>NZ_JASSVS010000010.1:0-168324 GCF_030250645.1 Marinobacter azerbaijanicus
CAACGCCATCGATGAGCTATTGCCCCACAACTGGAAGCCGGCTATACCTGACAAGGTGTGATGGGCGGACGCTTACTCATAACCTTCCCTCCCTGGAGCTTCGATAAAAATAATAACGCTAGCAACAGGGACGCGACGTCAGCAGCGCCCCTTTCCTGTGATAGTTAAAGCTTTGGCGACTTGCCATAAACTGGACCAACACTTTTCTTACTATCTGATTTAAAATCAAAACCTTGAACTTTCTTCTGACTGGCGGGATCGCCTTTTTCGGGGGGTATTGGTTTAAAGTTCAACTTCACCTTGTGTAGCTGGGTTCCCGATGTTTCACCTGCAAGGTCAAAAACTACGAAATTCGCTTTGCCCTTGCCACTTACCTCAAGAGTAAAAGCCACTTCCAGCTCAACGCTTTCGAGCTCATAAAATGGTTTTCCGGACGTATCCTGAGCATCAACCAGCTCTTTTTTAACCTCCTGAATAAAGTTCGCCAAACTTATTTTTCCTTTCATCGGAGGTCTCCTCGGTGATTTAACGCCAATTTTAAACGGTCGGTTTGTAGGCACAGCGCGCCCGAAAATCGGCCCGACTTACGCTACTTGTTAAATACCCGCTGTAGCACTTGAATATGAGCTTTGCATACCACTAATAAAACGCAGCACCACCAAACAGATAACTTCCCGCTCAATCGAACGAGGTGTCCCTTGCCACGAGTATAGACACTTGCCGTGTTCATCATGCTCACGTGACTTATCAATGTGGTGAACATATTCCCCGCGAATCCTCACAAACATCCTGCTATCGAGCCGAATTTGGCTGGTCTTTGACTCACTGAGAGTATAGTTTTCTTGAAATGTCCCGTTTATATAGAGCTTTATACTTCGCCAGAAAAACAGTCCGCTGGCCACCATGGAATATTCATTATCTTCCTCATCCGCAAAGGTAAAGTTATAGGTGCTCAGAGAAAGAACCACTTTTCCATGGCAATATGGTCTCCGATCCCTGGTGACTGTAAATTTCAACCCATCTCTATAGAAACGATACTGACTCATACTCACTATTTAGCGCCTGGCTTTGCGGCGCACCGGAGCGCAGCGTAGGTGTGTCCGGTGTAACGCCCGAGGCCCGGAACTTACTACAACAGTTGGCTAAATTTTCTGCAGTGCAGCTAAAGGCTCATCAAATTGAGACCTAATTTGCTCTAGTTGTAGTAACAGAATTTAACCATGCCTCTTAGCCAACCACAAACTTGCAAACTTCACTCGAATGCTCCCGCAGAAATGCATGCTTATCCGCCAAAGGCTCTGTAGTTTGCGGCGGCGGTTGGTCCATGAAAGAAAAATGGCCGGCACCATGAGTTACACGAACATCCACGGCTTGCCAATCACGCATGGTGTGAGCCAGCCATTCAGTTTGTGCGGGAGGCGTGATGCTATCCTCGGAACCCACCCAAGCCAGAACTGGAATTCTTACCGCATCAAGTGCACCAGGAATTTGGAAAAAGCCGGTGGGTGGCGCCACTAGGGCTGGCGGAGGGAACCAAAAGCCGCACGCTTTTGGCGTCCGGTTGACCGCCTGGTTACATGGTGATTCGGTAGTATTGGCCATACTCTCCATCCTTAGAGCCATTGTGCGTGGCCTGCCATCCCAGTTTTTGAGCTACTCTCTGGCTAGCCAAATTGTCATCCGCGATGAAAACCTGAACGGTCTCTAAATCGATCTCGGAGGATAGCCTTTCAACTGCCAACTCGCATGCCTTGGCAGCTATGCCGTTGCCCCAAAACTCCGATCTTATGAAACAGCCGAAATCCGAAACACCATCTATCTGTTTAACCCCGCAGAACCCGATAAACTCGTCAGTATCAGCGTTGGCAACAGCGAAGCGGGTCGAGTTAGCGAGCGCATTCTCGAACCATGAATCTGCCTCGTCTTCTGCCAGGGCGCGACGAGGCCCAAGAAACCTCATTACCTCAGGGTCTCCAAGCATGGCAATGACAGCCTCTTTATCTTGGTGACGAAGGTTCCTCAGTTTCACCGAAATCATAGGCCTGGCTTCACCATGTAACGCTTGCAGCATGCAGCCCTTGGAATGGAGCCGAAGGCGCAATGTAAAGGGCGTCGCCGTGCCTGCACTGGTTATGGACTTTGAATATCGATAGCAATCAAATTCAAGAAACTAAAGATAGCTTGAGAATATTCCCTTGATTCTCTTTTTGCTCAAAAAATTTGATTCTATTTTGTATGTTTTATTATCACTTGTTTTTTCTGTCATAAATACCGTGGACTTATCTGATCCGATAAAGTAGAAAAACTCTTTGTCGTCACCTGACCAATTTCCGGAATCTCTGTTTTTCATAAAAACATATCGAAAAGATTCAACAGCATCTGTATTACATTCAGCCTCATTTGCATTTAAAACAGATCTAAAGAAAACTTCAGGGCTACAGCCTCCTGTATTTACCTCCTTGTCTAGACTAAAGCCAATGATATCCTTGCCGGGCTCATCACTGTATTTAGCGATTAGAATTTCGCTACCTGTCCCAAGGTACCCTACTACGACAGGGTTATTAGGTATAAAAAAGTCAAGCTCCCCATAAACTATACGCAAATCTCTTTCACTTGCTGACAATGAGAAAGGAAAAAATAAAATAAGCGATAAAACAAAAACCTTATTCATATTAAAGCCCCCACAATGCTGCACGAATATGAGTTTTATAGTTTGCGGCGACTTGATCCCGACACATATTATAAAGCGAGGTATCTCCAGACATTATTCGCTGGCCAATTTTTGCTATTTTTTTGATGATATAATTAATGCTTGGCGTGTAAGTCGGTCTTGGCACTAAATCTATTGATGCAGTACATGACTGCGCTTCCGTGAGGGCTTCATACATTACTTTTGCAGCGTTTTCATTTACTGAGTGAGGCTGCGCCAAGCCTTGCCAGAAAAAATTGATTACGGCAGCTACATATTCCCTGTCATCTGATCTCATTCCCTTCTCCTTTTCGCAAATGACCCTTCGGCACCGTCCTGATGCCAAGAAAATTCTATCAAGCTCGCTTAGTTAACTCCAGAGATGCCCCCCTGACCCTCCTGATGGCTGGGCCCATAACGCCATGGCTTTGCGGCGCACCGGAGCGCCAGTGTAGGTGTGTCCGACAACAGCCACCGGTTATGTGATGGTAGCTCAAGCCGGCAGTCCCTCGAACTTTGGTACCTCCCCTAACCCCTCATCCCAAGCAGCTTTGCTGGATGAGAAGATATGCGCAGTTGGCAGCATAGTGATTTCAGTGTCCAAACACCCTGCGGGAACCACGAGCAAACCTGCGACCTGAGTGTTTGGCAATGGCACAGGTAAAAGAAGCGTACCGACACTTCCAGATCACTGACGCCCAGCGTAATCATGCTGATCCTTGGCTTCATTCAGAATCCTCCTTTGAGGTATAACGCCAGCAGGCACCACGGAATCAATCGATGGGCGTCCCGGGGATGTTTTTCAGAAGCTCGGCATTTGTGGGGTACTTCTCAAGCAGCTCAACCAGCTTTTTTGTGCCCTCCAGCGGTTTGAGACCGCTAAGCGCCCGGCGCAACGCTCTTATTTTGTCCAAATCTTTCGGATCCAACAGCAGCTCTTCACGGCGTGTACTGCTTTTCGAAATGTCCAGCGCGGGGAAGAGTCGCTGATTCGCAACCTCTCTTGATAAAACCAGCTCCATGTTCCCCGTGCCCTTGAATTCCTCAAATATAACCTGGTCCATACGGCTGCCCGTATCAACCAGAACGGTTGCCAAAATGGTAAGCGAGCCGCCATTTTCAAGGTTTCGTGCAGAGCCAAACAACCTCCGCGGGATCTCCATCGCTCGCGCATCAACCCCGCCAGACATAGTACGACCGCTGCTCTTTCGCTCCGCATTGTGCACACGCGCAAGCCTCGTGAGAGAGTCAATCACAATCATGACGTTGTGACCCTCGCCAGCTTGTTGGCGGGCGATATCAAGAAGCTCATCGGCAACGCGAGCGTGATGAGCGTAGCTTTCATCCGAAGAAGAAGCGTGTACCTCAGCCGGGACGCTACGCTTGAAATCAGTCACCTCTTCGGGTCGCTCATCTATCAATAACGCGTAGAGTTTAATCTCGGGATACGCCTTTCCCACCGCCTGGCAAATATCTTTTAAAATCGTCGACTTTCCAGACCCCGGTGGTGCAACTATCAAACCCCGCTGCCCCATTCCAATCGGCGTGATCAAATCCATCGCGCGCACCGAGAGTTTTTCTGAACCTGACTCCAGGCGGATCCCCGGCGTTGGATTGATAGCCACACCGTTTAGAAAACGTTTTTGTGGATCAGCCTCAAACACCTCTTCGGCTTTCTCAGCCACTGGTTTGGCGTCTTTATTTGGTTTCCGGGTCAAGCCTAATGTCTTTCTCGTCATAGCTGTTTGAGTGCCTTGCAAATGGATCTTTGGCCGCTAGCTGCCTTACTTGTCCGGCTGAATCGAGACGTTCTGGTCCGGCGGGGGCAGGTTGGGTAGCATGGCCTCTACGTCAACAGTGTGGGTAGCGAAAAAAGCTTCCGCCGCTTCAATCAGGGCCGCCTCGGTTTTGAGGATACCAAGATAGACCGGCCATTCTGCGACGATCAGTTCCGTGCTGTAACGGTCCGGATCGACTTCCACCAGCAGTGCCAGAAACCGGAACTCCATTTCATTCATGACGGTGTAATCGCAGCGTTTCTGCAGAAACATGCCCAGCATCTGCTGGGCATTGTACGCATCATGGCGGACCAGGTCGGTACCGATCCGATGCTCGAGTCGATCACTGTAGACAAACCATTTACGCAAACAGATGCTGCCCTGAAGGTCATCGATGGAGTCCGGTTGTCGGCCAGGTTGCGCGAACACACGGTCACGCCAGGTTAACACCGGTCCGACGGCGTGCATCCGGTCCGGCAGCGGCATCCATAGCGGGTTGGCGAAAACCGCGTTGGCTTGCCCTTCTTCCAGGGCCCAGGCCTGGCGTTTGCGCGGCATCGGGCGGAAATCGGCTGCGATACCGGTCTTCAGGGTGAACTCATTGATCACCTCGACCAAAATGCCCTTGTTAAGGTTGTTACCGTAATAAAACGGCAGAAAGCCCTCGTCCGACCCCATAATCTGGAGCGTTTGGGACGAAACCGGAAGGAACCAGAATGCTGCAATGAACAGCAGGCCTATTCTCATTGGGCCCTCCTCCCAGTGATCAATGGGGATAATGCGTCGCAGCACATCCCCAAATAATCACAAGGGTGCATGCGTAAATGGCGGAGAGAAGGCCGCCCGGTGGAGACCCTTCAGGCCCGGAACAGACTTAATGGCTTTGTTAATTGCCAATGGTCACCCCCGGCTCCAGAACCCAACAGCGATCATTGTGCATGTAACCAATCTGACCATAGTACAAATTGGCTGCCGGTGCTGCGATGAGTATCAATTTACAGAGTGGCCCCAGTTGCTCCTGGGTCAATGACTGCAGCCGCTTACCTATTCCTGATTTCTGGTAGCTCTTGTGAACAGCCAAATCTGACAGATAGCAGGCATAGTGAAAGTCAGTGACACTGCGGGCGATACCCACAAGAAGAGAATCATCCCAAGCGCTTACGGTGAGATTGGAATTGGAAACCACCCCTTCCATACACTCTCGGTCATGAATTGGCCGACGCTCACCGAGGGTAGAACTCTCCAGCAAACCAATGAACTGGTCAGTGGTAATGGGGTGATTCACCTTGAAGCTGATACCCATACGTCTCCTTGGCAATTAACGTCCCGCTAAACGGCGAGCGACAGCGAGTCCGGTGGAGACCACGTTTTTTGTGGCCGGAATGGTACTTGATTGACTTGTTAACCAAAAATCCACTGGTGGATTAGCCTACCTGGCGCCAGTGTGCCGAGGCCCGCGCCAACAACCCCGTAAAAAGCGCCTATAGCAAACGCCCGGTGCCGTTTGATATTGCCAGTTCGGGCGGAATAGACGGAAACACCAACACAGACCAATATCCAGACAGAGAGCAAGTGGATAGGACTGTAACCCCAGAAAAGGTTCATGAATCCAGTGAGCCAAAAGGATGAGATGGCCACAATCACCATGGCTGTCATCCAGGTCCAACCAACTATTTTATGCAGCTTGGTTCCTTTATCTGTGAATAGCTGACTACTCCCGGCCAGCAACGCCCAGAGTGCTGCAGTAAGGTGAATAGTTATCGCCATCCGTGGATCCTGAATTTGTGGTTAACGCCCAAGCGCACCGGTGACTTTGACGTAGCGAAGCGAAGACAAAGGCATCCGAGTGACGCGTTTGGTTAGCTGTTCCCGAGCATGTACGCACGAAGCTGCCGCTCCTCTCGCATAACATAGAGAACGAAAACCCGCGGCTCATCCTCACGATAAAAAATGCGACACGGTGGAATCACTACCTCCCTGTATACCGAATCAGGGAGCTCTGGAGGAATCCGTCCGGATTGGGGAAAATCTTCCAAGCGCTCGGTCTTATCGAAAACTTCCTGGACCAGATGACTTGCGGCAACAGGATTATCCAGAGCAATGTACTCAGCGATGGCATCCAGTTCTTGAAGGGCAGGCTCCGTCCAGATTACTTCAGCCATTTACTCATTTTCTCCCTGGCCTCACTTTGGCTGTACGTTCTTCCCTCAAGTACAGCACGCTCCCCCCGTGAGAGCCCCTCAAGCAGCTCAAGTCGGCGCTGCATAAACTCGTAATCCTGCACATCGACAAGGTATGCGGATGGCTGACCATGCTCCGTGATCAGTATCGGCTCTTTAGACAAGTGCAGATCTGCCAGAATCTTTGTGGCTTGGCGCTTGAGGTTCGTAACAAGCTCAACTTTCATGGGCTCACCCTGAATCAGACTAATAGTGACACTATAGTATCACTTTTCAGGTGGGGCAATCACAGCTAACGCCCGCCATCACCGGTGACAAAACCAGAGCGAAGCGGAGGTTTCGGCATCCGGTGCATGGCCTGGTTACACCTCAATTTGGTCAGTGCAGCTGACTAAAAACTTCCGGGTGTTGCTCAGCAATACGCAGAAGCGCAACTGCAGGACCCTGCGGTTCGCGCCGACCCTGTTCCCAATCCTGAAGGGTTCGCACACTCACGCCCATAAGACCGGCAAATGCTGACTGCGACATGTGCAATTTCAGCCTGATCTCTTTGGGCGGTGAAGGTTCTGAAAGCTCATGCGTTCGTAGAGCCAATTTACCCTTCTTGAACTGCTTGATTTCATTGATACCATCAAGAATCTCTGCCCCAAGGTTCCTGTCACCCATTTTTGATTGCCTCCGCTATCTGCTTGAGCGTATGGCCAGGAATGCTGGCGCGCTCTGATTTACTGTACAGCGTGAGCATCCATATCTCGTGGTCAGACTTCTTCCAGTAATAAATTGCTCTGATGCCACCGCTCTTTCCAGAACCCGCTGGTGCCCATCGAACCTTACGAACACCACCCGATCCCTTGATCAAATCTCCGGCATCCGGCTTCTGCAAAAGGTAGGTTTGAAGCCCACGGTATTCCTCATCCGTGAGGTAGTTCGGCAATAGCTTGGTGAACGTTGAGGTTTCGATGAATAGCATTGCCAAAATATACGGCGTTGCCGTACGAGCGTCAAGGCCAGATCAGTGAGGTGTAACGCCGTTGTTCAGTGGCAGCCTTGGCAGAGCGAAGCGGCGACAAGGCTGCCCGGTGGAGGCCCGTCAGGGCCGGAACGAACTGCAACTATTTGTTAGAGGCATTTGGGCTCGGCTTATCTCGCAATATGAATTCAGTAATCAAGTTTGCACCGATTGCCGCTATCACTGCAGGCCCAATGTAAATCCAAATACCAACTGTGTGTTGAGCCTCTTTAAGGGTCTCCTTCTCACTGCCTTCTGCCAGCTTATGACTTATAAAGCTTTCCAACACGCCCAGGCCACCAGCTAGAAATCCTGCAATGGCGATAATCACAATGCCGAAAAACCAGAGACCGTGATATTTCGGCTTTGCTTCCTTATATATGAGAACCACTACGAATAAGGGCAGAACGCCCATCGCCATCGATATTGAACTCGAGATATCCATAAATCTTTGAACTTTCCCTCTTTAAATTGAACGGCAGCAGCCTCTAACGCGAAGCTTTGCGGCAATTTTGGAGCCGCGAAGCGGTGGAAAAATTGTCCGGCAACAGCGACTGGTTATGCATTATTCATAGTGGCTCCAGAGCCTGAGGACTTTCACCACTTGCTCGTCCTCCAGCACTTGGTAGACCAGACGGTGCTGAATATTGATTCGGCGTGAATAGGCCCCCGCAAGATCACCAATGAGCTTCTCAAACGGAGGCGGCTTGCGGTATGGATCTTCCGCTATCAGCGCTAAAAGTTCCTGGGCCTTTGGTTTGAGGCCGCTGGAGGCCAACTTCTTTGCATCTTTCTGGGCTTGCTTGGTGTAAACCAACTTCCATGTCACCAGTCCAGCTCCTCATCGCATTCATCTACAGGGGTATCCATCCCCTCACGAATCGACTCCCGCATACCTGGTACGGAGAGCAGGTAAAGTGTTTCCTGAATTGCAGACCAGTCTTCTTCGGAAACCAGAACGGCTTTGTTCCGTTTACCCATGATGACGATTGGTTGGTGGGACTCGGCGGTCTCGTCAATCAACCGATATAGGTTGCTGCGCGCCTCAGTTGCTGTGATTCCGGTCATGACGCACCTCTTGTGTGTTCAACTTGCAACCAAGTGTACGCCTTTGAGTACGTACGTCAAGGCGAACGTCTCGCATAACAGCAATTGGACTGATGTCTCAGTGATTGCGAAACTTTGACCGCTTCATGATTACGGCCATTTCAAACACAAGAACTCGACCCAAAAATTTATAAATCAGAAGCTTAGCCCACCTTTTGCAACGTTACCATGCAATCATTTGACATCTGTGATCTGTGCCACCAATAATACTGTTTAAATATACAGTTTTTTGGCAAGGAGCCTCATCAATGCATGGAAAGCAGCCCCGCTTACGTGATCAGGTACGCGCAGTCATTCGGGTGAATCACTACAGCATTCGTACTGAACAGACCTACTGGTACTGGATTCGCTATTTCATTCGCTTTCACAAAATGAAACATCCTCGGGAGATGGGCCCGAGGGAGGTTAATGAATTTCTTACGTGGTTGGCACTGCATCGCAATGTTGCTGCACCAACGCAAACTCAAGCTCTGAACTCGCTGGTGTTCCACTTGGCTAGGGGGGCGTAGCACCAAGGATGATTCGTCGCGGCAATACACCGGGTAGGGTTGGTGAATCTCCCTTTCGAGGCCTCAATCAATGAACAAACCCATACTGATCATCGGTGGTGTCTCTGTAGACACCGTCATCCAGCTTGATGCGCTGCCACAGCCTGTTCCGCAGACCATCTGGCCAAAGGAAAGCTACAGAACCCTGGGCAGCACCGGCGCTGGCAAGGCACTGAACCTGTCGGCTCTGGGGCTCCCGGTGATACTGCACTCGCTCCTGGGGCGGGACCAGGAGGCGGGCCTTGCCCGCAGTGCCCTGAGCGTGCCGGGAATCGAGCTGTTGGTTGAAACAACCGATGCCCCTACCGAGCAGCATGTGAACCTGATGGACCCGCACGGCGGGCGGGTGTCCATTTTCATCCAACCACCGGCCGAACCGGCAACGGTGGACTGGGCCCCGGTGTGCGCGGCCATGGAGAGCTGTGAGCTGGTGGTGGTGAACATACTGGGCTACGCCAGGCCCGCGCTGGCATTGGCCAGGAGCGCGGGCAAGCCGGTGTGGACCGACCTGCACGATTACGACGGCCACAACCCCCACCACCAGCCGTTTATTGGTGCCGCCAGCGTGATTTTTCTGTCCAGTGACAACCTGGCGGACTATCGCGGTTTCATGGAGAAGATGATTGATCAGGGCAAGGAGCTGGTGGTGTGCACCCATGGTGCCCAGGGCGCCACCCTGTTGAATCGCGAGGGGGTGTGGCTGGAACAGGCGGCGTTGCCGGTTGACCGGGTGCGCGACACCAATGGCGCAGGAGATGCCTTCTTCAGCGGCTTTCTCAGTGGTTACCTTGCCGGGGAAAGCCTGCCAACCTGCCTGAAGCTCGGTGCCGCGTGCGGCGCACTCTGCGTTACGTCACGCTCACTGGCAGCACAGAACCTGAGCCTCCAGCGGCTTTACGACCATTTACAGGCCGGTGGCTGGTAGTTTTTCAGGGCGGATATCAACGCTTCCGGCTGTTGCTCCACAATCACCATCTCCGCGTATTCGGGCTTGAGAAAGCCGGCGCCGGACATCTTGCGGATGAAGGCCAGCAGCTCGTCGTAATAGCCATCCACGTTATAGAAGGCACAGGGTTTGTTGTGATAGCCGAGCTGACCCCAGGTCCAGGCCTCGAAGATTTCGTCCATGGTGCCCGGGCCACCGGGCAGGGCCACGAAGGCGTCGGCCATATCCGCCATCAGCGCCTTGCGCTCGTGCATGGAGGCCACCACGTCCAGCCTGGTCAGGCCCTGGTGGGCCAGTTCCCGGTCGCGCAACGATTCGGGGATAACACCATACACTTCGCGGCCGCCGGCCAGCACGGCGTCGGCAACCACGCCCATCAGGCCTACATTGCCGCCCCCGAAAACCAGGTCAATGCCCTGGCTTGCCATGTAACCGGCAAACTCAGCGGCGGCTTCGGCAAACCGTTCGTCGTTGCCCCGGCTGGAACCACAAAAGACAGCGATTTTCATGACGGATTCCTGTGAGTGGATTCATTGTTTGGTATGTTGATCAACACAATGTCAGGCTTACCGAGATCAACACGGGTTATGTTCCCATGAAAACTGTTTTTTCGCCGTTGCACAACCGCCGCACCGCCACCACAGAGCTGGACGGCGGTATTCTGATAGCGCCCCATGAAAAGCCTTCCCGGGCGGAAACCATACTCAGCCGGGTGAAACAGCAGCAGTTGGGGGACGTGCTGCCACCGCAGGAATTCGGCCTGGCCCCGGTGCTCCGGGTGCACACCCAGGACTACGTGGACTTCCTCCGCACAAGCTGGGAAGACTGGACGGCCGAGGGCAAGCCCGGTGAAGCCATTCCCGCGGTCTGGCCCGGCCGGGGCATGCGGCACCGGGTGCCGAAAGACATTGACGGCCGTCTGGGCTATTACAGTTTTGCCGCCGAAACCTCTATTACCGAAGGCACCTGGGAGGCGGCCTGCGCCTCAGCCGATGTTGCCCTGACGGCACAGGCACTGGTGGCCGGCGGCGAACCCGCGGCCTTCGCGCTGTGCCGCCCACCCGGCCACCATGCCCACGCCGATCTGTTCGGCGGCTACTGCTTCTTCAACAACGCCGCCATATCCGCCCAGGCCTTCCGCGACCAGGGCGCCAGGCGGGTGGCTGTGCTGGATGTGGACTTCCACCATGGCAATGGCACCCAGAGTATTTTCTACCAACGTGACGACGTGATGACCATCAGCCTTCACGGCGACCCGGACCTGGTGTTTCCCCACTTTCTGGGATTCGAGGACGAAACCGGGGAAGGCCCTGGCGAGGGTTTCAACATGAACCTGGTCTACCCGCCCGGTACGCCCTTCGGCGTGTGGCGCGACGGGCTGGAAACAGCCTGTCGCAGAATCGAGGCCTACCAGCCAGACGCCCTGGTGATCGCCCTGGGCGTGGATACCTTCGAGCACGACCCCATCTCCTTTTTCAAGCTGACATCGGCAGACTACCTGTTGATGGGCGAACGGCTGGGGAAACTGAAGCTGCCTACCCTGTTTACCATGGAAGGTGGCTACGACGTGGATGCCATCGGTGTGAACGTGGTGAATGTGCTGCGGGGATTCGAAAGCGCCCGGCTATGAACCGGTTTCTTTCAGTTCTTCAAACGCTTTGGGGTAACGGCGTTTCATGCGGGCAAGCCGGAAGATGGTGATGGCGTTGGTCACCACCACCATGCCTTCGGCCAGCGTGCCGCCCACCGAGCCGATAACGATGTTATTCAGCATCCAGGCAATGGCGGCAGCCATCAGCATCAGCCGCATGGGAATGCCGCGGAGCATGAACATGCCCACGGTCCCGAAGATGGCGGCGGCAATGGCAAAGTAATCCACCGGGCTGCGCCAGGTCAGCGCGGCCGCCACCAGGTTCACGGCCAGTACCGCCAGCATCACCTTCCAGCTACCGAGATGGCGCCGGGCCAGCATGATACGGCCAATCACCAGCAGGCTCAGTATGGCCGCTGTCCAGCTGCCAAACAGCGCAAACTGGGCTGCAAAGGCCACATTGGCGGATATCAGCAGCACCATCAGGCGGTCATCCCGCTTGCTGGCAAAGCCGGCAATGCAGAACCCCAGCGCGATCAGGCTGACGATCTGGCCCGCCATGTCGGTGTAGCTCATGCCCTCAAACATGGTGAACCATCAGTGATAACAGGGCGCGAATCACCTTCTGCGGAAATCCGGGTCCGTCCAGCACAGCGGCAGGGGCTCCCCGGACGGGAAGTTCAGAGTGGATTTCTCATAATCCTCCGGGTCCTGGGCCTCTTCACCAAAGTGCAGGCTGCCTTTCACTGTCGCTTCGTGGGGATCGAACAGCTTCCTGGTGTCCAGCACTTCAATCATGTGACCAGTCGATTTTTCGGCGAGAAACATAGCTCCCTCCCGGGTTTCCGTGATGATGTATGTGGCGATCTAGCTCGCTAATTCAATCTTCCCGAAGTCGAGTGTATTCTCTTTGGGCGAGGCTTCAATGCCCATCACTTCGGAGCGGCGCTTCATTACAATGTAGACGAAACAGCTGAAGTACAATGCGATGACCAGTGCACCGACCCACTGAATGCGCAGGAAATCCAGCTGGAACAGCAGCGTCAGGCCACACATGGCAACCAGATTGCCCAGGTAATACCTGCCCTGCCCCAGGCGTCTGGCGGTCAGGTTCAGGTTGTCGGTGTACAGCCGGATCAGCGAATCCAGGGAGTTGACCACCATCAGGATACCCACTGTGATCATGGCGATGTTGATGAAGGCAGCAATGTTCAGGCCTTCAGCGTGGTAGTGATACAACACCGAGAACCAGGTACCGATGGCGGCAGAGGGAAACACCAGCATGGCGATCATCAGCTGCCAGGTGCGCAGGCCGCTGACAAAACGGGCGGTGAACTGGCCGATCATGATGCTCCAGGAGAACCACCAGAACAGGTAGAACTCGTGGTAGTCGTTCAGTGGCAGCATGAAGTAGTGCAGGTTGGTGAAGTACTCACCAATCAGGCCTGCGGTGCCGAAGAAATCGCCCACGCTGCCGTTACCAGTCAGGAAGGCACGGCCCCACATCACCGCAATCAGGGCAATGAACAGCCAGCTCGACCCCAGGCTGAGTATGCGCACGTATTTGATCTTACTGCTGGAATACACCGCTGCGGCGATGGCTGCAAAGACAATCAGGTAAAAGGCGGGCACCACGGTTTCACCATCACCGATTTCCGGCAGGTACCAGGGCAGGTTGACCAGTAACAGGAAGGCGGTAAAGGCGCAGGTGCCGATAATCACCACATTGTTGACCAGCTTGACCAGCGGAATATCGAAGAACTTCACCCGCGGCTCAATCACGCAGAAATAGAAGCAGGTCAGGAAATAAAAGCCCCAGATCAGGAAGGCCCAGAACCCGAATTCGATAGCCAGCGGGTTGGCAAAACCGTATTCCGGGCTGGTGGCGAGATCGCCGTAGCCGGCAAATTCCGTCAACGGGAACATGATCAGGCCCACATCCAGGCCAGAGGTAAACAGAATGGCAATGAACGTGAAGGTACGCACCGGCGTAACGCCGACGACTTTCAGGTCCCACCATTTGAGCAGGATCAGCGCGATGGCCGCGAAGGTAAAGATCAGGCCTGTGGATAACCAGAGTGTCATACACACCTCCGGCTGGATGGAATGGTTATTATATCGGACAACATGGGTGTTCCTCCTCTACTTTGAAGCTGTTGCTCGTTCGAATCGGACACAAACCCCCGCGTTGACGGGTCAACACTTAACTATCGCGCACTCAGAACGGCGTGTTTGCCGCAGCGGCGATAGGTAAATCCTGATGGTTTGCATATAAACCGGCGGCAGTTGTACCGCCGGGGGTTGGTCAGGCGATCTCGCGTCTGGCCCCTCCAGGGCGCTGTCGATCTCGCCATTGCTCGTCCATGGCCACGGGGGCATTGGACGGGTTCAGTGGCTCGAGGCCACGAATAAGGTCAGCGGCACGCTCCGCCACCATGATGGTGGGGGCATTGAGGTTGCCGTTGGGAATGGTGGGGAAGATGGACGAGTCCACCACCCGCAGGCCGGTAATGCCATGCACCCGGGTGTCCGGGCCTACGACGGCCTGCTCGTCCACGCCCATCTTGCAGGTGCAGGACGGGTGGTAGGCGCTTTCCACGGCCTGGCGGACAAAGGCGTCGATTTCCTCGTCGCTCTGCACATCAACACCGGGCTGGATTTCGGGCCCACGGTACTTGTCCATGGCAGGCTGGTTGACGATTTCCCGGGTCAGGCGCACACAATCGCGGAAACCCTGGCGGTCGTCCTCGTGCTGCAGGTAATTGAACCGAATGCGCGGCGGCTGGCGCGGGTTGTCAGACTGCACATAGACCGAACCACGGCTCTTGGGCTTGTTGTGGCCAATGTGTAGCTGGAAGCCGTCGCCGTTGAACGCTTCCTTGCCGTCGTAGCGCATGGCTGCAGGCAGGAAGTGGTATTGCAGGTCCGGCCACTCGACACCGGCCCTGGAGCGGATAAAGCCGCAGGACTCGAAATGGTTGGTGGCGCCCAGGCCATCCTTCTTCAGCAGCCAGCGAACACCGATCTTGAGTTTGTTCCACCAGTCGAGCTTGCCATTAAGGGACACGGGCTCCTTGCAGCGGAACTGGAAGTAGAATTCCAGGTGATCCTGCAGGTTGCCACCCACACCGGGCAGCTCGTGATTGACGGGAATGTCCGCCTGCTCCAGCACGTCACGGTTACCAATGCCGGACAGCTGCAACAGATGGGGCGAACCAATGGAGCCCGCCGAAAGGATCACTTCCGCTGACGCCTTCACATCCACCAGCTTGCCGTCTTTCTCATAGCACACGCCGGTGGCCTGTTTGCCCTCCAGCAGTATCTTGTGAACCAGCGCATGGGTAACCACGGTCAGGTTGTCCCGCTCCATAGCGGGGCGCAGGTAGGCGTTGGCGGTGGACCAGCGGCGGCCGTTCCTGACCGTCATGTGCATGGCGCCGAAGCCTTCCTGGCGGGCACCGTTGTAATCGTCGGTGGCGAAATAACCGGCATCCACGCCCGCATCCACAAAGGCCTTGTAGAGCGGGTTCTGCATGTTGTTGCCGTTATTCACCCCTAACGGGCCGCTGCCACCACGGTATTCATCACCGCCAAAGGCCCAGGTTTCGGCCTTCCTGAAATAGGGCAGGCAGTGGCGATAGTCCCAGCCGTCGGCACCCTGCTCCTGCCACTCGTCAAAGTCACGGGCATGGCCGCGTACGTAGACCATGCCGTTAATGGAAGAGGAGCCGCCAAGCACCTTGCCCCGGGGGCAGTGCATGCGGCGGTTATCCAGGTAGGGCTCGGGCTCGGTTTCGAACTGCCAGGCGTATTTCCTGGTGTTCATGGGGATGGATAGCGCCGTAGGCATCTGGATGAAGATGCTCTTGTCGCTGCCCCCGGTCTCCAGCAGCAGCACCCGGTGGTGGCCACCCTCGGTAAGCCGGTTGGCCAGCACACAACCGGCAGACCCGGCTCCGACAATGATGTAATCGTAGATTGCTTCTTTCATACGCGGCTCCCAGCCCGGTTAAAAAGGGCTGTCTATATCTTCCATTCCCACATACACCGCTTTCAGCTGGGTGTAATGATCGAGCGTGACACGACCGTTTTCGCGGCCCACTCCGGAGAGTTTGTAACCACCCACCGGCATTTCAGCCGGCGAGGCGCCGTAGCTGTTGATCCAACAGATGCCGGCCTCGATACGGTGAATCACCCGGTGGGCGCGGCGGATGTCGCTGGTGAACACACCGGCGGCCAGGCCGGTTTCGGTGTTGTTGGCCCGGTCGATCACTTCCTCCTCATCGGAGAAGGTCAGCACCGACATCACCGGCCCGAAGATCTCCTCGCGGCAGATGGTCATGTCATCGGTGCAGTCGGTGAAAATGGTGGGCTCGACGAAGTAGCCCCCGGGCGCGGATGCCGGTTTCGCGGCCTTGCCGCCGTGGCTCAGGGTGGCGCCTTCGGCGATGCCCTTCTCGATGTAGTCCAGTACCAGTTGCTGGTGCTTGCTGGAGATCAGCGCGCCGAAATTGGTTTGCGGGTCGGTGGGGTCGCCCATGCGGATGTTTTTCAGGGTACGTTCCAGCAACCGGTCAATGAATTCCGAGTAGATGCTCTCGTGCACAAAAACACGGGTGCCGTTGGTGCAGATCTCGCCCTGGGTATAGAAGTTGCCCAGCATCGCGGCGGAGACAGCGTTGTCGATATCCGCGTCGTCAAAGATGATCAGCGGTGATTTGCCACCCAGCTCCATGGTCACGTCTTTCAGGGTGGAGGCTGCCGCGGTCATCACTTTCCTGCCGGTGCCCACTTCCCCGGTAAACGACACCTTGGCGATCTCCGGGTGGTGGGTCAGCCAGGCACCGACGGCACCAGCGCCCTGGACCACATTGAACACCCCGGCCGGTACGCCGGCTTCGATGAAGATCTCCGCCAGCTTCAGGGCGCCCATGGGGGTTTCCTCCGAGGGCTTGAAGATCATGCTGTTGCCGGTCGCCAGGGCCGGGGCGGACTTCCAGCAGGCGATCTGCAGCGGGTAGTTCCAGGCACCGATACCGGCGCACACGCCCAGGGGTTCACGGCGGGTGTAGTAGAAGTCGCCGCCCAGGTCCTGCTGGTTACCCTCAACCGAGGGCGCCAGGCCGGCAAAATACTCGAGGGTATCCGCGCCGGTGACCACATCCACCACCTGGGCTTCCTGCCAGGGTTTGCCGGTGTCTTTCACCTCCAGCGCCGCCAGTTCATCATTCCGCTCTCTCAGAAGAGCCACGGCACGCTGCAGGATACGGCCGCGCTGGGCGCCGCTCATGGCTGACCATACCTTGAAGCCTGCCGTTGCGCTTTCTACTGCGGCGTTCAGGATGGTCTCGTCGGCAACTTCCACTTCATAGATCACCTGGCCGGTAGCCGGGTTAACTACCGGGAAGGTTTCGCCGGATGCGTTGGCCATGGGCTGGCCATTGATGAAGTTCTGATAACGGGGCAATGCTGTCATGGGGTTCAAACCTGAGCTGATGAATTCGTTGTCGGGTTGAGCGCGTTCAATGCAAATCGCTTACACAGCGTTTCCGCGGCGGCGAAGCCTTCCTGGGGGTCCGTGCTCAGCGCACTGCGCAGCCAGAAGCCGTCGATCATTGCGGCCAGCTGGCGCGCGGCTTCGGTGGCGGCCTGTTTCGGCAGCCGCTGGGCGAAGGAATACCGGAGGTTGCTGTACAGCCTGGCGTTGTTGATCTGCTGCAGGCGCTGCAGGCCGGGCTCGTGCATGGAGCGAGCCCAGAAACTGAGCCAGGTTTTCGCCGCCAGGTCCGAGCGCTGGAACTCGGAGAAGTTGGCTTCCACGATGCACTGCAGACGCTGCTCCGGCGAGCCGTCGGAGCCGGCCATCCGCTCCCGCAGTTCCTTGCCGAGCTGATCCAGCAGATACCGCAGCGCCGCTTCGATCAGCCCCTGCTTACCACCGAAGTAGTGGCTGATGATGCCGGACGACATACCGGCACGACGGCTGATGGAGATGATGGTGGTGTTCTGCAGACCCAGCTCGGCAATGGACGCCATGGTGGCGTCGATCAACTGCTGCTTTCGGGTGTCTTTTACTCCAACAATCGGCATCGTGTTCCTGATCTGATTTTAGTTAATTGAACGTTCAATTAAAATAAAGTGTACAGAAAGTAATCCACCCCTTCAACCCGGAGCCGTTTGCGCAAAAAAAACCCCGCTATCCGGAAGCCGGACAACGGGGCTGAAAAAACACGATCTGGTTAGGGGTCAGCCGTGTGTGAACCTGTGTTCAGACGGCGGTTCAGGCCGCCTCTTCTTCACTCTCATCAGCGGAGTTGCGGATCAGGAAGTCAAAGGCGCTCAGGGCAGCCTTGGAACCATCACCCATGGAAATCACGATCTGCTTGTAAGGCACCGTGGTGGCGTCACCGGCGGCGAAAACACCCGGAATTGAGGTCTCGCCACGGGCGTCGACGATGATCTCGCCGTGCTGGCTGAGCTCAATATCGCCTTTGAGCCACTCGGTGTTCGGCACCAGACCGATCTGGACAAACACGCCTTCCAGGGCAATGTGATGTTCCTCGCCGGTCACCCTGTCCTTGTAGCTCAGGCCGCTGACCTTGCCGTTCTCACCCACCACTTCGGTGGTCTGGGCGGAGGTCAGGATTTCCACGTTCTTCAGGCTGCGCAGTTTCTTCTGCAGTACGTCATCCGCCTTCATTTCCGAGGCGAATTCCAGCAGGGTCACGTGGCCGACAATGCCAGCCAGGTCGATGGCCGCTTCCACGCCGGAGTTGCCTCCGCCGATGACGGCAACGCGCTTGCCCTTGAACAGCGGGCCATCGCAGTGCGGGCAGTAGGCCACGCCCTTGTTACGGTATTCGTCTTCGCCCGGCACACCCAGCGGACGCCAGCGCGCACCGGTAGACAGAATCAACGTGCGCGCCTTGAGTGAAGCGCCGTTGGCCAGACGCACTTCGTGCAGCCCACCCTTTCTTGCTGCGGGAATCAGCTTCTCGGCCCGCTGCAGGTTCATGATGTCCACGTCGTACTCTTTGACGTGCTGCTCCATGGCGGCCACCAGTTTGGGGCCTTCGGTGTAGGACACGGAGATCAGGTTTTCGATGCCCATGGTGTCGGCCACCTGGCCACCAAAACGCTCGGCTGCGATACCGGTAGAGATGCCCTTACGCGCGGCGTAGATGGCAGCGGAAGAACCGGCGGGGCCTCCACCAATCACCAGTACTTCAAACGGGTCCTTGTGCTTGAGCTTCTCGGCTTCGCGGGCTTCAGAACCGGTATCCACCTTGGCGATAATCTGCTCAAGGGTCATGCGGCCCTGGCCGAATGGCTTGCCGTTGAGGTACACGCTGGGCACAGCCATGACTTCACGCTGCTCCACTTCATCCTGGAACAGCGCGCCATCAATAGCAGTATGCCTGATCTTCGGGTTCAGAACGCTCATCAGGTTCAACGCCTGGACCACGTCCGGGCAGTTCTGGCACGACAGGGAGAAATAGGTTTCAAACTCGAACTCGCCGTCCAGCGCTTTCACCTGCTCGATAACGTCTTCGCTGGCCTTGGGCGGGTGCCCACCCACCTGCAACAGCGCCAGCACCAGGGAGGTGAACTCGTGCCCCATGGGAATGCCGGCAAAGCGCACGCCGATATCGGTGCCAACGCGATTGATGGCAAACGAAGGACGACGTACATCCTCTGATTCTTCCGTGCGCTGGCTGATCTTGTCGGACATGGGCTCGAGTTCGTCCAGCAGCTGCTTCAGCTCCTGGGACTTTTCGCTGTCATCGTAGGCGGCAACCAGCTCAATCGGCTGCTGCAGCTTTTCCATGTAGGCTTTCAATTGCTCCTTGATACTGGCATCCAACATGCTCTCTATTCCCCTCTGAATATCATGAATCTGAATTTGTACACTCAGTTTGAGTCGTAAATCGAATATGTTGAAACGATACGTGCTGGCCAGCCAGAGCTCAAATTAATTGATCCAAAGTATTTAATAGGCCCTTGCTATTATGCCCGTTAAATCATGCAGATAGAAACGAAGAAGGCCCGCAGAGCGGGCCTTCCAGACAGGTTTCGCTGTTGCTGAAACCTTAGATCTTGCCAACCAGGTCCAGTGACGGAGTCAGGGTAGCTTCGCCTTCTTTCCACTTGGCCGGGCATACTTCGCCGGGATGGTTGCGAACGTACTGTGCCGCTTTAACTTTGCGCATCAGATCGTCTGCATCACGGCCGATACCTTCGGCGGTGATTTCCATCGCCTGGATAACGCCATCCGGGTCGATCAGGAAGGTAGCGCGGTCTGCCAGGCCCTGGCCTTCACGCATAACACCGAAGTTGTTGGTGATGGTGCCGGTCTGGTCGCCAACCATGTAGTAGTTGATCTTGCCGATGGTGTCGGAGCTGCTGTGCCACGCTTTGTGGGTGAAGTGAGTGTCGGTAGACACGGAGAATACTTCCACGCCCAGCTTCTGAAGCTCTTCATACTTGTCTGCAACGTCGCCCAGCTCGGTCGGGCAAACGAAAGTGAAGTCGGCCGGGTAGAAGAAAAATACCGCCCACTTGCCTTTTACGTCGGCTTCGCTGATCTCAACGAACTCGCCGTTTTTGAAAGCGGTTGCGTTGAACGGTTTGATCTCGCTGTTAATGATACCCATAAGAGATGTTCTCCTGTTGATTAGGTTTAGGCATTGGCTAACTTGAGTCGGCTAAGATATTGATCCGACCAGAAATATGCAAATTGATTGTTTTTAGTCATTCGATAGGAAACCGCTATTGCCGCCAGAAGCTAGGCTGTCAGGACTTCCAGGAAGTAGCTGTACAAACCAATACCGATCAATACGTTGAACGGGAACGTAATGCCCAGGGAGGCCAGCATCGCCAGCCCGATATCGGCGTCGGGGATCGCGTGTCGAACCGCCACCGGCGCCGCAATATAGGACGCGCTGGCGGTAAGGGCGCCCAGAATCACAATGGTACCAGTTTCAAGCCCCAGCCAGAGCCCTGTCACCAGGCCGGGCAGGGAGAGCAATGGCGGCATGCAGAGGGCGAAGGCAATGAGGCGCCAGTGGCGAAGCTGGACCTTGCGCAGGGTTTCCGCCGCCACCAGCCCCATTTCCAGCAGGAACAGGGAAAGCACCAGAGAGAACGCTTCCGTCAGCGGCGCGGTGACACCATCGCCCTTATCCGGACCATAGAGAATACCGATAATCACACCACCAACCAGCAACACCACGCTCCGGTTTGTCAGGGTTTCCTGCCACAGCGGTGTTCCGGTACTGCTTGTCTGGGCCGCTTCCTGGGTATAACGCCGGTATAACCACAACCCTGTGAGAATCGCCGGCAACTCCAGCAATACCAGATAAAGGGTAACCTGGCCGCCAGTTGCCAGCCCCCTGGATTCCACCCACGCCAGCGCAACGGCAAAGGTACCCGCGCTGACGGACCCGTAGTGGGCACAGAAGCTGGCAGCATCCGCCACGTTCAGACGGACCAGGTAGCGGAGCATGGGGAAGAGCACCAGGGGAATGGCAAAGCCCAACGCCATAATGGCCAGAATTTCCGGGATCAGCCCCCAGTGCAGGTTGCCATGCAGCGCCATGCCACCCTTGAGGCCGATGGTCAGCATCAATAGAAGACTGAGAATGTCGTAGACAGCTTTGGGAATTGTCAGATCCGAGCGAAGTGTTCCTGCAATTACACCCAGCAGGAAGAACATCACAATGATGTCTGGCATTAATCAAAAACTCCGGCAAAAAAAAGGGCCCCACAGGGGCCCCAGAAAAAACAATGCGTTCTAGGCCGACCCTGCCTGCTGAAAAGCTGGCCGGAACAGTATCGGGTTTACCTGCTCACGCTGTGCAGACACCTGGCCTGCCTGTGTTTCGACCACCTCGAAGATATGATAGGCCTCAGGGCCGAACAGGTCGAGTGCAGTGTCCAGGTATTGGTAACTGGTTGGTACGGGGTCACCGGAGTGCACCACCACAAACTGCCTCTCCACTACCGGTATGGCAACGTTCAATGGCTGTTCCACCCACAGGTAGACACCTTTCTGGGGTACCAGGTATTCGCAGCGAACCACGCGGTACCCTTCACGAAGTTTCAGGGTGTTGGGCTCTTTTCCGCACTCGAGACGGAACTTGTGAATTGTTTTCATGGCCGGTTCTCCTTCTGTGGAACACAATGCCATCATCCACAAACAATCAATCGAGAGGAATCCGGTTTTTTCTGGTTTATTATTCGGTTTTTTCGATCTTGTCGTCCAGCTCCGGCCGCTCTCTCAGCAACTCGGTCACCGCCGCGTTGTGGCTGCCCCGGGCACGTGTGACTGCATACAGATTATCCCTCACCTCCTGGATACTGGCGACGTGTACCACCCGGTATTGTCGACAGACCTCGTCACTGATGGCGGTTGGCGCCGCAAAATAACCCAGCCCCTCACGGCCGAAAACCTTGATCAGCGCACTGTCGTCCACCTCGGCCACCACTTTTACCCGAATGTTCTGGCTCGAAAACCAGTTCATCAGGGAACTGATATAGGGGGCATCGAGGGATGTCGCCAGGAACGGTTGCCGGTCAAGACTGGCTGGAAAATCCGCGGACAGTCTGGCAGCCAGTTCCGGGGCGGCAAACAGCGACATGGAGGAGCTCGCCAGCCGGTGGCTGCGGAACTGGCCAGCCTCGGCTGAAGCGGGCTGACGATCAGTCAGGACAATGTCCAGCTCCCGCTGTCCGAGGCGCTTCAACAGCTCGGTAGTATCACCGGTACGGCAGCTCAGCCGCACCTCACGGGACAGGGAGAGCGCGGGCTCGGTCAGGTGGTAGGCAATCAACTTGTGAATCGAGGCGGCAATGCCAACAGACAGACTCAAGGGCCTGTTTTCCGGCGGCTGACGCAGCACATCCGTCAGCGCCTGGGCGGTCTGGAACATCTCATCGGCATAGCTGAACACCGTGTGCCCGAAATCCGTCAGCTGAAGCGACCGGTTGGCGCGCCGGAACAGGGCATTGCCCAGTGACGACTCGAACGTTGCCAGTTGGCCGCTGAGGGTTTGTGGCGTCAGCTCAAGGCTCTCTGCAGCCCGGACAATGGAACCCTCCCGGGCGATCACCCAGAAGTAATAAAGATGCCGAAGGTTGAGGTTATCCATGCTGACTATCAATCATGAGGGTGTTTGTGACTCCTGGCCGTCAGAGTAGCGAAGGATCAGACTTTCCGAAACTAATCTTTCGGGGGCCGCCACAGTGGAACCTCCTCGGGTCTCGGTTGCTGCCAATCCTGATGCATGGCGTGACTCAGCGTCTCCTCCAGTTTCATGAACAGTTCGCTGTAGCGGGGGCTAAAACGGATCCCCTCCTCAATGTCCTTCCAGGCATCGAATAATTCGTCCTCGTGGGCTTTTTCATTATTGATGAATGACCAGGTCATTTGCCGCGCCCGCAGTGGATGCACACCAACTGCGGTCAGGGCATGGCCACCCAGTTCCAGGGCAGAGTGATAGGTTTCACTGACCACATCATCGGCGCCAGCCTGCCGCAACTGATAACCATGGCCTCTGTCGAAAGCACGCGCCAACACCCAGACGCCCGGGTAGTGTTGTTTGACATGCTGGACAAGAGCCACTGCCCGTTCCCGATCATCAATGGCGACGATCAGCAGGCGCGCACTGGCAATGCCCGCTGTCTCCAGCAGTGCCATTCGGCTGGCGTCGCCAAAGTAACTCTTGATCTGAATACGCCGCAGGTTTTCAATCTGATCCAGGGCCAGGTCCATAGCCACAATGGGAATTCTGCTTGCGCGCATCAACCGACATACGATCTGTCCGAAGCGCCCAACCCCGGCGACGATAACCGGGGCCTGTTCATCTATCGTATCCTCTTCCAGCTGCTCATTACGGGCATCGCGGTATCGCGGCAGAACCAGTCGGTCATAGGCAATGAACAATAGCGGCGTGAGGAACATGGACAGCGCCACCACCAGGGCCAGTACCTGGGTGATGTCTGCCGGGATAACCCCGTTCTGCGCACTGTAAGTCAGCAGCACAAAACCGAATTCACCCGCTTGAGCAAGCCCCAGGGTAAACAGCCAACCGTCCCGGCCTCGCAGCCCGAAAAGTAGCGCCAGAAGCAACAACACAGCGGCCTTTACCACAATCACCACCAGCCCGAGGGCCAGTACCGTGTCCCATTGCGCTGCCAATACGTCGAAATTGATGCCCGCACCGACCGTGATAAAGAACAGCCCCAATAGCAGCCCTTTAAAGGGCTCGATATTGGCCTCCAGCTCATGACGGAATTCGCTGTTGGCAAGAACCACCCCCGCGAGAAAAGCTCCCAGGGCAGGCGACAGGTTTACCACACTCATTAATGCTGCAATACCAATCACCAGCATCAGGGCGGTAGCCGTAAAAACCTCCCGCATACCAGATTGCGCCACGTAGCGAAACAACGGGCGGCTAAGGTAGTGGCCACCTACAATCACCGTGGCAACGGAGCCAATCACCACCAGGGCGTGAGCCCAATCCGGCAGGTGCGCCACCAGGCTGTAACTGCCATGATGCCCTGCGTCCGTCGAACCAACGCCCGCCAGACCGGATATCGTCAACAGGGGAATGACCGCCAGCATCGGGATGACCGCGATATCCTGGAACAGCAACACCGAGAAAGCACCACGACCGCCTTCGGTCTTGCTAAGACCCTTCTCATTCAACGTTTGCAGAACAATAGCCGTGGATGACAACGAGAAAATCAGGCCAACGGCGATGGTGGTCTGCCACTGCAGCCCCAACCACCAGGCGATGGCCATTCCGGCGCCGGAGGTCAGCACCACCTGCAGGCCACCAAGCCCGAGCAGACGGACCCGCATGGCCCACAGTGATTTCGGGTCCAGCTCCATGCCTACCAGGAACAGCATCATCACCACGCCGAACTCGGCGAAATGCTGAATGGTTTCGGTTTCCTGTCCTACCAGCCCCGTCACCGGTCCGATGACCACACCGGCCACGAGATAACCCAGTACGGACCCCAGTCCCAGGCGTTTCGCCAAAGGCACCGCAACAACTGCGGCGGTCAGATAGATAAACGCCTGGATAAAGTATTCCGTCATTACTGCTCCATCAGTTCAGCGAGGAATCAAACTTGCGGAAACCATTCTTTCCGGCTTTCTTGGTAGCGTACATAGCCTTGTCGGCCTGGGAAATCAGCGACCCGAAATCAGCGGCGGTTCCGGGAAAGGTTGCGATCCCCACGCTGCAACCAACGGTAACCGGTCCCTCACTCAGCTCAACCGGTTCACTGGCCTGGGCAATAATCCGTTCCGCCAAAGGCTCACAGGGATAGTAACCTAACTCCTGGGTATTTCCGTCCACCAGGTACAGCACCACCTCCCCGGTAGGATTGCGCTCTTGCTGGGCAATGGCATCTTCAAGGTTCTCCTCGAAAGCGGCGCGGTTGTGTAAACCCGTGAGAGAATCGTGGGAGGCCTTGTAGAGGATGGCTGCTTCTTTGCGCCGGTCTTCGGTGATATCCCGGGCAATGGCGAACAGTTTGGTGGTGACATTGCTGATCGCGGGGCAGTGCCAGGCAATCCAGCGCCAGCTTCCGTCCTTGGCAAGGTAGCGGTTTTCAAAGTTGATGCTGTCACGACTGCTTCCCAACCCTTGCAGCTCTCTGAGGGTATTGGGCACATCATCAGCGTGTACAAACTCAATGAAAGGGCGGGACATCAGTTCTTCCTTGGTGTAACCAAGGGCATCTGCAAATGCCGAATTGACCCGCTTGAAGTAACCGTCCAGCCCAGCAATACAAAGCATCTGCACGGAATGCTCAAAAAACCACTCCCACTCGGTCAGGCTTCGGTGGTAACGCGCGAGCTGACCTGACAGCAGCTCCTGGCTGTCTGCCAGTTGTTGGTATTCCTGTTCCAGCCTTTTAAGCCTGGATTCAAGACGTTCAAGCTGCTCAGCTTTGTCGCGAAGACGGGCGATAATCTCCTGATCAGGGTTGTCCTCGTTCCCCATGGGTACCAGCCTCCGAATACCGGATCTCTCCTGTCGCGCTGCATTTACAGAACCCGCAAAGAGAAAACCCTTATTCTCAACATAGCACTCCATCCCAATATTGTGAACAAATGTTCACTTTCACCAATAAGCCCCGAGTTTCGCGGTATGGCTGTCTATCTACTGATTATCCCCGGTAACCGGCCCACCGGTGGTTTCGCCATCGCCCTCACTGCTCAGCCGTCGCCAGTAACCGGTAAAAGCTGCGGTTGCCTTCCAGTGCCTCTCTGGCTATCTCGCATCTCTCACGAACGTTGGTTTTACCGGTACCGGCTACGCACAGCGTTTCATTCAACTTGTCGTACAAAGGCACCTGATAGCGATTGGAAAGATAGTACTGATCCGCCACATACGCCTCCGGCAGATCCAGTTCAACCAGTTTGGTGACGGCTTTTCGCATCAGCGATTTACGCGTCTCCGCATCCATTGTCCCGTGCTGGTCGAGAAACTGGGTGGCTGCGCTCAACACGCTGAAGGTAGCGTCGGGGCTCTCGATGAAAGCCACGGCCATCTGTTCAGCACGTTTCTGGTCGCCAAGACTGGCCAGCGCACGGAATTTGATCAGTTGCAGGTGGAGGTTGGCCGGTTCCTGCTTCAACGCCTGGTCAACCAGACCAAGGTAAGCCGGGTTCGAAGGCTCCAGTCCATAAAGGGCCTTCAACGAAGTCACTGGCTTCAGCGTGTCCAGATCAACTCCCAGTGACGTGAAGGAGCGCGCCAGAGTGGCGCCCTCAAGACCATAGATAACAGACCTGACAATCTGGCGACGCTCTTCCGAGGACAGGTATTCCCTACCTCCCATGTCGTCGGACACCGCCTTCAGCCAGCTCTGTATCTGGTTATCACTGATGTCGGTCTCTTCCTTTTTCAGTTTTTTCGCCGTCACCTCCGCCATCTCCTCGTAAGCGCTGCCGGCAACGGGTACCTCGTCCTTTCCTTTCCTGAGTTTGGTCAGCATGGCAATCATTGCCATCGGGCTGTAGCGGGATTTCTCCAGTATTTTCGCTGCCAGCAGATCAGCTTCCGTTTCCTGCCGGCGATTCCACTGGGTGAAGCCTGCCGCAGCCACCAGGGCATCCGTTGACCCGCCCAGACGCATGGTCGTCTTCCTGGCATCCTCGTCATCGCTGAATATGGAGATGGCCTGGGCCAGGTCCGTCAGGCCTTTTGTGGCGGACTGCAGCCTGTTCTTTTCGTAATGGTCCAGCCAGAGGTGCGCCAGTTCATGGGACAGCAATGCCGCCAGCTCATCCCGGGAATCCAGATACTCGAGCGTGCCGGCCTGAATGATGATGGTGCCATTGGGATAGGTGAAACCACCAAAGCTGTAGCTGGGCCCAAGCCGGACCTGGCACCGGCAGGGCTCTCCCGCCCAGCTCTGTGACAGTTCTTCGGCGATGGCCTGGAGTTCAGCCGTAACTGACTCTGCAGCCAGCGGCGCGATACTGTCACTCCGCAACAATACCGCATCGGCCATTGGGTCCTGGCCACTCGCCTCGTGCTGTGCCGCTCTGGCAACAAGTTCGTCCAGGTGTTTCTGGCGCAGCTCACCATCCTCCGACCATTCGTCGGATTCATAAGGGGAGGTGCTGCAGCCGGCCAGCAGCAGACATGCAGACAGCGTTGCTCCGATAATAAGGTTGTATCTCATCACTCACACTCCTCATCAACGCCGCGTGCGCTGGCAATGCGGTAATCGTCCGAAAAGACTGCCGGCGACTGGTCGCAGTAGACAATGGATTTGATGGATTGATCTGTGATGACTTCCGGAACATAGGCCCGGTACTTTTTACCATCCGATCCCACGAACAGGTATTGCCCATTTTCCTTGCCAATGATTTTCAGGCCCGGGGAGTCCTTGTTCTCCAACTCCGCCAACAGACCAAGGTCCCCCACTCGCACGAAGGAACCATCAGACGTCATGACAAATGCGTGTTCCTGATCATGGAAGCCTGTGATGTACTGCGTCTCGGCCAAGAGCGGGCTGCTTAATAGAACAAGCAAGCCAACCCAGCGATGATATCCTCTCATTTTCCATCTCCTTTCGTTCCTTACGGATGGCAATCAGCAACAGCGGTGTAAGGCCAATCAGTTCAGCCAAAGAACCCGGTGTTCGATTCACGGAAAGCGTCACCGAATAAATTATCCCCAGCAAAAACAGCACTATGAGGATCTCAAAAAGTTCCATCGCCAGCTCCGACCACTCCGAGTGTCCGGAAGGGCTGCCTCTTCCCCATCGCCAGTTCACGGAGGCTCGCACCCCACATACGACAGCGATGAATAGAGCCGGCCAGGCCACCAGCAGATCGAGGGGCAAGGTCCGGCCGGGCAGTCCGAAGGACTCCAGGGAGAGCGACAGCCCCATAGGTTTGACGTAGTCCGCCCCATGGAGTAGCAGGTTGCGAAGAGCTTCAGCATGCAGGTAAACACCTGGCAGGCGGCCGGGTGTCGGAGGGTCAAACAGGTCTCTGGCGGAGGGAAGGGAAACGCCTACTATGGCAATTCGCTCCCGTGGGGTTTCTTCGTCTCTGGATAACGGATAGCAGCCGGGCTCCGTGCAGAACACATCGTTCATGGTAGCCGTGGGTACCGGAGGGCACACTCGCAGGCCTTCGCTATTAACGGTTTCGGGGCCAACCATATTTCGCCCCGCAATGAAAAACAGCTCGAACCATGCCAAACCTGATTCAGACGACTGACAGTTGAGCGATCTGGCCACTCGCTCTGCCTCTACGGGCATACCCCATTTCAGGTGCATGCCCGCCGGCTCCGGGGCCAGCAAAGCCTCTTCTGCTTTCGACAGCCCACCACAACCGGACCGCTTCGTTCGTTCGCAATAGGCCCGATACCCGGCCACCGCCAGGGTCGGAACAGCCACGCCGTCGGGAATCAGGACACTGGTACCGTCAGGAAACACCTTTTCCAGCGGGTAGGCATCCCCATGGCCGGACCATCCGGCCAGTCCGAGCCCGCTAGCCGCCTTGACCAGTGGATGAATCGAGGGCTCCAGCTCACCCGGATCAGATCCGGCGCTCAGGACAATGGACATGCCGGCGTTGTCGCGAAGATGCTTCAGACGAGTGACCAGAAAATCGAAACTGTCATCCGTGCTTCGGGCCCTGTAAAACGTGATATCGAGAATAACCGTGCCGTAACCCCGCCGGCGCAGGGCATCAATCAGCAAGCCGTGGTCGCTGTAGGCCAATGGCCAATCGTTAGCCGTGAGATAGCCATTATCTTCGTGGGAAAGCGTGCGAATGGAATGATCGTCAATAAGTATAACGTCGACAACATCGGCGGAGTCTTCCCCTCCGGCGGCGAGATGGGACGAATAGAAAGGGGAGACCATGCGGTCAAAAGCATTGGAAATGGCCTTGCTGGTGCTGGACCCGATGCCGAACGGATCAACAATCACCAGTACATAGCCTACAACCAGCACCAGCCAGTGACGCCGCAGTATCTGAAGAAATAATATGCGCTTGTCCATGCCTTGCACTCGAGCCTCCGCGTCGGGCGTGGTCCCGGACAGCCCGCACTGCGGAAGCGAGCATTTCGTGAGGTCTTATGCAGGCAAGTTTCAAGCCCTTGATCAATTTTTGATCTATTAGCAAGTGCTTGGCTCAGGCGCCCCGGATTCCTCCTCAATAAGATGTAAAACAAATCGACATATTTACCGGCTGTCTGATCTGTGATCTGTATGTCAGCAAGGCATTCTTTTTCTAATCCCTTGCGTTCCACTGGTGTTGTAGCAAGGTACGCTCGGCATCCGGCCCGATGGGAGAGCCGGCCATAATCCTGTCCAGGGTCTGGTCAAGTACGCTTCCACCACTGGCGGTCTGGTAGGTATCAGGTGCCGACGAGGGCCCGGCTTCCGCACGGGCCACGCGCTCCCACGTACCCGCGTCGCTGCGACAGGCGATCTGCTCCGTGGCAGACGCTTCCGTCTCCAGGCGGAACTGACGGCACCATTCTCCGCCCTGGCTCCGGAAGGTCAGCCTTGGTGTCAGGGTGGCTTCATGAGTGACCTGATACACCTCACCACTGGGCTGAGTATCCAGAATGTCAGCCACCGCAGGCCATGCCGGGTCACTGTCCGATGGCAGTGTCAGCCATTGCGTCAGCGCCACCCCGGCAATCACAGCGGCCGCGACAGCCTTGCCAGTGTGCCCCCGCAGCCTGCGCCACCAGGGGAAGGTAACAACGTTTTCCCGCTCTGGTGCGGAGCCCCCGGCAGGCTCTGTCTCGAGCATTCGGGTTACCGAGGCCGGTAGTGGGCGGTCGTCAATCGAGCTGTAATGAGCCTGCAGCTCCGCATCCACTGAGGCCAGATCCGCCAGACGGTCCGCCAGCACCGGATCCTCCGCCAGCTGGTCCCGGACCGCTTGCATCTCTGCGTTGGTCAATTCGTTGTCGAGGAAGGCCGACAGGGTTTCGTCGTTGATGTTCATGTATCGGTCCTCATGGTTACAGGTGCCAGTATCTCACTCAATGCTGCCCTGGCGCGGGCCAGCCGGCTCATGACTGTGCCCCTGGGCACGTCCAGGATGTCAGCCACAATCCTGTAAGGCATACCCTGGATTGCCACCAGCGAAATGATCTGGCGCTGATCCTCCGGCAACCGGGCCATGGCGGCATCCACCCGGTTCCATTCAATCTCCTTGGTGGTCTGGTGTTCGCCATTGACCACCTGGCTGTCGGTCAGCTCGGGACGCTGGGCGGCTTCACGGCGAACCTTTCTGGCGCGACATTCGTCTATCCATACGTTACGGCAAACCCTGAACGCCCACCTGGTGAGATCGGCATCGTCCGGTGTGTCCCGGGTCAGCAAACGCTCCACCGTGTTCTGCAGCAGGTCGTCAGCATCAGCCATGGAGCCGGTCAGCGAGTAGGCAAATCGGCGGAGCCTGGGTAAAAGTTCGGTGATTTCCTGTTGCATAACGTTCTTTTTCAGAAGTGTTGCCAGTAAAACGGATGGGCAACCGGTTTATTCCATGAAAAGTGGAATTTTTCCCCGCCCAGGCCGTTTAACCCATGAAATACACTCGAACCCGGACTGGTACGATGAAACACCTCCTCATGACACGCTTGCTGCCTGTTATTCTGCTCTGCCCGCTTTCCGCACCGGCGATGGCACTGACGGGAGGCAGCCTCCCGGACAGCCAGGCAACCCGGATTTCCCGCCAGGTGGAGGAGAAAGCCGGGCAGCTGGTAGAGCGGGCCATGGACAGACGCCTTGAGAAACAGGCTGAGGCAAAGGCCAACGCCATCAGAGAGCGACTTGCCGAGCTGCCTGCGGCATTACCAATACACACGACGGCAGGGCAAAAAGCGTTCAATGAGGTGGCCCTTGATGACGGCTTCCGGGCCGTGGAGCGTCAGTGGATGGTTACAGGCACCGCCTCGGATATCGACAGCCTCCGTCGGCCGGGAATCACGCTTCTCGAACGCCGGGAACTCTCCGGGCTGGGTATGACCGTGGCCCGGTTCCGGGTCACCCCTGAACTGGACTCCCGCGCAGCCCTGGAAAAGGTCTTGCCGGAACTGGCGGAGCGGTTGGACCGAAACCATGTGTTTGAACCGCAGGCTGCGGAAAGCCCGGACGCTCAGGAAGCCGGAATCCCGCAGTGGCAAAGCCTGTGCAGTGCGCCCGCGCGGGTGGGCATGGTGGACACTTCAATTGCCACAGACCACCCGGTGTTCAGGACTGCACGGATAGTCCAGGAACGTTTTCTGGCGATGGCAGATGTGGACGGGCAGCTGCGTGAACCCAGGGACCACGGCACCGCTGTCGCCAGCCTGATGGTGGGCAGCTTTGGGGACCAATGGCCGGCCCGGCTGCCGCAAGCCACGGTATTCAACGCTTCGGTATTCTATGACCGCGATCGCAGCCTTTCCGGGGCCACCCTCGGGCATCTGCTGGAAGGGCTGAACTGGCTGGCCAATCAGGATCTGGCGGTGATCAACATCAGCCTGACGGGCCCGGACAACCGGCTGCTCGCCACGGCAGTGGACAGCTTGCGGGAACAAGGCATCCTGCTGGTGGCCGCCGTGGGTAACCAGGGGCCGGCCGCCGGGCCGCTGTATCCTGCCGCCTACCCGGATGTCGTGGGTGTGACGGCGGTGGATGCTTCCGGCGAGCTTTACCGATGGGCCAACAGAGGCGAGCAGGTGATGTTTGCCGGCCCCGGGGTTTCTGTTCCTGTGGCAGATCCGGACGGGGGAATGCGTGCTGACAGCGGTACCTCGCTGGCAGCCCCTGTCGTCACGGCCGCCATCGCATGCCGTCTTGCCCGGCAGCCGGCCGATCAGGTTATCCGGGCCCTGGTTGAAGAAGCCAGGGATCTGGGCAGGCGCGGCCGTGACAACAGCTTTGGCCACGGCCTGCTGGACCTGTAATAGCCGAGGGTCAGAACCCCGCCCGGAGCGTAATACCGGCCACGGTCCTGTCGTAGTCAGCGGAGTCCACGTTGGAGGTGTAGTTGCCCCAGGAGATGCTGGGCTCCAGGCTGAACACATCACTGAGACCAATCCGCCAGCTTGCCTCCACAATACGGGCCCTGTCCGCCCGTCTGCTTGTCGAACGCTCGGTCAGATCACCCGCCAGAGGGTCGTTCAACAGGGGGTCCGAGCTGGTTACGGTGACCTGGTCGTAGTCCCGGTCCTCATAGCGCCAGCCGAGCCGGAATCTGTTGTCCTCGCCACCGAGGGTGAACCTGTGCACCAGAGCGACCCGGACCCGCAGCAGGTCATTGTCATAGGCGTCCGCTTCCGCATCCTCGCGATCGCCGTCGAGACCCAGTAACAGATAACTTCTTGCCTGGTTGAAAAAGAAGAACGAGTCCAGGCTGGCGCCACGAATGTCGGCATCCCGTGCATCGCTGTCGTCGAAGTCCTTGCGCTTGTCCTGCACGCTTGCCAGCAGGTATACATTCTCCCCCACCAGGCTGCCCAGGTAGATGCCGGCCCGTCGGAAGTCGAGGAACGGGTCCGCCCCCAGAGTGGTATGGGAATAGTGATAACTGGTGCCGATGGTTACCGGATCAAAGTCATAACTGATGTCTGCCGACAGCAGATGGATATCCTGATCGAACTGGTCGAGGCTCTGGTAACGCCTGCCCGACAGTGAGTAACCGAGGGTGATGTTGAGCGGCTCGGTGGGTTTCAGCACACCTTCGAGGCCGGCATCAAATACCTGCGCCTCATCGCTCTGGTCAGAGGAGGTGTCGATTTCATCCACGGTCACATTGCTGTCGTGTTCGAAACCGGCCTCGAGGTGCCCATTCAACCGGGCATGTTCCTCCGCCTGTAGCTGAAGCCACGGCATGGCCATACCCAGTGCCAGGGGTAACGTCAGAATGCGTGGAATTGATTGCATGTCTGCTCCTTGTTGGCAGCCAAAGAAGGCCGGGCACACAGGCCCGGCCGGTAAGGAGTGGGTTGTTACAGGGCGCCGCCGCTGCTGGAACCTCTGACGGTCCCCTTGACGGTGTTCTGTACTTCACTCCTGACGCTGTCAGAAACAGACGTACCAATCTGCTGATTGGTTTCAGCGCGAATCTCGGCCTTTCGGGCCTCATTCATGCGCTGCTGTGCCTGTTCGCGCTTTTGGCTGGCCTGCTCCGAGGCCGCCTCTGCGGCAGCAGTGGCGGCGCCGCGGACCTTCTGGCCGGTTTCCACACCTGCGCTCACCGCCTTGTTGGCGTTCTGGCGTGCCTCGTCGCGAACCGCCTCGCCGTTGGCACTGCCTTCAGCGTTGGCTGACGCACCGCCGTTGGCGGAAACACCATTGCCGGTGCTGGCTTCAGCGTTCATGTTGGCCTCGGCCTCCGCGCTGGCGTTGGCGGAACCCTCAGCGGACAGGGCGCCGGTGGAAAGAATGGAGAAGATTGCGAAAGTCAGTACGTGCTTTTTCATGGTTACGTCCTCCTGATTTAGCCTTTTCGGGTGGCTTTCATCAGGAAGACGGTTGGGAAGAGGATTTATTCCGCCAGGTGTTCATTTTTTCCAGTCTGCTGCGCATCCGCCGGACATGGCTACCTTCCCAGTAGAGCTGGCGACAGGTGGCACAGGCCAACACCGTTTCCTCACTCTGGTCGGGCGCATGGGGATAGAACTGCTGTTTTTCCCGGTCACTGGCGGTATGAAGAGGTGTATTGCAGTTTTTGCAGCGGCTGAAGGGGGCAAAACACCAGTCCAGGTTGAGTTTGAGGGTCAGTTCCCGCAGCCTGGCAGGCTCACCCTGGCCTGCCAGGTAGATGACGTAGAAAGGCGCACCGGCGAACTCCAGAAGATCCGAATCGGCCGTGACAAGCCACCGCTGTTCGGCCCTGGCCTGCTCCATCAGTTGCCTGTCCTGCGCTCCCTGAGCGGGCAAAGACGTATCGTACCCGGCAATGCGTAACCATTGAGCCAGGCTGCTCAACATCTCATCGCAGAGAAAGCGCAGCGGGGCCAGTGAACACAGGCTGCCTTCAATTACCTTCATAACATTTGGGCCGGGACCTGGCCGGCTACCACTCCAGTTGCGCCCCGGTCTGGTACTCGATCACCCGGGTTTCAAAAAAGTTCTTTTCCTTGCGCATGGTAGCCTGCTCATCCAGCCATGGCGATACGTTCCTGGCACCCGGGAACGGCTCCTCCAGGCCCACGGTCCTGGCGCGACGGTTGGCCACGAAGCGGAACTGTTCGCTGTGGTACTCGGCGGAATAGCCGAGAATGGGGTCGCGAAGGATATAGTTGGCGTAGGCGGTTTCCGCCGCTTCGGACTCGTCCCACATGTCCCGGACGGCTTTGGGGTCGAGGGTGATGTTTTCCTCCTCGAGGATCTGATTCACCACCTTGAGACCAAACGAGAAGTGCATCGCCTCGTCCCGCAGGATGTATTGCAGTTGTTCGCCTGTACCCCGCATCAGGCCGCGACGCTGCAGGGCAAAGATGGGGCTGAAGCCATTATAGAACCAGGCCCCTTCAAAGACCGCTGCAAAGAACAGGTAGGACATGACAAATTCCTGCAGGTCGTCGCGGTTGCGCAGATTCAGATCCGAGCGCATGGCGGCGTCGAGCCTGCGGTTGGCCATCTGGATCTTGCCGTTGATGGCGGGCACTACCCGGTAGCGGTTGTAGATTTCGCTCTGGTCCAGGTTGAGGGTTTCGATGCAGTGCTGGTAAGCCCAGGTATGCATGGCTTCCTCATACACCTGCCGGGCCTGGTAAATCTGCAGCTCCGGAGCGCTCATTTTCTCCATCACCGCCAGGCCGATGTTGCGCATGGCGAGAATGTCGGACGTCGTCAGGTAGGCCAGCACATTTTCATACACGTGCTTCTCGGGCGCCGACAGGCGGTGGTGGTAGTCGTGGACATCCTGGGCCATGTTGACGTCCAGCGGCGTCCAGTGGTTCTTGTTGGCGTTCATGAAGTACTCCCAGGCCCAGGGGTACTTGAAGGGTGCGAGCTGATTGATGTCGGTTTCGCCGTTGACGACCCGCTTGTCGTCGACGTTGACGGGGGCCGGGCCCTCCGGGGTGGCGGGGCTGGTTTGGGTGGTTGGTTCGTCGTCCCAGTTGAGCATAAGTTTTACCTCTGAATTCGATTTTCGTAGGTCGGATTAGCGCAGCGTAATCCGACATTTGTTTAGTGACCGCTGGCTCGGTTGTCGGATTACGCTGCGCTAATCCGACCTACGGCAACGATGGAGTTATTGGCAGGCTTCGCAATCCGGCTCGTCGATGCTGCATACCTGCGGCTGCGGCGCGGCCACCGGCGCGGATTTTTCGGCGCCGGTGGCACCCAGGGAGCGCAGGTAGTAGGTGGTTTTCAGGCCGCGCTCCCAGGCCAGCTGGTACAGGGCATCCAGCTTCCTGCCACTGGGTTCGGCCATGTAGAGGTTGAGGCTCTGGGCCTGGTCCAGCCACTTCTGGCGTCTTGCGGCGGCTTCCACCAGCCAGCGCGGGTCGATTTCGAAGGCGGTGGCGTAGCGGGCCTTGAGTTCCGCCGGGATCCGGTCAATCTGCTGCACGCTGCCGTCGAAGTACTTCAGGTCGTTGACCATGACGTTGTCCCACAGACCTTCAGCCTTGAGATCCCGGACCAGCGAGGGGTTCACCACAGTGAATTCACCGGAGAGATTCGATTTCACAAACAGGTTCTGGTACGCCGGCTCGATGGACTGGGATACGCCCACGATGTTGGAGATGGTGGCCGTTGGTGCGATGGCCATGACGTTGCTGTTGCGCATGCCGTTCCTGGTGATCAGTTCACGCACCGGCGTCCAATCGAGGCGGCTGTTGGTGTTGAGGCTCAGGTCACCCTCGCGGCGGTTTTCTTTCAGCAGGTTGATGGAATCAATGGGCAGGATACCCCGCTGCCAGAGGGAGCCTTCATAGGTCTCGTAGGCACCGCGTTCACCCGCCAGCATGGCGGACGCACGGATGGCAAAGTAACTGATCTGCTCCATGGCCACATCGGCGAATTCCACGGCTTCGGGGCTGGTATACGGTAGGTTCAGCTGGTACAGAGCGTCCTGGAAGCCCATCAGGCCCAGGCCCACCGGCCGGTGTTTAAAGTTGGAGTTCTTTGCCTGGGGCACGGCGTAGTAGTTGATGTCGACCACGTTATCGAGCATGCGCACTGCGGTGTTCACCGTGCGTTCCAGGCGCTGCACGTCCAGCTCGCCGTCGCGGATATGGGCGGCCAGATTGATCGACCCCAGGTTGCACACGGCGATTTCGTCGGCGCTGGTGTTCAGTGTGATTTCGGTACACAGGTTGGAACTGTGCACCACACCCCGGTGCTGCTGGGGCGAACGCAGGTTGCAGGGGTCCTTGAAGGTGATCCAGGGGTGCCCGGTTTCGAACAGCACGGTGAGCATCTTGCGCCAGAGCTGCTTGGCGGGGATCTTTTTGGACAGTTTGATCTGGCCCTGCTCCGCCAGCGCTTCGTAATGCTCATAGCGTTCACGGAAGGCGTTGCCATAGAGATCGTGAAGGTCGGACACGTCATTGGGGGAAAACAGGGTCCAGTCCCTTTCTTCGCGCATGCGTTCCATCAGCAGATCCGGCACCCAGTTGGCGGTGTTCATGTCGTGGGTACGGCGGCGCTCATCGCCAGTGTTCTTGCGCAGCTCGAGGAATTCCTCGATGTCCAGATGCCAGCTTTCCAGGTAGGCGCACACGGCGCCCTTGCGCTTGCCGCCCTGGTTTACTGCCACCGCCGTGTCATTGACCACTTTCAGGAACGGCACCACGCCCTGGCTGCTGCCGTTGGTGCCCTTTATGTGAGAGCCCAGCGCCCGCACCGGTGTCCAGTCGTTGCCCAGTCCGCCAGCCCATTTTGAGAGCATGGCATTGTCGCGGATAGCGCCATAGATACCTTCCAGGTCGTCCTGCACCGTAGTGAGGTAGCAGGAGGAGAGCTGGGAATGTCGTGTGCCACTGTTAAACAGGGTTGGCGTAGAGGCCATGTAGTCGAAGGACGATAGCAGGTCATAAAACTCGATGGCCCGGGCATTGGGGTCGTCTTCCTTCAGGGCCAGGCCCATGGCCACGCGCATGAAGAAAACCTGGGGCAGCTCCAGACGGTCGCCCTTCCAGTTGACGAAATAGCGGTCGTAGAGGGTCTGCAAGCCCAGGAAACCGAACTGGAAGTCCCGTTCCGGCTTGAGGGCTGCGCCGAGGCGCTCCAGGTCGAAGGATGCCATCGCTTCGTCCAGCAGTTCGTAGTGAATCCCCTGCTCAATAAACCTGCTCAGCGCCTGGGGATAAACCTCTGCCAGCGGCAGGCTCAGGGGAAGTCCCAGTGCCGTGCCAGTTTCCAGTCGCAGCTGTTCCAGCAGCAGTCGTGCGGTTACCGCACTGTAGTCCGGTTCCTGTTCAATACGGCCGCGCGCCGTCATGATCAGGGCGGAGAGCACTTCTTCCTCGGCAATGCCGTCGTACAGGTTCCGCAGTGCACCATCCACCAGGGACTCGCCATCAATGCCGTCCAGTCCCCGGCTGGCGTTCTCCACCTGGACTTTCATCAGGCCCAGATCCAGTGGCGCCACTTCACCGTTGGCTTTTTTGACCGTCAGCGTGGGATGGGCTTCCACCGGCGACTGACTGGCGCGCTCCTGGGCATGGGCTTCGCGATAGAGTACATAGGCCCGGGCAACCTTCTGCTCCTCCGCACGCATCAGCGCCAGTTCCACCTGGTCCTGGATGTCTTCGATGTGCACCTTGCCACCGGCTTTCAGGCGGCGGCTTATGGCCTGGATAACCTGGTGGGTGACCCGTTCAACGGAATCATGAATGCGGGCGGAGCCGGCGGCTTCGTCGCCCTCAACAGCGAGGAAGGCCTTGGTGACCGCAACACTGATTTTGGCGGGATCAAATCCAACCAGGGTGCCGTTGCGTTTAATAACCTGAAGGGTGGCGGTGGACATGTCGGTTCTCCTGAATACGCGTTGGTTTCCATGTCCTTCGCGCAGGCAGAGAATCGGAGGGCAAGACCGCGGGTCCACACCGGCACACGTAGGTCGGATTAGCGAAGCGTAATCCGACAGATATGCCCATGGTCGAACGCGGTTGTCGACTCTGCTCACCTTATACGCGAAGGTGCAGTTGTATTCCCTGGCAGGTCTTCGGACTCAGGGGCGTGAACCGTGTGGTTCGGCCTTGCGTGGCGACTTCCCGGCTGGAGCCCCTGGTCACCTCCTGAGTCGCCTCTGGCTTTCAGAGTGCTTCACAGTCAAGGCGCAACTTTGCAGGAAGGCTGGGGGCCTTTCAAAAAGTTGCAACGCCGATTGTGAAGCACTCTGAAAGCCCCGAAGGGCGTGCTCTGAAAGCTGCACCTGCTGTGTTGCGACTCTTGCCAAGGGCTAAGGCCATTGGCGGCGAGCCGCGCCTTGCATCTGCAGCTTTCAGTGCACGCAGAGGCGATTCAGGAGGTAACCAGGGGCTCCTTGCCAGTGTCTTTGTGCCACGCTTGTTCCCCAATACCGCTGCGCGTCAGTTCCGGATTCACACCGGATTCCCGGTACCATAAGTGGCGGAGGCTGTTGGTTGATCAACCATTAACCACCACATCTGGTACTTAACCAAGGATAAAAGCACTATATAGAGTAAGAACAATAACGACAAGGCACTTTTTGGTCGGTTGCCGGTCACTAACCGGACACAGTGGAGAGCACCATGAACTACTTACTGGGATACCTGATTACGTCCCTGAGTCTGTCTGTAATGGCCACCACGGCTCAGGCAGACAGCAAGGATGACTCGCTGATTAAGGGTTTTTCCGCCATGACATCCCTTGAGGATGGCTGGGAGCCCCTGGAGTTTCCGAAGATCGATCGTCACAGTCAGTACCAGCTGGTTGATGAGAGCGGCGAGCAGGTTGTTAAGGCAACCACGGACAACAGTGCGTCCGGGCTGATAGCCAGGGTATCCGTGGAACCCGGAGACTCGCTCATCCTGCGCTGGCGCTGGAAAGTCTCGAATGTGTACGAGCAGGGAAATGCCCGCGAAAAAGACGGCGATGATTATCCCGCCCGCATCTACGTGGCGTTCAGATTCGAGCCGGAAGAAGCCGGTTTTTTCGAGCGCGCCAAGCGCAAGGCGGTGGAGGTAATGTTCGGAGAAGAGCTGCCGGGCAATGCGCTGAACTACATCTGGGCCAATCAGCTGCCGGTTGGAGACATGGTGGCCAATCCCTTTACGGATACCACGATGATGATTGCGGTGAACTCCGGGTCAGCCAATACCGGCAATTGGGTCACGGTGGAACGGGATATTGTAGCGGATTACAGAGACGCGTTTGGCCGGCCGCCGCCAGAGCTGGTGGGCGTGGCCATCATGTCGGATTCCGACAATACCGGGGAATCCGCCACCGCATGGTACGGCGATGTTCAGCTGGTCAGGCCCCGGGACTAATCGGATAGGCCTGGCAGCAGGAATCCTTCGCTCAACGCCCGGGGTGGTGGAGCTTCGCCCCTGTCTGCAAGGCGGAGGTAGGCATCATCAAATTCATCACGCAATTCGCTGCTTCTCGGGTTGGCCAGGGAAAAAATCCACGCTGCATTGCGGACACGTACCGGGTATTCACGAATGCCCCTTACGGAAGAGTTCTGTAGTACGACCCTTACAGGGTCCTGATAATCCAGCAGATAGTCACCTCTCCCCCGTTCCAGCATCGCCACCGCAGCCTGGTGATTTGGAGCCTCAGTCACGGTAATGCCAGGGGGGGACTCCAGGCGTGCCGCCAGGCCGCCATAGGTATACCCGGAAATCAGAATCAGGGTCTTGTTATGCAGGTCGTTGAAGTGCCGAACCGGTGACGAACCGTTCATGGCCCAGGCACTGAGCTGGAAAGGAAATGGGCTGACAAAGCTCTCTAGCACTTCGTTCTCCAGGGCCGGTACATCCGTGACCCCGGGCCAGATATCGATTCCACCGGTACGCAGGTAATGGTAAGCCCTGCTGACCGGCAGAAATCGGAAGTCCAGGTCATACCCCGCCTCTTCCGCCACACGACGGGTCAGCTCGATAAATTCTCCCTGGGCCCGACCGTCCTCACCCCTGAATGCCATTGGCGGCACGTCCACATAGCCCACTATCAGCGTGTCGCGTGCTGGCTGGGCCTGAGCATGGCCGGCAAGGCAAAGGGAAGCGAGTAGCAAAAAAGCTACGCGGCGGATAATTGCATATCCCGGGCACTGCTGGAGAACACAGGAAGCCCTGGTCCGAATACTGACTGTTATTATCATTGTTGCCGCTGGCCATCGTCTTTATTACCACAGTAAAAAGAGTAACAGACCTGCCCGGGAATGCACTGCGTGACACACAACTATTACCGGGAACGAGAACGGCTACCGGTGTTACACCAGGTTGATCACGCAGAACAGGCCCACGGCTCCCATCACGATGGTGTAGGGAAATGCCATGATCACCATTCGTCCATAGGATAGACGCACCAACGGCGCAATGGCGGAGGTCAGCAGAAACAGAAAGGCTGCCTGGCCGTTCGGCGTTGCCACACTGGGCAGGTTGGTACCGGTGTTGATGGCGATGGCCAGCTCCTGGAAATGCTCGTAGTCGATACTGCCGGCATCCAGCGCCTGTTTGATTTCACTGATGTATACCGTAGCCACGAACACGTTGTCGCTGATCATCGACAGCAGTCCGTTGGCGATAAAGAACATGCCCGGCTGCTGGTCCTGTGGCAGGCTGAGCACAAAATCGATAATGGGCTTGAACAGGTGCTGCTCGTGGATCACCGCCACAATGGCGAAAAACACCACCAGCAGGGAGGTGAACGGCAGGGATTCCTGGAACGCCTTGCCAATCTGGTGTTCGTCGGTCACCCCGGTAAACGAGGTGATGAGGATGATTACCAACAGGCCTATCAGCCCCACCTCTGCAAGGTGAAACGCCAGGCCGATAACCAGCACCAGCGCCGCCAGCGCCTGCACCCATAAAGCAGCCTGGTCGGCCTTGGTACGTTTGGTGCGTTCGTTGTCGGCAAACTCCTCCAGCACCCGGCGCACCGGTTTCGGCAGGCGGGCGCCATAGCCAAACCAGCGCAGCTTTTCCAGTAGCCAGCAGGTGGTCAGGCCCGCGACCAGCACCGGCAGGCTTACCGGCGCCATGTGCATGAAGAAACTGGCAAAATCCCAGCCGACTACCTTGGCTATCAACAGATTCTGGGGCTCACCCACCATGGTGGCCACCCCGCCCAGCGCGGTGCCAATGGCGCCGTGCATCAGCAGGCTGCGCAGGAAGGCCCGGAACTTGTCCAGATCCTCACGGTGCAGTTCAATCACATGCTCATCACTGTTGGCGTTGTGATCGGAGTGGTGATAACCCTTGCCCGACGCCACCTTGTGATAGACCGAGTAAAAACCCACGGCAACACTGATGATCACGGCGGTTACGGTGAGCGCATCCAGAAAGGCGGAAAGCAGGGCTGCGGCGGCACAGAACAGCAGCGACAGTGCGGATTTGGAACGCACCCCCACGAGAATCTGGGTGAAGGTCACCAGCAACAGCTCTTTCATGAAGTAGATGCCGGCCACCATGAACATCAGCAGCAGGATGACCGGGAAGTTCACCAGTACCTCGTGATACACCGCATCGGCTGAGGTCATGCCCACCAGCAGGGCTTCAATCGCCAGCAGGCCACCGGGCAGCAGGGGGTAGCATTTCAGCGCCATGGCCAGGGTGAAGATGAATTCAGCCACCAGCACCCAGCCGGCTACCGCCGGGCCGAGAGTCCAGACAATCAGCGGGTTGATGATCAAAAAAAGGATGATGACCTGTTTGTACCAGGTGGGTGCGTTACCCAGGAAATTGTGAGTAAAGCCAGAAAGAACGGTCGTGGGCATTGCAGGAATCTTCTGAGTCAACGGGCGAAAGACAGTGTGTGGCAATCGGCCGTTATCTTCCTTGATATTTGCGTACCGGGTAACCCACCAAAGGTATAGGGTGTGTGACTATTTGGTCTTAGAACGCGGCAAGGAAGAGTGGCCGGACGACCACCCCCAAAAAGTTGCGTAATATTACTAAGAAATAGGCTCGGTAGCGACTCTATTTTTCAGTGACCGCTTCGGCCAGCATCTCAGCGGTAATCGCCGAGAGCGTCCAGCCCAGATGGCCATGGCCGGTGTTATAAAACACTGTTGGCAGGCGACCTGCCCCGACCCGCGGCATCATATTGGGCAGCATCGGGCGCAGCCCTGCCCAGGGTACGACGCGGCGGGTGCAGACTCCCGGGAAACACTGTTCTACCCAGCGGGTAAGGGGGCGAATCCGGTCATCGCGGATATCCCGGTTATAACCACTGAATTCTGCGGTACCGGCGACACGGAAACGATCATCGCCCAGGCGACTGGTCACAATCTTGGTGGCATCGTCCAGCAGGCTGACCGTCGGTGCCGCCTGCCGGGAAGCTTCATCGTCCAGTTCAACGGTGATGGAATAACCTTTGACCGGGTAGATGTTCACGCGGTCACCAAGCTTCGCAGCCAGGTCGCGACTGCCAACGCCGGCACAGATAACAACGCCGTCAAAGGTGTCGCGGGTCTGCTCTTCGCCATCATGGGAGGTTACCCATGCATGGGTGTCGTTGGCACTGAGCTCGGTCACCGAGTGGCCATAGCAGGTCTTCACTCCGAGCCGAACAATCGCATCGGCCAGGCCATTGGTGAACTTGTGGATATCGCCGGTTGAATCGCTTTCGGTGAAGAAACCACCGTAGTAGTTGCCCGCCAGCGTGGGTTCAATGGTGCGCATTTCATCAGGCGTAACCGGCCGGCGCTCAAGACCTCCCGCGGCAAGCAGCTTCGAGACGTGGGCCGCATGGTCGAAACCGGCCTTGTCACGATAGATGTGCAGGATGCCCTGTTTCTTCAGATCGAAATCAATGCCTTCCTCCTGCGCCCACGCAAACAGGTGGTCGCGGGCGGCAATAGCCAGGCGGGCGGTTTCAGTGGTGTTTTTTTCGTACTGGGGAATGGCGGCAATGAATTCGGCAAACCAGCTCAGTTTGTGCCAGGAGGGTTTGGGATTGACCAGCAGTGGCGCATCCCGGCGGGACATCCACTTGAGGCCCTTGATGATGGTCTGCCAGTTGTTCCAGACTTCGGCATTGGAGGCCGACAGCTGACCACCGTTGGCAAAGGAGGTTTCCATCGCGGCATAGCGGTGTTTTTCGTAAACCGTGACATCCAGGCCGCGTTTGGCCAGGGTATATGCGGTCGTGATACCGGTAATACCACCGCCAATTACTGCAATTCGCTTCATAGCAATCTCCAGGGAGCGTCCGGGGTTCCCTTTCTACACCAGGCGGTAGAAAGCACCCCTTCCGTCTCTGGACCTGAGAGATTCACGTGCCGATTCAGCGAAATCGACCGCTTGCTCCTTCGGTGTGCCAACGGACGCGGTCGTCGGCAGCTCTTCGGAAAGTCTTCACGCCAGCGGTCCTTTTGCCTGAGAGTTTCCGGGGCAGTTGCTCCTTCGGCGCCGGGTTCACAGCTGTGTGACCCGGTCTCTCCCGCTGGCATGTCTTATGGATAAACTTACTATCTGCTTAAAAAAGTTGCAAATTCTGGAGGTTTTGTCCGAGGACATTGGTGTTTGATAAAACTCGACCCCATTTTCGCACATTTTCAGATCCGCCGGATTTTTAGGTTTGATAGTTTTTAGAAGGTGGCCTGAAAAATTTCTGACTAACCTATCTGTTTCCCATTTTACTGGGCAAATAAGTAACAATTTCCGGGAAGATGGTGATCAACAATACTCCAGCCATCAGCAGCAGGAAGTAAGGCATTGCCGCCAGCGCAATCCGGATAATATTGTCCCCCGCCAGCCCCTGGATCACGAACAGATTGAACCCCACCGGCGGTGTTATCTGGCTCATTTCCACCACGATTACCAGGTAGATTCCAAACCAGAGCAGGTCGATCCCGGCCGCTTGTACCATCGGCAAGATCACCGAGGTAGTCAGAACCACAACGGAGATACCGTCCAGGAAGCACCCCAATAGAATGAAGAATGCCGTCAGTGCCAGGAGCAGCATGTAGGGGGATAGTGACAGCGTATTGATCCAGGTTGCCAGGTCCCGGGGAATGCCGGTAAAACCCATGGATACGGTCAGAAAGTGGGCGCCCACGAGGATGAAAGCGATCATGGTGGAGGTTTTCACTGTGCCCATCAGGGCCTCAACACAATTAGCGCGGCTCAGGGACCCGCCACGCCAGGACAACAGGTGCGCCAGGGCCACACCTACCGCCGCTGACTCCGTTGGTGATGCCAGCCCGCCATAGATAGAGCCGATGATACCCACAATCAGCAATATCACCGGGATCAGTGGCCTGCTAAGGCGAAACTTCTCCGCCAGCGGCAAGGATTCTTCCTCATCTACTGGCACACCGGAGGGATTCATCTTGGACCAGATACCCACATAGCCAGCGAACATTACCATCAGTAGCAAACCTGGCAGAATGCCCGCCACGAATAACCTGGCAATGGATTGCTCGGTGGCAACGCCGTACACAATGAGAATGATAGACGGGGGAATCAGCAGGCCGAGGGTGGCAGAGCCGGCCAGAGTGCCCAGGATCTGCTTGCGATCGTAGCCTCGTTGGGTAAGTTCCGGTATCGACATCTTCCCGATGGTCGCCGCAGTCGCCGCCGACGAACCGGAAATGGCAGCAAAGATCCCGCAACCAATGATGTTGGTATGGAGCAGTCGGCCTGGAATACGACCGACCCAGGGGGCAATACCGTTAAACATTTCCTCCGAGAGCCGAGACCGAAAAAGCACCTCGCCCATCCAGATAAACATAGGTAGCGCTGCCAGCTCCCAGGACACGCTGGCGCCGTAAAACGAGGTGGACAGGCTCTGGCCTATCGGAATGTTGCTGAGGAAATACAGAGAAACCAGACCCGTTGCTGTCAGAGCAAAGGCGACCCAGAGGCCTGCTGCGAGCAGAATCAGAAGGCAGATCAGGAGCGCCAGGCTCATCCAGATCATGTCCATGGTTTCACTCCAGAGGGGCTTCGTCCTTGATATGGGTAATGCGACCCGTGATCAGACCGCTCAATATATCGAGCAAGGCAACCACAAGCCAGACGAGTCCCATCACCATCACTGCTTGCGGGATCCAAAGTGGAACCGGAACCATACCAATGGAAAGATCACCAAAGTCATAGCTGTCATAGGCCAGCAGCGTACTTTGCCAAGCGGCGTAACCAGTGATCGCCAAAGCGATTATTGTCACGAGTAGGTCCAGGGCTTTGCGGATACTCCCCGGAAGTGTTCTGTGCAACAGGTCCACCCGGATATGGCCACCGACCATCAGTGTGTAGGCCAGCCCGGTAAAGGTGGCCCCAAGCAACAGAAAACCCGCGAGTTCCGCCAGACCCGGTATTTGCAGGCCCAGGGATTTCAGTCCCAGGGCCTGCAGGACATTGTCGAGAACTCGTCCGGAAACCTGGAGCACCACCATAGCCATGATAACTGTAAGCTGTAGTGCCGAGATGTACCCCCCGAATCGATACAGAGAGTCCAGAAACCTGCGCATGGATATGCTCCGGGTTATTTTTCAGACTATCCGAAGACTAGCGGGCGCGATAAGCCTCCACGAGCGCCTTACCGTCGTCACCAGCACGCTCCAGCCATTCCTGCTCCATCGTCGCACCAACTTCCTGGAGGCGCTCGACCAGGGCGTCGCTGGGCTCGGTCACGACAATGCCGTTTTCTTCCATGATTTCAATCTTGGCGTCGGTCTCGGCCTTGCTGGCCTCCCATCCCCGCTTCTCGGCTTCAGCGGCGGCCGTTTCAATCGCTTTTTGAGCGGACTCAGGAAGCGCGTCGAAACTCTTGGCGTTGACGATAACCATGTTTTTCGGCAACCACAGCTGAGCATGGTTGAAGTGGCTCAGATAATCCCAGGCCCGCGTATTGGCGCCGGTTGAAGGGGATGTGATCATAGCGTCGACTCGACCGGTTTCAAACGCCACCGGAATATCCGGCACTTCGACCTGAGTCGGGACGGCATCGAACAGTTCGGCCAGCCGTTCACTCGATTTGTTGTAGGCGCGCATCTTCACACCCTGGAGTTCGTCGCCGGTTTCCACCGGAAATTTCGTATAAATGCCCTGCGGCGGCCATGGCACTGCGAACAGTATTTTCAGACGCTGGCGCTCAAGACGCTCTGCCAGCATATCCCGGGATGCCTGCCAGAGTTCCCAGGCTTCATCGTAGTCGCTTGCCAGATAGGGCACCGAGTCGGCCTCGAACAGAGGATCCTCATTTGCCAGTCGCGACATGATCAGCTCGCCGATGGGTACAAGGCCACGGCGAACAGAGTTCTTTATTTCAGGATGCTTGATGAGGGACCCGGCGCTATGGACAGTTATGTTGACCTCGCCATTGGTGGCCTCTTTCACATCTTCCGCAAACTCGCGGATGTTGACGGTGTGGAAGTTGGAGTCACCGTAGGGGGTTGGCATATCCCAGTTCGTCTCTGCGTAGGCGTTCCCGATGACTACTGAGAGCATCAATGCGGCTAAATGCTTGGCGTTCATCTTCACGATTGCTCCTTTTGGTGCAGGAAGAATGTTGATCCGGGCGGTTCCTTGGTGGTTGCTATTATCGAAATCAGGACTGATAGTCACACACAATCATAATCTAATAACGTAGTTGGCTTTGTGGTACGAGGCAAACACTGATTTATTCCCCTCCCAGAACGGGAGAGGGAGCAACCTGACCGGATTTCGCGTATCCCGTGCCGGCACACTAGCACTGTTACAAGATGCTGGGCGTGGCCGGAGGATTCACCGACCGGTTATTCCACCGTGACACTCTTCGCCAGGTTCCGGGGCTGGTCCACATCGGTGCCCTTCAGCACTGCCACGTGGTAGGACAGCAGCTGTAATGGCACGGTATAGACGATTGGAGACGTGATCGGATGTACGGAAGGCAGCTGCATCACATGAATACCTTCCTGGGGCTTCACACCGGCCGCCTGGTCCGCGAATACGAACAACTCGCCACCTCTGGCCCGGACTTCCTCCAGGTTGGACTTCAGTTTTTCCAGCAGTTCGTTGTTAGGCGCCACTGTGACGACCGGCATGTCGCCGTCCACCAGGGCCAAGGGTCCGTGCTTTAGCTCACCGGCCGGGTAGGCCTCGGCGTGGATGTAGGAGATTTCCTTGAGCTTCAGTGCACCCTCGAGGGCCACAGGGAACATGGCACCACGGCCGAGGAACAGGCTGTGGAACTTGTCCATGAACGATTTCGACAGTTCGACGATTTCGCCGTCCAGTGCCAGCACCTGCTCCACCTGGCCGGGAATCATGCGGATGGCTTCGACAATTTCGGCTTCCCGTTCTTCTTCGAGGCCGTTGTGGCGGGCCAGCGCCAGGGTGAAAATCAGCAGCGCGGTCAACTGGGTGGTGAAGGCCTTGGTGGAAGCCACCCCGATTTCAGGGCCGGCCTGGGTCATGATGACCAGGTCGGACTCCCGCACCAGTGAACTGCCCGGCACGTTGCAGATGGCCATGGCGGCGCGGAAACCGGCCTTCTTGGCCTGACGCAGGGCAGCCAGGGTATCGGCCGTCTCACCGGACTGGGAGATGCACAGGAACAGGGTATCGGGCTGGATAACGTGTTTGCGGTAGCGGAATTCGGAAGCCACTTCCACGGAGCAGGGCACACCGGCCAGCTCCTCGATCCAGTAGCGGGCCACCATGCCGGCATGGTAACTGGTGCCACAGGCGATGATCTGGACATGGCGTACATCTTCCAGCAGATTGCCCGCCTGTGTGCCCAGGGCCTGTTCCAGTACCCGGGTGTTTGTTACCCGGCCTTCGGTAGTGGCGCGGATGACCCGTGGCTGTTCGTGGATTTCCTTGAGCATGAAATGGCGGTACTCGCCCTTTTCGGCAGCGTCCGAGCTGTGTTCGAAACGGGTGATCGCACGCTCCACCCGTTGTTTGTCGCGGTCATGAATCTCTATGCTGTCACGACGGATATCAGCGATGTCACCCTCTTCCAGGAACATGAAGCGGTCAGTCACCGGCAACAGTGCCAACTGGTCGGACGCGATGAAGTTTTCACCAATGCCCACACCCACCACCAGCGGGCTGCCTTCACGGCACACCACCATGTGATCCGGCTCGTCGGCGTGAATTACGGCCAGGGCGAAAGCCCCGCGCAACCGTTCAATAGCGTTACTGACAGCCTCGTAGAGATTCCTGCTCAGGCGGTACTGTTGTTCGATCAGGTGCGCGACCACTTCGGTATCGGTCTGGGAGGTAAATTCAAAACCTTCGGCTTTCAGCTCCTCCCGCAGTTCCTGGTAGTTTTCGATAATGCCGTTGTGGACAATGGCCAGTCGCTCGCCGGACATGTGCGGATGGGCATTGATTTGCGACGGCTCGCCATGGGTGGCCCAGCGGGTATGGGCAATGCCGGCCGTGCCTTCCAGGCCTTCACCGGTAATAACGTCGGCCAGGGCGGCAACCTTGCCCACTTCGCGTGCCCGGTTGATGGTATGACTGCTGTCAATAACAGCCATACCCGCGGAATCATAACCCCGGTACTCCAGGCGGCGCAGACCCTCCAGCAGAATACCCTGAACGTCCCTTTCTGAAACTGCACCTACAATTCCACACATATACCTGTCACCTGTTATGAATATATCGAAGCCTGTCGGGGCTTTTGAGTCAGTCTTTTTTTACCGGGCGTTCCCAGTTGTCAATATTACGCTGGCGTCCGCGGGCCACGGCAAGCTCGCCTGCCTCTACGTTTCGGGTAATAGTGGAACCGGCGCCGATGGTTACATTATCCGCAAGAGAAACCGGTGCGACCAGGGACGTATTGGAGCCTACAAAGACGCCGTCTCCGATGACCGTCCGGAACTTGTTCACCCCATCATAATTGCACGTAATGGTTCCTGCACCCACATTCACATTACGTCCAAGCAGGGCGTCACCCACATAGCTGAGGTGATTGATCTTGCTGCCCTCGCCCACCTCGGCCTTCTTTGTTTCCACAAAGTTGCCGACCTTGGTGCTGTCAGCCAGCTTTGTGCCAGGCCGCAGCCGTGCGAAAGGGCCTATCTGCGCAGAGCAGCCAATACTGGCCCCATCAATAACAGAATTCGCCTCAATACGAGTTCCCTGGCCAATTGTCGCGTCGCGGATAACGCAATTGGGGCCAATGCTAACGTTGTTGCCGAGCGAGACCTCGCCTTCAAAGACCACATTGACGTCAATTAGCACATCCTGACCCACTGACAGATTGCCACGCACATCCAGACGGGCAGGGTCAGCCAGGGTAGCGCCCTCGGTCATCAGGCGGTTTGCCTCCTGACGCTGGTACCATCGCTCAAGTTCCGCCAGTTGCAGCCGGTTATTCACACCCTGGACCTCATATTCATTGGTCGGCTGCGCCACCGAAATGGCCACGCCTTTGTCGGCAGCCATGGCAATAATATCGGTGAGATAGTACTCGCCCTGGGCGTTACTGTTGGACAGCTGAGGCAGCCAGTCCTTGAGGTGACGGGCCGAAACGGCGAGGATGCCGGTGTTCACTTCGGTAATGGCCTTCTGGGCATCCGATGCGTCCTTCTGTTCCACAATCGCCACTACCTTGCCGGCCTCGTCACGGAGAATGCGGCCATAGCCGTCCGGATTGGCCAGCGTTACCGTAAGCAGCCCCAGTGAATCCTCACCAACCTGGGCAACGAGCGCCTCAAGGGTTTCCGGCCGCGTCAGTGGCACATCGCCATAGAGAATCAGCACCCGGGCATCGTCGGGCAGCGCCGGTAATGCCTGAGCTACCGCGTGGCCGGTGCCCAGTTGCTGTTCCTGCAGTGCCCATTGCACATCCTGGTCCGGAGTAATGGCCTTCACTTCATCAGCACCGTGGCCAATCACCCCGTGGATGCCTTCGGCCCCGAGTTTACGGGCTGTCGCCATGACATGGTGAAGCATGGGCTTACCAGCAATGCGGTGAAGCACCTTCGGCAGGGCGGATTTCATGCGGGAGCCCTGGCCGGCGGCCAGAATTACAACGTGCAGGGATGTCATAGGTGTACCACGCTCCGGGCTGGTGGCTGATTTGGATGTATTGAACAAAAAAAGCCGCGTCCCTGGCAAATGACACTCCGGAAAGGTTCCGGTGGGTCATCCGTTTCAGGATGCGGCTCTTGTCAGGCGATCAACTGGCCGTAGGCAGATTCCGGGAACACCCGGACTCTAGCGAACGTTTTTGCGCAGTTTCTGAATAGTGCGCAGCTGGGCGGCAGCTTCTGCCAGCTCGGCTGCGGCACGGGAGTATTCAAACTCGCCTGTCTTGTTTGCCAGTGCCTTTTCAGCTTCTTTCTGGGCTTCCAGTGCCGCCGCTTCATCCACATCCTTGGCGCGGATAGCCGTATCAGCCATCAGGGTAACGAGGTTGGGCTGTACTTCCAGGTAGCCACCTGAAACGTACAGAATTTCCTCATTCCCGTCCTGCTTGATGATCCGTACTGAACCGGGTTTGAGCTCGGTCAGCAGCGGAGCATGGCCCAGCTGGATACCCAATTCACCCTCGGTGCCGGTAGCGATCAGCATCTCTACCAGCCCGGAGTAAATTTTTTCCTCGGCACTTACGACGTCACAATGTACGGTCATAGCCATTTCTAATGCCTCTTGGGTCCGAAAGTGAAGGAAGTCTTACTTCTTACTTTCCTTCTCTTTCATTGCCTTCGCCTTCTCGATCACTTCTTCAATGCCGCCGCACATATAGAAAGCCTGCTCGGGCATATCGTCGTACTCACCGTTCAGAATACCTTCAAAGCTCGCGATGGTCTCTTTCAGAGACACATACTTACCCGGAGAACCGGTAAATACTTCAGCAACGTGGAACGGCTGAGACAGGAAACGCTCGATCTTACGGGCACGGGATACGGTCAACTTGTCTTCTTCCGACAGCTCGTCCATACCCAGGATGGCGATGATGTCTTTCAGCTCCTTGTAGCGCTGAAGCACGTTCTGTACGCCACGGGCTACGTCATAGTGCTGCTCACCAATGACCAGCGGATCCAGCTGGCGAGAGGTGGAGTCGAGCGGGTCGATCGCCGGGTAGATACCCTTGGAAGCGATGTCACGGCTCAGTACCACGGTAGCGTCAAGGTGCGAGAAGGTAGTCGCCGGAGACGGGTCAGTCAGGTCGTCCGCCGGTACATAGACCGCCTGGATGGACGTGATGGAACCGGTCTTGGTGGAGGTAATACGCTCCTGCAGCTCACCCATTTCCTGGGCCAGTGTGGGCTGATAACCTACCGCGGAAGGCATACGGCCCAGCAGTGCGGATACCTCGGTACCGGCGAGGGTATAACGGTAGATGTTGTCAACGAACAACAGTACGTCACGGCCTTCGTCACGGAACTTCTCGGCCATGGTCAGGCCGGTCAGTGCCACACGCAGACGGTTTCCGGGAGGCTCGTTCATCTGCCCGTAAACCATGGCAACCTTGTCCAGTACGTTGGAATCCTTCATCTCGTAGTAGAAGTCGTTACCCTCACGGGTACGCTCACCTACACCAGCGAATACCGACAGACCGGCGTGCTCTTTGGCGATGTTGTTGATAAGTTCCATCATGTTAACGGTCTTACCAACACCCGCGCCACCGAACAGGCCAACCTTACCACCCTTGGCGAACGGGCAGATCAGGTCGATAACCTTGATGCCGGTTTCCAGCAGGTCGGCAGAGGCTGCCTGATCCGCATAGCTGGGTGCCTTACGGTGAATCGCCCATTGCTCTTCTTCACCAATTTCGCCCTGCTCGTCGATGGGACGACCCAGAACATCCATGATGCGACCCAGAGTCTGGGTGCCCACGGGTACCGAAATCGGCTTGCCGGTATTGTCTGCTCTCAGGCCACGCTTGAGGCCTTCGGTGCTGCCCATTGCGATGGTACGTACAATGCCGTCGCCCAGCTGCTGCTGGACTTCCAGAGTTGTCTCACCACCTTCAAGCAGCAGTGCGTCGTAAACGCCCGGAACGGAGTCACGTGGAAATTCCACGTCGATAACCGCGCCTATGATCTGAACGATATGTCCGCTACTCATGCTCGGTTCCTCGTTATCTTGATAGTCAATAAAACCAGTAGGATTGTGCGTCGGATCAGACCGAAGCCGCGCCGCTCACAATCTCCGAAATTTCTTGCGTAATGGCTGCCTGACGGGCCTTGTTGTAAGCCAGCTGCAGCTCGTTGATGATTTCGCCAGCGTTATCTGTCGCGCTCTTCATGGCGATCATCCGCGCAGCCTGTTCGCAGGCCAGATTCTCTACCACTCCCTGATACACCTGGGATTCGATATAACGTGGTAGCAACCCGTCCAGAATAGGGCGTGAATCCGGTTCGTAGATGTAATCCCACTGGTGACCGATGTCCTCATCAGTGCCTTCCGGCAAGGGCAGAAGCTGCTCTGCGATAGGCTTCTGGGTCATGGTGTTCACGAACTCGTTATAGATCACATAAAGGCGATCAATCTTGCCTTCCTCGAACGAATCCAGCATGACCTTGACGTTACCGATCAGCTTCTCCGCACTCGGGCTGTCACCGATATGAGTCAGCGCCGCGACCACGTTTCCGCCGTAACTGCGGAAGAATGACGCACCTTTTTGCCCGATGGCGCAGATATCAGTCTCTACACCTTTTTCTTTCCATGCACGCATTTCACGAACGAGCAGCTTGAACGCGTTGGTATTCAGACCACCACAGAGGCCCCGGTCCGAGGACACCACGATGTAACCGACACGCTTGACGTCACGCTCCTTCATGAAGGGGTGCACGTAATCCTTGTTGGATTTGGCAATATGTCCGATTGCCTGGCGCATCTTTTCCGCATAGGGCCGCGTGGCCTTCATGCGTTCCTGAGCCTTACGCATTTTACTCGCAGCCACCATTTCCATGGCGCTGGTGATCTTCTGCGTGCTCTTGATGCTTCCGATCTGATTACGTATTTCTTTTCCGACGGCCATAAGTCACTGCCTTTTCAAGTTAGACACTCATGTGGACCAACGGGCCCGCCGTAGCGGGCCTCGGGCTTACCAGCTTTGAGTGGTCTTGAATTTCTCCAGAGCAGCTTTCAGGCTGGCGGCAACATCGTCATCGTACTTGCCTTCTTCACCGATCTTGTCGAGCACGTCTTTCTGTTCGGCACGCATCCAGTCGAGCAGTTGCGCTTCGAATTTAACGACGTTGTTAACTTCGACATCATCCAGGAAGCCTTCGTTAGCTGCGAACAGCACGGTACCCATTTCCGCAACGGTCATGGGGCTGTACTGGTTCTGTTTCATCAGCTCGGTAACGCGCTGACCGTGCTCCAGCTGGTTCCGGGTGGCTTCGTCCAGGTCCGATGCGAACTGGGCGAATGCCGCCAGTTCACGGTACTGGGCGAGGGCCAGACGGATGTTACCGCCGAGCTTCTTCATGATCTTGGTCTGGGCGGAGCCACCAACCCGGGATACGGAGATACCGGCGTTCATCGCCGGACGGATACCGGAGTTGAACAGGTTGGTTTCCAGGAAGATCTGACCGTCGGTAATGGAGATCACGTTGGTCGGTACGAACGCAGAAACGTCTCCGGCCTGGGTTTCAATGATCGGCAACGCGGTCAATGAACCGGTCTTGCCCTTCACTTCACCGTTGGTGAGCTTTTCAACCTCGTCGGCGTTAATCCGGGAGGCACGCTCCAGCAGGCGGGAGTGCAGGTAGAATACGTCACCCGGATAAGCTTCACGGCCCGGCGGACGGCGCAGCAGCAGGGAGATCTGGCGGTAGGCCACAGCCTGCTTGGACAGATCATCATAGATGATCAGCGCGTCTTCGCCGCGGTCACGGAAGTACTCACCCATGGAGGTACCGGAATACGGAGCCAGGAACTGCATCGCAGCAGGATCGGCAGCGCCGGCAGCGACCACAATGGTGTGGTCCATGGCGCCATGCTCTTCCAGCTTGCGGACAACGCCCGCGATGGAAGACTGCTTCTGGCCAATGGCAACGTAGATACACTTGATGCCGGTATTCTTCTGGTTGATGATCGCGTCGATGGCGACTGCCGTCTTACCAATCTGACGGTCACCGATGATCAGCTCACGCTGGCCACGGCCGATCGGCACCATGGTGTCAATCGCTTTAAGACCAGTCTGAACCGGCTCATCAACGGATTGACGGGCGATAACGCCGGGAGCCACTTTCTCGACCGGTGAGGTGAGGGTATTGCCCAGCTCACCCTTGCCGTCGATCGGGTTACCCAGACCGTCAACAACGCGGCCCAGCAGTTCCGGACCAACCGGCACTTCCAGGATGCGGCCGGTACAACGAACCTTCTGACCTTCGGCCAGGTCTTCGTAGTCGCCCAGTACCACAGCACCAACGGAGTCACGCTCCAGGTTCAGTGCCATACCGTAAATGCCGTTGGCGAATTCAATCATCTCGCCGTACATAACATCGGCCAGACCGTGAATCCGAACGATGCCGTCGGAAACGGAGAGGATGGTACCTTCGTTTTTTGCTTCTGAAGAGATATCGAGTTTCTCGATTCTCTTCTTGATGATGTCACTGATCTCGGATGGATTCAGTTGCTGCATGCCTTTGTCCTCAAACCTTGTGCTGAAATCAGGAGCCCACGGCGTTGGCCATTCTTGCCAACTTGCCACGAACCGAAGCGTCAATAACCAGGTCGCCCGTGCGTATAACCACCCCGCCGATCAGAGACTGATCAACCGAGGATTCAAGTTCGACCTTGCGCTCCAGTTTCCTGGACAGGGCGTCGATCAATTTCTGCTGCTGCTCGGCTGTCATTTCGAACGCTGTGCTCACCTGCATCTTCACCGTGCGCTCAAGATCAGCTCGGTAGAGGCTGAACAGCTCAGATATGGCTGGCAGCAGGGCAAGACGATTGTTTTCAGCAAGAATTGACAGGAAGTTGCTGAGCGACTCGGGAAGCTGCTCTTCAAAACAGTCAGCGAGAAGCTGTGCCTTGCGTTGCTCAGCCAGGCCCGGTTTGGCCAGGATGACCTTCACCTGTTCGTTGGCCGCAACCTGAGCGGCAAAAGCCAGAGCCTGATCCCAATGATCAACAGCGTCATGGTCCTTCGCAGCATCAAAAACGGCTTTCGCGTAGGGTCGGGCTAACGTAGTCAGTTCTGCCATGGTGACCCTCGCTTAGAGTTCTGCGGCCAGCTTGTCCAGCATCTCGCTGTGAGCTTTGGCGTCTACAGAGGTTTCCAGGATCTTCTCGGCACCGGCAATGGCAATGGCTGCCACTTCTGCCCTGAGTGCATCGCGAGCCTGAACACGCTCCTGTTGAATTTCCGCCCGGGCCTGCTCGATGATCTTCTCGCCTTCTTTGCGAGCGTCATCCTTGGAGGCCTCAACGATCTGGGCGGCACGCTTGTTAGCCTGGTCGATCAGGGCTGCAGACTCTTCTTTCGCTTTCTGCAGTTCCTTGGAGGCTTTTTCCTGCGCAAGTTCCAGATCAAGGGAAGCCCGATCTGCGGCAGAGAGGCCGTCGGCAATTTTCTTCTGGCGCGCACTCATGGCCTCGGTAATCGGAGGCCATACATATTTGACGCAGAACCAGACGAAAATAGCGAAGGCAATCGTTTGCCCTATTAACGTAAGGTTTATATTCACGGCAGTGTACCTCTTGCTATTCGTTGCGTCCCGGTGTCCGTAGAGTGGGGCGCGGCCTTAACGTAACAGCACAGCGCCCGACAACTCTTTCGGCTGATTAACCAGCTACAACGAAGATTAGGTACATCGCGATACCAACACCGATCATGGGAACGGCGTCAAGCAGACCGGCCATGATGAAGGCCTTGGTTTGCAGCTGGTTGCCGAGCTCCGGCTGACGAGCAGTGGACTCGAGCAGTTTGCCACCGAGCAGACCGAAACCAATACCAGCGCCCAGGGCGCCCAGTCCGATGATCAGTGCTGCTGCAATAAATACCATTTCCATTGAAGACTCCTCAGTTTTCTCAGATAGTTAAGGGTTTATTTTCGGGTATCAGTGATCTTCGTGCGCGGCGCTGAGGTAAACCACAGCCAGCGTTGTAAAGATAAAGGCCTGCAACGTAATTACCAGAAGGTGGAAGATGGCCCAGGGTACGTTCAGGGTCCATTGAATCCAGAACGGTAACAGTGCAATCAGGATGAATATGACTTCACCAGCATACATGTTGCCAAACAGACGCAGTGCAAGGCTGATGGGCTTGATGATCAGCGCCAGTACCTCAAGTATCAGGTTGAAGGGGACCAGTGACCAGTGATTGAACGGTGTGAACGACAGCTCTTTGGCAAAACCGCCCGCGCCTTTGACCTTGAAGCTGTAGAAAAGAATCAGCAGGAACACGCCAATGGCGATGCCGAAGGTGCCGTTGGGATCGGTTGTGGGCACGATCTTGAAGTATTCCAGCCCCATGGCATGGGCAATAGAAGGTATGTAATCCACCGGAATCAGCTTCAGGGTGTTCATCAGGAAAATCCAGACGAACAGAGTCAGAGCCAGCGGTGCAATAAGCGGGTTTCTACCGTGAAAGACATCGCGCACGATGCCCTGCACAAATTCAACCGTCATTTCAACGAAGTTCTGCACGCCTGAGGGAGTATCCGTCGTAGCCCTTTTCGCCACGAACCGGAACAGCCCAAGGAAAAGCAGACCCATCGCGATGGACCAGCCCATGGTATCGACGTGAATCGCCATGAAGCCCATATCCGCGGCTTCCTGTCCGGTGCGCGCCATGGTCCAGGTGGCTTCCTCCACAACTGTGCCATCCGCCCGCTCATAACCTTCAGGCAACTTGCCATAGGTCAGGTTCGTTAGGTGGTGCTTTATATACTCTACTGGGGTATCAGCTGCCATACTGCTCTCGTCCAGTCATCGCTGTGGTTGTGGCCGGATGAACCAACGCAGAAGCGGGCCCAACGCAACCATCACAGCAAAAGTGAATAACAGAGCCGGCACATGTACAGGCTCCATTAAGATGAAAACGGCCGCAAAAAAGACGGCAGTCAGGGCCAGCTTGACGGTTTCAGCCCTGAACATGTTGCCCACCACCAGGTGCGCGTGTTGCGCGCCCTCAAACCGGTACATCCGGTGAGCAAAATACGCGTTTGGTATGACATAAATAAGACCGCCGACAAACGCGGAATAACCAGCCAAACGACTTTCTGTAAACCAGACAAGGCTCAACAAGACAATGAGCCCGGTTTCGATCGCCAGCCACTGCAGAAACGGCAACCGGTTTATACGCTTTCTGGTCGGGGACATGGAACCAGCCTGAAAAATGGTCATGCGTACGTGAAACCTGCTTCCTGTCAGCCACCCTGTCCAGACTTTATGCAAGCGCGCGAAATTATATGTGTTAACCGGTAGGTGTTCAACAGAACCAGCAGGAAAATTTGATGGAAAAATAGCCAGTTTTCCCGGCAGTTCCCAACAAAATCACACAAGTTGTGCTATGAACCGATTCAGGTCACGACATGTGGTGTTTTGGTGCTGAGTCAGTACTTTCGCACTATCGACCAATGTCACTACTTGATGTGGCCCAGGATACCATCCAGCTCGTCCAGCGAGGTGTATTCGATCACCAGCTTGCCTTTTCCACGCTGACCGTGGTCGATGGAGACACGGGCCCCGAGCCGTTCGGCCAGGTCATCCTGCAGGGCGCGGATATTGGGGTCCAGCTCTCCTTTTGCTTTCTTGCGGCCGGGAGTTTCCTGCTGCACCCGGCGAACCAGGGCCTCAGTCTGGCGTACGGACAGGGATTTGGCCACCACCTGTTTCGCCACCTGCATCTGCTGTTCCGGTTGCAGGGTCAGCATTGCGCGACCATGGCCCATTTCCAGGTCGCCGTGTTCCAGCATCACCCGCACGTCTTCGGACAGGCTGATCAGTCGCAGCAGGTTGGTGATGGTGGTGCGGGACTTGCCCACCGCTTCCGCCACCTGGGCCTGGGTCAGGCCGAACTCGTCCTGCAACCGTTGCAGGGCAAAGGCCTCTTCGATGGGGTTGAGGTTCTCGCGCTGAATATTTTCTATCAGCGCCATGGCAATAGCGGCGTCATCCGGTACGTCGCGGATGATGGCGGGAATGCTATCCAGCTCGGCCATCTGGGTGGCACGCCAGCGGCGTTCGCCGGCGATCAGCTCGAAGCGGCCTTCGGCAATCGGGCGTACCACGACCGGTTGCATTACGCCCTGCTGGCGAATGGAGTCCGCCAGTTCCTGCAGGGCTGCCGGGTCCATATCCCGCCGAGGCTGGAACCGGCCGCGCTGGATGAGGTCGATCGGAACGTCCCGGAGCTCGCCGTCGTGGTCTTTCAGCTCCTGATCCAGGTTTACCCTGGAGCCCTGCAACAAAGCGCCCAGTCCGCGCTCACCCAGTCCTCGTTTCTTCGCCGCCATGGTGTTTGTCATTCTTCCCGATGAAAAATCTGTGTGCAAAGGAGAGGTAGTTTACACGGCAACGGCCGCGGATGTCTTTTGTGAACCATGCCGGCGAACCATTTCGCCAGCCAGGGCCAGGTAAGCAATCGCACCTTTGGAGGCCCGATCATACTTGAGCGCCGGCATGCCGTAACTGGGTGCCTCGGCCAGCCGGACATTGCGGGGAATCACCGCCTTGTACACCTTCTCGCCGAAGAACTCACTGAGCTGGCCGGAAACATCCAGGGTCAGGCTGTTACGGGGGTCGTACATGGTCCGCAGGATGCCTTCCACCTGCAGGTCCGGATTCACGGTTTCCTGAATCTGCTCAACCGTGTTCATCAGCGCCGCCAGACCTTCCAGTGCGTAATACTCACACTGCATGGGGATCAGCACGGTATCCGCCGCCGAGAGCGCATTGACCGTCAGCAGGCTGAGGGAGGGCGGGCAATCAATAAGAATGTAGTCGTAGTTTTCCCGCACCTTATTGAGGGCCAGACGCAGGCGGTGCTCACGACCGATTTCGTTCATCAGTTCCACTTCGGCGGCAGTCAGGTCACCGTTGGCCGGCAGGATGTCGAAGCCGGATGCCTCCGCCCGGAAAATCACTTCCGCGGCGGTGGCCCTTTTGGTCAGCATGTCGTAGCCGGAACGCTCCAGTGCGTTCTTGTCCACGCCGCTGCCCATGGTGGCATTGCCCTGTGGGTCCATATCCACCAGCAGCACACGGCGCTTGGTCGCGGCCAGCGAAGCAGCCAGGTTGACGCAGGTGGTGGTTTTCCCCACACCGCCTTTCTGATTGGTCACTGCAATCACACGCGCCATGACTAGCCTCCTGTCCTGAAATTCTGATGGCTGGCATCCCGTCCGATCACCAGCAGATGCCGGTCGCCGTCGGAGCCGGGCACCGATAATGAGTGCCGGGATCTGAGTTGCCACCCCGCCGGTAGGGCAGCTACCTCATCATCCGGAAACTGGCCTTTCATGGCAAGGAACTCGCCACCATCCGCGAGCAGATGCCCGCACCAGGCGACAATATTTTCCAGCGCCGTGAACGCCCGGCTGCTGATCTGGCGATACTGGATTGCGGGATCGCAGCTCTCCGCCCGGCCATGGATAATCTCCACGTTTTTCAGGCCCAGCTCCAGCACACACTGGGTGAGGAACCGGGTTTTCTTGCTGTTGCTGTCCAGCAGGGTAAACCGCTTATGGGGCAAGGCAATGGCCAGGGGAATACCCGGCAAACCACCACCGGCGCCCACATCCAGCAAATGATCAGCGGTGATGAACGGCAGGATGCTCAGGCTGTCCAGTAACTGGCGCGAAACCATCTCCCGCGGCTCCCGAACGGCCGTGAGATTATACGCCCGATTCCATTTGTTGAGCAGTGCCAGAAACGCCAGTAGCTGTTGCTGGCTGGCCTGATCGAGCTCCAGATTCAGGTCAGCCAGACCCTGGGCGAGCTGGCGTTGCCAGAGTGCGTCGCTCATGGGTGCGCTCAGGCGGACTGTTTGCGCAGAAGATCGCGCTTCTTCAGATGCACCAGCACCTGGGAAATAGCCGCTGGAGTGACGCCCTGGATTCGGGAGGCCTGGGCCACGGTTTCCGGCCGGACTTCCTTGAGCTTCTGCCTGATCTCGTTGGACAGGCCGCCGATGGCGTCAAAATCAATATCATCCGGCAGGCGGGTGTTCTCGTTCCGGCGCAGGCGCTCAATCTCATCCGTCTGGCGGGAGATGTAGCCTTCGTACTTGATCTCGATCTCCACCTGGTCCGCAACGATCGGATCGTCTGCAATCCCGTCTGCCATCTGTGCAATATGGCTGTAGTTGATCTCCGGGCGCCGCAGCAGTTCCGCCAGGGTCTGGTCACGATTCATGGGCTGGCGCAGGAAGCTGTTGGCAGCGTCGCCACCGGCCGTGCCCGGATGAATACGGGTGGTTTCCAGGCGGTTGCGCTCTGCTGCGATAGCGTCACGCTTGGTATTGAATGCCTGCCAGCGCTGCTCATCCACGACCCCCAGCTTGTGGCCGGTTTCGGTCAGGCGCAGGTCGGCATTGTCTTCCCGCAGAATCAGCCGGTATTCGGCACGGCTGGTGAACATGCGGTACGGCTCGGAGGTACCCATGGTAATGAGGTCGTCCACCAGGACGCCGAGATAGGCTTCGTCGCGACGAGGATACCACTCGTCTTTCTCCTGGGCTCGCAATGCCGCGTTGATACCCGCCAGCAGCCCCTGGGCGCCGGCTTCTTCGTAGCCGGTAGTGCCGTTGATCTGGCCGGCAAAATACAGGCCCTGGATAAACTTGGTTTCCAGGGTGTGGCGCAGGTCCTGGGGGTTCAGGAAATCGTACTCGATGGCGTAGCCGGGCCGGGTAATGTGGGCGTGTTCGAAGCCTGGAATGGTGCGCACGGCCGCCAGCTGAATATCAAACGGCAGACTGGTGGAAATGCCGTTGGGATACAGCTCGTTGGTGGTCAGGCCTTCCGGCTCCACGAAAATCTGGTGCGAGTCCTTGTCCGCAAAGCGGCTGACCTTGTCCTCGATGGACGGGCAGTAACGGGGCCCGATGCCTTCTATGTTGCCGGCAAACATGGGAGACCGGTCAAAGCCGCTGCGGATGATGTCGTGGGTCTGCTCAGTCGTACGGGTTACGTAGCAACACACCTGCTCCGGGTGCTGGTCGCGGGAACCGAGAAAAGACATCACCGGCGCCGGATCGTCACCCCATTGCTCCTGCATCACGGAAAAATCCACACTGCGGGCATCGATGCGGGGTGGGGTACCGGTCTTCAGACGGCCGACGTTGAATGGCAACTCCCGAAGGCGCTGTGCAAGGGCGTTGGCGGGGGCGTCGCCGGCCCGGCCACCTGAGTGTTGCTGCATGCCGATGTGGATAACACCACCCAGGAAGGTGCCGGTCGTCAGCACCACTGTCGGCGCGCGGAAACGGATGCCGGACTGGGTCACCACCCCGGTGATGCGCTCGCCCTCAACGATCAGATCGTCGGCGGCCTGCTGGAACAGGGTCAGGTTGGGCTGGTTTTCAAGGATTTCGCGAATGGCGGCCTTGTACAGTACCCGGTCCGCCTGGGCGCGGGTGGCGCGAACAGCCGGTCCCTTACGGGAATTGAGTACCCGGAACTGAATACCCGCTTTATCAGTGGCCATCGCCATGGCACCACCCAGGGCATCGATTTCCTTCACCAAGTGGCTCTTGCCAATACCGCCAATGGCCGGGTTACAGGACATCTGGCCCAGGGTTTCAATATTGTGGGTCAGCAGCAGGGTCCGGGAACCCATGCGCGCAGCCGCCAGCGCGGCTTCAGTGCCGGCATGGCCACCACCAATGACAATCACATCGAAACGGCTCGGATAATCCACAACATCACCTCGGCAAACGGGGTATCAGAAAAATTCTGGGTATTGAAAAACAGCCTGAAAATCAGGGCGGGGAGTATAACGCCTCACCCGGTAAATTGCAGTCAGAATGTGCAAATTTTAACCAGACGGTGTGGTCTGGGAAACCCCCGAAGCGTCATGACCGCAATATCGGACGTTCCACGGCGAGTTTCACAGATAGTGGATAACCGAAATCCGAAAAATTTCAGCGTGTTGTAGACACCTTCTCAGAAAACTTTTCAAGAAAGTTATCCACATTCACAGAGTCCGTTCGGAAGGCCTTAAATGCCAGTTAAGACTCTGTTTTTAAATAATTATCGTAATTTTAATCAGAGCTTATCCGAAGGTTATCCCATTATTTATCCACAATCTGAGTGCCTCAGGCAGGGACCCTCAGAACTTATCCATTTCTTTTGATTGTGGCGCCGTGGCCATACCCCGGCCGCCGCCAGACCCGGCGGCCAGCCTCTCCAATTCCAGGCTGACCGCATTGCTGGATTTGGCAAATCTCGCCAGCAGGTTGTACAGCACGGGAATGATGAACAGGGTCAGGGTGGTGGCAAAGATCAGCCCGCCAAGGATTACGATGCCGATGGAAGCCCGGCTTTCAGCGCCGGCACCGGTTGCCAGCACCAGCGGTATCGCACCAAAGACCGTGGAGATAGTCGTCATCAATACCGGTCGGAAGCGCAGGATCGCGCCCTCCAGAATGGCCTCTCGGACTTCGTAGCCCCTGTCCCGTAACTGGTTGGCGAACTCGACGATCAATATCCCGTTCTTGGCCATCAGCCCGAGCAGCATAATGATGCCGATCTGGCTGTAGATGTTCAGAGTGATGCCGGAGAAATAGAGCGCATAGAGTGCACCGGTAACCGCCAGCGGCACCGACAGCATGATGATCATCGGGTGGATCCAGCTCTCAAACTGCGCCGCCAGCACCAGGAAAACGATCACGAACGCCAGTCCGAAGGTCACATAGATAGCCGCTGAGGACTCCTGGAACTCCCGGCTCAGGCCCTTGAAACTGACCCGGGCCTCGGGGGGCAGGTTATCCACAGCGAGATTGTTCAGGTAACTCAATGCCGAACCCAGATCATAGCCATCGGCCAGGGAACCACTGATTACCACCGCCGGCAGACGATCAATACGCCGCAGATCCGGGTTGGCGCCCACCTCTTCGATCGTCACCAGGGCTTCCAGGGGAATCAGATCGCCGCCCTGCCGAGGCCGCAGGAACACGCGCCCAAGATCATTGGGGGTAGCCCGGTCGATATCGGCCGCCTGCACGATGACATCGTATTCCCGCCCCCGGTCCAGGTAGGTGGTTACCTGTCTTGAGGCCAGCATGGTCTGCAGGGTCAGACCCACGTCTTCCACGGTAACGTCAAGATCCGCAGCCCGCTCCCGGTCGATGGTGACGTTCAGTTCCGGGCGCGTCAGCTCGAAGTCGGTCTCCAGGCTGAGGAGATTGGGGTTTGCTTTCGCCCGTTCGACAATTTCCTCACTCCACGCCTGTACCGATTCATAGTCCGGGCCGCCAATGACAAATTCCACAGGCTGATTGAAGCCACGCTGTCCGAGGCCCGGTGGGTTCACCGCCACGGATCGCACGCCCGGAATATCTGCCAGCTTGTCACGAAGCTCACTGGTGATCTGCTGCTGCTTGATCTCCCGCTCGTCCCAGGGAGCCAGTCCCATGATCATGAAGGCATTGTCCGCCTCGTTGCGGAACCCGACGATGGAGAGTAACCGTGTGGCACTGCCATCTTCCAGATAGGGCAGCAACTGTTCCTCCGCCTTGCGGACATGGTGGTCGGTATATTCCACCGTGGAGCCACGGGGCGCGCTGGTGGGCATGATGATCACACCACGGTCCTCGGTGGGGGCGAGCTCCTGCGGCAATTGCGGGAACACCACGACTGCCATGATCAGCCCCACCACACCAAGACCCAGTAACAGTCCCGGCTGGCGCAGGGAGAAACGCAACATGCGCGCATAACCGTTGGTGAGGCCGTTGAGGGCTCGCTCACTGGCGGCCCAGAGACGATGGCCCTCTTCCGTTTCCGGACTGTGTCTCAGCCACTTGGAACACAGCATGGGCGCCAGGGTTAATGCCACCAGGCTGGACACCACCACTGCAGCCGCCAGGGTAAAACCGAACTCCGCAAACAGGCGGCCCACGTTACCCCCCATGAAGGAGATGGGCACGAACACCGCAATCAGGGTCAGGGTAGTGGCAATAACCGCAAATGCCACCTGCCTGGCCCCACGATAGGCCGCCAGCAGAGGCGGTTCACCATCGTCGATGCGGCGCTGGATGTTCTCCAGCATCACGATGGCATCGTCCACCACCAGGCCGATGGCCAGAATCACCGCCAGCAGCGTCAGTACGTTAATTGAAAACCCGAGTGCTCCAAGACCGATGAATGCACCTATGACAGCAACCGGTATGGTCACCGCCGGAATCAGCGTTGCCCGCCAGGAGCGCAGAAACATGAAGATGACGAGAATAACCAGCGACACGGCAATGGCCAGAGTGACGATCACTTCCTTGATCGAGGCCCTGATGAAAATGGATTCGTCGTAGCTTTCGGCGATGGTGACTTCCGGAGGAAGCGTTTCACGGATTCTGTCCAGCTCCGCCCTTACCAGGTCAGACACCGCCACGGTATTGGACTTGGACTGGCGGATAATACCCATACCAATGGCTGTCTGACCGTTGGCCCGCAGGCGGCTGGTGTCGGACTCCACGCCCATCTGCACATTGGCAACCTCGCCCAGACGCAACAGGTCGTTGCCATCACGGCGGATCACCAGATTGCGGAATTCCTCCACCTCCGACAGACGTCCCTTGGCGCGCACCGTGAAGTCGCGGGTGGACGACTCGACCGAACCGGCCGGCAATTCCACATTGTTGGATCGCAGGGCCTGCTCCACCTCGGAGACGGTAATATCCCGTGCCGCCAGCCGTTCCCGATCCAGCCACACCCGGATCGCATAACGGCGCTCACCGCCGATGCGCACATCGGCCACGCCATCAAGCACGGACAGACGGTCAGCCAGTACCCGGTCGGCGAAATCGCTGAGTTCGGCGCTGTCCCAGACATCACTACGGAGGGTAATCCACATCATCGGGCGGGCATCGGAATCCGCCTTGCGCACCACCGGTGGGTCGGCTTCCTGGGGCAGGTTATTGGCAACACGGGCGACCGCATCGCGGACATCGTTAGCGGCAATATCCACATTGCGGGAGGTATTGAATTCGATGGAGGTGCGGGATTCGCCCTGTTCGGTGCTGGACTCGATGGAACGGATACCTTCAATGCCACTGATGGCGCCTTCGATAACCTGGGTGATCTGGGTATCCACCACCTCGGCCGCGGCGCCGGTGTAATCGGTGGAAATGGAGACCACTGGGGGATCAATATCCGGGTACTCACGCACGGGCAGGCCACGGAGGGCCGCCAGACCAAATACCAGGATCAAAAGACTGATGACGGTAGCGAAAACCGGCCGCTTGATGGAAATGTCCGAAAGGATCATGGATCAGGACTCCGGAGAACTGGCAAAACGGTTGTCCGGAATCGCCTTGTCGTCATCCACAACCTCAATACGGTCGCCACTGCTGAGACGATCCTGACCGGTAATAATCACCCGGTCTTCCTGCGATAGTCCCTCCGACACCTCCACCCAGCCCGGTGACCTGGAACCCAGTGAAACAGACACGCGACGGGCGACACCATCTTCAGCAATGAACACATACTTGTCGGCGCCCCGGATCATCACCGCCTGTTCAGGGATAACCAGTGCCTCCCGCTCCCGCAGGGTCAGGTTAACGGACATGAACTGCCCCGGGCGCAATCGGCCATCGGGATTGTCGATTACCGCGCGCACTGGCAATGTTCGGCTAAGTTCACTGACCCGGGTACCGAGTTCCACCAGTTCACCCCGGAAACTTTCATCGGAATAGGCCGGTGATGTTCCACGGACGTTCTGCCCAATCCGGATCTGACCCAGGAAGCGCTCGGGAATTGAAAACCCGAGCTCCATGCGGTCTGTTGAGTCGAGGGTGGTTACCGAGGTCCCGGCACTGAGGTAAGTGCCGAGGCTGATATCACTGAGCCCGACCACACCCTCGAACGGTGCTTCAATTCGGTGGTTGTCGAGGCGAGTCCGGGCTGATTCGCGCTGGGCCTCAGCCACATCCATGGCAGTGCGAAGTTCATCCACCTGGGACCGGGAAATACTGTTGTTGGCCTGCAGCCGCTGCGCCCGCTCAAACTGGCGACGGGCATCCGCCAAGGTGGCTTCCGCTACTTGCAGATCAGCCCTAGCCTGGCGATCGTCCAGTCTCAGCAGCAACTGCCCACGCTCAACCCGCTTACCGCTGTCGAGGTTCATTTCCACCACACGGCCACTGACCTCGGTGGTCAACTCCACCTGATCGAGGGCCCGCAGGTTACCCACAGCGTTGACGGAATCCCGAACCACCTCCATGGCAGGACTGATCGCATTGACCTTGCTTGCCGGGCGTTGTGTCTGGGTATTCTCAGTCTCCTCCTGGGCAAGATACTGCCAGGAGAAAGCACCTCCCGCAGCCACGACAACAAGTACCACGGCGATAAGCCATTGCTTTAACATAGTTTTCTCAGTCCGTCCGAATTCTGGTTTCGCCACCACTGGTACTGGCAGACACCCGTTATTTCTTGCTGATCACCAGTACAATCTCCCCCACGTCTATCCCCCACTTGCTCATGGTTGTCTGGTTTATCAGGGTGTCAGGTGTGACCAGATACATCCAATCGTCCATGCGGACGTCAATAGTGCCATCACCATAGGCCACCCGCAGCACATAATTCATGTGGATGGCGTTACCCTCCCAGCGCATGGTGCCTGGCTCCACCACATCCCCGGCGTCCGCATGCAGGGCGCCGTTATCGGGTGTAAGTGTCCAAACCCGGGTTTGCACCTCGCCGTCATCAAACCGGAATTCTTCGTCCAGCGTACCAACGCCGTTACTGTCCCAACTGGCCGAAATGTCTGCGTCGAACGTACGGATCACTTCACCCGAGAAGTCCTTGACCACGCCGCGGGCGGAAAGTTCGCCAGTGAAGAACTGCTGGGGGGTCAATACCGGTTTCCGGTCCCTGTAGTCTTCCAGGGCAGGCCCGGCACAACCAGCAAGCAGGGCTGAGGATAACAATACCCACAGAAAGCGGGGCAGACCAGTGACGACCTTCAATCCGGTTGAACTTTGCATGACGTTTACACTCTCGGGACGATTTGGAATCAATTCGTGGCCTTTGAAATACGCCCGGATCGCCATTGCCGATCATTGTCAGGGCTGGTGTTGATCAATTTCGTCATTTCAGCCAATTGTCCATTCTGACAACGGCCGTGGCTATTTCCGTCAATGGCAGATCGCCGGCAATGCCGTAAAACATCGGGCAATGGAAGGCTATCGGCCTTCGCCAACGCTCGACACAGAATCACAGAGGTATAGTCATGCCGGTCTATAAGGCGCCCCTGCGCGACATGAAATTCCTGCTCAACGAGGTTTTTGATTACCCCGGGCACTATACCCGGCTACAGAGCGGTGAAAACGCCACGCCGGATATTGTTGACGCCATACTTAATGAGTGCGGCCGCTTCTGCGAAGAAGTACTGAGCCCGCTCTACCAGAGTGGTGATGAAGAGGGCTGCAAGCTGGAGAATGGCGAGGTGACGACTCCGAAGGGCTACCGCGAAGCCTACCAGCAATACGCCATGGGCGGATGGCAGGGCCTGTCTGCACCGGAAGAGTTCGGTGGTCAGGGTCTTCCTGCGTCCATGGGGCTGCTGAAACAGGAAATGATGGGCACTGCCAACTGGCCTTTTTCGATGTACCCGGGCCTGTCCATGGGTGCCATGAACACGATCTTCCTCCACGGCAGCGAGGATCAGAAGCAGACTTACCTGTCGCCACTGACGGAAGGCCGCTGGGGCGGCACCATGTGCCTGACCGAACCCCAGTGTGGTACCGACCTTGGTCAGGTCAAGACCAAGGCAGAACCACAGGAAGATGGCAGTTATAAGCTATCCGGCACCAAGATCTTCATCTCCTCCGGTGACCACGACCTTACCGAGAATATCGTACACATTGTGCTGGCCCGTCTGCCCAATGCCCCCAAGGGCACTCGGGGTATCAGTCTGTTTATCGTGCCCAAATTCCTGCCGAACGCTGATGGCGGCGTTGGTGAGCGCAACGGTGTTACCTGTGGCAGCCTGGAAAAGAAAATGGGCATCAAGGCCTCGGCTACCTGCGTACTGAACTTTGACGATGCCACCGGTTTCCTGATCGGCCCGGAGAACGAAGGCCTGAACTGCATGTTCACCTTTATGAACACCGCCCGGATTGGCACCGCCATCCAGGGCGTGGGGCCTGCGGAACTTTCCTACCAATGGGCGCTGGATTATGCCAGGGAACGTCGCTCCATGCGGGCGCTGTCCGGCAAGAAAGAACCGGACCAGCCTGCAGACGCGCTGATTCATCACGCCGATGTGCGCCGCATGCTGCTGACCCAGAAAGCTATTGCAGAAGGTGGCCGTGCAATGCTGTATTACGCCGCACGCCTGGCTGACCATATGGTGGAAGGCCACGCTGCCGGCGACGACAGGAAAGCGGACGCTTACGATGACAAGCTGGGCTTCCTGACCCCGATACTGAAAGGTTTCCTGACCGAACTGGGTAACGAGGCGGCCAACCTTGGTGTTCAGGTATTCGGCGGCCACGGTTACATCCGTGAACACGGTATGGAACAGATCGTCCGGGATACCCGCATTGCCACCCTCTACGAAGGCACCACCGGTATCCAGGCGCTGGACCTGCTTGGCCGCAAGGTGTTGCTGATGACCCAGGGCGGGGCAGTGCGGGAGTTCACTCTCAGGGTTGCCAACTTTGCCCGCAAGACACTGACCGACAAACGGGTGAGGCCTTTCGCCGTGGAGTTGCTCAAACTTACGGCCCAGTGGAACCTGCTCACGGTGCGCCTGATGCTGGCAGCCCGCAAGGACCGCGACATGGTCAGTTCCGCCGCCAACGACTTCCTGATGTACAGCGGTTACGTCACCATGGCTTATATGTGGGCGCGAATGGCCGCTGTCGCCTCCGAAAAACTCGACAAGGGCGGGGACGATTCAGCGGAATTCTACCGTGCCAAACTGGCCACGGCCGAGTTCTACTACGAGCGCCTCCTGCCAAGAGCGCAGGCCCACGCCACCAGCATGCTCAGCCCCAGCAAGAACCTGATGCAACTGGATTCCGACGACATGAGCTTTACCGTCTGATTGTCCAGCCCTGTCCCTGAAGAGGAGTCTTTCGACTCCTCTTTTTTTTGTCTTCCCGTTAATCCCTCGTGATCAATGAGTTATCTGTCGTGATATACAACATTGACATTTATCAATTGTTTAATGAGAATCATTCGCACCTTATTTATCGTTTGGTAAATACGCTGGAAGGACAATCAACAAACGGACGATCTTCCCCATGTCTGATCAACCTGCATTTTCAAGCACTTCATTGACGACACCGCCCTCGCCGGACGCATCGAAGACAGAGCATCTACTGTTCAAAACCTCCAACCTGACTCACTACAGAAGCAGCCTTCTTCAGGGTCTGGAGCTGATTGAAACCCGCATGAAGACCGTGAATCGCCCATTCAGTGGAATTTTACCCCGGGAACTGGCCAGACAGTTTGAAAACCTGGACCTGGACCGGCCCTGCACCGGCATCACCGAAGCCCTGGCCGAACTTGACCGGCTCTATCTCGAAGACGCCGTCTACTTCCACCATCCTCATTATACCGCTCACCTGAACTGCCCGGTGACCATTCCGGCGATCACTGCGGAGCTGATCCAGGCGTCATTCAACACCTCTGTGGACACATGGGACCAGAGCGGCGGCGCTACCTTTATTGAGCAACGGCTGATCGACTGGACTGCCGGGCGCATCGGCTTCGGCGGCGATGCAGATGGTGTTTTTACCAGCGGCGGCACCCAGTCCAACCTGATGGCCATGTTGCTGGCAAGGGACAATCTTTCCCAACATCTGTGGCAACACAGTACCCGGGAACGGGGGCTGCATCCGGATGCCCACCGATTCCGCATTTTCTGCTCCGAAGTCAGCCATTTCAGCATCCAGAAGGCAGCCGCTCTTCTGGGACTGGGTTATGACGCTGTGGTGCCGGTACCCTTTGATGACTACTATCGCATGGACGTGTCAGCCCTGATACAAGCGGTCGAGACAACGCGGACACAGGGGCTGCTGCCGTTGGCTGTCGTGGCGACCGCCGGCACCACCGATTTCGGCAGTATTGACCCGGTTACCCCGATCGCAGAGATAAGCCGGCGCGAAGGAATGTGGCTTCATGTTGATGCTGCTTATGGTTGCGGCCTGCTGACATCCTCACGCCATCGCCACTTGCTTCAGGGCATTGAACAGGCGGACTCCGTTACTGTTGACTACCACAAATCCTTTCTCCAGCCCGTCAGTTGCAGTGCCCTGCTGGTAGGCAACAGGCACAACCTGGGATGTGTGACCTGGCATGCTGAATACCTGAACCCCCTTTGCCAACGCGAGGAAGGCACCCCCAACCTGGTGGATAAAAGCCTACAGACCACGCGCCGTTTCGACGCTCTCAAGCTCTGGTTAACCCTTCGTACTCATGGCCCCGAGAGGCTTGGCGACGCTTTCGATCAGGTCATCCACCTGGCCCGACAGGCCTACCTGTTGCTCTTATCGGATAACGATATCGAGATCCTTCATCAGCCCCAGCTCAGTACCCTGGTGTTCCGTTACAGGCCCGATATGGCAATGAGTGAACCGGCGCTGGACCAGCTAAACCAGTCCATACGCAAGGCACTGATGCGTTCCGGCGAGGCCATGGTTGCCGCCACCCGGGTCCACAACCGGCAGTATCTGAAGTTCACCCTGCTAAATCCCGATACCGGGATACGGGATATCCAGGCGGTTCTGCGCCTGATCAAACGCCATGGCGCCGAGGCTCGGAGCGCTTCTTCAAACGAGTCCACCCTGCAGCCGAAGGAGGTCGCCCATGTCGGATAACACCCTGGATTTTATTGCCATCGGCCTCGGGCCGTTTAACCTGAGCCTGGCCTGCCTCGCAGAGCCGCTGGAGGACCTGGAAGGGCTGGTGCTGGACGAAAATCAGCAATTTGACTGGCATCCAGGCATGATGCTTGAGAATGCCCGTCTGCAAACCCCGTTCCTGTCGGATCTGGTAACCCTGGCGGATCCCACCAGCCGCTACAGTTTTCTCAACTATCTCAAGGCCAGCGGCCGTATCTACTCTTTCTACATTCGTGAAAGTTTTTTCCTGCTGCGCCGCGAGTACAACCAGTACTGTCAGTGGGCAGCGGGTCAGTTAAGTAATGTTCGCTTCAACACCCGCGTGGAAGCCATCCACTATGATGATGCCGGGAACCATTACGTGGTGCAGGCACGCTGTACCCGAAGCGGACAGCAAAAGCAGTTCCGCGCCCGGCGGCTGATACTGGGTACAGGCCCACGTCCGGCGATACCGCCCTGCTGTGAACACCTGGACAGCTCCGCCATTCACTCGTCCGACTACCTCAGCCACAAGTCCTGCCTGCAGTCGCAGCCGTCCATCACCGTGCTGGGAAGCGGCCAAAGCGCGGCCGAGATATTCCATGACCTGCTCCAGGACATTGACCGCTATGGGTACCAACTGAACTGGGTCACCCGCTCACCCCGCTTCTTTCCGTTGGAGTACAGCAAACTGACCCTGGAGATGACCTCTCCCGAGTACGTGGACTATTTCCATCAACTACCGTCAGAGACCCGCGACGACCTGGTGACCAATCAGAAACATCTCTACAAGGGTATTAATACCGACCTGATTAACGACATCTTCGACCTGTTGTACACCAAACACCTGTCGTCCGATGTGCCCGTTAACCTGCTTACCAACGCCAGGCTGGATTCCGCGCGATACCATGGCGACAGCAAACACCATGAACTGGCTTTCCATCATCTGGAACAGGACAGACCTTTCGTGCTGAACACTGCTGGCCTGGTACTGGCCACCGGCTACCAGTACCGGGAACCCGCTTTCCTGGAAGGTATCTCCGATCGTATCCGTCGTGATGGCCGGGGCCGGTTTGCGGTCCGGCGCAACTACAGCATCGACCATCAGGGTCAGGATATCTTTGTGCAGAATGCGGAATTGCACACCCACGGCTTTGTGACGCCCGACCTGGGTATGGCCTGCTACCGCAACGCCTGGATCCTGCGGGCACTGACAGGGCGGGAACCCTATGCCATAGAGCAGGCCATCGCCTTCCAGCACTTTGGTACTCCGGAATCCTTTCCCGCCCAGGAAGGTGCCAATCCACTCACGGAGCCGGCGTAATATGGCTATCTCCGTCAAGCACTGGCTGATTGGCATCACCATCGCAGCAGTAGTCAGTGATTCCATGTTGCTGCCTTTCTACCCACATTTTTTTGCCAGCGTGTTCGGAATCACCGACCCGGGTCATATCGGGCTTTACCTCAGTGCCTGCTGTCTCACTATCGTGTTGGCCTTCCCGATGTGGGCCAGGGCTTCCCGGTGGATATCTGTCCTGAAGCTACTGATTCCCACACAATTGGCGGCGGGGGTTCTCAGTATCCTCTGCTACTGGGCAGAGACCCCGATGTCTTTCTGGATTCTGTCGCTGCTCATGCTGGTGTTCAAGGGCAGCTACCTGCTGGTCTACCCGATGATCATGGCCGCCGAACGCAGGGACAACCATGGCAATACCATCGGCCTGTTATCGGTGGTGGTTCACATTGGTGGTATTGCCGGCGCCGTGCTCGGCGGCGTGGTACTGCAGTGGTTCGAGCCCCGTCAGGTATTCCTGGTGATGGCGGTGAGTGATTTTCTCCAGACCGGCGTCTGTCTCTACCTCACTCGCCGCCCCGACCCCGGATCAGCGGAACGGCATGACTCAACACCGGAAAAGAGCCGGGTAACCTCTGCGGTCATCTACAGGCTGGGATTGGTGATGTTCCTGTTCTATTTCAGCGCCTACCTTACCCGGCCGTTCTTCGTACGCTACTGGGAATCGGTGACCCGGTCCGGGGGAGAAGCCCTCTCCGGGCTGGTGTTTGCCATTCCGGCTGGCATCGCCATCCTGGCACTTTGCCTGAGTTTCCACAGAGGACATACCCGGTCGCCAGGAGACGGACTGCTCGCCGCCATGATGCTGGGAGGCGTTGGGCTGGCGCTGCAGGGACTGAACCAGGAATGGCTGATCCTGTCAGGACGCTGCCTGTTTGGCTGGGCCCTGTTCCAGAGCACTGTCCAGCTGGACCAGCTGCTGTTTGCCCTGAGTCATCCCGGGGCGTACGCCGCCGATTTCAGCAAGATCAATATCTTCCAGCAGCTGGGGGTTCTCGCAGCTGCATCATCCGCCGGCGGACTTGTGGGCCTGTTGGGACTGCAAATGCCCTTTGTGGTCGCAGCTGTCGGCCTGGTGCTGACCGCTGCCCTGTATGGCCTCCTGTTCCACCATAGCCGGCACCGCCTGCAACCATCCACCTGACCAGGGAATGATCATGAACGATGTCACCTACCACTATGAACAATGCCTGCCATCGCTGGGTCAATTCAGCGTTCGTCCTGTGCAGTTACCGGACGATCTGACACTGATCCATCAATGGCTCAGTGATGACCATGCCCGTTTCTGGGGGATGCAGGACATGTCGAAGGCCCAACTTGACGACTTTTACCGCTCCCTGAGGGCCTCGGGGGAGGGAGATGCCTTTGTCGGTCTGCACAATGGCCACCCCTGTTTCCTGATAGAGACCTATCGGCCGGAGCAGTCCCCCCTGGCGGAACACTACCCGGTACAACCGGGCGACCTGGGTATGCATATCCTGATTGCACCGACGGCAAGGCCTATTCACGGCTTTACCCGTGGCGTGTTCACCGTTCTGATGGGGTTCCTGTTCGAAGCCCTGGATGCCCGGCGCGTTGTTGTCGAGCCGGATGTCAGTAACGACCGCATTCATCAGCTGAATCGTTTTGCCGGTTTCCAGTACGACCGGGTCATCTCTCTCCCCGACAAACAGGCCCATCTGGCTTTCTGTGATTACGCGCAGTTCCGCCAGGCGATAACCAACAACCCCGGGCTGGCCTGCGACCACCTGCAGCGGGACCTGTGGCAACACGTCAACATCCTGCTGGTTCGTAAGGCCCTGAGTGAGTTCACCCATGAACAACTGCTGCATCCGCAGCCGGTATCGGAACAGGACGGTTGGGGCGAATATCGCGTCACGGCCGACCAGCCGGACGTCGAGTACTGTTTCCAGGCGCGGATACTGGCGCTGGATCATTGGCTCATAGATCCGTCATCCATTCAAAAACGGGTAGCCGGCAATAACACCGATGTGGATGCCCTGCGCTTTATCATTGAGTTTCGCGAGACCCTTGGAATCCAGGACGCCATGCTGCCCACCTACCTGGAAGAGATTGCCAGCACTCTTTACGGCAGCGCCTTTAAACATCGCCGCCCGGGACTTGATGCCACCTCCCTGGTGAATGCGGATTTCCAGAAGCTGGAATCGGCAATGATGGAAGGTCATCCCTGCTTCGTTGCCAATAACGGCCGCATTGGCTTTGATGCCCGGGATTATCAGGCCTATGCCCCGGAAGCGGGTGCGCCAATCCGCCTGATCTGGGTGGCGGCGCATAGGGACAGTACCACCGTAGCCAGCAGCGACGAACAGGGTTTCAATGGAATGATACGTGATGAGCTGGGAGACCATCAGTTTGACGCCTTCATGACTCTGCTCAGGCAACGGTCTCTGGACCCCGATGAGTACTACCTGCTGCCAGTGCACCCCTGGCAGTGGTACAACAAACTGACACATGTCTTTGCCGCCGATATCGCCATGGAGAAACTGGTCTACCTGGGTGAGGGTCAGGACCGCTACCGGGCCCAGCAATCCATCCGCACGTTTTTCAACAACGATCGGCCACACCGACACTATGTCAAAACGGCGCTTTCAATCCTCAACATGGGCTTCATGCGGGGCCTGTCGCCCTACTATATGAGCACGACACCAGCCATTAACGATTTTCTCCATGACCTTGTGAATCAGGATCCATATCTGGCCACTACCGGCTTCAGCCTGTTACGCGAGGTGGCCGGTATTGGCTACACCAACGCCCATTTCGAGGAAGCTGTCGACAAGCACAGCCCTTACCGCAAGATGCTGTCGGCTCTCTGGCGGGAAAGCCCGGTGCCACAACTGAAAGAAAACCAGAAACTGATGACCATGGCCGGACTCCTGCATGTGGATGCTGGCGGCAACGCCCTGCTACCAGCTCTGGTTGCCGCATCCGGGCTGGATACAAAAAGTTGGATACAGCACTTCCTGCGTGGCTACATGAGCCCTCTGCTTCACTGTTTTTACGCCCATGACCTGGTATTCATGCCTCACGGTGAAAACCTGATTCTGGTACTGGAAAACAATGTGCCGGTACGTGCCATCATGAAGGATATTGCCGAAGAAGCTGCCATCATGAACACCGACATCCTGCTATCGGAAGAGGTGCGACGATTGCAGGTAGAGGTACCGGAGGAGCTCAGGGTACTGTCAATTTTCACTGATCTGTTCGACTGCATTTTCCGCTTCATGTCCGCCATTCTTGATGAGCAGGGTGACTTTCCCGAGTCCCGTTTCTGGCAGCTGGTGGCAGACTGCGTTCATGAGTATCAGGCAGGCCATCCGGAACTGGCCGATAAGTTCCGTCGCCATGACCTGTTTGCTCCGGAATTTACCCGTTCCTGCCTGAACCGACTGCAGCTGGCCAACAATCAACAGATGATTGATCTGGCAGATCCGGCGGGCAACCTGCAGTTCCACGGCACCCTGATCAATCCCATTGCGCGCCACGCCCGCCGGTAGTGTCCGCGCCACGGGCGGAGTCGCAGGGACGCGACGACTGGCTTCAGGAGGTTGAAATTTCCGGGGCCAACCCCATTGAGTTCCTGTCCGCCATTCGCGCGGAATTCCATACCAAATCAACTTGTTATTTTTTTGCTTTTTGGGAGCCCGACGGGGTTCCCCTGTGCGATAGAAAGATAGGGAGGTTTGACCATGGAGACTCGTACCGACGATCTTTACCCCACACGACTTGAGCGCCCCACGGCAAGTTTCGAACGACTGGACCCGGTGGTGTACAGTACCGGACGAGACCGCACTGACGGCCCACTGAGCGAAACTGAACTGGCCCAATACGAGAGGGACGGCTTCCTGGTATTCAATAACTTTCTGGATACCACCACTGTTCAGAGGTTCCGTGAGGACTTGCGCGCCTATGAGAACGACGACTCCATCATTCAGTCAGAAGGAACCATCACCGAGCCGGGGAAACAGGAAATACGCTCTGTTTTCGGTATTCACGAGCTTTCGGACCGATTTGACCGCCTGACCCGTGACCCTCACATTCTGGGAATGGTGCATCAGTTGCTTGGCAGTGACGCTTACATTCACCAGTCCCGCATCAACTTCAAGCCTGGCTTCCATGGTAAAGGCTTTGACTGGCACTCGGACTTCGAAACCTGGCATGCTGAAGATGGTATGCCGCGCATGCGCTCCGTGAGCTTTTCCATTGCCCTGACCGATAACACACCATTCAATGGGCCGCTGATGCTGGTGCCGGGTTCCCACAAGACCTTTATCCCCTGTGTCGGTCGCACCCCCGAGGACAACTACCAGTCATCACTGAAAAAGCAGGAACTGGGGGTACCGGCGGACCAGGACCTTGACCGAATGATCGATAAGCACGGTATCCAGGCACCCACTGGCCCGGCCGGATCGCTGATCATATTCGAATGCAATACTCTGCACGCCTCCAACGCCAACATGTCACCCTGGCCACGCAGTAACCTGTTTTTCGTCTACAACAGTGTGGAGAACCAGTTGGTCCAGCCGTTCTGTGGAAACAAGCCAAGGCCGGGGTTCCTCGGCAACCGGACCCGCACCGATGCTATCAGGACACTGGATACTGTGGACCAGCGCAGGACCGGTTAACGTGCCCGCGGGGAAGGGAGCCTAAGCTCCCTTCCGACATTGTAAGTATGCACTTACTTACCGATACAGAAACTGCTGAAAATCTTGCCCAACAGTTCATCCGGCGTCATTGCGCCGGTAATTTCTCCCAGCGCATCCTGGGCAGCACGCAGGTCTTCTGCCAGCAACTCGCCGGCGCCGTAGCCCTGTAACTGGTCTTCACCCTGCCGCAAGAAGTCCCGAGCCCGCTCCAGCGCATCCAGATGACGGCGCCGGGCGATAAACCCGCCTTCGGTGGTACTGGCAAATCCCATGCACTGCTTCAGGTGATCCCGAAGAACCTCAAGCCCATCGGCGGATCGGGCTGCAATCCGAATGACCGGTGCTGCCTCCGGGCCCGGTTGCTCAATGCCCACGGGCTCACCGGTCAGATCCACCTTGTTGCGGATAACCGTCAGCGGGGCACTCTCGGGTAACTGGTCGATAAAGTCCGGCCACAGACGGTGCGGCTCGGTTTCCGGTGTGGTGGTGGCATCCACCATCAAGAGTATGCGGTCGGCCTGGCGAATTTCTCCCCAGGCCCGGGCAATGCCGATCTGTTCCACTTCATCCGGACTGTCCCGCAGGCCTGCGGTATCAATGATGTGCAGGGGCATGCCATCAATGTGGATATGTTCACGCAGGACATCCCTGGTAGTACCTTCCACCGCGGTTACTATGGCAGCTTCGCGACCGGCCAGGGCGTTGAGCAGACTGGACTTGCCAGCGTTGGGACGACCGGCGATCACCACTTTCATGCCGTCCCTTAGAATGGTTCCCTGCTGCGCTTCTTCGAGAATCACCTGAAGATCCTGGATAATCGCCTGCAAGTCGTTGGCGACTTTGCCATCCGCCAGGAAATCGATTTCCTCCTCGGGAAAGTCGATGGCAGCTTCCACGTAGATGCGAAGATGTGTAACCGCCTCCACAAGGGCATCAATCCTGCGGGAAAACACTCCCTGTAGCGAACGTACAGCACAGCGGGCAGCCTGTTCCGAACTGCTTTCAATCAGATCGGCAATGGCTTCCGCCTGAGTGAGATCGAGCTTGTCGTTGAGAAACGCCCGCTCGGAAAATTCACCCGGCCGGGCCAGACGGGCGCCAAGCTCACAGACGGTTCTTAACAGCAGATCCAGAATTACGGTGCCACCGTGGCCCTGAAGCTCAAGTACATCCTCGCCGGTGAAGGAATGGGGATTGGGGAAAAACAGGGCGATACCTTCGTCGATCAGCTCGTCGTTCGTATCCAGAAAGGGGCCGTAGTGGGCATATCGCGGCCTGGGTTCAAAGCCCAGCATCTTGCTGGCAATGGCCGCTGCGTCCGGGCCGGAAACACGCACAATACCAACGCCGGACTGGCCGGGGGCTGTGGCTATGGCGGCAATGGTATCGGTGGCATTGAACATTCTGGTTATCCCCTGAAACAGCAGAGGCTCCCGGAAGGAGCCTCTGTCACTACTGGTACCGGTTAGAGTATCCGGTCAGCTTTTCCTGGCAGCGGTTTCCGCTTCAATCTTGCGGGTAATGTACCACTGCTGGCTGATGGACAGGATGTTGTTAACCAGCCAGTACAGTACGAGACCTGCCGGGAACCACAGGAAGAAGACCGTAAACACCAGTGGCATCATCTTCATGATCTTGGCCTGCATGGGGTCCGGCGGTGTCGGATTCAGGCTCATCTGCAACATCATGCTGGCACCCATCAGGATCGGCAGGATGAAATAGGGGTCCATCACTGACAGGTCCTGAATCCAGAGCATAAACGGTGCATGACGCAGCTGGACACTTTCAAACAACACCCAGTACAGGGAAATAAACACCGGCATCTGTACCAGTATGGGCAGACAGCCGCCAAGGGGATTTATCTTTTCCCGTTTGTACAGCGCCATCATTTCCTGGGACATGCGCTGGCGATCGTCTCCGTAGAGTTCCTTCAGTCGTGTCAGCTGCGGCGCAACTGCCCGCATTCTTGCCATGGAACGATAGCTGGTGGCAGAAAGCTTGAAGAAAACTGCCTTGACCAGAACCGTCAGCAGAATGATGGCGACGCCCCAGTTGCCTACCAGACCATGGAACCAGTCCAGGATTATGAACAGCGGCAATGCGATAAAGAACAGGAAACCAAAATCAACCGTCCGGTCCAGGTTGGGGGCGACGTTTTCCAGGCGCTCAATAATTTTTGGACCGATGTAGGCACGGGCAGACACTTCAGCGGTTTCGCCTGGCTCCACCTTGGTGGCCGGGTAGACAAAGCCCATCACATGAAGCGGTCCCCGCTGCGTGGACTGGAACTGAGCAGGTTGATCCCGCTCCGGTACCCATGCTGTCAGAAAATAATGTTGCAGAAACGCCAGCCAGCCATTGGTGACCGACTGGTTGACAGGGTCTTCAGACAGGTCGTCAAAGTCATACTTTTCGTAGGGATCTTCCGGTGTGCTGACAACCATGCCCAGGAACGCCCTGATACCAAGACTGTTCTGTGCCGTGGGATCAGGTGCCTGGTCCCTGACGATCTTGCCCGTCATGTTAGCCTGCCAGACTTCGTCAGACTGGTTATTGATCAGATAGCGTACATCGATCTCATAGCTATCTCGGGCGAATTGGTATTGCTTTGTGATTTCGACATTATTATCAGTGGTGTAGGTCAGATCCACTGTTAGCGTGTTTTCGCCTTCCTGTAACTCGTACCGGGTTGCCGAGGTGTTGAAAACCGGTGCGCTGCCGGTGCTCTTGCTGTCGATACCATCGCGGCCAATGAGGCCACTTTCAAGTATGTAGGTGCGCCTGTTGGTATTGGTGAGGAGCCTCAGAGATTCCTTACTGTCCAGGGAACGGTCGTACTGGAGCAGGGAACTTTCAATGAGATTGCCGCCGACACGATCGATTTTCAGTTCATAGACATCGGTACGCACGGTGATGAGCTGATCACTGACATCGACTGAACCGTTTTCGGTACTGCCGATAGCCTGGCTTTCGCCTTCCGGAGTGGCGAATTCCTCATCGGCGGATCCCGAACTACCTGCGGCTTCCTCGGGTAGCGTCATGTTGTCACTATCACCGGAGCGAGCGCTGGAACTGGTCTGTTCGGCAACCTGTTGTGTCTGCGGCTGGTTATAGTCTTCGTTCCAGGCAAGTACCATCATGTAACTGACAATGGCCAGGCCGGCAAATAATACGATGCGTTGAATATCCATAAACTTACTGTTTGGTCTGGTTAGTGTTATGGGTTTGGCTGGCCGGCCCACAGCAGGTGGAAGGCATTACCTTGCTGCAGACGTCAGTGCCCGGAACGGGATCATAACCGCCTTTTGCCCATGGATGACACCTGAGAAGTCGTTTCACCGCAAGAAAAAGACCTTTGAAAGCGCCATGGGTGGTAATGGCTTCGACGGCGTATTGGGAACAGGTGGGGTAGTGACGGCAGTGGCTGGCCATCATCGGGCTGATTGCGTACTGGTAAAATCGGATGGGCAGGAGCAACAGTTTGCGCATTAACCCGTTCCTTTGCCGGTACCGGAAAGTTCCGATGTGGTTGGTTTCTGGAGTTGGCGTCCTTTTTTCCTGAGCCGTGTCCAGAGTTCCGTCAAGGCAGCATTGAGCGTTTGATTATCAAGCTCGGCAAGCCCCCGCCTTCCAAGTACGACGATATCCAGTGCCGGATAGTCCGCCTGGTGCCTGAAGGTTTCCCGAACCCGGCGTTTGACGCGGTTGCGCTGTACGGCCAGTTTGAGGTTCTTTTTCGAGAACACCAGACCAATCCTGGCATGCCCAAGGGAATTAGGCGTTGCCAGGATCAGAAAATTCCGGTGCGGAACCCTGAGCTGTACATCGTCGAAGACTTTGCCGTAATCACTGGGCTTGAGCAGCCGGGACGATTTTGGAAAGGTCAAAGCCTTCATCAGGCGGTCAACGTCTTATGCAGACAGACGGGCACGACCTTTCGCACGACGACGGGAAATAACCTTGCGGCCGTTGGCAGTCGCCATGCGAGCACGGAATCCGTGAACGCGCTTACGCTTCAGTACGCTTGGTTGAAACGTTCTTTTCATGGTGTCGATCTCACATTACGGGTATTGGAAATTCAATGATTGGCTGGAAAATGATCAGCCAAAACAGGAGCGGCATTCTATGCAATATGCTTGAGGAATTCAATGCTTATCCGGTGCTGGTTGAGAATATCTGCGGCAGGGCCGGATGGGCCGGTTGTGTAATAAGTTCATTAGGTCTTTTTTAATTTCTTTAAGGATTATTATTACTGTTATTACACAGGCTGTTTTCTGTGGATAAGCCAAAAAACCAGAGATCTGGCAGTCAATTGGAGCAATCACAAAGCGGTTGAAAAGTGGTCATGAGCCCTGTGAATAACCATGGCACGGAATGTGGGTAAGATGACCTTGCTGAAATGGACCCAGTTATCCACCAAACATCTGATGGTTGTGCACAGGGTTGGGGGCCGGTTGCGAACAGGGGGCTGTGTGTAAGTCTGTGTGGCATTGTTTTCTGTACACAACCCTGTAGGTAAGTCTATAAGAAATTGAAAAATAAGATTTTAAATTTCCACAGGCTGTTTATTAAATGCTTTTGGCCCTTTCACTTGAGGGGTGCTCAGGTTAGAATCCTTGGTCATCTCTTTCGGCGGGTCATGGAGATCCGGTACGAGTAATTTCTGGGGCATCGGAGGCAAGGCTGTCGTGCCGAACAATATCTGGCATCAGTGTCTGGAAGTACTCCGGGACGAGTTTCCGGCTCAGCAATTCAACACCTGGCTCAGGCCCTTGCAGTCCGATCACCGCGAGGGCCAGTTGATGCTGTTTGCGCCCAACCGTTTTGTAATGGATTGGGTCAACGAAAAATACCTCAGGCGAATTGAGGAAGTATTGAAAGACCTCCACGGCGGGCAGGCCCCCCTGGTGAACATGAAAGTAGGGTCTGCCCCCAAGACGGCCGAACTGGTGGTTCGTTCAGAAACTGCGGCTCACGGCGCAGCGTCAGAACAGGAAGCTGCCAATACGGTGACGGAAGAGGAAAAAGGCATTGCAGCCACGGCGAACCCGCGTTCCGCGAAACCAAATAGCGGGGATAGTCGGCGTTCCGTGCAGGTGGAAGGTGATATCAAGCACCAGAGCTTTCTTAATGAGGGCTTTACGTTTGACACCTTTGTGGAGGGCAAGTCCAACCAGCTGGCCAGGGCCGCATCAATGCAGGTTGCAGAGAACCCGGGTGGCGTCTATAACCCGTTGTTTCTTTACGGTGGGGTTGGCCTTGGCAAAACCCACCTGATGCATGCCATCGGCAACGATATTGTTCGTCGCAATCCCAGAGCAAAGGTGGCCTATCTGCGCTCGGAGCGTTTTGTTGCGGATATGGTAAAGGCCCTTCAGCTCAACGCGATCAATGAATTCAAGCGGTATTATCGGTCTGTGGATGCTCTGCTGATTGATGATATTCAGTTTTTCGCTCGCAAGGAGCGCTCCCAGGAAGAGTTTTTCCACACCTTCAATGCGTTGCTGGAAGGGGGGCAACAGGTCATTGTGACCTGTGATCGCTTTCCGAAAGAAATTGTGGATATGGAGGAACGGCTAAAGTCACGGTTCGGGTGGGGTCTTACCGTCATGGTCGAGCCGCCGGAACTGGAAACCCGGGTAGCCATCCTTATGAAAAAGGCGGAACAGGTAAATGTAAAATTGAGCAGTGAAGCTGCCTTTTTTATTGCCCAGAAGATTCGATCGAATGTGCGGGAGCTAGAAGGGGCGCTTCGTCTGGTGATAGCGAATGCTCACTTCACTGGATCGGAAATCACGCCGCCGTTTATCCGCGAAAGCCTCAAGGATTTACTGGCGTTGCACGAAAAACAGGTTAGTATCGATAACATCCAGCGCACAGTGGCGGAATACTACAAGATCAAGGTGTCTGATCTGTTGTCGAAACGACGCACCCGGACGGTGACCCGGCCAAGGCAGGTGGCCATGTCCCTTGCCAAGGAACTGACCAACCATAGCTTGCCCGAAATCGGCGATGCCTTTGGTGGCCGAGATCACACCACCGTGTTACATGCCTGTAAGAAGATTGTAGAACTCCAGGGTACTGATCCGGGTATCCGGGAGGATTATCAGAACTTTATGCGGTTGCTCACAACCTGACCGGTTCTGTGGGTAAACAACAAACATTCACCTTCCAATAAAAGAATGCTGAGTGCCATGAAACTGACGATCAGCCGAGAATCCCTGCTTACGCCGCTACAGTCCATTGCCGGTGTGGTAGAACGAAAACAGACAATGCCGGTACTGTCGAATGTGCTGCTGGTGGCGGAAGACAATTCCCTGACCCTTACCGGCACCAACATGGAAGTGGAACTGGTGGGCCGGGTGTCGCCGGTGCATGTGGATCAGCCGGGGCGTATTACCGTTCCCGCGCGGAAATTGTCCGATATCTGTCGTGCCCTGGGCGATGAGGCGCCGATCGAACTGGCGCTGGAAGGTGATCGTCTCCACCTGCGTTGTGGTGCCAGTCACTTTACCCTGTCGACACTGCCAGCGGAGCACTTCCCCAACGTAGAGGACGAAGCTGAAAGTTTCCGGCTCGAGCTCCCCCAGAAGGAACTCAGCCGTATGTTTGATGCGACGGCGTTTGCCATGGCGCAACAGGATGTCCGTTATTATCTCAACGGGCTGTTGCTGGAAGTGGACAAGGACCATGTTCGAACGGTTGCAACCGATGGCCATCGGCTTGCCATGGCGCATTTCGATCTGCCCACAGGTTGTCCGGAGCCGCGTCAGGTCATTGTGCCGAGAAAAGGTGTGCTGGAACTTTCACGGTTGCTGGACGATGTGGAAACTCCGGTCACCCTGGTCATTGGGGATAACCATCTGCGCGCGACGGTGGGGTCCTACACCTTTACCTCCAAGCTGATAGAGGGCAAGTTCCCGGATTATAACCGGGTTATTCCCCGCGGCGGAGACAAGATCGTACTGGCGGACAGGGCAACGCTCAAGAATACGCTGCAGCGTGCCGGTATCCTTTCCCATGAAAACATCCGGGGCGTACGCCTGAACCTTGCACCCGATGAACTGCAGGTGTTCGCCAATAACCCGGATCAGGAACAGGCCGAAGACGCGTTGCCTGTTGAGTATCAGGGCGAATCTCTGCAGATCGGATTTAATGTAGGCTATCTGGTGGATGTAATGAATGCGCTGGAGGAGGATCAGGTAAAGATTACTCTGGCCAATCCCAACAGCAGCGCGCTGATTGAAGCTCCGAATGACAACCGTTGCCTTTACGTTGTGATGCCCATGCGGCTCTGACAGAAGGCAGTGTTTACAGGATAAGGAAGGAAGTGAATCATGGGAACGGTGACGAACAGCCTCAAGGGTGCTTTTCGAATCGGTCAGACTCTGTCTGTACTCGGACGCGCCGGAGCCAACTGGGTTCGGGGTGACAGGCCACCTGCTCCTCGACTGCTCAGACAGACGTTCGAATCTCTGGGTGCGACCTACATAAAGCTTGGTCAGTTTATTGCCAGCTCTCCGACCTTCTTTCCCAAGGAATACGTGGAAGAGTTCCAGTACTGTCTGGACCGTACCCCTAACCTTCCCTTCAGTGTGATCAAAAAGATCATCAGGGATGAGCTTGGGCGCCCGATAGAGGAAGTGTATTCCGATATCGACCCTGTGGCCCTGGCGTCTGCGTCAATAGCGCAGGTTCATGCCGCGAAGCTGGTTACCGGGGAAGATGTGGTGATCAAGGTTCAGAAGCCCGGAGTGGAGAACATACTGCTCACGGATCTGAACTTTCTGTATCTGTCGGCCCGGATTCTGGAGACCCTGGCACCGAAACTTTCGTGGACCTCGTTGTCCGGGATTGTGGAGGAAATCCAGCGAACCATGATGGAAGAGTGTGATTTCATCAAGGAAGCCAACAATCTGAAGGTATTCCGGGAATTCCTCCTTAATACTCACAATGAGGATGCTACGGTACCTTTGGTTTATGAAAGCTGCAGCACTCGTCGGATTCTTACCATGGAGCGATTTCATGGAGTACCACTGACCGACCTGGAGAGTATTCGGGGTTACGCGCGGGATCCGGAAAGGACACTGATCACGGCCATGAACACCTGGTTCTCAAGCCTGACCCAATGTGAGTTTTTCCATGCCGACGTCCACGCGGGTAACCTCATGGTGCTCAAGGATGGGCGGGTCGGATTTATTGATTTTGGTATTGTCGGCCGTATACGTCCGGATACCTGGCAGGCAGTCAGTGACTTTATCTCCTCGGTGATGGTTGGAAATTTTGACGGCATGGCAGACGCCATGATCCGTATTGGCATTACCCATCAGAAGGTTGAAGTCAGTGAGCTGTCCCATGACCTTCGTCGTCTGTACCAGCAGATGGACAAGATGGTGCCGGACGAGGCTCCGTATCAGCCAGACCAGGCTGAGGATGACGTGAATAATATCCTGATGGATATGGTCCGGATTGGCGAGGGCCATGGCCTTCATTTTCCAAGGGAGTTCGCGCTGTTGCTGAAACAGTTCCTGTATTTCGATCGCTACGTTCATATACTGGCGCCGGAGATGGATGTCTTTATGGACGAGCGCCTGACCATGCTGCATTAATCGCGTTCATCCGAAAGGTTTTGTGCACTGGGGCAGCGTCGTCGAAGGGCACGCTGCCTTTTTTGTCCCGTCTCTCCAGGCTGATACGTATCGTGACTTATGGCGCTCGTTAAATTGCAAACGGAACACTTCCGCAACCTCTCGCCCGCGTCGGTCACCTTCTCCCCCTCGATTAATCTTTTATTCGGTGAAAATGGTAGTGGTAAAACCAGCGTACTGGAGGCCATTGGCTATCTGGGCCTCGGTCGGTCGTTCAGGGTAAGCCGGCACCAGGCAGTCGTCAGTCATGGGCAACAGAAACTGACGGTATTTGGTGGTCTCGATTCGGGGATGGCGGAAGACACGAGTGTCCAGTCCGGCCAGCTTAGCCACCGTGTTGGAATTTCCCGCGATGTCTCGTCCAAGGAGACGACGCTGCGCGTTGATGGCGAGGCGGTTCGAAATCTGTCGTCACTGGCCCAGCATCTGCCGGTGTCGGTTATTGATCCTGGCGTGTTCGATATTATTGCCGGAGGCCCCGGAAAACGGAGGCAGTTTCTGGACTGGGCAGTGTTCCACGTGGAACCTTCCTTCGCATCGGTCTGGCAACAGTGCCAAAGAGTCACATCACAGCGGAATCAAATCCTGAGAACTGGTAGAATAGACGATGCTCTGATGAAGGTCTGGGATTCACAGTACACGGAGTTGGCAGAGCGTTTAACAAAAGCACGGACAGAAACCTTTCGACTGTTTACCAATGCTTTTAATAGCCTGCTCGGTGAGATCGAAGCGCCCTGGGTCGAAGGGCTCAAACTCGATTTTTATGCGGGTTGGGATTCGTCACAATCCCTGATGGATGTGTTGAAAGCCCATCGGGAACAGGAACAGAAAATGGGGCATACATTGTATGGCCCTAATCGTGCCGACATAAGGCTGCGATTTCAGGGGCGCCCGGTGTCAGAAACCTTTTCCCGGGGCCAACAGAAGACGCTGGTCATATTGATGAAGATTGCTCAGGGCATGGTACTGAGCGATCTGGGTAAACAGGTCACCTTTCTGCTGGACGATATCAATGCAGAACTGGACGTGGGGCATCGGGCCATGCTCGCTCAGAAGCTCTACGAATTACGATGTCAGGTATTTCTGACGTCGATAGAGCCGCCTCGGCCTGAGGAGCTATGGCAGAACACCATGCCGGAATACAGATTGTTCCACGTGGAACATGGAAAATTGACGGAAGAATAGAATAAGGCCCGGATGATCCATCTTCATTCCTCAGAAGCAGAGGCAATGGATTCAGGCCGGGAAATCACCCTTCAGGAGTGCCCTAATGAGCGAATCGATTTACAATTCCTCCAGTATCAAGGTATTGAAAGGACTGGACGCGGTGCGGAAACGGCCCGGTATGTACATTGGTGATACCGATGACGGTACCGGCCTGCACCATATGGTTTTTGAGTTGGTGGACAACTCTATTGACGAAGCGCTGGCCGGGCACTGTTCTGAAATCGGAGTGATCATCCATCCGGACGAGTCAGTGACGGTCAAGGACAACGGCCGTGGTATACCGGTTGACCTCCATGAGGAAGAGGGTGTGTCGGCTGCAGAAGTCATCATGACCGTTCTCCACGCCGGCGGTAAGTTTGATGACAACAGCTATAAGGTCTCCGGCGGTCTGCACGGTGTTGGCGTCTCCGTTGTTAACGCCCTTTCCTCTTCTCTTACCCTGACTATCCGTCGTGATGGCAAGGTCTATGAGCAGGTCTACAATGGCGGTGTCCCGAAGGCGCCTCTGGCTGTTGTAGGCGATACCGATGCCAGCGGCACCAAAGTCCACTTTATTCCGTCACCTGAAACCTTCACCAGTATCGAGTTCCACTGGGACATTCTGGCCAAGCGCCTCCGGGAATTGGCGTTTCTGAACAGTGGTGTGCGTATCCGCCTGCAGGATGAACGTTCGGGCAAGGAAGAGGTTTTCGAGTACGAGGGTGGCCTGCGAGCCTTTGTCGAGCACCTGAACTCCAACAAAACCCCGATTAACCGGGTATTCCACTTTATCAAGGAGCGTGAAGACGGGATTGTGGTTGAAGTGGCCATGCAGTGGAACGATGCCTTCCAGGAGAACATCTACACCTTCACCAATAATATTCCACAGCGTGATGGTGGTACTCACCTGGCAGGTTTCCGTGCCGCCCTGACCCGCTCACTCAATAACTATATCGAGCATGAGGGCCTGGGCAAGAAGGCGAAAGTCAGCACATCGGGCGATGATGCCCGTGAAGGCCTGACTGCAATCATCAGCGTGAAGGTGCCAGACCCCAAGTTCTCCTCCCAGACCAAGGACAAGCTGGTTTCTTCCGAGGTGAAAACCGCCGTTGAGCAGGAACTCTACCAGTCGTTCGCTGACTTCCTGCAGGAACAGCCAAACGAGGCTAGGCTGATCGTCAACAAGATGATCGAAGCTGCGCGAGCCCGTGAAGCCGCCCGTAAGGCGCGGGACATGACCCGTCGCAAGGGTGCGCTGGACATCGCCGGCCTGCCCGGCAAGCTGGCAGACTGCCAGGAAAAAGATCCCGCCCTTTCCGAACTGTTCATTGTGGAGGGCGATTCTGCCGGCGGCAGCGCCAAGCAGGGGCGTGATCGTAAAACCCAGGCGATTCTGCCGCTGAAAGGCAAGATCCTTAACGTTGAGAAGGCGCGCTTTGACAAGATGCTGTCTTCCGTGGAAGTGGGCACCCTGATCACCGCCCTGGGTTGCGGTATCGGCCGGGAAGAATTCAATCCCGACAAACTCCGATACCATTCCCTGATCATTATGACCGACGCGGATGTGGACGGCTCCCACATCCGCACCCTGCTGCTCACCTTCCTGTTCCGACAGATGCGGGAAATCATTGAGCGTGGTCATGTTTTCATTGCCATGCCGCCTCTGTACAAGGTCAAGCGCGGCAAGCAGGAGCAGTATCTGAAGGACGAAAAAGCCAAGGAAGCCTACCTGACACAGACCGCTCTGGAAGGCGCGCAGCTATACGTAAATCCGGAAGCACCGGCGATCAAGGATTCCGCCCTGGAAACCATGGTCAAGGATTACCAGGCGGTGATGGCGATGATCGATCGTCTGTCCCGTGCGTATCCGGCCAAGGTGCTTCAGCAGATGCTGCAGAACGTGACCCTCAAGCCTGAGGATCTGAAAGAAGAGGAAGCGGTTACCCGTTGGGTTGCCCGTCTGGGTGATGGCTTACAGCTGGATACCCGCACCGGCACCAAGTACGCCTTCTCGGTGGAAAAGGATACCGAACGGAATCTGTATCTGCCGAAGGTCGTGATCTATGTCCATGGCATTCCCCACAATCATGTCTTCAGTCACGAGTTCTTCGAGTCGTCTTCATACGCCTCTATCGCCCGGATGGGCGAAACACTGGATGGACTGATCGAAGACGGCGCCTATATTCAGCGGGGCGAGCGCAAGCAAGCAGTACTGTCCTTTGAAGGTGCGCTCGACTGGTTGATGAAGGAAGCCCAGCGTGGTCTGAACATTCAACGCTATAAGGGACTGGGTGAGATGAACCCGGAGCAGCTTTGGGAAACCACTATGGACCCGGAAACGCGCCGCATGATGAAAGTCACCATCGAGGATGCCATAGCAGCCGATCAGATTTTCACGACGCTGATGGGTGATGACGTAGAACCGCGCCGTCTGTTTATCCAGACGAACGCACTGGAAGTAACCAACCTGGATATCTGACCCCGGGTCAGATGTATCCCGTCTCCGGAGTGGCCTGTTTTGTCTTCCGGGGTATAAAAAAGGCGACCATCTGGTCGCCTTTTTCTTTTAAATTCAAAATGTTAACAGATAATTTGCCAGGGTCACGGGTCATGACGTCCGGATGTTGAGTCCGAAGACTTGTCCCTGTGCTGAGCGGCCAGATGGGGCGCCATGACTTCTTCGAGCGTATATCCGGTGAGCCGTCGAATCGAACGCCACAGGTAGTAAAAAATCGCGATCATCATGATCATCGAGGGAATGGCAATCATCGGATAACTTACCAGTGTCATTCGCCCCAGCTCTTCATTGAACGCCTGGGTGCCGGAGGGACTGGTAACAATCCACTTGGCCAGCACAAAGTTCATGATGGACGAAAACAGGAACGTCAGGCTGAAGAAATAGCTGGCCTTCAGCAGCCGTGCTTCGAATTCGGCCTCACTGTTATTCTCTTTCAGGGCAGCCTGGATCTTTTCCACATCCAGCACTGTGGGGTTATAGAGTAGCGTTCTCACCAGCGGGTATCTGGTCCGGGTTGATATCAGGACTGCGATGCCAATGACGGCGGGAACGGCGGCTTCCTTGATCGCCAGCCAGCCGGCATCCAGCTCCATCAGCCCGATACCGCCGGTAAGGCCTACACTGATGATGCCCAGAACCGCGATAAAGTTGTACTTGCGGTAACGCACCAGTTCGAACAGCCCCCAGCCCATGGGAAAAGCGAGGCCGATCACCAGGGCCATGACGCTGCCCAGGTAGTCGTCACCGCTCAGCTTCATGAGAATGACGGATGGAATAATGATGCTGACTAACAGATCGACCCAGGGCCTGGGTTTGTGCGTTGGTCTTGACGGGGATTCCGGGGAGTTCATATATCTGCCTGAGGTTCGGGGAAGTAATGCTGGTAACAACCCAGCATACCGAAAAAGTGATCAGGCAGTATACGATGAATCCGTGACTAACCGAAGGATAGCCGAACCAGTCTGCCGTTGAGGGCAGACTGGTCGCTGATCAGCAGGAGGCGGGCGTCAGAACGACCCGGACGTGGAATTGCTGGAATCCCCTCCTCCGGTCTCCACCAGGTTATTGGAGCCTGATTGCCATTCCAGTCCGGCCGAGGGATCGGTTTCGCTGCGTTTAATGCACTTCCATTCAAGGCTGGTATTGGCAGGCATCTCGAAGGTGCCGCTCCAGGTTGGATAAGCAGTCGGCTCCAGTTTGAGGGCATCGGCCGGGGACCAGCTACCAAGGGCGTCACTGTTGCCGGTAATGTAAACGCTTTGTCCCCATTCAGTATTGCCGTTCTGGCACTGGAAGGCCACGGAGGCTGTCGACCCTGACGGCGGATTGGTTGGGGGATCGCACGGCTCGCCGACATGCAGTGCTGCAGCCTGCATCGACGGTACGGTTAGTGAAACCTGACCGCTCTCCACAGTGACGCAGGCACCCTCGCCGGCAACGTTTCGATAGTGACCGTCAGCCAACCCGGTGTTGAAGGTTCGGGAGAGCGAACCGCCTTCGCGATTAATGGCAACGAAGCCCCTGTTACCCCGACTGAAGGCAATCTGGTTGTTGCCATTGTCCCACCAGTTATTCACGCCCTCACCGTCGGTATCTGCCCGGAAGCCCACCATGTTCGCAATGGATTCCCAGCGATGTTCGCAGACCCATGCCGAACCGCACTGTGCCGAACCATCCTGGTACACCGTTCCGGTAGGTGGGCCCTGCTCGCTGTCCGAGAAGGCATAGCTGGACATGACTTTGGGATAACCGTAAGGCCAGGCCAGCATGAACACGTTGGCCAGGTTGTAGAGCTCGCCGTCCCTATAGGTCACTACATTACTGCCACCGGCACCATGGCCGCGCTGATTGTCGTGATTGTCGGTAAAAACAACCGCGTCACCGCCTGAAAGAAAGCCCCAGCTTTCACCAAACGCACTCAGGTTGGTCAGACGCTGGTTCTTGAATACATCACCGATGGCAGCACTGTAGCGGAATTCAGTCACGTCAGAAGTGCCGGTATATTCGGTGGCACTTACCGCCTCACCACCCAGGTCGATCACTTCCTGGAATACATACAGGGGATCCTCTACCTGATTGATGATAGCGACGATATCGTCGGGGGACATATGTTTGGCGGCATCCACCCGGATTCCTTTAACACCGAGTGAGGTCAGCTGGTTGAGATATCCGGCGAGGGTATTGCGCACATAGTTGCTCCCGGTATCAAGATCCGGCAGGCCCACCAGTCGGCAGTTACGAACGCGCCAGGCATCCGAACTGTAGTCGGAGCCATTGATACTGCACTCCTGATGAAAATCATTGCTGCTGTACACCGGGTATGCCAGCGAATCGCTACTATAGCCGGAGCCCGCTGTGCCGGTGCCGGTGCCGTTGGCGGTATGGTTGATGACTGCATCCACGTACACATCCACACCGGAGGCGTTACACCGAGACACCATGTCTGCAAACTGGCTGGCATCACCGCTTCGGCTCTGAAGCTGGTAGCTGACAGGTTGATAGCGCGTCCACCAGGCGTCGCCCTGAATGTGCTCTTGGGGCGGCGATACCTGAACCGCGCTGAAGCCGTTGGGGCCCAGGAACTGTTCGCATTCGTTCGCAACATCGCTCCATTTCCATTCAAACAGGTGAACGAACGTACCCGCCTGGGCAGTATGGAATGGTAACGACAGTGTCAGGCCAAGACCGACGCTGGTCACCAGGCGTTTGATAGAGACCATTGGTTGCTCCTGTGTTGTATTTGTTGTGGAGATATCCGACTGCCAAGGTCGTCAGTCGACGACGTCTGCAGATGTCCAGTGTCAACATGATCTTTTCAATCATTAGGCAAAACATCCTTGTCAGGTGATTATGGGGAGTAGCGAGAGGGAGGAGTCTGCAGATTTATGTCGTGAATAACGATGTGTCATGTAACTGCAACACTCCTGCTCGCCGGGATCGGTTAAGCTGGCAGCCGTTGTATTGTCGGGCCTTCAGGAGGGAGCATGAAGATCATTGCCTTTTACAGCCTCAAAGGCGGTGTGGGTAAAACCGCAGCGGCCGTGAACATCGCGTATCTCGCCGCCCGGGCAGGCATCCCCACCCTGCTGTGGGACCTGGACCCCCAGGGCGCGGCAAGTTGGTACCTGGCGGGTACCGACGAGATAAAGGGCCGGAAACTGGCAGCACTGATGGATGGCAAGACGCCGATTGGCAAGTTTATTCGTGCCAGTGCCTACCCCAACCTGGACTTTATCCCCGCCCATAACAGCTTCCGTAACCTTGATGTCCGGCTCGACAAGGACGACAGCAACAATACGCTGAAGAATTGGCTGGCGCCGCTGTCGGAGGAAACCAGTCTGGTGGTGCTCGACTGCCCACCGTCCATGTCCCGGCTGTCCGAGCAGGTATTGAAAACGGCCGATGGCGTATTTGTGCCGGTAGTACCCACCTGGCTTGCCCTCAACAGCTGGCACCAGCTCCAGGCCTTCGCCAGGGACAAGAAACTCAAGCCCGGCCGTTTGCATCCCTTTTTCTCAATGGTAGACCGACGCAAGAACCTGCACAGCCAGATGGTGATCAATCGCAAGCAGCATCTTGAGGGTGGGCTGAATGCGCTGATTCCCAACGCCAGCGTCGTGGAGAAAATGGGGGAAAGTGGCCAGCCGGTCGAGCTGATAGACCATTCCTCTGCCGCGGCCGATGCCTATCGCCGGTTGTGGAAGGAAATCCGGAAACTGCTTTAGCTCGTTTGAGTCAAAAAAAACGCTGGTCAGTGAATAACCGACCAGCGTTTCTGTATTCGCGGGCAGGACAACAAAGGTCCTGCTCCTGCGCCGCTCTTAGCCGAGCTCTTTCAATGCCTGCTCGACAATACCCAGACCTTCCTCGAGGATCTCGTCCTCGATGGTCACTGGCATCAGGAAGCGGATGGTATTGCCATACATACCGCAGCTCAGCAGGATCAGGCCATTTTCCTTGGCTTTCTTGGTCACCGCTGCAGCGAAGTCCGCTCTTGGCTCCTTGCTGGTCTTGTCGGTTACCAGCTCGATAGCCGCCATGGGGCCCAGGTTGCGCACGTTGTCCACATGGGGGAACTGCTCCTGCCACTGGTCAAAGCGCTTACGCAGCTTGTCACCCAGACGCTGGCTCTTACCCAGGATATCTTCCTCCTTGAAGACCTCGAGTACCGCCAGGGCCGCTGCGCAGGCAGTGGGGCTGCCGGTATAGGTGCCGCCAAGGGAATTGGGGCCAGAGGCGTCCATGTGCTTGTCTGTGCCGACAATGGCGGAGATGGGCATACCGTCAGCCATGCTCTTGGCCATGGTCATCATGTCCGGCTCAACACCGCTGTGTTCAATGGCGAACATTTTGCCGGTACGGCCGAAACCGCTCTGGACTTCATCGACAATCATCAGAATGCCATGCTCGTCACAGATGTCGCGGATGGCCTTGAGGAAGCTCGGCGGTGCAGCGTAAAAACCACCCTCGCCCAGTACCGGTTCGATGATGATGGCGGCGGTGTCCTTGCCAGGGGAATCCGCTTTCATGGCCATCTTGAGGCCGCGAAGGGCTTCGTCTTCACTCACACCGTGGTATGGCACCGGATAAGGGGCGCGGAAAACGGTACCCGGCATGGGCCCGAAATCCGTCTGGTAGGGCGCCGCCTTGCCGTTCATGGCCATGGTGTACATGGTGCGACCGTGATAACCGCCATCGAAGCAGATGACGTTGGCGCGGCCAGTGGCGGCACGGGCGATCTTGACCGCGTTTTCCAGTGCCTCGGCCCCGCTGTTGGCAAGCATGACTTTGGCATGGCCACGGACCGGCGCAATGCCACTGAGCTTCTCAGCCAGCCTCACGTAACCCTCGTAGGGCATGACCGTCTGGCAGGTGTGCATCAGCTTGTCCAACTGGCCTTTCACCGCTTCCACCACTTTCGGGTGACGATGGCCAATATTCAGTACACCGATGCCGCCGGCGAAGTCGATCATCCGTTTGCCATCGGCATCCCAGAGTTCGGCATTGGTCGCATGGTCGGCAAACTGCTCGTTAGGGCTGGCAGCACCGGCCGCAACATAACGTTCTTTGAGTGCCTGCAATTCTTTGTTCGTCACTTTGCCTCTCCTCGAATTCGGTTTAGTTCCACCAGCATACACGAAATGACGGCCCGGTTTGAAAACCCGGACCTGATGTTTCTACGTACTTTCTTCCTCGCTGTCTTCCCGGAACTGAAGTTCTGCCAGCCGCCGGTAAAGCGGATTGCGTGCAACCAGATCCTCGTGGTTGCCAATATCCTGAATAACGCCGGCGTCCAGAACAATAATACGATCGGCGTGTCTCACAGTCGCAAGCCGATGGGCAATCACCAGGGTTGTGCGATCGGACATCAGTCCCGGCATCGCCTGCTGGATCAGATGTTCGCTTTCAGCATCCAGGGCGCTGGTGGCCTCATCCAATAATAGTATAGGCGCATCCGCGAGCAATGCCCGGGCGATTGCGAGCCGCTGCTTCTGTCCTCCGGAAAGTCCCAGCCCGGTGTCTCCAAGAGGCGTCTCATAGCCCTGAGGAAGCTTACGGATAAATTCGTCGGCATGGGCAATACGAGCTGCTTCTACCATGGCATCGTCGCTGGCATCCGGGCGGGCATAGCGGATGTTATCGGCAATGGTGCCGTGAAACAGGGCGGGGTTCTGGGGCACCAGTGCAAAGCATCGGCGCAGGTCTTCAAGGCTCACCCGGCGGCTGTTGGTGTTGTCGATGAGGATCTCCCCGGCGTCCGGATCATAGAATCTCAGCAGCAGGTCAAACAGGGTGGACTTGCCTGCACCGGAGGGACCGACCAGCGCCACTGTCTCACCGGCATGAATGCTCAGGGACAGGTCTTTCAAAACCTGGGTATCGGGCCGTGACGGGTAGCAGAAGCTCAGGTTGTTGATTTCTATTTCACCGGCAATGTTTTCCGGTAACACCTCGTCAGTGTCTGTCTCCATGGGAATGTCACTGGGCGTCTGTAACAACTCAAAGATTCGTGCCGCTGCCCCGGCCGCCCGTTGCAACTCACCAATCACCTCGCTGACGGCTCCGGCTGCCAGCCCTACCAAAAGGCTATAGAATACAAATGCCGCCAGCTCCCCGGGACTGATGCGCCCTGAAATCACATCAAGCCCGCCAATCCAGATCACCACCCCTATGGCGCCCATCACCAGGGTAATGGCAATAGTGGTCAGCCAGGCCCGCTGGCGAATCCGCACCCGTGCAATATCAAAGGCATTTTCCGCCACACGGGCGAAGAACCGGCGGTCGTGGGGCTGGTGATTGAACGCCTGCACCGTCTTGATCTGGGTGAGGTTCTCCCCGACATAACTACCCACCTCTGCGACCCGGTCCTGGCTCAGCCTGGAAAGCTTTCTGACCCGGCGCCCGTAAACCAGAATGGGAATGATCACCAGTGGAAAGCCCAGGATGATAATGCTGGCCAGCTTGGCATTGGTCACGAACAACAGTATCAGCCCACCCACCAGCATCAGCGCATTGCGTAAGGCAATGGATACCGTGGAGCCAATAACAGACTGCAGCACGGTGGTATCGGCCGTAAACCGCGACTGAATCTCCAGGCTCCGGTTCTTCTCGTAAAAGCCGGGGTGAAGGTCAATCAGGTGGTTGAATACCTGCTTGCGAATATCCGCCACTACCCTTTCGCCAATCCATGACACCAGGTAGAAACGGGCGAAGGAACCGATCGCCAGTCCAATCACCAATATAAAAAACAGTCCCACAGATCGAGACAGCATGGCTGGGGACTGAGTGGCGAGGCCCTGATCCACCAGAATTCTTAGCCCCTGACCAAGTCCAAGCGTGATACCCGCCGTAAATACCAGGGCCACAAGAGCGCCAGCAACGGCCCTCTTGTAAGGGCTTATAAAATCGATAACCAGCTTTAATGCTTTGCGGTGACGGGTGTTGATGATGTGCCTCCTGCTTGGCGGTACTGTAAACTCTGGCAACAGTACGGTTTGAACTCGGTAAAAGACTTATCACAACTGCTGGCAAGAGTGCACGGGGTGGGGATGGCCTGCCAGGACCGTCAAAAGCCATGGATGGCTTTTGTCGAGCGTACAGGGACGTATTTACAGCGTGTCCTGGCAGGCCATCGCCACCTCGGGCGCTCGACAACTCCCAATTCTGACAGGAAAACCAATTGCGCGCCTACGCCGATAACGACTACCCCGCAGACCACAAACCGGACTGGAAAGTCATATCGGGTCTCTGGCCCTATCTGGCGGAATTCCGGGGCCGCGTTGTTCTGGCGTTGGCGTTTCTCATAATTTCCAAGTTAGCGACTGTTGCTACACCGGTAGCCCTCAAGTACATCGTCGATTACCTGGATCAAAACCGGGGTGGCGAGGTACTTCTGTGGATTCCAGTGCTCCTGGTCGTCGCCTATGGCCTGCTCCGATTCGGCAGCACCCTGTTCAGCGAACTGCGGGATGCGGTGTTTGCCCGGGTGGCGGAACGGGCCATGCGGCGTGTATCGCTGCGGGTTTTCGAACATCTTCACAACCGGGAACTGGCGTTCCATCTGGACCGTAAGACCGGTGGTCTGGCCCGGGATATTGAGCGGGGCACCAACGGCATCAGCTTCCTGCTCCGTTTCACTCTGTTCAATATCGTGCCCACGTTGCTGGAAATCCTGCTGGTAGCGGGCATCCTGTTTGTGGTGTTCAACGTTGGTTACGTTCTGGCGATCCTGGTGGCGGTGGTGGTGTATGTGGTGTTTTCCATCAAGGTTACCGAGTGGCGTACCCGATTTGTGCGCGAGGCCAATGCCCGGGATAACCAGTCCAACTCCCGTGCGGTGGACAGCCTGCTCAACTACGAGACCGTGAAGTACTTCAATAACGAGCGTTTCGAGGCAGAGCTCTACGACAGGGATCTGGACGAGTGGGAACAGGCACGCCTGAAAAACCGCCTGTCCCTGGTGGCCCTGAACTCCGGCCAGGCGTTCATCATTGGTTTGGCGATGATTGTGATCATGGCCATGGCGGTGCGGGAAGTGGCGATGGGTGAGATTACCCTGGGTGATTTCACCATGATCAACGCATATCTGCTCCAACTGTTTATCCCCCTGAACGCGTTGGGATTCGTCTACCGGGAAATCCGTCAGGCGCTGGTGAACGTGGAACGGTTGTTCGGGCTGCTGGGGGACGAGCCGGCAATTGAGGATGCACCCGATGCCAAAGCACTGATTGTGGACAGGGGCGAAGTCCGTTTCGAGCATGTTCATTTTGCCTATCGACAGGACCGACAGATTCTCCGGGATGTGAATTTTTCCATTCCGGCCGGCCACACCGTGGCAGTGGTGGGTGCCAGCGGTGCTGGAAAGTCCACCCTCGCCCGCCTACTGTTCCGCTTCTACGACGTGGACCAGGGCAGCATTACCATTGATGGCCAGGATATTCGCAACGTGACCCAGGACAGTCTGCGGGCTGCCATTGGCGTGGTGCCCCAGGACACGGTGCTGTTCAACGACACCCTCTATCGCAACCTGGCCTATGGCAGGCCCGGGGCCAGCGAAGAGGAAGTCTACCGGGCCGCCCGCATGGCGCACCTGGACGCTTTTATCCAGAGCCTGCCGGATGGCTACGAAACCCAGGTTGGTGAACGGGGTCTGAAGCTGTCCGGAGGCGAGAAGCAACGTGTGGCGATTGCCCGTGTGATTCTCAAGGATCCACCGGTGCTGATACTGGACGAGGCCACATCTTCCCTGGATTCCCTGTCTGAACAGGCAATCCTTGGGGCGCTGAAGGAAGTCAGTCGTCAGCGCACGTCGCTGGTGATTGCCCACCGTCTCTCAACCACGCGGGATGCGGACACCATTCTGGTGATGGATGGCGGCCGTATTGTCGAGAGTGGCAACCACTCCGCCCTGCTGGCACGGGAGGGTCACTACGCCCATCTGTGGGCGCAGCAGCATCGAAGCGGCGACGATGATAACGGTGAAGCCTGAACCCCGACTACTCAGGACTGCGGGTTTTTGCGCAGCGAGGATTCCAGCGTCTTGGTGTCGGTGATATCCACCAGAGTGATGACCACGCCATCAACCATATTGTCCAGCCGCCGGTAAGGGATGATTCTGACTGAAAACCAGCGGTCATCGTTGGTGGTAATCTGCTTTTCGGTGACGGCCAGTGAATCCAGGGTTTTCTGGCCGTCCTCCTGCAGTTCCGGATAGCGGAGGCTGGTGGTCAGGTCGCTCAGCGGGCGGCCGATGTCGCTTTCGCGCAGGTTGATAATGGATGTGGCCCGCTCGGTGTAGCGCCTTACATTAAGCTCCTTATCCAGGAACAGAACCGCTATTTCAATGCTGTTGAGCACGTTCTGCATATCGCTCTGGGCGAGGGCGAGGTCATCCAGTTTGGTTTGCAGTTCTGTATTAATGGTTTGCAGTTCCTCGTTCATCGACTGCATTTCTTCTTTGGAGGTGGTCAGTTCCTCATTGGCTGACTGCAGCTCTTCATTGGTGGTCTGAAGCTTTTCGTTGGACGCCTGCAGTTCCTCCCGCGTCAGTTTCGCCTGCTGCCGCAGGCTGTCAATTTCCTTCTGATACCGCTGGATTTCCGCAACGTAGTCAGCCTCAGTAGCGGAAGCGGGTTTGCGCCGGCGGGACATTACTGGTGTGGGTGCATCGCGGAATACCACCATGGTCATGCCCTTCAGGGCTTCGGGTTCGCGAAGGGCCTGAATGGTCACGTCAACCGCCTGGGTGCCGGCGCCGGTCTGTACCGGCAATCCAGTAAGCTCGATCGGTTCCGACTGGTCGGGTGCCTTTTTCAGGGCGGTATACAGTGGCTCGCGCAGACCTTCACGGGCCATGGCATGGATGTTCCAATTGGCCTTGCCCGCTGCAGGCTCCAGATACTTGCCCGTACGCCCACTGATATAAACAATATCCGCATCCGCGTTGAGCACTACCGAGGCCGGTGCATAGCCCTGCAGCAGCACATGATCGGCGGCGGATTGGAGGGTGTTATTGGTATCCTCCTGTGAGAGAGTTTCATTGGAGTGCACTGGGTGCTCCTTGTGCAGGGTGGACATCGGTGGGAATGATCTTAGCAGGAAGTCAGAGTGGCGGACGGACTCGAAGGGTTTGCTTCGGTACAGCCGCATTTTCGGCTTCAGGGGTGCGAACAGATGATTCAGCCGGCCGATGGTTTCCGAACTGCCCAGCATCAACAAACCGTTGGGGCGAAGACTGTAGTGGAACAGGGGTAGTATCCGTCGCTGTAGCGTCACGTCAAAATAAATCAGCAGGTTGCGGCAGGCAATCAGGTCCAGATTGGTGAAAGGCGGGTCCAGGATGACATCGTGCGTGGCAAACATAACCTTGTCCCGTATCGATGGCAGTATCTGGTAATGGGTGTCATGCCGGATGAAAAAGCGTGCCAGCCGGTCCTCGGATACCGTGTCTTCAATACTCAGAGGGTATTGCCCTCTCCTTGCGATGGAAATGGCCTCAGGGCTGATGTCGGAGGCAAAAATTTGCAGGTTCAGCTCCCGTTTCCGCTCGGGGCCGGCGTTCTCAAGCGCCTCGGTAAACGCAATGGCCAACGAATAGGCCTCTTCCCCGGTTGAGCAGCCCACCACCCAGGCGCGCAGGGTATGGTCTTGCGGTTGGCTATCAAGAAGGTCTGGCAGGCCGGTCTCAACCAGATAGTCCCAGGTTTCAGGATCACGGAAAAACCCGGTAACCCCGATCAATAGTTCCCTGAATAACAGTTGTATTTCCTGCTCGTTGTCCTCCAGGAAATGGGTGTAGTCGGCCAGATCGGAAATCCCGTGGATGGCCATGCGTCGCTCAATCCGGCGGTTCAGGGTGGTGGGTTTGTAGAGGGAAAAGTCATGCCGGGTGTGCCGTTGCAGTAGCCGGAGAAGTGGATCCAGCCTTGTCAACGATGCGTGGGCGAGGTGGCTGTTTTCCTGGCCATGTCCCGGTTCCGGAACACGGCGATCATAGGCCAGAATGCGGTCCGGTAATTCGTCAGCCGGGGCCACAATGTCGCAACAGCCTGCGTCTATGGCACTTTTGGGCATGGCATCAAACTGGGCCGACTCGGGACTCTCCACCACTGATAGCCCGCCGACGGCCTTGACGGCCTGCAGACCCAGGGTGCCATCAGAGCCCATGCCGGAAAGCACAACGGCAATGGCCCGTTCGTTCTGGACGCTGGCCAGGGATGAGAACAGCACGTTGATGGGCAGCCGCTGCCCCCTTGGTTGCGCGGGCTGCTCCAGCTTCAGGGTCTCGTCGACCACCCGCAGCTCCTGGTTGGGCGGGATCACGTAGATGGAATCAGCGCGAATGGGCATGTTCTGCTGAGCTTCATAAACCGGCATTTCGGTATAGCGTTGGAGGAGTTCCGGCAGCAGTGCCTTCTGGGTCGGGTCCAGATGTTGCACCACCAGAAAAGCCATACCGGTATCGCAAGGCGTATTGCGGAAAAAGCCCTCCAATGACGCCAGGCCACCGGCGGAGGCCCCAATACCTACGATTCGCATCAGGAGCTGGCAGGGTCTGTCAGGGCTTCAGTCAGGATCATCAGAATGCTGTCACCGGCAGTAGCAGGCCTTGAGCTGACGGCCACCTGTCTGCGATCGGGGAGTTCAACTGGTACATTTACTACGCCCTGTTCCTCGGGATTACCGAGCAGTGTGTCCATTGCCTTTTCCTGGCCGGGTGCCAGAAGTGCCCACAAGGGTTTGCCAGCGAGATCCGTGTCGGGTTTTCCGAAAAGCACGCCCGCAGCCTCGTTACCTTCAATAATCCTACCATCGTTGGCAACGATCAGATAGGCGGCCGGGGCCTGCTCATAGAGAGACCGGTAATGAGCCAGCTCCTCGCTGATCTCCTGCTCATTGGCCTGAAGTTGTTCATAAAGAAGATCAAGTTCCACCTGATAGGTCTGGAGTTCATGGAGCAACTTGAGGGCATCGGCAGCGGATTCGGGCGAACTGGCGCGCTCGTACAGCAGTTTCAGTGCATCCACGCTGAGGGTGCCACCATGGTTGCGTGGCGGCACGCCGTGGTCGATCAGGTCCCTGGCGCTGCGGCGTAGCCTTTCGTGCCTTTCGGTATTGGAGTATCCGTGCGTGTCAGCCATCTTGCCTCCCTACAGATGCAGTCAAAAAGTTGCGCCTCAAAACCATCGCTTGAGTTACTTTTATCCAGTCTACTCCTCCTTATTAAAACCTAATAGCGAGTGATGTGTATTTTTGAAAAGTGGAACCTGCTGTGTGTGTTAACGAACAGAAGGTCTGGTGTTCGAGGTCTAATGTGTTTGTAACAAAATGTTGCCCGGGCCGCTGAGGTTCGTGCAACGCTGTGGCATAAGGAGCCAGCCTATGAATACCGACACAATCCGGCGTGCCTGTAGACGCACCGGTCTTTTCACAACCTTGATGCTCGCTACCCTGACCTTGGTTGCATGCGCCTCCGCGCCGCTGCCGCCAACGGAGTCCCTGAACGGTGCCAGAGATACCATTGCCAGTGCCGAGCAGGCTGAGGCCCGACGCTATGCCGGCGCCGAACTGGAAGAGGCAAACCGTCAGCTGGCGGAAGCGGACAAGGCGGTGGCTGATGAACGGATGACCGATGCCGACCGGCTGGCCAAACAGGCCCGTGTTGCTGCGGAACTGGCGATGGCAAGAACGGAAGCGGCGAAGGCCGCGGCAATCAATCGTGAACTGGAGCGTGATGCTGAGGCTCTCGATGAAGAGATGCAGCGTCTGGGAGATCAACAATGAACAGAAAAGCCACCGCCGCAGTTGTGCTTTCGTCCGTGCTTCTGACGGCCTGCGCCATGTCGCCAACCAGTCCTGACGGCTCGGAAGATGTGCGCACCAGATTGACGACGCTGCAACAGAATCCGGAAATGAAGACCCATGCCCGCACCGAATTGCGTGATGCGGAAGCGGCGGTGCAACTCGCTGAACAGCCGCTGGCTGACAACGAGGCAGCGCTGGCGGACTACCGGGTTTATATGGCCGACCGCATGGTTGAAATTGCCCGTGCCAAAGGCCAGACACGGCTGCTGGAATCAGAACGGGAACGCTTGGGTGAACAGCGCGATGCGGCCCGGCTGGCGGCACGGACCCGGGAAGCGGACCGGGCTCACGCCGAGGCTGAGCGTGCACGTGGATCACAGGCGGATGCCGCCGCCCTGTCGGCCCGTGAAGCCGAGGAAATGCAGCGGCGGATAGACGATCTCGAGGCTGAAGCGACCGAACGGGGACTGGTATTGACCCTGGGTGATGTGCTTTTCGCTACCGGCAGTGCCCAGATTCAGGGCGGTACTAACCAGAATCTGGAGAAACTGGTGACCTTCCTGGACCAGTACCCTGACCGCCAGGTACTGATTGAAGGCCATACCGACAACGTCGGCAGCGCCATGTTCAATGAAACCCTGTCCCGGCAACGGGCGGAGTCTGTTCGTCGGTTCCTGACCGACCGACGCATCAACAGCGACAGATTGACGGTGTCCGGATTCGGCTTTGATCGACCGATTGCCAGCAACGACAGCGCGATGGGTCGTCAGCAGAACCGCCGTGTTGAAGTCATTATCGAAAACAGGGAGTAGAACATGCTGCGATATCGCGACTTCTTTCCGTTGGCAGGTGATATGGAAGCCGACGCGATCCAGAGTCATGATGTCCCGCTGGGTGATGCATTACCGCTGGGTATTCTGGTGACGGATGGGGATGGAAAGTGTCTTTACAGCAACAAAGCCTATCAGAAACTCTGTGGCTGGACCGGCGATGAACTGGTCGGCTCCCATTGGAGTTCAGTCATTCATCCGCAGGATCACGACAAGACGGTCCGGCACTGGAAGGCCGCGGTGCTCGGGAAAGATTCCTTCATGTGCGAAGCGCGTTTGCAGTGTTCGGACGGCAAGGTCATCTGGGCCCGCCGCAATGCGGCCCTGCTGACAGACAACCTGCCCGCCCGGGGATACGTGCATACGCTCGAGGACATAAGCACCTACAAATCCCATGAGAGGGCCCGCAGAAAAGCCGAGGAACAGCTGTTCGACGAGAAGGAACGGGCACAGGTTACTCTGGACTCCATTGGTGACGCGGTATTGAGCACCGATATTGACGGGCGTGTGTCATACATGAATGTGGTGGCGGAAACCCTGACAGGCTTCAGCCGCCAGGAAGCCATTGGCCGGCCACTGGGAGAGATTTTCAGAGTGGTGGATGCCGACACCCATGAACCGGTGGCCGACCCGGCCCGGCGTGCCATTCAGTCGGACAGGATTGTGGCGCTGGGAGCAAACACTCTGCTGGTGGCCAGAGACGGAGTTGAGCTGGCGATTGAAGACTCGGCTGCACCGATTCACAACCGCCATGGCGTGGTTACCGGTGCGGTGATTGTGTTCCATGACGCCCGACTTTCCCTGGAATCCACGGCCCGCATGGCGTACCTGGCGCAGCATGATACCTTGACCGGGCTGTATAGCCGAAATGCCTTCTACGAGCGATTTGAGCAGTCTCTGGCGCTGGCAAGGCGCCACGAAAAACAGATGGGCCTGCTGTTCATCGATCTTGACAGTTTCAAGGGTATCAATGATGTACTCGGCCATGACAGCGGTGACAGGATGCTGGTGGATCTGGCCCATAGGCTGAAGGCGTGCGTGAGGACGTCGGATACGGTCTGCCGTTATGGTGGCGATGAATTCGTGGTGTTGTTGGGTGAAATCGCCCAGCCCGATCATGCTTTTGCCGTTGCCGATAAAATACGCGAAGCCGCTGCCGCTGTTATGGTTATCGATGGACGTGACGTGGCACTTCAGCTCAGTATCGGGGTGAGCGTGTATCCCGACGACGGAGAGACCGTTGATAAGCTTCTGAAAGTAGCGGATACGGCCATGTACCGTGTCAAAAATCTGAATCAGCGGCCCGTCGCGGTACGCCCGGCGTTATTCTTTGGGAATCGACAGTGACCGACTCAGTAACTGATGTTATGGGATGCCAGGCGGTCGGTTTCCCGTTTGACCACGCCATAGCATTCACAACTCAGAGCTTCCAGCTTTGATCGGTCAGCAACCGTGATGTGGCCGCGATGGTATTCAATGACTCCCAGTTTCTGTAGCTTGCCGGCCGCTTCGGTGACGCCCTCACGGCGGACGCCCAGCATGTTGGCGATAAGTTCCTGGGTCATTGTCAGCTCATTGCCCGGGAGGCGGTCGAGGGACAGCAGCAACCACCGGCAAAGTTGCTGATCAATTGAATGGTGGCGATTACACACCGCAGTCTGGGACATCTGGGTGATCAGCGCCTGGGTGTATCGCAGTGTGAGCACCCGAATTTCAGGCGTGTTGTTAAACTCTGCCTTGAGATCCGCAGAGGACATCCGGTAAGCGAACCCCCTGCTTTGTACAACCGTTCGGCTGGGGCTGCTGTCTCCACCCATGACAACGGAGATGCCGGCCATACCCTCGTTTCCCACCACCGAGATTTCGGCGGATGAGCCGTTAATCATGACGTAAAGCAGCGAGATGATGCAGTTGGTCGGGAAATACACGAATTCAATGGATTGGCCGGATTCGTGAATCACGTCGCCCAGCTTGAGCTCAACCAGTTTGAGCTGGGGGAAAATCCGTTTTTTGGCGCTGTCTGGCATGGCCGCCAGTAAACGATTCTGGTCGGGAGAAGTTGCTGTCTCGGTCATAGCCTACCTCCCTGGCAGGGCTACTAAAAAAGCACATAATTTGTGCGATTAATCGGTTACAGGCTAAAGCCTGACTTCCAATTCAGTAGACAACGCTAACACAGAATAAGCATCCTGGCTGCAACATTGTGAGTAATGTGGGGCAGGTGCCTCATCGGTTGCCTTGGACTAGACTGTTTGCAAAACAATAGCTGAGGACTATCCATGACAACACGCAGTTTCTGGGGCTGGGGTAACGAAGAGAGCGCATTCGACGACCAGCAGATTGGTCAGTTACGCCAGCTGGTGGGTATGCAATTCGGAAATACGGAGCTGACCTGCCAGGCACCGCCGACGCTGGCGGATCTGGAGTTGCCGCAACCACGTTTGCAGCCGCCGGAATCGCTGTTGTCCATTATGTCCACGGATCGCCGGGACCGGGCCAGCCATACCTACGGCAAATCCTTCCGGGACATCGTGCGGGGCCTGGGTGGGGATTATCGCTGCGCTCCGGACCTGATTGCCCGCCCTTCGAGCGAGCAGGAACTTGTCGACGTACTGGATTACGCCAGCCGCAGCGGGGCGGCGGTGATTCCCTACGGCGGCGGCTCCAGCGTGGTGGGTGGAACCGAACCCCGCTACGAAGGCGACTGGGCAGGCACCATTACCGTCGATATGGAGCGCTTTAATCGCATTATCGAGGTGGACCACCAGTCCCGGGCGGCCCATATCGAGGGTGGCATCTATGGGCCGGCCCTCGAAGATGGCCTGCGGCCTCATGGTTATACCCTGCGGCATTTCCCCCAGTCTTTCGAGTTCTCAACCCTGGGGGGCTGGATCGCCACCCGCTCCGGCGGCCACTTTGCCACGCTCTATACCCACATCGATGACCTGGTGGAGTCCACCCGAGTGGTAACGCCCCGAGGATCCCTGGAAACCCGACGGTTGCCGGGCTCGGGGGCGGGGCCATCGCCGGACCGGCTGTTCCTGGGTTCTGAAGGCACACTGGGTTTTGTTACCTCCGCCTGGATGCGGCTTCAGGCCAGGCCAGAGTTCCGGGCTACCCGAACGGTTCATTTCAAAGATTTTCTGGAAGGTGCGGAAGCGGTCCGCAGATTGTCCCAGTCCGGGCTCTACCCCACCAATTGCCGACTGATTGATGCTCGGGAAGCCATGATCAACGGGATCGGAAGAGGTAGTAAGCACTTACTTATTATCGGTTTTGAATCCGCGGATCATCCGGTGGATGCGTGGATGGAAAGGGCAGTGGACATCGTCGCCGATGCTGGCGGATCGGTTCAGGCCCACCGGGAGCAGAAGCCCGATGAAGGCCAGGCCGGCGACTGGCGCCAGCAGTTTATCCGCGCCCCCTACATGAGGGATGCGCTGATTCGCCTGGGACTGGTGGCTGAGACTTTCGAAACCGCCATTACCTGGGACAGGTTCGAGGAGTTCCACCGGGGTGTCCTGGAAACTGTGAACAGGGTCACCCGGGAGATCTGTGGCAAGGCATTCGTTACCTGCCGTTTCACCCATGTATACCCCGACGGCCCGGCGCCCTACTACACCTTGATTGCCCCGGGTCGGCGTGGCGACCAGGTAAAACAGTGGGACGAGATCAAACTGGCAGTGATGGAAACCCTGATCGACCTGGGCGGCACCATTACCCATCACCATGCCGTGGGCCGTGATCACCGGCCGGGTTATGATCGCCAGCGGCCGGAGCTGTTTGCCGAGGTGCTGCGTTCCGCCAAACAGACTCTGGACCCTGATGGTTTGTTGAACCCGGGGGTGCTGATATAGCCGTCAGGCTTCCGGGAAGGCAACCCAGCCTTCAAGCCATGTTGACGTGGCCCGGGGATTGACCGCGCCGGAATACATGGCTGATTCATCGAAAAATTCACTTTTCGGTGGTCGCTTCGCCGTCATGGATTGCGCCGAGCCCCTGGGACGAAAGTGGGGCGAGGATTCACTGTTGACCGATGGCTGCAAGCTGGTTTCGACCTGAATGGTGTTCTGGTGTTCCGGGCTTCGTATCCACAGTTCTTCATTGAACCCGAAATCATCATCGTCTGTTTCGTTAACGATCGTCAGGTTGCCAAGGCGGCCATTGTTGGCAAGCAGGTTGTGACTGAAGGTCAGTGCGTTCATGCTCACCAGCGCGGTGACTTCATCCCGGGTATCCAGTGCTTCAATGGCAAAGCTGTCTATGATCATGTTGTGGAAATGTCCGCCGGAGCCTTCGCGCAAGCGTATTGCCCGGTGCTCTTTCGCGGAGCGGCCATTGCCGTAGAGAGTAACGTTATAGAACGTGGGTTCGGACCTGGGCACCGCGGTATGGCTGGACCCATTGTTGTCGCCTTCAAAGGCGTTGTCGCCCACATCGCGGTGCTGTTGGATTATGGCGAACTGAACCCGGCCCCGCCAGCCCCAGTCCCAGTCGATACTGTCATCTGCGGCACCGGTCACCAGTATGTTCTTCAGGTCAACAGTACCGCCGAACATCTCAATGCCGTCATCCAGCGCCCGATGTACCTGGACGTGCTGAATAATGGTGTTGGATCCGCAACCGCCCAGAGTAAGCCCATTCAGTTCGTTGTTCTGATAGACCTCAAACCCGGCAAACTCAATGCGGGTGTATTGCATCACACCACAACTGTGGTGTTCGTCATTGCCACCGAATTGTCCGCGGGGGTCGCTTTCGGGGACACCTTCAATGGCGGCGTCTGGCTGGTTAACCGGGGCATTTCCCAGAAGGACCACCCCGCCCCAGTCGCCACGGGCTCGCTGCCCGGGTTCCTTGCTGCTTGTGAACACCACGGGCTGGTTTCTGCTGCCGCGGGCAAACAGTTTGGCGCTGGGCGTTACGATCAGTGCAGACCCGGATTCGCCTTCAACGGTTACGCCGGGCTCGATGGTCAACTGCGCATTTTCGACAAAAATCGTGTCTTCGAGCACATAACGACGCCCCGCCTCCCAGACTGTATCCGAGGTAATATCGGTGCTGATACGCACATTGCGGTTCTCGAAAGCAGTAAAGCCGGCAACGGTTGCAACGGTAACGCCGATCACGGGAATCAGCACCAGTGCATTGCGCCAGAACCACCCACGGCTTTTGGCTGGCTTTTCAGCATCCACAGGAAGGGTCTGGACCGACGCCTTTGCCATTAAAGGCAAACCGTCATCGTTGGCCATGATCTCGCGGGCCAAAGCCTGGAGCTCTGGCGAGCCATTGGCTTCAACGCGCCGGAGCACATCCTTGCGGTAACCCGGCTCCCTGAGAAGGACGTTGAGGTGGACGAAATCCACGCCAGGACATTGGCCTTTATCGATACGGCGTTTCAGACGCCAGAGCTTTTCTACCAGTAGGGATGATTGGTCGGACATTACTGCTGCTCCGTTGGAATGAGAGCATCTTTCTACATGATCAATGTGAAAACTTGATGGCAGTGGCTGGAAATAAAACCAGACAAGCATGGACGGCGTCATTGGGTTGCCGGGCTCCACGGTTGCAAAACATCAAGTCTAGGCGACAGTTTTGATCTGGGAGAGAATGGAGGTAAAGTCGCCTTGATGACATAAGCGACATGCAACCTAAAGCAGGTGGACCAGCCGTTGAAAATCACTCCTTTACCTCCGCTTAACAGTCTGGTCGCTTTTGAGGCAGCTGCGCGCCATTTGAGTTTTACGTTGGCAGCTGAGGAATTGAACGTGACCCAGGGAGCCATTAGCCGCCAGGTCCGTGGCCTGGAGGATTACTTGGGCAAGCCTTTGTTTACCCGGGCCACCCGTAAGGTTAATTTGACCATGGCGGGATTACAGTACGCTCAGGCAATCCGTAGTTCTCTGGCAGATATCGCATCGGTGACGAGCGATATACGTTCGTGGCGAAGCATGCAGCAGGTGACGGTGGCAACGTCGAGTGCCATGGCATCGTTATGGTTACTGCCGAAGATCGCCAGATTTCAGCAGGAACACGAAAATGTTGATTTGCGCATTGTGGCTCTTGAACAAATTCGCGATCTTGGTCGCGTGGAAGCAGACATCGCACTTTTCTATTGCCGCACGCCGCCCGCCGCCATGCATGCCACAACCCTGTTTCATGAAGAGGTATTCCCCGTTTGTAGCCCGGACTATCTGGATCGATATGGTCCCTTTGAAAACCCGGAAGACTTCGCTGGCTGCACTCTTCTGTCGCTGGAGGACGCGGACGCGGATTGGGTTAGTTGGAAGAACTGGTTTCGGCTGGTGGGCTGGGAAGTAGGGCCGCCGAGACGGCGACTGAACATTAACAGCTACTCAATGCTGGTTCAGGCTGCAATTATGGGACAGGGCATGGCGCTTGGTTGGGGGCAGTTGGTTGATGACTACCTGGCGAGCGGACAACTTGTTCGTCCAACCTCCACAGTACTTCGAACCGAAGCCCGGTTTTGTCTGCTGGACAAGGGCGAAGCTCCCTCGCGACATGCCAGTGTTCGCGCTTTCCGGGAGTGGCTTCTTGAAACAGTACCCCGGGAGGTAGGAGATCTCGGACTGACGTGACCCCATGGTATGGGGTGCTCTGGTATTCAAATGCGGCGAGTTCTCTGAAACTCGCCGCATTCAACGCTTTACTGAGGTGGGCAGTTGCTTGAGCAATTCAGCATCTAATGTCAGATGTTAAATGCTAGGCAGATTCTGAAACCGCGCTGTCGAAGTCCAGATGCACATCACTTGGTCGTGCGTGCACTGGGAGCATGGCTGCCGCAATGGGCTCCCGTCGCAAGGTTCGGTAAAGACTGATCGTCATCAGCAGGATAAAGAAGGCAATGGGCAGGCCTGCAATAATGGAGGCCGTCTGAATGGTCTTAAGTCCACCTGCATAGAGCAGGGCGCCTGCGATACAGGCTATTACGACGCCCCAGAGTACTCGTATACCTTGGGGTGGCTCCGTGTTTCCTCCGCTGTCCAGTATGCAGAGTACAAGCGTGCCGGAGTCTGCCGAGGTTATGAAATAGGTTGCCAGCAAGAGGATGGCAAGAATCGAAAGCACGCTTCCCAGCCCGCCCGGGTCCATGCCTTCAAACATAGCGAACAAAGCTGAGGTGGTATCCGCCTGAGTGGCCTGGAGTATGGGGCCACCGGTAAAGGGTGTGTCAGCAACGCTGGTATCTGCCGCGACGGCATTGTCATACGCGGTTCGAGCCTGCATTTCCTGGTACAGGGCGCTACCACCGAACACAGACATCCAGACGCACGTCACCAGAGTTGGAACAATCAGTGCCCCACCAATCATTTCCCGAATCGTACGGCCACGTGATATGCGTGCGATGAACATTCCGACGAAAGGTGCCCAGGTCATCCACCACGGCCAGTAAAATGCAGTCCAGTAGTTCTGCCACCCGCTGTCCGCGGTGGTATCGCTCCACAGGCTCATGCTGATGAGATTGTTGGCGTAATCGCCAGTGCTTTGCAGCAAGGTGTTGAGTATGTAGCGGGTTGGTCCGATGGCCAGAATAACCACCACAATAACCACCGACAACACCATATTCCACTCAGAGAGCAGACGTATGCCGCGACCCACGCCTGACAAGGCCGACGCTACCGCCAACAGCATGATCAAGGCGATCATCCCGAGTTGTATGGTGATGTCGATGGGAAGTCCGAATACATGGTTAAGACCGCTGTTCATTTGAATGACGCCCAGTCCCAATGATTGGGACACTCCAAATGCCGTAATCCCCACTGTGAGAATATCCACGGTGTGGCCGATAGGGCCATAAATCCGATTGCCGATGAAGGGATAGAGTATGGATCGCAGGGTGAGCGGGAGGCCTTTACGATAGGCGAAGTACGCCAATGACAATGCAACAATAATAAAGGTTGCCCAGGGATGAAGGCCCCAATGGAAGAACGTCAGCCGCATGGCCGTTGTCGCGGATTCAGCGGTCAGATCGGCCGAGAAGGGATTGGCCGCGTAATGGTACATTGGTTCGGCGACTGACCAGAAGATCAGTCCAATACCCATGCCCCCTGAAAACAGCATACTTACCCAGGCAATGTAGCTGAATTCGGGTTTTTCATCGTCTTTGCCAAGCCGGATGTGACCAAACCGGCTCACCATGAGGTAGAGAAGAAATCCGAGCACGCCTGTCACCAGTGCCAGATAAAACCACTTGAAATTATTCAGGACACTGGTGGAAATCTCCTGAAAGACTACTCCGGCCTGTTCTGCCATCACTGCGCAGAAAATGACGAATCCAATCACCAGAATCTTCGAGGCAATGGTCACGGTTGGGTCGAGGCCCTTAAGCAGGCCGTTGTCTGAGCGCATAGGTTTGTTCCTGAGACTGTTGTTTTTGTGCTTGTTTCAATTTGGGCAAACTACCTATTTTTGCGTGGCAAGAATGACGCCTTGACGAAACTCAAGCAACGTCTTTTTTTTCATAAATACATGAGGTTTAGTAATCTATATTTATGCTTAGCATCCTCATCACATTTGATATAGGGCGTTATCAAATTCTCATGCATGACTAAATATCATATGTTGATGCCGAAACATCGATTGTCTGAAAGCTGCCTCTGCACACAGAATCCTTCCAATCCAGGCCGTTTTTCGTTCAAGGCCGAGGAAAACAAAAAAGCATCAATCAGCCAGTTTCACAGAGAGGCCATCATGACAAATCCGAACCTGATCCCTACCCAACAAATCGATCGTGTGCTTGCGCCTATCGCCGATGCCAGTGGCATGCCCAACTCAGCGTACGTTAGCGACGAATTTTTCAATCTCGAGCGTGACACGCTCATGGCAGGTACCTGGGTGTGTGTTGGGTTTGCCAGTGATCTGGTCAAGGATGGCTACGTTAAGCCGGTAGATTTCATGGGGCTGCCATTGCTACTTATGCGAAACAAAATCGGCGAAACCCAGGTTTTTCACAATGTGTGCAGTCACCGGGGGATGCAACTGGTAGCGGAGGAAGGCGAAGTCCAGGGGGTTATTCGCTGCCCCTATCATTCATGGACGTACGACCTTGACGGCAAGCTGAAAGGTACACCGCACATTGGCGGTGTCGGTCAGCACAAAGTTGAAGGCTTCCAATGCGAAAAGCACGGACTCAAGCCACTTCGCAGTGCGGTTTGGATGGACATGATTTTCGTCAATGCAGACGGTCAGGCCGAGCCGTTTTCCGATCACGTGGCGCCGCTGGAAAACCGCTGGCGTGACTTTATCGGTGCCGATGGCTTTGATCTTTTACGGCGGGTAAACATGGGCGGCAGTCTGGAAATCAGCGTCGACTGTAACTGGAAGCTTGCAGTGGAAAACTATTGCGAGAGCTATCACCTGCCGTGGGTTCATCCCAGTCTGAACAGCTATTCGCGCCTGGAAGACCATTACAATATCCAGGCCGGCGAACATTGCTCTGGTCAGGGTAGTCTGGCGTACCGCCTGTCCAATGTGGCCGGCACGCGCCTGCCAAAGTTCCCTTCATGGCCCCAGGACAAGCTGGAGCATGCGGAATACATCTCCTTTTTCCCCAATGTTCTGCTCGGGATCCAAGCTGACCACGCCTTCGCCATGATGTTGGAGCCGGTCTCTGCGGGGAAAACCACCGAACATTTGCGCGTTTATTACGTGGGTGACGAAGCGGCCGAGGACGCTTACGGCGCCTGCCGAACCTCCACTCTGGAATCCTGGCGAGTCGTGTTTGGTGAGGATATCGGCGTGGTTGAAGGCATGCAGCGTGGTCGCCGGTCACCGGGATTCCAGGGGGGGGTCTTCTCTCCGGTACTGGACCACCCGACTCACTTTTTCCACCAGTGGGTAGCTCGGCGTGTTCGCCGCGATGAGCCGACTGCATGAAATACAGACAGCAACCTGGGAGTGCTCCATGGGCAGCTTAGAACGTTTTTACAATTACATTGATGGTGCATGGACTGGCAGCGAAACCTATCGCATGGTCGATGATCCCGCTACGGGCCAACCCTATGCAGAAATTGCGGATGCCAGTATCGGCGACGCTGACGCCGCCATGGCATCAGCCCGTCGATGTGTCGACTCCGGCGCTCTGACATCTGTACGTCCGGCCCAGAGGGTTTCCTGGTTATTGGCCATTGCCCGTGAAATAAAGGCACTGACCGAGGAAGCCGCGCTGGTGCTGAGCAGGGAAAACGGCAAATCACTTGATATTGCCCGTGGGGAGTTCGAGGAGTCCGCCCGCTATTTCGAGTATTACGCGGGCATGGCTGACAAAATTGAAGGTACGTCTATCCCGCTGGGTAACGGCTATGTCGATTTCACCAGCTATGAGCCAATGGGTGTTTCGGTACAGATTGTACCCTGGAATTTCCCGCCCTCGATTTGCGCACGCTCATTGGCGCCGGCACTTGCCGCTGGCAATGCGGTGGTGGTGAAGTCCCCGGAAGTATCGCCCCTGGCGATGACCTTCTTGATGACGGCGTGCGAGCGCGCAGGGCTGCCTCGTGGCGCCGTTAATTTGCTCTGTGGTGCGGGTGCGGTTGTGGGTGCCCATTTGGTCGAGCATGCCGAAACCAACCAGATCGTGTTCACCGGTTCGGTCGCTACCGGGCAAAGGATTCTGCGGGCAGCTGCCGAGCGCGCAACACCCTGTGTGATGGAAATGGGCGGCAAGTCGGCGGCCATCGTTCACGCTGATGCTGACCTTGATCAGGTGATTGCAAGCGTTGAGGCAGGCATCTTCTTCAACGCGGGCCAGGTGTGCTCGGCCATGTCCCGTCTGCTTGTGCACCGGTCACGGATGGAAGAGGTCTGCCAGCGGGTCACCGAATTGACGGAAAGTCTGTCCATTGGTGCAGGCATCACTAATCCGGGCCTGACGCCGCTGGTTTCGGAGGCGCAATTGACTCAGGTGGAGGGTATGTGTCGACGAGCCATTGTCGAGGGCGCGACCTGCATCACCGGTGGAGAGCGGGTTTCCGGCACGTCTGGATACTTCATGCAGCCCACCGTCTTTACCGATGTAGCGGTGGACAGTGAAATTTTCCAGCAGGAGGTTTTCGGACCCGTGTTAGTGATTCATGCCTTTGATTCGGAAGACGAAGCCGTGGCCCTGGCCAATGGCACAGCGTTTGGCTTGGTGGCTGGTGTTTTCGACCAGCATCTCGATCGCGCCCTGCGAACAGCTCGACGCCTTCGTGGCGGGCAGGTGTTCATCAATGAATGGTTCGCTGGTGGCGTGGAAACACCCTTCGGTGGCGTAGGGCTCTCTGGCTATGGGCGGGAAAAAGGCCAGCAAGGGCTTTATGGATATGTGCAGACCAAAAATATCGCCATCCGCATCGCTGGCGAATAAGGATCTCCTATGAAAACCTGGCTTTGTGTTGTTTGCGGCCTCATTTACGACGAAGCGAAAGGCTGGCCTAAAGACGGCATAGCTCCCGGCACCCGCTGGGAAGATGTACCCGATGACTGGCTATGCCCGGATTGCGGTGTCGGCAAGGCCGATTTCGAAATGTTGGAGATTACTTGCGACATGCCTGAAACGCCGGTAGCGCTTTTGGCCGCGGAAGCTGAAAGCGCCTCCATGCCCTCGGGCATGGTACCGGAAGGCCCGGTGGTGATTATTGGAAGTGGTCACGCGGGCTATGGTCTTGCCAAGGCCTTGCGTTCTCTCAATGCCGATCGCGAAATTCATGTCTTTACCGCGGACGATGGCGGCCGTTATTCAAAACCGGCACTATCCAATGCCCTGGCGATGAAAAAGGACGCTCATTCCCTACTTGAAGAGTCTGCATTGGCCATAGAGCGGCGCCTTGAGATCAGGGTCCACGCCTTCTGTCCAGTATTGTCTATTGACACCAGGCAGCAAACACTTGTGACCCGCCTTGGTGACATGAGCTATGGACAATTGATCCTGGCAACCGGTGCGCGTCCCATTCGTATTGGATTTACCGGTGATCAGAGCGCCTTGCTTGCCGTCAATGACCGTCAGGACTATCAGCGGATGCGGGCCAAACTTGATTGCCTGGATGAGCCCGCCCGGGTCACCATTATTGGCGATGGCCTCATTGGTTGCGAGTTTGCCAATGACCTTGCCCAGGCCGGCCATGCAGTAAATGTGGTAGGCCTCGCGGACCGGCCTCTGCCCAGGCTGTTGCCGGCAGCTGGCAGCGAAGTACTGCGTCGGGGACTTAGTGAAATCGGCGTGCAGTGGTACCTCTCCCGCTCGTTGGCTGATGTAAAAAGCGCGCCCGATGGCTCGTATCGCCTGACGCTGACTGATGGCACAACGCTCGACTCTGATTTGCTCATCAGTGCCGTGGGACTTTCACCAAACATCAGTCTGGCGCAAGAGGCCGGTGTCAAATGCGGCCGTGGCATTCAGGTCAATGATTATCTGGCGACATCCATACCGAATATCTACGCCCTTGGCGATGCCGTCGAACTCAACGGTCAGCTGTTGCCTTACCTGGCGCCTATTAATGCCGGCATCAAGGCGCTGGCTTTGACAATTGATGGCACACCAACCCCGGTTGATTATCCTGTGATGCCGGTAATGGTCAAGACACCGGCAGCGCCGGTATGTGTGGTGGTTCCGCCCTCTGAAGTCGCTGTCCAATGGCGCGTTGACAGAATCGGGGACGGCGTGCGTATTCAATGTCATGACGATGATGGGGTCATGCTCGGCTTTGCCCTGGTCGGCAAGGAGGCCATGAGCAGTCGCAGTGACTGGATAAAAGCCTGTGGCAAAGCCACCGAGGAGCTGGTATGACGGAGTCCATTATTCCCCGGGATGATAAATGCAACGGCTGGTATCATCTGCTCGCAGAGCCCGCCAAGGCGCGCCGGCTGACCATCTGTAAAGACGTCGAATGGCTGGTTATCGGTGCCGGTTTCACGGGTCTGGCGGCTGCGCGACGACTTGCGGAACTGCGACCCGGCCAAAGAGTGGTCTTGCTGGATGCCTTGCGCGTGGGGCAAGGCGCTTCCGGCCGCAATACCGGATTCGTTATCGATTTACCCCACAAACGGGACCTGGAAGGCGATGACCTCGCCCGTAAACAGAAGCTTCTGGGTCTCAACCGCAATGCCATCAAGGATCTGGATGTACTGGTTGAAAGCCATAATATCGATTGTGGTTGGTCCCTTGCCGGTAAATACCAGGGCGCGGTGGGCAAACGCGGGCTCAAGTACCTGGATAACTACGAAAAGCTTCTCAGGGAATTTGATTACCCTTACAAAAGGCTCGAACGGGAAGATCTGCGCCCAATTCTGGGTACTTCTCATTACGCGGCCGCTATCTACACTGCGGATACAGCGCTCATGCAACCGGCGGCTCTGGTGCGCGGACTGGCAGATACGCTGCCGGACAATGTAGAGCTCCACGAGGACTCGCCGGTGGTCGGCCTGTCCCGCAGTAACGGCAACTGGCACGCAGTGACGCCGGAGGGCGAGGTGCGGGCCAAAAACCTGGTGTTGGGCTCCAATATCTATTCCCAGGAATTCGGCTTCCTCAAGGGACGGATGTTACCGGTAATGACGTTCGCCAGCATGACCCGGGAGCTGACCGATCAGGAAATGGACTTATTCAGTGAGGCGCCACACCACTTTGGCCTGACACCCGCGGATCATGCCGGTACAACCGTGCGACTTACACCGGATCGACGATTGATCATCCGCAACCAGTACCGGTTTGTTCCCAAGTACCACGACAACCTGGCCGGCCGCACCGCCATTCGCCAGGGCCATCGGGACTCGTTTCTGGCGCGCTATCCGTCACTGGAACATGTGCCTTTCGATTCCACCTGGGGCGGTGCCTGTGGGCTATCCCGAAACTACACTCCCTTCTTTGGCGAAGTGGGTGATCATGCCTGGATGTCAGGAGTTCATCAGAGTGTGGGTGCCGCAAGGGGAACCATCTCCGGCAAGTTGATTGCAGAACTGGCTACAGGTCAAGATTCCAGTCAACTGGCGGATATGCTCGCGGTATCGGGTAAGCCCGCCATGAATCCGCCGCAACCTTTTCTCAGTGTGGGTGTAAAGACCCGTATGGTTCACGCCGCCTGGGCGAGCCGGAGCGAGTTATGATTTTAAAAAGGACGTGGGTATGAACCAATCCCCGATTCGTGCGGTTAAATTCGACCATCAAGAGACTGCCTTTAAACACCGCGGCGGGCCACCCGGGCATGCCGCCATCGGACGCACCGTTGATGGGGCGCTGAGCACCACTATGGGGGCTGGTTTTGCCCGCTGGGAAGGCGCCGAAATTGCTTGGACATTGCTCTACGATGAGGTCATCTTTGTGATCGAAGGCGAGCTTTTAGTAACAGCGGCGGACGAGACCCACCATGTAATACCCGGCCAGATGCTCTGGATTCCGGAGGGTACGGAATTGGTTTATGGTGGTTATGCACTCTTTGGGTATGCCTTGTATCCAGGCAATTGGAAAGTGACAGAGGACGAGCGGTTATTTCATAACTGATTGATAATGCGGGAAAGTGGTCGGCGTGGCAGGATTCGAACCTGCGACCCCTTCGTCCCGAATAAAATAGTGTAGTGTTTCATTTCGGTTCATTCAGGTTCATTTCGTTTCCGTTAATTCGTAACAACTATATGATTTATATAGTTTTTTATAGAATTTTTGTGTGTTGATTGGGTTCAGATTGTGGCAAGACGTTTTACCGGTACCCAGCGTGTACCTAAGCCAGAAACTGTCCCCAGCCAGTACCCAAAGTTCTCTAAAATTAGCATTAACGGAGTCAGAAAATGGCAGTAAAAAACAGGGAGCTCCTTCCACGGAGCGCCGATTCAGCGGATAAACTGATCCGGAAACTGACACCCGGTCAGAAAGATACCTACATTCAGGATTCAACTGTCACCGGCCTGGTGTTGCGTGTAACTCCCAGCGGAAAAAAGATCTGGCATCTGAGGTATACGGTTCAGGTCGGTTCTGGTCAGTGGATTGGGCGAAAGCATTCCCTTGGTGCTTTTTGCGACGGACTGAGAACGCGTTCAGCTCGGGAGCTGGCTGAGGAATGGCGGGTCCGTATTCGACAGGGAGAGGACCCCCAGGAAGAAAAAAAGAAGCTCGCGGAGATGCGGAAAGCTGAACATCTGCGGGAAATTGCAGAGCGTCAGGCGTTACGGACTTTAAACGATGTGGCTGCTGTTTATGCAACCAAGCTGGCGAATAAGACGAGCGGACACGATGATGGCGGAATACATGCCATGACAATCTTACAGAACCATTTGCTTGGTCGTTTTGGATCCATACCAATCAAAGAATTTACTCGCCAACACTTTTTTGCTGCTGTCGACCCTGTTCTTGCTGCCGGCCATAACTCCATGGCGAATTCGGTACTTTTGTACACGAAGGCGATGTTCCGATTAGCGGTAAAACGGGAATTTATTGAGTACTCAGTACTAGATTGTGTAGAAAAAGCGGATGTTGGCGGGAAAGACAAAATAAGAACCCGGGTCCTGTGTGCGACCCGGACAAAAGAAGATGAGTTGGAAGAGCTGTACAAATTGTTGCCAGAGTCCGGTTTATCCCGGAATCTGCAATGCTCTGTCCATATCCTTCTTGGAACAATGTGCCGGGGTATCGAGCTGTTTAAAGGAAGGTGGGATCACCTCAATTTTGATAACAGCACCTGGCTCATTCCCGATGAAAACTCAAAGAATGGCGATCCGATCATCATCCATTTGTCAGACTACTCGAAGAAGTGGTTTGCCGAGCTACATAAGCTCACAGGCCACACCGGCTGGATGATGCCATCAGTAAAATCAAAAGACCGTCCTTACATGCTGCCTAAAGTCCTGAGCAAGGCTGTGTGCGAGCGCCAGCGTGATCCTGATGCACCACCGAAAAAAGGCCGCACGAAAAACCACTCGACCCTGATTCTGCCTGATGGTCACTGGACGGTTCACGACCTGAGGCGGACAGGGGCAACTCAGATGCAAATGCTCAACGTAACACCAGATATTATTGATGCCTGCCAAAATCACCGTCCCCTGGGCAGTGTCCGTCGTCGGTATCAGCATGGTGAGAGCATGGATCAGATGCGAAATGCGTGGGATTTGCTAGGGCGTTCCTTAGCTGCTAAAGCGGATGCCCATAATCAGACAGTCTGACGTTGCTGCCCTAAACCCTTTGTATAAAAGATCGGGGCCGCGGCAGAAAATGGTCCCGATCTATTTGGTATGTGCCATCCCGGAAAACTCAGGGAACAATTCCCCGCTGGATTTGCTGGATAAATTGTCTAAGACGGGCAATGTCCTCAGGAGAGCCCAGCATCTCTGCCGGAGTAGCGTGACCCAAAGGAATTCGTGGTCGTGACATCCAGTCACGGGCGGAATCCTCGTCGCCCTCGAACAGATCTACAATTTCACGCCAAACCGTTTCCCTCAGATCTTCCGCCGGCATCGGAGCACTCCAGTTAAGGCTTACAAGATAAGGATAACGTAAATCTGCCCAGCCAGTGCCAGCAATGTGCAGCAGACGATTACGGCTGGGTCTGACAACCTCGCTCACGTAATTTATGCCTGGTCTTCAGTATTCCAGCCAGGTTTTTGCTGACCGGGAACGTATTATCGTAACGTCCCTTGGCCGGCCGCCCGATGAAGCCGGAGGCATTCCCAGCTGCCTGAGCCAGTTCGGGTCCCGGTCCTGGGCCTCCAGCAGTAATCGAAGTGAGCTACGGTAATCCTTTTTTGTGGACGGATTACACCAGTGCTCCAGTAGCCAGCGGACGTGCTTCTGTTGAATCTGTTGGTGCCTTTTAACTTCCGGAAATCGAACTTCGACTGCGGCCACCATTTTTTCGATGCGGCTGATATGGCGGCGCCGTGCCCGGTCACCGCCTTCACCGGCTTTAATCCGCTTAATTATGCTGGTGAGATTCATTCTCTGACTTCCTCCCGGCCTGATCCGAACGGTGGCGTTTTCCGACGTAGGATGATGAAATCGTCAGACGCTTGTGACCGCCCCTGTGACCGACTGCCTGTCTGGCATTTAGGTCTGCAGCTCTGTCAAAGGGCCCGTCTTGCTTCAGCGGAGCCGGCTGACCACTTTCTCTTTCATACAGTTCGATAAAGTTTTCTGCCCGGAGGTCTTTCGGGCACTCAATCCCGACCTGCTTCAGTACTTTGCGAACCGGAGTGGCATGCCGGTTGAGAAATTCCTTCAGGGAACTATTGGTATCGATCAGGCAAGATCCGGTTTCAGAGATCGTATGGAGGGCATAGTCCAGAGCCTGCCATTGCACGCTTCAACGGGAATCCACCGGTCATCGGATACGAAACCACCTTTCGTACCTTCCTTGATCCAGACCATCTGATACAGGTCAGCTTCTGCTTTCATGCGACGCAGATCAGCTAACGCACCTTCCCGAAACCGCATACCAAACGCTCGCCAGAGAAGAATCAGAGCAGCTCCCCGGTAGTTTCCTTTATGCTCTGACAGCCTTACCGCCTCAATCACTTTGTCCCAGGGTGCCATTGGCAAGACTGTGCGGACATATGAACGCTTTCCGACCGAATCCGACGGCGACAGCCAGATCTCCCGGTCAAGGCGTACTGCCCGCATGACGGTGTTCACTGTCGAGATCAGATTTTGTGCATAGGCCACTTCCACAGCTCCGGCCGTAACCGCCTTGGCCAGGTACTCTGCGTACGCCACAGCATGATCCCTGGTAATCTTCCGAAGATCCCGAATCGGCGGGTCGAGTTCCGACAGCCAGGCGAGCCAGTTCTGGAATCGGGCATGATGGGTAAACCGTGTGTAGAAATGGCTATCTCCACCATATGCCTCTGCGAGAGCCATCTTAGCAGCATAATCCGGCTGGTGACCCAGCCCGAAATTCCTTTTCTGGTGATTCCGTTTAAGTTTTCTTTGTTTCGTCATTTCATCTTTCCTCGATAGCAGTTCATCTCCTGTAAATGTGCAGCATTGTCGTGTGGCAAACCCTCAGCATATGGGGTCAGGACCTCTAGGTTCTCCACACACGCAGGCCCTGTCCCCGTAGCTGAGTCAGTTTTAACCATTTCCAGATCATGGCTCCGGTCCTACGTTGGCGCTGCTGCGAGCGCGATTGAATTTTCCTCACGAACCAGCAAACCATTTCTGGCCGGGGCGGGCTTCATGTCGTCACCATGAGTCGTGGGGAGCGGGCACCGTATTGCACGGTGAGTGAGGGCAAGCACGAAAACTGAGCGATGACGGTGATGACGCACCGCTGATCAGGGGAGATCCACCCGGCCCGAAAGGTTTCGTTCGGGGTTTCGTTACCTGCGTAGTTGGAAAAAGCTCCCAGTGCCTGATTTCGGGCGGTGAGTTCTTTCCAAGCCTAATGCATCTCAATTTTTTAAAGGTCATACAACCAGAACCGGGAGCGCTGTCTGATGGGCACCCATCAGGTTTTCGAATGGCTCCCAGAACGAAAAACGAGATATGTTCGATGTTAATGATGCCAGGGTGGCGTTATGGGGAGAGCTTCAGGTGCTCGTTGGGAAGGGGCCTGAAAGGGCCTTCTGGATCCGATTAATGGACCGGATCACTGTGCTGTTTTATTTCATCGAGCCCCAGCTAGGCGCGGTAGAGGCAGAGCCTCAGGACACGGTTATTTTCGGAAACGGTACCTGCTATGTCCAGCAAAGTTTACGCAGTTTTAGTGTGTTTAGACGCTAATCTGCTCGGAAGAATGGTGAAGCGAACCCTCGTCAGTGGCCGGGAAACCAGACCCCAAATGGACTTGAAGTGGACTTACGAAAATGAAAGACCACCGTCGCTGATTCGAAAGGCCACTTCGGGAACACTTGGAGCTCGAAGCCCTGCTTCAGGTGGTATGGTTTGCGTATTAATCGGAGTGTTCCGGACCCAGGCATAGAACTCCAGAGAGAGGGAGGACAATCTCTGCAAAACATGAAGCATGCTGGCTTCACATACGTTTGGTTTACTTCCTTTCGGGTTCGCAATACCATCATCTGCGGATAAGCGGCTCTACCTCTCTTAGGCTCCATAAAAACCAGTTGTAGATGATTCTCTGATGCGGCATGCAAGACCGAACCCATGATACCTCCGATCAATCTTAAAGCCGTTGATCTGTTTTCCGGCTGTGGTGGCTTAACCCAAGGGCTGAGGGACGCTGGTTTCTCGGTAGAAGCAGCCGTTGAGTTAGATCCACTAGCTGCGGAAACGTATGCAGCGAACCACCCTGCTGTCCGGCTATTTAATGAGGATATCCGCAGTCTCTCCTCAATCGATCTTTTAAATGCCTGTGGGCTCAAGAAAGGAGAGCTGGATTTGCTAGCAGGATGCCCTCCTTGCCAAGGGTTTTCCCGCATGCGACTGAACAATAAAAAAAGGAGAATGTCGGATCCGAGGAACCGCTTGATAGATGAGGTTCTTCGCTTGGTCAGGGATGTTTTTCCTAAAGCCATAATGCTTGAAAACGTTCCGAATCTTGCACGTTACAGCCGTTTTCTAAAGTTCAAGAGTGAACTCAGAAAGTTAGGATACAAAGTCACCGACGAAGTGCTTGATGTGGCGGATTTTGGCGTACCTCAGCGTCGCAGAAGGCTCGTTCTTCTCGCATCTAGAGAGGGGGCTTTAAATCATCCTCAACCTGTATCTCAGAGAACTACTGTACGCTCTGTTATTGAAGAGCTCCCAGTTCATGTGCTGGAGAAGGATGTGCTGCATAACCTACCTGAGAAGCGCAGTGAGAGAGTTCAGCAGCTTATTAGGGCCATTCCCAAAGACGGAGGTAGCAGGAGCTCACTCTCGCCTGAGCTCGCACTCAAATGCCACACAAAGCATGACGGCTATTATGATGTGTATGGCCGAATGAGCTGGGATGATGTGTCCCCTACTATTACCGGTGGCTGTATCAATCCGTCAAAAGGCCGCTTCCTACACCCTACCGAAGACCGAGCGATATCTTTGCGAGAGGCAGCGATGTTGCAGAGCTTTCCACCCGAGTACACTTTTTCTTTGCGCCGGGGTAAGTATGCTGCTGCGGAAATGATTGGAAATGCCTTACCCCCGCTTTTCTCTCGACTTCAGGCGGAAGTAATTCGCGACCATCTTACTCAAAAATAGAAAGCCGGCAGTAATTGATGACTTCAGACGATAAAAAAATAGAAGAGCTTGTCGGCATCCTCCGAGGCTTTAAGCCGGGGCGTCCGCTCAAGGGTTACATTACGCACGCGGTTTTCCCGAAATTTAAGAACATAGAACCCTTCACCCGCGTTGATTTTCAGTTTCCATTAACTGCGCTTGTTGGGGCCAATGGGATTGGGAAAAGCTCTCTACTCCACGCTTTGTGGGGGATGCCATACGGTTATTCTACTTCTAAGTTCTGGTTCTCTACTGAACTTGATCCTATTGAAAATAATAAAAAGAATCCGCAACGCTATTTTTATGGCCACTGGCATGATGAATATGGTGATGTTGTCGAGACTCGAAAAGCTCGATTAGGTACAAAGAGGGATTATTGGGAACCCTACAGGAGAAGTGCGAAGGACGGTATGCAGCCGATTCCTGATGGCAACTATAAAGGAAAGGCAAAGGATCGCTGGAATCCTGTTCGTAGAAAAGTTGTTTATATAAATTTCAGAGCACTATTTGGGTCTTTTGACCGCTACTTTTATTTTGATGATGATTTTGGTGACGGCAATAAGCGCGATATTATGCTTAATGCCGCTCGCCGACTGAAAACTGTAAAAGAAAAAAATAAAGAATCCTATAAGCTAGGCCGTAAGGAACGTATTTTCGAGAATCGATTTCTGACTCCCGAGGAATTATCTGCCGCATCAGAAATTTTAGGGAGAGTGTATGATTCAGCCCAGATAATCCGGCACTCGTTATTTCCAGGAAACAGAGGTAGAGACCTCAGTGTTGTTTTCAAGAGAGGTTCAGAATATTCCGAAGCGTTTGCTGGTAGTGGAGAAATTGCTGCAGTCAGTGCTGTAGTGGATGTTCTTGATGCTGACGCATACTCCCTAATTCTGTTGGATGAACCCGAAACCTCGCTTCACCCTGGAGCTCAACGAGCATTGCTCAGATTCTTACTGGAACAAATAAAAATAAAAAAACATCAGGTTGTAATGTCAACCCATTCTCCGGAGTTTCTCGCAGGATTACCCCACGAAGCCATTAAGGTTTTTGAGGATAATGGTAAATCTCAAGCCCGAGTCATCCCGAAGAGCTCCCCGGACGCTGCCCTGAACCGGCTAGGGAGACCTCCAGCTAATATGCGGCGGTTACTAGTCGAGGACTTCTTAGCTCAGCAGATTGTGCTTCGGGCCGCAAAATTGCTCGATAAAGGTGATCGAGAAGCTTTAGAGATCAAAGTAGCACCTGGCGGTGCCGACGCTATATTAAAACATCTCGGCCCAGCTGCTATGGTTTCGGGCGATAATGTCTTCTTATTATTAGACGGTGATAAGAAGAAGGTCTCCAAACTCACCGATCCAAATGAAATCCCTCCATCTGATTATTCATGTCTTACCGATCTCTTAAAGAAACAGATCGGGGTTGATCCTCAGTTCCATATTCCTGGTGGAGATGATCAAGCCGCACATGAGGAAGCCAAGGTATTAGCTCAGTTAGAGTACTTGAGGTGGCTCAGTACCCATTTAGAATATCTACCAAAAAAAATGCCTGAGCAAATCGTTTTGGATCAATTTGCGATAAGTAGCTATGATAATGAGTCGCGTCCCCATGAGATAAAGACGGCTTTTCGAGAACTGCTTGCTGATGGAGCAGAGCTCGACCTGTCCTCCGCTGAACTGGATGCACTTGCGCGAGTTAAGGTCGATAAAATTCCCCTCGATAATGCTGACTTAGCTAAGATCTACGACAGTTTAATCAAGTGGTTGCATGGATAACCATTCAGGATATTGGTCGCTCTGACAAGGTCGAGCTGATGCGACAAAGATCGGGGTGACTATCAATTAAAGTGCTCGTTTAACCGTGTGTATAAAATCTGCCATTGAAAATAGCCAGTTCCGTTGTGCTTTAGTGAAACTCCCATGGATGGCGGTCGGTATGACCAGCTGCAGATTTTTTGCAACCATCTCGTCCGTCTGAGACGAACTGATACCAGCCTCCAATGTTGCTAGATACTTTCGCTCCAGAAGGTCGCCTTCCGATAGAACCTGTCTCCACCTGTCTTTACATGTTGTTTTCGCGCCGAGAAGAAAAATCCTTTCCCTTGGGTATTGTGGATCGTGGTAGGCGCCAAACTCAGGAAACAGAAAGTCGGGCTTGGCCTTGTTTTCGGTCACTCGCGCGCCTCCGCCCTTCTCAAACGGAAGCCTGTTTTGCTGAAAAATAAACCCCAAATGATTTTCAAAAGCGTGACCAACCCGGGATTTTCGGCGGTTCTGAACGCTCAGAGAGAATGCTATGAACTCGTCCACATCGTCTCCTGCAGCACCGAAACCTGACCGAAGCCGTTCAGATACAATATGCCGCTCGTACGCCCTAAAGAGTGCCTCCTCCCGCTCCATCCAGCCTATCAGAGCGGCATCCGGGTCCGTAATGCAGTCAAAGTCAGTTAATTCTCTGGCTAAAGCGGAGAACTCTGCTGTTTTTGGAAACTTGTCAGGGAACCTTTCCAGAAGCATATCCAGGTCGTTCTGAACCTCTCTCTCATCGAATGCTCTGACACCGAGCTCTTCCAGCAGCATTTTTATTGGGAGAATGAGGGTCTGTGACGGCATGGACGCGGAGGTAAAGTCCTGGTCGACATCCGACAGGCCGAACAGGTGGCGCAGCTGAAACTCTACGGATGAGCCGGCCGGGGTAAAAAGAAGTAGAAGACTTCCGTCGTGCTTCTTGGCTACGAGGAAAAAGTCCGTCGGCTGGATCAGTTCTGTAACGGGGTTGGATTTGTAATAAAGCCGGTACTCCGGAGAGCGTTTCGGATTTTTCCAGCGTGCGTCGTACCAGGTAACTGTATCCTGGCAGAGCTCAGCATCTTCCTCGTCCGTGAGGTAGGCCATCATTGCTGGGAAGGGATAGCCATCAGATTTTCCGGGGATCCCAAGAAGGCTTTTAAAGCCAACGCTGGGCAGCCCGCCGATTTCATGTTGGTTAGATCTGGCTGGATCGGCATCTACAGCGCTCAGGTACTTGGCTGCCGCACCTTCAAAGATCTCGTTTACTGAATCGAGCAATGCTACATCTCCACTCGGAAAATTCCGAAATCGCTGGAAGTTACAATCGTGATTCCGGGAGCTGAATCAGGGTGCTAAGGCTGATTTGGCACGGTCCAGACATCTATTCATCAGCTGATCTATCTCTGTTTCTTTCATCGCCTCGAAGACCTTACCAGCTCCGGCTTTATTGAGCTCAGTCATGAATTTGCGCCAGCGTTCCTCACGCGCGAGAACCCATTCATCCGAAGCGAAAGTCCTGAGTATACCGGCGGAAATTGCAGGGCGGATAAACAGTCCGGGACGCTCAACGGTGTTGAGCCGCATGTCGGTTGATCGGAATATAATACTCAGTGCCTTCTCAGGATCCTCAGGCATCAGTCTCTGCGCAATCCAGTAGTTCCACCAGAGCCGCGAAACAGCATTATCATCTCTCCATCTCGTCCGGGTATCAGCAAAAAAATGAGCACGGATCGCCTTAGTAAGAGCCTCTCCTGTTTTCCCTTCAAGCCAGCGCTTTTGAGAGAATCCGAGGCATTCAAGGTGAGTAAACCGGATCCAGATTCTGTTTTCAGTTGCCAGAGAAGGCGTGAGGCTGCTGAGTGACCGCCATACAAGTATTGAGTTATTAATCTCCGCTTCAGCGGTCCTCGCCGGGTCCAGCTCCTTCAGAGGGCCAGGATCGTAGGTGAGATTGGTAGCAATTTCCCAGTTTCCCTGCTCTGCCAGATCCTGAAATCCTTCCGAGCAATATCGATCCACGTTTTCATCTATTGAATCGATCAGTTGATCGGCAACCGCCTGACCAACATAAAGTACTTTGTTCAGGCTCATTAACTCAGCGCCTCCACCGCTTCATGTACCTTGCCGACCGGGCAGTCGAGTAATAACTGCGCTTTTCTCAGGAGATCTTTTCCGTCGAGTTCTACTCCTACCTGACGGCAACGGGATTCGATTGCCCGGTACCACCTGAGATGATCGCACTTATCCCTGGAAGCGACATCAAGCACCTCAATAAGGCACGGGAGGTACAACGATGACAGCAGTATCTGACGTCCATGGCCGCTGTTCCGGACCTGATTAAGTGAGTTGTATAGCGTTGGATGAACCTGAATAACGATCGCCTGGGTATCTGTACCTACCCTGAACAAGCCGTTCTCAACACTGCTCGTCGATTCAAGACGGAATACAGATTCCATCGGGACCAGCTTATCCAGCCCAGCCTCAAATTCGAACTCGTCACTCACGCCGGCGAGAGAGTATTTCCTTAGCAGAAAATCCTGTTCTCCGAACTCTTCATGTATCGAACCTGCGGGCACCGACAAGGTTTCTGCAGCAACATAGATAATGGCTCTCAGCTTAACCACGCCCCTGAGATTCCCGCCGGCAACGGTTACCTTCCAGTTGCCGGGGGAGATGGCAAGAAACTCTGAAAAGTAGGTATGTTCGCAGGTGATGTATAATCCGCACTCAAGCATTCCCTCAGCAAGCGCATGATCGAGAAACTGTTCGCCTGGCCGGAGCTCTCCCCGAATCTCGACTTCACCGGTTTCAGTTACTTCCCGGACGGGCTCAACTTCCAGACTGAACTTTGCTGCTGGATAATCATCCGTAAAGCTGGCCAGTACCGGGTACGGGAAACGGGTATCACCCTTGAGCTTCATGATCATTTTCCTCTTTCAGTCTGAGCGAGACTTCAATTGGCCCTTCATACGGTTCAGCCAGTTCAACCGAAATCGCTATCCGCTCCCCTTCTTTCAGCTCAATCTCACATGCACCCTTAGTTACCTTATGTCCCGTTGCTGCGACTATAGGCAGGTTTTCTTCATCGGCAATACCAGCGGCAATGACCTCTAGTCTTGCCGGGCCCGACTTCTCTGGCGTAAAAAAGATCATTCTGGACCGGGTGTCACCTCCCTGGACGGTATTGCGCAATCCCTTTATAGGGACCGGCCCTCCACGGGGGCCAGATGCTCCACCCTTTCCTCCACCGGCTCCGGGTCCGCTGGTAGCTCCTCCGCTTCCTCCCGGTTTCTCGCCGCCGCTTCCGCCTTCTGATCCACCAGACACAGATGCACCTGAGCTCTCCGGTTTCTTCCGCATTTTCACTTTAATCGATGCGGGGTCTTTTTCGCTGTTGCCCGTGTTCTGCATTCTGTCGGTTTTATCTTCCGGAGCTGAGAAAAAGTCATTGAGATCATCCAGCTGAATTTCGTCATCCGGCGGGAGCGTGGTGTGACTTTTTATCTTTTCCCGGATCCAGGAGTTCATTTTGTTGACGGCTGCTCTCAGAGAGCGACTCAGCTGGGGGTCTTCAATCCGCTCGGGAGAAAGCTCATCATGTCTTGGATTCTCAAGAGCCCTGATGTTGGCGGAGGCGCTGTCATCAATTGGCTCAATCACTGCGATGAAGTCTTTCTGCAGGGGAAACCGGGCAAGTTTCTCTCTGAAATGCCTGAAGCGGGACGTGATGAACATGCCATTCCGGATCAGACCAACCTGCTTCTCAAGCCGGTCTTCAATCAGGATAGACAGCTTAACTCTGCCCAGTCCGTGAATGGTCTCCTCGTAACGAGCGCTCTCAGGACTTGTGAGGCAGCGATAGAGGTTATGACTGAACTTCAGATCTTCGTCAGAGCCGCGGCTGGAGGCGACTTCACGGAGTGTTTCGTTTGCAAACAGTCCTGGCAGAGTATCGCGGTTAATAACGAGCTCATCCCCAACCTCAAAAATCACTTTCCCGTTGTGGACAGCAGTGAAAAAATTACGCACCAGAGATTCAGCGATACGCCAGTCCCACTGTTCCTCTGACAAAAAACCAAGCGCTGTCACTGTAGTCCCTGGCTCGGTTCTCTGCAGCCATTCAGGCAACCCTGATACGTTTGTGGCGGGCATATAATTTTCGGCTTCGCCCCAGTATCCCGTTGCGCTGTGCTCCTGACCGGGGCCTTTGCTGTGGGAAACGAGAATAGCTTTGGCCTGCGCCAGAAACTGATTGTTACCAGATGAATCTTCGTAGACCGTTGAATAGAAGACGCTTCTCAGGGCTGAGACTGCGTACGCAGCGTTCTTCCCGATACCGAAGGAGCCTCCTGAGGTATCATCGCCTTTTTTACTCACGCCTTTGGCTTTGATGAGAGCGTGATAAGGTGTACCAGGTTCGCATGGGCCAATGAGCCCCGTGGTCCCCTCATCGATCACGTGCAGCAGGTCTATTTCCGTGGCGCTGGCAATTCGTCTGGCCCGCTCAAAGAACTGAATTTCTTTATCGTCTCGCCTGTTTCTTGCACGACTCAGGCAGGCATCGATAGTCGCTCTGAATCCAGCGATATCAGGCACAGTCTCAGTCGGTACAGTTTCTTTCCAGAAGCGGATAATTACCCGTTCGACATTTCCATCCGGTCCGGAGCGCCGGGCAGCATCGATACTGTTTTGGCCACATTCGCGGGCGAGGCCGGCGAAGGGCGCATCTCTGAAAGTCTCAATACCTGCATCTGCAAGTCCCTCATCTTCTCCCGCCTCATTCCGCAAAAACTTCCACAGCAATGCCATAATGCGATGGCCTCCCTTTATGCTCGGCGTTGGATCTTTCAGGGATTTAATGTCGCATTTATATTACCGCCAGTCCAGGCTAAGGGGGGCTGATGCGAGTAGGTGGAGCAGCTGAAGGGGAAGGATTAACAGACCACCACGGGTCAGGCGGGAGTAGTGAACGAGTGCCCCTCTATCTGTCCGAAGTCAGTACCGTTAAGGATCCATTCTGCTACCAGATCCGACATTGACTCATGGTTCAGCCGGCCCGGCCCCTTAAAAGCACATTCCCAGACTTCAAGCACACGCCAGCCCATCTCTCTGAGGGCGGCTATATTCCGCTGATCACGGTCTTTATTAGCGGTTATCTTGTCTTCCCAGAACTCCCGGCGGGTAGCTGGCAGGCGAAACATCGGACACCCTGTATGACCGTGCCAGAAACACCCCTGAACAAATATGGCGGCACGATACTTGGGGAGGACGATATCAGGTTTGCCCGGAAGGTCTTTGCGGTGGATACGAAACCGGAAGCCTCTGCTGAACAGACTCTTTCTCAGCAAGACTTCCGGCTTCGTATTTTTCCCTTTGATAGCCGCCATGTTGCGGCTGCGGGTAGCGGGATCGTGAACGTCAGCCATCGTCAGGCTGCTTCTGTTCTGCGCCCTTCATTTCTGATGCGGGCCTCCAGTACGCGCGGTTTCATCATTTTAGCTACAGCCCGGAATACAGGAACGGCGACGGAATTGCCGAACTGCTTATAAGCCTGCGTGTCAGACACCGGAACCTTGAAATTAGATTCCCCGGGGCCGTCAAATCCCATCAGCCTTGCACATTCGGCAGGCGTGAGTCGCCGCGGGCGATTGCTTTGGTTGATCATATCGTCAAAGCCGGCATCCATATCCCAGCCACGATCAACAAGAATCTCTGATCCGTCCTTGTAGTACCTTGCAGAAAGTGTTCTCGCCACGTCGTGAGCCCCGGTAAGACCAAACCCGAACCCATTCCCTTTTGCTTTGTGCTTGGCTGCGTAGTCGTACAGGTACTTCCACAGTTTAGGAGTAAGGATGTACTTATCGTCGACCTCGTCTTCAGGATCGAGAATGTCGCCAAATGACGGTACCCGCTCCGGGAAATGCTTGCTGATATCCTTCAGCGTAAAGCCATGGTGGACATCCAGATCACGGCGGAAGCCCACCAGCACGATGCGCTCCCGGTGCTGTGGAACGAAGTGCCTCGCATCAATTATTTTCGGGTCCTGGGAACCATCGTAATGTACATCGGCGACCTCGTAGCCAAGTTCGTCGAGTGTCTGCAGAATCACCTTGAAGGTCTTACCCTTATCGTGACTCTTCAGGTTTTTTACGTTTTCCAGAAGAAAGGCTGATGGGCGTTTTGCCTCGATAATACGGGCTACGTCAAAGAAAAGCGTACCCTGGGTGTTGCACTCGAAGCCGTGGACTCTGCCTAGAGAGTTCTTCTTGGAGACACCTGCGATAGAGAACGGCTGACAGGGAAAGCCGGCCAGTAAAACGTCGTGGTCAGGGATGAGCTTGTCTATATGGGCGTACGCTTCTTCCTCTGAAATCTCGGGGCGATCAGAGAGGGTTACTTCGCGGATATCTTCATTGAAGACATGCTCATCGTCGTTGTAATGGTTCGCCTTATAGGTGCGGACGGCGTATTTATTCCACTCGCTGGTGAATACACACTTTCCGCCGGCTTCTTCAAAGCCTCTTCTGATTCCGCCAATGCCGGCAAACAGGTCTATAAACCTGAACTCATGTCCGGAATTCTGAAAAGGCGTGGGGAGCAGCGCCTGAAGATGTTCAAACTCGCCGTGGCTGAGCTTCCTGTCCACCTTACCCCTGACCCAGCGATTGATAGTTTCGCGGCACCATGAATCAAAGCCGAGCTCATTCAGCGTTTCGGCAATAAACCCTTGGTCATATATTTCAAGTAATTGATTTATAAGGGCAAGGCCTTCTTCATCTTTCATTACCCACTCCTTTCTGGGTCAAGTCTGTGACGTTCCGTCACCGAACAGTTCCATTTTAATAACTTTCACACTGCCTGGCCAGGTCTTCCCGCGAAATTTATTCACGCAATTCTCAAATACTGACCGACCTTTACATGATAGTACTGTTTAAACGTACAGTGTCCAGTGCAGAGGCAATTTTTTGGTGAATTTCTGCTGGAAATCCGGAGCGACTTAAGCCAGCAGCCCGACCAGTGGGGGAGGCTATCCGGGATGTACGGTCCGGTACGCCTGATTGGAAATACTGGTATTCCCCGGTATCGATGGGGTACCTTTTCCTATGCAAATCAATCCGGAGCAGCAATGACGAAAGCCGACAAACTACTGGGCCAAGCTTATGACCACCTCAAAATCTCAGGCCTTAGCGACAGCGAAAAATACAAAAAAATTGAAGACATCGTTGCTTACCTTGACGGGCTGAATTCGAAGGCAACGATTCCACCCGGGACGACAGGAACTATATCTGAGCGCCTCTGCAGGCTGGGCCTGACAGGCATCCCAAATATTCAGATCAGGCCGTTTGGAAAGGCATGGCAATGGGTGGGCGATGTTCTTCTGCCGGGGCACCCTTACGATATCGCTGTTTCGATCAAAAGCTTCAAAGCCAAAGAACGCCTGATCGCGAGTGGTACCGGCAGCCTTCTTACTCCGACACTTGGATGGGGGTTGTTCAATGATCCGGATGAGTGGGGGTTCGATCGATGCAATTCCTATCTCTACCGGGGTTTTCTTGCGATCTATATGCCACACAATTTGCTGATGCAGCTGGATCCGGATCAGAGAGGCATTCAGAACTTTAACGGGACGAAGCTGCTGCGGGATCTGCAGCAATTTCCATCCGATGTTCAATCGGCAATGAATCCCAAAAATGGCCATCGGATCGATATGAGAAAAATCTGAAGCATGGCAGCAGGATACTCCCCGGTTAAAGAACGGGGAGTATCCAGCGCTCTCCCTCCATGTCTATACCGAGAAAGTCCAGTCCCGCCTCATATCAAAATCAATGGCCAGGTAACGCCGGTCTGGCTCATAGGTACTCCAGAAGAGTTCCACTGTCGCCACGCAGTCCTCCCAGCGAATGTGAAAAAAGAGATGGATCTCACTAATATCCGGATCTCCGGCCAGAATGGTCTGGAGAATTTCTGCCTGCTTCTGAATTTCCATTTGCATCACCTCACGTTTTTAAGTCCGGCATCCCTGCCAGATATGCCCTTCAGGCTGTCCTGAACCAGCTGTTCTTTTTGATTGAAGCCAACTGATCGCCCACTTCCTGATGAGTGCCAGTGATGATGTCGGAGTTTCCATACTCGTGAAGCTGTTGACGGAGCACGAAACCCTGGCCGCGCGTCTTCTCGCAGGTGAGGATCACCTCCGCCTCTTTGAAGTGGTCAACGCTCTGGGCAAGCGCCAGGGCTTCGTTTAGCAGTTTGATAATCTCTTCAATGGTGTAATTCATAGAATCATCTCTTGTTGGTTTCCAGAACCCCTTGTCCGGGGCACACCTTGAAGGTATCCGAAAGCGGCGGAGGTGCAAGAGCGAAAAATGTTACAAGATGTTGATAAAAAAGGCTTTATGTCGAATCTCGACGGCGATGAGAGGCAGGAGTCTTAAACAGACAGAGAGACAAAGTTGCCGCGTCGAAAACGGACCTTCTGCAGAGTAAGGAGGTGAATTCCGGTAGGCGTGCGATCAGCGATGATGAGATGACAGGCTTTCAGTCTTTGCAGAGGAAAAGCCGAGGATCGCGTCCTTGCGAGGCTTTTTAGTCCTTACCGGCCCCGCCAGCTCTCAGAGCTTCTGATGCCGGATGGTGGTGGTCAGGGCACGGGAATCTTCCGTTTATGATTCTGCCATCGGCGCCTCCTCATTTCGGCGAAGCACCTCCTGATCGAACTTCTGCAGATCGGTTAATAGCCAGCGCCTGGACCCAGAGCTCAGCTTCTTTCCCTGGGGGAATTTCCCTTCCCGAACCCAGCGCCGGATAGTGAACCGGGATACTGAGTAGTAATTTCCCACCTCCGTATCTGAGAAGTACATCTTCTGCGTATCTTTCATCGACATCTCCGTTTAGTAGTGAACACGATCCAATGCTACGGGGATGCAAGAGGTGTTTGTCTGGTGTAATTGCCGTAGAACTGCAATAACTCGGAAATGACGTGGTAAAGTGACTGTTGACGGGAACGATAGCGTGTGCAGACGTGGCGCGCTGAAGCAATCTGCGATGAAGTGATGTGAATCAGAGGGGGTAGCAGGTTTATGTACCCAACCTGTACCCAGCCAGAAACGAAAAAGGGCCCACCCGAAGATGCGCCCTAAGTCGTTGAATTCTGGTCGGCGTGGCAGGATTCGAACCTGCGACCCCTTCGTCCCGAACGAAGTGCGCTACCAAGCTGCGCCACACGCCGATCAACGGCCGGTATTATACGGATTAGCGGGTTATTTACCAGCCCCCGTATGAGATAACGGCATCCGTAAAATTGCTGAGCCTGCCATGCCTGGGCAGGTATCGGAGGGCCGGTTCAGTGGCCCTCCGAATGTCCCGGTTAGCTGGCCGTTGGCAGCACGGAGATATCCGCCACCCGCAGGAACAGGTTCCGCAGCAGGTTGAGCATGGCCAGACGGTTGGCGCGTACGGCGTCATCGTCGGCCATGACCATGACCTCATCAAAGAAATTGTCCACGGGCTCCCGCAGGCTGGCCAGGGAGCTCAGCGCGGTGGCGTAGTCACCTTTCTCGAACAGTGGTAGCACCTTTTCCGCCTGCTGGCGGATCTGCTCTGCCAGGGTAATTTCCGCTTTGTCCTGCAGCAGGTCGGTATCGATGGTTTCACCAATGCTGTCACCGCCCTGCTTTGTGAGGATGTTGGACACCCGCTTGTTGGCACCGGCCAGGGCCAGGGCTTCCGGCAGCTGGCGGAAGGCTTCCACGGCTTTCACCCGGCGGTCGAAGTCCAGCGGGCGCGTGGGACGGCGGGCGTGCACGGCAAGGTAGACTTCGGCGTTGATGCCCTGCTCTTCGTAGTGGGCACGGAAGCGCTCCAGCATGTAATCCACCACCGTGTTGGCCACGTTCGGTTCGCTGATGCTGCTGTGTTCTGCTTCCGCCCATTCGCACAGGGTCTGCAGGTCCAGTGGCAGTTCCCGTTCGATGATGATCCGCAGCACACCCAGTGAGGCGCGGCGCAGGCCGAAGGGGTCGCGGGTGCCGGACGGCGGCTGGTTGATGCCGAACAGGCCCACCAGGGAATCAATGCGGTCGGCAATGGCCACGGCGCAACCGGTCAGGGTGGCGGGCAGGTCGTCGCCGGCAAAGCGCGGCATGTACTGCTCGTTCAGTGCACTGGCCACTTCTTCGTTCTCACCGTCGTTGGCGGCGTAGTACTGGCCCATGATGCCCTGAAGGTCGGTGAACTCCAGCACCATTTCGGTGACCAGGTCGGTCTTGGCCAGCATGGCAGCGCGCTCGGCGAGAACCGGATCGCTGCCGATGGCAGCGGCGATTTTGCTGGCCAGGGCGGCAACCCGCACGGATTTGTCGTAGATGCTGCCGAGTTTGTCCTGGAACACGATCGGTTTGAGCTGGTCGATACGGTCTTCCAGCCTGGTCTTGCGATCGGTGTCGTAGAAGAAGGCGGCATCGGCCAGTCGCGGGCGGATAACCTTCTCGTTACCGGAGATCACCTGGCTCGGATCCTTGCTTTCCAGGTTGGCGACGGTGATGAACAGCGGGAGCATCTTGCCGTCGCCAGAAACCACGTGGAAATATTTCTGGTGTTCCTTCATGGAGGAAATCAGCGCCTCGGCGGGGACTTCCAGGAAGCGTTCCTCGAAGCGGCCCATCAGGGGCACCGGCCATTCGTTCAGGGCGGTGACTTCGTCCAGCAGGTCCTCATCAATGACGGCCTGGCCGCCGGCCTCTTTCCTGGCGATGGCCATGACGCCGTCACGGATCTGCTCCCGGCGCTCGGCGAAGTCTGCGATCACGTAACCTTCCTGGCGCAATACAACTTCGTAGTCACCTGGACTCGGAACAATCAGTGACTTGGGACAGTGGAAGCGGTGGCCACGGGTCTTGTTGCCCGGGGTCAACCCCATGATGGGGGTTTCGATAACCTTGTTGCCGAAGAGCATGATGGCCCAGTGTACCGGCCGCACGAATTCGGTACGGTGTGCACCCCAGCGCATGCGCTTGGGAATGGGCAATGCTGCCAGGGACTGGTCCACCAGTTCCGGCATCAGTTCGACGGTGGGGCGGCCTTTTTCAATGGTGCGATAGACCACCCAGGCGCCCTTGTCGGTTTCCATGGTGTCGAGCTGGTCCGGTGTAATACCCAGGGAAGTGGCAAAGCCGGTCAGGGCCCGGGTGGGGTTGCCGGAATCGTCAAAGGCGGCTTTCACGGCCGGGCCGCGCTTTTCCACGGGTTTGTCCGGTTGGGCGTCTTCCAGATCACGAACCCGCACGGCAAGCCGACGTGGTGCGGCAAAAGCTTCCACCCTGCCGAAGCCGATACCGGCGTTTTCCAGACCGCTGGCAATGCCGCGGGTAAAAGCGTCTGACAGCGGCTTGAGGGCCTTGGGGGGCAGTTCTTCAGTGCCCAGTTCGACCAGAAAATCCTGTGTTGCCATGATTATGCGTTCCCCTGTGCCTGCGGAGCTTTTTTCGCTTTCTTGCCCTTCTTGCCTTTGTCATCGGCGGCGTCGGCCGCGGCCAGTACTTCCTTGCGCAACGCCTCAGGCGCAAGCGGGAAGCCGAGCTTGCGGCGGCTGTCGAAGTACGCCTGGGCAACTGCCCTGGCCAGGGTGCGAACTCGCAGGATAAAACGTTGGCGCTCGGTCACGGAAATAGCGTGCCGGGCGTCCAGCAGGTTGAAAGTATGGGAGGCCTTGAGCACCTGCTCGTAAGCTGGCAGCGCCAGGCCGGCGTCGATCAGCCGGGCGCTTTCGCGCTCGTGCACATCGAAGCTGTGAAACAGGAATTCGGTGTCGGCATGCTCGAAGTTATAGGTGGACATTTCCACTTCCTGCTGGTGGAACACGTCGCCGTAGGTCACCACGCCGTCCGGGCCTTCGGTCCACACCAGGTCATAAACGCTGTCGACGCCCTGCAGGTACATGGCGATGCGCTCAAGCCCGTAAGTGAGCTCGCCGGTTACCGGGAAGCATTCCAGGCCACCCACCTGCTGGAAGTAGGTGAACTGTGTCACTTCCATGCCGTTGAGCCAGATTTCCCAGCCCAGGCCCCAGGCACCGAGGGTAGGCGATTCCCAGTTGTCCTCCACAAAGCGGATATCGTGCACCAGCGGGTCCAGGCCCAGGGCCTTCAGGGAATCCAGGTACAGCTCCTGGATATCGTCCGGGGAGGGCTTCAGCACCACCTGGAACTGGTAATAGTGTTGCAGGCGGTTGGGGTTCTCCCCGTAGCGGCCGTCAGTGGGACGACGGCTGGGCTGGACATAGGCGGCGTTCCACGTTTCCGGGCCGATGGAGCGGAGGAAGGTGGCGGGATGGAAGGTGCCGGCCCCTACTTCCATGTCCAGTGGCTGGAGTACCACGCAGCCGTGCTGCGCCCAGAAATTCTGCAGGGCCAGAATCAGGCCCTGGAAGGTTTTGATATCCGGGGTGTTTTCGGAATTTGCCTTGTCTGTCACGACGTTTGCCTGCTGGTCAGTCTGTGTGTGGCGCCCGGGCATCTGGCCGGGGCACTCCGGAAAAAAGGGGCATTATACGCCTGCCAATCGCGTATTTCTAAGTCAGCTTCACAGCCCTGATTTTACGCTAAAAGAAGGTCAGTCCTACCTGGAAGAGTTTCTCCACATCCCGTATCCGGGTTTTATCCACCAGGAACAGGATAACGTGGTCATCAGGCTGGATGCGCAGGTGATCGTGGGCGATGAGAACCTCATTGTGGCGGACGATGGCGCCAATGGTGGTGCCTTCTGGCAGGTTGATCTCATCCAGGCGCTTACCCACCACCTTGGAGGACCGATGGTCGCCGTGGGCGATGGCTTCAATGGCTTCAGCAGCGCCTCTGCGGAGTGAGTGAACGTTTACTACATCACCGCGGCGCACGTGTGTGAGCAGGCTGCCAATGGTGGTTTGCTGGGGAGAAATGGCCACATCGATGTCACCGCCCTGGATCAGGTCGACGTAGTCCGGATTGTTGATCAGTGTCAGCACCTTGCGCGCACCCAGGCGCTTGGCCAGCAGTGAGGCCATGATGTTGGCTTCGTCGTCGTTGGTGACGGCGCAGAACACATCGGTATTCTCGATATTCTCTTCCAGCAGGATGTCCTTGTTGGCCGCATTCCCTTCCAGTACCACGGTTTTACGAAGGCTTTCCGACAACATCACGCAGCGCTCGTGGTCGCGCTCCAGCAGCTTCACCTGAAAACGGGATTCCAGTGTATGGGCCAGGCGCTGGCCAATGTTGCCACCGCCACAGATGAAAATGCGTTTGTAGGACTTTTCCAGGGGTTGCAGTTCGCTCATGACCGAGCGGATATGGTCGGAGGCGGCAATAAAGAATACTTCATCACCGTCCTCAATAACGGTGTTGCCCTGGGGCATGATCGCCCGGCCTTTCCTGAAGATGGCGGCCACACGGGTCTCGATCTTGGGCATGTGGCTGCGCAGGTAGGATAATTCATGGCCTACCAGTGGCCCGCCCTGTGTTGCGCGAATGGCAACCAACTGGACCAGCCCCTTGGAAAATTCCAGTACCTGCAAGGCACCCGGGTATTCGATCAGGCGGGTGATGTGCTTGGTGACCAGATGCTCGGGGCTGATCAGAACGTCGATGGGGAAGCCCCGCAGGCTGTCCAGGTCTTTCTTCTGCTCCCGCTGGTAGAACAGTTCCGGCTTTGCCAGGTAGGCATTGGCCCGGACCCGGCAGATCGTAGTGGGAGTCTTGTACAACAGTTTGGCAACCTGGCAGGCCACCATGTTGACCTCATCACTGTTGGTGACAGCGATCAGCATGTCGCCGTCTTCTGCTCCGGCCTGTCTCAGCACCGTGGGAAAGGAAGCCTTGCCCTGGACCGTGCGAATATCCAGACGATCCTGAAGTTCCCGCAGGCGGGTACTGTCGCTGTCGATCACGGTGATGTCATTGGCTTCGTTGGCCAGGTTTTCTGCCAGGGTTCCGCCCACCTGGCCGGCGCCGAGAATCAGGATTTTCATGGTTCAGGTTTCTCCAGCACGGCGTAAAAGAATCCATCATGGCTTTCAGGAGCAGGCAGCAACTGGCGGCCTGTTTCCATATCGCGCCCCCACTGTACATCCGGTGTTATCAGGGTCGCCCTGTTCTGCTGTTTCAGGAATCGACGGATTATACGGTGATTTTCCTGGGGGAACACGGAACAGGTGGCGTAGACCAGCCGCCCTCCGGGCGCGAGCACCTGCCACATGGCATCCAGCAGGCCCAGCTGGATGCTGGCCAGCGGCACAATGTCCGATTCCCTCCGTAGCAGCTTGATGTCCGGGTGCCGTCGGATGACACCCGAAGCACTGCAGGGTACATCCAGCAGGATGCGGTCAAACGGTTGCCGGTCCCACCACTGGTCGATTGCTGCCGCATCTGCCTGTTTCAGGGTTGCCACAAGATCCAGACGCTCCAGGTTTTCCTGTACCCGTGGCAGGCGATCAGCGGATTCGTCAATCGCGACCACTTCCGCCAGCGCTTCGCAGCTTTCAAGGATAGCGCAGGTTTTGCCGCCTGGTGCAGCGCAGGCATCCAGCACGCGCTGTCCCGGGGCAAGATCCATAAGGGTGGTGCAGAGCTGGGCCGCTTCATCCTGGACGCTTACCGCACCATCCGCGAACCAGGGCAGGCGGTCTACCGGCACAGGTGCCGCCAGTTGGATACCGTAGGGTGCGTAGTGCGTGGCGGCGGCTTCGATGTCCGCATCGGCCAGATGCTGAAGATAGTCGTCGCGGGTAAAACGGCGTGCATTCACCCGCAGGGTCATGGGGGCCTGGGCGTTGTTGGCGTCAAGGATGGCCTGCCAGTCATCGGGCCAGTTGTGGCGTAGCTTTTCCAGCATCCAGTGGGGATGGCTGAAGCGGGCACTGTCGTCAGGCCATTCCGGCTCCCCTTCCCGCTCCGCCGCCCGCAGGACGCCGTTAACCAGCCCGGTCAGGTGGGGTTTATCCAGGGCACGGCAGGCTTCCACGGTCTCATTCAGCACCGCGTAGGTAGCCTGCTGGCTGAAGCGCAGCTGGAACAGGGCCACCAGCATCAGGTGGTGCACGATACGGTCCGGTTTACGCAGCGGTTTTTTCAGGCGGGCCTGCAATTCCGCATCCAGGCGGTGAAACCAGCGGCAGGTGCCGTAGCAGAGGGCCTGGAGCTGGGGGCGTTCGTTGTCTGCGACGTCGTTCAGGGCGAGTGGCAGGCATTGTGACAGCGACTGGCCATTTTCGACGGATTGCAGAACCCGGGCGGCCACGGCCCGCATTGGCTGGCCCCGGTCATTCATTCAGTGCAGCTCCTGGCCGGGCATCAGTATGTCCTTGCCGCCGTTGATCAGGTCATTGGCTGATTGCGGGCGCGAGCCTGCCAGCTGTAAGCGGGTGATTCTCAGGGACTCCAGCCCACAGGCAATGTCGATTCCCTCCCGGCTGCGACGGATCACCGTGCCTGGATGCCTGTCACTGGTGTCTTCCAGAATTTCGGCCTGGTGAATGCGAATGCGCTGGTCGTCCAGGTCGGTGTAGGTGCCCGGCCATGGGTTGAAGGCGCGAATCATCCGGCTGATGGCGGGAGCGTCCAGGGTCCAGTCAATGTGACCTTCTTCCTTGCTGAGTTTGCTGGCGTAGCAGGCCCGGCTTTCATCCTGGACTTCACCACGCAGCTCACCTTTCTCCAGGTGTTCCAGGGCTTTGACTATGGCATCACCGCCCAGGTCCGCCAGGCGATCATGAAGGCTGCCGCCGGTGTCGTCTTCCTCGATTGGGGTAATGACTTTCAGCAACATTTCGCCGGTATCCAGGCCGGCATCCATCTGCATGATGGTGATGCCGGTTTCGTGGTCACCGGCGGCAATAGCCCGCTGGATCGGAGCGGCGCCGCGCCATCGTGGTAACAGGGAGGCGTGGATGTTCAGGCAGCCATGGCGCGGAATGTCGAGAACCGCCTGGGGCAGAATAAGCCCGTAGGCGGCCACGATCATGACGTCCGCATCCAGTGCCCGCAATTGTTCCTGGGCTTCGGCGGTTTTCAGGGACTGGGGCTGGAACACGGGAATCCCCGCCTCCATGGCCACCTGCTTTACCGGGCTGGGTGTCAGTTTGCGGCCACGACCGGCGGGCCGGTCAGGCTGGGAGTAGACACCAACCACCTGGTGACGGGTTGCAAGCAGGGCTTTGAGTGCGGTGGCTGCAAAATCGGGGGTGCCGGCAAAAACAAGTCGCACGGGTATCGGTCTCTGTTTCGTTGAATACGAAAAGACCGGGTTTGTACCCGGTCCTGGTTCATGCTTTCTTTCCTGGCAGTGTCAGGCGCTTTTCTTGTGAAGCTTTTCGAGCTTCTTGCGAATCCGGGTGCGCTTGAGGGAACTCAGGTAGTCCACAAACAGCTTGCCATTGAGATGGTCCATCTCGTGCTGGATACATACCGCCAGCAGGCCGCGGGCTTCCAGTTCGAACGGTTTGCCGTCCCGGTCGATGGCCCTGATCATGCAATGCTCAATCCGCGAAACGTCTTCATAGAAACCCGGCACAGAGAGGCAGCCTTCCTGCATCTCTTCGAGTTCACCGTCGAGCACTTCCACTTCCGGATTGATAAACACCCGCGGCTCGCTTCTGTCCTCGGACAGGTCCATCACGATGATCTGCTTGTGCACATTGACCTGAGTGGCCGCGAGGCCAATGCCGGGCGCATCGTACATGGTCTCAAACATGTCGTCGATCAGCTTGCGGGTCTCGTCGGTCACCTCATCCACTGGCTTGGCAACCGTGCGCAAGCGGGGATCCGGGTATTCGAGAATGTCTAGTATCATGGCGCTCGTACTTTTGGTCTCTGAATCTGGCTTTCACCGTTATCTTTTGTAACGGTGTGAATACTGTCTCCTAAATGCGACAGCGTACTGCGCATTTTTTCATCCCGTGACTATTATGATCGGGATGAAAGAGCGGGTTTCAACGGGTTGTCGCCGTTTACAGTGCTATTATCCCTCAACTCGCTCATTGAGTACAAACTGATCAGTTGATAGTTAAAAACTTTTGACCGTAACGTAGAATTTACTGGAAGAACAAAAGATAACATCACAATTTGCGAGACATCTTCTATAGTAGTGGTATAAAAGGCAGATTACCGGCTGCATACCAAGAACAGAATCTATTGATTCAAGGCACGCGATCAAGGACTTAAACAATGAGGAAACTGCTGTACGCTCTGGCAGCAAGCATGCTGCTGCTAACCTCCGTGGCCCAGGCTGCCCCGGACCTGAGGTCCGATCATCCCGAGCGTTACACTGTCGTGAAGGGTGACACCCTGTGGGATATTTCCGCACGGTTTCTGAATAACCCCTGGTACTGGCCGGAAATCTGGCATGTGAACCCACAGGTTCAGAACCCCCACCTGATTTATCCGGGCGACGAGCTGGCGCTTGTGTATATTGATGGCAAACCCCGGGTAACCAAGGTTTCCAGTGATCGCACGGTGAAACTGTCGCCAAAGGTACGTTCCGAGCCCATTGATACACCGATTCCCGCCATACCGCTGGATGCGATCGGCAGTTTCCTCACCGATACCCGCATTGTCAGTGTTGAGGAGCTCAACGGAGCACCTTACGTGCTGGAAGGCGAAGATGGTCGCATTATTACCGGCGCGGGCGACCGTATCTATGCCCGTGGTGAAAAGCCGGCGAATAATCTTGGCGTTTTCCGCCGTAGCAAAGAGTTCCGGGATCCCGAAACCGGTGAGTTCCTGGGCCTGGAAGCTCGCAGTATCGCCCGTGGCGAAGTCACGGCTGAAAATGGTGACGTACTCACTCTTCGCCTGAAACAGTCCAGTGAGGAAGTTCGCATCGGTGACCGTCTGCTGGTAGGTGAAGAGCGTCGTATAAACACCAGTTTCGTGCCCAGTTCGCCGGATACCGAGATCGAAGCACAGATGATTTCGGTTGATGGTGGTGTCAGCCAGATCGGCCAGTTTGACGTGGTTGCCATTAACCGGGGTGAGCGCGAAGGACTCAAGGCTGGCAACGTCATGGCTGTGCTCAAGAGCGGCAACCTGGTGCGGGACCCGGTCACCAACGAAACCATCGAGCTGCCTTCCGAGCGTGCCGGGCTGATGATGGTATTCCAGACCTACGAGAAGATGAGCTACGGCCTGATTCTTCAGGCCACACGCCCGCTGTCGGTGGGTGACAAGGTGACCAACCCCTGAGGGGCAGGCAGGTCACGTAATACGAGTTTGAGATAGCGTTGAAAAAAAAGGGAGCCGCATCGCCGGCTCCCTTTTTTGTGGCATAATTCAGGCGCGTCCGGCCAGGAAGGCGGGGCCAGTCGTCAACACCTGATCCACGGAAGGATGTCATGCCCTCATCTATTGTTGCCCTATCAGGCCCTGACCTGTTTCAGTCGGACACCGGATTCTGGATATTGCTGTCCTGTCTGCCAAAATTCGGTGCCCGCCATCAGCAGGCCATCATTGAGCAATTCCCTGACTTTCAGGGGTTAATGACCAGTAATGCCGCGACCCTGAAAGCTCTGGGGCTGGCGACGGAAACCATTGATGCGCTGGAGGCCTGGCGCCGCCAGGACACCGCCCATCCGGTTGTTGACACTGCGATCACCATCCACAGGAAGTGCCTCAATACCGGCACCGATATCCTGACCATGGCGGAGGCGGACTACCCTGATCCCCTGAAGCATATCCAGGATCCACCACTGGTGTTGTATCTGCGTGGTGACCGTGCCCTGTTGGCCCGGGAACAGATTGGCATCGTTGGCAGCCGCAATGCCACCCGGGCCGGGCTGGAACATGCCCGTGCTTTTGCGGCTGCACTGGGCAGGAACGGTCTGCTGGTAACCAGCGGTCTTGCCCTTGGTGTGGATGGTGCTGCCCACGCCGGGGCGCTGGATGCAGGTTATCCAACAGTGGCAGTCATTGGTAACGGCGTCGACCGGCCCTATCCCTATCGCCACCGCACACTCAGCCAGCGAATTGCCTGTGATGGTGTGATTGTCTCTGAATATCCGCCTGGCACCCCGGCCAGGGCGGGTCATTTCCCTCGCCGTAACCGGATTATCAGTGGCCTTAGCCGCGGCATTCTGGTGGTAGAAGCCGGTTTGAAAAGCGGCTCACTGATTACCGCCCGCCTGGCTCTCGAACAGGGGCGGGAGGTTTTTGCTATTCCCGGCTCGGTACACAATCCCCTGGCCCGTGGTTGTCATGACCTGATCCGCCAGGGGGCCAAGCTGGTGGAAACCGTGGATGATATCTGTGAGGAGCTGGGGGATTGGTGGAGCAGTCAGCATCAGGCCAGAGAACACGACATGCAACCGGGGAAGAACCCGGTTGATCGGGTGATGGCAGGGCTGGACTCCCGGGAAATCGCGGTTCTGGAGGCTTTAGGGTATGATCCGAAATCGACCGATGATTTATGTTCAGTGACCGGTCTTCCCGCTGACCAGTTGATGCAGTCACTGCTGCTTCTGGAACTCCAGGGGCTGGTGGATGCTGCACCCGGAGGGTTTCAGCGGATTGCCTGAACTGATTCCAGTGGCCTGACGATTCCATGAAAAAACCACAGCAACCTCTGTCTGACTGGCACCTTCATTGCGCCCGCCGTACCATTCTTGGTGGAGGCGTTATTGCCTACCCCACGGAAGCGGTGTGGGGCCTTGGCTGCGACCCCTGGAACGGGGAGGCCGTTGAGCGGATTCTTGAGCTCAAGCAGCGCCCGGTCGAGAAGGGGGTGATTCTTGTGGCAGCCTCTGTTGATCAGGTACGGTTCCTGCTGGAGCCGTTGCCAAAAGAGCTTCAGGAGAAAGCGACGGCCTGCTGGCCCGGCCCGGTGACCTGCCTGCTACCGGATGTCCTGAAGCAGATCCCGGATCAGGTCAGGGGTCGCCACAGTTCCATTGCAGTCCGTGTCAGTGACCACCCGGTAGTGCGGGCACTATGCGAGGCCGTCGGCTTCCCCCTGGTGTCCACCTCCTGCAATCCTGCCGGTCGTCAGCCGGCCCGTACCTCGTGGCAGGTGCGCCGGTATTTTGAGGGGCAACTGGACTGGCTGGTGCCGGGAGAGTTGGGCGGTAATCGTCAGCCCAGCCGCATCATCGATATCGTCAGCGGACAACAACTGCGTTAGGAGATCCTATGCCTCAGCAACCGGACAGCAATGCCGTTAAACAATACCTACTGGGGCTACAGGAACAGATCTGCCAGCGGCTGGCGGTGGTTGATGGCAAAGGCAGCTTCGAAACCGACGCCTGGGACCGTCCCGAGGGCGGCGGCGGAATCAGCCGGGTAATGACCGAGGGCGCCGTGTTCGAGAAGGGCGGGGTGAACTTCTCCCACGTAATGGGCGATACCATGCCAGCGTCCGCCACGGCGCACAGGCCCCACCTGGCGGGCGCGCCCTGGCAGGCCATGGGGGTGTCCCTGGTGATGCATCCGCTTAATCCCTATGTGCCGACATCCCATGCCAACGTGCGGTTTTTCGTGGCAACGCCAGAGAATGCCGAGCCTGTGTACTGGTTCGGCGGCGGTTATGATCTTACGCCCTATTACGGGTTTGACGAGGACTGCGTGCACTGGCACAAGGTAGCGAAGTCCGCCTGCGATCCTTTTGGCGAACAGACCTATCCGGAGTATAAACGGTGGTGTGACAACTACTTCTACCTCAAGCATCGGGACGAACCCCGGGGCGTGGGTGGGCTGTTTTTTGATGACCATAACACCGGGGATTTCGGCCGCGATTTTGCCTTGATGCAATCCGTAGGCGACAGCTTCATTGAGGCTTATGAGCCTATTGTTCGTCGCCGCAGGGGCATTGTCTGGAGTGAACGCGAGCGGGAGTTTCAGCTCTATCGCCGGGGTCGCTACGTGGAGTTCAACCTGGTATATGACCGTGGCACTCTTTTTGGCCTGCAGTCCGGAGGCCGTACCGAATCGATCCTGATGTCATTACCCCCGCTGGTGCGTTGGGAATACAGCTACGTCCCGGAACCGGGCACGGAAGAGGCGCGGCTGACCGAGTATTTCCTTACCGGGCGGGACTGGTTGGAGACTTCCGATGAATAATGATCTTTACGCCGTGGTGGGCAATCCCATCAGTCACAGTAAGTCCCCTCGAATCCATAGCCTGTTTGCCAGTCAGACCGGCGAGCAGTTGGAGTACACGGCCATTCAGGCGCCCGAAGACGGCTTTGCCGATGCCGTAACCGGTTTTTTCCAGCGTGGCGGCAAGGGACTGAACGTCACTGTGCCCTTCAAGGAACAGGCCTGGAAACTGGCGGACCAGCGCACTGAGCGGGCAGAACTGGCTGGCGCTGCCAACACCCTTTACATGAGCAGTGAGGGCCTGCTCACCGCAGATAACACAGATGGTAAGGGCCTGGTGACAGACCTGACTGAAAACCACTGTGTCACGCTGGCAGGCAGAAACATCCTGGTATTGGGTGCGGGCGGTGCGGTGCGTGGTGTACTGGGGCCCTTATTGGCGGAGAAGCCGTTGTCCGTGGTCATCGCCAATCGCACGGTTGCCAAAGCCGAGGCCCTGCTCGCCCTGTTTGAACCAGTCGCAGAGCAGACCCGACTGGAGGCGTGTGGATTCGAGCAGCTCACGGAGCCGTTTGACGTCATCATTAATGGCACCAGTGCCAGCCTGAAGGGGGATCTACCCCCGATTTCGGCAAATGTGATCGGTGCCGGCACGGTGGTCTATGACATGATGTATTCTCTGCAGACCACGACATTCAATCAGTGGGCATTGGACCAGGGAGCCACATTGGTATTTGATGGTCTGGGCATGCTGGTGGAGCAGGCGGCTGAGTCGTTTCGGATATGGCGTGGCGTCAGCCCGGAAACGCGCCCTGTGATCGACGAATTACGAAACGACTGAGCTCAGGCCGGGCGCATGGGCTATGCTCAGCAAGGTGTACAAGATTCCCGAAAGGTTTCTGACTAAAGGTCTCTGATGGATATTCTCACCCTTGTGGGGCTGGTGGCAGGCGTTCTGATTGTTTTGCTCGCAATGCTGGCCAATGCGTCGATTCTTACCTTTTTCAACCTGCCCGGTCTGGCGATCGTGCTGGGCGGCACCTTCGCCGTCACCCTTATCAAGTTCCGCCTGCCCTCGGTTATGAGCGCGTTCCGGCTGGCCTTTGCGGCTGCATTCACCGACAGGGTGGAGCGACCCGCGGAACTGATCCGGGAGGTGGGCACACTGGCACTGGTGGTGCGCAAGGAGGGGATTCTGGGCCTGGAGAATCACTCCACCAATAACGACTTCCTGCGCAAAGCCATCAACCTGTGTGTCGACGGACACCCGCCGGAGCTGGTCGAAGAGGCGCTGGCCCAGGAAACCCAGCAGACGGCTGAACGCTATGAAGTGGCCGAGCGGGTTTTCCGTGGTATCGGTGAATCCGCCCCGGCCATCGGCATGCTGGGCACACTGGTGGGACTGGTGCAGATGCTCAACACCCTTGATGACCCTGCCTCCATCGGCCCGGCCATGGCAATTGCACTGCTGACCACGCTTTACGGCGCCTTCATCGCCCAGCTCATTGCCCTGCCCCTGGCGGACAAGCTGCAGCTCAAGGCTGAAGACGAGGCCCGCAACCAGATGCTGATCACCACGTCCATACGCAACATCATGCGCGGAGAAAACCCGCGGGTAATGACCGAGCTGCTGTCCTCCTTTGTGACGCCAGAACAGCGCACTGACCTCGCGCCGGAGCGGGAGGCGTAGATTTTGATCGTGCGCCATCCAGTCAGAAAGAAAAAACACGGGCGGGGTTCCCCCGCCTGGATTGTCACTTTTGCCGACCTGGCCACCCTGCTGCTGACGTTCTTTATCCTGCTGCTGTCCTTTGCGGAAATGGATATCGAAAAATACCGCGCCATGGCGAACTCCATGGCAGTTGCCTTTGGCAGCAGTCAGGTGCTTGGGGACGATATCGGCGGCTCTCCCCTGACCCTGATTGAGTCTGATACCGTGTCGCTACCCGAGCCCATGGACACATCTTCCAGCGAGCCCGAATTCATTGATGAGCGCGCTGAAGCGGGCGCGCCAACCAGAATCCCTCCCGGTGTGATTGAACTGGCCAGCCGGATGATCGAGGAGCTGGAGGCCGAGGTGGCTTCGGAGGCGCTGAGTGTCAACTACGATGAAAATCAGGTGGTCATACGCTTTTCCGAGGAAGCCACATTCCGTTCCGGTGATGCCACCATCAAGCCGGAGATGATCCCGATCATAGAGCGGGTGGTGGATGTTCTTTCCGGCTGCACCGGTGACGTACTGGTGTCTGGTTACACCGACGACCGACCCATATCCAGTGGCCGCTACCGCTCCAACTGGGACCTGTCCGCCGCGCGCGCGGTTTCAGTGGTCCACGAACTGGTGCTGAATCGGCAGGTGCCGGCAGAAAGGGTTGTGGCGGCAGGTCGGGCGGAAACGAATCCGCTGGCACCCAACGACAGCGAGGAAAACCGCGCCAGGAATCGGCGGGTTGAGATTGCTATCCGGGATCCGGAGTGTGATGACAGCGTGGACACCGGCGAACTGCCGGTGGAAATCATGCCATAACAGCGCCTTATGCTTGTCAGGAAGCTGCTCATAGTCAATTCATATAACTCCAACGCGTTCAGATCTTTATACTGTGCGGCCCGAAGTGAATACATTTGCCGATACAACGAAGTCAGAGAGAGACTATGAGCGGACCAGACAAGCCAAAAGTGATTGGCGAGGAATGGAGTGACGAGCGGGTAAAGAGTTTTCTGGCGATTACGCCTTACGATAGCCGCATCAACGCCGACTTCAATGCCCTGATCAAGGCGTACCAGGCAATGATTGCTGAAGACTTCGAGCGTTTCGTTGGGTTCTTCGTGGAAGCCGGGCGGGATCTGAATGCCGTGGACGAACACGGTGACACCATTCTGGATGTGGTGTCCCGGCATCGGCGCAGTACGGCCTATGCGGATATTCTGAAAAAGGCGGGAGCAAAAACAACGGCAGACGCCGGGACCTGAGGCCCGGCTTCTACCTTCTATGGACTGCCGAATTACTGAACGTCTACCTCGATAGCCTTGGGCACAGCCGGTTCGGCCTTGGTCAGTGTCAAGGACAGAACACCATCCTTGAAGTTGGCCTTGATGCTGTTTTCGTCCACGTTCTCTGGCAGGGTAAACCGGCGCAGGAAGCTACCGTAGACCCGCTCAATGCGGTGATGCTTCTTGTCATCGGTTTCTTCCTCGTGCTTGCGTTCACCCTGAATGCTCAGCACGCCATCCTGGACAGTGACTTTCACGTCATCCTTTGACATGCCCGGCAGTTCTGCCTCGATGTTGTAGGCCTCCGGGGTTTCCTTGATGTCCACTGCGGGGGCCCAGTCGCTGCGGCTGAACAGGTCTTTTCCTTCCCGTTCACCATTGCCGCGGGTCAGGCCGAACAGCCGGTTGTAACGGTTCATCAGGTCATCAAATTCACTGACTGGATTCCAGCGGGTTATGTTAGCCATACGAAACTCCTCCTACGAATCTGAAATTACACATTGATGTCAACTTCGCTCGCGGAACAGCTCCATACCGGTGGCGCCACCCGGATGGTTATCCGTGAACTTCTACTATTCCAGAATGTAGTATCGAGTGTTCAGTTTTCAATGGGTGCTCTGCCAGAAATGTTGACTCGGGTCAATGTTCTTTCAGGTACTCGTCCTTGAGCTTGACGTAGTTGGACGCCGTATAACGAAAGAAGCTCTTCTCCTCGTCCGTCAGTGCCCTCGCCTGGCGGCAGGGAGAGCCAACATACAGGTATCCGGATTCCAGTGTCTTGCCCGGCGGTACCAGGCACCCGGCGGCGACGATGACTTCGTCTTCCACCACAGCGCCATCCATGATGATGCAGCCCATGCCCACCAGAACACGGTTGCCTACCGTGCAGCCATGCAGCAGCGCCTTGTGGCCAATGGTGACATCATCGCCAATAATCAGTGGCCAGCCTCCGGGGTTGAAATCGCTGGCGTGGGTGATGTGCAACACAGACCCGTCCTGGACACTGCAGCGGTCGCCGATGCGGATCTTGTGCATGTCCCCTCGCACCACGGTCATTGGCCAGATAGAAACGTCGTTACCTGTCCGGACATCCCCGATCACCAGTGCCGTAGGATCAATCCAGGCGCGTTCTCCAAATTGTGGCGTGTTACCCTTGTGTGTTCGTACATTCGACATTACATATACCTGTGTAGCGTTTACCCGGAGGCTCGGGGCACCTGTGGGGAGGCCTTTCCAAAACTGTGCGGAGCCATGGATGGCGGAGCTCAAGCGTCACATGGATGTGCTTGAGCGTGTTTTGGAAAGGCCTCCCCACAGGTGCCTAACCCCGAAGTGTAGCACTCGAAGCTACCTGACAAATTAATGGCTGAGAAGGGGACTTATGAACAACCCGTTACTGACCGACGACCTGTTGCCCAAGTTTGACCATGTTCGCACCGAGCACATGGAACCGGCAATTGACCAGATTCTCAGCGAAAACCGCGTGAAAATCTCGCAAATAGCGCAGCAGGACGAGCCCACCTGGGAAACCCTTGCGCAACCGATGCAGGCAACCGAAGATCGCCTGGAAAGAGCCTGGTCCGTTATTTCCCATCTCAACGGTGTGATGAACAATGATGAGCTGCGCAAGGTGTACAAGAGCTGCCTGGAAAAGCTCACCGAATACAGCACCGAGCTGAGCCAGAATTCGGAGCTCTGCGAAGCCTACAAGAAGCTGGCAGCAAGCGATGAATACAAGGAGCTGAGCGAAGCCCAGCGCAAGTCGGTGGACAATACTCTGCGTGATTTCCACCTTGGGGGTGTCGACCTGCCCCAGGAGAAAAAAGAGCAGTACGCCAATCTGTCCATGGAGCTATCGGAGCTGTCCAACCGCTTCAGTGATAATGTTCTGGATGCCACCCAGCACTGGTTCAAGCACATCACCAACGTGGAAGAGCTGGCGGGTGTTCCGGAAACTGCCCTGGAGGGCGCGAAGCAGGCAGCGCAGCAGAAGGATCTTGATGGCTACGTGATCACCCTGGATTTCCCCAGCTTCTACCCGGTGATGACCTACTGCGATAACCGTGACCTGCGCCGGGAAGTCTACGAGGCGTTTGTCACCCGGGCTTCGGACATGGGCCCGGATGCAGGAACCTGGGACAATACACCGGTAATGGCGGAAATTCTCAAACGCCGCCATGCCATGGCGCAGTTGCTCGGTTTCAACAATTACGCCGAGCGTTCCCTTGCCACCAAGATGGCCCGCAGCGTCGATGAGGTTCTGGATTTTCTGAATCAGCTGGCGGCCAAGTCCAAACCCATGGCCGAGCGGGAATTTGCCGATCTGAAAGCGTTCGCCAAAGACATCCATGGTGTTGAAGACCTGCAAGCCTGGGACGTCGGTTACTTCAGCGAAAAATTGCGTCAGCAGCGCTACGATATCTCACCAGAAACCCTGCGCCCCTGGTTCCCCGTCAACAAGGTGGTGCCCGGCCTGTTTGCCGTTGCCGAGAAACTGTTCGACGTGCAGATTGAAGCCAAACCCGACGTGGAAACCTGGCACCCGGATGTCACGGCCTATTGCATCAGCCGTAACGGCGACCCCCTGGCCTGGTTCTATTTCGACCTGTATGCGCGTCAGGGTAAACGCGGTGGCGCCTGGATGGCCGATTGCCGGGTACGCTGGCGCAACCTGCGCGGCGAGCTACAGCTGCCGGTGGCCTTCCTGACCTGTAACTTCACGCCTCCGGTAAACGGCAAACCGTCACTGCTGACCCACGACGAAGTCACCACCCTGTTCCATGAGTTCGGTCATGGCCTGCATCACATGCTGACGCAGGTAGACGTGCTGGACGTATCCGGAATCAATGGTGTCGCGTGGGATGCCGTGGAACTGCCGTCCCAGTTCCTGGAAAACTGGTGCTGGAACCCGGAGTCATTGGCGCTGATCGCCTCTCACTATGAAACCGGCGAGCCGTTGCCAGAGGATCTGCTGCAGAAAATGTTGGCGGCCAAAAATTTCCAGTCCGGCATGGCCATGGTCAGGCAACTGGAGTTCTCCCTGTTCGACTTCCGCCTGCACGCTGAATTTACCCCGGAAGCGCCCACGAACCCGCTGGACATGCATCGCAAGGTACGCAGCGAAATTGCCGTGGTGGAAGCACCGGAATTCAACCGTTTCCCGAACAGCTTTTCCCACATCTTCTCGGGCGGCTATGCGGCAGGCTATTACAGCTACAAGTGGGCGGAGGTACTGGCAGCGGATGCCTTCTCACTGTTTGAGGAAAGGGGCATTTTCGATCCGGAAACCGGCAAGGCGTTCCTGCACAACATCCTTGAAAAAGGCGGCTCCCAGGAACCGATGGAACTTTTCAAGGCATTCCGTGGTCGTGAGCCAGAGGTGAATGCGTTGTTGAAACAGAGCGGTATTACGGATGAGGCTGCGTGATTAGAACCGGAACAGGATTTGTCGGATTACGGCCTGCGGCCTAATTAATCCGACCTACTGTGAACTTGAGCCTTTCGTAGGTCGGATTAGGCGAAGCCGTAATCCGACAACCGCAACAGAATTCGGAGCATTTCATGCCAACCCCAAAACGCTTCATCGCCGGTGCTGTCTGCCCCCGCTGTGCGGAGATGGACAAAATTATGATGTTCACCACTGATGAAGATGAACAGGTCCGCGAATGCGTGGCCTGCGGTTTCACGGACGCGATGTCTGATACCCCGGAGCCCCCGGCCAACCCTGAGCTGGAAACCCGCGTCAATAAACGCAGCAACGAGGATGACCATACGGTCAAACAGGTGGTGTTTTTCAAGTCTGGCGAGGAGGACTGAGGGTCCTGTGCTTTGTGTCCGTAGCCTGATTGTTTGAGGGCTGCGAGGGGGCAGGGGGAGTTTTTCCCTTGGAAATGGAACTCGCTTCGCTCAGACACCCATTTCTGGCGGGAAAAATCCCCCTACCCCCTCACGACAGCACCAGGGCAATATCGCTTTGGAGCGATTCGCAAACAAAGAACTCTATAGCAATGCCACGTGCCAGATAACCTGTCACGGGGCGATAACTGTTCAGTCCAGCCGGGAGGGTGTGGGGGTACCCTTTATGGCGGGAAAAAGGTGTTTGAGCGAAGCGAGTTCTTTTTCCCAGAAGAAAGGGTACCCCTGCGACCTCCCAGCCCCACAACAGTCAGGCTACAAGAAGGCCAACTCCCAAGCTTAAAGAACCATAGCCGCCACCCAGCCAAAGCCCAACAGGGGAAGGTTGTAGTGCAGGAACGTAGGCACCACCGTATCCCAGATGTGATTGTGCTGGCCATCGACGTTGAGGCCGGCGGTGGGGCCGAGGGTGGAGTCGGAGGCCGGGGAGCCGGCGTCGCCCAGGGCGCCGGCGGTACCCACCAGGGCCACGATGGCCAGTGGGCTGAAGCCCAACTCCAGGGCCAGGGGCACGTACAGGGCAGCGATGATGGGGATGGTGGAGAACGACGAGCCGATACCCATGGTGATCAGCAGGCCCACGACCAGCATCAGTAACGCTGCCAGGGCCTTGTTGTCGCCGATGGTTCCGACGGAGCTTTCCACCAGGGTGGCGATTTCGCCGGTTTCGCGCATCACTTCCGCAAAGCCGGAGGCGGCGATCATGATGAAGCCGATCATCGCCAGCATTTTCATGCCTTCGGTGAACAGGTCATCGGCCTCTTTCCATTTCACCACGCCAGACAGGTTGAACAATACGAACCCCGCCAGCGCGCCCAGAATCATCGAGCCCAGCCACAGCTGGACCACAAACGCCGTCACAATGGCGATCAGGGCCATGAATAAGGTGCCGCCGTTGTATTTCACATCCACCCGTTCGGTGCGGGCAATGGCATCCAGTTTGTAGTGGCGCTCGCCGCGATAGCTGAAGAAGACCGCCACCAGCAGGCCGCAGAGCATGCCCAGGGCTGGCAGCGCCATGGCGGACATGACGTTGAGGCCGGTGGCGTCGATTCCGTTCTCCCCTACATTCGCCAGCAGGATTTCATTCAGGTAGATGGCGCCAAAGCCCACGGGCAGGAACATATAGGGGGTGATCAGACCAAAGGTCAGCACACAGGCCACCAGACGGCGGTCCATATTCAGTTTTGCCATCACATACAGTAACGGCGGCACCACCAGCGGGATGAAGGCGATGTGGATCGGCAGGATGTTCTGGGACGACATGGCGATGGCCAGCAGCAGGCCGACAATCAGCAGGCGGATGCCGCCGGCCGCCTTGCCTTCATCCTGCCTGCCTACCAGGCCCAGGGCCTTGTCGGCCAGGGCATGGGCGAGGCCGGATTTGCCAATGGCAACGGCGAACGCGCCAAGCGTGGCGTAGGACAGGGCGACGGTGGCGCCGCCCCCAAGGCCTTCGTTAAACGCGGCGATGGTGGCGTCCAGGGACAGGCCGCTGATCAGGCCGCCGGCAACGGCGCCGATGATAAGGGCAACTACAACATGGATACGGCATAAACTCAGGACGAGCATGATACCTACCGCAGCAACAACGGCATTCATGGCAAACTCCGGGATGTCAGCAATGGCTTTCAGCGCCCTGAGGCAGGGTGCGGTTCAGGAAAGCGCGCTAATGTGCAGGAAACAGTCGCTGCAGTCAAAACCGTGATTACCGTTATTCGTTACCCACGTAAACAAAGCGGGGTACCTGTTCGCCGGCTACTTCCACGGTTTCGCGGAACATGGCCAGGGGTCTGACCCACAGGCTGTAGTCGCCATAGAGGCAGCGATAGACCACCATCTGCTCTTCGGTTTCGCTGTGGCGGGCCACCCCGAGGACGTCGTAATCCATGCCTTTGTAGTGGCGATAACGTCCGGGGCGGATTTCCGGTTTCTTGTCGGTCATTGTATGCTTCTCCGCACGTAGTGCATGGCTACGTGTTTGTGCAGGGCTGCAGGGCGGACGCCGTCCGTGCAAAGGACTAGACTTGTAGTGATTGACCGCACGGAAGCACCAGGTCTGACTACTGGCTTCGTCAGTTTAGTTTAATTCTTCGGTTCCGGGTAAAACGGCCACTATGAGATCTACTGTTGCCTGCCAATTTGTGCGGTTACTGCTGCTGGCGCTGCTACTGCTGCCTGCCCAGACACTTGCGCAAAGTACTGCTGTTGCCTGGCTCGAAGCCCCGGAATCGGAGGCGGGAATCGAGGATATCCGGGCATTGCCTGAATCGCAATGGCAGCGGAAGGCCAGCGATGAAACCCTTAACTTTGGCTTCAGCGACAGCAGTTTCTGGCTCCGGGTAGAGGTGCCTCCAGATCCTTTCAACCGAGTGCTGGAGATTGGCTATCCCCTGCTGGACGACGTCCGGCTCTACTGGTTTGTGGGTGGAGAGCGGGTAGAAGATTACGCCACCGGTGACCGCCGTGTGTTCAGTTCACGCCCGATCCACCACCGTAATTTTGTCTTCCTGGTGCCCTCCAATACCGAGCCCGCCACCGCCTATATCCGCGTTCGCAGCGAGGGTTCAGTGCAGATACCGGTGCGGGTCATTGCGTCGGCGGACTTCCTCGCGGGCGAACAGCTTGATTACGGCTGGCAGGCGCTGTTCCTCGGGATCATGATCTCCATGGCCCTGTACAACCTGTTTCTTTTCGTGATGGTCCGCCATCCGGCCTACCTGTGGTATGTGCTCACCGTTGTTGCCTCGGCGCTGGTGTTGCTCAATTTCAGCGGCCTGGTGTTCCAGTGGTTGTGGCCGGACATCCCGATCCTGAACCGCTATTTCACGGCACCGGCCATCTCTGCCAATATCTTTTTCGCTGCCATGTTCACGCTGAGCTTTCTGGCGGTACGACGATACAGCCCGGTCTCCCACCGGCTGCTGCAGCTGGTCGTGGTGCTCAGCGCTGGCTGTTTTATCTATGGCCTGTTTGGCAGTTATCAGAGCGCCACGGCGGTCATCAGTGTGGTCGCGGCCGTCGTTACCCCGCTTACCTGGTTGATAGGCCTTGTGGTCTGGTATCGGGGGCAGGTGCTGGCCGGCTTCTACGTTGTCGCATGGACGCCACTGCTGCTGGGCCACCTGGTAATGGCTCTCAGCAAAATGGGCCTGATTCCCACCAACAGTCTGACCGAGGTGGCGCCCCAGATCGGTGTTGCACTGGAAGTTGTCCTGTTGTCTTTCGCCCTCGCCTATCGCATGAATCTTGAGCGACAACGCCGGATTGAGGCCCAGGAGCATGCCCTGGAAGTCCAGCGCCAGGCCAACCAGACCCTGGAGGTGCGGGTTCAGGAGCGTACGGAAGAGCTGGAACAGGTTAATGAACAGCTAAAGGCTGTCTCCATCACTGACGGACTGACCCAGGTGGCCAACCGTCGTCGGTTCGACGAGAAACTGGAAACCGAGTGGAACCGTGCCCTGAGACAGGGCCACCCTCTCAGTCTGATACTGATGGATATTGATCATTTCAAGCGAGTCAACGATGAGCTTGGCCACCTGGCAGGCGACGATTGCCTGGTCAGCATTGCTCGGGTCTGCGCCGATGAAATACAGCGATCAGGGGATTTGCTGGCGCGATACGGTGGCGAGGAGTTCAGCGTGCTGCTGCCGGCCACGCCGGAGCATGGGGCCGTCAGTGTGGCAGAACGACTGCGTGTGGCGGTCGCTGCAACGCCGGTTCATGTGGGTGACCCCAGCAGCCCGGTGCCCCTGTCCGTCAGCGTCGGTGTCGCGACGATTATTCCGGCCCCCGGGAGCCGCCCTGCAGAACTCATAGGTCAGGCTGATGAGGCCCTCTACGCGGCGAAAGACGCCGGCCGTAATCAGGTGATGGTGTACAGAGGCAGCGGAAGCCGGGGGATTACCGGTACCTGATGTCAGTTCTTCAGCTTGTAGCGGCCCGGCCCGAGAAAAATAACGGCGATTGCAATAAACAGGAAGAAGCCCTGCAGTTCCAGTGCCCATCCACCATTGTTACCCAGGGCCATCAGCTCGTGACTATGCACCAGGGCAATGGCCACCAGCATGTTGAAGGCAATCAGCAGGGCGCCAATACGGGTCTGGTAGCCCAGGATCACCATCAGCGGCGCCAGTAACTCGCCAATGAACACCCCCCAGGCAAAAAACGCGGGAATACCATGGCTGGCCAGTTGGCCCTCGATAAAGCCAATGCCATGGAACAGCTTGGCAATGCCGTGAAACAGCAGCAGGCCGCCAAGGGCCAGTCGAACAATCAGCTTTCCAAGGTCCGCGTTCTCGAGCAACGTCTATCTCCCGTCTGGTAAGGATTGTGAATCAGCGGGCAAGCCTAAACGTTTTTTGGCCGGGCAGGAAGTTACAGGCCAGCGCCCAGGGACAGGCGTATGTGATTGCGCACCAGCAGATTTTCCCAATAGTGTTTCATCCAGTCCCAGGCAGCGTTCCTGGTCTGTTCCACGAACGGATCGAGATTCAGTTCGTAGTAATCCGGTGTGCCCGCAATCTGCAACATGGTTACGGTAATGGAATGGTCCAGTTCATTGGCGAAAGGTTCACCGATCAGCTGGTGTGCCAGCAGGTTGGCTCGTGTTGCCTCCACATCCACCAGTTCGCTGGCCCGGGTGGAGCGGTTGTTCTCACACATCTCCTCCAGCAGACGATGGCAGAGGTAGGCCCGGATAAGCAGACCGTCCAGGCCATCGTAACGGACCAGAAGAATCGATGGCCGGGTGAAATAGCCAATGGCCGCCGCCACGAAGGGTTCGAACAGCTCGGCCTTGCCGGCTTCTCTGGCGCAGGCTTCGACACACTCGATCAGTCTGGGCGCCATTTCGATGTACTCAATGGCAAACTGGAACAGGCAGGTTGCCGGCTGGTAACCATCAATTGTGATGGTCGCAGGCAAGCACGACGCCCTTTCCCGCATCTGCTCGAGAAAGGTGCCGGAACGGGCTTCCTGCCTGCGTGCCTGGTCAATGATGTCGAGAACTACCTTTGGTGTCATTTCAGGAGTTGCCGGTTTCTGAACGGAATGGGGTCGCAAGGCGCCTCCCGTTGTACGCATGGGGTCATCAGAGGCATTGGGAAGCGGCTGGCTACCGCAACATGCCTGCCTTTTTCACAAGTGTAGACGAGATTTGGAGGGCTGCGATGGTGTCCACATTAAAAGCTGACGCAGTTTGATGCGGTCAGCGGCCAACAAAGGGTTATTGTTCCGAAAACCAGCGATCATGCCGCGAATGATTCATGAACAGCCAGCCCATGGAGGCCGCCCGCGACAGCATCAGACAGATCAGCGAAAACCACAGCCCGTGGTTACCCCATTCCGTGGTAAGCCACCAGACCGGTAGAAATACCGCCAGCGCCGAGAACAGCATGGTGTTCTGCATGTCCCGGGTGCGGGTGGCGCCAATAAACACCCCGTCCAGCAGAAAACCCCACACCGAAGCCAGCGGGAGCATCCAAAGCCAGGGCAGATAGATCCAGGCGGTCGTGCGTACTTCATCGATGCTCGTCAGCAGGCTGATGAGGAACCGCCCGCCGAGGACGAACGCGATCGTGAACAACATGGAGCCCCAAAGTGACCATCGGAAGGCCACCCGGAATACATTGCGGAACTGGCTCCGGCTTTTTTTTCCCACCGCTTCGCCGATGAGCGCCTCAGCGGCATTGGCGAAGCCGTCGAGCCCGTTGGATATTACCAGCAGGAAGGTTATCAGAACCGCGTTGGCGGCCAGGATGGTGTCGCCCTGTCGGGCTCCCTGGGCCGTGAAGAAGGCCAGCACCAGAAGCAGGGCAATGGTGCGCACCATGATGTATCGGTTTACCCGCAGTATTTTCAGGTAGTCCTCAAGCTGGCCGAATAATGCCCGGGTGAAGCCCTGGCCGGCCGGCATACGCGCCAGCACCATGCGGAAACCTATGGCTGCTGCGGAATATTCCGCCAGCACGGTGGCCATGGCTACGCCACGACTGTTCCAGCCAAGACCGGTGACAAAAAATATGTCCAGAACGATATTGAGCCCGTTCGCCACGATCAGCATGACCATCGGTCCCTTGGGCAACTGGGTGCCGATCAGCCATCCCACCAGGGTATACTGGCAGAGCACGGCGGGAGCGCTCCAGATACGGATGCTGGCATATTCCGCTGCCAGGGCGGCAACACGTTCGCTGGGGTTCATCAGGTGTAGCCCCAGCCTGATCAGGGGCTGGTGGAACAGGATCAGTAACAGGCCGATTCCGGAGGCCAGAAGGACGGAGCGCAACAACAGCGCGATCTGCGCGAATTCATCCCGCTTTCCCCAGGCCTGGGCGGCGAGGCCGGTGGTACCCATGCGCATGAATCCGAAGGTCCAGTACAGGATGCTGAACAGGTTTGCGCCTATGGCGACGGCGCCCAGGTATTCCGGCGTGTCGAGATGACCAAGCACGGCGGTGTCCACCAGTCCAAGAAGCGGGACGGTGAGGTTTGTGAGCATCAGCGGCCATGCCAGTGCCCAGAGCCGGCGATCGATGGTGGCGAGTTGCGGGGATGATTTCACTGAGATTAAAAAGTTCCCTTTTTCCTTGATTAATGCCTACTCGGACTTTCGCATTTTTTTGATCTGTGTCTATACTTGTTCGTGAAATATCCATAGCAGACTTCCACTCTGACTCGAATAGTGTGTGCGAGCACTGTCCGGAACAGAGGGATTGGACGCAAAATCCGACAAGAATAACACTCTGTGGAGACACAGTATTATGCGCGTGCACGCTAAGCGGGCAGGTGTCCTGTTGGGCGGACTTATGGCGCCAGCGCTGTCCATGGCGGACTGGACGCTGAACATGAGTCCCGGGGTCACCGGTACCAGTAACGATATTTTCAGCCTTCACATGACCATTCTCTGGATCTGTGTCGTCATCGGCATTGTGGTCTTTGGGGTTATGTTCTGGTCAATATTTGCTCACCGCAAATCTCCCGGCCGAAAACCGGCTAATTTCCACGAGAATACGCTGGTCGAGATTCTGTGGACCATCATTCCCCTGATTATCCTGGTGGTGATGGCCATTCCGGCCACGGCCACTCTTGTTGACATGTACGACACCACCGAAGCCGATATCGATATCAAGGTCACCGGGTACCAGTGGCGCTGGAAATACGACTACATTGATGAAGAGTTCGGCTATTTCTCCACCATGTCCACCAGCAAGGACGAGATCTACAACCGGACCCGCAAGAGTGAAAACTACCTGCTGGATGTGGACAACCCGATGGTTGTTCCGGTCGGTGCCAAGGTCCGCCTGTTGCTGACAGCCAATGACGTTATCCACTCCTGGTGGGTGCCGGCCTTCGGCATCAAGAAAGATGCGATCCCCGGATTTATTAACGAAACCTGGACCCGTGTCGATGAGCCGGGCATCTACCGCGGTCAGTGCACAGAGCTGTGCGGCAAGGACCATGGCTTCATGCCCGTGGTGGTCAAGGCCGTACCGCAGGACGAATACGATGCCTGGGTGGCCGAGCAGAAGGAAGCGGCCCAGCGTGAGCGGGAACTGACCCAGAAAGACTGGACGATGGAAGAGTTGATGGAGCGTGGCGAGAAGGCCTACGCCACTGCTTGCGCTTCCTGTCACCAGGCAGATGGTAGCGGTGCGCCACCAGCATTCCCGGCACTCAAGGGAAGCCAGATTGCCCTGGAAGATATGGACGCTCACCTGGACGTGGTTGTGAACGGTGTCTCCGGAACCGCGATGCAGGCCTTCGGCGACCAGCTCAGTGAGGTGGATCTGGCTGCTGTTATTACCTATGAGCGGAACGCCTGGGGTAACAATACCGGTGAGATGATTACGCCGAAGGAAGTGTTCGAGTACAAGAACCAGGAATGATTAACCGGGCGGCAAAGAACGCATGTTTTCATGCCGCCCCGTCAACTTTCGCCAGATTAATGACATCACCAGCCAGAACAACAAGGCGGTAACGGGGGTTTTTCATGAGTGCGGTTGCAGGTACCCACGCCCAGGACGATCATCACCACGGCCCTGCCAAGGGCATTACACGGTGGTTGTTGACGACCAATCACAAGGATATCGGGTCCATGTACCTGATATTCAGCTTCACCATGTTCCTGCTTGGCGGGGCCATGGCCATGGTTATCCGGGCCGAGCTGTTTCAGCCCGGCCTGCAGATTGTAGAGCCGGAATTCTTTAACCAGATGACCACCATGCATGGTCTGATCATGGTGTTCGGTGCGGTTATGCCGGCGTTTGTCGGCCTCGCCAACTGGATGATACCGCTGATGGTGGGCGCCCCGGACATGGCGTTGCCGCGGATGAATAACTGGAGTTTCTGGCTCCTGCCCTGCGCTTTCCTGATCCTGGTGTCCACCCTGTTCATGGAGGGCGGTGCGCCAAACTTCGGCTGGACCTTCTACGCGCCGCTGTCGACCACTTACGGCCCGCCAAGCACCACCTTCTTCATCTTTGCCGTTCACATCATGGGTGTGTCGTCGATCATGGGTGCCATCAACGTCATTGCCACCATCCTCAATATGCGGGCGCCGGGTATGACCCTGATGAAAATGCCCCTGTTCGTCTGGACCTGGCTGATCACCGCTTTCCTGCTGATTGCGGTTATGCCGGTTCTCGCGGGCGTGGTCACCATGATGCTGATGGACATCAACTTCGGCACCAGCTTCTTCGATGCCTCCGGCGGCGGTGACCCGGTACTGTTCCAGCATGTGTTCTGGTTCTTCGGACACCCCGAGGTGTACATCATGATCCTGCCGGCCTTTGGCGCGGTCTCCCATATCATTCCGGCGTTCTCCCGCAAGCGGCTGTTTGGCTATGCCTCCATGGTTTACGCGGTGGGCGCCATTGCCCTGCTGTCGTTCGTGGTCTGGGCCCACCACATGTTTACCGTTGGTATTCCCATCGCCGGCCAGCTGTTCTTCATGTATGCCACCATGCTGATTGCGGTCCCCACCGGGGTGAAGGTGTTCAACTGGGTAGCCACCATGTTCCGTGGCTCACTGACGTTCGAGGCGCCGATGCTGTTCGCGGTGGCCTTCGTCATCCTGTTCACCATCGGCGGCTTCTCCGGCCTGATGCTGGCTATTGCGCCGGCTGACTTCCAGTACCATGACACCTACTTCGTGGTTGCCCACTTCCACTATGTACTGGTACCGGGAGCCATCTTCGGCATCTTTGCTTCGGCCTACTTCTGGTTGCCCAAGTGGACTGGCCACATGTATGACGAAACCCTGGCCAAGACCCATTTCTGGCTGTCGTTTGTCGGTATGAACCTGGCATTTTTCCCGATGCACTTCCTTGGGCTGGCGGGTATGCCGAGACGTATTCCGGACTACGCACTGCAGTTTGCAGACTTCAACATGGTGTCCAGCATTGGTGCCTTCATGTTCGGCGCCACCCAGATCCTGTTCCTGGTGATTGTGGTCAAGTGCGTGAGGGGCGGTGAAAAGGCGTCTGCCAAGCCATGGGACGGTGCCGAGGGCCTTGAGTGGACAGTGCCTTCTCCAGCGCCCTATCACACTTTCGCCACGCCACCGGAGGTGAAGTAAACCGGGGCTGAATGGCAACCACAACAACAAACGATAACGGATAAGCCATCGGAGACTGTCATGGCGGAAAACCAGACGTATTACGTTCCAGAACAGAGCAAGTGGCCGATTGTGGCCACTGTCGGCCTGGGGGTCACCCTATACGGTACTGCCTCTATCATGGTGAACAGCAATCAGGGTGAAAGCACCACCGCCTCCTGGGTGATGTTCATCATTGGCGCCGTGATAATGACCTATATGCTGTTCGGTTGGTTCGGTGCTGTTATCAAGGAGAGTCGGTCGGGACTCTACAGCCCACAGATGGATCGCTCTTTTCGCTGGGGGATGAGCTGGTTCATCTTTTCGGAAGTGATGTTTTTCGCCGCCTTTTTCGGTGCCCTGTTCTATACCCGGGTCTTTGCACTGCCCTGGCTTGGGGGTGAGGGCGATCGTGGCAGTTCCAATATGTTGTGGGAAGGCTTTCAGGCCACCTGGCCGCTAATTAATACGCCCAACCCTGAGGCCTACCCGCCACCGGAAGGAACTATCGGCCCCTGGGGCCTGCCGCTGATCAACACCATTCTGCTGGTTACCTCATCGTTCACCGTCACCGTTGCCCATCATGCGTTGAAGGAAGATAACCGCAAAAAGGTCAAGACCTGGCTTACTGCCACCATTGCACTGGCGCTGATTTTCGTCTGCGTTCAGGGGTACGAATACGTTCATGCCTACCAGGATCTGAATCTGACCCTTGAGTCAGGCATCTACGGCAGTACTTTCTTTATGCTGACGGGCTTCCACGGTGCCCACGTGATATTGGGTACCCTGATGCTTACGATCATGCTGATTCGCATACATAAGGGGCACTTCACGGGGGACAACCACTTCGGGTTTGAAGCCTCGGCGTGGTATTGGCACTTTGTGGATGTGGTCTGGCTCGGGCTGTTCGTCTTCGTCTATGTAATCTGACGAAACCTGTCAGGGGGTCGGGTTCAGTGTCAGGCCCCCTTGCCACAGCGAAATCAGGATGACAGCCAGAAGCAAAACGCTCAGCGCAACCCGCAGTGCCAGGGAATTCAGGGCTCGGTTCGTTTTCCCGCCATCCCGGATCAGGAAGAACAGTCCGCTGAACAGGCTTACCAGAACCGCCAGCATGAGTACAACGATGAGAATCTTCAGCATGAGAAATCCTGTAAACGGGAATGTTTGTTCAGGGCCCACTATAGCAGAGCATGTCTGATCCGGCTGGTCATTCACGCCGCCACTGGCACCTCGACTGGCGCCTGGCAGTCTTTGCCGGCTTCTTCCTGCCCGTTCTCATTGGGCTGGGGCTATGGCAGCTGGAGCGCGCCGGGGAGAAGCAGGCACAGCTTGAGCAGTGGCAACAGCAGGCGAATGATCTGAGCTGGGCAGAGCAGCAGGTTGCAGGGCTCGCGGCGGGCCAGCCGGTAACAGTGACAGGCCGGTACACCGATGTTTCGTGGCTTCTCGACAACCGTACACGTGACGGCGTGCCTGGCTACGAGGTGCTCACCGTATTTCTTCCCGAGCGGGGCAGCCCCGTGGTTGTGAACCGTGGCTGGCTTCAGGCCCCCCGGCGGCGGGACGAATTGCCTGATATCAGCAGGCCTGACGGCAGGCTCCGTATTGAAGGCCGACTGAATGAGTTCCCCGAACCTCCGGTACTCAAGAGCGTGGCGCCTGAGAAGGGAGGGTGGCCCAAACGGATGCAGTCCCTGTCGCACTCGCAGGCGCAGAAGGTTCAGGAAAACGTAGCCGGCTTGGTAATCAGGCTTTCGGGTCCCGAGCAACCCGGCGCCTACCGTGCTGACTGGGCTCCGGACAGGATGGGTCCACAAACCCATTACGGATATGCCCTGCAATGGTTTTCACTGGCCGCAGCACTGGTTATATTGACGGTGGTAGCGAGCTATCGCAAGACAGGAGCCAACGATGACAATGACAACGGCTGAGAAAATGGACCAGAACAACCAGGAAGAAGATGCAGTTTCTCCCGAGCAGGTCCGTCGCGGCAGGCGAACGGCAGTGTTGCTCTTTGCCATCGGCTTTGGCCCGATGATATTTGCCACGATCATGTACTACACCGGTTGGCTGAACCCGAGCGGCCACAGCAATAATGGCGAACTGATACAGCCGCCGGCACCCCTGGGCCAGATGCAGCTGGAAGGGGCCAACGGCAAACCCCTTGCTGATCGTTTTGGCCCCGAGGCCACCGATCCGGAATGGATGATGATGGTGGTGTCCGGCGACTGTGGGGCCAGTTGTGAAGAGCTCCTGTACCGCGCCCGCCAGGTCAATATCGCCCTTGGCAAGAATGCCAACCGGGTCAATCGGTCGGCGTGGCTGGGCTCTGTTTCAGAGGATCTGTCTGCGCGCTGGAATGACGAATACCGCTCTATGGAGCGTCTGAGTATTTCCGGTGGTGAATCCCCACAATGGCCAGCGGGCATCAATCCCGACCAGGAGCCCCGAATTCTGCTGGTAGACCCTTTTGGCAACGTCATCCTGCACTATGGCATCGAGCATAGTGGCAAGGATATGCTGAAAGACCTCAAACACCTGCTGAAACTGTCGCAGATCGGTTAATCGTTTTTGCCGGGAGATCCCGCGTTGAATGACGTCCATACCAATTCATCCCGGCACGCCCGCACTATGGCGCGCTGGTCTCTGTTGGCAAGCCTGTTGGCAGTCGTGGTTATTATGCTGGGCGCGTGGACCCGGCTGGTGGATGCTGGCCTGGGTTGCCCCGACTGGCCCGGCTGTTATGGGTTTCTGACCGTACCCCAGGACGAGGCCCGGATGGCCATTGCCAATGCCCGGTTTCCTGAGACTCCCGTGGATGTCGAGAAGGGCTGGCCGGAGATGATTCATCGTTACGCTGCCGGGATACTGGGCCTGGTTGTCTTTGGCCTGGCGGCGTTCGCCTTCCGCCATCGCAGGGAAGGACTGCCTTTTCGGTTGTCTCTTTTCATCGCAGTCTTCATTATGCTGCAGGGTGCGTTCGGTATGTGGACGGTGACCCTGAAGCTCTGGCCACAGGTGGTTGCGCTGCACCTGTTGGGAGGTTTTACAACACTGAGTCTGCTGGCCCTGCTGACACTGCGATTACGGGGTAAGCAACAACGGGATGCAGCTGGGCGTCCACAGGCAGCGCCTGAGGGAAAGAACCGTTTCCGGCCCTGGCTATACGGGGGGCTCGTGCTGGTTGTGATGCAGATAGCGCTGGGTGCCTGGACGGCAGCCAATTACGCGGCGGTTGCCTGCACTGACCTGCCCACCTGTCAGGGCGAATGGTGGCCCGCCGATATGGATTTTGCACACGGTTTTGACGTAACCCAGCACGTGGGCCCTAATTACCTGGGGGGACAGCTGACCGCGGATGGTCGGGTTGCCATCCACGTTACCCATCGCCTGGGCGCCATGATATTACTTGCGTATTTCACGGTATTTCTGGCATTACTGTGGCGCAGAACAAAGCACTCGCCCATGGCGCGGCACGTGCAGCTTGTTGCGATAGTCCTGGCGGCACAGATTGCGCTGGGTCTGGCGAACGTGATTTTTCATATTCCGCTGTCGGTGGCAGTGGCGCACAATGCCATGGGTGCCGGGTTACTGCTGACCGTGATTAACCTGCTCTGGCGCTTCCACCAGCAGGACTTACCGCAGCCAGCGGACGCAACACATACAACAACAATTGAACGAGAGGTGACGGCATGAGCGAGCGTGTTGAGGCACTGCCGGCGCAGGGCACGACCAGCGGACCCGAGTCCGCAAGTATTTCCTGGCAGGACTTCCTGGAGCTGACCAAGCCCAAGGTAGTGGCGATGATGATCCTCACCTCGGTCATCGGCATGTTGCTGGCCACCCCCGGCGTGCCGGGCTGGGAGGTTCTTCTCTATGGCAACGTCGGTATTGCCCTGCTGGCGGGTGCTGCTGCCGTGGTCAATCATGTGGTTGACCAGAAGATTGATACCGTCATGGCCCGTACCCGCAAGCGGCCTGTTGCCACCGGTAAAATTTCTCCCCTTGATGCGTTGATGTTTGCGACTGTGCTGGCGACGTCGGGCATGGTCGTTCTGGTATGGCAGGTAAATGCTCTTACAGCCTGGCTAACGTTGGCGTCACTGGTCGGCTATGCCGGCGTCTACACTCTGTTTCTCAAGCGCATGACGCCCCAGAATATCGTCATTGGCGGCCTGGCTGGCGCCATGCCCCCGCTACTTGGCTGGACAGCGGTTACCGGGCAGGTTGAAGGACACGGCCTCCTGCTGGTGCTGATCATTTTCGCCTGGACACCACCGCATTTCTGGGCCCTGGCCATTCACCGCAAGGAAGAATACGCCAAGGCGGGGATACCAATGCTGCCGGTCACCCACGGCAACAAGTACACCGAACTGCATATCCTGCTGTATACCCTGATGTTGCTGGCGGTCAGCCTGCTGCCATTCGTTACCGGGATGTCCGGGCTGATCTATCTGGTGGGTGCACTGGTGCTTGGCCTGCGCTTCCTGCAATATGCCGTGCGCCTCCTCAGGGGTGACGATCGCCGGGTAGCACTGAATACCTTCAAATATTCCATCACGTACCTGATGGCGCTCTTTGTGGTGTTGCTTGTCGATCATTTTGTCTTTTTCTGATTGCTGATTAACCGGAGACTTCATGGACCGTTCGATTCGCCTGACGCTGATCATCCTGCTGCTGGTGGTAGTGCTGATCTTCGGTCTGGTGGTCGGACGACAGGTTTTGCTGGTGGGAAACGAAGAACCCTCTCCGGCCCCGGAGCTCAGTGAAATCAATGTCTACGTGTATGACCAGGGCCGTGAGCTTGCCGAGTTCGAACTGGTCAACGAAGAGGGCGAAACCGTTACCCGGGAAAGTCTGAAGGGAAAATGGACCTTCGCCTTTGTGGGCTACACCAACTGCCCGGATATCTGCCCTGCCGCCATGGCGAACCTGCGCCGGACTGACAACCTGCTGTCGGAAGACCTGCCCCAGCCCGAATTCCTGCTTATTACCGCTGACCCCGAGCACGATACGCCCGAGCGGCTGCGGGATTATGTGGGCTTCTTTGGCGAAAACTTCCATGGCTACACGGGTGATCTGGAAACCCTGAGACAGCTGGCAAAAAGCCTCAATGCTGCCTTCAGTCACCAGGAAGTGGAGGGTGAGTTGATGGTAAACCACAGTGGCCACTTTGCCCTGATAAACCCGGAAGGCGAAATGACCGCTGTGCTACAGCCACCTCATAATCCGGAAGAGCTGGTGGAGGCCTACCGCGAGATCTACGAGTGGACCCGCGCCAACCATCCTCGGGCTTCGCGGTCCTGATCCAGGACTGATGGTGTCGGTGCAGGAGTGGGGGGGGGGGGGGGGGGGGGGGGGGGGGGGGGGGGGGGGTGGGGGGGGGGGGCCGCCAACCCACGCAACGCCATCCCAACCAACCCCCCCCAACCCACCCCACAACCA
>NZ_JASSVS010000010.1:168334-168732 GCF_030250645.1 Marinobacter azerbaijanicus
CGGTTGGTTGTGGGGGGGGTGGGGGGGGGGGGTGTGTTTTTTTGCTTGGCTGCGCCTCCCCCCCCCCCCCCCCCCCCCCCCCCCCCCCCCAAAAAACCCCCCCCCCCCCCCCACTCTCAGGTAACTCGCAGTTATCTCTTCCCGAATGAACACGATTGTTCCGTGCAATACAGAGTCAGACCATAGTACGCTTTCGAGAAATCATCGAGTTACCTAAGGGTGTGGGGGTGATTGTTTTTCAAACAGAAAATGGTGTCTGAGCGAAGCGAGTTCATTTTCCACTTGAAAAACAATCACCCCCCCCCCCCCCCCCCCCCCCCCCCCCCCCGGTTCCAAGCACCAACAAATCTCCCAAAAACCCCAAAAAAAACCCCACACCACTAAAACCAGGCATCACA
>NZ_JASSVS010000011.1 GCF_030250645.1 Marinobacter azerbaijanicus
TCCGGTGGGTGATGCGTTAAGAAAAAAGGTGTTCACGTTCAGCCAGAATGGGCGTTCACGTTCGCCGGAATATGCAAGACGACGATATCCGAGCGCAAAGCCTGTTCACTCGTCGGGTTATCCCGCGCAACGATGCGGTATCAGTCTCAGCGTTCTCCAGAAGAGCGCGAGCTGACAGAGCGCATCAAAGCTATTGCGTTCGAACGCCGCCGGTTCGGGTATCGGCGTGTTCACCAGTTGCTGCGTCGTGAGGGTGCTGAAGTGAATCACAAGAAGGTTTATCGGCTTTACCGGGAGGCAGGCTTGGCCGTCCGCAAACGCAAGCGCCGTAAAGGTGTGATGGTCGAACGGCAGCCCCTGGTGTTGCCTGATGCGCCAAACCATACGTGGTCCATGGACTTCGTCATGGATTCATTGGCCAACGGACGCAGGATCAAATGCCTGACGATTGTGGATGACTTCACCAAGGAGTGCCTCGATATTCCCGTGGCCATGGGCATCTCGGGTGAACAGGTTGTCCGAACCCTGGATGGCATTGCGGCCTTCCGAGGCTATCCGAAAGCCGTGAGAACCGATCAGGGGCCGGAATTCACTGGCAGAGCACTCGATCAATGGGCCTACCGCCATGGCGTTGAACTGAAGCTGATCCAGCCCGGAAAGCCGATGCAGAATGGTTACGTCGAGAGCTTTAACGGAAAATTCCGGGATGAGTGTCTGAATGAACACTGGTTTCGGGATCTCGCTCATGCTCGTGAGAAGATCAGCAATTGGCGCTTGGACTACAATGAGCAGCGTCCGCATTCATCCCTGGGGTATCAGACACCCTTGGAGTTTGCCTCCGCTCTCCGACTTGGAAAAACTGATTCAAAAGTAACGGACATTACTAGGGAGCAGTTGGATTAAAGACTGGGGGCAGGTCATAGCCTGGCCTAAAAATCAAAGGTTGAACTCATCTCTTGGTCACTCACCTGCTTTTGCTTCCAGTCGATCAATGACCAAAGATCCTGAAGGAACGGCTCATTCTGCCGATTTAAGTACTCGTAAACCCTATGCCACCAAAAGCGCCACTCCATAGAACGCCAATCCGCCGGCGCCTCTGCCGAGAAACGACTCAACTGCGCACGAAAGTCAGCATAATCCATTGCCCTTAGATCTGATGCGACTCGCTCACAAAGGTAGGTGGTTATATGATGTTCAACCCGAGATACGACTTTATATACCTCGTCCCAAACTTCTATTTTTTCTTTTACAATTTGGGGCGCTGATTCAAATGAAACCACAGTTTCGGACAGAGGCTCTTCCCACTCTCCGTTAACCAAATCTTCCACCACCTTTGGCGTCACCTCGATTAAAAGGTACTGGTAGCAAAAGTCCTGCGAAGGAGGCAGCGGATAAAACGCCCTTCGCCTGTGGCCATCTTTTTCCCGGAGTAGATCTCTAGCACCCTTTGCCTTGGAATTGCAGATGTGACAAGTAGGAATAAAATTGCCCGGATGGGCACCAAAGATTGGATAACGGTCTTTACACAGAAGATGATCATAGTCGGCGCGCCATTGATCTTCCGGACCTAAATGGGCCCTGTTCTGAGATAGCCGAGCTGTCCCACATAAAGGGCAGAGCTCACTATCATTATTTACATGTATAAACTGTTGGAAATGCTGCCCTATGGAACCGTTCGCTTGAGTTTTCGTCCCCTCCAGATCCTTAGTGCGTGTGAATAGGTGAATCGTTAGGTCCTTCAAAGCCTCGGATAGCTCTGGTGAATTCAGTTGAGGCAATTCTTTGGCTGTATCGTCGAAATAAGCGTCAATGTCCTGAGAGCTATGGATGATGTCATAGACTCTCTGGCGCTCTTGTGCCCTTTGTGGCAGGTTATTCCAAACTGCGCGGAACTTATTTTGCGTTGGGATATTACTCCAACATACGCTCGGAACGCGTGCGTTACCGATATCGTGTGAACTGAACAGATCTTGCGAAAAGCTCACACTGGTAATGCTCGCGCGCAGAAAATGTAGCAGTTCCGAATTAAGGAATTCAAAGACCACACAGCGGGGCGTATTTCTATGGAGGGGAAATAACATTTAGTTCTGCAGCTTCCTTAGGAGGTAGGCCTTTTCCATCGACTCACCCAAATTTGCCTCTATCCAACGGAGCGCCTCTACAGCACCTTCTCCATCATCGAGATTCTTGGGCAATCGCTTCTTAACTTCCTCTATCACTGACTGCGAGACCAATGAGCGCAGACCATAAAAATCTTTGATCAGTAGATCAAAAGATGCCCCGTAGGTCTGGCTAGAAGCAGGCTCCATAGAAATTACATGGTTTTCTTTCCGCTCAAATAAAAACACGTTCTCTTGTTTTAAAGAGGAAACCATGAACGGAGAGTGGGTTGAAATGAAAAGCTGAGAAATCGTTTGGGAATCTCCGGTTTTGAAGACAGCCTTCGAGAGATGGTGATGGAAATACGTCCTCCATGAAGGATTCAAATGCGTTTCTGGTTCGTCAAAAAGCATCAGTGCCTGCGACGCGCTGAACACTTTGGTTGCAGCAAGCACCTGCATCATTTGGGCCTCACCATCTGACAAGTCATCAAAGCTTACCTCTCTTCCAGCTTCGTCAGCGAGAAGCAGCGTGCTCACATGCAGCGGCAGCGGAGTCTTTAAGGGCTTCTTTACTGTTCCCAGAAAGTCATCCTTCTTCAGAATCTGGCGAGCCGGGTACGGCCAGTTTTTCACGCCGAGCTGCTGCAACTTGAACAGCCTTCCGAACAGCGTGTAAGGATTACCATAGTTCGATTCTCGCAAACCTTCTAAGACATCACGATCGCGAAGATCTAGCGTTATTTGTCCCGATAGATAGTCCAACTCGTAACTCTCATATTGAGCATCGGTGCTTCTTTGCCCGACAGGCGAGAAATTGTCTACTCCCGCTATGCGAGTTAACAACTGGACATCCTTAATTGAATCCTCATAGACCACGCCCGACCGAAAGTCGTAACTCAGAACAGCTTTAGAAGGGTACTTAAAAGCCAGTTCTTTGAATAACTCACCTACAGCTTCTGGCGGCAAGACCGAAAGACTGAGGAGCAACAAAGTAACGTTGTCATAGTCCAAATAGACGAAATGACTTGCGCGAGAATTAACCTCATTTACGTCGAGGAAACCTCCCTGCTCAAACGCTTCACCAGTCTGAGCCTTAAAGAGATGGGGGTATTTCTCGACGTAGCGTTGATTGATATCAGACTGGTCATACTCATCAATATCACCAGATAACTCTTTTTGTCGTCTTGCGCTAATCCTCCGCACTTCGAACTGCTGAACGGCATTTTTCATAAAACTGCGCTGAAGATTTTCATTCAACCCAGATGCATAGCCAACAATGTTGGGAATGGGAATCGTGGACGCATCCCTAAGCTCTTCCCAGTCATTGTCTCGGAACCAAGAAGCACTGACATTTCCTAAACGCCCTACAGACACCGATAATTTCACTGTGTGAGCGTCATCAGCGATTCCATTCGGGCGAACGCGCACAAACGGCTCATATCGGAAATCCCACTCATATTGAATTGTGACACCAAAGCCCAGTCCTTTTTTGGTTGTAAAATCCTCACGACACCAACGCTCAAGATAGGCCAAAGTCTCGCTGATCAACTCGAAAAATTGAGACTTGCCGGAGCCATTTAAACCTATCACAGCGAAGACATTGCCCGTTGTCTGACTGAAATCAAAGGTCTGGTCCTTTAAGCCTTTATACTGACCATGCAGCGTGAGTGACAAAAGGCGCATAAATTTCTCCAACCCTATAAAAGTTCCAAAAAGTCTCTAATTGAACCCTCTCGCAGATGTTTCCTTCGTCGCGCTACCCAGCAGCAGGTTCTTTTTCAGAGACAAAACCAATGCGCTCTGCGTTAGCTTCTCCGTTTCATACTCGCGCTTCGAGCCCTTTCGGCTTTAATAGACTTAAGCAACGCCTCGGCGCTGTTCTCGCCGCTGATCAGGTCCGGGTTGTCCTTGCGCCACTGCTTGGTGAGTTCGCCTCGGAATGCTTTCGCTAGAATGGACTGGGTGAGGTTGTTGACACGCGTCAGGGCGCTGTTGACCTGTTGCTCGATGCGGTCGGCGTGGGCGAAGAGTTGGTCGACGCGGCGGACGATTTCGGTTTGCTCATTTCCAGATGGCAGAGAAATTATAAATTTCTTGAGGTTCACTGGAGAAAGATTTGGTTGCAAAGTTTCGGAGAGCTTATCGTAAACTTGAAGCTTAAAGTAATTCGACTGAAACAGCAGTTCAAAGAACTCTTTCTGTCTTTCGTTATGAAATACAAACTTTGCGACACGCTGATTCAGGAGACCAACTGCCTCCGAGATTGGATACCTACAGACTTTCAATGTGTCATTCGTTATCGGCCGTGTGAGAGCCATCAGCAGGTCTCCGGGGAGGACCTCGAATCTTTTATAAGTCGTCAGATATTCTCTTGGTAGATACTGCTGGTTTTTCTTCTCGAACGATCCGTATTGAACGTTCGAAATCTTGATCGCCGGAGTGGCTCCGACATCGGTAAATTCATTACTTTTAAAAGCATTTCCCGAGATGACCTTGCAAGCTTCCGTGAGGGTTGTCATTTGCCAATCTTCGGGACAAAAGATGACTTCGCCTGATTTTTCTAGCCCTAAATCCAAACTCTTGTATTCACTTTTTCCACGCCACTCTTCCGTCAACCGCCCACTCACCGCCGCAGCCAGCACGGACTGGCGGAAGCGTTTGAGGATTTGCGGGATCCGTTCGAGGCGGGCTTTGGTGTTTTCCACCTGGGCCAGCAGGGTGTCGAGTTTGTCGGCGATGACCTTCTGTTCGGCCAGGGGCGGCAATGCAATTTCTTGAGAGTAAGCATCCTCTCTATTCAAGCCGGGAATAGCTGTCGCTCGGTTCAGCTGATTTAAAGGCAAATACCGGAGCTGATAAAACCAATAGCGAATTGGCTGACCATAAAACTTATCTACGTAGTAAGTTGTATCGATTGGAAAAAAAGGGTTCTCTGAAATGTGCACTTCGCCGAAAGAGCCTTTTCTCCCGATGATAAGTCCTGGGGTTTTCACCAAGGGCGAGCTGTGCTTGCCTACTTCACCATTCGAGCCAAAAACAGGGAACAATTCCCCGTCCCTCACTTTAGCTGGCAATGACTTGCCGTAAGTTAACTCAACAACTGAGCCAAGGGTCGTGATTCTCCAACTGCAGGGAGCCGAACTTACGCCCATTACGGCCGCCTCCCAAACATTTCGTCCAACGAAACACGCTGTCCGTCAGCCTCTTCCTCGGCTCCCAATTCTCGAATCAACGCATCCATCTCTCCCAAAGCCTGCACAAGCTCCCGCATAGCTTCACCCGCCAACACGTTAGGCTCAGGTAGGTTAGCGGCATCCATGCTTTCACTGTCCTTCAGCCAGGAAATATCCAGCGAGTCTCCCTTGTGTTCGGCGATCCATTCCCGCGAGAAACAACGCCAACGGCTATGCACCATGCGCTCATCCACGCCCTGGTTTTCGTCGGTCGCTTTCGTTTCCTCCGGCAGTTCAATGTCTTCGGAATGGAAGCTCCACTCGCCCTCTTTGCGGGGGCTTTGGCCGTTAGGATCTTCGCCGTAGACGGTTTCAAACGGTTTCAGGTGTTGCTCCCCAAAAGGCGTGCGCTTCCCAAAGCTGGGCATGTTGGTGCGCAAGTCGTAGACCCAGACGTTTTCGGTGCAGTTTTCTTCCTGCTGTTTGTTACCCGGGCTGCCCTTGGTGAAGAACAGCACATTGGTCTTCACGCCATGGGCGTAGAAGATGCCGGTGGGCAGGCGCAGGATGGTGTGCAGGTTGCACTTGTGCATCAAGTCCCGGCGCACATCGGTGCCTACGCCAGCCTCGAACAGTACGTTGTCTGGCAACACCACGGCGGCGCGACCACCGGGCTTGAGGTTCCGATAGATATGCTGCAAGAACGCCAGCTGCTTGTTGCTGGTTTTGTAGGTTAGGTCGTCCCTAGTAATACTTGCGTCGCCGCCCTTGGAAGTACCAAAAGGCGGATTCGCCAGGATCACATCAGCCTTCGGCAAACTAGCACCGGTCTGGCCCAGGGCGTTCCCCAGGTGAACCACACCTTCCTCATCCCCTTCCATGCCGTGTAGCAGGCAGTTCATCAGCGCCAGGCGGCGAGTGCCAGGCACCAACTCAATGCCGACAAAGGCCTTGTTGCGCTGAAAGCTTTGTTGCTGCGCATTTAAGTCAAACAGCTCATCCGTTTGCTGTTTGATGTATCGGTCAGCTTCGATCAAAAAGCCTGCCGTTCCCGCGGCTGGGTCCTGGATGACTTCCCCGGCCTGCGGTTTGAGGCAGCGCACCATGGTGCTAATCAATGCGCGAGGCGTGAAGTACTGGCCGGCCCCGGACTTGGTTTCGTTAGCGTTTTTCTCAAGAAGGCCCTCGTAAAGATCGCCCAAACCGTCCTGCTGGGCATTGAACCAGTCGATTTGATCAAGCGCCTTGATCATCTGTTCCAGATGACGGGGCTCGCGCAGACGGGTCTGAGCATCGGCATAGACGGCGCTGATCAGCGGGTCATCATGAACAGTGTTACCGTCGCCGTCCTTGCCGGTGGAGAGGCTCAGCAGAATGCGCTTGTAGTCGTTCAGCAGGTTAATGCCGGATTTGGTGTTCAGATCTGTCCAGCGGCAGCCCTCTGGCAATGGGTGTTTTTTGAGCGTGCCGGCCTCGGTGTTCTCGTGGACCATCTTGATGAACAACAGCATGACCAATTCGGTCACGTAATCCGAGTAGTTGATGCCGTCGTCCCGCAGGACGTCACAGAGGTTCCAGAGTTTTTGGACGATATCGTTATTAGTCATGCTTTTTCCTGTAGAGGCAAGGCTGAAAATTCGCTTATCTCAGTTATCTTTTTTTAGGCGCTTTCGCGCGGCCACATTGCGTCGCCCAGTTCTTCTAGCACCGTATCCAACTGATCGCCTAACACTTTGTCCAATTGCTTAGCACCGCCTTGAAATGCCGGCAGCTGGTTGACGGTTTCACGGTCGATAATCACTTCATGTGTTAGCTGTTTGGCCAGGCGATCCAGCCATTTTCGCTGAGCGGGAGTCCAGTTGTGTTGGGTATGAATTCGGTCCATAGCTTCTGCCACACGTTGCTCAAATGGCTTCAAGGGTTCCCCCAATGCGGCTCGACGGATGTGGCCGATAATGCTGGCGGCAATGTCTTTGTTGGTCTGATTGCGCACGGCACTTTGCAGCTTCGCCTCGGAATAGCCGTTGTTGTCCAGCAGCAACTTCACTTCCCGAAGCTGCTCGCGCGTTAGGTCGCGGGGTTTGTTAACCACCACAGACAGTGCCGCTGACTGGTTCATCTGTTCGCGGACGAATTGGTTGAAGCTATCCAAGTAGTCCTCAGGCTTATCATGAGGTCCGTAGCTTTGGGTGCGCTCCCGAATTTCGTCTTCGTGTTCGGAGATCAGGGGCATGTACTCGCTGCCTGCCAGTGACTTCACTTCGGCTAACTGATCCATCAGGCCACCATGCTCACGAATGAACTCAGATGCCTGGCGAGGACCCAGTTTATGAAGGTGCTGGTGCAAGGACTTGGGCTCCACGCCCCAGGTCTGATGCAGCTCATCGAGTTTCTGTTTGAGCTCTGGCTTTGTTTCGGCTTTGTTGTCCGCCTTGCGTAACACACGCATCAGCTTTTGGCTGAGCTGGCTGAGCACGGCGTCAGCCTGGGTTTCACCTTCTTGCTCACCGGGACTATTGAGGGCGGTTTCAAGCTGGCTCTCGTCTGTTAGTTCATCAACCAGTTGCTCCAGGGTGATGTTTGGGTCCCGCACCAAGGGCTTCATGGTATTCACATCCTGCAGAGCGGCGTAAATGTCCACAGGGTCATAGATGCGAAAAACGGTCTTGCCTATCTCGTCGCAACGGCGGGTCGCGCGGCCAATCATTTGCTCGTAAAGAATACGGGAGCGTACCCGGCGCATGAAGACCAGGTTGCAGATTGGAGGAACGTCGATGCCGGTAGTCAGTAGGTCTACGGTAATGGCAATGCCTGGGTAACGCTCATTCTTGTAGCGCCGGATGAGCTGCCCCACTTTATCGCTTTGGCCGGTGATTTTGGCCACGGCCGCTTCGTTATACTCGCCGTTGTAGAGTTCCTTGAACGCATCATCTAATAACCGCTTCACCATGTCGGCGTGCAGATCCGTCGCACAGAAGATCATGGTCTTCTCATCGCCAAAGGGATCCAGCTCCTGCACCAGTTGTTCGCAGATCACGCGGTTGAAGTTTTCGTTGATGACCCGGCGGTTGAAGGTGTCCACCTCAAAGTTCAGTTCGTCTTCCAGCTCGGTGGTATCCACCTCGCCGGTTTTCGTGTTGATGACTTCGACGGGCTTACCCTTTTCAAACTGGATGCCGTTCTGGGTCAGGAGGGTTTCATAACGGATAGGCGGTTCGTGGTCAATGAGCCAGTCGTCCGCAACCGCTTCCCGGTAGGAATAGGTATAAACGGGTTTGCCGAAAATTTCGCTGGTGTGCTTGGCAGGTGTCGCCGTCAGGCCAATCTTCACGGCATCAAAATAGTCCAGGACGCGCCGATAGCTGGAGATGTACTGGCTGGTGTCGCGAGTAGCCAGTTCGCCCTCGGTCATCTCTTGGTCTAGGGTATAACCCCGGTGAGCTTCGTCGATAATGATGCAGTCGAACTGATCAATCGGCGGTGGCTCGTCGCTCATAAAGATGCGCTTCACCATGGCCTGAACAGTGGCGACCTGTACCCGGGTTTCGGCCTCTGCCGCCATGTCCCCGAGCTCGGCCACATTGTAGATTTTGCTCAGGGTATGGCTTTGCTCCAGCGGCGCTTCATTGAACGCATCAATGGCTTGCTGGCCCAGAGCGGTTCGATCTACCAGGAATAGAATCCGCCGGAACCGTTCAGTCTTCAGGAACCGGTACATCAACCCGATGATGGTACGAGTCTTACCGGTACCAGTGGCCATCGCTAACAAGGCCGAGCGGATACCCTTCGCCAACGCATTTTCCGTCGCTTGGATCGCGCTCTGCTGATAATCCCTGAGTTTGAGGTAACCGAAAGGTTCGTCTTTCAGCAGTTTTTCGGCGTTTTCCTTATCGCGCTCCAGAAGGTCCAGCAACCCACCGGGGGTATGGAAGCTTGGTAAAGCTCGACGGGTGTTACTGCTGTCCCGAACGTCTCGAAACCAGGTACCTGATTGCTCAGCGAGCTGTGGGATATAGGGGCGGCCGTTGCAGGAGTAGACGAAAGGCACCATGTAATGCCCTTCCTCATCCGCAGGCCACGCAATGGTCCTGCCATTTAATTCCCATGCACCAACAATCGGCTGTTCTATCTTCAAGCCCTTGCTGTAACGCTCGGCCTGTCTGATTTTGCCTGCGACGTTGGTGTTTTCTTTCTTGGCTTCGACCACAGCGATGGGCGTTAGCCCGGCGAAAAGCAGGTAATCAGCACGGCCTTTCTCACCGTTGTGATTGGTGGGCCATTCGGCAATAGCGCGGTAGGTGCCCTTTTCTGGCCGTGCACCCTTCTGATAGGTGAGTTCCTGGCTGTCAGCCTCCCAGCCTGCCTCAACGAGTTGCTGGTCGATAAGAATGCGGGTGAGCTCTTCATTTAAAACTAAGGTGTCGCTAGCCGCCTTTGTTTGCTTGGCCACTTCTTGGCGATGTTCTTTCACCGAGTCTTCGCCCTGCTGGCTCAGCTGATCTTGCAGGGCTTTTATTTTCTTCTCGTAGTCTTTTTGCTGTTGTTCGAGGATTTGCTCATGAGCCTGCGCCTGCTCAGCCAGGGCGCGAGACTCCTTATCCATTTCAAGAGCCAGTGCCTCGTATTCTGTCTTTTCTTTTTCGATAAGCTGGCTCAGTTGCTGGCTGCTGTCCAGCTCCATGTTTGCCTGCTGAAGCTCGTGGCGGAGTTTTTCGATATCCCCATGGAGTTGCCGCAACTCAGCACTAGGGTCAGGAGGCGGAATAAAGGGGCCAGGCTTGAAGCTTGCGCCTGCCTTACCGAAAGATCGGTGGAACCAGATGGCCAATTCTCGCGCCAGCTTTAGACCATCCATTGCTTCTTTATGGCGAGTACGAAATTGGTGAGTGGCTTTGTTGCCCTCAATTCGCAGCGTGTGGAAAAGCTCTTTCACCTGGGGCTCAAGTCGCAGCTCGCGATTGAGGCGGTAAAGCAGGTCGGACTGACTGGTTTGCTCGTCGAACTCTATGCCGGACAGCGCGGCCAGATGCTGGGCTAGAGCTTCACCTAATTGACGAAGCTTTATCAGTGTGGAATTCGGATCGCTGGAGAATACCTGTTCTGCGGCACCCGCCAGATCTGCAAACAACGGATCGTGTTCGGCGAGAAAGCCAAAGTTGGGTGACGCTTGTTCCATTTTATTGTTCAACGTATCCCTCGAAAGCAACAGCTTAAACAGACAATAACAGACTGAAGAAAGGTTCAAAAACAGGGATGAAGTTAAATGGTAAAAAATACCTCTATTTTTTGTCTTCGAACAAGGATGGAGATATCCCACCCTTAAAATCAGAGCCCCCTTTTCCGTTCGCGGCGCTTGAGGCTGCCTTCCAGTTCGGCCTACTGCTTTTCGAGTCGGTGGTTATCTGGCGGAGTTGCTGTTGCCGTTCTGGGTCAGCACTTGTTTCTGCTGTTCAAGCCTGCGGACGTTCTGCAAGAGCCCGTTGGTTTTGGAAACTAGGCCGGGCTCAGCCGGCACGCCGCATATTTGAACTCTGGAATTTTCCCGAACGGGTCCAGCGCCGGATTCGTGAGCACATTGGCGGCCGCCTCCACAAAGGCAAAGGGTATAAACACCATGCCCTCGGGCATGGACTGATCGACCCGTGCCGTCAGGGTGATGCTGCCGCGCCGGGTGACAACGTCGATGGCATCACCCGCTTCGACGCCCAGGCGCGCCAACTCCACCGGTGCCAGGTAGGCCGCAGCTTCGGGTTCGCGCTCGTCCAGTACCCGGCTGCGACGGGTCATGGCGCCGGTGTGCCAGTGCTCAAGCAGTCGACCGGTGGTTAACACGATGGGATAGGCCTCATCCACCGGCTCGTCCGGCGGCAGCGGCCAGGTCGGAGAGAATCTGGCCCGGCCCCCGGCGCGTGGAAAGGCGTCAGAGAAGACAACGTCCTGCCCCGGGGCATCATCAGCCGGACATGGATAGGTCACCGATCCTTCGCGTTCCAGCCGGGACCAGGAGATATGATCCAGTGAATGCATGCCCTGCTTCATTTCCGCAAACACCTGCTCGGGGCCGGCGTAGTTCCAGGCCAGCCCGAAACGCCGGGCAATTTCCTGAATAACCCACCAGTCTGGCTTTGCCTCCCCTGGCGGCGGCAGCGCGGCACGGCCCATTTGCACCTGCCGGTTGGTGTTGGTGACGGTGCCTGTTTTTTCCGACCAGGCGGCGGCTGGCAGAATAACGTCGGCAAACTGGGCGGTCTCGGTGGCGAACAGGTCCTGCACCACCAGGTGCTCCAGGGCACCAAGCGCGGCCCGGGCGTGGGTCAGATCGGGATCGGACATCGCGGGGTTTTCGCCGAGGATGTACATGCCCTTGATCGTGCCTGCTTTGATGGCATCCATGATCTCCACCACGGTAAGCCCTGGCTCCGGGTCCAGTTCGGTGTCCCAGAGTTCTTCGAAAGCGGCCCGCAGCTGGGCGTCCCCCACCGGTTGGTAGTCGGGCAATACCATGGGAATCAAACCGGCGTCGGATGCGCCCTGCACGTTGTTTTGCCCGCGTAAAGGATGCAGGCCGGTGCCGGGCCGGCCCGTGTGGCCGCATGTCAGGGCCAGGGAGATCAGGCAGCGGGCGTTGTCGGTGCCGTGTACGTGCTGGGAGATGCCCATGCCCCAGAAGATCATCGCTCTGTCGGCCTTTGCGTATGCACGGGCCACTTCGCGAATGACCTCTGGTTCAACGCCGCAGACCGGGCTCATCACCTCCGGTGTCATATCCACAACACTGGCGGCCAGTGCCTCGAAGCCCTCGGTGTGGGCATCAATGTAGGCCTGGTCAAAGAGTCCTTCGCTGATAATCACATTGAGCATGGCGTTAAACAGTGACACGTCGCCGCCCGGCGAGAAACGCAGGCTGCGCCAGGCATAGGCATCCAGCGCCTGGCCCCGGGGATCGATGATGACCAGTCTGGTGCCGTTTCGTGCCGCCTGCTTGAAGTAGGTGGCGGCCACCGGGTGGTTCACCGCCGGGTTGCAGCCGGTGAGGATCACCACGTCGGCCTCGAGCGCCTGCATGAAGGAGGCGGTGACTGCACCAGAGCCCAGGCACTCCATCAGCGCCGCCACGGAACTGGCGTGGCAAAGCCGCGTGCAGTGGTCAACGTGGTTGGAGCCAAAACCGGTGCGCACGAGCTTCTGGAACAGCCAGGCTTCTTCGTTGGAGCACTTGGCGCTGCCGAAACCGGCCAGCGCATCCGGTCCATGTTGGGTTTTAAGTTGGGTTAATCCGTTTGCCGCGAGATCCAGTGCCTCTTCCCAGCTGGCCTCTCGAAAGTGGGTTAACGGATTGGCCGGATCAAAGTCGGGGTCGAGCCCCTTGGGTACGCCCTCCCGGCGGATCAGCGGCCGGGTGAGCCGCGCCGGGTGCGAGGGATAATCGAAGCCGAAGCGCCCCTTTACACAAAGCCGGCCCTGGTTTGAGGGGCCATCTTTGCCTTCCACAAAAAGAATACGCCCGCCCTGCTCTCCTGCCTCAGAGGGCTCGTCTTTGACGTGATAGGTCAGCTGGCAGCCTACGCCGCAGTAGGGGCAGACTGAATCCACAGTGCGATCAGCCGTGGCGGAGTCTCCCCGGCCCTGGGCATCGATCAGGGTGGCGGGCATCAGCGCCCCGGTCGGGCAGGCCTGCACACACTCGCCGCAGGCAACGCAGGTGCTGTCTCCCATGGGGTCATCGAAATCGAACACTACCTTGGACGCAGCACCACGGTGCGCCAGGCCGATAACATCGTTTCCCTGCACCTCGCGGCAGGCGCGCTCGCATAGGCCGCAGGTGATGCAGGCGTCCAGATTGACGTTCATGGCTGAATGGGTGGCGTCATGGCCCCGGGCGTGGGCCAGCGAATCCGACCGCGGGGCAACGTGGTGAACCGTGGGCTCGTCGCGCTCTGAGCGGGCCGGAAGGCGCTGGCGCACGGCACCGGCGTCGATGGCCAGTTGATCCGCCGTATACCACAGGTGGCTGGACTGGTCCGGGCTTTGCGCTCGCTCGGGTTGATCGGCCAGCAGCAATTCCAGCACCGCTCTGCGGGCGTCCTGGGCACGGGTGGAGGCTGCGCTTCGCACCACCATGCCGGGCGCTGCCTCGCGGATGCAGCTGGCGGCGAGCACCCGCTCGCCCTCCACTTCCACCATGCAGGCGCGGCAATTGCCATCCGCGCGGTAACCCGGGGTGTCTTTGAAGCATAAATGCGGGATGGTCTCGCCGGCGCGCTTGGCGACCTGCCACAGGGTTTCGCCGGGGTAGGCCTGAACGTCAATGTCGTCCAGTGTCAGGGTGAAGCTTGTGTTGGGGTTGCTCATGGCAGCCTCCCTACCCTTTGGCTATAAGGTTTTGGCTGGCGAGTTCGCTGCGGAAGTCTCGAAGCAGGCTCAGCACCGGATTGGGTGCAGCCTGGCCCAGTCCGCAGATGGAAGCATCCGCCATCACGCTGGCCAGTTGCTGGAGTGTCTGCTCATCCCAGGTATCCCGCTCCAGCAAGGTGAGCATCTTCTCGGTGCCCACACGGCAGGGCGTGCACTGCCCGCAGGACTCATCGGCGAAGAAGCCCAGAAGATTGGACGCCGCGTCGGCCAGATTGTCCTGATCCGACAGCACGATCACAGCTGCGGACCCGATAAAGCAGCCATGTTCCTGCAGGGTGTCAAAGTCCAGTGGAATGTCTGCTTTGCTGGCCGGCAGTATGCCGCCGGACGCCCCACCGGGCAGATAGGCCAGCAGGCGATGCCTTTCCGCCATGCCGCCGCAGTATTCCTCTATCAACTCGTTGAGGGTGATACCCGCAGGGGCGAGGTGGACCCCGGGCCGCGCGACCCGCCCGGAAACCGAAAAGCTGCGAAGCCCCTTGCGACCATGCCGCCCCTGGCTGGCGAACCAGTCGGCGCCCTGGGCGTGGATGCGTGGAATCCAGTAAACCGTCTCGACGTTATTCACCAGCGTGGGCTGACCAAAGAGCCCTTTCTGGGCAACGAACGGCGGGCGATGGCGCGGCTTGCCCGGTTTGCCCTCCAGAGACTCAATCAGGGCGGATTCCTCGCCGCAGATATAGGCCCCAGCGCCACGGCGCAAGATGATAAAATCCGGCGCGACGATTTCGGCCGCTTCCAGCTCGGCAATGGCTTCGGTCAGCACTCTGTGCAGCCCGGGATATTCGTCCCGCAGGTAAATGTACAGGGCCTTCGCCTCAACCGACCAGGCGCTAACCAGCGCGCCCTCGAGGAACGTGTGGGGTTCACGTTCCAGGTAATAACGATCCTTGAAAGTGCCAGGTTCACCTTCGTCGGCGTTGATCACCGCATAGCGTGGCCCCGGCTCAGCACGCACGGCCTGCCATTTGCGGAAGGTGGGGAATCCGGCGCCGCCGAGGCCGCGAAGCCCAGCATCCTCGAGCTCCTTGGCCAGCGATTCGATGCTCACCCGGCCTTCACGGCAATCCATCAGCAACTGATAACCACCGGTCGAACGATAGTCTGCCAGGCGTGGCCAGGAGACTTCCTCTGGCTGAACCTGCCCCTGCTCTACCGCGGCCTCAACACTCCGGACGTTGGCATTCAGCACATGATGGTGTCCGACGGCTACCACGGGCGCCGTCTCGCAACGCCCCATGCAGGGCGCGCGCAGGACTCTTACCGTTTCGGGATCAGCGCCATCAGACAGCGCTTGATGCAGCGCCTCTGCTCCTGCCAAACGACAGGAGAGCGAGTCACACACCCGCAGAGTTATCTCAGGCGGTGGCGTTTGCTCGTCGTGAATAACGTCGAAATGGGCGTAAAAGGTAGCCGTTTCATAAATGGCGGCCATTGGCAGATTCATGAAGGCGGCCAAGGCGCGAAGGTGGGGCATGGAGAGGTAACCGAAATCATCCTGCAAGGCATGCAGATGCTCGATCAGACGATCCCGGTGGCGCAACGATGAATCAATACGTTCGTCACCGATCAGGTCCCGCAGCTCCGACAGTATAGCCGGTTCCAGTTGACGGCCTCGAAGGGCAGAGCGCCGGCGTTTGGGCTTTTCTTCGTCTGTACTCATTGTTTTTGACCAGGCCCAGAGGTACAAAAGACAGCCTTGTTGGCTGGCCTGACTATCTAGAAATCATTGAAACACATCCGGCTATCCCGGCGCTAGAGATGCGAAATTTTTCAAAATACCGCATCAGCAATCAGTAGACGTGCGAAACCGGGCCGTAAGGTCCCTCATTGAAAGCGCTTCCTGTTTCAATGCCGCGCTGACTTCCCTGCTGCCAGCGACACTCTGGGCCAGCGTTGCCGCGTGGGCGCCAAGCGCGGAGGACCTGTGGCCGACCCGGTCGATTTCCTCACGTTGAAGCGTCAGTGCATCATTGATGGTGGCGCTGCGAAGCTCCAGGTCCGAAAACCGATGGTTCATGGACACCAGGTGGGCCTTCAGTTCCTCCAGCGTCTGGCGATTACCGAGTCCGGCGTCTTTCATCTCTGCAATTTGATGCTCAACGCCCTCAACGCCTTCAACCAGATCCCCTACCCACTGGCGGATTTCTCCGGTGGAATCGGCAGTGCGCTTTGATAACGTGCGGACTTCATCAGCAACAACCGCAAACCCGCGCCCGTGTTCGCCCGCTCTTGCTGCCTCTATCGCAGCATTCAGGGCCAGCAGATTCGTCTGTTCGGCTATGTCCGCAATCACGCCAATGACCTTTTCGATCTTGAGCGTTGATTCCGTCAGCTCATGAATAGATCCGGATACCCGACCAATGACTTCGACCGTGTGCTCCGCCGCTGTTTCACTCTTTCTCAGACCGGACTGAATATCCGCGTTTGCGCTGACCGCTTCCTGGATGGTCTCCCTGGACTCGCCGGTGGATGCCTCAATCGCGGAGGCCTGATCGGCAATTGCCTGCATTGAGTCGGTCACATCCTGAATCTGGCGATGGGTGGTTTGGGAGGCGGACTCCAGCTCTTCGGCCTGGGAATCAAGACGCGCCGATCTATCATTGACGCTTTGTGACGCCACCCGGATGTCACCGATGAACGCTTCAAACCGGCCCACCAGGCGAATCAGGGCGGTCGCAACCCCCGCCACTTCATCCGACCCGCTCAGTTTCGGGGTATTGGCAAGGTCCGAACACTCATCCATCAGGCGAAGATCCTGTTCGATACGCTGCAGCCTTATGATCACGATTTTTCTCAGCCATAGGGTCATCAGCACAATGACCAGCAGAAAGACGACGAAGCCGGTGATCAGAGATACCTGCTGACTGCCGAGATACTCCAGCAGTTCGCTGGATTCCTGACCAATCCGGGCACGACTGGCCACCTCCCGGGCACTGATGCTCTCAAGCATTGGCGACAAGGCAGGAAAGAGATCGAAGTCCACGGCTTTGCCTGCCTGATAGTAACTTTTCTCGCGGATTCCCTCCCCCAGCTTTTCAAGGTACAAACCTACAGGCTCGTAAACACTCTCATGGTCCTCGGCCCACTGGCTCAACTGCGCATTCTTTTTAACAGCGCTCCACTTGGCGGGAATCGACTCTGAAAGTGCGGCGAATTCCTCCTCGATTTCATCCCAAAGCAACAACTGGCCCTTGATCTTGAAAGAAAGATCCTGCAACTGGCGCAAATCCTGTTCCAGATCGTTCAGCAACCAGGATTCTGTCAGGCGATTCTGTATCAGTTGTTCTGCAGCGTCTTCCGCCTTGATGATGATTGACCAGGACAACAGGGCGACAGCCGAGAGCGCAAAGACCGAAAGAAATGAAAAGAAGAGAATCCTACTGCGAACCGTTCTGAGCATGGTGCCCCCATCATCGAATGAGGGCCCGATAGTGAACATCGAATGTGACAACCAGATTGCAAATTCCTGGAGGCGAGCCATTTTTCGGCAGAAATTTAAGGCCGGCTTCCTCAGTTACTCTTCTATCAGAGCATTGTCCTGCTCCGAGGAATCGCTGTCACTCGAGTTCCAGGCCACGGCCCGCTGCAACAGTTCCGAATTTTTGGAAACCACGAGTTTCTTTTTCATGTGATAGCGATGGGAGTCCACGGTCTTTGGGCTCACGCACAGCCGACCGGCGATTTCCTTCGAGGAGAGCCCCTTACCCAGCAACGCAAAGACTTCCAGTTCGCGATCCGACAACACGTCTTCTGGCCGTTCCCAAACGGGAGCCTGCTTTTGCGTCCGGCGCTGGACGATATGAGATGCCACAGCGGGATCCAGGTAAATGTTGCCCCTCAACACCTCCTCTATTGCGCTTATGAGCTTGGATGCCGCCTGCTCTTTATTGATGTAGCCATTGGCACCTGCTCTCAGTGAGCGTTCGGCGTAGATCATATCGTCGTGCATGGAGGCAACAAGGATTTTGGTGGCCGGTTTCTCGGAGTGGATTCGTTTGATCAGTTGCAGGCCACTGCCCTCGGCGAGTGTGAGGTCCACAATAATCAACTGGGGGTGCTCCTTTTTCATAGCCTGTATGGCTTCGGTGACCCCGGCGGCTTCTGCGACAATCTGATAGCGATCGTCCCTGCCAATCAGATTCGCAAGTCCTTCCCTGAATATGGGGTGGTCGTCCACGATCATTATTGCGGTTTTCATGGTTATCACCCTATGGTTAGGAGTCTTGGGCCCGCTCAATCCGGCATACAACCTTGGTGCCTTTCGGGTCGTAGTTCATAATGTCCAGTTCCCCTCCAACCAGACTGCAACGGTACTCCATGATCCGAAGCCCCTGGCCCGAGAAGCTGGACCGCTTCTGCAGAGGCACCCCGTGGCCATCATCAATAATCTGGAGCTCGACACCACCGCCCTTGCAGGAAAGCCCTACCACGACCTGTTTGGCCCCGGAATGTTTGCGGGCATTATGCACCCCCTCCTGCGCAATTCTGAGCAACTGTATTTCGGTTTCGCGCGGTAAGGCCATCAATGACTCAGAGTGCGAAAGGTGAAAGCTGCACTTGATGCCATCCTGTTCCGGAATACTCCGCACCAGCGCCTCAAGAGCGTCCACCAGGCCGCCATCTGACACATCAATCGGAGCAAGATCGAAAATGATCGTCCTGAGCTGGGCAATGCACTGCTGCAGCTTTTCACTGAATCTCTGGAATTTCGAAGCGTCAGCCGCGTTGATCCCGGCCTGGTCCTCAGCGATCACTCTGGTATCGAGGGACATGGCAGCAAGTTCCTGCCCCAGGCTATCGTGAAGCTCCCGGCTAATCCGGCTGCGCTCGCTCTCTGTCACCTGCATAACTTCCCATTCGAGGCGCTTTTTTTCTCGCAGGTCCCGCAAAACGATGGTGAAACGATCGTCTTCGTCGATACGGGCCAGAGCCATCTCAACGGGGATTTTTTTGCCACTTTTCATTCGCCACAGAGCTTCCCGACGCACTTTCGGCGCCTCACCTACTTCCTCCTCCGCACAGTCCGCCAACGCTCGTCTGAACACATCGGCGCCTGCATTCGTGAGCAGGGTCAGCAAGCTGACTCCCAGCAACTCATCTTCAGCGTAGCCGAACACCCTGCAGGTGGCCCGATTAAGGGATTGAATCATGCCCTTTGAATCGATCGTGATGATAGGATCCGCTGCCGCATTCAAAACCGCCAGAGTCTCCTGCCGACTGGCCAGGTACTGTCTCGCGCGCTCCTGCACCCGCTCCTCAAGGTCACGATTGAGGCTGGATAACTCTGCCTCCAGCTTCTTCTGGTCGGAAATGTCAGTCAGCGATGCAAACCAACTGAGCTCGCCCGGGTTCAGCTCGCTGTCGAGTTCGCTCTCCAACAGCACAGTCCGGGGCACAGCACCACCGGTTTTTAATTTGAGCGCCGTTGACTGGGTTTGCGAATGATTCACCAGAGCATAATAGTGCAGATGAAGAGCATCCTGAGACTCTTCATCTACAAATTCGTGCAGGAAACGATCAACGATACGGGCTGGCGGCATCCCGAACAGATTCGCAGCAGCGCGGTTACAGTTCAGGATTTCACCTTTTGTCGAGAGCGTCAGAAAAGCAACAGGCGCCATTTCATAGAGCACTGCGTAGCGGTCGTGAGCAGCCCGCAGGTCGCTTTGAACTTTCCTGAGCTCTTCATTCTGGACTTCAAGTTCAAGCTTATGAATACTCAGTTCTTCGACAAGACTCTGGAGGTCTTCTTCCTCTTCCTCTTCTTCCTCCTGACCGTCCGCTCTTCGCGCCTGCAGTCTCGCCTCAGCTATCGCACGAAGGTCCCGGCTCAATGGCTCATGATCGTTGAACCTGCGCGAATCTTTCATAGCAACCCCACCCACACTAGTTGTGGCTCACCAGAGCCCGCTGGCAGCTTCCTGATTTCCAGCTGCAGAGTTGGTGCCTCGTCCGACTTATTCTGGCTGATTGGTCGCACCGACATCTGCAGAGTCTTCTGGCTGCCTTCAAGAATACGATTCAAACATTGCGCTATCCCCTCGGAGGATCGCTGCTCACGGACAAGGTCCGTTAGCCGCATGCCTTCCGCCGATTGGCTCTCCACCTGAAGGGCCTTCGCCATGGCCCCCGTGATCTGAACAACAACGCCATCGACGTCGACCAACAAAAAAGGGTGTGACAACTGCGAGAGGAGCTCCCGAGAATGGGACTCAGCAAACTGGCTTCTTTTGACCTCGTTGATCTCCACAAAGGTACAAATCAAACCATCCACGACGTTTTCCCGGGTGCGGTAAGGCAGCAATTTCATCAGGTACCAATCTCCCTGCTTTGTTGTTACCTCTTTTTCGATACCCTTAAGTGTAGACAATACTGACAGAGCGTCTTCAATGAGTTCTTCGCCTTTGAGGTGGATGGCCAGCTCACCTATGGGGCGCCCCTCGTCCGAGTCCCGAACCGCAACGATGTCCTTGGCCTTCTCTGTGAAGCGCTTCAGTTTAAGCTCGTTGTCCAGATACAGGATCGCCATCGCTGTGCTATTCAACAGGTTCGCCATATCATCGTTGGCATCGGACAGCCTGTTCACTTTTTCGACCAATTCTGAATTGATGGTGCTCAATTCCTCGTACAGCGAATGCGTTTCCTCTTTGGAGGTTTCCAGCTCTTCATTACTGCTCTGCAGCTCCTCATTGGTCGACTGCAATTCTTCATTGGCGGATCTGAGCTCAGCGTTCTGGTTTTCAACCTGCTCCAACAATGCCCGGTAAGATGCCCTCGACTTCTCCAGATCCCTCTCCAGTTCAAAAACGTGGGAGGCAGGCTCCTCCTCGTCCCGCGATTGTTCAGCTTCCTCTGTCCCTGTAGGGCTGGCGCTCGGTGTTTCGCAGTCATGGAAAAGAATCAGGAATAGCCCCCGCATGGACTTCGGAGCTTGCAGTTTCTCCACACCCACAAGCACGTAACTGTCGCCAGAAGGGTCAATTTTGAACTTCTTTTCAACAACCCGGCCTTCTGAAGATGCCGCTGAATGCATCAGGGCGGGCAGCCCCCTCGGGAGATCACCTCTGCCCATTTCAAAAATGTTGTAGCGGGGCCGGCCTTCGACCGGCTCGAGGAACCTTCCAGCATCACCGTGTAAATAGAAAATGTCGCCGCGCTCACTCATCACAAGCGCGCCTGGCGCAAATTTCCTGGCCAGCAGCTTTAATACCTTTTCGGCAATCGCCGGCTGGTCTCTTGGGAGGGGCTGTGCCGTGGCGGGGGTGTGATGGAGCGACCTGTCCGTGCGCCGCCTGCCACGAAAGTGTTGCATTGATGCCCGTTCGGACAATATGTCGGGATTACGTCTGAAGACTTTCCACTTGGAATTAAGGGTTTTGAAAGTCGTGGATGTTTCTCCGACCGATTCTGAGGGCCCCAGCACCAGCGTACCCATATTCCGGAGCGACATATGAAACAGGGAGATCAAGTCAGTCTGCAGGTCCTGATTCAGGTAGATCAGAAGATTGCGACAGGAAATCAGGTCAATGTTGGTAAACGGCGGATCCTTGAGAAGGTTATGTGGTGCGAAGATGATCTGTTCGCGAACAGATTTTCGAATTTTGTAACGATCATTCGCGTAAGAAAAATAGCGGCTCAACAACGACTCGGGAACTTCATTGACAATTCCTGCGGGGTATTCGCCTCGCCGGGCGATTGAAATGGCATCCGCATCGAGATCTGAGGCAAATATCTGAACCCGCCTGGAAATATTTTTCTCGCGAAGCACCTCGTTCAGCAGAATCGCAATCGAATAGGCCTCATCTCCCGTAGAACACCCCGCAACCCAGACCCGAAAGCCTTCACTGTACTCGTGCTGTCGCAAAACTTCGGGAAACAGCTCGTTCCGACAGTAGTCCCACAGGCCAGGGTCTCGAAAAAACTCTGTGACGCGAATCAGCATGTCGCGAAACAGATGGTTCGCCTCATCCTCATCGTGGTGGAGATATTCGAGGTACTCTGAGGCTTTCCGGAACCTGTGCAAGGCCATGCGCTTGGCAACCCGGCGCTTCATCGTATTAGGCTTGTAGCTTGAAAAATCGTGGCCAACTCTATCCTGCAACAATTCGCATATTCGGCGGAGTTGGTCGGTCGAAACCAGTTCATCCTCACCTTTACTGAGACCCAGCGTTTCGCACTGACGGAGGTAGCCCGCCAACTTCGCGCCCATGTCTTCAGGCGGCAATACATAATCGGCCAGGCCCGTGGTTATTGCGTTGTCCGGCATGCCCGAGAACTCGGCCGACTCCGGCTGTTGGACCATGATCATGCCGTCCTGGGCCTTTATCGACCTTAGCCCGATGGCGCCGTCGCTTCCCGATCCGGATAGCACAATGCCGGTCAGCCGGCACTGCACCTCTTCTGCCAATTGCTGGAACGTAAAATCGATGGGGTGGTAAACCTTCATTGGCGGATTACCACCCCCGTCTTGCGACGGTGTGCGCGCAGACGCTTCACAAGCACTGAGCAGTCTGAACTTCCCTCCCTCCAGCGTGATAAAACACTCCGTCGCAGGGTTCGTATAAATGCAGTCAGGTTCCGGTGCCATACCATCGGTAATTTCAGTTGCCCGTTTACCTGAACTGCGGGCAAGCAATTCCGGCAACATACTTTGTTGTTCGCTTTTGTGGTGGGTGATCACCAGATAGATACAACGGGCTTCGTCCGATACTCCGGAAAAAAACGCTTTCAGTGCATCCAGACCGCCGGCTGAGGCGCCGAGCACGACAATTGGCAGGTTTTCATCGGATGACTTGGGGCGCGAGGCGGCGTCTGATTTATACATAGCGTTTAATTCGTTCCTTACCCAAAGAGTGGCACTTGCTCTGTTCGAATCCAGTTACGCCAGTTTATCCGCACTGCCAGGTGTCTGTTTTCGGTTTCGGCTCGTCAGGGCCGGAGTTAAAGGTTTTTCTTATACTTCTTTCAAGCTCTGCCCCATTTTTCAAACGCCGGAGCCCACCTATAGTTTCCTTTGCAGGTTAAAAAACACTCTGTGTCCTCGTTTGGGATGTACGAGCATAACAAGACCCTGCCATAAAAAAGATTAGTGACGACATGGAGCCTGATTATGATCCCTTCCCATCGACCATCCGTTAATGAATCTTCTCAGAGTTCGGCCAGGATTGCATTGAACCTGCGCGAGCGTACGCAGGAAGGCATAACAATTACCAATGAGAGAGGCATTATCTCCTACCTCAATAAAGCAGCGGAAAACATACTCGATGTAACGTTCGACAAGGCTGTTGGGGAACCCATCAACGAGATTCTCGCGCTAACCCCCCTCTCGCCCGCAGAGCCGATTGCCGAGTCATGCCTGAACGGCCAATTCATTCCCGCAATGCTGGAAGGGCTTTTCAGACTTCGTCGAGGCAAGATCACAACCATCGTCAGCATAAAGATTGCAGAAATGGACAACATGGAAGCTGATGGCAAAGAGGTGGTGTTTATTATCCGGCAGATCCCCGACTATTCACGTCTGACCCCCAGAGTGCGCTCGGCCGCATCGCCCGTAAAAATATCCCTCTGGCATGAGCCCCCATTCAACCCCGAGATACCGAAAAAAAAGCCAGAGTCATCGCGATTCAGTCTCACCTACCTGTGTCTCAGGGGGTGCGCTTCCGAGCCTGCCCCGGAGCCAGACGTTCTCAACGACTGCCTCGAAGAAGCCTCCGCGCTGATCGGGCAACTGACATCCGCAAGCGGCTCGCTCTACCAGATCGGCAACGGCGAATCCGTCATGTTTATGACGGAGACCGCAGAGAATTCGGCCATTGAGGTCACACTCAAACTCATCGGCATCATACGTGCCAGATTCCAGCTTGCTGCAAACGGCAGTCTTCGTCTCGGCCTTTCGGCCGGAATACTGGTCATGCCATCAGATTCATCGAAACGGGACACATCCCTGATGATAGAGGCGGCCCGCCAGTTGTGCATTGAGGCGCAGGAAATTGGCGATAACGCAATTCAGATTTATGACCTGAATTCCCATCAAGAAGGTAACATCATGGGTTATCGTGGCGCTGCCAGGGAGTGATTAAAGGTGGCATACCGGATACGGAATCCTCAAAAGCACGAGGAATTCCTCACCAGTTCTGCATTACAGACAGACGATGCTCATGGTCAAGATGCTCAGCAGCAACTGATGCATGAGCTCACTGGCATGTGCTTCGATCGACTGGCTGCGCAGCTTCATTGCGAGCAGTTGGAGCAGCACCGGGCCCACCTCAAGCGAAGGCTAGGCAGAGACCCCGGCATGCAGGTAGCCGCTCTCGACTACATGGTCAATGTAGCGCCGGACACCGACAGCCAGCCTGTTATCATTGACCGTGAACAGCTGAACATGCTGCTGCAGTTCTCGCGCATTGATAGCATGACCGGGCTGTATAACCTGTGCACGTTTCAGAGTGTCATGGAAAAAGAGCTGGCACTGGCCAAACGTAATGGCAAGCCCCTTGTTCTCATTATGGCGGACCTGGACAACTTCAAGACTGTTAACGACTCTGAAGGCCATCAGAGTGGTGATGATGTATTGCGGCAAGTCGCTGAGGTTTTTAGCGAAAACCTCCGAGCGATGGACATTGCGGGTCGGTACGGTGGCGATGAGTTCATTTTCGGTCTGCCAGAGACAGACATCAGCTCAGCCATCGAAATAACGGAAAGGATCCGGGAGAAAGTTGAAGCAATCTTTTCTGACCGCAGCGCCACCACCCTCAGTATCGGGCTTGCATCCTATCCAGGAGCGGGGAGAAGTCTGGAAACTCTCATAACTGCTGCCGACAAAGCGCTTTATGAGGCCAAAAGTACGGGTAAAAACAGGCTGAAAGCAGCGCCGTCCTATCCTTGGGCGGAAAAGGCTCCGTAGCCAGATTGATCGCCCCGCCTCAGCAGCCTGTAAGCCACATCGGTCACGGTCTGAAACATTTAACGGCGTGAAGCTTCGAGAAAAATAATGGAGGCGCGGGTCGGAATCGAACCGGCGTTAACGGAGTTGCAGTCCGCTGCATAACCACTCTGCCACCGCGCCGGTAAAAGTACGAAGGGGATTCGTTACTTTTATGCTCTCAGGTGGACATTGAGAGACTGTGTTAATTGGAGCGGGAAACGAGATTCGAACTCGCGACCCCAACCTTGGCAAGGTTGTGCTCTACCAACTGAGCTATTCCCGCTTGATCAACGAGGGCGTATTCTACGGATTCGGCGGTATGCGTCAACCACTTTTTTCAACTTTCTGTTTTACTTACGGTTATTGATTATTTTTCACGCAAGGAATAGCAGCCGGATGGCAAAATTTCAGCTAGTATCAGGGTCTCACAACACCATTTCCTGAAGACAGGCACAGGAACCGCAGATGTCCTCACCCGGCCAGCTGGATTTTGAAGCCGATCGCCTTGTTGTCTCCGGCGACTGGACGCTGCCGAATTACGCCAGGTTGAAGCAGGCGGTAACAGCGGCTCTGGCATCACCAGAAGCCGCAGACTATGCCCCGGACCTCACCTCCATTGAGGCCCTGGATACGTCGGGCGCCTCTCTGCTGGCGGAACTTCTCGGCGCACAGAAGTTGGCAGAGCTGACCGACCACGCATCGGGTCTTCCCCCGGAGCGCCGGGATTTGCTGCGGCTGGTGGCCGACGCCATGGCCAGGCCGGACGAGGAGTTGCCCCGGCAGGGGTCGGCATTGCTGGTTTTTCTCGCCCGGGTCGGTCGGCAGGTTGAGCACTACTGGGACCAGCAACGTCTGCTGATGGGTTTTACCGGGCAGATCCTCGCAACCATGTTTGCAATTCTCCCGACCCCCCGGCGCTGGCGCATGACGCCACTGGTCGCGCATATCCACCAGACCGGCCTCAACGCACTGCCGATTGTGGCCCTGCTCACCTTTCTGGTGGGTGCGGTTGTGGCGTTTCTGGGGGCGACCATTCTTGATGACTTCGGGGCGACCATCTACACGGTCAACCTTGTGGCGTTTTCCTTCCTGCGGGAATTTGGCGTGCTGTTGGCGGCGATTCTTCTAGCCGGCCGGACCGCGAGCGCGTTCACGGCACAGCTCGGGTCCATGAAAGCCAATGAGGAGATCGATGCGTTGCGGACCTTCGGCCTGAGCCCGATTGAGCTTCTGGTCGTTCCCCGGGTGCTTGCCATGGTTGTATCCCTGCCCATACTGACCTTTGTCGGTATGATCAGCGGTATCATCGGCGGCTCACTGGTATGCGTGCTGGTGCTGGATATTTCGGTGCCCCAGATACTCAATATCCTGGAAACCAAGGTAAGAGCCATTCACTTTTTCGTTGGTATTGGTAAAGCACCCGTATTCGCCTTTGTTATCGCCGTGATTGGCTGCCTTGAAGGTTTCAAGGCCCGTGGCAGCGCGGAGTCCGTTGGTGAGCACACCACCTCTGCCGTGGTACAGTCGATCTTCATGGTGATCCTGCTGGATTCCATTGCCGCAATTTTCTTCATGGAGATGGGTTGGTGAAGCGACAGGACTCGCAACAGGATGTAGTTATCAGAGTCCGGGACCTTTGCAACCGGTTTGGCAGCAACCGGGTCCATGAGCATCTGGATATCAGCCTCTATCGCCGTGAAATACTGGGCGTTGTTGGCGGGTCCGGAACCGGGAAGTCGGTGCTGTTACGCAGCATCGTCGGTCTTCACCAGCCAGACTCCGGGGCCATTGAAGTCTTTGGAAAGGAGCTTGAGGCGCTGACTCAGGAGCAGCGATCCCAGGTTGAGCGCCGCTTTGGCGTACTGTTCCAGAGCGGAGCACTCTTTTCTTCCCTCACGCTGCAGGAAAACGTCGCTCTGCCACTGATTGAACACGCCAGGTTGTCCCGGGAAGATGCAGAGCACCTTGCCCGGGTAAAGCTGGCGCTGGTGGGACTGCCCTCTCATGCCTCCACCATGGTCCCCGCACAGCTTTCCGGCGGCATGGTAAAAAGGGCATCACTGGCCCGGGCGCTGGCGCTGGATCCGGAAGTACTGTTTCTCGACGAGCCCACAGCAGGGCTTGATCCCATTGGCGCGGCAGCATTTGACCGGCTGATCGTCACGCTGAGGGATGCCTTGGGCCTCAGCGTGTTTCTGGTCACACATGATCTGGATACGCTATACAGTACCTGTGACCGGGTGGCCGTGTTATCAGAGAAACGGGTGCTGGTGGCTGGCCCTCTGGAGGCCGTTGAGGCCACCGACGACCCATGGATTCGTGACTATTTCCATGGCCCGAGGGGCCGGGCGGTCCATCGGGCGGGACCAGCAACTGACGGAGCGTTTGAATGAATCGAGAGGACGTCTGAGATGGAACCCAGAGCACACCATGTCCTTATCGGGCTGTTTACACTGATCTTTCTGGCAAGCGCCCTGCTATTCGCGCTATGGCTGGGTAAAACCAGCAGCGACCGGGATTATGCCTGGTATGAGGTGGTCTTTGACCGTGGCGTGAGCGGGCTTTCCGAGGGGAGCCCCGTCAAGTACAGCGGGATTGAGGTGGGCGATGTTTACCGGCTCAGCCTGGACCCGGACGACCCACGCAATGTCAGGGCCCTCGTGCGCGTCTACAGCGATGTACCTATCAAGGAAGATACCCGGGCAGGCCTGGCGCTGACCAATATCACCGGCAGCATGAGCATTGAGCTCGAAGGCGGAACGCCGGGTAGCCGGACGCTGGAGGGTGATCGTGAGTCGCCGCCGACCATACATGCTGAGCCATCGGCCCTGAATACATTCATGGCCACCAGCGAAAAACTCTTTGCCAAGCTCGATAAGGTACTGACGAACGCCAATTCCATGGTCTCGCCAGAGAACGCCCAGAATCTCTCCCGCAGCCTGCAGAACATAGAAACCCTGTCTTCCGACCTCCTGGAACAGCGGGAGGATCTGAGCAGACTGGTGACCAGTTTTGATCAGCTCAGCAAACAGACCGAGGCCACCCTCGAAACGTTCCGAAGCTTTGGTATGACAGCGAATTCCATGCTCGATAACGAGGGCCGGCAGTTATTCGCCACTGCACAAAGCGCCATGAATTCGCTTGAGGCATCCACCACACGGCTTGAACAGCTGACAGCGAGGAATGAAGGCGCCCTCGACCAGGGCATGCAGGGGTTCGGGGAACTTGCTCCGGCCATGCGCGAGCTGCGCAATACGCTGAGAAGCCTCAACAACGTCGTCTACCGCTTCGAGGACGACCCAGCCGGCATGCTGCTGGGCCGCGAACCAATCCGGGAGTTCAATCCGTGAGAGTTCCATTGCTGCGAGTACTGATTGCCACCGGGGCCGTGATATCACTGGCCGCATGCACCGTGTTTCCGGAACAGCCGGCCCATCGGATCTTTCAGCTGCCGGCCCCTGCTGTGCAGGAAAGCTCTGACAAGCCCGTTGACAGCACTCTCCGTGTATCGATTCCCCTGGCGGTAACCCCCATCGACAGCTCGCGCATTCTGGTCAAGCCAGGCGCCCATGAAATTCGGGCTTATGAGGGTTCCCGCTGGAGCAACCGCGCGCCCGTCGTCCTTGGGAATTACCTGCTTGAATCGTTCCGAAGGGATGGCCGGGTGGCAACGGTGATCACCGATACGAGTCCTGCACGAAGTGACCTGACCCTGGCCGGTGACCTGACCCGTTTCCAGGCTGAGTATCGTGATGGCACACCGGTTGTCCACCTGTACCTGAACCTGCAGCTGATTAACGAACGCACGCGGGAAACCGTTGCGAACAGACGTTTCGAGGTCCGCCACCCTGCTGACGGAGAGTCTGTTGAAGCCGTGGTGGAAGCCTTTGGACAGGCCAGTCATCAACTGGCCAGGCAGGCAATCAACTGGACTCTCGACAACATCTGATCAGTGTCAGCCTGCTTCTTTTTCGGGAAACAGGTCGGGCCAGGCGGCCTTGAGATAGAGAATCATTGACCAGAATGTCAGGACGGCTGCCACATACAGCAGCACTGTTCCGACATGGGCCCAGAGCACGCCGGGCGGAAACGCCAGCAGCATGATAATGGAGACCATCTGTGCGGTGGTCTTGATCTTGCCAATATAGGACACCGCCACACTCCCCCGGCTTCCGATTTCCGCCATCCATTCCCGCAGTGCGGAAATGACGATCTCACGACCAATGATGACCGTGGCGGGAATGGTCAGGATAAAGCTCGCATGGGATTCAATGAGCACTGTGAGCGCCACGGCCACCATCAGCTTGTCCGCCACCGGATCCAGGAAGGCGCCGAATGGTGTGCTCTGATCCAGTTTTCTTGCGAGGTAACCATCCAGCCAGTCGGTCCCTGCAGCAAGCCCGAAAATTCCGGCGCTGACGAGATAACTCCACTCAGCCGGCAGATAATAGATGATCACGAATACCGGGATCATCAGGATGCGGGAAAGTGTGAGTATATTCGGTAAATTCATGCTGTCCCTACTCGTCATGCAGTACTGCGTAGATGGTTTCTGCCAGGTTCTTGCTGATTCCCTGAACCTTGGACATTTCGTCAACACTCGCCTTACGAAGCTCCTGAAGGCCGCCGAAGTAGCGAATCAGATCACGACGGCGCTTCGGGCCGACGCCTTCTATACCCTCAAGGGTAGATTGTCTGCGCTTCTTGTCACGCCCGGCACGGTGGCCGGTAATGGCAAAGCGATGGGACTCGTCCCTTATATGCTGGATCAGGTGCAGTGCTGGCGAATCCGCCGGCACCCGGTAGACATCGCCGGTCATCGCATCAATTAGCTGTTCCATGCCCGCACGCCGTGTGACGCCCTTGGCGACACCGATAAGCGGTATGTCTGTAACGCCAAGCTCATCAAATACTTCCCGGGCAACGTTCAACTGGCCTTTGCCACCGTCAATGAATACCAGGTCCGGGCGCTTGCCCTCGCCCGCCACCATGCGCTTGTAGCGCCGTGTCAGCACTTGACGCATGGCGCCGTAGTCATCTCCGGCGGTGACGCCTTCAATGTTGTACAGGCGATAGTCACTCTTCAGCGGCCCATTCTCGTCGAAAACCACGCAGGATGCGACCGTGTTTTCACCATGGCTGTGGCTGATATCAAAGCATTCCATGCGGGACGGCGTTTCTGCCAGTTCCAGCAAGTCCCGCAGTGCCAGGAGCCGGCGGTAGACTGTTTCTTTGCTGGCCAGATGACTCAGAAGAGTCTGGCGGGCATTGGTCATGGCCAGTTCCAGCCAGCGACGTCGTTCACCGCGCACGTTCTTGCGAACGCGGGTATCGCGGCCAGCAGACTCCGTAAGCGCCTGGGACAACAGCTCCTGCCCCTCAACATCCACCGGAACAATAATGTCCGGCGGGATTTCCCGACGGGTGCTGCCACCAAAATAGTACTGGCCCAGGAACGCGCTTAACTGTTCACCTTCCGACTGTTCGATGCTGTAGCGTGGGAAATAGTCCTTGGTACCCAGTACCCGGCCGCCACGCACAATGATCACCACGATGCACACCACCCCGGCATCCTGGGCGATGGCGACCACGTCGGCATCGCCACCCTCCCCGTCAACGCTCTGCTGCTCCTGGACGTGGCGAAGGTGATTGATCTGGTCCCGATAGGCAGCCGCTTTCTCGAACTCCAGGTTCTTCGATGCAGTTTCCATGGCTTCCATCAGATCCTGCAGGATGGCCGGGTTCTTTCCCTCCAGGAACATGGTGGCGTGACGTACATCCTCGCGATAGTCTTCGGGAGAGATAAAGCCTACACACGGCGCCGTACACCGGTTGATCTGATATTGCAGACAGGGGCGGGTACGATTCCTGAAATAGCTTTCACTACAAGATCTTATGCGGAATATCTTCTGTAGTACATTAAGACTTTCCTTGACTGCTCCGGAGCTTGGGAAAGGCCCGTACCAGGTACCGCCACCCTTTTTTGTCCGGCCACGACGAAAGGTCAGAGAAGGATAGTCCTCATGGGACGACAGGTAGATATAGGGATAGGACTTATCATCCCGCAGCAGAATATTGTAAGGCGGCCGCAGGGACTTGATCAGATTCTGCTCTAGCAGCAGTGCTTCTGTTTCGCTACTGGTGATGGTGACTTCAATGGAGTTTATCCGGGATACCAGCGCCTCGGTTTTCGGGGCCAGGCCGGTCTTGCGGAAGTAACTGGCAACGCGTTTCTTCAGATTGCGGGCCTTGCCCACATAAAGCACGTTGCCTGCGGCGTCATACATACGATAGACGCCGGGCCGCTCGGTCAGCTGTTTCAGGAAGCTTTTGGTATCGAACTCCCAGTTGTTTTCTGCCTCAGCAGTATCAATCAGAGAATCAGACTTTGTCGGCATCAAGTAACCCGAGCCTGACCGCCATCAGCGCCAACTCAACGTCACTGGAGATTTCCAGTTTCTCGAAAATCCGATAGCGGTAACTGTTTACGGTTTTGGGGCTGAGGCAAAGTTTGTCGGAAATATCCTGCACCTTGTGGCAGTCAACAACCATCATGGCAATCTGCATTTCGCGTTCGGACAGTCGGTCGAAAAGCGACAGTTCGCCGCCCTCTTCCCCGGATTCACCGCCACCAAGCTGTTTGAGCGCCATTTTCTGGGCGATTTCGGGGCTGATGTAACGCTGCCCTGAATGAGCCATGCGGATAGCGCGCACCATTTCTCTGATGTCAGCACCCTTGGTGATATAAGCCGAGGCGCCGGCCTGCATCACCCGTGTGGGATAGGGATCGTCCGCGCAGGCAGTAACCACAATGACACGTACTGCGTCATCAATGCGGAGAATGCGACGGGTAGCTTCCAGCCCGCCAATACCGGGCATACGGATGTCCATCAACACGATGTCCGGGCTGTCTTTGCGCACAAAATCAATGGCTTCCTCACCAGAGGAGGCCTCGCCGATGACGTCAATATCGGGGTTGTCCGCCAGCATCCGGGTAATACCGGACCGGACCAGTTCATGGTCGTCTACAACCAATACCCTGATCAAAACTCACCTCGCACGCGGCATTTATAGAATGAAGGAATTGTACCGGTTAAGGGTGACAGGCGGTAGGTGCATCCATCAATACCTGGATATTCTCACACCCTTCAGCGCCGGTTGCCCAGGCTCGCCGTATTCTCGACCGGGTCAAACCAGACAACCAGGTCCCCACGCCGCACTGCGACTGTAACACGCTCCCGTTCAGACATGGGATTTTCGGTATCGTTGAGCCCGTGGTAGCGGGTGCAGTACTCGTCGACAAGCCCTTCGATCTGGTCTTCCGAGAGCAGTTCCGTGTCGACCACGAATTTTTCTTCCCGGGGATCCGGTTGGGGCTCCTGGCCTGCGTCGTCGGTCATTGTCCGCTCCGTTTCAAAGCTACAATGGTAATGGGTTTACAGTGGATGTAGAAGGCCCGACTTCTCAACACCCACGGGATTCACTATCATGCCCTGCTTTCAGAGGCCCGGGGCATTATGAACCAGTCTGTCTTCCGCTTAACGCTGCCAATTCTGTTCGGCTACCTGCCCCTGGGCATGGCCTTTGGCGTGCTGTTTACCACACAACTGGATTATCCCTGGTGGGCGGCCCCGGCCATGGGCATCCTGATCTACGCCGGCGCCGGGCAGATTCTTGCCGTCAGCCTGCTGGCCGCCCAGGCCGGGCTGCTGGAAGTGTTCGTGGCCATGTTCGTGCTCAATGCCCGCCACCTGTTCTATGGTCTGTCCCTGCTGGGCCAGTTTCACGGCGCAGGCTGGCGCAAGGCCTATCTGATTTTCGGCCTGACCGACGAAACCTACTCACTGCTCACCAGCCGCGCGCGGTCGGCGGACAGGCCCCACGAGCAGGTACTGGATTTCCGCATCACCCTGTTCAACCAGTGCTACTGGGTAGCGGGCTGTGCCCTCGGCGCCCTTCTGGGGGCCAACGTGGCGTTCAACAGTACCGGCATTGAATTCGCCCTGGTGGCATTATTCATCGTACTGACGATTGAACAGTACAAGGCGCTTGGCGATGCTTTTCCGGTGATGGTCGGGGCTGCCGCTGCTGCGCTCGCGATCCTTGTGCTGCCGCCAGCGCATCAACTGATCGGGGCCATTGTGGTGGTCAGTGTGGTTTTGCTGCTGCAGTATCGCAAGCTTCGCCGGAATCCGGCAACGGAGGGCGCCGGCCATGGCTGATACCTGGTATCTGGCAGGTTTCATTGCGGTTGCCGCCGCTGCCACCTTCGCTACCCGGGTTATTCCGTTCCTGTTTTTCCAGAGGCATACGGAACACCCGCTGGTCCGGCACCTGGGCCGTTACTTGCCTGCCGCGGTCATGGCGCTGCTGGCGACCGTGTTTCTTCAACGCTCCGCCTCCTGGCACAGCACTCTTCCGGGGTTTGACGCACTGATACCCGCCGCCCTGGTTGTGGCGGTTCACCTGTGGCGCCGCAACGCGCTTTTATCCATCGCCTCCGGCACGATAGCCTATATGGCTATACTGCAACTGAACCTGATACAGGTGTAAATCATGGCGCCCGACAAGCTCTTTTCCCAGGCCTGCGAAAACAACAAACAACCGATACTTGAGCGCATCAGGGATACGTTTACCAGCCCGGGCACAATACTGGAAATCGGCAGCGGCACGGGCCAGCACGCGGTTCATTTCGCATCGGCACTCCCCCATATCATCTGGCAGCCCAGCGACCGGCCCGGCGCCAGCGGCCACTGTCTTGGCTGGATCAGCGAGTCCGCGCTTGCCAATATCCGTCCGCCGCTGGAGCTGGATGTCGCGTCAGCGAGCTGGCCGGTAGACAGCGTCGATGGCGCCTTTTCCGCAAACACCGCCCACATCATGGCATGGGAGGAAGTACAGGCCATGTTCGCCGGGCTGGCAAAGCGGATGAGTAGCGGGGCACCGTTTTGCCTTTACGGACCATTCAGCTACGGTGGAAAGCATACCAGCGACAGCAACCGTCAGTTTGACCGGCACCTTCGCCTTCAGGCATCACACATGGGCATCCGCGATATGGATGAGCTGTTGAAACTGGCGGAACAGGTAGGCTTCCGGCTCGAAAGCGACCATGAGATGCCCGCCAACAACCGTTTGCTGGTATGGCGTAAACTGTAGATAGCCGTTCTATAAGGGAGGAATCAGACAATGAGCCATCAGAGACTGACAATGCTGATCAGCGGTAAGGTTCAGGGCGTCTATTACAGAGCGTCAACCGCAGAGAAGGCCACTGAACTCGGCGTGACCGGGTACGCAAAGAACCTGCCCGACGGACGTGTGGAAGTGGTGGCAGAAGGCCCTCAGGCGGCACTGGCGTCCCTGAAGCAGTGGTGCAACGAAGGCCCGCCTGCGGCAGACGTGGACAGGGTCGAGGCCACCGAAAGCACCGCTACCGGTGAATTCACCCGTTTTGAGCCCCGGTAACCAACGACCGGATGGCGCTTCTCGACACCTTTCTACACACCCTTGAAATCACCCTGCCAGTATTCGCCATGGTGTTTATCGGCCTGGGCCTCAGGCGCCTGGGCTGGATAGATGCCGCTTTTATCAATACCGCATCCGCACTGGTATTCCGCGCAACGCTGCCCACGCTGGTGTTCCTTAGTATTGTGCGGGCCGATCTGGATACCACCCTCAACGCCGCCCTGCTCGGTTTTTTTGTTATTGCCACTGTCGCCAGTTTCCTGCTCTGCTGGCTCTGGGCGCTGCGTGCGGTGCCTGTGGCGGATCGGGGAGTTTACGTTCAGGGTGCGTTCCGGGGTAACTGCGGCATTGTCGGCCTGGCCCTGGCGGCTAGCCTCTATGGCGATTACGGTCTGTCCGCAGGCGGTCTGCTGCTGGGTGTGGTGATCATTTCCTACAATACCCTCTCGGTGATTGTGTTGACCACCTACCTGCCAGGGCAAGCCGCCAGTTGGGGCCGCATTCTGGGGGACATTGTTCGCAACCCCCTGATTCTCGCAGTGGTGGTTGCCGTTCCATTCGCCTGGTCCGGCCTGAGCCTGCCGGCCTGGCTGATGACCAGCGGCGACTATTTTGCGTCCCTCACCCTTCCGCTGGCATTGATGTGCATCGGCGGAACGCTGTCACTGAGCGCCATGCGCAACGACCGCAAACTGGCCATCAGCGCCAGTGTCATGAAAATGGTGACGCTACCGGTTCTGTGCACACTGGCCGCCTGGCTGGCCGGATTCGAAGGCCGGGAACTCGGGCTGATGTTCCTGTTCTTCGCCAGCCCCACGGCGGCGGCCAGCTTTGTCATGGTCAAGGCGCTGGGCGGGAACGATCGCCTCGCCGCCAATATTGTGGCACTGACCACGCTCATGGCCAGCGTGACGGTCACCCTTGGCGTGTTTGCACTGCGCACCGCAGGCATTGCCTGAACCCACAGGGCCGGGTTGCTTGCAGTAAAATGGGCCTGACCTCACAATGCATTTCCTATAAATAGTATTTACAATGCGCAATATAGTCGGAAAGTCTATCCGGCCAGATCAAGACACCTGACATTCGAGCGGTACAGGCTAGTCGCAATGGACGAAGTTCTGAACAAACTGGCGGTTGCCGTCTCTGAAGACGACGACCTGGAATCACTGGTCAAATCCCTGCTGGAACTCCTTGAGGCCGTGACTGGCCTTGAATCCACCTACCTGACGCACATTGACGCCGCCAGCGGCGTCCAGAGAGTGGTGTTTGCCCGTAACAGCAGCAACCTCTCCATTCCGGAGGGGCTGACGGTTCCCTGGGGCGACACACTGTGCAAGCGGGCGCTGGATGAAGGGCAGCTGTTTACAGACGACGTCAAAAGCCGCTGGGGAGATTCGGAGGCCGCCAGAGACCTGGGGCTGACCACCTACATCAGCGAACCGGTGCATGTCGGCGACAATGAACTGTACGGTACGCTGTGTGGCGCGAGTACACGGAAGGTGCCCGTTTCTGATGAGGCCCGACGACTGCTATCCATGTTCAGCAAGCTGATCGCCCGCCAGCTGGAGAGAGATCAACTGCTGGCCACACTCCGGCGGGAGCATATAACACTGCGGGAATACGCCCTTACTGATCCGCTGACTGGCATTCCCAACCGACGTGCGATGGAGGCTGAGCTGAAACGCTCACTGGCCAATGCAGACCGTGCCGGCAACGTCATTCACCTGGCATTTATCGATCTGGATGGTTTCAAGTCCATTAATGATGACTACGGGCATGACGCTGGAGACCGGTTCCTCATTGAGATGGCGAAAAAAATCAGCGCCGGGTTGCGGGATGGCGATTTCATTGCCCGCATCGGAGGTGATGAGTTCGTTGTGTTCGGCAGCGCCTTTTCCAGTGACCACGAATCTGGCCGGAAGGCGATACGGGAGCGGATTGAGGATCTCAGCAAAGGGGCATTTCATCTCGGGACTGCACACATCGACTACCAAGGGGCCAGTGTCGGTGTTGTGACTTCGGAGCCCCGGATGGTGATCCCGGAGGAGCTGTTGGCCCTGGCGGATGAGGCAATGTATTCAGTCAAGAAGGCCAGACGCGGGAAATAGCCGGAGCCCTAATTCCCACGACGTTCTCGCTGGCAGCGTAAACGCCAACGCCTCAAATGTGTTATGGTCCATTCCTGCTCCGCGAGCTACCTGGCATTTTCCACATGCTTGAACCACTCGAGCGCCTCCCTCCGGCGTCTTCTCGAAATCTCGCGTTCAGATTGGTGGTCCGCCCACCCCCGGCCTTCTGTTTCTCCCCGCAGATGTTGCTTTCACCCTAATCACGCCATCGGTTAATCCGAATTTGGTACTTCCTCTGCGAAGCCGCAGCGCTTTGCCTGTAATCAAAGCAAGTAAGGAATGATTAGCGACGGATAATAATACTTCAGGAGATAACCATGAAATTCTTGAACACCCTCTCGACGGCTGTTGTAGTCAGCTCACTCTCGCTTGGCGCGACCCTGGCCCAGGCAGACTCGAAAGAGCCTATTGTCATTCCCACCCATAACTGGACCAGCCAAATCACCATGGCATACGTGATTGGCGGTATTTTTGAAAGCATTGGCAACAATGTTTCCTATGTGCCTGCTGACAGCCAGGCGGTCTACGAATCAATTCGTAACGGTGACGTCACAATTTCCCACGAAGTCTGGCAGTCCACTTTTGGCAAGTCCTTCAACAACGCCCTGGACGCCGGCGGCATCATTGATGTGGGCGCGCATGCCGCGGTCACCCAGGAAGAGTGGTGGTATCCGGCCTATGTCGGCGACCTATGCCCCGGCCTGCCATCCTGGGAGGCACTGAACGAATGTGCTGACCTGTTTGCAACAGCCGGCAGTGGCGGCCAGGGCCGTTATCTGGATGGCCCCATGGACTGGCATGGCCAGGAAACCCTGGAGCGCATCGAAGCCCTCGACATGAACTTTACCGCCAAGTTTGCCGGGTCTTCTGGCGCCCTCTGGGCTGAACTGGAATCAGCGGCCAAAGACAACCGTGCCGTCGTCGTCTTCAACTGGTCACCTAACTTCACCGATGCCGGTGACGGGGGCAGCTTCGTTGAATTCCCCGCCTATACCGACGGCTGTAAGAAAGTGGATGGCGGTGATGGCAAGTGTGGCTCACCGCCAGCAGGCTGGCTGAAGAAGGCCGCGCATTATCAAATGCCGAAGAAATGGCCCTCTGCCTACAAAATCTTTAACCAAATTTCCTTCACCAAAAGTGATATCGGCAACATGGCCGCTCTGGTTGATATCGATGGCATGAGCCACGAAGCAGCCGCGACCAAATGGCTGGCCGACAACGAAGCCACGTGGAAAAAATGGCTATAAGCCACCTCCCCCTGACCTGAGTGCGCTGCATTCAGGTCAGGCACGGGTCCCTTTTCTTTTTTAGGAATTCGATTATGTCGACATCAACTCGGCCAGTCATCAAGTGCGAGTCTGTCTATAAAATTTTTGGTGACAACGCGGCGAAGATTCTGGAGAAGTCCGGCGGCAAAGTGGAAACCGCAGCATTACTGGACGCCGGATGCGTCATTGGCGTCAACAACGCTTCCTTTGAGGTGCATAAGGGAGAAATACTGGTGGTCATGGGCCTGTCAGGCTCTGGAAAATCCACCCTTTTGCGCTGCATCTCCCGCCTGATCGACACCACCGCGGGCGCTATATTCATTGATGGTGAGGATCTGCTTGCCATGAATGACAGGGAACTCATCGACATCCGCCGGAACAAGATGGGCATGGTGTTTCAGAATTTCGCCCTGCTGCCGCACAAGACGGTCCTGGAAAACATTGCCTTACCCCTGCAGGTGAAAGGCATGAGCACCCGCGATAGCATGGACCGGGCGATTGACATGGTCAGCCTGGTGGAGCTCACCGGTCGCGAAAACGACTTCCCGCGCCAGCTCTCCGGCGGTCAACAGCAGCGTGTCGGTATTGCCCGCTCACTGGCCGTAGAACCGGATATCTGGTTTCTCGATGAACCCTTCTCCGCCCTGGACCCGCTGATTCGCCGAGAAATGCAGGATGAGTTCCTGCGGTTACAGAGTGTACTGGGCAAGACCATCCTGTTCGTGACCCACGACTTCGATGAAGCACTGCGCCTTGCCGACCGCATCGCCATTATGAAAGACGGCGTTATCGAACAGATCGATACCCCCGCCAACATCGTGTTCAGCCCCGCTACGGAATACGTCGCCAGGTTTACCCGTGAAGTGCCTCGCGAGCGCGTGCTCTCCTGCCAGACCATCATGGGGAAATATGACGCCTCCGCGGAAATGAGCAACATCACCGTGTCTGCCGACGCCATTATCGAAACCGTGGCGGAACCGGTGCTAACCGAGCCGAAACCCGTGGCGGTGACCGACGCCGAAGGCCGGATCCTGGGCGTATTGGACAGCCGCATCATGATTGACGCCCTGTTTAGCGAGACACAGAGCGTGGCGGTTACTAACTGAGTCGTGAGCCAGAGCTAATGCACTATTTCAGAGAACATAAATGGATTCAGTTCGCCGCCCTGTTGGCGGTGTTCTATGCCCTGGTAATGGCCATCGATCCAGCCACGGGTGGTAACCTCTGGCGCCTGCAGGAGACTCCCTTCTGGCTGCTGCCTGACCTGATCAATGACGGCCTCAGGTTCGTCATCGATGACTTCTGGGTAGTCGATGTCTACGACGCCGAGCTCGACCTGACCGAAGAATCGACCCTGATGAAAGAGTTTACCCGCACCCTCTCCGGCGCGGTTCTCTTCAGCATCAATCTGATCCGTGAACTTCTGTTAGGGGGCGTCAAAACCGTTGTCGCCTTTACCAGCTGGGACTTCATCAGTGCCAACGAGTGGGCCCGCATCCCCGCACTGCCCTGGCCGGCCGTCGCCGCTGGCGCATTCCTGACAGGCCACTATCTTGGCGGCCGTAACCTGGCCCTTCTGGCCGGTGCCAGCACCATCTACATTGCGCTGTTTGGTCAGTGGACACCCGCCATGCAGACCCTGTCCTTTGTGCTGGTGACGGTGCCCCTGTCGCTTTTCCTGGGGCTCGCCCTGGGGACCATTGCCTACAAGAACAAAACCTTCGAGGCCATCCTGGCGCCGTTGTTGAACGTGGCCCAGTCCATGCCGCACTTTTCTTACCTGATTCCAGTGGTGGTCTTCTTTGGCATTGGTGACCATGCCGGCGCCATTTCAACAGTGATTTTTGCCACCCCCCCGATGATTCGCCTGACCATCCTCGGTCTCAAGAAAGTTTCACCCGAGGTGCTGGAGGCGGGCATGATGAGTGGCTGCAATGCGCGCCAGCTAATGTTCAAGGTGCTCATCCCCTCGGCCCGTCATGACATTCTGATCGGCGTCAACCAGGTCATCATGCAGTGTCTGGCCATGGCTGTCATCGCCTCCTTTATCGGCGCCAGGGGGCTGGGCTACGAACTGCTGGTGGCATTGAACTCGCTCCAGATAGGCCGGGCCCTCGAACTCGGTGTGTCCATCGTCCTGATTGCCGTGGTTCTCGACCGGTTATCCCTGGCCTGGGCCCATAAACAGACCGATTACCTTGCTGACCGGCCGTTTCATGTCCGTCACAGGCATTCCCTGTGCTTCCTGGGGATTTTGATCGGCACGTCTGTTGCCGCCTACCTGGCGTCGATGGTTTTCCCCGACAAGGCTAACTACCTCTACTTCATTCATGAATCACAGGGATTGAGTACCGAGAGCTTCTGGGACCGTATCGTCGACTGGCTCGTCACCCACACGTACGACAGCGTGCAAAGCTTCAACTTCTTCATGACCACCTCAGTGCTGATGCCCATGAAAGCGGCTTTTCTGGCGATGCCGGTCGCGGCGACCCTGTTCCTGGTCGCAGGCACCGGTTACATCGTCGGCGGTCTGCGTTCCGCCCTGATCGTGACCGCTTTCATTGCCTTTATCGCGTTGACCCCCTGGTGGGACCGAGCCCTCATTACCGCCTACATGACCAGCTTCGCGGTCATCATTGCCGTGACTATCGGTTGCAGTGTCGGCATCCTGTGCTCACGCAGCCCACGGGCCACCAAGGTTATCCTACTGGTTTGCGACACCTTGCAGACATTCCCATCTTTCGTCTACCTGATCCCCGTTATCATGCTGTTTGGGGTGAGTGACCTGTCCGTGCTGATCGCGGTAATCGTCTACGCCACGATTCCGGCCACCCGCTACACCGTGGAAGGGTTGAGCAACGTGCCTCAGACCCTGCAGGAAGCAGGCTCCATGTCAGGGGTTAACCTCCTGCAGCGTCTATTGAAAATTGAACTGCCGCTGGCCTTCCCCCACATCATGTTGGGCATCAACCAGACCGTCATCTTCTCTTTGTTCATGATTATCATCGGTGCCTTTATCGGTACCGACGACCTGGGCCAGCTCATCATGCAATCCCTGTCTCAAGCCAACGGTATGGGCCAGGGCATAGTGCTCGGTTTGTGCGTCGCATTTATCGGTCTCGCCGTGGACCATTTGATCCATACCTGGGCGGAAAAACGAAAGGAAGCGTTGGGGATCAATTGATCGGCCTGGGCATGGTTTTAGCGCCCGATATGCTGTCGCAAACCATGAAATTTGCGTCGATAATGCGTTGGAGTCATGCCCACCCGCTTAAGGAACTTGCGACCGAAAAACCCGGCATCCTGGTAACCCACAGCCTCCGCCACCGCGTCGATTGGCAGGTCCGACGCTTCCAGCATCTGTTTTGCCTCTTCCAGCCGCAAGGTCAGCACATAGTCAATCGGTGTCATTCCGGTGGCCTGTTTGAAGCGGCGTTTGAAGGAGCGCTCGCTCAGCCCGCTCAACGCCATCATCTGGGTGACCGGTGACGGCTGGTCATAGTGTTCTGCGACCCACACCTGGCATCGGGCGATCACCGCGTCATCGACCTGACGGGTGCAGGACAGAACCGCGTAGGGCTGCTGACCGATCTCGTGCCAGTCGATCAGGTGAACCTTTGCCACACGGATTGCCTCTTCCATGGTGCAGAACCGGGCGATGATGTACAGCCCCAGGTGCAGGCGGCGGCAATCGTTCCGCCGTTGTCCCAATAGCGTTTCAACCACTCGATTTCTGTCGCTAGCCCCTCGGCGAACCGGCTGTCAGGAGCGACGGCGATTTCCAGGATGCAGATGGCATCGGGATGATACTCGGGGCTCAATTGCCGATGGGGTTTGACCCAGCCACCATTGGCAACCTCCATGGCCTCTCCGCTTGCGGACACGATGGTGGGTTTGATCAGGGGGTGGCCGGGTTTTCCGCCGGTGAGCAATGCCCAGTCCCTGCCAGCGGAACAGAGCAGATCGTTCATGCCATAGACGGTGGACGAGGTGGTCTGGCCAAGGGCCAGGATGGCGATTTCCAATGGCTGGCATTGTGTCATGGCGACATTCTCCGGTCAGGTCATGATGTGCCGGGGCTTTACTGATAGGCCTATTAAATATCTTAGCGCGCCGGGACGGTTTGAGAGACCATTGCCGGACACGCTGGCCTGGACGAGCGTTATGTCCGCGAATGGCTAGCAGTCATGACCACCGCACGAATCACCCATTACGACCCAAAAACCCGTTTCTATTCCCTGCCGGAGGCGCACGCAGCCTGCCTGACCCGTGCCGCGGTCCCTAACAATATCGCAGTGAATGCCCAGTTCGTTCCGCTCATCGCGAAGATGGAGGATGCGCTAGTGGGCTGCTTCCAGAACGGCGGGGGCCTGCCCTACCACGCCTACCCATGCTTCCACCAGGTCATGAGCGAGGACAGCGCCCAGACCGTGGTCGCGGCATTGCAGGATCACATTCTGCCGCTGATGCCTGAACTGACCACGCGACTGGAACAGGGCATTGATGTGCTGGATGCGGGGTGCGGTGCCGGGCGGGCCTTGCTGGCACTGGCCCGGGCCTATCCGCGCAGTCGTTTTGTGGGGTACGACCTGTGCCCTGAGGCCTTTGCCAGAACCGTTCGCGAAGCGGCTCAGTTGGGAGTCAGCAATCTGACGTTCGAGGCGCGGGATCTTCGCGATTTCTGCGAGCCCGGGCGCTACGACCTGATCACCAGCTTTGACGCCGTCCACGATCAGCCGGATCCGCAGGCCTTGTTGGCAGGCATCGCAGAGGCACTCAAACCGGGCGGTGTCTATCTCATGCAGGACATTGCCGGCTCCAGCTACCTGGAAAACAACCTCGCGCATCCATTGGGCCCGTTGCTCTATACCATCTCCTGCGCACACTGCACGCCGGTTTCCCTGGCGCAGGGTGGGCCCGGCCTGGGAACAATGTGGGGGGAGGAGCTGGCCACGGCCATGTTGCGAGAGGCGGGTTTCGACAACATCGATTGTCACCGCCTGGAGCACGATCCGTTCAATGTGTACTTCATCGCGCAGACCACACACTGAGAAGGCCTGAAACCATGAAAAAGTTGCTTATTGCCACCTATGCCATGGCGTCCTATGCCGTCGGCATGGGGGCGCTTTGCTACCTGATGCTATTCCTGCAGAACCTGTGGGTACCGAAAACTGTCGATTCGGGCGCGACGCCCGTATTGGAAGTCGCCCTGTTGGCCAATTTGGTCAGCCTCATCATCTACCTGACGCTGCATTCCGTGATGGCCCGGCCCTGGTTCAAGAACTGGTGGACGCGATGCGTACCGCCCGCCCTGGAACGAAGTACCTATATCCTGATTTCCGGCACCACCTTGTTCTTGCTGATCCTGCTCTGGCAGCCGCTGACCGTGACGGTCTGGGAGACTGACAGTGCGATCGCGAAAGGGGCAATTTACGCCCTCTATGCACTTGGCTGGCTGATCATGGTCAGCGCGACGTTCCAGATCGACCATTTTTCCTTCTTCGGCCTGCGCCAGGCCTGGAACTGGATGATGCGTCGAGCACCCGGGCCGACGACATTCACGGCACGCTACCTGTACGGCGTCACACGCCACCCGATCAGCCTGGGCTGGCTGGTGGTGTTCTGGTCGACGCCACACATGACCCTGGGACATCTGCTGATGGCACTGGTCTGCTCGGTCTACATCTTCATTGTCACGCCCATTGAAGAAGCTGATCTGATCCGGGAGCTGGGCGATTCCTATGTTGCCTATCGAAAACGGGTACCGGCTTTTATTCCTTTGCCACGGGGCTCAGGTGCTGGTCGCGTCAAAACACCCACGTCTTATCGCAACAAGCAGGGGTCATCGGCATGACCAACTGTCTGGTTCGGTCCGGGTGTTGCCAGTCATTGGCGATTTCCATGGGCGAGGGAACACACCTGCTCCCGCCTGATGCAGGTCTGCTGGGGTTCTGTATTGGCGGAGAGAGAGGGATTATTCGGGCCTTCGGCCCTCACCCCTTCGGGGCCGTCGTCGCTTTGCTCCGACGTTCCTCAGCCTGCTTTGCAGGCTTCGGTCGAACCCGCGAGGGTTCTTCTTACCCTGCCAATCGGCCAATAAAAAACCCCAGCGGTGCTGGGGTTTTGTATTGGCGGAGAGGGAGGGATTCGAACCCTCGAAACGCTATTAACGTTTACACACTTTCCAGGCGTGCGCCTTCAGCCACTCGGCCACCTCTCCAATACTCTTTAAATAAACCGTTCCAAATCAGCAACGTCGTCGCTCATTTGAGGGCGCAAACTCTAATGGTTTTATGCCGGTTTGGCAACTCCAATTTTTAAATCGTTTGGCCAGCGGCTCGCCAATCCCATGAGTTGACTACCGATTGAACAGATTCAGTATGATCGTTAGCACAATGCTGATTAGGATCATCGAGGTTATGGGTATGAACAGCTGGCTTTTGTCAGAGCGAACGTTGATGTCCCCGGGGAGTTTGCCAAACCAGTGGAACAGCCACGGTGCGAAGTGGACCAGCAGGCCCAGGGTCACCAGTGCAACACCTGCAATAATCAACCAGCGTGACATAGAGGCCCCATGTTCAGAAATGAATCGTTTTAGCAATCAATCCGGCTAATGTTCGGCGATAAGTAAAGATCACTTCAACCCCCGGCGCGGCCGGTCTAGGCTATTGTATTGCTTCATACACCATTTCAAGAGGATACCCTGGCCCCATGCCCTTTCAGCGCCTGTTGATTGCCAATCGTGGTGAAATTGCTGTCCGTGTTGCGCGCGCAGCAGCCGAGCTGGACATACCCACCGTTGCAGTATACGCCCGGGATGACAGCCAGTCGCTGCACCTGCGAAAGGCTGATGTTGCGGTAGCCCTGGACGGAACCGGGCCGGCCGCTTATCTCAATGGCGAGCGACTGATCCGCATTGCACAGGAATATGGCTGTGATGCCATTCATCCGGGCTACGGTTTCCTCAGTGAAAGTGCAGGCTTCGCAAGGCTGTGTGAGGCGGCTGGAATCTTCTTTATCGGCCCCTCACCGGCGGTGCTGGATGTCTTTGGCGACAAGGCCAGTGCCCGGCAGCTGGCAAAGAAGCATGGGGTGCCGCTGATTCACGGCACCAATGAGGCCACCAGTCTGGAGTCCGCCAAGGCCTTTATGGAGTCACTGGGAGAAGGTGGTGCCGTTATGCTCAAGGCCATTGCCGGAGGTGGCGGCCGGGGCATGAGGCCGGTCCATTCACTGGAAGCCCTGGAGTCCGCCTTTCATCGCTGCCAGTCCGAAGCCGCCACCGCGTTTGGCAACGGTGACCTGTATATCGAGGAGTTGATTCCCGAAGCCCGGCACATCGAGGTTCAGATTATTGGAGACGGCAAGGAAGTCTCCCATCTCTGGGAGCGGGACTGCACCCTGCAAAGGCGAAACCAGAAGATAATGGAAGTGGCGCCGGCACCGGGGCTGGAGCCGGAACTGCGAGAACAGTTACTGGCTGATGCAGACATGCTTTCCCGCGCAGTCGGATATCGCGGACTGTGTACCATTGAGTTCCTGGTGGATGCCCGGTCCGGTCATTACGTGTTCCTGGAAGCGAACCCCCGCGTACAGGTCGAGCACACGATAACGGAAGCCATCACCGGGCTGGACCTGGTGCAGCTTCAGATACGGGTTGCCGCCGGCATGACCCTGACCGAACTGGGGCTGGACAGGCCGCCGGTGCCAAGGGGCCAGGCCGTTCAGCTCCGGATCAACATGGAGACCATGGATCAGGAAGGCAATGCGAGGCCGGCCGGTGGGGAGATTACAGCCTATGAACCACCGACCGGGCCGGGGATACGGGTCGACGGATATGGTTATAGCGGTTACAGCACCAGCCCGGCCTACGATTCCCTGCTGGCAAAACTCGTTGTTTCTTCCGAGGGCGACTACCCCGCCCTACTCCGCCGCGCCTATCGCGCCCTGTGCGAGTTCCGGCTCGAGGGTGTTGCCAGCAACATCGGCTTTCTTCAGAACCTGCTCCAGCACAGACTGGTTCAATCCAACGACGTCTCCACCGGTTTTATCGACACCCATGCGGCGGAGCTCATGCCGGGCGATGCGACTCCCCATCCAAGCCTGTATTTCAGTAGCGCCCACACAACCGCGACTGGCCCAACGGTTGCTGCCGCGGCGCCTGAAGGTTCCGAGCCGGTTCTTTCTCCGGCCCAGGGCGTGGTCGTCCGCATTGATGTGGAGCCCGGCCAGATCGTGGCGGAGGGGCAACCGGTTGCAGTACTGGAAGCGATGAAAATGGAGTTCGTGATCAGGGCCGGACAGAGTGGGCGCGTGGTTGCTCTCGCTGTCGGAACTGGAGAGCCGGTTTACGAAGACCACCCCCTGATGTTCATTGAACCCGAAGAGGTGTCTGCAGTGGATGTCTCCACAGAGGAATCGGTCGACATTGAACACATCCGTGCGGATCTGCAGCAGGTGCTTTCCCTTCACCAACAGCTGACCGACGAAAAACGGCCCGAGGCAGTGGCAAAGCGCCGTAAAACCGGCCAGAGAACGGCCCGGGAGAATCTGGCAGACCTGGTGGATGAAGGAAGCTTCATGGAATACGGCGCCCTTGCCCTGGCCGCCCAGCGTACCCGTCGCACCCCTGAAGAGCTCCAGACCCTGAGCCCGGCGGATGGTCTGGTCGCCGGCATCGGTACGGTCAACGCCGGGCTGTTTGGCCCGCAGGCCGCCCGCTGCATGGCCATGAGCTATGACTACACCGTCTTCGCCGGCACCCAGGGGGTCATGAACCACAAGAAAACCGACCGTATGCTGGAACTGGCGGAGAGGCAGCGGCTGCCCCTTGTCTTCTACACAGAAGGCGGTGGTGGCCGGCCGGGCGATGTGGACTGGGTTGGCGTGGCAGGCCTGGACTGCACCACTTTCATGCGCATGGCGCGGCTCAGCGGTAACGTACCAATCATTGGTATAGCCTCTGGCCGCTGTTTTGCCGGCAATGCGGCCCTGCTTGGCTGTTGCGATGTGATTATCGCCACCGAGAATGCCACGATCGGCATGGCCGGCCCCGCCATGATTGAAGGCGGGGGGCTGGGCCGCTTCATGCCCGAAGAAGTCGGCCCGGTGTCCACCCAGAGCCGCAATGGCGTGGTTGATATCGTCGCCAGAGACGAGGCAGAGGCCACCCGGTTGGCCAAACAGTACCTGTCCTGTTTTCAGGATGACCTGGCCGCCGGAGAGACCGAAGACCAGCGCGAACTGCGCCACCTGATTCCGGAAAACCGGCTGCGGGTGTACGACATCCGCAAGGTAATCGAGAGCCTCGTCGACCGCAATTCCGTGATCGAGCTGCGCAGGCACTTCGCACCGGGAATGGTCACTGCCCTGGTGCGGATCCAGGGCAAGGCCTTCGGGCTGATTGCCAATAACCCCATGCACCTGGGGGGCGCCATTGACGCAGTGGCGGCAGATAAAGCCGCCCGCTTCATGCAACTGTGCGATGCCCATGGTCTGCCGTTGCTCTCCCTGTGTGACACACCGGGCTTCATGGTTGGCCCCGATGCGGAGAAACAGGCCACGGTACGCCACGTGTCGCGGATGTTCGTTACGGCCGCCAGCATGACTGTCCCCTTCTTTACGGTGGTACTCCGCAAGGGCTATGGCCTCGGCGCACAGGCCATGGCGGCCGGCAGCTTCCACGCTCCGATGTTCACCGTCGGCTGGCCAAGCAGTGAATTCGGAGCCATGGGACTGGAGGGAGCGGTTCGTCTTGGCTTTGCCAAAGAGCTGGCCGCCGTGGAAAATCAGGACGAACGCAAGGCCCTGTTCGACAAGCTGGTGGGACAACTCTACGAACGGGGCAAAGGCGTCAGCATGGCCAGCTTCCTGGAAATCGATGCGGTCATTGACCCTGCCGACACCCGGAACTGGTTGATCCGGGGCCTTGAGTCCGTCGATCCGGAATCTCTCAGGGGCGGACATCGCCCCATGGTTGATACCTGGTAATGACACTCTGGCTGAAACCAATTATGAGCTTGTGCAATACTGGACTCCTCATTGATGCAGCCTCCAGAAGGGGACCGTTATGCTGATGAATGCTGAGCAATCAACACTGGTGCTGGTAGACCTGCAGAAAAAACTGATGCCTGCCATCAGCCACGGAGGTTCGGTGGTGGCCGAAAGCGTGCGGCTTGCGCGGATCGCCAGGCTCCTGCAAGTACCGGTTATTGCCACAGAGCAGATCCCGGAAAAACTGGGCCACAACGAGGACGACATATCAGCGCTTGCCGACCACACTGTGACCAAGATTCACTTTGATGCCTGTGGTGGTGGCCTGGTGGATGCCATTCCCAACGATCGTAAACAGGTCATCATTGGTGGCTGCGAAGCCCACGTCTGCATGTTGCAGACCGCCCTGTCACTCTTGGCCGCCGGATTCGGGGTATGGGTTGTTGAAAATGCCACCGGCTCCCGCCACGACAACGACCGCGACGCCGCTCTGGAACGTCTGCAGCAGGCGGGAGCCACCATTGTTACAGTGGAAATGGTGGCCTTCGAGTGGATGCAGCATTGTGAACACCCCTGCTTCAGGGACGTTCAGAAACTGATCAAGTAACCATCCGCCCCACTACCTGACCGGAGACCGCAATGCTCAACATGGATTTCAGCAAAAGAGTCGTTATCCGTCCCGCTGACCAGGAATGGGTACCAAGCCCGGCCGGAGGTGTTCTCCGCAAACCTCTCGCCCGCGAGGAAGCCGAACGTGGCCATGCCACCAGCATTGTCCGCTACGAGCCCGGCGCCAGTTTCAAACGCCACGAGCACCCACTGGGCGAGGAAATTCTGGTTCTTGAAGGTGTGTTCTCGGACGAGACCGGGGATTACGGTAAAGGTACCTATCTGCGTAACCCGCCCGGTAGCGGCCACGCCCCATTCAGCAAGGAAGGTTGCGTTCTGTTTGTGAAACTCCATCAGTTTGATGAGCGCGACACTGCAACCGTCTGTATCGACACCAACACGGCCCCCTGGTTACCCGGCATTGGTGGCCTTGAGGTCATGCCCCTGCACGATTTTGAACACGAACACGTTGCGCTGGTGAAGTGGCCGGCGAAGGAGAAGTTCCAGCCCCACCGGCACTTTGGTGGTGAAGAGATACTGGTGCTCTCCGGGGAGTTCTGCGATGAAAACGGGCGCTACCCCGCCGGCACCTGGATTCGAAGCCCCCATATGAGCCAGCATCACCCGTATGTCGAAGAGGAGACCGTGATCTGGGTGAAGACCGGCCATCTTCCCCACCAGCCCTGACGCGGTTAACAGTGACGGCTACGAATCAGAGGCTTTGCAAACACCGTAAGATGAATTCCTGAAGGATGTAAACGTCGAAATCGGTAACCAGACGGGAAGAACTTACAAATTTACGTTTACGTAAGGTAGAGCTATCTGACTGTTACCGTTACCATTTTCAGAATCATTGCAAATTGTGTGATTCACACCCATTGACGATGATGTAAAAGCTATCTAGTCTTTTTTCAGCCGGGCCCCAAAAGGGCTTCGGCGTATGAAATCATGCCAACCGGCCTACCCGCCGGGGCACAACAACAAAATGACCACGAAAGCCGTGATCCGGCCTGGTGGAAGAGGATTTCAGTATGTCACTGGTAAATCAGTCCCCGATGATGGGCCCATGCGCCCGTATTCTGCAACTCCCGCTTACGCATTCCGTTCCTGCACCGCGATCGTTCCGATCGAATCTGCTACGAAGTTTCATCCCAACTCGATTACTGCAGCCTCAATCAGACATTTGACCCTACCGGTCTATCACCCGCTAGCGATTCAGTTTCGGCTTTGCCGCAACCAGGGTGGATCCCTATGCAAACGCGTTTAAAGGAACCAGAAAATGACTGTATTTACTCATCCTGAATTCGACCACCACGAACACCTGACGTTCTGCTGCGACCCTGAGACCGGGCTGCGTGCCATCATTGCTGTCCATAACACCTCCCGGGGCCCCGCTCTTGGTGGCTGCCGCATGTTCCCCTACGCCAGCGACGAAGAGGCGCTCCGTGACGTTCTGCGCCTGTCACGGGGCATGACCTACAAGTCCGCCCTCGCCAATCTCAATCTGGGCGGCGGGAAGTCTGTCATCATTGGTGACCCACGCCAGCACAAGACCGAAGCCCTGCTTGAATCCATGGGCCGGTTCCTGGAGCAGTTGGGCGGTTTATACATTGCCGCGGAAGATTCCGGCACCAGCGTTGCGGACCTTAAGGTCATGGCACGCCAGACCAGCAATGTGGCCGGCATCAGGGACCGCCCGGGATTTGACGGCAAACCCAGCAACGGTGACCCCTCACCCGCCACGGCCTGGGGTACCTTTGTGGGCATCAAGTCCGCCGTGAAGCACCAACTGGGCCGCACGGACCTTGAAGGCCTGAAGGTAGCAGTCCAGGGCATCGGTAACGTCGGCTACAGACTGGCGCAGCATCTCAGCGATGCCGGCGCAAAACTGTGGGTGTATGACATCCACCAGGACCAGATGGACCGCGCGGTTGCAGAGCTCGGTGCCACACCGGCCACCGCGGAGGAAATTCTCTATCTGCCGGTGGATGTGGTAGCCCCCTGCGCCATGGGCGCGGTGCTGAATGACCAGTCCATCGCCAAACTTCGAGCGCCTATCGTTGCCGGCGCCGCCAACAACCAGCTTGCCAGTCCGGCCCACGACGAACTGCTACGTAAGCACGGCGTCCTCTACGCACCGGATTTCGTGATTAACGCCGGCGGCATCATTGATGTGTACTACGAGCGCACCGGCCCGGATCCGGACGCCGTACGCCAGCATGTGGACACCATTGGCCAGACACTGGAGGAAATATTCCAGCGCTCAGAGCGTGATGACCTGCCCACCGGGCAGATTGCCGACCAACTGGCAGAGGAAAGATTCCGGCACATACCCCGTTGATGGCGGCGTCGCTGTCATCACTCATTACCCCGAAAACAAAAACAGTAAACAGGAGAAGACAATGAGTAATGCTTATTCATCCGCTGCAGGCGGTGCCATGGACAAAGCGGCGGCTGCGCGCGGACTATGGTCGTCGCGTCTCGCTTTTATCCTGGCGGCCACCGGTTCTGCTGTAGGGCTGGGCAATATCTGGAAGTTTCCATACATCACTGGAGAGAACGGTGGCGGCGCCTTTGTTCTGGTGTACCTGCTGTGTATTGCCGCCGTAGGCCTTCCCATCATGATGGCTGAAGTTCTGATTGGCCGCCGTGGTGGGCACAGCCCCGTCAACAGCATGCGGGCCATTACCAACCAGGAGGGCCTGAAACCGGCATGGCGCTGGGTCGCCGGGATCGGCGTACTGGCTGGCTTCCTGATTCTGTCATTCTATTCGGTGATCGGTGGCTGGGCCATTTCCTATGTGGGCACGGCTGCCACAGGGCAGCTGGCGGGCCAGAGCGCTGAATCCATCGGTGCTATCTTCTCCGGGCTGCTGGGCGACCCGATCAAGCTGCTGTTATGGCACACCGTGTTCATGGCATTGGTGATGATTGTTGTTGCCCGTGGTGTTCGTTCCGGCCTTGAGCGCGCCGTGAGCATTCTGATGCCGGCCCTGTTCGTGCTGTTGCTGATTGTGGTTGGCTACGCGATGACCACCGGCCACTTCGGTCAGGCGGTGAGCTTCCTGTTCCAGCCGGACTTCTCGAAACTCACCACATCCGGCGTACTGGTGGCCCTGGGACATGCCTTCTTCACGCTCAGTCTGGGCATGGGCATCATGATGGCCTACGGGTCCTATCTGCCGAAGAACATTTCCATCGCCAAGACCTCCGTCGCCGTGTCGCTGATGGACACAGTGGTGGCATTGCTGGCGGGGCTGGCGATATTCCCCATTGTCTTCGCCAACGGCCTTGAACCCGGAGCGGGCCCGGGGCTGATTTTCCAGACCTTGCCCCTGGCCTTCGGCCAGATGCCCATGGGCAGCCTGTTCGGTACGCTGTTTTTTGTACTGCTGATTTTCGCCGCCTGGACGTCCGGCATCTCGCTGCTGGAGCCTCTGGTGGAATGGCTTGAGGAACAGAAAGGCATGAATCGCACACTGAGCACCCTGGGAGCGGGTATTGCCTGCTGGCTGCTGGGCATCGCCTCCATTCTGTCTCTGAACCTGTGGTCCGATGTGGCACCGCTGGGCATGTTTGCGATGTTCGAGGGCAAGACCATCTTTGATCTTCTCGACTTCCTGACCGCCAACATCCTGTTGCCGCTTGGTGGACTGCTGGTAGCCGTGTTTGTCGGCTGGTTCCTGTCCCGGAAAGCTCTGGAAGAGGAGCTGTCCATGTCACCCGCCGTCTTTACCGCCTGGTACCGGGTACTGCGCTATTTCACACCGGTTGCTGTGGCCATCGTATTCATCTATAACCTGGTTTAACCCCTGCTTACCACTGAACAGCACCGGCACTCCCCTGGAGTGCCGGTGCTAATCCGCCAGCTCCGGCGCCGCCGGGCGGCTCGTCAACCAGACCGCCATCAACACACCGTGCAGAACCAGGAACGGCACGGCAATCAGCAACAATCCCGTCCAGTTAAATGCCGCCAACACCACTCCGGCGCTCAGTGCAGCCGTTGCCTGTGAGCCAAACACCATCAGGTCGTTCAGGCCCTGCACACGGAAGCGCTCTTCGTCGCGATATCCCTGTGGCAGAAGCGTGGTCCCTCCCACAAACAGGAAGTTCCAACCAATGCCCAAGAGGACCAATGCGGTCAGATAATGATGGAAACCAATGCCGCTGAAGGCCACCGCCACACACCCGAGATAGGCCATCAATCCCAGCCCCATCATTCGCGGGATGCCCACAACACGGATCAGCCAGCCGCTGACCAGCGACGGCAGATACATGGCCATGATGTGAATCTGGATCACCCACTTGGCGTCTTCAAGAGGGTGGTCCGCCACTTCCGTCATGCTGAGGGGGGTGGCGGTCATAATGAAGCTCATGATGGCGTAACCGATGGCAGCAGCGCTGATCGACACCCAGATAACCGGCTGCCGCAGAATGGCCGCCATTGGGCGGCCGCCACCGGCGATGGTTTCTCGCACCCGTTCACCACTGGCGCGATACCCCAATACCAGCACTGCCATGGCAACAACCTGAACAGTGCCCAGAGCAAGCCACCCGCCCATGAAAGGATATTCCGCCTGCCCGCCACCACCGGCCAGCGCGATTTCAGGCCCCAGCCAGGCCGCTACCAGTCCGCCAAGCAGCACTCTGGCGGCGGCAGAACCGGCCATCGCGGGAGGGACGGATTCCATGGCGGCAAAGCGATACTGGTGCACCACTGCCAGCCCGGTTCCACCAACCACGGCTGCGGCGCACAGTAACGGAAAGCTGCTGGTCAAGGCTGCCAGGGCTCCAAGCATGCCCGCCGAGGTTCCGGCCAAAGTACCCAGCAACATGACCGGCTTTCTTCCCAGGCGTTCCATCAGCCAGGTGGCGGGTTTGATTGCCAGTACAGTGCCCACAACCACAAGCCCTACCGGCAGGGTGGCCAGCTCCGGCGAAGGCGCCAGCAAGCGGCCGTGAATACTTCCGATGAAAACGATGAAAGGCGCTGTGCACATTGCCAGCGCCTGGGCGGCAACCAGTATCCATACATTGAGTGGCATAGGGCGGGCCTATTTCTTTCTGTAGATGATCCCGGGGTGGCACTGCACCATTTCATACAGATGAGGCAGACCGTTCAGCGATTCCGATGCCCCCAGTATCAGATAGCCACCAGGATTGAGAGTGGCGTGTATGCGGGTCAGAATGTCTTTTTTGAGCTCTGCCGAAAAGTAGATCAGCACGTTGCGGCACAGCACGATGTCAAACTTTCCAAGCATGTAGCGTTCAAGCAGGTTCATCTCACGGAACTCAACCATGCTCTTGATCTGCGGTCTGATCTGCCAACTGCCATTCATGGCAGGGGTAAAAAACTGTTTCTGCCGTTCAGGCGACAGACCGCGGCCAATGGCAATCATCTCATATTCACCTCGCCGCGCCACTTCCAGCACGCTCTTGGAGATATCCGTGGCAGTGATTTTCACGTCCCGGAGCTTGCCGGGTCGCTGGCGGCGAAACTCTTCGATAATCATGGCCACCGAGTAAGGCTCCTGGCCAGTTGAACAGGCGGCGGACCAGATACGCAGCGGCTGGGTTAATTTCCTCTCGCCAAATTCTGGCAGCAGCTTTTCCTGCAGGATCCGGAATGGATGATTGTCGCGAAACCACAGGGTTTCGTTTGTTGTCATCGCGTCAATCACGACTTCCTTGAGACTGCTGCGGCCGGATCGCTTCACACGTTCAAGCAGCTCAGCCAGAGTGCTCAGCCTGTTTTCCTCCATGATCCGGCGCAGCCGGCTCTTCACCAGATACTGTTTGTTATCCCCCAGCAAAATGCCACAGGCATCCTGCAGGAACGTTTTGAAGGCCTCGTATTCCTGTGGCGTTATGTCAGCTTTCATTGGATCTCATTATCGAGTGAGTCGGGAGCGACTGCCGCGTCACTGCTCGCGATCAATAATTTCCATGACCCGTTCCGCCAGTTCATCCGGGCTGAATTTGGCCATGAAATCGTCCGCACCTACTTTCTGCACCATCGCCTTGTTGAACACGCCACTCAGTGAGGTGTGCAACATGATAAATACATCCCTGATTGCAGGGTCATTTTTGCATCTGGTGACCAGAGTGTACCCGTCCATTTCCGGCATTTCGACATCAGAAATGATCAGTGAAAGATGATCTGCGGCGCGGGATCCGTCAGCGGTGATCTCCTGGAGATAGTCATAGGCCTGTTTGCCGTCGTTTTTTGTAACCACTTCCATGCCAATGGCGGTAAGGCAACGCTCTATCTGGCGCCGCGCAACGGAGGAATCGTCCACCACCAGCACCGGCAGATGGCCGGGCACCCTTTCGGCGCTGCGGGTACGGAGTTCCTCGGTCACATCCTCCTCGAATGGTGACACCTCCGAGAGGATCTTTTCCACATCAATGATCTCGACCAGCTTGTCTTCGAAATGCGTAACCGCCGTCAGGTATACATCTTTTCCCGCACCCTTGGGTGGCGGAAGTATGTCCTCCCAGTTCATATTCACGATGCGGTCCACACCGGCCACGAGGAATCCCTGGGTCCTGCGATTGTATTCGGTGATAATCACAAAACTGGTGGCTATCTCTTCCGGAGGAATACCGGGGAGCCTGATCGACAGGCCAAGGTCAATAATGGGGATGGTCTCGCCGCGAATATGGGCAACACCTCGCACCATGGGTCGACTGTTCGGTAGCGACGACAGTTTCGGGCACTGAAGCACTTCTTTGACCTTGAATACGTTGATACCGTAAGTCTGCCTGCCGCGAAGGCGGAACAACAGAAGCTCAAGGCGATTCTGCCCCACCAGCTGTGTGCGCTGATTTACACTGTCCAATACCCCTGCCATCGTCTGCTCTCCCACTCTACGACTAACTGCCGGCACGCATCTTGCTGCGTTACTGTTCAAAGTTCTACGGCACGCAACATGTGCCGGATTATTGACTCTTTGGTCAGGCTTAACGGCCGGATTCAGGAATCATTAGGATATTCCCGAATAACGGGACATGGCCCGGTTATTGACAGCATAGGACAAACTGCATCGTATGCGCATTACCAAATTCTTCATCACACTGCTAATGTCTACCTTCGCCGGCACTGCCCTGGCGGCTGGCACCACGGCAGAACAGATCTACCAGGGCGCAGAGGCGTTTCTGGAGACGTTTGCCCGGGAACAGGCCAAAGAAGGCTTTTCCGTGGCCCATGATACCGGCGAACTCGATGCACGTCTCTCCCTGGCGCCCTGCGATGCCCCGCTGAGTGTATCTTTCAGCGGGGACCCCTGGAAAACCACACAACCGTCGCTACTGGTATCCTGTGAGGGTGAGCGGCCCTGGCGTATGTTTCTTCCCGTTTCGGTCACCATTACCGGTGATGCCATGGTGGCAGCCCGTCCGCTCGGTCGCGGTGAGCGGCTTACACAGAGCGCCATTCAGGCGGATTCCGTTATCGTCAATTCCATCCGCCGTGGTGCGATCACCAGCGCCGAACAGTTGATTGGCATGGAGATGCGACGGGGGGTGAACGCCGGCACTGTCTTTACGCCAGACCTGATACTGGCGCCTGCCGCTGTAGAACGGGGCGATCATGTTATTATCAGTGCCAGTAGCGGCAATTTCTCGGTCAACTCCAGGGGCAGGGCTCTGGCCAGCGCCGGCGTTGGGGAACAGGTGCGGGTGGAGAACCTTTCATCATCCCGCACGGTACGGGCCCGCGTGGTCGCACCCGGCCATGTGGAAATCCCCATGTAGATTATGTAGATTTCGCCCGGCACCGGGTGGCCGCTAACGGCAAGGGTTTGCCGGTTTGCGGAGGGTGCTGAAGACAGATGACAGGAATGTCATTTAACTCTTGTAAAAAATTGCTAAAGAAACGTAAAGCCATGCCGATAGACAGGTATGAAATTCGTGGAGCCGCCCACTGCGGCCGATCAGCTAAGCAGGTAACGTTATGTCAGTTGACTTTAATGGAATAGGCCCAGGCCAGGTCAACACTCAGAAACCCACGGCCGACAAGTCTTCCGGTGCCCAGAACACACAGCCGACCGCACCAGAGCAGGCAAAGACCCAGGCACAGGGTGCCCGTGGTGAAAATGTCAACCTGAGCAGCCAGGCAAAAGACCTGAAGCAGCTTGAGCAGAAACTTGGCAATTACCCGGAAATGGATGATGCCCGCATCGAACAGATCCGCACGGCCCTGGAAGACGGCTCATACAAGATTGACGCTGAGAAACTGGCCCAGAAAATGCTTGAGATGGATGAAAGCATTTTTGGGTGAGTAAATCATGGCCACAATCGATGAATTGAAAGACCTTCTGTCCCAGGATATCCGTCAGCTGGAAATGCTCGCAGATATCCTTCAACAGGAAAAAGCCTGCCTCTCCAGTTCCGACATTCGCAAACTCGAAGCCCTGACCGGCGACAAGAACGCCCTGCTTGGCCAGATCCGTGAACGGGCAAAGCAGAAAATTCGCCTGCTTGTGGCCATGGGTTTCCGCCCCGAGAATGGGGCACCCTCACGTTTCATTCGCAGTGCCGGCCTTACGGATGTCCATGCGCTCTGGGAAGAGGCGGACAAACGTCTCAAGGCTTGCCAGGAACTGAACCAGACCAACGGAAAAGTGATCAGCCACCTCCAGAAACGCCTCTCCCGCCTGACGGACATCTTCCGTGGCGTGACCGGGCACCAGAAGCTTTACGGTGCCCAGGGTGAACAGAAGGCGATGTCACACAGCACCATCCTCGCCAGCGCCTGACTGAATACCGCTGGGTACGCCTGCGCCCTGGAACGACCAGGGCCTGCGGGCAGCATCAACGGGTGTAGATGGTCATCCGGGAATCCGGGTGGAAGCGGATGTTATCAATGGTGATATTGCCCATGGACGGCCCCTGGCTTCCACTGACCCGGATATTGTCCATGCGGATCTGCTCGATTCTTTCCGGAAACGCCATCGTCAGCCCGCCATCGTCACGAACCGCGTAACGGGGAACATCGTCACGGTAGTGCACCCCTGAAATCGTCAGGTCGGAATCCAGAAAATTCAGCACCGGCACAAAGATATTCGCGGTCAGCTTGAGACCTTCGATAACATCCGGTTCAACCTCGCCAGTATCACCATTGCTCCCCGCCATGGCTGACACACTGCCAATGTGGTCCAACAACGTTGAGTTGCCCTGCCCGGCCACGCCCGCCATTTCCGCGTCATTCAGCGGCGCAAGCCCGGAGCGCTCGTAAAGCTGGCCGGCATCGGCAATATCCCGGGAATCCTGTGACGTGCTACCGGCTGCGAAGCTGACCAGCGGCTGGAATGGCAGAACCACCATGGTAACCAGCGCTGCCGTATTGCGGTAACGGGATTGGTGCTTGAGGACACGGTGAAGCTCCCGCTCGGTGATCCAGCCGGACTGGATAAACACCTCGCCCAGCCGCTGGCCGGTCTCAAGCTGAAGACGCAGCCCCTCTTCAAGCTGGCTTTGGGAAAGGTAGCCACGGTTTATCAGTAACCGGCCAAGACGGGATTTTTCTTCGAAACCCTGACGGATTCTCACAGTATGTCTCCACTCTGTTGACAGTGATTGCCGTACAACCTGGCCCGGTCACTCTGCATCGGTATCTACGACGCGTTAAAAGGTTAGCTGATCGTCATGAACTCCGCTGGGAATCTGCCCGACCTGACAAGCGATTTCTGCTAACATCCAGCTACATGCAGGATTCATGGCGGAAGTATCTCAGTAAATGTTCCCGGAGCTAACAACGTGAGCCATTATAGAATGACAAATTCCGTAAAACCGTTTAGTTATGTGATTCAGATCCTCCTATCTGTAACGATCATGCTGGGTTTCAGCGTTTCAGCGGCCGCAGAAGAACATCGCAGCGAGCTGCCACAGGTCATTATTGAAACCAGCGAAGGGGCCATTGAAGTTACCCTTCGCCCCGACATTGCGCCCGAAACCGTTGATAATTTTCTTACTTACGTCAAAAACGGATTTTACGAAGGCACCATCTTCCACCGGGTGATTCCAGGTTTCATGATTCAGGGGGGAGGATTCGATGAGAACCTCAACAGAAAGCAGACTCGCGACCCCGTCCGTAACGAGGCCAAACCCACAGCCAAGAACCTGCGGGGCACCATCGCCATGGCGCGCACCAGTTCACCGGATTCCGCAACGTCCCAGTTTTTCATTAACCTGACCGACAACAGCTTCCTGGATGCCGGTGTTCGCGGACCAGGCTACGCGGTATTCGGCAAGGTTACTGGCGGTATGGGTGTTGTGGATGCCATTGCCGGAAAGAAAACCGTCAGATCCCGAGGCATGGCCGATGTACCGGCAGAGCCCATCGTGATTCACAGCGTTTCCCTGAGAAAAACCAACGGCGCCGCCGAATAGCAACAGAGTGGAAAGAAAGTGACCAAGGACATCAGAACTCCTGCCATCGAAACCGCCGTTATTGAATGGCGTGAGGGTGTTCCCCGCTCTACCCGTTTTGATGATCTCTATTTCAGTCGTGAAGATGGTCTGGAAGAATCCCGCCATGTTTTTATCGGGCACAACCGCCTTGCCGAGCGTTTTTCCCGCGTTCCGGCTGGCGGTTCCTTTGTCATCGCCGAAACCGGTTTTGGTAGCGGGCTGAATTTCCTGGCCGCCTGGCAGACCTGGGAAGCATCAAGCCCGGGCGAAAATGCGTGCCTCCATTTTGTGTCCGCGGAGCGTTACCCTCTTGAGCGCAAAGACCTCACCCGGGCCCTCGCGCTGTGGCCGGAACTTGGCGAGTATGCAGACCAACTGCTTGAACACTACCCTGCGCCGGTCCGGGGTGTTCATCGACTGGTACTGGCAGGCGGTCGTGTCAGGCTGACGCTGTTCTTCGGGGATGTACTGGAAGCCTGGCGCGAGCTGGACTTTCAGGCCGATGCCTGGTTCCTGGATGGCTTTGCACCCGCCAAAAACCCCGGCATGTGGCAAGAAGCGGCGATCACGGCCCTCAGAAGCCATAGCAGAGCCGGCACCACCATTGCCACGTTTACCGCCGCCGGTGAAGTCCGCAGACTGCTCGCAAAAGCCGGTTTCACAATGCGAAAAACGCCCGGGTACGGGCGCAAGCTGGAAATGCTGACCGGAGAGCTGCCAACAGTTTCCGGCGATGGCAGCATTGACGGAGCGACACCTACCCCATCCATCGCCATCATCGGCGCAGGCATTGCCGGCAGTCTCCTGGCACGCAACCTCGCCAAACGGGGTCTGGACGTAACGCTGATCGACCAGGCGCCTCAGGCTGGAACGGCGGCATCCGGCAACTGCCAGGGAGCGCTGTACGTGAAACTTGGCGTGGAATTCAATGATCAGGCAAAGCTTGGCCTGAGCTCCCTGCTATTCAGCCAGCGTTATTACTCACAGTATGGCGGACATCACTGGCACCCTACCGGGCTCATCCAACTGGCGTACAGTGCTGCAGAAGCCGACCGGCAGGGACGATTCACGGCACGCAATGATTACCCGCCAACCGTACTTCGCGCCGTAGACGCTGATGAGGCCTCCCGCCTGGCCGGTATCCCGCTACAGAGTGGCGGCCTCTGGTTTCCTGACAGTGGTTGGCTGGAGCCGGGAAAGCTCTGCCGCGCCCTGGTCAATCACCCGCGAATAAGCCACTGCTACGGTTTCAGGGTACACAGACTGACACCCTGCAACGGTAAATGGCACATTGCAGGTAACGGCGAGCAGGACGTGGTTGCTGACCGGGTGGTCATCTGTGCCGGACACCTGAGCCCTACCCTGATACCACTGCGCAACGAATTCCGCTTCCGGACCATTCGTGGCCAGGTCAGCCACCTGCCGGAATCATCGCTGAATAATCCGGCCGTTGTTCTGTGTGGCCCGGGCTACATCAATCCCGCTCATAACGGCACAGCGCTGACCGGGGCCACCTTCGACCTTCATGATCATTCCCCGGTGCTTTCTGCCGAAAGCCACCGCGAGAACCTCTCGATGCTGGCGTCAATGGTTCCTTCAATTCTGAGTGGTAGCGCAGAGGAAGCCGATCCGGCCCTGCTTGAGGGCAAGGTTGGCTTTCGCTGCACGACTCACGATTACCAGCCAGTTGCCGGCCCGCTGCATGATGCTGCTGGCAGGCACCTCGAAGGCATCGATCTGTTTACTGGCCTTGGCAGCAAAGGCCTGAGTTACGCGCCGTTGCTGGCGGAGTATCTGGCGGACAGGATAACCGGCCAGCCGGGATGCCTGCCGCTGTCTCTGGCCAGGCGTGTGGCCACACAACGCTGCCTGAAACGAGAGACGCCCCAGACTGAAACTATTGGTGCCTGAAGGAATCCAATATCCGGCCGATAACCTGAGAAGGCCCTGTTATGACCGGAGAAGACCATTATGTCCATATACGTCAGTGAACCCGGCCGTCCCGTCGGGACGCGCCTTCCGGAAGTTTTCAGGGGCCGTCGCGTGGGTGACGTCACAGAACTGACCGAATCCCACAGAATCGATGTCAGTCATAGCGAAACCACTGATGCCGAGTTCCAACAGGCGGCCAGGTCTGGGCGGCATCGTGCGGTTGAGGAGTACGGCGCAGCGGCGGCAGGCGAATTAAAGGAGCGGCGGGCGTACCTTCCGGTTGCGCAGATCTGCACGCCGGCGCTGTTTTCCCTGCCTGCCACTGCCACCGTAGCCGAAGCACTGGACACCATGGACGAACATGGAATACACCACATGGTCATTACGGCCGAAGGCAATGTGGCGGGCCTTGTGGATCTGCGATGGTTACTGAGCTGGCTTCACGAATCCGGCGCCAATCCCCTGAACGCAGGATTCGTAAACATCGAATTACCTGCATTTCTTACCGCCTCTCCGGAAACCGATGCGCATCAGCTGGCAAGACTCATGCTGGCCCATCAGCTCAACGCTGCGCTGGTCATTGATGAACGGGGTAACCCCACAGGCATTGTAACCAGCACTGACTACCTTCGGCTGTACGCCAGCGCGGGCAGGCATGAAGGAACAGTATAGAGGGCTCATCCCGCCCTTGGCTCCGCACTCAGTGCAGGGAACGCCCCTCACCTGTAAAGAGTCGGACCTCCCACCGGGCTGAGCCGGCGTCGGTTATTTTCACAAGTGCGACAATCTCGTCGTCGCGATAATTTTCAAGGCTGACAATCTGGGCTGCGTCGCTGCCCAGACTGAACTGTTTTCGCCACTCGCGGCTCGTATCCACCTCGTCACCATCTTTGCCAGCACTGTTTCTTTTGATAGGTGTGATCCGGGCAAGGATCGGCTGAAGCAGACTGTTACCTCCGCTCCCAATGAAATTACCGTCGGTGCTTCCCGCTACCAGTATGTCGCCATTGAAGGTGGCTACTGCGTTCAGCATTTCCGTTGAGAGATCATCCTCATCGTTGAAGGTAAATCCACGGGTGATGTCCCCAACAGGGGTATAGGACAGAACAAATCCCGCCTGGCTGTTTAGCTTGCGACGCTCCAGTGAGCGGTCACCGTCGGTCGATTCCACCCGGTACTCTCCATCACTGTTTCCCAGCAGCCACAGGTTATTTGCGCCATAGATTGCATCAGACAGTGTCTCGCTGCCCTCGGTGCCCCGCTGGTTCACGGTGATATCGCTGTCCCCGGTGCGGGCGGCATAGAAGAAAGCATCCACACCTCCATTGTTCGGTTCGCCCCTGACCTGGCCCGCTGAACTTCCCACAAGCAGAGGACTGCTTGTTTCCGCGCTGCCCCCGACCACTGACTCATCATGTCCGGCCGAGCCAACCTGCCTGGTCCATGCCAGTTCCGGAGTGACCGTATCGCCATCCACTCTGGTGTCAATGCGCTGGAGAAAACTGTCGACACCACCGGCTGCAGATTCGTCGGGCCACTGGCCGCGGGTCTCGCCAGCGTTGACGACGAACCCGCTTTCAGAGTTGATGCCTGTCCACCTCGGGATATCATCACCGGAGGTACCCACAACGGTCTCCCATACCTGCACATACCGGTCAGGGTCCTGAGCTGTATCGAAAAAGTACAGCAGGGTATGGACATCGAGGCCATTGCCACCGGGGTCACCGGCCGCAGTCTGATCGCTACCGAACGACACCACGAACTCATAGCGCGTAACGTCATCGCCTCCTTCTTCCACCCCCCGTTCCACGAAGCCGATCACAGGTGCCGCTCCTGGCGCCACGGAGGCCGCTGATAGCTGCTGTTCCGTCAGTTCGCCCTTCTGGCTGAAAATGCGAACCCAGGGCCGGTTGCCGTCATCAACACGATAGCCCACCACGAAAAGACGGCCGTTATGCCCCAACGCTGTGTCAGTCGGAACAAAGCCACTCTCTAGCCCAACCGAAAGAGGCGATGTCAGTTCATTGATGTTGACTCGCAACTTTTCAGCATCAGAGGATGCTGCAAAATTCTCTCTTCCGGACTGATAGCGTTCATCCAGGCCCAACAGAATGAATCGGTCATTCTCCAGTAGGCCGTTGGTGTAACTGTCCGGCACCCTTATGCGGAAGCTCACTTCTTCGGTGGATTCTTCGAACGTCAGGATCTCTCCATCCACCCATTCGTCGTTAGTGTCACGTACCTGAACGAAGAAGTCCTCACCGAGCAATGCTTCCGAATCTTTGGCCTCACCGAGTTTCACGCGGTAGGTGCCTGAGCGTTCACCACTTATCAGCGCCCGGAATTCGTGGGCCTGTCCGACATTGATGGCATCACGGGTTCCACCAGCCATGGTTACAAGACGCACGGCCGGTTCGTTGTCCTCGATGCGAAGCGACTCCCTGACACCATTATTGGAGCTGCCCAGCCCTGCCAGCCCGGAACGCACTTCGGTTAGTCGTATGTTCAGTGTCTCGAGAGGCTCGGCTTCCCTATCCTCGATCACTTCCAGCCGTATGTAGCATTCGGTAATACCAGGCTCCAGCGTGATGACGCCCTTTGACAGAAATCCTTCTTCGTCGGTCTGGTATTCAAGATACGGAGGCACCGGCAACAAGGCTTCACTGCCAGCCCCGAGGCCCACAATATCTTTGCCAATAATCGCTTCGTCCTCATTGGCGGCGCCATTTTCACAGCGCTGGTGAGGAGCCTCAAAGCCGTCATCGCAACGTAGCGGGTCGAAGCTGGAGTTCAGTTCGAACGCTACCGCAACCCGGGTTACCGAGGGCTGGTCAAGTTCAACACGCACCAGTACCGGGTAGGTATCCCTGGTACGTTGTTCAGATCCGATGACCGAACCATCGTCCCCGTACAGATTCGCCTGATAGGTATGGCTGCCGGTTTCACCCAGTTCCGGCGCCTCACAGCGATTGCCTCTTTCCTCCGGAACTTCCGCCGCCTCACCTTCGATAACTTCCTCCACCAACAGGCTGAGGACATTATCCTGCACCTCTATATCAAATGATTGAGCACCGGAAGAACGGCCGTCATTGGCAACAAGGTTGATATTCTTCGTAGTGCCAATATCATCGCGCCCGCGACTTCCCCCTGTCAGCCCCGGAACGCCACGCATGATGACCCCTTGCCGGGCCTTGTTGCTGGTATCCTCCAGCGCCAGCCAGGACGGGGCATTGGTCAGGGAATAGTCAAGAATGTCATCGCTGTCGAAGGCACCGAAGTTATAGGCGTATTCAACCCCCAGATAGGCGTCGGTGGGAGGTATTCCGAGAATGACCGGATCCTCAGCATCCTGTTCGGTTTTGCAACCGGTGGCGGCGACAATAAAGAGGGACATAAGGGCCAGGTATGCAGCCCGGAACGACAAGCGGGGTAACGAATCGGCGCGCATGGAAAAGTCCGTTTCAGAGCATTGTTTTTATGGGTGCTTTACACACCGTTACAGAACAATCTCATGGTAATCAATTTCCCGGAGAAGGGATCTGCGCGAGTTCTCAGATTCTGACCACGGCCGGGGCAGTGGCCGTGGTTTCAGCTTTCAATGCCGTGGGTGGCCAGAAAATCCATGAAGGCCTGCTCATCCATCACCGGCACACCAAGTTTTTCTGCCTTGGTGAGCTTCGATCCCGCCGCTTCACCAGCGACAACGCAGGCGGTTTTGCCGGAAACGCTCCCCGCCACCTTGGCGCCAAGAGACTCGAGCCTGTCCTTGGCTTCGTCCCGGGTCAGGCCGGACAGGCTGCCGGTAAGCACCCACGTCTCCCCTTTCAGGGGCTTTTCGTCAGCAGTGACATCTTCAGTCTGCCACTGCACACCCGCATCGCGGAGCGCCTGGATGGTTTCCTGATTGTGGGGTTGATCAAAGAAGCTGCGGATATGTCCGGCAACAATGGGCCCAACGTCAGGAACCGACTGCAGGGCCTCTTCATCAGCCTCACTGATGGCTTCCAGGGTGCCAAAATGGCTGGCCAGAGCCTTGGCCGTGGCCTCGCCAACCTCACGGATTCCCAGGGCATAAACGAACTTCCACAGCACCGGATGCCGGGAGCGGTCTATGGCTTTGATCAGGTTGGAAGCAGACTTCTCCCCCATCCGTTCCAGGCCGGTCAGGTCGGATTTCTTCAGCAGATAAAGGTCGGCAACGGTATTCACCAGTTCCCTGTCTACCAGAATATCAATCCACTTATCTCCCAGGCCCTCGATATCCAGAGCCTTGCGGGACGCATAGTGGCGAATGGCCTCCTTGCGCTGTGCCGGACAGAACAGCCCGCCGGAGCAGCGAGCCACGGCTTCACCTTCGATCTGTACGATATCCGAATCGCACACCGGGCAACTTTTCGGCAATTCAACAACCCGGGCGTTGTCCGGGCGCTTTTCGGTGACTACCTTGACCACCTGAGGAATCACATCGCCTGCCCGGCGAACAAACACCGTGTCGCCAATCCGCGCATCCAGACGCCGGATTTCGTCCATATTGTGGAGCGTGGCATTGCTGACCGTAACACCACCCACAAACACGGGTTTCAGGCGGGCAACCGGAGTAATGGCACCGGTGCGCCCTACCTGGAATTCCACATCTTCAATAACGGTCAGTTCTTCCTGCGCCGGAAACTTCTGGGCAATGGCCCAGCGCGGTGCGCGGGACACAAAGCCAAGCCGCTGCTGCAGCTCCAGACTGTTCACTTTGAAGACAATTCCGTCAATCTCGTAAGGCAGGCTCTCCCGCTTTTCCATCAGATCGTCGTAGGCCTGCAGGCAGGCTTCGACCCCCTTGGCCTTGCGCATTTCCGGGTTTATCCGGAACCCCCAGGTTCTGACCTGCTGAAGCCCTTCCCAGTGTGTCGCGGGCAACATGCTCTCATCCTCCAGAGCAACGCTGTAGGCACACATCTCCAGCGGTCGCCGCGCTGTTACCGTCGGTTTTTTCTGGCGCAGACTTCCCGCTGCCGCATTCCGGGGGTTAACAAATGTCTTTTCGCCCCGGTCTGCCAGCCGTTTATTCAAGGCTTCAAATCCCTGCCTGGGCATATATACCTCGCCCCGCACCTCTACAAGTTCCGGCACTGACTTGCCACGGAGCTTCAGCGGTACCGACGGGATAGTACGGATATTGGCGGTGATGTCCTCCCCGGTGTACCCATCACCCCGTGTGGCGGCGCGGGTAAGTATGCCGGATTCGTAATGCAGGCTGACTGCCAGACCATCCAGCTTGGGCTCGCACACATACTCGACCTCATCGGTCGTTTTCAGGCGGTCTCTGACCCGGCGGTCAAAATCCCTCAATTCCTCCTCGCTGAACGCGTTATCGAGGGACAGCATTGGAATGCGGTGCACCACTTCCTCAAAGGTGGTCTCCCCCTGGGCCCCTACACGCCGTGTTGGTGAATCGGGAGTGACAATCTCCGGGTATTCCGCTTCCAGATCCTGCAGCTCCCGGAACAAACGGTCGTATTCTGCGTCCGGCACCTTCGGATCATCCAGAACGTAGTACCGATAGTTATGTTCGGTGAGGACATTCCGGAGTTCTTCGGCCCGGCTGATGACATCGGGAGTAGGCTTGGTCATTTTTTGGGGGATCGCTGCTTGCGTTCAAATTCACGGATGCGCTGGCGACAGTGTTCAATGGTTTGCGGGGTCATCACGCTTCGGCGCTCGTCTTTCAGTTCACCACCAAGGTTGCGCACCACACACTGCGCCGTCTCCAGCATGAACTCGAAGGCCTGCATGGAGTTGGTTGGCCCCGGCATGCTCATAAAGAAACTGATGCCCGGCGTGGACAGCTCTGGCATGTCTTCCGGCTTGAAAGTCCCCGGCTCCACGGCGCTGGCAACGCTGAACTGAACGGGGCTGGTGGTATCCGACTGCTCGTGCCGATGATAGATGTCCATATCACCGTGCTCGAGGCCGCAGGCCTCAAAGAGGGCTTTCAACCGCGGCCCGGTGAAATTCTCATCGGTTTTTGCCAGCACATTGATAACGACCACTTCCCGGGCTTCGGGACGGTTTGCACCGGCCAGTGGCTGACCTGAAGTGCGGGCAGCCCGCTCCCGCCGGGCGGTGTCCTCCTCCACTTCCGTTGTGACGGTCGGGGGAACAGCCTGAACGGGCTCCTCGGGGTGGGGCTCGGGCTCATCCGGCCCGTGGCTTCCAACAACCCTGGGCTCTCCCAGAATCCCGTCGTCCGCCGGGGGCGTTTCCGGTTCATCATCAACCGCGCCCCATCCGGTATTGGAGTCAAAGGCGGTATCATCCGGCTCACTCGCCGCGAGAGCCTCCCGCGTTTCAGACGGAGCAGGCTCCTCCTCAGGGGATTTGTTTCTGGAGCTTTTGACAACCGGACGGGTTGGCTTGGGATCGGGCCTTGCCAGACGGTTCTTTTCCGGCTTTACATAGCCCCGCTCTTCGAGAGTATCGCGGGAAATGGTTCGGGCTCCGCCGTTGGGGAGTTCCGGATTGTAGTCTTTGTCCAGTGGGGATTCGTCAAGGTCGTCCGCCCCCATACCGGAGGAAATTGCCATTGATTCCTTGCGGGCGCGCCTCATGCGGCGCAGACCATCGATAACGATACCAAGAATAACCAGGATACCGATGGCAATTAACCATTCCCTAAGAGACATAGTGGTGCTGTCCTGTTTGCAGATCAGATATCGTTGCTACTCTAAGAAAAGCCTGTAATGAATACAACGCAAACACTTGCCAGATGGCGTTTTTGTCATCTTTGCACAAGCATTGACCGGTAGGCACGATGTCAGGCTTCAGCCAGGGCCGCAGCCTCATCCACATCCACCGATACCAGCCGCGAACAACCCGGCTCATGCATGGTAACACCCATCAACTGATCAGCCATTTCCATGGCGATCTTGTTATGGGTGATGTAGATAAACTGTACCTGTTTCGACATTTCCTTGACCATGTTGGCATAGCGACCCACGTTGGCGTCGTCCAGCGGTGCATCCACTTCATCCAGCATACAGAAAGGAGCCGGGTTGAGCTGGAAAATCGAGAATACCAGTGCGATCGCCGTCAGCGCTTTCTCGCCGCCCGAGAGTAGATGGATGGTACTGTTTTTCTTCCCCGGTGGTCGGGCCATGATTGTCACACCCGTTTCCAGCAGGTCCTCTCCGGTCAGTTCCAGGTAGGCGTTGCCGCCCCCGAACACTTTCGGGAACAGAGCCTGCAGTCCCCCGTTTACCTGATCGAAGGTCTCCTTGAAACGCTGACGGGTTTCGCGGTCAATCTTGCGAATGGCAGTATCCAGGGTTTCCAGGGCCTCGATAAGATCTTCATGCTGGCTGTCCAGGTAGGTCTTGCGTTCGCTCTGCACCTGGTACTCTTCAATGGCCGCCAGGTTAATGGCACCCAGACGCTGAATGCGTGAGCCAAGCTTTTCCAGTTCGTCTGCCCATACCTTCTCGCTGGCATCCTCCGGCAAGGTCGACAGCACTTCCTGGAGCCGTACATCCAGTTCTTCCAACTGCTCCAGGTGGTTGCCAGCGCGGATTTCAAGAGCCTGGGACTCCATCTTCAGCTTTTCAAGGCTGGCCCTCACGTCCTGAATGGTATGTTCAATGCGGCTGCGACTCTGCTCCTTTTCGCGAACTTCCTGATCGATTTCTTCCAGTGAATCCCTTGCGGCGCCCAGCTTTTCTTCCTCGGCAAGACGACGATCCAGCAGACCTTCCAGCTGCATCTGCAGGTCTTCGATCGGTTCCTCTGCACTTTCGCGGCTTTCACGGAGGATATCCAGACGCTCATCCAGGCGTTCTTTCTGTAACTGCATGCGGTCGATGGTCTGGCGCAGGCCATCCCGCTGACTGTTCAGGGACTGCAACTGGAGCTGTAACTGGTGGGCATGGTCGCGATCGTGCCGGGCCTCCTGGCGCAGGCGATCGAGATTTTCACGCAGAACATCCCGGCGCTCAAGCAGGCGCTCTTTCTCTTCGTCACTGTCTTCCGTGGATGCCAGTGCCTGCTGCCATTCCTCTCGCGTCTCCTGCAGCTGTTCCTGCTGTTCTTCAAGACTTAAGGAGACATCGGAGAGATCGTCACGGATACGCTGCAAGCGGGCATCGATCTGTTCAGCACGGGCTTTAAGACCACTGATTTTCGACGACAGTGTGGCCAGTTCCCGGTCGGCATCAGCGAGCCGTGCCTGGGCTTCGTCCCGGGCGGCTTCCGCCCGTTCGGACTGTTCCAGCAGCCGGTCCAGGTTCTCCGAGGCTGTTTCCAGAGTGGCTTCTGCCTGCTCCAGTTCCTCTGCCAGTGCGGTGACCTTCTTCTGGCGTTCAATGACGCCAACCTGCGCCGCGTCAGAATCCGGCATCAGTATCCAGTCTGCAGAAAGCCAGGCGCCCTCACGGGTAATGATGCTTCTGCCCGGCGCCAGTGTGCCTTGCCGGTCAAGGGCCTCTTCCATGGTCTCTGCGGTATCCACCAGCGCCAGCACGGAAGCTATCCCGCCGGCACCGGTTACCTTGCTGGCAAGCCCTTCTGCCTGAACGGCGCCACTGGATTCTCCATTTACCAGCGCCAGCCCACGGGGTGCCCCAGGCATCGCCGCTTGCACCGAGCCCAGGCCGGGCACACTGAGGCCCTGGGTGAACCGTCCAATCACCTGCTCAACGGCAAATTCCCAGCCATCCTCGATTCCGAGTTGTTTTGCCAGCCGTGGGCTGCTGCTCAGGCCCTGATCATTGAGCCAGGCCTGAAGGGTATCGTCCTGGCCTCCCATCTGTTCATCCAGCAGGGCCTGCTGGGATTCCAGCGATGCCCACAGACTCTGGACCTGTTGCCGTGCATCGGTGGCAGCCTGTTCCGCGTCCCGCTGCTGGTGACGTGCTTCCTGCAGCTCGTCCTGGACCACGTTGATCCGTTCTGACGCTTCCTCTCGCTGAAGCTCAAGGGTTTCCTGCCGCTCCAGAAGATCATCCAGTTCTGCACGGTCGAGCTGACTTTCGAGCAGCTCCTGCTCCTCCTGCAGCCTTTGCTGACGGGTACGTAGCTGTTCAATCGCGGTTTCCAGGGAACGGATTCGGGACTGGGCCAATTCCGCCTGGCGACGGGCATCCGAAGAACGGGCACTGAAATCTTCCCAGTTGTGCTGCCATTCACTCATGGCGTCTTCGGCGCCCTGGAGCTTCTGTCCGGATTCCTCGGATTTCAGCGCCAGCGCTTCCTGCTCCGGTTCCAGCATATCCAGCTCTTCCTGGATACCCGACAACTTATCCTGATCCTGCTCCAGCTCCCGGGCCAGCTCCCGCTGATTCGCCATGGCCTGGTCAAGTTCCGCGGCCGTCTGGCGGCTACGTTCACGCTGGTGTTGCAGGCTTTGCTCAATTCGCGCGATATCGGCGCCGGCTTCGTAATAGCGAGCCTGGGCCCTGTTAAAGTGCTCGTTGCGATCCTGGTGGCTTTCCCGCAGATTTTCCAGGGAGGTTTCCAGGCCGACACGCTCGGACAGCTGCTTCTCCAGCTCCAGTTCGGCATCCCGGATGCGGGAGCGCCAGGTTTGCAGGTCGGTGTCGAGGGATTGCCAGCGCAACACCGTCAGCTCGGCTTTCTTCTGGCGCTCTTCCTGCTTGTAGGCCTTGTACTTTTCCGCCGCCTGGGCCTGACGCTCCAGATGCTGCAATTGCCGTCCCAGCTCTTCCCGAAGGTCCGTCAGGCGTTCAAGGTTTTCCTGGGTACGGCGTATGCGGCTTTCTGTTTCCTTGCGGCGTTCCTTGTACTTGGAGATGCCTGCCGCCTCCTCGATGTACACCCGCAACTCTTCCGGCTTGGCTTCAATCAGCCTGGAAATCATGCCCTGCTCGATGATGGCATAGCTACGGGGACCAAGGCCGGTGCCCAGGAAAAGGTCTGTTATATCACGGCGCCGGCATTTGGAGCCGTTAAGGAAGTATTCCGATTGCCCCTCGCGGGAAACCCGACGGCGGACCGATATTTCGTTAAAACGCACAAACTCACCGGGCGCGGAACCGTCACTGTTATCGAAAACCAGCTCGATGGATGCCTGCCCCACCGGCTTGCGGGCACTGGAGCCGTTGAAAATGACATCCGACATGGATTCGCCGCGAAGATACTTGGCGGAGCTTTCACCCATGACCCAGCGGACCGCATCAATGATATTGGACTTACCACAGCCATTGGGGCCCACAACCGCCGTCATGTTGGAGGGGAATGGCACCGTGGTGGGGTCTACGAACGACTTGAAGCCAGACAGCTTGATCGATTTCAGGCGCATATCAGGCGCTCACCTCTTCCCTGAGAATGCTCAATACCTGTTGACGCTGATGCTCGCCGAACTCACAGATGGCGGCTTCCAGTCCTGGGGAATCGCTCCGCACAGCCGCATCCGCCAACTGCCGGAAAAAGCGACCGGTTTCTTCCAGTTCGTCGCGGAAATTCTCCAGCGCGACAAAATAGGTGCGGCTGATGGCGGGCCGGAAGTTCTCCAGGGTTTCTTCCAGAAACGGATTTTCCACCAGGCCATAGGCGTAACGCATAACCCCGAAACCCGCATCAATAACCTGCTCTGCGGCATCACCACCGGAGGAATTAAGGGCATCGATCACCGCCTGGAGTTCGCGGACCTGGCCCATAACCCCTGACAACTGCTCGCCGGACCAGCGCTCAAGAACCTTGCGCCCCAACATGCACAGCAGGTCGATATAGATATCGTAGAGGCTGTTTACCAGTTCCGGCGTTAAACGGGATACCACGGCGCCCCTGCGTGGAAAGATCTCCACCAGGTGGCGGCGCTGAAGAATCAGCAGGGACTCGCGCACGGAACCACGGCTGACGTTCAGTTCTCCGGCTACCTTCAGTTCCTGGATCCGCTCACCCGGCTTGAGGTCGCCGGTGACAATGCGCTGCCCGATATGCTGGGCTATCTGCTCGGAAAGACTTTCGGGGGCCTGAAACCTCATAGAGTTCGTCGCTCACTCGCTACTGGCAGCAAAGAATAAGCGCAGAAGTTTACCACAGGCACAGGCAAGCCCAATCCCTTGTCCGACATTTTAACGATCCGGTTCAGCCGGCAATTCACTGCCGGTTTGTTGACGCAGCGTTCAGTTTTGCCATCAAATAACCTATAAGGCACTTGACATAACAAGCCCATCTCACTGTTTTGAAGGGATATTGTAGATCTGGTCGGGGATTTGCTTAACGATTCTCAAAAATACCTTCGAACAGGCCGCGTCGAGTGAAAAATATCCCAACGATCAACAAGTCCGGACCTCAACCCCAAAAACTGGCAGCACTAAGACAGGCTCACCGGGAATGGAGTGAGGCCCCGGACGTGCTCACCCGCCTCACCCGCAGGCTCTCCACAACACTCAATCTGGAAACCCAGCTTGCCATTCTCGCGGAAGAAATCGCTTCTGTCGTGCCATTCGACTGCATGAACTACCGTCACCAGATTGCGGCCCGCGAATTTGTCTATGCAACCGGTATGGGCGGCCCCCATCGTTGCGACTATCGCCTCAACCTGGAGGGAAGCTTTTACGGCACTCTCTCCCTCAGTCGCCGACAGAAGTTTTCAGAGCAGGAACTGGAGGGCATTGAATTGATGCTGGCCGCCGCAATCTGTCCGATTCGTAACGCATGCCAGTTCATCACCATTGAACAGGCCGCCCTCACGGACTGTCTCACCGGCGTGCCCAACAAACGCGCAATGGATGAGGCCCTGGCCCGGGCCTGCTGCCTGGGGGACCGCCATGGCGAGGACTATTCCCTGATTCTGTGCGATCTGGACCATTTCAAGGCGGTGAATGACCAGCACGGCCACGTGGTGGGGGACCATATTCTTAAACTGGCAGCGGTTGAGCTGGAGAGGGCCGTACGGAATTCAGACAGTGTCTATCGTTTTGGTGGTGAGGAGTTTGCCATCCTGCTGCCTCACACCGACGAAACCTGTGCCCGCGCGGTCGCTGACCGGATCCGTGAGTTCATCAGCACCATTTCAGTCAACTGTGGCGACACCGATGTTTCGGTAACCACAAGTTGCGGTGTCGCCCAGCGGCTTGCCGACGAATCCGCCGACCAATGGCTGGCGCGGGCAGACGAAGCGCTGTACAGGGCGAAAGATCATGGCCGCAACTGCACCAGGATCTTCGCCGCTATCGGGAACTGATTAGCGCTTTGGTGCCTTGCGTGAGGGCTTGCGTGCGGGCTTCTGGTCAGGCCCCTTGCTGTCCACCTGCCAGCGTGGGTTACCGGATTTCCGCGATGCCGAACCTGGCTGCTTCCGCCGCTGGCGGTCATGAACTTTCTGCTCGGACGGCGTTTTCGCCGGAATATCGACTGGCTTCAGGTCCACTGCCTTACTGAGAGAGTCCACAGCTTTCTGATCCAGCTCTTCCCATTTGCCAACGCTAAGCCGGCTGGGCAGGAAAATCGGCCCGTACCTTACCCGTTTCAGACGACTGACCCTGACGCCCTGGGACTCCCAGAGCCGGCGAACCTCACGGTTACGCCCTTCAAGCAGCGTGACATGAAACCACTGGTTAATGCCCTTGCCACCCGCTTCGGTGATATCCGAAAACTTGGCCATACCATCGTCCAGCAGCACGCCCTCCAATAGCCGCTTGATCATAGCCTCGTCCACCTCGCCAAACACTCTCACGGCATATTCGCGATCAATCTGGCGCGACGGGTGCATCAGCCGGTTGGCAAGTTCGCCGTCGGTGGTGAACAGAACCAGGCCGGTTGTATTGATATCAAGCCTGCCAATAGCGATCCAGCGATGGTCCTTGAGCCGTGGAAGGCTGTCGAACACGGTCGGCCGCCCTTCCGGGTCCCGGCGGGTGGTCACTTCACCTTCCGGCTTGTTGTAGATCAGCACACGTCGGAGCACTTCCGCACCTGCCGTGATATCAAGGCGCTTGCCATCCAGCTCGATACGATCACTGACGGACGCTTTCTGGCCCGGCGCCACTGGCTGGCCATTGATAACCAGGCGGCCGGCCTCAATCCAGCCTTCAACCTCTCGGCGCGAACCAACACCGGCCCTGGCCAATAACTTCTGGATGCGTTCCGGTTCGGCTGTTGTACTGTCTTCCGGCTGTTTCTTTTCAGGTCTACGGGGGCGATCTGCCGCCATGAATCTGTCCTTAACAAGTGGCTGATGCCGGCGGCATCAGTGAAGTGTCTGCCCTGGCGAGGAATCCGGGGCAGCTTCCCCGTCGTTATCGCCAGCGTCTCTGGCCGATGATTCAAACTCGATCTCGGCCTGCATGTTCTTTTCGATTTCCCGCCCGATTTCTTCCAGATCCCGGATTTCGGAAAGTGGAGGCAACTGATCCAGTCCCTCCAGGTTAAAATAATCCAGGAACTGCCGGGTGGTTGCGTACATGGCCGGCCGGCCGGGCACATCACGGTGGCCTACAACCCGGACCCATTCCCGTTCAAGCAGCGTACGGACGATATTGCTACTGACCGTAACCCCCCGGATGTCCTCGATTTCACCCCGGGTGATAGGCTGACGATAGGCAACCAGAGCCAGGGTTTCCAGCAGCGCACGGGAGTATCGCTGGGGCTTTTCCTCGAACAACCGCCCAACCCAGGGCACGTACTCTTCCCTCACCTGGAGTCGGTACCCGCTTGCAACCTTCTTCAGCTCGAACCCGCGCCCCTGACAGGACTGCTCCAGTAGAACCAGTACATGCTCCATGACCTGGCGTGCCGGACGCTCCCCTTCTTCAAACAGGTCCCGCAGCTGGTCCACTGACAGCGGTTTGCCCGCAGCAAGCAGAGCCGCCTCTGTGATCGCCTGAATTTTTCTGAGGTTCTCTTCGTTCATGGTTCGACTACCAGATATCAGATTGCACGATGCCGGGCGATCAGCGGGACGCTCGGGCCCTGACATGGATCGGGCCCAGCACTTCGGCCTGCACTACTTCGATCAACTGTTCCTTGACCAGTTCGAGAGTGGCCAGGAAACTGACCACAACACCCAATCGCCCCTCTTCCGGTGTAAACAGGCTTTCAAATGTCACGAACTGATCATCCTGTAACACCGAAAGTATGGCCGACATGCGCTCGCGGGTGGAAAGCCGCTCCCTCTCAACGTGGTGACTGGTAAACAGGTCCGCACGTTTCAGTACACCCTGAAGTGCCAGCAGCATCTCCCGCAGATCCACATCCGGATGCGGCTGACTGGAAGGCATCCTGGGTAATGCGGCCGAGGCCGTGAAATTGTCACGCTCCAGCCGTGGCATTGCATCGATGTCCTCTGCCGCCTGCTTGAAACGCTCATACTGCTGCAAACGGCGAATCAGTTCGGCCCGCGGATCAATTTCCTCTTCGTCTTCTGCCTCCTGCCTTGGCAACAACATCCGCGACTTGATCTCCGCCAAGGTCGCTGCCATGACAAGGTATTCCGCAGCCAACTCAAACCGCATGGCTTCTACTGCGCCAATGTAATCCATGTACTGCTTTGTGATTTCGCTGACGTCGATATCCAGGATATCCATGTTCTGACGCCGGATCAGGTACAGCAGCAGGTCCAGCGGCCCTTCAAATGCCTCAAGGAATACCGCCAGGGCGTCAGGTGGTATATACAGGTCACGGGGAAGATCCACCACCGGTTTACCGGAGACCCGCGCCAGAGGCGGTTGCTCAGCGGCTGCAACAGGCGCATCTGCGCTCTCGTCTGCCACGGTCTTGCCTGCGGTATCGTCCGTCATGGTGTCTCCAGAATTGTCATCGCCGGGACTCAGCGGTAGCTCAGCCCCATGGCCGCCCGGACTTCTTCCAGGGTATCCCGCGCCGCATCTCTGGCATGCTCGCAACCTTCCTCGATAATGGCACGAACCAGGTCCGGGTTACTCTCATACTCCCGGGCGCGTTCGTGGAGGGGGCGCTGCTCTTCGACGATCGAGTCGATAAGCGGTTTCTTGCATTCCAGGCAACCGATGCCGGCTGAGCGGCAGCCGGTTTGCACCCATTCACGGGTATCATCATCGGAATAGACTTTGTGGAGCCCCCACACCGGGCACTTTTCCGGTTCACCCGGGTCGGTCCGGCGTACCCGCTGAGGGTCGGTCTGCATGGTGCGGACCTTCTGGGATACGCTGTCGGGGTCTTCGCGCAGGCCGATGTAGTTATTGTAGGACTTGGACATTTTCTGGCCGTCCAGCCCGGGCATTTTCGATTCCGGTGTCAGCAACGGCTGGGGCTCGGGCAGGATCACCTTGCCGCCGCCTTCAATATAACCATAAAGCCGCTCACGATCTCCCAGGGAGATGTTCTGCTGCTCCTTGAGCAGCGCACGAGCGGTTTCCAGGGCCTCCATGTCGCCCTCTTCCTGGTAACGTTTTTTCAGGGTGCGATAGAGCTTTGCATTCTTCTTGCCCATCTTCACGATGGCGCCCTCAGCCTGTTCTTCAAATCCGGGCTCACGGCCATAAATATGATTGAAGCGGCGGGCAATTTCCCGGGTTATTTCCACGTGAGACACCTGGTCCGCGCCCACGGGCACCCGGCCTGCCCGGTACGTGAGAATATCCGCGCTCTGTAGTAGCGGATAACCCAGAAAACCGTAAGTGGCCAGGTCTTTCTCGCGCAGTTTTTCCTGTTGGTCTTTATACGTGGGGATGCGCTCAAGCCAGCCCAGGGGCGTAATCATCGACAAAAGCAGGTGCAGCTCGGCATGCTCAGGCACTTTGGACTGGATAAACAGCGTGGAGGAGCCGGGATTGACTCCAGCCGCCAGCCAGTCGATGACCATGTCCCAGACACTTTCCTGGATACCACTGGGATCATCGTAGTTGGTGGTCAACGCGTGCCAGTCCGCGACAAAGAAGAAGCACTCGAATTCATGCTGGAGTTTTACCCAGTTCTTCAGAACACCGTGATAATGGCCAAGGTGCAACTTGCCGGTGGGACGCATGCCGGACAAAATCCGTTGCTGGGAATCGACAGAACTCAAAGCATGAACTCCTTCTGTTTATAGGGAACAGCCATCTTATTCGAGGCTGACCGGGCATTATAGACTTATGTGCACCCGGCGTTAAGGAACCTTTTAAAAACCCACTACTGGAGCCTCAAAACAAAAAGCCCCCGGCAGTCCGCAAGGCAGACCCGGGGGCTTTCGGAAACCGGCGGAAATTTACCAGCCAGTCACTTCCTTCAGCGCCTTGCCGATTTCGGCCAGGCTACGCACGGTTTTAACACCGGCATCATTCAGCGCAGCAAACTTCTCGTCAGCTGTGCCCTTGCCGCCGGAAATAATGGCGCCGGCGTGGCCCATACGCTTGCCAGGAGGTGCCGTGACACCAGCAATGTAAGAAACCACCGGCTTGGTAACGTTCTCTTTGATGAACGCTGCCGCTTCTTCTTCAGCCGTACCGCCGATCTCGCCAATCATCACGATGGCTTCGGTCTTCGGATCGTCCTGCAGCAGTTTCAGGATATCGATGAAACTGGAGCCCGGGATCGGGTCACCACCGATGCCGACACAGGTGGACTGGCCGTAGCCGAAGTCTGTGGTCTGCTTGACCGCTTCGTACGTCAGGGTACCTGAGCGGGATACGATACCCACCTTGCCCGGCTTGTGGATGTGGCCCGGCATGATACCGATTTTGCTCTCGCCCGGTGTGATCACACCAGGGCAGTTCGGCCCGATCATGCGAACGCCCTGGCGATCCACGTATTCTTTCGCGTAGAGCATGTCGATGGTCGGAATGCCTTCAGTGATGCATACAATCAGCTGGATGCCAGCGTCGGCAGCTTCAATGATGGCATCCTTGCAGAACGGAGCCGGTACGTAGATAACGGTGGCTTCTGCACCGGTTTTTTCCACGGCTTCGCGCACGGTGTTGAATACCGGCAGGCCCAGGTGCTCGGTGCCGCCCTTACCGGGGCTTACACCGCCAACCATTTTGGTACCGTACTCAATCGCCTGCTCAGAGTGGAACGTACCCTGTGCGCCGGTAAAGCCCTGGCAGATAACCTTCGTGTCTTTGTTAATCAGGATGCTCATTATTTACCCCCTGCGGCTTTAACGACTTGTTCTGCCGCATTGGACAGACTGGTGGCAGCGATGATGTTCAGGCCACTGTCGGCGAGTACTTGTGTGCCCTTCTCGGCGTTGTTGCCTTCCAGACGCACGACCACAGGAACCTTGACGCCAACGTCTTTCACGGCACCGATAATGCCCTCGGCAATCATGTCACAGCGGACAATGCCCCCGAAGATGTTAACCAGAACGGCCTTGACGTTGGTGTCAGACAGGATGATCTTGAAAGCCTCGGAAACACGTTCCTTGGTCGCACCGCCGCCAACGTCCAGGAAGTTCGCAGGCTGGCCGCCGGACAGCTTGATGATGTCCATGGTGCCCATGGCCAGGCCAGCGCCGTTAACCATGCAGCCGATGTTGCCTTCCAGCGCCACGTAGTTGAGTTCCCACTTGGCAGCTTCCGCTTCCCGGGAATCTTCCTGGGAGGGATCGTGCATTTCGTGGATTTTCTTCTGGCGGTACAGGGCGTTGCCGTCAACACCGATCTTGGCATCGAGACAGTGCAGGTCACCGGCCGGCGTAATGACCAGCGGGTTGATCTCCACCAGCGCCAGGTCGCACTCTTCAAACAGCTTTGCCAGGCCAAGGAAGATCTTGGTGAACTGACCGATCTGCTTACCTTCCAGGCCCAGTTTGAAAGCCAACTCACGGCCCTGGTACGGCTGCGCACCGACCAGCGGATCAATCTCGGCTTTGAGGATCTTCTCAGGGGTTTCTTCAGCCACCTTTTCGATCTCGACGCCACCCTCGGTGGAAGCCATGAACACGATACGACGGGTGCCGCGGTCTACAACCGCACCCAGATACAGCTCCTGGTCGATATCGGTAAGGGACTCAACAAGAATCTTGCTGACCGGCTGGCCATTTTCGTCGGTCTGGTAGGTCACCAGGTTCTTGCCAAGCCAATTCTCGGCAAAGGCACGGATCTCGTCTTTGCTCTTGACCAGTTTCACACCGCCGGCCTTGCCGCGGCCACCGGCGTGTACCTGGGCCTTTACAACCCAGGCGTCACCGCCGATTTCGTCAGCAGCAGCCACTGCATCTTTAGGGGTTTCGCAGGCGATGCCCTTGGATACTGGCAGGCCATATTCAGCGAACAGCTGCTTGCCCTGATATTCATGCAAATTCATAGTCAATGTCCCGAATTAAAATTCCTGGTTTGCGTTACTTCTTTTTGCGACGGTTTGCGATATGAATCGCTCCACCGGCAACACCCAGAGCTGCTTCGTGCACGGATTCCGACAGAGTCGGATGAGCAAAGCAGGTCAGGGCCAGATCTTCGGCGCTGGAACCGAACTCCATGGCGATAACACCCTGAGCCACGATTTCAGACGCCTGGGGACCCACCACATGGAAACCGACGATACGGTCGGTTTTTGCATCGGCGATGATCTTCACCATGCCCGATGCGGAGTTTGCAGCCATGGCGCGACCATTGGCAGCAAACGGAAAGGTACCCACGTTGTATTCCTCACCTTCAGCCTTCATTTCCTCTTCGGTCTTGCCGACCCAGGCAACTTCCGGCGAGGTGTAGATGACGTTCGGGATGCAGTCATAGTTGACCTGCGGCTTGTGTCCTGCAATGCGCTCGGCAACCATGACGCCTTCTTCAGACGCCTTGTGCGCCAGCATTGGGCCACGAACCACATCACCAACAGCCCAGACACCCGGAGCTTCGGTCTTGCAGTTGTCGTCTACAAAAATGAAACCACGCTCGTCCATCTGCACACCGGAGTCTTCAGACAACAGGTTATCGGTGTATGGGCGACGACCAACGGCAACGATCAGCTTGTCGAACTTGGCTTCCTGCTTGCCCTTGGAATCCTCATAGGTCACGTTGACCAGTTTGCGCTTCACTTCAGCACCGGTCATGCGAGCGCCCAACACAATGTTCAGGCCCTGTTTCTGGAACTGTTTCAACGCATCCTTGGCGACCTGCTGATCAATGGCCGGAAGGAACGTGTCCACAGCTTCAAGCACCGTAACCTCAGAACCCAGGCGTGCCCAGACACTGCCAAGCTCAAGGCCGATAACACCAGCGCCGATAACACCGAGGCGCTTGGGCACTTCAGTGAATTCCAGTGCACCCTCGGAGTCCACAATATGTTCACCGTCAAAAGGCGCGGGCGGAATCTGGATCGGCTTGGAACCTGTTGCGATGATGACGTTATCAGCCTCGTAGGTGGTGGCCTTGCCATCCTTGTCCGTCACCTCAACCTTGCGGTTGGCAAGCAACTTACCGTGGCCTTGAATCGACGTTACGCCGTTCGCCTTGAACAGGCCGCCGATACCACCGGTGAGTTGGTTCACGATGCCATCCTTGCGCTCCATCATCTTGCCGATATCCATCTTGACATCTTTTGCAACGATGCCCTGGTCAGCAAAACCGTGCTGAGCTTCCTCGTACTTGTGGGAAATCTCCAGCAATGCCTTCGAAGGAATACAACCCACATTCAGGCAGGTACCGCCGAGCCGGTGCTTACCTTCCTTATCGGTCCAGGATTCGATACACGCAGTTTTCAGGCCCAGCTGCGCTGCCTTGATTGCGGCAACATAGCCGCCAGGGCCAGCGCCAATGACGATTACGTCGTACTTGTCAGACATGTTTTATCCCGTTATCCAATTTGTTAATTGTCGGCTCAGACGTCCAGCAGAATACGTGCCGGATCCTCAAGCATTTCCTTGATGGCTACCAGGAACTGCACTGCTTCCTTACCATCGATCATGCGGTGGTCGTAGGAAAGCGCCAGATACATCATCGGCTGGATTTCCACCTTGCCGTTCACCGCCATCGGGCGCTCCTGGATCTTGTGCATGCCCAGAATCGCTGTCTGCGGCGGGTTCAGGATCGGAGTGGAAATCAGGGAGCCAAAAATACCACCGTTGGTGATAGTGAAGGTGCCGCCGGTCATCTCCTCAATGCCAAGCTTGCCGTCTTTTGCCTTGGTTCCATACTCGACGATCTTCTTCTCAATGTCGGCGAGGCCGAGAGCATCGGTGTCACGCACAACAGGAACCACCAGGCCACGGTCACTTGAAACCGCAATACCGATATCCTGGTAGCCATGGTAAACCATGTCGTTACCGTCGATGGACGCATTTACCGCCGGGAAGCGCTTCAAGGCTTCGGTGGCAGCCTTGGTAAAGAACGACATAAAGCCGAGCTTGACGCCGTGACGCTTCTCGAAGCTCTCCTTGTACTGCTTGCGAAGCTCCATGACCGGGCCCATGTTCACTTCATTGAACGTGGTGAGCATGGCGGCTGTCTGCTGGGCATTGACCAGGCGCTTGGCAATGCTGGCGCGCAGGCGTGTCATCGGCACACGCTTTTCAGGACGCTCGCCGGAGCCCAGATCCACCTGCGGCATATCGCCGGCGGGCTTCTCCTGGGCAGCTGAAGTAGAACCTGAAGATTTTCCAGCATCAATATGATTCTGAACATCTTCCTTGGTTACACGGCCGTCTTTACCAGTACCTTTCACGGCATCCGGATTGACATCGTTCTCTTCTGCCAGTTTACGGGCAGCCGGGCTGAGTATGGCTTCACCGGAGGACTTGGCAGGCTCTTCAGAGGCCTCTTCCTTTTTGCCTTCCTCTTTTCCGCCCTCGTCTTTGGCTGCAGGCTTTGATTCACCAGCGGCGCCTTCCTTGAATGTGCCGACCACTTCTCCGCTTTCGACAGTGTCGCCTTCGCCCTTGAGTATTTCCTCAATCACACCATCAGCCGGAGCTACCACTTCGAGCACGACCTTGTCAGTTTCAATATCGACAATCAGCTCGTCACGTGAACAGGCTTCACCAGGCTGCTTGTGCCAGGTTGCAACGGTTCCCTCTGCGACCGACTCTGGGAATACGGGGGCTTTTATTTCTGTTGACATCTCGGGTCCTTAGTTCGGTAGCTCGTCAGATTTCAAACGCGTCGTTAACCAGCTTTTTCTGCTCTTCAATGTGAACCGACATATGTCCACAGGCTGGAGCAGCAGAAGCGTCACGACCGGCATACTGAAGATACAGTTTTGGGTTGTGGCGATGCAGCGCATTTCTCATATGATGCTGGCTGCAATACCAGGCACCCTGGTTCATGGGCTCTTCCTGACACCAGACCACGTGCTTGAGCTTGTTGTACTGGCTCAGGAGCTCATCCAGATCCTCTCCCGGGAACGGATACAGTTGCTCAATACGAACGATCGCAACATCATCCCGCTCGTCTGCCTTCTTGCGCTCCAGCAGGTCAAAATAGACCTTGCCACTGCACAGGATCAGACGAGTAACTTTCTTCGGATCGGAAGGCTCTTTCTCGGGCAGCACTGTCTTGAAAGTGCCTGAGGTCAGGTCATCGAGATCCGAGGTCGCTTCCTTGTGGCGCAACAGGCTCTTGGGCGTAATCGCTACCAACGGCTTGCGTAGCGGGCGCTTGACCTGGCGACGCAGCATGTGGAAAACCTGGGACGGAGTTGTTGGCACGCACACCTGGATATTGTGTTCCGCAGACAGCTGCAGGAAGCGCTCAAGGCGTGCCGAGCTGTGCTCTGGCCCCTGCCCCTCGTAGCCATGCGGCAACAACAGTGTCAGGCCACACAGACGGCCCCACTTGTGCTCGCCACTGGTCAGGAACTGGTCGATCACCACCTGGGCGCCATTGGCGAAATCACCAAACTGGGCTTCCCATACAATCAGGCCGTTTGGAGCCGTTGTTGCGTAACCATATTCGAACGCCATCACGGCTTCTTCAGACAGCAGCGAGTCGAAAATCTCGAATCTTGGCTGGTCTTCCGCCAGGTGCTCCAGAGCGATATGGGTTTGGCCATCCTTCTGGTTATGCAGTACCGCGTGACGATGGGAGAAGGTGCCGCGGCCTACATCCTGGCCGGTGATACGGATCGGATGTCCTTCATTGATCAGCGTGGCGTAGGCCATGATCTCGCCATAGCCCCAGTTGATGGGCAAGGCACCGGCTGTCATCTTCTCGCGGTCACTGATGATCTTGGACACCTGGCGCTGAACACTGAAACCTTCTGGAATGTGCGTCAGCTTTTTACCAAGCTTCTGGATCGTCTTCAGGGCAACGCTGGACTTGCATTTCGCCGTCCATTCATGGCCCAGATAAGGGGTCCAGTCAACGTAGAGCTCCTTGTTGGGCTCCTTGACCAGAGACTTGACCACATGGTCACCCTTGTCGAGCTCATCGCGGTAGTCCAGCTCGATCTGCTTTGACTCTTCCTGGGTGATAATCCCGTCTGCCACCAGTTTCTCGGCGTACAGGTTACGGGTCGTGGTCAGCTTGCGAATCTTGTCGTACATTACCGGCTGGGTAGCAGCCGGCTCGTCCGCCTCGTTGTGGCCGCGGCGGCGATAGCACACCAGATCAATCACCACGTCATTCTTGAACTCATGGCGATAGTCCATGGCCATCTGAGTCACGAACATCACCGCTTCAGGATCATCCGCATTAACATGCAGGATCGGAGCCTGGATCATCTTGGCCACGTCCGTGCAGTATTCGGTCGAACGGGCATCTTCCTGCTTGCTGGTGGTAAAACCGACCTGGTTATTGATGACGATATGGATGGTACCGCCAACACCGTAGCCCCTGGTCTGGGACATCTGGAAGGTTTCCATGACCACGCCCTGCCCGGCAAAGGCGGCGTCGCCATGCATGATAATGGGCACACACTGGGTACCGTTGGGGTCTTCCCGGCGGGTCTGACGGGCACGAACAGAACCCACAACCACCGGTGAGACAATCTCCAGGTGTGACGGGTTGAAAGCCAGTGCCAGGTGAATCTCACCGCCTTCGGTCATCACATTCGAGGAGAAACCCTGGTGGTATTTGACGTCACCAGAGCCGGAGTCGGCGAGTTTCTTGCCCTCGAACTCATCAAACAGCTCTTTTGGATTCTTGCCGAGCGTGTTCACCAGCACGTTGAGACGGCCCCGGTGAGCCATACCCAACACAATTTCCTTGGCGCCGTAGCTACCAGCCCTCTGGATGAGTTCGTCGAGACAGGGAATCAGACTTTCAGCACCTTCAAGACCAAAGCGCTTGACGCCCGGGTAACGGGACCCCAGGTACTTCTCAAGACCCTCGGCGGCGGTAAGACGTTCCAGAAGGTGCTTGCGAGTCTCGGCCTCATAGTTGGGCCGTGAGCGGACCGGCTCCATGCGCTGCTGGAACCACCGCTTGATGCGGGTATCCACGACATGCATGTATTCGGCGCCAATACTTTCACAATAGGTCTGGCGCAGGCCGTCCACAATATCCCTGAGCTTCATGGTCTCGGAACCGAAGTTCAGGGAGCCGGTCTGAAACTCAAGGTCGTAGTCTGCTTCGGAAAGCTCATGGAATGACGGATCGAGGTCTTCCACCTGAGGACGTTTCCAGACCCCGAGAGGGTCAAGCTTCGCTTCCTGGTGGCCACGGAACCGAAAGGCGTTGATCAGCTGAAGCACACGAATCTGTTTCTTGTCTGCATCCGCCGTTGCGCTGGCAGGAACGCCACCGGTGGCGATGAAACGCTGATTTCGGGAAATGTGCTCGAACTGTTGACGTATAGATGAATGATCTATATCGCGGCCTTTGTAGCCATCCACACTGGGAAGTTTGTCGAAGTAACTGCGCCACTCTTCAGGAATGGCATTAGGATCGGTCAGGTAGGTTTCGAAAAGCTTTTCAACATAGGCAAGATTTCCACCCTGCAGGTGGGAAGTCTGCCATAACTGCTCCATTATGCTTTCGTGCATTTTGAATAGCTCACCTTGGGCTGGTGCGGGGAGCTGGCTATGGTCGGCCAGGGGTAAATCTGAGTCAATACGGGTTTTTACGGGATCGACTGTGGCCACCACACCCAACAAGGATGTTTTCCGTTCCCCGGTGGTTATTATACTCAGCAAAGCCGTGGCAGAACTTTATGAGTTCCCGTCACGGCTTGCGTAGTTTGCACCCTGATAAGACTTTTGACTATAAGCCTTTGGTTGAAGAGCCCGCTTCGTTGCGGGCCCTCCCAGGGCGCCGAGCTTGTCAGCACAGTATAGCGCCTGTGTCAGATTCTGCTTACGTCGCCCGCTGAAGCAGAAGATTGCGGATGTGGCCGATTGCCCTTGTCGGGTTGAGGCCTTTGGGGCAGACACTGACACAGTTCATGATACCGCGGCAGCGGAATACGCTGAACGGGTCATCAAGGTTGGCAAGCCTCTCCTCCTGGGCCGTATCCCGGCTGTCCGCCAGAAAACGATAGGCCTGCAGCAAACCCGCCGGACCAATGAACTTGTCCGGGTTCCACCAGAAGGACGGGCAAGCCGTAGAACAGCAGGCACAGAGAATACACTCGTACAGGCCGTCCAGCTTTTCCCGGTCCTCCGGAGACTGGTAACGCTCAATGGCAGGCGGTGGGTTATCGTTAACCAGGTACGGCATAACCTTTTCATACTGTTTGTAGAAAAGACTCATGTCGACCACGAGGTCGCGAATAACCGGCAGGCCGGGCAGCGGGCGCAAAACCAGCTTGTTGTTCTTCAGAACCTCGGACAGCGGGGTAATACAGGCCAGACCGTTCTTGCCGTTCATGTTCATCCCATCTGACCCACAGACACCTTCCCGACAGGAACGGCGGTAAGCCATTGAGGGGTCCTGTTCCTTGATCAGGTTCAGGACGTCGAGAACCATCAGGTCCTTGCCTTCCGGGACGTTCAGCTCTACGTCCTGCATGTAGGGCGCATTGTCTGTTTCCGGGTTATAGCGGTACAGGCTTACTAACATTGCTCAATCCCCCTTAGTAAGTCCGGATCTTCGGCTGGAAAGTATCAACCGTTTTCGGAGCGAAGTTTACGTCTCGCTTGCCAACACGCTTGTCCAGCGGGAAGTAAAGCGAATGCTTCAGCCAGTTCTCGTCATCACGCTCTGTAAAGTCATTACGGGCGTGAGCACCACGACTCTCTTTACGCTCGAAGGCTGAAACAGCTGTTGCCAGGGCAACTTCGTACAGGTTGTCCAGCTCCAGAGCTTCAATACGGGCGGTGTTGAAGGCGCTACTGGTGTCCGCAAGCTTGGTGTTGCGAACACGCTCACCGATGGATTCCAGCTTCTTGAGACCTTCTTCCATGCTCTTACCGTCACGGAATACGCCGAAGTACAGCTGCATACAGCTCTGCAGGTCCTTGCGGACCTCGGCAACACTCTCACCTTCAGACGCATTGTTCAGGCGATCCAGGCGGGCCATGGCATTCTTGATGTCTTCCTCGCTGGCGCCATCGACGTCGAAGCCACCACGTAGCTGCTCTTCGATGTGCAGGCCGGCCGCACGCCCGAATACCACCAGGTCGAGCAACGAGTTACCGCCCAGACGGTTGGCACCGTGTACGGAAACGCAGGCAGCCTCACCACAGGCAAACAGCCCGGGAATCGGCTTGTCGTTGCCGTTTTCATCCTGGGTCAGTGCCTGACCACCCACGTTGGTGGGAATACCGCCCATCATATAGTGACAGGTAGGCACTACCGGCACCGGCTCTTTTACCGGATCCACGTGTGCGAAAGTCCGGGACAATTCGCAGATGCCCGGCAGGCGCAGATTCAGGGTCTCTTCACCAAGGTGATCAAGCTTCAGCAGAACGTGATCCTTCTCCGGGCCACATCCGCGGCCTTCCAGGATCTCGATAACCATGGAACGGGCAACAACATCTCGTCCCGCGAGGTCTTTTGCGTTCGGCGCGTAACGCTCCATGAAGCGCTCACCCTCAGAGTTGATCAGGTAACCGCCCTCACCGCGGCAACCTTCGGTCACCAGTGTGCCCGCACCATGAATACCGGTGGGGTGGAACTGCCACATTTCCATATCCTGCATCGGGAAGCCGGCACGCAGCGCCATGCCGATGCCGTCACCGGTATTAATCAGGGCGTTTGTGGTGGAAGCGTAAATACGACCCGCACCACCAGTTGCCAGAACCGTAGCCTTGGACTTGATATAGGCCACTTCGCCGGTTTCGATCTCGATGGCAACAACACCAACCACTTCGTTCTTGCTGTTCTTGACCAGATCAACCGCGTACCACTCATTCAGGAAAGTGGTACCACCTTTCAGGTTCGCCTGATACAGAGTGTGCAACAACGCGTGACCGGTACGGTCAGCAGCGGCGCAGGTACGGGCAGCCTGGGCGGGGTTATCCGGCCCCTTGGACTGACCACCGAAAGGACGCTGGTAAATACGGCCCTGCTCGGTGCGGGAGAACGGCAGGCCCATGTGCTCAAGCTCAAAAACCGCCTGAGGGCCGACAGAGCACATGTACTCGATAGCGTCCTGGTCGCCGATATAGTCGGAACCCTTGACGGTATCGTACATGTGCCAGCGCCAGTCATCGTTTGGATCGGCACTGGCGATAGCGCAGGTAATACCACCCTGGGCAGACACCGTATGGGAACGTGTCGGGAAAACCTTGGTGATACACGCGGTATTGACGCCGGATTCGGTCAACTGAAGGGCGGCACGCATACCGGCACCGCCACCACCGATAACAATCGCGTCATAAGACATGGTCTTGATATTAGCCATTAATTAAAGCCCCCAAAGAATCTGAATGCCCCAGACTACATACACGAACATTATCAACCCACACAGCGCCTGGACCAGGAACCGGGGCAGAGTCGCCTTGATGTAATCCGTTGTTACCGTCCAGAGCCCTACCCAGGCATGCGCACCAATTGACAGCAAGGCAAGCAGGGAAAAGATACGGAACCAGGTCTGATCAAAGAGTCCTGACCAGGTTTCATAACTGACGTCAGACGTCAGCAGAAAACCGAACAGGAAAATTGTATACAGAGCAAGTACGTAGGCGGTGACTCGCTGGATCAGCCAGTCATAGACGCCACTGCGTCCGAGGTTCGTTACGCTGTTTACCATACCCAGACTCCTGCCAGAATGATGAGAATAACGGAAATCGCGACTGTGGCTTTAGCAGCGAGCCGTCCACTTTCCAGCTCTTCGCCGATGCCCATATCCATCAGCAGGTGCTTGATACCTGCCACCAGGTGGTACAACAAGGCAGACAGAATGCCCCAGGTAATCAGCTTCGCCAGGAAGCTGTCCAGCAATCCACTTACGCGGCTGAAGCCCTCTTCCCCGGATAGGGAAAGCTGAAGTCCGTACAGCATGAAAGCAACACCCACAAAAATGATGATGCCACTGACGCGATGCAGTATGGACGTGATGGCTGGCAGCGGAAAATGGAACTTGCCGAGATCGAGATTTACTGGTCGTTTGCTATTCACAGCGCTCTCACACTCTCTCTTGGTTCCGCGGGGCCGGAAATACCGGATGCGGATGGTTGGTATGTAAGGATCTGCGTGCAGAACATGTCCGGCACACGATTGGCTAAGGAGGGAGAAAAACCGGCATGCGCTCTTCTGAAATCTGACGCTGCGGCCTGTTATATCCCCGATTCCGGGCTAGGGATTATAAGGAGTACCCCTTTCAATTACAAACACGCAACTCTGCGAAACCCCGTAAAATCAGGGCCCGGAACTCGCTATAAAGATAATTGACAAAACCAATTCTTCCCCGAAAGCGACCCTATTCCGGGTTTCCCTGATTTACAGGGATTGTGAAATATAAGGTTTTATTGCGTCTTCCATTGACAAAAAAAGCCAACGCCCTATATTTTGCCGCCAGTTTTGCGATAATACGCGCCTTCTAGCGCATCCAAATGCTGATAAATAGGAGAGCACCATGACCGACAGGAAAGCCACGCTTTCGGTGGGTGACAAGTCCATTGAGCTACCGGTTTATTCGGGCACCGTCGGCCCTGACGTCATCGACGTGAGAAGCCTGGTCCAGGAAGGCGTTTTCACTTACGATCCCGGATTTGTATCCACTGCGGCCTGTGAATCAAAGATCACTTACATTGACGGCGCCAACGGTGTTCTCCTGCACCGGGGCTATCCGATTGAGGAACTGGCGGAGAACTCGGACTACCTGGAAGTCTGCTACCTGCTGCTGAAGGGCGAACTGCCGACCGCCGAAGAGAACAAGAAGTTCCACGAAACCATCAAGAACCACACCATGCTGCATGACCAGATGCGCAACTTCTTCCAGGGCTTCCGCCGGGATGCGCATCCAATGGCCATCATGTGTGGTGTTGTCGGGGCACTTTCCGCCTTCTATCACGACCAGATGGACGTTACCGACGTACACCAGCGTGAAATTACAGCGCATCGGCTGATTGCCAAGATGCCGACCATTGCCGCCTGGTGCTACAAGTACAGCATTGGCCAGCCATTCATGTATCCCCGCAATGACCTGTCCTACTCCGAGAATTTCCTGCAGATGATGTTTGGTGTTCCCTGCGAGGAATACAAACCGAATCCGATCCTTGCGAAAGCCATGGACAAGATCTTCATCCTGCACGCAGATCACGAGCAGAACGCATCTACTTCGACGGTTCGTCTGGCGGGTTCCACTGGCGCCAACCCCTATGCCTGTATCGCCTCCGGCATTGCCGCACTGTGGGGGCCGGCTCACGGTGGCGCCAACGAAGCCGTACTGGATATGCTTGCGGAAATCGGCGACGAGTCCAACATCGAGAAGTTTATTGCCAAGGCCAAGGACAAGGACGACCCCTTCCGCCTGATGGGCTTTGGCCACCGCGTTTACAAGAACTTCGACCCCCGCGCCAAGGTAATGGCAGAGACCGCACACGAGGTCCTGACCGAGCTTGGCCTGGAAAACGATCCTCTGCTGCGGATCGCCCAGCGCCTTGAGAAGATCGCGCTCGAAGACGAATATTTCGTCAAGCGTAAACTGTACCCGAACGTGGATTTCTACTCTGGCCTGATCCTCAAGGCGATTGGCATTCCCACATCGATGTTTACCGTTATCTTCGCGCTTTCCCGCACCATTGGCTGGTTCTCGCACTGGAACGAAATGGTCAGTGGCGATTATCGCATCGGCCGGCCGCGTCAGCTGTATACCGGCCCAACGTCCAGGAATTACCCGAAGAAATAACCCCGGAAATCTGAAATCCCAGGGCCGCTGCAACAGCGGCCTTTTTTGTGCCCTCACATTCTGTAATGATTACGGCTGTCTTTCCGCTAACAATAATCAAGCCCCGGAGAATCAGTGATGAAAGTAACCGCAGCATTTATAGGTCTTGGCATCATGGGCTACCCCATGGCGGGCCACCTGGCGAACGCCGGGGTCGAGGTCCAGGTATGGAATCGCACTGCCGCAAAAGCAAACACCTGGGCAGCCGAGTATCAGGGAAAAGCCTGCGAATCCATTGCAGCCACCGTTGATAATGCAGACTTCGTGTTTACCTGTGTAGGCGCCGATACCGACCTGACAGAAGTCTACGAAGGTTCCGACGGCATCATTGCCAATGCCAAGCCCGGCGCCGTTCTGGTCGACCACACAACAGCCTCGGCAGGGATCGCTGAGAAGCTGGCCCAGCTTGCCAGGGCCCGTAACCTCGAGTTTATTGACGCGCCTGTATCTGGTGGCCAACAAGGTGCTGAAAGGGGACAGCTCACTATCATGTGCGGTAGCGAACCTGATGCATTTTCCCAGGCGAAACCGCTGATGGAACACTATTCCAAGGCCCTCAACCTGATGGGGCCTGTCGGAAGTGGACAGAAAACCAAAATGGTGAATCAGATTGCAATCGCCGGCCTGGTTCAGGGGCTGTCCGAAGCGCTCCATTTTGCGGAACAGGCAGAACTGGACGTACGCAAGGTAGTGGACGTCATCTCAAAGGGAGCCGCCCAGTCATGGCAGATGGAAAATCGCTCCGGCACCATGATTGATGGGGAATTTGAACACGGGTTTGCCGTTGACTGGATGCGCAAGGACCTGGCGATCTGCCTCGAGGAAGCGCGCAAGAACGGCGCCAGGATTCCGGTTGCGGCGCTGGTGGATCAGTTCTATGGCGATGTTCAGCAGATGGGCGGGAACCGCTGGGATACGTCGTCGCTGATTCAGCGGCTGAGGAAGAAGGGGTAGGGTTCTGCGAATGCCTGCTCCCCCTCTCCCCCACCCCCTCTCCCCTCGCGGGAGAGGGGGAAAGGCTTTCTCCCCTACTTCTTCTCTTTCGGCTGCCACTTCCCGTTCACATACCAAGCCGACCAGCCTGTCGCCTTGCCGTCTTTTTCCGACATGACGTACTGTTCCTTGGTTTTACGACTGTAGCGAATAACCGTCGGGTTGCCTTCGGGATCTCGCTCGGGCGCATCCATCAGATAATCGTACTTCGGATCAATTTCCTTGCGATGGGGTTTGATCTCCATCACCAGCGGAGGCCGGGTCTCACGATTTTTCGGGAATTTGCTCGCCGCGAGGAACAATCCTGAGGCTCCGTCCCGCAGTACGTAGGTATCATCAACCTTCTGGCACTGCAGTTCCGGCATGGGCACCGGGTCCATCTTGGGCGGAGCCGGCTCGCCACTTTTCAGCAGTTTCCGGGTATTCTTGCATTCGGTATTGGTACAGCCAAAATACTTGCCAAAACGGCCTGTCTTCAGCTGCATTTCAGAACCGCACTTGTCGCACTCCAGGGTCGGACCTTCATAGCCCTTGATGCGGAAGGTGCCCTTCTCCACTTCATAACCGGAACAGTCAGGATTGTTACCACACACATGCAGCTTGCGCGTCTCGTCCACCAGGTAGCTGTCCATGGCGGTGCCACATTTGGGGCAGCGACGCTTCTTGCGCAGCAGACGGGATTCGCCCTCACCCTCTACATCTTCATCGGCGCTGACCACTTCGTCGCCTGAAACCAGGTTAATCGTGGTTTTACAGCGCTCCTTTGGCGGCAGGGAATAGCCTGAACACCCCAGGAATACGCCGGTACTGGCGACGCGAATCTGCATCGGACGACTGCAGGTCGGGCACGGTATGTCGGTTTCTGTCGGGGTGTTGGCCCGCATACCACCGTCATCGCCTCTCTCGGCGGTTTCCAGTTGCTGCCGGAACCGGGCATAAAAGTCGTTCAGGACCTTTTTCCAGTCGACCTCGCCGTCGGCAATTTCATCCAGCTCGTCTTCCATCCGCGCGGTAAAATCAAAATCCATCAGGTTCGGGAAAGACTCTGTCAGGCGCTCGGTAACGATCTCACCCATCTTCTCCGCATAGAAACGCCGGTTCTGCAGCCGCACGTAACCACGATCCTGGATGGTGGAAATAATGGACGCATAGGTAGAAGGCCGGCCAATGCCCTGCTTCTCAAGCTCCTTGACCAGGCTGGCTTCCGTGTAACGCGGTGACGGCTTGGTGAAGTGCTGGCTGGGATCAAGCTTTTTCAGGTCCAGGGTTTCATTGACCTGGATGTCGGGAAGCGCAATGTCTTCGTCTTTTTTGGCAGACTGGGGCGCCACCTTGAGGAAACCTTCAAACTTGATAATACGCCCACGAATACGCAGCTCATAATCGCCGTTAGCGACCAGAATAGACGTGCTCAGGAACTCAGCATCCGCCATCTGGCAGGCAATGAACTGGCGCCAGATCAAGTCATAAAGCTTCTCAGCGTCCTTCTCCAGGCCACTAATGTCTGCTGGCCTCCGACTCACATCTGTCGGGCGAATGGCCTCGTGGGCCTCCTGAGCACCCTCCTTGCTACCGTAAACTCTGGGAGACTCGGGCAGGAACTTGTCGCCGAACTGCTTTTTGACAAATTCACGACAACTCGCCACGGCGTCCTGGCTCAGGTTGGTGGAGTCGGTACGCATGTAGGTGATAAAACCGGCTTCATAGAGGCGCTGGGCCAGCATCATCGTTTTCTTGACGCTGAATCCCATCCGGTTACTGGCCGCCTGCTGCAATGTTGACGTAATAAACGGAGCCGAGGGCCGCGATCTGGTCGGTTTGTCTTCGCGCTTGGCAACCTTGAACGTGCCCGACTTCAAGCGCTCAACATGCTCAGCACTCTCTTTCTCGTTGACCGGACGGTAGGCCTTGTCGTTATATCGGGTGACCTCGAAGCGTACCGGTTTGTCGGCTTGCTTCGACATCAGATCAGCGTGCAACTGCCAGAATTCTTCGGGAACGAACTTGCGGATTTCCCGTTCCCGTTCGACGATCAGCCTGACGGCGACCGACTGGACCCGGCCGGCCGACAGGCCGCGGGCAATCTTGGCCCATAACAAGGGGGATACCATGTAACCCACGACACGGTCCAGGAAGCGGCGTGCCTGCTGGGCATTGACGCGATTCTTGTCCAGATTACCAGGATCCTTGAAGGCTTCCTGAATGGCGCGCTTGGTAATCTCATTGAATACCACACGGCGATACTTGTCCGGTTCGCCGCCGATGGTTTCCTGCAGATGCCAGGCAATGGCCTCCCCTTCGCGGTCAAGGTCCGTCGCCAGATAGATGTGGTCGGCGGATTTTGCCAACCGCTTGAGTTCGCTGACCACCTTTTCCTTGCCGGGCAGGATCTCGTAACGGGCGCTCCAGTCATGATCGGGGTCGACGCCCATGCGGGCCACCAACTGCTCCCTGGATTTCCGCTTTTTATGAACCGCCTTTTCTTCAGGGCTCATCTTGCGGGTCAGTGCGGCCTGTCTGGCCCTCTCTTTCGGATCCGAGGTTGAGCCGCTGCCACTGACCGGCAGGTCACGAATATGCCCAACGCTGGACTTTACAATGAAGTCGGAGCCCAGGTATTTGTTGATGGTCTTCGCTTTCGCTGGCGACTCGACAATAACGAGACTTTTACCCATATCGGAGATCTGTGTCCTTGGCGATAATCGGTTAAAAAATCAGCAAACCGTAAACTCGCTGTAAAATCAGTCGGCTAGAAAACAGTTAATAGCCGCCACATTGGTATAGGTGCATTGTTTTACAGGGTCAAGAAAAGCAAGACAACCCATTCTTTCGTTTCTGACCAGCTTTTTTACGCCGTCAGAGACAGGAAAGCCCGGCGTTTTGCCGGGCCTCCATGGATAGCGTTACTGACTCTGTTCAATGAATCAGAGACGCTCCCATACCGTGGCAATGCCCTGGCCCAGACCGATACACATGGTGGAAACACCAAGCTTACCGCCCTTGGCCTGCATTACGTTCAGCAGGGTTGTAGAGATACGCGCACCGGAGCAGCCCAGCGGATGGCCCAGGGCAATCGCGCCGCCATTCAGGTTCACTTTCTCTTCCATCACGCCCAGCAGCTTCAGGTCTTTCAGCACCGGGAGCGACTGACCAGCAAAGGCTTCGTTCAGTTCCCAGAAGTCGATGTCTTCGACTTTCAGGCCTGCACGCTTCAGGGCCTTTTTGGTAGCCGGAACCGGGCCGTAACCCATGATCGCGGGATCACAACCGGCAACTGCCATGCTGCGGATCTTCGCCATCGGCTTCAGACCCAACGCTTCGGCGCGTTCAGCAGACATCAGCACCATGGCGGCGGCACCGTCAGTCAGCTGTGAAGAAGTACCGGCAGTCACGGTACCATTCTTCGGATCGAAGGCCGGCTTGAGCTGGCTCAGGGATTCAACGGTGGTCTCGGGACGGATGGTTTCGTCCTCTTCGATCAGCACCTTGAAGCCGTTTTCATCGTGACCTTCAATGGGCACAATTTCGTTCTTGAAACGGCCTTCCTGGGTCGCTTCGTGGGCCAGGCGGTGTGACCGCGCACCAAACTCGTCCTGCTGCTCACGGGTAATACCGTGCATCTTCGCCAGCATTTCTGCGGTCAGGCCCATCATGTTGGAAGCCTTGGCAGAATACTTGGACGCAGCCGGGTTGTGGTCGAAGCCTTCGGTCATGGGCACGTGGCCCATGTGCTCGACACCACCAATCACAAACACGTCACCATTGCCGGTCTGGATGGCCTGGGCCGCAGTGTGGATTGCGCTCATGGCGGAACCACACAGACGGTTGACGGTCTGCGCCGCGGATTCATGCGGAATGCGGGTCAGCAGGGAAATCTGCCGCGCCACGTTGAAGCCCTGTTCCTTGGTCTGGTTTACACAGCCCCAGATCACGTCTTCAACTTCTTTCGGGTCGAGCTTCGGGTTGCGCTCAAACAGTGCTTCAATCAGCGCAGCCGACAGGTTTTCCGCACGTACATTGCGGAAGCAGCCATTCTTGGCACGACCCATTGGACTCCGCACGCAATCGACGACGACAACGTCTCTCGGATTAAGGCTCATAGATCTTTCTCCGTTCGGAAATCTCGTTCAGGGTTAGCCAAAGAACTTTTCGCCAGTCTTGGCCATTTCACGCAGCTTCTCGGTCGGGTGATACAAAGCACCAAGATCTGCAAACTTGTCTGCCAGCTCGACGAACTTGTCGACACCCATGTCGTCGATATAACGCAGGGCACCACCACGGAACGGCGGGAAGCCAATACCGTAGACCAGGCCCATATCGGCGTCTGCCGGGTCTTCAACAATGCCATCTTCCAGGCAGCGAACGGTTTCCAGGCACAGGGGCAGCATCATGCGGGCAATGATGTCCTCGTCGCTGAAATCGTTCTTACCCTGAACAACCGGTTCAAGCAGCTTGTAGGTTTCTTCGTCGACAACCTTCTTCTGCTTGCCCTTGCGGTCCAGTTCGTACTTGTAAAAGCCCTTGTCGTTCTTCTGTCCGTAACGGTTGTTATCGAACATCACGTCAATGGCCGTGGTGCCTTCATGCTTCATCCGGTCCGGGAAGCCTTCGGCCATCACTTCGCCGGCGTGCTTGCCGGTGTCCATGCCAACAACGTCCAGCAGATACGCAGGACCCATCGGCCAACCAAACTTTTCCATGACCTTGTCGACGTGCTGGAAGTCAGCGCCGTCGCGCACCAGATTCACGAAACCGCCGAAGTACGGGAACAGCACGCGGTTCACCAGGAAGCCGGGACAGTCGTTTACAACAATCGGGGTCTTGCCCATGGCCTTGGCATAGGCAACCGTGGTGGCAATGGCACGGTCGGACGTCTTCTCGCCACGGATGACCTCGACCAGCGGCATCATGTGTACCGGGTTGAAGAAGTGCATGCCGCAGAAGTTTTCCGGACGCTTGAGGTTAGCCGCCAGCTTGTTGATGGAAATGGTGGAGGTGTTGGAAGTCAGAATGGTGTCTTCGCGAACCGACTCTTCGGTTTCACGCAACACCGCGTCCTTGACCTTCGCGTTCTCAACGACCGCTTCAACCACCAGGTCGACGTTCTTGAAGTCGCCATAGTTCAGAGTCGGGGTAATGTTGTTCAGAACGTCCGCCATCTGATCGGGCTTCATCTTGCCCTTGTCGATGCGCTTGGTCAGAAGCTTCTTGGCTTCCTTCAGGCCGAGTGCAATACCATCCTGGTTGATATCCTTCATCAGGATCGGCGTACCCTTCAGGGCTGACTGGAATGCAACACCACCGCCCATGATACCGGCGCCCAATACGGCGGCCAGTTTCACTTCGTTGGCTTCTTTTTCCCAGGCCTTGGCCTTCTTCTTGAGCTCCTGATCGTTCAGGAACAGGCCAACCAGGCACGCGGCAACGTTGGTCTTGGCCATCTTGGCAAAGCCTTTGGCTTCAACCTCGATCGCCTTGTCACGGGTCAGGCCGGCGTGCTTCTGCATCACCTTGATGGCCTCTACCGGCGCCGGGTAGTTCTTGCCAGCCTGGCCGGCAACAAAGGCCTTGGAGATTTCGAACGCCATCATGCTTTCCATGGCATTCAGCTTGATCTTGCCTTTCTTCTCTTCACGACGGGCCTGGTAATCCAGTTTGCCGTCGTTGCACTGGTTGATGATGCCTATGGCAGCTTCCACCAGCTTTTCGCCTTCGAGAACGGCGTCAACGGCGCCAATCTTCAGGGCCTTATCGGCACGGTTCTCGGTGCCGCCGCAGATCCATTCAACCGCGTAATCAACGCCTACCAGACGTGAAAGGCGAACGGTGCCGCCGAAGCCCGGGAAAATACCCAGCTTCACTTCCGGCAGGCCCACTTTTGCCTTCTTGTCCATTACCCGGTAATCGGTGGCCAGGCACATTTCAAAGCCGCCACCCAGAGCGATACCGTTAATGGCGGTAACTGTGGGGAAAGGCAGGTCTTCAATAGCATTGAATGCTTCGTTGGCCTTCAGATTGTTGGCAACCAGGTCTTCTTCGGGCCCTGCGAACAGGTCGGTAAACTCTGTAATATCGGCACCAACGATAAAGCTGTCCTTGGAGCTGGTCACTACCAGGCCCTTGAGGCCCTTCTGTGCTTGCAGCTTGTCGGTCGCGGCGCGGAGCTCTTCAATCGTCAGACGGTTGAACTTGTTCACTGACTCACCCTGCAAGTCAAAGTTCAACTGAGCGATCCCGCCTTCGATCTCTTTAACCGTGATGGCTTTACCTTCGTAAATCATCAACTGATCTCCAGTCTGTGTTTGGAACTGCTGAAACAGCCGCACAAGCGCTCGCCAGGCGGCCGCTGATGCAGCGAGATTTCGGTCACTACCCGATCAATCGATCCAAAATTCATACAGTCGTTTGAATCGTGAGGTGACACGATGAAAAAAAACAGCCCGTTTGTCAATTTGTTTCTGGAAAAACAACCGGACCTGCCCCAGAAAGGGCTGCCGAGCGGCATCTGGAGGCGGATGGAATTGTTGTTTATCAAGCGACTACAGCGGTGAATGCAGATAAAACCGGAACTTCATCACGTAAATTTCAAACTTGTTTACATTTGCTCCCGCTTCACCCCGCAAAACTGCTTGATTGGCCGGCTCAGTTACTTTACCTTCGGATTAAGACTTTAGTCCACAATAATAAAGCAGCCTTACGGAGACCCATCCGATGAAAGACGCTCGCCTGCGAGTACGCTCACTTGTAACAGCCCTGGTACTGTTGCTGATTACTTCCTTTACAGTTCGCGCTCAGGAGCAGGGAGACGGCTTTCTCTCCGACCTTCACAATTTCCGTGTCAGCAACTACGTGGCACTGGATGCCTACTACCGCTTCAGTGCCAACGGCGACACCGAGACACTGAACGAGATTGTGGCCGCCATCAACGAGGCCAACGAATCCATGAACTCCATTGCCGACAGCACCGCTGGTGTACTGTCCGGGGAGCAGGTTGAAAGCCTCAACGTGGAATTCGACAGGTTCAAGGACCTGATGCGCAGCAATATCAATGATGTGCGCAACACAGGTTACCCGGATCTGCGTCTGGTTTCGGATATGGCGAACCAGGCACTGCTGATGAGCCAGGTGGCGACCGAGATGTACACCCTGGCCCAGGAAAGCAGCGAAACCGAAATTAACAGTCGTATCGAGGCCGCTCGTTCTGCGGCAGTCACCATGGCACAGATGATGGCGAAGTACTCCGCACGCACGCATTCTTCGGTAGCCCAGACATTCCAGGGCTCATCCAACGATGTACCGCTGGACGAGCAGGCACGCCTGTTTGACACGTTGCTATCCCGGGTAACTGAAGGCGGCGCCCAGGGCCAACTGAAAAGTACACTGAATGACCTTACTTCCAAATGGGAGTTTATCCGCGGCTCTTACATCAATTACAACGACAACAATGTTGCCTTTGTGATTGACCGCTACTCCAAAGGTATTCTCAGAGGCCTTGAGACAACCATTGGCCTGCTGCGCGAAAGAGCTGCCTGACCAGTCTCCGGTCCGGGGCAGCTTCTACGCCCCGGGCCTCCCCTTTACAGTGACCTTTTATTCCAACGTTTTTGATACCTGTCAGTATTGGTTTACACTTCTGAGGTAAAGTACTTCTCAACCAAGCCCCGATTCAGACCTCATCCGCGAAGGAGCGATGCGATGTCAATCTACCAGAAAATTCTCGTGGCCATTGATCTCACTGAAGAAGCCCCACAGGTTCTCAACAAGGCTGTGGAGATCAGCAAGGCCCATGGCGCGCAACTCATGCTGGTGCACGTTGTGGAGCCAGTGGGCTACGCCTACGGTGGCGATATTCCCATGGATCTGACAGAGCTCCAGGATCAGCTCGACAAGGCAGCCAGGGAACAGCTGGCCAAATATGGCGAACAATATGGGGTGGCGAAAGAGAATCAGGTGGTGACAGTAGGCCGTCCCGAATCCGAAATCCATCGACTATCGAAGGAGCAGGATACAGACCTGGTTATCGTCGGTAGTCACGGGCGCAAGGGTTTTCAACTGCTGCTGGGATCCACCGCCAACGGCGTGCTGCACGGAACTGTGTGCGACGTCCTTGCGGTTCGCATTCAGTAAACCCTTCTCGCATGATGGCGCCTCAGGCGGCGCCATCCCCCCGCATTTTTGCTTCCAGCTTGCGAAGCTGGCTTTCCAGGGAAAAACTCACACTGGAGGCCATGGAAAAGAAATTCAGCAACGCCTTGAGATTGCTGTCGCCCTTGCAGACTGAATGAATACGCTGCCACAGGGCCTGATTGACCAGTTGCAGACGCTGGTTCCTCTCCACCAGCCCCTTAAGCTCCCAATCCGGCTCCTGGTGATTACGCTTCGCCAGATACTGCTGCAGCAGATAGTGGGAAACACTTCGCATAATAAACTCATCACTACTGGCAAATGGCAGATGATGAACCGCCATGGACTTCAGCTCAGACAGCACCGGACACCCGCTGGTGGCCATTTTCAGGCCCAGGAGAGAACGCAACGCCTCTTCCAGCGTTGTTGACTTTGAGTAGGTCCTGCGATCGTCGGTAACAACCACATCCACTTTCTGGTAGGCGTCTTCAGCCTGAAAGGCGTTCACCACCGGCAGTATCTCCACAGCCGCCGGGCACTGGGGAGACTCGGCGACCTTCAACGGACAGTTGGAACACTGGCAGTGCTCCAGTTTTGTCCACGCAGGCAGGTTGCCTTTCGCTTCCGCTGGCTGGTCCGTTACCTTGAAATCCACAGACCGGTTGTCTTCAAATCGGAATTGATACGTTACGTTCATTGATTCGCCTGTTCTTCCAGCTCCATCCACCGCTCAATAGTCTTTTCCAGACGGGCTTCCTTGTTCTCCAGCTCTGCCAGAGTCGCGGATACCTCATCCGCCGGGCCAGAATAGAACTCCGGGTCCGAAATTGTCTGACGGAGGCCTTCCAGCTCTTTCTCCAGATCCTCGATCTGCCCCGGCAATTGCTCCAGCTCCAGTTTGAGCTTGTAACTGAGCTTGGCGGGCTTTGCCTTTGCCGACTGAGTTCCGGACGGTTCGGTTACTGGCTCTACCGATGGGGCTGGCCTGTCGTTCATCGGCGGCCTGGACACCTTCCTGTTCCCCCCTTCGGAGGGAAATCGGCCGCCTTGTCTTCGCCAGTCGGTATAACCACCAACAAACTCCGCCACCCTACCAGAGCCATCCAGAAATACGGTGTCGGTTACCACATTATCGAGAAACTCCCGGTCGTGACTGATTACGATCACCGTTCCCGCGAATTCCACCAGGCGTGACTCCAGCAGCTCCAGGGTTTCCACATCAAGATCGTTGGTGGGCTCATCCAGAACCAGAATATTGGCGGGTTTACTGAACAGTTTGGCAAGCAGCAACCGCGCCCTCTCACCACCAGAGAAAACACGCACCGGTGAGCGTGCGCGTTCCGGGCTGAACAGAAATTCCTGCAGATATCCGAGAACATGCTTGCTCTGGCCGTTGATTTCTATGAACTCACGCCCTTCGGAGAGGTTATCCAGGGCGTTACGCTCCAGATCCAGTTCACCGCGAAGCTGGTCAAAATAGGCCACCTGAAGGTTGGTTCCCAAACGGATCCGACCTTCAGTGGGCTTGAGATCCCCGAGCAGCAAGCGGACCAGTGTGGTTTTACCGGTTCCGTTTTCACCAACCAGACCGATCTTGTCGCCCCTCAGGACCGTCATGTTCATGTCCCGGATAACCGGTGTGCCGTCCGGGTATGCGAATCCTGCTTCGGTGGCTTCGACCACCAGCTTTCCGGAACGAGCCGCGTCCTCCACCGAGAAGCTTGCCGTACCACCACGTTCACGCCGCTGCCGGCGCTCCTCCCGCATGGCCTTGAGCGCCCTCACCCGGCCCATGTTACGGGTTCGGCGTGCCTTGATTCCCTGGCGTATCCAGGCCTCTTCCTGCTTCAGGCGCTTGTCGAACAGGGCGTTCTGACGCTCCTCCTCTTCAAGCGCTTTTTCCTTGAGATCCAGGTAGCGGTCGTAAGTAGCGGCAAAACTCACCAGGTGTCCCCGGTCCAGTTCCACAATTCTCGTCGCCATCCGGCGGATAAAGGCCCGGTCATGGCTTACAAACAGTATCGCACCCCGGAACTGCCCCAGAGCCTCTTCCAGCCAGGCAATCGCAGGCACATCCAGGTGGTTTGTTGGCTCATCGAGCAGCAATACATCAGGCTCGGTAACCAGCGCACGGGCGAGCAGAACCCGGCGCTGCCAACCACCCGACAGCGTATTCAACGTCTGGTCCGGATCAATACCGTACTGGGCAAGAATGGCGCCTACCTTCTGGTCCAGCCGCCAGCCGTCAAGCGCCTCCAGGCGCTCCTGGACCTTCATCATGCGGTCCAGACTCGCCTCATCCGCATTCTGTGTCAGTTTGTGATATTCGGCGAGAAGGTCGCCGGTCTCAGGAAACGCACCGGATACGGCTTCATAAGCAGTCCGTGTGTCGTTAACAGGCAGGTTCTGGGGCAATACCGACAGCTTTGCGCCGTCTTCCAGCCTTACGACTCCCCCGTCCGGCACTACCTCGCCGGTGACAATCTTCAACAGGGTGGATTTTCCCTCTCCGTTGCGCCCGAGAAGGCACACACGTTCTCCGGGCTCCATGGTCATGGAGGCCTGGTCAAGCAGTGGCTGCATGCCAAAAGCCAGGGATACGGCATCCAGCGTTAACAATGGCACGTTATTGATTCTCCGTTTTTGCAGTAGTTGTGATCGCGACGGGACTTCCCACACGGATTTCCCCGCTCGACTCATGAATGGCGTTCATTCCGAAAATCACACCATCAGGAGTCCGCCTGAATTTTCCAAGCTCCCTCAGGGGCTGAAGATCCGGAGCTTTTGTGCCGTGGTCAGGGTCTACTGTAGTCATCACACAGCGCGAACAGGGTTTTACCAGGCTGAACGCGGTTCCGTTGATGGACAGTGCCCTCCATTCATCTTCGTCCCATGGGGCTGCGCCCTCAACGACAATATTGGGCCTGAAACGTCGCATTTCCACCGGTGTCTCTAGCCGTGAGTTCAGCTCTTCCAGCGAGGCGAGACTGGTGATCAGGAATGGAAAGCCATCCGCAAAACTGACCCGACGATACTCTGTAACCCGACTGGCATCAACGCGGCGAAAACTCTCATCAGGCATGAAGACAAATCTGAAGGTTGCGCCGCAATATCGGGACAGCGCCTCGGAAGCGTCGTGGTCACCGTAAACCGCTTTCGCCCAGTCCCCCCAGATTCTGACCCGACAGTCCTCATCGCCAGCAATCAGCGGGAATTCCCCCTCACCCGGAATATTTACCAGTACCCGCCCTGCTTCCAGGCGGGTTCCGATCCTGGCGAGTTCGGGGTTGTTACGCTGGCTTACGAACTGCCGGTCAACATCAACAATCATCCAGCGTCTGTCGCCGGCAGGACCAAAATCATCTATACAGAATGAGGAAACCTGAATCCCTGCGAGAGATTTTACCGGATAGACATACAATGAATGTACTTGCATGGAGACTCCCGGAACGTGATTAAATGCAATGACGTGATCCGGCAGTATACCCGAGAAACGTGGTTCAACGCTGCAGGGGAGGCAACATGACCAGAGAGCACCATCTACGCGAAGCCAGACAGTCATTCCTGGATACTCTTGTACGTAAGGGGATCAGGGATCAACGGGTTCTGGAAGCCATGAAGGCTGTACCGAGGGAAGCTTTTGTTGGCCCTGATCAGGCTGAATTTGCCTACGATGACTGTCCTTTGCAGATAGAAGAGGGGCAGACCATCTCCCAACCCTATATCGTGGCCCTGATGACCGAGGCGATGCAGCTCACGCCAGAGGATACCGTGCTGGAAATTGGAACCGGCTCAGGCTACGCGGCTGCGGTACTCTCCAGGATTGTAAAAAAGGTCTATACGGTTGAACGCCACCGCTTACTGGCAAACCTGGCCGAGGAACGCCTGGCAATGCTGGGCTATAACAACGTCACGGTTCTTTGTGGGGACGGATCCCTGGGCTGGCCCGAGCACTCGCCCTTTGAGGCCATTGTCGTGACGGCTGGAGCGCCCAGCGTGCCACAATCCCTGGTCAGACAACTGGCCATTGGCGGGCGCCTGGTTATTCCTGCAGGGGCGAATCATTACCAGCAGCAACTATTGCGCCTCACCCGCACCGGCGAAGATGAAACGGAAACCGAGAACCTTGGCGATGTCCGGTTTGTCCCCCTGATTGGTAAACAGGGATGGCGGGACACAGAAGACCGGGCAAGTGTGTCTCCGGGAAAGGAAACCAGCCAGCCCCGCCCGCTTTCCGAACAGATCGCGAAAGAGGCCATTACCATTCCCTCAATAGCAACCGTTGACCTTGAAAGCCTGATGACAAGAATCGGAAATTCCCGGTTGGTGTTACTGGGGGAGGCCAGCCACGGCTCCGCTGAATTTTACGACATGCGGGCACGCATTACCCGGGAGCTGATCGAAAAGAAAGGATTCCAGTTTGTTGCTGTTGAGGCGGACTGGCCTGATGCCGCGCAAGTGGATCATTATGTTCGTGAGACCCGCACCGAGCCTACAGAAGAACCCACTTTCAAACGCTTTCCGACGTGGATGTGGGCAAACCGCCAGGTGCTTGAGTTCGTGCAATGGTTGCGCAGCCATAATCGGAAGGTGGCCAGCGAGGAAAAGGCTGTCGGGTTCTACGGACTGGACCTTTACAGTCTCTACTCGTCTATCAATGCCATCATTGGATACCTGGAACAGGTGGACAGGGAAACCGCCGATATCGCCCGCAAGCGCTACGGCTGCCTCACACCCTGGGAAAGTGATCCGGCAACCTACGCCAGGATGGCGCTTTCCCCGAAACATGAAAGCTGCGAACGGGACGTCGTATCAATGCTCAATACGCTGATGCAGAAGCGACTGGAGTATTCGGAGCACGACGGCCGCAAATTCCTTGATGCCGTTTCCAATGCCCGTCTGGTGAAAGACGCTGAACGATACTATCGCTCCATGTACGAGGGCTCGGTCAGCTCCTGGAACCTGCGGGATCAGCATATGTTCGATACACTGCTGCATCTGCTTGACTTCCATGGCCCTGACAGCAAGGCCATCGTGTGGGCGCACAATTCGCATCTGGGCAATGCGGAAGCAACGGAAATGGGAAGCCGCGGTGAAATCAATGTTGGCTCTCTGTGCCGCCGGCACTTTGGTGACAGCGCCTATCTGGTCGGGTTCGGCACCCACCAGGGGACGGTGGCAGCAGCCTCTGACTGGGGTGCGCCAATGGAGATAAAGAAAATTGTCCCGTCATTGCCTGGCAGCATCGAGCGTCTGTGTCATGACACGGGTCTTAAAGCCTTTTTCCTGCCATTGCGCCACGGCAGCAAATATCTGGTTGAGCAATTACGGAAGCCCAGACTTGAACGCGCCATCGGCGTGATCTATCGGCCGGAAACAGAGAGGGCGAGCCACTATTTCAATGCCTCAGTGTCCCAACAGTTCGACGAGTATATCTGGATTGATGAAACGCGGGCGGTTGATGCCCTGGAATCCGAAGCGGAGCCGGGGTTGCCTGAAACCTTCCCGTTCGGGCTCTGAAGGAAACGGCTGACTGACGGTGGGGGGGGGGCAAATCTGCGCTGACCGTAAATTGGAGCGGGAAACGAGATTCGAACTCGCGACCCCAACCTTGGCAAGGTTGTGCTCTACCAACTGAGCTATTCCCGCTTGATCAACGGACGCGTATTCTACGGATTCATCCTCCCTCGTCAACTGTTTTTTTCGCGCGATTGTCTACGGCGATGACTCCCCCGCGCAGCCCAGAACCAGCCCGACAACCCGCTCAACGGTCTCGGACAGAGCCGAAAAATCCACATGCCTGCCGTTGAGCAGACTGTCATACCCCATTCCCAGTGTGACATTTACCAGCAGTGCCGCATCCCTTGCGGGAAAAGGCGAATCGAGCCTCTGAAGTATCTGCCTCAGCCCCGCTGTCCATGCCTCGCGGTAGGTGCGGGCAAGACCGGCAAGGCGGTCGTCCCGAAGCGCCTCCATGAGAAATACCTGCTCTGCAAGTACCTGCTCCCGACGCTGGGTAAACTGCTCGTAGAGGTAGGCCGTGGAAATAACCGACAGCCGTGATGCCAGCTCCTGCCTCTGGGGGCCTCCGCGACAAAGGGTTTGAGGAGGGATCGTGTCCAGAACCAGGTGAATGGTGTCATAGAAACTGTCGAGATTGTCCCTGGCTTTCTCCGCGAAAAGCATGAAAGAGTCACTGATCAATTCGTGGATATCGCGAAAATAATAGGTGGTAGCGGCCAGTGGCACGCCGGCTTCCCTCGCCACTGCCCGGTGCTTGATACCACGCAGGCCATCCCTCGCCGCAATACGCAGGGTGGCTTCCAGGATTTCCAGGCGGCGTATTTCGCTTTTCGCGTGGAATGCCTTGCGACCGCTGTAACGGATGGACTGCCGGAGCGACCGATCCTCCGGCAGCTCACTACGGACACTGGCTTCCGGCAACCTGGCCTGAACCATGATGCGTTTCCTTGTTTCGACAGCCCGAAAATGCCGCATTCAACGCGAAACAGTCCGGGCCAACGGTTTGTTGGTTTTTTGTAAATTCTGCCGCATCATGCGTCATGAAACATTGATGGGATTGGCACTTCCGTTTTTTCCGGGTAATTCAACCAGTCGTTACTGGCCGAAACGCTTCCCTGACTTCAGGTACTCCTCTTCCTCGAGGGTGGAGCTGCGGTTCAACGCCCGGTTTCGATGGGGAAAGCGACCGAATCTTTGGATAATGTCCCTGTGGTCCCTGGCGGACTGCAGAAAGCTCGCCATGAAATCCCCGACAACGCCGCTGGTGGAAGCGGCAAGCTGTTCGTAGCACTCTACGGAAAGATCCTGGTCTTCCCTGTTTTCAGCATGCTGCAGCGGCATGTAAAGAAAGGCCCGTTTAACCGGCGGTAAAGCCATATCGTAACCACTGCGCATGGCGCTTTTACACAACCGGCTGGCCAATCTGTCATTGTCGAACGCCAGGGCACCGCCACGGTGGATGTGACGAGTAAACTGATCCAGCAGGATTATCTCGGCCAGAGCCCCGCCCGGCACGTTTCTCCAGTGCCGCAGGCCATCCTCGGAGGCAAACAGTACCATCGACAGGAATCTCCGACGGATTTCCTGATCAAAAGCCCGGGAAGACCGGAACCAGCGATTACGATGCTCACTGTCAGGCAGGCCATGCTCATCAAGTTCACCAAACCAGAAATCCAGAATCTCTTTCCAATCGAACATATGGTTTACCCTGTTGTATTGTTGCAGGTCGGTCTTAACGCCGGCACTGCTACACTTTACGATAACTGTCATGCTTTTGTTCATCTCAGGAGACACCATGAACGGCGATCCCAGAATCATCCTTCTTGCGCACGGAAGCAGCGACCAGCGCTGGTGCCAGACGTTTGAAAAACTTGCCACACCAACGCTTGAATCCGTGCCTGGCTCGCGTATTGCCTACATGGAACTTGCCGAGCCTTCCCTGGAAACCATCATTGCGGAAGGTAAAAGGGATGACATAGACACCTTCATCATTATTCCTCTGTTTCTGGCCGCAGGCCGTCACCTCAGAAAAGACGTCCCCGGGATGATAGAAGAGCTCCAGCAAGCCCATAATGTCACCATTACCCTGGCGCCGCCGATCGGTGAGAACCCGCAACTGGGCCACGCAATCCGTGATGTTGTGAACCAGGAGCTTGAACGCCAGAAACAGCCTGCATGACAATCAATCGCAGACCTACGCCCTCACAGTCGTGAAGCGGCAATTCATAAGGAGTGGATGGACATGGAAAAACGGATACTGATTACCGGAGGAACCGGCTTTATCGGGCAGCCGTTGTGCCAGAAACTCATCGCCGACGGCCACGAACTCACCGTGCTTAGCCGACAACCGGCGCTCAATGTCCAGTCATTGTGTGGCCGCGTGGAAGCCGTGGGCGACCTGAAGGAACTGTCCGGCAGCGAAGGCTTTGATGCGATTATCAACCTCGCCGGGGAAGGTATTGCAGACAAGCGTTGGTCAGAGGCCCGCAAGCAGCAACTCAGGGACAGCCGCATTGCACTGACCAACCAACTGGTGGACATCATCAGAACATGGAAAACCCTGCCATCGGTCATGGTCTCCGGTTCTGCTGTGGGTTTTTACGGCGATCAGGGCAATCACCGGGTCACTGAAGACACTCCACCACACGATGAGTTTACCCACCGGTTATGCAGTGACTGGGAGCAGGCAGCCCTCAGGCTGGAGCCAGCGGGAGTTCGCATATGCCTGTCCCGTACAGGTGTTGTTGCCGGGCCGGGAGGTGGTTTTCTCCAGCGCATGCTGCTGCCATTCAAACTTGGGCTGGGCGGCCGACTTGGTAGTGGCGAACAGTACATGCCCTGGGTGCATCGCGATGATGTGGTAGCGGCCATCAACTGGATGATGGAGACCGAAACTGCCCAGGGCGCCTACAACGTTGTCAGCCCCAATCCGGTAACCAACAGGCAGTTCACCAAAAGCCTCGCCGGAGTGCTTGGGCGGCCCGCCATTTTTCCGGTACCGGCGCCTGTTCTGAAAGTTGCATTGGGGGAAATGTCCCGGCTGCTGCTTACCGGGCAGATGGCCATACCTGAACGACTTCAAGCCGAGGGGTTCCAGTTCCGGTTTCCGGAACTCAGCCCTGCCCTTGCCGATGCGACCCGATACTGAGGTGGCTCAATGAGGCATTGCCTGGCGGTTACCGGACTCATCATCGCCGGCTTTGCCTCACCAACCTTTGCTGATACCGCAACGCCGGGGCACAGTTACGAATCGTGCAGCATGATAACGAGCGAATATGTGACGGTTCTTCAACTGGCATCCCGGGGATTATCCGGCGAGGTGCTCAAGAACACGCTGCCAGGCCTGAGTGAAAAAGCGGAGGAGCGGATCGACGCACTTCTCCGCGTGGTCGGCACCGACGGGCTTGTCGACACCTATTCCACAGTGAACTCCGAATATGCCCGCTGTGCCGCCGGTGTATTCGAGTCCAACGGAATGCCCTCGCAGGGCTCAAGGGAAGCACACTTTCACTTTTGCGCCGGGGAAAACAAGGTCCGTTACGAAGTGTTGCTTGCTGCCCTGATAGGTGCACCGAAAGAGAAAGTACTGGCTCAGCTGCAGCCCCGACACCATGAAGCCGCTACAGCAATCTACGATCTGCACCAGGCAGAAGGTGAGCTTGCGGTTTTCGACAGCCTGGGGGCGGAACTCAAGTATTGCCTGAAGGGATACTGATGTTTTTTCAAAAAAACCGTTTGACAGCCTCCACATCCTTACTTAATATACGCGCCACCTCGACGAGGCAAGGTTTTGAAGCGATGCGTCCCCTTCGTCTAGTGGCCTAGGACTCCGCCCTTTCACGGCGGCAACAGGGGTTCGAACCCCCTAGGGGACGCCAACTTCCAGACTTATCTCAGTGCTTGCGCCCATTGTGGGACGGCGTTTCTGAATGTCTGCCATGATCGCCGAGTTGATGTTTTGAATCCTTCAGAACAAATATCCCCACGCCGATAAAAAATCCTACCATCAGTAGGACAGTGACAATTCCTGCAATGACGACTGCGTCGGTGTACATAGCCTTAGCCTCCCGGACTATCCTGATTAACTGTGTCCAGATTACGCTTACAGCCCTGAGACCATATTGATCTGAGTCAATGGCACTTACAGCTACACACCTGCCAAAATCCTGAACCGCGACACATTTCTTCCTGTTTTTCCTGTATTTGCAAGGCATTTGAAAGAAACTGCTGCTATAGTCCTGAAAACATAGCCTGACCATTCGTTATGAAACTTCCTTCGATGGCCGAAGTATAGGACATGCACAAACTGCTGACTCGACTCCAAAGATTTCGAACCGGGTCCCCGCTGTCCTTCCGGCTACTTGCGTATATTCTGCTATTCAGTTCCGTATTCACATTGATATCGTCAGCCGCCCAGATCTATTCTGACTATCGCAAGGATCTGTCCCAGATCGACCGGCGCATGAAGGTGATCGAGACCGGTTACACCTCCAGCCTTGCCCGCAGCCTCTGGGCTCTTGACCAGAAACTGCTGGAAATCCAGCTTGAGGGCATATTGAGCCTACCGGACATCGTCCATCTCCGACTCAAGATCGAGCCGGATTCTGAACTGGTGATGGGCGAAATCCCACGTGAAGCGAACACCACAAGCCACAGTTTCGATCTGACCCATCAGGGCGATGGCATGTTCGTCCTTGGCCGGCTCACCATTACGGCCGATCTCGCCAGGGTGTACTCGGACATGCGCCGGAAGGTAATAGTGGTGCTGACCACCCAGTTCTTCAAAACCTTCTTCGTATCGATTCTGATCATCTGGATATTCCAGCATTTCGTGGCCCGTCACCTCAGTACCATGGCGAACTATGCCCGCAACTTCTCCCTCAACAACCTCTCGCAGCCACTGCAACTGAACCGACCCGACACACCTTTGAACCGTAGCGATGAGCTGGCGCAGGTAACGGAAGCCATAAATCAGATGCGGGAGCGGCTGAACGAAGATCTCAAGCGTCAGGAACGGGACGCTCAGGAAATCCGCAAGTTCTCAAAGGCCATTGAGCAGAGCCCGTCGTCGGTACTTATCTGCGATCGCCAGTGGCGTATTGAGTTCGCAAACCAGAAGTTCACCCAGCTTACCGGCTACAACGCTGACGCCATCATCGGCAAACACCCTGGTGCACTTTCCGAGGATGTCCATGCGCACCGTGAGAACCGGCAGTTATGGCAGTCCATCCGTCTCCAGGTTCAGCGGGTTGGCGTCTGGCAGGGTGAAATCAACAGCGTCCGCAAAAACGGTGAACGATTCTGGGAACAACTGATTGTCACACCGATCAAGAACTCCAAAGGCGAAGCGACCGGCTACCTGATCCTCGGCGAAGACATCAGTATCCGCAAACGCTACGAGCAACAGCTTCTGCGGCAAGCCAACTACGACATCCTTACCGGCCTCCCCAACCGGATGCTGGCACTTGACCGGCTCAAACTGGCCCTGGCCCAGGCAAGGCGTGAGAGCTCACTTGTCGGAGTCATGTTCCTCGATCTGGATAACTTCAAGCACATAAACGACACCCTCGGACACGACGCCGGTGACAACCTCCTGATCGAGGCCGCCCGCCGCATCTCCAGCTGTCTCCGTGGCACCAGCACGGTTGCGAGGCTGGGCGGCGACGAGTTCCTGGTCATCCTGCCCGGCCTTACCGGCCCGGAGGCTACGTCCCAGGTAGCGGAGCGCATTCTCAAGACCTTTGCCCCTCCCTACCTGCTCAACGGCCAGGAGGTATTCGTCACCACCAGTATCGGCATCGCTATATTCCCCAACGACTCCGATAACAGCGGCACCCTGCTACAGCATGCCGATGCCGCCATGTACCGGGCCAAGCACAAGGGCAAGAGCGCCTACGCGCACTTTGCGCCAGAGATGACAGAAGTCTCCCACGAACGGTTGCAGATGGAGTCCCTCATGCGCCGGGCGCTTGAGCAAGAGGAATTCGAACTCTACTATCAACCTATCGTTCATACTGAATCCGGCGAACTCTGTGCAGCGGAGGCACTGCTACGCTGGAAGAACCCGGCCCTGGGGATGGTTATGCCTGATCGATTCATTCCCCTCGCAGAAGAAACCGGTCTTATCACGCCCATTGGCGAGTGGGTGCTTCAGGAGGCCTGTCTCGCAGCCATGCGCTGGAAGGACACCGAAGGGACCAGTATCGGTATATCAGTGAATGTGTCACCCCGTCAGTTCCGTGACCCCGGTTTTATCACCACTGTGATGAATGCCCTTGAAACCAGCGGGCTGGCCCCCCAGCAGCTGGAGCTTGAGATCACGGAAAGACTGATTCTGGACAACACCATCGAAACAGCCGATATCCTGCGGCAACTGGACCAGTCCGGCATTCGCCTCTCGGTGGATGATTTCGGCACCGGTTACTCCGCCCTCAGCTACCTTAAAAGCTACCCCTTTGATACCCTGAAAATTGATAAATCCTTTGTTCAGGACGTGATGAAAGAGCAGGATGATGCGGCCCTGGTAAAGGCCATCATAAATATGGCCCACAGCCTTGGCCTGCGGGTGATTGCCGAGGGTGTTGAAGAAGAATCTCAGACTCACTTCCTGCAACGGGAAGGCTGCGATTATTCCCAGGGCTATTTCTACAGCCGCCCGCTACCGGAAGCCGATTTCCGGCAATGGCTCAGAACCAACCACCGCGTCCGCTGAAACCCACCGATTGGAACGGACTGATCATGGAAGGAACGATACTTACCGTCAATTGCGGCAGCTCGTCACTCAAAGTTGCCCTGTTCGATGCACAGCTGCAAAAGCTGGCCAGCGGCCTCGCTGAACGGCTCGGTAAGGACGACGCCTTTGCCACCATCAAAGGCCGCCCGGACAGGATAGAACTCACAGCCGGTGCGACCCATGAGTCCGCGCTGCGCGCCCTGGTTAGCGCACTCCAGGACTGCGGCCTGCTTGATGCACCACCTGTAGCCATCGGGCATCGTGTGGTCCATGGCGGCGAAACCTTCCGTAAGGCAGCGCTCATCGATGAGGATGTCCTGACTGCCATAGAAGACTGCGCAAACCTGGCACCTCTCCACAATCCGGTGAATCTTGCGGGAATCAGGGCCACCACAAATCTGTTTCCGGACGTTCCCCAGGTAGCGGTCTTTGATACCGCCTTCCACCATACCCTGCCGCAGAAGGCCTACCTGTATGCCGTTCCACAGCGGCTGTACCGCGACTGGGGTGTGCGGCGCTATGGCTTCCACGGCACCAGCCACCAGTTCATGGCGACTGAAGCCGCCCGACTACTGGGCAAGACCCCGGCCACCACATCGATTATCTCTGCCCATCTGGGCAATGGCTGCAGCATTACTGCCATTCGCGATGGTAACAGTGTGGATACCAGTATGGGCCTGACCCCCCTTGAGGGGCTTGTCATGGGTACTCGCAGTGGCGATGTGGACCCTGGCCTGTTTGACTTTCTTGCCAACAAGGGAATGAATGCGGAGGAAGTTCACCGGATACTGAATAACGAAAGCGGCCTGCTTGGACTGTCCGGCCAGACCAATGACATGCGCGCACTGTGCGAACTGGCGGATCACGACCATGAACCCTCGCGGACCGCCATCGATGTTTTCTGCTTCCGGCTCGCCCGCTACATAGGCGCCATGATGGCTTCCCTGAATCAACTCGATGCCCTGGTATTCACAGGTGGCATTGGCGAAAACAGCAGCCTGGTGCGCAAGAAAACGCTGGCGCACCTGGGCCTGTTCGGATTCACAATGGACGAGGAACTGAATGCCCACCACGGCAGCATCAGTGACGGGCAGATTGAGGGTGCAGACAGTCGCTTCCGTGTGCTCGTCATACCCACCAATGAAGAGCTTGTGATTGCCAGGGAAGCCCTGGCCTCAGCCACGCCAGGATCGGCTGGCTAACCACGAATCAATCCAGGGAGCCGCATGGCAAAGAATCTTTACATCGCGCCAACATCCATGAATTCCGGACTGACCTCCGTCTGCCTGGGGCTGCTCCGCGCCCTCGAGAGAGTGGGTGTCAGTGTGGGGTTCTACAAGCCGTTTCGCCAGTCTGTTCATCAGGGCGAAGCCCACCATAATCGTGGCGAAGACACTTCCGTGGCTTTTGTTCGTGCGCGCAGCCACCTCAAACCGCCCGAGCCCATGAACCTCAAGGAGGCGCAGAACCTGCTCAATACCGGCAAGGCCGACCAGCTTCTGGAAACCATCGTGGGCGAATACCAGAAGGTCGCCAACACCGTTGACGTGGTAATCATTGAAGGCCTGGTACCCGACCAGAGCGAAGCCTATATCGCCAGACTGAACGTGGAGGTCGCCCGCAACCTGGGTTCCGAGGTTGTTCTGGTAAGCACTCCTGGCAATACTGAGCCCCAGGCTCTTGACGACGAACTGGACTTTTACGCCAGGCTTTTCTCAAGCCCCTCCGATCCGGAGGTAATCGGCGTGGTTCTCAACAAGGTCGGCGAACCCGAGAAGTCGGAGTTTTCGCCCCGGGTGAATTCCCGGGCCACTGAAGAAACCGTTGATTACGGACAGGCCTGCAAGGTATTCAGTGAGGGCCGTTACCGGCTGCTCGCTGTCATTCCCTGGCAACCGGAGCTTATGGCACCACGGGTTTCCGACATCGTCCGTGAAATGAATTCGGAAGTGCTGCACGAGGGGGAAATGTATACCCGTCGTGTGCAGAAGGTCAGTGTCAGCGCACGCACCATTCGCAACATGGTAGAGACCCTCAAACCCGGCTCCCTGATGGTCATGCCTGGAGACAGGGAGGACATCATAGTAACGGCCGCAGTTGCGGCCCTCAATGGCGTGCCTCTGGCCGGCATCATGCTCACCGGGGGACTGATGCCGGATGACAGAGTCGTGGACCTCTGCCGTCGTGCTCTGGATTCGGGACTTCCGGTGATAAAAGCAGAAACCAACACCTACGAAACAGCCCACCAGTTGGCCAACCTGTCATCAGCCATTCCGGTGGACGATCCCGAGCGTATTGAAAAGGCCATGGAAGCTGTCGCCACACGGATCGACGCAGAATGGCTACGGGAACACCTGAAGGTGGAACGCCAGAGCCGGCTATCCCCTCCTGCTTTCCGCTATTTACTCTCCGAGCGCGCCAGGAAGGCCGCAAAGCGCATCGTCCTGCCCGAGGGCAATGAGCCACGCACAGTACAGGCCGCGATTATCTGCCATCAACGCAAACTGGCACACTGCATCATGTTGGGCAACCGAAACGACATTGCCAATGTAGCCCGCTCACAGGGGATGGAACTGCCTGACGAAATCGAAGTCATCGACCCTGCGGACGTTCGCGAGCAATATATCGAGCCAATGGTAAAGCTGCGACAGCACAAGGGGCTGGCTCCCGATATGGCTGAAGCCATGCTGGAAGACAATGTAGTTCTCGGAACCATGATGGTTGCTGAGGACAAGGCCGACGGCCTGGTATCAGGCGCCGTCCATACCACCGCCAACACCGTGCGGCCAGCAATGCAGTTGATCAAGACCCATGACAACGCAAAGGTCGTGTCTTCCGTTTTCTTCATGCTGCTGCCACAGCAGGTCGTGGTCTACGGCGACTGCGCCATCAACCCGGACCCTGATGCCGAAGAACTGGCGGACATAGCCATCCAGAGCGCGGAGTCGGCCGAAGCCTTCGGTATTGAGCCGGTAGTGGCCATGATCAGCTACAGCACCGGTGAATCCGGCAGCGGCAAGGACGTGGACAAGGTGCGGGAAGCCACCAGAATTGCCAGGGAAAGGCGCCCTGACCTGCTGATTGACGGCCCCCTGCAATACGACGCCGCCGCCATCGAGAGCGTTGCCCGAAGCAAGGCTCCCAATAGCAAGGTCGCCGGCAAGGCAACGGTCTTTATATTTCCTGACCTGAACACCGGCAATACCACCTACAAGGCAGTTCAGCGAAGCGCAAACGTGGTGAGTATCGGGCCAATGCTTCAGGGTCTCAGGAAGCCGGTGAACGATCTTTCCCGTGGTGCGATGGTTGAAGACATCGTCTTTACCATTGCTCTCACTGCGGTACAGGCAAAACAGGTGGAGGACGCCGGGTTGATCTGACCGATCAACCCGGTTTTTTCAGGCTCAGCGTTTCTTGCTTTTCATTCTCGCTTTCTTTTTCAGCGGCCGGCCTTTTTTGATGTCGTTGTCCTGTTTTACCTTCTGACGAGGCGTCAGGCGGCTGACCTTGTTGGCAAACGGATTCTCGCTGGAGCGGAACTCAAAGCGAATGGGCGAACCATTCACCTTCAGCACCTTACGGAAGGTGTTCTCCAGGTACCGCTTATAGGCGCCGGGCAGCGCGTCCGTCTGGTTGCCATGCACAACAATAACCGGCGGGTTGGAACCGCCCTGGTGCGCATAACGGAGCTTGATACGACGCCCCTGCACCAGGGGTGGCTGATGTTGTGCCGTCGCATCCTGAAGAATCGCTGTGAGACGATTGGTAGGCCACTTGGCCATCGCGGATTCGTAACAGGCGTGGACCGATTCGTACATCACGCCAACACCGGAGCCGTGAAGCGCCGAAATATAGTGCTTGTCGGCGTAGTCAAGAAAATCCAGGCGACGCTGGACCTGCTCTTTCACCTTTGCCTTGTCTTCCGGATCCATCCCGTCCCACTTGTTGACGGCAATGACCAGGGAGCGCCCGGCATCGAGTACAAAGCCGATCAGGTGCAGATCCTGGTCCACCAGCCCCTCCCGGGCATCGATCACCAGAATAACCACGTGGGCATCATCAATGGCCTGCAGCGTCTTGATGATGGAAAACTTTTCCACCGTTTCGCTGACATTCTTGCGGCGGCGGACACCTGCCGTGTCAATGAGCGTGTACTGATGATCCATCCGCTCGTAGGGGATGTAGACACTGTCCCGGGTGGTACCCGGCATATCAAACACCACAACCCGGTCTTCGCCAAGCATGCGGTTCACCAGGGTCGACTTGCCCACGTTGGGGCGACCAACAATACCGATCCGGATGCCGGGATACCGGTCTGCCCTGTCCTGAGCTTCGCGTTCCTCTTCTGAGGGCAGCAGTTCCTCAAGCATGGAGCGGATGCCCCGGTTATGGGAGGCTGCAATCAGAAAAATGGACTGGAAACCCAGCCCGTGAAAATCAGATGCGGCAATATCCGGGTCCTGACCATCGGTTTTGTTGACCACCAGATGGGCCTGTTTACCGGTTCTGCGCAGATGGTCGGCAATCAGTTCGTCGCCGCCATTAAGCCCCGCCTTGCCGTCCACCAGGAACAACACGATATCGGCCTCTTCTACCGCCTGCATGGACTGGCGGGCCATTTCCGCATCCAGCCCCTCTTCACCACCGGTGAGGCCACCGGTATCAATCACAATGAACCGCTGGCCCTCGTAATTGCCCTCGCCATATTTGCGGTCACGGGTCAGACCGGGGAAATCCGCTACAAGCGCATCCCGGGACCGGGTCATCTGGTTAAACAGTGTCGACTTGCCAACGTTGGGACGTCCGACAAGTGCAATTACAGGGGTCATAATCTTTCGCTACACAGTAAAAAGGGCCAGCGCTTCACAGCGAGTTGGCCGGTAAGGAGCGCTCAATCGCGCTCCCGTATTTTAAGAACAGACATTTTGCCACTATTGCCATAGACGAGAAGATTGCCATTCTGCAAGCGCTGGAAAGGCACCCGCAATCCCTCATCGTCAAACTCAAGCTGGCCCTGGAGGCTACCGTCCTCCAGCGACAACATGTGAATGTAGCCTTCAAAGTCGCCAACCAGCAGATAGTCACCATACACGATCGGCTGTGTGGGCTGACGCCAGGACAAGCGGTCCTGAACCCACAGTTCACGGCGGTCCGAGCCGCGATAAGCGGCGATGTCACCATCGGCCCGGGCTATGAAAATATTGCCACCGCCAATCATCGGAGATTGCAGACTTGATTCCTTCCGGCTCCAGATTTCCTGCCCGCTCTGCAGTTCAACGAGCGCAAGTTTGCCCTGGTAACCAACCACCATCGCTGCACCTTCCAGAATCAGAGGCTCACCGGCAACATCCACCAGCCTCTCCAGTTCTGTCCGTCCTTGTGGCTGCCCCACTTCGTATTGCCAGACCGGCTGCCCGGTCTCGGTGGATATCGCCATCAGTTTGCCATTGGCCAGTGAGGCCAGCACCAGGTCGGCACCTACCAGGGGTGACGCCGCAGCCCGCAGGGACAGGACCGGTACGTTGCTGTCGTACTGCCAGGCCTTGTCACCGGCATTGGCGTCAAAGGCAATCACTTTACCGTCTATGGTCTGCACCACCACAAGACGACCGTTGGACTGGGGAGAAGCCAGCGCCTCGTTTGGCAGAGGCTGCTCCCATAACTCTGTACCATCCTGCCGCGACAGCGCTTTCAGCTGTGCGTCACGGGTAACCAGGTACAGATTGCCACCATCTCCGCCAATGCCGGCGCTGACATCCTCATCGAGATCCTGATACCACTCGACCTTTCCGTTTTCCGGGTTAACGGCCCAGATTTCACCCTCAGCCGACGCAGCGTAAAGAAGCTCGCCGGTGTTCAATGGCGCCAGGTAAAGGAACTTGCCGTCGTGGCCATCGCCCACACCCATGGTCCATACAGGCTCCAACTCCACGGAGGCGGATATCTCCGGGACGGGCGCTGGCTGTTCAAAGGTATCCGTGGTGCTGCAACCAGCCAGTAATGCCCCAGCCAGAAGACCAACCAGTGGAATGGAACGCATCTGCCCTTTAAACAAACGGGGCATCAGGCTCCCTCCCCTACGCCAAGATCCGACAGTTTGAGTTCAAGAATGCCGCTACGCCCCTGATGGCTCTGCTCCCGGGCCGCCAGATAGGCATCACGGGCGCCCTCTCTGTCACCCTGTGCCAGCAGGATATCGCCTTTCAGCTCGGTGAAAATGGCACTGAAGCTACCGGCATTATCCACACTCTCAATGGTGCTAAGGGCTTCTTCGTACTTTTCCGCGCCAAACTGGGCGCGCGCCAGCCTGTTGCGGATCACCAGCGCCAGCGGGCTGGACTCGTCGGCCTTTCCCTGCGCCCAGGTCAGGGACTCGATGGCCGCCTCCGGGTCATCCTGATCCATCATCTGCTGGCGCGCCAGCATCATCATGCCGTAGATGGCAAATGCACTGTCACTGTATTCCTCGCGGAGAGTCTCTGCCACATAGGCCACTGTCTCGGCACGGTTTTCTTCGCTCTCATTGCTGTAAGCGTTGATCAGGTCAGCAAACTGGGAGGCAGCCTCGGTGCGCTGCTGCATCTGATGGTTCTGCCACGCCTGCCAGCCGAATACGATAGCCAGGGCCACAGCAATACCGATCAGGAGTGAGCTGCCATTTTTCTTCCACCAGTCCTTGATTGCCTGGACCGTTTCTTCCTCAGTGCGCATTTCAGCCATGATGACTCCTGTAATAAATGATTATTGTCTCTGTAGCCTTTCGGCCCGCCATCAGCGGCCCAGCAATTCTTCCAGTACGCTCGCAAGATCAGCCCGGGCAATATCCTGCTGAGGTTCATCCGATCGCAACGGCTTCAGGCCTACTCTACCGTTGGCCAGTTCATTCTCGCCCAGAATAACGGCGTAGCGGGCGCCGCTGCGATCCGCCTTCTTCATCTGGCTCTTGAAGCTGCCGCCGCCACAGTGGCTCATCACCCGGGCTGCGGGCAAGGCGGTGCGCAGTGACTCAGCGAGTGCAAGCGCCGATGCCACTGTTGAATCACCCATGGCGGTCACATAGACATCCACATTGCCGTTGGCGCTGGCCGGTACCAGATCGAGGGTCTCGAGCAACAGAATCAGGCGCTCAAGCCCCATGGCAAACCCGACAGCGCAAGTGGGCCTGCCCCCCAGTTGCTCAACCAGACCATCATAACGGCCACCAGCGCAGACCGTGCCCTGCGCACCAAGACTGTCTGTAATCCACTCAAAGACGGTCTTTCCGTAGTAATCCAGCCCACGAACGAGCCGCGGGTTCACCGTGTATTCCACCCCAGCCGCATCCAGCAGTGCACACAGCTCCCTGAAATGATCCACCGACTCCTGGTCCAGGTAATCATCCAGTCGGGGGGCATCCCCCAGAAGCTGCTGCGTGCCGGGATGTTTGCTGTCGAGGATACGCAGGGGATTGGACGCAAGCCGACGCTTGCTGTCCTCATCAAGCTGGTCCTGGTAACCGGAAAGATAGGCAACCAGTGCTTCCCGGTATTCCCGGCGGGCAGCGGATGTTCCAATGGAATTGATTTCCAGTCGGGTGTGTTCGCTCAGCCCCAGTTCACGCCAGAGCCGGGCTGTCAGTACAAGCAGCTCCGCATCGATATCAGGACCATTCATGCCAAAACATTCCACACCAATCTGGTGGAATTGACGATATCGCCCTTTCTGCGGACGCTCGTGACGGAACATCGGCCCCGTGTACCAGAGCCGACGCGTCTGATTGAACAGCAGACCATGCTCTTCCGCAGCCCGCACACAGCCCGCAGTTCCCTCCGGTCGCAGAGTCAGACTGTCGCCGTTGCGGTCCTCGAAGGTATACATCTCCTTCTCGACAATATCCGTCACTTCGCCGATGGAGCGCTTGAACAGATCGGTCTGCTCCACCACTGGCATTCGGATTTCCTGATAACCGTATTGCGAAAGTACCCGCCTGACCGTGTCTTCCACAAACTGCCAAACCGGCGTCTGCTCTGGCAGGATATCGTTCATCCCGCGAATTGCCTGGATCTTAGCCAAGTTACTACCTTTCTGTCTTAGTGATTTGGTGACCTGCACTCATTCGGTTGAGCGGGTAATGATCGCGTCTTCCTTTTCCTTGCGCCGGGCAACTTCCTCACGGATCAGCCGCTCCAGATCATCGGTCAGGTTAGCGTTATCAAGTTTCTGATTGGGCTTGCCAGACATGTAGAACAGGTTCTTCGGGCTACCGCCGGTAAGGCCCAGGTCCGCCACCTTGGCTTCTCCCGGACCATTGACGATACAACCAATAATTGCCACATCCAGCGATTCGTTCACATCTTCCAGGCGGGCTTCGAGATCGTTCATGGTCTGGATTACATCGAAATTCTGCCGCGAGCAGCTGGGACAGGCAACAAAGTTTATGCCGCGGCTGCGCAGGCGCAGGCTCTTGAGGATGTCAAAGCCAACCTTGATTTCCTGCACCGGATCTGCCGCCAGGGAGACCCTGATGGTGTCACCAATACCGTCCATCAACAGCATGCCCAGGCCAATAGACGACTTCACGGTACCGGAACGGAAGCCCCCCGCCTCGGTGATACCCAGGTGCAGTGGCTGCTCAATCTGGCTTGCAATCAGGCGGTAGGCTGCCACGGTCATGAACACCTCAGAGGCCTTGAGGCTGACCTTGAAGTCCTGGAAATCGTGCTTGTCGAGAATGTCGATATGGCGCATGGCCGATTCCACCAATGCTTCCGGTGTCGGTTCGCCATACTTCCGCTGCAGCGCTTTCTCCAGTGAACCGGCATTCACGCCGATGCGAATTGGAATATTACGGTCACGAGCGGCGCTTATGACGGCGCTGACCCGGTCATCCCTGCCAATGTTGCCAGGGTTGATTCGAAGGCAGTCAACACCGAGTTCAGCAACCCTGAGGGCAATGCGGTGATCAAAGTGGATGTCCGCCACCAATGGTACAGTCACCATGGAGCGGATCTTGCCGAACGCCTCAGCGGCATCCATGGATGGAACAGATACCCGAACGATGTCGGCACCGGCCTCCTGCAATGCGCGGATCTGGCCGACCGTTGCGTCAACGTCGCAGGTATTGGTGTTGGTCATGCTCTGAACAGCGATCGGAGCGTCACCACCCACGGGAACATCACCCACCATTATCTGGCGGGATTTTCGTCTTTTGATCGGAGATTCGTGATTCATAGCCTGCTAACCGGAAAAGTGTGTTCGAAACTGTCAGATATCCAGTGTGAATTCCGCGCGGTTATTGACAACCCGGAAGCCGGACATATCCACCGCCTCCCCATCGAAACGTATTGATTCAATGGCATCAACAGCGCCGACAACAACCCGGATCGGTACCCTGCCCGATACATTGATGCGGTCGCCATCGCGCTGCAGTGAGCTCACCAGACGATTACCAGCCGAGTCAGTCACCTGCACCCAGCACTCATCGCTGAAAGTCATCTCCAGCCGGGTGCTTGGCGCAACGGCCTCCGGCTGAACACTTTCCTCAAATGCCGGTTCCGGATTGCTGGTTACCATCGGCACGCGATCTTCGTCGATGTCGCTAACCGGGGAGTCCCCGGCCAGCCCTTCTTCCTGCCTTTCTTGTGGCGCCGGTGCATCCGGGTCAGAGATGGCCGGCTCCTCAACAACCGGATCAACCGGTTGCGGTTCAACACGCGCAGTTTCTGCTGCACCGGCATCCGCGTCTGCGTCAGCACCGGTGTCGATATCCGGAGAAAGACCATTGTCCGACCGGGATTCCTCCGGTTCAACCGCCTCTGGCACCGTCTCAGCGTTATCGGGCTCATCGGGAGCAAACGTTGTGCCCATGTTGTCCATAAAGCGAAGGCCAACAAAGACCGCAATGGCAATAGCCAGTATGAAAAGAAAAAACTTGGCGATGCGACGTTTCTGGCGCCTGCGACGCTCAATATCAACCAGGGGGTTGGCCTCTTCCGCCTGCACCTTCTGCTGGCGAAGCGGCTCTAGCTCCCTGTCCAGCGTTGCGATCACCGCATCCGGGTCCAGGTCCACCTGTTGCGCATAGGTTCTGACATACCCCTTGAGAAACAGTTCACTGTCGATCTGCCCGTAGTCGCCATCTTCAATGGCTTGAATAACGGCCGGGCGCAGGTGTTGCGCATCGGCCACAGCCGAGACACTCAACCCCTTCTGCTCACGCGCGCGCTTCAGTTGCTGGCCTGCGGGCTCACTCACCACTGGCTGTTGTGTGTCATCACTGTCCATTTGAAGTCATCACCCTGTATTGTTGGTATTCGACAGAGTTTGGAAAATTGTTCTTCAGCTGCAGGCCCAGACTGGATGCCAGGTTCTGGTCACCAAAATGGTGGGCGATGCGAATTCCGGTATACAGACTCTCCGGAGAGTGCCGAAGATTCTGGTTCCGTTCCATAAGGGTGGTCAGCCGGCTGTAGTGACGGGAGGCAGCCTGGTAGTTTCCAGACTCCACAAGCGTCCGCGACAGTGCAAGCAGCGACCTGGCGTCGCCACGGGACAATTCCACAGCCCGTCGATAAGCGGTAATAGCGCCCTCAAGGTCGCCTACCCGCTCCTCGGCAAGGCCAAGATTGAAGAAGACGGAGGCTCTCTCTCCGTACTCGGTATCCCTGGAAGCTGCGAGAAACTGATCACGGGCCTCTTCGAAGCGACGTTGCCCATAAAGAAAGGCCCCATAATAGACCCGCCCGCGCGTATAACCCGGATCATTGTCGAGGGCGTCCTTGAAGGAACGCTCTGCCAGTTCCGGCTCCCCCTCGGATCGATAGACCAGGCCCATTGCAGCCAGTGCGCCAGGGTGCTCGGGCGAAAGTTCCAGTGCCCGGTCAAGGTGATGCCTGGCCCGCTCGATATTGTCCTGCCCGATATAGGCAGTCGCCAACTGAACGTAGTTCTTTACCGCCTTCTCGCGATCGGCTTCGCGGGCGAACCGACTATCGGTTTTGGTCACACAGCCTGTGACAAACATTGCCAGTAATACCATGGCAAATGCAGCCCGGACCTTGCTTACTGGTTCAGATGTCACAGTTGGCAATACCTCTTGTCTTCAGGGGTGAACGCTCACCCGGGTTCATGGACTGACCTGGTGCACCTGTATGTAACGCTGACTTCTCTTGGTACGATCTTCCACCTTGCCGACAAGCTGTCCACAAGCCGCATCAATATCGTCACCACGGGTTGTTCTCACCGTTGCTATATATCCGGCTTCGTTGAGAACTGCCTGAAAGCGACGGGTGGCATTCATGCTGGGGCGCTTGAAATCACTTTCCGGGAACGGATTGAAAGGGATCAGGTTGATCTTGCATGGCAGGCCACGCAGCACAACCGCTAACTCCTTCGCATGTTCCGGCTGATCATTGACGCCTTCGATCACGGTGTACTCGATTGTAGCCTTGCGCTTGTCGGGCAGGCGGGCCAGATAGCGCCGTGTGGCTGCCAGCAGCTCCGCAATCGGATATTTTTTATTCAATGGCACCAGTTGGTTACGCAATTCATCATTGGGGGCATGAAGCGAAATGGCCAGTGAAACATCGGTAACTTCGCCCAGCTTGTCGATGGCCGGGACCACGCCAGACGTGCTCACCGTGACCCGCCGTTTGGAAATACCGTAAGCCAGGTCTTCCATCATCAGGTTCATGGCGTCAACCACGTTATCGAAGTTCAGCAACGGCTCGCCCATGCCCATCATCACCACATTGGTGATGGGACGATCCGGGCCCGGTTCAAACGGCATGAACGCCTTACGGGCCACCCAGACCTGGCCGATAATCTCGGCGGCAGTCAGGTTACGGTTAAAACCGCGCTTACCCGTGGAGCAGAAGGTACAGTCCAGGCTGCAGCCAATCTGCGAAGATACACACAGGGTGCCGCGCTCACCATCGGGGATCAGCACCGTTTCGACGCTGTTGCCGTTGTCCATGCGCATGACCCACTTGCGGGTGCCATCTTTGGACTCCTCATCGTAGACCACCTCGGGCCCGCGAATCTCTGCCACCTCTTTCAGCTTTTCCCGCAGCACCTTGCTCATATTGGTCATTTGATCGAAGTCATCGGCACCACGCTGATGAATCCACTGCAGGACCTGCGTTGCCCGGAAACGCTTCTCCCCCAGGGATTCAAAGAAAGCCTCCATCTTTGCTTTCGGCATTCCCAGAAGGTTGGTTTTCTCAGCAACAGCTGTCATTTCATAACCTCGATCAGATAACCAATCCGGGCCGGAAGTAGTTCCGGCCCGGGGACAGCTCAATCAGCCGCGTGGGCAGATCTCGCTGTCATTGAAAAAATACGCAATTTCACGTTCGGCAGAAGCCGCTGAATCAGAACCATGAACGGCATTGGCATCGATGGACGATGCAAAATCGGCGCGAATGGTGCCCGCTTCCGCTTCCTTGGGGTTGGTGGCACCCATGAGGTCACGATTCTTGAGGATAGCACCTTCGCCGTCCAGAACCTGAACAACAACCGGGCCAGACGTCATGAACGCAACCAGATCATTGAAAAATGGACGCTCTTTGTGCTCGGCATAGAAGCCTTCTGCCTGCTCCTGAGTCAGATGCATCATCTTGGCAGCAACGATCTCCAGACCGGCTTTCTCAAAACGTGTGTAAATCTCACCGATCACATTCTTTGCGACTGCGTCGGGCTTGATAATCGAGAGCGTGCGCTCATTTGCCATGATCTGTCTCCATTCAGGTTCAGAAAAATTCAGGGTTGGGATTATACGCAGTCCGGAGGCAACTGCCTACCGCACTGAACGGAGACGGGTAACAACGTCAACGATTTGCGCCGCTGCGAAGTCAACCTCCTCCGGCGTGGAAAAGCGCCCAAAGGAAAACCGGAGGGCCCTGTGAGCCTGTTCATCATCCAGGCCTATACCTTTCAACACAAAAGAAGGCTCAATCGTCGCGGAGGCGCAGGCAGATCCGGATGATACCGCCAGGTCCCTCAACCCCAGCATCAGTGATTCCGCGTCCACGCCTGCAAACGACAGATTCACGATGCCTGGAACCCGGTGCTCGACACTGCCATTGAGCGCCACACCCTCAAGGCCCTCCAGCCCTTCCAGAAAGCGCGCACGCAGGCCTTCCAGCATTTCCGCCTCATGTTCAAGCTTTTCACTGGCAAGCTCAAATGCTTTACCCATACCTACAATCTGATGTGTAGGCAGTGTACCGGAGCGCATGCCACGCTCATGACCGCCGCCATGAATCTGGGCTTCAATACGCACGTCCGGTGAACGGCGAACATACAGCGCACCAACGCCTTTGGGGCCATAAACCTTGTGGGCTGACAGGGACAGCAGGTCCACCGGTGCAGCACTGACATCCACTTCGGTTTTCCCTGCTGCCTGCGCTGCATCTACATGAAACAGTACCCCGCGCTCACGAAGCATGGCGCCAATGGAGGCGATATCCGTCTGGCAACCCAGTTCGTTGTTCACCATCATCAGACTGACCAGCACCGTATTGTCACGAAGCGCCTCTTCCACCTGCCCTGCCGCAATACGACCGTCACTGCCGGGCGTCAGCCAGGTCACGCTCACACCGTTGCGTTCGATCCACTTACAGGTATCCAGCACCGCCTTATGCTCAACCACCGAAGTCACGATGTGAGGATTGTCACGACCGTCAACCACACCCTTTATGGCCAGGTTATCGGATTCCGTGGCACCGGAAGTCCAGACAATTTCTCGCGGGTCCGCATGGATAAGACTGGCAACCTGGCGACGGGCACCTTCCACTGCAGCTTCAGCTTGCCAGCCGTAGGCGTGGGAACGGGAGGCAGGATTGCCGAAAACGCCATCAGGCGTGAGGTATTTGCACATTTCTTCGGCAACGATGGGATCTACGGGCGTGGTGGCCGCATAGTCCATATAGACGGGCTTTTTCATAGAGGCTTCAGGATAGTCGTTCAGGCCGGCGCCTGATCGGTAAGGCGCTCGGTGTTAATCGTCTGTGAATCACCTTCTGAATGACGACTGTTCTGCCGACTGGCAACCACCTGGATCTCACGCTTTCTCATCAGATCGCCCAAGCTGATATCGCTCAGGAACTGATGGATCTGGTCGCTGAGATCAGACCACAGGTGGTGTGTCAGGCATTTTTCGCCATTCTGGCAATCACCCTTGTTGCCGCAACGGGTGGTATCCAGGGACTCACTGACAGCGTCCACAACTTCCGCAATGTAGACGGCGTCAGGCTCCCGGCTCAGGCGGTAGCCACCGCCGGGACCCCGTATACTGGTCACCAGTTTGTGACGGCGAAGGCGGGAAAATAGCTGCTCGAGATACGAGAGGGAAATCTCCTGCCGGGCAGATATATCGGCCAGACTGACCGGCCCCTGATCCCCGTGAAGGGCCAGGTCCAGCATTGCCGTCACCGCATAGCGGCCTTTGGTGGTCAGTCTCATAAACTCAGCCCCGGTCAGGGATTGATTCGGTTTTAATTGAGCCGAGTATGAATTGACCTACCATTTCAGTCAAGTATTCACCGCTGCGACGATTCATCATCCCGAACACAGTCGAAATCTTCCTCGTGCAGAGGCGGCAACTCACCATTCTGATATTCACTGTTGACCTTTCTCAGAGCCTTGCACATGTTCTCAATACGATCGTCCACCGCATGCATATGGTCCAGCAGGCTGCGCATGGCCCGGGCAACCGGATCCGGCATCTCTTCGGTGACACCATAGGCGTCGAACCCCATGCGCTCTTCCATTTCTTTCCGGCGCACGCTGTCTTCGTCCTTTCGTTTGACAACAACCCGGCCAGGAATGCCAACAACCGTCGCACCTTCTGGCACTGCCTTGGTGACCACCGAATTGGAGCCGATCTTGGCCCCCGCCCCCACTTCGAAAGGCCCAAGGATCTTGGCGCCGGCACCTACCACAACGCCGTCTCCCAACGTGGGGTGTCGCTTGCCCTTGTTCCAGCTGGTTCCACCAAGAGTTACCCCCTGGTAGAGCGTGACGTCGTCACCAATCACCGTGGTTTCGCCAATCACAACACCCATGCCATGGTCGATGAAAAAGCGGCGACCAATGGTCGCTCCAGGATGAATCTCGATGCCTGTCAGCCAACGGGCAAGTGTCGAGAAGGTACGCGCGAGCCATTTCAGACCCAGTCCCCAGAGCCAATGGGAAAACCGGTGACACAGGAGCGCATGGAGCCCGGGATAGTTGGTCAGAACCTCAAAGGTGTTACGAGCTGCGGGATCGCGATGAAACACACTGTTCACATCTTCCCTTAAACGTTCAAACATAACCCTATTCCTGTTCACCGGCTGTGGAGCCAGCCTTTGACGTGTTTTGTCCTGTTTTGTCGGCGCCAGCGGTCTTCTGAACGGCGGTCAATACGCCCCGAAGAATGCTGATTTCCGTCTGATCCAGTTTCGCCCTCTGAAACAGACGGCGCAACCGTGTCATCAACAGTCCGGGTTTTTCGCGGCGGTGGAAATCAACATCCACCAACACCTGCTCAAGGTGACTGAAAAAACCTTCAACATCCCGCACCGGCGCAGGCGGCACATCCCAACCCGAGTCCCCGGGCGCCACCATGGGCTTGAGATATGGGCTGCCCTCTCCACCTTCAAGCCCTCTCAGGTAATGCATGCGCAATTCATAGCAGATCACCTGCACCGCCATGGACAGGTTCAGCGAACTGTAGTCCGGGTTGGACGGGATGTGAATATGGAAGTTGCAACGCTGCAACTCCTCATTGCTCAAGCCATGGGCCTCGCGGCCGAATACCAGTGCAACGGGCCCCGCACCTGAGTGTTCAGCCGCTTTGGCAGCGGCATCCGGCGGCGCAATGACAGGCCATGGCACTTTCCGGCCACGGGCACTGGTACCCATGACGCAGACACAGTCAGCAATCGCCTCGTCGAGAGAGCTGACTACCCGGGCATTATCCAGCACATCAGACGCACCGGCCGCCCTTGCATAGGACGTCTCATCGGGAAACGACGCTGGATTGACCAGCCAGAGATTGCCCAGCGCCATGTTTTTCATCGCCCGGGCAACGGCACCGATATTGCCGGAATGAGACGTCTCGACCAGAACAATCCGGATCTGGTCGTCAAAGGTATCGGTGCCCGCCTGGGGCATCGCTGACTTGTGCATGGCATTCGTGTCCTGCTGGAAATCCGGAAAGGCGCGCATGATATCAGATATCCCCCCTTCCCTGCCTCTCCGGATAAGCCGTGATACAGCGCCGTTAGTGACATTGCAGCTTCGAAAAACATACAAGAGGCGCCAGTTTTTGATATGCTATGCGGCCTTCACACACCCGGATAATGAACACTCAGATGCAACCAGCTATTAAAATGGCCCTGCGCGTCGCGCGTCAGGGGTCCGACTATCTGAAAGCACACTTCGAACGCCAGGAACCCAATGGCGACAGCGAAGACCGCCGCAAGCAACTGGAGCGGGTCGAGCAGTCTGTTTACGATAATTTTTCCGAACAGCTCGAAAAGGCCTACAAGGACCATATCATCGCGCCGTTGAACGAGGCAGACGCCAACGGCAACGACAAGAGCTGGCATATATTTCCGGTGCTCGGCCGTGAGAATTTTTTACGAGGTATTCCGGACTTTGCACTGGCACTGCTGCAGAAAAAGAACAACCGTACCGAGAACCTGTTGCTGATCAACCCGGTCACTGGTGAAGAGTACTCTGCAAGCAGAGGCCACGGCGCAGCCCTTAACAGCCGGCGGGTGCGCACCAGCGAGATCAAACATGCCGACCGCGCAGCAATCGTCAGCAATCTCCTGGACCAGACCCGCACCAGTGACGACCCCTTGATGTGGGGAGAAATGGCTTCCCTTCTCGCCCGGGATAGCAGCATGTTCCGCACCGCTGGCTGCGTTGCGCTGGATATCGCCAGGGTTTCCTCAGGCCACCTGGACGCCGCGGTTATTTTCCGTCCCGAGCCTGCAGACCTTGCCATTGGCGTCACCCTGGCTCTGGAATCCGGCGCGCTCACTGGCGATTTCTCCGGCAATCCGTCAACCGAGAAAGCCAAGCAGCTTATTGTTGCCAATCCCAAGCTGTTCCGGGAAGTACTGAAAACCCTTCACCCCTTCCGGGGCCGCCTGCCACGCTGAATCGGCCAGGCACAAAAAAGCCGCAACACCTCAGGGGGTTGCGGCTTTTTTTATAGCTGACCGGATTACATCCGGTTCAGCCATTCAGGTGGCTGCTCTTCTTCCTCTTCCTGACCCGCCAACCCCTCCTTGGGCGGTATAATCAGGTCCTCGCGGGCAACACCCAGGGCAACCAGCATATTGGCGGCAACATAGATGGAGGAATAGGTACCCACCACCACACCGATAATCAATGCCAGGGCGAAATTGTTGATGGCTTCGCCGCCCAGAAAGTACAGGGCCAACAGAACCACAAGCGTGGTGCCGGAAGTGTTGATGGTCCGGCTGATCGTCTGGTGAATGGACTCGTTGATAACATGCTCGGAATCACCCTCCCGCATCTTGCGGAAGTTTTCACGGATTCGGTCCGCCACTACGATCGTGTCGTTGAGGGAATAACCGATAACCGCAAGCAAGGCCGCCAGCACGCTCAGATCGAAGGTCCACTGGAACAGCGAAAATACGCCAAGGACAACAATCACGTCATGGGCAAGAGGAACAACGGAGGCGATCCCGAACTTGAACTGGAAGCGCATGCCCACGTAGATCAATACCACCGCAAGGGCAATCAGCATTCCGAGGCCGCTGTCTTCCTTGAGCTCCTCACCAACCTGGGACCCAACGAACTCGGAACTGACCAGTGTCAGTTCATCCCCGCCTGCAGACAGGGCGTCCACTACCTCTTGTGCCAACTTGTCATTCTCGGACTCCGCCATCCGCACCAGCACGGTGGTATCCGAACCAAAGTTCTGAACCACAAACTGCTCGTATCCGGCGCCTTCCAGCGCCTGCCGGACATCGTCCAGGGCCGGGGCCTGCTGGTACTCCAGCTCAACAGACGTACCACCGGTAAAATCAAGGCCCAGGTTCAGCCCGCGGGTTGCGAGCAGAGCAACAGCAATAACAACTAGGGCGATAGATACGACGGAAGCAAACTTCCGTGCACCCATGAAATCGATTGGCTTCTTCTCAACTTCAGACATTGGCCAGCTTCCCTCCGATCGACAGCTTTTCGATCTTTCGACCGCCGTATACAAGATTTACGATGCTGCGACTGACCATCAGCCCGGAGAACATCGACGTGAGAATACCGATCGACAGCGTCACCGCGAACCCTTTCACCGGACCGGACCCCATGGCAAACAGGATCACCGCCACCAGCAGAGTGGTGATGTTGGCGTCGAAAATCGATACAAAGGCCCTGGAGTAACCCGCACTAATGGCGGACTGGGGCGGAATACCTGCCTTCAGCTCTTCCTTTATGCGTTCAAAAATAAGCACGTTGGCATCAACAGCTATACCCACCGTCAGTACAATGCCCGCGATGCCGGGTAACGTCAGTGTCGCCGACAGGATCGACATGCAGGCAATCAGCAGCATCAGGTTCAGCGTCAGGGCCACATTGGCAATCATGCCAAAGCCACGGTAATACACCACCATGTAACAGAGCACCAGGACGAAACCGAGCAATACGGACATCATGCCGGCATCAATGTTTTTCTGGCCCAGGCTTGGACCGATGGTGCGTTCCTGAACAAAGTACATCGGCGCAGCGAGAGAGCCGGCACGCAACAGCAGTGCAAGCTCCGATGCTTCCGGTATCGAATCCAGGCCGGTGATCCGGAAACTGCTCCCCAGTGCGGACTGGATAGTGGCAAGGCTGATAATGCCCTTCTCCACCACGCGGTTATCGACAGTGCGGGTTTCACCATCCACCACCACTTCTTCGGTTTCCGTGCGGTACTCAATAAACAGCACCGCCATACGACGACCGATCGCATTGCGTGTCGCCCGGTTCATAAGATCACCGCCCACGGAGTCCATGGTGATGTTGACCTGGGGCTGACCGTTCTCGTCGAACGCTTGCTGGGCATTGGACACGTTGTCACCGGTTACGATGACTTCACGCTCAAGCCGGGCCTCGCGGTTGGGATTGTCGCGGAACGGAAACGTCTCGGTTGTGGCAGCAGCCGCATCCTGCCGGGCCTCAAGGCGGAATTCCAGGTTCGCCGTGGCGCCCAGTACACGCTTGGCCGCCGCCGTATCCTGAACACCCGGCAGCTCAACGATAATCCGGTCTGTACCCTGGCGCTGCACCAGGGGTTCGGCAACACCCAGCTCATTCACCCGGTTACGGATGGTCGTCAGGTTCTGTTCCAGCGCGTAATCCTGGATGGATTTGATTTCGGCTTCCGACAGGGTAAGTTCCAGGCGAAATTCACTATCTTCACTCTGCTCGTCCAGAGTGAACTGATTGTACTGGTCGCGAATCAGACTGAACGCCTCACTGCGGGACTCTTCATCACGGAAAGTCAGAATGATCGAGTTGTCGCCTTCAAGATCGCCACCACGATAGCGTACACGTTCTTCCCGCAGCTCTCGCTTGATCTGGCTGGACATGGCTTCAAGCCGCTGCTCTACAGCAGTTTCCATATCCACCTCCAGCAGGAAGTGGACACCGCCCCGAAGGTCAAGACCCAGCTTCATGGGACCTGCACCGAGGCTTTTCAGCCATTCCGGTGTGGACGGCGCCATGTTCAGTGCCACCAGGTAGTCCCTGCCGAGCGCATCCTGAACAACCGGCCTCGCGCGCACCTGAGCCTCGGAACTGTTCACGCGGATCAGGGCATCGCGCTCCTGAAGCTCTGATTCCTTGACGGCAATGCCCTTGGCTTCGAGCGCATCAACGGCTCTGTCGAGAATCCTCTGATCAACCTCGGTGCTACTCCGCGCACCGGTGATCTGTATGGCGTAGTCATCAGGGAAGACGTTTGGCAGGGCGTAGATAAACCCGATCACCAAAGCGATCAGGATAACCAGGTTTTTCCAGAGCGGATACTTGTTCAGCATGGGGTCCCTTTAAGCCGGCCAACGGGCCGGCTGTGATGTTTCAGCTTGGCAAATTCAGACCTGAGTCGAAAACCGGTCGATCAGATGTCCTTCAGAGTTCCTTTCGGAAGTGCAGCTGCAACAGCAACTTTCTGAACCTTGACTTCAACGTTGTCGGCAATTTCCACGACGATGAAATCGTCGGTTACTTTGGTGATCTTGCCGGCCAGGCCACCGGAGGTAACGACTTCATCACCCTTGTTCAGGCCGGACATCAGTGCCTTGTGCTCTTTCGCACGCTTGGACTGGGGGCGCCAGATCAGGAAGTAGAAAATCAGGATAAAGCCGGCAAAGAAGATCACCTGCCCCATTACGCCCATACCGCCAGCACCGGGATCCTGCGCCATGGCCAGCGCCGGCATCACACCCAAAAGCGCAGCAACAAGTAACTTGATTGATTTCATTGATAATCTCCGTTTGATAAAAAGTTCAGACAGCGGTTCAGAACCGGTACACCCTGCGGTCACTGCGCCATTGCTGGCACGGTTTCCCCGCGACGGGCGTAGAAGTCGCTAATAAAGTCCGACAATGTACCTGCTTCAATTGCGCCACGCAATCCGGCCATCACGTTCTGGTAGTAACGCAGATTGTGAATGGTATTGAGTTGCGAGCCGAGCATTTCTCCACACTTATCCAGATGATGCAGGTAACTTCTCGAAAAGTTCTTGCAGGTGTAACAGTCGCACTGGTCGTCCAGCGGCGCGGTGTCGTGTCGATGCCTGGCGTTCCGGATCTTGACGATGCCGGTGGAGGTAAACAGATAGCCGTTGCGTGCGTTACGGGTGGGCATCACGCAGTCAAACATGTCCACGCCGCGACGGACCGCTTCCACAAGGTCTTCTGGCCGGCCCACGCCCATCAGATAACGGGGGCGATCTTCCGGCATCTTTGGTGGCAGATGATCCAGAATCCGGATCATGTCCTCTTTGGGTTCCCCCACCGACAGGCCACCAATGGCATAACCATCGAAACCGATCTCTGTCAGCCCCTCGAGTGAACGCTCGCGCAGGGATTCATACATGCCGCCCTGAACGATGCCGAACAGTGCGGCCGGATTACCGTCGTGAGCCTCTTTGCTTCGCCTGGCCCAGCGCAACGACAGCTCCATTGACTCACGTGCCTGCTTTTCCGTCGCCGGGTACGGCGTACACTCATCAAAAATCATCACAATGTCGGAGCCCAGGTCCCGCTGGACCTGCATGGCAATCTCCGGTGACAGTTCCACAGGGGAACCATCGATCGGCGAGCGGAAGGTTACGCCCGCCTCGGTGATCTTGCGCATCTCCCCCAGACTGAACACCTGAAAGCCCCCGGAGTCGGTCAGAATGGGGCCGTGCCACTGGGTGAAGTCGTGCAGGTCACCATGGGCCTTCACAACCTCCGTGCCGGGCCGCAGCATCAGGTGAAAGGTGTTCCCGAGGATGATTTCCGCGCCAATATCCTTGATATCCCTTGGCAGCATACCCTTGACGGTGCCGTAGGTGCCCACCGGCATGAACGCCGGCGTTTCCACGGTGCCCCGGGGGAAGGTCAGGCGCCCCCGTCGGGCGCGGCCATCCTCGCCGAGTTTTTCAAAGGACATATAACACTGGTCATTCATGATTGTTCTCCGGTTTGCACATGCCCTTCCCCGGCGCAGGAGTTCAGGGCGCCCAAGCTTGGCTCCTGACCTGTGATAAACATGGCATCACCGTAACTGAAAAAGCGGTAACGCTCAGCAACGGCTTCCCGATAGGCCGACATCACGTTCTGATAGCCTGCAAAGGCGCTGACCAGCATGATCAGTGTCGACTCCGGCAGATGGAAATTGGTTATCATGGCGTCGACCGTCTGGAAGCGATAACCGGGGTAGATAAAGATATCCGTTTCGCCTTTGAACGGTTTCAGCACCCCGCCCCTACTGGCGGACTCAAGCGATCTCACGGACGTTGTACCCACTGCGACCACCCGGCCGCCACGGGCCCTGGTTGCATTAACCGCATCCACGGTGGCCTGCGGAACATGAGCCACTTCGCTGTGCATCACGTGGTTTTCAATATTGTCGACGCGAACAGGTTGGAACGTACCGGCCCCCACGTGCAGCGTTACAAACGTGCTCTCAATGCCCCGTGAGTCGAGCTCAGAGAATATCCGGTCATCAAAATGCAACCCGGCGGTCGGTGCCGCCACTGCGCCGGCTTCCCTGGCGTAGACGGTCTGGTAACGCTCCCGGTCACTGGATTCGTCCGGGCGGTCAACATAGGGCGGCAACGGCATGTGGCCGATGCGCTCCAGGAGTTCCAGCAACGGTTCGCTGCTTTCGCACACCAGGTGAAAAAGCGCGTCCTCCCGCAGTTTCATCACCATGGGAGTACCGTCTTCGAGAATAATTCGCTGCCCCGGCCTGAGCGCCTTGGATGCCTTCACATGGGCAAGTAACTCGTGCTCTCCCAGCAGCCGCTCCACCAGCACTTCAACCTGTCCACCTGTCTCTTTTTTCGCAAACAGCCGTGCCGGTATCACCCGGGTATTATTGAATACCAGCAGGTCACCGGGATGGAGAAGATCCGGCAGATCGGCAAACTGTCGATGGGAAACGGCGCCAGAAAGGCCATCAAGGCTGAGCAGGCGTGAACCACTGCGCTCTTTGAGTGGATACCGGGCAATAAGCTCATCCGGCAGATCAAAGTGGAAATCGGAGACGTTCATTGGATGGACTGTTCAATACACCGCGTTGAGCGGTCTGTAAGTGGTAGCGGCGGGCGGACTCGAACCGCCACGGGTTTTACCCCAACGGATTTTGAATCCGTCGTGTCTACCAATTTCACCACGCCGCCATCGGAGAGTGTGGGGGATTATACTGAGGTTGATTATTAAAGCAATATAAGCGCCGCAGTTGATTCGGCGGTGCCTTTGATAATTCTACAAACGATCAAACAACGACAGCTGGGACACCTGCGCAAACGACTGCTGGGCAGCCTGCAACACGAAGCTCTGGAAGCTGAGGTTGCTGATGGCCTCGGCATAGTCCACGTCCCGTAACTCGGAACGGATCTCCTCGCTGTAAACCGAGGAGTCTTCCAGGAACGATTTTGTCGAATCCACCGCGTTCAGACGCCCGCCAAGCTCTGTCTGCTTCTGCACGATACTCTCCTGGGCGTTGTCCAGGTTCTGCAGTGAAGCGGCGATAAGGTCATCATAGGCCGCCTGGCCAGCCGGAGTGCCCTTGTCGATGGTGTCCAGTCCATCAATAAGAGTCTCTATGGTCGCAAAAACCGACTGTTTTTCCCCGGCGCGGATCGTGAACTCATCGCCATTGCCAGCATCGGTAATCGTTGCCTGCACCCCTGCGATCTCAAATGGTTCACCACTGACATAACTGACGGGCGAATCCGGCAACGGATCTCCCGTCCGGCTATTGACGGCGGTTATGGTTTCAGTGGTTGTGTCCACGGTCAGGGTGATATCGTCGGGTGATACGGTAGAAAAATCTCCGTCATCAATTACCGTAACGCCATCTATTCTGGCATCTGCCGCATTAGCAGGATCACTTTCACCAAACACCGCGGCCGGGATACTGGAGAATATTCCCTTGCCGTGATCGCTGATTGGGACTGTTACGCCGTCATCAATCTCCAGCACACGCTGGCCTTCATCCCCCTGGTAGGCCCAGCTACCGGAAGCGTCCTTTGCAAACGCAGCCGTGTTGCCCTGGAACCCACTGAAGATGTATTCACCGGACGCATCCCTTGTATTGGCAATATCCGCCAACTGCCCCAGACGCTCCTTGAGCTCAGAGGAAATGGATTTGCGATCATTCGCAGACAGTGAGCCATTGCCCGCCTGAACCGTAAGCTCGCGTACCCGCTGGACGATGTCCACCGAACTCGCCAGGGTGCTCTCTTCCTGCTGCAGTCGGTTCTCAGCGAGGCCAGCATTACGCTGGTAGGTTTCAATACGGGAAAGCTCCTGGTCCAGCTTGAGAATGCGGGCCGCAGCAACGGGGTCATCCGACGGCTTGTTCACCCGTTTACCGGTAGAGATCTGCTCCTGGGTCTGGTTCAGGTTGCTGTTCAGGTCCTGAAGCCGGCTTATCCCACCGGAGAATATCTGTTGTGATGAAATTCTGATCATGTCACATCACCTCGCACTGTTACCTGAAACTCTGTAACAGAGTATTGAACAAATCCTGGGCCACGCTCATCACCTGAGCGGAGGCATTATAGGCAGCCTGATACTGGATAAGCCGGCCGGCCTCTTCATCAAGGTTGACACCCGAGACCGACTCACGCTGGTTGCTGGACTGCTCAAGCAGGGTTTTCCCGGCGTCCTTGTCCAGCTGGCTCTGACGGGTCTTCACGCCGATATCCTCTACCAGGCCGGCATAGCCTTCGGCAAAACTCTGACTGCCGTTGTTGAGGGTATTTTTCGTTCCCAGCGCGGCCAGGAATTCGGCGTTACGGTTGTCCGACACACCGTTGGTGTTGTAGTTGATACTGAAAGAGTCGCCAGGCCGTGGGTTGCCTGATATCTCGAACTGGAAACCGAAATAGTCCGGCGACCGTGGGTCCTCGGTAAACAGTTTGTTGGAGACACCGGGCTCGTACAGATTCACAGGTGGCGTGGCGGCGGGATCAGCCGGCAGTATCGGAGCGCCGGTATCGGCATCAACGATGTCGTAGAACATCTGCCCGCCACTTTCAAAAAACTGGATATCAAGGGGCGGGTCCAACTGGCCCTCCTGCCGGAAATTCGTCAGCAGCGAGTTGGTGAACGGGTCCCGCACGTTGAGCATCCTGCCCTGATTGATGGTGGCATCGCCGGCGTTACCGGCAGCACCCTCAGCCCTTACCGGGCTGGCAAACGCAAGGTCCTCTTCGCGGTTGATTTTCAGATCAATATTGGCAGCGGCATTACGTGTGGGTTCGATCAGGAACTTGTCACCGGCGTTGAACGTACCGCCCTCCACCCGGATATTGAACCCCGGCATGGAGATTTCAGACTGAACCGGGTCAGGCAGTCGGCCCTGGTTGACAACCTTGCCAGTGGCCCGGTCGACCAGTTCAAAATTACGGCCATCACCACCGAACTGCAGTGACCAGCTACCGGCCGGCAGCGCGGCACTGTCTATAATCTCTACCGCCAGTTGCGCGTTCTGGGGGGCCGCGTTGTTAGCGTTGGCGACAACCCGGCCCCGTTGCGCGGCTTCTGAATTGATATCACTGAAGAACAATCCACCCAGATCACCCTCCAGATCCATACCGATTTCATGCTGGTGATTGATGGTGTCCGACAGCGCAATGGCTACCCTGCCAAGCTCCTGGAACGCGGGCTGCAGGCCCTCGGATTCAAACCGGCGCAATCCACCCAGCTTGCCGCCATTGATCTGGCCGTCTACGTTCAGGGTCCGTCCGCCGGAAGTCAGTGTGAATTCCAGCGAGGTAGGATCTTCAGAATCCGCACGGGTGCCCAACTGCGATGCCTGTGATCCAATCACCAGCGACTGGCCATTTCTCAGGGAAACATTGACCTGACTGCCCTCTGCCTGGGTCACGCGGATACTGACCAGTTCTGACAGCTCTCTGAGCTTCTCGTCCCGCTTGTCGAGCAATTCATTGGGTTCGCGCCCCTGGGCGAGACCCGGGGATTCCGAAATGGCCGTGTTCAGTTCGGCAATACTCTTGATCAGCGTATTGGCGTCTTTTACGCCCTGCTGCATCTGGGTCTTGACCGATTCCCGCTGTTGAATGAACTCACGGTTCAGTGCTTCAAAGCGGTTTACGATCTGCTGCGCCTCGCTCAGAACAAGCTGTCTCTGGGGAAGTGATGCAGGGTCCTCAGCCGCATTCTGCAGGCTGGCAAAGAAGTTGTTGAGGGCATTACTCAGCCCCGTGGAGTCTCCCCCCAACAGGTTATCCAGTCGGGACAGCTCAGAGTTAAGGGTTTCCTGCTCCCCGAACAGCGTGCTGTCTTCACGCACCTGCTGAGTCAGGAACTCATTCGCCAACCGGCGAATATCCGTGACGTTGACCCCGGTACCCACCGAGCCCGCGCCAGTGCGTTGAGCAGCCTGGGTTTCAAACTGCACCTCCTGGCGGCTGTAACCGGGAGTGTTGGCATTGGTGATATTGTTGCCGGTGGTGTTCAGCGCCGTCTGGTGGCCGAGGATACCGGTCAAGCCAATATTGATAAGCCCTGCCATAACCTTTACTCCTCAGCCCCGCGGGAGCCCATGGACAATGTTGTCATGGAGTCGTTATTCATGATGCGACGAATCTTGGCGCCATAGTTCGGATCGGTGGCGTAGCCGGCCTGCTGAAGCCTGTCGGCAAACTCATCCGGGTTATCCGCTGCCGCCAGAACATTCTGGTAGCGGGGATTGGACTCAAGGAAGGACACATAATCCCGGAAGCTGGACTCGTAATCCGGATAGCTCCGGAACGCCGCCCTCTCGTTCATCGGCACGCCTTCCCGGAACTCGGTGGTGGCAATATTCACGGATTCACCCTGCCAGCGAGTGTCGGCCTTGATACCGAACAGGTTGAAGCTCGGGGAACCACCCTCGCCTTCTATCATGTGCCTGCCCCAGCCAGTTTCCAGCGCCGCCTGGGCGATCATGAGGCGCGGATTGATACCGCTCTGCTGCGCCACTCTCTCGGCTACGGGCAGAAGTTCGCGGACAAACTGCTCGGGAGAATCGAACCTGTCCGGCGGCGCTGCGCCTGCCTCTTGTGCAGGCATGGGAGCGGCATCGGCAACCTGATTCACTCTGTTTACCTGCTCCGGCAGACGGGGAGACAGCACCGGCAGACTGCGGTCGTATTCCGCCAGCGTCTTCTTATGGGCGGCCATGGGCTCGCCTTTGTCGTCCATGCCCGGAATCTGGCGGCTTAACTGCCGCACCAGAGCTTCTGAAAGCCCTGTACCCTGCTTCTGCGACAGCGTCAGACTGAGCTGGCTGTCGAACATCTCACGGTAGAACTCCGATTGCTGGCTGTTGAGGTAGTTACCCTCTGCAAACACGTCTCCGGCCTTGCGCATGGACTTGACCATTTCCGACAGGAACAGGCCCTCGAACTGCTTTGCCACTTCCAGCAGTGCGGCGTCCTTGTCGGTCCTGGCCTGAGTCTTCAGGTCGTTGAGACCACCGAAATCGGTATAGACCTGAGCTTTCTGGAGACTGAAATCCTGCATCACGCCACCTATATCACGATCAGCTCGGCCCGCAACGCGCCGGCCTGTTTAAGCGCTTCCAACACCGCCATGACATCACCCGGGGCTGCGCCCACCTGATTCACCGCCTGAACAATTTCGTTCAGGGTAACGGCGGGACCGAACTGGAACATTCTTGCCGGTTCTTCGGTAATCGCAATCTGGGTATTGGGTTCAACAACCGTTTCACCCTCGGTGAAGGGGTTGGGCTGATTTGCCTCCGGATTCTCTTCGATGGTCACGGTCAGGTTGCCATGGGTTACCGCGGCCGGGCTTACCTTCACGTTCTGCCCCACTACGATGGTGCCGGTGCGGCTGTTGATGACCACCTTGGCCGCCTCCTGGGCCGGGTCGACTTCAATGTTCTCAAGGATGGACAGGAAGCTGACTCTCTGGGACGGGTCCCGGGGCGCCTTCACGGATACCGCCGTGGCATCGTGGGCGTAGGCCATGTCCGGCCCCAGCATGTCATTGATGGCTTCGACCACCCGACGGGCTGTTGTGAAATCAGCGCGCATCAGGTTAAAGGTGATGGTATCGCCCCTGGTAAACGGTGAGGTCACTTCCCGCTCGATCGTGGCGCCATTGGGGATACGGCCAACGCTGGGCACATTCACCGTGATACGCGAACCGTCAGCGCCCTGGGCGCCAAATCCACCCACCACCAGACTGCCCTGAGCCATGGCGTAAACCTGGTCATCGGCGCCCTTCAGGGGTGCCATCAACAGAGTGCCACCCCTGAGACTGTCCGCATTACCGATTGACGATACGGTGATATCAAGCTGCTGCCCCTGCTTCGCAAAGGGAGGCAGTGTGGCGGTAACAGTAACGGCGGCTACGTTGGCAAGGTTGGGGTTTACACCCTGAGGCAGTGTGATCCCGAACTGGTTCATCATGTTGCGGAAGGTCTGGTTGGTAAACGGCGCCTTATCGCCCGTGCCGTCCAGCCCCACCACCAGGCCATAGCCCACCAGCTGGTTGTCACGTACACCCTTGACCCGCGCCAGGTCCTTCAACCGGTCCGCCAGCACGGGTGCTGCAATGACCGACAGCGCAATCACCATTATTCCGAACCGCAGCATTTTCATAGCGGGAACCACTCACTGTTAAAGAATCGTGCCAGCCAGCCCATTTGGTTGGCCTGGTCAAAGTCACCGGTACCGCCATAAGCAATACGGGCATCTGCGATGCGATTGGAAGCCACTGTATTGTCCGGGGAAATATCCTGGGGGCGAACCAGGCCGGTCAGGCGGATGTACTCATCGCCATTGGTCAGCGACAACCATTTCTCGCCCCGGATATGCAAAACGCCGTTCGGCAACACCTCCGTCACTGTGACGGTAATATTGCCATCCAGGCTGTTGCTCTGATCCGCTTCCGCCTGCCCCTGAAAATCCCGTTCTGTGTTGATGTCTGTTCCCAGACCAATGTTGCCCTTGCCCAGAATTCGCGGGTCCAGCATGGAAATCTCATTGTCCTTGGTAATACTGCTTTCAGCGTTCTTGCTGGCGCGAGTGGACTCCTCCAGGGTCACCGTAAGAATGTCGCCCACGTTCAGCGCAACGGTGTCTCCGTAAAGGCTGTAATTCCGGGATGTCTGATAAATGGCACCGGATTCCGGGTCTCTCTGCATCATCGCTTCGGCCCGCACCGGCGAATAGGCTGGATCATCCGGCATTGCCCGCGGGCGGCTCATGGCGGTACAGCCCTGGAGGACAATCAGCGTCATAACGACGGCCAGGGTTCCCACGCCGCGCCTGTTTGAGGTTCTAGTGATTACGAATGTCATGATTACCCCTCCTGACCGCTGCTACCGGTTAGCCGATATTATTCGTGATGAACTGCAGCATCTGGTCCGTTGCGGAAACCACCTTTGAATTCATTTCATAGGCGCGCTGGGTGGTGATCATGTTGACCAGCTCCTCCACCACTTCCACGTTGGAAGCTTCTACCATGCCCTGCTCAAGGGTTCCCAGGCCACCGATACCAGGCTCGCCCTCGGCGGGATCACCGCTGGCATTGGTCGCCTTGTAGAGGTTGTTTCCGATCGCCTGCAAACCCTGGGGATTGATGAAGTCCACCAGTGTAATCTCACCCAGATTGACCGGCGCCGCCTGATCGTCGGTTACCGCAGAGACCGTTCCGTCCTTGCCGATCGTGATGTTGGTGGCGTTCTCGGGCACATTGATGTTGGGCTCCAGGGTGTAGCCATCCGGGTTGACGATGTCGCCATCGGAGTTCAACTGGAACTGACCGTCACGGGTGTAGGCAATCTGGCCGTCCGGAAGCAGGATCTGCATGAAACCACGGCCGTTCACCGCCATATCCAGCGGCTGCTCGGTGACTTCCAGATTGCCCTGTGAGAACTGCTTGGTGGTGCCTACTATGCGCACACCAGTACCCAGTTGAAGGCCGGATGGCAGCTCCGAGTTCTGGGTATTCAGACCACCGGGCTGCCGGTCGATCTGGTACAGCAGGTCCTGGAATACCGCCCGGTCCCGTTTGAAACCGGTGGTGTTCACGTTGGCCAGGTTGTTGGAGATCGTGGACATATTGGTGTCCTGTGCGCTCAACCCGGTTTTGCTGACCCAAAGTGCTGGATGCATGTCATCTACTCCTTGCCGGGGGCCATATCAATGCGGCCGATTTTTGCCGCTTTCGTGCCCGCCCGAACGATGTTCAATAGGTTTATCAGAGATTCTGCAACAGTCGTGCCGAAGCCTCGGAATTCTCATTGGCAGTGGTCATTATCTTCACCTGCATTTCGTACTGCCGGGACAGCTGAAGATTGGAAATCATTTCTTCCACCGCGTTCACGTTGGAGCTCTCCAGAAACCCGGAGGCCACGCGCATATTGGCATCGGGGGGTTCCGGGCCATCGAGCGCCTGGTCGGGCTTGCGACGAATAAAACCGTCTTCACCCTTTTCCAGGGCACCGGGAGGCGGGTTCACGAGCTTCAGGCGGTCAACTTCAACAAGCTGATCGGGCGGGCCACCAACCGGCACAATTGAGACGGTTCCGTCAGAACCAATCTGCACATTGTCGAAAGGAGGCAATGCCACCGGGCCACCATTGCCCATCACCATCTCTCCGCTTGAGAGACGCATCAGGCCGTTCACATCAATCTGCATGCTGCCGGAACGGGTGAACACTTCTTCGCCCTGCTGATTCTGTACGGCCAGCCAGCCATCCCCTTCAACGGCAACGTCCAGTTTGCGGCCGGTATCCATCAATGCGCCTGCTGAAAGATCCGTACCCGGCCTTTCAGCCATGGCATAAGCCCGTGTGGGATGGTGTTCACCGAAAACCGGCATGCTGCGGGCCTGGGCAAAATCCCGCTTGAAACCGGTGGTACTGACGTTCGCCAGGTTGTTGGCGTGGGCGCGCTGGGAAAGCATGTTCTGCTTGGCGCCGGACATTCCAATATAAAGGGCTTTGTCCATGGGAAAACTCCTGCCGGAATTTTGACTGTTACCAGTCTTCCTGCAGGAGTTGTGCCATGTTCAGCTTTCAGGGTTAGCGGAGGTTGATGATCGTCTGGGTGACGGCATCGGAGGTTTCAATGGTCTTGGCATTGGCCTGATAGTTACGCTGGGCAATGATCAGGTTGACCAGTTCAGCCGAGAGGTCCACGTTGGATTCCTCGATGGAGCTGGCCTTGATGGAGCCCAGGGTTCCGGTATCCGGCGCGCCAATGATGGGCTGCCCGGACTCGAAGGTCTCCACCCAGGTGGTCTCCCCCACCGGCGAAAGCCCATTGGTGTTATTGAAGGAGGCCAGGGCCACCTGCCCGAGGGACTGCGACTGCCCGTTGGTATAGCGGGCAAACAGTACGCCCTGGTCAGAGACATCCAGGCCCGACAGACGGCCGGTAGCAAAACCGTTCTGGCGTTGATCGTTAACACCAAAATCGCTGCCAAACTGCGTGGTATTGCCAAGGTCCAGCACAAAGGCAGATGTGGTCGGCGGCTCCGGAATGGGCGTCGTTACCGTCTCTCCCGGCGCAGGTGGACCATCAGCGCCATTGGGGGTGCCGTCGGCATTCTTGGGTATCCAGTCATCCACCAGGATCTCGCCATTGGGATCACCGTTCACTGACTGCAACTCTCCATCCTGGTCAAACCGGGCCTGGAACGGGTTGCTGTCGGTGCCGGCCACGAACTCACCATCAATCTGCAGGTAGACCGACCATTCGCTGACGCCCACGCCGTCGCCCGGTGAAGGCTGCTTGACATAGAACTGGGTTATTTCATGGGAGTTGCCCAGGCTGTCATAAATGGTCGTGGAGGTTGCATGGTTATAGGTGCGCTGATCCAGCGGATTGAACTGGTTGGTGATTTCAATGGTGCGCGTATCCCACGAATCGGTCAGATTGGTGGTGCCACTGGTTGAGGCAATGTCCGTAATTTCTCGGTCTGCCTGTGGCCTGACTGTTCCCACCGTAGTTTCCGGAGCCCGGTCCGGGCCGTCACTGGTGTAACCGGCGGTAAGATTGTTACCGCGATTGTCAATCAGACGCAGGTTGCCACCAGTAAGCGACGCCGAGATGGTGGGGGCCTGGGCATCATTAATCGCATTGGCCAGGGAAGCTGCGTCGGTCACTCCGGTGGTATCAACAGGCACCGTGACTCCGCCCACTGCCAGGTCGAAGTTGAAGTTGCCAGCGGCAATGGCCGTGTTCAACTCGCCTTCGGTCATACCTTCGTATGATGTGGTGGCAGAGGCCGACAACCCGTCCTGACTATTCAGCACATCCACCACATCCGCCGCAGAGGAATCTGCACTGATGGATGCACTGACGACTGAACCGTCCTCGTAGGTGATCTCAAATGTTTCAGCAGGAAACCCGGGGTCTGTGGCCGTAAAGTCACCCATATCCGCCACACGGCGTTCCAGAACCGTTTCCCTGGAATCCAGGTTGAGGTCCGATTGCAGATTGGTGGTACGACGGGGAGCCAGGTTGTCGGTTTCTACCTGCAGGTCGTCACGAATACCGGAGAGGTTGCCGTCATCGTCGGCCACGAAGCCCTGAACCCGCATATTCTGGTTGTTGGTCACGTAGCCGTCTTTGTCGATACCGAACTGACCCGCACGGGAATACCGCACTTCGCCGCCGTTATTCAGTACAAAAAAGCCATCCCCGTTGATGGCCAGGTCCAGCCCATTGTCGGTGAAGCTGATGTTGCCCTGGCTGAACGACTGCTTGACGTCCTGCACCCGCACACCATCGCCAATGGGGTTGGTGCCGGCGCTCAGGAAACCGCTGGCATACAAGTCACCAAACTGGGCCTTGCTGCCCTTGAAACCTACGGTACTGGCGTTGGCAATGTTGTTACCGGTGACATCAAGGTCAACCGATGATGCCCTTAAGCCGCTAAGACCTGTATTGAAAGCCATACTTCACCTCGTGCTGTTTCACCGGTATCAATTAATCTGCTCAACGTCCGACAGGGCGATTGACCCCATGCCGGCCAGATTCAGCGTAATGTTGCCGCCCTTGCCAAGCGAGACACTGTCAACGTTGGCGCTCATCATGGTGCCGAGCTGCTCAGGGCCTTCCGGGTAGGACGCTTCGGCCACTACTTTATAGGGTCCGGGAGGCAAACTGTTGCCGTTACCATCCTTGCCATCCCAGCTGAACGCCGTCACGCCAGCCTGCTGGGTGCCCATGTCAATCTGTCGTACCCGTTCGCCGGCCTGGTTCTCAATGGAGATTCTCAGGCCAGAGGTGCTTGCCGGCACTTCCACATTGCCGGATATCTCTCCCTCAGCACCCAGAATGCCAATGGATGACGGCGCCAGAACGGTACGACCCACCATCGCAGAAGCCTGCAGCGCCTGGGTGGAGCGGAACTGGTTTGCCACATCATCCACACTGCCGGAAAGGCCCTGCATCTCCTCCAGAGAGCTGAACTGCGCCAGCTGGGAGATGAACTCACCATTGTCCTGGGGTTCAAGCGGGTTCTGGTTCTTCAACTGGGCAATCATCAGCTCCATGAACTCGTTCTTGCCAAGCTCATTCCCGCTTTTTGTCTTTTCCTGATCAAGCTTGTACTTGCTCAGCACATCCGAGGCGTCTGCCGGGTTAATTGCACTCATGATTCAATCCTCGCTCGGTTACTGCTGACCCAGGGTCAGGATGCGCTGCATCATGGATTTGGCGCTGTTCATGATATCCACATTCATCTGAAAGCTGCGGGAAGAAGACATCATGTCTGCCATCTCCTCAACCACATTCACGTTCGGGTAGAACACATACCCTTCTTCGTTGGCTGCAGGATGATCCGGTTCGTAACGCATCTGCAGCTCGGCATCACTTTCAACAATACCTTCAACCCGCACACCGGCCCCGGGACCCGCTTCGCTGCCAAAGGGCTGCCCCTGCTGTGACGGATTCAGCATGCTCTGCTGGATCGCCGCAAACACCGGCTTGCGGGCGCGATAGGTCTGTTCGGTACTGGAGCTGGCTGTCTCGGCATTGGCGATGTTGGACGCAGTGGTATTCAGCCGCAGTGACTGGGCTGTCATGCCTGACCCGGCGATATCGAAAATGCTACCCAGTGACATGGTCTTACTCCTCAGTTAGATTGCTGCGCCCGGATCACTGACCCGAGAGTGCCTTTTTGATACCGGAAATTTTTCCATCCAGGAACTGGAAACTGGCCTGGTAATCCATCGCATTGCGCATGAAACGGGTCTGCTCCTGCTGGGCATCCACGGTGTTGCCATCCACAGAAGGCTGATGCGGAATCCGATACAGCAGTTCGCTGTCCTGGCCCATGCCTGATGTATCCATATGGGACTCGTGAGTGCGGTTCATGCCAAAGCCACTCATGCCTTCCTGCGCTTTCTGCATCATCGCCTGAAAGTCGATATCCCGCGCCTTGTAGCCGGGGGTATCCGCGTTGGCAAGATTGTTTGCCAGCACTTCAGCGCGCTTGATCCGCCCTTCCAGGGCGTGCTGGTGAATGCCTAATGCTTTGTCCAGGGAAATAGCCATAATGCCTCCGATTCCTGCACCCGGCCGTGTTCGTATTGCCGTTTGTGCTTTATGCAGGAGTAAAAGCAATGACAATGCCAGTTTTCAGAAGTCGTTGCGGGACGGGGGCTGGAACGAAAGCGGGGCAATTCAGGAGGGAAGCGGAAACGCGGAAAGCGGCAAGGGATTTCCCCCCACCGCCGCGGGCGGGGGTAGCCACCGGCGACTACTGCGGCCAGCGGCTCACAAATTCACTCGGCTGGGGCCTTGGCACCGGAGGTTTGTTTGAGCTGACGCTGCCGGCATAAAGGAACCCGGTGATAATCTCCTCGTCGCTCAACCCCAAGCCTCTGGCAACATCCGGGTGGTAGGCCAGGCTACCGGTGCGCCACATACCTCCAAAGCCGGCATCTTCCAGAGCCAGCAGCAGATAACCCATACCAACAGCGGCCGACATCGTCTGCTCGATTTCCGGCACTTTGGGATGATTATGGTGAGAGGCAATACCGACAATCACCATCGGGGCCCGCTGTGCCTTTTTGCGGAGCTTTTCCCGCGCCTTGTCCGGAGCATCACTTTCACAGGTTGAAGCAAACAGGTCTCCCAGTGCCGAAAGTGCGTCATCGCCCTCGATCACCAGGTAACGCCAGGGCCTGAGCAGGGCATGGTCTGGCGCCCTGGCGGCACAGGCAAAGGCCTTTTCGAGGGTGTCCGCATCTGGTGCAGGAGTTTCCAGGCGCGGCTCGGAACTACGGTTCAGCATTGCATCGATTACTGCAGTCATATCATCTCGCCGTGATTGGTGTCTGGCCCGCAGATCAGGCCTGAATATGTCGCATGAATTGTGGCACAAGTGTATTACTGTTAGTCTTTAGTCTAAGTATTTTCCACGATACGCGAGTACCATCTACCCTAAAAATGATAAATGAGCCGGTAGACGATTTATGAGCCAACAGCAAAGCTTACGCAACGTTCGGACTTGCCTCTGACATGATGAGCGCACCGATTGACCTGCGCAATGCCAGTTCCAGCGCCAGCAAGTCCGCTGTGCTGGATTCGCAGAACAACCCGATAGCCATTCCTCCCATGCCGGACTACAGCGGCAGGATTCTGGCTTACACGGCAACGGCCGGCATTATCATTTCGGGCGTGTTGCAGGGCGTGTTTGGCCAGTGGATGTTATGGTTGCTCATCGGCGCCCTCACCTGGCCCCACATTGCCCATCAGCTCACCCGCAGAACCTTTCTCCGTCATTCACCACGCATTCGCCAGAAAATGCTGCTTGGAGATTGCGCCATTGGAGGTGGATTTGTCGGTTGCATCGGCCTGATTGCAATCCCGTCCGTGGCCGTGGTGCTGATGCTGATGTTCAGTTGCCTGATTGTTGGCGGCATACGCCAGTGGTTAATCGGAACCGTTATCATGGCTGTAAGCGGAGCCATCGCCGTTGCCGTTGTGGGGCCTGCAGAGTCCTTTCAGTCCCCGATGATCACCAGCATTATCGCCATACTGGCCACCGGGCTCTACATTTGCGTGACTGCCTTCTACTCTCATCAGCAGGCACGTGCCCTGATGACAGCAAAGACCCAGATCCAGAACCAGCGGGAACAATCCATTGCGCTGTCCCACAAGCTGTCCAAATACCTGTCGCCCCAGGTATGGCAGTCCATCTTTACCGGCGAACGGGACGTGCGGCTGGAAACCCAGCGCAAGAAGCTCGCGGTATTTTTCTCGGACATCAAGGGCTTCACGGAACTTTCCGAAGAGATGGAACCGGAAGCGCTGACCGAACTGCTGAATCACTACTTCAACGAGATGTCGGAAGTGGCTCTCAAGTATGGAGGCACCATCGACAAGTTCGTCGGCGACTCCATCATGATCTTTTTTGGTGACCCAACCAGCCGCGGCCAGAGGGAAGACGCCTTTGCCTGCGTGTCCATGGCCATCGAAATGCGCAAGCACATGAAAATCATGCGCCAGAAATGGCGAAGCCAGGGTATCAAGACACCACTGGAAATCCGCATGGGCATCAGTACCGGCTACACCACTGTGGGCAACTTTGGCGCCGAGAACCGCATGGACTACACCATCATCGGCAAGGAAGTGAACCTGGCCAGCCGCCTGGAATCCCTGGCGGAGCCTGGCGAGATCCTGATTTCCTACGAGACCTTCTCGCTGATCAAGGACCGCATCATGTGCCGGGACAAGGGCGAGATAACCGTCAAAGGTTTTGGCCGCCCCGTGTCCATCTACGAGGTTGTGGACTTCCGCCGCGACATGGGTCCCAACCGCAGCTTCCTGGAACATGAGCACAGCGGGTTCGCCATGTACCTGGATTCAGAAAAGATTACAGAGCGAGAACGCGAGTCCATTCTTTCCGCCCTGGAGGATGCCGCCGAACGGTTACGCCAGGAAGAAGACGCCTGACCGACACCATTATCACTGCCTGATCAATCGTGGCCCGGCTGCATCTTCCGGCTCTGTACTCCGCCATGGGTTGATATCCAGCCCGCCCCGGCGGGTATATCGGGCACAGACCGATAGCTGCTGCGGCTTACAACGCGCCATCAGATCGGTGAACATTGTTTCCACGCAGTGTTCATGAAAATCCTGCTTCTGACGAAAACTGACGATGTACTGGAGCAGCCCCGCCCGGTCCATAGCCGGACCCGTGTACTCAATCAGCACCGTGGCCCAGTCCGGCTGGCCGGTTACCGGGCAGTTACTCTTCAGCAGATGCGAGCACAGCTTTTCCGACACCACCTCGCCAGCGGCACCCAGGCTGTCCGGGTTATAGTCATAGCCGACGGATTCCACGTCCTCATCATCGATCAACACAAAACCTTCCGGCCGTCCGATCGCCCTCGCGCCCTGGTCAACGCTGTACAGATCCACGGACACAGAGGCACCACTGGCACTGGACAGGTCTCGCACAATCACATCCCTGACCTGATCAGCAGAAGAAAACACGGTCTGATTCAGGGAGTTCAGGTAAAGCTTGAGTGACTTTGACTCAATAATGGCTGGCGATGCCGAAGGCACGCGGATTTCCGCCCAGGCTACGGCAGGTACGCCACCGGAGCGCAGCCAGGAAATTTCCCAGGCCTGCCAGAGATCCTCCCCGAACCAGGGCCAGCGGCCATCTTCCAGGCCAAGGCGGCGACGGTTTTCGTCCCTCGCCACGGGAAACAGTAACTGCGGATCGTAGGTATCCGGGTAATCGCTGGATTTGCCCAGCGGGGCATCAATAAGGGCCATGAAACATCCTGGAACAAGACATCAGTGACGAATACCCTTACCCCGCGCCAGCATGCGAAGGGAAATGGCAGACAGTATGGTAATGAACATCAGAATCATACCAAGGGCCACGTATGGATTGACATCCGACACGCCCAGAATGCCATATCGGAAGGCATTCACCATGTACAGGATCGGGTTGATCATCGACACCCCCTGCCAGAACCCGGGCAGCAGGTCGATTGAATAGAACACCCCGCCCAGGTACGTCAGTGGTGTCAGCACGAACGTAGGAACAATGGAGATATCATCAAACTTGGTGGCCAGCATGGCATTGATGAAACCACCCAGGGAAAACAGTGCCGAGGTAAGGAACACGGTCAGTATGACCATGGGCAGGTGGTGAATGGATAAGTCGGTGAAACCCAGCGACAGCAGCGTCACGATGAGACCAATACCCAGCCCACGTGACATGCCGCCGGTGACGTAACCAACGAGAATAATCCAGTTGGGCACCGGTGACACCAGCAACTCTTCGATACTGCGCTGGAATTTCATGGAGAAAAACGACGACACCACATTGGCATAGGAGCTGGTAATCACCGCCATCATGATCAGCCCCGGGACGATAAACGACATATAGTCAAAGCCGCCCATCACCCCAATGCGGGAACCGATAAGGTTGCCAAAAATAATGAAATACAGTGTCATGGTGACCGCCGGCGGCAACAGGGTTTGCGGCCATATCCGCATGAAACGGCGTATTTCCCGCACAACAATGGTTTTGTAGGCCGTCAGCATCGCGTCTGTTCTCATGCCGCGTCTCCCTGTTTGGCGGCAATGGCGTTGTTGTCCTCAACCATGCGAACAAACAGCTCTTCCAACCGGTTGGCCTTGGTACGCATGCTCACCACCCGGATACCCTTCTGCTCAAGTTGAATAAACATACCGTTAAGGCTCTGGCCTTTCTCCACATCCACCACCAGGGCACCCTCGCCATCAAGGTGGCAATAGAAACCATCGAGTTCCGGAGCCCTCTCCAGCGGCTCGGCGGTGTCCAGAACAAAGGTCTCAGAGCTCAGTTGCTGCAACAGCTCCCGTTTGCTGGTATTTCGCAGTATGCGGCCATGATCAATGATGGCGATATTGCGGCACAGGGCCTCCGCCTCTTCCAGGTAGTGTGTAGTGAGGATAATGGTCGTGCCGCGGCGGTTCATTTCCTCCAGGAACGTCCACATGGAGCGCCGCAGCTCGATATCCACGCCTGCTGTGGGCTCATCCAGGATCAGCAGTTTCGGTTCGTGAACCAGGGCCCGGGCAATCATCAGCCGGCGTTTCATCCCCCCCGACAGCATCATGGCCGGGGTGTTGCGCTTGTCCCAGAGGCCCAGCTGACGCAGGTACTTCTCAGCGGACTCAGACGCTTTCTTCAGGGGGATGCCGTAATAACCCGCCTGAGTCGTCACAATATCGAACACTTTCTCGAACTGGTTAAAATTGAACTCCTGGGGCACAACGCCCAGGTTCAGCTTCGCATCAGAGAGATGGGTATCGATGTCAGATCCGAATACGCGAACCTTTCCGGCACTCTTGTTGACCAGGGAGCAGACAATGCCGAGGGTGGTGGACTTTCCAGCCCCGTTGGGGCCCAGAAGTGCGAAAAAGTCACCCTCGGCCACATGCAGATCAATGCCCTTGAGGGCCTGAAAGCCGTCGCCATAGGTCTTGACCAGACCTTCAATTTCAAGTGCGTTGGTCATAATGAATCCAGAGCATAAAAAAACAGGTAGCTATAAGTTGTGGCCGGGAAAGAGGAATTCAAGTAGCAGGGCCCGTCGGCTGGCAAAATCACTAAAACCCCAAACTGCGACAGGTTTCCCGATATGCCGGCAGCGGCGTCCTTATAATGCCGGTTACAACAATTTACAAAGGCTCTGCAACGCAGGCCGAAACGTCAGGGAATGTACGCGCCGCCATGAGATCCGTTCACTTCAAATCTGCTCTACTGCCTCTGGTTTCAGTTCTGTTTCTGGCTGGCTGTCTTGACGGAGACAGCAGTGACGGCGGTGATGGCTCTCAGACCGGCCAGATCATGCCCGCCGGCATTTCGGGGCTGTCGTATTCCACAGCCAGCCGCAATGGCACAACCGATTCGCAAGGCCGTTATCGCTACTTCCCGGGTGAAACACTAACCCTTAAAGTCGGCAACCTGGAACTTGCCCAGGATGTACCCGTCCGCCCTGTTGTAACACCACTGGAGTTTTTTCCCGACGTGAGGGCGGCATTGCAGGTAGCCGGTACTACGGCAGAAGGGCTCCAGAGCCACCGGATTACCGAGCAGCAACTACTTCGGAATGGGCCCCTGATCAACCTCACCCGTTTGCTGCTGGCACTGAACTGGGACCTGGATATCTCCAATGGCGAAGGCATCGACATCCGGGAACGCGTCATCAGCCAGCTGAACGCCGCACTGCCGGATCTGACCGCCCCCATTGATTTTAACGTACCGGAGGTCGAATTCATTGCTGCCGGCGAGGAGCTCTCTCCTGCCAATCAGCTGTTGCAGAATATCTGCTTCTTCCCGGAAGACGATGAGCTCTGCGAAGAGCCGCCCACGGATGAAGAAATCGCTGCAGCCCCGGAGCGACCAGAGGATCTGGACGAGCGCGATGAAGACATCGAGTACCGCAAAGATCTGGAAAACAAGCGTGACCGGATCCTGAACGCAGTCCGCAGCCTGGAAGACGTCGATGTCGAGGACGCCAGAAACTACCTCACCCGGGAACTGGACACCATCACCACCCGACTGGGCAAACGTTACTTCCTGGACGAGGACGTAGCGGAGTTTCCGGCCAGCGATACCGACATAAAAACCGTCAGGGTAAGGAAAATCAGCGGGGAACCGGAACTAACCAATATTGAAGCCATCAGCACCCGCGAACTGGACGTGGTTGTCCATTCCTTTGGCTGGCAGTCGGCGTCGGTAGACTACTTTATTGCTGGAGAATCAGGTGGGGAGTCAGAATTGCTGGTCAACTTCCGCCCGCAAGACACCTACCGCTGGGTGAAAAAGCAACTCCGGGTCATTATCAACTAGGCGATCGCAGGCGCCCTCAGGCGCCAACGATGCGTGAAAGACTCCAGCGCGACTCGGCGCCGGTCACATCATAATGCTCCGGGTACAACCCTTCCGTGCCGTAGGGCAAACACTCGGCAATGGTCAGGACCTCACAGGCACCGCGCCCTTCGTTATATTTCGCCAGATCCACAATACGGGCGGACCTGAGGGGCTGATGAGTTCGATCTGTCATCACCATTACCTTCGGCCATAAACGGCGCTCCGGTGTATGGGAAACCACAATGCCACGCTGACCGTCATTCAGCTCAACCAGGCTGCCGGTGGGATAGATACCAATAGCCTGGATAAACTGCTCTACCAGATCTTCCTGGAACTCGATATTGCGCATCTCGTAAAGCAGGCTCACCGCACGGGCGGGCGTCATGGGATCTGCTGTCTCGCGGGGACCAATCAGGGTTTCAAAATATTCCGCCAGCCCGGCCACCTTGGCCAGCAATGGAATCCGGTCGCCGCGGATGCCCTCCGGAAAACCGGAACCGTTATGCCGCTCCCGGTGCCCCTGAACAATGCTGACAACGGCCCTGGACACACCTGTGTCCGCCAGCCTGGCGACGCCTTTGCGTACGTAATCCCGGTAAAGCGCGAACTCCTCAGCGTCCAGCTTGCCTTCATTGCGGAGAACGTGCTCGGGCAGGTCCAGTTTGCCAATCTGGGACAACAGGCAACCCAGCCCAAGATGGTTCAGAAGGCCTTCATTGAGGCCCAGCTGACGGCCGCACACCAGGGCCCAGACAGCCGTATTCAGGGAGTGGCGATAGGTGTAGTCATCATGGTGTCGGGTCCTGCTGAGCCACAGCAAGGCATCCGGGTTACGGACTACGCTGGCCACCATCTGACGGGTTACCGTCGCCACTTCGCGCAGATCCGGTGTACCCTCTTCCCGCAGGGTTTCGAAGACCCGGTGAAGAGAAGCCTCAGCATCCATCATTACCTTTCTGGATGCCTTTATCTCCTTCTTCATGGTGGTGACGTTTTCGTAGCTGACGGGCTCCTTGATACTCAGCGGCGGGAGCTGAACCGCCTCACGGTTGTTCCCGGTGCGTTTGGTCTTGCCTGTAAAGACGCGGCTGCCGAGCTTGTCCTGTTCTATGCTGTCACGGGTTTCCGCAACATCAATGACGACCCATTTGCAGTGGGATACCACTGAGCGGATGTCTTCCTGGGAGCGAATATGGAAACCCTGGATCGGGAAAGGCGTCTGGTGCCACGGGCGGTCCAGGTCAGACACAAACATGCCGACTTCCAGATCATGGACAGCAATTTTCTTTTGACGGACTCCCACGGGACACCTCTACACGTGCACGAATCGATACTCACCATTGTGACGACCCCGGGGAAAGAGTCCATTACAATTTTGTAGTGTGAAGTAACCCGAACGCGACAGAGGGTAACGAAAACTATCAGCGGGAAACAAAGTGTAGCAATGTGACAGTCCTCACAATTAAACACATTGTCAGAAAACTAGCCATCATCCTCACAGACAGCATCGTCCAGCTCCGGAGGCCGGGCTATAAGGGAGCCCCTCGGGGATTTACGGCTGTAGACGATATAGGGCACCGAAGAAGCGCGAATATAGTCAATATTCTCACTGTCATCACCACTGCCACGGACCGTTTTCACCGGTTCGCAGGACACCAGCAGGTTCAGTGAGGATTCAATATCGGTGATCCGTGGATCGGGGCTACCAGGGTTGATAGCCATACAGCGGGTCCCAGGCCCTGCTGGTTCGCCGGAACCTACCAGCACGTCCTTACCTTTAACACCACAGGCGCGGATGCCATCTGCGCAATCCGCCTGCCCTGCTTCCTCGTGGCTGTCATCCACAAGCCGCCATTTGCGGGTACTGCACTGGGTTTCAATCGTTATCGGAGTCGACTTGTTGTCGGCTATCCACCAGTCAGGGTACTCCGCTGTTTGCCACGTAAGCTTTACCTGACGCGCCTCGCGTTGCGAATTTTCAGCCGGAAAGACCGCATAATGACTGTAGTAGGCGGCACAGCCGCTCACAGCCAGGGGAATCATCATTGCCATAACACGCCGGGAAAGCCGGAAGAGCTGGTTGGGTTTCATGTTGAGCACCATTTACTGGTCCGCAAACTGCAGGCCGAATCCATCGTTGGTTTTACGCACCACCACCATATCCAGCACCGGAGCCGGTACCGGCAGGCCCTGCACCTGAACCTGAACCTGATCCCCAATGGACGGAACAAACGGCTCGGTGTCCACCACGACAAACACGCCGCCGTCGGATATATCTCTGGTCGAGAACACGAATTCACCCAGTTCTTCATGCGTTACGCGAACCTTGGCGCTCATCGCCGTGCGGTTATGTACTCTCCGATCATTCCCAACCATAGTCTTTGCGCTCACCACTTTTTGCATAGTTTTTATAGTCTTCCGAAGCATAGCACCTTTTTTCAAGGAATATGGCAAGGGTGTCTTGACACCAGGCTGAACACAAATGAGAATGGTTGCTGTTTTTAAACATTGCTGACTCTCAACAAAGCCAGCAGATCACTGCTTAACCACTTAAAGGAAGGTACAACATGCGCCAGAAACTTGCCGTTGCCGCTATTGCCGCAGCCTGCGCACTGCCGATTCAGGCAAGCGCCGATGGAGAGGTGAACATCTACTCCTACCGTCAGGCTTATTTGCTGGAACCCCTCCTGAACGCCTTTGAGGAAGACACCGGTATTGAAGCCAACGTGGTATTTGCCAAGAAAGGCCTGGCAGAGCGCCTGGAGCGGGAAGGACGTAACAGCCCCGCCGATCTGGTAATGACCGTTGATATCTCCCGCCTCAACGAGCTGGTTGAGCGTGATCTGGTGCAGGGCGTTGATAACGACACCCTCGAGGAAAACATCCCGGAGAACCTGCGCCACCCAGAGGGCAAGTGGTTCGCACTGACCACCCGTGGCCGTCTGATCTTTGCATCCAAGGAGCGGGTTGAGGAAGGCGAGATCACCACCTATGAAGATCTGGCCGACGACAAGTGGGAAGATCGCATCTGTACCCGCAGCGGCAAGCACCCGTACAACATCGCCCTGTTCTCATCCATGATTGCCCACCATGGCGAAGAAGCGACTGAAGAGTGGCTCGAAGGCCTGAAAGACAACCTGGCCCGCAAGCCCCAGGGCGGCGATCGTGACCAGATCAAGGCCATCCATGCCGGCGAGTGTGATATCGCCATCGGCAACAGCTACTACTACGGCAACATGCTGAACGACGAAAACCAACGTGAACAGGCAGAGTCTGTACGCCTGGTATTCCCGAACGCCGACGGCCGTGGCACCCACATCAACATCAGTGGCATTGCGCTGACCAACAGCGCTCCCAACCGCGAAAACGCCATTCGCCTGATGGAGTTCCTGTCTACGCCCAAGGCCCAGCAGATCTACGCCGAGGCCAACACCGAATATCCGGCCAACCCGGATGTAAAGCCTTCCGGTATGGTTGCCGAGTGGGGTGAGATCAATCCGGACGACCTGTCCCTGCAGAAAATTGCCGAGAACCGCAATGCTGCGGTGAAGATGGTGGATCGCGTCGATTACGACAACTAAGCGCTTCACTCCAAAAAAAGCCGGGACGTTGGTCCCGGCTTTTTTGTACAATCCCGGCCCTGTGTTTTCATGAACCCCAAGGGACCCTATGACCGAGGCCATTACCGCAAACCAGACCGGAGCTGACCATCCCCTGCTGGCAAAGCGGACCTCGAAGCGCTGGCTGATCACCGCAGCACTCACCACAGCAATTGTGGTGCTGCCGGTTCTGTCTGTCATTATCCTCGCCCTGTTTCCCGAGGAAAACATCTGGCCTCACCTGCTGGACACCACCCTCCCCCGTTATCTGATCACCACGCTCAAGCTGATGGCCGGCGTTGCCCTGATCACCCTGGTCATCGGCCTGGCAACCGCCTGGGCGGTCACCATGTGCGAGTTCCCCGGGCGCAAGTTCTTCGAGTGGGCCATGCTGTTACCCTTTGCGGTGCCGGCCTACGTAATCGCCTATGTCTACACCAGCCTGCTGGACTACGCCGGGCCGGTCCAGACCACCCTGCGGGAATGGTTTGGCTGGGCCAATGCCGCTGATTACTGGTTCCCGGAAATACGCAGCCTGGAGGGCGCCACCCTGATGATCGGGCTGGTGCTCTACCCTTACGTATACCTTCTTGCACGGGCTGCGTTTCTGGAGCAATCACCCTCATTGTTTGCGGTCAGCCGCAGCCTGGGCCATTCCGCCCTGAGCACCTTTTTCAAAGTGGTACTGCCCATCGCTCGCCCGGCTGTTGCCGTGGGCCTGTCACTGGTACTGATGGAAACACTGAACGACTTCGGCACCGTGGACTTCTTCGCCGTACAGACTCTCACCGCTGGCCTGTTCGACACCTGGATGAACCTTGGCAATCTGGGGGGCGCCGCCCAGATTGCCACCACCATGCTCGCTTTCGTCGTCATTCTGGTAACCCTGGAAAGATACTCCCGGCGCCGGCAGCAACAGTTCGCGGCGCGGGACAATCGCGACCCCATTCGCCGTTTTACCATGTCGATGCCCCGTCAGTTAGTGTGTGTTGCGGTATGCGCCCTGCCGGTTATTTTCGGGTTCCTGCTTCCGGCCATCACCCTTGGCCAGTACGCCTGGGAATACTTCGATGAAAGCTGGAATACAGACTTCATACGCAACACCCTCAACAGCCTGTTCCTGTCCGGCACGGCCGCACTGACCACACTGGTCATCGGCGTTACCCTCGCCTACAGCCGTCGCCTGCATAACACCCGCGGCATGCAGGTGATGATGCGCCTGTCCAGCCTTGGCTACGCCATGCCAGGCGCAGTGCTTGCGGTCGGTGTCATTGTACCTCTGGCGGGGTTTGACAACTGGGTAGACGGCATTCTGAGGGACAGCTTTGGCATCAGCAGCGGGCTGCTGCTCAGTGGCTCGGCGTTCGCACTGATATTCGCCTACACTGTGCGCTTTCTGGCGGTATCAGCGGGCAGCGTGGAGAGCGCCCTGCAGAAGATCACCCCCAGCATGGACATGGCATCAAGGTCCCTGGGGCATACGCCCGGACAGACGCTGGTCAAGGTGCATCTGCCGATGCTACGGGGCACGCTGATTACCGCAGCTCTGGTGGTGTTCGTGGATGTGATGAAGGAGTTGCCGGCAACGCTGATTCTCAGGCCATTCAACTTTGAAACGCTGGCCACCTATGTGTACCAGTTTGCCTCGGATGAACAACTGGCACACAGCGCCCTGCCCGCGCTCATTATCGTGCTTGCCGGCATCATCCCGATCATTCTGATGAGCAGGTCCATCTCCGGCACCCGCTCCATCAGCTGATACCTTAAACCAGGCCTAGATAACCGGTCTGGAATGGGTGTCCTGCACTACGAAGCGCCCCTGGAAGACCGCCACCGGCTCACCGAGCGGCTCCATAGAGGGCTCACCGCAGTATACTTCGGCAATCAGGGACAACCGCCCCTTACCATGGCGCGCCAGGCTCTTGCGGAATCTGTCAGGAACTTCACCGCCGGGGAGGCGGCACAGGGCAAAGAAGTCGCCCTCGACCGGTTCGATATGCTCGATTTCGCCAACCTGTATCACCACATTGCCGGCTAACCCGAGGTCCGACAAAACCAGCTCCACAAGACCCCAGGCGGAAATCACCGCAACCGAATAGACACTGCCGCCGAAGCCGGTCCCCTGGTGATTGTGATTGGGCGCCAGGGGAGCGCGGACCAGCAAAGCCTGTCCGTCATAGGAAAGCAGTTCCACTCCCAGAGCTTCCGAGAGCGGAATCATACTGTGAATGCGTTTCTGAAACCGGGCTAACTGAGTCATATTCCCTCCTGAACATGACGTCAGTTTATGCCCCTTCCAGAGCTTTCCCTATGCGACTTACGTCGGTTTACTGCCAGATGACTGGCTGGCGCTTGGCGTACCAGTCATCCACCTTTTCCTGGTAGGCATCCTCAACCACGTTACGCTTGAGTTTCAGCGTGGGGGTGAGGAAGCTGTTTTCGATAGACCACTCATCGCTGACCACAGTAATGAACGCCAGTTGCTCGTGGGGGTCCACCGTCTTGTTGACGTCTGAAATAAGCTGCTTGAAGCTCTCCTCGATTTCCTTGCGGAAGGCCTCGTCCGCCATTTTCGGACGAATCTCCTCGCCCAGCATCACCAAAGCGTGAGGCTGAGTCTGGTTGGCACCCGAAACACACACCATCTCGATGGCTTCGTGGGACATCAGGCGGTTCTCGATAGGTGCCGGGGCAATGTACTTACCCTTGCTGGTCTTGAAGATCTCCTTGATACGGCCCGTCAGTTTCAGGCGGCCCATCTCGTCGATCTCGCCCTTGTCACCTGTCTTCAGGAAGCCGTCCTCGGTGAAGGTTTCGCGGGTTTTCTCTTCGTCCTTGTAGTAACCCATCATGGTGGCCGGGCTCTTCACCAGCACCTCACCCTCGTCGCTGATCTTCACTTCCACGCCCGGCAGAGCTTCACCGACATAACCGGTGCGTGAACGGCCCGGCTTGTTCATGTGGGAATAGGCAAAGTTCTCGGACATGCCGTAGCCTTCCAGCAGCTCCAGCCCGAGGTTGCGGTACCAGTCCAGCACATCGTGGGACAGCGGCGCAGACCCACTGCCGGCCAGTTTGACCTTGCTCAGGCCCAGCCCCTTGAGCACTTTCTTCTTGATAACCCGGTTCAGCAGCGGAACCTTCAGCAGCCGCTCCAGTTTCTCTTTTGGCAGCTTCTGCAGCACACCGTGCTGGAATTTCACCCACAGGCGAGGCACTGAGAGGAACAGCGTGGGCTGTGCCCGTTGCAGATCCTGCACGAACGTGTCCAGGGACTCGGCAAAATAGAGACGGAAGCCGGCATACAGGGAAGCCAGCTCCACAAACGTCCGCTCGAACACGTGAGCAAGCGGCAGGTAGGAAAGCATGCGCTCGTCGGAACCGACGTTCAGCACTTCCATACCGCCTTCAGCGGCAGAGGCCATGTTGCCGAAACTCAGCATCACACCCTTGGGACGACCGGTACTGCCTGAGGTGTAGACAATCGTGGCCAGCTCATCCGCCTCACGCCGGGTGTTCTCCTCAAGCGGCGGGAACTTGCTCACAATGTCGTCCCAGGTTTCAAAATCGTTGGGCGGGCTCAGCGGGTAAGACACGCAACGCACACTCTCTGGCACCCCGGATTTCATCATGTCCCAGTCGTCCAGCTTGCCAACGAACAGAACCTCACATTCACTGTGGTTGAGAATGTAGTTCACCGTATCGGCGTTCAGCGTGGGGTAAAGCGGCACGGAGATATGGCCGGCCATCCAGATGGCCCAGTCCGACATAATCCATTGCGCACAGTTCTTGGAAATAATGCCCACCCGGCTTTTCTCCGGGAGATTCAGGGACTTCAGGTATGACGCCATTCGACGGGCTTCATCCACTGCCCGCTTCCAGGTGTACTCAACGACTTTGCCGCCACCGATGGGTTGGGTCATATACAGGGAATCCGCATTGGCGGTTTCCCAGTGGTAGACCATATCCAGAGGGAGTTTGTTGGTTGTGTCCATGGACCTTCCTTGCAGTAAGTTATTTACGTTATGGGAATTATTTTTGTAAGGGGTTGTGCGTATTCGACTTTAGTAGCCTATTTCAACACATCATTCGTCGTCAAAACGTGATGCAAATAAAACTATTCCCTATCGCACGTATTCTAGCTGCCGTTAATCCCCCTGAAATTGACCATTAAGGTACCTTCCCTTACCCCGCAAGCCAATAGGCTGTGATAAACTCCCGCCCCGTTATTAAACGGGCGTTCGACACTCCGATAACATCCAGGTCGCGCCACAGGTTTTGAACTGACTCGGGAGACCGGCTTATGGCCAACAGAATTCTGCGCACGCTGCTGGGCACTGCCCTGCTGGCACTGTCTGCGATTGCCCAGGGTGATGACCAGCGAGTGGTTGCCATCACCCAGATTGTGGAGCACCCGGCACTGGATGCGGTTTACCAGGGAATCAGGGACGAACTGGAAGAGCGGGGCTATAAGGATGGGGACAACCTGCGCATTATGCACGAAAGCGCCCAGGGCAACTCCGCCATCGCCTCCCAGATCGCCCGTAAGTTTGTAGGGGAAAGCCCCGACGTGATTGTCGCCATCGCCACGCCTTCGGCCCAGACCATGGCAGCGGCTGCCCGGAAAACCCCACTGGTATTTTCCGCGGTCACAGACCCGGTTGGCGCCAAACTGGTCAAGAGCCTGAAAGCCCCCGGCGCGAACATCACCGGCGTTACCGATATGCTGCCCATCGAGAGCCACCTCGACCTGCTTGAGCGCTTGGTTCCCAATGCCAAACGGATCGGCACGGTTTACAACCCCGGCGAAGCCAATGCCGTGGCGCTGGTGGAACTGATTGAAGAACGCCTGGAAGCCCGCGGCATGGAGCTGGTCAAAGCCGCCGCCACCAAGACCTCGGAAGTGCTGGGCGCTGCCCGCTCCCTGGTGGGCAAGGCAGACGCCATCTACCTGACCACCGACAACACCGTGATCAGCGCAGTGGAAGCGGTCATCTCCGTGGGTGAACGAGCAAAGATTCCGGTATTTGCAGCCGACACCGCCACGGTCAGCCGGGGCGCTGTTGCCGCACTGGGTTTTGACTACTACGACCACGGCCGCCAGACCGGTGGCATGGTGGCCCGCATCCTGGAGGGCGCCAACCCGGGCGAGATGGATGTGGAGTCCGTCGACGCCCTGAACCTGTTTGTAAACCCCGCTGCCGCAGAGCGCATGGGCATTACCCTGTCCGACGACCTGATCAGCGACGCGAAAGAAGTCGTAAACAGCGACCAATAACCCACTGTTCACGGGCAGCCCCACAAGGGCTGCCCGTTTTCATTTACGGTGAACCTGTCCCATGCTTAGCAATATTGCCTTTTACGGCGCCATTGAAACCGGTCTGATCTACGGCCTGGTTGCCTTCGGTATCTACATCTCGTTTCGTGTCCTTGATTTCCCGGACCTCACGGTAGACGGCAGCTTTCCCCTGGGCGCCGCCGTTGCCGCCGTGCTGATCATTGACGGCGTGAACCCCTGGCTGGCCACCGGCGCCGCCGTGATTGCGGGCATGGGCGCCGGCGCCGTAACAGCGCTGCTGAACGTCAAACTCAACATCCTCAACCTGCTGGCTTCCATCCTCACCATGATCGCCCTCTACTCGGTGAACCTGCGGATTATGGGCCGGCCCAACGTAGCGCTGTTGACCGAGGAAACCGTACTCACCCCCTGGTACAACCTGGACCTGGAATACCACCAGGTGCCTGTGCTGCTGTTCACCCTGGTGGTGCTGGTGGGACTGGTGCTGCTGTGGCGCTTCATGAAATCCGAAACCGGCCTGGCCATGCGCGCCACTGGCGCCAACCCGAGAATGGCAAGGGCCCAGGGTATTGCCACCGGCGCCATGATCGTTCTGGGCGTGGCACTGTCCAACGGCCTGGTGGGTCTGGCAGGCGCACTGTTCGCCCAGAGCCAGGGTGCGGCAGACGTCACCATGGGCGTGGGTGTCATCGTGATTGGCCTGGCCTCGCTGATTGGCGGTGAAGCCGTGCTGACACCTTCCACCGTCGTACGGGCTCTGATTGCGTGCGTGATTGGCGCCATCATCTATCGGCTGGCCATTGCCCTGGCACTGAACGCGGATTTCCTGGGCCTGCAGGCGCAGGACCTGAACCTGATTACCGCTGTGCTGGTCACGCTGGCCATCGTACTGCCCGGTGTTCGCACGTCCGTTGCCGCGCGGCTCACCCGCAACAAGGCCTGAAGGGGGACTCATGATCACAGCAACCGACCTGACACTGACCTTCGGCAAGGGCACTCCCCTTGAGAACCCCGCCCTGCGCGGCATGAGCCTGACCGTTAACCAGGGTGAGTTCGTCACCGTTATCGGCAGCAATGGCGCCGGCAAATCCACCTTCCTCAACGCCCTCGCTGGCGAAGTGATGGTCGACAGCGGCAAGATCATCGTGGACAACCAGGACGTCACAAAACTGCCCACGTACAAACGTGCCGGCAGTGTGGCGCGGGTTTTCCAGGACCCACTGGCGGGCACCTGCGAAGGCCTGACCATCGAGGAAAACCTGGCCCTGGCCATCAAGCGCGGCCAACGTCGCGGGCTGAGTGCCGCGGTCAAAGCGCGTTACCTGGACCAGTTCAAAACCAGCCTGGCGTCACTTAACCTGGGCCTCGAGAACCGCCTGGGGGACAAGATGGGCCTGCTCTCCGGCGGCCAGCGCCAGGCAGTGAGCCTGCTGATGGCCAGCCTGACGCCCTCTGCCATCCTGTTGCTGGACGAGCACACCGCAGCCCTGGACCCCAAGACCGCCTCCTTCGTGCTGGACCTGACCACACAAATCATTGAGGAACAGAAACTCACCGCACTGATGGTTACCCACAGCATGAAACAGGCACTGGAGGTGGGCGACCGCACGGTGATGCTGCATCAGGGCCAGGTGGTTTTCGATATTGCCGGCAAGGACCGGGAAGGTCTGGAAGTGAAAGACTTGCTGGAGCTGTTCGAAAAGCAGCGCGGGCTGGAGATTACCGACGACAGCCTGCTGCTGGGTTAATCGAAGAAGGCGGGATATCCCCGCCTTCTTCGTTAACTGACTTCGTGAACTTTTTTCAGGTTTTATCTGCGCAGTTTTTAACCACAACATGTAGTGGTTTCTGGCAACACCGCTCAAAATGGCGTTTTGGCAGGCATTTCCCGATTTTCAAGCATTCCTTCATTGATTTTCTTACGCTATCAGCCCCCTTCTATAGTTGTCTTCTTATTCACAGACCACTATATCCTGTTATACTCATCACACATTCACCCATATATGGGATTTTACCGGCCAGCGCACCCTACTGCGGGTCACAGCGCGTATGCCGGTAACCACAGGGTGAGCCTCTTTCCTGAATACCCGCCTTCTGGCCGCTTTTGCGGCGGAGGGCGGGAAAAAGAAACACCAGATCTAGTGGTTTAACGGGTCTGAAGCAAGACAGCCTCTCAGGCTGCGCATATTTTGACTACACATGGGGTATGGCCGGCTGCGGTTTGCAGCGGTCATCAACAGAAATACCGGACATCCGAGGGTGGCAATGAACGCTAAAGCACAGGCAGTGATAACAACAATTCCAATGCAGGAAGCTTCGCTGGACATCTGGAACAGCAAGTACCAACTCAAAACCAAGACCGGCGAGCCGGTCGACAAGGACATCGACGCAACCTACACGCGTGTAGCCACTGCCCTGGCTGAAGTGGAAAACAAGGCCGTCCGTGCCAAGCACATGAAAGAGTTTGCCTGGGCGCTTCGTCACGGCGCCATCCCGGCAGGCCGCATCACCTCCAACGCCGGCGCGGAAGCCCATAAACCGGCCACCTCCACCATCAACTGTACCGTCTCCGGCTCTGTTCAGGATTCCATGAACGACATCCTGGAGAAAAACCACGAAGCCGGCCTTACGCTCAAGGCAGGCTGCGGTATCGGCTACGAGTTCTCCACCCTGCGCCCGAAAGGTGCCTACGTGGCCGGCGCCGGTGCCACCACATCCGGCCCGCTGTCGTTCATGGATATCTTCGACCGCATGTGCTTCACCGTGTCTTCTGCCGGTGGCCGCCGTGGCGCCCAGATGGCCACCTTCGACGTGCACCACCCGGACGTCATCGACTTCATCCAGGCCAAGCGTGAAGACGGCCGCCTGCGCCAGTTCAACCTGTCCCTGCTGATCACCGAAGACTTCATTGAAGCCGTGCGTAACGGCGACGACTGGCACCTGTCGTTCCCGGTTACCGAAAAAGAAGCCGCGAATGAAGGCCTGGACCTGAACGACCCCAGTCAGTTTGTGTACCGCGACTTCCCGATCCAGAAAGGCTACGTGGTCAACAACGAAGGCAAGGTGGCGTGCAAGATCTACCGCACCCTGAAAGCCCAGTTTATCTGGGACACCATCATGACCAGCACCTACGACTACGCCGAGCCGGGGTTCATCCTGATCGACAAGGTCAACCAGATGAACAACAACTGGTTCTGCGAAGACATCCGCGCCACCAACCCCTGTGGCGAGCAGCCCCTGCCCCCGTATGGCAGCTGCCTGCTGGGCTCTGTGAACCTGACCATGTTCGTGGACTACCCGTTCACCGACAAGGCCAGCTTCAACTATGAGAAGTACCGCAAGGTGGTGGCCATCTTCACCCGCATGCTGGACAACGTGGTAGAGATCAACGGCCTGCCGCTGGAAGAGCAGCGCCACGAAATCACCTACAAGCGCCGCCACGGCATGGGCATCCTCGGCCTGGGTTCCACCCTCGCCATGCTGCGTATGCCTTACGGCTCGCCGGAATCCGTGCAGTTTACCGAAGAGGTTGTGCGTGAAATGGCCGTGGAAGGCTGGCGCCAGTCCCTGGCCCTGGCCGAAGAGAAAGGCCCCGCGCCGATCATGGAAGACGAGTTTGAAGTAACCCCCAAGATGCTGACCAAATGCCCGCAGCTGGCCGAAGACGGCTACAAGCTGGGCGACAAGCTCAAGGGCAAGGTGCTGCACGCCAAGTACAGCCGTTACATGCAGCAGATTGCCGGTGTAGAGCCGGAGCTGATCGAGCAGTTGGCCGAGAAAGGTGGCCGTTTCACCCACCACACCTCCATCGCGCCTACCGGCACCATCAGCCTGTCACTGGCCAACAACGCCAGTAACGGGATCGAGCCGAGCTTCTCGCACCATTACGCGCGCAACATCATCCGCGAAGGCCGCAAGACCAAGGAAAAAGTCGACGTATTCTCCTTCGAACTGCTGGCGTATCGCCACCTGGTCAACCCCGGTGCCATGCCCTTCTCCGAAGAAGAAGACAAGCGCCTGCCCCACTACTTCACCACGTCTGAAGACGTGACGCCGGCGCAGCACGTGGATATCCAGGCGGCAGCACAGCGGTGGGTGGACTCGTCCATCTCCAAGACCGCCAACGTACCGCAGGACTTCGCGTACCCGGACTTCAAAGACATCTACATGTACGCCTACGACAAGGGCCTGAAGGGTTGCACCACCTTCCGCTTCAACCCGGAAGCCTTCCAGGGCGTACTCGTCCAGGAGAAAGATCTGGAGAACACCCTGTACGAGTTCACCCTGGACGATGGCAGCAAAGTGACCCTCAAGGGCAACGAAGAAGTGGAATACGACGGCGAAATCCACAACGCCGCCAACCTCTTCGATGCGCTTAAAGAAGGCACCTACGGCAAATATTGATCCGGTACAACCGACACAGGACACAACACCATGACCGTTAAAATCAGCAACAAAATCGTCGGCTACCGCGTCAAGAAAGCCGACCCAGAAGCAGCACAGCCAGCACCGCAACCGGAAAACAAGCCGGTTCAGATGAACGAATACATCGAACGGCCGGACTTCCTGCTGGGCACCACCTACAAGATCAAGCCGCCGGTGGCCGAGCACGCGATGTACATCACCATTAATGACATCCTGCTCAACGAAGGCACCGACCACGAAAGCCGGCAGCCGTACGAAGTGTTCATCAACTCCAAGTCGATGGAGCACTTCCAGTGGGTCATCGCCCTCACCCGCGTTATCTCTGCGGTATTCCGCAAGGGTGGCGATGTCACCTTCCTGGTGGAAGAGCTGCGCAGCGTGTATGACCCCAACGGCGGCTACTTCAAGAAGGGCGGCGTATTCATGCCCTCCCTGGTGGCAGAAATCGGCGCCGTGATCGAGAAGCACCTGAAGGCGATTGGCCTGCTGGAAAGCGAGGAAATGAGCGAAACCACCAAGCGCATCCTCGCCGAAAAACGCGCCGAATTCGAAGCCAACCACAAAACGGCCACCAACGACGACAAAGCCACCGACTTCCCGCCCAACGCCACCATGTGTGGCAAGTGCAGCACCAAGGCGGTGATCGTGATGGATGGGTGTGCGACGTGCCTGAACTGTGGGGATAGTAAGTGTGGTTGAGGTGATTGACTGCAATGAGTGATGAGGAGGCCTGGGGTGAGAACTTCGGGCCTTTTTTGTTTGGAGCCGATGTAATCGTGCTACTGCTTTATGATGGGCAGAAATATGACAGCGTCGTGAACGCAGGTGACGCGACAGGAAACCTGTTTCAGACAGTTGCACGTGTTTGTTTTGGTTAATTATTTAACCCGATCGGAGTGTAATGCTATGAAAATTGGTTGTGACAAAGCTGCGGTCAAATTTCGTGCTGATCTGTTATCGCGATCTAACTGCTGTTAAGCAAAAGGAGATTGGCAATTGACTCAAGAAGATGTCAGCCATCACGTTGCTAATCAACTGATGACCGAGATGGCTCGATCACTCAGCGAGTCACACTCCAAATTTTCGGGCTGGTTGCTCGCCGGATCTTCAGCAATATTTGGCTTAATTCTCGCCAACTTGGATTCGGTGTCCACTTTCGTGGCCATAGACGCGGTTAAATCTGGAACCACTTATCTTCTTTGGTCTTTGATTGTTGCAGTGGTTCATCGGTGGCTTTTCTCAATCGTCCAAGCTGGCATTCAGGGCGGGGATCGCGGTGCACAAATGGACCAGCAGATCAGAGCCGGTAACTATAGTTACAACCAAGAAGTACTTTGCTCGGAAATAGAGAACGCCAGCTTTTACCCCGCAAAATGGATAATTCGCTGGCAGTACAGGAGACTGAAAAACGGAGACATCACTGTGGCCGGACGGCAACACTTAAAGTTGGCGCAGATTCAGGGCTTCTGTCTATTGCTGCAAATTCTGTTGGCCGTGGCATCAGTGGCCGTGCTTGTATCGGGTCTCAATGCTTAACAATGCCAGTCACGGCGACGCCTACTACATTGCGGCTTCGCCTACATTGCGTAGCCGCGCATGCTGGCGGCGTTAGGGCGTGGGTATGTTGACCCGATGATTGTATATCTTGATCAAAACAAGTGGATTGAGCTGGCACGGGCCATTAACGGCGTGGATAACTCAGATGAAGCCAAGCTGCTGAGGAGAGAAATGCCAGCAACTCTCAGTTCCGGCTGCATTTTTCCACTGTCAGCCATCCACATCATCGAGTTCTCTAGAATAAGAAAAGACCAGCGTCGGTCTCGTCTTGGGCAGGTCATGTGGAATTTTTCCCGAGGCATAACTACTTCTCCTCTACACGATATTATCTGTCGGGAGTTAGAGGTGGCCTTTTCCAATGCGGGTTACGAGGTTAATCCAAGACCATTTGAATATCTTGGTCGTGGTATACCGCATGCCTTTGGTGAGGTATTGGAAGGAACCATTGCCAGGATGTTCCCAGATGAGATCGATAGGGCAATGTTGTGTGGGTTTGCCGATATACCGCCGATTCAAGGAGGCACGAAAACGTACCGAGAGAACTTTGCGAACCACCTGAGCACTCTCCACGAGCGGAAGCAAGATCTGGCCAGGTCAAAATGGTCGAATTGGCTCTATGCAATTTCCATGGTTGATATCCTCGACCCACTACACAAGGTCATGACTGAAAATCGCATTCCAACTGGGGATTTCGAGACTTGGGGGGCTGAGCGACTTAGCGGTTTTCTGGATAGCATGCCTACCCGTGCCGTAGATATTCATTTGCATCGCCAGGTTTTAAAGAACTCAGAATACAGGCCAAAACTGAGTGATTTAGAGGACTGGGCGGGCCTTAGTCCTGCCGCCTGTTATGCTGATGTGGTGATCTGTGAAAAGCACTTTGCTGATTTGCTCCAGCGGGATGGATTCAAAACAAAAGCAAGAATAGAGACCAGTTTATGCTCCTTTGTTCAAGAGGTAGTTCAGCCCTAACCAGGCCAGGCACGGCGACGCCTACTACATTGCGGCTTCGCCTTCATTCCGTAGCCGCGCATGCTGGCTAGCGTTAGACAGTAATGGTCTGTTTTATGGATGTGTGGATTTCTCCAGTTAAAGATATCGTTGTGGCACTGGCAGCCATCATAGGTTCTGGCGTTGCTCTGATTGGTTTATCCACATGGAGACGGCAGTTAGAGGGAACTGCAGAGTATGAGCTTGCCCGACGGTTGCTGAAAGAGGTGTACCAGTTTCGAGAGGCGCTCCAATCCGTTCGCTTCCCGTTTATTGCGGTGAAAGAGATGGAGTTGTCAGACGATGAGGGACCTGCACCAGTTAATGACAAGGACAGGCGCCATCGGGAATTAGCTAAGGCATATCAAAACAGATACGACCGGGTGTATGACGCCAGAAATGCACTTGAAGCAACCCTACTTGAAGTAGAGGTGCTTTGGGGCGCGGAACTAGTAGAGAAGGTTCGAAAATTATACAGCTGGGATGCTGAGCTTTATGCCGCGATTATGGAGCACTTAGATACGGTTATCTCCGACGCTCCAAACGGAGGCAGAAACCTAGCTGACCGACAGCGAACCCGAGAAATTATCAATTCTCGCGGAAACAGGAAAGAGGATAAATTTTTGAGTGGTTTGCAGGGTGATATTCAAGAGATAGAAAGGAATCTAAAACCACATCTCAAGCGCCGTGTCTAACCAAGTGTTCCAGTTCGAGCCTGACGGCCCTCCACCGGACAGCCTTGTCGCCGCTTCGCTCTGCCAAGGCTGACGCCGAACAACGGCGTTACAAGTCATCCTCAAAACATAGGGCATTATGAGTAGCGAAACTAGCCACCTACGATATTTGAAGCAACTCCTCCATCACGGGTCTGCAGTTTTGGGCGCAATCTCTTTTCTGTTGGTTCTTTTACTTCCAGTGTTTTTAGACGTTTCCGATTATGTGTCGCTTGCTTTATATTTTGGTGGTGTCGCTGCATTTTATTGGGCTGGCTATAAAACTTGGGAAGAATGCATATTCCGGCCCATCATGAACACCCATTCCGGACGAACGTGAACACCTATTCTGGTTCAACGTGAACAGCCATT
>NZ_JASSVS010000012.1 GCF_030250645.1 Marinobacter azerbaijanicus
GGTGATGCGTTAAGAAAAAAGGTGTTCACGTTCAGCCAGAATGGGCGTTCACGTTCGCCGGAATATGCATCTGGTTGCTGTTGTCCGAAACCTACCAATATGACTGCTGCCCCATACCCCATATTTCAAACTTTACGCAGTCACTCAGGTCTAGACAACCTATCAAATTCTGTCCGGTTTCGGTTGACCAGAAACGGACAATCTAGGTGCTAACAAAGTCAGTCCGAGCGGCCTCGACGGGTATTGACCCAACCTAGAAGTACAGAAGGGAGGTTCGCAAGGCAGTCGGATTTCTCAAAGCTTAAACGAGCTTGAGAAAGCGAAGGTTGGAGTGCCTATCGAACGCGGCTTGTGGTTTTGGCCGAAGCAGACCCGAAGTCTGGTCGAGCTTCCAATTGACATTCGGTTTTGATTAGCCGATAGTTGGTGTACGGGTAATTGCCGTACGAGTTGACATTTTAAGTTGTCAGCCAGTAAAAAAGCAAAACGGAAAACACTAAAACAGAGGGCTTGGTCGATGGGCCAGCCCGTTGAAAGAGGGATACCGCATGTCAAAGACAAGCGCGCGGCTGGATTTAAGAATCGATCCAGCGATCAAAGAATTGGCGGCGCGCGCTTCAGCTCTGACCGGGAGTCACAGTCTGTCGGAGTTTGTCATTCAAGCAATCCGAGAGAAGTCGGCTCGCGTGATTGAGGAGGCCGAAGTGTATCGGCTGAATAGTCAGTCGTTTGATGCTTTTGTAGCAGCCTGCGAGGCAGCTCCAGCACCGAACGAGACTTTGCTGAGCGCGAAACGTCGCCGTAACAAAAGGATAGAAAACGGTGACCTTGAGGTTAGAACCATTAGATAAGAAGTCCCATGACAGGAAATCGTTTGATTGTGGATTAGAGCGGGTAAATGAGTTCCTTTGGCGCGAAGCACGCAATCAGATGGACAAGAAAATTAATCGTACCTGGGTGTTGGTGGACGATGAGCCCGCCAACGTGTTGCCGGCTCCGATTGTGGGTTATTTCACCCTGACCAGCGCCACCGTGGTGCGTGACGAGCTACCAGATCAGGAGACTCGTAGTCGGTATCCTGCCTATCCCATTCCAGTGATCAAGCTGGCGTGGTTAGGTGTTGATAGCAGGCTACACAGCTCAGAGCGCCGACTCGGTGAAACGATTCTTCTTGAAGCTCTGGAAGAGGCATACCGGATTGTTCAGTACAGTGGCATGGGAATAGCGGTAGTAACGGAGCCGCTTACCCAGGAAAGTGACCGCTTTTTTAAGCGTTACGGTTTCCTGCCAATGGGAAGGCAATTCGGAGAGCTACAGTCTCTCTACTTACCTATGGGCACAATCGGTCAGCTGATTGATCCTCCATCTTGAGGATGATACTGGCTTCAAATAGCCGTATCGGTGCTCTGATACGGCTATTTCCATTTTTTCAGACTCCGAGTTACACGCCATTGTCCAGCAACACCGCGATGAGGGTGACAACGCTTTTGAAGGCGACAACAATGGCTCCAGCCACTCTGCCATACCGAGATCCGAACCCACGTTCTACAACGTTACTCTCTACGGCAATGGCCGCTCCGCGAAAGAGCACCGGGCAATACTGTTGCGTGAAGGCCCCGGCGGACATTTCCACAATATGATCATAGACAGCTTCGCCATTGAAGCCCTGGATACACGGGACGAGGTTACCGCTCTGATAGGCACAGGCCCACTGACGTTCAGTCACAACCTGCTTGCCAACAATGGCCGCCTTGGCAGCCTGACAATCGTTAACGAAACAGACGATGATGACTTCGGGTTCAATGAAGAACTGTGGATGCGAAGTCCGGAACACCAGAACACCATCCAGGTCGAAACCGGCCTGCAGCCATCAGTCAGTAACGAATCCTCCCCCCACTTCCGCCCCAGGGGTTCAACACAATCCATGACGTCGAAACGGCCACCCAAAAGCGAGTTTTTCGATGAATCTGCCGTATATCCTGGTGCTGTAAATCCCAGGGCCACGTCAACATGGCTTGAAGGCTGGGTTGCCTACCCGGAAGCCTGACGGCTATATCAGCACCCCCGGGGTCAACAGACCATCTGGGTCCAACGTCTGCTTGGCTGAACGCAGCACGTCAGCAAACAGCTCCGGCCTCTGGCGATCGTAGCCCGGCCGGTGATCGCGGCCCACGGCGTGGTGATGGGTAATGGTGCCACCCAGGTCGATCAGGGTTTCCATCACCGCAAGCTTGATCTCGTCCCACTGTTTGACCTGGTCGCCGCGCCGACCCGGGGCGATCACGGTGTAGTAGGGGGCGGGGCCATCAGGGTATACGTGGGTGAAGCGGCAGGTGACGAAGGTCTTGCCGCAGATCTCTCGGGCAACCCTGTTCACTGTAGCCATACACGCCAATAAATCAGCACCTACCTTCCAGCCCTTAGATTGAACACACTGATTCCCTCTTCAATCCCAGGAGGAATCAGCATGACCAGCGAAAGGGAACAACTTTGGCAAAAGCATGTCACGGAGTGGCAAGCCTCCGGATTGTCTGGAATGGCGTACTGTAAGCAGCAGTCGCTGACCTATTGCGGTTTGTTTATTGGCGCAAGAAGCTGGCCAGTGTAGCGTCTGATGGGCCAGCGTCCTCCGGATTTGCCAGGGTAGCCCCGATCTCCAGGTTGGACGCAGTAAACGGCTTGACCATCTCGTTGCCAGGCGGTGTGTCGATTACCGGCCTGGATGCCGGCAACATCGAGTTGCTGGGCCCGATCCTGAGGCAACTGTGATGCGAAACCGGTATCTGCGCCCGTCATGGGATCTGCCTGTCTGAGATCTATCTTTATCGGGCACCGATCGACTTCCGCAAGCAGGCCAACGGCCTGGCACTGCTGGTGGAGCAGGAACTCGGCCACAGTCCTTTCTCTGGAGCGCTTTATGCGGTCACCAACCGGCAGCGGAACAAGATTAAGTGCATGATGTGGAGGGTTGGCAGACAAACGTGAAAAATAGCCGAAAAACACTCCCAACCTATTGAACTACCAGTTTTTGGTCATCCAACCTCCGAATTCATGCTATTCTGGCCGATAAGCGGAACTTGGCCTTGTTGTCGGCCCCGCAGACTCTACTCGACTGGGGACTGACCATAGCGGATGCGGATTGCCTGGAAGACGCCGTGCCGAAGCCCCGGTGGGTGTCGAGTGAAGATGCTACGGCGTTGCGGAGCGCTCGGCGCCAGTTTTTTTAGCCGGTTGTCGGTCCCGGCAGCAAGGGTGTCTACCAGGGCGACACTACGTTGAAGGCCTCCTGTCTCTGAAAAAGCGAGGAGTTACCTGTCTCAGTGGAAGGAGAAGCTCCTTAGCTGGCCTCGGAATCCGCGTGATGTTGCCTATTGATCTGGTGCAAACCTCGCTAATGTGTAACTGACGCTTGTTTATATAATTAGCTTACGATTTACTGTTACTGAATTGTCAATAGCAGGACAGTGATATGGACCCACAAACCCCTCGAGATCAGTTTCCTTTCATCAATGCCCGGGTAGCAAGACGCTGGCGCAAGTTGCTGGATGAGCGCCTGAAAGACCTGGGGGTTACCCAGGCTCGCTGGTTCACCATGATCTGCCTGCAGCGTGGTGGTGGAGGATTGACACAGCGGGAGTTAGCCCACTTGATGACCATCGAGAATCCGACATTGGTCCGCCTGCTTGACAGCCTTGAGGAGCAGGGTCTGATTGAACGCCGGCGTAGTGAGCGTGATCGGCGCGCCAGGCTGCTTTATCTTACCCATGCCGGTGAGCGCTTTATGAGCGATCTGAATGAGCGGGCGAATGTGTTGCGAGAGGAGATGCTGAAAGGCATTGAAGACGAGGACCTGGAAGTCGCCCTGCGTGTTTTTGAGCGGGTTATGGAAAATTCCGCCAACCTCAAAATTTCCTGAACCCGAGACATTTTTCAGGCGCGAGCGACAAGATTAGAGTTGGAGCGTTTCGCACATTCCACCGGTGCAGAACCATTCCATCACGGCTAGCCGTCAATCAGTAATTGTGTTACGTTCAGTTTATACTGAACAGATTGAACAAATTGTGCGGGCAACCGTCTCATCATTTCTGGCCGGCGACCAAAAAGTCGCCGTAGCGGAAGGTATGTCAGCATCCTGGGGCAAGTTTTTTTGCATCCTGAGCAACCCGCCTTGGCAGAGGGCTCTTCATTGAAATCTCGATGTTGCAGAAAGCGTTATCGGAATTGGTGCTCAGGTCTGTTGCTGGGTTCGCTTGTGACATCAGCTTCCGCTGAAGGCCTGCTGTCCCTGAAAGTGGAAAACGATACGTTTTCTGCCGGCGGCGATGGTCAATATACCAACGGCGTAGAGGTGATCTGGGCCTTTGAGCCCCCGGATCGACATTGGACCCGCCGTCTTGCGGACGTCATTCCGGGCTGGTCTGGCAGTACTCTTGCAGGCGTAACGTACCGGCTAGGGCAACAGATCTATACGCCGGAAGATATAGAGGTTGAAGCGCTTATTAAAGATGACCGTCCCTATGCCGGCCTTTTGTTTGGCGGGATTTCGCTACTGAGCGAAAGGGAGCACGGTGGCTTGCGTTTGGCAGACAGCCTGCATATCGACGTGGGCATGGTAGGCCCGGCCTCCGGCGCTGAGGTGGTCCAACGAAATTTCCATGAACTGATTGCGGCAGACAAGCCGAAGGGTTGGGACAACCAGCTTGATAACGAGCCAGTCATCAATTTCGGTTACGAACGTGCCTGGCTTATGAAGCAAAACTTTTCTGGGCTGACCATTGAATATGGACCGTCTGCCGGGTTGGCGCTCGGCAACCTGTATACCTACGCTTCCAGTGGCCTTGGATTTCGTTTGGGGGAGGGGCTTGATCGTAGTTTCGGCATTCCATCAGTTGCCCCCGCACAAGGCGGGCAATCCTCTTTTCGGCGGGATCGGGGCTTTAGCTGGTACGTCTTCGCTGCCGCTGAAGGGCGCTATATGGCACACAACCTGCTTTTAGACGGTAACAGTTTCGAGGACAGCCACTCGGTTGATAGCCGCGAATGGGTTGGCGACGCCCAGGTGGGTGCGGCATTGACCTGGGATCGCTGGCAGATCGCTTACACCTACCTGTGGCGAAGCGAAGAATTTGAGGAAAAGGACGGCGTCGATCAGTTTGGATCGATCGTTCTGTTTACCTGGTTATAAACGAAGGCATGGATCGAACGGTTTTTGAGTCTTTGGCCCATTCAGAGGTTAGTTTTATGCAGACAGAGAAGAGTTTGATGGCGCGTCTATTTGGGGTCCGCATGTTGCCAATGTGGGTGGCGGCTTTGTTGCTGGCCGGTTGCGACAATTCCTCCGGTCAGGCAAAGGCTGAGCGGTCTGCACCGCCGCCTCCGGAAGTCGGGGTTGTTGAAATGCAGCCTCAGCGTGTGAACCTTTCAATGGAACTGCCGGGCAGAACCGCCGCTTACCGTATCTCGGAAGTGAGGCCGCAAGTTACGGGCATTTTGCAGGAGCGCTTGTTTGAACAAGGCGCCCAGGTCAAAGCAGGTGAGGTCCTCTACCAGATCGACCCCAACCGATACCGTGCTGCCCATCAGCGGGCCCAGGCAGAACTGGAGCGCGCACAGGCCGAATTGCGACAGGCGCAGCGGGAGTGGGCACGTACGTCAGACTTGTTTGAGAAGAACGCGGTCAGCAAGCGTCAACGTGATGAAGCGCTATCGGCCTTGGAGGCAGCCCGGGCGAATGTCTCCCGATCCCAGGCGATGGTCGAAACGGCGGGTATCGATCTGGCGTATACCGAGGTCAAGGCTCCCATCGCCGGGCGCATTGGCCCGACACTGTACACGGAGGGTGCGCTGGTGACCGCCAATCAGCCCCAGGTCCTGGCGCGCGTGGTTCAGCTTGATCCCATGTATGTCGATATTCAGCTACCGGTCGAAAAACTGGCTCGAATTCGGTCGTCTCTGAAGGAGGGCGCGGCTTCTAAGGCCGGCCCAAATGAAGCCGAGACTGTTTTGTTGCGCGAAGACGGTACCCCCTATCCGCATAAGGGACGCGTTGACGTTACGGATGTAACCGTCAACCAAAGCACCAGTTCTGTCACGGTGAGAGCCGTCTTCCCCAATCCGGACGAAGACCTTCTGCCTGGAATGTACGTGCGCGTTCGTCTGAGTGAGGGAGTTCGGGAGAACGCCATTCTGGCGCCGCAGCAGGGCGTGAGCCGTAACCCGCAAGGAGAGGCCACCGCGTTGCTGGTCAACCCGGAGGGTGAAGTTGTCGCCCGCCAGTTAGAGGCAGAGCGGGCCATTGGTGCTTTTTGGCTGGTGGAGAAGGGGTTGGAACCGGGAGATCGTCTCATCGTCTCCGGTCTGCAGAAGGTTCGGCCAGGAGCCAAGGTGAAGCCGGTTGCCGCAGATATTCCATTACATCCCACCCAAAACCAGCAAGCCAGTGGCAAGGATAATTCACAGAAAAGCGCCTCCGACGACGAGGGCCACGCACAATGATTAATTTCTTTATTTCCAGGCCCGTTTTTTCCTGGGTTCTGGCCATTGTCGCCATGCTGGCAGGTATCATGGCGATCTTCGTTTTGCCGGTTCAGCGGTATCCGTCGGTGGCGCCGCCGGCGGTGGAAATTCAGGCCGATTATCCTGGCGCCTCGGCGGACACCGTGTCCAATACGGTGGTTCAGGTCATTGAACAAGAGATGACCGGCCTCGACAATCTGCTCTATATGGGGTCGACAGCGGATTCCTCAGGCCACGCTACGGTTACTCTCACCTTTGCGGCGGGCACCGATCCGGACATTGCTCAGGTCCAGGTGCAGAACAAGCTCAAACTGGCGGAACCCCGACTCCCGGAAGTGGTGCGCCAGCAAGGGATCAGCGTCGAGAAATCCAGCACCAGCTTTCTGATGGTAATGGCATTCGTCTCTACCGACGGTCGCCTCAGCAAGCTGGATATCGCCGATTTTATCAGCTCCGAGTTAGCCGAACCCGTCGGACGGGTAACCGGTATCGGCAGCGTGCAGGTTTTCGGGTCTGAATATGCGATGCGGATTTGGCTGGACCCTTCGGCATTGACCAATTACGGCCTGACCGTCGCCGACGTCAGCGCCGCCATCGAGGCGCAAAACGCCCAGGTCACCGCCGGCCAGCTCGGCGGGCTGCCCGCAGTCGAGGGCCAGCAGCTCAATGCCACGGTCACCGCCCAGACCTTGCTCACCTCAACCGAAGAGTTCCGCAACATCCTGCTCAAGAGTATGCCCGACGGGTCCCGGGTGCGCCTGGGGGATGTTGCCCGCGTTGAGCTGGGCGGCGGTGCAGTCCAGATTGACACTTTCTACGATGGCGAGCCGGCTGCCGGCCTTGGCATCAATCTGGCGCCGGGTGCCAACTCGCTTGCGGTCACAGAGGCTGTTAAAGCGCGGCTCCAGGAGCTCGAGCCCTATTTTCCCGAAGGGGTGGAGATTCGATATCCCTACCAGACGGCCCCCTTCGTGGAGGCCTCCATCGACGCGGTGGTCACAACCATCATCGAGGCAATCGCCCTGGTGGTCCTGGTCATGCTCGTATTTCTCCAGAGTTGGCGGGCTACCCTGATACCAGCGATCGCAATCCCGGTGGTGCTGCTGGGCACCTTTGCGATCATGGCGGCCTTCGGCTTTTCCATCAACATGCTCACTCTCTTCGGTCTCGTATTGGCGATCGGCCTTCTGGTGGATGACGCCATCGTGGTGGTTGAGAACGTCGAGCGTGTGATGCATGAGGACGGCCTGAGCCCGATGGAGGCGACGCGCAAGTCCATGGGGCAGATAGCCAGCGCGCTGATTGGCATCGGCGTGGTGTTGTCTGCGGTGTTTATCCCGATGGCCTTCTTTCCGGGCTCCACCGGGGCAATCTATCGGCAGTTTTCCCTGAGTATTGCTGGTGCCATGGTGCTTTCGGTGCTGGTGGCTCTGATTCTGAGCCCCATGCTGTGTGGTCGGATCCTCAAGCCCACGCACGAAAGAACCTTGCTGCAAAAACTGTTCGGCTGGTTTGAGGCAGGCCTGGGGCGACTGACCCGGGGCTATGTCCGGCTGGTTGGCCATACGGCACGCCACGCCTGGCTCTACACACTGGCGTTCCTGGGCATCGTCGGCCTGGTGGCCGTTCTCTTTGTGCGGTTGCCCGGCGGGTTCCTGCCCGCGGAAGACCAGGGGTTCGCCGTGGTGCAGTATCAGTTGCCCGCCGGTGCGACCCAGCAGCGTACAATCGATACCATTGAGGTTATCGAAGATTACTTCATGGACCAGGATGAGGTGCAGGGCCTCTTCACAATCGCTGGTTTCAGCTTCGCTGGCCGGGCGCAGAACGCGGGACTGGCGTTCGTCAATCTCAAGCCATGGAGTGAACGCGATCCCGAGACGCAAAGCGCCGACGCGATCATTCAGCGGGCGAACCGGGCGCTTGCCGGGCTGGTGCGTGATGGGCGGGCTTTTGCTTTCAATTTGCCACCGATACCGGAATTGGGGCAGGCCCTGGGCTTTGAATTGCGTTTACAGGATCGGGGTGCCATCGGGCATGAAGCACTCATGGCAGCGCAAGGTCAATTGCTGCAGTTGGCGGCCGAAAGCCCCGTGCTGACGAGTGTGCGTCCCAACGGTTTGGCGGACAATCCCCGCTACAAAGTGGACATTGATCACGAAAAGGCACAGGCCCTTGGCATAGAGCTGTCCGAGATCAGTCGACTTCTGTCGGTGACCTGGGGCTCGCAATACGTTAACGATTTTCTCCATGAGGGGCGGGTCAAGCGAGTCTATGTTCAGGGTGATGCCCCTTTCCGGATGCTGCCTGAGGATTTTGAGGCGTGGTATCTGCGAGCCGCTAACGGAGAGATGACCCCGTTGAGCGAAGTGACGAACGGACGCTGGGAGTATGGCTCACCGCGCCTTGAGCGTTTCAACGGTGTTCCGTCCCGCCAGATTCAGGGTGAGCCGGCACCGGGGTACAGTACCGGTGAGGCCATGGCGGAGGTCGAACGTTTGATCGCTCAACTCCCGGACGGTGTAGCCGGCGCCTGGAGCGGCCTGTCCTATCAGGAGCGCCAGGCCGGTGCCCAGGCATCCCTGCTTTACGCGCTGTCGGCACTGGTGGTGTTTCTGGCGCTCGCCGCGCTCTACGAAAGTTGGACCATACCCATTTCCGTGATGCTGGCGGTGCCCTTGGGCGTACTCGGGGCGGTACTTGCAGCGATGGTTCGCGGGCTTCCTAACGACGTCTTCTTCCAGGTTGGCATTCTGACCACCGTTGGTGTGACTGCGCGCAACGCTATACTTCTGGTGGAGTTCGCCCGAACACTCGAGGATCAGGGAATGAAGCTGATTGAGGCAACCAAGGAAGCGGCGCGAGTGCGCTTGAGGCCGATTCTGATGACATCGGTTGCTTTCGGCATGGGTGTGTTGCCGCTTGCTTTCGCCAGTGGTGCCGGTGCAACCACGCGTATTGCGATAGGAACGGCGGTTCTCGGCGGCATGATTTCGGCAACGATACTGGCGACGTTCTTTATTCCACTGTTCTATGTGGTCGTCCGCCGTATCACGGATTTTCTGAGTGGCTCCAGAGACCAGGATGACTCGGCTGCGGCCGCTCCCGGACGGGCAGATGGAGGTGTGGCTGATGACCGTTAAGGCATTGCTGACCACTGTGATGGCGTTGGCACTTGGTGGCTGCTCACTCGCGCCGACTGTTGAGAAACCCGAGCCGTCGGTGCCGGAAACCTGGACGTCCGCACGACTTTCGGCGGACGAGAAACTCCCCCTGGGCTGGTGGCGTGGCTACGGCGATCCGGCACTTGTCACGCTTGTTGAGGAGGCGCTTGATGCCAACAGCGATCTGCAGCTCGCGGCTGCCCGGGTTGCCGAAGCACGGGCGCTCCTTACCGGGCAGCAGGCAGAGCAATACCCGCTTCTGGAGGTGGAGGGCTCAGCGGTGCGCCAGGGACCGAGTGAAGAGGCCGTCAACAGTACCGGTGGTCAACCCTTCAATGATATCCAGGTGGGTGGGGTGCTATCGTACGAGCTGGATCTCTGGGGGCGGCTCGCGAATGCCAGCGAAGCAGCCCGGGCACGGCTTCTGGCCAGTGCAGCGAATCGTGAGGCCGTGCGACTGGCCGTGATTGGTGAGGTGGCCAATGGTTACTTCAATTTGCGTGCGCTTGATCGTCAGATCGCCATCGCGGAACGCACCGTGTCATCCCGCCGCGAATCGGTCGCCCTGCAACGGGCCCGGTTTGAAGGAGGCGAGATTAATGAATTGGCCCTGCGGCAGGCAGAATCCGAGCTTGCCGCTGCAGAATCGGAGCTTCCGAGGCTTCGTCAGCAGCACACCCTTCAGCGAAACGCCTTGGCAGTGCTTCTGGGGCGAGATCCACAACGGATTGTACGGAGTGATATTTCCGTAGCGAATACCATTGGTGAGATGAATGTTCCGGCCAGTATCCCTGCAGGCCGACCAGCAGATCTGATGGTTCGGCGACCTGACATTGCTGCAGCTGAACAGGCGTTGATTGCGGCCAACGCCGAAATCGGTGTTGCCCGGGCGGCGTTCCTGCCCAGGATTTCGTTTGAGGGGCTGCTGGGCCTGCGAAGTGCGTCCGGTGGCGACTTGTTCCAGGGCTCCGCATCCACTTGGCAGTTGGGCGGCTCGTTAGTCGGTCCGTTGCTGGACTTTGGGCGTTCCGAGGCACTGGTCAATCAAGCGGAGGCGCGTCAACGCCAGGCTCTGATTGCCTATCGTCAGGCCATTCAGGTGGCGTTTCGTGAGGTGCTCGACGCTATGGCCGGGGTGCGTGGTACCGAAGATCGCCTGGAAGCGCAGACCCGGCAGGTAACAGCATTGCGAAGCACAACTAAACTTGCGCGATTGCGCTTTGAGGGTGGTGCGTCCAGTTATCTGGAGGTGCTGGACGCTGAACGAAGCCTGTTTACAACCGAACTTGATCTCGTGGAAACGCGACGGGATCACTTGCAGTCGACGGTTAATTTGTATCGCGCACTGGGTGGGGGTTGGCAGAGCTCATTGCAATCTTCTGATTATGCAAACACTGACTGATTCAGACAGGCGTTTTATTGAGCGCCTCGGTCTTCAGGCTCAATCTGAAGGCTTTTCCCGCATCGCTGGGCAACTTTGGGCGACACTGATCGTGTCGGATGGTCCGGTCAGCTCATCGCAGCTTGTGGATACGTTGCGTGTCAGTAAGGCGAGCGTCAGTACGAATACGTGCTTTCTTGAAAGACTCGGCATTGTTGAACGTCGAACAATGCCGGGTGAGCGCCAGGACTTCTTCGCAATTCGTCCCCATCCTTACGCTGCCTTGGTGGAAGGGCAGATGAAACGGCTCGAGGCCAGAAAGGAGGTGATCGCCGAAGCCAAGGCAACCATTACCAATGAACAAACGCTTGCCAAGCTGGCTGATCTGGATCAGTTCTACACCCTGTATTATGAGAGCTCCAAAGACCTTCTAAAGCAGTTGAAATCTCGAATCCACGGACATAACAAATAATAACATCAAAGGTTTAACCTTGGATTTCATCCGGGGCTGAGTGAAACGCTGGCTATGTCAGAGCAACCCTGGCTGGTGTTACTGCGAGGAGGCCTGGGCCGTTCTTGGCGCTTGGAATGTCTTGTCAACAGCGCAAAGAAAAGCAGGACAATCAAATTGCCTCTTGCGCACCTACCTACTAATAGGTAAATTAATTGGCGTATGCTTAATGTCCAACAGAGGCAATCCATGAAAATTTACGATATCGAAGGCTTCCCGAACCCGCTCCGCGTTCGCATCGCCCTGGCAGAAAAAGGCGCAACGAATAAGGTGGAATTCGTCCCGGTCGATGTCATGGGTGGGGAGCACCGTTCCGATGCGTTCAAGACGAAAAACCCGGATGCCACCGTGCCCATGCTGGAACTTGACGACGGCACCTGCATCGCCCAGTGCAATGCCATCACTGAATATATCGACGGCGTCTTTGATGGTCCGTCCCTCACGGGCACGACCCCAGCGGAGCGCGCCCGTATCACGATGATGAATCTGCGGGCAGAAAACGGGCTGATGGACGCCGTGGGTGCCTATTTCCACCATGCGACCCCGGGGCTTGGTCCGGATCTGGAAACCTGGCAGTGCGCTGAATGGGGTAATAAACAGAAAGAAGTGGCCAGCGCAACCATGGCCTACCTTGACAGCGTTCTGGCGGACAACGAGTTTCTCGCAGGTGACAGCTTCTCGGTCGCAGACATCACCGCCTTTGCCGGCCTGGGGTTTGCGGATTTCGCCAAGGTTGACATTCCCGAGTCGCTGACCAATCTACAGGCCTGGCGCGCAAAAGTCGCAGCCCGTCCTGCAATTGCCGGGTAATACGAAACCTTCGGATTTAATGCAAGCGCTGAAAACAGGAAGGGCACAAAAGGGAGGAATATCATGGAGATTAATGCAGATTTCTCCAAACCAGTGGTTGTGAATTCCGACCGGCTTGAATGGCAGCCCTCGCCCATGAAAGGGGTGGAGCGGCGCATGCTGGACCGGATCGGAGACGAAGTTGCCCGCGCAACGAGCATTGTGCGTTATGCGCCGGGCAGTCATTTCTCGGCGCATACCCATACCGGTGGAGAAGAATTCATCGTACTCGACGGTGTGTTCCAGGACGAGCACGGTGATTTCCCTGCCGGCAGTTATGTGCGCAACCCCCCGACCACCTCACATATTCCGGGCTCTGACACAGGCTGCACGATATTTGTGAAACTGTGGCAGTTCGACCTGGCCGACCGCACCCAGTTCAGCAAGAATATGGAGGCCGGGCTGGGCGCCCCGGTCGGCGGCGCTGCCACCGCAAAGCTGCATGAGGACGATCGTGAGATCGTGACCTACAGCCAGCTCGATGCGGGGGCGACACTGACCTCTGAGGCGCCCGGCGGAATCGAACTGCTGGTAATCGAAGGTTCGGTTACCAGGGAAGGCGAGGTGCTGGCCAGGCATGACTGGCTGCGCCTCCCCGAAGGACACCGGTTGTCCGTGACGGCCGGGGACGACGGCGCCAAGATCTGGATGAAAACGGGTCACCTGCGATTTGCCGGGGCGCCAAGGACATAAGGCCGGCAATAGCGGGATTGATAATTCAGACAGGTGAATAACCATGAATCGTGATACCAGGACAGCCCTGATGGACCTTGCCGAGCATAGCGTTCGGTCACGGGGCTTTGACGGGTTCAGCTATGCGGATCTGGCCGAGGCCATCGGCATTCGAAAGGCCTCGATCCATTACCATTTCCCCACCAAGGCGAAGCTCTCCGAAGCCTTGATCGAGCGCTATCAGACCAGTCTGCAGCAGGGTCTTGCCGAGATCGAGGCAGCTCATACCAGCGCCGGCGAGCGCCTCAAGGCACTCATTGCCCTGTACCGCGGAGCGTTGCATGATGGCCAAACCGTGTGTCTGTGTGTTGCCTTTTCGACCTGCCGCGAAAGCCTGTCCGACACCGTCATTGCCAGAGTCGGCGCCGTTCGCGCAATGGTTCTGCAGTGGATTACGGCAACGTTTGAACTGGGGCAAAGAGATGGATCCGTCTCGGCCATCCTGGGTCCCGCCGATGAAGCGCAGGCGACCCTGGCGATGCTGGAAGGGGCCCACCTTGCCGCGCGCACCGAAGAAGACCTCGCCGTGTTTGATGCTGCAACGCGACTGCTGCGCGCCCGCTGCTAGTAACGACGGGACAGGAATCGCGCTTTGAGCGAGCGATTAAATTCGTGTTCGCTCACCCGGCGACATTTCCTGTGAGCTTTGGTCGATGTCTACCCGTACATAATCGTTACGCAAATTGACTCATAACGAGCGAAAAGGAGCAAACAGATGATGAGCACCCTGAAAACAGCACTGGCAGCAGCCACGCTGTCACTCACTGTCGCAAGTACGCAGGTACTGGCAGAAACGCAAACCAGAACCATCGAGTATCAAGTCGGCGACGAGACCTTCAGCGGCTACATGGCCTGGGATGATGAATTCGGGCAGAAGCGTCCGGGGGTTCTGGTTGTCCATGAATGGTGGGGGCACAATGAATTCGCGCGAAATCAGGCAGAACGGCTTGCTTCCGCCGGCTATACAGCGTTTGCACTGGATATGTATGGCTCTGGCAAACAAGCCGACCACCCTGATACTGCCCAGAAATTCATGCAGGAAGCCACCAGTGACATCGACCAGGTTAAGGCACGCTTCATGAAGGCAATGGACATCCTGAAGAACCACGAAAGTGTTGATGCGTCCCGAATTGCGGCACAAGGTTACTGCTTTGGAGGTGCCGTTGTTCTCAACATGGCGCGCATGGGTGTTGATCTGGACGGCGTTGTCAGCTTCCACGGTGCGCTCGGCAGCCCCCTCCAGGCTGAGCCCGGGTCCGTAAAAGCCAGGGTCCAGGTGTATACCGGCGGTGCCGACAAGCTGGTCCCCTCGGATCAGGTGGCGAGCCTGGTCAAAGAGATGCAGGATGCCGAAGTCGATCTGACACTGGTGAGTTTCCCCGGAGTACTGCACTCATTTACCAGCCCGGGTGCCGACAGGATCGCCGAAGAGTTTGGTATGCCGGTGGGTTATGACGAAGAGGCTGCCGCCCGCTCCTGGGATGGCGCTATGCGTTTCTATAAGGCCATCTTCGCCGAGTAACACAAGCGAATGCAAAAAAACCGAAACCGGCAGTATTTACAGTGAATTCTGGAACACCAACCGAAAAACATGAGGAGGTGCAACATGGCAACTGAGAGTTTACCGCGGTTCAATGATGACAATCGTCCAGGCTACAAGTCGCTGGGCAACTCGGGGCTGTTCGTCTCCGAACTGTGCCTGGGCACCATGACCTTCGGCGGCGATGAGGACATCTGGGGGCTGATCGGCCAGTTGCAGCAGGAACAGGCCGACGAACTGGTGAAGATCGCCCTGGAAGCGGGGATTAACTTTATCGATACCGCCAACATCTATGGTTTCGGCGCCAGTGAGCGCATTGTTGGCCAGTCCCTGAAGAACCTCGGCGTTCGCCGGGAAGATGTCGTGCTGGCCACCAAGGTGCTCGGCCCGATGGGCGAGGGCCCCAATGCCCGTGGTGCTTCCCGCGGCCACATCATGAGCGAATGCAAGGCGAGCCTGGCGCGCCTGCAAACGGATTATATCGACCTGTACCAGATCCACGGTTTTGACCCGGCCACCCCGATCGAGGAGACCCTGGAGGCACTGAACACCCTGGTGCAACAGGGCCATGTGCGTTATGTGGGTTTGTCCAACTGGGCGGCCTGGCAGGTGATGAAAGCCATCGGCATCAGCCAGGCCCGCAACCTGTGCCCGATCATATCCCTGCAGGCCCACTATACCCTCGTGGGGCGCGACTTGGAGCGGGATATTATTCCGATGCTGGAATCTGAGAACGTCGGTCTGATGGTGTGGAGCCCACTGGCCGGCGGTTACCTGTCCGGTAAATACGAGGGGCCGGACGTGTCCGAGGAAAACCGGCGTGCCAAGTTTGACTTTCCGCCCGTCGACCGTGAGCGGGGCAGCAAAGTCATCAAGGTGATGCGGGAGATTGCCGACGGAAAGCAGATGGACGGCGAGCCGGTTACCGTGGCCCAAATCGCCCTGGCGTGGCTGCTACACCAGAAGCCTGTATCCAGTATTATCGTTGGCGCCAAGCGGCCGGAGCAGCTGAAAGCCAATATCCAGGCAGCGCAGATCCGGTTGTCTGGCGAGGAACTTAATGCGCTCGACGAGGTGAGCCGTATACCGGAGGAGTACCCAGGCTGGATGATGAAAATGATGGCCGGGTACCGGGACTCTACCGAGTCCTGATTCCGAAACCAACCCAATCGTCACAGCGTGCTGCGCCCCGGCGGCGTAGCCGCTCAACTCGAGAAGCGGCCTATGCTGTCAACACGCAAACGTCCGTGGCTACTTCAATCTTCTATCTGTAAGCGAAACCAGAGTGCATAAAGCGCCGGCACAAACAATAGCGTGATCAGAGTGCCAACCGCTACACCGCCGATAAGGACATAAGCCAGTGGCCCCCAGAACAGGTCAAAGGTCAGAGGTACAAACGCCAGAACGGCCGCCAGGGCAGTGAGTACCACGGGGCGGGCGCGTTGGACTGCCGCCTCGACCACGGCTTCCCGGGCAACCATTCCTGCTTTGAAGTTGTCCTGCACCTGCTGGGTCAGAATCATGGTATTTCGCATCAGGATGCCGCCCAGGCCAATCAGTCCCAGCAGCGCGGTAAAACCAAAGGGTTGGTTAAACAGCAGCAAAGCCAGCACAGCGCCAATCAGCCCCAGTGGCGCGGTGGCCAGAACGGTCAAGGTGCCGATCAATGAACGCATCTGAAGCATGATGAAAATCAGCATCAACGCCAACATCACCGGCTGTAATGCCTCGATGGACGCATTGGCTTTGGCGGATTGCTCCACCGTACCGCCGATTTCAACACGATAGCCTTCCGGTAACTGTTCACGCAGATCTGCCATCGTGCTCCAGATTTTCTTGGTGACATCCGGTGGCTGGGCGCCTTCTACATCCGCCTGAACGGCCAGGAAGAGGTCACGGTTGTAACGCTTTATAACGGGCTCCTCATAGCGAACCTGCCACTTGCCCAGTTGCTGTGCGGAAAGTTTGCGGCCGTCGCGGGTCTTGATTTCAAGATCTTCGGGCATCATCCCTTCGCCACGGGCATTGCGCGCCACCAGTTGAACGCTCCTTATGCCCTGGCGTAGCTCGGTAACGACCACTCCGCGCAGCTGGAACTGGAGCTGCCGGGCAACCTCTGCCGGGGTCAGGCCCATCCAACCCAGGTTTTTCGGGTCCAACTCAAGATAGAGCGTGGGTACGCGCTCATCCCATTCGAGATGCGGCATGACGATGTTCGGATGCCCGGTCATAAGAGTCCGGATCTGGTGCGCGATCTCTCTGAGTTGGTCGGGTTCCGGGCCCAGCACTCGAAAACTGACCGGCCAGGCCACCGGGGGACCATACAGCAAACGCGTTACCCGCACTCGTGCCTCCGGAAACTCACCCGCCGCGATTCTGGTTTCCAGCGCCGAGATGATGCGATCGCGCCCTTCAACGTCCCGCCCGATGGCAATCAATTTGGCAAATGCCGGGTCCGGCTGCTCGGGGTTTGCCGATACGAAGAACCGGGGTGCACCGGCACCGATGTAGGCAGAAAGGCTTTTCACCTCCGGCATGTCCATCAACATCGCTTCCAGGCGTCTGACACTTTCATCGGTGGTGGCGATGGCGCTCCCCTGTGGAGCAAAGACGCTGATCAGAACTTCGGGGCGATCAGAACTGGGGAAAAATTGCTTCTGCACCTGGGTTGCCATACCGAAAGCACTGATCGCCAGCAAACCGACTGTGAGAAAAACGACGGTTTTCCGGTACTGTACACACGCTGTGATCACTCCACGCAACCGCTGATAAAAAGCGCTTTGGTAAAGGTCCTGGCCCGTATGCCCGGGGTAATCGGGCAAAAGCTTGACGCCCAGATAAGGCGTGAAGGTGACCGCCACCACCCAGGAAATCAACAACGAAAAAGCCAGCACCCAGAAGATGTTGCCGGTGTATTCCCCGACACCGGACTGGGCAAATCCGATGGGGACAAATCCGGCCACCGTTACCAGCGTTCCAGACAACATGGGCGCGGCTGCTACGCTCCAGGCATGACTGGCGGCCCGTACCCGGTCCCACCCGCTCTCCATCTTCACAATCATCATTTCAATGGCGATGATCGCATCGTCCACTAGCAGGCCCAGTGCGATAATCAGCGCGCCCAGGGTGATGCGGTCCAGGTTAATGCCCGCTATTTTCATCAATAAAAAGGTCAGGCCGAGAGTGACGGGAATCGCGATGCCCACCACCAAACCCGCGCGCAGACCGATCGCCAGTATGCTGACCCCCATCACGACGACCAACGCCACCAGAAACTTGACCTGAAAGAGATCAACCGCCTGAGTGATGGCTTCGGCCTGGTCGGTCAGGGTCTGTATTGACATCCCCAGGGGCAGTCTGTCCTGTTCAGTACTGACAAACTCGCGCAGGCGCTCGCCAAACGCCAGGCCATTTTCGCCTGCCTCCATGACGACGCCCAGGAGAATCGCATCCTCACCGCTGGAACGGACGATGTAGTTCAACGGATCTTCATAGCCCAAACGCACCTCGGCCAGATCAGACACGGTGATAAGCTGCTCTCCGATACGCAGAGGTACTGAGGCGAGGCGCTCAATGTCAGACAGGTCGATGTTGCTGCGAATGTAAACCCGCGGGCCGGCCAGATCAACAAAGCCAAGAGGCTCAAGACGATTGTTGGCCTCTATCGCCTGTAACACGTCTTCTGCCGACAAACCGAGGTTGTTGAGCCGGTCCTGATCAAACTCGAGATACACCCGCTCAGGACGCTCCGCCAGGAGCTGTGCTTTTTGCAAGCCGGGCAACCGCTGCAGGCGATCTCGTATCGATTCTGCCTCGCGGGTCAGTTCACGCATTGGCATTCCGGGTGCCGTCAGGGCCAGCAGAGAGAAATACACATCCGCGAAATCGTCGTTAACGATGGGTCCGATCACACCCCGGGGGAGGGTGGGGCTTTCATCGGACATGCGTTTGCGGACCTGGTAAAAGAGGTCAGGCACTTTTTCACTGGGCGTATAATCCTGGAACCGGATAAGCATGGAGGCCTGTCCGGGCCGAATGGTGGTTTCAACGGTGTCGAAATACGCCACTTCCTGGATTTGCTTTTCCAGACGATCCACCACCTGATTCTGCAGCACCTCGGGGGTTGCTCCCGGCCAGACCACAGAGACCACCATCGACCGCACGGTGAACGCAGGGTCTTCCGCCCGACCAAGGGACGAGAACGCGTAGAAACCGGCAACAACGGACATCAAAAGAAAAAAGAGGGTGACCGAACGCTCGCGCACTGCCAGCGCGGAGAAATTAGGCAGGCTCATCGCGCCAGCTCCCGCACCGCCATGCCAGGAGTGAGCAGGTGTGTCCCCAACGCGACGATGGGCGTTCCCGCGTTGATATCGGCCCTGATCTGCGCATACTCCTCGCCCAAATCGATTACCTCGACCGCCAGGGGGTTTACGGTGCCGTCGGAGACCGCCCAGACCTGTGGCGTTTGCCCTCTCTCGTCAAGGGCACCCAGCGGTACACGATGGCTGGCCGTGGTTTGTTTCTGTGTTAACCGGACACTCACCACCGAACCAAGCGTTAAAGACGAGGGGTAGGGCCCCTCCAGGCTGTATCGGGCACGCCAGCTCCGACTGCCGGGGTCGGCAGCCCCGGCAATCTCTCGCAGACTCAGCGCAAGCTGTTCGCCACTGGACAAAGGAAGATACCCGCCCTTGGGCGGGTTACTGCCCTCAGGTAAAAAAACCTCTACTTCCAGTGATTGATCTTCGGCCAGAACGGCAAGGGTTTGACCGACACCCACAACCTGGCCGGGCTCAACGATGACCTCAGTGACCACACCTGTGTTGGACGCTTTTAGTTCCGCATACCCCAGAGCATTCTGAGCCTGCTGATGGCGCGCAGAAGCCGTTTCCACCTGGCTGCGCGCCTCGCGCTCGGCCAATTCAAGGCGTCGCAGGGTTTGTTCGCTGACAAATTGACGTCCTACCAGTTGTTGCTGGCGCTGGAGCTCATCGGTGGCAATGGCCAGGGCCGCTTCTGCACGTCTCAGATCCGCGGCGGCCCCCTCCGCCGTTGCCACAAGGTCTCGTGTATCGAGCTTGAACAGTAAACGGCCTTTTTCCACGCGCTGACCGGGATCGATGAAGCGCTGTTGAATCCGGCCGGCGATCTGAAAGGCCTGAGGTACTTCGTGGCGACCTCGCAGGATTCCTGAAAATCTCTGCGCAGTTGGGGCCGCCTCCTTTAGAACAACGGTTTTTACCCAGGGCATAGAGGCGCGGGCCTCTGGGGGTGGTTCCGAAGACTGCTGACAACCAGACAAAATGAGCAGCGAGATAAACAGGGTCAGCATACAGCGCATAGCAGGTGTCCCGAGTAGCAAAAATCCAGGTGTGAGTATCAGTTCTCGCGGCATCCGGATAAAGCAAGCTGCAGGATGGCATCGCGAACGGTGTCGTTCTGCTCCATGGGCAGAAAATGGGTCGTCCCTGCAACCACCCTCACGTCAGCTGAAGGTAGCAGGGTCTGCAGGCGTTTTTGCGACGTCGGCGAGAAGGTTGACCCGCGTTCTGCAGCCAACGCGATAACCGGGCACCGCAACTGACGAATACCTGGCCAAGGGTTGTGTTCGGTATGGGCAAACGTCGTACTTTCCCACTCCGGGCTGCACGCCAGTTGAAGTTGATCTTCCTGCGGCACGAAGGCGTGCTGGACGTAGGCTTCCAGCCACGCTTCGGGCCAGGTTTTGAAACCACCGCGGCCACGATAGTTGTCCAGCGCAGCAGCGTGCGAATCAAATACCCTGCGCCGACGTGCCGCTCCGGCGGCCAGTGACAACCGATGTGACTGGCGTAGTAGTTTGGCCAGCCCCAGCTTCAGGCCCTGCGCTGGATCCATGATCACGGGTTCGGCCAGAATCAGGCCCAGCACTTTGTCAGGCCGCCGGGCAGCGGCCATGATGCTGGTGGTGGCACCGATGGAATGGCCGGCAAGCCAGACCGGCTCGTCCTGGCTATCCAGCAGAGCCGTCATATCGCGATAGTAGGTTTCCCAGCCCCGGAATGTCGAAACGTTCGCCGCACCGGCGCTGGCCCCATGCCCCCGCATGTCCCAGGCCAGGACATTGACGTCCGTGGCAAGATCGTCAAGGAGGGGGTGGTACAGGCGGCCATGGAAACCCGTGGCATGCGCCCAGTGCAGCGTAGGGCGCGCTTTGGATTGCGGCCAGCGCCACAGTGCGATGTCGGCGCCATCCGTCGCCCGGAATTCGTCGCGTTCAGGTGTGTTGTGCTTAATGTCCATGTCGGTCTTCTTGTTGGGCGGCCATTGTCGGGAGCAACAACTGAACCTGACCAGTGGCGATCGGTTTGTTCTCATCGCCTTGCCAGCAGGTCACCTGGACCAAGCTGGTCCGCCTGCCTTGCCGGACAATGTCGGCCCTGGCGAACGTCGATCGGGCCTTAGCGGAGCGGAGGTAATTGATGTGGCTGTCGAGAATGCGCGGGCAACGTGTCTCTGCATCCTGGCTTTGCGCAGCCACCCGCGCGGTGAGTTCGATCAGGGCCCCAAGCACACCGCCATGGAGGGCAGGTAGCATGAAGTTGCCAATCAGTGCTTCACGACACGGCAAATGAACCAATACACCTGCATCACCGCGCTGAACCTCAAGCCCGAGGTGCCGTGCGTAGGGAATACGCTCCATCAGAGCCTGCCAGTCAGCACATTCTTTCCCACTTTCCGCAGCGCCTGAGATGGGTTGTGCCGAATCGCCAGTCGTGCTCATGCGCTCTCCTTTCCCCGTCCACCAGCATGGAATTGCTGGCCCTGGGTGTTACGCATGAAGGTGGCGTTTGCCGTCGCTAGCAACTCACGATTGCCCTCGCTAAGGATGTCACAATGAATAAACGCGACCTCGTCCGTTAAATGTCGACAGGTAGCCACCGCTAACAGGGCCTGGTCGCCGCTGGCAGGGCGCAGATAATCCATGCGCAGATCCAGCGTGGCAATGGGCATCAACTCCAGGGCCCCCGCGAATACCGCCAGGCCTCCGGCGGAGTCTGCCAGCGAGTAAAGTACGCTGGTGCAGATTTCTTTCGTATCCTCTTGGGCGAACATCCATGACTGTGGCGTCAGACGCATACAGACCTGGCCCTGGTCTACCGAGACAACCTGCATACCCAGCTCCCTGCCGTGGGGAACCTGCTCGGTGAACTGCCACGCCGTCGCCACAGCGTTACTGTGCTGAGTTCTGTTCGGCTTGGTCATCAGATCTGCCCAGCCTGGCATGCCTTTCGTACCGAGGCGGAAGTGATGGGAACCAGCTGATTTTCATCAATCATTGCCATGTCATTGTCTACCGAATAATATTGTTGCTGGATTTTGGTTGGTTAACCAACCAAAAGTCAAGGCTATGTTTGCGGACAAATGGCACGCCGCCTGCGTAATGGCGTACGATTAGTGCAGCGAGTCTGGTGGCGACCGCTCTGATGAATAATAAATGGGCTTGCTGAGGAGATACTTAAGCGATGGTTAACAGACAGATTGCTCCTGCAAGCAAACTGGGCGACCAGGGCGACGTTTTGTCTAACGCCGCCCGGCTTTTTCGTGAGAAAGGGTTCGAAAGGACCTCGCTCAAGGAGATTGCCGAGGCCTGCAATATGCTGCCCGGAAGTCTGTATTATCGTTACAACAGCAAGGAAGCGCTGCTTGTCGAGCTGATGCGCCGGGGAGTCACCCTGGTGACCGCAGAGGTTGAGTCGGCTTATGCCAGCTCGGATGATCCGGTTGAACGGTTGCGCCTTTGTATCAACGCACATCTGCGGGCCTTGCTGGTTGATTCAGACGCAGTTTACGTACTGTTATTTGAATGGCGGGCGCTGGGCCCGGAGGCTCGTAAGGAAATCATCGAACTGCGTGACCAGTACGAGTCCCTGTGGGCCGGTATCCTCGAAACAATGATTGCGCAGGGCGTGGTCCGGAAGAATGTTGACGGCCGTTTGCTTCGCCTGATCGGCCTTGGGGCGCTCAACTGGGTTGCAACCTGGTTCGACCCGAACGGGGCCCAGTCACTCGACGCCATTGGTGATTTGATCTGGCAGATCGCTATGGACGGTGTCATCAATAAAGGAGTCAAGGTGTAGGGTAAACACTGCCCGAAAATGTCTCGGCACTCAGAAGCGATACGCAGCCGACACAGTCCCAAAAGAAAGTGCATCTTTATCCCTTTCATCCTGACTGGTCGTCGCTCTGAGTGTTAGGGCAATCTGGATTCCAGGCGAATGCCAGCCAACGCCCACGCCACCCAGACCAACAACAGAACGCTGGTCATAATCGTAGCGCCCTGACTGCTCCTCCAGATAGGAATAGGGTATGAATTCCATACCCAAACCAATGAACACGGACCAACCCGAGCCGGGGGCATTCAGTGAGCCCGGCAGGGCAATGGTTGAAGAGGCTCCTGCATAATCCGGGATAATATTGGCGGGCAAGTTGGTGCCGATTCGCCAAGACATACCCAACTCACCACTGCTGACGAAATTCGACAGCCTGCCACCGGTTACCCAGGCAACCTCCTGGTGCATCCGACTGCCGATATTTTCGCGAAACAACCGCCGAGCATGAAAGGCGTGCACTTCGCCAATGACATCGGTGCCCAGCTGGTTATCCCAGCCATTCGGATTGGTGCTGCCGGTCAGTTTGTGGACCCATTTCTGCGTTACTTCGGCGCCGGAATTCGGTCCAACGACGCCCAGACCGATGCCATAGCCGGTCAGGGATGCTGAACTCCAGGTCCAGAGAGTGATTGAGCCAGAGAGGTAGCCGACGTAAGGCAAGTCTTCATAAATCGGCCCAGATGCTTGTATGTTCTCTGGGGTGACCATCAGTTGGCTCAAGCTGAAGGTCAAGGCATGAGCGTTGCCCGTGCGACCAATAACGGGCAACCAATCCATCGCGTTCCTGGCGCTTCTGGCCAGACACACCTCGCAGTTGTTGTTCTCTGCCGACGCACTCAGATAGGACAATCGACCGCCATTGGTATAGCCCTTATCCGAGCCGGTCAGAAGGTCGTTGTCCCAGGAAATGCTAAAGGCCCCGGAACTGGCTCCGGCAAAACCGGGAACAAATGCAATCAACAATATGATCAATCTCAAGAGAGCTTTATCCCGTTAAAAGCGATAGTTCATCAATAATCCGCCGAAGCCCCCAGGGCCATCGCTGTGGGTGCGTATTTTTTCTTAACATAAAGTTAGCGTCTTCAGTTTCGGGTTGGATCGTCGATGGTTTCATCGTCCTCGGCCAGAGCTTCGATGCCTGGCGCTGATGCACTGAGCCAGCGGTTCAGATTCATCAAATCCTGTGGGCTGAGGGTGCCGGCGGACTGTTTCAGGTTAAGAGTGTTGAGTACGTAGTCGTAGCGGGCATTGGCATAGTTTTGCAGGGCTTCGTAATAGTCCCGCTCGGCATCCAGCACTTCGACGATGTTGCGAGTACCGACTTCGTACCCCGCGCGGGTAGCATCCAGTGCACTGCGGCGTGAGATGATGGTCTGTTCAAGTGCCGAAGCGGATTCGATATTGGTATTGACCTGACGAAACAGACTGCGGGTGTTGACCCGCACGTCCCGACGCACGGTATTCAAGGCCTGATCGGCCACCGTGACCAGTGATCGCTGTTGCCGCACTCCTGCTTGTGTTCCGCCGCCGAGGTACAACGGCACGTTCAGGGTCAGACGGATCACGCCCTCAGTGGTCGTTCCATTGCCGGAACGGGTGGCGCCGCCGCTGCCGGCGGTGGAACCCGTGCCGCCGGGCCCGAGGCCATTGATGTCTGTTTCACCGTAAGAGGCGTTCAGGTCCAGCGTCGGGTAATGCCCCGCCTTGCGGCTTTCAAGGGTGGACTTGCTGGTATCGAGTTCAAGCAGGGCGGTCTGGATTTCCCAATTCTGTCCCAACGCGATCTTCTCCCACTCTGTGGGATTCGCGGGCGCGGGTCTGGCCAGAGGGAATTCCTGGCGCAGGTTGTCCAGTTGTTCGGTGTATTCTCCAGTCAAGCGGGCAAGATCTTCCCGGGCGATGTCCAAGTCACTTTCGGCGGCAATACGCCGGCTTTTGGAATCATCGTAGCTGGCACGGGCCTCATACACTTCGGTAATGGCGATCAGGCCGACATCGAAACGCTCCTGTGCTTGCTCGTACTGTCTGCCTATAGCTGTCTCGGTGGCCTGTGCAGTGGTCAACGCATCGGCTGCCCGCAACACATTGAAGTAACCTTCGGCAACGTCGAGGATCAACTGCTGCTGTGCCAGGTTGTACCGGGCTCGGGCGGCCTCGCTCCGAATCTGGCTGGTTTCAAAATCAAACCAGGCGTCAGCGCGGAACATCGGCTGAGTGAGTTCAACGCCGTAGCTGAAAGTTTTGTAAGAGTCTCCGCTGGCGTTGTCCGGATCGATATCTGTGTGCCTGGCATCACCAAACGCATTGAGTCGGGGCAAAAGGTTGGCGCGGCTAACATCAATACCGGCCTGCTCTGCCTGCAGGGTGGCTCGGGACTCGGCGATGCCGGAATCGTAGGTAAGCGCTTTCTCATAGGTTTCGACCAGGTTCATGGCCGGCACGTGCTGGGCTGCAAGTGCCGCCATCAGACCTGGCAACAGACGTTTGTTCATGGGTTTTCCTTGTTTGTTTGGAATGGCTCGTTTTCAGGGCAGAGGCCACGGAACACTGTATCGACCAGGCATTCCGCTTCGGCGCTCAGGTCGTAGGCGTCAGGATTCCTGAGCCAATCAACGTAGATGCCCAGCATTTGGGTATGCAGCGAACGGGCGGCCTGACTGGCGGTCAGTGATGAATGGGGTGGGTGATTGCTGAAAAACCGCGTCAGTGTATCAATAGATTCCTGCGTCATTTCATCCTGCAGCCTCAGACCGTGTTCGGATTCCGTGTGGTGAAATAGGATCTTGTAGACACGGAAGTGGCGTTGATCCTTAACGAGGGTCTGAAGCGCATACACACACAGGTTTCTGAGTGTCCGAAGGTCACCAGTGCGCTCGTCAGCGGCGTTTTCAGTCATCTCTGCCATCGGCAGTCGAACACGCTCGAGCATGGCCTTGAAAACATCCGATTTGTTCTGGAAGTGCCAGTAAACTGCGCCACGGGTGACCTGGGCGGTGCGGGCGATTTCCTCCAGTGAGGCCCGGGCCACGCCCTTGTTGAGAAAGACCTGCTCTGCTGCGTCCAGCAAAGCCTGATAGGTGACTTCAGCTTCCGCCTTGGTTTTTCTGGCCATGGTGAATATCCGTCATTCTGAGTGTAGGCCCCACCGCTAAAGTGCATACGGGTCCGTTTGTCTTGGGCGCCATCATGCCAAAGTTTTTTGCATACATCCATGAATGTAGGTATTGTCCCATCAATTCGACCACTTTTACCCAAGGAGAACTCCGTCATGCCGTCGCATGCTGCCCTGCTGTATTCCTTCAAACCACTACGTCGAACATTATTGCTATCGGTGCTTGTGGCCGGTCTGGCCGCCTGCAGCGGTGACAATAATCAAAACGCTGGGGAGGGTAGTGGCAGGCCAGCCCCGGAGGTCATCGTGGAAACGGCTGAAACAACCGACGTGACAGTGCGCCAGGACTATGCCGGTCGGGCTCGCGGGGCTCGGGAAGTAGAAGTTCGCGCCCGGATTCAGGGCATCCTCGAGGAACGCCTGTATCGCGAAGGCCAGATTGTCAGTGAGGGTGACTCTCTGTTCCGCATTGACCCAAAGCCTTCGGAAGCCGCCCTGCAGGGAGCAAAGGCTCAACGCCAGGTGGCTGAAGCGGATCTCCGCCAGGCTGAGCGGGAATGGAATCGCATATCCTCATTGTACGAGCGTAATGCGGTCAGTGAACGGGATCGAGACTCCGCCCGTTCCGCCCTGGAACTGGCCCAGGCCAATCTGGCTGTTGCCGAGGCCGGCGTTACGGTAGCTGAACTGAATTTGGGCTATACCGACGTCAGGGCTCCGGTCAATGGTGTGACCAGTCTCGAAGACCTGCCCGAAGGGAGCCTGATTGACCAGGGCACGCTGCTGACCACCATCGTGCAACAGAATCCGGTGCATGTTCGGTTTGCGCTGCCGGAGAACGATGCCGCCATACAGCGTGCCGCTCGCGAGGCAATGACGGATTCGGCCAGCGCTAAAGACATAGACGCCACGCTGATCATGACGAACGGGAAGGCGTATGATCGCACCGGCAAGGTGGATTTTACTGCCTCCACCCTGGACCCTCGCACGGGTACCGTGTCCGCCCGGGCTGTTTTCCCCAACCCCGACAACCAGATTATCCCCGGGCAGTTTGTGCGCGTAAGAGTGCAGCTCCGGAGCCTTGAAGGTGTTGTTACCGTACCGGAAAAAGCGGTGACCGAGGGCGCGGACGGGGCGCAGGTTTTCGTGGTTGATGATGACAGCATTGCCCGTGCACGCCCGGTGAGTCTCGGTCCGGTTGTGGATGGGCGTCAGGTCATACTGGACAGCCTGAAAGCGGACGAAGCCTTCATTACCAGCGGTCTTGTGAATCTCAGGGATGGCGCTGAAGTAAACGTCAGGGATGAGAGCGAGGAGGCTGAGTAATGCTGCGCACCTTCATTGACCGTCCGATATTCGCATCCGTTATTTCTATCATCATTGTCATCGCTGGGGCCATCTCACTCCTGGGGTTACCCGTTGAGCAGTACCCGAATGTGGTGCCACCCCAGGTTGTCGTTGAGGGCCGTTACCAGGGTGCCAGCGCCGACGTCATCTCTGAGAGTGTTGTGGCACCACTGGAGCAGGAAATTAACGGTGTGGATCAGATGATCTACATGGAATCGAACAGCACCGACTCGGGAAGTTTTCGCGTTACGGTCTCGTTTGAAATCGGCACCGACCCGGACCAGGCCACCATCAACGTCAACAACCGGGTGCAGCAGGCTCTGGCAAGTCTACCTCAAACCGTGCGGGACCAGGGGCTGACTGTAGAGGCCAGGTCCACATCGATCCTTCAGGTCCTGACGTTGTCGTCCCCGGACAAAAGCATGGACGTGGTAGAAATTTCCAACTATGCCCTGCTGAATGTGCTGGACGAACTGGTGCGCCTGCCGGGGATTGGCAACGCCTCCCTGTTCGGCGCCCAGGATTACTCCATGCGAGTCTGGTTGCGCCCGGACAAACTGGCCCAGTATGAGCTGACACCGGCGGATGTAGCCGCCTCTTTGCGGGCCCAGAACGCTCAGTTTGCGGCAGGCCGCATCGGCGCCGAACCGGCACCGCAAGGCCAGGCCTTTACATTCAGTGTGTCGGTGCCGGGGCGCCTGACCAGCCCCGAAGAATTCGGCGAAGTTATCCTGCGAAGCGATGAAGAGGGCGCATCACTGAGGTTGAAAGATGTCGCCCGGATAGAGCTGGGAGCCCAGAACTATGATTTCGAGGCCGTGTATAACGGCGACGATACGGTTCCCATGGGGGTCTATCTGCAGCCGGGAGCCAACGCTCTGGATGCCGCCGATGCCGTGCGCGAAGCCATGAAAGATATCAGTGAGCGCTTCCCGGAGGGGTTGGAATACGATATCCCCTACGACACCACCCGCTTTATCGATATCTCGATTCAAGAGGTCATCAGCACCTTCATCATTGCCATACTGCTGGTTGTGGTGGTCACCTTCCTGTTCCTGCAACACTTGCGGGCCACCCTGATACCGCTGGTAGCCATCCCGGTGTCTCTGATTGGCACCTTTGCAGGTATGCAGGCCCTGGGATTCTCCGTCAACCTGTTGACCTTGTTCGGGTTGATACTGGCCATCGGTGTCGTGGTGGATAACGCCATCATTATTATGGAGAACGCCGAACGGTTGATGAAAGAGGAGGGGCTGTCTGCCTACAATGCCGCTGTGGTGACCATTCAGCAGGTTTCCGGGGCAGTGATTTCATCCACGCTCGTTCTGGTTGCCGTCTTCGCACCGGTTGCCTTTCTGGGCGGACTGAGTGGCGAGCTGTATAGGCAGTTTGCAATCACCATCGCCGTGTCGGTGGTCATTTCGGGTGTTGTGGCCCTTACTCTGACGCCAGCCATGTGCGCACTTTTGCTGGGTGGGCAGCCTGACAAACAATGGGCGCCGTTTCGTTGGTTCGACGCCGGCTTTGACCGGATAACCAACGGGTTCTGTGCGGTGGTTGACTGGCTGCTACGCCATGCCCTGGTGGGTGTTCTGTTATTTGCGGCCATGATTGGCGGCGTTGTGCTTTTGATTGACCGGATGCCCACAGGCCTGGTGCCCCAGGAAGATCAGGGCTTCGTGCTTACCGCTTATTCGCTGCCTCCAGTGTCGTCCCTGAGCCGCACGTCGGATTTTCGCGACGATCTGGTTGGCCGCATGATGGACCTGCCCGAAGTTCAGGATGTGGTGGCGTTTTCCGGCTTCGACATTATATCCAGTGCATTACGTACCAACAGCGGTGTTGCTTTTGTAACCCTCGAAGATTGGGCAGAGCGCACCGGTGAGGGCCAGGATGCCGCCAGTGTGGCCGGCAAGATCATGGGCCTTGGTGGCAAACTGCCTGAGGGAGCGGCCTTCGCTTTCACACCGCCGCCAATCCAGGGACTTTCGACAACCGGTGGCGTTGAAGGCTATATCCAGGCGAGGGGTGGCAGAACACCTGACGAGATCAAGGCCATTGCCGATGAGTTCACCCGCAAAGCAAACGAACGGCCTGAGCTGCAGAACGTAAGAGTGACGCTGGCCACCGGCATCCCCAAGTATCGCGCGGATGTTGACCGGGAGAAGGCTTTAGCCGCGGGGGTGCCCGTTGACCAGATCTTCACCACCATGCAGAGCACCTTTGGTGGACTCTATGTAAACGACTTCACGCTGCAGGGTCGAAACTGGCAGGTAACGCTGCAGTCGGAGGGTGAGTTTCGCAGCCATCCGGACGATCTGCGCAAGGTGTTTGTTCGGTCCGACTACGGCGAGATGATTCCCGTCAGCTCCCTGGTAGACCTTGAACGCACCAGCGGCCCGGATATTCTCAATCGCTTTAACCTCTACCCGGCTGCGAAGCTGTTAGCGGACCCGGGGCCGGGCTTTACCACGGGTGACGCACTGACGGCGTTGCAGGAAGTGGGTGCAGAAGTGTTTGACCGCAACACCCTGCTCGGCTGGACCGGTGAAGCGTTCCAACTTGAGGATTCCGCAGACTCCGGTGTGCTGGCGTTCGGTATGGGCCTGTTACTGGTACTCCTCATTCTTGCAGCACAGTATGAGCGGTGGGGTTTACCGGTAGCGGTTGCTACGGCCGTTCCGTTTGGGGTTTTTGGTGCGATCCTGGCAGCCATGCTGCGGGGCTTCCCCAACGACATCTATTTCCAGGTTGGCTTGCTGGTGCTGATCGGGCTGGCAGCGAAGAATGCCATTCTGATTGTGGAATTTGCCGCTCAGAATCGTAAAACCGGTATGTCGGCAGCAGAAGCCGCCAGTGCAGCAGCCAGACAGCGGTTCCGCGCCATTATGATGACCGCCTTGACCTTCATCATTGGCTCCCTGCCGCTGGCCGTCAGCACCGGAGCCGGTGCTGCTAGCCGACAGGAGATTGGTACCGTGGTGGTTGGGGGTATGATCGCCGCCAGCACACTTGCGCTGTTCTTTGTGCCTTTGTTCTACAAATTAATTGAGGATCTGGGGGACTGGCGGAAAGGTTTAAAAAGTGGCGGTTAGGAACTATTGAGCAAAAGGAAATCGCCTGTACCGCCCCACCTTGGATCACGGTGGGGCGGAGTGACCCAGCGGGAGTTAGCCCACTTGATGACCATCGAGAATCCGACATTGGTCCGCCTGCTTGACAGCCTTGAGGAGCAGGGTCTGATTGAACGCCGGCATAGTGAGCGTGATCGGCGCGCCAGGCTGCTGTATCTTACCAATGCCGGTGAGCGCTTTATGAGCGATCTGAATGAGCGGGCGAATGTCTTGCAGGAGGAGATGCTGAAAGGCATTGAAAATACCGACCTGGAAGTCGCCCTGCGTGTTTTTGAGCAGGTTATGGAAAACGCGACCAGGAGGTGAAGCATGCTACCTAAGGATATCGTTGTCTTTCTTGAGGAGGCCCGACCCTATGACCGACGACTGGCGATCGCCGCTGACATCGCCGCGGGCTGGAATGCCTGTCTGATAGCGGTGTTTGTGGCAACGCCACTGAGAGCGATGCCTCATGCGCACTCTGTGGCCGGCCCTGCCATGCGCGCCTTGCTCGAACAGCATCGCGTGCGTGTTCGGGACGCAGAGGCTCAGGTCAGGGAGCGCTTTGAGACAATGGTTCGCGCAAGGGGCATTAGCGCAGAGTGGCGCTTGTCCGAGAGCGAGTTAGCGGAGGAATTAATGCTACACGCGCGCTATGCAGGGCTGGCGTTGGTCCCTCCCTTCGAAAGCTCCCCCGAACCTTCCATGACGGTCAGGATGGCCGAGCATGTTATCTTCGGCTCGGGACGCCCGACTATACTCATTCCGGACGAATGGGCGGCCGGACGGATTGGACGACGTGTCGTTGTCGGCTGGAACGCTAGCCGGGAGGCAACACGAGCGGTCGGCGATGCGTTACCCTTTCTGGCCCAGGCCGAAGCAGTGAAGGTGGTTTGTGTCTGCGATGAACCGGATGGCGAGCTGGAGTGTAGAGAGGATTTCGGCGCGGACCTGTGTCGCCACCTCGCGCGTTATGGCGTACAGGTAACACTGGAACAAGTCGACGGTGGTAAGGTCGGCCCAGTGTTACTCGAACAGGCGCGGGCGTTCAATGCCGACATGCTGGTGATGGGCGCCTATGGCCATACGCGGCTCACCCGACTGGTGCTGGGTAGCGCTACTCGAACAGTACTCTGTCAAGCGTCAATCCCTGTGCTGGTGTCGCGTTGACCATAAACGAGCGCGCTGGCGGGCTATTGACGGAGCCCTTCGGACGCTCTCTGCCGCCGAGACGTTGAACTGGTCTTCGTTTGCACGAACTCACTGGCAATCGAACCGGAATCTGGTCAGTGACAGTCAGTGGTCACTGGCGAGTGACCTTCCGGTTCGAAGACGGAGCCGCCAATGTTAATGCACAACCCTCCGCACCCGGGTGAAGTATTGCGAGAGCTTTGTCTTGAGCCTCTTGGTCTCTCTGTCACCGCAGCATCAAAGGCATTGGGCGTTAGCCGCAAAACGTTGAGTGCCGTGTTGAATGGCAAGGCCGGTATAAGTCCCGAAATGGCAATCCGTCTCTCTATTGCTTCCGATACTTCGGCAGAAAGCTGGCTGAATCAGCAGTCTCAATATGAACTCTGGCACGCCGAACAACATCGCAAAGAACTTAACGTGAAGAGGCTTGTTGCGGCCTGAAGCAGCACATAATCGGGTAGCCGGGGGTATCTAACCCCCAGCCCCCACAACACCCTGCACCGATGCGTCGGACCGACGGCTCCGCACAGAGCGTTTCACCGGGAATGGTGAAGCCTTGATCCATCCATCACGCAGTGATGCCAGGCCTTCAGCTTTCAGGTAGTCATTCGACAGAGCCTGCTGAATACCCGGCGTCTTGGAGCTGCGCCAAGGACCTTTGCTGGTGATGCCACACGCCAAAGCGGCCTGCACATGAACACCCAACTTCATCAGGTTCCTGACTTTGGTGCGCGGCTTGCGCCACTGTCGCAAATAGGCCATCCGGACGCGACGGCGAATCCAGTGATCCAGATCGCAGCAGCGCTGATAGCCGGTGGCGATACCAACGTAGTTAATCCAGCCACGGAGATACTGGCTGACTTTGAAGAGCTGGTAGTGAGCCTGACTGGTAATTAACCGATCGCTCGTTGAGAAGATCCCGATACGTCGGACCGCCCCAGATAAGGACATGCACTGTCACCGCACTGCTGCATCATTTACGGTGGCGGTTAGATCACGTGGCTTCGTCGTCTGTTCGGCGACAATTAGGATGACCGGTCGGACAAGATAGTTGGCGCCAGACACGCTGGGGGGATTTCTCGCCGGCATCATATTCTGGGGCGGCTTCAACATCGCCCTGGAGGTCACCAACACGGAGCAGTTCTGTATTGGCTGCCACGAGATGTACAGCAATCCCTATCAGGAACTGAAAGGGACAATCCATTACAGCAACCGCTCAGGGGTTCGCGCAGAATGTTCCGATTGCCACGTGCCCCATGACTGGACCCACAAGATAGGCCGCAAGATGGAGGCGTCCAAGGGGGCTGGCTGTTTGGTTCTATCAATCCTCCGGAGAAGTTCGAGGGCAAGCGCCTTGAACTTGCCCAGCGCGAGTGGCACCGGCTTAAGGCCAATGATTCACTGGAATGCCGCAATTGCCACGAGTTCGAGTCGATGGACTTTACGCTTCAGGACCCACGGGCTGCAAAGGCGCACCCACCAGCATTGACTGATGAGGGCGGCGAAACCTGCATCGACTGCCACAAGGGGATTGCACACGAACTGCCGGACATGGCAGGTGATAAGACGGTAAGCAATTCCACTTAAAACGCTTCGTTGGGGATGGATGCAAACCCATCAATTGTTACGTATTACCCATCGACCCAATGTATTGAGCTGCAGGGTGGCTCCTACTGGGTGCCGCGGAGTTTGGTGCATTTTAATATTCCTCTTGCTGACGACTCTACTATTTTGGTCCCGAAGGGACATTAGTTCGGTTGACAGGATCAAGATCTGCTTATATCATCTTTATAAATAAGATAATGTTTCACCAAATGAGAACAATGCTTTAGAAAACTGAAACTGGGTCACCTGCAAGCACCAGTTAGTTAGGGAGTCTACAATGCGGGAAATAAAAAACTTCATTAATGGTCAATTTGTTTTGTCAGAAAGCGGGCGTACTTTTGACGATGTCAATCCGGCCAACGGTGAAGTTATAGCAAGAGTGCATGAAGCGGGCCAAGAAGAAGTTGACCAGGCTGTCGCTGCCGCAAATGCCGCTATGAATGGACCCTGGGGTACGATGGCGGTCGCCGAGCGGATGAAACTCTTGCAGAAAGTTGCCGACGGAGTCATGGCTCGTTTCGACGAATTTGTTGAAGCGGAGTGTCTTGATACCGGTAAGCCCAAATCACTTGCGTCTCATATTGATATTCCCAGGGGTGCTGCTAATTTCCAGGTTTTTGCGGATCTCGTAAAGAATATTCCTACCGAAAGTTTCCATATGGATACGCCTGACGGGTTGGGTGCTCACAATTACGCGGTGCGCAAACCCCGTGGCGTGATTGCGGTGGTAGCCCCATGGAACCTCCCGCTTCTGCTGATGACGTGGAAAGTCGGCCCTGCACTTGCCTGTGGTAATGCCGTCGTTGTGAAGCCTTCTGAAGAAACGCCTCACACTGCAACACTGCTGGCTGAAGTAATGAACGAGGCGGGCATTCCAGAGGGTGTCTACAACGTTGTTCATGGCTTTGGGCCGGATTCTGCGGGTGAATTTCTGACCCGTCATCCCGGCATTAATGGCATTACGTTCACAGGCGAGTCGAAGACCGGTACAGCGATCATGAAGGCTGCCTCTGAATGCCTCGTGCCTGTCTCCTTTGAACTGGGTGGAAAGAACGCCGCCGTTGTTTTTGCGGATGCGGACATCGACAAGGCGATTGAGGGCACCATGCGTTCCGTCTTCGCTAACTGTGGCCAGGTGTGCCTTGGCACAGAGAGGGTCTACGTCGAGCGCCCACTGTTTGATGAATTCGTCAAGCGGCTCAAGGAGGGGGCGGAATCACTGCGCATGGGGTGGTGGCAGGATGAGAATGTGAACTTTGGTCCGGTGATCAGTCAGGAGCATCGTCAGAAGGTTCTTTCCTACTACGAAGTAGCGCGCAAGGATGGTGCCAATATCGTGACCGGTGGGGGTGTTCCGGAGATGCCTGCGAACCTGAGTGAAGGTGCGTGGGTAGAGCCAACAATCTGGACAGGCCTTGGTGAGGATTCTGCGGTAGTACAGGAGGAAATCTTTGGGCCCTGTTGCCATATCGCACCGTTTGACTCCGAAGAAGAGGTCATCAGCCTCGTAAACGATACCCCTTACGGCCTGGCGGCTGCTGTATGGACGGAAAATCTCAGCCGTGCTCATCGCGTGGCTCCGAAACTGGAGGTGGGACTTTGCTGGGTCAATAGCTGGTTCCTTCGTGACCTCAGGACACCTTTCGGCGGCAGCAAGCAGTCCGGTATCGGCCGAGAGGGTGGTGTCCACGGTTTGGAGTTCTACAGCGAACTCTCAAATATCTGCATCAAACTTTGAGTTCAAAGGCCACTCCCATGAAGCAGGAACAGATTGACCAATATAGCAGGGCATTGTTCAGCGCGTTGAGATCACAGTCAGCGATCGACCCGTTGACGCAGTCAGAACCTGATATGACGATTGAAGATGCCTACGAGATCTCCCTTGGCCTGATGAATCTGAGAATTGCAGAGGGCGAAAAGGTTATCGGGAAAAAAATAGGTGTCACCAGCAAGGCGGTTCAGAACATGCTGAACGTACACCAGCCGGATTTCGGTTATCTGACAGACCAGATGGTGTATGCCAACGGTGAAACACTGCCTGTCAGTACTCAGATGATTGCGCCGAGGGCAGAAGGAGAAATTGCATTTGTCCTGAAGCGGGATCTGGCCGGGCCTGGCATCACGAACGCTGCTGTTATCGCGGCCACCGAATGTGTAATGCCCTGTTTCGAAATCGTCGATTCAAGAATCCGGGACTGGAAAATCGCCATTCAGGATACCGTGGCTGATAACGCATCCTGCGGTTTTTTCGTGTTGGGAGACCGGGCCGTCTCTCCACGCCTGGTGGATCTATCGACTTGCGGCATGGTGGTTGAAAAGAACGGTCAGATTATCAGCACAGGTGCAGGCGCAGCGGCGCTTGGGTCTCCACTTAACTGTGTTGCTTGGCTGGCTAATACGTTGGGGCGTTATGGTATGACGTTAAAGGCCGGCGAGGTAATTCTATCCGGTTCCCTGGTGCCACTGGAGCCAGTAAGCGCCGGCGATTACATGCGCGTCGATATCGGCGGTATAGGCAGTGCCTCGGTGCGCTTCGCCTGATCCGAGTTAAAGAGGACAATACTATGAGCAAGAAAATCAAAGCCGCAATCATCGGTTCGGGCAACATCGGCACCGATCTGATGATCAAGATTCTGCGCAATGGTCAGAATATTGAAATGGGTGCCATGGTAGGCATCGACCCTGAGTCCGATGGTCTGGCCCGTGCAGCCCGCATGGGCGTGGCCACCACCCACGAGGGTGTGGAAGGACTGGTTAAAATGCCGGAGTTCGCCGACATCGACATCGTGTTTGACGCCACATCCGCCAAGGCTCATATGCACAACGAAGTGTTCCTGCGGGGCCATAAGGAGTCGATCAAGATCATCGATATGACTCCCGCTGCAATTGGCCCGTATTGTGTTCCAGTGGTTAACCTGGAGCAGAATCTGCACGAAGGCAATGTCAATATGGTCACCTGCGGCGGCCAGGCCACCATTCCCATGGTCGCTGCGGTGTCACGGGTAGCTAAGGCCCATTACGCTGAGATTGTGGCTTCCATTTCCAGTAAATCGGCAGGCCCTGGAACCCGTGCAAATATTGATGAATTCACCGAGACGACCGCCAAAGCCGTCGAAGTAGTGGGCGGCGCGCAGAAGGGCAAGGCCATTATAATTCTGAACCCGGCCGAACCACCACTATTGATGCGGGACACCATCTACGTTCTCTCGGATGCCGCAGACAAAGCAGAAATTGAGGCCTCTGTGGACGAAATGGTGAAGGCCGTCAACACCTACGTGCCTGGCTATCGCCTGAAGCAGAAAGTCCAGTTTGATGACATTCCGGCTGATCAGCCCATGAACGTCCCGGGACTGGGGCGTTTCAACGGCCTTAAGACCTCCATTTTTCTGGAGGTGGAGGGCGCCGCCCATTACCTGCCGGCCTACGCCGGCAACCTGGACATCATGACCTCCGCAGCTCTCGGTACTGCTGAGCGCATGGCTGAATCTCTGGTCAACTGAGGAGGAATACATAATGACCTTTAATCCTGGCAAAAAACTCTACATCTCCGACGTGACCCTACGGGATGGCAGCCACGCAATTGGCCATCAATATTCCATCAAGAACGTTCAAGACATCGCTCGTGCTCTGGACAAGGCCAACGTGGACTCCATTGAAGTGGCTCACGGTGATGGGCTGCAGGGCTCCAGCTTTAACTACGGTTTTGGCGCCCACACGGACCTGGAGTGGATCGAAGCAGTGGCCGAGGTGACCGAGCACGCAGAAATTGCCACATTACTTTTACCCGGTATTGGCACCGTCGATGACCTGGACGATGCGTATCGGGCCGGAGCAAGAATTGTGCGTGTCGCCACCCACTGCACTGAAGCGGATGTATCTAAGCAGCACATCGAACACGCAAGAAAGCTTGGCATGGACACAGTTGGCTTCCTGATGATGAGTCACATGCAGACGCCCCAAGGCCTGGCGGAGCAGGCAAAGCTTATGGAAAGCTATGGCGCCACCTGTATTTACGTAGTGGACTCGGGCGGCGCCTTGAGCATGCAGGATGTGCGGGATCGATTCCGCGCCCTTAAGGATACGCTTAAGTCGGATACGCTGACCGGTATCCACGCCCATCACAATCTTGCATTGGGTGTTGCAAATTCGATTGTTGCCGTGGAAGAGGGCTGTGATCGGATAGATGCGAGCCTGGCGGGCATGGGGGCGGGTGCTGGAAATGCTCCGCTTGAAGCGTTTATTGCGGCTGCCGACCGTATGGGGTGGGAACATGGAACGGACCTGTTCGTACTCATGGATGCAGCAGACGACATTGTGCGTCCTCTCCAGAAGCGTCCAGTCAGAGTGGATAGAGAGACCTTGGCTTTGGGCTATGCGGGTGTCTATTCCAGTTTCTTGCTCCATTCGGAAATTGCTGCAAAAAAGTATGGGCTCAAAACGGTCGATATACTGGTTGAACTGGGGCGCCGTCGCATGGTCGGTGGACAGGAGGACATGATTGTTGATGTCGCGCTGGATCTTCTCGAAGCAAAGAAAAAAAGTGGAGTATCTGCATGAGCTTGAGTAAAGAACAGATCGCGGCATTGGCTGAACACCTTGAGAACGCTGAGCTCAATGCGTCTGCCGTCAAGAAGATCACCGACGACTACCCGGACATGGACTTCAGGGATGCTTACAACGTCCAGTATGAGATCCGCCGCCGGAAAGAGGCGCGAGGCACCCGAATCATTGGTATGAAAATGGGACTGACTTCCCGGGCCAAGATGGAACAAATGGGTGTTGATACGCCGATCTATGGTTTTCTGGCTGATTACTTTGAACGGGCGGAATCCGGTGAGATTTCTGTCAAGGACCTCATCCATCCGAAGGTGGAAGCCGAGATCGCATTTGTTACAAAAAGTCCGCTCGGTGGCCCCGGCTGTAATGCCGCTCAGGTCATCGCCGCCACAGACTTTATTATGCCGGCAGTGGAAGTGATTGACTCTCGCTACGAAAATTTCCGTTTCGATCTGGTCAGTGTTATTGCCGACAACGCTTCGTCTTCCCGTTTCTTTACCGGGGGGCAAGTACTCGCTCCAATGAGTACTGACATGCGCACGATCGGCGTTGTCCTGGAAAAAAATGGTCAGGTGATGGAGGTGGGCGCCAGTGCAGCCGTTCTGGGTAACCCGGCCACGGCTATCGCCATGCTTGCCAATCAGCTTGCGGAGCGGGATGAAAAAATTCCGGCCGGCAGCATCATACTTTCTGGAGCAATCACGGCGGCCATTCCGGTGGAGGCAGGCGATAACGTGACCTTGCGCGCTCATGGAATGGGTTCTGTATCCATGCGATTCGTGTGAGCTCGAAACTGATCAAAAAGAACTGGGGGAACTAACAATGCCAATGCTACAGGTTTCAATTCTGGAAGGCCGCACACCGGAGCAGAAAGAAGAGCTGATCAAGCGTCTCACCGCGACGATAACAGAAACGCTTTCCGTGAAGCCCGAGTCCGTCCGGGTTCTGATTCAGGAAATGCCAAAAACCAACTGGGGCATTGCCGGTCAGTCAGTTGCCAAACGTGATGGAGGTAAATAATGGCCTCAGATAACCCGGAAATCGGCCTGAAAATCAGCGCCGGCGGCATCGAAACCAACTATCATGACATGGGAAGGAATAATGGTATCCCGTTGCTGTTGCTTCATGGCTCAGGGCCTGGTGTGACGGCTTGGGCTAACTGGCGGTTTAATCTCCCGGTGTTGGCGGAAAGCCGTAGGGTGGTTGCCCCTGATATGGTGGGGTTTGGATACACGGAGAGGCCCGCCGGAGTTGAGTATAACCTGGATACCTGGGTTAAGCATGCAATTGATTTTTTGGATGCCTTGGGAATCGAACGAGCGGATATTGTTGGTAATTCCTATGGCGGTGCTCTGGCACTTGCCATGGCAATTCACCATCCGGACAGGATCAGGCGGCTTGTATTGATGGGAGCTGCCGGTGTCGAATTTGAACTGACGCCGGGACTTGATGCGGTATGGGGCTATACCCCCTCGGTGGAAAATATGCGGGCACTCATCAAAACCTTTGCCTTTAATCAGGAACTGGTGAGTGACGAACTGTCAGAGCTTCGCTATCGCGCGAGTATTCGTCCGGGGTTCCAAGAGGCATTCGCCTCGATGTTTCCCGCGCCTCGGCAACGTTGGGTGGATGCGCTGGCGAGTTCCGAGGAAGACATCCGGGCAATTGATAAGGAAGCCCTGATTATCCACGGACGGGAAGACGTGATCGTTCCCCCCGTCACGTCCAGGAAACTATTTGAGTACATCGAGTATGCACAGCTGCACTTCTTTGGTCGATGCGGCCACTGGACGCAGATCGAGCATGCTGATCGTTTTAACAAACTGGTAACGGATTTTTTGAATGAATCCTGATGGGCCCAGAAAATAAAGAGGTTTCTGTTATGTCTACTACAAAGAGCAACATCATTGGCACTGATCGTGACTATGGGGCGCTGGTAAAAGAGGACCGGGTTCACAGCTCTATCTTCACTGATGAGTCCATCTTCGAAGATGAAATGGAACGCATCTTTCACAAGACCTGGCTTTTTGCTCTCCACGAGAGTGAAGTGCCCAAAAAGGGCGATTTCAAGCTGTTGAAGCTTGGTCGTTTCCCTGTAATTGCTGTGCGCGACGAAAATGAAGAAGTTCAGTTGATGATTAACCGTTGTCGCCACCGCGGTGCCCAGGTATGTGAGGCAACGCAGGGCAATGCAAAAAGCTTTCAATGCTGGTACCACGGCTGGACCTATAACACCAAGGGCGATCTGGTTGGCGTGACTGGTGAAGAAGCCTATGACAAGGCATTCGATGCCAAAGAGCATGGGCTGACCAAAGTCGCACGCGTGGACAACTATAGGGGGTTCATTTTTGCCAGTCACTCCAAGGAAGGTCAGAGCCTGGACGATTATCTGGGCCCTGCCAAAAAATTCATCGATATTCTTGTCGACGCGTCACCAACCAGTGAAATTGAGGTCAAGCCCGGTGTCGTCAGTAAAACCATGTATCGCGGCAACTGGAAGCAGATCGGCATGGACGGGTACCACCCTCATTATGTTCACGTGTCTGTATTTAAAATTTTCAGCAAGCGTGAAAGTACAACAGGCTCGGCTGTTGGTGCTATCCACCTGGAAGACCCGTTTTCAGATAGCTCCCCAAGCCTGACCCGTGGGTTCCCTAACGGCCATGCTGCTCTGGATTTCCGTTTTCAGCGGCTACCCCATGCCAAAGACAATATGGCAGAACTGCAACAGAGCGAGGATGGACGTAAGTACGTTGAAGACATGATTGCGCACCATGGCAAAGAGCACGCCGAAGAATTGATTGCCTGGCATGGCGATCCCCATCTGGGTGTCTTCCCGAATTTGCAACTTATTCACGATCACATTCGCGTGGTGATCCCGGTTTCGGTTTCCGAGACCCAGGTGCTTATGTATCCGGTTTTCCTGAAAGGAGTCGGCCAGGAAATCAACAATAAGCGCTTACGTGCCCACGAAGCGTTCTATGGCCCTGCTTCTAACGGTTCTCCTGACGATGCGGAAATCTTTGAGCGTGTTCAGCGAGGGCTCGAGGGCGACGCCGATCCATGGATCCTGCTGGGGAGAGGTATGAACCGAGAGGAAACCGACTCGGATGGTACTGTGTCGGCTCGGATCAGCGATGAGATCACGCAGAGAGCCCAGATGCAAGAATGGAAGCGGTTGATGGCCGAATAGTGTTTCAGGAAACCAATTTAGATCGGAGATTTATTCATGGCTAAACAAATATTGAAAGCAGCTCCCGACGTTATCAATAAAGGCGTTGTAGGTGTGGAGCAGCAGCTTCGACTGGAACGCTTTCTGACCTACGAAGCGGCGTTGATGGATGAACATGAATACGACCGCTGGATGGACCTGTGGATCGGAGAGGACATTACCTACTGGCTGCCTTGTAACAGTGATGATCAGGATCCGAATGCAGGTGTGGCAATCATCTACGATGACCGGCCCCGGCTTCTGGAACGGATGATGCGGCTTAAGGATAAGGCAGCCCACGCCTATCGCCCCCGGGCCCGCCTCATCAGGACCGTAACGGATGTAGTCCCACTGGCACAGAAAGGAGATGAGCTTGAGGTAATATCCAACTTCAGCCTCGGCGAGATTCGCACGGGAACGGAAAATATCTGGTTTGGTAGATGTCATTATTTTCTGGTGGATACCGAAGAAGGGTTTCGGATTCGCTGGAAGAAAGTTCTGCTTTTGAATAATGACGAGCCGATACCGAATTTGACCTTCCTGGTTTGATCTGGCCTTTCATTTTAGAAAGAGGTCGTAAATTTGACCGTTGATGAGGAAAAGTGCTCTTTAGGGGGCTGGGTAAAAGGACGGGTAGCGTCCGTTAACAAATACAAGAGAAAGCGGAGTAAACAAAATGGTTAAATTCAGGAAAAGAAAATCCTTGATCCATGCTATGGGTAGTGCGTTGTTGGCACTATCGCTGACGGCGGGAGGCTTGGTAAGTGCGGAAGAGCGTCCGAAAATTGACAACTCTCCGGTTAATGTAACAATTGCAGGTTATTCTTCCGGTGGCCAAGTGGCCGTTTTTGGCGAGGGTGTTGTTGATGCCGTGCGCCGGACTTATCCAGGCTCCAGCATCATATACGAGCCAGGAAACCCAGCGGGAGCGCTGGAATACCTGAAAAGCGGGAGGCGTCCTTTCGCTCTGGCAAGTACCGTAGAGCCGAAAATGGCGTACGCAGGTAGTGCGCCGTTCCGGGAAAAATACCCGGCAGGCACAGTAAAGGGTGTCCTTAATGGATCTCCCGGTGTATTTGATTTGATGGTGTACGCGCGTGCTGATTTTCTGGATGAGCATGGCGTTACGAGTTTTCGTGATCTCATCGAGAAAAAAGTTCCGATGCGGGTGTCCATTAATCAGCCTGGCAATCTTTGGGCCCGGGAACATGTTCGTGCTCTATTCTCCTATTTTGGAAAGACCATGGAGGATGTTGAGGAATGGGGCGGTGAGCTGGTTCCACAGCCAACGGGTGCGTCGCATGACCTGATGCGTGACGGCCGTCTTGACGTAATTATTACGGGGGGTGCGACGCCGTCGGGTAGGGTTGTTGAGCTGGGAAGTGTCATGGATCTCGCTTTTGTCCAGCTTTCTGACGAATTGGTCCAGCATGTCGCGGATGAGCTGGGCGCCAGTGTTGGTTCCATCCCGGCTGGCTCCTATGAATTTGTGGATGAGGAACTGGCAACGGTTGCGAGCAGCTTTATGATTGTTGCCGGCCCGGCGGCGACTTATGAGAATGCTTATAAGTTGGCCAAATCCATGTACGAACAGATGGAACATTACCGTTCCTCTCACAGAGCACTGCAAAAGGCGTCTCGTGAACAGCTGCCAAATGTCAGCTATCTCGAGCTGCATCCCGGTGCAAAGGCGTTCTATCAGGAAGTTGGACTAATCGACTGATGTGACGTGTTATCCCGAAGCGAAACCCCGGTCAGGGTGATGGGGGTTCGCTGAAATAAAAATGTTAAAAAAATTTTTGCAATTTTGAATATAAGAGATAGTCTTTCAGTAGATGAGATTGTCGCCAGATGGTCTACTCTAGGTAAGATCTACTCTTATTCGATTTCAACAAGCGCAGAAAGAGGAAGGAAGCATGATGAACAAAAACAAACCCAATCAGTTTCTGGACAGAAATAACCTCCTGGCGATCACAAGTGCTGTCGTGTTCGGTATGGGGTCTCAAGCGGTCGTTGCTCAAAGTATGAGTGACCGTGTGGACATGCTCGAGAAAGAGCTGGAAGCCATTAAAGCTAAGCAAGAAAAGTCCAATGTTGTCACCCAATACAAAGGCAACCGCCTGGGATTCACAAGTGAAGATGGTGATTTTTCGTTCAACCTGAACGGGCGTCTATTTGTCGATACCGCCTGGGCTGATACCGATGATGGACCTGAGCTTGGTCAGGAGTCGTTCATCCGTGCCGCGCGTCTGGCGGCATCGGGAACGCTTTACAGGGACTGGCAATACAAATTCCAATACGACTTCACAAGTAGCGGTGCAGGCGGCATCAAGGATGCGTATATTCAATACCATGGTTTTAAGCCTGGTGGTAATGATTTTGTACTATCTATAGGTAACCAGTTCCAGCCATTTGGTTTGGAAGGTCTTCAAAGTGGAAAGTACAGCACAATGATGGAGCTATCTGGCCCTGCGCAGGCGCTTGGCGCAGGCGCCCGAAGACTCGGTATTCGGGGAGATTTGGTTGGTGACAGTTGGGGTTGGGCCCTGGGTGTTGCTCAGAGGGTGCCCGGCAGCACCTCTCCACAGGATGACGATGATGAGCTGGATTTTTCCACCAAACTCTGGTTCGACCCGGTGCTTGAAAAAGGAAAGCTGGTTCACTTTGGCGCTTCTTTGAGGCAGCACAAAACAAGCAGTGCCAGCAATGGCTTTAGAGTTCGTGCTCGTCCACAGACTCGTGTAGATGGTTTCCGAGCCGTGGATACTGGAGGGGTTGGAGACACCGATGGCTTCGTTGCGGCTAATGTGGAAGCTGCCTTTATCCGCGGGCCGTTGAACATCAACGCGGAATATTACTGGGCTGAGTATGACGAACTCGAAGGTGATGCCGGGGTAAATGCGGGATCTGAGCCATCCTTCACTGGTGCCACCATTGAAGGTCTCTACTACCTGACTGGTGAGTCCCGCCCTTATTCACCCAAGATGGGAGGCGTTTTCGGGCCTGCGCGCCCAAACAATCCGCTGAGCAGGGGCGGTAGCGGAGCATGGGCCATCGCTGCTCGGCTAAACACGCTTGATCTTACCGATAGTGGTATCGAAGGAGGAGAGATGGATGTTGCCGCCATCGGCCTCAACTGGTTTCCGGAGCGACGCATTCGTTTCGTCTTAGAAGCCGGCGTGGCATCCGTGGATGGTGGTCCGAACGATGACTCAGACCCGACCTTCGTTCAGGCTAGAACCCAGCTGGAGTGGTAAGTAGTTAAAGCAGTATAAAGAAGTAATTCCTTCTGAGCCGGCGCCGCAGCATGAGTGCCGGCTCAGAAGTAATCGGTTCTGTAGACGTTGGTGCTGAGTCTATTTTTACGAGATTTTTTATGAACTTATTAAAAAGAACCATTTGGCTCGCGTTTTCTATGGGTAACAAGGTGCCCATGGAAGGGGGGCGGTACGCGTTTGTTGCACTATTGGCGGTCCCGCTGACAGTGTTCGAAATCTGGTACGCCGTTGCAGGCAATTTCGGGCGCCTGGAGCTGGCGATACTTTTTGTCGTGCCGATGTACACCATTTCTTTTCTTTCGATCAGCCACGCGCCTGATTCTTACCGCACGACTTGGGTCGACTATCTTCTGGCGCTTGTAAGCCTTGTTGCGGGCGTTTATCTAATCCTACAGATGGGGCGTTATCAGGACTGGATTGCAGGGCTGGATGTCTACAATACCGGGGATCTGGTGGTCGCTGGTATTTATTCATTGCTGACGCTTGAATTGTTAAGGCGTTGTGTGGGGCCTGGTATTTCGGTCGTTGTATGGCTGGTCATCCTGTACAGTTTGTTCGGTGGTCATCTATCTGGTTTTTTTGGCCACCGCGGCCTGGATCTGAGCTATATGCTCGAAAGCCTGATGGTTACGCCGCATGACGGGGGGTTGTTCTCCGCGCCTATTCAGGTGGCTGCTGTTTACGCGTTCCTGTTTATTACATTTGGCAAGTTTCTGGAGAAAAGTGGTGGCGGCGACTTTTTCTTCAATGTGGCGGCAGTGCTTGCTGGCCGTCGTACCGGCGGCTCCGCCAAGATTGCAGTAACTTCCAGTGGACTGTTCGGCATGATATCCGGCAGTCCGGCCTCGGATGTTATGACGACCGGGTCGATCACCATTCCCATGATGAAACGTGTGGGTTATTCCCCTCGCTATGCAGCGGCTGTTGAAGCCGTAGCTTCAACAGGCGGCAGTCTTTTGCCACCGGTTATGGGGGCTGTCGTTTTCTTGATGGTTGAGTTTACCGGCATTTCTTACACAAGCATCATCGGTTCGATACTTGTGTGCTCTATTCTTTACTATGTGGGAATCTACGTTCAGGTGCATTGCTATTCGGCCAGGCATAATGTGGGCCATATCGATGCCGTTGATATCCCCACCTGGCTCCACACGTTCCGCACTGGTTGGATTTTCATCGTACCGATGGGGTTGCTGGTGTACGTGCTCATGAGTGGCAGAACGCCAGCGCTTGCGGCAACTTGCGGATTGGTTGCTGTTATCGTCGTCAGCTGGTTTGTTGGTGGCAAGGCGATAACGCCCAGAAAATTTGTTCAGGGTTGTGTTGAAATCTGTACGGCAATAGCACCACTGATCGCAGCGGTCGCCGGCGCCGGAATCCTTCTTATAGGCCTCAACGTTACCGGGCTGGCATCGAAACTGTCGGCGTTGATCTTCAGTGTTGCCGAGGCAAACCTGTTGCTTGCGTTGTTGCTGGCAACGATTGTCACAATCATCTCGGGCATGGGGATGCCGGTTGTAGCTGTCTATTCACTGGTCGCGGTAATGGTGGCGCCGGCGCTTGTCGACGCAGGTCTGACTTTGCTACAGGCCCACCTGTTTCTGATATTTTATGGAGTGGCCTCCTACATCACTCCGCCAGTTGCAGTAGCGGCTTACGTCGCAAGCAGCATTGCGGACGAGCGACCGATGGCGGTTTCCATGACGGCCGCCAAGGTGGGTCTGGTTGCGTTTACACTTCCTTACGCGTTTGTTTACAACCCCGGAATTCTGATGATCGGACCGCTGGAGACCATCGTGTTCGACGTAATCAAGGTTACCCTTGGAGTTTTGGTGATGTCTACGGCGGTTGAGGGCTGGTACCACGGCGAACTCAACCGGTATGCCAGAACGGCGCTCATAGTTTGCGGGCTTGTTGCGTTCTCCGTGTGGGACGTTGCGGGAGTTATTGGGTTGTTGTTGGCGATATTCTATCTGCTATTCAAACGCTTTGGGTCTAACGGTTCGACGCGCATTGTGTCCACTAAACCGCAGGCCGGTTTTGATAAATAATTCGTCGTTTATTGACGGTTGATTGAGGGGAGCACTAGTTATGATTCACTTACACGATATTTCCTACCTTCGTCTGGGTTGCCAAAACCTGAGTGAAATGGTTGAGTTCGCAACCGATATCCTTGGCCTGGAGCTTCGCCATAAAACGGATACTCATGCCTACTTGCGAGGTGATAGCAGCGCGTACAATATTTGTTACATTGAAGGTGATGCTGACTATGACGCCTGTGCCTTTGAAGTAAGGGAGCTCTCTGAACTTGATAAAGCAGAGAAAGAACTGGCCGCGGAAGGTATAACTGCAAAACGCGCAACCGATGAAGAGTGTGAGGAGCGCCAGGTAAACTCGGCGCTGTTCTTTGCGGATCCCAACGGCAACCGCGTTGAATTGGTGTATCGACCCTACCAGACAGGTGTTCGTTATTTTCCTGGCCGCGATGCCGGCATCACTGAGTTTGGTCACTTCGGCTTGCACACTGGTGACAGCGAGCGGGATATTCGGTTCTGGACGGAAGTGATGAGTGCCAGGGTCAGCGACAAGATCGGCGAGGGTGCTCTGCTACGCATTGACCCGGTCCATCATAAGATCGCGCTTTTTGCCTCTGAACATACCGGGGTACAACACGTTAACTTCCAGGTCGCAAGCATCGATGATGTCATGCGTTCCTGGTACTTTCTCCAGGAAAAAAACGTCCCCATCGTATTCGGCCCTGGGCGTCATCCGACATCGACTGCGATGTTCATCTACTTCCTGGGGCCCGATAAGCGCGTCTATGAGTACTCGTCCGGTGTAAAACGTATTACGGATGAGGAAAATCATACACCCCGTCAGTTTGAGATGGCACCGACCTCTTTTTGCATGTGGGGTGCAAAGCCCAATGTCGATGAATTCAGTGAATGAGAGCCGACCATACGATAAAGGCCGACTTTTATCGAATCATGTTTTTGGAGATTTGAATGACGAATTATCAATGTAAGCGGTTTTCCGGACAGGTAGCATTAATAACGGGCGCGGGACAAGGTATTGGTCTTGCGACTGCATGGCGTCTCGGTTACGAAGGTGCCAGGGTGGTTCTGGCTGACAAGGCTGAAAAACCGATCACCGATGCTGCCCAAAAAATGAAAGCAGAAGGTATTGAGGCAGTGATCGCGGTTGCCGACCTGTCAACTCTGGCCGGCGCCGAACTGGCAATGAAAACCGGTGTTGACGCGTTTGGCCAATTAGACGTTCTGGTCAATAACGTGGGCGGTACGATCTGGAAGAAGCCGTTCTGGCATTACGCGGAGGAAGAGATCCGGGCGGAAGTGGACCGCTCTTTCTGGCCGCCGATGTGGTGTTGCCGTGCTGTTATTCCTCATATGCAGGAAAATGGCGGTGCCATTGTTAACGTTGGTTCAAATGCGACCATGGGGATTTTCCGGATTCCCTATTCGGCGTCAAAAGGTGGTGTGGTTGGATTGACAACATCACTTGCTATTGAGTTAGCGGACTTCAATATAAGGGTCAACTGTGTTGCACCCGGTAATACCGCGGTTAAAGAAAGGCCAACTCCGAGGCTTGATCGCGAACTGACAGAGCAGGAAAAAGCCTGGAATCAACAGTTTTATGACTACGTTAGCCGCGAGGGGCTCTTTAAGCGTTCCGCTTCGGTGGATGAACAGGCCGCGGCAATTGCGTTTTTGGCCTCTCCAGACGCTTCCTACATCACCGGTGAAATTATAGATACCGGGAAACGAGGCATGAGAATTTCGGAGGTAAGCTGAAGATGGAGTTTGAATCTCAGCGAATTCTCGCGCCAATGGAGGGGGGCAAGGCCTTGCCGGGAATGGATTCATCCCGGATACGCAGGTCATGAGCAGTGAATTGATTGCAGTTACGCTGTCTTTGACTTCCGCATTGATGTTTGCTTTTACCTTTACCCTTGTCAGGGTAGGGGTAAAGACGGCTTCCAGCGAAACTGCTCTATGGGTTACGTTGGCCATCAATGTGGTCTTTCTCTGGGGCTGGAGTCTCGTTGGTTATGGCTGGCAGTTTGGTGACTGGTGGCAATGGCGCTATTTTGTTCTAGCGGGTATTTTCGCCCCCCTTTTGGGGCGTCTTTTCCAGTTTCTGGGGATGGCCAAGCTTGGCTCCAACATCACAACACCGCTGACATTGACGCATCCGGTGGTATCGCTGGTGCTTGCTATGGCATTTCTTGGCGAGAGCCTGACGACTCTCGGATTGTTCGGAGCGTTGCTGGTTATAGTCGGTAGCGTGGTTGTCGGGTCTCAGGGCGGAAAAAACAAAACTGCCAGCTTGAAAACGGTTCCGAAAACCTACCTTGTATTGCCGATGATCGCTTCTTTCTCTTATGGAATCTCGATGGTGTTCCGTAAGATTGGCATCGATATCGGAACGGATGCTGTTACCGCCGCAGCGGTAACAACAACGTCTTCGTGGTTTTTTGCGAGCCTCTACACTGGCGTTACCGGTGGTTTCAAGCAGATCCGCTGCACCAGAAAAGAGTTCGGATTTTTCATTTTCGCCGGTATCTTTTCGTCGTTTGGTCCGGTACTTCTCTTTTTTGCAATGCAATACTCGGATCTTGTTGTGGTGGCACCTCTGGCATCGACAACACCTTTGTTTGTGCTGCTGATGTCCTACATCTTTATTCGCGCAGACGAGATTTTTACCACCAAGGTCGTCATGGGAACCATAGCTACCGTCCTAGGGGTTATGATGGTTAGCGTGTACGGAATAGCTTGAATCAATGAGGAGTAAACATGAATGATGCAAACGACAGAAAACATTTCTATGTGTGTAAGGAAGACGATCTAGCGGATAATGAAATGGTGAGGATTGACCCGCCCGATCAACCTCCTGTTGTCGTTTATAAAGTTGGGGGCAATTTTTTTGCCACAGATAACACCTGTACGCATGGAGAGGCCAGCCTGGCGGAGGGCGAGGTGGACGATGATTTTATCATAGAATGTCCTTTCCACGGTGGCACCTTTGATATTCGGACAGGTGAGGCTGTTGATTTTCCGTGCGTGCTACCCCTGAAGTCCTATCCCGTCACGGTTGAGGGTGGGTGTGTCTATGTAAATCTTGATGAGGGTAAAGCCCCGGCGTAAGGCCTTTGGGCGGAGAGCGTTATGATTGATTCACATACTCATGTGGTGCCTGATAACTTCCCACCTTATCCTGGTAAGGACGCCGATCATGCATGGCCTTGCATGCATTGTGGGCACGGTAACCATAAAACCGTCATGATCAGAGGTAAAGCATTCCGCGAAGTGACCGACACATCCTGGAGTGCCACCTCAAGATTACGGGAAATGGAGGAAGAGGGCGTTGATCGGCAGGTCTTGTCACCGATGCCTGAGTTGTTGTCCTACTGGTTCAATACACAGGATTCACTTGCATTTGGCCGCCATATTAACGGCACGATTGCCAGCCTGGTGGCGGAGGTTCCAGATCGATTCTTCGGATTGGGCATGGTGCCTCTACAGGATCCGGATGTTGCGGCAAAGGAAGTCAGAGTTCTTAAAAATGAGTTCGGCTTGCTGGGTGTGGAAGTGGGAAGCAACATCAATGGCGTGGCCATGGGCGACCGTCGCTTTGACCCATTCTTTGCGGCTTTGGAAGAAGAAGATATGTGCCTGTTTGTTCATGCACTTCATCCCAATAAGGATCGGTTGTATCCGTTGCCGTTGATGGAGCCTCTCGTTGCATTCCCAAATGAGAACAGCATAGGTATTGCCTCGTTCCTGGTGAATGGTGTCCTTGAGCGTTTTCCAAAGTTGCGGATTGCCTTCAGCCATGGCGGTGGCGCATTTCCGATGACCTTGCCCCGACTTCAGAATGGCTGGGAGGTCAGCGGTGCTCTGCGGGAAGCAATGTCATTGTCACCAATGGAGCAGGCTCGTCGGTTCTGGTATGACACTCTCGTCTATGATGAAGACGCAATCTCTTATTTGACGAAAATCTATGGCATCCGGCAGGTAATGATGGGCACGGACTATCCTTTTGTTATCAGGGATAAACACCCAGGCAAACGATTTGAGTCCCTGGGGCTCAACGAGCAGGATGTGATGGCCCTGACTGACCACAATTGCTTGCGCTTCCTGGGATTGATGAAGTCTTAAGTTCGAGCTGTGATCTTGAGATTGTCGTCGAAAAGAAATCAGATCAATAATATACGAGGGAAAAATATGCCTACCATCAAGATTGAGGGTACTGGTGAGCAGTTTGAACAAACTGAATCGCAGGATTGTATCCTTCGCGCAGGCCTTACAGCCGGCTATGGTCTGGCCTATGAGTGTAACTCCGGTGGTTGTGGTACTTGTAAATTCCAGTTGATCGAAGGCGAAATTGAAGAGCCCTGGCCCACCGCGCCGGCTCTTAGTGCCCGCGATATAAAAAAGGGTAGAAAGCTGGCCTGTCAGTGCAAAGCCAAAACTGATCTCGTGATTAAAATGCGCACCGACCCGGAATATGCGCCGATCAATCTGCCAGCCCGGTTTGAGGCAACCCTGAGTTCCCGTAGGGATGTCACAAGTGACATTGTTGAGTTCTGCTTCCAGGCCCCCGATAGCGCGGACGCAAAGTTTCTACCAGGGCAATACGCAATGCTCACCTTTCCTGACGGCAGGGGGCCACGGGCTTACTCCATGAGCAATCTTCCCAATGGGGACGGGGTATGGGAGTTCTGGATTCGAAGAAAACCCGGGGGGGAAGTCAGCGGTGCGCTTTTCGATGAGCTCAGGGTTGGGGGTAGGATTGTCGTCGATGGACCATACGGCCACGCCTATCTGCGCGCTGAAAGTGAAAGGGATATTTTGTGTATCGCTGGTGGTTCCGGCATTTCGCCTATGCTGTCCATCGCGCGTGGCGTGTTGATGGACCCTGATATGGAAGGTCGTCAAGTACACTTCTATTTCGGGGGCAGAACGCCAGACGACCTGTGTGGACTCGACGAACTGAAAGTCCTGCCGGGTTTCCAAGAGCGTGTGCATTACCATCCCGCGATTTCGATGCCTGAAGAATCACCGGAATGGACTGGCGACACGGGATTCATTCATGAGATCGTAGAGAATCAACTTGGAAATGAGCTTTCAAGGTTCGAATGTTATCTTGCCGGGCCGCCGCCAATGGTTCAGGCGACCACAAAGATGCTTCAGTTGCAGGGAAATGTTCCAACTGGCCAGATACACTACGATCCGTTCTATTAACGTAACCCACGGGTTTCAAGAATCAGGCGTTCCTATAAACTGAGGCTTTTGTCTCGAACCAGGCGTGTTGTTAAATTAGCAAGGAGTAAAACAAGTGCGTGTATCAAGATTGGTTGTTCGGGAAGATGTGAGACGTGCTCTGGACGAGGATCTCGGAGCCGGGGACATCACGGCGGGCCTGATTCCTTATGGACATGTTGCTCATGGGCAAATAATTTGCCGGGAACATGCTGTGTTCTGTGGAAGAGAATGGTTTGATGAGGTTTTCCAGGAGATTGATCCCAGGATTACCATTGAGTGGGACGTTGATGACGGCGACCCGCTGATTCCCGACCAGGTATTCTGCCGCTTCTCAGGACCGGCTGGTGCACTGGTGCAAGGGGAGCGTACTGCACTCAACTTCCTCCAGATGCTTTCGGGCATCGCGACCGTATCGCGACGATACTCAGATGCGCTTAAAGGCTTTGGCACAGGTGTGAAGTTGCTTGATACCCGTAAGACCTTGCCAGGGCTTCGGGTTGCCCAGAAATACGCGACCGCATGCGGAGGCTGCGTCAATCACCGCCTTACCCTTGCGGAGTCGTTTCTGGTCAAAGAGAACCACATCGTCGCCTGCGGCTCCATCACCAAGGCTGTAGCGGTTGCGCGTCAACACAACAGCTACTCGAAACTGGAAGTTGAAGTCGAGAACCTTGATGAACTGCAAGAGGCCCTGACTGCTGGCGCAGACATGGTGTTACTGGATAATTTCACACCGCAACTGGTGCATGAGGCGCTAAAACTGAATCAGGGCCGGATGCTCATTGAGGTCTCCGGAGGAGTGAGCTGGGATACCTTGAAGGATTATGCCATAAAAGGGGTAGACTTCATTTCTGTGGGGGCACTCACCAAAGACCTGAAAGCAGTCGACTTCTCAATGCGATTCAGTTATTCCGGAACCTGATGACCGTCTAGCTTTTTTGCCTGTTCGCATCGCCGGGATGATAATGAGATGAATGCTCCGGATCTGAAGGGGGAGTGTGTGTGAGGTCGTCATCTGAATGTACATGTTTGTGTGAGTGAACGTGAACATGGGGGTGCTGATGAAGAATGGAATTCACGAAAGATCCATTTTTTATCAGCACTGCCCGTGTAGCCAACTGGTCAATCAGATCCTGGTCGTGTGAGGTGAAGACGAGCGCTTGTGAGAGTTCTGCTAGACACTTGATGAGTCGTTGCCTGGCGCTTTCATCAAGGCCGGTTGTTGGTTCGTCCAGAAGAATGATGTCTGGGTCCATGGCGAGCACAGTCGCGATAGAGACCAACCTCTTTTCTCCGCCAGACAGTTTATAGGTAATCCTTTCTGATAATTCCCCCAAGCCGAGTTTGTTCAGAGTGTCAAGGGCTATAGCCCTGGCATGCCTGGGACTGTGCCCGAGGTTGATAGGACCGAAGGCGACATCCTCGATTACGGAAGGACAGAACAGCTGATCATCAGAATCCTGAAACACCAGGCCGATTTTCGACCGTATCTGATGAAAGTCGGATTTATTGTTGAGTGTTTTTCCGAATGCGGTGTAATCCCCCCCTGATAGTGGATGGAGCCCGACCAGAGCGTCCAGAAATGTGGACTTCCCAGTGCCGTTCGCTCCAAGTAAAGTAACTCTTTCGCCAGGGTTCAGGTGGAAGTTTATGTCACTTATCAACCGTTCGTTATTCCGATCAATGTTTACACCCTGGAGTTCCAGTAAGGAAGAGGTCATGTCATGTAACTCCTGAATATCAGGCATACGGAGGTAACGGTGGCTAGTGTGAGGGTAATACTGTCAAGAACTTTCCATTGGCTCTCTGAATGAAAGGTAAAGGAACCGTTGAAGCCGCGACACCTCATGGCGTTACTCACTCTGCGCGAGCGCTCGAAACTTCTTACCAGTAACATGCCGACCAGCCAGCCAAAAGTGCGCCAGGTGTGGACATTGGATCTGGCGACGAACGCCCTTGCTTTCATGGCGCGACGAATGCGAGCATATTCGTTCTCCAGTACACTGATATAACGAACCGACATGAGCAACAACTGGACCAGATTCCCGGGCACTCTCAACAGCCTGAGTGCATTGCCAACCTGCAGCGGTGACAGGGTTCCAATCAAAGCAAGGTTCAGCAAGGTAATGGTATTGATTTTGAGGGCAATAACCGCTGCAAGCTTAAGGCCCTCCCCTGACGGTACAATCGGTCCGAGCTCGAATAAGGGTTCCCCGGTGGTGGTAAAAGGAAGAACCAACAGCAAGACAATCACGAACCCTTCCAGCAGAACTAAACGGCGAACCACCGAGAATGCACCGAGGCCTGCAAGTGCCGTGATCCCAGCTGCAAACACAAGGGCACCGGTGAGTATGACAAGACTATCAATACTGATCAGTGTGACTGTGGTCAAAACCGCTGTTAGCAGTCTTGTACGGGGATCAAGATAATTGATCGCAGAAGTACCACTTTGATCGGTCTGAGCGTACAGGACGTCAGTCATAGCCTGGATCCCCGACGCCTGGAAAACCAGAGCATACCGAGCCCGGCGAGTCCTGCTATATAACCAATACCCCCGAGTATGTCCTGAATTCGCCGTTCATCCCGGACCTCCTGCAGCTCCGCACGCAGCGGAGCAACCTGGCGGGAAACGGCACTTTCAATCAGTGTCTTCAACTTGCCTGACTGTGGCTCATACAATGGAGGTGGAGAAGCAGGGTTTGACGGTTGCAGACTGTCCGGTTCTGATTCGGACACAATCACTTCGGACATCTGGACGTCCCAATGTGCAACATGACCCTCCCCCGAATTGGCACTGATGCGGTAGCCCTGGCGAACATTAACAGGAAAAGAGAAGCTGCCGTCGGTATCCGTGCGTGTGTTTGCGATCTCGTCATCACCTTTGAGGCTGGCCAGAGAAACCCGTGCATTTTTCAACTTCTGACCTCCAGCAAAGTATACTTCTCCGGTGATTCGATCCTGTTCAGCGTAAGCAAACACTTTAAGTTGATGCGCCTGTACTGGCCCATGGAAGATCAGAAAACCAAGAATTGTCAGCAGAGTTTTGTTAAACATGACGGCCCTCCTTTGGCAGAATTAATTCCGGTGCGACACGCTTGATAAACCCAACCGTGAAGCCCGTAATTACGCCCTCGATAGCCATCAAAGGAACAAAAGTTAGCAGGATGATCTTGGCTGCGGGAATCAGGTTTGGATCAGAGAGCATGATAGAACTCGTTAACAGAATGCCCGTCATGCAGGCACCAAGGCCGCCTGCGAGAAGACCGAGCCAGAATGATTTCCTGGGTGACGCGTTGTGAATTAGCGGACGTATGACAATGGCACACAACACCGCTGGGAGCGCCAGGTTGACCAGATTAACGCCCAGGACAACCAGCCCTCCATAGCCAAAGAAAACCGCCTGAAGGACGAGGGCAATCAGTATGGCGGGCACAGCCACGATACCCAGAACAATGCCCATCAGGCCGTTCAGCAACAGATGAACACTGCTGACCCCCACAGGGATACTGACCAACGAAGAAACAAATAGGGCAGCTGCAAGCAGAGCTGTCTGGGGGATGCTTTCTGCCGGCATTCTCTTCAGAGAGTAGCCCAGCATTGCAATCCCCAGGACAGCACCACCGATCAGTACTGGCTCAGAAAGAATGCCTTCCGGTATATGAGCCACGTGGCTGTTTACTCCATATCCTGAACGTAAACCCAGATGAGCCCACCTTCTTCGACATCCACGGTTTTGCCATCCGGATTTTTCATCGGCTTATCCGCTGTTAGCAGTGCAGCGAACCCCCACCAGCCCTCACGGGGCATCGCGTAGCTGAATACTCCTTGCTGGTCGGCCTTAATGGTCTGGGTTGCAAACTCATCAGAAGGGATGGCTACCGAACCATCGTTTCTCCACTCAACTTCTACCATTGCTCCGGGCACAGGCTCGCCATCTTTCAGTACCACGCCCCTGAATAGATTTCCGGACCACAATCCATAGGGTTGGGTCATAGGTTCGATTTCTACCGGCATGCCGACGAGTTGGTCCCAGGCGCTGCTGCCACCGTAGGCACTGACGATGACTTTGGTGTAATGAACGATCATGACTTCTTCTGAGGGTTCCCAATAAGGCTCCGGTTCAATGAAGAAAACATGATCGCCGGGTCGTGCGACAGAGTGGCTTGCTGAATAGTGTCGCTTTCCATCTTCTTCATGAATGGTCAGGGAGCCGAGAAGATCTTGCTGTTCGCCCCTTGTCATCACGCCAAACCGAACCGGCATGTCCATATCCATTCTGGGACCAGTGGCCATCGGATGGGTGAATTGAATATCGAGATTAATGGACTGGCTAGTCTGTTCTGAAACCACAGCGTGTTGAGGGATCAATTCCAGAAAATGGGCCGATGAAATGGCAGGTACAATGAATAACCAGGCTCCTGCAACAAGGGCGTACTTTCTTGCTTTCTGGAAACTAGCTGACATCGGTAATTCCTTTTCGCTTCGGCCAGTTCAGGTGGCCGGGTGAGTATGAGCGTGCTGGTGTGGCTCATGGGACGTGGATAACCCGTTGTGACTGTGGGATGCCACTTCATAAACCACTGGCAGAAGGTAGATCTGACCGTGACGAATGCCCGGTTTTGCAATCAGGTTTTCGCTGAACGCCCTTAGCTCCTTTGTCGGGCCACGGGTTACAAGTGTTTCAAGGCAATGGTCATGATCCAGGTGGACCTGCAGCGTTGATACCAAAACGTCGTGGTGTTGATGCTGTATCCGTGCCAATCGGGTTGCCAGCTCCCGTTCCTTATGGCTATACACATAGGTAATCGTGCCAACAGAGTGGCCATCCAGGGAGTGCTCGAGCTCATCTGTTTCAAGTTTTTTCCGAATTAGATCCCGAATCGCCTCGGAGCGGTTGTTGTAGCTGAAGCGATGGAGAAACTGGTCAAAAAGTTCTGCAAGATCGTCGTCAAGTGAAACTGTGAAACGTTGCATGTTTACTCCTTGATACTTCGGCGTCAGGTATGAGATACCTCAGCCTGGGGTGTTCAGGCACTGGTGAAGTTCTGCGACAAAAAGTCCAGGGTGCGTTGCCACGCCAGCTCTGCGCTGGGCCCATGAAAACTGTCCCGCAAATTACAGTTGAATCCGTGTCCCGCGTCGGGATAGATGCAGATATTAAGATCTGCCTCCGAGTTTGCGGCCCTGATGTCTTCGACGTTCTCCAGAGGGATCACGTGGTCGAGTGCCCCGAAATGGAGTAGAGCCGGGCACTGAGGGTGCTGATCTCTGAATTGGTGGATGTAAGAACCGTAGTAACAAACTGCGGCCTGGACCTTGGGCGTGCTGGCTACCAGCCAAGCGATCGTTCCCCCGTAACAGAAACCTACAACGGCCACGGGGCCGGACTGGGCGAGATAGCTAATGCTTGCCAGTGTGTCGTTGAGTGCGTCGTTCCAGTCCAGGCGTGAACGCAGGTCCCTTCCCTTATCAACGTCCTCAGTCGAGTAGCCCAACTGGACGCCTGGCTCCAGCCGATCAAAAAGCGATGGGGCAAGCGCGTCGTAACCACTCTGTGAAAACCGTTCACACACATCGCGAATGTGCTGATTAACTCCGAATACTTCCTGGATGACAACAACTCGTCCCTTGCAGGGAGTACTGAACGGTATCGAGTGGTAAGCGGAAAATTCGTGCCCGTCATCAGCGTACAGCCTTAGCCAGTCAGCCATTATCTGAACCCTCTGACCGTTGGTATCAATTCACTATGGTCGTTCAAGTTGCCGTGGACCTGTCGTGCATTCATACCAATTATTAATTAATGAGATGCTATCTTAACTGTAGAAATATTGGCCGTGTGTTGTCAATGTATTTTTGTTGGGGCATTAGCGCTTGACAGGTTTTCCTCCCAGAGCTAGCCTAATTTCCATATGATAAGAAGGCATCTTGATAGGTGGAAACTAGTTGGCGGCCCAAATGTTTCTGGAGAGCCTTTAATCACCCTTTGATATGCGAGGGGGAACGCAAGGTGAGTGGCGCGAGGATTTTATGAGTCAGATCAATTTTATAGATACAACATTGCGTGATGGTCAGCAAAGTCTCTGGGCGCTCAACATGAAGACGGAGATGATGTTGCCTGCCCTCAAGCAAATGGATGAGGCGGGTTTCGAGGCCATGGAGTTTTTTGTCCCGATTGTGCAGTTAAAGAAGATGATCAGAGATCTTAATGAGAATCCTTGGGAGTGGCTCCGCCAGGGAGCGGCTGTGGCCAGGAAAACGCCTCTTCGTTTGCACGCGGGTTACAAGGGTGGGTTGGGTAAGGTGCCTGAATCCGTCAAAAAACTCATGGTTCAGAAAGTCATTGACCAAGGTATAAGTTGTGCGAGGATTTCCAATCCGTGGAACGACTTTGTGGAGCTCCGTGAGGAAGTCGACGAGCTGAAGCGGATGGGAATGGATTCTGTTGTTAATATTATCTACTCCGTGTCACCGAGGCATACCGACGACTACTTCGTGAAGCGCGCTCGTGCTGCCGCGAAACTGAAGCCCTATCGTCTTTGCTTCAAGGATGTGGGTGGTTTGCTTACCCCGGAGCGAGTCCGTGAGTTGTTGCCCAAGATTCAGGCAGTTATTGGGGACATCGTTCTTGAATTGCATGTCCATTGCAACAATGGGCTTGCGCCACTGAACGTTATCGAGGCAGTCAAACTCGGCATCACTCATGTGCATACCGCCGTGCCCCCGTTGGCAAGCGGTTCGTCGAATCCGTCGATTTTCAATACTGCGAGTAATCTCCGTGCCCTTGGCCACGACACACTGGTTTCGGAAGAATTGCTGAGGCCCGTGGAGGAGCATTTCACGACGATCGCGAAACGCCACGGCTTTGCAATCGGTACACCTTTCGAGTACGACGAGAGTCTGTACAGTCATCAGGTTCCTGGTGGCATGATTTCCAATCTTGAATACCAGTTGGCAAAAGTCGGTATGTCGGGGCATCTGGAGGCGACTCTTGAAGAGGCGGCGCGGGTCAGGGCCGATTTTGGCTATCCGATCATGGTAACGCCTCTCTCCCAGTTCATTGGTACTCAGGCGGCGATCAATGTGATGACCGGCGGACGCTACGAGCAAGTCACCGACGAGTGCATCTACTATGCGCTTGGTCAGTTCGGTAAGGAAGCGACCGAAGTAATGGACCCTGATGTCAAAGACAAGATCCTGAGTAGAAACCGTGCCAAGGAACTTGCCAGCAAAGAGTTTCCGGAGCTCACCTTACCGGAAGTGCGTCGTAAGTACGGTGAAAGCCTGACAGACGAAGAACTGATCCTTCGCGCCTTTATCGATGAGCAAGCTGTTGAGGTTGCACGGCAGTCGCGTCCTTCGTCAGAGGGAGGGCTCAGTTCGCGTCAACCCATCGTGGAACTGGTGGGTAGCTTGTCACGATTGAAAGACAGGGGCTTTGTATCTGTCCAGAAAGGTGGGGATTTCTCATTAGTCATGAGTAAGTCGCCACAGGCCTAAGCCAATTCAAAGGTTATGTGATGAAAATCGGACACTCTGAAGCGCGAAGCTCAATTGCAACGGCGGATGCGGCGTCGATACATATTCGCGGTCGCAATCTGAGCAAGGATTTGATAGGGCAGATCTCCTTTACCGAGTTTTACTTTCTTTCGCTAACCGGGGAGCTGCCAACAGAGATCCAGCGTGATTTTCTGGACGCCACCCTGGTTGCCATTGCTGAGCATGGATTAACTCCTAGCGTGCAGGCAAGCCGTATGACCTATGCTGCGGCGCCTGAAGCACTTCAGGGCGCTGTGGCGGCAGGAATTCTCGGGTGCGGGAGCACGGTTCTGGGGACTGCCGAAGCTGCTGGCCAGGTGCTGAAGGAAGGTGTTGAGCGGTGGCACAAAGAAGGAGGGGAGCACGGCCCCGTGGCACTGTCACAGGCAAAGTCGGTGAAGGCTTCGGGTAGGCGCTTCCCCGGTTTCGGACACCCCTTGCACAAACCGGTGGACCCTCGCTGTGAAAGTTTACTGTCCATGGCGGAAGAACGCGGTGTCGCAGGTGACTATTGCCAGTATACACGGGCCCTTCAATTAGCAGTGGATAAAGTGTGGGGAAAACATCTGGTAATGAACATTTCCTTTGCTATTCCTGCAGTGCTGCTGGATGTCGGCTTTCCGGTTCAGTCGCTCAAAGGTATTCCGATCCTGGCGAGAACGGCAGGTTTGCTTGCGCATCTTTATGAGGAAGCAAACAAACCGATTGGCTTTCATATGGCTCACGCTGGGGAGGAATCGGTTCAGTATAAAAAATAACAGTGGATTACGTGCTCGAGCGAAGCAACACGGCAAGTTATTCAAAATTAGGGTATCGACAAACAGAACAAGACCAATCCCTGAAGGAGAAAAGTATGTGTCGTAAATTTGCATTATGTATGTCTCTGGTGATGAGCCTGACACTCAGCCAGGTACTGGCAGCTGAGCAATTCCGGGTACTGAGTAGCTGGGATGACAGCTATGAACCGGTTGGCCAGATCCTCGGAGGATTTCTGGAGCGCCTTGAAGAAGAGTCGAACGGCGAGATTACCTCCCGGGTTTCGGGGCCAGAAACTTTCCCCCCCTTTGAACAACTGGACCCGGTTTCCCGTGGACTAATGGACATGCTGTTCACCAATGGCGCCTATCACTACAACGATACCGCTGTGGCCATGTCTCTGGACTCTCTGATTGGTGGTCCTGACAAGCTCAGGGAATCCGGCATTTGGGATTATGTGGACGAGCGTTATCAGGAGCGGGGTCTCAAGCTCATTGCTGTGCTTTATGACATGAATGGCTATGCGATCATGCTTCGTGAAGCCCTGGATCCTGACAACGGCCTTAAAGGTCGTCGGATTCGTGGCACCCCTATTTACCACCCGGTCATTGAAGCGCTTGGCGCCTCCCCCGTGGTCTTGTCTGCCAGTGAAATATACCCGGCCCTGGAGCGTGGAGTTGTCGACGGTGCAGCATGGCCAACCGTTGGCCCTGTAGGGTTGCGCCTGTATGAGGTGGCGGACTATATGCTGAGACCTTCATTCGGACAGGTCGGTCATGAGGTTTTCATGAGTCTGGACAAATGGAACAGTCTTGACGAGGAAACGCGTGACCTGATTTCAAAAGTGGCGGAAGAATACGAATCAGAGGCGGTGGAAAAATTCAATGAAATTGTCGCTGCCGAGGAAGCCACGCTTGAAGAGAAAGGCGTGACTATCACCGAGTTGAATGAGAAGCAGCAGGCTCAGGTCGACAAGGCCTGGTTTCAGGGCGCAATGGACCTTGCTGAGAAGCAAAGCCCTGAAGCTGTGAAACGAATTCGCGAACTTGCTGCGGATGCGGGAATGGCACCCTGATCGGGAGTCCGACCGCTTTGTTCGGCTTCGGGGTATGTGTCTCCGGACCGAAGCCGAACCTTTTTGAATAGATGTTTGAACTGAAGCGAACCCTTAATTATGACAATAAAACAGAGTTCGGTTTTGGCGGGTGTTTTGCAGTGGCATGATGTTGTGTCACGAACTTTATATCAATTGGGCATCTTCGCGCTTGGCGCGATTGTCGTTATTTATTCCTATGAAGTTGCTTCCCGTTACGTTTTTGGTGCCCCAACACGTTGGGCCAGCGATTTCGTGTCGTTTTTGCTGCTCATCACCGTTTTCCTTGTTATGCCCTGGCTGACACGGGCCGGTGGTCACGTTGCGGTAACCGTACTGAACGATCAACTGCCCGAAAGGGGCCGGCAAGTGATGCTCCGGGGAGGATATGTTATTGGCGCAGCTGCCTGTTTGTGTCTCGGGTACATTGTTTACGTGGAAACGCTGACGCTCTACGAGCGTGGGTCCGGCACCCTCAGTACCGTAAGTATCCCCAAGTGGACACTTTTCTCACTCGTCTGTTATGGCCTGTTTAATTCCGGGCTGTATTTTCTGCGCCTGGCTGCGGCGGGCCGTGGCGTTAAAAAGCCCGCGGGGGAATACTGATGATCACGGGGATCCCCGCAGTTCTGGCAGGTGCAGGACTACTATTGCTGTTTATGCTGCTCGGCATGCCGGTATTTGTGGCTTTCATGCTGGTAAACCTGATTGCCGTGTTTGTACTTCTTGGACCGGCCGGTTTTGGCATGCTTGCCAGCAGTTTTTATGATACCACCACCTCGGGATCGCTGGTTACTATTCCACTGTTTATCCTCATGGGAGAGATTCTGTTCCGAAGCCATGCTGTGGACGTATTGTTCCGCTCAATGGACGAACTCATTGGGCATATACGAGGTCGGCAATATGTCCTTTCAATCGCTCTGGCTACAATTTTCAGCACTCTGTCCGGTGCGGCAATGGGCGTGGCGGCAATGTTGGGCCGTTCCCTGCTGCCGGGAATGATTGCCAGGGGCTATGATCCAAAACTGTCGGCTGGCAATATTCTGGCAGGCGCAAGCCTCGCCCCACTGGTGCCTCCTAGTGTCCTGGTTATCATCATCGGCACCCTTGCCAGTGTGTCAATTGCAGGGTTACTGGTTGCCGGTATCCTTCCGGGCCTTATGTTTGCTGGCCTGTTTCTGGGCTATACATTTATTCGTATCCGTTTCAACCCAAAGTTGACACCGGAATTCGAAACCATTGACCGGGAGGTGACTGCCAGGGACAAGGTGATGGCGGTCGTCAGGATGCTGCCGTTTTCCATCATCATTATATCGGTGATGGGTTTCATCCTCATGGGTATTGCGACTCCGAATGAGGCTGGTGCAATGGGTGTTGTGGGAGCTTTGGTCGCTGCGGCTATCTATCGACGCCTGAATTACAGGATGGTGGCGGATTCCCTAGGTTCGGCGGCAATGATTTCAGCGATGATCTTGATAATAATGGCCAGCTCCAAGCTTTTTAGTCAGTTATTGGCTTTTACTGGCGGAGCCAGTGCGCTTACGGAATGGGTCGCAGCCATGGAATATGCGCCCTGGATCATGCTCATCATTCTGATGGCGCTACCTTTTGTGCTCTGTATGTTCATTGATCAGATTGCGTTGATGCTGATCATTATTCCGATCTACAAACCGATTATCGAGATTCTTGGTTTTGACCCACTGTGGTTCTGGCTGCTTTTCCTTGTGAACATCACCGTTGGAGGTATGACACCACCTTTCGGTTACACGTTATTTGCGTTGAAGAGTGCATGGACGGAAGGGACCCTTGTGCAGGTATATGGGGCGGCCTGGCCATTCGTTCTGTTATTTGTGTTTGGCATGGTTTTGCTGGCTATTTTCCCCGTACTGGCAACGTATTTGCCCAGTCTGCTGTGAAAAATGCCGGGTACTGTCTGCAAGGCAGGTGGACTGTTTATTCTGATCGGGAGATCGTATGGCTCATGTTGATAAAAAAGTAGTGCTCATCACCGGAGCTGGCCAGGGACTGGGGCGATGCTTTGCTCACCGGTTTGCCGATAGCGGTGCAATTGTGATTGTCAGTGATATCAACGAGCCTGCGGCCAAACAGGTTGTTGACGACATCCGGGCTGGCTCTGGCGAGGCTATGGCGTTGCCCATGGATGTGGCTGATGAAGAGTCCGTATGCGCCGGTATTGACGAGGTAGTGGAAAACTATGGGCGCCTTGATGTACTGGTTAATAACGCCTCCATCTTTTCGACCCTCAAGATGCGTCCCTATGATGAAATTCCGGTGGCTGAGTGGAGGAAGGTGATTGACGTCAATCTCACCGGTGTCTACCTCTGCAGCCGATTCGCTGCCGCGCCTATGCGGGAATCAGGCTGGGGGAGAATCATCAATATCTCGTCGGCTGTAGTGAATATGGGGCGGCCGCTGTATGTGCACTATGTGGCGTCCAAGGCAGGTGTTATTGGCCTCTCCAGAAGTCTCGCCCGTGAATTGGGGCCATACGGGATCACCGTCAACTCTGTGCTGCCAGGCGCGACTGATACTGAAATCGAGCGGGATACGGTAACTCCAGAGCAGCGGGAGGCTCTGATTCGAATGCGGTCGATACCTCGGGGGGAAACTCCTGAAGATCTTGCGGGCGTTGTCCTGTTTCTGGCATCCGACGATGCAAGCTTTTTGACGGGACAGAGCTTAACGGTAGACGGTGGTACAACGTTTCTCTAGTAAAACAGTGCTATCTCCAGGGTGCGTCCCGTTCCGGGAGGCTTTAGACTTGATACGGAAACAAGAGGGTTGTTGATATGACACTTTCCGAAAAAGATGTGTTGCACATTCTTCGGCTGGTTGAGGAATCCAGTTTTGACTCGCTGCAGCTTGAGTATGGCGATACCAAGATAGCAGTCAGCAAATCCGGTAATTTCTTGCCGCAGGTCGCGCAAGCACCTGCACCGGTTGCGGCAGATGCTCCCGTGGCCCCGACTCCTGCGGTTCAGCAGAACACTGAAAAACAGGATCAGAGCCCAGCCCCTGGCAATGTTGCGCCCCAGCCACAGGCTTCGGCCGCCGCCACTGCATCATCAAGTCTGGTTGCGGTGGAGGCACCGGTAGTCGGGGTATTCTATGCGGCGCCGGAACCAGGTGCGGAACCTTTTGTCCAGGTTGGCTCCGAGGTTGATGCCGACACAACCGTCGGCCTTGTTGAGGTCATGAAAGTGTTTAATGGCGTCTCGGCCGGTCTGAAGGGCAGGATTGTAGAAATCTGTGTTGAGGATTCCCAACTGGTCGAGTATGGCCAACCCCTTTTCATGGTGGAGCCTGACGGGGGGGCTGGTTAATGGGTATTTCCAGAGTCTTTGTTGCAAATCGTGGCGAGATCGCGGTTCGCGTTATAAGGGCCTGTAAGGCACTGTCAATAGAGACCGTATTGGGCGTTTCCTCTGCAGACAGGGAAACCATGGGGGCCCGCCTTGCAGACAAAGTCGTCTGTATTGGTCCGGCAAGGTCAACGGATAGTTACCTGAACCGACAAGCCATTCTCGCAACGGCGTTGGCAACAGAATGCGATGCCATACACCCTGGTTATGGTTTTTTATCCGAGGATGCTGAATTCGCCCGACTGTGTCACGAGAACGGTCTTATCTTTATTGGGCCTACGCCTGAAAATATCCGTCGCATGGGTAACAAGCTTGAAGCAAGGTCTCTGGCCAAAGAGTTTAATGTTCCGTTGGCTGAAGGTTCGGCGCGTTTGTATTCAGCGGATGAAGCCCTGGAAACTGCGGAGCAGGTGGGGTATCCGATTCTCTTAAAGGCAGCCGCGGGTGGTGGTGGCCGCGGTATCAGGGTTGTTGATGCACCTGAGAAACTGAAAGCTGCATTCGAGGGAGCTTCAGCTGAGGCAGCGGCCGCATTCGGTGATGGCGCTATGTTTATGGAGAGGTATATCGGTAATGCTCGGCACGTTGAAGTGCAGATTCTTGCTGACAACCATGGCAACGTCATTCACCTGGGCGAGCGCGACTGCTCGTTACAGCGCCGATACCAGAAAATGGTTGAAGAGTCTCCTGCACCAGGTCTGTCAGATAAGCTTCGTCAACAGATTCACGAATCCGCTGTAACGCTGGCGAAAAATATTGGCTACGTAAGCGCTGGCACCGTGGAATTTATTGTGGATATGGATCGTTCGCAGTTCTACTTCCTGGAGATGAACACACGGGTTCAGGTAGAGCATCCGATTACGGAAGCGGTCACTGGTGTTGATATCGTGGCTCAGCAATTGCGCATTGCGGCAGGGGAAAAACTGGATATCAATCAGGGCGAGGTCAAGGTTGAAGGGCATTCTATCGAGTGCCGTATAAACGCTGAAGCACCTCTGCGAGGATTTCAGCCTTCTCCTGGTCGCATCAGCCGTTGGCGGCCACCTTCCGGTTCGGGCATCCGTCTTGATAGTCATGGTTTTGAAGGATACTTCATGCCGCCTTACTATGACTCGCTTCTTGGCAAGCTCATTGTTCACGGCAAAGACCGGCAGGATGCTCTGGCCATGATGGAGCAAGCGCTTGCGGGATTTGAGATTGAAGGTGTCGAGACCACCATCCCGTTCCTGCAATACGTAATCGTGAATGATGACTTTGTGACGGGGAATTTCAATACCCGCTGGCTTGAGAAAGTCGCAACAACCTTTCTCGAAAGTCAGGCCGTTGATTCGTAAGCGATCAACGTGCCCGATACCTTGTCTGGCTGATGCCGCGGTAGTTTCAGGATGACTATCAAAGTCGTATTGGGCGTCACATTTGGCGTTTATCTTACGCTAAGTGCTACGCGCCCGATGATCTCACTGTACGCCGCCAGCCTTGGAGCCAATACGCTGGATGTTGGTCTGCTTGCGTCGTTGTATGCATTGCTACCGTTGTTGCTTGCGATGCATGTGGGCAAGCTCTCTGACGTGATTGGTGATCGGCTGCCAGTAGTAATAGGCTCTGCCGGTATAGCCATCGGGTTGATTCTTCCCTTTGCGATCCAGTCGCTGTGGGCCCTGTATCTGACCCAGATCATCGTAGGTGTTTCCCAGCTACTGTGTATGGTTTCCGTGCAGAATCTGATCGGAAAAATTACCACGGTTGAAAACCGGGATCATCAGTTTGCGATATTCACCCTTTCAGCATCCGTCGGGAATCTTATCGGACCGGTGTGCGGAGGCTACCTCGCAGATCAGTATTCCTACGCGGTAGCCTTTCTTGTGGCGGGTGTTGCGGGAGTCGTTCCAGTGCTTCTGGGGTTCTTCCTTCCATCTATTAAGGGTGGAACAAAATCATTAGTCAAGCAGTCAAGCGTCCTGTATTTTCTGAAAAATCCTTCAATACGCCGCGCCATGGTGACCAGCGCGCTCGTGCTTTATTCCCGGGATATCTTCATTGTTTATTTTCCATTGTTCGCCAGCGAAGCGGGTCTTTCGGGATCCACCATTGGATGGATTATTTCCATTCAGGCATTTGCACAGATTGTGGTGCGGTTTCTCCTGGCTCGTTTGTGCGACATGTTCGGGCGAAATGTTGTTCTTTTCGTATCAATTCTGACCGCTGGTGCTGCTTTTCTGTTGATGCCCATGACAACGGAAACTTGGGTTCTCGGCCTGCTGAGTGGGCTGATGGGGTTGGGGCTTGGGTGCGGGCAGCCATTGTCGATATCAACCACCTACAGTGCTTCACCAAAAGACAGAACAGGAGAGGTTCTTGGGCTGCGGTTGGCAGTTAACCGGTTTTCACAACTCCTTGCACCCGTATTTTTTGGGGTGTTGGGTGCCTCTGGAGGCTTGGTGCTGGTGTTTTATGTGAGTGGCGTTTTTCTGATGGGAGGGGCCTGGCTGTCCAGAGACCGAGAGGCTGCCTGATAAATGCGAAGGCTGATGTTCTCCAGTAGTTATGACCCTTAATATCCACGGGGATTTAAAGCGAGGTTTTCAGGTGTCACTTATTATAAACAGAAGGTTGATTGCTTTTCTGGTTGCTTTGGCCGCAGGAATTGTTATTGCCGCTCAAATCGGGAAGATGCCCTCTGCATTACCCGTATTGAGGAACTCTTTTGACCTGTCGCTTGTACAGGCGGGTTGGTTGTCAGCCTCTATTAATGGCGCGGCGGCCGTACTAGGACTTGTGAGTGGTCTGCTTGCAGCAAAAACCGGTGTGGGAAACACGTTGCTGCTTGGTCTGTTTGCAGCGGTCGTGGGCACGGTATTGGGTGCGCTGAGTACCACGGGTGAGATGTTGCTGGGAACACGACTGTTGGAGGGCGTAGGTTTTGTTCTGATAGCCGTATCTGCACCATCCATTATTGCCGCCGCTGCAACGCCAGAGTGGCGGCGGCGAGCGCTGGCGATATGGGGATGCTACATGCCCATTGGCGTTGCCGGTATGATCGTCCTCACACCGATGCTTATCGCAACAGGAGGGTGGCAAACTGTTTGGTGGGTGAATGGGGGGTTGCTTGTTTGTGTATTGGTTATTGCCTGGAGTATGAAGAGTGCTTTTCCAAAGACGCAGCCTTCCCCGGCCGGCAAACAATCGTTGTTGAGCCAACTTCGGCAGAGTACCCAGCTAACCGGGCACTGGGTCATGGGTGGTGCTTTCGCAATATACTCTTCCCAATGGTTCATGATCGGCACCTGGTTACCTTCCTTCGCAGTCAGCTATATGGAGTTTTCCCTGAACCAGGCTGCACTGCTGACAGGTCTGGTCATGCTCGCAAATGCTTTGGGAAACCTGGCAGCCCCTTACCTGGCGTCTGTCGGATTTACCCGGTGGCAGGTTATTGCTGCGGGGCAGGTTTTAATCTCCGGCTTTGGCTTCGTGGTATTCTCATCGAACATTGAACCAGAACTGAGAATGTTTGCTGCGATCGCTGCATCAATAGCAGGCGGCACTATTCCCGGTACCGTGATGGCTGGTATTCCAGTTCATGCCCGCGATGCATCAGAAGTCGCTTTGGGTAATGGTATTGTTGTCCAGTGCATAAATGTTGGCATTCTACTTGGTCCTCCGGCAATCGCAGCGGTCGTTGCTGGATTCGGTGGTTGGGACGCTGGCCGGTGGGTATTTCCTTTTGTTGGTTGTTTTGGCGTGGCATTGGCATTCATGCTCAGGCGTCTGGAGTTAGTCAAGTTTGGAGCTCCGCCAGATACGAAAGCAGCTTCCTGATGTTCGGTAGAGGCGGGAGGATGGTTGGCAGAATCACTGATTCAGGAACCACTTTGGCTAACAGAATGATTTACCTTTTATTTTAATAGGTGCCGAATCCCGGCACTGTCGTTTTATCACGTCATACTTTAACGTGACTTTGAACCTCTTTCGGAAAGCGCTCATCAGGTGTCATCCTTTTTTGGAAGACGCCCTGTTCAAAGCCAAAATTCAGAAATGCTTTAATCGGGTGTTTGTTCGGTTCTACCCCGTATGGCCAGAGGTCACCTTCAAAAGTATCAGATAGGCTTTCAATATTTGTGGGGAGCCATGGGATGGGCATATAGGAAGCTGTCACGTCACATGCGCGTGCTAAAGAGTTATTTTTCGCTTTCTCAAAAGGTGCCATCAAATTGTTTGCCACCCACGGATTCCTGTCCAATATGTTTTGTTTTATTGCCACGACATGCATGATCGGGAATATCTTTGAGCTTGTGAAGTGTTGTCTTTCAACGTCTTCATCGCAACCGGAGCGGTGCGCCTGGCGATTACGGCATTTATTGTGCCGTTCGCCTTTGTTTATGGGGACGGCCTTCTGATGGTGGGGGACTGGCAGACCATCCAGATATCCTGCGTTACCACAGTTATTGGGGTGATAATGCTTAGCTTCGGTATTGAAGGCTACTTCCGTGGCCACCTCGCCGCACTGGCGCGGTGGTGCTTTGTGGGGGCCGGTCTACTGTTTATATTCCCGAGCTGGCTAGCTATTGGTGGGGCCGAAGTGTTGGCTATTGCGGCCTGGATGATGACACCACATTTGCGTGGAGGACTAAAACCAGCGATCTAAGCAACTTCTTCTCTCCCACTCTCTGCAGTTGCCAGAGAGTGGTTTGCTATTCGTCTGGCGCTAAACGAAGTGTGCAATTGAATTCAACACCGCAGCTGCCTGCTCATCAAGAGGTCGGTAGCCCGCGGTCCGTGGCATGCCCTGTGTCGGACCAGTGCCCGAAAAAGCCAACAATTCTCATGCCAAATTTAACGAACATGCCGAAGACATCTGCGACAGAAGCGTTGGCGGAGAGGACTTCCAATGTTCGACCTTCAGTTCGCACCCTAACTGAGCCCCCACGACAGGCGGCATTAAGCTGAGCGGCCACTGCAGCAGCTTCTTCAGTCGTTGTGTATTCAATGCTAACAAACTTATAAGACATGCGTTTGTTCCTATAAAAGCAGTGTTTTTAATGCTAAGTGTTACCTATAGTATCAGATTTTACCGCCTACGGGAAGATAGGTAGCATCACCCTTTCAACGCAACGTGTTTATCCGTTAAATCTACCCGGCGTTTTTATTCTGGGCGCTCAAGACCGGAGAGCTGATTCCTTTTTTTGTTTTGTGCTCCGCAATCATCGATAAAGACCCTCTCTCCGCCCCGGCTCTGGACTGTCCACCCTCCGCCGCCCGTTACTTCACCCGCACGAGTCACAGGGCATGCCTGAATGGTGCCGCAAAAGACACTGGAAAGGTGATCGAGCACCCGCTGCTCTCTGATAGCCGTCGATCGCAATGCACAAATACGCACCATTGACAATCGCGCATCGGTCATGTTAACAAAGAATTCTTATATAATGTTAGGCAATCTTATTTATTGAAAATAATAGTAGCTTTCTCCGTAATCGATTGTGGATAGGGAGCCCAACATGTCAAAAATGAAAATAGATTCCGCATCCTCTCCCTGATCGTTTAGTTATTGGCCAGGCTTAATTTCCAGTGCCCCGGGAAGCTGGTTCAAAAAGGGGAAGAATTGTTCCATTTGGTGGTAAAAGGTATTTGAGCGATGCACAACACGTTTGGCATGCAGGTTTTTGTATATGTTGTTGAAAAAGGTAGCTTTTCAGCGGTGGCAAAGGAATTGGAGCTAACCCCTTCCGCTGTTAGCAAACAGATAAGCCGACTAGAGACTGAATTGGGGACGCGCCTCATGAATCGCTCTACGCATGATCTGTGTCTAACTGAAGCTGGCAAGGTATATTACGGTCATTGTCTGCGGATTATCAGAGAGATGGATTTGGCTTCCGAGGCAATTCATGAAATGAATACGACTCTTTCTGGTACATTAAAACTTCACGTTACGCCAGGTATTGGCCGCCAGATAGTACTTCCGGCATTGACGGAATTTATAAAAAAATACAACAATCTTTCCGTTAAGCTATCTGTTCAGCCTGCGAGAGTGGACGTGATTAACCGGGGTTTCGATCTTTCGATCCGAAGCAGCAACTCCGACTACGTCAAACTGAGTACAACCAGCGTCGACTGTGTCATGTTAGCCCCTTTAACATATCGCGTTTGCGCGTCTCCGGAATATTTCAGGCGTTTTGGAAGACCAAAGAAGCCAATGGAACTTTCTCAACACCAGTGTTTAATTTACGACGCACAGCCGTCGCCAGAAAAATGGTGGTTTATCAATAATGGGGAATGGTATCACGTAAACGTGGGAGGGAGATTTCACGCTAACGAGTGGTCATCAATAAATTCAGCGGCGGTAGAGGGCATCGGTATTGCGCGACTCCTGATGCAAAACTCAAACTCTCCCGATCCTTCCCTGGAAACTCTCTTTGAAGACGAAACACTTTCGGACCGTGCCGTCTGGGCATTTCATCCACGGGCGCGGAGCATGCCTAAAAAAGTAAAGAAATTCATCGACTTCATGACCAAAAGGCTCAGAGAGTAAGCCATCGGAATTCAAGTCTTTATTTATAACGGTAAGAGATTGAGTTGGGTAGGGTGGACAGGACTCTTGAGTGCCATCGCCGCCTGGATAACAGAAAATAAATTTTGCGCAATTGCCCTCTCCGGCGAAATTAAACCGAAGAAAGCCCCCCCCCAGCAAAGGGAACGGCGATTTTCAGAAGTCTCATGGCGTCGCTCAATCCAGCCAGAGGGTTACTTCCTCCAGCGGGCGCCGCTGTTGTAGTGGTGGTAGTGCATCCGCATAGCCAATATAGAGCATGGCCACAACCTCATCCGTTGGTTTCAGTCCATAGTAGTGTTTGAAACGCTCATCATCAATTAGCCCACCGGTGCTCCACTTAGCTGCCAGCCCCATACTGTGGGCAAGCAACAACATATTCTGTACACCGGCCGCGCAGGCAGCATAATCCTCTTTACGGCGGCGCGATCTTTCCGGCTCCGTCTCGCAGGCAACCAATACAATGACGGGCGCTCGCAACGGCTTGCGCGCGGCCAACCTGGCTTGACGAAGAGTTTCTTCTGACGGGGCGTTCACGCCCTTAAGCATTAGCTGCTGGAAGAGCTCACCCATTTTGTCGCGCGCATTTCCTGATATCACCGTAAAACGCCATGGCTGTGTCATATGGTGATTGGGTGCATAGGTACAAGCCTGCAGCAGATGCTCGATTGCCTCGCGAGAGGGAACCCGGTCCCGGTCCAGCTTGCCGGCACTCCGGCGGGACCTGATGAGCGCAAATAGCTCTTCAGCTTCAACTGCAGTCTCGTCACATGGTACGTCTGTCATCGTAATGGTCTCTCTTTGTGTCCTGCTCTGGGCTATTGTCCCTGCCAGGTTGATGATCGATTTTTTGCTGAGCGTCCAAGGGCCGCGTCAGGCTAAAAGCGGAGGCAGTGGGCGTGTTCTAATTGTATTTTCCGGGTCCTCATGGTAAAGGCCTAAACCCTGTAAAACCGGGATGTCATTGATGGAAAACAAAATCGCTTCGCGACTCTTGCTGCGGTTGATGTGATGATGAGGAATCCAATTCGGCACGACGAAACTGTCACGGGCGGACCAGTTGATTTCCTCGTCGCCGACTACTGTCGTACCTTCTCCCTCAACTACGAAGTAAACTGCGCTCGAGGTCTGGCGGTGGCTCTTCCCGACAAAGCCCGGGCGCAACATTTGAATGTTACATCCCATGGTGGGCAAGGCAGAGCTACCAGTAAACGGATTGACGTATTCCAGCACGATATCATCGTAGGGACTGCCTTCAGAGCCAGCCATTTCATGCAATTGCGCAGAGACCTCATGCCAGGGGTAGCGGAAAGGAAAATTCTGTTCGGGCCGCTGTTCCCAGGCCGGCCTGACCAAGCTGCCACGACGGCTCCAGTAATCCGCACTGCTCTCGCGTTGCGGTTGGGTGGTCTCACCGAACGGTTCGTAAAATATCTGGTTCAACGCCAGCACCAACGGAACGTCAAGGGCATCTACCCAGATTGCGTTTTTGTCCGTTTCATTATGGTGATCGTGCCAGTTCCAGTTAGGAGTCAGGATCAAGTCGTTGGGCTCCATTAGCAATCTTTCACCGTTCACCGTCGTGTACAGCTGCTCACCGCCCTCGACCACGAAGCGCACCGCTCCTATCGTGTGGCGGTGGGCCCACGCCACTTCTCCCGGACGGACGATCTGCATTCCCATAATCAGGGTTTGGGTCGTGCCTCCCCGTTCAAGTCCCGGGTTCATGAAGCTGAAGTTACGCCGGGCAGTGTAGCTTTCCGGCATAACGTCACACGCCTCAAGCAACTTTTCATGAACCGTTTCCCATTTCCAGAGATACGGAACTCCGGCCGGCTTCGGTCCACCGATCACCCGCTCCAGCAGACTGTCATACTGCCACTGACCACGCATGTTAAGTGATGCCAGCTCGTTATCGAACTCGCTTAAAGACGTTGTCTGTTTCTTTATATCGTCGCTCATGATGCCTCCGTTGCCTTGACGGCTCTCCGTTATTCCATTATCGCGCATCGCCTCTTGGCGATAAGTCAGCCCCTATAGGTCAACCTGATACGGATTTAACGGGGTACCTATGTTGTAGTTGCGCCCATCGTCGACCGCATTCCTCTGAACCTGCCATATAATCAGCTGGCGCATCGAGGTAGGGTGGCCGGCATGGACCCGGGTCGATCAAGCCCGCTGTGCGAAAACGGGCATGTCCCAAAGGGATGCTATAGCTGATGAACCGGGACAGGTCGCCACCTGGGAACATTGGTTCCATCGCCCATAGTATCTGATTGGTGAGTTCCTCTGCCCGTTTCCAATCACAATTGAGAATGGCACGGCCAAGAGCAACGATAGGGGCTGGTGCGCAGGCGACAGCCCCAGACCAGCAAGCTCGCGCGAGCGCAGGATAGCGTTGCGCGAGAGCGAACCAGTCCTTTTCAAGCGGGAGAATGCGCATATTACTGCCCACGGCCTCCAGATCCTTCTCCAGTGTTGGCCCACCTACATGCTTAGCGGCGATGACTTCAGGTATGTCCGCAAGGATGCGGTATACTTCTGTCGAGATTTTTCCTTTGAAAGCGTCCGGATTGTCGTAGACAACCAGTGGTACACCTGGCATTGCTTCTGCCAAGTCGCGGTAAAAACGCACAGTCCCATTGTCATCCAGCGGCAGCCACATAGGCCGGCCGACGAAAAGACCATCGGCTCCCAGGCGCATCAACTCGCGACCGCGGTAAATCGTATCGCGGGTGTTGAGGGTCGTTACACCAGCGAATACCGGCACCCGCCCCGAGACCGTATCCGTTACGCACTGCACCAAGCTCTGCAACTCGGGCCACGTAAGGGTGGCACATTCGCCAAATGTGCCAGTGGTCATGAGAATGTCCACACCAGCAGCGACCACCGCCTCCGTCATTTTCGCGGTTTCGTCCAGATTCACTGTATTTTCTGCGTCCCAGCGTTCTGCATCTGGCGTCGCTGGACTCGGAACAATGCCTACCACGCCGGTGATGTTTTCCGCCGTCAATTTCATTTTCACACCTCCCGTTCAAAACCATACCGGCGAGCCGGCGCCCCTGGCTACATCTCGGCTCCGCCGAATGGCTCTAACCAAGTGTTCATCCGATGCGAGTTTTTCCTCAGTCGAGGAGGCCTACTTCGCGATAAAACGCCTCTGCCCCAGGATGCAGCTCCAGATTTCCGACGTCGGGCAATTCCTCGCGTTCGGCATTAGCAAGAGATCGATGAAAAGAGCGATAATATTCGTTCTGCTCATAAAGGGACTTGGCGATTTTGTAGGCATTGTCGTAAGTTGCCTCGGAGCCGGCTACGATCACGAAACTAGAGAATGGAACTATCAGATCCTGATCATAGAAGGGGTAAGTGCCGGCAGGTATAGTGTCAACTGTACTCCACATTTCATCAGCAACATGTTCGGCCAATTCTCGAGACATGGGTATAAAATTTATTTCCTGAACGCTGGCGAGCTCAGTAATTGATCCGGAAGGGAGACCGCACGCGGTAATGATTACGTCCAGTCGGCCGTCTCTCATCAAGTCATTAGAAGGACTGGTCGGTACGGGAGCCAGCTTTCCGCCCCAGCGCTCCACATCCTTCGTCGTTTTGTCAAAATAGGAAAACATAGCATCTACGGTTGACCGAACCCATAGATTGCCCGTCTGGGCTATAGACAGGCGCATCGGGACTTCATTCTCGACCAGGTCACTGAAACTGTCGACGTTATGCTCATCAAGAAACTTTTTGCGCCCATACACGCATGTAGCGATGATATTGGGCGCATTCTTACCTATGGCGGTGAGGGAACCTGGAGGAAACTTCTGCTGAAAGGGCGCTTGGCCCTCGAAAGCCCGTTTAAGCGACACCTCACTCACCATAGTGTAAGCACCACGGCCGTTGAGTAATGAGGCCAAGTTACCGGCCGCGTTGCCCGGCTCAGCGTAAACGTTGGAACCCGGGTAGGTGCGACGCACAGCCTCCACGACGCCTGCCAGGAAGACAGAAGCCTGCCCACCTGTAGAGTGGCCCAAAAACGTAACGTCGACTGGCCCATCACCGACATTCCGACTTTCTGCCCGGACAAGATTCGCTGATAATGCTAGACACAGTAACAGCTGGCCCAATAGCGTATATCTAAGCTGGCATTTAAACGTGGTAGTCATGACCTTTCCTTTTATTTTTGTTCGACTTTGTGCTGACGCCCGCATTACCCAAATTGGGCACTAGCTAAGCAGTATTTCGAGAGTCAGCAACATCGGCGATTCCCTCAAGGAAGATTTTCCAGGCGAACATTGAATCCTCTACGGCCTCTAGCACATCATTGGCATCGACGCCCCGGGCAGATGGCAGAAAATGGAGCGCTAGGTCGAATGCACCACTGCCATGCTCTTTGTCCAATTCATCATGCATCAGCCAGAATTCAACATCGTTTTCGGTTAATCCCAGTTGATTCATCCAGCGGTTGCCTTCAGCCAATGACATTTCTCCGCACTCGACCTGGTTAACCTGCTCAAGTGCCCCTTTAGCAACACAGCCCAATATCCAATGTCTGTCTTTGGTCAAGGTTTCCCAGATGAGTAATGCTGCCCTGGTAGAAGGTAATGCCTGCGCCTGATGCACTTGTTCTGAGGTAAGCCCAAGTGCTTCGCCCAGCTTAACCAACTTGAGATAATGGGATTCTTCCTCAATACCTTCTTCTTCAAACAGATTTTCTTTGACAATGAAACGCCGAGGCTCAACCTCAGGACAATTTCCAACCACATGGGCCCAGCATTGCCGGCTATGCCGCGTGAAGACGCCGTGCTGTTGCACGTAAACACCAGCCCCTTCCCTGTTTAGCCGGTTTTTCGAGTAATCAAACCAATTGATGCCATCCATATAATGGCGGATAAGCTGGTTGATTTCGGTTTGAAGGTTAGCGTTATTAATATCTGTCATTGTTAGCACCATTCTAATGGTATTTTTAAAAGACGCTATCTATTGATAATAGATCCGAGTTTCTGAGCAAAGGCAGGTTTAAATCCAACCTGTTCTATTAACGTAGACAGATATTGCCTAAATGGGAATAGTGGTTCTAGGAAACTTGTTTTGCCAAAAAATCATGAAATGTAAAAAATACCATACGAACCGCCCCGGGGTTGGATAGTACTCAGGGAAATGGCGGTCAGCCGCCCAGAACTGATCATTTTGTGATCAGAGCCTGATGTTCGGACAATAGCCGATTGCCCGGCATGATTTTACGGGCGACCTCAGGATGATGACTGTTATTGAGCCGGTTTTATCGGGAGGCGGTAAGGCCTGCATAGAGGTCACGGTAAACGGAAAAGCCCGGACAGTGCCGGCCAAATCGCAGCAGCCGGCCGGCAAGGACGTGATTCAGCCCTCAAGGCTGGCTCCGGCTCCAGATGCAGCTGGCCACTGGCATCGCTGGTTCGCACAGTAACCTTGACGATCCGACGCAGCCCGGGTTCGTCCGGAAGTTCTTCTGGCCGCACCGCTTCCATCCTGCCGTCGCGGTCCAGTGTCCAGGCTTCCTGGGCCAGGCCTTGTCTGCCAGGGCCAGAGGGTCCTGCGTGCGGGGATTCACTTGATCCCATCTCCAGAGGAGAAACCGGCGCACCGATGGATTGTATAAAATCAGCGGTGACGTCATTCAGCCGCGGTGTCAACGCCTGGGCATCTTCATCAAACCGCTACCGCAAGCTGGCTGAAGACGGCGAGTGCTTGATGCCCATGGCGGATTTGAAGAACGGGTCCCTTCACACGGACTCGGCTGTCTCGACGGAAGTCACTCATGCCCTGCGTGACCAGCCGGAGATAGGTCCGGATCAGATCGATGTTCGGCATACCGTGGCGCTTGACTGGGTGAATGGATCTCAGGGGCTATTATATCGCTCAACCGCCTGCTACTGCGGGCTTTGAGGGAAGTTCGCGCTGTTTGGAGTCACGGATTCAGGAGTGGTTTCTGTTTCTTGACAGAGCGCGTCCGCCTGCTAACCTTGATTTTATTAAATGAGATAGGTTCTTCGTAAAAGAAAAATTAACACTTCTGGGGGAAGCATGTCGGATATTCAGTTTATCGATACCACGTTGCGTGATGGTCAGCAGAGTTTGTGGGCTCTGAACATGCGCACGGGCATGATGTTACCCGCCCTTGAAGTGATGGATGATGCAGGGTTTGAGGCAATCGAGTTTTTTGTGCCGATTGTACAGATGAAAAAAATGATCCGGGATCTGGGGGAAGACCCCTGGCAATGGTTGAAACTGGGTGTCAAGAAAGCCAAACAAACGCCCCTGCGATTGCACGGAGGCTACAAAGGTGGGTTGAAAAAGGTACCGGAGTGTATCAGCAAGCTCCTTGTTAAAAAGGTGGTGGAGCATGGCATCAGCGTCACTCGCTGTTCGAACTCTTGGAATGACTTTGAGGTCATGAAGGATGAAGTGGAAGGTCTTCGAAAGCTGGGCATGCAAACTGTTGTAAATCTCATCTATACGGTTTCACCTCGCCATACCGATGAATACTTTGTGCAGCGCGCTAAAGACGCTGCATCACTGAAACCTTACCGGATTTGTTTTAAAGACGTGGGTGGATTGCTGACACCGGAACGTCTGAGGGAGCTTCTGCCGAAGGTTCAGAAAGCCGTGGGAAAGGTGGAACTGGAGTTTCACTGCCACTGTAATAATGGGCTTGGGCCTCTCAACGTACTGGAAGCAGTGAAGCTGGGAATTACCCATGTTCACACCGGTATTCCTCCTCTGGCCAATGGCTCCGCGCAACCTTCCGTATTCAATGTTGCGAAAAATCTGAGGGCGTTGGGGCACCGACCAGATATTCGAGAAGAGCTGTTGCTGCCGGTATCCGAGCACTTCACACGGATTGCCCGGAGTGAGGGTTTTGCGATTGGCGCCCCGCTGGAATACGACGCGAATCTTTATCAAAGCCAGATTCCAGGAGGCATGATTTCAAATCTGCGTTATCAGTTGGCAAAGGTCGGCATGGAAGATCGGCTGGATGAAACAATGGTCGAGGCCGCCCGTGTAAGAGCGGAATTTGGCTATCCCATAATGGTGACGCCGCTTTCCCAGTTTGTAGGAACCCAGGCAGCCATAAACGTCATCGTTGGGGAACGGTATCGGCAGGTGACGGATGAAGCTATCCAGTATGCGCTGGGCTACTGGGGCAAAGAAGCTGTGCAGGTCATGGATCAGAATGTTCGTGAAAAAATTCTTGGTCGCGCGCGAGCCAAAGAACTCAAATCGGAAGAGCCTCCACAGCTGTCACTGAAAGAGGTGCGTAAAAAGTTTGGCGAGCAACTCTCTGATGAAGAATTGATTATGCGCACTTATATTGACTCTGAAGCCGTTGAGATTGCGCGCAGGGCAAAGAACCCCGTCGAATACGCGTTTTCCGGGGATCCACTGATGCAATTGGTTCAGGGGCTTACCCGGCACTCAGACAAGAAAGTTATTTCCTTCAGCAGGCCGGGCCTGTCACTGAATTTGCGACATTGAGGTAGTTGCAAAAGGTCAGCAGCGCCGATGGTCAACATAAAGCCATGACTGGAACGGAGAGAATAATGGATATCGTGGGTATTGACGTACATGTACACCTAAGCGACGAGGAATCCATCAAGGCAGTGGGTGCCCGAGCCAAACAGATGGAGCAATATTTTCGGCGTAAGAGACCGGTTGTATCCATTGATGAGATGGCTGACCAGTACCGCGAGCGCCGCATGATGGCAGTTCTGGTAAATACACGGGACGATTCGGTGTCTGGCCTTACGCCGGTGCCGAACGACCATATAGCCAACGCGGTCAAGAAGCACCCTGATGTGTTCCTGGGGTTCGGCGCCATTGACCCCTGGCAGGGCAAGTTGGCTCTTCAGGAAATTCGTCGTTGCAAGGAAGAGTTAGGGCTACACGGTATTGGTGAGCTCAATCCCGCGCGTCAGCAGTTTTTCCCCAATGATACCCGTTTCTATCAACTCTGGGCGGAAGCCCAGAAACAGGGTTTGCCGGTGATGTTTCACAGTGGTATGGCCGGAGCCGGCGCGGGGACGCCGGGAGGAATGGGGAATAAGTTGAAGTACACCCAGCCCATTCACCTTGATGATGTCGCCGCGGACTTTCCGGAACTGAAAATCATATGTGCGCATCCGTCGTGGCCCTGGACGGCTGAAAGCCTCGCCATAGCCCAACATAAAAGTAACTTCTTTATCGATCTTTCCGGATGGGCGCCCAAGTACTTCCCGCCTGAACTGGTCCACCACGTTAATTCGCTTCTTCAGGACAAGGCCATGTTTGGCTCTGACTGGCCGGTCCTGGGGGTCGAGCGCTGGGTGGAAGAGTTTGACCAGTTGGGTATCAAGCCGGAAGTCCGGAAGAAAATCATGCTGGAGAACGCAAAGAAATTCTTTGGTCTTGACTTCTAGTTGTCAGTCAGGGTGTGAGGCATCGGCAGTTGGCGGGTGCCTGATGAACACGGGGAATACCCTGAAAACAACGATAAACACAATTGGGGGTAAAACAATGAAAGTGGGGGGTAAAACAATGAAAGCTAATAGTAACAAGAAAAGGCTATCAGTGAGTTTCATCTGTGTGTTGACGGTTCTTGCCATTATCGGCGCGCCTGCGGCAATGGCTGAGGTAAAACTGCGTATGCTGTCGACATGGGCAGCGGGTACGAACGATGGCATTGATCTGGGAGCAATACCGTTTGCCGAGAGAGTAGAGGAATTGTCCGGAGGGGAGGTAACGGTAGAGTTTTTCGGCCCCGCCGCAGTTCCGGCGTTTCGGCAGTTTGATGCGATTGAGCACCGCGTATTCGACATGTTGTTCACTCATACCGCTTACCACGCCGACTCAGTCAAAGTGGGAATGGGGCTGGATCTTGCGGCGGGCTCGGCACAGGTGCGCCGTGAGTGTGGCCTGACCAAGGCGGTCAATGATGCCTATCTGGCTCAAAGCAATCTGTCTTATCTGGCGCAATTCCCGTCTGGCTATGGATACCGGCTTTACTTGGCCAAAGCCATGAACGAGGAAGGCGGGCCTCTAGCGGGATTCCGGATTCGCGGCACGGAATTCTACAACCCGATTATTCACGGCATGAACGCTTCTTCAGTCAGGGTTTCATCGGCGGAAGCCTATACCGCCGCCCAACGGGGACTGCTCGATGGTGCGTTTAACGGGTCGGGTGCCCTCGCCACACTTGAGAAAATGAGCTGGAATGAAGTGATGTCCTATGCGGTGGAGCCGGATCTTGGCGAAGTCGTTTACGCACTTTTTGTAAACAAGGATAGCTGGGCCGAGCTTGATGAGGATGTGCAGAAAATTATCCGACAGGCAATTGAAGAAACCCAGGTCGAGCACAGGGAGGCAGGGGCCGAGCGCGATAGGCAGGGCATGGAAAAGTTCCCCGACGCAGGCCTGGAAATTGTTGAACTTAAGGGTGCGGACCGTAAGGCTTTCGAAAGCTTCTATTACGATGGTATTGCCCAAAACTATGTCCTTGATGCCGACCCTGAGCATGGACCAAAAATCATGAAAGCACTTAAGTGTGTGCGCGACCGCTCCGAAGGATAGGAAGCATGGAATTGCTCACGCACAGTTGATTCAGGAAATCTGTTCCGGCCCCGGTTACTGCTAGTGGAATACCCCTTCGGTAAATTCCATGGCTGGTAACCGGCGGCTGGCATGAGGAGCGAGGTTTTCATGGCAGCATTCAATAAAGAAACAGCGTTTCGATATTACAGTCGAGTTATTTTTGGGTTGAACGTGATTGCGGCTTCGCTTGTTTTTCTGATGGCTGTGATGATCACCGGGAATGTTTTAATGAGAAAGTATCTGGGATATAACCTTGAATGGTTATTTGATTTCACTCAATACGCCCTGGTTTATATCACGTTCCTTGCGGGTGGCTGGCTCACCCGGCAGGAAGGACATATTCGTGTTGATCTACTTCATCTTTTGCTTCCAAACCACCTTGGAAGAATGCTGGAATATATTAATCTCGCGTTTGCTGGTGTCGTTTGTCTTATCCTGTTCTGGTTGTCCGCAATGGCGACCTGGAATCAGTACCTCGCCGGAAACGTGTCACCCGCCGCAGTGCCCGTCCCTAACTGGATGCTCTGGATTGTAATGCCGGTCGGTTTTTTGGCTATGGCATTTGAATTTCTCTTTACGATAGTCAGAAAGATTTCCGGGCATCGGCAAGAGCGTGTCGATGCCTAAGTTTAGACTTGGATTTTACACAATAAAAACAATGAATTCCTGAGGTGTATACATCATGGAGTGGTATGTCGTTTTCCTTTTTGTATTCGGGCTTTTGCTTGGCACGATGTTGTCTGGCGTTCATGTTGCCTTTGCGTTGATGGCGGTTAATCTGGTGGGTGTCACGATATTTATTGGCCCCCATGGGTTAAACATAGTGGCTGGCAGCATGGTGGATTCGATTTCAGGATTTGCATTGATTGCCATCCCGATGTTCTACCTCATGGGCGAGATCCTGTTTCAGTCCCGTGTCGTCAATCTACTGTTTGATATGGTGGGGAAGTGGATCGGCCGGGTGCGGGGAAAGCATCTTTACGTTGCCATCGGCGGAGGCACGGGACTGGCCGCCTTGAGCGGCTCCGGGTCGGCGGATACCGCCCTTATCGGCCGTACCTTATACCCTGTGCTTGCCGAAAAAGGCTATGATCAACAGCTGAGTTACAGCGTTGTGCTTGCCGGGGGGGCGCTCGGGCCAATCATTCCTCCCAGTGGCCTTGCGGTTATTCTCGGTGGCTTGGCAAACGTTTCTGTCGGCGCTTTGCTGATGGCGGGACTGCTTCCGGGGGTGTTGCTGGCCGTTTTGTTTGCTTTGTATGTTTTCATCCGGGTCAGGCTGAACCCGTCGCTGGTGCCCGCCGTGGAACTGGACAAGGCAAGCTGGCGGGAGCGATGGACGTCATTAGCAAAATGTTTACCCTTCTGCGTGATCATATTCATGGTCCTTGGTTTTATTCTTTTCGGGATATCCACCGCTAGTGAGGCAGCAGCGACGGGGGCTGTAGGCGCAATGCTCGTGGCTGCGATCTATGGCCGACTGGACCGTTCGGTATTATCCCGGGCGCTCCTGGCTACCGCCAGGCTGACCTCGATGGTGTTCATTGTGATCATGGGAGCGGTGTTATTTGGCCAGATTCTTGCGCTCAGTGGCGCTGAGACGTCTCTCAACCTCTGGTTGCAGCAATTGTCGCTGCCTCCCATGGTGTTGGCAGCAGTGTTACTGGGATTGCTGCTGGTATTGGGGACGTTCATTGACACACTGGCGCTGATCGTATTGCTGGCTCCTTTATTTTCCACCCTGATTGTGCCTGCTGGAATCGACCCTGTCTGGTTTTTCCTCCTGTTTCTGATAACCCTGCCTATCGGGAGCATGACCCCACCGGTGGGGTCGATGATTTTTGTATTGAAGGGCGCCATTCCCGAAAGTCGGATTATGGATTTGTACAAGGCTGGCCTAGCGACAGCAGGCGTGTCAGTTATTGGCTTGATTATTGTATTTTTCTTTCAGGATCTGGCCACGGTTTTGCCAGAGTACATGTTTCAGAAACGATAGAAGTTGATCGGATCGCTGAGTGGCAGTCTGATCACGCGCGACAGCAGGAGGGTTTGTGAATGAGTACGATGCTTGCGGGAATCAAGGTTCTGGAGATGGCAAACGTCATCAGTGGACCCTATGGAGGTATGCTACTTGCCGATCTCGGCGCCGAGGTTATAAAGGTTGAAATGCCAGGTACCGGGGATCCGTTTCGCAACTGGTCCGGAGAAGGTGCCGGTGTCCGTCCGGCTTTTGCCGCGTTCAACCGTGGCAAGAAGAGCATCACGGTGAATGTCAAAACGGAGGAAGGGCGGGAACTTTACCTCCGCCTGGCGTCAGAGGTGGATGTTGTATTGGACAACTTCCGGCCCGGGATTCTGGACAAAATGGGTGTTGGCTATGATGCGGTCTGCAAAACCAACCCTGAAGTCGTTTACTGTGCCGTAACCGGGATGGGTACCGTTGGCCCTTATCGTGATCGTCCAACATACGACGCCATAGCCCAGGCTATGAGTGGATTGTGGAGCCAGCTTTCCGACATTAAAGATCCTGAACCGGTAGGCCCGGCACTTTCGGACCAGTTGACAGGCATATATACGGCCTACGGTATCCTCGGGGCGCTGGTTTCGAAACTGAAAACGGGAAAGGGTCGGAAAATCAATGTCAGCATGCTGGGTGCAAGCCTGGCGTTCCAGCCGTTGGCAGTGGCGGATTATCTGTTGTCGGGAAAGGTCGCCGACAAATCCTCGCGGCCCCACCTCTCGCAATCCTACACGTTTGTTGGGAAAGATGGACTGTCCTTTGCCGTTCATTTGTCGTCGCCCCCTAAATTCTGGAAAGCGCTGCTTGAAACCGTTGGCCGTGAGGAACTGGAAAAAGACCCCCGGTTCATCAAGAAGGCAGACCGGGTTGCTCACTACGATGAACTAAGGGCGGAGCTACAGGCAGAATTTTCAAAACGGCCCCGTGAACAGTGGCTCACCGAGCTTGTAGCCAACGATGTGCCTGCGGGGCCAATTTACACCATAGAGGAAGCGCTGAATGACCCTCAGGTCAAAGCGCTGGATATGGTTCGCACTTTTGGAACAGGCGAGCGGGCGACACCGCTGGTTGGCTATGGCTTCGATGATCCCGAGCGCCCGCGGGATGAAGATCAGCGCCCGGTACCGGGGTTGGGCGAGCATACCAAAGAAATTCTCGCCGCCATCGGATACGGCGATGAAGAGATTGAGGCTCTGGTGCGGACCGGTGCTGTGTAGGATTTTATGGCTGTGAATTATTGACAATGCCGATGCTCTGGACTACTGATGTTATATCAATAATAAAGAAAATATCTTGCTATGTGATATTTAGGGGTGTCTCAGATTTGCCAGTAACTCCTGACTCAACAAAACAAGTAGAAGGATATCGGGCATGAACTTAAAAAATGTACTTGTGACTGCGGTTTTGTCTTCGGCAATGACATTCACTCAGCTCCATGCTGCGGAAAAGGTGGATATCGGGCTGTCAGTACCAAACTTTGGCCCTTATGCCGCTGTGTACGTGGCCGATGAGTTAGGCTACTACGCCGATGAAGGCCTGGAAGTTCAGATCACGGCATTTCGTGGCGGTAGTGCAGCACAGCAAGCTCTCGCCTCTGACGCTATGGACATAATCAATTACTTCCCCCCGGGGGCTGCGGTTGCTATTGAGCGAGGTGTGGAGCAAAAAGTGGTCGCGGTTGGGGCCGCCAGACCGGACGGCTGGCACATGATGGTGAAGGCCGGCTCCAGTATTGAGAAGCCTGAAGACCTGGATGGTCGCCGAGTCGGCATTACCGGCAAGAACAGCACGACTGATTACTACGCTCTTTGGGTCGCCGATCAATACGGAATTGAAATAGAAACGGTTCCCGTTGGTGGGGCCGGCATGATCCCGGCATTATTATCCGATCAGGTGGATGCCATTTCCGCTTTCTCGCCGCTGACCTACCGATTGATGGTTTCCGGTGATGGTCGGTCCCTGGTGGACTACGCGAAGGATATGCCCCCGACCCTGCCGGATGTCTGGGTTGCCTCCCAGGACATGATTGATGACCGCCCTGAGCAAGTTGAGGGAGTTTTGCGTGCAATGTATCGCGCTACCCGCTACATGCAGGAAAACCGTGATTATTCCATCGACTTCCTGCGGGAATTCACTGGCGAGGACGACCCTGAAGTACTTAGGCTGGAATATGAAGTGGGCATCATGAATCGCGCGACCCGTGCCAATATTGAACCTGAATGGCTAAAGGCCTCTCTCGGCCTGGCCGGTGATTCCGGTTCAGGTGCACTTTCTCCTGATGAGGTTTATACCGATCAGTTCGCGGATATTGGTGCTGAATAAGATCGGACAGGACCTCAATACAGTGCGCTTTAATAGTATTCAGCGGAGATAGACTAACGATGCCACATAGTTTCGAAGACCATTGCTGGCAGGATATTGTCAGCCCGGATGTGTTGCGCATCTATGAGGCGTATATCCGCGATACCTACATTGGTTCACGTCCGGCCATACTTGCAATTGACCTTTATAATAAGGCGTACAGAGGAGGGGGCCGGCCTGTGGTGAACCTGTTGGATAAGTACCCGAGTGCCTGCGGTGAGAACGCCTGGAATGCCATAGAGCCTACCAGGCAGTTACTCGCAGTGGCCCGGGAACACTCCGTGCCCGTTATCTACACCACTCAGGTGGAGCGCCAGCAACAGGGAGTCAGGGCAACGTCGCGGGCAGTGGACGCATCCCACGACGATGACTTTGAAATCTTTGCTGAGTTTCAGCCTCAGAATGATGATCTGGTGATCGGGAAAGAGCGCGCGAGCGCTTTCTTTGGCACGCCTTTGATTGCGTATCTCCAGAAAATGAACATTGACACCGTCATTGTCTGCGGCGAAAGCACCAGTGGTTGTGTCCGGGCGTCGGCAGTTGATGCTTACTCATACGGTTTTCATGTGGTCATGGCGGAAGAGGCCTGTTTTGACCGAAGCGTGCTCTCCCACAAAGTGAATCTTTTCGATTTGCATCATAAATATGCGGATGTGATGCATGTGGAGGAGGTGGTTGCTCATTTTCAGTCAAAAGAGGGTTGGTCCTGTGTTGAGATCTGATCCGGTTTATTAACGCCTGATGGAACCCGCGTCATATCAACAAGAATAAAACCAAGGTGTGCAAATGCGATTGTCCGTGTTGCTCGGAGCTCAGGCAGGGTTCTTTGTCCTGCTTGCCATAGTATGGGAGTCAATCAGTCGTCTGGAACTTGTTGATCCACGACTATTGCCCTCATTCCTGACTGTTCTGGGCGTGCTCGGCGACCTGCTTACGCAGCGCGATTTCCTGATGGATCTGGGTATTACGGGGCTGGAAGTGGGAGTAGCGTTTATTATTGCCGCCCCGCTGGGAGTTTCGATCGGGTTTCTACTTGGTGAGAAGCTCTTCCTGGGGCAGATTCTGAGCCCGATGTTCCACTTCATGCTGTCTGTTCCGCAATCCATTTTTCTTCCTATTTTTATGCTCTTACTTGGGATTGGCTTTCTGGAGAAAGTCGTTTTCGGAGTTACCCACGCCATTTTTGTCATTATTGTAACGACGACCGCTGCGGTTCGTAGCGTGCCACGGGATTACGTAACCGTTGCCCGCACGTTTGGCGCCACGCCCCGACAGATCTATTTGCGAGTCTACCTGCCTGCCATGTTACCGGTGGTGATGACAGGACTTCGGCTGGGAATGATCTTTAACATCATCGGTGTTCTGCTGGCGGAAATGGATGCGAGCCGAGCGGGTATTGGACGACGACTGTTTTCATGGGGCGAGGGGTTTCAATTGGATTTGCTATTGGCCGGCATTCTGCTGGTCTCCGCGCTCACCATAATAATCAATGAGGTTATGCGTTACTGCGAACATCGCGCCGCCAGAGGTCACGTAGCATGAGTAGTGAAGTCATTAGAGTCGAAAACCTGAGCAAAATGTATTCCACTCGCGAGGGTGATTTCCATGCCCTGGACAAACTCAGCTTTGCTATCGAAGAAGGTGGCTTTGTCAGCATTGTTGGGCCAAGTGGTTGCGGGAAGTCCACCCTGCTTCAACTGCTGACCGGACTGCTTGAACCGACGTCTGGACAGGTTTTGATCGACGGGATTGAGGTGCGCAAGCCGCTCCCGGAAAAAACCGGCGTCATGTTTCAGGATGCCACGTTATTGCCCTGGCTTACTGCTGAAGAAAACGTTGCTTTTCCCCTCTCTCTTTGTGGCAAGGACAAGAAGGAGAGTCAGCTCCGGGCTCGTGACCTTCTGAAGCTTGTGGGGCTGGGCGATTTTATCAACCATCGGCCAGCGGAGCTCTCCGGAGGTATGCGTCAGCGTGTTGCCATTGCCCGAGGGTTGGTTCGTGACCCCCGCATACTGCTGATGGATGAGCCATTTGCGGCGCTCGATGAGCAGACGCGCTTCAAAATGGGGGAAGAACTGCTGTGGATTTGGCAGGAGACCCGCAAAACTATTCTGTTTATTACTCATGGCTTGACAGAGGCAATTTATCTTTCGGATACGGTATTGGTAATGGGAACAAAGCCGGGTCGTATTATTGAAGTGATACCAGTGGACCTGCCACGGCCACGGACATTTGAAATGATTGGCAGTGAGTTTTTTGGTAAGGCGCGTAACCGAATCTGGACGCTGATTCAGGAGGAGACCGAAGCGTGAGCAAACCATCACTCATACGTTATGCAATTCTGTTGGCGTTGATTGCGTTATGGTTTCTCGTCACCGCCATGGAGTGGGTTAAACCTATTCAACTGCCTCCGCCAGCGGGTTTATGGGCAGCCTGGCAAGCCGATGGTTCACGGTTCCTGGATGCGTTTGCTCTGACCGCCGCGGAAATTGCGGTTGCTATCCTGATCGCATGGCCGTTGGGAATCGGGATTGGCGCTGTGTTTGGCAGTCTCAGGGCAGTATCCGAGGCGGCTTCAGCGATATTGGGGTCGCTGTTTGCCGTGCCTGCCATCATCCTTTACCCACTTTTTATTGCATGGGTCGGCATGGGTCCTGAGTCCAAGGTTTTGTTCGGGGTTATCGCCGGCTTTTTTCCGATCGCACTTAATACACTTTCCGGAGTGCGGCAGGTAGACCAGAGTTACGTCACCATGGGAAGGGCCATGGGTGCGAGCAGATTGCAGGTTTTTTATCGCGTGGTTTTACGTCTGGCCTTGCCATCGGTTATTTCTGGTCTGCGCATTGGTACAGCGTTGATCATGATCAGCGTGGTGGTAAGCGAGATGCTTGCCTCGTTTGGAGGGCTCGGTTACATGATTGCATACCATCGCACGATGTTTGATACGGGCCATGTCTATCTTGGCATTCTAATGGCGCTGTTGACGGTGTTGACCGTTAACTGGCTTCTGTCGATGCTGGAATCACACTTCAGTAAGTGGCAAGAAAGGGGGGCAGAATTGTGAAACGGTGGCTGGTGGGAATTGATACAGGTGGGACCTTTACGGATCTGGTAGCGTTCAGTCCTGATGAGCCGGCGTTGCGACTGGCAAAAGTGCCTTCTGTGCCGGAAGATCCCTCAACGGCAGTAATGGCAGCGCTGGAGGACTTGTTCAGTCAGGGCGTAGAACCTGAGGAGATACAGGTTCTGGTGCATGGTACGACAGTCGCCACCAACGCTTTGCTCGAAAACAAGGGAGTTCCCACGGGGCTCCTGATTACCAAGGGATTCAGGGCCGTCTATGAGGCCAGGGGCTGGACACGTCCGGATCCGGTGAGCCTGATTGATCCGTTCTATTTGAAAGCGCCATTACTTGCACCACAGCGGCTCACGGCTGAAGTGGATGAGCGTATGGATTTTGACGGCACCGTACACAAGCCCCTGGACGAGTCGCAGCTTCGCGAATCTGTAAGACACCTGAGGGATCAGGGTGTTGAAGCGATTGCTGTTTGCTACCTGTTCAGCTTTCTGAATCCCGAGAATGAACTGCGTACTGCTGAAATCATTGCTGAAGAGGCGCCCGGGGTGCGGGTGTCTCTGTCCTCGGCCATATTGCCTCTGATACGGGAGTATCCCCGTTTGTCCACAACCGTGGTCGATGCGTACATCGGTCCGGTGGTCGAGCACTACCTGTTGAGTCTTGCCAGGCGTCTGAAAGAGCGGGGGGTGAAAACGCCCCAGGTTTACCTCATGCAATCCAATGGCGGTTTAATGAGGATTACCGTCGGAGCCCGATTCCCCAACCAGACGCTTCTCTCAGGACCAGCTGGTGGTGTAGTGGCGGGGTTGAGGCTGGCCGAGCGCGCAGGTACCGGCAACCTGGTGACTTTCGACGTGGGTGGAACCAGCACTGATATCTGTGTGATAGCAGGAGGATTGGCACAGCAAACCAGTGAAGGTGTGTTGGGTGGTCAGCATGTGGGCACGCCAATGTTGCAGGTACGCACGCTGGGCGCGGGGGGCGGAACACTGGCTTATGTCGGCAAGGATGGACTGCTGAAGGTGGGGCCGGCCAGTGCGGGTGCCGTCCCTGGCCCGGCGTGTTATGGCCGAGGCGGAGAACGGCCCACCATTACCGACGCGAATCTCGTGGTTGGTATATTGGGAGCAGGAAGCCTTCTGGATGGTCGTATGCAACTGGATCTCGGGGCTGCTACCCGGTCAATGGAGGAGATTGCCCAGTCACTGGATCTGACGCCTCAGGATACCGCGGCCGGTATTCTGCGTATCGTGAACAACCACATGGCCATCGATTTACGACTCGCATTGCAGGAGCGTGGCCAGGACCCCCGTCGGTTTTCATTGGTGCCGTTTGGTGGGGCGGGCCCTATGCATGCATGCTGGCTGGCCCGTGCAGTGGGTATTCCGCGGGTTATTGTTCCAGGTCACCCGGGCCTTAACAGCGCTTTGGGCTTGCTTCAGACCGAAGTCAAGCATACCTATGTAAGGTCTGCGCCGGGCATACTGGACGAGTTCGACGTCGGTAAAATGAACTCCCTGATGGAAGAGCTGGGTAAACAGGCCTACGCCGATGCCCGTGAAGAAGGTTTTCAGTCAGAAGAGGTGGAGCTGCGTTATCAACTGGATATTCGCTATCTGCATCAGGGCTACGAGCTGACCGTTGATTGCCCAAATGTGCCGGTTCGTCAGGAGCACAAAGCCGGGATAAAACAGGATTTCGATACCTTGCACGCCACTCTGTATGGACAGAGTGCGCCTGATGAACCGGCCGAAATAGTGACCTTCCGCTTGCAGGCCAGCATCAAAGTTCCACAACTAACGGAACAGGATATTGATAGGGGAGGTGACATTAAGCGAGCTTTTAAAGGGGAGCGGAAGGTGTTTGATATCGACACCGGTGAGAATGTGACCGCCGCTGTTTATGATCGCAGTCTACTCGGTGCGGGGGACTCGATCGCGGGCCCCTGTGTCATCGAGCAATTTGATTCCACCACCTGGGTTCTGGAGGGGCAGAAACTGACTGTCGATGCCTCTGGAGCGCTGGTCATTGATACGGAGGTGATAAAATGAGCGCCGATCCGATTACAACCGAAGTGGTCATCAATCGCCTGCGGGAGACCGCAGCGACGATGGAACACGCGCTTTATCACAGTGGCTATTCGACCATTTTGCGTGAATCTCAGGACGGTACTGCAGGTATTACTGACGCTAATGGCCGGGTGATTGTCGTCAGTGGTGGTCTGCAATATCACTCACTCCCTTACACGACCGCAGTACGCAGTGTTCTCGCGCGATTCGGTGACAGGATTCAGCACGGTGACTGCTACGTCCTGAATGATCCGTACCTGGCCGGTAACCCGCATGTTCCGGATATGATGGTTATCACGCCGGTGTTTGTTGACAGTGAGCTGATAGCGTTTGCCGTGAGTCTGGCTCACAAGGCGGATCTTGGTGGGCTGGTACCCGGTTCTTCGGGAGCGGCAGCCCGGGAAATCTATCACGATGGCCTGTTGCTGCCTCCGGTTCTATATTCCAGTGAAGAGGGAGTGAACGAGGCAGTAGAGGACATTATACGCAATAACAGTCGAGTGCCAGAGGCTGTTGTCGGGGATCTGCGTGGTCAGGTCGGGTGTACCCGGCTGGGTGCAAAGCGTTTGGTGGATCTGTGTGGGGAATACGGTACGGCCACGCTTACCTGGGTTATGGCGACTCTGCTGGAAACCACGGCAGCGCGGCTGGCTACCGAGCTGAACGACTGGCCGGATGGCTCTGCAGAGGTCGAGGGGCTGCTGGATCATGACGGGGCAGACATCGATACACCCGTCCGTATTCATGTGAAAGCGACAAAAACCGGCGACCGGCTTACTCTCGATTTCAGTGGCTGCAGCCCGCAGACCCTGGGGCCGGTGAACTGCTGCACGCCAACCGCTCAGGCGGTTTGCCTGCTGGCAGCCATTGCGGTGAGTGATCCGACCATCCCCATTAACTCGGGGCTTGTGGATCAGGTTGATTTCATCATCCCGCCCGGCCTGGTGGTAAGCCCACAGCATCCGGCGACAGTGAATCATTATTTTCCCACGTCGCACCTTATCTACAGCGTCGTACTGGCCGCTCTCGGCCAGCTTAATCCTACCCGTGCTGTTGCACCTTCAGGCTTGGGAACCGGCGCTCTTGCCGTGGGCTACCCTTACTCGCGAATGGGTAAACGTGCAGTGCAATATGAGTTACTGGTGACGTCTCTTGGCGGTACCAGTCTTGAGGATGGTGCATCGGTGGTGCTACCTATCAATCACTTTACGCCCAGTACGCCGGTCGAGGTTCTGGAGACCGAGTATCCAGTGCGGGTATCCTGCTTTGATATCTGGTGTGACTCTGCCGGAGCGGGAGAGCAGCGTGGTGGTATCGGATTTATTCGGGAGTATGAGTTTCTCAGCGACTGTGCGGTAACCGTGCGGACGTCAAACCATACCTATGGTGCCTGGGGCTTGAAAGGGGGAAAACCACCCCTGCATTCGAGGGCTATTCTGGACCCGGGAACGCCCGGCGAAGAAGAGCTGGGCCCGCTGGTCACCTGCCATTTAATGGCGGGCCAGGTGTTGCGACTGCAACAGAGTGGCGGCGCGGGTTACGGTGACCCATGCCTGCGAGCGCCGGAGAAAGTGGCGCAGGACGTGGCTGACGGTTATGTTTCATCACGTGCGGCGCACGAGGAATATGGAAAGACATTGTAAGTCAGGAGTAGCAGGAAACCATTCATACAACTGAACGGTTTCCTGTGCCGCTTCGAATTCAGTCGCGAATGTCCTGCACGAACCATTCACTGGGTAACTCGCGCCCCAGCGATTTTTGTCGTGCTGCCTCATACACCAGGCCTCCTACGCTGGCAAACTGCAGTCCCTGATTACCTCCGTTGATGTAGAGAGTAATATCCTCAGGGGATTGTCGCCCGGCGCTTTTACCGCTAACAAGATCAGAGAAGTCGGGGCAGTCCCGGCGGAAAAGGGTATTCCGGGGACGGGCTTCCGGTAACCGGCGAAGTTCTTCTTCAGTGCCGGCAATGTAGGCAACCGGGCTATGGCCAACACCCGATCGTACTCGTACCGGATCTTCGCCTGCGGTGGGGGCGCCACCGGCAATGCCCTGGCGAATAACCACGTCTGCGTGAAGAAGCAGCTCTTCCGACAGCTCAAAAGGCCCGAGGTTGGTGACGTGCATGCCCGGCTCCAGCCACTCGGGTTCGATGGTCGGTACCATGCTGCTGGTACATGATGACACAATATCTACCCCCCGAACCGCTTCTCTTGCACTGTCTACAGGAATAACCTCAAGTTGCAGTTCCTGCTCCATCTCTCTGGCGTAAAGCTCACGGTTCTCCCTGCTGGGGCTATAGACTTTGACCCTGGTGATGGGGCGTACCGAGCAGAACGCCTGCAGGTAGGTGCGCGCCATACCACCGGAGCCCAGCATGCCAACGGTGGTGGAGTCTTCGCGGGAAAGGTGCTTGACTCCGATGCCGGCTCCGCCTCCCACGCGCATATGTTGCAGATGGCCGTCATTCATCATGGCCAGAGGTTCGCCGTTTCGGGTAGAGAACAGCATGATGAGCCCGCAGTAGGTGCCGGGTTCCACGCAGTATTTATCCTCGCGGGGCAGACCACTGCGCTTATCCTCGGTCCACTGAATGACATCCGACTTCATCCGAATCGCGAAATAGGGTCCGGGGGCATGAGTGGCGCCTTCCATCGTGCCCCAGCGCCAGTATCCGTCGTCTCGCTCACAAGGCACGTACATGTCAATCCTGGGGCGATGTATGGAGTGGCCTTTTGCAAGACCTTCGAACGCCTCCTCCTGAATGTTTATGCAATCCCTCATGTTCAACAAGTCATGAATATCATCGTTGTTCAGAAATAGCATGCTACTTCCCCTTTCGTTGCTGTTGGTTTTGTAATTGGTGGATTCGCAACAAACAATTGTGGCGGTCACACGGGAATCGTATAATCGCCAAAATCTTAATAAACAAGATAAGATATTAATATACGAGAATAAGTCTAATGGGGCAACAATGGAACTAGTCTTGATACCTGATTCTCTGACAACAGGCATTGTTGCATTTCTTTTCATCTGTTCAATCGTGACATCTATGGTCACCGCAAGTTTCGGGGTCGGGGGAGGGCTGTTGCTGCTTGTCCTGATGGCAATGTGGGTGCCACCGGCGGCGATTATTCCGGTCCATGGCATCATCCAGTTTGCTTCGAATGGAGGCAGGGTGGTGTTGACCTGGAGAAACATCAACTGGAAGGTCCTTGTGGCCTTTATACCAGGGGTTGTTGCCGGGTCATTGCTGGGTACCCTGTTGCTGGTGCAACTGCCCGCCTATATCTGGCAATTGACCATCGCGCTGTTTGTCCTTTATCTGTGCTGGGGCCCCGGCCTGCCGAAGGCTGTACTTGGCAGTGCTGGTGTCTTTATTGCCGCCACCGCAACCACCTTTATCGGCCTGTTTGTTGGCGCTACAGGGCCATTGGTGGCTGCGTTTATCAAGCAGATAAAAATGGATCGTTTCGGTATCGTCGCTACCCAGGCAGCCGCGATGGCTCTTCAGCACGCTCCGAAAGCCGTTGTGTTTGGTTTTGCCGGTTTCGTTTTTCAAGAGTGGCTGCTGTTCATAGTGGGTATGGCACTTTTTGGATTCGTCGGAACATGGCTGGGGCTGCACGTGCTCCGAACTATCTCCAATAAATATTTTCACCGCTTGTTCAATGTCGTACTGACGCTTCTGTCGGTGCGCCTGCTTTGGCAGGCGGGTTCATCAATGTTGAATTGAGCCGGGCTCCGGCGTAGACGTAATGTCTTGAACGTACCCAGAGGGCGTTGCTGGGGAGCAGCTATGTTGACAGGCTCGAGGATTGTCGTAATTGGTGATTTCAATAAATAAAACCTACAATCAAATATTAAGAAATTCTGCAAGCTACAGGAAAAAGCTGGGAATTAATGGGTAGATGTAAACTACTTCCCAGTCTGTGCCAGTCCTGCGCTAGCGAAGGTTTAAATGAGCTCGCTGGAGTAAGAGAAAGGTCAAAGCATGAACTGCGCTATTACACTCAAGCAACTGCATGTGTTCGTCGAGGTTGCACGGCATGGCAACATTACCGTAGCAGCAAAGGCGCTATCGCTAACCCAACCTGCGGTAAGTATGGCCTTAAGCCAATTGGAAGCCTTGCTGAACCATCAGTTATTCGAACGCGCTCGGAACCGGCTCACTCTTAATGAGAAGGGCCGTTACCTTTTACCCAAGGCGGTCGAAATACTTGAACGGGTTCACAGCTTAGAACGAAGCCTCAAGGCTGAGACCGGTACAATCACTGGCTCCTTGCGTGTTAGCGCCAGTCTGACTGTGGGCAACTATTTGATGCCAGGTATAGTGGGCCATTTTCTTGAGAAGCACCCGAATGTCGATGTGAGCCTGCAAATAGAGAACACGCGCGCAGTGATAGAGGATGTGCTGGCCTTCAATATCGACGTTGGCTTCGTCGAGGATTATCAGCGGACACCTGATACGGATATGATCCAATGGCGCGAGGATAGGCTGGCGATTTTTGCGTCTCCGAATGACCCTCTCGCCAAGCAGGATATAGTTTGCGAGAACGACCTTCAGAGCCGACCCTGGATCCTTCGAGAACAAGGCTCGGGCACAAGACATGTGTTCGAAAACGCTATCGCAGGGCGATTGAAAGATCTACGTGTTATCTTGGAGTTAAATCAGGCAGAGGCGGTAAAACAGGCTGTAGAAAATGGTCTAGGTATCAGCTGCATGTCCATTCTTTCGATCCATAAGGAACTCATAGAAGGGCGTTTTGTCGAGCTGCACGCACCTTCCCTGGATCTGGGGCGACATCTCTATATTGTGCTTCACAAGAAAAAATACCGCAGCGACGCGCTCAAGGCCTTCCTTGAGTTCGTCTAGAAGTGCAGGCGTTCAAGTAGTCAAAGTTTTAAAAAAGTTTGCTGGATTTCGCCCATGAGACACAGGTACAAAGGCAATCGCCAGCAGCGCGCACGCCCAAAGGGTCCAAACACACTGCATAGCTCGACATACCTAAAACCCAAGTCGCCAGTTAAAACCCCAGCACCTGGTTTTTACCTCAGGTCTATTGGCCTTTACACTCCCTCTGTGTAGACGGTGGTGAAGGCCGGATTCAGCTCTCCAGTATGGAAGAAAATTGCTGAGCCGATCTCCTCCTCCGTCCAGGTGATCACCGGCATGTCGGGCTGCGAAAGATAGCCCAAACCCGCAAAGGTTTCGTTACGATTCCCGGATGGATCGAAAAAGTAGCTTGTTGCTCCACGAGTGATTCCGTGACGTTGAGGAGTTACGTCGATCTTGACTTTGTTTTTTCCCAATACATCAGCAGCTTTGAGCACGTCTGCCCATTCATCAAGAAAGAATGAGCAGTGGTGCAAGCCTAGCGTTGGCCCTCCGACGAAGGCAATATCGTGCGGAGTCGTGGTCCGGGCCAAGAACGCTGCTGCCTGGACAGTATGGTCCGGACCCGCCATAATCTGTTCGGTCAGGCGAAAACCTAACACCTCTGTAAAGAAACGCGTATTGTCAGCCACTTTATTGATTCCACTGGGCGGGTCCAATTCGCAGATCAGCAGGCAGTGATCAAGCCAGTGGACGCCTGCGCCCTTGAGCCCATCTGGCCAAGGATCGGGGTTGTTCACGCCGACGGCTTTACCTACGAACTCTTTCTCGGCATATAGATACATCAGATGGCCACTAGGCATCCAAAACCGAAGAGCGCGGCCGCAAAACGGCAGAGTTCCGGGAGGGACCATCTCGACGTCCAAACCGTACTCAATGATACGGGACTTTAGCTCATCCAGGTCGCCATCCGATTCCACTTTATAGGCAACATGGTTCATGCCAGCTCGATCCGAGGCACTGAGCATGATCGAATATTTGTCCCATTCATCCCAGCCCTTGAGATAGACGTTACCTTTGTCGTCTTCAGCCGCTGGCATGAGTCCAAGGATTTCTTCGTAGTGCTTCCGTGCTGCTACCATATCCAATACGCGCAAGTTAATATGCCCGATACGCATTACACCCATGACTACTCTCCTCGTTTTCCGATAATGGCCTTTTGGGCCTGGTTCTAGATAAAGCCGTAGCGGTACACCACGCTCTTGCGCATCCGACCCACCACTTTCAATACCACATCGCTAATGGGATAGGTCCGGCACGCGAGCGCGTAGCCAATGGCTTCTTCTTCTTTGCTTACATGGGCGCGGGACATCGCGAGCGTAGTCACCTCTCCCTGGAGGATGTACACTTTGCATACTCCGCATCCGCCGCCATGGCACCCGGAAGGAATGCCTTGGCGGCCAAGGGCAACCATGGCGTTCAACAAGGTCCGATTCGCAGGGCACGAATAGCTCTCCCCCGTATCGATTAGGTGAACCCGGTAATCGCCTGTTGCGGTCGTCTCGGTGGTCATAGCAACACCCAACTCACTATGGCGAAGCCTGCGATTGCCAAATACAGAAACATCGTCAGGGCTAGCAACATCGGCCTAAGAGTAGCTCCCCTCATGTTGATCCAGTTCGTCTCGGCCCCAACCGCGACCATCGCCATGGCCAAAAGGATTACGTCCACCGATGTAATTATCGAAACGAGATCCTGAGGGATCCAACCGGTACTGTTGATCAACACCGCCACCACAAAACCTACAGCAAACCAGGGAAAGTATACTGGTGCTGTTGTATTAGAGCTTTTATCCGCACGGTTGCGACTCTTCTGGCGTAACAACAAGGCCACCGAGGTAATAGCCAGCAATGCCAGGCCGAGAAACATGACCCGTGTCAACTTCACGACGACTGCAGTCGCTGCTGTCGCCGGGTCGATGGCATCTCCGATGGCCACGACCTGCGCGACTTCGTGCACTGTCGCACCGATGTAGACGCCTAAAGCTTGCGATGAGAACGGCAGGAATTCGTGCAACAGTGGAAAGATGACCATGCTCAACGAGCCGAAAATCACCACTGTAACGATGGCTACCGTAATTTTGTACGGCTGGGTGCGTATGAGGGGCGCCGTGGCAAGCACTGCGGCTGCACCGCAGATAGAGCTCCCGACCGTGGTCAGAAGCACCAGATCGCGGTCCATCCGAAGCATGCGTCCCACGAGCAACCCCACCACCAGCGTCGAACCAGCCATGAATAAGCTGACTGTCAGGCCGCCGACCCCGACCTGTAGCACGTCATGCACCGTGATGCGAAAACCGTACAGAGCGATGCCCAGCCGCAGCAGGGTAGTTTGCGCAAACCGGAAGCCGGTACGCCAGGGCGGCGCAGTCCGTGGATGTAGGGTATTCCCATACACCACCCCGATTAGTAGTGCTATCGTAAGCGGCCCCAGGCTTGCTAACGGCGAAAGATCCGTGCTGGTTGCCAGAATCGATGTCGCGGCTATTAGCAGTAGAAATCCGAAGCTCAGCCAGAACGGTCGTGGATAGTCCAGGGTTGAAATCATAGTTTCCTCTAGAATCTGCTTCTAAAGCAGAATCGGTCCATGCGCTAATCGGCTCGTTCAGATCTTCGCGGAATCAGCCCGTTCTAACGGGGCGGGCGCAGTCTACCCGTGACTGGACAACTGCCGTGCTTCGGCTAAGCCCTGCCCCGTGTGTGAACATCCACTCTTAGAAAGGCACCACAAGCGGATGAAACGCGCTGTCACAGTTGATCAGGTTGACTCGTTTGCAGTAGATGCTCAGCGCGTTGTTTCGGTCCCGGAGTTGGTATTCACAGCGTCCGCCATATATATATTGTTTCTGCTGAAAGAAAACGATTGCGCAGAGAACGGCTCTCGCGCGCAGGTCGTAGCCGGCGCCCGGCTCCGCCGACTCAATCTCCAGGTTGCTAAGCATCCGCACCGAACGAGTCTGAGGGTCATCCACGTGAATGCGCTCGTGGCGCAGCCGTGCGATGCGGGTCTGCATCAACTCTTTATCATCATAGAAAATAGAGAGTTGATTCAGCGGACTCTGCTGGTCGATCTGGGCCGGCACCCAGTAGGTCGCGTCATCGTCGAACAGCTCAATCCATTCTTCGAACCGTCGCTCATCCAATAAACGACTCTCGTGATAAACGAATTTTTGGATTCGCTCATGATCGAGGTTCTCGACGACCGGCTGGTTGGCTGTGTAGGTACTAGCTTGCATGGCTGTTACTCCTTGGCTGCGGCTGGGTCATATAATCGGCCCAGGCTTTGTACTGATTGCGCATTTCGAGCTCGCTGGTTCCCATTCCTTTTTGCCCCTCATCAGTCGGCACGTCCTTGCCGAAATAGCGCGCTAACATCACCCATTCTGCCCCCTGAGTTTTAAGCCCGGATTGAATGCGGCGGAACGCCTCCAGATCATCGGTTTGTATCAGCGAGGCAGGTGCATGGGTGATGTTGAGGTACCGAATGATCTGCTGGTTGTATTCTTGCGGGGCACCCTTGAGCAGGATCGGATAGACGTTAACCTCCGTACGGTCCACTGAGATGGGCCTGATGACTCGAATATGCTGTGCCATTGATTGAATGCATAAGTTCGGATAGAAGATCGCGTTATGCCAGGGAACGTCCAATACCTCCTTGGCCCGTTCCGGGCCATGACGTCCCTCTAACGCCTTAAGATAGGCTTCGAAGACCGGTCCAGAGCCACTGCCGGAGTCAGGGAGTTTTCCGCAATATCCGTGGCCGTTGTCGAACGCACGTATACCCGTCTCATCCCAGAAGGAGATTGGGTTTCCGTCCTCGTCGGTTAACTGCGCACCTGTATTACTGCCCTGGCGCTGAAATTGTCGACCGTCTTCCTTCGTGGTCGATGCGTGAGAGAAAGGTGGATGATAGAGATCGTTGATATTTTCGACCTGAGCTTTCCAGTTACCATCAAACACATATCGATGGACACCACCACTCACTTGCACCTCGCCGTCAGGCGCAAGGTTGAGGATGTCATCGATTGTCCGCAACATTGGTCCCAGGTATGTCTTTAGGTCGGGCCCACTATCACTGAGACTGGCAAAAATAAAGCCCCCGTAATTGGCCACGCGCGGCAGCGGTACCATTCCAAATTGCGGGTCTGTTTTGTCAAAGTCTTCCCCGTAGCCGGCTTCAAGGGGGACCGCCGCAAGTTTTCCACTGGTTTTAAAGCTCCAACCATGATAACAGCAGCGGAAGAGGCGCACATTGCCGCATGGCTGATTACAGACGACCGCGCCCCGGTGGCCACACCGGTTATAGAGCACATGAACCTCGCCATCTGCTCGATCTCGCACCATCACCACCGGTTGGCGTGCTAAGTCTGTAGTGATGAAGTCACCTTTTTCAGGCACCTGCGACTCATGGCCTACGTATAGCCACGCTCGGCCGAAAATGCGCTCCATCTCCAGTTCAAAAATTTCCGGATCCTGGTAGAGCCTGCGGTGTACTCGGTCGGGCTTAACGAGCCCTTGTAATTCAGTAGTGCTCAACATCGTCTCTTCCTCGATCAGTTAAGTTCAACGTTTTGCCGGAACGGTGGACCCGGCCCGACGGCTTACACATGTCTCCGGCAGGAATTTCTCCGGCAGGAATTCCTGGCCCAGCAGCACTAAAGCCAGCGCTGCGGCGGGCAGAGTTACCCATAGTTCAGGAGAAAAGATGCCCACGGCCGCAACCATTAAAGAAAGCCGGTATACAAGGCCGAGTCTCCGATCAGTGAATCCGATCGTCGCCGTGGTTACGGCCGCGACCAAAACCATGCCCAATACGAAGTCGAGCAAGATGCCGGCCCACGGTGCCGCGAGCACTACCCCTGGATGGAAAATGAGATAGAAAGGCAGCACGAAGCCGACGATAGCTAATCGGCTGGCATGTACCGCCACCGCCATCGGTCGGGCGTCGGCAATGGCACCGGCAGCGAAACACGCCACCGCCACCGGCGGGGTTATGGCTGACATGCACGAGAAGTAGAGCAAAAATAGATGGCTCTCCAACATTGGAAGCCCAAAGACACCCGTTAGCACGGGTGCCAACAGGGCGACGCCCATGACGTACACTGCTGGCGTCGGCATTCCCATGCCAAGCAGTACCAGAACGATCGCTGCCAGAATCAGAGTCGGGATCAACAGTCCGCCACTAAGCCCCATCAAGAGCAGTGTGAACTTACCCTCTAAGCCGGTGAGGGCTATAACTCCCATGACGACGCCGGCGGCAGCTACCGCGGCGGTAAGGCTGCTCATACGCAATACTGTCTCAGTGCAGGCATCAACAAAGCGCTTGGGGCCGATGCGGCTAGGACCGAACCAGCTCGTTATTAAGGTACATCCAGTGGCGACAGCGGCTACGTATATAGGCGAGTAACCGGCCAGAAGGAAGTAGATGAGCACTGCCAGCGGAATCAGGCTATACCAGTTGCGCCTCAAAGCATTGTTCAGAGAGATGAGGCGCTCGGCATCGAGCATGCCCTCCCCCTCGCGTTTTGCCTCAAGGTGCACCGCCAGGAATAAACTCCCATAATAGAGAATTCCCACCATAAGCGCAGAAGCGAGTATGTCGCGGTAGGGTATGCCCGTGTACTCCACCATAAGGAAGGCGACGGCGCCCATAACCGGGGGAAGAAAGGCGCCACCGCTGGAGGCAGCAGCTTCGGTAGCTGCTGCACGTACACTGCTCGATCCAGCCCGTTTCATCAGGGGAATAGTCACCGGTCCAGTGGTCGAAACGTCGGCGACGGGGCTTCCGGAAAGAGACCCATACAGACCGCTGGACACAACACAGGCTTTTGAGGGACCACCGGTCATTCTACCGGTAACGGCTGCCGACACCTCAAAGAGAAGCCGTCCTCCCCCAGAGAAATGAAAGAAAGTCCCGAACAGGACGAAGAGAAAGGCGTAGCCTGCTGCCACCTGCAGCGGCGCACCAAAGATGCCGTTGGTGGTGACCGTTTGCATGGTCACGAAGTAGTCCAGCGGAATGACGGCGTGGTGAAGCAGTCCGGATAACAGTGGGCCCAACGGAACAAATAGCAGAAGCACAGTCAGTACACTGGTTAATCCGATACCAATAGCGCGGCGGCATGCTTCGAATGTCAGCATCGTCAGGGCGATGCCCGCAGCCTGCTCTCTCGGAGGGATGGGTGTGAGGCCTTCAAAAAAGTTAATATAGAACTCTCGGTTATAGATAAAATAGGCGCACACAATCACTGACAGCACTGCGAACACGTAGTCCAGCCAGATTAGGCGCTGTACGCGACGGTTCAGCGTTATTGAGAGAAAAGTTACCGGGAGCATAACGCCCAGAAAAATCGCCCCCTGCACATGAACATCGATGCGGCCTAACAGGGCAAACCAGAGCATATAACCGGTTAGTAGTACCGACGCGGCCTGGATCAGAAGCTTTTGCGCGCCGCGTATTTCTAGGCGATTCCCTTCCCCCACCAGGTCCAGGAGCCGCGAGAACTTTTGGAGGCGAGAAGCCATAGCAATCTCCAGTTTGAATTGTTGCTAAAGGGGAAGGTGGTTGATGCTAACCACCTTAACCGACAGGTACTGTTAGCGCGTTTTGCCCTGTTCCAACAAATCGAGTTCGCGATAGAAGCGCTCGGCGCCGGGATGTAGCGGCACATCAAGATTGACGATCTTGACTGCTTCTTCAGCAGAAAATGCCTTTAAGGATGGGTGTACCTGCTGGACGCGCTTCTTGTTGTCAACCAGTGCCTTGATGAACTTATAAACCACCGCATCGGGCACATGGGGGCCGGCTAGCAAGGCGCTCCATTGAGTTATGGTCGGCTGACTGGTATCCATCAACTCTGGGTAATTGGACTGGTCTATGGTTATGACTTCATAGCCCCACTTGTCGGCAACGCTCTCCAGTGCATCCTGGTCTGCCTCGACCCAGACGAGATCTTGGGAGCGAATAATCTCATTAACACGAGCATCGGGAACGAAACGCACATTCATAAACATGTCGGCCTTTCGATCTTGTAGTTGTTCCAGGCCGGTACCGCTCGCCACCCAACTCACCTGGCCACCCCAGGACTGAAGATCCTCGATTGAAAATCCATGCGCCTCAAAGATATCTTTTGCGACGTCGACGACTTGGAGATTTCCTTGACGATTAATAGCGATAGTCAGCGGTGGTTTTTTCTTAGCAATGTCTGCGAAGCTGTACACCCCGTACTCATCAGCAACGTCCTTGTTAAGCACGAAATGGAAGGTTTGGGTGTTGAACAACTGCATAACTGACCGCAAATCACCCTTTAGAGACCGCGGATAAGGCGGCTTGCCTTCGATCGCATACTGGATCTCAGGCGCACCTGCTGCCAAGCTGAGGTCTGCTTTTCCGTCAGCGATAAACACGAGGCCTCCCGCCGGAGAAGAAGGCCTAAAGGTCACGGAGGCCTCAGGATATTCATCCCGAAGAATGCCGTTAAAGGTTTCGTAGACTACCTTGTAATATCCTTGGACTCCGGCACCGGTGACGGTGAGGGAAAACTTATCGTCTTCTTCTTGGGCCATTGCCCATTGGCTCATGCTGAAGATTGATAGGGCGAGGATTGCGCCGCGTAGAAAAAGCTGCTTTGTTATATTATTACCCATCAGGAAGTTCTCCTATCGCGTTAGCGCTTGCTAATGCGTTTATTGTATTTATCATTGGATGGAATATATCTATTCCTTAAACTTAACCTAGCACTGCTTCTCCATAGACTCTATTCAGTACTTCTGATGCTGGGTATCAATCTTGCTTATGCCTAAGCCCCATCCATCTCAGTAATTGGCTTAGCTTAATGGTGTCCGGGCAACTATATTGAAGAGCATCGAAGAGCGAAGTCACTGCTTAAGGCGGATATTTATCTGCCAACCATATTGTCACCATGATGATTAACGATTGAGCCAGCTTCGGAGGTTTGCAGCCCATGACACTACGACTTTCCCTCGCTATCGACAGGTACGACCGGTTTTTCCCGTTTTTTGATGGAACGGTACAGACGCCGGATTCGGTCTCTCTAGACGTATATCAAGTTGGACAGACGGTACCACTACGTGATGGAGAGTTTCGTCACGAAAGGATGATCCACGACGAAGAATTCGACGCCTGCGAATTTTCTTTCTCCAGTTTTATCATGGCGAAGAAGCGCGGCCTGCCAATTGTCGGAATCCCTGTGTTTCCACGACGTCTCTTCAGCGCCGGGCTGTGGTATGTACACCGGGACTCTCCCCTGCGCTCCTTCAGCGATCTGCAAGGTAAGCGAGTCGGTGTGAACTCTTTTCAGACAACGCTCTCGCTTCTTGCCAAGGGGGATTTAAAGTTCGAATACGGTGTGCCTTGGGAATCAATAGAATGGCATGTGCTGACAGAGGAAAAGGTCGAGTTCGAGCAGAAGCCGGGGACTATTATCCGGCCACTTCCGGAGGGAGCCGATCTCGGCAAGCTGCTGGCGGAGGGCGCGCTCGATGCCTTTGTCCATCCGCACCCGCCAAAGTCGGTCACTTCTGGAGAAGTACCGGTGCGACGACTCGTCGAAGACGCGATTGACCAGGAGCGTGCCTATTATCGAAAGTATGGCTACTGTCCAATAATGCATGTGATTGCCGTTAGGCAGCAATTGGCGGAAAAGCACCCCTGGGTATGTGATGCGCTCATGGATGTTTTCCGAAGCGCCCAGGAGATATCCGACAGGTATTACAACGACCCGAACTGGTCAAAGCTGCTTTGGGCGCGGCGCTACTGGGAGTCTGAGCGCGATGCGCTCCAAGGGGATCCTTGGTCGATTGGTCTCGCCGCCAATCGCTCGAATATTGAGCGCTTTTTGACCTACTCCCAGGACCAGGGGCTTATTTCGGCGCCTATATCCTTGGACGCTCTGTTTGCAGAGTCGACGCTTTGCACCTGATTTGTGATCAGTGCGATCCTTTCGCTGATTTGTCTCAGTTGCTGGCACGTCTGGTACTAAAACGCCTCGGAGCGCGTCTATTGTCTGGTGGGGCTTTCACGTGTCGCGCCGGGGGAGTTGCCTCAAGCGGGCTGTATGGAACTGGTAAAAATTATTCATAACCTGAATCAATGGGATGGACTCCTCCTAATCACTCACCATTTGGCACGTAGATGCCGGTGAGGTGAGGAGGAGTCCATCCATTGATTCAGGTTTATTATTTATTTTAATTTATTAAGCGAGCATTTATTTTCCCTATGCAGCTTGCAAATGATGATTGACTTTTCAGTATATGGAGTCTAAAGAATATAAATAGCAAAACTAGTTAGTGATAAGTGATCTGATAATTAAGGAATAAGAAAATCCATTCATAGCACTATTTGAGTTAAGGGAGGGGCTACATATGTATACGAATGCTAAGTTTGTTGGAAGCAGGATAATAAGCGTCTTATTTTTTGTGGCAGCTCTCTTGGGGTGGGGTCTAAATAGTGGCTTGGCAGCCACCCAATCGGATATCGCATTTAACAGCGATGACCCCATTCGCTACGTGATTACCGGTGGATCGGCGACGGGGTACTTCCAGTCGGTTTTTGAAGCAATAAATTCTGTTGTTCGTAATCGCTACCCAGGTTCTACCGTAAATATCCGGCCTGGTTCACCAGCCGGAAGTCTGCTTGAGATCGCTAACGGAAAAGCTGATTTCGCTGGTGCCACCGGTTCGGTGGAAGTAATCCACGCCCTGGACGCCAAACCACCGTTTAAAGAATCCCTGGACGGTGAGATTTTTCAAGTCATGACCATTCACAATGGCCTCATTCCGCATTATTTAATGAGCCGTGATTGGGCCGACGAGCACGGGATACGTAGCTTCCAGGATATCGCTGACAAGAAGCCACCAATGAACATAGCCGTTAACTTTAGGGCCAATCTTCAATCTACCTTAGGAATGTACGCAAACCTTTTCGAGCAGTATGGCTTTACGCTGGAGGATGTTGAATCCTGGGGTGGAAATGTGCTGCGTGGGAATGCCGCTCTCGGTTTGGATGCGATGGCTGACGGTCGGGCGGATGTATTTATTAACGGTGGCTTCCTGCCGTCCGCGCGAGTTAAAAAGTTGGCACGAACAAGAGAAATCCTTTGGATAGATGCAGACGAAGAGCACCTGAGAAAGGCGGCGCACAGCGTGAATTACACAACCGGTAGCATACCTGAGGGGACGTATGATTTTATCGATAAAGAAGTACCTATTCAGAAAATGTGGAATGGGGTGCAGGCAGGCCCCCATGTCTCGGAAGAGACCGTGTATAAATTCCTGAATGCGGTTTATGAGCAGCAGAATATGATCCGAAGTGTTCACTCATCATTGCGCGAATTTGGCCCAGAGATGATGATATGGAATCCGGCAGGGCTGCCGTTTCACCCTGGCGCGGAACGGTTTTATCGTGAAAAGGGCTTGATTGAGTGAAGACAGAAAATTGAGCTCTTTACTCTTACGGGTACAAATCAGAGGAGGTGGGCATGAAAGATATTAGGTTTATTGACACAACTCTGCGTGATGGGCAGCTAAGTCTTTGGGCCTTCAACATGCGCACTGGAATGATGCTGCCCGCGCTTAAAGATATGGATGAAGCCAGGTTCGAGGCGATAGAGTTCTTTGTTCCGGCTATCCACCTGAAAAAGATGACGCGGGATCTCGGGGAGGATCCTTGGCAGTGGCTGAAACTGGGCACTAAAATAGCTCGGAAAACGCCGCTTAGGCTTCACGGCGGCTATAAGAGTGGTCTCACAAAAGTTCCCGAGTCGATTAGCAAGCTTTTAATAAAAAAGGTTGTTGATCATGGGATAACGACCACAAGAATGTCCAACTCCTGGAATGATTTTGATGCGCTCGGTGAAGAAGTGGTTGGTCTCCGGAAGATGGGGATGGAAACGGTCGTTAACATTATCTACTCCGTATCACCTCGACACACTGATGAATATTATGTTGCCCGCGCAAAAGCTGCAGCTGCCCTGTCTCCCTATAGGATATGCTTTAAAGACGTAGCAGGACTGCTGACTCCGGAGAGGTTACGGGAGCTGCTTCCCCAGATACAGGCAGCGGTAGGAAAGATAACCCTGGAGTTCCACTGCCATTGTAATAATGGCCTTGGGCCGCTGAATATACTGGAAGCGGTCAAGCTCGGGATTGGTCATGTTCACACGGCCATCCCCCCGCTCGCAAATGCTTCGTCCAATCCTTCCATTATCAATGTGGAGAAAAACCTGCGAGCCCTCGGTTACAGCTGTGATGTGGATATCGCCAGATTAAAAAGTGTTGAGGAACATTTTGAGAACATTGCAAAAATAGAAGGTTTTCCTGTTGGTGTGCCGCTTGAGTATGACCAGATGCAATATCAGCATCAGGTCCCGGGGGGAATGATATCCAATTTGCGTTATCAACTGCGCCAAGTAGGTTTAGAAGATCGACTCGACGAAACCCTTGAGGAAGCCGGTCGCGTCAGGGCAGATTTCGGCTACCCAATTATGGTCACACCACTTGCTCAGTTTGTTGGGAGTCAAGCAGCGATCAACGTTATCACTGGTGAGCGTTACCGGCAGGTCACTGATGAAGTAATCCAATACGCGTGGGGATTCTGGGGAAGGGAAGCAATTGAGGTAATGGACCCTGACGTGAGAGACAAGATCCTCAACCGTGCGCGCGCAAAACAGCTTGAGAAATGGTCTCCCTCTTCATTATCTGTAGGTGAGGTTCGTAAGAAGTATGGGGAACATTTAAGCGACGAAGAACTAATTCTCCGGGCTTATGTTGATGACGAAGCCGTACGCGTCGCGAGGAACGCACCGGTACCTCAGCCCTATATCACTTCAAGACAGCCATTGATTAAATTGATAGAGCAACTGACCAAGAGTAAAGCCAATACCTATATTTCACTACAACGGAAAGGAATGTCGGTACTGCTAAAATAGTCCTGTAACGATAGAAAGACAAGTAATCGGAGATACCTGGAGGAGCCGTGTGGATAACTACGAGACAGTGACGGTGGAAAGGGTGGGAAGCATTGCAGTTGTTACCCTGAACAGGCCCAAAAAACGCAACGCGATGAATCCGCAGATGCATCTCGACATGACCAATGTGCTGGATTCCATACGGTATGACAACAATATAAAGGTACTGGTTCTAACAGGTGCAGGTAGTGCATTTTCGGCAGGGATGGATCTCAGAGAGCACTTCCGAGAGTACAAAGATGACCCCGCAGCATACGAGAGAATATCTCGTCTGGGAGCAGAATGGCGAACAAGGACGCTTAAACATTTTCCAAAAGTGACACTTGCGATGGTCAACGGACACTGTATCGGTGGCGCATTTTCAACCGTTGAGGCATGTGATCTTGCTATTGCCGCAGATGAAGCAGGGTTTTGCTTATCCGAGATCAACTTCCACATGTTTCCGGGGGGGCCCGTGAGTAAGTCTCTCGCGAATTTGTTGAGGCCGCGCGATGCTCTATTCTACGGGCTTACAGGGCGCACCTTCGATGGGGTGGAAGCAGCGCGGATCGGTCTGGTCAATTATTCGGTACCCGGCTCTGAGCTCAAAAACCATGTAATGAACCTGGCCAGTGAGATCGCGGAAAAAGACGCAGCGGCTCTTCGTGCGACCAAGGAGGCCTACCGGTTTTCCCTCGAGATGAGTTGGGATGCAGCAATGGACTATGCGAGGACTAAAGTGGATCAGGTCACCCTGCAACAGCATTGGCTATGGAAGGAAGAAGGGATCGATGAGTTTCTACAGAAAAAGGGAGAGCCGGGAAGCGCTCACAAGTAAAGAAAGACTGTATAAATGCGAAGGTCGTTTGCACCGTTTAATCATAGAGTGGTCCAGCAATTGGTGTGCTGTAACTGTTTGAATCGCCGTAGTATATAAAGATTTCGGGCAAATCTTACTGTTCGCTGACACGCGTAAGAATTCGCATCAAGGGTGCATTTATGACAGATAAAACGGTAGAGATTCCAGTTCAAGGTGGTGACGGAAATTTCAGTGGCTACCTCGCATTGCCACCGAGCGGAGCAGCAGGCCCGGGGATTTTGCTGATTCAGGAAATCTTCGGCGTCAACGAGCATATCCGGAGTGTTGCTCAGCAATACGCGTTGGACGGCTATGTTGTTTTTGCGCCGGATCTGTTCTGGCGGCTGGAGCCCGGAGTGCAGCTCGGTTACGAAGGGGCAGACAGGGATCATGCGGTTAGCTTGATGCAAAAGATGGACTTTGGAAAAGCAGTTGAGGATCTCCGCAGCGCTGTAGAGACGCTTCGCGCTCGTCCGGAGTGCCAGGGAACTGTTACCTCGGTTGGCTTTTGTATGGGGGGGCTCCTTTCTTATTTCTGCGGGGTTGAAGGCTTTGTGGATGCATCCGTTTGCTATTATCCCGGAGGGATCGCCAACCATCTGGATAAAGCAGACCGGCTTGAGGTGCCCATTCTTTTTCACTTTGCTGCGCAGGATGGTCATATCCCTCTTGATCAGGTGCAGCAGACACGAGACGCCTTTTCCGGTCACGAAAATGCGAATGTATTTTTATACGAAGGGGTCGAGCATGGCTTCAATTGTTGGGCGCGTAAGTCATACGATCAGCATGCCTCGGCGCTGGCTCACGGTCGGTCATTAACGTTTATTGAAGGTGTGAGAGAGTGGGAGTGAGCCCATCCACTGTATTGCTCCAGTGCCGGTGACCGAGGTCGTTCTCCATTATTCGGTGAATGGCTTAGTAGGTTTAACCGGAACAGCTTGGCGCTAATAGCTAATAGAGGGAGATGAGTTCCACGGCTGATCGATTCTTTACGGAAGCTCTTTTGCTGTGGCTGAGGTGCTCGGAAATAAAAGTATTTGTAGTAGTGAGCCTGATTAACGACCCTGAGCGAGATCACCCAACTTGTGATGCACTTACAATAAGGATCGTCCATGCTGGAAGAAATTCGTTTATTAGGGGTTAAAGCTCGTAAGTGTTTCTGCTTTCTTCAAAGTACGAACAGGTTGAACCCAACTGGCGTCATTGGTTTCGTTATCGCGCTGTTGTCCGTAGTGGGATCCATCGTGACCATATATATGGCGCTATTTGGTTTTTTTTCGATGCTGGTGTACGTGGGAGTATTCATCACGTTTGTGTTTCCTATCATTTTTCTGACGACCACTGTTTCGAACACAGTAAACCGGATTACCTGGTTCGACATATTCTTGGCGGTCATTGGGCTGGGTCTAGGAATTTGGTACGTCCTGAATGTCCAGAAATTTGACGACTGGATGATTGGTTTTGACCAGTTCGATACGGCTGAGCGGGTAGCGGGTGTGCTACTGATACTCTTGGCCTTGGAAGCGGTGAGGCGCGCCACGGGATGGCCATTACTTGCGCTGGCGGCAGGTTTTATTGTTTATACTGTTTTCGGAGGCGCCGGAAGCGGCATATTTTCCCATGGAGGTGTTGGTCTGGATGCTTTTCTTGAATCACAACTTATCACTCAAAGTGGGATGTTCGGGACGCCTTTATACGTAGCGGCCACCTACGCTTTTTTGTTCATTCTTTTTGGCGCTTTCTTTGAACGGGCTGGGGGGGGGCAAATGTTCTACGATATCGCTACGGCGGCAACCGGAAGATTGAGAGGAGGGCCTGCCAAGTCGTGTGTTGCCGCGAGCGCTATGTACGGTTCCATATCCGGTAGTCCGGTTGCGGATGTCGCAACGACAGGCCCCATCACAATCCCTGTGATGATGCGCACCGGTCTGACTGCAAAGCATGCGGCGGGCATAGAAGCTGCGGCTTCTTCCGGCGGTGCCCTCTTGCCACCGGTGATGGGGGCAGTCGCGTTCATAATGGCGGACTTTACCGGAATTCCTTACCACCAAATCATGATTGCGGGTGCGTTATCGGCAATCCTCTACTATTTTGGTGTGTTCACCATGGTACATTTTCGGGCCCGCTTAGAAGGCCTGGGGGTGACGCCAGATGAGTACCGTGTTGGTCTGTTACCCGCGTTGCGGCGTGGTTGGTCAAATATTATCCCTCTCGTTGTACTAACGTGGTATCTCCTGCAAGGATATTCGCCTGCTTACGTTGCTGCAGGTTCAGTGCTTGTAGTTATACTGACCAGTTGGATTGTTCGGACTTATGCCATTGGGCCGAGAAGTTTGCTGGATAGCTGTGTTGAAACCTGGTATCGAATTGTGCCGCTGGCTGCGGCAGTTGCAGCGGCGGGCATTATAGTGGGTTGCCTCTATCTGACAGGTGCCGCGAGCAAGGTCTCTGATTTAGTATTGGCGCTGGCCGGGGGCTACTTGGTGCCTTCTCTGATCGCGTCAGCTGTCATTCTGATGGTGCTTGGCATGGGCATGCCGACAGTGGCAGTTTACCTGATGGGAGCAGCACTGCTCGCCCCCTTGCTGGTTGCCGAATTCGGGCTAACGACGCTTCAAGTGCATTTGTTTGTGCTCTATTTCTCCTGTATGTCGGCCATTACCCCACCTGTGGCGGTGGCCTGTTTTACGGCGGCCTCAATTGCAGGAGCAAGTCCCTTTGCTGCAGCCGGGGTCGGTTTCAAGTTGGCTATAGCTGGCTATATTCTGCCATTTTTCTTTATTTTTAATAGCGGTCTTCTGCTCCAGGGAAGTACGTTACAGATAGTCGGCAGCTTTGTCGCGGCGGCAACCATGGTATTTTGCGTTTCGTTGGCCCTTCATGGATGGATCATTAGCCAACGGTTGTCAGCCTTAACAAGATTGGTGTTTGTTGGTTTTGGGGTTTTGGTTATTTACCCTGTCGCTGCGTTGCAAGTGGCCGCTGTTCTGGCCGCAACAGCTGTTTACGGTGGGTGTTATTGGCGTGCCCAGAGAGAGCACCAAAAATTTATTCGTAAATCAACAGCCAACTCGGGAGTTGGTGGGTGACAGGAATGGTCATCCGAAACATAGATCGGCATTGATGGGAGGCAACATGACAACGCTGGTAACTGGTGGGCTAGGCGTCATCGGCTCAATGGTGGCGCGGGAAATGGTAGCAGCAGGAGAGAGACCGGTTCTTTTCGATCTCCCTGCTGCTTCGCCTCGCCTTCTCTCAGACTTGCTGAAGAGCGTAGATATCGTTCGTGGCGATTTGCTGGATCAAAGTAACCTGGAGGATGTTATCCGGCAGAAAAAAGTGGATCGGATCATCCACACGGCGGCTTACATCGATCCTGAGCTAGGCCGGGATGTGGTACGCAGCGTCCAGGTGAACATACTGGCGGCTATGAATATCTTTGAGCTCGCGCGGGCACATAAACAGATTACGCGCGTCGTCTGGTGTAGTTCGCGGGCGGTATACTCCGAGATGGACGAAGCCGCGAGTCATCCTCATTACCAACCGATTACGGAGGATTACCCACAGGTACGCTCCACGGACCCAAAGAAACTGTACGATTCCACGAAGCTGTTTTGTGAACACTTGATGATGAAGTATGTGGAAGACTTGGGTCTGGATATCATTGCATTGCGATTTGGCAGCACCTTCAGTCCGGGTAAAACTGACCACCATGGGCCGTTGGCGGTGGTGAGTCAGATCGTGGAGAAACCGCTGCGAGGTGAGCCGGTGCATATTCCGCGAGGAGGGCAGCAAAAGAACGACTTTATTTACAATCGCGATACGGCCCATGCCCTGATTCTGGCTTCACAAGTAGAGAATGTACAACACCGTATTTTTCACATTGGCTCTGGTGAAGGCCGTTCGTTGCGCGATTTCGCTGCAAGTGTGACGAAGGTTATTCCAGAGGCGCGGATTGAGATCGGCGATGGCCTCGACTACCTCAATTTGGGTCGGCAAATGTACGCCATTTTCGACATCACCCGTGCGAAGGAAGAATTGGGATTCCAGCCACGGTATACGACCGATACTGCCGTCGAGGACTATATCGCCCTGGTGCGCACACTAAATTTATGAAACCTGTTTTATTGCAATAGATCTCAGGATACGAGCCAATTACCGGGGTGAATTACTGGCCTGTGTCATTAGTCGAAGGCCACTGAGGCCAGCAGCAATGGCCGCAAACCCTGCTGCAACTATAAATGGAACCCCGTTTCCGGTTGTGGTGTCGATATTGAAAATGAGCGCGACGGTTACTGCACCCAAGGTCTGGCCCAGCAGGCGTGCCGTTCCCAACATACCGCTGGCGCCCCCGGTCCGGTTCTCGGGGGCCGTGTTGATAAGGACGCGATTGTTGGGCGACTGGAAAAGCGCGAAACCGAGTCCGCAGATCCCCATGCGCCAGGCAATATCGATGTCGCCAGGGTCCGTAGGTAATAATGCCAGCAGACTTAGCCCTAGAGTTAGCAACAGCAGGCCTATGCTGCCAAGCACTCCTGCCGGATAACGGTCGGCTAAATGTCCGACGAAAGGCGCTGCAACCATCAACATGAAGGGCCACGCGGTTATAAGTAGCCCGGTTTCTACGGGCGTCCTGTGCAAAACATCCTGTAGATAGAATGGAAAGGATACGAAGACCACCATTGATGCGGCGAAAGCACACACAGATGTCCCTATGGAGAGTGCAAACACCGGAATCCGCAACAGATCCACTGGCAGTAAAGGTGCGGGCAAAGACAACTGCCTACGTATAAGGACATAGCCCAGTAAACCGGTGAGCGCAAGTTTCAGCAGGACCAAGCTCGGATTCTCGTTGCTGCCCAGGCCGTCGAGTCCGGTAATAAGGAAGCCGAAGGTGAGGGCGCTCAGGAGGGCGCTGATAATATCGAACCGATGAGGTGAGCGTGGTGTGTGTGGGAGTGTTTTGATACCAATCACTAACGCAACAAGTCCCAATGGCACGTTCAATGCGAACAGCCAGGGCCAGTCCGCCACCAGGAGAATAGCGCCGGCTATTGTGGGCCCTGACGCGGCGGCTCCGCCTGTGACCAGGGCATTCATGGCAATGCCGCGACCGAGGCGGTGGCGGGGCTGAGTAAAACGGACCAATGCCGCAACGACACTCATGATACCGGCGCCACCAAGACCCTGCACAACGCGTGCGGCGATTAGAAGCGACAGTGAATCAGCGATTGCGCAGACGAAAGTGGCGAGGGTGAATACCACCAGGCCTATATTGAAGACTCGTCGATAGCCAATAATTTCGCCTAATGAGGCGAATGGTAGCAGGCCCATCATCACTGCCAACTGATAAGAGTTCACTATCCACACCGAGCTTGCCGGAGTTGCTCCCAGATCGCGGGCTATAATGGGTAGGGCGACGTTTACGGTAGTACTTTCCAGAACGGCAATGGCCACTGCCAGGCCAAGAGTGAATGTCGCCCAGTGCCGTTGAGGTAAAGGAAGCCCGTCGGGATATTTTTTTTGATCGGCTTGCAAAATCCCTGTGTCCTTTTGCATAGTGAGCGGAGCTTCGGTATGCTGGAGCAGGCGCTTCTGGTCATATCTTCGGAAGGTTTACTTTGGTAGCCGGGTTCGTCACTGTTGGGCTTCTGAGCCGGACATCTGGCTCAGAAGAGCATAGACCAAACGAGTATAGGGTGCATCTATCCCCAGTTGTTGGTAGCGAGACATCACTGCGCCACAGATGGCATCGAGCTCGAGGGTCCGTCCCTGTTCATAGTCCACCAGCATGGATGTCTTGATTGCATCAAAACTGCGGATCAAGTGGTACATATCGTCTACATCCTCGTGGGTAAGAAGCACTTCGTCTGCACTTGCGGCTATAGCAACTTCCCGCATCAGACTGTAAACAATCGGCGCAAAAGGGGGCTCCCGGCTCAGGCTTCGGGTATCTAGGCCTGTCAGTGCAGACAGTGGATTGACGCCATTATTGATGGCGAGCTTAAGCCACAACTCCCTCTGTATATTATTGCTGAGTTTGATGGGAACGCCTGACTGCTCAAAGGCAGTGATTACTTTAGCTGGCACCCTATCCGGTGAACCATTGGGCCAGGGGCCGATGATCAGCTCTCCCGGTCCCTTCGCCTCTACAGATCCATCGGCAGTCAGATGCGCACCGATTTTCACCGCAAGCCCCCCAAACACACAATCTTTCGGAATTACCTCGGCCAGGACATGCTCATTATCTACGCCGTTCTGTAATGAGATGATCGGACAAACCGCATTATACTGGGCGAACCACCCGGCAATGGCACCGGCGAGTTCCTTTGTGGCGGAGGACTTTGTGCAAAGAACAAGAGCATGAAACTGCCCGGGGGTATAGTGCTCAAACAGCTGCCTCAGGTCACAGGCAGTCGGACAGGGTAGTTTATGAAGTTGCGTATCGTGGGATACCCTCAGGCCGGATTCAATCAATTGGCCTAGGCGTTTCCCACGGGCCACCATCACGCAGCGATGCCCGGCATTTAACAACTTCATTGCGTAAAAACTGCCAATGCCTCCTGCCCCGATAATACCAATCTGTTTACCGTGTCTTGCCATGAGAGCCCTTGTCTGAGTCTTATACTGTTTGTTGCTTAAGCGTTCCGCAGTTTCTCGAAATACGTGAGCACTTCTTTGAGTGGCAAGACATCGGCATATTTTGCCTGCAAATCATACAGTGACTGCTGGTGGGCTTCTTGCCAACGGTCTGTCACGGCATCTTCTACGACGATAGGTCGAAAGCCGTACTGAATAGCATCTACTGCGGTTGCCCTAATGCATCCACTGGTGGAACATCCAGCCAGTATCAGTGTGTCGCGTCCCATGGCGAGTAGTCTGCTTACCAGGTCAGTACCGAAAAAACATGACGCGTACTTTTTAACCAACAAGCCATCTCTGGGTTCGCGCTGCAATTGTGGCGAGATATCAACACCATTGCTGTCGAATTTTAAATCTTCAAGGCCCCCGATTTTGGTGATCCAGATTCCCGCATCCTGCATGGTGTCCGAGTCGTAACTGACGGTTGTGAAAATGACCGGGATATCTGACTTGTGAGCGCTGTCCAGTAACGTGTTGGCAGCTTCCAGAGTGGCAGGCATGGAAGAGCCAAGGGGTCTTCCTTCTTCAGTGAATGCGCGGGTCAGATCAACTATCAGAAGGGCAGGGTGTTTGCCAAAACCCATTCTGCGCCCCCACGTGGCTTCGCTGGAATCGCTCATGCTGTTTTCCTCTGGTTCAATATTTCAAATGCTCACGCCCGGTCAAAGCGCTGGCTTATATAGCTCATCACAGCGTTGATACTCAGGGCCGTGAGAAAAATGATAATCAGAATCGAATACATGCTGGCAATATGGAAAGTGTTGTAATACTCAATCGCAAGGAAGCCCAGGCCAGCATTGGATAATTTGATTTCGCCAAGCAGGATGGCAATGATTGTAACGCCCAATCCAAGCCGCATTCCCCTGATAATCGGTCCTACCAGTGAAGGCAGATAAATCTTTACAAGCATTTGCCAGCGTGTGAGGTTCAGCGCTTTGCCTACGTCGACCAGAACCGGGCGCACGTTGAGGGTGCCCGACATTGTGCTCAGGGCGATTGGGAAAAATCCTCCCAATGCTCCAAGGGCAACCTTTGACTCCGGACCAATACCAAAAATTAACATCACCACTGGCAGGAAGATAATTTTCGGGGTTGTTGCCAACGACGAAAGAAATGGGTCCGCGACGGACGACACGAACGGCCGACTACCGAGTGCAATACCGGTTACGACGCCAATGAGGGTAGCAATCGTAAAACCACCGAACAGTTCCATCAATGTAACGCCAAAGTGGTGGTATAGTTCCGGGCTGCTCACTTCATTCCAGAATGCGCTGGCCACCTCGAGAATCGTGGGTACGACCCCTTCATAGAGTAAGCCCGAACGGGCAATAAGTTCCCACAGGATGACCAATACTACCGGGGTTAGCACCTGAAGGGTGAGGACTTGCCTGCGTAATCTTGGATTCATACCGGTCTGAGCCATCGTTCCACCTTTTTGAGCACTGTCAGAAAGAGCAGGCTTATGAGAATGATAAAGAAGATTGCAGCGTACATTCCCGGAATGTCGTAGCGGAAAAACATGGTTGATACAACTCGACCAAGCCCACCGAAATCGATCAGGAACTCAATCCCGATTATATTAACGAGAGCGTAAATCAATCCCAGCCTGATGCCTGTGAATGCGTCAGGGACTGCAGCAGGAACCTGTATTAGCGTAAATGTCTGTTTTGCCGTCAGGTTGAACGCTGCTCCCACTTTCAGCAGTGTGGGGGAGACCTTGTGAAGCGCTTCACAGGTGTACAGAGCGACCGGGATTGAACCGGTGATCACGCCCATGGTGATCGTTGTGCCATAATTCCGCCCGATGATTACCAGAAACAGCGGGTACAGAAGTACCAGGGGGGCGGCAAACATCGCAGCGAGCCAGCCCCGGTAAGCCCTGCCCAGTACCTCATAGCGAAAAAGTGTCCAGCCTAAAGGCAAGCCGATGAGCATTGCCAGCAAAGTGGCTGACAGCGCCTGTGCCAGAGTAATCAGAAAAGCAGCGCCGAGATTGTCCTTTGTGAAAAGCCGCTCCAGTGACATCAGCATTTCTGAAGGTGCTGCGACAATGGAGGGGTCTGCGATTCCCGAGGCAACCAGCACCTCGAGAATCAGGCCCAGGAACAGCAGGACCAGAAGGCCTGCTGTCCTTGGCCCCCAAAGGACAAACGCCAGACGCTGCTTTTGATGGGGCTCAGCGTGGGTCATACACATAATCCAGCAGCTCGTCAATCTGCTCCTGGCTCAGGGGCTCCCGGAGGGCATCGTGTTCGATAGCTTCCTGTATGGTCTTATCCAATCCTTTTACAGGTACGGACAGCAACGCCTCCTTGGGATAGAACGCTGCAGCCTCTTTCGCAATTTCCAGGTCAATGTTGTTGAACACGGCAAAGCGCTCAACCGCTTTATCCTTATTGTCATACATCCAGTCCACAGTTTTCATATAGGCGCGCATAAAACGTTTGGCAACGTCACGACGCTCAGTAAGGAACGTTGTATTGGAAATGTTGGCCCGTACAGTCTGTTCAGCCAGTTCCGGGAGGTCGCTGCCCTTTGCAATGATTCTCAGGTCACCCGCGGCGACCAGGTCAAGATTGAAAGGAGGTACTGACCAGCCAGCATCGAGTTGCCCGGACATCACCTGGGTGCGATTGTCTGAAATGCCGCCTGCAGAAACAGTTTCTGCGTCTACCCCGGCTTTCGCCAAGAGGTTCAGCAAAACCAGGTGGGAGGATGCACCGGGGCGGGAATAGCCCACTGTTGCGCCTTGCGCATCGGCGAGGCTTTTCAGGTCACTGTCACTTTTGGCATACCAGAACAGGTCATTGGCACCTGTCATTTCAGCTCCTATGATTCGCACCGGAGCGCCGCGCTGATAAGCTCCGAGAATACCGAGCATGCCGTTAACAAAACCCATATCAACGCTTCGGGTTGTGACGGCCTGAAGTGTTTCCGCTCCACCTTTGGTCCAGGTCATTTCAACGGAAAGGTTTTCGTCGGCAAAAATGCCTTCTTCAATACCCTGGTGCACCACCAGCGTGTCCCACAGTCCTCTTTGGCCGATAGCGACAGAAACCTTGTCCATTTCCTGGGCAACAGCGCTTAGTGACAGCATGGTAGCTACCACGGGGATGAGCACATATTTACACAGTTTGAGTTTCATCAGATTGTTCTCCTCAATGCTTTTGTTTTTGTTACAAGTTGTTCCGGTGGCGTTATGCTTCACCGACTGCTTTCATTCCCCTATCGGCTTCCGTGCGCAGGTCTTCCCAGATTTGCCCAACGTAGGCGGCAAATTTGTCAGTAGAAATAAGTTCTGAATCTCGCGGTCGCGGTAGTTCAATGTCGATAGTTCGCATGATGGTGCCTGGGCGGTAAGACATGACCGCCACTCTGTCACTAAGTTGTACAGCCTCAGTAATATTGTGAGTAATGAGCATTGTGGTCTGCTTTAGTGCATCGCAGATCTTAAGTAGCTTGTCCCCAAGCAACAGCCGCGTTTGCTCATCCAGTGCCCCGAAAGGTTCGTCCATTAACAGAATACGTGGTTCCGAGGCCAGGGTGCGTGCAATGGCAGTGCGTTGGCGCATGCCTCCAGACAGTTGGTGGGGGAAATGGTGCTCAAATCCGGTTAAACCAACCAGTTCCACAAAGTGGCGAGCTTTTTCCAGTCGCTCTTTTTTCTCCATTCCAGCAACTTCGAGGGAGAAAGCGACATTGTCGAGCACCGTGCGCCAGGGAAAAGTGGATTCTTCCTGAAACACCATGCCAATGTCCTTATGGGGACCGGAGACAGATACGCCATTTACAATAACCTCTCCGGAATCCGGCGGTATCATGCCGCCGATTATGTTAAAGAGAGTAGATTTCCCACAACCGCTGGGGCCAATGATTGAAAGAAACTCACCTTGCTTAACCCCAAGATTGGCGGGTGCCAGTGCCTGGATCCGATCCCCGTTATCGGACTCAAACGTTTTCGAGACATTCCTTACTTCAAGAGTAGCTGTCATGTCAGGGCTCCAGGGTGACGTTGACATTTTTTGCCTGGGTGAATGTGAAAAGCTCTTCAAGGCACTCTTCACGCCCGAGTCCGGATTGTTTCGTGCCACCAAAAGGAGCACCGGGTATGTGAGCACTGGAGCCGTTTATCCACACGTACCCAACGTTGAGCATGTTGGCTGCTCTGTGAGCAGTCGCAAGGTCTCTGGTCCATACTGATGCAGTCAGGCCGAACTCCAGCTCATTGACCATATCGAGAACGGTCTGTTCGTCCGACCAGCGGATAACAGAAAGTACAGGCCCGAATATTTCCTCGCGAGCTATACGCATATCCCGAGTTACGTCGGCGAACACGGTTGGTCGAACGAAGTAGCCATTGGCCAGCTCTGGCTCCTCGGGCCGGGTGCCCCCGCTTACCAAACGCGCACCCTCGGATTTGCCAATATTTATGTACTCCATGACCTTGTCAAACTGAGCTTTACTGGACAGGCAGCCCATTTCTGTTTCCACTTTGTCGGGGAGCCCCGGTTTGATCGCATTGGTTTGTTCGATAATCCGTTCAAGAACGTCTTCGTAAATGCTGTCGTGGAGGAAGAGACGACTGGTGGATCCACAGGATTGGCCGGCGGTCCAACCAAAGTTCATACCGTGGACTGCGCTGGTCGCTGCCTTGTTCGGATCGGCATCGGGAAACACCACCATGGCGTTCTTGCCACCGAGTTCCATCAGTGTGCTTTTCAGGGTATTGGCGGCGGCACGACAGACGGCTTTGCCGGTTGGAATACTTCCCACCAGGCTGATATTGTCCACGTGCTCGTGTTCAGAGAGTGAGGCTCCCGCTTCAATCTGACCGTTGACGATGTTGAGAACCCCGGCGGGTAGTAAACCATCAAACAACTCAGCCAGTCTCAACGCCGACAATGGCGTGTGTTCACTTGGTTTGATGATCACGCTGTTGCCTGCAATCAAAGGCGCTGCGATTTTTGCACAGACAAACATCGCGGGGTGATTGAATGGAACAATGCGTGCTACCACCCCCAGCGGCTGGCGCACGACATAATTCAGTTGGCCCTCGGCCGTTGGAATGGTTTCGCCTTTAAGCTCCGTGGCCAGCCCGGCAAAGTAATCCAGCAGGTGAGCACCTACCTGCATATCCCCAACCATTGCGGAACGAGGATTGCCGCAGTCCAAGGCGTCAAGTAACGCAAGTTCTTCCGCGTGGTCACGAACCTTCTGTGCCATCTTCCGTACGGCAGCCGCACGCTGGGTGGGCGCTAAGGCGCGCCACGCCGGTTGTGCGACGCGGGCTGCTTTCACGGCGAGGTTTATATCTTCGGCGGTTGCTTCGTCCACGTCACCAAGGCTACTGCCATCGGCCGGGTTGGTCACCGGGATCCGGCGGCCAAGGGACGCTTTGTGCCAGGCACCGCCGTAGTATAGGCCGCGATTTCGCGGCAGTACCAATTCATGTGTGATTGTTTTGTCTTGGTTGGTCATTTTGGGTGGCTCCCTTTAATTATTAGTACTTGTTCAGTTGCCGTCGTCTGAATGGGAATCACTATTGAAATCAACTACGCCGCTCATGTAGCCCGCCTTGACGACAACATCGAGAAGCGCTGGCTGGCCGTTTTCAACGGTGGTAATGGCTTTTTCCAGAGCAGTTTTAAAGGAACGTTCATCGAGGATGGGGCCTTCAGCCTGAAAACCTTGGGCCCTGGCGATGGAGGCCAGGTCGATTGCCGGGTCATCTAGTCGCTGGCCGACCCACTTGTTCTCAACGTCACGGTTCCTGTTGATAGCGACGGCTTCCTGGTGGGCGACGTCGTTATAGTAGCCGCGGTTATTTGCAACAATAATCAGCACGGGAATTCCGTAACGTGCGGCAGTCCATAGGGCGTTGGCACCCATCATAAGGTCACCGTCGCCCAGAACCGCTACTGGCAATCGTGATGAGCCTTTGAGGCCCAGTGCGCTGCCAATCACCATTCCCGGTCCTGAGCCGATACCGGCACCGCCGTCATAACCGAGATAATCCAGTGGGTGCTTAAAGGTATTGGTGGCGGAGGGCCAGCCAAGGGGCAGGCGCAGATAACTGACTTCCCGATCGTTGAGTGTCGACGTCAGTGTGGTTGCCAGTGCCAGCAGATCGAAAGCACCAGTTTGTTGTGGCATTGCCGGCCGCTTGTGAGCATTTTGCACTTTGATCGTTGCGGTTGATTCGATTCGTTCAAGCAGGCCATCCACCGCACTCTCTGGCGTGCCGTCGAGAGCCAGATCCACCGGAGCCATACGCTGATGATTCATCGCCCAGCCATTCATGGCGTAATCGTCCAGCGAGGCGTGGATAATCTTTGCCGAAGGCTTGCCATCGGGCCAAACCGTATACAACGTTCCGCCAAGATCCAGCCAGTCGAGGCTGATAATCAGATCAGCCCCGGATAATAGCTGGATGGCCGCGTTATCGAGCCGGAATGCCGGTGGTAAAGGGTGGAGGAGGTGATCCGTTGGGAAGGCCGCTGCGATTTTGAGGTCGGTCATCACGGTAGCGCCAAGTTTTTCAGCTAACTCTATCCGCTTACCCCAGTCCGTGGAACTCCGGGAAACCCTGCCTGCAAGAATCACGGGATTCCTGGCCTTACGAATCATGTTCGCCGCTGTATCCAATTCTTTTGCTGAGGGCACTGGTGGTTCGCCTGGCATGAAGCGTGTCGGATCGGGCAGTGATAACGGCTTATCAAGTGCCTTTTCCTGCAAACTTACATCAAGGCAGATATATACCGGTCCCCGCGGCTGCCGGATGGTCGCTTGCCACGCTCTCAGAATGGACTCCATAGCGGCTTCAACCGACGCGGGCTGATTATCCCACTTGATGAAAGGACGGATGAGGGCAGCCTGATCTTGTGAGGTGTGTATCCAGTCAATCCAGGGGCGTCTCAGGTTTGCATCAACCGGTCCGTTAGCGCCAAGGATCAGCATGGGTGCGCGGTCACACCACGCATTGTATATGGCCATACTGCCATGCATCAGGCCGACATTGCTGTGAAGGGCGACTGCCATGGGTCGTCCGGTTACCTTGGCGTAGCCGTGAGCCATGGCAACGGCATGCTCTTCATGAAGACACACCAGCATTTCCGGAGCTGTATCCTCAAGAACGTTAACCAGGCTGTCGTGGAGGCCTCGGTAGCTGGCCCCGGGATTGAGCGCAATGAAGTCGATTGGTAACGACCTGAGTGTCCAGGCCACGGCATCGCTGCCCCATTCCAGCTTTTCAGATGACGGTGGCAGGGGGCGAGAGGGTGTATTTCCCGTGTTTTCGGCAACCATTTTCTGTTCCTGATTTTTGTGTTTTTATCATTAAGCGAGAGATAATTTCACTATGGTATAGTCGAAAGGTACCGTCAGGTGTTGTGTACGTCAAGCCTCGAAGTGAGGTGTGTCCTTGCGCAAGGCACGGTGAAATTTGGGTATTCCTCGGGGGCCCTATGTAGCTATAGAATAAAGTGCTTGTAATACTTATTCACGAAAAGTAATAAGTCTTTAGTAAAGCGAGATATGTATAGTTATTTAATAGAGTAAATACAGAAGATGTGCCGCCATAAACCATATGAAAATAATACAAAATAATAATTGTTCATACGTCTCCCGCCTCTGAGCTATTTATTGTTTCCGATTTCCAATTAATGGTTGACACCTGAAGCCGTTTGTATAATTTTAGACTCAGGTTTCACAAAACAAAATAGTATCTCAATAATAAAGAACATGGTTGGTAGCTTTAATGGCTCTGAGGAGTCAGGCGGGCACTGACCAGCAGATTACGCACAATAAAGACAATCATAGGGGGTGGCTCAATGGGCTCTAATAAGCTTTTTGATCTTGAAGGACGCACAGTGATCATCACTGGTGGGGGGCGTGGGATTGGCAAGGTTTATGCCAAATCGTGCGTGGACGCTGGTATGAAGGTTGTTATCGCGGATATTCATGGGGAGGAAGCGGAGACGACTGCCGCGGAATTGCGGGACTCCGGCGGTGACGCCATTGCTGTCACTACCGATATTTCCAATGAAGAAAGTGTCGCGGCCATGGCCAAGAAAACCATGGAAGCCTTTGGTCGAATTGATGGTGTTGTGAATAACGCATCTTTGATGAGTTCTCTGCCTCGCCGTTCCTGGCTTGAAATTCCCACGGAAGAGTGGGACCGAGTGATGGCTGTTGATCTCCGCGGTTTGTTGACGGTTTGTCGCGCGGTTTATCCACACATGAAGGCTCAAAAGTGCGGCAAGATCATCAACGTCTCATCCAGCCGTGTTCTTGAGGGTACGCCTAACCGGCTTCATTACACCTCAGCGAAGGCGGGTGTTATCGGCTTTTCCAGGGCCTTGGCCCGTGAAGTCGGGGATGACGGCATAAATGTCAATGTTGTTATGCCAGGACTGACGCTAAGCGATACCCAACTGGCATCCTCAAGCACCAGCTACCTGAGTGACGAATACAATCAGCAGCGCGCTCTGAAGCGGCCCCAGACACCTGAGGATCTGGTTGGAACGGTCCTTTTCCTGCTCTCCCCCGCCAGCGACTTCATAACCGGCCAGACGATTAACGTCGATGGCGGGAAGTCCATGCATTGAGTATGAAAAAGCTGAATCGGAGCACAAGAAAATGACAGATGTCCAAACGACCTTGATGTTGATTGATGGTGAGCTGGTTGAAGCCGCCAGTGGAAAAACGCTGGATTCGCTGAATCCTGCTACAGAAGAAGTGATCGGTCGGATTCCGGCCGGTGACAAGGTAGATGTAGACCGCGCTGTGGTGGCGGCTACTCGAGCCCAACTTGAATGGGCGAACACCGAAATATCCCACAGGGCAGAGCGGCTTCGCGCAGTGGCAGCCAGGGTTGCCGAGCGAGCAGAGGAAATTCTGAGACTGGAAGTTCTTGATACGGGCAACACCATCACCAAAATGCGCGGTGACGTGGGAATGGGTATCAAGGTCCTGGAATATTACGCGGGCCTTGGGCTTGAGCTTAAAGGCAGTACGATTCCTGCCAGCCAGAGTAATCTGCACTTTTCTCTGCGGGAACCATACGGCGTTGTCGGACGAATCATTCCATTCAATCACCCCATTATGTTCGCACTTTCCAGGATGGCTGCTCCTCTGATGGCAGGTAACGCAATTATCATCAAGCCACCCGAGTCGAGTTCCCTTTCCGCTGGCATTCTGGCAGAAATTTGCCGGGATGAACTGCCGCCTGGACTGGTCAATATTATCACCGGTTTAGGAACGGTGGCGGGTGATGCAATTGTTCGCCACCCGGAGGTCAAGCGCCTCGCGTTCATTGGTTCTGTTCCAACTGGTCTGGCCATTCAGAAGGCGGCCGCCGAAGTATCTGTAAAGCATGTCAGCCTCGAATTGGGTGGCAAAAACCCAATGCTCATTTTCCCTGATATCGATCCCGAAGTTGCGGCGACAGCGGCGGTATCAGCAATGAATTTCGCTTGGCAGGGACAATCCTGTGGCTCTTGCAGTCGGTTACTCGTTCACGAATCCCTCTATGACGAGGTTCTTAAGCGCATTGTTGAAAAAACAGAGCGGTTGGTGATTGGTGATCCGCTGGATCCTGACTCTCAAATGGGGCCTATGAATTCCCGAATGCAGTTGGACAAGGTTGAACATTATGTGCGTACCGCTCATGAGGATGGTGCGCGACTGATGACTGGTGGAGAGCGCCCGCCAGGCGCTCAGTTTGAACGCGGCTACTGGCACCAGCCTACAATATTTGCCGATGTGACTCCGGAGATGCGAATAGGGCACGAAGAAATTTTCGGGCCTGTGCTGTCCGTTTTCCGCTGGAAGGATGAAGACGAGGCAATACGCATTGCCAACAGCACGGAGTACGGGCTTACCGCTGCCATCTGGACGAACGATCTCAATGCAGCGACGCGGTGCATCCGCCGGATCAAGGCTGGTTATGTGTGGGTGAATGGATTTTCGGCACATCACCTTGGAACACCGTTTGGTGGCATGGGTAACAGTGGTCTTGGACGGGAGGAGGGCATTGAAGAGCTACTTTCCTATACAGAGACCAAAACCGTCCATCTGGCATTGAATTAATTCAGGCAGGAGTTGTTTGTATGAGTATTGAAATAGTGCCTTGCTCCCCGGCCCTTGGGGCCGAGATTCGTGGTGTTGATGTCAGCAAAGTCACGGATGCGGAATTTGCCACGATTATTGAGGCGTGGCACCGGTATCAGGTGATTCTGCTTCGCAATCAGAACCTGCCTGAAGAAGATCAGCAAGTGGCGTTCGCCCGCCGGTTCGGCGAGCTGGCGGAAGTTCACGTGCCCGAGTACCAGGGTAATCACCCGGCGGTGATGTACATCGGTAACCTGAAAGAAGAAGGCAAGAGCGAAGGCGCCTTGCCACTCGGTGAAATGGAATTTCATATCGATCAGTGCTACCAGCAACGTCCGGCCAAAGGCACCATGCTTTACGCCATCGAGATTCCCTCGAAAGGCGGAGAAACAGTGTTTGCCAATGGCTACATGGCCTACGAGCGGTTGCCAGAGTCCGTCAAGTCCAGGATCGAGGGTCTTAGGGCAATCAATGTTTATGATCGTGGTGGCTATGTCACGGACCGGAAGAACATGGTCAGTATAGAGGACGGCATTTCGCAGGCCCATCCGATTGCACGGACACACCCGGCCACCGGCCGCAAGAGTTTGTTCGTCAATAAACTGATGACCCATTCAATAGAAGGTCTTGACTCTGATGAAAGTGAAACCCTTCTCAATGTGATGTTTGAAAGCATTTCCCAGCCAGATATTTCCTATGTCCACGAGTGGCAGGTGGGAGACCTGTTGCTTTGGGACAACCGGTGCACATTGCACGCCCGCCGGGATTTTGATCCGGCGGAGCGTCGCTGGCTGCGGCGAGTGACAATTCTTGGGGGAGTGCCTGAGTAAGTGCCTGAAGAGCGGTTTCTCTTTCCGTTAATAAAGAGAGTGCAGTGTCGTCCTAACTCGGACAAAAACAATAAGGAGTAACACATGACTTTTGAAAAGAAACTGAAAGTAGCTGGCCTTGGTGTACTGCTCTCGTGTGGTGTATTGGCAACAGCGGGATCGGGAGCGGCCTTGGCGCAGGAAAAATTCCAGGATAATGATCCGATCAGTTACACCGCTACAGGAGGAAGTGCACGAGGCTACTCGCGTGTTGTTTTCGAAGCCTTAAACGGGATTGTAAGGGATGAATACCCTGGTTCTGCTGCTGAATTCAGGCCGGGGTCTCCTGCAGGCAGTCTTCTTGAAATTGCTCGTGGTAATGCCGACTTCGCTGGCGCCAGCGGTGCGGTGGAAGTTCAGTATGCTCTGGAAGGGACAGCGCCATTCCGCGAGTCACTGGAAGGCCAGATTCTTCATGTAATGACCACTCATAACGAATTGACCGTTCATTATCTGATGACTGAAGAGTGGTCCGAAGAGCATGGTATTGAATCGATGGCCGATATTGCCGAGAAAAAGCCGCCAATGACGATTGCGGTGAATACCGAGGCCAACCTCCAGTCAACCGTTGCGATGTACGAACACATCTTTAACGAATATGGGTTCTCCATGGACGACGTTAAAGATTGGGGAGGTTCCGTTATACGTGGCAATTCAGGTATTGGAATGGATGCGTTGGCCGATGGCCGCGCGGATGTCTTTATCAATGGCCGGTTCATGCCCGATTCACGTTTGGAAGAGATTCACCACAACCGTCCTTTGAAATGGATCGATATTGACCGCGACAAAATGGAGGCCGCGGCCGAGAAGTGGGACTATGACCTTTATATTGCACCAGCTGGCATCAGTCCCTTCATTGAGGAAGACAGCCCTACGCAAAAAATGTGGAACTCGATACAGGCCGGAGAGCATGTATCCGAAGAGACTGTCTACAAATTCCTGACAGCCATTAGTAAGAATATTGATCGGGTCCGGTCCATTCACTCTTCGCTGCGTAACTTTGGGCTTGAGATGATGGTGTGGAATCCGATGAACCTCCCTCTGCACCCAGGGGCTGAACGTTTCTATCGTGAGAAAGGGCTTATCGAATAAAACCCTGACCGGAAAGCAGTGTTGAAGTGCCAGAAAGCGGAACCCTCGACACACAGAGTACGTCGGCGGTTCCGCTTAGATTCATAGGGCCGTTTTTGCTGGCGGAGTTTCGGTAATTAGGGGGGGGGTATGTCTGTTAAAAGCAGTCTTATACACGGGCTGAAGCGATTTTTCTGGCTTACCGGAGAAGGCAACCGTTTTGTGCCTACCGGTTGGCTAGGCAGACTTGTCGCGCTGCTCGCTGTGATCGGGACAGCGGTGGTTATATACATGGCGCTGTTCAGCAGCCAGTCTGAGTTGTTGCATGTCAGTTTGTTTTTAGTGTTTATGTTTCCTATTGCATTTCTCACCACAACAATCTCAAAAAGTGTTGAAAGAATTACCTGGTTTGATGCCGTGTTGGGGGCTCTCGGTTCTATACTGGCAGCCGGCCTTGCCTATTACGAACCCCGATACCACACTTGGATGCAAAGCTTTGATCAACTGACTACTTACGAAATCTGGGGTGGACTTGGGCTCGTGGCCCTATCGCTGGAAATGGTTCGGCGAGCGACAGGTTGGCCGCTTCTCCTCATTTCGTTTGCATTTTTAGCTTACGTGGTTTGGGGTGATGGTATTGCCGGTAGCTTCTCCCACGGTGGCGTGGACCTGACTTATTTTCTCGAAATGCAGGCCATCACAATGGATGGGCTGATTGGTGTTCCGCTTTATGTGGCGGCAACCTATGCGTTTCTTTTTGTGCTCTTTGGTGCTTTCTTTCAACTGTCTGGTGGCGGCCAGCTTTTCTTTGATATCGCCGCTTGCAGTACCGGAGGAATGATTGGGGGTCCGGCAAAAGCCTGCGTGGTTTCCAGTGCATTGTATGGTTCCGTGTCTGGAAGCCCCACCGCCGACGTGGCAACGACAGGGCCGATCACCATTCCGTTAATGGAACGTTTTGGGATCAGTAAAAAGCAGGCTGCTGCAACAGAGGCAGCAGCCTCTTCCGGTGGAGCATTACTGCCCCCCGTGATGGGTGCGGTAGCGTTTCTGATGGCGGACATGACGGGCATCCTTTACCGGGATATTCTTATTGCCGGCTTGCTATCCGCCTGCCTGTATTATATGGGCGTTTTCAGTCTCGTTCATTTTGAATGCCGCCGTCTTGGCATCAAAGCCATGCCTGCTGAAGAAAGGGTTACCTTCATGGTGGCGCTGCGTCGTGGCTGGCCCAGCCTGATTCCCATTTTCGTATTGACCTATTTCCTGTTAAGCGGCTTTTCGCCGGCGTACGTGGCCGCAGGGGCGAGCCTGGTAACGTTGGTGACCAGCTGGATTGCCATTCGACATGCGATAGGCCCCAGAAAACTGGTTTCCGGTTGCGTGGAAACCTGCTTCAGAGTGGTACCTCTGACAGCCGCCGTTGCTGTTGCAGGTATCATCATAGGCTGTATTGAAATGACGGGGCTTTCCAGCAAAGCCGCTGCCCTGCTTTATGCCATGGCCGGCGGGCTTTTGGTGCCGTCTCTAATTGTATCTGCCGTAGTGTTGATCATCCTGGGGATGGGCATGCCCACAGTTGCGGTTTACGTTATGGGTGCGGCGTTGCTTGCCCCTGTTCTGATCGGAGAGTTTGGGTTGCCAGTGCTGGGCACTCATATGTTTCTTCTCTACTTTTCCTGCATGTCGGCAATTACGCCTCCCGTTGCGGTGGCATGTTTCACCGCGGCTTCCATAGCTAACGCTAACCCGTTCTCCGTCGCGCCTTATGCATCGAAACTGGCTGTCGCTGGCTATGTTGTACCGTTTTTCTTCATCTTCAATCCGGCCCTTCTTATGGAGGGCGGCCCACTGGCGATCATCGGCGCGTTGATGGCAGCGGCAGCCATGGTACTTTGCTTCGGCGTTGCGATTCACGGATGGATTCTCACCGCACCTCTTAACTGGTTTGGCAGGCTTCTGTTTGCAGCGTTTGGAGTTTTGCTCATCGTTCCGAATCTGACGGTGCAGGCAGTCACATTTGTTTTCGCTGCCTTGGTATGGAGGTTTTACCTGAAACGGGCCAGGGCCAGAGAGTCTGAGGTAAGGGCATCTTCAATTAGTCGTCCAGGTGTGGCTGGAAGTGTTGGCGTAGAGGCAACGAATGACTGATCTATTAAATGGTTTAATGAATTTCGCAAGGTGGGATGTATTACTTGTCCTACTTGCGGCAGTACCCGTCGGCCTCCTGTTTGGTGTTTTGCCCGGCTTGGGCGGGCTTGTGGCATTGTCAGTCCTGTTACCTCTGGTCTATGGGATGGAGCCGATCGTTGGCTTGGCGTTTTTGCTGGCAAGCTATGCAGTGGTGTCGACGGGCGGTTCGGTAACGGCCATTTTGCTGGGCATCCCCGGTTCCCCAAGTAACGCGGCCACTATTATTGACGGCTATGTACTCAGTCGTCGTGGGCGCGCTGGTTACGCCCTAGGCGCTGCCCTGTCAAGCTCTGCGCTCGGAGGCCTCATTGGGGCGGTGGTGTTGTTCGCGCTACTCCCCGTTGTTCGCCCGGTCGTTATGTCCTTCGGGTCACCGGAAACATTTTTCCTGGCATTACTGGGTATCAGTTATCTGGCAATGCTGGGTGGGGGCTCCCCCATCAAAGGGCTCGCGGCCGGCGCCCTGGGTCTGTTCCTGGGCACCTTTGGTTATCAGAGCACCACCGGTGTTCCGCGATTCTGGATGGATATTGATTACCTGTTGGATGGCTTCCGCCTGATTCCGCTGGCACTTGGCATGTTTGCCATACCGGAAATTGTTGACCTGATGTCCGGTCGGAGTATCGCCGCCAGGCGACCTGATGGCCGCCCGATGGAGATTACCCACAAGCAAGTTTGGCTCGGTGCCAGGGCGTCTGTCGTTCGCAAGTGGGTATTGATCCGCTCTTCAGTCCTGGGTGTTTTCCTCGGTCTTATACCGGGTGTTGGAAGTGAAACAGCACCGTTTGTGACCTACGGCGCCGCCAAGCAGGCTTCCAAACGTCCCTACCAGTTTGGCAAAGGCTCGATTGAAGGGGTTATCGGACCGGAAGGTTCCAACAATGCGAAAGACGGTGGCGCACTGGTGCCAACTCTCGCCTTTGGTGTTCCCGGCAGCAGTGCGATGGTTTTGCTGATTGGTGGGTTCCTTCTGCTTGGCCTGCAACCTGGTCCGAAATTTCTTCAAGACCATATGGACATGGCCTACGGGCTTGCGTTTGTGCTTGTTGGTGCGAATCTTATTGGCTCCTTGGTATTGCTGTTATTGGCGAAACACCTGGCAAAAATCACACTTTTGCCCGGCCATATGCTGGCACCGATACTTTTGACTCTGGTTGTTGTGGGTGCTTATTCTACCAATAACAATTTTACTGACGTTCTGTTCGTTTTCATCTTTGGTGCGGTAGGCATTGGCATGAAAGCCTACGGGTTTTCCAGACCGGCGCTTTTGCTCGGTTTTGTTCTGGCGCCGTTGCTGGAAACCTACCTTTATATATCTCTCAATACCTACGGGAACTGGTTTTTCCTAAGGCCAATATGTCTGGTTCTGGCACTGTTTATAGTGGGTGGCGCTGTAATGGCGGGAATAAAAAGTCATAAAGAACACAAGGAGTTAAAAGCAGAAAAAGCACTTAAACAACAAGAGGGGAGTAACTCCTGATGACGTGTAGGCTAGGCAATTTTTTCAGTGCGGCCGTTTTGTTGTTGTTCACATCAACGATGTTGTTACTGGCCATTTTAAATTGGGAGTACTCGGCCAAAGTTCTCCAATTCCCGTTGATGTCCGGATCATTGTTGATCCTTTGTGCAGTATGGCTGGCGATCAGATCTTTTACGGCGACTGAACAAGAACTGATTGATGAGAGTGAGGTGTTTTCCGAGGGTAACAGGCGTTGTTCATTGTTTAGGCGAGTATTATGGCTGGGCGTTATCTTTCCCTTGGGTTATGTGTTCGGATTTATTGCTGGCCTCCTTGCGTTCAGCTTCGCCTATACCGGTTATCATGGTCTGCCCTGGTGGCAAAGACTGCTTACCGGATTTGTGATATTTGCCGTGGTTTACATTGGCTTTTATAAGTTGCTGGGGGTGCCCCTGCCCATCGAACCTATGTGGATGCGTGATTAAGATTAAATAGTGTGTCAATCATGAGTTTTTATAAAAGGAGAGTATTTGATGCTGCAGTTGCATGGTGATCATCAGCATGGGCACAGCCACATGCATGAGGAAGATAAAGCCGAACTTGCCAACTTTATCTGGCGGCAGGAAACCGTGGAACTCAACACGGTCGGCATCGATATTGGCAGCTCCACCTCTCACTTGCTGTTTGCAACGGTTCGCCTGCAGCGTCGGTCACAGGGGCTCTCCAGCCGCTTTGTCGTAACCCACCGCGAGGTGGTTTGGCGCTCGCCCATCATGCTCACGCCCTTTCTGAGTGATGGCAACATTGATGCGGACAAGTTGGAAGCGTTCATCCGGAACTCCTATGAAAGCGCCGGCATCGCGCGAAGCGATATTGACAGCGGCGCGGTCATCCTGACCGGAGAGGCGATTAAGCGACATAACGCGCGGGCAATCGATGAGCTGTTTGCCGAGGAGGCCGGAAAGTTCGTCTGTGCGACAGCAGGCCACAAGCTTGAATGTACTCTGGCAGCCCACGGTTCAGGTGCTGCCAAATTATCAAAGGACCGGAATGAGTGTGTTCTTCACGTCGACATTGGTGGCGGCACCACCAAGCTTTCACTGATAAACAAGGGTGAAGTGCTGGGCGTCTGTGCATTCGCCGTCGGCGGCAGGCTGCTAGCACAGGATGATGAGGGCGCCTGGACGCGGGTGGATGATTCTGTGCGCCTGGTTGCCGAGGAACTGGGTATTGCCACCGATCCGGAGTCGATGGCTAACGAGAGCAACCGAAAGAAAATTGTAACCCGGCTGGCGGAGGTTGCTGTCGATTTTATCTCGGGAAAGTCCCTCGACCGTCTGGGAATGTCGTTGCAACTGACCGAAACCTTGCCGCGGCCTATGCAGCCAACAGCGCTTACTTTCTCCGGGGGTGTGTCGGAATACATTCTCGGTCGCGAAACCAAAGAGTATGGCGACATAGCCAAGATGCTTTCCACTGAGTTGTGCAGGATATTGCCTGAGAGGCTCAATCTTCCAATGCTCGACCCCGGTCACGGTATTCGCGCAACGGTCATTGGTGCTTCCCAGTTCACGGTTCAGGTCAGTGGAAAAACCATTTTCCTCGCTGGTGATTCCGTATTGCCGGTGCACAACGTTCCGGTGGTGAGTGTTGACCTCGAGTTTAAAGGGGAAATTGATTCGACGTCAGTGGCTGAAACCATCCGCGCGGGAATGAAGAAGATGGACCTGAATCATGACAACCAGATGGCATTGGCTTTCACGTGGAAAGGTGATCCCGAGTATTCGCGACTTGCTGCGGTGAGCGAGGGTATTCTCCGGGCAGTTGCGCCGGGAGGCAAGCGGGGGGCCCCTTTATTGTTGATGATCGACGGTGACGTTGCCCGAACACTTGGGCACCTGCTCAAGCATGAGTTCGGGTTGGAGAGCAGTCTTGTGTCGGTGGACGGTGTCAAGTTGCAAGAACTGGATTTTGTTGATGTCGGCGAGTTCCTCGACCCTCCGGGAGTGGTGCCCGTTGTCATCAAGTCGTTGTTGTTTTCATGAGGCAGATGCCTCGGTGAATCAGGGCTGACACCCCTTTAAGAGTGTTTGAACTTAAAAAGTAAATTAATCAGAGGTAAATAGTATGAGTGATAAAGATATCCCCAGATATGGCGTCGACTTCTACATGGACTGGGTCGAGCGTGAAGGGCTGCCGGTAACAGAGGCATTTGGTATTGATCTGTTTGAACTGGAGACCAAGCCATGGGCCAGAGCCGGTGACCATGTAAAGGGTGCAGCGGCGCATCTCAAGGGCCGCTGTGATTTCAGCAATATGTTTCTCTACGAGATTGCACCAGGAAAATCAACCGCACCTCAGAAGCATTTGTATGAAGATGTGTTCTACGTGCTGGAGGGGCGTGGAAGTACCCAGCTCGAATTTGCCGATGGCTCTACGCAGTCCTTTGAATGGGGCCCCAAGAGCCTGTTTGCGATTCCGCTGAATGCCCGCTATCGCCTCTTTAATGGTAGTGGCAAAGACCGTGCTCTGCTGGTAACCACGACGGATATGCCGTTGGTGATGAACGCATTCCACAATGAAGAGTTCGTGTTTAACAATGACTTCGACTTCAGTGAGCGTACCGGTAAAGAGAAGTACTACTCTGGCGAAGGTGACCTGATTACCGTGCGACAGGGTAATCACATGTGGGAGACCAATTTCGTACCGGACCTGGCCAGCATTGAGCTCAAGTCCTGGGGTGACCGCGGTGCAGGCGGCAGCAACATCATGTTTGTGCTTGCCGATGGCACCATGCACGCCCACATCTCCGAGATGCCAGTGGGAACCTACAAAAAAGGTCACCGTCATGGCCCAGGCTACCACGTCATGTGTGTAACGGGGCAGGGCTACTCGATGCTGTGGTTCGAAGGTGAAGAAGACTTCACCCGTATCGACTGGAAACACGGTGTGGTGTTCCCGCCTGCAGATCGCCAGTTCCACCAGCATTTCAACACCAGTCAGGATCCAGCCCGCTATTTGGCAACAGGTGTTGGTGGTCTGCGGTATCCGTTCACTACCGACCGCAGGAAGTCACTGCTGGGCATGAAGCCTGGTGAGAGGGGCGCAGTATCCACCAGCATGAAGGAAGGCGGCGATCAGGTGGAATACGAAGATCAGGATCCACGTATTCATCAGATCTGGCTTGAAGAAATGAAGAAGAACGGCGTTACGCCGAAGATGGACAAATTCAATGTCGCTCAATAGGTAAAACCTGCATTCCAGCCAGTAACTGGTTGAAATGGGGAGTTGCAGCGCGTCGCGTCAAGTCGGGCGCGCTGCACTTACCACTGAAAGTAAGGGGAAGGCAATGTTTCGCAACAAAAATAAAATCGGAAAACTCGCTTCAACAGTGATGGCGTCTGCCGTAACGACGGCCATATTTCTTGGATTTGGAAATCTCGCCCAGGCAGAAGGTGCGGCGGACTACTATGAAGGTAAAACCGTCAAAATCGTCGTTGGGTTTAATCCTGGCGGTGGTTACGACGAGTACGCCCGTATGATTGCTCCGGAGCTGGAAAAGCGCATAGGGGCGACGGTCATAGTGGAAAACCAACCCGGTGGTGGCGGCCTTCTTGCCCTTAACCGGCTTGCACAAAGTGGCGATGATAAGACCATGATGCTTGCAAGCTCGGAATCGGCAGCGTTGGCACAACTTACGGACCGACCGGGTACGCGCTTTGACCTGAGCAAGGTAACCTGGCTTGGTCGGGCTGTTGTAGACACCCGCATGGCGATGTGGAGCGCAGAAAATCCAGAGCGCACTTTTGAAGAAGCCTTGGCAACTATGAAATCCGAGGGAAGTCGTTGGGGAGCGACGGGGCTGACGGATTCTGTGTCTGATGCTACCGCTGCTATGGCTGAGGCATTGAACCTTACGTCCGATGAACTTTCAATTGTGCTTGGCTACGATGGCACCAGCGCCATTGCCCTTGCCGTTGTGCGGGGTGAGGCAGATGGTGTTGTTGTAAGTTCGACGTCCGCGATCAACTATGTTGGCGATGACTCGCTGGTGCCTTTGGCCGCCCTGGATCGAGAGCGTGACGCACTTTTCCCGGACACTCCGACTATTTTTGAAGTTGGTAATCTGGATGAAGAAGGCGAGCGTTGGATGGACTTCCGTTCCAACATCACCACGCTTGGCCGTGCTTTGGTTATGCATGAGGACGTAGACCCTGAAAGGGCTGATTTCCTGGCCGGTCACCTCGAGGATATTCTCACCGATGACGAGTTTATCGAAAAAGCAAAGGACATGAATCGACCCATCAATTTTCTTTCAGCTGCTGATCTTAATAAGCTGATTCAGAACATTTTTGCTGATCTTTCTGATAAAAGAAAGGCAGAGATCAAACATGTTCTTACCGAGAAGTTCATTCGCTAGTGGACGTATGAATAGTCTGCTCTGAATGAGTCGTTGTGGTTGTTGCTCAGCATCGTTGCCATGCGCCCCGGATTTTCCGATAAGGGCGCTTTTTTCTTCCGGCTCAGGCTTATTGATCAGGGGATACCCGAAGTAAAGCAGGGAATGTTTTTGTATGAAGTGATCATTATTACAAAGATATAAGTAGGTATCTTAATGGAATCGAAAACTAGTGCCAGTACAGGTGCAAATGAAGTCAGCATGTTGGCGATCTACGCAGCTGCTTTTTTCTCGCTGAGTATAACCCTGATGAAGGGGTTAGCCATTCCCCTCTGGTGTATTTCCCTGGGTGTGCCACCGGCCTATATGGGTGTCATTCTCAGTGCCCGCTCTTTTGTGCCATTGTTCCTTTCCATTCATGGTGGTTCCTTGATGGACCAACTCGGTGTTCGCCGAACACTCCTTGTACTGGCTATTCTCAATGGGCTTTTACCATGGCTTTATCCCGTTTTTCCTTTTGTTATTGCCGTGCTCATTCTGGAGCTGTTTGGCGGTCTGGTCAGCTCAATGGCCTGGATCGGTGCACAAACAGCGTTGGCCAGAGTTGCTCAAGGAGACCCGAAGCGTGCCGGGCGCTTCAGCTTCGCCACTAACATGGGCAACCTTGCCGGGCCTGTGCTGGTGGGGTTCGCGTGGAAGCTCGGTGGCCCGATCGCCGGTTTTGGCATTATCTCATTGTGGGGTTTTCTTCTGTTCGCTGCCGTATACTTCCTTCCGGTTGGTGACCGCCCCAAAGAACCCATAACATCCTGGAAAAACCTGATGCCTAAGTGGTCGGTCTACAGGCAGGCTTTTGTAATGCTGAAAGAGCCGGGCGTGGATCTGGTGGTGTTTGCTACTTTTCTAAGAATATCGGCTTATAGCATTCAGGCCTCCTTTTACGCGGTGGCGTTGGTTCACCTTGGCCAGGATGAATTCAATATTGGAATTTTGATGGGTGTTGCGGGACTCAGTTCCGGCCTTGCTACCCTGCTCGGTGCACCCGCTTCCCGATTGTTTGGTTCTCAGGTTGTTGTGTTGATTGGGGGCATATCCACCGCAATCATCTTCATCTCCATGACGCCTTACCTATCTGGGTTCAGTATCTTTTTCACTGCAGCTGTTATATTCGGCCTTGGAATGGGGATTTCTTTGCCACTACTTCTCTCAGTTTTATCGAATGCCATTCCAAGAGAACAGCAGGGGCTGAGCGTTGGGCTAAGATCGACTGCGAACCGACTTGCAGGTGTGGTTGTGCCAATTGGACTGGGTGTTGTGATTGAGTTATTGGGAATTTCACACGGCTTCCTGGTGATCGGCATAGTGCTTCTGCTGGTATTGATCATTGGAAGTGTCATTCTGCTGCGACGAGCAAAGCGCCTTTCGGGAGTCGGTGCATGATGGTAGATTTCTTAAGGTTGAGTGAGCATGGTTGGTAAGCTCCAATTGAATGGCATTGGTTTGGGTAATCGTGAAAAGACCGGGGTTGCACTCTTTGATCTCGACGGTACTTTGGTAGATAGTGCTCCTGACATATGCTCCAGTGTAAATGAAGTCATGGGTCATTATGGCTTACCCTTCGTTACAGAAGAGTACGTTCGAAACTGGGTAGGTTTGGGAACCAGGCCTCTGCTTAGGAGGGTATTCGAGGAATTCATTGGTTTCCGTCAGGGTATTGATTCAAAAGATGATTTCATCAGTGCCTATAATCTGTTTTTATCGTCATACAGTGAAACCAATGGGAAGTATGCGTCTTTATATCCGGATGTGCGTAGTATTCTGGTGAGGCTCACAGGCTGGCATGTTAGGATTGGTGTCGTTACTAATCGGCCGGTTGCGTTCACGGGCTCAATCATTTCTCAGTTTGGCCTGGATGGTCTGGTCGACGTAGTTGTTTGCGCTGATCAGTTTGGCAGTTATAAGCCTGAACCGGATATGTTGCTACATGCGTTACGCGCATTAGGTGGTGCCAAGGAGTCCAGTATCATGGTTGGGGATTCCCTCTCGGACGTAATGGCGGCAAAAAACGCTGGGATGTTATCCATTTACGCCCGATACGGCTATCGGTCTAACGTTGATGAATGCGAACTCCACGCGGATTGTTCGATTGATTCTCTTTTGGAATTAGTCTAGCCTCCGTAGCCATCACAGTACTGCACTTTTGGGAAGAGACAATTTGGCGACTCCAGTAAATAACTCGGTCATAAAAGCTTTTCAGATATTAAACGCTTTTTCCTACGCCGGCGAGAAGCTTACGCTGTCTCAGGTAGCGAGAAAGCTGGACATCAACATTGCCACCGCTCATCGGTTTCTGACAACGTTACAGCAGGTAGGGGCCGTCGTAAAAATGCCAGATGGTTATTTCGAGCTGGGGCTTTTGTTGTTTACTCTTGGAGGGCGTGTTTCGGTGGTTGACGCGATGAACAGTATTGTTCAACCTCACGTAGACGAACTGGCCGATCAGTTTGGCGAAACTATCCACGCTGCAATTCTGGACAATGATGAAGTCTGCTATGTGGCGAAAGGTGAGGGTGTAAGGAGCCTCACGATCAGAACTCGAATGGGCGTACGACTACCGGCTTATTGCACGGGAGTAGGCAAAGTGCTGTTATCCAGTTTGCCAGACGATAGACGCAAACAATACGCCAAGGCCTGTTCTTTTAAAAAGTATACCGATTCTACAATCGGGACTTCTAAACAGCTTCTAAAAGAACTGGATCAAATCCGGACTCAGGGCTACTCTGTGGACAGCCAAGAGTTTGAGCGTGGCCTGTGCTGTGTTGCAGTTGCCATTCCCTTGCCGGCCAGCGAGGAATATCACCTGCAAGCCGCCATTTCAATGTCTGCCCCCTCTGTGAGGCTCGGCGAGGAAAAGATAAAAGAAGTGGCAGGTATTCTGCGGAGTCATGCAGAAACCATTGCAAACAAACTTGCTGCTCGAGATACCAGGGAATCATAGACTTAATTTGAGTCCTGATCTACAAGTTGCTGTAGCTGCATCATGATTTTCGCCGTAAGCCCCCATATTTCGCAAGAGTTACATGTGATCGAAACAGTGTTAACCTCTCTACCGTAGTATGACTTGGAAATATGCCTGTAATTTCTTGCTTCGAGGAAGGTGCTTAGGGGTAACTCCACGACTTCTTCAACCTCATGTGTCTGTAAAATCCATTCGGTGGGTCGCCTGACTATTGCTACTATTGGGGTTACCTCTATGTGTTGACTGGTGACATAGCTCTCAAGTACCCCGATAACCTGAACATTCTCCTTCGGTAGTCCTATTTCCTCATTGGCCTCTCGCAATGCTGCATCAGTGTGTGAGCCGTGATCAATACATTCAAGTACACCGCCTGGTAAACAGATCTCGCTAGCATGATTGTTCATGCTCGAGGCTCTTCGATTGAAAATTACTTGTTCGCCAGATGGAGTCTGAACTATCCCTATCAGAACTGCAGCCTGCGTATATTTCGGGTTTGGTTGATGAACTCTGTCTCTGCTTAGCAGGGAGCTTATTCTACGAGCTGTGGACATACGGGTATCCCTATGTGTCAGCGTAGTTGTCGCCTGATGATTTTAAAGGACAACCATACTCCATTACTCCCCGGAGCGTAAGGAAGCCATTCTCCAGAAGATGGCACCACCTCATAGTGCCATTTTGCCATCGAACTCAGCCCACCCTGTTAGTGGAGTAGGGGTGACCGCAGAATTCGCAAAAAATCGTACGCTAAGGTGTGTCAGGCATTCGAGCATAGGAATCCGCGATGCCTGCACCATCTCCGTTAACCCCGTATTAGCGGTCCTCGTGTGTGTGCCACAAGCGCAGCAGGTAGATTATTTCGCCAACAATCTCGTAACGCATCTCGTAATGCCCGACCAGAATCCGCCGCACATCACGAGGCTCGAACTCTTCCAGGCGCTCGCCGATGCGCGGGTTAGTCAGTAGCGTGGTTGGCGCGTCCGTGAGTTGCTGCACCGTCCGTGCGGCGGCAAAAGACCTGTTTTATGATCCACTTCTTGGAACGTTCCAGGCGGGCGGCAATGTCATTGACTCGCTCAGCCAAATCGACCCGCAGATGAGTAGTAACTGAACGGGTTTTGGTGGGGGGGCTGACATGGCAGGTTCCTCCCTACTCTCGTTTGAAATTAACGTCTCCGGAGCCGGTGATAGAGTGATCCCGCGTTGCCGGGTTACTTCGCACCACAATGTCTCCAGAACCCGTTACATGGGCGCTACTACACTGACTGCCGTGGTAATATGGGCGTCGATATCACCAGAACCAGCCACGAACAGATTTCCGCCGGTTCGAGCCATGAGCTCGCTGGCATCCACGTCACCTGACCTGGACACCTTGGCGTTCAGGATATCCACTTGGCCAAACGAGAAAATATCCCCAGAGCCCGGCTCACTGGGACGAGATTCTGCGGCTGGCCGCGTAGATCAATCAGGGCACTGTCACTGCCTCGCTGATGCTGCGCAAGCTCGGCGTTATCCTCGCCAGAACAGCCTGGTCGTGGCCCTGCGCGAGTTGGGCAGAATCGAACGCACGCTGTTCATCCTGGACAGACTGGTTGCAAAGTGTGGAGTTGCGCAGCGCCGTACATGCCAGGTTGAACAAGGGCGAGGCGCGCAACGCCCTGGCCAGGGCGGGTATTCTTCAACCATCTCGGCAAGGTCAGGGATCGGAGCTGCGAGCAACAACGCTACCGGGCCAGCGGCCTCAACCTGGTGACGGTCGCCATCGTTCTGTGGAACATCGTGTACCTGGAGCGTGCCACCCAGGCGCAGGGCGAGGTCGGCACACCGTTTGGGGGGGTGACTTGCTGCAATACCTCTCGCCACTGGGGTGGGAGCACATTAACCTACCCAACGATTCCGTTTGGCGACAGAGCCGCAAGCTGGAAGGCGGCAAGTTCAGTCCGCTACGGCGACTCGGAAAACCTTAGCGTACGATTTTTTCCGAACTCTGCGGGTTCCCCTTTTACACCTATCTCGCTTACTCCAAGCAGCAACCCAAGTGAATTGGCTGAGATCGTTGGAGCCGGATTTTTCCAACTCTGGGTGGACCTAAAACGGGGTCGGGGTCAGAACGGGGGTGTCACTATTCAACCCACGGTATATTGCGCAGGGGATCATCCTGGAGATCTCGCCCGGAGACTTGTCGACAAAAATGATGTGGGTCAGCCTAATTGCTGTGATTCGTGCGTAAGGTATAGCTTAAGATGTGGGTCTACAAAGATCTCGCTCAGCCTGAATTCAATGGTCAAGAATGAGTGAGCCAACTGGCGTGGAGCAATCCAAGACGTGAAAAAATTCATGAAAGCAGGTATTCGAGGCGTCGCCGCTGCGATTGTCATTGGGCTGGGTGTTTGGGCTTGGTGGCATTTTCAACCGCAGGACTTGCCCGACGGATTCGCCGCCGGAAACGGCCGGATCGAGGCGGTCGAGATCGATATCGCGGCCAGGACCGCAGGCCGGATCCGGGAGATCCTGGTCAACGAGGGCGACTTCGTCCGCGCCGGCCAGGTCTTGGCGAAAATGGACACGGCCGTCCTGGAGGCGCAGCTCCGGGAGGCCGAGGCGCAGTTGCAACGGGCGCTCATCGGCATCGAGACCGCGCAAAGCCTGGTGACCCAGCGTGAGGCCGAGAGGCAGGCCGCCGAGGCGTTTATAGCCCAGAGGAAGGCTGAGCTCGACGCCGCGCAAAAACGGCTTGTCCGCACCCGGGAGCTCGCCTCAAAAAATGCCGCCTCCGAGGCGCAGCTCGACGACGACCGTGCCGCGGCTGCGGCGGCGAAGGCTGCGGTCGGTGCCGCGGAGGCTCAGGCGGCGGCCGCGCAAGCCGCCATAGGGCGGGCCAGGTCGGATGTCATTGCTGCGGAGGCCTCGGTGGAAGCGGCGCGGGCCACCCTCCAGCGCATTCAGGCGGATATCGACGACAGCGTGCTGAAATCGCCGCGTGACGGGCGTGTCCAGTACCGCGTCGCTCAGCCCGGTGAGGTTCTCTCCCCGGGCGGCGTGGTACTGAACATGGTCGATCTCACCGATGTGTACATGACCTTCTTCCTGCCGACGGAACAGGCCGGGCGGATCGCGCTCGGGGCCGAGGCGCGGCTCGTGCTCGACGCCGCCCCGCAATACGTGATCCCGACCGAAATCTCCTTCGTGGCGGACGTCGCGCAGTTCACGCCCAAGACGGTGGAGACGCAAGAAGAGCGCCAGAAGCTGATGTTCCGCATCAAAGCGCGGATCGCCCCGGACCTGCTCAGAGAGCACCTCCTCCAGGTCAAGACCGGCCTGCCGGGCATGGCCTATGTGCAGCTCGACCCGCGGGTGGATTGGCCGCCTGAACTGCAGACGAGACTGCCGCAATGAGCCGGGAGGCACATGCACAGGTCGAGGATGGCGGGGGGTCTGCCGCGCCGGTTGCCCGCCTGCGGGATGTGTCCCTGCGTTACGGCAAGGTGCGTGCGCTCGACGAGGTTACCATCGATATCCCGGGGGGCTTCATGGCCGGGCTGATCGGCCCGGACGGGGTCGGCAAGTCGAGCCTGCTGGCGCTGGTCGCCGGCGCCCGCGCGGTCCAGACGGGACAGGTCGCGGTGCTCGGCGGCGACATGGCTGATGCGCGCCATCGCCGCGGAGTCGGCCCGCGCATCGCTTACATGCCGCAGGGCCTGGGGCGGAACCTCTATCCGACGCTCACAGTGTTCGAGAACCTCGACTTCTTCGGACGCCTGTTCGGGCATGACGGCGGCGAACGGGCGCGCCGCATTGAGGCGCTGACATGGGCCACCGGTCTCAAGCCGTTTCTCGATCGGGCGGCGGGCAAGCTATCCGGCGGGATGAAGCAGAAGCTCGGCCTCTGCTGCGCGCTGATCCACGACCCGGACCTGCTCATCCTCGACGAGCCGACCACCGGTGTCGACCCCCTCTCACGACGCCAGTTCTGGGAGTTGATCGCCGGCATCCGTCGTTCCCGGCCGGGCATGAGCGTGCTGGTGGCCACGGCCTATATGGAGGAGGCGGCGCGTTTCGACTGGCTGGCGGCGATGGACGATGGGCGGGTGCTGGCCAGCGATACGCCCGAAGGCCTGCTGCACAGCACGGGGGCGGAGTCGCTGGAGGCAGCCTTCATCCGGCTGCTGCCGGAAGACAAGCGCCGGGATTATCGGGCGGTCGAGATTCCGCCGCGGCCGGAAGACGATGGCGATGCCGCCATCGAGGCCCGGGATCTGACCATGCGCTTCGGCGAGTTCACCGCGGTCGATCATGTGAACCTGCGTGTCCCACGGGGTGAGATCTTCGGTTTTCTCGGCTCCAACGGCTGCGGCAAGACCACGACCATGAAGATGCTGACCGGCCTCCTGCCGCCGAGCGAAGGCCGCGCCTGGCTGTTCGGACACGAGGTGGACCCGCACGACCTCGCGACCCGGCGCCGGGTCGGCTACATGTCGCAGTTCTTCTCGCTCTACACCGAGCTGACGGTGCGGCAGAACCTGGAGCTGCATGCCCGGCTGTTCCACGTGCCCGCTGCCGAGGTTTCAGGGCGCGTGGACGACATGGTTGAACGTTTCGATCTGGCGGCTGTGATCGACAGCCTGCCGGGCCGGCTGCCCCTCGGCCACCGGCAGCGCCTGTCGCTGGCGGTGGCCATGATCCACAAGCCTGAGATGCTGATCCTCGACGAGCCCACCTCGGGTGTCGACCCGGTCGCGCGCGACGCCTTCTGGCGCAGGCTGGTCGAGCTGTCGCGCCGTGACGGGGTGACCATCTTCATTTCCACGCACTTCATGAACGAGGCTGAGCGCTGCGACCGCATCTCGCTGATGCATGCGGGCCGGGTGCTGGTCACCGACACGCCGGCGAATATCGTGCAGCAGCGGGGCGCAGAGACCCTGGAAGAGGCATTCGTCGCGCATCTGGAGGAGGCGTCGGGGGAGGGCGAAGCCGGAGAGGAGCAAACAGCGTCACTCGATACGGTTAACGCGTCGGGAGGTCATGGCGAACCTCAGGGCTGGCGGCGCATGTTCGATCCCCGGCGCATGATCAGCCACGCCCGGCGTGAAGGGTTGGAGCTGCGCCGCGATCCCATCCGGCTGACGCTGGCGCTGCTCGGCAGCGTCATCCTCATGTTCGTGATGGGCTATGGGATCAGCCTCGATGTTGAGGATCTGACCTTCGCGGTGCTGGATCGCGACCAGACCACCGTCAGCCGCGACTATACGCTCAACATCGCCGGCTCCCGGTACTTCGTCGAGCGGCCGCCGATTACCGGTTATGCCGATCTCGACCGGCGTATGCGCGAGGGCGACATCAGTCTGGCGATCGAGATCCCGCCGGGCTTCGCGCGCGACATCGCCCGGGGCCGGCGGGTCGAGATCGGCGCCTGGATCGACGGCGCCATGCCGACACGGGGCGAGACCGTCCGCGGCTATGTGCAGGGGATTCATGCCCACTGGCTGGCGACCAAGGCACGCGAGGCTGGCTACGGCGAGGCTTTGGCGGGGCTCGTCAATATCGAGACCCGGTTCCGCTATAACCCGGACGTCAAGAGCCTGGTGGCGATGGTACCGGCGGTGATCCCGCTGCTGCTCATGCTGATCCCGGCCATGCTCGCGGCGCTCAGCGTGGTGCGCGAGAAGGAGCTCGGCTCGATCACCAACTTCTACGTCACGCCGACCACGCGGCTCGAGTTCCTGCTCGGCAAGCAGTTCCCTTACGTGGTCCTGTCCTTCCTGAGCTTCCTGCTGCTGACGCTGCTCGCGGTGACCGTCTTCGGCGTGCCGCTGAAGGGCAGCTTCCTGACGCTGGCGGCGGGTGCGCTGCTCTATGTTGGTGCCGCCACGGCCGTGGGGCTGCTGATCTCCACCTTCATGCGCAGCCAGATCGCGGCGATCTTCGGCACGGCGGTGCTCACCATCCTGCCGGCGGCGAACTTCTCCGGCATGATCGACCCGGTCTCGTCCCTGGAAGGGATGGGCCGGCTGATCGGCGAGGTCTATCCGACCACGCATTTCCTGACGATCGCGCGCGGCACCTTCTCGAAGGCCCTCAACTTCTCCGACCTGCATGGCGCCTTTCTCCCGCTGGCGCTGGCCGTGCCGGTCCTGATCGGGCTGTCCGCCGCGCTGCTCAAGAAGCAGGAGCGATAGTCCATGCGCCTTGCCAATATTTGCCATCTCGGTGTCAAGGAGTTGCGCAGCCTTGTCCGCGACCCGATCATGCTGGTGTTGATTGTCTACGCCTTCACCCTGTCGGTCTACACGGCGGCCACGGCCATGCCGGAGACCCTCAACAAGGCGCCGATCGCGGTGGTGAACGAGGATCGCTCGCCGCTGTCCTGGCGCATCGTCAGCGCCTTTTACCCGCCGTACTTTGTTCTCCCCGAGGTGATCGACCAGGCCGAGATGGATGTCCGCATGGATGCCGGCCTCGACACCTTCGCCCTCGACATCCCGCCGAACTTCCAGCGTGACCTGCTGGCAGGGCGGCGGCCCACGGTCCAGCTCAACGTCGATGCCACGCGCATGAGCCAGGCATTTACCGGCAGCGGCTATATCCAGACCATCGTCACCGACGAGGTGCGCGCCTTCGCGCAGCGTTATCGCGAGGTTCCGGAGTTGCCGGTCGATCTGGCGCTGCGGATGCGCTTCAATCCCCAGCTCAACAAGTCGTGGTTCGGCGCCATCATGCAGGTCATCAATAACGTGACCATGCTCTCCATCGTCCTCACCGGCGCGGCGCTGATCCGCGAGCGCGAGCACGGCACCGTCGAGCATCTGCTGGTCATGCCGGTCACGCCTTTCGAGATCATGAGCAGCAAGGTATGGGCGATGGCGCTGGTCGTCCTTGCCGCCACCGCCTTCGCACTGACTGCGGTGGTGCAGGGTTGGCTGTCCGTGCCGATCGAAGGCTCGCTCGCGTTGTTCCTGGTCGGGACGGCGCTGCATCTGTTCGCGACCACCTCGATGGGCATCTTCCTGGGCACCGTCGCCCGCTCCATGCCGCAGTTCGCCTTGCTGCTGATGCTGGTGCTGCTGCCGCTGCAGATGCTCTCCGGGGGCTCGACGCCGCGCGAGAGCATGCCGGAGGCCGTCCAGTACATCATGCTCGCGGCGCCCAACACCCACTTTGTAATGCTGGCCCAGGCCATTCTGTATCGTGGCGCGGGCCTCGCCACCGTGTGGCCGCAATTTCTGGCCATCGCCGTTATCGGGAGTATCCTTTTTGGCTTGGCCCTGACCCGCTTCCGGCGAACACTCAGCGCCATGGCCTGACGGACCTGATGCATGGTGCTGAAGACCCCGCCCGGTTCGCACCCGATGATCCGGCGCCTGTCACGGACGACCCGGTGATACAAATGAAATACCAGTTAACAACCCAATCTGGACGAGCACTGTATGCACTGCGAAAACAAACGGTGGAGCCCGTGCTCGGAATTATCAAACAGGTGATGGGCTTGAGACAGTTCTCGATGAGAGGACTGGAGAAGGTGGGGTTAAAGATCTCGGGTTGGACGTGCAGCGCCTACCGCTAAGTGAGCTTCCTGCTGAAATCAGAGATCTCTGTCCCCGAGTTCGGGGTAAGTTGATGGCATGAGCCGTATACGTGGTCCGTATGTACGGTTCTGTGAGAGGGATGAGGCGGTGACGCCTCACCCTACTCGATTGGCTTACCCAGCCATTAACGTATATCGGTAAAACCCATATTGCTGAAGCGAACAATGGGTTAAATCGATAACCGGCCCCTGTTATCATGCTGCCGATCGATTATGTGGTAATGGTGTCTATTCCTGATGGAACTTACGTCCCAGAACTCACCCCTGACGGATGAGCAGGCCCGCCAGCTCAATGAGCTGCTCAAGGGTCTGGAAGATCATCAGGTCGACTGGCTTTCCGGCTATCTGGCCGGGTGGCGAGCGGCCCAGACCGGTCAGCCCGCGGCGGGGGCCGCGGCTGCGCCAGCGCCCGGCGCAAGCGCGGAAGCTCCGTCACTGACCATTCTGTATGGCTCGCAGACGGGGAATGCCGAAGGCGTGGCCGAAATGCTGGGCGAGCAGGCCAGCGCGCGCGGCATTAACGTTAAGATCGTCGATATGGCGGACTACAAGCCCCGCCAGCTCAAGAGCGAGACCTTCGTGGCCGTGCTGGCGTCCACCCACGGCGAAGGCGACCCGCCCGACAACGCCCTGGATTTCCACGAATTCCTGCACGGCCGCAAGGCTCCCGGCCTCAAGGGCGTGAACTACGGTGTCCTGGCGCTCGGCGATACCACCTATGAGCATTTCTGCCAGACCGGCAAGGATTTCGATACCCGCTTCGAGGAACTCGGTGCCACACGGCTGACCGAGCGCGTCGACTGCGACGTGGACTACGACGACCCGGCCGAGGCCTGGATCGAATCCATCCTGGGCGCCATCGAAGAGAAGGCCGGCGCGACGGCCCAGACGGCGGGGGCGGCTCCCGGAGCCGGTGTTGCAACGGCGAAGGCCAGGTACGACCGCAGAAACCCCTTCCCGGCACCGGTCCTGGAGAACCTGGTACTCAACGGGCGCGGTTCGAACAAGGAAACCCGGCACCTCGAATTCTCGCTCGAGGAATCCGGTCTTCACTACCAGCCCGGCGACGCGGTGGGGGTTTATCCCCAGAACAATCCGAAGCTGGTTGCCGCCATCATCGAGAAGCTGGGACTGGACCCCGACGAGTCCGTCTCCCTGGGCGAGACCGAAACCACGCTCTCCGAGGCGCTGCAGCACTACCGCGAGATTACCGTGCTGACGCTCCCGCTCATGGAGCAGTGGGCCGCCTACAGCGGTGATGACGAGCTGCAGAAAATGGTGGACAACCACAGCACGCTAACCGAATGGATGCGCGGCCGTGACCTGCTGGACCTGATCGAAACCTGGCCGGTCGAGGCCCTGGGCGCGGACACGCTCACGGGTATGCTCAGGAAGCTCCCGCCGAGGCTGTATTCCATTGCCTCCAGCCAGGCCCAGGTCGAGGACGAAGTCCACGTCACGGTTGCCGCTGTCCGCTACGAGACCCATGGCCGCGAACGCGAGGGCGTGGCATCGACCTGGCTCTCCGATCGCATCGAGGACGATGCGACAGTGCCGGTCTATATCGACCCGAATAAGAACTTCAAGTTGCCGGACGACGATGACGCCCCCATAATTATGGTAGGGCCCGGCACCGGCGTTGCCCCCTTCAGGGCCTTTATGCAGGAACGGGAGGAGCGCGGCGCCAAGGGCCGGAACTGGTTGTTTTTCGGTGAGCAGCAGTTCCGCGCGGATTTCCTCTATCAGGCGGAATGGCTCAACTGGCGTCGCCAGGGGCTGCTCGATCACATCACGGTGGCCTTCTCCAGGGACCAGGAGCAAAAGGTCTACGTCCAGCACCGGATCCGTGAGCAGTCCACCGAGATCTGGAGCTGGCTGCAGGACGGCGCCTACCTCTATGTGTGCGGTGACGCGGACGCGATGGCTCCGGACGTGAACGAGGCCCTGATCGACGTGATTGCCGAGGAGGGCGGCAAGAGCCGCGAAGAAGCGACCGAATACCTGCGGGAGCTGGCTCGCGAAAAACGTTACCAACGGGATGTGTACTGATGGCCGACGAACTCCCAAAAGCGGAAATCATCAAGCGCGAGAGCCGCTATCTGCGCGGCACCATAGCCGAATGCCTGGCGGATGAAGCCACGGGTGCCATCGCGGACGCGGACACCAACCTGACCAAGTTCCATGGCAGCTACCAGCAGGACGACCGCGACGTGCGCGACGAGCGCCGCCGCCAAAAGCTGGAGCCGCTGTACATGTTCATGGTGCGTCTGCGGCTGCCCGGCGGTGTCCTGACGCCGCAACAGTGGCTGGGCCTGGACGAGGTGGCGGATGAATGCGCCAACCACACGTTGCGCCTGACTACGCGCCAGACCTTCCAGTTCCACGGCGTGTTCAAGAACAAGCTCAGGCCTCTGATCCAGAAGGTGAACAAGCTGGGGATTGATTCCAGGGGCGCCTGCGGTGACGTCAACCGCAACGTGGTATCGAACGTTAACCCGCACGAATCCCAGGTTCATGCCGAGATCCATCGTCTATCGGCCGAGATCAGTCAACGGCTGATGTGGCGCTCCTCGGCCTATGCCGAGATCTGGCTGGGCGAGGAATGCGTGCACCGCGTGGGCGAGGAGGAAGAGGAACCCTTCTACAGCTATTACTACCTGCCGCGCAAGTTCAAGATTGCCCTGGCGGTACCGCCGGAGAACGACTGCGATGTGTTCGCCAACGACATTGGCCTGATCGCCATCGTGGAAAGCGGCGAAATCCGCGGCTTCAACATCTCCGTCGGCGGGGGGCTGGGCACGACCTACGGCGAGCCCGAAACCTATCCGCGCCTGGGCAGGGTGGCGGGCTTTGTTCCTCCGGATCAGGCGGCGGATGCCTGTGAGGCGATCACCGCAATACAACGTGATTTCGGCTCGCGGACCAACCGGTCCCACGCCCGCTTCAAGTACACCCTGGATGATTATGGCATGGACTGGTTCCACGAGAAATTCGCGGAATACCGTGGCGAGTCCATGGAGGACGCCAGGCCCTACCATTTCGATAATAACGGGGACCGCTTTGGGTGGGTCGAGGGCGAGAACGGCAACAGCCATCTCACGCTGATGATTCAGAGCGGGCGGATTGCAGACTTCGACGGTTACTCGCTGCGTACCGCGCTGCGTGAGATCGCCAGGGTCCACATCGGTGAGTTCCGCATTACCTGCAACCAGAACCTGGTGATTGCCAATGTCACGCCGGATCAGAAGCAGCGTATACAGGCACTGGTGGATCAATACGGGCTGGACGACGGCTCCCGGAGCAGCCCGATGAAACGCAACGCCATGTCCTGCGTGGCGTTTCCGACCTGTGGGCTGGCCATGGCGGAATCGGAACGCTACCTGCCGGAGCTGACGCGCAAGCTGGACGCCATGATGGAGGAGGCAGGCATTGCCGACACCCAGATCAACGTCCGCGTTACCGGCTGTCCCAATGGCTGCGCCCGGCCTTATGTGGCGGAGATCGGCCTGACGGGCAAGGCCCTGGGCAAGTACAATCTTTATCTGGGCGGTGACACCAAGGGTGAACGCATGAACCGCCTTTACCGCGAGAACATTGATGAGGAGACCATTCTGTCGATTCTGAAGCCGATGTTTGAGCGGTTTGCGGCTGAGCGTGAGGATGGTGAAGGTTTCGGGGATTTTCTGGTGCGCTCCGGGATTGTGGATGCGGATCGCTCGCCCCGGGTTTTTCATGAGGCGTTTGTTTCCGAGTAGATGGTGCGTGAAGTCTGGCATCCCGGAGAGGGCGCTATACTACTGAACATCCAGGCAGTATGGTGCCTTTTTTCATGAGAAAGAAATCTTGCCAAAAGGATTGGCCGAGAGTTCCCGAGAGGTTCGAGGGGATTACAGCCAGCTTGGAGATATCTACCGGGTTTATTACAACTACTGCAAAACGAATGATAAAGGTAAAACTCCGGCGATGCGTCTGGTTCTGTCAAAAGGCCAGGTAGTTCTGGAAAAGATCATCTACCTGGATAAATACACGAAGGCCAGCTCATAAAAAAGGGCCAGTGGAAAAATCCACCGACCCTCTTGCTTGCCCAGCCGGGCTAAACCAGATCCACTTTAGATGAACGGCTTGGGCCTTGGCCGGGTTTTTGTCGTGATGCCGTCGTGTTTACTGCGGCTGCTTGACGGTGCGCAGATAAGGCTTGAGGGTTTTGAAGCCTTCCGGGTACTTCTGCTTGGCTTCCTCGTCGCTGACGCTCGGCGGAATGATTACGTCCTCGCCATACTTCCAGTTGACCGGTGTTGCCACGGTTTCCTTGGCGGTCAACTGGCAGGAGTCGAGCAGGCGCAGGATTTCGTTGAAATCGCGGCCGGAGGTCATCGGGTAGGTGAGCATGGCCTTGATCTTCTTGTCCGGTCCGATGATGAACACGGAACGCACGGTGGCGTTGTCAGCCGGGGTGCGGCCTTCCGCTTCGCCTTCTTCGTCGGCCGGCAGCATGTCGTACTTCTGGGCAACATTCAGGTCGGTGTCACCGATCATCGGGTAGTTGGGGGCCGTGCCCTGGGTTTCCTCGATGTCCTTGGACCAGCTGGCGTGGTTATCAACCGGGTCCACGGACAGGCCGATGATCTTGGTGTTGCGCTTGTCGAATTCCGGCTTGAGCTTCGCCATGTAGCCCAGCTCAGTGGTGCATACCGGCGTAAAGTCCTTGGGGTGGGAGAACAGGATGCACCAGCTGTCGCTGATCCATTCGTGGAAGTTGATCTTGCCTTCAGTGGTTTCTGCTGTGAAATCCGGTGTGGTCTGTCCGATTCTCAGTGTCATGAAACGTCCTCCTGCGGGTTGTCGTAAGACTTATCTTATAGAAGCCCGATTTTAATGAAAATGGGATTTATACCTGAATCAAGGTCTTCGCCGGCTAGGCCGAGGAGAAAGCCCTTGAAACCGAGGCCGCCACGGGGGTTAGAATAGCATCATGCCCGGCGCAAATCGCTGTCTGATAAGCGTGCCCCGGCAGAGGAACATCTTTGGCCAAGCGGTCATTGTACGCGACACACAAAGGAAAAGGAGACACAGATGCAGACGCGCAAGCTCGGTTCGCAGGGGCTCGAGGTTTCTGCCCTCGGCCTAGGCTGCATGGGAATGTCGGAATTCTATAGCGGTCGCGACGAGGCCGAGGCGGTCGCGACCATCCACCGCGCGCTTGATCTTGGCGTCACATTCCTCGATACCGCCGACATGTATGGCCCATTCACCAACGAAGTTCTGATCGGCAAGGCAATCGCCGACCGCCGCGACAAGGTCGTGCTGGCGACCAAGTTCGGGAACGTCCGCGGCAAGAACGGCGAATTTCTCGGCATTCGCGGCGACGCGGAATATGTGCGCCAGGCTTGCGATGCATCGCTGAAGCGGCTCGGGGTGGACCATATCGACCTCTATTACCAGCACCGGGTGGACCCGAACACGCCGATCGAGGAAACGGTGGGCGCCATGGCCGAGCTCGTCAAGGCCGGCAAGGTCCGCTACCTCGGCCTGTCGGAGGCCGCGCCGGAAACCATCCGGCGCGCGCACGCCGTCCACCCGATCACCGCGCTCCAGACCGAATATTCGCTCTGGAGCCGCGAGCCGGAGAACGAGATCCTGCCGACGGTACGCGAGCTGGGCATCGGCTATGTCCCCTACAGCCCGCTCGGACGCGGCTTCCTCACCGGGCAGATCCGCCGCATTGAGGATCTCGCCGAGGACGACTACCGCCGCAGCTCGCCGCGCTTCCAGGGCGAGAACTTCCAGAAGAACCTCGATCTGGTGCAGGAGATCGAGACGATGGCGCAGGAGAAGGGCTGCAGGCCGTCCCAGCTCGCGCTGGCCTGGCTGCTAGCGCAGGGCGAGGACATCGTGCCCATCCCCGGCACCAAGAAGCGCAGCCGACTGGAGGAGAATGTGGGGGCGCTCGACGTGCGGATCACGGCCGAGGATCTTGCCCGGATCGACAGCATTCTGCCGTCCGGCGCGGCCGCAGGCACGCGCTATGCCGCACCCCAGATGCAGGCGCTGAACCGATGAGCGGCGAGCGACTCGAGGGCCAGGTCGCGATCGTCACCGGCGGTGGCCGCGGGTTGGGCCGCGCGATGGTGCTGGGCCTTGCGGCGGCGGGGGCGCGGGTCATCACGACCGCATCGCGCGAGGCGACCGAAATCGAGGCCGTGGCCCGCGAGGCCGGGAACGACCGGGTTGTTCCGATACTCGCCGATGTCACGCGCGAAGAAGACTGCGCCCGCGTCGTCGCCATGGCGCGTGACCGCTTCGGGCGGCTCGACATGCTTGTGAACAACGCCGGTCGCGGGATGAAGTATGTCAGCGATCGCTTCCTGACCGAGCCGGCCCGATTCTGGGAGACCGACCCGGACGTCTGGCGCATGGTGATCGACACGAACGTGAACGGGCCGTTCCTGATGGCGCGGGCGGCAGCCCCGCTGATGATCGCCGCCGGTCGCGGACGCATCGTCAATATCACGATGAATCACGCCACCATGCGGCGGCGCGGCTTCTCGCCCTACGGCCCGTCCAAGGCGGCGCTGGAATCCGAGACGATCATCTGGGCGCAGGACTTGAACGGCACTGGGGTCACGGTGAACGGTCTTCTCCCCGGCGGCGCGACGGCGACAGGCATGATCCCGGACGGTCTCCCGCAAGAGGCGCGAACCGGCTTGCTCGATCCCGCGATCATTGTCCCGCCGCTTCTCTGGCTTGCCTCGGACGCGTCGGACGGGGTGACGGGACGACGCCTCGACGCCTCCCGGTGGAGGGGAGAGCTATCGGGAGCCGAGGCCGCCAGGGCGGCAATGGATGATGCCGGCTGGGCCATCGCCTGACGACATGGCTCGGGGAAGCGGACGATGCGCGGACTCGATCTCTTGTTTTGTGGTCTCGAGGCGGATCTTGCTGCGGCGGAACTCGGGGTTAAGCGAGCTCCTGCCTTGCTGGATGTGGAGGCGCGCGAACTGGTAGTGGCGGAAGGCCCTGTCAGCCTCACTCCGCTGGAGTTTGGCGTGATGCAGCATCTGGTCGTGCGTCAGGGTAAGGCAGTGTCCCGCGGTGAGCTTCTGCAGCAAGTGTGGGGAACAAACTATCAGGGCGGGAGCAATGTCGTTGACGCCGTGGTGCGCACTCTCAGGCGCAAACTGGGAAGCCAGTCCACGCTGGTCGAGACAGCGACCGGCGTGGGCTATCGGCTACGACCGTCGGCGTGCCACTGACTTTTCAGAGGCCTGCCGATCAGACGTCCGGGCACTCCGCCCCGGTCTCGATCCAGGCCTGGGTGAGCGCGCCAAAAACCTTCTGGCTGCCGGGCACCGGTGTGCGGCCGTCGCCGGGATTCCAGCCCCATCCCACCAGGCCATCGGTGGCGTTATGTTTCTGCAATTCTGCCAGGGTCATGTGGCTGCGCTTCTGATCCTTGAGCTGGCGGCATATCTCACCCAGGCTCTTGCCTACCCAGGCCTGTTCAGGTGGGGCGAGTCGCCAAACTTCGTGGCCGGGTATGGATCCCTCGCTGCCCGTAAAGGGGACATTTTCCGCGCCGTGGCAGGTTGAGCACCTCATAGCGGGCGCGCCCATGCCGCCGGCGCCCCGGACCACCGGGGGCTGGTGTTTTTGCATGTTCATGCCCTGCAGGGGACTGTCGCCCCTGGGATGGCAATTCATGCAGCGGGGGTGAGTGATGACTTTACCCATTTCATTGAACAGCGCCACGGAGCGTTCGCCCTTGTCGCTGATGCTCTTGAACGCCTCCGGCGACTTGAGGGTTTCGTTACTGGTGCCGTTCTCGCTCGCGACGCTGGACGCGCCCGGGGTCAGAAACGCCATGGCCGCAATAAGGCTGGCACCGGCCAGTGAATATACAACGTGTTGCATGGTGTCAGCTCCTCAGACGTTGATAGGGACAAGAGGCAGGCGATAGACGCTCTTGCCGGTCAGGCGCCGCCAGGCGTTCGCAATGGCCGGCCCGGAGGGCGGCGTGCCCGGCTCACCAACGCCGGTGGGCGCTTCCGTGGACTGGATGACCGACACCTCGACGTCCGGCATTTCGTTGATGCGCAGGGATCGGTAGCGGTCAAAGTTGGACTGCTCAACATAGCCGCCTTCGCTCAGGGTGATGGCATCGTAAAGCACCGCGCCTATACCAAAGCCAATACCCCCTTCCATCTGCGCGGCGATCACATCCGGGTTGACCGCAACGCCACAGTCCACGGCGCACCAAACCTTGTGGACCCTGGGTTCGCCGTTACCGTTATCGGAGACTTCTGCGATCTGGGCGACAAAGGAGCCGAAGCTCTTGTGCAGGGCAACGCCGCGCTGGCGCCCGGAAGAAACTGGTCCGGCGGAATCAGCCATTTTCGCGACTTTTTCAAGGACGCCGCGGTGACGCGGATGCTTGTCGCCAAGCAGCGCAAGGCGCCCCTCGACGGGGTCCTTGCCGGCTTTTTCCAGAAGCTCATCGAGAAAGGTTTCGTTGGCATAAGCGTTGTGGGTGTGTTCCACCGAGCGCCACCAGAGCGCACTGACACCGTTTTCCATAAGGTGCTGACCAATGCGCAGGTTGGTAATGCCATAGGGCATGGCCCGCGAACCTTCGACCGCGCTGGCATCGATGCCGTCTTCGAACATGCCGCTTTCGAAGGCCGTTCCTTTCATGAAGGATTGCACGGCGATTTGCTGATCCCAGCCGATGATATTGCCATCCTTGTCCAGACCGCCGCGCACTTTATGGATCGCGAGCGGGCGGTATCGGCCGCCCTGAATATCATTCTCCCGGGTCCACATCAGCTTGACCGGCCGGTCCGAGCCTAATGCTTTGGTGACCTCGGCCGCCTCGGCGGCAAACTCGCCGCCAGGCTGGGCCCGTCGACCGAAGCTGCCGCCGGCGTATTGGGTATAGAGCGTGATATTGCTCTTATCCACACCGAAAACGTTCGACAGGGCACCGACGTCCAGAGTCTGGATCTGGGAGCCCAGCCAGGCCGTCACTTTGCCATCCTTGAACTGCATGACGGCATCCAGGGTTTCCATGGGGGCATGAGCGAGAAACGGAAAGAAATACTCTGCCTCGATTACCGTATCCGCATCCGCCAGACCTTTTTCCGCATTACCGTCGTTCCTGGCGTTGAGCCCGGGCTTTTGCGCGGCCTTGCTGTAATCCTGTTCCATCTGGCGGGTGGAGCGTGTCTCGGCTTTGCTGGCGTCCCAGGTAACTTCCAGGGCCTTGCGGCCTTTCAGGGCGGCGAAGGTGTTGTCTGCGTAGACGGCAACACCCGACGGCACGGTCTTGATGTCTATGACGCCTTTGATCTTGCGGGCCTTGCTGGCATCCACCGAGGCAACGGTGGCGCCGAACTGCGGCGGGTGCAGGATGGTGGCGGTGACCATGTTCTCCGGATACAGGTCCAGGGTGAAAATCTGCGTGCCGTTGGTCTTGTCCAGGGTGTCCAGCTTGCGGACCTTGGTGCCGATCAGGTTGAACTGGTCCGGGCTTTTCAGCTTGGGGTCGGCCGGAGCTTCCAGTTTGGCGGCTTCGCCGGCCAGATCGCCGAAGCTGAGGCTTTTTCCGCTGGCGGCGTGGCTGACGGTGCCCTTGCTGACAGTAACCTCGCCGACATTCACACCCCAGCGATTGGCTGCGGCCTGAACCAGCATGGCGCGCGCCGCGGCGCCGGCTTTGCGCATCTGTTCGTAGGAATTGGCCATGGCGGTGGAGCCGCCGGTGCCCTGAAGGCCAAACAGGTGATTGACGTATTTCTCGGTATCCGCCGGGGCAAGCTCTGCCCGCATCTGCCCCCAGTCGGCGTCCAGCTCTTCGGCCACCAGCGTGGAAAGGCCGGTGGCCGGACCCTGGCCGAACTCAATGTGCTTGATCATGACTGTCACGGTATTGTCAGGCGCGACCCGGACAAATGCGTTGGGGGCAAAAGCCGCCGGTCTGCCTTCGGCCGATGCGGCGGCCTGGGCCCGCGCTTTTCCCGGCAAATGCACGCCGATGACGAGGCTTACAGCCGCAGCCGCAGTGCCTTGAAGAAAACCGCGGCGGGAGAGGCCCGGACTGGCGGCAGCCCGGTCAGTTGGGTTGTCGCCGGGACGATGGCTGTCTGCGGTGGCCGGGGAAAGATTGGCTCTGAAAATTCGATCGGTCATTGCTTAGCCCTCCAGCGTATCGGCAGCGTTGTGGATGGCCTTGCGGATCCGGACATAGGTCGCGCAGCGGCAGATGTTGCCCGCCATGGCTTGATCGATGTTGTCGTCGCTGGGGTTGGGGATTTCTTTCAACAGGGCGGTCGCGGACATCACCTGGCCGGACTGGCAGAAGCCGCACTGGGGCACGTCAATGCCCACCCATGCGTCCTGGATGGCTCTGGCTTCCTTGCCGTCCAGCCCTTCAATGGTGGTGACCATGCCGCCGTCCACCTGGGAGACCGGGGTCACGCATGAGCGCCGGGTCAGGCCGTTCAAGTGGACCGTACAGGCGCCGCACTGGGCAATTCCGCAGCCGAACTTGGTGCCGGTGAGACCGAAGGTGTCCCGGATTACCCAGAGAAGGGGAGTGTCCGGCTCAACGTCAGCGGATACCTGTTTGCCGTTGAGCTGAAATTTGACGGCCATAGCAATGCCTCCCTTCTTGGCTGTTTGTGCCGCGCCAGCCTGTTACTACGCTCATCGCGGGGCCGGGGCGGTCGATGACCCTACAGCCTAGACCTCTCGGACCCCGGTTGCTACTTCGGCGTAACGGCTTTTAGTCTGAGGCCGCGGGTTCATTTGATCCTACACATTTTTTGTTCAGCAGGCTACGATCAGCCGTTCGATGAACGGCAACTGCTCCCGATGTCCAAACAGATTGAAAGCACATGATGAAATGCTCTGAAAATATTGTGGGTGATCTGCTCAGGCTGCGTCAGGAAAACCAATCCACTGCACTGGTAACGCTGATCAGTAACAGGGGCTCTGCCCCGAGGCCGCTGGGCAGTCAGATGGCGGTGGCAGAGGATGGCCGTTATGCGGGACACCTGACCGGGGGCTGCGCGGAGTCGGTGATTGTTTCGGAGGCGATCGCCGCCATGAAGGCGGGGGCCAACCGCATTCTCTTGCTCGGAGCGGGGTCTCCCTATTTGGATATCCGGCTGCCCTGCGGCGCGGCGATAGAGCTCCACATCGATGTGGGCATCACCGACTCCATGGCTCTTGGAGTGGCGGAGTCGCTCGGAGCCCGGGTGCCCCTGGCACTGGACACGGAGCTGGATAGCAGGCGCCACCATTGGGTGACAAGCCCGGACCAGGCATTGGCCGAGAACACCTTTCGCCGCTGGTACCTGCCGCCCCGTCGGCTCCTGATTGCCGGGAAGGGGCCTAACACACCGGCACTCGCCAGGATAGCTGCGGCCAGCGATTACGAGGTGGTGGTGATGTCGCCCGACTCATCGACACTCGATGCCTGTTCAGGGGAGGGCATTGAGATCCGCAAGCTTGAGCACCCCGGTGTATTTCACTGCCCACCAACGGACCCCTGGACCGCCGCTGTGCTTTTATTTCATGAGCACGAATGGGAGTCCCGCATTCTCGCAACATTGCTGAAGCGCGACTGTTTTTACCTGGGAGCCCTTGGCAGCCGGAAGACCCACGACCAGAGAATCGAACAGCTTCTGGGCATGGGTTTTAACGAGGAGGTTTCGAATATCCATGGTCCGGTAGGGCTGGATATAAACGCAAAAACGCCCGCTGAAATCGCGATTTCGATCCTGGCTGAGATGACTTCAGCCTATCGTTCCAGCGCGCAGCCGATATTCCAGCACAGCCGGGGTTGATATAAAGGTCGATGCAGGCTTCAAGAGTTATCGTGGTTATCGGCCACCAGGGAGAAGCTCTGATCCGGGCGCTGGAAGGCCGGAAGGTGGAATTCTTAGGGAATGACGCGCCCGCCGAGGGTATGTCCGGCTCTCTTTTTGCCGGCCTTCGAAAAACCACTGAAGGCAGGCCTCCCGATGGCGTGATGACTTGTCTCGGCGACATGCCGTTAATCAAGCCAAGCCATATTTCGGGCCCAATCCAGCGCTTTTCAGAAACTCCGGGCTCCTGCGTCTGGCGGCCGGTTTATAAAGGCACGCGGGGACATCCGGTGATTTTCAGCACCGGGACGTTTGATGGCCTGTCCACAATTCAGGGCGACACAGGCGCGAAAAATACAACAGGATTCATGCCGCGCAGGGGGCCGCGCTGTGCCTGTCCGATAGTTATGTTTTCGCCTCGCTAGTCGTCTTTGCGTTCATTGCCTCGTGCACCCTGGGCCTCCGTTCTTATATGAATGTCCCGCTGCGGGAACGGAATCTCGATGCCTGCCTCGCCCAATGTCCGGGTGATGGCGGCGTACAACTCATGGGATAACGGCATGATGTCGAGCATGGAGTTCGCGAACACTCGCATTTCAAAGTTGATGCCGCTGTCCGCCAGTGCCACGCAAAACACCGCCGGTGGCGGGTCCGTCACCACCCGGTTGTTGGCAGTGGCGACCTCGTTGAGCAGATCGTGAACTGTGTCGATGTCCGAACCGTAGGCCACGCCCACGCGCACGATGACACGGATGATGGGATCCGACAGCGTCCAGTTGGTAATGTCCTGGGTCACGAAGGTCTTGTTGGGAATGATCTGCTCTTTCCGGTCCCAGTCGATCAACGTGGTCGCCCGGATACGAATTCTTGCCACGGTGCCGGTATTACCACCGACGGTCACAGTGTCCCCTACCCGAATAGGCCGCTCGAACAGGATGATGATGCCCGAGACAAAATTGGCAACGATCTCCTGTAACCCGAACCCGAGCCCCACACCCAGGGCGGCAACCAGCCACTGAAGTTTGGACCACTGGGCGCCCAGGGCACCCAGAGTCACCACCACGCCAATGATGACGATGATGTAAGTCACCAGCGTGGTGATTGCATAACCGGAGCCCGGCGCCAGGTTCATTCGGCTGAGCAACGCCACCTCCAAAGTGCCGGGCAGGTTCCGGGCCGCCATAACCGTTGCCACACCCAGCAGCAGCGAAACCAACAGGTCTTCCAGGGTCACAGCCAGGGCCGGGCCGCCTTCGGTCAACGGCGCAACGGTCCAGAGTACGATCTCGTCGAGAAACCGAAAGGCAGGAAACACGTTGGCCCAGAGCATCCACAGGCCCACCGCGATCAGTGCGCCGGCCAGTATCCGCAACAATGCCCTGCTTTGGCCGCTGATATCTTGCAGATCCATCTCGGGCATGTCCAGTGTGACCCCTAAACCACCGCAGCCCGGCCCTCGGCACCGTTACGGATCTGCTGGCCGATACAGGGTACTTCAGCAAAGCCAATGTCCAGGCGTGCAGGGATAAGAATATCCAGCCCTCACTGGCGGTGGCGCGCGATCAACACCACTTATCGGTGTTTGATCGGTTCGCACCCGATGATCCGGCGCCTGTCACGGACGACGGAGTTGAGGCCCCCTATACTGAGACCGTTCACGCAGTACGGTCAACCTTGATCGCATCAAGGCCGGGTATTACTCCAGCAAGGCGCTGAACCCGACGGGTATTGTGCCGGCAGGGCCGGGCCAACTCTGAACACAGGAGCAACCGCCATGAAAACTGAAACCGATGTGCTGTTCATTTCCCATGGCGGCGGGCCAATGCCGCTGTTGGGGGATCCCGGTCACCGTGAAATGGTGGAGCGGCTCACGGAGCTTGCCGACAGGCTTCACAAACCGTCGGCTATACTGGTTATCAGCGCCCACTGGGAGGAGTCAGTGCCGATGATCACCTCGGGGGCCAGTCCGCAGCTCATCTACGATTACTATGACTTCCCGCCGGAGGCCTACAGTATCGAGTATCCCTGCCTGGGAGAGCCGGGGCTGGCGCGGCAGGTTTACCAGGCGTTGGAACAGTCTGGAATGCCAGCGCAACTTGATGATCGAAGGGGCTTTGATCACGGCCTGTTCGTGCCGCTCAAGCTGATGTATCCGGATGCGGATATCCCATGCGTGCAGCTGTCCCTGGTAAACAGTCTGGATGCCAGCACCCACTTGGCGATTGGTCGTGCTTTGCAGGGGCTGGACTACGCCAACCTGCTCGTGATCGGCTCTGGGTTCTCGTTCCATAACATGCGGGCGTTTTTCGCGAGAGATACGCCGGAGATTCGGGCTCGTAATCAGGCTTTCGAGGACTGGCTGGAAGAGACGTGTAGTGATACCGCCCTGCAGGAATCGGAACGTGGTGAGCGCCTGGCTCACTGGGAGCGAGCGCCCCACGCCCGCTTCTGCCACCCCCGGGAAGAACACCTTCTGCCTTTGCATGTGTGCTACGGGCTTGCGGACAAGCCCAGTGACACGCATATATCGGCAACCATCCTCGGGAAAAAATCGGGGATGTTTTATTGGAGAATGGAACGGCTGGATTGACCTGCCGAAGGCATCAATCTCCACAAACTTTCAGGTATCAAAAAGAGGGGGAGGCTACAGAAACTCACGCAAAACGCGATAAAAGCAATCGTTTTGTTCCAGCGGCAGGTGCTAGACTTCAGCCTTTTAAGGTGTAAGGACACCCTAAATGCCTCCCCACCGAGCGGTTTTGTGTTTTTTCTTTTTGTGGATAGCCGGTATTTCAGCCCAGGCATCGCCGGTGGCCCTGGACCTTAGTCAGCAAGGAGGCCAGTTAACAGATTTCACGGTCGAGTATTTCATCGACGATTTCCAGTCGCTGGATTATGAGGCGATTCACAAGCAAGCCTTTCGGGAAACCACCAGCACCACAACACTTGGCACACGGGCGACGGTGACCTGGTACCGGGTGGCACTGCACAACCCGGGCGCTGAATCCAGGTCGCTTTTTCTGCACTTGCCCAAGGCCTATCACGTGCGTTCGATCGATGTCTTTGAGGAACGCGCTGACAATCTTGTCGATCAGGCATCCGTTGATCTTAATGATGCAAGTGACCATCCACTGATGTATCGGGGTACGGTGGTCTACCCATTTACGGTACCGTCGGGGGAAACCACGTCTCTATATGTCCGCAGTCATGTGTATTCCCATCAATGGTTTTCGTTGAAGATCTACGACGATGAACAGTCTCGGAAAGCGCTGGTCGGCGGCCACCTGGACATCGCGCTTCTGGTCGGAATGATGTTGGCACTGGTGTTCTACAACGGCCTGCTTTACTTCGCCACCAGCAAGAAAGAGAACATTTTCTATTCGCTGTATCTGATTTCTGGGCTGGTATGGATCGCGCTTTCCTACGGGCTGATTGCCAAAGCCTTCAATGCCTATGGCGATGCCGTTTTTGTGCTCAACCTGTCGCTGATCACCATGCCGATCTTCCTGATACTGTTTATGATGGCGATATTCGAGACGCGGAAGTTCTACCCTACGGAACACCGGATTCTGCAAGGGATGCTGGCTTTACTGGTGGTCACGTTTTCATACGGCCTGTTCGATATTGCAATGGCCTTGAAGCCTGCGAGCAGTCTTGCAGCGCTGATGATGGTGGTGACCTTTTCAGTAAGCATCTCCCTGTTTCGCAAGGGGCATCCTCTGGTGAAGTTCTTTCTTGTCGGCCATACCTTCTTCGTGGTGTTCAACGGGTTTGCGGTGATCTACTACAAAGGATTGATCGAGCCCAGTTATATCAACAGTCACGGTGTCGGGATTGGTATCGTACTGGAGGCGCTAACGCTCGCGTTCATCATCTCTTACCGAATAAAAGTGCTGGAAGATATCCGCTCTAGGCAGGGTGAGCTCAAACGGCAGGCGGCCACCGATCCACTTACCCGGCTCTATAACCGACGGCATTTTATGACAGAGGGTGAGTATATGGTTGAGCAGGCGAGGGCAGCCGGGCAATCGCTCTCAGTTATTGCTCTCGATATTGACCATTTCAAAGCGGTAAACGACACCCACGGCCATAATATCGGTGATCTGGTGTTGATGAATATGGCAGACATTTTCCGGCAGTTCAGCCGGGACCAGGATCTGGTCGCCCGATTTGGCGGTGAAGAGTTTGTTATTCTTCTGCCCGGTGCGGATTATGCAGAGGCCCGGGGCTACGCCGAACGTATTCGTAAGGCCGTTCAAGCACAGTCCGTTGAAGGTGTCGATGGGAGTGGTGTGCGGGTTACGGTCAGCCTGGGGCTTACAGAAGTGAATGCCGCCATGGAGTCAGTGGAGAGCGCCGTCAACCGGGCCGACAAGGCATTATATGAAGCCAAGGCCTCGGGCCGAAATTGTGTTTGTTATTTTGAGGCGGTTGCCTGTGGTTGAGTTTGGGCGGAACCCTGCTTCGGCCATTGGTTTTGCTCGGATAAGGCACCTGCAAAAGCTGTGGGTTGCTGGCTTGTAAACTCTGAGATGTCTAGAGATCCGAAACTTTCAACAATCAGCAGAGGTTCGAAACCGGGCTGTAAGGCCCCTCATTGAAAGCGCTTCCTGTTTCAATGCCGCGCTGACCTCCCTGCTGCCAGCGACACTCTGGGCCAGCGTTGCCGCGTGGGCGTCAAGCGCGGAGGACCGGTGGCCAACCCGGTCGATTTCCTCACGTTGAAGCCTCAGTGCATCATTGATGGTGGCGCTGCGAAGCTCCAGATCCGAAAACCGATGGTTCATGGAGATCAGGTGGGCCTTCAGTTCCTCCAGCGTCTGGCGATTACCGAGTCCGGCGTCTTTCATCTCTGAAATTTGATGCTCAACGCCCTCAACGACTTCAACCAGATTCCCTACCCACTGGCGGATTTCTCCGGTGGAATCGGCAGTGCGCTTTGACAGCGTGCGGACTTCATCAGCAACAACCGCAAACCCGCGCCCGTGTTCGCCCGCTCTTGCTGCCTCTATCGCAGCATTCAGGGCCAGCAGATTCGTCTGCTCCGCTATGTCCGTAATCACGTCAATAACCTTTTCGATCTTGAGCGTTGATTCCGTCAGCTCGTGTATGGACCCGGATACCCGAGCAATGACTTCCACCGTGTGCTCCGCCGCGGTTTCACTCTTTCTCAGACCGGACTGAATATCCGCGTTTGCACTGACTGCTTCCTGGATGGTCTCCCTGGACCCGCCGGTGGATGCCTCGATCGCGGAGGCCTGATCGGCAATTGCCTTCATTGAGTCAGTCACATCCTGAATCTGGCGATGGGTAGTTTGGGAGGCGGACTCCAGCTCTTCGGCCTGGGAATCAAGACGCGCCGATCTATCATTGACGCTTTGTGACGCCACCCGGATATCGCCGATGAACGCCTCAAACCGGCCCACCAGGCTAACCAGGGCGGCAGCAACCCCCGCCACTTCATCCGAACCGGTCAGTTTCGGGGTATTGGCGAGGTCCGAACACTCATCCATCAGGCGAAGATCCTGTTCGATACGCTGCAGCCGGATGATCACGAGTTTTCTCAGCCATAGGGCCATCAGCACAATGCCCAGCAGAAAGACGATGAAGCCGGTGATCAGAGACACCTGCTGACTGCCGAGATACTCCAGCAGTTCGCTGGATTCCTGACCAATCCGGGCACGACTGGTCACCTCCCGCGCACTGATGCTCTCAAGCATTGGCGACAAGGCAGGAAAGAGCTGAAAATCCACCGTTTTACCTGCCTGATAGTAGCTTTTCTCGCGGATTCCCTTCCCCAGTTTTTCAAGGTACAAACCTACAGGCTCATAAACACTCTCATGTTCCTCGGCCCACTGGCTCAATTGCGCATTCTGTTTAACAGCGCTCCACTTGGCGGGAATCGACTCTGATAGTGCGGCGAATTCCTCCTCGATTTCATCCCAAAGCAACAACTGGCCCTTGATCTTGAAGGAAAGATCCTGCAAATGGCGCAGATCCTGTTCCAGATCGTTCAGCAACCAGGATTCTGTCAGGCGGTTCTGTATCAGTTGTTCTGCGGCGTCTTCCGCCTTGATGATGATTGACCAGGACAACAGGGCAACAGCCGAGAGCGCAAAGACCGAAAGAAATAAAAAGAAGAGAATCCTACTGCGAACCGTTCTGAGCATAGTGCCCCCATCATCGAATGAGGACCCGATAGTGAACATCGATTGTGACAACCAGATGCATATTCCGGCGAACGTGAACGCCCATTCTGGCTGAACGTGAACACCTTTTTTCTTAACGCATCACC
>NZ_JASSVS010000013.1:0-100880 GCF_030250645.1 Marinobacter azerbaijanicus
GTGTCCACTAGAAAATAAGTGGACACTATCCTGACGGCAGCAGCGCCAGGCTCAAGATGGGATTACCGGCCGCTTACCATTAAGTAGGTCGGTTTAGGCTCGAAGGGCCGTATACCGACACCCAGGCCGCGGCCCCTACTTCAAATTCCTGTCCAACACCCCCTTCAAATACCGCCCCGTATGCGACCCCTCAACCTCAGCCACCGCTTCAGGCGTACCCTCAGCCACAATCCGACCACCACCAGAACCACCCTCGGGCCCGAGATCAATAATCCAGTCCGCTGTCTTGATAACATCCAGATTGTGCTCGATCACTACAATGGTATTGCCGTGGTCCCGCAATCTTTGAAGAACGGTCAGTAGTTGCTGGATGTCGTAAAAGTGAAGGCCTGTGGTGGGCTCATCAAGAATGTAGAGAGTCTTACCGGTATCGCGCTTGGACAGCTCCTTGGCGAGTTTTACACGCTGGGCTTCGCCTCCTGATAGGGTGACGGCGCTCTGGCCCAGGCGAATGTAGGACAGCCCAACATCAATCAGTGTCTGCAACTTGCGGGCCAGGAACGGGACGGGGTCAAAAAACTCCCGGGCTTCCTCCACGGTCATCTCAAGCACTTCATGGATGTTTTTGCCCTTGTAGCGGACTTCAAGGGTTTCCCGGTTGTAGCGTTTGGCTTTGCAGACGTCGCAGGGCACGTAAACGTCTGGAAGGAAGTGCATTTCAACCTTGATGACTCCGTCGCCCTGGCAGGCCTCACAGCGACCACCCTTGACGTTAAAGCTGAAGCGGCCGGGTTTGTAACCACGGGAGCGGGCTTCCTGAGTGCCGGCGAACAGTTCACGGATCGGGGTGAAGAGACCTGTATAGGTGGCCGGGTTCGATCGCGGTGTCCGGCCGATAGGGCTCTGGTCAATATCGATAACCTTATCGAGCTGGTCCAGGCCTTTCAGGGACTCGTAGGGAGCGTGGGTCAGGCTCGTGGCCTTGTTGAGCTTTGCTGCGCAAACCGGGTACAGGGTGCTGTTGATCAGGGTGGACTTGCCAGAGCCGGAAACGCCTGTAACACAGGTCATGACGCCCAGGGGCAGTGTCAGCGTAACGCTGTTGAGGTTGTTGCCGGTGGCGCCTTTGAGTACCAGGCTTTTTCCATTGTTGGTGTGGCGCCGCTCGGGAATTGCGATTTCTTTTTTGCCGCACAGATATTGGCCGGTGAGGGATTCCTCGGAGGCAATAATATCTTCGGGAGTGCCCTGGGCAATGATGTGGCCTCCGTGAACACCGGCACCCGGCCCAATGTCGATAACATGGTCTGCTGCGCGAATGGCGTCTTCATCATGTTCAACAACAATAACGGTGTTGCCCAGGTCGCGAAGGTGGAACAGTGTGGCAAGGAGGCGGTCGTTGTCTCGTTGATGCAAGCCTATTGAGGGCTCATCGAGGATATACATTACCCCCACCAGCCCTGCGCCAATCTGACTGGCCAGTCGGATGCGCTGTGCTTCACCGCCGGATAGGGTGTCGGCGCTACGCTCAAGCGTCAGATACTCCAGCCCGACGTTGACCAGAAATTGCAGGCGCTGGCGGACTTCCTTGAGAATCTTCTCGGCGATCTCGCCCTTGCGGCCGGGCAGGGCGAGTTTTCCGAAGTACTCATGGGCGTCACCAACGGGCATGTGGGTCACATCGGAGATGTTGTTCTTCTCGATGAATACATGCCGTGCACTGCGCCGCAGCCGCGAACCTCCACACTCCTTGCAGGGCTGAGTGCTGAGGTTGCGCGCCAGTTCCTCCCGCATGCTCTGTGATTCGGTTTCCCGGTAGCGGCGCTCGAGATTGGGCAGGATGCCTTCGAAGGGGTGGGCCTTCTCCATGATATGTCCGCGGGAGTTCACGTAGCGGAATGGAATGTCTTCGGTGCCGGAGCCATGAAGCAATACCTGGCGGAAGTCTTCCGGAAGGTCTTCCCAGGGAGTGTCCATATCGACACCGTAGTGCTCGGCAACGCTGGCCAGCATCTGGAAATAATACACTGCGCGACGGTCCCAGCCCTTGATGGCCCCTTCGGCAAGGGTGGCTTCCGGATGCTGCACGATTTTCTCGGCATCAAAAAACTGTTTGACACCCAGACCGTCGCAGGTGGGGCAGGCGCCTGCCGGGTTGTTGAAGGAAAACAGACGCGGTTCCAGTTCGCTGATGGCATAACCACACTGGTTACAGGCATAGCGGGCGGAAAAGGTGTGTTCCTCTCCCTCGTTATCCATGGGGGCAACCAGAGCGATACCCTCGGCCAGCCCCAATGCGGTTTCAAAGCTCTCCGCTAGCCGCTGTTCCAGTCCCGGTTTGACCTTGAATCGGTCCACGACCACGTCAATCTGGTGTTTACGTTTTTTGTCCAGCGAAGGAACGTCATCGATGTCGTAGACACGGCCATCAACCCTCAAGCGAATGAAGCCCTGGCTGCGCATGGTATCGATAACGTGCAGGTGTTCGCCCTTGCGGTCCCGGATTACCGGCGCAAGGATCATCAGCTTGCTGTCGTCTGGCATGGCCAGCACCTGATCCACCATCTGGCTGATGGTCTGGGCTTCCAGTGGCTGATCGTGGTCCGGGCAGCGTGGCTCCCCGGCGCGCGCAAACAGCAGTCGCAGGTAATCGTAGATTTCCGTAATGGTGCCAACGGTAGAGCGCGGGTTGTGGGAAGTGCTTTTCTGTTCGATGGAGATGGCCGGTGAAAGGCCTTCAATGTGGTCTACATCCGGCTTCTCCATCATTGACAGAAACTGCCGGGCGTAGGTGGACAGGGATTCCACATAGCGGCGCTGACCTTCTGCATAGAGAGTGTCAAACGCAAGGGACGATTTCCCGGAACCGGACAGGCCGGTAACTACGATCAGCTTGTCCCTTGGCATATCCAGGTCAATGTTTTTCAGATTGTGGGTTCGTGCCCCTTTGATCTGGATATGGTCCATAATACCTCGCTGTCGAAAAAACGGAGATTATACCGTGTTTGGGCCCCCACCGGCCAAGGCCAGGATGCTTTGAAGCACTTAAATGCAATATGCTTTGCCAGGGTGGCTTCTGTTACAATGCGCAGCGATTTTTCGAAGGGCAGGCACCCTTCTGAACCTACGTTTCCCGAACCCGTACCGTTAGGCGCCCCATGAATTCACTGGAAAGACGCTCCGTTGCAGCACTGGCATCTGTGTACGCCATGAGGATGCTCGGGCTCTTCATGGTCATGCCGGTTTTCGTTCTGCTTGGTACTGACCTTGAGGGCGCCACGCCGGCCCTCATCGGTCTGGCCATCGGTGCTTACGGGCTCAGCCAGGCTGTGCTGCAGATACCCTTCGGTATGCTGTCAGACCGGGTTGGCCGCAAGCGGATGATCTATATCGGTCTGGTATTGTTCGCCGCGGGTAGCTTGCTGGCCGCTGCCACAGACTCCATATACGTCGTAATCGCCGGGCGGATTCTTCAGGGGGCGGGAGCCATTGCCAGTGTGCTGATGGCGTTGCTCAGTGACCTGACCCGTGAGGAAGAGCGAACCAAGGCCATGGCGACGGTGGGTATTTCCATTGGTCTGTCTTTCTCCGTTTCGCTGGTGCTGGGTCCGCTGCTGGGTTCGGCGTTTGGACTTTCTGGCATTTTCTACACCACAGCGGTGCTGGCAGTCTTGGCGATGGTGGTTGTTAGCCGCCTGGTGCCAACGCCCCATGAGCACAAGTCCAGTGCTGATACCCATCCGGCCAGGGCAATGCTGGGTACGGTCCTGTCTGATAGCCGACTGGTGCGACTGGACTTCGGCATATTCGCCCTTCATCTGGTTCTTACTGCGATATTCCTGGTCTTTCCGACAATGCTTCAGGATCAGTTGGGCCTGCCCGCATCCTCCCACTGGTGGTTTTACCTGACGGTCATGGTGACCTCGTTTTTCGCTATGGTGCCGTTTATCATTATCGGCGAGAAAAAACGCAGGATGAAACCGATCCTGTGCGGAGCTATTGCTCTGCTGGCTATTTCAACCGCCAGTATGGGCGGTCTTTCAGGGAGTCTGGTAGCCGCCTGGGGTGTACTGTTCTTTTTCTTCATGGCGTTCAATCTTCTGGAGGCGAGCCTGCCATCGCTGGTGAGCAAGGAGTCACCCGCAGCATCAAAGGGTACGGCCATGGGGGTCTATTCGTCTTCCCAGTTTTTTGGCGCGTTTCTGGGTGGCGCCATGGGAGGGCTGCTTCTTGAGCAACTGGGCTTGCAGGGAGTGTTATGGTTCATGGTGATCGTGCTGCTGCTCTGGCTGGCGGTGGCTCTGACCATGCCGAGCCCGGGTTACACCGCCAGTTTCGTGGTACAGTTACAGCATGTGGCGCACAGCCAGTTTGATGATATTGACGATGCGCTGAGGAAGCTTCCCGGGGTGCAGGATGTGGTCATTCTGGAAGAGGCGGAAACGGCCTACCTCAAGGTGGATCGTCAGACATTCGATGAACTGTCGCTTGCGGACTTTTCATTTGTCCGGCAGGGTAGCAGTTCTTGAAAATCGGAGGCCTGCAGGGAAAGCAGGCTATCCCTGAAAACAGAGTCAGGAGCAGATCATGGCACGAGGCGTAAACAAGGTTATTCTGATCGGGAACCTGGGGCAGGATCCGGACACCCGTTATACCCCGAATGGAAACGCGGTGGTAAACCTGAACCTTGCAACAGATGAAAGCTACAAGGACAGGCAAACAGGCCAGTTGGTGCCGAAAACCGAATGGCACCGGGTCGTGATGTTCGGCAAAATTGCCGAGGTTGCCGGCCAGTACCTGCGCAAGGGTTCGAAGGTTTACATCGAGGGCAAGCTTCAGACGCGAAAATGGCAGAACAAGGAAGGTCAGGACGTTTACACCACCGAGGTGGTGGTGGATATCAACGGCCAGATGCAGATGCTCGATAGCCGCGGTGGCGAGGGCGGAGGCATGAATCAGGGTGCTCCCGCAGGCCGTCCGCAACAGGCAGGTAACGCAGCACCGGCAGCGGCAAACCAGTCAGGGCAGCAGTCCGGAGGCGGTGGTTACAGCCAGCCCTCCCAGGGAAGCATGCCGGAACCGGTTGATGATTTCGACGACGATATTCCGTTCTGAGTATCCTTCGACATGGAAAAGCCCCCGCCCGGCGGGGGCTTTTCTGTTAACGAGTTGCAAAAACAGGTCAAATCAAACAAGAAAACATGGAATTACGTTCACTTTCTCAACTATCATGAAGGTCCAATGTAAAATCCGTGCATTTCTTGAGCACTGAGGCTGGCGAGTGGCCCTAAGCTTTCTAACGAAAATTCTGCGGCGTTCCGCCAAGCGGCAACACGTCTATCTGGAAACTCGCCCGGACGGGATTGCCTGGGCAGAATCCGGAGGGGGTGCCGGTTTTTCTGATTGCTCCCCGGCGCGTCGGGAAGAGGTACTCTCCGCCCTGTCCAGTGAGCGTGGCTGGGCTGGCGCCGACACCACACTCGTTCTCCCTCTTGATCAATACCAGGTCTTCCAGTTGGAACGTCCTGAAGGCATTGATGAGTCCGAGCTCGGGGACGCTCTGAAGTGGAAGCTCAAGGATTTTCTCGATTTCAATCCCTCCGATGCGGTCTCTGATGTGTTTCCCTTCCCCGAGGACGCTTCCCGCGGTCGAGGGAAGCTGGTGAACGTGGTTGCTGCACGAAAATCCCTCGCTGGCGAACTGGTGTCGCTGTTAGAGAATTGTGGTCTTACTCTCGTCGCCATTGATATTGCGGAGCTGGCGCTGCGCAACCTCATACCCCGCATAGACCCGGCTCGGCGGGGAGCAGCGCTGGTTCATATGCGCGAGCGGTTCGGACAGATGATCGTGTGCAAGGGGGAGACGCTGTATCTGTCCAGGCGGCTGGACGTAACCTCGGATGATCTCCGGGATGCATCCAGCCAGGAGAATGCGGTGCAGTCGTTGGCGCTGGAAATGCAGCGCTCCCTGGACTATTACGAAAGTCAGCTGGGGCAGGTGCCGCCTGCCGTCATCCGTCTGGTGGCTCGTGACAGTGTTATGCCATTGTCATCCATGTTGGCGTCCTATGTGGCTGCTAACGTTGAAACACTGGACTGGACGCCTTTTGGCCTTGATGAGCCTCTGGATAGCCGCTGTCTCGTAGCCTGGAGTGCCAGCCTGGCCATGGTGGATGGGGGCGCTGAGAAAACCCAGCAGGTGAACCTCTATACCGATGAACTTCGTCCTCGCAAGGAAAAGTTGCAGGCTGGTGTCGCGCTATCCCTTGTGGTTCTCGCCCTGGCTGGAATTGCAGTGGCTGCTGGCGTTGTCCGCTACCAGGAATCCCGGTTGCAGGCAGAAGTTGGCGCGCTGCAGCAACAGAATGAACGACTTGAGAATTCTGTTGCGCAACTGAGGAGGGATGTGGAAGCTCGCCAGCCCGACCCAGAAGTAGAGGCGGCGCTGGATCGTGTGACCGACACACTGGCACGAAGACAGCAATTGCTGGATCGAGTGGAAAAACTGATTGCTACTGAAACAGCCGGATTCTCTGCGCCGATGTCCGCGTTAGCGCGCCAGGTACCGGGTGGGCTTTGGTTGACTCATATACGGCTCGACGCCCGCAGCGGAGAGGTTGGCCTGGCCGGCAGTGCGCAATCGGGCCGCCTTGTGCCGGTGTACCTTGAAAAGCTCGGTGAGGAGCCTGCTTTTGCAGGCAAAACCTTCGGCAGTTTCCGGCTGGATCGCGAGGAAGACGGGCGCTGGATCGATTTCAGTGTGGCAACGGAAGCTGGCGGGGAGAGTGTGCGATGACACCAGCTTTTCGTCAGCAGTTGGATCGGGGGACAGAGTGGTTTAACGGCCGGCCCGTACGGGAACGGCTGCTGCTTGTCGTTACTGCGGTTGTGGTGATTCTGTTTGCTGGCTGGGAGCTTGCTGTTGCTCCGGTTAAGGCAGCCAACGAACAGCTTCGTTTCCGCCAGATAGCATTGTCAGATACCAGGGCGTCCCTGACGGAAGAGCAGGAAGTGCTTACAGCGCAACTGGCATCTGATCCGTCACAGGTGTTGAGAGAACAGCTCGCTGCCCGGGAACAGAGGCTGGATAGACTCAACAGAGAACTTGCTGAAACCACGGGGCGGCTGATTGCGCCCCGGGCCATGGTCGGGCTGTTACGGGATATGCTGACCGCCCAGGGTAAACTGGAGCTTCTGGGGCTGGAACTCATGGCGCCGGTGGCCGTATTTGAGAGCGAGCCCGATGATACAGGAGACCAGGCCGGCGGCGGGCAAGCCGCAGAGCCACTGCTGTTTGCCCACGATGCTGAAATAGCTGTTCGCGGTGATTATATGGACGTGCTGGCCTATCTTGAGACGCTTGAGGCCATGGATGCCCGTTTGGGGTGGGTGCTGCTGGAATACGATTCCAGTGACTATCCCGATAATGAAGTCAGGATCCGGGTTCGAACCCTGAGCCTCGATCGCGCATGGCTGGGGGTGTGAGATGAGACTGCTATTGGTCGCAATACTGGCCCTGGCGCCCATGACGGCTCTGGCTCTGCAGGACCCGACCCGACCGGAAGGCTTTGGCGCTGTCCGGCAGGCTCAGGCGCCAGAAAAAGAGTTCACACTGGCATCGATATTTATAGGCAATGATCGCAGGGTGGCGGTTATCGATGGCGTTGCCCGCAGGGAGGGACAGACATTCGAGGGTGTTCGCATCAGGCGGATCCACCCGGACCGGGTAGAGCTGGTCGATCAGGGACGAGTGCGAGTTTTACGCCTGGACCCCCTTCCGCAAGTGCGGAGTTCGCAATGACAGACAGACGAGCTGCTATGACACTGAACCGAACGATTCTGACCCTGCTACTGGCCATGGTATTGACGGCCTGCAGCAATAATCCGTTGATGCGGACCAGTCAGGCCACCTCGACAGACGCCGCGACTGCCATTGACGATGCAATGGCCGAGGCTGAAGCGGAGCAGCAACGAAAAGACAGGTCGGAAGAGATGTCCGGTGATGTACCGGAAGACGTCAGCGCAGCGCTTATGCCCTCGTTATCCTCTGCAGCGGATGATGAAGAGCGCTTCGATGTGAATGCCCGGGGGCTGGCGGCCGGACCATTCTTCGAGGCGCTGGTGGAGGGTAGTCGCTACAACGTGGTGGTGCACCCGGATGTAAATGCCACCGTTGACCTGAGGCTCCGGGATGTCACTGTTCCCGAGGTAATGGACATTGCCGGCGATCTGTACGGCCTGGACATCCAGCGCAGCGGCCGCCTTTTCAGGGTGCAGGCCAACAGTGTCCAGACACGAATGTTCCCGATTGACTACCTCCACTTCAAGCGCAGCGGCGGTTCCGAAACCCGTGTCAGTTCCGGGCAGGTCAGCAGTTCGCGGGACAACTCGACCGGGGCCGGTTCAACCCGTGGTAATGGTGACAACGATACGACCGCAAACCTGGTTGGTACGCGGATTTCCACCGAAACGGAATCTGATTTCTGGCAGGACATTGAGCGTGCCCTGAAGATGATCATCGGAACGGACAACGGCAGCCAGGTCATCGTCAACGCGGGCGCTGGTCTGGTGATGGTGCGTTCCGATGGTGACTCTCTCCGGCAGGTGGAAGAGTATCTGCGCCGTACCCAGCTGATCATGCAGCGGCAGGTTGTGCTGGAAGCAAAGATCCTGGAGATTGGCCTCAACGAAGGGTATCAGCAGGGCATCAACTGGGCGGATATCCAGAGTGCTTCCAGCATTACCGCTTCAGATGGGCTGCCGGAGGATTTTACCGCTCAGGCACTGGCGGGGCAGGCTATCAGAACATCTGACATTGGTGGGCTGTTCTCGGCCAGTGTACGTGCGGGTGATTTTACCGGGCTGATTGAACTGCTGGGTGAGCAGGGCAATGTGCAGATACTGTCGAGTCCGCGAATTTCCACCGTGAACAATCAGAAGGCGGTGATCAAGGTGGGCACGGACGAGTTCTTTGTCACGGACATTGATTTTGATGATAACAACTCGGCGGTCACAGCTACTGATCGGACGTCTACATCCGTGGAGCTGACGCCGTTTTTCTCCGGTATTTCCCTGGATGTGACACCACAGATTGCTGAAGACGGCGCCATCACCCTGCACGTTCATCCTTCTGTTAGCGAAGTGAATGATCAGGAAAAGGTCATTACCGTGGGCGACCGGGATGTGACCTTGCCTCTGGCCCGAAGCACCGTCCGTGAGACAGACAGCGTGATTCGTGCCGAGAGCGGTCAGATTGTCGTGATTGGTGGTCTTATCCAGAATACCAGCGAAGACAACAATTCGGCGGTGCCGTTCTTCAGTGAGATTCCTTTGCTGGGGGAGCTTTTCAAGCAACGCCGTTTTCAGTCCCGAAAAAGCGAACTGGTGATCCTTTTGCGACCGGTCGTTGCCGGCAGTCAGCAGATGAATGCGGATGTATCGGCCAGCCGCGAGCGGATGCAGGTTCTGCGTGAGCTGCTGGAATCATCTGAGTCCGTTACACCCCAGCCGGAGAAAGCCAGACGCTAGCATGTACGAATCCTATTTCGGACTGCAGGAAGCACCGTTTGCATTGACGCCCAACACCCGCTACTTCCTTCGGGCACGCAGCCATAGCGATGCGCTGGAGTTGCTGCTGGTGGCATTGCGTGAGCGTGAGGGTTTTATAAAGATCACCGGCGAAGTTGGCACCGGCAAAACCCTGTTGTGCCGGTTGCTGCTTAATGAGCTGGAGCAAACCGCCCATACGGCCTACATTCCCAACCCCCATTTGACACCGGATACCCTTTACGAAGCCGTGGCCGAAGAACTGGGTGTGGATGTAGCGCGTTGCACCAATACCCATCAGATACTCAAGGCGCTGAATGAACGCCTGATTGCGTTGGCCATGGAGCAGAGACAGGTGGTGCTGGTTATCGATGAAGCTCAGGCCATGCCTGAAGAAACCATTGAGGCATTGCGGCTGCTGACCAACCTGGAAACCGAAAGTACCCGCTTGCTGCAGGTGGTCCTGTTCGGCCAACCTGAACTGGATGCACTCCTGCAGCGGGATAGCATGCGCCAGCTCCGGCAGCGCATCACCTTCCAGTATCGTCTGGCGCCCCTGGACCGGGTCTCTGTGGCTCAGTACCTGAGGCATCGCCTGGCCCAGGCCGGCTACAACGGTGGAGACCTGTTTGCACCTTCTGCTCTGCGCCTGATCTCCCGCTCCTCCGGCGGCATTCCCCGACTGGTCAATATCATAGCCCACAAGGCCCTGTTATCGGCCTGGGGTCGCGGCGACCGGCAAGTCAGCCGATGGCACGTGATGCAGGCGATCCGTGATACCGATAGTGCCCGTTTGCCCAACCTGCTGGTGAGGTGGCTATGAGCCTGCTTAATGATGCACTGAGAGCAGCGGAGCAGCGCCAGAACCGGCCAGCGGCCCCAGGTGCCTATGTGGGCGAGCGGCAACAGTCCCACAACAGCCGGCCTTTTCTGCTGGTTGCGGTGGTGGTTCTGTCGCTTCTCATTGCGATTATGGGGGGGTACTGGATTCTTGCAGGCAGCGCATCACCGGAGCCAATGGTTGTAGAGAGCGAGCCGTCCCCAGCCCAGGCGGTTCAGAGAGAGGTTGCGGTCATTGATAACGAGAAGCCGGAAGACGAACCAGTGGCAGCACTGGAAGCCGCGCCACAACGTGAGGTGACCGTGCCCGAACCGAAACAGAAGCCGACACAGGAACCGGAAGCTGCTGAATCTGAAACAAGACAGCCAGAACCGGCCGCATCGCCGGATCCTGTGGCGGAAACCACGGCCAGCAAGGACACGGCCAAACAGGAAACGAAACCCGTCACGGCTGAGGAATCACAATCTGAAGAGGTGTCGACGGCTGGCGTCAAGCAGGCGCCGGAAACGCCGTCCGCAACGGATCGCAGTACGGCGAGGGAACTGGAAAGACTGGTGGCCCGGGGCAACATCATCGACGCAGAGCGCCGTCTTGCAGTACTGACACAGAAACAGACTGCGCCCCGCAGCCGCTATGTGGTCGCCAGGGCGCTCCTGGTGGACGGTCAACAGAATCAGGCCCTGGGCTGGCTGCCCGAGGCCATTGCCTCCCAGCACCCGAAGTTGCGGTTGTTGAGAGCCAGGGCACAGCATGCCAATAGCGACCTGGCCGCTGCCGTCAATACGCTCAATTCAAACGTGCCGCCAGTTGACAGTCACGCGGAATACCGGGTGACCCTCGCCACACTGCTGCAGCAGCAGGGAGAAAGTCAGGAGGCCGCCCGCCACTGGGCCGAGCTGATTGCCTGGGATGACAGCCAGGCCCCGTGGTGGGTGGGGCTGGCGATTTCACTGGAAGCCCAGGGGGAGCCGGCCGGGGCCGCCAGAGCGTACCGGCAGGCAGCCGAACTACCAGGGCTGCCCCGTTCGCTGGCGGACTATGTGCGTCAGCGGCTACAGGCATTGCGAGCAGGATGATTCATGGCTGAAGCAAAGAAAAAAATCCGCATAGGTGACCTGCTGGTCCAGAATGATGTCATCACTGAGCAACAGCTGATGACCGCTCTGCGTGAGCAGAAGAATACCGGGCGGAAGCTGGGCCGGACCCTGATCGATCTGGGTTATGTGGAAGAAGACAATCTCCTGAACATTCTCTCCCGTCAGCTGGATGTGCCCTTCGTGCAACTGCGCCACTTCCAGTTCAACAACGATCTGGTCAAGAAGCTGCCGGAAGCCATGGCCCGCCGTTTCCGCAGTATTGTACTGGCTGAGCAAAGCGGTGAACTGCTGGTGGGCATGGCCGACCCCCTGGACATCTTCGCCTACGACGAACTGGTTCGGGTGCTGAAACAGCCCATCAAGCAGGCCGTTGTGCGGGAAAGCGAACTGCTGAACACCATCGACCTGGTTTACCGTCGCACCGACGAAATCGCCTCGCTGGCGGAAGAGCTGGAAGATGAGCTGGGTGATGATGCCTTTGACCTGGCAGACCTCAGCGCCGAATCCGAAAGCGCCGAAGCCCCTGTGGTGAAGCTTCTGCAGACCCTGTTCGAGGATGCAGTACAGGCCCGCAGCTCCGATATTCACATCGAACCGGACGAGACTGTGGTGCGGATTCGTCAGCGGGTGGACGGTGTGCTGCAGGAACAGGTTATGAAGGAGAAGCGGGTGAACTCCGCGCTGGTGCTTCGCCTGAAGCTGATGGCTGGCCTGAACATATCCGAGAAACGCATTCCCCAGGACGGTCGCTTCAATGTCCGGGTTAAGGGCCGGAGTATCGACGTGCGGGTGTCCACCATGCCGGTCCAGTACGGCGAGTCAGTGGTCATGCGCTTGCTGGACCAGAGTCAGGGAATGTTGAACCTGGATGCCACCGGCATGCCGCCAATGCTGCTGGAGAACTTCCGACGCATGATCAGGAAGCCCCACGGCATGATCCTGGTTACTGGTCCCACCGGTAGCGGTAAAACCACAACCCTTTACGGGGCACTGACGGAGCTGAACCGCCCGGAAGTGAAGATCATCACTGCAGAAGATCCGGTGGAATACCGTCTGCCTCGCATCACCCAGGTGCAGGTAAATCCGAAAATTGGCCTGGAATTCGCCAGTGTATTGCGCGCAGCCCTGCGTCAGGACCCGGACATCATCCTGGTGGGCGAGATGCGCGACCATGAAACGGCGGAGATCGGTTTGCGCGCGGCCATGACCGGTCACCTGGTGCTTTCCACCCTGCATACAAACGATTCCATCAGCAGCGCCATGCGCCTGATAGATATGGGGGTAGAGCCCTTCCTGGTGGCCAGCTCCCTGCTTGGCGTTGTGGCCCAACGGCTGGTGCGCAAGGTGTGTGATAACTGTCGGGAGACATACGAACTCACCAGTCAGGAAAAAATATGGCTGGACCAGTTCGATCTTGACCCGTTGGACCTGGAAGCCGGTTTCGTCCATGGCCGGGGGTGTTACCAGTGCGGCAATAGCGGATACCGGGGCCGGCTGGGTGTCTACGAAATGCTGGAAATGAATGAGGGCATGCTGGATGCGCTGCGGCGTGAGGACATCTCCGGATTTACCCGCGAAGCCCGCAGGAGCCATCTGTACCGCCCACTTGGAATGTGTGCCATGGACTTTGCCCTGCAAGGGATTACCACACTGGAAGAAGTGGCCCGGGTGGCCGCCACCTCGGAAGGTGACATTTCCCTGGAAGAGGTGCCCGTTCTCTCTGAGTCCCAGGGCACCGCTGCGCACCAACCGTCGCCCGGTGAGGGAGGTCTCTGATGCAGTTCAGTTACCGGGGCAAGGATAATAGAGGGTCCGTGCAACAGGGCGCGCTGACCGCGCCCAGCGCTGAGGCAGCAGCATCGGAACTCATGCGCCGGGGTATTACGCCACTTTCCATCCGTGCTCAGGAAGAGAGCGAATCCCTGAGTGAGAAGCTGAACAAACTGCCTGTTTTTCGCAAGAAGATCACCCTGGACGAACTGATTGTTTTCTGCCGCCAGATGCATGCGCTGACCAAGGCTGGCATTCCGTTGATACGGACCATGCGTGGTCTTGCCGACACGACACGCTCACAGGTGCTCGGTGAGGTGCTGGATGATGTCACCGACCGCCTGGAAGGTGGCTCCACCATGGCTGCCGCCATGCAGGCGCATCCGAAGGTGTTTTCGGAACTGTTCATCGCGATGATCCACGTAGGTGAGAATACCGGCCAGCTGGATGACGCATTCAAGCGTCTTTCTGACATTCTTGAACTGGAGCGGGACACCAAGCGCCGTCTCAAACAGGCCATGCGTTACCCCATGTTTGTGGTGATTGCCCTGTTTGGCGCCCTGATGGTGGTGAATTTCCTGGTTATTCCCAAGTTCGCTTCGGTGTTCAACAAACTGGGGGCAGACCTGCCTTTCCTGACCCAGGTGCTGGTAGGTACTTCCAATTTCCTGCTGGGCTATTGGTACATCGTGCTTTTCGGTATCGCCGCGACCGTGCTGCTGGTGCGCCAGTGGAAGCAGACCGAGCAGGGCCAGCTGACGTGGGACCGCTACAAACTGAAAGTGCCCATTATCGGCCCACTGCTGGAGCTGATTACCCTGAGCCGGTTTGCCCGTAACTTCGCCAGCATGCTGTCGGCGGGCATGCCGGCGACCCATGCACTGACGGTGGTCTCCGATGCCACGGACAATGCCTGGATTTCCATTCACATCAAGGAAATGCGGGCCGGTATCGAGCGTGGCGAAAGCCTGTTGCGAACGGCAAGGCAAAGCGAAATGTTCACTCCGCTGATTCTTCAGATGATCGCCGTGGGTGAGGAGACCGGCTCCGTGGATGACATGCTGGTCAATGTGGCCGATTTCTACGATGAAGATGTGGACTACGGGCTGAAGCGGCTGGCGGAGTCCATAGAGCCGATACTGATTGTGGCCATGGGCATACTGGTTCTGATATTGGCACTGGGCGTGTTCCTGCCCATATGGGATCTGGGGGCTGCGGCCATGGGGCGTGGCTGAGTGGTCGGCCAGAAGTATTCGGCGATGTCGGTGCTCACCAACTCACGTCGACTGAGATTTCTGGTTGCTCTGTGTATCCTCTTTGTCCTCTGGTGGGTACTGCTGGGAGTAGTGGAAAGAGAAGCGACAAGGGCTGAGCAGGAAGGCACAAGACTGATGCTCAATCAGATCCGGAGTGTGCTGGTGGTAAAAGGCGCGGAAATTCGCCTGAAAAAAGGGCCTGATTTCAGAGCCTGGGCGGGACGCAATCCCTTCCACTGGTTTGAGTCTGAACCGGCTAGGTATGAGGGAATCTGCCAGCAGGGGCGGCCGGATCACGGCCAGTGGTGTTTCAGGCCGTTACAGGCCGGTGACAAAGTACACAAAAATGACACGGCAGGCGGGTATGGACAGGTTATATTTCAACCACGCCAGCCGATAATCATAGGAGAAAGGCAAGGAAGCCGCGACACACCCCTGGCTTGGGTGGTGGCAGTAGAATTCACGGACAGCAACGGCAATGGACGCCTTGATGAAGCAGATCTCCAGTCCGGGCTGAAGCTTCAGCCGGTGGAGATGCAGCGTGTAAATGGGCATGCTGATTTTTGATAACAAGCCTCAGGGAGGCCGAGCTATGAAGGCGATAACAACAACCAGGCGCCAGAAACGGGGGTTCACCCTGATCGAACTGGTGGTGGTGATATCCATTCTTGCCATTCTCGCAGCCTTTGCGCTGCCACGGTTCGCCGAACTGTCGGACGAGGCCCACCGTGCAAGCATACAGGGCACCTCCGGCGCCTACGCCGCTGCTGTCGCACTGGTGCGCGCGCAATGGACCGCTCGCGGTGCCGCTGGCGCACAGACCGACCTGCCGGGATTTGGTGAGGAAAATGTGGACGTGAGCGCGGACGGCTGGCCGACGGGCGTAAGCGGCAATACCGACCCTGCCAGCATCACCGCAGAGGAATGCCGGGACCTGTGGCTGGCCCTGATGCAGTCCAATGCGCCAACCGTGGCGATTAGTGGTGACACCACTGATTATACCGCTTCGGCGAGTGGCTCGGTGTGCACCTACGAGTACAACCTGAATGGTGGTACCGACAACATTCAATACGACGCCAGTAATGGCGAAGTGATCAAAGTCATCAACTGAACACTTATAAAGCGAGAGCAGGAGTAGACCATGAATGTGATGAATCAGATGGCAGCAAGAAAAGAGAAAGGTTTCACCCTTATCGAACTGGTAATGGTGATTGTGATTTTGGGGATTCTGGCGGCGTTTGCTTTGCCTAGGTTTGCGGATTTTGGAACGGACGCGCGCGAGGCAGCGCTTGAGGGCGGCATTGGTTCCGTAAAATCTGCGGCGGCAATCGCCCATTCACGTTGGGTTGCAAATGGAAGTGTTGCGAGTCAGCCGGTTGACCTCGATGGTGCTGCCGGAATAACGATGTCAGCAGAAGGCTATCCAACGAATGACGTCGATGGTATTGGAACTGCTGCACAATTAGATGCAAACGATTTTTCATTCAACGCTGACGACAATATTGTCTTGGAATCCGCTGAGGATACTGATGGGGACGGCACTGTGGATTGTAACTTTACCTATAATCCTGCCACTGGTGGTGTAACTGCTCGAGCGACTAGCGATTGCTAGTCTAGTAGGTCGGATTAGCGAAAGCGTAATCCGACAAATCTGATCACCGGCCCCGCCCAATGTCGGATTACGCTCACGCTAATCCGACCTACGGTGATTCCGTGTTGACGTTTCACCTGGGGGCGGCCGGGTATCCGGGAGAGGGGCATGACAATAAAGAACGCCCCGAGGTCATCGGGGTTCACACTTGTTGAACTGGTTATGGTCATCATCCTGATCGGGGTTCTCTCCGCCCTGGGTGTTGGCCTGTTTGCCGGCCGTTCTGCCTTTTCTCCCCTGCTGGCAACCCAGCAACTTGCTTCCGCCACGCTGCTTGTACAACAGGCAGCGCTGGCAGGCAATGTCGCCAATACCCTCACTATTGAACAGGACGGCAGCAACTTCCGCTTTATCGTCGGCGCCGGAACATCGGCTTCGCGAACTTTCGAGCTGTCCCGGGAGGGTGCCACACTCTCTGCACCGGGCGGTTTGCCGCTCACCATTACGTTCAACGCAAATGGTGCGCCGGCTGCCGGAGCAAACCTCGAATTCACCTTCACGGGAGACAGCACCTTTGATACCTGCCTGAGTTCACTGGGCGCGGTCTACAGGGGGAGCTGTCAACCATGACATGGCTTCAACGAGGCGCAACACTGGTGGAACTGGTGATGACCATTGTGATCATCAGCGTCGCCATTGCGGGGGTGGTGGGCGCTTTCGCACTGATTTCCGGTCGCAGCGCAGACCCTCTGAACCAGACCCGGGCAGTGGAGCTGGCTCAGTTGTATATGGATGAGATCATTTCGAAAAAATACGACGATGCCACACCCCAGGGAGGTTCGCCGAAGTATGCCGGTACCTGCAATATTGGTCCGGAAGGAGGCGAAACCCGGGATTCCTATGATGATGTGGACGATTACCACAACACCTCGGATTCACCCCCGGAAAGTGCTGAAGCTGTCCTGAACGGTTACAGTGGGTTTGTGGTTGACGTTACGGTGGTCTGCGCTGGCGACGAGGTGGGTTTGCCGGTGTCGGAAGCCAAGCGCATTGGTCTGGCCATTACTGCACCCGGCGGGCAGGCATTTTCGTTCTCGGCCTACAGGGCAAACTTCTGATGCGTCGCGCGGCGGGTTTTACCCTGGTTGAGCTGGTTATCGTCATTGTGTTGCTGGCTATTGTGGCCACAATCTCGGTGCAGTTCATTGCCCTGTCCACTCAGGGAGCCATCGATGTAAGCTCGCGCCAGCAAAGGGCGCTTGCCGGGGTGGTGATCAGCGAGCAGGTGACGCGAAGCCTGAGGGCGGCTTTACCCACTTCTATCCGCACCAATGCTGATGGCTCCTGTATTGAGTGGATGCCCACCAGGGCGGCATCCAACTATCTTGATTTACCGAGAGGCAGCTCTCCATCCTCTTTTGAAGCTGTGCCATTGCCCGGCGGGCAGGCCGCTTCCGGCAGGGTTGTCGTTTACGGTTACGGCAGCGATGTCTATGACCTCAGCAGCCCCGGGCCCGTGTCGCCTCCAGCCAGCATGCCTGCGGGCGCCCCCCCGGTAACCGTTACTTTCGACGGTGGAGCCATTCACCGGTTCTCGGCGAAATCGCCGGAGAAGCGTTTCTATGTGGTTGGTGAGCCGGTTGCCCTTTGCCAGTCTGATCGTTGGCTTTACCGCTATAGTAATTACGGCATCAACCCTCCGGCTGCATCTGGTCTGCCGTCAAACTATCCAGGGCGGGAAGTGCTTGCTGCCAGCCTTAAAGAAAACTCCCTGGTTTTTGAAGTGACCCCACCCACACTTCAACGCGGGGCTGTCGTGTCATTCAGCTTTGTTCTTGAAGACGCCGAAACCGGGGAATCCACCGCCATCAGCCAGGAGGTTCAGATTCGCAATGTGCCCTGATAAACCGCTGAAACGCCATTCTGGTGCGGGCCTGCCTGTTGCCCTGTTCGTTGTGACGGTGCTGGCGTTCCTGGTGCTTGGTATGTCCCAGCTCCAGCAGAGCAGTGGCGAATCCATCAGCCTTCAGATTCAGTCCCAGCGAGCCTTCTTTGCCGCAGAAAGCGGCGCGCAGGTGGCGGTGCGGGACGTACTGGATGCCGATAGCTGCGGCGGCATTAATAGTCCGCTGGACTTTGATGCTGCGGATGGCCTTCAAACCTGTGGCGCAGCGCTGGCCTGTGAATCGGTCACTGCGGATATTGGTGGTTCCGGCGGTAATACTGTTTACACCATTACCAGCACCGGTCAATGCGGCGCTGGTGCTGACCAGGCAACGCGGGTAGTGGAGGTACGCGTACGATGAAACGGACCCGTGAATTTTTTGCCGTCCTGTCGGTCCTGGTGATCGGCTGCTTTCTCTCTCCTTCAGCCTGGGCAGCGTCCTGTACCGAGGTATTCGGCGAGCCCGATGGGATGAACGAAAACCTGGAGGCCTCGGACAATACTCTGGATCTGTCTGACATCGCTTTTGCTGACAATCCCTGGCCTGCCTCTGGCACCACATTATCTTCCGGGGATTATTTTGTTCGCAGCGATAACCTGGACAACGGGTATCAGCTGAATGTGGCCGACGGAGCGCAGGTCCGCGTTTTCGTTAATGGCTCCCTGAGCACTGGTAACAATGTCAGCTTTAATCCCGGCGGTAACAGTGATCAGCTCCTGCTAGTCGTAGATGGAAATTTATCGATTGGCAACAACGTTACCATTCGGGGGCTTGTCTACGCTTCGGGGAGCATGAGTCTGGGAAACAACGCCGACATATTGGGCGGGCTGGCTGCCGGCAGTGGCATCTCGATCGGTAACCAGGACCCGATAGCAGATTACAGCGGCGTTGAATCGGGGTTGCTCTCGGGGCTGTGTGCGGCGCCGGTGGAGCTATCAGCGAACGGAGATAGCTCAGGGCCGGTCATTGTTGAAGTGGGTGAGAGTGTTCTACTGAGCGTTACCGGGCGGGAGTGTCCACCGGATGGGCCCTGGTATACCTACCAGGTATGGGAAGACCGCTGGACGATTGATGGAGAGCAGAGTCAGTTCACTAGCGATGACACGCTGTGTGACCGCTCACCCGTCACACGGGCGGTAACGTTTGATGAGCCCGGCGAATACACGGTGAGCTTCCAGGCGCTGTATCGCGAGTGCATGATTGTTTTCGGCTGCGACGCTACGCAACAGTTGTTCGGAACAGATGAGATTAATATTGAAGTGGTGGATCCGGCCGGAGATCTGGCCTGTTTTTCCGACGATTTTGTCAGCGCTCTTTCAGCAGATGATTGGGTGACATCGGTGGCCAGTGGAAGTTTCGAGCCATCAGTGGTTGGTGGTCGTTTACGGATGACTGAAGCTGCAAGCAACCAGTCAACGGCTGCAACGCTGCAGAGGGAAATCCCCGGAGCTGATAACCTTGTCATTCTGGAGTTTGATTATTACGCCTATGGCGGCACTGGGGCGGACGGCCTGGCTATCGTGCTTTCGGATGCCGCCATCACGCCCCAGCCCGGTAGTTTCGGTGGTTCTCTGGGGTATGCCCAACGCAATAATGGCGACCCGGGTTTTGCCGGTGGTTGGATAGGAATAGGGCTGGACGAGTTTGGCAATTTTTCGAATCCCACCGAAGGTCGACAGGGCGGGCCGGGCTTTCGGCCAGATGCTGTCGCCATTCGGGGTGCCTACCAGGGAGGCTATCGTTTCCTCAGAGGTACCGGCACACTTGTAACGGGTATTGACCAGCCTGGCGGTAATCCGTCGGCTCACCGTTACAGGATTACTGTGGATTCCCGCAATGCTGGTGACGCTCTGGTTTCAGTGGAGCGAGATCTGACAGGCACGGGAAACAATTTTCAGGAGCTGATAGGCCCATTCAATGCACTGAATGAAGATGGACAGCCGGACGTACCGGAAAATTTCCTTCTTTCCCTGACCGGATCCACCGGCGGTTCCACAAACATCCACGAGCTCGACAACATCGAGCTTTGCGCGCTTCAGTTAAACCCCGTGGGTGAGCAGATTGACCATTTTGAAATTCTCCACGACGGCGTGGCGCTAACCTGTCAGCCGGAGACTGTCACTATTCGTGCCTGTGCCAATGAAAGTTGTGAGCAATTATTCACCGATCCGGTTCAGGCTACTCTGTCACCTTCGGATGGCTGGCAGGACGGGAATGTAGTCAATTTTTCCGGTGGCTTCAGTGAGGCGACACTGCAGAATACAGTTGCCGGAGAAGTCACGCTGGATGTTATCGGTTCTCAGCCATCCACACGACCCCAGGCCGTCACTCTTTGCCAGGCCGGCGGCGGAGGGCTTTCTGAGGCAGGCTGCGTACTGGAGTTTTTCGATTCCGGCCTGGCATTCGACGTGCCGGACCTGATATCCCACAAGCCTTCCGATGTTGTTGAAGTGCGGGCGGTACGACGGGACGATAGCACGCAAGCGTGCGTACCCGCGTTTGAAAACGTGGAGCGGCCAGTCCAGTTCTGGTTCACCTATGTTAACCCGGACGAGACAAGCCGGCCTGTAAGCCGAGCCCTTTCCATTGATGGTGAGGATGTCAGCGGTGATTTCGGGTCACCCACCACCATTGAGCTGAGCTTTGGAACCGGCGGTATCGCGGAGGTGGAGGTCCGTTATCCGGATGCCGGACGGATGCAACTGGATGGTCGTTACCTGGGGTCTGCAGCTACAGGGGATGAGGGCCTGGTGATGCCCGGCTCGGACCAGTTTGTCAGTGTACCAGCCGGCCTTTGTGTGAGTACTGCCGGTGAGTGTGCCGCCGGGGATGCCTCCTGTCCGTTGTTCGTGAAAGCCGGGGATACTTTCGACCTCTCTATCACCGCTGTTGGCTGGCAGAACGATAGTGACAGTGATCTGTGTGAGGGGAACCCCGTTACTCCCAATTTCCGTCTGCTGGATGTTCCGCTGTCTTCGGGGGTGGTGGCACCCTCCGGCGGGGCGGATGGAACTCTCTCGCCAACGGGGTATTCCCATACACGGTCGGCGGATGCCACGGAAACCGTCAGTGCACGGGTGTCGGAAGTTGGGGTTTTCGAATTTCTGGCAACACCGGCTGCTGGCGGTTACCTGGGCAAAACTGTGCCCCAGGGTACCAGTTCTCCGGCAGGTCGCTTCTATCCTGATCGATTCGATGTACTGGTCGACCCGGGCGAGCTGGAGGCTGAGTGTAAAGTAGCAACGCCGTTCGCCTACACGGGGCAGGATATTGGGTGGTTGTTGGTGCCGAGCGTGGAAATAGAGCCGTTATCGGTGCAGGGAACCCGAACACTGAACTACACGGAGCCGGGTTTTCAGCAGCTTTCGGCAGGAAACGTGACGCGAACCGTTCCTGTGGCGGATAACACAGCGCTGAATCGTGATAACGCGCCAATGGCGGTAACCGCCACCACCGATACTGGCACGCTGACGGTGGTGGAGCCCGGGTTGCTGCAATTCAATTACTCCACTGGAGACGCCGTCCGCTACAACAAATTACCTGAAGCACGGGTGGCGCCTATCGGGCCTGATTTGGAGTATGCCGTGACCGATATTACAGACGCGGATGGTGTCAGCGGCGACGGCGCACCCTATGCGTTCACCCCTGTAGCAGATTTTGACGTGCGGTACGGGCGGCTGGCGATGGACAATGTGTATGGCCCGGAGAATATTCCCGAGCTGCCGATGCCCTTCCGAGTGGAGTACTGGAATGGATCACGGTTTGTGGTTAATGCCGCCGATAGTTGCTCACCCTGGACCACGGCCAACATTGCCAGCCTGGCAGAACATCACACATTGGCGCCAGACTCAGGCATGTTCAATAGTGGTGAGGCAGGCCCGTTACGCCTGCAGCCGGATGGGTCTCAGGGCACGGACACGCTGACATGGAGTGTGGATGACTGGCTAAAGGACGACGCAGACGAAGACGGCACCCTGGAAAACCCCTCTGCCCTGGCCACCTTCGGCGTTTACCGTGGCCATGACCGGGTGATCTACTGGCGGGAAAGATAGGGGAAAAGACTCAGTCTTCCTCCCCCTCCGGATGATCCATCCCCAGCTCATTAATCTTCCGCGTCAGCGTGTTCCGCCCCCAACCCAGCAGAATGGAAGCATCCCGCCGGCGCCCGCCGGTGTGCTTCAGCGCGGTTTCAATCATGATGCGTTCGAACTCCGGCACGGCTGTGTCAAGAATGCCCTTGTGTCCGCGCTTCAATTCCTGTTCGGCCCAGTTACGCAGGCCCTCCTGCCAGGTCTGGCCGGTGGCGGGAGCTTCTGCCTGTTGCATGAGCTCGGGTGGCAGGTCATCGATATGAACCTCACGGCCACTGGCCATTACGGTCAGCCAGCGGCAGGTGTTTTCCAACTGGCGGACGTTGCCGGGCCAGGGCAGGGTGGTGAGGTATTCTTCCGCTTCTGGGCGTAGCAGTTTGGTTTCCACCGCCAGTTCCTTGGCCGCGCGCTTAAGGAAGTGTTCCATCAAGCGGGGAATGTCTTCCCGGCGTTCTGCCAGTTTTGGCAGATGCACCCTGATTACGTTCAGACGATGAAACAGGTCTTCCCGGAAGGTGCCCGCCTGAACAAGTTTTTCGAGGTCCTGGTGTGTTGCTGCGATGATGCGCACGTCCACCTTGATAGGCGTGGTGCCGCCTACCCGGTAGAACTCGCCATCTGCCAGTACCCTCAGCAACCTTGTCTGGGTATCGGCAGGCATATCGCCGATTTCGTCCAGGAACAGGGTGCCGCCGTTGGCTTGCTCGAATCGCCCCTGTCGCGCCGCCGCGGCGCCTGTGAAGGCACCTTTCTCATGTCCGAACAGCTCTGACTCAATCAGATCCTTGGGAATGGCGGCCATGTTCAGCGCGATAAACGGGCGGGTGGCCCTGGGGCTGTGATTGTGAAGGGCCTGTGCTACCAGTTCCTTGCCGGTGCCACTTTCGCCGTTGATCAGGACGGTGATGTTGGAGTGGGACAGGCGGCCGATGGCCCTGAATACCTCCTGCATGGCCGGTGCCTCACCGATGATTTCGGTGTTGCGCTGTGAGCTCTCTGCCTGGGGCTCTGACGTGGCCCGGCGTTCATGGCTGTGAGCCACCGCCCGCTTGACGAGGGCCACGGCATCATCCACATCAAAAGGCTTGGGCAGGTATTCAAAGGCACCGGTCTGGTAGCTGGTTACCGCGCTTTCCAGGTCGGAGTGGGCGGTCATGATAATCACCGGCAAGTCGGGATGCGCGTCGACAATCTGGGACAGCAGGGTGATGCCGTCGACGCCGGGCATGCGGATATCACTGATGATGGCGTCAGGCTGTTCGTGTTCCAGCCGCATCATGATGCTTTCGCCACTTTCAAAGACCCGGGGCTGCATACCGGCCTGGTTCAGGGCGCGTTCCAGCACCCAGCGAATACTGCGGTCGTCGTCAATTATCCAGACGTTTGCCGGTTGGCTCATTGATTGTCCTCCAGGGGCAGGAAGATGATGAAGTCGGTTTCACCGGGCTGGCTTTCACATTCAACCAGCCCGTGATGTTGCCCGATGATGCTTTGGGTAATGGACAGGCCAAGGCCTGTTCCGCTCGCCCGCCCGCTGATCATCGGGTAGAAAACGTTTTGCAGCAGATCCGGTGGTATGCCCGGTCCGTTGTCGATTACGTCCACGCGGCAAACCAGCCGGTGTCGTTTATGGCCAATGGTGAACTGCCGGAGAGCGCGGGTCCGGAAGGTGATGGTGGGCTGTTCGCCGCCGGTCATCTCCGCCTGATTTTCGAAAGCGGCTTCCATGGCGTTGCGGGCGATGTTGAGAAAGGCCTGGATCAACTGCTCTTTGTCACCCTGGAACTCCGGAAGGCTGGGATCATAGTCGCGGCGGAAATTGATACGGCCGCGGCTCTCGGCTTCCAGTAACGTCTTTACTCGTTCAAGCACTTCATGAATGTTGGTGGGGGCCAGTTTCGGCGCCTTGTTGGGGCCAAGCATTCTGTCCACCAGGGACCGGAGGCGATCGGCTTCTGCAATAATGACCTGGGTGTATTCTCTCTGGTCTTCACTGGTCAGCTCCCGGTCCAGTAGCTGGGCTGCGCCCCGAATGCCGCCCAGGGGATTCTTGATCTCGTGGGCCATGCCTCGTACCAGGATCCTTGTGGTCTCCTGCTGAGAGATAATGTCTTCTTCCCGGCTGATGCGCAGCAGTCGATCCCGTGGCTGGATCTCAATAAGCAGTTCGGTAGGATCCAGACTGATGGGAGATACCGAGTAGTCAACAGTGAGCCGTAGGCCGCTTGTGAGTACGAACTCGGCTTCGCGGCGGGTGTACGACTGCCCGTTTTCGGCTGCTGCGTAAAGGGTTTTGAGGGCATCCTCCGAATCGATGAGAATGTCGTTGATCGGGCCCCCCTGGCTGCGCGTTATGCTGGTTTCAAACAGGCTCTCGGCGGCCGGATTGAGATACTGGATCTGCAGGCCGTCCTTCAGCACGATCACCGCTGTAGTCAGGCTGTCCAGTATGCTTTTATATCCGGCCGGTATTGCCATGCTTCCATCCCTTCTGGTCGGCAACGCTTGGTACTCCTGCGGTTTTGCAAAAAGCGAACCACATTGGATGATTGCAGCGTTGCATTTGCGCATTTTGCGGGCATTAGGGCTCAACAGCCCGTAAATGCGCTGTTGTGTAGTGCATAAGTCGTATTGTGCCCGTCAGAACGCCAGCTGGACGCCCTGCGAATGATCAGAGTATGGCTGCTTTGTGGTGCGGGCGCACTAAAATAGTGCGCAGCATAATGTGAGGAGTGACCACATCAGGGTGAGGTGGTCATGGACTTCAGGCGTTCTTCTGGGCAGGGTGTATAGCTTCAGTAAGGTGCTTCAGTTTTTGACACTGGGCCGGTGGATAGTGAAGGTGATGGTTTCGCCGCTTTTAATGGTGACTCCATTGCTGTCTACAATGTTAACGCCAGCGTCGTGAGTGCCACGATACACGTTTCGCACCATAACGGTTCCTGATTCGCTCTGGCCGACGGGCTGCCCATCAAGGGTGACTTCGTATTTGTGATTGTCCCGCAGGGACGGTGAACTGGTAACCTGAAATTCCACATCACCACTACCGCTATGGAAGGCTTCTTCATCGCCAGGCGCAAGAAAAGTGACGCTGTCGTAGGCGGCGCCTTCCTCCTGCACTTTCTGCCTGAGTTGTTCCGTTTCCTGGACAGCTTCAAGCTTCGGCAGGGTGACGGTTGTTACCGGTTTGACCTTGATCTCTTCTGCTTCGGTGCCTTCTACAGGCTCGTCGGTATAGGTGACATTGCCCTGGGAATCGACCTGGCGATACACCTCTGCGGAAAGAGGTTGGGCGATGAGCGTGAGGATACCTGCGACGAATACGAGCCGTGATTTCATAGATACAACCTGTCTGTTGTTTTACCTGATTATCAGCGTCACACCTGTGTATTTCAACGCCATTCCTTGTGCGCCGGGTTACATTCCGTTAAGGGTGGTACGGCATTGTGATTTCCGACACAAAAAAGCCCCGCACGGGGCGGGGCTCTTCTGACTGCTGGGCCGTACGGCGCCCTAGCAGGACGTGATTAGCATGAATAGTACAGCTCGAACTCGACCGGGTGTGTGGTCATGTTGAGCTTTTCAACTTCGCCACGCTTCAGATCAATGTAGCCGCCGATCATGTCTTCGGTGAATACGCCGCCACGGGTCAGGAACTCGTGGTCTGCCTCGAGGCAGTCCAGGGCTTCCTGGAAAGTCTCGGCAACGGTCGGGATGTTCAGGGCTTCTTCCTTTGGCAGATCGTACAGATCCTTGTCCATGGCATCGCCCGGGTGGATCTTGTTCTGGATGCCGTCAAGGCCGGCCATCATAAGGGCTGCGAAAGCCAGGTACGGGTTGGCGGAGGCGTCGGGGAAGCGAACTTCGATGCGACGGCCCTTCGGGCTGTTCACGTACGGAATACGGATGGACGCAGAACGGTTGCGGGCTGAGTATGCCAGCATGACTGGTGCCTCGAAGCCCGGAACCAGACGCTTGTAGCTGTTGGTGGAGGCGTTCGTGAAGGCGTTGATAGCCTTGGAATGCTTGATAATACCGCCAATGTAGTAAATGGCCATTTCACTCAGACCGGCGTAACCGTCGCCCGCGAACAGGTTCTTGCCATCCTTGTTCAGGGACATGTGTACGTGCATACCGGAGCCGTTGTCACCAACGACCGGCTTGGGCATGAATGTGGCTGTTTTGCCGTAGGCGTGGGCAACGTTGTGCACACAGTACTTCAGGATCTGAACTTCGTCAGCCTTGCGGGTGAGAGTGTTGGCGCCAACGCCGATTTCACACTGGCCGGCAGTGCCCACTTCGTGGTGGTGCACCTCAATTTCCAGACCCATGGACTCCATGGCCGCACACATGGCGCCACGCAGGTCGTGCAGGCTGTCTACCGGCGGAACCGGGAAGTAGCCACCTTTCACGCCCGGGCGGTGACCGATGTTGTTGCGATCGAACTCTTCGCCGGATACCCAGGCTGCTTCTTCAGAGTGCAATTCGTACATGGCGCCCTGCATATCGACCTTCCACCTGGCAGAGTCGAATACGAAGAATTCCGGCTCAGGGCCGAACAGTGCTCCGTCTGCGATACCAGTGGACTTCAGGTATTCTTCAGCACGCTTGGCAACCGAGCGCGGATCGCGCTCATAACCCTGCATGGTGGAAGGCTCCACAATGTCGCAGGTGATGTTAATGGTGGTTTCTTCCGTGAACGGATCAAGAACAGAGGTTTCGTCTACCGGCATCAGAATCATGTCGGATTCGTTAATGCCCTTCCAGCCAGAGATGGACGAGCCGTCGAACATTTTGCCGTCAGCGAAGAAGTCCTCGTCTACCTCGGTTGCAGGCAGCGTTACATGCTGCTCTTTGCCGCGGCTGTCAGTGAATCGCATGTCGACCCATTTGACTTCGTGTTCCTTGATCAGATCAATCGTCTTGGACATTGTGCAAGCTCCGTCAGTTAACCCGCAGGGCGGGCAATTTCTGTGTACGTTGTTGCCGGATCGTTCAGCGGTGCTGACTCCCGATCTTTCTTTCAGGTTGAGCAGCTTATCAAAAGCTGTTCCGAGTTACCTGCAAATTCGGCTGATTACGATAAAGCAATAGCCTTGCCAGTTTTGTTTTTGTGCTCCACAAGAGCGCAATTATGCGGTTTTCGGGCTGTTTTGGAGCGATGCAGGGGTGGGCGCATGCCGAGCTGCCCTGCAGTGGTGCGTTAAAATGGGGCGGCAAGCAAGAAAATGCATCAAAATGGTGCGTCTGGCCGGTTGTTCCAATAGGCATTAATGTTCATATAAACATGAGGGACTTTGCTATATACTGCGCGCCACTTCATTTTTGCCCCGGCCTTTCGGTAATGATACCGAACGGGTGATAGGGTGCATCCAGGCTGCCCGGCCTGGCAAATGAAATTCATTTTACGGATTTGAGACGGCATGTAAGGGGCGCTTCGCCTGCTGAAGACCTCTCAGGTCATTTCAGTACATGCTGCAGGATTATAGTTGTGATTGATAAACTTCGTAATATCGCCATCATCGCCCACGTCGACCATGGCAAAACCACGCTGGTAGACCAGTTGTTGCGTCAGTCCGGTACTCTGGACCGCAAAGAGCTCGAAAATGAGCGCGTCATGGATTCCAATGACCAGGAAAAGGAACGCGGGATCACCATCCTGGCCAAAAACACCGCGCTGAAATGGCACGACTACGACATTAACATTGTCGACACGCCGGGCCACGCCGACTTCGGCGGCGAAGTGGAGCGCGTGATGAGCATGGTGGACTGTGTGCTGCTGGTGGTCGATTCCATCGACGGCCCAATGCCACAGACCCGTTTTGTTACCCAGAAGGCCTTTGACGCCGGTCTGCACCCGATTGTGGTGGTAAACAAGATCGACCGTCCGGGTGCACGCCCGGACTGGGTGGTGGATCAGGTGTTCGACCTGTTCGACAACCTCGGTGCCAGCGATGAGCAGCTCGACTTCCCGATCGTCTTTGCCAGTGCCCTTAACGGCATTGCTGGAATGGATCACGAGAAGCTGGACGATAATATGGATGCGGTTTTCCAGGCCATCGTTGACCACGTGCCGGCACCGACCGTTGATCGCGACGGCCCGTTCCAGATGCAGATTTCCCAGCTGGACTACAACAGCTTCCTGGGCGTTATCGGCATCGGCCGCATCAGGCGCGGCAAGATCAAAACCAATTCCCCGGTGACAGCTATCAGTGCTGATGGCAAGAAGCGCCAGGGCCGCATCCTCAAAATCATGGGGCACTCCGGCCTGCAGCGTGTTGAGGTCGACGAGGCGCAAGCGGGTGACATCGTTTGCGTAAGTGGTATGGATGAGCTGCACATATCCGATACCCTGTGCGATCAAGCCAATGTAGAGGCCCTGCCTCCGCTGACGGTGGACGAGCCAACGGTCTCCATGACCTTCCAGGTCAACGACTCTCCGTTCTGTGGCCGGGAAGGCAAGTTCGTCACCAGTCGCAACATCAAGGAGCGGCTGGAAAAGGAGCTGCTGCACAACGTCGCTTTGCGCGTTGAAGAAGGTGATTCCGCCGACAAGTTCAAAGTGTCCGGCCGCGGTGAGTTGCACCTCTCGGTACTGATCGAAAACATGCGCCGGGAAAACTTCGAGCTGGCGGTGGGTCGTCCGGAAGTGGTCATCCGCGAGATTGACGGAGTAAAGCAGGAGCCCTACGAGAACGTCATTATTGACATTGAGGAGCAGCACCAGGGAGCCCTGATGGACCAGATGGGCTTCCGCAAGGGTGAGCTGACCAATATGGTGCCGGACGGTAAAGGGCGTATGCGTCTTGAGTATACGATACCTGCGCGGGGCCTGATCGGGTTCCGTAACTCCTTCCTGACCATGACATCCGGCTCGGGCATCCTGACTTCCACATTCAGTCATTACGGCCCGATCAAGAGCGGTGACATGACCAGCCGTCAGAACGGCGTGCTGGTATCAATGGCAACCGGTACCGCGCTCACCTACTCGCTGGAAACGCTCCAGAGCCGCGGCAAGCTGTTCCTGGATCCGGGGCAGGAAGTTTACGAAGGTCAGCTGTGCGGCATTCACAGCCGTGATAACGACCTGGTGGTAAACCCCACCAAGGGCAAGAAGCTGGACAACATGCGCGCCTCTGGCAAAGAGGAAGTGATCGCTCTGGTGCCGCCCATCAAGTTTACCCTTGAGCAGGCGCTGGAGTTCATCGATGAAGACGAGCTGGTGGAGGTAACGCCGAAGTCGGTCCGTCTGCGCAAGAAGCTGCTTACCGAAAACGAGCGCAAGCGCGCCCACAAGAAGTAATCTGCAACAGGCTGTAGAGAAAGGGGCAGATGTGATCTGTCCCTTTTTCGTTCAGTTCAGCTAAACTCCGGTTACATCCTTTTTCCGGAGCGTCTTATGCTCACCCTCTATCCTGAAATCAAGCCTAATGCCCGACACCGTCTTGCGGTGGACCCTCCCCATGAACTCTATGTGGAAGAAAGCGGCAATCCGGATGGTATCCCTGTTCTGGTTGTCCACGGTGGTCCCGGTGGCGGGTGCGAGGACTATTACCGTCGCTTTTTTGATGCCGAACGCTACCGGATCATCCTCATGGATCAGCGCGGGGCCGGTCGCTCAACTCCGTTGGCGGAGTTCGAAGGAAACACTACTCAAAAGCTGGTGGAGGACATGGAAACTGTCCGGTCATTTCTCGGCATCACCCAATGGATTCTCTTCGGGGGCAGTTGGGGTTCCACTCTGAGTCTGGTTTACGCCCAGTCACACCCGGACAGGGTGCTTGGGCTGGTGTTGAGGGGGATCTTTCTGTGTCGCCCCAGGGACATCCACTGGTTCTACCAGGAGGGTGCGAGCAGGGTATTTCCCGATTACTGGCGAGACTTCGTTGCGCCGATTCCGGAGAGTGAGCGGGGTGATCTGGTGTCCGCCTACTATCGACGTCTCACAAGCACCAATGAGCTTGAGCAGATCCAGGCTGCAAAAGCCTGGTCCATCTGGGAGGGGCGGTGTGCCACGCTTCACCCGAACCCGCGGGTGGTCGAGCATTTCGGCCACCCCCATGTGGCGATTGCCCTGGCTCGTATTGAGTGCCACTACTTCATGAACAACGCGTTTCTGGAAGACAATCAGATTATTCGCGATGCGGGGGCCCTGAAGGATATCCCGGGTATCATTGTGCATGGCCGTTACGACATGGTCTGCCCCCTGGACAACGCCCTTGCCCTCAGTGAAGTCTGGCCCGAAGCAGACCTGAGAATCATTCGGGATGCGGGCCATTCGGCGTCGGAGCCGGCGATCATTGACGCCTTGATGCATGGCATTGACGAGGTGGCTGCACGGCTTGACGGCAACGGCGAATAGACGCTTCTCACAAAGCGAGGAAATACCTCCGAAGAGGGGTTGCGACTGAGGGGCTGCATGGATAAACTCCGCTCGATCTTTTAAGTCCTTCCGCAGGGAATTCAATGAAAGGGCTGATACAGCGAGTTACTTACGCCAGCGTTAGCGTCGAAAGTGAGAAAATCTCTGAAATCAACTCGGGGCTTCTGCTGTTGCTTGGTGTTGAGAAGACGGATACTTCCGAAACCGCGAAAAAACTCTGCCGGAAAGTGATTAATTACCGGGTGTTTCCCGATGACCAGGGACGGATGAATTGCAGCCTGCTTGATCATGGCGGCTCTCTCCTCGTAGTACCTCAGTTCACCCTTGCTGCCGATACCCGTTCAGGCACGCGCCCAGGTTTTTCTGCGGCCGCACCCCCCGATCATGCTGAAGCGCTGTTCCAGGAGTTTCTGGTGGCGTCAGAGCAGTGCCTGGGAAAGGCGTCTGTCGGTCGGGGGCAGTTTGGTGCCGATATGAAAGTGGTTCTGGAGAATGACGGACCCGTTACTTTTCTTCTTGAGGTTGGGGGGGTGTTGGCAAGGGCATAGGTAGATGCACTGATTTAGCGCGCCTGGCGGGGTAGTGATCTGTGAGGGTGCAGGGCATCTCTGGTGTGGGCGCGGTGCAGGCCATTCAGGGTTAGGGGGTGTTTTTTAACCTGCTGATTATAAAGGGATGGTTGTATTCTGGCCCCGGATTTGAAAGGGGAGCGTATCAGGGTGCGGCTATTCGCGCGTGGATATAATTACTCGAGTTTTTGAATCGAATTAAGCTAAAAAGCACTGATTAAAAATTTGCAAATGAGAGTTCATTGCATTACAAAAGGTTTGTTACTCATAGCTTCAAAAGAAAGCTGTAAGTGGCTGACATGCAAAGGCCCGTCAGTCTGTAAAGCTGGGTCTCTGCGCAAAAGAAGAAAAACGAATTGTTATTGCTATGTCACAAAACTGACATGGTAAGTACACAGAATAGGGCTCAACCAGCCCGACTGGTGAAGTCTGAAGAGCGGGAATCAAACCCGTCGCTAAAACCTGAGTTAACTCAAAAAGGAAGACGCAACATGAAAAAGACGCTCATCGCATCTGCTATTGCAGCCGCTACATTCTCTGGCAGCGCGCTGGCACAGACTACAGCTACAGCCTCCGAGCTGGCAGCACGCATGGATTCAATGCCGACCGTTTACGGCAACATCCAGTACGCCATCGCCCATGACAACTTCGACGGTGGTCCTTCTTCCGTAGAGCATTTCGACAACGGCACGACCATCGGGGTTAAGCACGACCACGAGATTGCTCCGGGGATCACTGGCTTCCTGAAGATCGAACTTGAAGGCATCAACGCTGACGACAAAAGTGCCAGCAATGGCATTGACGGTCTGGACGAAGCCTACATTGGTGTGAAGGGCGACAGCTTCGGTCAGGTTTGGGTCGGCTCTGACGACTCCACCTACGAGCGTGCCGTTGACGAAATTGCTCAGTACTATGAAGTCGCAACCCTGAGCATTGGTCCGGACTACACCACTGGCGAAGGCGATCTCATTCAGTATATGTCACCGTCTTTCGGTGGTCTGAGCCTGTGGGCAGCTGTTCAGTTTAACGGCGACAATGACACTAAAGCTGGAGCAGGAAGCGAAAAATCCTATCCGTACCAGCTTGCTGCCGTTTATGAAATGGACGCTCTGGAACTGGCTGCTGCCATTGACTCCAACGACACAAGCGATGGCAATAACGAAAACACCTACGGTCTGCGTGCCAGCTACAATTTGGATAACCTGCGCCTGACCGGTGAGTATCATACTCGTGATGAGTCCGCTGACCTGTTCGGTGTCATGGGCGTTTACTCGCTCGGCGCGAACCAGTTTGCGCTGTCTTATGAGCTTGAGACTGCTGATGATGCCGCAGATACCGAAACCAGCACCATTACCCTGCAGGCTCTGCACAACATCTCTGACCACATGTATGTCTATTTCGAAGGCTACCTGGGCGGCGGTGACGATGTGTACGAGTACACAGACTCAATGGGTAACGACGCTGTTACTGACGAGCGCTCCATCGCCTCTGTTGGTGCTGTTTACTACTTCTGATCAGCTAATCAGCTAGTCACCAAGTAGTCGAAAACCGGTGGCCTTCGGGCTGCCGGTTTTTTTATGTATGCTGATACCAAATTTCCCACGTCAGGAGAGGCAATGGCCCAGGAACTGGAAATCAAGCTCAGCGTGGCGCAGTCGGATCTCGACCGGGCCATCGACTGGTTATCAGGCCAGCCAAATACCCGCCAGTCAGAGACTCTGCAGTTAGGCAACACCTACTTTGATACACCGGACGGTGACCTCAACAGGCAGAAGATTGCGCTGAGAATCCGCAAGATGGGTGACAGGTACATTCAGACCCTGAAAACCCGCGGGGAATTTGTGGACGGGGCTCACCGCCGGCAGGAGTGGGAGTGGCCGCTGATTGGCACAACACTCAATATGGGATTGATCGCGGATACGCCTGTAGGCCAGAGCGTGAACCTTGCCGAGCTGCAACCGGTATTCGAGACTAACTTCGAGCGCCGCGTGGTTATGATTGAGCAGGGAGACACTCTGATTGAAGTGGCTATCGATTCTGGTGAGATTGCAGTTGAAGGCAGGTCGCGTCTGCTGAACGAGATTGAATTTGAACTCAAGTCCGGGGATGCGGCGGCATTGCTCGCCTGGGCAAGGCGGTTGGCGGACGAGGTGCCGGTTTTCCTGAATCTGATCAGTAAGGCAGAACAGGGGTATTACCTGGCTGGCCTTTATCACCCGGCTCCGGATGCAGGGGAGGAGCCAGAGCTGGCAGTGAATGAGTTCCTGTTTGCGCTGAGTGTGTCCTGGCTGACCGGTTCTCCCGCTCCTGTTGATGAGGAAGCACTCGGCAACATTGGCCGGTTGGCTGATGAGCGTGGCGTCAGTGAGCTTTACCATCGAGTGGTGCGCGCTCTGGTTAATGGTACGCCTGTCAGCGACATGGTTTCACACAGGGAGCTCGGGCAGCTTCAGCTCGCCATTGCTGCAGGCTAGCGTTCATGCTGCCTGGTTACCGGTTTTCGGCCCTTTCTGCGATAGCTTCCTCTTCTGCTGCCTGGTCCTGGAGGTCATGCCATTTCTTTATGAATTCGCGATAGCGGGCCAGGGCTTCCTCGACCACGCCCACATCGGGCGTTTCGCTGGATTTTACAAGTACAATCAGTCCTTTGCCTTCAATTTCCTGGTCGGTTGGGGGGTGACAGATAACGTCGTTGTTGTCATCAATGTAGGCCAGTGCCGTGCCGATCCCGTGGCGGATAAGCGCGCTGACAATGTCCGCCCAGGTCAGGTCGTCAAGGTCGATCTCGTAGCGGTGGGGATGGTCGTGCTGGTAGTTAAACAGGTCCTCCAGGACCTTTTCCGACCCTGGCGCCACAACTGAGCGCACCATGATTTCCGGATAGGTCCGGACCGGTCTGATCACTGTGCGAACCCCTACCGCTGTAAAACGGTCACGGTTCTCATCCCGAACGCATTCAACAGTGACTTTCTGGCCCAGGTTGGACTCACTCAAGCGATGGGCTATGTCGAAGGTCAGGCTGTCTGATGACGGGTCGGCCTCGTCGGCAGCCAGCACGATGATGTGTCGCGCGCTGCCGGCGTGGACTGCCTTGAGTGCTGCGGGGTCGCTACCGGAACCGTGGAAGTGCACCAGACCGTTGTCGGACAGTTCCGTGGGAAGACCGTTGGTGAAGTGCCGTGTGAGTATCATGATGGGAACGGTTTCATAGCTCGGCACTGCGCGAATCTGGGAGGCAAAGCGGGAAAAGTACTGTTCGCCACCGGTCTTTGGTGTGTTGATAATGACAATGTGGTCTTTCATGGCATATACCCAGCGTCCGGTTAAGATTCGTTCCCGGCGGTAGAACCGGTATTCGATGTAATCACTGACGATCAGCGTTAGCAGGGTGATGGCGGAAACGAACATCACCACAATGGTGCTGATTCTGCCAACATAGGTTTCTGGTGCGAAATCACCGTAGCCCACGGTTACCAGGGTGGTCATGGTCATCCACGTGGATTCAAACAGTGAGAGGTCTTCCGCCGCCCAGATGATCATTATCTGAGTAATCAGCAGGCCTCCCAGAATCAAGAAAAGCCGTTTGATTCGTGCCTTGATAATCCCGGACATTGGCAGGTGGGAGAGTTGATGTTCCGGGTTCAGCGGCCGGCGATTCCTCTGCATCGGTGTCCTTACGGCTGTTCAGTCGGGGAGGAGTTCGTTATACAGTACGTGAAATATAACAGAGACACAGGGGTTTGCATTATGTCCGAGCCTTGGCGCTCACTACCGACGGTGTTGGCGAATGAAGTCGCTGGCGTCTGGAGTTCGGTTTTCCCGGAAGGCGTGCCAGGTTTCCTGCATGCCCCTGGAGGCGTATCCGATGAAGACGTCGCTCAGGCCATTGCCCGTAGTCTGTTCCTGCGGCAAGTGCTGGAGCGTCATCGGGAGCAGGTGGAGTCCTTGTGCCGATCCCGACCGCTGACAGAGCCTACCACCGCCGATTATCTGCGCCAGCGCTGGCAGGAATTTCTGGCCGGGGTGGAGGACGAAAGCAGCCTTCATGTTGCCTTGCGGCGCTTCCGGATGGAAATTCAGTTCCGGATCATCTGGCGGGACCTGATGCGCTGGGCCAGTATGGCGGAAACCATCGCAGCGACCAGCGACTTCGCCGATATCAGCATCCAGGGCGCTCTGGACTGGTTGTACGACGATACCTGCGAGCAGTTGGGAACGCCATGGGGCCTGAATCCGGCTACGGGAGAAGACGGTCCGCAGCCGCTGATTGTGCTGGGCATGGGCAAGCTGGGTGGCCACGAGCTCAATGTGTCTTCTGATATTGATCTGATCTTTGCGTTTCCGGGGAAAGGGGAAACCCGCGGCGGGCGACGTTCCATTGATAATCAGCAGTTTTTCATTCGCCTGGGGCAGAGGCTGATCCAGGCCCTGGACCAGATCACTGCAGACGGATTTGTGTTCCGCGTGGATATGCGTCTGCGTCCCTACGGGCAGAGTGGGGCGCTGGCCCTGAGCTTTGCCGCGCTGGAGACCTATTACCAGGACCAGGGCCGGGACTGGGAGCGTTATGCCATGGTCAAGGCCCGGGTCGTGGCCGGGGATCAGGGCGCCGGTCAGGTGTTGATGGACAGTCTAAAGCCCTTTGTTTACCGCAAGTACATCGATTTCAGTGCGTTCGAGTCCCTGCGCAGTATGAAGTCGATGATCAGCCGGGAAGTGCGCCGCAAGGGTCTTGAAAATAACATCAAACTTGGCAACGGCGGCATCCGGGAAATCGAGTTTGTGGTTCAGGCTTTTCAGCTGATCCGGGGCGGCCGTGATCGGGAGCTTCAGCAGCGGGAACTGCTGGTGATTCTCAAGGAGCTCGAGGAGCTGGAGCTCCTGCCGTCACGGGTAGTTAAAGAGCTGAGGGATGCTTATATTTTCCTTCGCAATATGGAGCACGCCCTTCAGGGTATGGAAGACAAGCAGACACAGCTGCTGCCGGATAATGATCTGGCCCGGGCCCGGGTCGCACTGATCATGGGGTTTGATGACTGGGCGTCCTGCGCAGCTGAGTTGGACAGGCATCGCGAGAGAGTGGCTACCCACTTTGCAGATATTATTGCCATCGAAGATGAAGAAAACGAAGCCGCAGTGCTCGATGAAGGATGGCAGGAACTCTGGTTGGGGGAAATGGACAGGGAAGCCGCGACAGCCTGGCTCAGCGAGCATGGGTTTGAAGATCCGGAAGGCAGTTATTCAGCCCTGAGTGACCTGCGTGAGACTCGCACCCTGCAAACGCTGCAAACCCAGGGCCGTCAAAGGCTCAACAAGTTCATGCCGGTGCTTCTGGAAGCGCTCACTCACGTGGACGGCCCCTCCCAGACATTGTCTCGGGTTCTGCAGCTGGTAGAGGCGATCCTGCGCAGAACCGCCTACATGGTGCTCCTCATGGAGAATCCGGGGGCGCGTGCCCAGTTGGTCCGGCTGTGCAGCGAGAGCCCCTGGATCGCCAGCCAGCTGGCGGAAACGCCTCTGCTGCTGGACGAACTCCTGAACGCTGAGAGCCTGTACAGCCCCCCGGCGAAAACCGAACTCCAGGATGACCTGCGTCAGCAGATGCTGCGTATTCCTTTCGAGGATCTTGAGGAGCAGATGGAAACCCTGCGGCATTTCAAGAAGGCGCACATCTTGCGGGTGGCCGCCTCGGAGATCCGGGAAACACTGCCATTGATGAAAGTCAGCGACTACCTGACCTGGATTGCCGAAGTGGTGCTGGATCATGTGGTGGATGTTGCCTTTGCCAACCTGGTCAGCCGCCATGGCTACCCCCTGCGCAAGGATGGATCCGCCTGTGACACCGATTTTGCCATTATCGGTTATGGCAAGCTGGGCGGTATCGAGCTGGGTTACACCTCGGACCTGGACCTGGTGTTTATCCATGATGCGGACCCGGAGCAGTCGACGGACGGCGACAAGCCCATCGACAACGCGGTGTTCTACACGCGGCTGGGCCAGCGTATTGTTCACATCCTCAATACCCAGACACCATCGGGCCAGCTCTATGAAGTGGACATGCGCCTGCGACCGTCCGGAAGTTCGGGGCTGCTGGTGAGTACCCTGTCTGCCTTCGAGAAGTACCAGCGCAATGACGCCTGGACCTGGGAGCATCAGGCGCTGGCTCGTGCCCGTGGTGTGGCCGGCTGCGCGGAAACACTGGAGGCTTTTGAAAAGCTGCGCCATGACATACTGTGCCAACAACGGGACCGGAACAAATTACGGGAGGACGTGGTCAGCATGCGTGAGAAAATGCGCTCGGCACTGGGCACTCCCCGGGTTGAGGGCAAGGAGCCCGAGGTTTTTCACATCAAGCACGATTTCGGCGGCATTATCGATATCGAGTTCATGGTGCAGTACCTGATGCTGGCCTGGTGCTCGGAGCATCCGGAACTGACCCAATGGTCCGATAACATCCGCCAGATGGAAGAGCTGGGCCGGGCCGGGGTTTTGCCGGTAGAGGACACCGAGAAGCTGCGAGAGGCCTTCATAACCCTGCGATCCACCATCCACCGACGGGCACTGCAGAACCTGAACAGTCAGGTGGCGGGGGATGCCTTTCCCGAGGAGCGTGACTACATCCAGAGTATGTGGAATCAGATAATGCTGGGGTGATGTAAGAGTGGTTGTACCTCTTCGTAAGCCCGGGATTTCCTGCTAGAATGCCGGTTTCCCGAATAAGAGCGCTTTAGGAGCAGAAACAATGTCGATGGCTGATCGTGATGGCTTCATCTGGCTGGATGGTGAAATGGTTCCCTGGCGGGAAGCCAAAACCCACGTGCTGACCCACACACTGCACTACGGCCTGGGCTGTTTCGAGGGTGTGCGTGCTTATAGCACCGAGAAGGGCGCAGCGATTTTCCGCCTGAAAGAACATACCGACCGTCTGTTCCGCTCCGCCCATATCCTGAATATGACCATGCCATTCAGCAAGGACGAGCTGAATGCCGCGCAATGTGCCGCGGTAAGGGAAAACAACCTGGATGAGGCCTACCTGCGCCCGATGGTGTTTCTGGGCTCCGAAGGCATGGGCCTGCGTGCCGACAACCTGAAGGTACACGTAATGGTGGCGGCGTGGAGCTGGCCGTCCTACATGTCGCCGGAAGCCAAGGAACTGGGCATCAAGGTTCGGACATCCTCCTACACCCGGCACCACGTCAACATCACCATGTGTAAGGCGAAGGCCAACGGTAACTACATCAATTCCATGCTGGCCCTGAATGAAGCCATCGCCAGTGGCTGTGAAGAGGCCCTGTTGCTGGATAACGAGGGTTACGTGGCGGAAGGCTCTGGCGAGAATATTTTCATCATGCGTGATGGCGTTCTGCATACACCGGAGCTGACCTCCTGCCTGGAAGGCATTACCCGTCAGACCATTCTGGATTTCGCCAAAGAGCTCAACATTCCGGTAAAAGAGCGCCGCATTACCCGGGATGAGGTCTATATCGCAGACGAAGCCTTCTTCACGGGTACTGCGGCCGAAGTACTGCCGATCCGTGAACTGGATGGCCGTGTGATCGGCGCTGGCAAGCGGGGCCCGCTGACCGAGAAGTTGCAGGGCATGTATTTCGACGCGGTGAAGGGCAAGAGCGAAGCCCACTCACAGTGGCTGACACCGGTTAACGGCTAATCCCGTGTTCCATTAACAACACCTGCAGGAAGAGCAAATGGCAGACGTTATCAAAGTGCCGGTCTCCTTCGGCGAAGTGCTGGACAAGATCACCATCCTGGAGATCAAATCCGAACGGATTGCAGACCCGGAGAAGGTCAAAAACGTTCGTCTTGAACTGGATGAGCTGAGCGCCACGTGGGATGAAGCTGTTCAGGATCAGGCTGCCATTGCGGATCTGCGCAAGCAGCTGAAAGCCGTTAACGAGGAACTCTGGGAAATCGAAGACGACATCCGCGACCAGGAAGCTGCCCAGGATTTTGGCCCCAGGTTCATTGAGCTGGCCCGCGCTGTTTACGTGACCAACGACAAGCGCGCCGCCATCAAAAAAGATGTCAACCTGGCCCTGGGCTCCCGCTTCGTAGAAGAAAAGTCCTACCAGGACTACACCGCTCGCAAATAACGGTCTCTCTACCCGTAGGTCGGATTAGGCCCAAAGGGCCGTAATCCGACAATGAGCGTAACGCGACAACCCAACCCGGCGCCGAACCCCAAATCCGGCGCCAACTACTTCCTACCCTGTGCCTCAACCCACCGATCCAACATCCCGGTAACATCCTCCACAGAAACCATCTCCATCGCCCCCTCAAATTCCGCCTTGGCCCCCCAGCGAGCCTCGTCGACGGATTTACCGGTGAACCGCTCCAGTGCTTCGGGGTACCGATTAACACACCATTCAAGCGAGTTGTACGGTCCCGAACGATAAGGATTGCTCGCCGCATAAATGCCGAGCACATCAGTACCCATCGCACTGGCAATGTGGGCCGGGCCGGTATCCGGAGCCACAGCCAGGTCGGCATGGCCTAGCAGCGCAGCCAGTTGTTTCAATGTATCCTTGCCGCAGATGTTATGGACCTGCTCTTCCATGGCGTTCTCTATCGCAGAACAGAATTCCGCCTCAAAAGGTGCCGGGCTGCCCACCAGAATCACCTTCATTCCATGAACACGGATTGCGTGATCGGCCAACCTTGCATAGCGTTCCGCCGGCCAGTTGCGAAGGGTGTGACTGGCGCAGGGGCTGATCACCAGGTTCTTGCGGTCCGTTGCCAACTGGCGGCGGGCAAACTCGTGATCTTCATCGGACAGGGGGATGCTCCATTTTGGTGCGGCTGGTTTCAGCCCTAACGGCTCAAGAAAACTCGCCAGGCAGTCCCGCACATGCTGCTGCGGCGCCGGAGCAATCCGCCGGTTAATGAACAGGCTGTGCAGGTCCTTGCTGCGCGCCTTGTCATAGCCGACTCTTACCCTGGCAGGGATCATCGCCGCTGCCAGGTTGGCCCTGAATGCCACCTGCATATGGAGGAGTGCATCAAACTTCCGGGTTTTCAGGGTGTTGCGCAAGTCCGCGTAGCCCTTTCGGCCGGCTTTCTTGTCGAAAATGATGAATTCAACGCCAGGCAGGTCGCCAATGAGTTTGGCTTCAATCTTGCCGATCACCCAGGTGATTTTCACTCCGGGCAATTGCTCCTGAAGACTCAGTACAACGGGGATTACGTGGGTAACGTCGCCAATGGCTGAAAGGCGGAGGATGCAGATGGAGTTGATCAAGTTACGGTCCGTTTCCAATCTTTAGCTGCCGGATGTGGAGCCGGGAGGGGCTCGTTGGTAAACTGTGCGCCATTCTACCGTACTTGGGCTTGGCCTTCCCAGCACGCTCAGGTGTGACGCTTTCTCTTGTTTTTTCGGTAACCGGGTACCCTATATGGTTGAGTCTGAAATTTGTATCCGGGAGAGGGGGGCGGCGATGCTGGTCCATCCCAGGTACCAGGGCAGAGTTACGACCAACTGGTTTGATCCCGCCTATTGGGGGCAGAATGCCCGTCCCGTCGGCAGTGGTGGTCGGGGAGGTGCCTGGTTTTTGCAAGCCGGAGAGGACAAGTTGGTGCTCAGACAGTATCGCCGCGGCGGGTGGATGGCTAAAGTGTCTCAGAGCTCTTATGGGTATATCCGCGAGTCGGAGGTGCGTTCCTTTGCTGAGTTCCGATTACTGAGCCAGTTGATAGGTCTGGGGCTCCCGGTGCCTCGCCCTGTTGCAGCCTGGTACCGGAAGCTCTCACCAATACAATATCGTGCGGCTATTATAATTGAGGAGCTTGAGGGCACAACGCCTTTGGCTGAGTTGCTTGAGGCGATGGGCAGGCAGGCTTGGGCATCTCTTGGCAGCACGGTTCGAAAATTTCATGATGCCGGCGTTATGCACGCGGATCTGAATTGTTTCAATGTCCTGGTTCGTGACGATAAATTTTTCCTGATCGATTTCGATAAAGGCGCTATCAAATCAGCGAATTCGGCCGCCGGCTGGAAGGACCAGAACCTTTCGAGACTGTATCGATCTCTGGTGAAAGTCAGTGGCGGAGAATCATCATCTCTGCAGCAGGGCTGGCAGTCATTCCTCGATGGTTATGGTCAATCCTCTTGAATCGAACGTTTTCTTCTCGGCAGGTTGTTATGAATTCTAAGAGTAGCGCGCCGGTTGTCCTGTGCATCACTGATTCTTGTGATCTGCCGGAGTCTGAGCTTTTTATCGGTCTTCACCAGGCTGGGCTCCAGATAGAGGTGATGGCGAATCCCAGGGGACGACATTATAAGCGGATAGAGCAGTCAGGCGTGCCCATTTCCCCTATTGCGCTGACGGGAAGGTTTGACAGGGTCGGAACCCGACAGATCAGAGAGAAACTGAAATCCCGGCCATTTACCGTGGTGCAGTCATTTAATCCCAGGGCACTGGCCTGTTCTCTGCGGGCGTCCAGAGGAATGAACGTCAAAATTGTCGTTTACCGTGGGGTGATTGGAAATGTCGGCGTCTGGAGTCCTGAGTCCTGGATTACCTTTCTGCACCCCAGAGTTGACCGGATTGTGTGTGTGTCGGATGCTGTCAAAAGGTATTTTCTGAATATCCGTTTTCTGGGCAGAAGGATTTCTCCTCACAAGATTGTCCGCATATATAAAGGTCATAATCTTGAGTGGTATACAAAGCCACCGGCTGATCTTTCGGAGTTCGGTTTCCCCGATAACGCATTCGTATTCTGTTGCACCGGTCGCGATCGGCCTGGTAAGGGCTTTGGTACCCTGATTGAGTCCATGGAGTACATGGAGGACGACTCTCCGGTCTGCCTCTTGCTCGTTGGTGATCTGTTGGAAAATCAGGAACTGGCCTCAAGAATCCGAAGCTCCCGGCATCCGGATCGTATCCGGTTAGCAGGCTTTCGGACGGATGCCCCCCAGGTCGCTGCCGCTTGTGATGGTCTGGTTTTACCGTCTGAAAGCGAAGGCCTGCCTCGAGTAGTTATAGAAGCTATGGCATACCGACGCCCCGTGGTGGTGACCGAAGCCGGCGGAATGCCAGAACTTGTCAGGCACGATATGGATGGACTGGTTGTTCCGGTCAGGGATCCGGCTGCCTTGGCCGGTGCAATGGACAGAATTGCTCGGGATCCTCTGTTGGCAAGAACGCTTGGCGACAACGGCTACCAGCGCATCAGTTCTGATTTCAACACGAATACTACCGTACAGCAGACACTTGAGCTCTATCAGGAGCTTACCAACGAGCTTCACGCATGAAAAAATACCTGTTTTTTGTCAATCAGCCTTACTCCTATTCCATACTCCGTCCACTCCAGGAGGAAATCCGGAAGCGTGGAGACGATGTTGCGTGGTTTGTGGCGGGCTGCACAGCTGCCCCTCTCCGACCAGATGAAAAACACCTGAAAACGGTTGCAGAGGTGATGGACTACAATGCCATCGCCACCTTTGTTCCCGGAGATTGGGTGCCGTATTTTTTTCCTGGCATAAAAGTTGAGGTGTTTCACGGTATGGCTCGCAACAAACGCGGCCACAGCCGTGAAGATGAAAGCGATCATTACCGGATCCGAGGCTGGTTTGATCTCTATTGCACTCACGCTGAACGGGATACGGCCAAGTTCAGGGAGCTCGCGGAAAAGCATCGCCACTTTTCCGTGGCCCATACCGGATGGCCGAAACTTGACCCACTGTTGTCGAAGGCTGCGCGGGGTAAAAGGAAGCGCGAAGACGGTGAGCTTCCGGTGGTTTTCTATGCGTCAACGTTCAGCCGATCAGTCACCTCTGCGCCGGATCTGGTAGGAAAAATCGCTGAACTATCCAGAAGTGGTCGCTGGAAGTTTATCGTCACTCTTCATCCCAAGATGGACCCAGAGGTGGTCGAGCAGTACCGGAGCCTGGCGGGCGAGAATCTGCGCTTTGTGGAGAGTGATGAGGACCTGCTCCCGATTTTGCCTGAAGCAGATGTTATGCTTTGTGATACCTCCTCCATTATGTTCGAGTTCATGTTTCTGGATCGGCCGGTAGTCACTTACAGAACGAAAATGCCCGGTCCGTACCTGATTGATGTTCAGGAGGTTGAAGAGGTAGAGACAGCGCTGCAGGAGGCACTTGAGTACCCTGCAGAGCTTATGGAGGCGACACGGGCGCTCTGCGACAATCTTCACAGCTTCCGTGATGGGTGCTCCAGTGCCCGAGTAATGAGTGCGGTGGATGACTTTTTGGAGCAGCACCATGGAGAGTTAAAGAGAAAGCCTCTGAACCTGGTGAGGAAAATTAAAGTACGCCGCAGGCTGTCTCGGGAAATGAAGTTGAATCCTTTCTAAAAACGTTTCTCACGGTAGTCCTCCCGCAACTTTTCCAGAGCACTATTAAGTCGCTCAACGGTTTGGGCAAGCGCCGTGTCCGAGGAAAGTTGCTCGTCCCTGTGTTCAACCAGCGATTTGAGACTTTCTATCAAGTGATCCCGTTGCTTTGAGGGCGAGGCTCTTAATGCATATGGTAACCTGGCCCACTTTTCTGGCCCGATGCCAATTTTGTTTAATCCACGTTTTCCTCGATTTTCCATTGACTTCCACACCGGCGGTGTTTGTTGGTACACCATAGGTAGTGGTTGAATCTTCAAGTTGATAGACATAGATTCGGCCCAGTCAAACCATTTCTCGTCGGCGAAGTTTGGAGCAAACCTAACCGCAACCCAAGGGATTCTCAAAAGATCCGAGGTGATCGCTCCGTGCATTGCTTCGGTAATTACTGCTTTGCAGTGAGAAATTGAATCCAGGAAAGACTCCACCGATTGCCTCGGAGAAATAAAGCGCAGTCCTGCTGCATCGCAGACCGATTGCCAATCAACGTAACGCTCGCTCCCATGGTGAGGCACAAAACCAACATCGGTTCCGAGCTCTTCGATGTGGCCCTCAGGTAAGTTCTTAAGCAGGTATGCTCCGTCACCGATGACCTTATCGGGACTAAGGCCCAGCCCTCGGGCAGTCCTTGGCCCACGAACACCGTAGACTCGGCAGCGACTGTCCAGGACAGGAAGATCAACCCCCCAACTGCCTGATGAGAAGATTACGATGCGAGGTGTAAGAGCGAGTTTTGTCTCGAATCTGCGGGCCTTCAGTAATGTGCCGATACCGAGGAAATGAATGCCATCTTCTTCGCTCAGGCATTCGGGTATGAGCTTGGGCCAAAGCCAGTTATTCAGGTCATCCCCAAAGTTCATTTTTTCAGGGGAGTGTTTGTCAATCTTCATCTTTTCCTAAAGGTTGGTCGATGGAAGTTCGTCCCAGCGTCCAGAGCCCTGCATATTTGTTAAACGTAACCTGTGAATACGTCACAGCGGTCAAATAGCCCACGGCGCCATCCAGGAAACCAAACCGGATAAAATAAACCTGTACAAAAGTCATCACCCCGCGAAGCGTCGGGTAGAGCATTGTCCTGGTTTTCTTGCCCCTCCGATGTTTCTCCATAGCACCTAGCCATGCGTATTTGGCACTCTTCTCAAGGGAATGCCCAAAATCCCGATGGGTGTAATGGGTCAGGCGGCCGCGAAGGGTTCTGGTTTTGCGACCTTCGGGAATCAGGATCCGTTCGTGTACCAGGGCATCGGAAAAGCTGACCCCCTCTCTGCGGAACAGTCGGAGGGGGGCTCGCCCGCTCCTCCCGAAATCCAGCCGTTTGCCGTAGATGGTTACCGCCCAGGGCAGCTTGTACGCGTCTGCATCTGGCTCTGCAAGGTGATGGTTGATCTCCTTGGCCAGTTCCGGTGTGATCCGCTCGTCGGCATCCAGTGAAAGCACCCATTCGCCAGTCGCTTTCTCCAGGGCTCTCTGTTTCTGAACCCCGAATCCCGGCCAGTCCGTCACTTCAACAACGTCGGCGTACTCTTTGGCAATTTCAGCCGTCCTGTCACTGCTGCCACTATCAAGAACGATGATTTCATCCGCCACGAGTCTTGCGGACTTAAGGCAGTCGGCAATGTGGTGTTCCTCGTCTTTGGCAATAATTGTGGCAGAGACTTTCACCTTGCGCTGACGGAAATACGAAGCGCTGAGTTCAGCTAACAACGCTGATGCCAGGCCCGCAATGGCCAGCAGATAAAAGGTAAGGAAAAGACTTCGGTTGAACGTGGCCTCAGTGAGCCCGAATACCAGGTAACCGGCGCTTACCATTGTGCCCGCCACTGCAATGTGAGCACTGGGTTTATGACTGTTGAAAACATTTTTGGCGAATATGACCATAGGTATGAAGATCAGAAATCCCCAGCTTAGAATGCCGGGAATGCCACTGGTTGCTGCATTGTTGAGAAGATCGTTGTGAGCATGGCCGGTACAGCAATTCTTCAGGCGAGTGTATTCGGGATGAGAATCCGCCAGGTTTTCAATGGCTGAGCTGTAACCGCCAAGGCCGACGCCAGTCCATGGGTGCTCCATAAAAATATTAGCGGTTACCTGCCAGAGCTCAAGGCGTATCTCTATTCCCGGTTCAAGCACCTTGCCCTCGAGAGCGTCCTCAATGGACTGGTGCATGCGATCACTGCTGAACAGGAGGGCCAATGAGATAACTGCAACTGCCGCTAAACCTGGCAGGCGCAGCTTGGGGCCGACCAATGGCAGCAAAAGAATCAGGAGAACGGGAAGGGCAATAAGGTTGCTTCTGGTCCCCGAAAGCATGGAAATAACAATCGCTGTCGCTCCGAGACCTAAAACAGCAATCGCCGCAGGAGTTTTACCAGTTCTGGCAAAATAGGAGCCACCAACAAGAGCAAGGACTCCCCCGAGCAGGGCAAGGTTGCCAAAACTGATCGGGTTAATGCCAGCGCCGAATCGGGTGGTGAGCAGCTGCTCGAAGCTCTCATATTCAGTCGCAAGCGCAATCAGCAATGCTACCAGCGAGGAAAGGGCAACAAGTGCCGTGGCCAGGAAGAAGTGGCGAGCGCGAAAACCGACTGCGGTAAGGGCCACCACCAGCGGCCAGAACAGGATAAACCGGGCGTGTGTGCCAAAGGTTTTTCCACCTTCATAATCAAAGCCTTCCAGTGCCCATGACAGGGAGCTTACGAGCACAAAAAACCAGAACGCAAAATGCAGTAATCGAAGCTCTTTAGGCGTATCCCAGCCAGCTTTCTGCAAGGTTTTTTTGTAGATGAAAACCAGTCCGGAGATTGCCAGAAGCAGAGTGGCGATTGCCAGGATGCTGGAAGACAACAATGCCCCCCCGAGGCCTACCATGATCAGGACAACGGGAAACATGCGAGTTGGTTGGTTCATGTTGATTCGGTCCATTTAAACCACACCTGAGAACAAGCTAAAAGTGGTGCAAGTTGTTGGTCGGTCGAGGTTCAACATACCTTTCCTGGCTTGTAGGGGTTAAGTTCTCCGGGTGGCCTGTGGCGCATGCGTTTATACTCCCACTGGTATTGCTCCGGGGCTTCCCTGACACAGTTTTCAACTGACCGGTTCAGAGCGCTCGTTGCGACGACGGGATCATCATCATCTATGCCGGCTTCACATTCACGGATCACCAGGCGGAAGCCCTGGCCGTCTTTCAGTCGCTCGGAATAGGTCATCAGGGGCTTTGCACCGGATTTTTGCAGCAGTTTCGAGACCAGGGTCATGGTCCGTACTTCCAGGCCAAAGAAAGGCGCGTAAGCGTTGCCTTTCCCGCGAGGGCTCTGATCAGGGAGGATGCCGGCAACCTCTCCTTCCCGCAGGAGCGTGATCAGTCTTGCCAGGCCTCTGCGGTCGCCGCGAACCAGTTCCGAGCCCATGCGACCCCGGACCTTGACCATATAGTCTTCAAATTCCTTGATATGAGGCGGGCTGTAAAGGGCAGCCATCCGGTATCGGGATGAAAAATACAGGCCTGTGAGTTCCCAGTTTCCCAGATGCGGTGCCAGCAGTAACAGGCCCCGACCATCTTTCTTTGCTTCCGTGAGGAGTTCCTCACCCTCAATTTCCCTGATCAGCCCCAGGCAGCGTTCTACTGGCCATTCCCATATCAGTGGGATTTCCATCATGGTCTGGCCTGTATGGCGAAGGCTGGAACGTGCCATGCGCTGCCGTTGTTCGTCGGTAAGCTCTGGGAAGCAGATTTTCAGATTGATTTCAGTGACCGTACGAAGCTGTGACCTGGACACCCAACTGATCATCCCGAAGAAGCGTCCAATGAGTTGGGCACCTCTCAGGGGGAGTTTGCCGGCAAGCCGGAGGGCGGTGATCAGAAACGTTGCTTTGGAAAGAGCCATAATCTGATGGACAATCAACAGGAAACAGGATGAGCGGAAGCTACCACCATCCGGCGTAAGCGGCAAGGTCGGTTGAAGCAATTGGTGCTGGTCACAGCTTCTGAGAGGCTTCCCAGCTTTCGTTGCGCTCCCCGGTTTCCCAGTTGATCCGGAGGTGAAATCGCTTGATGCGTCGGCTGATGTAGCGCCGTCGCCAGGCTGGTATTCTGGCCAGTATATCGGGTATGGAGGGCGCGCCGAGGCCGTCTACCAGGAACAATTCTGGTTGTCCGGTCCGGTCTGATATTACCAGATTGTGCGGCAGCAGGTTCCGGGTGAGGATGCCGGTTTCAAGGAGCCAGTTGCAGAATCGTTCCACGGTGTCCTGAACCGGTTGATCAAATCCCCGGCGCTGCAGATAGTGTTCGAGTGTTTCGCCAGGGCGGCCATCGCTGCTGATGATCAGTTCGCTGACATTTGCCAGCCCCAGCGAGGTATCAACGGAGCCATGGAAGCGGGGCAGGTGGGACCAGAGCAGCGAGTCTCGGCCCTGTGCGATCAGTGTCCTTATGGCCTGTTGCCGGTGCGCCTTGAGCTCCTGATGATTGTCATTGATTCTGGCCTTGCCAAGGGCTTTCTTGGGCCAGGGCTGCCTCTGGAAACGGGCTTCGATGTTTTCAGGGCGCAGGACTTTGAGACACAATGCAGGATCGTCCGGGTGCTGGTAGCAGTGCCGGTTGTAGCCGGAGGCGAAGGGCTCGAGGTCAGACAGATCAATCATTGATGGGGCGCCACATTATGAACGGTTGTATTGCCTACGGCGATTGCAACACCGAAGGGTTGAAAGACTATCACGAACCGGTGTGGCCTGAGATGGTAGCAGAACATCTGGGTCTGGCGCTGACCAACTGCGGACACACCATGAGCACGACCCGCGAATTGCTTTGTTATGCAGAGGCCTTCCCGCCGCAGGATTATCAGCTGGCGTTTATTCAGTACGGCCTCGTCGACTCCTGGCTTACCTTTCGTGGCGCTCCCTATGTTCTCTATTACCCCGACACCCCTCGCCGAAAGCTCGCCAGAAAACTGGTCAAAAAGCTCAAAAAATGGACGCGTCGTTTTCACCTGCAGGAACGCTGGGGCGCGGTGGAGCAGGTGCCTCTGCGGGAATACCTGGGCAACATAGAACGGGTAGTGCGGTCGGCTCCTGATACACTTTTTGTGCTCGTGGCTACGCCGCCAAACCTCGATGAACCAAGGAATCCACGCATAGAGCGATACAACGAGGGTTTACAGGAACTGGCCGAGCAAGAGTCGAATGCGATATTTGTAAATGCCTATCAGCCTTTATGGCAGCAAAAGTCTCAAACTCTGATGAGCGACGGTACTCACCTTACCCTGGAAGGACACAGGTTAGTGGCGGATGCGGCTATCAGCGCCCTGTCGGCACGGTGGCAAGTAGCTCCCGATAAAAAGCTTCGGTTTTCGCAACCATCGTCTCCAGGTTGAGTTGCTCCCGGGCTTGCCGGAAGCTGTCGCTCTGGATATCAGTCAGCAACCCCGGCTCTGCCAGGCTGCTCTGAATCAGTGTCGCGATGTCTTCAACACTGTCAGAAGCCGCAATGCAGCGCTCCGGCAGGAAATCCCCCACACCACTGACCTGTGTGGACAGAACCGGGCAGCACGCCATCAGGGCTTCCACCATGATGTAGGGGAAGCCTTCTCGGCTGGAGGTGATGATGCAGGCCGTTGCGGCCCGCAGCCAGGGCGATAAGTGCGGTTCGTAGCCGGGAAGCAGGATGCGCTCTGCACCATTCAGCTCCTGTATCAGTGCCTGGAGTCTTGCTCTCTGGCTTCCGTTGCCCAGGATCACCAGCGTGCCGGCGCAGTCCGCCTGGGTCCAGGCCCGGATCAGCCGGTCGAACTGTTTGACCGGTTCCAGGCGACCCGCCGCCAATAACAGTGGGCGCTCAGGGGGAATGGGGATTTCCGGAGCTTTCGGTTGGCTTTGGGCAGTGTTTTCCGGTAGTTGCAGCCCGTTAAAGATCAGCCGGGTAGTGGGGTGGGCGACAGTGCCGATGATCTCGCGGCTGACACCGATCACGCCATTGAGTCTGTCAAAGGCTCTGTGAGAGCTCTTGGTGCCATGAAGCGTACCGACGGTGACCCTTGCATGGTGCCGAGCACCGCTGATCAGGCTTGCGGCTTTGTTGCCCTGGGCATGGACGATGTCTGGTTGGATGGTGTGCAGTGTTTGTCGCAGGCGGTATCTGAGCCACAGGTTGCGACGGCCCAGTTGCAGGGGCAGCGCATGAAAGTGGACAGGCGCGGAAAAGCGCTCACTGTAGGCGGAATGAGCCAGCACGTGAACTTCATGCCCTTTCATTGCGAGCGCCTTGGCGAGTTCCGCTGTATGCTTTTCCATGCCGCCCCAGCCCGTGCCGGGGGTAGCAATGACCAGGGCAATCGTCAGTCGGTCCTGGAAGCCCATTACTGCGCCTGTCTGCTGGCCAGCAGGTTTTCATAGACCTCAAGCGTGCTCTGCGTCTGGGCTTCCAGCCGGAATCGCCAGGGGATTTCAATGTCATGCCTGGGGTTTTCAATAAGAGCCAGCACAGTTTGTGCAAACGCCTCGGTGTTGTCCGGTTGTACCAGCCCCTCGGGGAAGCAGGCGCGCAGGGTTTCGGCGGCACCACCGCGGTCGAAGGCTGCCACCGGGGTGCCTGAGGCGAGCGCCTCGGTAACGGTGCGCCCAAAGGGCTCCGGCTTGGTGGACATGTGGCATACCACATCTGCCAGCAGATAGAGGGTGGTCATGTCGTTGCGCTGGCCGAGGAAGGTCACATTGTCGGCAAGGTTAAGCCGTGTACGTTCTTTTTCCAGCTCTTCCAGAAATTTCTCCTTGCCCGGTTCGGCACCGCCTACGATAACCCCATGACAATCCGGCCGTTCCCGTACCAGTTGCGCCATCATGGCCAGAAAATCCAGCTGGCCTTTCCAGCGTGAAATGCGCCCGGGCATCATGATGATTTTCTGGTTGGCCAACTGCGGGTACTGCCGGAACCAGCGGCCCAGCCACTGCGAACTAAGCTCTCGCTGCCGGAATGCGTCCACATCCACCCCACGTTGAATGACCGTCAGTTTTTCTTCCGGCACTGGATAGTTGTCCAGAACATAGTTCCTCACACACCCGGACACGGCGATTATGTGGTCAGCCCTCGTCATGATGGCGCTATAGGGGGTAACGGAATACATACCATGAAAGGTGGAAACAATGGCCGGGCGCTGATTCGCCGGAATGCTCTTCAAAGCCAGAAAAATGATCCAGGCAGGCATGCGGGAGCGCACATGCACAATATCCGGTTTCAGCTCCAGCAGCAGTTTCCGCATAGGTAGGATCTGCATGAAAGAGGCGGGGGTCTTCCGATGGATCGGCATGAAGATGTGTTTTGAGCCCTGTCCACGAAGCTGCTCGGCCATGGGCCCACCTTTGGAGACGACAAAGGATTCATGTCCGCGCTTGACCAGGTCGGCGGCGAATTCCACGGTGCCTCGCTCAACTCCGCCGCTGTACAGTGCGGGTAAAGCCTGAAGAATCCTCAATGCCTGCCTCCCTTCAGAAAACGATTGATCAGCCACCTTGCCGCCCGGTCGGCCTCCCACAGGGAGTGCGATCCTGACAGTTTGCCTGCCATCACGGTGGCGTGGTCACTCCAGCGTGCAACGTACCCTTTTTCCACCAGGCTCGCCATGCCTCGCGCGACTCGGCTATTGTGTTTGGGAGTCAGTTCAAAAAGCCCGGTGGGAACGCCTGATGTGGCGGCCTCACAGACCATGGAGGCGCTGTCTGGCGTTACCCAGACTGCACGGGATGCGGCAAGTTGATGGGGCAGCCAGCTGGAGTGGGTACGTTCGGGGTCGACAACCGTGACTTTAGGGCCGGCAAGATCATCGAGTTGTCTCAACAGGGTTTCCGGAGTGCGACGGGAACCGGTGATGGTCCAGCGCCATTCCGGGTAATGTCCCATAAGCTGTGACAACTGTCCCAGCACTACGTCATCGTCCCAGTCGAAATGGGATGAGGGACCGCCGATGAGGATCAGGCCCTCAGGCTTTTGGGTGATTTTTGCCAATGGCGTGATGGCGTTGATTACGCCCTCGGTTGTCAGAATGTTTTTCCCGGGGGCTACGCCATCGTGCTCGGGAATAATGACTGCATCCACCCAGCCAATGGGAAACGCCGGTTTCATCAGCACGACGGTTCTGGCTTTCGGGCGGCGCCTCAGGGAAAGCAGCAGACGATGTGTGCCACTGCCTGCTGCGACTATCAGCCGTGGGTTGTCCGGGATTTCATCCATGGCCGGAGCGATCCCCAACAGCGCTCTCCACCACGGAACCGGTACCTGGGTGGCGTCAATTTCAGACACATTGGCGCCAGCCAGCACTCGCAGCCGGTTACCCAGCCCTTTCAACTGGTTGCGATGCCCAGGCTTGTTGTCCGTCAACAGCCATACAACCGGTGCTGGCGAGCTGGAGCGGTCAGCTGTCATTGGATGCCCCGATCCTGATCGGTGTGCAGTTCATTTAACCTGCGCCCTTGCCGTACAGATCCGGATCATCCTTTGATGGGCGGGTCTTGAAGCGACGGTGCATCCACAGGTATTGGTCCGGGTGCTTGCGGATCTCATTTTCAATGGCTCTGTTTACCTGAGTTGCGTCGGCCATCTCGTCTCCGGAGGGAAAATTGGCCAGTGGAGGATGGAAATAAATATCGTACCCCGGTTCATGCTCACGACGGAAATGGCTGAAAGGCACTACCGCACACCCGCTGCGCTCTGCAATTCTCGAGGTGGCGGTAATGGTGCCCGCAGGCACACCAAAAAACGGCGCGAATACGATGCCTTTGCGGCCGTAATCCTGATCCGTGGCATACCAGACTACGCGGTTGTTTTTCAGCTGTTTGAGCAGCCCCCGAAGATTCTTGCTGTCCAGCACCATGCCATACCGGCGAGCCCTGGCGCGGGTCATGACTGCGTTCATCAATGGGTTGTTGTGGTCACGCTGCATGACGTCAGCCTCAATGTACTCGGTTACCAGGCTGCCGCCGAGATCCAGAGTGCTGTAGTGACCCCCAAGCAGCAGGATGCCTCTGCCTTTGGCAAGGGCGGTGTCAACGTATTCGAGACCGTGTACTCGGGTGACCGGAATGAACGAGGTGGGATTGCGGAACCAGGCGAGTCCGAGTTCCATGACACCGATACCGTTGGCCTGGAATGATTTCTTTACCAGAGCCTGCTGTTCCTGTTCTGATAGCTCGGGAAAGCACAAACGTATATTAACTTCCGTAATGTGGCGCCGGTGGGCGGCAAAGCGATAGGCCAGATCACCAATACGTCTGCCAAGCCACCACTGAAGCCTGAGGGGAAGCCATGCTGCCAGCCACATCACAGCGATACCCAGCCAGGTGGGCCACCAGCGCGGGTGGAGATAGCTGGAGTAACGGGTATCGCGGGACCTTCGCTTGTTTTCCTTCACTCGTTTCCCTGCCTGATTGTGTCCACATCGTGAAAACCGGAGTTTAGCAGGACGGTTCTCATCCACTAAAGCAGCAATCTCCGCAACTTGCGGAAAAGGATGAATTCCGTGCCGCAGACTCGGGCATCAGCTTTATGTAGAATGACCGCCGCACCGACTCGGCCCGGAGTTATTATGCTTCACTTTTTCTACTCCCTGTTCTTTCGCATCGCGCTGCCATTTGTGCTGCTGCGCCTGTGGTGGATAGGGCGCAGCAATCCGGAAGCCTTTGTGCGCTGGCAGGAACGGCTGGGTTATGTAGAGGCTTCTGACGAGCCGGTGATCTGGGTCCATGCGGTCTCCGTGGGTGAAACCATTGCAGCTGCGCCTCTCGTAAAGGCACTGATGCGTCGCAATCCTGACATTCCGGTACTGATGACAGCGATGACCCCCACTGGCTCAGCCCGGGCAAAAGCCCTGTTTGGTGACCGGGTTCGCTATGCGTTCTCGCCCTATGATACACCGGGTGCCGTGCGCCGTTTTGTGGACCGGGTTCGCCCGCGTGCGCTGGTGATCATGGAAACCGAAATATGGCCCAACATGATTGCCCTGAGCAAGCAGCGCCACGTTCCCATCTTTCTGATCAATGCCAGGCTCTCTGCCCGCTCGGCACGGGGCTATGAGCGAGTAGCTTCCCTGGTGCGGCCACTGCTCCAAAGTATCAGCTGGATTGCCGCGCAGGCGGAGGAAGATGCTGGCCGCTTCTTGCGTATTGGTGCAACGCCGGAGTCGGTTTCGGTAACTGGCAGCATCAAGTTTGACGTGGAGATCTCGGAGGAGATTCGCTCAGCATCATTGAAGCTGAGGCAGCAGCTTGGTACAGAACGACCGGTCTGGATTGCCGCGAGTACTCACGAAGGCGAAGACCGACAGATTCTCGAGGCCCATCAACAGGTAATGGCGCAGTACCCGGATGCGTTGCTGATGATTGTTCCCCGGCATCCGGAACGATTCGATGATGTGGCTGACCTGGCAGGCTCCATGGGGCTGGCATTGCTGCGACGTTCCGGGACTGGCGACGCATTGGTGGGTGGCGTGGAACAATGCCAGATCTATCTCGGAGACACCATGGGGGAGCTGTTAATGCTCTACGGCGCCTGCGATATTGCGTTCGTGGGCGGATCTCTGATCGAGCGCGGTGGCCACAACCCTCTGGAGCCAGCCGCCTGGGGCATGCCAGTACTCTCCGGCCCCAACATCTTCAACTTTGAAACCATCTATAGCCGGCTTGATGCGGGGAAAGGGCTCTACATAACTCCATGTTCAGATGCTCTGGCGCAGTGTGTGATGCATCTGATTGCAGACAGGGCGGCTGCAGAAACTGCAGGGCGTAACGCACTGGCGGTGGTCGAGGCCAACCGTGGAGCGCTCGAGAAGGTGGTGGACGGCATTGTTGAGAGGGTCTAGGGCGGGCTCCGCAGCCCGCCCGTTATACTTCAGCTCATTGCATGGGGTCTTCGAGGGTTTCCTCTTCTTCAGCCAGTGCTTCAATCCCGGGCGCTGAAGCGCTGAGCCAGTTGTTCAGGTCAACCAGGTCCTGAGGGCTCAGGGTGCCGGCGGCCTGCTTCAGGCTCAGGGTATTGATCACGTAGTCGTAGCGGGCATTGGCGAAGTCTCGCAGGGCTACGTAATAGTTACGTTCCGCATCCAGTACTTCCACAATATTTCGGGTTCCAACTTCGTATCCTGCACGTGTGGCGTCCAGAGCGCTGCGGCGGGATATGATGGTCTGCTCCAGTGCAGAGGCGGATTCGATGTTGGTGTTTACGGTGCGGAACAGGCTGCGGGTATTCACCCTGACGTCACGGCGAACCGTTTCCAGGGACTGCTCCGCAACGTTTACCAGCGACCGTTGTTGGCGAACGCCGGCCTGAGTGCCTCCCCCCATGTACAGAGGCACGTTCAGCCGGATGCCAATGCGGCCTTCCGTTGTTGTGCCGTCTCGCTGGCTCATTGCAAGAGCCGGATCTTCCAGGCCTTCGATGTCCGTTTTGCCATAGGAAGCGTTCAGATCAACCGTTGGCAGGTGCCCTGATTTCGCGGTTTTCAGATTGGCTTCGCTTGTATTCAGATCGAAGATCGCGGACTGAATCTGCCAGTTCTGATCCAGTGCGGTGTTCTCCCATGCAGACGGGTCCATCGGCTCAGGACGGCCCAGCGGGAAGTTGCGGCGCAGGTTGTTCAGGTCTTCGGTATATTCACCGGTCAGCCGTGCCAATTGCTCGCGGGCAATATCCAGTTCGCTTTCTGCAGCGATGCGCTGGCTTTTGCTGTCATCGTAGCTGGCGCGGGCTTCATAGACTTCTGTGATGGCGATCAGGCCTACATCAAAGCGTTCCTGGGCCTGATCATACTGCCGTTGGATAGCTGCCTCTGTCGCCCGGGCGGTGGTGAGAGTGTCTGCAGCACGAAGAACATTGAAGTAAGCAGTGGCTACATCGAGAATCAATTGCTGCTGGGCCAGGTTGTATTGGGCGCGAGCAGATTCTGTCTGGAATTTGCTGGCATCATAGCTGAACCAGGCGTCGGCCCGGAACAGCGGCTGGGTCAACTCCACGCCAAAGGCGTAGGTTTCATAGGCGCTGTCCTGGTTGGGGCCATCGACGTCGGTATGGCTGACATCGCCAAACGCACCGATCTGTGGAAGCAGGTTGCTGCGGCTGACGTCGCTGGCCGCCTTCTGGGCTTCGAAGCTTGCGCGGGCAGTTGCTATACCGGAATCATAGGAGAGTGCTTTCTCGTACGTCTCAACCAGATCCATGGAAAGTGCAGGCTGGGCTGCGAGCAGTCCGATCAGCCCGGAAAGCAGTCGTTTCTTCATGATGTCTCCTGTTAATGAATCACCCGGCGAGGTGGCAGATACCTGTTCATATGTGTTCAGATAGCCGTTGAGCGCTTCAGGCCAGCCATTATGGACAATAATCAGCCTGAGCTCTACACTTGCAGTCGGCACACGTTGTAAGTGTCAATTACATTGAATTCGCGTCTTGACGGGGTGCTGGCGTCAGAACATCTGACAGCCGGCTGAGATTGCCATGCAGAACCCGCAACCTGATCCGGATAATACCGGCGTAGGGATTTAAGACAATACACTGCAAATCCACAGACTCGCTCTGTGATCACTGCCCCGTCATACGCGACCCGTTTATCACCCAACCCCAGGGGCGCAAGATGACAACAATACCTTCCTATCTCAGCGATTCAGCCAAGGTCGATTCCGCGGCCATCAAACCGCTGCCTCAATCCCGTAAGATCTACGTACAGGGTAGCCGACCCGATCTGCGGGTGCCCATGCGGGAGATTACCGTGGGCGATACACCGACGGACATGGGTGGCGAGAAGAATGCTCCTGTTGCTGTCTACGACACATCCGGCCCTTACAGTGATCCCGAGGCGACGATTGACCTGCGCAAGGGCCTCAAGCCTATTCGCTCAGCCTGGATTGAGGAGCGCGGTGATGTGGAGCAGCTGGCGGACTATACCTCTGAATTTACCCGCCGCCGTATGAAAGACCCGCTACTGGACCCGCTCCGTTTTATGGACGAGCGCAAGCCGCTGCGGGCCAAGCCGGGCAAGAACGTCAGCCAGATGCACTACGCCCGCCAGGGTATCATCACGCCGGAAATGGAGTTCGTTGCCATCCGCGAGAACATGAAGCTGCAGGAGGCGCGGGAGCAGGGGCTGCTGAAGGATCAGCATCCGGGCCAGTCCTTTGGTGCATCCCTGCCGCAGGAAATCACGCCGGAATTTGTCCGGGACGAAGTGGCCCGCGGCCGTGCGATTATTCCCAACAACATCAACCACCCCGAAACCGAACCGATGATCATTGGCCGCAATTTCCTGGTGAAAATCAACGGCAACATAGGGAATTCGGCGGTCAGTTCCTCCATTGAGGAAGAGGTGGAAAAGCTGACCTGGGGTACCCGTTGGGGCTCCGACACCATCATGGACCTGTCCACTGGCAAGAACATCCATGAAACCCGGGAATGGATCATCCGTAACTCTCCGGTTCCCATTGGCACAGTGCCCATCTACCAGGCTCTGGAAAAAGTCGGCGGCGCAGCTGAAGACCTGACCTGGGAAATTTTCCGCGACACGCTGATCGAGCAGGCAGAGCAGGGCGTGGACTACTTCACCATCCACGCTGGCGTGCGTCTGCACCATGTACCCATGACTGCAAAGCGCACCACCGGCATTGTGTCCCGCGGTGGCTCCATCATGGCGAAGTGGTGCCTGGCTCACCACCAGGAGAGCTTCCTGTACGAGCACTTCGAAGACATCTGCGAAATCATGAAAGCCTACGACGTGGCTTTCAGCCTCGGCGACGGGCTGCGTCCCGGCTCCATTGCCGATGCCAACGATGAAGCCCAGTTCGGCGAACTGGAAACCCTGGGCGAGCTCACCAAGATTGCCTGGAAGCATGATGTCCAATGCATGATCGAAGGTCCGGGCCACGTGCCCATGCAGTTGATCAAGGAGAATATGGACAAGCAGCTGGAGTGCTGCGACGAAGCCCCGTTCTACACCCTCGGGCCACTAACCACCGACATTGCCCCCGGTTATGACCACATCACCTCAGGCATTGGTGCGGCGATGATCGGCTGGTTCGGCTGCGCTATGCTCTGTTATGTCACTCCGAAAGAGCATCTGGGCCTGCCCAACAAGGACGATGTCAAAACCGGCATCATCACCTATAAGATCGCCGCCCACGCCGCCGACCTGGCCAAGGGTCATCCTGGTGCCCAGATTCGCGACAATGCCCTGTCCAAGGCCCGCTTCGAGTTCCGCTGGGAAGACCAGTTCAACCTCGGCCTGGACCCGGACACCGCCCGTGCTTTCCACGATGAAACCCTGCCAAAGGACTCCGCCAAAGTGGCGCACTTCTGCTCCATGTGCGGGCCGAAGTTCTGTTCCATGCAGATTTCCCAGGAGGTTCGGGAGTATGCCAAGGAGCACGGTCTTGATGAGGTTTCGGCGGTGGATGCCGGCATGAAAGAGAAATCCAGGGAGTTTGTGGAGGCTGGGTCCAAGCTTTATGACAAGGTCTGATTGGGGCTTCTAGCCTTCTAGGCTTGGTGCTTTGGCCGGGCAGGGAGCCCTGTTCAGGATACGCTCAAGCACGTCCATGTGACGCTTGAGCTCCGCCATCCATGGCTCCGCACAATCCTGAACAGGGCTCCCTGCCCGGTCCCACTGGCTCCGAGATATCTCCGGGTCGTAGGTCGGATTAGCGAAGCGTAATCCGACACCATATGACCGATCGACCCCCTTTGTCGGATTACGGCTCCGCCTAATCCGACCTACCACTATTTCCCTGCCGGCTGCCCCTGAAGTCCGGGGCCGCGGTGGGGCTGTCCTCCCAAAACTGTGCGGAGCCACGGATGGCGGAGCCCAAGCGCCCCAGGGATGGGCTTGAGCGTGTTTTGGGAGGACAGCCCCACCGTGGTCTTGCACCAAGGCCGCTGCAGTCTTGCACCCAGGCAAGCCACTAAGAAGGCTTGCACCCAAGCTGAAACAAGGGCTATCGTTCAGAATCGTTCTCAAAAACGGATCTGAAACCTGAAATGACCGAACCGTTCCAGTTCAAAGATACGGATGTAAAAATCAAAAAACGCGAAACCGTTTTCCAGGGCTTCTTCCGCATGGACAAGCTCTGGCTGACCCACCGGCGTTTCGACGGCAAGGAAATGCCCACCTTCACCCGTGAACTCTTCATCCGCGGCGATGCCACCTGCGTATTACCCTACGACCCTGACCGTGACGAAGTGGTCTTGCTGGAGCAATTCCGCCTTGGCGCTCTGGGTCGTGACCAGTCTCCATGGTTGCTGGAGCTTGTGGCCGGCATGAATGAGGACGGAGAGTCACCGGAGGAAGTTGCCCAGAGGGAAGGCCAGGAGGAAGCTGGCCTGACTTTCAAGCCACTCGAAAAAGTCTGTGACTACCTTGTGTCGCCTGGCGGAAGCACTGAAATGATTCACCTCTACTGCGGTCGAATCAGCACAGAAGCCGCAGGGGGGCTGTTTGGCGTTGAGCATGAGCATGAAGATATCCGCGCCCATGTATTCAGCGCCGACGAAGCTATCGCAATGATTTATGATGGACGTATCAATAACGCTGCAGCGATTATCGCGCTTCAGTGGTTGCAGTTGAATCGCCCGCGATTGCGGGAAGGTTGGAGCTGATATGACAGAATGGGTGATGAAACCCCGGCGCTATGTACCGGATTTGCGACGTTTCGGTGCGCTGTGTGATGGTAATTACATGCGGCTTCACCGCCTGCGTAGGCTGGAGGCCAGGGGGCAACCCGTCTGCGAGTTTGAACTTCATCGTGAGGACCAGTATCTGGGGCGGGTTCGCATTGAAGTGCTACAAACCACGAAGTTCACTGAAACCCTGCTGCTGGAGCAGGTGCATAACTCCGGACGCTGGCTGAACAATCCTCAACTGACCGTACGTGTCTATCACGATGCCAATATGGCAGAAGTTATCAGTTGCTACCGTGACCGGCATATCGCCCCGGTGAATGACTACCCGAACCGATTCATGCACCATCCGGACGAGAAAGTACAGGTCAACAGTTTTCTGGCCGACTGGCTGGACTATTGCCTGCGGTTCGGGCACCTGCCCATGGAGCACGCCGCCTGGTCCGCCGGTGAAGGGGTAGACTAAGGTTGCAGATCTGCCCGGTGCGGATTGGCATAGAGTATATTTCAGAATGTGCGAGAGTTGTCAAAACAGCCAATCGGGCCCAGTCGCCTGAGCAGAATGTGATGAGAATTCTGGATGCGGTCGTAAAAACTGAATAATCTGCCAATATGTCTGCATCACCGGTGAGTGTTGCGAAAACGCAAGAAACACGAGTGCCATGACAGAGAACGACAACCAGCGTGCCCTTCGGGTGCTACAACTGACCGACCCGCACCTGATGGCCGATCCGGCTGGCGGGCTGCTGGGTGTCAATACCAGAGACAGTCTGGACGCCGTTATCGCGCAGGTGCTTGATGACCATGGCCAGCCGGATCTAATCCTTGCCACCGGTGATATCGCCCAGGATGCGACCGATGAAGCTTATCGGCTTTTTGGGGACAAGCTGGCGGCCTTTTCCTGTCCTTCGGCCTGGATGGCCGGCAATCATGATGACTCGGCATTGCTCGCGCGTATTGCCGCCGAGAGACATGCCGACCAGCGCCATATTATTGAGGGTGGATGGCAGTTTGTATTGCTGGATACCTCAGTTCCCGGAAAGGTATTTGGTGAGCTGGCGGACTCGGAACTGGCCTTCCTCGAAGAGACCCTCAGTCAGAATTCTGACATGCCTGCGCTTGTCGCCCTTCATCATCACCCGATAGAAATTGACACTGAATGGATGTCGCCAATCGGACTGCGGAACCGTGACGCCTTCTGGCAGGTGATTGACCGTTTTCCGCAGGTAAAAATTGTGCTCTGGGGCCACATTCACCAGGAGCTGGAGCAAGTTCGCAACGGGGTTCGCCTGTTGGCAACACCATCCACCTGCATCCAGTTCACGGCCGGGTCGGTGGAGTTCTCCGTGGAGAATAAAGCGCCTGGCTATCGCTGGTTTGAGTTGCTGCCTTCCGGTGAATTCTCTACCGAAGTAGGCAGAGCGACGAATTTCGCGTTCGATCTGGACAGCACCAGTTCTGGTTATTAGGCAGGCCGGGATGGCTTGGCGGCCTGTTAATGCCCGTCGCTTTGCGTATATAATTCAGGCTTCGCTCAGGACGAGCGGAGGTGTGCGGGACAGCACATGTAAAAGCAATCAAACTCTTCAGGGACCGAAGACATGCCCCAGGCAACCGGACTGCAGTTCACGGCCACCCTTGGCCAACTTCCCAGAGACCTGTTCACGGTCGTCCGCTTTGAACTGACCGAAACCCTCTCACAGCTCTGCCACTGCAAACTTGAACTGGCCAGTACCTCACCGAATATTGCCGCTGAAGACGTGCTGGAACAGCCGGTGGACCTGGTGGTCTGGCAGGACGGTAGGCCTCTTCGTCGCTTCCATGGCGTAGCCAACGAATTCGCCCGCGGCGACACCGGCCACCGTCGCACCCGCTATGAAGTCATCGTCCAGCCCCCGCTGTGGCGCCTGGGCCTGATGCACAACAGCCGCATCTTCCAGACCCAGAGCACCGACGCCATCGTGCGCACCCTGCTGGAAGAGCGGGGTATTCTCAACACCGTGTTTGATCTCAAACGCACCCCCGAGGAACGGGAATACTGCGTCCAGCACCGGGAAAGCGACCTGGCCTTTATCGAACGGCTGTCGGCCGAGGAAGGCTGGCACTACCGCTACAGTCATGGCGATCTGGAAGGTAATGACCAGCCCGCCCTGATCATCGCCGACCACCACGGCGACGCCCCCCGGCTCGACCCGGTGGAATACAACGGCAAGGCTGGCGGCAGCACCCGCCAGAGCGCCATCTTCCAGTTCAGCTACCAGGAACGGGTCAGGGCCGCCTCCGTGGCCATGAAGGACTACACCTTCAAGAACCCCGCTTACGCCCTGATGCACGAACAACAGGCCGACAAACTCGACGCTCAACGGGAAGACTACCAGCACTACGACTACCCCGGCCGCTTCAAGGCCGACGCCAGCGGCCAACCCTTCACCGAAAGCCGCCTGGACGCCCTGCGAAACGACGCAACAACGGCCAACGGCCAGAGCAACCGCCCCGACTTCACTGTGGGGGCCAAAGTCGAACTCACGGAACACGACAACCCGACCCTGAACCGGGAATGGCTGTTCACCAGCATCACCCACACCGGCGAACAGCCCCAGGCCCTGGAAGAAGAGGGTAGTAGCGGCGCCACCACCTACCACAACGCCTTCAATGCCATCCCCGCGGACCGCACCTGGCGACCACAGATCAATCATCGCCCATTGATGGACGGCCCCCAGATCGCCATCGTCACCGGTCCGGAAGGGGAAGAGATTCACTGCGACGAATACGGAAGAGTCAAAGTCCGATTCCCGTGGGACCGCTACAGTAAAAACGACGAACACAGCAGCGCCTGGCTGAGAGTCAGCCAGGGATGGGCCGGCGGCCAGTATGGGTTCATGGCACTTCCAAGAATCGGCCATGAGGTTATCGTCAGCTTCCTGGACGGCGACCCGGACCAGCCGATCATTACCGGAAGAACCTACCACGCCACCAACACACCGCCCTATGCGCTGCCGGAACACAAAACCAGAACCACCCTCAAAACCCAGACCCACAAGGGCGAGGGCAGTAACGAACTGAGGTTTGAAGACGAGGCCGACAAAGAGCAGATCTACGTCCACGCCCAGAAAGACCTGGACCTGTTGACCGAAAACAACCGCACAGAAGTCATCAAGGGTGACAGCCACCGAGCGGTGGAGAACAACCAGTTCAATCACATCAAGGGCAACGATCACTGCACCGTGGGTGGCGAGAAACGCGAATCCATAAACGGCGACGCCAGCCTCACCGTCAACGGCAGCCACCACAGCAAACAGGGCAAGAGCCAGCTTGTCGAAGCTGGCAGCGAAATCCACCACAAGGCCGGCATGAAAATCGTCATCGAAGCGGGTGCGGAGGTGACTCTGAAGGCTGGCGGTAGTTTTGTGAAGGTGGACCCCAGTGGTGTGACCGTGTCCGGGCCAATGGTGAAGATGAATTCAGGTGGTGGGCCCGGGAGTGGGAGCGCGGTCTCGGAGCAGGTGCCGGAGTTGCCTGCTGCGATCAAGGAGCAAGCAAATTATTCCGGGAGCACGGTGTTGGCTGAAGCAGGCCAGCGACAAAGCGCACAGAGCGATGTGCACGAAGTAACGGATTACACCACATTACTCAAAGAATCTGCCAATCAGGGAGCATCAGTCGTTTCCGACTGTGAATATGATGAGAATGGACGCTGCAGGGTACATCAGCACGCTTGATGGGCTACGAATACTGAATCAGGAACCTTTACGCACGAATTATGCTGTCATTGATCTGGCGGTTGATGACAGGTTTCTGCAGTATCTGTACGAATCAGATAAGCAAGGTAATATCCACTGGAAAAGCCTGTTGGAAGAGACTCGCTGGCAGTCTGCCTGGCATGCAGGGCCGGTGCTTCTGGAGTTTGAAGAGGATCCGGGCTTCGGGGAAAGTCTCCGACATCGGCTCTCCAATTTCCCGCTCGGTGTTCTGATCGAAACTGCAGAAAGCTTCTCTCACGTTTTTCAGTGGGCGCAAGGGTGGCTGATGGCGCTGGCGGATTCTGATGAACGTCTTTTCCGATTCTACGATCCCAGATCGTTCCGGCCACTGCTGGCCATTCTTAGTGAAGCATCCCGAGACATTGTGGGTTCCGGAACAGCTGTATATTGGAGCCATCGTGGCGAATGGCTGGCTTGGGTGGGCGCTGATGCGAATGAGTCAGAGAGTTTGCCGGAGAGGATACGGTTGTCCCCGGCTGAGCTTTTAGAACTCCCCAATTATCGTATGGCGGATCGGGCTATTGATTATGCCCGCATTTACCGCAATCACATCCCCGCTAACTTTGATTCCGGAGAATGGGTGATGGAGCAGCTGCTGGATGCATCTCGTCTTGGCTTTCTTTCTGCTTCCCAGCAGGAACGTTGGCTGCGTTTGAGACTCCGCAAGGAAGCTCCGTTACTAACCAGCCCAGTGTATAAGGACATTATGAAAACGCTGGGTATGACTCCGGTAGAGCGTTTGAACGCTATGGAAAGCATTATGGAGCCCGCGAATGCCAAAGTATAAGGTCAAAACAGGCGACACTCTGTCAGCCATTGCTTCCCATTATAAAGTGTCGCCGGATGAGATACAGGCGGACAATCCAATTATTAAAGACGCAAACCATATAGAGGAAGGTTGGAATCTGACAGTACCGGACAACACGGAGAGGCAGGATTCTTTTCCGAACGCGCAGTCAGCTAATGACGAGACCAGAGACGATGTTGAATGTTCTGAGTGCTCGGTTGAGTGTGAGGCACTCGTCCATATTACGGGTGAGGAGGACATTGTTTATGCCCTGACTTGCACCCAGGTAAAAGAGTTACGCAAGGAAATCGATACACTCAATGAGCCACTGATTGACCTTAAAGAAGCAGAAAAAGCGGGGCCGGAAGATATACCCGCTGCCCGGGAAAAGGCTTGGAGCAGGCTGAAAGAGTTGGATGCACTCCCGAGACCTGAGCAAACCTCTACAGCAGAAGAGTTGCTCAGGGAATATGAGGTCCAATGGCAAAGAGAGCGGGCTCGGCTAGAACATCAACGCCGTCGCGAGAAACGGATCGAATATGAAATCAGCCAGATTCGTAACCAGATTCTGTTCCCCGCAAGCCAGCGCGAACTGACCGATCCAAAGGATAAATTGTCGGTAAAAGTGTTCGCGGCGCTATGCCTGGAATTGGAAACAACGCTCCCCAGGATTAGAAGTAAGCTCGAGGCATATGAGGAGACGAGCTCTTCCAGCAAGAAAGATCTCAACGCCATGGAAAAGCGGCTCAAATTTCTTCGGGCTGCTCTTGAGGCGGAAATTCGATGCAGGATTGCCGAGGACTCCGGGAATTCCGGTAATCCTGAAACCCGTCAGCTTCGACATGAAGCCGATGAACTGAAAGAACATACTCTATGGCCCAATTATATAGCCGAAAGTGATGTCCAGGCTCTGGTAAGAAAACAGAAGCGGCTCAATCAGTTGGATAGCGATGATCGGTTGATGCCATATATGGATTATGTTGACGACTTTCTTGGTTCAACTACGGTGGTCTGGGTATGGAAACTGTTCAATCATGAGGAGGTTCAGGCTCATAATCAGCTCCAGCGGGAGCGCCGTGAGCTATTCATTGATATTGAAAAGTCTCTCAGCCACCTGGTTGAAACCAGCCCCGCGTCTCCTGTCGATGTTCTTGCCAAACCGAGTCTGGATTCAATGAAATCCCGCCCACTGGTGGAGCTGAAACACACTGGCGGTGCCGGTTATCGTTACGCACGGCAGGACGTGCTCAATCAGTTACGCGGAAACTGGAAACCGCTCAAAGCTGCTGATGTTCGCAAAGTGATGAACTCGGAAAATTTTGAACGGGCCTGGGGCGAAGCTACGGATTCGCTGAGGAATAATCGCTCTCTCAAGGTTAAGTTCTCTGAATGGAAGAGCAAAGAAGACAACTTTTTTAACCAGTTGGAGATTGAGCTTTTAAAAGAGGAGGTTGCAACGGAGGATGGCCGTTTTGCAGCCAGTGCTGAAGCCCAGATGTTCCGATTTGCTGCGCAATGCGGGCTTGAAGCCAATTATGATCCGAAGAAGGAGGAAGCGTATATCGGCGGGCAAATGCAGGGCGCATACAGCTTGCTTCAGGGTGAGGCAACTTTCGCCGCCCGGTTGCCCGATGAAACCGGTGCGAAGGTCATTCTCGAATACGAGGATCACGAGGGGAAACAGATCGAGCTGCATTGCGGCTATTTCAGGGCCGACGCAGAATACAGAATTCAAGGCTTTGCTGGTGCCTGTCTGTCTCTGGCTGCACAGGCCAAAGTTTCCACTGCCCCAGGCGAAGTCGGCATTTCTGGTGAAACCAGTGGCGAGGTTTTTGCTGGCGCCTCCCTTAGTAACGAAGCGAGTTTTGGGATCAAGTGGAAGTCAGCTTACCAGGAGGTGAATGACCCCAGTTCGTCCGAGCAAGACCAACAACGCAAGATCAGGGCAGACAAAGTCAATGAGGGGCAAGACGAGACTGATGCCGACTACAGAATGCTGGCGGAGATAAAGCCTGAACTTGCGGTTTCATCAGGATTTGGATTTGGGTTTGACTACAAAATCGGATTTGATGAAGGCAAGATTATTGCCCGTTTCAAGGGTAGTCTTGTGCTCGGGCCCGGCGGAAGAGGGGGTATCGCTGGGGAGCTCAATGCTGGCCAGATCTGGGAACTGGTGAAGTTCATCAGATGGTCGCTGGAAAAAAGCGATTTTCGGTTTCTGGATTGGATCGACCGGGGTGCATTTGAACATATTTCACTGCTCCTCAAGCTTCATGCCAGTAGTGACTTGGATATGGATCGACTGGCAAAGCAATTTGCGGAGGATCTTTCCAACACTTGGGATTTCTTGACTGAATCTAATGAGGGTCTAAAGAAAATTGCAGGATCGGTAATTGAACATACTGCTTTGCACGAATTAACACCTGGCGCTAAGGCCGATCTCTTGGCTGAGCTCGTCAAGGATACTGGTGGCATCGTGAGCTTTGAGGACCCTTATCGTGAAATCTGTGATGAGGGCGCAATGAGAATTCTGGAAACAATAAAACGTCCCAGAGAATTCGTTGAGGTGCTCAAGCGAATGGGAGGTGACGGCCAGAAAGGTTCTTTTGCCGATATGAGGCGGAACTATTCAACGCTTCTCCCCAGGCGCCTCTTTAATTCAAAGCAAGTCGATCGAGCCGAAGCTTGGCTGTCTGGAATCTATTCCAGGTAAAGCTAAACTCGATGCTTATATCAAATTTCGGAAAGGATGCTGATTGTCGATGCGAGCCTTATTACTCTGCAAAGCACCCCTCTTTTTGCTTGTGGCAACGGTCACCTCTGGCTGCAACATCTATTACGAATCAAAAGCCGAAGACATGGTTGAGCGGCAGATGCGGGCGATGGTGCATGTCGAAGGTGGTGAGTTCATGATGGGGAACCCGGGCGGGTGGAGTGTACGCAGCGATACTATCCCGGTTCATCGTGTGGTTCTGGATGATTTTTATATTCAGAAGTATGAAATTACTCAAGGGGATTTTGAGTTGTTTATTGCGCACACAGGATATAGGCCTTCGGACAATCGCTACGGAAAAATGCGCGAAAACCTTCCCGAGCGTTTTGCAGACGAATTGCCTGCAGTTGCTTCATGGCGAGATGCTAATGCCTTCTGTCAATGGTTAGGTGAGCAAACCGGTTTAACTATCGGGCTTCCCTCAGAGGCCCAGTGGGAGTTCGCAGCGCGCGCCCGCGGGAAGATGATTCAATATGCAACCTCTACCGGACAAGCCATTCCGGATGAAACCATTGCTGCGGGCCCAACACACTATAATACTCAGGATGGCCGCCCCCCCCAAAGATCTGCTGCCGTCAAAACCAGGGGCATTCCCACCTAATCTTATAGGCCTCCATGATATGTCTGGGAATGTCATGGAATGGGTTAGAGACAACTACTCAGAAGACTATTACCAGAATTCCGATGTAAACAACCCCACTGGCCCTGTAGACGGGCAGAAAGATATTTTCGAAGGACAACCTTATCGAGTCCTTCGCGGAGGGCACTTCAAGGAATTCAGAGGAAATACGACCGTGACTCGCAAAAAAGGATCTGAGCTCCTTGCTTCAGAGACGAGAGGCTTCAGGTGCGCCAGAAGCTAAATCCAGATTTAACGAGGCGGGCCTCACTAGAATATAGGTCAGATAACCAATTCTCGGCTTTCCGGGCATGTTCTAATCGGAAAAGGCGCTGCACAAACACCTTGGAATAGTTGTTCTTGAGGTCTGAATACCCTCCTTTGTGGCCAGCGTTACCCATGCGCTTTAAAACCTCAACAAGCTCGCGATGGGTAACAATGGACTCTATAATTTTTATCGCCGCGTGATCCGCTGACTCTCGATATGGGTCTTCTAAACTCAAAGTTGCTTGGCCATCTTTCATCAGCCTTCCCAAATGAGATTCAGGCCAAGGAGCTTAATCAGCTTCTTGCGCTGCACAACGAAACCCAACGATATAGGACGAGTATGCCTGAGAGCCGCCCTGACGAGTCACCGTTGTATTTCCCGCAAATTCAGTATAATACCCGCCCCTGAAAACTCGTGCCTCGTGTCCCTCTTTCAGCCCTTCTCGTCCGCTCTCGGGCCCTTTAGGATTTTGCACTGGCGACTTTTCATAGTAGTCCTCTCTATAAAAGTCGTTAACCCATTCTGCCACATTACCAGACATGTCATGCAATCCGAGAGGGTTGGGAGGAAACGAGCCGGGCTTTAACGGAAGCATGTCGCCCTGAGGCTCGTATTCCTGGGTATAGGGTGAGGGGCCTGCAGCAAGAGTTTCATCGGGAATAGCTTCGCCATTGTGGGTCGCGTATCGAAGCATCTTGCCGCGAGCTCGTGCGGCATATTCCCACTGTGCCTCAGTTGGTAGCGTAATTATTTTGCCAGTTTGCTTTCCAAGCCACTGGCAAAAGGCAGTGGCATCTTTCCAGGATGCTACTGCAGGTAATTCACTTGCGTATCGATCCGGGTTTTCATCGCGTTTTGCTTCATAACGGTCGTGAGAGGATTCGTAATTTGTCACAGCCATAAACAACTCAAAATCCCCCTGAGTAACTTCATACTTCTGAATATAAAAATCATCCAGAACCACACGATGAACCGGGATGGTATCGCTGCGTACACTCCACCCGCCCGGATTCCCCATCATGAACTCACCACCTTCGACATGCACCATCGCCTGCATGTGACGTTCAACCATGTCTTCGGCTTTGGATTCGTAGTAGATGTTGCAGCCAGAGGTGACAGTTGCCACAAGCAAAAAGAGGGGTGCTTTGCAGAGTAATAAGGCTCGCATCGACAATCGGCATCCTTTCCGAAATTTGATAAGGATCGCTAGTTTACTGAACCTGTTTTTAAGTAGCCACAGCCAGCGATCCGTGATGTGGCAGATTTCATCAGATTGAGCTATCCGATTTGCTTTTCGTTACAACTGGGAAGCTGCACTGTTAGCACTGGGTTACCCCTGATCAGATGATCGATGTATAATGTGAGTCGTGACGACAGCCTGTCGTCGGAACCCAAGGACTGGGCAAGCACTACCAAAGGAATTGGTATGGATTACCTCGATACCCTCGATCCTCCCCGTTTTTTGGTTGCTCGCTTGCATAAAAACCTTTCTTGGGGTTGCCGCGCCGTATTTGAAGACTTTTTTCACGGGCGCTAATAAGCTTTTAAAAATAGCTTTCAATGAAAACATTCAAGGAGGAATGCAAATGAACCAACCTGAAAAACGCAAAAACCGACTTCTCGCCCTGTTTCTCAGCGGATTCTTTGGGCTTCTCGGCGTAGATCGCTTTTACCTCGGCAAATGGAAAACGGGCCTGCTCAAGGCAGCGACGCTGGGTGGGGTAGGTATCTGGTGGTTCCTGGATAGCGTTCTGTTGGGCACGGATGCTTTCCTTCATACATTTGGCCGCGACACCGGGTTTGTGAAGGATTCCCGGGGGCAGGACCTTAACTATGGCCTTTCGTTCTGGCGGATCAAGAACGGGCAGATTGTCAGGGACTGGTTCTGAGTTAACAGGCTGGGCAACAGGAATGGATTTTTATTCGGGATGAATCAAGGGAACTGATATGCGTGTTTATGACTTTCTGAAGTACCTGTTTTCTGCGGTGGGCGGCGCTTTACTGGTTGGAGCTTTTCTCTGGTATCAGAGCACTGTCACGTTTCTGGACGAGGCGTTGGAGGTGCCGGGCGTTGTGACTGACTTGGTCTATTCCCGCTCCGGAGATTCCAGTAGTTATTATCCGGTGGTGCAATTTGAAGATGCCGGTGGCCAGTTGATTGAGTTCCAGTCATCATCCGGTAGTAACCCTGCGCCCTATAGCCGTGGCGAGGAAGTATCGGTTTTCTATTTGCCCGGAGAGCCGGAGAGTGCCCGCATTAATGGCTTCTTCTCGTTGTGGGGTGGTGCGTTAATCATGGGGGTTCTGGGAGGTGCCTTTTTCTTGGTTGGCACTTTGATGGTGATAGTGCCTTTGATCAGAAAAGGCAGAGGTGCGAAATTGCGCGAGAGTGGCCAGCTTGTGACGGCCCGTATCCAGGGGGTGGAGCAGAATACCAGTCTGGTGATGAACGGCCAGAGTCCGTTCAGGATCGTCACTCAGTGGCAGGATCCTGCAACGGCCAAACTCCATGTTTTTCGTAGCGATAATCTGTGGTTCGACCCGACCGATCATATCCCGGGAGAGTCGATCAGCGTTTATATTCGTCCGGACAATCCAAAACGATACTGGGTCGATACCTCGTTCCTGCCCAAAGTGGCATCCTGAACGTCGCTAGGGAGAGGCGCTGTACGCCTCTCCCTTGAGGGCTCACGCTTCCCGCAGCTCCTGCGCCGCAGCCACCATTCCCCGCAGTGCCGGAATCACCTCATCCCACGACCGGGTTTTCAGCCCGCAATCCGGGTTGATCCAGAGCCTTTCTGCAGGAATCCGTTCCGCCGCCTTGTTCATCAGCGAGACAATGTGGTCCGTGTCAGGGACATTGGGTGAGTGGATATCGTATACACCGGGGCCAATATCATTGGGGTACTGGAACCCCTTGAAGGCGTCCAGCAATTCCATATTGGATCTCGACGTTTCGATGGTGATGACATCCGCGTCCATGCGCGCGATGGCTTCGATGATGTCGTTGAATTCCGAATAGCACATATGGGTGTGAATCTGGGTTTCGTCTTTCACGCCGTTGGCGGTGATACGGAAGGCTTCAATGGCCCAGTCCAGGTAGCTCTGCCAGTCGCTCTGGCGTAGGGGCAGACCTTCGCGAAGTGCGGCTTCGTCAATCTGGATGATGTTCACCCCCGCCCGTTCCAGGTCCAGCACTTCCTCCCGGATGGCCAGTGCCAGTTGCAGGCAGGTGTCTTTCCTGGGCTGGTCGTCGCGGACGAAGGACCAGTTCAGGATGGTGACCGGGCCGGTAAGCATGCCTTTCAGTGGTTTGTCTGTCAGGGACTGGGCGTAGCGGATCCACTCTACGGTCATGGCTCTTGGCCGGGAGATATCGCCGAACAGGATGGGCGGTTTTACGCAACGTGAACCGTAGGACTGGACCCAGCCGAAGCGGCTGAACACATAGCCTTCCAGTTGTTCGCCGAAGTACTCCACCATGTCATTCCGTTCTGCCTCACCATGAACCAGTACATCCAGGCCCAGTTTTTCCTGCTCATGGATGCAGTGACGGATTTCCTCGCGGATTCTTGCTTCGTACTCCTCGGGCTGGATTTCGCCTTTGCGAAACCTGAGTCGCGTCTGGCGGATGTCTTTGGTTTGGGGAAAGGAACCTATGGTCGTTGTTGGGTAGCGTGGCAGCTTCAGGTGGCTGGCCTGGATCGCCGAGCGCTTCTGATAGTCGCTTTTGCGCTGGCCCAGTTCCGGGGTAATTGCCGCGACGGCCTTGCGGACCTGGGGGGCTGTTACACGTGTTGAATTCCTGCGGCTGAGTATTGCATCCGCATTGGTCTTCAGCGCGTCGGCGATGGACTCCCGGCCTTCAGTGAGGGCTGTCGCCAACAATTGCAGTTCCTCCAGCTTCTGTCGTGCAAAGGCCAGCCAGGAGCGTATTTCAGGGTCCATGGTGGTTTCGCTGTTCAGGTCTACCGGCACATGCAGGAGCGAACAGGACGGAGCAAGCCAGAGCCGTTCCTGGAGTTTCTGGTGCACCGGTTCAAGCCAGTCCAGGGTCGCATTCAGGTCGGTTTTCCAGATATTGCGACCGTCAATCACGCCGAGGGAGAGTACTTTGTGTCCGGGAAGCCAGTCGGAGATGCGGGCTACTTCGTCACGGGCATTGGTGGCATCGAGGTGGAGGCCCGCTACCGGCAGCTCACACGCCAGTTGCAGGTTTTCGCGCAGTTGTCCGAAATAGGTGGTCAGTAACAGTTTTGCGGGGTTGGCCTTGAGGTTGTGGTAGGCCAGGTTCAGGGCGTGCCGCCACTCGCCTCCCAGTTCGGTGACCAGTATCGGCTCGTCGATCTGTACCCACTCAGCGCCATTGTCCACGAGAAGCTGCAGCAGTTCTCCGTATACCGGCAGCAGGTCATCCAGCAGGCTGAGCCTGTCTGTGTTGTCCTTGGATTTGCCGAGCCAGAGATAGGTGACAGGGCCAATGATCACCGGTTTGCTGTTAACGCCGGCGGATTTTGCTTCCGCCAGTTGTTCCAGCAGTCTTGTGGGATCCAGAGAAAACTGTGTGCTTGCGTCAAACTCCGGGACAATATAGTGATAATTGGTGTCGAACCACTTGGTCATTTCACCCGCGTGGACGCCGCAACAATCGCTGTCACCCGGGGATCGGCCACGGGCAATGCGGAAGTAGCGGTCAAGTTCATTTTCATCGGCTTTGCCGGCCCGGTCTGGCAGGTTGCCAAGGGTGGCGCTCATGTCCAGCACCTGGTCATAGAGTGAGAAATCTCCCACTGGCGCCAGTGTAAGTTGCTCCTGATCCTGCCAGTTGCTGGTGCGGAGCTTCGCCCCGGTTTCCCGTAGCGACTTTTCGTCCAGTTCGCCCTCCCAGAAGCCTTCGAGAGCAAACTTCAGTTCCCGACGCTCGCCGATCCTGGGAAAACCCAGATTGTGGGTAGTCACCATGGTAAATCTCCTGTTCGTTATAATGAGTCAGGCACCAAGGCTAGCGATGATGTTCCATGAAGAATAATGGTATTATCTCATTAATCCATGAAAGTAATTCAACTAAGGCCCCGCGATGATTGAGCGCAACCATCTTGAGATCGTCCGTGAAGTGGACCGGTGTGGCTCTCTGACAGCCGCGGCGGATGCTCTTTGCCTGACGCAGTCGGCACTCAGCCATGCAATGAAGAAGCTGGAGCAGCAGCTAGGCACGGCAGTCTGGGTTCGGGAGGGGCGGAAACTGCGCCCGACCCAGTCCGGGCTTTATCTGCTATCACTGGCGAACCGGTTGTTGCCGCAGTTCGAGCATGCCGAAGAGTTGGTGGGTCAGATCGCAAGGGGCCAGCGTGGCAGCCTGCGAATCGGCATGGAGTGCCACCCGTGTTACCAATGGCTGCTCAAGGTGGTCGGCCCCTACCTGGAGCAGTGGCCGGGCGTGGATGTGGATGTAAAGCAGCGCTTCCAGTTTGGCGGTATTGGTGCACTGTTCGGCTACGATATCGACGTGCTGGTAACGCCGGACCCACTACACAGGAAGGGACTGGTGTTCGAGCCGGTGTTTGATTATGAACAGGTTCTGGTGGTGCCCAGCAATCATCAGCTGGCCTCAAAACAATGGGTGGAACCGGCAGATCTGGAAAGCGAGACCCTGATCACCTATCCGGTTGATGCGGAACGCCTGGATGTCTACACGCGTTTCCTCGTCCCTGCCCACAGCAGTCCGGCCAGGCACAAAACCATCGAAACTACGGATATCATGTTGCAGATGGTGGCTGCTGGGCGTGGAGTCTCGGCGCTGCCCCGGTGGCTGGTGGAGGAGTATGCGCACCAGATGCCGATCACACCAGTCAGGCTGGGGCGCAAGGGGATCGACAAGCAGATTTTTCTGGGGCTCCGCGAACGGGATGCGGAAGTGGAATATCTGCAGTCGTTTATGACCATGGCCCGGAAGACGACCTGGGGACTGGCTTGAAACCGGTTTTTGGCGCTGCATTACCCGAGATGTTCGCCGGGGCCGTCTTCTTCGGTTAAAATGCGCGAAATTATTCATCGGGGAATCTGAACATGAGTGAAACACCCGCAGATCTGAAATACATTGAGACTCACCAGTGGGTACGTGTGGCCGACGATGGCACTGCAACCGTCGGTATTACGGATTTTGCCCAGGATCAGCTTGGGGACATTGTCTATATCGGTGTCCCCGATGTGGGGGCGACGGTTACCGGGGCAGAGGAAGCTGGGGTGGCTGAGTCCGTGAAGTCGGCTTCTGATGTGTTCAGTCCGGTGACCGGTGAGGTGATTGAGGTTAACGAGAGCCTTGAGGACGAGCCCGAGAAGGTGAACGAGGACCCTTATGGCGATGGCTGGTTGTTCCGGGTGCGGTTGGCGGATCCGGGGGAGCTGGATGGTCTGATGGACGCCACGGCTTATGCGGAGCATGTTGCTGCCGAGGAGTGACCTGATTTTTTGGAGCATGGAATAAGCCGGGCGGGCCTTCCAGAAAACGCCTCGAGACGTCCTGTGCGGCTTGGGCTCCGCCATCCATGGCTCCGCACATTTCTGGAAGGCCCGCCCGGCTTATCCCCACAGACCCCGTGGTGGCTTCATCCATTAAAGCCTTTCCTTCATTATTCTTCAGGCGATTATCTATGACTTTTCCGGTTTTATACCTCCGCAAAGGCGCTGAGCGCAGGCTCAGGGCTGGTCATCTGTGGGTTTACAGTAACGAGGTGGATACCCATCGCTCTCCGCTGACTGACTTTGAGGCCGGTGTGCAGGCGGAGTTGCGTGCTGCCAACGACAAGCCCATGGGGACGGTGTTTGTGAATCCCCATGCCCTGATCTGCGGTCGCCTGATCAGCCGGAATGCCAGCCACGGCATGACGCCTCAGCGTCTTACCGATCGGGTTGAGACGGCGTTGGCGTTGCGGGAACGGTTGTTCGATAAGCCGTTCTATCGCTGGGTATTTGGTGACAGCGATGGGTTGTCCGGGTTGGTGATCGACCGGTTTGATGATGTGGTGGTGGTTCAGATTTCCACAGCGGGTATGGAGCAGATGAAGGAGTCGATTGTCCGGGCGGTTCAGCGGCTGGCGCATCCGCGGTCGATTATCCTCAAGAACGACGGCAAGATGCGTAAGGTGGAGGGACTGGATACTTACGTGGAGCAGGCCCATGGCCCGGAGGTTGATCTGCTTCAGGTTGAGGAGAATGGGGTTCGTTTTGAGGTGCCCATGGAAGGCGGTCAGAAGACGGGTTGGTTCTATGACCACCGTATGAACCGGCAGCGTTTGCAGGCCTATGCCCCAGGAAAGCGGGTTCTGGATGTGTTCAGCTACGTGGGCGGCTGGGGCATTCAGGCGGCCTGTGCGGGGGCTGCTCAGGTGACCTGCGTGGACAGCTCCGCCGGTGCCATCGATTCGGTTCACCATAATGCCAGGATCAATGGGCTCGATAACATTCAAACCATCGAGGGCGATGCGTTTGAAGCCCTGAAGGCGTTGTGTGAGGAAAAGGAAAAGTTCGACATTGTAGTGCTGGACCCGCCGGCATTGATTCCCCGGCGTCGTGACCAGAAGGCCGGGGAGGAGGCTTATGCGCGGCTTAACCAGCTGGGGCTGCGGCTCTTGGATCGGGATGGGTTGCTCGTGTCGGCGTCGTGTTCCATGCACCTTTCCCAGGAGAAGCTGACGGATATTATTCGTAGCAGTGGTCGCAAGATTGACCGGTTTGTGCAGTTGCTGGAGCAGGGGCATCAGGCGCCGGATCATCCGGTGGTGCCGGGGATTCCGGAGACGGATTATATCAAAAGTTGTTTTGTGCGGTCTTTGACCGGGTTTCTTTGAGCTTGGGTTGTCGGATTACGGCTTGGCCTAATCCGACCTACGGGGTACGGCTCAGAAGTGGCGGGTTTGCACAAAAGTAGGGAAGGACGCAGGGAGGGGGTGCCCGGGATCGTCAAAAACATGGATGTTTTTGTCGAGCGTACATGGACGTATTCACAGCGTATCCCGGGCACCCCCTCCCTGGGGCCTTCCCGGGAACGTTGGCAATCAGTTAGCCTCTGAGGCTCATAATTTTCCAGCCGTTTTCTTTTGCAATGCTTTCAAGAGTTGGATCCGGATCGACCGCCACCGGATTCTCGACCTTGCGAAGTAGAGGGGCATCATTGTGGGAGTCGCTATAGAACCACGCCCCATCCAGGCTCTCGCCATTTGATTCGAGCCAGTCATTCAGGCGGGTTACTTTGCCGTCCTGAAAGCTGGGAACGCCCGCAACCTCTCCCGTATAGCGCCCATTGACCAGCTCCGGCTCTGTGGCAATCAGGTGTTCGATACCCAACAGCTCCGCTACGGGCTCCGTTACGAACCGATTGGTGGCAGTGATAATAAGCAATGTATGGCCCTGCGCACGGTGGCTGTCCAGTAACTCTGTTGCGCTGGCCTGCATCATTGGCCGGATTTTTTTCTCCACGAACTGTTCCCGCCAGGCCAGTAGCTGCTGCAGGTCGTGGCGCGCCAGCGGCTGAAGGGCAAAGCTCAGGTACCGCATGATATCCAGTTCGCCGTTCAGGTACTCCTGGTAGAAGCGGTCGTTGGCCTGCCGATATTCTTCTGCATCCACAATGGACTCTTCCACCAAAAATTCGCCCCAGGCGTGGTCGCTGTCTCCGGCGAGCAGGGTGTTATCAAGGTCAAAAATCGCAAGCGTCAACGTCGGTACCTCCGGCGGGAAAAGCGAATGTCACAGGCGCGATAGTCTACCATGACATGCCGCCTCCGGCTCCGTTTGCCGAAGCCTTGGGATTCTGTAAGAATGAGAGCAACTTGGATAAATCTGGCCGGTGAATTTTTAATCCGGTCGACCGACTTTTAAGAGGACTGTGCCGTGATCGATTCAGACGGTTTCAGACCCAATGTCGGAATCATTCTGGCCAATCACAGGGGGGAAGTCCTCTGGGCAAGGCGAATAGGGCAGGACTCCTGGCAGTTCCCTCAAGGTGGCATAAAGCACAACGAATCACCGGAGGACGCTCTCTACAGGGAGCTGGCAGAGGAAATTGGTCTCGGTACAGGCGATGTGGAAATCATCAGCTGTACCCGTGGCTGGCTGAGGTACCGCCTCCCTCGCAGGATGGTGCGGCACAATTCGCACCCGGTTTGCGTGGGACAAAAACAGAAATGGTTCCTGCTGAGGATGCTATCGCCGGATGCGCAGGTGCGCGTGGACGGCACGGACTCGCCGGAATTCGACGGCTGGCAGTGGGTGAGTTACTGGTACCCTCTGGGCCAGGTCGTCTCGTTCAAACGTGAAGTCTATCGACGTGCGCTGCGAGAGCTTGCGCCGCGGCTGTTTTATAACATGGAACAGTGGCACCGGAGCGAGCAGTCCCGGCGCACGAAGGATCAACAGAAATGACGGATTGAAGCCGCCATGCTGAGCATACTGCGAAGTCTTGTACAAGAGGTAAACAGTGCCCGCGACCTGCAGGAGGCGCTGGATGTTATCGTTTCGCGGGTGCAGAAAGCCATGGATACCGAGGTATGCTCGGTTTACCTGCTTGATCCGGCTACCAACCGCTACATACTCATGGCCACTGAAGGCCTTTACCAGCAGGCTGTCGGGCAGGTTAGCCTGGGCTATTCCGAGGGCCTGATTGGCCTCGTTGGCTCCCGGGAAGAGCCCATCAACCTCGAAGATGCCCCGTCTCATCCCCGTTACCGGTATTTTCCGGAGACCGGGGAAGAGCGTTTCCGCTCGTTCCTCGGTGTGCCCATTATTCACCATCGACGGGTTCTGGGTGTTCTCGTTGTGCAGCAACGGGAGAGCTCGCGCTGCTTTGATGAAGGCGAAGAAGCCTTCCTGGTAACGGTATCGGCACAACTGGCCGGAGTCATCGCCCACAGCGAGGCCACAGGGGCTATTAGCGGTCTTTCCCTGACCGGTGAAGAGACTACGGATGTCAGTTTCAGTGGTGTGCCAGGCGCGCCAGGCGTCGCCATTGGCAAGGGCGTGGTGGTCTATCCGGCAGCCGATCTGGATGTCGTGCCGGAAAAGCCCACTGATGACGTTGAGCTGGAACTGTCCCTGTTTGAAGGCGCGGTAACCGCGGTTCGCGAAGACATCGAGCGGGTGGCGGCCCGGCTGGCCTCCCAGCTTCGGCCGGAAGAGCAGGCCCTGTTTGATGTCTACCTGCGTATGCTGGGCGACGATGCCATGCCGGGAGAAGTGTCCAACCGGATCAAGGAGGGCTACTGGGCCCAGGGCGCCCTGAAACAGGTGGTTCAACAGTACGTGCGTCACTTTGAAATGATGGAGGATCACTACCTGCAGGAGCGGGCGGTGGATATCCGCGATCTGGGCCGCCGCCTGCTGTCTCACTTGCAGGAAGGGGAGCAGAAAGACACCGATTATCCCGAAAACACAGTACTGGTCAGCGAAGAACTGACTCCGGCCATGCTGGGTGAAGTGCCGAAAGGGAAGCTGGTGGGTCTGGTATCGGTGAAGGGGTCCAGCAACTCCCACGTGGCTATTCTTGCCCGTGCCATGGGGGTGCCGACCGTTATGGGGCTGGTGGATATCCCGGTGAACCAGCTTGATGGCAAAGACCTGATAGTGGATGGGTTTGAGGGGCAGATCTTTGCTTCTCCATCCGCAGATCTTCGGAATTTTTACCAGGAAATCTGTGACGAGGAGGATGAGCTGGTCAAGGGGCTGGAGGCTCTGAGGGACCTGCCTTGCGAAACCACTGACGGCCACCGGGTCTCATTGCTGGTCAACACCGGCCTGATGACGGATGTGGTGCGCTCCCTGAGCCATGGGGCGGAGGGCATAGGCCTGTACCGCACCGAAGTGCCTTTCATGATCAAGGATCGCTTCCCTTCCGAGCAGGAGCAGCGTGAATACTACCGCGAGCAACTGGAAGCCTTTGCCCCCAATCCCGTCACCATGCGCACGCTGGATATTGGCGGCGACAAGGCGCTGACCTACTTCCCGATTCAGGAAGAAAACCCTTTTCTGGGCTGGCGCGGTATCCGTGTAACTCTGGATCATCCTGAGATTTTTCTGGTCCAGGTGCGGGCGATGCTCAAGGCGAGTGAGGGTTTGAACAACCTGCAGATCATGTTGCCGATGATCAGCAACATCTCCGAAGTCGAGGAGTCCCTTCACCTCATTTACCGGGTTTACCATGAGGTGAGGGAAGAGGGCTTCAACATTCATATGCCCAAGGTCGGGGTAATGGTCGAGATTCCGGCTGCAGTTTACCAGATTCGCGAGCTGGCGGATCGTGTCGATTTCCTGTCTGTCGGCTCCAATGACCTGACCCAGTACCTGCTTGCGGTGGATCGTAATAATCCGCGGGTGGCCCAGCTTTACCACTCCTACCACCCTGCAGTCCTGCAGGCGCTTGTTCGGGTTGCCCAGGATGCCCATTCCGTTGGCAAGCCTGTTGGCATCTGTGGTGAGTTGGCAGGAGACCCAGGCGGAGCCCTGTTGCTCATGGCGATGGGGTACGACTCGCTTTCCATGAATGCTGCCAGCCTGCCCAAGGTCAAGTCCGTCATCCGCAGTGTGAGTCGTGAATGGGCGGCGCAGCTGCTTGAGGATGTGTTGCTTCTGGATTCGCCTCACGTTATCAAAAGCTGTGTGGATCTGGCGCTACGCAACGCGGGCTTCGGCCGTTACCTGCGTCCGGGCAAGTCGAGCTCCATAGCCCATGCCGAAAAGGCCCTTTCCTGATGGCTTGCTACCAGTGGGGTCCATATAGGGTGTTCACTCTAAAATGGACTGCTAGGGTAAAAGGCATTAGCCAACAGTACCCGTAAGGGGATAGCGAATAATGGCAACGACAACAGCAATCAAGCCCAGCCCTCGCATCGGCCTCGCACTTGGCGGCGGCGGCCCTCTGGGTGGAATATATGAAATCGGGGCATTGCGGGCACTTGATGAGGCGCTCGACGGGCTCGACTTCAATAATATTGATGTGTATGTCGGCGTGAATGCCGGGTCTTTTGTGGCTGCCAATCTGGCCAACCAGATGACCACGGCCCAGTTGTGTCGGATCTTTGTGCGTAACGAAGCCGAGGTCCACCCATTCCACCCTGAAGTATTCTATCGACCGGCATTACGGGAATTCGGGAGCCGCCTGATGGCCGTGCCTGGTCTGGTCACGACTGCGGTTCGCCGGTTTATCAACAACCCATATGATCAGAGTCTGCTGGAAGCGATGACCATCCTTGCCCAGGCTGCGCCGGCCGGTCTGTTCGATAATGAAGGCCTGCATGAATATCTGCAGCGGGCTTTTACCATGCTGGGTCGTACCAATGACTTTCGTCAGCTTCGTCGCAGTCTGTATATTGTCGCGGCGGATGTGGAGAGCACTGAAGCGGTCTGTTTTGGCGCCCCCGGTTTTGATCATGTGCCCATTTCGAAGGCTATCCAGGCCAGTACCTCGTCGCCGGGCATATACGTTCCAGTCACCATCGACGGACGTTACTATGTGGATGGCACTCTGAGGAAAGGCTTGCATGCGTCCGTAGCGTTTGAGGACGGTGCAGACCTGGTCTTTGCGGTGAACCCCCAGGTGCCAATTGACGCCAGTGCTGCAGTGCGGGCAGGAACCATGGGCCCCGGGGAACTCACCCGCTCCGGTATGCCCAACCTGCTCTCGCAGATGTTCCGCACCATGGTCTACTCACGTATGCAGTCGGGTATTGCACAGTACGCCCGGGATTACCCGGACAAGGATATTCTGCTGTTTGAGCCCACGCGCGATGACGCCAAGCTTTTCTTCTCCAATGTGTTCAGTTTTCAGTCTCGTCGCATGGTGTGTGAACACGCGTACCAGATGACGCGGCGCGATCTGCTTAACCGTGCAGATGAGCTGGAGCCGAAACTGGCGAAGTATGGTATCCGCCTGCGTCGCGACCGTCTGGAGGATGAGCAGCGCACAATCAGCACCAGCCTTTATGGCGAGATGCTTCCCCTATATGTCGCCAGGGGGCGTAAGAAGAAGGCTCAGAAAGGAAAGCTGGCAACCGGCCTTGATAATGTGTCGGAGCTTTTCAGCAAGGCGCTGTAGAGAAAGGGACGCAGTGATTTGGCGAGATCCCAGGGTGCACCGAAGGCACACCCTGGCCAGATGAATTCGGGCCTCGCAGCCCGAAGTACAGGTTAGAGGATATAGCGGCTCAGATCTTCGTCTTCAGCCAGCTCACCCAGCTTCTCATCAACAAACTCTGCCGTAACCTCGAAGCTGTCGGTGACCTTGTCACCAGCCTCATAGGACAGGCTCTCGAGCAGTCTCTCAAGGACTGTGTGCAGGCGGCGTGCACCAATATTTTCTGTGGTCTCGTTGACCTTGTAGGCGACTTCCGCAATGCGCGTAATGGCGTCTTCCGTGAAGCTCAGCTTGACGCCCTCGGTACCCATCAGGGCTTCGTATTGTTGCACCAGGGAGGCATCTGGCTCCGTGAGAATGCGTTTGAAGTCGTTTGGCGTCAGCGCCTGTAGTTCAACGCGGATCGGCAGACGGCCCTGCAGTTCCGGGATCAGGTCAGAGGGCTTGGACAAGTGGAAAGCGCCGGACGCAATGAACAGAATGTGATCTGTTCGCACCGCGCCATACTTGGTGCTGACGGTGCTGCCCTCAATCAGCGGCAGTAGATCCCGCTGAACACCTTCCCGGGATACGTCGGAAGAGGTGTTCTCGGAGCGCTTCGCTACCTTGTCGATCTCATCAAGAAAGACAATGCCGTTCTGTTCAACACTCAGAATGGCCTTCTGCTTGATTTCTTCCTCGTTGACCAGTTTGGCCGCTTCTTCATCGCGAACCCGCTTCAAAGCATCTGCCACCTTCATCTTGCGGGTTTTACGCTTGTCCGAGGACATGCTCGAAAACATATTCTGCAACTGGCTGGTCATCTCCTCCATACCGGGAGGAGCCATGATTTCAACGCCAGCACCACTGTTACGAAGGTCAACTTCAATTTCCTTGTCGTCCAGTTCGCCCTCGCGCAGTTTCTTGCGGAATAGCTGGCGGGTAGAGGAGTCTTCCGCTTTCTGGCTGTCTTCCTTGAAATCCCGGGGTGGCGGTAGTAAGGCGTCCAGTATGCGCTCCTCAGCAGCGTCCATGGCCCGATGCTCGTGGCGCTTCATTTCTTTCTCGCGCAGCATTTTGATCGCCATATCCGCCAGGTCGCGGATGATGGATTCCACGTCCCGGCCGACATAGCCCACCTCGGTGAACTTGGTGGCCTCCACTTTCAGGAAGGGAGCGTCAGCCAGTTTTGCCAATCGACGGGCGATCTCGGTTTTGCCGACACCGGTCGGGCCGATCATCAGGATGTTCTTCGGTGTGATTTCCTCGCGCAGTCCACTTTCCAGTTGCATTCTGCGCCAGCGATTGCGAAGGGCAATTGCAACGGAACGCTTGGCTTCTTCCTGGCCTACGATGTGTTTGTTGAGCTCGTGAACAATTTCACGGGGGGTCATTGCAGACATGCTAGCTCCGGATCAGTCGTTGGCTGACAGCACTTCAAGGGTGCGATTGTGGTTGGTGTAGATGCAGATATCGGCCGCAATATCCAACCCCTTTTCCACAATTTCGCGGGCTGTCAGGTCGGTGTTTTCCAGCAGAGCCGTGGCAGACGCCTGGGCGAATGGCCCGCCGGAGCCGATGGCGATCAGGCCATGTTCGGGTTCGATGACGTCACCGTTACCGGTGATGATCAGTGATGCCGTCTTGTCGGCGACCGCAAGCAGGGCCTCGAGCCGACGCAGCGCACGGTCTGTCCGCCAGTCTTTTGCCAGTTCAACCGCGGCCCGGGTCAGGTTGCCCTGATGCTTTTCCAGTTGGGCCTCAAAGCGTTCAAAGAGGGTAAAGGCATCTGCGGTACCGCCTGCGAACCCGGCCAGCACCTTGTCGTTATAGAGTCGGCGAACCTTGCGGGCATTGCCCTTCATTACGGTATTGCCCAGGGAGACCTGGCCGTCGCCACCCATGGCAACTTCGTTGTCACGCCTGACAGAGAGTATGGTAGTCATTCTGGCTCCACTTGCCTGATAGAAAACGGTGTTCAGCAGTTATGGAGGCGGGTGACCGGTTTTCAAGGGCTGGAGACAACAGAGAAACAGGAGGGCTGTTCAGCCCTCCTTGGGGATTTTCCGCACCAGTGGCTGGATGTTCAGGTTAACCAGTTTGTCGATGGCTGCGTTCATCTGGCTACGTGAGCTAAACGGGCCCACATTGACACGATACCAGGTGCTGCCACTGTCGAGGTCGATGCGCTTTACTTGAGCACGCAGACCCTGGAAGGCAATTTCGGCCCGCTGTCTTTCTGCATCTTCCTGTTTTCGGAATGAACCGGTCTGCACCAGGTAATCGAAAGTCTGTTGGCTGGGCCCTGGGGTGTATTCCTCCACCTCTGGCGGAACCACTTCGGAGTCGGGCAGCATATCGTAGAAGCGAAATCCCGGTTTTTCTTCACTGGCTGTTTCCGGCGTTTTCTCTTTGGCCACCGGCGGTTGAACGGTTTCAGTTTTACTTCCTGATCGTGGTTCCGTTGTTGGCAGTGAGTTGAGGTAGGCGATAAAGCCGATGAACCCACCAACCGCAGCCAGAGACAGAATCCAGCGCAGTGAAAGCCCGCCATGTTGTGATTTTGCCGCCGCAGGGCGCCTGGCGGACTTGTTTTTCTTCCGCACCGGCTTGTTGGCCTTTGTCGGTGTTGCCGATTGGCTGGTTGGCCTGGATTTGCGGGCATAATCTCGGGACATGGCCGGATGGTTTCCTGTTGCTTGTCTGGATGTTCAGGTCTGGTGCCTGCAGGCCTGAGCGCTACATCTCTTCCGGTGCACTTACCCCAAGGAGGTCCAGGCCATTGGCAATTACCTGCCTGATGGCGAGATACAGCGATATCCGGGCATCCCGGACAGCGGTATTCTCAATCAGTACCTTGTGGGCGTTGTAATAGGTATGGAACTGGCCGGCAAGGTCCCGGAGGTAATGCGCGAGATGGTGTGGTTCCCGAAGTCTGGCCGAGCTCTCGATCAACTCTGGAAACTTTGCCAACTGGTTGGCCAGGTCCTTTTCTTCGTCAAGCGTCAATAGGGCCAGATCCCCGACGCATTCGTTCAAACCGCGTTCAACCCCTTCTTCTTTCAGTTTTCTCAGTACACTGCAAATGCGCGCATGGGCATACTGGATGTAATAGACCGGATTTTCATTGGTCTGGGAGCGGGCCAGGTCGATATCAAAGGTCAACTGGGAGTCCACGCGTCGTGCGGCCAGGAAAAAGCGGGTCGCGTCCCGTCCCACTTCGTCAATCAGGTCACGGACGGTTACGTAGCTGCCGGCGCGTTTGGAGATTTTTACTTCCTGGCCTGAGCGGGTCACCATGACCATCTGATGAAGCACGTAGTCGGGCCAGCCCTCGGGAATGCCGGCTTTCAGAGCCTGCAGGCCGGCGCGAACCCGGGTGACGGTGGAGTGATGGTCCGCACCCTGTTCGTTGATGACAGTGGTAAAACCACGCTGCCACTTGTCCAGGTGATAGGCCACGTCAGGCAGGAAGTAGGTGTAGCCACCATCTTTCTTGCGCATCACACGGTCTTTGTCGTCGCCAAATTCGGTGGTTTTCAGCCATATGGCGCCTTCGTATTCGTAGGTATAGCCATTTTGCTGGAGGCGCTCGACAGTCTGTTCCACCTTGCCATCCTCGTAGAGGGATGACTCCAGGAAATACACGTCGAATGTCACGCCAAATGCTTTCAGATCCAGGTCCTGCTCACGGCGCAGGTAAGCAACGGCAAACTCCTGAATGGCTTGCTGATTCTCCGGGTCGGCCTTGCCTGTGACTTCCCGATCATCGGCAGTGACGGTTTCTCCGGCCATATAGGCATTGGCGACATCGGTAATGTAGGCGCCACGGTAACCGTCGGCGGGCCAGTTTTCGTCTTCCGGTGTCAGTCCTTTTACCCGCGATTGAACGGAAAGCGCCAGGTTGTTGATCTGGGCACCGGCGTCGTTGTAATAAAATTCTCGGGTAACGTCGTAGCCATTGGCTTCCAGCAGTCGGCTCAGGCAGTCGCCAATTGCTGCACCACGGCCGTGGCCCACGTGCAGGGGGCCGGTGGGGTTGGCTGAGACAAACTCCACCTGGACCTTCTCGCCTTTGCCGTTCTTGTTCCGACCGTACTCCCCGGCTTCATCAAGAATCGTGTTGACGACCTCAAAGGCGCTGGCTGTGCTCATGAAAAAGTTGATAAAGCCTGGCCCTGCAATCTCCACCTTCTCGACAGCACTGCTTTCAGGGAGGCGTTCCACCAGGGCCTCTGCCAGCTTTCGCGGCGGGCAACCCGCTGCCTTGGAAGCGACCAGGGCAATATTGCAGGCGTAGTCACCATGGGATTTGTCTTTGGTGTTGCCAATCTGTGGTGTAAACGTCTGGTCTGCGGGCAGGGTGCCCTCGGATTGAAGGGTCGCCAGCGCAGACTGGAGCAGTTCGGATACGGTCTCTTTCATGCTGTCGGATGACTCGGTTTACAAGAGAATTGGAGAACGGCGGCAAGGGGCCTGCCGCAGAATCGAAGGGCGCTATTATCGCGGAAAGGCGCGGGCGACTCAAATTATGCTGCGCAATGACAATCCTGTTTCTTCCGTGGATTGCCCATTGGAGAAAGAGCAATCCACGGCGTTAGGGCTGTCTCAGTCTCCCTGGAAAGGCAGAATCACCGTATTGTTTGCGCTCATGAAGCTTATCATGAGATCAGTGCTGTTGTAGGAGCCAACCCCGGTATACCTTCCATTACGTTCGGATGGTGACGAGGTGGGGGTGGCTCCACAGTTGGTGGCATCGAAGGTGACATCGAATACGTTGATGTTTGAGGCCTGGATAGAGACCTGCCCATCGAAGACGCAGCCTGTAGAATCAGAGCCTGAGAGTCCACCCTGGCTGCCGATGGTGAAGCTGGTAGTCTGGTCGAGCGAAAGATAGGATTTTGAGAGAATGCTCAGCGAAATGGGTTCGTTGCTCAGGTCAACCAGTCTCACCAGGATTGCATTGGCATTATATTCCCCGCTGATTGTGTAGCTGAGGCTCTGCGAATCCTCCACGATACCGCTTACAGAGCCCTCGGCTCTATTCCATTGATCAGTATAGAACAGGTTTGCGGCACTTCCTCCGAACTGGACGTCATCAGATTCTGCTTCGATTGTTCCGAATACGGAGTTGACCGCATTAATGGCTGTCGCAAATTGCCCTGAACCACTGATCCACGTGATCGCCTCATCGGAGTTACCATTGTCCGATGCAATGGCGGTTAAATACACGCCGGGTCTCAGTCCGGTGTTGCCACCATCGTTTACGCCCTGCAGGCTGTCTGAGGAGCCGTTGGTGCCATCGACCAATGGGGTGGACCAGGCACCACCTTCGGCAAGGGCAGTAGGGTCGCTCCCATCAGCGAGTGGCTGGGAAGTGTCGTCACCACCGCAGGCGGTCATAAGAAGAGCCGATAAAGCGATGGGCAGGTGTTTACCGATTAGCGTCCCTGACATTGGAAACTCCAGTTTTCTGTGTCGTTTTTTATTTCTCGCCTGGGTGCCGACTGTTTTCAGCGCATACACCAAGCCCACTATGACATGGAAATACTAGCAGCATTCGGCCGCCGAATGCTGTTCCGTGGCGGTGCTGGTTGTAAAATATTGCAAAAAAAGGCGCTCGGTTTCACAGTTAGTGAGGTTTATCCGGTTTCCAATGGGTCAACATCGATTGCCCATCTTATGTCTCGGGGGAGTTTCATTAGGTCGAGTCCCTCGCAAAGACTTGCCAATTGTCGGTTAAGCCGCGTTCTGCTCTTTGAGACCAATACCAGTTGGGCTCTGTGTCGATCCGCCCGCCGCGCAATGATTGCGGGCAGTGGTCCCCAGGTCTCGATATTGCTGTGCACTGCCTTCAATTTGATGTCGTCAAGCAGATTGAGGCTCATTTCCATAGTGCTTGCTTCGACGCGGAAAATTGCCATCGTCCGGTACGGGGGGAGAAGGCTGCTTTCCCGCTCGGCGAGTAGCTGGCTTGCGATTGGCAAGTAATTCCCCTGGGCAAGTGTTCCCAGCAGAGGATGGTCGCTGTGGCAGGTCTGGATCAGCACTTCGCCGGCTTTTTCCCCGCGTCCTGCCCGTCCACTGACCTGCAGCAGGGTCTGTATCAGTTGTTCAGGAGCGCGAAAGTCCACGCTGAATAATCCGCCGTCAGCATTGACCACGACCACCAGTGTGACATTCGGGAAGTCGTGGCCCTTGGCCAGCATCTGAGTGCCCACAAGAATGCAGGGGCGCCCACTGTTCACCTTCTTGAGGATGCTCTGGATGCTGCCCTTGCGCTGAGTGCTGTCACGGTCCACCCGTACCACGGGTGTGTCAGGGAACTGTGTTGTCAGGATATCTTCAGTCCGCTCCGTACCCTGGCCAACCGGCTTGAAGGCGTCACTGTTGCATTTGGGGCAGTGGTCCGTGGCGGCGGCCTGGAAATCACAATGATGGCAGCGCATGGCGCGGTCACGGCGGTGATAGGTGAGCCGCGTATCGCACCGGGGGCATTCGACCATATGTCCGCAGTCGAAACACATCATCGCCGGCGCAAACCCTCTGCGATTCACAAATACCAGTGCCTGCTGGCCTTCCTGAAGACGTTTTTCGATAGCCTGCAGAGCAGGGCGGGACAATCCGCCTTCCAATGGTCGGCTGCGGATATCCAGGAGTTTTATATGAGGCGGGTTGGCGTTGCCCGCCCGCTCTTCCAGCTTCACCAGGGAATACTTGCCGGTAAGGGCGTTATGGTAAGACTCCATGGATGGAGTGGCTGAGCCCAGGATCACAGGGCAGTTGTTGAGGTGTGCGCGATAGACCGCAGTGTCCCGCCCTGAATAGCGGAAACCCTCACCCTGTTTGTAGGAGCTGTCGTGCTCTTCATCCACGACGATGGTTCTCAGGCCTGTGAAAGGTAACAACACTGCTGAGCGGGTTCCGATAAGTATGACTGGCTCGCCATTGCGGATTTTCAGCCAGGTGGACAGTCGCTCCCCATCGTTCAATGCCGAATGCCACACGGCAATGCGTGAACCGAAGTAATGCTGGAATCGGGCAACGGTCTGCGGGGTCAGGTTGATTTCCGGCACAAGCACCAGTGCCTGGTCCCTGTCGCCCAGATAATGTTTCAGGTAATAAAGGTAAAGCTCGGTTTTACCGCTACCGGTGATTCCAAACAACAGGGAAGCGGCAAAGCCGTTCTCCGGCGCAGGAAGCTGAACTGCTGCATCCAGTTGCGCCTGAGAGAGCTTCGGAATCCGGCTTCGGACTTCTTCCGGTACGCCGGCGGGACTGGGTTGAGGCGCCTCGCAAATCAGTCCCTTGAGGTGAAGGCTCCTGATCTGCGACTGGGTGAAGCCGGCCCTAACGATCTGTTTGCTGCTTGCGCTTCCACACTGCTGTTGCAGCCAGGCCATAAGCTCTTTCTGGCGTTTGGCGTTGCCTGGCAGCGAGGCCGGGTCGCCAAAGGCCTGCCAGTAGGCCTCCTGCTTTTCTGCTGCAGGCCTTCCACGGCGAAGGGCGGGTGGCAACGCCGTAAACAGACATTCGCCCAGTGGGTGCTGATAGTAGTCGGATGCCCAGCTCAATAGCTTGAACGTTTCTGTTGGCAGTGCCGGCCATTCCTCACAGGCGGACCTCACGGGCTTGAGTGTAATGCCTTCTGGAGGTGGGGCGTCTGTCTCGACAACCAGGCCGGTGGCGGATTGCCGTCCGAATGGCACCGTCACTCGCTGCCCCTGCTGCAGTGTGATGTGGTCTGGTACCAGATAGTCAAACAGCCGCCGGATAGGGCGATTCAATGCTATGCGCGCGGTTCGGGGCACATGTGGCTCCATGGGGGTGAGGGTGTCACGGTATCTGTCTATTCTGTATTCTGCCTGCAATCCGGCGTGTCCCGTGTCTGTGCGGGATGATATGACGGCTCGGGGCTTGCCTGATACCGTAATTGCAAGTAAGATTCGCGGTCTGTTTCCGGCAGGGCATGATTGTGCCCCGTCTTCTCAATTGATTCAAACATGCGGTGCCTGACACCTGGAGCTTTTTCTGCTCCCGTGATCTGGTAGCGGCATGACCTGACGAGGTTCGCCATGAAAGAAGGTATCCACCCCAAGTACGAAGAGATTACCGCTACCTGCTCCTGCGGTAACACATTCAAAACACGTTCGACTTACACTCAGGATCTTCAGCTGGATGTATGTTCACAGTGCCACCCGTTCTACACGGGCAAGCAGAAAGTTATGGATACTGGCGGCCGTATCGATCGCTTCCAGAAGCGTTTCGGTGGTCGTATCGGCGGCAAGAAAGCCTGATCCGGGTATCGACGTTGAAAAAGCGCCTTGTAAGGCGCTTTTTTTATACCCGTCGATTGCCTTATTCGCGGCAGGAATTGTGGGTGTATACGCAAAAAGCCGTATTGACTGATTGTTAATTGGCCAGACGGGCCTTGTCTGATGCGGACCTTCGCGCCATAATGTCGCGCTCCGCTGGGCTTGGTCCAGTGGTTTAATACCTCTTAAACGTGACAAACGGAACAGTGGCAATGTCTCAAGATCTGAAAGAAGCAGCCCTTGAATATCACGCCAAGCCGCGGCCTGGTAAGCTGAGTGTTGAAATCACCAAGCCCACCAAGACCTCCCGCGATCTTTCGCTGGCGTACAGTCCCGGGGTTGCCGAGCCGGTCCGCGAGATCGCGAAGGACCCAGAGAATGCGTACAAATATACAGCCAAGGGTAATCTTGTGGCCGTCATTTCTGATGGTTCCGCAATTCTTGGTCTGGGCAACCTCGGTCCCCTGGCGAGCAAGCCGGTAATGGAAGGCAAAGGCGTACTGTTCAAGCGCTTTGCCGGCATTGACGTATTCGATATCGAGGTCAATTCCGAAAGCCCCCAGGCGTTTATTGAAACCGTTGAGCGGATTGCCGATACCTTCGGTGGCATCAACCTGGAAGACATCAAGGCACCTGAGTGTTTTGAGATTGAACGGGCCTTGATTGAGAAGTGCAAAGTACCCATCTTCCACGATGATCAGCACGGCACCGCCATTGTGACGGCTGCGGGCATGATTAATGCTCTTGAGCTTCAGGGTAAGAAGATTGAGGAAGCCAAGATTGTCTGTCTCGGCGCCGGTGCTGCGGCGATCGCTTGCATGAAGCTTTTGATCAGTTGCGGTGTGCGCTCCGAGAACATCTTCATGCTGGATCGCAAGGGTGTTATCCACTCTGGTCGTGATGATCTGAACCAGTACAAGGCCATGTTCGCCAATGACACAGACAAGCGCACGCTTGACGATGCGATGGACGGTGCGGACGTATTCCTTGGTCTTTCAGGCCCGGACCTGCTAAGTGCTGAGCAGCTCAAGTTGATGGCGCCAAATCCGATCGTATTCGCCTGCTCCAATCCGGACCCTGAGATCAGCCCGGAAGTGGCACTGGCAACGCGTGATGATCTGATCATGGCAACAGGTCGGTCCGACTACCCGAACCAGGTGAACAACGTGCTGGGCTTCCCGTTCATCTTCCGTGGTGCATTGGACGTGCGGGCCACTGCGATCAACGAAGAAATGAAAGTGGCGGCAGTCCACGCAATCCGCGAATTGGCGAAAGAGCCGGTGCCGCAGGAAATCTGCGAAGCCTACGACGTTGCAAGCTTCGAGTTTGGCCGGGAGTACATTATTCCCAAGCCAATGGATGTGCGCCTGCTGGAAGTCGTTCCAGCTGCAGTTGCTCGTGCAGCGGTTGACTCGGGTGTTGCGCGCAATGGCTATCCTGCCCATTATCCGCTGAAGTCGATGGACGATATCATCTGATATAGCTGTTCCAGGCTTTCAGGCAATAAAAAAACCGGCGGAGTGAAAACCGCCGGTTTTTTTATGGTTGTTAGACAGTGTCTGCCAGAGAGATCAGAAAATCTGTCTGGACAGACCTCCGTCATCTCCGTTCTCGCTGCCACCGGCAGATTCTTCCTGAGTGTCCAGGGGAGGGGGTGCATCCTCCTCTCTGAACAGTTCAAACATTGCACCTTCCTGCCCGGGGCGTGCGCGCTTACCGGTTTCAGGGTCGATGCGGATATTGACGATCCCGTTGGGTCTTGGCATCAGAGAAGGGGGCTGGCCCTCCAGGGCAACCTCCATATAATCGAGCCACACTGGCAAGGCTGTGCTAGCACCAAATTCGCGGCGGCCAAGAGGCTGTGGTTGGTCGAAACCGACCCATACCGTGGTGGCAATGTCGTGGTTGAATCCGCCAAACCAGGTGTCGCGCTGTTCATTGGTGGTGCCTGTTTTGCCACTGATATCTTCCCTGCCCAGCGCCAGGGCCCGTCTTCCCGTGCCCAGACTGATAACGTCCCGCATCATGGAGTGCAGGATGTACACAGAGCGCTCATCCGCGAGCCTTCTTGCAACACGGGCGTTGCGGTCTTCCTCGTCAATATCTTGCTGAACCTGCTCGCAGTTCTCGTCACAAAGGATAACCTTCGGTGCCTCGAACAACTTCTCATCATTGACGTCAGAAATGCTGTTTACGAGGTACGGTTCCACGTCATAGCCGCCATTTGCGATAACGGCGAAGCCACGAGCCAGGTCCATGGGAGTCAGCAGCCCGCTCCCCAGTGATAGGGAAAGGTCCTTCTGCATGTTTTCTGTGGGAATCCGGAGCTGATCCAGGTAATCAATGGTGTTCTGTATTCCGAGATCTCTCAGAAGACGCACGGAAACAAGGTTTCTTGATCGATAGAGGGCCTCCCGGAGCCGAGTGGGACCGTAGAACTGTCCCGAGGAATTCTGCGGGCGCCAAGTGGTCTCCAGCTCGGAGTCGTCGAAGACAATGGGGGCGTCGTTATAGATCGTTGCCGGCGTCATTCCCTGCTCAAGGGCGCTGAGGTAGAGGAATGGCTTGAATGTTGAACCCGGCTGCCGCTGCGCCTGGGTTGCCCGGTTGTACTTGTTCTGGCTGAAGCTGTAGCCTCCGGCGAGGGCCTCGATGGCGCCGGTCTTGGCGTTGAGTGATATCAGCGCGCCCTGGACCTTGGGTACCTGCGAGAGGGCAACACGCCGGATCTCGGGAATCTCCATCCTTGGTGAGTCTTCACTCTCTCCTGAATCGCTCTCACCGGTTTCAGCTGGCCGCTCGGGTGTCATGATAACCATGGGTTTTACGTAGACAATATCGCCCGGTGCAACAACGTCAGAAGGTCTTTCTGGCTCGGGACCGGTAAGATTCTCGGTCTTGTGCCGTTTTGCCCAGGTCATGGTATTGAATGCCATGACCGACTTGCCCAGCTTGCGGGCGTACAGGTCGACTTCGTTGTCTTCGTCCCGCACTTCCGTGACAACGGCAGGGACGAGTTCAGCGACCTGTGGGTAATTCGCCATCAGGTTTTTGAGGTTGTCTGGCGCCAGCTCGCTCTCTTCTACCTGACCAATCGGACCGCGAAAACCATGGCGCCGATCATACTCCTCCAGACCTCTCCTCAGTGCCAGAGTAGCTTCGCGCTGCTTTTGACTGTCCACGGTGAGTTTCACGATGTAACCATCAGTATAGGCTGCATCTCCGAAACGTCTGACCATCTCGGCTCTGGCCATTTCCGCAACGTAATCAGCATCCACTTCGGTGGAAGGAGCGTTGAAGCTTGCCGTCAGTGGAGCGCTGGACGCCAGCTCATAGGCGTCTTGTGTGATGTACTCAAGATCACGCATGCGGCTGAGTATCCAGTTCCTGCGAACTTCTGCGCGACGAGGGTCGGCAAGGGGGTTGTAGGCCGAGGGTGCCTTGGGCAGGCCGGCCAGCATGGCCATTTCGGCGAGTGACAGTTCGTTTACCTGCTTGTCGTAATAGACCTGTGCAGCGGCAACAATGCCGTAGGCTCGATTGCCCAGGTAAATCTTGTTGAGGTAAAGCTCCAGAATCCGGTTTTTATCCAGTTCACGCTCAATCTGAAGAGCCAGAAGTATCTCGTTGAACTTGCGGATAAACGTCCTGTCGCGTGACAAAAAGTAATTTTTTGCAACCTGCATTGTGATTGTGCTGCCCCCGGATTGGATCTCTCCGGTCGAGACCAGTTCGATGGCAGCCCGCATCAGGCCTTTAAAGTCGACCCCGAAGTGTTCGTAGAAACGGGCGTCTTCGGCTGCAAGGAAGGCATGTAACTGAATTGTAGGGATCTGTTCGATTGTGACTGGTGCCCTTCTCTTTTCACCGAATTCTGCTATTAATTTGTCGTCTGCGCTGAAGACCCTTAAAGGGGTTTGCAGCTTGATGTCCAGGAGTTGCTCGACAGGAGGCAATCCGGGACGGAGATATAGGTAGAATCCTGACGCCACGATTGTGGCGAGACTGAATCCAGTGAGAAAAAGCCATGCAAACAGGCGAGATGTACGCAACAAATGAGACATTTTTTTCTGACAACTGTTGGATATAGGTCTATCATTTGAGAAATTGCTTTAGGAAGGGGACTCCCTTCACGGGTGCAATGCTTCTCAATTAAAGAAGAATGAGCATTGTAGACGGAAAACTGAAGAAATTCTCTTAAATAAAAAACACATATGAAAGGGCTCCGTAAGGAGTTTTCATAACCCGGTGCATGTAACCAGGTATAGGGTGAGCGCGTGTTCGGATTGTTCGGAAAAAAATCCAGTGCAGTACTAGGTGTGGATATCAGTTCCAGCTCGGTCAAGCTTCTGGAATTATCAAAGCAGGGCGACCGCTACAAGGTCGAGAGCTACGCGGTTGAGCCTTTGCCGGCAAACGCTGTTGTAGAGAAAAACATTACGGATGTCGAGGCGGTGGGTGAGGTGCTTAAACGCGTTGCATCCAAGTCCCGTACCAGTGTCAAACAGGTGGCGGTAGCTGTCTCCGGTTCGGCCGTTATTACCAAGCTGATTCAGATGGATGGCGGCCTTAACGAATTCGAGATGGAAGACCAGATCACGCTGGAGGCTGACCAGTACATTCCGTATCCACTGGATGAGGTGGCAATCGACTTCGAAGTACAGGGGCCGTCGGAATCCAATCCGGATCAGGTTGATGTGCTTCTTGCTGCATGTCGCAAAGAAAATGTCGATATTCGCGAAGATGCTCTCGAGATTGCCTCGCTGACAACGAAAATCGTAGATGTGGAAGCCTACGCCCTTGAGCGTGCCTACGCGCTTATTGAGCCCCAGCTTGACTCCCAGGGCGAAGAGCTGGTCGTGGCAATTGTCGACATTGGCGCAACCATGACCACGCTCAGCGTGTTGGCGGAAGGCAGGACGGTTTATACCCGCGAACAGATCTTCGGGGGCAAGCAGCTCACGGAAGAAATTCAGCGTCGTTACGGCCTCTCACTTGAGGAGGCTGGCCTGGCCAAGAAGCAGGGTGGCCTGCCTGACGATTACGAGACCGAAGTGCTTACACCTTTTCGTGAAGCAGTCGTCCAACAGGTGGCCAGGGCACTGCAGTTTTTCTTTGGCGCAAGCCAATACAATGCGGTTGACTACGTGGTTCTGGCTGGCGGTACGGCATCTATCCAGGGGCTGACAGAAATGGTCGAAGAAAAGACAGGCACGCCGACGCTGGTTGCAAATCCCTTTGCGGATATGGCGGTAGGTTCGAGAGTGAATGCATCTTCGCTGAGTAACGATGCGCCCTCACTCATGATTGCCTGTGGGCTGGCAATGAGGAGCTTTGACTGATGGCAAAGATTAACCTCAGACCCTGGCGCGAAGAACTCCGGGCAGAGAAGCAGAAGCAGTTTGTAGTCATGATTCTGGGCGCGGCCATAATTGCAGGTGGCCTTGTATTCCTCTGGAAAACCGACATGGACAATCGCATTGCCTATCAGGAATCCAGGAACGCGTACATCGAGACCGCAACAAAGCAACTGGACAAGCAGATCAAAGAGATTGAGAACCTCAAGCGCAAGCGTGATGAGCTTCTTTCCCGCATGCAGGTTATTCAGGATCTTCAGGGCAAGCGCCCGGTTATCGTGCGAGTCTTTGATGAGTTGGTTCGCACACTGCCGGATGGCCTCTACTACACCAACCTCCAAAAGACGGGTGAGCGAGTGAATATTGTCGGTATGTCGGAGTCCAATAGCCGCATATCGTCTCTGATGAGGCGTTTTGAAGAGTCTGACTGGTTCGATGACCCTAATCTTTCTAACGTCGCTGCTGCCGATAGTGCCCGTGCTGGCTACAGTCAGTTCAACCTGTCGGTACAGCAACAAACACCAGAGCCCGAAGGGGAGGATAAGTAATGAGCCTCGCGGACTCACTCAAAAGCCTTAACGAATTTGATATTAACGACCTGGATGTCAATAACGCCGGTATCTGGCCGGCACCTGTCAAAGCCATTGTCGTGCTTATCATTTTCGGACTGATCCTCGGTGGTGGCTACTGGTTCTTCATCAAGGATCAGTATGCCCAGCTTGAACGGGTTGAAAACACCGAGCAGGAACTGCGGAAACGCTATGAGGACAAGGCCTATCAGGTCGCCAACCTCGAAGTCTTCAAGGCCCAGATGGAAGAAATGGAAGAGACCTTTGGTGCCTTGGTAAGACAGCTTCCCAGTGAAACCGAAGTGCCGGGGCTGCTGGAAGATATAACCAATACAGCATTGGGCAGCGGTCTTGCGCTGCAGGAAGTCAAACTGCAGGGTGAGCAGCAGCGGGATTTCTATGCTGAGCTTCCGATCAATATCCGGGTGACGGGCACTTACCATGAGCTGGCGAGTTTTGTCAGCAGTGTGGCCAGCCTGCCCCGTATTGTGACATTGCACGATTTAACGATAACACCAACTGGCGGTGATGGAGAGCAGCTGAATATGCAGGTTCTTGCACGCACCTACCGCTACCGGGCTGGAGAATGAGCATGGCGAGACAGCATGCGGTAAAAGCCTGGATGGGTATTTGTCTGGTATCTTTCCTGACAGCGTGTTCCCAGGGAAATGGCTTTTCTGATCTTGACAAGTTTATGGCAGAGACTCGGGCAAAGCCCCGGGGGCACGTTGAACCTCTGCCGGAGTTCAAGGCGTACGAGGCGTTCAGTTATTCGGCCGCCGATCGGCGGTCACCTTTCGAGCCACCCATTGATGTTCAGCTCACCATGGTTGACCAGGAGCCGGTAAGCGATGTTGAGCCTGACCTGGACCGGCCGAGAGAGGTTCTTGAAAACTTCGATCTCAAGGAGCTGTCGATGGTCGGCACCCTGAGCGATACCTCCGGGAACCTCTTTGCCCTGATCAGGGATAACGAAGGTGGCATCCACAGGGTGCGCACAGGCAACTACATGGGACAGAACTATGGGCGGATCATCGGTGTTAACGAAACCCGGGTTGAACTGATTGAAATCGTTCCCAATGGCCGGGGCGGATGGGTCGAGCGTCCACGCTCGCTGTCGCTGGATGAGAATGAGGGCTAAGGAGCGGCAATATGAGTATTGAAAGAAACATGCACGAACAAAAAAGTTTGGGGTCGAGGCTAGCGATGTTCAGAAAACTCAATGTATACGTCGGCGTGATTGCTTTTGGGTTGTTGTCCGGCCTGGCCAATGCGGTCACGCTGGAAGACGTGTCGTTTTCGTCGCTATCCGGAGACCGGGTTGAAGTGACGCTCAAGTTTGACGGCCAACCGCCGGAACCAAGCGGTTATACTATCGAGAGGCCGGCGAGGATAGCCGTAGACCTCAGGGATACCTCCAGCGGGCTTGATAGCCGCAATATCTCATTGGGCGGCGGAAATGCCCAGAGTATGACGGTTGTCGAAACCAAGGATCGTACCCGCCTGATCTTTAATCTTGCGGAACTGGTTCCCTACGAAACAGTGCGTGACCAGAACAGTCTCGTTGTGACGATCGGCGGTGAAAGCGGCACCACGACTTCGTCCACCACGACATCGACTGCGGTCAGTGGTTCGCAGTCGCGAGCTTCGTCCTCGGGCAACGGGCTTGCAGGTGTGGATTTCCGGAGGGGCAAGGATGGTGAAGGCCGTGTGATTGTGGATCTGGGGAGTGCCAGCACACCCGTTGATCTCTCCGAGCTGGGCGGTCGGATTCGTTTAACGATGGATGGTGTCAACGTTCCCGATAATCTGCGCCGCAGACTTGATGTAACTGATTTTGCAACGCCGGTTACCCGAATTGATACTTTCACAGAAGGTGGAAGTGCTGTTGTGGAAATCCATCCACAAGGCAATTACGACTACATCGCCTATCAGTCCGGCTCCCAATTCACCGTCAGTGTGGAAAAACTGACGGAGGAAGAGGCAGAGTCCCGTCGTGAAGAGAAATTCCCGTACACTGGTGACAAGCTCTCGCTCAACTTCCAGGACATTGAGGTTCGTTCGGTACTGCAGTTGATTGCCGACTTTACCGGCCTCAACCTGGTGGCGAGTGATACCGTTAGCGGCAGCATCACCCTGCGCCTGCAGAATGTCCCCTGGGACCAGGCGCTGGACCTGATCCTGAAAACCAAAGGATTGGACAAGCGTCAGATCGGTAATGTGCTTCTGGTGGCTCCCGCAGACGAGATTGCCGCTCGGGAGAAGCTGGAGCTGGAAACCAGTAAACAGATCGCTGAACTTGCGCCGGTTCGCCTGGATATCATTCAGGTCAACTACGCCAAGGCAGCTGATGTTGTTTCACTCATCAAAGCAGATGAGGAGCTGATTTCCTCCCGTGGGTTTGTGTCCTCGGATGCTCGCACCAATACGATCAGCGTTCGTGAGACTGCGGAAAAACTGGATGAGATCCGTCGCCTGGTGTCTACCTGGGACGTGCCAGTACGTCAGGTGTCTATTGAGGCCCGCATTGTCAGGGCGCAGACAAACGTAGCTGAGAACCTGGGTGTGCGCTGGGGCGGTGCCGCCTATGATGTCAATGGAGATGGTAGTGTAATCTCCGTGGGCGGCTCCCAGGGCGCGGTTGGCGAGGCTCGCGATGCCGCCAATGGTGGCAGCAATACAATTACCTTCCCGGGTGCTCTGGCTGTAGACCTTGGCGTCAGCGGTCAGGGGGCGTCCTCCTTTGCCATCGGTTGGGGAAGCGACGATTTCCTGGTTGATCTGGAGTTGTCGGCACTTGAGAGTGATGGCCAGGCTGAAGTAGTTTCCCAGCCACGCGTGGTAACCGCTGACCGACAGACTGCCAAGATCAAGTCCGGTGAAGAAATTCCTTATCAGGAAGCCTCTTCCAGTGGTGCGACTTCGGTATCCTTCAAGGAAGCTGCGCTGTCTCTTGAGGTGACCCCACAGATTACTCCGGACGACAAGATCATCATGGATCTGGTGGTCAACCAGGACTCCCGAGGTGAGGTAACAGCCGGTATTCCGTCAATCAATACAAATGAAGTAACCACACAGGTTCTTGTTGGCAATGGTGAGACGGTGGTTCTGGGCGGCATCTTCCAGTCAGAAGTGGCCACCACCACCACAAAAACGCCGTTCCTGGGCGATATTCCCTACCTGGGGCGTCTGTTCAAGCGAACCGAGCATATCGACGAGCGCAGCGAGCTGCTGATCTTCATTACACCGAAGATCATCAAGAGCGACCTGATACAGTAATCCTGTCGCCCATCAGAAAAAAACCGCCGTCTGACCACGGCGGTTTTTTTTGCCCGTTCATTTTCGGAAACTTATGGAAAACGTTACCCTGTGCTATTCTCACCCGCCGGAATACAGATGAGCGGAAGTTATGTCGTTGCCAAAACGAATTGTCCTGGTTGGTCCCATGGGGGCAGGCAAAAGCACGATTGGTCGAATGCTGGCCAGGGAGCTGGGCTTTCGCTTTCTTGATTCCGACAGGATTATTGAAGAAAGGTGCGGAGCCAATATTCCATGGATCTTCGATGTTGAAGGCGAAGACGGCTTTCGACAGCGTGAGACCGCGATGCTGGCAGAGTTATCGGAGTATCCGCAGACGGTATTGGCAACCGGAGGCGGTGCGGTTATGAAAGAGGAAAACCACGCGCATCTGAAACGCGATGCAATCGTGGTATACCTGAAAACCTCTATTGAACAACAGGTAGAAAGAACCCGGCGAGACCGGAATCGTCCCCTGTTACAGAATGATGATCCTGAAGCCGTGCTCAGAAACCTGTTCGCAATCCGGGACCCTATTTATTCCCGTCTGGCTGACATAGTCATGTTTACCGACCGCAAGAGCCCCAGGCTGGTTGTGCGGCAACTGGTCAACCGAATCAACCCCAGGACACCACGGCAAAAAAGACAAATTCGTAAAGAAGGCAGAAATCATGCGTGATTCACTGCGGGAGCTCAAAGTTGAGCTCGGTGATCGTAGCTACCCCATCGTTATAGGACAGGGACTGCTGGGGAGCTATGATTTGAGCCCGTATGTCAGAGGCTCTAAGGTCATGATCGTGACCAATGAAACCGTCGCGCCACTATACCTGGAATCGGCGCGAGCCTGCTTCCCGGGCAAGCAGGTGGATGCGGTGGTGCTTCCTGATGGCGAGAAGTACAAGGATTGGCAGACGCTGAATCTGATCTTTGACCGCCTGCTGGAGAACCGTCACTCCCGAAAAACAACGCTGGTTGCGCTAGGCGGTGGCGTGGTTGGTGATATGACCGGTTTTGCCGCAGCTTCCTATCAACGGGGTGTGCCCTTCATCCAGATCCCTACAACTCTGCTTTCCCAGGTAGACTCATCAGTAGGGGGCAAGACTGGCATCAACCATCCCCTTGGCAAGAATATGATCGGCGCCTTTCACCAACCGGAAGTGGTGCTGGTTGACACTGATAGCCTCCGGACTCTCCCGCCCAGGGAGATTTCTGCAGGCCTGGCCGAAGTGATCAAGTATGGGCTGATCCGGGATAAGGATTTTCTCGCCTGGCTTGAGCGTGAAATGACATTGCTTATAGATCTGGACACGCCCGCACTGGTGGAAGCGATCTATCGTTCATGTGCATGCAAGGCGGAAGTTGTCGCGCAGGATGAAAGAGAAGGTGGGTTGAGAGCGATTCTGAATCTGGGGCATACCTTTGGCCATGCGATTGAGACGTTTGCGGGCTACGGCAACTGGCTGCACGGTGAGGCTGTCGGCACAGGCATGATGATGGCGGCCGATCTTTCGTTGCGTCAGGGTATGATTACAGAAGAGGATCGGGCCAGAGCTGTTGGCATTATTAAGCGAGCCCATCTTCCGGAACTGGCCCCGGCGGGTATGAACCCCGACGATTTTCTGCGACTGATGGCCGTCGACAAGAAGAATGTGGATGGCTCTCTGCGCCTGGTGCTTTTGCGTTCCCTTGGTGATGCAATCGTGACGGAAGCAGTGGACATGCAGAAGCTGGACGCTACGCTCCGGAATTTTTGCAGTGACACGACCGGCGTAGAGGTCTGAACTGGTATCGAGCAGGGACACTACAGGGAATGACAGTGAAAGACGAAGGGCTGAACAGTCTTGACGGCGGCGGCCTGTTTCCGCGACTCCAGGAAAGATATGGCTTGAGGGCAGACCCTCTCGACATGGAGACGCCTTTTTTCCCTGACGCCTCCCGACACCATGCGCTGGAGACCCTTCGTCATCTTTGTGGGTTCGGTGATCTCGCGTTGCTTCTGACCGGTGATGTTGGCGTTGGAAAAAGTCGGCTGCTGGCGGAATTGGTAAGAAGTGAATCTTCCCGTCTCGACTTCCATCGGCTACCCGCTGCGGCGCTGACAAGCACGCAGGCGCTTGCCCGTGCTCTGCTGGCAATTGCCCACAAAGGGCTGAATCCCGGAGAGGGAGCTCGTGATGCAGTGTATGGCTTTTTTCGCTGGTCGGAGATAAGGGCCCGAAAAGGTCAGCGTATGGTATTGCTGATTGACGACGCAGACCGGGCCCCCACCGAGTTGCTCAGGCTTCTGTTTGCTGCCTTTGAGGCCGCTGATCGGTCGGCGGCAGCGGTTCCGGTGTTCAGCGGTAGCGATAAACTGCTCGACATGCTCGGCGTGTCGGGTGATGGTGCCGGCATTCATCAGATCCATCTTCGCCCACTGACCAGAGAAGAAGTTGCTTCCTATCTGGAGCCCCGGATCCACCGTGCTGGCGGTGATACCAAGGAGCTGTTGGCGTCGGGGAAGCTTGCCCAGATACACAGCCTCAGTCAGGGGAGTTTTTCCCGCCTGAAACGGGTAACGCCCGCCGTATGGTTGGGCATGGCATCGGATGGGCTCGAGCGCAGGCGCACTTTTGCCTCGCCAGTAAACCTCCGTTGGCCTGCGCTTGCGTTGGTTCTCCTGGCCGGATCCTGGTGGCTGGTCTCGCAGCAATATGATGATTCCGTTACCCGTGAGCAGTCGCAACCGGAGCCCGAGGCCGTGCGCAAAAGCATCACCATAGGGCCCGATAGTCCGGATATGGAGCCAATTGGCCCGCGTAACGAGCCGCAGCCTGAGTTGACGCCACAGGACAGCCCGACGCAGCCTGCTCCAGAGCCAGAGCCAGAGCCAGAGCCAGAGCCAGAGCCAGAGCCAGAGCCAGAGCCAGAGCCAGAGCCAGAGCCAGAGC
>NZ_JASSVS010000013.1:100978-162595 GCF_030250645.1 Marinobacter azerbaijanicus
CCAGAGCCAGAGCCAGAGCCAGAGCCAGAGCCAGAGCCAGAGCCAGAGCCAGAGCCAGAGCCAGAGCCAGAGCCAGAGCCAGAGCCAGAGCCAGAGCCAGATTTTACTCCCTCCCGTCCCTCTGTTTTTATGGACGTTGAAAGCGTAAGGCAGCGGGACGGCTGGACCATCCAGCTTATTGCCGGCAACCGAGAGCAGACAGTGCTTAGCCTGATTGATCAATATCCGTCCCTATCGGATATACTCTATACCCGTACCCAGAGGCAGGGTCAGGACTGGTTTGTTGGCTTCTACGGGGAGTTTTCTTCACGAGAGGCGGCCGGGAAGGCGGTTGATCGGCTTCCTCAGTCGCTGCGAAACCAATCACCCTGGGTCAGGCAATCGCGCAATTTCTGATTGTCTGCGGGCAACCTGGCGTCTTATTTAGTTCTTTAAAAACAATAATCTGCGCATTCCCTAAGTAATATTTGTTGTGACTGGCAACACTCGTAATGGGGGAGTTCACTCCCTAAAATAAAAACGCTTTGGTTTGAGTACGTATTTCTACGCGTGTAAAATAGCCAGCCCCCATTTTCAGTGTCAAAGGGTGGAATTATCGTTTTTGTGCGAATAACTCTTTGATTGAAAAGCATTTCTACGCGAGAGAACGCTTATGATGACAGGTTTGTATCATCCCGATGAATTCAGGGACAACTGTGGCTTCGGCCTGATCGCCCATATGAAGGGCGAGGCCAGCCACAAGTTGTTGCAAACTGCCATCGAGTCGCTGACCTGCATGACCCACCGAGGTGGTATCGCTGCAGACGGAAAGACCGGCGATGGTTGTGGCCTCCTGATCCAGAGCCCCGATGCCTTTTTACGCAAGGCCGCAAAGGCGGAATTCGGTAAGGAGCCTGAAGGGCTGCTTGCTGTGGGTCAGGTATTCCTTAGCCCGGACGAGAGCAAAGCCGCTGCTGGCCGTGCGGCCATTGAAAAGCGCCTGACAGAGCAGGGCCTTGAAATCATGGGCTGGCGCAAGGTTCCCACTGACGATAGCTGCCTTGGCCCGATGGCGCTGGATTGCCTGCCCTGGATTGAGCAGGTATTTGTGGTGCCTGGTGCAAAGACCGAGCAGGAATTCGCCATCGCGCTGTTTGTTGGTCGCCGCCATGCGGAGCGGGACATGGCAGAAGACTCCGAATTCTACATCTGCAGCCTGTCTCACCGCACACTGGCCTATAAGGGTCTGATGATGCCGGCGGATCTGGCCAATTTCTATAAGGATCTGGGCGACCCTGACCTCCAGACTGCCATCTGCGTTTTTCACCAACGCTTCTCCACCAACACCATGCCGCGCTGGCCGCTTGCCCAGCCCTTCCGTTATCTCGCCCACAATGGTGAGATCAATACGGTTGACGGCAACCGTAACTGGGCCATTGCCCGCGCTGCCAAATTCAGCGCTCCGGAACTGCCGGACCTGCAAACGCTTCAGCCACTGGTGAACCTTACTGGCTCTGACTCTTCCAGCATGGACAATATGCTGGAAGTACTGCTGGCCGGTGGTGTCGATCTGTTCCGTGCAGTGCGCATGATGATTCCACCGGCGTGGCAGAATGTGGACACCATGGATTCCGAACTGCGAGCGTTCTACGAATACAACTCCATGCATATGGAGCCCTGGGACGGCCCGGCCGGTCTGGTTCTGTCCGACGGCCGGTATGCCGTCTGTATGCTGGATCGTAACGGACTGCGCCCAGCGCGGTGGGTCATCACCAAGGACGATTTCATCACCCTCGCGTCTGAGATCGGTACCTATGGGTACAAGCCCGAGGATGTGGTGGCAAAGGGTCGTGTGGGACCCGGGCAGATGCTCGCGATTGATACCGAATCCGGTGAGGTGCTGCACACCAAAGATGTAGATAACCGTCTTAAATCAGCCCAGCCCTATAAACGCTGGCTGCGGGAGAATTCACTGCGGGTCGAGACCACGCTGAACCAGGAGACGCCAGAGTTCAAGCTGATGCAGTCGGATGATCTCCATATACACCAGAAAATGTTCATGGTGTCCTACGAGGAGCGCGATCAGGTGCTGCGTCCGCTGGCGGAGAACGGTCAGGAGGCCGTGGGTTCCATGGGTGACGATACTCCCATGGCGGTGCTGTCCAGCCGCGTCAGGCATGTAGCGGACTATTTCCGTCAGAAGTTTGCCCAGGTTACCAATCCGGCCATTGACCCGCTGCGGGAGTCCATCGTGATGTCCCTGGAGACGTGCATTGGCGCGGAACGTAACGTATTCGAGGAGACGGCGGAGCATGCCAACCGTATTATCCTGACAACGCCGGTGCTGTCACCGGCCAAGTTCCTGAAGATCGCCAATAATGATCGGCCAGGTTTTGAAGTCGCCCGCATCAACATGAGCTACAGCCCGGAAATGGGGCTGGAGCAGGCCGTACGCAAAGTGTGCGACGAAGCCGAGCAGGCGGTTCGCAGTGGCAAGGTTATCCTGATCCTGACCGACAAGGAGCTGAAGGAGGGTGAGTTGCCGGTGAACGCCATGATGGCGACCGGCGCGGTTCACCACCATCTGGTCCGCAAGGGGCTGCGGTGTGACTCCAACATTCTGGTTGAGACTGGCTGGGCCCGTGATCCGCATCATTTTGCCGTGCTGTTTGGCTTTGGTGCCACTGCGGTGTATCCATATCTGGCCTATCAGGTGCTCAATGATCTGATCCGCACTGGTGAACTGATGATGGATCCCATTGATGCGAAAAATAACTATCGCAAGGGGATCAACAAAGGGCTGTTGAAGATCCTGTCCAAGATGGGCATCTCCACGATCACCTCCTACCGTGGCGCCCAGTTGTTTGAAGCAATCGGTCTGGCGGATGAGGTGGTGGATCTCTGTTTCAAGGGTGTTCCCAGCCGCATCCAGGGTGCTGGATTCTTCGATTTCCAGCAGGATCAGGAGCAACTGGCGGCTGTAGCCTGGAAGCATCGCAAGCCGATTTCCCAGGGTGGCCTGTTGAAGTATGTTCACGGTCAGGAATATCACGCCTTCAATCCAGACGTGGTCGGCAAGCTTCAGGAAGCCGTTACCAGTGGGGATTACGGGCAGTATATGGAATATGCCGGATTGGTGAACGAGCGTCCGGTTTCGACGCTGCGGGATCTGCTGGGTTTCCGTAAGGACATCAAGGCTATTGATCTGTCGGAAGTTGAACCGGTGGAAAATATCTTCCCGCGCTTCGACTCTGCGGCCATGTCCCTGGGCGCACTGTCGCCCGAAGCCCACGAAGCCTTGGCCGTAGCCATGAATACTCTGGGCGGCCGCTCAAATTCCGGTGAGGGGGGCGAAGACCCGGCCCGCTATGGCACGGAGAAGCGCTCCAAGATCAAGCAGGTTGCTTCGGGCCGCTTCGGTGTGACAGCGGAATACCTGCGTAGTGCAGATGTCATGCAGATCAAGGTTGCCCAGGGTGCCAAGCCAGGTGAGGGTGGCCAGTTGCCGGGTGGCAAGGTGAATGATCTGATTGCCCGACTGCGCTACTCGGTGCCGGGTGTGACATTGATTTCACCGCCGCCGCATCACGATATCTATTCGATCGAGGATCTGGCGCAGCTGATTTTCGATCTCAAACAGGTTAACCCGAACGCCCTGGTTTCCGTGAAACTGGTATCGGAACCTGGTGTCGGCACAATCGCTGCCGGTGTGGCGAAGGCCTATGCCGATCTGATTACGGTCTCCGGTTATGACGGTGGCACCGCAGCCAGCCCGCTGACCTCCATCCGGTATGCGGGTTCCCCCTGGGAGCTTGGTCTTAGTGAGACGCAGCAGGCGTTGCGCGCCAACGACCTGCGGGGCAAGATTCGCCTGCAAACCGATGGTGGCATAAAGACTGGCCTGGATGTGGTCAAGGGTGCGATTCTGGGCGCAGAGAGCTTTGGTTTCGGTACCACGCCGATGGTCGCCCTTGGTTGTAAGTATCTGCGGATCTGTCACCTGAACAACTGTGCTACCGGTGTTGCCACCCAGAATGAGCATTTACGGGAGGAGCACTTCAAGGGCACGGTCGAGATGGCCATGAACTTCTTCCGCTTCGTTGCAACCGAGACCCGGGAGTGGATGGCCAGACTGGGCGTCCGCACTCTTGAAGAACTGGTCGGGCGTGTTGACCTGCTGGAGCGCCTGCCGGGTGATACCCCGCGCCAGAAGAAGCTGGACCTGACGCGCCTGCTGTCCAATGATCACATTCCGGCGGATAAGCCCAACACCTGTCAGGTGGAGCGTAACCATCCGTTCGATGAGGGCAGATTGGCTGAGCAGATGGTGAAAGACACGGCGGACGCCATTGCGGCCAAAGCCGGAGGGATCTGGTCCTACAGGGTCACCAACTGCGACCGTTCTATCGGAGCCCGTCTGTCGGGTGAAATTGCCCAGGCACACGGTAACCAGGGGATGGTGTCCGCACCGATCACTCTGGAGTTGACCGGCACCGCCGGGCAGAGCTTCGGGGTCTGGAACGTGGGCGGCCTGAATCTGCTGCTCGAAGGGGATGCCAACGATTATGTGGGTAAGGGCATGACCGGTGGCAAGCTGGTGGTCCGGCCGCCCACTGGTAGTGCGTTCAAATCCCAGGAAACCTCAATCGTAGGCAACACCTGTCTCTATGGCGCAACGGGAGGCAAGCTGTTTGCTGCCGGTACAGCTGGTGAGCGCTTCGGTGTACGTAACTCTGGTGCCCATGCCGTAGTGGAAGGCGCAGGTGATCACTGCTGTGAATACATGACGGGGGGGCTGATAACCGTCCTCGGCAGTACTGGCCACAACTTCGGTGCTGGTATGACCGGTGGTTTTGCCTATGTGCTGGATCTGAACAACACTTTCGTGGACAAATACAACCACGAGCTCGTGGAGATTCAGCGGATCTCCAGCGAGGACATGGAATCCTACCGGAACCACCTCCGTGGTGTTGTCCGGGAGCATATTTCCGAGACTGCGAGCGAATGGGCAGAGCATATTCTTGACAATTTCGACGACTACATCGGCCGTTTCTGGCTGGTCAAACCCAAGGCGGCGAGCCTTCGCAGCCTGCTGGCCAGTACCCGGGCGCGTCCGGAGTAAGGGCGGATGGAACAGGTTCGTAGCGTTGCCCGTGAGGCAGCGCTTGCGTCGAAATTGAGTCTGATGAGAGCGTCATAATGAAAGAACGACTGAGTAACGACTTCCAGTTTGTCGAAGTAGGGCGTGTCGACCCGAAAAAGGTACCGGCAAAGAAGCGCAAGAAAGAGTTTGGTGAAATCTACCAACCCTATACCCAGGATCAGGCGGCGTCGCAGTCACATCGCTGCCTGGAGTGCGGTAACCCCTATTGCGAGTGGAAGTGTCCGGTACACAATTACATCCCGAACTGGCTGAAGCTGGTATCGGAAGGCAACATCATGAGGGCGGTTGAGCTGTGCCACCAGACCAACTCACTGCCGGAAGTCTGTGGCCGTGTCTGCCCCCAGGATCGTCTGTGTGAAGGGGCGTGTACCCTGAACGACGGGTATGGCGCAGTAACCATTGGTTCGGTGGAAAAGTATATTACTGACACTGCCTTTGCTCTGGGCTGGAAACCGGACATGTCTGCCGTTAAATGGACAGACAGGAAGGTTGCGGTCATTGGTGCCGGCCCGGCAGGCCTTGGCTGCGCCGATGTGCTGGTACGCAACGGTGTAAAGCCGGTGGTTTTCGATATTTATCCGGAAATCGGTGGTCTGCTGACCTTCGGAATTCCCGAGTTCAAGCTCGAGAAGTCCGTCATGACCCGCCGCCGTAAGGTGTTCGAAGAGATGGGTGTTGAATTCCGCCTGTCCACGGAAGTGGGCAAGGATGTGATGATGGAGGATATCCTTGAGGAATATGACGCTGTCTTCATGGGCATGGGTACTTACACCTACATGAAGGGCGGCTTTCCTGGCGAGGACCTGCCGGGCGTCCATGATGCCTTGCCATTCCTGGTGTCAAACGTGAATCGCCGCCTTGGATTTGAAAAAGATGATGACGACTTCATCGACATGAAAGGCAAGCGCGTGGTGGTTCTCGGTGGCGGTGATACCGCCATGGACTGTAACCGCACCTCAATTCGCCAGCAGGCAGCAAGCGTTACCTGTGCCTATCGCCGGGACGAGCAGAACATGCCGGGCTCCCGCCGTGAAGTCTCCAACGCCAAGGAAGAGGGCGTGAAATTCATGTTCAACCGTCAGCCCATTGCCATCATTGGTGAGGACCGGGTTGAAGGCGTGAAGGTGGTCCAGACCCGCCTTGGTGAGCCAGACGAAAACGGTCGCCGTCGTCCCGAAGTGGTTGCCGGCAGCGAGGAAGTCATCCCGGCAGATGCCGTACTGGTTGCCTTTGGCTTCCGTCCGAGCCCTGCCGACTGGTTTGAAAAGCTGAAGGTGGATACCGACGATTCCGGTCGTGTTAGCGCACCGGAAGAAGTGGAGTTCGGGTTCCAGACCAGTAATCCCAAGATTTTTGCCGGCGGCGACATGGTCCGCGGCTCGGACTTGGTCGTAACGGCTATCTGGGAAGGACGTCAGGCAGCCGAAGGTATTATGGATTACCTGGATATCTGATTGCCTTCGGTATTTGACCCGGATCAGAAGGGCGGCTTGCTGATGGTGAGCCGCCCTTTTTTATTGTGACAAACCGGGTATCATTGCCCTCCAGAACTTTTACAGACAGCAGACTGGGAATGCTATGACTGAGCTGAAAAATGACCGTTTCCTGCGTGCGCTGATGCGTCAGCCCGTTGATCGCACACCAGTGTGGATGATGCGTCAGGCTGGCCGATACCTGCCGGAGTATCGTGCAACCCGTGCCAAAGCAGGGGATTTTCTCAGTCTCTGTAAGAACACGCCTCTTGCCTGCGAGGTCACCCTGCAGCCCCTGGAGCGCTTCCCGCTGGACGCTGCGATCCTGTTCTCGGATATCCTCACCATCCCGGATGCCCTGGGGCTTGGGCTCTACTTCGAAACCGGAGAAGGCCCGAAATTCCGCAATACCATTCGTTCTGCCGCCGATGTCGCCGCGCTGCCGAAGATCAATGCGGAAGTGGACCTGGACTACGTGATGAATGCGGTGTCCACCATCCGTGGCGCGCTCAGTGGCAGTGTTCCACTGATCGGTTTCTCTGGCAGCCCCTGGACCCTGGCCACCTACATGATTGAAGGCGGCTCGTCCAAGGACTTCCGCGAAGCCAAGAAGCTGATGTACGGCCAGCCAGAGGTGATGCATCAGTTGCTGGATCATCTTGCGGACTCGGTGATTGACTACCTGAACGGCCAGATTCGCGCCGGTGCCCAGGCTGTGCAGATTTTCGACACTTGGGGCGGCGTACTGAGCAGCTGGGCGTACCAGGAATTCTCCCTCAATTACATGAAGAAGATCGTCGCCGGACTGATTCGTGAGAATGACGGACGCCATGTGCCAGTGATTCTTTTCACCAAGAACGGCGGCCAGTGGCTGGAGTCCATCGCAGATTCCGGTGCCGACGCTGTGGGGCTGGACTGGACAACGGACATTGGCAATGCCCGTGCCCGTATTGGCGATAAGGTTGCCCTGCAGGGCAATATGGACCCGGCCATGCTGTATGCGCCGCCGGAGCGCATTCGCCAGGAAGTGGCGGATATCCTGTCCCGTTACGGTTCCGGTCCGGGGCACATTTTCAACCTAGGGCATGGGATTACCCCGGATGTAGATCCGGAGCATGCCGGGGCGTTTATTCGCGCTGTTACTGAGCTTAGCCCTCCGTATCACAATCAGGATTGATAGTTGGGAGTAGCAGGTGTTCTGCCTGGAAGCTCTCGCAAGCCATCAGGCTCTGCTCAGAACACGCCCGTGAATACCTCCATGTAGGGCTCGGTCGCGCCATCCCTGGCGCTCCACGGTTCTGAGCAGAGCCTGACGGCCTGCTCTCCAGCTTTGTTGCGTGCCTGCACCCTCCACGATGCAACTCCCGTTACCGCTAGATAGAAGTGCCTGTGAGGTCTATAGTCATACCAGACAAGACCGGTAAACAGGAGTAACCCTTGCCAGCCAAGTCCCCCGAAAAACGTCGTTTCCACAGAATCTCCTTCGATGCCGATTGCGAACTGCACTGGCAGGACGAAGTGTGGCCAAGTGAGGTGCTGGATATTTCGCTGAAGGGCATTCTGGTTAAGCGGCCGAAGGGATGGGATGTCCCATTGAAACAGCCCTGTGAGGTGATTATCCATCTTGATGATCATGAAACCGCGATTGTGATGGCCGTGGAGCTACGCCACATCGAAGAGCACCGGTTGGGGTTCAAGTGCCAGTATATTGATCTTGAGAGCGCGACTCATCTGAAGAGACTGGTGGAGTTGAACCTGGGGGATCAGGCGTTGTTGGAGAGGGAGTTTGCGCATTTGATTGAGTAGCCTGATGGTTGTTGTCGGATTACGGCCTGGTGGCCTAATCCGACCTACATTCAGAAAGTTCGTGAGATAACTGTGAAGTTTGCAGGCGGGATTGGAAGGGCCTTTCCAAAAATGTGCGGAGCCATGGATGGCGGAGCCCAAGCGCACATGGATGTGCTTGAAGCGTTTTTTGGAAAGGCCCTTCCAATCCTGCCTGGCACCAAACAATCAGGCTAGAAACCAAGCCTTAGAGCTCCTCCAAAGCCGATAACGCATCACTAAGCTTGGTCACGGGAATAACCTTCATCCCCTCAATAGCCTTACGAGGCGCATTGGATTTAGGCACCAGCGCGCGTGTGAACCCATGCTTGGCAGCCTCGTAAATGCGCTCCTGGCCACTGGGTACAGGACGGATTTCGCCGGATAGGCCGACCTCGCCAAAGATCACCAGATCCTGGGGCAGGGCGCGGTCGCGGAAGGACGACACAATGGCTGCCAGCAGCGCCAGGTCCGCGCTGGTTTCATTGACCTTTACGCCACCCACCACATTCACAAACACATCCTGATCCGACACATGCATGCCCCCATGACGATGTAGAACCGCCAGAAGCATTGCCAGCCTATTCTGGTCCAACCCCACTGCAACGCGCCTCGGGTAGCCCCCCTGAGCCATATCCACCAACGCCTGGATCTCCACCAGCATCGGCCGAGTGCCTTCCCAGACTACCATGACCACACTGCCCGGGGCCGCCTCCTCGCCCCGGTTCAGGAAGATTGCACTGGGGTTCTTTACCTCCTTCAGACCCTGCTCCAGCATCGCAAACACGCCCAGCTCATTCACCGCACCAAAACGGTTCTTGATGCCGCGCAGTGTACGGTAACGGCTGTCACTGGAGCCCTCCAACAGGATGGAGCAGTCAATCATATGCTCCAGTACCTTCGGACCCGCGAGGCTGCCGTCCTTGGTGACGTGGCCCACCAGGAACAGGATGGTACCGGTCTGCTTGGCAAATCGGGTCAGATAGGCAGCGCTTTCGCGAACCTGGGAGACACTGCCGGGGGCGGATTCCGTTTCGGCCACGTGCATCACCTGGATGCTGTCCACCACCAGGATGCGGGGCTTCTCGGTTTCCGCCACCTGCATCACCCGCTCGACGCTGGTTTCCGAAAGCATTTTGAGGTCTTTGGTCGGTAATCCCAGGCGCTTGGCTCGCATGGCGACCTGTTGCAGTGATTCCTCGCCCGTGACATAGAGAGCCGGAACGCTGGAGGCCAGGTGGCAAACTGCCTGCAGCAGCAAGGTGCTCTTGCCGGCACCCGGGTGCCCTCCCATGAGAACGGCTGAGCCCTCCACCAGTCCGCCACCGAGCACCCGGTCGAACTCCTGCATGCCGGAACTGATGCGTGGCTGTTCCGCCAGGCTGACATCGTCGAGGCTCTTTACCTCTGACAGGCTACCTGCAAAGCCCTCAAAGCGTGCGCCGCGGGCGCCCCTGGCATTGCCGCCACTGACGCCACGAACCTCGGTGACAGTGTTCCAGGCCTGACAGGCGGTGCATTGGCCCTGCCATTTGGAATAGTCTGCGCCACATTCGGTGCAGACGTAGGAGGTTTTGGCTTTTGCCATCGTGGAGGTGCGACCTTCTGGGTTGGTTGTCGGATTACGGCTTCGCCTAATCCGACCTACGGTTAGCGCCGAACTATAATGTATCCCGCGTAGGTCGGATTAGGCCCGCAGGGCCGTAATCCGACACCACACATCAAGCCAACTTCTTGTACTTCATCCGCTGAGGCACCATGGCCGAATCGCCCTTGCGCTTCTTGTGGTCCTCATCGTACTCACTGAAGTTACCCTCGAAGTAGACCACCTCCCCGTCGTCCTCGAACGCCAGGATGTGGGTGGCTACCCGGTCCAGGAACCAGCGGTCGTGCGAGATCACCAGGGCGGAGCCGGGGAAGTTCAGCAGTGCCTCTTCCAGGGCACGGAGGGTTTCCACGTCCAGGTCGTTGGTGGGTTCGTCCAGCAGCAGCACGTTGCCGCCTTCTTTCAGCAGTTTGGCCAGGTGCAGGCGGTTGCGCTCACCGCCGGACAGGTCGGCCACCCGCTTCTGCTGGTCGGAGCCCTTGAAGTTGAAGCGGCCGACGTAGGCCCGTGACGGGGTCTCGTAGTTGCCGATCTTGATGATGTCGTTGCCGTCGCTGAGTTCTTCCCAGACGGTGTTGTCCCCGTTGAGGTCCCGCATCTGGTCCACGTAGGCCAGCTTCACCGTTTCTCCCACGGTGATGGTTCCGGAATCCGGCTTGTCGTGCCCGGCAATCATCCGGAACAGGGTGGACTTGCCCGCCCCGTTACCGCCGATAATGCCCACGATGGCGCCGGGGGGTACGCTGAACGATACATTCTCATACAGCAGGTGATCACCGAAGGACTTGCTGATCCCGTCCACCTCGATCACCTTGTCGCCCAGGCGTGGGCCGGGTGGAATGTACAGTTCATTGGTTTCGTTGCGCTTCTGGAATTCCTGGGAACTCATTTCCTCGAAGCGGGCCAGGCGAGCCTTGCTCTTGGACTGGCGGCCCTTGGCGTTGCTGCGAACCCATTCCAGCTCGTGTTTGATGCTTTTCTGGCGGGAGGCTTCCTGCTTGGCTTCCACCTCCAGGCGCTTTTCCTTGTTTTCCAGCCACTGACTGTAGTTGCCCTCGAAAGGAATGCCCTGGCCACGGTCCAGTTCCAGGATCCAGCCGGCGACATTGTCCAGGAAGTAGCGGTCGTGGGTAACGGCAACCACGGTGCCCGTGTAGTCGTGAAGGAAGCGCTCCAGCCAGGCGACGGATTCTGCGTCCAGGTGGTTGGTGGGCTCATCGAGTAACAACATGTCCGGGCTGGACAGCAACAGGCGGCAGAGGGCGACACGGCGGCGCTCACCGCCGGAGAGATTTTTCACCGGGGCATCCCACGCCGGCAGGCGCAGCGCATCGGCAGCCACTTCCATCTTGCGCTCAATGTCGTGGCCGTCACTGGCCTGGATAAAGGCTTCCAGTTCGCCCTGTTTTTTCGCCAGGGCGTCGAAATCGGCATCCGGTTCGGCGTAGTCCGCATAGACCTGGTCCAGCTGGGCCAGGGCATCGTGAATGCCGGAGACCGACTCATCGACAATCTCCTTGACCGTCTTGCTGTCGTCCAGCTCAGGTTCCTGGGGCAGGTAACCTATATTGATGCCCGGCTGGGCGCGCGCCTCGCCAATGTAATCCTGATCTATGCCGGCCATAATACGTAACAGAGTGGACTTGCCAGAACCGTTGAGGCCCAACACGCCGATCTTGGCGCCAGGGAAGAAACTCAGGGAAATGTCCTTGAGAATTTCGCGCTTGGGCGGAACCACCTTGCCCACGCGGTTCATGGTATATACGTACTGGGCCATGTCGTCAGAATCCTTCTTGCGAAGTGTGTTTCGGAAATACTGAAGGTGTCTGGCTGAGGCCATCGGGTAGGGCGATTCGGGATCGTCAAAATCAGGGATGATTTTGTCGAGCGTACAGGGATGTATTTACAGCGTATCCCGGATCGCCCTACCCGATGGCCGGTACTCCACAGTAGCCACAACCAATGAATATTGACCGAGTAAGGTATCGAAACCAAACAGGGATAGCAATTGAGCAAAAACCGTCTCTGGCTGAGTGTCGGTATCTGCGGACGGTATAAAGGATGATTTTTCACCCATTTGTAAGATAGAATAGCGGCCCATTTTTTCGGGTAGCTACGCACACAGGGGCAGCGCATCAATGTTTAATCGTGATATGAAAATCGCCGGCTTTGACGACGAGCTCTGGAACGCCATGCAGGCGGAAGAGAAGCGCCAGGAGGCTCACATCGAGCTGATTGCGTCTGAAAACTACACCAGCCCTCGGGTGATGGAGGCCCAGGGTAGTGTACTGACCAACAAGTATGCGGAAGGCTATCCCGGCAAGCGTTATTATGGTGGCTGTGAGTTTGTGGATATCGCCGAGGACCTGGCTATCAGTCGCGCCAAGGAACTGTTTGGTGCCGCCTACGCCAATGTTCAGCCCCATTCCGGTTCCCAGGCCAACTCTGCTGTTTTCATGGCACTGCTCAAGCCGGGTGATACCGTTCTGGGAATGAGCCTGGCCCATGGTGGCCACCTCACCCACGGCGCCAGCGTTAACTTCTCCGGTAAAATCTACAATGCCGTGCAGTATGGCCTCAATCCGGACACTGGCCTGATCGATTACGACGAAGTGGAAAGCCTGGCGCTTGAGCACAAGCCGAAAATGATTATTGCCGGTTTCTCGGCTTATTCCCAGGCACTGGATTTTGCCCGCTTCCGTGAGATCGCCGACAAGGTTGGCGCCTATCTTTTTGTGGACATGGCCCATGTGGCTGGCCTGGTAGCGGCTGGTGTCTATCCGGACCCCATACCTCACGCCCATGTAGTCGCGACTACAACCCACAAGACACTGCGTGGCCCTCGTGGCGGCCTGATCCTGGCCTGTGATGACGCTGACCTGCAGAAGAAGCTCAACTCTGCCGTATTCCCCGGTGGTCAGGGCGGCCCGCTGATGCACGTTATTGCGGCCAAGGCAGTTTGCTTCAAGGAAGCCATGAGCGATGACTTCAAGGTCTACCAGAAGCAGGTCATCAGGAACGCAAAGACCATGGCCGAGGTATTTGTGTCTCGTGGCTTTGACGTGATTTCCGGCGGTACCGAGAATCACCTGTTCCTGGTCAGCCTGATCAAGCAGGATATTACCGGCAAGGATGCGGATGCGGCCCTGGGGCGCGCCCACATTACCGTCAACAAGAATGCTGTGCCGAATGATCCCCGCTCTCCGTTTGTGACGTCTGGCCTGCGCATCGGCACCCCGGCGGTAACCACACGCGGTTTTGGTGAGTCCGAATGCCGTGATCTGGCAGGCTGGATGTGCGACATTCTGGACAATCTGGAAGACGAAGCGGTTAACGACCGGGTTCGTCAGCAGGTCGAAGGCCTGTGTGATCGTTTCCCGGTCTACGCCGGCTAATCAGTCTGAACGCACCGTCAGGCGCACTGCAGCGCAACGTCTGGCGGATTGCAGGAGTTTCAGCTTATGCATTGCCCCTTCTGTGGTGAAGCGGATACCAAGGTAATCGACTCTCGGCTGGTGGCTGAGGGGGATCAGGTGCGTCGCCGCAGGGAGTGTCTTTCCTGTCGCGAGCGCTTTACTACCTTTGAGTCAGCGGAACTGGTAATGCCCCGTGTCGTAAAACAGGATGGTACTCGTCAGCCGTTTGATGAGGAAAAGCTGAGGGCGGGCCTTATGAAAGCCCTGGAAAAACGCCCGGTCAGTATCGAGGAAATTGATGCGGCGCTTAATCGTATCAGGTTCCGGTTGCGTGCCACCGGTGAGCGGGAAGTAAAGTCCATGCAGCTCGGGGAAGAGGTGATGACGGAACTCCGGCAGTTGGACAAGGTGGCCTATGTGCGTTTTGCCTCTGTCTACCGCAGTTTTCAGGACATCAACGAATTCAAGGAAGAGATCGAGCGCCTGTCCGCAACATCGGGTGAGGACCCGGTGGACGTAGCCAAGGTGCTGGCAGACAACCATTCGTCCAAAGGGCAGGCATGATCGACGCCCAGGACACCGCTTTTATGGCCAGGGCGGTACAGCTCGCCTGGCGTGGTCGCTATTCCACTCATCCCAATCCGCGTGTGGGTTGTGTGATTGCCAGTGGCAGCAAGATCCTCGGAGAGGGCTGGCATGAGCGCGCCGGTGAGGCCCATGCTGAAATCCGGGCCCTGAGTCAGGCCGGTCCGGATGCTCGTGGTGCGACAGCCTATGTCACGCTGGAGCCATGCAGTCATTTCGGACGCACACCACCCTGTGCAAAGGCATTGATTGAGGCAGGCGTTGCACATGTGTTTGCCGCCACCAAGGACCCCAATCCTTCGGTTTCAGGTCGCGGCCTGAATATGCTCCGTGAGGCGGGCGTTCGCGTGACAGAAGGTCTGCTGGCGCAGGAGGCGGTCCGCCTGAACCCCGGGTTCATGAAGCGGATGAACGTTGGCCGGCCATACGTGCGGCTCAAGATGGCCGCCAGTCTCGACGGCAGGACCGCCATGGCTTCGGGCGAAAGCCAGTGGATTACCGGGGGTGCGGCCCGCCGCGATGTTCAGCGGCTCAGGGCAATCAGCGATGCCATTCTCACCGGCGTGGGAACGGTGCTGGCAGATAACCCTTCCCTGACAGTGCGTCGGGGTGAACTGGGCGACATTGGCGATGCCACCGAACCGGCTCGTCAACCCCTGCGGGTGATAGCGGACCGGGATGCACGCACCCCCCCAGAGGCCACAATCCTTCAGGGGGGCAATGTCCAGATCTATTGCGCCTCTCCGACACTGGCAAGCGCGGCCGCACAGGACCTTGCCGCATTGGGTGTGGGGCTGACAGGTGTTGCCTGGAAAGACAATGGTGTAGATCTTCGCGAGTTACTGGACTCGCTTGGAGAGCTGGGTATCAACGAGTTGCTGGTGGAAGCCGGCCCGACACTGGCCGGGACCTTTATAAGCGAGCGCCTTGTGGATGAACTCTGGCTTTACCAGGCGCCGGTATTCCTGGGTAGCACGGGGCGGCCGACGGCCAATCTGCCACTGGAATCCCTGGCGGACAAGGTGCAATGGAAAGTGCTGGATCGCCGTCAGTTGGGCCAGGATCAGCGACTGATTCTGGCTCCGGGTTGAGGGTTACTAAATTCATGGTTGGCCGTCGTTGATTAACGGGCGGTCAGACCAACAGGATGAAAAACTGGTATGGCACTGAACAGCATTGAAGACATTATTGAAGATATCCGTCAGGGCAAGATGGTCATCCTGATGGATGATGAGGATCGGGAAAACGAGGGCGACCTGGTGATGGCTGCCGAGCACTGCACTCCCGAAGCCATCAACTTCATGGCCCGTTTTGGGCGCGGCCTGATCTGCATGCCAATGACTCGCCAGCGTTGCGAGCAGCTGGGGCTTCCGTTGATGGTGCAGCAGAATGCCTCTGGTTTTGGTACCAAGTTCACCCTGTCCATTGAGGCGACTGAGGGCGTAACCACCGGGATCTCTGCAGCAGATCGTGCACGCACCGTTCAGGCGGCGGTCGCCCGCAATGCCAAAGCGTCAGATCTGGTGCAGCCGGGGCATATCTTTCCGCTGATGTCCGATCCCGGCGGAGTTCTCAGTCGGGCCGGCCATACCGAGGCATCCTGCGACCTGGCAGCGCTGGCCGGTTGTGAGCCTGCCGGTGTGATCTGTGAAATCATGAATGATGACGGTTCCATGGCTCGCCGGGAGGATCTGGAAAAGTTCGCTCAGACCCATGACCTGAAAATAGGCACCATTGCCGATCTTATCCACTATCGCACGCTGAATGAACGCACTATCGAGTGTGTTGAAGAGTATGACCTGGATACCGAGTATGGCGTGTTCAACCTGCGCACATACCGCGACAACATACAGGGCTCCACTCACCTGGCCATGGTGATGGGGGAGATATCCGCCAACGATCCGGTGCTGGTGCGTGTGCACATCACCGATACCCTGCGAGACCTTCTTGGTGCCCGTCGCAAGGATTCTCGCAGTTGGCCACTTCATCACGCGCTGGAAAAGGTTGCTGAGGAAGGGCGTGGCGTAGTGGTTCTGCTCAACAGTGCGGAAGACAGCTACAATCTTGAGGATCGCATCCACGAATTCTTCGAGCAGGACAAGAAGTCTGCGGGTAAGGGCAGTTCCGGTGTCTATTTTACTGTCGGTACCGGCTCACAGATCCTGCGGGATCTTGGTGTTGGTAAAATGCGGCTTCTGAGCCCTCCCATCAAGTTCTCCGCGATTTCCGGTTTTGAGCTGGAAGTGGTGGAATACGTGCCTTACACCCCTGAATGATGAACCCCGGCAGTGCCGCACCGGAAGGGCGGCGCTGCCAATAAAGGAGCCATGTATGGCAGATATCAGAGTAATTGAAGGTGATTTTACCCATTGCAGTGGAAAATATGCGCTGGTAGTGGGGCGTTTTAACGGTTTTGTCGTGGAAAGTCTGGTGGAAGGCGCCATTGATACACTGCGTCGCCATGGCATTGCCGATGAGGACATCACCATCGTACGGGTTCCGGGTGCCTACGAAATGCCGCTGGCGGTCAAGCGTGTGGCCGAGAGCGGGAATCACGATGCCATTATTGCTCTTGGCGCGGTTATTCGGGGTGGTACACCTCATTTCGAGTATGTTGCCGGTGAAGCATCCAGTGGCCTGGGTGCAGTAAGCCTGGAGACCGATGTGCCGGTTACCTTTGGCGTGCTGACAGTTGATTCCATTGAGCAGGCAATCGAGCGCGCTGGCACCAAGGCTGGCAACAAGGGCGCTGAAGCGGCGATTACGGCCCTGGAAATGGTCAGCCTGTTCAAGAAGCTGGGTGAATGATGAACACAACGGAAGACAGCACCGCGCAACCCGGTCCTGCAGGCCAGCCCAAGGCTGGCGACAGGCGCAGGGCACGGGCTCTCGCCATGCAGGGCCTGTATCAGCGCCACTTCAGCAAGAGCTCGATTACCGACATTGAGTCTGAGTTTATTGTCGACAACGACATGTCCAAGGTGGACACCGCCTACTTTCGTGACCTCCTTCGGGGCGTGCATCGGGAGCAGGCCGAGCTGGACCGATTGCTGGAGCCCTTTCTTGATCGTCCGATCCACGAAGTGGATGCCATTGAGCTCGCCATCATTCGCCTTGGCGCTTATGAGCTTAAGCACCGGCTGGATGTGCCCTATAAGGTCGTGATTAATGAGGGCATCGAGATGGCCAAGAAATTTGGTGGCACTGAAGGTCACAAGTTCGTCAACAGCCTACTGGACAAGCTCAGCCATCGCTTGCGCATGGCCGAGACCCGCCCCCGCTGACTGATGGGTGAATTCGAGCTGATCCGTAGGTACTTCTTCCCCATCGCCGAGGCGGGAAGCACCTCTGCGGTTCTGCTCGGGCCCGGTGACGACTGTGCGATCCAGCGCGTGGACCCCGACAGTGATCTGGTTTTCTCGGTAGACGCGCTGGTCGAAGGTGTCCATTTTCCCCATCACTATGACCCCGAAAAGCTTGGCTGGCGAAGCCTGGCCGTAGCGGCGAGTGATCTTGCGGCCATGGGCGCCGATCCTGCCTGTTTTACTCTGGCTTTGACGATACCGGATGCCGATCCCGATTGGCTGCATGCCTATGCCCGCGGGCTGGCAACCGCAGCCCGTCATTTCGGTTTGTCGCTGGCGGGTGGGGACACCACCCGTGGGCCGCTAACACTGAGCATTCAGGTCCATGGTACGGTCCCTCGCGAGCAGGCGATTCGGCGTTCCGGGGCGCGGGTTGGGGACTATATCTGTGTTTCCGGCACTCTGGGGGACGCAGGTGCCGCCCTGCATTACCTTTCCAGCGGTAATCCCGGGCCGGATGAACAAGCGGTGTTGGCCAGATACCATTATCCGGAACCAAGGCTTTCCCTCGGCTCGGCCCTGCGTGGCCGTGCTTCCTCTGCCGTGGATATATCAGATGGGCTGGTGGCGGACCTGGGGCATATTCTCGAGGCCTCTGGGGTAGCCGCTCGTCTCGAGGTGGGGAAACTCCCGTTGTCGGCGCCATTGAGGCGACTTGCCGGCCAGGAGGCAGTCAACCTGGCACTTAACGCCGGTGATGATTATGAGTTATGCATCACCATCAGTCCGGAGGCCTGGAGATTTCTGCCAGAGAACGTTCGCAGCGAACTGACCATCATTGGTGAGATAGTATCCGGGGAAGGACTTACCATCATGCACGATGGCCACTCACAAGCCCTCCCGGCAGGCGGCTATGATCATTTCAGGAACTGAATCATGAGTAGCGATAACAACCCTCAGGAGCCCGAAGTCCCCGATGCTCTGTTGCCGCCCGGCTTTCTGCGGAATCCGGTCCATCTTCTCGCGTTCGGATTTGGCAGTGGTGCAGCGGCGCGAGCTCCGGGTACCTGGGGAAGTCTGGCGGCGATACCGGTCTGGTTCTGTTTTTCCTGGTTACCTCCCGTTGCCTACTGGGTGGTTGTGCTGGCCGCTTTCGTGGTGGGCATCTGGCTGTGTGGAAAGACCGCAGAAGACCTCAAGGTTCATGACCACGGCGGGATTGTCTGGGACGAGTTTGTGGGTATGTGGATCGCTCTTGGGCTGTTTCCGGACACGGTGTATGGCGTTCTTCTGGCGTTCGCGCTGTTCCGGCTGTTTGATGTGGTAAAGCCCTGGCCCATCAGTTGGCTTGATCGGTATATGCCCGGGGGTCTCGGGATCATGGTGGATGATGTGGTGGCGGGTTTTATGGCATTGGCCAGCCTGTTCGCCATTGACCGGTGGCTGATGCCGGTCATTGTCTGAACGCTTTTCTGCTTTTCAGAGGCGGGAAGGGCGGCCCGGTTCAGTGAATCTGTTGCTCTTCCGGAAGAAGCCGGACGACATGCAGAAAACGCCTCAAACCGGTTTCCGCGCGCTGACGGGAGGCGAAAGGACCGCTGTCAAAGCCCTCCCGGGTCGTGAAGTACCACTTGCTTCCGACGCAGAAGAACCGACTGCTTCGGAAAGGTGCGGGACCGTTTTCTCCGGACCGACGTTGGGTGTCCATGTTTTCTCCTGAGCCCTTTATCGTTTTCGTTATGCCGAGCAGTAGAATGATTTGTTCACCGATTGTCTAAAATTAAATCAATTCCCGCCAAATTCAACATTTTTTTACATTTATCGCTCTGGCGTGATTCCGTTCACGTAATCGAACTGTCATCAGGCTGCTGTAAACAGGCGGCATGTCTTGCTCTTCACACAGTCACTCTTCAAAATGCCTTTCAATCACCAGCGATCATCCGACGGGTATCACTCGGTTCTCAGCACAAGGATATAACATGAGCATCTATCACGTTTCGTTTTTTTTCAAGAAGTCGCGATTCCTGGCGGCAGCCCTTGTCGGGTTGTTCGCCCTTGTCGGGTGCAGCTCTACCATGAGCAATGTGAAAACCTGGGACGGAGACGCAAATTCCTCACAAACTGCGGAACTCAAAGCCCCCGGACAGATCCAGGTGCAACAGGTCAATGGCCGCAAGCTGACCAATTTCCTGATGGATGATCTGGCCCTGGACTACGAGCTTCTTCCTGGCGAAAATCAGGTGGTGTTCACCTACAAGACCATCTGGGCCAAAAGCGGAGTTGTCCGCAATGGAGAGTCCAAAGTCCATGTTGTTGAAACCGATCCGCAGGTTGTGACTATTGATGCCCGTGCGGGTGAAACCTATTCTTTCAGTTTCGAATCGCCGGCAAACCGGAGTGACGCACAGGAATTTGCCAGTAACTTCTCCTCGGATATTGTGAACGCGGCCGGTAAGGTCGTTGCAACTTCTGACTCCTGGGACGGTCGCGCAAGCGGCGAATCCAGGGTTGCACGGGCGCCTGTTGGCTCTGGAGAGGCTGATGCAACCGCTAAGGGTGACGCTGGTAAGGACACTCTGGAGCAGCTCAAGGCGCTTTGGGGCGAGGCCAGTGAAGAAGAACGGCGCACTTTCCTGCGCTGGGCTTTCGAGTAACACTGAAGGGGCGGGATTCAGCCCGCCCCCTTTCTTTCCAACGCGCGTTAACGGCGAAACCGCTGAAACACTTTCCGCATTGCGCCTTCCATCAAAGTGAGCGCTTCATCGGTCAGGGTTTTATGACTGTCCTGGTGGTATTCCGGCTCCTCGCTCTCCGGTGCAAGAGTTAAAGCTGCGGACTCGATTGCTGACAGGCTTTCTTCCAGCAGGCCTGTCAGCGATTCGCCGTCGGCCACTACATCCGGACACAGGGTAAAGTTCACAGTGAGGCTGCCCTGGTAACTGACCGCCACGATAACCAGCCCAAGACTGTCAAACAGTGGCGCGGAGTTGAACTGGCGAACCAGCCTGGCCCCCTGGAGGTATAGCGGAACCTGGGGCCCTGGTACGTTGGTGATTGGAAGATTGAAGACCGGCTGATACCGCTGGGCTATCTGAAGCTCGGAATAGAGCCGCGCAGAGAGCGCCAGCATGGTGGAGGGCAGCAGTTCGGTGAGGCGGTCTGCTGCGATAGCTTCCCGGTATGGCTCGGACTCCACGGCATTCCAGTGGATTCGGTGAATCCGTTTCGCGGGATTCGGTTCATTGGTGGCCAGATCCAGGAGCATGGCGGACATCTGGTTTCCTGTCGCCTTGCGCAGGCTGCTGGAGCGAACAGATATAGGGGTCATGGCTACCAGGGAACGGTCGGTTTTCACGTTGTGGCCCGCCAGATACCGGTGCAGGGTTTCTGCGCACAGGCCCAGGACCACGTCGTTTAATGTGACATTGCCCAGAGTTGCCTTGAGGGCCTTGAGGCGAGACAGGTCCAGGCTGGTGGAAACGATCTGGCGGTTGGCGGTAATCTGCCGGTTAAAGGGGCTGTGGGGTGCGGAAAACAATGGAAATGGCAGCGGCAGTTTCCGCATCTGTTTCTGAATCAGCCCTCTGGCCGTAGCTTCCGCAGCGTTGAAGGCCAGTGATGTTACCTGCAGGGGCTTGCGCAGGAGGTTGGCGCCGGCCTGGAGTATAACCCGTTCTTCTGATGGCTCCGGTTGTGGATTCCATGGCCGGGGCGGCTCAATGATGCGGGCTTCCGGTGTGTACTCAAGTAGCTTGCCAATGATCTCTTCACCGCTGAATGCATCGATGGCTGCGTGATGCAGTTTGACGATCAGCGCGAAGCTCTTGCTGTCGGGGTCGTTCTCGTCCAGTTGAAAGCCGTCAACAAAGGTAATGTGCCACAGCGGGCGGTCTCTTTTCAGTGGCTCCTCCAGAATTCGGGAGGCAAGCCCCATCAGGCTTCCGACCTTGCCATGATCGCCAAGATTTACGTAGGCGAGGTGTCTTTCAATACTGAATTCAGGATCGTCAATCCAGTATGGGCGCCCAAGTCCCAGGGGGATTTCCTTGAGGCGCTGGCGGAACAGTGGCACCACATGGAGTCGACTGCGAAGGTAGGCTACAAAGGTGCTGAACGCCAGCGGTTGATCCCGATCCCGGGCATCGAAGAGGTACACGCCGCCAATGTGCATGGGGGCGGTTTCCGATTCCAGGTAGAGAAATGAGGCATCCAGCTCAGACAGCTGCCGCATGATTTGAACTCCGTTCACAGGTTCTTGCGTCGGGGCAGTATAAACGAATGGGCGGCAATTCCGTTGGCTCTTTTGCCTCAGCAATGTCCGTCCAGACGGGACACTAGCCCGATTCAGTCCTGCAGCCAGGCAGTAATGGCTGGTGACTGCCCCAGTTTTTCCCAGAACCACATCAGCGCTTTGCCCTGGTCTTCCGAGTGTCTGGCAAGATGCAGCATGATCGGTTGCCGGGGTTCGTGAACATCCAGTGCAACCAGGGTGCCTCTGGCCAGTTGGTCGCGCACACGTGCTTCTGGCAGCCAGCCAACGGCAAGGCCAGCCTCCTGAATGGCGATTTTCTGGTCGATATTGGCAACGGTAAGGGTTCTCTGGCGGCGGAATATGCCGGCATGGCCCGGAGGCAGCGAGCGTGATGTGTCGGCTGCCACAGCCGCAGGAAATTGGGCGATGTCCTCTTCGGTCAGCGGTTGTATTGCCGCGGCCAGGGGGTGGTCAGGCGCTATGGCGTAGACAAACCGCATTTCCCCGAGTGGGCGGGTGGTAAATGAGCCAGCCGGTTTACTCATCTGGTCGGCACCAACGACAATGTCCACCCGACGACTTTGCAGTGCATCCCAGGACCCGGCAAAAACCTCTTCCACCAGTTGTACTTCCACAGGCACCCCGAGCTCATAGAACTCTTTAACCGCCGGGAACAGGCATTGGGCCGGTAACAGGGAGTTGATCCCGATCCGAAGACGGGTTTCCCAGCCCTGGGCTACCTGGCGGGTGGTATGAGCCAGGTTCTCTGCGGCTTCCAGTAGGGTGCGCCCTTCCTCCAGCAGGTAGCGACCGGCCGGGGTGAGGGCAGCCCGGTGTCCGGTGCGATCAAAGATGGCAACGTTGAGGTCTTCCTCCAGCTTCTGGACGGTGTAGCTGATGGCGGACGGTACGCGGAAGAGTTCGTTGGCGGCACCGGCGAAGCTGCCTTTGCGGTCGATGGCATCGAGGACTTTGAGGGCGTCTATGGTGATGGCTGTGTGCATGTTCGAATTATCTGATTGTGTTGGCCAGAATTGATTGTTTGAGAGCGTAGCAGGGTGGCCGGTATTCTTCCTGTTAAAGATTGCAGACTTATTCAAATATTTGAAGGCTCGGAGTCAGATCACGCCAGGGATGGGTAGGAAAAACACGCCGTAAACCCATCCCTGGGGGCTCGGCATTGCCATCCATGGCAATGCACGGTTTTTCCTACCCATCCCTGGCGCGATCACCTCACTTCGCGGTTGCCTTCTCAGTGCATCAGCTTCAGGAGTAAACAATTATGGGACTTCTCGTCGATGGCAAATGGCACGATCAGTGGTACGACACTTCGAAAAGCGGTGGCAAGTTTGAGCGTGAGGCCGCCAGGTTTCGCAACTGGGTGACGGCGGATGGTTTGCCCGGGCCGGACGGGGATGGTGGTTTCCCGGCGGAGTCGGGGCGGTATCATCTCTATGTGTCCATGGCTTGCCCCTGGGCGCATCGGACGTTGATTTTTCGGGCTCTGAAAGGACTGGAAGAGCATATTTCCGTGTCGGTGGTGCATCCCGATATGCTGGAAAACGGTTGGGAGTTCCGGCCGGAGGATGCTGCGCATCAGGATGAGGTTAACGGTAAGCGCTTCCTTTACGAGGTGTACCTGAAGGCCGCACCGGCTTATTCCGGGCGGGTGACGGTGCCCACGCTCTGGGACAAGAAGAGGCAGACGATTGTCAGCAATGAGTCTGCTGAGATTATCCGGATGCTCAATTCAGCGTTCGATGGGCTTGAGGGTGTTCGGGATGATCTGGATTTCTATCCGGAACAGTTGCAGGGCGAAATCGACGAAGTGAATGAGCGGGTTTACCACATGGTTAACAACGGCGTTTACAAGGCGGGATTTGCCACAGCCCAGGACAAGTATGAGGAGGCGTATGGTGCGCTGTTTGACTCTCTGGACTGGCTGGAGGAACGGCTTTCAGGACAGCGTTACCTGGCGGGAAACCGGTTGACGGAAGCGGACTGGCGGCTGTTCACCACGCTGATCCGTTTCGACGCGGTTTACTACAGTCACTTCAAATGCAATCGGCAGCGGATTTCGGATTTCCCGGCCCTGTCCGGCTATGTGCGGGATCTGTATCAGGTGCCAGGTGTGGCGGAGACGGTGGATCTAGGACAGATCAAGAGGCATTACTATGTAAGCCAGCGGACCATTAACCCGACGCAGATTGTGCCGGTGGGGCCGGCTTTGGATTTTGATGCGCCTCATGGGCGGGAAGCCTTGGGGTGAGTAGCTGGAGGTGAGAAGATTGGGGCTTGTCGGATTACGGCTTCGCCTAATCCGACCTACGATTTGCACTGACCTCTGATTCATCCCGCGTAGGTCGGATTAGCGAAGCGTAATCCGACAAACTGGTCTTGGGGAAGCCCTAGCTAACCCGGGCAACCGCAATCTCCGTGAGCAGTACCAGCGCCTCTTTATGATCTGACTCGGGAAGGCTTTTCAGGCAATCGGCCGCCAGCGCCGCCTGCTCCCTGGCTTTTCCCATGGTGTACTCCAGCGCACCGGAGCGGTTGACGATCTGGAGAATGCGGGGCAGGTCGTCCAGCCCTCCCTTGCGGATGGCCTGGCGGATCAGTTGTTTCTCGTCGTCACTGCCTTCGGCCATGGCGTAAATCAGGGGCAGTGTGGTTTTGCCCTCGGCCAGGTCGTCGCCCACGTTTTTGCCCATGGCCTCGGCGTCGCCGCGATAGTCCAGAACGTCATCCACCAGTTGGAAGGCCAGGCCAAGGTGCTTGCCATAGTCTTTCATTGCCCGTTCCCGGTCTTCATCGGCACCGGCCAGCAAGGCGCCGGTATGGGAGGCGGCTTCGAACAGCATGGCGGTCTTGTTGTGGATGACTTCCATATACTTTTCCTCACTGACGTCCGGATTCTTTACGTTCATCAGTTGTAACACCTCGCCCTCGGCAATGACTGCTGTGGCGTGGGAGAGAACGTCCATGATGCGGAGGCTCTGTAGCTCGACCATCATCTCGAAGGCGCGGGCGTAGAGGAAATCACCTACCAGTACACTGGGGGCATTGCCCCAGCGGGCATTGGCGGTGCTGCGGCCCCGGCGCATGTCGGAGGTGTCCACCACATCGTCGTGCAGAAGTGTCGCGGTGTGAAGGAATTCAATCACTGCGGCGAGCTTGAGATGGTCATCCCTGTCATAGCCCAGCGCACGGCTTGAAAGTAAAACAAGTAGTGGTCTCAGGCGCTTACCGCCGCTTTCAATAATGTAGTGGGCGATTTTTTCCACCAGGGGAACGTCTGAGGAGAGCCGCTTGATGATCAGATCGTTGACGCGGCTGAAGTCGTCCGCGACGGTGTCGTAAATGGGCTGGGCTGTCATGCGGCTGGTCCGGTCCCTTGTCTGGTGTTTTCGTTGGTAAAATAGGCAGGTGCCGCAATGCTAGGTATTGCGGTGATCAGTGTCAACTTGGCTTGTAAAGCGTCAGCGCTTTTCGTACAATCACGCGCCCAACTCATCCCAACCTGCGCTCCCTGCTATAGGGTTGCCGAAGCGCTTCCCTTAGAACCAGGTGGATAAGAGCAGGGATGGGTCAATCGCGGAGAACGTTAATGTACGCAGTTATTGTTAGCGGTGGTAAGCAGCACCGTGTAAAAGAAGGCGAAACTCTGAAGCTGGAAAAGCTGGAAGTCGAGACTGGCGGCAACGTCGAGTTTGATCGCGTTCTGCTGATCGCCGATGGTGACAAGGTTCAGGTTGGTGCGCCGGTTGTTGATGGTGCGAAAGTGACAGCGGAAGTGATCAATCACGGCCGTCACGACAAGATCCAGATCATCAAGTTCCGTCGTCGGAAGCATTCCATGAAGCGTCAGGGCCACCGTCAGTGGTTTACTGAAGTCAAGATCACGGGTATCAAGGGCTAAGACCCTCGAGTAACCCCTTAGATAAGGAGGCTTGTAATGGCTCATAAAAAGGCAGCAGGTAGTACCCGTAACGGTCGCGATTCCGAGTCGAAACGACTTGGTGTGAAGCGCTTCGGCGGTGAGACTGTATCTGCAGGCAGCATCATTGTTCGTCAGCGCGGCACCCGTTTCCATCCGGGTAACAACGTTGGCCTCGGCAAGGACCACACTCTGTTTGCAACTGCAAATGGTCAGGTCAAGTTCGAGGTGAAAGGTCCTGAGAACCGCAAGTTCGTGAGCATCGTTCCGGCTGCGTAAGCAGCGGCGATCTCGGGTTCTGTTGAACCTTGGGCGGCCCTGATATGATTTGATATCAGAGCCACCTGGAGCCCCGCATAGCTTCCTTGAGGCTGCGGGGCTTTTTAGTTTATGCGCAGTGCGCAAAGGGTTAATGAATGAAGTTCGTAGACGAAGCCACCATCATTGTTGAGGCGGGCAAGGGCGGCCACGGTTGCCTGAGTTTCCGCCGTGAAAAATACGTGCCCAAAGGTGGCCCCGATGGTGGTGACGGCGGCGACGGTGGGTCTGTGTACCTGGAAGCCGACAGCGCGCTCAATACGCTGATCGATTACCGGTTCCAGCGCAAACACAAGGCGGAGAACGGGCAGCCGGGCTCCGGCCGTAACTGTACCGGTATCAAGGGCGAAGACCTTGTGCTGCCAGTGCCAGTGGGCACCACGGTTGTGGACATGGACACCCACGAAGTGTTGGGCGATCTGACCCGCGCCGGTGAGCGACTGAAAGTGGCTCAGGCCGGCTTCCACGGCCTGGGCAATACCCGCTTCAAGTCCTCGGTGAACCGGGCTCCGCGCCAGACCACAAAAGGCTCCGAAGGTGAGCTTCGCAACCTGCGGCTGGAACTGAAAGTGCTGGCGGATGTCGGTTTGCTGGGCATGCCCAACGCGGGCAAGTCCACCTTTATCCGTTCGGTATCGGCGGCCCGGCCAAAGGTAGCGGACTACCCGTTCACCACCCTGGTGCCGAATCTGGGAGTGGTCAGCGTACAGGCTCACCAGAGCTTCGTGATTGCTGATATCCCGGGCTTGATTGAAGGAGCGGCCGAGGGCGCTGGCCTTGGTATTCGCTTCCTGAAGCACCTGGTTCGCACTCGCTTGTTGCTGCACCTGGTGGACGTGGCGCCTTATGACGGCTCTTCACCGGTAGACAGCGTCCGCGCCATCGAGCACGAACTGGAAAAATTCAGTGAAACCCTGGCTAACCGAGAGCGTTGGCTGGTACTGAACAAGGTGGATATGGTCTCGGAAGAAGAGCGGGAGGCCCACTGCCAGGCAATTGTCGACGAGCTTGGCTGGAAAGGCCCGGTATTCAGTATCTCCGCCCTTAGCGGCGAAGGCACCAAGCCGCTTACCCAGGCAGTAATGCGCTGGATTGAAGATCAGGCCCGGGAAGAGGCGGAGAATCCCGAGTTCGCCGAGAGAGAAGCTGCGCGCCGTCGCCAGATGGACGAAGAGGCGCGTGCCAGGATTGAAGCTGAGCGCCAGTTCCGCCGTGAGGCCCGTCAGAACGACGATGATGACGACGACTTCGATGACGATGATTACGACGTGGAAGTGGTTTACGCTCCTGAATAGCGGCTCTTTTTTGTCTGAGTTAACTGCCAAGTATCATCGGTCGGGCAGGTGCCCTGTTGATGGATCGTCAAAAACATGGATGTTTTTGTCGAGCGTACATGGACGTATTTACCGCGTATCCAGCAACAGGGCATCTGCCCGACCGTTCCGTGGATTGGAAGTCAATGAGTAAACGCACCCAGCTCCGCCAGGCCCGCCGCCTGGTTGTTAAAATCGGAAGCGCGCTGCTGACCAACGATGGCCGTGGTCTGGATGTGGCCGCCCTGGGGTTATGGGTGGACCAGATTGCCGAATTGGTCAGTGATGGGGTTGAAGTGGTTATTGTGTCTTCAGGATCTGTGGCTGAGGGCATGAGCCGCCTGGGCTGGACTGTTCGCCCTGAGCAATTGCACGAGCTGCAGGCCGCAGCCGCCGTTGGCCAGATGGGGTTGGTGCAGACCTGGGAGGCCCAGTTCAAGCGCCATGACATTCATACCGCTCAAATCCTGCTTACCCACGATGATCTGTCTGACCGCAAACGCTACCTCAACGCCCGCAGTACCCTGAGAGCCTTGCTGGATTTCGGCGTGGTGCCCATCGTCAACGAAAACGACACCGTGGTCACCGATGAAATCCGCTTCGGGGACAATGACACCCTGGGCGCTCTTGTTGCCAACCTGATCGAAGCGGATGGCTTGATCATACTCACCGACCAGCTCGGCCTGTTCGACAAGGATCCCCGCAAAAACCCGGACGCAAAAATGGTCGACGAACGCCGCGCCAGCGACTCCGAACTCGACGCCATGGCCGCAGGCGGAGCGGGCGCCCTGGGCCGCGGTGGTATGCAGACCAAAGTCCGCGCGGCCCGTTTGGCGGCGCGCTCCGGTGCCTTCACTGTCATTGTCGGCGGCCGGATCGAAAAAGCCATCTCCCGCCTGCGTGACGGCGAAAGCATCGGTACACTCCTGCTCCCCGAACAGGGCCGGATCGCCGCCCGCAAGCAATGGCTGGCCAGCCACCTCCAGACCCGCGGCAAACTCACCCTAGACCAGGGCGCCGTCAACGTCCTCTGCCGAGGCGGCCGCAGCCTGCTGCCGGTTGGCGTAAAAAGCGTCTCCGGCCAGTTCCGCCGCGGCGAAATGGTCTCCTGTGTCGACGAAACCGGCAAAGAAATCGCCCGCGGCCTCGTCAACTACGACGCCGACGAAGCCAGAGCCATCGCCGGCCGCTCCAGCGACCGGATTACCGAAGTACTGGGCTACATCTCCGATGAAGAAATGGTCCACAGAGACAACATGGTGATTGTCTAGAAGTTCTCTCCCAACTCTGGAGGCAGGGCTGATCACCTACTCCGAAAACCGTGCATTGCCATGGATGGCAATGCCGAGCCCCCATGGATGGGTTCACGGCGTGTTTTCGGAGTAGGTGATCAGCCCTGACTGTGCTCGAAGTCATAAAGGCAAGAAGCAGACAGGCACAAAAAAACCGGCCAATCTGGCCGGTTTCTTCATTAAAGTTCCGAAAGAGCGTTTTACGCGCTCTTCAGAGCCTTGATGCGGGCACTCAGACGGCTCTTCTGACGAGCAATCTTGTTCTTGGCGAACACACCCTTGTTAACCATGCTGTCCATGATCGGCTGAGCCTTCAGGAAAGCCGCTTGCGCTTCTTCCGGCTTGCCAGCTTCAATGTTGGCCTGGACTTTCTTGATGTAAGTGCGCGCCATGGAACGCAGGCTGGCATTATGCTTGCGGTTCTTCTCGTTCTGACGTGCGCGCTTCTTGGCTTGCGGGGAATTTGCCACCGTATAACTCCTGAGATCTGTGAAATCCGAAATTCGTGTGAAACGATTCGTAAAAATCGCGGGCGCGCCAAAACCAGCGCGTCGAAATAAATGACGCGGAACTATGCCGCCAACGTCCCAAAATGTCAAGACTCAACGCTATTTCATCCCGGTATTCACAAGGCCTGTGGTAAACTCGCCGCTCGTCGCAGGAGTACTTCTCGATGGTCCTAGGGAATTACCGAAACCGGGCCCGTTGTGCTCCCGAATTGTCCGAAGTTTACCAAATCATCTTCCAGGCCACGAATGTCGTCCGAACCTGAGCAGACAGAAACGCAACAGAAGGCGTTGCCCAAACCACCGGGACTACTGAGGTCGTCCGGAGTCGTTGGCGTAATGACCATGCTCTCACGAGTCCTTGGGTTGGTGAGGGACATGGTGATTGCCCGCTATTTTGGTGCCGGCGCCAGCGCTGACGCCTTTTTTGTCGCCTTCAAGATTCCCAACTTCCTGCGTCGCCTGTTCGCCGAAGGGGCTTTTTCCCAGGCCTTTGTGCCAGTGCTTTCCTCCTATCGGGAGCAGGAGTCCGTCACCGAAGTCCGGCGCCTGGTCAACGCAGTGGCCGGTTCCCTTGGGTTGGTGTTGCTGGGAGTGACTGCTGTCGCCATGCTGGGGGCGCCGTTGCTGACCGCGGTTTTCGCGCCGGGTTTTTTGGACGACGACCTCAAATTCGGCCTTGCCAGCGACATGTTGCGGATCACCTTCCCGTATCTGTTGCTGATCTCACTGACGGCCTTTGCCGGCGGCATCCTCAATAGCTATGACCGCTTTGCCATACCCGCTTTCACCCCGGTACTACTGAACCTGGCGATGATCGGGGCAGCCATCTTCCTGTCCCCGTTGATGGAAACGCCCATCATTGCTCTGGCCTGGGGCGTATTTATTGCCGGTGCATTGCAGTTGTTCTTCCAGATTCCCTTCCTGATGCAGTTGGGGCTGATGCCGCGACCAAAGGTGGATTACAAGCATGAGGGTGTCAGCCGCATACTGAAGTTGATGGTGCCAGCGCTGTTCGGGGTGTCAGTCAGTCAGATCAACCTTTTGCTGGACACCGTGCTTGCTTCTTTCCTGCAGACCGGCAGTGTTTCCTGGCTCTATTATTCGGACAGGCTTTCTGAGTTGCCGCTGGGTGTCTTTGGTATTGCCATCGCCACGGTCATCCTGCCCAGCCTGTCCCGCAAACACGCCGCCGCGTCGGCAGACCAGTTTGCGGCGACGCTGGACTGGGCTGTACGGGCTGTACTTCTGATTGGTCTACCGGCCGCACTGGCCCTGGCCCTGCTGGCGGAACCATTGATCGCAACCCTGTTCCATTATGGGGAGGTTACCGACCGGGATGTCGCCATGGCGGCCCAGAGCCTGCGTGCCTATTCAGCAGGCCTGCTCGCTTTCATGCTGATCAAGGTGCTGGCGCCCGGGTATTTTGCCCGCGAAGACACCAAGACCCCGGTCAAGATCGGGATCATTGCGATGGTGGCCAATATGGTGTTCAACCTGGCACTGATCTTCCCGTTGGCACACGCAGGGCTGGCGCTGGCCACGTCTCTGTCAGCGTGGCTGAACACAGGCCTGTTGTGGCGGGGTCTGATCAAGGAGGGTGCCTGGAAGTGGCAGCCGGGCTGGCGCCGATTCCTGATTCAGATAGGGCTTGCCAACGCCGCCCTGACAGGGACAATCCTGTGGCTGCAGCCGCCGGTGGATCGGTGGCTGGGGGCCGGCGGCCTTCAACGGGCCACGGATATGGGTATTCTCGTAGTCTCCGGCATTGCCGTGTATTTTATTGTGTTGGCACTGGCCGGGGTTCGGGTAAGACATTTCCGCCACAGGTAGGTTATAATCGCGCGTTTTCTCACCAGTGAAACCATGCACCGCTGGCAAACAAGGGTTCGCTTTACATGCGTCTGATCCGGGGCCTGACCAACCTGAAACACTTTGCGCAGCAGGCCGAGGGGCCGCTGGCCAAAGGGTGTGTTGCGACCATCGGGAACTTCGATGGTGTCCACCTTGGGCATCAGACCATCATCGATCAGGTCCATGAAAAAGCCCTGGAGCTGGGGGTACCTTCCGTGGTGATGGTTTTCGAGCCCCAGCCGCGGGAGTTTTTCCAGGGCCGGGACGCGCCGCCCCGGCTGACGGCATTCCGGCAGAAATTCGAGGCACTGCTGGCCTCGGGCATTGATATTGTCCTGTGCCTGCGTTTCAACGAGCGGTTCCGGAGTTACTCCGGCATGGGGTTTATTGAAGACGTACTGATTGATGGCCTCGGAGTCCGCCATCTGGTGGTGGGAGACGACTTCCGTTTCGGATGCGACCGCGCCGGCGATTTCAGGCTGTTGCGTGAAGTGGGTGAGCAGCGTGGGTTTACCGTTGAAAATACCCGCACAGTGACCGTGAACGGTGAGCGGGTCAGCAGCACCCGTATCCGTCAGGTGCTTTCAGAGAACCGGATTGAAGAGGCTGAAGAGCTGCTGGGTCACCCTTACCGTATTCGCGGGCGGGTGGTTTACGGGCGTCAGCTCGGTCGGGAGATCGGAGCGCCAACGGCCAATGTCCTGTTGCCCCACATGCCAGCCCTGAAAGGTGTCTATGTTGTCAGCGCTACCCTGGCGGATGGCCGTGTGCTGGACGGCGTTGCCAACATCGGATTGCGCCCCACAGTGGATGGCAGGCAACCATCGCTGGAAGTGCACCTGTTTGACTTTGCTGGCACACTTTACGGCCAGCGTATTGATGTGGTCTTCCGCCATGCACTGCGGGACGAGGTGAAATTCGACTCGGTGGATGACCTGAAAAAGCAGATTGCCCGTGATTTCGACAACGCCCGGGCATGGATTGCAGACCATGGCTCCCTGGCCACCGGACACTGACCGACATTTAACAACCTGAGCTACGCACCATTACCATGAGCGACTACAAGCACACTCTGAATCTGCCTGAAACCGCCTTCCCGATGCGCGGTAACCTCGCCAAGCGTGAGCCGGACATGCTCAAGCGCTGGCAGGATCTGGATGTCTACGGCACCCTGCGCAAGCAGCGCGAAGGCCGGGAGAAGTTCATCCTCCACGACGGCCCTCCTTACGCCAATGGCAGCATTCATATCGGTCATGCGGTCAACAAGATTCTCAAGGACATGATCGTCAAATCCCGTAGTTTTATGGGTTATGACGCACCCTACGTGCCGGGTTGGGACTGCCATGGCCTGCCCATTGAACACAAGGTGGAGCAGGAAATCGGCAAGGCCGGAGTGAAGGTGGATTACAAGACCTTCCGCCAGGCCTGTCGTGACTACGCCACCAAACAGATTGCCGGCCAGAAAGCCGATTTTATCCGCCTGGGAGTGATGGGTGAGTGGGAAAAGCCCTACCTGACCATGGACCCGAAAGTGGAAGCAGGGATTGTGCGTGCCCTGGGTAAAATCGTTGCCAAGGGCCACCTGGTGCGTGGCTTCAAGCCGGTGTACTGGAGCGTGGTAGGGCAGTCCGCGCTGGCGGAGGCAGAGGTCGAGTACCAGGACAAGACCTCGGTACAGATCGATGTGCGTTTCACGGTAGTGGATCAGGAACGCGTACTCGACCTGTTCGGCACGGACCAGGGTGAGGGAGATGTATCGGTTGTGATCTGGACAACCACCCCCTGGACCATTCCGGCCAACCAGGCGGTGTCCATTCATGCCGAGCTGGACTATGCGCTGGTGCAGGTAGATACCGGCCAGGGCCCTGAGCGGATGATTCTGGCGGCCGAGATGGTGGATGGCATCATGTCGCGCTGGGGTGTCGACCACTTCGAGGTTCTGGCCACGGTACCGGGCGCCGCACTGGAAAAGCTGGCTCTTCATCACCCCGTTTATGACAAGCAGGTTCCATTGATCCTGGGAGACCATGTCTCCACTGACGCAGGTACCGGCGCCGTTCACACGGCTCCCGACCACGGTATCGAAGACTTTGAAGTGGGCAAGGCCTACGGCATCGATACCATCAGCCTGGTCAAGGCCGACGGCACTTACACCCAGGCCGCTGGCGAATTTGCCGGGGTGCACGTATACAAGGCGGACGACCCGGTGTGCTCGGCACTTGAGCGTGAGGGAAAGCTGGTTCGGGCCGAGAAATTCAGCCACAGCTACCCACATTGCTGGCGAACCAAGACGCCGCTGATCTACCGTGCAACCCCGCAGTGGTTTATCAGCATGGACAAGGAAAACCTCCGCAATGACGCTCTGGAAGCCATCAAGGGTGTACGGTGGATCCCTGCCTGGGGGCAGAACCGCATTGAGGCGATGTTCAAACAGTCCCCGGACTGGTGTATCTCCCGCCAGCGTACCTGGGGCGTGCCGATCACGCTGTTTATCCACAAGGAAACCCAGGAGTTGCACCCGGATACCCAGAACCTGATCGAAGCGGTGGCAAAGGAAATCGAGAAGGGCGGGATTGACGCCTGGTACGACATTGACACCGCCGAGCTTCTGGGCAGTGACGCTGACCATTACGAAAAGGTCACCGATACACTGGACGTGTGGTTTGACTCCGGTGTAACTCATGAGTCGGTACTGCGCCCCCGTACAGAGTTGGGGCAGTTCCCGGCGGATATGTACCTGGAAGGCTCTGACCAGCACCGGGGCTGGTTCCAGTCGTCCCTGAAAACCTCCATTGCGATGAATGGCGTTGCACCCTATAGGCAGGTGCTGACCCACGGCTTCACGGTTGATGGCAAGGGGCGCAAGATGTCCAAGTCCCTGGGCAACGTGATTGCGCCACAGGAGGTCATGAACGAGCTGGGCGCGGATATCCTGCGCCTGTGGGTGTCGGCCACCGACTACAGCGGTGAGATGACGGTATCCAAGGATATCCTCAAGCAGACGGCGGATGGCTATCGCCGAATCCGTAATACCGCCCGCTTCCTGCTCAGTAACCTCACCGGATTTGATCCGCAACAGCACGCTGTTGCACCGGAAGATATGATCGCTCTGGATCGCTGGATGGTGGACAAGGCCCTGAGGCTTCAGGAAGAGCTGCATGAGGACTACCAGAATTACGCCTTCCTGCGCATTTACCAGAAGGTTTACAACTTCTGTGAGGCCACCCTGGGTGGGTTCTATCTGGACATCATCAAGGACCGCCAGTACACCACCCAGGCCGACAGCCGCGAGCGTCGCTCCTGCCAGACGGCCCTGTACCATGTGGCAGAGGCGCTGGTGCGCTGGATTGCGCCGATCCTGAGCTTTACTGCTGATGAAATCTGGCAGCACCTGCCGGGTAAGCGCGGTGAAACGGTGTTCTATGAAACCTGGTATGAAGGCCTCACGGCACTGCCGGAAAACGCCGAGCTGGGCCGTGATTACTGGAGCCGCATATACAGCGTCAAGGAAGCGGTGAACAAGCGCCTGGAAGAGGCCCGTGGCCGTGGTGAGATCAAGGGTTCGCTGAGTGCGGAAGTAACACTTTACTGTGAAGGCGATCTGGCGAATGACCTCAACTATCTGGGCGAAGAGTTGCGGTTTGTGCTCATCACCTCTGAGGCAACGGTGAAACCGGTGTCAGAAGCTGGTGATGCCGAACAGACCTCCCATGAAGGTTTGTTGGTCAAAGTGGCTCCGGCCGGCCATGCCAAATGCGAGCGTTGCTGGCACCACCGCGCGGATGTTGGCCAGAATGAAAAATACACCGATCTCTGTGGCCGTTGTGTGACCAATGTGGAAGGGCAGGGTGAGACCCGCTCCTTTGCTTGATGGAAGCCGGACTGTGGAAAGCGTAATGAACGATAGGGAAGTAACCGGCTCCAAGCTCCGCTGGCTCTGGCTGGCGGTGTTGGTGATTGTGCTGGACCTGGGCACCAAGGCTATGGCAACCGCGATGCTGACCTATGGCAACCCGGTGCCGGTGATGCCGATGTTCAACCTGACCCTGCTGCACAACACGGGCGCCGCGTTCAGTTTCCTGGCCGGCGCTGCAGGGTGGCAGCGTTGGTTCTTCATCACTCTGGCGCTGGTGGTCAGTGTGGTGCTGGTGTACTGGCTGAAATCCCTGCGGCGCCATGAAACCTGGTCGGCCATTGCCATCGTATTGATCCTTGGCGGTGCTCTTGGCAACGTATACGACCGCGTTGTGCATGGCTATGTGGTGGATTTCCTGCATTTCTACTGGAACGGCTACCATTTTCCTGCTTTTAATATTGCCGACACCGCCATCACCATTGGTGCCGGCATGATGATTCTCGACATTTTCCGTAAACCCCGGGAGCCTGACGGCGACCCGGAGTGAAGGAAGACAGGAGCGACAGCTGCTAATGAAAGAACTTCCCATAGATAAGGGCACCCGTGTCACTCTCCATTTCGCGCTGAAGTTCAGTGATGGTGAAGTCATTGATTCCACCTTCGAGAAGGAGCCGGCGACGCTGGAGATCGGTGATGAAAACCTGCCGGAGAACTTTGAAGCCTATCTGATGGGCATGAAGGCCGGTGATCGGGACAGCTATGAAGTGCCGCCGGAGAAGGCCTTCGGGCAACATAATCCGAATAACGTGCAGACCTTCAAGCGCAGCGAATTCAGCGCTGATATGGTGCTGGAAAAAGGCGTTATGATCTCGTTCGCGGATGCTCGCCAGAGTGAGCTGCCGGGGGTGGTGAGCCATGTTGAGGGGGATCAGGTTGAGGTGGACTTTAATCACCCTCTGGCGGGGCGTACACTGACGTTTGAGGTGGAAATTATTGATGTGGAGCCTGTTGGGGCCGCTCACTGACATCGCAGCCTTTTATTAAGGTGCATGTCAGTCGGTGGGCAGGCCACTTCGGGATACGCGGTGAATACGTCCATGTACGCTCGACAAAAACATCCATGTTTTTGACGATCCCGAAGTGGCCTGCCCACCGACTTCCGCAGACTTTTTTGATATCGCAGGGCCATTATTAATATGCAAATCCGACTCGCTAATCCCCGTGGTTTCTGTGCCGGTGTAGACCGTGCCATTGAGATCGTGAACCGTGCCCTGGATGTGTTTGGTGCGCCTATCTATGTGCGTCATGAGGTTGTGCATAACAAGTTTGTGGTGGATAACCTGCGTGAGCGTGGTGCTGTTTTTGTCGACGAACTGGAAGAGGTGCCTGACGACAAACTGGTGATATTCAGTGCTCACGGCGTGTCCCAGGCGGTGCAGAAGGAAGCAGCACGCCGTGGTCTGAAGGTTTTTGATGCCACCTGTCCGCTGGTTACCAAGGTTCACCTGGAGGTCATGAAATACAGTCGTGACGGCCGTGAATGTATTCTGATTGGTCACCATGGCCACCCGGAAGTTGAGGGCACCATGGGCCAGTATGATCACGGCAATGGTGGCGAGATCTATCTCGTTGAAGACGAGAAAGACGTTGCCGAATTGGCGGTAAAAGACCCTTCGAAGCTGTCTTATGTGACCCAGACAACGCTTTCCATGGATGATACCGCCCGCGTAATTGATGCGCTGCGGGCGAAGTTCCCGGAAATCCAGGGGCCTCGCAAGGACGATATCTGCTACGCCACCCAGAATCGGCAGGATGCGGTGAAACAGCTCGCCGGTGACTGCGACCTGATGCTGGTGGTTGGCTCTCCCAACAGCTCCAACTCCAACCGCCTGCGGGAGCTGGCCGAACGTATGGGCACTCCTGCCTACCTTATTGATGAAGCTTCTCAGATCGACTCGCAATGGCTTGACGGCAAGACCTCTATCGGCGTGACCGCTGGCGCTTCCGCGCCGGAAGTGTTGGTGAATGATGTGATCGCCAGGCTTCGGGAGCTTGGTGGTGATATGCCGGAGGAGGTGTCGGGCCGTGAGGAGAATATCGTTTTCTCCATGCCCAGAGAATTGCGGATTGATGTGGTGGAGGTGTCCTGAGGGTTTGAGCCTGGTGTTTGTTCAAACAATGACACGCGTCACATACCGCTACCTCACGATACCGCCTATCTCTTTTCAGTAACCGCTCGTCGAAAAGCTATGGATGGCTTTGTGAAGATTGCTTAATCTTCCACCATGCAAGAATGGAAGCGAACCATGTCCAACAAGTTTTCCAGAAACGGCTTTACGCTGATTGAGCTGCTCATAACCCTGACGCTCGTCGGGATTATTGCGGGCATCGCAGTCCCCTCCTTTCGGAATATCATTGTCTCCAATAGCGTCTCGTTCAGCCGCGATGAATTTTTCACGGTACTGAATTATGCCCGCAGTGAAGCAATCAAGTCCGGAACCTCTGTGACCATCTGCAAATCAGCCAACGCCACCAGTTGCGACGACAGTCTCTCCTGGAATGATGGCTGGCTGGTATTTGTCGACCGAAATCAGGATGGAAATCTTGATACGGATGATCGTGTGGTAAGGAGTGTCGCCGGCCTTGAAGGGGCGGTAAGCATGTCCCATGGCGGCAGCGATGATCGAATTACCTACAACAGTCGCGGTATGTTGCTGAGAGGCGATGGGCTTATCACCTTTGCGCACTCATCTGATAGCAAGTACGACAGGACAGTCGATCTGGGTGTTACGGGCCGAGCGATGAAGGGTAGCTGACAAATGAATTATCGTCACCAGCAGGGTGTAGGGCTTATTGAAGTACTTGTTGCGGTCCTGGTGTTGGCCATCGGGCTGCTGGGGCTGGCGGGCCTCCAGACGCAGAGCCTTCGATTCAACAACGAGGCCTATTTCAGAACTCAGGCTACGTTGCTGGCAATGGATATGGCGGACCGTCTCAGGGCAAACCAGGAAACGGCACGAACGAACTCGGCGCTTTATACCTTTACCAAAACGGAAACGGTTCCCACCGGGGGCAAAGACTGTACGGCCAATGAATGTACGCCTGCAGAAGTCGCAGCATTTGATTTCCAGCAGTGGCGGGCCCGGGTTGAGGAGGTGCTCCCCGGGGGGCTTGTTGAGCTGACACCCGAGGCAACCGGCACTGCAACTCCGTGGCAAGGTTATGTAATCGAGGTTGAGTTCAGCAGCACTGAAAGCGCAACCGACCAGATATTTCGTTACAGGGTAAGGATCTGATGGCACATCTCCCTATGAATTACCATCGCGCCAGGCAGGCAGGCCTGTCTCTCGTTGAGTTGATGGTGGCACTGGTGTTGGGTCTGCTGCTCTCTGCTGGTGTGATTACCATTTTTATATCCGCAAAACAGGACTATCAGGTTCAGGATGCGGTTTCCCAGGTGCAGGAAAATGGCCGGTTCAGCCTTGAGTTTCTGTCGAGCGATATCCGGATGGCTGGCTATACCGGTTGCAGTAATGAGATGCCCACGGCGAACAGCGTTGAGAACCCTCCACCATCACTCGCCAGTTTTGGGGAGGGAATTGAGGGGTTCACCGGAACGCCGCCTGCGGCGCAATTCCCGGATGCGCTTGCCGGTACCGATGCGGTCATTGTTCATATGGCGGACACGGACAATGAATTCCCTGTGACAAACCACAATCCCGACGCAGCACAAATTTCAATCGTGGGTACCCATGAATTTGATGTGGGCAGCATACTCATGATTGTCGATAGTGATTGCTCCAGTCAGGGGATATTTTTGTTGACCGGGCCCAGTTCCGGAACCAAAAACAATGCGGTTCATAATACCGGTAAGACATTTACCGTTGGTGGGACTTCCGGGGTTGGTAACTGTACGAAAGCCCTGAAGGGCAATTTCGATTGCGACAATACCGCAGGAGCGAGTAGCACGGCCTATTCCGATGGGTCGACCGTTTTCTCTATCAAGTCGATTGGTTACTACATCAAAGATCCCGACAAGGTAGCCACCATATCCAGCCCGACGCTTTACAGAGTAAATCTCGGAGCTGCTTATCTGGGAGGTTCAACGACTGAACAGCCATTGGTTGAAGGCGTCTCAGATCTGGAAATTCTTTACGGTGTCAGGGACGGAAGCAACATTCAGTACAAAACTGCGGATGTGGTGGAGGCCGCAGATGAGTGGAATGATGTAATAGCCGTTCGCCTTGATGTGGAAGCACAGAGTCTGACACAGGTTGACGGTGCTCCAATTGTTCGAAACTTCGTCAGAACAGTGAGGTTGAGAAACCGATGATTATCCAGTCCAGATCCAATAGAGGCAGTGTTCTGATTGTCAGCCTGGTGTTCCTGTTGTTGCTGACCATTGTTGGTGTCAGTGCCATGAACATGACCAATCTGGAAGAGAAAATGAGCGGTAATTTCCGTGATCATGACCTTGCTTTCCAGACGGCTGAGACCGCTTTGCTGGACGCCGAGGAGTTTGTAGAGACAACCTTTGATATCGATCGGGCTTTGACGGATCCCGCCTGTTCCGGAACCAACTGCTATTCGTCAAGTTGTAATGGCGGGCTGTGTTTCCATGGTGAGTTCCAGAATTCTTCCACTCCTGTGTCTAGCTGTGATGCAGGGACAACGAAAGAGTGGGAGAACAGCGCACTCTGGGCCGATGCGAGCAAGACAAGATCTATTCAGACACAGGTAACCGGAACCGTTGAGAATGCCCGGTATATCATTGAGTTCCGGTGCTTCGTGCCAAGGGACCCAACCAATGCGGACCCGGATCCGGATATTTTTGCCCAGTGGTCGCCGTCATTCCGCATTACTGCAGTTGCCAGTGGCTCATCGACAGACGCGCAGGTCATGCTGCAATCAATCTATAAGCTGGTGAACTAAAAGGCACCGGGAGGACTGGATATGAAAACCAAAATTGTTTCAGTTGGCGCTGTCTGTCTGCTGCTCCTGTCCCAGACCTCTCTGGGCGTGACCGTGAACTCGCCAACTCTGAAATCGGGCGACTTTACGATGCAGCCGCCGGTGCTGACCTCCCAGGAAACGCCGCTGGTCATGCTAGGGCTGTCGGTCGACAACCAGCTTTTCTACAAGGCGTATACAGACTATTCGGATATCGATAGTGATGGCGAGCTGGACATCACCTATATCGATACCTTTGATTATTATGGCTATTTCGATAGCAACTGGTGCTATACCTACAATTCTACGGATGAGGCCTTTGAGCCGGATGCGGTTGCTGGTGGTAGCAACGAGCACAGTTGCGGCGGGTCTGGCCAGTGGAGTGGTAACTTCCTCAACTGGGCAACCATGACGCGCGTCGATGTCTTGCGGCGCGTGATGTACGGCGGCAAACGTTCTACGGATACGGCCAGTTCCACGATTCTTGAGCGTGCCTACATTCCAAGTGACGTTCATGCTTTTGCAAAGGTATACGACGGATCTGATATCCGGAGCTTTACACCTTACGAAAGCACGAGCCTGGATGATGGCGCACTGTCCATGTGTAACGTTTCCTCTGCCCACCCATACTCGTCAACCAGCGAGCCGCAGTTGCGTCTGGCGGAAGGCAGTTACAGGCGGTGGTCGGTAAATGAGTCGCGCCAGTGCCAGTGGGGATCTGGAGCGAATCGTCCATCCAGCGATGATCAACTGAACAATGGCTCTGAGCATGTTGTCAGGGTTAAAGCCTGCGTTTCGGGAAAAGATTCCGAAAGCAGCAGTTGCAGACAGTACAGTGCTGGGAATGCAAAGCCGGCCGGCCTGTTACAGCAATATGGTGAAGGTGGCGATCTGAAGTTCGGGCTGATCAGTGGCGGTTACGAGAACTACATCGCCGGGGGCAGGCTGCGCAAGAATATTAGCCTTATTGGCACTAATCCTGACCCGGCTGACGATGAAGTTGACCTGAGCAACGGCGTGTTCAATAACGTTGATGGCATTATATCGTCCATTGATGCCATCCGGATCATCGGCTGGGACGGCTCCGATTATGATTGCGGTGGCCCGGGTATATCCATTACCAATTTCAAGAATAAGACCAACGCCTGCCGTGACTGGGGTAACCCGATTGCCGAGATTTATGCCGAGGCTGTTCGTTACTTTTCCGGGGCCTCCGGCCCCACAGCCGACTTTTCGAGCGGCTCCGATACCACGTATATCAGCGCTCTGAAGGACGCCAGCTGGCCGGCCAGCCTCGATGTACATCCTCTCAACACGGATACCCGTTGCGCAGCCTGTTCAATCATCATGATCTCGTCCGGCGTTGCGTCGTTTGATGGCGACAACCTGGGGTCTGTCAGTGATATTGAGGGCCTCTCGGGAGTAAGTGATGTGTCCGCCAAGACAAATGCTGTGGGGACCGCTGAATATGGCGCGTTTCCGCAAAATTTCCTGGTGGGCGACCTGACCACGTCTACCGGGGATCTGATCTGTACTTCGAAGAGCGTTAGCAATCTAAGCGTGGCCTTGGGCATTTGCCCGGAAGCCCCGGCTCTTGAAGGTAGCTATCAGATTGCAGGTCTGGCCAGTCATGCGAAGACCGCAGATTTGAGAGCTGATTCCGGAATGGATGGTAATCAAACAGTCGATACCTATGGAGTCGAGCTGGCGGAATCTGTTCCGAGTTTTGAGATTCCTGTCGGTTCCGGCACCATCCGTTTTCTTCCTGCTTGCCAGTCCAAAAGCACGGGAAGTACCAACTGGATACCCTGTAGTCTCTTTGATGTTGAAGTCCTTGCTACCGAAACTGACGGAAGTGGGAACGTTATCTCTGGCACACTGATGTTTCACTGGGAGGATTCTTCCTGGGGTAGCGACTATGACCTTGATGGTTCGCAGGTCATAAGCTTCTGCGTAGGCGGTTCCGACTCGGATTGCGGCGACACTGATAATGATACCCGCACTGGTGCAGATTATGACGATGTTGCCGTGCCAAGTGGGCGGCTTAGAATCGCCCAGGGCGTTGCATACACCGCAGCCGGTTTTGATATCAGGTTTGGTTATGTTGTCACCGGTAGCGACGATGATGGTATCAGTGACTGGTTGCTCCGGCCGGGAGGGCAGAATCGGAATGACCTGTGTCAGGTAGACCAGGACGGCGCAGATGGTAACCCGCTGATGCCTGTTCCAACTACCGGAGCTTCGGCGTCAGTAGGATGTGGCAGTGCTGGCAGCGACTACGGTTACGATCCGGTAGCGAAGAATTATCAGCCAAGTACAAGTTCCGGCGGGGAACTTCTCGACAAGCCGCTTTTCCTGGCAGCGAAATACGGTGGCTTTGCTGACAAGGACGGCAGCGGTGACCCGACATACAAAGGGTCAACCGGCGATACCCGTGAGTGGGACCTGGTGAATAACCGGACCGGGGAGAGCGGTTCGGACGGAATTCCCGACAACTATTTCTTCTCAAGCAACCCGGGGCTTCTGGTCAACCAGCTGCAGCGCATATTTGAAGCCCTGGTTGCGCGCACAGCATCGGGTACTAATGCTGCCGTGGTTGCCAACAGCAGCTCGGGTGTTGGTGCTGTGTATCAGGCGCTGTACCAGCCCCAGAACTCGGTTGGTAATAACACGGTTACCTGGACTGGTACGCTCCGTGCGATATTTATCGATGACGCCGGTCTTCTCCGGGAGGATTCCAACAACAACGCCCAACTGGATGACTACGACACCGACAGAGTTGTCCAGCTTGAGTTTGACCCCAGTGTCGAGAAAACCTTTGTTCAGCGTTATGAGTTCGATACCAGTGGTGACCTGGTTCCCTTAGGCACAGCAGTGGAGTTGAATGATCTGAAGCCGATCTGGAGTGCAGTGGATTCCCTGGCGGAGACTTCATTTCCCGAGGAACAGCGGAGCACCTACACGAGTGCAGATTCTGACCGCCGATATATCCTGACGGCCCTGGACAGAAATAGCGATGGCGAGATTGATGAGCAGGATGTCACTGGTTTTACGAGCTCTGCGATGGGTAGCAGCTACGCTGATTACCATGAATATTTCGGCTTACCCAGCGCTATTGGCCTCGGTGATCTGGTGGACTTTTTGCGAGGCAAAGAGATCGCGGGGCTTCGAAATCGAACCATTGATTATGACAACGATGGAGTTGATGAAGTCTGGCGACTTGGAGACATCATTCATTCCACGCCGGCAGTGGTGGCAACGCCTAATGGTAATTACGACCGCCTGTTCGGTGACTCTACCTATGAAAACTTCGTGGATCAGTACATCAACCGCAGGCAGGTTGTATATGTGGGCTCCAATGGCGGCATGATCCACGCCTTCAATGGTGGCTTCTGGGATGCGGGCCAGAAAAAGTTCTCCACAACCTCAACTGGCAAGACCACTCGACCTCTTGGGCAGGAAATGTGGGCCTATGTGCCGTCAAACCTCCTTCCACACCTAAGGTGGCTGGCCGAGCCCGATTATCAGCATGTTTACTACATGGACGGTGAGCCCGTGGTATTCGACGCCAACATATTCCCGGATGATGCTGTACACCCGGATGGTTGGGGAACCGTTATGGTGATGGGCATGCGTTTTGGTGGTGCTCCTCTTGAAATAGAGGTGGACGGGGCTTCCCAGGTGATGAGATCGGCTTATGTGATCTTTGATGTGACAGACCCCGAACAGCCGCCGAAACTGCTTGGAGAGGTGACCGCTCCGGAACTCGGCTTTACGCTTAGTCGGCCCGCAGTCGTAAAGAATCGTGCGCCCGACACGACTACCGGTGACTGGAGCTCACCTTCAGTCAATGACTGGTATCTCGTGCTTGGTAGTGGCCCCAGAGGAACAAATGCCACCAGCGGAGCAGAGAGCGATCAGACGGCCCGGTTGTTTGCCATTGATCTGAACCAGCTGGTTCAGAATGCCAACACCGGTAGCGCATCCACCAGCTATTTTACAACAATTGCCGGAAGTGACCCCCTTGATCTGGGTGGAGCCAATGGTTATGTCGGTGGAATGGAGACGGCTGACTGGGATCGTGATAGCAGTGAAGACGCACTTTACGTCAGTACTATTGAAGGCTCTGCAGGCTCGCCTTCTGGCCGCCTGCACAGAATTCTTATCGAAGATAATGATGGAGCAAGCAAGACTTACTACGGGCTTTCCGGCGCTCAGCAGAGTGTGATGATGAACCCCGGGTTGCCAATTCAGGCTGCACCCACCACGGTTCGGGACACCTTTGGCGAACGCTGGCTGCTATTTGGCACAGGGAAGCTGTTGGTGCCAGATGACAATGCGCTGGATGATCAGCAGTATTTTTACGGTATCAAGGAGCCGCGCGGCACTGATGGTGACCTGACTTACGGTACCGTCGATCCGTCCGCACTGGTTGATACAACGGATGTGGCCGTATTTGAAGAGAGTGGCGAGGTAAAGGATATCTCCTCGGGATCTGTCGCAACCCTCTCGATTGGCGGCGACTCCGTTTCGACGTTTGATCAGCTTGAGTCGACGCTCCGGGATTATCCTGGCTGGAAGATTCGGATGAGCTACACCGCTGGTGAGGCGTCTGGGCGGGTTACCAATAAAGCGACTCTCAACCCTGCGGATCGCAAGAGTTTCGGGTTTACCGAGTATCTGCCACCAGCCCTCAGTTGTGAGCTGGATGGGGAGAGTTTCCTGTATGCGTTGTCTATCCTGACGGGAACTGCGACACCGGATGCGCCGCTATCCACATCGAATGAGTATGTGGTGAATTCGCGCGAGATGTCGCGAAGTGTGGTGGGCCTCGGACCGGGTTATGCGTCAAGCATAACGTATCATCAGGGAACGTCCGGCACGGTGAAGGCGATTACCAACATGTCGACCGGTGCCATCAATACCACGGAACAGACCGTGGGAGCCCCGGTGAGTGGTCGCCAGTCATGGCGACAGATCGAATCACTCTCTTTCTAATTGGAAATTATTATGCAAAAGGGTTTTTCGCTGATTGAGCTGATGATTGTGGTGGCTATCGTGGGCATTATTGCTGCGATAGCTTACCCAAGTTACCGGGACTCGGTTGTTCGCAGCCAGCGTGCAGATGCGACGACCACGGTAGCGCGGTTGGCGGCTGCACAGGAGCGCTTCTATACCAGGAGTTCACCCGCAACCTATGCGGCAGACTTCAGAACGCTGCTGGATGACACCAGTATTGCGACCGGGACGACGAGCATCAGCTCTGATGAGGGGCTTTACACGATCTCGCTGAGTAATCCCAGTTGCAGTTCTACGGTCGGAGGCAGCACAACTGTTTATTCGTGCTTCACGCTAACCGCCCAGCCTGCAGCCGGAGAAGGCCAGGCAGATGATGAGGAGTGCTGGAATATTTCCCACACAAATACCGGGAAGAGTTCCGAAAACAAGGCGGGCACAGCAAATCCTGCCAGTACCTGCTGGTAATCGCTGCATCAATCTAGCAGTTGAGCGGTTTCCCAGGGGTCTTCTCGACGATGCCATCGCCGTCATAGTCGATGGCCTTTCGGGGACGTCCCAGAGTGGAAATAATGATCATGTTTCCGATTCCCGACGTATGGCACACCGTAAAAGTGCCATTGGTTCCGGCCGCGTGACCTGTCGGCAAGTAAGCAAGAAAAGGGCGGTTGTAGGTAATGGTAATGGCCGGCTCTTTGAGTTCAAGCGTTCGAATTATGTCGGCGGGCGATGTTGGCGCTCCACTGCGGTCCGGGTCTGCGAAGATCAGGAGTTTGGCTGGCGAGGAGGAATCGCACGCAGTGTCTGTATTACTCAGGCACGTGATGACTCGTTGTCCGCGTTTGATTGATTCGGTTCTCGCCAGGAAAGCGGCCCTGATGAGTTTGTCTGTGGCCGTTTCTACCTGAGTGTTGGCGATAACATTACTGAAGCCTGGTACGACGGCAGTCATCAGAGCTGTGGCTATCGCAAGGGTGATAAGGAGTTCCAGGAGCGTAACGCCCCGGGCCTGGTTGAGATTGATCATGACTGGGCTCCTTCCCGTGTTGTCTATCAACGCCGCTGGCGTAAGTGCTCATCCTGAGCAGTCGCTATACTAAACAATCTGAACCTGTGTTTGAATACTGCCGGACAGACTCTGATCCCTTACTCCATCCCCAACTTCTTGAGTCGGTACCTTAACGCCCGGAAACTGATTCCCAACCGCTTGGCAGCCGCTGTCTTGTTCCAGCGGGTCGCCTCAAGGGCTTTCTCTATGGCCTGGCGCTCAATGGTTTCCAGGTAGCCCTCCAGGTCAATCTCACCATCGGGCAAGGTCAGCGTATCCTGGCCCTTCGACGAGGCTCCAATACTGTTTGCACCCGATAGCCCGGCAGGCGAGGGGGTGTTCCCAATGTGCAGGTCCTCCGGTCCAATCAGCTCGGCATCGCACAGCGTAAAGGCGCGTTCGAGAATATTCTCCAGTTCACGGACATTGCCGGGGAAATCATGGGCTTTAAGGCGGTCAATGGCATCCGGAGTCAGGGAAGCGGGTTCGCATTCGTATTCCCGGGCAATACGTTCAAGAATATGGTTCGCCAACAGGCTGATGTCGTCCGGTCTCTCCCTCAGGGGAGGCACCGGCAGCTCAATCACGTTGATGCGGTAGAACAGGTCCTGACGAAATTCCCCTTCCTGGACAAGCCCTGGCAAATCCTTGTGCGTCGCACTGAGAAGACGAATATCCACAGGCACTTCTCTGGTATCACCTACCGGCCGTACGGCTTTCTCCTGAATGGCCCGTAGCAGTTTCACCTGCATGGCCAGGGGTAAGTCGGCCACTTCATCCAGAAACAGGGTGCCACCGTCGGCGGAACGGAAAAGGCCGTCCTTGTTGTCCACGGCACCGGTAAAACTCCCTTTCTTGTGGCCGAAGAACTCGCTTTCCATCAGCTCGGATGGGATCGCGCCGCAGTTGACCGCAACAAACGGCTTGTCCCGGCGGGGCCCCTGTAGGTGGATCATACGCGCAACCAGTTCCTTGCCACTTCCTGATTCCCCGCTGATAAATACCGGCGCCTGGCTTCGCGCCAGCTTCCTGACCTGATTTCTCAGGCGTTTTATCTCACCAGAATTACCTAGCAAAAGGCCCGGTTCATCGGGGGAAACATCAGCCTCGGATTCTGGTTCCGAGAGCTTGAGGGCGCTGTTGACGAGCTCCCGCAGGCGGGGCAGTTCAACGGGCTTGGAAACAAAATCGAATGCACCGGCCTTGAGGGACTCGATAGCCGTGTCCATATTGCCATAGGCGGTGATAACAGCCACCGGGGTGCAGGGGGTGTTCTGCTGGATCCACTGCACCAGCTCGATACCGTTGCCGTCGGGAAGGTTCATGTCGGTCAGGCAGAGCTGTGGCCGGTGCTCACCCAGGAGCTTCTTTGCGCTGGTGATATCCGGGGCCGTCAGCGTATGAATGCCCATGCGGGTGAGTGTGATTTCCAGAAGATCCCGGATGTCCGGTTCGTCGTCTACGATCAGCGCTGTATGAGTGGTCATTGGATTGTTGTCAGTTCCATGTCGTTGTTCACACTGCCGGGCTTCCGGGTTGGTTATATCATCCGCCCGTGATGGGCGAATGTAATGCGGAAACAACAGCCGGGCAGGTTGTCATCCACCAGGGACAGATGGGCCTGATTAGCCTCGCACAGTTCACGTGCCAGATAAAGGCCAAGGCCTGTCCCGCTTTTATCAGTTGTGAAAAACGGCTCAAAAACAGACACCCGGTGCTCTGGGGCAATGCCGGGGCCAAAGTCACGAACATCCACGAAGGCTCTCTCTCCATCCGCCGTGGCGCCGGCATAGAGTTCAATCCTGCGCTCGCCGGTTGCCTGTTCACTGTATCGTAAGCCGTTGTCACAAAGGTTCACCATAACCTGCTCGATCTGGCTCACGTCGAAGCGGGCCTGTGGCAGGTTCTCTTCCGTTCGCAACCCGATGTGGGCAGGTTTCTGGTGTTCAGTATCCTGGGTCTGGAGATACTCGTCACGAAATGCACAAAGCCACTGACTGATGTCCACCAGATCCGAATTTGCAGCACGGCGGCGGGACAGATCCAGCACATTCTCGATGATGCCATTAACTCTGCGAGAGTGCCGCTCAATGATATCCAGCATCTTGCGATCGCCGTCGTCTAGGTTGGGGGACTCTCCCATCAACTGGGAGGCGTGGCTGATGGCACCGAGCGGGTTGCGGATTTCATGGGCGATGCCGGCGGTCAGTCGACCCAAGGAGGCCAGCTTCATCTGTTGCGCCTGCTGGGTCACCTTGCTCATGTCATCGATGAACACCAGAATCTGGTCGCCACGCTCCTGGTCAAGCTGGGTAAAATTAACCTGAACCATGGGCGAGGTCGGAGTGGCCTGAAAGGGAGCGGTTCTGCGGGCCGGATCTTTCAGCCAGTCTTCAAGGCCCAGGCGCAGAGGCTGTGGCAGGTTGCGCCCCCGACTGGATTGGTGGTCGGCTTGTTCACCGGCCAGGCCGAAAAGCAACTCTTCGGCTGCAGCGTTGGCCAGGCGGATGTGCCCGAATCGGTTCAAGACAAGAATACCCGTGCGCATGCGCTGTATGATCTGCCGATTGATCTGTTCCAGTTCGGCAATGCTGCGGGCTCTTGAGCTGGCCAGGGCCTCGCTGCGAAGCATGCGCCGGGAGATGTACTGCAGGATAAAGGCCGCGGCGAAATAGAGAATGCCCAGTGATCCTGCCCGGACAATTTCGTCGGCTGATTCGTCAAATACCATGACAGACCAGGTTGAGATGCTCAGTGAACAGATGGCCCCCAGTGCTGCATAGAAGGTACCAATTCTGCTCGGTGTCAGGATATTCCCGGCTGCTACCGAGACGATGACCAGATTGGCCAGGCCATTGGTGATGCCGGTACTGGTAAACAGGAGTACATGGAGCAGCAGGATGTCCATGAGTATTGAGATGGTAATGTGGCGGCTTCTTGGCTGGAAACCGGCCAGCATCACCAGGGCGATAAAACCGTTGATGGCCAGGTAGCTGACAACTCCGGCCTGGTAGTAGTCCATGGCCCGGAAGCGGGAGTCAAAGTTTATGGGATCAACAAATAAAAGCGCCACCAGGATAATGCTGACGACCACTCTGTAGTGGTTGTAGATACGAAACAGCCTGCCTCTCTGGCTGGCGGGAGGAGCGTCCGCGTTGGGCTGGAGATCAGCAGTTGATGTTTTTGTCATAATACGATGGGTGTCCCGCGAGAATTCTGTTGCCCTGCGGGGTTATAATAGCCTTTTAATGGCAATGAGTTACAGGAGCTGCTTTTATGTCCGTGCAAAAGGATCAATCACCCGGCGGTCGGGATCCTGGCAAATTGAGAGTGGTCATGGCCCAACTCGATTTCCTGGTAGGCGATATTCCCGGTAACACGGGCAGGGTGATTGAGGCCACCCGGCGTGCGGAAACGGAGCACCAGGCAGACCTGGTGGTTTTCCCGGAGCTATGCCTGACCGGCTATCCTCCGGAAGATCTGCTCCTGCGCCCGAGCATGGAAGTCCGTATTGCGGAAGCTCTGGAACGCCTGCGTGAAGAACAGCTCGGTCCTTCAATCATCATCGGCGCACCGGTCAGAGAGGGTGCGCTGTTATACAATGCTGCAGTAATTATTGAGCGCGGCGAGATAACCGGCCGCTATTTCAAACAGTTTCCCCCCAACTATCAGGTGTTCGACGAAAAGCGCTACTTTGCCGATGGCCGGGATACCCTCGTAATGGACATCCAGGGGGTCCCGGTGGGTGTCACCGTATGCGAGGACATATGGAGCGATGGCCCCGTGGAGAGTGCTGCCGCAGCGGGCGCGAAACTGGTTATTAACCTGAATGCGTCCCCCTATGATATTGACAAGCAGGCCCGCCGAAAGGCTCTGATTGAGCGTAAGGCGTGTGAGAACCGGGTCAGTATTGTCTACGTGAACCTGGTGGGCGGTCAGGATGAGCTGGTCTTCGACGGCGGTTCAATGGTGTACGACCACTCCGGCAGCCTCGCCGCCGAGGCTCCCCAGTTCAGCGAAGGGCTCTATCCTGTGGACTTCATCTGTGAGCACCATTGCCAGCCAATTTTACAGCCAGCCATTCCCGAGCCGTCCCTGGAAGAAAATGTCTACAGGGCGCTGGTGCTGGGGGTGCGGGATTACGTTAATAAAAACGGGTTCAAATCGGTGGTTCTCGGGCTGTCCGGGGGCATTGATTCCGCGGTAACCCTGGCGGTGGCGGTTGATGCCCTGGGTGCCGACCGTGTGCGTGCCGTGATGATGCCTTTTCGTTATACAGCCAGTATCAGTCTTGAGGACGCGGAGACCGAAGCAGCCACCCTGGGCGTGCAGTATGACGTGTTCTCCATCGAGCCCATGTACGATGCGTTCATGAAAACCCTGGCAGCCCCTTTCGAAGGAACAAAGCCGGACACTACCGAGGAAAACCTGCAAGCGAGGCTGCGGGGCGTGTTGCTGATGTCCCTGTCCAACAAGTTTGGGTCAATGGTGCTGACGACGGGTAACAAGAGCGAATTGGCGGTGGGGTATTCAACCCTTTACGGCGATATGGCCGGTGGCTTTGACGTGCTCAAGGATGTCCCGAAGACGCTGGTTTTCCGGCTGGCCTGGTATCGAAACAGCCTTTCCCAGGTCATTCCTGAAAGGGTTATTACCCGCCCGCCGTCGGCTGAACTGGCGCCGGATCAGAAAGACGAGGACAGCCTGCCCGGTTATGACGTGCTCGACCAGATACTCAACCTGTATGTGGAGCGGGACCTGAGCGCCGACGCCATCGTCGCCCAGGGCTTCGACAGGACAGACGTGGATCGGGTTGTGCGTCTGGTGGATATCAATGAATACAAGCGCAGGCAGGCGCCCATTGGTGTGCGAATTACAGAAAGGGGCTTTGGCAAGGATCGCCGCTACCCCATCACCAATGGCTGGAAGAGCGGAAACTGACTATTCGTCACCCATGAGGCCAAAGGTGACCACGCTGGACAGCGAGCGGTCCTCGCGCTTGAGTACATCTGCCTGGAACTCACCGTCTTCATTGAAAGCCGTGCTGTCCGGGAAGTTTTCCTGCAGCATGGCCACTGCATCGGCCGACGCTTTTTTCAGATCCATGAAGCTGAAAGTTTCGGCGAGAATGATCAGCGCCTCTTCAACCGAGGGCGTGGTCGAGTAATTCTCCACAATGAAGCGTGCCCGGTTGTTGGCCGCGATATAGGCTTCGCGGCTGATGTAGTAGCGGGCTGCAAAGAGCTCAAGCTCGGCCAGACGGTTGCGGATGGCAATCATGCGCTGGCGGGCGTCGGGAGCGTACTCGCTGGAAGGGTAGCGGTTCAGCAGCTCGGAAAAGTCCCGGAAGGCCTGGCGTTGTTCGCCGGGATCCCTGGCCGCAACTTCAACAGGGAAGTATCTTGCTGCCAGGCCGATATCCAGATTATACGAGGCCAGGCCACGCATATAGAGTGCATAATCGGCGTGGTCGCTTTGGGGATTCAGGCGAAGGAAGCGATCAGCCGCTGCGCGCGCCCCTTCAAGGTCAAGGTTCTGGTAGCGGGCATAGATCAGGTCCAGTTGGGCCTGTTCCGCATAGCGGCCGAACGGATAATAGGTCTCCAGGTAATCGAGGTTCCGTTCTGCCTCGTTGAAATTGCCCGAGTTCATTGCGTCCCGGGCATTCTCGTAATAGGTCTCTTCCGGCAATACTTCTTCCTGCTTGTTGGAGGCGCAGGCACTGATCATCAGTGCTGCAATGGTCACTAGCAGTAATCGAAAAACTGATCTCATGCCGGAATCCCGTATAATGGCGAATATTCGAATGGTGAGCCATTGTAACGGGGATCTGCTCCCTTGTGCAGTGGCACTCGCCGCCGAAGGGGAATTTCTGACTCACACGTAACACTTATCACCGGCCCCGGGGGCTTAATGTCATCTGAAAACCGTATTATCGCCAGCTTCTCCGTACCGCCGGAATACAGCGACCGTCGTCTGGACCAGGCCGCGGCGGAGTTGATGCCGGAACACTCGCGCTCACGACTGCAGGGCTGGATCAAAAGCGGGTCGTTGACGGTGAATGGAAAGACCTGCAAGCCTCGTGACAAGGTCATGCTGGGGGACAGGCTCGAACTGGATGCCGAACCAGAGGCTCAGGTAAGCTGGCAGGCGGAATCGATATCACTGGATGTGGTCTATGAGGATGAGCACCTGCTGGTGATCAACAAGCCGGCGGGTCTGGTTGTGCATCCGGCCGCGGGTCATGCGGATGGTACCCTGGTGAACGCGCTGCTCAACTACGCCCCTGAGGTGGAAAATCTGCCAAGGGCCGGGATCGTGCATCGGCTTGATAAGGATACCTCGGGAATCATGGTGGTAGCTCGCAGTCTGATTGCCCATACATCACTGGTTGACCAGTTGCAGACTCGCACCATGGGGCGGGAGTACGAAGCAATCGTGGTGGGAACCCTGACAGGAGGCTCGACAGTGGACGCGCCTATTGGCCGCCACCCTCGTGAGCGCAAGAAAATGGCAGTGGTGCCAACGGGCAAGCCCGCTGTTACCCACTACCGGCTGGTCGAACGCTTCGCTGCGCATACCCATGTGCGGTGTAAGCTCGAAAGTGGTCGCACACACCAGATCCGTGTCCACATGGCCCATGTCAAGCATCCTCTGGTTGGCGACCCGCAGTATGGTGGCCGGCTTCGCCTTCCCAAGGGAACGACCGACGAACTTCGGGATGTGTTGGCCGGGTTTCAGCGTCAGGCGCTCCACGCCAGGCAGCTGACCCTGCAACATCCCAAAACAGGGGAGGTGATGACCTGGGAAGTGCCCCTGCCCGAGGACATGGAGACGCTACTCGCAGCACTGCGTAAACACGTCAAGGACATGGAGCATCATGACCTCTGATCTGCCCCTCATCACTCCGGACTGGCCGGCACCGGACTGGGTCCGGGCTGTCTGTACAACCAGGTCAGGCGGAGTAAGCGGCGCGCCCTGGGATACCCTGAACCTTGGCGCTCATGTAGGCGATGCGCCGGAGGATGTGGATCGCAATCGCAATATTCTGCGTCAACGGCTGGGTCCCGGAGCAGAGCGTTTTGGCTGGCTGAATCAGGTGCATGGTACTGACGTGGTGGAGTTGCCGGGCACAGGGCACGTTCGCGCCGATGCCAGCGTTACATCCACGGCAGGAAACGTCTGCGTGGTATTGACCGCGGATTGCCTGCCGGTTCTTTTCTGCGATCCATCCAATGGGCGGGTGGCTGCGGCTCATGCCGGCTGGCGGGGGCTTGCGGATGGCGTGCTTGAACGGGTGGTTGCGCAGTTCGGAAATCCCGCCTGCGTTATGGCGTGGCTGGGGCCGGCCATTGGCCCGGATCAGTTCGAGGTGGGCCCTGAGGTGCGGGAGATCTTCCTTCTGAATGATCCGCTGGCAGCTGGAGCTTTTGTCCCCAGCCCTCGCAATGACGCGCATTACCTTGCTGACATTTACCAACTTGCCAGGCAGCGACTGGCCGCCGCCGGCGTGCTGCAGGTGTATGGTGGCGAATTCTGCACGGTGACGGACCAGGATCGGTTTTTTTCATACCGCCGTGATGGCCAGACCGGACGAATGGCCAGCCTGATCTATATTACATGATGCCCGTCAATTTTCTGACACTTCTTTAGCCCGGTCGCTTGAAGTCCTGCCGATCGCCCCTACATTAACTGTCAAAGCAGACCAAATGCTGCCCTCGGAGAAATGTTCCGGGCGGCATGAGAAAAAATTGGGGAATCCAAGATCATGAGAATCGACAAACTGACCAGTAAACTGCAGACCGCACTGGCGGATGCACAGTCCCTTGCGGTGGGCAGGGATCATAATTTTATTGAGCCGGTGCACCTGATGCAGGCACTGATGGATCAGGAAGGCAGCTCCATCAAGCCACTACTGAAACAGGCTGGTGCTGAGCCGGGCCGTATCCGACAGGCTGTGGTTCAGGAAATCGAGAAACTGCCGGAAGTACAGGGTTCGGCGGGTGATGTGTCCATGTCCAATGACATGGGGCGTCTGTTCAATATCGCTGACAAACTGGCGCAGAAACGCGGCGACCAGTTTATTTCCAGTGAGCTGATGCTGCTGGCGGCCCTGGAAGACCGGGGGACCCTCGGGCGGGTTCTGCGGGAGCAAGGCGTCGACAAGTCGTCACTTGAAAGCGCGATTGATGAAGTGCGCGGTGGCGAACCGGTCGATGATGCCTCGGCGGAAGAAAACCGCCAGGCTCTGTCCAAATACACCATTGACCTGACTGAACGTGCCGAGGCCGGCAAGCTGGACCCGGTTATCGGTCGTGATGATGAAATTCGTCGGACCATCCAGGTGTTGCAGCGTCGCCGCAAGAACAACCCGGTGCTCATCGGTGAGCCGGGTGTGGGCAAGACCGCCATTGTGGAGGGGCTTGCCCAGCGAATCGTGAATGGCGAAGTACCGGAAGGCCTCAAGAACAAGCGCGTATTGTCGCTGGACATGGGGTCGCTTATTGCCGGTGCCAAATTCCGTGGTGATTTCGAGGAGCGCCTGAAAGCCGTGCTTAATGAGCTGGCCAAGCAGGAAGGGCAGATCATCCTGTTTATCGATGAAATCCACACCGTAGTAGGCGCTGGTAAAGCCGAAGGGTCCATGGATGCCGGCAACATGCTCAAACCTGCCCTGGCGCGGGGTGAGTTGCATTGTGTGGGCGCGACAACCCTGGACGAGTATCGCGAAAATATCGAAAAGGATGCAGCCCTTGAGCGTCGTTTCCAGAAGGTACTGGTTTCAGAGCCCAATGAGGAAGATACCATCGCAATACTGCGTGGCCTCAAGGAACGCTATGAAGTTCACCATGGGGTGGAAGTGACGGACGGCGCCATTATCGCGGCAGCCAAGCTGTCCCACCGCTATATAACGGACCGCCAGTTGCCGGACAAGGCCATTGACCTGGTGGACGAGGCGGCGAGCCAGATCCGTATGGAAATGGACTCCAAGCCGGAAGCGCTGGATCGCCTCGAGCGGCGCCTGATCCAGTTGAAAATCGAGCGTGAGGCGCTGAAAAAGGAAACCGATGCGGCATCCAAAAAGCGACTTTCAGAGCTTTCGGATGTGATAAGCGGTGTTGAGCGGGAATACGCGGATCTGGAAGAGGTCTGGAACACTGAGAAAGCGGCATTGCACGGCTCCCAGAAGATCAAGAGCCAGCTGGAGCAGGCCAGGATTGACCTGGAAAACGCCCGTCGCGCCGGTGACCTCGGCCGCATGTCCGAGCTGCAGTACGGCCAGATTCCAGAGCTGGAGCGTCAGCTGGATATGGCGAGCCAGGCCGAAATGATGGAGATGAAACTGCTTCGCAACCGTGTGACGGACGAGGAAATCGCCGAAGTGGTCTCCAAGTGGACGGGCATTCCTGTATCGAAGATGCTGGAAGGCGAGCGCGACAAGCTCATTCGCATGGAAGAAGCGCTGCACAGCCGTGTCATCGGTCAGACCGAAGCCGTGGAAGCGGTTTCCAATGCCGTGCGGCGTTCCCGCGCAGGCCTTTCGGATCCTCATCGTCCCAATGGATCGTTCCTCTTCCTGGGGCCAACGGGTGTGGGTAAGACCGAGTTGTGCAAGGCGCTGGCTTCGTTCCTGTTTGACACGGAAGAAGCCATGGTCCGGATCGATATGTCCGAGTTCATGGAGAAACACTCCGTTGCCCGACTGATTGGTGCGCCTCCTGGCTATGTTGGCTACGAGGAGGGTGGCTACCTGACTGAAGCTGTGCGTCGCAGGCCTTATTCAGTGTTGTTGCTGGACGAAGTTGAGAAGGCGCATCCGGACGTATTCAACATTCTGCTGCAGGTGCTCGAAGATGGTCGCCTGACGGATGGTCAGGGCAGGACTGTGGATTTCCGGAATACTGTCATCGTGATGACCTCTAACCTGGGCTCGGATATCATCCAACAGAAAGCAGGTGAAGAGAATTACGAAGCCATGAAGTCAGCAGTCATGGAAGAAGTGGGCACTCACTTCCGGCCCGAGTTTATCAACCGGGTGGATGAAGTGGTTGTGTTCCATCCGCTGGCAGAAAGCCAGATTCAGGGCATTGCCAAGATCCAGATCGAGATCCTCAGCAAACGCCTGAAAGAACAGGATATGAAGCTGGAGCTGGACGATGGAGCCATGCAGTTGCTGGCAGAAGTGGGTTATGACCCGGTTTACGGTGCCCGCCCATTGAAGCGCGCCATCCAGCGAATGATAGAGAACCCGCTGTCGCAAAGGCTCCTCCAGGGTGACTTCCTGCCCGGGGATACCATCAAAGGGACAGTCAAGGATCACGCTCTGGAATTTTCCAAGGCTGGATAATTGGGGTAAAGGCGGAGCAGCTCGCTCCGCCTTTTTTTATTCCTGCATTCCTGAAGGCTTTTGCTTTGTGCCTTTCAGGTTCAGTCTCCGGAAGGCTCGCCGCAATTCTCTTCGGCTATTTCCTCAAATTTCTTGCGCTGCTCTTCAATTTCTTCCTCCGACAGGTAACGCTGCTCACCATCCTCTTCCACACGAATCCGGCTGTTACGCTTCAATATGCTGAGGTTGCTGCGTGCAGTTTCGCAGTTTGCTTCCCGCTGCTTGCGGCGTGCCTCTTCCTGGGCGGTTTCTTTTTGCCGTTCGGCATTTTCGGCTTCCCGGTTTTCCAGAGCTTCAACCCGCTCCTGCGGGCTCTGACGGTTGTTCTCTGAGCGCTTGCCGGTACGTATGCTGACCGATTCTGCCTGTTGTCCGGTTGGCTGCCGGTCCCCGAAGTGCGTAACCCCCTCTTCATCGGTCCATTTGTAGACGGAGGCAGCCGAAGACATCGTCGGTGCCACAGCCAGAAGTACTGCCAGGGTGAGAATTTTTCTGTTCATGCCTCTACTCATTCCGCGTTAGCCTCGTCGGAGTACTGCCTAAAACAGCACCATCTCTGTCTAGCCTATGTTTATCATGCCATTTGTAAAGGTAACTTTCTCGAGTCTGGTTCAAATACTGGCACAAAGTATGGCAGACCTTTGTCGGGTATGGGGCAGAGAATACCGCCGCCGCTATTGACAGGGAGTTCAGCGCTGTCAAAATTGCAGATCGCCTGAAGACTGGGGTCAATACGGCAGGCAATCCCGTGCGAGTATCCCCTGTTAATTACCACACCGAATGCCCCGCGCAGGTCGCGGACGGGTTGTTGCTTACGTGCAACCCGTTGATTGGTCGTTCTCCGCAACCCTCAGGAGGGCGGCTGGCCAGGAGACAACCTCTTACAGCTGGTGTGGCGGAGTATCCGGTTCGGCTTTCACAAGAAGCCGGAGGTTCGGACATCCAGGCAACCGGGACGTTTCCCCGGCTCATTCACTCGTAGAAGAGGGTAGAACATCGTGGAGTTATTGTCTGGCGCCGATATGCTGATCCGGTCCCTGCAAGATGAAGGGATCGAATACATATACGGCTATCCGGGTGGTGCAGCGCTGCATATTTATGATGCGTTGTTCAGGCAGGACAAGGTCAAGCATATTCTGGTGCGTCACGAGCAGGCGGCGGTCCATATGGCCGACGGTTATGCCCGTGCCACCGGCTTGCCGGGTACCGTACTGGTGACCTCGGGTCCTGGAGCCACCAACACCATTACAGGCATTGCCACCGCATTTATGGACTCCATCCCCATGGTGGTTCTGTGCGGTCAGGTTGCATCAAACCTGATTGGTGAAGATGCGTTCCAGGAGACTGACATGATCGGTGTCTCCCGTCCTGTTGTGAAGCACAACCTGAGCGTTCGTCATCCGGAGGATATCCCGGAAATCATCCGCAAGGCCTATTACATCGCCGCAACCGGTCGGCCCGGGCCGGTGGTAGTCGATATCCCCAAGGATATGACCACACCCAACGAGCGCTACGAGTATGTTTTCCCGAAGAAGGTGAAACTGCGCTCTTACAATCCGGCCATTCGCGGCCATGCCGGCCAGATCAAGAAGGCTGTGGACATGCTGATGGCGGCCAAGCGCCCCATTATCTATGCCGGCGGCGGTGTGATTCTTGGCAAGGCAACGGACCAGCTGACCGAACTGGTGAAGATGCTGGGATACCCCATTACCAATACCCTGATGGGCATTGGTTGTTATCCGGCTTCCGACAAACAGCACCTTGGCTGGCTGGGGATGCATGGTACCTATGAGTCCAACATGGCCATGCACCACTCGGATCTGATCCTGTGTGTGGGCGCGCGATTCGATGATCGGGTAACCAATGCCACCGAGAAGTTCTGTCCCGGTGCGCGCATTGTCCATATCGATATTGATCCGGCGTCCATCTCCAAAACCATTGATGCGGATGTCCCCATCGTTGGTCCTGTAGATGCGGTGCTCAAGGAGATGATCACTCTCGTCAGAGAAAGCAAGGAAAAGCCTGACGCCGACGCAATTGCTGCCTGGTGGAAGCAGATTGAAGAGTGGCGTGCTTTCCACGGTATGCGCTACGAGACCAGCCCGGATGTGATCAAGCCGCAGGAAGTGGTTGAAGCGCTCTGGAAACTCACCAATGGTGAGGCATTCGTGACATCTGACGTGGGGCAGCACCAAATGTTTGCGGCCCAGTACTACAAGTTTGACAAACCCAACCGCTGGATCAATTCCGGTGGTCTGGGCACCATGGGCTTCGGTTTGCCGGCCGCAATGGGCGTCAAGCTGACGCATCCAGATGACGAGGTGCTTTGTATTACCGGTGAGGGCAGTATCCAGATGAACATCCAGGAGTTGTCCACCTGCAAGCAGTACAATCTGCCGGTGAAAATTATCAACTTGAACAACCAGGCGCTGGGTATGGTCAAGCAGTGGCAGGACATGAACTATGAGTCCCGCCACGCCGAGTCCTACATGGGATCCTTGCCTGATTTCATCAAATTGGCAGAGGCATACGGTCACAAGGGTGTCAGGATTGATAAAAAGGAAGACCTGGAGCCAAAGCTTAAAGAAGTGCTGGCTATGAAGGATGACCTGGTCTTCGTTGATATCTACGTTGACCGGTTTGAGCATGTCTACCCCATGCAGGTGGCTCGCGGCTCAATGAAGGATATGTGGCTCAGCAAGACGGAGAGGGTCTGATCATGCGTCGAATCATTTCTGTTTTGCTTGAGAACGAACCAGGCGCCCTGTCTCGTGTTGTGGGGTTGTTCTCGCAGCGCAACTACAACATCGAAACCTTGACCGTGGCGCCTACCGAGGACGAAACCCTGTCACGACTTACGGTCACAACCACAGGCTCTGACAAGGTTATTGAGCAGATCACCAAGCAGCTGAACAAGCTGATCGAAGTGGTCAAGCTGGTGGATCTCACCGAAGGCTCCCACATCGAGCGCGAGCTGATGTTGGTCAAGCTCAAGGCAACCGGCTCCCAGCGGGCCGAGATCAAGCGTACCGTTGATATCTTCCGTGGCCAGATTGTGGATGTCACCAGTTCTGTCTATACCGTCCAGCTGGCCGGTAATAGTGAAAAGCTGGACGGATTTATCCAGGCGGTTGGCACATCCGGTGTGCTCGAGGTTGTCCGTAGCGGTGTGTCCGGCATCGCCCGCGGCGAGAAGGTTTTAAGCCTGTAACAGGCATAGACATCATTCTGTACAATGACGGCCCCGAACAGGCCAATACAATATATAGAGGTTATACATGCAGGTTTACTACGATAAGGATTGCGATCTTTCCATTATCCAGGGCAAGAAAGTTGCCATCATCGGCTTTGGCTCACAGGGCCACGCTCATGCGTGCAACCTGAAAGAGTCCGGTGTTGATGTGACTGTTGGTCTGCGCCCGGGTTCTTCTTCCATCGCCAAGGCAGAGGCCTATGGTCTGAAGACCAGCGATGTCCCTGCTGCTGTTGCCGCTGCCGACGTGGTCATGGTGCTGACACCAGACGAGTTCCAGGCGCAGCTGTACAACGCGGAGATCGAGCCGAACCTGAAGCAGGGCGCTACGCTGGCGTTCGCCCACGGCTTTTCGATCCACTACAACCAGATCGTACCGCGCAAGGATCTGGACGTGATCATGATCGCACCCAAGGCGCCGGGCCACACGGTACGCACCGAATTTACCCGTGGTGGTGGTATTCCTGACCTGATTGCCATTTTCCAGGACGCCTCCGGTAATGCCAAGAATCTGGCCCTGTCCTATGCCAGCGGTATTGGCGGTGGTCGTACCGGTATCATCGAAACCACCTTCAAGGACGAGACCGAAACCGACCTGTTCGGTGAGCAGGCTGTCCTGTGTGGTGGTACTGTCGAGCTGGTCAAAGCGGCTTTCGAAACGCTGGTGGATGGTGGTTACGAGCCGGAAATGGCTTACTTTGAATGCCTGCACGAGCTCAAGCTGATCGTCGACCTGATGTATGAAGGCGGTATCGCCAACATGAACTACTCCATCTCCAACAACGCGGAGTATGGTGAGTATGTAACTGGCCCGGAGATCATCAACGAGCAGTCCCGTGAGGCCATGCGCAACGCACTGAAGCGCATCCAGACCGGTGAGTATGCCAAGATGTTCATTCAGGAAGGCAGCAGCAACTACCCGTCCATGACGGCCCGCCGCCGCATCAATGCCGAGCATCAGATCGAGACCGTCGGTGAGAAACTGCGCTCCATGATGCCCTGGATCTCCGCGAACAAGATCGTGGACAAAGAGAAAAACTGAGCCGGCAGCCCGGCCTGGTTTGAAAGACGCGGCCCGGGTGGCCGCGTTTTTCGTATATACTCCGCCTAAATGCTTTCCGGAGTGACTGGAATGAGTGACGAAAAAAAGCAGACGAATACAGAAACCACAAAAGCCGAGACGCAGGAGCAGGGTCATCTAGAGGGTGCCGAGTATGATATCGAGGCGGGCGAGGTGGTCGAGGAAGAGCTTGTTGAAGGTGCCCCGGTCCGCCGCAAGGGTATCTATCTTCTGCCGAACGCCCTGACTACAGCTTCGTTGTTCTCCGGCTTCTATGCCATTGTTTCTGCTGCGAACGGTGTGTTCGATAATGCAGCCATTGCAATCTTTGTGTCCATGATTCTGGACGGCCTCGATGGTCGTGTCGCCAGGCTTACCAACACCCAGAGCAAATTCGGCGAGGAATACGACAGCCTTGCCGACATGGTGGCCTTTGGCGTTGCTCCCGGATTGGTGGCCTTCTTCTGGTCATTGAATAACCTTGGTCAGGTTGGCTGGGCCATCACCTTTATCTATGTGGCTGGCGCGGCTTTACGCTTGGCGCGATTCAATACACAGATCGGCTCTGTGGATAAAAAGTTCTTTGTCGGACTGGCCAGCCCTGCAGCGGCAGCCTGCGTGGCCGGACTGGTCTGGTGCTTCCATGCGGTGGAGCCGGCCAGCTGGTTGACGTTGATGACCATCATCGTTGTGGGTGGTTGTGGCGTGCTGATGGTCAGTAACATCCTCTACAAGAGCTTCAAGGATCTGGATATGCGGGGGCGGGTGCCTTTCGCTGCCATTCTTCTGGTGGTGCTTGTGTTTGTGGTGGTTGCGCTTGACCCGGCCACGGTGCTGTTTACCGGGTTTCTTGTATACGCATTGTCAGGACCGGTTCTGGCGTTGTTCAGAAAATCGCGCCAGTCGGCAAACCAGTCTGCCTGAATTCGGGGTAGATAATGAGCACTTTGAACGCGGATTGAACAGTCGCATAGGTGCTAACCGAGACATTGCAAAAATAGTTGTTTAACCTCGTTGACACATGCTCATAGCTCTGTAGAATGCGCATCTCTTTCGAGGGACACGCCACTGAGGCGGGTCAGAAATTGAAAGGCAACTGTTTGATTTGATTGGTAGTTTTCCGGTTTTAAATCGGAGCCAAAATTAACGGTTGACAAGGCGGTGATTCGATGTAGAATACGCCACCTTGATCGGGCAAGCCCCGAACGCTCTTTAAAAAGTTGA
>NZ_JASSVS010000014.1 GCF_030250645.1 Marinobacter azerbaijanicus
AAATGCCCCGGACAATGTCCGAGGCATTTTGCTCGCTCGCCTGGAGAGAGTGTAAATTGAGTTTTTACACAGCCTCCTCAGGGCCGCCCGGAAACATTTTGCTCAATGCCTCAGTCATCAAAGTCATACAGACGGGACGGGTTGGACACCAGAATTCGTTCCCGGATGTCCGGGTCCTTCACCCAGACCCGCAGGTCTTCCAGCAAGTCGGTGTCATCCGGCATCAGCCCGGAGAAATGGGGGTGAGGCCAATCGGAGCCCCAGATACACCGGTCTGGATTAGCGGCTACCAATGCCCCGGCAATAGCTGTTACATCCGGGTAGGGATACTTCTCCTGCATGGTCACCCGATAGCTACCTGAAAGCTTCACCCAAGCCTTGTTATCTCTCAGAAGCTTGAGCAACTTCCGAAACCCCGGTTCCTCCACACCCAGAGCTGCTGGCATATGCCCCATGTGGTCGAACACCACCGGGACCGGCAAATCGGCGACTCGGTCCATGATGTCATCACAGTCAGCGACATTGATCAGAAACTGAAGGTGCCAGCCCATGCCGGCAATTCGATCCGCCAGCTTCAGCACTTCCTTCCACTGTAGGCCGCCCCGAAACAACAGGTTCATTCGCACACCTCGGAACCCGGCTTCATGAAGTTCTTCAAGTTCAGCAATGGTTATTTCAGGATCGACCACGCAAACACCGCGGTAGTCATGCCCTTGTTCCCGGAGTTGACGGAGCGCATGCAGGTGCAAGCTGTTATCGGTGCCATAGACGCTGGGTTGAACCAGAACGCCACGATCGATACCAAGCATTCGGTGTAGCTTGAGGTAGTCCTCAAGGGAAGCTTCTGGTGGTGTGTAAGTACGATCAAGGGCGAAAGGGTAGTCCGCGCGGTGGGCAAAGACATGGGCATGGGTGTCACAGCTTCTGGCCGGGACAGCCATCTCGGGCGCCCGAACCGGTGTACGAGCTGCGTTACAGAAGGGAATCTCGGAACTCATATCGGTTACTCAAAATGAGAGCGGCGGCCAGAGGCCGCCACGCAGGAGCTATCAGAATGTGGAAGTGATCCAGTCGGCGATTTTACCGGCGAAGGCCTGGAACTTGGGATTGTCGTCCAGCATCCACTCTGTGTGGCCACCGCCTTCCAGCAGGAACAGCTGTTTCGGGCCGGGGTAACGTGCATAAAGTGAACGGGCCTCCGTGACGGGATGCAGATCATTCTCGGCACCATGCGCAATCAGCAACGGAATCTGCGCAAACCTCTCATCAAGATGTGCCTCCGGACAGAAACTGATCAAAGAATCCGCGAAATCGAAGGTGGACGTCACACCATAGCCGGGTGCTTTTACCAGTTCGGTATAGACGTATTCGCGGCTAACAGGATCCAGCGGGTAAATTTCGAATGGATCGATACCATTGGGCTCTCCGCCTTTCGCCAGACGGAGGCGCTCAGCAGTCATGAAGGCGCGGAACTGCTTCCATCCGTGCTCGCCTCGCTGAGCCTTCTGAACACGTACAGCATCAAAGAAGCCATTCATGGCAATCAGGCCATCAACCTGGTCTTCGCAGATGCGAAATGCATCCAGTACCAGGCCGCCAGCCATACCCCAGCCCGCCAGTACCACTTTGCGCTCCTCTTTTTTCGCGCGCTCGGCAACTATGGCAACCGCATTGGCGATATCGCGCACCTGCTCTTCGATAAGAACGCGCTCACGTTCACCCTCTGACTCACCAAATCCACGATAATCGAAGCCGAAAACTGTAAAACCCTTGCGAGAAAGGAAACGGGCGTAACGTTCTGGGTGGATATTTTTCTGTCCGGTAAAACCGGAACATACGATGACGATGGGCAGAGCGGGATCGTCGTGTTCTTCGCTTTTGAAGAATGCGCCGTCGAGGGTCAGTTTGTCACTCTGGAATTTCACTTTTTGTTCGATCATGTCGGGTTCCTGCCAATGGGCGTTGTTGTTAACTATTACACCTCCCATCATCAGAAAATCCCGATCGACAAAAATTTAATAAAACGCCATTATGCATAAAGAAAGCGACATTCCGCTCAGGCTGCTCTATGACAGAACCGAAAACTCAGAAAATCGGCTTCCTGGCCGTGCCCCAGTTTTCCATGCTCTCGTTCGTCGCTGCTCTGGAGCCATTACGCGCGGCAAACCGGTTGAGTGAAAATTCACTGTATGAATGGCACATCTTTTCTCAAGACAACCAGCCAGTGGCGGCCAGCAACGGACTGCCTGTAAGTCCAGACCGTCAGTTCGACGAAACAGACGACATCGACATGATGATCGTAGTGGCGGGAATAGGCACCACAGAGATCCGGGACAAGAAGCTCTTCGAGTGGTTGCGCCAGCTCTCGCGCAGGGGCGTCGCTCTCGGTGCCACGTCCACGGGCTCCCTCTTGCTGGCCCGGGCCCGCTTGTTGTCAAATCACCGCTGTACGATCCACTGGGAGAACAAGGAAAGTTTTGAGGAAGAGTTCCCCGGACTGAACATCACCGGAGAGCTATACGAAATCGATAGCAATATCATGACCTGCTCCGGAGGCCTTGCGAGTCTCGACATGATGTGCCAGAAAATTGCTCTTGAGCATGGCGGAGATCTGGCCATGGGGTGCGCCGAACAGTTCATTCACCCCCATATTCGCCCGGCAAACGAGCAACAGCGAATGGAGCTCCAGTTCCGGCATAACACCAGCCATCCGCGGCTAATCAAAGTTATTCAGCTCATGCAGAATCAGACCGAGGAGATACTGACCTGTACCGAGATCGGCGAAAAGGTGGGGCTGTCGACCCGTCAGATGGAAAGGCTGTTCCGGACTTACCTGAGCACTACACCCAACGCCTTCTATATGCAGCTTCGATTGGAGCGGGCCAAGCACTTGTTGCTGCAGTCCACTATGAGCATTACCCAGATCGCAACCGCCTGTGGCTTCAACTCTACCTCCTATTTTACCCGCTGCTATACCAGAGGTTTCGGGTTAACACCCCGACAACAGAGGCAGAAGCTCTAAGTAAGCTGTGTCGAAGTTGTCGCCTTTCTTCAAACCAGTGTCGTTTTTTTTGCTGTTCACAACAGCATAAACACCAATGATGGGAGCATAATAAAACCGAGAGCCTTCCATGTCCGACCTATCTTTACCGGCCAAGTTGCTTGGCCTTGACTCAACAGCATTACCACCCGAAGTCTATGAGCTGGCTAAGACCTGTCTGCTGGATCTGATTGGCGTCGCAGCAGGCGCCACGAACACTACTCTGGCCGGGATAGGTAGGCAATTTGTTTTGGATCAGTATCCCGGCAACCAACCGCTCCTGTTTTCCGAAGGTTCTGCGTCCAGTACCGGCGCGGCCTTGTATGGCGGCTGGCTCATCGACGCTCTGGATGCGCATGACGGCCATGTTCTGACCAAGGGCCATGCCGGTGTCGCCATACTGCCGGCAATGCTCTCTCTCCCCGAAATTCACAAGTTATCAGGGCGTCGGTTCCTGGGAGAACTGGCCATCGGTTATGAGATTGCGATCCGGGCCGGCATCAGTCTTCATGACTCCGCCTGCGATTACCATACCTCCGGGGCCTGGAACTGTCTTGGCGCCACAGCCGTAGCCGCTCGCCTGATGAACCTCTCTGCAAAGCAGGTGGCCGAGGCTCTGGGCATCGCAGAATTCTACGGCCCCCGCAGCCAGATGATGCGCTGCATCGAATACCCAACCATGCTCAAGGATGGCTCTGGCTGGGGTGCTATGACCGGAATTGCCTCTGCACTATTAGGCAGATCGGGCTTTACCGGAGCTCCAGCTGTGCTCATGGCGCAGTCCGACACATGGCGCGATCTGGGAACCCATTGGCATTTCCTGGACACCTATTTCAAACGCTATCCAGTTTGTTACTGGGCCCAGCCTGCCATAGAGGCATCGCTTTCACTGCGGCCCGGTATTACCGATGCTGACGAGATCCAGGAGGTTCGCGTCACCAGTTTTCACCAGGCGATTCGGCTACACACGAGCCATCCCACAAGTACTGAGGAAGCCCAATACAGTTTGCCCTGGGCTGTTGCCTGCGCCCTTTACCGTGGCTCAGTTGACCAGCACTCAGTAACCCGTGATCTTGAGAACAGCAAGGTCACGCGACTGGCGACGAAAATACGCCTTCTCGAATCAGCTGAATTCTCCCGCCAATTCCCTGCCAAGCGCTACGCTACTGTAACCGTCCAGCTAAACGACGGACGGGAACTGATTAGCGATCGGTTTGAAGCACGGGGAACACCAGGCAGTCCCATTAGCCGAGCCGAGCTTGTCAGCAAATTCCGCGAACTGGCCCAACCCACGCTTGGTCCCCGTGCAGATCTTCTGGAGGGCATCGTAAACGCCCTGCCCGATCGACCGGTCACCGATCTTTTGGCGCAACTGAGCTACCCCATTCAAGACATCCCACCGAAGGAAAGTATCAGCACCCATGCTCCCGAGACTTGAGCACATAGACCAGACCCAGTCCCGTTACCTCGCCTTTCTGAACGCCCTCAAGCATTCCGGGTTCCATGGTGAGATGACGCCCGACTTTGCCACACGGACAGTGCTTGCGACTGACAACTCCATCTATCAGGTCCTGCCGCAGGCCGTCGTGTTCCCGATGGACAAGGCTGATGTGCAGCGGCTCGGTTGTCTTGCATCAAAAGTCGAATGGAGGGATATCGTCCTCAGCCCGCGAGGAGGCGGCACGGGCACTAACGGTCAATCGCTGACTGACGGCATTGTTGTGGATCTGTCCCGGCACATGAACCGGATTCTGGAGATCAACTCCGCCGAAGGCTGGGCACGTGTGGAAGCGGGCGTGGTCAAGGACCAGCTCAACGCAGCTGTGAGTTCCCACGGCCTGTTTTTTGCCCCGGAGCTTTCCACCAGCAATCGGGCAACCATTGGCGGGATGATCAATACCGACGCCAGTGGACAGGGGTCGGTCATGTACGGCAAGACCCGCGATCATGTCGTGGAGCTGGAAACCGTGTTGATGGACGGAAACCTTTTGCATACACGGGCGCTTGACGCAGGCCAGGAGGAGGAGGCCTCAGGGGAACCCACGCTGGCGGGCGGAATCTACCGGACGCTCTCTGACATCTGGGATCGTCGAAGAACGGATATCGAAAGGCACTTTCCAAAGCTGAACCGTTGCCTTACGGGATACGACCTGGCGCACCTGCGCGATGATGCCGGGCGGATCAATGCCAACAACGTTCTTTGTGGTTCGGAGGGTACCCTCGGTTTCATCGTCGAGGCCAAAGTTAACCTGCTACCCATTCCGAGGTACCAGGCTATGGTGGTGGTTCAGTACGACAGTTTCGACGCCTCCCTGAGGGATGCGCAGACGCTGATGACTGCACGACCAGCCTCGATCGAGACCATCGACAGTAAGGTTCTCGCACTGGCACAGACAGACATTGCCTGGCAGGAAGTGGCATCTTATTTCCGGGCGGGAGAAGGATCTCAGGTACGTGGTGTAAACCTTGTTGAATATACCGGTGACGACGAAAACCAGGTCCGTCAGGCCATAGATGTGCTTACCGACATGCTGGATAGCCCGGAACGTAGCCGTGCCTGTGAGTATTCGGTGGTCCTGGGAGAAAATGCCGTCAGTCAGATCTGGAAAATGCGTAAGCGTGCGGTCGGTCTCCTTGGCAAGACATCCGGGGAAGCCCGACCAGTAGCCTTCGTGGAAGACACCGCTGTTCCTCCCGAAGATCTCGCTGACTTTATCAGTGAGTTTCGCGATGTCCTTGACCGTGAAGGGCTCAGCTACGGGATGTTCGGGCATGTCGATGCCGGCGTACTCCATGTCCGCCCGGCCCTGGACCTTAAGGACCCAGAGACCATTGTCACTGTCCGACGTGTCACCGAAGAAGTGGTTGCTCTGGTCCGCAAATACCACGGGTTGCTCTGGGGAGAGCATGGTAAAGGTTTCCGCTCCGAGTTCGCGCCAGGATTTTTCGGAGATCTGTATCCGGAATTGCAGGCCATCAAACGAGCTTTCGATCCTTACAACCAGCTTAATCCCGGTAAGATCGCAACTCCCGATGCCAGCATCCCGCTGATACGACTGGACGAGCCGGGACAAAGGGGCAAACTGGACCGTATGATACCAACGGCCAGTCGTCGCAATCAGTCGGACGCCATGAATTGCAACGGTAACGGCGCCTGCTACAACTTCGATCCAGATGATGCCATGTGTCCGTCATGGAAAGCCACTCGTGACCGCCGGCACTCACCCAAAGGTAGAGCGTCCCTGATCCGGGAGTGGCTCAGGTTGCTCGGGGAGCAGGCCGTTGACACCGAGGCGCTGGCAGCGAGCTCAGATACACGCCCTACGCTGCCAGTACTCCTCAGCCGGATACGATACACAAGGGCTCGAAACCGTGGTCAGTATGATTTTTCCAACGAAGTCCGGGAAGCCATGGATGGGTGTCTTTCCTGCAAATCCTGCTCCGGTCAATGCCCGGTCCAGGTAGACATTCCCGAGGCGCGTGCAAGATTCCTTCACCTATACCATGGACGATATCTTCGGCCGGTCAAAGATCATCTGATCGGACGCCTCGAACAACTGATTCCGTTAATCGCTAACCCCCTTTGCCGGCCAATCTATAACAATCTGATGAACTGGCTTCCTGTTCAGGCAGTTATTCGGAAGCTTGGCATGGTCGATGTTCCCCTGCTGGCAAAGCGAACGCCTCTCGAAGCAGCCGCCGGACTCGGCATACGTATGGCTTGTGAAGAAGAGTTGAGTGAGCTGGATGAGAATGAAAGAAAGCGGTCGCTGATCATCGTTCAGGATGCGTTTACCAGTTATTTTGAAACAGATACTTTCGCAGCAATCCTGGAGTCCCTGCAGCACTTGGGCTTTCGGGTTTGGCTGCTACCGTTCCATCCTAATGGTAAGCCGCTACATGTACATGGGTTCCTCAAACAGTTCCGAAAAACGGCAAAGTTGCATAGTGAGGCACTGAGGGCTCACGCCCAGTTCGGTATCCCACTGGTAGGAATTGACCCTTCCATGACTCTTGCCTTTCGCTCGGAATATCGTAAGTACGTTGGGCCTGACGTGCCGGCTGTGATGCTTTTACAAGAATTTCTCGCCCAGCGTACGGAACTGTTTGCTCGCAAACGAGCGCCTCAATCCCACCAACGCGTCATCCTGCTTGGCCACTGTTCTGAAAAAACCAATGTCAGTGACAGCATGGTGCAGTGGCAACGGGTCTTCTCGGCCGTAGGGATTTCCCTGAGCGTGGAAAGCGTTGGTTGCTGCGGAATGGCCGGTACTTATGGCCATGAATCGCGAAACATGGCTACTTCCCAAAAAATCTATGAGCTTTCGTGGCACAAAAAAATCAACGACCCGGAAGCCAATAATGTGTTTTTGGCGACCGGATATTCTTGCAGATCCCAAGTACAGCGCATGCAAAATGTTCGCGTTCCACACCCTTTGGAATACCTCAGGGAACAGTTAATAATTGAGGTCGATAATAAGCATGACCACTAGCGATCGACCATCATCAAAAACTCAAGAGACGCCCCTACGATAAAGCCACTGGAGGTTTTATACCTTATGAACATTATCCCTGTGATTACTCTATTTGAAGGCCTGGCGGCATTTTTCACTTTGGCCGTTGTGCTCAGATATGCCGCCACAGTCAATTACTAGCACATTCACCGTGTTTCTGAAAAGCGGATGGCAGCCCTCAAAAACTGGAACGAACGCTGCGCCGCAAGTCAGCGAACATGGATCCAGTGATCTTGCACATTTATAAAGCGGCCCTGCCCAAAACCACCATTCGGTGCAATAACAGATAACACTTCTTTCATCAGGGCATCGTTGCCAGAGACTTGCACGTGATAATCACATGTCCAACTGGGTTGGTCTGGCTCGGCAGCACAGTCGAGGTTCTCGAAATGAATCATTTTAAAGGACAACTCGCATCGACCCTGGGAAGCTCCACATAGGCTCATACATTGCACGGCTACTAAGGGATTGTTGTCAAAATCTCTGGCGCGGCATTTACGGCCCAACTCCTTGTAACCGGCGTTCATTTGGTCAATTGTCGTTGCCAGGGCAACACACACGTCACGATCCGAAGGCTCTTCGGTAGCTTTTCCGACCCCTTTGAAACGTGCACAGTAAGCACTGTTCAATGCTGCTTTCTGTTCTTGGCTCAAAAGCTGCTGCCGACGCTGGTCAATGTTGCTCCACACGCTACCAAGCGCCGATTCGCTTCGATCGCCTGGCAAACCAATATAAGTAGCCACTAGCCGATCCAGGCCCGTAACGTTCTCCTGCTCTTCAACTTTTTGAGCCAGGTTGGATTTTGCACTCTTGAGAAGAAATCGGCGCTGCAAACGAAATTTTTGCTTGGCTTGGGAAATGCCAGCCCCATCTAAGCCCCTATATTTACTTTGGAAAGCCCGGAACCACTCGGTGGATTGTGCCAACCCATCTAGATCCGGCGAAATGCTGGATAGTGCCTCAAGATCTCTGGAAATTTCGGAACCAAGTAGCTGTTCCTGTTTACGAGCGATGAGTTTTTTATGTTGAACCAACTGCTCATGAGGTACCGAATCAGCAAGTAATGTGTTTTCTTCTAGTAGTAGTCGGTCGAGGCGTGATATCGCCGCAAAATCTTTAGCCTCGGCGACAGCCCGATTTACGCGGCCAGTGAGTACATCTGGAGCAAGACGCGCAATGGATGTCTCCAAACGTTGTTCAAAGTCCTTTCGTTCACTGGGCCATAAATCCGCAAGTTGTTTATCAGAAGCCGCGCGTGTTTGTTCCCAGGAAGCATAACCCGCTTCATTTGCGGGCAACACCTTCAACGCAGACGACTGATCATGCAACCACTGCCTTTGCTGAGAAATAATCCGCGTTCTCAGAATCACCTCTGAATGGGAAAAATCACCACGGTCTAGAATAAACGGACGGGTGACGATGTGGCTGTACCCTTCAAAATACCCGCTCAGCTCGCGGTGTTTTAAGCAAGGACCTAAGATATCGTAGTAAATCCCTTTGCGTTCATCCTTACTGAACTCTTTATATGACTGCCCCCAGACGGGCTTGAAGTCGGCATCCGAAAATAGCGGCGCGGCTTTTGGAAAAACCTGGTTGAGAGGTGTGTGGCGCAGATCCAGGTCTGGATATTCTACTTTGAGCTTCGAAGCCCATTTGCCCACCGCTATGCACTGTTGTGTTTCATTCTCGGCGTCTGCCAACGCAGTCGGGGCCGTTTCCCACATACGTTGGGACCGCTCCACTTGCGTCAACAATTTCTCAGTACGCTCAAGGTCCTTCGTAACCTGGAAGTTGCCGCATTGATTGAAGGATATCGTACCAGTGATCTGATTGGCCTCATATTGACCGCTCAGGCCGACTGCAGTGAAGCCGATGGGACGTTTCTGCCATTCACCAGGTTCAAGCACTAGTGTGCCAGCGTTTTCATCCACCTGCCCCGACAGGGTATAAGCGCCGCTGGGTGCATCTCCACTACTCAGATAAAACAGGAATACACCGTGAAGCTGGAAATCTTGCTGATCCAAAACGAGGTCCAGTCGAATCGGTGTATTGCCGCACCGGTAGTATCCCGACCATACACCGGTTAGAGATTCATTGGCGTATATGTTGAAGGTACAAAGGGTAAGCCAGATAACCGCCAAACATTTCATCACAGCCCCCATTCAGCTTTAGGGCATTGCCAATGGCGGTGGCACATACCCATCGGCTAATTGATTTAAAAACCTGAAAACATGCAACGATAAAAGAGATTATAGACAGCCAGTGAGCATCAACAACTTTTAAGTGACCGAAATGAAGACCTGCAAATTTTCGACTCATTAATCTACGTCGTTAAAATTGCCACACCTTCTATCAATGTTTTTTTAAGCTGAAATCCGTCTAGCCATTTGTTGAGCATTCATCCACCAGGGCACATACTTTCTACAAGATAAATTGAGGAATTACTGTTGAGGAGGGCGGTCCCATGCCTTATGACGACAGTGAGCAGCGGAAGCTGAACGACTACCTGACAGGTCAAGCGTTCGGGGTTGGCTACAACACTCATAGCAGCCTGGGCGCCCAGCACTACAAATCCAATTTCTCTCCAACGCCATCAACCGTCGCTAACCGAGATGCCGATAATTCGGCCCTCAAGCTCACTAGAGCTGAACGTAAAGCGCTCAGAAAAAAACAGGCTCAAATGCAGGCGATTACAAACGACCAAAGCTTTTCCGGGCTACTTTTTCTCGGAAGTTTGGTAGGGGTTGCTTATCTAGACTACCGATATCTACCAGAGATACCGTGGTGGGCACATATGCTTATCGTAATCCCTATCCCTTTGCTTCTAGCAGCAGTCCTTAAACGATATCCGAAGTTTGTGCGGAGACTTAGATATATGATCATGACCTGTATTGGACTTGCAATCACTATAGCAGTCGCCTTCCGTTTAGGCTTCCTGCCAATTGGATAGGACTACAGTTAGAAAGCTCCCGATATCATGGGCATTTGCAAATTTCTCCGTATCAGGATTTTCGGGTTGACAGATAAAATGATTCAAGCCCTGCATTTTTGATGGTTTGCGTTCGTTCTATAGCAAATTTTTGTTCATTAAACCTGGCGGCTTTGATTTGGTGGACCGAAATATCTTCAACTTTTACTCGCTCAAAGGGTACTTTGGGTTCACAAGCTTCATCTGACTGGAAAGTTCCTCACGAGTGTCAGGCCGAGTGAGCGATTGTCAATGTGTGAGCCACGCTCCAAATCCTATCAGTTACTCGAAATTGAGTTCATACTGGTTGCTGAAAACGTGAGCATCAGACAAAGGTGGACAGACCGCATGAGTAAAAGCCAGGACAGAAAAAAAGACACTAAAAAGAAACCGCTTTTAACCGCCAAGGAAAAAAAGAAGGAGAAAAACGCAAAGAAAAACGAAACCGATGTTCTGGGGCATTGATATAGGGAGAGGCTGATGTCTCGCCAAGTGACGCAGAGCTAGACCAATCGGGTTTGGCTTTAGCCCATGGAGTGATGGTGTGCGGGGCCTGCGCCTCAATCAGGGACCGAAAAGTCCACCTCCTCCATGGATTCCCCGAGAAAATCCAGCAGTGCTCTGACTGCAGGCAGCAATCCCCGTCGGGATGGGAAAACTGCATGGAGTATCCCTCCGCGAGGCTGCCATCCAGGCAAGACGTTCACCAAACGGCCCTCAACCAGATCCCGTCCTCCTACGATCATCGGCATTCGCACAACGCCGAGGCCTTCCAATGCCGCCTGTCGTAACGTAAATACGTCGTCAGTCACAAGTCTGGGCGAATGGCGCACCTGGGCTGTGGCACCTTCCGGTCCGTCCAGGCACCAGATATGTTTTCCGTCTGCCTGTTCAAAATCCAGGCTTGGCAAATCTGCCAGTTCGTCGGGGTTTTCCGGTTTTCTGTGGCTATCAAAGAAGTTGCTGGACGCCATCAGGCACTGAGGGCTTTTTGACAGCACTTTCATGGTTAACCCGCTGTCCTCAAGTGGCGGAAATCGGACCCGCAGAGCCAGGTCGAGCCCTTCCTTCAAGACATCAACCCGGCGACTGGTGGCATCTATCTCTACTTTCACCTCCGGGTATTTAGCCATGAAGCGCACAAGCAATTGGCCAACATGAAAGTAGATCAAGCCTGGCGGGCAACTCATTCTGACAACGCCCCTGGGTTCCGCCCGCGACCGGTCGATCACTTCCTGAGCCGCCTCGGCTTCCACCAGCATTGCCATGCAATGGCGGTAATACTCCTGCCCCAGTTCTGTGATGGAAAATCGGCGCGTAGAGCGATTGATAAGTCGGGTATCCAGGCGATCTTCCAGCATGGCAATTCGCCGGCTGAGCTTGGATTTCGGCACACCGAGTGCCCGCCCCGCCGGTGCAAAGCCACCATGGCCCTGCTGATGGTGGACCACCAGGCCGGCCTGCTATCCCTGGTTCGGGATTTCTCACCTGACGATTTCAAGAACAACGTCCTGGCACTGGCTGACATCGCCAGGTTCTTCAATATTCCGACGATCCTGACCACAAGTTTTGAAGATGGCCCTAACGGTCCGATGGTCCCGGAGCTCAAGGAAATGTTCCCGGATGCGCCCTATTTCGCTCGCCCGGGCCAGATCAATGCCTGGGACAACGAAGACTTCGTGAAGGCTGTAAAAGCCACAGGCAAGAAACAATTGTTGATTGCCGGTGTTGTGACGGATGTTTGTGTTGCCTTCCCTACCCTGTCTGCACTGGAAGAAGGCTACGAGGTGTTCGTGGTGACCGATGCCTCTGGCACCTTCAACCAGACGACCCGGGACGCATCCTGGAGTCGCATGGAGCAGGCCGGCGCCCAGCTAATGAACTGGTTCAGTGTCGGCTGCGAGTTGCACCGCGACTGGCGCAATGACATTGAAGGCTTTGGCGGCATTCTGGCCAAGCACCTTCCTCACTATGCCAACCTGATGCAAAGCTATGGTGCTCAACAGGGTTGATACTCTGACCTGATCTCATCTACCCACAGGGATTGTGGGTTCAGGCACTGGTTCGGATGCTCAATTAAGCAACTTGTGTGGAAACAGGTTAGCCATTGGGTTTGCTGGCGAGCTCCTTCAGTGCCTCCATGGCCTCGTCGGTTCGATCGCTGGGTACGAACATGTGGTCGTGATAAAAACCTGCGATGACATTGGTGGTAATGCCTCGCTCGGCCAGCAGGCTCGTTACCACCGACGTGAGACCCAGGGCTTCAAGACTGGAGTGCCCTTCGAGCGTGATCCGGCGGAAGACTCTGTAGTAGTCCAGGCCCTCGGCTTGGGCCTGCTCCAGAGGAATCACCAGGGTAAGACCTTCCAGTTCGGCGATGCTGACAATGGGCTTGAGCTTTTCCAGCTCACCATACTTTGCGCGCGGCACTGTGCAGTAGACATAGGTCGTCGGGTCCAGCTTTGGCGAGAGCTGCTTGATCAAATCCTGGAGAAACTGTGTTCGGTTCATCTCTGACTATCCTTTAGCCGAAGGTCTTGTGTATATGGAAACTTAGCACTTTCTAGGGTCGTCCGGCGCAAAATTTCATTTCCTGGTGTAGAAGACGCTATTGCAGACAAGCAACACTTGAAGAGCCCCGAGTAGACTTTTCAATCAATGAACCGGTGAATTTAAGGTAATGGAGTAAACTCCACTTCATCCCCGGCAACTCTCGGAAATCGTCCCTGGCTCCAGTCATCTTTAGCCTCGGCTATACGGTCCTTCCGGGAAGATACGAAATTCCATTCGATAAATCGCCGACCTACCGGTTCACCGCCAATCAAGACGATATGGGTATCTTCCGCTGCAGTGATGGATACCCGTTCGCCGGCAGACATTATCGCCATGCTGTGAGTGGTCAGAATTGTGCCTGCTACGTCGAGCGAGCCCTGAACGATGTATACAGCGCGCTCCGGGGCGTCGGGCAATTCGAGTGACTGTCCGGCCTTAAGCGAAGCTTCGGCATAAAGTGTATCGGCGAACTGACGCACGGGCGACGTCACTCCCCAGGCACTGCCGATCATTACGCGTACCGGAACCCTCTCAACCTCTATCTCGGGAATTTCCTGCTCACTATAGTGCTGGAACGAAGGCTCGGTTTCCTCATCCTGTTCAGGCAGAGCCAGCCAGAGCTGAAGCCCGTGGAGGCCGTGTTCAACGCGGGTTACCTCCGGTCGCTCCCGCTCCGAATGAGCAATACCCCTGCCCGCCACCATCAGGTTGATGTCGCCCGGGCGAATCGGCTGCAAACTACCTATCGAATCACGGTGAAGTATTTCACCCTCGAACAGGTAGGTCACGGTTGCTATGCCTATATGCGGGTGAGGTAATACATTAATCCCTTCGCCTGCGGGAAATGTTGCAGGCCCCATCTCGTCAAAGAATATCCAGGGACCAACCATTTTCCGCTTTGCGGTCGGTAACAATCGACGCACAGAGAACCCGCCAAGATCTGCCACCCTGGGCGTCAGCAATAACTCGATTGCTTTGCAGGGCGCCTTCAAGGTATCGCATTTCTGTTCGGCTGTTGGGAAGACGTTGCTCACAGTTCTCTCCGATTTCTTAACACTCAGTGCGCCAACGAACAGACCGAACCAACCCCGTAGTCCATTATGGACTCAGATGAGGCGAAGGAGCTGCCTGAACAGGACGTTACATCACGCGTCACAAGGATGATGGCGCAACCAGAATCCAAGTGCAAAGGATCTACCCATGAATAATATCGTCTACATTGTTGGTGCCGTAGTTATCGTTTTGGCGGTTCTTTCCCTTTTAGGTTTTCGTTGAGCTGGGGCCGTTGTTAACGGCCCTGCCAGAAGAAACTGGTAACGGTTCGTTACATTTCTCAACATAGTAAATAAGTGAAAGCCGGTACAAGCCTTGGTTATGCCACTAAACCGATTGCCTACCTACCCTTCTGCCCCTAATATTCGCGGCATGGACAGCTTCTAACCAGATTCGGTGAGGCGCAACCGGTAAACAAGGCAACATAAGGCTCTAAATCATGGAACACGTAAACGACATCAGCGCCGTTGAACCGGAGGACATTTCTTTTGATGCCGTTGAGATCGCTGGGCTTATCGTCCCGCTGCTTTTTGCAATCATGGCAATTGTTCTGGTGGCGCTTAGCCCAGAATCTGACGGAACGGCCTCAGAAGACCCGAAAACCGCTTCCGAGCGCATCGAGTTGATCGAACAGATCCAGAAACGGTAAGTGTCGCCGTCAGTGATGGATGTAACCGCTACGGAGCAACGGTTCCAGCTCCGATGCCGGCATTGGCCTTGAAAAGAAAAACCCCTGAGCGAAATCGCAACCGGCAGCCTTGAGCCAGTCCCGTTGTTCCGCGGTTTCTACACCCTCTGCCACCACCTGCAACCCCAGTTTATGAGCCATCATGATGATCGTTTCAGCGATGGCGTGGCTGTTCGACCCCGGCACATTTTCCTGCACAAAGCTCTGGTCAATCTTCAGGTAGTTAACATCAAAGCGTTTCAGATACGCCAGCGAGGAATACCCCGTCCCGAAGTCATCCAGCGCCAGCTGAACGCCGGCCTCCCGGAGCTCCGCAAAATTTCGTGTCAGTTGCTCTGAATCGCTGAGGAAAATGTTCTCCGTGAGTTCAATGACAATACCGGTCCTGGAGTTCAGGAATGTGTCCAGGTGCGCTTCCCAGGGTCTACGGCTAATACTCTGGGTAAATTGCAGGGGCGATGAATTGATCGTGAGTTGAAACGAACTGTCCATAAACGCGGACCAATAAACAGACTGGCTGGCGGCCTCGGAAAATACCCAGTGTTCAATGGCAGACATGAGTCCCGCTTCCTCTGCGAGGCCGAGAAACTCCTCTGGCAGCTTGATTCCCTGTTCAGGATGCTGCCACCGCAAAAGCGCCTCCGCCTTGACAATACGGTTGCTGGACAGGTCGATTATCGGCTGATAATAAAGCCTGAGTTGTTCCTTGGCGGGTGCCTCTCGCAGGTCAGTCATCAGTTGTTGGCGCTCTGTGCGGTCGGTTCTCATAACGTCTGTGAAGTAACACAACCGGTTACGGCCGGAATGCTTGGCCAGGTACATGGCCTGGTCGGCATCATTCAATAGCTGCTGGGCCGTGCCGGCATCTTCAGGAAACAGTGTTATGCCGATACTGCCGGTTATGCTCACTGAGTTATCTCCCAACTGGAAGGGTTGTTCCAGCTCGGCGAGGATATTGCCGGCGATGCCCTCTATGAGCTTCAGATCGCCAGTATCCAGCAGCAGCACCGTAAACTCATCGCCGCCAATGCGGGCAACTGTGTCCGACTGCCTCACACAGGCACTGACCCGTTCGGCGATCATTTTCAGCAGCATGTCTCCAGCTTCATGCCCGAGCCTGTCGTTGATGTCCTTGAAATGATCCAGGTCGATGTAGAGCAAAGCGAAAGGGTCACCAGTGCGGTCGGAATGGGCCGCATGCTGGTCGAGGCGGTCCATGAACAGCCTGCGATTGGGCAGCCCGGTAAGAAGATCGTAGTTGGCGTGGCGCCAGATTCTTGCTTCTGACTCCTTGCGGTGGGTAACGTCATGGGCAATCCCGGAAACGGCTTCCACCTGCCCCTGGTTGTCGATAACCGGGGCATAGAGGCACTCAAAATAACGAATCTTGCCGGAAGGATCCTCAATAATTATCTCACTATTGCGCCGTTCCTTGTGGCGAATCACCTCTTTGAGCTTTATTTCACCATTGTATTGGGAAGGCAGAGGCATTTCGGAAAATGTCCGACCAACAATATCTTCGGCCGGCACCTGACACAGTTCAGCCATGGCCCGGTTGGCGTAAAGGAAGTCGCCATCGAGGTTCAGGATGTAGCATGGGTCCGGCAGCGAGGACAGCATGGTTTCGAACAGTCGCCCCTGTTGCTGTTTTCTCAGAGCGTAGTTTTCAATGGATTGAGCCAGGGCAATGTCGATCTCGTTGTCGAACCGGATCAGCTCCTGAGCACTCTCCTTGTCAATATAACCCTCGTACTGTACCCAAAGCTCAATAACTGTAAGGCGTAAAGCACGGAATTCGGCTGCCACATGCACAATGTCTGCACCCAAATCGTGCCTTTCGGAGCCATGGATGCGGGCGCTGCCCATACTGTCGGGATGTCGGGGACAGAATTCATCAAAGCGATCATGACCGATGGGCTGCCGCTCAAGCTCTACGGCGATACCAAGTAATATCTCTTCAATGTGATCGCGTAATTCTTCTCTGGTCAGGCGCGGAACGGGCAGAATCTGTTTGGCATCGTATTCCCATATCCGCAAGATATCTTCCATGTGGGCGCGAATAAACTCGGGTAGTCTCATCCTTACTCACCTCGCGCGTTCGTTGAAGGACTCCACTCTTTAATGTGGTCTACCGAGTATCTTTTTTCAATCAAACAGTGCTCATTGAAAATGGCTCAGGATAGCGCGGTTTCTACCGCGTCTAGAAAACCTGCCATGTCCACCACCTGCTCCGAAGCGGGATCAACGGTCTTGCCCTTCAGGTCTGCGGTGACAATCCCTCTGTCGACGGTATTGGTCAATGCCGCCTTGAGGTTGACGGCGTATTCAGCCAGAGGCTCATTACCTTCCCGCTCACCGAGGGTTTCCAGGGCGTTGGCCAGTGCGAAAATCAGCGCGGACGGATTAAAGTGGGCGTCCCGGCCCTCGCTCTCCAGGTATTTCAGGTAGAGATCATGGGCGGTGCCATGGGGCGCCTCGAAGAGCATGGTGCCGTCCTTGCTCTCTATGATGGAGCTGGCGGTGGCCAGGCTGCCGCCGAGGGCGGCGGAGATGTCCGAGAAGATGTCGCCGTCCAGATTCTGGGAGGGATAGAGGGCGTTTCTCGGAGGGTCAGTAATCATTTTCTTGAGCTGGCTGGAAGGCCGCATGATCATGAACGATGGCGGTGGTGTGTGATCACGAGCCAGTTCCCGACGCACTTCAGTAATCACGTCGCTGAAAACTTCGTCGTACTCCATGTACTCACGTTTGAGGCCGAAGTAGACCTCTTTATCCTTGCGGGATGCGTCGCGGAACACCTGGGCCACCCAGTCCTTGATGGCTTCACGATCATTGGACATGAGCAGCATGGGGTCACCTTTCCGGACATGGCGTGCGTGCTTTTCGTCGCCATCGACGATCACCTTGAGAATGCCGTCCTCCTGTGCCGGCATGTTGAAGCTGCCGTACTGGTCACCACCGCCGGCGCTCATGCGGGAAATGGATACGTGGGCACCCCGGCTGGGGATGCCAAACTCCCGCAATTGGTTGACAAGTTTCAACAGCTTGCGCCCGGTAGTGTTGTCAGGCACGCCCCATAGTGCCCGCTCTGGCGGGTTGGACACGATGCGCGCGGCCTGGGCGTCAATAAGCTCGTAATAGTAGTTCAGCCCCAGACCACTGATCTGCTTACGGTAATCGTTTTCGTAGATCTCCTCTATCGCCGCGCGCATGACACCGTCGTAACCGGGGATAACAGTGTCTTTCAGTCCCAGGTAGACATCGCGTTTCTCGTCGATGGCGCGCTGGAAAAAGTGGTGAGCCCAGGCCTTGACGTCTTCCAGATCATTGGTCGCCAGCAGCCAGGGATCGCCCTTGCGGATCTCGCGGCGGTGCAACTCAATCGGGTCGCCGCTGCTGCCCACAAACATCAGTTTGACCACGCCAGTGGCCAGTGAGAGCTGGTTAAAGCTGTCTTTTATGCCACCGAATTCCATGGTGTCAACTTCGATGTCACGTCCGATCCAGTCCGGCCGGCTGATCTTGAGATTGCGGAACTGGATGTCCTCGCGGGTAATGTTACCGCTGATACCCTTGCGGATGGCGCCGTTGGGGGATTTGGTGGCCAGCGGATGCAGGTTCTCGGCATCCACTTCCGGATGCTTGCGAAGCAGTTCCTCCAGTTGCTGGCGGTTGACAGTCATACCGGCGTTCTTAACGCCGACGCCGTGGCGTTGCAGGGCTTCAATGGCCTGGGTTACGGCTTCACCATTGGTCAGAAGTCGGTGTTCCGCGGACAGATCGATTTGCTCAAGCTGGATTTTCAGGCGCGCGGTCACGAATTTTTCGAGAATCTTCTCGAAAGCAACCTGGGCCATCTCATCCCCGTGAAGGATGACCAGAGGCGAAGTTACATTGATCCTGCTGTCCATAATGTCTCCCTGCGGTATCGGCAGTGTGGGTCGGACTCATTACGCTCCGGACTGGACTATTCCCAACTGTCTGTTCACTTCATCGCGAATCTTCCGATAACGATCCGGATCCCTGATCAGTGTATTCAGGTCATCTTCAGGAAAGATCTCACGCTTCTTTTTCTGGGCGTCTTCGTTAGAAAATATAGACGGTATCAACTGTTCCAGACAGCGCAGCATGACCTCGGGGGAGACAGAGGCGCCAGGTGATGCTCCCAGTAAAGTCCCGTAGGTTTTGTCAGAGGAAACAAGAATTTCCGTGCCCATCTGCAGATCCCCGTCCTTGATGATCTGCACCCGCTGGCCCGCTTCGATCGGCTTCCAATCGAATTTTTTGCTCAGCCCGGGGGCAAAGCTCTCAAGTTCTTCGAGCATGCTCTTTTCACCCTTGAAGGTCTCTGAAACCAGATACTTGACCAGAGGGAAGTGCTCTAGGGCGACGTTCAGCAAACCCGGGATATCGTGCAGCCGGATTGAGCTCAGGTAATCAAAGAATCCACGCCCTTTCTCAAGAACCGGTTTAAAGGATGCGAAAGGACCAAACAGCAGATAGTGCCTGCCATCCACGACCCGCAGATCCAGATGCGGCACAGACATGGGGGGCGCGCCAACTTTCGCTTTGCCATAGGTTTTGGCGCGGTAATCCTTCGCCTGCTCTTCGCTGATCTCAGCCCGCAGGAACCGGCCTCCCACAGGAAAGCCCGCAAACCGACTCCGGAATGGCAGGTGGCTTTTCTTCAGCAGCGGAAATGCGCCTCCACCGGCACCCACAAAGAGTACATCCGCCCTATGCTGAACCGGTGCCCCGTTTTTACGGGCCTCGATAAGCCAGCGCCCTGTGGGGCTCCTGTGCACGCGTTTTACATGGGTGCCATATTCAATCTGCACACCTAACTTTTGCGCTGCGTGCGCCGCCATCCGCTCGGTTAACGCACCAAAGTTAACGTCTGTCCCGGTTTCAATAACCGTAGCCGCCATTTTTTCATGGCGGGGACGCTCTTCCATTGTGTAGGGGATCCAGCTTTTGATTTCATCAAAGTCTTCCGAGTAACGCATGTGCTCGAAAAAATGATGGGCTGACATTTCCTTAAATCGCAGTCTCAGCTCTTCAATGGCCGGCTCGGAGACGATGGTGCAGTGCTTGGTCTGGTTAATGAACGTTTTAGGGTCTTTGATGGCGCCCTTTCTGATCAGATAGGCCCAGAACTGTTTGGCAACATTGAACTGGGCATGGATCTTCAGCGCCTTTTCGACCGAAATCACCTCTTCATCCACGGGGGTGTAGTTGAGCTCGCAGTTCGCTTCATGGCCCGTGCCGGCGTTCCAGAATGCAGAGGAGTTTCCCGCCCCGGCACTGCCCAGCCGTTCCAGGATGGTAATATCCAGGTCGGGTGCCATTTCTTTTGCCAGAGTGGCAAAAGTGGTTCCCATTATCCCCGCGCCGATGATGATTACATTCATTGAGTCTATTCGCCTTTTTTGAAGAAACCTGTATACGATAATCGAGCGTCTGCACGGGCGCTAGCTCAGTTGGTTGCCAACGGGGAGACGCCGTATGCGTTTTCCGGTGGCGGCATAGATGGCATTGCAAAGCGCCGGTGCAACTGGCGGCAGGCCGGGTTCGCCGACACCGCCCATGGCGTCGTCGGGATTGTTGATCAGGTGCACCCTCACCACTTTCGGCGCATCCGGCATCCGTGGGATCAGATAGCTGTCAAAGTTTGACTGCTGGGCAACGCCATTTTCGAAGGTCACCTCGCTTTGGAGCGCGATGCCGATGCCCATCACACAGGAGCCCTCCATCTGCGCCCGTATTCGCTCCGGATTGGCCTGCGGACCACAGTCGAAGGCAATGTCCGCCCGGTGTATGGTCAGTTCGCCCTCATCGCTCACCTCCACGTCAAAGACAATGGCGGTATAGGAGACAAAGCTGTGGTGGAAGGCCAGTCCAAGGCCGCGCCCCTTGCCAGTCTCACGCCCCCAGCCGGCCTCTTCAGTGGCTCGCTCTATCACCCTGCGCATGCGGGCAACGTCAATCGGGTACAGGTCCGGGTCTTCATCGTAGTTCCAGCCATCTCCGACGGTGAGGTTGTGAACTTCGCGGCCGGGCCCCAGAAGTTCCAGCACGTAGTCGCGGTGGTCCTTGCCAGCTGCCACGGCCATTTCATGGGCAAAACTCTGGATGGCCCAGGCATGAGGCAGATTGTACACCGAGCGGAACCAGCCAATGCGGACATGGGCCGGTGCGGGTGGATTTTCCAGCCGGATTGCAGGAATACTGAATGGCATGGTGTTGAAACCCATGCCCAGCTCGAATTCTCCCTTGTGTTTGGGGTCCGGGGCGAAGAGCGAGGCGATACTGGGAGACAGGGTCCGGTGGCGCCAGCTGGTTGCCTTGCCTTCCCCGTCCAGCCCCGCTTCCAGATGATCCACGGAGACCGCGTGAAAGTAGGCATGCTGGATATCATCCTCACGGGACCACTGCAGCTTGACGGGCTGTCCCTCGAATTCTTTCGCGACCCGGGCCGCTTCGATCACGAAATCCGGCTTTGATTTGCGCCCGAAGCCACCACCGAGCAGCGTCTGATGGACGGTCACGTTCTCCTTATCCATCTCCAGTAATTCCGCAATGCCCTCGCGGGTCGCCCTCGGGTTCTGGACCGGTGCCCAGGCCTCAGCTTTACCATCCCTGATTCTGACCACCGCCACCGGCGGTTCCATGGGGGCCTGTGCCATATGGGGCATGTAGTAAGTCGCTGATACCCGTTTATCGGCATTTTTCAGGGCGGTCTCGACATCGCCGGACTGGCGGATGACCTTACCGGGGGACTGCGCCGCCTTTTCCAGGGATTCCCGGTAGGCATCCGAGGTGTAATCAGCATTGCCCCCGGCCGGTGCGGTGTCCCATTCAATCTTCAGGGCCCTTCGGCCTTCCATGGCAGCCCAGGTATTGGTAGCCACCACAGCGACCCCGCCAAGTGGCTTGAATACCGCCGGCTGGCCGGTGCCCTCTATCCGGACCACCTTTTTCACACCAGTGACTTCCAGGGCTTCCGTGGCATCGACATTTTTTACTTGGGCCCCGTAAACGGGAGGGCGGGCGACAACCGCATAAAGGGTGTCCTCCAGATTCACATCAGCGCCAAAAACCGCCTTGCCAGTGACAATGTCCTCACCATCAATGGCCTTGGGGCAAGCGGACTTCAATTCACCGTTGATGAGCCCGGATTCCTTGCCAATAAAGCGCAGTTCATCGTCGGATTTCAGGACCAGGGCGTCCCTGCCCGGAACATCAAGCTCCCTGGCGGCCTTTGCAAGCTCTCCAAATCCGAGCTCCCGGCCCGTAGCAGGGTGCACCACCTTATGGACCTCTGCTCTCACCTCGTGTACCGGGACATCCCATTGACTGGCGGCGGCCTGCTCAAGCATCAGCCTGGCGGCGGCGGCCGCACGGCGCATGGGTTGATACCAGTGGCGCATACTGCGGGAGCCATCGGTGTTCTGGTTGCCATACCTGTCCTGGTCAGCATCCGCCTGCTGCGCCCGAACCTGGTCCCAGTCCGCGCCCAGTTCATCGGCTGCCACCATGACCAGGCTGGTGCGGATGCCCTGCCCCATCTCGGCACGGTTATTGATGATTGTGACCACGCCATCGGAACTGATCTGGATAAACACATTCGGGTCATCCACCCAGCCACCGGGCATGGCGCCGGCGCCAAACTGGGCCTGTTCATTGGCCAGCCCAAGGTCCCAGCGGGCTGCCAGCAGCAGTGCCGAGCCCCCGGCCAGCCCCTTCAGAAGGCCGCGACGGCTGATGTTGGCAAGCAGCAGTGTATCGTCTGATCGGCTCATGAGCTGGTCTCCTTGTCTGCCGCGCGTTCAATGGCCGCCAGGATCCGGTTGTAAGTGCCACAGCGACAGAGGTTGCCAGCCATGGCATCAACAATTTCCCGGGTATCCGGTTCGGGGTTTTTCTTTAACAGCGCGGTGGCGTTCATAATCTGTCCACCCTGGCAATACCCGCATTGGGCCACGCCCAGGTCCAGCCAGGCCTGCTGCACTTTCCTGCCAACCGGGTCGTCGGCCATCGCCTCAATGGTCGTGATCTCTCCCTTGGCGGCAGAGACCGGTGTTATGCAGGACCGCGTTGCCACCCCATCCAGGTGGACGGTGCAGGCGCCGCACTCGGAGATTCCGCATCCGAACTTTGTGCCTTTCATTCCAACAACGTCGCGAATGGCCCACAGCAGGGGCATATTGTCGGGAACGTCCAGCTCGTGCTTTTGTCCGTTTATGGTCAGGGTAATCATTGATCTGCCTCATCATCACATGGCCGCGGCTGGGGCGAAATTGAACTGAAATAGTAAGCTTAGTAGCTATGGGCACGTGTCACCAACCCACCTGGCGATACACGGGCCCGAATTCCGGGCCCCGTGATGGTTAACATTCCAGGGCCCACAGCAGTCAGTCGCCGTTCACACCTTTGCGTTTAACCAGGTAATACAGCACCGGTATCACCAGCAGCGCCAGGATGACGGCTGTTATCATGCCGCCGACCATTGGCGTGGCAATTCGCCCCATAACTTCAGAGCCTGTGCCGGTACCAACCATTATTGGTACCAGACCACCAATAATGGCTGCGGCGGTCATCATCACCGGGCGCACCCGTAAACCAGCCCCATGGAGCACCGCATGCCGAAGGGTTTCCCTTCGTGGTGTCAGGCCTTTCTGTTCACAGGTCTCCAGCATGGCCTGGTAAGACTGGTTGAGGTAGACAAGCATGATTACACCAATTTCAACCGCGACACCCGCTAAGGCGATGAAGCCGACGCCGACTGCGACAGAAAAATTGTAGCCCAGCAGATACATCAGCCAGATAGCGCCAATCATCGCAAACGGCAGTGTGCCCATGATGATTCCCACTTCGGTAAAACTCCTGAAGTTCAGGAACAGCAGGATGACGATGATGGCCAGCGTTAACGGCACCACATAGGTCAGCTTTTCCTTGGCGCGGAGCATGTATTCATACTGACCCGACCAGTTGACAGAGTAGCCTGCGGGCAGATCCAGTTTTTCATTCACCGTGGCCATTGCCCGCTCCACGTATGTACCCACATCGACTCCCTCAATATCCACAAAGGTCCAGCCGTTGAGGCGGGCGTTCTCGCTCTTGATAGCCGGCGGCCCGTCCTCGACGCGGATATCGGCAACATCCGTCAGCGAGATTCGCTGTCCTGAGCCAGTCACAATCGGAAGTTGTTCGAGTTTTTCCGGGGAATCCCGGTAATCCTCCGGATACCGCAGATTGATCGGGTACCGCTCAAGCCCCTCAATGGTTCTCGAAACGTTAATCCCACCAATCGCAGAGGCCACGACCTGTTGTACATCGGCGATATTCAACCCATAGCGAGCCGCACGTTCGCGATCAATATCCACCTTGATGTAACGACCACCGGCGACCCGCTCGGAATAGACAGATGCGGTACCGGGTATGTCCACCATGATTTCTTCGAGGCGTTTGCCAATGCCCTGGATGACCGCGAGATCCGGGCCCGCAACCTTGATGCCGACCGGTGTTTTGATCCCGGTTGCCAGCATATCGATACGGGTAATGATTGGCATGACCCAGGCATTGGTCACGCCAGGGAAACGAATCAGGGTATTGAGCTCCTGCTTCAATTTTTCGGTAGTCATGCCTGCCCGCCACTCATCCCTTGGCTTGAGCTGAATAAACGTTTCAATCATGGTCAGCGGGGCCGGGTCTGTGGCGGTGTCCGCCCGCCCTACTTTACCGAACACGGTTTCAACTTCCGGCACAGTGGCAATGAGCTTGTCCGTCTGCTGCAACAGTTGCCGGGCCTTACCGATGGATATGCCGGGATAGGTTGTCGGCATGTACATCAGGTCCCCCTCATCCAGCGGGGGAATGAACTCACTGCCGATTCTGGTGGCCGGCCATAATCCGATAGCCAGTACCAGTATCGCAAGCACGACCGTGGATAGCGGAAACCGGAGTACCAGCTTCAGTACCGGCATATACGCAGCCACAAGGAGCCTGTTGATGGGGTTCTTGTGCTCCGGGAGTACTTTTCCGCGGATAAAGTAACCCATCAGCACTGGCACAAGCGTCACCGCGAGCGCTGCACTGGCTGCCATGGCATAGGTCTTGGTGAATGCCAGCGGTGCAAACATTCGCCCTTCCTGGGCCTCCAGGGCAAATACCGGCACAAAACTGACGGTGATGATCAATAGCGAGAAAAACAGCGCCGGCCCGACTTCGGAGGCTGATCTGGCCACCACCTCCCATCGGTTCTCGGGCGTAAGCGGCGTCCGTTCCATGTGCTTGTGCATGTTCTCGATCATAACGATGGCGCCATCAATCATGGCGCCAATGGCAATCGCAATCCCTCCCAGGGACATGATGTTGGCGTTGATTCCCTGCCAGTGCATGATGATAAAGGCCGTCAGAATGCCGACAGGAAGGCTGAGAATGGCCACCAGAGACGAGCGAACGTGAAACAGGAAGACCAGACACACCAGGCCCACCACCACAAACTCTTCAAGCAGCTTGAAGCCCAGATTGTTGACGGCACGCTCGATAAGACCGGACCGATCGTAAACCGTCACCACCTCCACGCCCTCGGGCAGGCTCGATTTCAGCTCTTCCAGTTTTGCTTTCACGCCATTAATGGTTTCCTGGGCGTTTTCACCGAAGCGCATCACCACAACGCCACCAACGACCTCGCCTTCACCATTCAATTCGGCAACCCCCCGCCTCATCTGGGGGCCAACCTCAATACTGGCCACATCCTTCAACAGAATGGGCGTGCCATTGACATCCAGGCCCAACGGGATCGACATCAGGTCTTCACGTGACTGGATATAGCCGGAGGTTCGGACCATGTATTCCGCCTCGGCCATTTCAATAACGGACGCACCCACCTCCTGGTTTCCGCGCTTGATGGCGTTCTGGATGTGAGCCAGGGGAATATTCAGTGCCCGGAGCTTTTCTGGGCTGACCCTGACCTGATACTGCTTCACCATGCCACCCAGGGCGGCGACCTCGGAAACACCGGGCACCGTTTGCAGTTCGTACTTCAGAAACCAGTCCTGAAGACTGCGAAGCTCGCTCAGGTCATTGTTCCCGGTACGGTCAACCAGGGCGTACAGATAAACCCAGCCGACCCCGGTGGCATCCGGACCAAGCTGGGGCCGGGCCGAGTCAGGCAGACTGGGCGCCACCTGGGAAAGGTACTCCAGCACGCGGGAGCGGGCCCAATACATGTCGGTGTCTTCGTCAAAAATCACGTAAACATAGGAATCGCCAAAGAACGAGTAGCCCCTTACCGTTTGAGCACCGGGTACCGAGAGCATGGCGGTGGTCAGCGGATAGGTCACCTGGTCTTCCACCACCTGCGGAGCCTGGCCCGGGAAACTGGTTTTGACAATCACCTGCACATCCGAGAGATCCGGCAGGGCGTCCACTGGCGTGTTCTTGAGCGAATAGAGTCCAAGGCCGGTCAGCAACACTGTGGCCAGCAGAACCAGGAAGCGATTACGGATAGACCAGTAGATAATGGACGAAATCATGACTCGCCCCCGCCATGGTTCATGCTGCTATGATCCATACCCTCGTGGTTCATCTCCGGATCCATCCCGCTATCAGGCGGTGCAGACATGCGTTGGAAATCCGAGGTTTTGCTGGACTCCGAATCAATCAGGAACTGGGCCGATGTCACCACCCTATCGCCAGGACTGGCGCCTTTGAGAATTTCCGCGTACAGCTCCCCGATGCGCCCGACGGTCACATTGACCGACTTGAAGGCGCCCTCCTCCAGTGCCAGCACCAGACGGTCGCTCTGCCCGGTCCGGATTATGGATTCCCGGGGAACCAGTAAACGCCGCTCCCTCCGGTCTCCCTGAATCTCCAGCCCCGCGAACATGCCTGGCATCAGCGCGCCGTCGGCATTGTCAAAACGCATTCTGACCTGTGCTGTCCGGGTTTGCGGATTAACCTCGGGATAGACATAGTCCACGCGCCCTTTCCACTGACGCCCGGGCATGTAATCCAGGGTCATCACCACCCGATTACCGGCATCCAGTGCCGGAATCTGGCTTTCAAACACCTCTCCGATCACCCAGACCTCGTCCAGCGCTGCAATCGACAGAACCCGATCGCCAGGTTTGATGAACATACCCTCTCTGACATTGAGGTTGTCAATTACGCCCGAAGCCCGGGCATTAACGGTGATTGTCCGCTGTACTTCACGGGTGTCTTTCAACTGCCGCATCACGGTCGCTGGAACATTCAGAGCCTTGAGGCGCTCTTCCGCTGCGTTGATAAGGCGCTGGTTACCCCGGTTCAATGCCAGTAGCAACTCTTCCTGGGCATTGACGAGCGTTGGCGAGTAGAGGGTGTACAGGGGATTCCCTTTCTCAATGGGTTCGCCTTCCGCCTTGACGTAAAGGGCTTCGATCCAGCCCTCGACACGCGGGTGTACGTGGGTCATCTCATCCTCGTTGTACTCGACGTATCCCACGGTCCTGAGATTGCTTTGTAGCCGCCCCTGAATCACGGGCGCGGTGCGCACGCCTAGGTTGTTAACCACTGTTGGTGAAATACGGACAGTGCCAGGAGCGTCTTCTCCCGATCCCCCCTCCTCGTAAACCGGAACAAGGTCCATTCCCATGGGTGACTTGCCCGGTTTGTCACGTTTGAAGTTGGGGTCCATGGGTGCTACCCAGTACAAGGGTTCTTTGCTTTCAGTGCTGGCTGTTTCGGGGGCATGGTTCGTTACGGCTTCGGGGGCCAGCCAGTAGGCAGCCGCTGCTCCGGCAACGCCACCCAGCAATACAAAGCCCAAAGGGCGAATCAGATTGGCCATGTTGATCAGTCCTGATAGTTCGTCATTGAGAAGGAGGGGGTGTCTGAGGAATCCGCAGTCAGATAGCGGAAGCTGGCGAGGTTCTTTGCTCGCTCGGCAATGAGCTGCGTTAACTCGACCCGGGCGTTGAGCTCGTCAATGCGTGCACGGACGGCTTCAGCGAAGTCGCCATCATCATTGTCGTAGGCACTCAGGGCTGCGCTGGCCTGTTCTTCCATTTGTGGCAGCAGGGCCTGACGGTAAAGCCTGATGCGGTCGTCAAGACGCTCAATCCGTGCAAAAGCAGCACGGGCCCTGGCCTGAAGCTCCCGCATCTGAAGTATCCGTTCGGATCTGGCAGCTTCCAGCCGTAAGGTAGAGGCGCGCAGCGTTCGGTCCTGTCGGTTACCGGTGAAAATCGGAAGGTCAAAACCAATGCCCACGGTAAACAGATCGGCGCGGTCCTGGCCGTTTGGCGCCCTGTCCCGATATCCATACTGCGCGAAAACAGACCATTCTGGTTTGTAGGCCTGGCGGGCCAGGTCCACATCGATGGTCTGGGCATCAATCAACTGATCAGTCGCCCGAATCGAGGGGTGGCGGATCAATCCATCGATATTCGTTTCGCGCCACTCGTCCGGAAGCTCGGTCGATAGCTGTGTCGGAATCTGTCCGGTCACTGGTAACTGTGCTGCCTCCACGCCAATCCACTCACCCAGCGATTCACGATTGGACGCAAGTTGTGTGCTCAGGGCTGCCAAACGGTCCTCAAGCCGGGTCAGTTCCAGCGAAGCGCGGATAATATCCTGTTGCCTGGCCCCCATGGAGGCAGAGGTGTAGCCCGCTTCAGCCACATCTGCCAACTGTTCAAAAAGCGACCGTTTATTCTCAATTAACCGGATACTCTCCTGGGATCGCCAGAGCTCAAGCCAGAGGTGAGTTACCCTCTCCATTACCTGCTCGCGGCGGTTCTCCCGCCGGAACGGCTGCACCCCCGCCATCCGTACCTTTTTCTCATTGGCCAGTTGACGACTGTTTCCCCGGGGAATCCGCTGAGAAACGCCAATGGTCGCCTGAGTCATCGCTTCCTGCCCGGTGTCGAAGGTGTCGGTGGGCAGATTTGCGGCGCCGATGGTTACCCGAGGATCAGGGAGTGCTCCATCTGCGTAGGACTCTTCCATCAACGCGTCCTGCGTCCGGGCGCTCTGGCGAAGCCAGGGATCGTTCTCGATGGCGGCATTGATGACGCTCGTCAGATCAAGCTTTGGTTCCGCCCAACCGGGCAGACTGGTCAGAACCAGCGCGCCAATAATGGCCGGTTTTATAATGCGAGGAAGGATGGACAACTTGATATCTCCGTTGAAATTATTCCGAAAGGAGATCTTATGGTTCTAATCTGAAACCAAACTGAAATTTATAATAAAAACAGTGTATTTTGACCTGGCTCAAGTATTTTTAATACCTGACAAATATCAAAAATATTGTATAAATTTTAATTTTAAATTCAGGGCCATTTCAGAAACCGGTGATTTAATAATCTCACCAACCAAACAGGAGGTGAAATGATGAAAAAATTATTTGTATTAGCTTCAGCAGTTGCCCTTTCAACAAGTGTATTTGCAGGCAACATGTCAGATAATAAAGATATGAAGGCCATGCACAGCCAAATGAAGGAAAAACAGTCTGCTGAAAACATTCTTCAGAATGAGGATATGCAACGCCTGCACAGAGACATGACGCTTTATGCAATTTCTGAGTTGGGTATGGAGGCTCGCGTGAAAATGATGACGAAAGAGGGCCGAGCCTATCATAAGGCACTAGAACAAAGAGAGAAAAACACCGCAGGGTAACCCCTGCGGCAAAGTCAACTCGCGGAGACACAAGCACCGGCTAACTCAAATGTTGAGCAGTCGATGCCCTGATCGCGAACAAGTAAAACACACAAACCTGAAACCGAGCTGAATTACTGAGCCTGTTTATGGCAAGAAAGGACAATATCATGAAGAAAGCAATTATCGCTGCGGCAGTCACTGCCTTATTTTCAACCATGGCTACTGCCAACTCGGGCTTGGCGGATCGTATCAATGAAGCACGCAGTTACCCGAACAAAACAATCAGTGCAGAAAAATCTGAAATGGTCTGCGCACAGAACAAAACCAATCACCGGAATATTAGTAAATCAGGGGTGAAATACGAAGAAAATGAATCAGGCAACAAAGACATGGATAACACTCATTCTTGAATGAAATCTCAGAATTAGCAAGTCAAATAAATAGTCGACCACTTATTATAAAAGGTGGCCGACTATTTATTGCGCATTAAATATATAAAAATTTGCCTCCCCATCTCACCATTATCACTCTTTCATTTGTCTCTCAAGATTAACCATCCAAGAAACATCCATTTGACAACCAATACCGTTAACAACGGCAAGAGAACCCATTGGGCGAGAGGCAGTACACCGGTGCCTGTCCATGTGAACACGGGCATCATTTCGCTATAATTCCACCTGCCGCCTTTCCCTGTTGCCCAGTACTCAAAAAGGATCGTTACAAGCAGCCCGACAGCAAGGTAAACCGACAGGCGGGTTCGTCTCCAGCCACTCACTACCCAAAACCAATCCCTTGATATCAATGCCGCAACTGCATATGCGCTAATGGCTATATTGGCATCTCCGATAGTGGCACGGGTGCATAACCACACCACATCCCAGTGACGAGCTTCAGTCATATCGGTAAAGAACGGAACCTGCACCATTTCCCAAAAAAAGTGCAGAAAAAAACTGACGCCCCAGATCATCAGGGCAAGCACAACCACAGATCGCGGACGCAGGACAACATTCAGAAAAACCACTGCACCTCCATCAGCCCCAGCGGCTCTAATCTCCCGTATTCGCTGTCGTCGTCACCTCCGAACCACTGCGCACCGGCGGTAACATAGATTTCCCGGTTGAGTGGGAGGTTCCAGGTAGACCGGGGGTAAAGTACCCAACTGGTATCATCCGCATTGCGAATAGCCACCACCCGATACTGCCAGAACGGGTTGATATCCTGCCATACCAGTAGCCCGGCATAATGGCCCCCGGTATACAATGGGCGGGTGGAAACCAGCCTCAAGAGGTTCAGGTTTTCCGGCGGTGGGGGCTGACCGTTGTAGAAATACTCCAGTGCCAGGTTGAAACCGTTGCGAAACGCCCAGTTCAGATCTGCTACGCCCTGCCAGTAACTGTCGCCAGTATCTGCTTCGCTCCAGACGAGCTCAGTACGCCAACCGGTGCCCGCCACTGAGCCACTGCCGCTGATGCCCGCCCTGGTCGCACCGGCGAACTCGCCTACCATCACGCCTACATCGACTCCGGCAACAAAACGCTTGGCCCTCGCCGCCGTGCTGGCATCTGTGTCATTGTGTTGCGGCGCATGAACGGCACTGATGCGGCCGGTTGCGCCCCAGGACGTATCCCATAGCAACGCGTCCACGCCAATCCGTTCATCAGGCTCCAGCTGGAGCGGGCTGACAGGGTTGAGGATATCCATGGGGTTCCAGATCAGGGCCGTGGACCAGTTCACCTGTTGGCGCCCTAGTCGGAAATCGCCGGCTGATGAACGCCACTGTATCGTGCCACGGTATAACTGATGGTGAGCCAATACATCCCCCGATTCATGCACCTCCCCCTGCAGATCCCAGTAGCGTGGGTCGGGGGAATCCCTGAGCAGGGCGAATTCCGGGCTGTCCAGGAAACTGCCTGTCACCAGTTCCAGATCGTAAGCCGCATCCAGAACCCAGTCCTGATATCGATAGCGAGGTTCCAGACGCAGGCGGGTAAGGTTCGAGAAGTAACGATCGTCATCAACCAGCGAGCGCGCCCCGGCACTGAGGTTCTTGAGCGATCCGGAATGGCTGAAGTCAGCCGCAGCGTTTGAAGCCAGCATTAGCCAAACCAGGCCCACCGCCACCAATGGAGCGCGACTAACCATGCCGAATGGCCTCCACCGGGTCCAGTCGTGAAGCCCGCCACGCCGGGTACAGCGCTACCAGCACGGAACACAGGAACAACAGCAGGCTGGGAAGCCAGATATGATCGAGAATCAGCACCGGATAGATGCGATCGGTAACGCCGGGGATGGCCTCCAGAGCACCGCTGATCGAGGACAGATCAATGCCGGTAGTGCCAAGCCAGTGAACAAGCAGGCTGCCGACCACCGTTCCTGCCAGCATTCCCAGAACTGCCAGAAAGAACGCCTCAAACAAAATCGTCAGTTGCAGCTGCCCCCCTCTGGTGCCCAATGCCAGCATCACGCCCAGTTCCGGGGTGCGTTCCATCACTGACATTACCATGGTGTTCATGACACCAATGGCGACTACGACAAAGACCACTGACAGGATGAGATGGAAATCCACCTGACTCATTTCCACCATTTGCACGACGACCGGGAGCAAGGCTTCCCAGTCCTGGGCCACCAGCCCGTGTTCAGCCAGGGACCGGTTCAGGGCTAGCGCCAGGGCCCCACTCTCTGAGCGGTCTGACAACCTCAGCACAATCCGTGAAACTTCGTCTTCCTGCAGTCCACCCAGGTTTCGGGCAGTATTGATATCGATAAATGCATACTCGGTGTCGAACAGGTCACTGCCGGTGCGGTAGATACCGCGAATGGCCTGGGCACTGGAGGACAGATCGCCACCAGCCTGCTGAACCGTGATCACCAGCTTATCCCCCAACCGGGCATTTATCTCCTCGGCCAGTTTTTGCCCGATCACAATCCCGCTCTCTCCGGGCTGAACGTAAGTGCCCTGCTCCATGTACCCGGAAAGCTCCGTGACGTCCTGCTCCTGTTCAGCTGCAATACCCACCAGTTCTACCGGAAGGCTTTTGCCGGGGTTTGCCACCATGGCTCTGAGCACCACCCGGGGTGCGGCGGCTTCGACTTCTGGCCGCTCCTGCAATCGCTGGCGCAGCACCTGGCTGTCAGCAATGCGCAGGGCCGGCGAAAGATCGACATCGTGCCCCTCCTCCATCACCTGGACATGCCCGCTGAGCTGCTGCGTCGAGTTATGGATCATCTGCTCGAAGAAGCCATCGGCGAAGGCGTACAGAAACAGATAGGCGGCCAGCCCGAACGCCGTGGCCGATGCGGTAATCACCGACCGGCGAGGATTGCGGAACACCGAGCGAAGTGCCATTTGCGCAAAAATCAGCAGCCGGTGGTCAGACGTCACCTCCCAGTGGATTCTGCGGATACGATTGATGACATTGCGCCGCGCACCCATCGCCTCCAGCGGGCTGTTGCGGCTGGCTTTCCAGGCCGGGAGCAGTGCCGCCAGCAGGGCCACCGACACCACTACAATGCCAATCACCACCAGGCGGGAGAATTCGATGGTGGGATAGACGATGCTGCTCAGCCCCGGCATGGTATCCATGGCCTTGATATAGGCACTGAAGTCCAGCCCTTGGGAACCAAAGTAGCCGGTCAGTGACAGCCCCAGCACTACCCCCAACAGGTAACCCAGGCCGGCCAGAATCGTCGTTTCCAGAAGCACCAGCCAGATAATCCGGCTGCTGGGCGTACCCAGAGCCATCATTACACCGAATTCCCGGCCACGTTCCAGCACCGACATCAGAATGGTATTGACGATGCCGGCCGCCACCACCACAAACACCACGAAGATCACGATGTAGGCGACGGCGTCGTGAAACGCGACCATTTGCACCAGCGAAGGCATCAGCGCCGGCCAGCCCAGGACTTCCACATTGCGGCCCTGCAGCTGATTTTGCAGGCTATCAACCACCGCTTCGAGCTGGTCAGAGCCCTCTACGCGGGCAGCAATCTCGGTAAATCGACCTTCAAAGGCATACAGTGCCTGGGCGGATGCCAGCGGCATCTGGGCTACAAAGCCATCAATACGTTTGATGCCGGTTTCGAAAACACCCACCACCTCGAACCGGTCTGCGCCAATGGAGCCGTCCGCTGCCTGGACCACCAACACCAGTTCGTCTCCCGGGGAGGTGCTCAGGGCACTGGCGGCGTCCACGCCCATAACGATCTCATTATCCCCCTCCAGATAGCGGCCGCGGATGATCGACCGATCAAGCCGGGTTACCTGCGGCTCTTTTGTGCTGTCGACCCCCATTACCTGCAAAGCCCGTGACTCGTCGGCATGGCTGGCCAGCGCATTGCCCGTCACCCTGGGAGTGGTCGCTGCGACACCGGTTACGGAGGACATTTCCTCAGCAAGGTTCCAGCGCTCGGCAACGGCAATATTCATTTCCCGGTCGTCGTGAAATCCGCGCTGGTGCACTTTCAGGTCGCCGGTTACATAACCGGTCATGTTGTTGATCATCTGGACATTGATGCCGTCGATAAAAGCCCATAGAAACACCAGCCCGCCCACACCGACGGCCACCGACAACAGCGTAATGCCGGTACGCCGACGATTGACGCGCAGATTGCCAAACGCCAGGCGCAGCCACGCGATCACGATCGCAGCTCCTCACGCTCAACACCGCCATCCCGCAGATGAATCACGCGACGCGCCCGCTCCATCACCATCGGATCGTGGGTGGAAAACACAAAGGTAATACCGTGCTCCGCATTCAGCCCCCGCATCAGGTCCAGCAGGGCCGCACCGGTGGCGGAGTCGAGATTGGCGGTTGGCTCATCGGCCAGGACAATGGCGGGTTTGCTAACGATGGCCCTGGCCACCGCAACACGTTGTTGCTGGCCGCCGGAGAGTTCATGGGGCAGACGCTGCTCCATCCCCTGCAGCCCGACCTCCGCGAGAATGCGCCGGGCCTCGGCCCGTCGTTCCCGAAACGGAACGCCGCGAAGCATCAGCACGTACTCCACATTCTCCTGAGCCGACAAGACGCCGATCAGGTTGTATTCCTGAAACACAAAGCCGATTTTCCACAACCGCAGAATGGTGCGCTTCTTGCGGCTGAGCCCGGTGATTTCCTCACCCGCCACCTGAATGCGCCCCGCATCCGGTTCGTCCAGGGCCCCGATCTGGTTTAACAGGGTAGTCTTGCCCGAACCCGATGGCCCCACCAGCGTTGTGAACTCACCGGGCTCGATCGCCACGGATACATCGTTCAGCGCCTTGACGGCGATTGAGTCCTGCTGATAAATCCGCGACACATGCTGAACATTGACGATGCTCATAGCGGGGTCTCATTCCGGGTTGCGCAGGCGACGCAATGAGAAAAGCGCTTCGTCTACAGGACTATCGAATTCGATGGATTCAATGCGGATGACCGTGCGAGATGCAGGATTATCCGCGTCTACCATCGTCCAGCGGGTAGGGATCAGACGCCCGTCCATGGTTTTTATCTGGTCATAGGTCAACCGTTTGACGACCTGATCACGCTCGCCGTAGTAGGTCACCGACACGGGAATCGCGTCCGAGCGAATTTCGAATTCAAGCTTGCTCCAGACAACCGGCGCGTCGGGCCGTGGTGTTGAGACGATCCGGTACACCGGCACCTCGCCAGAATCATCTACCCCGGCAACCTCATGGGTGTAGTCGTCGACAAAGGAGCTTTCCTTGACCAGATCATCATTGCTGAAGTTGGACCCCATCCATGGCTGCAGCATCATTGACGGTGGAATCTTGATGGTGCGATCAACTTTGGGAAGGTAATTCCACATGGCATCGCCGATTCTCAGCGAGCCAACGCCAGCCTCTTTCTTCGGCGAGTGAATCCGGATCAAGGTGTGATCCGGCCGATCCATCCAGGCTTCCAGTTGCAGTTCACGGGTCCAATACTCACTCTCTATACGCATGACGTACTGACCGTGGTTACTGTCTGACCACAGGGTCTGTTCCATGCCTTCGATCAAGGAAACAGCCGAGGGAGTAGCCGCGATAAGACGAGCCGATATGGCAAAAACAAGAAGAGCGCTTATCCAGAATCTCATTGACCAAGTCCTTACTCAGTTATCTTCGGGCCTGGTGTCGCGTTTCCCACAACGTCATCGCGCGTCAATCGAAATCTGATGACCTATCCCGCCCAGTGGAATCTCATCTACCGTAGCAAGGGAAACCGGATCCAGTACCCAGAGCTTTGCCTCACCGCGACTGGTTACCAGTATCTGGCCATCCACAGGGGAAACTGCCAGGTGATAGGGAGCCGGTGTCAGCTGCATACTTTTTCGCGAGTTATGTCTGAGCTCTATGCGAACGATTCTTTCATCGCCCTGGCTGGTCGCAAAAAGAACCTCCCCATCGGCACTCACGCCCAGGCCATGAGGCGCCTCCCCGATTTCGTAACGTGCAGTGACAGCACCTTCAGACAGCATGAGAGCAACCGCTTCACCGGCGGCAGCGTCATTGATGTAAAGATGATCCTCGTCGGGAGCGAGCACCATGTGCTCGGGTGCCCCGCCTGTGCGTACATTTCGCTTAACAAACCAGTTCCGGGTATCCACCTCGCTAACGGTGCCATTACCGGTATTGCTGACGAACAATGTCTGGCCGTCGCCCGTCGTCGCTATGTAGTTGGGAGAAGGGCCAGTCGCGATGACTTCAACGACTTCTCCGGAATCAAGATCAACAACACTGATACCCCCATCCGTCGGATGTGTGGAAACGGCGTGGCGACCATCCTGTGTGACCAGAACATGATGCACTGGCCCCGGCACTTCAAACACGCTGTCAATTTCGTTGGTACTGGTATCCACCACGTAAATACGCCCCGTACCTGGTTGCTTCGGAACCGTGCCGCCCTGTGCCCCATGGTGGGAGGCGTGCTCATCTTCCGTGACACCCTCTGGACGAACGGGCGGCTCCTGATTGTCATGGGCCGTCAAACTGCCCACAATAAGATAGCGACCATCCGGAGTCAGTGCGGAACCATGGGTATTGACCGTGCCAGAAATCGTCGACGTCAGACGATGGCTTTCCAGGTCCATAACACCTATGGAATCTGCAGACCCCATGGGAATGAAGGCGCGACTGCTGCCCGCCGACACTGCCAGTGACAGGCCCATTAAAAGTAAAGCGGTAAGGCCTGCAAACCACTGCTTGCGCAACTGATGTTTCATAAGATCACCTTGTGATCGGAATAACGGGGGAACAAAAAGACTGCTTCAGTTCGAGTTGAACACGCCAAGCTGAAACAGAGCTGAAAACCATTCCGGAAGATGCATCTATTTGACGTGGATCAGTATCACCAGCAAACGCCCGGCTTTAGACCAGGAATCAGATTTCACCCATTTGGTAAAGCAACTCCCTGACAGTGGTGTCCGAATGCACGACGAAACCAGAAATAGCCAGCAAACAGCCAGTACCAATGCAGCTCTGCTTAATCGTCATTGTTACTGCATTACCCTTGATCAAGATGCCCTCAACTCAAATCTTCGGGACCAGTTTTCCAACGCTGGCATTGGTTTCCCGGCGACAGCGATCCCGGAGCTTGATCATTTCTTTTCGGACACCGCCGTTTTTGTCCCCAAGAGCGATATTTTGACGATGGAGGGAGTCGTCCAGGCCATCGAGAAAGCCAGCAAACTACCGTCTTACCTGACACAGGTTCTGTCCTGGGCTCCAGACATCGCACAGTTCGATCCCGGCCCTGTCGGGGCATTTATGGGCTATGACTTTCACCTGGGGCCCGAAGGACCTCAACTGATCGAGGTCAACACCAATGCCGGCGGTGCTTTTCTTAACGCTGTGCTCGCCCGGGCTCAAAGCCGATGCTGCCAGCCACCTCGACATTCGCCGGTGACCAGTCCGGCGTTGGAGAGGTTCGACGATGCCGTCGTCAACATGTTCAAACAGGAATGGCAAAGGCAGCTTGCAGACTCGATACCCGAGCGACTGGCCATCGTGGATGATGCCCCGAAGAGCCAGTTCATGTTCCCGGAATTCCAGCTGGCCCAGCGACTTCTTATGGCCCGGGGAATAGAAACCCTGGTCCTAGACCCTGCCGAGTTCGAGTATGCCAATGGTGAACTTACCGCCGGTGGAAAACGCATTGATATGGTGTACAACAGGCTGGTGGATTTCGCACTGGAAGCTCCGAACCATGCGACCTTAAGACAGGCCTATCTCGACGGTGCCGTCGTCGTAACGCCCAACCCGCGAACCCACGCCGTGCTGGCCGACAAACGGAACCTGACTCTCTTGTCAGACTCACAGACATTGCGTGAATGGGGACTGGATACGAAGAACGTGGAGATACTGGAAAGGGCTGTTCCAAAGACCAGGCTGGTTTCGAGGGATGACGCGACAGAGTTGTGGCGTGATCGCCGTGGCCTCTTTTTCAAGCCGGTGGCAGGCCATGGCAGCAAAGGTGTTTACCGGGGTGACAAACTGACCCGCCGCGTTTTCGAAAACATTCTCGAGGGCGATTATATTGCGCAGGACCTCGTCCCTCCGGGAGAGCGAGGTCTCAAAATTGATGACACGGTAACCACCGGAAAGGTCGACATTCGCCTGTACACCTACGATGGAACAACGCTGCTTACCGCTGCCCGCATCTACAAAGGGCAGACCACCAACTTTCGAACGCCCGGAGGCGGGTTTGCCCCGATTTTTCAGGTTTAGGTCGGCATTGGCCTAAACGATGAAAAGCTGGGCCGCCAGGCCGATAATAAGCGTAGCCGCAAACGCTGTAATCACCACGATTCCATGCCATGGGTCCGTTGCAGCGGACGCTGACTCCCCAGCCCTGTACATCGGCACGATAATTCGCAGATAGACCGCCAGCGACAGCACGCTGTTGACAATCGCCACCACAGCCAGCCAGGTAAACTGGGCATCGATGGCAGCGCCGAAGAGCATGAATTTGCCAACGAAGCCGGCCAATGGCGGAATGCCGACCAGCGACAGCAGGAAAATCACCATTGCGATTCCCATCAACGGTCGCGTGCGCCCCAACCCCTCAAAATCACTCAGAGTGCGCCCGGTGGTGGCAGCAGCCGCGAAAGCGCCCAGGTTCATGGCCGCATAGGCAGCGGCAAACAGAATGATTGAAGGCAAGGCAAGCTCACTGGAGCCCACCGCCAGGATGCCCAGAAGGAAATAGCCTGACTGGGCAATAGACGAATAGGCCAGTAGCCGGACAATATTGTCCTGCACCAGTGCAGCAAGATAGCCGTAGGTCATGCTCAGCACGGCCAGGCCCGCCATGACCGCAGCCCAGCCGGTTTCCGGCGGCAGGTCACGAACCACCTGAGTCAGCGCAAACAGGGCGCCAATCTTGGGCACGACCGACAGGTAGGCGGCAATCGACAACGGGGCGCCCTCGTAGGCGTCGGGTGCCCAGAAGTGGAACGGAACCAGCGATGCCTTGTACCCCAGGCCCACAACCACAGCCACGAACCCGAGAATAACGGCCAGCGGCATCGTGTCCATGGCCGGCAGATCAGCGATCAGCGTAGAGCCGGAGGCACCGAACCAGTAGCTCAGGCCGAAAATCATGATGGCAGTGGTGACTGAAGCGAACACAAAGAATTTCATGGCGGCTTCGGTCGCCGGGTCGGTGTCCGGATAGGCGACCAGGGCGAACGTGGCCAAACCGGTCAGCAGTGTGCCCAGCACCAGAAACATGGTGTCCCCTGCCCCCGCCAGCACCAGGGCGCCGAGAGTGGAAAAGATCAGCAGGCTGTAGACCGTACCCTCGCGGGCGCTCCCCCGGACATCCACCCGCGCCAGCAACATCGCAAGCACCGTAGCCGGCAGCAGGATGAGCTTGGCCCAGATGCTTAACGTGTCGATCCGGAAGCTGCCGCCAAATACCGTTGTGTCTGTGCCGAGCAGGCGCAGGGTTAGCCCGGTGCCAACGACCAGGCCGATGACGGCAATGATCAGCGAAATCCGGGGCCGGCGCAGCATCTCCGCGATCAGGGCACCGACAGCCGTCAACAGAACGGCAATTTCCGGAATGATTAATGCGAGATCACGACCCATTACAGCACCAGTGCCGATGTGGTCCGATGAATAACGTCCAACACCCAGGACGGCGCCACGCCAGTGGCAACGGTGAGCACCAGCAGGGGCGCCACCGCAAGAATTTCGCGCGGGCTCAGATCCGGCATTTTGTTCCAGCGATCCCGGGGCTCACCCAGAAAGGTTTCACGCAGTGCCTTGAGAAAGGTTCCGGCGATAATGGCAATACCCAGAATCACCACAACCGCGATGGGAGTGGTGCCCAGGGTGGCGAGAAATATCTGGAACTCAGCCGGGAAGTGCGCCAGGCCAGGGAGACCCAGAGACGCGAAAGCCGCCAGTACAAAGGACCAGCCAAGCAACGGAACCGTTTTGAGCAGGCCGCCAAACTCCCCCATTTCGCGGGTATGGGCGCGCTCCTGAATCATGCCCACCAGGAAGAACAGGGCACCGGTGACCAGGCCGTGACTGAACATCTGCAGCACGGCGCCGTCGAGAGCGGTCGCACGCACGGCAGGATCCAGCGTTAGCGCAGCCGCAGAGACGCCGACGATCACGTAGCCCATGTGATTAACTGAGGTATAGGCCACCAGGCGCTTGAGATCGGTCTGCGCCAGGGCGGCAAAGGCGCCGTAAATCGCGCTGACGACACCGAAAACCAGAACAACGATGCCGGCTTCGCGGAACGCCTCGGGAGTCATTTGCAGCGCGAAGCGCACCAGCCCGTAAGTGCCGAATTTCAGCATGATGCCAGCCAGGATGACGCTACCAACGGTCGGTGCCTGCACGTGTGCCGCAGGTAACCAGGTATGCAGGGGTATCGCAGGAATCTTGACCGCAAAGGTGATCAGCATGGCGATCAGCGCCCACATGGCCGCAGCTCCCTCCAGCGGTGGATTGGCAATCCAGGCCCGCATATCGAAGGTGGGATCAGGGCTACCGAGGTAAAGCCCCAGAATCGCAAGCAATAATGGCAGGCTGCCCAGCAGGGTGTAGATAAAGAACATCAGGGCGGCGCGCTGCCGGTCTTCATGTCCCCATCCGGCAATCATGAAATACATCGACACCAGGGAAACTTCGAAAAAGACGTAGAACAGGATCCCGTCGAGGGCGGTAAAGGTACCAATCGCCGTAGTTTCAAGAAGCAGGATCAGGGCCACATAGGCACGCGGGCGATCACGAAGCGACGACGTGTAGATGAAAGAAACCAGGAAAAGCACGGCACTCAGCAGCACCAGCGGCAGGCTGATGCCATCAACCCCGACCCGGTAGGCGGCGCCAATGGCTGGCATCCATTCCAGCTCTTCGACCTGGGAAAAGCCGTCACCACTCACGCCCTGCAGCCACATGGCCAGAGCGCCGACCAGAGTCAGGGCGGCACTGACGATCGCTATGCCGTGCACCGTCCGTGCCGTCGGCTTCGGCAAACACAGAATCAGCACAGCGCCGACGAGTGGCAAGAACAGGGTCAGAGATACGAGTGGTAGCATGAGTACAGGGTTCCTTTAGAAACTCAGTGAAGCTGAAAACAGGATGGCCAGGAGCACAGCGGTGGCGACGGCGCTGATCGCCAGGCTGTGATGGATCAGGCCGCTTTGCAGGGTTCTCGCCCGCGCGCCGAGGGCCCGCACACCGGCCACCAGGGCGAAGATCAGGCCGTCGATACCACGCTCATCCCCGCCCCGAACCCAGCGACCCACCGCCAGATTGGCGCGGCCGACGCCAAGCACGGCCAGATACAAACGTTGTTCCAGGCGCTCGCCCCCACGGGCAAGGTTGACAGCTGCATGGCCGACGCCAAGCGCGGCCGCGTACAAATGGTCTTCCAGACGGTCACACCGCCGGGCAACAGCCATTGCGGGCCGGCCTATACAGGCGGTCAGGCCTCCCGCAACCACCAGCCCCGATTCTGCCCATTGATGGGCAGGCCCAAGCAGACGCTTGACCGGCACCAGCCAGCCCAACGCCAGACCACCCAATGCAGCGACGAGTCCGGACAATATGGCGCCCATACCTGCGGTTTCCGGAGCCGGCAGATCAAGCATTGTTTCGAGTGGACCAAAGGCCAGACCCAGGCCAGCGGCGGGGATCGCCAGACCCCAGATGCCAGCGCGCATCCAGCCAGTACCGGCGACCGGCCGGGTATCGCCGGAGCCCCGCCAGAGCAAACGTAAAGCCCGGGCCATATAGGCGCCGGTCAGCAGAGTGCCTGCCAGGGCCAGAGGGACGAGCCAGACGGCGCCCGGCGCAGACAGAGCGGCGGCGATCACCGCATCCTTGGAGAAGAACCCGCTCAGCGGTGGGATGCCGGCCAGTGCCAGTGCTGCCAGCGCAAAGCCGGCGAAGGCCCAGGGCCTGGCGCGGCCAACGCCCTTCAACTGATCGAAACCGGTACCCTCGCGGGCATGCTGGAAGTCGCCAGCGGCCAGGAACAGGCTGCTCTTGATGGCGGCATGGGCGAGCAGATGCAACAGCGCGGCCAGCGGAACGCCGGCGCCTACGGCAATCAGCATCAGGCCGTATTGGCTGGCCGTGGAAGCCGCGAGCAGGCGTTTGAGATCACGCTCGGCAAGCGCAATCACCCCAGCCGCCACCGTGGTGATACCACCGACAAGCCCGACAGCGAAAAGCGCTTCAGGCGTCAGTAGCGGGGCCGACCGTATCAGCAGGATGGCGCCAGCAGCGACCAGCGTGGCCGAGTGCAACAGTGCCGAGACCGGTGTCGGGCCTGCCATGGCACGCATCAGCCAGTCCTGCAGGGGAACCTGGGCCGACTTGCCCATGGCGGCCAGCAGCAACAGAAGCCCGGCGGCGGTCGAGGCACTAACGCCAGCGTCCAGAGAGGCGGCAATCTCGCTGGTACCTGCCGACCCGATAAGCATGAATACCGCAACGTAAAGCCCGAGATCCGCGCTGCGGGTATAGAGAAAAGCTCGGCTGGCTGCGTTCGCAGCTTCAGGACGCTGGAACCAGAAGCCGATCAGCAGGTAACTGCACAAACCGATCAGCTCCCAGGCCGCCAGTAGCAGAATCCAGTCGCCAGCCAGCACCAGCGCCTGCATGGTGGCCAGGAACAGCGACATTACAGCATAGAAGCGCGCCTGCCCGGACTCCCGCTTCATATAACCGACGGCATAAATCAGCACGAAGGTTCCGACCGTAGCCACCGCCACACTCAGCAGAGCCGTCATTGGCCCAGCGACCAGACGCAGTGGCATGTCCGGCAGCCCGGGCAGAATCAGTGGTTGGGCCTGGCCGTCAACGACCCCGGCCAGAAGCCAGAGACTGCCTGCCAGGCTGAGCGCCACACCAGCCAGGGCCAGCGCGGCTCCACCACGGCGTAGTATCAACGCGGCCAGGGCGGCGATCAGCGGCGGCAGTATGGGCAGGAGCACTGCATTCATCCTTTGAGGTCCTCTGCTTCTTCCATCTCGACCGAGCCCTTGGCCCGGAAGCGGGCAATGGCGACGCCAAATCCGACCGCCATCTCCAGTGCCATGACCGTCATCACCACCAGCACGAACATCTGGCCGGAATAGGCCTCGGGGTGCAGAAAGCGCCAGAAAGCGACGAGATTCACCATGGCGCCCGCCAGCATCAGCTCCACGCCCATCATGATCATCACCAGATTGGTCTGGGACAGCGCGCCATAGATACCGATACCAAACAGGATGGCGCCGGTCAGAAGCGCTACTATCAGAACTACGGTCATTCCGAGGCCTCCTTGTCGTCTTTACTCGCCAGGTTTTTCACAGGTATTGCCACCGCCGTGGCGGCAATCATCGCGGTCAGGATGGTGATGCCGGCAGTTTCGAAGATCATCATAGAGCGCCCAAGCAGCTCCATCCCCAGCTCCCGCGTCTGCGCTTCCGCGTCCGCCACCTGCTCGGCTGCGGGACCCCAGTCGGACAACAGCGCAACGGCGATAGCGACAACGGCCGCACTCACCCCGGCACCGATCGAAAAACGCTTTTGATGGCTCATGTCCATACCGCCAAGGCCACCGGGATCCATCATGAACATAACCATGAAGATGGCCATGATGCTCATCTCCGTGGCCATCATCATGATCTGCAGTACACCCAGAAATTCGGTCTGCATCGCCAGAAACATGCAGCCGACGGCAGTCTGTGAAAACAGCAGCGCCAGCGCGGAACGGACCATGGATGACGTGCGAAACACCACCACGCCGAAGCCGATGGCGGCCAGCCCGAAAACGGCAACAAAAAAAGCCTGTGCGTACATCAGGGAACCACCAGGATCAGTAAACCGACAATAATGATATTAACCAGCGCCAGGGGAATCCCGAGAACCCAGCACCACCGCATCAGATCCGCCTCGCGAATGCGTGGCAGGTAGCGGCCGGCCAGCAGCATCGACACGGCCACGGCCAGGGTCTTGATCAGGCTCCAGGCCCAGGGCGGCAGCAGCGGGCCGTACCAGCCACCGAGATAGAACACCGTGGTCGCGGAGGCCAGGGTAACCACCAGCGTCAGGCGAGCCAGACGCAGCACTGCCAGGCGCACGCCGGTGTACTCGGCATCCACACCCCCGCCAAGCTCCCCCTCCGCGGTGGGCAGATCGAATGGCGCGCGAAACGCAAGCGCCATGGCGGCAATGAAGAACAGCACAAAGCCCAGGGGTTGGTAGACAATGTTCCACAGGCTCTCCTGGGAACCAACGATCGCAGTGTTCACCAGAGACTCAGCGCGCATGGCCACGGCCGTGATCGGCATGACAATAAGCATGGAATAGGCAATAAGCTGGCCCAGAAAGCGCCAGCCGCCGATCATCGCGTAGGCGCCATCCGGTCCCCAGCCCGCCATGATCACCGCGACCAGCACATAGGCCAGGGCCGCATTGATGAAGAGCCCGCCGGTGCCGAGGTCCGCGATGACCAGATCCGGCGCCAGCGGCAGGACCGCCATACCAAGCACCGCCACAACCAATAGCAGCACTGGCGCCGCCTCGAAAAAGACCCTGTCTGGCGAGCGCGGCAGAATGGATTCACGACCGAGGTGAGCCAGGCCGCTGTAAAGTGGCGCGGCCGGACTCAGGCGGCCAGTTGTGATCCAGCCCTCGATGACGGCCAGCAGCCAGGCGCTGCCAAACAATGCCAACAAAACGATAGCGATGGTCACGAGATTACCTCCCAGGGCGAAAGATCCAGCGATCCGACCGCTAACAGCGCGTCGCCCAGCTCCCGGCCCTCAACAAGCTTCGGGACCAGGTCGATATGGTGACTGCAGGCAGTGTCCAGCTCGTATGACTTCACCTTTCCACGCTCCAGTTTCAGACTTAACCGGGCCTCGCCGCGGGGAGTGTCAACAGTTGCCTCACCGGTACCTGACACATCACCAATGTCGCGTAGGGATGGCAGCTCGGGCTCCCCGCTCGACCTGATAAGTTCGAGGCTGGCCGAAATCTCGGCCAGGCGTTGCCACAGGCGAGCCCAGGCATCTCCGCCTTCATCCGCAGCACGCGCTACTGGGCCGCGCAGGTCAGAAGAGTCGATTGGCAGTATGCCAATACCTTTCAGCCGTGACTTGAGCAAAGGTGTTCGCTCAAGGCGGGTACCCAATGCACGCAGCGCTGGCTCCAGCTCACCAAGCCTGTTCCGATCAGCGTCTCTGACTTGCAGTTGCAGAGTCGAAGCCCGCTGCGTCAGCCAGGCGAATCCGAGCTGGCGCCCCACTTGTGCCAGCCAACCCAGGTGACTGGCGATACGCTCACGCTCAAGGGCGCCATTGCGGGTACCGGCGTTCTCCGAATCGTCCTCCAGCCCAGCCGCTTTCTCGATTGCCAGACAGGCCAACAGACGGTAGCTCACCGGCGCCATTGGCATTGCCGAGGACAGATGCTCGATGAAGGTCCCGGCATCCATCTCTTTACTTTCTTCACTCCCTTCCCCCTCTGCACCGTCGGTGGTCATACCCACCAGGGAGGTCGCCTGCCCTTCGGTCACGCCGTCACCGTCGAGCGTCAGCGTCAACTTCAGACCACCGGGCAAGCCAGGAAAGACCGGACCGAATGGCACTTCAAGCCAGTCCATCTGCAGGCCGTCGGCGCTGCGGGGCAGGTCTTTGGTGACTTCAATCATCGACATGAATCCCGAGGCGCCATGACCGTGCCCTTCATGATCATGTCCACCGTGGTCACGTTCACTGTGATCATGGCCGGAGTGTTCATGTTCTGAGTGGTGTTCGTGATCATGGTGATCGTGATGTTCATGACCATGGTGATGCTCATGATCGTGGCCGTGATCATGTTGGTTCTGGTCCTCATGATCATGGCAGTGCTCGTGCTCGTGCTCGTGTTCTTCATGATCGTGGTGATGGTGATGTTCATGATCATGATGGTGTTCATGGTCGTGGCCATCTTCAGGCGTCGACTCCCCGGCTTCACGGGCAACCAGATCCATGCCACATTTAGGGCAGCTACCCGGCTCATCCTCGACAACTTCCGGGTGCATGGGGCAGACATACTCGATGCTTGCGTGCAGGACATCGGCGTCGAAATCCTCAGGTGAGTCCGCAAAGGCACCCTCAGCAAGTGCGTGCTCCAGACGACCAACAGCTTCGGTCAGCTCCTCCTGCGAGAGACCTGAGGAAATATCAGCACCGGGTAAAGTCGACGGTGCCTCTGCGCCAACCATGAGAACAGCCCGCGGTCGCGGCATCTGCGCGTAGAGCACGGCCACAGCATCGCCCATTTTCTCGGGCAACTCACCGATGATCAGCAGCACGCTGGCATCACGGGGCGTGGTACTGATGCGCAAACCTGTCGCGCTCACGTCCAGCCCATGCGCCAGGGCCACTTCCGGACCGGGAACGATCAGACAGCTCAGATTGCGCGCCAGCGCCCGGGAAACCAGCCCCTGCAGCACTGAGGACCGTTTCTGCCGCGCGCCCGTTACGTTTATTGCAGGATCAGAACTCATTGCCGCCTGAAAGCCCCCTGGCTCCACCCATAAAGCAGGCCAAGAAAGAGAATGGCAAGAAACACGCCCATATCAAGCAAAGCAACCATTCCTACTTCCTTGTAAACCACTGCCCATGGGTACATGAACGCCATCTCCATATCGAAGGCCAGAAACAGCAGCGCGTAACCATAGTAATGGGCGTGATAGCGCCCCCATACCGGATCCCGCGACAGCACTCCCGAACTCGCCGGCACATCTTTGCCCTGCTCCTGACGTGTCGGGCCTAACGTGCGGGCGAGCCCGTAAAGGCTCAGAACAAGACAAACGACGCCAAGCGCTATGCCCAGTAACAGAAGATATTGTTGCGCAGCGCTCATGGTTAACCTCCAGGCTCATTTCTTTACGCGACCGTTATACAGCGTCCCTGTCTGCACTGGCTGATGCTGACTCCGACTCAACCGAGGCCGACTCCCCTTCCTCAATAATACCGATTCTGTAAGACTCAAGGCGCCTGGCGGCACGGGGGCTGTGGGGACGACCATTGCCCTTGTCCTGCCAGGCGGAGGTCGCTTCCTTGCCACACCAGCGTGTGAAAGTTTCCTCTTCAGCGGGGTGATTGGGCAGGTACTCAGTCAGGTCGTAGACAACACCCCCAATAACTTTCCAGCAACTACTGGCATCATCATGTTCTGCCACCTCAGCAAGACGATAGATCCTCTCGCCATCATCATTGCTCTCAACACTGTCATCAGCAGATTGTGATTCCGGGCTGTTCTGCACCATATTCACGACCACCAGAGTCAGCAACACGCTGACAAAGGCGACAAATCCAGTATAGGCAATTCGGTTGCTGGTCATAGGAAGTCAAACGCCTCCGTGTGAATGCGGCAGGAAGGCACTCCCTCGTGCCTCAGCAGGTTTTTCAGATGAGTAATCATGCCGGGCGGTCCACACATATAGACTTCTCGCTCGGCAAAATCCGGGCAGCGTTGCGCCAGGTACTCCCGGGTGACGACGCCGTTTTCGTTCATGTAGTGGACATGCACCGTAAAGGTGTCGCAGGCTTCAGAAATCTGGATAAGTTCATCAAGGTAATAGGCCCGTTCGGGCCGGTTGGCGAAGTAGAACAAACAGGCCTCGCGACCTGCGGACGCATTGCTCGCCCTGTCCCTGGCGCCAGATACAAACGGTGTAATACCAATGCCACCGCCCAACCACAGTTGCTTTCGCTGCGGCTCCGAATCTGGCGTTTCCCGGTCCCCCGTCTCAAAGAAAGTGCCGTAAGGGCCCTCGATGCAGACTTCAGCTCCCGGCCGGATATTCACCAACGCGTCAGTGGCATCCCCAACCGCTTTGATACCAATCCGCAACTCCTCATCCGCTGAAGCAGAGGCAATGGTGTATGGGTGCTCTTCCCGGTACCCGGCCGCCAGCGAGCGATCCATCGGCGTCAGGTAAACAAACTGGCCGGCCCGCCAGCGAATCCCTTTGCCTCTCGGGCGTAAGCGCAGTTCCACGACATCGCGAGCGAGCGTGTCGACTTCTTTAACCACATAGGGCTTCCTGGCCAGCCAGGGCGATAACAGTTTACGCCAGGCAATGGCCGCCATTGCCAGTGCCGACAGCAGCCACCACACCCAGGCCATGGACGACAGCGTCAGGGTATGGACCAGCGCAAGGACCAGCGCCGGAACGGACAGCAGGTGCAGTCGCTTCCAGTGCTGATAATGGAGGGCGCCAAAAAAATCGAGTGTAGGCGCAATAAAGATCAGCATGGTGACAAAGGCTGCCCAACCTACCCAGACTTCCCAATGGCTGAGGGACGGGAAAACGGTCCCGATACTGCGACCAATTGAATCGGGCAAGGTGGCAAACGCCAACAACAGCACATGGACCATCACCAGCATAAAGGCCGAAAAACCGAACCAGCGGTGAATGGTCCAGACCCGTATCAATCCGCCAAACCAGGCATCGGTACCGGGGATACGGGCCGACAACATGCCCGCCACCAGAAACGCTGACAGGGCAAGCACACCGACCAGTTCAGCCAGAGAGTAGATCCAGTCCTGCCCGCCCCATGGCAGGCCCGGGGCGGTGACAATGGCTGGCAGCAGAAAAACACCCAGTAACAGGACATCGCCCGGATACCCTTTGAGCCTCATACTTTCTCCCTGTCAGCAGACTGGATGTTCGCCCTTTCTGGCTTTTCGCATGGTGGCCCGACCTGGGCCTCTTACAGTCAGATCGCCTCAACAACCTCAGAGAGCATGTCCCTTACTTTAGCAGCCACCTGCTTGAGCTCGTCATTATCAACGGCGGTCATGGAAGCCACCGGATCTATCGCGCTGACCTCTACGCCCTCAGGAACCTCACGAAGAATGACGTTGCAAGGCAGCATGGCGCCCACACGGGGCTCGATACCAATAGCTTCCCAGGCCATGGCAGGGTTGCAGGCTCCAAGGATGAGATACGCCGGCATTTCCTTGTCGAGCTTTTTCTTCATCGTGGCCTTCACGTCAATTTCCGTCAGCACCCCGAAACCGTGATCGGCAAGCGCCTGACGTGCTCTTTTATCCACGGCCTCGAAACCTTCATCCGTGATCATTCGATTGATTGTGTATGACATGGTTATCTCCTTTGATTCGAGCGTTTATTCCCTTTATCCGTATTTGATAGCGTCCGTTTGCCTATCCGTCGTTATCGGCGCTCCCTGTCGTATCGCCGCCGAAGCAGCATCGAATTACCAATGACCGAGAGCGAGCTGGCGGTCATTGCCACCACACCAATCATCGGATGCAGCAGCCCCGTAGCCGCTATCGGAATCGCTGCAGCATTGTATCCACTGGCCCACAGCAGGTTCTCAACAATTTTCCTGAACGTCGCACGAGACAACACCATGGCATCGACAACGCCGGACAGTTCGCCACGTACCAGGGTCACGTCGGCAGCTTCGATAGCAACGTCTGCGCCAGCACCTATGGCAATACCCACGTTAGCCTGTTTCAGGGCCGGGGCGTCGTTGATACCGTCACCCACCATGGCGACATGGTTACCGTACTTTTGCTGCAGTTCACGAATGGCGTCCACCTTACCCTCCGGCAGCACCCCGGCGCGAACCTCGTCAATGCCTACTTCACGGGCAACAGCGTTGGCCGCGCGCTCGTTGTCACCGGTAATCATCACCACGTGCAGCCCCTGCTCGTGCATGGCGCGAATGGCCGCCACCGATTCGTCCTTGAGCGTGTCGGCAACCGCGACAATGCCACAGGCCTGACCGTCACGAGCAACGATGACGGCGGTTCTGCCCTCATTCTCAAGTTCCTGAAGACTCTTATCCAGGGCATCCAGTCCATTAACGCCATGCTCTTCGAGCAGGAGACGGTTGCCAATCAGCACGGTTTTCTCACCGACCGTGCCGGACACACCCCGGGCACCGGTGGAGCGGAAATCAACCACGTTCCCGGGCTTGATACCTCGTTCCCGGGCACCGTCCACAATGGCTCGGGCAATGGGATGTTCCGACGCATTTTCCACCGTGGTGGCAAGCTCCAACAGTTCCGTCTCTGAAACGCCCTCGGCTGCTACGACATCAGTCAGCTTCGGCTCTCCCCGAGTGATGGTGCCCGTCTTATCGAGGACCATGACCTTGACGTCCTTGAAGGTCTGGATGGCCTCTCCAGAGCGGATCAGGATGCCCCGCTCGGCGCCTACGCCCGAACCGACCATCAGCGCCGTCGGCGTGGCCAGCCCCAGTGCGCAGGGGCAGGCAATCACCAGCACCGCTATAGCTGCCAGGATAGCCAGCACCGGTGTAGCCGCCGTGGGGTCTACCCACGGCAGGAAGCCGGCGCCCCAGTCAAGGATTGGCCGGAGTGTATCCGCTGCCAACAGCCAGGTAACAAGACTGCCCAGCGCAATAATCAGGACCAGCGGCACGAAACGACCGGTCATGCGGTCCGCAAATTCCTGAATCGGCACCCTGGACCCCTGGGCCTCATCAATCAGCTTCACCACCTGGGCCAGGAAGGTGTCACCTCCGACCCGCGTAGCCTTGACTCTCAGGCGACCTTCCTTGTTCATGGTAGCGCCGATAACGGTATCCCCTGCGCTTTTATAAACCGGTACTGACTCGCCAGTGGCGATGGATTCATCCAGATGGCTCTCACCATCCACCACCTCACCGTCGGTCGGAACCTTGTCGCCGGGACGAACAACCATGATGTCGCCTGGCGCGAGCTCTTTGACGGGTATTTCGACTTCTTCGCCATCCCGTTCCACACGGGCTGTCTTGGCTCCCAGGGTGAGCAACCTACGAATCGCTTCGGAAGCCTTGCCCTTGGCCTTCGCTTCCAGATAACGGCCGACCAGGTGAAACGTCATTATGGTGGCGGCCATTTCGATGAAAGAGGTCATCGGATAGATGAAGCCAACCAGACCAATCACGTAGGGTGGCAGGCTGCCCATGGAAATCAGCACATCCATGTTGAAAGTGCCGTTTTTCAGGGAGCGCCACGAGGCCTTGTGGGTGGCTGCACCGCCGAAAAGAAACACCACCGGGAATGCCAGCAGGGCAATTATTGCCAGATACCCAGGTATCGGCTGCCAGAACATATGAGGTATCATCAAGAGCATGATCAGAGCTGTTGGCACTGCGGCTATCCAGAGTCGTCGCCATGCCAGATTGAGGTAGGCTTCCTCAACCGCTGAATCCTCCTCCTGACTGGCATCTCCCTCCAGGTCAATAGCGGCAACGTCGTATCCGGCACCCTCTATGAGCTTTTTCAACTCATCTTGTGACGGCCCATCCGCACCGACCACCACGTTTACAGTGTGATTTGCTATGTTTGTCGATGTCGTGTGCACACCATGGTGTCTCGCTAGCGTGCTTTTGATAATACCCGCACAATGATCGGACCCCATTCCGGGTACAGTCACCCTGAATGTTGTGGTGCCAATCTCCCTGACGGAGGCGACGTCGTAGCCGGCACCTTCCACCGCAGTTTTTACTGCCTCTCCATCAGGCCCTGAGGCGAGGGAGCGGACATTCACCTTGTGTTTGGCAATATTAGTCTGGACTGTATCGATTCCATTCAGACGGCTAATCGTTTTACTGATAATACCGGCGCAGTGGTCTGACCCCATTCCCGGTACGATTAACTCGAGATTTCGTTGCCCCCCCGCTGCCTGTTCTCTTTTACCGTCCATCAGGATCTCCCTTCACGATCTCTCTCAACTGGCCACTCCGCAAATGCGAGGAAATAAAGCAGAATGAGGTTGATGACAGGAAACAGTATCAGCACACCCATCCAGCCCGGATAGCCCGTACGTTGGCAAATACGACAGGCCGGAATTACCACCACAAGGGCAACGACCAGCATCCACAGCCAGTGTCCCGCCCACATGGTGTGGCCAAACATGTTATCTCCCATCATGGTGCTCCCTTCTTTGTCGATTGCAGGTTAATGGTGATGATGGCCATGAGATCCCTCATGGCCCGGGTGCCCGGATTTCCGGAACTTTGTAAGAAAAATCTGCTCTGCGACCGCAATTACGATCATCGCGGAAACGGCCACACCGATGACAAAGGGGTCGGTGTTCAGTTTGACCCAGACAAAGCCACCCAGCACAAGCAGATCAAGGGCAATCGCAGTAGCAGGTACCCAGGCGTTCGCCTTTATGTCCTTGCGAAGATAGCGCAGTACACCCCAATGAATGGCAATGTCCATGATCAGGTAGAAGACGATGCCCAGCGCGGCTATCCGGGATAGATCGAAAAAGGCTGTTAGCATCAATCCCAGAACCACAGTGTAGACCAGTGTGTGTTTCTGGATGCTGCCAGGCATGCCGAAATGTCGATGGGGCACCAGTTTCATTTCCGTCAGCATCGCCAGCATCCGGGATACCGCGAAAATGCTGGCCAGAATGCCACCCGCCGTGGCCATCATGGCAATGGCAACGGTAAACCAGACGGCGTACTCCCCGAGTGCCGGCCGTGCGGCAGCAGCAAGAGAATAGTTCTGCGTCGCAATAATTTCAGAGAGCGACAGATTGCTGGCTACGGCGAAGCCGACCAGGGTATAGATCACCACACAGGCTGCGATGGAAATAACGATGGCGCGCCCGACGTTGCGGTGCGGGTCTCGTATTTCCGAACCGCTGTTGGTGATTGTTGTAAAGCCCTTGAAAGCCAGTATCCCAAGGGCGGTCGCACCCAGGAAATTGCCCATTGTTCCGGCTTCTCCCGGATCTGAAAAATCAACCGAAATGCTGCCCGCGATCCAGACCCCCACCAGTCCGAAAATCAATATGCCCCCGATCTTCAGAATACCGATGAAAGAGGCAACGCCCTGAATCAGACGGTTGCTCAAGAGGTTAATCAAAAAGGCCGCAAGGATCAGTGACACCCCGAGGATGGGCACCATGCGTCCGCTTTCATCGCCGCCAAAGAGCTGCATGGTGTAGGCGCCAAACGTGCGCGCCAGAAAGCTCTGGGCAATCACCATCGAAAAATACATCAGCAGGGCATTAAACGCTGTTGGCAGCCGGTTTCCGTAGGCTTTGTGCAAATACATACCTATTCCACCGGCAGACGGATATGCATTGGAAATTTTGATGTAGGAGTAGGCACTGAAGCCGACAATCACGGCCGCCGCCAGAAACGCCAGAGGGAATAGCGCTCCCGTCATCTGCGCCATCTGCCCGGTAAGTGCAAATATGCCGGCGCCAATCATGACGCCGGTGCCGAGCATGATGGTCCCCGGCAAACTCAGGCTGCCCTGCTGGTAGCGTGTGGTCCTGTCCTGTTCCCTGCTCATCCAGCCGCCTTTTATTTTTTCATGGGAGGAATTTTCGAACAGCAAAATCCTTCGTGTTTGGCATTCGCCCGGACGTTATCATCGGTAAACCGATACCAACCCAGTTTCCGCTGAGCCCACCACCCAAGCTTCAACTGGCCTCCCCGGTCTTTAATCAATTCCAGTAACTCGTCAATGGACCAATGGGACCCATCATAAGTAACCTGCAGCCGGTTGTTCGATCTACGCTCGGCAAAATCGACACAGGGGTGATGATTCAGTTCATGAATGAGATCATGCCACTGACTCCCTTCAAGACCCAGGACAGTCAGCTTCCGGCGAACTAGAAACTGCCCCTGGTTGGTTGCTTTATGTGCCTTGGTCATGGAATTACACCTCTTGGTCTGGTTCCTTCCTTGCAATCACAACATTCCAACCTGAATCGCAGCTGAAAACAGTGGGAGCCTTACAGTCAGATTTGACCCGCATCAAGCCAGCACTGAAAACATACCCAGTTAATGACGAAGGAGTTGGGTGAATCCGACCAGCACCCGCAATACCTTGTCAGTCAGTGAGGCGCCGCCGTGATCGTAATCATGGCGATGTTTGTGCTTGTGGTAGCCGCTTCATTCCACAGAGCCAAGAAGTTACTCAAAATCTGCTCCTACCCGATTTGTTTCAAGGTTTAACTCATCGGCGAGGCCAAGCTGAAAATGAATATGATGCCCCATATCAGCTTAATTCTTGTGTACTGAATTGCTCTCTGCTAATTGTTTATGGAGACAAACAACAACACAACAACACAACAACCCCGCCCTGAGGCGAATCCCTACCTGCCTCTAACAAGACTTTAATCAGCCAGAGGAAAGTGCCATGCAGGATCTCAAAGGTAAAACCGCCATTGTTACCGGTGCCTCCCGTGGAATTGGCAGAGAAATAGCAACACAACTCGCCAGGCGAGGCGCAGACGTCGCAATCAATTATGTTTCCCGGGAATCCGATGCCAACGCTGTCGTAAAAGAGCTCGAGGATCTGGGTGTTCGCTCCCTGGCACTGCAGGCAGATCTTTCACAGATGTCGGCTGGACGAGAATTGATACACAAGGTCCAGAATGAATGGGGCCAGATCGACATTCTGGTCAATAACGCCGGGATAACCCGCGACAAGGCCATGAAGAACCTGACCGATGCGGACTGGACGGAAGTCCTTGATACAAATCTGGGGAGTGTTTACGCCACCTGCTCAGAGGTGCTGCCAATAATGATGGAACAGAAGTTTGGACGCATTATCAATATTACCTCGTTCGTCGGGCAGGCCGGTAACTTTGGCCAGGCCAACTACGCTGCGAGTAAGGGCGGCATCATCGCTTTTACAAAAACACTCGCGCTTGAGGTGGCCCGCCACAACATTACCGTCAACGCCATTGCACCGGGCTTCACAGAAACCGAAATGCTGGCCCAGGTTCCGGAGAATATTCGTCAGAAAATCATCGCCCGGGTACCCATGGGGCGCTTCGGCCGGCCCGAAGAAATTGCCAGGGCCGTGGTATTCATAGCGGCTGAAGGAGATTACATCACCGGCCAGCAGATAAATGTCAACGGCGGCGTTTATATGTAACTGTGTTTGCGTTTGATTCAGGACAAAATATCAATTGCAACTTTCTGCTGCAATTACAGGACATTTATTGACAGAAGGAACTGATCCATGGCGACTGATACTCTCAAACCCTTTCCCGAACCGCTCAACCGTATCAACAGGCTGGTCGTGGACACCTGCAAGAGCGTTACTGACGCACAAATGTCCAGTCTGCGGGGCTACATGGAACTGCTCGAAGACCAGGCCGGGTCGGCTACAGCCATTCGTGACCTTGAAAGCATCAAAGGCTTTGTCCGGGTTCAGCCGGATCGGTTCAACCAACTGGTCAAACGGATGTCAGACGACATCAGGGAATTTTCCGGGATCGCTGAAAATTTCCGCAACGAGGCATTCGAGGTATTCAGGGAACCCCTGACAGCTACCAGCGAGGACACTGTCGACCCGAAAGACAATGAGTCTTGAGGGCGTCACATGGGATCCCTGAACACATTCGCTAAAGATTACCTCAGGCACGCCTCTGCTCTGGTCAAGCTATCCCGGGATATGTTTGCCAGGGGCATGGACCCTGCCAGGCTGACCAATCCGGACAATTCGTTTGTCTTTGATGTCAGCAGCAGCCTTACCTCCGCCTTGCGCGACGCCGTCATCAACCCGACTAAAGTCATGCAGGACAATGCCGAGCTGGCGCTGCAATACCGGAAACTGGCACAAAACGTGGTACTGACCACGCTGAAGCAACCCACAGAGCCGGTGGTTTCCCCCGAACGTAGTGACCACCGTTTCGATGATGAAGCATGGCAGCGCAACCCCATCTACTACGCCATCGGTCAAACCTACCTGATCAACGCCCAGTACATGGACAGATTCACCAGGGACCTCGAGGGCCTGACCGACGCGAATCGCCGTCAACTGGAGTTTCTGGTACGTCAGTACGTCAACGCCCTGGCACCAACCAATTTCTTTATCACCAATCCCAAGGCTGTGCGGAAGTGCCGCCAGACCTGGGGCCTGAGCGTGGTTCAGGGGCTGGAGAACTTTGGCAGGGATCTGCTCAGAAGCCGTCAACTTCTGAACGTTTCCATGACCGATGAAAAAGCGTTCGAGGTGGGAAAGAACATTGCAACCACTCCAGGCAAGGTGATATTCCAGAACCGCCTGTTCCAGCTTATCCAGTACGAGCCAACCACCGATAGGGTGCACCAGACACCGCTGCTCGTCGTCCCTCCGTTCATTAACAAGTACTACATCATGGAGCTGACCGAAAGGAAATCGCTGGTGCGCTGGCTCGTGGCTCAGGGGCACACCGTGTTCATGATGTCCTGGGTGAACCCGGACGCATCCTACCGGGACACCACTTTCGAGGACTACGTGCAGGAGGGTGTGCTGGCTGCAATGGACGCGGTACAGGAAGCCACCGGGGAACGTGAGATCAATACCATCGGTTACTGTGTTGGCGGCACGCTACTGGCGACCACCCTCGCCCACCTGAAAAAAGTCGGGGACGACCGGGTAAAATCCTCTACCTTCTTCGCTACCCTGCTTGATTTCAACGACCCGGGCGAGATTGGGGTTTACCTCAACGAACGTATTGTTCAGGCACTGGAAAACTACATAGACAGGATTGGCTACTATGACGGCCGGTTTATTGCGCTCAGTTTCTCCTCCCTGAAAGAGAACAACCTGATCTGGTCCTACTTCGTCAACAACTACCTCATGGGCGAGCCACCCCTGCCCTTTGACCTGCTTTACTGGAACTCCGATTCCACCAATCTGCCAGCAGCCATGTACAGGTATTATCTGCGGGAGATGTACCTCAACAACAAACTGCGTGAACCAGGCGCCCTGACCATCGCTGGCACGCCCATCGACCTGACCGACATCGATACCCCTGCCATGTTTGTCTCCGCGCAACAGGACCATATCGCCCTGTGGAAATCGACCTACTCGGGCTTCAGGCTCTTCAGTGGCGAGAAACATTTCGTGTTGGGCCAGTCCGGACACATCGCGGGTATCATTAATCCACCGGAATCAGGCAAGTATGGGTACTATACGAACAGGTCAGAGGAAGAAAATCCGGAATCCTGGTTTGATAACGCCGACCACCATGAAGGTTCCTGGTGGCCTCACTGGCAGGACTGGGTGAGCCGCTTCCAGGGCGAGGAAGTAGCCCCACGAGTTCCTGGGGACAATGCGCTTGATGTGATTGAGGATGCGCCTGGCAGTTACGTCAAGGTGCGTCTGGTCTAGTGTGACAGGCATACGACAGCCCATGGCGTGAATAGTGTTCCCCTGAACCTAACCAAGGTGGAGTCAAAGGTATGAGAGTCAACGCGCCAGTCACCGATCGTGAGGAACCCGTTCGTTCCGAAGACCGCCTTATCAGCACAACCAACCTCAAGGGAGTCATCCAGAGCGCAAACGAGTCTTTCTGTCGCGTTGCCGGTTTCAGTGAGGAGGAACTCATCGGCAAGCCGCATAATATCGTCCGCCACCCTGAAATGCCGGAGGCTGTCTACGAAAACTTCTGGAGTACACTCAAATCCGGCAAGCCATGGATGGGCATTATCAAGAACCGCTGCAAGAATGGTGATTACTACTGGGTCAGTGGTTTTGTGTCCCCGGTATTTGAAGGAACTCACCACGTCGGCTTTCAGTCAGTTCGTACGCAAGCAACCGCGGAGCAGAAAGAACGCGCGTCGCGCCTGTATGCCAGGCTGCGGAATGGCAAACCCATCGTGCAGCCCTGGAATCGGGTAGGAACGCGCGGTCGTCTGGCAGTCGTTGTTGCCGTCATTAGCGCTGCAGGGGTTGCTGTTGGCAACGCAACCGCTACTCTTTCCCTCCCATCCTTTGTTGCAATAGCGGGGGTGGCGGCGTTGATCGGGGCAGCCATTACATTTGCTGCCACCAGGCGCCTTGGGTATCTGACAGGCCTCGCACAGAACATCTTTGGTAACACTGTCGGTGAGTATACATATGGCGGTGGCCATGACATCCCGGCACAAGTGGAACTGGCAATTGCGATGCAGCGTGCCCAGATGGATGCCATGCAGACGCGGGTATATGATCTGGTCGAGAAACTCGGTACAGCTATTGTCGATACCGAACACGCTGCGCAGAGCAGCCAGGAAGCCATCGGTAAACAACGCGAAGATACCCAGGGCGTGGCCACGGCAATGAACGAGATGGCTACCACGGCCCAGGAAGTCTCACGCAACGCCAACGATGCCGCCACCTCAGCCGAGGAGGCATCGCGCCAGGCCAGTGAAGGCGGTCAGGTCATGGATGAAGCCAGCCGAGCCATGAAACAGCTTGCCAGTGAAATTCAGGAAGCCGCTGTGGCCGTCCAGCGACTTGAAAAAGACACCGAAGAAATCCGCAAGGTGATTGGTACAGTCCAGTCAATCTCCGAACAGACCAACCTGCTCGCCCTGAATGCTGCTATTGAGGCAGCGCGCGCCGGCGAAGCGGGACGAGGCTTTTCTGTGGTTGCGGACGAGGTACGCGCGCTTTCGGCTCGCGTGAATGATGCCACGGGTGAAATTTCTGATGCGATCGAGCGTCTTGAAGCGGGTGTGGGCAGGACCAGTGATGTCATGGGATCAGGCACCAAGGCGGCATCAGAGGTGGGCGAAAGAGCGGAAAAGGCTCACCAGACTACCCAGAACATCGTTGCGGCAGTAGCGACCATAACCGACATGAACACGCAGATCGCTTCTGCAGCAGAGGAACAGACCCAGGTAGCCGAAGAAGTAAGCCAGGCCATCACCAGCGTTAATGATGGCTTCGCCACAACAGACGCTGCAGCGCGAAAAACCCGGCAGGCCAGTGAGCAGCTGAGCATTCTCGTACAGCAACTCAGCGGCCTGATTCGCCAGTTTCGGGTACTGGGTAAATAACTCGCAAGGGTCTGTTTCTAGGGTGGATCAGCCCATAGGCTCCACCCGATCGCGACCATTCGCCTTGGCTCGTAGCAGTTTTTCGTCGGCTCGTTTCAGAACCGCCATTGGCATCTCATTGTTGCCTGCCTCTGCGACTCCCAGACTGATTGTGACACCGCCCACCAGGGGCAACGAAAAGTTCCTCACTCTTGTTCGCAGAATATTCGCGAGCCGAAGCGCGCCATCCAGCGAGGTTTGGGGCAGCAACAGGACGAACTCTTCTCCACCCCAGCGCGCCAGGCGATCCACCTGCCGCACACGCCTCACCATTTCTTCGGCTACCAACCGCAACGCGATATCGCCCGCATCGTGACCATAGCGATCATTGACCAGCTTGAAGTGATCAATGTCGATCATAATCAATGAATAAGGTTGGCCATACCTGACAGATTCCTCATGGATTTCAAACAATGATTGTTCAAATCGACGCCTGTTCCATAGACCTGTCAACGCATCATGGTTGGCGAAATGCTCCAGCCGTTCGGTATTGCGTTTCTGTTGTGTGATATCCCAGTATTGCCAGAGGTGCCCGAGGTAGATCTCTCCATGGAAGACGGGGACGTAGGTACGCTCAAGAGCGCGTCCATCAACCATCTCAAGCTCGTCGGTGACGGTCTGGCGCGCTTTGAGCGCAGCGTCGATGCCCTCGATAAAGGCGTCAGGTTCTGCAAACAGTTTCTTGCTATGCTCTGCGGCTTCCCCGCAGTCTGCCCCTTCAAGCGCCTCTGGCGGAGCATCAATACCAAACAGATTGCAGAAAGTCTGATTTGCCAGAACAACCCGGCGATTTTCATCTTCCACCACGATTCCGCCTCGCAGATTCCTGAGAAGCGCAGAGAGGCGTTCGCGCATATTTATCAGAGCAAGTTCGTTCTCCACCCGGGCATTGATATCAGTCTGGCTGACCAACACCACATGCTCGCCAGTGACTGGATCAGTCGTACGTTGAAGGTCAAGCCGGTGCCAACGTTCCCCGTATCGGGTAGTTACCGGCGCCTCGAGAGAGTAACTTTCATGATTACCGAGCACCCATTGGTACACACTCTCTTCGTCAACACTGCGCACGAAATACTCTCCAAAATGTCTGCCATCCGAGAGTGTCGCCCGAGCCGCCGGGTTCCGGGACAGCAGATGCCCCTGTGCATCGAACACTGACAGAAGCGTTGGTGTATGACGCAACGCCTCCTGAGCACGCAGGGCCTCGGCATCCCGCTCTACAACTGGTTGCGCTTCAACCAACATCGCCAGGCCATTCTCCAGGGGATATCCGGAACACAGGCATCGCAGAGTGGTGGGACGCCCCTGTGGGTAAAGAGTCCAGGTCTCTACGACTGCCTCGCCCCGTCCGAACCGCTCCAGGTAATCCTGTAACCGGGTAAGTACCGGGCCCGATATCTCGGCCCTGAAATCCCGTGAACGCAGTGCGTCCAGATCTTCAGCCTCCCATAACGCCAGTGCAGCCGCGTTGCCCCAAATCATAGCGACCCGCTCTATATCAAAAATCCACAGTGGCGTTTGCAGGCTGTCGAGCAACGTTGCCATATCAGGCACTGCCTGGCCTGTTTTTTTCCCGTTATCCTTCATTGGCCACCGAATCGACTGGGTACGGAAAAGAACAAGAAGATTGTTTGAAACTCAGTTTTCACAAGGAGTGCCTGTTTTTCGATCATTAATCAAAGAGTAGGCTTCACTAAAATAGGGGTCAACGAGCGCCCTCCCCATTTCCGACTGTGACTCCACTCTGCTGTCCGCTTTCCAGGACGCATCTGTCCGTACTTTCTGACACTAATGATTGCCAATCGATACCATTGTCCTGATCACCAGACAATCTGCGCTCAGTCAAATATTGCCACCACAATTTACAGACAAACAATGCTTTAAAACAAGGAGTTAGATAATTGGCATCGTTTGTGCCTCTGGCATTCTGACAATTATAAAAACTACGCATCATAGACAAGAAAGAACGAGTGTTTTCTGTCACTCTGATAACAATAAGGTACATCCATGCGCTTCCTCCTCTTGGCTCTTTTGCTGGCCAGCCCTCTGTGTTTTGCTAAAACCGTTGTCGTTATTCAAAGCTATCACCTTGATTACACATGGGATGCGGATTATATCGATGCCATCCGATCGGTACTTGGTAATGACCATGAGATCCATGTCTTCGAGCTCGACACCAAACGTTTACCGAAATCCCAGTGGCCAGATAAAGTAGCGAGCATTGAGCAATCCGTTTCCAGCATTAAGCCTGACATCGCCATTCTGGGTGATGATAACGCCTTTTCGCTGATGGCCAGCGGCCTGGTTGAGAAGCAGATACCCGTTGTGTTTCTGGGTGTTAACGGTGGCCCTGTGCAGCACCCCACCCTGAACCATGAGCTGGTCACCGGCATTCTTGAGCGTCCGTTTTTCGCCGAGAGCATTCGCCACCTGCAGAAGGTTCTCAGAGTGGATGAGCGCTTCCTTGTTCTCATGGATGATTCGCCTACCATGCGTAATGCGGTTAACGATTACTTTGGCGAAAAGAGAAGCGCCGAGGTATATGGTTCCCAACTGGACATTGTCCTTACCAACGACAAAGAGACCTGGTTGCAGTCTGTTTTCACAGCCCACGAACAGTACGACGCGATCATCGTAGGTACCCATCACACAATCCGTGATGCCCAGGAGACCTGGATCCCGCCCAAGGAACTGATGGCTGAGGCAACCAGCCGTACCCAGGTTCCCATATTCTCCTTCTGGGACATCTTTATCGGAAAGGGGCAAAGCATTGGTGGCTTTACAATTTCCGCCCACCAGGAAGGCATTACAGCGGCACGACTTGCATCCCTTGTACTGAATGGCGTCAAACCCGATCGCATTCCCCAGTTGAAATCACTGAGCGGTCACTATGTCTACAGCGAGAGTGGCATGAAGGAATGGAATCTGAAGCTTTCACCCATGATTGCCAGCCAATCAACTTTTGTTGAATAAAACCGGCGATCGGCTTCAGATTTACTTCAACACGTCGTTACCCAAGACATCGAGCACGCTCTGCGAGGAAGAAAAGTGGCTGTCAACAAATTCGAATCCATAGAACGTCGACTTGGCGTAAGAGGAAAGCTTCTGATCGCGCCGGTTTTCATTCTCCTGCTGTTTGCGCTGGTGACCTTCTACAGCATCAGGGAGTTTCAGAACCTCGACTCAAGAATGAACACCGTTGCGAGAGATCTGGCGCCGGAAACCGCCGTTGCGACAGGTGTTCTCATCAATCTTTACAGGATGAGGCTCTGGGTCTTTGATTTCTACTCCACTGGCGATGACGAAATTCTGACCCGTTTTGATCAGCTTGAATCGGACTTTTTCAGTGAACTGTCAGACGCAAGCCAGACTATTGGTGATCCGGAACGTGCTCAGCTCGTCAATAAGATTCAGCAATCCACACTGGAGTATGTTGATGCTTTCCGGAACGAGTTGGTGCCTGCCAAACAGCAGGTAAAGGATATTGTTGCCAACAGGATCGACAAGTACGGCCCCGTGGCATCCGAATCGTTGCGCCGTGCGATTGACGGTGTCACCAACCGGGACCCCGACAGCCGGTTGCGTGTTGTCCTGGAACAGTTGATTCACGACACCCTGCTGATGCGCATGGCAACTCAGCGGTTCTTTGTTGACGGCGATCAGTCTTCGGAAAAGGCCCTTTCCTATGCCATTGAGGACGTGTCGGATGGCCTTGAGTTCCTCGATATGGACTCGATTCCGGATTACGTCCGGCAGTACTTTGATACAGCCATAGAGGCACTGGAGAACTACCAGTCATCGGTCGATGAACTGTTGGTCCAGCAGAAGGCAATGATCCGCACAAAAGAAGACAAACTTGACGTATTGGGTCCCCGGATCACGGCTCTTGCACGTGATCTTGAGCAGAAGGTTTTCACCTCACTTGAAGCGGTCGCCGACGAGGCAGAAGCTGAAACCGAGACGTCACTCAACCTCATACTCGCCGCCTTCATCATATCCGTCGTCCTCGGTCTGCTGGTCGCGTTCATTATGAGCCGGCTGATGGGAACCAGTGTCAAACGAGCCAGGGCCGAAATTCTGGGCTATCTGGACAGCATCGGTAATAACCGGGGTGACATCTCTACCCGCCTGACCAAAGGACGCCCGGACGAAATCGGCGACTTCATCACAGCCGTTAATTCGTTTCTGGAAACCCTGGAAGACATTATTTCCCAAATCGTCACCTCATCGCGGCGGCTCAGTACCGAATCTGAATCTTTGTCCGGCATTACCGACAGCACCACCGCAAATGCCGAACAACAGAGAGATCAGGTTACCCAGGTGTCCGCGGCCATGCAGGAAATGGTTTCGACATCCGACGAAATTGCCTCCAATACGAATGACACGGATGAATCCTCGCGGCAGGCAGCTGACCTGGCGGTAACAGGGCAGGCAACCGTTGAAACCGCAGTCAGATCCGTGACCAGGCTTGCGGAACAGGTCGAAGAAGGTTCTAAACGTATTCAGCGCCTCGAGCAGGAATCGGGTGAAATCGGCAACGTACTGGAGGTTATTCAGGCCATCGCGGAGCAGACCAACCTGCTTGCCCTGAATGCTGCCATTGAGGCCGCCCGCGCGGGTGAGGCAGGCCGGGGCTTTTCGGTCGTTGCCGATGAGGTGCGCAGTCTCGCGAAGCGGGTTCAGGATTCCACCGTTGATATTGAGCGAATTGTGTCGAATCTGCAGAGTGGCGCGGCAGGTGCGGTGGTCGATATGAGCAAGGCAAAGCAGATGGCTGGAGAAGCCCGTGAGGAAGCCGAAAAGTCCGGTGTTGCCCTGTCTGAAATCATGGCTGCCGTGAACCGGATTGTGGACATGACAACACAGATCGCCAGCGCCACCGAACAGCAACGGGCGACAGCGGCTGAGATGACTCAGAACGTTGAGGCCAGCAGTAGTGCCATCGACAAACTGACAGATGACATCTCTCACGTGAACCAGTCCAGCAAATCCCTGGCGGACATGGCGGAAGATCTTAACAGCCTGGTACGCCGCTTCAGGACATCAACGTAACTTTCATTTCCCCTTGTGTTAACTACGTCATGGGCGATCTCTTGAATTACTGATACTTTCAATACTCAACAAAAAGTTACGAAGTACATCAGGGAGAGGTCCACCCATGAGCCATTCACGTTCTACCAGGACGCCGGCCGTTCTCGCGGCTACCATAGCGGCGTCCTTTTGTGCAGTTGCTCAAGCCGGCCCTGTGGAGACCATCTACTCCGCGGAAAACGCTCTTTATGGCGCAGGCTATGAGATCGGAAAGGCTGACGGGTGGATGGATAACACCCTGCGTTCCGCAATTCGGCAATATCAGTCCGGTAACGACGAGTTGCAGGCGACTGGCAATCTCGACCCTCAAACGTTATCCGCACTGGGGATCTCCCCGGAAGACAACAGCACCATCAGCGATAATGCCGTTCTTGATCGCCAGGCCGCCATGGCTGCTTTAGGTATGAGCGAAGAGCGTTTCGGTTCGGGCAGTGCCAGCCGCCGGATTGCAGCTGCACCCAAGCCGGAACCTAAACCTGAGCCCGAACCTGAGCCCGAACGGGTAGTACAGCCTGACCCAGAGCCCGAAGTACAACCAGAGCCGGAAATAGCCGTTCAGGAGAAGCCGGAACCAGAACCTGTGGCGTCCGCGCCGGCTGAACCCGAAGTGGTTCCACCCAGGGAACCCACCGCCGAGCCTGAGCTGGCCTCCCAGACCACCGAGCCTGTGGCTGAATCCATTCCTGAACCTGAACTGACAGTGGCAGAGCCTGAGACAAAGGCAGCCCCTGAGGCAGAGACAATGGTTGAAGTCTCAGCCGTTGAGGAATCGTCTGAGGCCGATGTTCAGTTGCCAGACGAACCAACGGCGGCGGGAAATCCTGAGATTTCAGAAGCACCGGACGAGTCCGAACCGCTGGTACAAAGCAGCGGCGGCTTTTTCAGTTCCGTGTTCGATTTCCTGTTTGGCTGGTTGATCTGACCTCTACCCTCTCAACCCCCGATTGATGAATCGGGGCATCCTCTTATTCCGAAACCTGTCGGAATAGCCCACAATGGGTGGCCTTGTTTCAAATCCGCTGAATTACGCCAAGGCCCCCTACTTGATGTCCTCTCAATCGCAGGAAGCGCCCTACTCGCCCGCCCGGATAACGCTGATCGTATTTTCCCTCGCCATGGGCGGCTTTGGTATTGGCACCGGAGAATTCGCCATCATGGGTCTGATGCCGGGTGTCGCACAGGACCTGGGGGTTTCCGAACCGCAGGTCGGTCACCTGATCAGTGCCTACGCGCTGGGCGTTGTGGTAGGGGCACCACTCCTGGCCATTAGCGGCGCCAGGTTATATCGCCGTCATTTGCTGATCATGCTGATGGGGGCCTACGCCGTCGGCAACATCGCCAGCGCCATGGCGCCCGGGTACGGCACGCTACTGGCATTCCGCTTTATTGCCGGCCTGCCCCATGGAGCCTATTTCGGTGTTGCAGCCCTGGTGGCGGCCTCTCTGGTGCCGGTAAACCGGCGTGCCAAGGTCGTCAGCCTGGTAATGATGGGCCTCACCCTCGCGTTATTGATTGGCAATCCACTCGCGACAATACTCGGCCAGAGTCTGGACTGGCGTTATGCGTTTGGCTTTGTCGGCACCATTGCCGCACTTACCGGCGTAATGATCATTGTTTTTCTGCCCCTCAATCGTGACGAGGTGCGGCAGAGCCCTTTTTCGGAAATACGCGCTTTCAACCGCCCGGCAATCTGGTACCCATTGGCTATCGGGTCCATCGGCTTTGCCGGTATGTTCTGTGTCTTCAGCTACATGGCGCCGACATTGCTGGAAGTTACCGGCGTTAGCCCTTACTGGATACCAATCGCGCTTGCAGTATTCGGCCTGGGCGGATTTGTCGGAAATATTCTGGGCGGATGGCTGTTCGACCGATTGGGGTTTCGCAGCATTGGCTTAATGCTGCTGTGGAGTATCGGCATGCTGCTTTTGTACCCCTACGCCACCGAAACCATCTGGACAATGCTTCTGACCTGCTTCCTGGTGGCATTGATGGTGGGCCTTGGCCCTGCCCTGCAAACCCACTTGATGGATGTGGCTCACGGCGCACAAACCCTGGCTGCGGCATCCCACCATGCTGCATTCAATGTTGCCAATGCGCTTGGGCCATGGCTCGGGGGCATGGCCATCAGCGCCGGGCTGGGGTGGCAGTCGACAGGTTATGTTGGTGCCACAACGGCTGTGGCAGGTCTGGCGATATTCATGCTGGCCTGGCGGCAGCAAGCGACAGCAGGCGGCGAAACCGAGGTTGCAGTCAGCCAGGAACGCTAATCGGCACTGCAGGTTTTGCGCTCGTGGCTGGGCAGGTTGGCAAGCACAACGCCAGTCAAAAGCAATACCACTCCACCCCACACGGCCCAGCCATAGGATTCACCATAAAATACGATGCCGAACAACATTCCTGCAGGCGTAATTACGAAGCCTAACTGGCTGAGGAATGTCGGCGATGTTTGTTGCTGTAGGTGGAAGAAGCCTCGATAGCCGATCGCCGTCAGAATAGACTGAACACCCAGTATTGCCCAGAGGCGGGCATCATCAATAACCAACGTCCTTACGTCCCCCAATATCAGCATGGCCATGAATATTAGAACAGCGCCGCCCAGGAGCATTCCAATGGCCAACTGCTCAGGTGTGGCACCTGTTGGCCAATGAGAAGTGCGATAGATGTTGCCGATAGCGAGGGATAGCGGAACCAGCAATCCGAGCAGGAGCCAGGGAAGCGAATCAGGGCTGATACCGGCGGGACTCGGCGACAGGATCCAGACACAACCGGCAACCCCGAAGCCAAGGCCAATCGCCTTCTTTGCACTCAGTGATTCCATACCCATTGTTACGGCGATGGCGTAAGTGGCGAGTGACGGCAGGGCGTAAAGTGTCGCTGTCAGGCCCGCTCCGATTTGGGAAACAACGGCAAACGCCAGGGCATTCGGGACGGCAATCGCGGTAAGCCCGCTGATTCCGAAGTAGCGGGTAAGTGCGCCGTCCAGACGGATCAGCGAGCGCCGGCGAAGCCACGCAGCCAGAATCACGCCGCCACCAAGCGCCTGCCAGAACGCATAGGCCAATGGCGTCATGCCGATGTCCATAGCGGCCCTGGACAGTGGCAGCATCAAGGCAATCACTACACCTACGCCCAGCAACAGAAATGCGGACCTGATCCCCGGCTGGCGGTAGCGAATGGAAGATTGGTTATTCATAACGGGTTCTCCATTGGATTTGGCTCCATCTTCCGGGAACCGCCGCCAGGGATCAGCACACGTTCCGTGAAAACTCCATTGCCGGATCGTGGGTCGATACCGGCGGCCACATCGTGCAGTCTTGCAGGCAAATCACTCACGCAAACACAGAAGGAAGATTTTTATGGATTTTCTGACAGCATTGGAGTGGCGTTACGCCGCAAAGCGAATGACAGGCGAATCGATTCCGGAACCGGTTCTGTCACGTATTCTGGAGGCTACGCGATTGGCGCCTTCTTCTTACGGGCTACAACCCTACACCATCAAGGTAATAAGCGACCGTTCAGTGCTTGCCCGTATCCACGAACAGGCGGCGCCGCAACCCCAGGTAAAGGAATGCTCCCATCTGCTGGTTTTTGCCACCATGTCCGATCTCGACGATTCAACGGTCGACCGATACATGCAATTGACTGCAGGCGAGCGGGGCCTTGAAACGACGGACCTGACCGGCTTCTCGGAAGCCATAAAGGGAACTATCAATAGCTTCCGGACACCCGCTGAGAAAAAGGCCTGGGCAGCCAGGCAAGCCTATATTGCCCTTGGCTTTACGCTGGCGTCCGCAGCCGTTGAGCGGATTGATGCGTCACCAATGGAAGGTTTTGATCCTGCCGCGCTGGATCGCACTCTGGGGCTGGACAAGGAGCATCTCGGCAGCGTGGTTATTGTGGCATTGGGCTATCGTGATGCCGCTCAGGACCCGATGTCGCAGATGGTAAAGGTTCGGAAGCCCCACTCCCAACTGATTCAGGCCTTGTGAACAAGGCGTGGCAGACATAATCCTGCCACGCCCCAGCCCGTGCCCTGTATAATGCGTTCATCAACCAAAGATGTGACGTGGGGAACAGGCATGGACCGCCTCAAAGGTGTCGAATATTTCAAGCGGATCTATGAGCTGGGCTCGTTTACGGCTGCCGCCAACGAGCTCCAGTGCTCGAGTGCGGTCATCTCTAAATACGTTCGGTTTCTGGAATCCTGGACAGGCGCCAAACTGATTAATCGCAACACACGCACAATCAGCTTTACCGACGAAGGTGAACGGTTCTACCGCTACTGTGTTTCAATCACCGGGCAGACAAACGAGTTGCTGGACGCCGTCACAGACACTGACAATCTCTCCGGTGAGCTGGTTGTTGCCAGTCCCGTATCCCTGTCTATTGCGGTTCTCGGCCCGATTTTTATCCGCTTCCAGAAAGAGAATCCCTCGCTGTCCATTCGTCTGCAGATGAGTGACCAGCTCACAGATCTTGTGGGCAGCGGAGTTGATCTGGCCATAAGAGGCATAGAAGCACCGGCCGACTCGTCCCTCATTGCAACCCGCCTGGGCGCCCTTGACCGCATTCTGGTGGCCTCCCCCGGCTATTTGCGCAATGCCGGGGAGCCCACTACTATTGAGCAACTGCGATCACACAAATGCCTGGTATATAGCCTCAGTTCGGACGCCAACCGATGGGAGTTCATGCCGCCAACCGGTTCAGAAGAACCGGTATCCATTGAGGTTACCGGCCCCCTGATAGCAGACAATTCCATGATACTGGTTGAGGCTGCAAAGGAAGATATGGGAATCGCAATGCTGCCCCGTGCGTATATCGAGAAGGAGCTCAGAAACGGTTCACTTCAACAGCTTACGTTGGACGCCTACCCGGTGCCTCGCTCAATTTATGCGATGTACTCAGACCGGCGTTACCTGCCAAGACGAGCCCGGAAATTCATCGATTTCATCAGGCAATCCCTGTAGCAAAGGCTTACTCTCTCAGCCGTGCAAGTATCATCTCCTGCGTTTTTTACAGGACTCCGTGTTGAACCGAAATCCTCAAGCCGTTGCCGAGAACTTCCAGAAAGGCGTCCTTAAACGCTCCTCAACAACTTCGGGCGGATAGCCAACGTCTTTCAGGAGTCGGGGTTCCATGGTCAGGACCAGGTGGAGGAAGTTACGCTTCATTCTCCACCCTTTGTATAGTGATGCTGCTCTGCTCATCTTGATCATCCATTTTTAGGTAACAACAAAAGGGGTAAACCGTAACCGGTCTTTGTTAGTTACCTATTTTATGGACGACCCTGGCCCTGCCCCATACTTGGAAACCACTATGCAGGCTGGTTTCAGGGCCGGGCGGACTAATGAATTATACCTATCCCCCGCCGTTGGACTTCTTCACGAGTGTTTTGTAGAGGTCGTCTTTCAATTGCAGGCGTTGCTGTTTCATCTGATGCAGTCTGTCGTCGCCAATCGGGGCATCCCGGCGCTCCAACCCTTCGATTTCCTGATCAAGCTCTGCGTACTGCCGATAACTTTCCTGAAACTTCGGGTCGTTTTCTCTCAACTCGTCGATCAGTTCGCCGAATTGCGGAAATTCGTTGTGAAGCTCGTGGTTGGAAATACCCATTACCTCATCTCCTTCTCGTCTCGTCGCAGAGTGATTGGTCAGCATGCCATTCCTATTCGGGATTTGTGAATAGCGAAATGGCTCATGGACAGGAAACCTACAAATCCGAATTCAGCGGCTCCAGCCCCAGGGATCTCTTGAACTCCCGGTATCTATCACGGTAAACGATGGCACCCAGTGCCATTGCGGCCTTGGTAGCCATACGATCAAAGCTATCACGAATCAGGCCCGGTATGTTTGTTTTCAGCCTTACACTGGACGTCTCGATCAGTACTGCGCCCATAACAAGCAGAGCATCAATCTGACGGTTCTCACGGTCCCCGTCCATTATGTGCCGGGCCAGAGTCTTTGCGTCATCCAGTATCACCTGTTCCTCCTCATTCAGGCTTTCACCCTCGAATGCCATAAAGGCCTGGAAGCGGCGCGCCCGTTTCAACATAAATGCCTCTTTCACTGCCGGGTCCGGTTCGTCGACTTCTGGTTGGGTGTTGAGCACGCCGTGCAGGCGGAAATCGATCTCACCGGCTGCCCGTTTTTTCTCAAAAACCTGCTGCAGGTCGGCGCGGGCAATGTTCGAAGTCGTTTCCATGGCCTCCGCAATAACCGCGTCAAACGTGGTTTTCTCCACCACATCCAGCACCCTTCGAATGGTGTGGATGGACTTCATGAGATCTGGCCAGAGCCTGGGATCGGCCTGCCAGGGTTCATCCGGCAATCGTGCTTCTATTGCCCGGGCGCTGAAAAAGGCCTTTTCCACATCGCGAAGAGCAATGCCCGGTTCGTTGGCTATCCATTTGACGCCGTAGTCATTGAGGTCTTCAATCAGGCTTGAGGTGAGGATAAGAAGGTAATACTTCATTCCGAGCGGAAGGTCTGTCACCAGCAACACTCCTTCACAACAGGGGGTATCTGTCTACAGGTATAGCTGATAATAGCCCGACTACCAATGTTGCGATCAATGCTGCAAACCTCACCTTTGACAAATCGCTAATAGCTGGGAGCGATCAATAGGGTATAGGATGATTGAAAGAACCTGAGTATTTACCTGTTTACCTGAGGAATAAGGCACATGACGTACGCGCGAATTGTCGGCACGGGCTCCTATCTGCCCGAGAATGTCATGACAAACGAAGACATGGAAAAGATTGTCGACACCAGCGACCAGTGGATTCGTGAGCGTACCGGAATTGAACAGCGGCATATTGCCGTGGAAGGTCAAACCACGGTCGATCTTGCGGAACAGGCCTCTCGCCTGGCCATTGAAGCCGCCGGCTTGCAGCCAACCGATATCGACCTGATCATTTTTGCCACCTCTACACCTGACAAGATTTTCCCGAGCTCTGCCTGCATCCTTCAGGCCCGGCTTGATATCCATGGCTGCCCGGCATTCGACATCCAGGCCGTATGCAGTGGTTTTGTGTATGCGCTATCGGTAGCCGACAAGTTCATCAAGACGGGCAGCAGCAAGCGCGTTCTGGTGGTAGGGGCGGAGCTGTTTTCCCGTATCCTGGACTGGCAGGACCGCGGCACCTGCGTGCTGTTTGGTGACGGCGCCGGCGCCGTGGTGCTGGAAGCCAGCGAGGAAACCGGGATTCTGTCCACCCACATTCATGCCGATGGCAAATATGAAGACCTGCTCCACGTACCCTGTGGCATTGGTGATGGTTTCGACCAGGTGCGCGCTGGCAAAGGCCACGTACACATGAAAGGTAATGAGGTGTTCAAGGTTGCCGTGAATACCCTCGGCAGGATTGTCGACGAGACACTCGAGGCCAACCAGATGCAGAAGTCTGACGTGGACTGGCTGGTACCACACCAGGCAAACCTGAGGATTATCGCCGCTACTGCCCGCAAGCTGAATATGTCCATGGACCAGGTGGTGGTAACGGTCAACAAGCATGGCAATACCTCTGCTGCCTCGATTCCTCTGGCACTCGACGTGGCGGTTCGCGACGGCCGCATCCAGAAGAATGAAATCATCCTTCTGGAAGCTTTTGGTGGTGGCTTTACCTGGGGCTCGGCGCTGATCCGTTTCTGAAGGCTTGCCAGGTTCCGTTGACATAACGCTCTCCGCCCTCATCCGTCAGGCGATGGAGCCAGACCCATTGATTCTCCACCAGCGCCTCCACGTCCGGATTCTGCCGCATAACGGCTTCAATCCGCTCGGCAGGCGCATCGATCACCACGGCAAGCCGGACCGGTTCGTGCCGCCAGTAGGTGCCGTCATGGACAGACTGGAGCGGCAGCCCGATACGCAGATCGGTTCCGTTACCCTCAATCACACCGACGTTGCCGCCAACCACTGAGTGCAACAGCTTGTTACCGGCACCATACACATCCAGCATGGTGACTGAGCCGAAATACTGCATGTTGATCCAGTTCGCGACGATCATGGGCGCCGATAACAGTGCCGCCAGTACCTCGCCATTGCTGTCCTGGTCCGGATCATAGTCATGGAGGAAGACGCGCCCACCCAGGTTTTTTCCGCGGGTACGGGACCGCTTTGCAAAAATAATGGCTGCATTATTGGCAAGCCCCCATTCCGGCCTGACTTCAGTCCAATCCGAGGTTCTGCTCCTAACCTTCTGATGTAACGCGGAATCATCATAACCATTTAGCTTCAGAGCCGTCGCTCTTTCCCGCCGTGTGCGGTTGCCCGCTTCGGCAAACCGACGCTCAAGATCCGCCAGGGCCGGCCTGTGGGAGGCCGGCAGACTGTCGCAATCAAACAGGGTTACCTCATCAGTCACCGTGCAGTGCTCGGCGGCAACAGCCCAGCTGTCGAGGGGGATGGAAATCCCCTCTTCCGCAAGCGCCACGCGCACCTGGGGATCATTGAATAACTGGGCCGCGAGCCGGGCGTTCATACCACCGTTCTGACCACCACAGGCGCCACAGGCGAGGCCGGCGTTGTGAGGGTTATTCTCCGTGTGAGTACCATGGCCGGTAAAAACCAGCAGCGGCGCAAAATTATCAGTTAACGCCATGCCGCGCAGAAATCCGGCCACGAGTTCGACCTTTGTGGTTTCGAAAAGCGGATCTCCGCCGTGAAGGTACACCAGTCGCCCCGCCACCGTGTCCTGACCAGCGGCCTTGCCCTTGCGAGCTGTCAGGTTGAGGGAATCCTTGACCAGCTTCCACGCCCAGGCCAGCCCGGTAGTTTCCACCAGCGTAAAAGTCGACAGGCTGCCATACTTGGCCTTGCGCACGGATTCACGGGTCATTTCCCGTTGATCCAGGGCCCTGTTCAGGGCAGCGTCACTCTCGTTGCTGCCCTGGGTATCGACGACCCGATAAGCAGGCGCCAGCAGACCGGGCAGCTTCGCCATCGGCCGGTAGGGACCGTGGTTCTGGTGAACAATGGGCAGGCCGAAAAAGCCCGCAAAACCGATGGTCTGGACGCCAGGATGCACCTCTTCCAGGTGCCTGCGCATGATTTCTGAGCGAACATCGATACAGAATACAGCCTGGACTTCAGGCCGCTCAGGGGGAGCGTTTTTGCGCTCCTGAGCGCCTTCAGGGTTGCCCAGCGTGCACCATAAAGAGCGCTGATATCCAATTTCGAACGCCCTGTGCCACACCCAGAGCCATTCAGTACCTGCTCCCGATCCGGTCTCGACAAGCGCATGGCGCCGGTTTGCTGCCATATTTTTCTGTTCAGGGCTGGCATGGGCAAATGCGGCCCACTCCCAGACCAGCAGTATGGATACCAGTTCTTCACAAACGCTGGAACTATCCCCCTGCAATCCGGCACGCCAGTCCACACCGCGGCACCAGGCAGCCCATCCGGGAATACGCATCAGCAGGCCGTGGGCGAGCGCCTCCAGAATATCCGCATCGATACCAAGGGCATCGATCGCCTCCCTGGTAGCCTCCAGCCGGTACGCAGGCACTGTTCCGAACCAGCGTCTTACGCCCCGGATTCCGGTGCGGTAGTCCAGCGACACATCTGCCCTCGCTGATTCCAGCCAGAAATCGAACAGGCCTTCCCCGTCGGAACGGGTCGACCAGCGGGACTGCCTGCGGTCAAAAAACGCACCGCATGTGCGGCCGATCTGGTCAACCACAACGGCTGTCGGCGGCTCTCCCTCAACAGCGCCGGGGAGAATGTCCAGAACGGAATAGTCTGGCCGGTTTTCAACGCGCTCAGTGCGGTAAAGCCGTTCGCCAAAGAGCTCTGGCGTGTCGTTGATTCCCGCTTCTTTCAGGCTGGCCAGAAGGTCATCCCGGCTTATCCTTCCGCCTTCCCAGGCTTCGCGATAGAACGCCAGTGGCATCAGCATGGATTCGCCGCGCCGCTGCCTCAACAGGCTGTCCACCCGGGGCGCTTTCAGGTTCCGCAACCCCCAGAACGGGTTGACGGCAATCCACTGATCCAGAGGCCAGACCGGGGCGACCATTTCACAGGCCCTGGATATCGATGCCTGCCAATGACCAGTGGACCTGTCAAAAGAGGCATCGGGCGTAGAACACTGAGCAATACCGTTCATGCTTTCTCTTCCATGGTAAATGGATGGTGAGGAACCCGATTCAGAGTGGCGGGCACATTGAGCGCCTGGGATGCCAGACGTCGGGTGAGCTGATCGAATGGCAGATCAAGATACAGACCCTGGCTGAAATGCCGGTAGAGGGAGGCCATAGCGCGGGAACGCGGGGCCAGCGATACCATGAGCGACAGCAGGGCCAGGGCAGACAGCAACGCAAATCCAACACCCCAGGCAACAGCCGACAGCGCAAAAGTTGCGTGTTCCGGCACGGCGGTTCCCAGCAAGGCGTGAAGAATCGAGTAAACAGGAACAAGAAGCAGTGCAAGGCCTGCAATGCGCACCCTCACCCTGAAGCCTGTTCCCCGTGGCATACCCATGGCGGCACTGGCTACTGCCAGCACAAGCAGTATTCCAAAGACGGGGTTACCCTCAACCAGCCAGGGTTGCCAGGCAAGCATCAATGCGGCCAGTGTCCCGGTTGCACCAGCCCATATCAGTCGACTGCGGATCGGCAACTCAGGAAATATCTCGGCAGCAGACACCCGGACAGTCCGGCCGGCCGCGAGAAACGAATGAGCCTTGTAAACGGAATGAGCCAGAAGGTGCAGCAACGCCAGGGTGTAGGCTCCCATCCCGATCTCGAACAGCATGAAGCCCATCTGGGCGCACGTGGACCAGGCCAGCGCATGCTTCACCGAATAATGGGTCATCATGGTGATGACGGCTATAACGGCCGTGGTTCCACCCACCACCAACAGGATCATGTGTCCGGCGGTAAAACCGTCAAAGACCGGAAACAGGCGCAGCCACAGGAAGCCACCAAGGTTTATGACGCCCGCGTGCAATAGCGCCGACACTGGCGTTGGCGCTTCCATGACCCTGAGCAACCAGCCATGGAAAGGTATCTGTGCACATTTGAGAACTGCGGCCAGTGCAAGCAGGATGGCGGCTGCCGTGAGTGCTGTGGAACCCGAAGGGTTGACCGCCTGCATGGCTGACATCTCCGGCAACCGGAAAGTGCCGTAATGGTGGTACAGCAACATAACGCCACCAATTACAAGGGCATCGCCGGTCCGGCTGACTATGAATTTCTGCACAGCCGCAATTCGTGCCTGGGGACGATCAGGGTAGAGTGTCAGCAGATTGTGCAGCGCCAGGCTCACACCAACCCATGCGCCCGCCAACACCAGCAGATTGTTGGTGAATGCAAGCACCAGGACACAGGTAATAGTAGTGAGAAACCACGGCAGGAATCGATCGCGGCCGGGGTCTCCCCGCAAATAGTTATCGGCAAATCGAAGAATAGCCCAACCAATAAAGGCAACCATCAGCGCCATCCAGATCGCTATTCCATCTGTATAGAGCCCGAACCTCAGGGCAGCCTCCGCCAGGCCAAAGCCGACATCCGGCAATCTCGTATCCACCGCCATCTGCAGTCCAATGATTACCGTGATGAACATTGAAGCAGTCAGTAACCGACTTGCGAGGCGCCAGCAATGGTTGAGTTTCAGGGCATCGCGAGACCGGGCGCTGAACAGGGCAACAGCAAACAGGCAGACCGGAACGGTCAGCCACAGGCCCAATGAAAGAGCAGCCAGTGCAGGCATAAAAGTGTTCATTAGGAGTCCCTCCAGGTTTTCTCCTACTTTGCCCTTTCATGATCGTTATATAAAATAGATATTATTGAACAGTTCATTCTCTTTATGAGAACCTTATGCCATGAAACTGAACTATCACCACCTGTACTACTTCTGGATGGTTGCGCGAACAGGTCATTTGACCCGCGCTGCCAAAATGCTTCACGTCTCCCAGTCCGCACTGTCAGGTCAGATCCGCAAGCTTGAAGACAGTCTCGGTCATGACCTGTTTATCCGGGAAAGCCGGAAGCTGACACTGTCGGAAGCAGGACGAATGGCCTTTTCCTACGCAGAAGAGATATTCCGTCATGGCGAGGAACTCACTGCCCTGTTTGCATCCGGGGCACAACCAAATCGGGAGGTCATGCGGATTGGGGCCGTCGCGACGCTGTCGAGAAACTTCCAGGAGGCCTTCCTGCAACCGCTGCTGGGGCGGGATGATCTTGAACTGTGCCTGCAGAGCGGTCACATTGACGAGCTGTTGCGGCGGCTGTCGGCCCACAGGCTCGACATTGTTCTGTCCAACCAGTCGGTGAGAGGTAGCGAGCAGAACCCCTGGCGCTCACGCCTGATTGCGCGTCAGCCGGTCAGCATCATCGGCCCACCCGGAGCGGATAGCGAAACAGGCTTCCCCGATTTTCTGACAGGCAAGCATCTGATCGTACCCGGCCCTGAAAGCAACATTCGCCAGGGATTCGACCAGCTCTGCGAATACCACAGGATATACCCGTCGATATCGGCTGAAGTCGACGATATGGCCATGATGAGGCTGCTCACAAGGGACAGTGGATACTACGCCGTGTTACCGCCGGTGGTGGTACGTGACGAACTGAAATCAGGCGCTCTGAAAGACTACGGCGTTTTACCCGGTATTTTCGAAGAATTCTACGCCATCAGTATACGGCGCCGCTTCGAAAAACCTGCGCTTCAGGAAATACTGGCGCAACCGGCTGAGAATTTCCTTACAAGCCCCGTGATTGATCATTCTGACTAGCCGGCCTGTCCGAAAAAGTCATCCATTGCATCGCTGTTGGCCCGTATACTGACTGCCAAATCCTCAATCAGCCAGGCGAATTTGCCATGAAACAGTCTCCAGATGCGGCCTACCCCTCCATAGTGATCATTGGTACCGGGTTTGGTGGGCTTGGCATGGCGATACAGCTCAAAACCGCCGGCATAGGCTCGTTTGTCATGCTGGAGAAGGCACAAGGGGTCGGTGGCACCTGGCGGGACAACACCTACCCTGGCGCCGCCTGCGATGTTCAGTCCCACTTCTACTCGTATTCCTTTGAGCCCAAGCACGACTGGTCCAGGAAGTTCGGATTGCAGCCAGAAATTCTCGGCTATATGCAGCACTGCGTTGAAAAGTACGATCTGGCTGACCACATTCGCTTCAACAAGGAAGTTGCCAATGCGGTGTTTGACGACGCCACCAACACCTGGACCGTCACAACCGCCGACGGCGACTCATTTACCGCGGACATGGTGATCACTGCCACCGGCCAGCTAAACCAGCCGGCCTGGCCCAGTATCCCCGGCATGGAGACTTTTGCCGGCAAGATGTTCCACTCGGCCCGCTGGGACCATGACCATGATCTTAACGGCAAAAACGTTGCGGTGATCGGCACCGGCGCCAGTGCTATCCAGTTTGTGCCGGAAATTGTACCCAGGGTGAAATCCCTCACCCTGTTCCAGCGTTCCGCTGCCTGGGTACTGCCCAAGCCGGACCGGCCCTTTTACCCCTGGGAGCAGACACTATTCCAGAGGATTCCGGCTTGGGACCGCCTGTACCGTTACCTGATCTACTGGAAGAACGAGAGTCGGGCCCTGGCATTCACCCGCTTCAACAGCCTGCTGGAAATCTTTGCCTGGCAGGCCAGACGGTTCGCCAAGAGCGAGGTTCGGAACCCCGACAAGCTCAGGCAACTGATACCGGACTACAAAATTGGCTGTAAAAGAATCCTGATATCCAACGACTGGTATTCCGCCGTGGATCAGCCTCACGTGAATCTGGTAACGACAGGCATCGAGCGCATCGTCGAAGATGGTGTTATTACCACTGATGGTGCCGTACACAAGGTGGACACCATAATCGTTGGTACCGGTTTTGCCGCTTCCGAATTCCTCTCTCCCATGAAAATCACCGGCCGCAACGGCGTGTCGCTGAACCAGGCCTGGGCCAACGGGTCCGAAGCCTACAAAGGCATTACGGTGTCCGGGTTTCCAAACCTGTTCATGCTGTATGGCCCCAATACCAACCTCGCCCACAACAGCATTGTCTACATGCTGGAATCCCAGTTCCGGTACATACTCAGTTGTATCAGGACGCTACAGCAAAAACCGGGCGTTGCCATGGAGGTAAAACCAGAGCGATTACGGGATTTTTCCGCCACCATCCAGCAAAAACTGCAAACCAGCGTCTGGGAGTCCGGCTGCCACTCCTGGTACCTGGACAGCAACGGCAAGAACACCGTGAACTGGCCAGGCTTTACGTTCACATACCGCAAGGCCACCCGCCAGGTGGACACTCACGACTACAAGTTTCTCCAGCCCTCCGGATGACTTTCCCGGAAAACCACCCCCTGGGGCGCTCTGGAGGCCGATGGTTGACAGCCTGAATGAATTCATAGGATGATTGGGTCATCTGCTGTCAGGATCTTAAACATGCAACTCGCAAGAATCACCAAAGGTTCCCTGGTGGAAACCGCCATCGAAAGCCTGCGCCACGCTATTGAACAGGGCCACTGGGCTATTGGAGATCGCCTCCCCGTGGAAGCAGATCTGTCTGAATCCCTGGGGATCAGCCGCAACACGGTTCGGGAGGCAGTTCGGGTACTGGTTCATGTGGGCATGCTTGAGACCCGGCAGGGTGACGGTACTTACGTCCGTGCCACCAGGGATGCAGGGGAAACATTGCGCCGGATCGCCCGCTCACAGCTCCGGGACAAGCTCGAAGTGCGCATCATGCTGGAAACCGAGGCCGCCAGGCTGGCGGCGAAAAGGCGCGACACAAAGGATATGGAGAGGATGACCCTTGCCCTGGACAAACGCGGACAGGCCGGCGATTCCATCAAGGAAAGAATCCGTCACGACCAGGACTTCCATGCAGCGCTGGTAGCGGCGTCCCACAACCCTGCCCTCACGGAGCTATACGACTATTTCGCCCATGCAGTGGCGCTGACCATAGAACAGACGGAACTGGATTCTGAGCTACCGGAGCCGTCACAGGAGGACCACGAACTGTTGCTGGCGGCTATCCGCCGACAGGACCAGGCAAAAGCTGAAACTCTGGCAAAATCCCTTCTGCAACCAAGTCTGGATGCCCTGGCAGGCAGGCTTTCATGAAGTTCAGACTCGATACCTTCACGCTTCTGTTACTGGGCGCCATTGTCCTTGCCACTTTCCTGCCTGTGCGGGGCGAGGCCGCTGACATCCTGGCAACTGCAGGCACAGTCGCAGTTGCGCTGCTGTTTTTCCTGCATGGCGCCGCGCTGTCCCGGGAACAGATCATCGCCGGCGCCACCCATTGGCGACTGCACATCATTATTACGGCATTCACATTTGTCTTTTTTCCGCTGGTGGCGCTGCCGATCAACGAGATTAATCGTTTTGCACCCCAGTGGATGCCAGCCGATCTCGGACTGGGTTTTCTCTATCTGGGAGTGCTGCCTTCTGCTGTTTCTTCTTCCATCGCCTACACCGCCATGGCCCGGGGTAACGTACCCGCTGCAATCTGCAGTGCAGCCGCTTCCAACGTGTTCGGCATGATGCTCACCCCCTTCCTGCTGCTGTTACTGGTGAGCACGTCCGGTGATGGCAGCTTCTCGGTGGCGGAGGCGTTACGGGACATCATGCTCCAGTTATTGCTGCCTTTCGCCGTGGGCCATGGTCTGCGGCCCTGGCTTGGCGGTTTTCTGGCAAGGCACGAGACGCTCGCATCCCGATACGACCAGTGCGTTATCTGGTTGATTGTCTATTCCGCCTTTTCTCACTCGGTGGCGAGCGGTCTTTGGCAGAACCTGCCTTTGAATGCAATCTTCCTGACCATAGCGCTGTGTTTCGCGCTGCTGGGATTCTTTATGGTGATGGCAATGTTTGTGGTTCGCAGGCTCGGGTTCAGCCTGGAAGATGAAGCTGCGGTTGTATTCTGCGGCTCCAAGAAAAGCCTGGCGTCAGGGCTGCCCATGGCCAAGGTGTTGTTCTCCGGGCATCCCGGATTCGGCATGATCGTCCTGCCCATCATGTGCTACAACCAGATTCAGGTAATTGTCGGAGCCATGCTGGCGCAGAAGTACCGCAGCAGGATTGAGGCGGCGTCAGCCACCACCTCCCATCCCGCTGAATAGGGTGGCCAGGATAGCCAGCCCGACGATCCAGCCGACAACCGCCGGCCAGAAGTTGACCATCTGCGGTGGTGATTCTTCCTGGGAGGGCTGGTCAACTGCAGCTCTGTCGGCCTGATCCTCATCGTCAGCCTGTTGTTCCGGCGCATCCCGTAGGCCGTACCAGTCGAACCAGCCGGCGAGAAACTGCACGACTGGCGGAGGAAAACTGCCATTTTCAGCCATCGGCCTGATCTGTGGCTCCAGCGCCCTGCCAATTTCCCTGCGCACATGCGGCTGGTCCGCTGGCGGCTCACCAAGTATCGCTTTCCAGATCTGTACGTCCTTGCTGTGGCCAGAGTCGTTGAGGAGAGCGCGGACCTGGATCACCACCTCACGGACAACCTGCTGTTCTGAGGCATCCAGCGACGCTGATTCAGCCTGTGGATTCGGCGCCTTGCGCTGAACCTCAGGCTGCTCCTGTGCCGCCATCGGTTCACCACCGGCTGCCTCCCGGAAGGCCTCACGCAAGCGCTCAAGTTCCTCACCGGAGGCGAACTTTTCCTGCCGTTCATAAGCAGCCTTTATGCGAGCATGGTCGCGGGTAGGCTCTATACCCAATACTTCCCAACAGTTCATAGAGTTACAACTCTTTCATCGGATAAACATTACATTTTTGAGAGACAAACGTAATCTGGTCACTTAGGATAAGAGGTAGGCAGTCACTATAAAAAAACCCCTACACTCGGCAAAGTATAAAACGACACCCATGTCCGTTACGAACTATCCCGTTAAATCTCCGGTGTTTCCCGGAAACGACAGGCTCCCCTCACGCCCGGTTGTTGCCATTCTGGCTGGTGTACTTTTCACCCTTCCAATGGCCAGTGAAGCTCAGGAGGAGGACGCCGGCGTCTACGACCTGGCAGCCCTCGGCAACGTTCCCGAAGCCTTCAACATGGACTCCTCCATTCCCGAGGTGCTGACCACCACCCGGCTGAGGCAACCCAAATCCCGCGTTCCGGGTACGACCACAATCATCACCGGTGACATGATCCGGGACCTGGGAATCATGAAACTGGTTGAGGTTTTTCGCCTGGTGCCGGGCATGACAGTCAATGCCGTTGGCAGCAACCAGCCTGTAACCAGTTACCATGGCACAGTGCACTACGAACAGCGCAGGCTTCAGGTGCTGGTTGATGGCCGCACCTCCTACCGCCCCAACCTGTCAGACATGGACTGGAACTCCATGCCGGTGCCTCTGGACCTGATTGAACGAATCGAAATCAGCCGCGGCCCGAACAGTGCAGCCTATGGCATCAACGCCTTCCTGGGAACCATCAACATCATTACACGCCCGCCGGAAGATACCGCAGGCATTGAGCTAAGGGGCATTTCCGGTTCCCGTGGCTACGGTAGGGCCTTCGGCTCAGTTGGCGACACCAGTGAAACCTACAAGTGGCGACTGGCCTATGAAAAACGCAAATCAGACGGGTTCGACGAGCAGGAAGATGACGGCGTCATCTATCCGTTTCATGATGGTTATGACATCAATACGTTCAACTATGACAGTAACATAGCGCTCAATAACAATTATGACCTCGATCTGCGAGCCGGCGTGGTCGACGGCGTGGATGAGGAAGATTCACGTAAAAACGGCAAGTTCGGCGCGAATGAGCACCCTGATATCATTGTTGATGACTACTACCTGCAGACACGCCTCAATGTCACCACGTCTGAACGCCACTTCTATCATGTTCAGGCATCATTCCAGAATTATGATCGCAGGCAAAGATGGACAGTCTGTATTCCCCAGGACCAGTTCATTGACATTCTCGACCCCGACGTCCCGACTCCAGACCTGCGGCCCTGTACCCCGGAAGATGCCAATCCATTCCTGGCCAATCTGAACGAGGACATCGAAGAGTCCCGCCTGGAGCTGGAGATTCAGGATACCATTCTGTTCAATCCGGACCTCAAACTCGTATCCGGGCTCGGCTACCGCAAGGACACCTATCGCTCCGAAACGTTTTTTAATGGTCGCGGCAACAACTACCAGTCGCGGGTTTTCGGGAATCTTGAATACTCCCCCTTCCGCTGGCTGACGCTGAACTCCGGCGGCAACTGGGAAAAAACAACCACAACGGATGAAGGCTATTTCTCACCAAGGCTTGCTGCTAACTTTATTCTCTCCAACAACCACACCCTGCGGTTTGTCTATTCTCGTGCCGTGAGAACACCCGATGCCTTCGAGCAGAATCCGGACTGGTCCTACCGTCCGAGAAACGTGGCTCCACCCTTTGACTTTCTTGAAGGAGAAAGGGTCCTGGTGGAGAATCTGGTTGATCCCACTACATCCACCTTCGGGAAAGAGCTTGAAGAAGAGCGCATAACATCCCGGGAAATAAGTTATTTTGGACAGTACTACCTGGACTCATCCACCCTTTCTCTGGAAGTCCGGTACTTCAATGACCAACTCCGCGACATGATCAGTGGCATTATCAATGAAGAGCAATGGACCATTGATAACAACGTTGCTCTGGATCAGGAGGGCTTCGAGGTGGAAGCATCCGTGGATTTTCCGGGTACCAGCCTGCGGGTCAGCTATGCTTATCTTGATCAGGACGGTCGTTATACCGGAGCGGATGATCGCGACGCCGGAGACAAACAATACGCCATCGATTTGCTGGGGCGCCTCTCGGTCAGGCACTCGGGGAGTTTTGCGTGGATTCAGGATTTGCCGTTTGATCTGACGTCCTCTGCCGCTTTCTATTTTGCCGACGAGTTCCGCCGTTCCCACTTCGAGCGGGCAGATTTCAGACTTGCCCGGCGCGTGTTTGCGTCCGGCTACAGTTACGAACTTGCCCTGACCATGCAACACTACCTGGACAGGGATCCGACCCTAAGTCCAGACAATACAATCAAAGATCATAACCAGTTCTTTGTTGAAGCTGGCGTAAGATTCTGAAACGACACGGACGACACCAGACCCCGGATGGTATGAACACGACAGAGAATCCGAACATTGCTGCGAAAACAGGTTCGCTTGTAGCCAGCTGGCGTCTGGTTATCCTGGCCCTGTTTCTGATCGTGACCCCAATATCGAATCCTGTCGCTGCCCAACCCACCGAGGGTTCACTGGTCTATCTTGCGGGTTCCGAGAATTCCGCGCTGAACCGCCGAATGCTCTCCCTTCTCCAGGAGGCGCTGGGCAGTCGGACCATTATCAGGACCTTCAGTCCCGGCCAGACATCCCAGGACAGTACAACGCCGGTTATCGCGCTGGGGCCGAGTGCCTTTACCCGTGTCCGCCAGGAAAACAGAAACGTTCCAATTCTTGCGTTGCTCGTTGAACAGTCATTTATTGATGGTTATGTCGAGCAGGCCGGCGGTTCGGTTTCCGGCATCCTTTACAATCCGCCCCTTATCCGGCAGGCGATTACAGGCAAGGTTATTCTGCCCCAGGCTACACGGGTAGCGATGCTGGCCCATCCTGACAAGGTAGAGAGTTATGAACCAACCATTGAACGGCTTCCCGAATACGGGATGGAAGGCAAGATCTTTGTGGTTGCGTCTGATGGAGAACTGATACCGACTCTCATCCGCGCACTTAACTATGGAGACTTTATCCTTGCCGCACCAGACAGCAGCATCTACAACCCAAGAACCATCAAACACATCCTGCTGACAGCCTATCGTCGTAACCGTATTGTCATCGGACCAAGCCAGGCTTACGTGAAAGCGGGCTCACTGGCATCCACCTACACGCCATTGACTGAAATAGCGGAACTGGCCGCAGAGTATATTCAGGACTACCGGGTCAAGGGCCGGTTTCCCCCACCAGCCTATCCCGAAGCATTCGGTATCGAGGTTAACAAACAGGTTGCGCGCTCACTGAACATTCCACTGCCCGACAGAAAAGACATCATCACGTCCGTACAGGAGCAGCTCAGAGAGACCGGGGAGGTTGCCGATGAATAAGCACATTGGCCACCAGACGTCGCTCTCCAGAAAACTCCTGTTACTCGGCGCTGCCCCGGCGATTGTCATGTTCGTGGTGTTGATGGTGTTCTTTACCTCGGCCCGTCTGGATGACGCCCGCAAAGAGCTGGCGGAGAGCAGCCAGATGCTGGCAGACAGCCTTGCTCCGGCTGTGGAGTATGCGGTTGTATCCGGAAACACCGAGACCCTCGAACAGATCCTTTCCCAATCACTCCGACGTAGCCGTGCAGACTGGATCCGCGTATCCAATCTTATGGGTGATGAAGTCGGTTTTGTGACTGGCGGCGGCGAGCCCGTGGCCCCTGATTCGGAGGGAGTGTTCGATGTATTTGAATCGGAAATCCTGCAACAACCGCTGAACCTGAGCGAGGACCGCCAGACCGAGTGGTTTGAACCCGATTATGGCTTCGGCTCCGGCGCCCTGCGTGTGGGCACTGTTGAGGTAGGCGTCAGCAAGGAACAGTTGGCGGCACGGCGCCAGGACATTCTCTGGACATCGCTCGCCGTGGGTTTTTCGCTGCTGATATTCACCCTTCTGATCGTCAATCATTCCCTCAACAGCATCATTTCGCCCATTCGGGGTCTTTCAAGGAGGGTAGCGAAACTGACCAGCAGGGAATATGAAGAAGTTCCGCTCAGCCGGACAGGCACTACCCGTGAAATCAGGGAACTGGAAGAAAGTCTCAACTCGCTGGCGGCACACCTCAGGTCACTGGAACAATCACGGGATGACACCCTGGCATCTTCGGAGAAGGCGCGAGAACGGGCTGAACGCGCTAACCGGGCAAAATCGGAATTCCTGGCAACCATGAGCCATGAGCTGCGCACGCCACTCAATGGTGTGCTGGGGATGATCGAACTTGTCACAGAAGAACCATTGAGTCCCAGGCAAAAAGATTATCTGCAGACAGCTCGTCAATCGACAGAGGACTTGCTCACCGTCATTAATGACATTCTGGACTACTCTCACATCGATCGCGGCACGCTGGAACTGGAAAGTCAGTCCTTTGATCTGAGACAGCTGATTACCAACTGCACAGCAAGCTATCGGCACGTCGCTGAACAGCAGGGGCTGTCTCTTACGACGAAATTTTCTGGACAATGGCCGGATCAGCCCCAGGTAGTTGGTGACGCCACCAGGCTTCGACAGATCCTGTCCGGGCTGATTGATAATGCCATCAAGTTCACGGGCGACGGTTCCATCAATGTTCAGGCCGGCTGGTCCCCGCTGGAAGAAAACTGCATCTTGCTGAACTGCACCGTCAGCGACTCGGGTTGCGGCATTCCCATCGAACGGCTTCATGATATTTTTAACACTTTCGAGCAGCTGGAAACCGGTAATTCCAGGCGCTACGGTGGAACCGGAATGGGGCTTTCACTGGTGCAACGGCTGGTTGAGCATATGGGCGGCCACGTAAACGTGGAGTCCGATCCCGGCAAGGGGTCCTCCTTCCAGTTCGAGTTGCCCTTCGAGCTGGCAACAGCCCCGCCCACGAATGTTGCCAGTAATCCACCGCCGGTGAATGGCAATGGCACAGGAAGGGCACTGGTGGTCGAGGACAACATGGTCAATCAGAGAGTTGCTACTGCCCTGCTCAAACGTCTCGGATTCGAAACGGATGCTGCGGCCAATGGCGAGGAGGCCATGGAACTGGTACAGACCAATCACGCCGGCTACGACGTCATCCTGATGGACTGCCAGATGCCGGTTATGGATGGGTACGAGACTACTCGCTGCATCCGTGAGTGGGAAAAGAGTAATGGCCAGGGGGGTACCCCGATCATTGCGCTTACCGCTGACGCACTACCGGGAACGGAAGCCAGTTGCCGTGACGCAGGCATGAACGACTATCTGGCAAAGCCGGTCAGAAAGGAGAATCTGAGGAAAGTACTCAGCCGCTGGATACAGGTGTGACCAGCGGCCGCAAATCCGTTCACGTCACCGGATCACGCATGGTAACGAATTCCTCCGCAGAGGTCGGATGAATACCTACGGTGCTGTCGAATTGCGCCTTGGTAGCGCCGGCCTTGATAGCAACGGCTATTCCCTGGGTAATCTCGCCGGCGTCCGGTCCCACCATGTGAGCACCAAGCACCCGGTCTGATTCATCATCCACAACCAGCTTCATCAGCGCACGCTCATCCCGACCGCTGAGGGTGTGCTTCATGGGTTTGAATTCGGACCGGTAAATTCGCAGCTTATGGCCGGCCTCCCGGGCTTCCGCTTCGGTCAGGCCCACGGTACCGATGTTGGGCTGACAGAACACCGCCGTGGGAATACTGCTGTAATCCATTTCACCCCCGCCATCACCGAACAGGCGACGCGAAAGGACCATCCCCTGCGCCAGGGCCACCGGTGTAAGCTGTGGTGTGCCGATAACGTCTCCCAGAGCCGTAATGGATGGGACCGCTGTCTGAAAATATTCATCGACAACGACGTGTCCGGAAGCGCTGAGCTGAACTCCAAGTTCTTCCAGACCAAGACCATCCACCAGGGCTCTGCGACCGGTGGCTGCCATAACCAGCCCTGTATTCAGGTGTGAGCCATCTGTCAGGTTGACGACATAATGTGCGTTATCGCTCTCAATGGATTCGATGTTAACGCCAAAGCGAAGGTCTACCCCCTTCTTGCGCATTTCTGCGGCGGTAAACTCGCGAATGTCATCGTCAAAGCCTCGCAGGAAGAGTTCGCCGCGGTAAAGCAACGTCGTCTCCACACCAAGGCCGGCAAGAATGCCGGCGAACTCCACCGCAATGTACCCGCCTCCCCATACAACTGCCTGCCTCGGTAGTTGAGGCAGATAGAACATTTCATTGGAGGTCAGCACGCATTCCTTGCCCGGCACATCAGGAACCACCGGCCAGCTGCCAGTCGCAACCGTAATATGTTTACTGGTGAAAGTCCGATCTCCGACAACAACGGTATGGGCATCCGCCAGCGATGCGGTACCTTCGATAACGGTTACCCCGGCATTCTCCAGCATACGGCCGTAAATACCGTTGAGCCGTTCAATCTCTGCATTCTTGTTAGCCACCAGCCGCGTCCAGTCGAAACTGACCTGGTCGCCCGGGACACTCCAGCCGTAGCCGGCGGCATCCTCTATGTCTTCGCCGGCATGGGAGCCATAGACAAATAGCTTCTTCGGCACGCAACCCACGTTAACGCAGGTGCCGCCAAGGTAGCGCGATTCTACTACCGCTACACGGGCGCCCTTGGCAGCAGACATCCGCGCCAGCCGGACACCACCGGAACCGGCACCAATGATAATCAGATCGTAATCCTGTTGTTCAGACACATCGTCTCCTGGGACAGCAAAAACCTGTCAGTTTATCCCGGGGCCACTGCCGACTCTCCGGCGTGAACCTCCCGATACAATACGTGATCCTCAAAATCTCCCAGCCGGATTGTTCCAAGGCTGCGAAACCCTTCCGATTCGTAGAACGGCAGATAGCGGCTGTTACCGGTGTCTAGCACGAGACCGCTACCCCGGGGATTTTCCGCACACAGTTTTTCCACGGTAGACAGCAAAAGCCGACCATAACCCTTGTGCTGGTATTTGGGATTGACTCCCATCAATGGCAATTGATGGGTCAGAGGCTGCGGCAGCATTGCCTTGATTTTCTCGTGATAGTCGAGATACCGGCGAGTACAGGCAAAGCCGGCAGTGAGCACCATCCGGATGCGCCAGCTTATCTGCTCAGCCAGGTTAAGCCTGAGTTCCGGCTCACCAATAAACGCAACCGCCACAAGCGTATTATCAGTCATTACACCGATGGCATCCTGATCCAGCTCGAAATAGAGATCAATCAGTTCCCTCACGGTGGCCCGAACCCGCTGTTGATATCCCGGCCGGCGATGATCGAACAGGTACTGGAACGTGGGTTCGTTCCGGTAGGCGCTCACCAGTATCGATATCGCTTCGTTGCGGGCACTTGCATCGAGACGGACAATAACCGGCTCCTGACTGTTATTGTCGTCTGTGCCGTCAGTCATCGTGTGTTCTCCAGCGTTGGTCTCAGATTGTTAAAGTCAGGCGTACGGATACCATGCCCGGATCGCTCTGTCGATCCATGGAGGCCTGGTCTATCTGAACACCGTGCCCGACATTTAGCTGTTCCAGCCAGCTTGCCACTTCGGTAAAAGGAGCTCCCTCAAGCCAGACACGTATGGCATTGTTGCCACTCGGTTCGAAACGCTGCAGCGAAAGACCTGCTTCTGAAGCGGTCCGGGTTACCAGCGACATCAGCGCACGGCCATCCTCCGGAGAACTTACCGGGGCACCCCCCTGCTCACCCCGGGCACCGGACAGCCGGTCCAGGGATTCCCTGTTTGCTTCCAGCCAGGCCAGGAGCTCCGCCGAACGTTCCCGCTCGCTGAGCGCCTCGTCATGGAAGTTCACAGCGGGCGCCCAGACTGCAAAGTAGAGAATACCCAGAAACACGGCAATCGCCAAAACCGTCAGCGCCTGCTGGTCCCTGCGCGGCAACTGGTCATATTGGGCGATCAGTTTGCCAACAGCCGGCTGTTCCTTGATTCTGTTCAACATCGCCTTATCCTCCTGAAACCGTCAAACGACCGCGGGCACCGTCCGGTTCGTTGACCACCGAGCCGATCTCGGCTTTCAGCCCCCGATCCATCAGGCCGTTTCGCAGGGTGCTCAGTTTGTTGTAACTGTCGGCCCGAACATCCACCACCAGTTCGCCACGGTTCCTGCTGTAATTGACAGAGTTGAACATAATGGAGCTGGCATCCGGTATTTTCGAATACTGTTCTCCAGTAAACTTCATCAGGCTGATAAATCCGGCGTCAGGCCCCTCTGCCTGCAATTGACGCAACTGCCCCTCAACAACCCGACGGACATTGCCCGCGTGGGTTCTTGAATCATTCGGGAACGCCTGTCGATAGATAGCCATGGCTTCTTCACGGGCCTGGTCGGCCTTTTGCTGGTGGTAAAAGCCCATTCCGACTTCCACCCCGATCTGGATGACAAACCAGACGCTGGCAACCGCGATCAGCGGCTTCCACGGCCCCAGAAAACTGCGCCTGCGGGAGCGGACAGTATATTCGCCCTGGCAAAGGTTTATTGGCTGGCACAGATGGTGATGATGAGCATGCGCCAGCAGCTCCAGGGGCATCAGTTCCAGGATCTCTTCCCTGACCCTCAGGCGTCCCGAAGACTTGAGCTGGCTCAGGTCAGCCTGCTGATGCTCAAATTCAGTCTGGGTACCGTAAACCGTCACCGGCACTTCCGCCACCACGTCGTCGGAAGGCGGCAGGGCCAGCGTCTGGGCAAACATGGCGAGGTTTCGGGCCTGAACGCTGAGCCATTCGCCCTGATCACTCGCCAGCATTGCGGTCTCGCCATCAAGGCAGATGGACCAGCCACCCTCTGTAATCGGAAGCAGACCAGCATCCGGGTAAATCGCTTCAAGCTTCAGGTGTGCCCACCCGCTGAACATCGCAACCCAGTCCGCCATCTGGCCATGGTCCACAGCCGCCACACGGAACCCTTTTTCCGTCCGGTTTCCAAGGGCAAGATGAACCCCCTCAATGTCCTGGGCAATCTGCTCCTCCACGGCATAAGGCAGCGCCTGATGGACAAATCTTGTCTGCCTGGCCGGTATGTCAGCCATACAGAACAACGCCTCCTCGCCCGGGATCAGACCTACGAGCAGTACATTATCGAGATCATTCTGTGCCAGTGTCTGTTCAATTTCCTCCTTCGGGTCCGACGTGCCGCGGGCCTGGGCATCTCCGCTGGCGTCGAGCAGAACCCAGCTGTACAACTGGGCCTCCGGGTTAACATCGGGGGCCGCAAATGGTGGCTGGGGCCTGACATAAAGGCGGTATGACATTCTGAACAGTTTCCTTTTCAACCCTTCGGGGTCTTCGTGATCGGTCTCAGTGACATCAGCCCGCATCTACTCTTGGGAGATGCTGAATGGCTCTTTTGTTATCCGGTTTTTCTGGCCGGTATCCCGGTGCACTGTCTGCATCTCACCTTCCGGACTCCGGTAGACGGTGCTCACCAGATTGGCAACCCGGTCATCGTAGGTAATCCTGGACACCACTTCAAAAAATCGTGTCTGCAGCCCCAACCCGGTGGACTTTAGCCCCAGGCCCGAAAACTCAGGCAGTGCCAGAAAATCCCCGATGTTCTCAAAACGCTCTTCCTGGCGCTTCTCAAGAATAGCGTCTGCCTGGGCCTGTGTCAGTTCCTCATGCAGGGATCGCAACACCGCTGCAGACGCGGTGTTGACATTAATACCCAGACCCGCAACCGGCAAGGCTGTTACATGAGGCTGCAAGGCCTGATAAGCCTCTTCGGTCATGCCATCAATCAGGCGCAGCTCTGAAACCGTGACGAATGGCTGATTGCCTGCCCGGTAGGCTGGCTCCTGCATCAGGTACTGGCCATCTTCGGCGCCATAGGCGCTGACCGTCTGATCGTTCGGATCAATCCAGTCAATCAGGGCGTCGACACTGACGGTGGTTATCTCCAGCACCTGGAGCAGCCGGGTCAACCGGTCTCTGGTCACCTGATCAACCTGGCCGTTACCACGCACCAGATCATTGAGATTGATCCTTCCGCCCAGGCCATCGATCTGAACTTCCGCCACACCGTTGTCGTCAATCGGCAGTATTGCCGCGTTCTGGGCCCAGAACTCGTCAAGACTGTCCACCATGGCGTTGTTTTCCTTGTCTTCCTCGAAATCCCTGACCAGAATCTGGCGTGCAAACGCTTCTGCCCCCAGGGCAACGCTGTGGCCCTGCTGCTGGGCGAGGTAGTGGCTGGCACGAAACACCCGCACGCTTTGCTGCTGGGTCATACCCGCAGCGAGCATGACCACCAGCGCCATTGCCAGCAGCACCATAATCAGGGCCACGCCACCCTGGCGACTGGCCGGCGCACGGAGCATCAGGGGATTAGCCGCCGGCATCACTGCCCCCGCTTTCACCGTTGCCCGGCTGCTCGGCATCGTCCTGTTCGTTTTGCGACTCATTCGCCGCATTGATGGTGCCCTGAGCCTGACTATGGTCGAAATCAGGCAAAGCGAAGGTGCGTACAAGCTCGCCAAAGCGCTCATGTTTCAGGGTTACTTCAATACCCAGCGGTAACGGGATATCAGGACGGGTGCCAGGGTTCATGTCTGCCATGCTGGTGTCGTCGGGCCAGTTGTCGCGCCAGTTACGCTCGCCGTCCAGGAACCGGATCGCAAAATCGGTAACGTCCGATAACAGCACCAGATCCCGGCTGTTGTCCTCCTGCCCCTGGTCAACAGAAACCCAGTAGCGACGACGCAGTTCATCCCCGGTGTATTCCCAGCCAACCCGTTGCAGCGTACTGCGGCGGGTGCCAAGGGGGTTTCGCCACCCCTGGCGGGTGAGCTTCAGAGCAAAGTCATCCTCACGGCTGGTCAGAGCCGGATCAAAGTCCCCATAGATGTTACGTCCGGGCCGGTTAACCACCTGTGAGATATCACGCTCCAATAGCAGCATAGTGCGCTGGATGGCATCAAACTGATCGGCCACCTCGTTTACCCGATCTCTGGAGGTCACCACATTCCCCAGCACCTGCCAGACTCCCAGACCAATAACGGCCGTGATTGTGACCGCAATCAGCATTTCCATCAGCGTAAAGCCGTTGCGGACAACCGGTGGCATTGTACTGGGTTGCGCCAATGCTGAATGGGCTACCATCAGTTTTCACCAATGAACGCAGACAATGTATGTATGGGTGCCGGATCCGCTTCATTACCGCGAAAACGTGCAACAGTGACCTCGACCCGCAGTATGGAGGGCTCCTCGGTACCCAATACTGCGGTTGTAACCCGCCAGCGGAAGGGACCGTAGTCAATGTCATCCGTATTTTCGGAGATCTCCGGGAGGTTTTCCCGCAGTCGGAGTTCATTGATGCGATTATCGGCAACCCAACCTGCCAGGGTTTTATCCCGTATGCGTTCGTAACTGGAGATATACTGGCTGCCAACTTCGGCTGCGGCCGTCGCAATCAGGCCGAACACCAGCAGCGCGACCAGAACCTCGATCAGTGTGAAGCCGCGCTGGCGATTCATGCGTCGTCGTTCCCTTCACTTCCCGGGTAGCGCCACTCCATTGGTGAAAAACCGTCCGAAGCAATGGTGTGCATCCTGGAATCGTCCCTGCCAAGGGTGAACTCCAGCTCAAACGGCGTTGTTTCCCCACTGGAGAAGAACACAACGTCCGGCCGCAGGCGGTCTTCGTCCGAGGCCAGCCTGGGGGTGTCGTTTTCAATATACTCTGTGACCGTTATCCACTCCGGAAGCCCGCGCCGTCGGAACATTGGTTCTGCCGGCACTTTCCACTCCCCGCTGCGGTCTTCCCAGGCCACAAAACGATAGCCATCGTCGTCCAGAACCAGGCCGAGTTCGGTGTTATTGAGCACCGCCTGTTCCGATGCAGTCTGCATCAGGAGATACAGCTCACGCACTTCGTTCTGCATTTCCCGGTCCCGGGAACTGCCACCCATGGTCATGACGGCCAGAGCCGCAAGCAGACCCACTACCACCAGGACAACGAGAATTTCTATCAGCGTAAAGCCTAAATGTTGCGCCCTGGTTTGCACATTCAATCCCTGACATTCCACACGCTGATGTCGGCGTCATCGCCCTCACCACCTTCACGGCCATCGGCGCCATAGGAATAGAGATCATAAGGGCCCTCAGTGCCCGGGCTGATATATTGGTACTCGTTACCCCAGGGGTCCTCGGGAACACTGTTGAGGTAACCCTCGGGGTTCCAGTTCTTCGGCTCAGGGCTGCCACTGGGCTTGGAAACCAGTGCTTCCAGACCCTGCTGGGTGGACGGGTAATGGCTGTTGTCGAGTCGGTAGAGGTCAAGGGCATTGGCAATATTGCTCAGCTGTGTTTCTGCAACTGTCACCCTCGCCTGGTCACTGCGTCCCATGATATTCGGGGCAACGATGGCAACCAGCAGGCCCAGAATGACCATTACCACCATGATCTCGATCAGGGTAAAGCCCCGTTGTGCGGTCTGATATTTCATTGTCTTACTCTTCATCTTTCCATGTCTCTGGGTTTGAAAGTGGGCCGGAGGACAATAGCCGGAACGGAGGCTATCCAACCAGGTTACTCATATTGAGGATCGGGAGCATGATTGCCAGCACAATAATGAGGACAACCACGCCCATTAACAGCAACATCATGGGTTCGAACAGACCCACGATTGCCGCTATCTTCGACTGCAGGGTGTTCTCCTGCATGGATGCTGTCCGCTCCAGCATGCTGTCCAGTTCGCCGCTGGCTTCACCACTGGCGATCATATGCAGCATCATGGGCGGGAAATAGCCGGTCTGGTCCAGCGACCGGTGCAGTGAACCACCCTCACTGACCTTCCTGGCGGCAATTTTCAGCTCCTGGCGCAGGTAGTCATTGGATAATACCTCGCCGGCAATCCTCATGGCATCCACCAGAGGGACACCGCTGGTGGTCAGGATGCTGAGTGTACTGGCATAACGTGCGGTATTGACACCACGAACCATCCCCGCCATCAGAGGCATATTCAGCAGGCCTTTATGGACTTTCAGCCGGAATGCGGGCTTGCGCAGGGACCACCGGAACGCCGCGATACCGGCGATGATCAGTATCAACAGGTAGACGCCGTAGCTGCCCAGAAAATCCGACACCACCAGCATGGCCGACGTCAGCGCCGGTAGTTCCTGCCCCTGCTTCACAAACACCTCGATGATGTCAGGCACCACGTAGGTCAGCAGGAAAACCACAATGGAGATGGCGACAACGCTGAGAATTATGGGGTAGATCGCGGCAAGCTGGATCTTCTGGCGAGACTCCTGCCGGGCCTCGGTGTAATCGGCAAGGCGGTTAAGCACCAGGTCAAGGTGCCCCGCGTGCTCTCCTGCAGCGACCGTGGAGCGGTATAGCCGCGGGAACGCCCGTGGAAACTCCCCGAGGCTGTCGGCGAAGCTGTAACCCTCCATGACCTTGGCCCGGATGGCAATCAACATGCTACGAACCCGGGGACTGGACGATTGCTGGGCCGCCGCCGACAAAGACTGCTCTATGGGAATGCCCGACTGTATCAGCGTCGCCAGTTGCCGGGTGACCAGCGCCAGATCCGCCGTGGCAAGACCACCCCGGCTGCTCAGGGGATTACTGCGGGTCTGTTTTTCGGTGGCAGGCTCAACCGCCAGTGGCGTCAGGCCCCTTTCGCGCAGTTGCTGACGGACGGCCCTTGGCGCGTCCGCCTCAACGACGCCCTGCTTCTGCTTGCCGCGGCTATCAAGAGCTTTGTACTCAAACGCTGGCATGAATCTACCTGCTCCGGTGGGTCACACGAAGGACCTCTTCAACCGTGGTCACCCCATCCAGAATTTTCTGAACGCCATCGGCATGGATACTGGGGCCATGGAGCCGGGCTTCGTGCTCAAGATCCAGCTCCCCTGCCCGTTTGTGGATCAGGGAACTGATCTCCTCATTCACTTCAACCACTTCATAGATACCTATACGGCCCCGGTAGCCCAACTGGTTGCAGTGCTCGCAACCGATTGCGCGATAGATGGTAGGCGGACTGGAGGGGTCCTGCTGCAGGAATTCGCAATGCTCCTCACTGGGTTCATAGGGCTCGCGGCAATCCTTGCAAAGTACCCGCACCAGGCGCTGGGCGACAATACCCACAAGACTTGAGGAGATCAGGAAAGGCTCAATGCCCATGTCCATCAATCGGGTGATGGCACCCACCGCTGTGTTGGTGTGCAGGGTGGAAAGCACGAGGTGGCCTGTCAGGCTGGCCTGAACCGCAATTTCCGCGGTTTCAAGGTCCCGGATCTCACCGATCATCACCACATCCGGATCCTGACGCAGGATCGCCCGAAGCCCCCGGGCAAAGGTCATGTCCACCTTGGTATTGACCTGTGTCTGTCCGATCCCGGGCAGGTTGTACTCAATGGGATCCTCAACGGTCAGGATGTTGCGACTGCGGTCGTTTATTTCCTGCAGCGATGCATAAAGCGTTGTCGATTTACCGGAGCCGGTCGGCCCGGTTACCAGCAGGATACCGTAAGGCCGGTAGATAAGCCGGCGCAGTATTTTAAGATCTCCACCGGCCATCCCCAGGGATTCAAGACGAATGTTGCCAGCCTGTTTGTCCAGCAAGCGCAGCACCACCCGCTCACCACTGGAGGACGGCATGGTGGAAACCCGGATATCGACTTCCCGGCCCGCCACCCGCAGCGCAATACGACCGTCCTGGGGAACCCGCTTTTCAGCAATATCCAGTTTCGCCATCACTTTGATACGGGAAACCAGCAGCGGCGCCAGTGCACGTTTGGGCTGAACCACTTCCCGCAGCACGCCGTCCACACGGAAGCGGACCACCAGGCGGGTTTCGTAGGTTTCAATGTGCACATCCGAGGCACTACTCTTTACAGCCTCTGTCAGGATGGCGTTAATCAGTCGGATAATGGGGGCGTCGTCTTCCTGCTCCAGCAGATCCTCGGTTTCCGGAACCGAATCCGCCAGCGAGGCCAGATCCATGTCGTCGCCAATACCTTCAACCATCTGCATGGCTTCAGCGGAATCATTCTGATAGGCCGCATTCAGGGCGGCATCAAACCTGGCAGGCTCAATGGTGGAAAACCTGGCCCGACCACCACTGATGCGGTTTGCCTCCGCCAGCGCGGAGTGGCCGGCCCCTGGGCGTACCAGGATGACGGGCTCGCCATCGTCGTCACGGGTCAGAATCACGCCGTTGCGTTTTGCGAACGTGAAGGGAAGACGGCCGACCGGAGCATCCTGCGGCTGAAGTTCTGTGTCTGTGTCCACGATCGTCCTCGTTTTGTTGCCGGGGGCCGGAAGGCGAGAGTTCCAGAATCCCTTTTTATTCAATTAATTCAGAAAGGCTACCATAGGATATGGAACCGCTGAATAACTCTATACACTATACTGCCAATAAAACGTTGCAGTCTGATAACCTGTGGGCCTTTTGCCGGCTCTCACCAGCTCTCTTCGGGACAATCAATGCTTTTAACCAGCTCGAGGTTACCACTGTTACTTGCCGCCGTCGCAGGCCTTTCCATGATCACTGTGACAGCCTGGCAGGCATATCGTTTCTGGCAGAACGAAATCGGTGCAACAACAGTCACTGCTTCAGGTACCACTCAGACATCAACAGATGTCCCCTCGGAACCAGACGTCAATCTGGCCTCTCTTGACCTGTTTGGAAAGCCCGGCGCGGTCCAGGGTCAGGCAGAGCCAGACACCGAGAATCTGCCGGAAACCAACCTTCGGCTTTTTCTGAGAGGCGTGCTGGCAGCCTCCGGCGATTTCCCCGGCAGTGCGCTGATTGAAGACGATAAAAGCAGAACCGAAGCCTATCTCGTCGGTGACGAACTCCCGGGCGATGCCACACTTCGATCAGTACGGGCCAACCGGGTCATCATTGAAAGAGGCGGCAAACTCGAGAATCTCTATTTTCCTGAGGATGAAGACCGCTCGGGGGTCTCCCTGGCATCCAGCCAGACATCCGGGGACGATGAAGAACCGGACCAGTCCCGGGTCCAGCCAGCCACCACAGGCCAGTCATCGCAGGGCGCCAGCGGAAACAGCGAACAACGCAGGGAGGAGATTCGCCAGCGGCTGGAGCAGCTTCGAGAACGCCTGAGAAACAACAACTGAGGAACCCCATGGAGACGGCCGCACTGATGCCCCGAAGCCGATGCTCCCTGCTCTCCATGGTCCTGATGGTTACCACGCTGACAGTGGCGGCCCTTGAGCTCAGTGAACGCCTGATGGACTACGTCCAGTCCGAGTTCGGCGACGAAGCCCGCAGCCGCCTGGAAACCTGGCAAAACCTGCACAACATGGCCTCGAACGCAGCCGTCGACCGGCAGCTGAGGCTGGTCAATTCCTTCTTTAACCGCGCCCGCTTCGTGACCGACATGGAACATTGGGGCCAAGAAGACTACTGGGCCACACCGGTTGAGTTGCTGACCACCAACGGTGGAGATTGCGAGGACTATTCCATTGCCAAGTACCTGACACTGAAGTCCATGGGCGTGCCGGATGAACAACTGCGCATTGTCTATGTCAAGGCTCTGGAACTCAACCAGGCCCACATGGTGCTCGCCTGGTACCCGGAGCCGGACGCAGATCCCCTGATACTCGATAACCTGATCAACGACATAAGGCCTGCCTCTCAACGTACGGACCTGGAACCGGTATACAGTTTCAATGGCGACGGCCTGTGGCTCAATCGGTCCGGTGATGACAACAAGCGTATCGGGGATGCCGAGAGGCTCTCTCACTGGCAGGATCTGAACAGCCGGCTCATTGATAGCCTTCGGTGAAACCCGGGATGGCGGCATAAGACACAACAGTTGTCGCCAGGTGACAGTCCGGCCCGGGCGATTGCCGGTACAATCGTCAGCCAATACCGATCACAGAACCCGACTGCCTGCCCCCACCCGGGGACACAGGCGGCACAACGGAGGAATTGCCAACATGCGACGATGGAATGGCTGGGGCGACGACCAGTTCAACCTTGAACTACCCGATGGCGGGCGCCAATTCCTGGAGGAACGCATAGGCAGGGCCGCACCTCTTGATGACAGCTCCCTGGAGTCAGCCTGTGCACAGGTGCCGGCAAGCCGGCTACCGGAACACCCCGCCGTAGTTACCGACGCCGAGGACCGGGTGCGCCATGCCCGTGGCCAGAGCCTGGCTGACTGGCTTGCCATGCGCAGCGGTGATTTCGGTGTCTTCCCTGATGGCGTGGCCTACCCGGAATCGTCAAAGGATGTTGAAGACCTGCTGAGCTACGCCGCAGACCATGGCGTTTCACTGATCCCCTACGGCGGCGGCACCAGTGTTGCGGGGCACATCAACCCGGTAGCCAGCGAACAACCCGTATTGACTGTCGACATGGGGCGCATGAACCGGCTGATCGACCTCGACAGGGAAAGCCAGATTGCTACCTTCGGTGCCGGCACCCCGGGGCCTCTGGTGGAATCCCAGTTGCGTGCGCTGGGTTACACACTGGGCCACTTCCCCCAGTCGTTCGAGCTTTCCACCATCGGTGGCTGGGTAGCGAGCCGCTCCAGTGGCCAGCAATCACTGCGCTACGGTCGCATCGAGCAGTTATTTGCCGGCGGCCGTATTGAGACACTCCAGGGTACGCTGGAGATTCCCACCATCCCCGCGTCCAGCGCCGGCCCCGATATCCGCGAGATGATTCTGGGTTCCGAAGGCCGCATCGGCCTGATTACGGAAGTCAAGGTGCGGGTTACCGCCCTCCCCGCCCATGAAAGCTTTCACGTGGTGTTCTTTCCTTCCTGGGACAAGGCCCGGACCGCCTGCCGCAAGCTGGTGCAGAACCGCACGCAGCTTTCCATGCTGCGTCTGAGCAATGCCACCGAAACCGAGACCCAGCTTGCCCTGGCCGGCCATCCCGGACTGATTGCCATGCTGGAATCCTATCTGTCATTGCGGGGGGCAAAAACCGGCAAATGCATGATGACCTTCGGCATCACAGGCAGCAAGCGCCAGTGCAGCAACGCGCTCAAAGAAACCCGGGCCATCTGCGGCGAGTACGATGGCCTGTATACCGGCAGAAAACTGGGTGACAAGTGGGCCGCCAAACGCTTTACCATGCCCTACCTGAGAGAGGCGCTCTGGAAGCTTGGCTACGCGGTCGACACCCTCGAAACCGCAACTGACTGGGATAACGTGGACAATCTCTTAAAGCTGATTGAAGAAAACCTTCGCAACCAGCTGAATACAAAGAATGAATCGGTTCATGTATTCACCCATCTTTCACATTTTTACACCCAGGGATGCAGCATTTACACCACCTATGTATTCCGTGTAGCCGACAGCTACGAGGAAACTCTGGCGCGCTGGAAAGTACTGAAAGACTCCACCTCCGCCGTCATCGTCAACAATCGCGGCACCATCAGCCACCAGCATGGCGTCGGCAAGGACCACGCTCCCTTCCTGCCGGTTGAGAAAGGCGAACTGGGGATGCTGGCCATTGGTTCGTTGTGCCATGCCTTCGATCCGGCAGGCCTGCTAAACCCAAAAACTCTGGTTGAATAATAATGTCCATGAGCCGAGCACAAAAACTGGAGCAGATCCGCACTGCCCCTGACTTTGACCTGGTGGTGGTCGGCGGAGGCATCACTGGCGCCGGAGTTGCAAGGGAAGCGGCAGGCAGCGGCATGCGCACACTGCTGGTGGAACAGAACGACTTTTCCTGGGGAACCTCCAGCCGTTCTTCAAAAATGGTTCATGGTGGGCTGCGTTACCTGGGGAGCGGCCACTTCAGCCTGACAAGGGACGCCGTTCAGGAGCGGGAAAGACTGATGGCAGAGGCGCCCGGGTTGATCGACCCACTGCGTTTTATCATGCCCCATTTCCGCAAACAGTTTCCCGGCCCACGGTTGTTCCAGATCCTGTTGCGAGTCTATGACCGTATTGCCCACAATCCTTCGCGGCAGCGGCTGTCGCCCACTGAGACCCTGCAGTGGGTGCCGGGACTGGCCACCGGAAACCTGGTCGCAGCAAGCGGGTTCACCGATGCGGTGACTGACGATTCCCGCCTGGTTCAGCGAATCATTGAGGAAGCCGAAGCCGACGGTGCACTCTGTCTGAATTACCTGCAGGCCGACGAAGTCCTTCGTGATGGGGAAAGTTCTGCCGTAACGGGCATTCGTCTCCACGATACCATTTCCAGGGGCCAGCCCCTCACTGTCAACGCATCCCTGGTGATCAATGCCACCGGCGCATGGGCGCGACAGCTGCAGCAGACTGACGATGGCAAAACCCGTATACGGCCACTCAGGGGCAGCCACCTGGTGCTTCCCTACAACCGCCTGCCGGTTTCCTGCTCGGTATCCCTGTTTCATCCAAAGGACCGGCGCCCGGTATTCGCATTTCCATGGCAAGGCACCACGGTGCTGGGCACCACCGACCTGGATCACCACGACAACCTTTCACGGGAGCCTGCCATTACCCGGGAAGAGCTGGATTACCTTCTAGAGATATCGGATACGCTGTTTCCGGCCAGCGCCATTACCGAGAAAGATATCATTGCCACCTGGGCCGGAGTGCGGCCGGTGGTCAGTGAAAAAACCGGAGATACAAAGGGCATCAAGCCCTCGAAGGAAAACCGCGAACACGTGATCTGGTCCGACAACGGACTGATCAGTATTGCCGGCGGCAAACTCACCACCTTCCGGCTGATCGCACGGGAAGTGCTTGAACGGGCGCGTGACCTGATGCCGGGCCTGTCGCTGCGAGATGACTCCGCCCCGGTTTTCTCCCCGCCGCCGCCTCTCCTGCGGCCGACAGACATCACCCACAGAAACTGGGAGCGCCTTCAGGGCTTTTACGGCCCTGCGCTGGAACAGGTTCTGAATGCCGGTTCTCACCAGACCATTGCCCCTTCGGACACGCTCTGGGCGGAACTGGCGTGGGCCGCAGCCAATACCGATGTCGTACATCTGGATGATCTGCTGCTGCGCCGCACCCGGTTGGGGCTGATACTGCCCTCCGGCGGCGAAGCCCTGCTGCCGGAAATACGCAGGGTATGCCAGCCTGTAATGGGGTGGGATAACGATACCTGGAACCGGGAGCAGACCCGCTATCTCGACATCTGGCGGGCCAGCTATTCGCTTCCTGCGGTTAATGGCGAGCAGGCATGAAACCGACCGAGCCGCTGATACTGGCCATCGACAACGGCACCCAGAGTGTTCGCGCGCTGCTGTTCGATACCCGCGGAAACCTGGCAGGCAAGGGCAAGCAGGATATCGAGCCTTACTTTTCCGAACAGCCTGGCTGGGCCGAGCAACACCCGGAATACTTCTGGGAGGCCCTGGGGAAGGCATGTGACCTGCTCTGGCAGAACACCACGGCGGATCCGGGCCAGGTCGCCGGCGTTACCGTAACCACCCAGCGCGGTACCGTGATCAACCTGGACAGGAACGGCGAACCACTGAGACCCGCCATTATCTGGCTGGACCAGCGCCACGCCAGGGTAGACGGCCCCGTAACAGGCCCCTGGGGCTTGCTGTTCAAACTGCTGCGCCTGGAACCCACCGTCGACCGTTTCCGTGAGAAAACCCAGGCTAACTGGATCGCCCAGAACCAGCCGGAAATCTGGTCTGAAACACGCCATTTCCTGTTGCTTTCCGGGTACCTGAATTACCGGCTGACTGGCCAGTTCCGTGATTCGGTGGGCAGCCAGGTAGGCTATATACCCTTTGACTACAAGCGCCACCGGTGGGCAGGCAAACACGATTTCAAGTGGCGGACAATGCCGGTCACACCGGACATGCTGCCGGAACTGGTAAAGCCCGGCGAGCGGGTGGGCGAACTGACTGCCGAGGCAGCCGCCCATCTTGGGCTTCCGGAAGCATTGCCGGTTATTGCCGCGGCCTCGGACAAAGCCTGCGAGATACTGGGATCTGGCGGCCTGAGCCCGGAGATCGGCTGCATGAGTTACGGCACCACGGCTACGATCAACACCACCAGCAGGCGCTACATTGAGCCGGTACGTATGATGCCGCCCTACCCGTCCGCCCTGCCCGGCAACTATTCAACGGAAGTCATGATCTACCGTGGCTTCTGGATGGTGAGCTGGTTCAAACGGGAATTCGGCCTGCGGGAGCAGAAACTGGCAGAGCAGAAAGGCATTGAGCCGGAAGCACTGTTCGACGAGTTGGTCCGCGCCGTTCCCCCGGGTTCCATGGGCCTGATGCTGCAGCCCTACTGGTCCCCCGGCGTACGCCAGCCCGGCCCAGAGGCCAAGGGATCAATCATCGGCTTCGGGGACGTTCACACCCGCTCCCACATCTATCGCGCCATTCTGGAAGGGCTGGCCTATGCATTGCGGGAGGGTAAGGAGCGCATCGAGAAACGCAGCGGCATTCCCATACGCAAACTGCGGGTGGCCGGGGGTGGCTCCCAGAGCGACGCGGCCATGCAACTGACCGCCGATGTGTTCGGGCTGCCCGCTGAACGCCCCCATACCTACGAGACATCCGGCCTGGGCGCTGCCATTGATGCCGCCGTGGGACTGGGCCTGCACCCGGATTTTGAAACTGCCGTCAGCGCCATGACCCGCGTCGGGGATGTTTTTCATCCACACGAGGATGCCCGGCAGTTATACGATCGGCTTTATCGCGAGGTGTACCTCAAGATGTATCCGCAACTGCAACCCCTGTATCGGAAAATACGGGACATCACCGGCTACCCTCAATAACATCCATAAGCCAACATTCTCTTGAATTTAATGCCCAGTCCGGTAAAACTCAGGAGCTTCCACAGAACAATAATTTCCTGGTTCCGACCAAGAGCATTAAGGCACGCCCGATGTCCGTTGCAGACTACCTGATACCTTACGACTTCTCGCCGGTGACAATACTGGGCTTTGTGCTTGTACTGGGATTCTACGGCTACGGACTGCTGAAAATGCCCGAGGAAAACCGGCCCGGCAGCGGGCGGATACTGGTCTTCGTGGTCGGTGTGATGATGTGTTACGCGGTCATGCAGACCCGATTTGATTACTACTCCCAGTATATGTTCTTCGTTCATCGGGGCCAGCACCTGATTCTTCACCACCTGGGACCTTTCCTGATAGCGCTCTCCAACCCCCTGCCGGTGATGCGTTTTCTCTACAGCCGGATCAGCCCCGGAACAAGACGGGCCCTGAAACCGCTAGGGTGGATATACCGGTTCCTGCAGCATCCCGCCATTGCGTCCTTCCTGTTCGTTGGCCTGATCTACTTCTGGTTGTGGCCGCCGATTCATTTTGACGCCATGCTCAGCCGTGACCTTTACTGGATCATGAACTGGAGCATGCTGCTGGATGGCCTGTTGTTCTGGTGGCTGATCTTTGACTCCCGTTCGCCCGTCAACAGCAATGCCCTGGGCTATGGCAAGCGCATCCTGCTGCTGGCCCTGGTGGCGATTCCGCAGATGATCCTGGGTGCCACTATCGTATTTTCCCGGGGCATGGTCTACGACGTCTATGAGGTGTGCGGCCGCGCCTGGCCTATGCCGCCAGAGACTGACCAGTTGCTGGGCGGACTGCTCACCTGGATTCCACCGGCGATGATGAGCATTCTCGGCATATTGATCATCCTGCGCCGCGCCATGCGCGAGGATGGCAAGGTGTCCCCCTATTCCGAAGAACTGAAGGCAAGCCACTCATGACAATCCAGTCTCATTCACGCCTGCTCAGAATGCTGTCAGTAACGGCCATGACTGTGGCAACGGTGATACTGGCCGGCTGCCTTGGCGACGACGAGTCCTGGCGAGGCAAGGACATCAGCGGCCTGATGCCGGAGCTGGCCTTTGAGTTGACAGACACGTCAGGTAACACCATCACCGCCAGTGAAACGAACGGCGAAATCCGGATGCTGTTCTTCGGCTTTACCTCCTGCCCTGACGTTTGCCCCGCCACGCTCCAGAAGCTGGCCCGTGCAGTGAACGATATGCCTGACAATCTGCAGAAGGACACCCGCATCGTCTTCGTCAGCGTAGACCCGCGCAGAGACACGCCGGATCGGATTGAAAGTTACGTCGATTTCTTCAGCGAAAGAGCCATCGGCCTCACCGGTGAAGAAAAGGCGCTGCGGGAACTGAGTAAACGCTACCGTACCACCTTCGGCTACGATGACCCGGATGCGGAAGGCAACTACAACGTCTCCCACAGCGGCGCCGTCTACGTGTTCGACCGCGAGGGAGACGCCCGCCTTCTGTTCAGGCCCGACCTGAGTGTCGAAGACATCCGGGCGGACCTGGTTGCGCTGGCACAGGAAAACAATTCCTGATGCGAATCCCCCGCCATCCGGAGTTATCCTTCGCCTGACAGTTCACCCGCAAGGATCGGCAACTGCACCGAGCCTTCCAGATTCACGAAGGGTATCAGAGCGTCCCTTGACCAGCTTGCGGGATACTGCGGGTGAAACCCGTACACCAATAATGCCAGCTCGTCACCCGGAGCCAGTGCCTCGGCAACGCCGACCAGCTCGATGACCGCCTGATTCTTCAGCCCCCTCACCGGCTTGATCTGATCGTCGATCAGCTGCCAGCGACTGTCGCCCTCGGCGCGCTTACCGAGACCCACAAACACGATGGGGTCGCAACCGGGCGCATAGGGATCCAACTCCAGTTCACATGAGGATCGACCGGCCAGATCCGAGATGGTAAGTCTTGCCGTGGGAATACCACCGAGTATCGCACCGGCCCCTCCTGCCTGACCCAACGGCAACGCTGCAGGCGGCTGGGTCGCCGCTGCGACGGCCTCGTACCCATTGGGAATTGGCAGGTCCGTGACAACCGTTCGCTCCACGACCGCGTCACCCTCCAGAACGCCACCGGCAAGTGCCGGCGCAGGAAATGAATCAGCCGGTACACTGACAGACTCACCGGTATCCAGAGAGAGACAGACCGCCGAATCGGTGCCTTCGAAATAGCCCGCCAGGGGCTTGCCCTGCAGATGGTGCTGCAGCCAGTTCAACGTTGCATCGGAAATCGAGACATCGCCACAGGCAAACTCACCCGCCGCGCCCTGGAAGCCGGGGATCTCCAGCAAACCCGCGGTGGGATCCAGGAACTCACCGGGCTGGGACTCCTCTGGCGCTTCCACTGGCAGAATGTGCCCCGTCTGGTGCGTCAGCAGGCGAACATCACCGCCGCGGGATTTCAGGCACTCGTAATTGCGCCAGGCGTCGTTGAAGTTGAACAGCGTGTCCTTCATCCCCTGGGTGAGCAGTACATCCACTTCCGGATAGGGAGTAGGCACCACGTCGAACGCGGGCGGATTGATCTGGTAATTCAGCAGATCCGGCGTATCGGACACGGACACCGGTTCACCAGAGCAGCGATAGGCCGGGCTGTGATAGTAGAAGAAGTCCAGCCCTGCTTCCGGGAAGCGATTCAGCGTTGCACCCTGCGCAAGAATCTCCCGAATAATCGGGTCGAGGCCGTCATTACCATTCCCGCTGGAGCCGGCTTCTCCTCCGGCCACCAGAACCAGATCCCATCCGGTCTTGATGACATTGCCGGGGTTGAGGCTATAGCGCAGGTCGTACCAGGTAATGTCAGGCACGAGGGCATCCATCCTCTGCTTGGGATCCTGGCCGTGCAGGAGCAGTTGATAACCACCCCCATAGCTGCCACCAATCGCGCCAACCACCAGGTTAGGATTAAGCTCTTTTGGCAGTGAGGGTTCATTTCGGCGCTGAAGGTAGCCCAGATTCTCTTCAGCCCAATCCAGAATCTGCACCAGATCACGCCCCTCGAACTCGGGGTCCATCACCCTGACCGTCCCTGTGCTTTCACCAAACCCACGCTGGTCAATTGAAATAACCGCGAATCCGGATTCCCGGTAGTTTTCGAAACCTTCTGTAGCGCGGGACCCACCGAAACCATGGCCATGCAGCACCAGGGGATGGCCGCGCGCACAGTCGATTCCGCCGATGGGTTCAAGCACCTGGAAAGCAATGGTTTCACCACTCCCGGACTCCAGCTTGACCGGGTAGCTGGCCCCGCCTTCGGCGGTCGTATCTTCCGAGCAGGACACCGGTGCTTCGCAGCGAGGGGGCATACCGCTGCCCGGATTCTCACAGGCCTGCTCCGGGAGCCTACTGTTACTTTGCGCCGCCTGACTGGATCCCTGACTGTCACCACCCAGATCGACGCACCCGGCAACAGTCACAGTCAGAAAAAAAGCAATCAGGGGCAACCCCCATCGACCCGGACGTAAGGTATGAAACATCACTTGCTCTCCTTGTTATTTGTTATAGGCAATTCAAGGAAAACGACGGGATGAAATAAGAATCTGTTCCATTCGTTGCACTAACAGGCCCGAAAAGACAATAAATGGGGAGAATTGGACGGGTTGCGGCTGCGGGCACATCAATATGTATGCAAATATGACCTATACAGACTGAGTCATAGTTAGGTACATTTACTTACAAGGTGAAGGTCAGGGATAGAACAGAAGTCATCACCTGCACCAGGAGTGAACCTGTGGAATGGCTGAATCAAATCCAGCCTGGGGTTTCGCTTAACAAAGGACTGCCCTCTATGACTTCATGCATGGGTCTTGCCCCTGCTTCCTGCTGGCGCTCGTCCGCCCCGTTCTGCATTACTTCTGTTTTTCCTTCATTGTCCATCGGTTTGTTTGCTGTACCCGGTGATTGGTTGTTCCGGGCCTCTGGCTTCGGAGCGTTATCGCTATGCATCCATGCTGACGCACTGTCAAGGAGAAGATCATGTCGAACTATCTGGCGCCGGGTGTCTTTGTAGAGGAAGTCAGTTTTCGTTCCCGTTCCATCGAAGGTGTAAGCACCAGCGTTGCCGCCATTGTCGGACCTACCCGGTTCGGGCCCATGCAGGGCCGACCAGAAGTTGTCACAAGCTTTGCCGACTTCCGCCGGATATACGGCGATATCCAGGACCTGAACCTGGATGGTAACGAGGTGCTGAACCACACCACCATTGCTGCAAAGGCCTTTTTCGACAATGGTGGCAAACAGCTTTACGTATCCCGGGTGGGCAACTTCCCGGATCCTGACAACAGCTTTGGTACGGCCAGCGATGGCGACAATCATGTCATTTTCCGCAGCCGCTTTCCCGGAGCCATGGGCAACTTCACCCTGGAGTTCGACTGGCGCGATAGCGAGAACCTGCTTCACCTGCAGCCGGTCTCCAGCCCCGCAGTCGATGAGGTTCTGTTCCTCGAAGCAACCGGTGTGACCAATGCCGTCAAATCCGGAGATGGCCCCGATGATGGCGTCTTCCCTCTGACCATCCGCGCCCTGGTGCGCCGTATATCGGATACAGCCTACGCCGTTCACCAGAATCTGGGCCAGATTACAGATACCAATGAAGACCCCGTTGACCCCGCCAGTTTCGAAACCAACGGCGACGGCGAAGGCTTGCTGGAAGCCGCCGGCCTGACAAGGGATAACACAGCATCGCTGCGGTTCACCCGGGTCAGTGTCCGGCAGCCGGCATCCGGCAATCTGAGTGGCGGTGCCTTCGGGTCGCTCAGTTTTTCCGCCCCGACGGATCTTTCCGGCTTCTTTGATGGCGATCACTGGGGTGACCGGACAACCCTGCTGGGGACTATCAATGCCGAAGGGACAGAGTTTCAGATCAACAGCGACCTGAACGAGGATGTGGACAGCAACATCGACCTTCCCCTGGCTGCCCTGGCCGCCTCGCCGGATACCGTCAGAGCAGTCATGGTCCAGAGAACCTTCGATATTTCTGTGCTTAACGGCGGGCCGGACGGCGCAGTCATACACACCTACAGCGACATTTCCACCGCCCACGATGCCAACAACAGTCTTGGCGAGCGGCTACCGCAGGAGCCGGACTCGCGTAATGACCAACTGACCAGCCCGGTCGCCTGCCAATTCGCTGAAGACATTGCCGAAGGCGAAGTATTGGCAGCCCTCTACAGCATGTTCGATGATGACGCCATGAACCCCGAAGGTCTATCGGTTGAAGGTCCCCGATACCTGATCAACCTTGAGGGCGGCTCTGACGGCGAGCTGCCCCAGGCACTTCACTATGGCGGCGTGACTGACGAAGTAAACGGCAGTACAGGGTTTGCTGCCCTTGAAGACATTGAAGACATATCCATCGTCATGACTCCCGCAGCGGCTGCCGATCCTGACCAACACCAGGCCGTGGTGGCGGAAATGCAGAAGCATTGCCGTCGTATGCGCTACCGCATTGGTATTGTCGACAGCCAGGAAGCCATGGCGTTGTCTGAAGTTCGGGGCTTCCGCTCCAACTTCAATGACTCGCGGCTGGCACTTTACTACCCCTGGGTGACGATTTCTGACCCCAGGGGCATACGCAAGACCATCAACGTGCCGCCCGCAGGATTCATCGCCGGTATCTATGCCCATACGGATGTCCAGCGTGGTGTTCACAAAACACCGGCCAACACCCCGGTTCTGGGTGCCCTGCACTTCGCCCAGGAGATCAACCAGTTCCAGCAGGAACTTCTGAACCCTATGGGTATTAACTGCCTGCGCTCTTTTCCGGGACGTGGCCATCAGGTCTGGGGTGGGCGAACCCTCTCGGACGACCCCGAATGGAAATACGTCAACGTTCGCCGTTACTTTCTCTATCTGGAACGTTCCATCGAAAAGTCCACTCAGTGGGCGGTTTTCGAGCCCAACGGTGAACGGCTCTGGGAAAACGTCCGCAACACAGTGGATGCCTTCCTCTTTAATGAGTGGCGTAACGGTCGACTGCTGGGCTCCGAGAAAACCGCCTGGTTCGTACGCTGCGACCGCAGCACCATGACCCAGAACGATCTGGACAACGGCCGCCTGATTTGTGAGGTCGGCGTTGCAGCACTCAAGCCCGCGGAATTCGTTGTCTTCCGGATCGGACAGAAGACCGCTGACAGCTGATTGAACCCTCAAGAAGGATCGTGATATGGCACAGTTCAGAGAAACCCCCTACGGCGTGTTCAACTATCTGGTTGATCTGTCGGATGGCAGCGAAACCGATGTGGCCGGCGGATTTTCCGAAATCTCCGGTCTGAATGCCGAGGTAACAGTAGCGGAATATCGGGCCGGTAATCAGAAAACCAATTACGTCACCAAAGTGCCGGCCATTCACAAATCCGGGGACATCACCCTCAAGCGCGGCGTGATCGGGGCAGAAAACCTTTACAACTGGCTTGATCAGGTGCGCTCGGGCGATATCACCGCCAAACGCAACGTCGTCGTCAAACTGATGAGCGAGAACCACTCGGAGTCGGTGGTCCAGTGGAAGCTGGTCAACGCCATGCCGATCAAATGGACCGGGCCGACCCTGACGGCAAAAGGTGGCAGTGACGTCGCCATCGAAGAACTGGTGCTCGCGGTGGAACACATCACCCAGGAATAACATACGTTTATGGAAACCCTGCTGGCATCACGGATTGAGCTTACCCCCCGCCCCTTCCAGAATCGTGCTCCGGTTCTGGTCTGCGGCATGGTGGGTCATTGCCCCGGAAGAGTTCGGAAAGAGCGGCTATTCACCCTTCCTGAAGCAGTCGATGCCATCCGGGCAGCGGGGTTCGGGGACAGGCTCGAGGCGCTGAAGTCGACGGATGAGGCCATTTTCCACCTGCCAGTTCCACTCAATTCCAGCGCAGAGTTCCACGACATATTCCCGGATGCCGCATCCGCAAGTACCGGCTACCACAGCACTCTGGCCGGATCGAACGCCTGGCTTCCGGGCTGTGTGGACGACTTTTTTGCTAATGGCGGCTCGCGTTTATGGGTTGTGGCTGTGCCCGAAGACGGCGGTCATGAAGCATTCCTGCCTCGCACGGACACCGTACTGCACAACATCTCCACGCTACAGGGCGTTGCATCACTGCTGGTGATACCCACAATCGGGCTGCTCGCCCTACCCGACCTGGAACGATTGCAAATCCCGGCACAACTGTCCGGCATACCGGAACCAGACCACGGCGCGGGCGCACCGCAGTTCATGCCCTGCTCCGAACCACCACCCGAGGAAGACACAGCTCCCGAACCGGCGTCCCCGGCCCCTGTGACGCCATTGGCAACAGAGGATCTGCTCAGGCAGATCCTGCCGTGGCTGTACCAGCACCGCCCCGACATACAGTGTCTGTGGTCAGTGCCGTTGACCTATGATCGGGATCGCCAGATTCCCGCTGTCAGCAACGTGGCGCTGGACGCAATTGATGGCATCGCCGCCACCGACAGCGGCCATCGGCTGCGTCAGGTTCAGTTTGTTTTCCCATACCTGAGCAGTGCCAGTGGAAGGCCCGTCAGCCCCTGCGGTGTGCTCGCCGGTGCGCAGTCCAGTGTGGCGCAGGCCCATGGGCCATGGCGATCCATTGCCGGCAGGGCTCTGGTCACGCGGGGTGATCCTTTCCCGCTTCAGTCCATCCCGGCGCAACAGTCACTGCGGGAACGCCCAGGCATCAGTGTGATAACCCGGAGGCCCCGCGGAGTGATGCTGGATGATGAACGACTGGTTGTACCCGCCCTGCACCCGGATGACTACGCCCACTCCCGTTTACGCAGCCGCTTCGACGCATTCCGAAGTGCGGAGGTGATGCGTTTTCTCGGTTATCTGCGTCGTCAGCTTCAACAGCTCGGGGAACGCCTGGTCTTCAAGACCGACTACCGGGACCCCACCCCCAGGCTGGCGCTGGAGAATTTTCTGGGACAACTTCACCGCCTGGGAGCCCTGCGGGGGAAGCTGCCTGAAGATGCTTTCCGGGTAAAACAGCTACAGGTCCAGGAAGGCGCAGCCGTTTTCGAGATCATGCTGGCGCCAGCGCTGCCAATCGACCACATCCGCCTGACATTCACCAATCGCCACGGCGAGTGGCAGGGGGAACTGCAGGATGAGTGAATTCGTCCCCTTCCGATTCCGCGTCAACCTTCATGACAGTCGCTCCGGGGACCTGTTGTGCAGCGGTGCTTTCAGTGAGGTCACCGGCTTTGAACTGACCATGGAGCCACGCAGCATTGCAGAAGGAGGCCGGAACTGGGGAGAGCACCAGAGAAGTGGTGTTACCCGATTCTCCCCGATGGTCCTGAAACGGGGCGTCACCCACGTCAATGACCTGTGGAGCTGGTTCGACGTTACCACCAGGGGTGCCAACTATGGTTACCGGATGCACGGTGAAATTGTGTTGCTTGGAAACCCCCGGAAATCAGGTGACGAATACCAGGACAACCCTGTGATGACATGGAAACTCACCGGCGTGCTTGCAACGCGATTCAAGGGGCCGGACCTGAACTCTACAGCCAGCCAGGTGGCGATCGAGGAACTGCACCTGGTCCATGAGGGGCTGGAGCTTGAGAGACGATCGTCGGACACCGACCCCACCACCGGCCCGGAGGAGTCAGCATCATGAAACAGCCGGAGCGAGGCAAGCTGATACCGGTTTCCGGCAAGGAAAACACGCCGGACCTGGATAACGCCGTAGACGTACAGTTCAACCCGACCAGTCTGAGGGTCGGGCTGTCCAACTCGCTGAACAGCGGTGATCAGCGGGATTCGGAAAAAGCAGCCCAGTATGTGTCTTCCAGCTCCTCCAGCCTGAGTATCGAGCTGATCTTCGACACCACCCTTCCGGACAGCTATGTGGACGAGGAGGACAGCCCGGATGTGCGACTGCTGACCCGCAGGATTGCAGAACGGTTCCTGAAACCCGGCGATCCCGTCGAAGAAGGCTCTGAAGACAGACAGATACCCAGCCGTTGCCTGTTCCAGTGGGGCGCATTCGAGTTTGTGGGGCTGATGGAGAAATTCGACGAAACGCTGGATTTCTTCTCCCCCGAGGGGACGCCGCTGAGAGCAACGGTTTCTCTCAGCCTCAAGGAAGACAGCTTCCAGTTCCGCAACCGGGATGCGGCCCGGGCAGAACGCGATATGCCCACACTGACCGGCACCGGCAATGGCAGCCAGCCAGGATCAGAGGCCAGCACCCGTCCGGTTCCCGGGGCCAGTGACGGGAGCAAGGGTAACTGGCGGGATACCGCTCTGTATAACGGGGTGGAAAATCCGCGGCTGCCAACGGGCAATGAAATTGCAAATCCTGCGCAGCCCCCAGCCAGGCAACTGGGGCTGGACCAGAAACCGGTCAGCTCGGCCGTTGCAGATGCAATGGATTCTGCGTCCCCTGCCTTCCGCTATGGCAACTCATCCAGTGTGGGCAGCACCATTGAAGGAGCATTTGGCCACCGCCTGGGAGGGAGCGCCGCTGGAGGGCTCAGCGCCGAGTCTTTGCGGGAAACCAGAGACCAAAGGGTGAGCGAGCTTCAGAAGCGGGCAGACCAACCCTGGCTGGAAAGGGCACACCGGGCTGCGCAGGATTCCGGCGTTGGATTTGATTGAACAACCTGAGGGAAGCAGACATGCCATTACTCATTGACGAGGTGATTGCCGAGGTAGAGGAATCGCCCACCACGACTACCGAGACGTCTTCAATGCACCCGGATAGTGGAACCTATCAGGCGCCCCTGTTCGAGCAGCTTGAGAAACTTCGCGAGCGTCAGCAGCGACTCGAGGTGGATTGAGCATCATGAACGATCAGCCGCTGATCAGCGCCCGGCCAGAGATATCGGTGGATGGAGAATCCCGCCTCGACCTGGCAGCCCAACTGGATTCGCTGATGATCCAGCTGCCCTGGCACGGGTGTGCCAGCGCGGAGCTGTCGGTAACAAACTGGGGTCTTACGGATAACCGTTCGCGCCCTTCGTATTTGTTCAGTGATATCGGGATGGGTGCGCAGGTAAGAATCACCCATGGCAGCTCGCCCGTTACCCTGTTTTCTGGCGAGGTAACCGGTATCGAGGAACAGTATGGCGAATCGGCCCCCGGTCTCACCCTGTTGCTTCAGGACCGCCTGCACCACCTCGCACGCCGGCGCCAGAGCGTGTGTCACGAGGACCAGAGCCCCGACGAGGTGCTGCGGGCAATGGCCAGCGATGCGGGACTGGAATCGAACCTGACGGTGTCCGGTCTGACCGCCAACTGGCACCAGCTAAACGAGAGCGATCTGGCTTTCGCGTTAAGACTCTGCGAGCGCTTCGATATCGGGCTGCGCATGGATCAGGGGGCATTAAGGGCCATGCCGGAAGAACCCGACCCCGAGCCGGTCATTCTCGGCCCCGGTAACGGAGCCCTGAGCCTCCGCGTCCTGGCTGACCTGAACCACCAGTATCAGTCTTCAGAGGTAACGGGATATAACCCGGGCACGGCAGAGTCGGTCAACGCGTCTGAAAACCAGCCCGGTGACCCCGGCTCCGGCAGGACAGCCCGCGATACGCTCTCGGAGCTGGGCTGGGACAGCAGCGACACCCTGCCCCATCCCCTGGCCCGCAGCCAGTCTGAAGCAGACGCCTATGCAACCGCCGGTTTCCGGAGACAGGCCCGCCGGTTTCTGCGCGGCGACCTTGCCTGCATGGGAGAAGCCGGTCTGAAACCCGGCAGGGAGATCCGGCTTGAGGGAGTCTCACCTCGGCTGGCGGGGGTCTGGCAGGTCGGTCTTTGCCGGCACGTTTTTGACAACCGCAACGGTTTTCGCACCCACGTAAAAATTCACCGAGCTCACTGGAGCCAGGAATCATGAACAGCCACATTCCAGGCAACCTCCAAAGCCTGCAGCTGGCAGAGGTGACTGATAACGCCGACCCGGAAAACCGGGGTCGTATCCGGATCCGCTTTCAATCCACCGGGCTCGAATGCTGGGCAAGTGTCATTGCCCCCTCCGCTGGAGACGGCTATGGCGCAAGCTTCATACCCCGGGAAGGAGAAATCGTGGTGGCGGCTTTTGCGTCTCCGGATATGCCGCTGGTACTGGGCAGCATATGGACCGGCAGGGAGAGCCGGCCGGAAGAGGCTGATCCGCAGGAGGAACATTATGTGGTGCGAACACCGTCCGGCACGGTCATGGAGTTTGACGACAGCTCATCCGGCCCGTCGTTCGAAGTTCACACCCGCTCCGGGTACAGCATTCGCATTACCGAGAGTGGCGGTGGCGAAATCAATATTGAACGGGGCAGCCAGAGGGTGACACTGACGTCCTCCTCCATTCAGGTCAACAGTGCAGGCCCCGTTGAGATCAACGCCTCCAATGTCAACGTTTCCGCCGGCATGGTTCAGGTGGATGCCGGCATGTCCCGGTTCAGTGGAGTCGTCCAGGCAGACACTGTCATTGCCAACTCGGTGGTGGGAACCAGTTACACCCCCGGCGCCGGAAACATCTGGTAGGAACACCGCCATGAACATGCAACAGAAACTGCACCCGGTAAAACTGAAATCTCCCTTCTACCAGCCCCAGGGCGGCGCGGGGCTGCATCGCTATCTGGAGGCGGACTTTATTAACCGTTTCCGCCAGGATGTGGCTTCCGGCCACTTGAACACCAGCCATGGCAGCAATTGGCAGAACGAAGAGCGCCACAGCCAGTGGGACACGCTGCCGGTTCTACGCCTGCCTACCCACCGCACATTTCACCTGGTCTGTTGCGAGGCAGTCTGTGATCAACTGGGACAGCCCGCCCTGGACCCGCAGAAGATCACCTCGGCGGGTTTTGTCATTCGCCGCATCACCCCGGAAGGCCAGCAGGCGTGGATGCTGGAAGGCGGAGACGCCCTGGGCTGGAAACCGGCCCCCACCCATTCCGGAGATCCGGATCTCGACCGGCGTCTGTGTGCCAGCGGCGTACTCGGAAAACGTACCGGGAACCCCTCCTATACCGGCGAACAGACCCATCCCCTGCACACCCTGGCCACCCGTGACCCTGAGGGCAGGAGCCGTACACTGTTGTTCGGCTACCTGCCGCTGGGCGGCTTCCGTTATCACCAGGACACAACAGCAGCGGTGGCTCCGGAATCACTCGCACAGGCCCGCGAGTTCGACGCACAGTCACTGCGCTGGCCGTTCGGCTTCCGGGACCGGGCCGACCGGCAGTGGCGGGACCAGGACGCCCTTCAGGTTTCATCCGGCCAGCCCAACCTCGCCTTTCTGGATCTGATCCGTGTCCTGACGGACCGCTACCGGGTAGGGGCATCCGGCACGACCGAGAACAGGCATCTGGAGGAACTGTGTGCGGACATCTGGTTTCACAGCACGCCCCATTACCTTGTTTCCCAACTTGTGAAACAGGAGGTGGAAGTAGACGACCTGCCCAAGCACTACCGGAAACAGACGTTACTGGACTACCTGGGGCGCTGTTTCCAACAACCGGAGAATCCGCTGGTGGCCTGGCTGGACCAGCAGGAGCAACTGATCGAGTCCGGAGCAGAACCGCAATTGCTTCCCGACTCCGACGGTTCCGGCTCCCTGTCCTGGCACCTGACACTGTCAGAGGAGCAGGCCTACGCTTTCCGCCATCTGCTCGGCCAGCGCTACCAGCAACTGGTACTGGATCAGGCCCGGGAAATACCGGTGCCCAAGTTCGGAGATGGGGAGAACGATATCTACCGGGTGGTTCCGTTCCTGAGGGTCCGCAATGACCAGGGCAGAGAGCAGATTGTCTGGGCCGACGAAAGCAGCCAGAGCATCAGGTTCCGTGTGGCCAGCCCGCTGGATCCGGAAGCCAGCCGGCCGTCACTCATACCGGTTCCGGGCATGCGTGACCTCAAGCGGGGCATGGCAAAGGGAGCCAGCCTGCTCACCCCTTCAGACACCTTTGCCATGCTCAAGCGGCTGAGGCCGAAGAAGGGCATCGGTAAAGACCTGATGGGGGATGAAGTACCCCAGACCGGCATGCAGTGGATACTGGTTTTCAGCCTGCCGGTGATCACTCTGGTGGCGATGATTCTGCTGATGGTGATGGTGTCGCTTCTGAACATCATCTTCTTCTGGCTGCCCTGGGTGAAAATCTATCTGCCATTCCCGAAGATCAACAGGTAAACGGACCATGCAGGCACCTACACCGAACATACTGAGCTGGCCACTGGGTGGCATCGATGAGTCAGGATCGCTGGACTGGGCCAGGAATGATCTCAGCATCCGGGAAGTGATGCTGAATATCCTGCTGACACGCCAGGGGGAAAGGATACAGCGGCCCGGCTTCGGGGCCGGGCTGCCCGACTTCATCCACCAGCCGAACAATGAGACCACCCGCAACCTGATCGCCGGTGTCGTGCGCAAGAACCTGGCCCTGCTGGAACCCAGGGTGATTGTGGAGCAGGTCACTGTGCAGCCGGGTACAGCGCAGCTTTCAGATGTTCATATCAACATCCGCTACCGGCTGAAACACCGCCTCGAAACGGCAGAGCTGGGTTTTACACTCAACCTGGGAGCATAACGAGGACTTTCTATGCCATTACCTGTTCCCAACCTGGACGACAGACGCTTTGATGATCTGGTTAAGGAAGCCAGGGAGCGGCTGAGTGCTCACCTGCCGGAACTGACCCAGGTAGCTCCCGGCGACCCGGTGCATACGATCACCGATCTGTTTGCCTGGTTTACGGAAACCATTCTTTACCGGGCCAACCTGATCCCCGAGCGCCAGCGGCGGGCTTTTCTCAATCTGCTACAGATACCCGTGCGCCCCGCCCGGGCAGCAAGAGGTATTGTCTGTATCGACGCGGCTCCTGGCAGCACAACGCTCGCTCCGCTGGTCAGGGATGGCAGCCAACTGCGGGGCGGCAAGCATAATCTGACAACACTTGGAGAATTGCAGCCAACGAATCTGAATAGCCGGATTCTGATCAAGGAGACGATTGGCCCCGAGGCGCTGAAGGATATGGGTATCACACCCCGCGACCTCAAAGAACAGTTCGGGCTCGCGGACGGGGAAGATCCCACACCGTTCCTTCCCCGCCAGTTCAGCCCCGGACAGGAAGCCCTGACGCTGGAGGGAAGCCTTGACCAGGCCTTTTATCTGGCCTGTGTTGCCCCAAAGCAGCTTGCAGGCCAGCTCAAGCCGCTGCGGGAGAGCCTCGCCGGCATTGTGCTGAACGTTGCTGTTGCGCCTGCCGACAGGCAGCCGGAGGATCAGGTGGACGATATCGCCCCCCGGGTTCTGGTATGGGAGTTGGTCAACCAGAGCGATGACGGCACCGTGCGCTTCCTTCCCCTTGATGTTATCGACGACAGCTCCAACGGCGGTCGACAGGCCGGAGTCGCCCGCATAAGAATCCCCCGCAATCCCCGGCTGCTTCAGGACTTTTCCAGCACCGACCCGATGTTCAACGGGATCCAGGACCTGCCCCCTGCGCTGGAAGACCCCGAGGAAGCAGCGCGGACGGCGTTCTGGCTGCGGCTGCGATGTCCGGATGAGCCGGGGCTGACACTGGGATACCTTGACCTTAACGGCATCGACGTTGTCGCCCAGGGACAGCGGACCAACCAGATCGTCGGCATGGGAACCGGCATGCCGGATCAGGTTATCGCCCTGCCCGACAACCAGATCGAAGCAACCTCGCTGCATGTGCAGATAGAGGAAAACGGCCAATGGCGGACCTGGACACGACAGGACTTTCTCGCCGGTCAGTCCCCGGAGGCCCGGGTATACCGGCTCGATGCACAAACGGGCTACCTCTATTTCGGTGATGGCATTTCCGCCGGGCGAAGAGTGCCCTCGGGAGCCAGAATCCGTGCCCGGGAATACCGGTATGGAGGAGGCGCCGACACCAGCCTTCCGCCGGAGACCATCAAGGAAATCATCGGTGCCGGCAACAACCTCCGGCTGCGGCATCTCTGGCCACTAACCGGAGGGCTGGACGCGGAAACCGTCGAGCAGGCCGAGAAACGCATTCCGAAGTTCCTGACTCATCGCAATCGGGCCGTAACCGCTACGGACTTCAAGGTGATTACCGAGGGCAACCCGGTCAATCCGGTCGCCCGCGCCGAAGTCAGTCCGGGGTTTCTTCCAGGCAACAGCATTCACGCCGTGCGCAGAAACGTACCCGGTGCCGTCAGCGTGTTTGTGCTGCCACCCGCCGCTCCTGCGATCGGAGCTGGACCAAAACCCAGCCGCGGCCTGCTGAAAGACGTGTTCAGGTACCTGCTTCAGCGCATCACGATCGGGACAGAGCTGCACGTGCTCAGTCCGGAATTTGTCCCTGTAGCGATCTCGGTGCGGGTGGAAGTCAAAGACCCGCAGACCGAACAGCAGACCCTGCAGAATGTCCGCACGGCACTTGTCCATTACCTGTGGTCGCTTCCGCCTGGCGGAGCAGATGGCGAGGGGTGGCCCATGGGGCGTGCGGTCAGCGCCAACGAGTTGGCCACCCAGGTTGCCAGGGTCAGCGGGGTTCAGTCCTGGCATGGTCTGGCCCTGTTCACCCGGGCGGATGAAAACGCAGCGTGGCAATCCCTGGCAGATGGTGACCAGCTGTCACTGCAGGATTACCAACTGCCGGAACTGCTTGGTGTACGGATCGAGAGCGGACCGGGTCCGCTGACACTTCCAGACGGTATAGGCCCGGGGTCCGGCGGACCGCCGAAACCGGGTCCGGGCATTGCCGTCCCGGTCATTCCGGATCTCTGTTAGGTGGTTTATGGACGTCAATAGTACCCGCTATTTCCTGCTCCGCACCGCCGATGAATTTGCGAACGCCTCCACGCGATTGCAATGGCACCCTCTGCGTCAGGCGCTCACCCTGGCCCAGAACCAGGATTTGCGCCTGCCCGCCAGCCAGCCGGAAGAAGCAATGGAGCAATGGCGAACGGCCACCCCGATGGCCATGGACAGCTTCGGGCAGATTGCCCGCCTGTCAGATGACCTCAGACAGGTACTGTTCAACAGTGGACGCGGTGAGATGCCACTGGAGGATGGAATGCTGGAGGAGCTTGCCCCGCCAGATGATTGCCGGTATCTGGACATGAACCTCAACCGGGATGGCCTGCTGGCATTGGCCTGGAGTGACGGGGAAAACCAGCATGGACTGACCCTGTTCCACCTTGGCCACCGTTGGCAGGCCAGCTGCTCCCTGCCGGAGCGGGTACACCGGGTCTGGCTGGACCGGCAAAACCGTGTCTGGTGCCTGGGGGCCAGTCTGCTGATGTTGTGCGAGGGCGAGCCGCTGCCGCTGCCCTACCAACCGGATCAGAGTCGCTTCGAACCGGTGACAGTCAACCCCGGGCAACTGGCAAAGACCTGGCAGCATCCCCTGCCGGAACTGCAGCAATCCCTGGCTTTGTGTGGCGACGAAGAGCACCTCTATCTGCTGGCCGTTGAGGAGTCCGGTCAGCAGGCGGTGTTCGCCCGCCCACAGACCATGGACCCGGAAAAGGAGTGGACCCGTTACCCATTTCAAGAAGACATTCCTTTCTCAATTGACCTCGGTGTGACCGCTTCCGGCAGACTGGCAGCACTGGCGCCGAAGGAAGAAGGCGACACGGAATTCGTGCGCAGGGACTGCCCGGTAATGACCCTCTACCGGGATGACGAGGAGGGAGACCACCAGTCGCGCCTGGTGCGGGAGCGCTATCCGATGCTCTCACTGTCGGTCCCCCGGTTTGTGTCCAGTGCCGATGGCCAGCTCCGTTACCAGGCCGACGCAGGGCCGGAATTCGCCGGCACGCCCATTCGCCCCCGTGAGCTCCACCCCCTGCGCCAGGTCCGCTACCACCAGGAATCCAGCGCCCTGTTGAGCCACACTATGGACTCCGGACATCCGGATACACTGTGGCATCGCGTCTATCTGGATGCGTGCATTCCGGCTGGCTGCAGCCTCACACTCTCCGCCCGGGTCTATGACCATCCGGACAATCGCACGTCTGCGCCGCTGCTCGATCAGCCAGTGCCGGTCTGGAATCACCTGCCTTCCGAGCTGCCATTCGGATCGTCGCTGTCCGGTTACGAACCGGGGCAGCGAGGCCTGTTTGAGCTACTGCTGCAGGCCCCGGATGGAGAGGTCCGGGACATTCGCGGTCGATACCTGCAGTTACAGGTGCATTTCCGGGGAACACTGCGGCAGTCACCCGCGCTGCATGCCCTGAGGGTCTACCATCCCCGCTTTTCCTATCAGCAGCGTTACTTCCCGGAACTCTACCAGCAGGAAAAACGACGCAGCGATGGGGAAAACAGCGGACCCGCCAACGGTGCCGATGTGCGGGAACGACTGCTCGCCAGTTTCGAGGGCATGCTGACACCCCTGGAGGGCCGCATTGCGGCCAGCGACCAACTGGTGCATCCGGATTCAGCACCCACGGAACATCTGCATTGGCTCGCCAGCGCCATCGGTACCGATCTACCCACACACTGGCCGGAAGAACGTCAGCGTCGCTGGCTGAAACACGCCACTGCGATCCAGCAATACAAGGGAACCCTGCCGGCAACCAATCTGGCACTGGACATTGCCTGCGACGGTGCGGTAACGCGGGGAGAAGTGGTGCTGGTGGAAAACTTCCGGCTGCGCCGCACCATGGCCACCATCCTTGGCCGCTACATGGATGACCGGGATCACCCGCTGACCCTTGGGACCGGCATGAGTGGCAACAGCATTATCGGCGACAGCCTGATTCTGGCAGACATCAATGCCCGGGAATTTCTTGCCCTGTTCGCGCCGGAACTGGCGGATGAAGAGGAGAACGAAGCGGTAGAGGCCTTTTTCGACAACCACGGACACAAAGTCAGCGTGGTGCTGAACGGCCCGGGCATACAGCTCCGGAACCGTGTCAGCGAAATTCTGGCGGATGCCATGCCCGCGCATATCCAGTGGCAGTTTGTCGAGAGTGAACAGCCTTTTGTTCTGGGTACCGCGCCACTGCTGGAAGTAGACACTTTTATGGAAACCCGGCCTGCAGTTCGACCGGTTGTACTGGACAACACCTGGCTCGGACAGGAAGGCGTGCTGCGCAACCCCGCGGCCTTCTCGCCTTCCGATGTCCATGCCAGGACCTGATACCAAGGAGGCCACATGAGTAGTGCTGAGGACTTGCCCACGCTGGAGCAGGACGATCAACTGGCAGAGCCCCTGCGCCGTGTCGCCTATGAAGCCGGCATGATGCTGGGGCTGGAAGCCACGCGGGATGAACAGGCCTACCACCGCCGCCGGCTTACCCGCCATCAGTACTGGCTACACGGCTTCGGAACTCTGGCCGGGATGCGGGTCAGCATGAACCCGGAAACCCACGAAAACAGCAGCGACCACCTGGAGGATCTGCAGCTGCGCGTGGGGCCAGGCGTTGGCATTGACGGCCTGGGGCGGGAAGTCATGGTCCATGAGAGTCATTGTATCCGTCTGGCCCAGTGGCTTGCTGCCCAACCCGAAGGAAAGCTACTGGAAGGTTTTGACAGCGACGCAGGGGAGCTCTGGCTGAAGGTGACAGTGCGCCACAAGGACTGCCCCATCGCACGGCAACCGGTTCTGACCCGCAAACTCAATGCGGGAACCGACGCCGTTCAGCCCAGCCGCACTGCAGATAGTGTTCATCTGGAGTTGATCCCCGAATTGCCTCCCGGTTCACCGGAAGAGGGTTTCACCCCCTGGGCCAGCCACAATCCGGTGGACGATGACATGCCCTCTCTGTCTGCCGATGAACAACAGACCCTGAATGACCTGGAAGACAGCAACCCGGAGGCCGGACGCCAACTTGCGCTGCATGCGCGACTGCTCCACGCCCTGGAAAGCAATGGCCTGTCCACCCACAACCTGGCCCATGAACTGGAAGACGGTGCGCGGTTGCTGCTGGCGCGAATCCGGATCGAAACTTCCGACCCGTCCGGCACCGTCCTCAACCCGGGTCTGATTCACATTAACAATCTAGTCCGTCCGTTTCTGGCAACTGCCAGCCAGCTCGCCTGGCTTGCAAGACATAACGGCAACGGGTAACGGCTGAACAAGGAACGGTTATGAGCGACATACTCTTCCAGCCTCTCGGCGACCCCATCGCCGGTGGCGACAACCTGGAAAAGCTCGCGGATATTGATCCGCGCATGACACGAACCCATTACTTTGACGGCCGCCTGTTGACCGCCGAAGATCTGGAACGCGACCAGATCTATCTGGACCAGCGCTTGCGGGAGGTTGGCAAGGCTCTGGGCAGCGGCATCATCGACGGGCTTGAGCTGAGCTTCAGCACCGATCCCTACCGGTTGATCGTCGAACCGGGCAAGGCCATGACGCCAGCCGGGCGGGTATTGCATCTGGGCACCCGAATGACTGTAAACCCCGGCGACAAAGCCCTGATCTCGCAGCTCAACGATGGCAGATACCGCCACTTCAATCGCGGGCTCTACGCAGTGGTGCTGCGTTATGTGGACGTGCCGACCGACATAGCCGAGGTGTTTCCCACTGACCTGAAAGATCGCCGGGGTTCTGATTATGCCCTGGTGACGGAATCGGTCCAGTTGGGACTGGTTCCCCTTCCGGTCGCTTTGCCCGCGCTGGATGTTCTGCGACTGCGAGCGCGGCTGATGGCGGAGCTGCTGGACAGCAGACTGGCCAGCAGCGTGGTGCCCGAAGATTCTGTGGCGCTGGGCGTGCTGGCCATCGCCCAGGATACTCCGCAGTGGGTCGACAACGAACTTCTGAGGCATCCGATTCGCCCGGTATCAGACCATGATGACCTGCAAGAGGATCTCCACCGTCAGTACCAGTCCCTGCTTGACGATATCATCGGACATCGTGCCGCAGGCGGACTCGACCAGCCATTTGCCGCTGCCGATTATTTCCCGGTCATCCCGCCGGTCGGCGGTTTGCCCAAAATTTCCGTGGATCCGGAGAAAGGCTTTCAGAGCTATTTCCCGGCGTCTTTTGACATCGCTATTGCACCGATTCGCCAGGCAGACCTGGAGCTTGTCCGCCGCGAGTCCATGGGGCTTCCGGCCATTGACCTGAATCGGGACCGCGATATCAGCATTATGGTGCTGGCCCCGCTCTCAGACAGGGACTACGGTACCTTGTCGAAGCAACTGGTGGCCGATAATCCCCAGAACGAACGGGACTTTCTGTACCCGGATCCTCTGGCACTGCGGCTTTACAGGAAATCACCGTCCCACAGCCTGGATACCGATGCCAGCGTCTGGGGAGAAATCTGGAAGCGGATCGAAAGTGACAGGCTGGTCTATGTGAGACGCCCGGTCCGGGCCGCGGAAACTGGCATCAGCAGCATTATCCTTGCGAAAGGATCCAGCGTTCCGGATTCGCAACCCGATGACGACGTTGACACCGACACACCGCCAGAGGTGGCAACCGGGATCGAGGATGAGCACACCATCTTCCTACGCATGGTCAATGTGCAGTCACTTGCGAAAATCCGGCCCGCAGCCAGTCAGGAAGGCGAAGAATCCATCGCGGCGCTGACCGAAAACCTTCCCCGGGAGCCCCGCGCCATCCGTGCTGTACTCGATACCCTGTTGAGGGTTGAGCGGCACTACGACGCGGTCATCTGGCAAACCCTTGAACAGGCGCAGCAACAGGACAATCTGCTGAGACTTCGTGATCTCCTCATGGAAGCGGAACCTGATATCAGAAGCACAGCCAGGCATGTCATCCGGGCGGGGACGGATCTGGGCCTTGCGGAAAGCCTGCTACAGCAATGGAAAGAGCAACTGGACGCCCTTCGCTGAGGAACCTGCCATGACACTGATAGCACTGAACCGCCCCGTTCGCAGCGACTACCGCCTGGAGCGGGTACACATGTTCCCGGGCAGGCATCTGGGCGAACAGGAACTGGACCGACAGCAGGCCTGGGCCGATGCCAGATTGTCTCCCCTGCTCCTGCACCGCCACCCGGGCATTGTTCACGGCCTGACACTGGCAGATGAGTCGCTGGACAGTGTCACGGTGACACCCGGTCTGGCTGTCGCGGCAAACGGCAGAACCATCCACCTGTTCTCTGAACTGAAAACCGGTTGGCAGGCGCTGATCGAACAATACCTGGAGTCAGTGGCCAGCGATGATGCCACCGGCATTTACTACCTGACTCTGAGCCAGGACCTTCGCCATGTGGACAGCCCCCGGGTGGAACCCTGTCAGCGGGCCGAGTTTGATCCGACCCGTGATTCCCAACTGGTCACCGTTACCACGGTCTCCCTGCGTCGGCTGGCCATTGCCGGCACTGCTGCCAGCGATCTGGATCGCTCGCTGATCGAAAACCGGATAGCGGCGGCGGGTGTCAGTGGCGAGTTGTTGGAAAACCACCCGGACTCCGTACCGGTGGCACTGGTGTGCGTGGCGCCGGGGGACGGCGATGCGCCCGAAGTAAAATGGGTTTCACCCGAAGCCGGGCGCTATATGGCCACTGCGGACAGCGGCTATCAGGTGTTACTGGCCCAGACCAAAACCGCCATCAATCGGGTCATGGAGAAGCTCCGGAGCAGCGGAGCGTCAGGCCCAACGGAACAGCACCTGTTTCTGAGGTCGAACCTTGGGCTGGACTACCTGCCGGCAGCGGGACAGTTGCCGGTCAGCTGGCTGCACAGCCCCGACTCTGCCGAAGTAAAGATGACCGGACTTCCCGAACACATTGGCCTGGATATGATTCCGGTTCCGGAAGACCGGATACCCGACCTGATTCACCGACACCTCCCTTCCCGGCCGGTTAACCTGACCCGTCCTGGCGGCGAACGCCTGAGGTTACTGCTTGCACTCAACCCGGTCGACTATCGCCCGGACCTCCTGGATATACCGCCAACGGACAGACGGCTTGAGGACGACCTTTACCGGTACCAGATGCGAGCCCATCGGGCTTGGATGCGCTGGAAATCCCAGTTCTACCACCTCTACCACATTGTGCCCAGCCATGAACCACCGGTTGGCAGAACGGAGGAAGAACGGGCGCTGGAACGAATCATCCACGATCCTGACAGGCTGGGCGATCTGGGCCTGCCCAAGGCGGAGAATGCGCCGGTCACACCGGACACCTTCTTCACGGAACTGAAACAGAACCAGGATGGCGGTTCTGAGACGCCGGCCTACCCCTACAACCAGCCGCAACCGGAACCACCGGAAGACTACAGGGCCTGGCTTGCGGGGCAACCGAACGACGCCAGCCAGTCACCCGATGCGCAGGAACCGGATGAGGACGGCCTGGTGGTCCGTTATGCAGCTTTGCTGGTGAACATCGAAGAAACCCGCAACCAGATCCGCAACCTGACCAGCCGCGGAGGTCGCCTGAGAGACTTCCTGCTGTTGCAGCGTCAGCAACTGGACGTGCAATCGGCCTCCCTTTCTGCCCTGGCCCGCGGAGTGGCTTCCGGTACCAACGCGGCCAAGGGTAAAGGGGCGCTTCAGTACAGCTACGCGCTCAGTCCGGATGCCTACAATGTTACCGGCACCCGGGAGAGCGAGCGGTCCTATGGGGGGATTTCGAAAGCATTACTGGGCAGTGGTGTCCGCAAGCGCAGCTCAATGGAGTTATTGGAAAAGAGCGCCGTCAAACGGGCTTCGGTTCAGGGTGACACCCTGCTCAGGAGGAACCCGGACAACACCTCTGCGATCGAGATCATGGCACAGACCCATGGGCAGGCGCTTGCGCCTCTCGACGGCAACACACCCGTAATGAAGCAGTCTTTCACGCCGTTTGTCTCCGGTTTCACGGTGATGGAAGATGCCAGCCCTGCCGCCGCCCAGTACCAGAAGAACCACGCAAAGCTCCTGGAACTGAACACACTTGCGGACCAGCAACTGGATAAGGGGGACAGTAAGAGCCTGAATAAACTGTTCAAACCGGAGCAACTTGTGGATCCGGGCAAACTGAACACCGAGAAGGACGATACCAACACGATCATCAAAGACCAGTACGATGCCCTCCTGGACGCTGGCAAAGCCCTGACCCGCTGGATCAAGGGCACCGAATCCCGGTTCAATCGCCTGGAACGGAAACGGGAAGCAAAGATCAGTCAGCTCAACCGTCTTGAAGCCGAGGCGGAGAAACTCTCTGCCAGTATCCGCATTGCCAGGGAGAAACTGGACAGTCTTGCCCAGGTGATGGACGAGCGAAAAGGTGACTACACGCTTGCCCAACAGCTACTGATGGAAGACTGGCAGCGGGTACAAAAACGGAATGAAGAACGCTCACGCATACTCACCACGGGTATCCGGGGGCTCTGGTATATAAGGGTGCGCAGCGCAGAGGCCTCGCTGCCAGCGGCAGATCCGTTGGCACTCCGCTTCCGGCAGGGCAATGACGAAATGCCCGCCTGTGACCCGGACAGAACGGTTGAGTTACCCGAATCCCTGGCCGGCTTCCTGGACACCGTAGCGGAAATTCCGGTTTCGGACTGGGTAGCCCTCCAGCCAGTGATTCCCCGGGTTCCACTGAACCTCAATACCTCGGTTCTCCAGCAGTATCGCAAGATCCGACTGCAGGAAAAGCAACAGAAACAGGAGGTTGGTCAGATATCCACGGCCCTCCAGGGGCGGTTAAAGACGCTCAGACTGAATAACCGGGCGCTGTTGACCGGCATGACGCAAAAAGTCTTCCCGGCAAAGTCGGACAGTATGCGGCAGACCCAGCAGGAGAGCGCACGGGTGCTGACCCTGGAAGATGCAATCAGCTCGAAATCCGTCCTGCTGCGGAAAAAGGCCCAGGAGCTGCTCAACAACCTGGAACTGGCGCAAAGCTGTCTGCTGCAGCACCTTCGCGGCCTGTCCGGGTCCCTGCGGCTGACCTGGGGACAGTTGGCCGAAGATGACCGGCTGCGGGTCGCTGACGTAAGCCGCTGGCCGGGACTGGAACGGGCAGAAAAGGAAGACTTCAACCGGGTACGCACCCTCTCCGAACTGGTGGACTGGTGGTTCAGACAGCTTGATGACCAGCCCGCCAGCGAGAGCCGGCAGGCCATGGAAAACATGATCCGCGCCACCCTGATTGTAGCCTCCCTGGGAGATCCGGAAGACATTGTCCGGGGCCAGGTGACCGCACCGCCACGGCTGATCAAGCCTGGTGAGCGACTCAGCGTCCGGCTCAATCGATTTCCACTGCCGGGCACCGAACTCCAGCTGCTGGATGAGCTTCAGAGGGTGTCAGCGGTGCTCGCCGTGGAAGACCAGGTTGCCGACAGCACCGAGGTAACAATCACCCGGGTATTACAGAAAAATATCCGGATCAGCAGCCAGTCCACGGTTATTGGCAAGTTACGGAGGTAACCCGGAGTGACCTTGCTGCAGCAAACAGACACAACCCGGATCCACAGGCTGACTGTGCGCGGCCCTTCTGGTACTCGCCAACGCCTGCTGCCACAGCTGGAGTCCAGCCACTGGCCAGCACCCGCGGATGGCAGTTGGGTACTGGTCCGTCGGGTTGCCGCCTCTGCCGGCAAAAGCCGGCTGGCCAGCGAACTGCTGGAAAAGGCGCGCCAACAGATCGACAGCGGGGATCCCTCCGAGGTAGTCCGCTTCCCCAGCCTGGCGGCATTGGTTGCTGCCCTCGTCACCGATATATCCAGAGGCGTCGCCTCCCAACACTGGTACTGGCAGCGCTGGTCCCGCCTCTGGCCGCTTCCGGCCGGCGATGCCATACAGCAGCTGATGCAGGAGCATCCGCGCCAGTTAGTGCCCATCTGTCATATCCTGGCATCTGAGGGAAACCTGATTGACGTCTGGCGGTGTCTCTCTGCAGACAATGGCGCGGCTGTGATGTCTGCTCTGTGTTACGAGCTCGGACTGGCGCAGCACACGCTTGACCCGGCCCCTGCAGCCACAATAACTGACAGACCCGGCATGGTGATTTCCTTCGACCAGAGTCATTCCTGGCAGCCGATATTCGCATCGTTGCCGGATACTGACGCTCGCTCAAGACTGGCGGCGCTGATTGTCGCAACCGACTCTGCCGCACTGGCGCTGCGTGCAGCGCCCGCCCGGACCCTGGCAACGGTCCAACAGAGAATGGCACAGACCAGACGGGACCGTGCCGCAACAAGCACCTCAACCCCGGACACCCCACCACAGCCTGATGCGGGCAGGTTTGAGGAATCTGCGCCGCAGACCGGCCTCGGGACAGGTCACTCCCAGGTAACCGGCCGGGGCAATGAGTCACTGCCTCAAGCCGCCAGTGATTCGGGGGCACTGCACACCGGCCCTGGTTCCCCGAAAACGGTTGAACGCGCCGGACCCGGCACCGTCCACAGAAGCGCCAGTCCAGAGCCGGTGGAAACTGCAGCGGTAGACCCGTACCCACCGGGTCAGGAGGCGAATAGCCGCTCTGGCAGATTACGCACAAATATGGGCGGAGTGCTCTACCTGCTCAATGTCCTGAACCGTCCGCCCATACAGGCCATCATGGAACAGGCCTGGCAGTTACTTCCCAATGGCTGGGCCTGGCTCTACCGGCTGGCACGGGAACTGGACCTGGATCCGGACGATGCGTTGTGTGACTTTCTGGCGCAACGGCTCGGCCTGGAGTCCGTGGCCGAGCTGGAATCATTACCACAACTGCCGGAACGGCAGACCTTGGTGTCACTGGCCGCGCAGTGGTTCAGTCACGCGGAGCTCTGGACCCCGACGCTGATCCGGGTTCCCGCGGAACTGGTCCACACACCCGGACACCTGGATATGTACATGGATAACAGTCAGGTAAGACTCGAGTTGCGCCTGGCGGGGCTGGATCTGAACCCGGGTTGGCTCCCCTGGCTTGGCACCGTCGTGACCTTTCATTTTGATCATTTCCCGCACCTTCAGGGGACAACGTCGTGAGCAACTACACCATTATCGAACGGGTCAGCGAGGAACTGCGGCGACAGATTTTTTCCGCCCTGGACGAGGCACCGGACACCGAGTTCTCCGTCACCGATGCAGCCACCAATATTGCCCTGGAACCGCCGGGGGAAAACCTCAACAACCAGGTGGTGGTCAGCCTTTACCTCTACCACATCAGTCAGCAACAGCGGCCCCGTAACCCCATGCCCCTGCGGTCCGGAGCCGGTGAGGAAAAACACCCGCCACTGCCGCTGCAACTGAAATACCTGCTGCTTCCGGTAGACAATGAAACCAACAATCAGCTGATGCTGGGGCGCATTCTTCAACATTTCCATGACCACCCGGTGCTGGAGTCCATAGCCGGAGAAGCCCTGGACAGCAGTTTCGGGCGCGAGCAGGACCAGATCCGGGTGATAGCGGAAGACATTCCCCTGGAACAGCTCACCCAGTTATGGAATGCCTTCAGCCAGCCCATGCGGCTGGCCACCATGCTGCGGGTGGACGGCGTCGCCATTGACTCCTATCGCAGCCCGCAGCAGTACGGTCCGGTTCGCGAGGCTTATACCGTGTTAGGCCAGAAATAACCCGAGGCGGAGGACAGACCCATGAGCAACAACCCGGTTATCGTCGCGCAAGCTCTGATCAGTGGCCGTGTACTGGACCAGGTGCAGAACCTGCCTGTCTCACGGGGACTCACCCTCAGCCTCTGGTACCGGCCGGCGCCGGAAGGGGATGCCGAAGCCGGTGAGTACCTGCCTGCCAGTTTCTACAAAAAGGTCACCAGTGACGGCTACTTCTGTTTTTCCGCCAGTGGCGGCTCGGTTTTCGGCGATCGCTCCCCGATGCCGGACATGCAGTTCCGGCTGGACATCAAAGCCCCCGGGTATCAACCGTTAAGCCATGACTTCGAGCTGGCCTCGGGACGGCTGGTCAGCACCGAGTCCGATCTCGAGCTGGCAGGCCAGAGCCGGGAAGTCACACGTATCACCGGCCCGTTTGACGACCTCACCCTGGAGCTGTCTCCCACTCCGTTGCGCCTTACCGGGCAGATATTGCGGGATGGTGATCCGGAAGCCCCGCTGGCCAATGCCGAGGTAACGGTATCCGCCCCCGAGACACGCCCGGCGGTCACCACCGACGAGCGGGGTTTTTTCGCCATCGACAACCTGCCCCTGGCGCGGGAAATCACCCTGACTCTGAGCGACGGCAGCGACGACCAGAGCCAGACCGTCCGACTCGACTACCGGCAGCCAGTGAACAACCGCCGGTTCATTTTCCGGTAAACCGGTGATCGCCATGACCCAACAAGAAACACTGGACGGCTATCAGAACGATCAGGACTACCTGACCGACGTTCTGCAACTGATTACCCTGCAGATGGAACAGGCAGTGGCGCGTTTCCGGGCAGTGCGCGGCGACCATAACCGTGAGGGCTTCCTGGGGCTGTTTCTGAATGACGAGGACATCGACCGGAACCTGGCACAACTCAGAGAGACCGGCAATTCCCCTGCCACGCCGGAAAGCATTCGCCAGCTACGCCAGCAGATCATTCTGCAAACCCGCGCCACCCCGCGCAAATTGCTGCCCCAGCGTCTGGCCGAAGCCCTCGGCCTGGGCCAGCAGGAAACAGATCTGGTGCTGTACCTGCTGGCCGGAGAGGCAGACCCCCGCTTTGCCCGGGTGTGGGCTTTCCTGCAGGATGATGTTCAGCGCCGCTACCTGACCCCCGGGCTGGTGGAGCAACTTTCCGACCTGCCCCGTTCGGACAGCTCAGCAACGGGCATCCGGGCCATGCTGTCCCCTGACGCGCCATTGATACGACACCGGGTCATATCCGTGTCGGAACCCCGGCGTCCGTTGCTGGAGCGTCCCCTGAAGCTGGATGACCGCGTTGTTGATTTTCTGCTGGGCCGGGACGCCCTTGACCATCGACTGGCAGGGTATCTGGAGTTATTACCCTACCCACAGCCCCGCCTTCGCCCCACACTGACTGAAGCCCTGAAGTGTCTGGCAGGGAATCCGGGCAGCACCCAATCCCTGCCCCCGCTGCAACTGACTGGCGAACCGGGACAGGATCACGACCTATGGCTGGCCCGCAAGCGCGGCCAGAACCTGCTCCGGGTGCGGACAGAAAAATGGATTGAAACATCCGAATGGCAGGAGAGCCTCTACGTCCTCCGCCGGGAGCAACGGCTGCACAACGCACTGGTCAGTGTGCCCCGGTCGGAACAGGCCTCGCCGGAGCAACTTTCCGCCCTGCTTGAAGCGCTTCCGGACGACCTCATACTGCAGACGGAAACCCCGGGCGCGCCCTCGCCGGTGGTGGAAATTCTGCTTCCCGGTCCGTCACCGGAAATACGTGAGCTGGCCTGGAAGCAGCACCTGCCAGGGCACTGGCTGGCCCTGCAACCCGCCGGGCTGATTCCGGAACTTGCCCAGAGGTACAGACTGACACCGGCCAGGATTGCCGGAATCAGCCAGCGCCTGAGCCATCACCTGCAACTCAACCCGGACTTCCATGGCGAAGACCTCAAGGCACTGTGCAAATCCGCCGCGGCGGAATCCATGACCAGTGGCGCCCAACGGATGAAGTCCGGACAGGGGTGGAGCCAGTTGGTGCTGCCAAAAGCCAGCAAGGGTTTGCTGGAAGAACTGATCCTGCGGGCCAGTCATCAGCAGCAGGTGCTCAGAAACTGGGGAATGGACCAGCTGTTCGGGCAGCAACCCGGGCTGAGCGCCCTGTTCGTAGGGCCTTCCGGTACCGGCAAGACCCTGGCCGCAGGCGTTGTGGCCAGGGAACTGGGCCTGGAGCTATACCGTATTGACCTGGCCACCGTAGTCAGCAAGTACATCGGGGAAACCGAGAAAAACCTGCAAAGCATTTTTGACCATGCCGCCAGGGCGGATGTGGTGCTGTTTTTCGATGAAGCCGATGCCCTGTTCGGAAAACGCTCCGAAGTCAGGGATGCCCACGACCGTTACGCCAACATCGAGACCAGCTACCTGCTGCAGAAGATCGAGGCCCATACCGGCGTCTGCATACTCGCCTCGAACCTGGCCCAGAACATTGACGACGCCTTTATGCGCCGAATACAGGTAGTGGTGGAATTTCCCTTCCCCGGCCCGAAAGAACGGGAAAGGATCTGGCACCAGTTGCTCACCACCTCGGCCCCCATCCGGGAGGATCTGGACCTGCCGTTCCTGGCGCGGCAGTTCGAGCTGACCGGTGCCAACATCAAAAGCATTCTGCTTCTGGCCGGTTGCTACGCCGCCGGCGAACAGCAATCCATCGGCATGGAGCACCTGGTGAGGGCCATCGCCCGGGAATACAACAAACTGGGCAAACCCCTGAGCAAGAGTCTGTTTGGCCCCTACTACAACCGCCTGCGGCAGTGGGAGTAAACCATGAGCCAGACCACCGCTACAGCCTCACCCCGAAGCCAGTCACAGACCACGGAGCCGGCACCCCGGCCAGCTCCGGCGGCCCAGCAGCCACAAAATGGTGAAGCGGGCGCCAGCAATACGGCCGTTACCGGCCTGATGGAAGACGGCAGCTTTGTGGTGGGCCTGGGAAGCGGTGTTCGTATCAGTGCCGAGAATATTGAAGGGGAGAACCAGCTCAGCGCCGATCTTTCTGCACTCAATCTTGGCATTCCCGGGCTTCGCCTGACCCGTTTCCGCTATAACACCAACCGCAACCGCGGTCGTCTCAATGCCGAACTCGCCGTGCCGTACCTGGAATCCGCCCAGGCCACCCTGTCACTGGATAACAGCGGCCTTGCAAGCCTGAACGGCGAGCTCACTGCCACGGCGCAGTTGCCTGCTCTCAATAATCCGGACCTGACCCTGTCCCTGGACGAAAATCGCGAGCTCTCCGCCGCCGTAGACATCGAAGGCGCGGACCTGGTGCCGGCACGAATGAGGAAGCTTTCCGTCACCGGAAGCGGCCGCATCGCACTGACCCGGGGAAAGCTCAACGGCAACCTCAGCTTTGACCTGGCCTACGAGGGACTGGCTTCCGGGCAGGTTTCCATGCGCTTTACCGAGGAGGGGAACTTTGCCGGCAATGGCCATGCGCTGGTTACCCAGCCACTGCTCTCGGGAATCCGGGCGGAACTGGGTATCGACGAAGCGGGTGACCTCGCCGGCAGTGTATCGCTGCCGGCCTCGCGACTGGAGCCGCCGGTCCCCGGTCTGTCCATGAGCGAAGGCACTGTCACCTTTGCCTACCGTAACCAACGACTATCCGGCGATATAGAGGGCGTTAACCTCACTTATCGTGAACTGGGGGACGCCACCCTCAACGGCAGTTTCCGTGACGATCGCGCCCATGGCAGCGGCGAATTCAACCTGTCTCTGCCGGGATTCTCCGAAGTAAGCGGCGACGTGGGCTTCAACGAACAGGGACAGTTCTTCGGCGGCTTCCGGCTCACCGCAAACGACTTCCCCGAGGGCTTGCCGGTGGAGTCCGGGCGCATTACCGGCCGTCTGGATGAGTCCGCCAATGTCAGTTTCAGCGGTACCGTGGCCATTACCCTGGCCAGTGTGGGTCGCGGTGAATTCTCTGCAGCCTATGAAAACGCGGCGACCAGCGTCACCGCAAACGTGGAACTGACCGACCTGCCCGGCCTTGAATCCGCCAACGTGCTGATTACGCTGACCGATGGTGACCTGGAGGGCGAGGCCGACATTGGCGTGGACAGCGACACCCTGCCCGGCATCGGCGCCCGGCTGCACGTCACCTACCGGGAAGGCCTCTGGTCTGCAGAGCAACAGGTGGACTTCAGCGTCGACGATGGCCGACTGCACGGAACCGTCACCCTGGCACTGGCGCAAGAGGAGGATGGCGGCCTGAACCTGCATGGTGGCGGGGATGTCACCGCCGAAATTGCCCCTAACCTTGAAGGCACCCTGGCCCTTACCATCAACCCCGACGGTACGGTTGATACCAGTGGCGAGATCCGTGTTCCGGAGCCCATCGAGCTGTTCCCGGAAAAGCGCATGGAGCGGGAACTGTTCAGTCACAGCCAGAACATTCCCTTGTGGGCCATCCTGGTGGCCGTTATACGGATCCGCGCCGGCCTGAGGGCCGGAATCGGTCCGGGGCAGCTGCGCGATATTACAGTGGCGGGAGAATACACCATCGGCGCAGAGGAACTGCCCTCGTTCTCGGTAACTGGCGAGCTGTACATTCCGGCGTTTGCAGAGGCCTATCTGGGCATCGGGGCCGGGCTGGGGCTGGATGTGGCCCTGGGCTCACTCACCGGGGGCATCGAAGGCATGGCCACAGCCGGCATCTACGGAGCCATCTCGGTGATACCGGAACTGGCCTACGAGGACGGGGATTACATGATCAACGGCACCGCCACCCTGGCCGGTGCCGCCAAGTTCAAGCTGGGCCTGAACGCCTGGGCGGAGATAGAAGCGCTCTGGGTCACGGTCTGGGAAAAGGAATGGGAACTGGCAGAGTGGGTATGGGATCTTGGCCCCACCCTCGCTCTGCAGGCGCGGCTCAGTTACAACTTCTCCAACCCGGAGCCCCCAAGCCTGGAAGTGGAAAGTGGCGATATACCGGACGCAGAACAGCTGATTCAGGATGCCATACCCAAGGATGGCCCGCCCTCCTCGGGTACGCGGGAGACGCTGGAGAATCGTGCAGAGTGGAGCGGCCCCACCCGCCAGCCGGGAAGCGACAACGAAGTACCCGAGCAACTTGCAAGCCAGGCTGAACAGCCCCCGGAGACCGGAGGACGGCCCTCGGCGGGAAGTGGCGGCGGTCGCTCACAGGCAGAGCAGCGCAGAAGTCAGGAAACAGGAAGCCAGCCTCAACGCGGAGGCCGGTCAGATCAAGTTGATCAGGCTACGGAGAACACCCGGAATGCGGGCCAGCCTGCACGCACGGAAAGCACCGTTCCCGAGGAAGAAGCACCACCGCAACAGGGGCCCAGACACCCCAGCTCGCCCTCCCTCGCGAGCCTGGACGAACCACCGGTCCCCATGCCTCGCACCTCGGCACAACAGCAGGAAGACCTGAAAGCTGCCGAGAAAGTACTGAAACAGGCCTTCCGGCAGTCCGAGGATTCTGAAGATCTGGAAAACCGCTACTTTGCCAAAATCCGGCAGCGTTACCAGTTGAACCAGATCCGGTTTGTCCAGAAAGGTGACAAGACCGCGGTGGAGCTGGCCATCAACCCCAAACTGGAAGTGCTGGATTCCATTGAGGCCTCCGGCACCGGCCTGGCTGGCAAGCAAACTCAGATTTCCTATGGAACAGGTTCTGTGGGTGGCCATACGGTTGGTGTCGCCATGGAGGCCGAGCTCGGGCCGGACCATCCGTCCGGCAGCGATGCCAATGGTATCCACTCGCTGATGGACAAGCTCACCACAACACCCACCAACCTGTCCGGCGACCGTCGCTACATTCGCGGCCACCTTCTCAATGGCCAGCTCGGGGGTGAAGGCTCGGACATGAACCTGTTCCCCATCACCCATCAGGCCAATATGGCGCATCGGGACCAGATCGAAAATAAAGTGAAAGACTGGGTCAACGTCAAACGCTTGTGGGTGGATTACCAGGTACGAATGGAACTGGATGGAAACCCCGTCCTCAGTCACCCGGAAAGCAACAAGGGCTTCAATTACATCAACAGCCGAATGATCTGCGAGGCCGCCATCATCACTCTGGACGCCAAACGGGTTAACAGGGTGCAAACCACTATTTTTTCCGAATACACCCTGCCCAGCGAGAGCGATAAAGACAACCGCAATTCGATGGATAACGTTGAGTCAAATGCGGAATATACCGAGGTAGCCCCCAGGCAAAGCGATCTGGACGCCACCATCAATGAGCAGACGGGCAGCCGCACCTACCGGCTCAACCGGGCTATTACCGGAGCTATTCGTGAGGCACTCTCAAGAGGAGCCACGGAGCAGCAGGTCAAACAGGCAGTGCAACGTGTGAGCGGCGTTGGCGAATCCAGGGCCGCGACGCTACTTCGCATCTACAACCGCTTTGGTTCAGACGTGGCAACCGGCCTGGGCGAAGCCGACAAGAGCGCACTGACAACTATAAACCGACTCGCCGATAACGTGGTCGCAACAATCGACGCCCTTGAACCGTAAAAACCGTTCATTTTCGCAACACTTCTCCGGGCATGGGGGACGTGCTAGATTAAAAATTGCAATGCTGCGGTGCGCGATGACGGCAGGATCAGCAACGAGCTGATTCCGTTCCCCGCGTTGGTCGGTGATGAGGCGTACCAAGCAGTCCCCGGGCAGAATGCCGGGCAAGTACGAGAGTCCAGCGGTGCGTCATGCGCTGTGCAGTCATGAGACTGGGCAATTGGCGCGCCCATAGCGGCTTTTCAGAACGCTTGCAGGAAGCCCATAGTGGATTTGTGCCTCACTGGTAAAGTCACTGACTGACAAGGGTCAATACCGTTAACGACACAGGCGGTTGGCCGGTGGTTTCCACCGGCCTGCTCCTCTACTGAACAGACTCCCCCCTACCCCTGCTCGTACTCCCTGACCAGCTCCTGCAGGAAATAAAGCCCCGCGGAACTCAAAAAGCAGCGGCCGGCACCGGCGCGAAACATGAGGTTGCGTTTATCCAGGTAATCCAGGGCTTCCGGCACCCCTTTTTCAAAACGTGCGGCCCTGAGAATCTCCTGATACTCCTCATCGCCCGCAAGAGCGGCAAGATCCTGCTCATTCAACCCGGCATCCGGGCGTCCCAGGTATTCCAGGTCCCGACCACTGCGCGCGAAATAACGCCCGATAATCAGCAGTATCACCTGCACCCGGAAGGCGTTTTCATCGTGTTCCTCGCCCTCATCATCACTGCTTTCCCTGAGAAAGAAAAACGCGCCGGTTTCGTTGAACACCAGCTCGCTGCCGAGATGCTCATAGAAGGTCCGGAAATGAGACAGGTGGTTGTACAGCAGATTGTAGAGCGGATTGGCCCGCAGCTCAGAGCGATTGCTGTCCCACACATCCCGTACGATCACCCGTCCGGTCTGGAATTCACGGTAGATAGCGGCGCTGTGGGCCGGGAGGATATCGTCGAAATCAGACATGGTGTTGCTCTTCCTGATTGACCGGCTCGTCTGTCTCCAGACGACGCCTGCGGTAAACAAACTGCTCACTGGCAGGTGGCTGCTCCAGGATTCGGAAACGGTTGGTGGTGACCACCTGCAGGCCCTCCGGTGGCGAATTTACCAGCCGGTTCAGGGCCGCCAGCAGATCGGGGAAGCGGTAGCCGGGGATAAAGCCGTCCAGGCGACCGTGCAGCTCCCGCACCAGATCCGTGGTGGGCCGCAGCTCCAGGGTTTCCAGCCATTGATAGAGCTGGTTGATACGCTGAACATCAATGCGGGTGTGGCGGCCGCTGCCATCAACTTCCTGCAGAACAGGCACCTGGGCTTTACGGCGAAGATCGCTCAGCCGCAGTTCCAGTTCACTGAACAGCAACTGGTAATAGCTGGACGAGTTTCCGAAAGCATAGTGTTTCGGGCGCTGCTGGGCCCGAAGGCCCACCAGGAAGCCGGTGCCGCGGGCAAAGTCACCACCTTCCAGCCATTTCCGTTTAAGGCTGAGGGTCTCGGTTTCAGACTTGAGGTCCCGCAATTTGCCGTAGAAATGTTCCATGGCGTTGTACTGGACCATGCCCTGGCGGGTCTTGCGCAGAAAGTGCTCCACCTCCTGTGCTACCGCCAGAATGGGCTTGTACAGGGCATTCAGGCTGATGGAGGAACGGAACAACTGGTCGGCCAGGTTATCGTCGCCGTGGCTCTCAAGCAGCCGGACCATCGCTTCCAGCGTATCAAACAGGTTGCTGCCATCGGGCAGCCTGGTGTCCGGATTCAGGAACACCAGGGTCGGTTTGATGTGGCGCTCGTACAGCGTAACGATCTGCTCAAACAGATTCTGACGGAATTCCAGAAACTTCTCCGGCGCCCGACTGGCATCACCAGAGAGGTCTGCAAGCTGGGCGCTGATGGTCTGCATGCGCAGGACATTCTGGCGAAGCAGACCAATAAGCTGGCTGACCCGCTCATTCAGATCATCCCTCAGTTCGGTGTAGTCCAGGTCGGCATCGCTGAAAGTGCTGGTTTCCAGCCGATTGCGCACATCCCGCAGGGTCACCAGATGGCCCCGCAGACGGGCATCGGTCAGTTCCTGGTAAAGCGACGCGTTGCAGGCCCGCATCAGGTTGATCAGGGCATCCTGGAACACCAGCCGCCGCTCACCCTCGGCCTTGATAATGTCGATCACCAGGCCGCTGCGGAACAGATTGTCGGTGTTCAGGGCCAGCCGTACCCGGTCCCGGTCGGCGTTACCGAGGGTGCGGGTGTAGTCCATCACCTCGGCCACCAGATCGCTTTCGCGGATATACCGGTTCTCGTGCCGGTCCATCCGCTCGATCATCCGGAACAGGATTTTCGGGTGCTCGAACAGCAGCCGGGTGGTGTCCAGGGTGCTGAAGCGTTTACTCATCCGCCGGCTCCAGCAGACTGTTCTGGGTCTGATCGCCCCAATGGCTCACGGGTTCACCGTTGGTAAAACCCTCGGCACCGCCCCAGAACACCAGGGTGCGCTGCGGGCTGTAGGGGCGCGCCGTGCGCATCTGCCCCACTTCCAGATGCCGGCCGATCAGGTAGATCACTTCCGCGCTGGCGCTGTGAGTGGCGGCGGAGAACAGGTTGAAGCCCTGCCTGCGCAGCCGTTCCAGCAGCGAGGGCATCTGGCTGATGTCCACGCTGGCCAGCTCGTCCAGCACCATGGGGAACGACAGCTGCACGCCGGGGTACAGCACCCGTTTCAGCAGCCGGTACACCAGTTCCAGATTGATGAGTGCCGTGGTGGAGGTGGACTGGCCTTTCTTGTCCAGGTTAGCGGTGTTTTCCTTACGGGTGCGGTAGGAAATGCCGGTGATCACCTTGTCCATGGTCAGGCGCTTGCTACCGCCCTCCCCGAAAAAGTCCGCCACGAACACCCGCAGACGGTCATAGAACGCGTCCGACTGCAGCTGGTTGCCATAAGGGTCGATGTTGTTGGCTTCTTCCACCAGATTGCGGAATTTCGGATCGGTGTGGATGTCCACACGGATCTCCACCAGGTCGTTGATGCGCACCCCTTCCAGCTCGCGATTGAGCTGCGCTTCAAACCGGGCAATATGCTCATGGTTGGATTTCAGGGCCTGCCGGTAGCTGGCCACGGTTTCATTGTGAATACCAACCTGCTGCTCCAGCACATTCCAGCGCTCGACCATGCCGGCAAACAGATCCGACAGGCTTTTGAACGTCTCCCGGATAACGGATGACGCCGGGCTGTCTTTCTGCAGCTCGCCCTCGGCATCTTCATGGATGCCCAGATAGACAAACTGTCGCAAGTGATCAAGGATACTGCGGCGGCGCTCTTCCAGATCGTCCAGCTGGGTTTGCAGGTCATCGAAAGCTGCAACAGAAACCTGTTCAATGGCCAGCGGCTGCTCGGCGTCCACGGCTTTCAGATGTGGAAAGCGGTGCTCCACGGTCCCCACGCTCCGGCTGAGGCCCGCCAGTTCACGTTCCCTTTCTTCGATGCGATCTTTCTCGGCCCTGGCTTTAGCGGCCTTCTGCTGAACGGCATCCTGCTTTTCCTGCTCCAGCCGGGCCTGTTCTTCCAGTTTGGCCAGCTGCTCCTCCGCCGCCTGTTTTTCCTCTGTGGCGTCCCTCAGTGTGGTGGCCGCCGCCGGGTAACGGCTCAGGGTATCCAGATCCTTTTCGATGGCGCGGATCTCTTTTTCGGTGCGCTCGATCAGCCGGGGTCGGTCATGTTCCTGGTTGGCGGTGTCCGCCAGCTCGGCACGTTCCTTTTCCAGGCCATTGAGCTCGCCTTCCATATGCCGCCGCTGCTCTGCAAAGTCTGTCTGCCGGGCTGGCTGGGCCGGGTATTCGGTATCAAACCAGTCAAAGCCTTTATCACCGGGTACGAACAGCCGGGCAAAGGCTTCGATGGCAGCCTTGCTGCCGGCGTCCAGATCCTGGCCAGGACTGGCCATGACCAAACGTGGATCCACCGATCGCAGTGGCGCAGCAGTGGCCTCATCCAGCTGGTTCTGCAACTGCCATTGCTGCTTGCTCTCCCGATCCTTCAGGGATTCCAGCTTGCGCTCCAGTTCCTGCTTCTTTTTCTGGATCTGCTCCAGGCGGATCTCCGCCTGGGCGGCACTTTTCAATGCGGCCAGATGCCCTTTCTTGCCCTCAAGTTCCTCTTTCTGAATGTCCTCGATTTCCTGCAGGGTATTGTCACCATACTGGGACACCAGCAGATCGCCATCTTTCTGATTCTGCTCCGCCTGTTTGATCCGACGGTCGGCGGAACGGATCTCGCCTTTCAGACCGCTGGCGTCCTGCTCGAGCTTTTTCAGGGTCTGCAGGACATGGCGCAGTGTGTCGTTCTGCTCATTGAACGCCTCCACCGCGGCCTTGCGCCTGGCCCCAATGTCCTGCAAGGCACTGGTCACACCATCCCGAAAAGCAGCAAAGTCATGCTGGCTGCGAAGTAACGTCTGGTAAGACTGGTAATCCCTTTGCAGCTTTTCAAACCGTGAGCGCTCTTTCTCGATTCGTGTCAGTTGGGCCTGTTGCTGCTTCAACTGGTCATGCCGGCTGAGGAAGTCGTCGATGTTAAAATCGAAGGCATCGTCGGCAAACTTCTTGTCCGCCTCGATGATGCTGGCCACCGCATTGGCCATGGCCTGATCATCCGCCTTCATTTCAAACAGCAGCAGGATCAGCGTGCGCAGCGACTGCACCCGACGCTCATCGGACTCCCCCAGGGGCAGCACGGAATAGCGCACGGCATCGGCGTTCATCAACTCGCTGCTGTACAGCATCTGTTTGAGTCTGGCCGGGTCGCTCACCAGCCGGGTATCTTTGGAGAACTTTTTCAGGGCCTCCGACAAACGGCTGAACGACAGTTCTGGCACCGCCTGGCCAATACCGTCCTCATCATCCCCATTCCAGAACAGGTGCCGCAGCTGGTCGTACCCAACCGGCACGAAAGCCCGGCCATAGCTGAGCTGACTGGCGCTGTCCCGGTACAGGATCTGGCAATGCACCCCGGCCGGGTTCTCCGCCTCCATGATCAGAAAGCTGAACTGGCTGGGAAAATAATGCTGGTAGCTTTCCTCGTTGGTGTAAAAGCTGCCGGCACTGGCATTGCGAAACGCGAATTTCTTGCGGCTGTTCTTGAAGTTGTTTTCTGGCAGCAGAAACAGACGCAGGCTGTTTAATAGGCTGGACTTGCCCAGATTGCCCGGGCCCAGGATCAGGCCGTGGTTGTCCACCGGAATTTCCACGTAACAGAAGCCGGCGGAGTCCACCAGCACCAGACGGCGGATGCCAAAATTGAAATTGCCTGGGCTCCCCTGGGAGTCACTCATCCAGAATCATCTCCTGTTCCATGAATTTGCCGGTCGTACGAAAAGTCTCTGCCAGGGACATGAATCCCAGCCCCTCCGCCAGCGAAACTGCTTTTGTGAAACGTTCCGTGCTGTCCGGCACCCTGCAAAACCGGGTGCGCCACGGTTGCCAGTTGCTCGGCTGCACAAACGTGGCTTTGTCACCGAGAGAGGCCGCCACCGTCGAGAACATCTGCAGACCACCGGCATCATAATCGAATGCGCAGAATACGTCTTCGTAGCCCTTCAACCAATCGAGAGTTGCGCCACGGGTAATACGGTTGCCGCCGCCTAATACCACATCACAGTCCGCCAGATGCAGAGCCCTACCCAGCGCCTCACCGGCAAACTGAAGCATCTGTGGATATTGGTAGAAGTTACGTTCGTTCTCGACAACCAGTACGGAGCCTGCGCGCTGAAAACCGATATCAACAGAATCGCTTTCGATAACCACCACATCCGGCCGGCTGGATGCCAACCCCCGATGGTAAACCAGAAGAAAACTGACCTCAGTACCATGGCGATGGGAGTCACCTTTTTTAGCCGCGTCGATCCTGCTTACCGGAGCCTCCGCAACGTTCTGCAACTCCGCGAAAGCGGCTTCATCCAGCACCCTGACCATCCACCGGTTGGTTTGCACCTTTTCTGTCGCAAAGACCTCCCTATGGTGGCGCCGAAACGCCTCCGGCAGTTTCTTCAGGAAAGCTTCATAGTTAATGGGTTGGCCGCGCAGGATTTTCTCGAGGTAGTCGTTCAAGGGCGCACCACAGTTAATCTTGGAGTTGCTTATGGGCTGGGAAGCAAAATAACTCATAAAGCGTTAATATGGATACCATACATGGCCCCTCACCACTCTTGGAGCAAACACTATGCGCCTTCAGGATTTAATTGACGAGGCTAGCGCTCTCCCTGTCGACGAACGAGCGCTGGTCGTAGAGTCATTATTGAAAAGCCTAAACCCAATCGAAGCCAGTATTGACGAAAAATGGGTAGAAGTTGCCGAGAGCCGCCTGGACGAACTGGATTCCGGCAGGGTAGAACCAGTGCCCGGCGATGAGGTTTTCAGAAAGATTCGGAGCAGGCTGCAAAATTAATGGATTATTCCTTTCACCCCGCAGCGGAAGCGGAATTGAATGATGCAATCAATTACTACGAATAAATCCAAACAGGCCCAGAAGTTTATCTCGCCGATCCAGCCGCCAGTGTGACTCACCCACACCGGTCTAAAGAGTCAGAATGGTTCTCGAAGTCACCCTCACAACGGTTTTCATAGCAGCACTAATCACCGCCCTGACCACGGGGCTGGGTGCGCTGCCACTGGCCATTAGTGAAAAAGTCGATCAAAAGTGGCTCAGCATCGGTGCTGCGATCGCAGCCGGCCTGATGCTTGCGGCAAGCCATAGTCTCATCGAAGAAGGCCTGACAAAGCAGGAATGGCTCACACTCGCTGGCATGGTTTCGGGCCTGGTGCTGGTCTACCTGGCCTACCGATGGATCGAGAAACAGGGAGCCCCGGACGTCAGTGCGTTACAGGGTGCTGACGCTAAAAAGGCATTGCTCATCGTTGGCGTTATGACTGCCCATTCCTTCGCAGAGGGCATCGGCGTCGGCGTTTCCTACGGTGGCAGTCGGGATCTCGGCGTTTTTATCACCGCCGCCATCGCCGTTCACAACATTCCGGAAGGTCTTGCCATTGCACTTATACTGGTACCAAGAGGCATGTCGGTCACAAAAGCGGCTGGCTGGAGTATTTTCAGCAGCTTGCCGCAACCGCTGATGGCCATTCCGGCCTACCTGTTCGTAAGTATCTTCAAACCCGTGCTTCCCTTCGGCCTCGGTCTGGCCGCAGGCGCCATGATCTGGATGGTGTTTGCCGAGCTTTTACCAGATGCCAATAAAAGGCTGGAGCCGGCTTCCGTTGGTGTGGTCATTGTATTGGCGTTTCTGGCAATGATGGCTTTTCAGGTGGCCATCCGATGACAACGGGAATACTGGCTGGCGAAGACGTTATTGTGGACAGCAGTACTTCATGAATTTTCTATCTTTCGAAGGCAACTCCATGAAGGAAAACAATCTTTCCGGGAACACCAGTAAATCCCCAACACTAGTCTCGTTCATTCCGAACGTAGGCCAGTTAACCTGGATGCCCCTCGGTGACCGAGTGATGGGTGGGCAATCTGACGGAACCGTTGCTCGCACTGACGACGGCGTTGGTATCTTCCACGGCACTGTGCGACTGGATAACGGCGGCGGATTTGCCTCCGTTAAAGCGGACCTGCCGGAACCTTTCGATGCCTCTCACTACACCGGCATCGAACTTCTTGCCCGGGGCGACGGCAAAACCTACAAGATCGGGCTTCGCAACAGCACCGACCGGCGCAGCATTGTGTACCAGCATGCGTTCACACCGGATACGGAAGACTGGAGCCGCATACAACTACCGTTCAGTGATTTCGTTCCTACCTGGCGCGGCAAGACAATTACCGATGCGGAACCAATGGATCTTGAACACCTGGCCTCAGTCAGCCTGTTCGTTTCCGGGCGACAGGTCGGTGAATTTCGACTGAGGATGCAGGATTGGAGGTTAATCCGATGACCAAACTCGCCCTGGTAACCGGTGCCAGCGCCGGCATAGGCAATGAGACCTGTGCCCTGTTTGCTCAGAAAGGCTACAGGGTAATCGCCCTGTCCCGTCAGCCAGCAGGCGTCGAGTCAGCCGATCTGGAGCTAGCGCTGGACCTTGAATCCTTTGAGCAGATTGAAGGGCTTGCAGGCGCTCTTGACACCGAAATCGCGGGCGCCAACCGAGTTATTTTGGTTAATAACTCGGGTTACGGGCAATTCGGTGCGCTTCGTGACCTGTCCGAATCCATGTGGCAAAAGCAGTTCAGCACCCACGTATTCGGCCCCATCAAGCTGGCTGCTGTCTGCCTGAGACTCTGCGAACAACACGGCATACCCTTGCGGGTCATTGCGGTCAGCTCTGTGCTCTCCATCGCGCCCCAGAAAATGAAAGGCGCTTACTGTGCCGCCAAAGCCGCGATGAACACTGCCCATGAAAGCTTCTGGTTTGATGAACAGGGCAGCAAAAGCCTGGAAAGTGTCTCGCTTGTGCTCCCTGGCCCCGTGGTGACCCGGTTCAGAGAACATGCCCTGGCCGCTTTGCAGCCTTTGCTTGGCCGGACAAGCGCCGTGCACCGGGAAAAGTACAAAGCAATGGAAGCAGCGCTCGCGCCAGGCGCCAGAATCAAGCCCTTTACAGCCAGTGCGTCGGACGTCGCGAAAAAGATTGTCAGGGCTGCAGAAGCGGGACGTCCCAAGCCTCGATATCTGGTTACACCCCAGACCTACGCTGCCGAATTTATCACCCGGTTTATTCCCCGGTCGATCCAGAGAATCATCTTGCAATAAGGCGGGCACGTCGGGTGAGGAAGGCCCGGCTCAGTTCATCCTTCACATATGCCCCGACGGCTTTGAGGATACCCAGGTCCGGATCAGCCTCTTCGTCACCCGCCAGCCGGATAATCTGCTGGTAGTACCAGGCCTGCCCGCCCAACACGTTTTTTTGGCGTATAGCTGATCGTCTGCCAGCCCCTCGGTCATCGCGGCCTTGGCAATACGGTTAGGCAGGACTGCTCCGCAGGGGAGTTTCAGGGGTTGGGCGAGGGGCGATCGGGGCATGGAGAATACCTGCTGTTTTGTCATAAGGTTTCTTTTCAACTTTTCCTTAAAGGCCAATCTCGCCCATGTAATTTACACGCCCAACCATTCTGCCAGCTGAAGATTGGTCTTCAGTCTCAATCGCTGCTGAAGCATTCCCTCAAACACGCCTTCCAGGGTTCGTTCTTGCCCAAGCAATGGTAGCGAGGCTTCGGCCTCGGAGAAGAATTGCTCTTCGCGAGACGTGCCCACAATGGCTTGCTCCCACCAGTTCACCACTCGAGGGTGCGCCTCCTTGAGCAGCAGGTCCCCGGGCAGCTTTTCGGACTTAGAGGCATTCGCCCTATGAGTCGCTGGCATCAGATTCCAGAGATCGTTGTTGTTCCATCGTGACCATGGAAAACAGTGGTCGACGTCAAACCGCGTCGCTTTGAGATTTTGGGCTGTCCATACGCACTCGACCCGACCAGTCTCAAGCTGCTGGTTAATCAGTTGACGGACAGCTGACGTATCGCGCCGACCTTCCACCCACTGTAAACCACGATGATAGTCATCCATGCGGTAACGCAGATCCCAGCTACCCATCAAATCAATCCATTCATTAACAATCGCTGGCTCAATCCAGCACGCATAGCGACTGAATGCATCCCAGAGAAATGAAGGAACACGGAAGGTACCGAACCGGGAAAGCGTTGCTTTGTCCAAACGCACGGGTGCCTTCTTGATAATCATCCTGGCCGAACCACCCTCGAAGATCGGGCGGTTACTCCCAGGCCATGTCGTGAAATGAGCAGGGTTCTTGAGAATGGTCGAGCAGGCGTCCCGGATAGCGCGCAGGACGACCGGAGCAACATCCGCCGACAGCGACATTCCCACTCTGAAATCCAGGGGCGTGAAACTCTGCAGCTTGAAGAAATCCTCCGTGGCAAAGCCATAGCCGCGGCTACCTGGCGCTTGCCTCAGTTGATGCCGGAGAACCAGAGGGTGATAAAGCATAATCCAGAACAGCCCGACCGCACCAAGCGGGATATCCACCCAGTCATCGGTACGTTTAAGCGCCAAGCCGGGTGCACTGTCAGCAATCCGGACTAGGGTTCTCAGCAAACCCAACTTGTAAGTTGAGGACTTATTATCATTGACGATAATGTGACGAACTGTCGGCAATGCGCCAGTACCATCGTCCGCCAATCGAAAAGCCAGGGTCTCCCAGGAAACTTCGTTCCTCTGGAGCTCATCCTTATTGCGCCCAACCGGCAAAGGAAGCGGGATCAGTGCCCGGCGTTTGGCAAAAACCTCCAGTTCTTCCCTACTGACATCGTAAAAAAGCCGTTCGCCATCACCAGGCCCATGCCGAAGCGTAATCACCAGCATCCCACCGGGCGCCAGAAGCTCAGTCAGGATTCGAAAGGCACGTTCACGATCGGAGGGTGGAATATGCATCCAGACAGCGGAAACAAGAATTAGATCGAAGCGATAGCTCAGCTTCCGAATCTTACCTAGATCGGGTAATTGATCGTCTATCCAGTGAATGCTCTGATTGCGAGTAGCGCCCTGCCCCAACTCTCGTAGGCCAGCTGCGGGCTCTACCGCGACAACATCCCAGCCCTGCGCTGCAAGAGCGCTGGCATCGCGACCGCTGCCTGCGCCGACATCCAGAGCAAGGCCTGATTTATCGCCAAGGAACGAGAGCCAGTCCTGATGAACCTGCTCAAAGGTAAGTGACTGGTACTGGTCATAGAAAGCCTTAGCCTTCTGGCTGTATACGTCAGTCACGAGTATCTATTCCACCACGGGATAAAGGCATCAACTCAAAGCTCTCCTAAATTGTCGATCAGCTTATCAAGGAAAAGGCATTCGGACGAATGCTGTGCCCTGAATTCAGCCTACAGAGCATATGCAAAAGACACGAAGAACAATCGCTTCAAACGCATGACACGGTCGCCGCCCCTGCTCGCAATCCTCGAATATGCGGTTTAAAGTGAGGACCATCAAATAATCAATCCATTTCAGCAATTCGGAGTCCATTTGTGAGCAGGTTTTGTGGTACCAAGGATTCAGAAGCGATTTTGCAAGCGTCTGAAATATGGAAAAAAGACTCACTTCTCAAAGGCGAATCTGTATTTGGTTTTGGCAAAATTTGGACGCCGGAAAGTATCGAAGAGCTGATAACTCACTACGTAGACAACCTAGACTACGGCAGTGGCAACTTCCTTGAAAAGCTAGAAAAGCAACTCGAGCCAGTCAGCGATGATGCGAAGATTCTTTGCGCCGAAATCTTGTGGGTGATGCTCTTGTGTCCCAGCAACATTGGTCCGGCTAAAAAGCGCGACAACGTAGAGATTATTTTATCCTGGGCAGGCAGGTCATTGCCGGAAAATGCCTCGTTAATTGGCGAAGAAGCTCTAGCCGGGATCGGCAGTGGAGGGACAGCATATAGCCACCTTCGTTGGAAGGAGCTCGTTTACGCTGTTCTTTTGTTCAAGCAGTTTTTGACCGAGGATCAAAATAAACGTTTAGAGCTGCTATCCAATGGAGAAGCCTTTGCAGGCTTCTGCGAGCAGATCCCAGAAAATGACAAACGACAGTTTCGCCATATGATTCTGTTTCTGTTATTTCCCGATTCTCACGAGAGAATCTTTGGTAATCGAGATCGATTAAAAATACTGCAGAATTTTGCGCTCATCGAACCAAAAGACGCTCGTAAGATGTCGGCATTTCAAGTTGACCAGAAATTAGCGGAAATTCGAGCCGAACAGCAAACACAATATCCCAACACGGAACTTGACTGGTACGTCCCACCCCTGAAAGCCCTGTGGCAGAACACGACGAATTCCGAGGCATCTACGGACCAAACAATCTATCCCACCTTGCTAACCTTTCTCGAACAAGCTCACACGGACGATTTGAGAACGAAAGATTACCCCGGAAAACATGCAGGACTAACGATGCGGGTGAGCTTTGGTGCAGGCAACCAAGCTCACGTTCCCTGGATCGCCCTGCTGGGTCCTGGCCAGCGCCCCATGAAAGGGATTAATCCCGTTTATCTGTATTTCCGCGCAGAAAAGGTTTTAATTCTTGCCAAGGGCGTCAGTGCCGCAAATCCCCCTGCGATCAATTGGGAAGTCGGAGAAGAAACGCAGACAGTCGATGAGTTTTTTCAAACTGAATATCACAAACCTGCCATCCGTTATGGCGGTTCCTACGTGCATGCCGTTTATGATCTCTCAGAACCGCTTGATCAAGAACAAGTCGATTCAGACTTGGCCGAACTCATCGAAGAGTACACCGAAGTTTTAGGATTGAATCGGCAAGAAGAAACGACAAACGTAATAGGCGAACCCTCGCCGGCGGGATATGAACCCGAAGAAGAGACAGCCCAAACGGTGAGCACTGAGACCGCAATGGCCGATGTGTTCATGAGTCGAGAGAGAATCGATCAGGTTTTAGCGTTGCTGCACCGCAAGAAAAACATCGTACTCCAAGGCCCGCCAGGTGTCGGCAAATCCTTCATCGCAAAGCGCTTCGCCTATGCATTAATGAAGTCGAAGGATCTCAACCGGATCGAAATGATCCAATTTCATCAGTCCTATTCCTATGAAGACTTCGTACAGGGTTATCGCCCCAGTGATGCGGGCTTTGAGCTTGAAAATGGACTCTTTCACCAATTTTGCACAAAAGCAGCGGCCGACCCGGAGCGCCCTTACGTCTTCATCATTGATGAAATCAACCGAGGCAATTTAAGCAAAATCTTTGGCGAGCTTTTGCTTCTGATTGAGTCTGACAAGCGAGGGAGAGACTGGCAGGTTCCTCTTACTTACAGCAAAAATCTTAGTGAACGCTTTTTCATACCTGAAAACCTCTACTTGATCGGACTAATGAATACGGCTGACCGATCTCTCGCAATCGTCGATTATGCACTGCGCCGCCGGTTCGCGTTTGTGGACCTGCTTCCAGAATACCGAAGCGAAGAATTTGCGCGGGAGTTGAAAGATGCGGGCGCTGACGACCGCATGATTACAAAAATTACGACCCGCATGATGGCGTTGAATCAAAGGATCTCTCGCGATACCGCCAATTTAGGTCCTGGCTTTTGCATCGGCCACAGTTTCTTCTGCGGTGCGCCGGCAAACGGCATTTATGATGATGCGTGGTTCGAGGAAATTATTCGGTTTGAGATCGCACCCTTGATTTGGGAGTACTGGTTTGACGATCCTGCAACCGCTCAAAACATCGTGGATGAGTTGTTGGCCTAGCGATGCCTACGACAATCCCCATACAAAATTGACCTGCACCCAACTTTCTAATCCATCCTGATCTTAGTAATGTTCATCACCAGAGAGGACGATGAACATGAAAAAGCGATTCACCGAAGAACAGATCATTCCCATTCTGAAGGAAGCCGAGGCTGGCCTGCCGGTCAAAGAGCTGTGCCGGAAGTACAACATTTCGGACGCAACCTTCTACACCTGGCGCAAGAAATACGGTGGCCTGGAGGTCTCTGAGGCCCGTCGTTTGAAGGCCCTGGAGGAAGAGAATGCCCGGCTCAAGAAATTGCTGGCCGAGTCCATGCTGGACACCGAAGCTCTGAAGGCTGCTCTCAACCGAAAGTACTGACCGTCGGGAACAAGCGCGAGGCTGTGCGCACCATGCTGTCGGAGACGTGCATATTCCGGCCCATCATGAACACCCATTCCGGACGAACGTGAACACCTATTCTGGTTCAACGTGAACAGCCAT
>NZ_JASSVS010000015.1 GCF_030250645.1 Marinobacter azerbaijanicus
AAATGCCCCGGACAATGTCCGAGGCATTTTGCTCGCTCGCCTGGAGAGAGTGTAAATTGAGTTTTTACACAGCCTCCGAAGGGTCCTTTCCTCTAACACAGCCTAAGCTCTCAGGAATCTATTCAGGGGAAGCTTGTTCTCCCCTGAACAAATGCCATTACTCTGAGGGCTGATTGACGTCGTTTGCAATCAGTGTCACTGCGGTCTGTACCAGGGCACGGCCGTTAAACACGGCACCGGTATTCATGTTAACAGCGGTCTTTCCAAGGATGATGCCGTTAAACGTGGTGCCAGCCTGGAGTGTTACATCCTCGGCCACCTGCCAGAAGATATTCTGTGGAAGGGCGCCACCAGCGAGGATGATGGACTTGCCGTCCTGCAGCTTCAGGCCCTCAGCAATCTGGAAGATCCAGACATCCGTGGAACTGCCGTTAAGAGTCACATCTGACGTCACCAGCACGCCAGTTCCCCACTTGTAGAGGCCGGGATCCAGAGTAAGGCCGCCAATTTCACCGGCACCCAGCTCAGTAAAGTCCGGAAGAGTACGACCAGCAGCATCCGTGTAGGCCGTTTCCATATTGCTGACCGCTGTGGTCAGGATCGCTGGGGTGTCGGGAGACATATTGGCAGCGAACAACTTGCCTGTGATCAGGGCTGATGTTGCAAAAGTACCGCTTGCATCCAACGTCTCGTTAAAACCTGTCAGTGCAGTGCTATCCACAGGGCTGACGGCAATGTCGCCGAGAATATCCGTGGTGCCGGTGGTGGAAATGCCGGTTTTCGCCAGAAGCACGTAGTTACCTGCGGTGCCCAAGTCAACGGCGAGCGGGCTAGAGGAAGCTTTTAAACCGGTTTTGAAGCCCAACGTGGTCACCGCCAGCGTGTTACCCGCGAGATCGGTAATGGCGTCGCTCAGAGTCAATCTGTACAAAGTATCGCCAGCAAGATCAGCATCCGGTGAAAACACTACTGTAGTGGGATTGATAAACGACAATTCGCCGGCAACAACTGTACTAGCAGTATCGTCAGTTTTTAAGGCAATACTCTGCGCAGATATAGAGACCGGGTCGACCGCTTCAGTGAAAACTATGTTGAGCTTCACGTTCCGCAGTACACCAGTGTCAGCATCTTTCGGGGTAGTTCCAGCAACATCAAGTGCAGGAGCGGAGGTATCTGCCAGCTCCCCTGTCGTGAACGTCCAGACAACCTCTTCCACCAGCGAATCACCGGCTTCGTCTTCAACATCCGTAGTCAGGGTGGCTGTGTATACGGTCATGCTGGAGAGATTACTGCTCGGTTTAAGCGATGCGGTCGTGGTAGCGGAGTCATAGGACACGACACCCACTACCGAGGTTTCGCCAGCGCCTTGCAGAGTAAAGCTCGTTTCATTGACTGTTTCGCTCTTCACATCCTTGTTGAAGACTGCTACTACCTTGCTGTTGGTCCCGATACCCGTCTGCGCGTCGGCCGGAGCGGAGGACGTAACTGACAGTGCAGCGATGACTACTGGCTCATCGGTAGTGGTTTTCGAATTGTTGCTGCCACTAAAGCAAGCGGATAACGACAGGGCAATTAAAACGAAAAAAGCACTAAATAAATATTTAGTGGCATTTTTTATATTATTCATGTTTATTTCCTACTACTTTATTCCGTCCATATCTATATGGGCGGCAATGGAAGTGAGCAATAATGCTACTCATTCCGGGATGCTTCACGCGCTCGCAACTATTTATTTATTCGCAAGAAACGCTATGAATGCGCTTTTAAATTGGTCTATCTGGGCTGAGTCATAATTCAGCCACGCTCACTTATATTCCCTATCCTACCAATAAGATATATTTATTTTGTGTTTAAATATAACTTCATAGAAATGAAGGACAAGCGGCCCGACAAAATATTTACCGGGGCACAAAATATTCCCGTGTCCCCATCAGATGGTCGAACCAGGGACGGGTGACACACCAGTTGGCGTTTGGATTCGACCCCATGTGATGATCGTAATGCCAGGGCAGGTGTTCCTTCGCCCATTCGGGGTCCAGGTGGGATTTGCGGTGAACGCGGTAATAGTTCCAGGCACAGTAATACAGCGTACCCACGAAAAAGGGCGCTACCGGAAGCAGCGGTGTTACCGCAGCCGCCCCAGCCACCAGGCTGGCGACCTCCTTGCCCTGGGCGTGGCGGCCCCAGGGCGACCTTTCGTAGGCCGGGTCGTGGAAGTCGTTCCTGCGCACGTCACGATGATGCTCGTGCCAATGAAAACGCCAGAAACTGTTGCGATTCCGGCCGAGGCCATGCAACACATATTTGTGGGTGACCCACTCCACCGCGTTGGCGGTAAACAGACCCAATGGAATACCGATCATGACAACCTCCGGTCGGGATATAAATGCAGGTTCAGCCTATCCCGCCAGCCAGCCCAAAGTCCTGTTAACCACCGCCCGGAAAAGTGGCCACAAAAAACAATTGGTGACGCCAACGACCAGCTATAGTAGCGGTATGAATCATCCACAAACCGAACCCTGGTTAACTCTGCCCGCCAGTGTGGCCCGCCCCTATGTCGACGCCTTGCAGAATCTTCTTGCACAGGCCGGATTCCCCGTGCAGCAATGGCTGGCCGACGTCGGAATTGACTCCAATTCCCCAGACAATGACGGGCGGATTTCCCTCTATCACGCCCTATCACTCTGGAACCGGGCGGAGGGGGACGCGCAGACCCCACTGCTCGGTGCTCAGTTGGGGCAGGCGGTACAACCGAGGGATTTCCCGATACTGGGGCAAGCCGTTCTGAGTGCTGAAACTCTAAGAGAGGCAATTCATCAATTGCAGGAATTCGAACCACTGGTGTGGGACATTGGCCTGTGCCACCTCCAGACCGATGGGGACACTGCAAAGCTCGTGCTCAGCCCCCATCACGACACCCTACTTCCCCGGGGCATCATCGAACTGGCGATCAGTGGTTGGCTGCGCATCGGCCGAAAGCTGCTTCCAAAGCACCAGGGCACAACCGTCAGCTTCATCCATCAGGCGCCGATTGATGAAAACCTTTATCGACAGTGTCTGGACGCCGATGTGGCTTTTGGCCAACCGTTCAATGGCCTGACCTTCCCCGAATCCTGGCTGGACGCTCCCTTACCTGCTCGAGACAGGTATCTTCAGGGAATTCTTCAGCAACAGGGGCGACGCCTACTGGGCAATTACCACCGCGACCTTAACCTGCCCAACGAGGTTCGGGCACGGATCTGCAAACGCCTTTTGGAAGGACCGGTGGAACCCTCAGACACCGCGCGGGAACTTGGCTTCAGCACCCGCAGCCTCCGCCGCAAACTTGCCGCGCGCAACACCAGCTGGCGGTCACTCTACGAGGAAGTGCGGCGAGATCTGGCCATGTTGTGGCTCCAACAGCCCAATGCCCCCCTGACCGATATCGGCCTGCTGCTCCAGTTTGCGGACCAGAGCGCCTTCAACCATGCATTCAGACGCTGGACCGGCGAAACGCCTGGCCAGTACCGTCGCCGCCAATGAAACAATATCCTGGGTGCGTCCTTTCTGGCTGCCGGAGAGATATCCGGGCGCGCTTCCAGAGTATTGGTTATGGTTTCAATCAGAAATACATCAGCGCTCGCCTGCAGTTGAACCAGCGTGGCGTACTCGTCCTGCAGATCCTCGAAACAACGCGCCGGCTGGCCTTGATAGCTGCCAGTTAACGGCGGAAGACAGCCAGCAATATCAACCTGAGCGCCGCTAGCCTCGATTGCCTTTTCCAGAACCTGAAAAGCCTGCCGATGAATGGCCGGTTGGCTCTGTTTCGACCTGATCATTTTCCAAACTACGCTCAATGATCCCAACGCACGTTTAAATTTGTAAACGTTCAGCGCAACTGCTGGCTTTCAGCTGCGGCCAGGGGGTCACAATTTTTACGACAAATCATTAAGCAACAACATATTAGCTGGACTTTTCGCCTTCCGAATTCTGTTACGTTCCATCTCAACATGTATCCCTCTGTAAGCGCCAATTTTCTGACGATTCATGGCTGCAAAACCTGGATCCAGAGCGCATATAACCGAAAACTGCCGCTGTATGATTCGCTCAAATTCGTCAATAATTTGGTGCGAAACAATGTCATATTGCGGCAAAAACTTAGCGAAGCATGGACTGCTGACTTTATCTGCGGCGGTTCTGCTCTCGGGCTGCGGTCTGGACATCACTTCCGAAGATAGCAACACAGCAGCACAGAACGAACCAACCGTGGAAATTGCCGGTGCTGCCATGAAAGGCGTTATCCAGCAGGGACTGGTAACCGCCAACCGTCTGATTTCCGACAAAGACGGTTATTACACACCCCAACGGCAGGCGACAAAACCGGTCCTGACCGCTGACGACGGCAGTTACGAATGGCAACTGCGCGGGAAAGCGGATAGCTGGGCCCTGGTAGAACTCCAGGCCGATGGCGGTACCCGCATGATCTGTGACGTGGTGCCCCATTGTGAACAGGGCGATGCCTCACCAATTGCTTTTGGGCAACCCATGGCACTGGACAGCAGCTTCAGCCTGCGCGGAGCCGGCGACCTGCAGATGGAAACCGTCAACCTGACGCCGCTGACCCATCTGGCGGTTGCCCTGGCTGAGCGAAGCAGCAACGGGCTTTCTCCCGAGGCACTTTCCGGCTCCTACGAGACGGTGGAAGGCTGGTTTGGCCTTTCACCCGGCTCACTACGTCTCACCCCTCCAGATCTGACCCGACTGGATCAGACAGATAACGTGTCTGCCGATGCGCTGCAGCTGGCTGTCGCCAACGCCGCCTTTCTGGCACTGGTGAACAACAATGCTCAATGGGCCTCTATTTCTGATGTCCTGAACAACATCGCAACCCAGGCTTCTGAAACCGGCCAGATCAGCCTGATGGGTGATGGCGTGAACGTGGCACTGGCAGACCTGATCAGCACTGCGGCCGTACAGGCTTCGGAGCTTCAGGCAACTGTTGACTCCAGCATTATCAGCCAGAGGCTGGCGGTGGTTGAGCATCGTAACGTCCAACGCTTCAAGACCATTGCAGATGTTTACGAGGAGAGCGACACCGACGTTGCCGGAACCGACGAAACTGCTGGCGATACAATCAGTGACACCAGTGGCGAGACCACAACAGACACAACAGACACCACAGACACCACAGACACCACAGACACCACAGACGGTAACACCGGCAGTACTGAAGAAACCGCTGATAGCGGAACCGACACCAGCGAACCGCCAACCACGGATACCACCCCGGAAGAAACCATCCCGGCCAATGCCGCCCTGCTGAGCTGGACCGCGCCGCTCACCCGTGAAAACGGTGACAGCCTGTCAATGGGTGAGATTGCCGGCTTTGAAGTGGTCTATGGCACCAGCGAAGACACCCTGGACCAGAGCATTGCCATCGGAGACGCCTCAGTGGACGAACTGCTGGTGGATGAACTCACTGAAGGCACCTGGTATTTCGCCATCCGTACACTGGACACTGATGGCAATCGCAGCCGCCTGTCAGAGGTTGTTTACAAGCAGATATGAATGGCTTCGGCAATACCTGGCTTTGTAAACCGCTGACCAAAACCTGCGTGGAGGCTTGTGTATACTTTATCTGTTAGGATTCTGGCAAACCACCACCCAGATAAGGCAGCTTTACTATGACGGATGAAGACACACTCAATGCCCTTAAAACCGCCTTCACCTTCATGCCTCAGCCGGTTGAGGTCAACCGGTTTGAATACGGCGACGATGCTGACAGAATCCTGGCCCAGGTCAATTTTGTGCGGGAAGTTCTGGTGAGCCACGGGATTGATCCGGAGGAAGTAGCCGGAGAAATCAACCCGAACTCTTCACCCAATTCCTGCTACTGAACAACGTAAGCCCGCGATTCAGGAGATCAGATGCCATACCGGTTTGAAGACCTCAAAAAAAACTGCCAGACAGAATGGCGCGCCTACATCGAACACAGTTTTGTGCAGCAACTCGGCGACGCGTCGCTTGCACCAGAGGCTTTCCAGCACTACCTCAAGCAGGACTACCTGTTTCTGATACAGTTCGCGCGTGCGTTTGCGCTGGCTGCATACAAAAGCCCGACCCTGTCCGATCTCAGGCAGGCCAAGGAGGGGCTACAGGCCATCATGGACGTGGAACTGGATCTGCACATCAGCTACTGCAAGGAATGGGGCATTTCCGAGGAGGAGCTTGCCAACCTGCCGGAAGCAAGGGCCACTCTCGCCTACACACGGTATGTACTCGATACGGGTAACAGGGGCGACCTGCTGGACCTGCATGTTGCGCTTTCACCATGCATGGTGGGATATGGTGAGATTGCCAACTGGTTGAACAGCAGGCGGGAAACCGTCCGCGGCAAGAACAACCCTTACGATGCCTGGATCGCCATGTACGAAAGCGATGAGTTCCAGGATGCCATGCGGGCCGAAATACTCTGGCTGGATGAGAGACTGGCTGATGTTTCTCCCTCAAGATTCGACCAGCTTAACCGGATCTTCAGCGACGCTACCCGGCTCGAGATCGATTTCTGGGAGATGGGGCTCAAACAGAGTGACTGATTACTGGATTTTCCGGGTGACAAATAACAACCCGTGCTGCCTCAGTCATCATCGGTGAACGCGGAGCGGTGAAACTCCGCGGCCTCTTCCGCTTCCTTTATGCCCGCTTCCTGTAACTCCGGCACCTCTCCGCCGACAAGCACTTCCAGCACAGCGTGAACGCCCTGTGCGAGGGAACTCAGGTTGTAGCCACCTTCCAGCACCAGCGCAAGCCTTCCTTCGCAATGCCGGTCAGCGATTTCCTGGACGATGTGGGTGATAACCTTGAAACCGTCGTAGCTCAGGTTCAGCGCCATATCATTGCGGTGGGGGTCGAACCCCGCAGAGACCAGAACCAGGTCTGGCTTGAAGTGTTCCGCGGCCGGCACCAATATATCGCGATACACTTTCTCAAAGGCGACATCTCCAGCTGACTCCGGCAGTGGGACATTGATGGTATAGCCCTCCCCGAATCCGGCACCTACTTCTTCCAGGTGCCCGGAGCCGGGGTAAAAGGGTGCGGCACAATGGGTATCGAAGAACAGGACATCCGGGTCCGCCCAGAAGATATCCTGGGTTCCATTACCATGATGCGCATCCCAGTCTATGATCAGGACCCGTTCACAGCCCAGTTTTGCCTGGGCATGGGCTGCCGCCACCGCGACGTTATTCAACAGGCAGAAGCCCCTTGCCCTTACCGGTTCTGCATGATGACCGGGGGGGCGCACCAGAGCAAATACGCTCTGGCACTCCCCTTTGACCACGCTCTCTACAGCTGCAATGGCGTTTCCCGCCGCAGCCAGGGCCGCATTAACGCTGTCGGGTGAAACGGCGGTGGTATCCGAATCAACCCAGGCACTCTTCCCGAACAGCGAAAGAATGTGATCAAGGTAGGATGTGGTATGAACTCGAGCAAGCTGGTTGTAGGTGGCAGGACTTCCCGACTTGAACTGGACACCGGGGACAGGGTGCTGATCCAGGTACTTCTTGATGGCTGTCAGGCGCCCTGGATGCTCTGGATAACTCCATTTGAAGTCCAGGCCCTGCAGAATGTGCCTGACCCGCTTCTCCACCCGACTGGGGACAAAAGGCAGGTCCACCTCGGGATTGTGGCCCAGCATGACTTCATCGTAAAACACGTAAACGGTGCGATCGCCTAGCACTCCAGCCTCCTTTTTGTCCTTAGCGCCTTATAAGGTAACGGTCCCGCCTTCAAGGCCGGCTTGCCAGGGCTTCGCTCACTGAAGTCGTGAACGCCGCAGCACGTATCCCTATCGTTTTGAAGCCCAACCTGGTCCAGGCTGCCTTCGCCTCCTTGTTGGACGCGGAGTATTCCAGGACCAGCTCATAGGCACCGCAGCTCTCTGCAAATGCCACCAGCTTTCGGAGCAGGTCGGGGAAAATCCCCAACCTTCGAAAGTCAGGCTCCACCCAGACATCATCAATGATCCCCGATCTGTATTCCACATGGCTGGTCTGTTCCCAGATTCCCTGGTTGATCGATATATAAATATAGCCCATGCCAACAAGACCCGCTCCGGGCACCTCCGCCACCACAAGCTGCTTATCAGGATTGGTCAGAGATGAACGCAGAACAGCAATAAGACCGTCCCGCTCATCTTCCTCAAGGTCCAGGGGCGGTCCGCCCGAAACGTGCAGAGCCAGTTTGGCGAGGAATTCCACAAGTACGGGCACATCATCCTCGACGGCTTCCCGAATCAGGTACCGGCTGATAGCCTTTTTCCTGCTAGCCACTCTGCGACTCCTGTTGAACGACTGTTACCCAGGCCACCCAAACCCTCCAGGCCGATCCTTCACTCAGTGTAGAATATACAGGAACCGTTACCAGACTGGAGAAACAATGGAATTCACCTTCCTGGGCACATCTGCCGGAACACCAACACGAGCACGCAACGTGAGCGGCCTGGCCCTGTGTCACTCTGGCCCCAGACCCTGGTACCTGGTGGACTGTGGTGAAGGCACCCAGCACCAGCTGATGCGCACCCGCTACTCGGTCATGCAAGTGCGGGCAATATTCATCACCCATATTCACGGCGATCACATTTTCGGCCTTCCGGGACTCCTCACCAGTGCATCCATGCTCGGCCGCACGGAGCCGCTGGATATAGTTGCTCCCATTCAGGTCAAACGTCTTATCAAGACGGTGCTCGACAACAGTGACTCCAGCCTCAGCTATCCACTCAACTTCATCGACTCCGGGGCACCAGGCTTTCACTGGCAGGACAAACACTTCGCGGTGACCAACGTGGCGCTGTCCCATCGCGTTGCCTGCCGCGCCTACGTGTTCACCGAGAGGAACCTCGAGCGACAACTGCTGCCGGATAAGCTCCGGGCGGATGGCATAGAGCCCGGACCCTGCTGGGGCGAGTTACAGCAAGGAAAAGACGTAACGCTGGAAGACGGCCGCGTGCTCAGGAGTGAAAACTACACTCACATTTCCCGCGTTGCCCGCAAGCTTATCGTAGCCGGCGACAACGACACCCCCGCCCTGCTGGCCGATGCCTGCAACGACTGCCATGTGCTGATTCACGAGGCCACTTACACCCAGGACGTGGCTGACCGGGTCGGCCCCTGGCCACAACACAGCTCCGCCGAACAGGTAGCCAGGTTTGCCCAACAGGTCCGCCTGCCTAACCTGGTGCTTACCCATTTCAGCTCCCGCTACCAGTCAGGGCCTGGGGGTGCGCCCCATATCAACCAACTGGCAGCCGAAGCAATGCAGCACTACCGGGGCCAGCTGTTCCTGGCCCGTGATTTCGATACCTATCGGCTTGAGAAGGACCTGTCACTGAGCTGTGTAACCACCCTCACCCACAGCACTTCTTGAATTTAAGGCCACTACCACAGCTGCATGGGTCATTGCGCGAGGGCGCCTTGTCAGTGGTAACCGTCGCCCCTTTATTCTGGAGTACGGTCAGTTCGGCGATGGACTCAACAGCGCCGTCACGGGTATCAACCGTAATGTTCGCATGCAGCTTCGCCCTGGCCACCTGGGCTTCGATTTCCTGCTTGCGCGACTCACTGGTAACCACCAGCGTTAGCGGGAACTTCCGGCTGCCACTCTTCTGGTTGGCATTGGTCTTGAAGCCGCCATAAGCGGTGTGGTGCTGGCGTGCATCCTGGCGACCCTTGAAGAAAAATTTGTCTGACATGCTGATATCCTGATAAATGGAAGAGTGCCCGCGCGCTTGCACAAAGTCTGGTTATGGCTGGGCTGAACCTTTTAGCATGCTTGGGGAGCCGGATATATAGGCACAAGTGGAAATTCAGTGAAAAGGCTTCCCTGCGACTTGCCCGTCTGTGCCGGACCCGTGACGCTCATCGTAACACTTGCGATTTGCAGCGAGCCGAATGCTCTACCAAGCTGAGAGTAAGCAATCAACGAAGCGACTGTGGAGGAATCACCATGGAAGACTTCCTTGAGCAAAGCACCCGCCTGATGCACCAGGCGGCAAAAATCGGCAAGATTAATCCGGATGTTGTGGAGCTACTGTCAGGCCCGGGTCGGGCCACCAGCTTTCGCATTCCATTGAAGATGGACGATGGCAGCAGTCGTGTATTCGACGCCCACCGGGTCTGTCATACAGACGCCCTCGGTCCTACCCGCGATGGCACTCGCATCTCTCCGGATTTCAACCTTAACGAGTGCAAGGCGCTGGCCATGGTTATGTCCATCAAGCATGCCGCAGGCCGCATCCCGGCTGGCGGTGGCAAGGGTGGCATCGCCGCTGATCCGGAAAAGCTCAGCAAACAGGAATTCGAGCGGCTGTGCCGCGCCTATATCCGATATCTGCGCCCCGCAGGTCCTGACTGTGATGTGCCCGGCGCAGACGTAGGTACAGGTATGCAAAGCATGGCCTGGATGCTTGATGAGTATGAACAGATTACCGGCCGCCACTCGCCGGCGGCAGTGAACGACAAGCCGACAATCCTGGGCGGCACTCTGGGCGGTTATGAGGCCACTGGTCTTGGAGTATTCGAAGTCTTTCAGGCAGCAGCTGAGCAGATCGATTTCAGACTTGAGGGCGCGCGTATCGCGATCCAGGGCTTCGGACAGGTGGGCTCAGTTGCTGCCCGGGCGTTTCACAAAGCCGGCTGCAAGGTCATTGCCATCCGCGAAATCGACAGTGGCGTCTATGCCGAAGAAGGTCTGGACATTGATGCACTACTGGAACACCGCGATAAGGAAGGCAGTCTGGACAACTTCCCTGACACCCGGTCGATTACCAACGAAGAGCTGTTTGCCTGTGACTGCGATGTACTTGTGCCGGCAGCCCTGCAGGGAGTGATCACAAGGGAGGTCGCAGAAACGGTGAAGGCGAGAATCCTCGTTGAAGCCGCCAACGCCCCCACTACGCTGGAGGCAGACGAACTGCTACTGGACCGTGGCGTCACCATCGTGCCGGACGTACTGGCGAACGCCGGCAGTGTTCACCTGTGCCAGATGGAACGGACACAGGGCCTTTCCGACGACTACTGGGGTGCGGAAACCATCAGTGAGCAGCGTCGAAAACGGCTGGTTCACAGCTATCAACAGGCTGCCGAGTGCGCCGAACGCCACCAGCTCAAATCGATTCGCCTGGGGGCCTGGATCAATGCACTCAAGCGTATTGAAGAGGCCGTCATTACACGTGGCTGGTGCTGACGCCCCGATACACGACTGGAGGTAGGTTTTGGACAAATCTGAACGCTGGTCCCAGAAGGTGACCGAATCCAGCGATTCCCTGGACCTTGAACAGGGCGTATTTGCCCTTGAGGATCCCAGGGAAATCGCCCGTTCCCTGAAGAAATCCGCCGAAGAAAGCAAACGTCGTAAATCGGACCCTTACCGGTCGGCCATGTCGATGCTGACGTTCTACATCAATCGGGCGGGCAAACAACTCACCACCACACAGAGGGACCGTCTTGAGGCTGCAAAGGATGAGTTACGCGTCCTTTTCGGCAGGCCGCGCAAGAATTAGTGACAACAAAGAGAGGGCCATGCCGGACAAAGCCTTCCAGTGGTCTATCCTTGAGTTAAATTCTTCGCAGTTTCCCAGGCTGCCAATCACTCATCAGGAGTAGGTTGATGACATTACCCACGCCCCTGACCCCGGACCAGGTCTATCATCGGTGCCCACTCGACCAATTGGATTTCAGTACCACCGATTCACTGGAGGACCTGGAACTGCCTTGCGGCCAGGAGCGTGTGCTGCGTGCCCTGGAGTTCGGGGCAAGCATGCAGGCGGACGGGTTTAACCTGTTTGTCCTGGGGCCCGCCGGCGCTGGCAAGCACGAGTTGGTCGAGCGCTTTCTGGCCAGGCACGCTGACCAGCAACCCGTGCCTTCCGACTGGTGCCATGTTCACAACTTTGAATTTCCGGACCGGCCCAGAGCCATCCGTCTGGCTGCGGGGGAGGGGCGGCAACTCAAGAAAGATATGAACGACCTTTCCGGAGAGCTGCGCACAGCAATTCCAGCAGCGTTCGAAAGTGAGGAGTACCAGGCGCGTCTGCAGGAGCTTCAGGAGGAAATGACGAAGCGCCAGCATCAGGGTCTGTATGACATCCAGGAAGAGGCCAATGCCAACAACATCGCCATGATAACGACGCCCGCGGGCTTTACTTTTGCCCCGATGCGCAACGGCGAGGTCATTGATCCGGAGGAGTACAAAAAGTTTTCTGATGAAGAAAAAGAACTCATCGAATCCAAAGTAGAGGAACTTCAGAAGAAACTTCAGCAGAACATTCAACAGATTCCCCGTTTACGTAAAGAGGTCCGGGAGCGCGTCCATGCGCTGAATGAAGAGATGGTCCAGCTCACTCTCGGCGGCCCGATCGGAGAGCTTCGCGAAAAGTGGCAGCACTTGCCCGAGGTTGTCGAGCACCTGGATGCCATACGCGAAGACGTGGTGGAACATGCGGAAGCATTCGAGGACACTGGAAACGGCCCACCCACCGGCCTTCTGGGACGATACAGGATCAACCTGCTGGTCGATAACTCGGAGACAACGGGAGCACCGGTAATTTATGAGGACCTGCCGAACCATCAGCATCTGACGGGCCAGATAGAGCACCGGGCCCGCCAGGGCACGCTGTACACCGATTTTACCCTTATAAAGGGGGGTGCGGTTCACCGTGCCAACGGTGGTTACCTGATCATTGATGCCCGCCGGATACTGAGTCAGCCGATGGCCTGGGAAAGCCTGAAGCGCATCCTGTTCTCCAGCGAGATCCGCATCGAGTCCCTGGAACGACTGTACGGGTTGGCAAGCACCATAAGCCTGCAGCCAGAACCCATTCCGGTAACGGTTAAAGTCGTGTTGCTGGGCGATCGCATTCTGTATTACCTGCTGTCCCACTACGATCCTGATTTTCTCGATCTGTTTAAAGTTGAGGCCGACTTTGAGGATGACCTCAACCGGGACGACGATAGCTACGGGCTTTATGCACGCATGATTGCCACCATGGCGCGGCACCTGAAATGCCGGCCGCTTGGGCGGGATGCGGTGGCAAGGCTTATCGAGCAGGCAAGCCGGCTGGCGGCGGATCAGCGCAAGCTGACGGCCCATGACCGGGTGCTGCGGGATCTCATCAGTGAAGCTGATCATTGGGCAAACAAGGCAGGCATGGCCACCATCGGTGTGGATCAGGTCCAACAGGCAATCGATGAGCGGGAATTCCGCGCCAGTCGCATTCGTGAACGGAGTCGTGAGCAGATTGCCCGCGGCATCGTGATGATCGCGACTGAAGGTGAAACCGTAGGCCAGGTTAACGGGCTCTCAGTGCTCAAGCTCGGCGCTTCCATGTTTGGTCAGCCAACCCGGATCACCGCCACCGCCCGGCCGGGAAAAGCGCAGGTTGTGGATATAGAACGGGAAGCGAAGCTTGGCGGGCCGATTCACAGCAAGGCGGTCATGATTCTCTCCCGCTTTCTGGCCAGTCATTACGCGGGTGAGGGTGAACTTTCCCTGTCGGCAAGCCTGGCTTTCGAGCAGTCTTACGGCGGCGTGGAAGGCGATTCTGCATCCGTCGCGGAAACCTGCGTTCTGCTGTCGGCGATCAGTCGCCTGCCGTTGCGGCAGAGTCTGGCAGTCACCGGCTCCATGAACCAGCATGGCGAGGTCCAGGCAGTTGGCGGTGTTAACGAAAAAATCGAGGGCTTTTTTGATGTCTGTCGTGAAGCCGGAAAGGTACACGGACAGGGCGTCATTTTGCCTGCCAGCAACGTCGAACACCTGATGCTTAACTCAGATGTTCGCAAGGCCATTGCCGATGGCGATTTCAGTATCTATCCGGTGTCACATATCAACCAGGCGATTGAACTTCTGACAGGCATGGAAGCCGGTGAGCCAGACGAAAATGGCGAGTTCCCCGAGGCGTCCTTCAACCGGGCGGTCGCCAATCGCCTGTTCCAGTTTGCCGAAGTCAGCAAAAAACAGGATGACAGCGAAGGAAGCATCGATAGCAATGGAGGCGCTGGTCGTGACTGATACTGGAAGGCCTGCAGGGCAGCCCCCGGCGGGCGGGCGTATTCTGGTACTTATCGACGGGTCACGGACGAGCTACGGGGCTCTCGAGGCCGCCGCTGATATCGCTGGAAAGCGCGATGCGGACATCCTGGGCGTGTTTGTTGAGGAACTGAACCTGCTACGTAGCGCCGGGTACGGATTTTCCCGGGAAGTTGGCTCGGCCTCCGGGATCAGCCGGCCACTCGACCCCGAAATTCTGCAGCGGCGCATGCGGCGGCTGGCGGATCATGCGCGTGCGGCACTCGCCGGGGCAGTGAAACAGCACGGAGGCAGAGCGGCGCTCAGTGTTGCACGTGGCCGTGTGATTGATGAGGTTCTGGCGCTGGCCGGCCCGGATGATCTTCTTGTGCTCGGCCGTGCCGGTTGGTCGTCCCCGGCTGGTGCTCGGCTGGGGTCCACTGCGCGCGGGCTGATTCAGCAGTCGCCAGGACAGGTATTGCTGTGGTGCGAACAGAAGCTGCCATCCCCGAACCGGGTGGTTGTTTTCCTTAACGATCATGATGAGGCGAATCACCGTGCGACACTGGCAGCTGCCGAGATCTCCCGTCACTATCACCAGCCAGTCACGATCATTCTGGGGAACGACGGCGAGCCCGCCGCGGATCAGTTGGACGCTATCCGGCAGGATCTTGATGTGCTCGGAGCAGGAACCCGACTACGGATCATTTCTGATACGGATCCGGTGAGCATAGCCCGGATGCTTCGCGAGGAGCGCGCCTCGCAGCTGGTGATTAGCCGCAGATGTGCGCTCTTTGACGAACCCGGCGCAGAGCACCTGTTGGCGGCGCTGAACCTTCCCGTTACCGTGACCCCCTGAGCCAGGACCTTGCTGTCTGATGCCAGGAAAGACCGGCCCGCGGCCCGGCCCTCACTGAATACGGTCACCCTTATCAAGCAGCTTTGCTACGGCGCAGTCATGGGTGCCGGGGAATTCACTCCTCACCCGCTTCAGGTAATCTCTGGCCCTGGCCCTGGAGCCGTCTTCCTTCTGGGCTTCGGTGAGGGCTGCCAGGTAGAGCGCATGGGCGCGGACACTCTGCGACAGGGTCTGGTCATGGTAGATGTCCATCAGGATATCCTGAGCCTCGGCATAGCCGTCCTCCGTGGGTGCGCTACTCTCCAGGTAATCAATAATTTCGGGGCTGATCTGGTATTGCGCCGGTTGACACTCCGAAGAGGAAAAGAGCGCCCGGTAGCTGGCGTAATCCTCCTTCAGATCCTCCCGGAACTCCTGGCGTTCCTTGTGCAACTTTGCCGCAGCCGCGCCCGACACCGCGTAGACTGAACTGGTAACAGCGCCACCCGCACAGCCCTGGAGAACAAGAGCAGCAAGGGCGAGGGTTGCAAAAACGGGGGCGGGCCAACGGGCTGGATTGCGAGTATTACCTGTCATGGTATGTGAACTCCTTTTCAGAATAACGGTTCTTGAACTGGCCCGACACAACCGGGCGCTCTGGACCGTTAGCCTACCGGGATCGCCAGAGAAATTCGACGGTATGGCAGTGCCAGTTTCAAGGGAGTCAGCTCAGCAGTTGCTCTTTGGCTTCATTGACGCGTGCTGCCAGGTAGTTACTTCCGCCTCGGTCCGGGTGCAATTTCTGCATCATCCGGCGATGGGCCTGGACAATCTCTTCTCGACTCGCGCCGGGCTCCAGTCCGAGGATGTCCAGCGCTTCGCGCTCGGTCAAGGGCCCCCTGGCATTGTCGGAACCGCTACGATCGCGAGATTCGCCGCTGCCAGCACCAGCCTGATCGTCAGCACGCCACGAGTCCCCGAAACGGCGGTCAAGATAGGATTCCAGCAGCCGTGCCGAGTCCTCGTCGTGTTCACGGCAATACCCCAACAGTTCGATGAATTCGCTTTCAGTCAGGTCCGCCAGCGCCCGACCGGCCATGGGGCCTTTGAGAATCTCACCGCTCATGGTTCCGGAGTCATGATCCAGAGTCATATCGAGAATCTCACTGGAAACATGGGACTGGTTACCCGATCCGGCCTCTGCTCTTCCTGCCCCCCCTGTACTTCCCGTTAACAGAGAGGGCAGAAACCGGCGCAGCAACGGGAAAAGAAACGCCAACAACGCAAACAGAATGTGCAGGCGGCCGGTCACGGCCAGCAGAACTACCATCGCAACACCGGCAATCAACACCAGTTTGAGAATGGCGGGCTTGCGTTGGCTGGCCGGCTGGTTGCGCAGCCAAACCCACGCGACAACCAACAGCAAGATAACCAGTAGCGTCAGTGGCACTCAGATACCCCGGGCTTACAGCCCATCTATGGATTGGAACAAGCGCTATCGGATCTGTCGGGTCAGGCGCTTGACTTCCGGAGAGCTGCGGCTGGAAAAATCCTGCAGGGCCTTTGCTCCTCCGGAGGCATAGACCGCAACAGCGGCCATAAGATCCTTGAGAATCTGCGGGCTGTTGCGATCAAAGGGGGCATAGGCGCCTCCCGACAGCTTGCTCACCTGCTGAAATACGGCCCTGGCATGGGCGTCACCGCCCTCATGAAACATAAACACCGGAGTTTTCAGCATGCCGAGTTCGCCGGCAGTGTGGCAGAGCTCGTCCACCGGCTCCTCGCAACAGTCCCCAATAAACACCACGGCCCTGACCGGCCTGGTGCGGGTTTCTTTCACAGCGTGAGCCAACACCCGGCTGATCTGGGTGCGCCCACCCAGGCAGGAAACGCCATTCATCAGGTTGAGCAACTGGCCGGTCTCGGTGACAAACCCCGTCGCCTTGAACTCGCCAAAGCCCCGGTAGTAACAGAGCTGAATGGCCAGGCCGCCCAGATCCCTGGTTGCCAGGAACAGCTCACTCTGCAGGTGGCAAGCCTGATCCCAGGTTGGCTCCCGGCTCGCGGTGGCATCCAGGGCAAAAATCAGACGACCCTGCCCTCCACCCTGCCTGGGCAGCTGACGGACCTCGTTGATAAACTGGTCAATGGACTGTTTATCAGATTTAGTGCGTAGTTCTTTATCGGACATAAGCTCCTGAAAACCGCCTGGGCTGGCCATACTGTTACTACAATCGTAGGGCAAAGACACCGCAATTCACAGGCCTGGATAGGGGAGACAGCATTGTGACCAAGGGGCGTTGTTTGCAAACCATCAGTGGGGTGACATCGTGGCTTTTCCCTCTGGCAGCTGTTCTCGTAGCTGCGCTGTCGATGCCGCGCGTTGTTCAGGCCTCAGGTGACTTCTACCTTCTATACCGCCATTGGCAGCCCTACGACTGGCCAGAATACGTGCCGTCGGCCTCCGAGGTGAGCCGTTCTCAGCGAGGGCTGGGCTGGAGTCGCCATGGCGCGATGGGTGCAATCGGCGCTGACTACGATTACCAGCCTCTGCGCATTCGCACCGGTGAGCCCGCACACAACGGCCATCTGCACCGGCTAGTCTTCACAGGCCACTGGCAGCACCGGCTTTATCGCCTGGAAACACGGGCTGGCGTTGCCGGCACATCCAATATGTTCAAGCATCAGACATTTCATAGCGATGTGGTCAATGGTCGCGTGGCAATGTTCCGGGCATTGGGTGAAGGCTCGCCCCTGAGCCTGGGGGTCGGTGGTGATCACCGTTTTGGATCCTTTCAGTGGCTTCCCAGGGCGCGCTGGGAGCACGCACATGAGAGTGGCCGCTGGCTGATTGATCTGCCCATCATGCTATGGTGGCAAAGTTACGCTGGGCGTTGGGAGCTCCTACTGAAACGCACGGGGGATCGCTGGGCCACTCTTGACCAGGATCAGGAGGTCGAAGGCGCACTCTATCTGCGCGAATGGAGAGCAGAGCTGACCTACCGGATCCGTTCTGCAGAAGAGCAGTCGCCGGAGATGGTTGTGGGACTCGGCGCGAGTGTGGATACCCGTGTCCGGTATAGAGACCTGGAGGCGGGGACGGTGGATCGGCGTCTGGGCGATGCCCTTCTGGGCACTATCAGGCTCAACTGGTAAGCCATTAATACAGGCCCCGCGCGGTGATCTGGCGGGGCCCTGAGAACGTCACAGCTTTGCCAGTGCCTCAGTCACCGGCGTATCGCCGGACACCACGTCAAAGACACGGTTGATGGTATTATCCGAATCCAGCACCGCCAGCAGAACACGGGCAACATCCTGTCTTGGAATCTTGCCGAATTCCTCCAGCTTCTCGCTTACTGCAACCCTGCCTGTTCCCTCATCGTTGGTCAGCTGGCCCGGACGAACAATGGTGTAATTCAGGCCACTGCTCTTCAGGTGTTCATCGGCGTTGCGTTTGGCCCGAAGGTAATGGCGGAGTTTTTCCGGCCCTTTCTCCGGCTCCTCAGCACGCATGCTGCTTACCATGATAAAACGCTTTATACCCATGGCTCTGGCGGTGTCCACCAGCCGGATGGCACCGTCCTGGTCCACATCGATGGTTTTATCCGGTCCGGTATGGGGGCCTGAGCCAGCGGTAAAAATAACCGCGTCGCACCCCCTGATGGCCTCGCTACAGTCCTGCTCCAGGTCGCCCACCACGGTTTCCGTAGCGCCCATCTGCTGCAGGTCCGGCCCCTGATCCTGGTGGCGGATCAGCGCCCGTGCCTCATGATCACTGTCTGCCATTTCCTGCAAAAGATGTTGCCCGATTTGCCCGTTGGCTCCTGCAATGAATACATGCATGATGAATCTCCCGGTCGGTTAATTGGCTTGAGTCTCTTCTGTAGGAGTGGTCTCTTCCGTGTCATAAGTAAACGGCTCGCCCTCCTCGTTCTGGAGTTGATAGTCGTATGCCGCCTGGAGGCCTCTGTCCTCCTCTGTGGCTTCCTCGCCCACCTGCTCGACGATGCGCGGATAAAACGGTGACAGGAGCGCCACCAGGATGCCAATCGCGGAGAAGATGGCAAAGGCATCGCTATAGCCAAAGCTGTCTACCAGTATGCCGACAATGGGTGAACCGGTCGCCTGACCGAGCGAGATCGCCATGAATGGCAGCACGGGGCCCATCGACAGGCGGCCTGGCAACAGGCGGATGCCTGTCATCAGATAGAGCCCGGTCAAACTCATATAGGCCAGGCCAAATACCAGCCCGGAAAATGCCGCAAGCACCACCTCGTCGGGACTGGCGGCCAGCAACGCCAGGCTCGCGGCCAGCATCATCAACATCAGTGCCTGAGTGATGGGTGGGTTGTTCCGGTCCGCCAGGTCAGCCACCACAGCACCGCCGAGCCCGGCAACACCAACCGCCAGCCAAAGCCAGCCCGTTTCCGAAGACGGCAGTTCGCCCAGAGTAACCACCAGATCGGGTGCAAAGATCCAGTAAGCCGCGGAGATGAAGCCCATCACAAAGGCAAACAGTGACAGCCGGAAAAGACGCCACCACTGCAGGGAGGTGATTGGCGACGGCGGCGCCGCATTCGAAGGCGTGACCCGGGACACCGACGGGATAACATACCAGGCAGCGAGGATTCCGATAACCGCGAGAACGGCAAAGCCCATGTAGGTTAAACGCCAGATACCGGCCATGAACAGCACGGTGGGCACCGCGACCGCTATACCGATACTTGTACCCGCGTTCATAACCGAACTGACGCGCCCATGCAGGGAACGATCCACCAGCACCTGCATGGCGGCTGTCAGTGCCGGCATCATCAGGCCGGTGCAGATGCCACAGGCAAAAACGCCAACACCCAGCGATACAGCGCCCGAAGACTGGCTTATCAGCGCCAGACCGACCGCCCCGAACCCACCGGACAGCACCGCCGTGTTGCGGGCACCGAGACGGATAGCAGCGAGGGGCGCGACCAGAGAAGCCAGCAGAAAACTGATGAGCGGCAGCGCGCCTATGACACCAATCACTTCAGGTGTCAGGCCCAGCTCCGCGCGAATGGGCGGTACGAAAAGGCCAAAAGCAAAGCGCGCAAGACCGTAACTGATCGCAATCAACGAGGCGCCGAAAAGAGCAAATCCTGTACTCGATACGGTCTTCACGATACTTTCTCCAACAGTAGCGCGCTTAAAACATAACCTCCTTAAAATGGACCAAATAACGAGTGCTTACAATCCTCAAAAACGTTTATAACGAATCTTTGCGTGTAAGCAGGCTTACCAGGACGTAGCAATGTACTGAGTCTCCAGGAACTCTTTTATGCCGTCCTGAGCGCCTTCCCGGCCTATACCACTCTCTTTCATACCACCAAACGGAGCAGCCGGGTCTGATACAAACCCCCGGTTGACGCCAACAATACCCGCGTTAATTCTCTGAGCAATTCGCATGGCCTTGCCAACATCGCGACTGAAAACATAGGCGGCCAGACCATAAGGTGTGTCGTTAGCCTGCTGGATAACGGACTCGACGTCCCTGAAACGCACCAGGGGCGCAATAGGACCGAACACTTCCTGGTCAAGAATACGGGAATCCGATTTGACGTTACTCAGCACGGTTGGTGCAAAGAAAAACCCTTCCTCGTGAAGCGTCGTACCACCGGTTTCAACGGTGGCGCCATCGCTGACGGCTTCAGCAATAATGGCCTGCAGTTTTTCCAGCTCTTTACGGGAAATGATAGGACCGACATCCACGTCCGCTTCGAGACCATTACCCACTTTCAGGTTGGAGAACCGCTCTACCAGTCGGCTACAGAACTCGTCGTATATGGAGTCGTGAACGTAGAGCCGGTTCGCAGCAATACAGGACTCGCCAGCATTGCGCATCTTGGCAAGAAACGCCCCTTCAATAGCCGTGTCGATGTCTGCATCGTCACAGACAATCAGAGGCGCGTTTCCGCCAAGCTCCATCGATGTGTTGAGGATTCTTTCAGCAGCGGAACCAAGCAGAAGCCGCCCGACACCCGTGCTGCCGGTAAAGGAAATTTTCCGAAGCCGCGCATCCTTTACCAGTGTATCGGTGAGAGCACCGGCATCATCCGTTGTCAGAATGTTAACAAGGCCGTCAGGAACACCACATCGTTGCATCAGATCTGCAAGATACATTGAGGTCAGCGGTGTCTCTTTCGGCGGCTTGACGATCACGCCACAACCGGCCGCAATGGCAGGTGCAATTTTCCGGGTGATCATCGCCGCCGGAAAGTTCCAGGGCGTGATCAGCAAAGCCGTACCCACCGGCTGATGGGTCACAACGATGGTGTGCTTGCCACTGGGAGATGGACGCATTTCGCCCCCCAGACGCAGCGACTCCTCACCATACCAACGAAAGAACTCCGAGGCATAATCGACCTCACCGGTTGACTCCTTGAGGGTTTTTCCTTCCTCAAGCGTGATCAATCTGGCAATGGTGTCTTTTTCTTTCTGCATGGTGTCGAAAACAGATCGCAAGACTTCGGAGCGCTCACGTGGGGTCAGCGCCATCCACTCCTTCGCGGCCCCTTCACAGGCGTCCAGAGCCAGCTTTGCATGCTCAGACGTGCAACTGGGCACAATGGCGACGACTTTCTCGGTGGCAGGATTAACCACCTCAATCTTGCCACTGGTTTCAGTGATCCACTCGCCGTTGATAAACAGCCCGTTGGGTATGCTTTGCCCAATTTCTTCAATATATGCTTTCAAACCGTAGACTCCCTGATTCTGGATTCGCCTTTGGATCTATTACCGATCAATATTTGTTCGCAATAAACAATTCCTTTGACGGGAATAGCGTGATCACCTGGCAACCATCCGGAGTCACCACAACTTCCTCCTCGATACGAGCGGCGCCATTGCCATCAGCAGCAGGACAATACGTCTCCAGTGCGAAAACCATTCCCTCCTGCAACTCGAACGGGCTATCAAACGACACAAGCCGACTGATAATGGGACGTTCGTGCAGCGCCATTCCCAGGCCGTGGCCAAACTGCAGGCCAAAGGCCTCCATCTCGTTAGCGAAGCCAAAGTCAGTCGCCTTGGGCCAGACAGCGGCAATCTTATCGGTGGTCATACCCGGCTTAACCAGCTCAATGGCTGAATCAATCCATTCCCGCGCCTGTTTGTAGGCGTCTTCCTGCGACTTGGTCGAACTGCCGATATTCAGGGTGCGGTAGTAACAGGTGCGATACCCCATGAAGGCTTGAATAATATCGAAAAATGCCTGATCCCCCGGCCGGTACATGCGGTCGGTGAAGTTATGGGGGTGCGGACAGCAGCGCTCACCGGATACGGCGTTGATTGCCTCTACATCATCGGAGCCGTTGTCGTAAAGGAACTTGTTGACCAGAGCCACCATCTCGTTTTCCCGGGTGCCCGGGCGCAGCTTTTCAGCCAGGTGATCGTAGGCACCATCCACCATCGTGGCCGCCATATTCAGGAGCGTGATTTCATCCTGGCTCTTGATCTGGCGCGCATCCAGCATGACCTGCTGCACATCCCTGATTTCCAGGCCGGCTTCCTGAAGCGCGAATAACATAGGTGGTTCGCAAACATCCACGCCAACCGGCATGTCGGCAACGCCCTCGGCTTTCAGGATATCCCGGATCTCTTCGGCAGCGCGCTTGAAAAGGCCAGCCTCCTTACCAATGGACCCTCTCAGTCCGAGCATGCCCGCACGACACCGCTCCTGCTTCAGCCAGGGGGCATAAATACGGTGATGGGCAGCGGCTGAACCGAAGTCCCAAAGGTAGGGATCGGAATTCCCCGTGAACAAGGCGTAGCGACAGAACTTGTCTCTGGTCCATTCACCAATAACGGAACTGGTGAGATACCGGATGTTGTTGTTGTCGAAACACAGAATAGCCCCCAGATCGGAGCCAGCCAGAGCTTCCCGCGCTCTGGCCGTTCTGTAGCGATGCAGGCGGTCATAGTTTACCCGCTCTTCAAAATCTACATTCATCCTGCCCGGTGCGGGTATAGGGCGTCCCCATACCCAGTGAGGATCGACATCCTCAGAACGAACAATGGTTGGCTCGCTCGGTTTTACGGTCTTAGCCATGACTCCTCCTCAATGCGGCGGCAAAGATAAGCCTGTTCTGCTTATGGAACTAACAATCCATACTCTAGTGCAAACGTTTGCGTTATTCAATTAAAAAGGTCTCGAAAGGCGTTTGGGTAGCCAGGTTCGTGTATAATTCAAGGAACTAGGTATTCGAGATAATCGAACGCAGAAGCTCGCGACGTGGTGTCACGTCGTTTTCCAACTCCCTCTCAAATACTGGAATTTAGTTTTGGTACAAAGGAAACGGGTAACACTTCGCGATTTGGCAGAACACCTCAACATCAACACCTCCACGGTTTCACGCGCCTTGAGTGAGAAATCGAGTGAGATGATTTCCCCTGATGTCGTAAAGCGTGTGAGAAAAGCTGCCCAGGAGATGGGGTACAAACAGAATGCCGCCGCATACGCCCTCAAGATGGGAAGCACCAAAACCATTGGCATGATTATTCCGGACCTGATGAACCCTGTGTTTCCACCGATCATACGGGGTATACAGAGCGTCCTTGATCAGTATGGGTACACGGCTTTCCTGGCTTATAGCGAAAATAACGAGGGTACTGCCCATACCGAAGTGGAGAGGCTCATCAGCCGAGGCGTCGACGGCATTATATACGCGGCTGCATTTCGTACGGATAGCGTCGTGGATTTGTGCAAGAGTCAGGGAATACCCCTGGTTCTGGTAAACCGTGTGGTCGATCAGGGCGATGTAGATACGGTAAAGGTGGACGACTCATTGGGCATCAAGATGGCCGTGGATCACCTGCTGGATCTGGGCCACCGTAAAATCGGCTTTATTGCCGGCCCCAAGAACATCTCGGTTTCATACATCCGGCTACGCGCCTTCACACGGACAATGGCGGAACATGACCTTGAGGTGGAACCTCACCGCATCGTAGAGGCTCACGCTTTGTCAGAAGCCGCCGGCGAGCAGGCAATGTCAGTATTTCTTGGGCAAAACCCGGACGCTACAGCGATTATTGCATCAAACGACCTGATCGCCCTGGGCTGTTTTACTGCCCTGAAACAGTTTGGATATACCTGTCCGAAGAGGATGTCCATAGTAGGTTTTAACAATATGCCCTACCTCGACTGGTTTGCGACACCTCTGACCACGGTCTCAATTCCGCATTTCCAGATGGGGGAACGGTCTGCGGAACTGCTGCTGAAGCGAATAAAAGCCGACAACGTTGACTACAATGAGGAAGTGCTGCTCAAGCCCAAACTCGTCATCAGAAAGTCAACGGCTCCCTTGATCGCGAGTAAGAAAAAAAGCGGCTCCACCTAGAGCCGCCTGACAAAGATTGCTGATACAAACGTCACACAGTCTGGCCAGTGATTGCCCTGATCAGCGTGTCTTCAGTTACCTCATTACGGTCAAAGCATTGGGTTATGCTGCCATCGTACATCGCAATAATCCGGTCACTTACGGTCAGCACCTCCGGCATTTCAGAGCTGACAACGATCACAGCCAGCCCGGATTTAGCCAGTTCCCTGATCAGGTGATGGATCTCTGACTTCGAGCCAACATCAATGCCTCTGGTGGGCTCGTCGAGGATGAGGATCTTTGGCGAGGTACTTAACCATTTGCCAATGACCACCTTCTGCTGGTTACCACCACTGAGGTTGAGAGTTTCATATTCCCAGCCGGGGCATTTGATACGAAGTTTTTCCATATACTCTTCGAATATGGCTCTTTCCGCGGCGGTATCTATCCAGCCGAATCTGGTGAATTTTCTGATATTGGCCAACGTGGTGTTGTCCTTGCAGCTCATACCAAGAACCAGGCCCTGCTCCTTGCGACTCTCTGGCACCAGGCCAAGGCCATGGTCAATGGCATCAGAGGGAGAGTTGATGATCAGGTCTTCGCCGTTGATCTGAACACTTCCGCTATCAGGCTTGCGCAGGCCGAAAATGGTTTCCATAACCTCGGTTCGGCCAGCCCCGACCAGGCCATAGAATCCGACAACTTCGCCCACATGAACATCGAACGAGATATCGGAGTACAAACCCTCAATGCCCAGGCCATCGACCTTCAGAGCTTTGATTCCCAGCTCCGGAGGCTGATGCTCGATATCGGCATCCAGGTCACGGCCGATCATACGTTGCGTCACTTCGTCTTCATTGGTTTGCGCGGTTTCAAAAGTGCCCTGGTAGGTGCCATCACGTAACACCGAAATACGGTCAGAAAGCTCAAAAATCTCATCCATCCGGTGTGAGATGTAAACAATGGCTGTGCCGCTTTCCTTCAGCTCCCTGATGACACCGAAAAGCACCACTTTTTCGTAGTCCGTCAAAGAAGCCGTTGGCTCATCGAACACAACAACTTTGGGCTGGAACACCAGGGCACGTGCGATTTCCACCATCTGCTGATTCGCAATCGAAAGGTTGCCAAGACGTTCCGTAGCCTCGAATTTGCAATTGAGGCGGGTGAGAATTTCTCCACAGCGATCATTCAGATGGCGATTGTTGACGAATATGTTGGCGAACCGGGGAATGTTCCCCAGGAATACGTTCTCGGCCACTGTCATGTCCGGAACCAGGGAAAGCTCCTGGTGGATCAGCAACACTCCGTGTTCCCGTGCCTCTATAGGGCTCGACATATGTACCAGCTGATCCTCAAGAATAACCTCACCCCCATCCGGCTGGTAGATGCCGGCCAGGATCTTCATCAGGGTGGATTTCCCGGCTCCGTTTTCACCAAGAAGTGCATGAACTTCTCCCGCGCGGACATCAAGATCCACACCGTCCAGTGCCTTTACACCAGGGAACGATTTACTGACATTTTTCAGTACCAGCAAGCAGTTTTCTTTTGACCGCGGGTTTATCGATTCTTTCAACTCGGCTTGTGTACTCATGCTCCCACTCCCTTCGGCTCGGAGAAGCGCTTATCAATAAACAGAACAATGATTAGAATCGAGCCCAGAATAATAAGCACATAGAACGACGGTACCTGAAGCAGATTCATTCCATTTCTGAGTATCGCGATGGCAAGAACGCCGCCAAGGGTTCCGATGATACTGCCAAAGCCACCCGTAAGACGCGTCCCCCCCAGGACGACCGCGGTGATCGTCCAAAGCTCATAATTGCGGCCAAGATTCGGCGTTGATGCGCCCATTTGAGTAGATAACAGAATACCTGAAAGAGCAGCCAGGAAGCCTATTAGAATAAAATTCAGTAACATATGCGGCCCGACACGAATGCCGGCCTCTTTGGCAGCAACCCGGTTACCGCCAACAGCAAAAACATTTCGTCCATGGATCGTATATTTCAATACCAGATGTGCAGTTATTGTTAAAAATATAAAAATGAGCGCCAGCACAGGTATGCCAAACAACGAACTGGCACCAAAATCCGAATAGGCCAAATCGTACGCGTAGAAAGCCTGCTCTTCGGTGTAAATGAATACCAGCCCTCTCACCCCTATCATCGCGCCAAGAGTTACAATAAATGCGTCAACACCGGTTTTCCAGGCGATTATTCCATTCAGCGCGCCAATCAGAATACCGGAGAGCAGTCCTACCAATACCGCTCCCATAATTCCCAGTTGCGGCTGCAAACCTACGGCAAGACTTGCTGCAAGCGCGAGGGTCGCTCCAACCGATAAATCGATATTGCCGTTGATCATGACGAATGTCATCCCAAGAGCAATCAAGCCGATTGTCGAGGCCTGCAACAGAATATTACTGAAATTCCTGATGTCCAAAAAATAAGGTGATGAAAAACTGAAGAAGACAATACAGATAAAAACAAATATCCATATCGGCTGTCTTGTTATCAAGTTAATTATACGATTCATTGTCATTATCCCCGTCATATTTCGGGTTTTAATAAGTGCTGAATAGCTTGCCACGCTTGGCAGCTATGTCTAGCCAGACTGCTACAATAATAACCACCCAGGTAACCAGCCACTGGGTATAGTAGGGGAAGCCCAGCAGCAGCAGTCCATTCTGAATCATTGCCAGAATCAGTACCCCGATGACGGTTCTCGCAATACTTCCTGAGCCGCCCAGAAGGCTGGTCCCGCCGAGGATGACACCAGCAAGTACAAGTAACTCGTAGCCTTCACCAACATTATTCTGGGATCCCATCACACGGGAGCCCAGAATCAGGGCAGCACAACCCGTGGTGAACGCTGATAACAAATAGGTACTGAATACAAGACGATTTCTGCGTAGGCCGGAGAATAGTGAAGCGGTTGCGTTACCGCCAATGGCAAATATCTTGCGCCCGAAACCACTTTTCAGAAGAACAATCTGTAGAACAATACCAAGCACTATGAATATCAGTGCTGGTATCGGAATCCCAAAAAGCTCTTCTCGTCCAAAAAACGCAAACCAGGTGTTTTCCTGATCAGATATATCAACATTTTTACCACCTGAATAAACGAGGGTAATGCCCTGTATAGCGGATAACATACCCAGGGTGACAATCAGTGAATTCAAACGTAGATAACCGATTAGATATCCGTTAACTGAACCAATCAGCAACGTAAAGACAAACATCAGCAGGATTGCCGCCCCAGGCCCCACCTTGTCATGAAGATCGACTACCAGAACAGTGGCAAAAGATAATAACGAACCTACAGACAGATCCAGATTTCCCCCGATGACAACAAAAGTCACACCGAGCGCAATGGTCCCGATAATGGACGCCTGCATCACCACGGTCAGGAAATTATCAGTACTGAGAAATTTTTGAGTCGACAGCGAAAAAATGACGACGCAGAGAATAAAGGCTACCGAAATACCATGCTTTCCAAAAAACTGAAGCGGAGATATTTCGCCACCTTTTAATCCCGGTTTGAAAGAATCCAATAAAGCTTTCATTATTTGACCCCACTAACCGGAGCCCTTGATGCAAGGGCTCCTTTTACTGTCAGATATCCCGGCTCAGAAAACAGGCTTTTCGAATTCGTCCATGTTTTCCTGGGTAATCTTCGGAGTGTCAAAATAACTCATCTTGTTCACTTCTTTCCCTTGGGCAACCGCAATAGCAATGTTTAAAGCATTGCGCGCATCCTCTGCGGGTGACTGGTACACCGAGCCATGGTATTCACCCCGAGCCATGGCCTCATAACCAACCGCGAAGTTGGTGGCACCAATGAAGACGATCTCGTCGGCACGGTCTTCCGATTTCGCAGCATTCAGTGCACCGACCCCCATATTGTCGTCGGCAGCGTAAACGCCATCGATTTTGTCATATCGGGTCAGGAAGTCCTCCATCGTGCGCTGGGCTTTCGCACGATTCCAGTCGCCTGGCTGTGAATCGAGAATTTTCACATCCGGGCATACTTCGGGAAGACGGTCTTCAAAGCCTTTTTGCCGCTCAATGGCAGTGGTATACCCGGGTTGCCCGGTAATCTGAACAATATCGCCCTTGCCACCAAGCTGGTCGCACATCATTTCTGCGGCATAAGCGCCCTGCTGGATATTGTTAGGCCCGGAAAAAGCTGCAATCAGCGGCTGACCTGCCTCAGCAATATTCGAATTGGTTACCACTACAGGAATGCCCGCATTTTTGGCACCGTTAATTGCAGGAACTACCGCCTGGCCATCTGTCGGCCAGATGATGATCACATCAACCTGCTGCTGGATCAGATTCCTTACCTGTGAAATCTGGCGGGCGACATCACCGCCAGCATCAAGAACGACGACTTCCACGTTGTCTGCCTCATCAGCGGCCTCTTCGAAGGCCTGCTCATAGGTAGTCTGGTAGCTGTCTACGCCTACATTGTTCTGGGTAATACCAATCCTGAAAGTTTCCGCCTGCGCCATCCCTGACAACCCCAGGCTGAGTGAGCCGGCAAGAAGAGAAATTTTGCCGAGCTCCCGGATAGTGCGAACTGAACTGATCTGAACTTTCATTGTTTTGACTCCGTTGCTTGTTTTTTTACGGACATGAGAGTTAATGAAACCTCATTGTTAATCGTTGCAGAGTGCAAGCAATAATGCAATCGTTTGCACTACTTTTTTACAATTTTTTGAGCTGACCATCAGTGCTGGTGCCCCTCCTCCACCTGCCCTTTCTCAACAAGCAGAACTTCCGTCGTAATTAACAGTGTCGCCAGTGAGGATGCCGTCTGCAGCGCCAGCCTGGTGACTTTGGTAGGATCTATGATGCCGGACTCAAACAGGTGCTCTATGTTTCCTGTTGCTGCGTTCAGACCGTAGTCCAGGCTCCCGCCCAGAATATTCTCGATGATAACTCCGGGGACCAGGCCGGCATTTTCTGCAATGGTTGAGAGTGGAGCCTCCAGGGCCCTGATGGTAAGCGCGTATCCGGCCGCTTCATCAGGCGTCAGCTCTGCCGGTGACTGCATCTTTTCGATCACCCGTATCAGCGATACACCACCTCCCGGCACATAGCCTTCCTCGACGGCTGCACGCGTAGCCTGAATGGCATCACCAATACGGTCCTTTCTCTCTTCCAGCTCGACTTCTGTCGCGGCACCGACCCTGATAACGCCAATGCCACCGGAAAGCCTCGCCTTTCGCTGCATCAGTTTTTCCCGGTCATAGTCTGAAAACGCATCGGGTATCTGCTGCTTGATCTGGTCGATGCGATCGGTGATCGCTTCCGGGTCACCAGAGCCATCGATAATGGTGCAGGTATCCTGGTTTATTACGACTCGTCTGGCGCTGCCCAAATCCGGCTCCTGGAGGTCAGCGATGGTAACGCCCAGCTCGCTTGATACCAGCCGGGCGCCGGTCAATACGGCTATGTCGGCAATCATGTTTTTACGCCGGTCACCAAAACCCGGTGATTTAACAGCCGCCACTTTTACCCGGCCTTTCATGTGGTTAACGATCAGCGTAGGCAGCGTGTCGTGCTCAAACTCTTCGGCAATGACCAGCAGTGGGCGTCGCTCCCTCCCTACTGTTTCCAATAGAGGGACCAGGTCATTGAACGAATCAAACTTTCCATCGATCGGCAGAATCAGCGGATTTTCGAGATCCACCGACATGCTTTTATGGTCGTTTATGAAATGAGGCGAGGCATACCCGCGGTCAAACTGCATGCCCTTGACCAACTTCAGTTCCAGATCAAGACCGGTACCATCCTCAACCGTGATCACGCCCTCAATACCAATCTCGCTCATGGCATCGGCAATCATTCCACCGATCGCTGTGTCGCCATTAGCAGAGATAGTCGCGATACGGCGAATGGATTCAGGCTCATTGCACGGCCGTGACATGGAATTGAGAGCATCCACTGCATCTTTTGTTGCCCTCTCTATACCCCGCTTGATAGCAACCGGGCTCATGTTTGCCGCAACGGCCCTCATGCCTTCATTCATCAGTGCCTGAGCAAGAACCGTTGCCGTTGTGGTGCCATCGCCTACTTCTTCATTAACCTTGGATGCAACATTGCGTGCAAGGCGCGCTCCCGTATCTTCTATCTCGTCGGATAATTCCGTTTCCTTTGCAACCGACACCCCATCCTTTGTTACATATGGCAAGCGATCCTTCTTGCTGATCACCACGTGCCGCCCACAAGGGCCGAGTGTGGCTTTGACGGCATCGCCGAGTGTGTTGATTCCGCGCAACAGTGAGTTCCGGGCTTCCTGATTGAACTGGATGTGCTTGGCTGACATAAGCAATAAGCTCCTGAATAATTTCGATAAAAATATTTACTGGTTGCTGGCCCAGGCGAGCACATCGTCGGTGTGAATAATCACTTTACTATCACCACCGTCCGCCACTACTTCTCCCTGCCCGGCGACAAAGAAAACAGTGTCGCCCTGCTGAAGACCTTCCAGGCGGGTTCTGGCGCCATAGCCAATCTCAACAACACGTCCTTTTGGCGACTCTCCGGAGCTTCTGTTCGACATAACAATTCCCTGGGCGGATTCGTGCCGTTGCTCTATCAATTCCAAAACAACACGGTCTGGGGCGGGGTGCAGCGTCATAATAAATTTCTCCGATTGGTAAATTCTTTGTTGTTGCTTATATTTATTGCACACAAAGCAAATTGTTCAAATCAATGTAGCGCAATCGTTTGCATTTGTAAAATCGCTTCGCTAAACTTGTTTTACTACTCGAAACCCAAACAAAGACAAAAGCTGGGAGATGATATGGACAAGACGCGTTTACAAGGCAAGAACTGCCTGATCACCGGGGCTGCCAGAGGCATTGGCGCGGCTGTAGCGGAGCACTACGCGGCGCAAGGCGCAAAGGTCTGTGTAGCGGATATCAACATTGAAGGGTGCCAGGAAGTTGTTTCCCGCATCAAGGAGAACGGCGGCGAGGCCATAGCGGTTTCTCTGGACGTTACCAGCCGGGAACAGATGAAGGCAGCAGTCCAGGCTACTGTCGACGCCTTTGGCAGCCTGAACGTTATGCTTAATAATGCGGGCATCAACAAACCGCTTATGTTTCTCGATATCACTGAGGAAAACTGGCGCCAGATCATGGACGTGAATGGCTGGGGGTGCCTGGTTGGCATGCAGGAGGCCGCAAAGCAGATGATTGCGCAGGGCAAAGAAAATGGCCCCTATAAAATCATCAATGTCGGCTCGATTCTCAGCCGACAGGCATTCGACGATGTTATCCCATACTCATGCAGCAAACACGCAGTCCAGGCAATGATCAACGGTGGCGCCAAAGCACTGGTTGACCACAACATTACGGTTAATGGCTACGGGCCGGGTGTTGTCAGGACGGAATTGTGGGAACAACTGGACAAGGATCTTGTTGCCATCGGGAAGTTTGAAAAGCAGGGGCAGTCGATGGACGAACTGGCCGAAAAAATGATCCTGATGAAACGCTACTCCTATCCAGAGGACATCGTAGGAACAGCCTCTTTCCTCGCCAGCAGCGAATCTGACTATATGACGGGGCAACTGCTGATGATCGATGGCGGTATCGTACTCCAGTGAGGAACCCGAACTCCACGGATCCCTGTTGGATAGTTCTACATCAATGATGCCCCGACGCTAAACCGGCATTCCATTGTTGTTGTGTAGTGTTGTTTCCTACCCCCTTGTCAAAGGGAGCTTGCGCCAGCATTCTGCTGGCGCTTTTTTTACCCACTCCTTTCTATCTATCTGATTGCAACCAACGCAGGCGAACTCCTGCGCTCCAGATCAACGGTCTTTCACCAATGATCTGCAGCAGGAACAGTTGTTTTTTGATGCAAACGTTTGCATTATTATCGAGCTTTTGCTAAAAATTGAATGTGCAGTTGCACATCCTACGTAAACAAAAACAAAGCGGAGAGAACCATGACTAGTGTGATACCGAAGGCCAGGTTTTATTTCCAAAGCTTATCTGCTGTCGCTGGCACGATTGCAATGCTTTGCACGTCAACGGTAATGGCGCAAGAATCAGCCGGTTACCGGATGGACGACATTGAAGACCGGATAGCCGACCTTGAGAACTCAACACCCCTCAGGATCGGGGCCGGCGTCGAGACACTCTACATCCTCGCAGACAGTAGCGAAGCCAGCCGTGAGAAGGAAGGTCAGTATTTTCTCGACAAGTTCGAAGTGATCATCGACGGGGATTTTGACGGCGGGCTTTATTACCGGTCCAGATGGGATTACCAGGTTACCCAGCAGGCCTTTTTCCCCGCCTGGACTTACGCCGGCCTGAAACACAGTGAAGACTGGTCGACTGAAGTCGGCGTCATTATTCAACCACTTGGAGCAGGCGTGGACGGCTCCTACTATGACAACAGCTTTTTGAGTGACGTGCCTCTGTGGATCGGCCTGGCAAACAACTCCGAGCCGGGTATCAAAACCAAGTTCAGCCAGGGCAACGCCGACTGGGTGTTCGCCTTCACCAAAAACGCCGAGTTGACCAGCAAACCAACGGCCCGTTTTCGCCCTGACCTGATCGCCCAGAACGGCCTTTCCGAGGTGGAATTAAACAATACCTTTCACGGTGGCGGTGCTTACACCATTGACCTGGACGGGGCGAGTCTGCAACTGGGTTCCAACGGTCAATATGGCGACCTGTTCAACACGGTGACAAATGACAGCGGGGGTGAGCACTGGGCAGCGACTGCTTTTGCCAACTACAACGCCGGTGGCTTTGCATTGACTCTCCAGGGCATGGTGTACGACTACAACCTGGACAGAGCACCTGTCGGTGGCCCAGCTACCACGGACACCGTTTATCTGTCACAAGGCAAACCGATTCCGGCAAGCGGCAATGTCTACTCAACCCGGATCTCCTACACAATGCCAGCGTCCGTTGGCGTCTTTGACACCGTCAAGTTCTATCACGATTACGATTTTCTCGACAGTGACAGCAACGACGGCATTTCCTCTGACGACACACAGTTCAGCATTGCCGGCGTCCATCTCTCAAGAGGCGCCTTTAACACCTGGGTCAGTGTGTATACCTCCAAGAACGCCGACTTTGCAAACGGCGGGCCTGATGACGACACCTGGAACACTCAGTTCACCATCGTAGGCGCTTTGTACTTCTGATAACGAGTGGAAACAGCTTCTGGCAACGGATTGCCAGGCAAACTTTAAAACACCTGAGTCTGATCTCGTTTTCGGATTTATTGAATTCCCGGGAGGAAAAATGAAAAAAATATTCGGTATACCGTCAGTTATTGCAGCCGGCATTTTTACGATAGCTGGTTCAGGAAACACCTTGGCACAGACCGAGTTGAGATGGGGCCACGTCTACGAATCGCAGTCGCCTTACCATGAGTGGGCGGAATGGGCGGCCGAGGCTTTCGAGGATCGCACCGATGGCAGGTATGCGATTGAGGTTTTTCCGGCATCCTCCCTGGGCAAACAGACCGATCTGGCCGAAGGGCTGGAACTCGGTACCGTCGACATCATCTATGACGGTCAGTTCTTTGCAGGCCGTCGCTATGGGCCGATGGCAATCGGCAGCGCCCCCTTCATGTTCCGTGACTTTGCGCATTGGGAAGCCTATCGCGATTCGGATCTGTTCCTCGATCTTTCCGCCGGGTATGCCGATGCCACCGGCGACAACATCGGCGGGTTGGTTTACTACGGCCAGCGCCATGTCACGTCGAACAGTCAGATCAGAACGCCTGCCGATATGGAAGGCATGAAAATCCGTGTGCCCAACGCCTCGCTCTACAAGATGTTCCCGGAGGCCGTTGGCGCCAACGCCACTCCAATGGCATTTTCCGAGGTTTATCTGGCACTGCAACAGGGCGTTGTGGATGCCCAGGAGAATCCGCTCCCCACGATCCAGTTCAAGAAATTCTACGAGGTTCAGGATTACATCACCCTGACGGGCCATATCACGGATGCTTTGCTCACCATCGTTGCAGGCCGCGTGTCAGGCCAAATGCCGGACGAGGACTATGCAACGCTGATGGCGGTGCTGAAAGAAGCCGCCGAAGGTGCCTCGTCTGATATCCGCAGTTCCGAACTGGAACTGGTGGACTGGTTCCGTGAGCAGGGGGCGACCGTCACCGAAGTGGATCGAGCGCCCTTCCGCGCTGCAGTCGCTGACGACTTGCACGGTCCAGAGGTGAGCTGGGACCGCGAGACCTTCGACAGGCTGCAAGCCCTGAAATGATCAAGCATAGCCGGCGGAATCCTGGCAAAACATAAGCCTAAGAGGGACCCAACATGCCACATCCAGTTCCCGCGCCCGACAAACGCGGACAAAACCCACGCATTCCTGCGCTCGATGAAGGGCTGGTGATAGCTCTGTTCTGGGTTCTGGCGCTTGTGGTCTTCGTTCAGTTTTTTACACGCTATGTGCTTAACAACTCGATCGGATGGACTGAAGAGCTCGCCCGCTATCTTTTGGTCGTTGTTACCTTTGCGGGCGCCTGCATCGCAGTTCGGCGTAACACCCACATTTCGGTCGAGTTCTTCTATCGCTATTTGCCAGCCAGCGCAGCTCGCGGTTTATCTTCCGTGGTAGATCTCCTGAGAATCGGGCTGTTTGCCGTGCTGACCGGGCTCAGCGTTGAGCTTGCGGGCAATACCCGGCAGATGATGACGTCGATTGATCTGCCAAAGTCGGTACTTTACGGCTTTGTTGCCGGCTGCTTTGCGCTAATGACAATCTATTCGGCCATCGTTGCCCGGCGGCACCTGGTCAGTCGGAAAGCGGATGTGGCACCCGATGTGCCCACCGGACTGTCGGAGTGAGGGGCCCATCATGCTGATCCTCTTTGGAACACTTGCACTGCTTCTTGTCATCGGCCTGCCGGTGGCATTGGCACTTGCCGGTGCTTCACTGGCATTCCTGCTGATTGAAAGCCCTCTGCCAGCAGTAGTGGTTGTGCATCGCATGATCAATGGCGTTGACAGTTTTCCGCTACTGGCAGTGCCTTTCTTCATCCTTGCGGGCAGCCTGATGAACCATAGCGGCATTACCGATCGCATTTTCGCTTTTGCCAAAGCGCTGGTCGGCTGGATGCGTGGCGGGCTTGGGCACGTGAATATTGGTGCATCAGTATTGTTTGCAGGCATGTCAGGCGCGGCAGTAGCCGATGCTGGAGGACTGGGAACAGTCGAGATCAAGGCCATGCGGGAAGGCGGCTATGACGGTGATTTTGCCGTTGGGGTAACGGCTGCCTCATCAACCATCGGGCCACTGATTCCGCCTTCCCTACCCCTGGTTGTCTACGGAGTGATCTCTTCGACATCCATAGGTCAGCTTTTTGCCGCTGGCCTGGTACCGGGGCTGCTGATGGCGGTAGCACTGATGATTATGGTGGCCTGGTATGCGAAGGTTCGCGGCTATGGCCGTGATACGGGTTTCGCCTGGTTCGTCCTTTGGCAAACGTTCCGGCGTGCGTTTCTGTCACTGCTGACACCGGTCATTATCGTGGGCGGGATCCTGGCAGGCCTGTTTACGCCGACCGAGGCTGCCATTGCGGCTTGCGCCTATGCCCTGCTTCTGGGTGGAATCGTCTACAGAGCGCTGGATCTACGCAAGTTAAAGGCAATCTCACTGGACACGATCGAAACGACAGCAATCGTTCTTATGATCGTTGCGGCCGCCTCGATCTTTTCGTGGATCCTCACCTCCAACCAGGTCACCCAGGTAGTGGCGGATGCCATTCTGGGCCACACCCAGAACATTGTTCTGGTGCTCCTGCTCATCAATCTCGTGCTCCTCGTTGTCGGCCTCTTCATGGAGCCGGTGGCAGCCATCACCATCCTGACTCCCGTGCTGTTGCCGGTGGTGGTTGCGCTGGGAATGGATCCTGTGCACTTCGGCATCATGATGATCCTGAACCTGATGCTGGGCCTTCTGACCCCCCCTGTAGGCATGGTGCTCTACGTGCTTGCGCGGGTCGCTGACATCAGGTTTGAGAGTGCGGTGCGTGCAACTGCACCATTTCTCATTCCACTGATCATCGTCCTCCTCCTTATTACCTACGTTCCGGCCATATCAATGTGGTTGCCGGAACTGCTCTATCGCTAACCGTCGAAAATTGGACAATCGCAATGACTTCAAAAACAAAGACCAAGACCAAGACCAACACAAGTCCGAATAAGCACGACTATCTGCGGATGTATACCCAGATGGTGCGCATTCGCACCTTCGAGGACAATGCAAACCAGCTTTACCTTGCCGGCAAGATGCAGGGGCTGACCCATATGTACTCCGGGGAAGAAGCCGTCGCTGTCGGCATCTGCGAGGCGCTGAACGATAACGACCGCATTACCTCAACCCACCGGGGCCACGGGCATTGTGTCGCCAAGGGTGCAAACTATAAAGAGATGTTCTGCGAATTGCTGGGAAAGCAGGAGGGCTACTGCCGCGGCAAGGGCGGCTCGATGCATATCGCCGATCAGAGCCACGGCAATCTGGGCGCCAACGCCATTGTCGGCGGCTCCATGGGGATTGCGACCGGCTCGGCGCTACGCGCCAAATTACTGGGCCAGGATGACGTAACCGTATGCTTCTTCGGAGACGGCGCCACCGCACAAGGCCTGCTGTACGAAGTGATGAACATGGCTGCACTGTGGAACCTGCCGGTTATCTACGCCTGCGAGAACAACGGTTATTCGGAATACACCAAGACCGAGGAAATCGCGGCCGGCTCAATCACAGCGCGTGCGGAGGCTTTTGGCATCGAGGCGTTCTCAATTGATGGACAGGACGTTCTTGGCGTCAACGAACTGAGCCGGAAACTGGTCGCGCGGTGCCGAAATGGTGAAGGGCCTTTCTTCGTTGAGCTGATGACCTACCGCTATCACGGCCACCATGTGGGCGACATCAACCGCGAGTATTACCGTTCGAAAAAGGAAGAGGCTGACTGGAAGGAAAACCGTGATCCCATCATTCGATTCCGTGGCTGGCTGGTCGAACAGGGCATCGCCACCGAAGAAGAGATCGAGGCGTTGAACGAACAGATCAAGCAGGACGCCAAAGAAGCCGTCGCCTATGCCGAAGCCGCCGCCTATCCGGACGTCGCAGAGGTAGACATGCATGTCTACGCGGAAACCGATCCTGCCACGCTGCAAGCCGGAAACTGAGGGAGATCACGATATGAGAGAAATTACACTGTCCCAAGCTGTAAACGAGGCGCTGGCCGAAGAGATGCGGCGCGACCCGACAACCTTCATTCTCGGCGAGGACGTGGCCGAAGCAGGCACGCCGTTCAAGGTACTGTCAGGCCTGGTCGAAGAGTTCGGTACCGAACGGGTGATTGACACACCCATCTCCGAGCCCGGATTCGTCGGACTGGCCGTGGGTGCTGCCCTGACCGGCGCACGACCCATCGTCGACCTGATGTTCGGCGATTTTATCTATCTGGTAATGGATCAGCTCTGCAACCAGGCGGCCAAGCAGCAGTATATGTCAGGTGGCAAGCTGAGCGTGCCCATGGTACTGCGCACCAATCTCGGCGCTACTCGGCGCTCGGGCGCGCAGCACAGCCAATCCCTGCAGGTGCTGGTTGCGCATATTCCTGGGCTTAAAGTGGCATTGCCGTCTTCGGCCTATGAAGCCAAAGGACTGATGAAAACCGCCATTCGGGATAACAACCCGGTAGTCATCATCGAAGACAAGCTGATGTACCAGGACAAAGCTCCAGTACCCGAGGAGGAATACCTGATTCCTTTCGGTGAGGCCAATATCAAGCGCGAAGGTAGCGACATCACACTGATCGGCACATCCTCCATGGTGCAGGTAGCCGAGGAAGCCGCGCGTATTCTGGAAGCCGAGGGCATCAGCGCCGAGGTGATAGACCCGCGCACCATTGTGCCGCTGGACGAAGACACTTTGCTGAAGAGCGTCCGCAAAACCAGCCGCGCCATCGTGATTGATGAGGGCCACCAGAACTATGGCATAACCGGTGAGATCGCCAGTCGCCTCAACGAAAAGGCCTTCTACTATCTCGATGCACCCGTGCTGCGGATGGGCGCCATGGATGTGCCAGTGCCCTTCAGCCCTGTGCTCGAAGATCTCACAGTACCAACACCTGAACGCGTCGCCGAGAATGCTCGCCGGCTCTGCGCGGGGGAGATGATCCATGCCGCTTGACGTCATCATGCCAGCACTCGGGATGGCGCAAGATACCGGTGTCATTCTTACGTGGCACAAATCCCCCGGGGACCCGGTTTCAGAAGGGGACGCCCTGTTTGAAGTGGAAACGGATAAAGCAGCGATGGAAGTCGAAGCACAGGGCTCCGGCTTCCTGACGGATGTTACGGCTGCCGCTGGCGAGAAAGTACCGGTGGGGCAAGTAGTCGCGCGCATCTCGGAAACACCCGAAGATACCGGAAACACACCAGAGGCCGCTCAGGAAAAGCCAACGGAATCTGATGATCAGGCCAGCTCGGCAATTCCTGACGGAGAACAAGTCATTATGCCCGCGCTGGGAATGGCGCAGGATACCGGGCTGATCGTTGCGTGGCGCAAGTCTCCCGGCGATGCCGTAACCGCCAGCGAGATTCTGTTCGAAGTAGAAACAGACAAGTCAATCGTGGAAGTCGAGGCGGGGCACGACGGGTTCGTTGCGGCCCTGCTGGCAGAGCCTGGCGAAGCGGCACCGGTCGGTGACGTAATCGCCATTGTTTCCAGCAAAAAGCCAGAGGCGCCCTTCAGTCGCAGCCTCAAGGCCCGGACGGCACCGGCACCTGAAGAACCCGCTCCCGCCAGAAAACCGGATCCAACGCCTCCTGCACCAAGGCCGACGCAGACCGCTCCAGCAGCGAGCGGGCGCATCCTTGCTTCGCCCAAAGCACGGCGACTGGCCCTTGAGCGGGGTCTGGACCTTTCGCGATTGGTCGAGCAGGGGCACCCTCAACCCTATCATGTCAAGGATCTGGAAGTTCTGGAGAGCCTGCCCAAAGCAGCGGCGCCGCAACTGTCTGCTGCCGTTCCTGGTCGTTACCTGTCTGCTGAAGTAACTGCGGCTGGCCTCGATGATTTTGCTGCATGGGCTGCCGACGAAGCCGGTCTGACCGACGTGGGCTCCATGTTGGCGGCGTTCGCCGGATCGAGTCTGGGCCGGATCGATGCAATCGTGGCGCTGGAGGCGTTTGGCAGAACGCGTATGTTTGCGGTACATGGAAGACGACTGGGCGACCTCACCGAAGCTGACCCTGGGGCGGAGCCCGATCTGCGGCTGCGCGATCTGCGATTTGGCCACCTGAGCAATGTCCAGGCGGGGCCCGAAGATACTCCGGTGCTCAGTGTCCTGACCTCGGGAGCCGGGCTGAAGCTGACGCTGGAGTGCGCTGCAGAACAACTGGATGCCTCCGCGGCCATTACCCTTCTTTCCGATTTCGCAGGTCGAATGGAGCAGCCGCTCCGTCACCTGCTCTGAACTATGGAGCGGACGCAATCATGACAGATATTATCGCACCACCCTCGGTTCGGGCATTGGCCCGGGAAAAGGGCATCAATCTCGAAGAGCTTGCTCGCGATCTGGGTCGCACGAACATCGTCCGTGACGATCTAGATAACGCAAGACCAACTGCCGCCAACGGCCCGGCCACCGACACGTCACTCTGGGACGTGGATCATTCCCGGCATGGCAAAGTAAGTGAAGAACCCATGAGCCGTTTTGCTCAGGTGGCCGCCGCTAACCTTGCCGCTGCACAGACGCACATTCCCGCAGTAACGCATCACGAGCGCGCCGATATCAGTGCAGTTGAGGCCTGGCGCCGCGAACTGAAACCAGAAGCGCAGGCGCGAGGGGTGAAGTTGACAGCGCTGGCGTTCCACGTTGTAGCGCTATCGCGCTGCCTGCAGGAATTCCCGCGTTTCAATGCCTCACTTTCTGCTGACGGCAAGACACTGGTGTTCAAAGAGTATGTGCATATCGGTATCGCCGTTGATACCGCTCATGGGCTGATGGTGCCGGTAATCCGCAACGCGGACACCAAAGGGCTGTGGCAGATCGGGACAGAAATCGCTGATCTGGCCTCCCGAGCGCAGAACCGAAAGATCAGTGCTGACGAAATGGGGGGAGCATCCATGACGATCACGAATCTGGGCGGAATCGGTGGCATTGGGTTCACCCCCATCGTCAATCCGCCCGAGGTGGCGATTCTGGGCCTCACACGTCCCGAAAACGTACCAGTTTGGAGCGGGGATGCTTTCCTGCCTGTGCCGATGGTTTCGATAGACCTGAGTTATGACCACCGGGTGATCAATGGCGCCGATGCCGCACGTTTTTCTGCACGCTATTCAGCCCTGCTGTCCGATCCACGACGGATGATAGTATGAGGCAGATCCAGCGATAGTCAGAGAAAGGAGCTGCCACCTATGGCACAGCAAATCCCGGTCATAATCATCACCGGCGGCGCCCAGGGCATCGGCAAGGGCACTGCCGCACATTTCCTGGATAAGGGCTGGCGTGTGGTGATCTTCGACCAGGACGCAGAAGCAATCCAGGCATGCAGACAGGATTTCAGCAATCCGGGCAACCTGCACCTGATTGAAATGGACGTTTCCTGCGAGTCCGACGTGATCTCCGCCGTTGCCGGTGCCCTTCAATGGGGTGGCCGGCTGGACTCGGTGGTCAATAATGCGGGGCTCGCGGACCCAGACACGGGCCCCATTGAGATGCTTGAACTTGCCCAGTGGCAACGGCGAATCGACATCAACCTGACGGGCGCTTTCCTGATGGCAAAACACACGGTTTCGCACCTGCGCCAAAGCCAGGGCAGCATCGTCAACATGGCCTCCACCCGTGCCCTGCAGTCCGAGCCCGACAGCGAGGCCTACGCCGCCAGCAAGGGCGGCCTGCTCGCCCTGACCCACGCTCTGGCCATAAGCCTGGGCCCGGATGTCCGGGTCAACAGCATCAGCCCGGGCTGGATTGATGTCCGTGCCTGGCAGGCTCATGCGCCCGCCAACCCGGAGCCGCTGTCAGCCTCCGATCACGAGCAACACCCCAGTGGCCGCGTTGGCACACCCGGCGACGTAGCCGCCATGGTAGCCTACCTGGTCTCGCCTGAGGCCCGCTTTGTGACCGGCCAGAACTTCGTTATCGACGGCGGCATGACCCGCAGGATGATTTACGAGGATTAGCTCGCCAGCGCGTCCCGCACTTTCTTGCTCACATGGCCCATGTCGACCCGGCCAAGTACCTGCGGACGCAGCTCGTTCATGACGCGTCCCATGTCCTGCATTCCCTGGGCATCGGTTGAGCTTATGGTCATACGGATCAGGCCGTCCAGGTCATCCTCGGTAAGCGCATCGGGCATGAATTCCTCGAGAATAACCATTTCCGCCCGTTCCTTGTCACCAAGCTCCTCTCGACCCGCATCATCGTATTGACTGGCTGCATCCCGGCGCTGCTTGAGCATTTTGTCCAGCACCTGCAGAACGTCCTCATCACTCAGGTCGCGGCGTTCATCAATCTCAATCTGCCTGACCGCCGCCTGAGCCATGCGCAGGGTGGTAAGCCGGGTTTTGTCCTTATTGCGCATCGCGTTTTTTACCGCGTCGTTCAATTGTTCCTTGAGTGATGCTTCTGCCATTGTCGACCTCTGTTAAAATCAGTAATGAGTGTTCCTTCTATACCAACATTAGGCGTTCATGCATGAAACTCAACCCCTTTAATACCCGTATCGGTCTTGCACTGGGGGGCGGCGCCGCCAAGGGCATTGCTCATATTGGCGTTTTGAAAGCCTTCGAGGAAGAGAACATCCGCATTTATTGTATTTCCGGTACCAGCGTAGGAGCGCTGGTGGCCAGTTATCACGCCTTTGGCCGCCCGGCAGAGTCGATACTTTCGATATGTTCCACGCTTAACCTGTCCAAGATTATCAACTTTACCCTGGAGCGCGGTGGCCTGTTCAGCACCAATGCCATTCGCGAGATGATCCATCGGGATCTCGGGGATTGCCGGATTGAAGATGCCAATATTCCCCTGGCCATCTGCGCAACGGATATAGAAACCGGCGAGCAGTTGATCTTCAGAGAAGGCAACCTGGCAGATGCCGTCTGTGCGTCCATGGCTGTGCCCGGCCTGTTTGTCCCCGTGGAGGTAGACGGCCGGATTCTGGTAGACGGCGGGCTGGTTGAAAATGTCCCGATATCACCACTGGCGGGAATGGGCGCCGGCATTACCGTGGCCGTTGATCTGAGCCATGTCGGCCGGTACCCGAAACCGGTCGATATGCTCGACGTGATCAGCAACGCCATCAATATCGGCATCGACTTCAATACCCGCAAGCAACTGAAAAAAGCAGACATAGCGGTGCCGCTGGATCTGAGCGGCTACAGCCTTACCAACAATGCCGACCGTGTGGACGAACTTTTCCAGGAAGGCTACCGCCCAATGCAGAAAAAGATTCGCCAGGTACTATGGTACAAACGGATGAATGTTGTGATCAGCCTTATAAAAGCGGCCGGGACGTTGCTACCCTTCAAGGTTCCCGAGATTCTCAAAGGCCTTAAGCGCCTCACATGAAGTAGTGTCTGATCAGTTGCAACACGATAGCCAGCGCCATCAACGGTATGATCCACCGCGTGATTCTGCTGTAGTCACGCGTTTCATTTTTGGGCGCGTATTTTTCGACCAGCGGAATGATGATAATCAGCGCCAGAAAAAGAACAGCGAGAATCGCCAGCAGGGTCCCCATGGCCAGCCTCCTTGTTGCGAGTGTGATTTTGCATGAGTGCGCCTACACCATGGTACGCGATTGCCAGGGCAATCAGGCTACATAGGGTTCACCCTGCTCAAAGCGCGTCCGTACCCAGGAAATCTGGGGATGGGCCGTTGCCAGCTGATAGTGTGGCGAATCCTTGAATGAGCGCCAATCGCCACCCCATACCAGTGGTCCAACGGCGTATTCAGCAACGGCGTCGTAATCACTCTGACTCGTGGAATAACTACCGTCTTCTCTGAAAATGCCAATGTCCCAGGCGATACCAAAATTATGATTGCTCTGCCCACCCCGCGCTCGCGTCACCACCGGGCCGGGATTGCCATAGCGCCCCTGTCGGAAGAGCTCATTCTGCTCATGGTAGGTGCGGGTTCCGGAAATGATTTTTACGTTCACACCGCGGCTTAATGCACGGGTCATGAACTCACGGGCCTCCCGCTGAGCCCGGATCGACAGGGAGGAAATCTTCTGCTCTGTGCGCCGGTCAAACGTGCCAAGTTCGTCCTTCAGTTTTTCGTATTCGGCATCGAAAGCGGTAGCGGCAGCCTCGGAGAGCGGCCCCCAAAGCCCGTCCAGCGCGCCACGATAAAAACCTTCTGATTTCAGCAGACGCTGAAAGAACAGCACATCCTCGCCAAACAATCTGTCGCTCATCCTGAACCTCCAGGTTGATATGGGTGATGGCAGGAATGCCCGACCTCAGACTCCACTTCACTGGGCTCCGAAACTTCAGAATAGATCAGTTTTATAGGGTCGTCTCCGGAACGCGACATACTTCAGCGAAATTGCTTTTTTCACTAACTCCCACTAGATTTTTTACAGAGCTGAAAATTACAAACGCTTCCTCCCCATGAGCTTTGCGCTGTGCCGTTGTATTGCTTCGTACCATTGCAACACAAGGATTGCATGGCATGGCAAAACATCACCTACTTTGTGTCCACGGTGTAGGTCTGCACGCAAACGACTGGGTCACCTCCGAAGAGCAGGACGATGGCCTGACATTCAAGGACCGGTTCGAAGCGTGCTGGGCTGAATATTCCACTCTCGGCGCCATTGACGACCTCGAGCTCCACTCCATTCATTACGACGACGCTATTGTCCGAATCCTGGACAACTGGGATGACATGCTCAAGCAGTTTTCGATGCTCGCGCCCAGGACGCCACTAATGAAGTCAGGCGCTGATTTCTTCAAGGAACTGCACGAGAAAGCTCTGGAAACAAAGGGGGAAAACAATCGAAAGCAGTTTCTACGGAACCATGTCATGGATCTGTTGCTATTTTACACAATCCCGAGTGTGACCGATGCCGTCATTACTTATGTGGGCCGACAGTGTATTGACATAATCAACCGGGAACGCAAAGAGGATAAAGAAGCAACGTTTTCAGTTCTGGGTCATTCATTGGGCACGTCCGTCATTGAAAAGACTCTCAAGGCAATGTTCAACGAGGGCATCGGCCAGCAGAACGGCTCGAAAGATACCCTGGAGGGCGATTTCAAGTTCCAGTCCATATCACTGATTGCCAATGCAAGCTCTACGCTGGCAAGGGCCAACGATGAAGAAAGCTTTTACATCAACTCCAACTTCAAACCCGGCGGGGACTCAGGGGCAATCTGTCAAACCCTGATCAACCTCAATCACAAGCTTGACCCCGTCGGTCAGTTCCGCCCGTTCCGCCCTCCAAGCCAATGGCTTCATCCGGACGATGGCCATTGTTATGTTCCCATCGAACTTTCTCGACTGTCGTCGACGGATATCCACTCCATCAACCACTATCTGCGGGACCCAAGAGCCCACATCCCTTTGTTCAACAGCCTTAAAGGGTACACAGCAATAACCAAAGACGTCTTTGAGGACGCCAAACAGCAGTTCGATGCACAGACACCGCTGAGCCACTACAAATCCATGGCGACCGCACTCGAAAAACTGCGAATCGGCGACACCTCAACCATGAAGGACTTTATCCAGAGCATCACCGCTGCCCTGGAACTTGCCAGAAACTACAAGAAGGACGTTCAGGGCCTGTTGGGGGAGCTGTCGTGATGACCATTAAACGGATACTTGCCTTCACGCTCTTGCTGGCATTCGCTTCGATTACCAGTGCCAACTGCTTGCCTGAAGATGCGACCCCAGCGGACGTCCGTAGCGTGCTGGAATGCCAGCTCGGCGAACCGACAGCCAACACTGCACCGGCCCGAACGGATCAACTGGCCTTCTGGCGACAACAGGCCACCAGTTTCGAAGAACTGGCTGGCACTTACGAATCCTCGGGACAGCGCAGCCTGCAGGTATTGAGCAATAACCTGAAAACGCGCGCTGAGTTGGCTGCCGCAGATATGAGCAAGTTTGAGCAGACCGGCGACGTGTGTAACGTGGCTGCCTATAAAGACAATACCTGGTTCTGGGGCGCCGGGCTGCGGTTGAACCGCGTCAACTCGCGAACCGATCTGCAAGCCCCGACAATGGCGGGCTGTGCCGGAACACCGGAAATTCCAGCAATGTCGTTAGTTGATCAGGTACAGGAATCCTGCGAATCCGCCGAATCGTGTAACCAGGGACTTGCGGCGGTCGAGCCATTGACCATGGCCCTGCGCAGCACCCGTGCCGTAGCTCGGCTGAATAGTGAAAGTGCGCTGACAACCCTACAGCAACAAATTACTGAAAAAGATGAAGCCTGGGACCGTTACCTGTTTGAATCCAAACCGCTCTGGCCCTGGGAACTTGCCTTCACTGACTGGTGGCACGATCGCTACGACGACACCTATGCCCAGGGATTTCGCCGTCCACCCCCGAAACAGATAATTCTGATGCACCCCTCTATCGGCGCTGAATGGATTGATAACGCCACGGACGGCGATCGGTTCGCCCCCACAATCTATGTAGAGATAGTCGGAGTCAACTACTGGGATGACACCAACCGCTGGTTCAGGGACTCGTGGCTTTCCAGTCTTTCAGGCGCATCCCTCGCTGTCACCGTCACCGACAGGCCCGGCATCAACACCGTCGGCGCTGGCCCATTATTGACGTTCGATAACACCTTTGAAGTGGGTATCAACTACTACGGCGAAGGCGAGTTTGGAGTCATGGTGGGGATCAATTTAATGAAGCTCTGGAAGGGTGACTACGAAAAACGAGTAAACCGTCTGAAAAATGCAGGCCGATGAAACGCATCAGGAATTATTTGTTTTTTTCGAGGGAAAGATCATGACAGATAAGAATATGCAGGCGCCCTACTACCCCATCATCTATGTCCGTGGTTTTGCGGCAACCATGTCAGAAATCGACGAAACTACTGCCGACCCTTACATGGGTTTCAACCGCGGATCGACCGTGCTGCGGCAAAACCATCAGCGCGAGCCAGTGCGCTTCATCTTCGAATCTCCCTTGCTACGACTTATAAAAGATCACGGATACGTCGACGCGTTTAAAAACGGCGACTACATCGAAGGACACGGCAGCGTCCCTTCACGATCAGTCTGGGTGTTCCGCTACTATGAACGCGCCTCCAAACTGCTCGGGGATGGTGAACGTGTGAGCATGGAACAGTTCGCCCTGGACCTCAGGCGCTTTATCCTCAGGGTCCGCGACGCAACCTGCGGCGACGATCAAGCTCGCAGGGATGCTTTCAAAGTGCACCTGGTCGCGCACTCAATGGGAGGGCTGGTATGCCGTTGCTACCTGCAGAATATCTGCCGACATGGCGCCCCGAATGGCCTGGACGACACCGGTCTGGAACTGACTCACGGTACCGATAATCCACATTACGTGGACAAGCTGTTCACTTACGGCACACCTCATAACGGCATCGAAATAATGGGAATGAACGTTCCCGACCTGGGCGCACTGGATCGCTTTCATGTGTCGAATTTCGACCGGGACCGCATGCGCGAGTATCTTAAGATCAGCAGCAAATCCGTTGAAGTCAATGAACTGGATGGTGCTTTCGATCCCTCGCGATGCTTCTGCTTTATCGGCTCCAATTACAGGGACTACGAGGCCTTCTACAAACTCTCAAAGCAGGTTACAGGGCCGGCAAGCGATGGATTGGTAATGATATCCAATGCCTACGTCAAGGAGGCGCCACGCGCCGTCGCGTATCGCAGCCACTCCGGGCACTTCGGGCTTGTTAATTCGGAGTCCGGCTATCAGAACCTGCGCCGCTTCCTGTTTGGGTCGCTGCGTATCAAAGCCACGTTGTGCGTAAATCGGGTGGACCTCCCCCCGGGTGTCCAGAAAAAACATGACGAAGGTGCTGAGGTAAGGGGCTCTTATTACTTTGATACCGTCACTGGTGTTAGAGGGGGGCCGAATTACGTGCTGAATGAACGACGTTATGCGCACGCATCCGCCCTGTTACGCAGTTATGACTCCCTGGTAACGGATCACAAACCAGCCTACCTGTTCACGGGATATCTCACGGAAGCAGCAAGAAAGGCCTCAGACCAGGCCCTTATGTTCACGATCGATTTCGGGGTGCAGGTTCCCCTGTTCGAAATCAACCGTAAGTTCTGGTTCGACGAGCACTTCAACGGGTTCATGTTTCAGGAACAGATCACCCTGGCAATTCGCGACAAGACCATCCGCTACGGGCTTTCACTCAAGGACGGGATCGGCAATGCACCACATCGTGCAGAGATATCCGAGGAAGATGGCCAATGGAAAATCAGCATTCCGTTGGCAACCGCTGCCAATGCCCGCCCGGGTTTCGCAGGAAGCCTGGAGTTGACTGTGGATGACTGGGAGTGAACAGAAACATTGAAAACCACGAGGTTCAGTGCCAGCCGGGGCGCTCCTTCTCCTCATCCGAGAACCAGTGTGATACCACGGCGGAGATGTCGTCGAAAACGCCAGCGCCCAGCTCCCCGGCCCGGTCGCGGTCAGCCTCCTGGTACTTACCAGTCCTCACCAGCGCAGCCTCAAGCCCCGCTTCCCTGGCGCCGCCGATATCCGCTTCCACATCGTCGCCGACCATCAGGCAATCACCCGGCGCTAACCCCATGCTGTCACAGGCCTCATGAAACATCGCCTTGCCGGGCTTGCCAATAATAGTAGCCTCTATCCCGGCCGCATACTCCAGGGCCCGGATGAAGGGGCCGGCATCCAGATGCAGACCATCGGATTTGCTGAAGTAACGGTTCATGCCCACCGCCAGTAGCGGCGCACCCTCCATCAGCAGACCGAAGGCCTCGTCCAGCCGGCGATAATCGAAGCGCTCGCCCGCGTCACAGACTACTACCGCATCTGCATCCGAGGCAGGTACCGGTTCGAATTCCACCTCTATGTCTGGATGCACCAGCAGCCAGGGTTTCAGATTCCGGGCGTCCAGATGGCGCGCAACAGCGGCTGGTGCCGTGAGCACCTCCTCCTCAGTAGCCTCGAAACCCAGCTTGCGCAGCTGCTCCAGCACAGCACGAGAGGGCTTGCGGGATGTGTTTGTGAGAAAACGGCAGGACACGCTGGCCTCGCGCACCCTCGCAACGGCTTCCCGGGCGCCAGCGACAGCCTCTCCGTCTTCGTGAAGAACACCGGAAATGTCGATACAGAGTCCCCTGGGCTGTGGCATCGCGTTCTGGCCTCCTCTGGTTGGCTGAGAATCAGACTTTCTGTCAGTCTAGCTCTTAACCAGGCCGAATGTTCTGATTCACCCGGAACAGATTTTCCGGATCATACTTCTGTTTTACCTCGACCAGACGCTTGTAAGCCGCCCCGTAGGCAAACTCCACCCGGTCAGTCTCATCGTGCGACAGAAAATTGATGTAAGCACCACTGCTGGCATAAGGTTTGGCGGCCTCAAAGAATGCGCGCGCCCACTGGCGACAATGCTCATCTTCCCCGGGCGTTTCCCAGCGGCCATGCACGTTCATCACATAGTTTGCGTCGCGACTGGAATAGGCCATGGCATCAGCCGCCACCCGGCCGGTTTCGCCACCAATTGAGGCAATAAAGATCTCACAGTCGGGCGACGGCAGCTTGCCCCCGAACTCCAGAGCAACACGGATTACATCGTCGGTCAGCTTCACAAAGTTGTGGGACTTCCAGTAATTCCGCGCACCGTCCGCCAACAATGGGTCGAAGGCCTGCTGCCAGCTGGCATATGGCTGAACCCCCACATGCTCTCCGTGAGCCTGGCCGAATGAACGCAGCGGCGCAATCAGCTTTTCGCCAACTTCCGGGCCCCCGGCGTAGCAAATCGCCAGGGCGACGATCGGCTCGCCATGAACCGATTCAGGCAGGAAGGGCAGCGGTGGCGCATGGCGGATCACCAGCCACACATTGAGCTCATCGGACATGGTTTCCGTGAAACGCGCGAACTGCGTCACCACCGACTTGGCCTGGTCGAAGGGAAAAACCATCAGCCCACTCAATAACTCCGGCCCCACCGGGTGCAGCTGGAACTCGAACCGGGTGACAATCCCGAAGTTGCCACCACCTCCCCGCGTGCCCCAGAACAGGTCCGGATTCTCGGTTGCGCTGGCGCGCGTCTGGCGCCCGTTGGCAGTCACCATGTCCACAGAGATCAGGTTATCAACGGTCATACCATGCTTCCGGCTGAGCCAGCCAAACCCGCCACCCAGGGTCAGGCCCGCGACACCCGTTGTGGAATTGATACCCAGCGGTGTTGCCAGTCCATGCAATTGGGCTGCAGCATCAAAGTCTGCCAACGTGCAGCCAGGCCCTACGTACGCACGCTGTTTTTCGACATCGACTTCAACGTCCTTCATTTTCGAAAGATCAATCATCAGACCATCGTTGCACACCGCGTTGCCCGCGATGTTGTGCCCGCCTCCCTTGACCGAAACCAGCATCGACTGATTGCGCCCGAAGTTGACCGCCGCCACCACATCCTTCACCGAGTTGCACTGGGCTATCAGGGCCGGCTTCCGGTCGATCATGGCGTTCCAGATCTGACGCGCCTCGTCATACCCGGCGTCTGCCGGCTCAAACACAGGGCCACCGAGCTGCCCCCTGAAGGTGTCTATCGTTCCTTGCTGTAACCTGGTCATAGCCATCTCCTCGCCCCATAAGGCACCACTTTTTATCCTGCGCCGTTTCAGCAGGAACACCAGCGAGTTATTAGACTGTTTAAGGACTATGGCGGAACTGTTAGCCGGTTTTGGTCAGGAAAACCGGGAATATTGGCGCTGGGAGGCAGGAGGGTGTAGCTTAATAATTGAACGCAATGCGTCGATCACCCCTACCCTCTTCGGGATGCCACCGCATTCGCAGGAGCACCCGATGATTCAGAGCACCAATCAAGACCTTGATCTGGTTATCGTGGGCGGAGGCATTGGCTGATTGCCGCCACCGGTGGACACAACCGCCCTGTCATCCCACAAGTCGAGCGGATCGAATCTTCGATCACTGAATATCATTCTTCCGCCTTACGCGATCCCGAGGAATTGCGGGACAAGCGGGTTCTGGCGAGATACGCGAAAGCAGGTATCAACGAGATAATGCCAGAGGGCGAAGTGCGCTCCCTCCGCGGCAATACATGCCTTGAATCCGGTCCCTGTTTGACGGCCACCCTTCCAACCACGCAAACTGATGACCGAGTCCCTTTTAATAGCGAACGCTTCTCCCATGCCTGCAAACGTGAAAGCCCGGGTTCTCTTCCATTCCAAACGTCTGAACGTCTACCTGGTGCGGTACCCTGAGGGCCACAAGGTCGTGCCCCACGTGGACATGGTTTCCGAAGGCCGGCTGTACAAACTCAACTGTGTTCTGGCCAAACCCCGATCCGGTGGCGAGTTCATCTGCGAGAAGAATATTTTTAATCTTTTCGGAAGGTTATATCTTTTCCGGCCGGATCTCTACGAGCATCGGGTATCAAAAATCGAACGCGGGAACCGGTGGTTGTTGAGCTTTGCGCTGACCCGAAGCTGAGCCAGGGAAAAACCACTTTCCATCGACACATTTCAGGTTTTGCCGTGTAACAAACGGCTGTCGACGATGTCTTAGTGCCTGTAGCTTTAATCAAACAGGGAGAATCACATGAACAGGCTCTTGGTACTGATCGCCACGGCCCTGATTTTCACAACCACCGCATGGGCTTCCGAACCACCTGTCTACACCCTGAGTCATCCGGAACTGCGGGGGTCGGGAGTCTCTTCATCAAGCCAGGTGCCGCAGTATTTACAATACCTGGCGTCGACTTCATGTCGATGCTTACCGCAGCCCGGGCAGGCTTCTTCGGAATAACGCTCCGCACGCAGGGCGCGAATCACTTCCGCGGAAAAAACGCCGACGGGAAGCGCAATAATCGAATAGCCCGTCAACATGATCATCATGGAAATGAACTGTCCCCAGGGCGTCACCGGTGTTATATCGCCATAGCCCACTGTCGTCAGTGTCACGATCCCCCAGTAGATGGATTTGGGGATACTGGTAAAACCCGCTTCGGCCGGCTCAATGAGATAGAGCAAAGAAGAAAAGATGGTCACGACCAACAGCACTGCGAACAGAAAAAGCAGGATCTGGTCCCGGCTTCGAATCAGAGCGTCCATCAGAAGGCGACCCTCGCCCACTAACGTCATCATTTCCAGTACCCGGAACAGACGCAGGGTACGCAGCAGACGCACAACGACGAGAGTCTGCGCACCCGGGAACAGCAGTGCCAACCAGGTAGGCAGAACGGCCAGAACGTCGATAACACCATAAAAGCTTTTCAGATAAAGCTTCGGTTTCTCAAGGCAATAGATGCGCAGAGCCAGCTCAATGGTAAACAGCAGCGTTACGCCCCACTCCATGACATAAAAGAGCTCACCGAAGCGGGCATGATATTCCGGAACACTGTCCAGAAGAATAATCCCGACGCTGAGGAATATCAGCAAAGCCAGGAAAACATCGAAGCCCTTGGCCAGGCGGGTATCTGATTCGAAAATGACCTGGAACAGGCGCGTTTTAATTCCCAGGCCACCAGGTTTTATAGTCCCCATGTAACTAAGCTGCCTCTTTTAACCGTCAGTGAAAACCCGGCGATTACGCTTGACTAGGGGCCGCATCTCGCCGTATTGGTTCGGCAGGCTTACAGATACCGCCCGCCGGCACCGATCGCCACCACGATCAGCCCAAGAATCAGGTTGGTGCCCACCAGCTTGCGGATCTGCCCCACCTGTAGCCCGCCTTCCTGGGGATCCTGGTTGGCTACGGCCTGTTTCAGCCGCCGGAAGGGGGCAAAATAGACGTGAAAATAGAGCAGGATCATCACAATCCCCAGCCCCTGCATGGCATGGATATGCCAGCCCGCACCCGCCATGCCACCGAACACACTGAAGATCATCCAGTAGCCGGTCACCAGCAACAGGATCACGGCAACCCAAACCCACCTGAAAAACCGGGACAGAGTGTGACACCAGAGTACGCCACGCTGTGATGCTTCAACCACCTCAACCACCGCTGGCCGCATGGCCATATAGGCGAAAAACATACCGCCAACCCAGATCACGGCAGAAAGCACATGCAGTGCGATAGCCAGACTCATAAAGCGACTCCTCTTACAATAATTTTCGTGTGCAGGGACCTGTCAATTCTCCTCGACGGCCTGACGGACTTTCTGCTCCGCCCCCTGCCAGGCCTCAGAGAGATCATCGAAGGCATCGTTGAAGCCATCCTTCATGGACTCCCAGGTAAAATTGGTGCTGTCCTGCATACGCTGGAGCCATTCAGTCACCCGTGACCGCTCCCGCCGCAGCGCTGCCACTGCGGTCTGCGCCTGGGCCCGCTCCAACCTGTCGGCCGAATTCCAGTTATCCCGCAGACGACTGTTCAGTGTCGCAATACGGGCATCGATGTCGTCGAGAACATCCTCGATGTCCGTCATCAATCGTTCCCGCCGCTCAGCGGTGAAATCCGCCAGTTCCTGATCAAGGTTCTGCATTTCCTGGCGCAACGACTCCTCGGTTACATCACCATCATCCTCCGCGGCGTGCCCGGGGGCCATTGGCATCACCAGGGCCAGCAGCAGGGCGCTGGCCTTTAATCGCAATGGGGATCTCACGGTCTGGTACCTCCTCTGAATCAAAATTGGAAATCTGGTTCGTTCGAATATTCACAGTCTTCTTGCCAGATCCTTTAAAGAATCCCTCGGCTTTCCCCTCAGCCTATAGTCGCTCAACAGCCTTGAGCAGGGAACTGAAAGCCCTGGAAAAACTACGCTCAGCGAGCCGGTCCATCACCGGGCCGAGCAATGGAACCTGTACACGGCCTTCGGAAATCCAGGTCACTCTGGTTTGCCCACCCTCGGCCCGCAAAACAATCTCGCCCCGGGTATGCTGAACGGAGAAAGGCTTCGATTTTTCAATGCGATAGTGCATTCTGTCTGGTCTATCAAACTGTGTAATGCGCTCGGTCAGCTCCAGCCGCCCCGCTCCTATAACCCTCAGGGCGCCTGTGCCGCTCTTCTCATCCTTGCCTTTCTCAATGAGCAGGGACTTGTCGACCCCCGGAAAGCGGTCGTAGCGAGCATGATCGGAAATAGCCTCAAAGACAGTGTCGATGTCCTTTGCGAGGAGCCGCTCAACGTGAATACGAAACATAGTCAATCCTCAATCACACTCGGGACGTAGTACTCTAGACTGGATCCGACATTTCACCAAAACAATCACCTATGCCCCATCCATGACCATCGACCGTGAACGCCTGGCCGCCCTTGCCGCAGAACCCCATTTTCACCGGGGCAGGTTTCGTAACCTGGAGCGCATACCCCACCATGGCCTGGGGGATTTCCTGCGCTGGCAGTTGGCCCCCGGCCGCCGCTTCCCACAGGGTAAACGCTACACGCTGCTGCGCCCTGATGGCCACGTGCTGATGAATCCGCCAGCAGAGCCACAACTCGTCTGGCTGGGGCATGCGTCGTTCCTGTTCCAGTATCGGGGCCTGAACGTGCTTACCGACCCGGTGTTGTCGGACCGTGCCAGCCCCTTCCGGTTGATCGGGCCCAAGCGGTTCACCCCGCCAGCCCTGACGGTAGCAGAAATGCCGCCGATCCACCTGGTACTGATTTCCCACAATCACTACGACCATCTCGACGAGGCAACAGTGCGCCAGTTGCACCGACGTTTTGGCGCTGATCTGTGCTTCTGTATTCCCATGGAGTTAAGACCCTGGTTCGAAAAGCGCGGCATCCACAATCTGGTGGAACTGGACTGGTGGCAATCGATGCCCCTGGCTGCAGGAAACGAAGTATTCTGCCTGCCGGCCCAGCACTTCAGCGGACGAACCGCCACAGACACCAATACCTCGCTGTGGTGTAGCTGGCTCCTGGAGGTGGACGGCTTTCGGTTCTATTTCGGCGGTGATACCGGTTATGGCAAGGTGTTTCGCGACATTGGCGAGCTGTTTGCACCCATTGATCTGGCGCTGCTCCCCATCGGCGCCTACGACCCGCGCTGGTTCATGGCCCCGGTGCACGTAGCGCCGGAAGAGGCAGTCAGGATCCACCGGGATATTGGCGCCCGCCAGTCGGTAGCCATGCACTGGGGCACATTCGTGCTAACGGATGAACCCATGGACGAACCACCCCGGCGCCTGCGGCTGGCATTGGAGAGACAAAACATGAGTGAAGCGGAATTCAGGATCATGCAACATGGAGAGGTGTGGTCGCCGCAGTGACACTTTTTACTCTTCCATCTCCAGAATCCACTTCACGAGCTTTTCAGCCTCTCCCTGGCTGACGTCCATGCGAACCCCCATGTCCGGCATTTCTGCCTTGCCCCAATGCCCCTCTCCGCCAGTCAACACAACCTGGACCAGCCGATCAGATTCGTCCATTGAGTACCTCTGCGCAATACTCCGGAAAGATGGGGCTATCGCCATGGCTTCGCTTTCTTTAATGGCATGGCAAGCCGTGCACTTCTTTTCTTCAGCCAGCTGCATACTGGTCATGCCATGGGAGTCGGCAAATGCTGATCCAATTCCCGGGCAGAGAACGCCTACCAGCATGGCGGGTAACATTTTAGACTTCATAGCAATCCCTCTCTGGTCACCCTGATTGATTCAGGCGAGATGAATGCGACCGGTTTTGGAAGATTCCGACACCTCAATCTGAAACTTAGACCAGGATGGCCAACCACACAAAGTGCCCGGATAAAATAATCCTGCCCGGATTTCCTTCTGATCCCTCAATGATGACCGCCCGGCCCATGGGCGTGGCCGTGCGATAACTCTTCCGGATCGGCGGCGCGCACGTCGATAATTTCGATATCGAAGGTCAGGGTTCTACCGGCCATCGGATGGTTGGTGTCGACATCGGCAAACTTGTGGCCCACCTTGGCGACAACCACATGGCGCGGGCCCTGCTCGGTCTGCACCTGGGCAATCATGCCCGGCTTCCAGCGCTTGGCACCCATCAAGTGCTTGATCGGCACGCGCTGGATGGCGTCGGCCTTGCGCGGGCCGTAGGCTTTATCCGGAGCGACGGTGACGCTGAACGTATCGCCCGCATCCTGACCTTCCAGAGCCTCTTCCAGGCCCTTGATAATACCGCCGTGACCATGCAGGTAAGCGTTTGGCTCGCCGCCATGGGAGTCTTCAACAATGTTGCCTTGTTCATCACGGACGCTGTAGTGAAACAGGACCACCTGGTTTTTTTCGATTGGCATAGGGTTCTCTGCAATGGTTAAAAGTACGACATTGTAAACAGCTGCGGCGTTGAATGCAGGTGAAGAGAAGCAGACGGGTTGAATGGATTGGAATCCGCCTCGCCGGCAGCCAGTGGCGGCACCGCGAGTTCAGAAGTAACCCAACAGCCTGCCAATGACCAGCACACTGATCCAGACTGCCAGGGACAGAAAAGCCCCAGCCCTCATGGCTACAGGCATGGGAGCCTCCATTGGGAGGCTCCGTATATCCCCTTGCTTAAACACCCGCCCCAGAATTAACGCGTTCAAGATACCGAAGAGGACGAGCACAATCTTCGCCTGGAACAACGGCGATGCAGCGTAATCCACGGCCGCTGTGGCGAATAACAGTGCACCGCAGAAAACCGCAAGCCCCAAACCAATCGCCGATGTAATTCGAAGCACATCGACAAACACCATCACCGGGTAGTTGCGCCAGAACCCCAGCAAACGCAAATCCAGTGGCACAATGCCGCCGACCAGCATCGAAACCCCGAGAATATGCCCGGCGTTTACCAGCGGGTACATGAATGTGGAATTGCGCAGGGCCGAGACAAAAGCCAGATTCTCGACGGAGACCAGCGCTTGCTCAATCATCTCCGGGATCAGGACTCACGGTCGGGATACAGATCGTAATCCTTCCCGTCGATCACAACCCGCTCAGCCTTGACCAGCCGTTCACCTTCTTTCGCGGAGCGATGACCATGCACAGTAATCTCCCGATCCTGGCTCAACATCTCTCTGGTAAGCCCAACTCGGTCGTTACGCCAGGGCTGCCCAACCTCCACAACCCAATCCTCGCCATCCACGCTTATGGTGACCTCGCCATGGGGATTACCAAGGCGCACAGACTGGATAACACCGGTAATTTCAAATTCCTCGTCGGTTGCCCAGGCCCAACCGTGATGAGCCTGCGCGGTGGAGGCCGCGAAAAAAGCAGCAAGAACAGCAAAACAGAGCAGATGGAAAAAACGAACGTGAGGCATATCCAATCCTCTTGTGGCGGGTTTGTCAGGATACTCGAACCACGGATTCCGTAGCTCAGTATATTCGACAGTCGGAATGTGGCCGAATTCCCGGGACAAACTACCTGAAGGCCATATCATTTATCCAAACTGATTTCCCTTATTCCAGACTCCCCACAGCACCATTACGGCAACCACTACCATCGCCACCGAGAGCGATGTCAGGGCTATGGCAATGAGGCCTTCCTGTAGCGCCGAGCCCTCGAAGCCTGCAGCGGCTATCGGCATCATGGATGCCCCTGCACCGATAAAGCCGGCAGCCAGCGTAGCCAGCCAGTTGGTGTAGGTACCGAATACGGCAAGACCAAATGCAATTCTTTCGGCCGTGCGGCCCAGCCGAAGCTTGGGCCAGATCACACCCAGCACAATCAGTACCAGTCCATTCATGATGCCCTCAAGGTGGCTCGAAAGCCCCATTCTGGCATTCTCCATTAACGGCAGCAGAAACCCAGTCAACAGACCCATGAGAAACAGGATGATGCCAAGTTGGTAAAGTCGGCGTTCCCTGTTGATGACAGTCGGCAGAGATGCGTTATTCATGAGTTATCCCCCTGGTTGTAGTCAGGGAGACCTGCCCCCGACTCGCGTTCCACTCAATTTAAGAATACACTATGTATATTCAATACGAGAGATTATCCCTCGTTCATGCGCCTGTCAATAATTGGGTATACAGCCTGTATGTCGATTAACTCCCAAAAACGTAGCTACCGTAAAACCACCCGGGCAAAACAGGAAGAACAGACCCGGCGACGGATTACCGAAGCGGTCGTTGAGTTACACCGAACGGTCGGGCCAGCGCAGACGACCATTAGTGACATTGCAAGCCTGGCGGGTGTCGGCCGCGTAACGGTGTACAAACACTTCCCTGATGACTCCGCGATGTTCCGTGCCTGTAGTGATCACTGGATTGCCGATAACCCACCGCCAGATTTTGCGCAGGCACTCGCAGAACCGGATGAAATAAAGCAAGCCGCCGGCGTACTCCGACTGCTTTACGACTACTACCGCCGCACCTACGACATGATGGGAAAAGTGATGCGGGACGCGAAGACAATGCCCGCCCTGGCAGATGTGGTTGAAAACGGATGGATGCAGCTGCTGCGAAGCCTTGAGGACACTCTGGTGCCAGCGGGGAAGCAAGGCGACAGCGCGAAACGTTATCGCGCAACGCTTCGGGTCGCTATGGATATCGATACCTGGAGTACAATCTCCGAAATGGGTATCGATGACCAATCGGCAGCAGAGCTGGCGTGCCAGTGGTTGAGGGAGGCTAAAACCTGATGCCCCCTTTACCCTGTTCGTGCGACCAACTTTCAGTGCAGTGACATCAGTCCGTCGGCAACCTCAACAAGACTGTCACCCATGACGTCGGCGGGCAGGAAGACATCGCCAGGCTTATATTCAAGACGCGAACACCAGCCCGCAAGTGCACCGGCCCGCTTCGCTCCATGGCAATCCCAGGCATGCACGGCTACCAGAGCCAGGCGCTCAATCGGCGTATCCAGATGTTTTGCAGCAAAACGATAGATATCCGGATGAGGCTTCCAGACACCTGCCTCATGCGCGGTGACAACATGGTCAACAAATCTGGAAAGCCCTGCGCCTTCGAGGAAACGGCGCGTTCTTTCAGGACTGTTGACGGTGAGGCATCCAACGGACACGCCCGCCTCAGAGATTTTCTTCAGCGCGGGGGCGGCATCGTCGAAGGTGGGTAGCGTGGAGAACCCGTCGACCACGTACCCAATATCACGTTCATTGAGCGTGTGTTTCGTTTCCGTGCGGAGTGATTCCCGGGCAACAGCTTCGAAAGGTGCCGCGTCGCCGGCAAGGGTCAGTGCCATGGCATCGCGCTGAAAGCGCAGGAACCAGGGCTGCAGAGTGGTCGCTGGCTGGCCAACCTCTTCCAGGCGGGCGGCCAGCGGATCCAGATCAATCAACGTCTCTAGGACATCAAATAAAACTACGTTCGGTCGGACAGCCATATCGAGAGCCTCCCTATACCGGTGCAGGTTTACGGGAAGTGTAGCTCAGGCAGCCGCTATGTCATGGTCCGATACTGCAATACGAGACCGATGATCTCGTGATCACTGGTCGCTAGTGCCAGCGAGGCATTCAGTGATGATCTTTGTGGCAAACGGATGTTGAACCTGGACCGCAAAACATCCGCTACCTGTTGATCCTCAGCGGGATCGAATTCTTTTCCTGCGTACACACGAATGCGCTGAAGAATGAAATCCTTATTTGACATAGACATCAATCTTCTTGATTGACACTCAGTGTTTGCTCCAACAATGAATACAGTCAGTAAAACGAGCGGAAAGAATCCGTTGCGATTCTAGCGGGCCTGGAGCTTAACATGCTTGGGGCCTGACGAGGCGACTTGCCCCCTGTTACCCTTGCCGACATACTCAACAGCCCCGCCGGACTTCAAAAAGGCAGCGGTCTGCTCGGCAATGGCGGCCGACGTTAATGAAGCTTTTGCGGTTTTGTTGCTCATGGTGTTCTCCAGGTCGATGGTTGGTTTATTCACCAACTTCAGACCCTCATCATATCCCAAACAGGAAATAATTGTTCGGTTCAAGAAAGGGGCGTTAAGGCCGGACCGCCTGTCGGAACAGTTCAACCTTGCCAATAAGCCTTACTCTCCTCATCCATCGGAAAGAAATGCTCAATCCGCAAATTCTGAGCAGTCACATCCAGCGGCGTGCCGATAGTTGCAATGGTGGAAAAGATTCTGAGCTGTTGATGCCCCAGATTCAGTGTGAAAGGAATCGCCGGGTAGTCCAGGTGTTCCACCACGTGGCTTTTCCAGTTCTGAGGCACGCCGGGTACAGTCAGGGCGTGCTCCAGCAATCGGTTGGGCTGATCCCGAAAGGGGCCGGCAAGATGCTCATGGTAGACGCGTTGCAGCATGTGGCAGGCGATATTATCCCAATCGCCAACGAAGGGCTTCATGCCGTGCTCATCCAGCAGGGACAGCAAAAAGTTGGGCCGGGCCGGAAACTGAGCACCCAGCTCGATCATCCTCGCCATCATCGCCTGCATGGCCTGGTTAGCCATCACCAGATAATACTCGTGGTCGAACACCACCGCCGGGTACGGCAAGTGTCCCTGCAACAGGTGCCCAAGCGCCTCCCTGATCATGGCCATGCCAGGCGCGTTCAGATCCTGGTCGGAGTAGACCTGGCCGTATCCCGCCGCTGATAAGAGCCGATTGGTACCGGCCAGATCCGCCTGCAGCATCTGCGCTAAATGCAGAACCATGCCTTTGCTGGGCTTGCTGCGGCCGGTTTCCAGAAAGCTGATGTGTTTTGGCGACACCTCACACGCCAAGGCGAAATCCATCTGGCTCAGGCGCTTGCCCTGCCGCATTTCTCTGAACAGCGTACCGAAGGCGCTCATTGGGTTTCCCGTCAATTCCGAGTGTTCAACCATTATCGTAGCCGAGGGTAGGCGGAACCATTACCTCACAGGTAATTGAGACTATCACCGCCCGGGTAGAAGCTTTGAAGTGTAGTCCAACACATTGCGAAACCCGATTGAGGTGATCCTATGAAAAACCTAGTCCGTCGATTCAGTGTTAAGCAAATCATCCTCAGCGATGTATTGCTCTCCGCGCCATTCGCGTTGGCTCTGATCCTGGCCGCTGAGCCCATTGCCCAGTGGGCGGGCGGCCCCGGCGCAACCTTTTACCTGGTGGTTGGCATCGTGATGCTGCTGTGGTGCGTGGATATGGCCGCCGTGGCCGTTAACGAACGGTGGCAGGAGAAGTACCTGAACGTGATGATTGCTGCCGATGTTACCTGGAGCCTGGCGTCCCTTGCCCTGATGGTCTGGTTTGCGGCAAGCCTGCAGCCCCTTGGCTGGGTGCTGTTCGCCTTGAACGTGCTGGTTCCGCTGGATATGGCGTGGATGAAACGGGTTGCTGGCAGTAAGCCTCAGCAGCCTGCGTTCGGATGATGGCTCATCACTCCGGACGCTACCCATATTGGGTAACTTTTACCCAATATGGGTTTTCAAAACGCCTCAGGAGTTGTTGACCGTGCTCTTGAACGTCATACACTTAATACGCCTTACGAAAACTACCCTGATAATCAAAAACCCGCTCCTGCACCTGCCAATAGTGCTTCTGCTTGCGGGCAATCACGAAATCCGGTGCCGGAAGCAAGGCCTCCAGTTCAAGCACCTCATCCGCTGAGCTGAACGCTTTCGGAGCCTGGCCATTCGCAAAACGACGCCCGAACAGTCTGTTAAAAACAGTGCGCTGGCCCGGTTTGCTGAAATCAAACGATTCGCTGAGCGCCTCTCCATCCTCCCCGTGATAGGTGATCCTCAACTTGCTACCGCTAGCAACCAGCGATATCCCGGCGCAGCGAATCACCATGGCATCCTTGAGTTTTAACGCATCTCTCAGCTGATCATCCGGATCGATGATGGCTTTGTGACACTGGTGGCAGTTGCGGGCCGCAATATCATTCTCGCCACCGCAGTGTGGGCACTCCTTGAAACGGAAACGGTAATCGCACTGCTGCGGGCGCCCCTTCCGCACGGCAGGTGCCTCCGCTTCCGCGGGTTCCAGCAGCCCCTGGCAACGGCGACCGTAGTGCTCGATAACATGGCCTTCACCGTCTGTTTTACCCCAGAAGATATTGGCGAAACCACAGCCCGGGCAGAACACCTGCACCGGCTCACTGTCGGGATTCGGTTTCGGCTCCCCTACCTCCGGGTGATGCAGATTCACACTGTTACCCGCGTAATCAATTACCAGACAATCCTGCTTACCCTCGTCCAGACGAAGACCACGGCCCACAATCTGCTGATACAGGCTGACCGACTGGGTAGGACGAAGAATGGCGATAAAGTCCACATGGGGCGCATCAAAGCCCGTGGTGAGTACCGACACATTCACCAGATACTTCAGCTGCCACTGTTTGAAACGCTGGATCAGCAAGTCCCGATCCTTCAGATCGGTCGCACCGGTCACCAGGGCGGTCTGATGTTCCGGCAGGTAGCCGGTGATCTCCCGCGCATGATTCACCGTTGCCGCAAAGACCATCACCCCCTGGCGCTCTGCGGCCAGCTCCATCACCTGCTCAACGATGGCACGGGTCACACGCTTGTGTTTGCTCAGCAGCTGGTTAACATCCTTCTCGGCGTACTCGCCAAAGCGGTCCTGAGGCAGCGCGGAGAAATCGTATTGCGCCACCGCCGCATTCACCAGCTCAGGCCTGGTGAGATACCCCCGGTTGATCATGTAGCTCAACGGCAGTTCATAAATGCAGTGCTGAAAGGGCTTGTCCTGTTCACCCCGGACAAAGCCCCGGTAGTGATAGCGATAGATCCAGCCCATGGCCAGACGATAGGGTGTGGCGGTCAGCCCGAGCACTTTGAGGGAGTCATTCTGTTGCCGCAGCAGCTCAATGATCCTCTGATACTGGCTGGTGTCATCACCGCTGACCCGATGGCACTCATCAATGATGACCAACGAGTATTCATCCCTGAACTGATCCAGATTGGCCGATACGGACTGCACACTGGCGAAGGTCACCTGATGCCGGTTTTCCTTACGTTTCAGTCCGGCGGCGAAGATGCTGCCGGTTAACCCATAGCTCTCATATTTGGCGTGATTCTGCTCCACCAGCTCTTTTACGTGGGTCAGCACCAGAATCCGGCGCCGGGCAAGCCGGGCCAACTCGGCAATGACCAGGCTTTTACCGGCACCGGTCGGCAGGACAATAACGGCAGAATCATCAGATTTGCGAAAATGCCTCAACGTGGCATCAACCGCTTCCTGCTGGTAAGGCCGCAGTGTGAAAGGAGCATTCATTATTGCTGCGCTTGATCGTTTTCGGGATGAGAAGCTGGCCATACTAGCAGATACCGCTGCTGTTACCTGTGAGCCAAAAAAAGAGCTGTCACGATTTTCCGAAAACCCGCAGGGCTCACCAACACAATATTCCTGGCTCTACCTTGGCTGACCTGCTGATCGACAGAAAGGTAGAAGTTATGTCGAAGTATTTTACAGAGTTTCACATTTTCAATATCAGGGATCTGCCAGGGATTGCAGAACCCATCTGAACCTTAATGCTTTGTCTTTTCGTGGCCCGGCAATTGCCTGCCGTTCATCGTCTCGGAGCCAACCGCTTCCCGACCAGTATCCTTCAATCAATAATGCGGCCAGGCAGAGCTCGGCCACAGGAGAATAACAATGAAAAAACGATTGTTGACTATCTCTTTTTGTCTGTCTCTGGGTGTACCTGCTGCCTGGGCAACTGACCTGCCACAGGCTCAAACGACCGAGCGCGAAATGGTCGTCACGGCAAACCCGCTGGCCACGGCAGCCGGCGCAAAAATTCTCAAAAACGGTGGTACCGCGGCAGATGCCATGATTGCGGTGCAGACCATGCTCAGCCTGGTGGAACCCCAGTCAAGCGGGCTTGGTGGCGGAGCGTTTATCGTTTATTACGATGCCCAGACCGGCACCACAACCACTATCGATGCCCGTGAAACCGCACCAGAGGCGGTGGATGAAACGCTTTTTTTAAATGAGGAAGGCAATTCAATCGGCTTTTCAGATGCGTGGCAGAGTGGTCTGTCCGTGGGCGTGCCGGGCGTCCCGCGAATGATGGAATATATGCATACTCAATATGGCCGGCTTCCCTGGCAGCGCCTGTTTGTACCGGCGATCACCCAGGCCCAGAAAGGCTTTTCTCTGACCCAGCGTACCAGTGATCAGGTCTCCGGCCTTCTGGCCCGCAACCCATCCTGTGAGGATCGGTTATTTTTCCGTGACCCCACCGCCTTCAACTACTTTGTTGACAGCGAGACCTGCGAAGCCAAGCCTGCCGGTACACTGATCAAAAACAAGGACTATGCCGAAACGCTAAAGCTGCTGGCTCGCGATGGAGCAGATACCTTCTACACCGGCTCTATCGCACAGGACATCGTTAGCGCCGTCCAGAACGATCCGAATATCCCCGGATCAATGAGCCTGGACGACCTGGCCGATTATCAGGTCATTGAACGGCCACCAGTGTGCATCACTTACCGTAGCAACAACGTCTGTGGCATGGGCCCGCCATCTTCCGGTGGACTGGCCGTCGGTCAGATCATGGGTGTGCTTGAGAATTTCGACCTGGCAGGCAAGAACCCGCTGGACGAGGAAGTGGTTCATCTTTTTACCCAGGCCATGCGTATCGCGTTCGCGGATCGCAACAAGTATGTTGCAGACAGCGATTTCATCACCGTTCCGGTTGAAGGCATGCTGGACAAGCAATACCTCGAAACCCGCGCTGCGCTGATTGGTGAGAATGACCTTGGCGTAGTTGATCCGGGAACGCCCCCCGGTGTGTTTGATCCCTCTGCTCCAAGCATGGATGAGCCAGGCGCGGGCACCAGCCACGTCTCCATCGTTGATCGGTTCGGCAATGCGCTATCCATGACCACGACCATTGAGAGCTCGTTCGGTAATGGAGTAATGGTGGCTGGCCGCGGATTTCTGCTCAACAATCAACTGACCGATTTCAGCTTCCAGCCCACTTCCAGTGCCGGCGAACTGATTGCCAACCGGGTGCAGCCCGGAAAGCGGCCCCGCAGTTCCATGGCTCCGACGATTGTCCTTGATATGGATGGACAGGTTTCGCTGGTCACCGGCTCGCCGGGTGGCTTCCGGATCATTGGTTACACCGCCAAGACCATCATGAACGTGTTTGATTTCGGACTTGACCCACAGCAAGCCATCAATGTGCCTCATTACCAGAATACGAACAGCGGCAGCTCAACCTCAGCAACCGTTCTGGAAGCACCCATCCCGGGCGTGACGCTGGACTATGATGCCGCTGCACTTGAATCTGAGCTGGAAGAAGGCAGAGGGCATGCGGTGGGAGTCACGACCCTGAACAGTGGGCTGTCGCTGATACAGGTCACCCCGAGTGGCCTTGTTGGTGGGGCCGACATGCGCCGTGATGGCGCAATTGGAGGGCGCTAGGCCACAACAAGCCTTACTTTGAGCAAAAAGGCCGGTCAGGTTATGGGCCGGCCTTTCAATACCTCCGCGCAAAGCCGGGAAAGATCTATTTTCCATCGTGTTAGTCATTTTGCACTTTACCACCTATAGTAATGAACACGTGTTCACAGTTTCATTATCGGGTTCCCTGACCATGCCCGCCGAAAAAAAACTCGATCAGCTCATTACAACTTCCAGTCGTCTGTTGCCATTTATTGATGCTCTGCCTGATGCCGTCGTTATCGTTGATAGTAACCACAAGATCGCTCTGGTGAATTCCCCTGCCGGGGAAATGTTTGGGCATCCTGTAGATATCCTGAAAGGTTCAGATCTGTCGATCATCATCCCGAAGCTTCACCTGGATGCGCACAGGCAACGGGTCAGTGGCTATTTCCAAAACCCCACTCCCCGCCCAATGGGCGCGAATAAAAAGTTTTGCGGAGTTCATGCTGATGGCACCGAGATCCCGGTCGATATCATGATTAACACAATCGTGCTGGATGGGGTACAAGTTGCCATGGCACTCGTAAGGGATGTCTCCTACCAGAGAGAGCTGGAAGAACGGCTGATCCGGGAATCCGTGACGGACGAAATGACAGGCTTCTTCAATCGGAAACATTTTAACAATCAGTTGAAGGCGCAGCATTCCGGTTTCATTCGGTCGGGCTTGCACTCCTCTGTCATCCTGTTCGACTTCGATCACTTCAAGAGCATCAATGATCAATATGGCCACGCCGCCGGTGACATCGTACTCATCGATACCGCAAAGATGATCAAGGAGGAGCTTCGCCCATTGGACGTGGCCTGCCGTATTGGCGGAGAAGAGTTTGCCGTCATCCTACCCGGCACGCCAATACTGAATGCGACAAGGTTAGCAGAGCGTATTCGTCAAAAGATTGAAGCCATGGAGTTCCAGCTCGAAGACACAGCCTTCCATACGACTGTCACCATGAGCGTGGCCTCGTTCTTATCGTCGGACCAGTCCTACGATTCCCTGGTCAGAAGGGCTGACAAGGCTCTATACAGTGGCAAGGCTGCGGGGCGTAATCGTGTTGCTTCGCAGGATTCATTGGCGCAACCGTCCTGACTCGATCAGCCTGTTTTTCGGCTAGCCGCAGGATTCCCGAAAACCCGGTGTGGACCAGGCGTACATCGGCTGGCTCAGCTATATATTTGTACACCGCTGCACTAAATGTGTCACATCAAGGTTAGGGTTAGGTTGCTTATGCGCATTGAGCGAATGGCCGTATACACGGCGAATCTGGAATATACCGGAAAAGCCTATGCCTTTGCAGGCGGCCGCTCCCATCAGGTCTTCGAAACGACAGTTGTGGCCCTTTCAACAGACACAGGGCTGGAGGGCTACGGTGAGGTGTGCCCCTGCGGCCCCAACTACATGGCGGCTTTTGCCGAGGGCCTTCCTTCCTGCCTGTCGCTGCTGGCACCGGAGGTGCTTGGACAGGATCCCCGGCAAGTGTCGGTGATTCAGGAGCGAATGAATCAGGCGCTCACCGGCCAGGCTGTCGCCAAGGCCGCCATCGACATTGCCTGCTGGGATCTTCTGGGCAAGGCGTGTGGGCTTCCTGTCTACACACTGCTTGGTGGGCTCCAGTCGCCATCCATGCCCTTGCATCGGATTGTTCCACTGGCCGACCCAGGGGAAATGGAAGAGTCTCTTCTCCGTTATCGTGCCGAGGGTTTTCGGCACATTCAGATCAAACTGGGCCATGAGGTGGAAGAGGACATCGACCTGATTCGCAGGCTTGGCAAACTCAAACAGCCTGATGAGCTCTGGATTGGCGATATCAATGGTGCCTGGCGTCGCGATCAGTCGCTACGCTTTTCAAAAGCCATTGAGGATGTGGATATCTACCTTGAGCAACCCTGCCGCAGTTACGAAGAGTGTCTATCGGTCAGGCGACGCACCAGGCATCTGGTCAAACTGGATGAGGCTTTCAACACATTGAATGAGCTGCAGCGTGGCCTCAGAGACGACGCCATGGATGCCATTGCCTTGAAAGTCAGCAAGTTCGGTGGGCTGACACCATCCAGGATCATTCGGGACGTGTGTGCAGACGCCGGCATATCCATGACCATTGAAGATGCCTGGGGTAGCGGCATCGCGACGGCTGCCTATGCGCACCTCGCCGCCAGCACATCCCCCAGAGCCTTGCTGAATACCACTGATTTGCATAATTACAACAAAGTCCAGCTTGCCACCGGTGCCCCGGAAGTGGCGGCCGGCCGCATGTGGCTCAGTGATCGGCCCGGGCTCGGCGTTGTACCAGACTTTGCCTTACTATCCTTGCGGGATGTCTACGAGTAGGCTTGAGCCATAACAGATTGCCAGTCGGAAGCCGTAACAACAAGCAAGCCGGAAAAGAAGCACTGCAGAATGGAAACCCTCAGCGCAGCCCCAGAGCTACCCAACACAGCAGATCCCGCTGACAACGGACTATCCCGCCAGGAAGCCAGTGCACGACTGGAGAAATTTGGTTACAACCGGCTGCCCGCCCCGCCCATGCCGGGTGTGGTGGAGCTTTTTGCGCGGCAATTCCTCAGCCCTTTCATTTACATCCTCCTGATCGCTTCCGCTGTTTCATTTGCACTCGGCCAGACCCCAAGCGGGGTTTTTATCCTGATCGTCCTGCTGATCAATGCAATTATCGGCACGGTCCAGGAGTTTTCCGCCCAGAAGGCGGCCGCCGCGTTGAAGCAAATGATGAAAGGTACAGCCCATGTGCTTCGGGACGGCCAGATTGTAACCATTGAAGTCGAAGAGATCGTTCCAGGCGATGTTGTCTTGCTCTCATCAGGCGACAAAGTGCCGGCTGATATCCAGTTGCTCAGCGCCAGCAGCCTGGCGGTGGATGAGTCCATGCTGACGGGGGAGTCCCTGGCGGTCGCCAAGAATGCCGGTGCGGCAAGCGACGACAGCACACCGCTCACCGAGCGCGTTGACCAGTGCTTTGCGGGCAGCATCATCACCCATGGGCGCGGGCGTGGCCGGGTAATAGCTACTGCCTCGGATACCCAGCTGGGCAAGATTGCCCAGGGAGTCACCGGCAAGACCTCTGCTGAACCGCCGCTGATGATCCGGATCCGCAAGTTCACCTACCAGGTTGCCTTCGGCATTCTGGTGGCCATTGCCGCCCTGGCAGGCCTGATGATCCTGGATGGCGGCTATTCAATGGAAGAGATGGTCCTTATGTCCATCGGCCTGGCCGTTTCGGTGATTCCGGAGGGCCTGCCTGCTGCACTGACCGTTGCCCTCGCCATCGGCATGACCCGGATGGCAAAACGCAATGTGATCATCCGCAAGCTGGTGGCGGTGGAAGCCCTGGGGTCCTGCACCCTCATTTGCTCCGACAAGACCGGCACCCTGACAGTCAACGAGCTCACCATTCGCAAGGTGAGGCTGCCTGATGGACGCCAGTTCGACGTCACTGGCGAGGGGGTAGCCCCGGGTGGGGAGATCACAGGCCCCGCCGGCGCCCAGGTGGATGCGGCGGGCCAGGATACACTCAGGGAGCTCTGTGTCGCAGGCGTCCTCGCCAATGAAAGCCATCTGGACTATAGCGGCGGCGAGTGGGTTTCCCAGGGCGACATCGTGGACATTGCCTTCCTGGTCATGGCCAAGAAGCTGGGTATGTCCATCACTGACCTGCGAACCCGACAGGAACAGGTGGCCCTGATCCCCTACGAGTCGGAAAAGGCCTACAGTGGGGTGGTCAACCGCGTTGGCGATCAAACCGTCATCTATGCCAAAGGCAGCCCTGAAAAAATGCTGGCCATGTGCAACCGGATGGCAACCACTGACGGCTCTATAGAAATCGACAAACCAGCCCTCGAAAGCCAGTTCACCGAGCTCGCTTCCCGAGGCTATCGGATTATCGCCCTGGCGAAGAAAACCTCGTCATCCGGCGATCATGAGATGGCCGATATGGTCTTTCTCGGAATGGTTGCCATGATAGACCCGCTCCGCCACGAAGCCTTCGAAGCCATCGAAAAGTGCCGTACCGGCGGCATTGAGGTAGCCATGGTCACCGGCGACCATCCGGCTACCGCAAAATCAATCGCCCTGGAACTGGGGCTGTGTGACGCCGACGCAACGGTTGTTACGGGCCAAATGCTCGATGAAGTCAACGCCCGGGGCCAGGGGGCTGTCGACCAGCTTATTCGCAAGGCCCGGGTATTCGCCCGCATAGAACCCGCCAGGAAAGCCCAGATTGTGGACAGCTTCATGCGGGACGGGCATTTTGTCGCCGTCACCGGGGATGGCGTCAATGACGCACCGGCCATGCGGCAGGCGCATGCGGGAATCGCCATGGGCAAACGCGGCACGGATGTGGCCAAGGAAACGGCGGACCTGATCGTTACCGACGATAATTTTTCCTCCATTGTCGCCGGCATTGAGCAGGGACGGGTGGTTTACAACAACATCCGCAAGGTGATCGGGCTGCTGGTTGCCACCGGCTTCTCGGCGATCCTGCTCTTTTTCTTCTGTGTGCTGGCCGGTCTGCCAATGCCCTTGATCGCGGTGCAGTTACTCTGGCTTAACCTGGTTGCCAACGGATTCCAGGACGTGGCCCTGGCCTTTGAACCGAAGGAAGGCGGCGAATTGTCAGTAAAGCCGCGCTCGCCTCAGGAGCCCGTGTTCGATAAACCGATTATTGAGCACGTACTGGTGGTGGGATCATGGATGGGGCTTGTCGCATTTCTCAATTTCCAGTGGACGCTTGAGCAGGGCCAGAGTATTGAGGATGCCCGCAACCTGACACTGATGCTGATGGTGCTCTTCGGCAACATCCACGCGCTGAACAGCCGCTCGGAATTCCGCTCCCTTTTCAGTATCTCCCTGCTTAGTAACCCTTTCCTGATGCTGGCTGTTCCCCTCGCGCAACTGGCCCACATTGGCGCCATGTATACCCCGGGGCTCTCCGATGTCCTGCAGATTCAGCCGATTTCAATGGCGGAATGGTTGCAGTTGCTGGTATTCGCCATGAGCCTTCTCGTTGTGGCGGAGCTGCACAAGACCCTGATCAGGAGGCGGAGAGCCCATGCCAGCTCAGCGTGCTACACGCCCCCTGCCGCATCTGCCAGCCAGCCGCCTATTCCACCCGCCCAGTGAGCCGTCATGCAACCGTCCACCAAACTCTACACCGACCTCTCCGGTTATTACGATCTGATGTGTGCCGACATCAACTACCCAGAACAAAGCAGCGGCGTGCGCAGGCTTAACCAGCTGTTCGGAAACGGCGGTCGCAGTCATCTGGACCTGGCCTGTGGTACCGGCCCCCACATCTGGCATTTCCTCGATTCTGGCTACCAAAGCCAGGGCCTGGACATCAATCAGCCTATGCTGGATAAAGCCAAAGTGCGCTGCCCTGAAGCCGAGTTCACCCTGGGAGACATTGGCAGTTTTGCCTTTGACCAGCCTTTTGATCTGATCACCTGCTTGCTGTATTCCATTCACTACAGCAGTGACATCGCCCGCCTGAAATCCTGCATCAACAGCGTCCACGATGCCCTGCAGACCAAGGGTGTTTTCTGCTTCAATGCGGTGGACAAGAACAAGATCAACAACAACCTGTTCGTAAACCATACTGCAGAGCATCAGGACGGTGCCTTCAAATTCAGTTCGGGCTGGCACTACCGCGGTTACGGCGAGCAGCAGTCACTCAAGCTGTGCATCACAAAGACCACACACAATGTCAGCGAAACCTGGAAAGACGAGCATCCCATGGTGGCGCTGGGCTTCGACGAACTTGCACAGCTGCTGGAACCCTGTTTCGAGGTGCATATCTTCGAGCATGACTACGGCAAGATAGAGCCCTGGGACGGGCAGTCCGGCAACGCCCTGTTTGTCTGCGTGAAGGCTTAGAGCACGGAGCCAGAATTGAACTGGTCAGGGCCCGCCGCCAGTCGAAAACCATAACAACAAGCAGGCACCCCCGAAAAGAAGCACGGCAAAGTGGATAGCCAGGTTCTTTCGGGTAGTTGGTGCGGGTTTTCTGGCGAAACTGAAGTAATCCTCACCAAACAACCCCACGCCGCAGCCCTCACAGTAGTTTTTTGAATAAGAAACCCTCAGCACACATGGCTCAAACTTTTTTCGACAGCTGTAACAACTGGGCTTGATCATTTCGGGCTCCCGGCAAAACGAGTGAGCATAATATCTTCCATGGACCAAAAACCGGTACAGGAAATTAATCCACCCCGGTTTCCGGATAAGCTTGATTCAGGTTTTCTCCAGGCTCAAGATCTCCAGACATTGTCAGGAAGCACTCCTGGTCACTGACTATAGGGCAATAAAAAAAGATGAATGATCTCAAGGCAGCCATTGATGCGGGTAAGCAGAACGTCCTCATAGTAGATTTTCGCAGCGATACGGTGACCCGCCCTACCGCTGAAATGCGCGAAGCCATGGCCAGCGCTGAGGTAGGAGACGACGTTTATGGTGACGATCCCACCGTAAACAGCCTGCAGGCCTACGCCGCCAAGCGGCTGGGCTTCGAATCGGCACTGTTTACCGCCACTGGCACCCAGGCCAACCTGCTGGCGATCATGAGCCACTGTGGCCGGGGCGATGAATACCTCTGCGGCCAGTCGGCACACAACTACCGCTACGAAGGCGGTGGCGCCGCCGTGCTTGGCAGCGTTCAACCGCAGCCTATCGAGAACGAGCCGGACGGCAGCATCAACCTCGAGAAAGCCAAAGCTGCCATCAAGGCCGACGATTTCCATTTCGCCCCTACCCGCCTGCTCTCACTGGAAAACACCATCGGTGGCAAAGTGTTGTCACTGGACTACCAGCGCCAGGCCCGCGCCTTTTGCGAGGACCACAATCTGCTGCTGCACCTGGACGGCGCCCGGGTGTTCAATGCAGCGGTAAGATCCGACTGTGACGTAACCGATATCACCAGACACTATGATTCGGTCAGCGTCTGCCTCTCGAAAGGGCTGGGCGCGCCTGTCGGTTCACTACTGCTGGGTTCAGAAGCCTTTATCAAGCGGGCAACACGGCTGCGTAAAATGGTGGGTGGCGGCATGAGGCAGGCCGGCATACTGGCCGCTGCCGGGCGAATCGCCCTGGAGAAAGGGCCACAGCGGCTATCTGAAGATCACGAGAACGCCGAATACCTGAGCGCCGGCCTGGCCGAAATCCCGCAGCTGGAGATCAACCCCGCCAGCACCCAGACCAACATCGTCTACGCCCACTGCCGGTCCGGCAGAGCCGCGCAACTGCGCGACTACCTGGCTGACCAGGGCATCCTCATCACGGCGGGAGACCCCATTCGCTTCGTGACGCATCGGGATGTGAACGGTCAGGATGTCGACCGGTTGCTGGAAACTATCCGGCGGTTCTATGAGCGATACCCGATCCGTCGCGACCCCGGAGCTTTAAAATGAAAAAGTACTTCGCCCGTCCTGCTTCTTACAACGCAGCGTCCAGTTCATCGATCGCTTTTCTTAGCGCAATCTCAGCCTCGGAATGTTTACCCTCATTGTGCAGCGATTCACCCCGATCCCGGAGCTCTTTGACCTTGGCCTCAGCCTCAATGTCCAGTTGCGCCGACTGCAGTTGATGATCAATCTGTTTAATCAGCGTCGGGCACTGGCTGCCAAGGGCATTGCCCACAAAGAAAACCGTGAATAACACAATCGCAAGATACCGCATGATAGTTCCTCCTTTTTTGGCACGACCCTATGGAGTATAGACAATCGGGAGTCGATGGCTCTGTCCCGGTTTTCACTGCATGCCCATCACCTACATAATGTTTATAATCACCGACCAGCTCAGACCCAATCTAGCAATGAACTCCAAGCCCCGGGCCCATTACTGTGAGCAGCCTCCACCGAAGTAAAAAAAGCCCCACCAGGCCCGTTCGCAAAGGTCTGCACCCAAGGAATCTACACAACCATGGCTATGACTTCCCAGCTCTCATCAAAAGCCACCCGGCACTGGCCCCCCATGTGAAACCGAACGCTCATGGCGAGCTTTCCATTGATTTCGCAGACCCACTGGCCGTCAAAACTCTCAACGCCGCGTTATTGAACCGATACTACAACATTGCTGACTGGGATATTCCCGAGGGTGCGCTCTGCCCTCCAATCCCCGGCAGAGCCGACTATATCCATTACGTGGCAGACTTGCCGGGGCCTGAACAGCCCGACATCAAGCTGCTCGATATAGGCACTGGAGCAAATGGAATCTACCCGCTGCTGGCCTGCCAGATTTATGGCTGGGAGTGTGTCGGTAGTGACATTAACACCCAATCGATCGAGAACGTCGCCACGATTATCGCCAACAACCCCGCACTCAAGGAACGCTTCACGCTGCGCACGCAGCCCGATAAAAACCACATCTTTGAAGGGATCATTCAACCCGGGGAGTTCTTTGACGTCAGCGTATGCAACCCACCCTTCCATGCCTCGCCCGATGAAGCACTCAAGGGTAGCCGGCTTAAACTCAATAACCTTGCTCGTAGCCGCGGTGAGCAGAAAGCAAAGACCGACTCCCCCACCCTTAACTTTGGCGGGCTGGGAGCAGAGCTTTGGTGTAAAGGAGGTGAACAGCTGTTTCTGAAAAAGCTGATAAGAGAAAGCCAGGTGTATTCAACTCAATGCCGCTGGTTCACCAGCCTGGTTTCAAAAGCCGACAACGTTAAGCCTGCAAAGAAGTTGATTCGCAAGCTCGGTGCCCTTGATATAAGGGAAATCGAGATGAAGCAGGGGAACAAGATTACCAGGGTACTGGCCTGGACATTCATATGAGCCACCCCAGGGGTGGCTCATGGTCATGAGAGAGCGCCGTCAGGAGGCCTTTTTCATAACCGGCGCCAACCATTTGCGCTTGGCCTTCTCAACCAGATCGCGGGCATCGTGATTCCAGGGGTGAAAACCGGGGCTGTAGTACTTGAAGTAGGACGGCAACAGCTTGCGGAAAACACCGGGCTTGCCCCACATGTAATTGATCCCGCCCGCCCAGGACTTCAGGTTGAATAGCTGGCCGTCTTCTTTCATCAGCTGAGCCAGGTGAATCCCGCTGAACAGCGGAAACATCACGCTCACGGCCATCATTTCCGTCACTCGAACAAGCTCGCTGCCGCCAATGCTCTTGTAAACATCAAAAGCCACGGCCTTGTGCTCGGATTCCTCAATCGCGTGCCAGGCCCAAATGGGCGCCATGCGCGGGTCCATTTCCTCCAGGGCGTCGTATTTCAGGAGAAATTCCTCGGCCATCAGGGCGGTGAAATGTTCCACTGCCACCGTGTGGGCCAGCTGACGCTCGGGGCTGAGGTGCTTGCGCATCCAGTTCATCAGCCCCTGAATCTCACCCTCCAGGCGGTCGAGATTGATACCGCGATCCTGCATATAGCCGTTGAGCGCCTTGTGTTCCCTGGAGTGGTGAGCCTCCTGGCCAATAAAGCCACGCACCGCCTCTTTCAGTTCCGGGTCTGTGATCTGTTTCTGGTAGTGGCGTACCGAGTCGATAAAGAAACGCTCACCGGGCGGGAAGCTGGAAGACAGAGCCGCCAACAGAAGCGTTTTGGCCGGATCGTTGTCCCACCAGTATTTGGGCACGTCGTCGGCCAGATCAAAATTCGGCTGTCGGACTTCGGGGATCAGACCTTTGGGCGTGGTTGTTCGAGCTGTATTGCGCGCTGAAATCGGGTGAACACCGGCTTCTGTTCTGCTGGCAATCATTGTGAGCCCTCGGGAAGCATGTTGGCAATGGAGTCATCATACTGGCGGGGACTCCACTGCCGTAAGTGCACAAGGGGACAATGTACTTGTCATTGCCGGCCAGAGCTCAGCGGACTTGAGGACCCACTCCTAGCGAGTTGCCCGCTTCGAAAATCTTGCAACCAGGCCCGCAACGCCCAGACCCATCAACCCCAGGGTTCCAGGTTCCGGCACCTCATTCGCCACTGTTGGCTTACCCAGAATATCGTAATGGTTGGTGGTCTCGCCCTGAGCAACATCCACTGTAAACGTATAGGTGTCACCGTCCGGAACGGACAGGTTGATAATGTCGATCACCTGCTGACTACTGCTGAGTGAATAGCTCCCGGGGCCATCATAGGCAGTGCCGTCGAAACCACCGCTCTTGGTGTCGATAAAGAAGGTCGGTCCGCCGGCACCCAATTCACCGTCGGGGTCCGGATACACGTCCAGCGACAGGTGAAAGTCGGTCCACGTCTGCCCGGAGTTATTTGTGATATCAAATACCTGGTTCATCAAAAAACCGCTCTGGTTCTGAAGAATCGGCTTTTGATCAAGATTGTCGTAGGTTAAGGAAACGGCACCGGCACTGCAGGCCGCCAGGGACAATACAGAGGCTGCGACAAATTTCGTCATCATAGGATCACCTCGCGTCATCATTGATTGGTGAACTTCAATCTTTAGAGACGCAAAGTCAGTGCCACTTACCCAAGACCCCGGCATGAATGGGATACAGGCAAAAAAACAAACTATTCAGTCAGTTAACGTTAAACTTTTAAACATGTCTTTTTTCCATACACATGATAGGAAAATCATTTAAAACACTGTTTTAAATAGAATAATACCTTTATGAACGTAAACTATTGCCAACCAGTTAAACAGAGCTGAACCGCAGGCGTTAAATAGCTCAACGCTTGCTTCTGAAACACAGAATCCATTCGGTGCGATGGCAGCCGATGCTCGGTTTCCATACGAACATCAACCCAAACGGGCTTCGCTTGGGCGAGCATGGGGGCATTACGACGCGGGTGGTTGAAGCGGGGGACATTGCTCTTGGGGACGAGGTTCAGGCCTGTACCTGAATTGGCGAATTTGCGGTAACATCGCCCTCCCGCAACGACTTCTGCAACTGCGGTAGCGGTATCAAATTCAAGAAATGCTGTGGCTGACGACAACCGTGGCATAGAGGGCAATGGCTATGATTGTTTGCGGGGTTGAGCTGACTGGCAGCGATGCGGTGGTGTGTTTACTGAATATGGACCGGGGGCAGTTCAACCTGCCGGAGTGCAAGGTGCGTAAACTGTCACTGCCGAAAAACCATGGCCGTGAAGACCTGAAGCGGTTCCAGACGGCCTTTGCGGAGTTAATGGCCGAGCATGGGGTCACCAGCGTCGCGATCAAAGAGCGGATGCCAAAAGGCAAATTTGCCGGTGGTGCCATCAGCTTTAAAATGGAAGCGGCCATTCAACTGACCACCGGTACTGAATTTACAGTGACCATGCTCCCCCCGGCACTGATCAAGTCCACCCTGGCATCCAACCCGCTACCAATTGCTTTTGCCGACACGGGTTTGAAGGTCTTTCAGGAAGCGGCCTTTACCGCCGCCTATGTAGGGCAGCTGCACGGTCGTTGCCCCTGAAAGGGTGTACTCCGAGAATAGATTTGCACCGGTTTCCCGGGTATCCGCTGCTGGATGCTCTGTTCCGGTTAAGGAGAGTCCGGGACGGGTGTCCCCGCCCCGGAGTGGCCCTCAGACCCGCTCAAGGGTTACCGGAACCGGCCGGCATACAGTGTTGCAGACCGGCGAGTGGTCCCTGGCAAACGACAGAAGATCATCCAGCTCCTCGTCGCTGCAATCAGCTTCAATGTCCATGAGGATACGAATGCTCTCGTAGCCGACCACAGCCTCGTCATTCAGCGCCAGCAGTCCTTCCAGGTTGATATTGCCCGACAGTCTGGTCGACAGTTTCCGGATGGTGATGCCCCGTGCCGCAGCATGCAGGACCGTGGTGGTGGTAACACAGCCGGCCAGAGCATGCAGGAGGAATTCCACCGGGTTGGCACCTTCGTTATTGCCCAGCAGGACCGGGGGCTCACCATTGGTGAAGACGAAGTCTTTGTCACGTGATTCATCTTCAGCGCCGGCTCCGTAGAAACCGCGGATGGTAGAGCGATTTTCACCGCCGTCCACCCATTCGTTACTTGCCCGGAACTCGAACTGCGCGAGGCCTGGGTCGTTTTTCAGGGCTTCAATGGTCTGGCCCATCTGGATCAGATCGAGGCCGTTACGGGTCTTAATATTTACTTGTGCGTTCATTTTCCTCACCTTGCTTCGTCGTCTATTCGTTGTCTAAAGAAACCCGGTGGACCGGGAGGCGCACTTTGTGGCGCCTGGGTATAAAGTAAGGGATGACTGCGCACTGGATCAGATGGAGTTCTGACAAAAAGAAGGCATTTGTGCCACCAATTGCAGGGAGGATGGAACATGGGCCAACAGCAAAAAAAAGTTCTGATTCTCGCTCTGCCCGAAACGGCAGGCTCGGCGCTGTATGGGATGGTGGATGTGCTTATGGCGACGGGCAATATCTGGCAGACCCTGGTGGGGGATTCGGTTCCATATCAACCGTTTGATGTGCAGATTGTTTCGGTCGACTCGGCGCCATTTCATTGTGGCCATGGCATTCCCGTTGAGCCGGCGTACGCCATTGCGGATGACCCTGCCGCTGATATCCTGATCCTCCCGGAGATCTGGCTGGGCCCCCATGAAGATATAGGAGGCCGCTATGAAGCGCTTATGGACTGGATCAAGCTCAGATTCCGTTCGGGTACAACGATCTATTCTGCCTGTTCCGGATCCGTGTTACTGGCAGAAAGTGGTTTGCTGGATAACTGCGCCGCAACGTCTCACTGGGGTTATCAGGAGCTTTTTCGAACGCACTACCCCAGGGTGCATTTCCGTCCGGAGACCAATCTTGTTTATGCCCACCCCGATGGCCGGCTGGTGACGGCAGGCGGAACGACATCGTGGCATGACCTGGCACTGCATATCATTGCCCGGTACGTGGGCATCGGTGAAGCGCTCCGCATTGCAAAAGTGTATCTGCTGAAATGGCACGGAGAAGGCCAACTGCCGTTTACGGGGCTGGTCCGGCAAACACGCCATGCCGACTCGGCTGTACGCAAATGTGAAGAGTGGCTCAAGATGCATTTGCGGGATCCCAGGGCCATTGCCCAGCTGGTAGAGGCCTCCCCTCTGCCAGAGAGAACACTCAAACGGCGGTTCAAAGCTGCCACTGGCTCCTCAATGATTGAGTACCTTCAAAATCTTCGCATTGAAGCGGCCAAGCGCGCACTGGAACATGGCAGATTGTCAGTGGAAGAGGTAAGCCTGGAGGCCGGTTACGAGGATGTACACTTCTTTCGCCGGTTATTCAAACGCCTGACGAGTCTTACACCAGGCGAGTACCGGCGGCTGTTTCGACCTCTTGTTGAAGAATTGGAGGACCTTTCCGAGGCGTAGGCATTGATCGGAGAAAGTAAAACTGTCCCGGTTTCCTATCCGCGCAACATCGTGGTGTCTGGCCTGAACCTGCTGACCCTCAATAATCCAATCTAATAGTCAGATCCAGGTTTTGCCCGTCGTACGAAAAGCTGGCGGCCTCGAATGAAGGCGCACTCATCCCAGCCTCTGCACCGCTTGAAAAACCATAACCTTCCGTGGGAACCCCCAGAAAGTTAGTGTTGAGCTTGCCATCCTTATTCTCATCATGGATGACAGCCAACGCATAGCTTCCTGGAGGAATATCCAGGAAGCTACAACGTGCCTTTGTATCTCGAATTTCCATCATCATTATATGGGTCGCGGAGTGCAGAAACTCAGTAGGGAAACCCTCTGGCGATTCGAAAAGTGCGCAGGCCACAGTCCCGGTACTGTTTTCAATGTTCGGAATGTTTACATAAATTCCTGGACATGATGGTTCGGCGAAGAGGATGGCGGGAAGATTCATAAACGCCAGCACGGAGGCCAATGCGGATTTCCGAATATTTGACTTACCCATCAGCATCCTCATAGCTCTGTTCTCACTGGATTGGCCCCACTTTCGCTAGGGAAAGGCCACCATCTTTTGCTGGCTTTCATCCCAGAGTTTTAGCCGGAAGCTGTGCAGGCTCTGCCGCAAGGTCAAAGGCTCTTTTTCGCGCACAGCGGAAACCTCGTTGTAACACTCGGGCAAACGATAATTGGGAATTCGGGCATTGAGATGGTGGATATGGTGATACCCGATATTCGCCGAAAACCAGCGCAAAATAGTCGGCAATTGATAGTAGGAGCTGCCTTCCATGGCGGCCCGCAACGCATCCCATTCCCCTTTTCGGGCCCAGTAACCGCCTTCGAACTGGTGCTGAACATAGAACAGCCAGATACCGCCCATACCCGCGAACCACAACACAGGCAGCTGAATCAATAAATAAGTCTGCCACCCGATTGTTTGGGCGGCGATCAGGAATACACCAACGATAGCAAGGTTCGTGAACACTACGCTCTTTCGTTCTTTGCGCTGAACTTTCTTGCTCGGCAGCCGGTTGCTGAGAAGAAAATTGAAAATGGCGCCAAAGCCCAGGAGCACCACCGGATTACGGTAGAGCCTGTAAAGCCAACGTTTAAGCCTCGGCAACTCGTTGTATTCGCGTAGAGTGAGCGTCCAGATATCACCAAAGCCTCGGGTATCGAGATTGGCGTAGCTGACATGGTGACGAAGGTGGCTGAGGCGCCAGTCGTCGAATGGCGTAAAGACAAGGACCCCCAACAGCCGCCCTACCCAGGTGTTGGCACGTGTTGATGGCAGGAGCGACCCATGGACACAATCGTGGAACAAAATGAAAAGGCGAACCAAAAACGCGGCCGCCACCACCGAGAGTGCCAGTGTCCACAAATAGGAAACATCGTGCCGGATAGAGAGGATCATCAGGTACCACAAGCCGGCGTAGGGAACCAGGGTATTGATGAGCTGCCAAATCGCCTTGCCAAGGCTGGGGGTGCGGTACTGTTTCAGCGCCGGACGCGCATCCGGCCATGAGGAATTGGCTTGCATGTCGCCTCCATTCGATTTTTTACGGCACTCAGACTATTGAAACCCTTTGCGCTCAGCGCAAGCAAATGCCGATCAAAATGCGTTTAATCCTTAGAACTCAGTTTTGACTCCTTATCATCCATGTTATGACCTTTAAACCCATCAGACAATCGCGTGCCGGTCCAGGGGCTCCGAACATTTTCACTGGGCGATGTCATCACGGCCCTAACAGATCAGTTTTAATTATAGAGTGGAAATGCCGTCGATCTCGGTCACCGTTTTGGCATCCGCCCGCTCAATAATTTTCACGATGGTGGATTGAATCGTTTCATCTTCCCGGGCATCACTGCCACTTACAAACGTTTGCTTCTGGGGATCGGCACCCTCTTCCTCAGTAAATGAAACAACGACCTCGGTGGCTGAATCCGGCGTTTTACCAAAGTACTCCAGCGAAACCAACGGATAGCCATGAAAGCCCTTCTTAATCTGCTTTGCAATGCGCTTCTTTGCTTTATCCAAATGCATAATACGGCCTGTCGCTGCGCTTCTTATCTGGGTGCAACATGAACACCCAGTCGGCTGACCCGGATTACTCTCACCTGAAAGACCGGGCCAGGAAATCAAGTTGATCTTCGATTGACTGAACCAGAGCTTCACCCCGGTAAACATCAAAATGGCCGACCGGATAGTGCTTCACTTCGGAGTTCGGCATTCTCTTGGCCGCTTTGGCCGCAGCACTCGCCGGGGCGACCGTATCGTGGTCGCAGATCAACACCAGTGCCGGGCAGGTAACTTCGCTGGCCAACCGAATGGGCCGGAACAAGGGAATCGCATAACTCACGCCCGCTGCAACGTAATTAGACGCATTGTCAGCCAGCAAGGGAACATACCCTTCCTGGCAGTCCTCAGCGGTCATCATGCCCAACTCGCCAGGGCGGCCTGCCGATGCAATATACCGGGGAGACATCCCCAGCCCACGGCGAAGCCAGTCCACAGTTCCGTGGTAGGTCAGGCGCAGTGCCTGCATGACGCCGGCATAACCGATAACACCCAGCAAAGACGCCAGACCATCCACCATCGGGCATTGGGAGATGGTGCATCGCACGTTTCCATCCTTTGCCGCGGCCGCAATCACAAGCCCACCAGAAAACGACGTCCCCCACAGGCAGATGCGGCTCCCATCGATACTATCCAGCTGCCGCGCAAAATTCAGTGCCGCCAGCCAATCTGCCACCTCCTTCCACGGGCTCAGCGTCTGCCGTGGCTGACCATCACTTTCACCGAAATGGCGGTAGTCAAAGGCAAAGACCGCATAACCCGCATTGCAGAAGGCTTCTTTAAACGGTGCCAGACCACTGGCATGAGTCAGCCCGAAACCATGGGCCATCAAGACACACGGCAAATCTCTACTGTCGGCATTCGGCGTGTAAAGAACACCACGACAGGTTGTACCATCGCTCGGAAATTCCAGGGGAGTTTCGATCATCGTTTGGCTCTCATGCTTGAAGGTCGAGAGTCTCAGGATAGCTCATTGCTTCGAGATGAGGTCGCAAAGGTTTTGACGTCGTGGAGCATGCAGAAGGAGCGGCATTTAATATCCCTGCTCCAGCAAACGGAATACTATCATTCTTCATTGGGAAACTTCCTTTCGAAGCCGCCCCATCGGAGACACACGACGATGCCCTCCCGAGGTAGAATCACGCCACCGGATACTATCCCGTTTCGGGCCATTGCACTATTCCTGATACTGACCTTCGGCATCGCCTGGGGAATCCTGGCTGCGTTTATCATTCTCCCGGAGACTATGGTTGGCCTGTTCGGTGAAATTACCGGCCAGCACCCTCTGTTCTATCTTGCTGTCTGGGCGCCGGCCATAGCGGCGTTCATTGTGGTTATCCGATGGTCTGGTCTGGAAGGATTGCGCAGACACATCGGGCGCGCCCTGCTATGGCGCTGCTCATGGCATTGGTATGCCTTTTTGCTGCTCGGAGTTCCCCTGGTATTCTTTGCGGGCTCATTCCTCAAGGGAAACCTCTCGGATTTTGTCTTTCCGTTTGATACCGCTCCATCCTTCCTGGTCGCGCTTGTTTTTATTGCCATTAAAGGCCCGATCGAGGAGTTTGGCTGGCGTGGATTGGCGCTCCCCCTGCTCCAGCGCAAGATGGCCCCCATCTGGGCGGCCCTCATTATCGGCGTGATCTGGGGCCTTTGGCACACACCGGCCTTCCTGTTGAGCGGCACCGAGCAAAGTGCATGGTCATTTCTGCCGTTCTTCACCGGCACCATCGCCCTGAGCGTTATTGTCACGCCGCTATTTAATGCGTCCCGGGGAAGCATTTTTCTCCCCGCGTTGTTTCACTTTATCCTCATCAATCCCGTCTGGCCCGACGCCCAGCCCTACGACACCTATCTTTTTGCGCTGGTTGCCCTCGTTATCGTCTGGCTGAACCGCAGGACCATGTTCACGCGCAAAAACAGCATTACCGAGGTCGTTCCGGCAGGCCGGGAGGCCAGGACATGACTCACCTGGGCGGAAAGCTGGCAGGACACAGGCCTATTGATACCCTATCCGTCGCGATCCCGGAGTTTTAAAATGAAAAAGTGCCTCGCCCTACCCGCCCTGTTCAATTAAAAACTGAGTCTGCCATTGCGCACCAGAAATCTGTTATTGATGGTAATCCACAACGGCTCGCCAGAGAGGGGAGCTTCCTCCGGCAGTCCTTTCTGGGCATGCAGATGCAAGTGCGGTTCCGAGCTGTTTCCCGAGTTGCCCATCTGTCCCAGCAACTCACCGGTTGTTATCCTGTCTCCGGTTGCAACAGCAATGCTTCCCTGGCGTAAATGCGCAAGAATCGCGAAAAAATCCCCGCAATTGATAGCAACATAGTTGCCAGCCATGTGGTTACGGTCCATTTCAGGAACAGGCATATCTTCTATTCCATCAACGACCAGGGCTACTTCGCCCCTGCATGGCGAGAGCACCGGCACGCCAAAGGTTGTGTATCTGGCGGGATCTGTCGGCTGCCAGCCATTCTTGTGAAATCCCAGAGAGCTGATACGGAATATATCCAGAGCCTTGCTCTGGCCGCGCCACGGGCGAAAACGCTCGACTGTCTGGTCCAGGGTTTTGAGATGCGCATTGATCATCGGTGCGCTGCCTCCATGGGCGATGAGGTAGTGCCCCGGGGGAAAGGGCGGAGCTATGTCCACCACCGCTTCCGCAGGCAGCACTCGACCCTTGATTGCGTGCCATGCCAGGTAACCTCCAGGCAAACCCAGCAGCACGGCCGCTACCGAGATCAGCTGAAGCCCCCACGCAAGCCAGCCCAACGCCGGGTAAAATGCCACCCACGCCAGCAGCGCCAGAGGCAGAAGAACCTGTGTGAGCATTACTATCCAGGACATTGGTCAGGCCTCTTTCCTGTTTCACCAAACTCACTGGGAAACTCAACAGCGGTCACGTCCGCCACAAAAAACGGAAAATACTGGTCCGTCGCGAAATGATTGCCAGCTTCCACATGAGTCGGCAGGCGGAAACCATCGAACGGCCGGAACTCGGAGAGGTATCCGCCAAAAGGCTGCAGCCGGTGCTTCTTCTCGGGATTGGCGTTACTCCAACGCTGAAAACTGACCTCAATGGGCTGGCCGTCTGCTGACACCCTGAGATCAACGGACTGCGACATGCCGCGATACTCCACGGTGACTCGCGCCTGGTCGGCATCCAGGCTCTCCCATATAACACCCGGGCCGGGCAACAGCGCTGCAGGCGTCCAGAATACGGCTTCGGCGACATAACGGCCAAATGCCGAACGGGCATGGTCCGGATCTCCCCCGAGGCGGGCAATGGGCAGCAACCCCATCAGCCAAAACCGCGTCCACCGCTGGCTGTCAGAACCGGACAGCCTCATCAGGCCGCGCCGTGCACGCATTTTCCAGACGAACCCGGAAGGCACCGCCAACACCTGGGTTGCCTCGAAATCCAGATAATTGGGATTGCTCCTGTCTCCCATGCCGAAACGCCCCGCCATGCTAATGCGGGCGACCGTCGAAAGCAGCGTACCTGGTTCAATGGTATACAGAAAATAACGCCGTGCCGGTTCCGGCAGATCGGCAACCAACTCAGCCGCAAAAACCGGGGGCTGTGCGGGCTGCGCGCTCACAAGCTCACGCATGGCTTTGCGGTCCGCCCGGTGATCCAGCAGCCGCCAGGCCGAAAGCACCAGCCCGGTCAGAACAATCACCCCTGGCAAAATCGCAAACAACTCGGCTTAACCATGTCGGGTTCCAGCAAGATTACTTTTGAAGGAGAAGCATAACCCAATCCAGATCACGGCAGATAGAATTGGCAAATGACCAAACCGCCAGCTCGACATTCTTACCAACCACACCGTCTTCACTTACCTGCAGCCGGCCAGTGCACCTGGCCACTTATACCATCACGGTCGCGAATCTTTCTCTGTCGATGCAGCAAAAATCACAGATAGCGGACGCGGGCACTGACAGTAGTTACACTAGTCCTTGATAGCTTAGTAGATACGAGGCGTGAGAAAAGGGGTAGAACCCCATGAAAGCCGCGGATTCGAGAAGCGTGGCAGAGAATTCAGACTGCAATCAGGAAACATTGGGAATGAGTGAGCCCATCGAGGATAAAAGAGCATCAGCGCCGCCACCCGCAAAGAGAGGCTTCAGTGGTTTGCAGGTCTTTGGCATCGTCCTGCTCACCCTCGTTGCCACCATCGGCGTTGGTTACTGGTGGTTAAGCCACTACGTGTTTCCCGACAATTTCGAACCCGTCACTCTCAATGCCAGTGAACAGGATTCACTCAATACGAAACTGAATACTCTGGGTATCGATACCCAGGGCGCCGAATCTGGCCGCCCGTTGCAGCCGGAGCCCTACAGTGAAGACGGCGCCAGCCGGGAGGTACGCTTCAGCGAGCGGGAACTCAACGGTATGCTGGCCAATAACACCGATCTGGCTCAGAGACTCGCCGTCGACCTTTCGGATGATCTCCTGAGCGCCGTGCTTCTGGTGCCTCTTGAAGAGGGTTTCCCTTTACTCGGTGGCAGAACCCTACGAGTCAATGCCGGAGTAGAACTCTCCTTTGCCAACGGTCGCCCCCTGGTTAAGTTAAGGGGTGTCAGCCTGATGGGCGTCCCCATTCCGAATGCCTGGCTGGGCAACCTCAAGAATGTGGACCTCGTCAACGAGTTCGGTGCCGACCCGGGATTCTGGCAATCCTTTGCAGCAGGTGTGGATTATATCCAGGTCGAGGAGGGGCGGTTACTCGTCCGGCTCAAGGAATAGCCCCTAGCATAAGCAAGGCTTGTCGCGTTTCAGCAGTTGCCCTTTTTCGCCTGGCCCGGTGGGCAGAAATGGCCACCAGACTTCCGGTAAGACCGGTGATCGTCGTAGTCATGTCGACGGCGATCATAGTCGCGATCGTGTTCTCTATGATCTTCGGTGGCAATGGCTGTTCCGGTTGCCGCACCGACGGCACCGCCGAGAATAGCACCATCTCTGCCACCTACCTCGTTGCCGATGGCAGCCCCAATTGCTCCGCCAATACCGCCACCTAGCGCGGCGTCGGCTGTGTCATCCGCAACGGCCCCCAATGAGGTGGCACTCAGAGATAAAAAAACGAGCAGTGATTTCATTTTCATTGATGTAAGTCCCATTGTTCAGATGGTCTGATTTGCCCAGCATGACGGGAAGGAGACCATTTTCTCCATCATCCCATCAGGCACTCGTCAGTTTTGTGAACCATTGAAGAATATCAGAAATCCACACGCAGCCACCTATTACCTTTTGTTTATCTTTCAGTAGGTTACAGAAGTTTAAGAGATGCGCATTCCTTTCGAATCGGACCTGAACAAGACGCTCGCACTCTACCTCCGACTCAGCCGTTATCCGGATCATCCGGGACCTGAGAGCCACGAGTTCAGCTGTGCGCTATTTCTTATAGGTAAAAATTAATCTGTCACGGATTTCCGGTTTTACCGAGCGCCGGTTTTCCACATTAATTTTCGCACCCCCCGTAACTTTTGCCCGCTTCAGCTTTCTAATCTTGAGCTACAGCGCGTCAGGGATTGTATGGTTAAGGAGGAAGGCTCGGCCAAGAATAACATGCCTGCCTCCTTGAGAAGGGAAGGTCCTGGGGGTTCTACCCCGTTTCCACGGACGGTTTTAAAACGGCTGTAACTTCCGCGGGAGTCAATCGCCGGGGCCCGGCGCCACCTGGATTGAAATAAAGCACATCGCCAATCCACTCATTACGGGGTTTGTGGGAATGGCCGGCGATCTCCTCCAGCGCATCCAGAACCTCGTCCCGCCCCACATCACCGGCATGAAGGATCAGGTCCGAGCCTTTCAAAACCTCCAGGGCTTCGGGACGCATTTTGCTATGGGTGATCTTTTCTACCGCCTTGATCAACGCCTGCTGGAATTCCCGCTGCGGGCGCTCGGTGTCATCCACCAGCTAGAAGCCGTCCGGAACGCCAGTGCCGTCAGCTTTAAAATGGAAGCGGCCATCCAACTGATCACCAGTACTGAGTTGATGGTGACAGTAGTTGTCGAGGTGCCTCTGGCTGGGCTGTAATAAACGTTGATTAGTCTGGGGGCTGCGAGTAAATTCGATTCAGCCAAAACCTGCCAAAGATCGGTAATGCAGCGTCACGGCCCATTTTGCCCTTAAAGGGCGCTCTTACAGGGAATGATGATAATGAGCATGAGAGATACTTACGTTAAAAAACTTCAGGCCAAGCTCGACGAATGGAATGCCGAGATTGACAAGCTGAAAGCCAAAGCCGATTTCAAAGAGGCGGATGCCCAGCAGGAATATTACAAGCAGATCGACGAACTGAAATCGATGAAAGACGATGTCAGCAAGAAACTGGATGAAATAAAGGAAGCTGGCGACGATGCCTGGGAAGATCTTAAAGCGGGCCTTGATAGCGCCTGGGACTCGGTAAGCAGCGCGTTCAGCTCTGCCACCTCTCGCTTCAAATAAGTTTCCTGCGAAACCTAATCCTGCCCATGATCCGAACCCTCGGCGGCATGCTGGGCCTCGCTGCTCGGGTTTCCAGATCTTTATGAGGAAGATGGAGCGGGTGAAGGGAATCGAACCCTCGTCGTAAGCTTGGGAAGCTTCTGCTCTGCCATTGAGCTACACCCGCATCCTGCGGCCCAATATAGGCTTGCAGTCGCACTCTGACAAGCAGTCTGACCCGACACAAGCTCACGATCCCGGTTTTCCTGCTGACAGCGCATAGTCGATCGCCGCACACACCGCGGCAACCTGCGCGGCATTGCATTGCCCGGGGGTCACTCGGTCGCTGTCCGGGTAAACCTCGGTGGTGGTCCTGTAGCGGGCGTTGGTCATACTTGTGCAAAGGCCAAGCTGCTCGAGCGGGTACTGAATAACGCCTCGAGCGGCCACCGGCGAGCCTAAGATCTCGCCGTTGTCATCAGCTTGTGCAATATGGGTGACCTTTTCCACCGCCTTGATCAACGCCTGCTGGAATTCCGGGTGCGGGCGCTCGGTGTCATCCACCAGGTAGAAACCGTCCGGAATGTCACCCGGCTCAAACGGTTTGCCATCACGGGCCGCAAGCGCCGGGCGGAACTCGGTTTCGTCGGTATCGGTGGTCTCGTGCAGGTCGATGTGCAGCAGTATTGGCTCCTCTGTCGAAGCGACCAGTTGCATGAGCGCCGCTGACTCCCCGGCCTGACCGTCATCACGAAACGAGCGGTTGGGGTCAATCGCGTTCGCGTTCCAGCGATGGATGCGTTCATAAGCCCAGGGGCTGACGCAAGGCGCCACCAGCAGGTTTACACGACCGGCATAATCCGCTGCATGGTGTTCAACGAACTGCAGCGCACCGTGGACACCGCTTGTTTCATAGCCATGCACTCCGCCCGTAATCAGCACCACCGGCCGATCGGCACGCCAGTCGCGGCTGCGGATTGCCATCAGCGGATAAACGTCCGGGCCGTATTCCAGGCGGCCATACTCTTGCACGTCGAAGCGCGAACGCAGGCGCTCGACCACGCTCAATACGTCGGACTCGTAACTGCGTTGACGGCTCTGCCGTGACAGCCACTCAGCACGTTCCGCGTCGCCCCAGGGAGTGCCGGGCGTACCGATTGGATAGGCCGCTGAAGCGGTGCTCATATCGCTTTTTCTCCTTCGGTCAGTCACTCGTGCGCATCTTCAGCGTTTCCGGACGGAACACCGCCGTACCCAACACCAGAACAAACGCTGCCAGCACAAACACCTTATTCACAAACCAGTTCGTGCGCCAGATGGACCACTCCGGCTCCGCCAGGAACCAGATGAACAGAGCGGTGATGATCAGGATCTCAACCACAGACATGCCAATGGCCAGCATGCGCGTATACCATGGCCTGGCCAACAACGCCCAGGCCAGCCAGAGGTGCGCAACCGGCCACAGATCCCAGTAGATATAGGTTGCCCACCCCTCATTGCCGGCCAGCGCAAAGCCAATCGGGAACAGGTATTTGATAAAGAGGGTCCAGGCCACGAGGATCACGAACAGATGCGCGAGAAACCCGACCCAGGGGCTCCGGACATTTTCAATGGGCGATGTCATTACGGCGCTCCTTTCGGCTACCCCGGAAATACTGGATGCTATCCTGCAATTTTATCAGCTCTGAGAGGCCCCCATGGCAAACCCCAAACGAATCTACCTCGCCGGCCCGGAAGTATTTTTCCCGGCCACCGAACACCAGGCCATCGTCGGCGAGAAAAAACGCCTGCTCCGGGAATACGGGCTTGAGGGTGTGGACCCGCTGGACACTGAGCTCGTATTCTCAGACAACGAAGCAAAACCCGAGCGCGGTCAGCGAGTCTACCAGGCCAATCGCGAACTCATGGACAGCTGCGATGCCATCATCGCCAACCTGACACCCTTCCGCGGCATCAGCGCGGACCCGGGCACCGTCTTTGAGGTGGGCTATATGATCGGACAGGGCAAGCCCGCCTTCGGATTCAGCCTGGACAACCGACACTACCGGGAACGGGCGGGCTCAACCAGTCTGGACGACCTGGGCCACACCATTGAGGACTTTGAGATGAGTGACAACCTGATGATCGAAGGCGGAATCAGCGATTCCGGTGGTCAGCTGTTCGTGGCAGACCAACCAGGCGAACATCGGTTTTTCTCGGCGGAACTGTTCCGCTGCTGCGTGCGAGCACTGGCCGATGCCTGAACAAACCCCACTTCAGATCCTGTTCGACACCCTCCCCCAGACCGGCCGAGTGGAATGGATCGGTATCCGCCCCGCCCGTGGTGAAGCCATGGAAGAGCTCGACAGCGTAGTGGTCACACCCGGCAAAGGCCTGGAGGGTGACCGATTCAAAGGCCGCGAGACCAGCAAACGGCAAGTGACTCTGATTCAGCAAGAGCACCTGTATGCCATCGCCTCCTGCCTGCAACGGGAGGCCATCGCACCGGAGGTTTTCCGGCGCAACATTGTGGTGTCTGGCCTGAACCTGCTGGCCCTGAAAGGCAAACGATTCCGAATCGGAAATGTGGTGCTGGAATACACAGGCCTTTGCCACCCCTGCAGCAAAATGGAAACGTCGCTGGGACCAGGCGGCTACAATGCCATGCGCGGGCATGGGGGCATTACAACACGGGTGGTTGAAGCGGGTGACATTGCCCTTGGGGACGACGTTCAGGCCTGTCTATGAATTGGCGAATTTGCCGGGAAACCAAGAGGGGTCGCAACCAATAGAAAACAGATCTGTCCCGGCCCTCCCAACGGATCAAACCGGCAGTTCAACAATCTCACCCACCACACCGTCTTTACTCACCTGCAGCCGCCCCACCGTAATCGGCAGAGTAAAACGCCGGGGCCCGGCGCCACCCGGATTGAAATAAAGCACATCGCCAATCCATTCATTATGGGGTTTGTGGGAATGGCCAGCGATCACCACGCGGTAACGGCCTTGCGGATCGATGTCGAAGGTTTTGACGTCGTGGAGCATGTAGAAAGCGTGGCCCAGGACTTCCAGATCCTGAATATCGGGAAGAGTCGCAGCACGGCCTGTTTTGTCGATATTGCCACGGATCGCAACCAAGGGGGCGATCTCCTCCAGCGCATCCAGAACCTCGTCCCGCCCCACATCACCGGCATGCAGGATCAGATCCGAGCCTTTCAAACCCTCCAGGGCTTCGGGACGCATTTTGCTGTGGGTGTCTGCGATCACTCCGATTTGCATGCTTACGCCCTCCAGATTCCACAATGACGCCCACCCAGCCCGTGCGCATGGCCATGCAGGTCAGCATTGCTATAGTGAAACAAGACCACCTGATTCTCAATGTCGGCCAGAACAGGTAAATACATGTTTCTCTCGGTAGGACTCCCCCATGCCCACTTATACCGTCACGGTTGCGAATCTTTCCCTGTCGCTGCAGCAGAAATCACAGATCGCGGAGGCCATAACAACGGCCCATAGCACACACACCGGCGCGCCCCGATTCTTTGCCCAGGTTCTGTTTCTTGCCGCCAATGAGGGCGAGCACTTTGTCGGTGGCAGCGTGAACACGGCGCCCCAGGTGTATGTGCATGGCCTGGTACGGGAAGGCCGCACTACCGAGGTCAAACAGGCCCTGATGAGCCAGATGCTTGAAGAGATAGCCCGAATTGCGGGCATCACTGCTGAAGACGTGTGGATCTACCTGCAGGACATTCCAGCCACTCAGATGATCGAGTTTGGCCGTTTTCTGCCAGCGCCGGGAGATGAAGCTGAGTGGGAAGGGGGAATGACTCCAGAAAAGCGGGCCAGGTTGCCCGATTAACCGGACGCTGACGCTCGGCGAGAGGCTTCAGGCTTGCCTGCGAAAACGGTGCGAAAACCGGGACAGATCAATCTGTCCCGGTTTCCCCAACTGCAGCCGCTCCTACCAGGCTTCAAGCTCTCTCCGGACGTCTCGAAAAACCTCTTGATCCCGCGACTCCAAAAACGCAGCAAACTCAAAAGCGTCAAAACCGTGGAAGTCCTTTTCTGGACGATCAATCGGCAACCCCGGATCCGCCCCAAGCTTTAGCAGTGCGCGGAGGTAGTCAATATCCGCGTACAGTACTGCCTCATGCACCGGTGCGAAGCCATTGTAATAGTCGTTAACAGACTCGCCCCTTGCCGCAAAATGTCGAAGCAGCTCGTAACCACGGCGCCTCATGATAGAGCCACTATCGTGTGTATCCAACGAGGCACCCACGAAATTGATCAGAGGTTGCGAGCAGCCATCCATCGCGCTCATCGCCTTACCGCAACGTTCATACGGCCAGTCGGAATGCGTCAGAAGCCAATAGGCGGCTGCAGGCCTTATTGCCAGGCTATTGGAATCGAGAGGGTTCCATGGCACCTCTTCAGGATCAAGAAGCGCAATAACGGTAAGTCCCCAGGCATCAGAGCCGAAAGCCCAGGTGCGGTAGATCATCGGGAACAATGTCAGGACAATGGCCAGGATCACTCCGCCAATGATGAGTGCCTTTTTGTGGCCCAGGAAATATTTGGTAAGCACGTCGCTCCTCCTTGAGCTCTGTGAGATAGGTTATTTACACCGCGGTCGGTAAATTGCCAAGGCCCAGCGCTACCGGTTTAGTCGAACGCACCGAGATACCAGCCTGAAAAGAAAAACAGAAACATAAGAATCGCGTACACGGTGAACGGTACTATTACCCACAATTTCAACGAGAGAGGTAAAGGTTCGTTCTCGTCACCCATTCTGGATTCGATACGGGGCCCTATTCGCGGAAGGTTCCGAAATACAAAGAACGCGTATATATATGCCACCCGCATCCATCGCCCGATCGGGCCATTCCCCCAGACTATACGCATTCCATCCAGGTATTTGCCTGGCGTTGCAATTCGCCGCTCAACTTCCGCAGTTTTTCGAAAGAATAGTGTAACCATCAGAAACATCAGAATGATGCCAACGCCCAGAGAAGCGGCGCCCGTAATCGCCGCTAATGTTTCCAATTGCTCATCATTCATGGATAACCTCCCTGAGCTTCTCGCCCAAGTTCTTACCACCCACTCCGCCAGCATGTCCACCGCCTGCTGCGCCAAGGCCTCCAGCGATGACTGCACAGGCCACACCACCTATGCCTGCGCTAGTGACCGCGAAGACCGTGCAGGTTGAAGCTAAAGCTACCGCACCAATACCACCGCCCGCCAGCGAACCAGTGAACTTACCTCCCTCCTGATACGCGACGACCTGACATTCTCTCTCGCTTCCAGAGGTACATGCTTCATGGATTTTTAACGTAGACATGGACGCATCCAGCGTTATCCCAAGATAGCCCACGTTTCGAGCATACCTGGCCCCCGTTGCCAGCCTCTCGTAGTGCGTGGCGTACCCTGGTATGCCACCGACCCCAGCGGTCTTCCAGCTATGAACAATACTCTTCGAAGACAACCCCAGTGCCCGCTTCAACTTCGCATCATCATCCAGTGACATACCTTGGCGTGCCACACTTCCCAGAGAAAAATCCAGCTCTTTAAAAAGCGCCCGCCGCTTCTGGAAAAAATCGGGATGATTGAGATGCCCATGCTTCCGGTAACTGTCCTGATGAAGCCGCTCGATGTTCTTTAGGGTCCTCTCAATGCTGCCAATCTGCTTTGAGACCATTACTGCGCCCGCACCCAGCCCCGCCGAACTCGTTGAAGTAACGGCTTCCAACAGAGCATAATACTTGACGAGAAACTGCGCTTCGTCCTGATCCAGAGACCGTACCTGGGCATTCACCTGCGCCGCCACCTCCATCAAATCAGCTTCTTCCCGAGTACACTCCATTCCTTCCGGATCACCCAATACAATCATCTCTCCGGGTAACACCTGGCCTCCAAGGCCCGGATTCAAGCGGTCAAAGCTGTCAGGCTCTGCCGAAGCGTCACCATAGAGCACAGCCAACAGAGCAGTCTTGCTCGTTGGGCTCTGAACCACATGAAAGCCCGGTTCCACAGTAGTCTCCTGCGTTTGATCCTTTGAGCCCTGATCAGACACACCAGCCACAACCTGGCCACCAGCCTCCGCGCGGCTATCGCCAAGGGCTAACCCGTTTGGGTTTGCGGACTGTGGGTACGATAAGGAGCCTGTAGCTCCAGCATCAGCACTACGAGCATCAGATGCTTCCGCCCTCGAAGCAGGCTTTAATGGGGCGGGTGAAATACCGGAGAACTGGGCGGGCGTATACGTATCACCAATAACAACGCTGCCACTACCGATGGTAACGCCACCGCAGGAGATCGCCCCACCAGTCACGGCAGCAGGAATACCATTGATCAAAACGGTTCCAGAACCGGCGGCTATAGCGCGGGGATGAGGTGGATGCTTGGGTTTGGAGTGCGGCGCGAGAGGATCCCCAACGCGGGCAACAGGTTTGCCATCAATCAACACATTGGGGGAGCCGGCAGTCACCAGTGTTGGTGGAAACCCGGAGTGATCAGTACCCAGGTCACCTACTAAAACAACCTTCTTGCTCATTCCATTGCTCCTTCTGTCCTTGAGGGAGATCTATCCATATTTCCGCAGGGTTGCCTTCACTGGCTCCTGCCGCTGCAATGCCAATCAGAGTTTCCAAAATAACCAGACAGGAATCAAGCAGCACGAGGAGACCCGTTATCCTCACCGGCCTGCAAAGTCCAGGTCATACCCAAAGCGCGCCCAGCTTTGACAAGCGTTGTGATGGTGACACCGGTATCCTTCTCGTCAAGAAGGCGGTTAACCACAGTACGGCTAGTATGCATTTTCTGGGCAAGCTGAGACTTGTTTATGCCGGTGTGTCCCATAGCCTGCTGAATCTGCCAAACAATTACCCGCTTCAGCGCCTCAGCTTCTACCTGCTCAAGCGTGCCATCGGATTCGAGCAGATCATCGAGAGAGCTGCCAACGTGCTTACGCTTTGTCATTTGCTTGCTGCCACAAAACACGACGTTAACCGTTTTCCTTATCATAAAACCCCTTCCTTGATGCAGCCCAAATGTACCTAAATAGGTACGCCCATGCCACAACCTTCTACTGACCCATTCCCTTTCGTGAAAACCGGGACAGATCTATTTTCCAGATGCCGGCCTCCCTGGCTTGCGAGTTTCAACTCTGATACCGATACGGTTTTCAATTTCATCCACGAATTTGTTGCCGCCGGTCAGCTTACTGCTATTGATCGCAGCGCGAATCAATTCATCTGACGACGAAGCATCTTCCTGCTCAACAAACTGCCGATAGGCTTCAACCCTCATCTGGTGACTGCCTGCCAGTGCCCGAAAGGTGTCAGGCTCATCCAGCCATTGGCAATGTGACGCCCCGACCCGTGCACAGTAGCTCGACCACTCATACAACTCAGGTTTATCCACCATCCCGGCTTTAACAGGGTTGAGCTCCACATAGCGACAACAAGCCAGCAGATAGGCATCGGTATCAATAGGGCTGATCTTGTACCGTCCTTCCCAGAGCGACCCACTGCGTTTTTCGAGGGCATTTACAAAGCGTGTTTGACGACCTGCCAGGCGCTTCATCAATTGAGGAATTGCGGTCAGATTGTCGTTGGCCTGAACGACCAGGTGAACATGGTTCGTCATCAGGCAATAGCTGAATACCTCCAGCTCATATACCTGCTTCCATTCCTGAAGGTTTGCGAGGTAGTACTCAAAGTCACGGCGCTCGACGAACACCGGTTGGCGGTTATGGCCGCGTTGGACAATATGATGGGGAAAACCGGGCACAATCACCCTAGCCTGTCTTGGCATCAGCTTCTCCTTGCTTTTGAAGCACAGAGTCCGTTCTGTGGATTGAAGGTCGATGTTAACCGAACTACAAAGCCGGTTAATAGGGGCTCATATTAGCCTCGAGGCACTGGAAAATCCGGGAAAATAAATCTGTCCCGGTTTCTATGGGGAAAACCGGGCACAATCACCCTAGCCTGTCTTGGCATCAGCTTCTCCTTGCTTTTGAAGCACAGAGTCCGTTCTGTGGATTGAAGGTCGATGTTAACCGAACTACAAAGCCGGTTAATAGGGGCTCATATTAGCCTCGAGGCACTGGAAAAGCCGGGAAAATAAATCTGTCCCGGTTTCTCCTGGCAATCAATGTAAGCAGTGACCAGTTTCGGGAATTCCTCGCTGGCAAGCTTCTCCAGTCGGGGCTTGATGGCCTGACAGACGCCGCAACTTGCGCCCCCATACAGGACCAGCACCGCAGGGCTGGACTGGAGCAATTCCGATAAGGCCTCTTCAGAGCATATGTTTTTCACAGTTAAATCCCGATAAGCACGACCGGTTTAATATCCAGCGCCTGCCGGGCAAACTCCGCATCCGGCCACACCAACAACCAGCCAAGAACCGCAAGATTGAGAATCACATTGAACCAGAATGCCACCTGAAACGAAGTCTTACGGGTTTTGTGGCGAAAGAATTGCTGGCCCACCAGAGCCCCCGGCCAGCCACACAGAAGTTCAAACAGGTGCAAACGTCCCTCAGGTACCCGTCGGTTGCCGCTCTCGGCGGCTCCTTTGTCGACCGCGTACATCAAGAAAGTAACCAGGCTCATCACCCCATAAGCGACCGGCAAAAGCAGCGGCACGTAACCCTGAAGATACAACACAGAGACCGCCCCTCCGACTGCGGCTGCAATCAACAGAGCGACCCAGACACCAGTCGCCACCGCTGCGCGGTGCCGTGCAACGCCGGCGTACTGGAAACTGGCAGCCCTTAACCGGCCTTTCTCGTCTTTTGTCTGTGCGTAAATTACCTTGCGGATGGCCGAAGGCCTGCCCCGCCCCTGATAGGCGCTGATATGGGCAAACAGACGCTCACCTCCGTTTTCCGGGGTGATGAAACCGAAGCCCTTGGCATCGTTCCATGAGGTTAGTGAGCCTTTTTGATTCACCTGATGCTTCCTTGAATAGTCATTTTTGCGGCTGGCAGAAAGAGCCCAGAGACCTGAAACGAAATCCAGCCCGGCTTCTCCATGCGATTTCACGAGATTTTACCCCGGTTACTCCCTCAGTTCATAGCAAGCTCATCAACGCTCGGCTACCATGGCGCGCCGCTATGGGCTCCAGCTTATCGGCAGGGAATACCCAAAATAATCAATTAAGTAAGAAGGAAACTACTGTGCGAAACGCAAGGATCCTGGCAGTACTGGCAGCGCTTATCTACCTCACCGGCTGCGCCTCCGGCGCCAAGATGGGCAACATGGTGTACGAGGGGCCAGTGAAGGCCTACGACACCGCCCTGGAAAACAATGTGGATGTCACCAACGTGTCGGGCGGCGAGGAAACCAACCCCGCCTGGACCTCCGAGATCGACAACGACGCCTTCGCAGGCGCCCTGAAACAAACCCTGCAAAAACAGGGGCTGCTTTCCGGCTCCGGCCGTTATCAGCTCGAAGCTCTCCTGCTTGAGGTGGACCAACCTATGTTTGGGCTGAACTTCGAAGTGACCACACAAGTGAAATACATCCTGAGTGACCGAGATAACAACGGAGCGGTAGTCATGAACGAAACGATTGTCGCCCCCTACACCGCCACGGTTGGCGATGCCTTTGCCGCCATCAAGCGTCTGAGACTGGCCAACGAAGGTTCTGGAAACGCCAATATCCAAGGCCTGCTGGAGAAACTCTCCGAACTGCAGATCCAGCCCGGTGACATCGCCCTCTCGCAATAAACTTCTGGAACCCAGCCCCACTACAAGGAAGCATCATGAAGTGCCCACTATTACTCACACTGGCCGCCATCGCGTTTCTGTCTACCGGTTGCGCATCGGTAGTATCCGGAACCGACCAGAAACTCACCTTCAACAGCGAACCTGAAGAAGCCACCGTTACTGTTTCCGGCCGTGTGCTCGGTAAAACGCCGCTTACTGTGCCGGTAGACCGGGGCTCCAACCAATCCATTACCTTTGAGAAGGAAGGCTACGAGACCTACACCGCTCAGCTCTCCACCACAACCAACCCGTGGTTCTTCGGTAACATAGTGATTGGAGGGTTATTGGGTTCCACTACCGATGGCGTCTCCGGTGCCATTCACGAGTTTTCCCCGGACCAGTACTTCGTCACCCTGAAGCCTGACACACCAACGGGAATCTCAACCTCCAGGCCGCGACGGATCAAGGAAATCATCATCGCGTTCAGCGGAGAGTTTCGCCACGAGCTGGCAAGCGGCGGTGGTGAAAAGGTGGACACCATCGTGCAACTGCTGGATATCGACGCCTCGGAGAAAGACACCACCATCCGGGCACTGAACCAGCTTGCGCTGGCGAACGAGAACGACCTTGAGCTGGCTAAAACGATTATTGAGGTTTACGACGTTCAGTAAAGGCCCACTCTCGAAACCGGGGCAGAACTATCTTCAAGTTACTCCGGTTTTCGATCTAAACATCAGCCCTGGTTTTCCTGATTTTTTTCAAATCCCTTGTAACTTTTACTCGCTTTGAGCCTCTAACTGATAGTTATCGCTCGTCAGGGTATGTCCCTCGGAAGTGGTGGGCTTGATCAAAAATAACATGCCTATCGCCTTGCGAACGGTCCGATGCAAGCCATCGGGCAAACTATAGGAGGGCAAACCATGCAACATACGTTAATTTATTCCGCATCCCTGTCACTACTTCTGGCTGTTTCTCCTTCATATGGTGATCAGTGGGAACGGCAGCTGAACTACGAGGGGGTAGCGCAGAACATATCGGGCACCGCAAGCACCGTCCGCTATGATTGGTCAGAAGTGGAAGCCAACCGTCGGATGCAACTGGAGCGAAGTGCATATCAGGAACCAGGCTTTGATATCGAAAGCCTGCCACCTACGGCTGCCGGACCGCAGCAAAGCAGTGACATGGATGTTGATTGGTTAGAGGTAGAGATGAACCGTCGGAAGCAACTGGAGCGCGGCGCATACTAAGGCGCGACTTTTATTTCCGTGGGTGCAAATCGCCAGGGCCCCGGTCCTGGCGAACGCATTATTCGCCTCGGTCAAGCCGCGCGACCAGATCCGTTATCCTCACCAGCCTGCAAAGTCCAGGTCATACCCAAAGCGCGCCCCGCTTTGACGAGCGTCGTGATGGTGACTCCGGTGTCCTTCTCATCCAGAAGGCGGTTAACCACCGTCCGGCTGGTATGCATTTTCTGGGCAAGCTGAGACTTGTTTACGCCGGTGTTCCCCATAGCCTGCTGAATCTGCCAGACAATTACCCGCTTCAGCGCCTCAGCTTCTACCTGCTCAAGCGTACCATCGGATTCGAGCAGATCATCGAGAGAGCTGCCAACGTGCTTATGCTGCGTCATTTTATTGCTCCCATTCAGACGAGATTCTTCTTTCGATCTCTCGCCTTCGCCAACTCTTGATCCGGTGTTTTTTGAGTCTTTTTGATAAAGCCGCTCAGCAACACCATATCGCCGCGAAACATCGTGAATATGACTCGTGCAATCCGACCGTTCGAGAGATTACTGCGGACCTCCCACAAGTCTGAGTTAGCCTTCCCAGAGAAGCCTCTGACCAAGGGCATGCCCAGTGGCCAACCATATTCCACCGTTTTCAGGTCAGTCCCGATCACTGAACGATCTTCCTTATCCAGCTTCAGCGACCATTCTTTGACCGGTTCTCGGCCACTGTCACTTCTGTAAAATAAGACGTTAACCGTTTTCTTTGTCATACAACCCAATCCTTGGCAAAAGCCAGTGTACCTAAATAGGTGCATTCATGCCAGCCTTCTACTAATCCATACCCTTTTCAGAAAACTGAGACAGGTCTATTTTTTACAAAAGGAACCACTGCATTTTTCGAGGGCACTCACAAAACAGGTCTGTCGACCAGCGCGACGCTTCATTAATTGAGGAATTGAAGTCAGGTTGTCGTTCGCCTGAACGACCAGATGAACATGGTTTGTCATCAGGCAGAAGCTGAACATCTCCAGCTCATAGACCTGCTTCCATTCCTGAAGGTTTGCCAGGTAGTAGTCAAAATCACGGCGTTCGACGAACACTGGTTGGCGGTTATGACCGCGTTGAACAATATGATGGGGAAAACCGTGCACAACCACCCTAGCCTGTCTGGGCCACCAGAGAGACCGAGAAAATAGATCTGCCCCGGTTTTCCACGTCTGTCAGCATCATGCTTCGGTTCGCCCGCCCCTTCTGATAGGGTAGCCAACTTTTAAAAATCGCCGACCTGGACTCCTGCATGCCCTCACCCAAGCAACACCGCTGGTTTCCGCTGCTTATTTTCCTGGGCGCAGCCTTCACCTTCAGTGTCACGATGATCGGCACCACCAGGCCGATGGCCTGGCGATGATCCTGACCGGCCGGGTGCTGTCGGGGCTGTCCGCAGGGATCTTTACCGGCACGGCCACGGTGGCAGTCATTGAACTTGCCCCGCCCCACTGGCGGGAGAAGGCCACTTTCTTTGCCACGGCGGCGAACATGGGCGGGCTGGGCCTGGGCCCGATGTTAGCTGGCGCTCTTTCCCAGTACCTACCCTGGCCACTGCACCTGACCTTTCTGGTGCACATTGCCATGGCTGTGCTCGCCGTGTGCTGCATCTGGGCAGCGCCTGAGACCGTCTCGAAACCCGCTCGCCCCAGACTGTCTATCCAGCGCCTGAACGTACCAGCGGAAGTCCGCGGTGTATTTATCCCCGCCGCCATTGCCGGATTCGCAGGCTTCGCCATGTGCGGCTTCTTCACATCCATCGCCCCGGCGATGATGGGCAAGGTCCTGGGCTACGACAATCGGTTGTTGATCGGCGTTGTGGCCGGCAGCATCTTCATCGCCTCAACCCTGGGTCAGTTCCTGCAGGGCACACTGCCGCTCAGACTGCGCCTGCCTCTGGGCTGCGTTTCCCTGATACTCGGTGTGATTCCGATAGCGCTCGGCATATACACCCAATCCCTCGCCCTGTTCGTGGTGGGTGCCGTGATTGCCGGTATGGGCCAGGGCATCTCATTCCGCGCCGGCATGGGCGCCATCGCCGCGGCCAGCCCTGTGAGGGAAAAGGCAGCGGTAACGTCCGCGTTCTTTGTCGTGGCCTATATCGCTATCTCGGTGCCGGTGATTGGCCTGGGATTAATGGCGAGCGTGACCAGCCTGAAGACGACCGGGATCACTTTCGCCGCTGTGATGGGATCACTGGCGGCGCTGGCTTTGGTGCTGCTAATTCGGCGGGAACGGGCTGGGGGAAATTAGATCTGTCCCGGGTTACACCAGTGTCCTTCTCGTCAAGAGATTCACGGAAATACTCGACGGGAACTGGATCCATTGGCATATTATGCCAATAGACCTCTAAAAGGACCGACACTGATGACAACGAGAAACATTGTTCTCACCGACCACCAGTCGCAAGTCGTAGATCACCTGGTTGCGTCTGGCCGTTACCAGAATGCGAGCGAGGTATTGCGAGCTGGCCTGAGGATGGTGGAGGAAGCTGAGTCCAGTTACGCTACGAAAATGAATGATCTCAGAACCGCTATCGATGCGGGCCAGGAAGACCTGAAAACCGGCAGAACCAAAGCATTCACTGGTGACGAGTTCGCGACTTACCTCACTGAACGTGCGGAGCAAACCATCAGGAAGAAGCGGGATACCTGATTACAATGAAACCACTAAAAAATAAATCTGTCCCGCTATTTCATGTCCCGCTATTTCAGCGGAAATACCACCTCATCATCGCCTTCCTGCCAAGACGGGAATTTGATCATGGCCTGCAGGAACACTGGATGTTCCAGCCAATCCCTCAGCCATTTCTGTAAATTCGGATAGGGCAGACTGTAAAACACCTCCCGATCGACATGGGCGAACTGGCGTACAAAGGGCATGATGCCAATATCAGCGATGCTGATGTTGCTCCCCAGGAGATACCGGTTCTTGGCTAATAGGCTTTCCAACGCCTGCAAAAACACCTCACCCTTTTGCTGGCAATCCCACTGGGAGAGTTCTGGATGGCGATCCGCGTATTTATAACGATCCAGCCAGTGTTTGAATTCGTTATCATTGCGGTCAATCAGGGCATTAGCGCTTACTAAATCAGTGTTCAACAAACCCTTCGGATCACTCTGCCCCAACGCCCATTCGACGATTTCCCTGCTTTCCTCAATAACGAGCCTCTCAAAACGATCGCCTCTTGCCAGCTCCAGAACAGGAACCGTGCCTTTGGGACTGAGCGCCAGCATCTGCGCCGGCTTGTTTTTTAGCACGATCTCCCGCAGCTCCACCGTCAGTCCGGCAAACAAGATCCCGAGCCGAGCACGCATAGCGTAAGGACAACGACGGAAAGAATATAAACGAGGCAGCGGAAAGGTAATGGAGTGGCTCCTGGCTGAATAAACGAAGCTGATATTAACTGAAGCACGGTGATCGTGGAAACATTCGACGCCGCCCCCTGCGATGCGCTCCAATAGAGCATTAACAAACAACCAGAGCCGAGCCCTATGGCAAAAATCAAAAAGCAGCCACCGTCACCGCAAACCCAGGAGGAAGCCTTGACCATGGCAAAGGCGACTCAGCGGCCCCGGCAAAGCAAGGAGCAGACAAAAATGATCGCGCGGGGTATCGAGAAGGGCATTGATCAGTATAAAAAACAGCAAAAAGCCAAAGCCCGGGAAAAAGACAAACAGCGCAAAAAACAAGAACACCAAACAGCGACCGAAAGCGCGGAACAAAATCCTGCAAAATCCGAGATCCGCTATCGAACCCCATGGCTACCTTGGGCGCTGCTACTGATCACCTGGGCTGGAATCGGTCTCTATATACTGGGATTGGGCCTGGGGGGCTAAACGAATCAATGGCGGCCAGGTTCATGCTGGTGCCTTCGCCGATGGCGGCGCCGGCGACCTCCGGTTTCAAAAAATAGATCTGTTCCGGTTTTCGGGCCATCAACCGCCGACCAGCTTAATTACCCGCTCCAGCATCGGGTCTTTGCCTTCCTCGCGCCCTTTTCGGCCAAGGTACTTGAGACGGATGTGTGGCGGGATGCCGACATCTTCGTAAATCTCACCGTCGTAGGCCCGGTAGATTTCATTGGACAAGGTCAGGTGCCAGCCATTTGGCAGATGGCGCTCGAGCGTGTCGGAAAGGATGCCCTGGGTAGGCTCGCCAATAAGGGTGAGACGGGGATGCTGCAGCAATGAGAGCACGAAGATCTCTGCGGCACTGGCCGTTAGCTCGCTGGTCAGCACAAACAGGTTGCCCTGGTAAGTCTCATTGACAGGCGTGACATAGACAGACTGCTTTCCGGTGAATCCATTGCCATGACGGGCTGACTTGGTGAAAGCCAGCCGTTTGCGATCCATCAGGTACGCTGCAAAGCGCAGTGCGACACCATCGTACCCCCCACCATTATTGCGAAGATCGACCACCAGATTGGGGAGCTCGCCAACATCTGCCAGTACCCTCTTCATCACACTATCGACCGCACTGAGATCCGCAGCCGGTTTGCCTGACTTGCCGCTTTGCCCGGCCATGGCCCGGATGTTGAGGTAACCGATGAGGTCATTAAGGCGCCCCCACTCCACCAGCCGGTTGCCGCCATGGCTAACGGCGCTTGCGAGATAATCCTCATGGATCACGTGACGCGCCGACTCTTTGAGATCGCCCAGGTAGCTGGTGAGCTCCCGGTCATCATTGGCGTCTTCAAGTTCCTGTGTCAGCCGCCTGAAGAGCGCCGGCTGGGCACCTGCCCTGTAATGACCCCAGGGTGAATGCAGACGAATATGGCCATCCTTCAGAGGCCGTAGCATCGCAACCATGATGGCAAAGAGCGTTTCCTGTGATGTGTTCGCGTTAATCTGGGGAAAATAGTCATGATGCGCCCGGTCCCAGGCCACGCCCTTGAGTTCAAACAGGGCGTATTGCTCGTGAAAGGTTCGCCAGAAAACGTCAAAGTTGTATTGCGGATCCTTTGCCCTGTGCCTGTGACTTTCAGTGACACTGGCGGGCAATCCTTTCAGGCGACGGAAGCTGATACGTGCTACGCCAGTTACCCGATGGGCACTGAACGCCTGGCCACCAGGGGATACCGCCAAATCTTCGTAATAGTGGCCAAGTTCTTCAATACTGCCCGCATCAATCTTAAGGCAGCTGATGCTGGTTTCTTCAAAAAGGGTGTACCAATCTTCCTCGATCAGCAACACATTGCCGTAACCCTGGGAACGCCAGACACCCTGCAGGCGCGCAAAATCAGGGCTGGAAAGAGAACTGCCGCGGCGTTGGGCGGTTTTCATAGAGGACTCCAGGTCCATTTCTGTTGTTTTCAGACATCAGGCTACAGTCTCACAACCATTGCACCTTTCTTCGCCGCAAAAAAGTGTTTTAATTTGGAAAAGACATCAAAGACACAGGCGCAGACCTTGTCGTAATGGCCTCCCATGCGCCCGTCAGAAAACAGGACGAACAGCCATCGGAATGATGGTTCAAAGGGTTTTCATGACCAGGATGCGCGAATGCCGTGGTGGTCGCCGACAGCAGAGCGGCAGTTAGGCTGACTTTTCTTAGCGGTTTCATACGGGAAATAAATCTGTCCCGGTTTTCCCATTCTCAGTTGATGCTCGGCAGCTTTGGATCAACGACGAAATCATGCCGCCGGTTTGTATTTGAAACAAGAAGTGCTCCCAACCCAAGGAGCCCGGCTCCTATGACAAACCTGCTCGCCTCGCCTTTCGCAGCAATCATTCCGCCCAAAAAACCAAATCCAAGCGCAACCTGGAGTTGAGGGCTCATACGTTTTCCGGAAGTTAGATAGTATGCCGTGTGCTCACAGTTATTCGAAATAGGGCAGTAAACCCCACCTACCTGATTCACCTCAGAAAGCCTTTTAGAAAAGCCTTGCTGATCAATTTTCTGACGCTTCACCGATACCGGTTTACCGTTAGCGTATTGCTCAAACGGCACTTTCACCAAACGGCTTCCCGGCTGAATGTGCAGTACCTCATTCGACCCAAGATAGACGCCAACATGCTCCACCACCCCTTTGCTTCGGTATAGCAAATCACCCACATTCAAGTTAGAATACATATTCACAAAACCTCTTTTTTTACGTTTTACGTATTTGAATGCAAATTATAGCATCGTTTTCTATAAGTCAACCCACTTACTCAAAATAGAAGGGCTTCCCATGCAAAATGGAAAAACCTCATACTCTGCAGTACTGGGCGTTGTTCTCTCTAACCTCAGGAAAACCATGAGCATTGAACAGGGGGAAATGGCCGAACGGATGGGGCTTTCACAACCGAGTTACAGTCGACTTGAAAGCGGGAAATCTGCATTCTCAGTCGACCAGATGTTCCAGGCAGCTAATGCTCTCGGCATAAGTTTTGAAGAGTTGAACACCCGCTTGATCCAAAACATCAGACAGCTTCAAACCAATGGAATCAAGGTAATTCAGCCGGTGAGAGGCAACACAGCCAAGGCTCAGGAACAGCAGAATGAGGTTGGCCAAATCCTTGCGGGTGCGGCACTTGGGGCGTTGATTTTCAGCATCTTAACAAAATAAAAAAGCACCTCACCTAGCCTGCTGAATCGCATTTTCCATCAGCGCGCGTGTCATCTAAATCAAGCTTTACAGTTCATCACCAAACAAACAGGCATAACCTCAGATCGCTGCTACGCTTAGTTAGGAAACTAAATCTAATAAAAACAAGGAGCGTCCCGCCATGCCCCGTCCCGAATTCCTCACTGGCGGAGAGCCAGCACGCCTTATCCCGATAACCGCAGACAGCGCCAGGGAACAAAAATCCGTCTCCGTCATACTCGCAGGCCTGCGCTCTGTGCTTGAACTGCGCCAGTCCCTACTGAAATCCCTGGGGGTACGTGTCGGGACCAGTGCCACCCTTGAGGCATGGATAGAGCCGGTATTCCTGAATGAGGACAAGAAAGCTGTCAAAAACAAAGACCGACCAGACGGCCTCCTGATTCTTCGCACCGGCAGACGTGAATGGCGGGCACTGATTGAAGCAAAGGTCGGCAACGAAACCATTGGTGAGGACCAGGTATCGTGCTACCTCCAGCAGGCAAAGAACCACAAACTGGATGCCGTGATCACCATCACCAACCAGTTTGCAGCACGGCCGACTCACCACCCCGTAAAACTCCCGAAGAACGCCACCAAGTCCGTAGACCTTTTTCACTGGTCGTGGGCCTTCATCCGAACCCAGTGCCAGCTTCTGCTCAAGAACGACGGTGTTGAAGACGAGGACCAGGTATTCATTCTCAGCGAAATACTGCGATACCTTGAAAGCGACCGCTCCGGCATCAGTCATTTCGACCAGATGAATGCCGAGTGGAAAGACGTAGTCAACAAAGTGAAGAGCAACGCCCCACTCGCCAAAACCAGCGATGAAGTCCAGAATACCATCGCCGCCTGGCATCAGGAGCAACGGGACCTTTGCCTGATCATGTCCCGCCTTACCGGCAGCGACGTTTCCCTGAAACTGAAAAACGACCACCGTCTGGACCCTGCCAAGCGCCTTAAGGACGATGCCGATGCCTTCTGCAAAACACCGACACTGAATTGCGCACTCCACATCATCAACGCGGCGGCGGACCTGGAAGTAACGGCAGACCTCCAGCGGCGAATGATTTACTGCTCAATGCGCCTTACGGCACCGAAAGACAAGCAAAGCACCAAGGCCCGGGTTAACTGGCTCCTGCGCCAACTAAAGAAGACCGCACCCGCCGGGTTCTTTATTCGCGCCACACGGCCCGGCAAGGCAGAAACGACTTACCAGGCACTGAAAGACTTGCGGGATTCACCGGACTTGCTGGAATCGGATACGTCCAACACTGCTGTCACGACGCTGGAAGTTGTCTACGAGGTAGATCTTGCCGGTAAGTTCAGTGGGCGGAAGGTTTTTGTGGAGGAGTTGGAGAAAGCGGTGCCGCATTTTTATCAGGAGGCGGGACAATTGCTAAAGGCCTGGGCACCACCACCGCCTAGAATCTCTAAGGTTGAAAGTGCCCCAGCAGCTACAGGTGAGGAAGCAATTCTGGAGAAATAGTTCTGTTTCGGTTTTCCTTTTCCGGTTTCAAAGTAACCTCGATCGGGAAAAGAGCGATGGGCAGGAGGTATCACGACAAGGGGGGGTTGAAGAAGGTGAGCTGACGCGCGGTAACAACGTTAAGGTCTGCGCTTGATAAAGTAGATTCCGGGTATTCTTACCTAGGCGGACATGAAGAAAGTACGCCTGTCCCGACTTTCAAAAAATAGGCCACTAGAAATAAAAAGGCTATTAAAAAGATGAAGCTTAAACAGAATATTGAGAAATTTGAGCTTTACATACTTTCTCTTTGGTTGCTTTTCGTACTAATAACTATACTAACTATAAACATCCCGATCTGCTTTGGAGAGAAGTGTAGTTTCATTGGGTGGAGTGATTTAATCAGAAAAAACATAGCACCAACGATTTGCATTTCGCTGATAATAACAGGAATATTTCTGTTTATTAGATTCAACTACCGAGTGTCAGGAAGCAAAACACTTCCTATGAGAATAGTTGAAATAGAAGATACAAACTACGAACACCTCACTTTCCTTGCAACATACATAATACCACTTATCTCTATTGACCTATCTGACTCACGGTATCTTTTGGTACTGACGATTGTTCTCATCACTATCGGGATAATATACGTAAAAACGGACAAATTTTATGCAAACCCTACTCTTGCAATACTAGGATACAGATTATACAAAGTAACTCTAAAAACACGAACAGACACAAGGAAAGACGTAATAGTTATCACTAGGGATCGACTTTCGAATTCGGATAAAATAAGGACAATCGACCTTGACGAAAAGGTGTGCTTCGGGAGAGTAGTATAATGACGATAGAAAATCTAAAATCAAGAGTTTCAGAAATAATAAGCAGAGATGATTGTTCAGCTGAGTTTTTCTTTCTGATCGATAATAATGATGGAATGAACGTTAAGTCTGTAGAAATAGTCGACGGGGACCACATGGAACTCGAAGCGCTTTTTATGGCTTCAGTGAGTGATTCAATCCTCTTGGATGATAACCTGTCACTAATTGAACTTTCAAGCGCAGACGATAGGCGTGATGCACTTTATAGGTATGATCTTGAGGAAATACCTTCACAACTTGAATATTTAAAAGAAATCATAGAGAACGAATCGTTCGAAACTTTTGATTTTACTAAAGACAGCCTATCCCATCTTGAAGGGATCCTCATACTTCTTGGCAACGAAGAAAGTCAAATTGCCATATACAAGCATCAATACCCCATTAGCTTGATGAAAAAAGATAGTGGGGTTTTTAACCTAATGAAGCCAAATGGCGGCAGCCGATTTAAAAAATTGGATGTAGATATACTAAAAATAAATAAAAAGTTTGAGTTTTTCAAAGTAGATGGGCAATACTATATTCTTGACATAAAAGCGCTTGAACGTTTCTTTGGCTTCCTGCATATTCCGGCGAACGTGAACGCCCATTCTGGCTGAACGTGAACACCTTTTTTCTTAACGCATCACCCACCGGAG
>NZ_JASSVS010000016.1 GCF_030250645.1 Marinobacter azerbaijanicus
AGCACGCCTGGAAAGTGTGTAAGTCGAAAGGCTTCGAGGGTTCGAATCCCTCCCCCTCCGCCACAGAACATAGATAAGCCGCTGATTTGAGCGGCTTTTTCTTTGTCTGAAAAACGGCGGTCCCCCACCCAGTCCCCCAGTCGTTTCTAATGGTGCCACATCATCCAACCCTCTAAACTTTTCTTCATCATCGGGGACACCAACCAAGGGTGTTCAGGCATACGGCATTGGTCTCCCCGTTACCGCCTCACCGCGCCCTTAGATCACTCGTTCAATGCCCATCGTGAGCAGTGCTACAGCATGCATCTTGCTCATGTGAATCCAATCAGCCACCCAGGGTGCGGCTAGCTGGTTTCTACTTGAAGCGCTCCTCCCAGAAGCCCTGCGCATTAATGTGACTTTCATATTCCTTGTCGATCAGCCATTCAATTGTCTTGTTGATATTTTGTCCTCGCTGCTCGGATAGCCAATCAAGCTTGGCCTTAGTCTCTTTTCTTATATATGTATTTAAAGGTTTTTTTCCTTCTTGCTTTTGACGGTATTTTTTCTGGTCCCATGCTTTTTTCATACTTATTGTAAATAATTTCTTTGTGTCTTTATGGGTGTCGTTAAGATCTAGAGATGCAACGGTGGCAAGGTATTTTTCTGAATAGTTCATGGGCTTGAAGATCGAAAGGGCCATTTGGTGTTCGTTTAAATAATTCCACGCCCATTCGCATTGCTCGCTATTGGTTGGGGAAATAAACTTTAAAGGGTGAGCGTTATTATAAATAGTGGCCCAGGCTTCTTTCATGGTTTCAATAGTATTTGTTAAGAAGTCTAGCAAGTAACCAGTGGTGTCAAAAAAATAAATAATAGCTTCTAGTCTTTCTTTTTGGTTGCTTGGGTATATTCTTGGTTTACTATAGAAGTCAGTTTCGTTAAAGCCTTTATAGTTTTCGATAAAGGAGAATGCGGATTGTACGGGAGGTGTAATCGGCTTGATTATTAGCCTTCCCCAAGCCCAACAGCATGCTCTCTCGTCATTCTCCAACCATTCGAAAAATTCTCTAGGCAGCATGTATATATTTCTTTTATGGTTTAACCAGCTTATCTGATCTTCTCTTTCTTTTTCCTCGTGCATCAAGAGATAGTTTAAAACCTGCTGCCTGCAGGCATCATGGCTAATGGTCGTTCCGTCAGAGATTAAACCATGAGAAATAAGAATGTTTGAGTAAAAGACGAAGTCCCGTGATGAGGTGCCATCCAGTCCTCTGAATAATTCTCTCTTATTTCCTGTGTATACGCCCATAAGTATTTTCCGAGGTTATTAATAAATATTGTCCATCAATCAAGAAGTGGAACTACGTAGTTTTTTTGTCGTTTCTTCGTTGTTGCTCCATAGTGTTTGGCAGTTAGTTATGTAGGTTTTGCGTACCTTTTACGTCTTCTTGCGTAGGTGTCTCATCGTTCTGAATTTTTTATAAAACAGTATGTTACGGTTATTTTCTTGGGTTGTTCTCTGCATTTTCACCAATTTCTTCGCACAAAGCAAGAAGTGATAGGTGCCTGCTTTTTTAGTTCGACACCATAGATTTTTTTGGCTTCTCCATGTTAGCTGTTAATAATTTGTGTGCTTTTTCTCGAGGGTTCCTTATGGTGGTGGTAAGTTTGTATGCTCTCGACCCATCTCATGGGACAAATGGAGACTTTCTCATGAGACTTATCAAGCTTGCAAAGGTGATGAATGTCACAGGGCTCTCGCGCTCAACAATCTACAAGTATATTTCAGGTGGATGCTTCCCAAAGCCAGTCTCCTTGGGTATTAGGAATGTTGCTTGGGTTGAAAGTGAAGTAGAGGACTGGATCCTTGAGAAGATCAAGAAAAGAGACGAAGGAGACTTGGGTGCGAAGTTGTACTAAGTGTTTTGTTTTTGCATCAGTCTCTTGAAAAAAATAGTGTCATTGCCATCATAGGCTACTGTGGCGCCTAACAGGCGCCACAGTAGCCTATGCTTTAAATCTTATAAGTAACCTAGTTCTGCAAATGATTTGCAGCCCCCGCTTCCGATGACAATATGGTCAAGGACTCTAACCTCAACAATACATAGTGCTTCTTGAAGGCGCTTTGTGATGCGTCGGTCTGCGTCGCTCGGCTCGGGGTCGCCACTAGGGTGGTTGTGAACTAAAATCACAGCGGCGGCGTTGTGTGCCAAGGCCTGCTTGACTACCTCGCGGGGGTAAATGTTGGCCGAGTCAATCGTGCCCCGGAACAGCTCCTCAAAGCTGATCACGCGGTGCTGGCTATCGAGGAAGATGGCACTGAATACCTCGTGCTCGTAGTCTTGCAGCAGGATTTGCAGGTACTCGAACGCCAGCGTTGGCTGGGTGATTTTGCGTCCCCTGGCCAGACGGCGACGGGCAAAGGCCTTGGCGATGCTTAAGAGCTCCGCTTCGGTCACCGTGTCGGTGATGCGATAGGTACCGGCGGTCTCGCCGGCACTCAGCTTGCGATGATTCATAATTGTGCTCCTCAGGCCGCCATGACCATAGCCATGCGCCGCTCCAACTCCTCGTAGAACACCTCGACACGCTCGGCAATCGTGCGGATCAGTGCCTCGTCCCGGTAGGCCCGCTTCACGAACAGCGGCATGCCCGGCCAGTAGCTGACGAAGTCGATCCACTCCCGTTCGCTGACCCACAGGCCACCCTGGCACTGCGCCACGTGCTCCTGGGGCAGCTCATCGGCCAGAAGTAGCTCGATCTGGTACTTGGGCAACTTGGTCTTGATCTCCACCAGGCCGTTACTGTCCACCAGGCAGTCGGGGGAGTAGCCCACTTCGTGATTGAGGATGATGCCGACCTGCTCCAGACGAGGCAGGCCGGTAGCTTCCTGGTAGAGCTCCCGAGCCATCGGCTCCAGTTCGTGGCCACGTTGGGTATGGGCGTTGCCCTGGAAAGCATCCGCCGGCTCACCGGTAATGCGCTCGCCTATCAGCTGATGCATGTAGCTGATGGCGCCAGTACCGAAGCCCGCCGGGCCCTTGCCTTTGACGAGCAAGGTCTTCAGCTCGGACATGGTGACGATACCGAGGCGTGCGGCATGCCACTCGGGCGTGCCTTGTTCCAGTGTCAGGATCTGCATGACGATCTCCTTGTAACATGACGGCATAACGGCGAGGGGTAACCCTCGCCGATCGCTCAGTGACGTTGGTGGTTGGGTAAGGCCCGCTTCTGCAAGGAGGCGCGTAGCTTGTCGAAATCACTGCGGGGGACCCGCTCAACCTCGCCGTACTTGCCGACGAACCACTCCTGGGTGGTGACGGGGCAGGTGGTGATCAGCTGCTTGAGCTGACTCGCCTGGAACGGCGTGACTACCTTCACCGGTGGTGCGGCGCCATGACCGTTGTCGTCCTGCCCGCGGGTGGTGATGTTGAGCAACGCGCACAGCACGTAGCGCTTGCCGTAACTGGTCGATGAACCGAAGGCCTGCACAGCGTTCTTGCTGCCGCTGCTATCGGCCGGCAACAGCATGCTGGTCTCCTCACGGTGGCCGTCCTTGTGCATCAGCACACCAGTGACCTGAATACCGCGCTCCTGGGTTTGGATACGGAAACTCACCGCGAAGCCGTGCTGCTTCATGATCGGCCGCACGGTGTCGACGATATCCTCCAGGGTGGCGTAGGCCCCGTTATTGCTCTGGCCACGCTCGGCGATGCTCGGCAGCTCCGTTTGCATGGCCGCCATGGCGGCGCTGTAAGCCATCAGCGCCTGGCGATCAAGCACGCGCTCCTGCATCTGGAGCAGGCGCTCCATCTTGTCGATATCGACCTCAGGGTTGAGGGCGGCTCGCTCAATCACCTGAATGATCGCGGTACTCTCCTGAAGCGGCGACGCCGGGACCGGGACAGTCTCGGTGACCGTGGCCTGGCGGGTAGCCGGAGCCCGGTCGTTGGGCTTGCTGCGTAGGGTTTGGCTGGGTGTGGTCATGTGACCTCCTTTTACTGATAGTGCTTGAAGACGTCCTGGAGCTGATCGGCAGGCACCGGCTCCAGCGACACGACCACGCGAAACACCTGGCCCTGGGCCATCACGTGGGTCTGAGCTTGCTTCTCGTTAGCTCCGAGCAGCTGACGAGCCAGCTGCGTCAGCGCCCGACAGGCCTCCAGTGAGAGGGGCAGTGGCATGGGACCTCCAGAATCGAAAACGCCCGACCTGGTGGGGTCGGGCGCTATGCCGTGAAAGGGAAATTTGAACCTGATGGGCGCGACCGCAATGGGTACGTCATGTCAGGTGAGGATCAAGCCACCAGGGCCATGGCGGACTCGAGTGCCATGTCCTTGAGGCTCGCCCCCTGGCCGAACCAGGCAGAGTCCATTCGGTAGTCATTGCTGCGCGCCCGCTTCTCGTGGTCGACGTACTCGGTGATGGCGTTGAGCAGACCCCATGCGGTGCCCTGGGCGGAACACAGCTGCGATCCCCGCCCCTCGCCGTGGTAGAGCTTCTGTACACGATTGAGGGCGCGGTAATTGGGTAGCTTGGAAGGATCGTCCACCGGTTCTTCGGCGTTGCAAATCACTGCCTGGAAGTAGGTCTTCACTTCCTCCTTATTGACCTTGCGCTCGGCCAGGGTCTTCATGCGGTACATGAAGTCGTCCCACTGCGTGACCGAGATCCCCAGCTGCTGCTTGACGCGCTGCGGGTTGAACTCCGTGCTGTGCGGCACCTTTACCCCCTGACTCATGCCATCCACGGCAATGGTCAGGGTGTTGTTGCAGACCACCCGGACCGAGGTGGGCGTGGCTACGGTCGCTAGCGATCCGTCACAGGAGGTTGCCAGCAGCAGATAGGCGTTGACCTGATCCTGCCCCTTCAGCGCCGTGCCCAGCCCGCTGCGGGCCAGGGCCCAGAACTTGCGGCCCCCCTTGAGCACCCCGGCGGTCTCCAGCTCATAGCCCGCGTACTCGGTCAGGTCGCGATAGAACTCCAGCACCTCCTCCGGCTGGACCACCTTGTAGCGCTGGGAGACCACCGACAGCGGTGCCCGGGTATCCGAGCGATAGAGCACCTTCTGCTCGGGGAAGGAGTGGATGCTGCCCAGGTGGCCGACGCCATCGGCGATGAAGCGCACCGGGGATTCCTCGATATGCCAGTCCATGCCGGCCTGCTGCCGCCAGACCTCCAGGGGTTGATGACGCGACAGCTGCTGCCCCAGGCCGTGCCAAGGGGTGTCGCCGACGTAGGCCATCTGTTCGATTTGGTGTGCCATGGGTATAGCTCCTTGAGAAGTGACGATCACGGCATAACGGCCCGCCACCTCGAGGGCAGCGGGCTCGACATGACGTAGGGAAAAGGGAAGAGGGGGAAAATGGGGCTGGAGCGTGATCACGCGCTCGACTAGTCAGTGTGCGGGCGAAAGGTGTGATGACAGCGACAGCACTCGTAGTTGTCGAGAACCTTGCTATCCAGTTCCTCACCCAGCCTGGCTCCGGCGATGCCGCCGGCGGTGCCACCGACCAGCCCGCCGAACACCGCTCCGGCCAGACTGCCCAGGGCGATGCCTACCGGACCACCGATGGCTCCTATCGTCGCCCCCGCCTTGGCGCCCCCAAGGGCACCGGCTGCTCCACTGGCGCTACCGGCTGCCGCGCCGGTGACGCCGCCCACCTTGCGCCCGTAGTTGCGTGATACCACCTGGTGCGAGCCGCAGCTCGGACAGTAAATCGACATGCTCACCTCCTGTTCGAAAGATGTCGTTTCGTGAAGCCACCGGGTGGGGCTCCAAGGAGGTAATACGGGGCTGAGATCGGGTTATTTCGATTCGGCGGACCTGAGGCTTGCCACAACAATCTGTTTTGTAAAGGTTTTTTCGCGTTTAAAGCAGCCAAGGCTACGCGCTCTGAAATGATAAGCGGGTGGAACGTTAGCGACGCGGCATTTAGCATGCAAACTAAAAAAAATCAACAATTTTTGTGTTTTTTTCAACTATAACAATGACCTGCATCAAATTTAGCGGTTCTATGTGGCCATCTGCCTCATGTCGCTTACTGAGTGGCCGATATGGGTCAGGACTGATAAAGCAATCGGGGTGACTCGGCGCCTGTCAGTCAGCAAAAGACAAAGAACGATATGACGATGCAGCTGATTAGGGGGCACTATGAAACGTTTGCTTGGGAATCTTTCGATCAAGGCTGGATTGACCGGTGTGCTCGGTCTTTTTATCGCTTTGATTATGTTGGTGTCTTTCTTAGGCTACCAGTCCAGCCAGCTAGGAAGCGCATCCATCCAGGAGCTCAACACGATAAACGTTCAGCAGCTGAATGAGCTCAACCGGGCGCAGGTGAACGTTGCTGATACCCAATTAGGCTTTCTTAACCATCTTGATGCCATAAACGAAGGCGATCCAGCATTGGCCAGACGCTACTTGGAGATGAGTGAGCGTTTTCTTGATAGTGCACAGGAGCGTTTTAACGCCTTTCAAGTTGTCCCTAAGTCCGAGCAGGGTCGGCCCTACGCGGATCGCTTAGAAGACATTTTCACCCGCTTGGTTGAGCGCGGGCTGGAGCCGCAACTGGCAGCGCTTCAGCAAGGCAACGAAAGCGCCTATCGGGCCGCCAAGCGAGAAGGCGATGCCATCAACCAGGAGTTCATCGAGGCCAACCGGGATTTCGTGACTTACGCCAATGAGCGGGGAGCCAACCTGATGGAGCACTTTGCCGACACCATGCAGACGTATGGAACGATTGGTCTGGCGGCACTGCTGCTGGTGGTTATATGTGTGGCCGCCGTTCGTGTTGGCATGATGCGTATTCTGATACGCCCTTTGCAAGAAGCGGTACAGCACTTCGAGCAGATAGCCAAGGGGGATCTATCCCAGAGGATTACCGACCGAGGACGCAATGAGATCGGGCAGCTCTTTGCCGCAATGCAGCACATGCAGACGGGGTTACAGCAAACCGTCGCTACGGTGCGAGACAGCAGCGGCTCGATCCATATCGGTGCACGGGAAATCGCCAGCGGTAACGCCGACCTTTCCTCGCGCACCGAGGAGCAGGCAGCTTCCCTACAGGAAACCGCTGCGAGCATGGACCAACTGACTGCTACAGTGCGGCAGAATGCAGAGAACGCCCGTCAAGCCAGTGCGCTGGCCAAGGAGGCGTCGAGCACTGCCGGACGGGGTGGGAAAGTGGTAGAGGAAGTCGTGCATACCATGCATGGCATTACCGAGAGTTCACGCAAAGTAGCGGATATCATCAGCGTGATCGACTCGATCGCCTTCCAGACCAATATCTTGGCACTGAATGCCTCAGTTGAAGCGGCACGTGCCGGTGAGCAGGGGCGTGGTTTCGCGGTGGTAGCCAGTGAGGTGCGCAACCTAGCGAGCCGCAGCGCGGAAGCCGCCGGCGAGATCAAACGACTAATTGAAGCCTCCTCTGAACAGGTCGATAAGGGCTCATCGCTGGTTGAAAGCGCTGGCACTACGATGCAGGAAATTCTCACTTCGGTGCGTCGAGTGACCGATATCATGGACGAAATCTCAGCTGCCTCCCAAGAGCAGAGCTCTGGCATCGAGCAGGTCAATACAGCCGTCACGCAGATGGACGAGGTCACCCAACAGAATGCCGCTCTAGTCGAACAGGCTTCGGCCGCGGCGGCGTCGCTTGAAGCGCAGGCGGCCCAACTGGAAGCTGCTGTGGCTACCTTCCGCCTGTCAGACAACCAGCCGTCGGGAATGCTCGAGGACCCCCGCGTAGCGGCAATCAAGAGCGGCTCCCGCGAAGTGAGCAAGCTGGTCAAAAAGCTGGCAGCGCCTACCAGTACTCACGAAGGAGAATGGGCCGAGTTCTAAGTACTCATGCGTACTGCTTGCCGGAGCTAGGTGCGCTCCGGCAAGCATACGCCAAAGAGCTGCGACCAAGGTCACCTTGGATGGAAAGAGAGAAATGTTACAAACTGATAAGAATTCTTGCGCTACCGTTGGTGACTAACGAATACTCAAGCTTGCCTAGGAAGCAGCGATCGTTTGTTGAGTTGTTCGGCTGTATGCCAGAGGCTAACACTAGGCGGCTCGCCAGTCAGCCGTGAGCTTGCCTCCCAACTCGTACGCCTTCGGTTTTTGACTCAGCTATGCCCTCCATGAAGGGGCACGCTCTGAACAACCACAAAGGAAGGCGCGACCATGAAACAACAGCCCCTCCGCGCTTACCTGACCCGGCTGATCTGGCTGAGCATTTTACCCTTAGTATTTCTATCCATCTGGTTAGCATGGGAAAGTGTGCGTGACCGGGAGCAGGACCTAAGGAAGAAAGCACATCACCTTGCTCACAACGTGTCCAGTGCCATCGAACAAACACTGGATTCACATATCCGAGCCTTATCTCTGCTGGCGGACTCGCCCTTGGCAGGTAACCCAGATCGCTGGCCAGAACTGTATGCCGAGGCACAAGCATTCCGGGAACGCTTTGAGAGCCATGTCATCTTTGCGGATACCGGCGATCCGATGCGCATGCACTTCCATACACGCCTTCCTTTTGGAGAAGAACTGCCTCCCGTTCCCCGACCGGAAGGCCGGGCGGCTGCCCCCCAGGCTCTAGCGACGGGACAACCTGCGGTGGGGGACAGTTTTGCAGGTCCCATAGCTGAGGAAACCCTGGTGGCCATCGCCGTTCCGGGCGGGCGTGGCGAGCAGATAGAGCATTTACTCCCCCAGAGGATATACCTCGCCTATTGGCAAATGTCGCAGAAGTGGCAAGCCAGACAAATCCCGTCTATCACCTGGGAGACGTTGAAGCATGGCGACACTACACCAGGGACGGCAGGCAGCTTGATGTCGAGATCCACTCTCACGCGTTGCAGTATGACGGCCAGCCAGCAGAGCTGGTACTTGCCCACGATATAACTGACCGTTTGCAAGCCGAAGCGGCATTGCGACATAGCGAAGCCGAGTTCCGCGGCAACCGTCCATCTCAAGCATCAGGAGCGTGTATGGCAGACGCAGAAAGATGATGCTTGGGGTAATCAGGGTTCTAGCGAACCCTGTTTCCTAGTGGACCTTCCTATCGTCAGCACAGTCCGCATGGTTGACGAGTCCGCTGCGCGGCGCCGCTCAGGGCACCGGCCGCGCCACTGGCACTACCGGCCGCCGCGCCGGTGACACCGCTCACCTTGCGCCCGTAGTTGCGTGATACCACCTGATGCGATCCGCAGCTCGGGCAGTGAATCGACATGCTCACCTCCTGTTCGAAAGACGTCGTTTCGTGAAGCCGTCGGGTGGGGCTTCATGGAGGTGAAAAGGGATGGAATCGACTCGGCCTTCGACCAGCCAGAAACCCTGTGAAAACCCTGTCTTCGACACTAACTTTTTCAAATGCTTAGGGGCGGAATCGCCCCGTCTACGGTCGAATTTGAGGGGTCATGTCGCCCATTTTGCCCGGTTTTCGCTGCCCGGCTAATTGGCTATATATGTTATTGGCGGTAATCAGTAGCTCTATAGCGAGTATCCATAGCACCTGAGAGATCAATGGGCTCACGAAGTAAGAGCCCAAGAGATAGCTCAGCAGAGTGAGGTAGATGACGATGGAACTCATCCGATAGGACACCCCACCAGCACGCCCTGACGAAGAAGACGACTGCCAAGAGCCATCGATTCAACGAGACCCATGAGGGAGTGACGGCAGCGCCACGTCACGATGTCTCCAAGGCGATCAGCCAGCGAATCCATGAACAGGCCTCTGGGGGGGCCTGATGCGTGCTTGCTGTCGACGTAAATCTCTACACGCCTCGGCGATGGTACGAGCAAACCGCTCCCAGACCATCAAGAGAGGCGTTTCCCATGTACGACGAGGTTTACGACGATACCCTGAGCGAAGCCGACATGCTGGCCATCTCCCAGAGCATGAGCAGCAGCGTGCTAACGACTTCCACCCTGGGCCAGGAGATCGCCACCCTTTCCGACCACCTGTGGCGACAGGACGTGATCGAGGCCGATCGGCAGCTGAAAGCCTTGGCCGCCGCGGAGCCGCTGTTGCAGAGTGAACGGGTGATCCTGCCGGATGGGTACGGCAGCAATATCGTGGTGTTAACGCCGGATGCGCTCCTGGATACGCTGACCACGCTCTACACGGTGCTGGTGACGATCTTCCAGGAGACCGAGATCGGGGAGCATTATCGGCCGAGCCCTTACGCCAAGCGCTTCCTGTGGGCGTTTGCCAGCTGTGCCTACCTGCACGAAGCGGGGTTTCATGAACCGCCGACCATGAGCCGACAGATCGCCGAACAGACGGTCATCGACCTCAATAAACGGCTGACGGCTTGGTATCAAGGCCTGAAGCAGCCGGACTTTGCCTACGAGTGCAGCCGCAATCGTCGCAACAGCGGCAAAAACTACCAGCGTCTTCGCCACTTGGTGGACGCGCTGTTCGCTCGCCACAGTCGCATGACGGTGCTGCGGGTGGATCTGGGCTACACCAAGTTCGATGGCCCCTACATCGATTACGAGACGGCGCGCTACCACCGCGAGCAGCTGTGTCTGGCGTTCCACTCTAGCCAGCTGTTCGATCACCTGATCGGCTACGCCTGGAAGCTGGAGTGGCAACCCGTGAAGGGCTTCCATTACCACTTCTTGTTCTTCTTCGAGGGGCGCCAGGTGCAGGAAGACATTACCCAGGCTCGGCGCATCGGTGAATTCTGGCAGCATGCGATCACCGGCAGCCAAGGGAGGTACTACAACTGCAACCTCGACGCAGAGGGTAGATACCATTACAACGCGATGGGGTGCATTGACTATCACGACTTCGAGAAGCAGCGTGGGCTGGACTATATCGCCCGTTACTTGACCAAGGTCGACGAATACGCCGCCATGCTGGTAACGGGTCGTACCTTTCAGACCAGCAGTCCCTCCGGATCTTTCTTCGGGCCTCGCCCTGGACGCCCACGACAATACCGCCGCCACTAGGTGTTACTGCGGCCTCATTTTTGACACCCGTTTGCCTCTTCTTTGTAAGGTACCTGAGATAACGGGAAGAATCCGGCGGTACATGACAAAGCATCGGGGACGACGCTGCTTCGGGGTGAGCAGAGACGTATTGCTGCGAGGAGTTCAAAAAATCCCACTTCGACTCCCCTCCCGGGAGAGCATCACCACGGCGATCCTCTCAGTACCCAGTAGCGCAGTGAGCTCGCTCTGCTGCTGGTTCACCCATCACAGGAGATGATCACCATGGCAAAAGGTAAGACAAACATGACCCAGGCAGCTGCCTCACGTATCCAGAGCAGCACGGCGAAATCGAACGGCGGCAAAGTGTCACCGGGTGACTTTGCTGCTCGAGCTACCAGGGCGGCCGCTCACAACACTGGTGGTAATGGCGGTAAGAAGTAGCTGTAGGGTCCAGTGCTAAGGCCCAGGTTCACCGCTGGTGGCCTGGGTCTTGGCATGTGCCCAGTACTGGGGGTATCGCGAGAACTTCTGTACTAACCATTCAAAATCCAAATCCTCGGCAAGGGCTGGCTGTTCTTGAACTAGCTGGTTCAACAGGGTCCTTTCCTGTTCGATCCATCTGGTCCAGACGGTGGCTACGCGTGTCATGATAAATGGAAAGAAAGCGCCATAGTTCTCACCAGTAATAGACTCTAGAAAATCGGTCAACTGATCGGTATCGGGGACAGTTCCAGCCCTCCATTCCTTTAACCTGGAAAGCCGGGTCGCATCGGCAGCATTCTTGATGTCTTCTTGATCCGCCTGGCCTCTGACTCTTGTCCTCCCCTCGTTAGGGCGAGGCAAGTGCTGCGCCATGAGTCGGTACGACATCGGCCTCTCGCCGAGTGGCGAGAGAACATCTCGCCAGAATTCGTAAAGCTGATACGTTGGAGTTGTTAGCTTTCCCTTTGTAAGCAGAGGCATCAGTTTCCCCATACCACCGTGGTTGACCAGAGCATCTGCTAGTTTGCATGGCATCTTAAGCGATTCTTTTATTTCCAGCATGTCAGCCATGATGTTGGCAAGGAGTTGATGGTAAAAATCGACTCGAAGGCAAAATAAACATTTTAGAACGTCTGCTACCATCGGCGTCGTTCTCGGCTGTCCAGGCCGACTGGTATCGATCATTGCAGCGCTATAGTTTTGGATCTCGTGTGAGTTTAGCAAGGTGTGGTGTCGGAACGCTTCGCAAATAGTTTTGCGCATTAGAGTAAGCTTCTCTTCTGGCAAGGCCTGCATCTTCCTGGATTGATGACATGACAGGATTAGCTCCCTTTCCGCTTTGGCGCGCCTCTTCAGAAAAGAGAATGTCAGGGGGAGATCGAGTTTCTGTATCGGCTGATGTCTGTTGATTCCCTCGAGAAGTCCTTGGCTGAATATCAGCCACTTGGTTCCGTTGGTATTGCTGGCTACGGGCTCTGTCGGAGTAATACGATTGAGCAGTTCTGTGACGTTTTTTTGTTCTAGAACTCTATGGAGGTTGCTCTCGATTCTTTCGGCAGTGCGAGGAGACACCCCATTCTGACAGGCCTTCCTTAGTGTCTTTCGGTCGACCCGTGCTGGCTCAAAATGTTCATCTTCCTGCATCCGATAGAGGAGCGTGTGCATACCGGTGCATTTGTCGTCGATCCAGCCGACAAGCTCCCATACTGGTGGCATAAACGGGAATAGTGCTTCGGGTGTATCAATGATTACCTTCTCTGCCATGGGGTGTCCTGCCAAGGCTGCTGGCGTCCTGCACCGGCTGATGTCCCTAACCCTAACCTATGTACTAGCAGTGGTGGCAGGCCATTAAGTATAATTTTCTAGTTCAGTCGAAGCTGTCATGATGCTGCGGTGAAGGTATGGCTACGCTTGGGCACTGCAGCAGTGACCCGTGGGGTACCATCCCCGTAGGGCTCACAGAGAGAATTGGGTTGATAATGAGAAGAATTATTTTTTTTGCGTTGTTATGGCTGATGTCGATGGCCACGGCAGTGGCAATGCCGATCGGGATGACGACGGCGCAGTCGTTGAATGTCCGATCAGCGCCCTCGGGTGAGGTGGTGGCCTCTTTGCCAATGGGCACGGTCGCTGGCGTGCTGGATATGGAGGGGAACTGGCTGAAGATCATGTACTTCGAGGGAGGGGGCACCAATCGTTCTAGAGAAGGTTGGATCCATAGCCAGCACTTCCGCTTGACCTCTGCGTCCGGTGTCGGTGGTTCGAGCTGCGATACGGAATATCGTTCTGGGGCAGAGGTCTGCTTGAATATCATTAATACCAACCTTGATTGTCGCGAAGACTTATCCAGCGACACCTACCGGAGCTGCGACGTCACTGCCGAGTACGAACTGACGACCGACTACCGTGGGCAATCGTCCCTAGGTGTGGATGTCTCCTGCGACGCCGAGATTACCCACCAGACCGTCAACGGCAGGCGGCGGAGTAGTTCAGAGTCAGAGTGGTTCAGCCATTCGCTGTATTCTCAGGGCTCAGACTGGGATGCGATGAATCTTTCCTTCAGTTTCAATAGCTTTGATGATATCTATCGGGTTCAACTTGATTCGGTGACGTGTAGGATCGAGAGCATACAGCTGTGGTAACCAAAGCTAAGAAAAGCGGAGCTTGCCTTGCACCTCAACACGCGCCAGCCCGGCTGGAGCTGACCTTTCCTCAATCGGTATGGCCGATAGAGCCACTTACCGGGCAGGGCGTGTCAAGTCAGTAGACTAAGGGCGAGCCTCCCGGCTGGAGCTATGCCCAGAGAGGCAATCCAGATGCTGCCTCTCGCGATTAACTGTGACCTGGCGTAACATGAATTTCTTCATGAGAGGTACGAGAAGGCTCTCGTTAATACATGTTTTTTCAACGTATTGGCGTCAAGCTTTCAGGCACGCAGGGGACACCATGATCAAGGATGCAGCAACGCTGGCCGAGCTGCGCGTGCTCGTCGGCTACCTGGGGGAGCAGTCACCGGCCTGGTGGAGCTCTCACTTCTTCGGCCCATCGGCCATGGCCTTTCTGACGCCTGTGTTTGGCCGATCTGCTCGGCAGGCGCAGTACCAAGGGGTGCTGGAGGCTGCCCGGCGTGTTCATGATGAACACATCGGCATAGGCCGCACCCTGCACCTCTTCCATATGCCGGAGCACTATGAACAGGGAGCAGCCAGCCTGGTTGCCGATCGCGAGCGGGTCGAAGCGTTATTTGCCCACATCGATTCGCCACAGAGCGTACAGGCCCGCCTGGAAGCGCTGGCCTCGCCGCAGAAGGCAAAGGAAGGTCCCGTCGTCGTCGGCGACCTTGGCGATAGCCTGGCGATGCCCCTTGCCACCATGGCCGGCCTCTATCTGGACGCGTTCCGGCGCGGCATTCAGACCTACCCCTACCTGCGGGAGGCGCAGTGAGCCAACCGCCTCTCTACACGACTCAGCTTCAGGCCGGCCTGGGATTGATCGAGGAAACCCAGCGGCTCCTCGAGCTCTATGAGCCCGGGATGCGCTATCCCCAGCTGTTCACCAAGGCACTCGAGTCAGGCCAGTTTCCGCTGGTCTCGGCGAGACGATTGGATAATATCGTTCGAGAATGTTTCGGGCCGCGCTACCTGCGCCAGCCGGGCGTCGCCGAGTGGCTGAAGCAGCTGCTGCCCCATCTCGATAGCGACGCGCGCCGCCAGCTGTTGATGCTGCACACCGCCCGGGCCAATCCCATCCTGGCCGACTTCATCCGCGAGGTGTACTGGCCCCGCTATACCTCCGGTCGAGATTCTCTCTCTCGCGATGACGCGCTGCGCTTCGTCGAGGATGCCGTGCGCGCGGGTAGGACACAGAAACGCTGGGCCGATAGCACCATCAGCCGGATTTCTAGCTACCTGCTCAGCGCTTGCGCCGACTTCGGCCTGCTGGAGTCTCGCCGCAGCGGGCCACGCCGGCTCTATTCCGTGCGACTCTCCACCCGCGTGGCCGGCTACCTGGCCTATCACCTCAAATTCCAGGGGCTCGGTGACAACCAGGTGCTCAATCACCCCGACTGGCAGCTCTTCGGCCTGGAGCGCGCGGACGTGCGCGAGCAATTCAAGCGGCTATCGCTCGAGGGTCTGCTGATCATGCAGACCGCCGGTAACGTCACGCATATCAGCTGGCAGCACAAGAACATGCAGGAGGTAGTCAATGTCCTCGCTGGATACTGACTTCAACGAACTGATAGAGCGGATACGCCACGGTCGCGAGTTCGGCCACGCCAGCTTCGAGCCGATCTTCTACCTAGTGTTTCGCCCCGAGCAGATCCTTTCCGTGAAGCGACATCTGACCGCCTGGAAGAGCCGGCTGAGCAACGAGGGCTGGGACGTTCACACCTTCTCAATCGCTGAGGCGGTCGACGAGATCCTCGCACAGGCCCGCATGCGCAAGATCTGGCTGACGGCTGACCAACGCAACCCCCTGGACTGGAAGAAGACCAATGCGTCTCTCGCCAATGCCGTGGCCAACGGGGCGCTTCAGGAGCGGCTCGAAGCCAAGCTGACCGAACTGGAGGGCCAGCCGGGCAGCATCCTGCTCGTCACAGACCTGGAGGCGCTGCACCCCTATATGCGCATCGGGGTGATCGAAGGGCAGCTCCAGGGGCGCTTCCACGTGCCCACCGTGTTCCTCTACCCCGGAGTACGCACCGGCAAGACGCGGCTCAAATTTCTGGGCTTCTACCCCGAAGATGGTAACTACCGGTCGGTCCACGTCGGCGGCTAAGGAAGGAATGACTACATGGAAATCAAACAGCTATTCGACCCCAGCCGCGATATCTACCGCAGCATCGAGAAGGTGATCGCCTATGGCGTCTCCCAGGAGGAGCGCCTGCGCAAGGAAATCTCGGAGTATGTGGTCACCGATGCCATCGACGAGCAGTTCAACCAGCTGCTGACCAAGATGCAGGTGGCCATGGAGGCTGGCGGCGAGAACGAGGTCGGCGTCTGGGTCTCGGGCTTCTATGGCTCGGGCAAGAGTTCCTTCACCAAGTACCTCGGCCTGGCCTTCGACGACAGCGTCACCATCGATGGGGTGCCCTTCCGTCAGCACCTCCAGGATCGCCTCAAGAACACCACCACCCGGCAGCTGTTGAGCACTGTCGCCAAGCGCTTCCCTGCTGCCGTTCTGATGCTGGACCTGGCCACCGAGCAGGTCAGCGGCGCCACCATGGAGGAGGTCTCCAGCGTCCTCTACTACAAGGTGCTGCAGTGGGCCGGCTATTCACGCAACCTCAAGGTGGCGGCCCTGGAGCGTCGTCTGAAGCAGGAGGGGCGCTTTGATGAGTTCCACAAGCTGTTCGAGGAGAAGACCGGCGGCGAGCCCTGGCGTGACTATCGCAACGACGAGCTGGTGGTCGACAGCCTGATACCGGTGATCGCTCACGAGCTCTACCCCTCACTCTTTACCACCCCCAGCTCCTTCAACACCGCCACCAGCGAGGTGATCCGCTTCGAGAACGATCGCGTCGAGGAGATGCTCGATATCGTTCGAGAGCACTCCGGCAAGGAGCACGTGATCTTCATCGTGGACGAGGTGGGGCAGTACGTGGGTGCGCGCCAGCCTCTGATCCTCAACCTTGATGGCCTGGCCAAGAACATCAAGGCACAGGGCAACGGCAAGGTGTGGTTGATCGGCACCGGCCAGCAGACCCTGACCGAGGATGACCCGCGGGCGTCGCTCAACTCACCGGAGCTTTTCAAGCTCAAGGACCGTTTCCCTATCTCCATCGACCTTGAGGCCGATGACATCAAGGAGATCTGCTACACCCGCCTGCTCGGCAAGTCGCCGGAAGGGGCCAAGCAGCTCGGCCAGCTGTTCGACCAGCACGGTCAGGCCTTGCGCCATAACACCAAGCTGGAAGACGCCCGCGTCTACGGGGCTGACTTTGATCGCCAGACCTTCATCGACCTCTACCCCTTCCTGCCGGCGCATTTCGACATCCTGCTTCACCTGCTGGGCGCGCTGGCGCGCTCCACCGGTGGTATCGGCCTGCGCTCGGCCATCAAGGTGATCCAGGACATCCTGATCGAGGGCGATGGCAAGCGTATACCGGTGGCCGACCAGCCGGTGGGCTGGCTGGCCACCACCGTGACCCTCTATGACGCCCTAGAGAAGGATATCGAACGCGCCTTCCCCAACTGGCACAAGGCCGTGAATACGGTCACCAAGATTCGCTATCGTGACGCCGAGCTTCCCCAGCGCATCGCCAAGACGGTGGCCGTGCTGCAGATCCTGGGCAACCTGCCGATTACCCGGCGCAATGTCGCAAGCCTCATCCATTCCGAGGTGGCAAGCGGCAACCAGGCCGACGAGATCAATGCCGCCATCGAAGAGCTGATCGGCGATCCCATCGTGCCCTTCGGCGAGCAGGACGGCTTCCTCTGCTTCTTCAGCGAAAAGCTTAACGATATCGAGCAGGAACGCACCCAGATCCCGCTTCGCGGTGTGGAGATGAAGCGCATCCTCAACCGGGCGCTTGAGGAGGTGTTCTCGCCGCTGCCCAGCACCCAGCTGCATGGCTCGCTCTCGGTGCAGACGGGTCTCAAGACCCAGGGCCATGAGGGGCTGCCGACCTCCCTGGCCGGGGACCGTCACCCCATCCAGACGGTGGTCGAACTGGTTGAGCCTACCGATTACGATGCCGCTCGTTCGCGCCTCCAGGACGACTCCCGGGTAAAAGCCAGCGAGAACCTGATCTACCTGGTGGGGCGCAAGTCACCGGAGCTCGACGACCTCACCGCGGACATCTATCGCTGCCAGGAGATCAATGACAAGTTCCGCCACGATCCCGACCAGGAGGTCCGTGACTATTGCCGTTCTCAGCTGGATCGCGCGAGCCGCCTGGCGGCCGACCTGCAACGGCTGATCAAGCGCAGCCTGCTGCAAGGCTCCTTCATCTTCCGCGGGCAGACCACGGCCGTGGAGAGCCTGGCGGGCGATCTGTCCGAGGCGGCGCGCAAGCAGCTGGCTGGCGTGGCGGGGCAGGTATTCAGCCGCTACGGCGAGGCTCCGGAGCGGGTACAGAGCGACCTGGCCGAGCGCTTCCTGCGCGTCGGCAACCTCAGCGGTATCACCACCAAGCTTGATCCGCTGGGCCTGGTGACCCAGCAGGGTGGGCAGCCTGGCATCAACGTCGATCACCGTGCCCTGGTCAGCATTCGCGATCATATCGACCGGGTCGGCATGGTGGAGGGCAAGAGCCTTGCCAGCCGCTTCAGCGACGCCCCCTATGGCTGGTCCCAGGACACCCTGCGCTACCTGGTGGCGGCCATGCTGGTGGGCGGGGTGATCAAGCTGAAGGTCTCGGGGCGGGAGGTCACCGTCAACGGCCAGCAGGCCATCGAGGCACTGAAGACCAACAACGCCTTCAAGAACGTGGGGATCTCGCTGCGCGAGGACCGACCCTCCATGGAAATGCTGGCACTGGCCGCTACCCGGCTCACCGAGTTGAGCGGCGACATGGTGGTGCCGCTGGAGGACGACATCAGCAAGGCGGCGGCCAAGCTCTTCCCGCAATTGCAGCAGCGCTACGCCTCGCTCTCCGGTCGGCTCCAGGCGCTTGGGCTGCCCGGCGATGATCGGCTGGAAACCATGGGCCGCGACATGACCGATATCCTGCTCACCGATGGCTCTGACGCTCCCCAGCGGCTGGGGCGGCAGGAGTCCAGCCTCTACGACAACCTGACCTGGGCGGCAGAGCTCAAGAAGGCGCTGGAGCAGGGGCTGGAAGGCACCCTTAAGGAGTTGCGCACCCTGGCCCAGGCTATCGAGGGGCTACCCGGCAGCGGAATTCCCGGCGAGCTGAAGAGCGAATTGGCCGAACCGCTGCAGGAGATTGCGGCCCGGTTGGCCAGTGAGGACGCCTACCGCAGCGCTTCCGACTTCAATACCCGTCTGACCGAGCTGCGTAGCCAGGTGCGTCAGGCCGCGGAGCGCATGCAGGCCCAGCAGCAGCAGCGTCAGCGCCAGGCCGAGCAGGAGCTCGCCCGCGTGCCGGAGTGGCCGGAGCTGACCAACCAGGAGCAGCAGGAGCTTCTCGCTCGTCTCGATGCCCTGACGCTGGACACCGAAGCCGATATCGATGGTCTGAGGCGCCTGGTCAATCGTGATTACGAGCTGCAAGCCGAGCTGGCCGCCCTCAAGGCGCATATCGAACGGGTTGGCCGTGAGCGCCAGCAGGAGCGCATTCGCGAGGAGCAGAAGGAGCTTGAGGAGCAGCTGGAGGGGTGTCAGGAGCCCAGAAAAGTGCTCAGTCGCCGCTTCAAGGCGCGCTCTCGCATCACCTCACTGGATACCCTCGATGCCATGATCCGTGAGCTGCAGAAGCTGCGCGGTGAGCTGGAGTATGCCCACGCCTTCGAGCTGGATGTTGCCCTCGACGAGGCACCCGAGCAGAGCGACAAGGAGTAAGTCATGGCCTTCGATCAAGACACCCGGGGACGCCTAAGAGATCTTGTTAGCGGTTGCCGCACGACGCTGACCGAGGAGTTTAAACTACAGCTCCAGCAGGATTATGGCCTGGACCCTAAGACCGGCGAGGTGACTGAGCTTTCACGGCTGACCCATCTAAGCGATCGCGAGCGCCACACCGCTGCGTTGCTGCGTGAAACACTGGCGCACTACCTGGCCGGGGAGGGAGAGAGCAAGGCTCAGCGCCAGGTCGCCATCGACCGCATCATCCGCGAGCAGGCCTTCACCGTGCTCAACCGCCTGGCGGCGCTGCTGATGATGGAGGCCCGCGGCCTGCTGCGGGAATCGGTCAGCAAGGGCGCTCAGTCTCAGGCCTTTGAGCTCTATCGCCACCTGGCAGGTACCGCCCTGGGCGAGACCGGTGAGGCCTATCAGACCTTTCTGTTCAGCCTCTTCGACGAATTTGCCATCGACCTGCCGGCGCTGTTCGACCGCTTCGCCCCCCAAGGGCGGCTCTTCCCCCGGGAAACGGCCTTGAACGCCCTGCTCGAGCTACTCAACGATTACGAGATCGAGCCGTTGTGGGCCCTGGACGAGACCATCGGCTGGATCTACCAGTATTTCAACAGCCAGGAAGAGCGTAAGGCGATGCGCAAGGCCAGCCAGGCCCCGCGCAACAGCCGCGAGCTGGCGGTGCGCAACCAGTTTTTCACTCCCCGCTATGTGGTGGAGTTCCTGGTCGACAACACCCTGGGCCGGCAGTGGTACAACGCCACCGGTGGCACCACGTCGCTACGCGACAGCTGCCAGTACCTGCTGGTGAAGCCTGACGAGCAGCCAGAGGCCGGCATCAAGCTGCGTGACCCGCGCACCCTCAAGCTGCTGGACCCGGCCTGTGGGTCCATGCACTTCGGCCTTTACGCCTTCGACCTCTTCCTGCAGATCTACCGCGATGCCTGGCAGTGGGAGCAGCAGCACGGCCCTGGCTCGCTGGACGTTTCCACCCAACCAGAGGCCGGGTTCGAGCCGCTCTGCCACACCTATGCCGAGGAAGAGGCCCTGCTGCGCGACGTGCCGCGGCTGATCGTCGAGCACAACATCTACGGGGTAGACATCGACCCCCGCGCCGCCCAGATCGCCTCGCTGGCGCTCTGGCTACGCGCCCAGCGCGCCTGGCACGAGGCCGGTGTGCCGGCAATGCAGCGCCCGGACGTGGGGCAGGGCAACGTCATTGCCGCGGTGGCCCCGCCGGCCGAGAAGGAGCTTCGCGAGGCCTTCGCGGCCCGACTGGACCGCCAGGATGCCGAGCTCTTCGCGAAGACCCTGCAGATGCTCAAGGGGCTGCCCGAGCTGGGTGTGCTGCTGCGCGCCGAGAAGGAGCTTCCCGCGCTGATCCGCCAGGTTTATGTGGGCAAGGGCAGCGACCTTTTCGCCGAGCAGGAGCAAGAGACCTGGCAGAAGGCCGAGGAGCGTCTGCGCAGGGCTCTGGTCGACTTCTCCGAAGAAGCCGGCGCTACCTACCAGAGCCGCCTTTTTGCCCAGGATGCCCTGCAGGGCCTTCGGATGATTGATCTTTGTCGAGACGTTTTCGACGTTGTGGTAATGAATCCACCTTTTGGTCAGGCTACTAAAGGGCTATCTGACTTTTATAAGGATAACTATCCTGATTCAACTTCAGAAGAGTTGGCTGCCACCTTCTTCACGCGGGCGACTGAACTGTTAAGGATAGGTGGGTTGATAGGTGAAATAAGTTCTAGAACTATATTCTACCTTTACAGCTTGAAAGAGTGGAGGTGCCGCTCGATATTTAATCAAGCTCCGTTAAATGTTTTTGTTGATCTTGGTGGTGGTGAACTTGATGATGCTGTTAATGAAACAGCGGCATATATTGCAAAGAAGGGAGGGTGTGTAGAAGAAATATGTGGATTTGGGATGTTTCATCGTTCCAAAGATAAGCCACGATCTGTCAAATCAATGGTTGATGGTAATGCTGGTGACGAAGTCTTTTTTCGGCCGATGAAAGATTTCCAAATTTTGCATGATGTGCCTCTGTGCTATTGGGTTAGTAATTCATTTTTAGAGCGCCTTTCTGGTCTTAGTATGTTTGGGGGTGATATCGCCGATGTCCAAATGGGGCTTGCTCCAAGAGATGAGTTCAGGTATTCAAGGCTTTGGTGGGAGGTTTGTCCAGAAAAGGTGGGGCGTCACAAGAAGTGGACTAGTTACGCAAAGGGTGGCGAGCTTTCCCCTTATTTTTGTGATGTTGATCTTCTTTTAAATGCTGAACATGACCTGCGAGAAATAAAAGCAGACCTGAACAGAAAGTACCCATATCTTAAGGGGAATCTCGATTGGGTGCTTCATCCTGAAAATGACTATTATCGGCCTGGTTTGACGTTTGGGCAAAGAACTACTTTTCTACGGGTTTCTGCCCTCCCCGAAGGTGGTTTTTTTAGCGTGGCGGGAAAGGCAATTTTTGGGCTGTCTCAAAGCAACGAGTCTCTGCTTCAATCTATTAATACGCCCTCTGCCCAGTATTTAACATATTTGCGTAGAGAAAGGTTGGAGATGGATCCCCAGTTTCAAGAAGGGGGGGTGGCAAGGATGCCATGGCCTGATATTAGCGATGAACATCAGTTGCGCCTTGCCAGACTGGCTATGCAGAATGCAGCTTTGGTTGAAAAAGTGACTTCCTTTGACGAAACCACCCACTATTTTAGGGGTGTTGTCAACAAGGCTCTTTATGATGATGCTGCTGCCGAGGCTGGGCAGGAAATAATTAATAATGAGTATGTTGCTGACCGGTTGATGGCTGATTATTTGTCTTTAACTGAGCAAGATAAGAAGTTCATTGATGACGAGATCCTTTCAAGATGGCCCTCCAGAAGCACGGCCAATTGGTATCTTTATGGCGAATTTAAGGATGAGATATCTTACGCAGTAGGGTGCGCTTTCAATAGGTGGAAAGTGAAGCCAGCAAGTGAATCTGAGCTGGAAGGAGTTGGAGAGCACGATCCTTTCTTAGCCCTGCCTGTTAAGTCGCCGGCAATGTTGGCTGCTGCACCAGTCTATGGTTATTACGAGTCGCCATTGGGAGTGTTAGACCATTCGTACGGTGGCAGTGGATCATTAAGCACACTTGTTGAAAAGTTTTTGAAGATTATTGCCAACGATGGTTTTGATGATTTCGAAAGCAAGGCTTGCAATGCGCTCAAGGTGAAATCCTTACACGAGTATTTTTCTAAGCCAAGTAAATTCTTTTCGGACCATTACGGTAAATACAGTAAAAGTGGGAGAAGAGCGCCCATTTACTGGCCGCTCGCAACCGCATCTGGCAGCTACACGCTCTGGCTTTACTATCCGGTTCTGACTGACCAGACCCTCTTTACCGCAGTCAATGACTTTTTGGATGGCCCAAAGGGCAAGCTGACACAAGTTGAAGCTGAGTTGGGCAATCTGCGCCTGGCTGGCGCCAGCCGCAGCCGCGTCGACGAGAAGCGCCTGGAGGAGCTGAGCGACTTCCGCGATGAGCTCGCCGACCTGCGCGACACTCTGCTCAGGATCGCTCCCGACTACAAGCCCAACCACGACGACGGCGTGCAGATCACTGCCGCGCCGCTCTGGCCGCTGTTCCGCCATCGCCCCTGGCAGAACGTACTGCGCGATACCTGGGAAAGGCTGGAGCAGGGCGACTACGACTGGGCCCACCTGGCCATGGCCTACTGGCCGGAGCGCGTGCGTGAGAAGTGCGTCACAGACAAGTCGCTGGCCATCGCCCACGACCTGGAGCACCTCTACGCCGAGCCGGAGCCTGCGCCCAAGAAAACGCGCGGCCGGAAGAAGGCATCAGAAGGATGACGGGAAAGCGACGTCGAGATGTGTTTTGTGGCTCACCAACGCGCCTTTCGTGGGCCATGATGCAAACTGTGGGCATCGGCGAGCCACAAGCCTTCTATCCGGCGAGAACCGAAGTGCCTACTGTTTTCATGCTGCAGGAAGCTTAACGAATGAAGAATCAGAATGAGACAATTCGCAGGCTGGTGTCTTATCTCAATCCTGAATCCGTGAGACCGGCCCCCGGAAGCACTTCTAACCCACTGACCTGCATGGCAATATAGCCATTATCGCCATTCACCCAGACAGTGCCATGCCCAACATAAAGTTCCGCGCCAGTTGCCGCACCCTCACCAGCCACGCCGGGCTGTCCATCATCGGGCAATGCTTCGAGATCGCTGGCGTCGACAGCATCGACAGCCGCTTCCCCACCACGCTGGGCATGCGCACCAGTGACGTGATCAAGAGCTACCTGGGCCTGCTGTGTCTGGGCATGAGCGACTATGACGCTGTCGAGAACTTCCGCCGCGACAAGCCCTTCCAACAACTGCTGACCCTGCAGAAGGTGCCGAGCGCGGCGACGCTGCGACAGCGGCTGGAGAAACTTGCCGCCAACGACCTGCAGGCGCGCACCGCCACCTGGTCCACGACCCTGCTGTCACTGATCGAAGCACCGATCACCGCCGAGACGACGCACGTCTGCCTGGACATCGACACCTTCGTCATGGACAACAGCAACTCGAAGAAGGAAGGCGTCTCGCGGACCTACCAGAAGGTCGATGGCTACACCCCGATCGCCGCCTATCTGGGCAACGAAGGGTGGTGCCTGGGTCTGGAACTGCGGCCTGGCAAGCAGCACACCATGAAGGAGAGCAACGCCTTCCTGGAGCGGGTACTGCCTCGCGCCCAATGCTTGACCAAGCAACCGATCCTGTTACGCGAGGACAGCGGCTTCGACAGCCAGGCGCACCTGGCGCTTCTCGAACAGCAACGCCAGGTCTTTGCCGACGAGGGGCGCCGGCTCGACTATGTCGTCAAATGGAACCCGCGTGGCTCGGCCACGGCTGATCGAGATACCTGGCTGGCGGTGGCGGCGGACTACTGGGAAGAGCTGCGTCCTGGCAAGCGCCAGGCGCTGTGGACGCAGACCGTCTCGATCCACGACGACAACAAGACCGAATACGTCGTCCAACGCGTGATGCGCCTGGTAGAGCGCACCGCCGATGGCGATGGCCAGTTGCTGCTCGAACCGGACTATGAGTTGGAAGGCTGGTGGACCAGCCTGGACGAGGCGCCGGAGGCGGTGATCAAACGCTACCAGGCGCATGCCACCCATGAGCAGTTTCACAGCGAGATCAAGACCGATCTCGACCTGGAGCGCTTGCCGTCCGGCAAGTTCGCCACCAACGATCTGATCCTGCATCTCGCCCAGTTGGCCTACAACATCCTGCGCCTGATGGGACAGCTGGGCATGACCGGCGAGCTGAGCCCGGTTCGCCACCCGGCCAAGCGGAGCATGACCGATCACGACAAGGTCGAGATCGTCAGCATGGAAAATTCCGCTTTGGCTCGTATTGATTATTGTAGGATTCAGCGGTCTAATTGACAGTGTGCTTCTCTAAGCGGGGCAAGAGTGGGAGAAGCGACTGACCACGCCTAGTAAGCCTAAAGGCCTAACCTTTACGAGACGGGAACCATTTCGCCATGAGCGGTGACAACTCAAGCCTGGCTTCTGCATTGCGTGTTCTGCCTGACCGTTTGCCAGCTGGGCGTCCGACGCTGAATGATATCCTGAGCGCTCTGGGGGATCGTGGACTTGGGCTCGTTTTATTAATTTTTTCGATCCCAGCCATTATTCCGACACCAGGCATTCCAGCTGGCATGATATTCGGCTCGGCGCTTGCGCTGCTCGGTGGGCAAATGGTGGTCGGTGCAAAGCGTGTCCGCTTGCCGTCTTTCATCGCTCAGCGGCGTATTGGGCAAGAAGTGCTGCGCCAAGTCTTCCAGCGCGCTACGCCACTTATAGATAAGCTAGAACGCCGCCTGAGCATCCGTCTGGCCGGGCTGATGTCCCCTTTGGCCATGCGAGTTATCGGAGGGGTTATTGTTGTTATGGCGTTACTGATTGCATTGCCCATCCCATTTGGAAATACCTTGCCTGGCTTGGCGATTCTGGCTCTATCGCTAGGCCTCGCGAGGCAAGATGGGATTGCAGTATTGGTTGGTATGAGCCTTGCGGTATTGGCTAGTGGTGTCTCTGTAGCACTGTTACACGGCAGCCTGAGGTTGTTCGATATGATTCACTGATGCGTGCGTAATATTCAATACCACCAAGCACAAGCAGAAGGCGCCGCAGACCAAGGTGTCCCCCGTTCCTAGGCAAGGCCACCATGACCTACAACAGGGGTTTCCCCGAGTCGAGAAGAACTGCGGCGTCGATCTATCAACCTTCTAGGGAGATTAAGTCTTTGGTGGATCAGAATGGATCGTCAACCATTTAATCAGGATACCCAGTTTAAATTCTTTAACGATTTTCACCTACGGCTCGCTTCCTTCCATCAGAGCCATCCTTTACGTTTAAAGTACCAATACGGTGCGATGCCTGACATAACCATCAGCCCCAGTGCCCAGGGATAGCCGAGCAACCACTTCAATTCCGGCATGTAGTCAAAATTCATTCCATAGATGCTGGCAACGAGAGTAGGCGGCAGGAACACTACGGCAGCAATCGAGAAAGTCTTGATGATTTGGTTTTGTTCGATATTAATAAAGCCCTGAGTCGACTCCATCAGAAAGTTGATTTTATCGAACAGAAAAGTGGTATGGGACATGAGAGTCTCGATATCGCGCATAATCTCACGTAGGCTTTCCGACTGCTCCGGTTGGGTTTTTAGATGACGCAGCAAAAACGAAATATCCCGTTGGGTGTCCATGAGGCAAAGGCGGATTTTTCCGTTGCTGTCCTCCAGGCGGGCCAGTTTGCCGATGGCGTCTTCCAACTCCGACTCCTCGTCCTCTAGAACCATATAACTGATCTTTTCCAGTTGGCGATGCAGATCTTCCAGAGCATCGGCATGGTTCTCCACTTTCTGCTCCAACAGCGTGACCAACAGGTCTTGTGGGGATTGCACTTCCACCTGTCCCTTGTGCGCTCTCATACGTAGCAGGCGGAAATCGGCCAAATCTCCTTCACGAATGGTGATCAAGCAATTTTTTTGAAGGATACAGGCAACGGATACGGTTGTGTGGCGACCCTCGCTTTGGGCGAGAAACAGTGAGTGGACGTGGATACCGGCCTGGTCCACGAAGCAGCGGGCCGAGGTTTCAATCTCTTCCACTTCATCCGGTTCGGGCAACTCGGTGCACAGCATGTGTTGCAAGAGAGCACGTTCGTCTTCATCCGGCTCGTGGGCATCAATCCAGTCGGCTTGGATCAGATGGCTACCCAACTCCTCGAGGGGACGTTTTCTGTCTTGACGATGGGGTCCACTTTAAGGTGCTATCTTGGGCCTCGATCTACTATCGCAAGGAGCCCTCATGAGCCAGCCCACCCCTCCCGAACCTCGACCCGATACAGCGGTGCCTTCCACCAGCGGCAAGCGCTATGAACGCATCTTCGAGCGCTTCCTGTGGAACAGCCGGCTGCTGGTGATGCTGGCGGTGGTGCCGAGCCTGCTGGGGGCACTGGTGCTGTTCATCATCGGTACTCTGGATATTCTCAAGCTTACCGTGACCGCCGCGACCTACTACCTGGTCGGCGGGCAGCCCGATATTCACGAGACGGTGGTGCCGAGCGTGGTGATGGCGGTGGACATCTACCTGGTGGCGATCGTGCTGCTGATCTTCGGCCTGGGGGTGTATCGGCTGTTCGTGTCGCCGATCGAACCGGCCGAGTCGCACCCGGCCTCGAACCCCTTCAATGTCTCGTCCTTCGATGAGCTCAAGGACAAGATCGCCCGGGTGGTGATCCTGGCGGTGATCATCGAGTTCTTTCGCGCGGTGGTGGATATCACCTTCGAGACACCGCTGGATGCCATCTACCTGGCGCTCTCGGTGCTGGCCCTGGCCGGGGCCCTCTACCTGATGAGCCGCGCTCACAAGCATCATCGGGAGTAGGCTCGCCGACGCTATGGCACAATACTCCTTTTGTTGTTCGACAAGGATCGCCAATGGCGTATGTGCTGGTGATGGGCGGTCTCGCCCTCTCGGTAAGCTTTACCTTGGGCTGGGCGCTATGGCGTCTGGGCCGTGCTGCCTTGGGCTGGTTGGGCGGTGGCCCCGCGGCGGGCAAATCGAAGGTCAAGCCGCGAGCCCGCAAGCCTGCGGCGAGGAAGCCGGCCGCCAGCAAGGCGGCGACCCCGCGTAAGACGAGCACCCGGCAGTCGGCCAAGACGCCCAGCGAGCCCTGGGCACTCACCCGCTGGCTGGCGGCGCGTCACTCCCTGTTACCCCTGGCCAGCCTGGCACTGATGCTCTATGCCCTGGGGCGTGTCGTGGTGTTCGGCCTTCAGCACCGTCCGGTGGAAGCGCCGGCATCATTCCCCCAGGTTGTCGACGTGGTGGGCTGGACGGCGGCGGCGCTGCTGGGCCTGGCGCTGCTCTCCCTGCTGGCACGCTGGCGCTGCCGCGATTAACCCCGCCCCCTTGGGGTCAGACCCCTCAATCTACTTAGGGGTCTGACCTCGACGGGCTGGCGAACCCGAGAGCGGCTGGCAGGTCCCAGCCTTAGCAAAGAGAAAGGAGACACCCGTGTTAGCCAATATCCAGCGATTCTTTCAGGAGATGCTCGCCGAGGGGGAGGGTGGTGCCGGTCTCGAGGCGCCGAGCCTCGAGCTTGCCGCGGCGGCTCTGCTCTGCGAGGTGATGCGTGCCGACTACGAGGTGACGCCGGAGGAGCTCGACACCCTGCGCGCTCAGCTGCGCGACCACCGGGCAGAGGCCTCTTGACGCCAATACGCCAGGAAGAACTGTCCGGCTTATGCCCCCGGGTTTGCAGCTCTCCGCCAATCTCCACGAGATAGTTCTGTATCCCAGCAGCTTCCACTACGGTGGCAACCCGACCAACGCTGTAGCCTTGAGCAATGGAGGAAATATCCACATGAATCTGCGGGTCGGTTTTGCGCAGTTGGGTGGGTGTCGGGGTTTCTAGTTTGCTAAAACCGACGTGTTGTAGCTGCTGCATCAGGGTAGCCGGATCCGGTGGTGCCAGCGTTTGGCCCGAGAATCCCCAAAGATCAAACAATGGTTTGATGGTCAGGTCATAGCACCCCTGGCTGGCTTGACTGACCTGCTTTGCGGCTTCTACCAGTTCGACGATCTCGGAGCCGTCATCAATCGGAGCGGTAGTCTCCGTGGCGTTAAAACGTTCAATATCTGAATCCGGTTTGTAGTTCGACAACGAGCGATCCAGGCGATTGAATTCAGCATCGATCCGTTGCTGGAGCGCGTTAACGTCCACGCCTTCAGATTGCCAGACGCTGACATGCCAAGTAGTGCCCTGAGCGGCACCACTCAGCTTATGCACCTGATTGTCGAATGAATCACATCCTGATAGCACCGAAGCGATGGCAAACACTACAGGCCATTTAAGCCTCATGCTGACCAATCTGGAGGCTTTCCCAGCTATTGTGCCAAGCCCCTGAATAGCCACTGAAACAATTACCATCGTACTCCTTATCTCATCAGAACCCAGTAAATCAGGGCAGCCAGCCCCAGGCGATAGACCACATAGGGCCACATCCCAAAGCGGTTGAGCCATTTCAGAAAAAAGTGGATGGCTGTTAGCGCCATAGCGAAGGAGGTCAGTCCGCCCACTAGGAACGCGATCCAATCCACTGCAATATCACCAGTGGCCACCTCCAGCAATTTGGCGGAAGCGGCCAGCGCGGTAATGGGAATGGCCAGAAGGAAGGAAAAGCGAGCTGCTGCCTCTCGACTGAGGCCTAACATCAACCCAGCAGTGATGGTCACACCCGAACGGGAGGTGCCGGGAACGAGTGACAGTGCTTGGGCTGCACCGACTAACAGCACATCTCTCCAGGTCAATGTGGTGATCTTCCGGCTCTGTTTGGGACACCAATCCGCCCAGCCCAGCAACAAGCCAAAAATTAACGTGGTGAAAAAGATGATCGCGACAGAACGCAGTTGGGTGTCAATCAGATCCAGCAAGAGCAAACCGGCCAGTGCAGCTGGAACGGTGCCGATAACCAGGTAGCCTGCCATCAGGCCTTGTCCGATAAAGCGTCGCTGAATCAGCGAAGTAACGCTGTCCTTGGTCAAATCTCCAACATCGCGACGAAAATACAACATCACGGCGAGTAAAGTGCCCACATGTACCGCTAAGTCAAAAGCGACACCTTGGTCAGCCCAGCCAACCAACACCGGAGCCAGAATCAGATGCGCGGAGCTGGAAATCGGCAAAAATTCAGTGATGCCCTGAATGATGCCCAACCAGAAGGCCTGAACTACTTCCATCAAACCTCCCACGCCAATGTTTCGTCATGGCAAGCGGGAATGTGGGGCCAAAGTTTTCTTTGTCTCATAGGGATTGCGTTTCCTTTTTGTTGATGAAATAAGTGCCTTTGGGCAGCACGTGTTTGTAAGGCAATAATGAGTTGTGTGCCAGTGTGTCGTCGTCCACCGTTTCGCCTTGGTTTTTCAGTTCGTCCACGATGTTGCTGTTGCTGGAGATTTTCCAGTACTGGATGCACCCTAAACTTAATCCTGAATCCGTGAGACCGGCCCCCGGAAGCACTTCTAACCTGGATATTGCATAAGACATGAAAAAGGCGGCTGAAAATCGGTTATAATTCAAGCTCCTACACAAGAACCAACCGCCTCAGCCGCCATGACAAAATGTACCACGCCGTCCGCTTCCTTTCCACGCTGCAAAGGCCGTCAGGTCATCGCCCGTTTCGATGGCGGTGATCTCACTTCCGACGGCGGTATCCTGCTGCTGCGGCAGCTCGATCGCGAGATGGGCCTGACCCGCGCCGTCGCTCGCCGGCTCAGCGACGAGCGCGACGCTCAGCGCTGCCTGCATCGCACCGAAACCCTGGTCCGGCAGCGCGTGTTCGGCCTGGCGCTGGGCTATGAGGATCTCAATGACCACCAGGCCCTGCGTCACGATATCGCCCTGCAGACCGCCGTCGATACCGATGGCGTGCTGGCCAGTCAGTCCACCTTGTGCCGCTTCGAGCAGCAAGCCGACCGGGACTGGGCGATCACCATCCACGAAGAGATGATCGAGCAGTTCATCCGCTCGTTCCGGCGGCCACCCAAGAAACCGCTCTACCTCGACTTCGATGCCACCGACGATCGGGTGCATGGCCAGCAGCTCGGGCGGCACTTCAACGGCTACTACAACCACTACATCTTCCTGCCGCTGTTCGTATTCTGTGGCGACCAGCTGCTGGTCAGCTATCTGCGTCCGGCCTCGCTGGATGCCGCTCACCACGCCGGTGCCATCCTCGCCCTGTTGGTCCGGCGGCTGCGCCAGGCGTGGCCTGAGGTGAAGATCGTCTTCCGAGGCGACAGCGGCTTCTGCCGTCCACTGATCCTCAACTGGTGTGACCGCCACGGCGTCGATTACATCATCGGCCTCGCCGGCAACAAGCGCTTGGCCAAGCTGGCTCTGAACATCGACTACGAGTCGGCCATCCGCTTCGAGAAGACCTGGGAGAAGGAGCGTGTCTTCGGCTTCATCGAGTACGCTGCCAAGAGCTGGAAGGAGCGTCGACGAAAGGTCATCGTCAAGTCCGAGACCAGCCGGCGTGGCTTCAACACCCGCTATGTGGTCACCAGCCTGCGCGGCTGCAGCGCCGAGTGGCTCTATGACCACCGCTACTGTGCTCGGGGCGAGATGGAGAACCGTATCAAGGAGCAGCAGTTCCTGTTCTCCGACCGCACCAGCTGCCACGAATGGTGGCCCAACCAGTACCGACTGCTGCTGTCGGGGTTGGCCTACCTGCTGCTGGAGCGGCTGCGCCGGGTCTACCTCAAGCGCACCGCCTTCGCCCAGGCCCAGGTCAACACCCTCCGCCTGAAGCTGCTGAAGATCGGCGCTGTCTTCACCCGCAACACGCGCACGATTCGGCTGATGTTGAGCAGCCAGTACCCGGAGCAGGACCTCTTCCTGAAGCTGGCCAGCAAGCTGGTGCCGGGATAGCGCCGCGGCGTGCTGTCCCCGGCACAGAAAACACATGGGGGTAGGGGGAAATGCGCCTTGAGCTCAGGAAATTGATCAATATATAGCCAACTTCCAGCTCTGGGCGGCATCATCGCCACCAAACCTGGCATTTGGGTGCTGCTGACCAACCCGATGCAACATCCGGGCTAACCCACTGACCTGCATGGCAATATAGCCATTATCGCCATTCACCCAGACAGTGCCATGCCCAACATAAAGTTCCGCGCCAGTCGCCGCACCCTCACCAGCCACGCCGGGCTGTCCATCATCGGGCAATGCTTCGAGATCGCTGGCGTCGACAGCATCGACAGCCGCTTCCCCACCACGCTGGGCATGCGCACCAGTGACGTGATCAAGAGCTACCTGGGCCTGCTGTGTCTGGGCATGAGCGACTATGACGCTGTCGAGAACTTCCGCCGCGACAAGCCCTTCCAACAACTGCTGACCCTGCAGAAGGTGCCGAGCGCGGCGACGCTGCGACAGCGGCTGGAGAAACTTGCCGCCAACGACCTGCAGGCGCGCACCGCCACCTGGTCCACGACCCTGCTGTCACTGATCGAAGCACCGATCACCGCCGAGACGACGCACGTCTGCCTGGACATCGACACCTTCGTCATGGACAACAGCAACTCGAAGAAGGAAGGCGTCTCGCGGACCTACCAGAAGGTCGATGGCTACACCCCGATCGCCGCCTATCTGGGCAACGAAGGGTGGTGCCTGGGTCTGGAACTGCGGCCTGGCAAGCAGCACACCATGAAGGAGAGCAACGCCTTCCTGGAGCGGGTACTGCCTCGCGCCCAATGCTTGACCAAGCAACCGATCCTGTTACGCGAGGACAGCGGCTTCGACAGCCAGGCGCACCTGGCGCTTCTCGAACAGCAACGCCAGGTCTTTGCCGACGAGGGGCGCCGGCTCGACTATGTCGTCAAATGGAACCCGCGTGGCTCGGCCACGGCTGATCGAGATACCTGGCTGGCGGTGGCGGCGGACTACTGGGAAGAGCTGCGTCCTGGCAAGCGCCAGGCGCTGTGGACGCAGACCGTCTCGATCCACGACGACAACAAGACCGAATACGTCGTCCAACGCGTGATGCGCCTGGTAGAGCGCACCGCCGATGGCGATGGCCAGTTGCTGCTCGAACCGGACTATGAGTTGGAAGGCTGGTGGACCAGCCTGGACGAGGCGCCGGAGGCGGTGATCAAACGCTACCAGGCGCATGCCACCCATGAGCAGTTTCACAGCGAGATCAAGACCGATCTCGACCTGGAGCGCTTGCCGTCCGGCAAGTTCGCCACCAACGATCTGATCCTGCATCTCGCCCAGTTGGCCTACAACATCCTGCGCCTGATGGGACAGCTGGGCATGACCGGCGAGCTGAGCCCGGTTCGCCACCCGGCCAAGCGGCGCCGGCTGCGCACCGTGCTACAAGAGCTGGTGCACCGTGCGGCTCTCGTGATTCACAAGGCACGGCAGATCATCCTCGACTTCGGGCAGGATATCGGGCGCATGACGGTGCTCAAGACGCTGCGGAGCCGACTGCGTTATCCACGAGGAACGCCATGCTGACCGTCAATCGGCGACACTCTATCCACAAGCAGTTCCAAGCGACACGCGATCGCCAGATATGTCGTGCCTGGCGGGTGGAAAGGCATGACAAAACGGGCCGTCAGCACCGATCAGCACGGTGGGTTTTGGCAATAACGGGCTTGCGAAAGCCAACTTGCACGGGGCGAATGATCAAAAAGTGCTCGCTGGCGGTGATAGGGAAAGTGTCGGCGCCGGCTTCACGGATTCAGGTCAATAACCCGGAACACCAAGGTGGGTTCTGGCTGCCCAACATCCAGCGGCCTTTCGTATGGCATGATGAGCAGATCGAAAGGCTATTTGACTCTCTGATGCGGGACTACCCCATCAGCACCATGTTGGTTTGGCGGACCGAATCCTCGATCAGGTGTCGGCGCTTTATCGACCACTTCCAGCCGGGTATCCCCCTTAGCCAGTACCAGGTGCCAGAGAACGATAAGCCAAAGATGCTGGCTTTGGATGGCCAGCAACGTCTGCAGAGCCTTTTCATTGGTCTGCGGGGGAGCTACGACGGCAAGCAGCTATTTTTCAATATCACTAGCGGAGACCTTGACTCCTCTTCGCCTGATGAAATTCGCTTTAAGTTTCGGTTTCTCAAGCCGGCCAAGGCCATATACCCATGGATCCTGTTTAGCGACATTGTGAACTTTAAAGGATTGCCTAATGACCTCGGTGAGGAGCTGGCTGATCGCTCACCAACGGCACTCGATAAAGAAACAATTGATCGTATCATCCGCAATGTTTGGCAAGTTCAGCAGGTCTTCTGCAATCAGGAGCGTATTTCCTATCAGCTGCTTGATAGCGTGGATAACCCCAAGGCTTATACAGAGAATGAGATCGTTGAGATATTCATTCGGGCGAACTCAGGTGGCACACAGCTAAGTAAGTCTGACCTGCTTTTCTCGCTTCTTAACAGCGCTTGGGAAGAGGCTGATGTGCAGATGGAGAGCCTCTTGGAAGAGCTCAACGCGGGTGGCTACAAGTTTGACCGCGACTTGGTGCTCAAGACTTGCCTCGTGCTGCTTGGCAAGGGGGCAAACTACGATGTCGGCAAGTTTCGCGATGAGACAACTCGTGCTCGTATTGTTGAGAATTGGGGGCGCATCTCGGCGGCCATCGGTGATGTGCGCGACTTCCTGAGAAATCATACCTATGTTCGCAGTCACCATGCGCTGACCTCGTACAACGGCTTGCTGCCACTTATCTATTTCCGCTATCACTACCCGGATAAGTGGTCCGGTACTCAAGGCCTGGCGACTTTTGTGCTGCGGGTAATGGTGACTCAGGCCTTCAGCGGTCGACCCGACAACCTTATCAATAAGTTGACCAGGCAGATTGATGTCGATAAGGATTTTAAGGTGCCGCGGTTGTTCGAGGTGATCCGGCAGGATGGGCGCAGCCTGGAGCTGACCGATGAGACTCTACTCGCGATCGGGTATGGCTCTCGTCAGATCCACCTTCTCTTCAACCTGTGGTATCGGCAATTCGACTATCAGCCGGCTTTCGCTGGCAACGCGCCGCAGGTTGACCACATCTTTCCTCAGAGCGCTTTAAAACGTGTCAAGGAGTACAACCCCGAGACCGGCCGCAACTCCCTGATGCGCTACCCGGCGCCAGCGCGTGACCAACTTGCCAACTGCATGCTGTTGACCGCTGCCGAGAACGGCCCCGGAGGAAAGGGGGGTCGGCTCCCCTCCGAGTGGTTCGCGGAAAAGGGGCGGGCCTATCTGGACATGCACCTGATCCCAAACGACCCCAAGCTGTGGAATGTTGATCACTATGATGACTTCATCAAGGCACGTCAGGGACTGCTGCTGGAGAGGCTCATGCCGATTATTCATGAGCTTCCCGATTGGGAAGAGGCGCCTGACTCGCCGACTCCTACCGATATAGCGTCAGATGCAAAGCCAAATTCAGCGCTGGAGTTGGAACCGGACCAAGAGTCAGATCCACGGCCGAAAGCCAGTGGTGAGGTTTGCCAGGTAACGACGCCGGGGGAGTGTTCGTCCATGGCGAAAAACTCATCGGTCCAGCTCGAGACCCTCAGTGCTGAGGGAGTTCTGGCCGATTTCCTGGAGCGTATCGCTCAGCCCACCAAGTATATCGCCGGGTTTAGAACGCCTGAAGGGCGTGAGCTGGCGCTAGAGCGAGAAGCCTCAACGATTACACTGTGGAGTGAGGTGGTCCCCGGCGCCGAGGAGAGTGGCTTCATGCTCCGTCGTCGTTATGACGCCACGAAGTCGCGTAACTCCAACCTCAAATCGAAGAACTTTCCACGCTTGAAAATGGGCAATCCGGTGTTGATGTGGAAATTGGCTGATACGGATGAACTGCTGGACTTCATCAACTGGTACCAGCAGGCTTGAGATTTCAGCCTGGCACGAGACCCGGCAGGCGCGACGCCAGGGAACAGGAGTAATAAGCAGATGAGTATCGAGGCCTACATCCAGGAGCAGGTGCTGGCGGAGCGACTGCGGGACCGAGCGGTTGTGGTGGTCTATGACCCCGATCTTCGCTACCGAGGGCTCTGCCAGGGTCTGGCCAGCGGTTCCACCGAGGTAGTGGATGCCACCGAGAGCAGTATCGAGAGCCGAGAGCAGGCCATGCGGGCCCTCCAGCGCTTGGGGCGAGGAGAGCTGCACGAACTGATGGTGTATGTGCCGGCACCGGCGCCACTGGATGACGAGCATAAGCAGATAGATCCCTTCTCGCCCTTTGCGGCGTGCGGTGGGGTCTTTCCAGACGGAGATGGTGACAGCTTCCAGTCACTCTGCCTCAAGGCCAAGCCGGAGCACGCGGAAGAGATCCGCCGGCTCTTCGCCGAGGATGCCAGTCCCGACTTCGCGGTCATCGATGCCGTCGGTGGTGGTGTGGGCTGGCCCAATCTTCGGGCGCAGCTGGGGGCGGAATCCAGCCGCGACATTCTGCTCGGGCTGATGGCGCCGAATAGCAAGCAGCGACAAGCGCTCCAGGCCAGCGATGCCTGGATCAGCGAGGCGCGCGATCTGTTCAAGCGGACCCTCGGGTTGAAGCTGCGAACTCGCGGCAAGACCTTGTCTTCCATCGCCGATGAGCTTTGGCGCTTCGTGCTCTTCAGCGAATTCGTGTTCGACCTGCCGGAGACACTGCCCGAGACGCTCGCCGACATTCCTCGGGCCGAGGAGGGCGCCCGACCGATCATCGAGGCGCTGTGTGAAACGCTGCGCAATGATCGTCGCCGCCAGGATCTCTACATCGAGAAGGCCAAGGAGATCGAGGAAGAGCTGAACCTGCCCGATCACTGCCAGACGATGATCGATCTGGGGAGACGGGATACCTTCCCCTTCGAGGAACGCACCTTCCTTCAGCAGGCAATGTTGGCCTTCGACGCTGGCGATATCGATCGCGTGCGAGACATTCTGGTCCAGCACGAGCGCTCCGTCTGGACGGGGCATGGCGAGAGCCGCGAGAAATGGTATCTGGTGGATGCAGCCGCCGCCCTGGCGCAGGTGTGTGATGATCTCGGGCAACGGTTGCCGGAGCACTCCGACACCTTGGAGGACCTCGTTCAGTTCTACGTGGGCAGCTTGCGTGAGATGGACCGGCTTCACCGTGAATTCGAGCAGGCGGTGAGCGATTTCGTTTGGCAGGACACTCGCGGCGAGATGGCGTCGCTGATCCAGCGTGCGCGCAAGCGCTACTCCAGCCTGTCGGAGTCGGTGCAGCAGTGCTTTATGCGGTTGATCAAGGAGACGGGTTGGCCGCTGCCCGGCATGCTGGCCAATACCCAGGTCTTCGACCGTCTCGTGGCGCCTCAGCTGAAGCAGAATGGCCATCGTGTGGCCTACTTCATGGTGGATGCGCTGCGCTATGAGCTGGGGGTGGCGCTCGAGAAGCAGCTGGCCGACGATGGTGCGATCGAGATGCAGTCCTCACTGGTTCAGCTGCCCAGCGTGACGCCGGTCGGAATGGCAAGCCTTTTGCCAGGTGCCGACGACCTGCTGACGCTGGAGAAAGGGGAGACGGGGCTTGCCCCTATGCTGGACGGTAAGCCGGTAGGCAGCGTTGCCCAGCGCATGGATGCTTTCCGCCGCCGCTATGGACAGCGCTTTGCCGAGATGCGCCTAGAGGATTTCGTTCGCAACAAGGGACCCAAGATTGCCCCGGATACCGATCTGCTGGTGCTGCGTTCGGTAGAGATCGACAGCCATTCCGAGAATCACCCCGAAACGGCGCCCACCGAGCTCCCCAATGCGCTGAAGCGGATCCGCATGGCCGTAAACCGCCTCGCTGAGCATGGCTTCCATGAGGTGGTGATAGCGACAGATCACGGGTTCTACATGAACAGCCATGCCGGGGCCGGCGACGTGGCCCGCAAGCCCCATGGCGACTGGCTGATCGTTCACGACCGTTGCGCGCTGGGTGATGGCTCAGCTGATGACCACCACCTGGTGATGGAGACCCAGCGCCTCGGGATACGCAGCAACGCCACCAGGCTGGCCGCACCGCTCACCATGGCGCCCTATCGAACCGGGCTGCAATACTTCCATGGTGGCTTGTCGCTACAGGAGTGCGTGGTTGCGGTGATTCGCATGCAGCTGAGAAGCCAGGAGCAGCCCAGCATCAAGCGGCCGAGCGTCAGCATCAGCTATAAGCAGGGGGCAACGCGAATCACTACCCGAGTGCCGGTGATCGATGTAGCTGTTGAGGCGGCCGACATGTTCTCCAGCGAGGGCAGCTACGAGATCCTGCTGGAGGCGCATGACAAGAAGAGCGGCAACGTGGTCGGGGAGGCCAGGGCGACCGGCCCTGTGAACCCGGCGACAGGTACCCTGACCCTGCAGCCAGGCGAAGCGGTGAAGGTGAACCTCAAGATGCAGATGGAGTACGAGGGCAAGTTCAAGGTGAAGGCCCTGGACCCCAGGACCCATACGATCTATAGCCAGATCGACCTCGAAACGGACTATGCGGTGTAAGCCATGGATCAGTTTGACCAGGATAAACTCGACCAGCAGTTGACCTCGCTATTCGATGGCAAGGTGGTGCGCAAGGACCTCCTGCACCGCATCAAGAAGGGCACCAACGTGCCGACCTTCGTGCTCGAGTTTCTGCTGGCGCGCTACTGCGCCAGCGACGAGCCGGAGGAGATCCAGGCCGGTATGGAGGCCGTGCTCGACACCCTGAACGACAACTACGTGCGTCCCAACGAGGCCAACGCGGCCCAGTCCCGGGTCGCCACCAAGGGCAAGCACCGCTTCATCGACAAGGTGCATGTCAACTATGTCGAGAAGGATCGGCGGCACTGGGCGGCCCTGGAGAATTTCGACTCCCGGCGCGTAGCGATCAGCGAGAAGTTCTACCGTGACAACGAGCGGCTTCTCCAGGGTGGGCTCTGGGCAGAGGTGACCATCGCCTACAACGAGATCGAGGATGACGACTACGCCTTCTTCGTCGAGGACCTGCGCCCAATCCAGCTGAGCCGCTTCGACTTCGACCGCTACTGCGAAGGGCGGGAAGCCTTCAGCCGCGATGATTGGATGGACGTGATCCTGCGCTCGGTTGGCCTGGAGCCGAGCAAACTGTCGAAGCGGGTGAAGTTCCACTTCATCGCACGGCTGGCGCCGCTGATCGAGCCCAACTTCAACTTCATTGAGCTCGGGCCCCGGGGCACCGGCAAGTCCTACTTCTACAGCGAGTTCTCACCCTACTCGACGCTGATCAGCGGGGGCCAGGCGACCAAGGCCACGCTGTTCTATAACGTGCAGCGGCGCAAGATAGGCCTGGTGGGGTACTGGGACACCGTGGCCTTCGACGAGGTGGGTGGGATCAAGATCAAGGATCCCGACACCATCCAGATCATGAAGGACTTCATGGCCAACGGTCGCTTCTCCCGCGGCGTCGAGGTGATCGCCCAGGCCTCCATGGCCTATGTGGGCAACCTGGACCTTTCGGTAGAGCAGATCGTCAACTCCGAGGTGTATGACCTCTTCCAGCCGTTGCCCAAGGAGTTCGACCTGGCGGTGCAGGACCGCTTTGCCTGTTACCTGCCAGGCTGGGAGATGCCCAAGAACAGCAGTGAGTTCCTGACCAACAACTACGGCTTCATCACCGACTACCTGGCCGAGGCCTTTCACTACCAGTTCAAGCAGACCAACCGCTACGAAGAAGTCTCCAGCCGGGTGAAGCTGGGTGATGCCGTGGAGGGGCGTGACGAGAAGGGCATCAAGAAGACCCTCTGTGCCTTCCTCAAGATCCTCCATCCCAACGGCAAGCCCAGCGATGAGGAGTTCGAGGAGTACGTGGCCTATGCGGTGGAGTCGCGCCGCCGGGTCAAGGAGCAAATGAACAAGCGCAAGACCGATGACGAGTTCTCGCGCATCAATCTCTCCTACTTCACGGCTTTAGGCAAGGAGGTGGTGGTCTACTGCCCGGAATCAAAGACTGCCACGGCTACTCAGGAGCCAAGCCGGCGTAATATCCATGCAGGAGAGGAGGGCGACGAGGCGAAAAGCGAAGCCCCGACGAGCTCACTCGTGGCTGCCGAGGTGCCGCTGGCCACTGAGTTGTCTGTCCCAGCCATCGAACCCGAGACCAGCGTTGAGCCCCAGGAGCAGCATTTCACGATTCACTATGGCGACACTGGCTACAGCTATGAGTCGCTGATCCTGCCATACCTGAAGGGCGCCAAGCTTGTGGAAATCGAGGACCCCTACATCAGGGCCAATCATCAGACCCATAACTTCGTGCGCTTCTGCGAGGCGGTCATCAAGTCTCCCACTGTGCGCAAGATCGTGCTGACGACGAGCTATGATCAGGACACCGATCTGAAGATGCTCGAAGACCGCTTCGAGGAGCTGAAGCAGAGCCTTTTGGAACTGGATATCGAGCTAAAGGTACTGATCAATGAGAACCTGCATGACCGGGAAATCAAGATCGACAATGGCTGGGTGATCAAGATCGGACGGGGGTTGGACTTCTATCAGAAGCCCGACCTATGGTTTGGGGTCGGGGCGCATGATCTCAGCATGCGGCGTTGCCTTGAGACGAAGGTAGATATTTTTCGTAAATAGGTATTTGCTTAGTTAGAATTAATATATGCCGCTTAACGATAAGCAGAAAAGCATCCTCATGAGGCGTAAGCCTTCTATGAAAGGGGATGGCTATAATTAGAAAGAGGTTATGGAGTTGTCCTCCTGGCTAATGAGTAAGGGGTATACCCGACAAGCTGCCTATGCTAAGGCTAGGAAGAAATACAATGAAGCATACAGAAAGTCGGCGCGTAGATTTTATCATGGCGGTGGAGTTAAGCCGAAGTAAGACCTAGAGAAGGGAAACTGGTAAGGCTGATTGAAAAATCAGGTGGGAGCTAAGATTTCTGATTTAAGCGAAAAATCAAAAAAATAGAAAATAAGGACGAGCATGAACGCAAAAGTTTTGCTCGCAGGGGTTGGGTTGACGTTATTGTCAGGGTGTGCATCTACAATCCAGTATGGGAGCGGAGATGTCGCCACAGAGGTAGACGACCAGATATAAGTTCTTAACCTAGAGATGGATCGGCATATTCGCTCGGGTTTTTTCTCTAACGAGATAAGGAACGATGTATCACTTTACGTGAACGGTATCCGTTCCATTCGCGGTCCACTCCACAGTGATGGCTCTGGGTATCTGCAAGGTAGTTACGATGGGAAGCCCGTCTCTTTAGATTGCATCAAGCCGAACGCATTTACTAACACACAATGTGATGTACATATCGCAGGCCGTAAAATCGATACTCTAAATTTTACGCCGGGCTCAAGGTGAGTCTATGCTTTCAGAAGTACTTTTATTCTAGACTTCCATTAACGCTTCGACCTTTGCGACAATTGTCGTAAAGGTCGAAGCTTCGGCGTGGCTATACTTGCAATTGGGATGGTTGCAAGACGGGCACAGTCTGACTGCCACGGCTTCCTATGGCCTCGAACGTTAGATCTATTGCTTCAACCATTTTCTCTTCCAGCTCACTAGAAAGCAACAAATGGTCTTGGTGGGCGGGGGCTGATAGGTCACGCCGTAGCTCCTCGAAGCGTTCTCCCATGCGTAGAAACAGTTCTTCGTCACCGGACTCCAATATATCAAGATGAAGTGAGCGAAAGCCAAGTTGTACTTTGGCAGAGTGCTCAATATCTGATTCTATTGCTTTTCGATACCTTTTGAAAACGCTCCTGACTTGTATGATAAGTTGATTTTTCATTTCTACAGCGCGATTTTTCACATCCAGATAGTCCATGAGCGAGAGTCTCCGGTAGCATAGCTCCTGCCCCAAGACAGAGCTGTAAGCGCTGATGCCACAAACGTCTATTTGCTCATATTCGAAAACGCTCTCTATTTCCTCAAGTATGTCTTGTATATCATCTTCTGCTTTTAAATCTGCTTTATTGGCTATTATGTAAATTTCTTTTTTCGAGATGTTGTTTAGTTCGTGAATAAACTCCAGATCGGGAGCGGGGACGGTACCATTTACGTCGAGACCAATCACCCAAAGTACGGCGTTGGACTGTGTGACGTATTGTAAAGCAGTTTCACGATCATGCTGAGTAAAGCCACCGGTGTCGGCGGGGTCGTACCCAGGAGTATCGATGAAACAGATGTGTTCTAGTCCGTTTTCACCCAGTTGAGTCCCCACTGATATATAGGGCATTACAGTTTTTAAATCGAAGGGGAAGGTCCGTACGAAGTCGTGGGTAATGGCATCAAATTCTTTGATAGTGAGTGGTACGGATCCCCCTTGTTTAGAATAGGCTTGAATGCTAGAGTTGGTAGCGCCGGAGACATATGTAGGAATAGCAGTTACCGGATTAAGACCAACGGCTAGACGAAATTCAGAATCTTGAATAAAGCTGTTGACGAATTCCGATTTTCCGCTACTAAAGCCGCCAGAAACAGCAAGAATGTTTTTGCTGTGTATCCCTGGAAAACCCGCGATCAAAGCTAGTTCTTTACCAATACCTTGCAACTCTATAACTGCCAAAGCTTCATTGGGTAAAGAAGTAACTTGATTCGCGAACCGCATGAATTCCTCTTCGAAAAGTTTCTTGAACTGCTTTAACCCATTGTTTTCCTGAGGAATTGCACTAAGTAGACGGGTAATCAATCCATGCTTGGTAGTTAATTTTTCGTAATCTTGTTGAAGCTGGTGGTTTCTCTTTTGCAAGTTATGCACTTGCTCAATTGTTTTGTTATGGTTTATCTCGCGTCGGGTGGCTTCAGTTTCCTGATAACTCTGTGTGGCCACGAACTTTCGACAAAGTTCGTTTAGTTGTCCACAACGTTCCTGGGTGGCACTCAGGGCGTTTGACTGTAGCTCGTACTTCTTTTCGGCAGCCGACAGCGATTCTTGTACTGCTTCGACGATAGGCTTGCGGCGCCATACCCATAAGGACGCAAGTTTGGTAAGTTGTACATGAGTTTCTTCGTGAATCAGGGTGCTCATGCTTGCCTTGCCTCCGCTAGGTCGTCAACCAGCCTGGCAAAACGGTCAAGCGACTCTGCCTTGTTTTCAATATCGTGTCGCAGTCGTTCGATACGTTCGTCGAGTGATTTGTAAAAAGTGGAAGCGATATCGGCAGGAAGGCTACTTTCTACATTGGCAATATAATTCTTGATGGACCCATCTAGTTGAATCTTGAGATTGGTTACAAAGCGTTCTGCTTCTTCTTGATAACTTTCCGCGTCTGTACCTTTTAACCTTCCACGAGGGCGGAGCATGTTAGGCAGAGTGGCATCGACTTTAAATTCCTGCACAGGAATGCTATACACCACGTTGTTGATAGTTTGTCTAGCAAGCGTGGCATCGACTTGTTCGTCACCTACCGTTTGGCGGTAGGTGTCTACAAGCACTTGAAAGAGGTTTTTCCGCCATTCGTGACGTGTTTTACGCGCACGCTCATGTAACTTTTGTGAAACGTTTGTCAAGTAGTGGCTGAGTGCGCTGGCAACGGGTGCAGTATTTACTACCGCTCTTGATTCAGTACGCCATTCCGTACCGCCTCCCCATAAGAACTTGGCAACCACCGATAAGCCACCTTTTTCGTGTTCGTAGGAGTATTCTTCGGTGCCTCCTGCGCTCTGTTGCTTAGCGGTGGCAGTCTCATAAAGACTTTCAAGTGTGTCAGTGAGATCAGCGCGCATGTCTTCCACGAGCTTGAGGCGAACGCTTTCGAAATCGCTGCGCATACGCTCGGTCAACTCAGTTTTCATGGTTGAGAGCTCTGATTTTTTTGCGGCAAGCTGGGTTATATCAGTAAGCTTCAGGGTGGTCTGATTTTCACGCGCCTGGCTGAGAATGGCATCATGATAACGTGTCATCGCATGTGTCTTGGCGCGTAGCAGATCGTCTCGGCGCCTTGCCATTATAGCATCCTTCTGGCGACGAGCATCTTCAAGAACTTCGCTCAGTCTGGAAATATTGCCCAGTCGTTCTAGCTGCTTGCCTACACTCTCATCTAGATTGTTGCTAAAGTGAGCTGGATAATGTTGTAAAAGGTTTGACCATGATTTTTGCTCGGCGCTATCCCAGTTAATTTTATCATCCAGTCTTTGGCTAAGTGCATGGGCCATACCTGAGACATTGACAATCCGCTTTTCTGGATATTGAATTAACGCGTCAAAGGTGCTGCCGACTTCGGGACTCTGTTGCCTAAGTTGACGCAGAGTATCTGTGACATGCCGTCCGAGACGACAGGTTACTTTGGCGAGAGCATCACCGATATCAGCCATTTTGGTGTCACTGCCATATAATACATTGTCAACCTGACTCGCCACCAGATAAAGCTCATGTACACCTTCCTTGGTCGATATGCGTCCCATTAGATCGATGTCTGTGGCATTCAGGCACTGTCCCGCCGGACTGACGATAAAAACAACATCACAATGCATCAGAAGTTCGTTAGTCCGTCTTTCGCGGGAAACAATGGGGTCATTCAGCCCGGGGGTGTCTATAACCCTTATGTCCTTGAGGCTTTCAAGGGGTAAGTAAAGGTGCACGCTCTTGGTAAAAGGCATATATGCACCTTCAGCACCCACATAGTCACCCAAGGTTGCCTTAAGGCTCTTGAGATCCTTTGCCTTAAGCCTCGCTGATGTGCTTGTTCCAACCGTCTCCACGCCGCTATTTCGAATTCTGTTGTATTGGTCGTGAGCTGCTGTCAATAGTTCATTTTCTTGTGTGATTTTTCGTGCCAATTTCAGAGATCTGACCCGTATCTTTTCCATTATTTCAGGCGGTGGCTGTATATCAGAAGCACCCGCCTTGGCTGGCCATTCCTGTGTTCGCCTTTGCTCTGCCTTCAGCAACTCCCTTTCTTGTCGTTGCCTTTCCTCTTCGAACCGCCTTTCGTATTCTTCCGCCTGGAGCCGGATGGCCTCCAAATCATCCTGCGAATAATACTCCACTTCAGCTAATAGTTCCTCACCATAGGTCATAGTGGTAAGTGCTGCTGTCATAGGTGTAGCTGCTTTGGGGAGTACCGATTTACCATCGAAGAAGAGAGCGTTTAGCAGTGAAGATTTTCCGGCTTTAACGCGCCCGATAATACCTACTTGCATCAGGCGTTCTTGCTCCTCTATTGAAGAGAATGCTTGTTCAAGTGCATCGGCACTTTCTACGCCATGCTCAGCACGCAGCATATTTGCCTCCGTGCCCAATATCACCGTATTGCGAGCCAGTATCTCTTCAAGCTTGCGGGCGCGTTGAATTAGCTGCTCTTTTTGCATCTAAATGGCCTCCCGGTAGAGGTGTTGGCTAGCAAGACGTTGGATCTTTTGCTGTACGCTTGTAAGGTGCTCAACTTGGCTCAAGATGTCACTCTTGTTATCGCGTTGCTCCAGAGTTACCTTGCTGAGAGTAAGCTGATGCTCCTTGATCTTATTCTCGAAAGTGGCTGATATATTTTCAACAAGACTTTCGACTTGATCATTATAAATTTCCGGTAATTTAGCCTGCAATTGCCGCTTGACTCCCGGGATGAGTTGGCTAGTTATTTGTCTTCTGAGTTCCTCTCGCTGTCGTTTCCGCATCAGCCCTGATAGGAGTTCTGGAAGGAAAATAATCACAAGCTCTATGAGTGGTATAACAATGCTGGTTGTTACTGCTAGAGTGGTAGTCAGTGCTCTGTAGAGATGAATGTTTCGAGTGGTTTTGTCCTTGTTCTCATTGTTGCTTCCATTGACTGAATTATTATGGTTTACATCACCTTGACTTGCAGGATGGGCGTTTTTCTCACTCATTTTTTCCGAAAATGACTGGATAGAGGTGGACAGTCGTTGTGTGCCACTCTGAACTCTTTCGGCAAAATCTGCAAGCCAGTCTTCACCAATTTCAAAACCGTTTAGTTTAATGTAAAGCTCATTCACTTCCGTTGTTAGTTTATCGACAACCGTGCTGTTGATTTCATTCATTTCGCGTTTTATTTCGCTCAATAATACGCTTCGAGTGATATCTGAAACCACTAACCCTACGGCTTTCCTGTCTCCGGACATGGCTGTGTCTGTAAGCTCGTGAATCGCCTGGCTGAGCTCAGTTTCCACAGCATGGATACAGCGGTGAATGCTAGCGTCTGAGTGGCGAGACTGAACCTCTGAAAGGATGCTGTCTCGCTTGGAAACAATTTTTTCCAGTGTAAGTTGCATCTCCTGAATTGTGTCGTCACAGTCATCAGCGCCTTGTTGAAGTCCTGCGATAGATAGCCCCAGAGTGCCGCTCAGGTCTAGGTGAAGGTCCTTCATCGATCGGCCATGAATGCGCTCGTAGAGATTTTCTGGATCTATCTCTCGCAATCGTGTGGCCAGTTCTTCCTGATCATCTTGCCCCATTGCGCTAACAGTTATCTCCTCGCCGAAAAGTAGGCTAGCCTGATCTTGGACGCGCGCTAAGATATCCGCCAGCTCATCTTGAGGCTTAAGATTAGCTTTGCTGACTATGAAGGAGAAGGATTGTTCTAGTTGGTTGATGTCACGTAAATGTCGCTGAAGCGATTTGGTAATTGTTCCTTCTTCGGCACTAATTAACACTAGATAGTGCGCGCCATTGCCTATGTAACGACTTATCGCTTTGTTATGGTTGGCAAGGGTTGAGTCGAATCCTGGCATATCGACCAATACCAAGGGACTTAGTCGGCGTAAAACGTCGCTATCGATATACAGCACCAAGTGAGAAAACTCGTCGACTCGAGGCTTAATAGCCTCCATTTCTTCGAGCTTGAATTTGACTATGCTGCCATCGCTACGTATGGCTTCAACGCGTTCATCACTGCTTGCGCGCAGTTCGGTAGCCAGGTCGGTCTCGGGAGAAATATCGACGGGTAGTGTAGGCCGTCCCAGCAGAGTGTTAAGCGCTGTACTTTTTCCTGAGCTAAATACGCCAATGACTGGAATAATAAGCTCTTCCTGGATTAATTGAGATTTAATTTCTTCTAACCTTTCGACCGAAACAGGCGTGTGTGCCAGCGCATTAGTGGCTTCGGTGAGGTAACGGGCGTAACTGGTCTGAATGTTAAGCATTTATATCGCCTTCTTCCTTGGTGTGATTTGCACCGCACTAGTCAATATTTTCGGCGGCGAATAAGCTTAGTTATTTTTATCTGTGGTTTGTAAGTCTCAAATGTAATTGATGTTGAAACGCTGATATTGGTGACCTTTGTTCTGCCTTTAGCTTATGGAAAGCCGTGCGCTTGGGATTCTCAAGAACTTACCGGTTCTTGGTCGAGCTGCGCTAATATCTTCTCGGCGGTGGCCCGCATGTCATCACGCCATGCCTTGGGCTCGATGACCGTCACACTCGCTCCCATCCCTCTCAACCACCACAGCGTCTGCTGATCGTCCGGCACTACGGCTTCCAGGCGTTGCCAGTCGCTGTCGGGAAACGGCGTTAAGGTCTGCTCTTCGGCCAGCGGTGTCACCGTCAGCAGCCAGGCGACCTGGGGCTCGACGTGGGCGATTAGCCGGACGTCATCCGTGTTCTGCGGGTAGCCGAAGGCCCCACCGCGGATGTATTCGTCCAGGTTGAAGCCCGTGGATTCTTGCCACGGCGTGTCGCTGAAGTCAGCGGCTTCAATGCGCTGCAGGGCGAACTGACGAATATCTTCAAAGTCGTTCACGGTGGCGAGCAGGTAGGTCACGCTGTGGCGGCTCACCAGGCCCTGCGGGTGAAGCGTGAAAATCTTGTGCTCTTCCCGACTGCGCGACAGGTAGGTCACGTCCAGCGCTCGTTGTTCCAGCAGCGCCTGGGCGACGGTTTGCCAGATAACCTCTCCGAGTCGGGCGGGTATCAGTGCCTTGCCGTTGGGTATCGCGCGCACGCGCTTGGCCCACTGGCTGAGTCCGTTGCGCTGCACCTCATCGAGCAGTTGCCGGGCGCTCTGTAAGTGAGGAGTAAGCTGTCCGATCACCACCGGCGGTAGCAACCCTTTCAGGTACTCTTCGGCCAGCACGAGGGTCAGCGCGCTCGGTACGTCGAGGGCCGGCAGGTTGCAGTGGTAGTCGCGGTCGAAGAACCAGCGATAGGGCTTCTTGCTATCGTCGCAGCTCAGAGGAAAGTATTGCGAGATCCGGCCCCGCAGGTCGCGCTGCAGGGAACGGTTGTCGATGATGAAACCACGCTCTCGCAGCTTTTCCAGCAGTACCGGCGTACTGATTCGGCCCGGGTAGCGCGGTATCAGTTGAAGCATGGTCAAGAAGCGAAACAGGGTGTCGCGGCTCTCGGACATGATGGCCCTTGTGGGTTGGCTCTTTCTCGTACTGGCCTTCGTCAGCCTAACCGCTGCATACGAAGGTCCCCTATGCGCTGGATCAACCAAAGCGCCTTCCGTGTGCTGTTCGCCGAGGCGATCTCGGGTATCGCCAGCAGTGAATCGACTCTTTTCGCCCACGCCTGGGCGCACTCCGTACGATCCTTGGCGGTGGGCTCCAATCGGTCAATAAAGTCCTCTTCGGCCAAACGGGGGTGAAACTTTAGCCATTCGTGAATTTCGGTCAGTGGCTTGCCAATGCAGGCAGGGAAGAAAGCAGCCTTGCCGGGTAGAGCGATACCCAGCAACAGCAGTACGGCATTGGCTTCATGGTCGCAGGCCAGATGCCAGCGATGACAATCGGGGACCGGAACCGGAAGAAAATGTCCGGCTGCACAATGCCATACCAGATGAGCTTGCATGTAGCACCGGGTCGCATCATCCAGGCCGGCACTCCAGAGCGGGTTGAAACGTATGGCGGCACCGTCCGTGGCAGCCGTATCGAGTTTTGTATCTTCAATCAGGGGCAGGTGAGCGGCCAGGGCCCAGGTCAGTGGTTGGCCTTGTTGCCATCGCGCTCGATCAGTGAGCCATCTGTCTAGTTGCTGGTCATCATGCGGCTGAGTCCTTGGCTCCACGGAAAGGGTCGAGTGTGGGTGCGTCATGATAGTCTCCTGGCAAGTGCGCTTGCCTCACTATCGCACCGGGTAGCGACGATTCTTGTCGCATCATTGTAAAACGTAGCCGTGGCTTCTAGGGCTATGTTGGGTTAGTGAGTAGCAACAGTCTCTTGCTGCCTGCATTGGCTAGTGATTTCCTTGTTTCGTAATGGATCTGTGATCGAGGAGGTGCCTTCGGCATGGTTCATATGCAGTGGAGCCTACTTTTTTGCACTTCTGGTTTGCCCAATAGCCCAGGGGCAAGATACCTGCATCGCGGGGAAGAGGGGGGTCACCATAAGCGCCGTACGCGGTTGCGCGTACTAAGTCATTTGTTCATCCCGCCTCATTCACGAGGATGCTGATTGAGCGGTCTGAAGGTCCTGGCTGGTGGCAATGCTTACCAGGATCGGCCTCTTCAGCGCGAGTAGCCGTTGAGTAATTCTTGAGCGCTGCCTTTTCCCGCTTCCTTATAGCTCTTTGGAATCAATTGCGACCGTCCAATCAGATGTTATCGTCGACCCCTGCTCCAGTCGCTCGCTTTCTGATGTTGTGGTGGTCTCGCAGGAGCGTCAGCTCAGTGCGGTCAGCTTCGGCAGCCCCTTCAGCAGCGTCGGCCACCACTTGTCGGCGGCGGCACCCAGATGAACGGTGATTCGCCGAGCGTGCAGCCTCAGCGTGGCGGCGACCTTCAGCACCTGCTCGCGCATCCGGCTGAGGCTCCAGCCTTGCCGGGTCTGCCGCTCCAGCAGACAGCGCAGGCCATGCAGGACCTGGTAGGCGTAGAGGCTGAGCAGCAGGCTCACCTCGTTGCGGGCCATCACGTCCTGGACGGTGGAGGCACCGCGATCCGTCGACGAGAGGTGCACGTCGAGCGCCGACTTCACCTCGCCCATGTGCGCCTCGGCGCTGCCGCGCTTGCGGTAGAGCGCCAGAATCTTCTCAGGCGGCCAGTCGAACTTGCCGAGGTTGGTGACCAGGAAGAAGGCATGCAGCAGAAGATCATCGGGGCGCTCTTGCACCACCAATACCACGCGACGCGGTGCCGGCCAGGTACCCGCTTGGTACTCCAGGTCGTGGCACCACTCGCGAGGCTGCTCGGGTGGCCGGCCGGGTGGCCGCTTTAGGAGTGGCGCCGCCCGCTTCTGCAGGCCGGTGTGACTACGCAGCCGGCCCAGGTACTCGATGTCGCGATCTTCCAGGGCCTCCAGCGTCGCGTTGTCGGTGAAACCGGCGTCGATGCGCACGCGAACCTGGGCGCCGGTGCTCTCATTGAGTCGCCGCACCAGATGCGGGATCCAGGTGTCGGCATTCTCGGCTGGGCCGGCGTTGCCCTCTCGCAGCAGGCCGCCCACCATGTCGCCTGTTTCGGCCAGCGAGGCGACCAGCGGGGAGTAAATGCGGGCTCCGTAAAGGCCATGATAGGCCGACCCGCCTTGGTGGCCATGCACCTCGATCGGCAGGCCGTCGATGTCCAGCGTCAGCTGCTTGGGGCACTCACCGTTCTTCAGCGAGGCCAGGCGCCAGACCACCAGCCGCAGCAGGCCTTCGTGCACGGCATCGATGTTGTCGTTTCGGCCAAGGCAGCTCAGCAGCCGCGACAGCGTGGCTTGAGACGGCCGATCCTGGGCCAGGGGCGTCATCCCGCGCGCATCGCTGCAGACCAACTGCCAGAGCGGGTCACGGCTCAGGGTGTCGGTATCGCTGAGATCGATCCAGCCCATCGCCCGTTGCAGCACCAAGGTGCGCAGCTGACTGGCCAGCGAGTGGCGGATGCGTAGCGGGTTACGGAAGTCGACCAGATTGTCTTCCAGCGCCTCGATCACGCCGCTGTTGTCGAGGGCTTCACGCAGCAGCAGAGCGCCGCTGTCGCTGGTGGTGCGTTGGCCGCTCAGCTCGACACGGACAGAGCCGTTGCACGAGGGCGACCAGGCCGTTAGGGTTTCACCCATGGCGAGTGGTCCTCTTGAATCGTGTTCTGCCAGGAACAGTTTGATTCTACAAGAGAAAACCACTCGCCATCTTCGTTTTCAGGCCGCCCTCATGAATAAGCCGGGTTCATGGCTCGGCACGCTGTTACGACGATTCGGTATGCCTAGGAAGGGCATCCTGTGCTTGTGATTCCTCGGTAACTATGTATCGCGTGGAGCGTAGGAAGGAGTTCAAGCAATATAATCAGCCCACTCCTGCATCATCGCCCGACGCTTCTCGAACAGGTCGCCTCGTCGGTACGCGGCCTCCACCTTGTTCTCGATAGTGTGGGCCAGTGCCATTTCGGCGACATCCCGCGGATAGCTGGAAACCTCACCTGACCAGTCGCGAAAGCTCGATCGGAAGCCGTGGGGTACGTAGTCGCCACGCTCGCCACCGACGCCATACCCCATGCCGCGCATCAGTTGCAGCATCGCCATGTTCGACAGGGGTCTGCCGAGCCGTGCTCCAGGGAAAACGTAAGGATTACCCTGCAACCGCGGCAGGTCGGAAAGCAGTGACACTGCCTGGGTGGGTAGCGGAACCCTATGCTCCCGGCGCGCTTTCATGCGCTCTGCTGGTATCGTCCAGGTTGCGTTCTCGAGGTCGATTTCCTGCCACTCCGTGCGCAGTACTTCCGAAGTCCTTGTCGCTGTCAGGATCAGGAACTGCAGCGCCTTGGAGGAAATGCTGGTATAGCCCTTAAGATCAGCCATGAAGGCAGCAACTTCATCGTATGGCATAGCAGGGTGGTGGCTGACCTTCTTGACCCGGGAGGGCTTGGCCAGCAGCTTGTCCAAGTGGCCGCGCCATCGCGCAGGATTGGATTCATCGCGGTACTTGTGAGCTGCGGCATAGTCCAGGACGTTTTCGATTCGCCCCTGTACCCGTTTGGCTGTTTCTGTCTTCGATATCCAGATAGGATTGAGAATCGATACGATATCTTGGGTGTCGATCTCGTCCACCGGCATATTGCCAATTACCGGGCGAGCATACGCTTTCAGCGTGCTGACCCACTGTCGAGCGTGCTTCGCATTGCGCCAACTGCGCCGGTGGGATTGGATGTACCGAGCAGCGCAACTCGTGAAGGTTGGCGTAGAGGTCTCTTGCTGTTCTGCATCTCGTGCCTGAATCGGGTCGGCTCCGTCCTTGGCGAGACGACGATAATGCTCAGCCTTGCGACGAGCATCAGCCAGGCCGGTGTCAGGGAAGCTTCCCAGCCCCATCTCACGGCGCTTGCCCTTCAGCGTAAATCGGAGCACCCACTTCTTTGCTCCGCCCCCTGAGACTACCAGACGAAGGCCGCCGCCATCCTCATGCTTGCCAGGCCCTGCTGTGGCGACCTTGCGTGGACTGAGTTTGTGTATTGCCATCGCTGCCCTTTCTCCATGGCAGGGGAAGGGTGGTCCCCCAAATAGTCCCCCAAGATGATAGGATTACGATAGACCTTGCGAGACGTTGATGCAATACAAGTGCATGATATCAAATGGGTGTGTAGAGCTATCAGGACATCGTGGGAATCTAAGATAACGGACTCCCCCTCCGCCACAGAATATGAAAAGCCGCTGATTTCAGCGGCTTTTTTTGTAGTCACCTAGCCCAAGCGTCAGTTGGCTTCCATCGGCTGCTAGGGGGCCTGTCCCAACCCGGC
>NZ_JASSVS010000017.1 GCF_030250645.1 Marinobacter azerbaijanicus
TTGCCCTTGGCATCCTCGTACTGAAGCAGGTACCGGCCATTGCTTCTGCATTGGGCGGTGGTGTGGCATTGGCAACTCAGGGCGCTCTGGGCTCTGCTATGTCCGCGATGCGTCCCTCAGCAATCCGCCGTCAGTATCGCGGCCTTCAACGTGATGCACGCTTAGCAGGCAGTGCGGCAACCTCTCCTTACCGTGGCGCCAAGTCTGCCTATCGTGCCTACCAGAAGCGATTCGGTGCTGGCAACACGATGACAGGAGGCTAAGTCATGAATACCAATATCAAGTGGTTAGATACCTGGCGCGTCCGTGTGGCGCGGGTAAAGCGTGGGGTGGGGCTAGTCATCTCGGGCCTGTTACTAGTGGTGGGTATCCTGTTGTCTGTGGCGTTGCTCCCTGAACTGCCTGGTTTGGTCAGCGTCGCTCTTGCTGGCGATGGCGAGGCTGCTCGTACCCTGTTTGTCTGTGTGGCCGGTATTGCCGTGTGCGTGCTCCAGTGGCTATGGCGCGCAGCGATATACCCCGAACTCCGGCGTGCTACATCACAGGAGGAGACGCCATGAGCTACCGCCGTTTGACACCCGAGGAGATCGAGGAACTGCGAGCCGAGATGCGCGCCGCCGGGCAGTGGATGAAAGATGAGATGGCCAGGCGCCGGCGCGAGCGGGGAGAGACGAATGCGGCTGAGACAAGTGCCTCCCCTATTACTAATGGCGAAGCCTACCGATCAGCCCCTGGCGACGAGCAGGTTTGAGACAGGTCCATGCGTATTACTATTGGCGAAGCCCTTGGGGTCAAGGATGGCAATGCCGCCAATAGCACATGCAGCTTTTCGTGCGCACGAAATTTCTGAATGTTCCAAAGGTGTTCAGGGTCCGTGCGTATTACTAATGGTGAAGCCTAACGCGTATACCTGTGATTGCTAGCCTCTCCCGAGGGGGGCGCCATTTTTCTTACGTACGAAAAGAAAGTATGGGTTTAGGGCTAGGGCAGGATTCGCGGGCTGGTACCACAACGTACCGCTGGTTGTGGGGGGCATAGTGGTAGGTCGGTGAGATTTCGTGCGCACGAAATTTGGGGGCGGTTGTGAAGCTAGGGCAGGATTCGCGAAGTGTCAGCCGTTGCCGGCAGGGCGCTGGCATTTGGTACCAGATTTGGAGAGCGACACGCAGTGGAGGGTGACACCGTGACAGAAGCAGCAGTGGTCAAAACCAGGCTGACATCGGCCGAGAAGGAAGCCTGGCAGCGTCTGTGTGAGGCATCTGGCCGCTCGGAGTCAGATGTACTGAGGGAGATGATCCAACGCGTTTGTGGAGAGAGCATCGCTGAAGAGGGGCGGGACATGATGCGAGGCCCCAAGTCCTGCAAGTTATCGGTTCGGCTGACTCGGCAGGAGCAGGATTTGATCACAGAGCGGGCCGCTTACGAGGGCTTTCCGAATCGCACTCGTTGGGCTTCGGCGCTGATTCGGGCGACGCTGCTACGTCAGCCGGTCATGAACGAAGAAGAGCGCTCGGCCTTGATCCAAGCATCTTTCGCACTGACCGACGTCATTGAAAACGCTGGCGGTACCCAGCTGGGTTTGCCTCGCATGCGGATTAAGGATCAGGGCCAGGGAGAAATCAGCATCAAGGAGCTACAGGACAGAGTGCGGGAGGTTAATGAGCGCGTGATGGCACTGGTCTCCGGTGGGCGAAAGCGTTGGAATCTGGTGTGAGAATAGGAGAATGGAAATGCCGCGATATAGTTTCAAGATCGATCCGTGCCCTCAAGAAGACGGCTATGGCTGGGTCCTGAGGTACTTTGAGGATGATTGGGAGATCCCAGGATATGAGATCTTTGCTGTACCTCACGATGTTGAATGGATGAAGAGAGTTGAATACGAAAATGCCAAGTTTTCCGGAGAGCTATGGGTCGAAGAGATGGTAGAAGGAGGAGTGAATGTAGTAGAAGCTCAGGCTGAGAGCGAGCCAGACCCTGGTCAACTGAGCTTCAAGCTCGAAAGATAATTGAAAGTGTGTCCAAGCTCCCACATTGCTGCCAACTGGGATTGGCATATCAGTCTATGTCCCAGGCCTGCTTTAGGCGCGTCACTGTATGCTCCCATTTTGGTGTCGTGGGTTTGCAGACAGTGTTCTGATTGCCGAACAGGCCGACTTCGCTGAATGCCTGCGAGGCAGGGAGTGAAGCGATCCAGCGGACCGGCACGAGATATTCCGCTGCCTCCTCGTCGTCTTCATCGGTCGCCCGGTGGATCTGCGGGTACTCGGTGGCCGTAGTTAGATCCTGGAGTCGCTGACTTCCCTGCTCGGTTTGCACCGTGAAATGGTCGCCTCGGCAACGCTCCCCGGTCACCTCGGCCACTCCTACATAGCCGGTTTTGGGGATGTTAACCCAGACCCGGTCTCCCTCCGAGAGCATGGCGAGGGTCTTCGAGTACCAGGCCGCACCGCCGCCGGCGATGAAGCCATGGCGACGTGCCAGCTCCCAGGGGCGGTTATCGCCGAAGGAAGCGTAGAACTCGCCGTTCCAAGGCTCCTTACGTGCCTTGCGGGCGGCCGGCTGGGGTGGTTCGTCCGGATCGATCATCCAGGCGCGGCTCAGGTAATGATTGCCCTGATCTTCGAAGGCGGCGAAGAACATGGCGTTGATCGAGAGCTGGGCATGCTCATTGAGGTAGTTGATGATCCGTTCACTGCTAGCGTCGAGCTGAGTGGCCACGACCACCAATTGGTGATTCTCGTTGAGGGTGACACTGTCCAGCGGGATGCCGAACTTGGCCTCGAAGGCGTCCTCGAGAGACGGATGAGGGCGCTGATAGCGTTCAGCGAAAGCCTGGTAGATCTCGATCAGCTGGTAGTCGGCCAGGGTGACGACCCAGGAGGCATAGTCGATAGCCTGAGCCACCACGTCGCGGGGTGTCTTGTCGCGCTTGAGTTCGATGACGATGACCGTGCCGTTGGCATCGATAGCCAGTAGGTCGATCAGCTTGTCGAAGCCGGTGCGTACCTGCCGGCCAATCAGCAGCCAATCCCGATTGAGGATCGAGACATCCTGCATGATCTGATCTTCCAGTTGCCCCTCGTCGGCGAGCCCCGTGGGCCGCAGCTTCTGCGGCAGCTCACCCGTAGTACCTGCCAGCTTCCAGATTCCTTGCGCGATGGCCATGTTAGCTCGCTTATTCTAATTGGCTATATAAAACCCTTTGCACGCGTAGAAGGTAGCAACTAAGATACGCTTCAACACGGCCCCTATCGGTGCGACTGCTCGGCAGTAGCGCTGCTTAGGGGTTTTTTATTGTCGTTCCTTCCATTTCCAATCATGCCAGCCATCAATGATGCCCATTCCCTTCAGGTTAAGCCCTGTCGGCGTCAGGTCTGGAAAGCTAATCAATAGCCCGCTTAGACGCTGCCACCAGGTAGAGGTAGGGTTTGTCGTCATCAGCAAATGCTGAACGATGCAGAACAGTAGAAACGGGCGCGCCTGGACATGCGAGTCCTGCCAGGCGTGCTCGAAAAGTGGTACTTCTCCCTGTGCGGGTTTTCGAGGCTGGTCGGCCATGTTCCGGTTCCAGAGACGGCTGTGATGTGCACAAACGTTGCGCAGATAATTAAGGCTGCGCAGCCAGGAAGCGAAGACGCGACCGTTGCTGATTCCGTATCGAGCGGCGATGGCGTCCTGCTCGCGCTCGCGCATGCCACCAAACAGGTGCGATAGCGTTCCGAAATCCCAAATCTCGCTAGCAATCCAGATCGGTACGGGCAAGCCATATTTCTTCTTGTGATGCTCAATGAAGGTCTCCTTCGAGCGATTGATCAGCCTTGCCTGGTTTTCCTGCCATTTATGCAGCGGTGTCAGTCCGGTTTTCTGATCGATTTTTTGGGCGAATTCATCGTGCAGCAGGGAAGGATTCAAATAGGCGTAAGGGTCCAGCCGCCCCAGCGTATGCGCAATATCCACCCGAAGCCCGACCTCGATACGCTCAAGCCCATCCAGTGCCAGCAGGCGCAGCCGCTTGTCGAACACATATAGGTCCACCGCCTGCTGAAAGGTGGCGCCAGGCTTGAAGGTGTCGAGCATCAGGTGATCGGTCTTACCTTTCTTTAGCATGGGAATGCCACTCTTTCTCAACGGAGAACATGCCCCCGAGCGCTGGCGGAAGGCGTACCAGTAACCGCTCAGACGGTAGTAACCAATCCGTTGCAGGTGTGCCAGAGCCCGCTGCTCATCGGTTATTGTCAGGCCTCGACCTTTAAGCTGCTGTAGCTGTTCAAGGTAACTGAGCCAAGGTTTGTCGTAAGCCATCAGTTCACCGCCTGTTCCACTACCGTCTCGGCCAACTGGGCGCGGGTCTCGCCGGCTTCACCCAGACGTACCTTGAGCCGGTCGCAGAGGGCCATCAGCTCTTCAACTTTTTCGACGATGCTCTTTTGCTCTTCCAGCGGAGGTAGGACTACTGGGATTTCTTTCAGCTTGGCAGCTTTTATCCCAGTAGCAGTCATCCCAGTTGCATTAAAGATGAGTTGTTCCTGAAAAGGAAGAGCCAAGATTTGCATCAGCATGAAGGGAGATATCTCTCTCACATGCCATTGAAAGCAAATCGCACGTTGTGCCAGTGCGAACTCCTCCTCTAAATCGACATTTGCAGCGTTCCCGAGAGGAGCCTCTGGGGTAAAAAGAGTATCACCTACACGAGGGAATCCACGGGTCATCCATGTGTGATAATCTGGCTCTGAAATAAATTCCTCAGGGTCCTTGTCGATATACCCTTTTCGAATGTTCTTGGCAGTGATTAGGCGCTTTCCACTCCCTACCTTTTTTGGAGTTTTCCCTCTGTAGTCAATGAATTTTGCCGTATTCCCAAGCCTCACCCACACCCAAGACCTTGGTATGGTTAAGTAAGCCTCTTCAGTATTTACCGCTCCAGAAGCTTTCGTTTTCATTCCTTCTTCACGTTTTAGCCTATCCCTTTCAGCTAGAATCTCATCCAACAAGGCGCTGGCGTGCTTGTCGTTGAGACTCTGCGGCACCAGTCGCCCCATCACCGCCAATTGGAGGATGGCCTTCTTGAGCTTGTCGATGCTGGCCTCGGTAGTGAAGAGGGTATCGAAATGCTCTGCCACGCGGGCCCAGTTCTCGGCTAGCTCTGCGGCATCTGTGGAGTGCGTGAGTGCATCGAGAAGGGTGTCGACCAGCACCTCATGGGCTTCCAGCTGGTCGCCAACCTCCTGTTCCAACCGATCGCAGAGTGCCATCAGCTCATCGACTTTTTCGACGATGCGGTGTTGTTCAGGAAGAGGTGGTACAGGTATCAGGATGGTTTTCAAATTTCCTGTGGAGATTCTAAATCGCGTAGCCCCTTTTCCATAGGATTCAACTTGATTGCGACATGTTGTAGAGTTTAATGCATGGACAACGTATTGCTGATTCAGCATCTCCTCTGTTCTTAGAATGGCTACGTCTACAGCTGTAATGCAGTCCTGCATTAATCCAGGAAAAACTGTCGCTCTTCCTATTGGGCTGGGCAGCCGAGCGATCAGTATGTCGCCAGCATTGATTCTAGAGCATTTTAGTCTAGCAAAAGTTTCTGAATTGATGTATTTTCTTGAAGTATTCTTGAATTCGCCAACGCCAATGTCTGCCAATTGAAGAAGGCGGATAGAACCAGTTGGGTCTTGATCCTTACTTTCAATCCAGTCTCCATCAAAGAGGGGAAAGGGTGCCAGCTGGTCAACGGGTGACCATTTCCAATTATCAGGAATGTCGAAAGGAGCGGTATAGCCACCTGGTTTTTCCTTGAGCTTCTTCGGCTTCCTGACCTTCCCTTCCTCGACCAGCCTCGCTTTCTCCTCAGCGATCTTTTCCAGCAGCACACTTGCGGGTTCGTCGCTTGGGTCCTGCTTCACCAGCTTTCCGCGCACGGCCAGCTCCAAGATCAGTTCGCGCAGCTTCTTGATGCCGGTGAGTTCGATTTTCCCGTTCTTACCCGATGCGCCACGTCCCGTGCCGCTCTTGTGCGTCACGGCGCCGGTCCAGAGATCGAGGTGGTCGGTGATCAGCTCCTGAGCGCTCATGCCGGCACCTCCGCCTGCTGCGGGGTGGCCTGGTCCTTAGACGCATGGTTGAGCGCATCGCCGAGCACGGTCTTTAGTTGGTCACGCAGCTCCTGGATCTCGGCCTGCTGGCGAGCGTATTGCGCAAGCAGCTCGTCCGGATCGTGGCTGACCTGCTCTTCTTGCCAAGGGTTCTTGATGTCGAGGTTGTAGTTGCGTGCCTTGATCTCCTCGATGCCGACCTTCCAGGCCTGTTCGGTTTCCTGGCGGCTGGCGAAGCCATCGGCCTCGTTGCCCCACCAGTCGATCTCGGTGGCGAACTCCTCGACGCGCATGGGCTTGGTCTTGCTGTAGTTCTTGTAGCCCTCGGGGTAGGGGTGCTCGTAGTACCACACATGTTCGGTCGGCTGGCCCTTGGTGAAGAACAGCAGGTTGGTCTTGATGCCGGTGTAGGGGTTGAACACGCCGTTGGGCAGGCGAACGATGGTGTGCAGGTTGCACTCGCTGAGCAGCTTTTCCTTGAGGCGCGTCTTCATGCCCTCGCCGAACAGGAAACCATCCGGCAGCACCACGGCGGCGCGGCCATCCTGCTTCAGCAGACGAATGAACAACGCCATGAACAGGTCGGCGGTCTCACGGGTGCGGAATTCCGCCGGGAAGTGGTTCTCGATGCCGTCTTCCTCGGTGCCGCCGAACGGCGGGTTGGCAACGATCACATCGACCCGCTCCTTCGGGCCCCAGTCCCGATAGGGACGGTTCAGGGTGTTGTCGTGACGAATCTGGCTGGGGACCTCGATGCCGTGCAGGATCATGTTGGTGGTGGCCAGCAGGTGCGGCAGCGGTTTCTTCTCCCAGCCGTAGATGCTGTGTTGCAGCGTCTGCTCGTCGGCGGGCGTCTGCACATAATGTTTGCGCTTGTGCTCGATGGCGCAGGTGAGGAAGCCGCCGGTGCCGCAGGCCGGGTCCATCACGCTCTCGGCAAGCTTGGGATCGACGCGGTTGACCATGAACTCGGTCACGGCGCGGGGCGTATAGAATTCCCCGGCATTACCGGCGCTTTGCAGGTCCTTGAGGATCTGCTCGTACATGTCGCCGAAGGCGTGACGCTGCTGAGATGCGTTGAAGTCGATGCCTTCCTGAATGCGGTTGATCACCTGGCGCAGCAGATGGCCGGACTTCATGTAGTTGTAGGCATCCTCGAACACGCTGCGGATGACGGCGGCGCGAGCGTCGCCGCCGGCATCCAGCTGTTGCAGCCCGGGAAAGAGGGTGTTGTCGATGAAGCTCTTCAGGCCCTCGCCAGTCAGCCCCTCCGGGTCGGCGGCCCAACTGCTCCAGCGCAATTGCTCGGGGATGGGGCTGACGTAGTCGTCGTAGTCCAGCTCCCATTCCTGTTCGCGGTCATCGTAGATCTTCAGAAACAGCATCCAGACCAGCTGGCCGATGCGCTGGGCGTCGCCGTCGACGCCGACGTCCTTGCGCATGATGTCCTGGATGCTCTTGATGGTGGTGCTGATGCTCATGGGAATCTCGTCTCGATAACCGAAAGCGCGCCGGTGTGGCTGCCGGCGCGTAGAATGCGACGTATTGTACCTAGCTGGGTCAGCCGGCTGTAGCGGCGTCTGCATAGAGCGTTTCCTCGAGGGCTCTCACGGCCTCGCGATAGCCGGCCTTGCCGCCGAAGGCCTTGGCGAGCTCCACGGGGGTACCGAGCCGGTCCAGCGGTGCCAGCTTCAGTACCTTGGTGTCCTCGATGGTGGCCACGCCGTTGTCGGCGTACTTGTCGAGCAGGGCGTCCAGCACGGCGCGGGCCTGGCCTTCATAGCGAGTGAAATAGTCCGACTGGCGGGCCTTGGCCGCACGCTGGCGACGGGTGAGTGCAGGCTGGCCGTAGACGATGTGCACGATGGCATCGAAGGGGTCCGGTGTACCGCCGAGGGTCTTCTCGACCTCGCTGGTGAGGTCTTCCCAGAAGACGCCTTGTTCGGACAGCTCATCCAACACGGCCTGCTTGCGGTCGCTGGCTTCCCAACGCCGCAGGAAGTCCTTCAGGGTGGCGTAGTGGGCGCGTACCGTCTTGCGGGTGTAGTCGGTCAGCTCTTCGGTGATTAACTTGCCGTCCGGCCCCAGGTACTGCACGCGCCGGCCGATGACCGCCACGGTGACGTCATCGACGACGTATCGCTTGGGCGGCTCGCCGATCCCGCCGTCTTCGTCATCCTCCCAGCCCCCTTCGGGGGGCAAGGCGGGATCGTTCGGTGACTCGTCGTCGGGCGCGTTTCCATCGACGCTGTCCTCGGCTTCATCGTCGTCGTCCGGTAGTAGTGGGTCGCCTTCGCCAGGTACGTAGACCTTTTCTGGTTCGCCGTCGAAGGCGGGGTCGGCGAAAAGCTCCGTGGCCTTGCGGAAGTCCAGAATCGTGAACCAGAACTTATTGTGCTCTGCGTCAATCCGCGTGCCGCGTCCGATGATCTGCTTGAACTCGGTCATCGACTGGATGCGCTGGTCGAGCACGATCAGCTTGCAGGTCTTGGCGTCGACGCCGGTGGTCATCAGCTTGCTGGTGACGGCGATGACGGGGTAGGGCTCTTCGGGGTCGATGAAGTGGTCGAGCTCGGCCTTCCCCTCGAGCTCGTCGCCGGTGATGCGCATCACGTACTTGCGGTTCTTGGCCACGTGCTGAGGGTTGAGATTGACCAACGCCTGGCGCATCCGCTCGGCGTGGTCGATGTTCTCGCAGAAGACGATAGTCTTCTGCATCGGGTCGGTCTGGGTCAGGTAATCGGTGACGGTTCGAGCGACCAGCTCGGTGCGTTGCGTTAGGATCAGGTGACGGTCGAAGTCTCGCTGGTTGTAGATACGATCCTCGATCACCTCGCCGTGGATGTCGGTCTGGCCGTCGCTGGGGCGCCATCCTTGCAGGTCGCGGTCCAGGTCGACCCGAATCACCTTGTAGGGCGCCAGGTAGCCGTCGTCGATGCCCTGCTTGAGCGAGTAGGTGTAGATGGGCTCGCCGAAGTAGTGGATGTTGGAAACCTCGGTGGTCTCCTTGGGCGTCGCGGTCAGCCCTATATGGGTGGCCCCGCTGAAGTAGTCCAGGATGGCTCGCCAGGCAGAGTCTTCGGCGGCGCTGCCACGGTGGCATTCGTCGATGACGACCAGGTCGAAGAAGTCCGGACTGAACTGCTTGTAGATGTTCTTTTCTTCCTCGCTGCCGGTGACGGCCTGATACAGCGAGAGGTAGATCTCGTGCGACTTCTCGACCTGGCGCTTGGAGATCTTGGTCATAGCCGCGCCGAAGGGCTTGAAGTCGCCGCTCTTGGTCTGATCGACTAGTACGTTGCGGTCCGCCAGAAACAGGATGCGCTGCTTGCGGCCGGCCTTCCACAGTCGCCAGATCAGCTGGAAAGCGGTGTAGGTCTTGCCGGTGCCGGTGGCCATCACCAGCAGCAGGCGATCCTGCCCTTTGGCGATGGCCTCGACCGTGCGATTGACCGCGACCATCTGGTAGTAGCGGGGCGTGCGGCCGCTGCCGTCGTCGTAGAAGGGCTGCTCGACGACCGGGCGTGTCTCTTCACTTAGGCCTTTCCATCGGCGGTAGCCGTGCCAGAGCGCATCGGGCCCGGGGAGCTGATCGAGCGCCAGTGTGGTCTCGGCCTGATCGAAGACCAGGCGGTGGGGGTCGCTGAACAGGAAGCCGCTGCCGTTGGAGCTAATGGCGAAGGGGACATCGAGCTTCTCCGCGTAGGCCTGGGCCTGCTGCATACCATGGCCCAGGCTGTGGCTGGCGTCCTTGGCCTCGAGGACGGCGATGGGCTGGTTCTTCTGGAAAGACAGCACGTAATCCGCCCGACGCGGGTGAGCCCGGTGGTGCATGCGGCCGCGTACCGTGATGCGGCCATCGCTAACCGGGTACTCTTCACGTACCTGGGTGTGGATGTTCCAGCCGGCCTGCTCGATGGCGGGGGTGATGAATTTGGTGCAGATGTCCCGTTCGCTGAAAGCTTGCCTTGTCATAGCTGCTTCCCTGCTGCGTTTATAGATTACTTATCACTTTTTACGCTAGCTTACGTGAAGTTGCGCAGATACGCATGGGGGAAGCGATGAGGGCTCGGCAAGCCTCAAGTCTCACGATTCTGAGAAGCAGCGTCTGGCTGGGATCATCAACCGGCTCAATGACCTCCATGGTGCCGAGGTCAGCGACGATAACAAGCTGCTTTTCGGGAAGATTATCCAGCTTCTGGTTTAAAATCTATATATAAAACGGCTTTTTATGCCGATTTTAGGATTGAAAATAAACCAGCGTGGTTTATTCTTCACTGTGAAGACGGAATTTAAGGTCGCTTTTTGACGTGAAAATAAACCAGCTGCTGCACGAGATCCCGTATGGCGCCGTGGTGACGACCGCCTGGCTAGCATCACATGGCGTCACCTCGGATCAGGCGCGTAAGCTGGCCGGCAGTGGCTGGCTTAAGCGCGTGGGGTACGGCGCGTACTGCCAAGCGGGGGAGCCTCTTACCTGGGAGAGCGCTGTTTTCGCCCTGCAGATGAGCGACGACACGGGCTTACCACTGCTTTGGCCGGGTGGCCAGACGGCCCTGGCACTGCATGGCTTTGCCCACTATCTGCCCATGGGGGAGAGCACAACGCATCTGTATGGAAAGGAGGCCGTTCGGCTGCCCCGGTGGTTGAGTGATGCCGAATGGGTAGGGCGGATGGTGCTCCACTCAGAAAAGGGCCTGCCGGTGCAGCTTCCTGGCAGCTTCACGGACTACGCGCCGGATGGCAGGGCCTTCAGCTTGCAGGTATCGACCCCCGAGCGAGCGGTCCTGGAGTGGATCGCCGTGACGCCGAATCAGCTGCTGTTCAGCAGTGAGCTGGTGGATACCTTCGGCGGCCTCAATACGCTGCGTCCGCGTCGGCTGCAGGCATTGCTGGAGGGATGCCGTTCGGTGAGAACCAAGCGGGCCTTCCTGGTGCTGGCTCGCCACGCCGGGCATGCCTGGTACGGTCGCCTGGAACCACGTCGACTGGATCTCGGCAAAGGCAAGCGGCAGCTCTGCCGGGGCGGCAAGCTGGACAGGGAATATCACGTGACGGTGCCGGAGGCGTTCCTGCATGCCGATTGAAGCTCGCTACCACGAACAGGTTCGTGCAGCCATTACCCCGTCTATCGGTCGACATCGACCTGGCCTACCTGCCGCTGGAGCCTCGAGACGAGGCGCTGCGACGCTGTCGCGATGCGCTGAAGCGACTGGCAGAGACTTTCAGCGCCCGACTGCCAGGCGTGCGAGCCGAGCTTCAGGATAACCGCCGAGACGAGCTGAGGATCCTGGTGCGCCGGGGGCGTAGCCAGGTGAAGGTGGAGGTATCGCCAGTACTGCGTGGCACTCTGCACCCGCTCCAGGAGCGCGATGTTGTCGAAGCTGTGGAAGACGATTACGGCTTCGCGGCGGTGCAGGTGGTGTCACTGCCGGACCTGTATGGCGGCAAGATCTGTGCCGCACTGGATCGCCAGCACCCCCGGGACCTTTTCGATGTGAAGCTGCTTTTGATTGAACCAGCGCGGCCTGGATCGAAGCGTATTTGAGGGCTTCCTGGTCTATCTGCTGGGGCATCCCAGGCCCTTGAACGAAGTGATCAACCCACGGCTGAAAGCGTTGGATGATGTCTACCGACAGGAGTTTGTCGGGATGGCCAGGGCTGATATCCCGTTGCAGCAGCTTGAGGACGTACGGCACGGACTTCTGACGCGGCTGGGCCCGCTGATGACGGATGAAGACGTTCGCTTCCTTCTGTCCTTCAAGCAGGGGGCGCCTGACTGGGCGCTATTTCCGCTGCAGGGCGTTGATCGGCTGCCTGCCGTGCGCTGGAAGCTCGCTAACATCCAGAAAATGGGGGCTGACAAGCATCGTCAGTCCCTGGCGCTCCTGGAGCAGGCTCTGGGTAGTCTTCGGAGATAATGCCCAATATCCCTGCGACGTACCGTCTTAAGTAGACTTCTCCTTATATCCTTTAAACGCTAGGCTGTTACGCATAATTACGCTACAAGCAGGGGATGACATGGCGAACAGCAGGGAAGCTCTGTTCCAGTGGAACATCACCAAGGCCATGTCTGCCGGCGGCTGGGAGCACGTCAGCTGGCTGGAATTGCCCCACTACCGCCTCACCAAGCGCGAGGAGAAGAGCCTGCGCCTCGAGGAGGCCGAGGGTGACTACGGCCTCACCCCGGTCAGCGAGGTGGGCTCAGGCAAGCCCCACGATCCCGAGAAGCAGCGCCTGGCCGAGATCATCGACCGGCTCAACGACCTCTACGGCGCCGAGGTCAGCGACGACGACAAGCTGCACTTCGCCAACGGCATCGCCGACCGCATCGAACGCGACGAGTCGGTGTTGGCCCAGGTACGCAGCCATAGCCAGGACCAAGTGATGCATGGCCTCTTCCCGAAGAAAGTCTCCGATGCGGTACTCGACGCCCTCAGCGACCACGAGAAGCTAAGCATGCCGCTGCTGGAGGACGAGGAAACAGGAAGGCAGTTTGCGCTGTTGATCCTGAAGCTATTGGCGGGGAGGTCGAACAATGACTTGTGTGCTGTGTAGCAAGCTACGGAAGAGGCCTATTATGGCTGATAACGACCTGAAGCGGACATCCCGGAAAGGGGAGGGAGCACATACATTGGGGATATGTAGCATGCGTGATGATTGGTGTTATGCGGCATCAGCTACAGCGCGTACTCCGGACGCTAGTTGGTGAAACTGATCTCATTCTTTAATAATCGATAGTTTTCAGCTGGAAATAGGATAAATAAAAGTTTTATAAAGGAGGTTTGAGTGAAGTTTATAGAGCCATTCGAAATTGAGCAGAACCAAAATCTGAGAGCCCCACAGAAAGAGGGTTGGTTATCAATTCGCGACCATTATCAGGATAATATTGACGCCGAGCGGTTTGTGGGTGTTGTTCTACCGGTAGGATGCGGGAAGTCAGGGCTTATATCTGTAACACCTTATGCAATTCAAGCTCACAGAGTGCTGGTAATTGCTCCTGGTACTCGAATCCGAGACCAGCTTGGTGCGGACATGAAATCAAGCAGCGCTACCAATTTTTATGAAAAATGCTCGGTATTACCTGAAGATGCCGAATATCCAGAAACAGTTGTCGTCGCAAGCGGCACAGTGAACCACGATGATATAGAAAACGCTGACATCGTAGTATCCAATATTCAGCAAATAGCTGGTGAAGAAAATCGATGGCTTGATGAGCTTAAAGATGACTTTTTCGATCTGATCCTAGTCGACGAAGGTCATCACAATACAGCGGCCTCGTGGCGTCAGGTTTTTAATCGCTTCCCAAATGCACGAGTAATCAATTTCAGTGCAACTCCAACGCGGTCAGACGGGCAACTAATGGAAGGCCACGTTATATACTCATTTCCTGTAACTCGAGCAATACAGGCTGGTTATGTAAAACGACTGTCCGCAAAAATGCTTCGCCCATCTGAACTGACTTATATTGATCGTGGCAATGGAGAAGAACGTACAATCGGATTGCATGAAGTAATTGATCTTGGCCAACAGGATGCAGAGTTCCGTCGCGGCATTGTAATGTCAGAAAATACGTTGTCTTCAATAGTAGACTGCTCTATAGGTGAGTTAAGGAGGCTCAGAGAAGAAACCGGAGAGCAGCGCTTGAAAATCATTGCCTCAGCCTTAAATATTGATCATTGTATACAAATCACGGAGGCGTTTAGAGCAAGGGGATTGAGAGCAGGCTATGTGCATTCGCGCGAGGGAGCGGAAGCGAATCAAAGAGTTTTTCAGCAGTTGGACAATCATGAGCTTGATGTGATAGTTCAGGCTAGGATGCTTGGCGAAGGGTTTGACCATAAGTTTTTGGCAGTCGCAATGGTCGGCAGCATATTCGCAAATCTTTCTCCTTTTGTTCAGTTCGTGGGTCGGATAATGCGCGTCGTTGAGCAAAATTCTCCAGATAATCCAGTCAACCGTGGAGTGGTGGTGTTCCATGCCGGAGCAAATGTAGCTCAGCGCTGGAATGACTTTAGAGATTTTAGCACTGCAGACCAAGCTTATTTTGCCGACTTATTACCAGAAGCAGACAATGTAGATTTTGATCCAAATGGAGCCACCGAAAGGGAACCTACGGGGGCGGGGGGGCTATCTCCTGTCGATATCATATCTGAATCTGATGTTTCTGCAGCCGAAATGGACCCTATTGGCAATCCAGAAGTAGCCGACCTTCTTCAACAACTTGTAGACAAAGGCATTACTCCAGACCAAGCCGCGGCGGGAATCCGCAGAATTCGACCCACCCGGCAAGATCAACGCATTGCACGCCGTAGCGCATTGAACGAGAGAATTCAAAATGAGACCGGTGGGTTGTTGGGGCGATGCGGAGTAAATCCTGGTGGGCGCAATCTGGACCCCCGGCACCAAAGCACAAATTTTCAATGGGTGGTAACTGAGCTCAACCGTAGAGTGAATGCCTCCGTGGATCAAGAAGGTTCAAATCGCGAGAACTTCACTCTCACCCAGCTGGAAACCGCTCATGAGGCCCTGAATGGGCATGTTGCCTCTCTTGAAGAGGAAATGCGTAATGGGTAGACCAAAATCGCTTGTCAAAAATATTTACATTTCTGAAGCAAAAAGGGCTCACTCCTGCAAATCAAATGCTAATCATAAAATAAAAAATGGTGAACAAAGGCTTACAGTAAAGGAAGGGCAAAGTGAGAGAAATTATTGTATGGAATGTGGCAAGCGGTTCATAGACTTGGCAATAGAGGATTTGAAAAGAATTCGATCAGATTATTGGCCATAATAACATTAAGAATGTAGATCTTTTTTTCGGTAAGTCAAGAGTGACGCATAACCAAGCCAAGCACAGCGACAGCTTTTCCGTTGCGGCTTCACCTCCACTACAAAGCTTCGCGTGTTGGCGGCGTTATACATCAGGAAAATCTCAATGGCCGCTTCTGGCCGTAAGCGGTCAGCATGCCTTTGAGAGAAGCAATCTTGCGCTCCTCATAGGCATGCTGTTCGAGAGGGAGAGGCCCTTGAGCGGTACACCAGCGGTACACACACCAGCTTCCTGTGTTATCCTCAACTTTCGCTAAGCTACTGATTACAAAGAACTGTACATTTCGCTAGATTACGGTTGCTTTTCCAAGGATATCAGTGGCCTATTGTTTTAAAAGCGAACTCATAATCCCTTGGTCGCTGGTTCGAGTCCAGCTGGGCCCACCAATGAAATCAATCGGTTACGCCACCAAGGGTCAATATTCATCAGTGTGTGGTTGCTGATTGGTTGCTGATCCGCGGCAGCTTCGCCACCACGCTTTCCCATCTGGCCGGGTCGGCATGAGCATAGCGGCTGGTCACCGTCAGTGACGAATGACCGAGCAGATCCCTGATGCTCGTCAGCGCCTCCCCCTTGCTCGCCAACAATGATGCATAGCAGTGACGCAAATCGTGAAAGCGGATGTCGGGGCGACCTATCTTCTCCCTCGCTTTCTCGAACGCGCCGCGCACCCTGTCGCCCGTCGTGTCAAACGGCAAGGCTTCCACTAGCGGTAGGGCTTCCTCCGTCAGGGGTATGACCCTCGGTTTCCCGCTTTTTGTCTGATTGGGCCTGAGCACGATGCGGCCGTTGTAGACGTTCCCTGATTGCAGTGCCATCAGCTCCCCACGCCTCATGCCGGTCAGCATCGCCAGCAGGATTACCTTTCGCTCGATCCTGTAACGCTCCGGCACTGCTTCAAGCAGTTCGGCGAGCTCCAGCTCGGTCAGGTAGACATGGCGCTCGTTCTTGGGCGATGGTTTGCGCAGCTTGCCGTCCAAAGGCATGTCGATCCAGTCCCATTCGCGGTACGACAGCGAGAGCACCCGCTTGACGACCTGAGTGCGGTTGTTGATGGTCGACTGCGCCAGCCCCTTCTCCTTAAGAGCCTTCTGCATCCTACGTGCCGCGTCCAGCAGCTCCTGCCCGATGATCACGCCAGGTGCATGCTCATCCATCCACCTGGCCACCAGCAGGATGTGCTGCTTCTGGGAGCGGACATCGTATTCGCTGACCATGCGTTGCAGCCCGTCAGAGAAGGTGTGCTTGGGCTTGCGGCCCATCACACCGTTGAACTCGTCCTCCTGGCGCTGAGCCTCTGCCTTCAGCGCAAACTGCCTTGCTTCTCCTTCTGTGCGAAAAGTTCGCTGAGTACGCTGGCCGTTGACGGTGCAGCGGACGACCCACGTGCCGCGATCTTTCCTGTGCGAGACTGTGTATCCCATTTCCGGTCCTCCTTCCGCTGAGGACCGCGCCTGCAGCGTTTAGCGTACTCTTCAACTGCCTCAGGCTCAAAGCGAACGGCGTTGCCTAGCTGGACGTAGCCGATCCTGTGCTTGTTCCCGTAGACCCAGCTCAGGCTCATTCCCAGCATTTCAGCGACCTGCTCTGGTCTGAGTAATGCGTAGGCCATTACTAATTCCTTCATTGGCTGGACAGATGGCCAAATCATCGCCGGAGCGGCATAGCGCAATCCTGTTGTCTGCTAGGTGAAAAAATCTATCTAAGCAGAACTATTGATTTATTGACCTGGGTGTGGTTGATGGTTATTGTGTTTAAGGTATTGTTTTTATTGCTTATTTTTTTAAGTGTCGTTTTTTAGTTTTGGAGAGGCGTCTGGGGCGGGAATCGAGGTTTGCAATGCTGAATTCTGTTGTGTCGACCTAGAGATTGGAGAGGCCCTGGATGCGCGCGATGGTATCCTTAGGGGAGGTATAGATAGAGGTCAATGTGATGTCGGATAAGCCAGAGGATTCACTCATGGGCGAGAAGTCGCCTATGGGCGAGCGTAGGCGTCGTGCTCTTGCGGACACTGCCGTGGCCATGCGGTGGGCCGGAAACGAATTGACCGGGCACGCCTGGCAAGTGGTGGAGCGGGTTTTCGAACATTTGGGCGTGTCGGACGCGCAGGAGCGAGATGCTCGGATTGACGAGCTGTTTGCCGACATGGAAAGCGGTGGCTTTCGGCCGAGTGAGGCGATGGAGTCTATCGCCTTGAGCCAGGGTAAGGTGGCCCTCACGGAACAACGCGAGCGGCATGCGGATCTTGCGCTGCGCCAGGCGGTGGCGGTGAAGTATGAATACCACAAAGGCCTGTCTCCGCTGACGGCCACCGGTATGGGGGCATTTGACAGCAGTCTGCAGCATGCCTTTCAGCGCATGCAGTCGTCCCTGCTGGAAGCGCAGCGGCACCTGGCTGCGCTGGACATCCTGAAGAACCTCGAAGGCAAGCACTACAGCCAGCGGGCACGCAAAGGCGGGCACACTCGCGCCCGGCCCGCGTCGGAGCAGGATCAGCAGGCGCTGTTGGGCGTGATGATCAAGGGCATGCTGTACAACGATCCCGGTGCGATCAAACGTGCCCAACATAATGCCGAGGCCGTCGCGCATGAATGGGCTGTGAGAATTTTTGAACTTAACCGCAACTTCCGTATCCTTCACATCACTCCCGGCAATCTTGAAGCCGAGATCCTCACGTTATTGCTGAAGCGTTTGAAGGCCGGTCAGGATGTCAGCGATCGACACATTCATCGGTGTGTGGTAGCCCGTCAGCTGCGTCAGCGGCGCGATGCCTTCCGCAGTGACGGGGCCGCTCGCATGGAGGCCGAGCTGGTCCACGAGCGTGGCTTCCGTGAAGGTGTCCAAGGTGTTCTGGTGTACTTGCTGGAGGATCGGTTCGGGGAACTACCCGATGAGGCGGTGGAAGCAATCCGAGCAATGCGCCACGTTGACGACCTTCAAGCCTGCCTGGATCGGCTACCCGAGGCGGCGTCGTGGCAAGCCGTGCTGCAGGCGCGTGAAACCGCCACATGACGTAGATAGCACTTGCCGCCCCGGAGGGCGGCAAGGCAAAGGAAGGCATCAGAGGTTGCTCGTGTCCGGCGGCCCCAGCCAGGGCATCAGGTTGATGTAGCGCGTTCGATGCTGCGTAAATACCACGACCTGCTGCTGGGTAATGAGTACCTCTAAAGCCGCCTTGAGGCGCTTCTTGTCGCGCAGGGATCGCGGCGCACGCTGACGCACGTCGTTGTACCGAATGATGCGCCAGTTGAATTGCCGAAGCTCATTGAACCACTCATTCAAACAGAAGGCATCCTGCTCCTCCTGGGGAGGCGGCATGAACACCTGCTGGAATTGGCCGGAGTAGAACAGGCAGAGATCCATGGCCATCAGCACCGTCTCGGCGGCGATCCCGCCCTCATGGCCCTCGAACAGGTGTATCAACGCGGCTACACGCGCGATGTTTTCCGCGAGCTTCGAGCCATGGTCGGGGCAGGCTTCATAGTACCCGCCAGGCCCCATCTGTCGCTCGATCTCGTTGGCCACCTGTACCCAGCAGGCCGCTCCCTCCTCGGTGAATTCCAGCACCTCACGTGGCATGTCAGGCGCGTGGGCCAGGATCAGGTTTTCCCGTGTCAGGGTAGCCAGGCGCGCCTCGGCCTGCTCCCAGGCCTCCCATGCCGGGGTGGTATGCAGCGAGTAGAAGCGCTGACCGCGAACCGACGGCGGCGCACAGACGAGAAAGCGGGCAAGCATGCCGGAATCCCTTGCCTGCTGTCCCTGTGCCTCCATGTACTGCTGCAGGATGCCGGGCTGCACCATCAGCAGCAGCATCAGGCGAGCATCGTCGAGCACGATATCGTCCTTGGTGGCTCGCGTGATGACCGTACTGCCGCCGCTCCACAGTGAGTTGATGTGGCTGCGTGCCCGGTTCATGGCGCCCTTGAAGAAGACTTCCGCCTCGTCGGTAGCCAGGGCGGCGCTCGGGATCGCCGTTTCCAGGCCCGAGAAGAGCGCTTCCGGCGTGGTGTCCTCATACAGCAGCCGGAACTCGCGGGGCGGCTCGGGCCGACGCTGATGCAGCTCACGCAGCGATTGCCGTTCACGCTCCGCGGTACCGCCCTTGGTCTGCTTGCGGTAGATCGCCTGGGTCAGCACCTTCTCCTCGGTGCGCCACTCCTCCAGCTCCCCCTGGTAAGTATCCAGCCGCTTGCGCCACTCCCGGCGCTGTTGGCGCTGCGCCTCCAGAATCACATACAGCACTTTGTCGTAGAGGGGCGATTTGCCCTCGCCGGAGCCCGCCACGCCCAGCACATTGATCGAAGTGGGTTTGATGGCTCCGTAGGGCATCTTCAGGTCGTAGCGGCCCTGAGCCACCATGCTGACCCCTGCCAGCAGGGTCAGGACGGTGAGTTCCATCGACACCTGGCAGTTCTGGCTGAGCTCCTGGCTTGATTGCCATAGCAAGGTGGGGGCGAGTCGCTGGGCATGGAAGTGGCCGGGGGCGGGCAGCACGGCTTGGAAGGGATAGCTCATGGTCACTCTCTCCTGTTTGGGTTGGGTTGCCACCAGATCGCGTCCGATGACTGGGCAGAGAGTGACGTCGTTCGGCTCGCATTAAATTGGCGCTGGTTACAGGGGTAGGCGCTTCTAAGCAGTGTGTATTGACAGAACGAGGGTAATAGTATCTAGAAAAAGGGGGTTTTGAGCGCTGCCTGCCCCTCCGATGTGGTTATTTTGGCTATTAGTAGCCGAAATAACCGCTTTCAGGGTCCCCAACGCCTTCGATCCGCCTGCCTTGACCGCTTGGACGAGTGTGATAGTCGAAAATAGTTAAGACGAATTTGTAATAAATTTGCATTTATCCATTCAATTTCTCGCTAAGCGCTATTCGCCATTTCACCCCCTTCCTCGAACCTCGACGCCGCTGACGCTCGGCAAGGCGCGTTACTCTGCCCTTGAATGCGCCGTGACCCACCGCTGCAGTAGCGTCGTGCCCGGTGCTTTCGGCATGCGCCGGAACTGCAGCCACTCTTCGAGCGTGCGGTGCGGCACACCCACCTCTTCAGCCATCTGAGCCTGAGTGATCTTGCGGATCTTGGCCAGCGCCTTGGCATCCCGGATCAGTCGTCGCTTGGGTTCATCTCGCTCCATCGCATCGAGCCGCCGCTGAGCGTCCTCTGACGCGTCGGCAGCGCTCTGCCAGGGCAGCGAGCCAAGTGACGGACTTGCGTTTGGTTGAGCGGCGTCTGCGGCACTCTGATGGGTGCCCTGCCGGAAGCGGAACGGGAACATGGCGAACTCCTTATGGTTGAACGAAGAAGGCCTGCTCCCAGAAGGGCAGGCCGTGTGTCGAGTGGCGTGAAAGCAAACCCGGCATTCGTCGTCGGCGGGCGGAATCCCCGACATTTTCCCGTGACCGCCGGGACGTGACATAGCATAGGCAGGTGGGCGGTCAGAAACTGAGCTCGCCGTAACACCAGGTGGCGGGGGGCTGACGAGGACGCCCAGGGCGAGGTCCTTCAGGTACATGGGGCATGGGGCTGGTCTGGAACGTGCGCCCGGTCACCAGCATGGCGGCGTATTCGTCGACCTTGGTCAGGTAGCGGGCGATGTAATCCAGCCCGCGCTGCTTCTCAAAGTCGTGATAGTCGATGCGCCCCAAGGCGTTGTAGTGATAGACGTTCTCAGCATTGCGATTGCAGTTGAAGTAATGCCCTTGTCCTCCAGTTATCGAGCGCGCCCACAGCTCGCCGATACGCCGGGCCTGGGTAATGTCTTCCTGCACCTGGTGGCCATCGAAGAAGAACACGAAGTGATAATGGAAGCCTTTCTTGGGCTTCCACTCCAGCTTCCAGGCATAGCCGAGCAAGTGCTTGAAGAGCGGGTTCGTGTGGAATGCCTGACACAGCTGCTCACGATGGTAGCGTGCTGTCTCGTAGTCGACGTAGGGGCCATCATGTTCGCTATAACTTAGATCCACTCTCAGTACCGTCAGGCGGCTATGGCGAGCGAACAGGGCGTCCATCAAATGCCGGAGACGCTGGTAGTTGTTGCGGCTATTGCGGCGATTCCGGCTGCACTCGTAGGCAAAGTCCGGCTGCTTCAGGCATTGATACCAGGCCGTCAGTCGTTGGTTAAGTTCCAAAACCGTTTGCTCTGCTACCTGCCGGCTCATGGTGGGAGGCTGGTGAAACCCTGCCTCGCGCAGGTACGCACTGCTCGCAAACGCCCACAGAAAACGCAGAGCGTAGGGGCTCGGCCGATAGTGCTGACCGATATCGGTCTCTTTGAACATCGTCACCAGCACCGCATAGAGCGTGGTCAGCGTGTCCAGCAAGGCATCCGGGGCCAGCACCACGATATCGCTGCCGTAGCCATCCGGCAGGATCATCCGCTGGCTGTCCAGCAAGGCCTCTGTCGTCGCCAATGCCTTGAGCTGGCGATCCACCTCGATCAAGTCCTGTCGCCACAAGTGGTGGGACAGCGTGGCGATCTCCTGGCCCAGGGCGGTGGTTTCCAACACGGTACTGTCCATGCCCTGGCAGATGGCCAGCAGGTCGGTTTCGTTCAGGGAGTCGTCGTAAACATCATCGTACATGGGAAAAGGCCTCTCTTGATGGTCGTGGAGCGTTCTGCTCGTACCATCGCCGAGGCCTGTAGAAATTTACGTCACCACCGGGTAACGGGTCAGGCCACTAGGCAGGAGGCCTGCCCTTCGCTACCACAGATTCCCTACCTGAGGACGTGTCGTGATTCGGCTTCGCCGTCACTCCCTCGATACTCTGCGGTCTCTTTCTGTCGGGGAGGTCGGTGCGATCCTTTGAGGGATCGTCCCTCCCAGTCTTTCGCCTCCCTCTACTGTTCTGCCTTGTGGGCTCTTACTACGTGAGCCCTATGCACTCTCTGAGTCTCTGATTATCCCTATTAGGACTATTAGTTATCTTTTATAGAACTACTTGTTATAACCAATAACATACAAAGCCAAATTAGCATGGGTGGCTCAGGTAGAGACTACGGGGAGAAAAGGGCACTCAAGGTCGGTATCCACCAGGAAGTTGGGCCGTAAGCGATTGAAAAAGTTAGTGTCGAAGACAAGACTTTCCACTGGGCGGCTGTCTGCCCCACCTACCGATTCGATTCAAAAAAATCTCAGCCCTGTATTACCTCCATGAAGCTATCAGGCGATAGCTTCGATGAACGCTCACACCACGACTCAGGAGGTAAGTGCATGTCGATCCATTGTCCGAGCTGCGGCTCGCATCACGTCATCACGCGCAACATCGGTCGCAAGATCGGCGGCACGACCGGAGCGGTGGCGGGTACGGCGTCAGGCGCTGCCGGTGCTTTGTCAGGGGCCAAGGCCGGTGCCCTGGTCGGTGCGGTGGGTGGTCCCCTGGGGGCCACCATTGGCAGTCTGGCCGGGGCCGTCTTTGGCGGGCTGGTCGGGGGCACTGCAGGCGGGATCGCCGGTGCCCGGTTGGGTGAGGAGCTGGACACCAAAGTGCTCGACAACGTTGAGTGCTGTCGCTGCCATCACACCTTCCGGCCCCACGCCGAGTAACCATGGAGCGTGTCGCTCCGCTCCCGGTTGTCTCTTTCTCTCGTCTTTTCCTTTCACACGCAATCACGGTTAGCCCGCTGCCCTGGGGTGGCGGGCCTGTATGTCGTGATGAACACTCAAGCAGGAGTCATTCCCATGGCACATCAAATCGAACAGATGGCATATGTCGGCGATACCCCGTGGCATGGCCTAGGGCAGCAACTCTCGCGTCATCAACCGCTGGAGGTGTGGCGTCAGCAGGCCTGCATGGACTGGCACATCAAGGAGTCCCCGGTACGTTTTATCGCCGATGGGGCCGGTCACCTGGGCAGCATCCACTCCTTTCCGGAACAGAAGGTGCTTTACCGCTCGGATACGCGGGCCCCGCTGTCGGTAGTCTCCCAGCGCTATAAGGTGGTCCAGCCTGAGGAGGTGTTGGAGTTCTACCGGGACCTGACCGAGTACGCCGGTTACGAACTGGAGACCGCCGGGGTGCTCAAGGGTGGGCGCAAATTCTGGGCGCTGGCCCGCAGTGGCCTGGGAACGGCGCTGAAGGGGCAGGATCAGGTCAATGCCTACCTGCTGCTGGCGACCTCCTGCGACGGGTCGCTGGCCACGGTAGCCACGCCCACCTCGGTGCGGGTGGTGTGCAACAACACCCTGACCATCGCGGTGGACGGCATGAGCCAGGGGGTGAAGGTGCCGCACAGCACGGAGTTCAATCCGCAGCGGGTCAAGCAGCAGTTGGGCATTTCGGTCTCGCAGTGGGACGACTTCATGTATCGCATGAAGACCCTGGCCGAGCGCAAGGTTAGCCAGGAGGAAGTGAAGACCTACTTCCAGGCGGTGATCTGCAACGCCGAGGAACCGCTTGACGATCCTTCCAAGCTGCCCAACGTCCGCGCCCTCAATCGCGTGCAGAAGCTCTACCACGGCGAGGGGCGGGGGTCGCAGCTGTGCACGGCCCAGGGCACCGCCTGGGGGCTGCTGAACGCCATCACCGAGTACGTCGATCACGAAAAGCGGGCCCGCAGTAATGACTACCGCATGGACTCGGCCTGGTTCGGCCAGGGGGCGAGCCTCAAAGACAAGGCACTCGACTCCGCCATGGCCCTGGTGACCTGAATCTCATCAGAGATGACGTACCCCTTGCGGTCCCGTCCACCAAGCTCACTTATCCCTTTCACGGCATAGCGCCCGACCCCACCAGGTCGGGCGTTTTCGATTCTGGAGGTCTCATGCCACTTCCTCTCTCACTGGAGGCCTGCCGGGCGCTGACGCAGCTGGCGCGTCAACTGCTCGGTGCTGGCCAAAAACAAGCCCAGACCCACGTGATGGCCCAAGGCCAGGTGTTTCGCGTGGTCGTGTCACTGGAGCCGGTCCCTGCCGATCAGCTCCAGGACGTCTTCAAGCACTATCAGTAAAGGAGGTCACATGACCACACCCAGCCAAACCCCACGCAGCAAAGCCAATGGCCGGGCTCCAGCTACCCGCAAGGCGCCGGTCACCGAGGCGGTACCGAACCCGGCATCACCGCTTCAAGAAAGCACTGCAATCATACAGGTGATCGAGAGAGCGGCCCTCAATCCCGAGGTCGACATCGACAAGATGGAGCGCCTCTTGCAGATGCAGGAGCGCGTGCTCGATCGCCAGGCGCTGATGGCTTACAGCGCTGCCATGGCAGCCATGCAAACGGAGCTACCAAGCATTGTCGAGCGTGGCCAGGGCAACAACGGGGCCTACGCCACCCTGGAGGATATTGTCGACACCGTCAGGCCGATCATGAAGCAGCACGGCTTCGCGGTGAGCTTCCGTATCCAAACCCATGAGCGTGGCATCCAGGTCACCGGTGTGCTGATGCACAAGGACGGCCACCGTGAGGAGACCAGCATGCTGCTGCCGGCCGATACCAGCGGCAGCAAGAATGCCGTGCAGGCCTTCGGTTCATCGACCAGCTACGGCAAGCGCTACGTTCTGTGCGCCTTGCTCAATATCACTACCCGGGGCCAAGACGACAACGGCCATGGCGCTGCGCCGCCGATGAAAGTGGTCACGCCCTTCCAGGCGAGTCAGCTCCAGCAACTGATCACTGCTTGCCCCGTGACCACTCAGGAGTGGTTTGTCGGCAAGTACGGCGACGTGGCGCAGGTGCCGCGCAGCGACTTCGACAAGCTGCGTGCCTCTTTGCACAAACGCGCCGTGCCTCAGCGTCAACGCCACTGACCCACCCCAGAGCCTATTCATCCCAACCACCATCACCCAATCCATGACGCCAGCATATACCGGCGAGGGAGTGCCCTCGCCGGTATGCCGTGGTGTCTCGAAGGAGGTTCGTCATGCAGATCCTGACACTGGAACAAGGCACGCCCGAGTGGCATGCTGCTCGTCTCGGCATCGTCACCATGTCCGAACTGAAGACGCTGCTGGTCAAGGGTAAGGGACCGGGAGGCTTCGGAGCCGGTGCCTTCAGCTACATGCATCAGCTGATCGGTGAGCGCATCACCGGGGAGCCTTCGGATGTCTTCCAGGGCAACGTCCACACCCAGCGAGGCCACGAACTGGAGCCAGTGGCCCGCGAGCTCTATCACGAGGCCACCGGCCTGCCTCGTCTGGAGCAGGTCGGCATCATCTTGAACCACGGCGTGGGCTACTCGCCGGACTGCCTGGTGGACAGCCACGGCCTGGTGGAGAACAAGACCAAGCTCCCCAAGTACCAGATCGAGCTGCTACTGGCTGATGAGCTGCCTCAAGAGCACGTGGCGCAGTGCCAGGGCGGCCTGTGGGTCAGCGAGCGGGAGTGGATCGATTTTGTAAGCTACTGGCCCGGCATGCCGCTGTTCATCAAGCGCGCCTACCGGGATGAGGTGCTGATCCGCAGCATCGCCGAGCGCGTCGAGGCGTTCTACGAGGAGCTGGAAAGTCGTATGGCCATGATCATGGCGGCCTGAAAAATACGCGAAGTGTGACAGTCTTTCCCTCTCAGTCAGCCGTTGAACGCTAAGTGAGCATAGTTCCTACCAGTGTGTTCTAAAACGACGGTCTAACGCTCGCTTGTAAGTATTCGACGCTAAGTTGCTGAGCCTATCTCGGTAATTACATTTATCTAATGAGTTTCATTGCTGGCCCGCTGGGCCAGCAATGGGGTAAAACGAAATATTTTTTTTGTAAATTGGTATAAAAACAAAAGATCTACCACTATAGATAAAATAAATTCGTTGTTACAAGCTCTGCTGATCATCATAAGAGAGAGTTAATACAGAAATTGTCATTTTTTCACGATGTCTAAAGCTTTTTTTGCTCGCTCTTTATGACTACCTTCACCAACCTTGTCAAGATTTTCAAAATCCCCTCGTAACGCCTTAAGTGCGTATCGCTCGTGATCAATTTCAGCCGATGTTCGAATGCCGCGATTGCGGAATATAACGACAGGTGGGCACCATCCTTGAATCGCATGCTGAAGAAGGAACCCAGACACTGCGAAGGGTAGAGCCAGCCAGCGTTTATTAACCAATACGCCAAGACTGATCCCAACGAGGCTAATAGTAGCAGCGTTTGCCTCGAGCGTTCGCTCTATATCCCACTCGTGGTCTAGTTCACTAAGCCGTTGATCAATCTCATTGGGGTGTTCGGAATAATAAACGATGCTTTGCATCGTCTTTTTCTGAATTTCATAATTAGCTTGCTTAGATGTATTGTTTTCAACGCGTGAAGTGGTAGATGGAAGCATAAATCCTCCTGTGGATTACTTTGGCTAATTTAAGGTTTCGCCTCAACGCCTGGAATCGGAGATGTTGGTCTTGGAAATTCACCGTGCAAAGCGTCTACGCCTGACTGTGGCTTAGCTAACGGCACAAGGTCTTGCCGTGCTCTACGCCGCTCTGCGGTATCGATATTCATATCCTCATCACGTTCCTCGATTAACCCTGGGTTCGCCTCGCCGTCGCGGTTGAACGACCATGCTAAAGATGGCTCTCCGAGAGGTAAGGAAGCTTCTGCACTGTTGGTTTGCGCAGTATCCCAAGTATGCCATGTCTTTCCATAGCTATTTATCTTGCTTTTCATAAGCTCATGTTCAGCTGCCTGGGGTAGATTAGGAGCCACCAGCTGGCCGGAGAGGATTTCGCCGTTATGGGGATGCCAATACTGTTTTTCTTCCTCTGGAAGTCTCTCGAAAAGTTCTTCAGAGATAATGTATTCAATCCCGTTTAGCTTTGCGTCGCCAGAATTTCCATCGTAGAGTGCGCATTGCAAAAAATCTTCATTTACCTGATCGCAAAAGTGGTGAGCTTCAAACTGATGCACTGGCTCCTGTTTCAACGGATGGAAACCTACCAGATAAATTTCAAGCCGCGATGGTGGCTCATCCGTCTGCATTGCACTCGCCCCAGCTTCTAATAGTCGAGCCTTCGCACCCACTGATTCGCCAGGTGCCTCTACGTTCGAGCGGGCCTCACCCATGCCGGTACAGCCGACCAGCGTAAGCATAGACACGCCTAACGCTGAATATTGAAGCTTTCTAAAATTGATCATATACTCACCAATTTTTTGGTTATATTAAAATTCCTTCTGGTTAGCGTAGTAAATCCTTCCTGCTTTTGTGTAAAAAAGGGAAATGAAAAGATTCAATGAGTTTTTTTTCGGTAAATTCTAGGGTTATAGCAAGCCGGCATGCTTAGTTGGCTGCACACCTAATTTTATTCCTGCCTAGGTAAGCTTTGATAGATGCCTGCCCAGCGTTTCTGTATTTCCTCATATAGGTTGGGTTTGTATTCGATTCTTCTTTCGATTGGATATAATAGATTTATGTTTCTGTCGCTTGCCGTTAATAGGTCTAGGAGCTGAATATAGTCTACGGACGCTTCCTTTTCCTTTGTTACTTCCGCTAGTCGAGTTAGTGAGCTGAGCAATGCGTCTATACCTTTTCTGTCATAAGAAAAAGTTGAAAATGACTGCACGTATAACCGATCATTCTCCCAAGCGACTTTGAAATTTTCATCTATTACATTGACTTGCGTTCCATTGGGGATTTTTTCAAAAAGTGCTTCGATATCCTCCGCATGCATGCGGATACAGCCACGACTTGCGCGCATGCCGATACCATCTGGACGATTGGTACCATGTATGAGATATCCCGGTAAATCGAGCAATATCGCATGGCTTCCGAGCGGGTTATCGGGGCCAGGGGGAACCACAGAAGGCGGAGGATCACCTCGTTGAGCAGCTTCTTCTCGCATTGAGCGTGGCGGATACCAGGCTGGGTTTTCAAGTCGCATAGTCGTCTGGGTAATTCCTAGCGGAGTATTGAAACCATCTCGTCCGATGCCGATCGGGTAGGTCTCGACCCAGCGCGTAGCTTCATTTTGGGTTGGCGGATAGTAGTAAAGCCGAAGTTCGGCGAGATTAATGACGATGCCTTCCTGCGGAGCATTGGGTAGGATATGCCTCGCGGGAATAATGATTTCTGCTCCTTCGCCAGGTGTCCAAAGGCTAGTGTCTGGATTTGCTGCGCGTATTTCTTCGTACCCCACACCGTGCTCTCGGGCTATGTCTAACAAAGTTATATCTTCTGTAAGAGTAACCGAATATTCCTCGCCAATGATTTGGGTCTCTTTCGCTATCTGATATTTATTGGAAGATGGCTCGCTATCATTTGCAAAAGAAACGTTGACTATCGCTAACGTTGTCAGTGTAGGGCACAATACTGCAATAGATTTTGAAAAATTATAAACACGGCGTGTGTTACGAGAGAGTAAGGACCTCATGAAGATTCCTAGAGAATAGAAAGACGCTGAGTATTCCATACGGTCCTTCCTATAGGCAAGAAAAATCGGCATGCAGGATAATTTTTTACCGATAATGTTGCGTTAATCCTAGGCTGTCATGATGGCAAAAAATGCTACAGGAGTTCACCGATGAGTAGCGAAATTCGCACAAAACTAGAGCGGCTCTGTTATTTTTTTCTGGTTCTTACGTTGTCTGCATTATTACCAATGGCAAGCGCATCCGAAGAGGGCTTTCTTCATGTGGATGACGCGTTTCAGCTAAGTATCGCCCAAGAGGGAGAGCAGATATTATTGCGCTGGGATATTGCCGATTCTTATTACCTGTATCGACACCGACTCGGCATCGAAGGAAAGCCCTCCTCAATTGTGGTGTCCGAGTTGCCGGCGGGAGAAAGCATTAATGACGAGTTCTTTGGCGATTCACAAGTTTATTACGAAAGCGTGGAAGTTCGCGTCGATCCTCAAGAGGCTGAAGAACTAGAACTGAGTTGGCAAGGGTGCGCCAAGGCGGGTCTATGCTACCCGCCACAACAACGCGTTGTAGCGGTAGGCGACTTGATGCAAAACGGCAGCTTGCCTTCGTCTTCTTTACCCAGCCGCGCGAGCACTACTGATAGAGATGAAACAGCCGAACCTGACGCGACATCCGCTATGGCCGAGGATCAACGTCTCGCTGCTTCCTTGGCAGCCGGTAATACTCTATGGATCCTGACAGCTTTCTTTGGCATGGGGCTACTGCTGACGTTCACGCCTTGCGTGCTGCCTATGGTGCCTATCCTGTCTAGTCTTATCGTCGGTGGGGGGCATCATGCCGGGCGTGGGTTGCTTTTATCTTTGGCTTTCGTACTCCCCATGGCGTTGACTTATTCCCTTCTCGGCGTGGCCGCTGCCTTAGCGGGTGCCAACCTACAGATACTTTTCCAGCATCCCGTTTTCATCAGCGTATTCGCTGTACTCTTCGTCCTCTTGGCAATGGCCATGTTTGGTTTTTTTGAAATGCAGCTTCCTGCCGTTGTGCGTCACCGGCTGGATCGATTGCAGCAGCGGCAGCAAGGGGGGCGAATGATGGGGGCGGCCATCATGGGTACGTTGTCCGCTTTGCTCGTTGGCCCATGCATGACCGCACCGCTTGCCGGGGCGCTATTGTATATCGCTGAAAGCGGAAATGCGCTGCAGGGCGGGACCGCGCTGCTTTCGCTAGGGCTTGGGATGGGGACGCCCTTATTACTGGTTGGGCTGGTAGGTCCACGCCTGTTGCCCAAACCTGGCCTATGGATGGTACGAGTGAAAGCGCTGTTCGGATTCGTCCTGCTGGGTATGGCGATATGGTTCGCCGAACGGATCCTGCCAGCTTGGGTTGTCGTTGGGCTATGGGGTGCTCTGGCTATCATCATTGCCATGTCGCTTTGGCAAGTAGCTGCTACGACACAGCCAGCGGCAACATCGCTGGCGGCACGCAGCTCGGCATTAATCATCGGTATATGGGGAGCCGCATGGGTACTCGGCGCAGCGGGAGGTAGTGAAAGCCTCCGACAGCCTCTGGGCTTTCTACAGCAATCCCGGTTGGGCGATTCTACCTCCGAGACATCATTATCATTCGAAGAGATCGATACCCTCGAACGGCTTCAGGCTGCTATTCACCAAGCCAGCGCCGAAAATAGATGGACCATGGTGGATTTTACTGCTGATTGGTGCGTTTCCTGCGATGTGATTGAAGAAGAAGTGTTTCAGGACCCCAACGTTCAGCAGGTCTTGGCTGGAGTCACTCGTCTACAACCCGACGTTACGGAGAATTCGGCGAAAGATCGAGAAATCATGCAAGCCTTTGGCATTTTGGGCCCACCAACGATCATGTTTTTCGGTCCCGACGGGCAAGAGCGCCGTGCTAACCGAGTTATAGGTGAACTAAGCGCTGAAGACTTTCTTGAAAACTTGAAAAGCGCAGGGCTGACTCCCTCTATTAAAAGTGCTGCTGAAGGACGAGATGCATGAATTCAATCAATCAAAGTCTTGCTATTGGTCCAGTGGGCATGAGCTTAAACCTATTATTGCTTTTTCTTGCTGTCGCAATTGCCCTCCTAGTGGGCGGAATTATGGGACGGCGTCATCGAACTGCGATCGGTGATCAGTTGATTAACGTGCTGTTGATCGCCTTAATCGTTGCGCGAATTGTGTTCGTAGTGCGTTACTTCGAGCATTACAGTAGTCCTCTCGGCATGTTGGATATTCGCGATGGCGGGTTCGATATCCTGGGTGGACTTATTGCCGGCCTTGGCTATGTGGCGTGGCGGCTCTGGCGTTCTCCTAACCTCCGTACACCTTTACTTGGTGCTTTAACGGCAGGGGGTATTACTTGGATGCTAACGGTGGGCAGCCTTATGCTCCTCGAGGAAAAAGCTCGCCCGTTACCAAAAACGCCATTATGGACCATCGAGGGCAACCCTACTGTACTTGACGAGTTCGCCAAGCGCGAAGGCACGCCCATGGTGATTAATCTCTGGGCCACCTGGTGCCCCCCTTGTCGTCGCGAAATGCCAGTTTTGGAGGCTGCGCAGCAGGAAGAAGACGATATTGCCTTCGTTTTCGTCAATCAGGGTGAGGACAAGCAGCTTATTGAACAATTCCTGATTGCGGAATCGCTGGAGCTGGAGAACGTCATGCTCGATCCCAGCACCGCCCTCGGTGAAGAAACTGGTTCCATGGCCATGCCGACGACCTTTTTCTACGACGCCCAGGGGCAACTCGTCGATACCCATCTTGGCGAATTGTCATCAGCCACACTCAAGCGCGGACTGGAAAAGCTGCGCTGAGAAACATTACTTTAGGAGTATTGCATGTCGCTACGACTTAGTTCTTCTGTTCTAGCATTGGCGTTCGTTGGGGCTATCCCCATAGCGGTGGCAGAAGAATGGCCTGACCCCATCCAGGCCATCGCCAACCAGGGCTTGACTATACATGGTGACTTTGAAGCGCCCAGTGGCCTCACCGGGTATGCCGCAAGCTATCAGGGACAGGAGATTGCCGTATACCTGACCGAAGATGGCAAGCATGCCATCGTTGGGAATCTTGTCGATGCGGAAGGCAACAATCTGTCCCGAGAACCGCTGAGCGCAATGGTCCGTGGCCCTCAGGATGCGGAAATCTGGTCCGACCTCGAGGAGAGCCATTGGGTACTCGACGGGGATCCAGATGCGCCACGCGTCGTCTATACGATCACCGATCCCAACTGCCCCTACTGTAAACAGCTGTGGCAAGAAACTCGCCCCTGGGTAGAGGCGGGCGAAGTCCAGTTGCGACACATTCTGGTGGGCATCTTGCTCGAGGACAGTCCACAAAAAGCCTTGGCTATCCTTGAGTCCAATGATCCGGCCAGGGCGCTGCATGAGCACAACCAGGGCGACACTCCACCAGCAAAAGAACGCTTTTCCCCTGAGACAGAGCAGACCCTGTACGAAAACCACCAGTTAATGCAAGGGCTGGGGCTGCAAGCTACGCCCAGCACCTTCTACCAAGTCGAGGCAGGGATAGAAGTCATACAAGGCTTGCCGAATGATGAGCGCCTGCAAGAAATCATGGGCGGCCCCGCTCCCTGACAGGGCAACAGCGTTTCCAGCTTCCCGCAGATTGCCGTAGCTATGTGGGAAGCTTGCAAAAAGGACTGTAAGCCTTCGCTACGACTTACGTCGTTTGGTAACACGGTCTTTTTGTTTATTCGGAAATGGTCTAACCTTTTATCATATTGATCTAACGGGGCGAGGCGTTATGCACATCCATGCGGAATCGCCAGGGACGCCCAAGGTCGCTGGCTTCTTTGACCCACGCACGTTCAGCGTTCAGTACGTGGTGAGCGACCCTGCCACCAGACGCTGTGCCATCATCGATCCGGTACTCGACTTCGATGAGAAATCGGGTGCTACCGCAACCTTCCATGCCGATGAGCTCTTGGCTTATGTCGATCGGCATGGGCTTGAAGTTGAGTGGATCCTCGACACGCACCCCCACGCCGATCATTTCTCAGCGGCCCGGTACCTGAAGGAAAAAACCGGGGCGCCTACTGCGATTGGCGTCTATGTCAAGGGTGTCCAGGCCTTATGGAAAGACCTATACAACTGGCCGGACTTTCCGGATGACGGACGCCAGTGGGACCACCTGTTTGCCGAGGGCGACACCTTCCGTGTGGGCGAGGTAGAAGGCCGGATCATGTTCTCGCCCGGCCATACCAAGGCGTCGATCACCTATGTCATCGGCGATGCGGCTTTCGTACATGACACGCTGTTTCAGCCGGATGGCGGCACGGCCCGTGCCGATTTCCCCGGGGGCAATGCCCACAAGCTATGGGATTCCATCCAGGCCATCTTGGCACTGCCGGACAACACTCGGCTGTTTACCGGTCATGACTACATGCCCGGCGATCGCGAGCCGGAGTGGGAAAGCACGGTGCGTACCCAGCGTGAAGCCAACATTCATCTCCAAGGCTGTCCGACCGCAGATAGCTTTATTGCCATGCGCAACGAGCGTGATGCCAAGCTGCCCATGCCGAAACTGATTCTGCACGCCTTGCAGGTCAATATTCGGGGCGGTGCCCTGCCAGAGCCAGAGGAGAACGGGCGTCGCTACCTGAAGATTCCCCTCGATGCTTTACCGGGGGCCGCCTGGGGTGAGGCGCGCTCCTGAAGTGACAAGGAGGTAACCCATGGACATCAAGCCGCTCGATAATCGTCTTTACGTGACGGCACAACCTCGATTCGACGAACTCGAACAGCTCGCCGAGCAAGGCTTCCGTACGATCGTCTCTAACCGTCCTCGCGGCGAGAGCGACGATCAGCCAGACTTTGACGCCATGAAAACCAAAGCAGAGTCATTGGGCATGGCCTGGCACGAGATCCCCGTTAAGCCCGGTGAGTACGCACAGGCAGACATCGATGCCTTTGCCGATGTGTTGCATACTTCAAAGGCACCCGTGCTCGGCTTCTGCCGTACCGGCAAGCGCGTCTCTCATTTGTGGGCGTTATCGCTTGCCCCGCGGCGTCCAGTTTCCGAGCTTATCGCATCGGCCAATGCGGCTGGCTATGATCTGGAGCCCTTGCGCGGCAGACTTGAACAACAAGCCAAACAGTCAAAGGGCGATTCTGCGTCGTGAGCGTGCTATGGCCCGCCTGAAACGCTATCTGCCCATACTCCAATGGCTGACAGGCTATGGGCGCGATACGCTGGCCAACGATTTGTTAGCAGCGGTGATTGTGACCGTCATGCTGATCCCGCAGTCGCTGGCATACGCCATGCTGGCGGGTCTCCCCCCCGAGGTGGGGCTGTATGCCAGCATCGCTCCGCTGTTCGCTTATGCACTCTTCGGGACCAGCCGCACCCTAGCCGTAGGGCCGGTGGCTGTGGTTTCACTGATGACAGCGGCGGCTATCGGTCGTGTCGCCCCGCAGGGGTCGCCAGAATACTTGGGAGCTGCCCTGGTACTGGCGCTGATGTCTGGCCTTATTCTTACCCTTATGGGTGTGGCGCGGCTGGGCTTTCTGGCTAACTTTCTCAGCCATCCGGTCATTTCCGGATTCATTACTGCATCTGGGTTGATCATTGCTGCCAGCCAACTGAAGCATTTGCTGGGTATCGAGGTGTCGGGCCACAATCTGATCGAAGTATCGGGCGGCCTGGTCGAAAGCTTACGACTGACCCACTGGCCTACGCTGCTCATCGGTATTGGTGCCCTGGCATTTCTTTATGCTTCGCGTCGCTGGATGGGGCCGGGGTTACGCCGTCTGGGGCTGCCAGCGGGCAGTGCCGATATGGTGGTGCGCGCCGCGCCGATTCTCGCCGTGGCGGTCACCACACTAGCGTCTTGGGGCCTGGAGCTTGGCGAACGTGGCGTGGCGGTCGTGGGTGAGGTTCCGGCGGGCCTGCCACCGCTGAACCTGCCGAGTCTCGATATGACGCTGTGGCGCGAGCTGTTCGTGGCGGCACTGCTGATCAGTGTGGTTGGCTTCGTCGAATCGGTGTCGGTGGGCCAGACACTGGCCGCCAAGCGGCGCCAGCGCATCGACCCAGATCAGGAACTGGTGGGGCTCGGGGCGTCAAACATCGCGGCCTCGTTTACCGGTGGCATGCCGGTCACCGGCGGCTTCGCCCGCTCGGTGGTCAACTTCGACGCTGGTGCCGAAACCCCCGCCGCCGGGGCTTTTACCGCGGTAGGGATCGCCATCGCCGCTCTGCTTCTGACACCATTGATCGCTTATCTACCCATTGCCACCTTGGCGGCGACCATCATCGTGGCGGTACTGTCACTGGTCGATTTTTCCGCCATACGTCGTACCTGGGCCTATTCACGCTCTGATGCGATGGCCATGCTCGTGACCATGATCGTCACCCTGGGACATGGTGTGGAGAGCGGCATCCTGGCCGGTGTGGGGCTATCCCTGGCCCTGCATCTCTACAACACCAGCCGCCCTCATAGCGCGGTGGTGGGCCGGCTACCAGGTACCGAACACTTTCGCAACGTGAAGCGTCATCGAGTCGAGACGGATCCGCGTCTGGCCATCCTTAGGGTCGATGAAAGCCTCTACTTCGCCAACTCGCGCTACCTTGAGGATTTGATCATGTCGTTGGCGTCACGCGAGCCGGGGCTTGCCCACATCGTGCTGGCGTGCCAGGCGGTCAACACGATCGATGCTTCGGCGCTCGAAAGTCTTGAGGCGATCAACACCCGCTTGCGGGATGCAGAGGTCAAGCTACACCTGGCCGAGGCCAAAGGACCGGTGATGGATCGCCTGAAGCATACTGACTTCTGCCGCGAGCTGACCGGGCGTGTGTTTCTCAGTACCTTCGATGCCTGGCGTTATTTGCGCGGCGAATCGCAACACCTTGGACAACCCTGCGGTGGGACGGAGTTGGCCAACGCAGGAAATCCGGACTGATTGAAGCTTAAAATGTAGGGAGGTTACGCGTGGACTGGACATCAAATTTGCAGGGTCTGTTTGGCGGCATACTCATCGGCATTTCTGCCACTTGGTTGATGGCTACCCTAGGGCGTGTAACAGGAATCAGTGGCATTGCCGGTACGTTAGTGACAGCGCGCCCCAAGGGCGACAGCGCCTGGCGGGCCGCGTTCTTGGCTGGCCTGGTTACCGGTCCTATCCTACTCGTTCTGGCTGGGGGCGACCTAGGAAACGTTGTGAATGAGCCAAACGAAATTATCGGCGATCCTGCCGGTGGTGTGCTGTCGATGTTAATTGCAGGTTTACTGGTCGGCGTCGGGACGGGGCTCGGCAGTGGCTGTACCAGTGGCCATGGTGTATGCGGCTTGGCACGCTTATCGCCGCGCTCAATGGCGGCTACCGGCACGTTCCTGCTTAGCGCTGTGGTGACGGTTTATGTCGCTCGCCACATCGTGGGAGGTGGGGCATGAAAGCTCTGATGGGCTATCTTGCAGGTCTCATGTTCGGCCTGGGACTCGCCATCTCGGGCATGACCGATCCGGCACGTGTCCTAGGTTTCCTGGATATCGCCGGCGAATGGGATCCTACGTTGATCTTCGTGCTGGGCGGGGCCGTTGTCACTACCTTCATCGGCTATCGGCTAGTGCTTCGTCGGAGCAGCCCCCTTTTCGGCGACGCGTTTCAGTTACCCACAAAGCGTGAACTCGATGGTCGTCTGCTCGGTGGCGCCACGCTATTCGGCATCGGCTGGGGGCTTTCGGGCTACTGTCCGGGACCTGCCATCGCCTCGATTGCAGGGCTGACAGCCCCTCTCGCCGCCATGCTCTTGGCAATGATTGGTGGCTGGTGGCTTGCCAGACGCGTCTAGCTGATTACCACCGCTCTCCGTACAGGATCAATCATGCACGTGCTACTTATCGAGGATGATACCCTCGTCGCGTCCGGCATTCAGGCAGGTCTCGAAGCTTATGACTTTGTGGTAGATGCCTTCGCCACGCTGGCTGAGGCTCGCATGGCCATGAAAGATGTCGCTAGCGACATCGCGATACTTGACCTCAGCTTGCCCGATGGCGACGGGTTAACTTTGCTCAAGACATGGCGAGCTGAAAAGCGCAATATCCCCGTACTCATTCTGACGGCTCGAGATGCCGTTCCGGATCGTGTGGCAGGGTTAACGGCTGGTGCGGACGATTATCTGACCAAGCCGTTTGATCTCGACGAACTCGTTGCGCGGTTGCACGCCCTGTTGCGCCGGTCGTCGGGACGCTCCAGTTCCTTGATTGAGCACGGTTCCTTAAGCCTGGATCCACTTTCGCGGTGCGTCACGGTCGCAGATGAAGTTATTCCTTTATCGCGTCGGGAATTGATGTTGCTAGAGACATTTCTTCAATCACCTCGCAGCGTGTTAACGGCTGACCAGATCAAGGATCGCCTGTACGGCATGAGCGATGAACTCGAGAGCAATGCGCTGAACGTTCATATCCATAACTTGCGCCGTAAATTAGGCAGTGGAGTCGTCGAAACGGTACGTGGGCTTGGGTATCGCCTGGGCAAGCCAGACGCCATTGATCCACCAAGGTGAGCTGAAGCGAAAAACGATGAGCTTACGCACCCGCCTACTTCTCACCCTTGGGCTGACGTTAACCCTGCTTTGGGGACTTGCAGCCACCTGGCTGTTGCGCGACCTACATACCCAAGTGGAGTTGACGCTGGATAAGCGTCTCGCCCAATCGGCACGCATGGTGGCCGGCCTGATGGAACAATTACCCCCAGAAGTGTGGGGTCGCATCGATCATGACGCGTTGACGATACCTCCAATTGAAGGCTTAGCGTGTCAGATTCACTCACCACGCGGTGAAGTCATTGCCCGCTCTCACGCCGAAATGGACGATATTCTCGCCCCTGGCGAGCAGGGTTACACCTACCGCAAGGAAGCTGGAACGACGTGGAGAGTATATACCTACGAACGAAACGGCATGATCATTACCACCGCTGACCGCATGGATGAGCGCGACATTCTTCTACGCGATGTCATTAAGGTAGCGGTAGTCCCGTTTCTCACAGCCTTAGTGGGCAGTATGGGAGCGCTATGGCTGGGCGTGCTGCGCGGCCTGAAACCACTTGGCCGTTTGCGTAATACGTTGGCCAGGCGTCATCCTGAGGCACTGACAACCGTAAGCTTGGAGGGAGCGCCTAGCGAACTACGGCCTTTGATCCTGACACTCAACAGTCTTTTGCTCAGAGTCCATAAGGCTATGGTGCGTGAGCAGCGTTTCACCAGTGACGCGGCCCATGAACTCCGCACGCCCTTAACGGCCATCAAGACGCATCTTCAAGTCGCCAGGCGGGTCGAAGGAGAAGCGGCTGAGCGCGCCTTGAGCTATGCCGAGGAAGGGGTGGCTCGCATGGTACGCATCTTGGAGCAGCTCCTGTTGTTGGCACGTGTCGAGGGGCGGACTGCGTTTGAGGACGGTGAAGCTTGCACCTTGGAGGATGTCATTTCGTTGGCGATACAGGATGCTGCAACGCATGCTGAGACGAATCGAATCGATTTCAGCCCCGTCTTTTCTTCCGCCGAACTGGAAATGCCTCGAGAGTTGGCGGTTGCTGCACTGCGTAACCTTATCGATAACGCCTTGCGCCACGGCGATTTAACCGAGCCAGTCAAAGTGACCGTAGAACTGCAGACACACCCATCCAGGTCATGGGCCACCCTAAAGGTGAGCAACTACGGCGCAGTGTTGAATGACGAGACGCTGGCAAACCTGACCGAGCGTTTCTGGCGCTCTAGCCGTGATGGTGGAAGTGGTCTGGGGCTAGCGATTGTCGTTGCGATTGCAGAGCGTTTTGAGGGAGCTCTGCATTTTAAAAGGCCCGTTCAGGGTGGTTTAGAGGCGAGTTTGATCTTGCCGGTGCGCCCACTTTCGGTAACCGTCCGGTGAACACACCTTGAATCACCCCTGCTTAAAGCTGGACAGCTCGGAAGCGCCAAGCTGCCGGTGCCGCGAAGTATCTTAGCCAGCGTGAGTTTGACGGGCCCCGGTTTTAATGAGGGAACATTGCTCCAACCGCACTGGTTGCGTTTTGGTTGCCGACTGGGTGAATTTGGTGTGAGCCAAGCAATGAGTGGAAATTCATAAGCTATTGAATTACTGGAGACATGCGTTGCAGGCGCGTTCCCCAAAATGGCTTGGTTGCACTCATAATCCCTTGGTCGCTGGTTCGAGTCCAGCTGGGCCCACCAAATTTCCTTCCCGCTCCATCCCAGAACATGCCATAAACCCCGCAACCATGGGCTTCATTGGTTGGGCGACGTTTCATGACATGTCAGAAAGATTCTTGACATGCCCCCTCCAAAGGGGGCATCAATGGGGGCACAACCACATGATGCCCATTTGGTGCCCCCATGAGCCAACGCCAGACCAACAAACTGACCGCCACCGCTGTGCGCAACGCCAAGCCTCGCGATAGGACCTATCGCTTAGCCGATGGGGGCGGTCTCTATCTGGAGGTGACTCCGTCCGGCGGAAAATATTGGCGGCTGAAGTACCGCTTCCACGGGAAGGAGAAGCGCCTGGCTATCGGCGTCTATGGCTCGAAGGACGGCGAGGTATCGCTTGCTCAGGCCCGGGACGAGCGGGACAAGGCAAAAAAGCTGTTAGCTCAAGGTTCAGATCCCAGCACCGTCAAGCGTATCGCCAAGCTGGAGGGCAAGGCCAGTGTGGCGAACACCTTCAGGGCCGTAGCGACAGAATGGCTGGAAGAAGTTCACAAGCATAATGTCGTGCCGACGCACTACAGCAAGAACAAGAGCCGGCTAGAACGTGATGTTTATCCTTACCTGGGCAGCCGACCTGTAGCGGACATCACCCCGCTCGAATTGCTGGAGTGCTTGCGCAAGGTCGAGAAGCGGGGGCACCTGGAGACCGCGATTCGCATCAAGACCGTTGTGGGCCAGGTCATCCGGTATGCCGTCACCACGGGACGAGCTGACCGTGACCCAACGACCGACCTGCGAGGCGCCTTGCGACAGCCAACAGTGAGCCATTACGCGGCCATCACCGATCCCGAAGAACTCACCGGGCTCCTCCGTGCAATTGATGGCTATCGCGGCCAGCCTGTCACGATCGCTGCTCTGAAGCTGGCTACCTTGCTGTTCGTGCGTCCCGGTGAGCTGCGCCATGCGGATTGGAAGGACTTCGATCTCGATGAAGCAACCTGGAGCTTCCTGCCTAGCAAGAACTCACCGCCGCTGATTGTGCCGCTACCCCGGCAGGCCGTGGCGATTCTTCGTGAACTCTATCCTCTCACCGGTCGCGGACACTTTGTCTTGCCTGGCCTGCGCAGCAGCAAACGCCCGATGTCCGGGAACACGATGAAGGGCGCCCTGGATTCCATGGGGTACAAGGGAAGACAAACCGCTCACGGCTTCCGGGCCACGGCGAGAACAATCATCGCTGAGCGCTTGGATTACCCCGAGCATTACGTTGAGCAACAGCTGGCTCATAAGGTGAAAGATGCTAATGGCCGAGCCTATAACCGGACCAAATTTTTGGATCAGCGGCGGGAGATGCTGCAAACGTGGGCGAACTACTTGGACGAACTTCGTGAGGGGCTGGATAACGCTGAGCAGTATCGTCATGGCAGAGAAGACGAGTCACGCAGAAACGCAGCTCTTGCGGCTGGCTAGGGCGCCGCTGATGGCGTCTGCAGACCGCTAGCAGGGCTCTCAAACAAGCAGCTGTCACCGAGTGGGATGCGTATCGGCTCATCGAGATGAGGTGCCGAAGAGCGGCGCAGACAACCAAATGTCGAGTTGGTGAGTGTTGTACCCCTTATAGAAGGCGAGCCAAAGAAAATTACCTTCAATTGAGGAACGTACCATGCGACTGATTCGCCGACCTGAGGTTTTGAAGCGCTGTGGTTTCAGCAACTCGACCATGCATCGTCTTATCAAGGCCGAAGACTTTCCATCACCAGTACTGTTAGGGAGCCGGGCTGTGGCCTGGGTTGAGGAGGATGTCGATGCCTGGATCCGTGAGCGTATCGATGGGCCGGATGACGACTGATTGTTCCCATGCCTGCAAGTAGCTGCTAGATCATCTGAGACTCACTGTCGCTCTACAGCAGCGGCGGTGAGCTCTACTGCGCCTAGCGGCCTGGCCGAGGTACTTCCCCGAACAGACCCTGCCTTCTGCCGCCATGCTTGCTCCAAGCATGGCGGCCTGCACCTTCCGACCTCCCGCGAGCCACTGCCCCATCCGGTACACTCCCCCTATCTGGGCTTTGCGTGTACTTTGTGACCACAGACCAAGAGCTTGCTTGAGAACCTATGCGCTCGCAGATATTCTCTTTCGTCTGCGTTGCTCTGGGAGCCTGATGCAGCCTGGGCCTAGCGTATAGGCTGCATGAATCAGCTTATAATCTGTGGTGGTGGCGTCCGAGATGTGCGGAAACCAATGGCTTCATTTTCTGGATAACGCGGCCTACCACATGGGGTGGGGGCGGCTGGATTTGGTGCATGAGTCGATAGTGCATGGCTGAAGGCCGGAATCGACCCAAAGCGGTCATGCTGGCAAAGGCAGCTGGCACGTCCATTCGTGTTATGCCGCCGGCACGATGATTGGTGTTATGTAGCCAAGCTATACGTAATTGTTCGATATATCCATGCCTTAGGGGCCTTGCGTGCGAGCGGCATAACGTTCTTGAAAGCGCGCGCTCGTTGTAGTCAATAAACAAGCGCGTTGACTAATACCTCTTAAGAGTACATGGGAGACTCAGTGAATACTGAAAGAGCAGAAAAGATACTGGCACTTCAGCTTGATTGGGTTAGAACAGCTGATTCGAAGGTGCCACCATTATTTGCGATAAACATTGCCATGTTAGGTTTGTTGGCGGCATTAATTAAGATGCTTCCCGTATGGACCATATCTACAGCTGTTGCATGCAGCATTTCGGCTATTCCGATATTGCTTAGCTTGGGTTTTCTGGCGCTTGCTATTTTCCCTCGTTTAGATGGGCCTAAAGAGTCGAATGTATTTTTCGGGGGGATTTCGAAACAATCAGAAGCGAAATTCAAAGAAAACTTCTTTAAGGCTAGCGACTCAGAAATTCAAGATGACTTACTTGGACAAGCGTACCGAAATGCAGAGATAGCAGCGAAAAAGTACGCGAATGTTAAGCTTGCTTTCATGTTCACATTTTTCAGCGTCTTGCCTTGGGTTTTTGCAGTCTATTTTCTTTACGTATAACCAGGAATCGGAAATGTCTTTAAAGGATGATCTAGATGCGCAGGTTAAAAAGATATTCAAAGAGCAGTGGTCAGAGAGAGATGGGAAAGTTGTTCCTGAGCCAAGTGATCTAAAGCTTAGTAACGATGCTGTAAAACTAGATGGTGTTGTTCTCTATGCAGATATGTCTGAATCCACAAAGCTTGTGGACTCGAAGAAGGCTTTTTTTGCCGCAGAGGTTTACAGATCGTTCCTTCACTGCGCCGCGAAAATAATACGTTCGGAAGGTGGCGATATTACCGCCTATGATGGTGATAGAATCATGGCTGTATATACAGGCGACACAAAAAATACATCTGCCGCTAGAGCCGCTCTAAAAATTAATTATGCAAGAATTAATATAATTAATCCCGCGCTCAAAACACAATATCCTAAAGCTGCGTACGAAGTAAAACACACTGTAGCAGTTGATAGCTCTAAGCTTTTTGTTGCTCGAACGGGAATACGGGGGTCAAACGATTTGGTTTGGGTTGGGAGAGCGGCGAACCATGCTGCAAAGATGGGCAGCTTATCCAATGCCTATCCATCCAGAATAAGTTCAGATGTGTACGATATGCTGCACGAATCAGTTAAATTCTCCAAAGGGAAGCCGATGTGGGAAAAAGTAACATGGACCGACATGGATCGCACAATATACAGGTCTACTTGGTGGTGGAGTATCTCTTAACATGTCTATCAACTTCGCGCCCTTGGCGCCGGACGCAGCAAAGCTGCGCCGGTTATTGAAGCGTTAAAAGGTAAAGCATGGAAAGTAGAGCTCGCAGAAAATACGCTTCGATGATGTGGGAATGTCGCTATAGGGTAGAAACACTGCGTGATTTCATATCCGGAAAAACTCACTGCACCTATCTCCAGACCACGATCGAGTCAGAAGCCCTTCAGTTACGGAAATTGCTTGAGTTGATTGCGTTCTCCTCGCTAGTGTCATACCAAGAGGCCTACCGTTCCGTGAGAAAAGATATTGCGAAGGATTGGCATGCGGCTAGGATCTTGCGCAAGATTGAGAGCATCAACCCTGATTTCTATCCAGTCCCGATAGACGGTTTCGATAGACAAGGCTGGCATAGAGTTCAGGGTGGGTACCTTACAAGAAAACAGTTCGAACGGTTATACGATGAATGTGGAGCTATGCTTCACTCTCAAAATCCGTTTTCAAAAGGGAAGAGTTCATCGACCTTTCATAAAAAGGTGCCTGGTTATTTGGGCAGAATTGAGACCTTGTTGTCAGAGCATTTGGTGGAGCTTGCTGAATCACGAGAGCTCATTCACGTGATCGCTCCGATGGAAGAAAATGCACCAATCCAGGTACGCCACTTAGTACGGGAATCGAACCACGTTTAACAAGTCACGGAAGGCGGGCGCGCAAGACGCGCCGCTTCGTTCAGCGTTGAATACCAGAAAAATCTCAATGACCGCTCATGGCCGATAGCGGCAGTATGCGATATGGTCGTTTTCTTTACGCACTCCGCCCTGGAGAGCGTAAAGAAATTGCGTAAATATTTCTACTTTCAGAAAAGGTGCGTTTTCTTTCGATTGCTTGCGAACTACTAAGGAATCCTTGGTAGTTGCCGCCTCATCCAAGCCAGCCGGCCTCCAGCGACCGCAGACAGCGGCACAGCACCTCGGCACGGCCCGCAGCCATCAGCTGCTCAGCGGTTCGGTAATCGAACACATCGATTGGCTCGTTGTGGAACCAGGTGCGGGCTTGAGTTCTCGAGCCGCAGACCCGCTCGGCGGCGTCCAGCACTGCCGCTGTGTCTTTTTCAATAGCGCTGGGTTCTGTCATGGGCCACTCCTGGATTCAGAAGATCACGGGCACACACCCAAACTTGGCACGGCCAACATGGTGACGCCATGGTGTAAAGTAAACGAAGGTTTTCTTTCGTGCATCCACTAGCCGGCTGGGCCTGCTTCCAGTGACCGCAGATAGCGCAGTAGATCGTTGGTGCGCCCAACGCTCACCAGTGGCTCGGCGGTCTGGTAGTCAAAAACGTCAATTGGCTCGTTGTGGAACCAGGTGCGGGCTTGTTCCCTCGAGCCGCAAACCCACTCCAGCGGCGTCCAGTACTGCCGCTGTGTCCTCCTCGATAGCGCTGGGTTCTGTCATGGGATACTCCTGGATTGAGAAGCTCATGGAGCTCACACCTAACCTGGGTACGGCCACCAACAGGCTTCGGCTGATGGACACAGCCCCGAAACGGCTATCACCGCACTGGCTGTCGCGCAGGAGCTTTGGGAGGTTCAGAAAAGCCTAGGTGACGGACGGCAGGTCAAGTTCGATCGTCGCCCTGACCTCACAACGGGGGGTGGCCATCACAGCTTGGTCCCTCCAGAGGGTGCCGAACAAAGCGTAAGAGGCCATCGGCGATGGCCTGGCGAGGGTCAAGGTCAAGCGGGAGAAGGGCTACAGCCTTACCCGGTCTTCATCACCGTTGATTGTCGGGCGCTCCATGTTCACGCGTAGCCACGTCTCGCGTAGCGTACCAATGTCGCCGGTAGCGATGACTTCCAGCGGTGACCGACCATCGAAGCCTTCGTTGTAATTGGCCATTCTCATGAAACCATACAGGTTCTCGGGGTTATCGAAGATCACACGGAGCGCCGCGTGGATGTTCATCACGTAGCTGATGCGGGTGAGCTGGTCTTCATCCAGAGACACCTGCCATTTTAAATCGTGGCGCTGGGCACGCGCATAGGTTTCAGGTGAGACACGCAAGATGGCTGTACCTTGCTCAGCGGTGGCGCCCCACTTCCCCAGGATCGTGACGGCGGTCTTTAGCCCCGTGGTGGCCTTGTCTTGGTTCAGCATCTCCATCACACGACCCCGCCCCACTCAAGAGCTCGAAGGATGCGTTTGACTTGCTTGGCACCAGGCTCTGTACCACAGAGCATGATTGGCGGATGACCTCCTAGCGCTTCATTGGGACGAGTCAGCCAAGTGATAGCCTTGTCCCTATCCTCAAAGGTTTCTTCAGCCAGGCGGACTACAGACTGGGTCGTAACTGATGTCTCAGCCATGTTGCGCCTCCGGTAATTGACCTCTACCGACGATTAGAGGTTGCTGTACTCAGTATGACACCTGACGGACCTCGGCGACTCGGAACAGCAGACTTTTCGGCCGGCACTACTTGGGGACAATTGTCACAGCCCCTCTGGCATGGCCACTGACTTGAGATCATGATGCCAAGAAAACCAGCGTTTTTCATTGATCAATGGAGGCGGTAATGACCAAGCGAAGCGATACGCCGCTTGAGTGGCTGCCAATGCCTGAAACCATTGATCCAGAGAAGTACCATCCGGTCGCTGTCTGGCGGGCGGCTATAGGGTTGTTTGAGGGGGCTGAGCGCTGGTTGCATCAAGAGGTCATGGGGCTCGGAGGAGAGCGCCCCGTCGATGTGATGCGGGCAGACCTTCAGCAGGTGCTGGACCTGATAGGCAAGATCGAGCATGGAGTTCATACCTGACCCGACCCCGTTGAGGGCGTGGCTGAGAGTTGGTGGGTGACCAGGGGGCACGATGACAGGAGCAAGTGAGGAACAGGCGCCCAGGGCTGCCGATAGCGGCCCTCTGGAGCGCTTAAGGGCCTCGGTGAGCGAGTACATCGCACCGTTCGAGCCGGTGGGCATCGAGGACTGGGAGGCGCTGAACCTTGAGGATGTCACGGACACGTCGGGAGGTAACGCATGATCATCGGCTACGCCCGCGTCAGTACCCAAGACCAGAATCCCCAATTACAGCGTGCTGCCCTCGAGGAGGCTGGCTGCGAGCAAGTTTTCGAGGAGCGTGTCACCGGCACCAAGCGAGAACGCCCCGAGCTGCAGGCCTGCCTGCGAACCCTGCGTGACGGCGACACCCTGGTGGTGTGGAAGCTCGATCGGTTGGCACGCTCGCTCAAGGACCTGGTAGAGCTGATCCATGAGCTGAACGAGCGCGGTGTGGGCTTCCGGTCCCTCACCGAGGCGATCGATACCACCAGCGCCGGCGGCAAGCTGGTGTTCCACATCTTCGGGGCACTAGCGGAGTTCGAGCATAGCCTGATCCGGGAGCGGACCCTGGCTGGCCTGGCGGCGGCGCGTGCCCGTGGTCGAAAAGGGGGGCGTCGCCCCACCCTGTCGGCGGCGGATGTGCGAAAGGCCGCCGCGATGCTGGCGGATCCCGAGCTCACCAAGACCGACGTGGCCAAGCACTTTGGAGTCAGCCGGGTGACCCTGAACGCGTCCCTGGAGCGTGAAGGCCTAGCCAAGGCGGCAAACCATCCTAAGCTCGAGCAGTTGCTGGCAGAGTGCGGTCCTGACGCGCCCGAGCTGGAAGAGCTGCGATCCTGGCAGGATGCGCCGTCTGTGGGGCGAGAAGTATAGGGGCTGCTTTTCCATGGATTCCACAGCGCAGTTTCTATGGATTCCACGGCGCTGAATCGCCCCGAGTTTCGTAGTCAGCTCCAGGCCTTATACTGAAGGCACCAGGAGGTCCCATGAGCCGTCAACGAAACACCGAAGAATTCAAGGTCGAAGCGATCAAGCAAATGACCGAACGTGGCCACCCCGTCGCTGAGGTGCTCGATGCTCAGGCTGTGCTGGATTATGCCGCTAAAGTGTTCGAGGACGCCGACATCGCTCGCGAGTGGCTGCACTGCGAGGCGCCGGCGCTATCTGACTCGCGGCCCGTGGATCTGCTCGGCACATCTAAAGGGCGGCAGTCGATACGCGAGGCATTGGGAAAAATCGAATGCGGCGAATTCTCATGACGCTCGATAGCGCATAACTTCGGAGTATCGGATGGTTGTCTTCTCCGATCATGACATCCAGATCCTAGTTGATGATCTCAACGATCATGCCTCTTTGTTGCAAGAGCACGGTTTACGGCTGGAAGCTGTGGATCCTAATGCTTCTCGTGCCATGCTCGCTATTGCACACGAGCTTTGGGAAATGCAAAAGACGTTGGGTGATGGTCGACGCACGCTGCGTCGTGCACCACCCGAAGAAGGTGAGCCGAACGTCAAAGTGCACCATACATCAACAGGGCCGCCTTATGTGCGGATTCGAGACATCCCGGAAATGTATCGGGATGACTTCATGCGCTATCTACGTGGCGCAGCCAGGCCTGTCGTTGATGGTGAGACGGGGCCAGTCGCTTTCGAAGTTGACTGGCTGGACTGGTTACACGATCGCCGGCCTGACCGCGGCGGCGGACGTGCTCCGTGATGTTCATACCGCCACCTGACTATTTCAATACACAGCAAGAAGACCTTGCATGATCATCGGCTATCTCCGCCTCAGCACCCGGTACCGGTCCGCCCAGCTGCAGCGTAGCGCCCTTGAAGAAGCCGATTGTGAGCAGGTCTTCGTGAAGCGAGTCACCCACATCAAGCGAGAGCGTCCCGAGCGGCAGGCTTACCTGCGTTCCCAACGCGACGGCGTCACTCTGGCGGCGTGGAAGCTCGGTCGGTTTGAATCGCCTCGGGTATTCTAGTCACCCGCCAGGCTATGGAAGTCACCGAAGTTAAATCAGCTCGCAGTGCCGTCGCCCCAACCCCTTAGAGCGCTGAAGGTGCCGGCATGATTTATTGTGAATGGCGGGATCGCAGATGAGCGTTGCTGCGTCAGCGGGTCAGTTGTCAGGCTAACGAGATACGCCATGTGTGGACGCTGTGCGCTCTACAGTGATTACCCCAAGCTATCGGCCTCGCTGAGGCTACCGCTAGCCGAGCCTTCAGTGCCGCTCGCGCAGCGCTACAACGTTTCCCCGGGTACCTTCATCACGGCAGTACGCCGCGCCGATGATGAGGCGCCATTGGTGATGTGACTGAGCTGTGGTGGGGCTATCGCCCTCACTGGGCCAGCGAGAGAGCGCCGCAGCCGATCAATGCCACGGTGGAGAAGCTAGCAACCTCCAACTATTGGAGTCCGCAGTGAATCGCGACTCGACCTAAAGCGGAAATGCCACCAAAAGCTGCAGGTACGCTTATAGGTGAATTTTTCGGCATGGAGCAATATTTTTACTAAACATAAGTATCAAATACCTAGGAAGTCAGATTTCACAAGCAAGCGCTTACAGACGGCCGGTCACTTGTTACACTCACGGCCGTTGCTGAAGCTCCACGTTATATAAAAATTTTCTCAAGGTCGGCTTATGGCCGAGAGGATCCGCTTCAGCCTATGCTGAAGGAGTGAATTAGAGAGTTATAAGAGAATGATAGAGTAGATGGGTTTTATAAAAGACTGGTGAGTCAGATACTGCCCCTCAGCCTTTCCTTGGGAACCTGGCCACCGCCGGCTGTTGATTGCAATGCCGGTCCGTGTCGCTCGGGCTATCATTGTGATCTGCCATTGTGTCTATACTAATCTTTATGCTTCGCCGACTGGACTTTACAATTGTATTGGCTCAGCCATTCCTTCAATGGAGTGCTGTTTTGCTTAGGTGAGACTCGGTTACCTGCCGAAGGATAATGTCTGCATGTCGAGTTTTGGGCTGGCACCGGTGAGGCTGGGCATGATGCCGGGCTGTCTGATTGCCGCCCGAGCGGCTTACATTTCACTGATAGCCCTGACTCCCACGATTTCGCGTAGGCAATTTTCTCTTACATAAATGTTATCGTTGCGCTCGCGATGTCCGCTGCTGGAGATCAACAGTTGTGGGTCAGTCGCCAGCTCCGGGTGGCCAGCTGCCTGGCTCATCAGGAATCGGAACCAATTGGGCATAGCAGCATCCACCACTACGCATTCATTCCGACTCGATTGTCACGAAAAGGGAGGGTTTTTTTCGGACTCTCTAGGTCTCGTTGAACTTATTGTGCAGACTGAATTGCCAGCGAGCAGCCGTTAAGGCCAACGGTTCGGCATTGTTCGGACGGAACCCTTCACCATTTCGAGCCTGCGCCACAGTGCTACTGTAGGAATCCAAGCCAATCTGGTCACCCGCTATGCCCTTCTCGACATCTGCTGTCGCGCCTAGCCGAGAAACAAAAGCCTCTGCTCTAATCGGCCTCCATCCGTAAGCTAGTAATTGTAAAAACTGAACGAAACTGAACGAAACTGAACGAAACTGACAGAAAATGAACCAAAGTGCCCATCACAGGGTTTGTCGAATTCCTATGTGTGCTGCAGCGCTCTAGGCAACCCTGGGCGCCTTTCAGGGCTGTAACGACCTTGAGCCCAATGGGCATTGGTCCCCGTTAGCACCCTGTCAGACGGAGATAACCCTAGTCTGTATCAGCGCTTATCTCTCGGGTCCTAACCGTTGACCTGGTGAATGGCCCACCAAGCGGTGCCTATACCCCTTATAGAAGGGGGCAGCAACCACGAGAGGACGGCCGGATGAACATGAAGCTACACAAGAAAGATATTTTTCTCATTGAAGGCGCTCGGCGAGGTGCCCTCTCTAACCCTGGTAGCGCACGAGCTATCATTGCAGAGGGCTTGAGGCACCGTTCCCACATCTCGCACCTATCCGGTGCGCCACGAAGCGCATGTAAGCACTTAGATGGACCAGTCCGTGATCCCAACGAGCTGTATGATTGGATTTCGTATCAGATGCAAAATGCTAAAAATTCGATGCACTTGAATGGAAGAGTTGTATGGCGAACTGTTCGTCGCGATGCCATTGCAATAGGAGCTATCGTTGCGAGACTTCCTGAGACAATGGAGGAGTTTGATTCGAAGAGATTTGTAGATTTTTCAAAAGATTTTACAGATTGGGCAAGGAAGTTTCTGGCAGAAAGAGGATTTCAAGCGCACTTTCGCCTTGAGCACCTAGATGTATTACATCCGGAGTTACAAATATGGTTTACGCCATACGGTGTTAATCAGGGGGATGGCACTTGGTCGTTTGCTCCGGTTATGGGGAAAAACAATGCTTTCAATAATAGGGTCAAAGAAAGATTTTATAGAGAGGTGTGGATTAAATACGAGAATTATTGCGATTACAATGTTGGGGATGGGGCAAGGAAGATCCCAGATGATTTCCCAGCTCTTTGTAGTGAGTCTGTATATGATGGAGGTGTTTCTCGGATTAATGTGAATGAGATATGCAGATTGAGGCAAAAAATACAAAAGATGGAGAAGGGCAAAGAATTGCTAGAGAAAAAGCTTGTTAATTTAGAAGAAATTAATCTGATGATTTCCTCTCGCCTAGATAAAAGTGAAGCTCGTTCGGTATCAAGGCGTGAAAAAAATGCAGAGTTGCTCGAGAGGTATAATTCCCTCTGTACTGGAGCAAACCTTTTTCTGACGGAGGGAGTCTGGAAAAATATTATTCCCAAGGTGTTGCAGTCAGCGATAGATAATATACATCATCTTGAACTTGTAACAAAGGAGGAGTGGAAAATGTTGGTTGTTGAGGATGCTCTTTCGAAAATTAAGTTGCTTTCAGAAGTACATGGATCTGACGTTGTCGGGTTTTGGGTCGATAAGGCTTTAGATGGTTTTTGTTTTTTGGAGGTGAATAATAACGATCAGGGGTTCAAAGCATTCAAATAATTGTAATTGCATCATAACCTAGATTATGTTGCATCCGCACCGTTCGGCAGCCTGCAGGTGGGTGATATCGGCGACGTGCCGATCAATACTTTTCATCTGCCCAAGACCGTTGAGATCATCGAGCGGTACCAGCGAGGTGCTGCAGCACGCCTGCATTCCGCTCACGCTGGGGGGCGATCACCTTATCACCCTGCCGAATCTGCGCGCGATGGCGAAGAAGCACGGGCCGGTGGGCCTGATTCATATCGATGCCCATGCCGACGTGAATGAGCACATGTTCGGCGAGCCGCTGGCGCACGGTACGCCATTCCGGCGTGCCCAGGAAGAGGGCCTGCTGGCCCAGGGCAGGGCGCATGCAGGACATGACCGCCGAGCTTGGCGTCACCGTGGTGGCCGGCTTCCTGGGGCCGGCAAGACCACCCTGGTGAATCACCTGCTGCAGCATGCCGACGGTCGTCGGCTCGGGGTCATAGTCAACGATTTCGGGG
>NZ_JASSVS010000018.1 GCF_030250645.1 Marinobacter azerbaijanicus
CAGCAGTGAAACAGACCAGCGCCGATGGTAGTGTGGCTTCTGCCCATGTGAGAGTAGGTCATCGTCAGGCTCTTAATCCCAAAACCCCAGTACCGTACGGTACTGGGGTTTTTTTATGGGATTAACAGCCTGACGATGACATGGTGTCCACTACAACGGCCCCATGTGACAAGGCGTGCAACGCACGCCGCAGGACGTCGGAGCGCAGCGACGACGGGGGCGAAGCCCCGAAGGCCGCCAGGCCTGAGCAAAGTAGGTCATCCCAGCGCAAAGCGCTGGCCGAAGCCTACTACCCACCTTCCAAATCTATGACACCGCTCACAGTGACAACGTGTAAACAACGTTAATATTTGTCAAGAACTGGCCAAAAAATAAAAACCGCCAGCGAAAACAAGACAAGTGTTCAGAGACACTCATCCAAAACAACGATAAACCGCTTCCAAAAAAGGCGGTCAATGGTGAGATTTGTCTATGAAACCTGTTGCTTGGCTTTCGTTGGCGGCGCTGTCGATTACCCCTCCTGTTGTGGCAGACCTGCAGCCAATCTCCGACAGTGACATGTCCGAGGTCACCGGACAGGCATTCATTTCTGTGGATCGCCAATATCACCCGGACGACACCGATAACACTTCCTATACCCGGGTCAATCTGGGCATGGATATGGATATCCAGACCAATGTCGATGTCCTTGAACTCGGACGCTATGATCGGGATGGCGAGAAAACTGGAACCTCTGATGTCTATATAGAGGACTTTGCCCTCGGGTACATCAATAACCAGGCCTACTTCGACCGTAACCCCAAAGCGCCGCGTCAGCTCAAACCGGACGGTTCCGCCTATGGCGAAGGTGAAATTGTCCCGTTCAGTATAGAGAACCCGTTCTTCGAATTTGCCTTCGATGAGGGTACCCAGGAAATTGTCGGTTTTCGTCTCGGCTTCGGCGAATCCATGGGCATTCTTTCCGGAAAGATAGAAACTCTGACTGGCAATGTGAACGTTGACATTGTTGACCGCGGCGAGGGCCTGAGAGACGCGAGTTCCAGTGGTAATTTCTTTGATCAGGTAATCGTTCTGCTCACCCCGTTACTTGAGGGCGGTAGTCCGCTTCAAACCAAGGCGCAACTGGTTTACGGCGAAGAGGGCGATCCCAATATCGGTGAGCTTGATCCGATCCGGGCAGAGCACATTGGTATTCCCAACGGAGAACGTTTCGTTCTTGAGGATGCCGGTGGATTTACTCGCTGGTCCGTGAAAAACCTGATTGGCTGGGGTTCCAGCTCCCGCATTGAAGTGCCCGACTGTTCGTTTTTCAGTTGTGGCAGTGGCGATATCTATGTGTACGCCCAGGACTGTCTTGTTCTGGGGATAGACTCCTGCTTTGATCTCGATATCTACAACAGCTTTCCAATAGGTACAGTTGAAGAAGTCGGCGATGAGCGGCGTATCACTGGGCCTGCCGACGGGGCGTTTATCTCATTCCAGACGAAGGACCTTGATTGGCTTAAGGATGTCCGGAATACCAATCCCACCGCAGAAGACTTCATACGGGCCACATCCGGAGCTTTTTTCAATATTCCGAATGGCGCGACTGAGGTGAACCTTAATGAGGCTCTTTACGGTACCGACCGTTACAGGACGGAATACATTGACCGGGGGAGGGGGTTGTTCTGATGTTTTCGTCTTTGAAGCGGCATTGCGTCGCGGACCGTTTACCGAGAGCGTTCCTTGTAATGGTAGTGCTCCTTGCTCCAGGGCTGACAACGGCAGAGCTCCAGGGTCTCTCTGAACACGAGTTGTCGGAAATTGACGGAGCAGGCATTGGTGTGGTGCTTGAAAACTTTGTATTTTCTCACGGCACGGATACCCCTGATGCGGACGGCAACCAGGCTCGGATTTTCAAGATTGGCGGCCTGAAGAGTACCGATGGGCGGGATGTAGAGATCGTGGTCAATCATCTCTATATATCCGGAGCCGGGAGTAACTACGGGCAGAGTCTCAGCCCGGTAAACCTTGGCCGCCTGGTGAATCCCTATCGGATCGATGTGGTGGACGGCAACGAGATTGGAATCAGCGACAGGGCCGTTCTGGAGTTCGCTGCGCCGGCATTGGTGGATGCCACCCAGGGATTTGACTGCATGAGTTCCGGCGCCCAGGCCGGTACCGGTACCTGTGCCAGTCGGCCAGCAACCTCTGATTTTGTGGGGGAGCGTCCTGACATCGGGATGCAGATGAACGTTGCTGTCGGTGATGACCGGTCTGCCAATATAAGTATTCATGCAAAAAGCGCTGTTATTGATGGCAGTTTTCTCCGGCTCTGGGGAGATGATGACCGTCGACAGATGGTGGGGCAGTTCAAGCTCAATTTCCAGACTCCGGAATTGTCGATCAACGCCTGTTCCCAGGATGGTCTGTCCTGTGGATCACGAATTACCATGACCAATTTTGCGCTCGAGCTTGCGATCGGCAACCAGTTGCAGCCGGTATTTTTTGATGTGGATGGCACCGGCAATTTTGTGGTGGAGGTCGCGGCCATTGAGCCGCCCGCGCCGGGCGCCATTGGGGCGGATGGACTGCGTGGCAGCAGTGATACCGAAACCTGGGATTTCTATGAGGATTACTACACCAATCCGGACTATCGAAGCAATCTGCACATCGGCAACTTCTCTGTAGCTGACCGGGACTTCGGTTCGGCGAGGGTCGAAGGCATGCTGATCCAGCATCTGGATATCCGAACAAAGGATCTGGCGCCATGAAAGGAAGACACTGTAGAGCCGTTCTCACAACATTGGTGATGTGTGGGGCGGCTCAGGCCACTGCCGAGCTTGATCGCCTGAATGACCGGGATCTCTCGGACATATCCGGTCAGGGTGGGATTTATCTGTCCGGCGACATCAGCATCAATGAAATGGGCGGTCCGATCGAGAACAGCTATTTTGGGCGGTGTGATGACCCTGACAAAAAATGCGGTGCGAGGCTGGCCTACAGACTGAAGGAAGATGGCGGCTGGATGGTGTTGGACGAGATCCGGGGTAACTTTTCCTTCGAGGGCCTGACGCTCCGGGTACGTACCATTGACTCAGGGTTTGGGGGCGATGGCGAGTTGTTCAGTCGCGACGTAATGGAAATCGGCTTGCCCAATGTTGTCCGTTACAACGATGTCCGCTTCAAGATCGCCGGAAGCAATCTGCCCAGGCCAACGGCCCCGGGGTTCCGGCAGACAGACATTCTTGCTGTGGAAATGCAGGGTGAAGTCATCATGGAGGGAAATCTGCTGGTTTTCCCCGCAGGTAATCCATAGGGAGAAGTCTATGCCCGGTATTGCAAGGTATGCATTTAAACTCCGTTTTACCTGGTTTCTGACTCTGGCCATGCCTGCTCCTGTCATGGCCGGCATGCAAAGTCTTGATGATGACGATCTGGCGGATATCAGTGGTCAGAGCGGCATAACCCTGGAGATGGAGCTCAGCATGTCCGCGGCCCGGTTGTCCTATTTTGATGATGACAGCGGTATCTATCTGGAGGATTTGCGTGTGGGTTCTGCAAGCCAGCCGGGAGAATCAGCTGCCCATCTTATCAAGGTGGACATTACGGATGATGCTGCACTGAACCTCGACTATCTGATTGAAGACCGCAGGATAGAGTTTGGCGATATTCGTCTGGCTGGTGCCCCGGGCATAGGTATGGGCGGCGTTTTCTTTGATCACAGTCTGGATGGAAATCTGCGCATCAGTTCGGGAGGTGCGTTTGGTCCCTCCGGGTACACGTTCGACGCCGCCTACACCATGACTGGTGGCCGCCTCGGCTACCGCACTAATGGTAATGAAGTTTTTCTCGATGACGTCACGCTCGACGTGGAGGCTCTTGGCGTCACCCTTGATGTGGTTGGTAGTACACTGGAACTCAACGCACCGCGTATAGCTGGTTCCTATGATGTGGGAGCCATCCGTTATAGCAATAATCCTGCAAACCATGGCAATACCCGGGATGTCTCAACCGGCCAGCTGCTTCCCAGCTATGGCGGGCTCAGCGGTACCTTTGATCTGTCTTCGAAAACCGGTATTACAGGTGGAGGCCGGCAAGGGCAAGGTTTCCGTATCGATAACGAGACCACCATCAACAGCGCATCCTTCATATACCACGACGACGATAATCTGCTTGCTTTTCGGGACATTACCGGCCACTACAACATCAATGACCTGCGGGTTGATGTGACCACCGATCAGCTTGGCCGCGAGGCATTGGGGTTGACCCTGGGCTCGGTGGACGGTGAGCTGAATATAGGCCGTATCGAGATGGGTGCTGCGGGCCAGAGCATTGGAGAGGTCAACGTCAGTTTCATGCTGCGAGACCACACCTATAATGGTCGCAGTTATACCAATGCCGTCTACGTGCAGGGTGGAGGGCATACTGATGCTGGCGTCCAGGGGCTCAGACTGGCTGCGGAATGGAGTCTGCAGTTGGCAGACCTGAGTTACGTGGAGGATGGCAACCGGGTTATTTTCAGTGGCCTGCAGTCCTGGGGCCAGGGTGATATCACGGTGAATGTCACCCGGGACGGGGAGATCAACGGCACGCGTTTCTATGATGGTCTGAGGATCGGGTTTGAGAGCGTGGACGCAGGCTATCGGATCAATGGCCTGCGAGTCGGCAGTGATGATGCGCCCCTGCAGGGAGGCACCGAGCTTCTGCTGGCGCTGGGTTTCTATCCGGCCTATGAGTTTGAAATGGATGGCCAGGTGACGCTGGGCGCCGGTGGTGCCAATGGTGAAGGGCTCACCATCAATTCGGATGTCCGAATACGTAATGGCCAGGCAGCCATCATCGCTGCGCCCTATGATGAAGGTGGTGGAGAAATTTCCCAGAAAGGTCTGTGGATCAGTGACCTCAGCTATGACGCACATATTCGGGATATGACGGTGGATGTCACGGAGGAAGGGCTTGCCATCATCAAGGGAGAAGCCTGGAGTGTGATGGACGTTGGCAATCTGCGTGTTGGCGACAAGGACGACGGGGCCAGTTTTGGTCGTTTTGTTGTGCAGAAGTATGAAACCGGGAGCAGTATGACCATGGTTCCGGGTGGCGCCGGTGATGTGTGCGCCGGTGGGGCGGGGGCGACTCAGGCGGCGTGTACGGACTCCGGTGGTATCTGGGAAGCTCGGGGGGATGAGGGCATTACCATCCGGTTGAAACAGATTTTTGCCAGGGCTGTCAGCGAAAACCGCAAGAACGCGCTGATCTGGGAAACCAATCGTCAGACGGATGCCGGCGGAAATCCGATTAACAACTCCGGTACGAAACTCGTGCTCAATGATATCCATACCAGTGATGGTGGCGACTTCGATGGCGACGGAGTGGATGATAATATGTTTGGTGTCCGCACGGATCTGTCCATAGACGTCTACCAGACCAGAGTCGTCAAGAAAACCGATGGCGCGGATGCCCTCGGGGTGAGTGGCGCCAGAGGGGATGAAAAAATCATGGATTCTGCCGTTGCCGCCGGGTACCGATACGTATCGTCGCCAACGGCCTCTGATCTTGAAAATCGCCCACTCGGTTTTGCTGTCCGGGCCAGGAGCCAGTTCAAGGAACTGTCCATTAACAATATTGACCTGGTACATCCCACCGGTGGGACACAGACAGCGGTTTACGGTGTGAAAATGCAGAACTTCGATATTGAGGCCAACCTGACAGCCACCCCGATTCCCTGAATGGCGGCGGCAGAATCTGCGTCAATCGCGCTGCACTTCGGTGTCGTCCTTTGTCTTTTTGGCTCGCGTGTTGTTTAATCCCGCCCTGATCCTATTCAATCACGCGGGCATACGTTCATGAAATCCAGAGCACTCCTTGGCCTTCTGGCAGACGGGCAGGTTCACTCAGGTGAATCACTTGCCTCCAGCCTCGGCATCAGCCGCACGGCAATCTGGAAGCAGATCCGGCGTGCGATGGACGAAGGTGTTCATATAGAGACCATTCGCGGCAAGGGGTATCGTCTGCTGACCGATATGGACCTTCTTGATGCCGGACGGATCATGCACGGCCTGGACGCCCATCGTCGTTCCGTCATTGACCTGATAGTCCTGGATGAAGTGGACTCTACCAACGCAGAAATCGTGCGCCGGCGTCGAGAGTCTGGAATCGGTTGTATTCCCGTTTGTATCGCTGACTGCCAGACCGCGGGTCGCGGCCGGCGCGGCCGGCAATGGCAAAGCCCCTGGGGGCAAAACCTGTACCTGAGCCTGGGGCTCACTTTTCGTGGCAGCTTTGCCATGCTGGACGGACTGAGCCTGGTGCTCGGCGTTGCCGTTGCTGAGGCGCTGGAACAGCAGGGAGTGCCAGACGTGGGGCTTAAATGGCCCAATGACATTTTTCTTGGTGGCAGTAAGCTCTCCGGCATTCTCGTTGAGCTTCAGGGAGAGCTCGAAGAGGGAGTTGTGCAGGTTGTGGCCGGCATTGGTCTGAATGTACATATGAAAGATGGCGCAGGCGTGGATCAGTCCTGGAGCAGCCTTGCAATGGCGGTACCTGAGCGCCGCTGGTGCCGCAGTGATCTCGCGGCCTCGGTGACCAGTTCGGTACTTGACGCAGTGGATGAGTTCGCCGAGCAGGGCTTCGGAGGCTTCAGGGCGCGCTGGCAGAACCGTGACATCTTCACTGGAAAGCCGTTGGTAGCCAGCCAGGGGGAGCTTGCCGGGACCGGGCGCGGAATAGACGACTCCGGGAACTACCTGATCGCCACTGGTGAAGAACTGGTGAAGGTCCGTGCTGGCGAGATAAGCCTGCGGGTGCAGTCATGAAGCTGGTGATAGATGCTGGCAATACCCGAGTGAAGTGGCAGCTGCTCTCTGATGGGGAGGTACTGAGTAGGGGGGTGGCGACGTTGGACATGGATGATGCTTTCCAGGAATGGGCGCCGCGAGCTGAATCCATTGAGCGCATTGCAGTATCGACAGTGATCTCGGAGGACAAGCGCCGGTATCTGCAGGCTCGGCTTGAAGCCATCTGTAATGCGCCGGTTTTTTTTCACTGGGCGGAGGCCCGTCGTGGCAAGCTGGTGAATGCCTATGCTGATGTGCACAGGATGGGAGCAGATAGATGGCATGCGATGTGTGGTGGTTGGCAGGCGACAGGCGCCGGAGGTTTCGCGGTTGTGGACGCCGGTAGCGCCATTACGGTTGATTACGTCGCCAGGTCCGGAGCCCATCTGGGGGGCTATATCCTCCCGGGCAAGCAGATGATGCTACGTTCCCTCAAACAGGATGCAGCGAGGATCGGATTTGATAGTCTGGATGCGCAACAGGGAAGCCCTGGTGCTTCCACAACAGAGTGTGTCCAGCATGGGCTGGTTTGGCTCAGGGAGGCCATGGTTACGCGAATACATCAGGATTGTGGCTATTTCGGACTGGACCGGATCCTGGTCACCGGCGGTGACGCGGCGGGGTTGATTGGTGCAGGGCTCGCTGCCGTGCATGATCCGTATCTGGTCTTGAATGGGCTAGCTGCCGTCGATGGGGAGTGGGCGCCGGAATGAGGTGGTTTGCCCTTGTTCTGTTGCTCGCCAACGCCGCGCTCTGGCTTTTCGGCGATATGGCTGTTCCTGAGCGTGTCGCTGTTGTGTCAGAGAGGCAGGTTTTGCCCCGCGTGGCGGACCTCAAGACCCGTTCGGTCCAGAACGGGCCTGTAAAGGAAGCGGGCGAGTCGATGCCGTCGGAGCAGGAGCAGGCAATAGCGCCTGTGGTGGTGCCGAGCGCCCCTGATCCCCGGCTCCATTGTGTTCGGCTGGGATGGTTCGAGTCTGCTGAAAGCGCGCGCTCTACATACCGGAATCTTGGAAGCCCCGGAAAGGCCTACGAAGTCCGCGAAGAAGAGCGGGAAATGCCGCCGTTGCACTGGGTGATTGTTCCGCCTCAGCCGGATGATCAGGCGCTGGAATTGTTCCGCGATCTTCAGCGTCGAGGCATTGATTCGTATCTTGTGACCCAGGGTGAAAACAGAAATGCGATTTCTCTGGGGCTGTTTGAGTCAAGACAGGCGGCCGAATCCGTCCTGGAAGAAAAAAAACGTCAGAATCTCAATGCAATACTGGCAAACTTCCCCCGAAATCAGATAAGCTACGCCCTCGTTTTTGAGCACGAACTGACACCGGGTTCTGGTGCAGTCGAGGCGGTAGAATCGGAATACGCCGACAATTTCGATCTGGTCGAAATCAGGCGGTGTGAAGGTGTTGCAACCGCCTTTGAAAATCCGTAGTATACCGCCCTCGCTGAAGAGGCGAATGTGAGCTGGCGTAGCTCAGTTGGTAGAGCAGCTGACTTGTAATCAGCAGGTCGGGGGTTCGATTCCGTCCGCCAGCTCCACTTTTAGTTTTAAACAGGTCCGCTGTTGGCGGGTCTGACTCGGAGGGGTTCCCGAGTGGCCAAAGGGATCAGACTGTAAATCTGACGCGAAAGCTTCGCAGGTTCGAATCCTGCCCCCTCCACCACTTATTGCTCGCGGGCATCGTATAGTGGCTATTACCTCAGCCTTCCAAGCTGATGACGCGGGTTCGATTCCCGCTGCCCGCTCCAATTTGTAGTTGTGTTGAAAGCGCTCATGTAGCTCAGTCGGTAGAGCACATCCTTGGTAAGGATGAGGTCACCGGTTCAATTCCGGTCATGAGCTCCATTATTTGTCCGGTCAACGTCACGGTCTGGTTGATTAGGGAGATAGGTCGAATGTCTAAAGCAAAATTTGAGCGTAACAAGCCGCACGTAAACGTGGGCACCATTGGTCACGTAGACCATGGCAAGACCACGCTGACAGCCGCGCTGACTCGTGTATGTCACGAAGTGTGGGGTACTGGCAGCGCCAGCGCATTCGACCAGATCGATAACGCGCCGGAAGAGAAGGCTCGTGGTATCACTATCGCGACGTCTCACGTTGAGTATGATTCACCGGCACGTCACTACGCGCACGTAGACTGCCCGGGCCACGCTGACTATGTGAAGAACATGATCACTGGTGCGGCGCAGATGGACGGCGCTATCCTGGTTTGCTCCGCAGCTGACGGCCCCATGCCGCAGACTCGTGAGCACATCCTGCTGTCCCGTCAGGTAGGCGTACCTTTCATCGTTGTGTTCCTGAACAAGGCGGACATGGTCGATGACGAGGAGTTGCTGGAGCTGGTCGAGATGGAAGTTCGCGAACTGCTTGAGCAGTACGACTTCCCGGGTGACGACACGCCGATCATTACCGGTTCTGCGCTGATGGCGCTGGAAGGTAAGGACGACAACGAGATGGGTACTACTGCTGTCAGAAAGCTGGTAGAAGCCCTGGACGAGTACATCCCGGATCCGGAGCGCGCCATTGATCAGCCGTTCCTGATGCCGATCGAGGACGTCTTCTCTATCTCCGGTCGTGGTACTGTGGTAACCGGTCGTGTCGAGCGTGGCATCATCAAGGTTGGTGACGAAGTGGAAATCGTCGGTATCAAGGATACCGTGAAGACCGTTTGTACCGGTGTTGAGATGTTCCGCAAGCTGCTGGACGAAGGTCGTGCTGGTGAGAACGTTGGTGTTCTGCTGCGTGGTACCAAGCGTGACGACGTTGAGCGTGGTCAGGTTCTGGCGGTTCCGGGTTCGATCACTCCGCACACCAAGTTCGAGTGTGAAGTGTACGTGCTGTCCAAGGAAGAAGGTGGTCGTCATACGCCGTTCTTCAAGGGCTATCGTCCGCAGTTCTACTTCCGTACCACCGACGTCACAGGTTCCTGTGAGCTGCCGGAAGGTGTGGAGATGGTAATGCCGGGTGACAACGTGAAGATGAGTGTTACCCTGATTGCTCCGATCGCCATGGAAGATGGCCTGCGCTTCGCGATTCGTGAAGGCGGCCGTACCGTTGGTGCCGGCGTTGTCTCAAAGATTATCGAGTAATTACTCTTTTTGAGTAAGAGCTTGAAGTAAGTGCGCTGAGTTGTTTCGGTGCAGGCCAGTAGCTCAATTGGCAGAGCAGCGGTCTCCAAAACCGCAGGTTGGGGGTTCGATTCCCTCCTGGCCTGCCATTTTTTAACATCCGGATACATAAGCTGATTCCTATGGAGTCAAAAGCCGATCGTTCAACCAGTGGCTTCGATGCAGTAAAGTGGCTGGTTGTTTTTGTCCTGATTGCCATCGGTGTCGTTGGCAACCAGTATTTTAGTGCCGAGTCACTGCTGTATCGGGTGCTGGCTCTCGTAGCTCTTGCTCTGGTCGCTGCTTTTGTGGCGCTCCAAACCGAGCGTGGTCGGCGTTTCGCGACCCTGCTCAAGGAAGCCAGGGTTGAAATCCGGAAGGTCGTATGGCCCACCAGGCCGGAGCTGATCCAGACTACAGCCATCGTCGTTGTGTTTGTGTTGGTTGTGGCGTTGATGCTGTGGGGTATGGATTCGTTGATCAGTTGGCTGGTCTCCGGAGTTATTGGGTAACAGGAGTGGGCAATGGCTAAGCGCTGGTACGTGGTTCATGCGTATTCTGGCTTCGAGAAGCAGGTAATGCGCACCCTGAAGGAGCGCGTTTCTCTCGACGGTATGGAAGAGAAGTTTGGTGAAATTCTCGTCCCGACAGAAGAAGTCGTTGAAATGCGTGACGGGAAAAAGCGCAAGAGTGAGCGCAAGTTTTATCCCGGCTACGTCCTTGTGCAGATGGAAATGGATGACGCCACCTGGCACCTGGTCAAGAATACGCCCAAGGTTCTTGGTTTTATTGGCGGCACCAAGGACAAGCCGGCTCCGATCACCGAAAAAGAAGCAGAAGCTATTCTGCGTCGCGTAGAGAGCGGAGCGGACAAGCCCAAGCCTAAGACTCTGTTTGAGCCGGGCGAGATTGTTCGCGTCACTGAAGGCCCGTTCGCGGACTTCAATGGCGTTGTTGAGGAAGTTGACTACGACAAGAGTCGGGTCAAGGTTGCCGTTTTGATTTTTGGTCGTTCAACTCCGGTGGAGCTGGAGTTTGGGCAGGTCGAAAAAGACTGACCGACAGCCTTGAATGCTGAGAGCTCGCGCGCTATGGCGACGCGGGCTTTTTGTGTCTGCTACTGGCAGTTGTAAATACAGGGGAGCCGAGAGGCGATCGAACCCACAGGAGAAATATCATGGCTAAGAAAATTGAAGCGTATATCAAGCTTCAGGTTGCTGCCGGCAAGGCCAACCCGAGTCCCCCCGTTGGTCCCGCACTGGGTCAGCGTGGTGTGAATATCATGGAGTTCTGTAAAGCGTTTAACGCCCAGACCCAGGATATGGAGCCGGGCCTGCCGATTCCGACGGTCATTACCGTTTACAGCGATCGCAGTTTTACCTTTATTACCAAGACTCCGCCCGCACCGGTGCTGCTCAAGAAAGCAGCCGGCATCAAGAGCGGCTCTGGTCGTCCCAATACTGACAAGGTCGGTACTGTGACCCGTGATCAGCTGGAAGAAATCGCCAGGACCAAAGAGCCGGATCTGACTGCAGCCGATATGGATGCTGCAGTGCGTACCATTGCCGGAACTGCCCGTAGCATGGGCCTGAACGTGGAGGGCCTGTAACATGGCAAAGCTTAGCAAACGTCAGAAGCTGATTCGTGAAAAAGTGGATTCCACTCGTGCCTATTCGGTTGACGAGGCGGTAGCACTGCTGGTTGAGCTCGGCGAAAGCGTCAAGTTCAAAGAGTCCGTGGACGTAGCCGTAAACCTGGGCGTGGACGCTCGTAAATCCGACCAGGTCGTGCGTAGCAGCACCGTTCTGCCGCACGGCACCGGTAAGACTGTGCGTGTAGCCGTGTTCACCCAGGGCGCCAACGCTGAAAAGGCAACCGCTGCCGGTGCCGATATTGTTGGTATGGACGACCTCGCGGAAGAAGTTAAAAAAGGCAACATGGATTTCGATGTGGTTATCGCCACTCCTGATGCCATGCGTGTTGTTGGTCAGCTGGGCCAGATCCTTGGTCCCCGCGGCCTGATGCCGAACCCGAAAGTCGGCACAGTTACCCCGGACGTTGAGACTGCCGTAAAGAATGCCAAGGCAGGCCAGGTTCGTTACCGGACAGATAAGAACGGTATCATCCATGCGCCAATGGGTAACGTGGAATTTTCTGCGCAGAACATCAAGGAAAACCTTGAGGCTCTGATTGCAGACCTGAAAAAGGCCAAGCCGTCTTCCTCGAAAGGTGTTTACCTCAAGAAGGTAACCCTGTCGTCGACGATGGGTCCTGGTCTGACTATCGACCAGAGTGCTCTGAACATCTGAACATCTGAGCAGCTGGGCGGTAGTTACTTTGTAGTCTGGGCGGAAGCCAAGGCTGTCAAAGACCGCAGGCCCCTGAAGCGCCCTTTCTTTTGGAAGGGCCGCTGGAAGGGTTAAAGCAACGCCTGCGCAGACGGTGTGAAGACGTTCTCTCTGAACCCAAACACCGTTAGGAGCTCCGAAAGGGGTATTTGTGGGTTTGCCGGGATACACCCGGCGAAATCGAGGAGAAATCCAGTGGCAATTAGACTCGAAGACAAGAAAGCGATCGTCGCTGAAGTCAACGAGACTGCCGGTGGTGCTCTGTCTGTTGTTATGGCTGACTACCGTGGTGTCACTTCCGGTGACATGACGGCTCTGCGAGCGAAGGCCCGTGCCGAGAACGTTCTTCTGAAGGTTGTGCGTAACAACCTGGCGAAGATCGCCATCCGCGGTACCGAGTTCGAGTGCATTGATGAGGCATTGGTCGGCCCGACAATTCTGGCGTTCTCAATGGAAGATCCTGGCGCGGCTGCGCGCCTGCTGAAGGATTTTGCCAAAGAGAAAGAGGCGTTCGAGATCAAGGGCCTGGCCGTCGGCGGTGAGCTGATGGGTGCAGACCAGATTGATCGCCTTGCCAAGCTGCCGACACGCCACGAGGCGTTGACGATGCTGGCCGCAGTAACACAGGCACCAATCACCAAGCTGGCGCGGACACTGAACGAAGTACCAACCAAAGTGACCCGTGCTGTAGCGGCAGTTCGAGACCAGAAGCAAGAAGCTGCTTGATTCTGTTGAACACCATTTTTATATTTTTGGGAGAAAGTCATGGCTCTGTCTAACGAAGACATTTTGAACGCAATTGCTGAAATGAGCGTAATGGACGTTGTTGCGCTGGTTGAAGCAATGGAAGAGAAGTTTGGCGTATCTGCTGCTGCCGCAGTTGCTGCTGCTCCGGCTGCCGCCGGCGAAGCTGCTGCTGTTGAAGAGCAGACTGAATTTGACGTTGTTCTTACCGGTCCTGGTGAGAAGAAAGTAAACGTTATCAAGGCCGTTCGTGAACTGACTGGCCTGGGTCTGAAAGAAGCTAAGGAAATGGTCGACAGTGCTCCTTCCGTTATCAAGGAAGCAGCAAGCAAAGACGACGCTGAAGCCGCCAAGAAGAAGCTTGAGGAAGCAGGCGCTTCTGTTGAGCTTAAGTAAGAGTTGGCTGTTGATCGAAACCGTGCGTTAAGCATGGACAGGCTGGTGGCCGTGTGCCACCGGCCTTTTTCTGTTGTATATGCTATAGACTCTGAACGCCGATCTTGTGGTGCTGTCAGAATCTATAACCTACAGCGAGAGTCTTGTTCAAGACGGCGCAGTAAGCCGAGCAAATCGGCCCCGAAGCATGAAAATGGTTGCTTCTTGATACCAGGTATCAGGTCTAAAGCTGGGGAATGCAGATGACTTACTCCTATACTGAGAAAAAGCGGATTCGCAAAGATTTTAGTAAATTGCCGTCCGTGATGGATGTTCCCTATTTGCTGTCTATACAGCTGGATTCGTTCCGGGACTTCCTCCAAAGTGAAGCCGCACCCGAAAATCGTCGGGAAACCGGTCTCCACGCAGCATTCAAATCCGTATTCCCGATTGTCAGTTATTCTGGCAACGCCGCACTCGAATACGTGAGTTACCGCATCGGCGAGCCGGTATTTGACGTCAAGGAATGCCAGCTTAGGGGCGTAACCTACGCAGCACCGCTGCGGGTTAAAGTAAGACTTATCATTTATGATAAGGAATCGTCCAACAAGGCGATCAAGGATATTAAAGAGCAGGAAGTCTACATGGGCGAAATGCCCCTGATGACCGAGAACGGTACCTTCGTTATCAACGGTACCGAGCGGGTTATCGTTTCCCAGCTCCACCGTTCACCGGGTGTGTTCTTTGACCACGACAAGGGCAAGACCCATTCGTCAGGCAAGCTGCTGTATTCGGCGCGGGTCATTCCTTACCGTGGTTCCTGGCTGGACTTCGAGTTTGACGCCAAGGACTCGGTCTTTGTCCGTATTGACCGTCGCCGGAAGCTGCCTGCGTCTATCCTCCTGCGTGCTCTGGGGTACAACTCCGAGCAGATGCTGGAGATGTTCTTCGATACCAGTAAGTTCAGTATCGGTCCGGAAGTATGCAAGCTGGAGCTTGTTCCAAGCCGCCTGCGTGGTGACATTGCAACGTTCGATATCAAGGACAAGAAAGGCAATGTCATCGTTGAGGAAGGCCGCCGCATCACCGCTCGTCATATCAAGCAGCTTGAAAAGGCTGGCCTGACTGAGCTGGAAGTGCCGACGGAGTATCTCTATGGCCGCGTACTGGCCAAGGACATGGTGGATACCAAGTCCGGAGAAGTTCTGGTTGAGTGCAATACCGAGCTGACTGAAGAAATTGTTACCAAGATCCTGGATTCCGGTGTCACAGAGATTGAAACCCTGTACACCAACGACCTGGATTGTGGTCCGTTCATGTCAGACACACTGCGCATTGACCCGACCCGCACCCCGCTTGAGGCGCTGGTCGAAATCTATCGCATGATGCGTCCTGGCGAGCCGCCCACCAAGGAGTCGGCAGAGAACCTGTTCAATAACCTGTTCTTCTCTGAGGAGCGGTATGACCTGTCGTCGGTTGGTCGCATGAAGCTCAACCGTCGTCTGCGCCGTGAAGAAAGCACTGGTGAAGGGACACTGACCCACGACGATATCATTGATGTTCTCAGAACGTTGATTGATATCCGCAACGGCCAGGGCAATGTCGACGACATTGATAACCTGGGCAACCGTCGCGTTCGTTGTGTGGGCGAGATGGCCGAGAACCAGTTCCGCGTCGGTCTGGTGCGCGTTGAGCGTGCTGTTCGAGAACGCTTGAGTCTGGCGGAAAGCGAAGGCCTGATGCCACAGGACCTGATCAACGCGAAGCCGGTGGCGGCTGCTGTGAAGGAATTCTTTGGTTCCAGCCAGCTGTCCCAGTTCATGGATCAGAACAACCCGCTGTCAGAAGTGACACACAAGCGCCGTATCTCGGCTCTTGGTCCGGGCGGTCTGACCCGTGAGCGTGCCGGCTTTGAGGTTCGTGACGTACACCCGACGCATTACGGCCGGGTATGCCCGATCGAGACCCCGGAAGGCCCGAACATCGGTCTGATCAACTCGCTGGCTACCTATGCCCGCTCCAACTCCTACGGTTTCCTTGAGAGCCCGTACCGGAAAGTGGTGGATGGTCTGGTAACAGACGAGGTGGTGTACCTCTCCGCGATTGAAGAGAGCAACTACATCATCGCTCAGGCCAGTGCGGCAATGGACGAGAACAAGCGTCTGTCCGACGAGCTGGTAACCGTTCGTCATCAGAACGAATTTACCGTCACGCCGCCGGAAAACGTCAATTTCATGGACGTTTCTCCGCGCCAGGTGGTGTCGGTTGCGGCCTCGCTGATTCCGTTCCTTGAGCACGATGACGCCAACCGCGCACTGATGGGCTCGAACATGCAGCGCCAGGCTGTTCCGACCTTGCGTTCGCAGGTGCCCCTTGTAGGTACCGGCGTTGAGCGTACCGTGGCCCAGGACTCCGGTGTCTGTGTAACGGCCCGTCGTGGTGGTGTGATTGAGAGCGTGGATGCAGCCCGCATCGTGGTTCGTGTCAACGACGACGAGACGGAAGCCGGTGATGCTGGTGTGGATATCTACAACCTCACCAAGTACACCCGCTCGAACCAGAACACCTGTATTAACCAGCGCTCCATCGTTAACCAGGGTGACGAAATTGCCCGTGGTGACGTGCTGGCCGATGGTCCCTCTGTGGATCTGGGTGAGCTGGCCCTGGGGCAGAACATGCGTATCGCGTTCATGCCCTGGAATGGTTACAACTTCGAGGACTCCATCCTCATTTCCGAGAAAGTGGTGCAGGAAGATCGTCTGACCACTATCCACATTCAGGAACTGACCTGTGTGGCCCGGGATACCAAACTGGGTAGCGAAGAAATCACCGCGGATATTCCGAACGTTGGTGAAAGCGCGCTGTCCAAACTGGACGAGTCCGGTATTGTCTATATCGGCGCGGAAGTCGGGCCAGGTGATATTCTGGTCGGCAAGGTGACGCCGAAGGGCGAGACCCAGCTGACGCCGGAGGAGAAGCTCCTGAGGGCCATCTTTGGCGAGAAGGCGTCGGACGTTAAGGATACGTCCTCACGTGTGCCCACCGGCACCCGTGGCACGGTTATTGACGTTCAGGTCTTTACCCGTGACGGCATCGAGAAGGACTCTCGCGCCCAGGCCATCGAGAAAGAGCAGCTGGACGAGTACCGCAAGGACCTGAAGGACGAGTACCGCATTGTTGAGGGTGCCACCTTCGAACGTCTGACCAGCGCCCTGAAAGGGCAGGAAGTCATCAGCGGGCCGGGCCTGAAGAAGGGTGCCAAGCTTGACGAGTCTTACCTGGCAGAGCTGCCGCGTGACGACTGGTTCAAGTTGCGCATGAAGGACGAGACGCTGAACGAGCTGCTGGAGAAATCCGAGCAGGGCCTGGAAGATCGCAAGAAAGAGCATGAAGCGCGCTTTGACGACAAGAAAGGCAAGCTGCAGCAGGGCGACGACCTTGCTCCGGGCGTTCTCAAGATCGTCAAGGTGTACCTTGCGATCAAGCGTCGGATTCAGCCGGGTGACAAGATGGCCGGCCGTCACGGTAACAAGGGTGTTATCTCTGCGGTTATGCCGATCGAGGACATGCCTTACGACGAGTACGGCAACACCGTTGATATCGTGCTGAACCCGCTGGGTGTTCCGTCGCGGATGAACGTTGGTCAGGTTCTTGAGACCCACCTGGGTGCCGCCGCGAAGGGGCTGGGTGAGCGCATCAGCCGGATGCTGGATGAGCAGCGCAAGATCGCTGAACTCCGCAGCCTGCTGGATGAGATCTACAATCACTCGGATGAGGTTACCCATGTGGACCTGGATTCGCTGAGTGACAAGGAGATCCTGGCGCTGGCCAATAACCTGCGCTCGGGTGTTCCCATGGCAACGCCGGTGTTCGACGGTGCCAAGGAAGCTGAGGTCAAGCGCATGCTTGAGCTGGCTGGTCTGAGTACCACTGGCCAGACTGTGCTGTATGACGGCCGTACCGGCGACGAGTTTGACCGTCCGGTGACTGTTGGCTACATGTACATTCTCAAGCTGAATCACCTGATCGACGACAAGATGCATGCTCGTTCCACCGGTTCGTACAGCCTGGTTACCCAGCAGCCGCTGGGTGGTAAGGCGCAGTTCGGTGGTCAGCGCTTCGGTGAGATGGAAGTGTGGGCCCTCGAGGCTTACGGTGCGGCGTATACGCTGCAGGAAATGCTTACCGTGAAGTCTGATGATGTGAATGGTCGGACCAAGATGTACAAGAACATTGTCGATGGCGATCATCGTATGGAGCCGGGCATGCCCGAGTCCTTCAATGTTCTGGTCAAGGAAATCCGCTCGCTGGGTATCGACATCGAGCTGGAATCCGACTGAGCCGAATTGTTTTTGGCAGCGTGAGCGGGTACCGGTCGGTACCCGCCCGAGAATAACGCCATCCGGAGCTGTTACTGATGAAAGATTTGCTGAATCTTCTCAAAAACCAGAACCAGAAGCAGGAATTTGACGCCATCCGTATTGGGCTGGCGTCTCCTGACATGATCCGTTCATGGTCTTTTGGTGAGGTCAAAAAGCCTGAGACCATCAACTACCGTACGTTCAAGCCTGAGCGTGACGGTCTTTTCTGTGCCAAGATCTTCGGCCCGATCAAGGATTACGAGTGCCTGTGCGGCAAGTACAAGCGCCTCAAGCACCGTGGTGTTATCTGCGAGAAGTGTGGTGTTGAAGTGGCACTGGCCAGTGTGCGCCGTGAGCGCATGGGGCATATCGAGCTTGCCAGCCCGGTCGCCCATATCTGGTTCCTGAAATCACTGCCGTCCCGCATCGGTCTGATGCTGGACATGACCCTGCGCGATATTGAACGGGTTCTTTATTTCGAATCCTTCATCGTGATCGAGCCGGGCATGACTACCCTCGAAAAAGGGCAGTTGCTGAACGACGAGCAGTACTACGAAGCCCTGGAAGAGTTCGGTGACGAATTCGACGCCCGTATGGGTGCCGAAGCCGTCCAGGAACTGCTGGAAGGTATTGATCTGCAGGCGGAGGTTGAAGCCCTGCGGGAAGAAATTCCCCAGACCAACTCCGAAACCAAGATCAAGAAGTTCAGCAAGCGCCTGAAGATTCTTGAGGCATTCCTCTACTCCGGCAACAAGCCGGGCGACATGGTCATGACCGTGCTGCCGGTTCTTCCGCCGGATCTGCGTCCGTTGGTACCGTTGGATGGCGGTCGTTTTGCAACGTCCGACCTGAACGACCTGTACCGCCGGGTGATCAACCGTAACAACCGCCTCAAGCGCCTGCTGGAGCTGAACGCTCCGGACATCATCGTGCGCAACGAGAAGCGGATGCTGCAGGAAGCTGTGGACGCACTGCTGGATAACGGTCGTCGTGGCCGTGCCATTACCGGCACCAACAAGCGCCCGCTGAAGTCCCTGGCAGACATGATCAAGGGCAAGCAGGGTCGCTTCCGTCAGAACCTGCTGGGCAAGCGTGTGGACTACTCCGGTCGTTCGGTGATCGTGGTTGGTCCGTACCTGCGCCTGCACCAGTGCGGTCTGCCCAAGAAGATGGCGCTGGAGCTGTTCAAGCCGTTTATTTTCTCCAAGCTGGAGCATCGCGGCCTGGCGACCACCATCAAGGCCGCCAAGAAAATGGTCGAGCGTGAGGAAGGCGTGGTCTGGGATATCCTGGACGAAGTCATCCGCGAGCACCCGATCATGCTGAACCGTGCTCCGACCCTTCACCGTCTGGGTATCCAGGCGTTTGAACCGGTACTGATCGAAGGCAAGGCGATCCAGCTGCACCCGCTGGTCTGCGCCGCCTACAACGCCGACTTCGATGGTGACCAGATGGCGGTACACGTACCGCTGACCCTGGAAGCCCAGCTCGAAGCCCGTGCGTTGATGATGTCTACCAACAACGTGCTGTCGCCCGCCAATGGTGAGCCGATCATCGTGCCGTCCCAGGACGTGGTTCTGGGTCTGTACTACATGACCCGTGAGCGTAAGAGCGCCCTGGGTGAAGGTATGGTCTTCGCCGACGTGAAAGAGGCGCATCGCGCCTATGGTGCCGGCAAGGTTGATCTTCAGGCCATCGTCCGGGTGCGCGTGAAGGAAGTGACCATCCAGGAAGACGGTGAGCGTACCGAAGAGTACAAGATTGTAGATACCACCGTTGGCCGTGCACTTTTGTTTGATATCGTGCCGGACGGTCTGTCTTTTGATCTGGTCAACAAGCCCATGGTCAAGAAGGCAATCTCCAATCTGATCAACACCTGTTATCGTGATGCCGGTCTGAAGGAAACGGTTATCTTCGCCGACCAGATCATGTACATGGGTTACCACTATGCGACAGTTTCCGGTATTTCGATCGGTTTCAACGATTTCGAGATTCCGCCGGAGAAGTACGAGCTGGTGGACGCCGCGTCCCAGGAAGTGAAGGACATCGAGACCCAGTACGCGTCCGGTCTGCTGACCCAGGGCGAGAAGTACAACAAGGTTATCGATATCTGGTCACGTGCCAACGACAAGGTGTCCAAGGCCATGATGGATCGCCTGTCCAAAGAGCAGGTCATTGGTCCTGACGGGAACCCGGTAAAGGGTGAGGACGGCGAATACCTGATGCAGGAGTCGTTCAACTCGGTCTACATGATGGCAGATTCCGGTGCGCGGGGTTCCGCGGCCCAGATCCGTCAGTTGGCGGGTATGCGCGGTCTGATGGCCAAGCCGGATGGCTCCATCATCGAAACGCCGATCACCGCGAACTTCCGTGAAGGTCTGAACGTACTCCAGTACTTCATCTCCACCCACGGTGCCCGTAAGGGTCTGGCGGATACCGCCCTGAAGACGGCCAACTCGGGTTACCTGACACGTCGTCTGGTGGATGTATCCCAGGATCTGGTTGTTACAGAGACTGACTGTGGTACCGAGGAAGGCCTGCTGATGACGCCGCACATCGAAGGCGGCGACGTGGTCGTGCCTCTGGGTGATCGCGTGCTCGGCCGTGTAACGGCGCGTGCAGCCTTCACACCCACTGACAAGGACAACGCGGTTGTTGAAGCCGGCACCCTGCTGGATGAGAAAGCCGTTGAGTCCCTTGAGCGTGCCGGTGTGGATGAGGTCTGGGTTCGTTCCGCGATCACCTGTGAGACCCGTCACGGTATCTGTTCCAAGTGTTACGGTCGTGACCTTGCCCGTGGTCATCAGGTCAACGTTGGCGAGGCTGTCGGTGTTATCGCGGCCCAGTCCATCGGTGAGCCGGGTACCCAGCTCACCATGCGTACCTTCCACATCGGTGGTGCGGCGAGCCGGGCGTCTGCAGTGGACAACATTCAGGTCAAGCACGGCGGCACCGTTCGCCTGCACAACCTGAAGTCCATTGAAAAGAGCGATGGATCCCTGGTAGTGATTTCCCGGTCATCAGCGTTGGCCATTGCCGACGAGCAGGGCCGTGAGCGCGAATGGTACAAGCTTCCCTACGGCGCGGTGCTATCGGTCAAGCATGGTGATACGGTTGAAGCCGGTGTCGCGGTCGCCAAATGGGACCCACATACTCACCCGATCATCGCCGAGGCGGAAGGTACCGTACGGTTCGTCAACATGGATCAGGGCATTACTGTCCGTACCCAGACCGACGAGCTGACCGGCCTGTCCACCATGGAAGTTATCGATCCCAAGGAGCGTCCGGCGGCTGGTAAGGATATCCGCCCCGCGATCCAGTTGGTCGATGACAAAGGTGATGAGGTTGAGTTGCCTGGCGGCGGTACTGCGATCTTCTTCCTGCCGGCCAACGCGCTGGTGACCATGGCCCATGGTGCCAGGGTCGAGTTGGGCGACGTGGTTGCACGTATCCCGCAGGAAAGCTCGAAGACCCGCGATATTACAGGTGGTCTGCCACGTGTTGCCGATCTGTTCGAGGCCCGTCGTCCGAAAGAATCCTCAATCCTGGCGGAAGTCAGTGGTGTGGTTTCGTTCGGCAAGGAAACCAAGGGCAAGAAGCGCCTGGTAATCACGCCCAAGGATTCTGATCCCTACGAGGTTCTGATCCCGAAGCACCGCCAGATGAACGTGTTCGAGGGCGAGACCGTTGAAAAGGGTGAGGTTATCTCCGATGGCCCGTCCAATCCGCACGACATTTTGCGTCTACTGGGTGTGGTTGAGCTTGCCAAGTACATCACTAACGAGATCCAGGATGTGTATCGTCTGCAGGGTGTTGTGATCAACGACAAGCACATCGAGGTTATTGTTCGCCAGATGCTGCGTAAGGTCGAGATTACGGACGCCGGCGATACCAACCTGCTGGGCGGTGATCAGGTTGAAATCACCCAGTTCATGGAAGAGAACGAAAAAGCGGAAGCGGCAGACAAGGAGCCCGCGCGATGCGAGCGCCTGCTGCTTGGTATTACCAAGGCTTCTCTGGCAACCGAATCCTTTATTTCGGCGGCATCGTTCCAGGAAACCACACGGGTCCTGACCGAAGGCGCTGTAACCGGCAAGCGGGATTACCTCCGCGGCCTGAAGGAAAACGTGGTTGTCGGTCGTCTGATACCAGCCGGAACTGGCCTTGCTTACCATGCTGAACGCAAACGTAAGCGTGAGCTGGAGCAGCAGGGCGTGACCGCGGCGGATGTTGAAGAAGCACTGAGTGCCGAGCTCAACCGCGAAAGCTGAGTTGGCCGGCACCGCCACCCGCCGGTAGTTACGTACGCCGCGGGTGGTTAAAAAGAGATCAGTCATCTTGACTGTTCGGGGGCGCAGGCTTACACTTGCGACCCTCAAATTTTACCCCCGCGTGCCGGGGGTAAGTTTCATTGATACGGTTTTTTGGAGTTTGCTTACATGGCAACGATTAATCAGTTGGTGCGTAAGCCTCGTAAACGCAAGGCAGCCAAGAGCGACGTTCCTGCTCTGCAGGCCTGTCCTCAGCGCCGTGGTGTGTGCACTCGTGTATACACTACAACGCCGAAGAAGCCGAACTCAGCACTGCGTAAAGTGTGCCGTGTTCGCCTGACTAACGGCTACGAGGTTTCCTCATACATTGGTGGTGAAGGTCACAACCTTCAGGAGCACAGTGTTGTGCTTATCCGTGGCGGTCGAGTAAAAGACCTTCCGGGTGTGCGCTATCACACTGTTCGCGGAACGCTGGACACCCAGGGTGTACAGAACCGTAAGCAGGGCCGCTCCAAGTACGGTGCAAAACGACCCAAGTCCTGATGTCCCACGCGGGTGTCTTTTATCGTTGCTACGTAGAACGGTAAGAGTAAGGCTGAGTAGCTGATGCTATCTCAGGGGTTCCTGAAGACCTTTAAATAGATAAGGGCTTATCGATGCCTAGAAGAAGAGTTGCAGCAAAACGGGAAATTATCCCGGATCCTAAGTTTCATAGCGCACGGCTGGCCAAGTTCATCAACCATGTGATGGAAAGTGGCAAGAAAGCTGTTGCAGAGCGCATTGTTTATGGCGCGCTCGATATTGTCGCCGACAAATCCAAGGAAGAGCCGATCGAGATGTTCGAGAAGGCCCTGGAAAACATCCAGCCGATGGTCGAGGTCAAGTCCCGTCGTGTTGGTGGTGCTACCTACCAGGTGCCGGTTGAAGTACGGCCTTCCCGTCAGAACGCGCTGGCCATGCGCTGGCTCGTAGAATATTCACGGAAGCGTGGTGAAAAGTCCATGGCGCAGCGTCTGGCAGGTGAGATCCTGGATGCCGCTGATAGCAAGGGCTCCGCTGTTAAGAAGCGCGAAGACGTTCATCGCATGGCAGAAGCCAACAAGGCGTTCTCTCACTTCCGTTTCTAATCAGCCGAGGTTTATACAGTGGCACGTAAGACTCCGATCAAGAGATACAGAAATATTGGTATTTGCGCGCACGTTGATGCGGGCAAAACCACAACCACCGAGCGGGTGCTGTTCTATACAGGCATTTCCCACAAGATCGGTGAGGTTCATGATGGCGCAGCAACCATGGACTGGATGGAGCAGGAGCAGGAGCGTGGTATCACCATCACGTCCGCTGCGACTACCTGTTTCTGGCAGGGCATGGACAAGCAATATCCCGAGCATCGCATCAACATCATCGACACCCCGGGGCACGTTGACTTTACTATCGAAGTAGAGCGCTCCCTGCGCGTACTCGACGGTGCGGTCGTGGTGTTCTGTGGTTCCTCGGGTGTTGAGCCGCAGTCCGAGACTGTCTGGCGTCAGGCCAACAAGTATGAAGTCCCCCGCATGGTTTTCGTCAACAAGATGGACCGTGCCGGCGCTGACTTCCTGCGTGTTGTTGCCCAGATCAAGAATCGCCTTGGTGCGAACGCTGTTCCGGTCCAGTTGCCGATTGGTGCTGAAGAAGACTTTGCCGGTGTTATCGACCTGATCCGTAACAAGGCGATCTACTGGAACGAAGACGATGCCGGTGCAACCTATGACCAGCGCGATGTTCCGGAAGAAATGGTCGAGGAAGTGGCCAAGTACCGCGAAGAAATGATGGAAGCGGCTGCGGAAGCCAACGAAGAGCTGATGGAACGCTACCTTGAAGAAGGCGAGCTGAACATCGATGACATCAAGAAAGGTCTTCGTATCCGTACGCTTGCGAATGAGATCGTCATTGCGACCTGCGGCTCCGCATTCAAGAACAAGGGTGTTCAGGCGGTGCTCGATGCCGTTATTGAATTCCTGCCGGCACCGGATGAAGTCAAGGCCATCCGTGGTGAAGTGGACGAGGACGGCACTGAGGAAACTCGTCAGGCGGATGACGATGCGCCTTTCTCGGCACTCGCGTTCAAGATTGCCACCGACCCGTTTGTTGGTACGCTGACTTTCTTCCGTGTTTACTCCGGTAAGCTGGAATCCGGCAACGCTGTTTACAATTCCGTAAAAGGCAAAAAAGAGCGTGTCGGCCGTATGGTCCAGATGCACTCCAAGGACCGTCAGGAAATCAAGGAAGTTCTTGCGGGTGATATTGCCGCGGCAATCGGCCTCAAGAGTGTCACTACCGGTGATACCCTGTGTGACGAAAACCACAAGATCATCCTGGAGCGCATGGAGTTCCCGGAGCCGGTTATTTCCGTAGCCGTTGAGCCGAAGTCCAAGGCTGACCAGGAGAAGATGGGTGTTGCTCTGGGCAAGCTGGCCCAGGAAGATCCTTCGTTCCGTGTGCGCACTGACGAAGAGTCCGGCCAGACCATCATCTCTGGCATGGGTGAGCTTCACCTGGACATCATCGTTGACCGCATGCGTCGCGAGTTCAAGGTGGAAGCAAACATTGGTAAGCCTCAGGTGGCCTACCGTGAATGCATCCGCAAGCCCGTGGATGTGGAAGGTAAGTTCGTACGTCAGTCCGGTGGTCGTGGTCAGTACGGTCACGTCAAGATCAAGCTTGAGCCGCTGCCTCTTGACGATGAAGATGGCGAGAACTTTATCTTCGTGAATGAAATCGTTGGTGGTGTCGTTCCCAAGGAATACATACCTGCTGTCCAGCAAGGCATTCAGGAGCAGATGCAGAACGGCTGTCTGGCCGGTTACCCGCTGCTGCGCATCAAGGCCACGCTGTACGATGGTTCTTACCACGACGTTGACTCCAATGAGATGGCCTTCAAGGTCGCCGGTTCCATGGCGATGAAGAAGGGCGCTCTGGAAGCCAGCCCAGCCCTTCTCGAGCCGATGATGAAGGTAGAGGTTGTTACCCCTGAAGATTACATGGGTGACGTAGTAGGCGACCTGAACCGTCGTCGCGGTCTCGTGCAGGGCATGGAAGACATTCCTGCTGGCAAGCAGATTCGTGCCGAGGTTCCGTTGTCGGAGATGTTCGGTTACGCCACCGATCTGCGTTCAGCAACGCAGGGTCGGGCGTCTTATGCGATGGAGTTCTCCCGCTATATGGAAGCTCCTTCGAACATTGCCGAAGCGATCATTAAAAAGGGTTGATCCCCAGGACTTAAGAAACAGGAAGAGGTGTAACCGTGTCTAAAGCAAAATTTGAGCGTAACAAGCCGCACGTAAACGTGGGCACCATTGGTCACGTAGACCATGGCAAGACCACGCTGACAGCCGCGCTGACTCGTGTATGTCACGAAGTGTGGGGTACTGGCAGCGCCAGCGCATTCGACCAGATCGATAACGCGCCGGAAGAGAAGGCTCGTGGTATCACTATCGCGACGTCTCACGTTGAGTATGATTCACCGGCACGTCACTACGCGCACGTAGACTGCCCGGGCCACGCTGACTATGTGAAGAACATGATCACTGGTGCGGCGCAGATGGACGGCGCTATCCTGGTTTGCTCCGCAGCTGACGGCCCCATGCCGCAGACTCGTGAGCACATCCTGCTGTCCCGTCAGGTAGGCGTACCTTTCATCGTTGTGTTCCTGAACAAGGCGGACATGGTCGATGACGAGGAGTTGCTGGAGCTGGTCGAGATGGAAGTTCGCGAACTGCTTGAGCAGTACGACTTCCCGGGTGACGACACGCCGATCATTACCGGTTCTGCGCTGATGGCGCTGGAAGGTAAGGACGACAACGAGATGGGTACTACTGCTGTCAGAAAGCTGGTAGAAGCCCTGGACGAGTACATCCCGGATCCGGAGCGCGCCATTGATCAGCCGTTCCTGATGCCGATCGAGGACGTCTTCTCTATCTCCGGTCGTGGTACTGTGGTAACCGGTCGTGTCGAGCGTGGCATCATCAAGGTTGGTGACGAAGTGGAAATCGTCGGTATCAAGGATACCGTGAAGACCGTTTGTACCGGTGTTGAGATGTTCCGCAAGCTGCTGGACGAAGGTCGTGCTGGTGAGAACGTTGGTGTTCTGCTGCGTGGTACCAAGCGTGACGACGTTGAGCGTGGTCAGGTTCTGGCGGTTCCGGGTTCGATCACTCCGCACACCAAGTTCGAGTGTGAAGTGTACGTGCTGTCCAAGGAAGAAGGTGGTCGTCATACGCCGTTCTTCAAGGGCTATCGTCCGCAGTTCTACTTCCGTACCACCGACGTCACAGGTTCCTGTGAGCTGCCGGAAGGTGTGGAGATGGTAATGCCGGGTGACAACGTGAAGATGAGTGTTACCCTGATTGCTCCGATCGCCATGGAAGATGGCCTGCGCTTCGCGATTCGTGAAGGCGGCCGTACCGTTGGTGCCGGCGTTGTCTCAAAGATCATCGAATAATTGATTCGATTGGTCTGAGGAAAAAGGGGCTGAAACTCAGCCCCTTTTTCTGTTTCAGCCGCACAATCTGACCCGGTAGAGTCACTGCTGATCGCAGTTGACACTGCTGGGTATTATGCATACAATGCGGCTCCTTTTTTTGAAGGTCGGCTAACTAGTTAGTAGCTGCTACGAGTGGAGTTTGGGTGCATCATGCAAAGCCAAAAAATTCGAATCCGGTTGAAGGCGTTTGATTATCGCCTGATCGACCAGTCAACGCAGGAGATCGTCGACACCGCAAAGCGGACCGGCGCTCAAGTGCGTGGGCCAATCCCTCTGCCGACGCGGAAGGAAAAGTACACCGTTCTGATTTCCCCGCACGTCAATAAAGACGCGCGCGATCAGTACGAGATTCGTACACACAAGCGTCTGCTGGACATCGTCGAGCCGACGGAAAAGACAGTAGATGCTTTGATGAAGCTGGATCTGGCAGCAGGTGTAGACGTTCAGATCAGCCTCGGCTAACCAAGCGGTTAGTCTGTGTAACTGTCATAAGGCCATAGAGGGTGAGAGCCCCGTACACTTAAGAGGTGAAACATGGCAATTGGAATTGTCGGTCGCAAGGCCGGTATGACCCGTATTTTTACGGAAGACGGGCAGGCGCTGCCCGTAACGGTAATTGAGGTTGAACCCAACCGCATTACCCAATTGAAAACTCTTGAAAGCGATGGCTATCGTGCGGTTCAGGTAACCGTTGGTAAGCGTCGTTCCTCACGTGTGACCAAAAGCGAAGCGGGCCATTACGCCAAAGCCGGAGTAGAGGCAGGTCGTGGTCTGTGGGAATTCCGCCTCGCCGATGGTGAAGGTGAAGATCTGGCGGCAGGCGGTGAAATCACTGCTTCCATCTTTGAAGATGGCCAGGTCGTGGATGCTATGGGTCAGTCCAAGGGTAAGGGTTTCCAGGGCGGTGTTAAGCGCTGGAACTTCGCCATGCAGGACGCCACACACGGTAACTCCCTTTCTCATCGTGCGCCGGGTTCTATCGGTCAGAACCAGACTCCGGGCAAGGTATTCAAGGGCAAAAAGATGGCGGGCCAGATGGGCAATGCGCAGGTGACTGTGCAGAACCTGCAAGTCGTCCGTGTCGACGCCGAGCGCAACATTCTGCTGATTCGTGGTGCCGTTCCGGGCGCGACCGGCGGAAATGTTGTCATCAAGCCTGCAGTTAAAGCCTGAGGAGCGGTGCGATGGAATTGACAATTACAGGTAGCGGCAAGGGAATTTCTGTTTCCGACGCCGCGTTCGCCAAAGATTTTAACGAGTCGCTGGTTCACCAGGTGGTTACTGCTTATATGGCAGGCGCTCGCCAGGGTACCAAGGCTCAAAAGACGCGTTCTGAAGTCGCCGGCGGTGGTAAGAAGCCGTGGCGTCAGAAGGGCACTGGTCGTGCCCGTGCCGGTACTATCTGCAGCCCGATCTGGCGCTCCGGTGGTGTTACCTTTGCTGCCAAGCCCCGTAGCTTCGAGCAGAAAGTTAACCGCAAGATGTACCGCGCAGCGATGCGCTCCATTTTTTCAGAGCTGGTTCGCCAGGAGCGTCTGGTCGTTGTTGACGACATGAATGTTGACAGCCCCAAGACCAAGGCGTTCAGCGCCAAGCTGAAGGACATCGGTGTTACCAATGCACTGATTCTCTCCGAGAACGTTGAGCAGAATCTGCACCTGGCCTCGCGCAACATCCCGCACATTGACGTGCGTGATATCGCTGGCCTGGATCCGGTTAGCCTGGTTGCCTTCGAGAAGGTCGTTGTGACTGTTCCCGCTCTGAAGAAAATCGAGGAGATGCTGGGATGAATCAGGAACGTATTTACAAGATTCTTCTTGGGCCGCACGTATCAGAGAAAGCCTCTCTGGTAGCGGAAAGCGGACAGGTGGTGTTTCGTGTAGCCCCTGACGCAACCAAGCCCGAGATCAAGAAAGCCGTTGAGCAGCTGTTCAACGTCACCGTCGAAGGTGTTCAGGTTCTGAACCGTAAGGGTAAGCTCAAGCGTACCGTTCGCGGCTTCGGCAAGCGTGCTGACATTCGTAAGGCTTATGTGAAGCTTGCGGACGGTCAGGACATTGATTTTCTGGATGTGGAATAAGGTAAAGGGGTCGTAAAATGCCGATCGTCAAAACCAAGCCAACATCTGCCGGCCGCCGTCACGTTGTTAAGCTCTTTAACCCTGATCTTCACAAGGGGCGCCCTTACGAGCCGTTGGTAGAAACATTGAGTAAATCGGGTGGACGCAACCATTTTGGTCGCATTACTACCCGTCATATTGGTGGTGGCCACAAGAAGCACTACCGTGTAATCGACTTTAAGCGGACCAAAGATGGTATTCCGGCGGTCATTGAACGCCTGGAATATGATCCCAACCGCTCTGCGCACATTGCGCTGGTCAAGTACGCCGATGGCGAGCGTCGTTATATCATCGCTCCCAAAGGTATGCAGATCGGTGATCCTGTGCGCTCCGGCATCGACGCGCCGATTAAAGTAGGAAGCACGCTTCCGCTCCGGAATATTCCGGTCGGTTCCGTGATTCACTGCGTCGAAATCAAGCCTGGCAAAGGTGCTCAGCTGGCTCGCTCCGCGGGCGCATCCGTACAGCTGGTTGCTCGGGAAGGGGCTTATGCCACCATCCGCCTGCGCTCAGGTGAAATGCGTAAGGTGCTTGTTGACTGTCGTGCAACGTTGGGCGAGGTGTCCAACAGCGAACACAGCCTCAAGCAGCTTGGTAAAGCGGGTGCATCACGTTGGCGCGGTAAACGTCCAACAGTACGTGGTGTTGCTATGAACCCAGTTGACCACCCACATGGTGGTGGTGAAGGGCGTACCTCTGGCGGGCGTCACCCGGTTACTCCGTGGGGTGTTCCGACCAAAGGGCATAAGACTCGTAAGAACAAACGTACTGACAAGATGATAGTACGTCGTCGTTCAGCCAAGTAAACGACTACATAGAGGTAAATGCTGTGCCACGTTCTTTGAAGAAAGGTCCTTTTATAGACCTGCATCTGTTGAAGAAGGTCGAGGCAGCTCTGGAAGCTAACGACAAGCGGCCGATCAAAACCTGGTCCCGCCGGTCGACAGTGTTTCCGGAGATGGTAGGCCTGACCATTGCAGTCCACAACGGCAAGCAGCACGTGCCGGTTTATGTCACCGAAGATATGGTCGGTCATAAACTGGGTGAGTTCGCGGCAACGCGTACTTATCGTGGTCATGCGGCCGACAAGAAAGCTAAACGCTGATTGTGAGGTAATAGAAATGGAAGTAGCAGCCAAGTACAAGGGCGCTCGCCTCTCAGCTCAGAAAGCGCGTCTTGTCGCTGACCAAGTACGCGGCAAGGCTGTTGAGGACGCCCTGAACATTCTGACTTTCAGCCCTAAGAAGGCAGCGGTCATTCTCAAGAAGGCTCTTGAGTCTGCCATTGCCAACGCTGAGCACAACGAAGGTCTGGACGTAGATGATCTGCGGGTTTCCACCGTCATGGTGGATGAGGGTCCGACGCTCAAGCGAATCAAGGCTCGAGCCAAGGGGCGCGCTGACCGGATTTTCAAGCGCACCTGTCATATCACCGTCAAGGTCGCCGACAAGTAGGAGATGCTCAGATGGGTCATAAAGTAAATCCAACCGGCATGCGCCTGGGTGTGATCAAAGAGCACAACTCAGTGTGGTATGCGGAAAAAGCGGAATACGCGAACAACCTGTTGAACGATATTCAGGTTCGCGAATTCCTCGACAAGCGTCTGGTAAAGGCGTCTGTCAGCAAGATTGTGATCGAGCGCCCTGCTCAGAACGCCCGTATCACGATCCATACAGCCCGTCCCGGTATTGTTATCGGTAAGAAGGGTGAAGATGTTGACCGTCTGCGTCGCGAAGTCAGCGACATGATGGGCGTGCCCGTGCACATCAACATCGAAGAAGTCCGCAAGCCGGACCTGGATGCCCGCCTGGTCGCGCAGAACGTTGCGGGTCAGCTGGAGCGTCGTGTGATGTTCCGTCGCGCCATGAAGCGTGCGGTACAGAATGCGATGCGCCAGGGCGCGAAAGGCATCAAGATTCAGGTTGGCGGTCGTCTCGGGGGTGCTGAAATTGCCCGTTCCGAGTGGTATCGCGAAGGTCGTGTACCGCTGCACACTCTGCGTGCAGATATCGATTACTCGACCTACGAAGCGAAGACCACCTACGGCATTATCGGCGTCAAGGTATGGATCTTCAAAGGTGAGATTCTTGGTGGTATGGAGCAGGTCCGTGCTGACAAGAAAGCCTCTGGGAAGAAAGGTTCTAAGTAAAGGGGCACTCAAATGCTGCAACCAAAACGCACCAAATTTCGCAAGGTAATGAAAGGCCGTAACACCGGTCTTGCTCACCGTGCTAACAAGGTGAGCTTCGGTGAATACGGATTGAAGGCGACAACCCGTGGGCGTATAACTGCGCGCCAGATCGAGGCAGCGCGTCGTACCATGACTCGTCGCATCAAGCGGGGCGGTAAGATCTGGATCCGGGTATTCCCGGACAAGCCGATCTCCAGCAAGCCGCTGGAAGTACGAATGGGTAAAGGTAAGGGTTCTGTCGAGTATTGGGTGGCTGAGATTCAGCCAGGCCGGATGCTTTATGAGATGGAAGGCGTCTCCGAGGAAATTGCTCGCGATGCATTCACTCTTGCTGCGGCCAAACTGCCCGTACAGACCACCTTTGTTACGAGGACGGTGATGTGATGAAAGCAACAGAGCTGCGTGACAAGTCAGTCGAGGAGCTGAACAAAGAGCTGATCGACCTCCTGAAGGAGCAGTTCAACCTGCGCATGCGTAAGGCGACAGGTCAGCTGAATCAGTCTCATCTTCTACCGAAGGTGAAGCGTGACATTGCTCGCGTGAAAACGGTTATGAATGAAAAGGCAGGACAGTAACATGACTGAAGCTACCCAAACTGCCAGAACCCTGAGCGGCAAGGTCGTGAGCAACAAAATGGAGAAATCCATTGTGGTTCTGGTTGAGCGCCAGGTTAAGCATCCTCTGTACGGTAAGTACATGAAGCGCTCATCCAAAATTCACGCTCACGACGAGAGCAATCAGTGCAACATCGGTGACACCGTTACAATCCAGGAAACCCGCCCGGTCTCCAAGACCAAAAGCTGGGCTCTGGTGGAAGTCACCGAACGCGCATCGAAGGTGTAACTCGCCCGGACGGTGAGTCTTGTCGTAACGGCAAAGTGGTTTCTGCTGGAGAACAACCATGATTCAGACTCAAACAATGCTTGAAGTCGCGGACAACAGTGGTGCACGTCAGGTTATGTGCATCAAGGTCCTGGGCGGTTCACATAGGCGTTACGCCAGCGTTGGGGATATCATCAAGGTAACCGTTAAGGAAGCCATCCCCCGCGGTAAAGTGAAAAAAGGCCAGGTCCTGAAAGCTGTCGTTGTACGTACCCGTAAAGGTGTACGTCGTCCCGACGGGTCGCTTATTCGTTTCGACGGAAACGCGGCAGTACTTCTGAACAATCAGGACGCACCAATTGGTACCCGTATCTTCGGACCGGTTACCCGTGAACTGCGGAATGAGAAGTTCATGAAAATTATTTCACTGGCACCCGAAGTACTTTAAGGACCAGAGGCCGGTTATGAAAAAGATCAAACGAGATGACGAAGTAATCGTCACTACGGGGAAAGACCAAGGCAAACGTGGTAAAGTCCTGAAGGTTCAGGACGACGGCCGGGTTATTGTTTCTGGGATCAATATGATCAAGAAGCATACCAAGCCGAACCCGATGTCTGGTACTCCAGGTGGCATCGTCGAAAAAGAAGCACCTATCCAGGCTTCCAACGTGGCTATTTTTAATCCGCAGACCGGCAAGGCCGATCGCGTAGGCTTCCAGATCAAGGAAGACGGCGCCAAGGTGCGGATTTTCAAGTCCACGAAAGAAGTCGTCGATAACCAGTAAGCGGTGGTGGTTACGATGCTTAATATGAAAGAGCAGTACAGTAAGGAAGTGGTACCCGCCCTGCAGAAAGAGTTCAGCTACAAGAACGTAATGCAGGTGCCGCGTATCGAAAAGATCACCCTGAACATGGGTGTCGGCGAAGCGGTCGGTGACAAGAAGCTGATTGAGAATGCCGTGGCGGATCTTGAGCGCCTGGCAGGTCAGAAAGCGGTTGTCACTCTGGCACGTAAATCCGTTGCGGGTTTTAAAATCCGTGAAGGTTGGCCGATCGGTTGTAAAGTTACGCTGCGTGGCGAGCGCATGTGGGATTTCTTTGATCGTCTGGTTCACATTGCGGTACCCCGCATTCGTGACTTCCGCGGTCTGAATCCCAAGTCCTTCGATGGTCGCGGTAACTACAGCATGGGTGTGCGTGAGCAGATCATTTTCCCCGAGATCGAGTACGACAGAGTCGACAAGATCCGTGGTCTTGACATCACCATTACCACCACAGCCGGTACCGACGATGAAGGTCGTGAACTGCTGAAAGCCTTCGGCTTTCCGTTCAAGAAATAAGGAACGAGTGTAATGGCTAAGGTTTCCATGAAGAACCGCGAGTTCAAGCGTGAAGCAACCGTCGCGAAATACGCGGCCAAGCGCGCTGAGCTCAAGGGAATTATCAAAAACCCGAATTCCAGCGACGATGACCGTTGGAACGCACAGATGAAGCTGCAACAGCTTCCTCGTGATGCGTCTCCCTCGCGTCTTCGTAATCGTTGCCAGGTTACAGGTCGTCCCCACGGCGTTCTGCGTAAGTTCAAGCTTTCCCGCATCAAATTGCGTGAAGCTGGCATGCGTGGTGATGTCCCGGGTCTGACCAAAGCAAGCTGGTAAGGCAGGTACTCTGACCGCAGGTCAGGTGCCCGTTGGTAAGCGGTGCGGCGCGCCGCTGCACAACTAAAAAGAGCAGGAGTCTCATACCAATGAGTATGCAAGATACGCTTGCGGATATGTTTACCCGTATCCGTAATGCACAGATGGCACAGAAGGCCGATGTGGCCATGCCGTCTTCAAAGATGAAGATCTCCGTAGCCCAGGTCCTCAAGGACGAAGGTTACGTAGCGGATTTTTCCGTCTCAGCTGACGCGAAGCCCGAGCTGACCATTGATCTCAAATACTTCGGCGGCAAGCCGGTTATTGAGGAAATCAAGCGGGTCAGCCGTCCGAGTCTGCGCCAGTACAAGGGCGCTGGGGAACTGCCGAAAGTATCCGGCGGTCTGGGAGTCGCGATTGTCTCTACGTCCAAGGGCGTAATGACAGACCGCGCTGCACGTGCTGCCGGCGTGGGTGGCGAAGTCATCTGCACCGTATTCTAGGAGATACACATGTCCAGGGTTGCCAATAATCCTGTCGTGCTGCCTTCCGGTGTTGAGGTTAAGCTGAACGGACAGGAAATTAGTGTGAAGGGGTCCAAGGGATCGCTTCAATTCACCATCCATCCCGTGGTCGACGTTACGCAGGAAGAAGATGTTCTGCGCTTCGCACCTCGTGATGGCGCCAAACAGTCCCGCGCTCTTGCTGGTACTACCCGCGCACTGGTCAACAACATGGTGACTGGTGTGTCTACAGGTTTCGAGCGCAAGCTCGCGCTGACGGGCGTAGGCTACCGTGCCCAGGCGCAAGGTAAGAAGCTCAATCTGACACTGGGTTTTTCACACCCGGTCGAGTATGAGCTGCCCGAGGGGATTACCGCTGAAACTCCGTCCAATACGGAAGTTGTGGTTCGCGGAATCGACAAGCAACAGGTTGGCCAGGTCGCTGCTGAGATCCGTGCATTCCGTCCGCCAGAGCCTTATAAGGGCAAGGGTGTGCGTTATGCGGATGAGCAGGTCAGACGCAAAGAAGCCAAGAAGAAATAAGGCGGGACTATGAGCGCGAATAACGAAAGATTGCGTCGCGCACGCAAAGTGCGCATGAAGATCCGTAAGTTGGGTACCAACCGCCTGTGTGTACATCGTACACCGCGGCACATGTATGCCCAGGTTACGACTGCAGACGGCAGCAAGGTGCTGGCGGCTGCCTCCACGTTGGATAAGGACCTGCGCCAGGGTGCAACCGGTAACGTGGACGCTGCCAAAAAGGTCGGTCAGCTGATTGCTGAGCGTGCCAAGGCAGCAGGTGTAGAGCAGGTCGCTTTTGACCGCTCCGGTTACCGTTATCATGGTCGCGTCCAGGCTCTGGCCGACGCAGCCCGTGAAGCTGGCTTGCAATTCTAAGAGGTGGAGAAGATGAGCGTTAACGAACAGAAGGCGCCTGAGCTCCAGGAGAAGCTGGTTCAGGTCAATCGCGTCGCCAAGGTTGTTAAGGGCGGTCGTATTTTTGCCTTCACTGCACTGACTGTAGTGGGTGATGGTAAAGGGCGCGTTGGTTTCGGTCGTGGCAAGGCGCGTGAAGTGCCGGTTGCGATCCAGAAAGCGATGGAAGCTGCACGCAAGAACATGGTCGACATCCCGCTTGATGGAAATACCCTGCAATATGCGGTTAAAGCGCAGCACGGTGGTTCCAAGGTGTACATGCAGCCAGCATCGGAAGGTACCGGCATCATCGCCGGCGGTGCGATGCGCGCGGTACTGGAAGTAGCGGGTGTGCAGAACGTACTGTCCAAGTGTTATGGGTCTACCAACCCGGTGAACGTGGTACGTTCCACCATCAAGGGTCTCCAGGCAACACAAGCGCCTGAAGATATTGCAGCCAAGCGCGGTAAATCCGTGGAAGAGATTCTGGGTTGAAGTCATGGCGAACGCAAAAACGATCAAAGTAACACTGACCCGCAGCCCAATCGGCTGTCAGCCCAAGCACAAGCTGTGTGTGAAGGGTCTGGGTCTCCGTAAAATCGGTCATACCGTGGAAGTGGAAGATACACCGTCTATCCGCGGCATGATCAACCGGGTTAACTACCTGGTTCAGGTAGAGGAGAACTAAGATGCGTCTGAACGAACTTAGTCCGGAGCCTGGTTCACGTCCCGCCGCCAAGCGTGTGGGTCGGGGTATCGGTAGCGGCCTCGGCAAGACCGGTGGTCGTGGTCACAAGGGTCTGAAAGCCCGGTCCGGCGGCAGCGTAGCTCCCGGTTTCGAGGGCGGTCAGCAGCCGTTGGCCCGTCGTCTGCCGAAGTTCGGTTTCACCTCGCGCCAGCAGCGCTATGTGGCCGAAATTCGTCTGAACGAACTGGCAAAAGTAGATGGTGATGTTGCCGATCTCGAGGCCCTGAAGAAAGCTGACATCGTTCGCGAGGAAATTCGCGAAGCGAAGGTCATTCTGTCCGGCGAACTGAGCCGTGCGGTGACCGTCAAGGGTCTGAAAGTGACCAAAGGCGCACGCGAGGCGATCACTGCCGCGGGCGGTAAAGTCGAAGACTAAGGCGAGTCGAGGACTAAATGGCCAAGAACGCATCATTGCCTGCGGGCGCGGGAAAAGGACTGGCAGAGCTGCGTTCGCGGCTCTGGTTTGTCTTCCTGGCACTGTTGGTGTACCGCATAGGTGCCCATATACCGGTTCCGGGTATCAACCCTGATCGCCTTGCGGTACTGTTTGAGCAGAATCAGGGCACAATCCTGAGCATGTTCAACATGTTTTCCGGTGGTGCGCTTGAGCGGATGAGTATCTTCGCACTTGGTATCATGCCGTACATTTCGGCCTCTATCATCATGCAGCTCATGACGGCGGTTAATCCGACGCTTGAGCAGCTGAAGAAAGAGGGCGAGGCCGGTCGTCGCAAGATCAGCCAGTACACACGGTATGGTACGGTTATCCTGGCCCTCGTTCAGGGCTTTGGTATCTCTGTCGGGCTGGCGTCTCAGGGCGTAACCTTTAACGACAGCTTCAGCTTCCACTTTGTGGCAGTGGTCTCTTTTGTCAGCGGTGCCGTGTTCATGATGTGGCTGGGTGAGCAGATCACCGAGCGTGGCATTGGAAATGGTATTTCATTGCTGATTTTTGCTGGCATCGTTGCCGGTCTGCCCGGGGCCATTGGCCAGACGCTGGAGCAGGCACGTAACGGTGAGATGAGCCTGCTGGTGGTTCTGGGTATTGCGATCCTGGCAGTCGCCGTGGTTGGCTTTGTGGTGTTCATGGAGCGCGGACAGCGCCGTCTGACCATCAACTACGCCAAACGGCAACAAGGCCGCAAGGTATTTGCCCAGCAATCCAGTCACTTGCCACTGAAGGTAAATATGGCCGGCGTTATTCCGCCGATCTTCGCCTCTTCCATCCTGCTGTTCCCGGCGTCATTGGGGCAGTGGTTCGGCCAGGGCGAAGGCATGGAGTGGCTCAGTGATATTTCCCAGGCATTGGCGCCGAGTCAGCCCCTGTACATCATCCTGTTTGCGGCAGCAGTGATATTCTTCTGTTTCTTCTATACAGCGTTGATGTACAACCCGAAGGAAGTTGCGGATAACCTCAAGCGCTCAGGCGCGTTTATTCCGGGCATCCGTCCGGGCGATCAGACCGCCAAGTATATTGATGGTGTACTGACCCGCCTGACACTGTTCGGTGCAATGTACATTGCAGCAGTTTCCCTGTTCCCTCAGTTTCTGATGGTGGCCGGGAATGTACCGTTCTATCTGGGCGGCACGTCACTGCTGATTGTTGTAGTCGTGGTGATGGATTTCATGGCTCAGGTTCAGTCGCACCTGATGTCTCATCAATATGATTCGTTGATGAAGAAGTCCAATCTCAAGGGCTATGGTCGGAACGGCTAATCCCGTTCCCCTTGAAAACTGGAGTCGACAATGAAAGTACGCGCTTCGGTAAAGAAAATTTGCCGTAACTGCAAAGTAATTCGTCGCAATGGCTCGGTAAGGGTCATTTGCTCGGAGCCTCGTCACAAGCAGCGCCAGGGCTGATCCCTAACGGATCCGGAACTGACATTGCAGAGGGTACGACTAATAGCGCTTGACCTCAGGTGGGGTCAGGCGCTATTATTTCGCGCCCTTTTATAGTGGCGGAAAATTCACACAGCAAAGCTTTGAACGCGGAGTAATTTGGATGGCACGTATAGCCGGTGTCAATATACCCGATCACAAACATGCTGTTATCTCGCTGACTTACATTTTTGGAGTCGGCCGGACAGCAGCCCAGAAGCTTTGCGATGCAACCGGCGTCAAGCCGGACGTCAAGGTCAAGGACCTGTCAGACGAGCAGCTTGAATCACTTCGTACAGAAGTAGGCAAGCTGGCCGTTGAAGGCGATTTGCGTCGTGAAGTTCAGATGAACATTAAGCGTTTGAAGGATCTCGGTTGCCACCGTGGTCTGCGTCACCGTCATGGCCTTCCGGTCCGTGGCCAGCGCACAAAGACCAACGCACGCACCCGTAAAGGTCCTCGCAAACCTATTCGTAAGTAACAGGTAGGCAAACATGGCAAAGCCAGGTACACGTACCCGTAAAAAGGTGAAAAAGACGGTTGTTGATGGCGTCGCGCACATTCACGCGTCCTTCAACAACACTATCGTGACCATTTCTGACCGTCAGGGCAATGTACTGTCCTGGGCCACCTCTGGTGGTTCCGGTTTCCGTGGGTCACGCAAGAGTACACCTTTTGCTGCGCAGGTAGCAGCTGAAAGAGCCGGTAATGCGGCTGCTGAATACGGCCTTAAAAACCTGGACGTAGAGGTTAAAGGTCCGGGGCCCGGACGTGAATCTGCGGTTCGCGCGCTTAACTCGTGCGGCTACAAGATCACTAACATCACTGATGTGACGCCGATTCCCCATAACGGTTGTCGTCCGCCCAAAAAGCGCCGCGTCTAACACAGGAGACAGTGAATTATGGCTCGTTACATAGGCCCGAAGTGCAAGCTGTCTCGTCGTGAAGGGACAGATCTTTTTCTGAAGAGCGGTGTTCGCGCGCTCGATTCGAAGTGCAACATCGAGACTCCGCCGGGTATGCACGGCGCGCGTCGCGGTCGTCTGTCCGAATATGGCGTACAGCTTCGTGAAAAGCAGAAGGTCCGTCGTATCTACGGCGTACTGGAAAAACAATTCCGCAACTATTACAAAGAGGCCGCCCGCATCAAGGGTGCAACCGGTGAGAACCTGTTGCAGCTGCTGGAAGGGCGTCTTGATAACGTTGTATATCGCATGGGTTTTGGTTCTACCCGTGCTGAGTCCCGTCAGCTCGTTTCTCACAAAGCGATCCTGGTCAACGATAAGCTGGTGAACATTCCGTCTTATCAGGTCAAGCCAGGTGATGTTGTGAGTGTGCGTGAGAAGGCAAAAAACCAGCTTCGCGTTAAAGGCGCACTGGATCTGTCTTCCAGCCGCGCACCGGTGAGCTGGGTAGAGGTCGACGCCAGCAAGATGTCCGGCGTTTACAGGTCAGTACCTGAGCGTACTGAATTGCCGGCCGACATCAACGAGAACCTCATCGTCGAGCTTTACTCCAAGTAAAGCCCAGTTAGCAACGAGAGCAATTAGGGGCGTCTATGCAGCGTTCAGTACATGAGTTATTGACACCTCGTACCATTGACGTGAAAGAATCAAGCGCCATGCGCGCCAAGGTGACACTGGAGCCTCTGGAAAGAGGTTTCGGACACACCTTGGGCAGCGCACTGCGTCGTATACTCTTGTCCTCAATGCCGGGCTGTGCCATTACCGAGGCACAGATCGACGGCGTTCTGCATGAGTACAGCGCGATCGAAGGTGTTCAGGAAGACGTCATTGAGATTCTGCTGAATCTCAAGGGCGTGGCCGTGAAAATGGGCAGCCGGGACGATGCTGAGGTAACCCTCAGCAAGAAAGGCCCGGGTGTTGTCACTGCTGGCGATATCAAGCTGGATCACGATGTCGAGATCACCAACCCGGATCATGTGATCTGTCACCTGAGTGATAAAGGTGAAGTTAACATGCGTCTGAAGGTTGCCCGTGGTCGCGGCTATGAGCCGGCTGATCAGCGGGGTCTGGACGAGGACGAGACTCGCGCGATTGGACGTCTGCAACTGGACGCAACCTTCAGCCCGGTTCGTCGTGTTGCCTATGCCGTGGAAAGTGCACGGGTAGAGCAGCGCACTGACCTGGACAAGCTGGTTATTGATCTGGAAACCAATGGTACCATCGATCCGGAAGAAGCAATTCGCCGGGCGGCCACCATTCTCCAGCAGCAACTGGCTGTGTTTGTTGATTTCGATCACGAGAAAGAGCCTGAGCGTGTTGAGGAAGAGGAAGAGATCGATCCTATTCTCCTGCGTCCGGTAGATGATCTGGAATTAACGGTGCGTTCAGCTAACTGCTTGAAGGCTGAGAACATTTACTACATCGGCGATCTGATCCAGCGCACAGAAGTTGAGCTGCTGAAGACGCCTAACCTTGGTAAAAAGTCGCTTACTGAGATCAAGGACGTGCTCGCGTCCCGCGGTCTGTCACTGGGTATGCGTCTTGATAACTGGCCGCCGGCTAGCCTTCGTGGCGACGACCGGGTACTGGGCGGTTAATCGCCGATTAGTTTAAGGTAAGGAATCAGAGCAATGCGTCATCGTAAGAGTGGTCGTAAGTTCAGCAGGACCAGTGCGCATCGCAAGGCCATGTTTCGTAACATGACTGCGTCACTGGTTGATCACGAGCTGATCAAAACAACGCTGCCGAAAGCCAAAGAGCTTCGTCGTGTAGCCGAGCCGTTGATCACGCTCGCAAAAAATGATTCGGTCGCGAATCGTCGTCTGGCGTTCTCACGCCTGCGTGACGACGCAGCGGTTGCCAAGCTGTTCAATGAGCTTGGTCCCCGTTACAGCGAGCGTCCGGGTGGTTACCTTCGTGTTCTGAAGTGTGGCTTCCGTGCTGGTGACAATGCCCCCATGGCATTCGTAGAGCTGGTCGGTCGTCCGTTGGACATCGAAGCAGAAGAAGTGGACGAAAGCGAAGATTAAGTTCTTCGCCCGTTCCAAAAAAAACCGGAGGCTAACCCCTCCGGTTTTTTTATGCTTCAGTCTTGCCCATTAAGTGTAAGCGTCCGCCCATCACACCTTGTCAGGTATAGCCGGCTTCCAGTTGTGGGGCAATAGCTCATCGATGGCGTTGT
>NZ_JASSVS010000019.1 GCF_030250645.1 Marinobacter azerbaijanicus
CTGCTCGGCTATACCGACGACATGGGCGTGCTGGCTGGCGCGCTTGTCATCGTCGCAGCCAAGATCAACGACAAGCACCGGGAGAAGGCCAAGGCCACCCTGACCAGATGGTTCGGGTAACTTATGAAGAAAGATGCGTCAGGTCATGGAAGTGACTACCCGTCGCCTTGATGACGGCGGTCATCGTGCGCAGGGTCATGGCGCAGAGCCATCAAAAAGGCAAACTCCCCACCTTCTTTGTCCAACTCGTCGAAAGCGGTACGCAGGTAGTCAACGGCCATCTCCGGGCCATCGCACAGCACCTCGATAACAGCAAAAAAGGAAATTCGAGAAGATACGTCCGGTTTCGGAGAGTCAGAAATACAAAAACAGCCGCTCGTAAGCGACTGTTTTCCAAGTGGTACCGGCGGTCGGACTCGAACCGACAAGGGCTTGCACCCGGCGGATTCACTGAAAAATCAATCACCTACTACGCCAGGGATAGATCAGATATACCTAAAGTGTCACACCGAATTGTGCACGACTGCACCTCATCCTAGCCCCTCCCCTTCACCCGTCACAATCTCTTCAGGAGGAATGCTATTCGCCCAGAGGGTAGAACCTAACTCCTCGAGGACCGCATGACCCCTGACGTGTCACAGGTCACCCACAGGTTATCCACTTGAAGGCTTTCGAAAAGCACATTATGTTGTGCCTTGTAGCTGAAATGCATGCCTATGTAGTAGGTAGCATTGATTATGTTCAGGCTGGCTCATGCTGATCGGCTACATGAAAGAGAAGAGCCCCACCTCTGCTGAGGAAGGGCTCTTCAAACTCCACCGGCAGTAGCGTGCCTGGTGGGGGGAGGTAACCCGAACCATGGTCTGTGCGGCGTTGCAGCGCCATTGCACCTACCGTTGGTTCAGACTGGATATCTACCTACGAGGATTACTGTAGTGCCGATGGCAGAACCTGTAAATAGCTTCTCGCGGGCGGCTGACCCAAACCAACGCCACCCGTGGGTGCCACATCTGCGCTTCCTCGCCCCCCGCTACATGTGTGCTGCACAGCAATCAGGAACTGCTGATGAGCATGACGAAACGCGAGCTCTACGAGCTCAAACGCCGCGAGGCAAGTGCCGCAGGTCGCAAGATGCGCGAGTGGCAATTGCAGTGCCCTTATCTCAAGAGGCAGGTAGAGCTAGAGGAGGCTGGACAGGGCGATCTGGATCTCGATCAAGATCCTGAGTAGCCTCGTTGTCACGTGACCCGCCTTCGGGCGGGTTTTCCTTCGCATCGGGTGCGTGACAATAATGAAGCAGATATGCCTCTAAGGGTAAGCCCAGCAGCTCCTGTGGTTACTGGCGCTCCGGCTGGGTTTTACGGCAGCATGGGGCAGCCATTCGGGGGGGGGAGGGGGGTAGCATGACCGAATACACGAACATCGATCGCTTCAACATGATTACTGCTGTGCTACTTGAAGAAGCCTATGAAGCTTTCCCTCTGCCCCACTACATTGAGGTCACCACCCTCTCAGCGGAGAGGCCGGAGATTTTCGGAGATGAGTTCGATCCTGACGAGCTGACCTACGCCACGCTGAGTTGGCTTGTTGAGGAAGGGTTCATACGGGACAAGGGAAGTGATGAGCGCTATCTGGCTTATGTGCTTTCTCTGAAGGGGTTCACTGCCCTGAACCGAACGCCTGACTCCCTGGACAAAAGCTTTCAGCAAAAGCTCAAGGACAACGTTGCCAATGGTAGCTGGGATGCCGTCAGATCTATTGTGCCCGACCTTCTGCGGACTGCTCTAGTAAACGGGATTGGCTGATCGCCTTGAGGGTGTAGCTCAACGGTAGAGCTGCACCGGCGCCGTTTTCCCTGTCCTACCAGTGCCCTACGCCACGCCGTGTCTAACAAATCAGCGATTTTCTAACGTCTCCCTACGCCAGTCGTCGATGATCCGGCAACAGCTTCAGCTCCAGCTCCAGACTCACGAAAAGCCCGACCTTTCGGCCGGGCCCATCCCGTTGCGCATCGCTCCCTGACGCCCCCTTCATCGTGGCACCTGATACCACGCCCGTCAGGTGGGGCGCTGTGCGACATCCTCCATTCACACTGTTCGATATAGCTTACAACCGGTGGCGAGACCCCATCACGATACTGTATAAATATCAGTATAGGCACGACAGGGAGACACCCACCATGGCCATGAAACGCAGCGCACCCTCCGCCTTCGAGCCGCTCAGGCAGCACATCCAGAGGGGGATCAACTTTCAGCGGGCTCAATCGGAACGCGATGCGGGGATCTCGCGTCAGTCTGAAGAGTGCTCAGAGGCCTGTCAGTGCCCGCACGAAGAGATGAAAACGAACAAACACCGGTTGATGATTCCGATGAAGGCCTACTCGGAGCGCCTTCGCTGGAATCCTGAGGAGGCACTCTGATGGTCAGCCTGCAGATTCTTGGGCGGGCTGATGAGGCGGCGCCATCCCTTCCCCTGCCGTATCCACTGTCCCTGGGTCGCGCTGGCCTCAGCGGCTTCCCATCGCCTGCACAGGACTACGAAGGGCGCACCCTGGACCTTAACGAGCGGTTCGTGAAAAAGCCCTCTGCCACGTTCTTTCTGGCGGTGACCGGCGACAGCATGGGGCCTCTGGGAATCCATGAGGGTGACACTCTCGTAGTTGACCGCTCTGTCGATGCGCGACCAGGTCAGATCATCGTCGCGATGGTCGACGGTGAGATCACCGTAAAACGCTACGAACGCATCGATGACAAGCATTACCTCAGCTCCGGCAATCCCCGCTATGCGCCCATCCCACTCGTCGATACTGAGTGTCAGGTCTGGGGCGTGGTCCGCGCTGTTATCCACGAGTTTATGGTGTGAGCATGATCGGCTTAGTGGACTGCAATTCGTTCTATGTATCGTGCGAACGCGTGTTCCAGCCACGGCTGCGTGGCCTTCCTGTAGGTGTGATGTCGAACAACGATGGCTGTGTAATAGCTCTCTCCACTGAGCTCAAGGCCATGGGCATCACCATGGGGACGCCGGCCTTCGAACTGCAGCACCTGGTGCGCCAGGGCCATCTCCACCTTCTGTCGTCGAACTACGAGCTATACGGAGACATGTCAGCACGAGTGCAAGCGGTGCTCGAGGAATTCTCACCCGGCGTCGAGCCCTACAGCATTGATGAGATGTTCGTCAGGTTCGACGGCTTCAGCGAAACCCAACTGCTCGAACATGCCCGGCAGCTGCATCACAAGGTGCGCCAATACACTGGCATCCCGGTCTGCGTCGGCGTCGCGCCCACACGCACCCTGGCCAAGTTCGCAAACCGAGCAGCCAAGAAAATCCCGGCCTATCGCGGCGTCTGCGTGCTGAAGTCCGGCACCGCGGAAACTCGCGCCCTGCTACAGCGCTTCGAGCTGGGAGACCTCTGGGGTGTAGGTCGCAGGCTTGTAGAGCGGCTTGCTGTGCTGGGTATTCGCACCGGCTGGGATCTCGCCCAGGCTGACCCAAAGAGAATCCGTCAGCAGTTCAGCGTCACCCTCGAGCGCACCGCCCTTGAGCTGCGCGGCATAAGCTGTATCGAGATGAACGACTTCCACGAGCCTCGGCAACGCATTATGACCAGTAGGTCGTTTGGCAAGCTCACCAATAACCTAGGTGAGATCCGGGAAGCTATCCGTCAGCACGGCCAACGCGGTGCCGAGAAACTGCGCGGTCAGGCAAGCCTCGCCCGTGCTGTGCTCGTGTTTCTAAAAACGAATCCATTCCGGCCCGACTTACCCCAATACTCACCCAGCTTGGCGGTCGAGCTACCCCGCCCCACCGACGACAGCCGTGAGATTCTTCATGCAGCTGGCTACGCCTTGCAGCGCATCTACCGCGAGGGCTACCAGTATCAGAAAGGCGGCGTGATGCTGATCGACCTCATCGACGCTGATCGGCAGCAACTCTCTCTGCTGGATACGCCACAGAGCGATGCCGAGCGTCAGCGTAGCGCAAAGCTCATGGGAGTGATGGACGCCCTGAACTCTCGGATGGGGCGCGGAACCGTCAAATTTGGCACTCCAAGCCCTGGTGCAGCCTGGCATCTACGCTGTGCCAACCTCACGAAGCGCTATACGACTCGTTGGGAAGAGCTGCCAGCGGTTACTGCGCGATGAAGCGCGGTCAGGCCGGATTGATCAATACGGCCCCCTGCCCCTCGCCTGGTTTATTCACGGCTCGACTCACTGGCCAATGCTCGATGTGAACAGCATCCAGGTGCCGAACTACCTGACGGATCGTCTCGCGGTCTGTCAGGTCAGGGTCGAGCCACGGCTCAAGGCTAGCCTCGTTCAGCGCCAACGGCATGCGGTCATGAATTTCTCGTGCCGCACCTCGGGCTGGCTCTGTGAGAATCGCACACCCTGGCGAGCCATCAATCCGTTCGGCCCAGATCCCAGCAAGAAACAGCGGCTCACGATCGCGCCGAGACAAGTAATAGGGCTGTTTGCCATCCTCGGTGGGCAGCCACTCGAACCAGCCGTCCGCAGGTATCAAGCATCGGTGCCGTCGAAACGCAGCCTGAAAAAAGCGGCTGGTCGCTACCGTTTCGACTTTGGCATTGATCGGCTGCGGCGCCCCCTCCTTGGCCCACGCCGGCCGATACCCCCACCAAAGCTGTCCAAATGCAGGTCCAGTGTCCGGCCCTTGGTGCCAAACGCCAGTGATCCATGTGCCCGGAGCGACGTTATAGCGAGGGACAAGCTCCAGGTCTGGCTGCGACAAACTCAGACGCAGTGCCTGACTCAGCCGGGGGTAGCTGCTATACAAAGCGAATCGTCCGCACACTTCTCACCCTCCCCAATTGAGCTTGCAAAGCTACTCGGGTAATGATAGCTTTTTTATAAGGGTGCCTCCCGGAGTTGTGAACGGCTCACTCAGGCAGCAGCAAGCCTTCTTTTCCAGGTTAGACCCCTTACTTGCCAGGGCATCTAGCCGGTGATTAAACGTTCTCCACTGGTAGAGAAATGCCCGCCGCGAGAAGGAGTCAATAATGACCTGCCTTACCGAAATTACCGAGTCTGTCTTTGGTATCAAGCGCCATCTCAACGACAACGGGTTTCCGTTGAAGGTTGGGCATGTTCGTGAATTGTTGGCCGCGTCACTCGGCTTCAAGACCTTCGCCTCACTTCAACACGCTTGGAATACCAAGTTCGAGGATGACTTCCATGAAGCAATTTTCGTTCTTGATCAGCAGACTTTTGATCACCGCGCCATCAAGCTTGGCCTTGATACTAGCGCAGAAATGAATGATGTATTCCTCCAGGCAGTGCAGCTTGAGTGGCGCAGGCGCTTTGCTGATGACATGATTATTGAATGGGAAGTCGGCGAGGCATTGAATCAAGATTCGAATATTCTCCACTACCCTCTCGATGACCATTTCAGCTCTGAAATCGCATCCAGCAATGCCATTATTGGCGACGAAGTAATTAACCCATACACCGCAACCCTTCCGCCGGGACCATTGGCTGATTTTGTCGAGCTCAACATTGGCTACAGCGCTCACATGGAAATGCTTGATGACAAACCCATTACCACTTTTATGGAAGAATACTTCGACAATGGTTTCAAAGGTGAGCTTACAGCCCTATTTTCGACGACTGGATTCCGTGGTCTGATTTTCATGGAGTTTGAAGGGGGGAGCGATTTCTGACCAGAATCCGGTCAATGCCAGCCCCATTAAGGGGCTGGCACATTACCCAACCCCAAAAGACGAAGCCTTCGCTTATTGAGCCCCCCTACTCAGCTTTATTAGATGCACGACTCCATTACGCAAATCGTCACTAAGCTCAGGGTCGCTATTACCCGAGGCATGTCGCCATATTTCTAGAACGCACTTTTCATTGTTCGTCAGCAGCGGCCCCAAGCACCGCTCAATGACTAGCAGCGTTTCGGGCATATACTCGGACATGGCTAAACGGCATAACCAGACCGGGTCGACACATAGCACCTCTGCGAAAGGGACCACCTTGTCTAGAGGAAGTTTCGTCCTTCCCTTCCGTATCATAGTTATTACGTTATAGTTGTGGTAACCAGCAGCAGTGGCAAGCTCACGGTTCGAAACACCCAGCTCTCTCTGCCGACACACAATAAAATCAGAAACCTTGCCGGTCACGGTCATGGTCACGCACTCCTAAGCATTGTCGATAAAAACTATGATCGCACGACAAACACTGGCTCAACACAATTAAACTTTACCTCAATGCGCTTCAAACTTGACGTTACAATGCTTAATATAAGAACTAAAGTGACAGCGTTAGAGAGCTTAAATGAGGTCGGTGGAAATCACGTGCACAGCGGCTTATATGCTTATCAAATTCTGCTCAAACGACTCGCTCCGACTGTCACGCAAAAGTCACGACAGAGCAGCTTCTAGGAAACGCTCTAGGAGCGCTTCTGAGACGCTTCCCGATGAAATCTATGTCATCGCATAGCTCCGACGAGAAAACAGCGCAGAGACGAAATCTGACGCGATCCCGACGACGCTGACGAGCAGACTCCGACCCCGGATTCCGAGAACAGCACGACACAGAGGTTCGAGTGTCAGGACGAGGCTTCAGGAGAGAGAACCAGACCAGGAGAGACGGTCGTTCCGAGCCCAGGCGGACGGCCGACACCGCGATTTCCGAGAGCACCACAGATCCAAGGTGAATCCGTGCAGACTCCATAGTAACAAGATTGGTTTATATCCTCGGATGAGTGTTTATATACAGGGAGTGAGGCATTCAATACAAAAACTCTGCCTCACGTTCCGCTGACCTCGGATGAGACGGTCTCTCCCCTCGCAGGCTCAGGCACCAGACACCACGCGCTTTCCCTGAATCAGGGTCTCTCCGGCTCAGGCATCTGCCAGCCAGGCAACGGGCTCAAGATACCAGGCTCCCTTCCCAGATTCCCCGAACGCCACGAAATCAGGAGAGAGTTTTCCCAAGGCTCAGCGACTCGAACCAGAAATCCCGAAACGCCACGAAAGCAAGAAGAATTTTCCAAAACTCAGGCAAAGAAAGCCTCGGTCTCGAAATGGGAAGGGAAACCATAGTGAGGGAGGCCGAGGCAAATCCTGACAAAGGCAATGGACTACAGAGAGCCCAATCAAGGGAGCGCTAACTAGCAACCTGAGTGTAGGCAGGAAGATTGAAACCATGAGAAGAAAACCGTTTCATTGAGGTTCCGATTCGTGAGTGTGGGATAGAAGGCGTAACGATAGAGAAACCAGGGGGGAGACAGAGAAGAGAGAGCCGGTAGAAGGGAGGGGGGAAATTGGAGCCGGGTGACGCCATTGTCGCCGTCACCCGAACCTGCCGAACCTTGGGTGGCCCTGTTTCGCTCAGCCAAAACCGGGAAAGGCTGCGCCGGCATGCCGCTTGCTGCCAACAGCCGTGGTTTTCAACCGGATGAGCCGTAACCAGGTAACGTAATCGCTGCCTTGATAGACCTTCGTCTCGGCACCTGCCGAATCCGCGCACAAGTTCTGTATACTCAGGTAGCAAAACTAACCAAAACGATGGGGGGCTGGGGTGATCACGCGCGACAAAATCGAAGCGGCATTGGAATCGCCGGGCTGGATGCGTCTGTGGAAAGCAGTCGGTGGCTTATGGGCAGCTGTATGCTTGTCTATTGGCCTCATACTGCTTCTCTTCGGCGGACGCTATGGCTGGCAAGAGAGCATTCCCTTTCTTCTTGCAGGACTGCTCGTGCCGATCTGCCTTTATCAACTTGGCAAACTGATCGCTTGGGTCGTCCGTGGCTTCTTGGAGTAATCGGCCACCCGCCTATTTGCCGCTCCTCCAAGATCAGCTGTGATCTGGATCGGCGCCAAGCCAGCCCACTCTCGCACTCAGGAGTTTTGTATCGGTCATCTCGTCACCAATTGCTCGGCATTCTCGCCACGGCCCCACACCGCCGTAGCCTCGGCGTGTGTGTTCGGCCGCCTTAACAGGATGCGGGCTAGGAAAGAAGAGCGCAGCTATAGTATACACACCAAGGCAAACGTGGCCCGCTCCATGAAAGCAGATGAGAAGAAGACTCAGGAATGGCTCGACCGGTTGGTCGAGCGAGCACACTCAGGCGAGAAGGTCAGCATTACCTCAAGCTCCGGCAAGTGTGTCGAGCTGCGCCCTGTCGAGGCTGCACCCAAGCATGCCGGTGGTATCACTGAACTTGTCGGGGCCATGAAGGGGGAGATTCACTACACCGAGGGCTGGGATGCCCCACTGTCAGCGAACGAGGCAAAGAAGCTCTTCGCCGAGGTAGATGAAACGGAGACACCCGGAGGTAGTGATCGTCAGTCGCCTCCATGACCTTCGATGCTATGCTCCGGGCGCTCGCACTGAAACGAGGAAGCTGCGGTTCACGAGTTTCGGTCTCGCTAATAATCAGCTCATCTGCCATCCAAGTATAAGAACTTTCCCCCACAAGGGACAGGTCCAAATCACGCGAACCGCGCCAGGACCACGCCACTAGCAAATTGCTCGGCTTAGCCTGCCAACTGTAGATCCGAAATTTGCTTGCGCTGATTACCGGGTATGAAGATAATTGTCGGGAGCTCGGTCCTATCAGAGCAACGATTGCAAGACCCTGCGGAGGTATCGGTGAAAACTTACGTTCGGCCGCAGGGGTAAGTTGATCTACAACGCAGCGCACGTGCCAGATAACGCCGACGAAAGGCGACAAGGGGCGCCGTGTTCTGTGATGATCGACGACAGCTAGAAGAGATCCGCGACAACAAGCTGTGCCTGACGAGGTTCTCCTGGTGGAACGGCCACCAGGGGTCGCTGAACGAGGCGTCGCGGTCGTTACAGGAGGTCGCCCGGATCTCACAGCCTTCTGTAACGGGGTTCAGCGCAGTGAGGAAGAGGCCCCATACGGATGGCGGTGTGAGAAGCCGCAGTCAATGCATGGGTGGCTGGAGGGAGAGCCTTACCGAAGCGACGATCTCAGCGTTGCGACGGTAAGGAGTTTTCTACCCTCCCCACCGGATGCAGTCTCAAATTCAAAGATTTATCGTAAACCCCTTCATGTTGAATCAGAACATGAAGGGGTTTGTCGTTGTTAGTCATGAAGGGTGCGGACCGCCGCGCCGAGCATCATCAAGTCGACAACACTTGACCCACTGATCGGTTCGCCGCCACCTCACTGCCAACATAGACAACCGGCGGAGGGGCCAAGCCTGAGTCGAAGCACAGCACGCCGCAGAAGCTCCACAGGTCTCGCTGTAGTCTTCGGGCACTCAATCCTACCCCAACCCCATTGCCATGCCCCTCAGAAGCCATTGCAAAGCCTCTGGCGAAGCCACAGAGGATACCGCCACCCCTGCATGACCAACGTCGCGTGAACAGATCGACATGAACCGCTGAGTCCCTAGAACTGCGCCTCGCATATCCTGGTGTCTTGGGAAGCAAAGCCCTAGAAAATCGGCGACATGCTCTGGGCAGTGCTGCCTGTTCGGGGCGTCTCTTTGGCTCCAAGCCTTATAGCGGCGGTTAGCCCACCCGCTTGACACTTGGTCCCAACCAGCCCTCTGCCTTGGCTCTGCGCCACGCTCTCTTTACCGATGGCACCGAAATGCCGAAGTGCTGTGCCGTTCTGGAAATCGTCTCGCTGTTCTCCCAGCGCCATGTCGCCACAGCCCGGTCATCGATGTGCTTGGCACGGCCCAGGCGTCGCCCCTCAGCCCTCGCCTTCACGATGCCTGCCATCTGACGTGCCTTGATGTTGGTCCGCTCCAGTTCGGCAATCGCAGCCAGCATCGTCAGCATCGCTTTCCCTACCGGGGTTCCCAACTCGAAGCCTTCCCTTATAGAGACGACGGCCACACCTTCGGCATGTAGTCGCTCAACCGTCTCCAGCACATCCACCGTGTCACGCCCCAAGCGATCGATCGCATTGACGACAAGCGTGTCTCCATCCCGGATGTAAGTCATCAGACTCGAGAATCCGTCTCGGCGTGTTGCCTTAGTTGCTCCTGACACCGCATCGTCGGAAAACCAACGGTCAACCTTATACCTAGACTCGATGGCATGACGTTGAGCGCCGGTCTGCTGCTCTTCTGTGCTGACTCTGACATAACCGATGATCGCACTCATCGTTTTCTCCACTTCTTATATGGCTCGAAACTTCGGATCGCAGTATTATTTGCGGATCAGTTATATTTTTACTCTACTGACCCTGGCGAGCAGCAGATATTCGTAGCGGATCACAACGTAAACCCTGTGACCCACGCGAAAAAGACAGCAGCGTGACACGTTATTCTTTATCACTAAGCGTGACGTGTAACGCTCAACTTCAGCCAGCATAGAAACGAAAAAAAAGCCGCTCTCCTGAGTGGAGAGCGGCAATCACGATTCAGAAGGAAGTATAGCATGCCCCGAGCATCATCGGTGCCATCACCCAGTGCAAACAACGCACCTGAAAAGCATCAGGAACAACAGCAGAAATCGCGCTCGAACGCTGAGCGCGTGCGGCTTTGGCACCTGTATCACACGATTGGGCAACACCTCTGCCCAGTAGCTCTTCCTTTAGAGTCCATCTCACTGAAGAACTGGGCACGGAAGACACTTCGCCAGACCTTCGATGGACACAGCCTCTCCCTGGAACTACGTCTCTACTTCATGACGCTCTACTACCTCGTCAGAAACAGAGCAGACTGGAAGTTGGCTTTCATCACCGTTAACTTCTCCAAGTCGATGACTGACAAGCTGGCAAGGGAGGCGGCGCGGGCGCCGGCGACGAAGCACGCTGACCTAGTCAACAAGCGTCTCAAGAAGCTCGGCATCGATGCTCGCTGGTTCGGCGTTCTCGAAGATTACCGAGGCAACCTGCACACCCACTGTGTTGTCGCTTACCACCAGGACGATGAGCAGGCACTCAAAGCCTGCTTCGGTCATGATACTGACTTGGTGAACTCAGGATATCGTCTTCAACATGCCTACAAGCAGCGATTCAAGGTAAACAACAAGCGCTGCCTTAGTGAAGAACTCTATAACCAAGCAGATGGTCGCGGTAAATTTCGCATAGCTCCGGTGGACATAGGGAGCGTCGACTACATCTCAAAGCACTTGGAGAAACAGAGTCGCTACATGGACGCCGGCAAATGCCGAATCTACGCGTCCAAGCCGATCCGCAGCGAATCCTCCGAGCGATACGAACGAGCCAGGATGAAGCAGCAGCGAATTACGTCTGCGAAGACTGACCTCTCAAGTCTTACGGTTCACCAGGCCTTGTCCTACCTGCTTCACGGCTGGATTCCTGGAGTCGATCCCGAAGATGACCGGCGCCACGAACAGCATGCCTCGGAGATCGACGAGTTGATCGCATGGGACGAGTTCCGGAACAGCTCACCTGCCTACGACTGGCAATACGAAGAGGGTGATGCTGAGCTGCATGCGTATCTCGAAGCCGAGCGCTGGACATCGACTGAACCCTCGGAGCGTGACTACGACCAGATCGTCTCGGAAGCGACTCTCCAGGCCCGGCATGAATGGAACGCACGACAGCCTACCGAACGTGAGTATGATCAGCTCATGCTGGAGGTCGATGCCTTCCTGGGTCAACGGCACTGGGCACGGTGCATGTCTGAAAGCGCCCCAAATGTGTCGGATGATGAGGTCGAGCCGTTTGCAGAACGTGCTGAGCTGACAGCCGTGCACGCTGATGAAATCTCAGCTGAACCGTCCTTCACGCTCGAAAGCTCAACCGCTTGGCGGCCAAGCGAATCCTGCCTGGTCCCGGTGATCTCTTCACCTTGGTCTGTTCGACCAGACGGCTGCAATGAGCCCGCACGTAGCAGCAACGCCGACTGTTCACCTCTGGGGCTTTACATCACGCTCCAGAAAGCTCACAGACGCCCACAGGGGCGTCGTAGACGTCGGGGTATAGCGAGACACAGCCTTGACGTCACAACACGACTGAGAAGCACACTGACGCGATATAGAGCGGATCTTGTGAAGCTCGATGCTCCTATGACTCCTCGGTGCGTTGGGCCACCGCTGCGCGCCCTGAGAGAAACTCCAAGTTGGGCACTCATCGCAAACGCCAAGCCTGATCGCGAGGCACTATCAAAACGGGCATAACTCATACATTCCCGGAGTGCTGTAATCAACAGTCTGTATCAGTCTGTCATTTTCCGTTCTCTGGACGCCGATGAAAATTCGCGGAGCATGTCCTAAGAATAATGCAGTGCGGAACTCCTGCACGAGATAGAATGGCAGATACACGTTAAAAAACAGGCTGCCGTGTGGCTCCTCATCGAAATACCCAATGGAGCGTGGCGAATCGAATTCAGGTATCATCTCGCCATCACGCTCAACGTATTTCGGCCTCCCATTTTCGTCTTTGCGCTGCACGTCAGGGATGCGCAACCTTGACCACTCTTCATCTGAGCCTGAGCTATACAGGAAAACTCCACACTCAACATCCTCGAACTGCAGCGGAAAAAGACACTTTGCCGCAATATCGATTTGCATGTGGCTAGAATGTAGCGGCTGGTCAAGAACTCCTCCCAAGGCTGAGGGTGCGGCCGTTGCTCTGATTCCCGCCGACATCCGGATTTCGAATGTCCCGACTTCAAGCTCATACACTTCATAGCTCGTCTCGGGTTCACGCTTCACCCGCTTACTCTCCGTCATACCCACCCCCAGCGAACTCGCTCTCTACGATCAAGTATAAGCATCAGCAACACGGCGGAAAAAGGAATCTGACAGTTCCAGGTGGTTCAAATTAGGCGCGTCACACATGAGCCATAGAAGAACGAAAGGTTTAACTCATCTCTTACCAAGCCCTGGACTGCCCCCCTGAACAATACTCACCCCCCTGCCAGCCAGCCCAGACTTTACATTCCCCTTCGCGAGCTTCAGCTTTCGTTCGACCTCGTAAATCTTGAGCATTGACCTCAGCCTCGACTCCTCACTCTTGCAGTTTGGCAAGTTCTTCTTTAATGAGCTCAGCTGTGAAAGAAGTCTCTCCACTTCAGATTTTTTCTTTTTATTTCTCTGCTTAATCACATCGCAATCTCCGGCAATGACCCAGCCTAATTTTTGACCAATCCCCACAAATTATATACACATCTTTTAATTTTTAACCTTGACCCACACTTCAAATGCCATTGGGTTTTTCCTCATCGCAACCTTCTTAATCTCGATATAATCGAAAGACGTGATCAATCCTGACAAATTCTTAAAGCCATGCATTTTTGGACTAAAATTAGGTTCTTCTTTTCGAAACCAGTCACCAACATTAGACAATCTAGCCCATCCACTGGCATCTAAGCTAGCTTTAATACCCGAGATGATAAGGGAACGTAGGAAATCATGGCTATTAAGATCGCCTTTCCTCCCGCCCACCTGAGCGACTCCTCCTATTTCTCCATCAGGTAAAAAATCAACACTACCTTTACCTTTATTTTTCAACCCCCCTTCCTTAACACCTACTCTTTCAGCTCCGACAATCATCAACCCAGTTATTTTGCTAGCAAAACTTAACACAACAACATCACTAACATCATGGACCTTTCGCAAATGCTTTTTATAGTCTTTATGCAAACTGAAAATGGATTTACACAACTTGCATGGATATTGATAAAGTCCGGAGCTATTATTCTCAGACTCGCCACCCCTAGTTACAGCCGAATTACCTACTAATTCTTTTTTTCTCTTTTCTTCATAAACCCCACTATCAACTCTACCCATCCCACCCTGATATGGCATTCTTAAATCAGGCTTATCTATAGACCATATTTCCTTTTTCGACATATCGACAAAACACAAGCCGCCTGCCAATCGTCTAGCATCACCCTTTGCTGAAATAGAATAAATTTCTCCGTCACCAACCCTTCCCTTTATGTTAGTGGAAAGATGTTCTTGTGAAAATCTACATGAATCCACCACAAAGATTTTAATAGATTGACTTTTATACTTCTCTCTGCCGTCATGATTACTCAAGGTCTTTGCCCGACCTTCGCCCCCGCTGATATCGCGGTCAAAGCATGGGTGTTTATACCAAGGTGGGGAAAGCGGAGGATCTAACCAGACAGCGCCACCGTTATGCCTAATAAAAAAAACATCACCTCCACACTTCGGGCATGTTGTAGGCCGATTCTCAGTTTCGATATTGCTATAGACAATGTAATTAGGGTTCATTCTAGCAGTAGAGTATCCACCTCCTCTCCACCCTCCTGGACTTTTTCCTTTATGTCCATCCCCCCCCCACCCACACCGACAACCCGCCGCGTGATTCCATGCATTACATCCCATACCACCCCCCTTCTTTTTATTTTTTCTTTACCAACCGCCCCGTTGTATTATCCATCCGATACTGCGCAATCGTGCCATCCACAATTCGATTAACGATCTCACGCGCTGCGTCTAGCTCGACATCGAACCACTCACGCGGCCGGTATGAGCCCCCATCTCGGCTATGCAGCAGCACGCTTACGCGCTGGTGGTGCAGCATGGCGTGAACCAAGCGCTCGAATCGCCGAGGATCGAGGTTGTAGCACTCGAACGACGTGACGACTTGCACCGGCGCTTCCAAATAGGTCTGCTGCCGCTCTGCCCCAGCGATACGCTTCTCCACATCCGTCTCGGTGTAGCCGATCTTGTAGAGATTGCGGATGCCCCGCAATGCCGGGTCTTGGCTGAGGGAACGCAGGATATAGATAACGCCTGTGCGTTTGTCGTGGTGGGTAATGCCCTGCATGGCATCGAAGGTGTCACCTCGACGAAGGATGCGCCGGCCGGTCTCATCTTTGTAAAGCGCTCGAGCTAGCGAGCGCAGTAACAGGTTTGACTCAGTGCCGTTATCAAACACGACACGCAACCGTGGATTGAACTTGCGGCCAGCGCCAACGCTTTCCTTGCCCACTTGGTCGGCGATGCAAAGCATGCCGTTAAGCACGAACATATCGCCTTCATCGATCTGAGATTCCTTCTGGAACGGCACAGCCTCAGCATCTCCTTGACGCAGCTCATCTCGCACTTGATCAAACAGCCCCTCGAAGCGATAGAAGTCGTTGCAGTGTGTGCGCTGGGCAATTTCGTCCGGCATGTCCCGCTCACTGGCCTCTGGCACATGGGTCAGGTCGAAAATCGACTCGACATTCTCACCGCCGCCACTCAGTAGGCCGAGAGTATCGCTCTCCCAGATGTCGTCCAGCGAGGTGACGCTATCGGGGGATACGGTTGCTTTCGCAGGTGGAGGTGAGCAGGACTTCGTTGTGCTGCTGCCGGCGCTCTGCACTGCTCCATCGCTCGTGGCAGGCTGGTCGTCCTGGCTGGCATCCTCGGAATCGCCCGTAGAGCCACCCAGGAGGCCGAGCGAGTCCCAGGCAGCCAATCCATCAACCTTGGCGGGATCGCGCCTCAGAGCGGCCAGCTGGACGGCTAGCGTGGCTTCATTGAGGTCTTTCGCATCTTTCTGCGGTTCGCGACCGTGCAGAGTGACGAATGCTTCGATACCTTGGAGGGTCGCCACCAGCCGTTGATCGGCGCTCGGAGCCGACGACTTGGGCGGAGCTACGCGAAGCAGGCCCAGCTCATCGGGATCAGCGAAGATGTCATCCAGCGTGCGACGCTTGGGCGGTTCTCGGCGAGTCCGAATCATGCCGACGCACTCCTCATCCTCTCGAGTTTCTTCTGCTGGATATAGGCAAGCGCCTCGGCGTAGCGAACCTCCATATGGTCATCGCTGTGCACCGAGGGAGCTCGCCCCTGTTCCTCCCGAAAGGCGACGATCTTGGGCCACAGCACAACCGCCTCTTCTTCGGTCATCTGGGTGCGGTTACCTACCACGGTGTCCTGAATGGTCTTGAGCACGGGAGCCGTGAGCGCCTTGGACAGGATCTCGTAGGCACCTTGGAAAGGGTTGATCTGGTTGATCAGGTCGATGTTGAGGTGCTCGATGTTGACAAACTTTTCGCCGATCTTGAGGAACTGGCGGTTTCCCTTGGGCTCGCCTTCAGTCCCGTCACTACATAGTTCGCGTCCATCCGGGGCGGCACCAGGATCGACGGGCACGCCATTTTCATCTATGTCATAGGCTTGGCCGGGCTCATGGATCACGGCACCCTCGGGGAGATCCTCCTCATTGATTAGGCCGCCCGTGGAGCGAGCGCCAATGGTGGTGAGCACTGTCTCCCGCAGCACCTCACGCTCGTTCTCGTCGAGATCGGGGTGCAGCCGCTCGATGACCTTGGGCAGCTCCACCTCGTTGATGACCTCGGGTTCGGTGGTTTCTGTCAACGCCGCAGAGGCGACCTCGGGTTTCTGGAGCAACACGGCGATGATGTCTTCCTGCCCGCCGGACTCGAGGATTCCCAGCACCTTGTCGGAGACCGGCGCCTGGGTGTCCTCGATGATGATGGTGCCCGGCTCTATCTGCTCGTCTGGCCTCATGCGAGAGCGCGGCCTGAACGACACGCTAGGAGCCAGCACCTGCTCCATGAGCAGCGAGACGGTGATTGCCTTGAGCAGGTTGTTGACGCTCACCTTCACGTCATCGTCTTCGGCGTCGGGTTGGGCGATCAGGTTGGTAAACTGAGCATGGGTCTTGCCCTCGCTGTCACGGGTGGCTCGCCCAATAATTTGGACGATCTCAGTCATCGAGTTGCGATAGCCGATGGTCAGCACATGCTCGCAGAACGGCCAGTCGAAGCCCTCCTTGGCCATGCCCAGGGCGATGATGACATCGACGTCCTCTGGCTTGGTAACGTTGCGCAGGTAATCCTGCACGTCCCGGCGAATGGGGGTGTCGGTGACGAGATCGGCGACTTTTAGTTTCCTTCCCGATGGGTGACGGACTATGACGATGCCGGATTGACTGTTCTGAACCACGACCTCACCGAGCGCATCGAGGAGGTGATCGACCTCGCCATACTTGTCCTTGGTGCTCTCGCCGCTGTTGACGTTCGGGATATGCACGATGGTCTTCTTGGCCGGGTCCAGCACCTCGCGGATCGCGTCGAGGTAGCGACCTTGGTAGAAGTGATAGCCGATGCCCAGGGACTTCAGATGACGGTAGCCGTTGAGCTGCTCATAGTAGGTGTAGGTCACCTTGTCGAAGCGAGCTTCGTCGTCAGGCAGCAGGATCGGGGCTGCATCGCCACGGAAGTAGCTACCGGTCATGGCTACGATATGGGCGGTGGAACCCTGCATCAGATCGTCAATCAGCGCGCCGAGACGATTACCCTCGTCTACAGAGACATGATGGAACTCATCGATGGCGACTAAGCAATCGTCGAAGTCAGACGGTTTCAGCTTTGCGAAGGCATAGCGCAGCGTGGCATGGGTGCAAACCAGGGTGCGGTCATTGGGATCGGCCATGAAGCGGCAGAAGGCGTCCACCTTGCCGCTATCGTTGCCTGCCCGGCACAGATCGTTGCGGTCCTCGACATGCCAGTCCCAGTCGAAGCCGTGCGAGGTGAGGTCGGTGTCCTTGAAGGAGGCCCCGATAGACATCTCCGGCACCGCCACGATGACCTTGCGCAGCCCCAGGCGGTTGAGCTTGTGGAGAGCCAGGAACATCAGCGCCCGCGACTTGCCAGAGGCCGGTGGCGCCTTGAGCAGCAGATACTGGCTGTCGCGCTTCTCGTAGGCCCGCGCCTGCATCTCGCGCATCCCCAGCGCGTTGCTGCTGGCACTCTTGCCAGTGCGGGCGTATTCGACCTTAATCAACTCAGCCATTCCTCAGCCCTCCGTCGTGGCGACTTTTCGCGGTTTCTTTCCACCTTCAGCTTTGGTCGCCCTCTCTGCTTCAATGAGCTCTTCGTAACGAGCCAGCAGATACTCCTGACGCTCGGCGGTGTCGCGAAAGGGGCGATCGCGGTAGAGCTTCTCCACGGCCCGATCCAGAGCCTGATGTGCCTCAAGCAGGTTCTCGGGCATCTTGTCGGGGTCGTAGAGCTGCGCCATCGTCTTATCGGGGTGGGCGGCACGGGCTAGGATCACCTCACGCCCAAGCCTCTCGATCTCTTTGCGCTGACGCTCGGATGCCTTGGGCCAGGGGAAGGTGTTATAGACCAACTTTGCAGAATATCGATAGTCACTTTTTAAGCGGCCAGTAGCCAGTCGCAGCCATGCCATATGCATTTGCGTAGAAAGGATAGCGAAATCATAAAGCGTTCCGCCTAAAACCATTTGCACCAGATCTGTAGTTATCACATCGCTATCAAAAAAACCGACCGGCGCATAGTGCCTTCGCTCGGAAGTCACACGAGGAACCAGTATGTAACTCTCATTAACGGGCTGGCGAATCTCCCCAAACAAATGCGGCGTTTCCGCTTGCTTTCTGGTCAACGCCTTTCGACTTTCAAGACGCATATCCCGCACTTTCATGACTCGATTGTGCACAGCAGGCATGTTCAGAATATCTGACTCATCTGCGGAGCGAAGCCATAAGCACCACCTTTCTTTTCCCTGAAGGAACTCTTGAGACCCAAGCAATTTTCTAATCCATCTCTCAGAATTAGGTTCTTGTTTTAAAAGAAAATCCTTCTCTTCACGGCTCAATATAAGGTTTCCGCCATCAGTAGGCTGATTTCCCTTCGTCATTATACTCGAACCGACAAGAGGCTTGCTGCGACTAAACACTACAGCATTACCACCCTCAAGCAAATAAGGACTAATATTAAAAACTTCTTTCGTGCGCCATTCCCCATCGATCAACTGAAACAATTTTTTCGAAACAGGCGCCGACGATATTCCTATTATCACAACGTGAACCCCGGCGTTTTGCTGCGCACTGTTTTTCCATGAAAATGTCTGATAGGCGAAGTTAATCTCGACACTAAGCCCAAGAATCGCCGGCCAGAGCATTGCAACTTGCTCGCCTTGGCAGATCGAATTTGTAGACACAAAAGCTAGCTCGCCGCCTCTCCTGATATATTGCGAGCCCTTCCAAAAAAAACAAGCCACATAGTCTAGATAGCGGTGTTTACTGAAACCCGAAAACACCACGTCCATATCATCATTTTGCTCCTCAGACCGATAAGACGCTCCACGATAGGGTGGGTTTCCGCATACATAGACCTCTGCAGATTCCACAAGTGGACAGACATCTTCCCAATCCAGTCTCAAGCTGTTTCCAAGAACAAGATTCCCACTATCCTTTAACGGCAGCATTGGCTCGGAATGGCCAAATTCTTTTTCGAATATAGTGTTCATCTGATGTTCGGCCAACCATAAGGATAACTGAGCGACCTCATGAGCAAAGTCCGCAACCTCAATCCCATAAAATTGAGTAAGGCGTATTCCGCTTATGAACATCTCTTGTTGACCGGACACCTGCTGTAGTGCACGGAACACCGCCATTTCCAGACGGCGAAGCTCTTTGTAGGCGATGATTAGGAAGTTGCCCGACCCCATCGCTGGATCGAACACGCGAATCCGCGTCAGCCGCTCCAGCAGAGCTTCCAACTTCTTGCGGTTGCCCTTCGCCTTGTGCAGCTCCGCGTAGAGCTTGTCGAGGAACAGCGGACGAATCACTTTCATGATGTTGGGCACGGAGGTGTAGTGCTGCCCCAGCGCGTCGCGGCTCTCCTCATCCACGACAGCTTGGAACATTGAGCCGAAGATATCAGGATTCACCGCTTCCCAGGCGAGCTGCCCGCACTCGATCATCATCCGCCGACCTTTGCCGCGAATCTGGGGCACGGGCAGGTCGTCACGGAACAGGCCGCCGTTGACGTAAGGGAACTGCTCGATGTGCTTGGGTAGATCAGCCGGACGCTCATCCTCAGGCTGGTTCATTATACGGAACAACTGGGCCAGCAGCTCGGGCAGCCCCTCCCCATTCTCACCGCTGGCTTCGGTAATGACTTTGGTGAAAGCGTTTTTCGGGAAGATCCTGGTATCCTCGGCGAAGTAGCAGAACAGCAGGCGAGTCATGAAGACGTTAAGCGAGTGGATTTTCTCGGGCGTGCTGAACTCATTGGCCTCCTTTAGACGGTCGAAAAGCCGGCCCATCTTGGCCGCTGCCTTCAGGTCGGCAGACGCCTCGTCGAAGTGCTTGGTGCGCTCCAGACCTGCCATCGGGGCGAAGAAGAGGTATTGAGTGGCCAGCTCGCCGAACTTGACCTCCAGGCGCTCATCGGTCTTGGTATCCAGCGCCGTCAGCTCACGGAAGTCCGTCACCACCCGGAAGCGGCAATTGTGCCTGGCGGGCTCATCCTCGTCCGCCAGCACCTGCAACGCCTCGTGGATACTCTCGCCCTGGCGCACCGGCATGAAGTAGAGCCAGTTCTTCAGAGCGACGTGCCCCTCGTCCTTGCGGCTGGCGACGTTGCGCTGCCCAGCGTTGCGAACCTGGGTGATGGTGGCTTTGGGAAAGCCGTAAGCGTCGAGGAAGGCATAGATGAACTCACCGCTATCGGCTTCGGGCCGTGTCGCAGCAGTGAGCGTTTCCATGCAGTAGGTCTGATCGAAGGCCATGCGCCCCATGCTCCCTGCGTGCAAGCTCCAGCGGAGCCTATGATTCGTTATCCTTAGAGCCTACTCAGCCGTTTACGAATTGTCACTCATACTGGAAGCCAGAACAGGTGGGACGTTGGTCTACTCCGACGGCATCACGCGAGACCAATCGAGAAGCTCGACCACTTCCTTCAGCACTGGCAACCACTTCCGCTTGTCGGTGGCGCTGCCGTAGTGCGCGGACATTGAAGTTCCCGTGTGACCCACTAGCCATTCGATGTGCGTAAGGGGGGCACCCTTCAGTTTCAGCGCCTCAATGACCGTGTGCCGATAGCCGTGGAAATCGGGGCTGATATTCAGCTGATCGCGCAAATAGACGAATGCTTTCGAGGCGCGCTTACCATACTGACCCTTGTAGGGCTCAATGGTGAACAGCCGCTCCTGCCCCTTGCGGCTTGCCACATAGTCCAGCAGACCCATGCTGACCAGGTGGGAGTGGACCGGGACTACACGCCAAGACGACACGTTCTTGACGAACCGACCGTCCTCGCCATGGATCTTGAAAGCCTGCACGCCTTCGTGCTCGAAGAAATCACTCGGGGACAGCGCGGCCAGCTCCTCCAGGCGCGCCCCGCAATGGATCGCGATCAATGGAAGCCAGAATTTCCATGCATACCGAGGGCAGTTACGATGCTTGAGCAGGAGATCCGAGTGGAACCAGCGGCGCAGCTCCTCATCGGTCCATGTCCGTGACGGATCAGGTGCCTTGGCTTTCTTCTTCAGCTTGATCCTGAAAGGGTTGCTGGCCAATTCGTCAATCTCTACGAGCCAAGCGGCGAACGTGTGCAGATTGCCAATGATGTTGTGCTGGGTCGTTTCGCTAATGGGCTTCTTGCCCGAGGCGCGAATGTCTGCCAGCGACATGGCTTTCCAGCGACCGTGATTTCGATGGGTGGGGTAGGTCTTGAGCAGCTTGATGAATTCCCGGACGACTTGCTTGGTCAGCTTGGTTGCCGGCAGGTCGCCCATCAGCTCGATGAATACGTTGAGGTGCTGCCTCATCGTCTCTTTGGACTTCTCGCGAGCTTCGGCCAGCCGTTCGGAGGCGAACTGGTCGAACAGAACGCTTAAGCGCTCCGACTTCGCTGGAGAAGAACCAGGTGACGCGACTAACCCCCGCGCTGAATACGGAACGTCCTCAACATCACTAGGTCCAGCCGTCCCTTTTGCTTGCGCCCACGCTTTGACGAGCCGCTCCGCCCCCTCCAGCTCAGCCTGGGTCGGGTTGTCGAGCACGATCTCGCCAGTGACGGGGTTGATAGATACAAACGAAACGGTGAATCGGTTGCCTTGGGTATCCACAGCCATCAGCGACGTGATCTCTCCGAACGTGTAGACAGATTCGGTCGAGTCATTAGGTGATGTCTTAGCATCCGTTTTCGCTTCACGCGTCAGGAAGGCGAGCGCCCCCCAAGTTGGAGAGATATTGACCACAGGCAAACCGCTCCGCAGCGACTCGAATACCTGTTGGTAGGCTAGCCAAAGCGTCAAGGCACGGCGCCGGGCGGTCACCTTGCAGGGGGTATCGAGTGTTTTCCGAATCTCTCGCTTTCGCCCGTAGGCATGGCGGAGGTCATGGGGAATGACGATCCGGGCATACCAGTTGGTGCTATGGCGATTACGTGTCAGGTAGGTTCCATATGCCATGTCAGACCTCGGGAGTGGATCACCGAAGTGTCACACCTCAGGGTCTGATCAAGGCTCTTATCCCTTTGACTCCCATGGTTATTGGGGTCTAAGTATAAGTGGTGCCGGCGGTCGGACTCGAACCGACAAGGGCTTGCACCCGGCGGATTTTGAATCCGCTGCGTCTACCAATTCCGCCACGCCGGCAGCGCCGAGCATTATACGTGGCCGGTGCG
>NZ_JASSVS010000001.1 GCF_030250645.1 Marinobacter azerbaijanicus
AGTTACAGCGGTAAAAAGGGGTTGCTTTTGGTTGGAATTGCGTCAAACCCGACGCATTCTAGTGCGCATAATGTATATTATGTTAAATGGTGTGCAGAAGTTGAATTGATTGGCTTATGAGTTCCACCTAAAAACCTGCTAGCATCGCGAACTAACAGCTCGACTCCTTGTCACATCCACGTGACTTCCACCATTTGGTGCTTTTAAACAAGATGACTGCAGCAAAGCGTCAAATCATTTCCGCACTTCTGTCACTGCTCCTGGTGCTGAGTGGCTCAGCTTTGGCTGTGCCCGGAGTATCAGGCGGCCAGTCGGATTCTGTGATGGTGGATTGTGGTTCTATTATGATGAGCCAGGCTGCTGATGGAGCGAGTTCCTCACCAGACAGCAAGAGCGACTGTGTTGTTGCTCCCGGCGTGGCCTGCTTAAGTGCAGGTGGTTTGAGCAAGTGCGGGGTGAGCGTCGCTCTGCTGCTTGCTGCAACAGAAAATTCTGTCGATAGCGGTTCCCAGCCTTTATCAACCGCCCGCGTGGCGATTTACCAGAACCCCTTTCTGGCTTCCATTACTCCCCCTCCACTATCTCACTCCTGAGTTTTAACCCGGATTCTTGCCCACAGCGGCAATGTCATTAACGTTAATTCTTGAAAGAAAGGCCCGTACTTTGATTTACCACGAGCCTTGGACTGGAGTGAATCTAATGCGTATTTCATATCCCAAGTTTGCGATCACTGCGGCTATTCTGGCCACTACTCTTGCCACCTACTCTGCCTTTGCCCATGAAGACAAAGCGACCGACATGATGTCCTCGAACGGCATGCCTGGAATGGGCGGCATGATGAGGATGATGAACACGATGTCTGATATATCCCCGGAAGACCGAAAAGCCATGACCGAGGCGTGCATGAAGATGATGCAGGGTCATGGTGGCGATGGCATGCACGGCGGAATGAAAGATAAAGGCACCGACGAGAAGTAACCCGTTGGATACCCGTTCGAGCTGAGGCTCTGGCCCTGGGGATGCAATACGCTCCCCCGGGGCTCGCCGTGCCCAAACCGATTCAAATCGAGGATTTTTTATGAATACCAGAAAACTCGCCCTGTATACGGGTGTAGCCGCTATCGTTATCGGCGCTGGCGCCACCACCTTGGCCATCCAGGCCGACGAATCTGCCGAGCCATCGGTTGCGCCAGCCGAGCGTGGAGAGACAGGCCAGGCCATCACCATTTACAAGAGCCCCAATTGCGGTTGTTGCCAGTCCTGGGCCGAGCACCTCGCGGCCAATGGTTTTGATACCCGCATCGTTGAGACCGACAACCTTAATGGAATCAAGCAGGAGTACGACGTGCCACGCGATATGGCGTCCTGCCACACCGCGCTGATCGATGATCTGGTGATTGAAGGTCATGTGCCGGCCAATGACATCGTCGCCTACCTTGAGAACCCGCAGTTCAACGCGGTTGGTCTGTCCGTACCCGGGATGCCCCATGGTACCCCTGGCATGGAAACCGGCCGGAAGGATGATTACCAGGTCATCGCCTTCAACGCCAATGGCCAGCAAGGTGTTTTCCGTGAACACAAGGATTACTGAGGTCAGCCCTATGAAAGCAATCTGTTACCGCCTGAATTCAGCCCTAACAGGCTTTTTCCTGCTCGCTTTCGCAGTCGTCATGCCGGCACTGGTTCAAGCACAGACTGCGAATGATGGCCAGCCAGTGAAGGCACTGACGACCAACTCGTCAGGCGCCTTACTGGTGCTTCGGGAAAGTGGCCTGTTTGTTCTTGACGGCAAGACAGCCACTGAGATTCCGCTGCCCCCGTCGGACTCAGTGCCCCGGCCCAACTCTCTGGCAACGGGCGCAGACGGCAGTCTGTACCTGTCGGGGCCAGGCCTTGGCATTTGGCGCTATGAGTATGCCAGCGAGCGCTGGCAGTCCCTCAGCCACACCCTGCCCGACCTGGGAATTACGGCCATTGCCGCACATGCCACCCAACCGGATACGCTCTACGCTTATCTTGGTGAAGGTGGCATGTTCCGATCCAGGGATGCCGGTGCCGAATGGATGAAGGTAGACAGTGGCCCCCGGGAGCCCGTGGAGGCGTTCCTTCACTCGGATATGCCTGGCAGTATGGAAAGTGGCTGGCTGTTCGCCGGCACCACCCGTGGAGTCGCACGCTCCATGGACTGTTTCTGCTTCTGGGGCGATGCCGGCGACTTGCGAGGGACTGTGACTGTCATCGGTTACGATCCTTCGGCCCCGGAGAATGTGTACGCCGTGATTGAGGGACAGCTTCACCACAGCTCGGACGGTGGCGAAACCTGGGCTGGGATTGAAACCCCTCAGGCAGTCACCGCTCTAACATTCTCGCCCACGGAAGGACTTTTGGTGGGCACGGAAAACGGAAATCTGCTTTCTCGCCATGCCTCTGGAGGATGGGGACCTGTTCATGAATAAGTGGCTTGTCCCGCTGGTTTTGCTCGTTGCCCCGGCCCTTGTGATGGCGGGGGGCGAGCCATCAAACGGAGACGGTGTTCCGACCGAAATGGCCGAGGGTCGCCAGATTTATGAGCAATACTGCGCCTCCTGCCACGGATGGCAGGGCGAAGGTGCGGCCGATTGGAACAAACCGGATGAGAAAGGCGAAATGCCTCCGCCACCGCACGATGAGACAGGCCACACCTGGCGCCACAGCGATGCCATGTTGTTCCGGATGATCGCGGAGGGATGGCGGCATCCCTTCAATGAAACGGACCAACTGACCATGCCTGCTTTCAAGGACAACCTCACCGACGAGGACATTCGGTCGGTAATCGAGTACCTGAAAACATTCTGGGCCGGGGATCAGCGCCGTTATCAACAAAGCGAAAGTCACAGCAGGGACAGGCATCCATCCTGATCCCTGGCAGTTTGCCCATGCCTCAGGTGTTTTCTAAGGTACCTGCTGGCATGGGGCAAGTAACTACACGAAAGCTGATGGTTTACTCATACACTACTGCCCAGCTGTTGCGGCCAAGCTCCGTAGCCCGGGCGATGTCTGCTTCCAGAACCGCTGATGTATCCCCCAGTTCCCTCGGGTCGAAATGAAACACGCACAAACGGGATGCAAATTCAGCGAACAATAGCGATGCTTCGCCATAGCGCTCACCATTACTCTGCGTCGAGCAGTTAATTCCCTGGCCCCAGTCCTGGCCGCTGTCGTTGTTGGGATTGAAGAAATAGACGCGTATCTCCCCTTCGCGATCCAGGTTGACCCGCAGGATTGTTATGGCATGGCGTCCAACCAGGCGTCCTCCACTGTCAGTGACAGCGATACCGGCCGGTTGCGGATGGACAACGGGTATATTGCCGTTATAGTAAGGGTGATAGCAGGCATAGAAGTGACGGATAAACTGCTCATATTCATGAATTTTCCCTGTCTCCCGGCTAATAACACTGAGAAATCCCTGCCCGACCCACCAGCCATACATCTCCGGATTGATCCAGCGGTGCAGGTCGTCGTCACGCACGCCGCACAGGTGCCCCATTTCGCCATAGATGCGGTCGAGGTGAGGTATAAGGATCAGTGAGACCGGATCCACATCGGTTGGTGGCTCCTTTGCCAGCCCTGCTTCCAGATGCTGCGAGGTAATCTGTTGCCCCTCGAAACGCATCATTACATCGTCATCACGGGCAGCCCAGGCCACCAGTTGCAGCAGGAAATCAGCGTCGTTAAACGCCCACATGGACAGCCCGATGACCGACTGGCAAGTAGGATTATTACCCTGCCCAACGCCCAATGGTTGCCCCAGTAGGCTCAGCACGCCAGCCAGCAGATAAACCCGTGGTGGATGCGCTCCGCCGAAAACAGCGCTCAGCCTGTCGGAGGCTGCAGGACACAATGTCAGTCCCAGCTGACGCCACAGGCCCGATGCCACCGGTGGTGTAAACAGTGAGCCACGCTCAAGGAACATGGCCAGGCCATAAACCGCCTGACAGGTTTCCGGATGAACGACCTGGTCAATCAGCTCGAGCACGAGCTGGTGGTAGCTCTGGAGTGCGTCGTTGCCGGTAATACTCAGCCCCAGCGCCAGCGGGATCAGGTCATCCCGGTACCCCCGAAGGTGTCTCAGTAGTAAGGGGTGGTAGGGAGAAACCATGCCTGTTCCATGCATGGCACTGGCAAAGGCCTGTGCTTCGGCAGATAGAGCAACCTCGTCCATGGTAGCCAGTCGTTCGCCGTAGACCGCAAAGCCCGGATCATCGCGACAACCCGCCGCCGGGCCAAACAGGGCACTGACAAGACGAGCAGCTTTATCCATACCCGAAGTTTCGATTTCCGGATCGAAAAGGCATTTGGCAATCTGGCTGACCATCTGTTTGATGCTGTCAGTCTGTATTGGGCGTTGTGCCAGCAGGCGTTGTACTTCACCCACCAGGCTGTCAAGAATGCTCTCATACCCTAGCCTGTTGAGCAGGAACTGATAGAGCGAATTGACGATCTGCCCCAGCCTCTGCGGTCGCTCCCGGTCCGCTTCGCTCATCTGGCCGGACAACAGATCCAGGTTCAATGCTGTCACCTGGGTCAGGAAGTGTCTGGCCTGCTCAGCTGAAATCCCCGGATGCAGATAGTCACCCATGGCCACGGCTAGCAGGCGGAGCTCACTCAGGGCTTCGATGCAGGTGTAAGGAGGGGCCCCCTGGCGTAGGGTCCGCACCGCCAGTGCGGGCCGCAAAATGGCAGGCTGGTCCCAGTCGCTGTTGGCAAATACACCCTTGGATTCCATCGCCGGTACTCGAGCGTATAACGCGTCCAGTCCACCGGGTGCCTCCATAACAGGAAGTGCCGCTTCCAGTACCTGGGTATTCGGGGCCAGTGGGTCACTCTGGTGAGTAACCGCAAGCTGTTCCAGGGCCTCGTCAAATGCTGCAACAGAGGCGTTGGTGCCGGGGTCAGATCCGAGTGTAGTCACAATGCTTTCCTTGGCCGAGTGACAAGCCATTTTGAATTGTCCATGACCCAACGATGCCCTTAAGACGAATCAGAAGCAAACGATTCCGGGGTCTTCGTTTCTATTTGTAACCAGAGCGACTATATTGATGGTGACGGTTGGGAAGCATAAATCCGCTGTATCCGCTCAGTGATACACTCACGCACTCAAGTGCCTCGCCTGGCTCTGGGCTACTCAATCCTCCGAAAACGACATTGTCAAAAGGCTTAGGTTACCTGGTGCGTACCAATGTCTGCGCAGCTTTCCGGGTTGACCGGCAAGGAGAATATCAAATGTCGACAACATCAGAACCTCAGGTTCCGCAAGACAAGGCTGCCTGGCTTGATCCGAATATGGATTCGGTTAAAGGAACCGAGACGCCGAAGGACCCGAACAAAGGTTATATTGCCCTGCTCGGCTGGAGCGTCAATGCGATCAAGGCTGCGCAAAAATTCGACCGCCGCTACATTGTGATTGCCCCCGAATGGGCTGCAGATTTCTGCGAAGTTAACAAGATACCTTTCATCCCGTGGGACTTTATCCGTCTCAATGATCGGTCTCTCGAGATTGCAACAAGGCTGAAGGCGGAGGGTGTCGATGTCGCCATACCGCTATTCGAGGAGACTGTCGAATGGTCCGGCGCCATCAATTCTGTCCTTCTTGACAGCCCCCGCATGTATGGGCAATCCATCCTGTTCCGTGACAAGGCTCTGATGAAGCGCCGTGCCCAGCTTGGCGGTATTCGTGTCGGGATTTTCGAGGAAGCGCACGAGAAAGAAGACATTGTCCGTTTCATGAAACGCGTCAACCAGACTCTGCTCAAGCTTGATGGCGACCCGGACGATCCGATTCATGTCAAGGCGTTCGACAAGGCCGGTTGCCTGGGCCATCGAATGATCCGCAAGATAGAAGAAATTGACGCTATTCCGGCCGAGGAATACCCACTGTTGATGGAAAGCCACCTCGACGGCTGGGAGTTTGCAGTTGAGGCCTGGATCCATGATGGAAAGATCAAGTTTCTCAACATCTCTGAATATGTGACCTTGGGCTACTCGGTATTCGTACCTGCAACTGCGCAACTCGAGAGCTGGCGCAACGCGATTACCAAGCAAATAGAGCTGTTGGTCAAAACATTCGACATCCATTTCGGCCTGATTCACCCCGAGTACTTTGTCACTGCAGACGGCGAAATGTACTTTGGCGAAGTGGCCTATCGGCCGCCCGGGTTCAAGGCCTTCGAGCTGATTGAGCGTGCCTATGGCTTTAATGCCTATCAGGCTTCAATGTTGGTGTTCGACCCCAAAAGCACCGAAGAGGAAGTGAATAACTTCTTCCCCCGCGAAGTGGTGGATGCGAAGGGCTATGCTGGTTGTTTTGGTGTCTACCCCCGGCGTCGTGTGGTCAGCAAGCTGGAAATGCCCAAAGAAACCATTGAACATCCCTATTTCGAATCTCACGAGCTTGTCGCCCCGGCCGAAGAGACTGTGCCTGACCGGTCTGCTTTCGGCACGCACTGGGGGCTGATCTTCTTCTTTGGAGACGATCCCATCAAGATGCGGGACCTCTTGAAAGCTCAGGAGGATCTGGACTTCTACGTCTAGCCAGTAAGACCGAGCACGGGGTGGGGCTCCCCCACCCTTTTTTTCCCCCAATACCATCCCCACAGTGTCTTCCAGAGTGCCCGCGCGGCTTTTTCCATCAACCCGAGATGGAGGATTGATGCAAAAAACCATTACCAGTCTTTCGTCACTCATCATGAGCATTATTCTGCTCATCATGGGCAACGCGTTCCTCATGACCCTGCTTGGTCTGCGGCTCAGTATTGAGGAGTTCAGTGCCACTGTTATCGGCTGGATTCTGGCGTTCTATTCCATCGGTTTTGTCGCAGGGACTCTCTATGCTGGACGGATAATCGAGAAAGTTGGTCATATCCGGGCGTTTGCGGTTTTTGCTGCGGTGCTTTCGGCGTCAATACTGGTTTATCCGATGGCGGTTGAAGCCAGCCTCTGGGGCTTTCTGCGAGCGCTGGGCGGTTTTGTGATGGCGGGTCTGATGATCGTCATGGAAAGCTGGTTCAGCAGCAAGGCTGATAACCGTAATCGGGCCAGTCTGTTCGCCATTTATCAGGTTATCTTTTTCCTCTCCACTGCAGGGGGTCAGGTGCTTATCCGGGTAGCTGATCCCGCAGGCTTCATCCCTTTCTCCCTGGCAACCATACTGGTGGTGCTTGCATTGACTCCCCTGTCCATGACTCGCCGTGAATCGCCAGTCATTACACGTGGTGACCGGCTGTCATTGATCAGGCTTTATCGGAAATCACCAGCGGGTACCCTCGGAGCACTGATAGCGGGGCTGTTGATCAGCGCATTCTACGCCATGGGCCCGGTATACGCTGATCGCATTGGTCTCGACCTTGGGCAGCTGTCAAACTTCATGGCTTCTGCCATTGTCGCCGCCATGTTGCTGGCCTGGCCTATCGGCCGTCTATGTGACCATTTTGACCGCTACCGGGTAATGCTTGTTGCGGCCGCAGTCGCTGCCCTGTGCAGTCTGGTTGCCGCGGTCATCGGCAGTCTCAACATGATCGCGCTAGTGCTCTTTGTAGGGCTGTATATGGGCATCAGCGCCGCCATCTACCCCATCGCCGTTGCCATTACCAATGATCTGATGGAGCCTCACCAGGTAACCTCCGCCAGTACGACATTGCTGCTCAGTTATGGTCTTGGCAGCATCATCGGTCCGTTGATCAGTGCCCTGTTCATGGACTTTCTGGGGCCCCGTGGACTGTTTATCAGTAATGCCCTGATACTGGGCGGTCTGATCGCATTCATGCTGGTGACGTCCAGGCGCCGTCATCCGTCGGTCACGCAACAGGAACAGTACTACACCACAACCCCTGAAGCGGCTCTTGGTCTCTCCGAACTTGACCCCAGGAATCCTCAGTTTGAGGAGCAGGAAACAGCGAGTAGTGATGAAGAGTCAGGCACCGTTGAGGAGCAGAAAAGTGACGAAAGAGGGAATGAGAAGGAGCAGTAATACCGGGTTATAAAATGGGGCTGCCGCACTCGGGCACAGCCCCTGGCGAGCAAACAGTCACGCAGCGTGTTTCTGTTCGAACCAGTCCCTGGTGCCGCCTTCATAGTCATAAACCTGCGTGAAACCGGCATCCTCCAGTTTCTTCGCGGCTTTGACAGAAGCATCGCAATCGAAGTTTGCACAGTAGACAACGACTTTGCGATCTTTACTGCCGACAACCGCTTCTACCTGCTCCAGAAACGACGGTTCCTCAACCGGAATATTGATTGACGTCCGTATATGCTCCCGATTGAAAGTGTCGCGGGGTAGGACGTTTATCAACACAAAGTCTTCATGCTCGGTTTCATTCATTTGTTTGAGGTCGTCACGGCTAATGGACTTCATATCACTCTCCTTTTGCTGTGAAGCTCATCCTTATACCATGATGGTGTCCGAGCCGATTTCAAGCCATGTTTGACATGATTATGAAAAACCGCAAGAAAGCGATTTTATGTACGGGTGAACCGATTGACTGAACTGATCTCCTTGCCGTTCCAGATAAACTCGAAGTGGGCAGTCTGAATAATGCTGTTCACGTGCTTTGGCGTGAACAGCCCCCAGCAGGTTGCTCCGGGCTTTCTGACAGAATGATAGTGAAGCCCTTCCGAGCCCGCCTGGTACAGTTCGCGGCCAAAGACCCGGGAGGCACTGTAACTGTCCGGGTCATAGATCGGGCTCTTGAACGAAATAGTCGTGGCATCGTGGAGTTCCGTCTGCCCTACTCTGCATTTCAGGCCCCGGAACACAAGCCGGTCGTAGTCCAGGCCGTGTACGCCCTGCCAGTAACGTGACTGGTGATAGGCCACTTCGGCGATGGCGGTATCTAGGCTGTCACCCATGTACAGCACACCGTACTGGCCATCGCTGAACCGGCTGCCTTCGGGGTTTACGTGGGTAAATGGGCCGGTGGCGTAAGAGCAGCCGGGGATACCAAACGGAATGTCCTCCTTCTTCACCAGGTTGAGATTGCCCAGTTCCGTCTGCAACCGGGGGTTGGTCATGGCCTGGAGTTCATACAGAGCATCAAACTCATCCTCGTCCGCCACATCATCAAACAGGCTGATGGGTGGGAATTTCGAGTTGACAAGGCGATACCCGATGATGCTGGCCGCTTTGATGACCGGTGGTAGCCCTGTGGTCACCAGAGCCCCCCGCGCAGCACATCAATGCGCTTGAAGGTTTCATAAAGGGCTGCAAACTGGCCGGTACTGATCACCTCCAGCGGGCTTTTGCCGTTGAAATACGGGTTGTCGTTCTTCAGCGCCATGAAACCGTAAACGTTCCTGGGATTTTCGAAGATCATTCTCAGGCAACCGTGGATATTCACCAGATAGCTGAGCCGCTCGATCTGATCGTGTGTCAGGTTGGCCTGCTCCGGCCGTTTACGATATTTGTAATACGCCGGGCGGGAAATCTGGAGAATCTTCTGAATCTGTTCCGGAGTGCAGCCCCAGCGGTCCAGAATCGTAAACACGGTTTTCAGGCCGACGCTCTGGATTCTGCTTTTTTCAACGGGTTCAAGCTTCTGCGCGTTGCTCATGACTGACACCACCGGCGAATGTTGATTTGAGCCTTAAGGATTAGTGTCAGTGTATACAAAAACAGAAATTTCGTCTATATATAGACAGCCTGGACAGGCCTTCAGTCGCTGTGTTTTGTAGCCACCTCGGCGAGGCTCTTGTGTTCACAGTCTCTTGGCGCAAGAAAGGAATCCGAGGAATCGATCAGTATATTGTCATCGCTCATGAAGCGTCGCCCCAACAGCGCCGGATAGGTAAATGCGCTGCGGTCTGCCAGCGTGAATTCCGTTCTGTGCATGCTGCCGGCAATGCAGAACTCCATATCAACCACGTAACGGTGCTGGGATGGCGCGCCCTTACGCTTGATTTTTACGGTCCGTTCAATCGGAAGAGTGAATTCCAGAATCGCCTGGTCCAGATTCGCACCGTCCGCGTCCTCTTTATCCTGATGGTCAGCCAGCGGCAACTGGAAACGTACCCACTCCTTTTCACCTTTCTCGAAGGGCTCCACGTTAATGGCGTGCAAGGACGACGTTCTGGCACCTGTGTCCAGACGAGCCTTTAACCGCAGCCCTGATTCCTTCAGGACCATCCATTCTACAAACCCCAGTGTTTCAGGCACGTTATTATCATTACTGTGCGCATTTGCCAGAACTGATATGGGTGTCAACAAAAGCAGCAGTGCAAGGAATTTAGGATAGCTGTATAACATCACGCCTCCTGATTGGCGAAGTGTTTGAGTTCAGGAAAGAATCGCAGGAAGCGGCGCTCCAGTTCGTCATCGTGGGCTTCGATCTCTTCGATAATGCCGCTGAATGCATTTGTGAAACGGATGCGATTGGCGACGCGGTCCAGTGCGTAGCCAATGTTTTCGAGATCCATGTAGGAGCGGAACCAGTCGTGACGAATGATCTGTCGGGTCACCCTTTGCATGGAGTCAGGCATCAGGGGTTCGTTGGCATCAAGCTCCCGGTAAACCTGGTCAATAAAGGTATCCGGTTCCATATGGCTGAAGCGTTGCCAGTGTCTTAAAAGATAGTGATCGTACAGGATATCAAGGGCAACGCCTGCGAAACGACGCCTTTGGGCGGAAAATAGCCGCTTGCTGGCGATGACTTCGGGGTGCCTGTCAGTGAAGGCGTCCACTGCGCGATGATGATACAGCCCTTCCCTGACTTCGCTCGGAAGATCCTCGGGGATCACGCCCCGGGCAAAATCGCCGAGCAGGCTTCCAACGCGGGCCTGCGGGGAATCCGGCGCAAGGAAAAGGTGAGCGAGGTGATTCAAACTTGCTCCTGAAACAGTGGCGACAAACCTGCGTCTGCCGCCATAAAAACAGACCGTGAACCAACCGGATCAGAAGCTGAAGGTAACCCCCAGCCCGAGTCCGTCAACGGTAGCGCCATTCTTATCATAGTAACGCATGTATTCCAGGTTGCCAGCCACTTCCGGAGTGAGATCGATATTGACCCCCGCCCCGTATGAGAAGTCGGTTTCGTCCTCTGTGCTGGTACCGAAGACGGATTGCGCCTCCAGCTCAACACGGGTGAAGCCAAATACCAGATAGGGTGTTGCCGGGGATTCGTTGGCCAGATTGAGGGTAGCGTAGCCGCCGAAGAAGTTGTCGAGGGAGTAGTCGACCCCGTTGATGCGATCGTCATCCACACCAAAGCCAGCCCGTGCCTCCACACCGAAGAACGGCGAAACAAGTCCTCCAACTTTTGCTGAGAGCGCGCCAACATCCACTTCATCGTTGCCACTCTCAATGTCGATAAAGCTGTAATTCAGCCCGGCGTAAAGGCTACCTCCACCGGACTTGTAAATATCGGCAGTCGCGGCCTGGGAAACGGTTAGTGCCGAGACTGAGACAAGGCCCAGAATCAATGCAATTGGCTTCTTCATAATCAATGCTCCTTTTGGTTTTTAACCACACTCACGAAATGAAGTTGCATGAGGCTGACGACAATTACCAGTCGCAGGATCCTCATTTACGCGGAACTTACTGCGATTTAATCAAGCGGTAAGGCCCTGACGCTTAAGGGTTCCCGCCTTGCGAAAGCATCAGCCCGGCTGTATTCTGTCGCGATCTCTCTGTTCAGCCGGCTTGAGCATCCTTTGAGAAACCTGAATCCTGTAATATTCATCATCAGCGTCATGTTTATACTTTTGAGTATTTTCATGACGTTACCTGTGCTTCTTCTTGCGTATTCTGAAGCGCCGAATGCCCTCGCATTTGCAGAATCTGCTTCTATCTGCTTTGGCATTGGCCTGTTGGGGGTGCTGACCACCTACCGTCAGGCGCGCGATCTCAAACCTCGCTACATGTTTGTGCTGACGGTTTCCAGCTGGTTTATCATAGCCCTACTCTCCTCTATTCCTTTTTATCTCAGCGACCTGGATCTGACCATCGCCGAGGCGGTTTTTGAAGGTACCTCCGGTATAACCACCACCGGCGCTACGGTACTCACCGGCCTCGACACAATGGATCAGGACCTTCTGCTATGGCGCTCGATACTGCAGTGGATCGGTGGTATCGGGATTATCGGCATGTTCGTCGCCGTCATGCCTTTCCTACGGGTAGGCGGCATGCGACTGTTTGCCACTGAGTCGTCCGAGTGGACCGACAAGGCCCTGCCGCGAATGAAAACGCTCAGCCGCGGCCTGCTTTTCGTGTATGTCGGGTTTACGGTGATTGCAGTAACCACCTACTCATTCTCCGGGATGAGCCTTTTCGATGCTTTCAACCACGGGCTGACCAGCATTGCCACCGGGGGGTTTTCCACCTCGGATATGTCCATGGGCAAATTTGATTCCAACCTGCTCCTGCTGCAGGCAACGCTGTTCATGATGATCGGCAGCCTGCCTTTCTTCCTGTTTGTGCGGGAGATGCATGGTCAGCACGGCGTACTGTTCCGGGACCAGCAGGTGCGCCTTTTCCTGACCATATTGCTGGTGATTCCCGCCCTGCTTACCCTTTATCGCTGGTACGTATCCCCGATTGATTTCGACATCGCAAACGGCTATGTGTCTACGTTGTTCAATGTGACGTCAGTGGTCACCACAACCGGGTATGCTTCCGAAGATTATTCGGCGTGGGGGCCGTTGACCTTTGTCCTGTTCTTCTTTCTGATGTTTGTTGGCGGGTGCTCCGGGTCTACCGCCGGCGGTATGAAGATTTTCCGTTTTCAGCTATCGCTGATCGTGTTACGGGAGCAGCTGATGCGGCTGTTGCACCCGAGGGCGGTATTCACACGGAACTATAATGGTCGTCCAGTGAGCGACGAAATTATTTCCTCCATGATCGCCTACACGTTTATATTTCTGCTGTGTCTGCTGATAATTACCGTTTCTCTGGCTGCACTACAGCTTGACTTTATAACCAGTCTGTCCGGAGCGCTGACGGTACTTACCAACGTCGGCCCCGCTCTTGGTGACATCATCGGTCCGGCCGGCACCTTTGCCCCCCTGCCTGAAACGGCTAAATGGATTCTGTCCGTGGGTATGTTGATGGGGCGCCTGGAGATCCTCAGTGTCGTGATTGTGCTCTCCCCGGCATTCTGGCGCAGTTAAAGCCTGTTTCATCTCAGCCACAGCACGGCGGGATTCTCCAGTGGCAGGTTCAGGCGCTCATCCCTGACTCTCAGGCGCGGGGTGTAGTGCCCCTCAGGGCGAGACGGTACCGTACATTCATACAGGTAGCTGTGGGCCGAACCGGCAAGAGGCCGCCTCTCGGGCATTTCTGTGACGATTCTCGGCCCGTATTCTGATGCCTCGGCCACCAATTCCACAGTAATGCGCGTTTCGTCGATACCATCCAGGTAAATCTCGACGGTGTAAGTCTGGGTACCTTGGGATTCCGTGACATTAAAGGTGCTGAAACGCAGCTTGGGCCAATAACGGGCAATCTCCGCGTGCTCGGCGACAATCTCTGCGGCTGTTCCGGCGCTGCGCTGCTTTCCCCTTTCCACCATGGGCAGATAGAACCTCTCGACATACTCACGGACCATCCGGTTGGCCGAATAGGATGCAGTCAGGCTGTCCATGCTTGCCCGGATCCTTTGCAGCCACGTACGGGGCAGTCCCTGCTCGTCCACATCGTAGAATGACGGAATCACGTCGTTTTCCAGCAGGTCAAACAGTTCCCGGGCATCGTAAAGGTCATGTTCTCTTGATCTGCCAAGTTCCTCGAATGTGGCGCCCGGGCGAATGGCCCAGCCTACCGCATCGTTCCAGGCCTCGGCCCACCAGCCATCGTACTGTGAAAGGTTCAGGCCACCGTTAACGAGCACTTTCATGCCACTGGTGCCACAGGCCTCCCAGGGGTGTCTCGGGCAGTTCAGCCACACATCCACCCCCTGGATCAGTTGGCTGGCAACACCAAGATCATAGTCCTCGATAAAAACCACTTTGCCCTCGACATCCGGCCTGCGGCAAAACGCCTTCCATTGGCGGATAAGGTCTTTCCCCCGTTGGTCATAAGGGTGCGCCTTCCCGGCAAGGACTATCTGCAGGGGCCGGTCCCGGCTGGCCAACAACCCCAACAGCCTTTCCTGGTCTTTCAGTAACAGGTCTGGACGTTTGTATTCGGTAAAGCGTCTGGCAAACCCCAGGGTAAGGGTTTCATTGTCCAGCAGCAGTCCGCAGGATGCGGCGTGGTTGTTGGCAGGGTTCTGTTCACAATGCTGGCTCGCCAGGCGTCGTCGCAGGTAGTTCACCAGCCGGTTGCGCTGAAGCCGCCGCATCTCCCAGAGTTCTTCGTCAGGGATGTGCGTCATTGGGCAGGACATCTGCAGGGGTCTGCGCCATCTGTCCTGGCCACAGGCCCGAGTCCAGACTGCGTCGGATTCCGGTGAATCCCAACTGGGTGTGTGTACGCCGTTGGTTACAAACTCCGCCGGAATGTCCTCCGCCGGCCAGCGGTTAAAGAATGGCTGGAAGATCGTCTGTGATACTTTCTGATGGATGCGGCTGACCCCGTTGATTCGCCCGCACATATTCAGCGCCAATAAAGCCATATTCAGGTGTGGGGCTCCCGCGTCGCTATCCGACACACTTACACTACCCAGCTTAATCAGTTGCTCGATGGTAAGTTCGTGTAACTCAAGCCAGGGAGCCAGGTAAATGCCGAGCAGATCCCGGGAAAAGTGGTCGAACCCGGAGGCAACGGAAGTATGGGTGGTAAACAGGTTGGTGGCTCTGGTGGCTACACGGGCGGTGTGAAAGTCGGCCATGTGCTCTTGCTGCCAACTGAAGGCCCGTTCAATCAACGCGAGCGCACAGTGGCCTTCATTGAGATGGCAAACAGCAGGCTGGATGTCCATCTGCTCGAGCAGGCGCCAGCCGCCGATACCGAGCACCATCTCCTGCTGTAATCGCTTTTCCGGGTCGCCGGTGTAAAGTTCACTGGTGATACCCCGGTCTCCCGGTTCGTTGCGCGGGTCGTTACTATCGAGTAACAGTAGCGCGCATCGGCCCACTTGTGCCTTCCAGGCCCTCAACCGCACATGTCGGCCCGGGAAAGGAACAACTACCCTCACCCACTGGCCATCTTCGTCCCTGAGTGGCGAAACAGGAAGCATCGTGGGATCGTTGTAGGGATAGAACTCCAGTTGCTCGCCATCGGTGCTTATCGCCTGGCGGAAATAGCCCTGTTGATACAGCAAGCCTACCGCAGTGACGGGTATGCCCAGATCACTCGCGGCCTTGAGATAGTCACCGGCGAGAACCCCCAGACCACCACTGTATAACGGCAGGGATTCACTGATGCCGTATTCCATACAGAAGTAGGCGATCCCCCTGCCAAGATCGCCGGGGCAATCATCCGAATACCAGGTACTGGCATCCCTGAATTCATTATGGGCTGCAATCTGTTCCCGGTAGCGTTGCTGAAACTGCGGGTCTTCTGCCAGGTCTTCCAACCGCTCACCGGAAACACTGTTCAATACCAGCCACGCATTGTGTGTGGTTTCCCAGGTTTCCTCATCAAGGGCCCGCCACAGCTCGTCGCTGCCGTGATGCCAGGTCCACCTCAGGTCCAGTGCCAACTGGAACAGACCGATAAGGGGCTCCGGTAAGAACCGTGGCGTATAGGCTGCTAGGGTCACGGATGAGGTCCTGTGTAATCCAGAATCAGTTACCTGGCGGTGTAGCCACCATCAATCACCAGTTCACTGCCGGTCACAAATTTGGACTCGTCCGAGGCCAGGTACACCGCGCCCCAGGCAATATCATCGGGTTCACCCATGTGCCCCACAGGATGTAGTGCATCTGTGGCTTTCCTTGCTTCGTCTGGATCCATCCCGGTTGTTTTCAGGTGGGATTCAACCAACGGCGTCCAGATGAATCCGGGATGGATGGAGTTGACCCTGATGTTTTCTGTTGCGTAGAGCAGCGCATCGGTTTTTGACATCAGGCGCACAGCACCCTTGGATGCGTGGTATGGAGGAATGTCCGGGGCGCTGATAAGGCCATAGATAGACGAGAGGTTGATGATGCTGCCCACCCCGGCCTTTTTCATGTGTGGGATCGCATGCTTGGTGCAGAAAAACACCCCTTTAACGTTCACGTTCTGCACAAGATCCCATTCTTCTTCGGTCAGCTCATGGGTAGGTTTGTTCGCCCCCGCGATGCCGGCGTTATTAACCAGCACGGTCAGGCCACCAAAGGTCTCAGCGACTTTGTCGAGAGTCTGTTTGACTTCCTGTTCGCTTGTCACATCGCAGTGCCAGTAGCCGGCCTTGAGGCCGCGATCCTTGAGTTGTCTGGCCAGGGCCTCACCTTCCTTGTCCTGTCGGTCCAGAATGGCAACGGAGGCCCCCTCCTCTGCCATCCGGATCACAGTAGCGGCTCCGATCCCCACTGCGCCACCAGTGACAGCGGCTACTTTCCCTTCGAGTCGTTCCATGAACCCCTCCTTGAAATTCTAATGGGCATGCCGGCGAACGGGAAAATAGTTCATCGGCCTGTGGTGCTTTTTAAGCCATTGGATCATTGAGGAGATGGTAAAGCCGTCGTTCTCGACCCCCTCAAAATCCACTCCAATGCCGTTGTCGGATTTGCGGACAACATGGGCCCTGAGTCGCCGAAACTGCTTTTCCCGCTTGTCGGGAAAGCAGAATTCAAGTTCCAGGGTCTGGTTTAACTGAACGTCGGTGTAGTCAGTTGCAATGAACAGCCCCCGTTTCGAGGCATCCCTGACCTGGCCCGTGGCTACTGGCATTCCCCGCCTGTACACAAGCAGGCCAAGCTTTCCATGAACGCGTGTGCTGAGTCTGTGTTCCATGTTTCCCCCATTGACTCACAGAGAGCGTTGAATCTTCCTACTGCTTGTGTGTTATATCGAAGTATTGGAGAAGCCTTCTTGATGTTGATCAAAAAACCATCAGGCCTGAAGCAGTCGCCCATGCCGCTGGACTGATTCAGCGATTCTTGCTGACAGATTGCCCGGGCAAAGATTCCAGTCCAGCTGCCATATCCAGTTATTTACAACAGTCCCCGGTGTGTTAAACCTGGCTTCCGTGCCAAGCCCCATGAAATCCTGCATGGGGACGATAGCCAGGGAACAGACCGAGCGGAATGCAGCCTCTATCACAGGCCAGGGCATGTCCTCACCGGAAACACCCAGATAAGCATTAACGTAGCGCCGGGTGCGCTCGTCAAGGCTCTGATACCAGCCAAGCGTGGTGTCGTTATCGTGGGTTCCCGTATACACAAGATCTCTTGAATGATGATTGTGCAGCAGGTGGGGGTTGTCCGGGCTTCCGTCAAAGCCGAATTGCATGACCGTCATACCCGGAAGCCGGAATCGTCTGCGAAGTTCTTCTACATCGTCACTGATAATACCCAGGTTTTCGGCAACCAGTGGCAAATCAGGAAAACGACTGAAGCAGGCTTCAAGAAAGTGGCTCCCTGGCCCGGGTACCCAGTACCCGTGTATGGGTTCGGGTGTCTCTGCCGGGATTTCCCAATAGGCCTGGAGCCCGCGGAAGTGATCAATGCGAATCAGGTCGAACAGATGGCGCTGGCTCTCAAGCCGCTCCAGCCACCACTGATAGCCATCCACGGCCATGGCTTCCCAATTATACAGCGGATTGCCCCAGTGCTGGCCGTGGGGGGAAAAATAGTCGGGTGGTACCCCTGCCACCACCGTGGGTTCACCTTTCTGGTTTAACTTGAACAAGTCGCGATTGGCCCAGACATCAGCGCTGTCGTGGGCAACGAAGATGGGTATGTCGCCAAACAGCAATACGCCTTTTCCCCGGGCGTAGTCGCGAAGGGATTGCCACTGGTGGTGGAACAGAAACTGTTCAAACCGGATTCTGGCGAGTCGGGGCTGGTTCTGGTCAATAAACGCCTGCAGTGCGCCAACATCCCGGTCTCTCAGTGTTTCCGGCCATTGCAGCCAGCCTGGTGAATCCTGAACTTCCCGAATTGCCCCGAAAAGACAGAAGTCATCCAGCCAGTAATCATTAATTGCCCGGAATCGCTGATAATCAGCCTGGTCGAGCCCGCTGCCACCTCTCCCTTCATTGTTGAAAAAGCGTTGGGCTGCCAGGCTCAATAGTTGAGGGCGAGAGTCGGCAGCCGATTGTGCCAGCTCGGACTCGATCAGAAGACCTGCCTGCAAGAGCTCAGACAGATCCATGAAGTCGGGATTGCCGGCATGGGCGCTCAGGGACTGGTACGGCGAGAGATCCCGGTGCGTTGGCCCAATGGGTAGCGTTTGCCAGATACTCAGACCACTATCTGCCAGAAAATCCACAAAGTTACGGGCGCTCTCGCCGAGAACCCCCCAGGTCCCAGGCAGACTGGTTGGGTGAAGAAGAACACCGGCACGTCGGGTACTGAACAGATCCACGGTGCTGTGTGAAGTCATACCGCGTTATCCGCTTCGTGCCCGGGGCGCATGGTTCCGCCCCGCGCGGGCTCGCCGCTGCCCTGGCTCAGTTGCTGGAAGACCGAAGGCGGTGCCGGGTAATCTATCTTCTCGTAAAGGTTGACCAGATGCCTGCGGTACAGATGCTCAAAATCACTGACAATCTGGGCAGGGTTGTAATCTCCGAACCACCAGAACCAGTCTGAACCCTCACAGATCGCCAACTGTTGCCTTGCAGACTCTTTCTGCTCGGAACTGAGACCGCCATTGTCCATCACACGGTCGAAGTGCATCTTGGCTTCACACAGTAGATCCCAGGCGCGGTTCTTGTCCGGATCCCCGATCCAGGTTGAGAAGGTGCCATAGATCCAGCTACCGGCCACCAGATGGGGAAGACGGTCAGGTTCGCTCACCGGATCTGCAACCAGTTCGCTGTAGGTGGTCAGCTGAAGTTTCGGGTGGTGTGCAAGCACCCGGTACAGTTCGTCCAGAAAGTGGAAGCCATTTTCCGGGTAGTATTCCCAGGCATTCTCGCCATCCATGATTACGGAGATAACCTGTGGTGAAGCGCCCCTGGACTGGCCGGCGATGTTTTCCATGTGATGGACAAGGTCGCCAACGGCATCCACGGCATGCCAGTCAGCGTAGGTGAAGCCAATGAGATCGGAGAGCCCGTCATCCCGGAAGAAAACGCTGACTGCAGAGTCACCGAAGGCGTAAGGCTGGTGTATTCCGGCATCCGGAAGGTCAGGATTGGTCTTCCGTGCCAGCTTGAGACTGTTGTGATACACAGAATCGCCACTGGCGGTCCAGCGGAAGCCCTGGTTATCCAGTAACCCGAGCGTGGCCTGGCTGAGGCCACCTTCCGATGCCCAGCAGCCGGTGGGCTCTATACCAAAAAATCGCTGGAAAACCGTTTTCGCCTGCTGGAGTTGCCACTCCGCCCGTTCCTTGCCGCCGGGGTAATGACTGTGGGCGGGCAAGACGATATCCGGCATTGCCTCCCGGGCGCATTCAAGTTCCATTAGCAGGGGCAGCATGGCATGGGTGTAGGGGCTCACCGACAGCTCGACCTGGCCTTTCTGGGCCAGATGCCGGTATCTCGGCCCGATACCTGACAGTACATCGAAAATAACATCAAGAAGGGCGCGCCGGTCATCCAGGGTGAAGTTATGGCTTTTCTCCTGAAGGCTCTGAATACAATGCTCTTTCCGGCGTATGGTTTCGCCCATCCAGCCCAGGTGGTACCAGACCAGCAGATCGGACAGGAAACGACTGGATATATACCGCTGCACTTCCGGTTTTTGCCGGTACACATCGGCCAGTTCAGCCAATCGTGTGAAGGCGGGATAACGACTGATAATCCGTTCAGGATTGGCGCGCAGGCACTTCTCAATCAGTCCCAGAAAGGCCGGTGTTCCGGGTTCAGGTAACTCATCTGCCACTAGAGCGGCAAGCAGTGGATCACCTATCTCTCCGGCGCCGTGACGCCAGCGCTCAATCTGAACCAGGTAGCTTTCAATCTGCTCCAGCAGAATCGGCGCAAAGTTCACCACTGCCCTCGCCTCGGGCTCCCGTTCAAGGTGCGCAGCCATATCGCTGTAATCCTTGATGGTGTGCAGATACACCCAGGGAAACAGGAACTGCCCGGTCCGCATATCCTGATAGGAGGGTTGGTGCATGTGCCAGCAAAGCACAACCGGGGTTTTGGTTTCAGAGACCATGAGGGTAATCCTGCCCGAGCATCTCGGGTGTGACCAGTACGATTCCTTTGGGAGAAACATGAAACCGCTTGCGGTCTTCAGCTTCATCAAACCCGATACGGGAGCCCTCTGGAATGCGGCAGCCCCGATCAATCAGCGCGTTGCGGATGTGGCAGTGGCGGCCAATATCCACATCCGGATAGATGACAGAGTCTGAGATATCGCTGTAGGAATGAACCCTGACCTGTGAGAACAGAAGCGAATGTCTCACCGAAGCACCGGAAACAATACAGCCTCCGGCTACCATCGAATCCACCGCCATTCCGCGACGGTTGTCGTCATCAAAGATAAATTTTGCCGGAGGCAATTGTTCCTGGTACGTCCATATAGGCCAGTGGGAATCGTACAGATTCAGTTCCGGGCTGATACCGATCAGTTCAAGATTGGCCTGCCAGAGAGAATCTATGGTTCCGACATCCCGCCAATAGGCTGGTTTGTTCTGCACCGGGTCCCGGAATGGAAAAGCTGTGACGCGCAGGCGCCGGATCACGGATGGAATAATATCTTTGCCGAAATCGTGAGAGGTTTCACCATCCATGTGGTCTCGCATCAACTCATCGAAAAGGACCTGGGTGCTGAACACATAGATACCCATGGAAGCCAGCGCCTTGCCGGGTTTACCTGGCATGGGCTTGGGGTTCTCCGGCTTTTCCAGAAACTCCGTAATTCTGAGCTCATCGTCGACCGACATAACCCCGAACGCCGAAGCTTCTTCAATGGGCACCTCGATACAACCCACGGTGATATCGGCGTCATTCTCGACATGGGCGGCCAGCATGGTTCCGTAGTCCATCTTGTAGATATGGTCGCCGGCGAGAATCAACACATATTCAGGCTTGTGGCTTCGGATAATATCGAGGTTCTGCAGCACTGCATCCGCAGTGCCTTCGTACCATGAGGTCTCAATTCGCTGCTGCGCGGGCCAGAGTTCAACAAATTCATCCAGTTCCCCGCGAAGGAACCCCCAGCCCCGCTGAATGTGCCGGATCAGGGAGTGGGACTTGTACTGGGTGATCACGCCAACCTGGCCAATACCTGAGTTGACGCAGTTCGACAGCGGAAAATCGATGATCCGGAACTTGCCGCCAAACGGAACGGCCGGTTTGGCGCGCCATTTGGTCAGGTCGTGAAGCCGGGAGCCCCGCCCCCCCGCAAGAACCAGTGCAAGGGTTTGACGAGTAAGGCGACTGACAAAACGCTTGGCCGTATGCATAGCTGCTTCCCTGAAACCCCCTTTACGCATGAGCTGTTGTTCAGCGGCAAGGGTCTGCCATGGATTTGACGCTTGTAATCATATTAGAACACTATCACGGAATTATGACGTAAGATTGCTTTGGGTCATTTTTAAAACAGGCCCGCTATCGTCCAATGGGAATTTCACCTGGTCAGGAAAGCAAGGTCTATGGACAGTCCAGCGCTCAGCGAATTTGACCTCCATCTCTTTGCCGAAGGCAGGCATTGGCACATATACAATGTTCTGGGCGCCCACGTCTGCAGAAACGCGGGTGTCGAGGGTGTTCGGTTTGCAGTCTGGGCGCCCCATGCAAAGGCGGTCAGCGTTATTGGCGAGTTCAATGACTGGGATTCCGGCACCCACCCGATGAGCCTGCATCATGGTTTCGGCGTCTGGTCGTGTTTTATCCCGGAGATCGGTACCGGAACTCTCTACAAGTTCGCTATTACCACCGAGGCGGGCCGTCAGTTACTGAAAACCGATCCTTACGGTCAGGCCTTTGAACTAAGGCCCGCTACCGCCGCCGTAGTGACTGAACGTGGCCACTTCTGCTGGAATGATGGTGACTGGCTGTCCAGACGGGGCCACTGGAACTGGCAGGACTCCCCCATTTCAATCTACGAGGTGCATGCCGCTTCCTGGCGCCACCATGGCTCAGGGCGTTGGCTGACCTATCGCGAACTCGCCGACCAGTTGATTCCCTATGTCCTGGAGCTGGGTTTCACCCACATCGAACTGTTACCGGTTACCGAGCATCCTCTTGATGAGTCCTGGGGATACCAGACCACCGGCTATTACGCACCGACCAGCCGGTTCGGAACGCCCGATGACCTGCGCTATCTGGTTGACCAATGCCATCAGCATAACATCGGCGTTATCCTGGACTGGGTGCCGGGGCACTTCCCCACCGACGAGCACGCACTTGCACTGTTCGATGGCAGCGCTCTTTATGAGCATGAAGATCCCCGCCAGGGTCGCCACCAGGACTGGGGCACTCTGATCTACAATTATGGCCGCCACGAAGTGCGGAACTTTCTCATCGGCAGTGCCCTGTTCTGGCTTGACGCTTTCCATATTGACGGCCTGCGGGTGGATGCCGTGGCTTCCATGCTTTACCTGAACTATTCCCGAAAGGAGGGGGAATGGCTGCCCAATATCCATGGTGGCAATGAAAATCTCGAAGCCATCGACTTTCTGAGAGAACTGAACCAGGTCTGCCAGAGCCGCTTTCCGGGAACGCTGGTCTGTGCCGAGGAATCCACCTCCTGGCCACGGGTTACCCGCCCGCCGGAAATCGGAGGCCTTGGCTTCAACCTGAAATGGAACATGGGCTGGATGCACGATACCCTGGATTACCTGAAACAGGACCCTGTTTACCGACAGTACCACCACGACAAACTGACCTTTGGCCTGGTCTATGCCTTTACCGAGAATTTTCTGCTTCCGTTGTCACACGACGAGGTGGTGCACGGTAAAGGTAGCCTGATCAACAAAATGAACGGGGATGAGTGGCAACAGCGCGCTTCGTTGCGCACACTCTTTACCTATATGTATGCCTATCCCGGAGCCAAGCTTTTGTTCATGGGTGGCGAGTTCGGTCAGCGTCGGGAGTGGAGCGAATCCCGTGAACTGGATTGGTCGTTGCTTTCATATCCCGAACACCAGGGGCTCAGGACACTGGTGCAGGACCTCAACGGCCTGTATCGCCGGGAAGTCTCACTGCACGGAGACTGTTTCCGCCCGCAGGGGTTCGAATGGATCGACTGCCATGACTCACCTCAGTCCGTTATCAGTTTCCTGCGTACTGCAAAAGGCGAAACTTCGGTAATTGTCGTCAACTTCACTCCGATTCCCCGGCATCGATATCGAATCGGATTACCGCAAGGGGGAATCTGGCGGGAAATCTTCAATTCGGATTCCCGGTATTATGGCGGTAGCAACCTGGGCAATCCCTTTCCCATGCCGACTGACGAGCAGCCATGGATGAACCGCAACTGGTCGCTGGAACTGACCCTGCCCCCACTGGGCGCAATTATTCTGAGGCCGGCACCATGATCCGGGTTCTGTTCGCCACCAGTGAAGTATACCCACTGGTTAAAACAGGCGGTCTCGCGGATGTGTCTGCCAGCTTGCCGGAAGCACTCTGCAGGCTGCAATACGATGTCCAGATTCTCCTTCCAGGCTACCCTGCTGCTATCAAAGCCGCCAGGGAAGCAGGTTCCCGGCAAAAATCCCGGTTCCGGGTGGGGCAATATGAAGTCAGCCTCTGGCAGACGCGGCTTCCGGGTACAGCAGTCACGCTCTGGCTGGTGGACTGTCCGCCGTTGTTTGAAAGGGCGGGAAACCCCTATCAGAATGAGAAGGGGCAGGACTGGTGGGATAATGCCCACCGGTTTGAGCTGTTCGGCAAAGTCGGCGCCATGATGGCCGTCGGCGAGGCGGGGCTTGGCTGGAGACCGGATCTGGTGCACTGCAACGATTGGCAAACCGGGCTGATCCCGGTGTTTCTTGAACACTACCCCAACCGGCCCGGTACCGTATTCACGATCCACAACCTGGCGTATCAGGGATTATTCCCCCATGAAACCTTCCGGTCGCTGGGGTTGCCGGACTCTCTCTGGAACATGCACCAGCTGGAATTCTATGGCCAGCTGTCTTTTATTAAAGGCGGGCTGGTTTTCAGCGATCGCATCACCACCGTCAGCCCCGGCTATGCGCAGGAGATTCAGACCCCGGAATTCGGAAATGGTCTTGATGGCGTTCTCAGGCAGCGCCAGCAATACCTGACGGGCATCCTCAACGGCATTGATACCCGGGTCTGGAACCCGGAAGAGGATCCCCAACTGGCGTTCCATTACGGAGCCGATTACCTGGAGAACAAGGCACAGTGTCGTGCAAGCCTGGAGCGGGAACTGGGGCTTGATGTCAGTGGCGGACCGTTGCTTGGCTTCATTGGTCGACTGGTGGAGCAGAAAGGGGTGGACTGGCTGATTGCAGTGATACCGGAGCTGCTTGAACGAGGCTGCCAGTTCGCATTGCTCGGTTCCGGTGAGACAGTCTACGAAGAAGCTCTAAAGGCGCTGGCGCGGCAGTGGCCGGGGCAGATGTCCCTGACTCTGGGTTACGACGAGGGGCTTTCCCATCGTATCACCGCAGGGTGCGATATTTTTCTGATGCCCTCCCGCTTCGAGCCTTGTGGACTGAACCAGATGTACAGTCTGCGCTATGGCACGGTTCCCGTGGTACACGCGGTTGGCGGCCTGTCTGATACGGTAATCGACCCACAGGAAACAGGTTTTGGCAAGGCCAACGGGTTCCGCTTCAAGGACGCCAGCGAACGGGCCCTGCTGGCGGCGGTTGACCGCGCATTGAAACATTTCAGGAACCGGAAATCATGGCGGCAGCTGCAGAGGAATGGAATGGTAGCCGATTATTCCTGGAAAAAGAGGGCTCGCAACTACGGTGACCTTTACCTGGATGTTCTCAAAGAGCGCGAGAATCAATAGCTGGATTAGTGCGAGCATGTGCCCGCCCGGAGACAATCGACATGCATAAAGCAACGGAATTCCGACTTGAGGCCCACCCCCTGCTTCCCGAGGCCCTCGAACGTCTTGAGGATCTGGCCAATGACCTATTCTACAGCTGGGATCACGGGGTCCGCAGTCTGTTTGCCCGGATTGACCTTCGGCTATGGCAGAAAGTCGAACATAACCCCAAACTGTTTCTCAGACGTGTCGCCCAGGACCGACTGGATGAGGCGGCTGAAGATCGCGCATTCCTGGCCGAGTACCGTCGGGTACTGAGCACTTACGATGCCTACCTGGAAGCCGGCCCCGGGCCGGAAGTGACTGAAAAGCTGGACCCTGAAACAGCACTGGTGGCGTACTTCTGTGCCGAATTCGGTTTTCATGAGAGCTTTCCGATCTACTCCGGAGGACTGGGCATTCTGGCTGGCGACCACTGCAAGGCCGCCAGTGACCTGGCTCTGCCCTTCGTGGCTATAGGTCTGCTGTATCAGCAGGGGTACTTCATTCAGAGCATCGACGCCCAGGGCCAGCAGATTGCCCGATATCAGTCCCACTCCAGTGATGAACTGCCGATTACGCCTGTTATCAAGGACGGTGAGGTTCTCAGGATATCCGTGCCCTTCCCTGGCCGTAACGTCATTGCGCGTGTCTGGGAGGCCAGGGTTGGGCATATCCGCTTGTATCTGCTGGACAGTCATACCGACGAAAACAGCCACGAAGACCAGCAACTGACACTGCAGCTTTACGGCGGTGACGAATCCACGCGGATCAGCCAGGAGATGCTCCTCGGTATAGGGGGAACTCGCGTGCTTGAGGCGCTGGGGCTGCAACCGACGGTCTGGCACATTAATGAGGGGCACGCAGCGTTCCAGATTCTTGAACGTTGCCGGCAGACCATGGCCGGAGGATTAAGTTTCGAGGCGGCGCTGGAGGCTGTGGCCGGAGCAACACTGTTCACCACCCATACGCCAGTGGCAGCCGGCCACGATATCTTTCCGAGGGACCTGGTCTACCATGCGCTCGGCAGCTATCTGGAAGAGTCTGGCCTGGACTTCGAGAAAGTGTTTGCCCTCGGCGCGAATGGCGACAGTGAAAGCTTCAATATGACGGGCCTGGGCCTTCGTGGGTCCCGGTTCCACAACGGCGTAAGCCGCATTCACGGTGGTGTGGCTGCTTCCATGGAAGGTGGTATATGGCCCCAGGTCCCGCCAGAGGAAAACCCGATCGGTTACATTACCAACGGCGTGCACGTGCCCACCTTTCTGGCGCCTGAGTGGTCAAGCCTGTTCGACATACAGGCTCCCACCTGGAAGAGCGAGCTTCGCAATCCGCCATTCTGGGAGTTTATCGACCAGATTCCGGATTACCACTACTGGAGTGTTCACAAGGCGCTCAAACAGCAGATGGCTGAATACATTGTTCGCTGTCTCAAACGCCAGCATAAACGTAACGGTATCGGCCATTCAGTAACGGAAAGGATGACGCGCCCTCTGGTCTCACCGGAAAAAGATACTCTGGTGATCGGTTTTGCGCGGCGGTTTGCCACCTATAAACGAGCCACTCTGATCTTTTCCGATCTCGACCGGCTGGAGCAGATTGTCACCAACCCGGACCGCCCGGTGGTACTGGTTTTTGCCGGCAAGGCCCACCCTCGGGACAAACCCGGCCAGCAGCTGATCAAGGTCATTCATGACCTTTCCATGCACCCCTCCCTGATGGGACATCTGATTCTGCTCGAGGATTACGACCAGGCGATGGCCCGGCGTCTGCTCAGTGGCGTGGATGTCTGGCTGAATACCCCCGAATATCCCAAGGAGGCCAGCGGAACCTCTGGCGAAAAAGCCGCCCTGAATGGTGCGCTGAATCTGAGTGTGCTGGATGGCTGGTGGGGCGAGGGTTATGACGGCAAGAATGGCTGGGGCATTCCGCCCCGTGACACGGAACTGGATGCTGAGTTCCGTAATGCTGAGGAGGCTCGCGACCTTATCGATATGCTGGAATTCGAGGTGGTACCGCTCTATTACGAGCGAGCCTCGCAGGGCTATTCCAAGGGCTGGGTAAAACGCTCAAAAGCTTCCATGAAAACTATTACGCCACGGTTCAACAGCCAGCGAATGGTGATGGATTACGTTACCAACTACTACCAGACCGCGTCCAGCCATGGAGCCAGGCTGATGGCTGACGGCGGCAGGCTGGCCAGCGAACTGGCAGACTGGAAATCAAGGGTCCGGGAAGCCTGGCAGGGCGTTACGCTGGGTGTTGTCGGGTGTGTGGAGTCCCACTGTCCCCACGACGGCACTGTGGACCTTCGGGTGGAGGCAGTACTCAATGGCCTGAGTGCCGATGATGTCCGCGTGGAGTGTCTGGTCCGCCCGGAATGCACGGGAACCCACAAGACATCGGGACCCGCGAGTTTCTTTCTGAAACCGGAAAGCGAGGCTGACGGCAGAACCGTATTTGCCACACAGGTCCAACCTTCCTACCCCGGACTTCAGACTCTGAGGCTCAGAATGTACCCCTATCACCAGGCACTAGGCCACCCCCTGGAGATGGGCGCCATGCTCTGGGTCTGAAGCCCGGGCATGGCGGGTCTTACAGAATGTGCTTGCGAATGAATCGACCGATATCCTGTACTTCCTCCAGGCACACACTGTGCTCCATCGGAAAGGTCTGGTACGACGGCTCGAAGCCCAACTCTTTCAGCTTATCGACACTCAGCCGGCCCAGTGATTCCGGCACCATCGGATCTTGGGTACCGTGATAGATGGCGATGGGGATGCCTCGATTGGCGTCAGATACCTCAACCTTTTTTGCGGTCGCAAAGTAGGTGGACAGAGCAACGATACCACCAAGCCGCCGGGGATAGCTCAGCCCCAGTTCGTAGGCCACTGCACCCCCCTGGGAGAAGCCTGCAATAATAATGTTCTCACTGGGTACCCCGCGTTCAATTTCCCGATCCACCAGCTTTGCAACGGCGTCCGACGAAGCCAATAACTGGTTGGTATCGACCACGCGGTCAATGTCCAGCGCCTTGATGTCGTACCATGCCGGCATGGTCATTCCACCATTGATGGTTACCGGCATATTGGGCGCATGGGGAAAGATGAAACGAACCGCTGCGTCTTCCGGCAACCCGAGTTCCGGTACTACCGGCTCAAAGTCGTGACCACTGGCGCCGAGACCATGAAGCCAGATAACGGCTGCGGTCGGTTCGGGGTTGGTTTCCAGTTCAATATATTCGAGTTCTTGCACAAAATACCTCGGGTGTCAGTAATATCAGATATTCAATCCGTCTGATTTTTATGGGCTTCCAGCGCGGTGACCACAGGATTGGCGTACATATCCAGCAGGTAGGGATGAATCGCCGGATCGCAGGCATCAAGTCTTCGCTCCATCTCGGCTTCCGCCGCTTCAATCTCGGCCGCTGACCAGGTTTCCGCCGTCACCACTGCATCACTGACGGAATCCCGTGTCGCGTGTGAATCCGGGTGCATCCCCCTTTGCTGGTAGGCCACCAGATTCGATGTATGAAGGTGATAATTGGCGTGCATCTCACGGTCGATCCGTGCCGCAAGGTCTTTCGGGTTGTCTTCCGCGTCAGTAATGGGCGCGCCGAAATGCACGTGTACGTGCCCCTTGAAGCCTGTCAGGCCCTTCATGATCTGGTCGGTATCCTCACCCTCACTCTTGATGTACTCACCTGTCCGGGCGCGGGTTTCCAGTTCACGTGCCTTGTCCATATCGCAAGGGTCGTATTCATAGGCAATCGACACCGGAACGATATGCAGTCGGTTCATGGCCTCGCTGAACGTCAGGCCGCTCTTTTTCTTGCTCATGTAGAACATCTTGATGATGGCCGGGTCGGTAAAATCAAGTCCGTTCTTGGCGCGACCTTCCCGCTGTGCAATCCAGATACTCTCGTTGTTGTCGATACTGTGGCTTATAAAGGCGGAGAGCATGATATAGGCATCCCGCATCTCCCGCGGGCTGGTCATGTTGCGGCGAACCACGAAGCTTTTGTTAAGCCGCATCATTTCTGCAAATACCCGATTGGCAAGCAGATTATCGCCGATGGCAATCCGTGTAGTTCTGAAGCCGTTCATGAACAGCAGGTAGTTCACTACCATCGGGTCAAAGACTATGTCCCGATGATTGGAGATAAACAGATGGGCGCTGTGTTTATCCAGGTTTTCCAGTCCGCTGTGGGTTACCCGAGTCGTGGTGTTATTTACCAGATCACCCACGTACCCCGACAGCCGGGCCTGTAGATCTTCAATGCGGTCGATACCGGAAAATTGGCTGATCAACCATCGTCTGACCCACGGCCTGAGCATGGCCGGGGCCCATTTCGCAAGCATTGGCGATTTAAAGCGGCCAACCATATCCAGGAATTCCCGGTCCCGGACAAGATTGTTGATGGCGGTTCGCGTTTCCTCGTCCAGGTACGGACGGATGGCATCAAATTCCTGCATGGATTTCCTGTTTGTTGGGTGCAGAAAAAGTCGCATTGTAGCCGTTATAAGGATTGTTTGTCTCCGCCGATTCCGTGACAGGATTCTGGTATCATGGCTCGCCTGCCAGCACACCTGGTTTTTTACCGATAACCAACTCTACCGGCCAAGTCATGGATTTTGCACAACTAAGCACAGAGCGCCCCCGTGTTTCAGATCAGGACCCGGAAGAAGTCCTGCACCGCATTTTTGGTTATGAGACCTTCAGACCTTTGCAGGGCGACATTATCCGTGAAGTTGTCAGTGGCGGCGATGCCCTGGTGTTGATGCCCACCGGTGGCGGTAAATCTCTGTGTTACCAGGTACCCGCCCTCGTGCGTGCCGGAACGGCCATTGTGATTTCGCCACTCATTGCATTGATGCAGGACCAGGTGGCCGCTCTGAAGGAGCTGGGCGTAAGGGCGGCTTTCCTGAACTCCACCATGGACCTCGAGCAGGCCCGGGATACTGAAAATGCTTTGATGACCGGCGAACTTGATCTGTTGTATTGCGCACCGGAACGCCTGATCCAGCCCAGAACCCTGGACCTGCTTCACCACGCGTCCATTTCACTGTTTGCCATCGACGAAGCCCACTGCGTATCCCAGTGGGGCCATGATTTCCGTTCCGACTATCTTGAGCTCAGCCGGCTGGCTCACGAATTCCCCGGTGTGCCCCGTATTGCATTGACGGCCACTGCCGATGAGCGCACCCGCAAAGAAATCGCCGAGAGGTTGTCACTTACCGAAGCCCGCCACTTCATCAGTGGATTTGATCGCCCCAACATTCAGTATCGAATTGCCCCAAAAACCAATGCTAACAAACAATTACTGGATTTTATTAAAGCAGAACATGATGGTGATTGCGGCATCGTTTATTGTCTGTCCCGTAATAAGGTAGACGCCACGGCAAAATTGCTCAGCAGCAAGGGCTACAATGCACTGCCCTATCACGCAGGCCTCAACGCTGCGGACCGGGCGCGACACCAGGAGCGGTTTCTGCGGGAAGACGGTGTGATCATTGTGGCGACCATTGCGTTTGGCATGGGTATCGACAAGCCGGACGTTCGGTTTGTCGCTCACCTGGACCTGCCCAAAAGCCTGGAAGCCTACTACCAGGAAACCGGCCGCGCCGGTCGTGATGGAAAACCTTCTACCGCCTGGATGGTCTATGGCCTGCAGGATGTGATTAAACTGCGCCAGATGCTCGAGGGGTCCATGGGGAACGACCAATTCAAACGGGTCGAACGCCAGAAGCTGGACGCCATGCTAGGGCTGTGCGAAGTCACCAGTTGCCGTCGGCAGGTGCTTCTGCGTTACTTCGGTGACACTCTGGAAGAGCCTTGCGGCAATTGCGATACCTGTCTGAACCCGCCAGAGACCTGGGATGGTAAGGTGGCGGTGCAGAAGGCCCTTTCCTGTGTATTCAGAACCGGGCAACGTTTTGGCGTCAGCTATCTGATTGATGTTCTGCGCGGATCGGAGAACGAACGGATTTTCCAGTTCGGTCATCAGGCCGTCTCGACTTATGGCATCGGCACCGAATTGTCCGCGAACGACTGGAAATCGGTGTTCAGGCAGCTGGTCGCCAACGGTTATCTGAGAGCCGACCCGGAAGGTTACGGTGCGCTGCAGCTCACTGAGGAGTGCCGGCCCCTGCTGAAGGGCGAGGTGCCCATCCAGTTGCGCAAGGACCCGGTGGTCAAAACCTCCGGTGGCCGAGGAACTTCTGGTTCATCGGGTCGCCGGAAGATTGTCGACCAGATAACAGACAAGGCGGGATGGGAGGCCTTGAGGGCCTGTCGTAAGGCTCTGGCGGAAGAAAAAGGCGTGCCTCCCTATGTGATTTTTCACGATGCCACTTTGTTCGAGATTCTGGAAAAACGCCCGAACAGCCTGGCGGAAATGGCCGAGATCAACGGCGTGGGTGCCGCAAAGCTGGAAAAATACGGAGACACCTTCCTGGCCGCCCTGCGGGAGCTGGACGGCCTGTGACTATTTGAATCAGGACGCCTTGAACCCCTTCTTGCGAACCCGGTATTGGGCAATGGAGGTTGCCACGTGGTTACCCTCCCGATCATACAGGGTGCCTTCCAGTGCAAATGCCGCCCTGCCCGTCTCGTCCGCCTCGGCCTTGATGGCTTCAACCGTGGCCTCATCCAGTGAGAACTCCACAAACACATCCGAGTTTGCTGGTTGCAGGAACTGCAGCGTCATTTCCTTGAGAATGGGCGTGTAGGCCGGCCCCAGGTCAAACAGGGTGAGCACACCGCCCGGAATTTCAGCTACCAGGAAGAAGGCCCCGGCGTAAAGGCTGCCAAAATGGTTCTTGTTTCCCTTCAGGCGGATCTTTGCCCTCACGAAACCGGGGCGGACTTCTTCCACACTGAAACCATTGCGGGGTGCAAACGGAATCGAAAGGCCGATAATCCGGTTAACAGCTGCGTAACCACTGGTTTTTCGGAGCCAGGCCAGTGGCTGTGTTATTGGGGCCTTGGGGTCCGATGAGGAGACCCATTGACCGGTAGCCCCGATCAGATTATCTATAAATGCCATATCTCTGCTTTCTCCTGAATGCTCCAATGACCGGCAAGCCGGACCAACTGGCGTAGATGATTACAGCCCGGTGAAAGCCTTCGCAACTATTTTTACGATTTTCGGAGACCATGCCCTGTGAGAACCACAAAATTCACCTAAACTGCTCAGGTGTAATGGAATACAGGGAAGAAACGAGCGCAACTGGAGGCCGGGGTCAATGAAATCGTGGCGAGCGGGTTGGATATTGTTGGGACTGGTGTATATATGCGCCGGTGCAGGGATTGCTTTGTCTGGTGAGCAGGCTGTCGCTGCCGGGCCGAAAGCCAATAACTCGATAACGGATTATCGTCTGTGGCATCGCAATTTTGACAGTCCACCTATTCGCGCCCTCGTCTCCCTGGCATTTGAAAAGACGCCCGAGTACGGCCCATTCCGCATTATCCGCAGCCCGGAAATGGCACAAGGAAGGGTTGTACGGGAGTTGGCGCAGCAGCAGTCATCACTGATTGATATTGCCAACGTTGCCACGTCCAACGAGCGTGAGGAGATTCTCCGGGCCATCCCCATTCCGATCGATGGAGGACTGCTGGGGTTCAGGGTCTGTGTGGTGCTGAGAGAGTCGCTGCCGAAGTTTGAAGGCATCGAGAACCTATCAGACCTGAGAGAGTCGGGCATTCGCATCGGCCAGGGAACACACTGGCCCGACACCCCCATTTTGCGGGTCAACGGCATACCGGTGGTCACCCACTCCCGTTATGAAATTCTTTTCCGTATGTTGGAAAATCAGCGGTTTGAATGTTTTGCACGTGGTGTCAGCGAAGTTCTGTTTGATCTCCAGCTGGAAGCGGACAGTGACTTTGTTATTGAGCCCCATCTGCTGATTGCCTATCCAATGCCTTCCTACTTTTTTGTCGGCAGGCAAGATCATGAAACGGCCCAGCGGCTACAGCTGGGTATGGAACGGGCCATTCACGACGGCAGTTTTGGTCAGTACCTTGAACATTTCTACGGCAGTGCCCTGGAACAGCTCCAACTCGAAAATCGAACGATCCTGGTGCTGGACAACCCCTTCCTGACCGAGGAATCGTGGAACATCGGGCGCCGCACCCTCCCTAATCTGAAACGGCGCATCAGTATTCTATCATCCTCAGACCTTGAATCGTGAAACGTTCTGGCTGAGGGTGTTTCCAATCGATTCAATCTGCCCGCTGTAAACATCGTTCTCACTGGCAGCCCTGGCCGCTTCCTGACCCTCATCAGCAATTCGGGTAATGGAGGAGTTCAGTTCTTCAGTGACCGAGGTCTGTTCCTCAGAGGCAGTGGCAATCTGGGATGTCATCTGGCTGATGGAAGTGATGGCGTTGGCAATCCGGTTCAGCGCTTCCATTGCATCCTGCGCCTTTTCCATACTGACATTGGAAACAGCGGTTGACGCCTTCATCACATCGACCGCATTGTTAGCCCCACTCTGAAGGCGCTCGATCATGTTATTGATTTCTTTCGTGCTGTCCTGGGTGCGACGGGCAAGGTTGCGGACCTCGTCGGCTACCACTGCAAATCCGCGACCGGCATCTCCCGCCCTTGCCGCCTCAATAGCGGCGTTCAGTGCCAATAGGTTGGTCTGTTCGGCAATGCCCTGAATCACTTCCAGCACCGAGGTAATGTCGGTCACATCCTTACCGAGTTTATCAATCACTTCCGCGGCAGAGTTGATCTCCCTGGACAGTTTCTGCACAGCATCCCGGGAGGCGGCTACGGTTTCCAGCGAGTCGCGACTGTCTGAATCGGCGGTATTGGCGGCATCGGCAGTCTGCTGGGCGCTCTGGGCAATCTCGCCGGCCGCGGCGGACATTTCATTGATGGCAGTGGCCACCATATCAATCTCTGCCTGCTGTTTTTCAACACTGCCCCGACTGGTGCGGGCGGTCTCGCGCAGGGAAGTTACATTGTCCCCGAGCTCAACTGTGCATTGCTGAACATCCCGGACCACGCGCTGGATATTTTCAACAAAGCTGTTGAACTCACGGGCCAGTGTGCCGAATTCGTCTTTGGCACTGTCGTCCAGACGCTTGGTGAGGTCAGCGTCACCGCTGGCAATGGAGGACATGGCGCGATTGAGTTTTCTGACCGGCGCCATCAGTACACGTATACCGAAATGCAGGACAACCAGCGAAACCAGCAGGCCAATAACCGCAATAATCAGGCCGGTGACCCGTGCCGCCTGGACCGGTGCGTTGATCTTGTCCTCGTTGATAAAGGTCCCCAGGTACCAGTCCACGCCGCGGGCACCAGCAATAGGATGGAAGCTGGCGGTCCAGCTTACGTCACCCGATTCATAGCGGTGTGCTTCCCCGCTGAGCCTGGGGGACGCTCCCAGAAGCTTGCTGATATTCTTGCCGACCAGAGTCTGGTCGGGATGGAAAAGAACAGTGCCGTCATCGCTGATCAGCGCGGCATAACCTGTATCGGCCAGAGTAATGGTGGAGAGGGTGCGCTCGATGGTTTTCAGTGCAATATCGCCGCCGATGACACCCTCGTAGTCCCCGCGTTTTACCGGGGCCAGGGTAGAAATGATCGTGCCTCCGGTGCCTGCGTCCAGGTAGGGTTCAGTGAAAGACGCAGCGCCGGTCTGCTTGGCCTGCTTGAACCAGGGGCGGGTACGGGGGTCAAAGTCGTCCGGGAGGGTGGCTTCCGATGCATCATCCTTCATCAGCATGTAGCCATCGTCCCGTCCTACGTACACATCAATAAAGCCACCCCCCGTGGTAACCGCAGCCAGAATCACCCGCGCCTCTTCATCGGTTGTCACGGTTTCGAGGGCCTTTGCGGTGGCTTCCGTCATCCTCAGGCGGGTATTCAGCCAGTCGGCAATGCTTGAAGTGCTCTGTGTGACGGTGTCTTCAATCAAAGCTTCGACATAGGTGTCGGTGGTGCTCTGCAGCCTCAGGTTGCCGCTGATAGTGAAGGCGCCCATGACCAGTACAAGCAGCACACCGAAAGCAATCAGCAATTTCTGGCCGAAACTCAGATTCATTTTACGGGTCCTTCTTACTTATTGAGTGCGGGGATGTGAGCATAACGCTTTTGCACATTGCGTTCTGTATGACTTTGTTTTCGGCTTTTGCGGCGAAGTCTTTAGCGCTATCTGATAAAATATGGACTTTAATCAATCCATTCCTGCAGATTAGTTTCTTGCACCCAACGGGAGCCGGCGTGTATGGCCCACGAAGAACTGCACCTCAACCTTCGTAACCTCACCACTGATGACTATTCCCAGCTACAACGACTGATGGACAGGGTGTACGACGATATAGGCGGTGCCTGGCCTGAAGATACCATCAAGGCACTGGTTGAGCAGTTTCCGGACGGCCAGATCTGCATTGAGGAGTCCGGGGAGCTGATTGCTGTGGCGCTGACTGTGTGCGTCAAGTATGAGCGTTTCAGCAACCCCCACACCTACGATGATCTGATCCTGCGTAACGAAAAGATCTGGCACAACCCGAAAGGAGACTCCCTTTACGGGCTGGACGTGTTTATTCACCCCGACTACCGGGGCTATCGCCTGGGGCGGCGGCTTTATGAAGCCCGCAAGGAGCTTTGCCGTTCCATGAACCTGCGGGCCATCCTGGCCGGTGGACGGATTCCGGGGTATCACAAATTTTCGGATCAGTACTCACCGGAAGAGTACATCCAGCGTGTGGATCGCAAGGACATCTATGATCCGATCCTCAGCTTTCAGCTGTCCAACGATTTCCAGGTAACCCGGTTGATGCACAAGTATCTGCCGGAGGACGAGAAGTCCCTGGGTTATGCCACTCTGCTTGAGTGGCGGAATATCCTTTATACCCCGCCCTCTCCGGTCCTCAGCGTCAAGAAAACCCAGGTGCGACTGGGTGCTGTGCAATGGCAGATGCGTGAATTCACGTCCGTGGATGAAGTGCTGGAGCAGGTCGAATACTTTGTGGATGCCTTGTCGGACTACAAAAGCGACTTTGCGCTGTTTCCGGAGTTTTTCAACGCGCCATTGATGGGCCTGACGGATCAGATGGATCAGACCCGGGCTATCCGGTTCCTGGCCGGGTTTACCGAACAGTTCCGCAACCAGATGTCGGAAATGGCGGTCAGTTACAACATCAACATCATTACCGGTTCCATGCCTTTGCTGGAAAACGACCGGGTGTACAACGTGTCCTACCTGTGTCACAGGGATGGCCGCGTTGACGAGCAGCGAAAGATCCACATCACACCCCACGAGCGCCGTGACTGGGTCATTGAGGGTGGTGAAAAGTTCCGGGTATTCGAAACGGACGCCGGCCGCGTTGCCATCATGATCTGTTATGACATCGAGTTCCCGGAACTCGGGCGTCTGGCGGCCAGCGACGAGGTGGATATCATCATGGTGCCGTTCTGGACGGACACCAAGAACGGATATCTGCGGGTGCGTCATTGTGCTCAGGCCCGCGCGATTGAAAACGAATGCTATGTGGTGATTACCGGCAGCGTGGGCAACCTGCCCAAAGTGGAAAATCTGGACGTACAATACGCCCAGTCTTCGGTATTTTCTCCATCGGACTTTGCGTTTCCTCACGATGCGGTCATGGCAGAAACCACACCGAACACAGAGATGATCATGTTCTCGGATATGGACCTGGAAAAACTGAAACTTGTGCGTAACGAAGGGTCGGTAACCAATCTGAAAGATCGGCGTACCGACATATACGCGCTCAATACGTTGGAAAAGGGCCAAAATAATTCTGATAGTTGAAGAACTGTCTGAGAGCTCTATCGTATGACACTGAACACGTTGCCAAACAGTTCGAGTGTGGCTATTGTTTAACCATGTACCGACAGGCCACCTCCCCGGAACACTTCAGAGATGACTGGTAAATGAACGAAGCACTGCCCGATCTTGTTGCACACTTTCACGTCAAGCGTGGCCTCTTCCGGCGCGAGCGGGTTGAAGCAGCCCTGTTTGAACTGGACAACTTTGGCTGTGTAATGAAAACCGACAAGGTATTCAACCCGGGCGATACGGTGGTTCTCGACCTGGTTATGGAAATGCCCTTTGATAACATCCGGGCAGATGGCATATCGGGCCTTGTCACAGAGCGCAGAAAGCACTGCAGCAATTTCTTCTATTCAGTTGATTTTATAGAGTTTAATGGCCAAACCTCATCCGCTCTGGCAGACAAGCTGAAGCGGATTCGGGATGTGGTCACGAAAAAGCAGTTACTGAAATCCAGACGTTCTTCCGGGCCATCCTCCAGCCTTAGACAAATGGCCTGAAATAGCTCGTTTCACATCCAAACCGTACTGTAAGGAGACAATCCTCATGGCCAAGAAAGCCAATAAGCAGAATGTTGATAAAGTCGTCAAAAAAGTTAACAAGGAGTTTGAAAAGACGTCGTCGCGGATTGAAAAACTGATAGACGATGCACTCAAGCAGTTCGACGGCATTCAGAATCAGGTTCAGGAACCGGTTCGCAAGCTGCTGAAAGAACTGGATGAACTTCGTGACCGTGAGATGAAGCGTTTCAGCGACGAGTATGAACGCCGCCTGGGAGAGTTCCACGAATTGCAGGAAAGCATCCTCGACCGTCTTGGCATCGCCAGTAAAGAAGCCAAGGCGGCCAAGGAAGAAGCCAAAAAAGCGGTAAAGAAGGCATCATCTTCCGCCACGACCAAATCGGCGTCCAAAAAATCCTCTTCCGCCAAAGCAACGGCCAGGAAATCAGCCGCCACCAAAAGCGCAACACCGAAAAAAGCGGCCGGGGCCAAGGCAGGTACTGCAACAAAGAAAACCGCATCGCCGAAGCCTAAAGACAAAAGCGACCTGACTCTGATCAAAGGTATTGGTCCGGCCACTGCCCGTAAAATGAAAGAGGCGGGTATTACCTCGATCGACCAGATTGCCAACCCGTCTGCAGAGGATCAGGAAAAACTGCAGGCCTTTTCCAATGTGAAGGGGTTTAGCACCTTCAGCGATGAAGCCAAGAAAGTCATTTAATGCAAAAATCTGAACAGCCTGTATTACGGGACATCGTCCTGGTTGGCGGCGGGCACAGCCACGTCGGAGTTCTGAAGCGCTTTGCCATGAATCCCGTTCCCGGTGTCCGCCTGACCCTGATTTGCAGAGACACCCATACACCCTACTCTGGCATGTTGCCCGGCTATGTGGCCGGGCACTATTCCTATGATGAAGTCCATATAGATCTGAGCAAACTGGCTGAATTCGCCGGCGCCCGGTTCTACCGGGACGAAGCCATTGGCATTGACCGGAGCGCCAAGCGGGTAATCTGCCGGTCAAGGCCGGATGTACCCTATGACATTCTCTCAGTGAACATTGGCTCGTCACCGCGAGTTGTCGATGTTGATGGCGCACGGGAACACGCGGTTCCCGTCAAACCCATTAACGGTTTCAATAACCGGTGGCTGTCGCTGCTGTCGCGGCTGGAGAATCACGAAGGCCCTATGACGGTAGCCGTGGTGGGCGCGGGTGCCGGTGGCGTGGAACTGACGCTTGCGATGCAGTTCCGGCTCCGTAATGAACTTGAAAACCGGGGCCAGGACCCGGATCGGCTGCACTTTCACCTCTTCGACGCCGAGAGCCAGATACTACCCACGCACAACGCCAAGGTACGTGCCGTGTTCGCGGACAAACTGGCAAAACGTGGCGTGAAGGTTCACCTCGGTTCTCCTGTGTCGAAGGTAGAGGCAGGTCGTCTGACCACGGAAGCCGGTGATACCTTTCCAGTGGACGAGGTGCTCTGGGTAACCCGTGCAGGCGGTCCTCAATGGCTTGACGAAACTGGTCTGGCCCTGGATGACGGAAGGTTTATCCGTGTGAGGGATACCCTGCAGACGGAAACCGATGACGACATTTTCGCCGTTGGCGACATTGCCAATGTAGTCAATCACCCCCGTGAAAAAGCCGGTGTCTTTGCTGTACGCCAGGGGCGCCCCTTGGCGGATAACCTCAAACGTCATGCCCTGGGCAAGGCAGTTAAGCCTTTTACACCCCAGAAGAAATGGCTGGCGCTGATCAGCACCGGAGACAAGTTTGCCGTTGCGTCGCGCGGTGACATTTCATTTGCCGGCAAATGGGTCTGGCGCTGGAAAAACCACATCGATCAACGCTTCATGGCGAAGTTTAACGATCTTCCGCCGATGGAGGAGAACGCTGCACTGCCCGACACCGGAGCGGCGCAGAACGCTGAAGAAGCTTCCCAGGCCATATCCGCAGTAGCCATGCGGTGCGGTGGATGCGGCGCGAAGGTCGGGAGTACGGTGTTGTCCCGTGCCCTCGGAGAGCTGCGTCCCATAGAGCGGGATGACATTCTGATTGGCCTGCATGCACCCGATGATGCCGCGGTGCTGAAGGTGCCGCCTGGTAAGGCAGTGGTGCATACCGTCGACTTTTTCCGGGCGTTTATTGATGACCCTTACGTGTTTGGCAAGGTTGCCGCCAACCACGCACTGGGTGATGTATTTGCCATGGGTGCGGAAGCCCAGAGCGCAACGGCCGTTGCAACTGTGCCCTATGGAATCGAGTCCAAGGTGGAAGACATTGTTTACCAGATGATGTCAGGCGCTGTGGAGGTACTGAACGAGGCCGGTTGCGCCCTGGTGGGCGGCCATACCGGGGAAGGTCGCGAGCTGGCGCTGGGCTTTGCCGTGAATGGCCTGATTGATCCCGAAGAGGTGATGAGCAAAGGCGGTCTGCGGGCCGGCGATGTGCTTCTGCTGACCAAACCCATCGGCACCGGCACCCTGTTCGCTGCACACGCCAGGCTGGAAGCAAAGGGGCGCTGGATTGATGCGGCCCTGGCTTCAATGGTGCAGTCCAATAAGGCCGCCGCACAATGCCTGCGGCGCTATGGCTCAAAAGCCTGTACCGATGTAACCGGTTTCGGGTTGCTTGGGCATCTTGTTGAAATGACCCGCCCCTCCGGTGTGGACGCAGAGCTGGATCTGGGAGCGATCCCGATCCTGCCAGGTGCTGAAGAAACCGCTGCAGCGGGCATTCTCAGCTCCCTGCAGCCAGCCAACATCCGGCTGAGACGGGGTATCCGCGACCAGGAGAAGTGGGTAAAGCACCCACGCTACCCGCTGATATTCGACCCCCAGACTGCAGGTGGGTTATTGGCCAGCGTGCCGGCTGACCAGGCTGATGCCTGTGTCAGTGAGCTCAAAGCGCTGGGCTATCCGCACACGGCGATTATTGGCCGGGTATTGCCGCAGGACGAAAGCGGCCCTATCGAGCCGATCACTCTCAGGGACTGAGCCGGGTACGCCCGGCCATGGCCTTATCAATGGCTGCCAATAGTGCGCCCTGCTCCGCCTGCGGGGTAAAACGACTGGCAAGCTCCGTAACGCGACCCGACAACTCCCCCAGAAAATCGGCGGATTCTTCCGCTCGCTGTAACAACCTGGCCAGATCGGTGTCATCACCCACATGGAAATATCCGGGATAATCGTCGCCCAAAAGGCCGATGTTGCCAGAGATATCCGAGGCAATGATGGGCAGGCCCGCGCGGCAGGCCTCAGATACAACGTTGGCGCCGCCCTCCATCACCGAACTGATCACCATGGCCCGGGATTGACTCATCAGCTGGTGGATAGCGGATTTGTCCACTTCCCCGAGCCACTGGAAGCGCGGGTTGGATTGCTGTTCGCTGAGGGCCTTTTGCTCCCACTCCGGTGTATGGGCCTTGCCGGCATTTATCACGCGGATTCTTGAGGTTTGGGGTAACTGCTTTGCTGCCCATGCAGCACGGAGAGGGTCCTTCTCGTCGCGAAGATGGCCGATAACACAGATATCAAAGCCATTTTCAGGTCTTTCCGGGCCGGGTGGCAGATCTGCTGACTGGAGTACCGTCATCAGTTTATTGGTGAAACGTTCGGGGATGTCCTGGTCAACGCGGTCATGGAGCCCTATGAGGCAATCGGCGAGGGTCATGGACTCATGGGTAGCATCAGGAAAGCGGTACTGGTGGTCGTATATGTCGGTTCCTGTAAGTACAACAATCAGTGGGGTGTGGGGATGCTGTACCCGGAATTGAACAACCGCGTCGTGACTTCTCCAGGCATGAAGCGCAATAAAAAGGTCACAGGGCTCGCCCTGGTATTCCGTGACAATAGCGACCCAGTGCCCGGCCTCCTCGAGCAGCTGGCGCCATCGCTCTGCCGTGGCCCGGTTGCCTGCCCTGGAGCCCGGTGGGGCCGGTGTAATCAAGGTGATGTTCATGGATTCAGGGCTCCGGCAAGAAATTTCATTTTTTGATGGATATCCATAACCTGTTTAGCGGAGTGAATCGTATAGATGTTCAGAGTTTGGGTAAATCACGTTATCCTGACCCGCTTCGGGCCGCCTGCCCGTCAGAATATGTTGTTAAATCAAATCTTCAAACCAAGGGAAATTCAAATGGCCTTGAATCTTATACGGAAATTGGCACTGACCAGCTTTCTGATATTTATCGCATCCGCCACAGCTTCTGCGCAAACGCTCGTTTTTACGGCAATACCCGATGAAGATGAAACCAAACTGGTAGAGCGTTTCAGGGGCATTGCTGACTACCTGTCCGCAGAGCTGGATGTGGACGTTCGCTACATTCCGGTGAAGTCCTATGCAGCGGCTATTTCCGCGTTCAGAAACAACCAGGTACAACTGGCCTGGTTTGGCGGACTTTCTGGTGTTCAGGCCAGGGAACTGGTTCCGGGTTCGGAAGCAATTGCCCAGGGCGTGGAGGACAAGGCGTTCTATACTCACATTATTGCCCATCAAAGCACCGGCCTTGACGAAATGGAGGATCTGTCGGATGACCTTCGCGGCAAGACCTTTACCTTCGGTTCCAAGGGCTCCACATCCGGCCGGCTGATTCCCGAATTCTACATTCGTGAAGCCTTCGGTGAGAGCCCGGAAGAGGTCTTCAGCCGCGTTGGTTTCAGTGGCAACCACACTCGTACCCTGCGCCTTGTTGAAGCGGGAACCTATGACCTTGGTGCTATCAATTTCTCGGTCTGGGACAAGGAGATGGAGAACGACAATATCGATTCGGACGCCGTTAAGGTCATCTGGACAACGCCGTCCTACCCCAATTATCAATGGACCATACGTGGCGACGTCGACGAGCAGTTCAGCGATGGGTTCAAAGAGCGCGTCCAGGAAGCATTGCTGAATATGGATGACCCTGCGCTGCTCGAGAGCTTTCCCCGCAGTGGTTTCATTCCGGTTTCAAACGATGCCTATGAGCCTATCCGTGTTGTTGGCAAGCAGATTGGAATCATCGATTGATGTCAGGATTTGATCTAACCGGCCTGACAGCATCGTTCGACGGAGAGCGGGTGATTGGCCCGCTCTCCCTCAGCGTCAACGAAGGTGAGCGGGTTGGCCTCGTGGGCCGTAGCGGTGCCGGTAAGTCAACGCTGATCAGCCTGATACATCAACAGGTAAACCGGACATCGTCCCTGGTTCCCCAGAACCTTGGTTTGGTCAACGCGTTGCCGGTTTTTCATAACGTTTATATGGGGCGACTTGATGCCAATGCGACCTGGTACAACACGCTCACATTGATACGCCCTTTTGCCAGGGATACCCGCGAGATCACGATGCTGCTTGACGAGCTGGCCATGCCCGAAAAGGTCTGGATCCCGGCCGCGTCTCTTTCTGGAGGACAGCGCCAGAGGGTTGCCATTGCACGGGCGCTATACCGGAAGTCCGGGCTGCTACTGGCTGATGAACCGGTGTCTGCGCTGGATGGCCCTACTGCTCATCTGGTTATGAAACTGCTCCGGGAGCGCTTTCAGACCAGTGTTATCGCACTCCATGACGTGGAGCTGGCATTAGCGTACTGCACCAGGATTGTTGGTATCCAGGATGGGCAGATCGCTCTGGATGAGCCCAGCGAAAAGCTGACCCCGGCGGATATCATGCCGCTTTACTGAACCAGAACCCAACTCTATGCTCTTGTCGCCGACCGTAAAAACCAGCCTGATATTTACCGCCATTGCCTTGGTGGGTCTGGTGTTTGCGGACATTGCCATAACTTCGGCCAACCCATGGAAAGACCTTGGGCAATTCTTTCTGGGTGTTGTTACCCCCGATTTCTTCAGCACTGAAGGGCTGGCCACCGCCCTTCTCCGCACCGTTGCGTTTGCATTTGTGGGTGTTGCCCTGGGCAGTGTGTGCGGTTTTCTGCTGGCACTGGTCTATCGCGCCTACCCGGTCAGGATCTTCTGTGCCTTTATACGGGCTATTCATGAACTTTTCTGGGCGCTCATTTTTCTCCAGTTTTTTGGCTTCCACCCGCTGACCGGGGTGCTGGCCATAGCGATTCCCTACTCGGGAATCTTTGCCAAGGTCTACTCTGAAATCCTGGAAGAGGCGGACCCCGAGCCCGGTCGCCTGCTGCCGCCCGGAACCGGCGTTATCTCAGCGTTTCTGTATGCCCGCATACCCGACTGCCGGGTGCAGATGCGCACCTACACCGCCTATCGCCTTGAATGCGGGCTTCGCTCCAGCGCCATTCTGGGGTTTGTGGGTCTGCCCACTCTCGGGTTTTACCTGGAATCTGCATTCTCCCAGGGGCATTACTCTGAGGCCGGCGCCATGCTGATCCTGTTTTACGTGCTGATCGCAACGTTACCGCTGTGGGTCAAGCCCAGGCTGTTACCGGTGTATATCCTTGGAGCGCCGTTTTTCCTGGGGGATGGCATGCCCATTATATGGGGCAATGTCACCCGGTTCTTTACCGAAGACATTGTGCCCTCGCCCCTGAAAGGCGAAGAAGGCTGGTCCGGCATGGGAAGCTGGCTGGGAGACCTGTTTGTCACTCAGGCGCTGCCCGGAATCTGGAACACAGTGATACTCACCCAGATAGCCCTGGTTGCGACGGGGATTATTGCCCTGCTGGCGTTCCCGTTAATCTCAACCCACTTTGGTGGGCCAGTGCGACGCACAAGCGGCCACGTCTTCCTGGTTATTTTGCGTTCGACGCCGGAATACATCCTTGCCTACATTCTGCTGCAACTGTGGGGGCCATCCATGCTACCTGCAGTGGTGGCGCTGGCGTTGCACAATGGTGGCATCATTGGCCATCTGATTGGCCGCCAGTCCAGCTCTATCGTGCTTCGGCCCGATGCGCCAACGGGTCTGAACCGATACACCTACGAGCTTGTGCCCCGGGTCTACCGGTCGTTCCTTGCATTCCTGTTCTACCGCTGGGAAATCATTATGCGGGAGACTGCCATCCTCGGCATTCTGGGTATCTACACGCTCGGTTTCTATGTTGACAGCGCCATCCAGAATATACAGTTCGATAAAGCCATGGTGCTGATACTGATCACCGCCTCCCTGAACATCGGGGTAGACATCCTCGGCCGGTATATTCGCCGTAAACTTGCGCTGCAGACCATGCCCACCTGTTAAAGCCCGCCTGGCAAGTGGTTACCACGTCACAGATCGACATATTGCCGGCCTGATTGCGAAAGGTTCGCTTCGTCTCCCTGGATACATTTAGTTACAATCCGGATCACTAACGTAACAGTCAACCTCAGGCAATCCGGAATGTTTATGACAAACGGCCTTGTTTTACTGATCGAAGTCGGACTCCTCGCCCTGCTGTTGGTGCTTGCCTTCCGAATGCTGACACTGGTCCGTACTGATCCCTTCGTGGCGGCCACAACTGCCACTTATCCCGGGCCGATCTCTGAGACCATGACCGAACCCTCAACAGGCCGCAACCGTATGGACATTGGAAATGGCACAACTGGTTCCAGCCTGGACAAGTGCGGGTTAATCTCCCAGTTGCATATTCTTCTGAGTATCCAGGAAAGGGATTGCCGGGAAAATGGGCTGGATATTGACCGGTCGCCCGATGTGGTGAAGGAGTACGTCGCAGCCTGGTTGTACGGTGCCGCCTGTGCCCTGTGTGACAAACCACAGCGTCATTCGGATGCGCTGGTTAATCTGGTGAGCCAGATGATCAGCCGAAAAGTCGGATTGCGACAGCCGGCAGCGGTGCAGTCACTGTCTACGCTTACCGGTAGCTCTACCCTGCTGGCCTGTTTCCGTTACGGCGTGGATGGCGCAGAGTACTGGAGTGAGCACCGCTACGTGCCAGCGGCAAACAGCCTGTATGGTGCCGTCACGTCGAATGCGTTCATCTGACTCTGAGTTCTCTCAGCTGCGGATTGTGGCCCCTGTTGCGGATTCCTCTTCCAGTGTCCAGTCTGTACCCAGGCTCTGTGCCTCAGCGGTATCCGGACCCTCGGCAGGCGCGCCGTAAATAGCCGGCCGAGAAAAACTACCGTTTTCCAACCGCTCCATGCTGTCCACATCCACCGATCGCACCATGTAGCTCCTGCCGTTGCACTTCACGCGGGAGCGATGGGTCAATCCAAAGATAAAACGACAGTAATCCAGCTTTAACTGAAGCAGATCCTGCTCGGCTTTCTGAATTTTTCTGAGCAAAACCTTATGAACGCTATCGCCATAATCCATGTGTGCTTCCCTGACAATGATTGCAGTTCCATGATTTTACACAATCCTGACCTGCTGTCATCCTGTCGTCAGGCACGGCCTTCGGCCTGGAATGTCAGTTTGATCGGCATATCGATTGGCTTTTCCATACCCGATTGAAGGTCGACCCTCCAGGTCATTTCCGGATTTGTAGTGCATACTGGTGCTGTGAACCGGGCTTCCCAGAGCTTACTACCGCCATCTTCCGCAGGCCCTGTCCTGGTCATTGGTACCGGGTATTCCCCCATGTACATGGATTCGCCGCGCAGTACAGCCAGCAGCCTGGGAAGGTTCTCGTCGGTTTCTACCGACAACTGATAGACCGTACCGTCCGCGTTATCGGCCTCTTTTTCCATATGAGCTTCCCAAAGGGTGCCCTGTTGCGTCCATTGGCACGTATCATTGAGCAGGTCGCAGCTCAACACGCCCTGATCAGCCTGACCATCGGCATCCGACATCAGCCATCGCGGACCGAAAACGCCGAGAGCCACCACGCCGACGATGGCCAACACAGCTACAAGTGCTCTTAACACATCCATTCCTCCAAGATTAATCGGGCATTATGGGGATTATTGCTGCCAAGGCAAAGCTTTCTAAAACAGCACCGGTCATGAGAAAATACCGCGCTTTGATTCATCGCCAACAGGATACGCCTGTGCAACCGGACATTTCCGTAAAGCACCTCAACAAAGTCTATGCTGATGGTTTCAGCGCCCTCAAGGACATAAACCTTGATATCAAGCCGGGAGAGATCTTTGCGCTCCTCGGTCCTAATGGTGCCGGGAAGACAACCCTGATCAGCATTATCTGTGGCATTGTGAACCTCTCCGACGGAGAAGTGAAAGCAGCCGGTTACGATATCGTCAAGGATTACCGCAGAGCCCGTGAAAGCATTGGTCTGGTTCCCCAGGAACTGAACACCGATTCTTTCGAAACCGTCTGGGATGCCGTGTCGTTCAGCCGCGGGCTGTTTGGTAAGCCACCTGCCCCGGATCATATTGAAAAGGTCCTCAAGGATCTGTCGCTCTGGGACAAGCGCAACAACCGGATCATGTCCCTTTCCGGCGGCATGAAACGCCGCGTAATGATCGCCAAAGCCCTGTCCCACGAGCCGCGCATCCTGTTCCTTGATGAGCCAACCGCTGGTGTGGATGTCGAGTTACGTCGCGATATGTGGGAAATGGTCCGGAAGCTCCGGGCAAACGGCGTCACCATTATCCTCACCACACACTACATTGAAGAAGCCGAGGAAATGGCTGATCGCATCGGCGTTATCCGGGAAGGCGAGATCATCCTGGTGGAGGACAAGACCCGGTTGATGAGCAAGCTGGGCAAGAAGGAACTCCGTCTGCATCTGCAGAACCCGCTGGACAAGATTCCGGGGCAGCTGGCCCTGGAGCCGGTGGATCTGTCGGAAGACGGCTATGAACTGATCTACACCTTTGATTCCCAACAGGAACAGGCCGGCGTGGCAAGGCTTCTCCGGACATTGGGCGAAATGGGCATTGAGTTCCGGGATATACAGACCAGAGAAAGCTCCCTTGAGGAAATTTTTGTGGGCCTGGTCAATGAATAACGCGGGAGTGGTGCAATGAACCTTTACGGTGTACGTGCAATCTACAAGTTCGAAATGGCACGCATGCGCCGAACCCTGATGCAGAGTGTGGCCTCGCCGGTCATTTCCACATCCCTGTATTTCGTGGTGTTCGGGTCTGCCATTGGCAGCCGGATGGGGGATATCGACAACATCAGTTACGGCGCCTATATCATCCCCGGGCTGGTGATGCTGTCGTTACTGATGCAGAGTATTTCCAACGCCTCTTTCGGGATCTACATGCCGAAGTTCTCCGGCACCATTTACGAAGTGCTGTCTGCCCCGGTCTCCTATGTGGAGGTGGTGCTTGGCTATGTGGGAGCTGCCGCCACTAAATCGGTGATACTTGGCATTATCATATTGATCACCGCAAAGCTGTTTGTGGATTACGACGTGCTGCATCCCTTCTGGATGTTTGCCTTTCTGGTGCTGACAGCCATTACCTTCAGCCTGTTTGGCTTTATTATCGGTATCTGGGCAGACGGGTTTGAAAAGCTCCAGATTGTACCGCTGATGATCGTCACCCCCCTGGTGTTCCTGGGTGGCACCTTCTATTCCATCGATATGCTGCCGGAGGTCTGGCAAACCATTAGCCTGTTCAACCCGGTGGTGTATCTCATCAGCGGCTTCCGCTGGGCCTTTTATGGCGTGTCGGACGTGCACGTGGGCATTAGCGTGGGAATGACCCTGCTGTTCCTCACCGCCTGTATGGTTGCAGTGTGGTGGATTTTCAAAACCGGCTACCGGCTGCGTTCCTGATGAATGGTCGGGCAACCACGTACAGAGCTAGGGCGCTTTTGCCCCTGATGACCCTGCTGTTGTCAGGTTGCCTGGCCGCCGTTCCAGCCAAGGGCTCGCTGCCGGTGAAACAGGCATGCCTGATATCAGGGGAACGGGCCAATCCCATTACCCTGGAAATCGCCGTAAGTTCTGAACAACGCAGTCGTGGGCTGATGGAGAGAGAAGCGCTTGGGCCGGAGGCGGGAATGCTGTTTGTATACAGTAACCAGCGTCGCGCAGACCATGGCTTCTGGATGTACCGCACGCTGATTCCACTGGACATTGCCTACATGGACCGCCACGGCATTATTCGTGCGATACGCCAGATGGCCCCCTGTCCGGAAGCTCAGGGCAGGGACTGCCCCACCTACCGGGCCGGAGTCCCTTTCTACCTGGCCCTGGAAATGAACCACGGCTATTTTGAAAGTCGAGGAATCGAAGTGGGCGACCGGCTTTCGCTGGCCCCCTCAGACTGTCGCTAGCGCTGGCCTATTCGTCTTTCCACTCGGGCTTGCGCTTGTCCAGGAATGCACAGATGCCCTCTTGGGCATCCGCAGCCTGCATGTTCTTTGCCATCACCTCTGACGTATAGTCGTAGGCGTCCGCCAGTCCCATTTCCAGCTGTCTGTAAAAGGCTTCCTTGCCGATTTTCAGGGTGTGGCCTGATTTGCCCGCAATAGTGGCGGCGAGGCGATTCACGGTTTCATCCAGAACCTGTTCATCCACCACCTGGTTCACCAGCCCCAGGCGCTCGGCCTTGATCGCGCCGACCATTTCGCCGGTCAACAGCATCTCCATGGCATGCTTGCGGGATACGTTGCGGGACAGTGCCACCATGGGTGTGGAGCAGAACAGGCCTATATTCACGCCCGGCGTGGCAAAACGTGCGGTATCGGCAGCCACTGCCAGGTCGCAACTGGCGACCAACTGGCATCCTGCAGCCGTGGCCACACCCGCCACACGTGCAATCACCGGCTTGGGCAGATTGACGATCTGTTGCATCACCTTGCTGCAAAGGTTAAACAGTTCCAGCTGGAATTCATGGCTATCGAGCTGGCTACGGATTTCCTTCAGATCATGGCCCGCACAAAACACCCGGCCACTGGCGGCGAGCACAATTACCCGTGTTTCCGGGTCCTCGGCCAGGGCGCTGAGCCGATCGGAAAGCGCCTGCAACATGGCCATGGACAGGCTATTGCGATTCTCCGGCTGGTTGAGCGTAAGCGTGGTGATACCGCTATCGGTGGCAACCGTAATCATCTCTTCCGCAGTCATGGTGACGTCACTCCTCATCTTTTTCCCCCAGTATTCAGTAGCAGTGCCAGCAAGTCGAGCCGACTTTCGTCGGGATCATCCTCACTAGCCCTTCCAGGCAACTGTGACACAGTTAACACTTTTGACAGAGCCAGATGTCCATGTGGCCAACGCCCTGGCGGCAAAACTTATGGTTTTATGCCAATAAATCGAAACAGAACGTCACAAATTAAAACAAAAAGAGGTAAGCATGAGGTTCATCAAAAAGGCCCTGCCCTTTGCAGTTGTAATGGTTCTGGCCGGCTGTGGTGGCAATGACGCGGAAACCACCTCGCAACCCTCCGAAGGCACAAACAGCAGAGCGGACTCCGAACAGGACACGGTTGCTGACCAGGGCGCTATCCGGGTCCTTTCAAACCGCCCGGACCTGATTAATGGTGGTGATGCGCTGATAGAGATAGATTTGCCGGAAACCAACGGCGCAAGGGTTCAACTGAATGGAAAAGACATCACCGATACCCTGATGGCCATGGAAAACGGTGTGCTCCGTGGACTGATCACCGGCCTGATGCTGGGTGAGAACGAAGTCAAGGTTATTCCAGGCAAGGGACGTGTGTTGCGAGAAACCATCATCAACCACCCCAAGGGTGGTCCCGTATTCTCAGGCCCCCAGGTCCAACCCTGGAACTGCACCAACGGCAACGCCCTGGACGACAAGTGCAATCAGCCAGCGGAATTCGAGCTGAAGTATGTGCCACAGTCGAAGTTTGACCTGTTTGCAGAAAACTTTGACCCGCAGTCACCGGGATTGCCGGGAGCCTTCCTGCCCTATGATCCCGAGAACCCGCCGCCTGACGAGGACATCGCCCAGGTCACGACCGATGAAGGCGTCACTGTGCCCTACATCGTCAGGGTGGAGACTGGCGTCATAAACCGGGACCGCTACCAGATCATGTCGCTGTTCCAGCCGGATCAGGCATGGACAGCACTGTCGCCCCAGGAACAGTGGAACGGCAAGATACTGATCCACCACGGCGGCAATGTCGGTGTCAGCTACGGCATGGGGCGGCCGCCCAATGGCGACATCGCAGGTACGGCGCCAGAGGGAGCAGAAACCCTGCTCGGTGACAGCATCTCGGTCGCCCTTGCCCGCGGGTTTGTCACCCTGTCCACCGCCCAGGCCAATCTTGGTCATAACGTTAATCTGGTGACTGCAGCGGAATCCCTGGTGATGTCCAAGGAGCACATCGTAGAGCAGTATGGCCCGGTGCGTTATACCATCGGCACTGGCTGTTCCGGCGGGGCCATCGCCCAGCAGCACATTGCCAACGCCTATCCCGGTATCTACCAGGGCCTGATCGTGCAATGCTCCTATCCGGACGTGTGGACCACAGCAACCCAGTTCGCCGATTACAACCTGCTGAATGAATACCTCGGCAACCAGGTCTCCGAGGACCCACAAGATCTCCTGGCCTTTGTAGAAAGCCTGCTCACCTCGCCTGTCCTCGCGGTTCAGTGGCCGGCCCTTTACGGCCATTTGCCGCTCAATCCCATCGTTTCCGACATGGCCTTCTTTCCCTCCGCGGAACCGGATCAGGAGAACTGCCCGGGTCTGGCTGGTCAGGCCGAGGTGTATGACCCGGAGACCCGCCCCGACGGCCTGCGCTGCGGTCTGATTGATTACATGTCCAGTCAGTTTGGCGAGCGCCTGCCACAAGCCTGGTCCCCCAATGAACAACTGCTGTCACGGGGATTCACCGGCATCCCGCTGGACAACACCGGCGTGCAGTATGGTCTGAAAGCTCTGCAGGAGGGTGTCATCACGGGTGACCAGTTTCTGGCAGTCAACCGCGACATAGGCGGTCTCGACATCGACATCAACTACCAGCCGGAACGCACTGTCGCCGACCCTGAGGCACTGGAAAACGCCTACCGCACCGGCGCAATCAATACCGCTGAGAATCTCGCTAACGTACCCATCATTGATCTTCGCGGCCCGGACCCCGGCATTGCCCATGATGCCTTCCACTCCTGGCAGGTACGGGCGAGACTGGAAGAGACTCAGGGCCACGCGCGCAATCACGTGATCTGGTACGGAGCCTTCCCCCTGGCGGGCGACTCGATCTTTACCACCGAAGCTCTGCTGGTGATGGATCAGTGGCTCGCGAGTATGGAATCGGATCAGCAAGAGACGCCGGTACCCCACAAAGTCATTGCCAACAAGCCAGTCACCGCAAGGGACCGATGCCTGTCTCTGTCAGCTCCATTCTCGGAAGAAGGCCCGAAGGCTCCCTACACCGGCAACCTGCTTTATCCTGAGCCGCAAGTGCAAGGACTGGAGTCAGACCAGATTCCCACTCTTCCTGCCGAACTGGGACAGATTCTCGATGTTGCCACCGGACAGGTCTGTGGCCTGAACCTGGGCGAACTTGGGTTGCCGGACATTATTACTGACCCGCTCAAGCCCATTACCAACGAGGTGGTGGAAGCCCAGAAACTGGTGGTCCAGACCCGGTTCGGAACACCGCGCACCGTCGCAGGGGACTCCATTACGACATTGAACAATAAATGCCAGCTCAAACCCGTGGACCCGGCGGACTATCCGGTGAACATTCTCAACGGCGTGTACACCTCCGAAGGCTTCGCGCAGAAAGTTGCTGAAATTTTTCCGGACGGCGTCTGCGACTACAGTCACCCGCCTGTCGGCCAGGGGCCTACATTGACCTGGTTGCAGTACGGCGATGAACAGACGGTCAGAACCGGCGGCGAGCCGCTACCCGGGAGCACCGGAAAGGTCGCGGGATGGGCTTCACCGGCATTCGGGGTAGACCTGAGCCCGAGATCCGACCTTTAGTCCCGGATATGTGCTCTCATGATGTATCCTGTACATCATGAGAGCCGACAAGAAACAACGCCGCAAACTGGAAAAACAACTCACTGAAGCCACGTCCTATGAGCAGTGGTACGCCATTGCCGAGCAACTGGACGAGATGGAGGGCTCGCTGACCTGGCGAGAGGAAGCAGGCTGCGAGCTTCTGCACGAATCACTCATTCGCGAACACATCGACGCCATGGTGCGCTGTCGTAAAAAAGGTGACACCCGTGGCCTGACCCGCGTGCTACAGGAAAGTCTCTACCGTCACCTCGGCGAAATCGCCAATCCGGACCTGTACGCCATTGCCTGGACGGGCACCAAGCACCTGGTTACTGAATTCCTGGATGAAGTCGAGCGTTCCATGAACTTCATCTGCGACCACGACATGCCGGGGGTTACCGAAGAACAGAAGCTCCGCCTGTTCCTGGACGCCGAGCGGGTTTACGGTCGCCCTGCCCTGATGCTCAGTGGCGGTGCCGCTTTCGGCGTTTACCATATAGGTGTGACCCGCGCACTCTGGCAGCAGGGCCTGCTCCCGGACGTCATTGCCGGGTCAAGTATGGGGGCCATCGTGGCCGGTGCCATCTGCACCCGGAATAATCAGGAGCTTGAGCGGTTTTTCAACGAACCCGGCGAAATCCACCTGGACGCCTTCCGCTGGCTCGAACCCAGCCGTATCTGGCGGAAACGCCATGCGATGGACCAGTCACAACTGCTCCATCATATTCACACCAACATTGGCAGCACCAGCTTCCGCGAAGCGGCAGAACACAGCGGGCGCACCCTGAATATCTCGGTGTCCCCTACCCGAACCCGGCAGAAACCAAGACTGCTGAACAGCCTGGCATCGCCGGAAGTCCTGGTGGATTCGGCCATCCTCGCATCCTGCGCAGTACCCGGCATCTACCCGCCGGTAACGCTACAGGCCCGGGATAACGAAAAAGGGAGAAACGGGAAAAAACCCTATATGCCGACGGAGCGATGGATTGACGGCAGTGTGCACGGAGACCTCCCCCTGATGCGCATGGCGCGGCTCCACAATGTGAACCGCACCATTGTCAGCCAGGCCAACCCCCATGTGTTGCCGTTTATCAGCCATCACCACCAGCGCGGGCCCGGCGCATCCGCCAAACAGGCGGCGGCTTCGATGATGCACGCCCAGGTGGCCACTACCCTGAATCTGACCCGTAACAGCTGGTCGTCATCCATCCTGCGGCCATTACTGGAACAGGCCCATGCCATGGCCACACAGACGTATCTGGGGGATATCAACATACAGTTCCCGTTCCGGCCGTTGCTGTACCGCAAGATACTCACCAATCCCGGCCGTGAAGACCTGGCGATGTTTATCCGCCTTGGCGAACAGGCCACCTGGCCACGCATGGCCATGATCCGCGACCAGACACGAATCAGCCGCACCTTCAGCGACTGTATCGCACGGCTGAAAAAGGCCTGCGCCGCCAACGACAACATCCCGGAGTAGCGCCTTGCAGACCACCCGGATCAAAGGACTGACCATTGCCGCTCTGGGCGTGCTGTTTATCGTACCCGACGCTCTACTGGTCAAGATTACCTCGGTAGACCCGGTGGTATTCCTGTTCTGGCGTGGCCTGTTGCTGGCCGTCAGCTTTCTTGTGATCAGCTGGGCGAGATACCGTTCCCGCCTGACTACAGAAATCAGGCGCTGCGGCTGGAAAGGCATGTTCTGCGCGGGCGCCTTCGCGGTCAGTACGCTCGGCTTCGTGGTGGGCATGAAAAACACCGCTGCTGGCAACGTCCTGGTTATCCTCAATACCGCTCCGGTACTCGCCGCCCTGATCGCATGGCTGGTCTGGAGGGAAACCCTGCCCTGGAGGACGTGGGTGGTCATCCTGGTGTGCGTGACCGGTGCAACCTTCATGGCCATCGGTGAATGGGGCAAAGGCGACCCGTTGGGGCTGATGATGGCTGGTATTGCCGCCATAGCCCTTGCCTCCAACCTCAATGTGGCCCGTTCCCGGCCCGACTGCGATATGAGCGTAATGCTGATGTTTGGTGCCCTGGCGTTGGCCATTGTAGCGGCGTTTATGGGTGGAGCCGAAACTCTCTCAGCAAGGGACGGTTTTTTCATTGCCCTGCTCTGCCTGGTCTTCCTGCCGACAGCCTGCATCCTCATCCAGATTGGCCCCCGCTACATTCCCGCGGCGGAAGTCAGTCTGATGCTGCTGCTGGAAACCGTGCTGGGGTCCTTCCTGGTGTGGCTGTTCCTGGGCGAAGTGCCACCGGACCTCAGCCTGATTGGTGGCGTGATTGTGTTCTCGGCACTGGCGACCCACGGCTGGCTGGAAGTGAAGCGCTACAGGAAAGCACGGGCGCTAGTTGATTAACCTCGATCCGGCGCGCGAAGATACGCGCTGATGAACCACAAGGAACTGCTGCCATGACAACCGTACCCAAGCTCACTGACGCACTGCTAACCCTGGAAAACCGCGTAGCTACCCTCACCCTGAACCGCCACGATCTACGTAATGCACTGACCGGCTCAAGCCTGATCGAAGACATCGTGACCACCGCGGAGTGGGTAAACCAGTGTGACGAAGTATCGGTACTGGTGATTACCGGCGCCGGTTCCGCCTTCAGTGCCGGCGGCAACATCCGCGACATGGCCAACCGCAGCGGCGATTTCGCCGGCGATGTGGCCGAGTGCGCAGACCGCTACCGCAAAGGTATCCAGCGCATCCCCCTGGCCCTGCAGGGCGTGGAAGTACCGATCATCGCCGCTGTAAACGGTCCCGCCATTGGCGCTGGTTTCGACCTGGCCAACATGGCCGACATCCGCGTCGCCTCGGAAAACGCAAGATTCGGCGAAACCTTCCTAAACCTCGGCATCATTCCCGGCGACGGTGGTGCCTGGTTCATGCAGCGCCTGATTGGCTACCAGCGAGCCTTCGAACTGACGCTCACAGGCCGGATCATTGATGCAACAGAAGCCAAAGAGCTTGGCATTGTCCTGGAAGTGGTGCCGGCTGAGGAATTGCTCAATGCGGTAAATACCATGGCAAGTCGCATTGCCAGCCAACCACCGAAAGCTACACGGCTAACCAAGCGCCTGATGAAAATGGCGCCGCGAATGGACCTGAAAGATTTTCTGGATGTGTGCGCAAATTTTCAGGGCATGTGCCACAACGAGCCGGAGCACCTGGAGGCGGTGAATCGTATGTTGGAGGCTATGGCCAGGAAGTGAACGTGTGTGGATCCGATCACCTTGTGCCCGCGAAATGGAAAGCGATTTCGCCATTGCTTGCGGCAAACTCGATTTTCCCCTCACCTTCAAGATCTGGTGAAGTGAAAGTGCCGACGCCAAGGTAATCCCCATCTCTTTCTTCGCCTGTCGATTTCGCCAGATCACTGCAACCGGACGATTCGTAGGAGAGTTCATAGACATTGATTTCAGCAACCGGAATCGTGATCTGGCCCTTGATAATGCACCCTCTGTCTACTCCGTTTATCCCGCCGTCGACATCTACGGTAATTTGAGGGTCTGACCCGTTAGCTTCGTATATGCCTGCAATCTGATTAAAACTCAGACTCTGATCACTCACTCCGGCATCCCGATTAATCTCGGTATTATCTACAATGCCTCCGGTATAAAGAATCGCAGACTCATTTGAAACGACGCTGCCCGCGATACTCCCCGTAAAACGATACCATTTCTCAAAGAGGTCGTATTCAATCGCGGCCCCCTCAATTTCGGGGCCGTCAAGAGTCAGAGTGCCCAAAACAATGCTGGCATCCCGCGAAGGATCCGAATCGGTATCCAGGATAAACGTGAAATTGCCGGTCGCGCTTAATAACATGAAACCATCGACAGATGGCGTGTCATCTGTGTAATTCACCCGACCCAAAAAAGCACCGGCTTTGAGTGTCGCATCCTCTCCTACGAAGAACTCCTTCACTCCTTCTCCCACAAAGTCGTCACTTCCACTTGAAGTATCCTCAGGCGTTTCGTCAACGGAACTACCAGTATTTACAACGGTAGTACCACTAGAGCCCCCACCACCGCAGGCGGCCAGTGCAAGTGTGGCGAAGAGTAGGGGAAATCTTGATAACGTGTTTCGGGGCAGTTTGAACATCCTGTTTCCTTATTATTAGATTTGGCTTATATCCACGGGTAATCAGAGTCTGGCCTGGGCGGTCTGCAAGTTCTGTACGGTATCTAACATAGTAGGAAGCTGATGGCAGAGATCCGGGCAGGCAGATGGTTCGGGGGGAGGGGCCGGACCGGGAGAATAGTGTCGTAAGATATGGTGCCCGGAGCCGGAATCGAACCGGCACGACCTAACGGTCGAGAGATTTTAAGTCTCTTGTGTCTACCTATTCCACCATCCGGGCATTCGGAGGGAGATTTGAGGTGCAGGATTGTATAAGGCCGCGTTCGGTAACGCAATTCAGAATCTGCCTCTCCTTCAATCGTAAATTCAGGCCTGCGCGGGTTTCACTGCCCTGCCCTTGTAGATATAACCGGCAATCTTCGGTGCTTTGGGCACGTAAAGGTTCTCCAGTTCCACAATCTCGAAGCCGGCATGCCGGATCAGGTCGGCGATATGGCGGTTCAGGTGGCAGCCGCCGGCAATTTTCTTCCAGCCGGGTGTGATCCGGTGTTGCCACTTGCGGGTGCTGTCGTCGGGGGATTCGCCGTGCTCCAGGAACAGGAGCTCGCCACCTGGTTTAAGCACTCGCCACATCTGCTGCAGTGCAGCGTGCCAGTCCGGGATGGTGCACAGGGTGAAGGTAAGCAGAACGGTGTCCACGGAGTGATCGTCCAGAGGTATTTTCTCTCCCGGGAGGTCCAGCCACTCCACCCTGATGGGCGATCGGCTTAGGTTGCGTTGTGCTTTGCGCCGCATGCCCTCTGAGGGCTCAAGGCCATAGACCATGTCAACGTTGTCCGGGTTGTAAAACTCCATGTTGATGGCGGAGCCCATGCCAACTTCAAGCACCCGGCCCCTGGCCTGGGGCACTACCTGGCCGCGAAGTTTCATCACCTGGCCCATTGAGCAGGCACGGTCTATGATGTGGGGCAGTATCCGATTCTCGTAAAAGCTCATTGGCCTTACCATAATTGTTTTATATCAAGGGGTGCGACAATCTGCCCTATCGGCTTTGTCGGGATTTTTAGTAGCATGACAATTATCTGCCGGTAATAACAACATGACAATATGAGCTGAGGCAGCGACTGGACGGGTTCGCTGGGCCCGTTTGTTATGATGCAGACGTTACCGGGGGGTTCCAATGGAACTAGATCCGCTTATCCTATCGCGAATCCAGTTCGCGTTCGTGGTGTCATTTCACGCCATTTTTCCGGTGTTTACCATCGGCCTTGCCTCTTTCATCGCTGTGCTCGAGGCCCTGGCCTTCAAAACGCAGAACCCCGCATGGGTAAAACTCTCTGCCTTCTGGACCAAGGTGTTCGCCGTGGTATTTGGAATGGGGGTGGTATCGGGCATTGTCATGTCGTTCCAGTTTGGTACCAACTGGAGCAACTTTGCCCAGGCATCCGCCAATTTTCTGGGGCCCATGCTGAGTTACGAGGTGGTCACGGCCTTCTTCCTGGAGGCGGCATTCCTGGGTGTCTTGTTATTCGGGCGCGATAAGGTGCCTGCTGGAGTGCACCTGTTTGCAGCTATCATGGTGGCAACCGGTACTTTTATTTCCTCTTTCTGGATACTGTCCGCTAACAGCTGGATGCATACCCCTGCCGGTATCGATTTCCGTGATGGTGTGTTCTACGTAACTTCCTGGAGTGAGGCGATATTCAACCCCTCTTTCCCCTATCGCTTTACCCATATGGTTCTGGCGTCATTCCTGACCGGATCATTTGTGGTCGCCGGTGTCAGTGCCTGGTACCTGCTTTGCAAACGTGAAGTTGAAGCCAACCGCCGCGCCCTGTCCATGAGCCTGTGGCTGATTCTGATTGTTGCTCCGACACAGGCGGTTGTAGGCGACTTCCATGGTCTGAATACGCTGGAGCACCAGCCCATGAAGGTGGCTGCCATGGAGGGCAACTGGAACACCTCCCGCAATGTGCCGCTGCTTTTGTTTGCTATTCCGGATCAGGCGAGCCAGACCAACCATTTCGAGGTGGGTATCCCCAGCCTTGCAAGCTTCATTCTTACCCACGAATGGGATGGTGAAGTACCCGGGCTGAATGAAGTTGCGGTGGAGGAGCAGCCACCGGTCGCTGTCGTCTTCTGGTCCTTCAGGGTGATGGTAGGTCTGGGCCTGTTGATGATCCTGTTCGCAGTGGCGGGGCTTGTGCTCCGGGCCGGCGGCCGCTACTGGCAGACACCCTGGTTCCTGCAAGGCCTGAGGTTCATGAGCCTGACACCGTTTGTTGCGGTGCTGGCAGGCTGGTTTGTCACGGAAATCGGCCGCGCCCCCTGGCTGGTGCAGGGGCTTATGAGCCATAGCGAAGCAGTCACTCCCTCCCTGACCGGAGGTATGGCTCTGTTTTCACTGATCGGCTACATCGTTGTGTATGCCCTGGTGTTCAGTGCCGGCGTCTATTATCTGATGCGGGTTCTGTATGTAGGAATGGAAAACGAGGAGATTGACAGGGAGTACGAGGCAGACCGGCCAAAACGCCCCTTCTCTGCCGCCCACGTGCCATTCGATATTGATGACAACAGCACTCACAAGCCACTGAATCAGGGAGGTCACTGATTATGGAACTGTTGGATCTGGTCCTGATCTGGGCATTTATTATTGGCTTTGGCGTCATCATGTATGTAGTGATGGATGGCTTTGACCTGGGCATGGGCATACTCTTTCCGTTCGCGCCAACCGAAGAAGACAGGGACACCATGATGAATTCCGTGGCACCGGTCTGGGACGGTAACGAGACCTGGCTTGTGCTGGGCGGAGCCGGCCTACTGGCTGCGTTTCCTCTGGTCTATTCCACCATTCTGCCGGCGTTGTATATTGGTGTATTCCTGTTGCTGGCAGGCCTCATATTCCGGGGCGTAGCGTTCGAGTTCCGCTTCAAGGCCAGGTCTTCGCGCTATCTCTGGAACTGGGCCTTTGCCGGTGGCTCCACGGTGGCTGCCTTCGCACAGGGTGCAGTGGTGGGTTCCTATATTGAGGGTTACGAAATTACCGACGGGGTCTATACCGGCGGAGCGCTGGATTGGCTGACGCCATTCACCGTATTGACCGGTTTCGGTCTGCTTGCGGGCTATGCCCTGCTGGGTTCTACCTGGCTGATCATGAAGACCGAGGGGCGGCTGCAGGAATGGGCCTACCGAATCACCATCCCCCTGTTGCTTGCCGTATTGGCAGTGTTTGCCATTATCAGCGTCTGGACACCGTTCGTGGATGAGATGGTGAAAGATCGCTGGTTCTCCACCATCACCGTTATCTGGGTATTGCCGGCCCTTGCCCTGCTGTGTGCTTTCCAGGTGTACCGGTCAGTGCGGAACCGCTTTGAGGGCATGCCCTTCGTGGCCACGCTGGGGTTGTTCATATTTACCTACCTCGGGCTGATCGTCAGTCGCTGGCCCTATGTGGTGCCGCCGGATATTACCATCTGGGACGCCGCATCGGCCCCGGAATCACAGTTGTTCCTGTTAATCGGGCTGGTGTTTGTCATTCCCGTGGTGCTTGCCTATACCGCCTGGACCTACTGGGTCTTCCGGGGCAAGGTTCGTGCCGGCGAGGGTTACCACTAAGTGGCAGACCAGGCGACTGCCCGTCAATGGTTAGGCGGGCTTGCAGCCCACGGCCGTCCGTTGATACTGGCGACAGTCTCTGCGGGTGTTGTGGTGGGGGTTGCGACCGTTGCACAGATGGCTTTCCTGGCGGGCATTGTCCACCGGGGAATCGTTGGGCAGGTGCCGGTTGAACAGCTTTCACTGCTGTTCACCGGCGCGGTTGCAGCCATATTCATCAGAGGTGTAGCTCAGGGGTTCCAGGCCCGGTTTGCCGCCCGTTGCAGCCGCAAGGTTCGCAGTGAAGTGCGTCACCAGCTAAACCGCTGCTGGCGGGCAACGGGGCCGGTCGCCATGGGCCAGGTATCCGCAGGTATACTTGCCCGCGAGTGGGTTGATCATACCGATGCCCTGCATGGATATTTCGCCCGCTTCCTGCCTCAGATGATTCTGGCCGTGATCGTGCCGCTGCTGATTCTGGCTGTGGTGTTCTCGCTGGACTGGCTGGCCGGTATATTCCTGTTACTTTCCGCCCCTCTGATCCCCCTGTTCATGGCTCTGGTGGGTATGGGGGCGGAAAAGCTCAACCAGCAGCATTTTCAGACCATTGGCCGGCTTTCGGGTCAGTTCCTGGACAAGGTCCGGGGCCTGACAACCCTGCAGCTGTTCGGCCAGACCGGGCCCGCCGCCGACACCCTGCGCAAACGCTCGGATGACTATCGCCGGGTGACCATGAAAACCCTCAGGATTGCCTTTCTGTCTTCGGCCGTACTGGAGTTCTTTTCGTCGGTGGCAATCGCCGTGGTGGCGATCTACATCGGTTTTGGCCTGTTGGGCTATATCTCCTACGGGCCTTCCGATGATCTCACACTGTTCTCGGGTTTGCTGGTGCTGTTGCTGGCTCCGGAGTTTTTCCAGCCCCTGCGCCTGCTGTCCCAGCACTATCATGACCGGGCGGCCGCCATGGGCGCTGGTGCTGAGATTGTGGAGCGGCTTCACGGCAATAATGGGGCGAAGCGCCCGCGCCCTGGGACACACCAGCGGCAATCCCCGGATGGCATTGTCGTGCGGGACCTGACCCTCGCCTACGATGCCGGGAGGCCGGTACTGGACCGGGTCTCGCTGGATATCCGAAAGGGCGATGTCATTGCCCTCACCGGCCCATCCGGCGGCGGCAAGTCGTCTTTGCTTTACCTGTTGGCAGGCTTCATGCGGCCGGATCAGGGCACCATCTCGGTACTTGGCGCAGCGCCCGGTGAGCACTGCTTCGGCTGGCTGGGGCAATCGCCATTTCTGGTGCACGGCACCTGGGCCGATAACCTTCGCCTGACCACCCCGGATGCAACCGATGTCGCCATTGAGACGGCATTGCATCAGGTCGGCCTCAGGGGCCTGGTCAATAGCCGGGCACAGGGTATTTATAGCGGGATTACAGAGGATGGTCAGGGCCTGTCCGGCGGCCAGGCCCGCAGACTGAGCCTGGCCAGGGTGTTTGTCGCCAACTATGACCTCATCCTGCTGGACGAGCCCACAGCCGGGCTGGACAGCGACAGTGAGATTTTCATTCTCGAAGCGCTCCATAAGCTTGCCCTGGCGGGTAAGACACTGATTTTTGCCACCCACCACCAGGCACTACTTACCCTGGCAAACCGCACCCTTCTGGTCACCGGGGGACGTGTTCATGATGCGTGATCTGTGGCCCTGGCTTGCTCTCATATTCCGGCGCCCCGGACGTCTTGTTGTGGGTGGCCTGCTGATACTGGCCACCCTGCTCGCCGGCATGGGGTTGCTGGCGCTGTCAGGCTGGTTTATTACCGCTACCGCCCTCACCGGCCTTCTGTTGGCCGCCGGTATCCAGGCATCTCTGAACCTGTATGTGCCAGGCGGGGGAATACGTTTCTTTGCCGTCGCCCGCACGGTCGCGCGCTATGCAGAACGGGTTTACAACCACGACACCGTACTGCGCCTGCTGACGGATATCCGGGTGGCGCTTTTCCAACGGCTCTGTCTTACCGCGCGACATCGCAGAAACCTCCTGAGAGGCCCCCAATGGCTCTCCAGGCTGACTAACGATGTCGATGCCCTCGATACCCTTTATCTTCGCCTGATAGCGCCAACAGCCCTGGCAGCGCTGGTGACGGCCATGCTGGTGCTGGCTGCCTGGCTGGTTTACAGCCAGCATCTCGCCATAGGTCTTGCGATGACACTCATACCGGCTTTTCTGGTAGCAACTGTGTTGGTTTACCTGCGCACCCGCCATCTGGTTTACCGGCAAACAGACGCTCGCGAACGCGTCCGCACGGACGTTATTGAGCATATTGAAGGCTTTGCGGAACTGACCGCGGCAGGTCGCACTGGCAAACACGCCGCGCTCTGCCTGCGCCAGGCCGACCAGATTGCCCGCAACGATTCCCGGGCGGATACCCGCACCGGATGGAACCTGGGGTTGGCCCAGGTCATGGTTAACCTTTCTGTGGTGCTGGCCCTGTGGATGGGGCTTCAGTTATTCCAGCAGGGACAGATCAGTGGGCCTGTAGCCGTGTTACTGCCCGTAGCCCTGCTGGGGTTACTGGAAGTCTACTCGATGCTGCCTGACGCGTTTGCCAGGCTGGGCGGAACACTCGCCTCCGCAGCAAGGCTTAATCGGGATTGTTCGGTTGGTCAGCCTCTGGAACCGACCGCCCGGCAGCAACCGATTGAAGACGCAAATGCACTGGAACTCCAGCAGATTACCATCCGGTTCGGAGTGCACACACCGGTCATCAGCCGTTTTGATCTCAAGGTTCACACCGGTGAATGGGTTGGCATTATTGGCAGCTCCGGCGCTGGCAAATCCTCTCTGGCTGATGTCATGGCCGGGCTTGAACAGCCCGCTTCCGGAAGCGTCCGCAGTCATCAGGCACCGGCGTATCTCACGCAACAGACGGTGCTGTTTGAGGACACCCTGAAGGCGAACCTCCAGTTAGGCAAGCCGGGTGTCACTGATGCGGAGCTGTGGCGGGTTCTTGAACTGGTAGCTATGGCCGATCGTTTCACTCATGAACCGGCGCAACTGAATACCTGGCTGGGTTCAATGGGCAGTCAGCTATCCGGTGGTGAAGCCCGGCGTATCGCGCTTGCCCGGGTCCTCCTTAGCGAGTCCCCGATACTGATTCTGGATGAACCGTTTACCGGTGTGGACGCGAACACCCGAGACACGGTCGCAGCCGGGATGAAACGTTGGCTGGCAGGAAAAACCGTGATTGCACTGGGACACGCGCCGGAGGCCTTCCCGGCCCCCGACCGGACCATACGGCTCAACTGACCCTGACTCAGCTGGTTTCCAGAAGTTCGAAGGTCAGCCCCGCCTTGCTGGTCAGGCGGTCGAACAGTTTGCCATCCAGTAGTGACGACGGCGTCCAGAATCCGCCCTGTTTCTCACCTTCCACATCAAAAGCAAGGCTCATTCCGGCTTCACCCAGCATCTTGCCTGTGGAGCCATAACCCGGGTCCCTGTCACCGGTTACCTTGGTCTTGATGGTCTTGCCGTCGGCGGTTTTACCCACGAAACGCAGATCATAGAAGCCGTTTTTCTGGGCTTCGGGGCTCGGACCTTCGCCGGGCTTGGGCACAAACTTTTCAACGATCCAGCGGGAAGGTTTGAAGGCAGAGGCGGTAAAGAAACCGCCGAGAGCTCCGGTGATAGCGTAGGCTGCAAGACGCCCTTTCACGCCCCGCCCTGTCATCATGGCTTCATCGTAAGTGAACTCCTTGCCGTAACGGGCGTTCTGCAGTGCATTGGAGCGGTGGACGATCCGTGTGTTGATGGCCCCCATCACGAATGGAGCCAGCCAGACACCAAAATCCCTGTCGAACTCTGCCCCTTTCAGGCTCGGCTGACGGGTCTTGGAGCGATGCTCCGGTGGGCAGATGGAAAACGGGTTAGCCAGCTCTTTGCGCAGTTTGGGATCGGCGGCAGCCTCTTTGGCAACATTCATCATGCTGGCCACCGTACCGCCGGAAAACTCGCCCTTGGCGACCTTGACCCGCATGCGAACGTCCTGGCAGGGCGTACCAAACGTTGCTTCTGCCTGTTCCTGCAGGAACCACACACCCATGTCCGAGGGAATGGAGTCGAAACCACAGCAATGCACAATGCGCGCGCCAGAGGCCTTGGCTTTATCCTCGTAGGTCTCCACCATCTTGCGGATCCACTGGACTTCGCCGGTCAGGTCACAGTAATCCGTGCCGGTTTCAGCGCAGGTTTTAACCAGCGGCTCGCCATACAAGGCGTATGGGCCAACCGTTGAAATCACCACACGGGCCTGGTCACACATGGCTTTGAGCGATTCCTCATCGCTGGCGTCAGCGACAATCATTGGCAGCTCCCCTGCGCCCTTCCCCAGGCTCGCTTTCAGGGTGTTCAGCTTGCTCTCGGAGCGCCCGGCGATGGCCCAGCGAACATCCTTGCCAACGCCATAGGTTTCAAACAGGTAGGTAGTGAGAATCTGTCCCACGAAACTGGTGGCACCGAATACCACGATGTCGTAGGAGGTGTCAGTCTTGTTACTCATTGGTTGTCCTTAATCCTTCAATATCCGTTATGAATGGCCAGCGCCGGTCCGGGCGGCCTTGGCACCCATCAGCACCAGGAAAAGTGCAACGCCCAGCCCCCAGAAGCCGTTAAGAATCAGTCCCCCTACCCAGGTCTGGGCAGACACCGCAAGCCCCTTGAGGGGAAAGACCACAAGCATTGCGACAGCGGTTGGCCCGATGGCGCCTACTATTACATTACCCAACCAGAACTTAAAGCCAGCCAGTCGCCTGAGAATGGCCCAGAGTACCAGGCCCCAAAGGCCACCAAAGAATGCCAGTGAAAACACGGCAGGCACCCCAAGAGGCGGCACCGGGCTCAGGTTGTATGGTGCTGATGGCACCATGCCCGCCACATGGAACAGGGCGAAAAGGCCCTGGTGAAAAATCAGTGTTGCGAGAAATCCACTAATGAACGCTTTTAACCAGATCATGTCATCATCCTTACGTTTGTTTCCCTGGAGATTGCTATAACACGTCGCACCGGCCAATCGATTCAAACGACCGATACTGCACACTCTGTCAGGATTGATACACCCGAATCCCGGAGGTTACCCCATTGAATACCCTGCTTCTGGTACTGAGCCTCATACTTGTCATTGTCAGTAGCTGGCTGTTCTGGCAAGTGCACCGTCAGCGTAAAATGATTGACGAAGCAAATGCTGAAGGCCATGGCCCCGATGATACAAGAGAGCCGCAGATTGTGCTTACGCTCCGGGTGCGTGACCCGATTGCTCTGGCCAAGCGTGAGTCGAAATCGGCCCGAATGCTGGCTGACCGCCTTCCGGTTATGGTTGAACGACTGGTTTATCAGGAAGTGATGAACGAGCTGGAACTGGAACTGGCAGAACGGGAGATCGACGTGGAAATGAAACTCGAATACCGATAGGAGCCGCTATGGAAGCAACAACCCTGCTCAGCCTGTTAGCCACGGCTTCCGCTACCGGGCTTCTGGTCTGTGCCATCAGACAACATGCCCATAATACCCGTAACCTCAGAATACTCAGAGCGCAACAGATCTCTGCCAACAGCCACATCCAGAAAAGCCGTATGGACCTGATGGAAACCCGCAACCGTGCCCGATTGCTGGAAGAGACCGTCAAGAACGGCACCAGTGCGGTAGAGAAAGTGCACAAGGCAATTACCACCACAACCTTCAGCCTGATCGACCGCTTCTCAAGCAACGAAGAATTCCGGGAGAACGCCCGCAGGGCCCGGGAAACCCACGACCAGACCAGCGAAAGCATCTATCGTACTGTTCACACCACCAACAAGGCCCTACATATCCTGGCGGATTCGCTGTTTTTCGGTAAGAAGGAAAAGAAGCTGACAGCCCGAAAAATCCGACAAGGCCGTGAACAGGAAGAGTAGAACGAACAACAAAACAGACAGAAACAGAAAAGGCACCCTAAGGTGCCTTTTCTAACTGAGTCAGAAAGTTACAAGACTTTCTTCAACTCTTCCTCAAGCTGGGGAACTGCTTCGAACAGATCCGCAACCAGGCCATAGTCCGCTACCTGGAAGATCGGCGCTTCTTCGTCCTTGTTGATCGCTACGATCACCTTGGAGTCAGACATGCCGGCCAGGTGCTGGATGGCACCGGAAATACCAACCGCGATGTACAGCTGTGGCGCAACGATCTTGCCGGTCTGGCCGACCTGCATGTCGTTGGGCACAAAGCCTGCGTCGACAGCAGCACGGGAGGCACCTACCGCGGCGCCCATCAGGTCAGCAACCTGCTCCAGCATCTTGAAGTTTTCGCCGTTCTGCATGCCACGGCCACCGGAAACCACGATACCGGCGCTTGCCAGATCCGGACGGTCAGACTTGGCCAGCTCTTCGTTAACGAACTGAGACAGGCCGGCGTCTTTTACGATGTCCAGAGTTTCAACGGTGGCGGAACCGCCTTCACCGGCAACCGGATCAAAGGCAGTCGGACGAACCGTGATCACCTTGATGCTGTCAGTGGATTTGACGGTGGCAATGGCGTTACCGGCGTAGATCGGGCGAACGAAGGTGTCTTCGGACTCCACACGCATGATGTCGGACACCTGGGCAACGTCCAGCAGCGCGGCAACGCGCGGCATGAAATCCTTGCCAACGGTACCGGCGGCCGCCAGGATATGGCTGTAACCTTTGCCTACCTCGGCAACCAGCTCGCCCAGGTTCTCACCCAGAAAGTGACCATACACAGCGTTGTCGGCAACCAGTACCTTGTTAACGCCTTCGGCCTTCGCGGCTGCTTCGCCTACCGCTCCACAGTTTTCACCGGCAACCAGTACGTCGATGTCGCCACCGATGGCTTTGGCAGCCGCCAGAACGTTCAGGGTTGCCTGCTTCAGCTCGCTGTTGTCATGTTCAGCAATTACAAGGATGCTCATTTAGATCACCTTCGCTTCGTTCTTCAGTTTGTCGACCAGCTCAGCTACGTCAGCCACCTTCACGCCTGCCTGGCGGGAGGCCGGGGCCTCTACCTTCAGGGTAGAAAGACGTGGAGCAAGCTCAACACCCAGGTCAGCCGGGCTCATGTTGTCCAGCGGCTTCTTCTTGGCCTTCATGATGTTTGGCAGAGAAGCGTAACGCGGCTCGTTCAGGCGAAGGTCGGTGGTAACAACCGCAGGCAGGTTGAGGGCAACGGTCATCAGGCCGCCATCGACTTCGCGGGTCACATTGACCTTATCGCCTTCAACAACCACTTCAGAAGCGAAAGTGCCCTGGCCCATGCCAGTCAGTGCAGCCAGCATCTGGCCGGTCTGGTTGTTGTCAGAATCGATGGACTGTTTGCCGAGAATGACCAGCTTGGGCTCTTCTTTCTCAACCACGCTCTTGAGCAGCTTGGCCGCTTCGAGAGACTGAACCTCTTCGTCTGTTTCGATATGGATACCACGGTCAGCACCCAGAGCCAGAGCGGTACGGATTTGCTCCTGGGCGGCCTTCGGGCCGATGGATACCACCACGATTTCACTGGCAACACCCTTCTCTTTCAGGCGAACCGCTTCTTCAACAGCGATTTCGCAGAATGGGTTCATTGCCATTTTGACGTTGGCGAGATCAACGCCGGTGTTGTCCGGCTTGACGCGCACCTTTACGTTGTAGTCGATAACTCGTTTTACAGCGACCAGAACCTTCATAGATTCCTCGTTCTTCTACGATGAGTTTACATTTGAGAACAGCACATACTCGCGGGACCTGCTGTCTGTCAGGGCGTCATAATACTGCAGGCAAAGGCCCCCGGGGTCAATAGCCCCGCAAGACGTTCCAGGGGCGCATTCGCGGCCAATGAACGTTGGTTGACTCCACCTGAGCGTGAGACGATACTAAAAAACGATTCATAACACGTTTTGGCCCAGCGCCTTCAAACAATGCCAAAGGTAGACCCAAATTTCAAACAAACGTTTGTTTGATTATTCAATTGCGGTATCCTTTCACCTTATAAGACAGGTACGTTTGCTTTGCAGGAGTCGTCTGTACGAACTTTTACCGGTATGATGACGCCCCTGAGAAATTGCCTGTTGGCATCACTAAAACAGATGAGGAGACCAACGTGGAACGCGAATCGATGGAATTTGATGTTCTGATCGTCGGCGGTGGGCCAGCTGGCCTTTCGGCAGCCTGTCGTATCATGCAAATGGCTCAGGAAGCCGAGCAGGAACTGACCGTCTGCGTCGTTGAGAAAGGTTCCGAGATCGGGGCTCACATTCTGGCAGGCACGGTATTTGAACCTACTGCCCTCAATGAATTGTTCCCTGACTGGAAAGACAGAGGCGCACCGCTGAACACGCCGGTCACCCGTGATGACATTTTCCTGCTCAAGAATCAGGACGGCGCCACCAGGATCCCCAATGCCTTTGTGCCAAAGAACATGCACAACCATGGCAACTACATCATCAGCCTGGGCAATCTCTGTCGCTGGCTGGCTGAACAGGCTGAAGCCCTGGGTGTGGAGGTCTATCCCGGTTTTGCCGCCTCCGAAACCATCGTCGAAGATGGCCAGGTGAAAGGCATTATCACCGGCGATATGGGTGTGGCCCGCGACGGCTCCGAGAAAGAAGGCTACATGCCCGGCATGGAGCTGCGCGCCAAGTACACCCTGTTCACTGAAGGCTGCCGCGGTCACCTTGGCAAGCGCCTGATCCAGGATTTCAAGCTGGACGAAGGCAAGGATCCGCAGCACTACGGCATCGGCATCAAGGAACTGTGGGACATCGACCCGGCCAAGCATGAGCCAGGCCTGGTTATTCACACCACTGGCTGGCCCCTGAACGAGTCCGGTTCCACCGGCGGCTCCTTCCTTTACCACCTGGAAAACGGCCAGGTTTACGTGGGACTGATCACCGACCTGTCGTACAGCAACCCGCACCTGAGCCCGTTTGATGAGTTCCAGCGCCTAAAGCTGCACCCGGAAATCAAAAAGCACCTGGAAGGCGGCAAGCGTGTAGCCTATGGCGCGCGAGCCATCACCAAGGGCGGCTTCAATTCCCTGCCGAAGATGAGCTTCCCCGGCGGCCTGCTTCTGGGCTGCGACGCCGGCACCCTGAACAGCTCCAAGATCAAGGGTTCCCATACTGCCATGAAGTCCGGCATCCTGGGTGCAGAAGCGGTGTTCGAGGCCCTGAAGGGCGGCAAGAGCGGTGAGGAAATCACCAGCTTTGAAGATCGCTTCAAGGACAGCTGGCTGTACAAGGAGCTCTATGACGAGCGGAACTTCAGCCCGGGCATGCACAAGTTCGGTAACTTCGTGGGTGGCGCTATTGCCTATATTGAGCAGAACATTCTTCATCGCAGTCTGCCAATAACATTCCACGACACAACACCGGACTATGCCACCCTGAAGACAGTTGATCAGGCGAAGAAGATTGATTATCCGAAGCCGGATAACAAGCTGACCTTCGACAAACTGTCCTCGGTGTTTATTTCCAACACCAACCACGAAGAGGACCAGCCGGTTCACCTGAAGCTGTCCGACCCGGAGATTCCCATCAAGGAGAATCTGCCGAAGTACAACGAGCCTGCCCAGCGTTACTGCCCGGCCGGTGTGTACGAGGTGGTTGATGCAGAAGATGGCAGTGGCAAGAAGTTTCAGATAAACGCCCAGAACTGCGTTCACTGTAAAACCTGCGACATCAAGGATCCTGCCCAGAATATTACCTGGGTAACGCCGGAAGGCGGCGGTGGTCCGAATTATCCGAATATGTGATTCGGAGCTTTGAAAAAGCGGCCCATTCTTGGGCCGTTTTTTTTGGGCGCTGAAAAGGTATGCGAGGAAGTCGGATTTCGCTGCGCTCTATCCGACCTACCCTATACCCTCGTAGGTCGGATTAGGCCTGAAAGGCCGTAATCCGACAACTGAAAAGGCATGCAAGGAAGTCGGATTTCGCTGCGCTCTATCCGACCTACCCTATGCCCTCGTAGGTCGGATTAGGCCTCAAAGGCCGTAATCCGACAACTTTCCTTCAGTCAAAAAAAACGGCCCACAAGGGGCCGCTTTCATACAACCGGAAAAGCGATCAGTGAGCGTGACCGTGCTCTTGCTCTTCATCGGTTGCTTCGCGCGCTTCTACCACTTCCACATCAAAGTGCAGGGTCTGGCCTGCCAGCGGGTGGTTGGCGTCGATGGTGACAGTGTCGTCGCCTACTTCCACAACACGGACTACCTGGGGGCCGCCCGGAGTCTGTGCCTGGAACTGCATGCCCGGCTCGATGGTGTCCACACCTTCAAACGCGGAACGGGGAACCGGCTGAACCAGCTCTTCGTTGACTTCGCCGTAACCTTCACTGGGCTCAACAGATACTTCTACCTGATCGCCAGGATTCTTTTCATTCAGCGCATTTTCCAGTCCGCCGATAATGTTCTGAGCACCTTCCACATAAGTCAGAGGCTCGCGACCTTCTACACGGGAGGAATCCAGTTCTTCTCCCTGGTCGTTGGTGAGCGTGTAATGGATGGTGACAACACGAGGTTGGGCCATGTGATCTCCTTGCGTGTCGCAATGACTGTTTGATTTAAATTTGGGTAATCGAAAGTAATCTTGAACAGCCAGACTGCACAGAGGGACTTACGACCACCGGGCCTCGTTAGAGAGCCAGGCTCGGTAACAAGTTCGAAAATACAGTTTAACAAGTGTCGGACTGCGTTTTCTACCGTGAGTTATTTGGGACGGCGCTCAGTATTTCAACCTTTGGCGGCAATTTTATAGAAATTTCCGTTACTCCAGACACCTATAGCGGTTTCACCATCGGCCTGCCCTTCAGTAGCCAGGTCGGCAAGGTCATAATAGGCGGCGGTAACAAGCCGCGCTTCAGTTCCATGCCGCAGTTTCACCACTGGACGCGGTTCGTCGGTTCCCTCGTAGGTTCCGACATGCAGCGGGTGCTCTTCCCCGATCTCTATGGTTTCCCCGGTATTGGTGGTCACAGACAGAACCTGCTCCCGGCCTTCCCCGCTTGCCTGCAACGAATGCGCGATGAGGGGGGCATCTTCAACGCTGATCCGCCACTTTTCCACCGGCGTGAGCAGGTAATAATGGCCGTCGTCTTCCCGCCGCAGGATAGTGGAGAACAGCCGTACGATAGCCTCTCGAGCAATGGGAGTGCCCTGATAGAGCCACTGACCATCACGAGCCACAACAATATCGATGTCTCCCGACAGGTCCGGATTCCACTGATCCAGTGGCGGCAACCCCTTCTCCGTGGATTGGGCGCTTTCGACTTGTTCCGCAATCGTTTCGGGCTTCTGGGTCATAGGGATGATTCCTGTGTGAATTCTCGGGGAACTATGGGTACAGATGGCCGAATTTTAAAGGGGGACGACAAACTGAACGACACCCCCTAAAGCCTCAGGGCAGGAACTGGGCGCGGATATCGGCGCAACCAGGCCCGGCAACCGGCATCTCGAAGACTACGGCCTGGGCAGTCATGAAAGGAATGCCCTTGCGATGGCCATCCACCAACAGAGTTGCGAGGCTGCCAACAAAAGGCATGTGGGAGACCACCAGTAATTGTGAAGGCGCTGATTCAATCAGCGCATCAAGACAGCGCCCCGGGTCATCATCCGGTGTGAGAAAGTCCTTTTCGATGACCTGGCAATTGAGGATCTCCGAGGCAATGGCGGCAGTCTGGCGGGCGCGAACCAGAGGGCTGCACCAGATGAGTTCAGGCCGCCAGGGCGACTCCGCTATCTGTGCCGCAACGTCAGCCACACCGTGACGCCCGAATTCCGTCAGCTCCCGCTCCCGGTCGAGGGTGTGCCAGCCGGCTTCCCCGTGACGCATAATGATCAAGTGCACTGGAACCTCCGGAGATGCCAGACAACTATTGGCTGAGTGTACGCGGCAGAATGAATTCCACGTCGGAATTCTGAACCGACATCATCAGGCTGTTGATGACAGCACTGATTGAAGCACCTTCATAAAGTATTTCATACAGGCCGCGCACCAGGGGCATATAGATACCGATGGACTCGGATTTTTCCTTCACGAGTTTCAGAGTATAGATTCCCTCTGCCACCTGCCCCAGCTCGGTAACTGCGTCGTCCAGCGCCTTCCCCTTGCCAACAGCGTAACCCACGCGATAGTTCCGGCTTTTCGGGGACGTACAGGTCACGATCAGGTCCCCAACACCCGCCAGCCCCATAAAGGTCATGGGATTGGCGCCCAGGCTGACGGCAAAGCGGCTCATTTCGGCCAGCCCGCGGGTAATCAGCATGGCTTTGGCATTTTCACCCAGATCCCGCGCCGAGGCGAGGCCGGCTACAATGGCATAGATGTTCTTCAGGGCCCCGGCCAGCTCTACCCCATAGACATCAACGTTGGCGTACACGCGCAGGTATTCGCAGCCGAGCAGTTCCTGGACTGTGCGCCGAACATCCGGGTCCTTGGCGGCAATGACCGTCGCTGTGAGCTCCTGATTGACAATTTCCCCTGCCAGGTTCGGGCCACTGAGAACGCCAATCCGTGAGCGTGGAATCTCTTCCTGAAGGATCTCGCTCATCAGCTTGAAGCCGTGTTCCTCAATGCCCTTGGTCAGGCTGACAACAATCTGGCCGTCACGAAACTCCGCGCTGTTTTCCCGGATCACGGAGCGGAATGCCTTGCTCGGAATAGCGACAAACACTATTTCGGCCTTACCGACAGCTTCCGGGAGACTGGTTGTTGGCTGGATATCGCCGGTCAACTTGACATCCGGCATGTAACGGCTGTTGATACCAGTGTCGCGGATCTCGTCCGCCTGCGCCGGGTCGCGCATCCAGAAGTGCACAGAGTGGCCGTTTTCTGCCAGCACCTTGGCCATGGCCGTGCCGAAACTTCCACCACCAAGGACCGCCACGTCGTGACCTGTCGGAGAGGATTCCGGAGACCGGGAGGCTTTATTCTCAGACATAGTTGTTCCGTTGTTACTTATAGGTCAGGCCCGATTACGGCCGGCAGGAATGGTTAATGCGGTGACAATCGCCGGTTTCAGCCGGACTCTTCACATTCCAGGGCACGCACCAGGTTCTTGAATTCTTCCCGGTTGCGGCTATTCAGGCCCATCAGCACTCGGTGTGCATCAAGAACCTTGTCCCGGACATCCTGCTCGCTGGCACGCAATACGGGGATTTCTTCCAGTTCCTCAATTCGGGAGGCTGGCTCCCGAACAATGATGAAAATCTTGTCGAACCCCATGGAAGTAATGATCCGGGTTATGTCCGGATTGGTGGAAATCATCGTAGGCAGGAAATTGCTGCGTTTCTGGGCTGCCATGGCAATCTTGGCAAGAAGTCCCAGAGTGGTGCTGTCGATAATCTCTGTTTCAGTGAGATCGATGACCACCGTTTTGAAATCGGGGTCCTGGGTGATGGATTCAACCAGGTTATCCAGCGTCGAACAAAGGTTCAGCCGGATTTCTCCAATAAACTTGAGGACATAAATGCCCTGTTTTTCAGCTTGCAGGATCTTGTAACCAGCCATTGAATCCACTGCCACTATTTCGACGTTGGTGCATCGGTACCGGGAACGGTATCCGTTACCGACACGATAGCAATATCGTCAGGTAACTCTGTGATCTCGTCGAGATTCAGAGCGTCTCTCAGGGAAGCAATAGTGTGACTACCTCCCGACACGAGTTCAAGTAATGTCTTTTCCTTTTCATCCAGGCTTTTGGCCTGGATGACCTCCAGTATACCGTCTGAAAACAGGATCAGGTGAAACGGCTGCTCCAGCGGGATTTCATAAACCTCCCACTCCGGGGCCTCAAACAGACCGACCGGTAGTCCGCTGCCCTCCAGAAACTCCGTGCGCCCACCCTCAAAGGATAGGATGGGCATCGGGAAATGCGCCCCCACGGAATACCTCAGGCGCCGGTCCGTGGTGGAGATAATCCCTACAAACACGGTAACGTGCTTGCCGAGCCCGGTATCCAGCAATTCCGAGTTGATTCGCTCGAGAAAGCGCTCCGGGTAAAGAATGTCGTCGCTGGAACCACGCCTCAGGTTGCGCTGAAGGCGATTGGTCAGGTTTTTCAACAAGACGGTTACGAAGGCGGAGCTGGCGCCGTGGCCTGATACGTCGGCGATATAGACCAGCACCTTGTCTTCGGAGATGCGAAAGTAATCGAGGAAGTCGCCACTGAGAAACAATGAGGGTTTGATCAGGTGGTCGATGGATAGCCCCGATAGTACCTGTTCCCTGTCCGGCAGCATGCGGAGTTGAACCTTACGGCCAGCCCTCTGGTCTGCACGTAGCTCTGCAATGCCATCCCGGAGGTCTCGGTTGGCCTCCTCCAGTTCCTGTCGGTAGAGCTGGTTGAGGCGGTTAACTCTCACCCTGTCAAACAGCTTACCGATAACATCGTCCAGGGCGCCGCGATCATCTGAACAGGGTTTGAGCACAATGTCGGCTGCTCCGGCTCTGAGGGCGTGTACGACTTCAGGTGCGTCTGTGCTGGAATAACAGGCAACGATCGGGGTAAAGGTCTCGGCATCCTCCAGCCTGGCCGCCAACTCGTGGATAGCTTCCGGGGACAGGTCGGCAAAGATGATGTCCGGGATATTGTCGTTGAACAGAGAGCGGGCGGAATTCAGATCCGGATGACCGGTCACATAAAATCCCCTGGCCTCGAGGTAACGAGCCAGTTCCGAACGGGCATGCTCATCCGAATCAATTATAAGAATGCGCTCGGTGCGCGATGTCATGATTGTTGCCCTAAACTACCATCGGTAAACGGGAAAATGGGTTTCTGATATCTATTCTGGCACGCCCCTGTGATATAACAAGACATGTTTGATGTTTTTGGGAGGTTGTAATCAATGAGAAGTGCCGTAAATGATCTGCTCGGGGCCTATGACAAGCTGATCATGGACCCGGTTCACGGCGGCATTCCGCTTTACCGGCATGAAATCAAGGTTATTGACCACCCCTTGTTCCAGCGTCTGCGCAATATCTGCCAAAACGATATCCTCAGCCTGGTATTCCCCGGAGCAACCCACTCCCGCTTTCTGCACAGTATTGGCGTGATGCACGTTGGCACCCGTATGTTCCGTTCGATGATCGACGCCTACCTGCGGGAACGACAGCTCAGCGATCACACTGATCTGAGCCTGAGTCAGTTGGACGCCATCGACTACCTCGCCAAGACCATACGCCTTGGCTGCCTGTTACATGACAGCGGGCACTCGAGCTTCTCCCATCAGTTCACCCAGGCCCGGCGGATTCACGATCTGATGTCGCGTCCGGACCGGTTTGATGATCTCTGGGAGGGAATTGATTACTCAATCTACCATTCCAAGCGGCCGGACGAGCTTGAGCATGAGCACTATTCCGTGCGGGTGGCGCACGAAGTTTTGGCCTCAATTGACATGGAGTCCGCCGGGCTGGACCCGAAAGACGTCATCGGGATCATGGAAACCACGGATGTCAGCCCCAGTGAGGCCTTCTGCCGCCATGCCCGTACCTTCTGGAACTTCATTGCCGGTGAAGACGCCGAATCCGGCGTGCTCAGCGAAGCTGACACGCCGCGGCTGGTGATGGACCTGCTATCGTCCATTGTATCCGGTGAGATCGACGCTGACCGCGCGGATTACATGCTTCGGGATGGATTCCACTCTTCCGTGACCATTGGTGGATTCAACCTTGACCACCTGCTCAGCAACCTGCGTTTTGGATGGGACGTGCGCGAGCCCTGGCTCGGACTGGCAATCACCCAGAAGGGCCTGGGGGCGCTGGAGGACTTTGTGTACAGCCGGCACCAGATGTACCGCAAGGTCTACGCCCACAAAACCGCTCTGGGCTTTGACTGGTTGCTAAGGGAAGCCATCAACGAGGTGTTGGAGGACCCGGAGATTTTTGACTGGGTCGACACCTGCCTCAGCAACATGCGGTATTTCGCCGAGCTGACCGACAGTTTTTTCTGGGAAGCCTTCCGCAAGGTGTCGCGCAGGAAGCCCCGCAGCTACTCTCGCTGCATTGTGGACCGCATCAAACTGGACCACCTGGATACCCGGGAGGACCTGACGGCACAGGGCATCAGCGAGCACTGCCTATGGTTGGCCCGGGAACTGAACCTGGACCCGGAGCAGGTGGTGACCTGTTCCATGCGGGCCCGGTTCTCAAACATTCAGGACAATTTCAATGGCATCAAGGTCCTGGTTCGGGACCCCATCAACCGCTCCCGATCCCTGAAACAGATTACCGATGTCAGCGCGTTTTTCAGCAAATTCAGTGACGGAACCATCAACCACTTCTATGTCCGGCCCGAGGTGCTGAACGCGGGCTAGGTGTCGTCAGCAAGAATGCGCGCCGCAAGGCCGCTGGCGCTCAGGAACGCACCTTCCACACGGCCACCACTGAGCCAGTCACCCGCCAGGCCAATCCGGTGGTCATCAAACCAGCAGAACCCCGGTGTGTCGGTGGCTGTGGACTTTGCATAGAGCCAGCGATGGGGCACCCTGTCATCCGGTTGTGCATCACTGCCGGTAACCCGCTGAAAGGCCCTGATCATTTCTTCGGCGACCTCTCCCGGCGACGAATTCTCATGCCGGCGTGACCACTCAGGGTTGGCATGGAGAACCCACCACTGCCCCGTGTCTTCACGGCCTGGTTTGCTGGAGTTATTGGCAATCCAGTAAAGCACATCGTCCTTACAGCGCATGCCTTCGTAGGGCTGCTCCAACGGTTTCGGAAAATAGGCTGCGGTTGCCCAGCACGGCTGAACCTGGCGAACGGGTTCCCGGAGTTCCTCGGCAAGCCCCGGTAACTGACTGTTGCTGAACAGATCCTGCGCCTGGGCGGGTGGCGCGGTCACGATAACAGCGTCAAAGGGGCCGTGGTTTTCGCCGTCCGTGTCCTGCAATGTCCACTCCTGCTGGCCGCTGGGAACCAGGCGTTCAATCCGTGTCTGTACCCGCACATCCACGGATTCAGACAGCGCCCGGGTTACGGCGGTCATTCTCGGAATACCAACATACCGTTTCTCATCCGGGAAAGACTCCCATGCTCCGGCACTGTTCTGGTAGCCGAAACGGCCCTGCCACACCCCAAAGCTTGCCTCACCTGCATGTTGATTCAGAAAACGGATAAAGGCTGGAGACCTCGCTGTAAAGTACTGGGCGCCAATGTCGGCAGAGCCTCCCGGCACACGTTTTGTTGCCATTCGCCCGCCCGGGCCGCGGCTTTTTTCAAACACCGTCACGGTGAGATTCTGCTCTTTGAGCAAATGTGCAGCTGTCAGACCTGCCAAGCCTGAACCAACTATCGCTATCCGGCGTATAACAGGCATCTCATCGGTTTGGTTAAACATCGTTTAGGGTGCATCCAGATCAGGTTAAAGAAACGTATCAGCGTAAACCACGAACGAAAGGGCAACCAGGGTATGACCCGAGTGCAAAACTGGCTGACAAACATTCTGAGATGGTTCGACTCCACTGCGGGTTCGGATCACCTCGACACAGACTCCAGAGCTTTCAATTTTGTCAGAGTAGTGCCTTTTATAGCACTGCACCTGGCATGTTTACTGGTTATCATAACGGGCACCAGCACTGTTGCAGTGGTTTTCGCTGCTGCGTTCTTTGCCGTGCGGATGTTCGCCATCACCGGTTTCTACCACCGGTATTTCGCCCACAAAACTTTCAAAACCAGCCGTGTGGCACAGTTCCTCTTTGGCGCACTGGGTGCAAGTGCTGCCCAGAGAGGCCCGCTATGGTGGGCCGCTCACCACCGGCACCATCACCAGCATTCCGATGATGAAATGGATCTGCATTCCCCCCATCAGGGAGGATTCTGGTGGTCCCATGTGGGCTGGTTTACCTGTGACGCCGGATTCGCGATGGATGAGCGCCGGGTCAAAGACTGGATGAAGTTCCCGGAGTTGCGTTTCCTGAACCGTTTCGACTCGTTGGTGCCTGCTGCTGCCGCTATTGGGATCTATGCGCTCGGCGAAGCTCTTGCGGTCTGGGCGCCAGGGCTGGGCACAAACGGGCTGCAACTGCTTGTGTGGGGATTCTTTATATCCACGGTCGTGCTGTTCCATGCCACCGTTTCCATCAATTCCCTGTCCCATGTCTGGGGCAAGCGTCGGTTCGAAACCGACGATGACAGCAGGAACAACGTCTGGCTGGCCCTGATTACCATGGGTGAAGGCTGGCATAACAATCACCATCGCTGGCCACAATCCGTGCGCCAGGGATTCCGTTGGTACGAAGTGGATATGACCTGGTACGGACTGTGGTTACTTGAGCGCCTGGGAATCATCTGGGACATGAACCCGATTCCGGCGCATATTCAGGAAGAAACCCGCCAACTGGACGCCATGAGGAAGAACCGATCATGAGTACCGCTTCAATCATTGATATGGGTAACAGGAATTCGTCGGTGCACGAGACCCTGGGGCGCTTCAGGCAGCTCTTCAACAATCTGAGCGCCGGGAACATGACTGAACTGGGCAGTGTCTACAGCGATAATGTGGCATTTACTGACCCATTTTCCAGTGTCGAGGGAATCGACGAGCTTACGGACTATTTCACCAGCGCCTACGCCAATGTTATTTCCTGCAGCTTCGAGTTTGGTGAGGCGGTGATCAATGGCGGAAACGTCTGCATTCCCTGGATCATGCATCTCCGGCACAAGCGCATCCGCCGCGGCAAGGTCGTCAGTGTGGATGGCATAAGCCAGATTGTGATTCGTCGTGGTCGCGTTGTCTCCCACAGGGATTATTTCGACGCGGGCCAGTTGCTTTACGAAAACCTCCCGATCCTGGGTGGGATTGTGCGCTGGATAAGGAACCACGCAGGATGAGTCAACGCCTTGAAATAACGTCCAATATCTGGATCACCGGCGCCAGTTCCGGCATCGGAGAAGCGGTTACCCGGGAACTGATGCAACAGGGCCATCGACTGGTGATCACCGGCCGCAGACAGGAGGCGCTTGAGCAACTGTGTGCCCTGGCTCCGGAGCGGATGAAGTCCGCCAGGGCCGATACCACCAGGCGGGAAGACCTCAGTGCCATAGGTGCTGACCTTGAGGCCTTCGGCAACCTGGACATGGCCATCCTGAATGCCGGTGCCTGCGAGTATCTGGAGATTGCGGATTACGACAGTAGCGTGATCGACCACAACATAACCACCAATGTGGTTGGCACCGCCCGCTGCCTGGACATTGCCTTGCCCGCTCTTCGTCGCACAGCACAGCAGGGGCGGCCGGCGACCCTGGTGATTGTGAGCTCCTCGGCCTGGTGGTTTCCGTTCGGGCGCGCGGAAGGTTACGGCGCTTCCAAGGCGGCGCTGACCTATTTTGCCCACGCCCTGAGGGCAGACCTGGCATCCGAAGGAATCGATGTGGTTGTGGTGTCACCGGGCTTTGTCAAAACCCCGCTGACCGACCGCAATGATTTTCCCATGCCCTTCCTGGTTTCCGCGGAAGATGCGGCGACACGAATCGTGACCGGGCTTCGCAAGGGCAGAATGGAAATCGCTTTTCCCAAACGCTTCACATGGACACTGAAACTTCTCGGCGCACTGCCCCAGGGCGTCATTGATCGCATTGCAGCCAGCATGAGCCGGCAAAGCAGGAAAGAACAGGAATCCAATGGATGAGTAACAACCGTCAACGTATTGCAGTCATTGGCGCTGGTGTATCAGGGCTTACAACGGCCTGGCTTTTATCAGAAAAGTACGATGTCGAACTGTTCGAGGCTGGCAGTTATGCCGGCGGCCACACCAATACGGAATCGGTCACGGCCGGCGGCCGGGATTGGCCGGTAAACACCGGTTTCATTGTCTTCAATGACTGGACCTATCCCAACTTCATCAAACTGATGGACCGGTTGGGTGTGGAGTCCGAAGTCAGCGACATGAGTTTCAGCGTTGACTGCCACTCATCCGGCCTGCAATACAATGGTACCAGCCTCAATACACTGTTTGCGCAACGGACCAACCTGCTCAACCTGCCATTCCTGAGAATGATCCGCGAGATTCTGAGATTCAACAAGGAAACCCGTGCAGACCTGGCAGCCGGCAATATCGGGGATGAAGAAAGCCTTGGGGAGTACCTTAACCGGAACGGCTATTCCCGTTATTTCCGCAAGTATTACATTGTGCCCATGGGAGCCGCGATCTGGTCTGCGCCGGAAATAACGCTGGAACAGTTTCCGATCCGGTTCTTCCTGCAGTTTTTCAACAATCACGGCATGCTATCCGTGGACGACAGGCCCACCTGGCGGGTGATTTCCGGCGGTTCTGCCCGTTATGTGGACGCCATGATGGGGCGACTGCAGAACCACACTCACCTGAACAGTCCGGTCTCCTCCGTGATGCGCCAGCAGGATAGAGTCGTGGTGACCGTGAACGACGAACAGCATGAGTTTGACCAGGTGGTGTTTGCCTGCCACAGCGATCAGGCACTGGAAATGATCAAAGATCCAACAGCCACCGAACTGGAGGTCCTGGGTGCCATCACCTATCAGCGCAATGACGTTGTGCTGCATACCGACAGTTCGGTACTGCCCTCCAACCGGCGGGCCTGGGCGGCCTGGAACTACTTTATTCCACAGCACAGTACCGAGCCGGTTTCGGTTACCTACAACATGAACATTCTGCAGAATTTCCACGATGCACCGGAAACCTTCTGCGTCACCCTCAACCGCAGCGCCGACATTGACCCCGGCCGCGTCATCAAGCGCTTCGACTACGCCCATCCGGTGTTTACCCTGGAGGCGGTCGCTGCCCAGAAACGCTATGACGAAATCGGCGGCCACAACCGCAGTCATTTCTGCGGTGCCTACTGGTTCAACGGATTCCACGAAGACGGCGTGTGCAGTGCGCTGCGGGTCACCCGGGCCCTTGGTGTGGAGTTGTAGCCATGAACGCCGCCGTGCACGACAACCTTGTTGACAGTCGCCTTCACAGCCAGTGGCTGGAGGGCACCATCCGGCATCGTCGAATGACCCCCGTGCGCCACGAGTTCAGTTACAGCACAGGCATGCTGGCACTGGATCTGCGTGAGTGGCATTCAATTACCCGGATCAGCCCCCTGTTCTCGCTGGAGAAGTTCAACTGGCTTTCCCTGCGGCGCCAGGACTACTTCCATCCCGAGAAAGACAACCTGCTGCAGGCCGTTATGAACCAGGTCCAGACCGCTACAGGCTGGAAGCCGGACGGCGCGGTGGAGCTGATTACCCACCCCCGTTATTTCGGCTATGTGTTCAACCCGGTCAGCTTCTACTTCTGCTACAACGCCGGTGACCGCCCCGACAAAGGCGCTGTACCGAGAGTTATTCTGGCCCAGATTACCAATACACCCTGGAAAGACCGCCACGTCTATTGCCTTGAAAGCGCCGGTACGGAGCCAACCTCTGCCGGTTGGCGCACCGAGCGCTTCGGGTTCGACAAGCGTTTTCATGTGTCACCGTTCAACCCCATGGACCAGCACTACCAGTGGACCTTCAGCTTCCGGGGACCTGAAGTACGTATACACATGAATGTATTTCAGGACGAACGCAAACATTTTGATGCCACTCTTGTGGTCCGACGCACCCCCCTGGATCGTAAAGAACTTCACAGAAGCCTCCGGCAGTTTCCCATCGAAGCATTGAAGGTGGTGGGTGGCATCTACTGGCATGCTCTGAAGCTGAAACTCAAGGGCGTGCCCTTTTTCACCCACCCGGACAAGCTTCCTGAGAGTGACCCGGCCTACCGGCTGGGACGCGAAGATTCAGGCCTCGATATTACCGAGGCCAGTGACCGAACAAAGACAACCGGAAAGGTAAGCTCATGGAGAACCTGAATACCTCACTCGAATCCACAGTTGCGGACAAGCAGGTCCCACTGAGCAGCCGCGTCGCACGACACCTGGTTTGCCAGCAGTTGTCGCTACTGGAAGACGGTTCCCTGACCATTCGCGAGGCTGGCCAGCAGACCCTGAACTTCGGTGATGGCGATACCCGCTTTGAACCCGCGGAACTGGTTATCCATGACAGCAGCACCTGGAAGGATCTGCTCACCGGCGGCAGCATCGGTGCCGCCGAATCCTATGTAGCCGGTGACTGGTCAACGCCGGACCTGGTAGCGCTGTTGCGTTTCTTCACCCGCAACGTGGACCGGATGAACAAATTCGAGGACAGATTCAGCTGGATCACCAAACCGGCACTGAAAGGATTGCACTGGCTGAACCGCAACACCAAAGAAGGTTCCCGCAAGAACATCAGCGCCCACTATGACCTGGGCAACGACCTGTTCGAGACCTTTCTCGACCCTACCATGATGTACTCATCAGCCATCTATCCGGGCGCTGAGGCGACTCTTGAGGAAGCGGCGGTTCACAAGCTGGATACCATATGCCGCAAACTTGATCTGCAGCCCGGAGACCGGGTTATGGAAATTGGCACCGGCTGGGGCGGCTTCGCAGTACACGCAGCAAAGCATTACGGGTGCCATGTGACGACCACCACGATTTCCTCCGAACAGCTCGAACTCGCGAAAGCCAGGGTGAAAGCTGAAGGACTCGAGGATCGCATAACCCTGCTGTTCGATGATTACAGGGATCTGGAAGGCCAGTTCGACAAACTGGTATCCATCGAGATGATCGAAGCCGTCGGTCCCCAGTTTCTGGACAGCTACTTTAACCAGATCAGCCATCTGCTGAAACCAGACGGACTGGCACTGATTCAGGCCATCAACATGCCGGAACAACGCTACAGCCGTGCGTTGAAGAACGTTGATTTCATCCAGCGTTTTATATTCCCGGGCAGTTTCATCCCTTCGTTCGGAGCTATCCTGGGTTCCGTGCGAACCGGATCCGACCTGGTGATGACCCACGCTGAAGATATCGGATTCCATTACGCCCGTACCCTGCACGACTGGTGTGATCGGTTTATGGCCAACCGGGACAGGCTTGAAAAGCTGGGGTATGACGAAGCCTTTCGCAGGCTCTGGCACTTCTACTTTGCCTACTGCGAGGCAGGGTTCAGCGAACGGGCCATTGGCGTGTCGCAGATCCTGTTTGCCAAGCCGGGCAATAAACGCGAGAACATCCTGAGCGTATGATCCAGTCAGACACCATTCGCAACACCGTCAACTTCGTACTGTTTCAGGCCGGATGGTTCGCCTGCGTCCTGTTTCCGGGCCTGGCTGCGGTTGGCTTCGTGTTGCTTCTGCTGGGGTTTCATATTGCATTCATCAGCAGGCACCGGCTAGCAGAACTGCAGTTTATTGGCGCCGGTACGGTCCTTGGCGGCGTCCTGGATGGTGTCTGGTTCCAGACTGGCATTCTGGACGACGGTACCGGCGGTGTTGAGCTGACACCGGTCTGGCTGGTGGGTATATGGGCCATATTCATGACCACCCTTTCCCATTCACTGTCCTGGATCAGCAGCAGACCCTGGTTGCCGTTTGTGTGCGCACCCATCGCCGGCCCCTTCGCGTACTGGTCCGCCAGCAAGCTTGGAGCGGTGGATCTGCCGGACCCCACGATGTCACTGATAGCACTGGCTGGTGGCTGGCTGGTGGTGTTCCCGGCCCTTCTCTACCTTCGCAAGTACCTGTATCCGGAGCTGGCCCGATGAAGACAACTGCCCTTGTGATCGCCTGCTTTGCCCCTGTGTTGACAGCGTCGGGCGCAGAACTGCGATTTTCCGGCACGGCGGCTCCCCTCAAGGGTGACAGGGCTATCTACGAGGAGCATCACCTGGTCGAAGGAGAATGTTCAGACGGTCTGTTCCGGCCCAATGCGCAGACGGTCACCTACGTTCGGGGTGACGGAGATGACCAGTTTGCGCAAAAGAAGCTCTCCTACGGTGACTCGCTTCTGCGCCCGAACGTGAACTTCCGGCAGCCGGATTTCAACGAGGTTATGGAAATCACAAACCGGGATGGCAAAGAGCTGCGGATCCAGTGGCAGACACCAGGTGACGACACAGAAACCTACACGGTAGAAGTGACAGACTCCCTGGTAGCCGATGCCGGATTTGACCATCTGGTTCGGCAGCACTGGTCTGCCGTGACCACCGGTGAAAGCGTGGAGTTCGAATTTCTGGCCCCCACACGCGGCAAAGCGTACGAGTTCGAACTGGAACCCGCCAGGGATGACCGGATCAATGCCGCGTTCACATTTCGGATCAAGCCTTCCGGAACCATTCTGGGCTTTCTGGTAGACCCGATTCTGCTGGGTTATAACGCGGATGGGATGCTGACGGATTACCTTGGTCTCACCAATATTCGAAAGGACAGGGATGCCAATTACACCGCCCACATCCGCTACACCCTCGAAACTGCTCCGGATTGTGAACTGACCCGCTGAAACCGTCCTTGCTGCCAACGCGGACACCGGGGCCGGGTATGGTAGACTTGCCATTTCCAGACACAGCCACAACAGAGAGTTTCCGCCGATGATGTTTGTCTCCTTCAACGTCAACAGTATCCGCACCCGGCTACATCAGCTTGAGGCCGTCATCAAGGACCTCAACCCGGATGTCATTGGCCTGCAGGAAACCAAGGTTTCCGATGCGGATTTTCCGGAGGACGCCATCCGCGAGCTGGGCTACCACGTTCACTTCCATGGCCAGAAAACCCATTACGGTGTTGCCCTGCTCTCCCGGCAGGAGCCCGACAGTGTTCAGAAAGGTTACCCGTGGGACGGCGAAGACTCCCAGCGCCGGTTGATTACCGGCCACTTTTCGGTGAACGGCCGCAAGCTCGTGGTGATTAACGGCTATTTCCCCCAGGGTGAAAACCGCGACCACCCCATCAAGTTTCCGGCCAAGGAAAAGTTCTACGCGGACCTGATGCGCTACCTGGACGAGCTCAAGGCCACAAACAAAGAGATCGTGCTGATGGGAGACATGAACATCTCTCCCACTGACCTGGATATCGGTATTGGCGCCGACAATGCCAAACGCTGGCTACGCACCGGCAAGTGCAGCTTTCTCCCGGAAGAACGGGAATGGCTGGGACAGGTGGAAAGCCGTGGGTTTACCGACGTATTCCGCCACCTGCATCCGCAAGAGGCCGACACCTTCAGCTGGTTTGACTATCGCAGCAGAGGATTCGAGCGGGATCCGCGCAGGGGCCTGCGGATTGATCTGATCATGGCCAGTGATGACCTGCTTCCGAAAGCAAAGGAAGCAGGGGTCAGCTACGACATTCGCGCCATGGAGCGGCCATCGGACCATTGTCCGGTGTGGGCCAGCTTCGACATCTGACCCCGCCCGGGCCGCGATATGAAAAAAATTAAAACCCGCGACCGCATTCTCGAGGCCAGTCTGATGCTGTTCAACAGCATCGGCGAGCCTAACGTTACTACCCTGTTGATCTCCGACGAACTGGACATCAGCCCGGGCAATCTCTATTACCACTTCAAGAGCAAGGGCGACATTGTCGGAGAGCTGTTTGCCAGCTATGAGCATGAGATGCATGACCTGCTGGCCGTTCCGGAAGACGCCGAAATAAGCCTAGATCAGCAGAGTTTCTTCCTGCACCTGCTGTTTGAAACTGTCGCCCGCTACCGGTTTCTCTATCAGGACCTGGTTAACGTGCTGTCGCGGTACGAACAGCTACAGGCCCGCTTTCGCCGCATCCTCAAGAAGAAAACCAGGGGGTTCCGGACCATATGTGAGAGTTTCCGGCACCAGGGCATCATGGATATCACCGACGGGGAGCTGGACGCGCTGTGTGAGCAGCTCACCCTGACAGCCTGTTACTGGAGCAGTTTCGACAGCCTGTCCCATCTGGATGACCGGGAGTCCATGGACCCCGGTCGTGGCGTCTACCAGATGATGTACCTGTTATTGCCTTACCTGAAGGCTGAAGAAAAGGAACAGATATACCTGATGAGCCGGGACTATCTATGAACGGCAGTGAGTGCGCTGCCGAGTCATTCCTCTTCGGAGCGGTCTTCGGTTTCTTCCCGTAGCCGGTTCAGTTCAGCTTCCAGAGCCTGGATTCGGCGTTCCATGGCTTCAATCTCTTCGCGCCGGTGGATACCCAGACGGCGCAATGCACCGGATACCCGCTCATCAAACAGGTTTTCAAGCCTGTCCCAGGTGCCTGTTGCCCTGTCCCGTACATCGCCCACACGATCCTCCACGGAGCGAAGCTGCTTCTCGACAACGCCACGGGTCTTGCTTTCCAACTGCTCACCTTCCTGTACCAGGCGTTCGAAGAAACGGCCGGCATCCTCTTCAGCCTTGGTATAGGCGCCCAGCCCTGCAAGCCAGATCTGTCTTGCAGACCCCTTTACCTTGCCCGCCAGCTGTTCGTCGTTTTCCGGCTTGTTCTCTTTTTCGTCAGACATGCAAAACCTCGGAAGATAGGACTTCTCTAGACCCTGATTGTATTACAGTGGGCCCCGAATTTCAGTCTGAAACCGACAATCCACCCGTCTACCAATAGACTGGTCGCCCTGAAACCCTCACTGTGACGGGCTTTAGTATAAGCACACTTTCAATATGAAAAAATGTGATCAAATGATTCGCACCCCTGGCTTGAAGTGTTCAAAATATGGTCAATACTTGACTGTACCGGTGTCCCTGCTGATGCCGGTTTGTCTGGAAGTCTTTCATGGATACTACTCGCACGCCTCTGCCCGGCCACCAGTGCCGGGCTTTTTTATGCTTCGAAATAGATATATAGTTATTCCCTAAACGAATATCTATAGTTCTATCTTTTCGGAGGCTTCACTGCATGATTGAAATTGCGTGGGAGAATTTCACCCCATGGTCCGCATTGGTGGGCGGAATCATTATTGGCTTGTCCGCAGCAGCATTCATATTGCTTAACGGGCGAATCGCCGGCATCAGCGGCATTCTGGGAGGATTGCTGGTTCCCCAGAAGCGCGATGTGCTGTGGCGTGTCGCGTTTTTGGCAGGCATGCTGGCTGCCCCCCTGCTCTGGGCGCTGACCACCGACCTGCCCCCTATAGAGATCAAGGCCAGCTATCCGGTCCTGGTGGTATCCGGCCTGTTGGTGGGCATCGGCACGCGCTATGGCTCCGGCTGCACCAGTGGTCACGGCGTATGCGGCCTGTCACGACTGTCTGCACGCTCTTTGATAGCAACCCTGGCCTTCATGGCTACCGGTTTTATTACCGTTTATATCGTTCGCCACCTGATTACGGGAGCCTGATCCATGAAATTCAATCTTGCTTCATTTGGAGCCGGCCTCCTGTTCGGGCTGGGTCTGCTTGTCAGCGGTATGGCCAACCCCGAAAAGGTGCTCGGATTCCTCGATATCGCCGGGCAATGGGACCCTTCGCTTGCCTTCGTCATGGGCGGCGCCATTCTTGTAGGTCTTTTTGCTTTTGCCGTGGCAAAGCAACGGACAGTCTCTTTTCTGGGTTTCAACATGCGCTTGCCAGGCAGTGACCGGCCGGACAGGCGACTTCTGGTCGGCAGCCTGCTGTTTGGGGCTGGCTGGGGACTGGCCGGTTTCTGCCCGGGGCCTGGGCTTGTGGCGCTGGGCGCCGGGGAAACGGGCGCCCTGGTATTTGTGGTGGCAATGGTTGCCGGAATGGGCCTGTTCGAGGTGATCGAGAAAAACAGGGTTGCGAATTGAGGCAACTCCTCAGCGGGCTCTGACAGCAAGGGTCCGCTGTGGCATCATGCATTGGCGTTTCATGACTGGTTAGAGGTTCTTGTATGGATATCAGGCGTATTGACGAAACCATTGCCGTAGCTCCACAGCTGTCGGTAAGTGACATTGCCGAGGCGGCAAGACTGGGCTTCAAAACATTGGTGGCCAACCGTCCGGATGCCGAAGAAGCCGGCCAGCCTGCCATGGCCGACATCGAAGCCGCAGCCCGCGAAAATGGCATGGAATGGGTTTATATGCCAGTTGAATCCGGCAATATTCTGGATAACGACGTGGACCGGTTTGATACAATGATCCGCGAGGCGGAAAAGCCCGTATTGGCTTTCTGTCGCTCAGGAACACGCTGCACGGTTCTCTGGGCTCTGAGTTCGGCTCGTTCCGAACCGGCCCAGGACATCGTGACAAAGGCCCGCAATGCCGGCTATGACATCGGCGGCCTGGCACCGAGAATGGCCGAACAGGCAAATAAGAACTCCTGAGCCGTCTTTCCACCCGGATACAACCAGCTACCAGGATCCAGCACCATGCAGTACAAGGGTACCGCCAACTTTCGCCATGACCATCCGGAAAAGACTGGGGTACTGGTCACCAATCTGGGCACACCGGACGCACCAACATCATCGGCCCTGCGCCGCTACCTCGGGGAGTTCCTCTGGGACCCCCGCGTGGTGGAAGTGCCCCGCCCGATCTGGTGGCTGATCCTGCACGGCATAATCCTGCGGATCCGGCCCAGTCGGTCTGCCAGGGCGTACGCCAGCGTCTGGCAGCCCGAGGGCTCCCCTCTGCTGACCCACACCGCCAAACAGGCAGAAGGCATTCGCCGCAAGCTCCAGGCCAGGTACGGCAATAATATCGTGGTTGGTTTCGCCATGCGCTATGGCAACCCGAGCGTTTCAAAGGTTCTGGATGAAATGCAGTCCCAGGGAGTCCGTCAGTTACTGGTATTGCCACTTTACCCGCAATACTCGGCTTCCACCTCCGCATCCACATTTGATGCCATCGCACATGACTTTACCCGTCGGCGCTGGATTCCGGACCTCCGGTTTGTTTCCCATTACCCGGATTATCCACCCTACATTGAAGCCATGGCCAACCACATCCAGGCACACTGGAACGAGCATGGGCGCAATGAAAAGCTGATTCTTTCCTACCATGGGGTGCCACTGAAATACCTTAAAAAGGGCGACCCCTACCACTGCGAGTGCCACAAGACCTCGCGGCTGCTGGCGGAACGCCTTGGTCTGACGAAAGATGAGTACATGACTACCTTCCAGTCCCGTTTCGGCCGGGAGGAGTGGTTGCAGCCATACACGGACGAGACCCTGAAATCGCTGCCAGGGAAAGGCGTGAAATCAATCGATGTATTCTGCCCCGGTTTCTCCTCGGATTGCCTGGAAACGGTTGAGGAAATCGATGAAGAAAACCGGGAATACTTTATTGAGGCAGGCGGTGGAGAGTTCAGCTACATTCCGGCGCTCAACGCGACTCCGGGCCATATCGCTGCCCTCACACAGCTGATCGAAGACAACCTGCAGGGCTGGAACGTGCCGACCAACGAACCGGAAGAGCTGGCCGCACGGCTGAGGCTTGCGGAAGAGCAGAAGCAGGCTCAGTATCCCGGTCGGGATCTGTGACCGGAAACCGGCTTTCCGTCAGGGAGTCCTGTTCTTTGCGGGGCTCTCGGAAAGGTCCGGTACTGACTGGCAGAACGCGCACTCCTCCGTATCCACTGCAGCTCCCCCAGCTTCCACATAGCGCACCTTGTGACTCGCCCCACCACGGTTGGCGGACACCGAGAACTTACGGTCATGGCGAACGTCCGGGGTTTTCTGGTCGTTTTCTCGATCTTGCATGATGGGCTCCCCTGCAATGGAACGATACAGGCCTATTATGGGGACGAATAGCGTGGGAACCAACCCGGATTGCTGGAGGAGTTTGGGGAAAGATGTCGGGGAATCAGACGGAACAGGAGAAAGTGGCGGTGGGCCAGACCGCCCAAAGCGACCATAAGCACCTGAAATACCTATCTTTTTCTAGCCTTCCTTTCTGTAACCCCTTGCCCTGCCTCAATCTCTTGTAAGCCCCCGTCGCATGCCGTATAGTCCAATAATACGGTTTATGATAGGTAGGAAGGAAGGTAGCCATGCCCAAGAAAGTGAAGGAACTCAGTGCAACAGAGGTTCGCCGGCTCTCCCATTCCGTCAGCAAGGATGGCAAAGAGTACAACGGCCTGCATCCTGTCGGTGGCGTGTCTGGCCTGCTGCTTTCGGTAACGCCTACCGGGGCAAAGTCCTGGATTCTCCGAACCGTTATAGGCACAAAGCGCCGCAATATTGGCCTTGGCCCCTTTCCTGATGTATCGCTTGCTGAAGCCCGCAGGAAAGCCCAGGAGGTTAAAGACAAGATTGCCGAGGGCATTGACCCGGTAGAAGAACGAAAGGCCGCCAGGCGCTCCATGATCGCCGCACAGCTCAGCACAATGACCTTTGCCCAGGCTATGGCCGAATACATCCGGATGAAGTCCAAAGAGTTCCGGAATCCACGCCAGGAAAAGCAGTGGACCAACAGTCTCACAACCTACGCTGTACCCCATATCGGTAATGTACCAGTGGGAGAAATCGAGCTACCCCATATTAAAGCCGTGCTTGATCCGATCTGGGAGGAGAAGACGGAAACCGCCAACCGTGTCAGGGCCCGTATGGAGAACATTCTGGGATGGTGTGCTGTTCACGGCTACCGCTCCAACGAGAACCCGGCCAAGTGGTCAGGCTATCTTGATGAGGTTTACCCCTCCCCGGAGAAGATCAAGAACAAAGGCCACCATGCTGCCCTGTCAGTGGATGCCGTACCGGAGTTTATGAAGTCGCTGCGGAAGCGCACAGGCACCGCTGCAAAGGCCCTCGAGTTCCTGATCCTGACCGCCAGCCGCACCAATGAGGTAATCGGTGATAAGCGCATAGGCAAGGCCGGCATTACCTGGCAGGAAATCGACCTTAAACGGAAGGTTTGGACAGTGCCCGCCGACCGCATGAAGTCAGGCAAGCTGCACCGCGTACCGCTCACTGATGCCGCCGTGGATCTGCTCAAGGGCATGGGCGAAGGCGCACCGGATCAACTGGTTTTCCCCGGCCCGAAAGGTGATATTCCGTCCAATAACTTCCTCTCTGCCTTGCTCAAGCGCATGGATCAGCCGGTTACCGCGCACGGCTTCCGCTCCACCTTCAAGGATTGGGCACGAGAATATACAGCCTACGCTGACGAGGTTTCAGAGCTGGCCCTGGCCCATATCAACAGTGACGCCACCCGCGCCGCCTACGCCCGCTCAGAGCTGATAGACAAGCGCCGGTTATTGATGGCGGATTGGGAGAAGTTCTGTAAGGAAGGGCACCAAAAGCGGGAGCAATCCAATGTGGTGGCTATCGGGGGTAGAGAATGAGACGCGTCAGAAACTTCGATGTAATCCCTGCTTCTATGAACGATGCATGGGAATGGGTTTGCGCGATAGACTCATACGACTTCAATGATACCCAACCACTGGCGGATCTCATTAGAGAAGGCAAAGAAATACCTGATGAACTGCGTGGTGTTATTGCTCAGATCATCGAGGGAAGCCGCAAACCCAACAAAAAAGCAGCCGCAAAACTGAAAATACCCGCGAGGGAACGAATGAAGGTTGCTGGAACTGTCTCCACAATATTGGGACTGTTGAACACTATTAAGTTTGACGCTCTAGTTGGATCCGAACAGCCCGATTTTTTGAAGCCTGGCGTAGAGTCAATGGCCTTTAACAAGAACCAGGAACCAATTGATATTCAGACCGGGTTAGAGGCAGACGGAAGACAAGTGATAGACGAGACTTGCGAGCATTTTGGTATCAGTCAGGAGAGTTTAGAAAACCTCATCCGTGCCCTTCGGAAAAAAATCACCGATTGGCCAAACATTTAATACAAACGGGTTTGTGTTGCACGTAGCTACCTGCTTTACCGCTCCATATGCGAATAATTGGGTGTGTCTTAACGCATTAGTTGGAGGCACAACCCGTGAGATACCTGACCGACAAAGAACTATCCGAGCGTTACTCTGTTTCCCGCGCAACCATATGGCGTTGGGTAAAAGAGAGTCGCTTACCATCCCCCGTTAAAATCGCTGCCAATAGCACACGCTGGCGTCTGTCTGAGATCGAAGATTGGGAAAACCGCCTGGAGGTGTCGGCATGACGTACGAGCCCCCTGGCGTGTTCACCCGCAGTAATGGCGAAAGGCTTTTCGCTCTCTCCAATATCCACAAACTTACTGGCGTACCTGCTCACGAAATCGTTGATGCGATCCTCAAAGAAAAGCTGACCATAGAGCTGGTAAACGGCTGCAAATGTGTTCGGGAGCCTGAGTTAAAACAGTACCTGGACGGGAGGGCAGCGAATGGTAAATGAAAGGAAAGCCCCCGGCAGCGAGCAACTGACCGAGGGCGTAGAGCAGTACCAACCACCTGAAGTATCGCATGAATCACATATTTCAGACCACCCTTACGTTATCCGCAAAGAGCTCAGTGAATCCCAGCTTTCAGCGCTTGGATGCTACATAGAGAACACCACCATAGGCCCCTTTCAAGGCCCTGCCCTTTTCCGCCCTCTGTTTGATTCTGAAGGACAGCCGGCAGGCTCAGAGCGGATCCTCCCCGAGAAAATAACCTTCCGCCCCGATGACAAGCCGAATGATAAGTTTGTCAGCAAGGGATCAGTCGTATCGGGCACCTTCACCCCTATCGGCTTTTCAAGCCTCGACAGCCTGGAACGCCTGATTATCTGTAACGGCCTGGCAGAAGGCTGCCGTCTCCATGAGGCCCTGATGCTCCCCGTTGCTTGTGGCGTTGGTGATGGAAGTATTAAGAGCATTGCAGCGGTGATCTCTGAAAAGCATCCACACATAAGGCTGGTTGCTGCTGTCGATAACGATGAATCCGGTATCAGGGCTGGCAAGGAATCGGGGCTCAAGTACAGCCACCCCCAAACCGCCAAAGACTGGAGCGACCTCTACCAGCAATCGGGATCAGATGGCGTTCTTGCGGAATACCAGGAAGGACTGAGAGCGCCCGAGGTGGGGCCCTTTGATCTAAGCCGCGCATCCGTCATGGACTTGCTGGACTCCTCACCGCCGGCTAGGGAGTGGCTTGTAAGGGATAGGCTTCCACTCTGGATTGTCGGGATACTGGCGGCAGCCGGTGGCACTGGTAAGAGCATGGCAACGCTTCAGCTTGCAGTAAGCATCTGCACAGGGCTGGAATGGTTGGAACACGCCATAGAAACCCAGGGATCGGTGTTGATACTCAGCGCAGAGGATGACAGGGAGGAGGTACACCGCCGCCTGGCTGCCGTTATAAGCCATTACGCGGAAATGGTAGACCCAGCCGACCAGGCAGCATTCCGCCCCTACCTGGACCTTATCAAGAAGCGCCTTTTCATATTCGACCGTGTAGGCGATGACAACCGGCTGACGGCAAAGATTGATCGAGAGACACGCCGCACCGCCCTGGCTCAGTCCATCATTGGCGCAGCGAACCAGATCAGTGACTGCGTGCTGATTGTCCTGGACCCACTGTCACGGTTTGACGGAGGCGACCCCAACGACAACTCAGACGGAACCCGCCTAATTGAGTCTGCCGAGGCCATACGCCGCGAAACCGGCGCCACTGTTCTACTACCCCACCATGTCAGCAAAGCCGGGATAAGGGACTCACAGAGCGGACAGGAAGCCGTTAGAGGTGCATCTGGTTTGGTGGATGGCGCCCGATGGGTAGGACTGCTTTCGACCATGAGAGCCGACGATGCCGAGAGCTATGGAATCGACCCCGATGACGCTGGACGTTATGTCAGGTTCAGGACGCCAAAGAACAACTACGGGCCACCTTGGGAAGGTGCATGGCTTGAGCGCCGGGCAGGCGGGATATTGTCCATATCAGACCTGAAGCCGGAGAAGGAAGAAAAGCGGGCCCGTAAATCTGAGGTGGAATACCAGGAGCTGGTGCGCCGGATCTCCGAGCTTATCGAGAAGAAAGGCCCAATGGCCAAACGCCGCATAGAGGATGAATACGGAGGCTCCACCAATATCCTGAAAGCCGGGCAGAAGAAAGTCAGGAACACCATTACCCGCGCCATAGAGGAGGGCTTGCTGGTACGCATGAAGCGGTTTGATGGGCAGGAGAATATCGGAGTGCCCGAGATCAACCAGACTGAGCGGGCAGCATGAGCGGGCAACGGGCAAGCGGGCAGGTTTGGGCATTTGCCCGCCTACCCGCCCTAATCCCTTGCAGGACAAGGCAACCCAGAGGGCAACGGGCACTTTTGCGTTTTGCCCGCCACTCCCTGAAACCCCTTGTGGCAGTAGGCCGGGCAACGGGCAACGGGCACCCCCTAAAGGGGGATCGGGCTAATTGCCCGCCCCCAAGGTGCGGCAACCATGCCGAGACACACTTGGTTAGGGGAAGGAATGAAGACAGGTTCAAGGTGGGCTTGCGAAACTCCATTTCACAGGCCCCTACCCCCGGAATAACGTTAGTTGGCGGTTATCCCCACCGACAACAGCCCATACCATACAGTGACTTGCTTCACATCATCATTTCTACCTGTCATACTACCTATCATAAACAGCACACTTACACGCAGATTGCAGGGTGAACATGAGCAGATTGCAGGAACCTCCCCAGAAGTTTGCACAAGGCTGGCTTACCGAACTGGATGGGCGCACCGGCATCGCCCAGGTTATGCGCCAGCGGTATGAGGCGTTCACCAATGATCTAGGTGGAGTCAGCCGGCTCAGCTATGCCCAACGCTCTCTAGTGGAGCGCAGTCTATGGCTGGAGTACTGGCTGGCACAGCAGGAGCAGGCCCTGGCATCCGGTGAGGAGTTCGACATAGGCAAGTGGACCCAGGCCGCCAACTCCCTGCAAGGCATCCTGAGCAAGCTGGGGCTTCAGCGCACAGCCCGAGACGTTCCCGAGCTACATGAATACTTGGAGTCCAAGGCTAAGGGGAATGCATGAAGGCACTGGAGGCGTTGAGCGATCCCAACCTGTTCGGTGATGTGTTCGGTAGTCCCACCTGGAGCAACTGGCGCACACTGATAGGCGGCTTCTATGGTGAGCCGGTAGACCGTGACGCCTTCCATGCCCTGACCCACCGTGAGCCCCTCTCTGAGCCCGCTGAAGAGCTTTGGCTGGCTGTCGGGCGCCGTGGTGGCAAGTCCAACATTGCGGCCTTCCTGGCTGTCTATGAGGCTGTATTCAACGACCACCGCAAGCACCTGGCACCGGGAGAAGTGGCCACCATCATGGTGATTGCTGCCGACCGTAAGCAGGCCCGCACGGTAATGCGCTATATCCGGGGGCTGCTGATAGAGAACCCCATGCTTTCCCGGCTGGTTGTGCGTGATGGTGTGGAGTCCATCGAACTGAGCAACCGCTGTTCCATTGAGGTGATGACCGCCAGCCACCGCTCCACCCGAGGCTACACCGTGGCCGCCGTTATCATGGATGAGATAGCGTTCTGGCACAGTGAAGGCGCCAACCCAGATATCGAGATCATCAACGCTGTGCGCCCTTCCCTGACCACTCTGGGGGGCAAGCTGATTGCACTCTCCTCCCCGTATGCCCGCCGAGGCGTACTGTGGAACAACTACCGCCGTTACTTTGGCAAGGAAGGCCGGATTCTCGTTGCCCAGGCCCCGACACTGGAAATGAACCCGTCACTGAACCCAGCCGTGGTGATCCAAGCCCGCGCAGAAGACCCGATTGCAGCGGCTGCCGAGTATGACGCGCAGTTCAGGACAGACATTGAAACCTTCGTATCGCTGGAGGCCCTGGAGGCTTGTGTACGCATTGGTCATCCCGAGCTGCCCTACTCCACTCAACAGCATTACTCAGCCTTCGTAGACCCCTCTGGCGGCGCCGTGGACAGCTTCACGCTTTGCATTGTTCACATGGAAGGCCGGGAGGTCGTCGTTGACCTGGCCAGAGCCGTGAAACCGCCCTTCAGCCCTGAGCATGTAGTACAGGAGTTTGCCGACATCCTAAAGGAATACCGCATCCGGTCAGTGCGGGGCGATAACTACGCCGGGGAATGGCCAAAGGAGCAATTCAAGAAACGGGGAATCCAGTATTACCGCTCTGAGAAGCCTAAATCCGGGCTTTACCAGGACCTGCTCCCGCTCATTAACAGCGGACGCATCGAGATTCCCAACACTCCACAACTGATTAACGAACTGAACGGACTGGAAAGGCGCACTACCCGAGGTGGCCGAGACAGCATTGACCACGCGCCTGGCGCACACGATGACCTGGCTAACGCCGTGGCCGGGGCTGCTGTTCATGCAGCTCAGAGAGAAAGGTGTGCAACGTCAATCGAACTCAAGATTATGTATTAGGAGCACACCATGCCAACCGAAGTAACGTCACTACTTATTAGAGTAGACACCGATGGCACCGTAAGGGCTGCCGAGGATCTCACCAGACTGACCAAAGGGGGCGGAAAGGCTGAAGTCCAGACTAAGAACCTGGCCAGGGCCACCACCCAAACCTCCCGATCCTTCCGGCTTATGAAAGGCGCTACCCAGCAAGTGGGCTTTCAGGTGCAGGACATGGCCGTACAGCTCGCCTCCGGTACCAGCTTCATGCAGGCATTCGGTCAGCAGGGCTCACAGCTTGCCGGGATCTTTGGCCCAGGTGGTGCGGTTATCGGTGCCCTTATCGCCGTTGGTTCTGCCATTGGTGGCGTATTTGTCCGCAGCATGATGGACGGCGAGGAAAGCACCGAATCCCTCCGGGAGAGAATCCTTGATCTCAGGGACTCAGTAGACGACCTGACAGACGCCCAGATCCGCCAGGTAAAGGTAGAGTTCTTTGCAGAGAACCAGGGCCGGATGGAAAAGATCACGGAGTACCGGGACCGGATCAGCGATTTACGGGACGAGATTCAAGCCTTCAACAATGCCGGCATCGACGGAACGCAAACCACCGCAGGACTCAGTAACCCGGATGAGGCGCGGGCAGAAATCAACAAGCTGAATGCCGAAATTGATTACCTGTTCCAGTCTGGTGATAGAGCCTCGCAGCAACTGGATGAACTGATTAACGGCATGGAATCGGCCAGCAGTGCGGCCAAAGAACAGAAGGATGACTTGAATACGCTGATATCTGCCCTGGAGCGGCAAGCGGAAACCATCGGGCTGTCCCGTAAAGAGCTGGCACTGTATGAGGCCGAACGCTTGGGAGCCACTGAAGCCGACAAGCGAGCCATTGAAGTAGCCCTTGAACAGATCTCCGTCTATGAGCGCCAGGAGGCAGCCCGTAAGGCAATGCTCGCCTCAACCAAGATCACAGAGGCAGATGACCCCCTTTTGCAGCGTATCGAGGCTCAGAGGCGCGGAGAGGAAACGATTACCGAGATTGTGCAGAAGGAAGAACAGGCAAGGCTCAACGTCCGCAGGACCATGAACCAGCAAGTACTGAGCACAGCCGCCACCACTGCCACCAGCCTGGCGAGCATTATCGAGGATTCCCAGGGCAAACAATCCGCCGCCTATAAAGCGGCCTTTCTGGCGCAACAAGTCCTGTTAGGTGCTCAGACCGTCATGAACACGGAGGCAGCCGCAACCACTGCATTGGCCCCGCCTCCGATGGGCTTAGGCCCCGTTGCTGGTGCCGGCTATGCCCAAACCATCCGCGCAATGGGTTATGCGTCAGCCGGGATCATAGCCGCTCAGACAGTGGGCGAACTGGCTTCGATTAGCGGAAGGGCTTTAGGTGGCCAGACGCGACCGGGTGAAACCTACCTTGTCGGAGAGCGAGGGCCCGAACTTCTCACAATGGGCAATCAAGGGGGCAACGTCACCCCGAACAGTCGCATGGGTGGCGACTCAGGAAAGATCGAAGTAACCCAGGTATTCCAGATAAGCGCTGGCGTAGCCGGCACTGTAAAGGCGGAGATTATGAAGTCCCTTCCCGCTCTCAAGGCAATGTCGCAGCAAGGCGTACTTGAGGCCATCAACAGAGGTGGACCGATGGCCAGAGCCACCGGACGCCGCACTTAATGCAACACAGCCAACCAACGAAAGGTAAACGATCATGGTATTAACAACCGACCATCAAGACCTGCAACAGAAGTCCCAGGAATCACAGGGCAAGGGCTTCAACTCGCCTCAATTGGGCGGAAGTCAGCCAGTCCAGCCAGATAGCCGAAACCCTGGCCGCCCGGACATTCTTCATGCTGGCCGCGCCTGGCATGCGGGCGCTACTCGACAGTTCCCCGCTGAACCGTTCTTCACCAAAGCCGGCATTGCTCACAACTCGGTATCAGAGGCCATTGATTCACTGGAACACCTATCCAAAACACGCGACCCCCGAATGACTGAGGCCGCCCACCAGGAGCAGGTGAACAAGCAGGCCGAGAAGGCTGCCCGCCAGATCGAGGCCAAGCGTGACGCCGTGTTCAATGAGTTTTTCATGGGCGCCGAAAAGGCAGAGGAGCACATTCTTGAACGGCTTGGACTCTCAGAGGAAGGGCGTTATGCCACAGAGATCCGTAACCGGCTGATGGGCATGAAGGAGGGCGACCGCCAGATAGCCATTCAGGAGGCTCTCATGGGCAAGGATGTAGCCGTATTGGCTGCCGTGCTTCATGCGCCCCCGTTTCTCTCCGGCATGAGCAATGAGCAGAAGTTCCACCTTCGGGAGCGGTACATGCAACTGAATGCAGCACCGGCTTACAAGATGCTGAAAGAGATGCGCGAATCAGCCAGCCGAGTGCATGACGCTTACCGCACAGCCTCGGATTACATTAGCAAAACCTTCACGGCCAACAAGCACGAACCGCAGACAAAGAAGGCACAGGAAGCCTCAACGCGGTTTAACGATGTATTGGCGAACCTATGAAGGCCATAGAAAAGGCGGCGCTGTATCAGCCCCTGGACAACCTGTTCAATTGCGAGCCGCTACGCCGCCCTTTGCGGGCTGAAATTGTGCGCCGTGGTGAGGTGATGGCCACCCTTTACTGCAAACATCATGAGACGCGGGAACACCTGGAGAACCGCGCCTCCCGGATGGCCGCGCTCTATGGTGGCGAAATGGTGATGTATGAAGCATAAGCGGGCAGTGGTGGAAATCCGCCCTGCTCCAACGATCCCCGCCCGGCCTGGTAAGCCGGCTTAATCCTCGCAGTTTCCTATCTCAACAGCTCAAGGATGAGCCCCGCCCTAAAATAATCCCGGAATCAGCTTGACGCACCGGTAGAGGTGGCCTAATGTGTTCTTGTATTACGCGAACACACCAAAGGAAAGCAGTATGCCTGAATTGGTACATATCAGTGCCCGTATAGAAGCCGAGACACGGCAGAAGCTGGATGAGCTGGCAAAGCAGAGGCGAATGAAAACGGGTGAGGATGTGCGCCTTGCTGACCTGATAAGGGAGGCACTTCAGGAATACACGGATCGCCACAAGGCGTAAAAGATGCCCCGGATCTGCGGTAACAGACCCGAGGCGACACATCGGCAACCACTGTTAGGAGAAAGCCGACATGCAAAAAGATGATACCACACCGAGAGATTATACCTTCAACGCAGCCGAGGTTCTGGAGCATCGGCAACTCTTAATGGATATCGAGCTGTTGCTTAATCCATTCCAGGATGGGCTCTATAACGAGCATGATTCGTGTCAAACCCAAATAGTTGGCGCAGCACTGGCCAAGGAAGCGCGCAGCAAACTGATGGACGTTTGCGAGTGGATGGAGTGGATGGAGATCAAAGCCGAGAAAATGGGGGTGCACAATGAACATTGATGCCGAGATCGGGCTGGACCGTATCACCCGCAGCACTACGCAAATGAAAGCCATGCTTCTGATGATACAAATGTACCTTGAAAATGCAGAGCGTGGACAAACCGACATCATCCCAGACAGCACCCTTGCCAGCTACTTATGGGCCATAGAGCAGAACGTGGAAGCCGTAATGCTTGGCACAGAGGAAGTAGAGGAGATCATTAAGCAAGCAAAACTGGAGGCCAAGCAATGAGCTTTCTCATTCTACGGTTAGACAACCAGCCAGCGTTCAGGCGCGAGACTTTGGCGCCAGAAATGGCGCGGATACTCCGAGATATGGCCGACAGTATGGACGAGGGCGAAATGCCCGACACTGAAGCCTGGTTAATTGACGACATTAACGGCAATCCAGTGGGCAAAGCCTTCTACTACTCTGAGCCGCGCGACAGAATCCACGCAGTAAAGTAACCACCTCAAGCCCTGGCCTAACCGCTGGGGCTTTCTTTTGCACGCCGTAAAACCACCATTTATTTAATGATAGGTAGGAAGAAAGGTAAATTATTTTTAGTGCGGTAAGTACTTGATATGTAAGGAGTAGTGGCGGTGGGCCAGGGATTCGAACCCCGGGAAGGCTACTAACCTTCGGCGGTTTTCAAGACCGCTGCATTCAGCCACTCTGCCAGCCCACCGTTTTCTCCACAGCTGTCATTGCGACAGCGGGGAGCATGATACCCGAATCTCCTGTGCTGTCAACGCCCTGCAAAAATCCGGAGAAGAATTAAGGGTCCCGGCGTAATCTAAAATAGAGTTAATGTTATTTAAGGGAATCTTTACTCGCCAATAAAGTCAGAAACGATTGAAAGTTGGGAATTCGCCATTATTATGGTGTAAGAATTCGGATGCGGAGCATAAAGCGCTCCAACGCCACACTAGCTGTTCCAAAATGGCTGTTATAAACCGGAGTAGATTCAGAATGGAAAACAGACAGTATAATGTTCAGAAGGGCCAGGGCATCACGCTAAACCGTGGTTCTGCCACGGCTGCCATCAGCCCTGAGGCGTCCAAGGTTTTGCGCAACACCTATAGCCTGCTCGCCATGACCCTGTTGTTCAGCGCCGTGATGGCTGGAGTTTCCATGTCTATCGGCCTGGGGCGAGGCGCAAGCCTCATCTGTATGCTGGGCGCCCTGGCCCTGGTGTGGCTGGTTTTACCAAGAACTGCCAACAGTTCTGCTGGTATCGGTGTTGTCTTCGCATTCACCGGCCTTCTTGGCCTTTCACTTGGCCCCACCCTGACCTATTACCTGGCCATGTCTAATGGCGGGCAGATTGTGATGCAGGCCCTGGGCGGAACTGCGGTTGTGTTCTTTGCCCTGTCAGGCTATGTGCTGACCACCAAGAAAGACTTCAGCTTCATGCGCGGCATGCTGGTTGCCGGTCTGGTTGTGGTGCTTGTAGCACTGGTTGGATCGCTGGTTGCCGGCATGTTCGGCGTTGATATCGGCGCTTTCAGTCTGGCTATCAGCGCGGCCATCGTGTTCCTGATGTCTGGTTTCATCCTGTATGACACAAGCCGCATCGTGAACGGCGGTGAGACCAACTACATCATGGCGACAACTGGCCTCTACCTGAACATCTACAACCTGTTCCTCAGCCTGCTGCACATCATTGGCGCGTTTTCCAACGAATGAGCAAGAGCCTGCCAGAGCAGACAAGAACCCCGGCACCTGCCGGGGTTTTTACGTTGGTGATCACCGGTGCCCCCTATTCCTCACAGGCACCGTCTACCGCCCTGCACTTTGCACGCGCGGCGCTGGCTGCAAATAAGCGCATAGACCGGGTATTCCTCTACGGTGACGGTGTCCACCTGGCCTCGAGCCTCAGTGCGCCCCCCTCCGATGAACTGAATCTCTCTGAAGCCTGGGCCGCATTCCTGACTGAAAACAGCATTCCAGGGGTTGCCTGTATTGCCTCTGCCCTCCGGCGAGGGCTGGTCAATGAAGCGGAAATGCACCGCTACGAACTGTCCGCTTCCAACCTTCGCGAGCCCTTCGAGATAGCTGGCCTGGGGGAGTGGGTGGACAGTGCTGCTTCTGAATCCCGCATACTGTACTTTCATAAGGGAGGCTGACCTCGTGAGCACACTGATCATCATCGACCAGTCGCCCTATGGCTCCTGGGAGGGCCGGGAAGCCCTGGACATGGCCTTCTCCCTGGCCGCGTTTGATCAACCTGTGTCACTGCTGTTCTGTGGTGCCGGGGTGAACTGGCTGCGCAAGGGGCAGGACGCCGGGAAGATCCAGCAGAAATCCATCGAGCGGAATCTGGCCGCGGCGCCAGTCTTCGGCGTGGAAGCCCTGTTTGCAGACCGTCGGGCCTGTGATCAGTATGGTCTGGCTGGAACGGACCTGCTCGACCATGTTTCCATCACCGACGTCGGGCCGGACTTCACTGGCCGCTTTGATCACGTAGCGTTTGCAGGTTAGGAGCTGAGCCAATGATTACATTCAGGACCCTGCACATCCTCAACAAGTCGCCGGCCCATGGTCGCTACAGCCTGTGCCTCTCTGCGATTGGGCCCGAGGACGGATTGTTGCTGACCGAGAACGGCGTCCTGGCCGTCACCCAGCCTCTGGGTATCAGCACGGAGCGCTGTTTTGCGCTGGCGCCGGACCTGGAGGCGCGGGGGCTTTCTGCGCAGATCAGCAGGAACCAGGCGGTGTCATTCGATGACATGGTGGATCTGACCGCATCTGCAGACAACGTCATTAGCTGGTGAACCATGACTGATATAACAATGCCGGAACGGAACAACGAAGGCTTTCTGGAAGATGCCGAGCATTGGAACCCGAAGGTTGCAGAGGTTATTGCCGGCGAGGATGGCATTGATCTTTCTGAAAATCACTGGGAAATCATTGAGTTTCTGCGGGATTTTTACAAAGAGCATGAACTATCGCCACCCTCAAACCGCCTGTTCGTAAAAGCGGTCAGAGAGGCTTTTGGGGAGGAAAAGGGTAACAGCATCTATCTGATGCAACTGTTTCCCGGCACTCCGGCAAAGACCGCCTGCCGTATCGCGGGCCTGCCGCGACCGACAAACTGTCTATAGGTCATCGCGCGGCTTTTTGGTCTGGCCTGGCGCGTCTCCGAGGAAGCTGCTCAGGCCATTCTCGAACAGGCCTGACCCGAAACGCAGGAACTGCCTCGTGGAGTCCTTGACCGCGCTTTCCGGGAGTTCCCGCAGGGTTTCCTCAACCCCCTGGCGCACACCTCTTTTAACGCCGGGCTCTATTTCACGCGACGCCCTGGTGATTTCCTCAACCTTTCGGTCCAGGTGCGGCTTGACCATTCCGAACCAGAATATCGCTAGCGCAGATAGTACGGCTGCCACCGTTACCAGCGCCTGAACCACAAGTGTCCATCCAAAATCCATACACTGTCCTCCTGGTCAGTCGGCTGGGTCCCGCCTGAAAGACCTTCACGCGAATACATTATTCAAGACCAGAAACTGGAGACCGCAGGCAATGGCGCCGAGCATCCCTCCCACCAGCATCAGCTTCAGCTCTTCTTCCCGGAAAGCGGGCCTGAGTATGTCCTGGAACTCCGCCGGGCCCAGGGATTTCATCTGGCTCGCCAGTACGCCAGCCACCACTGGCGCCCTCTCCCGATTGAACGCCGGGTCGCCGAACACATCCCGGGTTGCCAGCACGGCCTTGTGATTCATTGCTTTCTTCAGTTCAGTGTAACCGGTCATACCAACCGTCACCTGAGCTGTCAGTTTCATTACAACAGAATTGTCCAGCAGCGGCCGCAAGTGCTTTTGAATGATCGCCCGGGTACGGTCACCATGACTTCCGTTAATCATCGCATCGGCGACCTTTTCGACCGTGATCAGCTCTTCGGCCACCAGTTTCGCCCATACGTCGCTGATGTCCGGCTGACGCCTCAGAAACAGCCCCTGAAACTTCCAGAACAGGAACCGCCGTGGTTTGAGGGGTCGAAACAGCAGGTTAATGGCAATCCAGTTGGTAAGAAACCCCACGGCGAATCCCCCCACCGGTAACAGCCACGGCTCCGGATATCTGGCCCAGACGGGCGCCAGGATGGCCCCAAGAATCCCGCCGATAATGGCTCCCCGGTTGATCACCGAGCGGAGCTCCACCGAACCGGCCTGCTGGAAAATCCGGTTCATCAGATCGGGGTGGGATTGGAGTTCGCGACTCAGAAGCGCCTTGAGGTCAACCAATTCATTCAGGTCGTCACCAAAATCCTCCACCAGCGACTCAATCCTGGACGGTAACTGCTCCCGCCCCCATCGATAGATCCGGTGGCGAACAAACATCGGCAGGTTATCCCACAGCACCGGCTGAATTTCATACATGATTTCATCAATGTATTCATCCATCCGCGGGCCAACCTGTGAAATCACCTGCTCAACAATCTTCTGGGGTTCCAGTTTCTGGTAGACCGCATTCAGATCGCCAAACTGTTGCAGGGTTCGGTCAATGCAGATATGGGCCATTTTCTCCGCCTTGCGGGGAATAACACCTTGCCAGCCGATAAGGCCAACGCCCACAAACTGCACTGGATAGAACGACATCTGAATCGCCAGCCAATTGGTAAACCAGCCAACCACGGCGGCCACAAGTGGCACGGACAGAAGTGCTACATCAACCAAGACAAACCCCAGTGTATGAAAGGCGGGCACAATGCACAGGCGCGCCGTTAATTGTCAGACGGGCAGCTTACCCGACGTTTGATTCTGATTATGTGACGGATAATGACGCAAATGAAGAAAACCGACATTGGCCGCGCCGCCACGACAGAGACGCTATCGCGGCACGCCCGGAGCTGACAAATATCAGCTCCAATACAAAAGAAGCCGGCGATTGCCGGCTTCTCATCAAGCTTTAGAAAAAAGCATTATCTTACTGATAATAAGCATTTTCTTTAACTGTATGGTCCGTCACATCCCGAACAGCGGAGATTTCAGGCACCCGCTCTTTCAGAGTGGACTCAACGCCCTGCTTGAGAGTCAGGCTGACTGCACTGCAGCCCTGACAGCCACCGCCGAACCGGAGTACGGCCACGGAACCGTCCACCACTTCAACCAGTGACACATCGCCACCGTGCGACGCCAGATTCGGGTTGATCTCGGAGGCCAGCACATACTGGATCCTGTCCGGTAGTGGCGCATCGTCATCAACCTTGGGCACCTTGGCGTTGGGCGCCTTGATCGTCAGCTGGCCTCCCATCTGATCCTTGGAGTAGTCCACATAGGCTTCTTCAAGGAAAGGAACCGAGTTGTGGTCCAGAAACAGGGTGAACTTTCCGAGATCAATCTGCTCGTCAGTCGGCACAATTTCATTGGGCGGGCAGTACGCCAGACAGGTCTCGGCATTCTTGGTGCCGGGCTGGGTCACGAAAATACGGACACCCATACCCTCAACATCCTGTTTTTCGATAAGTTGTGCAAGGTAATCCCGTGCGGGATCTGTCACCGTAACCAATGCCATAATTGCAACCCGTTAGTAAGTTTCATCTTATTTTAGGTGAGTTCGCGCCAACATGAAAGACCAAGTAAAATAGTCAGACTTTAAAGGATGCATTGACGAACATCATCAACCCATGGGACGACATCCGCCAATTTTGCTATGATCCCGCGCCATTGAGACAAATACGACTTCCGGAAGTAATTTCTATGACCGATCGCAATACTCGCCTGGAACAGCTTGGTACCGCCCTTAAAGAACGCATTGTCATTCTTGATGGTGGTATGGGCACCATGATCCAGAACCTGAAACTGGACGAGGAAGCGTTCCGTGGTGACCGATTTGCTGACTATGACCGGGAAGTCCAGGGCAATAACGATCTGTTGAACCTGACCCAGCCCGCCCTGCTTCGTAATATACACGCGGACTACCTGGACGCTGGCGCGGATATCATTGAAACCAACACCTTCAACTCGACGCAGCTGTCCCAGGCAGACTACGGCCTCGAATCACTTGCCCGTGAACTGAACGTGGCGGCGGCAAAACTGGCTCGCCAGATTGCCGACGAATTTACCGCCCGCAATCCCGACAAGCCACGCTTCGTGGCAGGTGCTGTCGGGCCGACGTCCCGCACCGCCTCCATATCACCGGATGTCAACAATCCGGGCTACCGGAATGTCGATTTCCAGACCCTGGTGGATAACTACTACGAGGCAGTCGAGGGCCTGGTCGAGGGCGGTTGTGACCTGATCCTGATCGAGACTATTTTCGACACCCTCAACGCCAAGGCGGCCATTTACGCCACCCAGCAATACTTCATCGACAGCGGTATTGAACTGCCCATCATGATTTCCGGGACCATTACCGACGCTTCCGGCCGCACCCTTTCCGGCCAGACCACCGAGGCGTTCTGGAATTCTGTGGCCCATGCCAAGCCGATATCCGTGGGCCTGAACTGTGCTCTTGGTGCAGACGCCCTCCGTCCTTACGTAGAAGAGCTGTCCAACAAGGCGGAAACCTACGTCAGCGCCCACCCCAACGCCGGGCTGCCCAACGAGTTTGGCGAATACGACCAGACACCGGAAGAAATGGCGGAGATCATCGAGGGCTTTGCCCGGGACGGATTCCTGAACATTATCGGCGGTTGCTGCGGGTCCCGCCCGGACCACATCGAAGCCATTGCCAATGCGGTTTCCAAGTACCCACCCCGAAAGATTCCCAAGCGCAAGAAGGCCTTGCGCCTGTCCGGTCTGGAGCCATTTACCGGCGACGAAAACACCCTGTTCATCAACGTGGGTGAACGCACCAACGTGACCGGCTCCAAGCGCTTCCTGCGGCTGATCAAGGAAGAACAGTACGAAGAAGCGCTCAGCGTTGCCCGCGATCAGGTGGAAAACGGCGCCCAGATCATCGACATCAATATGGACGAGGGCATGCTGGATTCGAAGGAGGTCATGGTGACCTTCCTTAAACTGGTTGCCTCTGAGCCCGACATTTCCCGGGTTCCGCTGATGATTGACTCCTCGAAATGGGACGTGATCGAAGCAGGACTGCGCTGCATTCAGGGCAAGGCAGTGGTCAACTCCATCAGCCTCAAGGAAGGTGAGGAGGAGTTCCTCAAGCGCGCCCGTGACTGCATGCGCTATGGCGCTGCCGTGGTGGTCATGGCATTCGACGAGGACGGTCAGGCGGATACCTATGAGCGCAAGACGGAGATCTGCAAGCGCTCCTATGACCTACTGGTTGGCATCGGGTTCAATGCCGGGGATATCATTTTCGACCCCAACATCTTTGCCATTGCCACCGGTATCGAAGAGCACAACAACTACGCGGTGGATTTCATCAACGCCACCCGCTGGATTCGCAAAAACCTGCCCCATGCGTCTATTTCCGGTGGCGTGAGCAATGTGTCGTTCTCCTTCCGTGGAAACGATGCGGTGCGCGAGGCGATACACTCGGTCTTCCTGTACCACGCCATCAAAGCCGGCATGAACATGGGCATCGTCAATCCCGGACAGTTGGTGATCTATGACGAAATCGAGCCGGAATTGAAAGAGCTGGTCGAGGATGTGGTGCTCAACCGCCGCGATGACGCCACCGACCGGCTGCTTGAGATCGCAGAACGCTATCGCAGCAAAGGCGGAAAAACCCAGGAGGAAGACCTGGCGTGGCGTGAATGGCCCGTTGAAAAGCGGGTTGAGCATGCTCTGGTCAAGGGCATTACCAGCTACATCATCGACGACACGGAAGCCTGCCGCCAGCGCGCCGAGCACCCCATTGAGGTGATCGAAGGCCCGCTCATGGACGGCATGAACGTGGTCGGCGACCTGTTCGGTGATGGCAAGATGTTCCTGCCCCAGGTGGTCAAAAGCGCTCGCGTCATGAAACAGGCGGTCGCCCACCTGATCCCCTACATCGAGGCCGAGAAAACCGAGGACCAGAAAGCCAAGGGCAAGATCCTCATGGCCACGGTCAAGGGCGATGTTCACGACATTGGCAAGAACATCGTAGGCGTGGTGTTGCAGTGCAACAACTACGAGGTCATCGACATGGGCGTGATGGTGCCCTGCGACAAGATCCTGGAGACCGCAAAGAAAGAGAACGTGGACATCATCGGCCTGAGCGGTCTGATCACGCCATCGCTGGATGAAATGGTGCATGTGGCGAAGGAAATGCAACGGCTGGATTTCCATATCCCGCTGATGATCGGCGGCGCCACCACCTCGAAGGCCCACACGGCGGTGAAGATTGAGCAGCACTACAAGAACGATATCGCGCTGTACGTATCGGACGCTTCCCGCTGCGTCAACGTCGCGTCCCAGTTGCTCAGCAAGACGGCAAAGCCGGCCCTTGTCGATGCCGCGCGAACCGAATACCACGAGATCCGGGAACGCCGCAAGAACCGTGGTGAGCGCACCAAGCTGATATCCCTGAAGGAAGCCCGGGACCGTGCGCCGGACATCAACTTCAAGAACTACGAGCCGCCAAGGCCCACGTTTACCGGTGTCCGGTCATTCGAGAGCTACGACCTGGAAAAGCTGCTCGACTACATCGACTGGACCCCCTTCTTCATCTCCTGGGACATGTCCGGCAAGTATCCGGCGATCTTTGACGATCCCAAACGAGGCGAGGCGGCGAGAACACTTTTCGATGACGCCCAGAAGATTCTGCGGCAGATGATTGACGAAAAACGCATCTCCGCCAGAGCAGTCATCGGTTTCTGGCCGGCCAATCGCCGCGGCGACGATATCGTGCTTTACACGGATGAAACCCGTCAAACCGAGCTGACCACCGTGCACCACCTGCGCCAGCAGGACGACAAGGCGCCAGGGAAGCCCATGATGGCGTTGTCGGACTTTGTGGCGCCAGAAGACGGCCCCTGTGACTACATCGGCGGCTTTGCCGTAACGACCGGCATCGGTGCCGAGGAGTTCTCAGTCGAGTTCAAGGATCGCAATGATGACTACAACGCCATCATGGTGAAGGCTCTCGCGGATCGCCTGGCGGAAGCCTTCGCCGAGCATCTGCACGAGCGCGTCAGAAGGGAGTTCTGGGGATATGCGAAAGACGAAACCCTCAAGAATGAAGACCTGATTCGCGAGCGTTACCAGGGAATCCGCCCTGCGCCCGGCTATCCGGCATGTCCGGACCACACCGAAAAGGCGGCCCTGTTCGATCTGCTGAAGGCTCCAGAGAACGCCGGCCTGGAACTGACCGAAAGCTTCGCCATGTTCCCGACAGCTGCGGTATCCGGCTGGTATTTTTCGCATCCGGAATCAAAGTACTTTGCCGTTGGCAAGATTGGCGCAGACCAGGTTGAGGACTATGCTGAGCGCAAGGGAATGTCCAAAGCCGAGGCCGAACGCTGGCTGGCGCCCAGCCTCGCTTACGATCCTGCGGAATAATCGCCGCCGGAACATCCAACTTCGATCAGCTGGAAGGTAGTATGGCCGAAAAGCCGGATAACGAGAGGCAGCCCGCAAAGAAAAAGGGACCGGGTGTTCTCAAAGTCATGCAGAGCATCCTCGCTGGCGCACTCGGAGTTCAATCCGACAAGCGCCGGGAGGAGGATTTCTCAAGCCACAGCCCGTGGCCCTACATTATCGCCGGCATCCTGTTCACTGTCGGCTTTGTGGTAGCCCTGATTGTTGTGGTCAAGCTGGTGCTTTCCGGTCAGTAGCCCCTATTGACCGGAAACCCACACCACCGCAAAAGCAACCACAAGCATTATCAGCAACACAGCCGCTACTGCGTCTGCCTGGCTATCTGAACGTACCGTCTTCTTCATAGTCTTTTCCCGTCTGTCTTGTTATGTGTTTTTTCGAGCACGCCTTTCTAAAACTAAGCTGAAAATTGACATCCGTCCAGCAATATCTGACTTTCTATATCACCTAAATCGATAAACATATTTTGAAATAATCATTTTAAGAATAATGGCACGGTGATATTCTCCTCCGCAAGAACAGGCACGAAAGCCGTATTTCCAGCGTTTCAGCAGGACGTTCCACTATGTATGTTTATGACGAACACGATCGGCAGATAGCTGCCGAGCGCGTTGAACAATTCCGTGACCAGACCGAGAGGGCTCTGGCTGGCGAGCTGCGTGAAGACGAGTTTCTTCCACTGCGACTTCAGAACGGGTTGTATGTACAGCGTCTTGCGCCAATGTTGCGTATCGCCGTTCCCTACGGAATGCTCCGTTCTGCACAGCTGCGCCGATTGGCCCGCATAACACGGGACTATGACAAAGGTTATGCCCACTTTACAACCCGCCAGAACGTTCAGCTTAACTGGCCGGCCATTGAAGATGTGCCAGACATACTCGCTGAACTGGCGGAAGTGGAGATGCATGCCAACCAGACCAGCGGCAATTGCATCCGTAACACCACAACCGACCAGTTTTCCGGGGTCCAGGCGGACGAAATAACCGACCCCCGCCCCTATTGCGAGATTATCCGCCAGTGGTCGACTTTCCACCCGGAGTTTGCCTTTCTGCCACGCAAGTTCAAGGTGGCCGTGAATGCCTCCGAGCATACAGACCGCGCTGCCATCCAGGTTCATGACATTGGCCTGCAGATCGTCCGCAATGATCAGGGCGAGCTGGGCTTCCGCGTCCACGTGGGAGGCGGTCTTGGTCGTACCCCGATGGTGGGGCCAGTGATTCGCGAGTTCCTGCCAGAGCTGGATCTCCTGACCTACCTGGAAGCCGTATTGCGTGTGTATAACCGCTACGGGCGCCGGGACAACAAGTTCAAGGCGCGCATCAAGATCCTGGTCAAGGCACTGACGCCGGAAGGCTTCGCGGCGAAGGTGGAAGACGAATGGTCCCATATCAAGGACTCGCCTACCCGCCTGACCGAAGACGCAATCAACCAGTTCAAGGGCTACTTCACGGAGCCGGACTACCAGCAGGTTCCCGATGTAACGGACACCCTGGCGGCCCAGCGTTTCGAGAACCGCGAGTTTGACCAGTGGATCACCCATAACGTGGACACCCACAAGAAGCCCGGGTATGCCATCGTTTCGCTGACCATGAAGAAGACCGGCACGCCTCCGGGTGATGTCAGTGACCGCCAGCTCGAGCAGATTGCTGACCTGGCCGATGAATACAGCTTTGGTGAGATCCGGGTAACGCACCAGCAGAACGTGGTTCTGGCTGATGTGAGAAAGGACCGGTTATTCGAGCTCTGGCAGGCCATTACGCCAATGGGATTTGCCACTGCCAACCTCAACACCCTGACCGATGTCATCTGCTGCCCGGGTGGCGACTATTGCGCCCTCGCCAATGCCAAGTCCATCCCTGTTGCGGAGGCGATTCAGCGCCAGTTCGACAACATGGATTACCTGTATGACATCGGCAACATCGACCTGAATATCTCCGGTTGCATGAATGCCTGCGGCCACCACCACGTGGGTAATATTGGCGTGCTTGGCGTCGACAAGAAAGGCCAGGAGTTCTACCAGATCAGCCTGGGCGGTTCCTCCCATCACGATGCCGCCGTGGGCAAGATTCTGGGGCCATCTTTCGCCCGTGACGACATGCCGGAAGTGATACAGAAAATCATTGATGTGTACGTCGATAACCGGACCGAGGAAGAGCCTTTCCTGGACACCTATCGCCGTATTGGCATTGAGCCATTCAAGGAGCGGGTGTATGCCTGATGTAATTACCAGTGACGGAAACATCCGTCAGGATAATTGGGTTGTTGTTCCCAGGCCGGCTGAAGGTGAGTCCCTGGATGTCCCTCATCAGCCGGCACTCATCCCCGCTGATCTGTGGCTTGCGGGCAAGGAGCACTATGAGGACCGGGATGATATCGGGGTCTGGCTCGACAGCCATGAGGAACCGGAGATGCTGGCAGGCGTAGTCAACGAGTTGCCGGTGATTGCGGTGAACTTCCCGAAGTTCAGTGATGGTCGCGGGTATAGCATTGCGCGAATACTTCGTGAGCGCCTGTACTATCGCCATGAGCTGCGTGCCGTGGGCGATGTTCTTCTGGACCAGCTTCAGTTTATGAAGCGCTGCGGCTTTGACACCTACGTGCTGCGGGCGGACAAGGACATCAACAAGGCAGCACGCTGTCTGAATTTCTTTACCCAGGGTTATCAGGCGGCTACGGACACGGATGTACCCCTGTTCCGCCGCCGGGCTTCCTGAGTTTTTTGACTCCCCTGACGAACAAAGAGGGGGCCGGTAACCAAAACACGCCTCAAGACGTCCTGTTCGGCTTGGGCTCCGCCATCCATGGCTCCGCACAGTTTTGGTTACCGGCCCCCTCTTTGTTCTCGTGAACCTTTCGCTCAGAAATCTGTCGGATTACGGCTTCGCCTAATCCGACCTACGCCCCGGGCACCTCGTGCCCAATCAAACGTAGGTCGGATTAGCCAAAGGCGTAATCCGACAACCGATCTTTATCTGGAATGATCCAGAACGATCTTCCCGGACGACTCACCTTCCAGGAAGGCCTTCAAGGCACTATCCAGCTCACCACGCCCAATATCACGGGCCGAGGCCTCCGTCTTTTTGCACGCCCACTCACCGGCAAATTTGTCCCACACCGCCTGCTTCTCGGACAGCGGAATTTCCACCGAATCCACACCCAGCAGGTTGTTTCCCCGCAGAATAAACGGCAGCACGGTGGTTTCCAGTTGTGGGCCCGCAACCAGGCCGCAGCAGGAGACAGAGCCGCCGGGATGGATCTGTTTCAACAGTTCCGCAAGCGGGCCGCCGCCGACCGTATCCACGGCATTGGCGAAGACCGGCTTCAGTAGCGGCTTCTTTTCGGTAGCTAAAGCGTCGCGGCCCAACACTTCGGGCGCGCCAAGGTTCCTGAGCGCGTCGGCCTGGTCCTGCTTGCCGCTGATAGCCACAACTTCAAAGCCGAGGTTCGCAAGCAGCTCCACGGCCACACTGCCTACTGCACCGCTGGCGCCGCTTACCGCGACTTTGCCCTGCTCAGGGGCGGCACCCATCGTCAGCAGTTTCTTTACACACAGCCCAGCCGTCAGTCCGGCCGTGCCGTAGATCATCGCAGTGCGGGCGTCCCAGCCCTCGGGCATGGCCACACACCAGTCGGCCGGCACACGGATGTATTCCCCAAAACCGCCGTCGGTATTCATGCCCAGGTCGTAACCGGTGACTAGTACCTTGTCGCCTGCTGAGAATGGGCCTGAAGAAGCTTCCACCACTTCACCGGCCGCGTCTATTCCAGGTGTATGGGGAAATTTCCGAGTAACGCCCTTGTTGCCGGAAGCGGACAAAGCGTCCTTGTAATTAAGGGAAGAATGACTGACCCGGATCAGCACGTCATTCTCGGGCAGGTCCGATACGCGTAACGTCTGCTCGGAACCGATGTACTCGCCATCCTTTTCCTGGACGCGCCATGCCTTGAACTCGGTGTCGTTTGTCATGGTTCTTTCCCCGTTGTTGTTGGCTCTATTGGATTTTCTGGTTACGGAAGGCGCCCAGTACCCGCCATACGGTGTGCTCAAGTGCCGCACTGGTGGCCAGGCCGAGCTTTTCCGGTAATGTGCGTTTGCGTTGATAACTTACCGAGATTACGTCCGCACGCTCACAGGCTTCAATAAGAAATTCGTCGGAGGTTTTGATCTCGTCGATCAGATTCACCTGAAGAGCGCGCTGGCCGAACCAGATGTCGCCGTTGGCAACCGCTGCCATATCCAGACCCGGACGGCGCTCACCAACATATTCCTTGAAAAGAACGTGAGTGTCTTCAAGGTCTTCCAGGAACTTCGCCCTGCCCTTGTCGGTATTCTCACCAAAAATCGTGAGTGTCCGCTTGTGCTCGCCGGCGGTCAGAACTTCAAAATCCACATCGTTCTTCTTCAGGAAACGATGGAAATTGGGTAGCTGCGCAACAACGCCAATGGAACCAAGAATGGCAAACGGGGAGGCTACGATGCGGTCCGCTACACAGGCCATCATGTAACCGCCGCTGGCCGCGACCTTGTCAACACAGACGGTCAGTTTGATGCCCTTGGAGCGAATCCGGTCCAGTTGAGCCGCTGCCAGGCCATACGAATGCACAAGCCCGCCACCACTTTCCAGACGGATGACGACTTCGTCGGTTTCCGGTTGGGCTACGCTCAGCACCGCTGTGATTGAGCGACGCAGGGAATCCGTGTCACTGGCCTTGATATCGCCGTCAAAATCCAGCACGTACACCTTGGGCTTTGCCTCATCTTCAACGTCGCCGGACTTGCGTTTTGCCTTGGCCGCCTTCTCTTTGGCCTTCTCCGCCTTTTTACGGGCCTTTTCGAAGACCTTTCGCTCAGATTCGCTACGCAGCCTGGCCTGAAGAGATTCCCTCAGCTTGCGGTACTTTTCATTCAGCTTGCGAACCCGGAGCTCCCCATCCTCCTCGTGATCGCCCTTGTCTTTCTGGGCGGCGGACATAATCACGGAAATGACGACCATCACCGCCACCACCAGGGTGACCGTTTTGGCAATAAACAAACCGAACTCTGTCAGAAATTCCAAGTTGCTTCTCCAGGATGATTCTTGAGCGCTCGATTGTAACTGAGGTGCCCGTAGGTACAACCCATCACGGCAAGAAAGAAAATTAAAACAAGCGTTCGATCGAGCTTGACACTGCTTTTGTCTCACCCTAAAGTCGAATGCTACGTCGGCCTCACCGCCGTAATACGCCAAGACAAACATCAATAAGGGTAAAATAATGTCTGTAGCTCAAGTATTTGAAAAGCTCGAACAGAATTTCAACGCAGACGCCGCTGAAGGCCTGGATCTGGTATTTCAGTTCGATATTGAGGACGACAAAACCTATCATGTGGTTATCAAGGATGGCACCTGCAAGGCCGCCGAAGGCGCACACGACGACCCTTCTGTCACACTGATCATGAATTCCGAAACCCTGCAGGGAATTGTGTCAGGCGAAACCGACGGCATGCAGGCATTCATGGCTGGTCAGCTCCGCGCCGAAGGCGACATGATGCTGGCAACCAAGCTGGGTGAGCTGTTTAACATGGGCTGATTGTCCAACAGGGACTCACCCATAAAAAAACCCTGCCAGCGGCAGGGTTTTTTATTTCCGTTGTCAGATGGTCTGCATCAGAGCCCTACATCATCCAGTGAAGAGTCCGCGAGCCGCAACAGATCAGCATTCCGTTCCTCGCGACGGCCAATGCTTTCGATGTAATACTCAAGGGACGTAAGGGCATCCGCCAGCGCCTCAAGAACCTGGGGAGATGGTGCATCTCTGGCATCCAGCAGGCGCTCCTGGATAGAAGCAGCCACCCGCTCAAGCACAGACGCGGCGCCCGGATCATCAAGCATATATAGCCCGCCCCAGATACTGTGGAGGGTTGCTGGCAGGTTGGCCAGGTGGAGCTTGTCATAGTCCGATTCAATAAACGCCGTGATGGCGCGTTTTGCCAGAGTTAACGCACTTCTGGCCTCATCAGCCACCACATATGTGGCCTCCTGAAGATAGAGCGACTCTTCCCGGTTTTTCTGTCCACCCGCCAGCGCATCCGTTTCCGAGGTGATACCACGGGTAACGATCTGCATGACGGCATCCTCAATGCCGAGTACGGAGTCGGCCAGCTTGTACAGTTCGTCGTCCGCTGGCAGACGCTTCTCCTCTTCCCAGGTGCGCAGCTTGGCTGCCTCACCGCGGGCTATGGTGCCCAGCTGGTTCAGATCCAGCATGACCAGCGTGTTTGCCATGCGCTCAAGGGCGTCAGCAATGGAAGACAGTTCGGCCAGGTCCGGTTCGATACCGCGCTCAACGATATCCAGCTTATCCTTGAGCTGATTCAGCTCGTCCTGCAATGCCGTGGACAGGGATTTCAGCACGTCCGCCCCGGGGCCATAGAGTCTGCGGGCGTGGGCATCAAGCATGGAGTCAGGAAATTCGGCCGGTGCGAGACGGAAAGCGGAAAGAATGGACGTAACCTCAGGATTTCCGGACCCACTCCGGTACAGCAGATACACCAGATCCCGGATCAGGGAATCGGGCGCATCCTTGGCAGTTGCCACCTTGCCAACGTAAACCACTTCCCGGGAGTACTTTTCGATCCGCATGAACATCCGCTTGCGGGCCTTGCTGAACCCCATTGCGCGGTCAAGCATTGTATCCGCCACGACGGCCACCAGGCACCACATCTGTCCCATCGGCTGCCCCTTGCACAATCGGGCAAACCCCCGGGCTGCGCGACCAAAGAGCTTTTTGCTGACCACCTCGTTCTTTTCACGGAGTATGCCCAGCAGCGCCACCTGGAAGGTAAGCCGCATGCGGCGTGCCATTATCTCGTATTCGGCTTCGTTGCCCTCAAACGACTCAACTGAGAGCCCACCACAGAAATCAGGCCTGTCTTTCACATCAACGTCGAAGAAACAGGATTCAGGATAGGGTTTTTCTTTTCTGGCTTCACGCAGATCGTTGATCACCGGCAACAAAAGCTCGGGGTGGTCTGCCCGCTGCTGATGGTAGTATTCGACGTAACGTCGCAGTATGAACAGGGCACTGTTAAGGGTGGTAAGAAGTATGTTCTTGTCGTCATTGGCGCCAACGGGAACGTCATTCGCCATACTGACGGCTTCCTGGCACAACAAGGTACCGGCGCGCAACTCGACAAGAATGAAAATCCCGCGGAGCTGGTTCAGAAAATCCACACAGTTCTGCAGGTCCTCGCCGCTCTCCCGATTTTCCTGAAAGCGTTCCAGGCTGGACTCTGCCTGTTTTATGGTCTGCTCAATCTCACTCTTGACCAGATCAAATGACTGTGATTTCGTCGCCAGAGACGATTGAACCATAAACGCTTCCTGTAATTTGTGCGGAAACTACCGCGTCCTGTTCTTGGAATGTGACCCTTTCGGTTTTTCCGGGGCCTTTTTTATGAGCCAGATTTACCCTTCCCGACTAAAATAAAAGTTCGCGAAAACTCGCGAACTTATCATTACTTATAACACAAAACTCAAGTAGCTCAAGAAAGCAGGAATGTAACAAAAAGTACAGTCCGGCACAGTTCTCATTGCAGGTGAGTAATAGGCGCCAGGTTTCCGTTATTCTTTTGTGGCCAGCTTGTCCCAGACCGTTCCACCCGCCTGTTTGGCGAGCAGAGCCATGAATTCTTCGTGGGCGGAGGTTTCTTCATTGCTCGCCCGGACAACGGTAAGCGGTTTGCGTTCTCGCGCCAGGCGGCGGATGCCCCCTGCGCCACCAGCCTCATCACTGCCAGCGTCCAGTGACAGAGCTGTCTGACCGCCAGTCAGCAGAAGGTAGACTTCTGCAAGAATCTCGGCGTCGAGCAGAGCGCCGTGGAGATCCCGGCTGCTGTTGTCCACGCCATAGCGTTTACACAGGGCGTCAAGATTATTTTTCTGGCCCGGGTGTTTTTTTCTGGCGATGGCGAGGGAATCCACCACGCCGCAGTGATCCGCGGTTTTGCGCACCGGTTTCAGGCGTGCAAATTCCGAATCCATGAACCCAATGTCGAACGCGGCGTTATGAATCACGAGTTCGGCGCCCTTGATGAAGTCGAAGAATTCATCCGCGATTTCGGAAAATTTTGGTTTATCGGCGAGAAACTCGTTGGTAATTCCGTGGACAGTAATCGCCTCGGCTTCCACTTCCCTTTCCGGGTTGATATACACGTGATAGTGGCGCCCGGTGGTCTGGCGCTCCATCAGTTCCACACAGCCTATTTCGATAATCCGGTGCCCTTCTGCCGGGTCAATACCGGTTGTTTCTGTATCCAGTACAATCTGTCTCATCATCCACCCTGTCTGTTACGCGTTGGCCAGTTCTTCCACGCCACGATTGGCAAGTTCGTCCGCCAGTTCATTCCCGGCGTTACCGGAGTGCCCTTTCACCCAGTGCCAGTTCACCTTATGCCTAGACACCTCGCTGTCCAGCTCGCGCCAGAGGTCCTCGTTCTTGACCGGTTTTTTCGCCGAGGTTTTCCAGCCGTTTCGCTTCCAGCCATGCATCCACTCGGTAATTCCCTTGCGAACATACTGAGAATCGGTATACAGCTCCACCTCACAGGGCCGTTTCAGTGCTTTCAGGCCCCGTATGGCTGCCATCAGCTCCATCCTGTTGTTGGTTGTATTGGCCTCGCCGCCATGTAATTTCTTACTGGCGCTGCCATAGCTCAGCACCACACCCCAACCTCCCGGCCCCGGATTGCCCTTGCAGGCGCCATCGGTATAGAGAACAACCTTACCGGTCATCAGCATTCCTCGATATGTTTATGATTAAGCATGGCGCCACCGCCGGTCCGGCCCTTTCCGGGATAGATGCGGGACGCTCCAACGGTGCCCCTTCCCGGCAGCGCTATGACCTTGTTACTTTGCCACACCGGTTTGCGGGGGATTCTGGAGTAAACCCGTTTTTTCGCAAGGATACAGTAATAGGCGCCTACCGGCAGGAACCGGTTTCCACAAACCCGCTCCATTATCCCCCCGCGCTCATTCAGTACCGCTCCCTGAAGCGGGACCTGAAAGAAGGAAGACCCCGCGGATTCCACGGAGAAATCCAGCAACCGGAGCCAGTCTTCCATCCGGCGCCGCATCATGAAGCGACCACCCCAGGGGCCTCCGCGATACCGGGACATCAACTTCCTGAGGCCCCAGAGACTGAACGGGTTGAATCCGATCAGTAGCATCATTCCCTCTCCCCTAAGAACCCGGGAAGCTTCACGCAAAGCCTGGTGAGGGTGGGGAGAGAAGTCAGCCGTGTGGTGAAGAATCACCAGATCCATGGAGTCCCCCGGAAAAGGAAGCTCATCAGCGTCACACACCGCCACACCATCCGGGATCACCGGATCCCAATTGGGGGTAGTGAGGATCCGCTGGGCAAAATCGGTTGTTGTCGCCAACGGGAGTCGGTGGCTGAGACCGACCTGCAGTTGCCGGGCACCGGAAAGCTTGCTGGCGTGATGCTCGACGCAGGCTCTCTGGTCCGCCAGAAGGGATTGTCCGAGCGGCGTCTGGAACCAGCTCTCAAAGCTGTCGTGTCGGGCAGAGTAGTCGACCTCACCTGCTTGGCTCATTGCTGCGTTCCCTTTTTTCAGTACGCGTTCAGTGCGCGTTCATTGCGGTCTCGGTGTTGGGACGCCGGGATTAATGAACTATGATAACAGTCACACTCTTATTACACATGTGGGAGCCTATGCTGACCATTAGCGCTATTCCAGCCTTCAATGATAACTACATCTGGTGCCTCTCCAACAGTGAGGACCGCAAGGCCCTGATAGTGGACCCCGGGCAGGCAGAGCCGGTCATTGAATTCCTCGAAGAAAACGGCCTGGAACTGGATACCATCCTGGTGACCCACCACCACCCCGATCACGTCGGCGGCGTAGGCAAACTGGCGGGAACGGTTTCCGACTGCCGGATCATTGGTCCTGCCAACTCTCCTTTCAAGGGTGCCAGAAGCGAGGTGCATCCGGGGGACGAAGTGGTCTGGCAGGAGCTGACATTCCAGGTGCTTGGCGTTCCCGGCCACACCCTCGATCATATTGCGTATTACACTGATGTCCCGGTCAATAACCGCCCGGTCCTGTTCTGTGGCGATACCCTGTTTGTCTGCGGTTGTGGCCGACTTTTCGAGGGAACGCCGCAACAGATGAAGCAGTCCCTGGAAACCCTCCGCGAGTTGCCGGATGACACCGCCGTCTATTGTGCCCACGAATACACGCTTGCCAACCTCAAATTTGCCCGCCACTGGCTGCCGGATGATCAGGCGCTCACGGAATTTGAAAGCCAGTGTCGCAAGCTTCGCGAAGAAGGCAAGCCTACTGTTCCGTCAGTCCTGGGTGACGAAAAACGGCTGAACCCCTTTCTCCGCTGGGATGACAAGGCGGTTGTCGAGGCGGCTAACCGGTACGCCCGGCAAGCAGGTCTCACGGTCGCTTCAGACAATGATGTCTTTGCGGCAACAAGGCATGGCAAGGATACGTTCTAGGGGCGGGTAACAATTTCTATCAATGACGTAACGCGAGTCTTGTTGACCCCCTGAAAAGCATTCCAATAGAATCCGTATAACTTTACGCCGTAAACCCTTAAATATGCCGGGATTTCAGACAGATCTACCCGGCGACGCCCAGCCAACCGGAAGTTGTCTTATGTCGGTCTCGCGATTATCAATCCTGTTTCTTCTTGGCGCCCTAACCAGTGGTTGCAGCATCCTCGAGCCTAATGAGCGAGATCACTCTGAATCGTCCGCTAACCTGTTCGAATCCGAGAAACTGACCGTTGCGGCCGGAGACGATGACCTCAAGGAGTCCATTGAATCCGACCCAGACAGTGACTCGGCCGACAGGTCTTCCCGCACAGAACTCGACGACGCTATTGAGCCGTCTCTCAAAAAAGCCGCAGAAAATGCCAGGCAGAAGCTGGACACACCTGAACAGGGGACTTCCAGCGATGAGCAGGTGGCCGCATCGGACCTGTGGCAGAGGCTGAGATCCGGGTTCGCCCTGGACCATGATGCCAGTGACCCCAGGGTTCAGGCTCAGCTTAACTGGTACAGGAAGCACCCACGCTACATTGACCGGGTTGTAGAGCGCGGAAGCAGGTACCTTCATTATATTGTCACCGAAACCGAGAAGCGTGGCCTGCCCACGGAACTGGCCCTGCTTCCTGTTGTGGAAAGCGCATTCGACCCCTTTGCCTACTCACATGGACGAGCCGCCGGACTCTGGCAGTTCATTCCGTCAACCGGCAAGTATTTCGGTCTGACCCAGAGCTGGTGGCACGACGACCGGCGCGATGTGATTGCCGCCACCGACGCCGCGCTGACCTACCTCGACAGGCTGGCGACGCGTTTTGACGGCGATTACATGCTGGCACTGGCAGCATACAATAGCGGCGGGGGGACGGTTTCCAGCGCCATGAGGCGAAACCGCAACAAGAAGGCCGCCACCGATTTCTGGTCCCTGGATCTGCCCAGGGAAACCCGCCATTACGTACCCAAACTGATCGCCCTGGCACGGATATTCGACCAGCCTGAAAAGTACGGCATAGACCTGCCACCGCTTGCGGATGAGCCCTACTTCGAAATTGTGAAAACCGGTTCACAGCTGGATCTTGCCCAGGCGGCAGAACTGGCAGGCGTGGACATCGACGAAATCTACCTGCTGAACCCCTCGTTCAATCGCTGGGCGACGTCGCCGGATGGCCCCCACCGCCTTCTGGTACCACGGGAGAAAGCCGAAACCTTTACCGCAGCCCTGGCAAGTATCGACCCGGGCGACCGTGTTTCCTGGCGCAACTATAAGGTGGTATCCGGTGACACGCTCAGCACCATTGCGAAACGGTATTCCACTACGCCGTCCGTGATCCAGCAGGTGAACAACCTGGACAGCCACATCATTCGCATCGGGCAGCGCCTGATGATTCCTTCAGCGGCCAAACAGTCAGGCACGTACGCGCTCAGCGCAAGTGAACGGCTGGCGAAGAAACAACAGCGTGGCGGCAGGAACAGTAATGGCACCCGCGTTGACTACACCGTCCGCTCTGGTGACACCTTCTGGGATATTGCCCGCGAACACCGTGTATCCGTGCGGCAAGTGGCTTCCTGGAACGGCATGGCACCGGGAGATCCACTGATCCCGGGCAAAAAACTGGTTATCTGGTCGAAATCCAAGCAGCCTGCCATGCTGGCGAGCAACAACAGGGGCAAGGGCATGGTCCGGAAGGTTGGCTACCAGGTCCGCAAGGGCGATTCCCTCTCCACCATTGCCAGTCGTTTTGCGGTTAATGTGAGAGACATCGCAAGCTGGAATGACCTCAACACCTCCCGTTATCTGCAGCCGGGGCAAAGTCTGGTACTCTATGTGGATATAAGAAACAGCCCCTGAGTCTGAACCAGAAACGTGCGAGATCTATGACAAGAACACGGAAAGTCTCATCCCTTATCAGTGCTTTTACTCTCGCTGCCGTGGCTTTACTGCCATGGCAAGCCATCTCGGCCGATACCGTTGCGAGCCACGCCATTGCGATGCACGGGGATACCCGGTATCCCGAAGGCTTTCCCCACTTCGATTACGTGAATCCCGAGGCGCCCAAGGGTGGCGTCCTGAGAATGGCTGTGGTAGCCAATGGTTTTGACTCTTTCAATCCTTTCGTTATCCGGGGAGTGGCCGCGACAGGCATCAACACCTACCTGTACGACACGCTCATGGAGGCGTCCGCAGATGAGCCCTTCTCTGCCTACGGACTGATCGCCGAATCCATCGAGACCCCTGATGACCGCAGTTACGTCATTTTCAACCTCCGCGAGGAAGCAAGATTCCAGGACGGTGAGCCGATTACGGCCAGGGACGTGGAGTTTTCTTTCGACATACTGACCACCAAGGGACATCCCTTCTATCGCAACTACTACGCGGACGTCTCCAAGGTGACAGTCGAAGGCGAGCGGAGAATCCGCTTCGATTTTGGCGAAACCAACAATCGGGAACTGCCCCTGATACTCGGTCAGCTTCCAGTCCTCCCCAGCCACTACTGGGAAAACCGTGAGTTCGGAGGCAATGGCCTGACCCCACCCGTGGGCAGCGGGCCCTACCGGATTGGCGATTTCGAGGCAGGTCGCTCAATCACCTTCGAGCGCGTAAAGGATTACTGGGCAGAGGACCTTGGCGTCCGTAAAGGCAGGTTCAACTTCGATCAGATCCGCTACGACTACTACTCGGACGACACCGTCGCCCTGGAGTCTTTCCGGGCCGGCAACTTTGATTTCCGGGTGGAGTCCTCTGCCAAGAACTGGGCAACGGCCTACCGTGGTGACCAGTTCGATTCCGGCAGGGTAAAAACCGAAGCCGTTGAACATGGCCGCCCCGCAGGAATGCAGGCATTTGCCATGAATACCCGGCGCAAGGTGTTCAGTGACCCGCGAGTCCGCGAAGCCCTGGCCTACGCCTTTGACTTCGAGTGGGCCAACAAGAACCTGTTCTACGGCCAGTACACCCGGACATCCAGCTATTTCGAGAACAGCGAACTGGCGTCTTCCGGCCTTCCGGAAGGCCGTGAACTGGAAATTCTGGAACCCTACCGGGACCAGTTGCCGGAGGATGTTTTCGAAGAAGAATACCAGCCGCCATCAACAGAGGGTGAAGGTGGCCTTCGTGAGAATCTTCGCACCGCCCTGACGATACTGCGGGACGCTGGATACGTGGTAAGAGATGGCGCCATGGTGCACAGTGAAACCGGAGAACCGCTGAGATTCGAGTTCCTGCTCTTCCAGAAGACCTTCGAACGTGTAGTGCTGCCGTTCAAGAATAACCTTGCCAAGCTCGGGATTGATGTGTCGGTACGCCTGGTGGATACCAACCAGTATATCCAGCGGCTCCGTGAATTCGACTATGACATGACGGTTCAGAGCATCGGGCAGTCCGATTCTCCGGGCAATGAACAGCGAGAGTACTGGCATTCCTCCAACGTTGATGCAAAGGGGTCGCGAAATTACATGGGTGTCGATAGCCCGGTTGTCGATGAGCTCGTGAATATGGTGATTCAGGCTCCGACCCGAGAGGAGCTTGTTCACCGGGTCCGGGCTCTGGACCGGGTGCTGCTACATGGTCACTACGTGATTCCGAACTGGTACCTTCCGAAAGATCGAATTGCCTATTGGTCCTTTCTGCAGCGTCCGGAAACGGTGCCCAAAAACGGCGTGGATATTAATAACTGGTGGGTGAAAAGCACTGACCAATGATGCAGATCTCTGATACTACTGAGACGGAGTTCCGCTGAATGGGCAGTTACATCCTCAGACGCCTTGCGCTGATAATCCCTACCCTGCTCGGGATCATGCTGCTCAATTTCGTGATTGTTCAGGCCGCCCCCGGCGGCCCGGTTGAGCAATTGATAGCGGAAACCGAAGGTCATGGCGGCGGAGCCCTTGCCAGGGCCAGTGGCGGAGGTTCCGGTGGTGAAGTCGCATCGTCCAGTGGCGACAGCCGCGGCTCCCGGGGGCTCCCGGATGAGCTGCTGCGGGAAATTGAAGTGATGTATGGCTTCGACAAGCCGCCCCATGAGCGATTCCTGAAAATGCTGGGCGATTACGCCACCTTCGATTTCGGTGAATCCTTCTATCGCGACCGCTCGGTGATAGAGCTGATACTGGACAAGATGCCGGTATCCATATCCCTGGGATTATGGTCCACACTGATTATCTATCTGATTTCCATCCCGCTGGGCATCCGCAAGGCGGTTACCGACGGCTCCCGCTTTGACGTCTGGAGCAGCTCCGCCATTGTGGTGGGTTACGCCATTCCCGGTTTCCTCTTTGCCATCCTGCTGATCGTCCTGTTTGCCGGTGGCAGTTACTTTGACTGGTTTCCGTTGCGGGGACTGACATCCTCCAACTTTGACGAGCTCAACTGGTACCAGAAAATTGCTGATTACTTCTGGCATCTGGCGTTGCCGGTAACGGCCAATGTGATTGGTGGTTTCGCCACCCTTACCCTGCTGACCAAGAACTCTTTCCTGGACGAAATCAGCAAGCAGTATGTGGTAACCGCCAGGGCCAAGGGCCTGGAAGAAAAGCAGGTGCTGTACGGGCATGTGTTCCGCAACGCCATGCTGATTGTTATCGCCAGCCTTCCCGGGGTTCTTGTTTCCCTGTTCTTTACCGGCTCCCTGTTGATTGAAGTGATCTTCTCCCTGGACGGCCTCGGACTACTCGGTTTTGAAGCGGCTCTGAACCGGGACTACCCGGTCATCTTCGGAACACTGTATATCTTTACCCTCATGGGCCTGGTGCTGAAACTGATCAGCGACATCACCTACGTCCTTGTGGACCCGCGCATCGATTTTGAAAGCCGGGAGGGGTCATGAGCCTGGTAAATCTGACCCCGATCCAGCAACGACGGCTTCGCAACTTTCGCAACAACCGCCGCGGCTACTGGTCCCTGTGGATTTTCCTTGCCCTGTTCGGGCTATCGCTGATGGCCGAGGTAATCGCCAACGACGTGCCACTGGTGGCCTATTACAAGGGTGAGCTCTATTTCCCGGTGGTTGAAAGCGTGCCCGAGGAAACCTTTGGTGGTTTTCTGCCCACGGAAGCAGACTACCGCGACTCGTTTATTGCCGATGAGATAGAGGCCAACGGTTGGATGATCTGGCCGCCCATACCCTTCAGCTATAACACCACCAATTACAACCTGGAGGTACCCTCACCGGCACCCCCCAGTGCCGAGAACTGGATAGGTACCGACGACCAGGGCCGCGATGTGGCTGCCCGTGTGATTTATGGTTTCCGTATTTCCGTTCTTTTCGGTCTGATCCTGACCATCCTCAGTTGTATTGTGGGCGTGGTGGTCGGCGCTATTCAGGGCTATTACGGAGGTAAAGTGGATCTGCTGGGGCAACGGTTTATCGAGATCTGGTCCGGTCTTCCCGTGCTTTATCTGCTGATTATCCTTTCCAGTATTGTACAGCCGAACTTCTGGTGGTTGCTGGGCATCATGCTGCTGTTCAGCTGGATGGGACTGGTGGACGTGGTACGCGCGGAATTCCTTCGTGCCCGCAATTTCGAGTACGTCAAGGCAGCGCGGGCCCTGGGGCTGGGTAACCGCAAGATCATGTTCCGGCACATTCTGCCCAATGCCATGGTGGCGACGCTGACCTTTCTGCCGTTCATACTGACCGGCGCCATCACCGGCCTGACATCTCTGGATTTCCTGGGTTTCGGCCTGCCATCCGGTTCACCCTCTCTCGGTGAGCTGATTGCCCAGGGCAAGTCCAACCTCCATGCTCCCTGGCTTGGCATCTCCGCATTCGTTTCCCTGTCGATCATGCTCACATTGCTGGTATTTGTGGGCGAAGCGGTGCGTGATGCCTTTGACCCGAGAAAGAACTGATATGTCGAAACTGCTGGAAATCAGGGATCTGTCCATCCACTTTGACGCCACCATCCGTGCCGTTGACAATCTGTCCCTGAAGATCGACAAGGGTGAAACCGTTGCCTTGGTGGGGGAGAGCGGCTCCGGCAAATCGGTGTCTGCACTGTCCGTGCTGCGGCTTCTGGATGAGCGTCACGCCAGTTACCCGACCGGGGAAATCCTGTTCCAGGGCGACGATATGCTCAAGGTCAGCCAGAAGCGGCTACGGCAGATCCGCGGCCGTCAGATCAGCATGATCTTTCAGGAGCCGATGACTTCTCTCAACCCCCTGCATACGGTTGAAAAGCAGATCAGTGAAACTCTGGCCCTTCACAAGGGCATGCGCGGCCCCCAGGCGAGGGCACGATGCATTGAGCTACTTGAGCTCGTGGGCATACCGGTACCGGAGGAGCGCCTGAGCAGCTACCCGCACCAGTTATCCGGCGGACAGAAACAGCGGGTGATGATTGCCATGGCCCTGGCCAATGAGCCAGACCTGCTGATTGCCGACGAGCCCACCACCGCGCTGGATGTCACCGTGCAGAAGCAGGTGCTGGAATTGCTCAAAGACCTCCAGCACAAGCTGGGGATGGCAATCCTGCTGATTACCCATGACCTGTCCATTGTGCGTCGATATGCGGATCATGTGGTGGTTATGGAACGGGGCCAGTTGGTGGAAGAGGCCCCGACGGAAACCCTGTTCAGCGAACCGAAGCATCCCTACACCCGTCGTCTGCTTGATGCGGAACCGCCGGCCTCACCCTCCGGCGCCATGGTCAACAATAAACCGCTGCTGAACGTTGATAACCTCGATGTACGCTTCATTACTCGTAAAAGCCTGCTGGGCAAACCGAAATCCTGGTTTCAGGCCGTCGACAACGCCAGTTTTTCCCTGAACCAGGGAGAAACACTTGGCATTGTCGGCGAGAGCGGCAGCGGAAAAACCACCATCGGCCACGCCCTTCTGAAACTCACTGGCAGCACTGGCAGTATCCGCCTGACCGGAGAGGAACTGTCCCATCTTGATCAGAAGCAGTTCCGCCCCTGGCGCAGCCGTATCCAGATCGTATTCCAGGACCCTTTTGGCAGCCTCAGTCCCCGCATGTCGGTTGCAGAAATTGTCCGGGAAGGCCTTGAGATACACGCACCGGCAACGCCGGAGGAACAGGACCGAAAAGTTATCCAGGCGCTGAACGATGTGGGTCTGGATCCTGATGCGCGACACCGTTACCCGCACGAGTTTTCCGGCGGCCAGCGGCAGCGAATCGCCATTGCCCGGGCTCTGGTACTGCAACCGGAACTGATCATTCTGGACGAGCCCACCTCGGCCCTGGATCGCACCGTTCAGAAGCAGGTGATTACCCTTCTGAGGGATCTACAGGACAAATATGGTCTAAGCTATGTCTTTATCAGCCATGATCTTGCCGTGGTCCGGGCACTCAGCCACAAATTGCTGGTGCTGAAAAACGGTCGGGTTGTGGAATACGGTGACGCAACCGGAATATTTAATGCACCGCAACACGAATACACCCGTGAACTGCTGGGCGCAGCACTGTTCTACAGCCAGTAGCCTGCGGTCGCTTACTACGACCAATTGAGCGTTACCCGCACCGCTTCGGTTCATGGATAATGGCTAAAACTGAAACACAGGGAGAATCGTTATGGGATTACTCAGTGGCAAGAAAGCACTGATTGTCGGCGTTGCAAGCAAACACTCCATTGCCTATGGCATTGCAGAAGCCTTCGCCAGAGAGGGCGCCGAGCTGGCTTTCACCTACCAGAATGAAAAGCTCAAGTCCCGGGTGGAAAAATTCGCTGAAGGCTGGGGCAGCTCACTGATCTTTCCGTGCGATGTCGCCAGCGATGACGAAATCGAAGCCGTGTTCACTGATCTGGGCAAGCACTGGGATAACATCGACGTTATTGTGCATTCCGTTGGCTTCGCACCGGGCCATGAACTCGATGGCAACTACGTGGATGTCACCACCCGTGAGGGCTTCCGTATCGCCCACGAGATCAGCTCCTACAGCTTTGTGGCCCTGGCCAAGGCCGGTCGCAATATGCTTCACGAAAACAGCTCGCTGCTGACCCTGAGCTACCTGGGTGCCGAAAAGGTATTGCAGAATTACAACGTAATGGGACTTGCCAAGGCTTCACTGGAGGCCAATGTTCGCTATATGGCCGCCAGCCTTGGGCGTGATGGTATTCGCGTTAACGCCATCTCTGCAGGACCTATCAGGACGCTGGCAGCTTCAGGCATCAAGAGCTTCCGCAAAATGCTTTCGGAGAACGCCCGCAGGGCACCCCTGCGCCGTAATGTCACCACTGATGAGGTCGGCAATGCCGCCGCTTTCATGTGCTCCGACATGGCCAGCGGCATCACCGGCGAAATCATGTACGTGGACGCCGGCTTCAACATTACCGGCATGGGCGAACTGGAAGACTGACCACCCCTGCATTTCCCCGGCGGGGCCTCAGCCCTGCCGGGGCGCCCGGTCAGCCTTCAGACATTGCCCTGGCAACCGCCTCAACCCATTCCAGGTACGCGGTGTCGTCCGATTCCAGTATCTGTAGCCCCACCAGCCAGCCACCGGCATCAGCGCGGCGGCACCATACCACTTCCACCATTAACCGGAACGGATCTGAGACTTCCTCCAGACTCACCCTCGCAGGCAATATTGCCCCCGTTGTTAACGGTTCAGTGGTGGCAAGCCGGATGCCCCTCACCGACAGATCACTGGTCCGCGAGACGAGAGAGCGTTCTGCGCTGTCACTGGCATCGCCCGGCGCCGAAGACTCCAGCTCGAGTGTGACCTTTGCGCTTGCCGTCAGTCGGTACTCTGCACGGTTATCCCCGGATTCCGGAGAATCCTCATAATCACCAAAGCTGTAATCAATATCGCTCATGATCATCCACCTGACGCTGGCGGTTAACGGATCAGTTTCGGCCAACCCGGATGCGCCCCACGACCCTGGAAAGTGTGTCATCAAACTCAGCAGACGTCCCCAGGACCCTAATACGGCCGGCCACAATCTCCTTCACCAGCTCGTCCACCAGAAACTCGCGGCGGTTCAGGCCCAGCCGGTCCACAAACACCAGTTTTCTTGAGGCGTTAATGCGCACAGCCAGCTTCAGTCGGACCGGGTCCTGTCCCTTGGCGTCGGCCTCTTCCACAATCCAGCCGCCAAGCTTGATACCGTCAACAAGCTCGCGTGCAGCGGCTTCCTTTTCCCGGAACAGCCGCTCCTGTTCAGCTTCTTCATCAGCCAGTCGCTGGGCCTCCACCATTTCCTTTCTGCGGGCAATCTCCTCCCGCCTCGCGGTTTCCTCGGCCAGCCGCCGCTGTTCAGCCTCTTCTTTCTCCCGACGTATGCTCTCAGCGCGTGCCTTTGCTTCCCTGGCAGCTTCTTGCCGCTGAACTTTCTGCCGATCAAGGACGATCGACAGGGAAGTAATGGTTTCCGTCAGTACTTCGCCGAACGGCTTCAATGGGGGCAGTGACCTCAGTGTTCCGCTGTCACGGGCATCGACAAACCGGGCCCAGGGGAGCAGCCCTAGCTTGACACCTGCACCGTTTGTCCAGAGCACTTCAGAGGTATCCGGCAGCAACGCGAAAAAGAAGCGCCGCTGCTCTGCCGCTCCCTCGCCTTCAACGAACCACTTGCCTTTCACCTGTGCCACCTCCTCTTCCGGAGGGATGGTGAACGTCAGCCAGGAGGGGTTCCAGGAAAATCGATTGCCCGATGGCAAGGCAGGAACCAGATCCGGTGTTTCTCCCCTGAGCCTTGCCACCATCACGGCCTGGACACCTTCAAGGGCCTTCTCCTCCAACGGCTTCTTCTGAACGCGGTTCCATACATCGACAATTCTGTCGCCGATCTGCTCACCGACGGTGTAAAGACGATTCCGGTCCCGGTCCGACAGGCCCGGATCACCGATCCACACAAGCCACTCGAGGAGTTTGCTGGCATGACGCCAGTTCTCCCCCTCTGTTCCCTCTTCCCAGACGATCTGCTTGAGAAGTCCAAACCAGTGATCAAAAATGAAATCCACCACCGGCCTGGGCAATTCGCGATTCTGCAAAGCCCGCCCGACCAGGGCTCGTGCTGTCTGTTCCGCCCTTCGTTGTCTGGAAGCGCCCTCCTCCGTCGCAAGCAGGCGTTCACGGAGTCTGTCGTTCTGTTGCTCCCTCTTTTCCGCATCGATCCGCCATTGGCGGCAGAATTCCAGCACCGGTTCGATGTCGCCGGACTCAAAACTGCCGGAAACCGCGATAACCAAGGAGTCCAGTTGGTCCAGGAGCGCTCTCGATGAACGTCCACCGGACGCACTCCAGCCCCGGCAGTCCTGCAGGGAATCCAGCCATTGAATCAGCGTATCGTTGAGCGCGCCCGCCCCTTCAAGGTTCATCCGCCAGGCAAAAAAGAAACGCAGGCGAGCAATGCGACGGGCCAGCTCCGGATGCAGTCCGCTGGTTTTGAGGAACACCCCCATAATGCGGTCGGCAACATAGGCGGAGTTGATCTGCCGGACAGACCATGTCAGCGAAACAGAACGAATCACATGGGTGACAGGTTCGTCCCTCTGCTCTGACCAGCAGGAAAGCAACAACGGTTGCCAGTTGCTGACAGCATCCGGTGAAAGCTTTTGAGCCGGGTATGGAAGATCCGGCACGCGAATGCCTGAGAGCACGTCGGCCATCTTCTCTGCAACCCGCTTCCGGGGCAGGACTTCCCGTTTTTTCTGGGTGCTCTGCTGCATCCGTTCCCCGCGCGTAAGAAGCGTTGAAAAGGTTCATCAAATAACGCAGTATAACCAACTCGCCGGGGTTTACTGCAACTAAACGCCGGTCGGTCATGTTTTATGCGACGGGGATAACAACAGAATGTCGGGCACCAAACTAGAGAATCTGAATGTGGCGAGTCAGGAACCATTGATCACCCCTGAAGCGCTCAAGCAGGAGATGCCGCTATCCGGTAAGGCCGCGGAAACCGTGGAAAAAGGCCGCCAGGCTATCTATGACATCATGGATGGCAAGGATCATCGTCTGTTTGTAGTTGTGGGTCCCTGTTCCATTCACGATGTTGAAGCCGCCCGGGAATATGCCGCCAAGCTGAAGAAACTCTCAGATGAGGTCAGTGATACCCTGCTGATCGTCATGCGTGTCTATTTCGAGAAGCCCCGCACCACCGTTGGCTGGAAAGGCCTGATTAACGATCCGCACCTGAACGATACCTTTGATATCGAACAGGGCCTGCATATCGGTCGTCGCCTGCTGCTGGATATTTCCGAACTGGGCCTGCCCACTGCCACGGAAGCACTGGATCCGATTTCGCCGCAGTACCTTCAGGACACCATTTCCTGGTCTGCGATCGGGGCCCGTACAACCGAGTCCCAGACTCACCGGGAAATGAGCAGTGGCCTGTCCATGGCGATCGGTTTCAAGAATGGCACGGATGGCAGCCTGGATGTTGCCGTCAATGCCATGAAGTCGGTTTCACACCCCCACAGCTTTCTGGGAATTGACCAGCAGGGCAAGGTCGCGGTCATCCGCACCCGTGGTAACAATTATGGCCATGTGGTTCTTCGTGGTGGCGGTGGCAAGCCCAACTACGATTCAGTGAGCGTTGCCCTGTGTGAACGGGCCCTCGAGAAAGCCAATCTGCGCCAGTCCATCATGGTGGACTGCAGTCACGCCAACTCCAGCAAAGACCCTGCCATCCAGCCGCTGGTGCTTCAGGACATTACCCACCAGATTCTGGAAGGCAACCAGTCGATCCAGGGCCTGATGGTGGAAAGCAACCTGAACTGGGGCAACCAGTCGATCCCGGAAAACCTCGCGGATCTCAAGTACGGCGTATCAGTGACTGACGCCTGTATTGACTGGGAAACCACCGAGAAGGCCCTGCACGACATGCGGGACAAGCTGAAAGACGTGTTGCCCAAGCGGCGCGGATAATCCTCTGCCGCAACTCCCCGGGAACGGCGGTTGAAGACTCAGCCGCCGACCCAGTCCAGCCTGTTTCTCAGGGTCACCACGTTGCCGATGATGACCAGTGTGGGAGCAGGCACCGCATTCTGCTCTACGCGCTCGACTATGTTGGAAAGGTCTCCGGTAACCACCTGCTGATGAGGGGTTGTGCCACGGGATACCAGCGCGACAGGCATATCCGGTGACATACCATTGGCGATCAGTTGCCTGCAAATAATGGGTAGCCCCACCAGCCCCATGTAGAACACCAGAGTCTGGTTGTTCTGGACAAAGTCCTTCCACGGCAGGTCACAGGTATCGTTCTTGAGGTGGCCGGTCACGAATCGGACCGACTGGGCATGATCCCTGTGTGTGAGCGGTATTCCGGCATAGGCCGCACAGCCGGAGGCAGCGGTAATCCCCGGCACCACCTGAAAGCGCACACCGGCGGCCGCCAGCGTTTCGATCTCTTCTCCGCCACGCCCGAAGATGAAAGGGTCACCACCCTTCAGGCGCACCACTCTGAGCCCCTTGCGCGCAAGTTCCACCAGACGGTTATTGATCTGGTCCTGGGGCAAGGTATGGTTTGCCCGCTGCTTGCCCACGTGGACGCGTTCCGCGGAGTCGGGAATGAGCGACAGAATTTCCGGAGATACCAGCCGATCGTACAACACCACCTCCGCTGACTGGATCAGGCGCCAGGCCTTGAGTGTCAGCAGTTCCGGGTCACCGGGGCCGGCGCCGACAAGCGCGACCTCCCCCTCGGAGCTGTTCGGGTTCTCGGTGACCGGATTCTTGCGGTATCGAACTGGTGCAGGCTTTGCACCAACGCCCTTCCATGGCGCACTGTCGGATCTGTCACTCATTGGATTCTGTCTACACCTCCCATATACGGTTTCAGAACTTCCGGAACCAGTATGCTGCCGTCTGCCTGTTGGTAGTTCTCCATGACCGCAATCAGTGCGCGGCCTACGGCAAGGCCGGAACCGTTCAGGGTGTGGACAGGTTCCGGCTTGTTGGTTTCCGGATTACGCCAACGTGCATGCATGCGCCGTGCCTGGAAATCACGGGTATTAGAGCAGGAGGAAATCTCTCGGTATTTGTCCTGGCCTGGAAGCCAGACTTCGATATCGTAGGTACGGGCAGCGGCAAAGCCCATGTCCCCGCCACACAGGTCCACCAGACGGTAAGGCAACTCCAGCAGTTGCAGGACCTTTTCAGCGTGCCCTGTCAGCGCCTCAAGGGCGGCTTCGGAATCTTCCGGGCGCACCACCTGAACCAGTTCCACCTTATCGAACTGATGCTGACGGATCATACCCCGGGTATCACGGCCGTAGGAGCCCGCCTCACTGCGGAAACAGGGTGTGTGGCAGACCATTTTCAGTGGTAACTCTTTGGCATCCAGGATGGTATCGCTGACCAGGTTGGTGGCCGGCACCTCCGCAGTGGGAATCAGGTAAAGTGGCTTCTCGCCATCTATACGGAAAAGGTCTTCCTCGAACTTGGGAAGCTGGCCTGTGCCATAGAGGGTTTCGGCATTGACCAGATACGGCACGTAGGCTTCCATGTAGCCATGCTCTTCGGTATGAAGGTTGAGCATGAACTGGGCCAACGCCCGGTGCAGCCGCGCCACCGGGCCGCGCATGACCGCAAAACGGGAATGGGCCAGGCGGGTGGCGGTTTCAAAGTCCAGGCCTCCCAGAGCTTCTCCCAGGGCGACGTGGTCTTTCGGCTCGAAGTCAAAACGTCTGGGGGTGCCCCAGCGGCGCACCTCCACGTTGTCGTCCTCGCTGTCCCCGGCGGGCACGCCTTCATCAGGCAGGTTCGGTATCGTCGCCAGAAACCCGTTCAGCTCCTCCTGCAGTACGCGCAATTCGTCTTCCGCTTCGGATTTCTGCTTCTTCAGGTTTTCGACTTCATCCAGCAAAGGCTGAATGTCTTCGCCCGCTGCCTTGGCCTTACCGATGGATTTGGACCGGCGGTTCTGCTCGCCCTGCAGGGTTTCCGTTTTCACCTGGATCGCCCGGCGGCGCTCCTCAAGCTGATCGAAAGTGGCTTTGTCAAAGGCAAAGCCCTTGATGGCCAGGCGACGGGCGATCTCTTCAGTCTGGGTGCGGACACGTTTGGGATCGAGCATGGTTATCCTGAGTTTTCCGGTTCAAAGGTAAGTTGACAGTTTTCACGATTGACTGGGCATTATACCTGCGAGGATGTCTGTGGCTACAGCAAGGCTGGCCAGCCAGGGAATTTCAGTCTTGGGGATAGCGCTTGTGGGAGCTTTGACGGTTCCATTGATCAAGCCGGTCACGTTTCTCCGCAAGCTTGATCTCGAGACCACGTTTCACCGGCTGATAGTACCGACGCTGGTGAATCGCTTCTGGCAGGTAGGACTCGCCTGCGGCAAAGGCTTCGGGTTCATCATGGGCGTATCGGTATTCATTGCCATGACCCATGGACTTCAGCAGTTTGGTGGGGGCATTGCGCAGGTGCACAGGTACGTCGTAGTCAGGATCATTGCGGATGTCAGCGAGGCACTGGTTGAACGCCTTGTAGACAGCATTGCTCTTCGGCGCTAACGCCAGATAGGTGACTGCCTGGGCAAGGGCCAGTTCTCCTTCCGGTGAACCCAGCCGTTCCTGGGCTTCCCACGCATCCATGGCAATCTGCAGCGCCCTCGGGTCCGCATTGCCGATATCCTCGCTGGCTATCCTGGCCAGCCGCCGGGCCACATACAGGGGGTCACAGCCGCCATCGAGCATGCGACACAACCAATAAAGCGAACCGTCGGGATCCGAGCCCCGCACCGACTTGTGCAGGGCCGATATCTGGTCATAGAAAACATCACCACCCTTGTCGAAACGTCTGAGACTGGTCTGAAGCACCTGTTCCAGATGATCGCGGGTTATTCTGGCGCTGTTTTCGCCGTCAGGCTCGGCAAGATCCGTTGCGACTTCCAGGATATTCAGTGCCCGTCTGGCGTCGCCGCCGGAAGCCGACGCCACAAGATCCAGCACAGATTGCTCAACCGTAAAACGACCGCCAAGACCCTCCGGGGAGGACAACGCCCGGTTCAGCAACTCCAGAATGTCGTCGTCCGACAGGTTTTTGAGGACATAGACCCGGGTGCGGGACAGAAGCGCGCTGTTGAGCTCAAAAGAGGGGTTTTCGGTAGTGGCCCCTACGAAGATAAAGGTGCCATCTTCGATATGGGGAAGAAAGGCATCCTGCTGGCTCTTGTTGAAACGGTGGACCTCATCCACAAACAGCAGGGTATCCCGGCCCTCCCTGCTTTTGCGATCCTTTGCCCGCTGCACAATCTCACGGATGTCCTTTACACCGCTCAGAACGGCAGAGACGGTCTCGAAGCTGAGATCACTGAGGTTGGCCAGCAGGCGGGCAAAAGTGGTCTTGCCGACGCCCGGAGGCCCCCAGAGGATCATGGAATGAAGCTGCCCCTGCTCTACGGCCCGCCGCAGCGGTTTGCCCTCACCGACCAGATGCGCCTGACCAACGTATTCATCGAGGCTTGCAGGGCGCATTCGTGCAGCCAGGGGCCGAAACCCCTGCTGTTCGCCGAACAGGCTTTCCTGCATCAGGCCCCGTCCCGGATAACATCCACACCGTCGGGATATTCAAGAACAAAGGCGCTGTCTTTGACTTCTTCGTTCAGTCGGACATCTTCGAAACTCAGGACGCTCAGCTGGGACAGGGAATCCTGCATACGCATCTCCTGCAGTTCTCCCTTGAAGAACGTCAGCCGCAAGGAAACGAACAGCGAATCCTCGCTCCTGGGCTCCAGGGTAAACTCGCGGGTATTATCGCCAATGGAGCGCATCGATACCTTGTAGGTCTCGTCAAGATTGTCCACTTCGCCACTGAGCAGCAATGCCGGTGTGGTGGACACTTTCTCGTCCAGACTGTGGACCGTGACCTGTTCAAGGTCTGGATCGTAGACTTCTACCTTGTCGCCGTCACTGACGACGAACTGGGAATGGGGTTTACTGGTCTCCCAGTAGAACAGGCCGGGGCGTTTCGCCTTGAGGGAACCCCGGCTTTCCTGGACCCGGTTGCCATTCTCGTTCACAACAATCTGGATAAAGCTGGACTGAAAGGATTCGTAACTCTCCAGCATGGACGCAAGTTCAGCGGCAGCGTCTTCGCCGCTCTCTTCAGCCTGAGCCGGCAGGGCGAATACCAACAGCGCTGCCAGTATCGATGCCAGGCCAAAACCTTTTCGTAATTCCGTCATTGATCTGTACTCCTAATCTCGTGGTGGCGGTGGAGCCAGTACTTCCCGGGCACCGTTGTGCCCGGCTGCGCTAACCACACCGGATGCTTCCATGGCTTCCACCAGGTTTGCGGCCCGGTTGTAGCCGATCTTGAATTTCCGCTGGACGGATGAAATCGAAACACGCCTGCCTTCGGTGACGAAGGCGACAGCCTCATCGAACAGGGCATCGCCTTCACTATCACCACCGCCTTCGCTCAGGCTCGGCACCCCGGGCAGGTTCTCGCCTTCGGCGCCATTGAGCACGTCCTCCACGTAGACCGGCTCTCCCCGGGCTTTCCAGGCACTGACCACCCGGTGCACTTCATCGTCATCGACAAAAGCGCCGTGGACACGCACAGGTAGCCCGGAGCCGGGCGGCAGGTACAGCATGTCCCCATGCCCCAGCAACTGTTCCGCGCCGCCCTGATCCAGTACCGTCCGGGAATCAATCTTGGAGGACACCTGGAACGACATACGGGTGGGGATGTTGGCCTTGATCAAACCGGTGATCACGTCAACCGAGGGACGCTGGGTCGCCAGGATCAGGTGAATGCCGGCCGCACGGGCTTTCTGGGCAATCCGCGCAATCAGTTCTTCCACTTTTTTGCCGACAATCATCATCATGTCAGCAAATTCGTCAATCACCACCACAATAAACGGCAGTGTTTCCAGCTCCGGACGTTCCTGTTCATCGTCAGCCAGGAACTGATCCGGTTTCCAGGTGGGGTCCAGCAGTGGCTCACCCGCAGCCGCAGCGTCTCTCACCTTGCGGTTATAGCCGGCCAGGTTGCGAACCCCCAGGCTTGCCAGCAGTCGATAACGACGTTCCATCTCAGCAACGCACCAGCGCAGGGCGTTGGCGGCATCCTTCATGTCGGTCACCACAGGCGCCAGCAGGTGCGGAATACCGTCATAGATGCTCAACTCCAGCATCTTCGGGTCCACCATGATGAAGCGGACTTCTTCGGGGGTGGCCTTCAACAGCATGCTCAGAATCATGGCATTCACGCCCACCGATTTACCCGAGCCCGTGGTGCCGGCGACCAGCAGATGCGGCATCTTGGCGAGGTTGGCGACCATCGGATTGCCACCAATATCGTTGCCCAGCGCCAGGGTCAGAGCCGAGGAGGATTCCTGAAAGACCCTGGCATTCAGTACCTCACTGAGGCGCACCATCTCCCGCTCTTCGTTGGGAATCTCGATGCCAACCACGGATTTTCCCGGAATCACCTCCACTACCCGGACACTCAGGACGGCCAGGGAGCGGGCGAGGTCCTTCGCCAGGTTGGATATCTTGCTAACCTTGACCCCGGGCGCGGGTTTGATCTCGAAACGGGTAATCACAGGCCCGGGATTAACCTCGACCACTTCCACGGAGACACCGAAATCCGCCAGTTTCTCCTCCAGAAGTCGCGACATGTGTTGAAGCGATTCCTCGGAGTACCCCCGCTCCTTGTGCTCTTCCGGCGGGTCCAGCAGGGAGATCGGAGGGATGGGACTTTCAATATCTTCCAGCAGGGATGCCTGTTTGCTACTGCCCTTGCCGCTTGTTGCGGACTGGTCTTCCCGCTTGAACGGTGAAATCTTCAGGGATTTGCCAGCCGGTGGTTTCCTGCCGCTACGGAGATCGGGTTCGGGCACATGGGGCACGGTCGCACTGTCATCCCGGGAACTGAAACTTTCAAGACGCGCGGGTTCAGCATCATCAACCGGTTGCACCCCTTCAAGCCCCGGTTCGCGCCGTTCTTTCGGGGGCACGGCTGTCTTTGTCTTCTGCTTGCGCTGCCCGAGGCCCAGCAGGCGCCTCCACCAGGGCGCACCGGAAGCAGGCTTGTCTTTATCCGGCGCTGGAACCCTGTCCTTCACAACTGGCGGTTCCACAGCTTTTTTCGCCGGTTCAGGCGCTGCAGTGCGCCGGGTATCTTTGCCAGACCCGGGCTTACCGGTCGAGGAAAACAGCTTCCTGATGCCGATCCCGGCCCGCAGTGTCAGGCTGCCCACCTGATCCATCAGCCAGAACCAGGAAAGTCCGGTACTGACGGTAAGCGCAAACAGGAAAATGGCAATCAGCAGAAGCGTCGTCGCAGGCAGGTTGAAGAACCGAACCATGGCCTCGGAAACCGCTGCGCCAAGCACGCCGCCGGAAGTCACCCCAAGTCCGAACACCGAATAGAGCGACAGCAGGCTGGTTGCAGACAGCAAAATCAGCAGGAACCCGCCAAACCTGAGCAGAAATAGCGGCATATGCATATCGATGGGATCATTTCTGCGGCGAATGAGCATCAGCGCATAGCCGGCAATCATCACCGGGAACAGGAAGGCCACGTGCCCGAAGAAGTCGCGGAACAGACTGGCAAGCCACGCGCCAGTGCGCCCGGCGTAGTTCTGCACACTGGTTTCATGACCAATACTCGCCCAACCTGGATCCGATGGGCTGAAGGTGACCAGCGCCATGCCCAGATAAATGCACAGCGCTATCAGCGCAATCACCGCCCCTTCCCGCGCCCCCTGGGCCAGAAAACGACGGAATTTCACCTGTTTTTCGGTCAACTCCTCTGATTTTTTCGCTCTTGCGCTCTCAGCCATGAATGCTCAGACAGTTCCCTGACGGTAATTTTCAAGAGCCTCAAAACCGCGCTGCAAGTCGGTCTTGAGATCCTCAACAGCTTCAATACCTACCGAGATCCGTACCAGATTTTCGGTAATGCCCGCCTGCTCCTTGTCTTCCGGGGACAGGCGACCGTGTGTGGTCGTGGCCGGATGGGTAATGGTGGTTTTAACGTCACCAAGATTGGCGGTTATGGAAATCATCCGGGTCGCATCGATAAACGCCCAGGCCTGCTCCCGCCCACCCTTGACGGTGAAGGAAAGTACGCCACCGAAACCACTCTGCTGTCGCTTGGCCAGGGCGTGCTGCGGATGATCAGGCAGGCCGGCATAGAATACGCGGTCCACTGCCCCCTGCCCTTCCAGCCACTTCGCCAACTCTAACGCATTGTCGCAGTGGGCGCGCATACGGATTGGTAAGGTTTCCAGACCCTTGAGAAACACCCACGCATTAAACGGGCTCATGGTGGGCCCGGCCGAACGCAGGAAGCCATAGACCTCTTCCATCAACTTGTTGGGGCCGACGACCACACCGCCGACGCAACGACCCTGGCCATCCAGGTATTTGGTCGCCGAATGGATGATGATGTCCGCGCCATGCTCGAATGGCCGCTGCAGTACCGGGGTGCAAAAACAGTTGTCCACCACAAACAGGGCATCATTGTCGTGCGCAAGCCTGGCCAGGGCCTCCATGTCGGCCACTTCACACAGAGGATTGGACGGCGTTTCAATGAAAACCATCCGGGTTTCCGGCCGCACCGCAGCCTGCCACTGGGCCATGTCCGTCAGCCCTACAAAGGTGGTTTCCACGCCAAATTTGGCCAGGTATTTCTGGAACAGCACATTGGTGGTGCCGAACACGCCCCGTGAACAGATCACGTGGTCTCCGGATTTCAGGAGCGCCATGCAGGTTGCCAGGATGGCGGCCATGCCCGAAGAGGTGGCTACCGCTCTTTCGCCCCCTTCCATCGCCGCGATACGGGCTTCGAATGCCTGCACCGTCGGATTGGTAAAACGGGAATAGATATTGCCCGGCTCCTCACCACCAAAACGGGCCGCAGCCTGGGCGGCGCTGCCATACACGAAGCTGGAGGTGGGAAAAATAGCGTCACTGTGTTCGAGCTGGCCGGTACGGATCTGCCCGGCACGGACCGCAAGAGTGTCCACCGACATGCCCTCCAGATCCGACTCTGGGATCAGGACGTGCTCTTCGCGGCGATGGGTCATGACAAACTCCTGTTAACAACCATGGTCTGGTCAGTCTTCGTCGTTGTACAGATCAATAATACCGTTATCGGAGGAATCCCCGGAACCGGCCTGGAAGCGGTTTTCATCATTACGGGCCGCCTCCAGTTTGTTGAGATACGCAGCATCTACGTCCCCGGTGATGTAGTTGCCGGTGAATACCGAGCATTCCCAACCTTCAATATCCGGGTTGACGTCGTTGACACAAGCAATGAGGTCATCCAGATCCTGGTAAAGCAACCAGTCGGCACCGATCAACTCGCCGATTTCCTCCACGCTGCGATCGTGGGCAATCAGCTCATTAACCGACGGCATGTCGATACCGTACACATTCGGGTAACGCACCGGGGGTGCTGCCGAGGCAAAGTACACTTTGCGGGCACCGGCGTCACGGGCCATCTGGACGATCTCTTTGCAGGTGGTTCCCCTTACAATGGAGTCATCCACCAGCATCACATTCTTGCCACGGAATTCCAGATCAATGGGGTTCAGCTTCTGACGCACGGATTTCTTGCGCATTTTCTGGCCCGGCATGATGAAGGTCCGGCCAATGTACCGGTTCTTGATGAAACCTTCCCGGAACTTCACCCCGAGCCGATGGGCCATCTGCATCGCGGACGTACGACTGGTATCGGGAATGGGCATCACCACGTCGATATCATGATCGGGGCGTTCACGCAGCACCTTTTCCGCCAGGGTCTCACCCATTCTGAGGCGCGCCTTGTAAACCGACACCTTGTCAATAATGGAGTCGGGCCGGGCGAAATACACGTGTTCAAACACACAGGGATAAAGGTGCGGTTCTTCTGCACACTGCTGGGTGTAAAGCGTGCCATCGGTCTCAATATAGACCGCTTCGCCCGGGGCAATATCCCGCACCAGTCTGAAGCCGGCGGCGCTGAGCGCAACACTCTCGGAGGCAATCATGTACTCCTCCCCCTCCTCGGTCTTGCGCACACCGTAGCAGGCCGGGCGAATACCATTGGGGTCGCGGAAGCCGACAATGCCATAACCCGTAATCATCGCAATCACGGCGTAAGCGCCACGGCAGCGTTTATGTACCGCGCGCACAGCCGAAAAGATCTCTTCCTTGGTGGGGTCCAGCTTGCCCAGCTTCTGCAGCTCGTGGGCAAACACGTTCAGCAGTACTTCCGAGTCCGAGTTGGTGTTGATATGGCGCAGGTCGGTCCGAAACAGATCCCGGCTCAGATCGTCGGCGTTCGTCAGGTTGCCGTTATGGGCGAGGGTAATACCGTAGGGGCTGTTGACGTAGAAGGGCTGGGCTTCGGCAGAGCTGGAACTGCCCGCCGTCGGGTAGCGGACATGGCCGATCCCCACATTGCCCACCAGCCTCCGCATATGCCGGGTACGGAACACATCCCGCACCAGTCCGTTGTCCTTGCGCAGGAAAAAGCGCTCATCCTGAAAAGTAACAATACCCGCTGCATCCTGGCCCCGGTGCTGTAATACGGTCAGCGCGTCGTAAAGCGTCTGATTTACGTTGGAAGTACTGACTATGCCGACAATGCCACACATGGATACGGTAATCTCCGAAGCGTTAAAACTGAATGTTAGCGGGACGCGGAAGCGGGTTCCACGTTATCTTCCGGTTCAATGCTGGGGGGAGCCTCCGTGTCTCCACCTGCCGGCCCGAGCAAGCGGGCAAATTCGTCTCCGAGCGTTCTCCGTGACCAGTCCTCCACCACGGCCAGACGCTCAATCATCACCGACGTACGCCACCAGGTATCTTCCGCCAGGGGCGTATAGCGAGTGAAAGCAATGGCAACAATCACCACCACCAAACCCCGCAAGAGCCCGAACCCCATCCCCAGTACCCGGTCGGTAGCAGACAGGCCGGTGGCCCTCACAAGATGACCAATCAGGTTGTTGACGATGGCGCCAACGATCAGAGTGGCAAAAAACAGGATGGCAAATGCCGCTACCAGGCGCACCAGCGGCGTCTCAACGGTACCCTCAAGGAGAGACTGCATCTGGGGGTGGAACGTTCGGGCAATAATGAACGCGCCCACCCAGGTGATCAGCGACAGCGCTTCCCTGATGAAGCCGCGCTTGAGACTGATAAGGGTGGAAACAGTAATCAGGGCAATGATGACCCAGTCGATCCAGATCAGCGCATCCATGGAAAACCCGGTGGAAATAAGGAAGCGCGAATTCTATCAGGAAACGCCACCTGACCAAACCGCCCATTACGCATTAGTGACAGTAGCCCACTGCACTATTTGTCGCCGGAGGTCACCAGGCTGTTGAGACCGAAGGCTTTGTCGAGGACCTGCTTGGCCCTTTCCGCCTCTGCCTTCTCTGCGAAAGGACCACTGAAAACCCGGGTCAACTCGGTATCGCCACGGGTTATCTGCTGCAAGTGGGAGTTGTAGCCTTTCTCACGAACCTTGTCCCGCAGGTTTCTGGCATTGTCGCCGCTGCCAAAACTACCCAATTGCACCACCCAGGCTCCTTCCAGGGAACGGGTAAATTCCGCCGCATCTTCATCCGTTACGGGTTCTTGCGGGGCCTCTTCAACCGGTTCCTGAGCGGTCTGCTCGCCGGTTTCCGGCTGAGCCACCTGCTCTTCAGCTGTCGATGCAGACTGGGGCGCCTCCTCAGTATCGAGCTCTGGCGCCGCCACTTGCTCGTCATCCATACCGGGTTCTTCAATACGGTAGGCTGGAGTTTCCGGAATCTCGGGTTCTGGCGCCTCAACTTCGGGGAACGGGGGCTCTTCAGGAATCTTTATAGAAGTGGACTCACGTTCGGAGTGGGGCTCGTCAAACATCATCGGCACAAAGATAACGGCTAGAGACACCAGCACCAGTGCTCCGATGATTCTCTGTTTCAGTCCGTCCACGTTACGTTATCCCCTGTTAATTCACGACTCGCCAAGATTGACCAACACTGTGCCCGATAGTAACCGCCGCCCACAGAGAACTCAAAGCCTCATGCCAGCCATGAAGGATATTTAAGATCCGTCATTTGCCAAGTGCTTCGCGGGCGGCCGCAACGGTATAGAACGACCCGAACACAATCACCAGGTCATCTGGCGACGCCACTGCCAGAACCTGTTCCAGCGCATCACCAACTGATGGTAACAGCTTTGGCGATGTCTCATCGGCAACAATACCGGCCAGTCGTGCTGCCAGGTCGTGACAACCAAGTCCACGGGGAACCTCCAGGCCGGCAAGATACCATTGATCCACAACCGGCCTCATCGCCCCGACAACGCCTTCGACGTCCTTATCCGAGAGAGCGCCATAGACGGCAATCACCCGCCCTGCGGCATTCCGCCGGCGACTTATCCGGTTTGCCAGCCATGCCGCTGCATGGGGATTATGGCCCACATCTGCAACGACCTGGGGCGAGGAACGTAAAATTTCGTAACGACCCGGCAAGGTGAGCCCGGCAAGTACCGTTTCAATGTCTGACAGGCTCAGGCCGGGTTCGAGCTGACGAATAGCAACAACCGCTGCTGCGAGGCTGTGAACCGGAAGACCGGTATCAGGAATGGCCACCTCATCTCCATGGCGGGCCTGACAGAGACGGAAGCCGCTTGCGGGCTCACCCTCAGTCGGTACGAGCTGATAAGTCTGCCCAGGGCGCTCGAGCTTCACCTTCTGGGCGGACACTTGTTGGAGAACGGACGCCGGGGGATCAACATCCGCATAGATGGCGTTGATGCCAGGGCGTAATATCCCCGCTTTCTCGAAGCCAATAACCTCGCGGTTGTTACCGAGGAATGCCACGTGGTCAATGTCGACGGACGTAATGATTGCCAGCGCTGGATCGAGCACGTTTACGGCGTCAAGCCGGCCGCCAAGCCCAACTTCCAGCACCCAGTCCTCCACGCCGGCTTCCTGGAACAGGACGAACGCAGCCAGGGTGCCAAACTCGAAATAGGTCAGAGTGGTAGTCCCCCGCGCTGCTTCAACACGCTCAAAAGCGCGAACGAGGCTATCATCGGAAACATCCGAACCGTTGATCCGGACCCGTTCGTTATAACGCTGAAGGTGTGGCGAGGTGTAGGCACCCGTTGATCGACCAGCTTTCATCAGCAGTTGCTCGAGCGCCGCAACCGCACTGCCCTTGCCGTTGGTACCGCCGATGGTGATGATCCGGGATGAAGGGTTGCGACGAAACAGGCGCCGCAGCACCAGAAGGACGCGGTCTAGACCAAGGTCAATCTCTGACGGATGGATGGATTCCAGGTAGCCAAGCCACTGCTCAAGAGTGGCTCCGGTGCCCGGCACTCTGGGGTGCCGGGCACCGGAATCATTCTGCTTGGGCATCGGTTTCCGGGCGTTCCGATACTTCAAACTCGATCGGCGCCTCGGTAGCCGGCTTTTCCATACCGGCAAACTTGGCAAGGAGCGCCGCAATGCGCTCACGCATCTGGTGACGATGAAGAATCATGTCGATCGCGCCATGTTCCAGCAGGAATTCGCTGCGCTGGAACCCCTCCGGCAGTTTTTCCCGAACGGTCTGTTCGATGACACGGGGGCCGGCAAAGCCGATCAGTGCGTAGGGCTCAGCGATATTGAGGTCGCCCAGCATGGCCAGGCTGGCGGAAACACCGCCAAATACCGGGTCCGTCATCACTGAAATATAGGGAATGCCTTCCTGCTTCATGCGCTCAAGCACCGCCGCAGTCTTGGACATCTGCATCAGCGACAGAATGGCTTCCTGCATCCGCGCACCACCACTGGCGGAAAAACACACCAGGGGGATCCGCTCCTCCAGGCACACATTGGCCGCCTGGACAAACTTCTCGCCCACAACCTGGCCCATGGAACCGCCCATGAAATTGAACTCGAAGGCCACCGCAACCAACGGTGTCTCGAGGCAGGAACCGCGCATGGCCACCAGCGCGTCTTTTTCACCGGTGGCTTTCTGGTTCTGGGTCAGCCTGTCCTTGTAGCGTTTGCTATCCTTGAACTTCAGGCGATCCCAGGGTTCCAGATCAGCCGCAATTTCCTGGCGGCCTTCCTTGTCCAGAAAGATATCCAGGCGCCGACGGGCGGTTACCCGCAAATGGTGCTGACATTTGGGACAAACATCCAGGTTCTTGTCGAGTTCCGGCTTGTAGAGAAACGCCCCGCATTTTGGGCACTTCTTCCAGAGCCCTTCGGGAACCCCGGTACGTTGCTTGGATTCCGAGCGGATCTTGCTCGGCATGATCTTGTCCAGCCAGTTACTCATGATCTCATCCTGTCCTTTAATGCCTGCCGGATACCTGTCTGTCAGGAGGCCAGGCTGTCCAGTGCTTCGCGCATCGGGTGAAGAAGATCCGTCAGCGCCCGCTTGAGCTGCTCAGGATCTTCCTGATTCCGGGCTATTGTATCCACCAGCACACTGCCGACAATTACACCATCGGATACCCGGCCGACAGCGGCTGCGGTGGCAGCATCACGAATACCGAAGCCGACAGCTACCGGAAGCGCCGTGATTTCGTGAATATGAGCCACCTTCGCAGCGACTTCATCCACATCAATTTTGCCAGCGCCAGTCACGCCCTTGAATGAAACATAGTACACATACCCGGAACTGTGCTCACTGATTGCGCGAATCCGCTCATCGGTAGTGGTGGGCGCGAGCAGAAATATGGCGTCGAGTTTGCGGGCCGTAAACAGTGGGGCCACCTCATCCGCTTCTTCTGGCGGAAGGTCCACCGTCAGGATCCCGTCGACTCCGGCATCAACGGCGGCGTCGGCAAACTTCTCCTGCCCCATGGCTTCCATGGGATTGAGATAGCCCATCAACACGATGGGTGTGGCGTCATCTTTCTCGCGAAAGGTCTTGACCATCGCCAGAACCTGGCGCAAAGAGGTGCCATGCTTGAGGGCCCTTTCACAGGCCCGCTGGATCACCGGGCCATCGGCCATGGGGTCGGAAAACGGCACGCCCAGTTCAATGATGTCTGCACCTGCGTCAACCAGGGCATGCATCAATCCAACGGTCTGATCCGGGTGGGGATCCCCTGCGGTGATATACGGGATCAGCGCTTTACGGCCCTGCCCCTTCAGGGATTTGAGTACCCCTTCGATTCGACTCATGCCTGCTCCTTTGCTGTTGCTTAAACCGAGATGCCATCTATTTCGGCGATGGTCTGCATATCCTTGTCGCCGCGTCCGGAGATGTTGATCACCACCATCTTGTCTTTATCCATGGTTGCGGCGAGCTTGATTGCATAGGCAACCGCGTGAGCCGTTTCCAGTGCCGGCATGATGCCCTCCACACGCGTCAGCTTACGGAAGCCATCCAGCGCCTCGTCGTCTGTAACCGACACATAGTGGGCACGGCCAATATCCTTTAACCAGCTATGTTCCGGGCCTACGCCCGGGTAATCCAGGCCGGCGCTGACAGAGTGGGTACCGGCAATCTGGCCGTTCTCGTCTTCCATCAGGTACGTTCGGTTACCATGCAGGACACCTGGACGACCGGCGCTCAGGGGCGCGGCATGCTGCCCGGTTTCGATACCGAGGCCACCGGCTTCAACGCCATACAGCTCCACGCTTTCGTCTGTCAGGAACGGGTAGAACATACCAATGGCGTTGGAACCGCCGCCCACACAGGCGACCAGGGCGTCGGGCAGCTTTCCGGTACGTTCCAGGCTCTGCTCCCGGGTCTCGCGACCAATCACCGACTGGAAATCACGAACCAGCAACGGATACGGGTGTGGCCCTGCCACCGTGCCGATAATGTAAAAGGTATCGTCTACGTTGGCGACCCAATCCCGCATGGCATCGTTCATGGCATCCTTCAGAGTCCGGGTACCACTGGTGACCGAGTGAACCTCTGCGCCCAGAAGCTTCATCCGGTAGACATTTGGAGACTGCCGCCTGATATCTTCCTCGCCCATGAATATATGGCACTCAAGCCCCAGGCGGGCACAGACAGTGGCCGTAGCCACACCATGCTGCCCGGCACCTGTCTCTGCAATGACGCGCTTCTTACCAAGGAAGCGAGCCAGCAATGCCTGCCCTATGGTGTTGTTCACCTTGTGCGCGCCGGTATGGTTCAGGTCTTCGCGCTTGAGCCAGATCTGGGCCCCACCGGTTTCACGGGTCAGCCGCTCGGCAAAATACAACGGGCTGGGTCGGCCCACATAGTGCGCCAGATCCCTATCGAATTCAGCCTGAAATTCCGGATCATCCTTGAGTCTCTTGTATTCGCGTTCAAGGGTCATCAGCGAATCAAACAGCGTTTCAGATACGAACCTTCCGCCGTAGGCACCAAAGTGACCCCGTGCATCCGGAAGCGCCTTGAGCATTTCTTCAGTCAGTTTCATCGACACGGTGAACCTCGTTTATAAAATCAGTGATTTTCTCGACGTCTTTGATGCCTTTGCTGCTTTCCACACCACCACTGACATCAACAGCCCAGGGCCGAACCTGCTTGACAGCGCCGGATACGTTATCAGAAGCCAGACCGCCGGCCAATATCAGCGGCAGCGGGCGATAGTCCGGTATAAGCGACCAGTTAAAGGCCTGCCCCGTGCCGCCGTACCTGTCCGGGTCCCAGGCGTCTACCAGCAACCCGCTGGCCTTCCGGTAATCACGGAAGGCGTTTTCAATGTCCGAGCTTTGTCGCACCCGTACCGCCTTGATCCAGCGTACCCCGAAACTGCTGCAGAACGCGGGAGTTTCGTCACCGTGAAACTGCAGCAAATCCAGAGGCACCTGCTTCAATACCTCGTTCACGTATTCCACATCCGGATTCACAAACAGTCCTGTGGCCGAGACAAACGGAGGAACCGCGCTGATCAGCTCTCGAGCACTTGCTGGCGTGACGTATCTGGGGCTGGGCTCATAGAACACCAACCCTATGGCGTCCGCCCCTGCCGTGGTTGCGTCGACAACGTCCTGTTTCCGGGTAATCCCGCAGATTTTGACTCGGGTTCTCATAAGACCATTATCGCTGCTTCCGGTGTATGTGAGTCGGGCTACGCGGCCGGTTATCAGCCTCGCTGAACCAGGGCGCCACAAAACCTGGTCCGCATTCGGCTGTGGGAATCGAAAAAATCTCAGGATACCCCACGTCCACCAGATACAATCCGTGAGGCGGTGCGGTCACCCCTGCGGCGGTTCTATCCCTGCTATCAAGTATCTCACGAATCCACTCCGGGTGCTGCGCTCCAGTTCCGACAGCCATCAGTGCGCCGGCTATGTTACGGACCATGTGGTGTAGAAAAGCATTGGCCTGAACATCAATTACGACGAACTCTCCCTTTCGGGTTACGTTGATTGCCTCAAGAAATCGAATGGGCGATCTGGACTGGCAACCCGCGGCCCGAAAGGATGAAAAATCATGCTCGCCTTTCAGAAACTGGGCCGCCTGATTCATCACCTCAGCGTCAAGTGGTCGGAAGGTCCAACTGACCTGCCCACTGAGGATGCCCGGGCGTACCGGGTGATTGTAGATGACGTATCGATAGCGCCGGTAAGTGGCCGAGAAGCGTGCGTGGAAGTCGCCAATACCATTACCGGCCCAATGCACGGCGATGTCTGCCGGTAGCGAGGTATTGATGCCCATCACCCAGGAACGGGGATTACGGACTGAAGGGGTTTCAAAGTGCGCAATCTGGTAACTGGCATGAACGCCGGCATCCGTTCGCCCGGCACAGACCAGTTCAACCGTGTGGTCAGCCACCTTTGAAACAGCCTGGGTCAACTCCCCCTGCACGGAACGCACACCCGACTTCTGGTATTGCCAGCCATGGAAAGCGCGGCCATCGTATTCGAAAGCGAGCGCGACGCGACCCGCCCCAATGGAACGGTCGGTGGTCAGTGGTTGCGGTATCAGAAACAATGACGTGTCCGGATTACGGTGCCTGTAACAAAGCAAAACGCCGGCGTTCATTCCGGGACGGACCCGGTAGCCGGCGTTTTGCGCTTCTGGCCCTGATTATACCGAATCAGGACAGATTTTTAAGGAGATCCTGCGCTTCGGCTTTCTGCTCCTCATTTCCCTCCAGGGCAACTTCCTCCAGGATATCCCGGGCGCCATCCACATCGCCCATTTCAACATAGGCCCTGGCCAGGTCCAGCTTGGTGGATGCCTCATCGGTTCCAGACAGGAAATCAAAGTCGTCGTCATCGCCGAGATCGGATTCATCAATGTCGGCGGACCTTGACGCCGCATCGCCGGACGCGGGCTCAGATGCAACCGGTGGTTCCCCGGATTCCTCTGCCTCTTCGGCACCAGCAAGATCTTCATCGCTCAGCTCTGGAAGCTCATCCTCAACCGCTTCGGCACCTGCGACATCCTCTTCGGGATTAGCCGGCTCTTCACCGCTGAGCGTGTCTTCAAGGCCAAGCTCCTCATCAAGCGGCGCAGTGTCTTCTTCGGCCTCGGCGCCGCTGCCTTCGCTACCGGCAGAATCACCGGAGTCCGCGAATTCTTCCATCAACGCGAGATCGTCATCAGAGACATCAAGTTCCAGATCATCCAGATCGTTTGCTTCGCTGTCAGCAGACGTATCCTCGGCGCCAGCAACTTTGTCCAGTTCTGCATCCAACTCATCAAGGAAGGACTCATCCAGCGAATCGAACTCGCCTTCCTGCAGGTCTTCTTCAGGCTCTGCTTCCGCGGCCTCGGCAGCTTCTTCCGGCTCGCTGGATTCGAGATCGCTCTCCTCAAGCCCCAATGACTCGAACTCATCCATGTCTTCGTTTGTTTCGGCAGTTTCGCTGACTGTTCCGGACTCAGGCTCTTCAAGCTCAAAATCCAGATCCTCATCACTGGCGTCTTCTACGTCTTCACCAGCGAAGTCATCCTCCAGAGTAAAATCGAATGAATCGTCAGCCAGGCTGTCAGCGTCTGACCCGCCTGCCTCTTCCTCCTTGGTAACATCCTCTTCGTCTGCGGATGATTCAAGGCCGGACAGGTCGTATTCAATCAAATCGTCCGGAGTGGACTCTTTCTCACGATCGGCCTCTTCGATTTCATCCAGATCCAGATCGGTAAAGTCAGTCTCCAGACTGCCGAACTCGTCTTCCTCTTCCTGGCCTGTGCTGGACTCATAGCGGTCTGCTGCAAGCTCATCAGAAAGGTGCTCCTCCTCCTCCGCAGTGCTGGCCGCGTCCTCGGATGAATCCCGTCCGGCATCGAAGGAATCCGACCTGAGCTGAGACTCTAGGTCGTCAATGCTCGGCATGGATTCAGCTTCTTCAAGGCGCGACTGGAGTCCACGAGCTTCGGCGATGGCCTCTTCGTCTTCCAGAGTCTCGACTTCGCGCAACTGCTTCTCGAACGACTCCCGGTCCTGCGTATCCGCGTAGACACCCAGCAGCTTCAGCCGGAGATCGGTACGGCTTGGTTCCCGCGAAATGGCTGTCTCCAGCGACTGAGCAGCCTGGTCCATGCGACCGTAGGCTATGTAAGCATCCGCTTCAGCCAATGGATCGCCGTCAGGACTCTGACCCGCCTCTTCGTCGTCCAGGGTGAGATCAAAGGAATCCGATTCGCCGGCCGTTTCCTCATTAAGCTGGTCATAGAACGCTTTTTCGCGGTTCGCGTTACGACGGGCCAGCAGCAACAACAGAAGCAGCAGGACCACAAGACCGCCACCGAGGGCAATCTGGTACATCGGGTTATTCGTAATGGCGCTGATAATATTGTCCGGGAAGCCTTTGTCAGGCTGCGCCGGTGGTGTAGCAGGTTCCTGGGCTGGCTGTTCCGGGGAAGGAGCCGCCACTTCGGCCTCTTCATCGCGCTCGTCCTCTGCCGCCGGGTCAGCGGAATCGGAAGCATCCGCAGCGAGAGTCTCATCCGCCATAACAGCATCTTCATCCGCTGCTACTTCTGGCTCTGGCTCTTCCTCTTCAGCACCTTCTTCATCGCCATCAGCCGCAGCATCAACATCAGCGCCAGCCTCTTCGGTCTCTGCTCCGGCGAGATCCGTTTCTGCCTCAGCTCCGACTTCACCCTCGTCTTCCGCAAACTGTTCTGTCAGAGTCTCTTCACCAGGCGCATCAGCGGGCTGTGCATCGACGCCTTCACCCTCTGCCTGCTGAATTTCCGCAAGCTGGGTATTCTTGAGTTCCAGCAGCCGCTGGAGCGTCTCCACCTGATCCTGCAGGTCATCGACCCGACCACTGAGCTCTTCGTTCTCACGACGAGCTCGTTCCAGTTCTTCCATCGCGACGGCGGACCCTGCGTCCACGCCGCCGGCGGTATCGCCGTCGCCACCGGCAGAGCCACCTTCTTCCGCATCCCGGGTGCTACGGTCATCGCTGGCCAGCAATCTGAGCTCGTCGCCGCCCGTTTCTGTCTGGGCGGCCTGGCCCGAGGCGACCTCGGTAGCAGTGGCATCGACGGTACGCGTGGGACTGGAAAGTGCCTCGTTCTGGGCGGCCACCTGACGGTTCGCCTCGGCACGGGAGCGACTGCGGATCTGTTCAAGATCCGGTACCCGCAGAACTTCTCCGCGCTTCAGGCGGTTGATATTGCCGTCCATAAAGGCGTCAGGGTTCAGGTCCTGGAGTGCCAGCATTGTCTGCTGCATGGAGACACTGCTGTTCGGGCGAACGCTGGCAGCGATGTTCCACAGGGTATCCGAAGGCCCGGTGGGGCCTAAGCTCCGGGGACGCTGCGTTGTGGTGCGCTGCGGCTCCGGCTGACTTGCCTGGGTCCGTTGGGTCCGCTGCCGTGTTGGCTGCGGCTCCTGGCGGGTGGTGGGCGCAGCCACCTGTTCCTGAACGCCGGATTCCTCCGCGTAGATGGGAGGATCAACCAGCACCGCGTATTCCCGCATCAGGCGACCATTGGGCCACGTCACTTCGATCAGGAAATTAAGGTAGGGCTCCCGCAACGGCTCACGGGACGACACGTTGACCACCAGACTGCCATCGCTGGCGGTGGTTACACGGAAATCAAGTTTGGTAAGGAAATAGTTACGGTCAATACCAACCCTTTCATAGGCCGACTCTGGGGCGATGTTTACGAATACATCACCTGGGTCAACGCCCTCGCTTTTGCGCAGACTGATGTCTGCGTCCAGAGGCTCATTCAGATAGGACTGTAATTCAATCTCACCCAGACCCAGGGCCTGTGCGAGTCCGGAACCGAGCCCTCCCGCCAGAGCCAGAGCAACCGCAAGCTTGCGTACCTTCATGCTTTTTCCTTACCAGTCTCCGTTATTCGTTACTGTTCCTGGGAACAGAATCGGACGAGGTTGGATGACTTCCGTCTTGATTACTATCGTTATTATGTAATGTTTTTAATATTCAGTTGCGCAAGTATTGTTGATAATGCCTCTTTTATCAATCATGCAGCTGCAGACCTTGTACCATTTTTTCACAAATACTTGGTAACATATTGTTACCAAACGATGATTCGGTAACTCCAAAAGCCAGAAACCTGCTCTTCTGAGCCTACACCGGCCGGAACATTTACAAAACGCTTCTGAAAATAACAGGGGCGGAGACGTATTTCAGCCTCCGCCCCCTACCGGTTCTCTGAAACCGGACGCAGTTGGCATAATCTCACCGACCGCTTTACTGCTCCTGCAGGATCCGAAGCATTCTGCGGAGCGGCTCTGCCGCACCCCACAACAGCTGATCACCAACCGTAAATGCCGAGATGTACTCCGGCCCCATGGTCAGTTTACGGATACGGCCGATCGGCACACTCAGGGTTCCGGTAACCTTCGCCGGTGTCAGTTCCCGGATCGTGGCATCCCGCTCATTGGGGACAACCTTCACCCAGTCGTTGGCTTTCGCCAGGATGGATTCAATCTCGGAAACCGGCAGGTCCTTCTTGAGTTTGATCGTCAGTGCCTGGCTGTGGGAGCGCATGGCACCGATGCGAACGCAGATCCCGTCGATGGGAATCGGGTTGTCGCTGCGGCCAAGGATCTTGTTGGTTTCCACACCCGCTTTCCATTCTTCCTTGCTCATGCCGTTATCGAGCTGCTTGTCGATAAACGGGATCAGGCTGCCTGCCAGTGGCACTTCAAAGTGCTCGGTAGGGAAACCGTCAGAGCGCATGGTGTCGGTAACCTTGCGGTCAATCTCAAGGATCGCCGAAGACGGGTCTGCAAGCTCGTCACTCACAGCATCCTTGAGTTCACCCATCTGGTTCAGCAGTTCACGCATGTTCTGCGCGCCTGAACCCGATGCAGCCTGATACGTCATGGGGGACACCCACTCGATCAGATCCTGCTCCAGCAGACCGCCCAGGGCGAGCATCATCAGGCTGACGGTGCAGTTACCGCCAACGTAGTCTTTCACGCCCTTTGCCAGCGCATCGTCGATCACGTTGCGGTTGACCGGGTCGAGAACAATCACCGAATGGTCCACCATCCGCAGTGTGGATGCCGCATCAATCCAGTACCCCTGCCACCCGGCATCACGGAGCTTCTGGTATACCGCACTGGTGTAATCCCCACCCTGACAGGTAACCACCACATCCAGGGTCTTCAGGGTATCGATATCGAAGGCATCCTGGAGCGCAGGCACACCCTCCTTGCCAACGTCCGGGGCCGGTTTGCCAGCCTGGGAAGTGGTAAAGAAGATGGGTTCGATATCCGCAAAATCGTTTTCTTCACGCATGCGCTGCATGAGGACAGAGCCCACCATACCGCGCCAGCCAATAAGTCCAACTCGCTTCATGTGCGACCTTTGAACCTCGTTTTATGCCCGCCCGCTACCTGTATCGCTGGCAGGGACAGGATGGATGATCCCGCGGCAACCGCATCGCGTTGCCGTCGGGTCTCAGAATCTGCTGACCTCAGAGCGCCGCCAGAACCGCATCCCCCATTTCCCGGGTCGATACTTTCCGGCCATCCGCCGACATGATATCCGCCGTGCGCAGCCCCTGGTCCAGCACCTTGCTGACCGCCGCCTCAATTGCCTCGGCCGCTTTTTCCTCGCCAAGACTGTAGCGCAGCATCATCGCTGCACTGAGAATGGTGGCCAGCGGGTTGGCTATACCCTTGCCCGCAATATCGGGGGCAGAGCCGTGACATGGCTCATACATGCCCTGCTTCTCGGAGTTGAGGGAAGCAGAAGGCAACATACCGATGGAGCCTGTCAGCATAGCCGCTTCGTCTGAAAGAATATCACCAAACATGTTGCCAGTCACAATCACATCGAACTGTTTGGGCGCCCTGACCAGCTGCATGGCTGCGTTGTCGACATACATATGGGACAGCTCTACGTCCGGATATTCACGGCGCAGATCTTCCATAATTTCCCGCCATAGAACAGTCACTTCCAGCACATTCGCTTTATCGACTGAACACAGTTTCTTGCTCCTCTGCTGGGCCGCCTCGAAAGCAACCCGGCCTATACGACGAATTTCCGATTCGGTGTAGGCATAGGTGTTGTAGCCCTGGCGTTCACCACTCTCCAGTTCCCGTACGCCCCGTGGCTGGCCGAAATAGATGCCACCGGTCAGCTCACGGACAATCATGATGTCGAGGCCCGATACCACTTCCGGCTTCAGTGACGACGCCGAGGCAAGCTGAGGATAGAGAATGGCCGGACGCAGGTTGGCGAACAGCTCGAGGTTGGAACGCAGGCCCAGCAAACCCTTCTCCGGGCGACTGGCCATGGGGCGGCTATCCCACTGGGGGCCGCCTACGGCGCCCAACAGAATGGCGTCCGCTTTACGGGCCTTTTCCAGAGTTTCATCCGGCAGCGGTGTATCGGTTTCATCAATCGCCGCACCGCCGACCAGGGCCGATTGAAAGTGCAATTCAAGACCGAATTTTTCATTGATTTTATGCAGGACTTTCTCGGCTTCGGCAACAATCTCCGGGCCGATGCCGTCGCCAGGGAGCATCAGGATAGATCGGGACATTTTCGTTCCTTTAAGATTTTATTCACATTGTCGGATTACGGCTTCGCCTAATCCGACCTACGGTTTGCGATCCGATGTAGGTCGGATTAGCCGAAGGCGTAATCCGACAAACTCTCTCATTCCTTACAGAAAGACGATCAACCGCCGGCACCAAACAACCACGGCGCCGTTTTCCGCCTGGACGCTTCGTAGGCCTTGATAACCTCCGCATCCTCAAGCGTCACGCCAATATCGTCCAGGCCATTGAGCAGGCAATGGCGACGGAAGTTATCCACCTCAAAACTGAACGTCTCACCGGATGGCGTGGTAACGGTTTTCTGTTCCAGGTCGATGGCCAGCTGATAACCCTCTTCTGCTTCCGTCTCCCGGAAGAGCTGATCAACGATTTCTTCATCAAGAACAATGGGTAGCAAGCCATTCTTGAAGCAATTGTTGTAGAAGATATCAGCAAAACTGGGCGCTATGATAACGCGGAACCCAAAATCTTCCAGGGCCCAGGGGGCATGCTCACGACTCGAACCACAGCCAAAATTACGGCGGGCCAAGAGTACGCTGGCGTTTTTATAGCGGTCCTGATTAAGCATGAAATCAGGGTTGATGGGCCGCTGTGAGGAGTCCTGGTCCGGCTTTCCCTCATCCAGGTAACGCAGCTCATCAAACAGGTTGGGCCCGAATCCGGTACGCTTGATGGACTTCAGAAACTGCTTGGGAATGATCATGTCCGTATCCACATTGGACCGGTCCATGGGGGCAACGACGCCCTTGTGTTGTTTTAACGCTCGCATGGTTGTCTCTCCTGTGGATCAGTTCATCATCTCGCGGACATCAACGAAGTGGCCATTGATCGCCGCCGCTGCCGCCATCGCCGGGCTCACCAGGTGGGTGCGACCACCAAAACCCTGACGGCCCTCAAAGTTGCGGTTGGAGGTAGACGCACAGTGCTCCCCCTGCCCCAGCTTGTCGGCGTTCATGGCCAGGCACATGGAGCAGCCGGGGTCACGCCACTCAAGGCCGGCTTCAAGAAAAATCTTGTCCAGCCCTTCCTGCTCGGCCTGGGCTTTCACCAGCCCGGAACCGGGCACCACCATGGCCTGCTTGAGAGTCGGTGATACCTTATGCCCCTTCACGACCGCCGCCGCCTCGCGAAGGTCTTCAATCCGGCTGTTGGTGCAGGACCCGATAAACACCCGGTCCAGCTTGATATCGGTGATCGGCATGTTCGGTTTGAGACCCATGTACTTCAGGGCGCGCACAATGCCCTCCCGCTTGATGGGATCCTCTTCCGACTCGGGATCCGGTACGTTGCCACCAACGCCGGCGACCATTTCTGGTGACGTACCCCAGCTCACCTGCGGCATGATTTCGGAACCGTCCAATTCGACCACCTTGTCGAACACGGCATCGTCGTCGCTGTGCAACGTCTTCCAGTACTCGATGGCCCTGTCCCGCATTTCGCCTTTTGGAGCGAAAGGGCGGTCTTTCACGTAGTCAATGGTGGTCTGATCCACCGCCACCATACCCACACGCGCACCGGCTTCGATGGACATGTTGCAGATGGTCATACGGGCTTCCATGGAGAGATCACCAATGGCGTCACCGCCAAACTCAATCGCATAACCGGTACCACCGGCGGTACCAATCCTGCCGATGATGGCCAGCACCACATCCTTCCCGGTAACGCCGGGCCCGAGCTTGCCGTTTACCTTCACCAGCATGTTCTTCATTTTCTGCTGGACCAGGCACTGGGTTGCCAGAACGTGCTCCACTTCGGAAGTTCCGATGCCGTGGGCCAGGCATCCAAAGGCGCCGTGGGTAGAGGTATGGGAGTCACCACACACGATGCTCATGCCCGGCAGGGTCGCGCCCTGCTCTGGCCCGATTACATGCACGATACCCTGGCGCTGGTCCATAATCTTGAATTCAAGAATCCCGAACTCGTCGCAGTTCTTGTCCAGGGTTTCCACCTGGATGCGCGAGACCGGATCGACAATGCCCTCCACACCACGGGCGCGCTCGGTGGTAGGCACGTTGTGGTCCGGTGTGGCGAGATTGGCATCCAGCCGCCAGGGCTTACGCCCGGCCAGACGGAGACCTTCGAAGGCCTGGGGTGAGGTCACTTCGTGGAGTAAGTGCCGGTCGATGTAGATCAATGCTGAACCGTCATCCCGCTGCTTGACGAGATGATCGTCCCACAATTTGTCGTATAAGGTCTTGCCCGCCATGTTCTCTCTCGCTCTTTGGGGGTTTCTGTTTTTGGCTCTATGGCTCTATATTACCGCTTGACCCTGGATAACCTCAATTCATGTTTTTTATGTTGTGCATTCTGGATTGGCATATTAGGCTTTTGTTTGGTGCTGCCCTCTTAAAACCTGGCCTATTCGTGTGGTGCAGGTCGCATGGCGATAGGGGCCTCCCAAAACACGCCGTGAACCCATCCATGGGGGCTCGGTCGCGCCATCCCTGGCGCTCCACGGTTTTGGGAGGCCCCTATCGCCATGCTTCTCGAACCGTTTCTGGCCTACGTAAATCGTGGCTCATCGTAGGTCGGATAGAGCGAAGCGAAATCCGACATTGTGCGTTTTGCCGCGAAGATTGTCGGATTACGCCTTCGGCTAATCCGACCTACGGGCTTTCCAAAAACGTGGAGCGCCAGGGATGGCGCGACCGAGCCCTACAGGGACGTATTCACGGGCGTTTTTTGGAAAGGTCTTCCCGGCATAGGACCTTCACCAAAAGCCGTAATCACGGAGACAACGCTGATGGACGCAAATTCCCTCAAAGCCTTCCTGACAATAGTCGACCAGGAGTCATTCTCGGAAGCCGCAGAGCTACTGCACCTGACCCAGCCGGCAATCAGCAAACGGCTGGCAGCGCTGGAAAACCAGTTGGGCACCAAGCTGATTGACCGGAGCAACCGGCAGGTCCGGTTGACGGATGCAGGCGCACGTTTGCTGCCCCATGCCCGGCGGATCATGGATGAGATACACAATGCAAGGCAGGCGCTGCTGGACCGGGAAGGGGCGGTTTCCGGTCAGCTGTCGGTGATTGCCAGCCACCACATCGGGCTGCACCACCTGCCGGCGTGGCTGCGGCGGCTGAACCGGGATTACCCGGAGGTATCACTGGAACTGCAGTTCATGGATTCCGAAAGCGCCTTCGGGCAGATGCGAAAGCGGACGGCAGAGCTGGCCTTTGTGACACTCAGTGAAAGCATGGATCAGGCGTTTGAGGTGTATGTACGCTGGGAGGACGCCATGGCGTTTGTGGTATCGCCGGAGCACCCACTGGCCTCGCTGGAGCATCCGGGGCTGGAGGATCTGTCCGGTTACGACGCCCTGCTACCGGAAGCCGGCACCGCCACTTACCGGACAATCAGCCGGCTGTTTCTCGATGCCGGGCTGCCACTGAAAATCCAGATGCCCACCAACTACCTGGAAACCATCAAGATGATGGCCAGCGTCGGGCTGGGGTGGAGCGTGTTGCCGGTGAGCATGGTGGATCACTCCCTGAAGGTTCTGCCCGTACCCCACTCCGTCAGCCGTATCCTCGGCGGTGTGGGGCTCAAAGGCCGGTCGCTGAGCCCCCAGGCACGGGCGCTGCTGGACATTGCCTCCGAACTGAAATAGCTCCGGTTAATGCTCCGGCGGCGGTCTGAGACCCCGCCAGGTAATAATGATCGCGATGGCCATGGCGATTGCCCCGCCCCAGAAGGCAGCCGAGGTACTGAATCCATCCACCAGGAAGCCCGACATCCAGGCCCCGATCGCACCACCGGCGCCAAACGTCAGCCCGCTGTAAAGCGCCTGGCCCTGACCATGATGATGCTGGCCAAAGAACCCCTGAATGTACTGCACAGAGATGGCGTGAAGAGCCCCGTAGGACGCGGCATGCAGCAACTGCGCAAAAATCAGCACCGCCACCACATCCGTCACTTCCGCAATCAGCACCCAACGGATCATCGTCAGAGTCAGCGCCGCTATCGCAATCTGCCGTACAGTAAAGTTCCGCGTCAGCCGGTGCATGACCAGAAACAACCCGATTTCCGCCACCACCCCCAGCGACCACAACAACCCGATCGCCAGCTTGCTGTAACCATGCTGTTCCAGGTGAATACTGAAGAAGGTGTAATAGGCCCCGTGGGACACCTGCAGCAGGAAATTCATCAGGAAAAACGTCACCACCGCCGGGTGTGTCACAATCGCCTTCAGACTTCCTTTGGGCGCAGGCGGCTTGCGCTCACCCTGCTCCGACGGCACCAGAAACGCCGACACCGCAATCCCCGCAAACACCGGCAACAGCAACCAGGGCAAAAATTTGATGGGCACCAACTCCAGAATCCCGCCCACCAGCGCCACAGCACCGATAAAGCCGACTGACCCCCAGAGCCGGACCTTGCCGTATCTGTCCCGCTGAGTGCCCAGTGATCGCAGCGTGATCACTTCATACAACGGAAGAATCGCATTCCAGAAGAAGGTGAATGCCAGCATCACCAGCAGTAGCCCATAAAAGCCCGGCTCCATGAACACACCGGCGAAAAACAGTGACCCGGTAATCGCCCCGAACCGAACCAGCCGGACCCGCTGCCCGGTGCGATCTCCGAGCCATCCCCAGACACTGGGCGCCACGATCTTGGTGAGCTGGATGGTCGCCATCAGGGTGGCTATTTCGAGGTAGGAGAAGCCTCGGCCTTCCAGGTACAGGGACCAATAGGGAAGCAGCCCTCCCAGGAGGGCGAAAAACCAGAAGTAGAGGTTGGATAATCGCCAGTAGATAGGAACTCTCCAATGAGTTATCACAGAAGACCGACCGCTGCGGCAAGCAGGGCCTCTCAAAACCGTGGAGGGCCAGGGATGGCCCGACCGAGCCTACATGGAAGTACTTGCGGCGTGTTTTGGGAGGCCCTGCTTGCCGTGGCGTGCACCATTTGGCCAATTTGTTGTCGGATTACGCCTTTGGCTAATCCGACCTACGGAGTTACGGGGTATCGCCGAATCAGGCCTGGCCTATGTCCGGGGTTGAGACAGACACATCGGCGTTCTGGCCGCGGTGGCGAAGGTAGTGGTCCATCAGCACGATGGCCATCATCGCCTCGGCAATCGGGGTAGCACGAATACCCACGCAGGGATCATGCCGCCCGGTTGTAATCACCTCCACCGGATTGCCATTTACATCAATGCTTCGCCCCGGCAACCGCAGGCTCGAAGTGGGTTTCAACGCAATACTGGCAAGAATCGGCTGTCCGGAAGAAATGCCGCCAAGCACCCCACCGGCGTGGTTGGACAGAAAGCCCTCAGGGGTCAGTTCGTCCCGGTGTTCCGTACCCTTCTGATCAATGCAACCAAAACCGGCGCCAATTTCCACGCCCTTCACGGCATTGATACTCATCAGGGCATGGGCAAGGTCCGCGTCCAGGCGATCAAAAACGGGCTCGCCCAGACCGGGTGGCACGCCGTCGGCAACCACATTGATACGTGCACCGATGGAGTTCCCCTCTTTACGCAGCGCATCCATGTAGGCTTCCATCTCCGGAACCTTGTCCGCATCCGGACAGAAGAACGGGTTCTCATGAACCTGATCCCAGTCCAGTTTTTCTATCTTTATGGGGCCAAGCTGCGACAGGTAGCCACGGATCCGGATTCCCAGTCGCTGTTCAAGAAACTTCCGCGCCACCGCCCCCGCGGCCACTCGCATGGCCGTTTCACGGGCCGAGGACCGGCCACCACCGCGATAATCCCGCACCCCATACTTGTGCATGTAAGTATAATCGGCATGGGCAGGACGGAACTGCTCAGAAATCTTCGAATAGTCCTTGGAGCGCTGGTCGGTATTCTCGATCAGCAGGCCAATGGGCGTACCGGTGGTTCTGCCCTCGAAGACACCGGAAAGGATCTTGACCTCATCCGCTTCCCGGCGCTGGGTGGTGTGCCTCGACGTGCCGGGCTTACGGCGATCCAGATCCCGCTGCATGTCCTCCACCGACAGTTCCAGCCCCGGGGGACAACCGTCAATAATGCACCCCAGCGCCGCACCGTGGCTTTCACCAAAACTGGTGACCGTAAACAATTTTCCGAAGCTGTTTCCCGACATGATTCAGTATCTTATCCAGGGGTTTTAATTTAAATCTTCAGCAGTCAACAGGAACACACCGTCACCACCGTTCTCGAATTCCAGCCAGGTAAAGGGCAGGTCCGGGTAGGCCTCCTGCAGCGCCACCCAGCTATTCCCCACCTCGACAATCAGCAGACCGCCCGGGTTAAGGTGGTTCGCAGCACCGGCCAGGATCCTGTGAGCAATATCCAGCCCATCCCCACCTGCGGCCAGGCCGAGTTCGGGCTCATGGCTGTATTCCGCCGGCATGTCACCAATGTCCTCAGCATCTACGTAGGGGGGATTGCTGAGGATGACATCGTAGCGCCCCTCAATGCCATCAAACACATCCGAACGAACGGTTCGGACCCGGTCGCCAACCTCATGATACTCGATATTGAAGGCTGCAACGTCCAGCGCATCGGGTGAAATATCCGACAGATCCACTTCCGCTTCGTCAAACACGGTGGCGGCTGCAATGCCGATGCAACCGCTGCCAGTGCAGAGATCAAGCACCCGCCTTACCGGGTGGTCCCCCAGCCAGGGCTGCAAACCGTTCTGGATCAGTTCACCCAATGGGGATCTGGGCACAAGTACCCGCTCATCCACATGGAAGGGCAACCCCATAAACCAGGCTTCACCGAGAATGTACGCCAGCGGCACGCGTTGCTGAATCCGGCGCTCCATTCGCTCCAGAATCAGTTGCCGTTCATCCCGGGTCAACCGCGCATCCAGAAACAGGGTGTTGTTTTCCAGAGGCAGATGGAGGCTGCGCATAACCAACTGAACTGACTCGTCCCAGACGTTGTCCGTGCCATGGCCAAAAAACAGCGGCGAGTCGGCAAAACGTGAAGAAACGTACCGCAGGTAGTCCCTGACGGTGTGCAGGTCATCAATCGGGCTGGTCACAAGCTCTCTTCCTGTGCGGAGATGGTCAAGGAGCGGAATTATACGCATCCGCGGCGGTGATTACAGCGCCATGGGCCCAGAGCTGCTCAGGTTCTCTTCATAGCGATCCAGTGCCGCCGCCATTCGTTCACGGCCCAGCTGGATCAATTCCGGCGCCTTGTGGTAATCGTAACTGCGGCCTGCGTTCTTGGGCACGTTGACCAACAAATCCGGCGGGTAACCGGCAATCTTGTACTGCACCAGGGCGCTCTGCATGGTTTCAATGGTCAGGTTCATCACATCGAACTTGCCGATGCCGAGCTTATCCCAGTCAATGGTTTCGTGATCATCCCTGCTCCTGGTCGGTTCCTTTTTGACGGCAGGTGGCGTCTTCTGGGTTTCATTTTTTGCAACTGCCTTGCTGATCTTGTCCTCAGGGGATTCAGGAGCACCTGAGTCCTTCCTTGCGGTAAAGGTCTTGAGCGCATCCCAATCAAACCAGCGCGAAGCCTTGTCGCGGATCTTGTCCACCCACTCATCCATATCAATACCGTCGTCTCCGGTATTTTCAAACGCAGCATCCGCGACACGGCGACTTCGATCGTCCTCGCCACTGAGGTTAACCGCTACAACCATGTCCGCATGGGAGGATATGGTCGGAATGATCGGCAATGGGTTCAACAGCGCGCCATCCACCAGTACCCGGCCATTCAGCACCAGCGGGGTGACGACGCTGGGTATGGCAACAGATGCCCTGATGGCCTGATCCAGGGGGCCTTCCTGGAACCAGATCTCCTTGTGGGCCAGGAGGTCCGTGGCAACAGCGGTATAAGCCAGCGGGAGATCTTCAATCCGGGTATTACCAATCATTTCCCGAACTACGGAAAATATTTTCTCGCCCCGTATGGCTCCCACGGAATTGAAGGTCACATCCAGCAGCTTCAGCACATCAAACTGGCCGAGACCCGTCACCCAGTCCTTGTAGTCCTGCATTTTTCCGGCAGCAAATACTCCGCCGATCAGTGCCCCCATGGAGCATCCGGAGATAGCAATGATCTCGTAGCCCCGCTCCACCAGTATCTCGATCGCGCCAATATGGGCATATCCCCGGGCGCCGCCGCTGCCGAGGGTCAGCGCAACGGTTTTACCTTTTCCGGGCTTACTCGTGGGGGCATTCTGTTCCTCGCTACCCGATTGCGCAGCAGAAATGCCCGTGCTGGTCACTATCTGGGAAATCCGGCCTGCAGGCTTCTGCTCCTCATCCTGTGATGTGGTATCCGATGATTTGCTCATCTCCGTCACCTCGTAATCACCATCACTTCAACCCGATCGCCCTGGCGGTCAGGATTCGGTATGACGACTGTGGGCCCGACCGTAATGATCGTCTGCTGACTCTCGGAGACGCCGCTTTTGACAAGCACCTGTGTCAGAGAGTTTGCCGCTGCCTCAGCCCGCTCCATGGACTCTTCAAGAGTTTCGTCTTCCTGCAGTTGAGAATAGGCCGTGAGAATTACCCTGGCACCCTCGTCCCCTGCCCAGTCGTTTATGAGCCTTCTGTCGGACCCCGTCCAGTCAAACCGGTAGGTAATGCTCCCCTGCCATGGGACAATAATGGGGCCCTTGATCCGTGCACTCTCATTGCCCAGCCCCGGAATGTCCGTGCCCTGGGGGGAAACCAGATGTTCCACCCAGACGTACTCGCGCTGGTTTCCCCGGGTAACAGTATAAACCAGCGTCAGCCAGGGCTTGCCGTTCTGATCAATCGATCCGGCCACCAGGTAATCCTGGTTACTGTCCCGGCCATAAAGGTTGGACTGGTCAAAAATCTGATTGGCCCACACATTACTGCGCCCACAATTGCGGCCCGAGCACTGGAACAGAATCTGTGCGCCCCGGGCCTGCAGCTCCCGCAGGTAATGATCCCGGGCCTCCTCGCGATTGGCGCCCCGCGTCACCTCATGCAGCTGACCCACGCCCTTGACCGGAAGCCTGGCCATGGTTGCCGACCGGATCTGATTATTCACTTCCCTGACCGGGCTGAACAGCACCAGATGCCCCGGGGAGTCAATGGTGATTTCTTCGACCAGATCCGAATCCGGAAATGGCTCCGGTGCAGGCACCTGGGCGGATACAAGCCCCGAGCCAGCTGAGAAAAACATTAACAGACACATTAGAAATCGCGACAAACGCTTATTCTGCATCGTTTAGAAAGCCTCTGACTGAATCAACAACCGGCCCGATATCCCCGTCAAGATGGCAATGGTGCCCTCCCGGAACGGCCACCAGGTCAAGGTTGGCAATAGCATTGGTTCGTGAAGCCAGCTCTGGCCGGCTTACCAACAGACCCTTTTCAGCCTGAAGGAAACGTGTTGGTGTCACAACTTTACCCAGACATGCCTCGACCTGGAGCTCATCCATCATGATCATCGAGGGATGGCGCAAACGAGGGTCGGTGCGCCACACGTAGCCCTCCCCGGTATGCTTCATGCTGCGATCGATCAGCATCGTCGCCGCCTCCCGGGAGAGGGGAATCATACCCCCCTGCCTTGCTTTGACCGCGGCCTGCAACTCAGGGTATACGACGTGCTTTCCGGAACCTCTCATCCTTTTTTCGATGGCCTTTCGCATCTGGGGGACCACCTCCTCAGGCGCCCGACTGATGGGGCCCAGGCTGTCTATCATCACCAACCTGCGGACCCGCTCGGGAAACGCCGCTGCGTAGAGAACGCCGACGATACCGCCAAGCGAGTGGCCGACCAGATCGACCTGTGTGTGTCGGCCGGTCCGGAAGTGGGTTTCGATCAGCTCGGCCAGGTCGGCGACGTAGTCCATCAACAGATAACCCTGTCCTGGAGGCCGATGCCCGGAATGGCCATGGCCTGCCAGGTCCAGTGAGTAGACATCACGGCGCCTCGACAGTTCCGGCGCCAGGCGGGCAAACGACAGGGCGTTGTCCAGCCAGCCGTGAATCATTAGTATCGGGGGGCCGTCGGTGACGCTGGTAGCGGGCCAATGCAGGCCCGCGAGTCTGATATGCTTTAGTGGCCAGTCAATTTCCCGATACGAGGTCTCAGTATCGGGAGGGGTATCCAGAACGGTGTCATTCATTGAAACACTTACATGGTATGGGTGGGTCGGTCCGAGCTCAGTGAACCCGCCAGATAGGACTCGATCTTGGTGCGCGCGGTTTCATCGTCACCGTTGAACTGCACGCCAATGCCGGCGGCCCGGTTACCCTGGGCACCTTTGGGGGTAATCCAGATGACCTTGCCGGCCACCGGAATCTTCTCCGGCTCATCCATCAGGTTGAGCAACAGGAAAACCTCGTCGCCCAGCTGATACTGTTTCTGTGTGGGTATGAACAGGCCACCCTGACGGATGTAAGGCATATAGGCGGCGTAAAGTACCGCCTTGTCCTTGATGGTCAGGGTAAGAATGCCACTGCGTGCGCCAAAACCGGGCCCCATAGTAAACACCTATCTTTATTTTGATGACCGGAGCTAAGAAACTCCTGATATTCCGCAATCATAGCAGTAGTCGTTTAAAACTGCCCCATACTGCCACGGCCCTGGCAGTGTAAATCATCCGGCCGCCGGACGTCGCACCGGCATCAGTTTTTGCCAGGCCATCAACAACCGCCCTGCCTCGAATTCCGGGTTAACGTTATAGACCCCCGCAGACCTGGCTTCGTGGATCGCATCCAGAATCTCATGGGCACGCCATGGCGGGTTATTGCTGGCAAGAAACATCAGCATTTCAGCCGCGTCCCCGTCACGGGGTTGGCCACCTGCACCAATGCGAGCGAGATCACCCGCCCATCCTTCAAACAGCCACAACGCACTTTCGAGCCCCATGGTCTTGAAGGGTTTCGCAGCCTCGGCGACGGAGAGCTGCCCCTTCATAAACCGCCGGAAATTTTCCAGAGCCTCGTCCCGGGTAGTGATGAAGTCGCCAGTGGCGTACTCCAGGGCCAGACGCGGAGCGTTAGCGGCCAGGCCCAGCGCCTTCTCACACTGTTCCGGCGTTGGCTGTTTTTCCGTGTCCATACCCCTGACTGCGGTGGCCAGCCAATGAGCAGCCTGATCCCTTCCAGGTGTGGCAATCAGCAGGTTCTGGCAACGGGAACGAATGGTGGGCAACACCGGCCTGCCGCTTTCCTGCAGCAACAGGAGGTTCACATCGTCCGCGGGTTCCTCAAGGGTCTTCAGCAGGGCATTGGCGGAATTGATGTTTAGCTGGTCGGCACGGTCGATAATCGCCACCTTGCGAGCCGCCACCTGCGGTGAACCAACGGCAAATGCTGACAGGGCCCGAATCTGGTCGATTTTTATCATCCGGGATTTTTCCGGCGTGTAGACACGGATATCCGGGTGGGTGCCGGCAGAAACCAGCTCACACTGTTTGCAGCTTCCGCAGGGGGCCCCTCCAGCCATATCCGGCCTCTCGCAGACCAGCAGCCCAGCGAGAGCATCGGCAAACAGGCGCTTGCCAACGCCATGTTCACCGGTCACCAGCAGTGCGTGGGGGAGCCGATCGCCTGCCATGCGCTGCATAAGCCTGTCCCAGCTATGCTGCAGCCAGGCCATTGTTGATATGGACGTATTCACTCTTTCACCTTCGATGGTTGCCCTCTGGAATCCCCGAGGGCGCGCGGTCAGTCTGGTGTTTGCGGTCAGCCTGTCGATTCATCGTGGCCAGCAGACGTTTCATTCTGGCCAGCTCGCGACGGTTTTCGTTATCCGGTTGCTGGCCATAGTAATGTTTGTTGACCATGCGGGCAAAAGTGGTTGCGGTTCCTGCTGCCGCCGGCTTTGCCCGGGCCAGTCTGGAAGCCAGTTGTGACGGCGTCTCCCCTTGCCGGACCGGGACACCAGCGCGATCACACAGCCGGTACCAGCGCCCAACAATGCGGCTGAAGGGGTCGCGGCTTTCAATGCGCCGGTACTGCCACGCAGTGAACAGCCCCGCCAATAGCAGAGCAGCCCCCACGATTCCTGCAGTGATATAACCAAGCTCCCGCAAACCAATGCCGCCGGGCAACCGGGACATCAGGTCCATCTGTGACTGCCCCTGGTAGCCGACCACCCAGCGCTGCCAGTGATAGTTCATCATGTCCAGTTGCAGGGACGCCCACTGGAGTACCGCCATGTCCCCGTAGCGCTGTGGCGATGTCCAGTCGTTCTCCAGAAAGGAACCCTCCTCGGCCATGGCATCCCGCAGACCGGATTCAATTCGCTGGGGAGCGATGGCAGCGGTGGGATCCATCCGCACCCAACCCTGACCGGGAAGCCAGGCCTCCACCCAGGCATGTGCATCGTACTGCCGGATAATCAAATATTCATTGTCAGCGCCGGAGTCGCCACCCTGGTAGCCGACCACCACCCGCGCGGGAATACCCGCGGCGCGAAGCACGAAGGTGGCGGCACCGGCGTAGTGGGCGCAAAATCCCCGCTTTTCATCGAACAGCAGCGCATCAATACCGTTGTCCGGCATGGCAGGCGGGCGCAGGGTGTAAAAGTATTCCTGCTCACGAAAGCGATCAAGCAGGTGCTGAACAATGGCCCCCGGAGTCTGGTACTGTGCGGCCAGTTCCTCAGCAAACGCCCTGGCCCTCGGGTTGCCTGTGCGCGGTAGCTGCAGATAACGCTGTGGGTTATCAGGCAACGCCCCGGTTTGGCCGGACGAGTCTTCTCCGGTGAGCGCCATGCGGTACCTGACCGGTGTGTCCGCCGGCCGGTCAAAACGGAAAAGCCCCTGATCATCGGGTTTGACGTTATCGGAAACAGCCTCGGAGTTTTTCAGTGCAAACGCCCAGGTCTGGTCGGTGGGCTCCATCAATACATCGTACTGATTCGGCGCCAGTTCACCCACGCCACCATCAATGGACACCCGCCCTGGCCTGCGAAAGCGCTGGCCGAAACCCTCTTGCCAGGTATCACCCTCAAGCCTGTCCAGGATCAGGCCCCGCCAGTAACGTTCACGGTAAGGCGGAACTTCACCACCAAAGGTGACCCGGAAAGCACGCTCGCTGCTCTGGGCAAGACTGGAGATATCACCGGGTGTCATGGAGTCACTGATACCCGTGCGGGCTTCTCCGGACACCAGTGGCACACTCCACAGCGGAGCCATGCGCGGAAAGAACAGGAACAGTAGCACCACAATGGGCAGGGTTTTCACCAGCATCATGCCCAGTCGTCGCCAGCCGGATTTCATCGCTCCCGGAATATCCGGGGCATTGACCACCTGCAGGCCCACCAGCAACAGGGCAACCCCGGCCAGGTTGATCACACTCCAGTGGATTTCCTGATGAAACAGGAAGTTCACGGTGGCCAGGTACACCAGGATAAAGAACAACACATAGAAATCCCGCACCGAACGGGTCTCCAGCCATTTCAGGCCTACCGCAAGCACAAAGAAGGATGCCGCTGTCTCTACCGTGAATCGCCCCTGAACCGTAGCGATATACACCGCCACCAGGGCCAGCATGATGCCGCTCCGCAGCCATTTCCCGGGCAATCGCACCCGCCCTGACTGGGCCAGCCAGCGCCAGCCCGCAAGTACCGCACAACTGGCGATCAGCCACACTGGTAACCGGTCCCATTGCGGCACCAGTAGCAGAGCGAAGCTGGCAATCAACCAGATCAGCGCCCTGCCCGACACCAGTTCTGAGGTTTCCGCCACTTCCACGGACCGCCCCCGGAATCGCAACCTTTTATTCACAGCGCACCCTCCCCGCCTGCACCCAGGGCCCGACCGGCGCTCTCACCAACGCGGGTTCCATGGGGCAACGGCCCGCCCTCCCTTGGTTGCTCAAGACCGAAAATGGCGAGCGCCTTCAGGCAGCGATTAGTGTGGGCCGCCCCACTGTCAGGCTCTATGACCTGTCCGGGCAGATTCAGCCCGAATCGACTGTTGTTTCGGGAACGCTCCATTACCTGATGGGCCAGATAGCCCAGCCGCAATTCCTGGTCCACGCCCGCGAAGGCCTCGTAATCCAGCCAGTGGGGACTACCCTGCTCACCTTCCCAGTCGGTGATCACCATTTCGCCGGTACGCGCATAGCGCTTCCACTGCACCCGCTGGCTCATGTCGCCTTCCCGCCAGGGCCGGATGTCAGCATGGTCGTTGCCGTCAATCGAGCTGGACTTCGACTGCTCTTCGCCGTCCTGCACCGTACTGGCCGCCTCCGGTGCAGGCAGCGGATTGGGATAGACGATGCCGGAGGTGACAGGCCGCAACCACGACCATGCCCTGAACAGGCCGAAGGGAAAGCGGGTTTCCACCAGAATGCGATCCGGCTGCAGGTACCCGCGCCGTAAGGAGGGAACAGACAGGTTCAGATCCGCCTGTTGGCCGGCAGGAACATGTTGCTGGTTCAGTACGACATCATCGCACGCCAGGGAGATGGCAAGGGCATCGTGCCTGGGGGAGACCGCCCGCAGGCGAAAGGGAATCAGGTCGCCCGCGAAGCCCTCTCCGGCTTGGATCAGGGTCAGTTCAAGCCCGGAAAGATTGCGGTGGGTCTGGTGCATTGCCGCCACCACAACGGCACCCAGAAGGAAGGTCAACAGATAGATCAGACTGTTCTGGTAGTTGATCCCGGTAATCAGCATGATCAGCAACAGTCCACCAAACACAACGCCGGCCCCGGTGGGAAGAATGAAGATATTGCGCTGCCCGAACACCCGCTGGTCGGAACGGGGAATCCGCTGGTTAACCCAGTGCTGCCAGCGTTTTCGCATTGCCTTGAACATACACGCCCTGTAAAAAATACTGTTTCATCAGGCCCAACTATAACCACGTTTGAGGCCCTTTACAGAACAATACTGGAAATAGTCCGATTCTGATCACAAATGCCAGAGAAACGCCTTGAAATACATCGCCTGCGGCAGAATACTTGAATAAAGGAGCCTACTGACTGCAGTCGATTTTCAGCAGTGCCTCATTTCCGCGTTAGGACACAGCAAGAGGCTACGTCATGATACGCCGCACACCCCTATATATCGCCCTGGCTGGCACCGCAGGCCTGGCCGCATCCTTTACCTCTCCGCTGATGGCTGGCGTGCAGACCCTGTCATCCGACGAGATGGTTGAAACCTATGTAAAGGATTCCGCCGTTATCGTAGTGCCCAGGGAAAGGCAGAAAACGGACGCGGACCGCAGGCAGATCATCCGCTCCCTGACCATATCCCCCGGAGAACCGGTGCTGACGGAAGCGGAAGAAGAAGCGTACCGGGAGGCGCTCGAGCGCTTACAGCGTGAAGGCAAGTCCGATGCGTTGGTCAGTGCCGAAGAGGAGTTTCTGAGGCGCGCCCTGTTGCTACCTCAGGAAGAACTGGCCCGGGCACAACCGCCGGCGGAGTTCACGCCGAACATTCCCCCGATCATTTTCGGGCAGCAGGCCGAAATACCGGATGAGCCCTTCACCCAGACGTTCCTCAATGATCAGCTGGGCGTAGGCTTCGATGGCCAGAACCTGAATTTCTCCATCGGTAACCCGCCCGGCATTGATAATATCCAGGTGCCACATGGTATCAACGAAGGCCCGATTACCCTGACGCCAAGGCCGGGTGGTGGGTTTGATCTTTCAATTGAAGTGCCGGATCAGTGAGGATCTGATCGGGAATGCCTCCTCAGGGTGTGAAGGTAATGACAGTGTCTGACACCTGAAGGTTATCCAGCATCATACTGCCCAGATCCGTTTGTCCCACCGACAGGTTCTGCGCACCTATATCAGCCGCAAAACCGGAAACGCCAATGGAAAGCGTGTCGTATGGGGCGCCCTGCTCACCTGCATTGACCGGATAAACAGTAAACTCAGTCGCTGCGAAACCCGCCGCGATATCATCCATCGGCGTTGTTGATCTGGCACGCTGACTGCCTGCCCACGCGGGTATCTGATCGGTCAGGTCCATATCGGCAAGTGGGTTGCCTGTAAAGTCGGGGCTTTTGATGTATCCGCCATCAATTCCCACCGTACTGTCAGTCTTGCTGGCTGAAAGGTTCTCAACTGTGAAAGCCGCGTAGTTGTAACTGGCACTTCGCCCGAGTCCCGACTCTGAAGAAGGCAAAATGCTGTGTTGTGCCGTGCGCAACAACCCCCAAGCCTGCAAGTTATTGAAAATTGGCGTTCTCGCTGCCGGGTCACCGGTGCCAACGGCGACATTGCCTGCCACAAAACCCCAGTCCATCGGTTGACCACTCTGGGACTGCCAGAGAACATCAAGCCCGCCGTCCGATGCGATATCGAAGGTCAGCCTGGCATCGTCAAAATCCACATTGTATCCTGCCGTGCGGCCCGCGTCGGTCATGCCAGCGCCGCCGGACCGGATATCTTCAGCCACAAACTCGCCGGAATCTTCGTACCGGAACTGCTGCAGACTCATCCTGCTGCTGTAGTCGATGGTCAAACCGCTTTGCCCGGTGACACCGGAAAGCTCTCCGTCGGTAATGGACTCCAGTTCTGCATCAACAGCCGGAGACAGGCTCACTGCCAGCGCAACGGACAATGTTTTCGCAAATGAGGACATGGCAGCTCCCTTCAATTCCTGGTTGTGTGTAGCCTTCAACCTAACCAAAAAAGGCGCCCCAGAGGGGCTGGGACGCCTTTTTACGGGTTACTTACGTATCCCTGTTACGGTTTAGTGACCGTAGACGTTCATGTCAGCACGGACTGACAGGTCGGTCAGGTACACACTACCGATGGACGGTGCAGTACCCAGGGTGATGTTGGTCAGGTCGATGTCACCAGAGAAGTCCTGAACGTTGACGTTCAGACCCTTGGTGGTATCAGCATTCGGAGAGATATCCACCTGAGCGTGTGCAAAGGCAGCGACATCACCACGGCTGTTGGTGTAGATCAACTGGTCATCCCCACGGCCGTTGTGGATCTTGAAGCCGAGGCTTGTGGCCATGAACGGCATGGTCACCTGACCACCTGCCTGGAAGTAGGCATTGACGTTCATGTTGCTGGTAGTGCCATCGATAACGATGTCGATCGGGCCGATCTGACCGTTCATGCGCAGGTTGGACAGCAGAACGGTGCCGGTACCGGTCGTATAAGCGCCGGTGGTTTCGTTAACGCCCTGGCTGGAATCACCCAGACGGACTTCACCAACGTTCAGCGCAAGATCAACACCGTCGTTCTGGTCGATCGCGTCGAGGGCAATAACCAGATCGCCGTCATCGATAGTCGGAGCGACTTCGCCCTGGCCACCAACTGCCGCACCAGTAAGGGGGTCAGTTGGAACCTGGATGCCAGTGTTAGCTACTTCAACAACGTCCGGATCGTTAATCTTGGCCAGACCGTAAGACTGCCCCAGGTCAGTCCCGTCACCGGCGATGTCGATGTCGATCTTCAGGTTGTCGAGGGCAGTGCCTGCAGCAGTGCCATCAGCGTAGGTGTGACCGTTCAGGCCGGCACCGCCAATGGCGATGTCGGACATGAACAGGCTACCCTGGTCCTTGTACTGGATCTCACCAATGCTGACGTTCGCGTCCAGCTCGATGGTCACACCGGCCTGGCCGGTCATGTTGCTCATGGTGCTATCGTCCAGCGCCTGCATTTCAGCCTGCGCGCCAAAAGAGGCGGCGCTGATTGCTGTTACGAGTGCTACTTTCTTCAGGCCTTTCATATCTTTCTCCTAAGATTCGATATTTCTTATCGTTTGTTTTCGCTAAAACTGAGGCCTTGATTGATATATTTTTTGGCTCCCAGTTGAATCCAGTGTAATAGTCTGCTCGCATCATTCTGCGATGAACCGCACGTTTTGGTTTAACACTGTTACCAGCACTTACATTTGGTTACAGGATCACATTTTTTAACAGGGCGGGCTGCCATCTTCCCCGGATCACTCAGACCCCTGGGCTCCTTCTTCACCCTCGACAAGCTCTGATACCACCTGGGCAAATACCCGGGGCTCCATCTTCTGTTCCCCCATGCCCTGATATGTCACCGAGCCATCCTCTTTGATTTCATAGGGAATGGCCCGGACGGTCGCATCGCCGGTTATATACTCCAGCTCAATGTTGATTTGCTGGCCGGTGAGTTTTCCGGATTCATCCACACGGCCATATTGATAGGCGGTCGCCGTGGCCAGCAGACGCTTTTTGCTCGCATTGCCTGCAAGGGCCTGCCGCAAGGCTGCGAGGGCTGCCGCGGGGTCAATGTTGGGGTTCTCAGCCTCGTTGGAGACGGTCCATGCAAAATTGACCTTGCCATTAGGCCCTACCGCTGCGGCAAACGGATAAAATCGGCCGTTGGACTCCAGCAGCGGTCTGGCCTTACTCAATACCTTCGCGGTAAGGAACTCAAAGTTGGTGTTTATTTCCTCGCGCAGTGCCTTGGCCTCCGGGCTGTCTTCCGCCAACTCACTCAGGGGCGTACCTTCTTTTGCGCTTTCAACGTCCAGCTTGGCCTTGCTCCCGTCCTGGGCATGAACCGGTGATACCGCCAGAGAAGCACCCAGCATCCCGACCCAAATCGCGCGCTTCACATTCAGCAAAAAATCTCTTTCTCGCATGACTCTTCTCCAGTTGTCCTAAAGTTATCGGTAGCCCATCAAATTGCCGCCGGCGCGACCGAGGCTGATCTCCGCAGCCGAATATACCCTGATAACAGAGGGGTTTTTCGAAGAAACGTCACACCCTTGGAATTTGAATGCGTATAATGGTTACATCCTCATGCAGCCCCAAAAGGGGATATTTTCCACGAGAATAACTGACTTGAACGATATCTCTGCGCTCGACAGCCTGCCCGTCAAAGACCCGACCGCTCTGATAGAAGCCCTTTCAGGGAAACCGGGCTTCGCACATCTGGGCATGGCGCCCGACGGGTACCTCACCGAGGGGAAAAGCCAGGCCAACCGGGACAACTGTCGCTTCATTATCACCACAGCATTTCCGGAATTCCGCCTTGAGCTCCGGGCCGGTGATTCACCGCAAGCTTTCCTGGCTATAAAGGAAACCATTGAACAGCACTTGAAGGATACCCGGACCCCAGGTTCGACCCATGGTGCCAATACACCCTTTACAGGCGGCTTTATCGGCTTCGCGGCCTATGAACTCGGATTCTTCTGTGAGCCTTCCCTTCTGCACCACGCTCAATCCCTATCGCCGGATATGCTGCTTCTCTCAACCGCTTTTTTCGGCTGGGCCCTCGTTCAGGACCTGGAAAGGGCTGAAAACTTTTTACTCTTTCACCCTCAGTGCAGCGATACGACGAAACAAACAGTAAGAGAGCTGGTGAACGCCCAGCCTGACAGCTTCGATGATGCGACGCCGGCAGAAAGGTTCGTTTTACTTGAGCCCTTTAGGGCTCTGGATTCAAAGGATACCTATATTGAAAACTTCAAGCGGGTGCAGAATTACATCCAGGCCGGCGACTGCTACCAGGCCAATCTGGCCCAATGCTTCGAAGCACCGTTCAGGGGAGCTCCATGGCATGCCTTCCGGACATTGAGCAGAGCATTCCCTACCCCGTTTTCCGCTTACCTGGATCTGGACGAACAGCAGATCGTCAGCCTGTCACCAGAACGGTTTGTCCGTATTGAAGGCCGCGAGATAGAAACAAAACCCATCAAGGGTACCCGCCGGCGGGGCGCTACCGAGGCACAGGATATTGCCCTCCGCGAGGAATTGGCCGCCAGCGAAAAAGACCGGGCTGAAAATCTGATGATTGTTGATCTGTTGAGGAACGATCTGGGCAGGAGCTGCGTCACTGGAAGTGTCCGGGTAGACAGCCTTTTCAGGATTGAGAGCTATAGGAACGTCCATCATCTGGTAAGCACCATTAGCGGCAGGCTCCTGGACAGGGTAACGCCTTTTGCGGCTTTAATGCAGGCCTATCCCGGCGGATCCATTACCGGGGCTCCCAAAATACGGGCCATGGAAGTGATTCAGGAACTGGAGTCCCAGCCCCGGGGGCCTTATTGTGGTTCCATCTTCTATCTGAGTTGCCATGGTCGAATGGACAGCAGCATTTCAATAAGGACAGCGCTTTGCCGTAACGGGACCATCAGATTCTGGGGCGGAGGGGGTGTTGTTGCGGATTCAGAGGCGGAAAGTGAATATCAGGAGACGCTCACCAAGGTACGGCCAATAATGGAGGTTCTGGAAGCAGAGGCTTCAGAGTCGAAATCCCCTGCTTCCGGGAAACGCTAGTTTTTAGCCGGTAAGTCCTTTTGTTCATGGACAAGGCTAGCCTTCAAAAACTCGGCTTTCAGCTCCTCAAAGGTATGCACCGCCGGAAACTGCGGAAATTCCTCAATCACATTCTGAGGCGCATGAAACAGGATGCCTGCCTCTGCCTGGCCCAGCATGGTGGTGTCGTTGTAGGAATCCCCGGCTGCGATCACCCGGTAGTTCAGCAGCTGGAACGCACGTACAGACTGGCGCTTGGGATCACGCTGGCGCAACAGATAATCGGTAATCCGGCCTTCCTCGTTCACTTCCAGTTTGTGGCACAGCAGCGCCGGGTAACCCAGCTTGGCCATCAGCGGCATGGCAAACTCGTAGAAGGTGTCAGACAGAATGACCACCTGGAACCGTTCGCGAAGCCAGTTCAGAAACTCGCTCGCGCCAGGGAGGGGGTCCAGCTCACCGATCACTTCCTGTATCTGTGGCAGACCATATCCGTGCTGGTCCAGCAGCTTCAGACGCTGCGTCATCAGCACGTCATAGTCGGGAATGTCGCGGGTGGTCGCCTTGAGTTCCTCAATGCCGGTTTTTTCCGCAAACGCGATCCAGATTTCCGGGATCAGTACTCCTTCAAGGTCAAGGCACGCGAGTTCCACAGTGGTCTCCTGATAAATTGAACGCTGGTCAGCCCGGTGGAAGACCACCGGGGATTGAAATCAGGCGGTATGATAAGAAAATCCGGGCCGGAATGCATCGTGGATCTGTACGGCTATAACGATATATTCCGGCATTCCTTCAGACTGCAGCGTGTTAATGGTAGATTTATCACACATTTACACCCCAGGTGATGCTTTCAATGACGGATATTTCACAGCTACAGACGGAGCTTGAGGGCCAGAGCCCCAGGGCCATCCTCAAGGCCGCCCTGGCGAAATACGACAATATCGCCATTTCCTTCAGCGGTGCTGAAGACGTCGCACTGATCGAGCTCGCCCATAAACTGACCGATAATCTGCAGGTTTTCACCCTGGATACAGCGCGCCTGCATCCAGAGACCTATGAGTTTATCGAGAGAGTTCGTAACCACTACGGCATCAGGATCGAGATTCTGTTCCCCGATGCCGACGAAGTGCAGGACCTGGTCACCCGCAAGGGCATGTTCAGCTTTTACGAAGATGGCCACGCGGAATGCTGCGGTATCCGCAAGGTCAATCCGCTGCGCAAGAAACTGGCCACTGTGGATGCCTGGATCACCGGACAGCGCAAGGACCAGAGCCCCGGCACCCGTAACGATGTCCCTGTGGTACAGATCGACGACGCCTTCTCCACCGAAGACAGACAGCTGGTGAAATTCAACCCGCTGGCGAACTGGAGTTCAAAGGACGTCTGGGACTATATCCGCATGACGGAGGCGCCCTACAACAAACTGCATGAGAAAGGCTTTGTCAGTATCGGCTGCGAACCCTGCACCCGCCCTGTCCTGCCTGGACAGCATGAGCGCGAGGGCCGCTGGTGGTGGGAAGAGGCCACCCAGAAAGAGTGTGGCCTTCATGCCGGAAACGTGATCGCCCGGGACTGACCGGGCGATACTCAGTAAGTGGGCAGTTCGATGTCGCTGAACAGGCTTTCGATTTCCGACCTGCTGCCCTGGTGGGCAACGGCTTCGTCAACGCGCTCACGGGTAAGATGTGGCGCAAAGCGCTGGATGAAGTCGTACATATAACCACGCAGGAACGTCCCCTTGCGGAATCCAATGCGCGTTACACTGGGGCGGAACAGCTTACTGGCGTCCAGCGCCACCAGATCGGTGTCGTTCTTCTCATCGAAGGCCATGCTGGCAATAATGCCGACCCCCAGGCCCAGCCGCACATAGGTCTTGATCACATCGGCATCGGCAGCGGTGAATACGACTTTCGGGGTCAGCCCGTGGGCCTGGAACGCCTCATCGAGTTTTGAGCGACCGGTAAAACCGAACACGTAAGTAACCAGGGGAAACTCCGCCAGATCCGGCAGAGTCAGTTCCGCCTTCTTTGCCAGCGGATGATCCTTGGGCACGATGATGCTCCGGTTCCATCGATAGCAGGGCATCATGATCAGGTCGTTGAACAGCTCCATGGCCTCGGTAGCGATGGCGAAATCCACAGCCCCGTTGGCGGCCATTTCCGAGATCTGCATGGGCGTGCCCTGGTGCATATGCAGGGACACGTCTGGATAGGACTCGATAAAGCCCCGGATGACAGGAGGCAAGGCATAGCGCGCCTGGGTGTGGGTGGTGGCAATACTGAGATCGCCCTTGCGCTGATTGCTGAATTCCTGGGCGATTTTCTTGATGCCCTCCACCCGGCGCAGGATTTCACCCGCTTCCCGGATAATAATTTCACCGCCCGGTGTTATTCGGGTCAGGTGCTTGCCACTGCGAGCAAAGACTTCCAGGCCCAGTTCATCTTCCAGCAGGCGAATCTGCTTGGATATTCCCGGCTGTGATGTAAATAGGCTCTGGGCAGTGGCGGATACGTTGAGATCATGGTGCGCAACTTCCCAGATATAGCGCAACTGTTGTAATTTCATCTACCCTGTCGCTCCCCATAAGGCCCGGTCAGAACCGGGGCATGTATACGCTGGTGTTATTGTAGAAGAATACGCATAAAAACGTGATTTTTCATTCTTATTAAGTATACACAACCCTTTCCACCACAGTTTAGACCAAAAAAACGATAACGCCGCATGGCGACCTGGTCATTTGTCTTTGCGGCCCCTTGACTTAACTGTGACAAAGCACACAATCCGTTATCTAGTGTCCGGGACACGACCCACTCACCGGCATTCAGGGAAACGATGCTGCTAACCACCAAATTTCTCAGACCAACCGCCGACCCCCGCTCGGTTCAGCGTGAGCGCCTGAGCGCCATGCTGCAACCAGATGGCGTCAAGCGGCTGAATCTGGTGGTGGCCCCCGCTGGCTTTGGCAAGACCACTCTGGTCAGTCAGTGGTGTTCCCGGTTGCCTTCGACCATTGCCTGGTTATCCCTGGATGAACACGATGATGAACCCCGGCGGTTCTGGCAGTACGTGGTGGGGGCATTCGAGCACAACGGCCTGAGAGGCCTGGAAGACTGTCGCCAACAGCTGAGCCATTGCAGCCTGCAGGAGCTCGAAGGCCCCATTACCGGACTGATCAACGTACTTGCCGCGGATGGTGCACCCTGGTCGCTGGTCCTTGATGACTACCACTTTATCCGCGATCCACAGCTGCAGCGCCAGGTGTCCTACTTCATTGACTACCTGCCCCCGGGCATTCTGGTAACGATCGCCTCCCGCACGGAGCCTGCCCTGCCACTGTCCCGTTGGCGGGTTCGCCGCTGGGTGGAAGACATTCACCCCGGCCTGCTGGCGTTTTCCGAGGAAGAATGCCGGCGGTTTTTCCATGACACCATGGGGCTGGCAATTTCAGAACAGGAAGTACGCAGGATCTGCACCAGGACCGAGGGCTGGGTGGCCGCCATGCAGCTGTCTGCACTCTCCGGTGGCAACTTCGAGAAACAGGGCGCCGGAGCCAACCAACAGCGCATCGACCTGGATGAGCGACAGATCAGTGATTACGTACTGTCGGAAGTACTGGAGCAGCAACCAGCCCCAGTGCGGGATTTCCTTCTGGATACCGCCTGTTGCCCAAGGCTTTGCGCCTCACTCTGCGATGCGGTGCGCGGCACCACCAACAGCCAGGTCCTGCTGGAACAGCTGCTGCGCGAAAACCTGTTCCTGATCCCTCTGGATACCCGCAACGAATGGTTCCGTTATCACGATCTGTTTCGCGACGCCCTGATGCAGCGGGCCCGACAGTTCAAACCGGAAGATACCGAAAGGCACTGGCAACGGGCCGTCAACTGGCTACTGACCCATGGCCACGTCCAGGAAGGCATTTCCCAGATCGTCCAGCATCAGGACTGGCCCTGGCTCGCCCGGGTCCTGGCGGAACATGGCAATAACCTGATCCACGGCGGTTTTCACCTGCCTGTTCTGAGCTGGCTTGATTCCCTGCCGGCCAGCATTCTGCAGGATAGCCCCCAGCTATTGATGCTAAGGGTTTGGGCCCTGTTCTTCGCCAATCGGGTGGAGTTACTCGACCCGCTCCTTGGCGATCTGGAGGATATGCTGGACAAGCAGGTGGCAGACTCCCATCCGGATGCGGAGGGAGCCCTGGGCCTGCAGAGCGAAATATCGCTGATCCGCTCCTACCTGGCCCGCTCCAGAAGTGATGACAAGAGCGCCAGCGACCTTACCCAGCAGGTGCTGCGGGACATCGACCACACCCGGATTCCGCTGAAATCGGTCACCTATTATGGTGTCGGGCTGGATTATTACGGTAAGGGCGACCTGGCCGCCGCCGAAGACGCCCTCAAGTCCGCGGTGCGATATGGAGAGCTGGAACGCAAACCCAGCACCGTGCTCTCCAGCGGCGGCCTGCTGGCCTGGATCCAGTACAATCGGGGCGATATCGACGAAGCCCTGGACACCTGCACCCGTGTGCGGCAGTGGGTGGACCAGCACCATAGTGACCCCCGCCAACCGATGCTGATTTCCTGCTGGCAGAACAGCGCTCTGATTGAAATCTACCGGGAGCGCAACGAACCACAGTTGGCAGCCTCCTACCTGGCGCCTCTACTGGATCACGTAAACAATGGTACCGAGCCCGGCCAGCATGTGATCATCCAGTATGTTCGGGGCCACCTGGCGTTCAGTGAGGGCCGCTACCAGCAAGCCATGGAAGCACTGGAAGATGCTGCCAGCGTGGCACGGCGCAGGCGCGAGCACATCCTGTTCGAACCACCAGCCTGCTCGGCCATGCTGGCCCGTTGTTATCTGGCAACCGGACACCTGGAACTGGCCGAGGAGTGGATGGCGCAGGTCAGTCATGACCGGCTCACCAATCCGCTTAATCGTGAACAGAATCATATCAGCGTTGCCCGGGTCCAGGTCGCTCTCGGGCGCCCGGACGACGCCATGGCCACCCTGGCTCCCCTGCGGCTGAGTGCCGAGAAAGATCAGCATTATCGCCACCTGGTGGAAATCCAGCTGGTCTACAGTGACGCACTCTATGCCGAGGGCAAGACCCAGGAGGCTGAGCAGATGCTCGCGCAGGCGATCCAGCGGGCAGCCGATGCGGGCTTTATGCGACTGCTGGCAGAGGAAAGCCCGAGCATTCGTCAACTGTGTATGCAGCTGCCATCACTGCGATCGCCGGGCCGTTGGAACAGCCGCGTGCTGGCGATGTTACGGGAGCAGGCGGAAATGGAAACGCCCGCCCCCGCCCCGACAAAACAGACAGCAGCCACTGTCGGCTCCGGTAACGATGAGCTGCCGGAACCGCTCAGCCAGCGTGAACTGGAAGTGCTGGAACTGATCAACCAGGGTCTGGCCAACAAGGATATTGCCAGCACCATGGGCGTAGCGCCCACAACCGTGAAAGCTCATATCCGGAATCTCTACGGCAAACTGGCGGTGGGGTCACGCACCGAAGCCCTGGCGAGGGCCCGTGAGCTGAGGCTGCTGGCCTGATAATCGGTTCGTAGCAGCAAATCTTCCGGGCCTTTTTGTGAACTACATCACATTATCAATGATTTTTAGTCCCCCACTACGCCCTTTGGACGATCCGGTTACGCCCCCTCCTCCCTTATGATTCTCCCAACGCTGAGGGAAACCTCAGTAAGAATTCTGAAACTTCAGGCCTTCAGACTTCTTGTTCCGTGTTTCGACGCCCGGGTTCACAAGAGCCCACTCTACAAGAGCCACCCGATTGGGCTGGCTCTTTTTTTATGGCTCGATAATACGTCGGAAAGGCGGTAGGGCATCCAGCAATAACTGCCCGTAACGGCGAACAATGATACGGCGGTCGAGAATGGTGACACGACCGGTGTCGGATTCTGTCCTCAACAGGCGTCCCACAGCCTGGACCAGCTTGATGGAAGCATCAGGCACGGTGATTTCCATGAACGGATTCCCTCCCCGATGGGTGACCCATTCCGCCAGACTCGCTTCGATGGGGTCATCCGGCACCGAGAAGGGTAACCGGGTAATGACCACATGGCTGAGATACTTGCCCGGCAGGTCGATGCCCTCCGCGAAACTGGCAACCCCGAACAGAACACTGGGCAGCCCTTCGTCGACACGGCTGCAATGGCGGCGCAGAACCTCGCCTTTTGCCATATCGTCCTGGGTGGTGATCAGGTCCGGGTATTCCGGCGCCAGGGCGTCGCGCGTCAGTAGCATCTGTCGCCTGGAGGTGAACAGCACCAGAGTCGCCTTTTCACCGGCCCACAGGTCCGGCAGCCGCAACACCACCTGGTCGGTAAAGCTGTCGTCCGTGGGCATGGCGGTCATGGCTGGCACCTCAACCGTCGCCATCTCGCCATAGCGGAACGAGCTGGGAACCACCACAAAGCGGCTGGTTTCAGGCAGGCCCGCCCTCGCCTTCAGGCGATCAAAACGGCCCAGGGCGGTCAGTGTCGCACTGGTCAGAACTGCGCCATAGGCACGGGACCAGAGCCTGGAATACAACAGGTTATCCGCCAGCACCGGGCTACTGTAGAGGGTGATGTCTTCGGCATGGTCCCAGCGTTGCCGGACTGCCCAGCGAGCTGCCGGTGGGCCGGAACGCTTCTTCTGCCTGACGGAGTCTTCCTCGCTGGCTTCCGGATCCTCCGCCGGTTGCCCGGGGTTGTCGCTCCAGGCAGCCCATAATCGCAGCTGATCCTCTGCCCGGCTATGGAACGAGCCAATAACGGGGTACCAGGATTCCGCCGTATCCCGGTCCACATCACTGGCCTTGCGTTCGTCGAATGCCGTCTGCAGCTCCTCCACCATCACACCCAACTGGCGCGTGAGCGTTGCCGTGGCTATCCGGGCTTCCACAGCCAGTGCGGCCATTGCCTCTGGCAACGCGCCTTCAGGATACCGCCACTGGGCGGAACGGCGTTCTTCGTTGAATTCCCATCCGGTGTTCTGCTCGGCTTCCTCGTAGACTTTCGTCAGGACCAGATCCACGTCCCGTGAGGCGGAGCTGATCCTGTCGATGGTTTTCGCGGCCTGGGTGCCGGGTGTCAGGAACGGCTGCATCTTACCCAGGGCCTGGGACAGCTGCTTCAGCCATTGCCGCGTGGAATTCAGCGGCACCGACGCTGCAAAGTGGTTCAGCGCCTTATCGGGCAGATGATGGGCTTCATCGAAAATGAACAGGGCATTCTCCGGCTCCGGCAGAATGGCGCCGCCACCAAGAGCCAGGTCCGCCAGCACCAGGTCGTGGTTGGCCACAACAATATCGGCGTCATCCAGATCCTTGCGGGCATCAAAGAAGGCGCAACTGTCGAAGTAACTGCAATGCCGGTTGGTACACTGGCGATGGTCGGTCGTGACCTGGCGCCAGACGTCATCGGGAATCTGGTCCGGCCAGTGGTCACGGTCTCCGTCCCACTTACGGGAACCATAGCTTGCGAGCATGTCCTCAAAGAAGGCCCGTGTGCCCGGCTCTTCTTTGCCGGGACCATCCAGCAGGAACAGCGGCATAGTATCGCTGTCGCCATTGCCTTCATCGTGCAGGCGCGCTTCCAGTCTCGACATACACAGGTAGCGTCCACGACCCTTGGCCAGCGTCCAGGTGAAATTCTGCTTGCTGTGCTTCTTCAGGTCCGGCAGATCCTTGTGCACAATCTGGTCCTGCAGAGCCACGGTAGCGGTAGAGATCACCAGGGTCTTGCCCAGTGCCCGGGCCACGGGAATGGCTGCAATCAGGTACGCCAGGGTCTTACCGGTACCGGTACCCGCCTCCACCACGCAGGTGCTCGCCGGTGAAGTCCGCTGACCATCGTTTTCTGTAATATCGCCCATATAACGAGCGATCTCGGCAATCATCAGGCGCTGGCCGTACCGGGCCCGGATATCCTTGCCGGCCAGCACGTCGCGATAGGTCTGCTGTATCTGCTGCTTGACGTCCTCGGAAAGCGCCATTATTCGGGGCTCACCCAGTTCCGGACAACGCCCACGCGGAATCTTCGGCCATCCATGCTCAGCTCCACTCCTTCCTCGGTAATCCGCTCCACGGTAATACCGGAGAAGGACTCACCGTGTCGCAGATAGTTGTCGTTGATCATCACCCGTCTGGACGACGGCTCGGACCCATAAATATGACTGTTGAAGATGAGATCAGGTACCCTTTTCTGGAATGACAATGGCAACTCTACAAGGTGGGGGGTGCGTTCTGCAGCCGCATCATTGTCGGCCGCCTGGGAAGGGTTAACCGCGCTGGGCTCCCTTGGTGTCGGGACGATCACCGTTGGCCGTTCCCGCTCGTCAGGGATGCCACTTTCCGCAACCGGATTCGCCCCTTCATCGACCGGTGTTCCCGATAACCTGGGCACCGGTATTTCAATGGCATTGGCCAGTGTGTCGTTGCTCTCCGGGGATGTCGTCTCCGGCGGCGACTCCAGAGCCTGCTCCGGGACAACCGGCTCAACCCCGGCCACTGGCGCCGCGATCTCCTCTGACAGCCCGACAGGCTCCTGAGTTCCCCTCACCGTCGTGCCAGGCCAGAATACCCAGACCAGAATGGCGGCATTCAGAACAAGACCAATGGCAACCAACACCAGTACCGGCGAGGTTTCTTTCCTGGGCTTGTGGATCATCTGGACCTGCTGCCCCAGATCCGGCACACGCCCCTGGCGGCGTTCTGTCTCAGATTTTCTCAGGGCGTCAAGAATATAGGACATGTCAGTTCACCATCCCCCGTGGCCTCAGCCGTGGAACCGCAGAGTCCAGGTCGTTGTTCATCTGGATGATGGTCATGGCACCGGCAATGCCATCCACTGTCAGCCCCTTCTGCTGCTGGTACCATCGCACCTGTTCTTCCGCCGGCATTCGGTTAACGCGGTTCTCCTCTTCCTGGCTACCGGCGTAGCGGCTTGCCAGTTCCATCATTCGCGCGCCCATCCAGATCTGTTCCGCAACGCCGTCCGTGCCCCGGGTGTTATCCGAGGCGCCCTTCAGCATATGGTCAGGCGCCTCCCACAGCACGGTAAATTCACCGAACCAGTACGGCTCCAGGCTGGAGAAGGTAACGTCCTGGCGCCCTTCCGGCAGTTCTATGGTTGCGCGGTTTCCATCAAGACCACTCAATACCGCGTAACGACTGTTCCCGCCGTTGGAGCGCAGCACCAGAATTGCCGGCCGGTTCAGGTACTCAAGGCTGCGGCGCGACCCCCGATTCTCGAGACAGCGCAGCCCCTGGTCTTCGGCAAATTCACAGGCCACCGGGTTACTGGAAACCTCGTAGTCCCGCCCCCAAAGCTCAAAAAGCTCCCGGAAAGCCTCTGGCAATGATACCGCCTGGCCGGGAAACTCAAACCCCCGTATCCGCTCTTCCGGCAACGCCTCACCGGCACCCTCCGGGGTTTCCGGAACAACCTCCGCCACGCCACTGGCAGGCTCTTCCGGTTCTATCCTTTCAATGGTTCCTGCCAGGGGCTCGCTCTCATCGCCCGCGGATGCGTCCGGGGTTATCCAGTCAGGGCCCGGTCGGCCATCCAGCAGCCAGGCTGTCATGATAACGGCCATCAGTACGCTTGCGGCCACGATCAGGATATGGGAGTTACCGGAGAGGCTACCGCCACGCCGATCAGAACGCCCCCCGGAACGTCGGAAAGTTCCGTTCACCTCGCGGGCGGCGTTACGGATATGGCCAGCAGTAATCTGGTGTTCACCCTCGGCATAGGCGCCCAGCAGAGCACGATCGCTGACCAGGTTGATCAACCGGGGCACACCCTGGCTGGCCCGATACAGAGCCCGAATAGCCCCTTCTGTGAAAATCTCACCGCGAAGGCCGGCGACGCTGAGCCGATAACGCAGGTAGGCCTCTATTTCTTCACGCCCAAGTGCGTCCAGGTGATACCGCGCAGTGACCCGCTGATTCAACTGCCTCAACTCCGGTAACGCCAGGATGTCCTGCAGCTCCGGCTGACCCAGCAGCACAATCTGCAACAGCTTTTTCTCGGCGGTTTCCAGATTGGTGAGCAGGCGCAACTGCTCCAGAACCTCTGCGGACAGATTCTGGGCCTCATCAATCATCAGCACCTTGTGACGGCCGGCAGCATGGGCCCTGAGCAGGTCATCGTTGATCAGCCCCACCAGTTCCTTGATGGAGGAACCCACCGGGTGGGGAATCTCAAGCTCGTCACAAATGGAGGAAAGCAGTTCACGGGCGGACAGCCGGGGGTTCAGGATCAGGGCTATATCCACATGGTCGGGAACATTCTCGATAAAGCAGCGGCTCACCGTGGTTTTACCGGTGCCCACTTCGCCCGTAATAACAATAAAGCCGCCCTGCCCCTGCACACCATACATCAGATGCGCCAGCGCCTCCTTGTGGCGCTCGCTGAGATACAGGTAGCGGGGATCGGGGGCTATCGAAAACGGGGGTTCCCGAAAACCGAAGAAATCGTAATACATGAGTGTCCAGTCAGGTGCTCAGACGGAGCTTGCGGGAACCGCCTTCGGGCTCCCCGGCTATCGCGGTATCATACCGCCCGGCTCCCGGGCCTGTCATCTCATGATGTGCCGGAATCCGCACTGCTTACCAGCCTCAACTCGGCACTGGACCGGCGCTGTTCGGTTTTGAGACGACGGATGCAGCGCTCGAGAGTTTTGGAAATCCGCGCATGGGAACGGATCATGGAAATCTTGGGCCAGGTGGCCCGCTCACCCTGCAGTATCATTTCCCGCACCCATTCCGGGTCTGGATTGGAGAGCATGCGCCGGTAGTCCCGGAGCCGGTAGGAAGGCGAGATTGTCACATCACCGGAATACCGCTGCCCCATGATGGTATACATCTGCCCCGACACCTGCCGCAGGATCTCCGGCTGAACCCGCTTGCGCAGGTAGTCGAACAACCCCTGGCCGTGGAACTGGATTTCCGATTTCAGCAAGTGCACGGGCAGATTGGCAAGACTGATCTTCTCGTCCCGGCCGCGACGGTTGAGGAACGGGACCACGTGGGGGTTGGTCTGGCTGACAATGGTGAAATTCACATCGTACAGGTGCATCAGCCGCTCAATCGGCAGGTCACTGACCACCGACCCGTCCACAAATTTCAGGCGCGGCATATAGGGCAGAATATTACCCTGAATGTCTTTTTTCATCAGTGGCACCGGCGGGAAGATACCCGGTACCGCCGCACTGGCCAGCACCGCGCTCCACACCAGCAGATAGGGGGACGTATAACCGCACAGCAACCGGGCCTTCTGATGGGCCTGAACGGGAGAGACACTCACATTGATGGAGCGGCCGCTCTTCTGGAAGGCTTCCTCGAAGGTATATTCGCCGATGTTGGCCCGCAGGCACTTCTTTAACTGCTCCTGATCCATCAGGCCGTTGCCGCGCATGGCACTGAAGATTCCGCGCCATTTCCAGGCCCTGAGGTCGTGATTCTCCGGCACCAGCATTTCCGGCACTTCGGCGTCGCTGTGGACACCCAGTATTCCGGCGATGATGGCCCCGCTACTGGAGCCTGCAATCACCTGGGGTAACAGGCCCTTTTCCCACAGCGCCTTGATCACCCCGAAATGAAACATTCCCAGGCTCGCGCCACCACTTAACAGCAGCGCAGGACGGCCATAGCTGGTGAGGGTGTCGCGGAAGAATTGCAGTTTGTCGGCTACCGGAAAGCCTGGCACCGTGTTGTCACACAGAAAATCCAGGGATTCGCAGACCTGGGTGATGTACTCCTCGATCAGGTGTTTGGTGCCAACCCGGGAGCGGGTATACAGGGCCGTATTTCCCATGTTGCCCAGATCGTGGTGAAGACCTTCCCTGAGCGCGCGTTTCAGGCGCTCGAAATCATTCTGCTGGCGGTAATTACGGAGATTGCTGAGGCGGTCGTAAATCAGCTCATAGTGATACAGATCGGATGCGAAATCCTCTTTCCACTCGGCGTTTCCTTCCAGAAAATCCAGCTCCAGGGCGGCCGCCTTCCAGACTTCGTAGTTGGGCGCCTCCGCCAGCATCTTGCGGAACTTTTGGATACGATCATCGACCATCGGGTTAACCTCAGAAATCCTCGAGCATCAGATCCTCGTCATCATCGTTGGCAAACGGATCGTTCACGGTCCGGCCATCGTTAATCAGGAAGGCCCTGCGTTGAAGATAGGCGTTACGGACGAACGTGTAGTTGTCGCCGGACATGAAGGCCTCAGCAGGAATCAGATCAGCACGCTTGTCCACGATCTGCAGCGCCCTCGCGTAGTAGACCTCCGGGCTTTCCGCCAGATCCCAGGCGGACGGCAATAGCACATTATCGGTCACAAAGCCGCCAAAATCCCTGGGAGTCGATGGCCCCATGAACGGAAGCATCAGGTAGGGACCGGATTCGGTACCCCAATAACCGAGGGTCTGGCCAAAATCCTCGGGCCGCTCGGGAAGTTCAAACATGGTGGCCACGTCAATGAATCCACCAAGCCCGAACACGGTGTTGTAGGTAAACCGCCCTGCCGCAACCACTGCGGATTCGCCCTTCAATTGAAAGACGCTGTTGGCGAAATTGCGGAGCTCGGTGAGATTATTGAAAAAGTTGGTTACCCCTCGATCGGCGAAACCGGGCACAATAGACCGATAGGCCTTTGCGACAGGCCGAAGGAACCAGTTATCAATGGTTTCGTTGAAGCGGTAGACCTTCCGGTTCCAGTCCTCGTAAGGGTCGACCTCACTCCCAGGCGTATCCAGCCGTTGCTGGGCCATGTCCGGAGACGCTGGCTGGATGGTTTGCGCAGCCGCGCCTCCCGCGAACAGGAATAAGACAAACAGGGCGCCATGTACCGGGTGCCGGGAAAAAAAGTCTCTCATCATCAGACCTGAGGTTGTTAATTCAGTTTCAGTTCGTCGAAAATACCGGCGCTTTGTCTTTTTATTATTAACCCCTTTTTCAAGGAGCACCCCGATGTCAGTACCCGGGAACCTGGTCAGCACCCTTTCCATGCCACTTCGCTGGGGCGATATGGACGCTTACGGTCACGCAAACAATACGGTTTATTTCCGCTTTTTCGAAGAAGCCCGCATAACCTGGCTGGCATCCCTTGAGCTTGGCGCGGAAAACGACCCCGACGGCCCGGTCATTATAAAGACCAGCGCCACCTTTCTGAAGGAGCTTTCGCACCCTGCAACGGTCGAAGTAAAAACATACGCGGACAAGGCGGGCAATACCAGCCTCGATACCTATCATACCCTGACTGATGTCGAGACCGGGGAACTTTACGCGGAAGGCTACGCCAAAATTGTCTGGTTTGACCGGGAAAAACGCACCTCAATGGCGCTGCCGGACAAACTCAGGGCGCTGGCGACCAGCTGACGACAACGCCCCTCCAGCTTCGCTCTATCGGCGGCGAACCACCACGCTGCCGATGGAGTAGCCGGCGCCAAATGAGCAGATCACGCCCAGATCGCCGGTGGTAAAATCATCCTTGTGCTTGTGGAAAGCGATAATCGACCCGGCAGAACTGGTGTTGGCGTATTCGTCCAGAATGACCGGGGCTTCCGTGGTATCCGCATCACGCCCCAGTACCTTGCGGGCAATCAGCTGGTTCATGTTCAGGTTGGCCTGATGCAACCACATTCGTTTCAGATCTTCCGGTGACAGCGACAGGCTGGAAAGCTGCTTCAGAATGGTTTCCGCCACCAAGGGTGATACTTCCTTGAAAACCTTTCGCCCCTGCTGGACAAACAGCTTGTCCGGCTTGTTGATGCCGGACTCGTCACCCCGGTTCAGAAAACCGAAGTTATTGCGGATGTTATTGGAAAACTGCGTCTTGAGGCTGGTTCCCAGGATCTCGAAGCCCTGGCTTTCAGCCACGTCAGAGTCCCGTTCCACCAGGATGGCGGTGCAGGCATCACCAAAAATAAAGTGGCTGTCGCGGTCGCGGAAATTAAGGTGGCCGGAACAGATCTCGGGGCTCACCACAAGCACAGCACGGGCCGTACCATTTTCCACCGCGTTCACCGCTGCCTGCAGGCCAAAGGTGGCTGAACTGCAGGCGACGTTCATGTCGTAGGCGAATCCTTCAATGCCCAGGGCATCCTGGACTTCAACGGAAATGGCGGGGTACGGGCGCTGCATGTTGGAGCAGGCCACAATAACGGCATCCACATCCGCTGCCGACTTTCCTGCCTGTTCCAGCGCCTCGGTGCACGCGGCAACAGACATTTCGCACTGCACTGAAGGCTCGTCATTGCTGCGTTCCGGAATCTTCGGGCACATCCGCTCCGGATCCAGGATACCTTCCTTGTCGATAACATGTCGGCGTTTGATACCCGAGGCTTTCTCAATAAAAGCCGTCGACGAAGGCTGAAGTGGCTCGACATCCCCACGGGCGATGTCGTCGGCATGACGGGCATTGTGGAGTTCCACGAAGGCATTGAAGGCCTCCACCAGCTCGTCGTTGGTAATGGTTGCTGGCGGTGTGTACAACCCGGTCCCGCTGATAACGGCTTTAATCACGCTCACCCCACGTAGTAGGTCGGATTAGCCGAAGGCGTAATCCGAAATAGATATGAATGCACCAATATTGGCCAAATACTAACACAGTCTCAAAGTTTTGCCCGCGGGTATAACCGTCTTAGATCCTCGTTTTCTCCCATTGCCGTTCCAGACGCTTGACGGATACCGGTACGGCGGTACCAAGTTGCTGAGCAAAAAAGGACACGCGAAATTCCTCCAGCATCCAGCGGTAGAGCACCAGCTCAGGGTCCCGGACGCCCTGTCGTTGTTGCTCATCCCTTTTGCTGGCATAGCGGGACCACAGGGGTTCCATTACGTGCAGGAACTCGCGTTCGCGGCCGAGCTCCCGGGGCATCTTCTCATAGCGGATACTGGCGGCCTCGAAGTAGCGACCAAAATGAGCCAGCCATTCCGGAGGCGTTGCCACCAAAAACCCTGGATAAACAAGGTTCTGAAGCTGGAACTTCAGGTCGGCCATACTATTGGCCAGGGCCAGACTGATCTTGCCTTTAAGCTGTTTCATGACCCCGTGGTAACCGGTCATTGCCTGATACAGCCGTTCATCCGCCTCCTCCAGGGCCGGAATGAAATCTGCGCGGCCGGCCTCGAACAGGGCCTCAAAGGCTTTCTGGTTACGGGGTGCCTCGCCCGGCACAAAATGCTGCATGGCTGTTGCCAGCAACAGGTCATCAAGCAGGACGCGGGCCTTGCCAACCGGGGCAAACATCAGCGCCGAAGCCTTGAAGTGAGGCAATTTGCGGTCGATATCATCAAGCCTGTTGCCCAGCCGGAGAAGAATCAGCCGTGCCACTGCCTTGCGGGTAGCGTCGTCCGCCGTCAGTCGGTCGAGGAAACGGGTCTGACGGACTGAATCCCCCTGGTCTTCCAGAGCCGGGTACACGGTGACTTCCATGCCCCCCTTCTCGGTTGTTACCGACTGCGGAAGCTCTCCGAAATCCCAGCGGGTCGATGTCCTGGCGGTCTCGTCCCCCGGTTGCTTTCGAGTGGCGGAGGACAGCGCTGCTTCCGCGCGACCCTCCAGTTCACTCTGCAGTTTTTCCGTTTCCCGGCCCTCGGCTATGGGTTTTCCGGCATCATCCACCACCCGCAGGTTCATCCGCAGGTGCCTTGGCAACTCCTCCTGCGGCCAGGCGTCTGGATCAATCTGCACACCGGTCATCCGCCGGAGCTGCTCACCCAGTTGCAGTGCCAGGGGCTCATTGGACGGCTGGAGGTTTTCCAGCGCTGCATCCACGAAGTCAGGGACCGGAACGAAGTTACGGCGAAGGGCCTTTGGCAGGCCCTTGACCAGGGCAATACACTTTTCACGCAGCAGCCCGGGCACCAGCCACTCCAGACGCCTGGTTGGCAGCTGTTTCAGGGCCATTACCGGCGCCTGCAGGGTGACACCATCCCGTTCGCTGGTGGGCTCGAACTCGTAACTCAGCGGGTACCGCACACCCTCCCATTCCAGGTAATCCGGATACAGTGCTCCGGCCTGCTCATCCACCGGGCGCTGAAGAATGTCTGACTCTGTCAGCTCCATGTTACGGAGCTCTTCGGCGCTGAGCTGCTTCCACCAGCTTTCGAAATGCCGCCCACTGACAATGTCGTTCGGCAGGCGCTGGTCATAGAAATCCACCAGCACTTCGTCCTCCACCAGCAGATCCCGGCGCCGGGTCTTGCGCTCCAGGTTCTCGACGGTATCCAGCAACTCCCGGTTACGGGCAATGAACGGTGCTTTGGACTGGTAATCCCCTTCCACCAGAGCCCGGCGGATAAACAGGTTGCGGCACTCGGCCGGATCCACCTTGCTGTAAGGGATCCGGCGTTTGGAAATAATATCCAGACCGTAGAGACTGACTTTCTCATAGCCCATTACCTGGGCACGCTTCTGCTCCCAGTGGGGCTCGAAGTAGTGATGCTTGACCACGTGGCCGGCCAGCGGCTCAATCCATTCCGGCTCAATCTTTGCGACAACCCTGGCAAACACGCGGCTGGTTTCGACAATCTCAGCGGCAACGATCCACTTGGGCGCCGTTTTCGAGACCTTGGAACCGGGGAAGATCATCACCTTGCGATTACGGGTCGCGAGATACTCCTTCTTTTCCAGTTTGACCGCCACGTGCCCCAGAAGGCCGGCGAGAATAGCCTTGTGGAGGGATTCGTAACCGGCCGCGTCCCTGTTGAGTTTCAGCTTCTGTTCACGGCAGATGAGGGTGAGCTGGCGATGGATATCGCGCCATTCACGCATCCGCATCCAGGAAAGGAAGCTTTTCTGGCAGACTTTCTTGAGCTGGTTCTGGGACAGTTCCTGACGCTGCTCTTCATAGAAGTTCCAGATGTTCAGCAACGTCAGGAAGTCGGATTCCTTGTCATTGAACGGGGCATGGGCCTGGTCGGCCGCCTGCTGCTTATCCTGGGGGCGCTCCCTCGGGTCCTGGACACTGAGGCCGGCGATGATCACCAGGGTTTCTGCCAGGCTGCCCTGTTCCGAAGAGGTCACCAGCATCCGCGCAAGCCGCGGGTCAAGGGGCAGCCTCGCCATGGTGCGACCAAGGCCGGTCAGCCGACGCTTCTCGTCGACAGCACCCAGCTCTTCAAGGAGCTTGTAGCCATCGTTGATCAGGCGGGTGTCAGGCGGTTCCAGAAACGGAAAATGGCGGATGTCCCCGAGCCCGGAGGTGGTCATCTGCAGAATGACGGACGCAAGGTTAGTGCGCAGGATTTCCGGGTCCGTGTACTCGGGCCGGTTGATAAAATCGGTTTCGTCATACAGACGGAAACAGATACCCGGCGCCACCCGGCCACATCGCCCTGCCCGCTGGTTGGCGCTGGCCTGGGACACAGGCTCGATGGGCAGGCGCTGGATCTTGGAACGTACACTGTAACGGCTGATCCGCGCTACGCCGGTGTCAATCACGTAGCGTATGCCCGGCACCGTCAGGGAGGTTTCCGCCACGTTGGTGGACAGCACCATCCGCCGCCCCCGATGGCTCTGGAAAATCCGGTTCTGCTCCTGGTTGCTGAGACGGGAATACAGTGGCAGCACCTCGGTATGGCGCAGGTCGGCATGGCGCAGCACCCTGCTCAGGCTGCGAATTTCCCGTTCGCCCGGCAGGAACACCAGCACATCTCCCGGCGGTTTTTTCTCCGCCCGTTCGTGCTGCTCGATTTCCTCCATGGCGCGAAGCACGCCGTCAGTCCAGCCCTGGTCCCGGTCGTCCTCATCTCCGGTAAGCGGACGATAGCGGATATCCACCGGAAAGGTTCGGCCGCTGACCTCAATCACCGGCGCATCGTTAAAGAACCGGCTGAAGCGCTCCACCTCAATGGTGGCCGAAGTTATGATGACCTTCAGGTCCGGGCGCTTCGGCAGAAGCTGGCGCAGGTAGCCCATCAGGAAGTCGATATTCAGACTGCGTTCGTGGGCCTCGTCGATGATCAGTGTGTCGTAACGATCCAGGAAGCGGTCGTGCTGAACTTCCGACAGCAGGATGCCATCGGTCATCACTTTCAGCCGGGACTGTTCAGAGGTGGTGTCGGTGAAGCGTACCTGGTAGCCCACCTGGCCACCGGTCTGCTCCCCCAGCTCCTCAGCAATACGGCCTGCCACGGTGCGAGCGGCAATCCGCCGGGGCTGGGTATGGCCGATCAGCCCGCGAATGCCACGGCCACTGTTCATGCAGATCTTGGGAATCTGGGTGGTCTTACCGGAACCGGTTTCACCGGCAATGATCACCACCTGATTCTGTTCAATAGCCTCACGGATGTCATCCACCCGCTCGGATACCGGCAGCGACGACGGAAAGGTTGCGGGCTTGTGCTGTGCCTGACGCTCTCTTACCTTTGCCTGGCCCCGGTCGAGCCACTGCGCCATCTTCTCAAGGTCTTTCTGCCCCGGACGGCCCTTTTTACGGGCCACCAGCTTGTGAATACGGGCGGCTTCCAGCTGGTTACAGGTGTCCAGCTGTTCCATCATGGCTTTGACCGCAGCCTTGCTGTCCGGCGTATTCGTGGGCTGTTCCGTCGGGGCTTGAGACATTGGTCCTTTTACTTGTTGGTGGCTTCGTCCCGAAGTTCGCGACGCAGGATCTTGCCAACGTTGGTCTTGGGCAACTCATCGCGGAATTCAAACGACTTGGGCACCTTGTAGGCAGTCAGGCGCTCACGACAGAATTCCTTCAGTTCGTTCTCCGTCACGCCTTCTGCGGTCGGCACCAGGTAGACCTTGACCGCCTCACCGCTCTTGGCGTCGGGTACGCCGACGGCCGCACACTCTACCACCTTGGGATGACCGCTCACCACGTCCTCGATTTCATTCGGGAACACATTGAAACCGGACACGATGATCATGTCCTTCTTGCGGTCAACGATACGGATGTAGCCATCTTCCTGAATCAGGGCGATATCACCGGTTTGCAGGAAGCCGTCTGGCGTAAAGGACTTCTGGGTGTCCTCCGGCCGCTGCCAGTAGCCGCGCATCACCTGGGGGCCTTTCACGCACAGCTCACCGGGCTCACCAATCGGTGTTTCATTGCCGTCATCGTCGATGGTTTTCACTTCGGTACCGGGGATCGGCAAGCCGATGGTACCAAGCTGTATGGCACTGTTGGGGTTGAAGGTGACAACCGGCGAGGTTTCGGTCATGCCGTAACCTTCGGCGATTTCACAGCCGGTGACACGCTGCCACATCTTCGCGGTGTCGCTGGTCAGAGCCATGCCGCCGGAGGATGTCAGCTTGAGGCCGCTGAAGTCCAGGTCCTGGAACTCTTCGTTGTTACACAGCGCCACGAACAGGGTATTCAGGCCCAGGAACGCCGTGAATCTGTGGTTCTTGAGTTCCTTGACGAAGCCCGGAATATCCCTCGGGTTTGGAATCAGAACGTTATGGGCGCCGGCTTCAAGCATGATGCCGCAGTTCAGGGTAAACGAATAGATGTGGTACAGCGGCAGCGGCGCGATGACCACTTCCTTGCCCTCTTCCACCGTGTCTTCCATCATCGGGCGCACCTGCAGCAGGTTGGCCACCAGGTTGCCGTGGGTCAGCATGGCGCCTTTGGCAACACCCGTGGTACCGCCGGTGTACTGCAGTACAGCGATATCGTCCTTCTTGCACTGAACCGGAGTGAACTTCTCCTTGCTGCCGGCACTCAGAACCGCTGGCAATTTATGGGCCTGCGGCAGGTTGTAGGCCGGCACCATTTTCTTGAGATGCTTTACCGCGGCGTTCATCAGCGTACGCTTCAGCGGGGAATGCATATCGGCGATTTCAGTCACAATCACGTGCTCAATGCCGGTATGGGGCAGTACTTTCTCGGCGTTATAGGCCATGTTCGCCAGCACAACCAGTGCCTTGGCTCCGGAATCGTTGAACTGGTGTTCCATCTCACGGGTGGTGTACAGCGGGTTGGTATTCACCACAATCAGACCCGCACGCATGGCACCGAAAACAACAACGGGATACTGGGAAACGTTGGGCATCTGAACCGCAATGCGGTCACCCGGCTTGAGGTCGGTCTTGTTCTGCAGCCAGGCCGCGAAATTGCGGCTCTGGGTATCCAGGTCGCGATAGCTGAGCGTAGCGCCAACAGCGCTGAAGGCAGGCCGGTCGGCATACTTCTTCACCGCCTGATCAAATACGTCCACCATGCTGGTGTACTTGTCCAGGTCTACTTCACGGGACACACCGGCGGGGTACTTGTCCTGATAGAACTGCTCAAAATCCATCACCATCTCCTGTTGGGCATTTGTGCTTATAATGTTTACTGATATCGGTTTGATCAAAAAATCAACCAGACAAAAGTATCAGCCTCGAAAAGTCGGGAGAGAATAGCAGTTTTGTGAACGATGAGGTAGTTTTCGAGGCTGAACTGTAGCTCTTATATCCAATAACCGATTGGCAACACACTATTCAGGATTCCAGGCAGAGCCCATATGAGCGACACCCTCGACACGCTTGAAAACATTACCTATGAAGAACTTCAGGAAGGCGATTCCGCCACTTACGTGAAGACGCTGACAGAAGACGAACTGGTGCTTTTTGCAGCGGTATCCGGCGATGTTAACCCGGTGCATCTGGATTCCGAATTCGCCGCAGACTCCGCATTCAAGGAGCGGATTGCCCATGGCATGTGGAGCGGCGCGATCATCTCCGCGGCCCTGGCAACGGTGATGCCCGGGCCGGGTACCATCTACCTGGAGCAGAGCCTGTCCTTCAAGCGGCCGGTAAAGCTGGATGACACGCTCACGGTAAACCTGAAAGTACTGTCCAAGGAGCGAAAGAACCGCGTGACTCTGGCCTGCGATGTCCGTAACCAGAATGATCAACAGGTGGTCACTGGCGAGGCAAAAGTGATTGCGCCTACCCAGAAAATGTCCCTGAGCAAACCCCGGTTGCCCAGGATTACTATTGAGCACTCGTAACCAGCCTGGCTAACCGGGCAGGAAGTCGATGGGGAACCTCACCGTGCGGGTTTCCACATCGTCTTTGCCGAAGTTGAACAGGCGCACCCGGGTGGCAATGCGCTGCTCCAGTTCCCTGTTGTCCAGCTCCGAGCTCACCACGGCACAACTGGACACCGAGCCGTCCGGCTCAATCACCAGTTCCAGCATTACCTTGCCCTCCAGCGTGGGGTCCTGCCTCAGCTCCCGACGATACAGGGAATAGAGTGCGGTTTTCTGGGCATCGAAGACCTGGCGTATATTGCTCATGGCGCGCTTACCAGGGCCGGTCTCCGGTTCCGGTGCGGGCTCGGCGGCCACTTCCCGCGCCGCTTCAACCTCACGCACCTGGTGCCCGGCCACCGCGACCTCGGTTTCCGGGGCCGATTCCCGGCTAACGCCGCCACTGCCTGCCAGCGCCGACTCCCGGTCAGCGTCAGCACCGAAAAGGTCACCTGACTCCCGTGCCCCTTCGCCATCCACATTGGCCGTCAGGGTTTCCACCCGATCCGGTTCCGGTGCCCGCATGCTGGCAAGCTGATCCTTCATTGCCAGAAGACCTGAACGGGAGGCGGTTTCACGGGCCTGCTCAACGGTCTGTTGCGGCTCAGGGGTGGACGGCTCCGGTGGTGGTGCCTGGTCCGCAACCTCGGGTTCAGGTGCCTCGGGTTGCGGGGCCTCGGGTTCTGCCAACTCTGGTTCAGGTTCAGGTTCAGGTTCAGGTTCTGGCGCCGGTTCCGGTTCTGGTAGCACGACGGGCTCCGGAGGTTCTGGCTGCTCTACCAGCCGCGCCAGCTGGGGAGGTATCTTTTCGGCTTCACTGCGCTCCGGTTCCGGGAGATCCAGTGCCGGAATCAGAAACGCGGGCGGCAGAAAGATCCCGAGCATGACCAGCAGCGCCAACAGGAAACGACGGTTTTCGCCTTTCTCCGCACCCCAGGGTAAGCCGGAAGGCAGGTTCTGACGGTCAGCCACTGCCCACCTCCTTCGCCGACTCAACGGCCAGCCTTACCTGTCGGAAATCCTCGTCTATACAGGTCTGCATGATCTTTCTCAGCAGCCGGTAATCGGTGGTACGCCCGGCCATAATGGTGACCTCATGGCCCTGCTCCGGTACCTCTCCCCGTCGCTCCCGAACCCAGGCAAGCTCCTCCGCCAGCCCGCCGACGGTCTTGTCGCCGGTCTCGATACTGTCCAGCCGGGCCACTTCACGGCCCTGGACGAGAATGGACTGGCCAATAACCTGCACCATCATGGATTCCACAGCGTCCTTGGTGGCGGTCGATTCCGGCAGGGGCACGTCGGCCGTATTCTGCATCACCTTCACGTCAGAGGAGTTCACCATCAGGAAGAACACCAGAATGGTGAAGATATCCATCAGCGATACCAGGTTGAGGCCGCCGGGTCGATGCATGCGGCTGTAGTGGCGCTGCATGCGGCGGGCGCGACGGGATGTTTTCATGCACCCTCCCCTGTACCCGACAGCACCCGGTCTTCCGGGGAATCCGCCAGGGCAACGTCCGGGAACAGTTCCCCTTCCACAACGCTTGCTGCAATCACCGCCGGGTAGGATCGAAGCGTATCCATGGTGGTAACCAGGGTCTGATAGTCAATATCGGGGCCGACTTCCAGGACAATATCGGTTTTATCAGGCACCCGTTTCTTGATCAGCTTCAGGGTCTCCCGCAAGCCGTCGAAATCCTGTTCGCCCTCCACCAGCGGCAGCGTTTTTATAACGCCGCGCTCGCTGTCCAGGACTTCCAGGCCCTCCGGTATCAGGGCAACCACAAGCCGCAAATCATCAGCTGCCGGTGCCTCGCCCGCTTCCATGCCCGGAAAGTTCAGCTCGATCATGCGGATCTGGGTGAATACCATGCCAAGCAACAGTACCGGTACCAGCACAATCATCAGGTTCAGGAACGGCGTGATATCCAGTTCCGGATTACTGACTAGCCTGCGATGCTTTCGTCTCATACTGCGAAACCCCGGCTCAGGCGGCGGACTGCCTTGGTGACGGTGATGATGGCTGCTCGGCAATGATGTTCAGCAGCTTCACACCGGCCATTTCGAAACTGTCGACAATCTCGTTGGTGCGGGTTTGAAGCAGGGCGTGGAACATCAACAGCGGAATGGCGGACATCAGCCCGAATGCCGTGGTGTTCATGGCCACGGAAATACTTTCCGACAACAACGAAGCCTTCTGCGATGGGTCTGCAGAGGCAACCGCCGTAAACGCCGCAATCAACCCGATGATGGTGCCAAGCAGGCCCAGCAAGGTGGCAATGTTGGCCAGTGTCGCCAGGTACTGGGTGCGCTTTTCCAGCCGGGGCAAGACTTCCATCAACCCCTCTTCCATGGCGTATTCCACGTCTTCGCGGGGGTGATTGTTCAGAAGCCGCCCGATACCGGCACTCATGATGGACGCGATAGCGCTGTCGGAACCGGTGGCCGCTTTCATGGCGCGCTGATAGTCCCGCTTTCGCAGTAAAGGCAGTATGCCTTTCTCGAACGCCAGCCTGTTCCGGCGACGCACGGAGGCCAGATACACAAATCGCTCAATGGTGATGGCCAGACCAATGGCCAGCACCAGGGCGATGGGATACATGAAGGGGCCACCTTCCTGAAAAAAACGAACAACAGTTTCCAGCATATTCAGACTCCCGGTTCTACTGCAGGGACAGGGTGGAATCCAGGGATGGATTCAGGGTTTCACGAAACTTCCGGTGACGCTCCAGCGTCAGCGGATCCTTGGGTTCAAGCAGATCCTCACTACCAGCCTCCAGCTCTGCCCGCGTACGTCGCGGCAGAGTTGGCGGCTGCCAGGGAAGGATGTAGAGCACGCCCGGGTCGTCATCACCGGTGTTCCGGGTAATGCCCTCCACGGTCAGGGATACGGTTTCACTATTGGTCGCTGGCGCATCAGTGCCAGCCTCTCGCGCCAGCAGCTGTGACGACGCCAGCGCTATCAGTAAACTCAGGCACACGGCTGATATCCGCGGAAGTCTGTTCATTTACTCAACCCTCCGTTCCAGGTCAGCAATCCAGCCGGCCACCTGTTTGCCTTCGGTATCGGCAAGCTCCCGGTAGCGGCGGTAATGCCGCAACGCGGTGGCCAGGTCCAGCAGGTACAGCTCGGAGATAACCGCCAGGTTGTAATGCAGCTCTGCGGTGTCCGGTGAGTGCTCAAGGCCCTCCCGCAACGTCTTCACCGCTTCATCAAAACGCCCTTGTTCCCGCAGCAACAGGGCCAGGTTATTGGCGGTCATGGCATTGCGCGGATCCAGGCTGAAGGCCTGCCGGTAATGGGCCAATGCCTCGTCGAGTTTGCCCTCCTGCTGCGCGTGCCAAGCCTGTCGGGCTAACTCGCCGGCTTCGGCACTCCTGTCCACGGCAGGCTCGGGCTCGGGTGTACTGGCGCAGCCGGATACCAACGCAGCACACAAGACGATCAGTAGCAGGGAACGAACAGCATCAGGCACCATCGTTGGACTCCTCATTCCATGTCATCCAGCGAACATCCCGGTCGTAGCGGCCGGAGAACAGCTTTGCCAGAACCTGAAGGCTCTGCTCCACCCAGTGATCAAAGTGACCGTCTGCCAGGCGCTGGTGGTTCTCGGCGTGCAGCCGGATGGCCTTCTCCTCGAATGGATAAGCCTCTTCCTCCAACAGCATTTGATACTGCATGGTTTCCAGCTCATTCAGCTCGGCGGGCGCTTCCGAGGCCATCAGGTCATCAGCCATCTGCCGATAGAGTTCTGCCCGATGGAAGAGAACCTCGGACCGGAAGGTGTCCCCACCCAGCTGTTCCGCCTGCATGAAGCGCTCCCGTGCCGCTGCCATGGCCTCCTGTTTCCGCTTCAGTGAGGGTCCCAGGGGGTGTTGCAGTGGTACCGCTGCAAACCTCGCTGCCTCCTGCTCTCCCAGCTCAATCGCAGCACGACCGGCCCAGGCCAGGGTGTCATCCGAATGCCACTGGCTGGTCACTTCACTCGCCACCAGCTCGGCGCGGTAACGACGTGGCTCAACCCCGGCGGCCACAAGTCGCTGGCGCATGGTCTGGTTACGGATATGGGCATCGGAATCCGGGGGGGCAGCCGCTGGATCACCCTGATCCAGCCACGCCACATAGATACGGTTACGCCGCTCATGGGCGTCGGCCTTGTGGTATAGCTCTGCCGCCCTGAGCTGCTGCTCCCAGGTTGGTGCATTCCCGTCGGCTTCGGCCATCAATTCATCCGCAGCCCGCACCGGCTGACCTGACGACTGATAGGCAAACACCAGTTTTTCGCTCACCGTGCCGGCAAGCTCATGTTGCGGATAGTCGGCGCGGAAACGGTTCAACTCGTTGACTGCCGCCTGCCAGCGCTCTGCCTGAAGCAGCGTATTGGCGGCATCGTAGCGACCCTTGATCGCGATGTCAGACCCGGCAAGAACAGACTCCACCCGCTGGTAATGGGCAACAGCCTGATCAGTCCTGCCCTCATTGGCAGCCTGTTCACCCTGCTGGTAGATACTGCCTGCCAGCTGGCGCTGCAGGCTGCGCCTGTCTTCGTCCTGCCTGTCGGGTAGCGCACCGGAGTTCAGCAGCGCCAGTGACTTGCGCCAGGCATTCTCCGCAAGCCCGTAAGATTCCGCGCCAACGAACGCCTCGCCGGAAACCAGCCAGGCACTATACTGCTCCCCGGCACTGGCAGCCGGATGGGCAATAGCCGCTTCCGCGAACTTCAGGGCATCGTCACGGCGATTACGCGCCAGCATCCGGTTGGCGATATCGGCGTTCAGCCCGGGTAGGCGCCGATCGCCTGGAAAGGTTTTGGCAAGGCGTTCGGCTTCCGACGCCAGTTCGTCCAGCGTCAGCTCCAGTTCATAGTGGCCGTCCACTGCCTTGCGCTGAAGCACAATCGCGGCCCAGGCGGCATCGGCCGCGCCCTGGTATCCACTGGTGTCATAGGCAGCCTGTTGAAATCCGTTCAGTGCCTGCCGATACTCGCCAGCCTGCAGGAAGGCATCCCCCGAAAGCCTCAGAACCTCCCCGGGGTCGGTGACCCTTGCTGCCAACTGGCGGTAATAGTCCGCAGCCAGTCGGAATTGCTCCCGCCGCCGGTCAGCCCCGGCGTTCTCCGCCTGATCGTAGTGGTAGTCTGCCAGCAGGCGACTGAACTCCTGCCAGCGCCCTTGGTCTGAACGTGCGAGGCTCTGGTAGCGGGATTCTCCTGCAAACGACCTCACATACTCCGCCCGCGCTTCCCGGGCACGGTCTGTTCTGCCGGCCATAAGCCAGACATCCACGTTCTGGGAAAGAAATGCCGGCACGGATGCGTGATTCCCGTGTGCACCCACGAAGTGCCGGTTCACCTCCACGGCGTCCTCGTAACGGGTATTGCTGGCGTAGTAGTCTGCAAGCCGGTCATAAAGCAGGTAGCCATAATCCCTTCCGCCAACACTGTTCAACCATCCGTCCAGGGAATCCGCACCCCGGTCCTCTGCTGCCATCAGCGCCATAATCCGGAAAGTATCTTCCACCAGCCCGGCATCGCTGGTGGGGATACGCCGGAAGCTGTCGGTTTCATCGTCGAACCTGTCCAGAACCGCCATAAAGGTCTCTCCCGACCTGTCCCAGGCAGCGGGGCCCTGTTTGTACTGGCTCCACCCCTGCATGTAGCGGGCCTTGGTCTTGAGGCTGTCAGAGCCCTCACCGGAGATGACCCGGCTGTATTCAGACTCCGCCACGGCGTAGTCACCGGCCGAAAACGCGGCCTCGGCAATCCTGAAACGGGCCTCGGGGACCAGTGTCGACGACGGATAAAGTCCAACAAGCTGTCGCAGGCGATCAATGGACTCTTCTGCCTGACCGGTATAGGCATGGGCTTTCGCCATCTGGTACAGCAACTCATCAAGCCGGCCCTGATAGGAGCCCCTGTCCAGAATGGCTTCGTAGCTGTCGAGGGCCTGTTGGTAAACCTGCTGCTCCCGCTCATTGCTGAAGCTGACGTCTTCATTCGTCGCCTTCTGGATGTTCGATAGCCGGTTGAGGGCGTCAATACGCACCTCCGGCTCGTCGGAGTTATCAAACAGTCGCTGGTATCGGCGGGCTACTTCCCTCGGTGAAATGGCCGGCATGGGGCGGGATTTGAATTCGAGAAACACCGGCCGCATATCACCGATGGTTTCGCCGTCACGCCCCAACTCTACACGGAAGGATTCCTGGGCCATGGCGGCCGGGCCAGGCACGTATACCGCCAAACCCAGAGCAACGATCAGCAACCGTTTCATGGGTCACCCCGCTCAATGTTCTGCAGGGCAAGGTATTCATACAGATGGGCAATCCGCTGTTCCGTGCGGTCAAGGGCAAACGTCATGCGATCGTCCTGGGCTTTCACAAAGGCCAGGGCAATCTCGTCCAGAGCTGCTTCAGCCTCAGCCTGCAATCTTGCAGCACGGTCGCGGGCCCCTCTTACCCGCTCCAGGGCACGGTCAGTACGGGCCAGCAATTCGGTCAGGCGCTGATTTTTCGAAGCCAGCCTCTGATCCAGCTTCCGAAGGGAAGTTTTCAAGTCCGACAGGGTACTGGCAGCTCCCCGCAACGACTGCTGTTGGGCCGGCGAGGTGACCCGGCTACGAAGAGCCGAAATCCGCTCGGTCAGGGCTTCGATCTCTTCCTCATAGCGTTCTCTGCCCACCATGCGTTCGTCAACGGGCCCCATACGTTCCAGGATAGCGTTACGAAATACCGAAAGACTGTCCTCGTGCTGGGCCATCTGCTGCCCAAGCTGCTCAAGATCTGCAACACGGTTAACCGCTTCCTGGGCGCGGCGCTGCTCCATGAATCGCAACAGATAGGCAGTTCTGGGCTGAGTCAGTGTGCGGCTGTCTGCCAGAAACCACTCGGCACTGGAGTCCCGGGCGTCCATCACCAATGCCCGGTAAGCACCCTTGTTACGAATCTGATCCGCCAGTTTCCGCAGGGTAACCCGCTCGGTCTCGAAAGAGGCGCTGGCGGCCAGATAAGCTTCCCCCGCCTGGCCAAGGTACCCGGAAAGATCGTACCCCCTGCCGGTCCCCAACCAGGCATTGGCGACACCGGGATACGCCAGAGGGTACTTTCTGGCCCGGTGCCAGGACTGCATGGCAGCCCGGTGGTTTCCTTTGGCTGAAAGCGCCAGGCCATGCAGGTAAAGACCCTGAGGAGTGCTGTAGCTTTCCAGGGGCACCTTTTCCAGGAAGCTGATGGCCTTGTCGTAATCTTCGTGCTTATGGGCAAGATGCCCCGCCCGCACCAGAAGCCGGCTTCTGAGTTCCTGACCACGGCGGCTGTCAGTGTCTTTCTCCGACATTGCCAGCGCCACCCGCAATGCCACCAGGGCCCGGGATGGGTTCAGGTCGCGCCTGCCAAAGTCAGCGGCCATATTCATATAGCCAAGTGCTGCCCAATACCCCGGCTCTATTGACGCCAGGACCCTGCCCGCTCTGTCGGTGTGCCCCGCTTCGCGGTGGAGTTCAGCCATTCGATACAGTGCCTGCTGTCTGGTTTCGCCATGAGCCAGCTCTGTAGCCACTTCAAGATGCCTTCTGCTCTCTTCCCCGCCGTCTTCCCCATCGGCAACCACAAGATCAGCCAGTAACAGAGACGCGTCACCACGGTAATACTGGCCGCCAGCCAGTTGTTCCAGCAGATCCCTGGCATCCTTGTTGTTGCCGGTTGCCATAAGGGCCCGGGCGCGAACCAGAAGGGCTTCTTCGGTAGACAGAGCGCGGGTATGGCGCAAGGCCTCCGCAGGATTTCCGGAATCCAGAGCGAACCTGGCGAGACCAGTACGCAGTGCCTGCCTGGTGTCCACCGTCGCTCCCGCCAGGACAGGCATGAAGACCAGCATCAGAGCCAGGACAAACATACCGCTGTTATTGCCGAGCCGGTGCCCAAACGCCATCATCACGCCCTACTTCCATTCCTGAAATGAAACAACCGGTTCGTAATCTGGCGCCCTGGCATCCAGCGTCATCTGTAGCCGGGACTGACCGGGACGTTTGCGGAAATCATGGGTCACTTCCCGGCGCACAAACCGCTCATTGGCAGAGCGGGCCGTGAGTATGGCTTTCAGTTGGTGGGTTCCGTGGGGAAGGTTACCGATGTAAAGCCTCTGGACACCCCCCTTTTTCAGCGATGCCAGTTCCCGTTCGGTATACAGGTGGGAGGCGACCGGTGCGTCGTTGAGATACAGCTCGACGGTATCCAGTTCGAGCCCTTCCCGATCCCTGAGTGTCAGGAAAACTGCCACCTGCGTATCAGCAGGGTGTAGCACATCCTCTTCAAGTTCGTAGAGCGTCTGGCCAAGGTCCGCCACGTCAGCCTTCAGGCGATCAATCTCTTCGTCCAGCGTATCCGCGATGGCCGCCTGGCCAACGGGAAGGATCAGCGCCGTAAATACGGCCGTTACAGTAGCCACCGCAACCCTGAATCTCCGCCCAACCGGCTCTGTTACATGCGCTCCGGCGATCATACGCTTCCTGCCCCTTGCAATGTTCCGTTACAAACTGGCGGAAAGAGTAACACTTGGTAACAGCCAAGAACGGTATCCAGATCACCAAATCGGAATTCGTAAGTGTCGGTTTATTTGACAGGAGCAAAACACGGGGGAATATCACATTCGGGGAGATGCACAGCAGAAATTATCTAACCAATTGTTTTTCAGCTGTTTTATTTATGTGGCCTCAGATTTGCGTATATAGATACGCGGGGTGTTGAGATAGTCACCCCGTTTGATATGCCGAGCTTAGCCGATGCCCTCAACCGCATCGGCTTTTTTTTATTTGCTCAGTTGCTTCATGGCCGATTCCAGGCCTTCGATGGTCAGCGGGTACATGTGGTCATTCACCAGTTGCCGGGTCATTCCCAGGGAACCACCCTGCCCCCAGTAGCTCTCTGGCAACGGGTTGATCCACACCACCTTACGGAAATGCTCGGTAATACGCTGGAACCACGTAGCACCCGCTTCCTCATTCCAGTGTTCAATGGAACCACCCGGATGGGAAATTTCGTAGGGCGCCATGGTGGCATCCCCGACAAAGATGACTTTGTAGTCCGGGGTATATTTGTGAAGGATGTCCCAGGTACTGGTGGTCTCGTTCATGCGACGAATATTGTTCTTCCACACACTCTCATAGATGAAGTTGTGGAAGTAGAAATACTCCATGTGCTTGAACTCCATGCGGGCGGCAGAGAACAGTTCTTCGCACACTCGCACATGAGGGTCCATGGAACCGCCCACATCAAAAAAGATCAGCACCTTGACCGCATTGTGCCGTTCCGGAACCATCTTCAGATCCAGGTAGCCGGCATTCCGGGCCGTGGAGCGGATGGTGTCGTCCATGTCGAGCTGGTCAGCGGCGCCCTGGCGGGCAAATTTACGCAGCCGCCGCATGGCCACCTTGATGTTGCGTATACCCAGGGTAACGCTGTCGTCCAGGTCCTTGAACTCGCGCTTTTCCCAGACCTTCACGGCGCGGCCGTGACGACCCTTGTTCTGGCCAATGCGGAAACCTTCCGGGTTATAGCCATTGGCACCGAACGGCGAGGTGCCACCGGTACCAATCCACTTGTTGCCACCCTGATGACGCTCCTTCTGCTCTTCCATGCGCTTCTTGAAGGTTTCGATCAGCTCTTCCAGGCCACCCAGGGAATCGATTTTCGCCTTGTCTTCCTCCGACAGCTGCTTCTCGAATTCAGCGCGCAGCCAGTCATCGGGAATAAGCGCTTCCATCAGGTCATCAAGGTTTTCAATCCCCTCGAAATAGGCCTGGAATGCCCGGTCGAACTTGTCGAAATGGCGCTCATCCTTGACCAGGCATACCCGGGCCAGATAGTAGAACTCCTCCATATCGGCAAACGCCAGGCGGTTCTGCAGGGCCTCCAGCAGATCGAGGAATTCGCGCAGGCTGGCGGGCACCCTGGCGCGCCGGACTTCGAGAAAAAAATCAATCAACATACAGTGTTGCTCTTGCCGGATTTCAGGCGCGACGACGGGCCATAAAGGCCAGCTTCTGCAGCAGGTGGACATCCTGCTCGTTTTTCACCAGTGCGCCGTAAAGTGGCGGCAAGGCGGAACTGGTGTCCTTCTCCTGCAACATTTTGGCAGACAACTCGTCCGCCATCAGCAGTTTCAGCCAGTCAATCAGTTCCGACGTGGAGGGCTTTTTCTTCAGGCCCGGCACCTTGCGTACGTCAAAGAAGACTTCCAGCGCGTCCCGTACCACCTGCTGCTGCAGGCCCGGGAAATGCACGTCCACAATGCTCTGCATGGTGTCGTGGTTCGGGAAGCTGATGTAATGGAAGAAGCAGCGGCGCAGGAAGGCATCCGGCAGCTCCTTCTCGTTGTTACTGGTGATCACGATGATCGGGCGGTGTTTGGCCCGCACGAGCTTCTGTGTTTCGTACACGAAGAACTCCATGCGGTCGAGTTCCAGCAACAGATCGTTCGGGAATTCGATATCGGCCTTGTCAATTTCATCAATCAGCAGAACAACCTGTTCCTCGGACTCGAAAGCCTCCCACAGTTTGCCCTTGACGATATAATTGCTGATGTCCTTGACCTTCTCGTCACCGAGCTGGGAATCCCGCAGGCGGGAGACCGCATCATACTCGTACAGCCCCTGTTGGGCCTTGGTGGTGGACTTGATATGCCATGGGATCAGGCGCATGCCAAGGGCGGCGGCCATTTCTTCCGCCAGCAGGGTTTTACCGGTGCCGGGCTCACCCTTGATCAGTAACGGCCGTTGAAGAGTGATGGCCGCATTCACCGCCATTTGCAGGTCGTCAGTGGCTACGTATTTCTCGGTACCGGTAAACTTCATGCTTTCAGTATCCTGTTCAATTAACGGTTAAACGTCTGTTTGAAAATAGCGGTAAAGTATAGAGAACCGGAGCCCTCCTGATAAGGGGGCGTCACTTTTTCCTTGCCTCACCGATCCTTTTTCCCGTCGTCCTCCCCGTCGTCAGATTCATCCTCGTCGTCCAGGATTCCTTTTTCATCGCCGGTATCCGGCAGGTCATCAAATTCGGACAGGTCGAAATCCTCCAGACCGAATTCCTCGTCTTCTTCCGGCTCTGCGTCTTCGCTTTCCGGCTCCTGCTCTTTTTTGGGCTCGGGCTCGGGCTCGGGCTCGGGCTCGGGCTCATCAATGGTGGTATCTGCGACGGGGATATCGTCCTCGGGCACTTCCTCTTCCTGTTCGGGATCCGCTTCGGGCTCCGGATCTGGCTCGGCAACCGGAATCTCCTCTTCCTCCGGCTGCACCACGGGAGGAGCCTCTTCATCTCCGGACTTCCTGCGGCGCATCATCAGGAACACCGCCCCGGCGACCACCAGAAGTCCCACTCCACCAGCGGCCGCCATCATCCACAGCGGAACAACGGCGGATTCTTCGGCGTTAGCAGCAGGCTCGGGTTCAGATTCCTCCACCTGGCTGATATCAATTGGCCCGGCGTCGGAGGCCGGCTGCTCTGGGGCCTCAGGCACAGGTTCAGGTTCAGGTTCAGGTTCAGGCAGCGTATCCACAGGCTCGGCCGCAACCGGGGTTTCCTCGCCCTCGGGCGCCACAAAACGGGTAACGGCAGTGAACCGCCGGGAGAAGGTCTGGCCGTCAGCCACAATATCCAGTTCGTATTCGCCTGAATCAGGAAGCCGCGCTATGTCATCGGAATAGACACCATCTTCCGGGGGCTGGTCTCCAGACAGGGTCTTGGTGCCGCTGCGGCCATCGTCCGAGGTCAGCGTCAGGCGTACGTCAATCACCCCCAGAAAATCGGCGTTATCAATCTTCTGGTCGCCTTCAAAAAATGCCACCCTGACCGACACGGGATCGTCCGCGGTGAACGTTGGCGGTATCGGGCTGACCACCATTCGCAAATCGCTGACCACCGTCACCCGGCTACCCTCGCCCAGTTCACCGTTGATCCGCCACTGTCCGGCCGCCGGGTCGGTCACGGTAATCAGGTCGTACTCTGTTTCCCGGGCCCAGCGCATTCCGTCGGCAACGGATTCGGCGGTAGACTCTTCCCCGGTCGGGCTGACCAGCCCCAGCTCACGGGTAGCGGCAGGCTCATCATCCGCGCGAAAGATTAACGCGGTAAATTCCTCTACGCCGTCGTCCACCGTAAAGCTGTCACCTTCAATGGGAATCTGCTGTTGCGGAACTGCGGTGTTCAGGGCCTTCAGGAAGGCAAGTGTCAAAGCCTCCGCAGAACGCGCCAGGGAGTAGCTACCGCCGGTTTCACTGGCCAGGGCCTCCAGAAGCGCCAGGTCTGCCTCTTCGGACAGGGCCACGGTGTGAATAGTGGCGCCCCGGTCAGTCAGCTCCGCCAGCAGCGAGCCCAGGATTTCCTCCCGCTCCTGCTGGTTTGTGCCAGCATCGTCTGAGATATCCACCTTGCCGTCGGTCAGCAGAATAAAATCAGTATTATCGAGCTCTTCACCCCCTGACAGATAAGGGTCGCTGGCTACGCGGAGCGCTTCGCCAAGATTGGTACGCAGGGCAACGGAATTGATCTGCCCCGAACGGTCGATGGCCAGCTCCCGCCAGTCACTGGTCACTTCGCCGTGGGGAACCAGCATGTTCACATACTGCCCGAACGTCCAGACCCCGGCCCCGGCTCCTTCCGGCAGCATTCTTGCCAGCAGTCTGACGGCGGGCTGGCGCAGATTATCGGGGTCATTGGCCTTCATGGAACCGGAAATATCCACAATAATGCGGATATCGGCGTCATCAGGCAGCTCCAGGGAGGGCGGCTGCTGGGCGAACACCGCCACAGGCAGCATCAAGGCGGCAACAAGCAGAGATTTCAGAAGTTCTTGCATCAGCGCTTTACCAGCCGGTATCTCACCAGGTCGAGAATCCACACCAGCAACATGATGGCAGAGGCGATGCCAAAGTTCAGGAAGGCGCGCCCGGCTTCGCTGGCATCCCCCAGGATGGTTTCATAGCCGCCGTGCAGCCAGGCCGGCATCCACCAGTTGGCGACCTCAGAGGACTCCACCGGGGTCAGGAAAATAACCACCAGGGCGGCCTGTAACAGGGTCCTGACAGCGTACATCGGAATGATGCGGAGCAGCCTTGCCATCATGTAGAAGAAGACCACAAAGGCAACCGCGTAAAGGGTCCAGAATATTCCGTAAGCGAGGTTGGTTTCTACGTCCATCATTATTAAAGGATCCAGTGAATTATGTGTTCTTCCCAGTCTTGTTCCGCAACGTCGGCTTCCGAGATGACCCGGTGACGAACCGACACGCCGGCTTCGTGTACCGTTTGCGGATCACCCGAGCGCAACGGGTGCCAGTCCGCCAGCGGACGGCCTTCCGCCAGTGTACGATACGCGCAGGTAAATGGCAGCCAGTGGTAGTCGCCCAGCGTCTCGGGTGTCAGTACGGTGCACGCCGGCACTTTCTGTAGACGTTCGCTGTAGACCGTGCACTGACAGGTGTCCTGGTCCATATAGCGACACACCAGGTCGGTGTAGTAAACATCGCCGGTATCCTCATCTTCCAGCTTGGCCAGGCAGCATTTGCCGCAGCCGTCACACAGGGATTCCCACTCCGCGGGCGTCATTTCATCCAGACGCTTGCGTTGCCAGAACGGAATCTCTGCAATCATCCCCGGTTCTGCTCCGGTTTGCGGCGAAAATCCACCACATAGCCGCTGGTTTCTTCCGGCATCTGCAGGAAGAAATCCTTGTCGGCAATCGCATCCAGAACCTGCCTGCCGGTGGTTCGGGCCAGTTTGCGCTCCGGCGTCATGATCAGGTCCATGGCATGGACCGGATTACCGAAAATCTCTCGCAGGCTGTCCGGCAGGTCATCCCAGAGCTGGCCACGGCGAACGTATAGATAGGTGTCCGGCTTCTTGCTGCTACGAAACACCGATACAAAGGTTTTTCCATTCATGATGTCAGTAATTCCTCGATTCGTTCGCGGACAGGAGCCAGGGTTTCCCGGCGCCAGCCTTCATCAAAAAGCCCTGCTGACAGATCCCGCTGGTGCACTACCGCCTCAAGGCGTTTGCGCGGGGCCAGCAACTCCACGGGAACATCACGGGCCTCGGCCGCCTGAACGATCTCGCGTTTGACCTGTTTATAGAACATCTGCTGCTCCCGACTCAGGGGTGGAGCAATGGTTGTGATACCTGAATTGTCCGCTGAGGCAGCTTCTGCAACCATCTCGATGATCTTGTCACCGTAACGACGGACCACGACCGAGGGAACGCCCTGAACCGAAGACAGCTCACGCACTGATCGCGGCAGTTTCTGGGCAATGGCGATCAGCAACGGGTCTGCGACAACACGGCTTCGCGGGCGATCACGGTGTTTTGATTCCTGCTCTCGCCAACGAACCAGTTCCCGCAACACACCCTGTTGTTGCCGGCTCAGGGTCCATCCGCCGCGCAGTTTGAGGTAATGGTTGTCGGGATCGTCCTGGGCCGCCAGCTCCCGGGAAAACCGGGCCGACTCCTCCGCCAGCGCGTCCTCAAGCCCACGCTCCCGCAGCCGCGCCATCACCCAGTGATACAGGGGAACCAGAAAACGAACGTCGTCCAGGGCGTAACGCTCCTGGGCCTCGGAAAGCGGGCGTGAGACCCAGTCCGACCGGGTAGCGGACTTATCCAGGGTTTCCCCGAACAGGGTTTCAACAAGCCGGGCATAGCCCACGGAGAAACCGGCACCGGCCAGGGCGGCACCGATCTGCAGGTCAACAAGCCCTTCGGGTTCCAGCTGCAGCCAGTGGCGGAAGAGCTCCAGGTCCTCACTCATGGCATAAAGCAGCTTGGGCACGTCCGGATCGGTCAGTATGCGGCGAAAGCCCTCTGAAGCCTCGGCAACCGAAGGGTCTACCAGGCAAAACCGCTCCCCCAGCCCCAACTGCACCAGCCCCGGGATCGGGTAAAACGTATTCACTCGCTCAAATTCGGTATCGAGCGCCAGCGGCTCGCCCTTGCCTTCTGCAATCCAGCGATCCAGTTCTTCCGGTTCCCGAATCCAGGAAACAGTCTCGGGAGCCGCGGGAACGAGTGCGGCCGGGTTGGTAGCGTCCATATAATTGGCCCGGTCAGGTTTATTCAGTCAGGGGTTTGCGGCCACGGAAGGCATGAGTCAGGGTGAAGCCGTCCACGTAGCCCAGTTCACCACCCACAGGGATACCGTGGGCAAGGCGGGTAATCAGAATGTTGCTGCCATCCAGCCTGTCGGCAATATAGTGGGCTGTGGCTTCGCCTTCCACCGTCGGATTGGTGGCGAGAATCAGTTCGGTTACGCCTTCCTCGTGAATGCGTCTGAGCAGACGTTCGATCCCAATCTCTTCGGGGCCCACCCCATCAATAGGCGACAGATGCCCCATGAGCACGAAATAGCTGCCACGGTAATCGCCCGCCTGTTCAATGGCCAACAGATCCGAGGGGCTTTCCACCACACAGAGGGTTCCAGTCCGGCGCTCCGGATTCTCACAGATGTTGCAGGTGGGCGTATCGGCAAAGTTCTGGCAGCTCTCGCAACGGCGAACGCCGGTCATGGCCCGCTCCAGAGCATCTGAAAGGCGCGACCCGCCGGAGCGCCCACGCTCCAGCAGGTGGAAGGCCATTCGCTGAGCCGTTTTCTGACCGACACCAGGCAGACACCGGAGTGATTCCACCAGCTCATCCACCAACGGACTAAAAGCCATCAGCAATCCTCTATCAGAACGGCATTTTGAAGCCCGGAGGCATGCCCATACCGGACATCATGCCGGACATTTTATCTTTCTGGTTTTCCTCGACACGGCGGACGGCGTCGTTAATGGCCGCTGCCAACAAGTCTTCAAGGATTTCCTTGTCTTCGCTCAGCAGGGAAGGATCAATGTCCACCTTCCTGACATCGTGGCGCCCGTTCATGGTCACCTTCACCAGGCCTGCACCGGATTCGCCGGTAATCTCGGCCTTGGCAGCCTCTTCCTGGGCCTTCTTCATCTCTTCCTGCATCTGCTGGGCCTTTTTCATCAGGTCGCCCATATTATTCATCATGCTCACCTTCTCCAGAATTGCCTCGCCATTCCCTCACACGGGGCTGCGCCCGCACTGGTTATCCTTTGGCCTGCTGCGGCGGCCGGATACTGTCTTCGACTACCCTTGCCTCGAATCGTTCAACGATGGACTGCACCGCCGGATCGTTACGAATCGCTTCTTCAGCAGCCTTCTGACGGGCCTGGCGCTGGCGCTCTTCCCAGGCTGCGGGAGTTTTCCCGCCAGCGTCGCCCTGCTCTACACGAAGGGTTATGGTGTCGCCAAACCGATTCCTCAATGCCTCTATGATCTTTTCTTCGTGGCGAGCATTCAGGAGCCGGGCGTGGCCTTCGTCGATAGTCAGTACGATTTCATCGCCATTTCGGGACATGGCGGCGTTACTGGCCAGGTTACCCGGCATGCCGACAATACCCAGGCTGCGGAAATCCCGCTCCCATACAAATTCACCGGTATCCGGAAGGGGTTCAGGCTCGGATTCAGGCTGAGCCTGCTCCTCCACCACCGGTTCAGACACATAATTGTCGGCAACGGAAGATTCAGCCGCTGCGGACTCTGCCGCCGCATCCAAGCTTGCCAGCCAGGCCTCATCGGCTTCCACCGGCGGAGGGCCTGAATCCGGTTCCTCCGGGGATGGGGGTGCATCCGGTGCAGGCTGTTCGGGCTCAGCCCGTTCAGGAGCAGCCCGCTCTGCCACCGGCTCTGAATACTGAGGCTCCGGCTCTGGCTCTGGTTTTGGCTCTGGTATCTGCTCTGGTTCTGGCGCTGTCGCCGCCGGGCCAGGTTCGGGGTCTTCCCGTGATTCCTGGCCAGCGGACGAACCACCGGAGGCAATCGCCGGTGGCTCACGCCGATCCGCACCGGGCCGGAACGCCAGCATGCGCAGCAGTGTCATTTCAAAACCCATGCGGGCATCCGGCGTCACTGCCAGGTCTTTACGCCCCATCAGGGCAGCCTGGTAAAACAGCTGCGCGTCTTCGGCGCTCAGCCGACGGGCCAGTGACTCCACCTGGGCCGCATCCCCCAGCGCGTTATCCACGCTACCCGGTACCACCTGCTCCATGGTAACCCGGTGAAACAGCGACAGCAGGTCTGCCAGGATCACGCTGTAATCCGGCGCAAAATCGGAAATGCGGCTGATTTCAGAGAGCAGCGCCGGCCCGTCATTTTCAACCAGCGCATTGACCAGCTTTTCAATATCCCGCTGGTCAATGGTGCCCAGCATATTGCTGACATCACTGCCACTGAGTTTCTGGTTTCCGAAGGCAATGGCCTGGTCGGTCAGGCTCAGGGCGTCCCGCATGCTGCCGTCGGCGGCGCGGGCCAGCAGCCACAGGGCCGGTTCTTCAAAAGGAATGCCTTCCTGTGTCAGCACGTGCCGCAGATGCCCGGCGATGTGCTCCGGCGTCATCCGCTTGAGGTTGAACTGCAGACAGCGGGACAGAACCGTGACTGGCAGCTTCTGGGGATCCGTGGTCGCCAGCAGGAATTTGACGTGCTCCGGGGGCTCTTCCAGGGTTTTCAGAAAGGCGTTAAAGGACTGGTTGGTCAGCATGTGCACCTCGTCGATGAGGTACACCTTGAAGCGGCCACGGGATGGTGAGTACTGAACGTTGTCCGTCAGCTCCCGCATATCATCCACACCGGTACGTGAGGCGGCATCGATTTCGATCAGGTCAACAAAACGGCCTTCCTGGATTTCCTGGCAACTGGAACAGGTACCGCAAGGGGTGGCGGTAACACCGGTTTCGCAGTTCAGGCAGCGGGCCAGCAGGCGCCCGATGGTGGTCTTGCCCACTCCGCGGGTACCGGTAAACAGATAGGCGTGGTGCAGCCGCTGGTTATCCAGGGCATGGATCAGTGCCTGGAGCACATGCTCCTGGCCGACCATATCTTCGAAGGTGCGGGGGCGCCACTTGCGGGCAAGTACCTGGTAGCTCATGTTCTGCCAACTGCCGTTAAAAATGGGTTCAACCATAGCACGGTCAGGGTGTCAGAAGAAGTCAGCAAGGGTGCGGAAACTCGGGGTCAGACCCCAGTGCATTTGGCAAGGCGAAATGTATTGGGGTCTGACCCCAAATCAAGATGGGGGTGACTCCACCAGCGACACTCCGGCACACAAGTCCACCGCTTCGGCTGCTCCCTTCCGGGCCTGACCGGGTTCACGGTTTATCGTTGCGGAGGCACCAATGGAGCCACCATAACGGGCTTTGGGGCTAAATCCCCGTAAGCGGCGCGCATATTAGCAAAAGGGTCCGGACACTACAATGCCAAAGCCACTACAAAGGCAACGGCACTTCATCACAGCGAAACCAGCAGGCAATGCTGTACCGGGTGCGGTTGGCCGGCAGCACCTCGTGTGGTATTTCCTCGCTCATGAACAGGGCCATGCGCCCTTCCTCGGGAAGCACTGAGCCGCAGACTTCGTCTTCATTCTCACGATTGTAAACCTGCAGGGCGCCACCGTCGGCTTCCTCCCAGCCTTCATTCAGGTACAACACCAGGCTCACAACCCGCGATGCCCTGCCCTGGAAGCTGTCCACATGACGGCGATAGAAATCGCCCTCATGGTAAGTGGCGTAGTGGGCCTCAAAGCGCTTGAGCCCGAGAAACAGGCGCTGGTTAAGCCCAAGCCTGACCGACTCGAAAAAGCCAAACAGCTCGGCCTGTACCGGGGTAATACCCTGCAGCCAGGCGATCTTGTCGCGGCGCACTGACCGGTCCCGCTGCAGACCCGCCCCACGCCCGACGCCAGCCCTTCTGAGCGCTTCTGTACGGTCCAGAATATGCACTTCATTGCGCAGGCCGGCCAACAACTCCGCACCCAGACGTACCGCCACGTCCTGGCTCATCCAGCCATGCTCAGTCAGTCCATCCGCCAGCTCATCAAGCCAATGATCGCTGACGACGGGTTCTGGCTCATTGTGGGGAAGAATGGGGGCGACAAGCTGGTTATTCATTAAACAGACTCCGGCTGGGACAGGCGATTTTATGCCGGTTTCTCGCCGTAAAGACAGTTTTAATTTACCCTGACGGTAAGCAAATGCCGTAACACAAACCCGCATTCATGCACTTACGTTGAAACGCAGTAACGAGGCAGCAAGTGACACTAAAACCAGGGCACTGGTCGTTTACCCGCTGGACAACCGTCGGGCAATTGGAGGCTATCGAAGTACGCCACCCCCGATTCCGCGCCCGCGTCTTCCTGCAGGGGGCCCATCTCACCCACTTCGCCCCCACCGATGAGCAGGACTGGCTGTGGGTCAGTGACACCGCCCGCTTCGAACCGGGCCGGGCGATTCGCGGTGGCATACCGGTATGCTGGCCCTGGTTTGGTGTACCTGAGAAAAACCCACCGGAAGTAAGGCGGCGGATACTGACCGATGCCTCCCATGGCTTTGCCCGAACGGCGGTATGGAAGCTGGAGGATGTTCGCGAGACCGCGCAGGAGGTAGAGATCAGCCTCTCCCTGGACGCCAACAATGATTTCGCCGATGTCTGGAACGGGCACGCACGTTTGCTGATGACGTTCAACTTCTCGACGGACGGCTGCCAACTGGCTCTGAGCACCACGAATGCAGGGGCGGATCCCCTTGCTTTCAGTCAGGCGCTCCACACTTACCTGCCCACGGCGGATATCCGCCAGACCCGTGTCGAGGGGCTTGAGAACTGCGGCTACATCGACTCCCTGAACGACTGGAGTTACCACAACCAGCAGGGGCCCGTGGTGTTCAACGGGGAAACCGACCGCATCTACGAAAGCGGAGGGGATCTGGTTATCTCGACCCCGGCAGGAAAGCGGTCGTTGAGCGCCATTGGCAGCGACTCCACGGTGGTATGGAATCCCGGCCCGGAAAAGGCCGCACGACTGTCGGATTTCCCCGATGAGGCCTGGCAGTCCATGCTGTGCGTCGAGAGCGCCAATGCCCTCAGTGATTACCGGGTGCTTAATGAAGGCCAAAGCCATACCCTTGGCGTTATGATTGGAAGAGTCTGAAAAATCAGGGAGCCCACATGGGTCTAGCATCGTTTCTGAAATCCAGGCTGATTCCGGCGGAGCTGGACAGCCACATCAATCGAATACGCAAGCCGATCGGCTCGCTTGGGTATGACCCCTGGGGCTACAACAACGAAGTCATGAAGTATGGCTTCTCCCTGACTCGCCAGCTGTACGAGAAGTATTTCCGGGTGGAAGCCACCGGCGTTGAGAAAATACCGGCGGACGGGCCCGTTCTGATCGTTCCGAATCACAGTGGACAATTGCCCATTGATGGCCTCCTGATCGCCTATGCCCTCGCCTCCCGCGAGACCGATCCCCGTATCCCCCGGGCGATGATCGAACGTTTTTTCCCCACCGTGCCTTACCTTGGCAATCTGCTGAATGAGTTTGGAGCGGTACTCGGGGACCCGATCAACTGCGCCAAAATGCTGGCCAATGGCGAGGCAGTGATCGTGTTTCCCGAAGGAATTCGCGGTTCCGGCAAGCTCTATCATGACCGCTACCAACTCAAGCGGTTCGGCAACGGCTTCATGCACCTGGCGATGAAGTACAACGCGCCCATCGTTCCCGTGGGCGTGGTGGGCTGTGAGGAAACCATACCCGCCATTGCCAACATCAAGCCGCTGGCCAACCTGTTGGGCATCCCCTACGCACCAGTCGCCATGCCCGTCGTACTGCCGGCAAAGGTTCATCTCAACTTTGGCGACCCAATGATCTTCGACGACCGGGAAATCCCGGAGGAACAGGTCACTGACAGGGTGGAACAGGTAAAAGCGGCAATCAGTGAACTGATCGACACCGGACTGAGCGAAAGGAAAAGGCTGTTCTGATGGACGAACAACGCAGACCTCATATTCTTGTTACCGGTGCCGCCGGTGCCCTGGCGCAACAGGTGATCGAACGCCTGCGGGAAACCTGTAACCTGGTTGCAGTGGATTTCCGTGAGCAGGTTTACCTGGGCGACGACATCCCCAGCTACTGCATTGACTTCAACAAGCGCTCGTTCGAAGACCTTTTCCGGCGCTACCGCTTCGATGGTGTTATCCACCTGGGCCGCATCATGTCCAGCCAGCTCACCCGCATGCGCCGGTATAACGCCAACGTGCTGGGCACCCAGAAGCTGCTGGACCTGAGCCACAAATACGGCATAAAACGGATAGTCGTGCTGTCCACTTTCCACGTCTACGGTGCCGTGGCCTACAACCCAGCCCTGATCGACGAAGAGGCTCCGCTGAAAAGCGCCGGCCTGAGCGCAGACCTGATCGATTCCGTGGAACTGGAAAACCTGGCCAACATCTACCTGTGGCGGTATCCGGATCTCAACATCACCATTCTGCGGCCCTGCAATATCGTGGGCCCGGGCGTACGTAATTCCATCAGCACCCTGCTTGGTATGGAGCGGGCGCCGGTACTGGCGGGTTTTTCACCGATGATGCAGTTCATCCATATCGACGATATGGCCGATGCGATCGTGCTCACCTATAACAAACCACAACGGGGCGTGTTCAACGTAGCGCCAGAAGACTGGGTAGCCTATCAGCACGCCCTCAAGCTCTGCGGTTGCAAGACAATACCGATCCCGTCGATCCCGCCGGTATTGCCCAAAATGATACTGAGCACCCTGAAGCTGCGAAGTTTTCCTTCGTATCTGATGCACTTTTTCAAGTATCCTGTCGTCATTGACGGCAGAGCGTTCGCCCGGGAGTTCAATTTCACCCCCAGGCGGCCGCTGAAAGAAATATTCCGGTTTTACCGCGAGAACAAAAAACCGGTGTGAGTTTATGGCGCATAACGCAGGACGCGAGCCATGTTGGACGATTTCAGCCTGATCAGTCATTCCACGGCAGCCATTGCCTATGGGTTGCTTACGCTCCTTATTGCCACGCGATACCTGCGCCGCGATATCGACCGGACACTGCTCCTGGCTTCCCTCGTCACTCTGGTCTGGGCAGGGTCACTAGTCACCCAGAGCCTGTGGGAAGAGCCTGGATTCTTCATTCGCTACCTGCTGGAACTGTTGCGGAATGCAGCCTGGATCACCGTTCTGTTCGCACTGTTACGGGATTCCTTCCGTACCGGCAGCATGGTGGGTCGCCTTCGCCGCGTCCTGGCAACGGCCACGGTTATCCTCATCGCTCTGCTGCTGAGCTCCGGCATTCTGGAATACGCTTACGAGCTGACCCTCCTGGATGGCAAGACCAAGGTGGTGGGCCAGATAGCCCTGTCTCTGCTCGGGCTGTCCCTGGTTGAGCAGATATGGCGTAACTCGCTGTCGTTTGGACGCTCCAGCATGAAGTACGTCTGCATTGCGGTCGCCAGCCTGTTCGCCTTCGACTTCTTCATGTACGCCGACGCCCTGCTGTTTGGCCAGGTGGCGGACTCCTTCTGGAACGCCAGGGGCCTGTTCAACGCTGCGCTGGTGCCCCTGTTTGCGGTCAATGTCATCAATACCCGTAAGCAGCCGGTGGATTTCCAGCTATCCCGCTCAGCCGTATTCCACGCAGGCACCCTGTTGCTGGCGGGGGCTTACCTGCTGTTCCTGGCGCTCGGAGGCTATTACGTAAAAGCCCTCGGCGGCGACTGGGGCGAGGCCCTGCAGGTACTGTTCTTCACCATTGCGCTGGTGTTCCTGGCAACCCTGCTCACATCGCGGCGGGTCAGAGCCCGGCTGATGGTGTTCATCAGCCAGAACTTCTTCGACTACAAATACGATTACCGGGAAGAATGGCTGAAGATGACCCGCGAAATGGCGGATCTCAGCGACAACCCACCGTTGCCTGAACGGGTCATCCGCATCCTTACCAGCCTGGTGGAAAGCAACGCTGGTGCACTGTGGATTCGGGAAGATCAGGGGGAGTTCCTGCTCAAGACCGCCGTCAACCTGGTGACCCCGAAATACACGACCATCGATGCCGACTCGGAACTGATCCGCTTTTTCAACGAGCGGGAGTGGATCATTGACCTCCACGAGTACCAACGTGACCCGATCAGCTACAACCTGCTGGAGATTCCCGACTCGATCTCAAAGATTCCCGATGGCTGGCTGGTCATCCCCCTGTACCTCAGCAACGATCTCTATGGCATCGCCATGATTGGCAACCCCTATGCGCGAGTGGAACTGAACTGGGAAAACTTCGACCTGATCAAGGTGGTCGCCCGGCAGACCTGTAACCTGCTGGCCCAGGCCGACGCCCAGAACCGGCTCTCACGGGCCATGCAGTTCGAGGCCGTCAGCAAGGCCTCCGCCTTTATGGTGCACGACCTGAAAACGCTGATCGCGCAACTGTCGCTGTTGGTGAAGAACGCTCCCAGGCACCGGGACAATCCGGCGTTTATTGACGACATGATCAACACCACCGACCACGCCGTCCGCAAAATGTCCAACCTGGTGGACCATATCCGCCGGCCGGCCGATGACACCATGGTGACCGAAGTGGTGGAACTGAACGAGGTTGTCGCCAACCTGGCGGAACACTATGGCCGCCGCCAGCCGGTACCAAGGGTTGTGGAGAACCCGGCAAAGATCTACATCAAAGCCGACCGGGAACAGCTCTACAGTATCCTTGGCCACCTGATACAGAACGCTCAGGACGCCACACCACCGGAAGGTGAGGTCACCCTTACCCTGAAAACCGCCAGGGGCAATGTGGTTCTTTTCATCCAGGATACCGGTAGCGGCATGACCGATGAGTTCATCCAGAGCCAGCTGTTCAAGCCCTTCGAGAGTACCAAAGGGCTCACCGGCATGGGGATTGGCGCCTATCAGGCCAGGGAATACGTGCGCAACGTGGGCGGCAATATCGACGTCACCAGTGAACCTGGTCTGGGCTCGTGTTTTTCAATCCGGTTCCCTCTCGCCCCGCTGAAACCGGAGCAATCACCAGCGGAATCAGAGCCGGAACGCCTGATTGTCGGCGACGCAGAGCCACGCGAGAATGCCAAATAGTTGACGGGGATTAAATCCAACGAACACTATCATTGCAAAGTGTCAATGTTCGGTTAAGAATCAGGGGTGAGAGGATTCACCGTAGTAACATCACAATATCGAAAAGGGATTTGTAGCCGTTGTGAGTAGACGACTTTTAATCGTAGAAGACGACCCAGGCCTGCAGAGCCAGATGCGCTGGTGTTTCAGTGAGGATCTGGAAGTATTTGTTGCCGCAGACCGGGAGTCTGCCCTGGCAGCCCTGCGACGAAATGAGCCCGATGTCATCACCCTGGATCTGGGCCTGCCGCCCGACCCCGGTGGAGCATCAGAGGGATTCCTGTTGCTGGAGGAAATCCTTCGGCTGTCCCCCATGACCAAAGTCATCGTGGTCACCGGCCGGGAAGACAAAGAAAACGCCGTGAAGGCAATCGGCATGGGCGCCAGCGACTTCTATCAGAAGCCCCTGGACGCCGACATTCTTACCTTCGTGGTCAATCGCGCGTTCCGGCTGGCCGAACTGGAGCGGGACAACCGCGAACTGGCACGCCAGCGCAACGGCACCAACATCAAGGGTATTGTGGCTGCCAGCCCGCAGATGCTCGCTGTTTGTCGCACCCTTGAGAAAGTCGCACCCACTGACGTAACCACCCTGATTACCGGGGAAACCGGCACCGGCAAGGAGCTCCTGGCCCGCGCGCTCCATGACCTGAGCCATCGTGCCGAAAAACCATTCGCAGCCATCAACTGCGCCGCCATCCCCGAAAACCTGCTCGAGAGTGAACTGTTCGGGTTTGAGAAAGGCTCATTCACCGGTGCCACCCAGGGCAAGAAAGGCAAAATAGAAAGTGTCAACGGCGGCACCCTGTTCCTGGACGAGATTGGCGATATGCCAATGTCGCTGCAGGCCAAGCTGCTACGGTTCCTGCAGGAACGCGTGGTGGACCGGGTTGGCTCGGTGAAACCGGTACCGGTAGACGTACGGGTGGTCTGTGCCACCCACCGGAACGTCCAGCACCTCATCGACGAGGGCACCTTCCGCGAAGACCTCTACTACCGCATCAGCGAAATTACCGTGGATGTGCCAGCCCTGCGGAACCGGGAAGGCGACTCCCTGGTGATCGCACAGTCGTTGTTGCAGTCCCTGGGCAAACAGATGGACCGCCCCAACCTCTCGTTCACGGAGGACGCCATCAAAGCCATCCAGAGCCATCCCTGGCCCGGCAATGTGCGGGAAATGATCAACAAGGTGAAACGGGCCACCATCATGGCGGACGGCAAACGGGTGACCGCCGCCGACCTGCAGCTCAACTGTGACCTGGAAGCCCCTGAGAGCCAGCTGAATCTGAGGCAAGTGCGTGAAAACGCCGAGCGTGCCGCGATTCTACAGGCGCTTCAGTCCTGCAGCTTCAACATGGCGCAAGCCTCGCGCCTGTTGGGCATCACCAGGCCAACGCTTTATAACCTGACCGACAAATACCGCATAGAAACGTCACCCGAATCTTCAAGTGCCTGAGTAGCAGGCAAGGAATCCATAACAAGACCCAGAAAGGAAAGGAACAGGGCCATGAAACCAGTGTCAGCAGTACGTGCCACCCTTCTTTCAGTTGCCATCTCGCTCGCCTTCGTCGGCTGCAGCGGTGACAGCGATGAAATGAGCCAGGAGGAAATCCAGTATCTTAGCCACCTGGATCAGTCGCGCTTCTTCCAGCGGCAGGGTGAGCTCAAGGCCAGTACTCTGGAGGCGCGAAGTGCGATTGAAATGCAGCCAAACCGCATCGAGCCCTACCTTGTGATTATCAACAACCTGCTCACCGCCGGAGATGCACGTAACGCCGAACGGCAGCTTGATGAACTTCTCTCAGACGTTGGCGAACAGTCCATTAGCCAGCAAAGTCTCAACGATGCAGCCCTGATCCGCGCCGAAGCCAGACTGATGCAGCAGGAGTACGACGAAGCACTGGCTACCCTCGAAGAACTGAAAGAACCGGACCGTGTTCAACGTCTGGAAGCCGCCCTGCTCCGGGGCGACATCCACCTTGCTGAAAACCGACTGGATGCTGCCAGAAGTGCCTATTCCACAGCCCGGGAAATCGATTCGAGCACCGCCGAGCCACTCATCGGGCTGTCGAAAGTTGCGTACAGTGAGAACAACCCGGAGGAAGGTGACGAATACATCGCCGAGGCAGAGGCACTCAACCCGGACAACGTGGAGCTCTGGCTCTGGAAAGCGAGGCTGGCTCACGCCGCCGAAGAATGGGCCGAAGCAGAACAGGCCTATGTCAACGCCCTGGAAACCATCGGCCAGTATGACGTGATGACCTATCAGAAGTATCAGACCATGTCGGCGCTGATCAATGTTCTGCGGGAACAGGGCAAGTCGTCGGAAGCCTTTGTCTACGAAGAAATTCTTGCCAAGTCTGCGCCAGGTACCATCAAGAGCAACCTGACAGCAGCGCAGGAGGCCTTCAACGACGGCGAACTGAACAGTGCCGCCCGTTATCTTGAAGAAGTACTGGCCCAGGCTCCGGGCCACGAGCAGGCCTCGTTGATGCTGGGCATCATCCGCTACCGCCAGGGCCAGCCCAAGGAAGCAGAGGCTCTGCTGGCGCCTGTCGCCGACATGGGGGATTCAGACCAGGCCAGAAAACTGCTGGCAGCCACCCGCCTTCAGATGCGCAATCCTGAAGGCGCACGGGAAATCCTCGCCAACCTGGAAGACCAGGATTCAGACCCTGAAACCCTGGCGCTGGTGGGTATCGCCTCGCTGGTCAGCGGCGACACCGAGAGCGGTGAACAGTTCATCGAGAAATCCCTGTCTCTGGCGCCTGACAACAACAGCCTGCGGCTGCGCTACGCAACGTACCTGCTTCGTCAGGGCAAAACCGACCGCGCCATTGCCCAGGCCAACCAGATACTGGAAACAGACCCGGAATCGGAACAGGCGAGATTGCTGATTATCCAGGCCCACGTATCCGCTGACGATTACGAGACCGCCATGGCAGTCGCGTCCAACTGGGTGGAGGAGCAACCCAAAAACGTTGCCGCGCTGGTTGCCCGTGGCAACGTCGCCGCTAACGCCGGCAATGTCGAAGAGGCCAGAGAGTACTTCCAGAAGGCAGTAGAGGCAGACAGCGAGAATCCCGGCCCACTCAACGCGCTTGGCAATCTGGCGCGGTCCCGCAACGAGATGGATCATGCAAAAGACTACTACCGCCGGGCAATTGAACTGTCACCGGACAACCGCCAGGCACTGCAGGGCCTCTCTTCTGTAATGCCGCGGGACGAGCTGACCGGGCTGATGGAAGAGGTTCGGGAGCAACACCCGGACGCCTACGGCCCAAGGCTGGTACTGCTGGAATCGGCGCTGATTGAAAACAACACCCAGCGGGCCGATGAGTTGACGGCGGGACTGCTTGAACGGGAAGACGAGTCCAGCCCCGCCCCGGCTGAATCACTGGTTGCCTCCGTGTATCACGGCATCGCCACCCAAATGGCCCAACGGGAACACCTGGAACAGGCCGCCGATATACTTCGTCGGGGGCGCATACTGTTCCCGGAGAATGAAGAGATCGGCATCCAGGCAGCGGCTATCCAGTTCACCGAAGGGAATACCAAAGCAGCCCGGGATATCCTGAGGGACGTAAAACAGCAGCATCCGGAATCCTCTGCCCCCTTCCGCATCGAAGCACGCTACTTTGAAAAGCAGGAGGAGTACCAGGAAGCCGCCGAGCTCTATGAGCTTGCCCTGCAACTGGAACAGACCACAGAACTGGAAGTGGCCCGCGCTCGCGCCCTTGCCCGGGCCGGACTGCGCAACAGCGCGATCGAATCCCTCGAAAACGCACGCCAGGCATTCCCACGGGACCCTCAGATATTGATGAGCCTGGCAATGCTGCAGCAGGAGAACAACGCCCCGGAAAAAGCGGCCTCAGCCTACGAAGCGCTGCTTGAGTTGGAGCCGAAGAATGTAGTGGCCCTCAACAACCTGGCTTGGATATATCACCAGCAAGGCGACGACCGCGCCATGGATCTGGCCAGACAAGCTTTCGAAGTGAACTCCGACAACGCCGCCATTGCTGATACCTATGGCTGGATCATGTTCCAGGCGGGGCAAACGGAAGAAAGCCTGCCGGTGCTGGAAAAAGCCCACGAACTGCAGCCGGATTCCGAGGAAATCGCCATGCATCTGGCGGAGGCTTATCGTGCTTCCGGTCGTGATGCGGATGCGAAGCGGATTCTGGAGAAGTTTGGGGAGCGGGGGTAATCCATACAATAAACAAAGAGTATAACCACCGCCGCACCATGCCTAAACGTTCCTAGAACCCGCTGGCAGCTACCGGATTGCCCAACAATACTTACCTCATGGAATTATTGACCTCAAGAGCCCGGCGGGAACACCTCCCCCGGGCTCTCATGGAAGGAAGGGTGGCTTATGTCGATAAGCAAAGTTCTGGGCCTTGGAAGCGCCGTCATTCTCATCACTGGCTGTCAAAGCTGGCAGTTTCGGGATATTGAGAGACTCCCACCCACAGCAGCGATTCCCCAGGAAAGCGAACCAGGAAAAGTGGATGTATGGTATTTCGACGGTATATCCGGGGAGACCGTGGACAGCCTGACCAGTGCGGCGGCGTATCCGGACTCGCCCAGCGAAATTACCGAGTTGAACCAACTGGAGAACCTGCAGAACCGGGCAAACAATTACGGCACATTGATCCGCGGCTATATAGAAGCACCGCAAACCGGCGAATATACCTTCTATGTGGCCGGAGACGACGAGACCCAGTTCTGGCTTTCCGAGTCCGAAAACCCGGATCTTGCCAATCAGATAGCAACCACCGGAAGAGCTACTGCTATTGGGGACTACACCCGCTACTCCTCACAAACCTCTCCTTCCATGTACCTTGAAACCGGACGCCGGTACTACTTCGAGCTCCGGCATAAGGAAGGTGGCTGGGATGATCACTTCAGCGTGGCCTGGGAAGGCCCGGGAACCAGCCGCCAGGTGGTCAGTGGTGATTATCTCCACAGCTATGCACAGCAGACGCCCGCTGCCGAGAAGGAACTGACCCCCGAAGAGGCCTATGAAACGGGTTACCGGGTGGGTTTCTTTGACGCTGAACAGGGCCTGGCCTTCACCCCCGACTACCCTCCCCTGGACGCAGACGGTGACGGCCTCTATGACAACTGGGAAGTGGTCTACGGCCTCAGCCCGGTAGATCCGGCCGACGCCAACTCGGATCAGGACAACGATCTTCTCAATGCGCTGGATGAGTTCTGGAGCGGGACCGACCCCACCAATTCAGATACCGATGGTGACGGACTTCCCGATGGTTACGAATTCGCCTATGGCCTGAACCCCCGGGACCCATCAGACGCAACTGTTGACCTGGACGGTGATGGCTACAGTGTGCTGGAAGAATACCAGGCCGGCACCGACCCGACCGATCCTGCCGACACGCCGGTGCAGGAACCGGAGTATACAGGCGGCTTTGTCGGCCAGTATTTCAGTGGAACCGGGTTTGACGAGTTTCTTTACACCCAGAAGGATCCGACCATCCAGTTCAACTGGGGCAGCGGCAGCCCCTCACCAGATATACCCAATAACAACTTCAGCATCCGCTGGCAGGGATGGTTTGTGCCACCCCATACCGATGGCATCCAAAGCTATCAGCTAACAACCCGCACGGATGACGGCGTGCGCCTGTTTGTAAACGGTGAGCTGGTGATCGACCAGTGGAAGAATCAATCTGCCACGTCCTACTCTAACGAGCTGAGTGTCGGGCCTGATGAGCGCGTCGCTATTACCATGGAATATTACGAGGCTGGGTGGGACGCATCAGCAGCATTTTCCGTAACGGATCAGCAGACAGGTACAGAGCTCGATGCCAGTACCGTCATTGAAAGCCTTGACCTCACTACCAGCCCCGAGATCAGCTCACTGGGCGACGGCATCACTGACATCTACAAGCTACGTTATGGTCTACCCCTGTTGCAGCCCACTGCAGACCTGGTACTCAATAACGAAGGGGTAACCGTATTGGAGGCCTATCAGTCGGGCCTGCACCCATACACTCTGGAAACTGTCAGTGAACCTGACGCCCCAATCACGGAAACTGCGCCCACAGAGCCAGCAACCTCCACCGTGACACTCAACTGGACCGCACCAGGCACCCGAGTAGACGGCAGCAGTATCTCGCTGAGCGAAATCAGCCACTACGAAATCAACTACGGCCAGTCGACGGATTCTCTGGATCAGGAAGTCCGCGTAGAGGCCGACGACACCTCGTACACCCTGGAAGGCCTGGCCCAGGGAACCTGGTACTTCACGATCCGCGTAGTGGATACCGACGGCCTCACCAGTCAGGCGTCCGATACCGTGGAGGTCCAGGTGCAGTGACCTGTTCTCCTGGAAATACTCTTGTGGCGGGGCCGCCAACAGAGCCGTCACTGGAGTTTTTCCAGGCCACGATCCCAAGGCGTCCAAATACTTTACACCTCTACAGCCTAATCCATTTTTTTTCTTTTATTTACAGCATCTTAACTATTGGCACGCTAACTGCATTCTTAAAAGTGAATAGAAAAGATACCGCTCACTGGAGGAGTGAATAATGAGATTATCCACAACAAGCATGATCTTCGCAGCAACGTTTGCCGTTTCCGGCTTTGCGAGTGCTGCCTATATCGATACGGATGCCAGCGGACCCAATGCAGGCACCTATACCGTTCCGAGCGATAACAGCTATGCCAGCGGAACCACGAACCCCGGCGGAACCTTTGTTGGCACCCCGGAATACAGTGTCGGCGATTCTGCACTCTCTGGAAACAGCGTGGTGTTCTCGTCCAACGACAAATTCAAGTTGACATTCACCTTCATCGGCTATGAAGCTGGTTGGCAGAATGTGTTCCTTTACAACGGTGTGGAAATTTTTAACACCTATGACTCCGGTACTGTTGGGAATACTTTTTCCACGGTCGTAACCGGAACAACAGGGGCTAACCTCGACTTTGGTTTTGCCACCTACAAGTTCTCAGGATCAGTTCAAGATAGCCAGGACAACGACAGTACAAACGACTCGACGTCGTTTAACTTCGTTATCAATGAGCTGGGCGAAGACTCTCTACTCTTGAGTCTTGACGACGACAACCAGGTCGACGATAACCACGACGACATGTTGATCAAAGTCCAGGCATCAAAGGTACCGGAGCCGGGCACAGTGGCACTTCTGGGCCTTGGCCTTGCCGGACTGGCCCTGCGTCGCAGAGCCAAGAAGTAATGGTGTAATAGCGCAAGACACATTGTGCTAGAATGGAAGACCCTGCCTACCGGCAGGGTTTTTTTGTGTCATTGGAGCGACGAATCTCAGTGCTTGTTGAAATTGTTTACACTCTTTCAGGCCGGGGACTGGTCAAGGATGCCGACCTTCTCAAAGATGTCATTGGTTCTCTGGGGCATGATGTTTCAATAAACGCATTGCCACGCCAACACCCACTACTGACGCATCTCTCAGGTAAATGGGGGCGTGCAACAAAGCGGATTCCCTCCCCGCGCCTCCTTCAAATGATCAATTCACTGCAACGAAAAATATGCCGCCTTTTTCACAGTAATGCCCTGAACGCAGATCTTGTCATCCATCTGGAAAACATTCACCCACGCTATATCAACCCACTTTGCCCTAACTGGCTGATTCCCAATCAGGAGTGGTTTCGCCCCGAGCGCATCCATTACCTGGAAGATATCCAGTCTGTCCTTTGCAAGACGCATGCTGCAAAGGAATGCTTCAAATCACTTCACCCAGATGTGCGCTTCCTAGGCTTTTCAGCGCCGATTGCCACGCACTTAAGCGACTGGCAACCGCCTGATAGGAATCCCGACCGTATTCTTCATGTAGCAGGCTCCAGCCCGTTTAAAGGCACTGACGTAGTATTGGAGGCCTGGAAGAAAAATCCAGAATGGCCATGCCTTACGCTAGTAGCAAACATTCCGCAAATTGGAGTTCGTCTTCCTCCCAACGTCGTGCTGAAAAGTAACCTGAGTGAACCTGAACTACAGGCCCTATGGCAGGAGGCCGCCATTGTCGTTAACCCGTCGGAGGTTGAAGGCTATGGTCAAGTACTGGCGGAAGCGATGTGTTACGGGGCCGTCGTCATTACCACAGACTCTCCCCCGATGAATGAGCTGGTGAGCAATGACAGGGGATACCTCGTGCCGTACACGGAGACAGCGTGCTTCCGGCTGGGCATGCGATACAAGGTATCCGCAGAGAACCTTGAGCAGGTAGTTAACCGGGCGCTCAACGATTCAGGCGAACTGAGGGCTCAGAAAGCGAGAAATGCCCTCGACTGGACGAGAGACAACCACGAAGCCTTTATACGGCGGCTGGAGCATTACCTGAATTCGGCAATACCTAATGCCGGAAGCGCTGATCAATCTTCCGGACAATCGCAGGCATAGTATTGTCGACGAACATCGCAAGAGCATCTTCGCCGTTACACTTCTCACAGGCCACACCAAATACCATGAGAGAGGCGTCCGTCCGGGGATTGAAGAATCCCGCCACCTGCGCAAGCTTGGCCCGCAGCTGGTCAGTTTCCCATAACCCTTCCACGTAATAGGTGTAAGCAATATGGACGTTCTTACCAGACCTTGGATTCTTTAGCGTAAGACCCTGAAGCGGCGTTCCACCAGGTGAGCTCATTCGGAAAAAACGCTCGGGAACCCATTCATCCCTTTCATAGAGTCGATTCCAGTACTGGACCAACTCAGCCCGGTGCCTCTGGTACTCGTAGCCATAAACCCCGAGAAACAGGGATTTTTCAGGACCGCTTCCCTCAGCAACGCTTTGGCGATCAAACATTGTCTGGACAAAGGCTACGTCGGGGTTACGAACCTGAGGCCGCCAGCCATTCAGATGGTTGCCGAAAAGTGGGGCATACCGATTATGCTCGAAGTCAATGGCAAAACGCTCAGGTTCTTCAAGAACATACCCATCAGAGTTGGGCAAAAACCCAAGTACGAGCAGGGGCAGAGCGGCGGCCACCAAGGCGCCTGGCCACCGTCTGCCAAGCTTCGCAGGCCCGGCTTCAACCTCTGAACCAGTGGCCTGTTGTTCAATTCTGGTCACTTCCAGTTTTCGGCCAATAATGAACAGTGGCACCAGTGTAGCGGCAAACACCCACCAACCGAAGTTATCGTGGTCTTCAATCAGGCCCGTTTCCATGTTGGTCTCGTAGCCCATATAAATAATCACGAACACCCGAATCCAGTTTGCCAGCAACGCAAGCGCCACAGCTATCAGGAAAAAGACAATCCTCGAACGCACGCATCTGAAGTTGAGTTCTCCGTATAATACGGCAAGAGACTGGCCAACCAGGAGGTATCTCAGGCCCGAGCAACCGTGGGCTATCTCGAAGGCGCCTACGCCGATGAGGTAGACAAAAACACCTTCCACCTCAAAATTAATATCAAAAAGCCCCAGTAGCAGTTTATTGGTTTCAACGGTGACTAACTGGAGGGTCCAGGAAAGGTAGTCCCATACTGGCACCGCGAAGAAAAGAACGCCGACTGGAATGATGAACGCCCTCACCTGTCGCCAGCCCAGCAGAATGACAAGAGCCCCCAGCAAAAGAGGAACCACGGTTAACTCACGCAGTGCCTGCAAGCGTAAAAGATCACCAAGCCCGTAGGCGATCAGGGCAAGTGCAAACGGCGCCAGCCACCACGGGTAAAACCCCGTGACAGGCGAAGTCCGCTTAGCCGCCCGCACCGTCAGAACGACGGAAACCAGAAATAGCAGAAAACCGTGAGAGTAGGATTCATCGAACTTGACCCAACGGCTGACAATACCCTCAACGGTGGGCCATATAAGCAGGAAAAGTGCCCCAAAAACGAAAAGGAATGGGAAAAAAGCCTGGATGAAACTCCGAACGTGAATCCTTTCAATCGCCATACATCTAAATCCCTTAGGTACTTGCCTATCCCTTCACCATTGTGCCTGCCAGTCGAGGTTTTTGCCACGAATGGATCACAACCCCACCCTGCGACTGAAAGCCCTCGCTACTGACGGCGGGCTGGCTGCCTGAATACGATACAAAGCCTTGAGCAGAGGGTTACGGACTACCTGGAACGTAGAGAATTTTACCGTTTCGCCATGAAAATGGGATTTATAGAAGTGCTTCTTGCCCGTTCCAGCCAGCAGATCATACGCACTTATCCTTTCGTTTCTGAAGGCGGACTCAATAGCGTATCCCAGATGAAGATATCCAAGGGATACTTTTGCATCAAAATCCTCCTCGTACCCGGCCTGCAGATTATACCGGCATCCACCAACCACCAGATCATACAGCGCGGAAACGCATCGCCCATTATACAGAATCAGACTCATGGCTGGCTCACCCCCGCACAGGTGTAGCCTTTGTAGAAGCAGTCGATGAAACCTCAGTGCCTCCCTGTCGAACGCTGGTTTGCGCCAGCGATTCCGGTGAAACGCATTCAGGTGATTGAAAAAGTCGCCGTCTCGGCCTTCTTCATGGCCCTCGAAAGCAAGTTCACCCTGCTTCTGCAAGTATCCCCTGCGGTTATAGGCTTTCAGCCGGGTATTCTTTCCAAGCTCGCCCAACCAGTCAGCAAAAGAACCAGCCGTGTTAATGCGAACGCCTCTGTCCTCGGTACGGTGGATAATCCGGTAGCCCTGTTGACCACCAAGGCCCCGTGCCCCCAGATTTTCTAACTGTTCCGTAGGCACATCCGAACAGACCAGCTCATCCCAGGCAAGCTGTTTCAGTGCAGGGACAATCACTGCCATGACCTCGCTCTGATATCCCCGGCGAGCGATGATTCCGCAATACTCCGTCCTCACCGTTGGCGCAAGCCGCCAAGCGTTGCCGATCATATACAGACGGACAACCCGAACCCCTGCAGGCGTCACCAGGACCCGGCGGCAAAAGGGGCCAATGCCAACAAGCCTGCTCTGCTGATCGAAGACGCCCAGCAGCACCAACTCCATACCCAGAACCTGAGACCAGGTTTCCCACCAGCTATACAGCCAGGGCCAGCTCATGAACAAAGGATTGGCATCAGACGCTTCAAGACAAGCTTGCCATTCCACCGCCATGGCCGAAAACCCAGCCTCGGAAACCGGTCTGACAGTCAGCATGATGCGTGCTCCCTCGCCACCCCAGGCAGGGTTTCCGTGGCGTAAAAATCACTGGCTGCCTGCAGAAATTCACCATCGGAATCACCAGCCATAATGAACCAGGCGGGCTTGTCGGAAGCGTCGACCACCCCCGGTTCGTAGATATAGAAGCGTGGCCGGCCCCTGAGCTGAACAAACCCTTCAGCCTGGAATGTTTCTGCCAACTCGGGATCTGAGGTAACTGAAATTACCTGATTAGCGTGGGGCCAGTGCCGGACTGCAGCTCTGACAAGAGTACGTTTAAGTGGGCGATTACGGAACGGGCCACAGTAATCCACAATACGAAGAATACCCCGGCTGAAGCGGGTAACCAGAATTGCCGCCAGTTCATCATCCTGCCAAGCACAGATAAACCCGTACCGACCCAACGGGTGCCGCTGGTAACGCCAGTCAAGGTATGCAAAGTCTCTTTGAATAGCTCTTCCGTACTCAGGAGCACAATGCGCCCACAACGCGTCAACCCGCTTTTCTTCTGGTAAGCTTGAGCGCACGTCAACGTAAGTATCTGCTGCATCCGGCTCAGCGGAAAAAGCCAGCCGAAGCTTGTTCAACCACTGAAGACCAGTCATCAACCAGCTACGAACCCCCTTGCGCTGACGCACCATCCTGAAACTTCTTACCGAGTCATCTGGTACCCAGCCCAGATGACGAAGCACTGTGCAGGCGCGGTTACTGATTCCAAAGGCCATAATCACAGGCGCTTTCCTGTGAAGTTCGTGCTTGATGGCACTGCCCTGCCCCTGTCCGCGCCAATCTTCAGAAAGAAAAAAATCACAGCTCCATAGCATCGTTACAGCCTTCCCCCGTTCGGTCGCACGAACGGGCATTACACCGTTGAACCCAACCACTGTGTCTTTGTCATCCACCAGCACAACAGGCGTAAAAGCCAGACCGAAGGGATTGGACTCAAACTGCCATTGCCACAAATCCGTCTTGTAAGGAACATCCCTGAAAAGACTGAGCACCCCCTCGCGATATTTCGAGTGCCAGGGGACACACCTGGGCAGACCGTTACCCTCCGGCAATTCACTCACGTTTTTTTCATTCAGCATCATCTTCGGGGCACCATAACGCGATACAGCGCTCTCCACACAACCGGATCCAGTGGTGCATTTCTGAACGCACCTGAAAGAGCGGTAAATGCTTTGCTGCGTTCACCGGCGCTGGCCAGATACCTGGCCTTGCGACAATAAAACCTGGCCAGCCCCCAGCGCCGATCGCGTGGTGCCAATGCATGACCGTACCGATCCAGAAACCGCTTGATGATGAGCTCATTTGCTTCAAACCGGCGCCGTTTATCAGACGAAATCTGATCGGCCATCACTCGGTAAGAAGCCACAATGCCAGGCAAGTAATGAAACCGATATTTCGCAGAGAATCTAAGCCAGAGTTCGTAATCATCAGCAACACCCACAGAGGTATCAAAACCGCCCATTTCATCAAAGCACCGACGCTTCACCAGCGCCGTCGTGATACTGACGCTGTTATCTGCGAGCAACTGACGGCTGATGTGCCCGGAATAACGGGTCATGTTTTCCAGGCTAATGACCACACCCTGCTCATCAACCATGGCTTCGTCACCATGGACGACATCAATATCCGGGTTCGCATCAAAAACAGCGACCTGTTTCTCAAGTTTGTCCAACGACCAGATATCGTCTGAATCCAGAAACGCGATAAACTCTCCATCGCTCTGAGCAAGCGCGAAATTGCGGGCAGAGCTCTGCCCCTGGTTTTCCTGATAAAAGTACCTGACTCGCTTGTCAGCAAGGAACGCATCAACCACTGCGCGGGTATCGTCCACCGAACCATCGTCCACAATAATCAGCTCAAGGTCCTGGTAAGTCTGAGCCAGGACACTTGAAACTGCCTCGCCGATGAATCCGGCTCGGTTGTATGTGGGCGTAATGACGCTGATGGCTGCCATCAAGTACTCCTGAAACGGTTCACGGCGATTATCTGCCTACAAGCAGCTTGGCCAATGCGCGCCATGGTCCCTGCCACCAGGGATAATATTTAATCCCTTTCGTAATATCGGAAAAGGCACCCCTGAATGATTTAATGGAAATTTCATAACGCGCTTTTCTGATATAAAAATGACTCAGACCTCTCCTGCGTTGCTTGCTCGTAACAGCATCGGGATACTGTGCAATAAAATCCAGAAGTAGTCTTTCGTTACCAAGGAATCGCTGTTTTTTATCGGATGAAATCTGATCTTCCATGATTCGATAGTAACCCAGAAACTCAGGGATATAACGGAATTCAAATCGTGTGGAAAACCTCAGCCAGAGCTCATAATCTTCCGCTATACGATCCGACTCGTTAAAACACCCCAGCTCGTCAAAGCATTTTTTCCGGGTCATGGTTGTGTTCATGCTAATGAAGTTATCTTTTAAAAGATGAAATGTGATTTTACCGGAATGACGTTTCATATTACTCTTACCGATCTCCACACTCTTTTCATCAATCAGTATGATATCTCCATAGACAATATCCGCCTCGGGAAAATTCCTGAACTCCATAATGGACCGGTCCAGCTTATTCGGGCACCAGGCATTATCAGAATCCAGAAAGCAGATAAACTCCCCATTTGACTCTGCAATACCTTTATTTCTCGCCACACTCTGTCCCTGATTTGACTGATAAATATACCGGATCCGTTGGTCTTCCAGATACGCATTCATCAACGCCTTCGTGCCATCGGTTGAGCCGTCATCAATAATGACAAGCTCAAAATTCTGATAGGTTTGACCAAGAACGCTATCGATGGCCTCAGGTAAATAATCAGACCGATTAAAGGTAGGTGTGATGATTGAAACTAACGGATTTTCATTGGACAAAATTATTTCCTTTAATTCTGTGACTGAACCATCTAAGCCGTATAGGGTGTTTGATGTTCACTCAGCCTAGCCACGCCTGAAACATCAGAATGCCCCACAGCTGAAAACTGTAATCTTCCCTGCCAGACAAATGCTCCTCCCAGAACCAGCGCACGGTCTCAACCTGCCAGTAGCCCTGTTCACGAAGGCGGGAAGGCTCGAGTAACGCCTCTGCCCATTCCCGCAGTGCCCCACGCAGCCAGCTGGCAATGGGCACTGCAAACCCCTGCTTGGGGCGGTCTATCAGTTCCCTCGGCACATGGCGATAAAGCACCGAGCGCAGTACCTGCTTGCCTACTCCATCCTTAACGTTCAGCTTCGTTGGCAGCCCTAAAGCAAAGGACACCACCCGGTGATCCAGCATGGGAATCCGGGTTTCCAGGCTGCAAGCCATTGCTGCGCGGTCTACTTTTACCAGAATGTCATCGGGCAGATACCAGTTCAGATCCCGCCACATCAGCGTTTTCAGGTCATTGTCCGGAACCGACTGCGGCAGGGGTGCATTAAGGCCATAGATTGGTTCATCCGCCATGGTCAACGCCTTGCCCGGGTATGGCCAAAGCGACACCCTGCGACGGTAGAACTCCGATAAATTCCCCGCACCCGCGACGGCTCGGGTCGCATCCAGCCGGAAACTGACTCCCCCTTTACTGCGATGTCGCTGGGACGGCATCAATGCCCGTGCAGCGAGCACTGATAAGCTTTCAGGCATCCTTGCAAACAGGCTTTCTAGCCTTGGCTTTATAGCCCCCCGACGATTCCACGCGTCAACTGTTCCGGGATATCGGGTATAGCCACAAAACAGTTCGTCGCCGCCATCACCAGACAGCGCCACGGTCACCTTCTTTCGGGTCATTTCACTGACCAGAAACGTGGGTATCTGGGAAGAATCCGCAAAGGGTTCATCGTACATTTTTCCCAGCAACGGGATTACCTTGAGGGCATCCTGCTCTGTCACATACAGCTCAGTATGATCAGTGCCCAGATGCTGTGCCACGGCGGCTGCATGTTCCGCTTCATTAAACCCCTCTTCGTTAAAACCGATACTGAAGGTCTTGACCGGGGTCGACGCCTGCTTCTGCATCAGGGCGACTACGGTTGAGGAGTCCACCCCACCGGAGAGAAAGGCTCCCAATGGCACATCAGAGACCATCTGCTCGCCGACCACCTCCGTCAGCAGTGTTTCCAGGCGATCCGCAGCCGTCTCCAGGGTCCAGTCCTGCGACTCTGCAAACTGGTCTTCAAGGCGCCAATAACGGGTGGGTTCCGGCAAGTACCCCGGCTCAAGACGGGCGAGATCGATAGCCACAAATGAAGATGGCGGCAGCTTGGATATTCCGGAATAGATTGTGTGTGGCGCAGGAATCAGATTGTGCCGAACAAGCAACGGCAAAGCACTGCGGTTAATCTCGCCTCGCCAGTCAGGATGTTGCTGCAAGGCCTTGAGCTCCGAACCAAATACAAGGGCATTGCCCTGCCAGCCATAATAGAGGGGCTTCTCACCCATGCGATCGCGAGCCAGGAACAACTGCTGTTCCTGCTGGTCAAAGAGTGCAAAGGCAAACATACCAGCGAACCGCCCAAGCGCTTCTTCCACCCCCCAGGCCTCAAAAGCTGCAAGCATTACTTCTGTGTCCGAATGGCCGCGAAAATTTGCTCCACCGGCCAGCAGTTCGTCTCTCAATACCTGGAAGTTGTAGATCTCACCATTGAAGGCAATCACAAATCGGCCGGAAGCCGAAGCCATGGGCTGGGCTCCAAGGGGCGACAAATCCAGAATGGACAACCGGCGATGAGACAGGCCTACGGTGAGATTACCGTTCAGCCATACCCCCCCATCGTCCGGGCCGCGGTGGACAATGGCGTCACCCATCTTCCTTAGGGTTACCTCGACGAGGTCCTTGTTGTTGTTACTTTGACCGGTCCCGGCAAATCCTGCAAAACCGCACATTATTTAATTCCTTCCCAGTCTTCGGGACACTTGCTCGCCAATATAGTCCCGCTCTTCCCTGTTCAACACCAGCAACCAGAACCCGGCAAGCCAGCCAAGGCTACTGGACAAGGCGCCAGAGATAATAACCAGGTACGAATCATATACCCACACATAATCAATACCGAGCAGGATCGCCGCCATAATTCCCGCAGGAATCATTCCCGGCAAAACAGCCGACACAAGATACTCGCGCACCGGCAGGTTGAGGCTCTGGCAGGTATACCGAAGATATATGGGTACAAAAATCAGGCCAGGCACTACCGAGGCGAACGCCACCCCCTCAAGCCCGAACGGATGCACCAGAATCAGACTCAGGGTGATGTTCAACAATGCAGCCATAGGCGTGAGCTTGGCGAATATGCCGTGCTTATTGATGGCGGTGAGGTACCGGCTGGCAAACGGATTAATAAACGGGAAAATAGTAAAAATCACCAGAAAGACAATAATCAATTCCGCTTTTTCGCCAAACTCCGGGTCAAGCCAGATGGAAATAAATGGCACCCCAAGAATAATCACGCCGGTACCCATGGCAAAAAGAATGCTAACCACGTAACGGGACGACATCAGGAACACCTGACGGATGGTTTCGTTCTCCTCTTTAGCGCTCAAACCACTGAACAGGGGCATGAAGGCATGGGTGAGCGTCCATCCGAGGCTGCGTATGTGCTGGGTCAGATTGGCGGGGATACTGTAAAAAGGCACCATTGCCGGACCCATAAGGAACCCAATAACGAGCACATCCGTTGCATTCTCCACACGGCTCGCAATGCCCTGGATGAACGACTTGAAGCCAAAAATAATCAGTTCATGAAGCCTTACCCACGAAAAATTGGCCGGCTGGGCACGAATGGCACCATAAGCCGGCCTGGAAAGAATCCACATGAACAGAAGATACTTGATAGTAAGACCGACGGCATTGATACCCGCTAGCAGCACAAGCCCGTTCTCGGGAGAGATGTAGATATATAAAAGCGTTGACCCGATAATAGAATTAACAATCGTAATGTTGTTTTTCAGGTAATACTTCTGGAAGCCCTCCAGATAGCTTTCTGCAACATAGCCTGGAAACGAAATCAGCAGGTAAGCGCCAATCAGGATCAGGAATAAGGTGTACTTCTGATGGGGTTCTCCCTGCGGCGCTACAGATCCAGAGAACCAGTAACCCCAAAGAAAAAAGAATGAAAACAGCAACACACCAACTATTGCCATGAACGCAAATGCGGACATGTATACTGACTGCAGGGCGGTCTCATCTTTTTCGGCAAGGTGCCTGGCGGCAAAACGGCTGATGGCCGGGCGCAAACCCAGATCCAGAATTCCCATGTACCCAACAATGGCCATTACCATCTCCCAGAGACCGTAATCGTATTTCCCCAGGTTGAAGACAAAAATGGGCGTCATCACAAAAGTGATAGCCAGTTTGACGAGCATTACAAGAACATTAGACCCGGTGTTAACCAGAAGGATACGGATCATGGCGCTGATCCTGGCTTCTCAAGCGCGCTGGCAAACACGTCGGCCAACCGCGAGGAAGTTACACTGACATCAAACCGCTCTGCGGCCTCTTTTCGATATTCATCGAACGCTGCCTGAACTTCTGGCTGCCGGGACTCGAACTCCTCCAGCCGGTCCAGCAACCCCTCCACAGAACCGACATCAAAGACCAAAGTTGGTGATCCCTCCACAACCTCGTTCATACCAATGCAATTAGAAGCGATAAGCGGGCGCCCGGAAACCATGACCTCCATGGGCAACAACGGGCAAGCCTCCCACCTGGAAGGCATGACCACAACATCTACGCCACGAATAGCGCCTGCCATCAAATCAGTCGCCGGGAAAAAGTGGAAAAACTCACTCAAACGCCTGCGCTCAATATCTGCCTGCTCTTCCCGAATAAATCCTCCCCAACCAAAACAACACACATGTAAAGGCCTGTCTGGGCGAGACTCGTTCCAACGCTCAAGTGCATTGACCAAAACACCGAACCCTTTCTGCGCCATAAAACGTCCAAAGAACCCGACAACCAACGCATTTTCGGGGATAGAAGCTTCGGCACGCAGATCCCTGGAGTCATGTCCCAGGAATGCACGTGTTCTTATGCCATTGGTGACCGCGATTATCTTTCCTGTGGCAGCAAGCGCCGGAAACGTAGCACGAAAATTCTCCGCAGCATCCTCGCCAACCGGGTTCAGAACATTCGCCATGCCAAACAACCAGCCCATAATTAGCTTCTTCAGCTTGCCTAATGGGCCTTTGAATTGGCCAGGCATAAATACATCGTGAGTGGTAATGATATGCGGAATGCGCATCAGCCATAGAGGCAATGCCGCAATCAGTCCTGCGGTAAAGCCGTGGGAATGAACCAGATCCGGACGTGTTTTCACAACTTCCCGAATAAGACTCCCCAGCAACCGAGCCGCGCTCTGTGGTGTCTGAGAGTTAACGCTAACATTTTCCAACGGCGCCACCAGGGATTGAAGAGCTTCAGACTTTGGTGTCACCAGCTTAAAGGTATGGCTCTTTAACGCTGCATCCCCATAGACATAATGGAAGTAGGTCCTGATCCCCCCGCCGGGGTGCCTTGCAAACACGACAACTTGCATCAAAACTCCTTTTTCGAAGGCAAAACTAGCGTCTGCCAGATATATCAACCAGATTGCTAAAGCGATTTTTGGTAGGTTTTTGGACGGGCATAGGCTCTGAGCTTTTTGGGGCAACAAGGTTCGACTGGGTTAACCGGTAGAAAACAACAACAGTGCCAGCGAGCAGATACCAATAATACTGAGAAAGTCCCCAGTAATTAAAGCTGTACACGACGTACATCCAGAATACTGACAGCAGAGCTTTATTCAAGTTTATATAAAATGCGCTCGAATTTTCCGGCGTTTGGCTAATCTGCTTATGGTTCGCTATCAGTCGTCGATAGACTTTGAAAAGAAACCTCATAAAAATAAATGTGCCAATAATCCCAAGCTCTATCAACAACTCCGCGTACAGGTTGTGGGAGGCCTGGCGTTTGCCTAATATATGTGTTTTGGCCTCAGGTGTGGTGCCCAGTCCGTGCCCCACAAACGGTCGCTCGAAGCCAAGGGAAAATTCCCTCATCATTCCCTCGAGGCGGCCATCTACTGTTGCGGCATTGGATGTTTCGGATTCACCAACCAATGAAAGGTAGCGATCTTTCTGCTCATCCGTCATCACTTGCCACCCCGCCATCGCGATCAGAACGGCCACAACAACCAGGCTAAACTTGCGGCTCGACTCCTTGAATACGAATAATGCGACCACTAATAACGCGAGAAATGCTCCTCGAGACTGAGTGAGAATCAATGCATATAACAATGGTGGCATCAACAACAGATAGAGCAGCCTGGCCTTTGAACCGGAAGACCACATCAGATAATGGAGAAACGGTATAGCTGTTACAATAACAAAACCGAGTTCATTGGGGTTAATCACATCCGACGGCGCGCCGGCTAGCCGTTGTGAAAATTCACCACCACCAAGGTGTGCTCTGCTTCCCCAGTACCCATCCGTGATGTTGAGGAATAATGGCTCCAGGACTCGCAATACCTGGCAACCAATAAAAACAGTCAGGAATATTTTAAGCCGCCGATCCGAATCCACTAAAAGAACCATGAAATAGAAGAATACGATGGCCTTCACAAACTCGCCGAGATTGTTTTTAACAACACTGCCGGGCCATTCCACCAAAGGCAGTGAAACGACAAGGTAGACCATTAACACCAGCAAGGCGGACACTATCGGGTCGCGTGTCCAGCCCCTGAATTTCTCCCGCTGCACAAACAAACTGATAGAAATAACCAACACCAATAGAAGGGTAGGCCTTACTAATCCGTATCCGGGAATCCGTGCTGGAAGGTGGAGAAAAAAATCAACCAGGAAATAGATGAATATGCCAAAGGTCACCGGGCTCGCCGATTCGCCAGCCGCGGTTCCGGACATGCCAGCGTGACTTCCTGGTCGCAATTTCACAGCCAGGTTATTCATAGGGCGTCTCTTGTGTTTCTTTCCGCCATATCATTCCCAATAACTCGATCCCCGACACGGCCTTCAGAAACTGAAACCTGTCTGATGAACTTGCGTGCCGTCGCATGGCGTACCTTTGCCGCTGCTCCCGGCTATCCGCAAACGCCACAGTTGCGCAGGAAAATCCGGCCTCAGATATGAGTTCAACCTGTTCTCCAACAAAATCATCCGGGGTACCGTTGGGGTAGCAAAACGAGCGGACGGCCTGCCCAAGGTTGTTTTCCAGCGCCTCGTAACACCCAAAAATTTCACTCCGTGCCTCGGCCATGTTCACCCTGGCGAGCGATGGATGGGTTACGGTATGGCCTCCAACTTCAAGACCTTGTGCCTGCATTTCCTTCAAATGCGCCCAGGTTACAGCTCGACAGTCATCAGGCGGACAAGCTGGTAAGTCTAACTGCCAAGCCCTGGACATGGCGGCGAGACACTGCAGTTTCTTTTCATTGTCAGCCTTGAGAAGTATCTGGTTTATGCGCCAGAACGTGTCTTCAAGAGCAGTTCCCTGCAACGGGGTCTCAACACTAAACAAACCAAAATCAAAGGTATTTTCCACCTTTGGAGACCGCTCAAGCAGGTACCTCAACTGATCTGGCCACAGCCACAAGTCGCCGTTAACGAACCCAGTGGTCACATAGAAAGTGGCCGGCACGCGGTATTTTCTCAGTATGGGCCACGCGATCGAATAGAAATCCTCATAGCCATCGTCGACGGTTATCGCAATGTTGTTCGTTGGCAGGTTTTCACCTTCGTACAAAGACAGCGCGATATCGGACACCGTTACCGGGGTGAAGTGTTTTGCTATATAGCTTACCTGCCACTCAAACTCATCCGCACTTACATACCCCGCCACGGGAAAGCTCGAGAAACGATGGTACATCAAGAGACGCGGCTGCTTACGGCATAGCTGTCTTGCAAAAGCGTAACCACCAAGCGGGCCAAGCTTGCGAACTGTGCTGGAAACTAGCGACATACAGGCTACCCCTCTACTCCAACGACCCGATGGTAAATACGTTCATGCTGACTGATCATCCGTTCCATTCCAAAGCGCTGCCGTGCCACTTCACCCGCTTTATCACCAATTGCACGACGCAGCTCCTCACACCCCGCCAACTTTGCAAGATAAGCAGCGAGCGAGGCAACGTCACCGCAAGGATACAGATAACCTGTCTCGCCATGGACGACTGCTTCCGGGTTGCCTCCGACGTCACTGCAAACGATCGGCAACCCAGCCTGCATATATTCAATAATAGAGTTTGAGAATCCCTCAGATTCAGAACACAGCAAACCGATATCAAGTGCCTTCAGGCAAGCTTTCACATCGGAACGCCCACCCAGAAAGTGAACTCGCTCATCAACTTTTAACCTAACTGCCTGTTTCTTAAGCTCTGTTGTATCGCCATCCCCAATTATCAAAAGGTGGAGATGATCAGGCAGATTGTGTTTGCCCCCCAAAGCTTCAATAGCGTCCTGAATACGCTTGATGGGCCGAATATTAGCCGCTAGCCCAGCAAATACAGCTTCAGGATTTTGTGCTCTCAGCTCAAAAAGGTCAGTTGGCATCTCCACTGTTGCGGATCCAGCCTCGAAGCCATTATAAACAACGTGAATACGCTTCAAGGCCAGAAATTCATTCTTTGCGGTAACGGCACTGACGGCTTGGCTATTGGTGATGACGGCTGAAACAAATCTGCCTGTAAACGACAAAGCAGTGCGCCAGGCTGGCGTGTACCAATACCCCATGTCACGGCGGGAGATAATGGTTTTAATGCCCTGGCTTCTAAATACTGGAGGGCAAATGACGGAAGGATCGTTAAAAAACACGTGAGCTAAGCGACCCCCTCGTGCTTTAAAGTGACGCGCAAACTTCCAGAGTGCGAGCCAAGTCGAAGGAGAGGACAACCGACTGTGCCCCAACACCTCATAGTCACAAGGAAAGCCCTGCTCTCGAAGGTAGTCTGAGTCACTGAAAACCAGCAAATAGGGAGAGAAACGGCTTCGGTCGAGCCCTTTTACAAGCTGAAAAAGCTGACCTTCGGTTCCGGCATGGGGATTCCGAAAATGATCAATAACATAAAGAACAGGCTCCGTGCCCTCATCGCGTCCCTGTACCTGCATGAAATTCGTACTTCCAAAGGTTATGTCAGGCCCTTTCGCGACCCAGTACAACGCCAATCGCTCGCAGTGGGTCGAGAACACCAGCAATGAACAAATGACGAATCGCCTTCAGTCTACCTGACTCACGCCAATAGGTCTGCCCCAGCCGAAAATGCAATACTGCCCTTCGCTTGCGCAGAGTACTTTTTTTGTAAGGGTAACGTTCGGCCGCTCGCCGAAGAATCTCCATGCCGGTTTTCCAGCGCCGCTCCAGCCCTTTGGAACTGATAGAGTCGCCGTGTTTCCGGTAATAGAACGCAAGTTCGGGCAAATAGGCAACCTTCGTTGCTTCCATTATCCGAAGGGCCATGTCGTGGTCTTGACCGGCACGGAAGGCCTCTTCAAAGGGGCCAACCTGCTCCAAAACTGATTTGCGAATTAGCGCTCCGCCGGGCAACGCCATATAGCAATCTAATAATAACCGATTCGGGTCGCTTTTTTCCTTATGGCCATCATCCGGAACCTTAAAGAGAAAATCACCATCAGCACTTATAGCGTGCCCTTGCCCATAAACCATACCTATATCAGGATTTTCCTCTAAAAACTTCAATTGCGAAGAGATTTTTCCTTCCGAAAAAAGGTCATCACTATCCAATATAGCAACGTACTCCCCTTTCGCTTTGCGAATACCTAAGTTAAGAGACGCAGACTGACCGAGGTTCTGTCGATCAGGATGGGTCAAAAGCTCTACCAACCCCTGAGCTTTATAACTCGCGAGTTTTTCATAGCTTCCGTCTTTCGATCCATCATCCACAACGATCAGCTGCAATGGTCTATATGATTGTGTTAAAACAGAGCTCACTGCATAATCAATATATCTAGCACGGTTATAAGACGGTATCACGACGGAAACCAATTTATGCTTTGACTCCATTTTAGATAATTAACCTTAAAGATACAAAACAATAACTAAAGTGTTATCTTGATAAATATTAGGCAGTTAATTCAGTTAATCTCCAACTTCACTTTTTCAGGTGGTACGCCGCATTCATCACACAATGGAAAACCTTTTTCATTCACACTGCCAGTCTCATCAATTACATATAAATAGCTTTGAGTCTTCGGATCAATTGAACCAAAATTGAGCTTAACCTCAATCTGGTCAGATGACCAATTCATCGGATACTGTAATTCATATGAATCTAAGTCAGAAAATTGCGACTTGCGCCCAATTACTACTCGAGAAAAACTTTTGTCCATGTAAATATCGTCTATCCGTGTTTCTTGAAACTCTTGTATTTTCCCATTAAAACCTAACAATGCAATTGTAGGACTCCACTTTCCGGCAACAGCATCCTGATCATCCAGAACGACTTCCGCTACTAACTTCCGGTCAGTATACGCCATTAACCGATTGGCATCAGTGTCAAGCATGAACTCCATAAGGTGCCACTGGCCTGGGGTAACCGGTGCTGCTTTCCATTCATCGTGAACTGTCATTTGGGTCCAAGAAATTCTAATGCCTTCCTTTCCGTTGGGGTCTTCCCACACCCTGAGATATTTATTTGAGCCAGGAGTTTCATAACCAACGCCTGTTCCTCTTGCAAACTCGTCAGGAAATACGCTTGTAGCTCCGGATGATTGGCCAACAATCTCACGGCCCATTAAATCATTCGCATTTCGATGACCAGGTATCTCAAAATGAAGCATTCCATCTGAAATCCCTGCTGTGCCAATCCCTATAAACCGGCCTTCAGAACCGTTAATCACAACCTCCTCACCAGTAACAAAACTTCCTTCTTGAGACTGAGGCGATACTGTCCAGTAATACCTAGGATCATAGGACATCTTAAGGTGCCAAGCCACATATAACTTCGTATTATCAACAGGTGTCTCGGAACCACCATAGGCTGATGGCCAGCCAAGAAAGGAGTTATATCCTTTGAGTTGATAGAATGCACCGTCATAAAAAGATCGCCCTTCTAAAAGCCTTACAACACTTGGTGTCTGGTTTGCTTCTGTAGTGCTCTTCGAGGGCTTCCACCAAAGAGTATCAGGGTCCTCACTAATTCGTTGAACCGGATCTAACTCATCGAAAGAATCATGGTGAGTATTAATTTCGCCGTTAATATACGCCTTCTCAACCATATCAAACATGACCGCATAGGAGTCCGGCGATTCTCGAACAAAGCCAGAACCCTGGATTATCAACGTGCCTCCTTGCTCGAATGACTGGCTAGTTGCTTGCGAAATCTGTGGGGCAGCAAAAACTAGCGGAGATACGAGGGCAAGCATCGCGGTAACTGCAGCCAAATCACACATATTTCGGCTTTTCATTGTCTTCTCCAAACGTTCGTTGTGGGCGCGTGTCACTCCGACTGATATTACCCGGAGAAACTTTGAAGTTAGCGACTCACAGCACAGAATTTCAAAAACACACATTTTCCTTCCGAATGGTCGTAAAGTCTCCGACTTCAAGCAATCGCTCACCATCAATTGTAGCACCGGTCGAGACAACCAACTGACTGAAATGTGCTCAATACCTGATACTTAGATCAAATTTGCATTACCCAATGGGTGACAGCTGCAACCAGAATACCAGTGCCTATTCCTGCAATTATTTCAATAAAGGTATGCCCAATTCGTTCTCTCAGTTGAGGGATTGACTTTTCCTTGGAATCCGCCAAGCGATTAATCGCGACTGCCTGCCTGCCAATCTGCCGGCGAAGACTGCTTGCGTCCAACACAACAATAAATGCCAAAGCCACCGCCACTCCAAATGCTGGATGCTCAATGCTTTCTTTAAGGCCAATCAAAGCCGCAATGCTGCTCACTATGGAGCTATGATTGCTCGGTAAACCACCATAACCAATCAAGCCAAATGCGGGCTTACCCGCCTTAACACTGTTGATAAGGAATTTAAGCCCACCGGCTACCAACCAAGCTAAAAAGGGCGTAATGGCATAGGAGAAATCCATCATGCAGCCGCCGTCGGCCACAGCGACCAAGCGCAGGCACCGATCCACAAGACCACCGTCACGAGTAACTGCCAGTCAGATAACAGAGCATCCGTAGGAGACTCGCCGCCCTCCAGCGCTTCGACCACGTACCAGTAACGGAATAAGCCGAATAACACCAGCGGCACTGTTATAACCAGCTCGGGCCGCGACTCCATCACGAACATACTGTAAAACACCAGCGCACCGGTGGCCGACATTTCTGCATAGCGATCAATAAGCGCAACCGAATAACTACCCAGGACCTTCCGTCCCTCATTGCCACTCTGGCTGATTTCCTGCCGACGCTTCACAGCAGCCAGATACAACGCCAGACAAAGAGTCGTGACAAACATCCATTCAGACACCGGGACATCCAGCGCCACAGCTCCGGCATAGACGCGCAATACAAAGCCAATTGCAATGGTGAAAATATCCAACACCGGCTGGTGCTTCAAACTAAAGCTGTATGCCAGGTTGAGCACCATATATACCAGAATAACTGCGACAACTCCGGGAGCAGCAAACCATCCCGCGACTAATGCTGAATACAACAGCACAAGCAAAACCATGGCTGCAGGCATTGAAACTGTCCCTGCAGCCAATGGACGGGTACGAGACTTTGTCGGGTGCCGGCGGTCGTCTTCAATGTCCCGCGCATCGTTAATGATGTAAGTTGCGGAGGAGGCCACGCAGAATAACGCAACGGCCAAGAGAGCACCGCTTACGGAAGAGGGATCGAGAAATTCGCCGGCAAAAACAAGCGGCGCCAGAACAAATCCATTTTTCACCCACTGTCGCGGGCGCATGAGCTTAATCAGACCAGCTACCTGCCGTAGAGGTCGACGGTTTACTGCTGTATTATCCATGGGCTATTACCTAATATCCCTTTAATAACTACCGGCTTCCTAATGAAACTCGCTCTGGTTTACGCAATTCTCGCATTAATTGCCACTGCGGCAAATATTGGTGCACAGGACCTGACTCTCCGCGTCTACTCAGGGCATTTCAGCCTGATAACATCCGTCATCGTCGGGACCGGCGTTGGCCTGGTACTGAAATACGTACTGGATAAACGTTACATATTCGGATTCCAGAGCAAAAATATGGTACATGATGGCCAGACATTTGTCCTCTACGCTGTGATGGGCGTCGCCACTACCGTTATTTTCTGGGGGTTCGAGTTTGGCTTTCACTTTCTCTTCGAAACCAAAGAAATGCGATATCTCGGAGGAATCATTGGCCTTGCCATTGGTTACGTAGCCAAATACCATCTCGACAAACGTTATGTATTTCGCACGGAGGCGATATAACCCAATGCAATCTATCCGACTCGCACTTTCCGAGGCTTATCACAGAGCTTCATCCAAAAGCGTATTTTTGTCTTTACTAGCCTTAGGTGTCCTAAGCAGGCTTGTCTGGATTGCCCTCGTAGATACCTCGCCGGTAAGCGATACTATGGTTTATCTTTCCAGGGCGGTGTCTATTGCCGGGGGAGAAGGCTACGTCTATCCGGATGGTCAACCGACTGCGTACTGGCCAGTGGGATACCCGGCCTTTCTCGGCAGTGTTCTCTGGCTGACCCAAGGCTCTCTCCTCGCAGGAAAACTTGTCAATATTGTTTTGTACACCGGTACGGCATTCATCTTTTACAGGATTGCAAAGCTCTATCAGAAAACCAGCATTGGCTTATTCGTTATTGGCTACTTATCCCTATCACCCAATCACATCGCCTACGCCAATCTCTATGCCTCCGAACCTCTAGCCTTATTCTTTGTAAGCCTCGTTATTTATTTCTTGATAAGGGTTGTTAAGCACTCCAGCGCGAAATTGATTGTCTCCGCATCGTTGGCCACTGCTATCGGGGCCTTTGTGAAACCGCAAATTGTAATCTTTCCTGGTGCTGTTCTGCTTCTCTTTGCCTTTCTCCACCGCCGACCGGCACACGCGGGTCATCTCGCAATTATTGCGCTGACCACGATCGTGATGGTCATACCCTGGGGTCTGAGAAACTACGAACACTTTAATGCTGTGATCCCAATATCTAACAACGGTGGTATTAATCTTTACATCGGCAACAACCCTCACGCCAGTGGTGGCTACAAATATGACGATGAAGTTGTTGCACCGCTCGAGGGGCTGGATGAAACAGAGCGGGACAAGAAAGCGAAAAAGCTCGCGATTGAGTTTATCCAGAATGAACCAGGCACTTTCTTAAAAATGATCCCTCTGAAACTGATTGCGCTATATAAAACCGATGCAGAGGGGATCGCTTGGAATCTGGAAGGTATAGAGTCTCCCAGTCAAATTGAGAAAATCTCACTATATGTTGCCAAATGGACAGCGCAGATACCCTATATGCTACTGATCATATTGGCAGTCCCGTGCCTTATTTACACCGCACAACAATGCCTAAAAATGAAATCTTACAGCCAACTCATACCGATTCTTGCGGTATTTTCTGGCACATTCGTGTACACAGTGTTCTTTGGCACCACTCGGTTCCACTTCGTTTTCTTGCCGTTTTTGTTCTTCTATATTGACTATGCACTCGGAAGCCTGAGACAGGACGCCAAAACATGACACCGCTGAGCTCTTGGGGGCGACTGGGAGCGCCACTGCACTATACGGTGTCGCTATCGCGGGAGAAAATCTCAGAACAGCTCTCCCGGCCACCTCTGCCTGGAATTGCTTATGGCATGGGAAGAAGTTATGGCGACATTTGCCTTAACCCACGGGGCACAGCGTGGCAGACCACTGATCTAAATAACTTCATTTCGTTTGATGATAAATCCGGAATTCTGCACTGTGAGGCGGGCTTATTACTCAGAGACATTCAAAACGTTCTCGTGCCAAGAGGCTGGATGCTGCCAGTCACTCCCGGCACCCAGTTGATTACTGTTGGTGGCGCAATAGCTAACGATGTTCATGGCAAAAACCATCATCGATTCGGAACCTTTGGAGATCATGTTCAATATCTCAGGCTGGCGAGAACAGACAACCAGATAATCGAGTGCTCCACCACAAAAAATACGGATTGGTTAGCGGCGACGATTGGCGGCATGGGGCTTACAGGAGTTGTTCTTGAAGCAAAAATTAAACTACGAAAGGTAGACGGCCCATGGCTGGAAACTGAAACCATACCCTATTATAGCCTCGAACAGTTTTTTGAGTTGGCAGACAGCTCCGAAGCCGGGTGGGAAAACACTGTATCCTGGATTGACTGCCTGGGTGGACGCCAAGGCCGTGGTATTTTTATGCGTGGCAACCCAACGACCGCGTCACCAGACTTGCCACCCCGAAGCAAACAACTGACTATGCCGTTTGTGCCGCCGGTGTCTTTTTTCAACAAGTTATCATTAAAACCTTTCAACACTGCCTATTTCCACCTTCAGGCCCGAAATGCTGGCCGCAGCATCACTCACTATCAGCCGTTCTTCTATCCTCTGGACAACATTCTGAAATGGAACCGAATGTATGGACCCAAGGGCTTTTATCAGTACCAAAGCGTTATTCCCCGCACAAATGGCCTAGAGGCCACACGTGCCATGCTGGACGCGATAAAACACTCGGGAGAAGGATCGTTCCTCGCTGTATTGAAAACTTTCGGTAAAAGGCTCGCACCCGGCATGATGAGCTTTCCGATGCATGGTGTAACCTTGGCTCTCGACTTCCCGAATAATGGGCCCCATACGCATCAATTGTTCAAGCAACTTGACGCGATCGTCCAGGAAGCCGGAGGCAGAATTTACCCTGCGAAGGATGCGAGAATGCCAAGAGAACTTTTCGAGTCAGGCTATCCTCACTTGGAGGAATTTCTGAAATATAGAGATCTGGGCATCAGCTCCAGCCTTTCTCGCCGCCTCATTGGAAGTTAGGTGTCAATATGAAACATATCGTAATTGTAGGTGCCACGTCTGCAATGGCGCATGAATGCGCGAGGATCTGGGCAGAGCAAGAGGCAACTCATTTTAGCCTAGTAGGTCGCAGCGCAGAGAGGCTCCAGAGAGTAGCGGATGATCTGAAGGCTCGAAGCCCCGGATCTGATGTTACTATTCTGGCAACAGATTTCCTCTCTCCAGAAGCCATTCAGGCAACCGTAGATGAGACAACGAGCAACCGAAGGATAGATATCGCTTTGATTGCTCATGGCTCGCTTCCGGATCAGAATAACTGTCAAATAGACCTCAATGTTTGTGCGGACTCGCTTGCCGTAAACGGCCTATCCCCTGCATTATTTGCCGAGGCTTTGGCAGGCAAAATGGAAGATGTCAACTATGGCTCATTGGCAATTATTGGCTCTGTTGCGGGTGACCGGGGCAGGAAATCAAACTATTCATACGGAGCAGCAAAGGGCCTCGTTGAGAGGTATACTCAGGGGCTGCAGCATCGATTCGCTGGGACGGGTGTAACAGTGACACTAATCAAGCCCGGTCCGACAGCAACACCTATGACCAAAGAAATGCAGCTGGAGGGTACTAACCTTGCAAAACCTGTGGACGTGGCCACTGCTATAGTTGGCGCTATCCATAAAAACCGATTAACTATCTATGCACCAGAAAAATGGCGGATCATAATGCTAGTAATAAAACACATGCCATCCTTTATTTTCAATAAACTTAATATTTAACGACTACCACCTTATCAAAAGACTTGGTATAGAACACAATAGTTAATATATTTTCTCTATCGGATACACGATTATTTTCGTAATTTCGCCAATCGAACTCTGTAAATTAACGGCATCCCTCAATACTTTTTATCTGTTCATTTATATCTATGAAACGATTCTCCCAGTCGCCCTTTAGCTCAACTTTTCCATCAATTACGTTAGCCACCATACTATCAGAAACTGCCAAGCAGCATTTAATGCTTTCTTCTATATTCCGAGAATCATTCTTAGTATAAACAGCAATATTATTAAAGTAATCTCTCAATGTAGCGGTATCACTAAGTATAAGTGGCTTATTAAATGATATTGCCTCATAGGCCCCACAGTTTAATATCAAATCTTTTTTTGTTAGCACAACTACTAGATCTGAATTCTCCATCAGGCTCAGATAATCTTCATCAGACACGAAACCAGTGAATATGGTGCTGGTCTCTACATTTTCATCAAGACTTCTATTTCGAAATATTTTTTTATAGTTTCCCGTCAAATAGCATACATATTCAGGCATTCTACGTGACGCTTCAATTATTGCGTCAATCGGTTCATCAGGATCAAACATAGTCACAAACATGATCTGTGGTTTATCAAGTTCTTGCATGAATCCCGGGCGAGCTCTTGGTTTTCCAGCTCTAAGTTCAGGAATCTTGTCTTGTAGGACAGCCGCCCTTCCACCCATCTTTTGGCACAATTCCTTAATCTCTTCATTTGTAACTATGGTAAGATCCGCTTTTCGTATGGTTAGTCGACTTAAGTAGTGAAAAAGTCGCCATTTTGCGGATGATGACTGAATTGTTTCAAGCTTAAGGTTTGAGTGTCGATCGACAATTAACCGGAAGCGGAAAAATGGTCGTATTACAACCAGAAAAGAAGTCAAAACAATAGACGGATTCTGACAAAACAGTAGAGATGGCCTCAACTTTATTAAACGAATAATTGTCAGAAAAGACAAAATCGGGTACCGAACAAACCTATTAGCATCTAGCAATATTGGGTGATAGCTTGCCCCAAACTCCCTCGCTAGCTCTCTTGACCTTCTATGATCTTCCCAGGAAATCCATAACCGATTCGACATTAAAACTACCACATATTTGATGACGTAATATAAACTAGGAATGAATATTTTGAACAAAATAACCTTTCTTTCCATAGAAAGGGTTGTTGTCTATAGTACAACAAACTGAAATCTTAAACCCCGTTCTTTTTTCAATTGCATTAGCCACATACTCCTCAATCGACTCTAGGCCATCGAGCGAATGAGTATTCAATGCAATTTCGAAAACCCCATAATCCTTCTGCAATACAACAAAACCAAAAATCACGGATTCTTTTTTCATATAGGCATCAAGTTCGTCGGCAAAAGCTACAGAATGAAACTTATCGCTTCTGGTTACAAAAGCGAACCGGTTAATTGAGCGCCCCTCTAAACACAGTATTTCTTTCTGATCCCCCAACTTATTGCAGGAATTACTTTCGATTAACGCTGCATCGCCTTGCTGATAGTTTATTAGCATTTGACTCCTACGTGATACATCACTGACCAAAATGGAGTCTCCGCTGGCAGAAACGATCAGCCAAGGATTCACTAAATGCCGGTGGCCGACTGAACACTCAAATGCAATTATGTCAAATTCCGTTGTTCCGTACTCCTCAGCAACAGGCGCCTTGAATACTTTGCTTATAAACGCTTTCTGGCTCGGAAGTATTGTTTCGGCCGTACAAACGACACACCTAGGTGAATTAAACTGAACCTTTTCAGAATAGAGAATGCGAGCAGCTTCCAGAAGCAAGGATGAATAACCGTAAAGGTAATCTGGGCTCCACTCCAGCAGTTGCTCAATATCCTTGACTGAATTCATCCCAACGGGATGAAATACCCTCCGGTTCATGACAAAGTTTTTCGCTATCTGCTTGATGCCTCCTGCCTCCCGCCTACCCCACAATCGGGCCTCGCGCTCGCCAAGCTTCACACCATAATGCCTAAAACAATAATCCCTGACCCCCAACATCCTGCCGAGCTCACTCCGACTCAGCGACACATGGGTTGGCTCTCCAGTGGTACCTGCGGTATGACGACCAAAACGACCGATCTTTTTCCCTGACCCTTGGCTGTCTTGTTCCCTCAAAGTCTGCTTGGACAACGGAGGTGAACTGAACAGCTTTGCAAGGCTCGTAACCTCCTCTCCAGCGGCATTTAGAGGCTGATATTTACGAAGCAGCCTTTCCAGCTCATTGTTTCGTTCAGCCTCGGGCAGCGCCCACAAGGCCTCAACCTCTTTCCGGTACTTGGAAACCCGCAAGCCCATGCAGAGAAAAAACAAGCGCGTGAGCATGTATCTGAGTTTACGAATCACGTTTTCTGCCCCGCAACGGTGTTGTAAAGTGACAGGTAATTGTTTGTCATCGCCTCTGCCGAGTAATCTCTCACCACCGCCTGTGCCGCCCACTCGGTTTTCTTTTTAAGGCAGGAGTTGTGCAACAAAGCAATCATGGCATCTGCAAGTTCTGCCGGTTCGATGGACTGGGTAATATGCCCACCCTTACCGTAACCAAGGGCTTTGGGCATCTCACCAACCGCAGACACCAATACCGGCGTTTCAATAGCCATGGCCTCGAGCAATGTAATTGGCAAGCCTTCCGTAAGCGACGGCATAACCAGTAATCGGGCCTGTTTCAGTAAAGCGGGAACATTGCTGCAGTAGCCGGGCATTAAGACTGCCTCACTGAGATCCAACTCTGCGGTCAGACCCTCCAATGCATCCCGTTGCTTGCCTTCACCCACCAGAATCAACCCTGCCCCTGGGAACTCGCTTTTCACTTTATGGAAAGCACGCAACAGATGATCGAAGCCTTTCTCGCGAGACAGACGGCCGATACCAAGGATCACGAGTTCATGGCTGTTGATAAACTGTTGGATCTGGTCTTCAAGCGCAACGGTGGACCGCTTTTTCAGATCAGCTATATTCAGGCCATTTGGGATGACCCTGATGTTCAGGGAAGCGCGCGAACGTTCCGGGATCTCCCCTTTCATTGCTTCCGCGACAAGCACCACACCATCCATACGGTAAATTGCAACGCGGTCGATGCACTCGTAGACCCACATTTTGCTGAAACGCCTGGCGTGAACGTATCCGTGCAACGTTGTTATGGAGGGGATCTTCCGGAGAAACCTCGGGAACAATCCAATCAGTACGTTAAACTTGAATCCATGGGAGTGCAGGAACTGGTAGTTCTTCGCCTGCGCCCATTTGATAATGCGCCAGGCCTCTTTGAGGTTGAGCCCGGGAGTCATCCTCCACGCCATTACCGGTAAGCCCAATCTCTTTGCCTCTGACTCGATTGGCTTCTCCTCAATATGAGGCTCGCCGGCGCTCAGAATCATAGGTTCATGGCCTCGGTTCAACTGTTCCTGCACCAGGTTCAGCAGCATTTTCTCCGCACCGTAAAGGCCACCGCTATCAATCAGGTGTAGTACTTTGAGTCCCATACCGAGGTTAACCCTTCCTTGGATTCCAGATAACTTTCTTCTCGCCCTTCAGAAAGGCAACACAGGCCTTATAGGAGGCCATGTTCAGCAGCATGAAATAATAAGGTATCGAATAGATGACAGACAGTGACTCGCCCCCGGTTTCCCGCTTGTGGCCGGTCCAGGCCAGGGCGAGGAAGACGACCAGGCCGAGAAATGCCAGGGTGTAGATGCCCCGGGCAGGAGCCAGCAACAACGTGGCCAGTGCCAGCGTGGCCAAAGGTATGAACGCGGCGTAGCGTAGCAGTTTGTGGGAGATCAACTGCCAGGCGAACACCGGGTCCCGTAGGGGGTTCATCAGGTGCCGCATATCTTTCAGTGCCCACAAGGCGCGGAGGCTGACCCTCACCCGCATGCTGAATTCGCTGTCACTGTCGTTCAGGGCTTCTTCCTTCAGCAGGGCCCGGGGTTCGTAGATAACCCGGTAGCCCTGCTCTACCACTTTCAGCGGCTGTACGAAGTCGGGAAGCTGGTCGGCGTTCAGGGGCTGGTAGAGTGTTTTGCGCATCGCGTCGATTCCGCCATCCACGCCTACCACGGAACCTAATCTGGTTTCCTGCTCCCGCAGCCAGTTCTCGTAATTCATGTAGGCGCTGCAACCGTCGCCCACCAGGGAACCGTCGTCGTTCACGTAGACCATTTTGCCGGTGACATAGCCCACATCCGGGTCAGCGAAATTGCTGCACAACCGACTTACGGCCTGCGCGTCCCACTGGGAGTTGGCATCGGAAAACAGGATGATATCACCGGTGGTTTCCGGTACCAGCGTATTCAGGCCGGCGGTCTTGCCCTGTCTCGGTACCTGGCGGAACAGGCGAATCGGAAAGCGGGCGGAAGCTGCCACGCGCTCTATGATCTCGTCGGTGCCATCGTCGGATTCATCCGAGATAACGAGGACCTCCAGCTTGTCTGAGGGATAGTCGAGCGCCAGCTTGTTCAGTAGAGTGGCCTCGATATCCTTTGCCTCGTTGTAGGCGGCAATGAGTATGGACACCTTTGGCTGGTAATCGTCATTGGCTTTTACAGGCTTGGGGCGCAGTGACGCCAACGCCTTTGCCATCAGCGGGTATCCAAAATAGACGTAGAACAGCAGTAACAGGGACAGCCAGAATAACGGGACTAGCATGGTGAAGCGGATTCCATTCTGTTGTGGCCGGCGGTTGCCGGTGGTTCCTTCTCCAGCAGTCGCTGGTTTCTCAGTACGTCGCCCATGGCGGTAAAACGGAAGTGCCCCAACAGTTGGTCCAGCCGGTGTTCGCATACCTCCAGGTTGTTGTAATGCCGGAAGCGGGAAAACCATTTTACGTCCAGCCTGGGCTGGCCCGGGTCCACTTCCCAGGGGTGGAGGTAGAACACGAATGGCTGGCCCTGGCGGTTGATGCTTCCGAGGCCCCAGCGGCTGAACCAGTAAGGGAACAACCGGAAATAGCCACCGCCGGCGATGGGCAGTGTATAACCGGGGAACTTCAGTGTGCTGAGGGGAAACTCGGCCAGTTCATAACCTTTGTCGGTCGTTAACCGATGTGGCCATCGCGGTGTGCCTGGCATGCCATACCGGTCGTGGTGTACCGGGAATATGGAAGAATCCCAGACAAACCCTTCCTCTGCCAGTATGTCCAGAGCCCAGCGGGACTGGTTGGTAATGGAGTAACTGGCGGCGCGATACCCGGTGATGGGTTCGCCGGTTATGTCTTCGAGGATCTGTTTGGAGCGACGGGTCTCTTCGCGAAATACTTCTGGCGTCTGGTCGTAGATCAGTTGGTGGCTATAACCATGGCTGGCCACCTCGTGCCCTGCTTTCTGGATGTCGCGAACCAGCTGGGGTGATTTTTCGGCCACCCAGCCGAGGGTGAAGAAGGTTGCCCGGGTGTTGTGTCGCTCAAGCAATTCCAGCAACCGATGGGTGTTAGCCTCTACCCGGTACTCCATGGAGTGCCAGTCTTCACGGCGTACGGCTTCAGCCAGTGCAGCGACCTGGAAGTAATCTTCCACATCGATAGTGAGGGCGTTTTCTATCCGGCTGATGTCGGCATTGCTGTTCATGGATACGCTCCCCTACTCAGAAGAATTGATAGTTAAGGGAAACCGCAACCCAGTTCTCATCATATTCCCTGGACGGAATGTCACTGGTCTTTTGCTGATGCCCGATCGCCGAGCGAACCTCCATCCGGGTACTCAGCCGGTAATCAAGACCGAGAGACACCGAAACCAGGTCGTTTTCAGAACCTTCATCTTCAAATCGCTGATGTTCGTAGGCGGCATCGGTGAACCAGGAAAGCAATTCGGTCACCGGCCGCGAATAGCGCAGGTTAATACCACTTCGTTCTTCGCGGTCACCTGACTGTACGTAATCACTGCGGCTCGCAGAAAGTTCTGCCCCGAAAGCAGAGCCGTTGCTGAATCGGTTGTTGTAGCCGGCCCTTACAGTGGTCACTTCCACGGCGGAGGTTTCGGTGAGGTTGAAGTTGAAGTCCTCAAACTGGAGCCCCAGGGTGGACGTCTGGTCCGTTAGCCGGCGATCGGCATTCAGGGTAAATTCACTACTGGGCGTGATTTCCCGCCCCAGGCTGAAAGTTCCGGTAACGCCGTCGCTGGAAACTTTCCGGCTGCCCAGCCGCGTCTCCTGGCGGTTTGCACCGAGGGACCCGCTTACCCGGGTTGTTGCCCAGACCTTGTTAAATGTGGCAACAGCGGATTCGCGGTCCAACTCCTCCTGGGTATCCAGCTCTGTACGTTCTGCCGTAACTGATAACCCACCCTGTAGTGTTTGGCTGAAGCTGTGGTTATACGCGACTACTCCGCTAACACGTTCACTGTCCGGCTCTTCCGGTTCCTCAAATTCGGTGTTTTCATAGGTGGCGGAGAACTGGAGTTGGTCGATCTGGGTCAGTTGCAGCGTGTATACCGGGCCGGTGCGGAATACGTTCTTGCGAGTGCGGTTTTCCTGGGTGTCGGCCTGACGGTTGTCCCGGTTGACCTGGCTTACAGTGTTTGAAGCCTGCCATATCAATCCCTTGGCCAGCTCACACTGCCCTCGCAGGCTACCGTTGGCAAACGCCTCGGAGTCAAAGGCATCGTCGTGCCAGTAGGTGTAACCAACCCGCATGTCCACCGAGGACGTGCATTGGCCAGGGTCGCTCAGATGCTGGAAGTTCAGGTTTACCTGGGTTTCCAGGTCGCTCTGCTCATCTGACGAGGTACGGCGGGCATTGTCCGAGAAGCGGTTATCAATACCGCCCGACAGGCTATTGGTGGCTGCAATCGCCGGGCCTGTTGTTGCTATCAGCAAGCCGGTGCCGATGGAGGCAATCCACCGGATCTTCCCTGATCCGAACACATCAACCATTGATTACGGCTCCTACAAACTTTTCCGGGTCAAATGCCTGGGCGGCGTTTTCGACGGCGGTAGCGGTTATCTTGCCGTGGGGCACGACCAGCATCGAGTAGTCACACAGCTCACCAAGGATGCGGGCATCCGGTGAATCGCTGATGGGCGCGGTATCCAGCACGATAAAGCGGTCCGGGTAGCGGCGGCGGATAGCCTGCAGGAACTGTTTCATGCGGAATGAAGTAAAGAATTCTGCCGGTGTTTCGCGCTGGCTACCAGCCGGTATAAGTCGCAGGCGCGGGATGCCCGTGGGGTAGATAATCCGCCCGATGTCATAGTCCGAGTCTTCCAGAAAGTCCGTCAGGCCGGTTTCCGCAGCCAGATCGAGCTGGGCGTGCAGTGTCGGGTTACGCAGATTGCAGTCGATGATCAGAGCGGTTTTGGACTGGTCAAAAGCAAAGGCTGCCGCCAGATTCAGGGCCATGAAAGACGAGCCGGCACCCTCGCAGGCTCCGCTGACCACCATGGTGAAATTGTTGCCGCCAGACACCTCCAGCAGTTTGGTACGCAGATGGCGAAAACGGTTGACCAGGGTCCGGTTCTGCGACTCCGGGTAAATGATGCGCCTCTCGTCCATATCGTCATGGGTGAGCCGGCGTGGCTCCTGCATTTTGACGATCTGCTTGCTGATAACATACTTGTCGACAGCGCCGGGGCCCAGTTCCAGGGAGCTCGGAACCAGCATGCGGGAATCATCCCACTGGGCGAAGTCGCCACCGTGCGCGCCATCGGAACCCGTGTCCTGCTTCTGAAGCTCGCTTTTTCGCTCTCTTGCCCTGAAATCCACCGCACGCGTGTTGTCATTCTCGGAGCGGTAATTGGCTTCCATCTCTTCCCTTTCCCGGTCCTGTTTTTGCTCTGTCATTAAATAACTCCCATCAGAGCAGCACCGGCCACTCCGCCATAGGCGGCGACAACCAGTACAGCGCATACAGAGACTGAAACGGTTAACCAGCGGTCTTTACGTTTCTCGTAGGGCGTTCGTACACGGGGAATTTCAGCCAGCACTGGCAGGCCAATACCGTCTTCAAGCTGTTTTCTGGCTCGTACACGAGGATCGACCTGCAATGCGCCGGCAGCCAGGCCGAACGGGGCCAGTGCCCCGAGAATAAGGCCTACAGAGGCAAACAACTGAAACTGTGGGCCTATCGGGTCCAGCGGGTATTGGGCAGATTCGTTGATACGGAAATTCAGGCCCTGGCCTTCGATGTCCAGGTGCATGGATACCCGGGCTTTTTCGCGGCGTCTGAGCAGATCGTTGTAGATCTGTTCGTTGACTTCCATATCCCGGGTGAGCTCGGAATACTGTGCCTTGTTGTCCTGGATGCGCTCCATGCGCCTTTCCTGCTCGGCGATCAGGCTTTCAAGGGAGTTGATGCGCGATTCCTGGGTACGGATACTGGCGCGTGTCTTGGCCACTTCCGCGCTGATGTCCTGGTAAAGGGGATTGACCAGCTGGTCGCCTTCACTGGCGGCCTCATCCAGCTCACCGCTCTGGGCTGCCCTGTCCCTCTGCTTTTTCAATTCTGCAATCTGCTCTTTCAAGATAACAATATCCGGGTAGGTATCATGGTACTGCAGACGCATTTCATCGAGCATGGCCTCCTTCTCCCGGATTCTGCGGGTATAGGCGTCCGCCGTCCGGCCCTGGCTTAGCATTGGTTGCACGTTCTGCAGTTCGGATTCCAGGGACTCTGCCCGGGCCATAAGTTCGGTGCGCTCCATTTCGGCCAACTCCAGTTCCCGGCGCAGGTTGGCCATTCGGGCGTTGGCCTCGCTTTCGGTTCCGTCAACATTCTCAGAGAGGAACTTCTTCAGCTTCTGCTCAACTTCAGCAAGGATGGATTCGTAGTTCTTGACCTGCTTGTCAATGAAGTCGTAAGCATTACGGCTTTCCTTGCGTTTGCTTGCCGAATTCTCGGATATAAACAGCTGCCCCAGGCGTTGCGCAATACGGAAGGCCTGCATGGGCGATTCGGAGGTGTAGCCAATGCTGAAATAACGGTCGCCACGGGGACGCACGTTCATGTTGGCACGGAGCATGCCGATTCTCCGTTCCAGGGCTTCGTCGCTGAGCTGGTCCGCGTCCTGACCGAAGATGTCCTTGTCCTTCGCTACCTGTGACATCACATCCCTCGACCAGAGCATTTCTTTTGCAGCCGAGGTGCGGTCGCTAATATTGGTTGTTACCGCGCTCCCTTCCATCAGTGGGCGAATAATATTCTGGTCGTCAACAAATATCACAACCTGGGACTGATACTTGTAAGGCCAGACAAACCCTGCCCCCAGCACAGCGAAACTGACAATCGCGAACAGGAAGAAGGCCAGCCACTTGCGTGACCGGACCTCTCTGATCATTTCTGAAGGGATCTGACTTAGTGGAAGTGCCATCTGTCTTACCTGCTAACCGGTTACGCAGCCTGCTTCAGGCAACGGTCATCTCTGATCTTAAAAATTACGTTCCGGCACGGTCAGGATATCCCCGGGCCGCAAGCGGTAATTGGTGGATACATCCCCCTTGTTCAGGATGTCGTCCAGGCGAACGGGGATGGCCACCATCTTATTGCCCACCGAACGATAGAGCATGGAATCGTTGAGTTTGGCAAAGGGAGTTGCGCCGCCGGCACTGAGCACCATATCCAGTACCGTCATCCCAGACCTGTGGGCCACTGAGATGGATTGATTGACTGCACCGGTTACCCGTACCCGGTCGCTGAACTCGTGGCTGCCCATCGAGGTGACCACAACGGTCACCTTGGGCTCGCGAATATAATTGGTGAGTCCCTCTTCGATTTCGTTGGCGAGTTGTTCCGGCGTTTTACCGGTGGCGTTAATATCGCCGATCAGAGGCATGGATACCCGGCCGTCCGGCCGCACGGGAACACTCATACTGAGATCTGCGTTGCGCCAGACAGAGATCTGGATTACATCAGTGGGGCCCAGCACGTATTCATCAACGCTTGTTGATGTCTGCAAGCTGAGAGCTTCGTTGATAGCATCCTGGGATGAAGGCTGGGGCCCGGCACAACCCGCAAAAAACGCTACCGCAGTCAGGGACAGCAGCAGCCCCCGCAGTGAATACTTCGATGACATTGTCATTCCTCTCTGATTCCGTGTCTGTTTCCATGTCTCGGGGAGAGCTGGTCCCGAAACTACCTTGATCCTTTCTTGAACAGTACCACTTCTACTGTCTGAATTATAATCAATAAGTCGAGCAGAAGGCTTTGATTCTTGATGTAGTATAGGTCGTAGCGGAGCTTTTCCCTCGTATCCTCTTCATTATCAGCATAAGCAAAACAAAGTTGGGCCCAGCCGGTCAATCCCGGCTTCACTCGATGGCGCTCGCTATAGAACGGAATCTTCTCGGACAGCTGTTCCACGAACACTGGCCGCTCCGGACGCGGCCCAACGAACGCCATGGTACCGTTAAGAACATTGAAGATTTGTGGCAGCTCATCAATTCGCACTTTGCGGATGAACTCCCCTACACGGGTAACACGGGCGTCATTCTTGCTCGCCCATACAGCACCGTTTTTTTCGGCATCCGTTCTCATGGAGCGAAACTTGTGCACCTTGAAGATACTGCCGTTGAGCCCAACCCGCTCCTGACTGTAAAAAACTGGCGCCCTGAGGCCGTCTTCAATTTTTATGGCGATGGCTGTCAGCACCATTAATGGCAACCCCGCCAATAAAAGGATACTGGCCGCCAGTATGTCCAGGGAGCGCTTGCCAAACCCGAACACCGATGACACGGTAAATCCGTCGGAGAACACCAGCCAACCACGGGTGACCATCTCAAGGGCCACTTTTCTGGACTCGCGCTCGTAGAAGGCTGCGCCATCGACAATCTTTACGCCTTCCATCTTGCACTCCAGCAGGTCGTCCATGGGCAGACCCTTGCGGCGGTCATCCACGGCGACGACGATTTCATTGACCGGGTGCTTGATTATATATTGGTGCAATGTTGTGGGAATGTTCAGCAGATAGTCTTCACTGACTTCAACCGGTTCGTCTGGCAGGGGCACGAAACCGGTCAGGATAAAGCCTTTGCGGTTGAACGGAGTCCTGAGGTCTTCGTGAATCTGCCTGGCACGAAACCCGGCCCCCAGTACCAGGACTTTCCGTTTAAAGCTTTCCTTGCCCACGGTGGCAAAGAAGATTGCGCGTGCGATGCCCAGAAGGAAGAAACCGAATACGGACCCGGTTGTCAGTACACTGCTGGCGCCGATGTACCATAGCCAGTCTGCAGAGAGCACGTAGGCAAAGCCGCACAGCGGGATACTGACAATCAGCGCCATGATGGTACGCAGCATCATGCCGGACATCCCTTCTTCCAGGCGCGACTGGTGGACACCGAGTGCCACCATCACCAGAAGGTTCATTGCTGAAAACACAACCGCCGAAGGCAACAGAAAGTTCAGATTTTCAATGAAGAAGGAAAGATCGCCGAAGTAGCGAAAAAATACAGCCAGGGCGAAGGCAAACGCCAACACCAGAAAATCAATCAGGCCAAGGACCACATACGGAAGGTGGATGTAGTGTCTGAACAATCTGACGTGGGCCACGTCAACTCCTTTTGCTGCTCACAACAATAGAAACGCATCCAGTGCGTTATATACAGCGTTACGTGAACAGCAGTGTACTGCAATTTTCATTTACTGCAATCGCCAGCGAACAAAACGAACCTGCCCAGGTGTAAAGGAAACTGACAACCCCAAGCTCCATGGTTATCAGCTCCCTTCCTGTATCTGGCGTTACGACTGTTTGCGCTCTCGCGCCAATATAAGAGCAACGAGTCCAAGGCCGAACAGCGCCAGCGTGCCTGGCTCCGGGACTGAAATCGCACCAACGGTAACGTCGTCCAGACCGTAGCCGTCATCCGGGTTATTGGAAAAGATGGAAACATCGCCAAGCACGGCAGTAACGAACAGTGAAATGTAGAATATACTTCCGTTACCAAGCGCGTTAGCTTGTTCATATCAGTACTCCATTGCCCTGATGTCATTCACTTGCACTGGAGTACCTTGAGCACGAGCCGTGCCATACTATTATTTAACTACAATACAGCTACTTACGAAGCCCTCCCCTTGGGTATGTAAATTTATCTGACATACCGATACTGGCGCTCAGATCACAAAAAGGCTGACAAATTCGTGCACTGGCGTACCCTCGAGCACCTTCTGGTCCTTGCAGAGCTGAAAGATTTCTTCACAGCGCTGGCCCGGGAACCGGGTGGCGAGATTATTGCGGAATTTGTCCTCCAATAGCGGGATGCCCTCTTTTCTGCGACGGCGGTGGCCGATGGGGTACTCAACCGCAACCTTGTCGGTGCTGGTGCCGTCGTTGAAGAACACCTGGATGGCATTGGCGATAGAGCGCTTGTCCTCTTCCAGATACTCGCGGGTATACCTTTCATCCTCCACGACTTCCATTTTTTCACGGACACGGTCTATGACCGGATTGGCCTCGTGGAAACTGTCTTCGTAGTGCTCGGCCGTCAGGCTGCCGAAAATCAAAGGCACTGCGGCCATGTACTGCAGGCAATGGTCCCTGTCAGCCGCGTTGGCCAGTTTGCCCTGCTTGGAAATAATCCGTATGGCCGATTCGTGGGTAGTGATGACAATGCGGTCGATCTCGTCGAGCCGGTCTTTGACGTGTGGATGCAGGGTTACCGCTGCTTCCGCGGCGGTCTGGGCATGAAACTCCGCCGGGAAGGAGATCTTGAACAGGATGTTCTCCATCACATAGGAGCCGAAGTCCTGGGGTAAAGAAAACTGACGCTTGTCTTCGGGCTTGAGCTTCTGGTCCTTGTTGGTTTTGCTGAACAGGACGTCGTAGAAACCCCACTGGGGGGCTGTCAACGCGCTCGGAATGCCCATCTCCCCTTTCATGGCAATGTCTGCCAGCCGCACGGCACGGGAGGTGGCATCGCCTGCTGCCCAGGATTTGCGGGAACCGGCGTTGGGGGCGTGACGGTATGTCCGCAATGACTGACCATCCACCCAGGCATGGGACAGTGCCGACAGCAGTTGCTCCCGGCTTGCACCCATCAGCTTTGCAGTCACGGCTGTGGACGCCACTTTGACCAGCACCACGTGGTCCAGCCCCACTCGGTTGAAGGAGTTTTCCAGTGCCAGGACACCCTGGATTTCATGGGCCAGGATCATGGCTTCCAGCACGTCCTTCATGGTCAGTGGCGCTTTGCCTTCCGCCACCCGCTTTTGGGAAAGGTGGTCAGCCACCGCAAGAATACCCCCCAGGTTGTCGGAGGGATGGCCCCACTCTGCGGCCAGCCAGGTGTCGTTGTAATCCAGCCAGCGGATGATGCAGCCAATATCCCAGGCGGCTTTAACCGGGTCCAGCCGGAAGGGTGTTCCGGGAACGCGGGCACCATGGGGCACTATGGTGCCTTCCACCATCGGGCCCAGGTGTTTGGTGCATTCCGGAAACCGCAGGGCCAGCAGCCCACAACCCAGTGTGTCCATCAGGCAGTTGCGGGCGGTGTTCCAGGCTTCTTTGCTCTTTATCCGGTAGTTGAGGGTGTAGTCGGCAATGGTCTGGATGACGTGGTCGTAGTCGGGGCGCTCGTTGAGATCGAATGTTGCTGACATTGCAGTCTGCTCCTTATTTGAAACCTTGTACCGATTCAGCCTAGTTGAATACGGGACGTATTTCAGGTTGTTCGGCGTTTAAGGCTCCTGGATCCCATTCATTTATAAGGCCCTCGGATAATTTTACAGTTCAATAATAGGCGGGCCCATAATCATACATATCAGATACTCTCTTATTGATTTCTCCCTTATTGTCCATAACAGGGACAGAAACTGCGTTATTCGTGTCGTTGGCCGACCCAGCTTGAACATTGCATTCACAATCAAGAGCTAAACAGGGAGTTTGACATGACGCCAATCCGAAATTTTGCCTCTTTGCTAGTGACAATCAAAGCCATAGTGGTCGTCGCTACCACAGCTGTTCTGATCGCCGGTAGCGCGCGGGCTGGCCCGATTCGCGCCTGACGCTCCGGCTCCTGATACGGAAGATCCGGTGGCGTTGATGAAACACCAGTTGACGACGCAGTCCGGGCGGGCGCTGTACGCGCTGAGAAAACAAACGGTGGAACCGGTGTTTGGCATTATCAAGCACGTCATGGGCTTTCGGCAGTTTTCGTTGCGAGGCGTGGACAAAGTCAGGGGCGAGTGGACCTTAGCCACTGATAAGAAAGGGGCACCTGAATCCATGATTAGAGCTCTTGGACTGAGATCCCCAAGGCCCCCGACCAAGGAGAGATTGAGCTTGGTGAGGCGATAAGGCGAATGCGACTTGAGTCGACTGGCCAGATTCGCCGGGCAAACAAAAAAGCGGCCTGCTGGAGGCCGCCTTTGGAAAGACTACGCGCACTTCTACACTTACACTCTCCGGCGTCCGCGTGCCCTGACGCCCAGTCCCAGGAGCCCAAGACCAATCAACGACAGCGTACCGGGCTCGGGCACATCAACGGCGTCACCGCCAAAGCGATCCGCTTCCCTGGCGACAATACCCCCGTCGACCAGCGCGAACGTGTCGAACGCTTTGTCACCGGCCGCAAGGCGAGTGAAGGTCACATCGAACTCAAACGTCCGATCTATGGAGCGATCGAAGTCGCCAGACGCGATGGCACCAGAGCAAGATCCGATGTCCGCGGATACGCAAGTGGTCTCAACACCGATCTCCGGCAAGCCGCCACCCAGATCATCAACCGTCACTTCGCTGTACTCGGAGAAGCTGCCGGTGATACCGGCCAGGATGGCAGCGACGATGTCGTCCGGGTCGGTGCCGGTGTCGAACACGGTGCCGCCCAAATCCTCTACTGACTGCGTGAACGTGGTATCGTCGCTGTCGGGATCGCTACCTGAGAAGCTGCTGAACCGCAAGCCGATCAGGTTGACGTCGTTGTCTTCGAGCGCGGCGATGGCATCGGCATCACTCACGAGGTCATTCTTCCAGGAGGCGTCTCCCAGGGCAATGATGAACCGGTTGGAACCCGGCCGCCACGAGACATTCTCTGCCGCCAGGGCGGTCGCATCCTGACCGCGCTCGGGGAAATCACCGCCGCCATCGGGATTACCCAGTGTCACATCGTCGATGGCGCTTGCCGCCGTCGTCGTGTCGGTCGTCAGGTCCTGGTTGATTACGTTACCCGGCACCGAGTTGGTGAGGCTGGCGCCTTCCGAGAACACGCCCACGCCGGTCGCCAGGTCCCCGAATCCGGCCAGGCCGGTGAGGATGTCGGCCGCGGCAGACTTGGCACCGGTAATGGCTCCCCCCATTGAGCCGGAGGTATCGATCAGGAAGTGCACGTCGATCAGCGCGCCGCCCGGCCCGGCCGCTTCGATGACGACGGTCTTGCGGATGGTTTCGCTTTCGCCGACCGCGAGGTCGGCAGAGAAGGATTCCGGGCTGATGGTGTCAGCGAAACTGATGACCGGGCCCAGCAACAAGCCGACAAGGATCGCTGCCAGCCCCCTTTTCAATTGATTTTTCATAAGCTTATCTCCCTATAAAGCGCTAGAGCGCACCTGAACGCCACGCCCAGGTGCACGATGCAAAAAATACCCCGCAATACTTAGGCCAAGATCGAAAACAACCAGAGAATCAAAAAAAAACAGCAATTTACCGATTTCAATGCCGATAGTGTGCGCTGGCCGGATGCCGGAACTGTAAATTTCTTCGACAGTTTGGGCGCAGGTGGTTGTCACCGTCGTGCGTCATCCCCTAGCCTTGGAACAAGGTGTTACTTCACTTGAAGGCCTCCGGGATTTCATCAATACTCCTTAAACAATGTTCGGGGCTACCAACCGAGGGATTCGGGATGCGTTTAAACTGGCGAAAGCGGTGGGTTCTGGTGCAAAGCGTTGCAATGGGTGTGGGCGTCGCCATAGGTTTGCTGCTTCCGCTCCAAGTTTCCGCAGTGCCCATATCATCAACGGATGCGGAAGCGCTGTCGACACCCGCGGAATCGCTGGAGCCCAAGCTGCGCGATATCCTACTGCGGGCGACCAGAGCGCTCATGGACTCGAGGTTCGAGGACGCCGAGTCCCTTGCGCGCGAGATCCTCGCAGAGCACCCCGATGCGCCGGACGCGCTGCAGATACTTGGCTACGCGCTCGCGAACCTGAAGCAGTATGACGAGGCAATCTCCGTGCTCGACAAGTCCGCGGACCGCTACGAGCGCAACGCCGGGCCGTTGGTCGTCAAGGGCGAGATTCTTCGGTTTCGGGGTCAGCGTGAGCAATCGCGGCAGGCGTTCGAGCGGGCCCTCGAAATTGAGCCGGACAATCTGCGGGCACTGGAGAACCTCGGCAAGATGGCTATCGACGATGGCGAGGTCGAGCGTGCAATCGGGTATTTCGAAACGGCGGCCCGCCAGCTAGCGCCCCGCGAGCTTGGCGTAAAGCCGAGGCTTGCTGAGTTGTATTTTCGTACCGGGCAGGTCGAGCGGGTGCAGCAGTTACTCGCTCCCTGGTCTGACCTGCCTGAGGGCACACCCGACCGAGTGATTGCCATGCTGGCCAGGGCGGCGGCAGAACAGAACGAGCGCGCAGCATCGCGTGGTTATTTCGAGGCCAGACTGCGTCGGGCACCTTCGCTGGAGGCCTATGTCGATTTTGGCACTTTCCATCGTAATGGTCTCGACTTCGCAAAGGCGGAGCGCGTGTTCAAGCAAGCGGCGGACAGGTACCCAGATAGTGCCGTGCCCTGGGTCGAGTTGGGTCGCACCTACGGTGGCGAGGGGAGGTATGAAGCTGCGCTGGACGCTTTCAACCGTGGCCTTGAAATCGCCCCCGGAAACGTGTCGTTGCTCAAAGGTGTACGACTGGCGCAGTTCCGATTGGGTCAACTGGACGCTGCGCAAGCCGTTGCCTTAAGACTGGCCTCTCGACAAGACGCGGAACCGAGTGACCATGTCTGGTTGGGATCTATCGAGCGGACGAGGGGCAATGTCGATACGGCCATTGCCGCATACCATTCTGCACTCGAGGCCGATCCGGAGAATTGGGTGGCGTTGAACAATCTCGCCGAGCTTCTGACCAAACGTGACCCCGATCAGGCGGTTGCCCTTGCTCGCCAGGCGGTGGATGTCGCAGGTCACGTGGCCGCTGCGCGCGACACCCTTGCTTGGGCGCTGTTCAGGAGCGGCGATGTATCGGCCGCACGAGATATGTACGCGGAGCTTACCGCCGATGCGCCGGAGTACGCGATTGCCGCCTACCATTACGGGCGTGTGCTGATAGCAATAGGCAGGTCCGCGGAGGGGCGTGCGGAGCTCCTACGAGCTTTGGAACTTGATAACGGATTCCGTTACGCGGAGGACGCCAGGGCGCGGCTGAAAAACCAGTAACACCCTCTCTGGACGTAACGCGATACCTCAGCCGCCGCAGAATTAGCTGGAGAGCTCTACAGATTAGTGCCGAACAACAACGCCGCGGTTTTCTCTGCAGCGCGGCGAGAGCTAACTGAGGCGATTCGTCTTGGCCCTGACGCCAAGTGGGCATCTGAAGCAAAATCCCGGTTGGCAGAACTTTAGCTGGATTGTCGGATTACGCCTTCGGCTAATCCGACCTACGTTGCTTGAGCGCTGCCCGCGTAGGTCGGATTAGACCCGCAGGGTCGTAATCCGACATATCTCTCACTCCTACGAAACGAAGGAATCGCCGGGCACCCTCACCCAACCTTCCATCAGCACACGCGCACTGCGGCTCATAATGGCCTTTGTGGCAGTCCACTGACCATTCACCTGGCTGGCTTCTGCGCCCACCTGCAAGGTGCCGGAGGGGTGGCCGAAGGTCACCGAGGTGCGGTCGCCGCCACCGGCGGCTTCGTTTACCAGGGTCCCCGGAATCGCTGCGGCCGTGGCTATGGCTACGGCGGCGGTACCCATCATGGCGTGGTGGAGCTTGCCCATGGAGAGGGCCCGCACCAATACATCCACGTCTCCTGCCCCGATGGTCTTCCCGCTTGAGGATACGTATTCCGAAGGTTTGGCCACAAAGGCGACCTTGGGGGTATGTTGGCGGCTGGCTGCCTCTTCCACCTTTTGGATCAGCCCCATCTTCACGGCGCCGTGGGCGCGGATGGTTTCGAACATCGCCAGGGCTTCCGGGCTGCTGTTGATGTCATCCTGCAGCTCGGTGCCCTTGTAGCCGATGTCTTCGGCGTTAAGGAAGATGGTGGGTATGCCGGCATTGATCATCGTGGCCTTGAGCATGCCTACTCCGGGCACGTCCAGGTCATCCACCAGGTTGCCGGTTGGGAACATGGCGCCGTCGCCATCGGCCGGGTCCATGAATTCCACCTGCAATTCGGCGGCCGGGAAGGTCACGCCGTCCAGCTCGAAATCGCCGGTTTCCTGAACTTCGCCGTTGGTGATGGGTACCCGGGCGACAATGGTTTTTCTGATGTTGGCCTGCCAGATCCGCACAGTCGCGACGCCGTTTTCCGGAATGCGGTCTTTGGCGACGAAGCCACCGTGGATGGCGAAGGCGCCCACCGCGGCCGAGAGGTTGCCGCAGTTACCGCTCCAGTCGACAAAGGGTTTGTCGATGGAGACCTGGCCGAACAGGTAATCCACGTCATGGTCCGGCTGCGTCGGTGTGGCCAGGATGACGGTTTTACTGGTGCTGGAGGTGGCGCCACCCATACCGTCGATCTGTTTCTGGTAGGGGTCCGGGCTGCCGATAACCCGGAGCAGGAGTTTGTCTCTCGCCTCGCCCGGCACCTGACATGCTTCCGGCAGGTCCTGGAGGCGGAAGAAGACGCCTTTTGAGGTGCCGCCGCGCATGTAGGTGGCGGGGATTTTTATCTGGGATGCATGGGGCATGGGGGTACCTTTTGGATTTGTTGTCGGATTACGGCTTCGCCTAATCCGACCTACATTTGGAGGTTTGGGGGCGAACTGGGGCATTGGTGTCGGATTACGCTTCGCTAATCCGACCTACGGGGTTCGTCGCCAACTTTAAAGTAGGTCGGATTAGGCCTGGAGGGCCGTAATCCGACGGGTAAACTGGTCAGATGGGTGGGGTCTGACCCCGAGGGGTCAGACCCCTGGGCCATAGGCCCTACGCCGCACCCTCAGATTGCAGAAAATCTTCCGCGAATCGCTGCAACACACCACCAGCGCTGTAGATAGACACTTCTTCAGCGGTATCCAGGCGGCAAACAACCGGCACACGCTCTGTGCTGCCGTTCTTGCGGTGGATGACCAGCGTGAGTTCGGCGCGGGGCGCAGGTGTGCCCTCCACGTCGTAGGTTTCGGTGCCATCAATGGCCAGTGTATTGCGGGTAGTGCCTTCTTCGAATTGCAGAGGCATGACACCCATACCCACCAGGTTGGTGCGGTGGATACGCTCAAAACCCTCAGCAACGATGGCTTCGACACCGGCCAGCGCCACGCCTTTTGCGGCCCAGTCACGGGAGGAGCCCTGGCCGTAGTCGGCGCCGGCGATGATGATCAGCGGCTGCTTGCGCTCCATGTAGGTTTCGATGGCTTCCCACATGCGGGTGACCTTGCCTTCCGGCTCGATACGCGCCAACGAGCCCTGCTTCACGTTGCCGTTTTCGTCCCGGACCATTTCGTTGAACAGCTTCGGGTTGGCGAAAGTGGCACGCTGGGCAGTGAGGTGATCTCCACGGTGGGTGGCGTAGGAGTTGAAGTCTTCCTCCGGAACACCCATTTTGTGCAGATACTCCCCGGCCGCGCTGTTCATCAGGATCGCGTTGGACGGCGACAGATGGTCTGTTGTGATGTTATCCGGCAGAACCGCCAGCGGGCGCATGCCCTTGAGGGTTTTCTCACCCACCATGCCTCCTTCCCAGTACGGCGGGCGACGGATGTAGGTGCTCTGGGGCCGCCAGTCGTAGTTCGGGTTGGTGTTGGCCTGGGCATCCCGGGTGATGTCGAACATCGGGATGTAGGTGCTGCGGAACTGTTCCGGCTTTACGGCGGACTTCACGATGGCGTCGATTTCTGCGTCGTCCGGCCAGATGTCCTTTAGGGTGACGGGGTTGCCGTCCTTGTCGTAACCCAGGGCATCCTTCTCGATGTCAAAGCGGATGGTGCCTGCAATGGCATAAGCAACCACCAGCGGCGGTGATGCCAGGAACGCCTGCTTGGCGTAGGGGTGAATCCGGCCGTCGAAGTTCCGGTTACCGGAAAGCACGGCGGTGGAATACAGATCCCGGTCGATGATTTCCTTCTGGATTTCCGGATCCAGGGCGCCGCTCATGCCGTTACAGGTGGTACAGGCAAACGCCACGACACCAAAGCCCAGCTGTTCCAGCTCTGACAGCAGTTTGGCTTCCTCCAGGTACATTTTAACGGTCTTGGAACCCGGCGCCAGCGAGGTTTTTACCCAGGGCTTGCGGGTCAGGCCCAGTTTGTTGGCGTTACGGGCGATCAGGCCGGCAGCCACCATGTTGCGGGGGTTGCTGGTGTTGGTGCAGCTGGTGATGGCGGCGATGATGCACGCGCCATCCGGCATCTTGCCTTCTTCCTTTACCCACTCGCCGGCAATACCTCGCTCCGCCAGTTCGGAGGTCGGCAGGTGCGCGTGGGGGTTGGAAGGGCCTGCCAGCGTGCGGGTTACTTTGGACAGGTCAAACTTCAGCACACGCTCGTACTCGGCGTTTTTCAGGCTGTCGGCCCACAGGCCGGTTTCTCTGGCGTACTTCTCAACAAGGGCAATCTGATCGTCTTCACGACCGGTCAGCTTGAGGTAATCGATAGTCTGGCCGTCGATGTAGAACATCGCTGCCGTAGCACCGTATTCTGGAGTCATGTTGGAGATGGTGGCGCGGTCGCCCACGGTGAGGCTGTCGGCGCCTTCGCCGTAGAACTCCAGATAGGCACCGACCACCCTTTCCTTGCGCAGGAATTCGGTGATCGCCAGTACCATGTCGGTACTGGTAATGCCCGGCTGCAGTTTACCGGCCAACTCGACTCCGACGATGTCCGGCAGGCGCATCATCGAGGCGCGGCCAAGCATGACACTCTCGGCTTCCAGGCCGCCAACACCGACTGAAATGACGCCCAGGGCATCCACCATCGGGGTATGGCTGTCGGTACCTACGCAGGTATCCGGAAAAGCCACGCCGTCGCGGTTCTGTACCACCGGAGACATCTTCTCCAGGTTGATCTGGTGCATGATGCCGTTGCCGGGGGGAATCACGTCTACGTTCTTGAACGCTGTCTTGGTCCAGTTGATGAAGTGGAAACGGTCGTCGTTGCGCCGGTCTTCGATCTGACGGTTCTTCTCGAAGGCATCCTTTTCAAAACCGGCATGCTCGACGGCGAGGGAATGATCCACAATCAACTGGGTAGGCACCACCGGGTTGACCTTGGCCGGATCACCGCCCTTCTCCGCGATGGCGTCACGCAGGCCTGCCAGGTCCACCAGGGCGGTCTGGCCCAAAATGTCGTGGCACACCACGCGAGCGGGATACCAGGGGAAGTCCAGGTCGCGCTTGCGTTCGATCAGCTGTTTCAGGGAATCCGTCAGTGCCGCTGGATCGCAGCGGCGAACCAGTTGCTCCGCCAGGATTTTGGAGGTGTACGGGAGCTTGTCGTAGGCGCCGGCCTGGATGTCTTCCACGGCCTGGCGGGTATCAAAATAGTCCAGGTCGGTGCCTGGCAGGGGTTTGCGGTAGTCGGTGTTCATGGGCTTTGCTCATATTCCTGCGTTGTCGGATTACGCTTCGCTAATCCGACCTACGGTGTTTGGTCGGGGTCTGACCCCTTGGGGTCTGACCCCAAATTTACTGACCCGGTTTAAATCATGCGCAATTGGGTGCGGGTCTGTTGCCTGATCAGTATTTATGGGGTCTGACCCCAAGGGGTCAGACCCCGGGGTGAGAACCCGGGGTGAGACCCTATCGCTCGTCGATTGGCACCCACTTCGAATCCGCAGGGCCTGTGTAATCGGCGCTCGGGCGGATGATGCGGTTGTTCTCGCGCTGCTCTTTCACGTGGGCGGTCCAGCCGGATACCCGGGACATCACGAAGATGGGGGTGAACAGCTCGGTGGGAATGCCCATGAAGTGATAGGCGGAGGCGTGGAAGAAATCGGCGTTACAGAACAGTTTCTTCTCACGCCACATAACTTCTTCACAGCGTTCGGAAACCGGGTACAACACGGTATCGCCCACTTCGTCCGCCAGTTTCTTTGACCACTGCTTGATGATGGCGTTGCGTGGATCAGATTCCTTGTAGATGGCGTGGCCGAAGCCCATGATCTTTTCCTTGCGCTCGAGCATGCCCATCAGGCCTTCTTCTGCTTCGTCCGGGGTCTTGAAGCGCTGGATGAGTTCCATGGCTGCCTCGTTGGCACCGCCGTGCAGCGGACCACGCAGTGTGCCGATGGCGCCCGTTACGCAGCTGTGAATGTCGGACAGTGTTGAGGCGCACACCCGGGCGGTAAAGGTAGAAGCATTGAACTCGTGCTCTGCGTACAGGATGAGGGACACGTTCATGACACGCTCGTGCAGCTCATTGGGCTTCTTGCCGTGTAGCAGCTCCAGGAAGTGCCCACCAATAGAGTCTACATCGCTCTCGGTATCAATGCGCACACCTTCGTGGGCGAAACGGTACCAGTAGGTGATGATGGACGGGAAAACCGCCAGCATGCGGTCGATCTTGTCATCCTGTTCGCTGAAATCCTGCTCGGTCTCCAGATTACCCAGCATGGAACAACCCGTGCGCATCACATCCATTGGATGAGCTTCCTTCGGGATGTGTTCCAGTACGGTTTTCAACGCATATGGCAGGCCACGCATACTTTGGAGTTTCTTGACGTAGTCGTCCAGTTCCTGGCGGTTGGGCAACTTGCCACGCAGCAACAGGTAGGCGATTTCCTCAAACTGGGCCTTCTCAGCCAGGTCGGCGATGTCATAGCCGCGATAAGTCAGGCCTGCGCCGCTCTTGCCAACAGTACACAGTGCGGTTTCGCCGGCAACCTGCCCGCGAAGGCCGGCGCCTCCGAGTTTTTTTGCTTCAGCCATGGTGTTTCTCCCCCTCGTGTTTTGGTTCGGGGTCTGACCCTCCCGGGTCTGACCCCATTTATTTTGACCTATTAGCGGGTCAGTAAGTCTTGTTTGTCGGATTACGCTGCGCTAATCCGACCTACGATCTGACCCCACTTGGTGCTGACCTGTTAGCGGGTCAGTAGGTTCGGGGTCAGACCCCTGGATCAACCGCCTTTCCGCTGAAACAACTCATCGAGCTTCTGTTCGAAGTCGTGGTAGTTCAGAAAATCATACAATTCCATCCGCGTCTGCATCAGGTCGACGACGTCTTTCTGGTCGCCTTTCTCGAGAATGTTCTCATAAACCGTCAATGCCGCCTTGTTCATGGCGCGGAAGGCGCTCAACGGATACAGCACCATACCGGCGCCGGCCTCTGCAAGTTCCTTACGGTTGTACAGGGGCGTGGCGCCGAATTCGGTGATGTTGGCCAGTACCGGTACGTCCAGCGCTTCCGAGAACGCCTTGTAGTGTTCCAGCTCGGTGACAGCTTCGGCGAAGATGCCGTCGGCGCCGGCTTCGATGCAGGCTTTGGCGCGTTCGATGGCGGCGTCGAGGCCTTCTTTCTGGAATGCATCTGTGCGGGCCATAATGAAAAAGTCATCGTCTTCACGGGCATCCACGGCGGCCTTGATGCGGTCGACCATTTCTTCCTGGGAGACGATTTCCTTGTTGGGGCGATGGCCGCAGCGCTTCTGGGCCACCTGGTCTTCAATATGGACTGCGGCAGCCCCGGCGCGTTCCATTTCCTGGATGGTGCGGGCAATGTTGAAGGCGCCGCCCCAGCCGGTGTCGATATCGACCAGCAAGGGTACATCGGTGGCGGCGGTAATACGGCGCACATCTTCAACCACGTCGTTCATGGTGGTGATACCCAGGTCCGGCAGGCCATAGGAAGCATTGGCAACGCCGCCGCCCGACAGATAAATGGCCTGGTGGCCCACTTTCTCGGCCATCATGGCGGTGTAGGCGTTGATGGTGCCGACGATCTGCAGGGGGTGGTTGTCTTTGAGGGCCTTGCGGAAACGGGCGCCTGGGGATGGTTTTTTGGACATGGTGGTGGCCTCTTTGTTGGTCTTCGGGGTCAGACCCCTCGGGGTCTGACCCCAGTATATTGATACATTGTCAGGTTGTTTGGGGTCTGACCCCGAGGGGTCAGACCCCTTTAGATCGTCAAGGTGCCGTTCTGGATCTTGTTTTCTATGTTCCTGCGCGCGGCGTTAATGTGGCGTTTCATCAGGAACTCCGCCAGCTCGCCATCACGCTGCGCAATAGCTTCTGCGATTCTTCGGTGTTCTCCCAGGGCCATGTGGGGCCGGCCGGAGGAGGTGCTCAGGCGATAACGGTACATACGGACCATATAGTAAAGATCACCCAGCAGCATTTGTGCGAGTTTTGTATTGCGGCTGCCGGTGGCGATGCGGTGATGAAAGTCATAATCACCCTCAGCCTGGTAATACGCCTGGCCCTGGGCCTGTTCGATCATCTTCTCGTGGCTGTCGAGGGTGGCGTGGAGGTCTGCGATTTCCTCATCTGTCATTCGCTCGGCGGCCTGCCGCGCGGCAAGGCCTTCCATGATTTCCCGAATGCGGTAGAGCTCCATGAGCTCTTCGGCGCTTACGGAAACCACCTTTACCCCCGCATGGGGCCGACGGACCAGTAATCCACGGGATTCAAGTCGGCCAAGGGCTTCTCGCAGGGGGCCGCGGGTCAGATTGAAACGGGAGCAGAGTTCGACTTCACCGATTTTCTCGCCTGGGACAAGGTCGCCTTTTACGATAGCCGTTTGTAGACAATCGAAGGCTTCGTCGGCGCGAGTGTAGGTCTGGATGGCGGCTTCTGACATGGATTTGTCAACAATAGCGGCTGTGATGACCGAAAATTTACGCCGATGAGGCGGTATTGTCAACAATCCATCGACCAAAGATTAATCAATTGTTGACATAACATCTTTCGGCGTCGTTTCTATTTCCCCAGCACCTCCCCCACTGGCCGCAAATTACTGACATGGTCGCACAGGGTTTTGACGATCATTAACAGTGGTGTCGCAATGATGAGTCCCACCGGGCCCCAGAGCCAGCCCCAGAACAGCAGGCCGATGAAAATGGCTATTTCATTGAGGCTGGAAACGCGGCTGGTGAGCAAAGGCAATAGCAGGTTCCCCTGGATACTGGTAATCACCAGCGACGCAAGGGCGATAAGTGAGGCCATATCGATGGTGCCAAACTGAATGAATGCGGCCACTCCAGACCCCGCCATCACGAGAAACGGCCCCAGGTAGGGCGCAACACTTGCCAGACCCGCAACCACGCCCCAGAAAACCGGCTGCTCCATTCCCATTAACAGAAACACCAGCCATGTGAAAAATCCCACAAACAAAGCACCCAGCAGCATCACAAACAGAAAACGCCGCACCTGGCTGTGAAACTCATTCATGATCCGCGCAGCTTTGCGCATGCGGTGGAAGGAAGGCCCCGACAGCCTGACCACTTTGCGCTTGTAGAGCCTTCCTGCCGACAGCATGAAATACACCAGCAGCAACGCGGAAAATACCTGGGAAACCAGCACCAGTATTGTCGAGGACCCCTCCATCAAATACTTCCAGATGTTGAACTTCTCGCCCACTACCCTTACCCGCGTCACATCGGGCCTGCCGGAAACCACTTCTTCGTCATCCTCCTCGGCACTGTCCTCAATTTTCTTGGCCACATTCTCGGCCTTTTCCATGACGCCTTCTTCCCTCGGACCGGAGCGCGCTTCCGCACGCTGGAACTGTTCAATGGCCAGAGGCGCCTTGTCCAGTATTGCCATGGTCTCCCGCTTCAGCGGGACACTCGCACCAGCAATGGTGGCCACCATAATGATCAACACCAGCGCAGCACCCAGGGGGCGGGGAATCCGAAATTTTTCCAGCCCGGACACCAATGGGTCCAGGGCGTAGCTGATAAGAATCGCCCCCACCAGAGGTACCAGCACGGCCTGGGCCCAGGAGATGAAATACAGTGCCGCGACAGAAGCGAGAATGATCATTGAGGTGCTACGCACGTCCACCCTGGGTATCAGGCTGCGCTCAGGCTGGTCTTCCGGATTTGCTTCCTGCTTTTCCATCGCTATACCCATTTTTGCGCCAGTGGTGCGTACCAGTTACTGCAAGGCATCAACGGTTCCTGCCCAGCAACGTAATCCGCTGGCCCCAGAAGCTGTCTGGCGGTGATTGCCAGGCCAGCTGGTGCAGCTCTGCGATTGATTGTCGATCCCGAAATAACTGGCTGAGCTCACCCCGTGACAGTGGGCCGGGCCCTTCCTTGCCACAACGCTCCACCAGGGGCGCCAGCAGTTCCGCCCGTCGGGCGAGACGGATGTTTCGTGCCATTGCCTGATGTAGCCGGTTAAGACTGGGACGAACCACCGCCTCCTCTACCGATGTCAGCAAGGAAACATCGCCGGCATCACGCCTGGCGGTACGGGCGTCATCCAGTACTTCCACAGGTGCCCGCTCTTCCGGAATGACCAATAGGCCCCAATTACGCAGAGCCTGCCCTACACTTACCCGGCTGAGCAATACAGACGTGGGGGCGGCCAGCACCAGTGGAATGGCCACTGGCAGTGACCAGAGGAAGAACATTGGGTCGATGCTCCAGGCGAAGGCGGACCAGGCTGCCGCCACTACCATTCCCGGAAACTGGGTCAGGAAGGCATCCCGCCAGGTGGTCTCCTGTGTGCGATTCTGGCCGGCCCAGGTCAGCGACAGGTTCAACAGGGCTCCCACGACATATCGGCTATGGGCCATCATTGTAACGGGCGCGAGCAACACCGATACCACAATTTCAACCAGGACGCTGACAAACAACCGCAAAACTCCGCCGAACTGGCGGGCAGTGCCGTGAATAACCGCATCCACAATGGCCAGAAACTTTGGAATAAACAGTAAAGAAAGCGTACTTAACGCCAGACCCAGCGCCCACTCGGGTCGCCATTCCGGCCACAGGGGAAACAGCCCCTGATGCCCCTCGGGAAAGTAGTCGATGCTGGCGACTGTCATCTGTACGGCTTCTACTGTGGTCAGGATCAGGAATGCCAGCCACAGGGGCGAAGCCAGATAGGCCATGACGCCGTTCAATAACGCCATTCGGTGAGCCAGGTGCAGCCGGCGCCCGAACAGCAGAATCCACAGATGCTGGAGATTACCCCGGGACCAGCGGTTGTCACGGGATAGCTCATCGGACAGTGTTGGCGGAGACTCTTCAAAGCTGTTACCAAGGCCGGGCTCCAGCCAGACTTCGTAGCCGGCCCTGCCCATGTAGGCGGCCTCCACAAAATCGTGGCTCATGATGGGGCCGCGAAAAAGGCCAAACCCACGCAGTTTGCGCAAACCACAGTGGTCCATGAACGGCTTGATGCGGATAATGGCATTGTGGCCCCAGAAGGCCGCATCGCCCATCTGGATGGCCGCCAGGCCTGTGGCGAAAAGCGTTGAATAAAGGCGATTGGAAAACTGCTGCACCCTTGCAAACAGGGACTTGCCATTGATGATGGAGGGCGCTGTCTGCAGGATGCCGACATTCGGTTCCCTTTCCATCAGTTGCACCATTCGCACGATGGTGGCTGCACTCAACAGGCTGTCGGCGTCAAGCACCACCATGTAGCGATAGCGGCGACCCCAACGGCGCAGAAAGTCTGCCACATTGCCACTCTTGAAGTTGAGGTTCACCCGCCGACGGCGATAGAACAGGCGCCCCTCCGCTCCGAGTTCCCGGCAAAGGCGATACCAGGTGGCCTGCTCTTCAAGCCAGACATTCGGATCCCGGCTGTCCGAGATAATATGGAATTCAAACTGCTCCAGGTGGCCCGAACGCTCCAGATCCTGATACACCGCCTTTAACCCACTGAGTGTCCAGTGCACAGGCTCGTGATAGACCGGCATGATGATGGCGGTACTGGCCAGGGGGGTAGCTTCCAGCTCCGCACCGGCATGCCGATTCAGCAGACTGTAACGGTCGCCTCCGGCCAGCCTGAGCACAAAGCCGAGAACCCCGGTCCAGAAACCGACGGCAATCCACATGTATAGCAGTGCAAACAGGGCAAGCAGCCCCAGCTCAACCAGGGTGCCACCGTGGTAAGGCAGAACCCACAGCAGAAAATAGCAGGCGATGAGCGTTTGCCCTACCACAAAGAGAGTCATCACAAAGCGCCTTAACGTGGCCACTCTGCGCCAGCTGCCGGAGCGCCTCCGGGCTGGTGTGCCTGCCGCGTCCCCCATATCAGTCATATCCGATGGCCCCGCGCTTCATAGGTGGATTGGCATCCGGGATATTCTCGGGGGGGCGTTCAAAATAGTCGGGAATGACGCTGACACAGCGGGCCGGCAGATCCGAACCAGCCCCTTCGGCAAGGGCCAGTTCCACAAGACGGAGCGCTCGCCGACAGGTGTCCGTTGTCAGTGCAACACCGTCGTCGTCAAGGTAGGTCAGTACCCGCTCCAGAGCTTGCTGGCACAGGGTATCCGGCATGGTCATGCCACCGGTCATGATCCTTTCTGTCCGTTCCTGGCAGCCTCTGACAGCGAATAGGTCCAGACTTCCGTCAGGGGCTTGTCGTCCAGCCGCAGCTGGCCGCGAAATACCGGATCTGCTCCGCTGCCGGGCAGAACCAGCATGGACAACCGCCACTGCTTGTCCGCCTCGATGAATTCGACAAAGTGCTCGATTATTTCAGCGTCGTCACTGCCGCCGCCCACACTGACATCGCTGACCACTGCAGCATCCGGCTTGAGCGAGTCCAATGGCCCGCCGGTGAAATCGACAATGATCCGGAAGGCGTTCTCGGCATCACCACCTCCGGTTCGATTTCCATCACCAACAAAGGTATTGACCACCCGCCCGGTCTCCTGACCAGCCACATTGCTGTCACCGAAGCTGAGTGTGTAGTCCAGCTTCCGATGCTCTCCCTCATCCACACCGCCTTTCGGTTTCCAGAACACAACGACGTTGTCATTGGTCTCTGAATCCGTTGGTATCTAAACCAGCACCACTTCACCGTCAGGCCAGCCCGGTCGGGGGGATACCCAGGCGCTGGGGCGAAGGTCGTAACGGGCTTCTGCATCTTCAAACTGGTGGAAGGCGGTGTCTCTCTGGATCAGGCCAAATCCGCCCAGACGATTCACCTGCAGATAACTGAGACTGAGACGGGAAGGATTAACCAGCGGGCGCCACAACCACTCGTCGCTGCCCTGATCGTGGATCAGCAAACCGTCTGAATCGTGAACCTGGGGCCGTTCAGCAGCCCATAAACCCGCATGCGATCACTGCCCGCGCCGGGCCGCTCAAGCCAGAACTCAACAAACGAAGGGAATTCTTCACCCGACGGCAAGCCCGTGTCCACGGCTATACCTCTCGCTGAAATCCCGAACCGATTGCGTGCCCCTACTCCCCGAAAGTAACTTGCGCCCGCAAACACCAGAAACTGGTTCTGCTCTGTTCCCGCACCCAGAGGGTAAGTCAGCTTGAAACCGGCATGGCCCAGGTCGGCCGGTATCCGCTTGGCAAGGTCACTGGTGGGAAAGCTGTAAGCAGTTCTATCAAACTGGATGGGGTGCACACCGTCAGCGTCAATTTCATTGAGCTTCACGGCGTGGGTATAAAAGTTTCCGGGTGGCACCATCATCACCTGGAAACGGGAACGCCCTTCCCGCCAGAGGCTGGCCTCCGGGTTGAATCGAATGGCCTGATACTCCTGATAATCCAGATCCCTGAGGAACCCCGGCACTTCAGGTGGCGGCTCATATTTCCCTTCCGCAAGCGCCTTTGCCTTGTCGACCACCTCTTCAAACTTAAAGGCATGAGCCGATGCGGTGTAGAGAAAAACCGGCAATATAAGCAATAAGAGCAATCTTGTCCCTGAGCACATGGTTCTCCAACCCCGATTCCATCCGTTAGAGGTACTAATGTAGCACCTGGGGTCGAAATAAACTCAAGTGACAACTTCGTAAGGCCCTGGGGAGTCAGATTCCCATAGACAGGGAGAGCCGCACATCAGGGTGATCGGGGATTGTCATGGCCGTGCTGGAGGCACGGATCATCCGGCCCACACTGACATTGGCAGTAAAAGCACGGCCCTGCAATTTCAGCGAAACCTGGCCAGCACTGGCCTTGCCATGGCGATCTGCCTGCGCCCCTGAATATGGAACCCAGCCCTGCATTACGGCAAAGTTGAGACTGGACAAAACGTCATCCGCAAATGGCATGGGCCAGGTTGGGCTGGCGGTATCGAGCCGGAGCCAGCCTCCCCTGACCACGGAAAGGGACTGGCCATTGAAACCGGTCAGCATGGCAGGACCCGCAACGGTCAGGTATTCCGAAGACGGGAGATCTTCGTCCGCAAACTGATACCGGCCGTTCATCCGCCAGTTCCACCTGAACAGCTCCTGCTCGACAGAGGCGGATACGGCTACCTTATAGAACGCACTTTCCTCTTCCGTGTCATCCCGCAACGGATAACCGGTTGACTGAAATTCGCGGCCACTCAATGCCAGAATCCGGGTATTGGCAAACAGGCCACCGCCAAGTTCATGGCCGCCGCTTGCCTTCAGGCCAAAGGACGAGAGTTGGTAGCTTGATTCCGAAACCAGGCTGTCTTCCTGAAATGATGCGCTGTTGCGGCCCCGGTGCCGGGCAATTCCATCAAAGGCCATACCGAAGCGGGAAAACAGCGGGCGGCTCGCTCCCAGCCCCAATACACGGGACTCACCGCTGGCGTTATAGCGGCGATCTCCGTTACTCACCGCACGGTCATAACGGGATCTGCCGGCCTCAATCCGCAACTGGCTGTCACCTACGGGAAAACGGTAGCGGAAAGAGGCGGCACTTGAATCGGTATCGTTCTTGTAGGACCGGGCATCACGGTAGTCGAATCCAATGGCGTCACTCCGTCCCATCAGACTGTCAACGGCAACCCCCACCGCACCATCGAGGCCATCGCTGTTGAGTTCGGTTTTGCCCGAGAACTTCAGCCGCGATCGCAACCAGTGCTCGCGCTCTTCCCGGTACGCATCGACATCGCCAGCGTAATTGCCCGAATACGGCTGCCGACCATTACGGAGCCATGCGCCGCCTTCTTCGGCGTAGAGAGATTGGCTGAAAACGCACCAGAACAGTGCAATTAACAGAGGTAATTTCAATGGTCAGATTCCCGCCAGGTAGTGCCAACCGGCCGAATACGCATCAGGAAAGCCGGTTATTCTTAACAATTATTCATGGAAGAATGTATTGCATCAGGAGGGAGAAATCCAGTGCTCGTTGCTTAAAATTACACAGTTAATATGCCTATAATACAGACGTTTACATCGTTATCTGAAAGTTTTTTCTATGAAAATCAACAGGCCATAACAAAGGCGCTCAACTTCGCTTTTTTACCAATCGCTACATTTCAGTACCCGGGCCTCCATTTACACCAACAACTTGGTTACACTTGGCACACTTCGTGAGTCAGCCTTCAAGGATGACTGACTTACCAAAGGCCGTGACCCAAGAGAATATAAGGACGAACGTTATGATCAAGAAGTGTCTCTTCCCCGTTGCCGGATACGGCACCCGATTTCTCCCGGCCACCAAGGCCATGCCCAAGGAAATCCTGCCGATTGTGAACAAACCCCTTGTTCAGTACGGGGTGGAGGAAGCCGCAGAAGCCGGGGTTCACGAGTTCGGGTTCGTCACCGGGCGGGGCAAACGCGCCATAGAAGACCACTTCGACATCAGCTATGAGCTGGAGCACCAGATTGCCGGCTCCGGAAAAGAAGACCTGCTGACATCCATCCGTGAGCTGATCGATCACAATTCCTTTGCCTTTACCCGCCAGAACGAAATGAAAGGTCTGGGCCACGCCATCCTGACCGGCCGCAACCTGGTGGGCGACAGCCCGTTTGCAGTGGTGCTTGCGGACGACTTCTGTGTGGCGGACACCGATGGCGAAGGGGTGCTGGCCCAGATGGTGAGGCTCTACAACCAGTTCCGCTGTTCCATCGTTGCCATTGAGGAAGTACCGGAAGACGAAACTCACAAGTACGGGGTTATTGCCGGCGAATCCATGAAGGATGGCCTGTACCGGATTACCGACATGGTCGAAAAGCCTGCGCCTGAAGATGCCCCCAGCAACCTTGCAATCATTGGTCGCTACATTCTCACCCCGGACATTTTCGATATCCTCGAACGTACCCCTCCGGGCAAGAATGGCGAGGTGCAGATTACGGATGCACTGCTGGAACAGGCCAGAAATGGCTGTGTGCTGGCCTACAAATTCAAGGGGCGTCGCTTTGACTGCGGCAGTATTGACGGCTTTGTGGAAGCCACCAATTACGTGTACGAGAACATCTACAAGAAAGGCAAGTAAGCTGTCTCTGGCCTAACGACCCAGAATCTGAAGCACCATGCGTCGGTTTTCAGGCGAAGTTTTGCGGAACCGGCGCAGCAGTTCCACCTCCTCTTCCGACAGCTGAAGCCGGCTGACCTCCTGCTCGAGTGCCGCAAGCGCCGCAAACAGGTCATCGCTGTCACTGAACGCCAGGCCCGGCAGCTCCAACTGGCCGGTGTCGACTCTGTCATCCAGCTCCAGCAGGCCTTCCAGGGGTTTTTCCGTTTTCAGGTACCGCATAAGGATTGCCCCCCAGCCGGGTCTTCGAAGGCTTGATTTCACTGGCAGTGAATCAAACAGGGAATGTAACGTACATATAGCTTTATACACAATCTGCCTATAATGAATCCACCAGTAACGGAATGACACGGTATGGCGGCACAGATACTGGACAAGCACAAAGCCTGGACGCTGATACTTGATGCAGTGAACCGCAGTGACGTTACGCTGCCCCTGCCAGACAGTGACACCCCCGCACTGACACTGGGCAGTAACGGTGACTGGCAGTTACTTGTCCCCTCCGATGCGCAAGCGAGAAACATTCTCTCGGTTTTTCTTCCCCTTTGTTGCCCGCTGTCCCGGGAAACCCCATCCCGTGTGGTTGGCCAGATGGGGCAGAGCCTGGATGGGCGGATTGCCACCGTTACCGGTGAGTCCCGGTTTATCAACGGTGAGGACGGCATCACCCATCTCCACCGCCTCCGGGCGGTGTCCGAAGCCGTGGTTGTTGGCGCCGGCACTGCGTCTACGGACAACCCCCGCCTCACCGTCCGCAAAGCCCCCGGTATCAACCCGGTACGCGTGGTGATTGACCGCAACCGACGGGTACCGGACAGCCACCACCTGTTCACCGACGAAGCCGCGCCTACCCTCAGGCTGGTTGCCGGTGAATACCGGGCCGGCGATAAGCTCACCCCACGCCAGGGTGTTACCGAAGTACCGTGTCTTGGCCATGATGAAGCAACCGACCCTGCCCACATCCTGTCGGTTCTGGCGGACTTCGGATTGCGCAAGGTATTCCTGGAGGGCGGGGGGCTGACGGTCTCCGAATTTCTCAATGCGGATCTTCTGGACCGGTTGCATGTGATGGTCGCTCCCATGATTATCGGCAGCGGCCGGCCGGCCTTTTCGCTGCCGGAAATCAGCCAGCTGGATAACGCCCTGCGCCCCAGGGCCCAGATGGTGGACCTGGGCAGCGACATGCTGTTTGACCTTGATTTCAGCCGGCAGTCCTGCGGCTACTGACGATAAAAACCACGCCGGGCAAGCTCGAGATCAATACCGCCAGCCCGTACCCGACACTCAGTGCCACCCCCTGTTCTGGTGGTAATCCCGCCAGTGGCCACAGCAGCGCTGCCGCCCCTTCCCGCACACCCCAGCCTGCGACGCTCACAGGGACCGCCATAGCCAGTAACAGCAGGCTGGCGAGGGTCATCAGAATCATTAACTCCAGCAACCCCGCCCAGTAGCCGGCGCCCAGCGCCAGTACAGCAAAAACCCCCAGGTAAGTTACGACCACCACAGCGGAAGAGGATACCTGTATCAGAATCGCCGGCCAGCTCAGCAGTGACTTGCGGATGTCACGGCGCAATGCGTATACATACCCTTTCCCCCCCGCCCAAAAGCGGGCAAGAATCGCCAGCAGAATAACCACGGTAGCGGCTACGGCAACGGCACCCCCACCCAGATCGGCGACGACGTCGGCCGTCCGGCCCCGATGTGTTGCGAGCCAGCCCCCCAACCCCAGTGCAACGGAAATCATCACCACCTGGCCCGAAAGCCTTTCAATCATAACTGCATGAAGGGCCCCCAGACGGGCACCTGAGCCCAGGCTATGTCGCCAGGCGCGATTGACGTCACCGAGTACGCCACCTGGCAATACCTGGTTAAGAAAGGTGGCAAGGTAGTACTCCCGTACTGCCACCCAAAAAGGCAGGCTGATCGCCAGCCGCCCTGCGGTGTATCGCCACCGCCAGGCGGATACCAGCACCTGAAGCATGGAAATTATCATTGCTGCCAGCAACATCGGCACGGAGAATCGGGCAAGCTCCCGCCAGATAACACCGACGTCCAGGAAAAACGCTATTGCCAGCAATAACAATAGCGTCAGACCCCAACGTAACCACAAAGGCATCCCGCTTGGAGGCACTTCAGCCGACACCTTTGGGGCCAGGTCTGGCGAACAGGTCCTGGTGATCAACGCGAATGGACAGCCTCTGCTCGCGCGCCTGAGCCAGACGCCTGTCAAACCAGTGAGTCACACGCTGCCGCTCGTCAGGCGCCTGCTCAAGCACTGCCTGCTGCCAGCCTTCCAGCAAGGCCACCTGCAGGTCGGAGTATTGCGAAGTCAGGTGCCAGGGGCTGGGCGCAAGCGACACATGGTAGCCATGGCCGGCCAGTTGGGCCTGCAGATAACCCGTCGCATCCGGCCCCATGGCTGCGCCCGCGCCCTTTTCGCGGTGCTGGTGGGCATTGACGGTATCCCGTATCCAGGAGTCATCCGCCTCGGCAGGCGACAACTCGAACCGACCATCGTAGGTCAGCGCGATCAACACACCTGCATTGCGTGCTGCGACTGCATTGGCCAGTGCCTTCAGCCACTCAGCGGACATCAGGTCGATCAGGGCGGACGCGGTTACCAGCCGGGTATCGTCGGGCATCTGGTGAGCCAGTCCCCGGGCCGTTAACTGGCAGACCCGGATTTCCAGTGGTACATCCAGCTGCTTCACCCGTTCTGCCGCCTGCGACAGAAGCTCTTCGTCCTGGTCCAGCAACACCCAGCTCTGGGGTACCGTCAGGGCAGGCACCAGGAACCGGGCGTTGGAGCCAGTCCCGGTGCCGAGGTCGGTTATCACCAGCGGGGGTGCGTGCTCACCACTGAAGGTGTTCGGAGTCTTGTACTCCCGCTCCGCCCAGGCCAGCACCTCCGCCATCAGTGAGCGATTGCGGGCGCGATGGTCTGCCGGCTCCCGCAGAGTTAACCAGTGGCTATCAAAAAGCGTCGGATCGCTGTCTGGCAGCAGGCTTGCCAATGCATCCTGAAACTCTCGCGCAGCGGTCTCCCAACGGCGCAGTTTCCGCGATTCCCTCGCCGCTTGGCGGGCCGCTACGGCCAACTTTCCTGGATTACTCAACCAGCCCGCAAGACAACGGCCAAGCTGCGCCACATCGCCGGCCCGATACTGCTGTATCCCTGGGCGGTTGCCTGTGCTTGCCAGGGCGCCGCCATCGCTAGTGATGACCGGCAGGCCCGCAGCCAGGGCTTCATCGATCACCATGCCGTAGCCCTCGTAAAGGGACGGAAACACAAAGATGTCCGCTTCGCTATAGGCCGCTTCCAGGCCCTCATCATCAAGTTCTCCTGCCAGGGTGATGCGCTGTTCGAGTCCACGGCGCTTTACAAGATCTCTTATTTGCCGGCTATAGCCCTCGTCCCGCTGTGTTGATCCTGCCAGTGTGCAGTGCCACGGCAGGTGCTGAAGGGCACTGAGAGCTTCGATCAGTTGGTGTTGGGCCTTGCGGGGCGAGAGGTGCGCGACGCACAGCAGGTTGACGGTGTCGCGGGGCAGGCTTCGGGGCCTGCCTTCAGTGGTGACCATGGCAATGGTATCAGCGCCCGGCTCCACCACGCGGATACGATGTGTGGGCACGTCGTAGGCCTGCAGGCGCTGCGCTGTGTGTTGGCTGGTGGTGATCACACCGGCAACTTCGGCCAGTGCCCGGCGCTCGGCCCTGAACAACCAGTCGCGGGTTTCGGCCGGTAAACCGGTTTCATCTGCCAGAGGATGATGCACCAGCGCGACAATACGCAAACGTCGGGTATGGGCAGCAACAGCATCCGGCATTGCTCCCATGGCCAGTCCGTCCAGCACCACCCGGGAGCCGTCGGCCAAACCAGCCAGCAGACTGCCCATCGAGGCTTCTGCCCGGCCATCCGGAATCGGGAAGCTTCCGCTCAGGCCCCTGCGGGATGCGTCGACACCAATATCCCTGAGCCCCTCGGCTATACGACGCACATACCGATACCCGCCCGTGTTCTGGTCAGGGTTGCCCGGGACAACAAACACCACCGATGGTGACGCCTCAGAGTTTGCCATGATAGCTGGCCCAGGCAATGTGAGACTCGCCAAGGGTTACCTTCATCCCACCCAGGCCTTTGCCTGTTTCTCCAAGCCTGCCCTGGTGGATGGCCGCGGCCATGCGGTCGAATACCGTGGCGGCCATGAATTCGGTGGTTGTGTTTCGGCCGGCGAATGCCTCCAAATCATCCAGATTCTTCATGTTGAACTCGGCGAGGACTTCCGACAGTACCTGACCCGCCAAGCCGATATCCACGATCAGGTCGTCACTGTCCAGGGCTTCCCGTTCGAAGGTGACATCAACAACGTAGGTGGCCCCGTGCAGGCCCTGCGCGGGACCAAAGATCTCTCCGTTGAAGCTGTGGGCAATCATCATGTGGTCCCTGACTGTGAGACTGAACATAGGGTTCTGCTTCCTCTGTGCGAATTAATGAATTCAGCGACGGTTATAGACAATACGGTGACACAGGGTGTCAGTGGCGGAGGGAATGCACTTGGTACCCCCGGCCCCGCCAGCAAGGGCGGCCATCACCTCCGGCAACGATTCGAAAGGGCTTTCCCCGGTAATCAGGTTGTCCAGCACGTCATGCTGCAACAGATCCAGCGCCAGGGTCATGCGATCCCGGTACTGCCAGCGTGGCACCTGTCCCGGGTTGAGGTGTCCGACCTGGCTTGAGCGGATCGTCAGGCGACGGGAATGAAAAGCATGGCCCAGTGGCAAGGGCACGGTTTGCGAGCCGTACCAGCTCATCTCGATAATACGCCCCTCCATGCCCGCCAGTGCCAGGGCCGTTTCAAGTCCTGCCGGATGGCCGCTTGCATGGATGACAAGGTCGTGGTCGTCACGCTGGCAATGGGTGTGGAAATCCAGGCCAAGTGATTCCGCCACTGCCCGGCGGTCAGGATTAGTGTCCAGAGCCGTTACCCGGGTGCCCGGAATACGGCTGGCAAGCCATGCCACCAGCAGGCCCACGACGCCAAGGCCCACCACCGCAATCCGATCCCCGATTACCGGAGCGGCATCCCAGAGGCCGTTCACCGCTGTTTCCATGTTCGCAGCCAGTACCGCCCGGCCCGCCGGCAGCCCCTCCGGCAAGGGTACAACCGCTGAAGCCGGCACCCGGTAGTCAGTCTGGTGGGGAAACAGACAGAACACTGACCGCCCCAACAGGTGATCGGGGCCGGAGAGCACCTGGCCGACACTGGCGTACCCATACTTCACCGGGAACGGGAAGTCTCCCTCCTGGAACGGCGCCCGCATGGTGTTAAATTCCGATTCCGGCACCTGGCTGGTATACACCAGTGTTTCTGTACCGCGGCTTATGCCCGAATACAGCGCCCGGACTTCCACCGCTGGATCGTCTGCGGTGGCAGACGCCGGGGAGTGATGGTCATGGGTCGCCTCACGAATCGCCCCTTCCAGAGGACCGGTGACCCAGAATGCGTTTGTCATATCGTCTGTTTCCTTACAGCGCACGTAAGCAACTATAGTGCATACAGAAGCACATACGCAGAGGTTTGATGATGGATTCCCGAACCCGGACATTTCAACTTTCGCTGGCCGCCGATCTCAGCTGGGGAGCGATCCTGACGGCACTGCTCGCTGGTGGCGCCGGCGTCGTCTTGCGGCTGCCTCCCGGGTTCTATGGTATAGCGGCACTGCTGTACCTGGCCATCGCCCTCCCCGTTATTCGCCACTGGCCGACAAACCGGGACTTTGGCTGGGCGAACCGGGCTACCCTGGCGCGGGCTGCGTTGATTGTGCTGCTGGTCAGCCTGGCGCCGTTTATTGCCACCCTTGGGAACTGGCTATGGCTCTACGGGTCACTGTGTTTACTGGCGCTGATTCTGGACGGGGTTGACGGTGCTATCGCAAGGGCAACCCACACCTGCTCTGCTTTCGGTGCCCGTTTCGATATGGAGCTGGATGCGCTGTTCATTCTCGGGCTCTGTATTGCTGTACTGGCACTGGGAAAAGCCGGCACCTGGGTGTTGGCCCTCGGGCTGATGCGATACGCCTTTGTGGCGGCCGGTCATTGGCTGGACTTCATGAAACGGCCCCTGCCCGAAAGCTTCCGGCGTAAAACCGTGTGTGTCTGGCAGGTGGTGACCCTGATGATTGCCATTCTGCCTGTCACCTCAACGACCTTTGCAACCTGGACACTCGCAACCGCACTGGCGCTGCTGTGCTATTCGTTCCTTACAGACCTGCGCTGGCTTTATCAATCAGGGAGACAGCCATGAAAAACGTTTTTTCAACCGCAGTCATTGCCACCACTACCGCCGCCAGCCTGGCGCTGGCCAGCCCTTCTGCCCTGGCCGAGCCGGAAACCTACGTACTTGATGATGAGCACTTTTCCATGGCCTTCGAGATCATGCATATCGGCTACGCGCCCGTTATGGGGATGTTCCGGGATGTGGAAGGCCAGTTCGAGTACGACGAGGAAGCCAAAGAGCTAACATCGGGCAAGCTGACCTTCAAGAGCAAGAGCGTGTTCACAAACCATGAAAAGCGGGACGAACATCTCCGTAACGAGGATTTCCTCAACAGCGGCAAATTCCCCGATATCATCTTCGAGGTGACGGAATTCGAGGCCACAGGGGATAACACAGGCGTTGTCACTGGCGACCTCACCCTGTTGGGCCAGACCCGCCCTGTGGACGTGCACGTCACTCTGAACAAGTCCGCCGAGTACCCCATTGGCCACGAGGAGTACACCCTGGGCCTGACTGCGGAAGCCACCCTCAACCGCAGTGACTGGGGCATGACCTATGGCATCGAGAACGACCTGGTGGGTGACGAGGTACGCCTGCGGTTCGGGCTGGAAGCCATTCGCGAATCCGGCTGGTTCTGAAATAGGTGACCGCTGACCAGTGCAGTGCTCACCCTCCCGAGTGAGCACCAACCGGCTCACGGAAGAGCCATCTTCGCCCTTCCATGATAAACTCCGCCGCTGTCCCGCTCCTGGCCGGGCCCAGTCTACTTCCTGCAAGGCGGTTGTGAATGCCCCTGTCGAATACCCATAAATCGGACCTGTTACTGGTCATTGTTACCCTGATGGCTGCCATCAGCTGGATGTTTTCCAAGGAAGCGGTATTGCTGATGCCGCCGTTGATGTTCATGGCCATGCGCTTCCTTCTTGCGGGAAGTGTGCTGGCGGCGATTGCCTGGCCTTCGTTGCGACGGCTGAGCCTGGACCAGGTCAGGCGCAGTGCTGGCGTCGGGCTGGTGTTCGGGGTTGCCATGAGCTGCTGGGTGATGGGGCTGTTTCACGCCAGTCATGTGGGCGAAAGCGCCTTCCTCACCAGCCTGGGCGTGGTTATCGTGCCGGTCATCGCGCGGGTTGTCTTCCGGGAAATTCAACCACTGAGTACGTGGCTTGCAGTTCCGGTGGCCGTAGGCGGGCTGGCACTGCTTTCGTTGAAAAATGGCTTCCGGCCGGAAATTGGCCAGTTATTTTTTGTGGGTGCGGCGTTTATCTTTGCACTGTATTTCACCCTTAACACCCGTACCGCCAACCAGCGTACGGTGGTCAACCGCAGGGGTGAAACAGTAGAAAAGCACCGCGTACCCGCCCTGCCCCTGACTTCCATCGCTCTGCTCACCGTGGGAACCGTCACTCTGATTGAATCCACCCTGCTGGAGCCCTGGGTCCCCACCCTGGAGAATTTCTCAGGCATTCTGGCCATGTGGATCATCGCCAGCGCTGTGATCGGCACCGCTGGCCGTTTCCTGCTGCAGACCTATGCCCAGAGCCTGTCCACCCATAGCCACGGGGTGGTCATTCTGGTGCTGGAGCCGGTCTGGGTTGCACTGTTTGCCGCCGGCTGGTTCAGCGAAACCATGTCCGCCACACAACTGGCCGGCTGCGGGCTGATTTTCCTGGCTCTGCTGATCAATCGCTGGGGCGTGATCAGCAAGGCGGTAAAAGGCTGGCTCCGATCGCAGAAAAGCGCCTGAAAGAGGTTGACCACGCCCGTCGGAATCAGTATATTTCGTTCCCGTTGCAGGACACAGGACCATAGCTCAGTTGGTTAGAGCGCTGCCTTGACATGGCAGAGGTCGGCAGTTCAAATCTGCCTGGTCCTACCATCTCCGCAACAAAGGCATTGATCGTATCGTTCTCAATTTTCGGCCTTCAGCTCCAACAAATCCAGATTTTCCCTGTACCATTGAATTGTCTCGCGCAACCCGTCTTCAAGTAATGTCTTCGGTTTCCAGCCAAGCATTCGTTCGGCTTTTTCAATTGAACAGATGAGATTGCCAATCGCACCCTCCGGTTCGGCTTTGGCCCCGATTTGCAATTGCCCTACATTACCAATCTGCTTAACCACCATCTGGGCTATTTCCTTCAGCGTATGGACCTCACCGGATCCAATATTTATCACTTCTCCGGAAGGGCAATCGCTGTGAGCCGCGGTCAAAATCGCGTCGACCGCATCATCGATGAAGAGCATATCCCACTGCTGTTCTCCCGATGTCATTGCGAAATCACTGCCCTTTAAGGCCGCGACAATCAGCGCGGGAAGAAAAAAGTCCAGCGCCCGCCCGGGCCCGTAGACGGATGACAGCCGCAAACAGATCACAGGAAAATGACATTGCCGATGGATGGCATTCAGGATAGCGGTAGTGGCAACCTGTGTGGCCGCATAGATTGAAACCGGTTGCTCACGCTGAGTTTCAACAAAGGGGAAAGGCCCTTCCCCATATTCGAGCAGGCCACCTATCCTGACAAAGCTGTGCAATCCCACCCCGGCTTGCGAGACGGCCTGAACAAGGTTCAGCGTTCCATGAAGATTGACTTCAAGGCTGGCTGAAAGTTGGCTGAAATCGGTAGTCCACGGCTGCCCCATTGAGCCGCCTCCTAAATGAACCACCACTTCCGGCTTTACCTGACGGACGGCCCGAGAGATTGAGTGTATCTCGGTCAAATCCCCCGTCCAGCAATGGATTCGCGATTTTATATCATCAAGACGCCACAGCGAATGTTGCGCACGCACCAGAATATGGACCTCACACCCCATGGATACCAGCCTGCGCACCAGATATGCGCCGATAAAACCGGTCCCTCCGGTAATCAGGTAGCGATTAGCCAGGTTTCTGTCTGCAGATTGCAATTAAGACTCCTCGAAAAGTTGCCTGTCAGGGGCGAGGCCCCCTGCGGCTTTATAGCATCGCCTGTACATAGACGCCAGAAAAGCACCAGCCAACCATTGGGCCCTGCCGTTAGAACCTCGGTCTGCCTCATGTTGAGGAAACGGTTTTCACAGTTACGACGCTGAAAGGAACGGCTCCTTTCATAAACCAGGAGGTTCATCTAATATAAATGTAACCCATAAGGAATCATGAGGCGCTGGTGCGGGCTGTGCGCACAATTTGCATCGCGTGGAGACCAGCTGCGGCAAGCGACAACAGGATTAACAGGATCATGAAGTTGGGAGTTAGCGCCTGGCGACTCAATGCTACTCGGTTTGGTGTGGCCCGCTACACCGATTACCTCGTCTCCGCAATGTCACGGCAGCTTACCCCAAACGACAGCATCACCCTATTTGCCCCCACTGCAATCCTGCCGCAGATCAAAAGCCAAGGTGCGCCCATTTACGAACGCACGGTAGGGCCAAAACTCACCAATGCGCTGTGGGAGAACCTGATATTGCCATTTGCCTGCGGCGACATGGATGTCCTGTTCGGGCCCAGCTATACCCTCCCGCTAGTAAGCCGCGGCAAGAAAGTGGTTTGTATCCACAGCGTCAATGAAGCAGAAAAAGGCCAGCACTCCCTTTGGTATACACTGACATACAGTCTCAAGTATCGACTCAGCACCAAGGTCGCTGATCGCGTTATTGTCAATTCGCAGTCCACTAAAGATCGAGTCGTCAGGTACTACGGTATTCCTCCGGAAAAAGTGGACGTAATCTGGCTGGGCGTCGACGAGAAATTCCGGCCCTTGGAGGGGGATCATGCCAATGCCATTGTGCGGGATACACGCCTGCAATATATTGGCGAGGATCGACCTTATGTGTTGTTTGTCGGGACCATGTCAGCACGTCGCAACATTCCAACGCTGATAAAAGCTTTCGCGAAAGCAAAAAAGCAGCATGATCTGCCACATGCACTATTTCTGGTTGGCCAGAATAAGGAAGACATACCCATAGACCAACTGGCGCGAGATTCAGGGGTTGAGGACAGCGTCGTGCATTTTGGCGGCACTTTCGAGAACCACGGCGGCATTATTCCTATTTATAACGCTGCAGATCTCTTCGTGATGCCCGCCAATACGGAAGGATTCTCACTGACGCTCCCGGAAGCCATGGCCTGTGGCGTTCCTGCCATAACCTCAGCCAGTTCTTCGCTTGGGGAAGTGGCCAACGGTTATGCCCACACGCTGGACCACATCGATGAGGAAAATCTGAGCGCAGCCATTGCTGAAGTGTTGACCGATCGACAGCTTCATATGAAGCTTAAAGAGCGCGGACTAGAGCGTGCGAAAGAGCTTCGTTGGGACAAATGCGCAAAAAAAACCCTGGCGGTGCTGCGTCAGGTGGCAGAAAGTTGAACCGTTGAACTAACGGAGTCATTTTGGACCATTTACGGCCTTCAACACATCGTGGGCCAAGTTTTAAGGCCCTTTGCATTGAGCAGGGAGAGGGATATGAAAACGATTATCCTCGCCGGCGGTTTAGGCACGCGCTTATCGGAAGAGACACAACTGAAACCAAAACCCATGGTTGAAATAGGTGGCAAACCGATTCTCTGGCACATCATGAAAATCTACAGTAGCCAGGGCTTTAATGAGTTTTACACCGCCCTGGGCTACAAGAGCGAAGTCATCAAGGATTTTTTTGTCAATTACTACCACCGGCAAAACCATCTACGTATAGAAACCGGTAGTGGCCAGATTACGGTAGAGGAGCGAGCCGATTCCTCCAGCGAGGATTGGATCGTTAACTTGATTGAGACGGGCAGGTTAACCAACACTGGTGGCCGGATCCGCCGCATGAAACCGTGGGTCAGCGATGGCACGTTTATGATGACCTATGGTGACGGTGTCGCAGACGTGGATATCAACGCACTGCTTAAGTTCCATAAAGGCCACGGTCGCCTCGCTACCGTTACTGCGGTTCGCCCACCTGCCCGTTTCGGCGGAATCTCCTTCGACGACGGAATTGTCAAAGAGTTCATTGAAAAACCACAGATTGGCGAAGGCTGGATTAATGGCGGTTTTTTCGTACTGGAACCCGGAGTCATTGACTACATCAGTGGTGACGACACCAGTTTCGAGAAGGAATCGTTGGAAAAGCTTGCCTCCGATAATCAGTTAGCGGCCTACAAACACGATGGTTTCTGGCAATGCATGGATACCATTCGCGACGTGGCACTGGTCAACGAGCTATGGGAAGGCGGCGCTCCGCCCTGGAAAACCTGGTAGTGCCGAAAGCTGTGCAAACCACTTACTCTCAAAGCAGGAAACCTCATGTCCGAACGAGCCAGCCACTTCTGTCGATGCTGTGAAAGCACAGATATGTTCATGTTTCTGCCTTTGGGCCCGCACGGTCCGGCTCAAGGATTCCTCGAACGGGAGAAACTGCATCAAGAGAAACTTTTCGACCTCAACACTCATGCCTGTTTGCAGTGCGGCCTGATACAGGTTCCGAATCGATTACCACCTGATTTTTTCCGCCACTATCTCTGGGTGCCATCGACGGGGGCCCTGGCCCATGTTCACTTCGCCGATCTTGCAAAGAAACTCAAGAGTTCGTTGCTAACAAACTCCGAAGACCTATTCGTGGATATCGGCTGCAACGATGGTCTGCTGCTTAAATCAGCGAATGACATTGGCATCAAGACCCTGGGCATTGACCCGGCAGAAAATATCGGCCAGATCGCCAAAGAGAAAAATCTCACGGTTATCAGTGAGTACTTTAACGCTGACACTGCCAAACTGGCGCTCGAGCAGCACGGGAAGGCGAAAGTCATTACATCGAACAACACCTTCAACCATATCGACAACTTGCATGACTTCATGGATGGCATCCGTATTTTGCTTGAGCAGAATGGCACGTTCATTGTCGAGGTACCTCAGGCCCTTCAGTACTTCAATAACCTGATGTTCGATAACATTTATCACGAGCATGTGTCTGTTTTCAGCGTTAAGTCTCTGTCCGATCTCTACCGCGGATTCGGCATGGAAATTTACGACATTGAGCCCATCGAGGTTCAGGGTGGATCTATGCGTGTTTACGCCAAGTTTGCTGACGGTGAAGTAAATATTCCTCCCCGTGTAAAGGAATGGCTGGAAGAGGAAAAGAACGCCGGACTACTCGATGCGGATGCTTACAAGCGTTTTAAAGCCTCGGTGGAAAGCATTCGCGATGAATTGCTGTCAATACTCGAAGATCTAAAAGCCGAAGGAAAATCGATTATTGGTTACGGCGCCTCAGCCAAGGGTAATACCCTGCTTAATTTCTACAGAATCGGTACAGAAACATTACCAATGATCGTGGACAAGAATACACTCAAGCACGGCCTATACTCCCCTGGCATGCACATTCCTGTCTGCCCCGTAGAGGAAATCGCAGAAGAAAACCCCGATTACATTCTGATTCTTGCATGGAACTTTGCCGACGAAATCATGACTCAGCAGGATGAATACCGCCGAGGCGGCGGCAGGTTTATTGTTCCTTTACCAAAACCACGCATTGTATAAGCCAGGCGCCCTGAAGGAATGCCAAAGCATTTTTTATGGGTGCCCCTACTTCGAACGGATCAATCCAGTGCCATCAGCGATACTGCCACGGACGTTACGCTTGTTGGACCGACGGTCAATTGAAAGGTCTTGTTATCTTGTGGGGTCAACTTTGAAAGATCTTTCCAGCGGCTTGCTCTGTCTGAATACTCCCCAGTTGCAGCGCCCTGCATGGTCATATTTTTCAGGTTGAAATTGAGTTTCGCCGCGGAACTGGCATTGTTGATTACCATCAGGACAAGCCGGCTTTCTTTGTCAGATCGGAATGCTGACACCTTGAGCAGTGGATCGTCAGATTCGGCATCAATCCGCACTGAACCAGGCAAAACCCAACGAGCGAAGTGGCCAATGGCATATCCAATCCCGCTTATGTGGATAGTCGATGTGGTCTGGTCAGCAAGAACAACATGACTGGATTCACTGAAGAGATCGATGCCTCTGTCCTGGAAGTGCGCCTCATGGCTTTGCCTGTCCCAGAGGTTATACATCGCAAAATAAGCGGACGCATTGGCATATACCAGCTCATCATGAATGTGATTGGCCCGCGCCCGCAGGTTTTCGGGAGAGCCGAATGGATAATCAGCGCGACCTGGCCCCTCTGAGGCCTCTGTCATCCATACAGGAATATCGTGGCGAGCGGCAAGCTCATAAAGCTGCTTACGCTTATGAATCTCATCCTTATCAGGTAGGCCTCTTGCTGACGTCTCCAAAATGCGACGGGCACTGGAATAAGCGGAATCGTAAGGATACGCATGGTAAGCCAGGGCACCAACGTAGGAGCGCGCTACCGCATCGGCAAGTATCGCCTGGCTGGTCTCAATGGATTTTGCGACCGTTTCTTCCGCAGGAACGATGAATTTGATCCTGGAAAAGCCTGCGTCCTGCAAACGTTTACCGACGATTTTTATTATATCCACAACCTCTGTGAGAGAACCTCCCTCCAACTCCCGATTTCCGCTCAACGGCTCATTAAAAAGGGTAATGTGTTTTGGTGTGGCCCCAGTAATTTCCTGCCAGTGTGAAACCCCGGCAACTACGTGTTCAGCGACTTCCTGGAGATACCGGCGGTAAGAACGTTCGCGGAGCTCCTTCATCCACGACAGCTCAGTGCGCAGGTCTATAGTTAGGCCAAGAGAATAATCACTGAAACCAAAAGGCTCAGCGTGACGCACCAAACGTTGTAAAATGGCATCGGACACGTCCCAGCGAAAACCTTCCTTCTCAACAACCAGCGGATCTTCGTTGTCGTTTTCCGGTTCCAGCCACAGCTGCAGACTGCCAAGATTCAAGCCAACGTCGCCATAAATAGCCTTGACGGCTTGATCCCGTAAGCCACTACTCAATAAGTCGCGGACCCCATTCCCAGCGACCATAATGCCAGCAAGCGTTGTCGCACCGAACCCCGCCATTTCCTGATATTCGATGGCGTTATCAATTCGCACATTGATTGTCTCTACCTTTTTCCCAGCATCTGCTGACAAAGAGTGTGGAGAAGCAGCGCAAGCGCCCAATAAGGAGGAGAATACGATTGCCAGGATTCGAAACAATCCGGACCATCTGGTCGAAGCCAGCCTGCTGGGGTGAGAGAGGCTTTCGATGGTCAATTTCATAGGCTTGCTCAACCCTCAGCTTCTAACTTGGCGTTGCGGATAGTATAGTTTTAAAGTGCCTTATTAATTCAAACCAGAATGACCAGACCAGGGCAGGGCAATGGATATGACACGCGGGTTCAGGTTTATTTCGCTCTTGATGATAGCTTTCGTTCTGGTTTACCTGTTTTATTTATTGCAACCTGAGAAACCATTCGCCCAGGCCACTTCGATCAGCACAGCCTACGTTAGCATGCTTTATTTCGCCGTCGCCCTGTCCATCGGCCCACTGAATTTAATTCGATCCAAACGCAATCCGGTATCGAGTTTTCTGAGGAGGGATATAGGAATCTGCGCTGCACTGTTGGCCCTGGTTCATACGGTAGCTGGATTGCAGGTCCATTTGGGCGGTCGGTTTGTTGAATACTTTGTTTTCCCCTCCGGTCAGTCCAGTATGATCCCCTTCAGGTACGACCCTTTTGGTTTGACCAATTATGTTGGCCTGATTTGCACACTGATCATGATTGCGCTTCTCTGCCTTTCGAACAATCGCTCTCTCCGCGCAATGGGGGCCTCCACATGGAAAAAATGGCAGCGCCTGGCATATGTAATGATACCGGCTCTTCCCGCACATGGCATCGTCTACCAAGTGCTCGAGAAACGCATTGGCCCATATACCATACTGTTACTGGCGATAACCATTGCCCTGCTGGCGGTTCAGATTTCAGGCGTCATTCGATACCGACGGGCCAGGGGCGTGCGGCCTTTGACCGATTCTGAAATTGCCTGATGGAAAACCGTCAGTTTTTCGATTCGTGCCTTCAACGTACACGGAGACCCACGATCAGATTATAAATAAACGCCAACACAAAGCCGGCAACAGCACCGCTCAATGCACCGTAAAATAAGCCGACCACTGCTCCCGACCAAGTAACGCTGTAGCCAGGAAAGAAATTGCTCAATAGGCCCAGTGTTGGTCCAACGTGCTCAGACCCACCAGTGGGGCCAATAATCAGCAACCAGGAAGTTGCCATAAACAGAATCAGCCCTCCCGCAATTCCGAACGTTACCGCCATTACGGATGCCCGTAAACGGGCAATCGCCTGACCAATGGTTTTCCATTCGTCCTCTGAAAAATGCTCTTTATTCATGAATCAGCACCTCTGCCCCAGTCTGATAATTAGCCCAGCGATCCTTCCAGCACTCCAAGACGCCGAAGAAGTTTCCCAAGATGGATCGAAACCGTCACATTGATCGCCACAGCCGTGACAAAACCAATAGCGAAGCCGAAAGCGCCCCCCCACAAAGAACCCATAATCGAGCCAGTCCAGGTGACGTCATATCCAGGAAGGTAATTGCCCAGCAATGCCAGGGTTTCCCCAACATTTTCGCCTCCCTGCACGAGCAGAATGGCCGTCGCCAAAAACACGGCGAAACCAATCATTACACCAAGTGCCCCGCCCAGAGCCACAGGGTCATATTTTGCGAAGACGTCATTCAGAAGCTCAATCGGCGATGCCTCTCGAACCCGTTGCGGAACCAGGCGCTCACCGCTGGCTCCATGACTCTTATCTGCTCCCGCTTCCTCGTGATACTCCTCTTCCACATTGACATCCCAAACATCGTGATTTGCACCAAGGATGTTCTCAGCCGCATACATGGCAGTCACCATTGAGTGATCCTGGTTGTTATAACGATGCTGGCCATTACGGCCAATCAGGTGAAGATTAGGAACTTGATCTACGTATTCACGAATGCTGGCTATATTTTCTTTGTAACCATGGTCGTACACCGGATAAGCCTTTGGCATGCGTATAACCACACCGTCGATGACCTTGTCAGCATTAATCAGGCCTAGCTTGTCAGTTTCTTTCTTGCCCAGTTCAATCAGTTCTTCATCGCTGGCAGTCCATAATTCATCACCTTCCTGCACGAAGTACTCAAGGCCAATGCAACTGGTTGATTCGTCGGGAATCATGTAGGGACTCCAGTTGCCAAAATTCTGAATACGGCCAACTTTGACCTCCGGAGAGTGGATATAGATCCAGTTGTCAGGGAACAGCTCCGGTGATTCGACCACTAGCCCCACCGTGAGAAAGTCGCGGTACCTGAGTCGATTTGCTGCGTCCAGGGCATCTGCCGGGGGCGGCGGATCCAGCACGTTGAGGAGTTCCCTCACGGGCATGGTCGAGATGACATGATCAGCGTCATAACGCTTTTCCTTACCACTGGCATCAACAACCGTAACGCCGATGACCTGCTCTCCATCGCGGTGTATTGTTTTCACCCGATGCTCAAGGTGCACCGGATGCCCCCTTTCTTCCAGCATTTCGGTGACGCGTTCCCACATCTGGCCGGGTCCAAGCCTGGGATAGTAAAACTCTTCGATCAGCGTAGTAATCTGGTTTTTTCCGGTCAGAACCTTGGGAGCGAGCATCGATAGAGCCGCCTTGCCCAGGTTCAGGTTCTTGATACGTTGAGCCGCCCAATCTGCACCAATTTCGGTACACTTCATGCCCCATACTTTTTCCGTATAGGTCTTGAAGAACATTTCGAACAGTCGCTTGCCAAAGCGGTTAGTGACCCACTGCTCCAGGTTTTTCTCTTCCCGGGACGGAAAGGCCTGCGCCTTAACGTAACTAAGACCCACCAGGACAGATTCGAAAAACCCAACGTTGAGCAAGGCATTCATAGGCTTCAACGGGTAATCAAAGAACTTGCCCTGGTAATAAATCCGCGACAGACGTGGCCGAACCAGAAATTCTTCAGAAAGAATATCCATCCACCAGTTATGAACCCTGTCCACCTTGGTGAAAAAGCGGTGGCCACCAATGTCGAAGCGATAGCCCTTGTAATCAACCGTGCGTGATATGCCACCGACCTGCCGGTCCATCTCGAAGACGATCGGTTCAACCCCTGCCCTCGATAACTCCAGAGCGGCGGTCAGGCCCGCCGGGCCGCCACCGATGATCACACAGCGAACTTTGCTATCTGTTGAGCCCATATTCTAATCTTCCCGGATTAAATTACTGCTCTTCACCACTGCGCTGGATTCGTCAGGGCTTAACCGCTGAGATGATAGCCGCCCCTGACTGGTAAACCAGCCTCCCCTTCCTTGCCAGAACGTCTTCGCAAGTCGATATAAACTCTTGTTTCAATGTGTTTACTGCGGACTCTTCTGCCTGCCCTATACGTTTGCGGGCAAGGCTGGAAAAAGTCATTTGTAACTCCCAAAACGCCTCGGGCGACTCAAAAACGGAATATTGTCCGCGCCAGCTACTGTTGATATCGGTGAAACCCGCCGCCGCTAACAAATCTCTGACAGACCCGGTAAATCCGTGACGATGCCCCGTCCATTCCGCCGTCTCGCTGTTGGCGTTTTCAGGAATGTGTTTGTTGACCAACTCATCCAGAAATTCGCAGGCAGCCAACTCCCGCCCGGTATGGCGCCTGACAATGCTGCCCAATCTGCGGAATACTGCAGCCAAACCATCTTTGGAAAACAGCTCTGGTCTACTTCCAACTGCGATCACCGCTTTGCCGCCAGGTTTGAGAACGCGGCGCATCTCGGCAACCGCCTTTTCAGGGTTTGGAAAGTGGCGCAGGGCGTATAGAGAAAGAACGTTGTCGAATGAATCGTCCTCAAACTCCAGTACCTCGGCATCCATTTTCAGGAATTCAGCCTTAGCGGCGAGTTTCTCTTTATCTGCCTTTCTTTTTGCTGTGGCCAGCATGCCGTCTGAAAGATCAATGCCGACAACTTTGCCCTGTTCACCCAATTTGCGAGCCACCTCCAGCGCAACAATTCCGGTACCAGTACCAATGTCCAGTATGCGTTGACTGGGTGTCACGTCTGCCATGGCCATCATCGGAGCTGGTAGATGCCGGGTGACCTGTTCAGTGTATTTGTCAAACAGATCAACCACTTCGTTGTAACTGTCGGCATCACCCAGCTTGAACAGCTTGTCGTGCGCCGAGAGTGAAGCCTGGTTGGAGTCGGTCATCGCAGGTTATCCATGAAATACTTAAAAACTTCCAGAATGTAATCGATCATCTCGTCCGTAATTCCTGGATAAACACCGATCCAGAACGTCTGATTCATGATGATGTCTGTATTTGTAAGGTCACCGATGACCTTGTGTTCCCGCCCTGCATAGGCAGGTTGCCGTAACAGGTTCCCTGCAAACAGATTACGAGTACCTATTTTTCTGCCTTCCAGGAACTCCGACAGATCGTTCCTGCTGAAGGGAGCATCAGGGCGAACCGTAATGAGGAAACCGAACCAGCTCGGATCACTCAGCGGTTCCGCTTCCGGTAAAATCAGGTGTTCCGTGTAAGGCTGCAACCCATCATGAAGCCGCTGCCAGTTTTTCTTACGGGCAGTGATGAAGCCGGGTAACTTTTTAAGCTGCGCCACGCCAACTGCTGCCTGCATATCGGTTACTTTCATGTTGTACCCGACATGAGAGTAGATATATTTGTGATCGTAGCCGTCGGGCAGGTCGCCAAGCTGCCATTCATAGCGTTTCCCACAGGTATTCTCATCACCAGGAGGACAGTAGCAATCTCTTCCCCAGTCCCTGAAAGACTCAACCAGCTTCTTGAGCATGGGCTTATTCGTCAGAACGCAACCGCCTTCGCCCATCGTGATATGGTGCGCGGGGTAAAAGCTTACGGTTGCCAGATCGCCAAAGGTTCCTGTGAGACGGCCATCGTACAGGGAACCAAGCGCATCGCAGTTATCCTCAATAACCCGGAGGTTATGCTTTTTCGCGCACTCCATGACCTTGTTGAGATTGAACGGGTTTCCAAGGGTATGAGCTATCATGATCGCCCTGGTTTTCGGGGTAATCGCCTCTTCCAGAAGCCGGGTGTCCATGTTGTAGGTGCCAAGTTCCACATCCAGATAAACCGGAATCAGGCCATGCTGGATAATGGGGTTAACTGTCGCTGGAAACCCTGCGGCAACGGTTATAACCTCGTCACCTGGTTTTAACCGCTTTTCACCAAGCTTTGGCGATGTTAAGGCCGAAAATGCCAACAGGTTAGCCGAAGACCCCGAATTACAGAGAATGGCACTTCGAATACCCAGATAACTTGCAAATTCCTTCTCAAACTGACGGGCAAACCGTCCCTCCGTGAGCCAGAAATCCAGCGTTGCGTCCATCAAGTGGATCAGATCGTCTTCAGAAAATACCCGCCCCGATACCGGTATATAGGTTTCACCTGGTAGAAATATGCGTTGTCCAAAGGCGGCCTTGTAATAGCTTTCAACCTTGTCTTTTATCTGATCCCTGAGTTCGTCTGCCTGCATTACTTAAAACTCCCGCCAGAAGCCCATTCGATTCCCTGGTTTCTCGCACATTCCACATACTCTTCAATGTGGTCGGCACAGACCTGATACATATCTACAGAACTATCGTCTTTCTCAATCATGGTCTTATAAAGCTTCCACCAGGTTACCGTTTCGTTGACCGCGTTCTCCCATGTATAAGCTGGAGACCAGGACAGCAGGTGAGCCGCCTGGTCCCAATTCACCCTCAGGACGGGCGTTTCGTGACCATCATCTGGCTGGGTGCCTGTTTCGAATCGCCCACCGCCCCAGTATTCAATCGCTTTTTCGATGACTGCACGGGAAGTCACGGGTTGCCGTTCAGCCGGGCCAAAATTCCAGGCCTGACCAAAGGTTTCAGGGTCTTCCAGCAACCTGAGGGCGAGACAAAGATATCCGCTTAACGGCTCCAGCAAATGTTGCCAGGGGCGTATGCTTTCCGGGCGGCGCACTTGTACCGGCTGGCCCTCCATACAGGCTCGCATGCAGTCAGGAAGAAGCCTGAAGCGGGCAAAATCCCCGCCACCAATAACATTACCGGCGCGCGCCGAGGCAATTGCTACTGGATGATTGGAAAACGTGATTCGATCATTACCTTCATGCCAGGCTTCACGCCAAGCGCTACGGTAAGACGAAACTGCCAGTTCCGCCATCGCTTTGCTGGAACTGTATGGGTCGAAACCTCCAAGCCTGTCATTTTCACGGTAACCCCAGTACCAACCCTGATCGGCATAGACCTTATCCGTGGTCACCACCACAACGGCCTTGACCGTTTCCGTCTGACGCACGGCTTCAAACAGGTTTACGGTTCCCATCACGTTGGTGTCGAAGGTGTCTTTTGGTGCCCTGTAGGAATCAAGAACTATCGGCTGTGCAGCCATGTGAAACACAATTTCAGGTTTGGAACTGCGAATCACCTTCGTGAGGTTTTCCACATCACGGACATCACCGGAATGGTGGATCAGCCTTTCCTGGAGCTTGCACAGCTGAAAATTATTGGGTTCGGTGGGAGGGTCAAGACTGTAACCTATGACTTTGGCGCCAAGCTCTGTAAGCCAGACACTCAGCCATGAACCTTTGAAGCCGGTATGTCCTGTGATCAGAACACGTCTGTTTCGAAACTGATCGCCGAATTGCCTATTCATAAAGGTAGTCGGACCTTATAAAGATTATCCCTTTACAGAGTAGGGCTTTACGAGAGTTGTTAAGGTCTTCCCTTAACGCGCATTGCCACCCGAAATCCATTTCGCTGAGTCCGTTTTGCAGATCAAGTTCGGATACTGCTAATACTGCAACCCCATATCGCCTCAGTGTACGTATTCTTACTATAGGATAGCACTGATTTTCCTGATGTCAGATTGCAACTGGCGCAAACGGGCTCAGCCTACTTTCATTCACGCCAATCAGCGGGCCTGCTTCAAATCTAGTCGTCTTACCCAAGCCGCACTTCATCGCTATACTCTGGTCGTCACAGCATTAAATTGACTTGATTCGAAACAAGACGATAGCGTCTACTTTTAACGAACTTGTGATGGTGACAGGTCCGTTATAGGTTATTTCTACCCTTGATACAGGCCAAGGCCACATGTCCAGAGTCCTCTTCTCTGTCGGTGTCATCCAGGTTTTTATCATTCTGACAGGAATGATCCGGGCAAAAATCCTGTCCATGGTGCTGGGCCCATCAGGATTTGGAATCATCGCAACGATTGATCAGGTCGTCCTCACGGTGGTTCAGGTCGCCGGCTTCGGCATTCCGTTTTTCTCTTTAAAATTCATGTCCCGAGCCCACAGCGAGGGGAACAGCCGTCTGCAGACCGTTTATTCAAGTTTTCTTTCCGGCCTGTTACTCCTTTCGCTTTTGACAACCGGCATCGTCATTGGAATCACTTACTGGAACCCCGCCATTTTTGGAGTTGAGCTAGCCCCGTACAAACTGTTCATAATCATCGCGCTCCTTAACGTCCCTGCGATGATGCTAGGCATCTTTTTTGTTCACACGCTGGCTGCGGCTCAGATGACTTCGGCAAGTGCAACCCTGAATCTGGTGGTTACGTTCTGTCTCGCATTCGCGGCGAGCAGCGCCGCTTGGCTTTTCGGGATGAATGCTATTTATGTATGTGTGGCCATCACGGGCGTTGTTACCACTGTTGGATCAGTCTGGTATATCAAAAGAAAGCTATCTTTGAACATCAGCGACCCATCAGCAGGTATTCTGAAAGAACTGCGGCGAAGCCCCGAAATCATTTCCTTTTCACTGTTCGGTCACGCGGCTTTATCAGCTTACTCAATCGCTATGCTGATAGCGCGCTACGAAGTTTTCTCTACGATGGGCGAGGCTCAGGCTGGTTTTCTACAGGCCATGTTCGGAATTGCACTGGCACTGGGCGCAATTTCAGGCCCGCTCAATATTCTTTATCTCACGCCTATTCTGAACCGAAATATTCCAAATCAGGAGAAGTTCGATAATGCGCATGAATTCCAGGGGTTGATGATTCTAATTATTTTCATACTGTCCCTCCCGTTTCTTCTTTTTCCCAAACTGGCCCTGACGATCCTGTATTCCTCTGAGTTCAGGCCAGCTTCTGGCTACCTCTATCTGTTTATTTTCTGGCAAAGCATGTATGTCATTGTCAATGTATACCGACAGCTTCTTGTGGGACTCGATGACGTGAAGTTCTTTTCTATCAGCACACTTCTTTCCTACATTGTCGCCATTGCGGCAACCCCCTTCCTGGTTGAACGATTCGGGCTGCCCGGCGCAGCCCTCTCATTGTCGTTGAGCGTTTTCCTCAATGGCCTGGCCATTCCATTGAGACTGTCAAGGCGATTCAAGACAAACATTCCGCCAGGGGTTTGGCTTAGAATAGTTCTGTGTCTTGTAGGCATCATCTTTACCGGGCTTCTATTTCCTTATCTCGAAGAGTTTTCGATGATAGGCTTTGCAGCAAGGGTGGTTTATGTCGCATTACTAACCCCGATCTTGTGGAAGCTGCTACCAGTGGAACAGAAACGGATGGTTTTGGATGGAATCAGCCGAATAAGGACGCGAGGAACGGACGGCAATGGGTAAGCAATCGGAGAAGGCAAAGTCTCAGTTGCCATGGTGGCTAAGGGCATTTGACGACAAATACGGTGTCACCTGGCGAGGGTATAATGCTATTCGACGCATCAATCTCCGCCGCGGCATGCGATTCGCCAAAGCCTGGTTAGAAGGGCCCCGATATCAGTCACCTATCTTTGTCATTGGCGTCCCCCGCTCAGGTACCAGCCTATTGTTCAGGATGCTTTCGCTACACCCTGATCTGGCGGCAATGCCGCACGAAGGCCACGACATCTGGCGTCACTTCCACCATCCACGGAAAACCGGCTGGGACAGTGATGTGATCGACGCGAAGAGAGCCCACCCAAGCCGCGAACGTCGTTATGCTGAAGCTTTTATTCGTGCACGCTCACCAGACAAGCCGCAAGCGGTCAGATTTATAGAAAAAACACCAGATAACGCCTTGCGGATTCAATACATTCTGAAGATCTTCCCCGACGCCCAATTTGTTGTCATTCATCGAGACCCCTGTGCTGTCATCAATTCGTTCATAAACGGCTGGCGAGATCCCGGCGGTCGCTTTCGCGCCTATTTTGTTCCCGAAACCCTGAACATCCCGGATTATGGCTTTGATCGTCGCTGGTGTTTCACGCTGATACCGGGTTGGCGCGACCTGGTCAACTCAACCGTTCCGGTAATTGCCTTCAGGCAGTGGTCCGAATACGTTCGAGCTATCGCAAGCGCACGTGACACAGTCCCCGATTCGAAATATAGTGAAATTTTCCTGGAGGATATCCAGCACCATCCCGAACAGGTACTTGATCATCTGGCAAACAAATTGGAGCTGAATATGTCGTCAGAGCTTAAAGCAAGGATGGCGGAACTTGCCAGGATCAATATCAATTCTTTTGCTGATACTTCGGATGTTGGCAGCGCAGATAAAAACCGACGAGAAATCAGCGAATTATTACCTGAGATTTCCACTCTTGCGCCGCTGATCGGATTCGATGTCAATTCCGCTACCGGAGAGGTTTTCCGCGCAAAGTCGCGCCTCTCCAGTGCATATGATTAAAAAGATGGAATCCAGATTAAAGGATAGGGAATAGCCGCCATGCACAGTTTGCTCGACACGCTCTGGTGTTGCCCCTCCTGTCGAGGCTCTTTAGGACAAACCAATGAGGATCTGCATTGTGAAGCCTGCCAAACAAAGTATCCGGTCGTACATGGCATTCCCGATCTGCGCGTAGAGATGGACTCATGGATTGATTTAAACGAGGATCGTACGAGAGCTCTCGAGGCTGCTGACCGAATCTGTCGAGAGGGGCTCGAAGCCACAATCCGCCATATCTTCTGCTTCAGCCGGGGCATGAGTGAAATCCAGGCCGATTACCGCACTCGCCAGATACTTGCCGGCGTAGAAAAATGTCAATCCCAATGCTCAGACTGGCTGAAATCCGCCGTTGAGTCGAACGGAATTATCCTGGAAATTGGTTGTGGTCCGGGCCAAATGCTCGCTGCTGCCGCAACACGAGGCTGCGAGGTGGCGGGAGTTGATGTTTCAATGGAGTGGCTGGTCGTTGCTCGTCATTTGGTAGAGCGCCACGGTGGCCATCCGAACCTGGCCGCTGGGTTTGCTGAACAACTGCCGTTAGCCGATGACTCCGTCGAAGCCATTATTTCGCTGGATGTCATTGAGCACGTAGGTGATCAAGATGCGTATGTAAGAGAGCTGGGACGCGTACTCAATTCCGGAGGTTTTTTCGCACTGTCAACACCGAATCGCTACAGTCTATCACCAGAGCCCCATGTGAATGTCTGGGGTGTGGGCTATTTGCCCCGTTCGCTTCAGGCCCGCTACGTAAAGTTAGTCAAAAACCAGTCCTACGCATTTACCCGTTTGCTGAGCGTTCGGGAAACCAGGAAACTGTTCTCCAAGGCGAGAGGTTTTGATTCCCGAATTGTTTTTCCAGGGATTCCAGAGCACGAGTTGTCGAGCTTCACAAAGAACAAGCGAAGGCTGGCACGCATTTACAACCGGTTGGTTGAAATTCCGCTGGTGAAAGTGTTTCTGCCTTTTTTTGGTGCCTATTACCGTGTGTGCGGAACTCTCAGGCACTGAATTGCGCCTGGTACCGCGATTGAATCAAGGATGACACCGGAATGACAAAACCACTCCATTGGCTATTTACCAAATTGCCTATCGCAAAGAGTACATTTAACTGGCCGGACAATGACCACTGATACCGCTAATCAACTGACTATTGCTTGCATCTGCATTGTCGGAGGAGCGGCGCTTGAAAACAGTGTTCGCTCTATCCTGGCCACCGGACTACGCAGCGTCATTGTCGCAGATCCCGGCGCCATTACTCCAAAAGCTAGAGACATCATCCGTGATCACTGCATCGAATGGATAGACAGTAGTGGTTGCAGCGTGCCAGCAAAACGCGCATTGGCAACCAACCATTGCACATCGGAGTGGATAGCTTTTATCGAGGATACCTGCACGGTTGACGATTCCTGGCGTTCAGGTTGCGAGGCTGTCATGGAGATTAAGGACGCTGCCGGTGCATCCGGCCCTGTGCGACTGGGCAGCCCCCTCGACAGGCGCGCACGCGCCCTGTACTGCTCAGATTATGGCTCGTTCTTTCCCGCAGCACTTCATGGCCGGAGAGAAAGCAAAGGAAAAAGCGTACTTTTGGCAAACACGCTGCCGGGAGTCAATTTGCTGTACCGGCGTGCACTCGTAATGAGCTATATGAATGGGGATGGGCTAATAGAGTCAGAAATCAATCCCCGAATCAGAGGTGACGGACACGGGCTGTACATCCATGAAAACCTCTCTGTGACGCTGCGCAATGCCGATTCAGCAGGCACATCCTTTCTTTCAAGGTTTAACCACGGTCGGCTCTACGGTGGCCTTCAGGCGCGTAACCTTACTGTTTCCTCCCGATTGGTGCGCGCACTGGCCTGTGTACTTTTGCCATTTGTTCTTTCGCTTCGCTCTCTTAAGGCACTGGCATACACCCGTGAACAAGTAGCAACCACAGCTCTGTGGATTGTTATGTTTGAAACCGTATGGAGCGTCGGGGAGTGCACAGGCTATCTTCTGGGTAGCGGCAATACTCTGGCGGACTGGCAGTAATGAGAAACTGGGCTGATCATCCCTTATCGGTTTTGCTCGCCATTCTGGCGCTGGCGGTTTTTTACCTTTTGACCTTGGTAGACGGGCAGAACTGGAGCGGAGATTTCAGCCTTTATATTCTCCATGCTCAAAACCTCGTAGAGGGCAGACACTATCTGGATACGGGTTACCTGCTAAATCCGGCGTCCAGGTTCGTTGGTCCCTACGGTTACCCCCCCGTCTTTCCAATGCTGCTGGCACCTGTGTATGCCGTGTTCGGTCTGGATTTGGAAATGCTGAAGTGGGTGGCCGTTGCCTGCTTTTGTATTTCTCTATGGCTGGCAGCAAAGATTTTCGGGAGATATCTGGAGCAACGCTGGGTCTTTTTCCTGATACTTGTGGTCGGCCTCAACCCCTACCTGTGGGATTTCACCAATCTGATCCGCGCCGATTTCACCTTCACAGCCTTCTGCTATCTTTCGCTTTTCCTGATGCTGTTTTTTCTGGACACTGGCCGGGAGCAGCCCGAGGCTACCGGCAGAAAAGTAACAGCAAGCATCCTGATTGGCTGCTCGATGTATCTGGCCTATGGTACTCGTGAAATCGGTATTGTTCTGCCACTGACGCTTCTGACATTCGATCTCGTGTGCCGGCGCCGTATTTCATTGGTTAGCATCGGAGCATTGGGGATCTTTGCGCTGTTTGCCTGGCTGCAGCACCTCTGGTTTTCAACCTCATTTATTCCGGAGTATGTTGAGGAAAATCTGAAAAACCTGATTGGCTCTCAGGCTGCTTCCGCTGAACTGAACCACCTGAATTTTGTAGACCTCAATCCAAGCCATATTCTGGAGCGAATTATCGGTTACCGCTGGGCTCTTCAGAGGTTCTGGCCCCCCTCTTCCAGTTCCGTCATCAATATGCTGAATGAGCTAGTGTTTAACCTGTTCAGCCTGCTTGCGGTCGGTGGTTTTATTCAAGCGCTTTTCCGGCGGATCACAGTTCTGGAAATATTTCTGGGCGGGTACATTGCGGTACTGCTGCTCTTCGGTGCGCCTTCCACTATCCGCTATCTGATACCGATCTTTCCATTTTTCCTGTTCTACGGTTTTCTTTTTTGCCGGCAGACGATTTTTCCTCGGCTACCCCGACTGAAATACGCTGTGGCTGCCGCGTATTGCCTGATACTTGCGCTGATCAGCCTGCCGGTCATGACCTCCATGGAGCACCTTCAGCTTGAAAGGGGGATTACTCACCCAGACGCAAAAGCCATGTTCCGTTTTATCAGGGACGAAACCGAGGCTGACGACACCATCATTTTTATCAAGCCCCGGATAATGGCCCTGATGACCGAACGGCAAAGTGCAACCTGGCCATCACCAATTTACAGCGACCCTGAAACGGTTAACCGTTTTTTTGATGCTCTAAGAGCCGATTACTACGTTGATATGAACCTCGAAGCATGGATGCTCCCCCTGAATCGTTCTGAGCCTCCGAGCCAATGTTTCAGATCGGTTTTCAGAAACGAACACTTCGTTGTTTACCGCTACGAACGACAGTCCTGTGAAACGCCTGAGTCTGCAGCTAATTTAACAATTAACAAACCGAGGTCACGATGAAATTCTGTATGGTGACCACTTTCTATCCACCCTATAATTTTGGTGGGGACGGCATCTTCGTCAGGGAACTGGCCGTTTCACTGGTCAGCCTTGGTCACTATGTCCGCGTTATCCACTGTGAGGATGCGTACCGGCTCAGTTCCAATACAAACGATCCCGGCCTGCCCCAGCGTTACGACGACGAAGGTGTGGACGTGTGCCGGCTCAAGAGCCCCCTGGGTGCGCTCTCGCCGTTACTGACGCAGCAACTCGGGCATCCTGCTCTTAAAGCAGGCGCTATCACCGACCTGCTCAATGAAGATTTTGACGTCATCAACTATCACAACATTTCACTGGTGGGAGGCCCTGCCATACTCTCTCTCGGCGAGGCGCCGGTGAAGCTCTACACCCTGCATGAACACTGGCTGGTCTGTGCCACCCATATATTCTGGAAAAACGGCGTGAAGCGTTGTGACTCCCGCCAATGCCTGCAATGCTGCGTGCGCTCCGGTGTCCCACCTCAATTCTGGCGATACACTGGCCTGGCCAAACGCCATCTTGAACAAATTGATTGCCTCATCGCACCAAGCCAATTCACAGCAAACCAGCACAAGCAATTCTATCCCGGCGTTCCGACGTGCATTATTCCGCTCTACTCACGCCTGGCCCCATCAAGGGAAATGACAGGCAACTGGAGCCGCAACGATCCTCCGAAATTTGTGTATAGCGGTCGGATCACCGCATCCAAGGGTGTGGAGTCCGTGCTTGAGCAATTCACAACATTCAAAGAATATGAGCTGGTACTTGCCGGAGACGGCGATGCCCTCCCTCATTTAAAGGAACGTTTTGCCCATTTCCCCAATATCCACTTTACCGGCCGGCTTGATGAAACCTCACTGATAGAGCTTTATAGCAGTGCAACCGCGCTGATCTTCCCGTCCATTGCACCGGAAACCTTTGGGCTGACAGCGGTCGAAGCCATGGCCTGTGGCACCCCGGCCATCGTCAGGGATGCAGGTGGCTGCGCCGAAATAATCGAAACGACGAAAGCAGGCTTTGTCTACCAGGAAGACAGCGAGTTACCGGCCTTAGTGCATCGGATGGCTCGGCAGGCCGGATTACGCGAACACTTGTCAGAGCTGGCGTTAAACGCAATCCGGAAATTCTATACCCGTCAGCGTTACCTGGACGATTACCTGGCGGTGATTGCCGAATTACGGGGTCATGATCGATGAATAACGAAGCGGCAAAGCCCCAACCTCTGCTTACACTTGCTATCGCTTCCAACACCAGGGCCGACCACGCCTTCCTCAGAGAGCACCTGGCAACCGCCGATGTGCTGAATCAGCCGGATATCGAGGTTTGCATTGCGCTGCTGGACAATCAGGATATGGATGTACCTGAGGACAACCTGTCAGTATTCAGGTTTTCCAGCGGCACGCCTTTCTTTGAACAGTATGCAGCGATCATCCAACAGACCCATAGCCGCTACATCGCATTACTGGATGCCTCTTGCCCTCCGGCGCAGGGTTGGCTTCCTGCAGTGCGGCAAAGAATGCACGACGAAACGCCGGTATTCTTTGGGCCGGTCAACACAGGCTGGCCTGAAAAGGATTCCAGCAACATTGGTTACCTGATCGAATACGCTCAGTTCAGGGCTCCCATCGACCCCGAATTACCCGAGTACCCGGGCAATAATATTACCTTCCAGCGAGAATTACTTCGGAACGTATCTCTGGTTGGCAAAGGGTTTCAAAAAACCTTTTTTCTCCGCCAGGTAAAGGAAAGACTGGGCATTACGCCCACGGCATGCAATGACATGCCCGTCACCTATCTGAAGCAATACGCCTGGAGTTATTACCTTCGCAGACGCTATTGCCATGGCCGTCTTTATGGTGCAAGTCATGCAGAGGTATTGGGCCACCGGCGATTCCTCTATGCCGCTGGAATACTCATCCTCCCAGTACTCAGATATAGTCGTATTTTGCGAGCGTCAAAGCGATCACCGGCGGTATCCCGGGAGGTACTGCATTTTTCCATGTCCATTCTTGTATCCGAGTGCGCCTGGTCTTTAGGAGAATGCGCAGGTTACATCGCGGGAACCCCGGAAGATGGAATATTTCTTGACTAGTGATTACAAGGAGAGATTTCACATTGACTGACACTCACAACGAACATAATCAAATCGTTACCTATTCCATCGTCATCGGTCGGGTAAGCACAGAAGATGATGATCGAATCCTGGAAACGCTTGAGTCGCTGCATCATCAGGAAGAAAACCCATCCCTGGAAATCTTGCTTGCTGATCGCATCAGCGATCACGTTTCCCAGCGGGTCAAAAGTGACTATCCCAGCACAAAGATCATCAAATGTTCCCCCGATACCGATCTGCCAACAATGCGCACGCGAGCAGCAAATCAGGCGTCGGGAGACTTTGTGCTGGTCACAGAGGACCATTGTGTGCCGCCCCGAGACTGGCTGAAACAGTTCACACGGGCATTTTCCGAACACCCCGAAGCGTCTGCAATTGGTGGCAGCGTGGTCAATGGTGTGACAGATACGGGGCTCGATTGGGCGACGTTCCTGTGTGAATACGCCCCCATGTCGCCCCCGATCGAGAGCGGCCCCACGCCAAATCTGGCCGGAATGAATGTGGCGTACCGGCGTGAAATTTTCAAGGAAGTGGACGAGCAGGTACTGACATCAGGTTTCTGGGAAACCACGTTGCACCCTTTGTTGCACGAATGGGGTCATATTCTTATCGCAGACGACAACGTGCGCATTTATCATTGCAAAAAATTCAGTCTTGGACTGTTTCTGAGACAGCGTTTTGTCTATTCACGCTATTACGCAGGCATTCGCTTTGCGCCTGAGCAGAAAGCGAAGCGGCTGATTTACGCCATGGCATCCGTCGTACTACCTCCATTGCTGACCTTCCGTTTCTTCCAGAACGCTCGTCATAAAGCCAGTGTTCGTTCTCACCTGGCTGAGGCTGCACCTTATCTGGTGTTGTTCTATCTGGTCTGGGGGGTTGGAGAAGCATGGGGCTACCTGTTCGGCCCGCGGGATGCATTACAGGAAATTGAGTAGATACACAAAAGCCGGTCCATGGGGTGCCTGCACACCCCCGTTTCCTTTGGGTTAAAGGTTTGGGTCCTCGGTCAAAAGCCCATCAAAATAAGCGATGGTTTTGATCAGCCCCTCTTTTAATTCAACGGTTGGCTGCCAACCCAACTCGGTTCTGGCTTTCGTGATATCTGGGCAACGTTGCCTGGGATCGTCCTGCGGGAGTGGCAGGTAGTCGATGCGGGATTTTGAGCCGGTGAGCTCAATTACCTGTTCAGCCAACTGCTTGATTGTAAATTCATTCGGGTTGCCAAGATTCGTCGGGCCAATGATGTCATCCGACGTGCTCATCATTCTGACAAATCCATCGATCAGGTCATCGCAGTAGCAGAATGATCGCGTTTGACTGCCATTACCGTAGATGCTGATCGATTTATTCCTTAACGCCTGCATAATAAAATTGGAGACCACACGCCCATCGTGCGGATGCATGTGGGGGCCATAGGTGTTGAAAATACGAACGATCTTGATACCCAACTGATGTTGTTTTCGGTAATCCATGAACAACGTTTCGGCGCAGCGCTTGCCCTCATCATAGCATGAACGTGGGCCTATTGGATTCACATTGCCCCAGTAGTCTTCCTTTTGCGGGTGAACCGTAGGGTCGCCGTAGACTTCGCTGGTAGATGCCTGCAATATTCTTGCACCAATGCGTTTCGCCAGACCAAGCATATTGGTGCTTCCATTGACATTCACTTTGGTGGTCTGTGTCGGATGTCTTTGGTAATGGATGGGGCTGGCGGGGCAAGCAAGGTTATAGATCTCATCTGCCTCAAGGTACAGGGGGAAGCAGATGTCATGGCGAAGAACCTCAAAATAAGGATTGTCCATCAAATGGACAATGTTGCGCTTCTGGCCAGTGAAGAAGTTGTCAACGCAAATGACTTCGTGGCCTTCGCCAAGAAGACGCTCACAAAGGTGACTGCCCAGAAACCCGGCTCCACCTGTTACGATGATCCTGTTTTTCATAGTCCCTGCACACTCCTTTAACCCCTGTTGAGCAGCAAGTTCATGCCACCACGTCTGATCCACGCCTAACCCGGGCGATTCAAGGTCACAACCCGATGATCCCGGTCACTGTCGTAGACAGCATTGGGTATGGCGATGCTGCGAAGACCGTCCTTTGCAGTCGCAATGGCACCTGCCGGCCCGCCGTTCGTCATACTTACAAAGTCATGAAACTCTTCAACAAAGGTCTGCACGACCGTTGATTGCCAACCCTTGAATTTTTCACGGAAAATGGCGGGTATATAGAAGTTCCGTTTCTTGCTGGCCTGGCCTCCTAGCTTATCCATCGTAATGATAGTCGAGCTCATGGGGGCATAGTAAGCGCGAGCCATGCCCAGGTCGCCGTAAGCCTCTACATAGAAATGATAACCTTTCCATTCAGTCCAGCTACTGTGCAGACTGCCCATAACGCCGGACTGACTGCGCAGCTGAACAAAGGCGTTGTCCTCGGTGCGGTCGAGTTGCCAGGTTTTAGTGCTGATCATACCCGACACTTCGTTAATTTCGTCATTGATGAGGTAGCAGATCAGATCCAACGTGTGAATGCCGTTGTCCATAAGGGTACCACCACCCATCTTATCCTTGTCGTACATCCAGGCCGATTTGAATTCAGATAGCCCCGTGTGCCCGGCGTACCCTTTGACATAGCGTAGCGTGCCAAGAGCTTCGTTTTGGATGGCGGCTTTCACTTCTTTAATGGCTGCAAAATAGCGATGATTGAAACCGACCGTCAGGATTTTGCCGCAGCGCTCGGCCGTTTCAACCATCTGTTCACATTCGGCAAGCGAGCTGGCCATCGGTTTCTCCACGATGACATGCTTGCCGTTTTCCAGCGCGGTTATTGCAAGGTCTTTATGAAAGTGGGTAGGTGTCGAAATGATGACTGCATCACAGGCATCGGATTTGAGGAGCTGTTCTGCGTCTTTAAACACAGTGACATCATCGGGCAATTGGACCAATACGTTTGCATCAAGATCAAATGCGGCTGTCAGTTCACATTCATCGGAGACTTCAAGTGCCTTTTTGCGAACCTCTCCAATTCCCCCTAGCCCAATTAATCCGAAGCGCATCATGCCTGGTCAACTCCCTTTGATTCCTTTGAATGTGGTGCTTTTTGCAATGCCATCTCAAAAGCTGGACCGATCCAGATCAGCAGCTGGCGCAACAAAGGTAACCGTGCAACCGCGACGTAGATCTTAATCATTACCCTGTCAATTGCGGGGTAGGTACCTTCGCCATCCAACGCCACCATCCGGGGAGACAGCATATTTACGTGCAATCCAATGCGTTTAGCATAGCGAATGATGCGCGCCGGTGAAATCAAATTGATAAATCGGAGCGAATCGACGCCTCTCAATCCCGTGACCAGTCTACGGCGCCACTTTCCGGGAAAATAACCGATGGCCCAAAGCCGGGTACTGGGGTGTGGACCAAGACAGAACTTATTGCTACCGGCAAGCCATAACTTGCCGTCTGCCTTGAGAAGGCGCCCCATAGCTGACAAAGATTTCTCCACCGAATACACGTTTTCCAGCAAATCGGTTGCGACTATTTTTGAAAAAGACCCGTCCGGAAATGGTGAGGCCTCAATGTCTGCGCACACCAGAGTCGCAGAGATCCCCTGCTCTCTTAACCGCTGCTGGCAGATCATAAGCCAGCGTAGTGCGATATCCATTCCATACACCTGAGAGCCCTTCTCTGCGGCCGCAATAAGAGCACCTCCAGTACCACAGCCCACGTCCAGAATCACATCGTCAGATGCGATGCCCAACCGCTCCAAACTATAACGGGCCTGCCGTGGGCTGTTGTAGTGATAAGCCTTGTATCGAGCCGCAAGTACAGGTGGAACGTCGTCGGTAATATCATAATAGTAGTCCAGCATCGCAGAAAAGCTCTGTTCCACTTCCGTCGCCAGGCGTCTGGCTTTAGCGCGCTCCTCTTCCAGGCTGAGGTATCGGTCAGACCGAATGCGAAAATCGGCGATCCCAAAAATAACCGGGTATTCTTTTCCGCAATCAACGCATCGGAAACTCTCCGGCTGCTTTAATAACCTGTTGCGGCATTGAGGACAGACGAAGAGTCCGCCCACCCTGGTATTCGGTCCATCGAGTTCTGACATCACAACCCATCTCCGGGCATCTTTTCGAATTGTTCCTAGGTCCAGTGCTGTGCAAACGGAACAGGCTCGCCCCGATCATTGGAAGCATAGGCCGCCAGCATCAGCGCCAGGGTCTTGATATTATCCTGTGCGCTGCACGCCGGAACAGTGCCATTATCAATCGCGTCGATCAGGTTTTTCAGGAGTTTGCTCGTGGCATGGGCAAAAATGTCGAGCGGGTCACTGGCAATCTTTGTGGACTTCTCGGCATTATACTGAAGTGCCCTGCCTCCCAACGAAATATCAAAATCCACAAAGGGTTTTCTGTCACCTCCCCGAATACCGGCGGTGAACTGCACATTGCCACCAAATTCGGTTTCGATTGACGATTCGGTGCCATCGAGTCGCAAGTCAAGATATCGGTGCCTACCCCTGGTAAGCCTGTCCAGCGTGATCTGGGCGGTTCGCCCCTCCGGGAAATCGAGCTGGATCAGGTTCAGATAATCCGGTCCAGTCGGATTAGAGGGTTTTGGCATTCGGGCGCTGATCTGCACTGGCTCCTCACCAAAAAAGTAACGGCACAGATCCAATACGTGGATACCAAATTCTTTGCAGGTGCGTTGAGGATCGCTTCCTCGCCACCCAGCCTCTGTTTTTTCATTGACGTAAAAGCTCTGCTGGGCGTTTATAAACAGCAGGTCGCCAAATTCGGGACTGCCGATTTTTCCTTTTGCCGCCTCGTATATATTCATAAAGCGGAACTCGTTGTTCACAACGATCCAGCGCTGCTGTTTTTCCGACAGATCAATTAACTGGCGTGCTTCATCCAACGTTGTGGTAAACGGTTTTTCGCAAAGAATATGGCAGCCGTGCAGTAACCCTTGCTGAGCCAGATCAAAATGGAATCTGGTGGGGCTGGCGATGGCCAGAATGTCTGGTTTTGTTTTTTCCAGCAGGGCTTTGACATCTGGAAAAATCGGGAACGAAAACTCCCCTGCCGCTGAAGTAGGCTCTATCGCCGGGTCATGACCGCCAACCAGTTCAAGCTCGGCCAATTTTTTATAGGCAGGTAAATGGATATTCCTTGCCGCTGCACCCAGTCCCACCAGCGCGATTTTTTTTCGATTTGAGTTCATGTATTTGACTCACTGCAGTCAGCGGCATTGGAACGCGTAAAAAGATAATACCTGAAACATCAGGTCGGGCATGTTCCCACCGGGAACGCTCTGTACGACGCAAGAATAGGCCAAAACCTAGGTGCTTGAAACGCATTGACTCTTTGGGTATCTATAGTCTAATGAAAGCGTATAAACTCAATAGGTGCAAACAACGCCGACACAGGGTGGGCCCGACAAAGCTGGGTTTTTCGTGCATAATCTGGACATAACTCTAGGCTAGCTGCCTATCGGAATAATGTGAGCAATGGAGTATGCGAACAGACGAACAACTGACGGTCGCCATTGTAGGTGCTGGCCTGATGGGCAACTGGCATGCCCATGCGGCCCAAAAAAACGGCGCGCTTATAGCGGCCGTTATTGACTCCAGCGCTCAAGCCGCGAATACGCTAGTCGACCGATACGGCGGTCGTGCCTTTTCTGACCTCGAAAAGGCCCTGGAGCATGCTCACTTCGATGTAGTGCATATCTGCACACCGATTAAAACCCACGTGTTACTCGCAAAACAGGCGCTGAAGGCTGGCAAACATGTGATTGTGGAAAAGCCCGTAGCGCCCACGTGTAGCGAGCTAAACGACTTGCAGGAGCTGGCGGCAATGAAGAACCTCTTGTTGTGCCCGGTTCATCAATTTGCTTTTCAGCGAGGTGTAGCCTTAGCAAGGGAAGAGCTGACTCGCCGAACCAGGGACCCATTAGCGGTAAGTTTTGATTTCGCTTCAGCTGGTGGCGTAGGGCGCGAAACCCATGAGCTGAATCATATACTGGTCGAGATTCTGCCTCATCCTTTGTCTATTTTGTCCGAGCTCTGGCCTGAAGCGCCGCTGGAGCAGGAACCCTTGTTTGTAGACAACCCCAGAGTTGGAGAGCTCTTCACGCACAGCTACCATCAAGGATTCCCGGTAACCGTCAAATTAAGTTTGAATGCCCGGCCAACCCACTGTTCAATGACCATTTATCACGAACAGGGTGCCATCCATCTCAACCTGTTCCATGGTTTTGCCGTCTTTGAGTCGTCTGCGGTGTCCCGGTTTCGAAAAATAATGGCACCCTTTGCGCTGTCCCTAAACACACTTGTTGCGGCTACACGCAACCTGGCAGAACGCGCTCTCAATCGCGAACCCGCCTACCCGGGCCTGCGCACGCTAATTCATCAGTGTTATCTATCCGTCCAACAGTCAACCCCCGGGCCGATCTCTCACGAAAATACGCTTGCCATCGCTACCATTGCCGAATTGGTCGAGAGTAGGTTAGCTCACGCAACAATGACACAAATGGAGCATGGGGCCTGATGAACATAGGGATAGATGCAACCTGCTGGTGGAACCAACGCGGCTTCGGCCGGATGGCCCGCGAGTTGTTATCAGCGATGTTTGCGCTGGAATCCGATCACACATTTTATTTATTCGTTGATCAGGCACCGACCGAATCAATGAAGCTTCCAAACGTAAAAATCGTTCAGGTATTTCCAGACAGACCGGCCACCGCTGCTGCCATCGCAAGCTCCAGGCGCTCAATTAAAGATATAACGCAATTATACAAAGCTGTATCAGGCTCCCCCATCAACCTGATGTTTTTCCCGGCTGTTTATTCCTGGTTTCCTGTTTCGCCAAAAGTACCTTCGGTTGTAACGCTGCACGATGCGATTGCCGAGCATTTTCCGGAAATGATCTTTCCTGACTGGAAAGGCCGACTGTTCTGGACGCTGAAGGTCAAGCTGGCGCTCTGGCATTGCAAACGAGTGATGACTGTCTCCCAGGCCGCCAAAGCAGAGATCGAGCAGTATTTGGGCATAAATGGTGATTTGATCGATGTCATCAGTGAAGCACCCCACGGACTTTTTTGCCAGTCTCATGATCCAACAGCAAGTCAGGAACTTCGGCAACGAATTGGACTTCCACAAGATGGTCAATTAATTGTTTATGTGGGCGGTCTGGCGCCCCATAAAAACCTGCACGGGTTTCTGGCAGGATTCGCACACGCCAGAGAGAAACAGGAAATCGACGATGTTCACGTTGTGTTGGTGGGTGATTATGGCGGAGCCGGATTTCACTCCAACTACGGCGACCTGCAACAACTGGCGAACGACAAACGGATAAAGGGCATGGTTCATTTTACCGGCTTCATCTCGGACGAGGATCTGCTCATTCTTTATAACAACGCTATGGCGGCTGCCATGCCCTCTTTTTCGGAGGGTTTCGGCTTGCCAGCAGTGGAAGCCATGGCTTGCGGAACGCCGATCCTGTCCAGCGACCAGGGCTCGCTGCCCGAGGTGGTTGGAAACGCAGGCGTATTTTTTGACCCCTATGATGTGGAATCGATAAGCAGGGCAATTGTAAAAATGTCGACCGACCCGGAGCTCAGACACCAGCTTTCAGACGTCGCCGTTTCAAGAGCTCGTTGCTTCACCTGGGAGCGAGCTGCCAAGCTTGCGCTGGGCTATCTGGAAGCCGCAGCACAGGGTTCGGGTGCGCGCCATGGTTAAGCAGCCTGAAACCAGGTCACCTGGAAATAACTACGAGCTGACCGTCATTATCGCGGAGGAAATGGCAACAGCCAATCTCCAGCGTATTTTCAGAGTCTTACAACCAGAAACCTACCCCCGGGTCGAATTTCTGGTCTGCAGCGGCAGCGACCGTTCACTCCTTTGCGACGTTCCAGTCAGAGCCAATATCCGCATCATTCCCGCGCAATCGGACAACAGAATTCCCGTACTATGGGCGGATGGAATTCGCGCAGCCAAAGCCGAAAAAGTCGCGCTGACAACCGCCCACTGCGTTCCCAGAACTGACTGGCTGGACAGGCTACTGGCCTACCCTCTGGACGGAATTCAGGTTGGCGTCGGGGGCGCGATTGAGAACGCCAACAACGATGCCAGAATCGACCGAGCCATCTATCTGTTGCGATACGCTCACTACACCGGAGCCCGACCCAGCGGACTTGCAGAGGATTTGGCAGCAGACAATGCGCTGTATCGCAAAGCGGACATACTCGCCCATGAAGATTTACTGAAGATTGGCTTCTGGGAACCTTCGTTCCATGAGCGATTCCTTGCGGAAGGCAAATCCCTGGAATTTGATAACAAATTGATTGTCGTTCATCACAACTGTTACACCGCAAAACAGTTCGTTTGCCAACGGTATAGCCATGGAATTGAGTTTGGTGCGGCGCGGGCAAAAGCGATGACAGGAGCCAAACGGTTAATGATGATCACCCTGTCTCCGCTTATTCCGGTGGTTTTTACAAGAAAAGTCATGGCCTATGCCCGCCAGGATAAACGGTTTAATCTGGCCCTGAAGAGGGATATGGGCTGGCTGTTGGTTTTCATTTTGGCATGGTCAGCGGGTGAGACCGTTGGCTATATTAAAAAATGATGAAACTACATTTAGGTGGAAGGAATTCTCACAAAAGGAACCTTCAGCAATGAATATCCAGGAACACGCAACGCCCAGCAAAACGCACCTTTCAATCAGTGTCATTATGCCTGTCTACAATGGCATTGAGTTTATCAGGCAGAGTCTACCGCCCCTTGTCGCCATGCGAGACCGAGGTGAAGTGCTCGAGGTGATTGTGGTGGATGACACCTCCAGCGATGACACGCCAGAGATTGCCCGTGCGCTCGGCGCGACTGTAATGCCCTCCGGCGGACGTCTTGGGCCTGGCGCTGCCCGCAACGTCGCTGCCAGAGAGGCCAAGGGCACGATTCTCTGGTTCATAGACGCTGACGTCGTTGTTCATGAAAATGCTGCCAGAGTAATGCTAGAAGGATTCGACGACCCCAGTGTGGTGGGCGTTTTTGGCTCTTATGACGATAGGCCACCTGCACAGAATTTTCTCTCTCAGTACAAAAATCTAGTGCACCATTACTACCATCAGCGCGCCAGGAAACAAGCCTCTACGTTCTGGTCCGGATGCGGCGCAATTCGAAAAGAAGCGTTTCTGGAGCAGGGTGGCTTCGACATTGAAATGTTTAACCGGCCATCAATTGAGGACATTGAGCTGGGATACCGGTTGATTGAAGCAGGAGGCAAGCTTCTACTTCTGACGGATCTCCAATGCACCCACCTTAAGGAATGGCGGTTTGTTAATCTGATTCATACAGAGGTTTTCTGTCGCGCAATCCCTTGGGCGAGATTGATGCTACGTCGGGGAGGCCTGGACAACGATTTGAATGTCGGTGTTAATGAACGGGTAAAAGCGCTCCTTGCAGGCTTGCTGATTCTGACTGCCCTGCTTTCGCTTGGGGGAGTGACATCATTGATTTATCTTTTACTAGTCGCGCTGGCGGTAGTTTACGCCAATTGGGACCTATTTAAATTGTTCCATCAGCGCAAAGGGCTCTGGTTCGCTTTAAGAGGTCTGATATTTCATCAGATCTATTATCTATACTGCGCCAGTGCGTTTGCATGGGCGCTGCTTGAAAACAAACTCCAAAGAAATGTTGCCTGATATCAGACGATTGGGCTGCCCTTTCCCTAAACGGTATTCATATGAAAGCCATCCTTACTTTTCACAGCATTGATGACCGGGGCACTGTACTCAGTTTCCCACCTGAAACCTTTGCGAGGATGATCAATGAGATTCTGGAAGGAGGGGTTAACATATGCAGCTTGGATCAACTGCTTAGTCCGGAAACCGACAACGCGGTCGCCATCACCTTTGACGATGGAATGCGCTCCGTCTACCAGAATGCACTACCGGTTTTGAAGGATGTCGAGGCGCCATCGCACCTCTACCTTACGACTGGCTATGTTGCTGGCAAGAATAATTGGCCAACTCAACCCGCCGGCGCCCCTGCCTTCGACATGATGAGCTGGCCGGAGCTTGAGGCCTGCGCCGGCGCAGGCATGATGATCGAAAGCCATACCGTATCTCACCCCAACTTGTGCCGCCTTGACCAGGAACAGATTGAAGAGGAATGTGAAACTGCAAACCAGAGTATTGAAAATCAGTTCGGGCGTCGTCCACGGCATTTTGCCTATCCTTACGGGATCTACGACGCCCGGGTTGCTGAGATTGTGGGCGATAAATATCAAACCTGTGCAACAACCTCGCTGTTGCCACTCGGGCGGAAACTCAAAACTGCTGAACTGCCCAGAATAGACAGCTATTACCTACAAAAACGCAAAGACTATCGAAATTTTTTCTCTCCCGCCGCGAACAGTTATTTACGCCTACGACATGGGATGCGGGTTTTTCGGAGTATGCTTTAGAAAAATCTTCAGCCGATGTGCAGCAAGTGCACAGCTTCAGATTGCTGGCCACTTCCTGAACCTTGTAAAAATCCCGGTACCATTCCATAAAGTTGACGATACCGTCCTCCACCATAGTGGAGGGTTTGTAGCCAAGGTTCGAATCTGGGAGGTCCTACCAAACCTGCAGAAAAGTCAGTCACTTGAGCTGAGCAAGCACTGGCTTTTTTATGTCTTCAATCTGGCCATCTACCAGACACTCTGGATGCATACTGCACCCAGAGGTCAAAGCTGGCTCAGCGCAGGCGCTACCGCGTCGGTGGCGCCATAAACTCAGGCCCGACGGGGTCATCAATGCACCTCTCAAGTATCCCGTCAATCGCATCAAACGCTTCCCTGTCCAGCGACCAGCCTTCGATATCATCCACCGGATCAAGTTGCTCGGGTCTCCGGGCACCCCAGAGCGCCGTTGTGACTCCCGGCTGATCCACCAACCAGCGAAGCGCCAGAGCCAGGACATTCTTCTGGTAACGTTCGCAGGCGAACGCATCCAGTTCAGCCACGGCATTCAGGTATTGGCGGTAGCGCTCACCCTGGAACTTGGGATCGTTCTTGCGCAGATCGTCACCCGTAAACTGTGTATCTTCACGCATCTTGCCAGTCAGCAAGCCGCGACACAGCCCACCGTAGGTAATGGTTGCAATGCCGTGTTCCCGGCAGTATGGAAGGATGTGCTGCTCTATTTCTCGCTCAAAAAGGTTATAGGGGGGCTGCAAACTGTGCAGAGGCACAATATGGCTGAACGCTTCCATCTGGGCAGGTGAGAAATTACTGACACCGATAGCACGGATCTTCCCCGAACGGTAAAGATTTTCCAGTGCCCGTGCGGTCTCTTCAATGGGCGTTTTCGGGTCCGGCCAATGCACCTGGTATATGTCTATCCGATCCGTCTGCAGGCGCCTCAGTGAGTCCTCGACTTCCTGTTCTATGCGCGCTGCCGTTGCATCACGCCAGACCTGGTCGTGATCCTTGTTCCAGTTCAGGGCTACTTTCGTGGCCAGGGCTACCTGATCGCGGCGACCACCTGTCAGCGCTTTGCCCACTATCTCTTCCGATCGCCCGAATCCGTATACCGGCGCGGTATCAATCAGGCCAATGCCCTTGTCGATAGCGCGGTGAATGGTATCGATGGACTGGCCTTCATCAGTGCCGCCCCACATCCAGCCACCAATGGCCCAGGTACCCAGGCCAACCGGTGTCACCTGAATATCGGTGTTTCCGAAAGGTTGGGTCTCCATGTTCCCTCCTTCGCTTTCTAGACGTTGTAGAAATCCCGGTACCAGTCCACAAAGTTGGCAATGCCTTCTTCCACCGTGGTGGAGGGCTTGTAGCCAACATCGGTGATCAGGTCGTCGACATTCGCGTAGGTAGCAGGTACGTCACCCGGCTGCAGGGGCAGCAGGTTCTTCTCCGCCTTCTTGCCAACGCGCTCTTCGATGATTTCAATAAAACGGGACAGTTCCACCGGGTTGTTACTGCCGATGTTGTACAGGCGATACGGTGCCTTGCTGGTGCCGGGATCCGGTGTTTCACCGCTCCAATCGGGATTCGGTGTAGCAACGCTGTCCAGGGTTCTGATGACACCTTCAACGATGTCGTCGATGTAGGTGAAGTCCCGCCTGTGATGGCCGTGGTTGAACACGTCGATAGGCTCACCGGCAAGAATCTTTTTGGTGAAAATAAACAGGGCCATGTCCGGCCGGCCCCAGGGGCCATAGACGGTAAAGAACCGCAGGCCCGTGGTGGGCATGTTGTACAGATGGCTGTAGGTGTGTGCCATCAGTTCATTGGCTTTCTTTGACGCCGCATACAGACTCAGGGGATGATCAACGTTGTCATGCACCGAAAACGGCATGGTCTCATTGGCACCGTAGACCGAGCTGCTGGAGGCGTAGACCAGGTGTTTCACATCGTTGTGGCGACAGCCCTCGAGGATGTTGGTGAACCCCACGAGGTTGGCGTCGATATAGGCATGGGGATTTTCCAGCGAATACCGAACGCCCGCCTGGGCGGCCAGGTGAACCACCCGTTCCGGCTTGTGCTCCCGGAACATTGCTTCCATTGCGGCTCTGTCGGCCACATCCTTGCGAACTTCGGTAAATCCCGGCTTGCAGGTCAGGCGTTCGAGGCGCGCTTCCTTGAGGGTAGGATCGTAGTAATCATTGACGTTATCCACGCCGATCACTTCGTCACCGCGATCAAGAAGCCTATGCGCCAGATGGGAGCCGATAAAGCCCGCCGTACCCGTAACCAGAATCTTCAAAGTCCTTTCTCCCTGTAAATTTTCTTCAGAAGGTCAGCCCGACACTGACGAATGGGCCACCCAGATCCGTATCCAGACGGTCTTCATTGTCTTCGTAATCAATGCTCATCTGGCGGTAGCCGGCCCGGAGCTGCAGCAATGAAAGTTCGTACTGACCGTAAGCGTTGTAGTCATAAATGGAGTCGCCATCGAAGCTGATCGCGTTGGCTTCGCCACCAACCGACACACCGGTGAACGGCAGGTCAAAGCGGGCGGCCAGATAGCCCATGGGGACAACGCCACTAATTTCGGTTTGTGAGACGCTTCCAAGTCCGCCTGTTTCCTGAACGGTCAGCTCACCATCCAGGTTACGGGCAGTTACACCAAGATCCAGATTGACCCAGTTATCCAGTACTTCGTAATAAAGGGTGACATCAAACTGGCTAAGGTCCAGATCAGAATCCACTTCCACGCCGCCCGGAACCACATCAAACCCGGTAGACAGTTCTCCGCGACCACTCTGCTCGATTCGAGTGTAATTCAGGCGCACATTGGGCAGTACCGGTACCGGGTGCTCGAAATAGGCGCTCAGATTAACATTGGAGTCGCTGTCCAGGTTCAGGTCGTTTTCAACATCGACCACATCGCTGTTCTTGCCGGCCTCACCGGACAAGTCGGAATCCCAGTAACTGATATTGGCGCCCACACCGAGCACATCGGCAGAGGCAACGGGGGCTGCAATAATCAGTGAGCCGCCCACGGCAAGAATCAGTTTACGCATAAAGCACCTGTTTTGTGTTTGTTGATTTTGGCCGGTCAGTCGAACCGGATACCCAGACGACGACCAACCTCTTCATAGGTTTCAATGACATCGCCCAGTCCCTGACGAAAACGGTCCTTATCCATTTTTTTGCGGGTTTCCTTGTCCCATATGCGGCAGCCGTCGGGGCTGAACTCGTCGCCCAGCACGATCTCGCCACCAGCGCGCCCGAATTCGAGTTTGTAATCAACCAGCAGCATGCCGGCCTCATCAAACAGCGCCTTCAGGACATCATTCACCTGATAGGTCAGTTCCTTCATTCTGGCAAGTTCGTCAGCTTTCGCCCAGCCGAAACTGACAGCCAGTGACTCATTGATCATAGGGTCGTGCATGGCGTCGTTTTTCAGGAACAGCTCAAAGGTGGGTGGATTCAGCTCCAGGCCCTCTTCCACGCCCAGACGGCGGCAAAGGCTGCCAGCGGATATATTGCGAACCACACACTCCACCGGAATCATGTCCAGCTTCTTTACCAGGGACTCAGTCTCTGACAGCAGGCCTTCAAAGTGAGTAGGTATGCCGGCAGCTTCCAGTTTTTCCATGATAAAGGCATTAAAGCGGTTGTTTACCATGCCCTTACGGTTCAGCTGTTCTTTTTTCTCGCCATCAAACGCGGACGTATCGTCGCGAAACACCATAACGAAACGATCAGGGTCGTCTGTACGGTAAACAGATTTTGCCTTGCCTGCGTAAAGTTCTTCACGCTTTTCCATCTCGGGTCTCCGGGGGTGCCCGCGCCGAGCGGGCACTACTTGCATTAGTAAAGGTATTCGAACAGTTCGGAAAGCAGTTCCTGGGAGCGGTCCCTGCCAGCATAGTCCTCGGCACGGTTAACCGTCACCACAATCTCCCCGTCCTTGTCATCAAGCCGCACATCAAAGGTGTGCTCAGGCTCCGGGTCGTCGGTGAACCAGCTGAACCAGCCGGGTTCGCGCTCTGATTCCGGGCGGAAGTCTACGAAGAAATAGCCAGCGTCACGGTTCAGATCCACTACCGGTATGCCAGCTTCATTCAATGAGCGGCGCACCTCGGCCCAGGCACGACCGTAGTCGAGGTCCATGACAATCCGCTGCGGAGTCTGGTTATCTGAAACCAGGCGGACGAGCGGTTCACTGACCATGCCCAGTGCAGCACGGGAGTAGGATTTGCTGTCTTCGCGATTACGCAAGTGATCGGCCAGATCCCCCAGCAGGCGCTTGCTGGTGCTCAGCTCCTCCCCGGTGCGCTCCTCCCGACCTCTCCAGGGAAGCAATTCATCCGGGTCATCCTCCACCTCGAAGGTGCGGAACTGGATCTCACTGGTTTTACGTCTCACACCCGGTGCAATACGTGCCTGCACAACAATCCTGGCTTCCTCACCAACGGGGTTGTCCGGCAGGTCCAGCAGTTCCCTCGCCCGTTTGCTGAAGTTCACCAGTTCGCTCTGGATCAATCCGAGCTGGGGGCTGTCATGGGCAACGCCCAGGCCGTTCTCATTCATGTAGGCCGTGACCGCAGGCCAGAGCCGGCCAGGCACGTCGTTGACAAGCAGCCACACCTGACCACCAAGCTCCTCGATCACGTAGTTTTCGTCGAGGATATCCGAGGTCATATCGGGGGGATTGGGAATGCTGTCAGGGTACATGCGACCGGAATCAGCCGAGCTGATTTCACGGATAGGCATCACCGGGGCAAACTTTCCCTCATCCGCTGTTTCCGGCAGCTTGAGTGGTGAGCCTTCCGGCTCGTCCACGTAACGTTCGGAACGGTCGTCGATGAAGCTGCAGCCGGTGATTGCCAAAACAAGCATCAGGCCCGAAAGGGGCCTGATGAAATTTGCGGTTCTTGTGTTTTCTGTCCTGAACGTAAACGCCATCAGGCGACTCCAGTTGAGATAGATGGTACAGCCTGACTCAGAGTACGCCAGAGGCCCTCAGCGCGTCTTCCACTTCGCTGTGGAACTTTTCGCTCAATGGTGTAAGCGGCAGCCGAATGCCCTCACCAATCATACCCATGCGGTACAGCGCCCACTTTACGGGGATGGGATTCGCCTCCAGAAAGAGTTTCCGGTTCAGTGGCATCAGCAATTCATTGAGTCTTTCAGTCTCCTCTTCATTGCCTGCAATAGCCGCTTCACAGAGTGCTGCCATGGCTCCAGGGGCAACGTTTGCGGTGACTGATACGTTGCCTTTGCCACCGGCCAGCATCAGCCCCGCTGCGGTTGCATCATCACCGGAGTACACCACCAGCCGGCCTTTCACGGCTTCAATAAGCTCGGCACCACGGGGAATATTGCCAGTGGCGTCCTTGATGCCGATGATGTTCGGTATGTCCGCCAGCCGTTCCACGGTCTCGTTAAGCATGTCGCATGCAGTACGGCCGGGCACGTTGTACAGAATCTGGTTTACCGGAACCGCCTCTGCAATGGTCTTGAAGTGGCGGTAGAGACCTTCCTGGGTTGGCTTGTTGTAGTACGGCACAACGAGCAGGCAGGCGTCTGCCCCAAGTTTATGGGCTTCTTCCGTAAGCTCTATGGCTTCACGGGTACTGTTGCCGCCGGTGCCGGCAATGACCGGAATGCGGCCACCAACGCGTTTAATGATGTGGCCGATAACCCGCATGTGTTCATCCGGGTCCAGCGTTGCGGATTCACCTGTCGTACCAACAGCGACGATACCATGCGTCCCGTTGTCGAGATGAAAGTCCACCAGTTTATCTAGGTGCTCCCAATGGATGCTGCCATCGGAATGCATGGGCGTGACCAGTGCGACAAGGCTCCCCGTAATCATAAAAGCTCCGTACGAATAAAAACGATATGTTAATGTTGGGCACCAACTGACACAAGGGAATTAAAGGAGATGTCATGTTGGTTCCTGCTGATCCTTCACCGGCCAGGCCGAGAATATGGCTTTGAGCATGGTGGCCAGAGGAATGGCAAAGAAAACGCCCCACAACCCCCAGATACCACCAAAGAACAACACTGCCACAATAATGGCCACCGGATGCAGGTTGTTCACTTCCGAGAACAGGATGGGCACCAGCACATTGCCATCCAGCGCCTGGATGACGCCATAGGCCACCATAACCCAGATAAACTCACTGCCCCAGCCAAACGCGAATAGCGCTATCATCGCCACGGGAATGGTCACCACGGCCGCCCCGATATAGGGGATGACCACACTCAGCCCCACCATCAGCGACAGCAGAGCGGCATATGGCATACCCAGCAGCTTGAAAGACACGTAGGTCACCCCGCCAACAATCAGTATCTCAACAGCCTTGCCACGGACATAGTTGGCGCACTGCTGATTCACTTCATGCCAGATCCGCACCATCATGGGCCGCTGGGAGGGCAGCATCCGCGACATGGACTCGAGTAGAAATCGGCGATCCTTGAGAAAGAAGAACACCAGGATTGGCACCAGTACCATGTAGATCAGCAGGGCTACCAGGTCCGGAATGCTTTCCAGGGAGAACGACACCAGCCACTGGGTCATGCGGCCAGCTTCGGTGGTCACCTGGTTGTAGATGGTGTTGATGCCTTCCATTGATATCAGCGTGGGATACTGCTGGGGAAGCACTTCAAGGTATGACTGCATTTCCCGGAAAATCCGCGGGGCCTCGCCGGCCAGGGAGGTGACCTGGGTCCATATCAGTGGCAGAAGGCCAAACAGGAAACCAATCAGGACACCAAGAAATATCAGAAACACGCCGATGATAGCGACGATCTCGGGGACGCCCATCCGATTAAGCTTGGTAACCAGGCCCTGCAGAATAAAAGCAATGATGACCGATGCAATGGCCGGTGCCAGCATGGAACCGAACAGAATGACAAAAGCGACCCCTGCCAGTAACAGCAGGAAAAGAATGACGGCTTCTTCATCTGAAAAGTATTTGTGAGCCAGACCACGTAAAATTCTTATCATTAACGACTCCGAACGGTCACCACTGCAGCCATATCAGCCGCCGCACTTTATCACAAAGGTGAAGCAGCCACCCTGTTCGGATGAACTGACCAGTTCGTGTGCCGACAGTCGCAGAAACGCAGGGATGTCCCTTGCGGAACCGGCGTCGGTGGCAATGACCTCCAGTTCCTGGCCCGGAGCCATGCTGTTCAGTTCGAGTTTGGTTTTCAGTAACGGCATGGGACAGCGAAGTCCCGATGCATCAAGTGTTCGGTCAGCCATGACAACGAGGTACCCGTATGATCAAAAGAAGAGCCGGCATTATGCCGACAGTGTTACTTTAATGCATCACAATCGTAACAGGCCACACGGGGGCCGAACTTTCAATGGCACAATGCTGTCTGAGCCAATCATATGACAAGGGACACCGTCCACCCATGACCCCGACAGATCGACACCCCAAACCCTGGCAGAGCATACCGGCGCTTGCACTTCTGCTACTGCTGACGGTGTTATCAGGTAAAACGCTGGCACAATCACCGGACACCACCCTGCCCTCCATAGGCGGTGCCGGAGGCGGGCTCATTTCCGGCCAACAGGAAGCGGACATTGGTCGCCAGGTCATGATTTCAATCCGCCGGTCGGCACCCCAGATTACCGACCCGCTGGTCTACGACTACCTGAGTTCGGTTATCTACAAGCTGGTTCCTTCCGCCCCGCTTTCCAGTAGTGACCTCACCCTGGCCATTATCGATAGCCCGGACATCAATGCCTTCGCGGTTCCCGGGAACATTGTCGGAGTCAACGGCGGGCTGTTCCTGAACGCCAGCAGCGAACAGCAGTTTGCTTCGGTACTCGCCCACGAACTGGCGCACCTCAGCCAGCGTCATTTTGCCCGCCGCCTGGAACAGCAGGAAGCGAGCACACCGCTGACAATTGCCGGTATGATCGCGGGAATTGTGCTGTCAGCGGTCACCCAGTCAGATATCGGCATTGCTGCTATTGCGGGGACCCAGGCGCTGGCGGTGCAGAACATGCTCGCCTACAGCCGGGCCCATGAACAGGAAGCCGACCGCGTAGGCATGGAAATACTGGCAGACGCCGGCATGGACCCCAGGGGGATGCCGGAAATGTTCGAAATCATGATGCGCCAGAATCGCCTGCAGGGAAATCGGGTTCCGGAATACCTCTCTACCCACCCGCTCACCCAGAGCCGGGTTTCCGACACCCGCAACCGCGCTGAGCAATACCCCCGTCGAGATGTCGCGGATGCCCAGGAATACCATCTGGTTCGTGCCAGACTGCAGGTCCGATATGCCAGGTCACCGGAGGTTGCCGTGGAAACCTTCCGGGATTATCTGGATCGCCCGGATACCGAAAAGCCCGATGCTGTCCGCTATGGCCTCGCAGTGGCCCTGATCCGTAGTGGCAACTACAGCGACGCAGTCAATGAGCTTGAGCAGTTACTTCGGGGGACACCCGGACGCATCACCTACCAGGTCACCCTCGCTGAAGCCATGATTGAACAGGGTCACCTTGACCAGGCCCGTAAACTGCTGGAAGAAGCACTGGACCGGAATCCGGGCAACTATCCCATTACCGATATGCTGGCGCGAGTGGAAACGGATGACGGCAATGGGGAGCGCGCTGCGGAATACCTGCAACGGCTGACACGGGAGCTACCGCAGAAGGAACACCTCTGGCTGCGGCTCGCGGAAGCGGAGGGGATGGCACGCAATATTGTGGGCGTTCACCGGGCCCGGGCCGAGCACGACATCCTAATGGGCGACCTGGAATCAGCACAGCGCCAGTTACGCCAGGCTCAGGAAAGGCTGCCGCCCGGCGCACCTCTCAGACAAGTCGTCACCGAGCGCCTGTCCCAGGTGTCCTCCAGGCTCAATCAACAGCGCAGCTGAGGTCAGGCGTTGCCAGCTGCTTTGAGATTCATGTTGGCGGTGAAGTCCAGCATCCGCTGGAGGGGCTTCAGTGCTTTTTTCCGCAATTCCGGGTCCACGTGGACTTCCTGATCGCCGTTCTCGATCACCGACAACAGGTTCTCAAGGCCATTCATGGCCATCCATGGGCAATGGGCGCAGCTGCGGCAGGTTGCACCATTCCCTGCCGTAGGGGCTTCAATAAGGGTCTTGTTGGGCGCCATCTGCTGCATCTTGTAGAAAATGCCGTTGTCTGTAGCAACAATGAACTGCTCGTTGGGCAGCGTCTGTACGGCATGGATCAGTTGTGATGTGGACCCCACCACATCGGCCATTTCCACCACGGCGTCGGGCGATTCCGGATGAACAAGTACTGCGGCATCCGGATACAACGCCTTGAGGTCCTCAAGTCCACGGAACTTGAACTCTTCATGCACGATACAGGAACCGTCCCAAAGCAGGACGTCAGCCCCGGTGGTCTTCTGGACATAGTGGCCGAGGTGCTTGTCCGGGGCCCACAGAATTTTCTCGCCACGGGCATCCAGTGTCTCCACGATCGCCTGGGCGCAACTCGAGGTGACCACCCAATCTGCTCTCGCCTTCACTGCTGCAGAGGTATTGGCGTAAACCACCACGGTCCTGTCGGGATGCTGGTCACAGAAATCCGCAAATTCATCAGCCGGACAGCCTATATCCAGGGAACAGGTGGCTTCGAGGGTTGGCATCAGCACCCGTTTCTCAGGGTTGAGAATCTTGGCGGTCTCGCCCATGAAGCGAACACCCGCAACAACGACGGTTGACGCCTTGTGCTGATTCCCGAATCTTGCCATTTCAAGGGAGTCCGCCACACAGCCACCGGTCTCCTCGGCCAGGCGCTGTATGTCCGGGTCTGTATAGTAATGAGCCACGAGCACTGCATCCTCAGCCTTGAGGGCGGCGCGGATACGGGATTCAAGCTCGGCTTTCTCTGCCTCGCTGAGGCTCTTTGGCTCAGCCTGGTGTGCCAGGTGCTCCTGAACCAGAATACGGTCTTCACCTACAGTCATTCATGCATCTCTGTATTGCGTTAACATGCGGAGTATATCATCCGGAGCGAATTACGCTCCTTACGGACAGATGTATGACCGTATAGCCAAAAAAAAAGAGCCCGAAGGCTCTTTATTGCAGCCGAGGGCTCTTTTTTCAACAGAAAGCAGTTTGCTTTCTGTTTTATTGGTGGGTCGTGAAGGATTCGAACCTTCGACCAATTGGTTAAAAGCCAACTGCTCTACCAACTGAGCTAACGACCCGCAACTATCAGCCCGCTTCCGGACCTGAAACAAAACGATGACTCTGCCCACCGCTTCGTTTGCAATTTGGTGGGTCGTGAAGGATTCGAACCTTCGACCAATTGGTTAAAAGCCAACTGCTCTACCAACTGAGCTAACGACCCAAACGAGGCGCATATAGTAATGATTTTTCAGCGCCGATCAACCCCTAATCTTCAGGTTTCTCAACATTCTTCACGCCAATAAAATCAACGGCTACCGGAATCGAGATACTTTTGCGCCAGCTTGGCAGCACTGGTGCCCGGGTAATCACTCACTACGCTTTCCATCCGCGAACGCGCCTGTTCCTTGTTACCCAGCCGATCCAGCGTGACACCTAGCTTGTAAACGGCGTCAGAAGCCTTGCGATGGTCACCATAACGGGTGGCGACAATGGTAAAAGCCTGCCGGGCCTGTTCAAGCTGATCCTCAACCAGGTAAACCTCACCCAGCCAGTAGTAGGCATTCACGGTGAGATCGCCCTCCTCATACTCATCGATGAAGTCATACAACCGGTTAATGGCCTGGTCGTATTTCTTTTCCTGATGAATCAGGGTCTGGATCTCCTGATAGGCTTTCTGCTCCTCGCTGGAGGGTTGACGGTAGATTCTGGTTTTTACGCCGGAATCACCCGTTCCCGCTCCTGCCGTGGATTCACTGGCATCGGAGTTATCTGCAGGCGCTTCCGCCACCTTTTCGGACAGTTTCAGAATCCGCTGATCAAGATCAATGTAACGGTCCCGCGACTGCTTGGTCAGTCGGTCAATCAGGTTTTTCTGTTCCTCTATTCGCCCCTGCAACCGGCGGACTTCCCCCTGAAGTTGCTGGATCATGTAGAACAGCTCTGCATTGGCCTGACTGTTGCCAGCCTTGCGTTCAGCCTCGGATGCGTTGTCCTGGAACACCGGGGAAACGGATTGCGCCAGCGCACCGCCCGCCTGCCCGAGGGCAAGCGGGAGCAGCACTGTCGCCATGAGCAAATGTCTCATGGTGATCGCCTGTTACTGGAAAACTAGTTCAACGCGACGGTTCTGAGCCCATGCACTTTCACTGGAACCCATAACGGCCGGCTTTTCTTCGCCATAGCTGATGGTTTCCGTCTGACCACGGGAGGCACCATTCACGATCAGGAAACGCTGAACGGCATTCGCGCGACGCTCACCCAGCGCAAGGTTGTATTCCTTGGTGCCGCGCTCGTCGGCATGGCCTTCAATGCGCACGTCCTGGCCGGGATTGGCCTGCAGGTAACGGGCATGGGCAACCAGCACTTCACGGGCCTCGGGCTTGATTTCAGCAGTATCGAAGTCGAAGTAGAACGTGGTGATATCACGCATCGCTTCCGCTTCCGCACGCTCGGCACGCTCTTCGGCCGCACGGCGCTGCTCTTCGGTCATATCGGAGGAGGACACACCACCCTCATCATCACCGCCATAAACGGTGCTACCGCCATCCTGGTCCACGGCAGATACGTCAGAGCCGGCCATGCCGCCCTCTGTGGTATCACCGGTGCTGCTACAACCGGCAATCAGACCCAGCGAAAAAACCAGGGCCAGTGCTTTTTGTGGTGCTGTGATTTTCATATTTACTTCCTTCCTGTTGATGATCTCTTGTTCATGAATACGAACGAACCGATCGGGTTCCGGGTTCCGGTCTAGCGGGCAATTGGTGACCAGGCCGGTTCGCGTACGTCGCCTTTTGAAGCTGGCAAACTATAAGCTGCTCCACCATCTGCGGCAATTACAGTCAGTACACTGTTTCCACTCTGCTTTGTGGCATAAATCAACATGCGACCATTTGGGGCGACACTGGGTGACTCATCAGATTCCGTTCGGGTAAGAACGGTCTCCTCTTCGGTTCTCAGGTCAGTACGGGCGATATGAAACGCCCTGTCACGCTGATGCACATAATAGACGTATTTGCCCTCGTTGTCGGGGCGCGGCCGGGCATTGTAGCGACTGCCAAAGGTGATCCTGCGCGGCTCCGCATCATAACTGGCCTTATGATAGATCTGGGGGCCTCCTGAGCGGTCAGATGTGAAGAAGAAACCTTCGCCGGTGTGGTCATAGGCAGGCTCGGTGTCGATGGACCAGTGGTTGGTCAGCCTTTTGAGCGTTCGGCTCTGTATGTCCATTTTGTAGATTTCAGCATTGCCATCCTTTGACAGTGTCATCAGCAGTGAGCGACCGTCTGGCGAAAACGCCGGTGCCGAATTCAGCCCGGGGAAGTCGGCAACACGGGTACGGTTACCCGATGAAAGCTCGTGAATATAAATGGCGGGCTTTCCGGTCTCGAACGACACATAAGCCAGTTTCTTTGCATCCGGTGACCATGCCGGAGAAAGGATAGGCTCATCGCTCTCCAGCCTCACCCTGGCGCGCTTACCATCCACGTCACTGACCTGAAGGCGGTAAAGCGATTCTCCCCCCGAGCGCTCAAGTGTGATATAGGCCAGCTTGGTGGAAAACGCGCCGGGCACACCGGTAATGGCTTCATACACCCGGTCACTGATGTGATGCGCGAGGCTCCTGGGGTTGTTGACGGAAGCCGAGGCTGTTGCGCCCATTACCCGCTCTTCGCGGTTAACATCGAATAATTCGTATCGGGCCTCGATTCTATCGCCCTTGCGGGTTAACTGGCCGACCAGAACATAGCGCTGGCCAAGCAACCGCCAGTCGCGAAAGTAAACCTCATCCCCTTTTGAAGGCAGGCTGAGCATTTTTTCCGGTTGCAACGGGCGGAACTCGCCAGTCATGGTGAGATCATCCCGGACGATACTGCTTATCCGATCCCCCGACGGCATGGCTCCTGATTCGGAGAAAGGAACCACAGCCACCGGAATAGCGGAGTCTGCCCCCTCGGTAATCCGTATCAGCAGTTCGGCACTGGCCGGGCTGCCTGCAATCATCACACTGAGCAATAACAGCCATGTTACGGCCGCTCTCGCGACCCTTGTTCCTGCATTTGTCCGGTTGGTCATCTGTGTCCCCATTATCCTTATCTTAACCGCCTGGGATTGAACTCAATCGTAAACTGGCGGAAATAGCGTTCAAATGTGTCACGATCATCCGGAATCGGATACCGGTTCAGCGATTTCACCGCCCCCAACGCCGAGTTATCAAACGCGGTGTTACCACTGCTGGAGACAAGCTTTACCTCGGCAAGTTCACCGGTTGGCAACAGGGTAATCTGCAACCTCGCTGTCATTTCTTCTGTTGCCGATGACGGCGGATACCAGGCCTGGCTCAGTCGCTCGCGGATCAGCGCCTGATACTTCTGGCTTTCCGACAGCATCTGAACCTCGCGTGCTTTCGCTGCAGCAGCTTCCCTGCGGCGGCGTTCCTCGGCAGCGCGCTCCTGTTGGGCTTCTTCGGCCAGAGCCTCAAGCTGCTGCTCCTTCAGCCGGCGCTCACGCTCTTTGCGTTTTTGCTCGGCTTCCAGCCGTTCCTGCTCCTCCCTGGCCTTGCGCTCAGCCTCTTCTTTCCGGCGCTGTTCCTCGGCACGACGCTTTTCCTCTTCGGCCTTTCTGGCGGCCTCTTCCTGGCGCCGCTTCTCCTCCTCGGCTTTCTGGCGTTCACGTTCCTTCGCTTCTGCCTCGGCTTTCTGGCGGGCGGCCTCTTCAGCCTTGCGCTGCTGCTCGCGTTCACGCTGGGCGGTTTCTTCCTGGCGCTGGCGTTCCTGTTCCTTTTCTTTTTCCTGCTGTATACGACGCGCCTCTTCACGGGCACGCTCTTCTTCAGCCTGACGGCGTTCAGCTTCTTCCTGTTTTTGCCGTTCCTGTTCCTGCCTGCGCTCTTCGTCACGATCAGGCTGATCAACCACGTCCGTGACCGGGCTGGGTTCGGGTTCGTTCTGCGTAATCAGGCGGGCGGAAATGCTGGGCGGCTGAGGATCGGGAGCTGGATTCGTCCAGGACCAACCCGCCAGCGCCACACCCAGAATCAGCCCGTGGAGCAGGATCGACAGCGCGACGGGCGATTTCCATGGCGGTTGGCCCGTACTGGTTACATCACGCTCATGACCTCTCACAAAAACCTGCCTGCTCTTTGATTACTCATCGATGGACGGTGCTTCGGTGATCAATCCGACATTCGACGCCCCGGCGGCCTGCAACTGGGCCATCAGACGAACAACGGTACCATACTCCACGTGCTCATCACCCCGAACCAGCACTTCACGGTCTGTACGCTGGGAGAGGATCTTCGATACCCGGTCACGAACGTCCGCCAGCGACATTGGCTCACTGCTTTCATCACCCACGTCCATGAAATAGGCGCCGTTACTGTCCACCGACACCACAATGGACTCCACGTTCTTGTCAGACTGGATCGGCTCCGAGGTGGTTTCCGGCAAATCGACTTTGACGCCCTGGGTCAGCATTGGCGCGGTTACCATGAAGATAATCAACAGCACCAGCATAACGTCGATGTAGGGCACAACGTTGATTTCCGACATCGGTTTGCGGCGATTCGCCGGCATCATTCCCATGCCTTTCATGTGTCTGTTCTCCCGACTGGATGTGCGTTACTGATAAACGTCATCATGCCCCTGATGGCTCGCTGCTGTGCACACGGCGATGGAGAATGCTGGAGAATTCGTCGGCGAATGTTTCGTAGTTCTTCAGCAGTGCGTCCGAAATCGCAGAAAAGCGGTTGTAAGCAATAACCGCGGGAATCGCCGCAAACAGACCCATGGCGGTGGCTATCAATGCTTCAGAAATACCGGGCGCCACGGTTGCCAGTGTTGCCTGCTGGACCTGCGCCAGACCACGGAACGAGTTCATGATGCCCCAGACCGTACCGAACAGACCCACATAGGGGCTGGTTGACCCGACTGTTGCAAGAAATGGCAGGTGCATTTCCAACCGTTCCTGTTCGCGCGAGAAAGCAACACGCATGGCACGCTGTGTCCCCTCCATGACTGCATCAGCATCGCGACTTTGCTGGCGCAAGCGGGAAAATTCCTTGAATCCGGCCCGGAATAACGACTCCATGCCAGAGAAAGGTGTCGGGTTGCTGTTCACTTCCCGGTAAAGCTGCCCCAGATCCATACCCGACCAGAACCGCTCCTCGAACGCGAACTGGGCCTGTCTGGCCTGGCGGAAAACCTTCAGGCGCTGAAAGATCAATGCCCAGGAAACAATGGAAGCCAGCGCAAGTAGCAGCATGACCAATTGGACCAGTACGCCGGCATTGGCGACGAGATACCAAACAGAAAGTTCTGACTCCACCTTTTACTCCTGGATTATTCCACTTGTGAATTGGTTTTTCTGTCGCTTTCCAGCAACTCCAACATGTTAGCGGGCAGGCGCCGGGGCCGACCGGAATCCAGTGCGATGCAGGCCACGCGAACGTCCCCCGACGCCAGCACAGCCTCATCTGAAATCCGCACCACCTGTTGATGGAAATCCATCCATACCCGGCCGAACGCTACCGGCTCTGCGGTTACACGTAACTCATCATCCAGCCTGGCTGGTAAGCCGTAATGGATGGACAACCGCTGGACAACATAACTGATATTCTCCGCCAGACCCGCCCGCAGGCCGACGCCCTGACTGCGCACCCACTCGGTCCGGGCCCGCTCCATGTAATGCAGGTACCTGGCATGATATACAATACCGCCAGCGTCGGTGTCCTCAATATAGACCCGCAGCGGCAAGCCGAATGATGGCTCGTAGCGCTCAGTCAAACAGATCCTCCCGCTCAGGCCCGGACGGCAAAACGCCAAAGTGCTGATAGGCACTTGAGGTCACCATTCGCCCCCTGGGCGTGCGCACCATGTAACCCTGCTGGATCAGGAACGGCTCAAGTACATCCTCGATCGTACCCCGCTCTTCGCTGATGGCTGCCGCGAGGCTCTCCACGCCCACCGGTCCACCGTCGAACTTTTCAATCATCGCCAACAACAGCCGCCGGTCCATGTGATCAAATCCGAGGGCGTCCACTTTCAGCATGTTCAGGGCCTGGTCGGCAATGGATTCGCTGATGCAACCATCCGCCTTTACCTCGGCAAAGTCACGCACCCGTCTCAGCAGACGGTTGGCAATGCGGGGTGTGCCCCGGGAACGGCGGGCGATTTCGTAGGCGCCGTTGTCATCAATCGTGACGGATGACAGTCGCGCGGAACGAAGAATGATGTCGGTAAGGTCCTTGGTATTGTAGAACTCGAGACGCTGGACAATACCAAACCGGTCCCGCAATGGTGACGTCAGCAAGCCGGCCCGGGTGGTTGCACCAACCAGTGTAAACGGTGGCAGGTCCAGCTTGATGGATCGTGCGGCCGGGCCTTCCCCAATCATGATATCCAGCTGATAGTCTTCCATGGCAGGGTAAAGGACTTCTTCCACCGCAGCGCTGAGACGATGAATTTCGTCAATGAAAAGCACATCGCCTTCTTCGAGATTGGTCAGCATGGCGGCCAGATCACCGGCCTTTTCCAGCACCGGGCCGGAGGTAGTCTTGATGGACACGCCCATTTCGTTGGCAATGATGTTGGCGAGGGTGGTCTTGCCAAGACCCGGAGGGCCGAAGATCAGCGCGTGGTCTAGAGCTTCCTGGCGCCCACGTGCTGCCGAGATGAAGATTTCCATCTGCTCCCGCACAGCCGGCTGACCGACGTAGTCGGCAAGGAGGCCGGGGCGAATCGCCCGATCCTGAACTTCTTCGTATTGTCCGGCCTGGGATGAAATCAGGCGATCCGATTCAATCATTGAACTACCCGCTCAGAGGGAATCAACACCATGCATGTACTCTCGTCTCGGGATAATGATGCCCCAATTGTACAAACGGTTCTTTTGCTGTCACGTTACGCTCTCTACACAATGCGCGCCAGGCCCGCCCGGGATGATGGCACGCTAGCTGGCAGGGATCATGTTCCGCAGCGCCAGTCGGATCAGCTCCTGGCTCGACATACCATCCGCAGCGACCCTGCTAATGGCTTTTGACGCCTCCTGAGGTTTGTAACCCAGGGCAATTAGGGCTGCCTCCGCCTCTTCTGCCGGGTGGTGAACCGCTGCCGTTCCAGCCCCCGGCGCGCCGGCATTGACTGTCGTATTCGCCGACCCGGGCGTAAATTGTCCTTCAAGTTGCCCTATACGATCCGCCATTTCAATGAGGAGACGCTCGGCAGTCTTCTTGCCGACACCCGGGAGCTTCACCAATGCGCTTGCATCACGGGCTTCCACACAGCGGATAAACTGGTTGGCGTCCAGTCCTGACAGGATTCCTGCGGCCAGTTTCGGGCCCACGCCGTTCACCTTGATCAGCAGACGGAACAGATCGCGGTCCAGGCGGGACGAGAAGCCATAGAGGCTCTGGGCATCTTCGCGAACCACAAAGTGGGTGTGGAGAACCAGCTCTTCACCGTTTTCAGGCAGGTTGAAAAAAGTGGTGTAGGGAATGTCGACTTCATAACCCAGCCCGGCGCATTCCACCAGTGCCTGGGCGGGGGTTTTCTCGATCAGGATACCTCGAATACGACCAATCAACGGGTTTCTCCCTGGACTGCAATGAGCCTGTTATTGTCTTCGCACCCGGCCGCCACGCACCTTGCCGCCACCGTCGGAAGCCAGTTTCGCCACACTCTGGCTCATGTGGGCGTGACAAAGCGCAATGCCGAGTGCGTCGGCGGCATCCGCCTGTGGTTTACGGGAAAGGGACAGCAGTACCTGAACCATGTGCGCCACCTGGGCCTTGTCGGCTCCCCCCTTGCCCACCACAGCCTGCTTGACCTGCCGGGCGGAATACTCGTGAACCTCCAGTCCGCTATTGGCAGCAGCCACGATTGCCGCCCCCCTGGCCTGCCCCAGTTTCAGGGCGGAGTCCGGGTTACGCGCCATGAACACCTGCTCAATGGCAAATTCCCCCGGACGGTATTCCCCGATCAGCGTTGCCAGACTGTGAAATATGGTTTGCAGGCGTTCCGCCATGGGTTTTTCGCCAACCCGGATACACCCGCTGTCAATGTACTCAATGAGCCGGCCTTCAGCACGGATAATGCCGTAACCAGTGATGCGGGAACCGGGGTCGACCCCCATGATTATCGACACATAGCATCCTTATTGGTGGAGCGCCTCCATCACCTCGGCCGGAATATCGGCGTTGTGATAGACATTCTGCACGTCGTCCAGATCCTCGAGCATGTCAATCAGCCTGAGAATCGGCTCCGCACCTTCCTCGTCCAGCTCTACGGTCGTTGATGGCACCATGGTCACTTCGGCATTGTCCGGCACCAGCCCGGAATCCACCAGGGATTGCTTGACGTCAAGAAACTGATCCGGAGTGGTAACAATCTCGAACGAGCCATCGCTCAGGGTAGCCAGGTCCTCGGCCCCCGCAACCAGTGCGGCCTCCATCAGACGGTCCTCGTCCATCTCCGGACTGTAACTGATGATGCCCTGTTTGCTGAAAAGATACGCCACGGAACCGTCGGTGCCCAGGTTACCCCCCATCTTGTTGAAGGCATGGCGCACATCGGCAACCGTACGATTACGGTTGTCTGTCATAACTTCCACGAGAATGGCCACGCCACCAGGGCCATAACCCTCGTAGGTGAGCTCTTCGTAGTTACTGTCGTCACCATCACCGGAGCCACGCTCAATGGCTCGCTCGATGGTATCTTTCTTCATATTGGCAGTGAGGGCTTTGTCGATAACACCCCGCAGCCGCGGATTGTCATCGGGATTACCCCCGCCCTGGCGGGCCGCGACCGTCAACTCGCGGATAATCTTGGTGAAGATCTTGCCGCGCCTGGCATCCTGTGCCGCTTTACGGTGTTTGATGTTGGCCCATTTACTGTGTCCAGCCATGATCAACTCCGTCCAGTGACGGAGCACACACAAGTGTGCTCCTGATTCGCGTTACTGATTCTCTGACGTATTTTCTTTGTCTTCGCCAGCCTTGGCGACCGGCTTGCGACGACGGATATGCAGCTCCCGCAGCTGCTTATCGTCCACTTCGCCAGGCGCCTGGGTCATCAGACAGGTGGCGCTCTGGGTTTTCGGGAAGGCGATCACGTCGCGAATGGAGCTGGCGCCGGTCATCAGCATGATCAGGCGATCCAGTCCAAAGGCCAGGCCACCATGGGGAGGACAACCATACTTGAGCGCATCCAGCAGGAACCCGAACTTGGCACGTGCCTCTTCGTGGCCGATACCCAGGGTGCGGAATACACTCTCCTGCATCTTTTCGTCGTGGATACGAATGGAGCCACCACCCAGCTCGGTGCCGTTCAGCACCATGTCGTAGGCGCGAGACAATGCGGTTGCCGGCGAAGCTTCCAGTTCGGCGGCTGAACAGGATGGAGCTGTAAACGGATGGTGTATTGCAGTCAGGCCGCCGTCCGCTGTTTCCTCGAACATCGGGAAATCCACGACCCACAGCGGCGCCCACTCGGAAGTCAGCATATTCAGGTCATGGCCGACCTTGATGCGCAGCGCACCCAGCGCCTCGTTGACAACGTTGGTCTTGTCTGCACCGAAGAACACGATATCGCCATCTTCTGCACCGGCACGTTCAATAACTGCCAGCGCAATGTCATCTCCAAGGAACTTGATGATCGGCGACTGAAGACCTTCCACACCCTTCGACAGGTCATTGACCTTGATGTAAGCCAGGCCCTTGGCACCATAGATACCCACGTATTTTGTGTAGTCATCGATCTGCTTGCGGGTCAGCTCGCCGCCCCTGGGAACACGCAGGGCAGCCACACGGCCCTTGGGGTCGTTGGCGGGACCGGCAAATACCTTGAAATCCACCCCGGCAACCAGATCACCTACATCCACCAGTTCGAGCGGGATCCGCAAGTCCGGCTTGTCACTGCCGTAACGCTGCATGGCCTCCGAATAAGGCATGCGAGGGAACTTGGGCAGATTCACTTCCAGTACATCCCGGAACAGTGAACGAATCATGTCTTCGTTCAGCGTCATCAGCGTTTCCTCGTCAATGAACGAGGCTTCCACGTCAACCTGGGTAAACTCCGGCTGACGATCAGCACGCAGATCCTCATCGCGGAAACACTTGGCAATCTGGTAATACCGGTCAACACCGGACACCATCAGCAACTGTTTGAACAACTGCGGCGACTGGGGCAGCGCGAAGAAGGAACCTTCGTGGGTCCGGCTGGGAACCAGATAGTCACGGGCACCCTCCGGTGTTGCTCGGGTCAGGATCGGGGTTTCCACGTCCATGAAGCCGTTGCTGTCCAGGAAGTTACGGATATAGCTGGTAACCCTGGAACGGAAACGCAGGCGGTTCAGCATTTCCGGGCGACGCAGGTCCACAAAACGGTACTTCAGGCGAACATCTTCGCCCACATCCACATGCTCATCCAGCGGGAACGGAGGCGTGGCTGCAGCGTTCAGAATGTTCAGCTGCTTGCCCAGAAGCTCCACCTGCCCGGTGGACATGTTGGCGTTCTCGGTACCGGCAGGACGACGGCGCACCCGGCCTGTCACCTGGATAACGAATTCACTGCGGACTTTCTCCGCCAGATTGAAGCTCTCGGGAGTATCCGGGTCGAATACCACCTGGGAAATGCCATCCCGGTCACGGAGGTCCAGAAAGATCACTCCGCCGTGGTCGCGGCGACGGTGAACCCAACCGCAAAGTGTGACTTCCTGATCGATGTGAGATTCGTTGATTCCACCGCAATAATGACTGCGCATACCGGTTCCCGTTGTGTGTAATGTGTGCTGACGTATTCGTTTGACTCAAAGTTCTGGGCAAACAGGTGGAGATGGCCTTCCGAAACCGTGCGGAGCCATGGATGGCGGAGCCGAGCGTACACGGACGTATTTACAGCGTGTTTCGGAAGGCCATCTCCACCTGCTTGCCTGCACCAAGTCCTGATCGCGAAAATTAACTGGCGACCTTACTGGAAAAGCGGCCCATTATAAACACAATAGACGTGAAAATCAGGCTTCCGTCACCGTGGGTGACGGTAAATCCATTGGCCGCTAAACTAGGCCGCTTTACCAGCCCTTGGAGTCGCCCGTGTCAGCCAGAGCCGAACAGAAACTTCGCACTCGCCGCGCCCTTATGGATGCCGCCCTCGCCCAGCTGAGTGCGGACCGTGGCTTTGGCAGTTTGAGCCTGCGGGAAGTGGCACGCGAGGCCGGCATAGCGCCTACCTCCTTCTACCGTCACTTTGCCGAACTGGACGAACTCGGGCTGGCACTGGTGGATGAAGGCGGCGTGGCCCTGCGCCAACTGATGCGTCAGGCGCGCAAACGGATCGCAAGGGATGGCAGCGCCATCAGCACGTCGGTTGACACATTCATGGAATACCTGGGCAACAACTCCAACCTGTTCCGCCTTATGCTCAGGGAAAGTACTGGCGTGTCGAAATCCTTCCGCACCGCCATCAAGGCTGAAATCGATCATTTCGTGACCGAGCTGGCAGCAGACCTGGCGCGAATTGCAGAGGAACAGAAAAAGCCGCTGTCTGACCCGAAACTGGTAGCCGAGGCCATGGTCACCCTGGTATTCAACCAGGGCGCCGAGGCCCTCGATGCCACCCCCAAGGAACGGGACGAGCTCAAGGTGAAGCTAAAAACCGAACTCAGAATGGTCCTCGTAGGCTCAAGAACCCTCAGCAGGCACTCGGTGGGGAAGTAACCCACCGCCCCCACGCGTCGGATGACAAATATTTGGAACCTTACGGATCCAAAAACCGTCAATGACGTGGGATAGAGCCTATCCTCCATTGTTGTTTCGTCGCCTGATCACGGCGACTTTCTGCCCGCCAGCCGGCGGGCTTTTTTTGTCAGGCCTGATTCAGGCTGTCAACAAGTGGAGCCAGCCGGCGTTCAAGTTCAGCCAGCTCGGCATCCCCATAGGGTTTGGGAGGTAACTTACCCCAGACCGGCCCGGGCCATGCCGGATCACCGTCAAAACGCACAATGTGATGCAGGTGAAGCTGCGGCACCATATTGCCCAATGCCGCCACATTCAGCTTGTCACCGCCATATAACTCCATCATGCCCTTCCCGAGCACGGAAGACTCCGCCAGCAACTGCTGTTGCTGTTCCTGAGTCAGCTGATAGATCTCACGGACATCCGCAACACGGGGCACCAATAGAACCCAGGGCCAGTTGCTGTCGTTCATCAGCCGGATCTCACACAATCCGCTCTGCCCCAGGCTGATCGTATCTGCCTCGAGGCGCTCATGTAGCACAAATGGTTGCTCAGCCCCACTCATATCAGGCTCCGTGGAACTGATTCCGGCCGCGGCCAATGGCGTAATAGATCATGCCGTGGCGCTCCAGCATTTCAGGCTCGTACAGGTTACGGCCGTCGAACACAGCGGGCTCTTTGAGAGCCGCCGCGATTGCCTCAAAGTCCGGCGAACGGAACTCCTTCCATTCGGTACAGATCGCCAGCACATCGGCGCCTTTCAGTGCCTGCTCCTTGGTGCCGCAAAGGGTCAGGCCGGGCTGGTCACCGAAGATGCGCTGGGTCTCTTCCATGGCTTCAGGGTCAAAGGCCTGAACACTGGCTCCGGCGTTCCAGAGGTCCTGCATCAGGGTACGGGAGGCAGCTTCACGCATGTCATCGGTATTGGGTTTGAAGGCCAGGCCCCAAAGGGCAATCACCTTGCCTCTCAGATCACTGTTGAAATAGTGGCTGATCTTGTCGAACAGCACATGTTTCTGAGCACTGTTCACGGCTTCAACCGCGTTCAGCAGCCTGGAGTCGTAGTCACAGTCCCTGGCTGTACGGGCCAGTGCCTGAACGTCCTTGGGAAAACAGGAACCACCGTATCCGCAGCCGGGGTAAATGAAGTGATAGCCAATGCGGGGGTCGGAGCCAATACCCCGGCGAACGTTTTCGATATCCGCACCCAGCCGTTCCGCCAGGTTGGCAATCTCGTTCATGAAGCTGATCTTTGTTGCGAGCATGGAGTTGGCTGCGTACTTGGTCAGCTCTGCCGAACGGATATCCATGAAGATCATGCGGTCGTGGCTGCGGTTGAACGGGTAATAGACCTCGTGCAGGAGCTCCATGGCACGTTCGCTGTCGGTACCCACGATAATGCGGTCCGGCTTCATGAAGTCGTTGATGGCCGCGCCTTCTTTCAGGAATTCAGGGTTGGAGACCACATCGAATTCCAGCTCCAACCCGCGCTTGTCGAGTTGCGAACGCACTGCATCCCTGACTTTGTCTCCGGTACCAACAGGCACGGTGGATTTATCCACGACCACCTTGTAATCGTCCATATACTGGCCGATGGATTTGGCCACCGCAGTCACGTACTGGAGATCAGCGGACCCGTCTTCATCCGGTGGCGTACCCACCGCAATGAATTGCAGAACGCCGTGGGCAACGGCTTCTTCGGTATCCGTGGTAAATGCCAGGCGGCCGGCTTCCACGGTATGCCTGACGATGGACTCGAGCCCCGGTTCGTAGATAGGAATCTGTCCGTTCTTGAGCTTCTCGATCTTGGCCTGATCCACGTCCATACAAAGAACATGATGGCCTACATCTGCCAGGCAGGCTCCGGTAACAAGCCCCACGTAACCGGTACCAAAAATCGTAATTTTCATCCGTTAGAACCCTGATGTCTGAAATGTGTATTGTGCGTCAGAAAACGGCCGTATCAGCCCTGTTTTTCGTGCCAGATCTTTTCCCACGCCAGCGCCGTGCCGACGATGGTATTCAGGTCGTCGTAATCCGGCTGCCAGCCAAGTACCTGTTTGATTCGCGAATTATCGGCCATCAGCGCGGCAGGGTCCCCTGCCCTGCGGCCGGTTTCCTGCACCGGGAAGTCGTTGCCTGATTTGCGTTTGACCACGTCAATCACTTCACGCACGGTAAATCCGCGGCCATAGCCGCAATTCAGAACCCGCGACTCGCCACCACCTGCCATGTAGTCCAGCGCCATGACATGGGCCTTGGCCAGATCTTCCACGTGGATATAATCGCGGATGCAGGTACCGTCACGGGTGTCGTAGTCGGTGCCGAAGACGCTCATGCCGTCACGCTTTCCGGTGACACACTCACACGCCACCTTGATCAGATGGGTAGCCTCAGGCGTTGCCTGTCCCAGCAAACCCTCCGGATTAGCGCCGGCCACGTTAAAGTAGCGCAGAATAACGTAATTCAGAGACGATGCGGCCGCCAGATCCATGATCATCCGCTCACTCATCATTTTGGATGCGCCATAGGGGTTGATTGGCGCCAGGGGGAGGTCTTCGGTCAGCACGGTTTCTTCGGGCATGCCGTAGACTGCCGCAGTTGACGAAAACACCATGTACGGAACCTGGTACTGCTCGACGGCTTTGAGCAGGTTAAGCGTGTTGCGGGTGTTGTTGCTGTAATACTTGAGGGGGTTTTCAACCGACTCCGGCACCACAATATTAGCCGCAAAATGCAGGACGGCTTCGAATTGATGACGGCTGAACAGGTCCGCGATGGCCTGCTCGTCGGCAAGGTCGCCTACAACCAGTTCTCCGCAGGTGACGGCCCAGCGATAGCCGGTGGAGAGGTTATCAAAAACAACGATGTCGTGCCCGGCCTCGCCCAATTGCCTGACTACGTGACTGCCTATATAGCCGGCTCCGCCGGTTACCAGAACTTTCATGATCGGTACTCACTCCTTCCCTGAAAACAACTGCCTCCGGCGACGGATATCTGCCCGCCGTCGTGCGAAAAAATCACTGATAATACCACTGCACTGCTCGGCCAGAACGCCGCCAGTAGACTCAACACGCCAGTTCAGGTGTCCTTCTTCGAGCGTTTGCCGGGCAGATTCAACAGCGCCGGCTTTGGGCTCGGCCGCGCCATAAACAAGACGGCTGACGCGGCTGTGGACGATAGCGCCCACACACATGGTACAAGGCTCAAGGGTGACGTAAAGCGTGGCACCCGGCAACCGGTAATTTGCTACCCGGCGGGCGGCATCACGCAGCGCCCGGATTTCAGCGTGGGCAGTGGGGTCGCACCCACTGATCGGGGCGTTAAACCCTGAGCCGATTTCCTTACCGTCGAGAACCACCACGGCACCAACCGGAACCTCTCCGGCGGATGCTGCCTGCCCTGCCAGCTGCAGGGCCCGGGCCATCCAGGCCTCATCGTCATCCTTATTGATCATGATTTACTGCCTTGAAGACCCAGTAGTCGAGGCTCCGGAAAACTGCGTGGCACGGCTACAAAGATAAAAACCGTCAGGATTTTTTACATTACGCAGCCAGCCTGTAGGAGCGGCGCATGAGCAATAACTTGAATCTATTGGACTATTTTCAAGGCTGGGATCGATTGGCCCAAACCTTGCCTCATTAACTACGCATACTCATGCAGTAATGAGCCGCCGTTCTGTTACGTGAGGGTGACACAGTGCCGACAGATTTTCCCACAAACTCCGCGCAAGACAAAGTCCTGTGCGTGGTGAGTGTGGCGGCTTTGGTTATGGTGTCTGGGGGGGCAGAAAAATGAAGCATACACTTATCGTTGCCATTCTGGCCACGGCGAGCTTCACAATGTCCAGCTGCAGAACAATGGAAACTGTTTCCAAGGAGGACATCGGAACTGTGGCCGGCGCCATTGGTGGCGCCTGGGTTGGACATAGAGTCGGGGGCGACAACAAGACACTGGCAACAGCTGTTGGTGCTGCCGGGGGAGCCCTTATTGGCAGGACCATTGGTCGAATGCTTGATGAGCGTGACCGGCAACGCCTGTCGGCTTCAACCCATGAAACCATTCGCACCGGCCAGCCCCGCAGCTGGCACAACCCCGAAACCGGTGTAAGCGCGAAGACTTCTGTCAAACAGACGACAACCCAACAGGAGCAAACTCAGGTCAGAGTGCTCAAGGGTAAGGTCAAGGAAGTGCCACCCCTGGAGTTTATTGGTGAGGAATACAGCCCGGGAGGCAATGTCAATGTGCGCGGCGGACCGGGCACAGATTATGTTGTTGTCGACACGCTTCGGGCTGGAGAACACATCAATGTCGTGGGCAAGGTCAAAGACAAGCCCTGGTACATGGTATCCCGGGGGGGCGTCGGTAGCGGCTTTGTCTATTCAACATTATTGACGTCCGTGCCGGAAGAAAACCGGACTGGCGACGCAAATCAAGACCCTGTTCCGGAATCTCAAGTCCAGCGTGCAGCGGTGAGCGCCACTCGGGATTGCCGCGTGGTTACTCAGGAAGTAACACTGGATAACGGTAAAACAACCGCTGAGGAGGTTACCGCCTGCCGTGGTCCCGACGGCTGGGAAATCGTGTAACGCCCCAAAAACTGAAGGCAGGGAGCTTGCCTCAAAGACCTGCTGCCCCGCCCTGTTGTCTGTCGCAAACCGTTCCGGGGGGACCTGTCAGTGCCTTACAACAACGATATACCACTTGCAGCTGGTTTTTTTCTTTCGCTGGTTATTATCGGGCTGATCCTACCCCAGGCAGTCCACGCCAGCCAGCGACAGTTGCTGACACATCAGGGTATCCGGGTGGTGGTTGACGAGGGCGAAGACTGGTGCGGCGAATCCGTTGATGTCCGCTTGCTGTCCGATAGCAAGGCGGACTTTTCCGATAATCGTAGAATGCTGGAAAAGCTCCTGGGCGGAATACGCGCGACCATGGGATTCGAATGCCCTCAGGTTAGCCACATCAATCTGGTTGGTATGGTCGATACGCTCAGGGTTTATGAAGGTTACGCGTCCGCGACTGAGGGGTGGCGGTTAAACAGCGAGTATCTTCCGGAGCAACCCGAGCCCTCAGCCTCGCCCAGTGCTTCGTCTCAATCAGAGCCGGAGCCTGAAACCGCTCCCGCGTCTACTCAGCCCGGCGTAGAAGTTTCTCCGACGACTGCGCCACGCTCTCAGGACAACGGGCCAGGCAGCACAGGTAGTAGTTGGTGGATCTGGTTTTTTCTACTGATTCCTGCAGGTGGCGCAATCTGGTGGTACGTATTCCGAAAACCTGCAGCAGCCACCCCATCCGACACTCAACCAGGCGAACAGTCTGTTAACCAGCCCCGTTCTGCGGACGCTCGTGAGGCCCCCTCGAAAGAAATGGAGGACCTTCCGGAAGAAGAGGACGAGCAATGGGAGTCGAATTCTTCAAGTGCAACTTACCTGACAGAAGCAGACGCCGATGACTTGTTATCGGTGCAGCGAGCCAAGTACCAGGCCCGCCTGTCAGAGGCCGCGGACAAACTCACCCAGGCCAGAATGGAGTACCAGAAACGCCAGTCCGGTACCAAAGAAATTCAGAAGGCTATCCAGAAATTTGGCGATGCATTATCTGCCAACACTCGCAGCGCACTGGCGGCTCGTTTTGGCAGTGCCAGAAAGGCCTTGTTGCGCGCGGTCACCTTGTCAGCACTGTGGCGACTCTTCCGGCGCCTGCCAATTGGTTTCAAGCTCGTCATTGTTGGTGCGATCCTATGGGCGACTTACGGAACCTATGATCAATACAAGTATTATTCACCAGAATACCTCGCCCAAGAGGCACTGGGCCTGCTTCTGGTGATCCTGGCAATTTATGCTGCAACTGTCGCCCTCTTGTTCTTTTACGAAAAGCGCGCTCTGGTGACAGGAGGTTACAAGGCCATGAAGATGCATGCAGGCAACCTGAAAAAGGTTGAGCTGTGGCATTTCTATAGATCCCAGGGTTTTCAGGATCAACACTACAAGGCGATGTCCCTGTCTCCCAGCAGGAGCACCGGCCCTGAAACCGAGCGACTATTCCCGGTCAATGGAACTGTGGCAAAGCAGAGCCTTGCCGGCCGGGGCATGATTAATCTTCTGAACGATAAATCATTCTGCTGTTACGCATTGTCTGACGAAAAACTGGCTGGCGGCCTACTGTCGTGGGACACTGAAAACGAATTCATGAAAAGCTACGGCCAGGTGCTGGTCGACAGTCTTTCTGAAATTGAGTCGCAGATCCACGAAGATTACCAGCAACTGAGAGGGCTTGCGGAGGCCCTCTGGAAGATCCGGCGCCTCGAGGATGAAATCCCCCGGATTGAAAATCTCATCCGTAACGTTGAAACGCTGGAACAGATCTGGCGCAACATCAGCGTCAGTGATGACGTCTTTGATTTCCTGTTGAAACGTATCGACCTGTTTAATCTCGGCGACAAAGCTGTTCCGGCCGGCATTCTGCTTTACGGGTATCCGGGCAATGGCAAACGTTTCCTGGCAGAAATGATCGCCCGATCCGTTGGCGCCAGTTTTGTTGAGATCACGGCTTCGGATATGCGCAATGCCGATGAGGTTAAAGGCATCTGGGAAAAGTACCGCAACGCGCTGAATACGGTGCTTTTTATCGATAATGCCGAGCAGATATTTGCAAAGCCCGGGTCAGAGCATGCCGATGGCGCGTCCAAGGAAATTACCCTGGCCTGGACAGATGAATGGGCCAGACTGAACCCCGCACAGCAACGGGTGTGGATCGTGCTGTCAGCCCAGAATGAACAGGATCTGCATTCTTCCATACTATCCCGCCTGGGCAGCTCGAAGATCGAGATCAAGGCCCCGGATGAAGCTGGTCGCCGCCTGATCCTCCAGCAGGCCTGCAAGGAGCACGAGGTTCCGCTCCCGGTTCCTGACGATGTGGTGAAGAACACCAATGGCGCTTCAGTGCGTGAATTGCGCGACATCGTTGCTGAAGTCCGACTGCAATCCTATCCCGGCACTCCGACTCCGGACCAATGGAAACAATCGATCGTCAGCGTCAGGGGTGCCGATGCGTCGATAAGGGATGAAACCAAGACCTGGGACCGCCTCATACTGCCCGCCGCAATCAAGGAGCAGCTCAGGTCCATAACCAGAATCCTGGTCCAGGCCGAACAATTCAGGAAACATGGTATCGAGCCACCCAAAGGGCTGCTGCTTTATGGCCCTCCCGGTACGGGTAAAACCGAGATCGCACGGACGCTGGCCAACGAAAGCGGATTACAGTTTATTGCCGCTAGCACCGCGGATATGAAAGGCCAGTATATTGGCCAGTCCGGCCAGATGGTGCGGGAAGTTTTCGCCAGGGCACGCGCGAATGCACCGAGCATTCTGTTTATCGATGAGATCGAATCTATTGCCGCCAACCGTAGCTCCAGCGACGCTGACACTTTCACCAAAGAGATCGTAACCCAGCTGCTACAGGAAATGGATGGCATCCAGAAGAACGAACGTCATGTGTTTGTGCTGGCCGCAACCAATATTCCTGACTCTATTGATGCTGCCATCCTGTCCCGCTTTCGCAACAAGCTTGAGATCCCTTTGCCAGATGTGGAAGGCCGCCGCGAGATACTGCGCGCTATGCTGCAATCGCGCCTTAACAATCCGACTTTCGATATTGATGAGGCTGCTATCAAACTCGCCCGGCAACTCAGAAACAAAAGTGGTCGCGATCTGAGGAACTTTATTGACCGTGCATTGGAGCGCGAAGTCATGCGAGCTGGCAGCCCGGACGATATTAACCTCTCCATTGAATCGCTGATAGAAGAAGCCATTGCCATGCAGGGCGATAACGCTTTCAAGGATGCCAGTAAAACCTGGGATCGCCTGGTGCTGCCTGTCGATATCAAGGAACAGCTACAGAACATCACACGCATTCTGGTGGATGCGGAAAAGTTCCAGCAAAAGGGTGTGGAAGCGCCCAAGGCAATACTGCTATTTGGCCCTCCCGGCACTGGTAAGACCGAGATTGCGCGCACCCTCGCCAATGAGAGTGGCCTTGAATTCATGAGTGCCAGCACAGCGGATATGAAGGCGGGTTATATCGGACAGTCGGGGCAATTGGTCAAGAATGTATTTGCCAATGCGCGCGCCAATGCGCCCTGCATACTGTTTATCGACGAGATTGAGTCGATTGCTGCCAAACGCGGCTCCCGTCTTGCCGATCAGTTTACCCAGGAAATCGTGACTCAGATGCTGCAGGAGATGGATGGAATCCAGAAACAGGGCGGTAAAGAAGCGCACGTTTTCGTGCTGGCGGCGACCAATATGCCAGAGACAATTGATAGTGCCATCAACTCGCGTTTCACTGCACGGATCGAGATACCTCTACCAGATGAAGCCGGGCGCCGTGACATTCTCCGTGGGTTATTGGGGACGCGCGTCTTCAATGCCAGCTTTGATATTGACGAAGCTGCCGAAAAGCTGGCGTCGGTACTCAAAGGCAAAAGTGGCCGGGACCTCAAAAACTTTGTCAATCGAGCACTCGAACGTGAAGCATTACGCGCTGGCAGCCCCGATGAAATCAACCTGACCCTTGCGGGGCTGATGGATGAGGCCATGCCCAAGGCCAATGAAATAACCGATGATGAGCTGAGCCGGGTCTGGTCCAGGATGGTATTGCCGCCCACGGTGAAAGATTCGGTGATCAACAAGATCCGTATGTTCAACCGCGCAGACCCGGCAGCGCCAAAAGGGCTGTTGCTGTATGGCCCGCCCGGGACGGGAAAAACCGAAATTGCACGCAGGATCGCCGACTCGACCGGTGGTCATTTCATGTCATTATCGATTCCTGATCTCAAGGCGGGTCATGTCGGCGGCAGCGGCGAACGTGTTCGCAAGATCTGGGAGGAGGCCCGGGACCGTGGGCGTGCCGTGATTTTTGTTGATGAATGTGAAGGCATGTTTGCTCGGCGCGGTTCTGTGAATTCCGACGCGGCTTCTGATGAGCTGGTGCAGGCTTTCCTGGCAGAGTGGGATGGGGTCGCTTCTTCCGATCAAATCTGGGTGGTGGGCGCCACCAACCGACGTGACCTTCTGGATGAGGCCATTGTGTCGCGTTTTGGCGCAGCAGTGGAAATTGGCCTACCGGACGCGGATGGTCGCAAGCAGATCCTTAAGCTTGAGATGGAGAAGCTCGGCCGTGAACCCGATATACCCGAGCATGTCGGCAACGCCACAAACGGGTTCTCTGGTCGCAACCTGGCCACATTGGCACGCGATATATGTACCCTCGCGGCAGAGAAAGGTGAAATCGGCGACGATGACTGGAATGCCACAATCAGACAGCAGACTGGCGCGATCAGCGACAAGGTATCTGATGATGCGCATTGGGATTCCCTGATAATAGACAATGAAACTCTGGACAAGCTTCAGACCGTGTGCGGCATGCTGCAACATATTGAAGTATTGCAGGAACAAGGCGTCAAGCCGCCCCGCGGCATGTTGCTCTATGGGCCGCCCGGTACCGGAAAAACCCAGATTGCACGTACTCTGGCCAATGAAAGTGGGGTGCAGTTTATCGCTGCGGCGACTGCAGATCTTAAAGCAGGCTATGTGGGCCAGTCAGGACAGAAAGTGAAGGAAGTCTTCGAGCGGGCCCGCAGCCGTGCTCCATCCATACTGTTTATTGATGAGATGGAATCAGTAGCCCCCAGTCGTAACAGTTCGGGGTCGGATCAGTTTACCCAGGAAATTGTGACCCAGATGCTGCAGGAGCTGGATGGCGTCAAATCGAACGATGCTCATGTGTTCCTGCTGGCGGCAACCAACATTCCGGATGCCATCGACTCCGCCATCCTGTCCCGGTTACCGGAAAAAATCCAGATTCCACTGCCTGGTGAGGCCGAGCGCGAACGCCTGTTTGCACTGTTCCTCAAAGACATCAAGAACACCCGGTTTGATGTGGAAACCGCAACACGCATACTCGCCAGCCATTATTCCCGGGTCAGCGGTCGCGATATCCGCGGTATCGTGGACAACGCGCAACAGAAAGCAGTGCGCCGTGCACTGCAGGAAGGAACGCCAGATAACATTGTGGTGTTCATGGAGGATCTGGGAATTGACCAGCAAACGGCGGATGAATCATGAGTACAGAGTCTGGAGGTCGACCCAGGAATCAGGAGCGGACACGCCAGCCGGCAAAGGGTCAACGGCACCACAACCAGCAGGACAAGAGGAACCGGCAGAAGCAGGCAGCCCCAGAGCTGAAACCACTTCCCGAGACAGTATCCTCGAGCACGGCCAGCAAGAAAAGCCGGCAGGAAGCACAGGTTATCAGCGACGTTGTCAGTCAGGGCAGCAGTGGAGAGCAGAACATTACGGTGGAGTGGTATTGGGAGCAGATTGGCAACAACATGCCCTGTGGCTGGATTATCGGCACAGCAACGGGTAATGGGCTTGAGGCAACTGTTACTCAGCTTTCTTACGTTAAGGTTTATAGCGCCGCCTCAAGCCTGAAAACCGGCCTTGTGCCACTGGCGCCCGAGGGTACAAAAGGCACGGTCGAGATTATCGATACCACAACCAGCGAGAAACGCGAGATCGAGTTCTACTGGTACTCCTTCGGACTGTTCGGCATGTTGCGGCGTTTTATCAAGAAACTTTTCACCAGTAAAAAGAATTGAACGACAAAAAACGCATGCCAGACATGATCACGCGCCACTCGCTCTGGAGGTATTTGGGCTATGAATCCTCTGATGCACTGGATATCCGAAAACGTCATTCTTACGATGATCATTCTGGTGGTCATTGTGGCGGCATTATGGCGTTACCGTTTTATTACCATTGGGGGTGTGGTGCTCATTCTTGCGCTAGGCCATTATGCCCAGCTATTCAGTGGGATGGAGAAAAGGGCCAGTGAAACAGAATCCGCCTATGTGAGCTGCCTGCACAGGGAATTATGCGCAACAGGGTCAGCGCGTTGTCCGGTATGTAACGGCTTGCCCGATTCTGATCGGGAGGAGTGTCTGCAGGCACAGATTGATATGGAAGGCCTGGATACATCCAACCGCATTCTAGCCACTTGCCTGGCATCCCACGAAAAATCCTATATCAGGGATGCTCTGGATAATATCTGGAATGCCATCAAGCCATTATAGGGATGCACCACTTCAGCGCAATTCAGGCATTTATTCCACACTCCGTGATGCTCCGCTACATCATCGGCGCATAGCGCCTGGACCGGTCAGAGATGGTCACTCCCATTCGATGGTAGCAGGCGGCTTAGAGGAAATATCGTAGGTTACCCGTGAAACCCCCTCAATCTCATTGATAATACGGTTGGAAACCGTTTCCAGCAGATCATAAGGCAGATGCGCCCAGCGTGCGGTCATGAAGTCGATGGTTTCCACTGCACGCAGTGCCACCACGTATTCATACCGACGTGCGTCCCCCACAACTCCCACTGACTTGACCGGCAGGAAGACAGCAAAGGCCTGGCTGGTTTTGTGATAGAAGTCGGCCCGGTGCAGTTCTTCCAGGAAGATGGCATCGGCACGGCGGAGAATCTCGGCGTATTCCTTCTTGACCTCACCCAGAATCCGCACGCCCAGGCCAGGTCCGGGGAATGGGTGGCGGTACACCATGTCATAAGGAAGACCCAGTTCAAGCCCGATGCGACGCACCTCGTCCTTGAACAGCTCCCGCAAGGGCTCCACGAGTTTCATTTTCATGGTTTCCGGCAGCCCGCCCACATTGTGGTGGGATTTGATGACATGGGCCTTACCGGTCTTGGAGGCGGCAGACTCGATGACATCCGGATAAATGGTGCCCTGGGCCAGCCAGTTCACATCGCGAATATTGGCGGCCTCCTCATCGAATACATCAATAAAGGTGTTGCCGATAATCTTGCGCTTCTTCTCCGGGTCATCAACACCCTTCAGCTTGGACAGGAACAGGTCTTCCGCATCCACACGGATAACCTTGACGCCCATGTTACTGGCGAACATGTCCATCACCTGGTCGCCCTCATGCAGGCGCAGCAGGCCATTGTCCACGAACACGCAGGTTAACTGGTCGCCGATGGCCTTGTGCAACAACGCGGCAGTAACTGAGGAATCAACACCGCCGGAGAGCCCAAGCAACACCTTGTCTTCACCAACCTGGTTACGAATCTGCTCAACAGCATCTTCAACAATCTTGGCGGGAGTCCACAAGGCTTCACACCGGCAGATGTTCAGCACGAAATGCTCGAGAATACGCTTGCCCTGCAGCGTGTGGGTCACTTCCGGGTGAAACTGGACACCGTAAAGGTTGCGACTGACATCCTGCATGGCGGAAATGGGCGCGCTTTCTGTGGATGCCAGCAGCTCAAAGCCCTCGGGCATGACCACAACCTTGTCACCGTGGCTCATCCACACATCCAGGAGGGAATCGCCGTTAGCCGTCAGGTGGTCGGTTATATCCTGGAGCAATGGCCCCTTGGCACGCACCTTGACCTGGGAGTAGCCGAATTCACGTTTCTCGGAACTGGCCACGCGTCCTCCGAGCTGTTCCGCCATGGTCTGCATGCCGTAGCAGATACCGAGTACCGGAATGCCTTTTTCAAACAGACCTTCGGGTGCGCGCGGGCCACCCAGCTTGGTAACCGACTCGGGGCCGCCGGCCAGGATGATGCCCTGGGGATTGAAGTCCTTCAGTTCCTGATCAGTGATATCAAAAGGCTTGATCTCACAATAGACACCGATTTCCCGAACGCGACGTGCAATGAGCTGGGTGTACTGGGAGCCAAAATCGAGAATCAGAATGCGGTGGTCGTGGATGTTGTGGGCCATGAAATCCTCGGATCAGAAAGAAAAAGCGCGGCTCATACCGTGAGCCGCGCCTGGAACGACAATAATCAGCCGATACGGTAGTTGGGGGCTTCCTTGGTGATGGTCACGTCATGGACGTGGCTTTCACGCATGCCGGCATTGGTGATGCGAACAAACTCCGGCTTGGTGCGCATTTCTTCCATGGTGGCACAACCGGTGTAACCCATGGACGCCCGCAGGCCTCCCATCAACTGGTGAACAATGTTCCGCATTGGCCCTTTGCAGGCCACTCGGCCTTCAATACCTTCAGGGACCAGCTTCTCAATGCCTTTGCTGGCGTCCTGGAAATACCGGTCGCTGGAACCCTGCCCCATGGCTCCCAGAGACCCCATGCCCCGGTACGCCTTGTAACTGCGGCCCTGGAACAGCTCGATTTCACCCGGCGCCTCGTCAGTACCGGCAAGCAGGCTTCCAATCATCACGCTGTAGGCACCAGCGGCAATCGCCTTGGAAATATCACCAGAGAAGCGCACACCGCCATCGGCGATCACCGGGACACCCCGGTCTTTCAGCGCTGCGGCAACGTTCGAAACTGCGGTAATCTGGGGCACACCAATGCCGGCAACAATACGGGTAGTACAGATTGAACCAGGGCCGATACCAACCTTGACGGCGTCCGCACCAGCGTCTGCCAGGTCAATTGCCGCCGCCGAAGTGGCGATGTTACCGCCGATTACCTGAACCTCGGGAAAATGCTCCTTGATCCAGCGAACCCGGTCAATAACGCCCTTGGAGTGGCCGTGTGCGGTATCCACAACAATCACGTCCACGCCGGCCTCAACCAGTGCAGCAACCCGGGCCTCCGTGTCAGCGCCGGTACCGACTGCTGCACCGGCCCGGAGACGACCCTGATCGTCTTTGCACGCCAGCGGATAATCTTTGGCTTTCTGGATATCCTTTACGGTGATCAGGCCCCGTAACTCAAAATCATCGTTCACCACCAGCACTTTCTCGATACGGTGGCGATGCAGCAGTTCCTTGACATCTTCCAGGTCCGCCCCTTCCCTCACCGTCACCAGCTTGTCCTTGCCGGTCATGATGTCTGAAACAGGGGTATCGAGGCGGCTCTCAAAACGGATATCCCGACCGGTCACAATGCCTACCAGGTCGCGACCATCCACCACCGGCAGACCGGAAATGCTGTTGGCCATGGTGATATCGACCAGTTCACGGACAGTGGTGTCCGGCGTTACGGTGATGGGATCCTTGACGACACCGCTTTCGAATTTCTTTACCTTACGGACCGCTGCTGCCTGCTGCTCCACAGACATACTCTTGTGCATGATGCCAATGCCGCCTTCCTGGGCCATGGCAATGGCCAGATCTGCCTCGGTAACGGTATCCATCGCCGATGACAGCAGCGGAATATTCAGGGTGATAGCTTTGGTCAGTTGCGTTTGCAGGCTGACCTGGTGAGGAAGAACCTCTGAATGTCCAGGAACGAGTAGTACATCGTCAAAGGTGAGGGCTTCTTCGGCAATTCGCAGCATTGGGATCCGCCTTTTGAACATGCTAGATTGGAGGATTCCGGTGCCGCACCCTGAGGGCGACGGCAAAGCAAAATCCTTAATCGACCTATTATAAATGGGCCTTGGTTGACAGTAAACCGGCGTTGTTTGATACCCGGGTTGCATCTTTTTGAATTTTCGCTATTTTTACCCTCCACTTTCGGCTTGTGCGTATACATCAACACGGAGCACCCCTTTGGACAGCGGTTTTCAGGATTCCCGGCCCCGGGCACTGAGTGTCAGCGAACTGAATCATCAGGCCCGCCACCTGCTTGAGGCCAGCTTCATGCAGGTCTGGGTTGAAGGGGAGCTGTCCGGCTTCTCCCGACCTTCCTCCGGTCACTGGTATTTCTCACTGAAAGACCGCAAGTGCCAGATTCGCTGCGCCATGTTCCGGGGCTTTAATCAGCGGGTCAGGGAAATTCCGAAGGAAGGCGATCAGGTACGCATTCGGGGCAAGGTGACTCTCTACGAGAATCGGGGCGACTTCCAGATCATTGTGGAACATATCGAGCCGGCCGGGCTGGGAGCACTGCAACAGGCTTTTGAGGAGCTGAAGCGGAAACTGCAGCAGGAAGGACTGTTTGATACCGCCCGCAAGAAACCCCTACCCACAACACCGAGGCATATCGGGGTGGTCACTTCACCGACCGGTGCCGCCATTCACGATATCCTGACGGTGCTCGCACGTCGATGCCCGGCCATACCGGTAACCCTTTACCCGACAGCCGTTCAGGGTAAACCCGCTACCGCCGATATTGTCCGCGCCATTGACCGGGCTGTGCGCCACGGTGTCGCCGATGTACTGATTATTGGCCGTGGCGGGGGTTCCCTGGAGGATCTGTGGTGTTTTAATGAAGAAGCTGTGGCCAGGGCAATCGCGGAATGCCCGTTGCCGACCGTCAGTGCAGTGGGCCACGAAGTGGACGTCACCATCGCTGATTTCGTGGCTGACCTGCGCGCGCCGACACCGTCCGCTGCTGCCGAAAAGATCTCCCCCGACCAGAATGACTGGTTGCGACAACTCCGGGAGCGCGAACTGAGACTCGCGAGTGCGGCCAGCCGCGCCCTCAAACGCATGCAAACCCGGCTGGAGCACCTGTCTGTGCGGCTCCGGGATCCCCGCCGGGAGCTTATGGATAAAGCCCAGCGCCTGGACGAACTGGACCTGCGACTGGGCAAGGCCGTGGCACGCCGTCTGGAGCGGGACCGGGTCAGGGTTGAACATCTGGGCCAGCGCCTGGCGATGCAGTCTCCGGCCAGACAGCTCAGTGACAGCCAGGCCAATATCACCCTGCTTGCCGATCGACTGATCCGGGCCATGCGGGAAACCATCACCCGGCAACGGGAGCGACTGGAGCATATCGGCCAGACCCTCCACGTGGTCAGCCCCCTGGCTACCCTGGGGCGCGGGTATGCGATTGTCCAGCAGGAAAATGGCGACATTGTTCGCCGGGCGGAAAACCTTCGCCCCGGTGAAAAAATCACCGCCCGGGTTGCCAGCGGAGAGCTCGAAGCAAAGGTGATTTCAATCAATTCCGGCAGCCAATAACCACCAAAAAGACAGAAACTTAGCCTATGGTCTAGTAGTCCTCCACCTCAAACCGCTTACAGTTGTGGGTAGTATCAACAAAACAACAACAGCACTACGAGGTGGATGTTATGGACTACCACTCCGAATTCAGGCGATCCATCGACCGGCCTGATGAATTCTGGCGGGAAAAGGCGTCTGCCATTGACTGGATTGAGCCGCCGAAGACCATCTGGCAGCCCACTGACAACGGCCACGGCCAATGGTTTCCGGATGGCGTTCTGAACACGTCGGATATCGCACTGGACGCCAACATCCGCGCCGGCCGTGGCGAACAGAAAGCGCTGATCTACGATTCCCCGGTTACCGGCACCACCGAATCCTATACCTACAACGAGCTGACCCGAGCAGTCGCAACCTTTGCCGGTGCGCTTCAGGACCGTGGCGTCACCAAAGGGGACCGGGTCGTCATTTATATGCCAATGGTGCCGCAAGCCGTCATTGCCATGCTTGGCTGCGCCCGTATTGGCGCCATTCACTCCGTAGTGTTCGGGGGCTTTGCCTCCCATGAACTGGCGGTTCGCATCAACGACGCGACACCCAAGGCTGTGATTACCGCCTCCTGTGGCATCGAGGTAAAGAAGGTTATTGAGTACAAGCCACTGGTAGACAAGGCAATCGACCAGGCAGACCACAAACCGGAGTGCTGCATCGTGTTTCAGCGCCCACAGGTTCGGGCTGAACTCAAGGACGGCCGGGATTATGACTGGAATGAGCTGGTCGCCCAGGCGAAACCGGTGGACCCTGTTCCGGTAAAAGCCACCGACCCGCTCTACATCCTTTACACCTCCGGTACCACCGGCAAACCCAAGGGGGTTGTCCGGGACAACGGTGGCCATGCCGTTGCACTTCGCTACAGCATGCAACTGGTTTATGACGCCAGTCCGGGTGACGTTTACTGGGCCGCATCCGACGTAGGCTGGGTGGTTGGCCACAGTTATATTGTTTACGCCCCTCTCTTTGCCGGGTGCACCACAATCCTCTACGAAGGAAAACCGGTAAAAACGCCAGATGCCGGCGCTTTCTGGCGCGTGGTTCAGGACCACGGCGTCAATCTGCTGTTTACGGCGCCCACGGCCTTCCGCGCGGTACGAAAGGAAGACCCGGAGGCCGACGAGCTGTCCCGCTACGACATCAGCTCCCTCAAACGGATTTTCCTGGCGGGAGAGCGGCTCGATCCGCCCACCTACGAGTGGCTGAAGGAACATACCCGCCTGCCAATCCTTGATCACTGGTGGCAGACGGAAACCGGCTGGGCAATCTGCTGCAACCCGGTTGGCATTGAGATGATGGAGACCAAACCCGGCTCCGCCACAGTCCCCTCACCGGGTTACAACGTTCAGGTGGTGGATATGGAAGGAAGCCAGGTTCCGGCCGGCGAACAGGGCCAGATTGCTGTCAAGCTGCCGCTGCCCCCGGGGTGCATGACAACGGTGTGGGGCGACGATGCCCGCTTCTGCAAGACCTACCTGGAGCCCATCCCGGGATTCTACAGTTCTGGCGACGGTGGTTATATCGATGACGACGGCTATGTGTTCGTCATGGGGCGCACCGATGATGTTATCAATGTCGCCGGTCACCGGCTCTCTACTGGCGAAATGGAGGAAGTTGTGGCTGCACACCCTGCCATTGCCGAGTGCTGCGTGGTTGGCGCCCATGATGAAATGAAGGGCCAGATTCCCATCGGACTGGTGCTGATCAAGGATGGGGCTACCATTGATCATGACGAGCTGGAGGAAGAACTGGTCGAGATGGTTCGGGAGAAGATTGGCGCCATCGCCTGTTTTCGCCGGGCGCTGGTGGTGGATCGCCTACCGAAAACCCGGTCCGGCAAGATTCTGCGTCGGGTTATCCGCCAGATTGCCGACGGCGAACAGTATTCCGTGCCCAGCACCATTGATGACCCCTCGATACTGGAAGAGATCAGCCAGCAGTTCAAACATCGATAACACGGCAGGATCCCAAGGCGCCGTCGCCAGTTGAAGCCTGCCAGTCGGCAGCGCTTCGATTGGCGACGGTCGCATTACAACCTGTTGTTTTCTGGGCTTAAAAAACTTGAATAAAGTTTGAAAAAAAGCGTTGACGCACTCCCAGCTCGGTCTATACTGAAAATGCTGTGAAAATACAGCGGTATTTGGTGAATGCGTTCCAACGTCCTGCCCAAGCGCTCTTCGTTGCCTCTTTCCTCAGTACTTTCTGGATTTTTACAGCATCGGTAATTCCACAGGAATACCGACGGTCCCGTGAGGGCAAAATCTCGGAAATACAGGAAAGATCAATGTCAGATGATACAAAAACAGGCCACGTGAAGTGGTTCAACGAGTCCAAGGGCTTTGGTTTCATCGCCCAGGACGGCGGCAGTGACGTTTTCGTTCACTACAGTGCAATCAACGCAAGCGGATTCCGCACCCTGACAGAAGGTCAGCAGGTGCAGTTTACCGTTACACAGGGTCCGAAAGGCCCGCAGGCGGAAAATGTAACCCCGGTCTGAGGTTTACGTGTCCCCGCCCTATGCCCCTCACGGGCACAGGGAATTCGAGAAAGCCGGCAGCCGCCGGCTTTCTCTATCTCAGGCATCTGCCACGGCTGTCTCTTCACGGCCAACCCGGTGCTGGTCATCCTCACCCACCACCTGGGCGACCGCTGAAAAAAGCGCCTGGAGCGTGGCCGACGTGGTATCTTCCGCCAATGCCGCCGCACTGCAGTGCTGGCCATTAACGGTGACCCGTATACAGGCAAGTGCATTGGCGTTGGTGCCCTCTCCCAGAGCAAATTCGTCGTACGCCTCTACCGCCAGGGACAGACCATATTCGGATTCGAGCGCTGCGGAAACAGCCTCCACAGCACCCAGGCCATGCCCCTTCAGTGTGACAGGCTCCTCGGCCGAGCCAATGCTGACTGTCGCCGCAACCCCCTCATCATCACGATGCAGATCGTAGGACCTGAGTTCCCAGGCCCGGCTTACCTTCAGGTAACGATCTTCAAACAGGCGGTGAATGGTCAGTGAGTCGATTTCCCCACCGTTGGTTTCTGCTTCACGCTGAACCAGCTTACTGAACTCGATCTGCAACCAGCGCGGCAGGCTGATGTTGTAGTCACGCTCAAGTACATAAGCAACGCCACCTTTACCCGACTGGCTATTGATGCGGACCACCTCCTCGTATCGGCGGCCAAGATCCCGCGGGTCGATAGGCAGATACGCCACGTGCCAGGTATCGCCTTCCTTGCGTTTGGCCAGGCACTTGCGTATGGCGTCCTGGTGGCTCCCGGAAAACGCCGTGAACACAAGTTCGCCGGCATAGGGATGACGCGGATGGGTGGATATTTCGGTACAGGCTTCCACCACGTCGGTAATCTCGGCCATACCGGAAAGGTCCAGGGTAGGGTCCACGCCCTGGGAGTAGAGGTTCATGGCCATGGTTACCAGGTCCATGTTGCCCGTACGCTCACCATTACCCATCAACGTACCTTCCACCCGGTCAGCACCGGCCATCACCGCCAGTTCCGCCGCTGCAACGGCACAGCCGCGATCGTTATGGGTATGAACGCTGATGCTGATGTGCTCCCGGTAACGGACCCTGTCACAGATCCATTCAATCTGGTCGGCAAACACATTGGGAGTGGCCATTTCCACGGTGGCCGGCAGGTTGATCACTACTGGCTGCCCCTGGTCGGGACGCCAGACATCGTTCACCGCGTCTATCACCTCCGCTGCATACTCCAGTTCCGTGCCGGTGAAGCTCTCCGGTGAGTACTGGAAGGTCCACTCAGTATCAGGGTATTTCTCGGCATTCGCCTTGACGATGCGGGCACCGTTAACAGCGATGTCCCTGATACCGGCCCGGTCCATGCCAAACACCTGCTCCCGCTGGACTGTCGAGGTTGAGTTATACACATGGACGATGGCCTTGCGAGCACCTTTCAGGGCCTCATAGGTACGCTCGATCAGTTCCGGTCGCGCCTGGGTAAGCACCTGGATATGGACGTCCTCGGGAATCCTGTCTTCCTCAATCAGCTTGCGGCAGAAATCGAAATCCGGCTGGCTTGCAGCGGGAAAGCCGATCTCGATTTCCTTGAACCCCAGTTTCACCAGCAAATCGAACATCCGCTGCTTCTGGGCCACCGACATCGGCTTCACCAGCGCCTGGTTGCCATCGCGGAGGTCTACAGCACAAAACCGCGGTGCGCGGATGATGGTCTTGTCCGGCCAGCGACGATCCGTTTTTGCCACCGGTGTAAACGCAACGTATTTACGATGATCAAATGCCATTGGGGTGATTCCTTGCTGTTCTGACTGGGAATTCATTGATTATGCGTCAGGATAACGCGTCAACCGGGGAAAATGATTGCTTTTTTGCCTTTTAAACGCCAAGAATAGCTATATTATTTCAACAGAATCCGCTGGAGTGGCATTTTATGTCAGGTTCCGAGAAAACACTTGTCAAAATCGACAGAATTGACCGCAACCTCCTTGAGCAATTGCAACGGGACGGTTCCCTGACCAACCAGGAGCTGGCAGACAAGGTAGGGCTCTCACCTTCTCCCTGCCTGCGACGGGTTCGCGCCCTGGAAGATGCGGGCGTCATTGTCCGCAAGGTAACCATTCTCGACCACAAGAAACTGGGCCTGTCCCTCACCGCTATTATCCTCATCGGAATGGACAGGCACACACCCGAGCGATTTGCCGAATTTGAAAAACAGGTGGGCGAGTACCCGGAAGTGCAGGAGTGTTACCTGATTACCGGCCAGGATGCCGACTACATGTTAAAGGTTGTGGTACCAGACATGGACCATTATCACCACTTCCTGCTCAATCGAATTACCCGTATCCAGGGTGTCAGTGGTGTTCACTCCAGCTTTGTCTTGAGACGGGTTATCGACAGCACGGCCCTGCCTCTGGGGTATCTTTCCTGACGGGCTAGCTTACCAGCTCTGCCAGATAGGCCCGAGCCATGCACTTCAACTCCGCGACCATCGACTGGGCCTGCTCCTCGGGCAATGTGGCCGCAAGCCTGAGCACGGTCCCGGTTGACCGGGGCAGCATCAGGCTCGCTGTCCAGCGACGGTCCGCGGGTATGCCTGGGCAGTCATCCTTGAGGCGGTTGTCCAGATCCCGGGCGTGGCTGTATAACTCGCGGGTATCCAGTTCGCGCAACTCAGGCATTGATTCAACGCCACTCCAGATGGCGGAATAGGCAGGCTCAGTGCGATAGAACTCGTAGAACAGGTCGATCAGCACATCCACCGCGTCTACAAGGTCCAGGGTTTCAAGCCGTTCCCGTAATGCAGCTTCCATGCGCTCGACATGTTCCTCAGCAATGGCCTTGACGATGGCGGTCTTGTTGGGGAAGTATCGGTAAAGAGACGCGAGTGACATGCCCGAACGACGGGCAATCGCAGACATACTGGTAGCGTCCACTCCGAGTTCGTGAAAGATCGAAGCTGCATGGCGGAGAATGCTTCTGACCCGCTCCCGACTCCTGGCCTGCACGGGACGGCGGCGGGGTGTCACGTTTACGGATTCTTCGGTCATATCTCCTACTTTATTCGCCATTGTAAGGTAAAGCATAGCTGCCAGTGACGTGGGCGACCAGTTTCTGCTCCTCTCCTTCCCCGGACAGTAATCGGACTTCGCAAAAAGCAATCCTTCTTCCCCGCCGCAATACCGTGGCCTCGGCAAACAGATCGGCAGGCGCCGGCTTCTGCAGGAAATTGATGGAAAGGTTGCTGGTTACCGCCATTTCCACCCTACCGATGGCGGCCATCACGGCGGCATACATGGACGCGTCAGCCAGCGCCATCTGCACCGGCCCGGACAGGGTGCCGCCCGGGCGAATCAGCCGCTCCGAAAATACCAGTCGGGTGCGGGCATAGCCCTGGCTCCCAGCTTCGTCGACAGTAAAGCCGATATCCTCTGCCATGGGCACGCCAGCCCGTATTACTGCTTCAACTTCAGCGGCTGTCAGGGTCACTCGCTACTCTCCATATGTCCATCTGTACCTCGTGGCGATCGCTCCGTACAATAGCGGCCACTACATGATAAATAAAGAATCCTCTCTCAACTGTCTACGGATAACACAATGCGAGCAAGCCGTTACCTGATTGCCACCCAGAAAGAAACGCCTGCAGATGCCGAGATCATCAGCCACCAGATGATGCTCAGGGCCGGAATGATCCGAAAACTGGCCGCCGGCCTCTACTCCTGGTTACCGATGGGGCTGAGGGTACTGCGCAAGGTTGAACGCATTGTGCGGGAGGAAATGGACAAGAGCGGCGCCCAGGAGGTGCTGATGCCTGCGGTACAGCCTGCTGAACTGTGGCAGGAATCCGGGCGCTGGGAGCAGTACGGCGGTGAATTGCTGCGAATGAACGACCGCCATGGCCGTGACTTCTGCTTTGGACCGACTCACGAAGAGGTTATCACCGACCTGATCCGTAACGAGCTGAAAAGCTACAAGGAACTGCCAGCCAACTTCTACCAGATCCAGACCAAGTTCCGGGATGAGCGGCGCCCCCGGTTTGGCGTCATGCGCGCCCGGGAATTCATCATGAAGGATGCCTATTCCTTCCACGTGAATGCCGAGTCCCTGAACGAAACCTATCAGGTAATGCATCGCACCTATTGTGCCATTTTCGATCGCCTTGGCCTGGATTATCGTCCGGTTGAGGCAGACTCCGGAGCCATCGGTGGCAGTGCTTCCCATGAATTCCATGTGCTGGCCTCGTCCGGAGAAGACGCCATCGTGTTCAGCACTGACAGCGACTACGCCGCCAATATCGAAAAAGCCGAAGCCGTGGCACCCGCCGGTGACCGGCCATCACCCTCCAGGGCGATGGAAGAAGTCGCCACACCGGAACAACGCACCATTGAAGCCGTTGCCGGCTTCCTCAAGGTGGATGCCAGCGAGACCATCAAGACCCTGATGGTCAAGGCAGAGGAGGACGAAAATGGTGATGCCGGCCTGGTGGCGCTGATTCTGCGCGGGGATCATACCCTCAACGACATCAAGGCAGAGCAGCTAGACGGCGTGGCCGAGCCACTGACCATGGCCACAGACGAGGAAATCGAAAAGGCCATTGGCTGTAAGGCCGGCTCCATTGGCCCTGTCAACCTGCCGGTTCCGGTGATTGTTGACCGCAGTGCCGCTCACCTGGCGGACTTTGTCTGTGGCGCCAACAAAGAAGGCTACCACCTGACCGGTGTGAACTGGGAACGGGATGTCGCCCTGCCCCGTGTGGAAGATCTCCGCAATGTGGTGGAGGGTGATGCCAGCCCTGATGGCAAAGGCACCCTGGAGATCCGCCGTGGTATCGAGGTTGGTCATATTTTCAAACTGGGGAACAAGTACAGCAAGGCCATGAATGCCACTGTACTGGACGAGAACGGCAAGAGCGCGATTCTGGAAATGGGCTGCTATGGCATTGGCGTTTCGCGGATTGTTGCCGCCTCCATTGAGCAGAACCACGACGACAAAGGGATTATCTGGCCCGAGGCCATTGCTCCGTTCGAAGTCGCCATCGTGACACTCAACGCCCACAAATCACCGGCGGTCATGGCCGCCGGGGAAAAGCTCTATGAACAACTTCGCCAGGCCGGCTTTGACGTCCTGCTGGATGATCGCAACGAACGGCCTGGTGTAAAGTTTGCGGATATGGAGCTGATCGGCATACCTCACCGCTTCGTGGTCTCTGAACGGGGTCTGGCGGCAGAAACTCTTGAATACAAGGGCCGCAGGGATGAAGACAAGAAAGATGTGCCGCTGACTGAAGCCCTTCCGTTCCTCATCAACGCCTCGCCCCGCAACGGCCTCTGAGGCGTTACCCCACCGGGGGATGAGCCGGGGGCCTGATGTTACGGGCTGCCGACCACCCCCGGCTCCATTTCCAGAGCGATACCGAAGCGGGCCTCGACATCGCTGCGAATCCGGTCCGCCAGTGCCAGTATGTCCTGGCCACTGCCACCGGAGTGGTTCACCAACACCAGCGCCTGGCGGTTGTGAACGCCAACCCTGCCATTGCGGTAGCCCTTCCAGCCACACTGATCAATCAGCCACGCGGCGGCAACCTTGGCGCTGTCATCGCCCGGGTAGCCGGCAATGTCGGGATAAGACTGCTTCAGGGCATGCCAGGTTGCCAGCGGGACCACGGGATTCTTGAAGAAACTGCCAGCATTGGGTAGCTGGGCCGGATCTGGCAGCTTGCGCCGCCTCACCGCCATGACTCCATTGGCCACATCCAGTGGGGTCAGGTTGCGCGTGTCCCGACCATCAAAATAGTCCGCCAGGTCGCGATAATCCAGGGAGAATGGACGGGAACGGGACAGCCTCAGGCGGACGGTGGTGATGACGTAGCGGCCCGGCTCATGCTTGAATACGCTGTCCCGGTAGCTGAAATGGCACAAACTGTTGGTCAGCACGACTTCATGGCCGGTATGCCGGTCCAGAGCATTGACCTCCAGCAGGGTATCCCGCAGTTCGGTACCATAGGCACCGATGTTCTGGACCGGCGCTGCGCCGACCGTACCCGGTATTAGCGCCAGGTTCTCAATGCCACGATAGCCTACAGAAGCGGCATACATAACCACATCGTGCCAGTTCTCACCAGCACCCAGTACCAGCGTTGCCTCATCCCCTTCAATATGTTCCCAGCAGCGTCGGGCGATAGCCATGCGGATTACCAGCCCCGGGTAGTTGCCGGCGAAGACAATGTTACTGCCACCCCCGAGAATCAGTGGTTCCAGGGATTTTTCAGACGCCCAGTGTAACGCCTGCTGAACTTCCTCCAGGGATGACACGGAGACAAAGTATTGCGCCCTGGCGCCAATCCCCAGGCTGTTCATGTCGCCCAGAAAGACGTTCTCGCGAATCTTGACCGGACACCTCAAGCCGACCGCTCCTGAATATGATGCAGCAGCCCCTCGCTGGCCTCGGTAATCAGGTCCAGCACATGTTCGAAACCGTGATTACCACCGTAATAGGGGTCGGGCACCTCGTCATAACCGGAATTGCCGAACCGCAGGAACAGGACTGGCTCGGTGCCTCCGTTCTGGCGCCACACTTCCCGCACATCCGCCAGGTTCTGGCGGTCCATCACCAGAACATAGTCATACTCGTCCAGGTCCTCACTGCGGAACTGGCGCGCCCGGAGATCAGCAATATCAACGCCGCGCTGCCGTGCTGCCGCAATGGCGCGACTGTCGGGGCTCTTGCCCACATGCCAGTCGCCAGTGCCGCAGGAGTCGATCATGATCCGGTCATCAAGCCCGGCCTGATGAACCACCTTGCGGAAAACACCCTCGGCACTTGGTGAGCGACAGATGTTTCCGAGGCAGACAAAAAGTACCTTTACCGGCTCCGTCATGGTTTCTGGTTCTCCTTATTATCTGGCGGCCATGGTTTGGCGCAGACGCTCAAGATCCTGCTGGGTATCGACCCCTGAGGGGGGCACGCGGCAAGCCTCTTCCACATGAATGCGAGCACCGTTATAAAGAGCCCGCAACTGCTCCAGGGATTCCGTTACTTCCGTAGGCGCTGGTGACCAGTTGACGAAGTCCCGCAGAAGGCTGACGCGGTAACCATAGATACCAATATGGCGGTAATAGCCTACGCCCTCCGGTAACTGTCGATCGTAGTTCGGTTCCCCCGCCAGAGCCTGCCACGCATCCCTGGCCCAGGGAATCGGTGCACGACTGAAGTAGTGAGCCATGCCGCGGTGATCAAATACCACTTTCACCACATTGGGATTGAACACACTGGCCGTGTCCGAGATGCGTTCACACAGCGTGGCAATGGCGGCATCGGGATGGGCCTCCAGGTTAGCCGCCACCTGATCAATCAGTTCCGGAGGTATCAGCGGTTCATCGCCCTGAACATTGACCACGCGTTCGTCCGGGCCGAAATTCATCACCCGTGCCACCTCTTCAAGGCGGTCAGTGCCACTGGCGTGCCCGGCGGACGTCATCACCACTTCCGCCCCGAAGGCCTTGCAGGCGGCTTCAATACGGGGGTCATCCGTGGCGATGATAACGCGGCTGGCCTGGCTTTCCCGGGCGCGGTCATAGACATGCGCGACCATGGGTTTACCACCAATGTCCGCTAGCGGTTTCCCCGGCAGCCGGGTGGACGCATAGCGAGCCGGAATAACAACGGTATAGGACATACAGGCTTCCTGTCAGCGTTTATCCAGGCGCTCATCGGTGGTCAGTGTGCGGGCCTCGGTAGCAAGCATGACCGGTATACCCTCCCGGATTGGAAAGGCCATCGCATCCTGATAGCAGATCAGTTCGGTCCTGTCCTTATTGAGTTTCAGATCCCCTTTGCAAACCGGGCATGCCAGCAGGGCCATCAGTTTTTTATCCATGGTGTGTTCTCACAGTTTCGTTGGAATCCAGTGATTGACGACATTGGTTGACGCTGGCCATAAACGCTTCCCTGAATGCCTCTGGAAGCCTGGCTTTTACGGCCAGAACCCAGGTGTTGTCCGGAGCAAATTTGTGGCATTTGACCGCATCTTTTGCCGTCATGACCAGCCACTCTCCCTTTTCTGAGTGCAGGTCTTCCGGGGTAAAATGGTGATGATCCGGCAAGGCACGGGGCCTGACCTGTGCGCCCAGGTCTCCTAGTGTATCGAAAAAACGGCCGGGGTTGCCGATACCCGCCACCGCCCTCACCGACTTCCCTTGAAGGCGCTCCGGTGAGAGGGTTTCGCCGGTCACAAGATTACGCAGCTCGGACGGAGCCAGCGTCATGGTGAACTGGTGGTCATGTTCAATCTCATCCAGATAACCACCATTGGTGATGACAAAATCAACCGAGCCGAGCCTTTCCAATGGCTCGCGCAACGGCCCTACGGGAATCAGGGCGCCATTACCAAGGCCCCGGGCAGCATCGAACACCGCCAGCTCTATGTCTCTGGGCAAGCGGTAGTGCTGGAGCCCGTCATCGCAGACAAGGATAGTGCCCAGCTTCTGATCCAGAGCCCAGAGGGCGCCGCGCTTACGATCCGGGTCGACCACGACTGGACAGCCAGACTCGGCAGCCAGCATGACGGGTTCATCGCCGGCCACGTCGGGGTCGGTGTCCGGGGTAACCAGCAAGGGATAGCCTTCAGCCTTGCCTCCATAACCCCGGCTCAGGATCACCGGCTGCCAGCCATGCTCCCGCAGCAGACCGGTAAGCGCTGCCGTTAAAGGCGATTTACCGGTACCCCCCGCAGTGATGTTGCCCACCACCACGACCGGCACGGGAATACTTTCCTCGCGGGCCTGCCACGCCCGTCGCCGTCGGTTCTCGGCAACCGCGCGATAGAGCCAGACCAGAGGATACAATGGCCACAGGGGCCGATTGCGCCCGTACCACAACCGGTCCACCAGCCCCGTCATGCCTGCTCGCTGAATTGCATCTGGTGGAGCTGGGCATAGGCACCGCCCTGGGCAAGCAGTTCATCATGCCGCCCGGATTCGACAATCCTGCCGCCGTCCATCACCAGAATGCGATCCGCACTTTCGATAGTGGACAGGCGATGAGCAATGACCAGGGTCGTTCTGCCCTTCATCACCGTTTCAAGTGCGTCCTGAATATGGCGTTCCGACTCCGTATCAAGAGCCGAAGTAGCCTCATCGAGAATCAGCACCGGTGCGTCCTTCAGCAGCGCACGGGCAATCGCCAGACGTTGGCGCTGGCCGCCGGACAACATCACACCGTTATCACCAATCATGGTGTCGAGACCGTCCGGCATGCGCTCGATAAACTCCATTGCATGGGCCTTGGCGGCGGCATCAACGATCTGTTCCCGGCTGTGGTGTCGAAGGGCGCCATAGGCAATATTGGCGGCGATAGTGTCGTTAAAGAGCACTACATTCTGGGTTACCAGGGCTATTTGCGCCCGCAGGGCTTCCAAAGTGAACTCTTTCAGGGAGTGACCGTCCAGCCGGATATCGCCGTCGGTGTATTCATAGAATCTCGGCAGCAGACTGACCAGGGTGGATTTGCCACTGCCGGAGCGCCCCACCAGCGCCACACTCTGGCCTGCGGGAATACTCAGTGAGATGCCCTTGAGTACATCCTCAAGCTGGTCACGATAGCGGAACGACACATTATCGAACTCAATATTGCCGTCGACGCGCTCAGGTGCGTAGGTGCCCGGGTCATGCTCAGGCTCCTCGTCCATGGTGCCGAATACGTCGAGGGCTGCAGCCACCCCCTTCTGGATCTTGGCATGCACGGATGTAACCTGGCGGATGGGTTTGGCCATGGTGGTCGCGGCGGTGATAAAGGCCACCAGCTTGCCGGTGCTCATGTCGCCCCGGAGCTCGGGGGCCAGCATGAACCAGACCAGCGCGGCTATGGCAATGGCAACCAGGACCTGGATCACCGGTATGCTGATAGCCTGGGTCGAAGCCATTTTCAGGCTCTGTTCAAGGTTTTTCTCGCTCACCTTGCGGAATCTGTCGCGCTCGTAGTGTTCACCACCGAAGGTGCGGACTACCCGATAGCCGCTGATGGACTCCGAAGCCACATGGGTTATGTCGCCCATGGACCCCTGGATCCGCTTGCTGATCTTGCGGAAACGCTTGCTGGCATAGCTGACCACCAGCGCAATCAGCGGCCCTACGGCCAGAAAAACCAGCGTCAGCTTCCAGTTGGTGTAGATCATGAAGCCGAGCAGGCCAACAATTGTCAGGCCTTCCCGGAGGGTGATCGTGACCGCGTTCGTGGTGGCCTCGGCAACCTGTTCCACGTTGAAGGTGAGCTTGGATACCAGCCGGCCCGAAGCGTTTTCGTCAAAATAGCGGGAAGGCAGGTTCAGCAGGCGGTCAAATACCTGCTTGCGCAGGGCATTGATAACCTGTCTGCCGACATAGCTTATGAAGTATTGGCTCATGAAGGTGCCCACCCCACGAAAGGCGAACACACCGACAATCAGCAGGGTCAGCTGGATACGGTTCTCGTCAGTGGGGTTTTCCAGCGCGGCAATAACGTATTCCATTGCAGCAGCCATGCCGGTGGAAGCGGCCGCATAGATAACGTTCCCCACCACTGCCAGGGAAAAGGCCAGCCAGAACGGTTTTACATACCCCAGCAGGCGCTTGTAGGTTGCCCAGTTTGATGCCGGCTGCTTAACCGGCTCTGGCGTCGGGTTCGGCTCACTCACTGCCCTTGTGCCTCACGCTCGGTCGTGATGCTGAGTTTGGCAAAGCCCAGACGGCCGGCAACGTCCATGGCCCGAACCACGAACTCATGGGGTGTACGGGCATCGGCAGTAATAATGAAGGGCAAGGTGGTATCGTCACCCGCAAGCTCGCTTACGGCGCGCTCGAGTGTTTCCCGGCGGTTATTGACCAGCGTCCTGTCATTGAGGATGTACTGCCCTTCGGCATTGATGACAACGTCAATCAGCGTCGCTTCAGACTCCGACCGCTCTCCGTTGGCTTCCGGTAGTTCGATATTGAGATGGCTTTCACGGGTAAACGTGGTGGAAACCATAAAGAATATCAGCAGCAGGAAGACCACATCGATCAGCGGTGTCAGGTCAACCCCGACTTCCTGACTTCTCTGGCGCTTGAACTTCACGGTGTTCAGGCTCCTTCCACGTCAATTTCGCGGTCGCCATGCACTACCTCAACCAGTTTGATGGCTTCCTGCTCCATACCTACAACCAGCTCGTCAACGCGGCGGATAAAGTAGCGGTGACATATGAGGGCCGGGATGGCTACGCTGAGGCCTGAGGCCGTAGTGATAAGGGCCTCGGAAATACCACCGGCGAGATTGCCGGCATCACCGACACCAGCGAGCTGGATTTCGGCAAACACCTTGATCATGCCGATAACCGTGCCGAGCAGACCCAGCAACGGTGTAATGGTCGCAACGGTACCCAGCGGGTTAAGGAAGCGTTCCAGTTCATGAATGACCTGGCTGGCCTCGTGTTCAATACTTTCTTTCATGATCTCCCGACCATGCTTCGCATTCATCAGCCCGCCCGCAAGGATTCGGCCCAAAGGAGACGATGCCTGCAACGCCTTGAGCTTTCGCCCGTTAAGCTCTTTTTTCTTGATCCAGCGCCACAACTCATTGATGGTGTGTTGCGGCGTTACCCTGGACGGCCTGAGTGTCCAGAAACGCTCGAGGATGATGGCAAGTGCAAGAATGGAACAGGCAAGAATCGGCACCATGAGGATGCCACCGGCTTTCAAGAGCTCGAACACGCTTGGTCTCCCTGATTGTTAGCAAGCCGCGCTACTTTAGCATAGCTACCGGTGTAGGCCACACCCGCAATGTCACGGTTTTAAAAGGTCGATTCAGCGGATTTCCGGTTTGCTTATCCAGAAAGGCGTTTCGGCCCTTGCCTCCTTTACCGACACTCCACCCTGCCGGAATATCATCTTCAGCGCGCCGGATGTGGCGGTGTTCAGCACCTGGCTGCCAGCAGACAGGTACCGGCCCACCACATCCGGATGGGGATGTCCGAAGCGGTGCCTGTAACCGGCACTGAACACGACAAGATCCGGCGCCATCTGCCCTACCCACTGTTCCGACGACGACGTTTTGCTGCCATGATGAGGCGCAAGGATCACACGGTAATGGGCTGGCGCCTGGCCGCGATCCGCGATGAACAGACTTTCTGCCCGCCGGGTGATATCTCCAGGCAGCACCACCTCCACGCCCGTGAAGCCGGAGCGGACTGTCAGCACGCATGACGCGTCATTGCCCTCAACCTTGCCAGGACTGCGCCAGAATGACAGCTGCAGACTGCCCATGTCGTGAGCCTCGTGCCGGGTGCAGGGCTTCACTTTCGTGGCGGAACCTGCAGGCAACAGATCCGCCACCCGGCCAGGTTCACCAGCAACAACCTGCCCAACGTCGAGGCTGTCAAACAAAAGGGACAATCCGCCAGCATGGTCGCCATCGCCATGACTGATAACCAGAGTATTGATATGTCGGACACCCAGGTCTCTGAGGTTGGGCAGTAACACGGAATCCACTGCGGAATACACGCCCTCCAGCGCCGGGCCGGTGTCGTATACCAGTACCTGATCCTGATTCCGTACCATCACGGAAAGCCCCTGACCGACATCCCACACCCAGAGTTCCGGGTGATCCACCGAGGTGTTCCGGGCGTCAGTTCGCGATCCGTTAACCAGAGTCACCGCCACCCACAATGCAACCACACAGGCCGTTACCTGACGAAAACCACGAAAGGGCACCAACAGAGCCACCAGGACCACAACAGATAACAGCACGAGTGCCGGCAGGCCAGGCACCGGCATGACAACGTCAATAGCGGCCAACCTGGACAGTCCCTGCCAGAGCACCCCGAATACTCCATCAAAAGCTGCAATAACAGGACCATCGGCTACCGGCGAGATCGCCATAGAAAGCGCCCCTGCCACCAGAACCGGCATGACCACCAGGGACACCCAGGGTATGGCAAACAGGTTCGCCACAAAGCCAACAACCACCTGCGACTGCCCAAGAATCTCAAGGATGGGCCAGAGCGCGGCGAACACTGCAAGCTGCGCAAGCAGCAACCCCTGAAGCCACCCGGCCTGCCGCACACGAAGGCTAAACAGAAGCACAAGCACCGAGACCGCGCCGAATGAGAGCCAGAAGCCCTGGTCAAGAGGTGAAAAGGGATCACTTAGCAACACCAGGAAGAGCGCCCCCAGTAACCCGGTAAAGGGTCCGGTTTTCCGTGCCCCCAACACAATCCACCCGGCGATGATCACCATGATCAGCGCGCGTCGTGTGGGCACGGAAAAACCGGCCGCAAGCGCATAGGCGAGACTGGCCGCAGACACACAGACAAATACCATCCCTCGCAGTCTCCCGGGAGATACGCGGCCCTGAGGCAGGCGAAGCAGTAATCGCCGGCAGACGAAGCCGGCACCAACCGCAACAAGGCCCAGGTGCAGCCCGGAAATGGCAACCAGATGAATCGTGCCGGTCGCCTTGAGAACCTCCCAGTGACCGGGCTCCATATGCCCACGGTAACCGATCATCAGGGATGTAATAAGCGGGAAGTACCGTGCGTCGGACAACCTTTCTGACGACTTGCTGACAAGACTGTGGCGCCATTGGTGGTAGCGGCAACGGAGCCTGCACTCAATACTGTCGTCAGGGGCCAGATCACGGATGGTGCCGGTGGCACCGAACCCTTTTCGATACAACCAGGATTCGTAGCGAAAGCCCACCGGATTGACGGAGCCATGTGGTCGTTTGAGAACCACCTTGAGCCGGAGCCTTTGAGCAAGCCTGGTTGTCGCTTCATCCCCATACCAGGCGAGACGCAGCTTCCCTGGCATACCAGGCAGTTTATGACGGTCGACATGCTCTGGCAGATGCCATTGCTCAACGCAGAGGGAAAAACGCACACTACTGAAACTGCCCGCGGAAGGGACATTACAGAGGAAGCCGGAAACCTCCAGAACCTCCCCTTCCAGACTTGCCGGAAGCATGGTCTGGTGACGGATACCAGCCTGCCAAACCGCCCAGGACAGGCCGGCAAGTCCGCACGCCAGCAACACTGCCACGGCCCTGAGGGACGGGACAGTCGTTCTCACCAAGACCAGAAACGGGACCGCCATCGCGGAAATCACCCAGGGCAGAGGTGGCAAGACCGCAAGGCTATACAGTAAGATAACGCCGCAGGCGAAGCCCGCGAGGCCAACCCTGGCCACAAAACTTCCGGACAATCCTTGTCCTCCTTATTTGTTGGTTCTCTCCGGGCACTGAAAACTCCCGGAACCATTGTCCTGAGCAGGCAGAACTTCCCGATGCCAAAGAAGTTCATGAAACGATACCTACCATCGCCGGAAAAGGTGCGCGCAATCGAATCGCTGCACTTCCTTGGCGATATCCTTCATGAACCCAACCTGTGGCACATTAACCGGCACAGTGTTGCCCGCGCATTCCTTGTGGGGATTTTCCTTGCGTTCATCCCCATGCCCTTCCAGATGCTCGCCGCGGCCTTTATTGCGATCTGGTTTAACGCCAACCTGCCACTGTCCGTCGTGCTGGTGTGGATCAGCAATCCGGTGACCATGCCGCCGGTGTTCTACTTCAACTACAAGATCGGAGCCTGGATCCTCGACCGGCCAGTGCTGAATTTCGAGTTCCAGCTGTCCTGGTCGTGGCTCAGCGGCCGCATTGTGGACATCGGTATTCCTCTGTATCTCGGATCGCTACTGGTGGCCACCCTGTCGGCGTGCCTGGCCTATCTCATCATCCAGTTTCTGTGGCGACGCAAGGTTCGCTCAGACTGGCAGGAACGCCGATCGGTCCGCATCCGCCACCGCCGGCTGGCCAGGCAGACCCGGCGGGAGCAGAAAAGCGACAGTCAGAGTTCCTGAAACAGCTCGCCCTGCTCAAGCCGCAATACGCGCCCCAGGCTTTTGGCCATTTTCATATCATGGGTTACAAGAACAAAGGCAATACCAATCTGATCCCGCAGTGACTCAATAAGGTCACGAACACCCTCTCCTGTCTGCTCGTCCAGGTTGCCCGTGGGTTCATCCATCAGCACACATTCAGGCTCGTTCACCAGAGCGCGGGCAATGGCAACTCGTTGGCGCTCCCCGCCAGACAGTTCACCGGGCTTGTGGGCCAGGCGATGCCCCAGACCCACACGCTCGAGAATGGCGCTTGCTTTCTCGGAAGCCGGTTTTACCCCGAGACCTCCGAGGGCACAGGGCATCATGACGTTTTCCAACGCGGAAAATTCGGGGAGCAGGTGGTGAAACTGATAGACAAACCCCAGGTGGCGGTTCCGGAAACGGGCACGCCCGGCTTCACTCATGCGATGGATGTCCTGACCGCAGATATCAATATGTCCAGAGGATGGCTTGTCCAGCCCGCCAAGAAGATTCAGCAGGGTTGTCTTGCCAGCGCCACTGCTACCGACAATACCAACGCTTTCCCCGGCGGATATCCGCAGCGAAATATCCGAGAAAATCGTGAGCTTTCCGGGGCCCTCATTGTAGGTGCGGGTGACCTTCTCACAGTCAATCACCAGTGGCCTGTTATCGTTCAGGGATGCTGAATCACTCATAGCGCAAAGCCTCCGCCGGATCGACGCGTGATGCACGCCAGGCCGGATAAATCGTTGCCAGCAGGCTCAGGGCAAGGCCGGCTCCGCTGATAATCCACACGTCCTGCCACTGCAACTGGGACGGCAGGTAACTGATGAAGTACACATCCGCACTGAGGAACTGGTGCCCCATGAATTCTTCCAGCCAGGCGATAAACCCACTGATATTGTAGGCGCCAAACACGCCCAGGGCCGTCCCGACAATGGTCCCGGTGATACCGATAACAGCCCCCTGGACAATAAAGATGCGCATGATCCGGCCAGGTGTGGCGCCCATGGTTCGCAGAATGGCAATGTCCGCGGTTTTGTCAGTGACCACCATTACCAGGGTGGATACGATATTGAACGCGGCCACTGCAACAATAAACATCAGCAACAGGCCGATCATGGTCTTTTCCATGCGAATGGCCTGGAACAGGTTACCGTGAGTACGGGTCCAGTCCGAAATATAGTGGCGACCACTGAGTCCTGTTGCTACATCCCGGGCCACCCTGGGAGCCTGGAAAAGATCATCCACCAGCAGGCGCACACCTTCCGCCTTGCCTGCAGTTCGCATGAGCTTTGCCGCATCGTCCATATGTATCAGGGTATAGTTGCCATCAAGTTCCGCCCCGACACTGAACACACCCTTCACCGTGAACCGCTTCAGCCGCGGCAGTACGCCAGCAGGCGTCACAGAGGCCTCAGGCAATACTACGGTAACCTTGTCACCAATCTGGAGCCGTAGCGCGGATGCCATAAGTTTGCCGATGATCATCCCGAAGTCCCCTGACTTCAGATCATCCAGACTACCCTCGATCATGTGATCCTCGATAATCGATACGCTTCGCTCCTGCTCCGGCAGGATGCCATTGAGCAGCACGCCGCGCACGTCTCCGCCGCCGGTCACCATGCCCTGTCCCTGGATGTAGGGCGCCGCAGCAATCACCGACGGATGCTGTTCGACCTGACGATCAACATCTTCCCAGTCCTGAAGCACACCGTCCGCCTCAATGGTGGCATGGGGCACCATGCCCAGGATTCGCTGCTTGAGTTCGCGGTCAAAGCCATTCATCACCGAAAGCACAATGATCAGAACCGCTACGCCGAGCATCAATCCAATCATGGAGGTGAGTGAAATAAACGAAATAAAGTGGTTACGTCGTTTGGCCGCGGTGTACCGCAGACCAACATACAATGATAAGGGTCTGAACATTGGGAGGAGCCTGTCGCTACCTTCTGGTCTGTCGAAATTCCTGCCCCGATACGGAGCGGCAGGAAGCTGCTAAACTGCTATCAGGAAACAATAATACCGCGTTCTGGAGCTCCGATGGCTGCAACGACACCTCACAATAACCCGGCACATATTCCGTCTGACCGCAGAGACTATTTTCGCATCAGCGATCACATCGGCCTTGAGATTCGAAAGCTCGATTCCGATGACGCCAGCAGGGACAACCCCTTTAATGGCAGCCACATGGAAACTCTGCGCTCGGAGTACCGGCGCCTTGATCAGGACGTCCGGGCCCAACTGACCACCCTGGCCGAACGGGACCGCCTGCTGACCTCACTGATCAAGTCGCTCAACGGGAAGCTGGATACGCTGGCGCGCATTATGGCCTTTGAGCAAAATCCGTTGCAACCTGAAGACTGGCAGGACGTCACCCTCAGCGAGGGCGGCCTGGCTTTCCATGCTGCAACCAACAGCTTCGTGGCAGATGAGATTCTGGCCCTGAGAATGACCCTGCCCCCGGAGCTGTACCAGCCCATTGCCATTGCCCGGGTCGTCAGCGTTGAGCCGGACGGAAGCGGAGGTGCCACTGTTCATACGGAATTCACCGACATCCATGACAGTGACCGCCAGCAGATCGCCCGCCATGTGATGCGGTGGCAGGTTCGGCAACGGCAAAAAGAATAAACTGTCCACAAATCGCCGAATCCGGGCTGACTTTTGCTAGTCTTTATCGGATATTACGTTTTATCAATGTGGTACTAGGGAGTAAGTCACTGATGAAAAAATGCACAATGAGAGCAGTCTGTGCTTCCGCCGCCCTCGCCGCGCTGGCAATGGGGCCCTTCACCAGCACTGTCGCCGAGGAAGTCCGGGTGCCGGTCGCGGTGCACGCAGAGCGCAGCGCCCAGGAAAACCTGCCCCGCACCGGCATGACCCAGTCCAGCGTTCGCAATGGCTGGGGCGATCCCCGGGAAACCACGGGGCCGGTGGGTGAGCCGCCAATCTCCCAGTGGCACTACGAGGATTTTGTCGTGTACTTCGAGGGTGACAGGGTCATTCACGCCGTGCTAAAACCCCAACGTTGAAAAATCATTCAATTATGTCCTGACTCAAACCCGCCTGTTCGTTAGAATATCGGCTTTTGCATTAAAGGTGTTCGCAACTTGACTTCCAGACCTGTGATGCCCGCAGAGTGGGCAGCCCAAAGTGCCGTAATGCTGACCTGGCCCCACCCCGGGACCGACTGGAGCGACAGCCTCGCAGAGGTAGAGCCGGTGTTCATGGACATCGCCAGGGCCGTGCTTCGCTTCGAGCACGTCGTTCTGAGCTGTGAACACGTGTTTCGCGTGCAGGAACTGGAACGGGACCTTAACGCTTACGCCCGGGAACAAGAGCTTCCCGGCCGTGTTATCGCCGTACCCGCACCGGCCAACGACACCTGGGCCCGTGACCATGGACCCATCGCCATTTGCGGTGCGGATGGTCCGGAATTGCTGGACTTCCGATTCAACGCCTGGGGCGGCAAGTTTCCGTGGGAAAAGGATGATGCGCTGAACCGCCACCTGGCGAACTTTGGCAGTTTTGGCGCCACCCGGCTGGTTCCCGTGGAATTCGTGCTGGAAGGCGGCTCCATCGAGTCCGACGGTCAGGGGACCATACTGACCACCAGTGAATGCCTGCTAACGCCGTCCCGTAACCCCACCATGGACCGTACCGCCATAGAACACCTGCTGGCTGAAACCCTGGGAACCGAGCGAATTCTCTGGCTCAACCACGGCTATCTTGCGGGTGATGACACGGACAGCCACATCGATACCCTCGCCCGTTTCTGCGCGGTGGATCACATCTGTTACGTGGCCTGCCCGGATGTCGGCGATGAGCATTACAGCGCCCTGGCGGCCATGGAAGAAGAGCTTCAACAGTTCCATCAGCCCAATGGCAAGCCCTACAGACTTACGCCACTACCCTGGCCCGACGCCATTTACGGCGACGATGGCGAACGCCTTCCAGCCACCTATGCCAACTTCCTCATCATCAATGGGGCTGTTCTGGTTCCGGTGTACGGTGTGCCCCAGGATGACGACGCCGTGAACATCCTGGCTGGAATTTTCCCCGACCGGGAAATCATCCCGGTTAACTGTCGCCCGCTAATCAGGCAACATGGCAGCCTTCATTGCGTCACCATGCAGATACCCGCAGGAGTTGTGCAGGTATGAATCGCCCCACCCCGGCCGGTGCTCTGGCCATTGCCGCCATTCAACAATCATGCAGCGCCAACAAGGACACCAGCCTGGCCACCAGCGAGCGCCTTGTCCGACAGGCAGCGAAAGACGGCGCCCAGCTGGTTGTTCTTCAGGAACTGCACGCCACCCTGTATTTCTGCCAGACCGAAGACACTTCGGTATTTGAGCTGGCGGAATCCATACCGGGCCCCACCAGCGACCGGCTGTCTGCACTGGCAGCAGAGCTCGGAATTGTCCTTGTCGGCTCCATATTCGAGCGGCGGATGAACGGCGTCTATCACAATACTGCCGTGGTGTTCGAACGTGATGGAAGCATTGCCGGCCTGTACCGCAAAATGCATATCCCGGACGACCCGGGCTTTTACGAGAAGTTCTACTTCACCCCCGGTGACGCCAGCTTCAACGACGGCAGCAGCGGCTTCACGCCCATCGATACGTCGGTAGGCCGCCTGGGAGTGCTGGTGTGCTGGGATCAATGGTATCCGGAAGCCGCACGTCTGATGGCACTGGCTGGCGCCGAAGTGCTGATCTATCCAACGGCCATCGGATGGGATGTCACTGATGACCCGGACGAGCAGGCCCGGCAGCTGGAAGCCTGGGTCACCGTCCAGCGCGGCCATGCCGTGGCCAACAACCTGCCCGTCATTGCCCCCAACCGCGTCGGCACAGAGCCGGACCCCTCAGGGCTGTCAGACGGCATCCGCTTCTGGGGCAACAGCTTTATCTGCGGACCCCAGGGGGAATTCCTGACCCGGGCCGACGATCACTCGGAAACCATACTGTCCACAACCATCAACCGCTCGCGTAGTGAATCGATTCGACGGATCTGGCCGTATTTCAGGGACCGACGCATAGACGCCTATAGCGACATTCTCAAGCGGGTGAGGGACTGAGCCTTTCATGAAGAAGCTGACGGATACGGTTATCCGCGAACTGAACAGCATACTCCTGGGAAAGGATCACCAGGTACGCCTTGCGCTGTGCGGCCTCCTGGCGAGGGGTCACCTGTTGATTGAAGACATCCCCGGCATGGGCAAGACCACCCTGTCCCATGCCCTGGCAAAAGTGATGGGCCTCAGTTACCAGCGCATCCAGTTTACCAACGACTTGCTGCCGGCGGACGTACTGGGCTTTTCCATGTACGACAAGGAAGCCGGTAGCCTGGTATTCCATCCGGGGCCAATTTTTGCCCAGGTGGTGCTGGCCGACGAGATCAACCGAGCCTCCCCCAGGACCCAGAGCGCACTGCTCGAAGCCATGGAGGAACGGCAGGTTTCCATTGAAGGCGAAACCCGGCCGCTGCCACACCCGTTCTTTGTGATCGCCACCCAGAATCCCATTGAACAGGGCGGCACCTATCCTCTGCCAGAATCCCAGCTTGACCGGTTCCTGATGCGCATCCGGCTTGGCTACCCCGACCCGCGAGCCGAGCGGGAATTGCTTGAAGGAGAAGACCGGCGGGCAATGACCGACCGTCTTCAGCCTATCCTCTCTGCAGAGGACCTGCAGACCCTGCAGGATGCGGTCAACCGTGTGACCACCAGCCCGGCATTGCTGGACTACGTACAACGCCTGCTGGAGCAGAGCCGCCGCATGCCGGGCCTGCTTTACGGCCTGTCTCCTCGCGCCGGCCTCGGGCTGATACGGGCCGCCAGGGCCTGGGCATTGATGGACGGCCGGCACCACGTGCTGCCGGATGACATCCAGGCCGTATTTCCCGCAGTTGCAGAACACCGCCTTGAACAGGGAGAATCCGGAAAAAGCGCTGAACGAATCAGGCAACTTCTGACCTCCGTATCTGTCATTGAATAAATCGTTAACGAGAGACCACCAATGAGCGAAACCAAGCACTCCCGACTGATCATCCTCGGCTCCGGCCCGGCCGGCTACACCGCAGCGGTCTACGCGGCCCGCGCCAACCTGAAGCCGACGCTGATCACTGGCATCGAGGTGGGTGGACAGCTAACCACCACCACGGACGTCGATAACTGGCCTGGTGATAACGACGGTGTGCAGGGTCCTGAGCTGATGCAGCGCATGCTCAAGCACGCCGAGCGATTCGAAACCAACGTGGTCTACGACACCATCAACGAGGCCGACCTGCGCAACCGCCCCTTCCGTCTCAAGGGCGACAACGGCGAATACACCTGCGACGCGCTGATTATCGCCACCGGCGCCTCCGCCATGTACCTCGGCCTGGAATCGGAAGAGAAATTCAAGGGCCAGGGCGTCTCCGCCTGCGCCACCTGCGACGGTTTCTTCTACAAGAAACAGAAAGTCGCCGTCATCGGCGGCGGCAACACCGCCGTTGAAGAGGCCCTGTATCTCTCCAACATCGCCGACGAAGTCACCCTGGTACACCGTCGAGACAGCCTGCGAGCCGAAAAAATCCTGCAGGACAAACTGTTCGAAAAAGCCGAAAACGGCAACGTTAACATCGTCTGGGATCACACCCTCGACGAAGTCCTGGGCGACGGCACCGGCGTCACCGGCATGCGCATCAAAAGCACCAAAGACGATTCCACCCGGGAACTGGACCTGGCGGGCGTCTTCATCGCCATCGGCCACAAACCCAACACCGACCTTTTCCAGGGCCAACTGGACATGGAAAACGGCTACATCAGAATCCGCTCCGGCCTGGAAGGCATGGCCACCCAGAGCAGCGTACCGGGCGTCTTCGCCGCCGGCGACGTAGCCGACCACGTTTATCGTCAAGCTGTTACCTCCGCAGGTTTTGGCTGCATGGCAGCACTCGATGCAGAAAAATTCCTGGATCAAGACTGAACAACGGAATTAGATCGAAACCAAGGCAGGTAACTCCCAGGCCTGAAAAGGCGGGTGGAACCGGATGTCTGAAACTGTGCGGAGCCATGGATGGCGGAGCCCAAGCGCCACACGGACGTGCTCGAGCGTGTTTCAGACATCCGGTTCCACCCGCCGACACCCCCAAGGCCAAAACCACCAAGGCCGGACCCAGATGACCACACTTCCCTGGCTAGACCAAGACCACCTCTGGTTCCCCCCCGCCGAACAGGCCCTGGACGACCCCGACGGCCTGCTTGCCCTCGGCGGCGACCTCTCCACCGAGCGCCTGATACTGGCCTACCGAAGCGGCATCTTCCCATGGTATAGCGACGACCAACCCATACTCTGGTGGTCACCCGATCCCCGTTGTGTCCTTTTCCCGGAGGAAATCCATGTTTCCAGAAGCCTCCGACGCACGCTCAACAGGGGTTACTTCACAATCACCTCCGACAGGGCTTTCCCCCGGGTTATACGCCTGTGCGCCAACACCCGTGCAGAGGGAACCTGGATCACCCAGGACATGATCGACAGCTACAGCCAGCTTCACAAACAGGGTGTCGCCCACTCCATCGAAGCCTGGAACCCCCGGGGAGAACTGGTCGGAGGCATGTACGGGCTGGCCATTGGGCGCTGCTTTTTCGGCGAGTCCATGTTTTCACTGGAAACCGATGCCTCCAAGGTCCTGATGGTGCACCTGGCCAATCAGCTGAGAATATGGGGCTACCAGATAATGGATTGCCAGGTGGAGAGTGGTCACCTTCTCAGAATGGGTGCGCGGAGTATCCAACGTAGCGAATTTTTATCTATACTCAGGACATGCGTCGACAGTAGCCCGGACCATAGTCACTGGGACCTCCAGTGGCAGTGGCCCGGCCCGGAGGTGTAAATGAGCAATCTCAGGACCCTGGTATTTTTTGCCACGCCGGCCCATGACTGCAGCTATCTGCCCGATCGCGAAGCCACCACCATGTTCGTCGACCCACGGGCCCAGGTTGATAAAAGGCTTTACAGCCAGCTGACGGCATTGGGTTTCCGTCGCAGCGGGTCTCACTATTACCGCCCCCACTGTGAAAACTGCAACGCATGCATACCAGTCAGGCTGAAAGTGGATCAATTCCAGCCTGACCGGAGTCAACGCCGGGTAATGAAGAAGAATTCCGACCTCAGTTGCAAAATGGTCCGGGCTACATTCTCGGAACGGTACTACAGCCTTTACGCCCATTATATTGAACAACGACACGCAGACGGCGACATGTATCCTCCTTCACGGGAGCAGTTCATCTCCTTCCTGGTGGAGGGGGCCACCGACTCCTGGTTTATTGAAATCATGGATGATGAGAAGCTGGTTGGCCTTGCCGCAGTGGACAAGCTTGATGAGGGGCTTTCAGCAATTTATACGGTCTTTGATCCGGCGTACGAACGCCGAAGCCTTGGCACGTTTGCGGTACTCTGGCAAATTGAAGAGGCGAAACGGCTGGGGCTGCCCCATCTGTATCTGGGATACTGGATCAGAGAGTGCCGGAAAATGAATTACAAGACCCGTTTTCGTCCCATTGAAGCTCTCCGGGATGGTCAGTGGCGGGCGATGACAGATAACTGATTTTGCCAAATGGCGACAAATCAGGCAGAATTGCGCAATTTAAAATCACAGCAAGCCAATTTACGAGGTTTTTACTGAATGGCAAAGTCCGATGCTATTGAAATGGAAGGCGTTATTGTAGATACGCTTCCAAATACCATGTTCCGTGTTGAACTTGAGAACGGCCATATCGTTACCGCTCATATCTCCGGCAAGATGCGCAAGAATTATATCCGCATCCTGACGGGCGACAAGGTCAAGGTAGAACTGACCCCTTACGATCTGAGCAAGGGACGCATCGTTTATCGTGCCCGTTAATAGCTTGTGACATAAACTTGTGACATAAAAAAGCCCCGTTTCCGGGGCTTTTTTATTGCACGACCGAAAATACTTCGGTCTTTATCAGACGGCTTCGGCGGGCTCGTCCTCGTACTCGAATTGCAGTTCGTCGTCCTTGAGGTGAATGTGGACGTCGCCGCCATGATCCGACAAGCGACCAAACAGGATCTGCTCAGCCAGCGGCCGCTTGATCTTGTCCTGAATCAGGCGGGCCATCGGGCGTGCGCCCATGGTGACATCGTAGCCTTTCTTGGCCAGCCATTCCTTCGCGGCATCATCCACATGAAGCACAACATGCTTCTCATCAAGCTGGGCCTGCAGTTCGGTCAGGAACTTGTCCACCACGTAGGTGATGGTACCCGGCTGGAGATCACCGAACTGGATAATTCCGTCCAGACGGTTGCGGAACTCCGGAGTGAAGGTTTTGGAAATGATTTCCATACCGTCACTGCTGTGGTCCTGCTCACTGAAGCCAATGGAACGACGGGCCATGCTCTCGGCACCGGCGTTGGTGGTCATCACCAGGATCACATGGCGGAAGTCCGCCTTGCGGCCATTGTTGTCCGTGAGGGTACCGTGGTCCATGACCTGCAGTAGCAGGTTGAAGACTTCCGGATGCGCCTTTTCAATCTCATCAAGCAGCAGAACACAGTGCGGATGCTTGCTGACGGACTCTGTCAGCAGACCGCCCTGGTCATATCCGACATAACCCGGAGGCGCACCTATCAGCCTTGATACGGTGTGACGCTCCATGTACTCCGACATGTCGAACCGCACCAGTTCAATGCCCAGCACCTTGGCAAGCTGCTTGGTGACCTCGGTTTTACCAACACCCGTGGGACCGGCAAACAGGAAGGCGCCTTCAGGCTTCTCCGGTGCTTTAAGCCCGGCACGGGCAAGTTTGATGGCTGTGGACAGGGATTCGATAGCCGGGTCCTGCCCGAACACCACCATCTTGAGATCCCGCTCCAGATTGCGCAGCAGGTCCTTGTCGCTGGTGGACACGTTCTTCGGCGGAATGCGGGCAATGTTGGCCACCACATCCTCGATTTCCGATACGTCGATTGTCTTCTTGCGCTTGGACACAGCCAGCAGACGCTGATGAGCGCCGGCTTCGTCGATCACATCAATGGCCTTATCCGGCAGATGACGGTCGGTGATGTAACGCTCCGAAAGCTCCGCCGCCACGCGTAGCGCCTGATCGGTGTACTTCAGGTCGTGGTGCTTCTCGAAGTGGGACTTCAGCCCCTTCAGGATCTGATAGGTATCCTCGACACTGGGCTCGTTCACATCAATTTTCTGGAAGCGACGGGCCAGTGCACTGTCTTTTTCGAAAATGCCCCGGAATTCCTGGAACGTAGTGGAACCGATGCAGCGTATTTCTCCCGAACTCAGCATGGGTTTAAGCAGGTTGGAAGCGTCCATGACCCCACCAGAGGCGGAACCGGCACCGATGATGGTGTGGATCTCGTCAATGAACAGGATTGCGTGTTTCTCTTTCTTCAGCTCTGCCAGCAGGCCCTTCAGGCGTTTCTCGAAATCGCCCCGGTACTTGGTTCCGGCTAGCAGTGCGCCAAGATCCAGTGAGTAGACCACGGCGTCCGAGATAATGTCCGGCACCTGACCGTCCACAATGCGCTTGGCCAGGCCTTCGGCAATCGCAGTCTTGCCCACGCCGGCTTCACCCACCAGCAGCGGGTTGTTCTTGCGACGGCGAACCAGGATCTGCACCACCCTCTCAACTTCATGTTCACGGCCGATCAACGGATCAATGCGGCCCTGCCGGGCCTGTTCATTGAGGTTGGTTGCGTAGCTTTCCAGCGGGCGCGAGGCACCGCCCTCCTCACCGGCTTCCTCGTGGGAAGCCTGGTCATGACCTTCCTGATCCTCGGCACCCTGAACGCGGGAGATGCCATGGGAAACAAAGTTCACCACGTCAATACGGGCAATGCTCTGTTTCTTGAGCACGTAGACCGCCTGGCTTTCCTGTTCACTGAAAATGGCCACCAGTACGTTGGCACCGGTCACCTCTTTCTTGCCAGAGGATTGCACGTGAAAGACAGCACGCTGCAACACGCGCTGGAATCCGAGCGTGGGTTGTGTTTCCCGCTCGCTGTCGTTGCTGGGGATCAGTGGTGTGGTTGAATCCACAAACTCTACGAGTTCTTCCTGAAGCCGGGCCAGATCTGCACCGCATGCTTTCAGGACGCCCACTGCCGAATCGTTATCGAGCAAGGCCAGCAAAAGATGCTCCACCGTCATGAATTCATGACGCTTGTCACGGGCACTTTTAAAAGCCGTATTCAGTGTAATTTCAAGATCTTTGCTCAGCATGGGCCACCCCAAGGTCTATCAGTCCGCACGTTCAATCTCGCAAAGGAGCGGATGCTCGCATTCCGAAGAATACTGGTTCACCTGTGCCGCCTTTGTTTCCGCGATGTCCCGGGTATATACCCCGCATACGGCTTTTCCTTGCGTATGGACGAGCAGCATCACCTGCGTCGCCTTTTCTTCGTTCATTCCGAAGAACTTCATTAACACCTCCACGACAAAGTCCATGGGTGTGTAATCATCGTTCAGAAGCAACACTCTGAAGCGTGCTGGACGCTTGAGAGCGGGCTTCTCGGGAGCAACACTGACATCGTCCTGACGCCCGGGTTGTTCGTCCTCTCCCTGATTTAATACTAGTAGAGAATTCTGGATAGTCCGCATGATTCTTACCGGAAATCGGTGCCTTTGCCTAAAGATGGTTGTCTGCCGCCCGGTTTTCAAGGTACCGCCTGTAACCGGGCGTGCGCTGGTTATCAATAATGTCATGATACAGGCTCGGGGCCCGGTTCAACCATACATTCCCGCTATTACCGCTATTGACTCTGAGCGATTATTGGTCAACAGTACGATAGCAATGTAAAATATTGTAAATTGGCGTAAGGGCCCGTAACAGGTCTATATCCGTGTAAGGCAAAACACTCGGTAAAAATACCAACAACAAAGACACTGACAGTGAAAGAACAGGGGAGTTCATCATGCCAAGAGGCAAGGTAAAGTGGTTCAACAATGCCAAGGGTTATGGCTTCATAATCGAGGAAGGCTGCAGTGACGATCTGTTTGCTCACTTCTCTTCAGTGCAAATGGAAGGTTACAAAACTTTAAAGGCTGGCCAGCCCGTCACTTTTGACAAAAAGCCAAGTGACAAGGGGATCCACGCCGTCAACATTGTCCCTGAAGAGCAGCCCGGCAAGCAGGCTTCGTCACAAAGCGACTCGGTACAGAAACCTGCGAGTGACGGTACCCATCAGAATAAGGGTAGCGACTATCAGGACCAGCCTCGCGCCGCGAATGCCTGATCCGTAGCTCGTGGCCATAGCTACCGGACAACGCCTGACAGTTGCGAGATACTGCATCTGCCGGGCGCATCGCCACCTCTGAATAAGTGGTCATTGGCGCCGTATTGCTGAAATTCCAATCCTGAACAACGGCCGGCGTGAACGGCACAGGGTTTCCAACGGCCCACCTTTACCCCCGGCGCCCTGCTCTGCGCCTGATTCTGGCATAATATCCCCTGATCCCAATTCACTTTACCCAATACCGAAGGTTATCCGCTTCAATGGCAACGCTGATCCTGTTCAACAAGCCTTTTCAGGTACTGTGCCAGTTTACCGACGGGAAAGGCGACACGAACGGCAGTCGCCGCGCAACCCTGGCGGACTGGATCACCACCCCCAATGTTTATCCCGCCGGCCGCCTGGATTTCGATTCCGAGGGGCTGCTGCTACTGACAGACAATGGTCATTTACAGCATCGTATTGCATCGCCACGGCAGAAAATGCCGAAGACCTATTGGGTTCAGGTTGAAGGCAGGATTACTGAAACAGCCCTGAATCAACTTCGCGACGGCATAACATTGAAGGATGGGAAAACCCGACCGGCCGACGTGTCGGCCATGGCACCACCGGATATCTGGCCCAGGAACCCACCCGTGAGGCACCGGGAGTCAGTGCCGACGAGCTGGATAAAAATGACCATCACCGAAGGCAGGAACCGACAGGTCAGACGCATGACTGCAGCGGCGGGCTTCCCTACGTTGCGGTTGGTTCGCTATGGTATTGGCGAATGGACCTTGGATGGACTCTCCCCTGGGGAATTCAGGACAATGACTGTCCATACGCCGATGCCCGCGACGAGGAAATCAGCGCGGAAGCCAGTCAGATTTTCCAAACACTCATCCCGGAGAGGCACCCGCCCATGACCTGGACACCCCACGCTACTGTCGCCGTTATTGTTGAGGATAACGAGGGCCGCTTTCTCCTGGTGGAAGAACTCAGTCACGGCGAGGTGGTGTTCAACCAGCCAGCGGGGCATGTCGAGGAAGGTGAGAAGATTATTGATGCTGCGCTTCGCGAGACCCTGGAAGAAACTGGTTGGGAGGTGGAACCACAGCACTTTCTGGGGATATACACCTACACGGCACCGGCCAATGGCGTTACCTACTACCGCTTCTGTTTCTCCGCACGAGCCCTCAGCAGGGTAACCCGGGAGCTGGATGATGGCATCATCGCTGCTCACTGGCTGACGCCGGATGAAATCAGGCAGCAATCCGACAAACTCCGCAGCCCGCTGGTGATGCAGTGTATAGAAGATTACCGAAACGGGCGCCGCTTTCCCCTGGACGTGATTGTCGAGCCGCAGACGTAACCCGGCTTAGATGCTAGAATCCGCCCCTTTGAACCCGACAGACCCAGACATGACTAAAGCACCTGAAAATACCCGAGTGATTGTCGGCATGTCCGGCGGCGTGGACTCTTCCGTAGCAGCCTGGCTCCTGAAAGACCAGGGCTACCAGGTGGAAGGCCTGTTCATGAAAAACTGGGACGAGGACGATGGCACCGAATACTGCACCGCCATGACAGACCTGGCGGATGCACAAGCGGTAGCGGATTCCATCGGCATTACCCTGCACACCGCCAGTTTCGCAGCGGAATACTGGGACCGGGTGTTTGAACATTTCCTGTCTGAATACAGAGCCGGCCGCACCCCGAACCCGGACATCCTGTGCAATAAGGAAGTGAAGTTCCGCGCCTTTCTGGACTATGCCATCACCCTGGGCGCAGATTACATTGCCACCGGCCACTATGCCCGCCAGCGGCCGCTGAACGACGGCAGTGGGAAAGCCCAGCTTCTCAAGGGTCTGGATCCGAACAAGGATCAGAGTTACTTCCTTCACGCAGTCTCCGGTGAACGTATCGCCCGCACGCTGTTCCCGGTGGGCGAACTTGAGAAACCGGAAGTGCGGCGCATTGCCGCCGAACAGGGGTTCATTACCCATGACAAGAAAGACTCCACCGGGATCTGTTTTATTGGCGAGCGCAAATTCCGCGATTTCCTGAAACAGTACATTCCGGCTCAGCCCGGCAACATTGAAACCCCGGATGGCAAGGTTATCGGCCGCCACCAGGGCCTGATGTACCACACTATCGGTCAGCGCCAGGGTCTGGGCATTGGCGGTCTGAGCGAGTTCGGCGATGAGCCCTGGTACGTGGCGGAAAAGGATCTTTCCCGCAATGTGCTGATTGCGGTTCAGGGCAAGCATCATCCGCTGTTATTCTCCCGCGGCCTGATCAGCGGCCCGGTAGACTGGATTGCTGGCGAACCGCCGGCGGCAGAATTCCGCTGCAAGGCCAAGACCCGTTACCGCCAGCCGGACCAGGATTGCGTGGTAACTTCCCTGGGCACAGGCTTCCGGGTGGTCTTTGATGATGCCCAGCGGGCCGTGACACCGGGCCAGTCTGTGGTCTTCTACGACGGTGAAGTCTGCCTTGGCGGTGGCGTGATCGAAAAAACCTGGCGGGACGGTGAACAGGAACCGGCACCGACTGACAACAAGGCGGAGGGAGCCGGCGCATGAGCCGTTCAATACATGACCAGACCCTGGCTCTGGCGGGGGTCTTTCAGGCGTCGGCACTGGTGCAGCAGGTGGCCCATTCCGGACAATGCGCGGAATCCAGCTTTGAAACCTGCATGCGCTCGCTTTTCGCCACTCAACCGGAAACAACCCTGGATGTCTTCGGTGGCGAACTGAAGGACCTGCGCGAGGGTCTCGCGACCCTGGCCAGCGTTCTCAGCCAGCAGAGCAAGCAGCAGGACATCGAAGTGCTGCGCTACGCACTGAACCTGATAAATCTGTCCTCAAAGCTGCGTCGCAACAAAGACATGCTGGAGGTGATTGGCAGCCGAATTGACCAGGCCCGGCACACCGCAGGCCATTTCGGATACAGTCACGGCAACCTGATTGCCAACGTGGCATCGATCTACACGGACACCATCAGCACCTTTCGGCAACGCATCCAGGTTACGGGCGAACCCACCACCCTCCAGCGCGAGGAAAACGCCGCCAAGGTGCGCGCCCTGCTGTTGGCGGGAGTCCGCTCCTCAATACTCTGGCACCAGACTGGTGGACGCCGCTGGCAGCTCATTTTTGCCCGCCGCAAGGTCATCATGACGGCCCGGGAGCTGGCAGAGAAGGCAAACCGGTCGGTTTACGACTGAATCCCGGCCGCCGCTGGTGTATCATATGCGCCCCCAATATTTTCTTTTGACCGTATCTTTGATGACTTGAGAGGTTTTCGATGGAACTCAACGCCCTGACCGCCATTTCCCCGGTCGATGGACGCTATGGCAGCAAAGTCAGCGTTTTCCGTGACATTTTCAGTGAATATGGCCTGATCAGGAACCGTGTCACCGTCGAACTCCGCTGGCTGCAGAAGCTGGCCTCGCACCCTGATATTGCAGAGATACCGGCTTTCTCCACAGAAGCGAACCAGTTTCTGGATGCGATGATCTCCGGTTTCAGCCTTGCGGATGCCGAGCGGATCAAGGACATCGAACGCACCACCAACCACGACGTGAAGGCGGTCGAGTACTTCATCAAGGAGAAGATCTCGGAAGTGCCGGAACTGCACGCAGTTACCGAATTCGTGCACTTCGCCTGCACCTCCGAAGACATCAACAATCTGTCCCACGCGCTGATGCTGCGTGAAGGCCTGGACCACGGTCTGCTGCCGGCCATGGACCGGGTGATCGAACGGCTGGCCGAACTGGCCCATGAACACGCCGACCAGCCCATGCTGTCCCGCACCCATGGCCAGACCGCATCGCCGTCGACCGTGGGCAAGGAGCTGGCCAACGTGGTTTACCGCCTGCGCCGCCAGATAAAACAGATTCGTGCGGTTGAACTGATGGGCAAGATCAACGGCGCGGTAGGCAACTATAATGCCCACCTGTCAGCCTACCCCACCGTTGACTGGGCACAGAACGCGAAGGACTTTATCGAAGGCCTGGGTCTTGACTGGAATCCGTACACCACCCAGATCGAGCCTCATGATTACATTGCCGAACTTTACGATGCCATTGCCCGGTTCAATACCATCCTCATTGACCTTGACCGGGATATCTGGGGCTACATCTCCCTGGGCTATTTCAAGCAGAAGACCGTGGAAGGCGAAGTTGGCTCGTCCACCATGCCCCACAAAGTGAACCCTATCGATTTCGAGAACTCAGAGGGCAACCTGGGCATCGCCAATGCACTGTTCAGCCACCTGTCTGCCAAGCTGCCGATTTCCCGCTGGCAGCGCGACCTGACTGATTCCACTGTCCTGCGCAACCTGGGCGTCGGTTTCGCCCATAGTCTGATTGCCTACGAAGCCTCGCTGAAAGGCCTGAACAAACTTGAAATCAACCCGGCCCGCCTTGACGAAGACCTCGACCACGCCTGGGAGGTACTGGCGGAACCCATCCAGACCGTCATGCGCCGCTACAACATCGAAAAGCCCTACGAGAAACTCAAGGACCTGACCCGTGGCAAGGCCATGACGCCGGATGTGATCAAGGCCTTTGTCGACTCCCTGGACATTCCAGACGCCGCCAAGGCGGAACTGATGGAACTGACACCCGGCACCTACATCGGCAACGCCACTCAACAGGCACGGGATATCTGATCCATGAAACTGCCCGGCGGGATGCCCGCACAGGAGTTCCTGCGAGATTACTGGCAGAAAAAGCCGCTGGTGATCCGCCAGGCGTTCCCGGGCTTCGAGTGCCCGGTGTCGGCGGATGAGCTGGCGGGACTGGCCTGCGAAGAAGCGGTTGAGTCCCGTATTGTCATCGAGAATGACGACGGCAAACCCTGGCAGCTGCACAACGGCCCCTTCAACCCCGAGCGTTTCGAAAAGCTGCCGGAATATGACTGGACACTTCTGGTGCAGGGACTCGACCACTGGGTTCCTGACATTGCCGACCTGCTGGACGAATTCCGCTTCGTGCCCAACTGGCGGCTGGACGATATCATGGCCAGCTATGCGCCGCAGGGCGGCAGCGTGGGGCCCCATTACGATCAGTACGATGTATTCCTGCTGCAGGCCCAGGGCCATCGGCGCTGGACCTTTGGCGGCCACTGCGATCACACCTCACCCAGGGTGGACGGTACGCCATTGCGGATCCTCAGTAGCTGGGAAGGCGAGGAAACCGTTACCCTGGCGCCGGGAGACATGCTCTACCTGCCGCCAGGCATTGGCCACCACGGCGTTGCCGAAGACGACTGCATTACCCTGTCTGTAGGCTTCCGTGCGCCCACCGTTGACGATGTCCTGACCGGCTTCACCGACTTTCTCTGCAGCCACTCCGATGCCTCTGAACACCTGAATGATCCGGATCTGCAGGTGCAGGACAACCCCGGCACCATCGCACCGGGGGTTATTGACCGCCTGGAAGGCGTTATTCGAGACAAGCTTACCGACAAACGCCAGCTGGCGCTCTGGTTCGGCCAGTACGCCACCGCACCGAAAAGCCTCGACATTGTGGTTCCAGCGGACGAACCGGTAACGCCGGACTCCTTGAGTGAGTGGATTGCAGCGGGCAATCCGTTACGCTGGAACGAAGGCTCCCGTTTCGCCTACCATGAATTTACTGAGGAAACGGCACTGTTCGTCGATGGCGAGCAATTCCTGCTCCGTGGAGACGCCCGGCCCCTGGCTCCCCTGCTCTGCGCCGGCGCCAGACTGGATATGGCGGCTCTGTCAGAATTTGTCGGTGACGATGCCATCTGCGGGCTATTGAGCAATCTGGTCAACCAGGGCTCGTTGTACTTCGAGTGAAGAGCGTGAGTGAAACCGGAATGAATGTGCGGATTCGTAAATACACCTGGCAACTGGCGCCGGCCGACGTCCGGAACATACGTCAGGCTGTGTTTGTGGAAGAGCAGAAAGTGCCGCCAGAGCTGGAATGGGACGACACCGACGAGATTGCTGACCATTATCTCGTGGTACTGCCAGACAATACTCCCGTCGGAGTCGGCCGCCTGTTCTCCACTCTGGAGGAAACTGCCCATATCGGCCGCATGGCCATCCTGCCCGGCTATCGCGGAAAAGGCATCGGTGAGATCCTGCTGCGCCACCTGGTGTGTGAGGCAGCCAGCCAGTTCAGCGAACTGCAGCTTTCCGCACAGGAACACGCCATACCCTTCTATCAGCGGTGCGGCTTCCACGTGTGCTCGGACCCGTATGATGATGCTGGCATCCCTCACGTAGACATGCGCTGTCTGGCACCACAACTGGTCAGTAACACTTTCGGAACCCGTCAGAACCCCATGTTGCTTGGCGAAGACCAGGATGCGTGGCTTTTCGACAGCCAGCACTCCATGACGGCACTGATGGATTCCGTGGCCGGCCAGGCCCGTCAGCGACTCTGGCTTTACGATCGCCTGCTGGACCACGAGCTGTATGATCGCCTGCGCTTCCGTGAGCTGATCTCCAGCCTTGCACGCCGCCATCGACTCAGCGACGTGCGGCTGTTGATTCACGATGACAGACCCCTGGTAAAACGCCGGCATCAGATTGTCGAGCTGATGCGCCGTCTTCCCAGCCGCATCGAGTTGAAACTGATCAACGAGGACTACCCGATTGAAGACCAGCCTTTCCTGCTGGCTGATCGGGAAGGCGTCGTCTACCGTCACGACTTCTACAAGCCCGAGGGTTTCGCAACGTTCTCCAACAGTGGTCGGGTAAAGCTTCTTGCCGAGTCTTTCCAGCGTATGTGGGACGCCGGGAGGAGTTCACTGGAGCTGAGGGAGCTACCGCTCTGAATGATGAATGCCGGGAACCTCGGCGGATTCAAACTGGGCTCCGAACGGTGCAAACTCCGCATCCACTTCCCCGGCCACCTCTGCAATCAGCTTCCTCAGCCACTGGTGATCGGTATTGTGCTGTAGCAGCGGGCTCCAGGCCATTTTCAGTTCAAACGGCGGAATTTCAAAGGGCGGCACCTTGACCACCAGATTGGCATTGTCCTTCTGAAGCCAGGCAGCCCGCGATGGCAGTGTGGCAATCAGATCGTGCTGTTCAGCAAGCAGCATCGCCACCTGGTAATGCCGCGTAAAGACCGAGATCTGACGTTTTCGGCCCATCAGTGACAAGGCTTCATCCACCCACCCCAGGCGCTGGACATCCTTCGGATTCACCCCTACGCCGACACCAAAACCGGTTTTGCTGACCCAGATATGGCTGGCATCCAGGTATGTATCCAGTGTGAACGGCTCCTTCAGAATCGGGTTGCGCACGTTCATAAGGCAGGCGAAGTACTCGATCCACAGGGTTTTCTGGTGAAACGACTGTGGAATCTTGTCGAAACGGTTAATGGCCATGTCGAGCCGGCCCTGCTCCACGTCGAGGAAGCTCACATCACTGGGCGTCAGGACGTCCAGCGTGACATGGGGCGCTTCCTGGCGAAGCCGCCGGAGCACACGGGGCATCAGGCAGGATTCGGCGTAATCACTGGCCATGATACGGAATACCCGCTGGCTTTCCATGGCGGCAAAGGCGGTTTTCTCATGCACAGCCTGCTCTATATCGGAGAGGATGCTCCTCACCAGGGGCTGGAGCTCCGTGGCACGCTCCGTTGCCGTCATGCCCTCGCTGGTTCTGACCAGCAATGGATCACCAAACAGGTCCCGTAAGCGGCGCAGGCCATTACTCATCGCAGGCTGGGTGATGCCCAGGTGATTCGCCGCCTTGGTCACATTCCGCTCCCGGAGAAGCACATCAAGGTAAACAAGCAGATTAAGATCGACCCGGGAAATATCCATGCATCAGCACCTGGCAGAAGACCGGCATTGTTTGCGATGGGATCAAAGCCCATGGCCACAGCGCCAGCTTTATTCACAGAAATAATAGGTTTAAGCGTAACAATTCACCGGAGTGATATAAAGCGGAAATCGTTCACATTTCAAAACGGAATCGTTTCCGGTTTTCTGCTAGTCTTTCGGATACTTGCTGGATATCTCCGGTTTAATAAGGGCACCGGAGACATCAGTTGCCGCCCATTAGCCGGAGCTTTTGCAACAGAATGGATACCACAATGATTGTGCTGCTACTGGCAGCTATCGTTACCGTTTCGATCATCATTATTGTGGCCAGCCAGATGCGGGAACGGGCCCGCATTGAGCGAGCACGCAAGATCACGGCCCTGGAAGACAGCTATAACCGGGCCAGCCGCCTGCTTTCAGAGATTCCGGGCCAGTATCTGACCAGTGACCTCAAGCTGCTGTTGATCAAACGGATGGAGGAGTCCTGCAAGGAGCTTCAGGCCCTCAAATCTGACCAGCCTGTCAGCGAGTGGCTCAGCAACGCCCGGGAGCTGGAAAAGAAAGTACGGGCCAACGAGGATCAGCGCCCACCGGTCAAGATCGATTCCCCCGAAAAATCCAGCTATGTCAAAGAGCTGTTGCAGAACCTTTTCAAGATGATTGAGGGAATGCACAAAGCCGGGAAAATCGACAGCGCCACCGCCAAGAAGAACCTTAAATTTGTCCTGTTCCTGGTGCACAAGACCCATGCCGACCTTCACGTGTTTCAGGCCCGCGATTATGTGAAGCAGAACCAGATTCGCAAGGCGATTCATGCCTATCATCTGGCCAGCACCGAAATGGGTAAATCCAGCGACAATCCCATGGCCATGAAGGCAGTCAAGAGTTTCCGCACCCGAATCAAAGAACTTGAAGCCCTCAAGGGTGACGAAGTAAAGGGCAGCAGTGCTGACGGACAATCCCGCCTGGACCGCGAATGGGACACCTTCCTGCACGATGAAGAGTGGCGCAAGAAAGCAGATTACGATGATTAGTCCGGATGTTAGCGGGTTAGCGACTGGCCGACATTAACCGACACTCAGACAAACAGGGACTGTGGACATACTGTGACAACTCCATTCAAAAAACGGCTCTCCTATCGCCTGACCCGGGACACCGTTTTGATTGCAATGGTGTTGGGCCTCATACTCAATATCGCCCAGGTCACACTTGATTTCTTCAGCGCCCGGGATTCCATGGAGCAGGAAATCCGCGCCCTCATCGATATAAGCCACAGCCCCGCATCCCAGATTGCCTATAATATCGACATTCGTCTGGCGGAGGAGTTGCTCGATGGCCTGCTTCGCCATCCCGCCACCATTGATGCCCGCATAATCGATAACAATGGCCAGACCATGGCTGCAGCCAGCCAGAGCAGCCCGGACTCACGTTATCGATGGATCAGTGACCTGCTGTTCGGCGACAGCCGCGTATTCAGTCAGGAACTGGTGGTTCCGCAACTGAGTGACCTGCCCCTTGGCAACCTTACGGTCACCATTGACACCTACCACTACGGGCTGCTTTTCCTGGAGAGAGCAGCCTATACCCTGATAAGCGGATTACTGAAAAGCCTGGTACTGACAGCCGCTCTGCTCACCGTTTTCTATTTTGTGCTTACACGCCCCATGCTCAATGTGATTGGCGCATTAAGCCGGGTAAGGGCCGATTCTCCGGAGAAGGTCCGGTTGCCAGTACCGCACAACCACCGTGAAGATGAAATCGGGCAGATGGTGGGCATTATCAACCAGCACCTGGAAACCATCGATTCCAGCCTTGTCCAACTGCGCGATGCCGAAAGTGCCATGAAGAACTATTCCAGCCAGCTGGAACAGGAGGTAGAAGACCGCACACGGGAAATCTCGGCAAAAAACGAGGCGCTGCAAAGGGGTAACCGCGCGCTGGTCCGGGCCAAGGAGGATGCTGTGCGACGCGCCAGGTCCAGAGCCAACTTCCTCGCCACCATGAGCCACGAAATCCGTACTCCGCTCAACGGTGTTCTGGGCATGCTTGGGCTGGCCCTGGAAGGGGATCTGGAGCCGGCCCAACGTAATCGCATCGAAATCGCTCTTAACGCAGGGCAGAGTCTGCTGAGCCTGCTCAACGATATTCTCGACATCTCCAAGGTAGAGGCAGGAAAGCTAAGCCTTGAGAACATCCCGTTCAGTGTCCGTAACCTGATCGAGGAGTGCGCCACACTGCACGCGCAGCAGGCCCGTCGAAAAAATATCGATGTGGTGACAGATATCGAGTGCGACCTGCCTGAAACCTTCCTCGGAGACCCGACCAGAACCCGTCAGATTCTCAATAACCTGTTGAGTAACGCCATAAAGTTCACTGACCAGGGAAGCGTTCGGATTCGTGCAACCCGATTCAATGCCAATCTTCGGATCGATGTGATTGATACCGGCATTGGCATGTCCAAGGAAGGCCTGCACCGCATTTTTTCACCCTTTTCCCAAGCGGATACCGACACCACAAGGCTTTACGGTGGAACCGGGCTCGGCCTGACGCTGTGTCGACAGTTGGTAGAGCGCATGCACGGCCAGATTCTGGTGGATTCGGATGAAGGCCGGGGGACGCATTTTACCGTCAACCTGCCCCTGCCATTACACGATCAGTACAGTGGCGGGATTTCTTCGGCCGATATACCGGAGTCTGTAAGAACAGCAGGTGTGGACCTGAGCATTCCCCATGATTATCCACATCGCCTGCCCATTGAGAGTCAGTTGCGGGCCTGGAGCATTCCTGTAAGGGAAGCATCTCGCAACAACGGCGGCATCCTGCTCGTCGCTGTCGACAAAGACGATGACCCCGCACGGAAACTGGCGGACCAATGGACTGGAACCGGCGTTGTATTGGTGGACAGAAATGGCACGGTGGATGCGTCCGGTGAACAACAGGTTCTGTCTATGCCGCTGAGGCGTGACCAGCTGTTTCGTACACTCTGCGCGGCGGCCGGTCTTCGTCCGGTGGCCAAAGGCGAGAATGAGGATTCAATATCAGGCAAGGTGGTTACCAGGCCGCTGAACCTGTTGCTGGTGGAAGACAATCAGGTCAACCAGGTGGTCGCCAGCAGCATGCTCAGGAAGCTTGGGCATTGGGTTACCCTGGCGGAAAATGGCAAACGGGCTCTGGAGGCCCTGACGTCAGGCGAATTCGATATTGTGCTGATGGATTGCCAGATGCCGGTCATGGATGGTTACCAGGCCACCCGTAAAATTCGCGAAAATCCGGAATGGCAGGATCTGCCAGTGATCGCCGTAACGGCGAATGTCATGCAGGGGGACCGGGACGATTGCCTTGAATCCGGGATGAATGATTACATCACCAAGCCTTACAACCGTGCCGACCTGAAGTCGGTTATAGATCGCTGGGCTCCCCCTGAGCCTCAAGAAGACTGAGAACCGAACGCAATTCGTCACGAAGAGCCACAATGCGCTCCTGCCCTACGCCCGTGCCGCACATCAGTCGTCCGGGAATGTCCTTTGCCTGCTGGCGCATGGCCGCCCCCTTATCGGTAGGAGCCACCGTCACCACCCGCTCGTCATCGGTGTCACGCTGACGGGTCACCAGCCCCCGCTCAGCCAGGCGCTTCAGCAGCGGCGTCAGGGTGCCCGAATCCAGGCGCAACCGTTTGCACAGATCAGAGACCCTTACCGTTCTTCCGTCCTGCCCGGCTTCCCAGAGCACCAGCATGACAAGGTACTGGGGATAGGTCAGCTTGAGCTCCGCCAGCAACGGCCGGTAACGGGCGGTAATAGCCCGGTTGGCCGCGTAGAGGGCAAAGCACAGCTGATTATCCAGCGCCAGCATGTCATCTTCTGTTGCCATGGCTACAGCAGCTTCTCTATGTCGGCACGAATGGCTGAAGGCTTGGTCGTGGGCGGATAACGACCCACGACTTCGCCATCTCGATTCACCAGGAACTTGGTAAAGTTCCATTTCACGGCTTCTGACCCCAGCAGGCCCTTTGCGTTGCGCTTCAGGTGTTCAAACAGGGGGTGAGCGTTTGGCCCATTCACTTCAACCTTGGCAAACATCGGAAAATCCACACCATAGTTCAGGCTGCAGAATTCACTGATGGCCTTGTCATCTGCCGGATCCTGGTTGCGAAACTGATTACAGGGAAAACCCAGTACCTCCAGCCCCTTTTCTTTGAGGTCAGTATACAGCGCCTGCAGCCCTTCGAACTGGGGGGTAAAACCACATTTGCTGGCCGTATTAACGATCAGCAGCACCTTGCCGCGGAATTCCTCCAGTGAATGCTCCTGGCCACGAATATCAGTTGCTCTGAAATCGTAAATACTTTCGGCACTCATAGCTCTGCTCCTTTTGATTTTTCCCCATTATATTGTGCACAACCTGACTTGCAACCAATTCCGGGGCTTCAAGCTCTTCCAGTTCATGGAATCTGTGAGGTATTGCCGTTAAATCTCCGCTTCCTTGCCACAATTCATCACAATTGGCCTGTTGTTGCCGGGCTTTGCTCCGCTAGAATACAGGCTTGTGTCTTTTACTGAGGAAACCCGGGGCTTATGCAGAACTATCTCAAATCCGCCAAGCTGGATAACGTGTGTTACGAGATACGTGGAGTGGTTCTGCGTGAAGCCCGTAGACTCGAGGAAGAAGGCCACCGGGTTCTCAAGCTCAACATCGGTAACCCTGCCGCCTTTGAGCTGGACGTTCCCGAGGAGATCCAGCAGGACGTGATCTACAATATGCACCTGGCCCAGGGTTATGTTGAGTCCAAGGGGCTGTTTTCTGCCCGTAAGGCAGTGATGCACTATTGCCAGCAACGGGGCATCGACAAGGTGGATATTGACGATATCTTCCTTGGCAATGGCGTAAGCGAGATGATCGTTATGTCCATGCAGGCCATGCTCAATACAGGCGACGAAGTGCTGATTCCTGCTCCCGACTACCCTCTCTGGACCGCTGCTGTGACCCTGTCCAGTGGCAAACCGGTGCACTACCGTTGTGACGAGCAACAGGACTGGTTCCCGGACATTGATGATATCCGCAAGAAAATCACCCGCCGGACCCGGGCCATCGTGCTCATCAATCCCAACAACCCGACAGGTGCGGTCTATTCCCGGGAATTGCTGGAACAGGTGGTGGAGCTGGCCCGACAACACAACCTGATCGTGCTCTCGGACGAGATCTACGACAAGATCCTATACGATGGCACTGAGCACATTCCCACTGCCTCACTGGCCGACGACGTGCTGTTTTTCACCTATAACGGGTTGTCCAAGAACTACCGGGCTGCGGGCTATCGTTCAGGCTGGATGATTATCAGCGGCGCCAAGCACCGTGCACGGGACCTGATCGAGGGCATAGAAATGCTTTCCAACATGCGACTGTGCGCCAATGTTCCGGCCCAGCTTGCCATCCAGACCGCCCTGGGCGGCTACCAGTCTATTGACGACCTGGTAGCACCGGGGGGGCGCCTGTTCGAGCAACGGGAAACCGCCTGGAACCTGCTCAATGACATTCCCGGTGTCAGTTGCGTAAAGCCAAAGGGCGCTCTCTATCTGTTTCCGAAGCTGGACCCGAAACGCTTCCCCATCGTCAACGACGAGAAGCTGGTACTGGATCTTTTGCTACAGGAACGCATTCTGCTGGTTCAGGGCTCGGCCTTCAATATCGACGACAAGCAGCATCTGCGCGTTGTATTCCTGCCCCGGGAGGATGCCCTGGAGGATGCCATGAAGCGTCTGGCACACTTCCTGTCTTCCTACCAGCTGTAAAGGGGGCTTCATGGCGGACATTCATATTGAGGAGTTCTACAAGGACGCCGCAATCGCACTGGTGCAGCTTTACAATGCCTTTCCCCGCCGCATCAATCTGTTTGTGGAAGACATCGCAGGGCCCGATGAGCCGGACGAATTCGGGCTGCACAGCAAACGTCACATGGCCTGCTTCGGTACCCTGCTCTGGCTGGCCGAGGAAGACCTGCTACGTTATGTGGACACAATCCGCCAGGAAGCACTCGACCAGGCGGTACTGAGCCACCGGGCTTTTGTGCGGATGAGCTCTCCCGCCAGCCCGGACCTTCAGGAACAGGTAACAGCTGACAGCGGCGACGACCTGCCGCCAGCCATCCGGGAGGACTTCTCCACCCATATCCACATGCTCCGCACCGCACTTCGAAGTGGCAGTTCCGCAAAGATCAGCCGGGTGATGCAGGCAACTTTCTTCCGCGACAGCGCCGATCATTAAATTGGCGTAAGCCTGTTGAAGCCGGAAACGCTGGCCACATATAGCTGTCAGATACACACGCTGCCTGTAGCTGATGATTCAACAAGGAATTCTAGATGCGCATTCTGCTGTTTCTTGCCACCAACCTGGCTGTCATTCTTGTCGCCAGCTTCACCCTCAGGTTGCTGGGGGTCGACAGTTTCCTTGCCCAGAACGGGATTCAGTATGGCTCACTGCTGGCCTTTGCCGCTGTTTTCGGCTTCGCCGGTGCGATCATCTCACTACTGATTTCCAAGAAGATGGCCAAATGGAGCACCAAGGCCAGGGTGATCGAATCCCCGCGAACTCCTGCGGAACGCTGGCTGGTGGATACCGTACGCGAACTGGCAAAGAATGCCGGCATCGGCATGCCTGAAGTAGCCATATTTCCCGCGTCCCAGTCCAACGCTTTTGCCACGGGCTGGAACAGGAACAATGCCCTGGTGGCGGTCAGTGAAGGCCTGTTGCACCGCTTCAACAAGGACGAAATCCGCGCAGTACTGGGCCATGAAATCGGCCACGTTGCCAACGGAGACATGGTGACACTGGCCCTGATCCAGGGCGTGGTGAACACCTTCGTGATTTTTGCATCCCGGGTAATCGGCTCGTTTGTGGACCGCGTGGTGTTCAAGAATGAGAGCGGACATGGCATTGGTTTTTTCGTGGTGAGCATTGCTGCGGAAATCGTTCTGGGCATTCTTGCCAGCACCATTGTGTTCTGGTTCTCACGCCGCCGGGAATTCCGGGCTGATATTGCCGGGGCCCAGCTGGCAGGCCGGGGCGCGATGATCAATGCGCTGGCGCGGCTGAAACAGGAAAGCGAAGTGCCGGACCAGATGCCGGACAGTCTTCAGGCGTTCGGTATTAACCGGGGTGCACGTGGCGGGCTCAGTGCACTGTTCATGACCCACCCTCCCCTGGAGAAACGGATCGAAGCCCTGCAGACAGCTCAGCTGTGACCAGAAGGGACACTAGAGCTTGAGCTTGAACCCAAGGGCCCGGAAAGTATCCTGCATGGACTTGCTGGTGCCCTTTAGCTGTATCTTGACACTGGAAAACTCCCGACGAACGGGGTACTCCCTGCGCAGCCGGTCAAACGCCTGGCCGCGCTCCTCCGCAGGCAGCGCCATAGCCAGGCGCATGCGGGCATCATCCCGGCGTGGATCGTAACAGGACCGCATGGCAATATTTGCCGAATCCATTTCAACCGCTGCGCTGGTGAACGACAGCTTGCTTAACGCCGGCTCTGGCAGGAATTGACCAGCCTTCTTCCGGACGGGAAGCCCCATATTGCGGCTCAACGCCTGATAGACCAGTTCGCTGCCCTGCACTTTGCCCTCCAGGCTGTAGCCGGCAATATGAGGTGTTGCAAGCCAGACTCTGTCGAGCAATTCGGTATGGATGCGGGGCTCGTGCTCCCAGACATCGAGCACAACGGTGGGTGCATTGGGCTCGTCCAGACGCGCCAGCAAGGCCGAGGTATCGATCACCTCGCCGCGACTGGTATTGATTAGCAACTGGTGCTCCCTCAACGCGGAGAGCTTCTCCTGATCGAACATGTGAAGTGTGGCATGGCCTCCCTCCCGGCTCAGCGGCGTATGCAGCGTTACCACGTCGCAGGCCATGACTTCACTGAGACTGGCAAACTCCTGTCCTTCGTCACCCTCCCGTTCGGCCCGTGGCGGGTCGCACAGCAGAACATCAAAACCCAGTCGGTCCAGTTTGTGAGCCAGCTCTCCACCCACATTGCCAGCACCCACTATACCGACACTGAGTTTCGACCAATCGGCCACACCCCGCCTTTCGGCATGCAGCGAGATCACTGACAGCACATATTCCACCACGCTGTTGGCGTTACAGCCGGGAGCTGCGGAAAATGCGATACCACTGGATTCCAGCCATTCAAGGTCGACGTGATCGGTGCCGATGGTGCAGGTGCCCACGAAGCGGACACGACTCCCCTCCAGCAACGCCCGGTTAACCCGGGTAACTGAGCGGACCAGCAGTATATCGGCGTTCTGCACGTCTGCCGCTGTCATGGTGCGACCGGATACCGGGCGTATATCGCCGATGTCGCCGAAAAACGAATCCAGTAAGGGTATGTTCTCGTCTGCTACAATCAGCATGATCCTGCTTCCCTAACCATCAGTTCCTGCGCTGGCGCTGGTTACCACTCCGGGCACCCTGGCTGCGGCCGCCCTGGGGGCGCCGACTGCCCCGTTTGCGGGTAATCGGCGGTTTAGCGAGTTCCGTCATCAGTTCTTCATCCGGCACTGCCGTGGTGAGCTTCTGACTGATGTAGGATTCTATGGCCGGCAGTGAGAAGGCATCGTCCTCACTGGCAAAACTTATGGATACGCCGTGCTTCCCTGCCCGGCCGGTACGCCCAATCCGGTGGACGTAATCCTCGGCATTATCCGGCAGATTATAGTTGAATACGTGGGTCACACCATCAACATGAATGCCGCGCCCGGCGACATCAGTGGCCACCAGTACCTGGATGCTGCCATTCTTGAACTGTTCCAGTGTCTTGAGGCGTTTATTCTGGGCAATTTCACCGGACATCAGCGCCACCTTTATGCCCTGATTGCGCAGGTCCTCGTCCAGATCGCGACACTGATCACGACGATTGGCGAATACAAGGGCCTTTTCAACCTCGGGGCGCTGGAGGTAGTTCACCAGTACCGGCAGTTTTTCGTCCTCACCCACCAGGTAAACAGTCTGTTTAACCCGTTCAGCGGTTTTCTGCTCCGGTTCAATCTCGACAAATTCAGCGTTCCGGGTCCACATGGAAGCCAGGTTGAGAACGTCCTGGTTGAAGGTGGCACTGAATAGCAGGGTCTGGCGTTCTTCCTTGGGGGTGCACTTGCGGATAATCCGCTTTACATCCGGGATAAAGCCCATGTCCAGCATTCTGTCCGCTTCGTCGAGTATGAGAATATCGATCTGGTCCAGAAAGACGTCCTGGGAGCCCAGAAAATCAATCAGCCGCCCGGGCGTTGCCACCAGGATATCGACGATTTCGTTCTGCAACTGGTCCCGCTGTTTGTCGTAGTTCATACCGCCAACCACGGTCACCACGTTGTGGCCGGTATATCCGCAAAGCTGCTCTGCGTCCTTGGCAATCTGCATGGCCAACTCCCGGGTTGGCGCCAGTGCAAGTACCCGTGGCTCGGAAGCGAAACGGTCCTCCTCGGGGATTGGCGTTTCCAGCATGCTCTGAATGGCGGTAATGAGGAAGGCGGCGGTTTTGCCAGTTCCGGTCTGCGCCTGGCCGATCAGATCCTGGCAGGCAAGAGTGAACGGAAGGGTTTCTGCCTGGATTGGCGTGCAATGCTCAAATCCGATATCGGTGATGGCGTCGAGTACTCGCTGGTCAAGGTTCAGATCCTTGAAAAGCGTTTTTCCGGGTACGGGTGCGTCAGATGTCATATTACTTCAATCTACCTCGGTTTCTGTGGCGGAACATTCGGGCATCAGGCGCCTGGTCTCTTTCTTCCAGACTTCGTTGAAATCAGCCTCGGTTCCATAAAATGTCCTGAGCGTTTGAAAGAACATGCCAGCGCGGACCGGCAAGCCGTGCTCCAGGTAATCATTGGCCTGCGCTGTCACATTTCTGCGAAAAGCGTGTTCGTCCCATGCTCCGTTACCGGACAGGTTGTCGACGCTGACATGAAACCGGGCACCTGCGGCCACTGAAAAAAGCCATTCCAGGGCCTGGGGCTTGATCTCAGCCTTTTCAAAGGCCCGCTGTTGCTCCACGCTGCGACCATCGGGGCAGTACCAATAACCGAAATCCCTGAGTGTGCGACGGTGCTCACCGGCGATACACCAGTGACTGATTTCATGCAGCGCACTGGCATAATAGCCGTGAGCAAAGATAATCTGTGCGAAGCCGTCAGGCTCCGTCGCTGGCAAATACTCGGGTTCATCGCCGCCCCTGACCAGTACAGTCCGGTATTTTGCCCGGAACAGGTCATTAAACAGCATGATAAGATCGTCTGGATCATGTCTCATGGGACGAGTATTGTGCGACTTTAGACCGTTCAATACCAGAGGGAACTTTTGCCTGGCAACTGTGTCCACTGCAACCTGAGACAATGCTTTCCAATGTCCCTGGCGTCAACGCCGGACGGACCCGGATCCACCAACGGTAATCGATTGACTATGACAGGCAGCACAACGACCTCATGCAGTATTGCCCCCATCAGGGTTCTGAGCCGCTTATTCCTGCTTCTGGCGTTGTCCGTCTTCCCGGCAATCACCTTCGGTGCCGGCAACTCCCTGTTCGGCAATGGGAACGACTTCCTCCCCGTTGATGAAGCCCTGCCATTCAGCTTTACCACCGATACTGACGCTGTTGTATTGTCCTGGGACATAGCGCCCGGCCACTACCTGTATCAAGGGCGTATCAGCATCACAACCAATGCCGAGGGTGTCGAACTGGGCGAGCCGGCGTTTTCCTACACCGGTACCGACACGGAAGATGAGTTCTTTGGCAAGGTCACGGTCTTCTATGACCCGGTCGAGGCCCGGGTACCGGTAAATCTTCCCGAGGGGGTCCGCGAAGCAGAGCTACAGGTGACCTATCAGGGCTGTGCCAAGGCCGGGCTCTGCTACCCACCCCAGACCCGGGATGTACTCTATTACGCCAGCGCAGGAAGTGATGGCGGGCCAACGGCCGCTGGCAGCTCAGGCTCAGGGGGATCGGTATCTTCCGGCATCAGCCCGACGACGCCCGACGACACTTCCACGGCAACTGGCCTGGCCGGTTTTCTCGCCAATCAGTCCACCCTGGTCATTGCCGGACTGTTTCTGTTGCTGGGGCTCGGGCTGACGTTTACACCCTGCGTACTGCCCATGGTGCCGATCATTTCATCCCTGGTTTCCTCCCGTAACACCAGCACAACCGGCCATGCATTACTGCTTTCCGGTAGTTATGTGCTGGGCATGGCGCTGACCTATGCCGCGGCAGGTGTCATTACCGGGTTACTGGGGGCAAGCTTCAACCTGCAGGCCCAACTCCAATCCCCCTGGGTACTGGGCGTTTTTGCGGCGCTGTTTGTGTTGTTTGCTCTATCCATGTTCAATCTGTTTGAAATCCAGCTGCCACGGTTTATTCGCGAACCGCTTGATAATGCCAGTCACCGCCTCACCGGAACCCGCGTAGCCAGCATTTTTGGCATTGGGTCTCTCTCGGCCCTGATTGTTTCTCCCTGCGTTTCCGCCCCCCTTGCCGGCAGCCTGTTATATATCAGCACCACTCAGGATGCGGTGATCGGCGGTGTCGCCCTGTTCGCCCTCGGGCTGGGCATGGGTATTCCGCTGATACTGGTGGCTGTGGGTGGCCGCAAACTGCTCCCCACCACTGGCCCCTGGATGAATGTCGTCAAATCCTTTTATGGCGTCATGCTGTTGGCGGTTGCCATCTGGCTCGTGGAAAGGATGGTGCCCGCGTGGCTGGCGCTGACCCTGTGGGGCCTGTTGGTGGCAATTACCGGCGTTCAACTGGGCGCTTTTGACGCCGCAAAAGCTGGATGGGAGCGTACCCGCAAGGGAATGGGGCTGGTCATGTTTGCCTACGGCATGGCCCTGCTTGCCGGGGCTGTGTCCGGGGCAAACGATCCTCTCAAGCCCCTGGCAGCGTTTACGGCGTCGAGCCAACCCGTGGTTGGAAGCGCCTCGGCCGGGGCAGCCGCCACTCACGCGGAATTTATCCGACTGGAATCTCCGGCTGATATTCGCAGTGAACTCAGACAGGCCAGCCGGAATGGCACACCAGTGATGCTCGACTTTTATGCCGACTGGTGCATCTCCTGCAAGGTGATGGAACGCAACGTATTCAGTGACAGCACAGTTATCCAGGCGTTGGCCCCCTATAAGCTCCTGCAGCTGGATATGACGGACAATACGCCGGAACAACAGGCCTTACTGGATGAACTCGGCCTGTTCGGACCGCCTGCGATCCTGTTTTACAGAGACAACGGCACAGAAATCGGAACGGCCCGTGTACTCGGAGAAATGGACCGTGACCAGTTTCTGACCCATCTCAACACACTTGGCTATTCCTCCGAATCCTGAACACCAGGTTCAGCCACCCCGACGGATAAAGAACACGAACCCCTCTTCATCCTCGGCGCTGTAGACCAATTCGTGATCAAGAAACTGGCAGAATCGCGGAATATCCCGGGTTGTGGAAGGATCAGTTGCCACTACCTTCAACACTGCACCCGGACTGATCTCAACGATCCGGTTGTGCAGCATCATCACCGGTTCCGGGCAAAATAGCCCCCGGGCATCCAGCTCTGCGTCAAAATCCGGCTGTCCCAATGTCGTTCCTCCTGAAATTCCACCTGAAATTTACAAAATTCGTGCTAAATTATTGTTTATAGTTGTCAAAAAACAAACGAGGTAAGCAATGATCCGGGTGCTGATTGAACGCCATATCGCCGAATCACTTGAACCTGTCTATGAGGAGCGATCCCGCAGGGTCCTTCAGAACGCTGTGGCCGCGCCTGGCTTTGTGTCCGGTGAGACTCTCGTGGACACCAGTGATCCTAACCATCGGTTTACCCTTGCCAACTGGCGCTCAGAAGCAGACTGGCAACGCTGGTACCTGTCTGATGAACGCCGCGAGCTGATGGCTGAACTGATTCCGATGATGGATCGCGACGAAATCATCACCGTGCTCAAGCACAGCGACTGACAACGGAACCCGGGCGCTCAGGCCAGTCGCTCGATAAAACAGGTGATCTCCTCACGGTCATGATAGAGGTGGCGGGCCCGGATACGAAAGTTCATTTCGGTCCGGGCCAGTCCCTGCTCCAGGATATCCCGGCAAATCAACCACTCGTCATAACGCTTTTTCATTGGCAGTTTGAGGTTGAACACCGTATAGCGACACAACTTCTGATTCAGCCAGTCCACGGCAAGTGCGGCGGTACGGCGAGGGTGATCGACAATGTCGCAGACCATCCAGTCCACGCCCCGCCTGGGTTTCCACTGGTAGCCATCTGCCTCGATATGCTCAACATGGCCGGATGCCATCAGCTCACTGTTCATCGGCCCGTTATCAACCGCCGTTACCATCATGCCCTGCCTGACCAGTTGCCATGTCCAGCCTCCCGGTGCCGCACCGAGATCCACGGCCTGTTTTCCGCCACCCAAGTAATCAAGCTCCTCGCCGGGCGGCAGAAATACCTTCCAGGCTTCTTCGAGCTTCAGGGCCGAGCGACTGGGAGCCGAGGCAGGCAGCCGCAGGCGGGGAATCCCGCTGACGAAACGGGCCCGATTGCCCGATACGCTTACCCCGGCAATGACCCGGTCAAATCCCAGAAGCAGCAGTTCAAGCCTTGCCGGTGCGTCGGCCTGAGGTTCGGACTGCAGCAAACCCGCTCCCCGCAGTCCCCGTGAAAGCGGTGACACCCATTTGCGTGCAAAATTACCCAGGTCCGCATCGGCGTTGTTTTCCGGTAACCGGATTTCCACCCGGGCACAGGTCGGAAACTCCGCATCCACCGACTTCAGACTATCGATAACGGCACCCACCCGGTCGGCCGGGGGCAACGCCACGTCTGCCAGAACAACAAACCAGTCCCTGACAAACACCAGCGTGTGGACAGACAGCCGCGCCAGCAGCGTGTCCGCCAATGCCGGCCCCGGAAGATTGAAGATGACAAAGCCCTGGGCAGCGGCTGGTTCGAAGTAGCCATATACCCCCAGGGCCGCGGCTGTATCGGTTAGCTCCCGGCCTGCTTCAGTCTCGAAGCCTGGCCGGCAGAAGGCAATCAGTTGTTCCATCCATCACCTGAACAGGACCCGTTTCGGGAACCCTTAAATTTGAAACTGTTTAACATCCACACGGCTCGCAATTGACTACACTATTGGGCTTTCCGCTGGCAGGAATACCCTTAATGCTGCTGTACCTGCGTCATCTCACAATACTTGCCATGCTGCTACTCACTACCAGTGCGACTATGGCAGCCTACCCGGCAAAAACGGCAAACTGTCCGACTCTTGATGCCAGCAGCCCGGAGCAGAGAGAGGCGCTGATGGACCATGTCTGCTACCTCAGTGCCCCGCCCGGATCACCAACCCACGATGCCGGAACGCCGGCAGAACTCCCTGCCGAGGCCCAATGGAAAGCGGCGAATGGTCACGATCTGGTCTTCAGTCACACCAACGCGGTCTACTGGGTCCGCCTTAATCTGCACAACTCCAGCGATGTACGACGGCTCTGGTACCTGAAACTCAACTACCCACTGCTGGATGAAGTCACCTTCTGGCATTCCGGCAACCATGGCACTGCTGTCATTGCCACCGGCGACCAGCACCCATTCATGTCGCGGGGCATAGATTACCGGTATTTCCTGCTTCCCGTCACGCTTGGCAGCAAGGAGCATGCAACCATTACCGTCAGAGTTCACAGTAGCGGTGCGTTGAATGTCCCCCTGTCCCTGGATACTCCCGAGGCAACCATCGCCCAGAGCAATCACCTGACGCTGACTCATGGGTTGTTCTACGGTGCCCTGCTGGTGTTTGCGGCGTTCAACCTGCTGCTTTTTTTCAGCTCCGGCACCGGATACTACTTTTACAATGCCTTTTATATGGCTTCACTGGGCCTTTTCCTGTTTGCCATGGGGGGCTTTGCCAATCAGTATTTCTGGCCAGACAGTACCGGTTTTGCCAACACCTCCATTCCCATGCTTATGTCAATCAGCACCCTGGCCATGACCCTTTTCGGTCGGTCTTTCCTGGAAATCCGGCCTGACTCGGCAACAGACCGGGTACTCAAGGGGCAAGCACTGGCCAGCCTGAGTCTGATTGCCATGGCGTTTGTCCTGCCCTACAACAAGTCCATCGTGCTCAGCACCACCGTTGCCCTGATCATTATCGGCAGCCTGTTTGTAATCGGGCTTATTCGCTGGCGTCAGGGTTATCTGCCGGCCAAGTGGTATGTCATGGCGTGGTCCGGAATGCTGGCTGGCGCGCTTATATACGCTCTTGCCGCATTCGGCTACCTTGCCGACTTCCTGGCCCGTGAGATCTTTATGCAGGCTGCTGTAGGCGCACAGGTGATCCTGCTCAACTATGCCATGGTTCAACGCTGGAGGCTGTTGAACCAGAAGCTGTTGAATGTGGAGCAGAACGCCCGTACCGAGCTGGAGCTGAAAGTGCACGAACGCACCGCGCAACTCCGTAACACCATGCGGGAACTGGAGAGAGCCAACCGACAGTTGGCCACGCTTAGCCTCAACGACGCGCTGACCGGGTTACACAACCGACGACACCTGGACAACCTGCTACCTGAGCTGTGCGCCGAATCTCGCCGCAACGGCCAGCCATTGACCATCGCACTGCTTGATGCTGACCATTTCAAGGCGGTGAATGATGCCTGGGGACATGACTTTGGCGACCAATGCCTCCAGCACATCGCCGATATACTCAGACGCCATGTCAAAAGGCCAAGAGATGTGACCATCCGGTTTGGGGGCGAGGAATTCGCGATATTGTTACCTGGCACCAGCGCGGACGGAGCGATGAGACTCTGCGAGCGCATACTGGAAGACTTGGCAAGCGCTCCGGTAAAAACCGACAACGGCAAGTCGGTTACCCTGACCATGAGCGCAGGCGTTGCCGGGTTGGTGCCGGGCGAAGATGAAAGGGATCTGTTCCGCAGGGCTGATGACGCTCTTTACCGGGCCAAGGCGGCCGGCCGGAATCGGACTGAACTGTCAGCGCCTGTGCAATCCTGACTCACATCCATCGATGCATAAACCCCGCCGCCAGTCCGGCCGCCTGACGGATCATCTCCTCATGGCTTTCGGCCTGCCGCGCCAAGGGCCGATAATCGTGGTCGCCACCCTCCAGCCAGGCCAGGTGCAACGGAGCCGCCCCGTCCAGCCCCTGCTCCTCGACCTCCTGCCTTCTTCCGAATGGATCTCGCGTGCCCTGAATGATCTGCATTGGACGCCCCAGATCACCAAAATGGCCTGTCCGCCAGCGATCCGGTTTACCCGGCGGGTGAAACGGATACCCGAAACAGACCACGCCGCAGACCTCAGCATGCAGGTCCGCCTGCGCGATAACGTGACTGGCCATTCTGCCACCCATGGACTTGCCTCCGATGAAAACAGGGCCCCTCTGTCCGGCCTCAGCCAGAGACTCCGCAATGGCCTGGCGAAAATGCGCCAGCAACACGGGTTGCCGGTCGGGCGGCCTTTTTTTGCCATCCCGCCTGCGCCTCTCCATGTAGGGGAACTCGAACCGCAGGGTCGCCACACCTTCTGCAGACAATGCTGAAGCCAGCATTTCCATAAACGCCGAATCTGCCGGTGCTCCAGCTCCATGGGCCAGCACCAGCTGCGGTCCCTGGAGCTTTCCCGGTGGCTCTGCCCTGTAAAATGTTACTGAATCCACTGGACCTCCAGAATGAAGCTATAATAGGTACCGCACCCAACCACACGTCGGGAAGGTTTGCAGACCGCTCCAGAGCATTTGCAAATACTCCAATCTATTCGCCATGTTACTGATTTAGACGCATTTGACAGGGCTGCCGAGTTGATCTGTGTCATTGCAAACAGCTAATGCTTTCTCCATACTTGCGCCCGCATCTTTCCCCATTCTAAACCCATTGGTAAGGCTATGAGCACAGTAAATGCAAACCTGACATACAACTACAAGGTGGTAAGGCAGTTTGCCATCATGACAGTGGTATGGGGGATTGTAGGTATGGCCCTGGGCGTGCTGATTGCAGCACAACTGGTCTGGCCGTCCCTCAACCTCGACCTGCCCTGGACCCACTTCGGCCGTTTACGGCCGCTGCATACGAACGCCGTCATCTTCGGCTTCGGCGGAAGCGCATTGTTCGCTACAGCCTACTATGTGGTGCAACGCACCTGTCAGGCACGTCTGTTTTCGGATGCTCTGGCTGCGTTTACCTTCTGGGGCTGGCAGGCCATCATCGTGGCGGCAGCCATAACTTTGCCATTGGGGTTGACCACCTCAAAGGAATACGCAGAACTGGAATGGCCCATCGACATCGCAATCACCGTGGTATGGGTATGCTATGCGCTGGTGTTCTTCGGTACTGTCATGAAACGCAGCACACCGCACATCTATGTGGCCAACTGGTTCTATGGCGCCTTTATTATCACCGTTGCCGTACTGCATATCGGCAACAGCATGGCGCTGCCGGCAACCGCCTTCAAGTCGTACTCGGCCTACGCCGGTGTTACCGATGCGATGATTCAGTGGTGGTACGGCCACAATGCCGTTGGTTTCTTCCTGACTGCCGGCTTCCTCGGCATGATGTACTATTTTGTGCCCAAGCAGGCTAACCGCCCTGTCTATTCCTATCGTCTGTCGATCGTCCACTTCTGGGCACTGATCGCGACCTACGTATGGGCCGGTGGCCACCACCTGCACTATTCGGCTCTGCCTGACTGGGCGCAAACTGCCGGCATGGTGATGTCCCTGATTCTGCTGGCGCCATCCTGGGGCGGCATGATCAACGGCATGATGACCCTGTCTGGCGCCTGGCACAAACTGCGCACCGATCCCATCCTGCGTTTCCTGGTGGTCTCCCTGTCGTTCTACGGCATGTCCACCTTTGAAGGCCCGATGATGTCCATCAAGACCGTAAACGCCCTCTCCCACAATACTGACTGGACCATCGGTCACGTCCACTCCGGTGCTCTGGGCTGGGTTGCCATGATCAGTATTGGTGCCGTCTATCACCTGATCCCCAAACTGTGGGGCGTCCAGGCCATGTACAGCACCGCCATGATCAACGCGCACTTCTGGCTGGCAACGGTCGGCACCGTGCTCTATATCGTCGCCATGTGGGTCAACGGTATCATGCAGGGCCTGATGTGGCGCGCGGTCAACGAGGACGGCACGCTGACCTACAGTTTTGTTGAAGCACTCGAAGCGTCCTACCCGGGCTACTTTGTACGGTTCCTTGGCGGCGTGATTTTCCTGACCGGTATGCTGGTAATGGCCTACAACGTCTACATGACCGTGCGTCAGAAAGATGCCGTTGCTCAAGACAACACAGCAGCGCAAGCGGCGTAACGGGAGACATACCTGATGAAGCACGACATTATTGAAAAGAACCTCGGGATCATGATCGTACTGATCATCCTGACCATCAGTGGCGGCTTCCTTGCGGAAGTTGTGCCCTTGTTCTTCCAGAAAAGCGTCAACGAGCCGGTAGAAGGCCTCACGCCGCTGTCTGCGCTGGAGCTGGAAGGCCGGGACATATACATACGTGAGGGTTGCCACGTCTGCCATACCCAGCAGATCCGTCCGTTCCGGGCTGAAACCGAACGCTACGGCCATTACTCCGTTGCGGGCGAATTCGTTTACGATCGCCCGTTCCTGTGGGGCTCCAAGCGCACCGGCCCTGACCTCGCCCGTGTTGGTGGTCGCTACTCCGATGCCTGGCAGCGCCAGCATCTGTACGACCCGCGCAGCGTGGTTCCGGAGTCCAACATGCCGGCTTTCCCCTGGCTGTTTGAGGACCGCGTTGACCACACAGACACCGAGGCGAAGATGAAAACACTCCAGACACTGGGTGTGCCATACACTGACGAGCAGGTTGCAGGCGCAGCTGACGAAGTGCGGGGCAAATTTGAAATCGAAGCTCTGGTCGCGTACCTGCAACAGCTCGGTACCGTCATTTCAGAGAAGCGGTGATTCCCATGGATCTTAACGAGTTACGCGGCATTCAAACACTGGTCATCATGGCCATGTTCTTCGGCATCATCTGGTGGGCTTTCAGCAAGCACCGCAAGAAAGCCAATGAAGAAGCGGCCCATCTACCCTTCGATGATGATGAGGTGGAAAAGCGTACTCTTGAACAGGAAAAAACGGAGAAAAAACGATGAGTACCTTCTGGAGCATCTGGATCAGCGTGATCGTGCTCGGTACTGTGTTTGGCTGCTGGTGGCTGCTATTCGCCACGCGCAAGGGCCAGACAAGCGATACTGAGACTGACCGGACGGTGGGCCATTCCTTCGACGGCATTGAAGAATACGATAACCCGCTACCGAAGTGGTGGTACTACCTGTTCGTAGCGACCTGCGTTTTTGGTCTGGGCTACCTGGCGCTGTATCCCGGTCTGGGTAACTTCCAGGGCCTGTTGGGTTGGTCATCCACCAATCAGTGGGAAGCCGAGGTCCAGCAGGCTGAAGCCAAATACGGCGAGCTCTACGCCAAATTCGGTGACACACCGGTTCCGGAACTGGCGGAAAATGACGACGCCATGAAAATGGGACAGCGGCTTTTTGCCAACAACTGTGCCACCTGTCATGGGTCGGCCGGCCGGGGGGCCCTGGGCTTCCCGAACCTGACCGACGATGCCTGGCTTTATGGCGGAGATCCTGACTCGATCCTCACAACACTTCGTGAAGGCCGGAATGGCAACATGCCCGCCATGGGCACCATGCCGAACATGACCAACGAACAGGTCGACCAGGTTGTCAACTACGTGCTCAGCTTCAGCGGCCGGGAAAAGGACGCCGAGGCGGCAAAGCAAGGCGAAGAGGTTTATGCCCAGGCCTGCGTTGCCTGTCATGGTCCGGATGGCAAGGGTAATCAGGCTCTTGGCGCCCCGAATCTGACCGATGACGCCTGGCTTTACGGTTCCACCTATGACTGGATCCGGGAAACCGTTGTTAACGGCCGTCAGAACCAGATGCCCGCCCAAGGCGGTCGGCTTTCTGATGATCAGATCCAGATTCTGGCTGCGTACGTCTACAGCCTGTCAAACTGAGTATCGGGCCAGAGCCGCGAATGCTCTGGCCAGGTCTGCTCAACCCTGTGTCTGCCCTTGCGGGCACAGGCTTGAGAAGATCCCCTGCCCCGCACTCCACTGAGATACGGGCGACACATCATCGGGAGGTTAACGATGAACAGTGAGATTCCGGTCAAGCAGGTTGACCCATCCTCTGACGCCTCCGACAACAACAACAAAAACACCGGAACTGTCGAGTTATACGCCAGCCGCAAAAAGATCTACGTGAAAGAGGTCAAGGGCTTCTTTCAGCGTATTCGCAATGTCAGCCTGACGGCTCTGATGGGCATGTATTTTCTGTTCGTCTGGATAACCGTGGATGGCCAGCCACTGATTCACTTTGACCTGCCAGCCCGTGAATTCCATCTGTTCAGTGCCACCTTCTATCCCCAGGATTTCATCCTGCTGTCCGGGATGCTGATCATCTGTGCCTTTGGCCTGTTCTTTATTACCACCCTGTTTGGCAGGGTCTGGTGTGGTTACACCTGCCCACAGACAGTGTGGACGTTTATCTTCATGTGGGTGGAAGAGCGCATAGAAGGCGGCCGTAACAAGCGCATAAAGCTCGACAAGGCCCCCCGTTCCGCGGAAAAGATCGCCAAGAAGTCCGCAAAACACTCTGCATGGCTGCTTATCGCGCTGGCTACTGGTCTGACTTTTGTAGGTTACTTCTATCCCATCCGGGAGCTGATCGCAGACCTTTTCACGTTACAGGCCAATGGTTGGGCCTACTTCTGGGTGGCCTTCTTCACGGTCGCCACTTACCTGAACGCAGGCTGGATGCGTGAGCAGGTCTGCCTGTACATGTGCCCGTATGCCCGATTCCAGTCAGTGATGTTCGACCCCAATACCCGGATTGTGTCCTACGATCCTAACCGGGGAGAGCCTCGGGGTAGTCGCAAGAAGGGGGTAGACCCGGCAGAGCTGGGACTGGGCGACTGTATAGACTGTGGGCAATGTGTCCAGGTCTGCCCTACCGGTATCGATATCCGTGACGGTCTGCAATATGAGTGTATTGGTTGCGCCCTGTGCATCGACGCCTGTGACGAGGTCATGGACAAGATGAATTATCCGCGGGGGCTTATTCGCTACACCACAGAAAATGAACTGGAAGGGAAAACGTCAAAACTCCTTCGACCACGGACATTTGGCTACGGGCTGGTATTGCTGGCCATGATGGCGGCCATTACTGTCACCATCATGACCCGGGTTCCCGCGGAACTGGATGTAATCAAGGATCGCGGCGCGCCCTTTGGTTACAACGGCGACGGTCGCATCGAAAACAGCTATACCCTGAAAATCGCCAATATGACCGAGGTGCCGCAAACGTTTACAATTTCAGCGTCAGGACTGGAGGGTATGAGGATACTGACCGAGAACACCGTAACGGTCGATAGCGGCGAAAACCGCTCCGTGCCAACGGTAGTGGACGTCGATCCAGAAGTCATCTCGGAAAGCAACAATGCCATCGTATTCCGGATTGAATCACAATCCGACGAATCACTGGTACTTGAAACTGAAAGCCGTTTTATCGGTCCTAATCGCTGACCTTCCAACTCCGGAGTCAGCACTGAGAGACAGAACTATGACTGAAAACACCTCCGTAGGCCCGTGGTACCGTCAGCCCTGGCTGTTGTTCCTGCTGATCTTCCCGGGCGCGGCCATTATCTGGTGCACAATTGCTATCACGGTAGCACTCAACACCGACAACTCGATGGTGACCGACGACTATTCCAAGGAAGGCCGCGGCATCAACATGGAAATTGCCCGGGACCAGGCAGCAAAAGACCTCGGCCTCAGGGCGGAAATGGCCTTCGACGAACGGGAAATCAGCCTGACCGTTGACACCAACGAAGGCAGCGCTGATTACCCCTACCTGATTCTTAACCTGTTCCACCCGACCATCGCCGAGCGGGATCGTACCGTTCAGTTTCGCGCGGTGGGTGACGGTCACTATACGGCGAGCCTGAACCAGTCTATTGAGGGTCGCTGGTACTTTGACCTGCGGGGCCCGGACAACGACTGGCGGCTGAAGGGCGAGTCCAACCTGCCGGCGGAACGCCGGCTGACCCTGGGTGCAGGCACTGAAGACCGCGGGTGAAACCCTTGCATTGCTTTCACTGTGGCGAGCCAGCGCCTGGCAAGCCGGCGATTACGCTCGAGCTTGACGGTGATTTGCGCCATTTTTGCTGCCAGGGCTGCAAAGCCGTTTGCGAGACCATCCGCGCCGAAGGTCTTGATGGCTTCTATCAGTTCCGGACCGAGCCAGCTGTTACCCCCAGACAGCTGACAACCTCCGAGCTCAACCGCATAAGGGAACTGGACCATCCCCTGGTGCAGAAGTCGTTTGTATCGCCAGTCAAGGCAGGGCAGGAAGCCACTCTGCTGATCAGCGATATTACCTGCGCTGCCTGCATTTGGTTGCTGGAAAACCACATGGCCAAGCAGCCAGGGGTGATCTCTTTCTCCGTGAACCATAGCACTCAGCGGGCTCGCCTGGTGTGGAACCCGGAGCAGGTCAGACTCAGCGACCTGCTGATCGCGATTTACGAACTTGGGTACCGTGCCCGCCCCTATCAGGCCGATGAAGCGGAGCAGGCACTGAAAGCCGAACACCGGTCGGCACTGATCCGTCTCGCCGTCGCCGGTATCGGTTCCTTCCAGACCATGATGCTGGCCTTCCCGCTGTATTTTGAACTGGTCAGCGAACTGTCTCCGGAGTTTGTCAGTTTTTTCCGCTGGTTCAGTCTTCTGGTGGCGACCCCGGTGGTGTTCTACAGCGCCCGCCCCTTTTTTACCAACGCGCTGAGAGATCTGCGCAGCCGACACCTGACCATGGATGTGCCGGTCGCCACCGCCATTGGCCTGGCCTATGTTGCGAGCGCCTGGGTTACTGTGTTCGGGGGCGAGGAAGTCTATTTTGAATCCGTTTGCATGTTTACTTTCTTCCTGCAGCTTGGCCGGTATATCGAAATGCAGGCGAGGTACCGGGCGGGGCTGACCGGCAATGCCCTCGCCGGCTTCCAGCCCATGGTCGCCAGTCGTGTCAGGGGCAATGAAAGCGAGATTATCTCGACTCACGACCTGGTTACTGGTGATGTCATCAGGGTACGGCCAGGAGAAACCCTGCCAGCCGATGGCGTGATTGTAAGCGGCCACTCCACCCTGAACGAAGCCGCCCTGACCGGGGAATACCTGCCAGAAACCCGGAATCCCGGTGATGAGGTGCACGCCGGCAGCGTGAACGGTGAAAACCCGCTGGAAGTCGAGGTCCGCCGCGCTGGCGCCCAGACCCGGCTGTCGGGTATTCTTCGCATTCTTGACCGGGTTCAGTCGGAAAAGCCGCCGGTGGCGTTGATGGCGGACCGTATTGCCGGTGTTTTCGTCAGTCGTGTTCTGATCCTCGCACCGGTTATCTGGATTGGCTGGTGGCTGGCAGGAGCAGATAACGCCTTCGACATCACCCTGTCGGTGCTGGTGGTTACCTGCCCCTGCGCCCTTTCCCTGGCGACTCCCACGGCGATTACTTCGGCGACCATGCGCCTGCGCAAGCTTGGCCTGCTCCCTACTCGCGGTCATACCCTGGAATCCCTCAACACGATCGACACGGTGATTTTCGATAAAACCGGCACCCTGACAAGGGGCGAGCTCAGTCTTGTGGAAGCAAGGGTGTTCGGGGCCCTGAACCGGGAGCAGTGCCTGGAAGCTGCTGCCAGCCTGGAAAAGCATTCCGAGCATCCCATTGCAAGAGTGTTTCATGACTTCCGCGGCGACTCGGCCCGGAATGTTCAGAACCACCTTGGCGGTGGGCTTAGCGGCGAGTCAGAGGGACAGCGTCTGTATATTGGCCACAGGGATTTCGTTGAGGACAATATTGGCCATCCACCACCGGTAACAGACGAGCATCACGGCATGGAAATCTGGCTGGCAAGCGACACCCAGTGGCTGGCCCGATTCATCCTGGATGACGAACCCAGGCCCGATGCCCGTGAAGCCGTGCAGGCTCTGCAACAGGCAGGCCTTAGAACGATTCTGCTTAGCGGAGATCGCTCCGGCCATGTGGAGCAGATTGCAGAAGCATTGGGAATCGACGAAGCCATTGGCCAGGCATCGCCTGAGGACAAGCTTCAGGTACTGGAATCACTGCGGGAACATGGACGCCACATCATGATGGTGGGTGACGGACTTAACGATCTCCCTTCCATGGCAGGGGCCGGCGTGTCAGTGGCCATGGGCAGCGCCGCCGATCTCACCCAGCTCAAGGCAGATGCCGTGCTGCTTAGCGGACAGCTGACCCAACTGACCGAAGCCCTGAAAACCGCCCGGCGCACCCGGCACATCATTCGTCAGAACATGGCCTGGGCTCTCGGTTATAACCTGTGCGCCCTGCCCCTGGCGGCTGCCGGCCTGGTTCCGCCGTGGCTCGCCGCGATCGGTATGTCCATCAGCTCACTGGTTGTGGTGCTCAATGCCATGAGGCTGGGGCGTTCACCAGGCAGGACCGAATCGCCCGTACCGGCTATTGGCGCCGAGGCGACGTCCTGATACCGTGAACAACGACTCACTTACACTGCTTGAGGTAGGCCCGTGAAAATCGTAATGATCCTGGTTCCGGTCATGCTGATACTCGTAGCCTTGGGTATTGTGCTGTTTTCGTGGGCCGTGAAGAGCGGCCAATACGACGACCTGGATGGACCGGCTCATCGCATTCTCTACGACGATGACAAGGACATGATTCCGGACGACGCAAAGCAGCCCGGGCAGGAATCCGCCTCCCGTAACAAATCGTTATCCAAACGCAACGCAGCGGATGAAGATCCCGGGGACGACCAGACATCCTGATGGGCGAAGAACTGTATCTGAGTTATTCCAGTGCCTTCCTGATCGGTTTTCTGGGCAGCACCCATTGCCTGAGCATGTGCGGCGGGATCAGTGCCTCCCTGTCCATGGCGTTACCAGTGGGGCGGGGATTCCGCTTTCGACAGACAGCAATGCTGCTGGCCTTCAATGGCGGCCGCATTGGCAGCTACGCCCTCATTGCGGCGTTGATTGCCCTGCTCAGCACCAGTGCGACAGGTTACTGGACGCAACTGGGGCCGGTTCTGCGAACACTGGCGGGCGTGTTGCTGATTCTGATGGGACTTTCCATGGCACAGTGGTGGCAGGGAATACGCCATGTGGAGCGCATCGGCGCCCCGATCTGGAAACGCCTTTCGCCCCTTACCCAGCGGGTGCTTCCGGTACGGCACGCGGGGCAGGCACTGGCGTTGGGTGCGCTCTGGGGCTGGCTACCCTGTGGTCTGGTCTATAGCACCCTGGGGTGGGCCGCCCTGCAGCCCACTGTGGGCAGCGCCGCCGCCACGATGCTGTTCTTCGGACTGGGCACCCTGCCATCCATGCTGGCAACCGGGTACGCTGCCACATGGATTCGCAAGCTCCGGGACCAGAAATATTTTCGCCAGCTTGCCGGCCTGCTGCTGATCGGTTTTGGGGTATGGACACTGCCAATCACCACCATGCTGCATTCAGGACACTAACGTCACGGGGCCGGGATTTGCTCAGATGTTGAGCACGTCCAGCCGCCCGAAATCCGATGCTTCCGGCTCAACGGTTCCAACTGCCTGCCCGCCACCTGCGCGCCGGGAGCCCTCACGGAAATCATAAAGGGCGGTATCGGCCAGGTGTGACGGCTCCACGTTACACAGGGCACGGAACATGGTCTCCAGCCGCCCCGGGTGCTGCCTGTCCCAGGTCTGAAACATATCCTTGATCACCTGGCGTTGCAGATTTTCCTGGGAACCGCAGAGATTGCAGGGAATGATCGGGAACTCCCGCAGCCTGGCATATCGGGCAATGTCTTTTTCACGGCTGTAGGCCAGCGGCCGAATAACGGTGTTGCGCCCGTCGTCACTGTGCAAAACCGGCGGCATGGACTTGAGCTTGCCACCGTAGAACATGTTCAGGAACAGCGTTTCCAGCAGATCATCCCGGTGATGGCCCAGCGCGATCTTGGTCACACCATGTTCTTCAGCAAAATTATAGAGAATTCCGCGACGTAGACGGGAACAAAGTCCGCAGGTGGTCTTCCCTTCCGGCACTTTTTCCTTAACAATACTGTAGGTGTCCTTCTCGATGATGTGATACTCAATGCCGAGTGCCGAAAGGTAATCCGGCAACACCTCTTCCGGGAAGCCCGGTTGCTTCTGGTCCAGGTTTACGGCAATCAATTCAAAGCGCACCGGTGCGCTTTTCTGAAGATTGAGCAGGATATCAAGCATGGCGTAAGAGTCTTTGCCGCCGGAGAGGCAACACATGACTTTATCGCCTGCTTCAATCATCGAGAAATCAGCAATCGCCTGCCCCATTTCCCGGCGCAGGCGCTTCTGCAGCTTGTTGAATTCCAGTTTCTGCCTGCGCTCTGCTTCAGAGGACAGGACAGCATCAGAGTTGGCAGTTATTGCTTCGGACATAGAAAAAAGTCGTTCAAAGGGTCAGTGAGCGTCGGATTATACGCGTGCAAATGTTCCAGGGACAGGATACAGACATGGATATGTTAGAGACAAAAAAGGAAGCAACCGGCAAGCGGGAATACAACCGCATTCGTAACCGCAAGGCAATACTGGACGCCGCGCGGGAATGTTTCCGCCACCGCGGCTACGACAACTCCACCATTCGCGATATTGTGCGCCGCACCGGTCTGGCAGCCGGAACCTTCTATAATTATTTTTCCAGCAAGCAGGACATCTTTGCCGCCCTGTTGACGGACTTCCTCGGCCAGCTCAATCACAACCTGACCGAGAGCCGGCAGGCCGCCAACTCGGCGGAAGACTTTATCTACTCTGCCTATCTCGCACTATTCAGGGCAACAGCCAGTGACCCGCTGGTGTATGAACTGGCCCATCGCAATGACAGGGCCATTCGTGAGCTGTTCGGCTCGGACATTCTTGGCCTCACCATGCTCTCCCTTGAGGAGGACGTTAAAGGCGCAATCGATCACGGGCTGCTGCCAGATCTTGACCAGGAGTACCTGTGCGCAGCCTTTTTTGGTGTTGGCTACGAACTCAGCCTGCGCCTTGCCCGTCGTGCTCACCGGCATCCTGACAAGGCTGAAGCCGAAGCCAGGAACGCTACCCGGTTCGCAACCGATCTGTTTCTCGGGGGGCTGCGACTGGACCCCCCTCTTCCGTAACAGCGCCCTGTCACCTACCATAACGGGATGAATCAAGCTGATACGGAAACACAGACCGCTCGAACGCCCGCTGCTGGCAGACAGGAGGATAAGCTGGATTTTCAGATCCAGCACCTGTTGGTGGCCATTGAGCACATCCTCAGGCAGAACCCTGCCGGGATAAATGAACTCGGCCTTATCAAAACCCTGCAGAAGGAACCCTGGGAACTGATCGGCACGGTGAATTTCGCGGAGCCGGACAAGCTCTATCCGGTGCACTTTCTCCTGTTCCACGTGCTATACCGTCTGCGTGATCAACTCGCAGCCAGCGGAGAAACGCTCACTATTTCACCGCTCGTTATCCGGCTTCGGCAGAGCACTGTGGTGAGCGGGATCGGGGTTCCGGACCAGCCGGACGAGCTGAGAAACTTCTACCTGGATCTGTCCAAGTACGAGATGCCTGAGGACTCCATTAACCGGATGATGGAGGACTTCTGGGCCGGGCGTAGCGGTTACCGACCCGAGCTTTCAGAAACCCGGGAAGCGGCAGCCACCCTGGGCTTTGACCACATGCCCGTTGGGTTCGACGAAGTCAAACAACGGTTCCGCAGGGCGGTCATGCATGCCCACCCGGACCGCGGCGGAGAAACCGAAGCCATCCAGGACCTGAACCAGGCTTTTTCTGTGCTGAAGGCACATTTCCGGACCTGATTGTTCCGTATATTCAGATTGCAGAGGACAACCCAATGCTAAAACGATTGACGAGCCGATCACTCCTGATGGTATCTCTTGCGGTGTTTACCCTGGGCGCAAAGGCCGACCTGGTGGTTCTCCAGTATCACCACGTCAGTGATTCCACGCCTCCTTCCACCAGCACTTCAGTGTCCCTGTTCGAGGGCCAGTTGGACATGATCAGTGAACTCGGAATTGAGGTTGTACCTCTGGAGTCGGGTACGCGAGACGCGCTGGCGGGAAAGCTGGATGGTCAGAAGCAGGTCGCCATTACCTTTGACGATGCCTACGAATCTGTCTATTCCACTGCCATACCCGAACTTGAGAAACGCGACTACCCCTACACAATATTCGTTAACACCAAGGCCATAGGCAGTCATGGCTACATGACCTGGAAGCAACTGGAGAAAGTTCGCGACAGGAGCGGTGTGACCATCGCCAACCATAGTGAAGATCATGGCCACCTGGCAAAGCGCCCCGATGAAAGCCAGGACAACTGGGCACAGCGGGTGGAAAGCAGCCTGGATACCGCCCAGGAAACCCTTGCCAATCGGCTTGGTATTAATGTCCCCATGTTCGCCTATCCCTATGGAGAATTCGATAACGCACTGGAGAGCAAGATTGAGAAACGTGGCTGGCTGGGCTATGGCCAGCAGTCAGGAGCAATCGGTGCCACATCCGGCGCCACCCGCCTACCCCGCTTTCCAATGGCCAATGCCTACGGACAACTCAACAGTCTGAAGAACAAGTTGCTCAGCAAGGCGCTACCCGTAGACGCGAACGAGCTGCCTGACGGGGTTATCGACGAGAACCCACCGACACTGTCGTTCACTGTTCCTGATTCCATCAGCGTTGGCAGGTTGACTTGCTTTGCTTCAGGGCAGGGTCGCATTGACTTCGAGGCTTCCGGGGACCGAGTCTCATTGACAGCACCGGAAAGGTTCAGCAGCCGTCGTTTCCGCTACAACTGCACCCATCCCGCTCCTGACGGAAGTTACTACTGGCTGTCACAGCAATGGCTGGACCTGAGCAAGCCTGAAGACTGACCGTCCGGTTATTCTGCTTCCCGTGACAGCCCCAGTTCACCAGTGCGGGTATGAGGAATTGCCTCAGGCCCGTATTCCCCCTCAATGACGGTTTGGCCGGCAAGATCACTGTCCCTGGTGAAGATTACCATCCAGCGTTCACCCCGGCCGGGAAATACCGGAATATAAGCATGGAGATAGCCATGCCGGTGCCAGGACTCCGGCACATACTCCGCGACCAGGTCGGTGACTATGCGCAGGGGCGCGAAGGCGTCATCCAGAAAAGCGACAGAAGGAACAAAAACTCCGTCTTTGGCATAGGATCTGAGGTGAAGGATAAAGTCATTGTGCACTTTCGCTGACGGCAGCCTAACCAGGCGATAGGGGCTGTTGCCGGTACTGAAGGAATGGACGGGTGCTGTTTCGTCCATATCGACACCGAATTCCCGACCCCGCTGCCACTCTTCCAGTTCTTTCCGATCCATACTCTGACAGCACTGGCGGGACCATTTTTCAAAGAAGGATTCGCTCTCCGACTCCATGTCCAGAACCGCCAGCGCCGCGGGATCGGCACCCTCCGGAAGCCCGGCTGCCCCGGTGCCCTCTGCGGCCTGATAAATACTGGCCTCTGTCAGTTGGACAGGTGGTTTGATACGGCCTTTTTCAACCGCGGAACGGGTGTCCGGCACATAATAGCTGACGCGGAAATTACCCTGAGCATCCTGCCAGGTGAAATAGGGCTGGGGTTCACCGGGGCGAATATAGCCGTCTTTTTCCAGCTGATTGCCGTCCGGGTAGTTCTCCAGGTTGAACTCATCGTGGTCAGCCCCCGATGAGGCCGACTCAGCGTCATCAGTACCAGCCGACTTGGCGTCACTCCCCTGACTCTTGTCTCCGTTGTTATCCACGGACGCTTTCGGTATCGGGGTGTGCCTTACCTGTCCCTGCTCATCGACCCATGTGAAATACCCTTCACGGGCGCCTGATGAATCCCGCCCTGAGAGCTGGCACCCCACCAGAGGAAGGGCCAGAAACAGGACAACCAGGAAATGGCATTTATACATCGGGGCTAATCACCCTTTTCGCGGCGCTTTCGCGTCAGAATTTGGTGCGGAAACTGAGGCCCGCCATTACAACCCGCAGCGACGTTTTTACATCCAGCCCCGCGTATGGGTTATAGATAATATTGGTTATGTTGTCACAGTTCAGGTTACAACTGCCATTGGCCGGAATCGTCTCAATGGACTGCAGGTAACTCAGGTTCATGTCAATTTCGGTATCCTTGTCCCACTGATAGCCCATGCCAATACTGTAGAGATTGGCACCCCCGAATGGCGCCATGATACTGCGCTGGTCATCCGGGATGACCGAATCCCGGATTTCCACGCCCGCCCGGAGATCCAGGCGGGATGAGGCGTGGAATTCCAGTCCGAAGCCCCAGTTCCACTGGTCTGTAAAACCAAGCGGCAACCGCAAGGTGCTGGGCGTTGCGTTCTCCGGTGACAGGATTCTGGCCGCATTGAGGAACTCCAGGTTGCGGTCGAACCTGAACACGAACGCGTCCCACTGTTTGTAGTCGGTCCAGCCCACGTCTACGTTTACGGTCAATTTGGGGTGCACGTCCACGCTGATACCAGTCTGGAAGTGCTGGGGGTAGGTCAGATCCATGGAGACGTTACCCGCCTCCCTGGGCGCGCCGGAAGGCAGGCTCAGAATTGCCGAAGTGATGGCACCCAGTACCGAACCATTCACACTCTGCCAGAAACCGGACCAGTCCTCCGTGTATTCAATCTCAAAGGTACCTTTGAGATTCATGTCCGCTTCCGAGGTGTAGCTTGCGCCCCAGGTGAACCAGTCGTTAGGTTCCCACATCACCCCGAGGGCATAAGTGGGTGACAGGGTTTCCTGCACATTGATGCTGAGCGCGCCAATGTCATCCCACGGCCCGACATTACCGCCGCAAAGCGCCAGCCAGGGCTGGAGGGGTTCATCTCCGCTTTCACAGTTAAAGGCATCCTGGAGTACTTCTGCGACACCCAGCAGCATGTTGGGGGCACGCATGTACTGATCGGCGGCTATCCCCATGTGAGACAGGTGGATACCGGCGCCCACCGCCCATTCGTCATTGATCTTATAGCCGACCGTCGGAGACAGGTAAGTTGTCCGTTGAAGCGCTGTGGCCTGTGGCATGTAGCGACCCGGGTCATCCTTGTCGCGATAGAAACCGGCGGCCAGAGGCAGATAGAAGGCATTACCGAACGTCAGCTTCGAGCCCGGAGGATTGATACTGATACCGGCAGACGGCGCCAGCGCAGGGCCGGGTGGAGCCCGCAGAATACCGAACCCGGGCACATACAGCGCAACATTGTTGGTGTGGCTGTGTGTATTGGCAACCGGGTCCCGCTGTTTACCGGTCAGTGGATCCGTTTCGAGGCCATCTATGCCGAAGATCTCGTAGCCCTCGGGAGCATGGAAATCCGCATCAATGTCCAGATAGACACTCATCAGGTTCACTTCAAGCTGACGGCCATCGAGCCTTGTCAGACCCGCTGGATTGTAGTGAATGGCCATGATGCCCGGCGGATCTGCAGTAACCGCGTTCCCCAGCGCCAGGGCCTTGGGGTGAATGGTCAGGTTCTGTGCCAGCTGCGCCTCGACACCACAGGTTACCGAGGCCGCCATGATGGCACCGGCAATCCGTTTTTTGTGGCTGGTTATACCCATGAAATCTTCCCTTCCCGTAAAACGTCAGAGGCTGAATTCACTCTTTGAGACCTGAAAATCTGATGGGCAGGGACACGCCCAGCGAGAAATCAGGTGCGTCTTCGGTCAGGCCAATACCAAGGCTGGTATTAACAATGGTGGTATCGCTAACACGGGTACCCAGCGACATACTGAGAAAGCCGCTCATCTGGTCCTGGGCCACAGCCTCGGAGCCGTCACTGAAAGACAGGATGGTTTCGTCGGAATAACTCAGCTGCGCAGAAATACTGAGGGAAATGTCATAGGAGAGAGAGTAGGCAAAACCGCCAGACGCAGAGAGCCCGAAGCCTGCTTCAACCTCTTCCAGAACCCGTGCGCCGCGTACCTGCTGAAGCCCGGTTTCGGGGAGATTGTAGGTAGCACTCGTGGAACCAAACACCACCACCGGATCCAGCACTTTCGAAAAACTCAAACCACCGGCAAACGAGTAATATCCGCTGCCGGTGGAAAGCTGTTCATCGATATCGATTTCATAGGGACTGACGCCGGTCTTGGAGGTAAAGGTACCAAATACCGTGGTGGACATCTTACCCGGGACATAGGAGAACGGCTGCCAGCGAGCGGTGGCCGATATGTCTCCGAAATCGTAAACGCTGAGTTCGTCCTGGGTGTCGTGCTTGACGACGAGCGGAATGCGAGTACCCACGGTCAGGTTATCCAGCAACCCATAATCGTAGGAAAACGCGTTGGTGAAGCTGTGGGTGGCAGAGGGAACAACGTCCAGATTACGAACCGAGCCATCGGTGATAGCCAGATCCAGACGCTGGTCGCCAGTGTAGGAATAGTCAAAGGAGTAATTAAGCGCGTGAGTACCCTCCTTCTGAAGCGAATAACTCGTCTCCGCAGACTGGAAAACCTCTTCCAGCTGCTTCGAGGAGTCTTCATCACCCTCCTGTTTCGCAAGCGCCTCCCTGGCCTGATCTACGTTTCCTTCCTGCGACAGCGCCACGCTTGGGTAAAGGCCGGTCACGGAAACAAGGATAAAACCTCGCACTAACCAACGATTCATCCTGACTCCCTTATTTTACTTGTAATGGTTCCTGTGCCAGGGCTTTGCGCCCCGGACGCTAATTACGGCGGTAGAACAGCTGCTTTCTGGTGTTCTCGACACTGCCGTCCGGGTTGTTTTTCTGGCGTTCCAGCATGTTCCGGATCCGGCGTTCGGTAGATTCGTGAAATTCGGGAATCTTCTGAAGTGCCAGCAATGTCATTGTCTGGTCATCCACAAACCGCAGGTCCTCTTCCTTCAACTCAAGGTAATCCAGAGGCTTGTCGCTACCGGGAAACACAATGAAAAGGACGTTGTCGTCCCACTTTTCCTCGAACTGGGCGAGGGTAAAGGAAATGTTGCCGACTGCGGGGTCAGCCAGGTAAACACGCCCGTCACGGATGGTTCTCAGCACCACGAAATGCTTGAAGCCGGCATGTTCGATGGGCACGATAGCCGGATGGTCAAGATCGATAAGGTCTTCAATCGTGGCGCGGAAGCCTCCGGACGGGTAACCCAGAGCCGTCACCAGCCGCTTCATATCGAGCATGGAGAAGGCCCGGCGCTGGACGATGCGCTCACTTTCTCCATAATGAAGCAGGCCTTCCATCACCTGCCGCTCCCCAAGGTTCCTGCCGAGATAGAAATTGAGAACGGTGGTCAGGGCGGCACTGCCGCAACTGTAGTCATAGGCCTGGCGAACAATATTGCGGAACTGCTGTTCTACCAGTGGCTCCACTCGTGTGTCGGTTCGCAACTCAATGGGGCTGGTGTCGAAATCCTGCTCAATCACGACAGTACCCTGCTGATAAGGCTCAACAACAACTGCCTCCTGGGCCATGGTGAATGTGAGTATGGATCCGGCGAGTACCAGCAGCATGGTCAGATGAAGTCCCTGTTGTTATCAGACATGACGTTTCCCGAGTTACATCTTGTTACGGTAAGATACCGAAATCGCTAACCCCTTAAAGATAACTGTGCCTCAAATCTGCCGCTGCAGAAGAGGCCCTTCCTGCCAGTTTTGAGAACTGGTTCATGCACGTCAAAACACACCAGAGAGAAGTTGACGCCGACAGTGAAAGCCGGTATCACATCCTTTGCCATTGTCTGACACCAATTACTGAAGATCCTGATGACAACAACACTGAAGCCGGGACAACTGACGTTTATTGCCGCCAAGAACCAGAGCCCCCAACCACCCCCTGCCTTATTACCCCGGGAAAAATTCAATGACCTCCTCCATGACCTGGAGCCGGTGAGCCTGCTTCTGGTTCATGCCCCGGCCGGTTATGGCAAGACAACTACGGTGGCCGACCGGCTTCAGGCACTTGAGGCGACCACCGCATGGTATCGGCTGGAGACTGGAGACAACGACCCGGCCCGGTTCGCAGGCTATCTGGCCAATGCGTTGGAAATGGCGGTACCCGGTAGCTGTTCAGCCACACTGCGTAAATTGCAGGGTGAAGGTTACGACGACCTCGAAGAGTTCCTCACGGACCTTCTCGCGGAGCTCCAGCTGGACGAAGCTCCGCTGTACCTGGTTCTTGACGACTACCATGTGATTGACAGCCCTGAGATACACAATGCCTTGCGCTTCCTGCTCCGGCATCAGCCCGCCTGCCTCACGCTGGTACTGAATACCCGGACCATCCCACCCATTGGTGTCGCCCAGTTGCGCATGCAGGGCAGGATGTCTGAAATCACCTCCCGGGACCTGGCCTTTGGCGCCGATGAGGCACAACACTATTTCGACAGCCGACTGCCGTTCGAGATTTCCCGGGAGAGTATTGAAAGGGCTGTGAGGCGTGTTGAGGGTTGGGTGTCCGCACTCCAGCTTCTGTCAGCCTCGGCAATGACCAGTGTTGAGTTCAACGATTTTGTGGATCAACTGGAGTTCGGCAACCAGCATATCTTCGACTATTTCGACGAACTGGTTGGCCACGGTCTCACCGAGCAGCAGCGGAAGTTCCTGTTACGCACCAGCATACTGGACCGTTTCAACGCGCGAATGGTGATGCGGGTCATGGATGACAGCGACGGCCAGGCGCTACTCAGCAGCCTGCTTGCCATGGGGCTGTTTATCACACCAGTGGACAATTCGGCGCTGTGGTTCCGCTATCACCCGTTGTTCTCCGTGTACCTCCGGCATCTGCTGAGCTGCACAACCGAGGAAAACCGACATCGGCTGCACCAACGTGCCTGCGATGCCTGGCTGGAACTGGACCACGCAGAGGAGGCGGCACGGCACGCCATCGAAGCGGATGACGCGGAGCGGATTACCCGCGTATTGACCCAGCACGGGCGCAAGTTTTTCACCGAGGGGCAGTTTATCCTGCTGCAACGATGCCTCGACGCCCTGCCTCAGGACATCATTGCCCGGGATCCCACCCTGACGCTGCTCCGGGCCTGGGTGGCCCAGGGCCAGTACCAGTTCGACGACGTGGAAAACTGGCTGTCCGCGGCCGAATCCAGGCTGGAAACATCCATGACCGAGGACACCCAGCGGGCTGTCTACGGCGAGTTCAGCGCCATCAGGGCGCAAGTCGCGATGAATTATGGTGATGGTGAGCGGGCGCTTGCATTGGCGCGGGAAGCCATTGACCAGGAAGCTCGTTACCTTCCCACCTCTCGCGTTGCCGCCGCTTCGGTAATCGGAGAGGCACTGTTTGTTCAGGGCGAACTCGAGGAAGCCCTGGCCCGCATGCAGGAAACCGAGCACCTTGCCCGTGCCCACCAGGCCCACCAGAACGTGATCTGGGCCCTGTGCCAGCAATCCGAAATCAGCGTGGCCATGGGCCTGCTGCAAAAGGCCTACAATATCCAGGAACGTGGTTTCCAGTATGCCGAGGAAAACAACCTCAACCACCTTCCGATCCTGGAGTTCCTGTTCCGGATCCGCAGCCAGATCATGTGGGAATGGCACCACCTGGAAAATGCCGAACGCTGCGCTTTGCAGGGCATCGAGATTCTTGAGGCGCAGGGCGAACGCTGGCATGTGCAGAGCTACACATCCCTGGCCAAGGTCGCCCATGCCCGGGGCCGCCAGAGCCTTTGCGCTGACTACATTGCCAAGATACAGAAAATGCTGGCCTCAGGTGATTATCATCTGGACTGGGTTGCCAATGCCCACGCCACCATGCTGGCCTACTGGGACGCCGTCAAAGACTATGAGGCCATCCAGCGCTGGCTGACCATCGCACCACCGGTGAATCCCGACAGCGCCACCAACCATTTTAATCAATGTAACGGCCGCAATCGGGCCCGGGCCTATATGAGCCTTGGCCTGCACAGCAAGGCACAGCCCCTGCTGTCCGGGCTGCAGGCTGTCGCGGAGCGGGTTGGGCTGAAGACCGACCTGAACCGCAATCACATTGCACTGGCCCTGTTGTACTGGGATACCGATGATCGGGAAAATGCCCTCAGGCACATGGTGGTGGCGCTCCAACTGGCCAGCACCACCGGCGCTGTTGGTAGTTTTCTTCGCATGGGCAAGGTGCTGATTGTCATTCTTAAGGCACTGATCAATGATGACGCCATCGACGGCATGGAGCTACAACGTGCCGAACGGCTGATTCAACTCGCACAGCAGCAACGGGACTTCAGTCGCGCCATTCGCATCTCCCTGGATGAAGCGATCATTCAGGACATAATCGACCGCCCCGATGTACCAGAACTGATCCGGACGTCACCGCTAACCCGTCGCGAGTGGCAGATACTGAGCCTGATCCATGCCGGCCTGTCGAACGACCAGATTGCCGAGCACCTGAAGGTGGCCTCAACAACCGTCAAGACTCATATCCGCAGCCTCTACCAGAAGCAGAACATCAGCCACCGGTCCGAGGCTATCGAACTGGCCAAGGACCTGCTCAGCAAGATTCAGGGAGAATAGTGCCGGCGCCCCCGGCACCTGGTGGCTTACAGTGAGAACACCACCCCCAGCAACAGATAGCTGAGCCCTGTCACGACAACGATGCCAAGCACATTCAGGGCGAATCCGGCGCGGATCATGTCTTGAATGCGCATGTGGCCGCTGGAGAAAACAATGGCGTTGGGTGGGGTCGCCACCGGCATCATGAACGCACAGCTGGCAGCAACCGCGGCCGGGACCGTCAGCAACAGCACCGACAACTCCTGGGACATTGCCAGCGCGCCCAGCAACGGCAGGAACGCCGCTGCTGTGGCGGTATTGCTGGTCACCTCGGTGAGGAAAATGATAACCGCCACCACCAGGGCGATCATCACCAGAACCGGCAGATGGCCCGCCACTGACAGGCTCTCGGCTATCCATTCCGCCAGGCCTGAGCTGCTGATCACCCCGGCCATGGCAAGGCCACCACCGAACAACAGCAATACGCCCCAGGGAATACCCTGGGCCGTCTCCCAGTCAAGCACAAACACCCGCTCTTTAAGGTTCACCGGTATCAGGAACATGGCGATGGCAGCTGCAATGGCAATGCCGGTATCGCTGAGCCAGGGCATCAGGCCATCGGACAGAAGAGGCCGGAAAATCCATGTAGCGGCGGTCACCACAAACACCAGCGCCACCAGTTTTTCGCCTTTCTGCAATGGGCCAAGGGATTTCAGTTCGTCCCGTATCATGTCACCACTGCCGGCCTGGCTACCCAGGGCGAAATCCCTGCGACACAGCCACCACCATGTCAGCGTCAGCATGACCAGCGACACCGGCACCCCCAGCAGCATCCATTGGGCAAAGCCAACGGAGATACCCTGATTCTCGCTCAGGTAGGCAGCCAGCAGGGCATTTGGAGGGGTGCCAATCAGGGTAGCAATACCGCCAATACTGGCAGAATAGGCGATGGCCAGGAGCAATGCTGTGGCATAACGCCGCACACCCTCCGGGTTGGACGAATCCATCATTGCAATGACTGACAGGCCAATTGGCAGCATCATGATTGATGTGGCGGTGTTACTGACCCACATACTGAGAAAGGCCGTGGCAATCATGAATCCGGCAATCTGGCGACGGGGCCTGTCGCCCACACCTCTGAGAGTCAGCAGGGCAATGCGCCGGTGAAGATTCCACCGCTGCATGGCCAGCCCAAGCGTAAAGCCGCCAAGAAACAGGAAGATAATGGGGTTGGCGTAGGGCGTAGTCGCGTCCTTGATGCCACCCAGACCCAACGCCGGTATCAATACAATCGGAACCAGCGCCGTAGCCGGGATGGGAATTGCTTCAGTGGACCACCATGTGGCCATCAACAGCATCAAACCAAATGCCGCCCAGGCTTCCGCCCCCATTCCCTCCGGAGCCGGCAGTGCCAGTGTCATGAGCAGGAACAAGGGGCCCAGAATCAGCCCGATCACCCTGCTCCGTGGTAACCCGTCAGGTTTGTCATCGGATCTGATATCTTCAGACATCTGGTCTCCTTTTTCCGGATTATTCGTCAGCGCATTTCACACAGACAGTGGTGTAAGGAAGTACCTGTAACCGTCGCGGATCTATTTCCTCCCCGCAACGTTCGCATTCGTCCCCCAACCCGTTGGCCAGCCGATCCAGCGCGTGCTCAATCTGGGCCAGTTCACTGCGAGTCTCGGTTTCCAGAGAATCCACTACCTCATCATTCTGGGTCTGAACCGCCTGCTCTTCGAAGTCCTTCTCAAGAGCGCCATCCTGGCGATGCTGATGGGCCTCGTACTTTGCCAGTCGCGCTTTCAGATCAGCACGCAGGGTTTCCAGTTCCGACTTGCGATTACTCATAGCACCTCCCGTATCGGGGTTATCCCCGGATAATTACCGCTTACAATAAAGCATAAGCCTGACAGGCATTTGATGCTTGTCAAAATTGCCGGACCTGATCGAGTCCACAATAATGCCAGTCAACTCTGTGAAAAATGAAAATAAAGGAGTCTTAATGGGGCGGCAAATTCCCATTTCCCGCATCATGCATAGCGGCATGCTGCTCCAGTGCGCGCCCGATACCACCATTGCGCAGGCTGCAGCGCGTATGGCGGACCAGGCGGTAAGCTCCATTCTGATCGTTGAGGGTGGACAGGTTGCCGGCATCTGGACCGAACATGATGCATTGGCCGTTGACTTTTCAGACTCTGCCGTCCTCCAGCAGCCGGTGGCATCGGTAATGAGCACAACGGTTGCAACGCTGCCTCATTCCATGGAGATCGGAGCGGCAGCCGTTGAGTTCCGGGAACAGGGCCGGCGGCATTTTCTCGTTGTAGACGACCAGGACTCACCGGTTGGTATTCTCTCCCAGACCGACATGGCCCTGAACCAGGGGCTTGAGCCCTATCTTCGGCTCAGGGAAGTGAAAGCCGTCATCCCGCGCCCGGCGGTAGTCGTGGACGGAGCACTGCCGGTAACGGAGGTGGCCCGCCGCATGCACAGTCAACATACCGATGCGGTTGTGGTGAAGTGCGATACCGGGCTGGGAATACTCACCGAACGTGACATTGTCCGTTTTATCGCCCGTCATGTGGGCAATAGCCCCGCATCACAGCTTGCCACACAGCCACTGCTTTCCGTGCACGAAGCCGAGCCGCTGATCCATGCCAGGGACCTGCTGCTTGAAAAACACATCAGGCATCTGGCTGTCACCGGCAACAATGGCGACGTCATCGGGCTGATCGGCTATCACGACATGCTGTCGGGGGCTGAGCAGATGTACCTGGACGACCTGCGCACTGCCCTGGAACAGCGGGATCAGGCGCTGGCCAAGTCCCGCAGGACATTACAACTGGCTGAGCGGGTTATTGAGTCGTCGTTTGAAGGCATTATGGTGACCGATGCCAATGTCACCATCGAGTTCGTCAATCCCGCATTTACCCAGCTCACCGGCTATTCACCCGAGGAAGTTATCGGGAAGACACCGGAAATACTGTCATCCGGCCGTCACGACGCGGACTTCTACCAGCGGATGTGGCACTCGCTCACGACCCACGGCTACTGGCGCGGCGAGATCTGGAACCGTCGCAAAACCGGTGAATTGTATCTGGAATTGCTGACCATCACGGCGATTACCAACGACGACGGCGAGACCACCCATTACGCAGGGCTTTTCACCGATATTACCCAGCACCGCAGGGATGAGGAACAGATCAGACAGCTGGCCTACTACGATGCGCTTACAGGCGTGCCCAACCGGCGCCTGCTTGAAGACCGGCTCGAACACGCCATCCGTCATGCACATCGCAAGGAAATGTTGTTGGCTGTCATGTTTCTGGATCTGGATCATTTCAAACAGATCAACGACACTCTCGGCCATGCCATCGGTGATGAACTGCTTTTGCAGTTCACCCACCGGGTTCAGGATTGCCTGCGGGAAGACGACACGCTTGCAAGACTGGGCGGAGACGAATTTATCGTGCTGCTACCGGAAATAGAGCATGTGAAAGACGTACACCATGTCGCGTCCCGTCTTCTCGAGATCGCGGTCCACCCCTACCTTGTTGGTGGCCAACAGGTAACCGTTGGCGCCAGCATCGGAGTGAGTCTTTATCCGCATGACGGCACCAGTGCCGGCGAGCTGATGGAGTCTGCCGATATTGCCATGTATCGTGCCAAGCGTGATGGCCGCAACCTGTATTGCTTCTTCCACCCCGAAGCCACCGCAACCGCCTGAAGTGCCCTCTGTTTCTGAAGGCAGGTTATCGCAGCGCTTCCCGTAATGTGTCAAGATTCCGGACTTTACGACTGGCGGGGAGTACCACCATGCTTTACACCACCGTAGCTGCCCTCGCAGCTGCCCTGATTCTTTTCACCTGGCTCGGGCTGCGTGCACGCCTTGCTGATGGCGGCCTGGACGATTATGTGACTGCCCGCAACAGTCAGGGCGCCAGGGCTCTGGGGTTGTCGTTCCTGGCCTCCGGCATGGGTGGCTGGATTTTGTTCGCACCCCCGGAAGTGGGGGCTCTGGTGGGGCCCGTTGCCCTGGCCGGTTACGCCCTGGGAGCCGCACTCCCCTTCATTGTTTTTGCGTTCTGCGGCCCGGCCATTCGCCGCTACCTGCCCCAGGGCCGCAGTATCGGTGAATTTGCCCAAGCCTGCTATGGCAATGCCGTTCGCCGCTATGTGTCACTGGTTTCCGTGCTTTACATGTTGTGTTTCGTGACGGCTGAACTGACCGCTATCGGAGCCATCACCTCACTCCTGTCAGGGGTGAACGGCAACGTCGCGGTGCTGGGAGTCGCCATCGCCACACTGATTTACACGGCATGGGGTGGCCTGCGAGCCAGCATTGTGACCGATCAGTGGCAGGCGTTTCTGTTAATCGGCCTGCTGGCCATTGTCGGATTCGTGGCCATGGAGCGATTGCCCGAACTGAACACAGCCAACGCACCATCCGCCCCCGTTGGCAGCGCACTGAGTGTCGCCCTGACACTGGTTATCGCGGTAACGGCGGCCAATTTGTTTCACCAGGGATACTGGCAGCGCCTCTGGTCCGCTCGCGACACCTCGGCGTTGCGCCAGGGAGCGCTTTTTGGAGGCGTAATCACCATCGCCGTGGTTGCCGTGGTGGGTGGCCTGGGCATTGCCGCCGCCATGAGTGGGGCGGATCTGGGATCACCTCCGATTCCCTTCTTTGCCCTTCTCTCTGACGCCCCGGCCTGGCTGACCATTCCCGCCCTTGTGCTGGCATTGACACTGGTGGCGTCTTCAGTGGACACCCTGCAGAACGCCCTGGCGTCCCTGGCCGTGACTGAAAAACAGGGGCTCTCCATCACCTCGGCAAGATGGATTACCGTCATCCTGATGATTCCTGTCGTGATTGTCTCGCTGCAGGGTATTTCGGTACTGAGGCTGTTCCTGATTGCCGACCTGCTCTGCGCTACCGCGGTTATACCGGTACTGATGGGGCTGTGGAAGAAAATGACCACCACAGCAGCTGTATTGGGTGGCCTGGCTGGCCTGGTGGGCGCCATCATTCCCGGATGGGTCACCGGAGGAACCCTGATGGCCGGATTGGAACTTGCGAGCTTCCCGGGCGGCATCCCAACCCTGCTGCCCTTTGTGGGCGCACTCGCCGGGTCTACCCTTGTAAGCCTGGTCCTGGCCCTGGCTGCCGGGGAGCGGTAACCCCACCTAGCCTTTCTCCCCACCCTCTGTCGATCATGGTATCGGCAGGGGGACAGCCACTCTCCCTTGCTCCCCGGTTTTCGACTCATCCCCTCTACGCCCCCCTCATCCCCCGGGCTACGCCAACAAAAAGTCCGGCAGGAGGATGAACGGTCTGTTGCTTGATCGCACTATGCATGAAAGCAATTTCCACGGAAATCTTCCGTTCCCGACAAAAACAATCTTTCACCGCCAGGGTGTTAAGCGAGGCATGATGATCAAAAACCCGGACTGGTGGCGTGGCGCCGTCATTTACCAAGTCTATCCACGCAGCTTCTACGATTCCAACGGCGATGGTATCGGTGATTTGCCCGGGGTTACCGCCAAGCTGGATTACATCGCCAGCCTGAATGTAGATGCAATCTGGCTGTCGCCATTCTTTACTTCGCCAATGAAAGATTTCGGTTATGACGTCTCGGACTATCGTGACGTGGATCCGATATTCGGCACCATCGAAGATTTCGACGAACTGATTACCGAGGCCCACAAGCGCGACCTCAAGATCATGATTGACCAGGTTCTGAGCCACTCCTCCGACCAGCATCGCTGGTTTATTGAAAGCCGCGCCAGCCGTGACAACCCCAGATCGGACTGGTACGTGTGGGCGGATCCCAGAAAGGATGGCACGCCTCCCAACAACTGGCTGTCAGTTTTTGGCGGCTCGGCCTGGGCCTGGGACAGCCGGCGCAAGCAGTATTATCTGCACAATTTTCTGACCAGCCAGCCGGACCTCAACTTTCATAATCCTGAAGTTGTGGAGCAGGTGCTGTCGGACGTGAAATTCTGGCTGGACCGGGGCGTGGATGGCTTCCGCCTGGATGCCATCAACTTCTGCTTCCACGACCCCAAACTGCGTGACAATCCTTCCAGCGATGCCGTGGCCGAAGGCTCCATTGGCGTGCGCAAGGAAAACCCCTACGCCTACCAGTTCCACAAATACGACAAGACCCGCCCGGAGAACCTGGCCTTCCTGCAGCGCCTGCGCGCCCTGCTCGACCAGTATCCGGGCACCACCACGGTGGGTGAAATCGGGGACGACAATTCCCTGCAGACCATGGCGGAATACACCAGTGGCGGCGACAAGCTGCACATGGCCTACTCCTTCGACCTGCTGACCGAGCAACGGGGCGCCGACTTTTTCCGAAAGACCGTCGACTCCATCGAGAGGAAACTCACCGACGGCTGGCCCTGCTGGGCCATAGGCAACCACGACGTAGCCCGCGTGGCAAGCCGCTGGGAAGCCCGTTCAGCCCAGCAACTGAAAGCCTACATGGCCATGCTGCTGACCCTCCGCGGAAGCGTCTGTATCTACCAGGGCGAGGAGCTCGGCCTGACAGAAGCAGAGCTGGAATACCACGATCTGGTCGACCCCTACGGCATCAACTTCTGGCCGGAATACAAGGGCCGGGACGGCTGCCGCACACCGATGGTGTGGCATCACCGGGAAACCCACGGCGGTTTCTCCGATGCACGCCCGTGGCTGCCGGTTTATGATGAGCACTATAACGCTGCGGTTGCGGTCCAGCATGATGAAGATAATTCCATCCTGGAGGCGTATCGCGCTTTTCTGGGATGGCGGGCCCAGCAGCCAGTTCTGCTCAAGGGCGATATCCAGTTTCATAAAAGCCCGAAAGATACCCTGGTATACACCCGAAGCTACCAGGGTGAAACCCTGTTGGTGACCCTGAACCTGGCAGACAGACCCGTTCATATCACCACACTGGCTCCCGCACAACCACTGAGAGGCACCCCTGACTTTGTGGGTGGTAGCTGGAACGGCAGGCAACTGGAGCTTCAGGCATGGGGCGTCGAGATTGCAACACTCTGATCCCCGACACTGAAAAAACCGGCCCGGTCACTCTGCGCGATGATTGCCGGGCTCTTGAGCTTCCATAGATCAAACAAGAAGACATACGTTATGGCCAGCGTCACACTACGAAACATCTGCAAGAGTTATGACGAGACCCAGGTAACCCGCGACGTAAACCTGGACATCAATGACGGTGAGTTTGTGGTCTTTGTCGGCCCGTCCGGGTGCGGCAAATCCACCCTGCTACGCATGATCGCAGGGCTGGAGGACATCACCTCCGGCGACCTGTACATTGGTAACGACAGGGTCAACAACCTGCCACCCAAAGAGCGTGAAGTGGGCATGGTGTTCCAGTCCTATGCCCTGTACCCCCACATGAACGTGGCGGAGAACATGGCCTTCGGCCTCAAACTGGCCAAGACCAACAAGACCGAAATTGACCGTCGTGTTAACGATGCCGCCAGGCTGCTCCAGCTCGACAACCTGCTGGAGCGTAAGCCGAAAGACCTGTCTGGTGGGCAGCGCCAGCGAGTTGCCATTGGCCGCACCATTGTGCGGGAACCCACGGTATTCCTGTTCGACGAGCCATTATCCAACCTGGATGCTTCGCTTCGGGTACAGATGCGTATCGAAATCTCACGCCTGCACAAGCGCCTGGACGCCACCATGGTGTACGTCACCCATGACCAGGTGGAGGCCATGACCATGGCCGACAAAATCGTCGCCCTGGACAACGGCACCATCGCACAGGTGGGCAGGCCCATGGAGCTGTACCACTACCCTGCCACACGGTTTGTGGCTGGATTTATCGGTTCTCCAAAGATGAACTTCATTGACTGCACGGTTGAGAAGGCCAGCAGCCAGTCCGTTACGGTGACCCTGCCAGGCAATCACTCCCTGGAAATTGCCATCAACGGTCATGAACTGTCTGCCGGTGAGTCCGTCAGTCTTGGCGTGCGCCCGGAGCACCTGACGACCGGTGACGAAGCCGATATGTACATGGACGGGGAAGTCACTGTGGTTGAACGGCTTGGATACCAGACCCTGGTGCACATGGACGTCAACGGTGTGGACGGTGTCATCACCATGCGCACCGACGGCAGCGACCCGGTCCAGGAAGGCACCAAAGTCACCCTGGGCTTCAACGCCATCAAATGCCACCTGTTCCGCCAGGACGGCAACGCCTGCCCTCGCCTTTACCGCGAGCCCTGCATTGATTTCTGATCTGCTCTGACACCTTTCCAGGGGCCGGTTCGTCACGTACCGGCCCCTTTTTTTGCCTTTCTCCTTTTGTCTTTCTCCTTTCCGACCGCTGAGCAGGCCGGGGGGATACTCCTGAAACACCCTGTGAATACCACCCCAATTAATCGACTATTCCCCAGCTAGCTGGACAGTGGCGGCGGGCCTCCCGAAACCGTGCGGAGCCATGGATGGCGGAGCCGAGCGTACACGGACGTATTCACAGCGTGTTTCGGGAGGCCCGCCGCCACTGTTCAGCGATCAGGTAACTGTGAGGAAAAAAAGCCCGGTCAGCAGGGGGGGGGTATTAGCCTGACCGGGTCGCGAAGTGCAAAATGGAAGACGCAATGCTCGCGGAAGGGCCGCCCGGGATCATCCGTGGCGGCGAAGGAGAACTTGCAGAGTCACTCCAGTGGCATCATCCCTTGACGCCACCGGCAGTTAACCCGCCAACAATCCATTTCTGGCAGTACAGGAATATGAGTGTGATGGGCAATCCGGAGAGCACTGCTGCAGCCGCAAAGTCGCCCCACAGATAGTTCTGCTCATAAAGGTACTGTTGCGCCCCCACCGCCAGAGTCAGCTTGTCGGTGTCCACCAGCAACACGGACGCCATCGGGTATTCCATGATGGTCATGATGAACGCAAGGATGAACACGACGACCAGGATCGGCACGGACAGTGGCAGCAGGATGTAGCGGAACGCCTGCCAGGTTGTTGCCCCATCCACGATGGCCGCTTCCTCCAGGGAGCGGTCGATGGAATCGAAGTAGCCCTTGATGGTCCAGATGTGCAGCGCCATGCCCCCGAGGGATGCAACGATGACCGCACCGTGGGTATTCAGCCCCAGCCAACTGACGTGATTGCCTATCTTGTCGAACAGGGCGTACAGCGCCACCAGGGACAGCACCGGTGGAAACATCTGGAAGATCAGCATCGACTTGAGCACAAAGCCCTTGCCCGCAAACCGCATGCGGGCGAACGCGTAGGCGCTGGTGGTGGACAGTGCCAGGATCAGCACAGCAGATACCACCGCAATCTTGATGGAGTTCCACAGCCACAACAGTACCGGGAACGGGGGCTGGGTAATCGTGCCATCCTCACCTGTATAGGGAATGCCAAGCGCCAGATACCAGTGTTCCAGCGAGGGGTTCTCCGGCAGCAGGCTGCCGGAGGCGAAGTTACCGCTGCGGAAGGAGATGGAAATCACCATCAATAGCGGGAAGAGTATGATCGCAATGAACCCCAGCATCCCCAAATGGGATGCCAGAACGCGATACTTGGTGGAGCGGGGTTGTACCATCGCCATGGGAAGCTCCTTATACTTTTACTTTGGACAGTTTCAGGTTGATCAGCGACAGGGCGCCCACCACCAGGAATATGGCTGTGGCGATAGCGGCCGCCAGGCCAAAGTTCTGTCCGGAATCCTGGAACGCAATGCGGTAGGTGTAGCTCACCAGCAGGTCTGTGGTGCCTGCAGGCGTACTGGCCCCGATTATATCGGGCGCACCACCGGTCAGCAGGGCGATCAGGACGAAATTGTTGAAATTGAAAGCAAAACTTGCGATGAGCAGCGGCATCAGCGGCTTAATAATCAGGGGCAGTGTGACATTGAACAGGTTGTTCACCGGCCCTGCCCCGTCCATGGCGGAAGCTTCGTAAAGGTCCCGTGGAATGGCCTGCAGCAGACCCATGGTAAGCAGCATCATGTAGGGGTAACCCAGCCAGGTATTCACAATCAGAATCATGGTCCGGGCCAGCGCCGGGTCACTGAACCAGTCCGGGCGTATCCCGAACAGACCCTCCAGCACCAGGTTGATCTCGCCGAAGTTCTGATTGAACAGGCCTTTGAACACCAGTATCGAGATAAAGGCAGGTACGGCATAGGGCAGAATCAGCATGGTGCGATAGAAGCCCTTGCCCCGGATCTGGTCCCACTGCAGCAGATTCGCCAGCAGCAGCCCCAGGGCCAGGGTGAACACCACCGTCGCCACAGCAAAAGACAACGTCCAGACAAAGATCTCGAAGAACGGTCCGCGAATGCTCGGATCGGATACCACCTTGAGGTAATTGTCCCAGCCAATATTCACCGTCCAGCCGGGCGATAGTGTTTCACCATCGGCACTGCGATAGAACCCGGTTTCGTGATCGGGAAAATAGGTCACATCGGTCTGGTTATTGGTAATACTGCCATTGTCATGAAGCGTGAACTGGTCCCGAATGGCGGCAAACGACCGCAGGCTTGCCATGCTCAGCTCACGTCCATCCTCGGTCAGCAGGTCAATGCCGCTCAGTTCCGAACGCAGCTGGATTATGTCACGCATGGACAAGGGCTCGCCCGCTGGTTTCCGTGACGCAGGCAGAACCGGAACCTCAGCCTCGGAGCCATCCAGCTTCAGGGGCGGAGTGACCAGGTCCTGATGCTTTCCTTCAAGGTAGATCACATAACCTTCACCAGTGTCGTACAGGCCGTAGTTGTAGCGGATGGAGTCTGACTGATAGGTCCTATCCAGCAGGTTCTCCTGCACCTGCTCGAAGCTCAGCAGGTTACTGGCGCTGTAATTGGTGAAGCCAATGCCGACGGTGTACATCAGCGGGAATATGACAAACAGCCCCATGCCGGCGACAGCAGGAAAAATGTAGCGGTGGGCATACAGCTTCTTGTGAACAAAGACAAAAACTGCGGAAGCCGTCAACACCAGGAACAGCATCGCGAACACGATTTCCCGCTGGGCATAGAGTGCCAGTATCAGGTAGAGCGCCATCGCAACCAATGCGGCCAGGGCGCCCCATTTAAGAATCATTCGGATCATTGGAGGTCTGCTTTCGGGTCCGTAGGAGGACAGGGATTCCGTTATCATTGTAGTCAGCCCGTTTAAAGCCGCCGCCGCAACCGGCAACGGCAGAGTTACAACAACAGGTCGGCGCAACGGGAAACTCCGCCAGCCGGTTAGCTGACGGCATTTCCGGTTCCGGCATTATCTGGTAATGCGCTGCGCCGCGGAGTTCAGGGCATCCTCAACCGATTGTCTTCCAGAAGTGATGTTCTGCAGGGCCGGCCCCATCGATGACCAGAAAGCACCCATGGCGGGCACACTCGGCATCGGCTCACCCAACTCAGCATTTTCAAAAGTTGCTGCAATGTTGGGGTCGGACGACAACTCATCCATGAACTCTTTGTTGGCGACGGCACCCAGGGGTACGTCATTGTTCACCATTTTCAGCCCTTTGACCGACAGGGCGTAGTTTTCCAGGAACTCAACGGCCAGATCCTTGTTCGGGCTTGCGGAATTCAGGGTGGCAGCCATAACGCCGACCATCGGTTTGCTGGGCTCGCCATCAACCGTGGGCAAGGTGGCAACGCCGAAATCAATATCACTCTTCTTCAGGTTGCCCCAGGCCCAGGGGCCATTAATCATCATGGCCACTTCGCCCTTGTTGAAGCCGGATTCCATGGCGCTGTAGTCTGCACCACGGGGCATCACCTCTTCTTCAATCAGGGTTGCCAGCATGTTGGCGCCTTTCATGGCACCTTCATTGTTCACGCCGGTATCCGTTACGTCGTAGCTCCCGTCCTCGTTCTGGGCAAAGATATAGCCACCCGCTGCAGCAAGCATTGGCCAGGTGAAATAGGTATTGTTGTAGTCCCACAGAATGGCGCGCTTGCCATCTTTCGCCAGCTCCGCATGGATGGCGGGAATCTCTTCAAAGGTCTTTGGCGGCTCGGGCAACAGATCCTTGTTGTAGATCAGGCCGATAGACTCGACAGCCATGGGATAGCCATACATCTTGCCGTCGACGGTCACAGCATCCCAGGTAAAATCGAAATTGGCATCAACCACCTTCTGCGATGGCTTGATTTCGGAGATTATGCCGCTCTGGGCCCATTCGCCAAAACGGTCGTGAGCCCAGATAAAGATATCAGGGCCATTGCCGGTGGCGGCAGATTGCTGAAACTTGTCGGTCGCGCTATCCGGGTGGGCCACTTCAACCGGGATGCCGGTTTCCTCGGTAAACCAGTCTCCCACTTCCTGCAGACCATCATAGCCCTTATCACCGTTGATCCAGACCAGGAGCTTTCCCTCCTCGATCTCGGCGTGGGCAGGTGCTGACAGTCCAAAAGATGCTGCAACAATGGAGGCAGCGAGGGTGCTATGGATAAAAGTTCGACGATTCATCAGGTGATTCCTCTACTTGTTCTTGCCTTATTCTTGTTGTCCGTCCTGACACGAGGTTGGCCGGGCGGGCTTAACGCAAATCTTTCTATTGCGAGTAACCGAACTGTGTTGCAATTTGCCGTTGCTGGCATCAGCCCTGATTTCATTCCCTGAGGCGTAGAATGGGGGAGTAGGCAGGCGTAGTGAATTCCGTCTACCACCCACCGTCCGGGTCTGGTTTGATTGCGGTACGACAACAATAAATGGAACCGGAGCCCATTGCATGAATCCATACCAGAAAAAGTTCAGGTTAACCGCCAGCCTTGTGACGTGCCTCTCGCTTGTGGGCTGCGCCAACAGCCAGTTCGAGACATCCGCCCCACCCCCTGGCAACCCGGCTGCCTCAACCAGCGACGGCTTCTGTACGGCTACCCAGTCTGCAATAACAGTAAACGTGGGAGATACGTTTGCAGAGGATGAATGGGTACGGGATTTCTACAGCGGCGAAAAGGCCCGGGTGGCAAACGGCAAAGTCACACTATCCCCCGCCCCGGAAGCCGATGGCCTGTTATTGCTTGAGGCCGCGGATGCACCACGGCAAAACTTCAACTGGGCCGGCGCCACAGTCTATTTTGCCGTCACCGACCGCTTCGCCAACGGCCGCACCGACAACGACCAGAGCTATGGCCGCCAACCTGACGGCAAGGACGAGATAGGCACCTTCCACGGAGGCGACTTCGCCGGCCTGACGGAAAAACTGGACTACCTGGAAGAACTGGGGGTCAATGCGATCTGGATAACTCCGCCCTTCGAGCAGATCCACGGTTGGGTTGGTGGCGGCGATCGGGGCGATTTCCAGCATTATGCTTACCATGGCTACTACGCGCAGGACTTCACCCGGCCCGACGCCAATTTCGGTACCCGCAACGAATTCCGTACTCTGGTAGAAGAAGCCCACGCCCGCGACATTCGCGTGGTAATGGATGTTGTTATGAACCACCCGGGCTACGCCACACTCCAGGATATGCAGACCTTCGGCTTCGGTGGCCTGCGGGACGGCTTCGAGAAACACCTGCCGGAGCGGTGGGGCAGCTGGCAACCGGAATCCTGGGAGGACTTCCACGCCTACCATGCACTGATCGATTACGATCACCCGGACTGGGTCAACTGGTGGGGCAAGGACTGGGTTCGCGCCGGCATCGGCGACTACGACACACCGCCCAATGCCTCCATTGACCCGGTACGGGGATCGCTGGCTTTCCTGCCGGACTTCAAGACCGGATCCGACAAGGTGGTCGACCTGCCAGCGTTCCTCCGGAACAAGGAAAACACCCTCGCCGAGCAGCTTGATAATGCCACTGTTCGGGATTACCTGATTACCTGGCTGACGGACTGGGTGCGTGAATTCGGTGTCGACGGTTTCCGGGTGGATACCGCCAAACACGTTGAACCGGAGGCCTGGCAGGCGCTGAAAACAGAAGCCCAGAAAGCTCTGGAGAGCTATCGCAGCAATAACCCGGGGCAACCGCTGCCGGCGGAAGACTTCTGGATGGTGGCAGAGGTCTTTCCCCACACCGTCAGCCACAGCAGTTACTTTGATGCCGGCTTTGATGCCGTCATCAATTTTGACCTTCAGGAAGAGGCCCGCGCCGGTGCCTCGTGCCTTCCGGCGATGGAACCCATCTATCGCGATTATGCAGAAAAGATGGGCGGCGAAAAACCCTTCAATGTGATGAGCTACATCTCATCCCACGACACCCAGTTGTTCAGTCGTATTGTCGATAACAATCCGGCCATGCAAAAGCGAGTGGCCAGCGCCCTGCTGTTTACACCGGGCACAAGCCAGATCTTCTACGGCGACGAGAGTGGGCGCAGGTTCGGACCCACCGGTTCAGATGGTCATCAGGGCACCCGTTCCGATATGAACTGGACTGATATTGAGAGTGGTGAGGCGGAACCGGTAGTGTCTCACTGGAGGAAGCTCGGGCAGTTCCGGGCTCGCCACCCTGCCATTGGCGCGGGCGAGCACAGACGCCTAAGCGCCGATCCCTACGTTTTCTCAAGAATCCACGGCAACGACCGCGTTGTCATCGCCTTCGGCAAGGAGTAATCATGCAAACCAGCGATACTGGCGGATTTACATTGGATACCCCCCTGATACTGGGGATGATGCGACTCCACGATCATCCCCAACTGACCCGAACGGCAAGGCTTGCTGACTGGATTGCTGAGCGGCTGGATGAAGGGCTGAATGTATTTGACCACGCAGACATTTACGGAGCTGGAGAGTGTGAGCAACTATTCGGGGCCGCACTGAGAGCTTCTCCGGCGCTGGCCGGGCGAGTCCGGGTCATCACCAAGGCGGGCATTGTTCCGGCTGACCAGGATTGCTCGACATGGCGGGTAAAGCATTACCGGGCCGAAGCCGGTTATCTGCAGAATGCCATAGACAAAGCCCTCGATTCACTGGCGGTGGAGCAGATTGATACCTTCCTGATCCACCGACCGGACCCCCTGATGCAGGCTGAGGATGTGGTAAGGATTCTGGAAGCATCGGTATCCGCAGGCAAGGTACGCCAGATCGGCGTATCCAACTTCCTGCCAGAACAGTGGCGATGGCTGGCGCGAAACACCGCGCTTCCACTGGCGTGCAACCAGAGCCAGTTGTCGCTCGCCCATACCGACCCACTATTTGATGGCACTCTGGAGGCACACCTTGGTGACGGGATACGCTGGCTTGCATGGTCTCCATTAGGTGGGGGCGGCCTCACCAGCCACATTCCCGCAGACCTGCGGAACCAGGCCAGTGAGGAAACCGGGCTGGATGACACAGCGCTGGCCATCGCCTGGCTCCACCAGATACCGGGAGCGCCGGTACCGGTACTCGGCTCCTTGAACCGGCACCGTATTCATTCAGCGCTTCAGGGCGTCCGCAGCCAGCTACCCCGCCCGCTCTGGTACCGCCTCCTGGAGTCTGTTCGCAAGAGTGCTGTCGCATGAATCACAGTAGTATTGCGACAGCCATCAACGTCTGACAAATCGTTACACAACCTTCCACCTTAGTACGATTGTTACCCTTGTAGGCACCCGCGACACTGATACGCTTCACAACAACAATATCAGGGCCCGCATTTCCGGCCCGGCGCGACCATGGAGGCCTTGCCAATGCTCTGCAAGAAGCTGTTCATCTCTCTCTTACTGACCCTGCTGGTAACAACTACCGCTGCGGCGGAAGCTCTCAGGATCGGTCTCAACTACCCCCAGACCGGGCGTTACAAGGACCAGGGGCTGCAACAGCGCCTTGGTGCGTTTCTGGCGGTTGATGAAATCAACAAAGCAGGCGGCATCATGGGTCGCGACGTCGAGCTGGTGATCCGAAATACCTCAGGCGAGCCTGACAAGGGCGCAAAGAACACCGCCGAACTGATCGACCGCGAGGGTGTACAAATGGTGTTCGGCGGTGTTTCCAGTGCCGTTGCCATATCATCAGGAAGGGCGGCAAGGGACAGAGACAGGATCTACTTCGGGACCCTGACCTACTCCAATGCCACCACCGGAGCCGCGGGCCACACCCACATGTTCCGGGAACCCTACAATGCCTGGATGACCGCCAAGGCACTCAGTCAGTACCTCAATGCCCAGCATGCCAATGACGAGTACTTCTACATCACCGCGGATTACACCTGGGGCTGGTCGGTGGAAGAGTCTGTCAGGAAGTTCACCAACACAGACGACACCGATGCCCACCAGGGGGTAAAAACCCCCTTCCCCCGTGCCCTGATCACCGATTTCCGCAAAGCCCTTGAAGAGGCGGAAAAGAGCGGCGCAAAAGTGCTGATGATGGTCCTCTTCGGGGACGACATGGTGCGGGCACTGAACGTAGCCTATGAGATGGGACTGACCGAGCAAATGCAGGTAGTGGTTCCCAACCTCACACTGGGGATGGCCCGTCAGGTGGGTCCCACCATTATGGAAGGGGTCATCGGTGGCTCCCCCTGGGTATGGAGTGTGCCCTACGAATACGACTACCCCAGGGGCAAAGCGTTCGTGGAGGCCTTCTCCAGCCGCTATGAGATGCGGCCCTCTACTGCAGCGGCTTCGGCCTACAGCATTGTCTATCAGTACAAGGACGCTGTTGAGCGCGCGGGCACCACCAATACCAGCCAGATCATCCGGGCCCTGGAGGGCCACCGGTACACCTTCCTGAAAGACGAACAGTACTGGCGGGAGTTTGACCACCAGAACGTTCAGACTGTGTATGTGGTACGGGTGAAACCGCGGAACGAGATCATGGCGGATGAATACTCCAGTGACTATTTCGAGATCATCGATTCCATGCCGGGCGACGAAGCCGCCCAGACCCGGGAGGAATGGGAGGCCCGCCGCAGGGAAGCAGGCCAACCAACGTCTCTTTAGGTCAGAGGATGTAGTCGGTGGTCAGGAACCCTGAGTGCCGGCTCTTCACAATATCGTTGATCAGTTCCTTGTTGCGCTCCGTCGCTTTGGTGGCAACCGTGGTACGGATGGAGAACACCCTCAGGGCATCGGTCACCGACAGGGTGCCCTCGGCCGAATCCTTGCGCCCATTGAACGGGAGCGTGTCCGGGCCGCGCTGGCACTGGGCATTGAGATTGATCCTGCCTACCTGGTTGGCAAGCACATCCACCAGGTGGGCGACCTGCTCCGGATCGGATCCGAAAATGCTCAGCTGCTGGCCAAAATCAGACTGCCGGACATGGTCAATCACCTCACTGATATCGGAATAGCGCACCACCGGTATTACCGGCCCGAACTGCTCTTCCCGGTATACCCTCATGGCGGCGCTTACCGGATACAGCACAGCAGGGTGAAAATAGGTGCCATGCACTTCGCCACCGTTACGATTGCAGATCCTCGCCCCACCTGCGACGGCATCGTCCACCAGACTGCTGAGATACAGGGTTTTGCCCGGCTCCGGGAGCGGTGTCAGCTTGACGTCGGGGTCCCATGGCATACCTGACGCCAGCTCATCCACGGCAACCGCAAGCTTCTCCACGAAAGTATCCGCCACGCTCTCGTGAACAAACAGCAGCTTGAGGGCGGTACAGCGCTGGCCATTAAAGGACAGGGCGCCGGTGACACATTCATGGACGGCCGCGTCCAGTTCGGCGTCCGGCATCACGATACCCGGATTGTTGGCATCCAGCCCCAGTACGGCTTTCAGGCGATGGGGTTTGGGGTGCATCTGCTTGAGGGCGGAGGCGCCTCGGTGAGTGCCGATAAAGGCAAACATATCGACCTTCCCGCTTTCCATCAGCGGCCCGACGGTGTCCCGGCCGCGGCCGAAGATGATGTTGATCACCCCCGGAGGAAAGCTCTCCTGGAAGGCTTTCAACAGGGGGCCTATCAATAACACGCCGTATTTGGCCGGCTTGAACACCACGGTATTACCCATGATCAGTGCGGGAATCAGTGTGGTGAAGGTTTCATTAAGGGGATAGTTGAAAGGCCCCATGCATAGCGCCACGCCCACCGGCAGACGACGAATCTGGGCCACGACACCCCCCACCAGCTCAAACCTGTTGGAGCGGCGTTCCAGTTCCTTCAGTTCATGAATGGTGTGGGCAATGTAATCACAGGTACGGTCAAACTCTTTGCAGGAATCGTTGTAGCTCTTGCCAATCTCCCACATCAAAAGCTCAACCACTGCTTCACGCTGCTCACGCATGGCGACCAGAAAAGATTCCACATGGCCGATCCGCTCTTCCACCGACAACCGTGGCCAGTAACCACTGCCCTGCCCATAGGCTTCCACCGCCGCATCCAGCGCAGCCAACGCATGATGCCTGTTCATCAACGGCGTTCGGCCTATCACCAGCGCCTCGGGCCGGCCATCATCACCACGCAGGCATATCGGGCTGACCACATCGGCGTACTCACCCTGCCAGGGTTTCATCAATCCCGACACCAGGTAGTGATCAAGGGTCACCCCCTTCCCTGGCCGGAATCTGTCCGGAATATCTTCGATAACCGGGAAAAAATCACGCATTCGTGCTGCCATATCCAAAAGCAAACTCCTCCAATTAGTCCAGTGCGTCGCATTCGCTGTCGGGTTCCGCCAGGGTGTCTGCCAGTGCAGTCCCAATGTCGGAAAATTCGTCGGCCTGCAGAGAAGCATCGCCGATCAGACCACCGTCCACTTCAGGAGACTGGAAGAGTTCCGCTGCATTACCTGCCTTGACACTACCGCCATATACGATACGTATGGCCTCGCCCATACCCGGGTAATGGCTTTCCAGGAACTGGCGGAGAGCACGGTGCGTGTCCGAGACCTGCTCCGGGGTTGCCGTCCGTCCTGTACCAATAGCCCAGACCGGCTCATAGGCAATGATGCTGCCCTCAAGGCCCGTTACTCCGGTTTCGTCGATGACTGCCTGTACCTGGCTCTCAATCGCCGCCATCGCCTGTCCTTGCTCCCGTTCTTCGAGGGTTTCGCCCACACACAGAACCGGAGTCATTCCAGCAGAGCGAACCTGCCTGAAACGGGCGGCGACGTCGGCGTTGGATTCGTGGTAAAGCGATCGGCGCTCCGAATGACCCACAAGAACATAGCGGCAACCCATTTCCTGAAGCATGGTTGCACTTACCTCACCGGTGTGGGCGCCGGAAGTGGCAGAGCTGGCATTCTGGGCACCAAGCGCAATGCCGGTGTACCCCAACAGATCCCTGACCTGAAAGAGATAGGGAAATGGCGGGCAAATGGCCAGATCAACGGCTTTCCTGAAAGGTCTGAGCTTCGCCAGCATGCGCACCAGCAATGCCTGGTTGGCATGCAGACTGCCGTTCATTTTCCAGTTCGCGATCAGAATGGGTTTTCTCATGGTCTGCCTCCTGTCATTCCGTACATTGCTGGCTCAGGTATCCAGAGCACAACGAATTGCTCCCACACCGGGGTAGAAGGCATGGGCGCCCAGATCCTGCTCGATACGAAGCAGCCGGTTGTATTTCGCAACGCGGTCCGAGCGGCACAGCGAACCGGTCTTGATCTGGCCGGCCCTCGTTGCTACTGCAAGATCGGCAATAAAGGTGTCTTCGGTTTCGCCACTACGGTGCGAGATCACGGCGGTATAACCCGCATCCTGGGCCATGCCGATGGCTTCAAAGGTTTCCGAGAGGGTTCCTATCTGGTTGAGTTTGATGAGTACGGAATTGCCGATTTCCTGGCGAATTCCCTCAGAGATAAGACCGGTGTTGGTGACAAACAGATCATCACCCACCAGTTGAACCCGCTCGCCCAGCTTTTCCGTAAGCAGTTTCCAGCCGGCCCAGTCATCTTCGTCCATGCCGTCTTCGATGGACGCTATGGGGTACTGCATGGCCAGTGACAGAAGATAATCGGCAAAGCCGGCGGAGTCGTAGCTTTCACCGGCGCCGGTCAAACGGTAGAGGCCATCCTGGTAGAACTCGGAAGCAGCACAGTCCAGCGCCAGCACCACATCGGTGCCAGGCCGATACCCCGCCCTGGCCACGGCTTCCAGAATGAAATCGAGAGCCTCCTCACTGGAACGCAGATTGGGTGCAAAGCCACCCTCATCACCGATGGTTGTGGAAAGGCCCTTCTTTTTCAGGAGTGACTTCAACGCATGAAATATTTCAACGCCCATGCGGAGCGCTTCGCTGTAACTTGGCGCACCCACAGGCTGGATCATGAATTCCTGTATATCCACATTGTTGTCGGCATGGGCACCACCATTGATGATGTTCATCATCGGTACAGGAAGAACGCACGGGCCGGAACAGCCATAGAGTTCAGCGAGATAGCGATAGAGAGGCTGCTGTCTGTAGTTTGCAGCAGCGTTTGCAACCGCAAGCGATACCGCGAGGATACCGTTGGCACCAAAGCCCGCCTTATTGTCGGTCCCGTCCAGGTGGCGCATCAGGCGATCAATCACTAACTGGTCAAACACCACCCTGCCTTCAAGGGCTGGCGCAATATGTCGATTTACCGATTCAACCGCCCCCAGCACGCCCTTGCCGTTGTATCGGGCAGGGTCGCCATCACGTTTTTCCAGAGCTTCCCTGGACCCTGTGGAGGCGCCGGATGGTGAGCGACCGTATCCAACCACACCGTTTTCCAACGTGACATCCACTTCCACTGTGGGAAAACCCCGGGAATCCAGGATCTCCCGGGCGAACACTGACTGAATACGCTCCATAATAATAAACCTGTCTGGTCTGTTGTTTTTGTTGATGCACCGGTTCCGTGCACTATCGAACAGCAATACGATTGTAATATTCGTTTGCGAACATTAACAAGCGAAAAAGAACAATTATTCAATATGATTTTGTTATATCGAAAATCGGGATATGAATTTCCGGGCGGAACTGCTAAATCCGAAACCGGCCCATCAGCGCTTCGATATCCGCCATGGATGCCTTGAGCTGGTCGCTGGTTGCTACAAGCTGTTCGATCTGCATCAGGTTCTCCGACGACGAACCGCTGATCTCCGTCACGTTATGCGAAACCGAACGGCTGACGTCCTCCTGCTCATCCATCCCGGAACGAACATGTTCCGCGCTGTTGCGAATCTGATCCACGGTCTCGCGGATGGCTTCGACGCCCCTGGATGCGTCAGTGATCAACGTCTTCACCGACTCCAGACGATGGAAGCTGTCTTCCATGGAGCCTACAGCCTCCCCTGCCTCGCCCTGGAGTCGGGTAACCAGACCACGAATAGTCTCGGTGCTGTTGGTGGTTTTCCGGGCCAGCTGTCTCACCTCGTCTGCCACAACCGCGAAACCACGACCAAACTCGCCGGCGCGCGCAGATTCGATAGCAGCATTCAACGCCAACAGATTGGTCTGATTGGCAATTTCATCTATGGACTGGGTAATCCGACCAATGTCATGGGAAGCACTTTCCAGCCTCTTGAGCTTGCCGGACGTTTGCTGGATCTGCTCCTCCAGTTCATCCACGCACGCCATATTGGAACGTGCCGTCTCCTGGCTTTCGTCCACCCGACTGTTGACGGACTCCACCAGACGATGGGTGTCCCGGACTGCTTCTGCCACCTGATGGCAGGAGGCTTCCATCTCGTTCATGGCCGTGGCAATGGAATCGAGCTCGTCAGCCTGGCCGCCGATACGCTGGCTCAGGTCGTGGGAAAAGTTCGCATTCGAAGCTGCAACTCCGGCGAGTTCCCCACCGGTCCTCTGCAGACTACCCAGAACCTCCCGCATCGCCACTGCAAGCTGGTTGGCCGAATTCTTAAGCTCGACAAATTCGCCCCTCGCCTTGAAGGTCAGTTCACGACTGTAATCTCCTGAGGCCATGGCGGACAGATGACTGACCGTTGCCCTGAGTGGAACACTGATCATGCGCCCGAGCCAAGCCGATATTACAATGGCAATCAACAGAATCATCGGCACCAGGTAATACACCAACTGCTCGGACAAACGTGCGGTCTCATCCAGATTATCGATCGTTTGCACCGCTGCCTCGCCAGCGGCCCTGACCATGTCCTCAATGTTGGTGTTGAGAATGCCAAGCTCACGTTCCACTTCTGCCACTGTGGTGTTCACTTCCAGCAGGTTGCGGCGGTAATCGTAATACTGACTGACAATACCGGTTTCGCTGCTTACTGATTCGAAGAAGGCCTGTGCAATGGGAGCAAGGTCTGCCAGCGGGGCGATTTCGTCAATAATGGCTTCGATATCCTGCTCCACCGTCACGGTATTGAAGCGCAGGTTCTCGACCACGTCTTTCAGCCGTTGGGCATCTTCCGTGCTGACCAGCTGCATAATCAGTAATTCCATATTTGAAAGGCTGCCCATAACCGACATCAGCAGATCTTTAAGGTAAATATCAGACCCGGCCGGTGTCGCGCCCTCGCGCAGCAACAGCTGTTTCATTTCGGAAGCCAGGGCAAGAAAGTCAGACAGGTCTCCGTTAACCGAATCCGATACCCTGATCACTTCAGCCTGATGCTCGCTGAGTCTGCCCGCCTGTTGCCGCAGCACCCCCAGCTGCTGCTGGAATTTCTGCGCAGGCTGATCAAAACCCTCAAGCAACGGGATGTTACCGGCCTGTCCAGCCAGTGCAGCTACCTGAACCTCAAGCCCGGAGATCATGGAGGCGAGTTTCCCGTAGCGAGACTCCAGTTCCTCGTTATCCCTGACCCTCGCCATGGAAATAACCGCCATAACACTGGTGCCAGTCATTGCCTCAACGGACTGAACGGAACGCTGGAATGGGAATATCCTTTCCTTTACCTCGGATGTGCCATCCGAGATGGACATCATCATATTGCCATTGAACAGGCCCCAGCCGGCGATGATCGCACAGAGAAGCCCGAAGCCCAGGTAAAGACGGTGGATCACTGAAATGTTTTTCATGCCCTATAAGCTCCCTACAACATACCCGGAGGCTCCGGGTATCCAAGGACAATACAGGTACCGAAAGGCGGAAAAAGGGCCGGCAGGAATCTACCCGCAAAGCACGGGGAAACACCTGAAATGCTAGTTAGGGGGGGTATGAAAGCAACCGGCCAAGACCCACCGACCTGACGGTGTTGGATCTGCCGCTGCCCGGGAGAGCGGGGGGCAGCGGCAGAGGACTACAGGTAAGTATCGATCAACTCTCGCGAGCCTCTTCCCATGTCTTCAGTAGTTCGTCATAGCGGACGGTCTTGCCTTGCGGCTTTTCGTTGTCCAGCTTCGGTTTCGGAGCACCCGGCTGATCGAGCCAGTACTGGGGATCACGAGGCTCATTCAGCTTGGGACCACAATTGGGCATGACATTGGCGCGTTCCAGACGCTCCATCACACGATCCTGTGCTTGCGCCAGACCGTCCAGAGCTTTCTGTGGTGTCGCTTCACCACTTGCAGCCTGGGCAATGTACTGCCACCACAGCTGAGCCAGCTTCGGGTAATCCGGTACGTTGGTGCCGGTTGGTGACCACTGCACGCGGGCCGGGCTGCGGTAAAACTCGACCAGACCACCAAGCTTCGGAGCCATCTCGGTCATCACGTCCGACTCGATGTCAGATTCGCGGATGGGGGTAAGGCCAGCAATGGTTTTCTCCAGGGAGACGGTCTTGGAGACAGTGAACTGGGCATACAGCCAGGCGGCAAGACGACGCTCTTTCGGAGTGGACTTCATGAAGGTCCAGGAACCTACGTCCTGATAGCCCAGCTTCATGCCTTCTTCCCAGTAGGGTCCACGTGGCGAGGGTGCCATGCGCCACTTCGGTGTGCCGTCTTCGTTAACGACCGGCAGGCCGTCCTCAATCATGCTGGCGGTGAACGCCGTGTACCAGAAGATTTGCTGGGCCACATTACCCTGCGCAGGCACCGGGCCGGCTTCAGAGAAAGTCATGCCCTGCGCTTCAGGCGGAGCATACTTTTCAAGCCAGTCCACGTATTTGGTGGTTGCATAGACGGCAGCCGGGCCATTGGTGGCACCACCACGACTCACACTGGAGCCCACCGGATGACACTCTTCTACACGGATGCCCCACTCATCCACAGGCAGACCGTTCGGTAGCCCCTTGTCGCCGGCACCGGCCATGGAGAACCAGGCATCAGTGAAACGCCAACCCAGAGAAGGGTCTTTCTTGCCGTAGTCCATGTGGCCATAGACGCGCTCACCGTCAATTTCCTTGACGTGAACCGAGAAGAACTCTGCGATGTCTTCATACGCAGACCAGTTGACTGGCACACCCAACTCATAGCCATAGATATCCATGAACTGCTTTTTCAGGTCTTCACGCTCAAACCAGTCCGCACGGAACCAGTAAAGGTTGGCAAACTGCTGGTCCGGCAACTGATAAAGCTTACCATCCGGAGCTGTCGTGAAATCCAGACCGATAAAATCGTCCAGATCCAGTGTCGGCAGGGTCAGATCCTTGCCTTCACCGTTCATGATGTCCTCAACGGGCATAACCTTGCCGTACCGGAAATGCGTGCCGATCAGGTCGGAATCGTTAACCCAGCCATCATAAATGTTGCGGCCAGATTGCATCTGGGTCTGCAGTTTCTCGATGACATCCCCTTCCTGGATCAGGGTATGGGTAAGTTCGATACCGGTGATCTCGCTGAAAGCCTCAGCCAGAACCTTGGATTCGTATTCGTGTGTGGCGATGGTTTCGGAGACGACATTAATCTCCATACCACGGAAAGGCTCAGCAGCTTTGATAAACCACTCCAGCTCTTTCATCTGCTCTTCTTTGCTCAGGGTCGAATTCTTGAACTCCTGGTCAAGCCATTTTTTGGCCGCATCCGAATACTCATCGGCGCTGGCCTGAACGCTGAGCCCCATACTGACTGCGCCGATTGCGGCGCTGAGCAGCAGGGTTTTCGGATATTTATTGTTGTTGAACATATCCAACCTCGTTTGTCTTGTTTTGGTTTGTACGGAGCGCGACTGCGGACTGCGTCCCGATTTTCCCTGTATAGCGTTTTCGTCGCTATTCCTGTGTTGGAACCCAACCAGCATGTTCGATTCCGATCATGTTGTAAAAAATAGTTCGTTATGGAAATTTTTACAACCGTTTCAAGAGTGATTTCTGAAAGTTTTTTATTGCCATCCCTGGCAAACGAAAATGTCCTTTCCTAACCCCAGCGCAACAACACCGCAAGCCACACCACTGAAACGGCGAGTGCAACCCAGAGCGTTATGTCGGACGCTGCAAGGAACGCCAGGTGAATATACGCTGCGGACAGCAGACCGATAAACAGCCTATCCCCGCGGGTTGTCGCGATCGGCAGAAAGCCTTTGCGCTCCGTACACGGTGATACGATTTCGTAAACGGTCATCACAGCCAGTATTCCGGCAATCACTGCAAAGAAAACGGCGACGGTAGGTGTCCAGTTCATCCACGCAATCATGATAAATCTCCTTATACCCGACCCAGTGCGAAGCCTTTGGCGATATGGTTGCGAACAAACCAGACCACGAGCACGCCAGGAATAATGGTGAGAACGCCTGCTGCAGCCAGCACGCCCCAGTCAATGCCACTGGCCCCGATCGTTCGCGTCATGATGGCGCCTATGGGCTGCGCGTCCACGGAGGTCAGGGTTCTTGCCAGCAGCAGCTCCACCCACGAGAACATGAAGGCAAAGAAGGCAGCGACACCAATCCCTGAGCGGATCATCGGGAGGAAAATCTTCACGAAGAACTTCGGGAAACTGTAGCCATCAATATAGGCCATTTCGTCATACTCGCGCGGCACGCCAGACATGAAGCCTTCCAGAATCCAGACCGCCAGCGGCACGTTGAACAGACAGTGCGCGAGTGCCACGGCGATGTGGGTATCAAACAGTCCTATTGACGAATAGAGCTGGAAAAATGGCAGCAGGAATACTGCCGGGGGCGCCATACGGTTGCTGAGCAGCCAGAAGAACAGGTGCTTGTCGCCGACAAACTTGTAACGGCTGAAAGCGTAGGCAGCCGGCAGGGCAACCAGCAGGGTGATCGTCATGTTCATGGACACGTAGATCATCGAGTTGATGTAACCCGAATACCAGCTTGAATCCGAAAAGATCACGGCGTAATTAGCCAGGGTGAAGTTCTGCGGCCAGAGCGTCAGACCGCCAAGAATTTCCTGGTTGGTCTTGAACGACATGTTCAGAAGCCAGTAGATCGGGGTCAGCAGGAGCACGATAAACAGTGTCATCCCCATGCCCTTGGAACGTGAATAGTTCATCACTCTCTCCTTATTTTTCTTTGTCGAGGTGAGTTATGGCGGTAAAGAACAACCAGGACACCAACAGCACGATCAGGAAGTAGATCAGTGAGAAGGCTGCAGCCCGGCCGATATCAAACTGGCCGATCGCCATGGTAGTCAGGGTCTGGCTGAGGAATGTGGTGGAGCTGCCCGGGCCACCCCCGGTCAGTACAAAGGGCTCGGTATAGATCATGAAGCTGTCCATGAATCGCAGCAGCACCGCAATCACCAGGACGCTCTTGAGTCTTGGCAACTGGATGTAGCGGAATACGGCCCACCTGGATGCCCGGTCAATTTCCGCTGCCTGATAGAAGGCTTCGGGAATTGCGCGAAGGCCGGAATAGCACAGCAGTGCCACCAGAGGAGTCCAGTGCCAGACGTCCATTAACAGCACCGTCAGCCAGGCATCCACCGTGTTGCCGGTATAGTTGTAATCAAGACCTAGGGCGTTCAGGCCCCAGCCGAACAGGCCGATATCGCCCCGGCCGAAGATCTGCCAGATGGTTCCTACCACGTTCCAGGGAATCAGCAAGGGTATGGCCAGCAGAATCAGACACAGAGATGCCTTGATTCCCGACTTTGGCATCATCAGGGCAACGCTGATACCCAGGGGTATCTGGATAGCGAGTACCGCCCCGGAGAATGCAAACTGTCGCAGCAACGAATCCTGCAGCCGCTCATCATTAAGCACTTCCTTGAACCACTCAGTACCAACGTAATAGGCATTACCCGGACCGAAGATGTCCTGAACCGAATAGTTCACCACCGTCATCAGAGGTATCAATGCCGAAAATGCAACAAGAATAAAGACTGGCAGAACGAGCCACCAGGCACGGTTATTGGGAACCTTGTTCATTGGTTCTTCTCCTCTACCAGAAACTCGTCCACGTAAAGCTTCAGCCATTTCTCGGGAAAACTGAGCTGAACCTGACGGCCGATCTCGAATTGCTGATCCTCCGTCAGACGGACTTTCAGCGTCTCGCAATCAAGCTTTACGGTCATGATCTTGTAGGTTCCCAGGTCTTCCAGATCCAGGACCTCGGCCTCGAACGTGTCATCAGCGGGAACATCCGATGCCTGAATGAACTCCGGGCGGATACCAATCCTGATGTTGTTGGATTGAACCCGTTGTAAAACCTCAACCTGGTGAGCACTCATTGGCACAACCGTGCTGCCAAAGCACACCCCACGGGGGCATCGCTGAACTTCGATCAGATTCATGCCCGGGCTACCAATGAAGTAGCCGACAAAGGTGTGATTGGGTTGCTCAAAGAGCTCGGTTGGCGTGCCAAACTGAACAATCTGTCCGCCGTACATCACCGCGATCTTGTCCGCGAAGGTGGATGCTTCCAGCTGATCGTGGGTGACATACACCATGGTGATATCGAACTGTTCGTGGATCTGCTTGAGCTTGCGGCGCAGTTTCCACTTGAGCTGGGGGTCTATCACCGTCAATGGCTCATCAAAAAGAATGGCAGAGACATCGCCACGAACCAGGCCCCGTCCCATGGAGACTTTCTGTTTCTGGTCTGCCGAAAGATTCTTGGCCTTCTTGTGAAGCTCTCCTTCGATCTCCAGAATCTCTGCAATCTCGTGAACCTTGGCCTTGATCTGTGAGGAAGGGACACCGGTATTCTTGAGAGGAAATGCCAGGTTCTGGAACACCGTCATTGAGTCGTAGATAACGGGAAACTGAAACACCTGCGCGATATTCCGGTCGCGGGGAGACAGTTCGTTAACGCGTTTGCCATCAAACAGCACATCACCTTCGGAAGGCTGGAGCAGGCCCGAAATGATGTTCAGCATCGTGCTCTTTCCACAACCGGAAGGTCCGAGCAAGGCATAGGCACCGCCTTTCTCCCAGACATGGTCAAGATGGCGGATGGCGTAATCATCCGGCCCGGTCGGAGTATCGCTGTAACTGTGAGCCAGGGACTTCAAATGAATTTCAGCCATCAGATCGACCCTCCTGTCAGCTTTGCAGGGGTATGCACCAGGTTTTCGTTTTCATCAAAGACGAACAGCTTATTGATGGGAAGATAGATCTTGATGGGCGCCTCAGTGCGATACTGATGAACCCCCATAAGCTGCATAACCATCTCGAAATGCCGGTTACGAACATGCATGAAGGTTTCCGAACCGCTTATCTCGCTGAGCTCCACCTCCATTGACATCTCAAGGTCGTCTTCATTGGCAGGCACCAGGCCAATGTGGCTCGGACGTATTCCGAACCAGTAGTCACCGGGCTCAAGCTTTGCGAGCTCCTGGGTCAACGCATGGTGAGAGTATTCGTCAAAGGTAACTTCCGTGTCCGTGACACGCCCCTTGATCATGTTCATCGGTGGCTCGCTGAACAGCTGCGCCGCCAGGGTATTCACCGGGTTGCGGTAGACATCCATTACCGGACCGGACTGAACAATACGCCCCTCATTCAGGAGCGTTGTAACACCCCCAAGAGCCAGTGCCTCATTGGCTTCGGTGGTGGCATAGACGGCAATGCACTGGCGCTCGCGGAACAGCTCTCTCAACTCAGCCCGCAGCTCTTCCCGGAGCTTGTAATCCAGGTTTACCAGAGGCTCGTCGAACAGAATGAGCGTGGCATCCTTCACCAGCGCCCGTGCCATTGCCGTTCGCTGCTGCTGCCCGCCTGAAAGCTCAAGCGGATGCCGTTTCAGCAACGGATCGATCTGCAGCATGTTGGCAGTTTCTTTCACACGCCGATCAATCTCGCTCTCCTTCATCTTTGCCAGACGCAGGGGCGAGGCGATGTTCTCGTAGACCGTAAGGTTGGGATAGTTGATGAATTGCTGATAGATCATCGAGACGTTACGTTGCTGAACACTCTGCCCCGTCACATCGTTGCCGTTATAGATGAGGCGGCCTTCGTCGGGCTTGTCGAGCCCGGCCATCATCCGCATAAGGGAAGTCTTCCCGGCAAGAGTGCGTCCGAGCAGGACGTTGAACGAACCAGCCTCAAACGTGATATTCGCGTCCCGGATGTAATCCACACCATCCACGACACGGGAGAGGTTCTCCAGTGTTAAGGACATAGGCTTTCCTTTGTTGTTGTTGTAGCAACATCATTCACTGATGCACGCTGGCCACCAGTGAAAATTCGGTTTCGAATATTGAAAGGCAATGAGCATACCAATATAGGCAAAAACCACATGTAAAAACCCACCCAATTGTTTTTAAACACATTATTTGCTTAGTTGATTTCTAATATGAAAACCTTGATGTTCGTTATCAAACTTTTTGTTCATTCTGAACATTGACCTGAACAGGCATTGAGCACATTATTGAACAACGCCATGAACACAGACGCGCTCCAGAAGGACTCTGGTGGCAGTAAAAAAACAAAACGAAACTTCAGATTCGCGGAGGATTCAGGTGAAGCGACAGCACGAACAGCGAGAGTATCGTTCAGTTATTGCTGACTCCTGGAATCGCTGTATCGGGTACGGCCTCCATCATGACCATGAGCCAGAACCAGCCAGTCTCGATGAGACGGCCATTCTGGGTCTTGAGCAGGAGTACGAGACCCTGCTGAGCACAACCGAAACCGAGGTACTGCCTTACTACAACAACATCATGTCTAACAGTCGCTGTCTTATACTCCTTGCGGATTCCGGGGCACAGGTTCTGAAAGGATGGGGAGACCGACGAATCACCGAGACCCGCCTTCGCCCCTACTTCTGCGCGGGTTCAAGCTGGCATGAACGCTACGCCGGGACCAACGCCATCGGGACAGCAGTTGCCACCGGCTCACCAATCCAGGTCCAGAGAAACGAGCACTTTCTCAAGCTGAACCGCAGCATTATTGGTTCCGCTGCCCCGATTTTTGATACCGACCGGACCCTCATCGGAGTTCTCAGCGCTTTCAGTGATGCATACCTGCCCCAGGCTCATACCCTGGGCATGGTCAGACTGCTTTCCCAGTCCGTTGAGAACCGCCTCATTGTCAGGCAACTGGGAAGTGACCACTTCATTCTTACCCTCAACGCCACGGCTGATAATATCGATAGCCCATGGTCCGGCCTGATTGCTTTCGATCACACCGGACGAATCGCCGCATCCAATCAGCGTGCTGATCAACTGCTGGGAGATGCATTACAGGGCCGGAACCTGAGCTCACTCTTCATGGAAAGCAGGAATCTGATCCTCAACCACTCCGAAACAGCTGCTATCCAGCTGACAACTACCAAACGGGTGCGACTGTCTGGCCTTCTCAAACGACCAGGTCGAATAAAAACACCGCATCAGAAGCCCACGACACGACCCACAGAACGAACCAGGCCCACCGGGCCGCACCTTGAAACTGTCTCAATTGATGATATAGAGCATGGAGAGCCTTCAGTCCGTCGCTGCGCGGACCAGGCTGGCAAGGTGCTCGAGCGCGGTGTTCCGATACTGATCTGCGGGGAAACCGGTGTTGGCAAGGAAGTGCTGGTAAAGGCCCTACACCAGGGCAGTAAAAGACGGGACCAGCCACTGGTATCCGTAAACTGTGCCGCCATTCCACCGGAACTGGTGGAGTCGGAGCTGTTTGGTTACGAGCCAGGTGCTTTCACCGGTGCACGGGCCCAGGGCTCACTCGGCCTGATCAGGAAGGCGGATAAGGGCATCCTGTTTCTGGATGAGATTGGCGAAATGCCGCTGGCCGCGCAGTCGAGGCTGCTGCGGGTTTTACAGGAGCGGGAAGTAATGCCGGTGGGCTCTACAGAACACATTCCGGTGGACATTCTGCTGGTATCGGCCACCAACCGTCCATTGTCCACCCGCATCGAGAGTGCCGAGTTCCGTGCAGACCTCTATTACCGCATCAATGGGCTATCGGTTGAACTCCCGCCACTGCGGGAACGTGAAGACAGACGGCAACTGATTCATCGGATCTATCAACAGCACCGCGACGGTAACCAGGCAGACACCCTTAAGCCGGAAGTCATGGCAGCCCTGGAAAACCACCCCTGGCCAGGCAACATCCGCCAACTGGTGAATATAATCCGTGTCGCCGTTGCTATTGCCGATGGCGAAGAGATCGAACTCTGGCATCTTCCGAAAGAGTTCCTGGGTGAATATGGGAACCGTGAAGAGCCCGCACAAAAACCGGTATTCGACCCCTCCTCCTTCAGTGAGGCCCCACAGGCGAATGACAATTCCCGGACCGACATTATGAAGCACACACTGGTAGTCTATCAGCAGTGTATGGGGAACGTGTCCAGAGCAGCGAGGGAACTGGCTGTCAGCCGCAACACCCTGTACAAACGCCTGAGGGATCTTGGAGTGCGGTAAACCTTGCTCAAAGCTTACTGATAGCCTTGATCCAGCCTTCATAAAGACTGTCCCGCTGCGCCTTGGTCATCACTGGATCGAAGCTCCGATCGCATCGCCACATGGCACTCAGCTCATCGAGTGACTTGTAAACGCCAGCCTGCAGCCCCGCCAGGTAAGCTGCCCCAAGCGCCGTGGTTTCTACCAGAGCAGGCCTGTCAACTCTTGCTCCGAGAATGTCTGCGAGGAACTGCAATACCCAGCTGTTTGCAACCATGCCCCCATCCACCCGCAGCGTAATGGGTCTCAGGCCATCTTTTTCCATTGCCTTTTGCAGGTCCTTGGTCTGGTAACACACCGACTGCAAGCCAGCGGTGACAATTTCCTTGATGCCGGTGTCCCTGGTCAGTCCGAATATGGCGCCGCGGGCGTTGGGATCCCAGTAGGGAGCGCCCAGGCCGGTGAATGCCGGAACCAGGTACACCCCGTGGTCTACCGGCGTACCCTCCGCCAACGGCTCTGTCTCGCACGCATTCCTGATCAGCTGGAGGCCATCGCGCAACCACTGAATGGCGGCACCGGCAATAAAGATACTGCCCTCCAGCGCATAGACCGGCTTGCCGTTGAGGCGGTAGGCAACGGTTGTCAGTAAACGGTGCTCAGAAGTCAGGGCCTTGTCGCCCGTGTTCAGCATCAGAAAGCAGCCGGTGCCGTAAGTGCTTTTTGCCATGCCGGTTTCAAAGCAGGTCTGGCCGAAAAGAGCCGCCTGCTGGTCACCCGCAATACCCATAACCGGGACGCCGTCCAGGCGTCCGTTACCTACAATCTGACCGAAGTCGGCCGCTGAATCCATAACTTCAGGCAACAGCGATTCAGGAATACCGAAAAGATCCAACAGTTCCTGATCCCACTCCTGACTGTGAATATTGAACAGCATGGTGCGGCTGGCATTGGTGGCATCCGTACGATGCTCCCTGCCGTCAGTCAGTCGCCAGAGCAAAAAGCTGTCGATGGTGCCGAACGCCAGCTCACCCTTCTCTGCACGCTGCCTGGCCCCTGGAACATTGTCGAGAACCCAGCGAATTTTCGTCGCCGAAAAATAGGGGTCAATCAGAAGCCCGGTCTTGTTATTCACCGACGGCTCCAGGCTCTGTTTTTTCAGGGTTTCACACCAGCCGGCGGTTCTGCGGTCCTGCCAGACGATGGCCGGATACACCGCTTCGCCAGTCGCCCTGTCCCAGAGCACGGTCGTCTCTCTTTGATTGGTGATCCCAACTGCAACCACTTCGTCTTTTTCGCCACAGCCCTCGGCCATGACCTCATCGCAGACTTCTCTGACGCTGCGCCAGATGTCTTCAGGGTTATGCTCTACCCAGCCACTGGCGGGAAAATGCTGGGGGAACTCCTGTTGACTGGTTGCGTGTATATTGCCATCCAGAGTAAAGAGAATCGCGCGGGAGCTGGTGGTTCCCTGATCGATCGAAAGTATGTATTGAGTCATGGTTATATTGCCTCGGGTGTTCTTATTTTTTCGTATTTTTACTTTTTTGAAAACAAAAGCCAACCCTTTTCATCAGCGAGAAATTACCCGAACTCCACAACTCCCTAAAAAGGCTGCACAAAGAGACAAAACACTCTAAACTGAACACGGATGTGAGATAGCCATTTCGTTCGTTACAGAAAAACCCGATGCCGGAGGAGGTTGAATGGCACAGCGACGCAGACAGGATCTGATCATGGAGCTGATCCAGCAAAACGGCTTTGTGACTACAGAACAGCTGGTAGATCAGTTCAAAGTCACGCCGCAGACCATTCGCCGGGATCTGAATGAGCTGGCCAGCCAGAAAAAGCTCCGCCGTCATCACGGTGGCGCCGGTATCGACTCCAGTACCGTGAACACGGCCTACCAGGCACGCAAGATCATGGATCTGGAAGCGAAAGAGCGTATTGCCGAAGCCCTGGTACAGATGATTCCCGACAACTCCTCCATGTTCATCAACATCGGTACGACCACTGAAACCATCGCCAAGGCACTGCTTGAAAAGAACAACCTCCAGGTGGTGACCAACAACCTGCACGTCGCTTCCATTCTCTCCGCAAAGGAAGACTTCCATATCATTATTGCCGGAGGCGAAGTGCGTAATCGGGATGGTGGTATTGTGGGTGAAGCAACCCGGGACTTTATCAATCAGTTCAAGATGGATTTTGGCATTATCGGGATCAGCGGCATTCACACCGATGGATCACTGCTCGATTTCGATTACCGGGAAGTCCGCGTTGCCCAGGCCATTATCGAGAACTCAGGTCAGGTGCTGCTGGCAGCCGACCACTCCAAGTTTGGCCGCAATGCCATGGTTCGTCTTGGCAGCATTGCCCAGGCCGATCACGTATTCACGGACGAGCCACCTCCCGTTGAGATCCGCCAGTTACTGCGCGAAAACAACGTGGAACTGCACCTCGTCTAACCTTCCCCGCCGGTAACCCCTTTCGCTCCCTGGAACCATTCAGGGAATCCTGACTTTACTCGCTCACACTTTTTCGTTTTTTTTCTGTTTTTTCCTTTACGAATATATTTTGCTTTCGCATAATATACGCATACGTTTCTGTTAAAACCGGAAAGAGCGCCAGGAAGCGTCCTTTCGTTGGCGTCAGGAGATGACACAAGATGACTGAGGAGAACAATAAATTTGACGTTGTCGTTGTTGGCGGCGGTGTCAACGGAACGGGGATCGCAATGGATGCTGCAGGCAGAGGCCTCAAGGTATTGCTTTGCGAAATGAACGACCTTGCCTCGGCGACGTCCTCCAACAGCAGCAAGCTGATCCACGGCGGCCTGCGTTATCTGGAGCACTATGAGTTCCGGCTGGTGAGAGAAGCCCTTGCAGAGCGTGAGTCTCTGCTGCGGAACTCTCCTCACATCATGTGGCCAATGCGTTTCCGGCTACCACACCGCCCTCACCTCCGCCCCGCCTGGATGATCAGAATGGGACTGTTCCTTTACGACCATCTGGCCAAACGGGAGGTTCTGCCCGGCTCACGGTCTATCCGGTTCGATGAAAAGGATCCGCTCAAATCTGACATCACCAAGGGATTCGAATATTCCGACGGCTGGGTGGACGACGCGCGTCTGGTGGTGCTAACGGCCAAAAAGGCACAGGAGTGCGGCGCTACAATCCTCACGAGGACCAAGTGCATCAATGCCGAGCGCGGTGAGAAGTCCTGGGACATCTCGCTCCAGGACATGAACGATGACAGCATTCACCACGTGTCGGCAAAGGTTATTGTTAATGCCTCAGGCCCCTGGGTAAGCCGCCTGTTCAGCGAAAGCCTGGCCATGAAGGCCCCAAAAAACATTCGCATGGTCAAGGGCAGCCACATAGTCGTTCCTCGCCTTAACCGGGATACCGAAGCCTACATTCTTCAGAATGAAGACGAGCGCATTGTTTTTGTGATCCCTTATGAAGACGAGTTCTCCCTTGTCGGTACAACCGACGTTGATTACGAGGGTGACCCGAAGAAGGCAAAGATTTCGCCGGAAGAAACCGAATACCTGCTCAACATTGTCAACGCCCACTTCAAACGGCAGCTCACGGAAGCTGACGTGGTCTGGTCCTATTCCGGCGTTCGTCCGCTGATGGATGACGAGGAAGGCGATGCCAAGAAGGCCTCCCGGGATTATTCGTTCGAAGTCAGCAAGGAAAAAGGCAAGGCGCCGGTTATTTCAGTATTTGGCGGCAAGATCACGACCTATCGCAAACTGGCGGAGGCAGCCACAGACAAGCTCTGCCAGTTCTTCCCCCATGCCCGGGGGCCTTGGACCAAGAAGGGTATTCTGCCGGGCGGTGATTTTGAAAATCACGAGACCCTCGAAGCCCGGTTATCGGCGGACTATCCCTGGCTTCCCGAGGCCGTCTGCAGCCGCTATGTGCGCACCTACGGAACCAACGCCTACCACATTCTGGATGACGCCAAGTCGGTTCAGGATCTGGGCTACCGGTTTGCCGGAACACTCTATGAACGGGAAGTGGAATATCTGGTCAAACATGAATGGGCGATGACGTCGGAGGATATTCTCTGGCGTCGCACCAAACAGGGCCTGTATGCCACAGAAGAAGATGTCCGGGAGCTGGACCGCTATATGTCCACTCACGCAACCCCGCAACCGCAGACTGTTGCTCTCCACCACAGCGCCTGAATCACTCTCTCAGGCATTTGCTCCGGCCGGTTCTCCGCCCGGAGCTTTTTTGTGGATTCAATACAAAAAGCCGGGTGTCTTTCGACACCCGGCTTTCTGGCTGACTCCCTCTTCCCGCAAAGGAGAAAGGTATCAATGCCCTTTAGAAGGTAAGCTGTGAGCCTACGATGAAGGCATCGTATTCGCCCTGGCCGCCCTCTGTGCCCAGAGTGGTGTACTCGGCCATCAGGGTCAGTGCATCTGTTGCAGCGTAACGGGCAAAGATCATGGTCAGATCTGTGTCGTTAGCGCTTGAGTTGATGTCATCTTCACCCTCGCCATAGCTGGCACCCAAGGTGGTGCGATTGATCCTGTAGGTGGTCTCGACGTACCACTGGCTGGCATCTTCCTCATTCGGGTCGAGGCGCGCAGCGAATACCCCATTGCCAGTGCCTGAGGTCATGGAGTAGTTACCCCGGACATTCAGGTCACCAAGGGATACCGACCCGCCAAAATCAATGCCGGACATGGTGTAGTCGTCAAAGGTTCCGGTTTTCGAATCCACGTCCTGGGTAAAGGCGCTTGACCACACGGAGAACATGTCCGCGGAGTACACCACGTTGCCCTCGATACGTGGGGTGGTGTATTCGGCGTCTGCAACACCATCAACTTTGGAAGGGCTGAACACACCCACTTTGAACTGCAAACCGCCAAGGTTGTTGGAGGTGTACATCACGCGAGGCGTGAAGTTCGCGTAGAAGTAGCCATTGCCGATCCGACCGGCCGTGGCTGCCACCTGGTCAGGACCACCGATCAGGCCGACACCCAGACCACTGCCGTTATCACCGATAGCAGGCACACCAAAGATACCGAAGCCCTTACCAATATTGACTGTACCGAAGTCCCCGGCGACCGCAATTTCCGAAACCCGGCTGCGGAAGCTGGCATTGGCATCACCCGGAGCAATATCTGCGTTCATCTGGAAATGACCGGATACTTCCAGCCCGTTCTGGGTGGGGGCATAGAGGTTGGTCTGCAGAGTGGCGGGATTGAAGCCGGTTGTGATCGTGAAGGAGTCTTCATCGGTCGGATCATCATAGCTACCGAGTACGGCGAAAATGGGAATGTGACCGTTGAAACCTGCCTTCCAGCCACTATCGGACTCGAATGTCGGCCCCGCAGAAGCCGGCGCAGCAAAAGCTCCGGCAACCAGAGCAATACTGGCGGTCAGCGCAGATATCTTGAAAGATTTTGCATTCGAACATTTGTTGTTTTCGATCATGATAGCTTCCTATTATTGTTTGAGATTTTCCGGTCCATCTTTTCTGCCTCTCGTTGGCACCCGGTTTTAGCCTTTTATCTGTGTTTTAAAGCAGTTACCGGGTTCGACGGACGCTGTCATCCCGAACATTCATTGCGGTCAGAGACCGTCTTCTGTTTTCGAGACACGACAAATTTAGCGCGAGATAGAAAAAATGGAAAGTTTTAGAACATATTTTTTTCGGATTTATTATGTCATGAAATGCACCATCCTGGACCAAAATACTCTATCTACTTGTTATATATGAGCTATAATTTGTCACAGAACTTTTTCGATATTTTCGTTGACGAACCATAAAGCGAACATTAGGCTCATTTATGTAGGTAAACAAACAACAAAAACAGGTGTCACATGAAGAGTTGGCCGGTTGCTGCTGGGATTTTCTGTCTGTTTTTCTTCAACGCTGTCAGTCACGGATCCGACACTTTCAATGCGCTACCGGAAGCGCGCCAACAGATTATCGAACGATGGGTTTCAAACCATTTTCAGGCGTCTACCCTGCCACCTCAGGAGCAGACAGAGGAGCTCGCCTGGTTTGCCCGGGCGGCCGCTCCTCTGGAGGGTCTCGAAATCTCGGTGCTATCCGAGGATCTCGCAACCCATCGTTATGAAGCCAGTGTTCTCGCCCGGGCTTTTTCGGAGATTACCGGAATCAGGGTCACTCACGACCTGAAACCGGAAGGCGAAGTTATCCGGCAGGTGAACCTGCAGCGCATCATGGCCGCTAAAGGGCGATACGATGCCTTCGTGAACGATTCGGACCTGATAGGCACCCACTCCCGCACCGGATGGGCACTGTCTCTGAGCGATTACATGGAGGGAGAGGGTAAGGCCTTTACCCTCCCTACCCTCGATCTGGAAGACTTTATCGGCCTGAGCTTTGTCACCGGCCCGGATGGCAAGATCTACCAATTACCCGACCAGCAGTTCGCGAACCTGTACTGGTTCCGTTACGACTGGTTCCAGCGCCCGGAGTTGCGTGCGAAATTTCTTGAGCGGTACGGCTACGAACTTGGGGTGCCACTGAATTGGTCGGCGTACGAAGACATTGCTGAGTTCTTCACGCTTCATGTGAGGGAAATTGATGGCAAGCGTGTTTACGGGCATATGGACTACGGCAAGCGCGATCCGTCGCTGGGATGGCGTTTCACGGATGCCTGGTTATCCATGGCGGGCGCCGGGGACGCCGGCCTGCCCAATGGTCTGCCGGTAGACGAATGGGGCATCCGCATGGAGGAGTGCCGTCCCGTCGGCTCGTCTGTCAGGAGAGGAGGCGCAACCAATGGGCCTGCTGCCGTCTACGCGCTACAAAAGTACATTGACTGGCTTGAACGCTATGCCCCGCCGGAGGCATCCGGAATGAATTTCTCCGAAGCAGGCCCGGTACCTGCCCAGGGACAGATAGCGCAACAGATTTTCTGGTACACCGCCTTTACTTCCGATATGACAGAGCCGGGCCTTCCGGTGGTTAACGAAGACGGTACTCCAAAATGGCGAATGGCACCCTCTCCCTACGGCGCCTATTGGTCTGATGGTATGAAGCTGGGTTACCAGGACGTGGGCGCCTGGACTATTCCCCGCGTAATGAGCGATCGCAGGCAAAAAGCCGCATGGCTTTACGCCCAGTTTACGGTGTCGAAATCCGTCTCGTTGCAGAAGACCCTGGTGGGCCTGACCCCCATTCGCGAATCCGATCTGGATTCACCGGAGATGCAGGCGAGGAGCGCAGAGCTTGGCGGGCTGGTGGAATTCTATCGCAGCCCGGCTCGCGAGGCCTGGACGCCGACCGGCGTGAACATCGCCGATTACCCAAAGCTGGCAGAGCTGTGGTGGCCGAACATTGCCGATGCCATATCGGGAGAGCGCACAGCGCAACAGGCAATGGACAAACTGGCCGAAAGCCAGGACCGGGCGATGGCTGTTATGGAGAGAAACTTTACGGTAAACAACTGTCCACCCCGTATAACCGCGGACGGCAAGGCGAAAGGTCGTGACTGGTGGCTGGCCCAACCCGGCGCACCGAAACCGAAACTGCAGAACGAGAAGCCGCCGGGGAAGACCATCCGCTATGAGGACCTGCTATCCCGCTGGGAAGCAACCCGCTAGACCCATCAGCGTGGTAGCCGGACCTAGCGCCGGAGAATATCCCCGACCCGTTGTCGCAACTCGGGGATCACCTCCTGCTCGAACCACGGATTACGTCTTAACCACAGGTTATTTCTGGGGCTGGGATGCGGCAACGGCAGCATCCCGGGCCACACCTCCCGCCAGCGTCTTACCCGCTTGGTGACGGATGTCTTGCCTCCCGGTAGGTGCCAGGCATGGGCGTACTGGCCAATGGCCAGCGTCAGCTCAATGTGTTCCAGGCGCTCAAGCAACAGGTCCCGCCAGGCCGGCGCACATTCCGGACGCGGTGGCAGGTCGCCAGACTTCCCGGTACCGGGGTAGCAGAACCCCATCGGCAGTATGGCCAGCTGTTTTTCATCGTAAAAGGTGGCCCGGTCGATTCCCATCCAGTCCCTCAGGCGATCACCACTGGGGTCATTGAATGGCAGGCCGGTCTCATGCACTCGTCGCCCCGGAGCCTGCCCCACTACCAGAATGCGGGAGGATCGGGAAATCTGGATAATCGGGCGGGGGCCCAGCGGGAGATGAGGCTCGCAGATTCTGCACTGGCGAACCTCCGCCACAAGCTCTTCAAACGGCATTCGGGAATAACTACTGGTCATTTGTGCCAACCACTCCTGATAAAAAGGCCATTGCATAAACAGCCGGTTACCGTAACCTTAAAGCCTGTTTCCATGACCAACAAATGAGCCATTCCAGGCCTGGCCACGATATCACCACCTGCAACAGGGACTGCCCGTCATGAATGCCAAGTCAGACATTGCACCCAACCCGACTCTGGACGAGTTCCGCAAGGTAGTGCGCAGCCGGCGCTCGGTGAGAAGGTTTACCGACGAGCCGGTACCGGAACACGTCCTGGACGACTGCCTGGAGCTGGCCATGCTGGCACCCAACTCCAGCAATCTCCAGCCCTGGGAATTTTTTGTGGTCAGAACACCAAAGCTGAAAGCACAACTGGCCGAAGCCTGCCTGGGGCAGAATGCCGCAAAAACGGCGCCGGTGCTGATTGCCGTGGTCGCCCGAACGGATACCTGGCGTCAGCATTCGCGCATGGCACTGGAGCAGTGGCCAGAAGAAAAGCTGCCGGGAATAGTGGAGAAGTATTACTCTAAAATTGCGCCGATCCACTACAATCAGGGGCCTTTCGGATTATTCGGCGCTGCCAAGAAAGCCGCGGGATTGTTTGTGGGCCTCACGCGGCCAGTTCCCCGGGGGCCATACTCTCCCAATGAAATGAAAATCTGGGCTACCAAGTCCACCGCCCTGGCTGCGGAGAATCTGATGCTGGCGCTCAGGGCACACGGTTACGACTCATGCCCCATGGAAGGCTTCGATGAATGCCGGGTACGGCGCCTGCTGAAACTGCCGAAAAAGGGTCTGGTAACCATGGTACTGGCGGCTGGAAAACGTTCCGAGAGAGGGGTTTACAACCGCCAGTACCGCTTTGACAAAGAACAGCTGGTTCATTACCTGTAAGCGGCATTGCGCAGCATCCTGAAGGAACTGCGGTCGCGGCTGAATTCTACACTTCGGGGTTGGTCAGCGCTTCTGCCGCGCCCAACAGACCAGTGTACCCTTCAGTGACGATGTAAACCGGGGTTGCCTCCAGCAATGGCCGCATACGGCCCTTGTCCTCGAAGCCTTTCTGGAATGGGCTCTCCAGGAAAAAATCGATGAATCGCGGGAGGATGCCGCCACACAGGTAGACACCGCCGGTGCCGCCCAGTGTCAGCACTCCATTGCCGGCAACACGGCCCAGAATTTCGCAGAAGTGGCGAAGGGTCTGCCGCGCAAGAGCATCGGAATTGTCGAGCGCTGCCGCGGTTATCTTCTCCGGCGCATCCAGAGGTGCCGCCACGTCCTGTATCTCGGCGTGGGCCTGGTACAGGTTCAGCAACCCCTGGCCGCAGAGAATCCGCTCCACCGACACGCGACCGAACCGGGCCTTGAGAATCCGCAGTATGGCCATCTCGGTATCGTCGGTGGGCGCAAAATCCACATGGCCGCCCTCGGTCATCAGGGGAATCCAGCCGGCCTGCAACGGCACCAGGCCGGAAACACCAAGCCCCGTACCCGGCCCGATTACCAGGCGCGGCCGGCGAGCGTCACCCGGCCCCCCGCAAACATGAATCAGCTTCTCGGCGCCTACATGGGGAACGCCAAGGGCCATGGCGGTAAAATCATTGATGACCTTGAACTTGCCCCAGCCGAACTGGCGTCGAACTTCCTCACTGTCAAAACGCCAGTGGTTATTCGTCATTCTCACCTGTGTACCCGAAACCGGGGAGGCAACCGCCAGGCATACGTCCTGTACTTCCTCTACTCCCGATCGTTTCAGGTAATCGGCAATGGCGGAATCGAGGTTGTCATACTGACTGCAGGCCAGAACCTCCACGGCTTCCGGTGTTACGTCACCGGAACGAACCAGGGCAAACCGTGCATTGGTACCCCCGATATCCCCTACCAGTGAGTAATTCGTTATTGTCATGCGTCATGATTCCAGAAAAAGCTGGCTCCCTCTTCCGGGGTGCTGGCCGCTTTACGCATCCAGCCAAACAGCTCCCGGCCCAATCCATGATGATAGCTGGTCAGGTCTGCCTTTTCCGGTTCACGGGCAGCAAACTCCTCTGCAGGCACATCAACCTCAAGTTTACCGGAGACTGCATCCAGCGTAATGATATCGCCATTCTTCACCCGTGTCAGAGGGCCACCGTTGGCGGCTTCAGGATAGACGTGAATCGCAGCCGGCACCTTGCCAGAGGCGCCAGACATCCGTCCATCCGTTACCAGGCCTACCTTGAAACCACGATCCTGTAGTACGCCGAGATAAGGGGTGAGCTTGTGTAACTCCGGCATACCATTGGCTTTCGGGCCCTGGAAGCGGACCACAACGATACAGTCCCTGTCCAGATCACCTGCTTCAAACGCGGCTTTGAGTTCATTCTGATCGTTCAGAACCACCGCGGGCGCCTTGACCGTGCGATGCTTCTCGGCAACCGCGGAAACCTTGATCACACCCCGACCAAGGTTACCGTCCAGAACCCGGAGGCCACCGTCCGGAGCAAAAGGTTCTTTCGCGGTGCTCAGCACATCCGGCTTGGCACTTTTCTCGGGGGCGGGCTTCCACACAAGCCTGTCATCTTCCATCTCGGGCATCCGGGTGTACTGTTCCAGACCGCGCCCCACCACTGTCTCCACATCATTATGGAGAAAGCCGGCATCAAGCAGCTCCCGGATGAGAAACGGCGTGCCGCCAGCTTCATGGAAGGCATTCACATCTTCCTGACCATTGGGGTAAATGCGGGTCATTGAAGGCACAACCGAAGATAGTTCAGCGTAGTCATTCCAGTCGATAATGATGCCGGCCGCCCGCGCGATGGCAATCCAGTGAATGGTGTGATTGGTTGAGCCACCGGTGACCAGTAGCGCCACCAGGGCGTTCACGATGCTCTTTTCATCAACCATGTCACCCAGGCCAAGCGTGCCTCCATTGGGCTTGGAGAGACGGACCACCTGTTCGGTCGCCGCGCGGGTCAACTCATCCCGCAATGGTGTGCCCGGGTTTACGAAGGCTGCGCCCGGCAGGTGCAGCCCCATGACCTCCACCAGAAGCTGGTTGCTGTTGGCGGTGCCATAGAAGGTGCAGGTACCCGGGCTGTGGTAGGACTTTGACTCCGCTTCAAGCAGTTCGTCCTTGCCAATCTTGCCTTCGGCGTACAGTTGGCGGATACGCTGCTTTTCCTTGTTCGGCAATCCAGAAGGCATGGGCCCCGCCGGTATCAGTACCGTTGGCAGGTAGCCGAAACTGAGGGAACCAATCAGCAGGCCGGGCACAATCTTGTCACAGATGCCCAGCAGCACGGTGGCATCAAACATATTATGGCTGAGGGCAACCGACGTACTCATGGCAATGGTGTCGCGGGAGAACAGGCTGAGCTCCATGCCCGGCTGCCCCTGGGTCACGCCATCGCACATGGCGGGCGTGCCTCCGGCAAACTGCGCGACCGACCCCATACCGTGGGCTGCTTCACGAATCACATCGGGAAAATCCTTGTAAGGCTGGTGGGCGGACAGCATGTCGTTATAGGCAGACACAATAGCCACGTTCGCCTTGTTCATCAGTTTGAGCGTGTCTTTGTCTGACTGGTTGCAGGCTGCAAACCCATGCGCAAGATTGCCGCAGGACAAGGTACTGCGTTGTGGCGACTGCGCCTTGAGCTCTTCCATCCGGCCCAGATAATCCTGACGGGTTTTGCGACTGCGCTCGATGATCCGCTGGGTAACCGCGTCTACAGTCGGGTGCATAGTGGGTCTCCTGAAATGTCGTTATTAATTGCTTTTCTAATTCCCGTAAGTTTACTTACTTTTTTTACCGCTTTCACCCGCACATCATTCATTTTTCCATTTTTTGTTGTTATATTTACTACATCAACAACCGATATGAACAAAAAACAACCAGAATTGGAGCCAGAACATGACTATCCGCATCGCAATTAACGGCTTCGGACGCATTGGCCGCAATGTTCTCCGCGCACTTTACGAGAATGAATACCGCAACCAGATGCAGGTTGTCGCCATCAACGACCTGGGCGACGCCGAAACCAACGCCCATCTGCTGAAGTACGACAGCGTGCACGGCCGCTTCAGTGGCATTGTAAACCACGACTCCGAGTCCCTGTCCGTCAACGGTGATCGCATCGCCATTACCGCCATCCGCAACCCGGAAGAACTGCCCTGGAAAGACTATCATGTGGATGTGGTATTCGAGTGCACAGGCCTGTTTACCTCCCGCCAAAAGGCCGAGGGTCACCTGAATGCGGGCGCTCGCAAGGTCATCATCTCCGCACCCTCCCCGGACGCAGACGCCATGGTGGTGTACGGTGTCAACGACAACATCCTGACTGCGGAACACGACATCATTTCCAACGCCTCCTGCACCACCAACTGCCTGGCACCGGTTGTCAAAGCGCTGCACGAAAAAATCGGCATCGAGAGTGGATTGATGACTACCATCCACTCCTACACCAATGACCAGAAGCTGAGCGACGTCTATCACTCCGACCTTTACCGCGCGCGCTCAGCCACTCAATCGATGATTCCCACCAAAACCGGCGCTGCCGCAGCTATTGGCAAAGTGATTCCGGAACTGGCCGGCAAATTTGACGGACTGGCGGTGAGAGTTCCTACTATCAACGTATCACTGGTGGATTTCGGCTTTATTGCCAGCCGTGACACCACGGTGGAAGAGATCAACGAAGCCGTCCGGGAGGCCGCAGAAAGCAGCTCTGTTCTGGGCTACAATGCTGAAAAACTGGTCAGCGTGGACTTCAATCACAATGCCCTTTCCAGCATTTTCGACGCCAACCACACACGGGCCATGGGCCGTCATGCAAAAGTCATGGCCTGGTACGATAATGAATGGGGCTTCTCCAACCGGATGCTCGATAATGCCGCAGCGCTGATGAAAAAGGCGAACCAGTAACACTGGCCGCCTGCCAGGCAGTTATTGACCATAAAGCTCCACCGGAAAACAAATAAGGAAACAGGAATCATGCTAAGGCGTACCAAGATCGTCGCCACCCTCGGCCCCGCCACCGACTCGCCGGAATCACTGTCGGCGATCATCGCCGCCGGCGTGGACGTTACCCGCTTGAACTTTTCCCACGGTAGCGCGGAGGATCACATGGAACGCGCCCGCCGGGTGCGGGAAAGCGCTGCCGCCAACGGCCGCTTCGTAGCCCTTCTGGCGGACCTGCAGGGGCCGAAACTGCGTATTGCCCGCTTCTCGGCAAACAAGGTCACTCTCAAGGCTGGCCAGCGCTTCATCCTTGACGCCGCCATGGACAAGGAAGCCGGCAATGAGGAGCGGGTCGGGATCGATTACGAGCAGTTGATCGAGGACGTCAAACCAGGCGACATCCTGGTACTCGACGATGGCCGCATCGAAATGGAAGTCGAATCCGTCGACGGCACCAGCATTTCTTCCCGCGTTCTTATCGGCGGCCCCCTGTCCAACAACAAGGGCCTGAACAAGCGCGGTGGCGGTCTGTCTGCCGAAGCGCTTACCGAGAAAGACAAACAGGACATCAAGACCGCTGCCCGCCTGGGCGCCGACTACGTGGCCGTGTCCTTCGTGCGCACCGCCGAAGACATGCATGTTGCCCGTCGCCTGCTGAAAGAAGCAGGGTCGGAAGCCCGCCTGGTTGCCAAAATCGAGCGCGCAGAACTGGCCCACGATAATGCCGCCCTGGACGCAGTGATAGAAGCTTCGGATGCCGTCATGGTGGCCCGCGGCGACCTGGCCGTGGAAATCGGTGATGCCGAACTGGTCGGTGTACAGAAACACATCATCAACCGTGCACGGGCCCTCAATACGGTGGTGATCACTGCGACCCAGATGATGGAGTCGATGATTGAGAACCCCATGCCCACCCGGGCAGAGGTCTCTGATGTGGCCAATGCGGTGATGGATTACACCGACGCGGTCATGCTGTCTGCGGAAACCGCCGTTGGTGACTATCCCGTGGAAGCGGTGGAGGCGATGGTACGCATTTGTATCGGTGCGGAGAAGCAGCCTTCGATGCACCAGTCAAAGCACCGGATTCACGAAAGCATGGAGCACGTGGACGAGGCCATTGCCCTGTCTGCGATGTATGCAGCGAATCACCTGGAAGGCGTAACGTCGATCATCTGCATGTCAGAAACCGGCGCCACTCCCCTACTGATGTCCCGCATCAAGTCGAGCCTGCCGATTTTTACCTTCTCCCGCCATCATTCCACCCAGCACCGGGTGACCATGTTCCGCGGCGTGCAGACGGTGCCGTTTGATTCGGCAGCGATTCCTAATGAACAGACGAACTCGCGCGCGGTGGCAGAGCTGGTTCGTATGGGTGTCGTCAAGGACGGTGATCTGGTGGTGATTACCAAGGGTGATTACGTGAATGCCCAGGGCGGCACCAACACCATGAAGATTGTTCGTGTTGGGGCGGATATTCGCTAGTTAAGATTTGGGAGGCTTCGTCTTCGTAGCCTACGAGGTTGGTGCCTGGAGGCTGCGGGGCGGGGTGTCCCAAAACCGCTACGAGCACGTCCATGTGCGCTTGTAATTGGCCATCCCTGGCCAATTACATTTTGGGACACCCCGCCCCGCAGCCTCTGTTTGAACCTTTCTGATATCGCTGGATAACACTGTTTTTGTAGGTCGGATTAGCGAAGCGTAATCCGACGTTGTGCTTCGTATTGCTGCCATTTTGTCGGATTACGCTTCGCTAATCCGACCTACGTTTGGGGGGAAGCACCCAAGGCGTTATCTTCGGAGCCCGATCAAGCGACTGGTGGGCCGGACTTTCGGGAATGTAATTGGCCAAGGATGGCCAATTACAAGCGCACATGGAGGTGCTTGTAGCGTTTCCCGAAAGACCGGCCCACCAACCGCGCTGGCACCAAAAAAAAACAGGCTACAGAGGAAAACTCACAAGTCCAGAAGACTCCCCCGAACAATCTCCGAAATCTGCCCCCAGTCACCGGCGTCAACCGCTTCACCCGGAGTCAACCAGGTACCGCCAACAGCAGCCACGTTCTCCAGGGCCAGATAGTCTTTGGCAGTGTTGCGGCGAATACCGCCCGTCGGGCAGAAGGTGACGTCCGGGAATGGGCCGGAGAAGGCCTTGAGGGCCGGGATGCCTCCGGCGACTTCTGCCGGGAAGAACTTGAACTCCCGGTAGCCCAGGTTGTAGCCCACCATCAGCTCGGAAATCGTCGAGATGCCCGGCAGCAATGGTGCCTCGGAAGTAACACCAAATTCCAGAATCGCCTCGGTAACACCCGGGGTAATGACAAACTGGGCGCCAGCGGCTTCCACCTGGCGGTACTGGGCAATACTGGTTACCGTGCCGGCACCCACCCAGGCGTCGGGTATGGCTTTTCTTACCTGCTCAATGGCTTTGACCCCGTGGGGCGTGCGCAGAGTGATTTCCAGAACGCGGATACCGCCGTCAACCAGGGCCTGGCACAGAGGCACCGCCTGGTCGGGGTGGTTGATGGTAATCACCGGAACGAGGGGGGAGGCGCTCAGTATCGACCGGACCCGATCGCGGTGAAAGTCAGACAGTTGATTCATAATCTTCTCCGGTAAACGATTCATTGGTCGGCGACGCTCAGGCGCTCCAGAAAATCTGCAGGCCGGGCCTGAGAAAAGCGCGAATTGGCATTTCCTTAACCTGGTCGATGTCACGACAGGCAGCCTGCAAGGTCTCCAGCTTGTCATCGCCCTTCAGATGCAGTGCTGTAAAGCCAGCCTGGCCCAGGGCCCGGAGCGTCAGCGTGATGCGCTTCTGAGGCTGGGAAGGCGGCGTCATCGGGGCGACAATGGCTGCCGAATCGGTATCCAGGGCATTGTCCAGCTCTGGCGCATCCGGAAACAGAGAGGCCGTATGGCCGTCGTTACCCATGCCCAGAATCACCACATCCAGCGGCAGATGCAGGTCAGCGAGCGCCGCTTCCACGGCAGCAAGGCCATCAGCCGGTGTATCACCGGGCTGCTTGAGTGACAGGTAGTTCGCTTCCGATGCCGGGCCCTGCAACAGGTTTTCCTTCACCAGGCGAGTATTACTGGCCTCATCGTCTTCCGGCACCCAGCGTTCGTCCGCCAACAACACATCAATTCGTGCCCAGTCCAGCGGCTTTTCCCGCACGGCCTTGAAAAATGGCAATGGTGTGGAACCGCCGGAGACCACAAGGCTGGCCCTGGGGGCGATCAACAGCCGCTCGGCAAGGTGGTTGGCGACGGCATCCGCCAGCGCTACGCCGGTATCGTCAGGGGTGTCGAAAAAATGCGCATCCACCGCTTCCGGTAGACCAAGGTCATGCATCTTCATACCAGCTCCTCCCATCCCGTGTGATCATGGCAATAGAGGCAACCGGTCCCCAGGTGCCAGCAGCGTATCGCTTGGGTGGCACTCCGCTGTCCTCCCAGTTACGCATGATCTGATCGACCCACTGCCAGGCATGCTCTACTTCATCACGGCGGACAAACAGGTACTGGTTGCCTTTCATGACCTCCCAGAGCAGACGCTCGTAGGCGTCAGGAATACGGTCGGTTTCGAAGGTTTCCGAGAAGGTCAGTTCCAGCGGGCCCTGACGCAGCCGCATGCCCTTGTCCAGCCCTTGATCCTTGGTGAGAATCTGCAGAGACATGCCTTCGTCCGGCTGCAAACGGATAATGAGCTTGTTGTTGGCCAGGTGCTTCTGGTCAGGATCAAAAATATAGTGTGGCGCCGGTTTGAAGTGGATGATGATCTGGGACAGCTTCTCCGGCAGTCGCTTGCCTGTGCGGATATAGAAAGGCACGCCGGACCAGCGCCAGTTATCGATCTCGGCTTTCAGGGCCACAAAGGTTTCAGTCTTGCTACCCTTGATGGCCCCCTCCTCCTCGAGGTATCCGGGAACAGGTTTGCCGCCACTCGTGCCTGCCGTGTACTGCCCACGGACGACATGGGTATCCATCAGGTCCGGTGTAATCCGGCGCAATGCCTTTAACACCTTCACTTTCTCGTTACGGATACTGTCCGCGGACAGGTCCGATGGTGGGTCCATGGCGATCAGACACAGTAACTGCAACAGGTGATTCTGCACCATGTCACGAACCTGGCCGGCCTTGTCGAAATAGCCCCAACGGCCTTCGATACCCACACTCTCCGCCACGGAAATCTCGACATGGGAGATATGGTTCTGGTCCCACTGGGAGGCAAAAAGGTTGTTGGCAAAACGCAGGGCAATCAGGTTCTGGACGGTTTCCTTGCCCAGATAGTGGTCGATTCGGAACAACTGGTTCTCGTTGAAGACTTCACCCAGCTCGTCGTTGATCACCTTGGATGATTCCAGATCGTGGCCAATGGGCTTTTCTACCACTACCCGCGTGTCCTGATCACAACACCCCTTGCTACGAAGGTTGCGGGCGATCAGGCCGTACATGGAGGGCGGCGTTGCCATGTAAACGATCAGGTTGCTGGACTCTTCGCTGCGCCAGTCATTGAGGGCGCTGTATCCATCCGGGTCAGTGAAATCAAGGAACTGGTAATCCACACGCTGCAGGAAGCTCTCGGCAACCTCCGCATCAAACTCATCCTTCTTTACATGCTCCCTGAGCTTGTCGAGAAGAATCTTGCGAACTTCCTCTGTGTCGGCCCTGTTTCTGGCGATGGCGAGAATACGGCTGCCTTTATGCAGCAGTCCGGCCAGTTCCAGCTGGTACAGCGCGGGAAACAGCTTCCGTTGCGCCAGATCCCCCAGCGCTCCAAACATCATCAGGTCACAGCGGGTATTGATTGGGTCAGCCATCGGTTCCTTTCTCTCTTTGTTTTCGTGCTGAATGCCACATCTCGCACGATTCGAGGCGTCAATGTAGTAATTTTAGCCAAATAATGACACCGCAAACGAAATTTTCCAAGGATATTTTCCAATTAATGATACTTTTACTACCACAAATCCCCACAAAACACGCTATAATCAGCGCGGATTTTGACAAGAATGCCGATCAATCAGGGAGAATCCTAAATGGCTGCCAATCAGGCGCAACGCGACGACAATCTGCTCGAAGATATCCAGCTGCGGCTGGACACTCTCAACAAATCCGAGCGCAAGGTTGCCGAAGCAATTCTTCGCGACCCCAGCGCCGCAACCCGATACAGTATTGCTGCATTGGCCAGGGCTGCTGACGTCAGCGAGCCAACCGTCAACCGCTTCTGTCGGGGTTTTTCCGCCACCGGCTTCCCTGATTTCAAGATCCGCCTTGCCCAAAGCATAGCCACCGGCACACCGTACATCGGACAAAATGTAGAGCCAGATGACACGGTGGCAGAGTTCGCCGACAAAATCATGCTGAGCACCATTGCCAGTCTGGACAAAGCGCGCCAGGCACTGGACCCCAAGGCACTGTCTGCAGCTATTGATTACCTGATTCAGGCCAAGCAGATCAACTTCTTTGGCATGGGCGGATCGGCACCCGTTGCCATGGATGCCCAGCACAAATTCTTTCGGTTCAATATCCCGGTGATGTCCTACGATGATGCACTGATGCAGCGGATGGTCGCCGCAGGCAGCACCACGGGGGATGTTATCGTGCTCATCTCCTACACCGGTCGCACACGTGAAACGGTAGAGATTGCCCAGCAGGCCAGAGCCAATGGCGCCACAGTTATCGGAATCACCATGCCCGGCTCACCGCTTGCCGAGACCTGCACCGTGGTGATAGAGGTCACTGCCCCCGAAGACACTGAAGTCTACATGCCCATGTCATCACGCATCATCCACCTGACGGTGATCGACATTCTGGCTACCGGCGTCACGCTCAAGCGAGGAGCTGATTTCCTGGGCCACCTGAAGAAGATCAAGGAAAGCCTGAAACCAACGCGTTTTCCAGTCTAGCCGCTCTTTCGTTTCATGCCCCCGTGGCTGGGGCTCCGCCACTTCATCCTTCTACGCCCCTCCTCCCCCTGAAAACTCACCCCCCTTTTTCTTCAGGGCGGAGGATGTACTCATCTTCCGGTTACAGGACTATGACATCCGGTTTCCCAATGTCTGGTTGGCAGAAGCTGCAATCAAGGGAGCCGGAGGCCTGATCCGGAACCAGGTGTCCCCTGGCAGAAGCCCGGAACTCCGCTTCTCTGACATTCAAAAAAGACAAAAAGCACAGGACACAGACGATGCAAAACAATAAGCGCTTTTTCCCGAACAAACTCCCCCTTGCTGCCGCAGTCACAGCAGCCATCATGGCCACCCCGGCCATTGCGGTAGATTTTCATGGTTACTCTCGCGCCGGCGTATCAACAAACATCGGCAGTGGCGGCGAACAGACCTGCTTCGGCAGCGGTGCTACCGGTCACTACGTCGGCCGCCTTGCAGATGAGTGCGACACTTACGCAGAGCTGGGCCTGGGTGATGAACTCTTCAGTCAGGACGGCAAGACCTTCCGCTTTGACTCCATGCTGGCATACAGCGCCAACAATCAGGGCAATGACTACCAGGCCCTGAACGGCGGAAACAACATTAACAATGTGGACTTCGGCAGTAACGAAGTCGGACGTAACAGCTCCGACCCCTACGGTGGCGGCGACATTGCTCTGCGCCAGCTTTATGTGTCGGCCAATAACGTGATTGAGTCCCTGCCCGGCGCAACACTCTGGGCCGGTAAGCGCTTCTACAAGCGTAAGGATATCCACCAGCTCGACCTTTTCTACCTCAGCAACTCCGGCTATGGCGCGGGCATTGAGAACATTCAGGCGGGTGCCGGTCAGCTGTCTGTTGCCTACACCAACTCTGACACCAGTGATGGCGACAACCTGGTCCAGAACAACAAACTGGATGTCCGGTATGCATTCCCAGTAACGGGCGGCCACACTCTCGAGCTGATTGGCATCTATGCCATGTCGGATCTCACCGACGCCCAGCAGGACGCAGGCATTGAAGATGAAGATGGCTACTTCGTCATGGCGGAGGTTTCATCCGGCGTCATGGGCGGCTTCAACAAGTTTGCGCTTCAGTACGGCGCCGATTCCATGGGCTTTACCAATGCCGAGAACGCCAGCGGCGGTCGGGTTGATAATGCCAATGTGGCAGGCTACTTCGAGTCCAGCTGGCGCATCCTGAACCATGGCGTTATCAAACTGGGCGGCGACTGGGAACTGGGACATTCGGTCGTGTATGAAGAGGCCGAGTCTCACGATCCCGCTGCCAAAGACGGTGAACGACTGAGCATTGTTGCCCGACCGATCTATAACTGGTCATCGGTAATGAGCACCGCCATCGAAGTGGGCTACAGCGACACTGATCGTCCATGGTTCGCCGAATCCCAGGACCTTGGCAAGTTCGCAGTAGCTCAGCAGTGGCAGGCCGGCCCCGGTTACTGGGCACGTCCGGTCATTCGCGCCTACGCAGCCACTTTCTTCGGTGACGAAGCCGAGAATGCCCGTGGCGGCGAAGGCATCGACGGTGACATCCAGGTCGGTGCCCAGATCGAAGCCTGGTGGTAAGGCTCTAAACTCCACACTCTCTCGTTGGACCTCCTTGGGCCGGCTTTCAAGCCGGCCCTTTTTTGTCTTTTTCACCCCTCTTTTTTCTACTCCCCATTTGCCTCACCGACTACGCCTCCAAAAGTTGAGCGCCGAAGGATGTGCCCCGTCGCCCTTCGCGCAACCATGGATCCGGTACGTTCGTGTGCCGGCCTCGCCGGCACACGAGGTACGTTTCAAACAACAACAATGGAAAAAGGATATCCGTTATGCCTGACCATAAACGGGTTGCAGGCGGCTGGGCCCTGGCGCTTTCGCTGGCCCTTGTCGGTTGCAATTCCGGTAACAGCAGCTCGCCTTCCGATACCGACGACAGCAGCAGCGGAGACTCATCCGCCCTGCTGGAGCCCGGTGAGAACGAAGCAATCCTCTACTACAAACGCCCTGACGCTGATTACGACGGCTGGGGTCTGCACCTCTGGAACGACCCGGCCTCCGGATGTGATGGAATGGCCGAGGATGTGCCAACCGAGTGGAACGACCCTCGCGCCCACAACGGCGTGAACGAAACCTACGGCGCCTACTACATCATCCCCATGCGCGAAAGCGGGGACTGCATGAACTTCATCATGCACAAGGGCGATGACAAGGACCTGGGAGGGAAAGACCACCGCTGGCACTTCGGCGCGCTGGGCAACCGCATATTTACGATCAGCGGCAGAGAGCTGTTGTCCCCCGAGCCGATCGAAGCCGAGGGAGTGACCATTGATGGCGCCAAAGCCCACTGGCTGAATGCCAATACCCTGGTGTTTGCAGATACCGGCAACGCAGCAAGAGTGGAGCTCCGCTTCGATGCCAACGCAGGTATCACCATTGACGACGCCGATGGCAGCCTGGATGGCGGAAACACTATTGAACTGAACGCCACAACCCTATCCCCCGAACTGGAGCAGGCGTTCCCGCACCTGGCGGGCTGGCCAGCCTATTCGGTCAATGCCGACACCCAAACCAGGGCCGAAGCATTGCGCGGCCAGCTGGTGGCAGCTGCCTATAACAGCGACGATGAGCTGGTATCCGCCACTCGCCTCCAGATCCCCGGCATACTGGACGACCAGTTTGCTTACGATGGCATTCTGGGAGCCACGGTTGACGGTGCCGATACTGAGTTTGCCGTCTGGGCGCCAACCGCACAGACCATGCGCCTGCATGTGTTCAACGCAGACGGCAGCCTGGTCAATGGGTATCCGGTGGACATGACACGCAATGGCGGCATCTGGAAACACACCGGCAATACCGCTGATGTAGACCGCAAGTTCTACCACTACGAGGTCACGGTTTACCATCCCCGCACCGACGCCATTGAGACCACCATGACCTCGGACCCCTACGCCCTGAGTCTGTCGGAAAATGGTGTGTATGCGCAGGTAGTCAACCTGAATGACAGCGACCTGAAGCCGGCAGACTGGGACAGCCTGGCGCCACCCCCAATGCTCGCTCCGGAAGACGTGGTGGTGTACGAAACCCACATCCGGGATTTCAGCGCAACCGATGAAACGGTAACCGCAGCAAACCGTGGCAAGTACGCCGCCTTTACGGAGTCTGCGAGTGCGGGTGTCACCCACCTGCAGGCCATGGCCAACGCCGGCATCACCCACCTGCACCTGCTGCCGGCTTTCGATATTGCCACCGTCAACGAAGACCCGGCAGATGTGGTCAACATAGACGACGATTTCAGCAGGCTTTGTGACCTGTCAGAAGAAGCTGCGGAAAGCTACGCCAGTTATTGCAACAGTGGCGACACTATCCGTGCGGTACTGGAGTCGTTCGACCCCACAACCGGTGACGCCCAGGCGCTGTATGGCACGTTTCGGGGACTGGACGGCTTCAACTGGGGCTACGACCCAGTGCATTACACGGTTCCCGAAGGCAGCTATGCGTCCGACGCAAACGGTGTAGCCAGGATTCTGGAGTTCCGCCAGATGGTGCAGGCGGCAAGCAGTCTGGGCCTGAACGTGGTTCTAGATGTGGTCTACAACCACACCAATGCTTCCGGTCTTGCCGACAAGTCGGTTCTGGACAAGCTGGTGCCTGGCTATTATCACCGCCAGAACCCGAAAACCGGCGTGGTTGAGCAGTCCACCTGTTGCGAAAACACCGCATCCGAACACCGGATGATGGAAAAGCTGATGATTGACTCGCTGGTCACCTGGGCCTCCGAATACGGCATCTCCGGTTTCCGGTTCGATCTGATGGGGCATCACATGCTGTCCAATATGGAAAGAGCGCTGGACGCAGTAAAGGCTGTCGACCCGGACACCTATTTCTACGGTGAAGCCTGGAACTTTGGCGAAGTGGCCAATAACGCCCGTGGAACCAATGCCATCCAGGCCAATATGGCCGGCACCGGTATCGGTTCTTTCAACGACAGACTGCGCGATGCCGTGCGCGGAGGCGGCCCCTTCGATGGCGGTGATGCACTGCGAGCCAACCAGGGTTTTGCCAATGGTCTTTTCAGCATTCCCAACGATCGCAACAGCGGCAGCCACACCGAAAAAGAGCGCCTGCTACAGATCAGCGACTGGATCCGTATCGGCATTGCCGGCAGCCTCAGCGACTATGCGCTGGTGACAGCCGACGGCTCTACCCGCACCGGCACGGAGATTGACTACAACGGTCAGAACGCCGGATACACCAGCGATCCACAGGAAGTCATCAACTATGTCTCCAAGCACGACAACCAGACGCTCTGGGACAACAACCAATACAAGGCGGATTTTGCCACCACGCGCCAGGAGCGTGCCCGGATGCAGGTGGTGGGCCTGGCGGTGCCCATTCTCAGCCAGGGGATCCCGTTCATCCATATGGGCTCGGAATTGCTCAGGTCCAAGTCTATGGAGCGTGACAGCTACGACTCCGGAGACTGGTTCAACGAGGTGGACTTCAGCTACCAGGAAAGCGCCTGGAACCGGGGCCTGCCGCGGCAGGACAAGGACGGAGCCAACTGGGAGCTGATTGCAGAAATCATCGGCCAGTTTGAGACCGGCCCCACGCCGGGCGACATCGACTACACCCGCCAACAGGTGCAAAAACTGTTGGCGGTTCGCAGCGGGAGCGAGCTGTTCAGACTGCAAACAGCTGAAGAGATCAGCGAGCGTCTGGATTTCCACAACACCGGCGCCGGCCAGCAACCAGGCGTGATTCTCTTCAGCCTGGATGACGGCCCGGAAAACGGGTTGGCCGACCTGGACAGCGATGTCGAGCAGATTGTGGTGGTCATCAACGGCACTGGTTCAGAACAATCCCTGGACACCAGTCTGACCGAGTCCTTCACAGTCCTGGCTGATACCTCACCGAACGAAAATGCAGCGGCAGTCAACGGCACCTTTACGGTACCCGGTCTATCAGTCGCTGTGTTCAGCAGATAGTCGCACTACAGCGACAGTAAAGCATCCCCCGGCAGGCTGCACCATGTGCCTGCCGGGGGAGCAACCAAAAAGGGAGAAAACCATGAACAAGAAACTCATAACGCTGGCCATGGCCTCTGTGCTGGCCGTCACTGCTGGCTGCGCCACATCAGGCGGAAGAGATTACAGCGACTCACTCTATCTGCGGGGACAGTTTGCCTGGTGGGATGCACTGCCGGAATACAAGGTGAAGCAGGTGGAAGACGGCCTGTATCGAACCGAGGTCGAACTCAAGGCCGACGGCCAACCGTATGAGTTCAAATTTGGTGATGCGAACTGGTCTTCAGGCACCAACTGCGGCTACCTCTCGGAGGAGGACAAAGATGTGGAATTGAATAAACCGGTAAAAGCAAACTGCTCTGCCGTCTTCGAAAATTTCCGCTTCACGCCCCCTGAAACCAGCACCTACGGTTTCTACTTCGATACTCGAGGCGAGACACCCGAGGTGTACATCAAAAACACAAAATAAAAGGCCCGGAACATTGACCGGGCCTTGCTCACAACTGCAGAAGGGCACCCATACCGGGTGCCTTTTTCGTCAGGGGCGCTCTACGTCTGCGTTATCCCTGAGATACTGTTGATACGCACGGTACTCACGCTGCCCTTCAAGGGACGCGAGGAAACCGCGGAGCTGAAGGAACTCCTCACCATCTCTTTTGACCTCGCCTTCATTGACCTCATCCAGAGCGACAATAACCACTCTGTCTTCCGAGACCACCGAACCATAGGCGTTGCCACCGTCATCAGGACGCTGCAGTGAAAATACCTCGGACATCACAGCGCCACCAAGTACGCGGTTGCTTCGGGACTGGTCCTCATAGGTTTGCCACGCCTCAAGCCCAAGCTCTTCAGCACTCTTGCCAGACCTGAGGTCGGCGATGATGGCCTCCGCACGGTCACTGAGTGCGTCACGGGTTTTCTGACGGGTCAGTGCTGTGCGGATTTCGTCGGCAACTTCTTCCAGTGGCTGTTGCTGGGCTTCGTGGTACTCGGCAACCCTGGCCACCACGGACATATTATCGCCAACATCAATCAGCTCGGTGTTAAAACCGTCTTTCAGCACATCCTCGGAAAACAGCTGGCGAACAAGACCATCGTGGTCAAAGGGCGCCTCGCCGCCGTCCCTGGTAATGCCGCTTTTTTCCCGCACCTCAAGACCAAGCTCTTCAGCGGGCCCGGTCAGGTCATCGGCCGCATAGGCCAGATCCGCAAGTTCGGAGCGTACTTCAGCAAAGCGCTCAGTTGCCTCACGCTGCGCCAGTTCACGGCGGAGTTCATCCTCCACCTCGTCCAGCGGGGGCGGATCCACTCTCTGCACATCCTCAAGCCTGATCAGGTGAACCCCAAAACTAGTGGATACCGGATCTGATATCTCGCCTTCCTCGAGGGCAAACAGGGCATCTTCAAAGGCGGGGTCATAAACACCACGCCCTGCGAAACCGAGGTCGCCCCCCTGCTCCGCGGAGACGGTATCTATGGAAAATTCCTCCGCAAGCGAGGCAAAAGACTCACCCTCGGCCAGACGCTGCTGGATGGTAGCCATGATCTCGTCGGCATTGTCGCCGCCTTCAATCAGGATGTGGGAGGCACGACGCTCTTCCCTTGCCAACTCGGCGGAGCGCTGTTCATAGAAGTCCCGCAACTGCTCATCACTGATTTCAACGGTTTCCGCAAGCGCTTCCAGCGACAGTACGATGTACCTGGCATCCACGCTCTCTGGCTGCTGGAAAGCCTGCTGATTCTCCTCATAATAGGATTCAACATCCGCATCCGTGACCTTGACCTCGTCGCTTACCGAGTCCGCTGAGAGTGTGGTCATACGGAAGTCACGGGTCTGATTCTGAATGCGCAGAAGCTGGGCTACATTCTCATCCGTAACCACACCACTCTGTGCGATACCCGCGCGAATCTGATTGACCACATACTGCTGGCGCATGGTTTCGCGGAATTCGGAAACACCCATTCCCATGTTTCGAACCGCGGAAACAAAGCGGTCACGGTTAAACGTGCCATCCACCTGGAACTGGGGCATCTGGGTGATGAGAGCGTCAATATCCGCATCGGACAACTCCAGACCCTGGCGGGCGGCATCCTGGGTCATAACCTCCTGCTGGATCAGGGAATCGAGCACATCCTGGCGGATCTGGTCTTCGTTCAACAGAGAAGGATCAGGAGTATCCATCTCCGACAGACGGCGCTGACTCTCCAGTTGAACAACGCGGAGAAATTCCCGTTCTGTAATATCTTCTCCGTTAACTGTCGCAACCTCGGGCTCGCCGGAAAAACCGCCGACTATCGCGTCCATTCCCCAGATCGAAAGTGAAACAATCAGTAGGCCAATGATGACTTTGGCAATGGTGCCCTGGGCATTTTCCCGAATATCTTGAAGCATGTTTCTCCCGGATCCCTGATCAGAGTCTGTAAGGGTCACTTAACGTAAAAAGGCGCATTCATTCAGGAATGCGCCTTGAATTCATCAGAGCCGGCTGACTGCGGTATTGCCACCGGGCCAACCGCTCCGGCAACCCCCGTCATTCCGGGCGTTGCCAAATGAAAGATTCCGTTACTTAACGGCGTCCTTCAGGGCCTTGCCTGCCTTGAACCCAGGCACTTTGGAAGCTGGGATCTTGATCTCGGCACCAGTCTGCGGGTTACGGCCAGTACGTGCGGCACGCTCTTTCACAGAGAAAGTGCCAAAACCAATCAGAGTTACCTGATCACCTTTTTTGAGAGCACCGGTAATGGAGGTAGTCATGGCATCCAGAGCACGGCCTGCGGCGGCTTTGGAGATATCAGCGGATTCTGCAATTGCATCGATCAGTTCGGACTTATTCACACTAAACCCCTTCGATTTCAGGTTGAAGATGTTATAGGTTGGATTGTTGTTTCCTGGACGTTCCCGACTATCGCATAAGCGGTCAGAGAATTCCATTCTTCACTATTTTTATTCCTTTCGGCTACTAACCGGCGTTCGGAATAGGCATTAACTGCGCGGGAGCCCTTGATATTGGCTGCTTCACGGCGAAACAGTTATACCAATGGGCTCTCTAGCGTGTCAACAACACAGCGCGGGTTTAATGTGTATTTATGCGCTCTGCCGCCTCACCTTCATCATCCCGGGGGCTGCCTGCAGCCTTTTCCGTAGACGCATCTTCAGTGCGTGGTTCCGGCGGATAGGCCAGTGCAATGTCCAGAACTTCATCGATCCACTTCACCGGACGGATCTCCAGAGATTCCTTGATATTATCCGGTATCTCCTTGAGATCACGGACATTTTCATCAGGAATGATCACTGTCTTGATGCCCCCACGGTGGGCTGCCAGGAGCTTTTCCTTGAGCCCTCCGATGGCGAGCACCCGTCCACGCAGGGTGATCTCACCGGTCATTGCCACGTCGGCCCGAACCGGAATCTGGGTCAATGAAGAAACCAGTGCTGTGCACATGCCAATACCGGCGCTGGGGCCATCTTTTGGTGTGGCGCCCTCGGGAACGTGCACGTGAAGATCATGCTTTTCGTGAAAATCATCACTGATGCCAAGCCCAAGAGCCCGGCTTCTGACCACTGTCAGTGCAGCCTGAATAGATTCCTGCATGACATCACCGAGGGAGCCAGTCTTGATGACCCTGCCCTTACCCTTGGTCAATGCACACTCCAGGGTGAGCAACTCGCCGCCGACCTGGGTCCATGCCAGCCCGGTTACCTGCCCGACCTGGTTTTTCTCTTCAGCCAGGCCATACTTGAACTTCTTGACGCCCGAGTAGTCCTCGAGCATCTCCGGTGTCAGGGTCACAGAGGCCTTGTCACCGCTTTCAACGTGATCACGCACCACCTTGCGGCAAAGCTTGGCGATCTCCCGCTCCAGGCTACGTACGCCGGCCTCACGGGTGTAGTAGCGGATCAGGTCGCGGATCGTTTCTTCCGGCACATCAAGTTCGTTCTTGCGCAGGCCGTTGGCCTTGATCTGTTTGGGCAACAGATACTTGAGCGCAATGTTGACCTTCTCGTCCTCGGTATAGCCCGGAATACGGATGATTTCCATACGGTCCAGCAGGGCCGGCGGGATGTCCATGGAGTTGGACGTGCACACAAACATTACGTCCGAGAGATCGTAATCCACTTCCAGGTAATGGTCGTTGAAGGTGTGGTTCTGTTCCGGATCCAACACCTCAAGAAGCGCCGATGCCGGGTCACCACGGTGGTCCATTCCCATCTTGTCGATTTCATCAAACAGGAACAGCGGGTTTTTCACGCCCACCTTGGACAGCTTCTGCAACAGCTTACCCGGCAGCGCGCCAATGTAGGTCTTGCGGTGACCACGAATCTCGGCCTCATCACGCACCCCACCCAAAGCCATACGGGTGTACTTGCGGTTTGTCGCCCGTGCAATGGACTGCCCCAGTGACGTTTTACCAACGCCCGGAGGGCCTACCAGACAGAGTACAGGGCCTTTTACCTTTTTCACCCGGCTCTGGACTGCCAGATACTCCAGGATACGCTTCTTGACTTCATCCAGTCCGTAATGGTCTTCGTCCAGAATCTGCCGGGCCTTTTCAATATCATGGCGAACGCGGCTGCGTTTCTTCCAGGGAATGGCGAGCATCCAGTCAATATAGCCCCTCACGACGGTTGCTTCCGCCGACATGGGAGACATCATTTTGAGCTTGTTGAGCTCGGCTTCTGTCTTCTTGCGGGCCTCTTCCGGCAGGCCTGCTTCTTCAAGCTTCTGCTCAAGCTCTTCGAAGTCGTTATTGCCTTCGCCAAGGTTACCCATTTCCTTCTGGATCGCTTTCATCTGCTCGTTGAGGTAATACTCACGCTGGCTACGCTCCATCTGTTTCTTGACGCGGCCGCGGATACGCTTCTCAACCTCGATCAGGTCAATCTCACCATCCAGTTTGCCCAGCAGCAGATCCACACGCTGGCGGATTTCCAGCGCTTCCAACAGTTCCTGCTTTTCAGGAATCTTCAGTTCCAGGTGCGCGGCCATGGTATCCGCCAGGCGCTCAAGCTCGTTGATGCCGGTCAGCGCATTGGACACTTCCGACGGTACCTTTCTGGAAAGTTTGACGTACTTTTCAAACTCGTCCATCAGGGTTTTGACCAGCACCTCTTCTTCCCGTGCCGGCAGTGAGTCCTCGTCCATCAGCATGGCCTTGCCGGCCAGGTACTCACCGTCACTTATATCGGTGATAGTCGCACGGGCGTTGCCTTCAACGAGAACCTTGACAGTGCCGTCGGGCAGCCGAAGCATTTGCAGTACGGTCGCCACTGTGCCCATGGCAAACACGTCATCCGGGCCGGGCTCGTCGGTTGAAGCGTCCCTCTGGGCAACCAGCAGGATTTCCTTACTGCCCTCCATGGCCGCTTCCAGCGCCTGTATGGACTTTTCGCGGCCCACGAACAGCGGCACCACCATGTGCGGGAACACCACCACATCTCTCAGTGGCAACAGCGGGTATTCTTGCACAGATTCTTCAGGTATCAGGGTCATAGAAAATCCTCTGATGATATTTGTTTCAGCATATCACCCTTCATTGGGGCGACAGCAAAAATTGCAATCTTTTTACAGCTCAGGTGTCGGAACATCGCGTCATTCACAGGCATAAAAAAAGGGCGTCGCCGCCCTTTTTTAAACGCTGACATTCCGGACTCTCAGTCCTCAGGAACCGCTTTGGCGTGGTCACTGCTGTCATAGATCTTGAAAGGCTCGGACTGGCCATTGATTACGCTTTCATCAATGACAACCTTGGAGACATCATGCTCAGACGGAATCTGGTACATGGTATCCAACAGGGTTGCCTCCATAATGGAACGCAGCCCCCGGGCACCTGTTTTACGGATCATGGCCTTGCGGGCAACAGCACGAAGCGCGTCTTCACGGAAATCCAGCTCAACACCTTCCATATCAAACAGCTTCTGATACTGTTTTGTGAGTGCGTTTTTGGGCTCTGTGAGAATTTGGACAAGCGCATCCTCGTCCAGTTCCGTCAGCGTCGCTACAACCGGCAGGCGGCCGACGAATTCGGGAATCAGTCCGTACTTGACCAGATCTTCCGTTTCCACGTCCTTGATGATGTCACCGGTATTCTTGATGTCTTCCGGGCTCTTTACCGTCGCCGAAAACCCGATGCTGCTGCGATCAGAACGCTCCTGGATCACCTTGTCCAGGCCTGCAAAAGCGCCGCCACATATGAACAGCATATTACCGGTATCCACCTGCAGGAACTCCTGCTGCGGATGCTTACGGCCTCCCTGTGGCGGAACCGACGCTACCGTGCCTTCAATCAGCTTGAGCAGAGCCTGCTGGACACCCTCGCCGGATACGTCCCGGGTAATGGAGGGGTTGTCCGACTTGCGTGAGATCTTGTCGATCTCATCAATGTAGACAATGCCGCGCTGGGCCTTATCGACATCATAATCACACTTCTGCAACAGCTTCTGGATAATGTTCTCAACGTCTTCACCAACGTAGCCCGCTTCAGTCAGCGTAGTGGCATCGGCAATAGTGAAGGGGACATTGAGCATGCGCGCCAGTGTCTCCGCAAGCAGCGTCTTACCGCTACCAGTGGGACCGATCAGCAGAATATTACTCTTGCCAAGCTCCACTTCAGCCTTGCCCTCGCCATAGCGCAGACGCTTGTAGTGGTTATAAACCGCTACTGACAGCACGACCTTGGCCCGATCCTGACCAATTACGTATTCATTGAGCGTAGCGCGGATTTCGGCGGGTGTCGGAAGACGATCACTGGCTTCTTCCTGGGCATTCTCCTGGATTTCCTCCCGGATAATATCGTTGCACAGGTCGACGCACTCGTCGCAGATGAACACCGAGGGCCCTGCAATGAGCTTACGGACTTCATGCTGGCTCTTTCCACAAAACGAGCAGTACAGCAACTTGCCGTTATCGTCGCCTCTGCCGTTTCTTTCATCTGCCATTGAAATACCTCTGAGCTTGGTTTACCGACGTATTCACCTAAATACGCCGGCAGGGAATGTTGCGATTACCTTCAGTATTATTTATTCGGTACACGCTTATCAAGTATAGAATCAATCAGGCCATAGTCCTTCGCCTGCTGGGGATCCATAAAGTTGTCACGGTCCGTGTCCTTGGCGATCGTCTCCAGCTTCTGCCCGGTGTGGTGGGCGAGAATGGAATTCAGTGTGTGACGGATCTTCAGTATCTCACGTGTGTGGATTTCGATATCCGTCGCCTGACCCTGATAACCGCCCAGCGGCTGGTGGATCATGACCCGTGAATTCGGCAGGCAGGCACGCTTGCCCTCCGCACCACCAGCCAGCAGAAAGGCACCCATGCTGGCCGCCTGGCCTACACAGAGAGTCGCCACGTCCGGCTTGATGAACTGCATGGTGTCATAGATGGACATACCAGCAGTAACAGAACCACCCGGGCTGTTGATATACAGGTGGATGTCCTTGTCCGGGTTCTCGGATTCAAGGAACAGCAACTGGGCCACAATCAGGTTGGCCATGTGATCTTCAACCGGCCCCACCAGAAATATGACCCGTTCCTTGAGCAGACGGGAAAAGATATCAAACGAACGCTCACCTCGTGCGGTCTGCTCGATAACGATTGGCACCAGGCCGGAATTGGTAACCATTGCGGGACCATCGATTGGTTTCTGCGTCATGATGCGCGTGAACTCCTTCTGGACAATGGAGTGGCGTTCGTCCGCCACAGCGTTATAAATCGGCTACGTCTCATATTACCCGTTACTCTGCCAGCACCGCGCCAAGATGAAAACAGCCGGACGTGCCGGCTGTTTTCCCACTCAGGCGTGCCGGGGCCACTTTACACGCCCCTGCAGCCTTTAACGCTGCTGCTGACCGGCCTGAATAGCCTCTTCGTACTTGACCTTCTTTTCCTTGACCGTGGCCTGATCCAGAATCAGATCAACAACTGCATCTTCCAGCACAGACGACTCGATCTGCTGCTTCTGCTCCGGGCTGCTATTGAAGTGCGCCACAACCTCCTCTGGCTGTTCATACGTTGACGCGATTTCCTGGATCTTTTCATCCACTTTAGCAGGGTCTGCCTTCAGATCATTCTGTTTGACCACTTCCTGGAACAGCAGGCCGGTTTTGACACGACGACGCGCCTGCTCTTCAAAGATTTCCTTCGGCAACTGCTGCGGATCAATCTGGCCGCCAAAGCGCTGCACAGCGTCCTGACGCAGGCGATCGATTTCCTGGTCCACCAGGGCTGCAGGAACTTCCAGCTCAGTGCTCTCAAGCAGCCCTTCAACAACGTCGTTCTTGACCTTGTTAGAGACAGCCTGCTTGAGTTCACGTTCCATGTTCTTTTGCACTTCCTCGCGGAACGTCGCTTCGTCTTCCGCGTCAATGCCGAATTTCTTGAAGAATTCGGTATCCAGCTCAGGCAACTGCGGCTCCTGAACGTCGTGGATCTTGATCTCGAATTTTGCCGGTTTGCCCGCCAGATCTTCGTTCTGGTAGTCCTCAGGGAAGGTCACCTCAATCTCGAACTCTTCACCAGCCTTGCCGCCAACGATGGCTTTCTCGAAGCCGGGAATCATCTGGCCTGACCCCAAGGTCAGCTTGTGGTTCTCGGCGGAGCCACCTTCAAATTCCTCGCCGTCGACGAAGCCTTTGAAATCAATCAGCACAACATCCTTGTTCTTGGACTTTCGCTTGACAGACTTCATGGTGGCCTGCTGGCGACGCAGGTTGTCGATCATGGTGTCGACATCTTTCTCGGTAATCTCGGCCTTCGGCTTTTCAACAGAGATCTTGCTGAAATCACCGAGCTCCACTTCCGGCAACACTTCGAAGATAGCCACGAATTCCAGGTCTTTGCCCTCTTCCATGGTCTTTGGCTCAAATTTCGGCCAGCCCGCCGGGTTGATGTCGTGCTCCTGAAGCGCCTTGATGTAGTTGTCGCGCATAACCTCGCCGACAATCTCCTGGCGGACACTGTCACCAAAACGACGCTTCACCACACTCATGGGCACCTTGCCCGGACGAAAACCGTTCATCTTCACTGTGCGTGCGGTTTCCTGCAGGCGCTTCTGGACCGCCTGGTCGATTTCCTGGGCGGGCACACCAATCGTCATCCGACGTTCGATGTTGGAGGTCGTTTCAACAGACACTTGCATGGAAGATCCTCAAATTACAGGTTCGGTATGTGAATGAAAATAAAACCAAAAATCCGATTCAGGGTGAACTCCCGGAAAAGGACGCAAATTTAAAAGCGGGTAGTTTATCATGGTTTGCCATGCCGAGAGAATCACCCGGTGCAGGCTCTTTTTCCGGAACAGGATCGCAGAAAGAATCAGGAGAGGAAATCAGAGAACACAAAAAACGGGAAATGGTGCGAGAGGAGAGACTCGAACTCTCACGGGTTGCCCCACTGGAACCTAAATCCAGCGCGTCTACCAGTTCCGCCACTCTCGCAAACGGTTTGTGAACACTCTCCTGCCAGGGCAGACGAAGAATTCAGATATTGCGGAAATTAACAACGAACGATTGAGGAGAAAATTGGGGTGGACGAAGGGGATCGAACCCTCGACCGCAGGAGTCACAATCCTGAGCTCTACCAACTGAGCTACGTCCACCATATCCAGATTATTGCCAGGCAACTCCCGGCAAGTACTCCAAACTAACTTTGCTGATTCGGTGTCTCCGGGACGGATCAAACCGTCTGCGGTATGGCGCGCCCGGCAGGACTCGAACCTGCGACCACCGGCTTAGAAGGCCGATGCTCTATCCAGCTGAGCTACGGGCGCATAAACCTTTCGCCCACCTGAATATTCAGAAAGTGGTCGGGGTAGAGAGATTCGAACTCCCGACATCCTGCTCCCAAAGCAGGCGCGCTACCAGACTGCGCTATACCCCGTCTGAACTGAACAACAGATACCTCAGCAAAGTTGGCGCGCATATTACCGGCGCCGGACCTGTCCGTCAACACGCATTTTGGCTTTTCCACCTCTGATTGGCGGAGAGGCCCAAGCATGAGACAATGCGACGCCTTTATTTTCGCATAACCGACAAGACAATGACATGAGCGCCAAACTGATTAACGGAAAAGAAATTGCCGCTGCCGTACGACAGCAGGTCGCGGCGGGAACTGAAGCCCGAAAGCAGAAGGGGCTTCGCGCTCCGGGACTGGCTGTGGTGCTGGTGGGCAATGACCCTGCCTCCCATGTGTATGTAGGCAACAAGCGCAAGGCCTGCGACGAGGCGGGCATCATGTCGCTCTCCTACGACCTGCCTGAGGACACCTCACAGGAGGCACTGGAAGCCCTGATCGACGAGTTGAACGAAAACCCGGACGTGGACGGCATTCTGGTTCAGCTTCCGCTGCCGGCCCACATGGACGCTGACCCTATCCTGCTGAAAATTCGGCCGGACAAGGATGTGGATGGCTTCCACCCCTATAATATCGGCCGCCTGGTTCAGCGTAAGCCTGCCCTGAGGCCCTGCACGCCTGCAGGGGTCATCACCCTACTGGACAGCATTAACACCCCCTACAAGGGCCAGCACGCCGTTATAGTGGGTGCATCCAACATTGTCGGCCGGCCAATGACCATGGAACTTCTCCTCAAAGGCGCCACCGTGACGGTATGCCACCGCTTTACCGACGACCTGCAAAAGTTTGTCGGGGAAGCGGACATCCTGATTGCTGCGGTTGGCAAGCCCGGCCTGATCAAGGGTGAGTGGGTCAAGCCCGGAGCGACCGTGATTGATGTGGGCATCAACCGGATGGAAGACGGCAAATTGCGCGGGGATGTGGATTTTGCGGCTGCTTCTGAGCGGGCGGCCTATATTACGCCGGTGCCGGGTGGCGTGGGGCCGATGACGATTGCGACGTTGTTGCAGAATACGTTGTATGCGGCGAATGAGTTGCATAAGGATTGATCGGAAGTTGGGTTGTCGGATTACGGCTTCGCCTAATCCGACCTACATTATCACTCCGTAGGTCGGATAGAGCGTAGCGAAATCCGACAACCTCCCACAAAAAACCCCGCAAATGCGGGGTTTTTTGATGGCCGGGTGCTTACTGCCCGTACTTCTCTTTCGCCTTAAGGCGATAGGCGTGCAGAAGCGGCTCGGTGTATCCATTTGGCTGCTCGCGACCTTTCAGCACCAGATCCATGGCCGCCTGGAAGGCGATGCTGCCATCAAAGTCCGGCGCCATGGCGCGATAGGACGGGTCGCTGGCATTCTGACGATCCACAATCGCGGCCATGCGCTTCATGGTCTCGTGGATCTGTTCTTCCGTACAGATGCCATGGTAAAGCCAATTGGTCAACAACTGCGAGGCGATACGCAGGGTGGCGCGGTCTTCCATGAGGCCTACATCGTTGATATCAGGCACCTTGGAACAGCCTACACCACTGTCGATCCAGCGCACCACGTAACCCAGAATCCCCTGGGCGTTGTTGTCCAGCTCCTGCTGAATCTCTTCAGCCGACAGCGACTTCGGATCATCCATCACCGGAACAGTCAGGATGTCGTCCAGGCTGGCACGTGGGCGGCTTTCCAGTTCTTTCTGGATATCGGCAACGCTCACCTGATGGTAATGAGTAGCGTGCAGGGTGGCCGCAGTCGGTGAAGGTACCCAGGCAGTATTGGCGCCGGCTTTCGGATGGCCGATCTTGGCCTCCAGCATACCCGCCATCAGATCCGGCATTGCCCACATGCCTTTACCTATCTGGGCAACACCACGGAAACCGGTCTCCAGACCGATGTCTACGTTCCACTGCTCATAGGCCTGAATCCAGGTGGCCTGCTTCATCGGCCCCTTACGGATAAACGGCCCCAGTTCCATGGAGGTATGGATTTCATCCCCGGTGCGGTCCAGGAAGCCGGTGTTGATGAACACGGCACGTTCCTTGGCAGCATGGATACAGGATTTGAGATTGACCGTTGTGCGGCGCTCCTCGTCCATGATACCCACTTTCAGGGTAAAGGCCGGGAGACCAAGAGCATCTTCAACGCGGCCAAAGAATTCGTTGGTGAACGCCACTTCTTCCGGGCCGTGCATCTTCGGCTTGACGATATAAACCGAACCAGTGGTGCTGTTCTGCAGCTTGCCGGTGCCCTTCAGGTCATGGATCGCGATCAGCGAAGTCAGCAGGCCATCCATCAGACCTTCAGGCACTTCGCTGCCGTCTTTCAGCAGGATGGCCGGATTGGTCATCAGATGGCCGACATTGCGCACAAACATCAGGCTGCGGCCTTTCAGTACCAGCTCGCCACCATCAGCTTTCGTGTAGGCACGGTCTTCGTGCATTTTGCGGGTCATCTGCTGCCCGCCCTTCTCGAAAGTCTCTTCCAGGTCGCCCTTCATCAGGCCCAGCCAGTTGCGATACGCCAGTGCCTTGTCGTCTGCATCGACAGCAGCAACGGAGTCTTCGCAGTCCATGATGGTGGTCAGGGCGGACTCCATCAGCACGTCTTTGACGTGGGCGCCGTCGTCCTTGCCAATTGGATGGCTGGCGTCGATCTGGATTTCGAAGTGCATGCCGTTCTTCACCAGCAACACACCGGTGGGCGCATCGGCTGCACCGGTATAACCGACAAAACCGGACTCGTCTTTCAGGCCGGTGGATTCGCCGTTCTGCAGCTTGACCACCAGCTTGCCGCTCTCAACCAGGTACTGCGCGGCATCCTTGTGGCTGCCGGAAGCCAGGGGCGCAGAGCTGTCAAGCAGGTTGCGTGCAAATTCGATAACCTTGGCGCCGCGCACAGGGTTGTAACCACGGCCCTTTTCAGCACCGTCTTCCTCGGAAATGGCATCAGTACCATAAAGCGCATCGTACAGGCTGCCCCACCGGGCGTTCGCTGCGTTCAGGGCGAAACGGGCATTCATGACCGGGACCACAAGCTGGGGACCAGCCATGGTGGCCACTTCAGGATCCACATTCGAGGTAGAAATCTTGAAGTCGCCCGGCTCGTCCACCAGATAGCCGATGTCTTTCAGGAACGACTTGTACTCAGCCATGTCGAGCTTCTGGCCTTTGTGGTCACGGTTCCAGGCATCCATTTTCTCCTGGATGGCGTCGCGCTTGGCAAGCAGCTCTTTGTTGCGGGGAGCCAGCTCGTGAACAATCTTGTCAAACTCGCCCCAGAATTTGTCAGCATCGACACCGGTGCCCGGGATCGCTTCATTATTAACGAAATCGAACAGGTTCTTTGCGACCTGAAGGCCGCCGACTTGTACGCGTTCTGTCATCGTTGTTTGCCTCAGTGGGTTACTGTATTCCCTGCCCTGTCGGCGGGTTTCCCCGGAAGGGCCGTTATAATTCGAGGGCGGTATTGTACGGGAAATTCCCTACAAGGTCATTCCCGCGCCTACAACCCGACTTCTGGTTAGACCTTGCACCCCGTCAAACGGGACATCAGCCGCGGCGCCAGCTGGTTCCCTCACGGCTGTCGTCAAGAATAATGCCTTTGTCCGCCAGCTCATCACGGATACGATCTGCTTCCGCGAAATCTTTCCTTTTCCGCGCATCGGCCCGGGCCTGAATCATGGCCTCAATGTCTTCTGCGCTGAGTTCGCTGCCCGTGTCGGCCTGGAAGAAGGCTTCCGGATCCTGCTGCAGCAGCCCAAGAATGCGGCCAAGCCGAACCAGAACAGCGGCGCTTTCAGCAGCCCGCTCATCATCCCCGTCGCGACGGAACTGATTGATCTCGTGGACCACAGCATGCAGCACGGCGATGGCCCCCGCGGTATTGAAATCATCATCCATGGCCTCGGCGAATTGGCGGTCATGCGCGGTTTCCGCAACATCCTTGGCGGGCACCAAGCCCCGCAGTGCGTGGTAGAATCGGGTCAGTGTGTGTCCCGCCTCGGCCAGATTCTCTTCCGAGTAATCCACCTGGCTGCGGTAATGACTGGAAACCAGGAAGTAGCGCACCACTTCCGGCGCGTACTTTTCGAAGATTTCCCGAATGGTGAAAAAATTGCCGAGGGACTTGGACATTTTCTCCTTGTTCACCCGAATGGCACCGGCGTGCATCCAGAGATTCACAAAGGTATGGCCGTTGGCACACTCGGACTGGGCGATTTCGTTTTCATGGTGCGGAAACAGCAGGTCCGGCCCGCCGCCGTGAATATCGAAGGTCTCACCCAGGCACTGGTTGGACATGGCTGAACACTCAATGTGCCATCCCGGCCGGCCATCACCCCATGGCGACGGCCAGCTCACCTCACCCGGCTTTGCGGCTTTCCACAGCACAAAGTCGGCAGGGCTGCGCTTGGCCTCCTGAACATCCACCCGGGCACCGGCTACCAAGTCCTCCAGCTTTTTCTTGCTGAGTTTGCCGTAGTCCGGATAGGACTCCACAGAAAAGTAGACGTCGCCGTTATCTGCAGCATAGGCATGGCCACTTGAGACCAGCTTGTGAATCATGGCAACGATTTCGTTGATGTAGGCTGTCGCACACGGCTCTTCTGTTGGCGAAAGAACACCCAACTTTGCCTCATCCTCATGCATTGCCTTGATCATGCGAGCAGTGAGATCGGTATATACCTCACCATTTTCGTCTGCCCTGCGAAGAATCTTGTCGTCAATATCTGTGATATTACGAACGTAGTGAACGTCGTACCCACTGTGACGCAGATACCGCGTGATCACATCAAACGCCACCAAAACCCTCGCATGTCCAAGGTGACAGTAATCGTAGACCGTCATACCACAGACATACATGCGAACCTTCCCAGGCTCTATAGGCTTGAACTCTTCCTTCTGCTGACTAAGGGTGTTGTAGATTCTAATCACGCTTTGCTCTTTGTTTGCCTGAAGTATCGTTTTGGTGAAGGTCGCCGCCAGGGCGGGGCATCTATCCGGGACACGCCGTGAATACGTCCATGTAGGCTCGTAAAAAACATCCCTGTTTTTTACGGTCCCGGATAGATGCCCCGCCCTGGCGACTCCCCCGACTTTGTTCGTGCCTTCCGCTCTTACTTGCCCTTTCCCCAGGAGTCCCGCAGGGTTACTGTGCGGTTGAAGACCGGGCGGCCTGCTGCGGCGGTCAGTTCCTGGTCGCAAAAGAAATACCCTTCACGCTCGAACTGATACGGTAAGTCTGTCCTAGGCGTGGCCAGGCTCTTCTCTACCCTCGCACCTTTGAGGACCACCAGAGAGTCCGGGTTGATCGACTCAACAAAGTCTGTCTCTTTATCACTATCCGGGGATTCATGGTTGAACAGACGGTCGTACTGGTTGATGTCCGTTTCAATGCTGTCTGTTGCCGATACCCAGTGCACGACACCATTCGGTTTATACCCTTCAGGATTAACCCCCAGAGTATTCGGATCGTACTCACATTTGAGTTCTACAATTTCGCCACTGTCGTCGCGAATAACCTCGCGACAGGTCATTACATAACCACCCCGCAGACGCACTGCCTGATCCGGAGCAAGGCGTTTCCACTTGCGCGGGGGCTCCTCCGCGAAGTCTTCCCGGTCGATAAACAGAGTCCGGGTCCAGGTCACTTCCCGCTCGCCCATATCCGGATTCTGCGGGTGAACGGGCAACACCAGGGTTTCGGTCTTGTCTTCCGGATAGTTGGTCAGGGTCACCTTCAGTGGGCGCATCACGCACATGGCGCGGGGTGCGCGGGTGTTCAGGTCTTCGCGGATGGCGTGCTCCAGCATCCCCATATCCACGGTACCACCGGCCTTGTTAACACCGATCATGTCGCAAAAGGTGCGGATGGAGTCGGGGGTGTAGCCACGGCGGCGCAGGCCGGAAATGGTGGGCATGCGCGGGTCGTTCCAGCCGTCCACAAAGCCTTCATCCACCAGGCGCCTGAGTTTGCGCTTACTGGTGATGGTGTAGTTCAGGTTCAGCCGGGCGAATTCGATCTGGCGGGGCTGGCAGGGAGCGGAGATGTTCTCCAATACCCAGTCATAAAGGGGCCGATGGTCTTCGAATTCCAGAGTGCACAGGGAGTGGGTAATCCCCTCCATGGCGTCGGAAATCGGATGGGTGAAGTCGTACATCGGGTAGATGCACCACTTGTCGCCGGTCTGATGGTGGTCGGCATAGCGAATCCGGTACAGGATCGGGTCCCGCATGTTGATGTTCGGGGATGCCATATCGATCTTGGCGCGAAGCACCAGTTCACCGTTCTGGAACTTGCCGTCGCGCATGTCGCGGAACAGCTTAAGATTCTCGTCCACAGGGCGATCCCGGTAGGGGCTGTTCTGTCCGGGTTCTTTCAGGGTGCCCCGGTATTCGGCCATCTGGTCAGCTGTCAGCGCGCACACATAGGCCTTGCCCCTTTCGATCAACTCGACGGCAAAATCATAGATGGCGTCGAAATAATCCGAGGCGTAGCGCACTTCCCCTGCCCACTCATAGCCGAGCCAATGAACGTCCTGCTTGATGGCGTCGATGTACTCCTGGGATTCCTTCTCCGGGTTGGTATCGTCAAACCGCAGAGTGCAAACGCCATCAAATGTTTCGGCGATGCCGAAGTTCAGGCAGATAGACTTGGCGTGACCAATATGCAGGTAACCGTTAGGCTCCGGCGGAAACCGTGTCACCACCTTCCCCGTGTGCTCGCCTTTGGCAATGGCGTCTTCAATCAGGCTCTGGATGAAGTTATGGGCTTTCTTGGACTCGGCGCTCATACAATCTCAATCATAGGGTGTGGGTCTGAAACCGCGTATTATACTCATAAATCCTTGCCTAACTCATGCACGCGCTCAAACTCTTCAGTACAATACCTGCCACGTGGCTTTTTATACCCATTTGAACAGGAAACCCTGATGATTCTGCTGAAAACTTCTCACGGTGATATTAAACTGGAACTGGATTACGACAAGGCCCCTGAAACAGCAAAGAACTTTGAAGAATATGTTCGCGAAGGCTTTTATGATGGGCTGATTTTTCACCGGGTCATCAGCAATTTCATGATTCAGGGCGGCGGTTTCGAACCTGGAATGAACCCGCGTAAAACCCGTGAGCCTATCCGCAATGAGGCCAACAACGGCCTCAGCAACATGCAGGGCACCGTTGCCATGGCCCGGACCATGGACCCCCACTCCGCTACCGCGCAGTTCTTTATCAATGTTGAAAACAATGGTTTCCTGGACCATACCGCGGAAAACGCGGAAGGCTGGGGTTACTGCGTGTTCGGCAGGGTTGTAGAAGGCATGGACACGGTTAACGCCATCCGTTCGGTACGTACCACCATGCGTTCAGGTCACCAGGACGTCCCTGCAGAGGATGTGGTGATCGAGAAAGCCGAAGTTGTAGAGGATGGAGGCGCGGCGTGACCACGCTGTTTATCTCCGACCTGCACCTGGAAGAATCCCGGCCCGACATCACCAGGGCCTTCCTGGCTTTTCTGGACGACAGGGCCCGGGGCGTTGAGCAGCTCTACATTCTTGGCGACTTTTTTGAAGCCTGGATTGGTGATGACGAACGAACACCGCTCCAGGAACAGGTGGCAGAAGCCTTACGGGCAGTAACCGCGTCTGGTACGGAACTGTTCCTGATGCACGGCAACCGCGACTTCCTGATTGGTGAAGATTACTGCAACCGCATCGGCGCCACCCTGCTGGACGACCCGACAGTGGTAGATCTGTATGGCACGCCCACCCTGCTCATGCACGGTGACAGTCTGTGCACTGCCGATACGGAATACCAGAAGTTCCGTGCCAACATGCGCAACCCGCAGTGGCAGCAGATGATTCTCCAGCGGCCCCTGGCGGAGCGTCAGCAGATGGCGCGCCAGTTGCGTGAAATCAGCATGGCCAAGAACAAGGGTAAGGAAGAATTCATCATGGACGTCACCCCGGACGAGGTGGTGAAGGAAATGGAAGCCCACGGGGTACAACGCCTGATCCACGGTCATACCCATCGCCCTGCGGTTCACGAGCTCGAGGCCAACGGCAAGCCGGCAAGGCGTATCGTCCTGGGCGACTGGGACGAGAACGTCTGGTGGCTGGAAGTCACTCCAAACCAACCACCAACCCTTAAAAAGCACCGCCTATAAACAAAGGGCTTCTGCCCCATAGCTGGAACTCGGCTATGGGGCGGGGTGCCTTTTCTGCCGGGAAAAAGGTGTCTGAGCAAAGCGAGTTCTTTTTCCCGGCAGAAAAGGCACCCCGCCCCATGGCCAGCCCCCCAGGGTTAATGCTGCAGAATCTGCTCCAGGAACTTCTGGGTTCTCGGCTCCCGGGGATTGGTGAAAAATTCGTGGGGAGGTGCCTCTTCCACAATTTCGCCGCTATCCATGAATATTACCCGGTCTGCTACCGTTTTCGCGAAGCCCATCTCGTGGGTCACGCAAATCATGGTCATGCCACTACCCGCCAGCTCGATCATGACATCGAGCACTTCCTTGATCATCTCCGGATCCAGTGCAGAAGTGGGCTCATCAAACAGCATAATCTTCGGCTTCATGCACAGCGCCCGGGCAATCGCGACCCGCTGCTGCTGTCCACCGGATAACTGACCAGGAAACTTGCTCGCCTGTTCCGGAATCCGCACCCGCTCCAGATATTCCATCGCCGTAGCCTCAGCCTCCCTCCTTGGCACCTTTCTGACCCATATGGGAGACAGGCAGCAATTTTCCAGCACCGTCAGGTGCGGGAAGAGATTGAAGTGCTGAAACACCATGCCGACTTCTCGGCGTACCGTATCAATGTGGCGGATATCGTCCGTCAACTCGATGTTGTCGACAATAATCCTGCCCTGCTGATGCTCTTCCAGCCGGTTAATGCAGCGGATAAACGTCGACTTTCCCGATCCGGACGGGCCACAGATCACGATCCGCTCTCCCTGCCGGACATTAAGATTCAGATTCTTGAGTACATGAAAGTCGCCATACCATTTGTTCATCCCTTCAACACGGATGATGGCAGAGCTATTGTCGTCTTTCTGACTCGGAACAGTTTTTTTGGGATCCGTTGCCTGGGTCTGTTCTGTCATAGTGTTACCCATCAGGTCTTGTGACCGGTGTCTAGTTTGCGTTCAAGGTTCTGGCTGTAACGGGAAATGCCAAAGCAGAAGACCCAGAAACAGAAGGCCACAAACACGTAGCCCTCTATGGCAACGTTCTGCCATGCCGGGTCCGTAATCGTGGACTGGACGGTACCCAGAATATCGAACAGGCCGATAATCAGCACCAGCGTGGTGTCCTTGAACAGTGAAATAAAGGTATTCACGATCCCGGGAATGACCATTTTCAGGGCCTGGGGCAGAATAATCAGCCCGGTTTTCTTCCAGTAACCCAGCCCGAGTGCGTCCGCCGCTTCATATTGCCCCCTCGGAATAGCCTGAAGGCCACCACGGATCACCTCAGCCATATACGCCGACTGCCAGAGCGTTATGCCGATCAGCGCTCTCATAAGCTTTTCAAAGTTCATACCATCCGGCAGGAACAGCGGGAGCATGACAGAGGCCATGAACAGCACCGTAATCAGCGGAACCGCCCGCCAGACCTCAATGAATACGACGCAAATCCCGCGAATGATCGGCATTTCCGAACGCCGACCGAGCGCCAGCACTATTCCTATGGGCAGGGAAGCAATGATCCCGATGTAGGCAAGGATCAGTGTCAGCATCAGCCCGCCCCACTTGCTGCTTTCCACGGCTTCCAGGCCAAAGCTGCCGCCCGGAACCAGAAAGTAGCCGACAACCGGCAAGCCGGTCAGCCCGAACAGCCCGAACCACTTGCGCCAAGGAAAACCCTCGATAAACTGGGGAACAAAGCAGACGGCCAGCAGCCCGAACATGATGTTCACCCGCCACTGAAATTCATCCGGATAGAATCCGTAGATGAAGAAATTCAGTCGCTGGCTGATAAACAGCCAGCAGGCGCCGGTCCCGGTGCAGTCGCTGGAATCGGTGCCCAGAAACGTCGCCTCAAAAAACAGCCAGCTGAATACTGGGCCCACGCTGGTAACCACCAGATAACCCACAACAATAGTCAGCAGGCTGTTGTACCAGCTTGAGAACAGGTTCCTGCGCATCCAGTCCACGGGGCTGATCGCAATTTTCGGTGGTTTTAACATTGGCTCAGCCATCATCGCTCCTTAATTGCCACAGCCCTGTTATAGATGTTCATGAACAGGGAAATTAACAGACTGATGGTGAGGTACACCGCCATGGTAATGGCCACGACTTCCACCGCCTGACCGGTCTGGTTCAGGGTCGTGCCCATGAATACAGCCACCAGGTCTGGATATCCGATCGCAGTGGCCAGCGAGGAATTCTTTGTCAGGTTCAGGTACTGACTGGTCAGTGGAGGAATGATGACCCGCATGGCCTGCGGGATCACTACCAGCCGCAGGGTCAGCCCACCGGGCAATCCCAGAGCCTTCGCAGCCTCGGTCTGCCCTTTACTTACCGAAAGAATGCCAGAACGGACGATCTCGGCGATGAAGCTCGCGGTGTAGAGGGATAGCGCAATCCAGAGGGCCGCCAGCTCCGGAATGATGGTAATCCCACCGGCAAAGTTGAAACCTTTGAGAGCGGGCAATTCCCACTCCAGGGGTGCACCGGCAGACAGGTAAGCCACAACGGGAAGAATCACCAGAATGGCAATGCCCACTCTGAAAGTGGGAAATATCTGGCCGGTGGCAAGCTGGCGTTTCTTCGCCCAGGCTCGCAGACCGATAACTGCAACAATCGCCACGATGACGGCGCCCCAGACCAGCCCGAAGCCTTCCTGGGTCATTGGCTCCGGCAGATAGAGACCACGATTGTTCAGGAAAAAGCTGCCGCCTACCTCAACGCTCTGCCGTGGCGAAGGCAGGCTGCCGAGAACGGCGAAATACCAGAAAAAGATCTGAAGCAGCAACGGAATATTGCGAATAACTTCTATATAGACAAGCGCAAGCTTGGCCACAAGCCAGTTTCTGGACAACCTGGCGACGCCAATAATAAAGCCGAGAATAGTGGCCGTTACAACGCCCATTGCCGAGACCAGCAAGGTATTCATGAGGCCCACGAAAAACGTTCGACCGTAGGTCATGGTGGCGTCATAGGGCACCAGCGACATGATGATGCCAAAACCTGCGGTCTCTTTCAGAAACCCGAAGCCGGTACTGATGCCGCGGTTTTCCATGTTCGAAAGGGTGTTATCTACCAGTGTCCAGCCGCCCCAGAACACAAGGGCAATGGCAACGACCTGGAAAACCAGTGAGCGTACCCGTGGGTCATACCAGGGTTTGGGCCCCGCGGGTCTCGATTCAGTTGTCTGTTTTTTCATGTATTTTCCCGGAAAGCTGAACCGCGATGACACGAATCACGAATACAGCGGCGGGCCCGCGATCCGGGCCCGCCGCTGAACGCTTTCAGGCGTTAACGAAGCGGTGGCGCGTACATAATGCCGCCTTCAGTCCACAACGCGTTCAGACCACGATCCAGCCCGAGGGGGGTATCCGGGCCAACATTGCGGTTGTACATTTCGCCGTAGTTGCCGACCAGTTTGACGATCTGATAGCCAAAATCGTCAGGAAGCCCGAGTTTGGCGCCCATGTCTCCATCCGTACCCAGCAGGCGCTGAACATTCGGGTTGTCTGACTTGAGCATCTTGTCCACGTTATCGGAGGTTATACCCAGCTCCTCTGCATTGATCTGGGCAAACAGTACCCACTTGACGATATTGAACCACTGGTCATCGCCCTGACGCACCACGGGGCCCAGCGGCTCCTTGGAAATCGTGTTAGGCAGAATCTTGGCGGAACTCGGATCGGTCAGCTTGGAACGCAGAGCTGCCAATTGTGAACGGTCTGAGGTCAGGACGTCGCAGCGGCCGGCGGCAAATCCCTGAACCGTCTGTTCAGAAGTATCAAAAACGATCGGCTGGTACTCCATGCCCTTGGCACGGAAATAGTCCGACAGATTCAGCTCTGTGGTGGTACCTGCCTGAATACAGATGGTCGCCCCGTTCAGCTCTGTTGCGTCATCGACCCCGAGTTCTTTGTTGATCAGAAAACCCTGGCCGTCGTAATAGTTGGTGCCTGTGAAATTCAGGCCCAGAGACGCGTCGCGTGTCAGCGTCCAGGTGGTATTCCGGGACAGCACGTCGATCTCGCCGGACTGGAGCGCAGTCAGACGCTCCTTGGCGGTCAGCGGGGTAAACTCCACGGCTTGCGCATCACCAAAGATGGCAGCTGCAACTGCACGACAGGTATCAACGTCGATACCAGTCCAGTTGCCTTTGTCATCGGGCTGGGAGAACCCTGGCAGACCACTGGTCACACCACACTGCAAATGTCCCTTCTCTTTAACGCTTTCGAGAGTTGTCGCAGCGCTGGCGAATGGTGCAGCAAGAACGCCGCACAGCATCACGGCACCAGCAGCAATAGACTTGGTGTTGTTCATTATCATTTCTCCGAAATCCATGGGTTTGAGGCACATCGGATCTGTCGGCAATTTACAAGCCAATGATCCACCTCATTGTTTTTGTTAATTTTTCCTTTTCACGCCGCATTGGTACATGGTTCCGGGCCACAAAATCGGGCACTGAACGCCTCAGTTCGGAGCACAGGTTTTCGCCGCTCACTCACCTGCCAATACGTCTTATTACAAAGTAGAAGCGTTGAGCTGAATCAACCAGTTTTCCGACCGTTTTCTTTGCATTTTCGTTTAATTCGGAGCCAAGTCCGCCTCAAGGCTGGTCCGGCTCGCGGTAGGTATCCAGACGGTTCAACCAGCCGGGCAGCCAGCGCTCTTTCTCGATGGGTTTACCAGCGTTTTCGGCACGACGCGTCAATATCAATGCCGCTGAATCACGAAACGCCTGCAATAACGTTTCGCCCCCGTTGATGTCCATCGCCTGAAATACCTGCAGCAAGCCCCAGCCCTGCCCGTTATACCTTTCGGAGTCAGCAAGCCCTTCGCCTTTGAAACTGACGTAGTCAATCACCGCATACATACCACCCGGTGTGCTGGTTAGCGCTTCGATGGTGTCAGAAAGCCGGGATCGTTCGGAGCTGGGGGCAGCATTAACCACGCGATCAAGTCCCTTTGCTGCCCGCTGGACAAGAAACCCCGCCTGATGATCTTTGGTGCTGGAGAGGAGCTGTCGCAACTCCGCAAGTCGCCGGGTATCCGTTGCCTGGAGAAAGGCTTCCCGGTCTGCCCAGGGCGCGTCGAAGGGGACCAGTCCTGCGAGCCAGTCTGGCAGCTCAACTCCCTGCCTTGTCAGGTAATCAATCATCGCCGGAAAACTTTCGACAAACGGGCCGTCGACCGCTGTTGGATACCAGATGAAGTGTCCGATCCCCAACGAGGGGAATGCCTCTCCCTCGTTCCAGTGGACCAGACAGGCCTCTCGCCCCGCGCATTCATTCCGGAAAACCTGGTCACCAATCCAGTTGAGCTCGGCGGGACCAAGCACAATATCCAGTCCAGGAAGTGCACTGGCCTGCTGACTACCTGAGAGAAAAACCACAAGCACCAGCCCGATTAACAGAGATTCATAATCAATCCGTAACATTGCCAGCCTCCAACCGGTGGGGATACCCTGTTTTACATCAATGTTGCCACGCAACAAAGCACTGGCAGCCTGAATCCGTGGCCAGACACCGGAACACACCATGACATTTTTCTCAGGGCTTACCTCCAGGCACTTTGCGCAAACGCTGCTATTGGCGCTTTGCTGGCTGCTGATTGTGAGGGCAAGCTACATATTGCAAAGCGGTATCTGGCCACACCCAGCCGGAATGGTGGCAAGTGATCTTGCCGGTGCGCTGATTCTCGGTGTACTACTCAGTATAACCGCCGGTGCCGCAAGAGCGCTGATGGTCATCCTGTTGGGCTGCGCCGCCTTCGTGGCGGGCATGCATCTGACGGTTCATGGCACGCTTTTTCAGTTGTCGCTTATCGGCAAGGGAGTCGACCCCACTTTTGTAACCGGAAGCCTGATCAACCGGCACTCTCTGCTGCTACCGGTGTACCTTGCCTTCGCCTGGCTGCTGCACCGCATGCACCGCAGGCTGACGACCTACCCCGTAACCGGTGGCAAGGGGCTGGTAGTGTGCGCCGCCCTTGTAGTAGTGATCTACGGGGTAAGCTTTCAGAGCCTGACCACGCCCACAAACAACCTGGTGGCCAGCTTTTTTTCACAGATTCCCGGAGCTCTGGCCAGCCCTTTCACGGCTGCAGTAAGTCGGGATGATAATGTACAGGGGGAAAACGGGCAGGAGGTTCGGGACGATACCAATTTTTTTCATCAGCAGGTGGCCATTCCCTACGTGGAAAGTCCGCCCAACGTATTACTGATTATGGTTGAGGGGCTGTCCGGAGGCTATTTCCCCAGCTTGAGTGACTATCATGGACTCGCCCCCTCTGTTGAGTTGGAGAGTCTTGAGAAGAATCTGAAACGGCACGATTTCCGCATCTACCGGAATGCCTTGAGCATGGATCGGCAGACAGACCGGGGAACGTTCTCCATTCTCTGCGGTGAATACCCGGATTACAGCAGACAGTCCCGCAAAATGATTGAAGTGGCCGAAGGCCGGGCCAAGGTTGACTGCATGCCCGAGAAACTTCTGGAACATGGCTATAGCACGGCGTACTGGCAGGCGGCGCCCCTTCATTACATGCGCAAAGGGGAATTTATGCCGAGGGTCGGGTTCCAGGACGTCACCGGGGCCGAAGTCTTCACCAGCCAGGGCGACAAGGTGGAAGGCTGGGGGCCACCCGACCCAGCGTATTTCGACAATATCGGCGAACGTATCCGCAAGCTGGATGCCAGCGCGGCCCCATGGATGGTGACCCTGTTGAATGTGGGCACACACCACCCCTTCAAAGTCGAAGAAGAACGGGCAACTGACGATACGTTTGACACCCCGGACATTAAAGATCTGGCCCGGGTAGAACCTCAGGAAGCCCGTCGAAAAGCCATGAAGACCATGGAAAAGTCACTGAACCGGTTTCTGGATGGTCTGGCATCCGATGGCCTCCTTGATGACACATTGGTGATTCTCACATCCGACGAATCCGGAGGATTTATACGACAGGGCCCTGAGACACTTCCCCTGAACAACAACGTTGGAGTGCTCGCCATCCGACCTCCAGATGTGGATGACCTGAACCGGTTTGCGCCACGGAACCAGATCGTCGCACAGATAGATGTCCCTGTGACGGTACTGGATTTCACAGGACTGGGCACAATGATCGGCGACATGATCGGCCGCAGCCTTCTGGTCAAGCCGAAGAATATTGACCGCGACCTCCTGCTCGCGGACACCTACACAGGACTGAAATATTTCCTCCGGGAGTCGGGTCAGCTGCTGAGCTGCAGTGAACTGATGACCCGTTGCAGTACGTGGAATTTCAACCCGGAGCGATTGTTCGGCACACTCGAGAAGACCGATACTGAGCCCTTTCTTACATTTGAGGAACGCACCGCACTGTTCAACAACACCGCACCTACAAAAGTGGTTGAGAACCCATAATGCAGAAGCTTCAAACCGGGAGACCCTCGCCTGAATGAAGACCCTTTCACTGCAGACCCTGGCATATCTGCACATTCACCGCCGGAGCTTACTGACGTTTTACCTGTTCTTTGCTGGCCTGACCGTTGCGGCGCTGATGCCTCTTTTTTCCGGCGCACTGGCCGCTCTCCGCCCGGTGACCGGCCAGGCCGCCATCAGTACCGGCGGGCTTGTGCAGTTCGTTATCTCACCGGGAGGTGTCGTTTGGTTAGTCGCTACTGCCACCATTGCCACACTGCTGGTGATTCTGCAGCAGGCAGGCATGACCTGGATTGCTGCGGCTGGCGGGCACCGGGAATACCGGATAGCGATATCAGCACTCTGGGCAGTTGCCCGTCATTTCAGGAAACTTTCAGCTCTTGCCCTGCTACAGGTCACGGGGCACCTTCTGCTAGCAATGCCCTTTCTGCTTGGCGTAATCCTCGCCTATCAGCTTCTGCTTTCACCCCACGACCTGTATTACCTGAGTCTGGAACGGCCACCGGTGGTCTGGTGGTTCATGGGCATCTCTGCTATCGCGGCTCTTGGCATCGCTGTATGTAACGGCTGGCTCTATCTGCGATGGATACTCTCGGTTCCCCTGGTATTGCTGGATGGCCATGGGGCCAGGGAAGCCCTGAGGCTAAGCAACCATTATGTTCACGGTCAGCGCTTGCCCGCCACAGGTGCGCTGCTGGCAGGCCTTGCTGGGCTGGTGGTACTGCCTGTACTGGTTACTCTTGGATTCCAGATGGCCGGGAGCCAGATGCTACCCCGCTTGCCAGAGCGGATGGACATACTCATGCCCGTCACCCTGACGTTCGTCGCACTGTACATTCTCTTCACAATCACACTGGCATTTGCAGGCATAGCTGCCTACAGCATGCTTATCTACAGCGTCTATCGCAGGGCAACCGGCCACTACCAGCGCGTGTCCATAAAGGATCTGCCAAAACAGGCGGGCCCCAAGGCCTGGGCTGCGGAAATACTGGTCATCGTTCTGGCGGTTGGCCAGGCCTGGTTTGTACTCCAGTCTTTCGAACAACGGGACGAGGTTTCGATAACAGCACACAGGGGCAGCGCCTTCAAGGCACCGGAAAACACCCTGAGCGCCATTGAGCAGGCCATTGAGGATGGAGCTGACTACATCGAGATTGATGTTCGCATGACAGCCGATGGCGTGCCCGTGCTCTGGCACGACGCCGATATGAGGCGGGTATTCGGGCTGAATGGCAAAATATCCGATATTACTCTGGAAGAGGCCCGCGAGCGGGATGCGGGCTCCTGGTTCGGGCCCGACTTCAGTAACGAGCGAATAGCCACGCTGGAGGAGGTTATCGCCACCACTCGCGGCAGAGCCGGCCTGTATGTCGACATAAAACCTGATCCGGCCACTCCCGAACTGACCAGCGACGTCGTTCGCCTGCTACAACAAATGGATGCTGTTGAAGGCACCGTGATCGCAGCCGCCGAGTGGTACGTTCTGGCGGAAGTACGAAGCCTGGAACCCGCACTGAAAACCACACTGCTGGCGCAATTCATTGTTGGCCCACTATGGGAACAGAGCTTCGACATCCTCGGCCTGCGGCAGAACAGGGTTACACCCGCTACCGTGGCTCAAACTCACCAGTCCGGCAATGAACTTCATGTGTGGACGGTCAACAATCCCGTCGCCATGTCGCGTTTCATCGACATGGGTGTGGACAATATCATCACTGATCGGCCGGATGTCCTGGCGGAACTGCTTGAGCGCCGAAGCGAACTTACCGACGCCGAAGTGCTGGTGGTCAAGTTGCGTAACTGGTTACGCTAGTCCGGCATAGTCTCACCAGAACCACCCATCTCCGCGGGTACATCCCTGAACTTTACGATACCGTCGCGGACAGGCAAGACACGCTCCTGATAATGCACATGAACACCGGGACTGAATTTGACATCGGGAATAATGGCCGCATACACATCAACCAGACCCAATGACGGGTGGTCGGTGAGAACATGACCGCCACAGATACGACACCACTTTCGATAGCTCTGAGATGTTTTTCTATAGGTACCCAGCTTGTCCTCACCTTGAATCACAGACGCGGCTTCAGGCTTCCACAAGGTAAAAGCGTTAACAGGCCCTGCCGACCAGTGTCGACATGATTCGCAGTGGCAGTACCCCATTGCTTCGGGCACTCCCCTTACCTCAATCTCGACAGTACCGCAAAAACAGGAACCACGGGCAATCTGTTCGTTGTTCATGGATGGCACCCCCTTGCTATTCAACCCAGCAGCAAAATGCCGCCCCGGTTCATAACTCAGTGTCCTGCAGCTGGAATTGCCCGGAAAGTGGTGAAAATGACATTATTAACGGGTCATCCAGCCACAGGGAGGCAAAGCCAGTGATCAATGTCACTGTGGTACTGGTTGAGGGTGGAATGCCTTCAACAGCCGTTGCACCGGTAGAGATATTCGACAGCGCCGGCAAGCTCTGGAACACTATGCGAGGGGAGCCCGCACGGCCATTTTTCAGGGTGCGGACCGCCTCACTTGATGGTGCTCCGGTGAAAACCGGGGTTTGCCTGAATCTGACTCCCGATGGCTGCCTCGATGACATCAGATCGGCTGATGTCATCATCGTTTCTGCAGTAGGCGCAGACATTGACGCTGCGTCTCAGGCCAACAGACCGCTATATCCCTGGCTACGCTACTGGCACACCCACGGGGCAATCATCGCCGGCGTTTGTGCGGGGGTGGCCCTGGTGGCGGAAGCCGGGCTGCTTGACGGGCACCCCGCCACCACTCACTGGGGCGTTGTGGAAGCCTGCCGGCGACGATACCCAGAAGTGCAGTGGCAGCCGGAGCGGTTGCTGACCGAATCTGACAGGCGCCTGTGCAGCGGGGGAGTCTATGCCTCGGTAGACCTCAGCCTGTATCTGGTGGAAAAATTCTGTGGTCATCAGGTAGCCATGGAAACCGCGAAAGCACTGCTGCTGGAAACACCACGAACCTGGCAAATCGGCTATGCAGCGGAACCGCCACAATCCCGACATGAAGACGCCCGAATCCTGAAGGCCCAGGAGTGGCTGTTCCATCATTTTGACACCGACATACGCCTCGAAGACGTTGCAGAGCAGGTAGCCCTCACCCCCCGTACTTTCGCTCGACGATTCAAGCTGGCCACCGGAGAGACACCGATGAATTACCTGCATCGAATACGAATCAACGCAGCGCGCCATATGCTGGAAAACGACGCCCGTGGCATCCACAGCATCAGTGAAGCTGTTGGCTACGATGACACAGCCTTCTTCAGACGCATTTTCAAGCGCCATACCGGCCAGTCGCCCGGGCAGTACCGCCAGAGATTTGGGATCAGCCCACCTGAATCCGTTGCTATCAGTGCCAGGACGCCGCACCGTTGATGGGTACAAACAAGGCCATCAGGGCTCTCTCAGTCGATACCCGACACCGGTGACGGTTTCAATGCGATCAGCCTGGCCGCCCAGTTTCCGCCGCAGGGTCCTCACTACGGCGTCAACCACGTTGCTACCACCTTCATAACGAGTTCCCCATACTTCTCTGAGCAGTTCGCTGCGAGATACGGCTTTACCGCGCCGGGCAACCAGGTAGCGCGTTACCCCGAACTCCAGTGGCGTCAGTGCCACCCTGCCCTCATCAAGCACCAGTTCCCTGGCATCCACGTCAAGCAACCCGATTTCCTGTTGCACGCCAAGTTCCGCAGCTGCAAGATCCGCCAGCCACCCATCCACCGAGGCCGGGCCGAAATCGAGCACAGCGGAGTGGTATTGACGACCATCCAGCACGACCGTTCTCTCAGCCAGCACCTCAAAGCCCAGGCGCCGGGCAACGGGCGCATAGGCCTCAAGATCCGTGACCGTCAGGTAAACCCGACGTAGCCTGGGGCGCAGTTCCATGTAGGCCCTTTTCAGATCGAGCCAGACCGCCGCCTGAGCCTCGCCAGGAGAATCACCGTCACCAAGGCTCAACCAGCGGCGACAAAACAGAGCAATTGAGTCCTTTGGCATGGGGTATCGTTTCAGGTGGGAGTACCATTGCTCCATGATAGGGTCGTCCAGCATCCAGCCAGACTCCAACTCGTCTGACCGGAACTTGCAGTAGAAACCGACAGTGCGCCCCGCACTGTCGCGAACCACTGAAAATGCCCTTGGTATACGATGCCACCACCGCAGGATCGACTCAGTGGCTTCCCGGCCTTCGCAGGCATGAAGAATATCTGTCAGTGCTGTCTCATCAACCACACTTGCCATTTCCACGGTCAGGGCTGCCGGTGATCCACTGGGGAAAAAAGCTTCCCGCACAATCGGATTTTCAATCATGAAAAGCACATCTGCGGTATAACGCCAGAGGTCACCACCACCAACAGACCCTGCCTCACGGGTCAGTTGTCGCCAGGCGGCCCGCCGGTATTCGAGATAACGCTCAGGATCACTTGCATGAAGAGACCGTGCGATTGCCTCACGCACTGCATCATGAATCATCAGTCCGTCACTGGTAGCGTCCACAAACGGCAAGCGGCGCAGTCGCTCGAGGGCGTCCCGGGGCGCCAGGTCGGGAAACAGCACCTGCAGCAATGACAGGGTCACCCGACGAACGACCGCAGAACCTTCAAGCACCCGCCTGGTGACCGCATCGTTCACATCCTCCAGGAAAATGTGCGTCAACTCATCCAGGGCGTGCTGCAGTGGTGTGTCGGTTGGCCACTGTTCCGGTGTTACCTCCCGCAAGGCAGCTGCTGCCAGTTTCAGTGCCAATGGGTGGCCGTGGGTGGAACGGGCAATGATAGCCCCATGCTTCTCGCTGATTCCCAGAGTGAGCAAGAAATCCCGGGCCTCGTTTTCAGTCAGCGACGAGACGGGCACAGCACGCATCAACTGTCCCCATCCGGGGCTCGTATACCAGGCCGCAGCCGGTGGCTGACGGCCACCAAGCACAACCCTTACATTCTCCGGAAGCGATGGAATGAACACCTGTCTCAGCCATGTGTCCAACAGCCTGAAAACCTCGAACGCATCGAAAGCCAGGACAACGATACCCCCAAGACCGCCCAGGCGATCCACGACCACGCCGGTATCCTGAGCAGCTACACCGATTGCCTCACTCAGTGCACTGAGCACACCCTGCTCTGTGGGTTCCACATGGCGGCAGTCAAGCTGGATCACGGTGGCGCCATGGGTGCGGGCGATACTCGCAAAGCGAGCCAGCAGCGTCGTTTTGCCAATACCGGCGATTCCGTGAACGTGCATTACCCGCGGGCCCTGCGGCTCCAGCAGGGTTCCCAGAATGGTCAATTCGGCAATACGGCCTACGAAGTTCTGGTGAGCGCAGGCCGTCAGCAAGTCGGACATCCTTTGCGGCATGGCAGATCTCTCCCGCTACATTCTCATAATATTCTCATCCCCTCATCACCTCCAACCACGCATTCAGGGCTATAACTAACAGTAGCAGTAACAACAGACAAACCCGCAACCACGAAAGGAGCAGGATATGACTACTGAATGGAAAATGCAGGGGGAATACCTTGAAAGCTGCACATGCAAGGGCGCCTGCCCCTGTGTCTACCTGGAAGCACCGACAGAGGGTGACTGCACAGCCATGGTCGGCTGGCACATTGAGAAAGGCCATTACGGCGACGTTACGCTTGATGACCTGAACATCGCGGTGGCACTGAACTCGCCAGGGCCAATGTCTGAAGGCAACTGGAAGGCGGTGCTTTACCTTGACCAGCGCGCAAGTGAACAGCAGCAAGAGGCGCTGGGCAATGTTTTCGGCGGCAAGGCTGGGGGCCATCCCGAATTGCTGGCATCAATGATTGGTGAGGTACTTGCTGTAGAGACACAGCCCATTGGCTTCGTGGTCGAAAACGGTCGCAGACACCTCACCATAGGCGACTCCCATGAAGCCAACATTAACGCCATTGAAGGACAGGATGGCCAGGATGTGACGATCAACAACCATCCGTTTGCCGTTGCTCCCGGTTACTCACTGGTGGTTGCAAAGTCCCGGTCTCTGCGGCACCAGAATCATGGCCTGCAAATGAACCTGAGCGAACGGGCAGCTCTCTACTCGCCTTTCGAGTACACCGGCCCCTGACCCTGGAGGCAGCCGTTATGGAACTGACAATGGCGAAACTTCACTCGCTGGAACGAGCCCTGATAGCAACTGCTGTTGTCTTGCTCACGTTATTGGCATGGTCTTATATGGCCATGCCAATGCCAGCGACCGTAGCCGATGGATCGAAACCGCATCTGCCTGCTCTCATCCTGATCATGTGGACTGTCATGATGGTTGCCATGATGCTACCCAGCGCGACACCGATGATCATGACCTATATGAAAGTCTGCCAGCGGCGCAGGGCATCAAATAGGTCCATGTCACCCACCTGGGTGTTCCTGGCCGGGTATCTGACTGTCTGGACAGGCTTTGGTGTCCTGGCTGCACTGTTACAGTGGAGCCTGAACAAGACGGCCTTGCTGAGCCCGGCGATAGGGCATGTGGGGCCGGTGACAGGGGGTGTTCTGCTGATAATGGCAGGAGCGTACCAGTTCAGCCGCCTCAAACAGGCGTGTCTCGGCAAGTGCCAGTCGCCGCTGGGCTTTCTGATGACGGAATGGCGGGAAGGCCTGGCCGGTGCTTTTGTCATGGGTATTCGGCACGGTGCATTCTGTACCGGATGTTGCTGGGCCCTGATGCTCTTGATGTTCGTGGGTGGCGTGATGAACCTGGTCTGGATGATCGGACTGGCCCTCTATTTCCTGGCCGAGAAACTGGTGCCCTGGCAGCGGTTGTTCAGCCACATCACCGGTAGCATATTGATCGCCTCTGGAACACTGATCCTCGGCATCCAGTGACATTTCCGGATGCGCATGAAACCGGATGATCGGCATCCTGTTACCGTGATGCGCCGGGCTCAAACAACAGCTTGATGTAACTTCGTAGCAGCAACAGCTGGTGCGGCAGGATAGCCCGCTCTCCAGTGGCCCGTCCCAGCACAAGGCCACCTTCAATGACTGTTGAGACCATATCCGCCAGGGCATCCCGATCGATGGCATCACGGGGTTCGTAGTGTTCGTAAATCGAGTCCAGCAATCCGCGAAACCGTACGCGCCAGTTCAGGACAATGCGACGATTCAGTTCCCGCACATCCCTGTCAAACAGGCTTTCCTGATAGCAGTAGGTAGCCACCAGGCATCCGGGATGAGCCTGTGGCAGGTTCTCCATGATTTCCGCCAACAGCTTGAGTCCCACCAGGAACCCCTGTAGTGGATCCTCAGTCAGTTCCCTCCCCCTGGCAAACACATCATCCAGCAAAGAGTCTTCCCTGGCCATATAACGTAACAGTAATGCCCGGGCTAACGCGTTCTTGTTGGCAAAATGGTACAGGAAGCCACTTTTGGTTATGCCGGCCTCAGCGATCACTTCTTCGATCGACGTCGCACCAAACCCCTTCTTCAGTACTGAACTTTCAGTTATGTCAAGCAACCGCTCACGGGTAGCCTGTCCCTTCTCCATTTGCCACCTCCGGTGAACCATACCCTGAGTATGGTTTAACCTGCGGGAGCTTCGATCACCAGTGCCCAGGGCAGCACCGAACACCTTCTACACCCTTGTTTTAAAGAGACAAATTTCCCCTCAAAAAAACCACACCATGCGCTCTCTGGTTGCCGTTTGCTTCCAGACACATACTGGTTGCAACTGGAAACGACCGGTTGTCACCTATAGGGAGGATAGCATCATGACACGCAACGCTGAGACCATCGCATGCGCGGACCATGAAGCAGACCCGGCGCTGGCAGAGACATTCAGTGAACGCATGGTGGAGGTGCTCAACTCCGGGGCACTGGCACTGATGCTCTCAGTCGGCCACCGTACCGGACTGCTCGACGCCATGGCAGACATGCCTCCGGCCACCAGTGCCGGCATTGCCGAAAAGGCAGGCCTTGATGAGCGCTATGTCAGGGAATGGCTGGGCGCAATGACAGTCGGTGGGATTGTTGATCATGACCCTGTGACGGAGGACTACTACCTTCCACCTGAGCATGCCGCCAGTCTCTGCCGGAAGTCACCGACAGACAATATAGCGGTGTTCGCCCAGTATATCCCGCTGCTGGGCTCCGTGGAGGATGACATTGTTCACTGCTTTCGACACGGCGGTGGGGTCCCATACGAACGCTTTGATCGTTTTCACGATGTCATGGCCGAAGACAGCGGACAGTCCGTCGTTCCTGCCCTGGAAACCCACATTCTGCCGCTCGTGCCGGGGCTTACCGAGCGTCTGGAACAGGGCATTGATGTCCTTGACGTTGGGTGTGGCAGGGGGCGGGCCCTGAACAGGCTGGCCAGATTGTTCCCCCGGAGCCGGTTTACCGGATACGACATATCCGAGGACGCCATCAGGTATGCCGCGCAGGAAGCCAGGGCAATCAGCAACGACAACGTAACGTTCAAGGTGTTTGACGCCGGTAACCTGGAACGCAATGGCAATCCCGGCGCCTACGAGCTAATCACCACCTTCGATGCCGTGCACGATCAGAAAGATCCCCTCACGGTACTCAGGGGTATCCGGAAATCGCTTGCGGACGAGGGTGTCTATCTGGCCCAGGACATCAAGGGATCAAGCCACCATCACAGTGACAGAGACCATCCTATAGGCCCCCTTCTCTACACCATATCCTGCATGCATTGCATGACCGTTTCCCTGGCTCAGGACGGTGAGGGCCTGGGCGCCATGTGGGGGCGGGAAAAAGCCGTTGAGTATTTCAAGGCGGCGGGCTTCCGGAATATTGATGTTCATGAGCTTGACCACGATTTCCAGAATTACTGGTATGTATGCCGCCCCTGAACCGTTCGGGGGCGAACGGCTATCACTGCAGGCCCGGATATCCGGGTTTTCTGCCTGAAAGCCGGTACAAAGCCGCAAGAAGTCCCTGGAGCAGGGCAATTGTGGGCCATAACAACCAGCTGAGGATGTACAGGGCCGGAACAAGAATGACTAACCAGCCAGCGATCTGCATGATCAGCGGAGAAACGCCAAGCACATCCGCCACACCGGCAAAGAAATCATTGATCAGGCTGGGGTGGGTAACTACCAGGTACCCTGCCCCGAGAATAACCGGCCATTTCGCGTATCGGGCACTGCTGAGAATAAGTCGTCCACTGCCGGTAATACGGGCCGCCAGAGCCGCCGACCGGGTTGAAAGCCTGGCACCCTGAGTGGCCTTTGCCGCTGTGCGACCGGCACGAAGAACCTTGACGGCGCTGGCAAATACCAGCACATCCACCGAGGCCCAGCCGATATCACTGGCGGAAATGTCGTCACCAGTGCGGTAATCCGCTTCCAGTTGCCGCACACCACTGGTAAAGAACTGTGCAATACCTTCGGTCACCCGTTCGGTCTGAACCCACTGGGTCTGACCACTGGCATCCACCACAAACTGTCCCAGAAAATCGTGTCCCTCGTTACGTATGAAGTTCACCGCATACCAGCCGCGCTCCTCCGGGGAGAGCGGCTCGGCACTTTCCGGTTGACCGGGCTCCTTGCCTCTCAACTCAGCAATGTATCCCCTGGCCCGCTCGTACTGGCGGGCCGCTTTGTTCATCCATTCGATCGAGCTGACGGGGTTACGGATGAAGTAGTGAATCGGCAGCAGTACATGCTCACCGTAGGTACGTAAAACGTCACGAAATTCTGGCTCGGCGGCATAGAGCGGGAGAATGGTTCGGGCCATTTCAGGATAGGCCAGCAGAGCGGCCCTGGCCTTGAGCAGTGTCAGGGGATCATCGCCGAGGTCCAGGATTGCGGCCTGGACCTCGATCGGTTCGTGCTTGATGTTGTCAAAACCGGGCAAAGCTTCCCGGGCCTGGATCGAGATGAGCCTCTGCTCAACGGGCACAGGCCGGGAAGCATGACTGACAAGGGCAGCAACCAGTAGCGCCACCCCCAGAATCACCATCGCTTTTTTCAAACACCCACCTCTGGCTGGTGCTGATGGAGCCTTTGATTTACTGCTCCACAAACGCCCTTTCGATCACATAATGCCCGAGGTTACCATGGCGTGCTTCCTTGAAGCCCATATTGTTGAGAATGGAACAGGTATCTTTGAGCATGCTCGGGCTGCCGCAGACCATGAAACGATCGTTCTCAAGGTCAAATTCCGGCAGGCCCAGATCGCTGGTGAGCTTACCGTTCTCCATGGCGTCCGTCAGACGCCCGGTATTGCGGAACTCTTCACGCGTAACCGTTGGATAGTAGAGGAGCTTGCCCTCGACCATTTCACCGAAAAACTCGTTATTCGGCAGTTCCTCAATCTCTTCCTGATACGCCAGTTCTGACTTGTAGCGCACCCCGTGGGTTACGATGACCTTGTCAAATGCCTCGTACACCTCTGGATCCTTGATGATGCTGATGAAGGGCGCAAGACCGGTGCCGGTGCTGATCAGCCAGAGATTTTTCCCTGGCAGAAGGTTGTCCATAATCAGGGTACCGGTAGGCTTGCGGCTCACCATGATCTCGTCGCCAACCTGGATTTTCTGCAGGCGCGACGTCAGGGGACCGTCCTGTACCTTGATGGAGAAGAACTCCAGTTCCTCTTCGTAGTTGGCACTGGCAATGCTGTAGGCGCGCATCAGCGGCTTACCGTCGGTTTCCAGGCCAATCATGGTGAAATGGCCATTCTTGAACCGGAATCCGGGATCACGGGTGGTGGTGAAGCTGAAGAGGGTGTCGTTCCAGTGACGAACACTTGTTACACGCTCTTTATTCAGGTTACTCATGTACACCTCTTGCCGGTTCGTTACGCGTTTTACGGCGAATATTTCAATTCTAGACTAATTCAATTCTAACGCGGCACAACCTATCGGTAAAATGGGATATTCTCATAACCTTATTCGAGAAATTCGATTATAACTTTTCCCAGCAAGTACGGGTCGTCCCCTGACCGAAACGAGGGCCGGCATTGAATAAACACCAGCAGGAGGCTAACGTACCGACTTAATCGAACATATTAATAAATCCATTCGAGTCGATCGATTATGAGGTACAGCTTCCGACAGCTTGAGGTATTCCTCGCAGCAGCTCACTTCCAGAACATCACCCGGGCTGCGGATTCCCTGGCCATGTCCCAGTCCGCCGCCAGCAGCGCCCTTAAAGAACTGGAGAACCAGTTCAATATCCAGCTTTTTGACCGCGTCGGCAAACGGTTACAGCTCAACGAGCTGGGCCGCCTGTACCGCCCGAAAGTGGAAGCCCTGCTCGCCCGGGCTGGTGAGCTGGAGCAGGCCTTCAGCAAGCATACCGAAGTCGGAGCCCTGAAGGTTGGCGCCACCCTCACGATCGGCAACTATCTGGCCGTAGGCGTTATGGCCCAGTATATGAAAACGCCCACTCACCCCAAGGTGTCCCTTGAAGTGGCGAACACGCGCACCATTGCCAAACGGGTCAGTGACTTTGAGCTGGATATCGGGCTGATCGAGGGTGAATTACAGTCGTCGGAACTGGAAGTCATCCCCTGGCGGGGCGATGAACTGGTGGTTTTCTGCTCTCCGGACCACCCCTATGCCAACAAGGGGAGGCTTTCGGACTCCGACCTGCGATCCGCGACCTGGGTAATGCGGGAGCAAGGCTCGGGAACCCGCCAGACCTTTGAAAGGGGCATGCATGGCCTGCTACCGGATCTGGACATTCTGCTTGAACTGGAGCATACCGAAGCCATCAAACGCGCTGTGGAAGCCAACCTCGGTATTGGCTGCCTGTCACGGGTGTGCCTCGCAGATGCGTTTCGAAGAGGTAGCCTGGTGCCGCTGGAGGTTCCTGAGGAAAGACAGTTCGACCGGACCTTTTACTTCATCCTGCACAAGCAGAAGTACCGTAGCGCGGGTATCGATCGCTGGATAGAGCTCTGTGAACAGCTTCAGGACCCGCCACTGGCAGGTCCGTAACCATCAGACCGGCCCGCTGTGAAACCGGAATTCAGTATCCGGTGACTCGATCAGCTGCTTTTCCAGTGCGAGGAAAGTGGTAACACGATCAGTCACCGGGCCGGCTGCGGCCTGCTCAGCCAGGGCGAGGTAATCCCGGTAATGACGGGCCTCGGATTTCAGCAACCCGTTGTAAAAACTGGCCAGCTCGTCGTCCAGGTGCGGCGCCAGGGCGGCGAAGCGCTCACAGGAACGAGCCTCAATAATGGCCCCGACGATCAGAACATCCACAAGTCGACCGGGATCTTCCGCCCTCACCTCTTTGCGCAGGCCTGCGGCATAACGCGCCGGGGTCAGATGATCGTAGCGCACTCCACGCTTGCTCATTATGGCCAGCACCTGCTCAAAATGACGCAGTTCTTCCCGGGCCAGACGGGACATCCTGTTGAGTAGATCGGTGTTGTCCACATAGCGATACATAAGGCTCAGTGCCGTGGAGGCAGCCTTTTTCTCACAATGGGCGTGGTCGATCAGCAGCAGGTCCTGATTGGCAAGGGCATTTTCAATCCAGCGCTGGGGGGTTCTGCAAGGGAGGAATTCGTGAATGGCGCTCAACGGGTCGGTCATGGTTCACAGCGGGTCGGCTAATTGGGCCACGCAGTATACACGACCTAACAGATGCCTCCGACCTCTGTCCAACTTAACTTTGTAAGGGGTTTCCTATAGAATGCAGCGCCAACTTAACGCCTTTTCGCCATAAAACTCCCGCCGGGCAACGACGCCCAGGGCGCGGAACATTCCAACTGATGAGGGTCCATATCGTGTTAGAAGCCTATCGTGAACACGTTGCAGAACGCGAAGCTCTGGGTATTCCCCCCAAGCCTCTGAACGCTGAACAGACCGCCGCGCTGGTCGAGCTCCTGAAGAATCCCCCTGCAGGTGAAGAAGAAACGCTGGTTTACCTACTTGAAAACCGTATCCCGCCAGGCGTTGACGAAGCGGCCTACGTAAAAGCAGCTTTCCTTTCTGCCATTGTAAAAGGTGAAGCCACATCTCCGCTGATTGACAAAAAGAAGGCTGTCCAGCTGCTGGGCATGATGCAGGGTGGCTACAACATCGCCACTCTGGTTGACCTTCTGGACGACAGCGAACTGGCCGAGATGGCTGGCGAAGAGCTCAAACACACGCTGCTGATGTTCGACGCGTTCAACGACGTCAAAGAAAAAATGGACGCCGGAAACGCTATCGCCAAGTCTGTGGTTGAATCCTGGGCCAATGCCGAGTGGTTCACCAACAAGAAGAAGGTTCCCGAGAGCACCAAGATGGTGGTGTTCAAGGTTACCGGCGAAACTAACACTGATGACCTGTCCCCTGCGCCGGATGCCTGGTCCCGTCCGGATATCCCGCTGCATGCCCGCGCTGCCTACAAAATGGAGCGTGACGGCCTGAAGCCGGACGAACCCGGCGTCACCGGCCCGATGAGCCAGATCGACGAAATCAAGTCGAAAGGCCTGCCTGTTGCCTTCGTCGGCGATGTTGTGGGTACCGGTTCCTCCCGTAAGTCTGCCACCAACTCCGTGCTGTGGTTCTTCGGTGACGACATCCCCGGCGTACCCAACAAGCGCGCCGGTGGTGTGTGTATCGGCAACAAAGTTGCCCCGATCTTCTTCAACACCATGGAAGATGCCGGCGCCCTGGTATTCGAAGCTCCGGTCGACGACATGAACATGGGCGATGTGATCGAAATCCGCCCCTACGAAGGCAAGATCCTGAACGAAGCCGGGGAGACCATCTCCGAGTTCAACTTCAAGTCCGATGTGATCCTGGACGAAGTCCAGGCCGGCGGTCGTATCCCGCTGATTATCGGACGTGGCCTGACCAACAAGGCCCGTACCGCACTGGGCATGGGCGCCACTGATGTCTTCCGTCTTCCGAATGACCCGGAAGAAGGCACCAAGGGCTTCACCCTGGGCCAGAAGATGGTCGGCAAGGCCTGCGGCCTGGAAGAAGGCAAAGGCGTTCGTCCTGGCACCTACTGCGAGCCGCACATGACCACCGTGGGTTCCCAGGATACTACTGGCCCGATGACTCGTGACGAGCTGAAAGACCTGGCGTGCCTGGGCTTCCAGGCCGACCTGGTGATGCAGTCCTTCTGCCACACCGCTGCTTACCCCAAGCCGGTTGACGTGGAAATGCAGCACACCATGCCGGACTTCATCCGCACCCGTGGCGGTGTCTCCCTGCGTCCGGGCGACGGCATCATCCACTCCTGGCTGAACCGCATGCTGCTGCCTGACACCGTAGGTACTGGTGGTGACTCCCACACCCGTTTCCCCATGGGCATTTCCTTCCCGGCCGGTTCCGGCCTGGTGGCGTTTGCCGCCGCCACCGGCGTTATGCCCCTGGATATGCCGGAATCCGTTCTGGTTCGCTTCAAAGGCGAAATGCAGCCAGGCATCACACTGCGCGATCTGGTACACGCGATTCCGCTGTATGGCATCAAACAGGGTCTGCTGACCGTTGAGAAGAAAGGCAAGATCAACGAGTTCTCCGGTCGCATCCTGGAAATCGAAGGCCTTGAACACCTGACAGTTGAGCAGGCGTTCGAACTGTCCGACGCCTCCGCCGAGCGTTCCGCTGCCGGTTGTACCATCAACCTGTCTGAAGAGTCTGTAGCCGAGTACCTGCGCTCCAACATCACCATGCTGCGCTGGATGATCGCCGAAGGTTATGGCGACCCACGCACTCTGGAGCGTCGCGCCCAGCAGATGGAAGAGTGGATCGCCGATCCGAAGCTGATGCGAGCTGACAAGGACGCCGAGTACTCCCACGTGGTTGAAATCGACCTGGCCGACATCAAAGAGCCCATCGTGTGCTGCCCGAACGATCCGGACGATGCCCGCACCCTGTCCGAAGTGGCTGGCGACAAGGTAGACGAAGTATTCATCGGCTCCTGCATGACTAACATCGGTCACTTCCGTGCCGCGGGTAAACTGCTGGCACAGAACAAGGAACCCCTGAAGACCCGTCTGTGGATGTCTCCTCCCACCAAGATGGACCAGGCCCAGTTGATGGAAGAAGGTTACTTCAACATCTACGGCACCGCCGGTGTACGCACCGAGATGCCGGGCTGCTCCCTGTGCATGGGTAACCAGGCACGTGTGGCAGCGAAGAGCACGGTTCTGTCCACCTCCACCCGTAACTTCCCCAACCGCCTGGGCGATGGTGCCAACGTGTACCTGACCTCTGCGGAACTGGCGGCTGTAGGCGCGGTACTGGGCAAGCTGCCGACAACGGCAGAGTACATGGAGTACGCCAAGGACCTGAACAGCATGTCTGCAGAGATCTACAAGTATCTCAACTTTGACCAGATGGAGAACTACACCAACAAGGCGTCTGAAGCGACCGTTGCTTAAGACCTTAAAGGTTTAGCTCCATGAAAACGCCAGCCTTCGGGCTGGCGTTTTTTTTGGTTCGTTGCTGGCTTAGGAGCCTGCCAGTTTTGTGGCTGGGCCCGTCGCGGGGTACCTTTTCTGTCGGGAAAAAGAACTCGCTGCGCTCAGACACCTTTTTCCCGACAGAAAAGGTACCCCACACCGTGCCCGATCTGACTGACTGGATATATCCCGCGGCGGCCCCAGACTCCAAAAAAAAGGGGCCCCCGCAGGAGCCCCTTTTCAACAGTCCAGAGACTGTTTACGGCAGATCACGTGCTCCGCGACCCATGGCACGCTGGAACTGGTCCAGGATGGTCTGGTGAGGCTCACCAGAGAGCTTGGACACAACGATTACCGCAATGGTAGCGAAGATGAAGCCGGGTACGATCTCGTAGAGGTCAAACAGACCACCGGAGAGATTGCCCCAGACAACAACCGTCACACCACCAACAACGATACCGGCGATGGCGCCCGCGCGGTTCATCTTGTTCCAGAACAGCGACAGGATCAGTGCCGGACCGAAGGCTGCGCCGAAGCCTGCCCAGGCGTAGGACACCAGATCCAGCACCTTGCTGTCAGGGTCGAGACCCAGCAACAACGCAAGGATAGCGATGCCGACAACAGCAAAGCGGCCAACCCATACCAGTTCGGTCTGGGACGCTTCCTTGCGGAAGAGCGCCTTGTAGAAGTCCTCGGCCAGTGCGGATGAAGACACCAGCAACTGGGAGTCAGCCGTACTCATGATTGCGGCCAGGATGGCGGCCAGCAGGATACCGGCGATCACCGGATGGAACATGGCATCAACCAGCAGCATGAATGCACGCTCACCGTCATCCAGCGGCGTGTCGAAGTAGCCAATGGCAGAGAAGCCGACCAGCAGTGCACCAAGCAGACCCAGACCACTCCAGATTACGGCAATGCGGCGGGCCGCCGGCACGTCATCTTCGGAACGAATGGCCTTGAAACGCGCCAGGATGTGAGGCTGGCCAAAATAACCCAGACCCCAGGCAAGCAACGATACGATCGACAGTATTCCAAGCGCTTCGCCGTCCGTGCCGGTAAAGGCGTTGAGGAACTCGGGGTTCTTTGCCTCCATGGCAGCCTGGGTTTCGCCCCAGCCACCCGCTGCGTTCATGGCCATGATTGGTACCAGCAGCAATGCTGCAAACATTAGCAGGCCCTGAATGACGTCCGTCCAGGATACCGCGAGGAAACCACCGAAGAAGGTGTAGGACACCACCGCGAGCGTGCCGATAACAACGGCCGTGGTGTAGTCAATGCCGAATACGGTTTCAAACAGCTTGCCCCCTGCAACCAGACCGGAACTGGTGTAGAACAGGAAGAACAGCAGGATGAAGAACGCACATACCACCCGCAGGATACGACTGGTGTCGTTGAATCGATTCTCGAAGTAGGAAGGCAGCGTCAGCGAGTCACCAGCGGCCAGGGAGTAGGTCCGCAGGCGACGGGCAACAAACAGCCAGTTCAGCCAGGTGCCCGCCAGCAGACCAACGGCAATCCAGATGGCTTCGTAACCGGCTGCGTAGGCATAGCCAGGCAGACCCAGCAGCAGCCAGCCGCTCATGTCGGAAGCACCAGCACTCAGTGCAGATGGCAGTGGCCCCAGACTGCGGCCACCGAGAATATAGTCTGAAAGATTCGTGGTTCGTTTCCAGGCGACATAACCTACTCCCAACATCAAAAAGATGTATAAGATAAAGGTTATGGTCACCCCTACGCTATTTCCTATCATTTTGGTTTTCTCCCCGTGCGCTATCTGGGTTCATTATTGTTGACTTCAGACTCCTTTACCTCATCCGTTGCGCTGGATGAGGTAAGGAAGCCCCTTAATGGGTGTAAACACCCCGGCTCATCACGGCTTCCATGCCGCTTATGTTTTTCCTAAACCTTTTCAATACCAAGTGACAACAGCGATGCGTTTCCACCCACCGCTGTTGTGTTAATGGTGCGGGTTCTCTCGGTGGCAAACCGAAGCAGGTAATGAGGACCACCGGCCTTGGGTCCAGTACCGGAAAGGCCACGGCCACCGAATGGCTGCACACCGACCACAGCCCCAATCTGGTTACGATTTACGTAGGTATTGCCCACTTTTACCCGCCTCTCAATATAGGCTGCCGTGGACTCACTCCGGCTGTGAATGCCCAGGGTTAGCCCATACCCCGTGGCGTTAATCTCATCAATCACCTCATCCAGCTTCTCTGCAGTGTAGTGGACAACATGAAGAATGGGCCCGAAATGCTCGTTTTTAAGCTCATTTATGCCGGAAATGCCGTAGGCCGATGGTGGGACGAAGTAGCCTGACTGACACGCTTCCGATAGCGGTACCCTGGCAATAAGGCGCGAGCCCCTGTCCAGCTCCTCCAGGTGCGACTGCAACCCGGACAGCGCCTCGCCATCAATTACCGGGCCGACATCAGTGCTGTGTAACTCCGGATTACCGATGGATAACTCCTGCATGGCGCCTGCCAGCAGTTCTTCCATGCGTCCGGCCACATCTTTCTGGATATAGAGCACACGCAACGCCGAGCAGCGCTGCCCGGCACTGACAAAGGCAGACTGGATAACATCCCTGACCACCTGTTCCGGTAACGCACTGCTGTCCACAATCATGGCGTTCTGCCCCCCTGTCTCTGCAATCAGGGGCACAATGGCGCCCTCCCGCTGAGCCAGTGTGCGATTGAGGATATGCGCCACCTCTGTAGAACCGGTGAAGGCCACGCCGGCAATTCTGGGGTCCGGGGTCAGTTTGCCGCCGATTGTTGCGCCATCACCGGGTAAAAGCTGAATCACATCTGGCGGGAAGCCGGCCTCGAGCATCAGCTCAAAGGCACGGCCTGCCACCAGGCTTGTCTGTTCCGCCGGCTTGGCAATGACTGCATTACCTGCAACCAGAGCTGCCATGATCTGGCCAGTAAAGATGGCCAGCGGAAAATTCCAGGGACTGATGCATAGAAACACACCGCGCCCTTCCATATAGAGCTCGTTACTTTCGCCGGTCGGCCCCGGCAGTGCCATGGCATCGCCAAAGCGGGCCCTTCCCTGAATGGCGTAGTAGCGACAGAAATCAACGGCTTCGCGAACCTCATCAATACCGTCCTGCATGGTCTTTCCCGCTTCCCGGCAACAGATCGCCATGAGCTCTTCCATGTGGGATTCCATCAGGTCCGCATACCTTTCCAGGCACCGGGCGCGGTCCTCCACCGGGCGATCCCGCCAGGCGGGGAAGCCGGCGGCAGCAACACTGAGGGCTTCAGCAGCCTGGGCTTCACTGCTCCAGTAAACCTGCCCTACGGGTCGGGTCATGTCGTAGGGAGCCGTGATTTCCCCGGGGTTCCCTTCACGCCTTTTTTCCCCACCGATTACCGGCGCAGCCTCCCAACTGGTCGCTGACCACTGGGAGAGATGATTCAGTAACGGGTCGAGATCGGCAGCAACGTGAATATTCATGCCCCTGGAATTACGGCGCTCATCCCCATACAGATGGGTTGGTGCCGGAATCCGGTCATTGGGAAGGGAGTCGTATTTCTGGAGTTCGTGAACCGGGTTCTGCACCAGGTCCTCGATGGGGGTGGCGGCGTCCACCAGCCGGTGCACGAACGAGGAGTTAGCCCCGTTCTCCAGCAGACGACGGACCAGGTACGGCAACAGATCCTTGTGGGCGCCAACCGGCGCATAAATACGCACCGGAATGTCGTTCTCTTCAAGAATACCGTTGTACAGCGCATCGCCCATGCCATGGAGACGCTGGAACTCAATCCTGCGGCGCTTGTTCTTCGCCATGGCCAGGACTGAAGCGACTGTGTGGGCATTATGACTGGCCAGCTGGGGGTACAACGCCCCTTCTGTATAGTCGCTGAGCAGGAATCGAAGGCACGCCAGATACGATGTATCGGTCGCTTCCTTGCGGGTGAACACAGGATAGCTTTCCAACCCCAGTTGCTGGCAGATCTTGATTTCCGTATCCCAATAGGCGCCCTTCACCAGCCTGACGGGGATCTCATCACCCTGCTCTTTCGCCAGCTTGGTAAGCCAGCACAACACCGGAAGCGCCCGTTTGGAGTAAGCTTGAATGACCAGCCCGAATCCACCCCACCCTCTCACAGCCGGCGCTGCGAACACCTTTTCGAACAGCTTCAGGGATAACTCCAGGCGGTCCATTTCCTCAGCATCAATGGTAATGGCTACGTTTCGTTGCCGCGCAACAGTCAGGAGATCAATCAACGTGCAGTACAGTTCGTCCAGAACACGCGCTTCCTGAGATGCCTCGTATCTGGGATGGAGCGCAGAGAGTTTGATTGAAATGGAGGGGGCCAGGGTCTCGCCACCGGAATAGCTATCGCTTCCAACCGATTCAATGGCATCCAGATAGTCCTTCAGGTAGCGAGCAGCATCATCACGGGTCATAGCCGCTTCGCCAAGCATGTCGAACGAATAGGTGTACCCCATGTCCCGGTATTCACGGGCATTCCTGAGGGCTTCGTCGATATCACGGCCAAGAACGAACTGCTTGCCCATGATGGCCATGGCCTGGTACATGGCACTTCGAATGACGGGCTCGCCGCTTCGTTTTACCAGACGGCGCCAGATGCTGGACGGTGAGCCGTCCAGCCGCTTGTCCATCCTGACCACTCGCCCGGTCAGCAGAAGCCCCCATGTGGAGGCATTGACAAGTGTTGATTCACTGCGGCCAACGTGCTTTTTCCAGTCAGCATCGGACAGTTTGTCCTGGATCAGGGCATCGGCGGTGAACTTGTCGGGAATGCGCATCAGCGCTTCGGCCAGGCACATCAACAGGATACCTTCCTGTGTATCGAGACTGTATTCCTGAAGCAGCGCATCGATCATGTGGACAGAGCTGTCCTGCTCCCTGACCTTTTTGATCAGGCCGGTAGCAGCCTCGGTAACGGCGCGATGTTCTGCGGCATCGCTCTGGGCAAGAGGGATCAGTTCATTGAGGTAGCGTGTTTCATCGACGGCGTAGTTGGCGACAACTCCCTGCCAGAAGAAGGATCTTGGCTGCTCCTGGAATGCAGGCTCCAATACCTTGCTTGCATTGAACATGTTAGCGCCCCGTCGATGGCACCGGCAATGCGCCGTATACCCGAATTCGTCATTCTGTTTGGGTCAGACAACACGCACAGATCCATCCAGCGCCCTGACGATGACCAGCTACCTCCATAAGTTAGTATTACTACGGATCACAAGCTTACAAAATCCTACGATTTTTTTGTAAATTCATCCTGAAATGGGCTTTTTTTAGCAAATCAGGCGACTTTGCCATCAATTCGTAACCTGGAGGGTGTTGTGCCTTTGTGTTTTCTGAGGGCGTTGGTCAGGGCACTCTGAGAGGAAAATCCGGTCCGGTAACTCACTTCCGATACCGACAGCGGCGTCATTGTCAGTAACTGCACTGCCTGCTCAAGGCGGGTCTGCAGCAGGAACTGGTGCGGCGTAACGCCGACCACCTCGCGGAACATTTCGTGAAAACGGCTGACGCTGAGGCAGGCCACGCCGGCAAGATCGTTGACGGTGATCTTGCGCTGAATGTTTTCCATGATGTAGCGCCGGATGGTATCCGGGCTTATGGCGTGGCGATTCGGGCGCACATCCCGCCCATCGTTCAATCGCTCCGCCATACAGTGCAGGATACTGGCGCCCATATGGCGCTTCATGCCCTCATTGTCCGGCGAACGGTCAAACTCTCCGGCCACAAACTGCACCAAACCCTGCAACTTGCTGTCCAGCACCAGCGTACGAGGCTTCTCGAATAACGGGGCAAGTGTCTCGTATTCACTATGAGCAGGGCTGTTGAAGGCCGGTAGATAGGGATCCAGGTTGATCACCAGAACATGGTTCTGAAGGTCACCACAGTAATCATGCCTGGCTTCAGTGGGCACCAGACAGGCGCGCCAGGTATCGAGATGGGAGCCGGTTCCGTCCACGCTGAGATCAGCCTCTCCGCGAACGCCCACAACGATCTGGTGGTGTTCGTGACGGTGGTGATGAGAAGCCGTTGGAAGCTTGAGCAAACGTGCGTTCAACATGCCCGCGGTCCGGAAGTTGATTGAGAATATTACTCAATTAAAGCAGAACATCGCGCAACATGCACGATCAAGGCCTAGTTACCAACCCACGGATCAGGCTGGTAACGTCCCTGCTTACCACTTCCAGAGGCTGTGCGGCATCCACAATGTGGTATCGATCAGGGTCTGTGGCAGCGCGGTCCAGGTAAGCCTGGCGTATGCGCTCAAAGAAGTCCACGGCTTCCCGTTCGAACCGGTCCAGCTCGCCTCTGTGACGGGCACGGGTCATGCCGGTTTCGACCGGCGCATCCAGCAAAACAATATGATCCGGCCGAAACGCCCCCTGCACCAGGTTTTCCAGCTGGGCTATATGCTCAACGGGCACACCACGCCCTCCCCCCTGATAGGCGAAGGTGGCGTCGGTAAAGCGGTCGCACAGTACCCAGCGTCCCGCTTCCAGTTCCGGAAGGATCAGGGTCTGGAGGTGCTGCGCGCGGGCGGCGAACATCAGCAGCAGTTCTGTCATGTCATTGACCGGCTCGTCCCGGGGTGCCAGCAACAGCTCGCGAATGGACTCCGCCATTGGAGTACCGCCGGGTTCCCGGGTGACAACGACGTCAACGCCCAGTGATTTCAGGGTATCCGCCGCATTCTCGAGCTGTGTGGACTTGCCAACCCCTTCTGTACCTTCAAAGGTAATAAACTGCCCGTGACTGGTCATTGCTCGTCTTCCCCGGTCTCAGGGTCAGAATCGGGAACTGGCGCCGGGGAGGAGCGGTAGTCAGAGCGCCGGTTGAGCTGGAATTCCCGCACCGCTTTCTGATGCTCCTGCAGGGTTCGGGAAAACTTGTGGGTGCCATCACCCCGTGCGACAAAATACAGTGCATCACCGTCGGCAGGATTCAGGGCTGCATGAATGGCCTCCCTCCCGGGCAGCGCTATGGGTGTCGGCGGCAAGCCGTCAATCCGGTAGGTGTTGTAGTCCGTGGGGGTTTGCAGGTCGCTGCGGGTGATTCGCCCTTTATACTTCTCCCCCATGCCATAGATTACCGTGGGATCTGTCTGCAGCCTCATCCCCTTCTCCAGGCGGCGGACAAAAACACCGGCCACCTCTTCCCGTTCGTGGGCAGCGCCGGTTTCCCGCTCAACGATAGAGGCCATGATCAGAGCTTCATAGGGCGAATCATAGGGCAGATCATCAGCCCTGGATTGCCATTCCGCCGCCAACACCTCTTCCATCTTCTCAAAGGCGCGGCGTAACAGATCCAGATCGGTTTCGCTGCTGGTGAACAGATAGGTATCCGGGAAAAAGCGTCCTTCTGGGTGCTCGCCTTCAGCGCCCATCGCTTTCATGATCTGTTCATCACTCCAGTCGGTGGTTATCTGTTCAATGCGCTCGCTGTTGGCCAGCGCCCGGCGCATATCCTGGAAGGTCCAGCCTTCTATGAACTGGATCTGCCAGTGCTTGGTGGCTCCGGCCACCATCACGGCGATCATATCCAGGGTACTCATCCCGGAGGTAAATTCGTACTCCCCGGCCTTCAGGCGTGTCTGCTCCGGAAAGAGCCTGCCATGAACCCTCAGCCACAGGCTGTCCGCCACGAGACCATCGGCCTCCAGCTTGCGGGCAACCTGCCCGTAACCGCTTCCGGAAGGGACAGTGAACAGAACCGGCTCATCCAGTGCCACCGGTTGCTCAAGGGTCTTCAGCCCCTGCCATACCCAGAGACTACTCCCCGCAACAGCCAGAACGAGGATGCAAAACAGACTGATTAATAACTTCTTGACCAAGCGATTTATTCCAAAGTTTTCAGAGGGTCGCAGATTGTCTCAAGCCCGCCATCCACTGGCAACTCGACACCGGCCAATCTGCGAACACACACAATGCCCACAACACTGTTGACCAGATACAGCCCCCGAAAACCAGACCGGGAAACCACTGACGGAGGCACCGCTTCCTCGCGGACTTCGCTCCCTGTTTCACGAAGACAATCAATTACATACTTCCGCATTACCCCCGCCACGGCCAGACTGCTGACCGGCGGCGTGGTCCATACATTCCCGTGCCTGACAAACAGGTTTGTCCGTGTGCCCTCAACCAGGTTTCCCGAGGCATCGCGCATGATCAACTCGAACTCCCTACCGGTAAAATCACGGCTTGCCATCACCTGTTCGAGCCGGTTAAGCGTTTTTATACCGGCCAGTTGCGGATTTACCGTCAGCGGGAACTGCGAGAAGTCAGCCACAACACCGCGACTGTCAGGAAATGGTGGCATGGCCGAGACAGACACGATGAGGTTGGGCCGGCAGTTCTTCTCGGGCAATCGATACCCCCGCCCGCCGCTACCACGGGTAAGGATCAGCTTGAGCACCCAGTCTGAAGCGCCGTAAGCATCCCCGTGGATGATTCCGGCCCGCTCCACTTCCGCATCCAGTTGATCACGATGAACCGGTATTGCCAGCCGGCCGGCGTCTGCCACCATGCGGTCAAGGTGGAGCGAACGCAAGACCGCCTGACGACCGCGCATGCGTATGGTTTCAAACAGGCCGTCACCATAGGCCAATCCGCGATCGGCGGCGGGTACATCGTTGCTGTCAGCCTGGATAACGTTCAGCACGGCCCTGCTCAGTCCTCATAACGCTGGAAAATCAGGGTGCCATTGGTACCGCCAAACCCAAAGGAGTTTGACAGGGCAACGCGGATGTCGGCCTTACGGCTGCTCCCCGGTACAAAGTCCAGGTCGCAGCCATCGTCCGGATCTTCCAGGTTGATGGTAGGGGGCAGGACACCATCGCGAATCGCCAATACCGAGAAAATGGCTTCAATTGCACCCGCTGCGCCGAGCAGATGTCCTGTCATGGATTTGGTGCTGCTGACAGACAGCTTGTAGGCATGCTCTGCAAACACCGATTTCACAGCGGCAACCTCGGCAACGTCCCCCACCTGGGTGGAGGTGCCATGGGCATTGATATAATCCACAGCCCCGGGCTCAAGCCCGGCATCGCGTATTGCATTCCTCATGGACCGGGCCGCGCCCTCTCCATCTTCCGGTGGGGCTGTGATGTGAAAGGCATCGTCACTCATGCCGAAGCCGGTGATTTCACCATGAATGGTCGCGCCCCTGCGCTTCGCATGCTCAAGGTCCTCAAGCACTACAACCCCGGCGCCGTCGCTGAGCACAAAACCATCCCTGCCACGATCCCAGGGCCGGCTCGCCTTTTCAGGCTCGTCGTTGCGGGTAGACAGAGCCCTTGCCGCCGAAAACGCAGCGATGGAGCTGCGAGTGGTGGCCATTTCCGACCCCCCAGCCAGCATTACATCGGCATCCCCATAGGCAATCGTCCGGGCTGCATAGCCTATATTGTGAGTTCCCGTGGTGCAGGCAGTCACAATGGCGATATTCGGTCCCTGGTAACCAAAGCGAATAGCCACGTTGCCAGCGATCATGTTGATGACGGAGGCCGGCACAAAGAAAGGCGACACCTTCCTCGGCCCCGACTTCTCCATGGTGATCACATTCTTTTCAATGTATTCAAGACCACCGATACCTGAGCCAATGGCAACGCCGACTCTTTCCTTGTCCAGGTGTTCATAACCTTCCAGGCCGCTTGCATCCACCGCCTGCTGCGCCGCAATGAGGCCGTAATGAATAAACGCGTCCAGCTTTCTGGCGTCTTTGGTAGACAGGTAGGGTTCAATATCCAGATTCTTGATACCGCCGCCGATCCTTGTGTTGTATCCGGTGGTATCAAAGCGCTCGATCTCCGCAATGCCGCTGCGACCGGCGCAAATCCCCTGCCAGGAAGAATCCACGTCGTTCCCGAGCGGCGAAAGCATTCCCATGCCTGTTATTACAACACGTCGTTTAGCCATACCCCTTCACCTGAGTCCCTTGCTGGTAATGAACTGGAAAAACAGCCAATAAAAAAGCCGTCCGATGTCACATCACATGGACGGCTTCTTGCCTGGCTTATAAAGCGTGTAGAGTATCAGGTGTGCGCGACGATGTAGTCGATCGCGTCCTGAACACTCGCCAGCTTTTCCGCTTCTTCGTCCGGAATTTCGGTCTCGAACTCTTCCTCGAGTGCCATGACCAGCTCAACGGTGTCCAGTGAGTCAGCGCCAAGGTCCTCTACAAAAGAAGATGTGTTCTGAACTTCGGACTCTTTAACGCCCAACTGCTCACAAACGATCTTCTTCACGCGCTCTTCAACTGTACTCATAATGTCCTCACTTTTGTGTCAACCAAGCAACTTAAGTGCTGCCAGTTTAGTTTAAACCATACCTGCAGACAAGCAGGGGCTCCATTCAAACATGTTGTGCAACAAGGGTTTGCGCACACATCCCCGCAGGGACTATCCCATGTACATTCCGCCATTGACGTGAATCGTTTCGCCCGTCACGTAACCAGCGGCCTCCGAGGCCAGGAAGGCAACAACCGCTGCCACTTCTTCCGGCTCACCCAGACGACCGGCGGGTATGACTTCCATCATAGCCTCGCGCTGCTTGTCGTCCAGTTTTCGGGTCATATCCGTGTCAATAAATCCCGGGGCAACACAGTTTGCGGTGATCCCACGGTTCGACATCTCTTTTGCCAGGCTACGGGTGAAGCCCTCTACACCGGCCTTTGCCGCGCAATAGTTGGCCTGCCCCGGATTACCCATACCAGCCACGACAGAGCTGATGTTGATAACCCGACCCCATCGCGCCTTTGCCATGCCACGCAACACAGCCTTGCTGGTGCGGTAGACGCTCGAGAGGTTGGTCTCGATAACCGAAGACCAGTCATCGTCCTTCAAACGCATCAGAAGGTTATCACGGGTAATCCCTGCATTGTTGACAAGAATCACCGGCACGCCAGCCTTTTCATTCACCTCTTTCAGCCCGGCCTCGATGCTGTCCGGGTCGGCGACATTCATTACGATACCGAAACCCTTGGCATCCATCGCCTTCAGGTCGGCCGAGATTGACTCCGCACCCGCCGCACTCGTTGCAGTGCCGACAACTGTCGCACCCTGATCAGCCAACGCCCTGGCTATGGCTTTTCCGATACCGCGCGTTGCACCGGTTACCAGTGCAGTCTTGCCTTCAAGAGACATGCATTGCTCCTATCCTTTTTGTCCGAATGCCTCGGAGGCCTTTGCCAGGGCATCCGGATCTTCAATTCCATAGACCGAAAGGTCGCGATCTATCCGCTTCGCCAGGCCGGCTAGCACCTTGCCAGCGCCGCACTCTACAGCGACCTTCACATCATTTGCCACCAGTTTCCGAACCGTATCGGTCCACAACACTGGAGAGTATAGCTGTTTAACCAGATTGGACTTGAGAGTATCACTGTCCTGGGCAACGGAAGCCGTCACATTCTGTACCACGGGGATGACAGCGTCGTTAAAATCAACGTTGTCCAGTGCCGTTGCCAGCTCCTCTGCGGCGCCTTTCATCAGCGCACAATGGGACGGCACACTCACTGGCAGCGGCATGGCTTTACGGGCACCACGAGCCTTGCAGGCCTCAATGGCACGCTCCACTGCTGCGGCAGACCCGGCAATCACCACCTGCCCCGGAGCGTTGAAGTTGACGGCAGAAACCACGTCACCGTTCGCAGCCTCGGCACAGGCCGCTGTCACGTCGTCGTCCTCCAGACCAATAATAGCCGCCATTTTGCCCTCACCAGCCGGGACAGCTGTCTGCATAAGCTCTCCGCGCAGCTGCACCAGCTTGATGGCATCGAAAAAATTCAGGCTCTCGGCAGCCACCAGCGCGCTGTACTCGCCCAGGCTGTGGCCTGCGACATAATCAGGCGCTTTGCCTCCTGCCACAAACCATTGACGCCAGAGCGCCACACTTGCTGTCAGAAGTGCCGGCTGCGTCACTGTGGTCTGATTCAGATCGTCCGCAGGCCCATGTTGGCAAAGATGCCAGAGGTCATAGCCCAGTACATCCGAGGCCTCGGAAAAGGTTTTCTCTATGATCGGCCAGTTCTCGGCTGCTGTCGCCAGCATGCCAACAGACTGCGATCCTTGTCCGGGAAAAATAAAGGCTGATTTCATAGTGGGAATCTTACCGTTAATGACGGGTTACGGGAGATTAGCCAATAGTACAACCTGGGGCGCAATCCGGCCAATCTAGCAAAAATGGGGAGAGACTTTAGTCTCATGACGGGGCAGGAAGGGTGAATTCAGATCATGAGATCGTCGAGGCGTTCATTGATCCGGCTGGGAACCTCCAGCTCCACCTCGCGGACCGCCTGGCGAATAGCCGCGAGCATAGCCCGTTCGTTCGCATTACCGTGGCTTTTGATAACCACTCCCTGGAGCCCCAGAAGGCTGGCGCCATTATGACGCGAGGGGTCCATCAACCTGAGCAGGCGCCCGATAATGGGCCGGGCAAGAAGGCCTACAAACCTTCCGTACAGTGTCCGCGTAAAGGCCTGCTCCAGCAACTCGATCAACAGACCTGCAACACCCTCACCGGTCTTCAGCGCAATGTTGCCGACAAAACCATCGCAGACCACGACATCGGCTACATCCCTGAAAAGGTCGCTACCTTCAATGTAACCGATGTAGTTGATCGTATCGCACTGGGCCAGCATGTGAGAGGCGAGCCGGACCTGTTCGTTGCCCTTGATCTCCTCTTCGCCAACATTGAGCAATGCCACTCGTGGCTCGGGCTGGCTACAGATGGCCGAGGCCATCAGCGAGCCCATAAGCGCATACTGATAGAGGTTTTCCGCCGTGGAGTCTACGTTCGCGCCCAGATCGAGCACATGACAACGACCACGGAGAGACGGTATCAGTTTGGCGATGGCTGGCCGCTCAATACCCGGATACATACGGATAACGGACCTTCCGAATGCCATAAGGGCCCCGGTATTACCGGCACTGACGCAACCCTGGGCAACACCATCACGAACCAGTCCGAGGGCAACCGCCATGGAGGAATTGCGCTTATGGCGGAGCGCATGGGACGGCCGCTCATTCATGCGAACGACGTCTGCCGCTTCGACGATGCGTATTCGAGGGTGCCCTTCATGCAACAAAGCCTCGAGCTCACTCCGGATTCCCACCAGAACAAGACTCAAGGCTTCATTTTCTTTCACCGCATCCAGTGCAGCGGAAACCACCACTTCGGCTCCGCGATCACCACTCATGGCGTCAATAGCGATGGTGACCGGTTTCACCGTTCCTCCATCTGTCACTGGCGGATAAATGCTCGCGACGGCTTACTCGTCGCGAGCCTCAATTACCTGCTTGCCACGGTAGAATCCGTCCGGGGACACATGGTGACGAAGATGAACTTCACCGGTGGTGGTGTCAGTGGACAGAGCTGCAGTGCTCAGGGCGTCGTGTGAACGGCGCATGCCGCGCTTTGAGCGGGTCTTTCGGTTTTTCTGTACAGCCATGATTATGCTCCTGACCTGATAAACGTATGTTCGTGAAATTCGTGTCGATTTTCCGTGAAAAACGACACATGTTTAGTGTTTCTTTGTCTTGAGATCCGCCAACACACTGAACGGGTTGTCTCCAGACTTTTTCACCGGCTCGTCACCGGAATCAACCGGCTCAAATGCTTCCAGCTCCTCCCTGGCGGGACACTCGTCACGCTCATGAAGTGGGAACGGAGGCAGAACCAGCAGCAGCTCGTCTTCGGTCATGGACCATAAATTCGCGCTGAATTCATCCGTCAGAAACGGCTCAAGCTCTTTCGGCAACTGCTGCGCCTGCTCGTCGCTGGTTACCAGTCCCAGAGTAAATCTGGAAACCAGCGTTTTCTGCATAGGACCCATGCAACGCTGGCACTCAAGGGTTACCGGCGTTTCCAGCTCACCTTCCACCATGCGCCGGCGCTCGCTGTCCATGGAAAACGACAGCTTTACATGGCACACCGCTCCGTCCTCAAATCCGTAAACGGAATCACCAAAGCGATGCAGTGCCTTCAGAGGAATATCTCCCTCCAACACAATCTTTTGCTCTGCCAAACGGTAAGGATCGACAGTTTTGGGAAGCTCGGCGCTTGAGGCTTTTGACATAGGCGCGCAATTTTAGGGGCCCGGCACGCCGCTGTCAAAGACTTCATGAGCTTTTGCCCGGAGTTACAGGAGGGATAGGTGTAATTTACGATAATATATCAGCTAACGGCCCTGCCCTAAACAACGGCTGCACCTCAAAAAAAGGAACCCTATGGACCCGCGCCCATTGCTTCTCGCTTCCTCATCGCCATATCGGCGACAACTTCTGACAAGGCTCGGCATACCCTTCGAAGCTGTTTCGCCAGAGATCGACGAATCGCCTGCACGCCACGAAAGCCCGGAACAACTGGCCACCCGGCTGGCAACAGCAAAGGCCGAAGCGCTGGCACCGGCCTGGCCCGACCACTGGATTATCGGCTCGGACCAGGTGGCCTGCCTGCAGGATGGCACCCTGCTGAACAAGCCCGGAAACCACGAGCTCGCAGTGCAGCAGCTTACCCGGAGCAGCGGCCAGCGCGTCTCCTTCATGACCGGCCTGACACTGCTTGATGCCACTTCAGGAAAACGACAGAGCCATTGCGAACTCTTTCACGCCCACTTTCGCAAGCTTGGCGCGGAAGAAATTGAAAATTACCTGAAGGTGGAACAACCCTATGACTGTGCCGGCAGTTTTAAAATGGAGGGCCTGGGCATCGCACTGTTCACAAAGCTGGAAGGCAGAGACCCCAACAGCCTGGTGGGGCTGCCGCTGATCGCGCTTACGGACATGTTGCGGAACTGGGGGCTGAATCCGCTGCTTCAGCCCCCGGGTCGGTCAGCGAAGCTCGAAACGTGACTCGGTAACGTAGCGGGCAATACCGCTACCCACAGACACACCAAACTGGTCCACGATATCCTGGAACGGTGATTTGCGGCGGCTGTAATCCACCAGGTCTTCCTGACCAATTACCTGCCTGGCGACGTGGGATGAGCTGCCCAGACCATCCACCAGACCCAGCTCAAGCGCCTGCTCACCACTCCAGATCAACCCGGAGAAAAGGCGCTCATCATCAGCGAGCCGATCACCACGCCCCTTGCGCACACTTTCTATGAACTGACTGTGGGTGGTTTCCAGCACTTTCTCCCAGAACTGCACCTCTTCTTCCTCCTCCGGTGAGAAGGGATCCAGAAATGCCTTGTTCTCGCCGGCAGTATACAGACGGCGGTCGACACCTACCTTTTCCATAATGCCAGTAAACCCGAAGCCGCCGGCAACCACACCGATCGAACCAACGAGGCTGGCCTTGTCGGCATAGATTTCATCTGCAGCAGCGGCGATATAGTACGCACCGGAAGCACCGATGTCGGAAATGACGGCGTACAGCTTCTTGTCGGGATACTCTTCCCGCAGACGGACGATTTCATCGTAGATGTACCCTGACTGCACCGGGCTCCCCCCCGGACTGTTTATCCTCAGGATGACACCCACCGAATTATCCGCCTCAAACGCCTTGCGCAGGGCACCGACAATATTATCGGCACTTGCCAGCTCATCGGCAGCAATGGTGCCCTCGACTTCCACAATCGCCGTGTGCTTGCCCTTGGCGGCAGATTCCAGCGCTCCTCCGAGAGGAAACTGGATCATGAACAGCAGCGCGAAAAGATACCCGAACGTCAGCAACTTGAAGAAAATGCCCCAGCGCCGGCTCTTTCTCTGCTCCGACTGAAGAGACATGACAAGTTTCTCAATCAACTTCCAGTCACGGTTCGATTCCGGAGGTATCGCCGGCTTTTTGCGACTGCCGGACGCCCCACTCCCGCCTTTATCCGCTCCAGCCTCCGGCTCGCTTCCCCAGCCGGGATTCCTGTCTGACTCCCAATCGCTCATTAGTGCATCCTGTTGCTGTTACGGCTCAAAGACCAAGTACGTCCCGCAGATCCTTTACCGAATCAACGATCGCGTGTGGTGAATAATGCCCAAGCACATCTCGCTTGTGCACCCCCCATTCCACGCCGATCGAAGGCATGCCAATGCGCTGCGCCATATCGAGATCGTACCGCGTATCGCCAATCATCACCGCCTGGGAAGGCTCAATCCCGTAAAAGCGAATGATTTCACCCAGCATCGCCGGATCCGGCTTGGAGCGGGTTTCGTCGGCACAACGGGTGATGTCGAAGTGCGCGCCCAACCCACTGGAGACAAGCGCACCCTCAAGGCCACGACGGCTCTTGCCGGTGGCAACCGAGCAGCCGCGCCCGCCACTGCGGAGATCGGCCAGCACATCCGCCATCCCCTCGAAGACGTTCTGCGGTGTGGTCACCTTGGCAAAAAAATAACGGGCATATCCCTCGCGGATGGTGTTCATTTCCTGACGACTGATACCCGGATACAGTTTTTCCAGCGCCTCGATCATACCCAGACCAATAATGTCGCGATAGGCTTCGCGCTCCAGTTCCGGGTAACCCAGCTCGGTGGCTGCCTGGTGAAGACTGTCAGCGATGTGATCAACGGAATCCACCAATGTTCCGTCCCAGTCAAAGATTACGACCTTTACGTCCATTCGTACTACCCTGCTATGGTCGTGCTGCCTTTACCCGGCAACACAACCGGTTATTCGGATGCCTCCCGACGGGCTGCCAGCTTGGCTATGGTATCGCCAAACGCCTCGTCATAGGGCGCCTCAAGGTGAACAGCCTCGCCGGTAACCGGCAATGTAAAATCCAGCGCGCGGGCATGCAGCATGAGACGATGACCACCAACGGAGCGGAAAGCCCGAAGACTCACATCATCCATATACTTGTCATCCCCGGCAATCGGATGACCCGCCCAGGCACTATGGACACGAATCTGATGCGTTCGGCCTGTAACCGGCGAAGCTTCCACCAGACTGTAACCACTGTAGAGCTCCAGACACCGGAACAGCGTAAGAGACTCCTTGCCCGCACTGTCTACCCGCACCCGACGCTCACCTGAGCTCAACTCAAACCGCAATAGCGGCTCATTCACTCTTTTGACCGTCCGCGGCCAGTCTCCGGCCACCAGGGCATGATACCTCTTGCGAATGCGCTTGTGGCGAAGTTCATCCTGAAGGTATCGCAGCGCAGAGCGTTTTTTCGCCACCATCACCAGCCCCGAGGTATCCCTGTCCAGACGATGCACCAGCTCAAGGAACTTAGATTCGGGCCTGGCAGCTCTCAACACCTCAATCAGACCAAAATCCAGACCGCTGCCTCCATGAACCGCGATACCGGAGGGCTTGTTTACCACCAGCATCTCACTGTTCTCGAAAATGACCGCATCCTGCATCACACCCTGAACACGGGACCCGGGCACAACCTGCTCAGGCTTCTCCTTGCGCGTCACCGGCGGGATGCGGACTTCGTCACCCGTGTTGAGGCGGGTGTCAGGCTTGACCCGGCCCTTGTTCACCCTTACTTCACCCTTGCGAATAATGCGATAGATAATACTGCGTGGCACATCACGGATCTGCGCCATCAGGTAATTATCCACCCGCTGTCCGGCGTTGTCCTCATCCACTACCACTTTCCTTACACCCTGCCTGAGCCCGGTACTCCGGTTACCGGGAACCTGCTCGCCCGCCGCAGCCCTTGCCGAGTGGTTAGAAGGGTGAGATCGTTTGTGCCTGGGAGATCTGGACATGGTTACCTTACCGCTGAACGGTCTGCGGGATTGAAGGGTCGGGCGAATACTGTTATATTCCGGCGTGCTCTACCGTTTGTCTACGGCCTGGCCAGTATGTCAGAAGCCGGAGCGGCAGAAGTATACCGACACTATTTGAGAGTTTGAACGCCGAAAGCCCAATCATTACCGGGCACGGCGACCGAATCCTCCCGGGTTGAAACGGAAGAAGCCGATAACGGCAACTGACCGGGCGCCGGGAGAACAAGAAACCGTACGGAAAACCGACGGGCGACATCGCGAAGAATCTTTACCAGCACGCAGGGCCGGGCCGTCCAGCATACGAATACGACGTGAGACCCAGGCACCCGCGTGAACCTGAAAACGGATAACATGCGTCAACAGACATTAACCCTACACGACACCTCCCTGCCTTCGGGCAGTCGAACTGTCGGCGGTGGCCTCGGAACCCCGGGAAGACTTCCCGCAGGGATCTGATTCGTCTGGCCGCCGGCTTGCTCCCGAACCAGGGGGCCCGCGGCACGCAAGTTCTGCTTCGCTGATGCCATTCCCCGGGTTTTCTGTCCAAACCAAACGACAGGAACCACTTCTTTCCATGAAAAGAATGCTGATCAATGCAACTCATCCTGAAGAGTTGCGCGTAGCCCTGGTTGACGGCCAGCGTCTGTTTGACCTCGACATCGAATCAAGCTCCCGTGAGCAGAAAAAAGCCAACATCTACAAGGGTCGCATCACCCGTGTAGAGCCCAGCCTGGAAGCCGCATTTGTGGACTTCGGTGCTGACCGCCACGGATTCCTCCCCCTCAAGGAAATCTCCAAGGAGTATTTCAAGAAGTCGCCTGGCCAGATCGAAGGCAAAATCAACATCAAGGATGTTGTTGCCGAAGGCCAGGAAGTGATTATCCAGGTGGATAAGGAAGAACGGGGCAATAAAGGCGCGGCACTCACCACCTTCATCTCCCTGGCCGGTCGCTATCTGGTGCTGATGCCCAACAACCCACGTGCCGGCGGCATTTCCCGCCGCATCGAGGGTGACGAGCGTGCTCAGCTCAAAGAGGCCATGAATGATGTCCAGGTACCGAAATCCATGGGCATCATTGTTCGCACTGCTGGCATCGGTCGCACCACTGAAGAACTGCAATGGGACCTGGACTACCTGGTCCAGTTCTGGGAGGCCATTACCCAGGCTGCGGGCGAGCGCAAAGCACCATTCCTGATTCATCAGGAAAGCAACGTGATCATCCGCGCTGTGCGCGACTACCTCCGCCAGGACATTGGCGAAGTATTGATCGATGCCAGCACGGTTTACGAGGATGTGCTGAACTTTGTCCGCGCCGTGATGCCCTCTTTCGAGAACAAGATCAAGCTGTACAAGGACGAAATCCCCCTGTTCAGCCGCTACCAGATCGAAGGCCAGATCGAAACCGCGTTCCAGCGGGAAGTGAAACTGCCCTCCGGCGGTTCGATCGTAATCGATCCCACCGAAGCATTGGTATCGATAGACATCAACTCCTCCCGCGCCACCAAGGGCCACGACATCGAGGAAACAGCCTTCCAGACCAATCTGGAAGCGGCGGAAGAAATCGCCCGCCAACTGCGACTGCGGGATATGGGCGGCCTGATCGTTATCGACTTTATCGACATGACCCCGGCCAAGCACCAGCGGGAAGTCGAACAGAAAATGCGTGAGGCGCTGGAAATCGACCGTGCCCGGGTCCAGGTGGGGAAGATTTCCCGCTTTGGCCTGCTGGAAATGTCACGTCAACGACTGCGCCCGTCTCTCGGTGAAACCCGTAGCGAAGTCTGCCCTCGCTGTGAGGGCCAGGGCACCATCCGGGGAATCGAATCACTGGCACTGAGCATCATGCGCCTGATCTACGAGGAGTCTTCCAAGGAGAAGACCGGCCAGGTTCGCGCCGTTGTGCCTGTTGCAGTCGCGACCTTCCTGCTCAATGAGAAGCGCAAGCAATTGGCTGACATCGAAGCTCGCCAGGAAGTGGAAGTGGTGGTGGTACCAGCACCCCACATGGAAACGCCACACTTTGAAATCCTGCGCATGCGAGACGATGAGGCTGGCGTGGAGCATGTTTCCAGCTACCAGGTAGCCCAGGAATACAGCGAGCGGGAAGAGGAGATATTCGAAGCCCCTGCGGCCCAACCGCCGGTTCGCGAGCAGGCAGCCGTGAAAGCCATTCGCCCGGTTGCCCCGGCTCCAACACCGGCGCCGACGCCTGAGAAGTCGACGGCGGCCGCTCCTGCCGAACCGACTGAAAGCGTGTTCCGTAAACTTGGCCGCAAGATTGCCGACTTTTTCAGTGGTGAGGAAGTCATTGGTGAGCCGCCAGTGAAGCGCGAACAACCCAGCCGTCCAGAACGCGACGAGCGCCGCACCCAGGGCCGTCAGGAACGACGCAAGTCCCGGGTGGCAAGGGACGACAGCCGCTCTGGCAACCGCAGCGGTGCCGACCGCCAGGCCAGCAGCAACCGCAGCGACAGCGGCCGCAGCGAGGAGAGCCGAAACCGCAATCGTGGCGCAAACCGGACTCGCGGGGAAGGTCAGAGCCGAGGCAACCAGCCACAGCAGAGTGGCGCCGAGAAATCGGCCGAGGGCCGCAAGGAAGGCAGCCGCAAGGACAGCCAGCCTCAGGGCCGGAGCCAGGGCCAGGGTCGTGGCAAGCCTCAGGGACGCGACCAGAAAGATACCCGGGAGCAGAAAGACAAACCAGACCAGCAGGAGGCTACCCCCCAGAAGGCGCCTGCTGCCGAGAAGCCTGCCTCCGATGAGAAACGCCGCAAGCCAAGGCGCAATCGTAATCGTGACGGCTCGCCTGCTGAAACGCCGGCCTCCACCCCTGCGGATCGTAAAACTGCCCGCAGCGAAAAGCATCAGACAGATACCCAGCCGGAAGATCAGCCCGAGAAGCCATCTTCAGTGCAACCTGCTGGAGCGCCAGACGTAGCGCCTGCCCACGCGGCGGACAACAAGCCGGAAGAAAAAGCGGCAGAGAAACCGGTACCGGTAGAGAAACCAGCCGGACAAGAGGCCGACACCAAAGCTGGCCCGGAGGAGGCATCGCCGGAACAAACCACGGCGCAGCCTTCCGAGCCCGTCACAACAGAGTCGACCGAGTCGGTGAAAACTGATCAGCAGGATGCGCCTGCCGAGTCGCCGGTTGCGGAAGACGTGTCCGGCGCAGACAAAGCAGACGATACTGTGGCCGATACTGCGGAAAAGACCAGCCAGGGTAAAACGTCCACCGAGACCAAGGCCGACGTCGATACCCAGGGCGAGGAAAAACCGAAGCGGCCGGCTCGTCCCCGCAGGTCCTCTGCCAGAAAGCCCGCCGCGAAGAAGACAGAGGCAGCTACTGACGCGGCCACTGATTCTGCGGACAAGGCTGCCACAAAACCGGCAGAAACCGGAGTCGAGACGCCCGCCCCGAAACCGGCAGAACCGGAACAGTCCGCCACGCAGGCTCCGGCACCAGAACCGGCGACAACCGACGAGCCCGCAAAGGCCGACGCGAAGTCCGAGACTGACGCTGGCGATCGTAGCTCCGACAAGCCGAAGTCTGAGCAGGAAGAGCCCGGGCCTGAGAAGGAAGAGCCGAAGTCCGAGAAGGAAGAGTCTAAGTCCGAGCAGGAAGAGCCGAAGCCTGAGAGGGAAGAGAAAGAAAAGCCAGCTGACAAGGCTGAAGAGCCGGCTGCAGAGCCGGAAGAGCCAACCCATCAGGAAGTACCGGTAACCCCGGGACGAGCCTACAATGATCCGAGGGAAGTCCGTAAACGTCAGCGGGCAGCCGAAGAGGCCAAAAAGGCCGGGAGTAACTGACGAATGCTATCAGATTCGGATATCGAAGCGCTGGAAGACATCTTGTTCGCGGAACCCTGGGGCGACGAAGCCCTGGATTTCTTCGGTCTTCACGGGGTTGTCTGCGCCAGCGTGGTAGGCCCGACATCACTGAGCACTGAAGACATTTTCAGGCTGGCCACTGGCGCCGACCAGGCGCCTGCTGGCGGCATTCCGGACACGTTCCGGGAGGCCGTGGAAAAGCTTGGCAGGGATATGGCCCATTCTCTGGATATGGGTCAGCCCCTGGAATTACCGGAGCCCGAAGATGGCGACCCGATGAACGCACTGGAAAACTGGTGCGCAGGATTTGTGGACACATTCCTGGAAAATGAGGACGCCTGGCTGGAAGCGGGAGAGGAAGAAACAGCGGACCTGCTGGTGCCTATGCTGACGTTGTCAGGCCTGTTCGAGGATGAAGACTTCCAGAATGTCCGCAACAGCCCGAAACTGTCGCGGGATATGGCGGACGCCATTCCCGACTCACTGACGGATCTGTACCTGTTGTTCCACGCTCCGGATTAAACCGGCGCGGGAACTCCCACAGGTTGCCTGAAATGATGCCAGACCGGCTCAAGCCCGTCTGGCATTTTCATGATAGACCCAAGCTCACACCAGGGTGCTCCGGGAAAGTGAAAATCGCTGCCCTGGGAGGCCAGCAGGTTTTCGCGTCGGCATAACTCCGCCAGAAAACCCAGATCACCGCTGGACTGCCCCGAGGTTGAAACCTCAATACCGCGCCCACCGGCCTGACGGAAATCACCAACAAGTGCTCGCAGTTTGGTAGCGGTCAACCTGTACTTCCGTGGATGCGCCAACACAGCAATCCCGCCGGCCTCGGTAATCCACCGGACCACTTCCGGCAATTCTGGCCAGAAGCCCTTTACATCACCTGCCTTGCCGGCGCCCAGGTAACGCTTGAATGCCTGTGCCGAATCCTTGACCGCTCCTTCATCCACCAACACCCTGGCAAAATGCGGACGCCCCGGTACGTCGCCACCAGCCTTCTGTGTGGCTTTCTCAACCATATCTTCAATTCTTAGCTTGGCCAGCTTTTCCGCAATGGTACGGGCACGTCGCCAGCGATTATCGTTCTGTCGTTCCAGAGCCACGTTCAGGTTGTTATCTGAAGCATCAAAATCCAGTCCGACGATATGTATCGTGTGGCTTTTCCAGAGACAGGAAAGCTCGGTGCCGGCAATCAGGGAAACACCAAGCTCCTGCGCCGCGCTCGCTGCATCCTTCAGTCCGGCGATGGTGTCATGGTCCGTCAGCGCCAGATGGGTTACGCCTTTATCACTGGCCCTGTAAACAAGTTCCTGCGGCGGCAGGGCGCCGTCTGATGCTGTACTGTGGCAGTGCAGATCAATGCAGAACTCAGCTTCTTGCGTTATAGTCACATCGGTTCCGATTTCAGAGTTATCAGGATGGGGCCAGTGTATCAGCCAGGCACTGCCCCGTGTCAGCAATATCTGGAGAATGCCATGTATTACGCCATCATCAGCGAAGACGTCGAGAACAGCCTGCCACTGAGAGCCTCGGCGCGCCCTGACCATATCGCCCGTCTCAATGCCCTGAAAGATGAAGGGCGCCTGCTGGTTGCCGGTCCGCATCCGGCACTCGACACCCCGGAACCCGGTGACGCCGGCTTCACCGGCAGCCTGGTCATCGCTGAATTTGATTCGCTGGAGGCTGCCCAGGCGTGGGCGGATGCCGATCCCTATGTGGAGGCGGGCGTCTATCAGCACGTCACCGTGAAGCCGTTCAAGGCGGTTCTCCCGTGATACAGGCATCCGCGCCGCTATCCATGAGTTTTTTGTAATGAAAGCTACCTTGTATGACCCGGTATCTGTGACAAAATTGCGCCTCAAATTGCTGTTTCAGGGAACAAAACCAGTGACGCCTTTACGTCTGTTTATCTGCTTTATAGTACTGATGGTCGCAGCAGCCTCGGCACATGCGAAAACCGTCTATGTCGACGATACCCTCTACGCTCCAATTCGAAGCGGTGAAGGCACACAGTACCGAATACTTCATTCCGGTGTCCGCAGCGGCACAGCCCTTGAACTTCTGGAAACCTCCGAATCAGGCTATAGCCGGGTACGCACACCCGACGGCATAGAGGGTTGGATGGTGAGCCGGTACATCACCGAGACTCCGATTGCCAGGCAACGCCTTGAACAGGCCAACCGGCAACTTGAGCAGGCCCGCAATGAACTGGCCGAGCTGAAGGCGAAGCTGCAGGAAGTCACCAGCGAGCGGGACGAACTCAGAAAATCTGAGGAAGCTCTCCAGTCACGGGCCGGAAGACTTAGCGAAGAGCTCAGCAATATCAAGGAAGTCGCTGCCGACTCCATTAATCTTGACCGGCGAAACAGCGAACTTCGAGAAGAGAATCAGAAACTACGCAATGAGCTGGAAGTACTCACCGCAGAAAAAGAAAGGCTGGAGGCAAAGAAAGAATCCGACTTCATGCTGCTGGGTGCTGCCCTCGTTCTGCTGGGTGTGATTCTGGCGCTGATTATTCCATTGCTTAAGCCAACACGGAAGACCGACAACTGGGCATAGTCACGGACGTATTCTTTGACGCCCATGCTCCTAGCCATTATAAAGAATAAAACACAAAGGTGAGGTGCCCAGGATGTCGGAGTTCATGAAGAACTATTCAGAAAAGCGTGATTTCCATCGCATGAAGATGAACTCGGAAATTGAGCTCACCGACAGTAATGGAGTGGCATTTCCGGGTATCTGCAGGGACCTTAGCGGCACCGGCATGCAGCTGTTCGTAGAGAAACCATTTTCGGAAGGTGACGAGATTCACACCCTTCTACCGTCGACCAACGAACAGTTTCCTCCGTTCGAAACTGTCTGCCGAGTGCTTCGATGCGAGCCGGAGGGGGACGGTTTCTTGCTGGGAGTCGAGATTGTGAAGGTAAAACGCTGATCAGGGAGGTCAGACAGGAAAGCCCGGTAGTCGCATAGGACTACCGGGAATATCGTAGCATCAATCGGTCTTGAGCGGTTTCTCGGAGACGACAATACCGTTATTGTCAGCGTAGACATAGTGCCCCGGATGGAACGTCACGCCACCAAATGTCACCGGGATATTCAGGTCGCCCACCCCCCGTTTTTCAGTTTTACGCGGATGCGTCCCGAGGGCCTGGACACCCAGAGCGGTCTTGCCGAGTACGTCCACGTCCCGGATACAGCCGTAGATAATCAGCCCGGCCCACCCATTGTCCGCCGCTTTTTCGGCAAGCATATCGCCGAGCAAGGCGGCGCGCTTTGAACCGCCGCCGTCAACGACCATCACCCGGCCGTTGCCGGGAAGAGCAACTTGCTCTTTGACAATCGAGTTATCCTCAAAACATTTGACTGTCACAATCTCGCCACCAAAGGCCTTCGTGGCACCAAAATTGCGAAATCCCGGCTCTACCACGAGCACTTCCGGATAATCATCACACAGATCAGGGGTTACGATAGGCACGCTTGCGCTCTCCTTTTCTAGAAGTGGTCAGTCGATTTTCTCGTCAGCCAGGAAGAACCAGGTGTCCAGCACCGAGTCCGGGTTCAGCGACACAGAATCGATGCCCTGATCCATCAGCCATTTGGCCAGGTCCGGATGGTCTGACGGCCCCTGGCCACAGATGCCGATGTATTTGTTGGCCTTCTTGCAGGCCTGAATGGCACTGGCCAGCAACGCCTTGACTGCGTCGTTCCGCTCATCGAACAGATGCGCGATGATGCCAGAATCCCTGTCCAGACCAAGAGTCAGCTGCGTCAGGTCGTTTGAGCCGATCGAAAATCCATCAAAGTGCTCAAGGAACTGATCCGCCAGCAACGCGTTTGCCGGAAGCTCACACATCATGATCACACGCAGGCCGTTGTCGCCACGCTTGAGTCCGTTCTCCGCCAACAGGTTCACCACCTGCTCCGCCTCACCCACAGTACGTACAAATGGCACCATGATCTCTACGTTGGTCAGGCCCATCTCATTACGGACTTTCTTGAGAGCCCGGCATTCAAGCTCAAAACAATCACGGAAAGTTTCAGAGATATAGCGGGAGGCACCGCGGAAGCCCAGCATCGGGTTTTCCTCGTCGGGCTCGTACAGAGTGCCGCCGATGAGGTTGGCGTATTCGTTGGACTTGAAGTCCGAGAGGCGCACAATCACTTTCTTCGGAGCAAAGGCGGCCGCCAGAGTGGAAATACCTTCAACCAGCTTGTCGACATAGAAGTCCACCGGCGAGCTGTATCCGGAGATCCGCTTCTCCACTGTCTGTCGAATATCACGGGGCAAGCCATCGAAATTCAGCAGTGCCTTGGGGTGCACGCCAATCATACGATTGATAATGAACTCCAGACGCGCCAGGCCGACGCCTTCGTTGGGCAGTGCCTGGAAGTCAAAGGCCCGGTCCGGGTTACCCACGTTCATCATGATCTTGAACGGAATATTGGGCATGGAGTCCACGGTATTCTCTTTCAGCTCGAAATCCAGGCTACCTTCGTAGATCAGCCCGGTATCGCCTTCTGCGCAGGAGACAGTCACTTCCTGGCCATCTTTCAGCACTTCCGTGGCATCGCCGCAACCGACCACCGCCGGTATACCCAACTCCCGGGCAATAATAGCGGCATGGCAGGTACGCCCACCACGATCCGTGACAATCGCTGAGGCCCGCTTCATAACCGGTTCCCAGTCAGGATCGGTCATGTCCGTGACAAGCACATCGCCGGCCTGTACGCGGTCCATTTCCTTGATGCTGGTAATGATCTTGACGGGGCCACTACCGATTTTGTGACCGATGCTGCGACCTTCCACCAGAACAGTCCCGGTTTCATTCAGCAGATAGCGCTCCATCACATTGGCGGAGGCACGGCTCTTGACGGTTTCCGGGCGGGCCTGGACGATGTAGATACGACCATCGTCGCCGTCTTTTGCCCATTCGATATCCATCGGGCGCTGGTAGTGCTTTTCGATGATCATGGCCTGCTTGGCCAGCTCTTCCACTTCCGCATCAGTGATACAGAACCGATTGCGATCTTCCTGATCGACTTTGACGGTTTCCACAAACTGCCCGGCAGACGGGTCGGTGTGGTAAACCATCTTGATGGCCTTGCTACCCAGATTGCGGCGTAGAACCGCCGGCCGGCCGGCCTCAAGGGTCGGTTTATGGACATAGAACTCATCCGGGTTCACCGCACCCTGCACAACCGTTTCGCCAAGACCGTAGGAGCCGGTAATAAATACCACATCCCGGAACCCGGATTCAGTGTCGAGTGTAAACATGACGCCACTGGCCGCTGTTTCACTGCGGACCATTTTCTGGATGCCCGCGGACAGGGCTACCTGTTTGTGGTCAAAGCCGTGGTGAACACGATAGGAAATGGCGCGATCATTGAATAGCGAGGCAAACACTTCCTTGACTGATGTGCGAACCTGCTCGAGGCCTACCACGTTGAGAAAGGTTTCCTGCTGACCCGCAAATGAGGCATCCGGCAGGTCTTCCGCCGTCGCGGAGGAGCGGACCGCCACGGCCATATTGTCGTTGCCATCGCGCAATTTCGCGTAAGCGTCTTCCAGCGGTTTTTCCAGCGCATCCGGAAATGGAGTGTCAAGAATCCACTGGCGAATCTGCGAGCCAACCCGCGCCAGCTCGTTCACATCGTTAATATCAAGAGCATCCAGGGCGTTGTCGATCTTCTCCCTGAGGCCGTCTTTGGCAAGAAACTCACGATAGGCATGAGCTGTGGTGGCAAAGCCACCAGGCACGGTAACACCTGCATTGGCGAGATTACTGATCATTTCACCGAGAGAGGCGTTCTTCCCCCCCACCCGGTCAACGTCCGACATTCCCAGGTGATCAAACCAGATAATGTAATCTTCCAAAGCGTGTCTCCCTTAAATCGTTGTAGCAAAGAGCGAAACCGGACTGGTGGAGCTGACCTTGCCCCTGCAATTCCTGCATTCTCCACTGCGGGCTCTCGAACTTGGCGTGTATGATACTGTAACCTGTGGGAATTACCTAGGGAACCTGCCAAAAACGGAGCCTGACTGCACACCATGAAACGAACCGCTTTCTTTATATCCGATGGCACTGGCCTGACTGCCGAGGCTCTGGGGCACAGCTTGCTGGCACAATTCGAGAAAATCGATTTCGAACGCATTACGGTGCCATACATTGATGATGCTGACAAAGCCCGGGAAATGGTCAAACGTATAGAAAAGGCCGCGGAAACCGACGGCGCCAGACCGCTGGTTTTTGACACCATCGTTGACAGTAACATTCGTGAGGTTATTGCCGGGGCCAGTGGCTTCATGGTGGATATCTTCGGCACCTTCCTCAACCCGCTGGAGCAGGAGCTGCAATCTTCATCCTCGTATACGGTTGGCAAGTCCCACGCCATCAACAACGAGGGCAGCTACGAGCGGCGGATCAAGGCGGTGAACTTCGCACTGGATAATGACGACGGCGCCCGCACCCGCCACTACGACGAAGCCGACCTGATTCTGGTGGGTGCGTCCCGTAGCGGCAAAACCCCAACCTGCCTGTACCTGGCGCTGCAGTACGGCATCAAGGCGGCCAACTATCCCATTACCGAAGAGGACCTGGAGGACCAGAAAATGCCTGCTGCCCTCCGCGGGCATAAAGAAAAGATTTTCGGGCTGACCATCGACCCGGAACGCCTGGCGACAATCCGCAACGAGCGCCGTCCGAACTCCCGGTACTCGTCGCTGAAACAGTGCATGCACGAAATCGAAGAAATCGAACTGATGTATCGTCGGGAAAGGATCCCCTACCTCAACACCACGGCCTATTCGGTGGAAGAGATATCGACTCGCATCATGGTCAGCACAGGACTCAAACGGAACCGCTAGCCCGTGAATGACTGGCCCTTGAATGAAAAGGACCGGCCTCCTGTTATGGATAGCCGGTCCTTATGTGCTGCGGAAATGCTTCAGGGCTCCCGGATTTAAAGCTCCTGTATCTCCAGCCCCAGGTCAGTTGCCTTGTCCCTGTTCTCAAAGCTGGTGACAACCGCGACATTGGCATTCTCCGGCTTCAGCCACTCCCTGGCCACCCGTTTCATATCTTCCAGGGTCACGGCCAGCACCCGTTCCCGGAACCGCGCGCGCTGTTCGGGTGTACGCCCGAACAGGTGGTTATGAAAGGCATGACGGGCCGCGCCTGCGGGCGAGCGAGGACGATCCAGCTGACCTATGACACCGAGAATTGACTCCTCCAGTTCCTGGGGATCATGCTGCTCTTTCTGCAACCAGTCCAGGGCCTTGTCAAAATCCTCAAGGGTGTCTCCCAGCCGGGGGTCACGGTAGGAAAAGAACCGGAAGGTTCCATTCACGCTATCCTGGCCAGCACCACCTCCGTAGGCCCCACCTTTTTCACGTATTGCCCGGTGCAGATATCCATTGCGCAGGAAGCCACCCAGCACTGTCAACGCAGCGGCGTCGGGGTGATCAATGGCAACCGTGCTATAGGCCTTGGCACAGAAATTCACCTGGGTAGAGGTCAGCCAGGCTTGGCGTGTCTGATAGCTGACTGGCGTCAGCTTCCAGGAATCCCCACCGTCAGAGTTGGTGTCGCCCCACACGGACTTCAGTTCCCCAAGCATGGGATCAAGCTGCTCTTCCTCACCAATCAGCAGGAATTGCCGCGGCTGTTGGCGGATGCGTTCGTGCAACGCCGCCAGTTGCTCACACAGCCGGTCGAGTTCCGCAGGATCACCAAGGGATTTGTCGAGGGCCTTCACCCCGCGAATCGCCTCCAGGCCACCGAGCCGGAAAGACAGCCAGGCGCCGGGGCTGATCCCCTGGGACGCCGCCCCCATGGCCAGAGCATGTCCGCTGCCAGTGACACCCTGTTCCCTGCGGGAACGAATCTGGGCAATGAGTTCGCGAACCCGCTCTTTCTCATCAAACCGGGCGCCATTGAACACATCACTCAGCAAGCGGGTCAACGCCTCGCGATTCCGCGCCAGAGCCTTGCCATTGAAAATGATATAGCCCGACAGGTCCTGGACATCATCAATCCTTCCCTTGGCGGAGAAGGACGCGCTGATGCCGCCGGACTCCGCTGAAATACGATCCTGCATCTGCAGGTAATCCAGCTTGCCGCATCCCACTTCCGGGATAAGGGTGGTGTAGTACGGCAACAACAGCAGCTCGTCCTCAGAAAGATTCGGTACCGGCACAACCACCTGCTCATAAACCAGGCCATTGGTGCCCCGGGCATAGATGGTTGCCGACATATCCCCTGCAAATCGCGCCTCTGGTTCCGGCAGCTGCAGTGGCACATCGGACAGATCCACCTTGGGCAGGATGGAATCGTCATCCTTGCGGGTCTGACGCTCTTCCAGTGCACGGGCCCGGTCAATGATCTGCTGAACCTCTTCGTCAGTCAGAGCGGCCTTGCGGCGGGCCAGGGCATCACGGATCGCCGCCTGGCGCCGGCTTTCCAGCTTGTCGTCAGGGCGTAATGTCAAGGTTACGCGGTGTGGGTTTTCCAGCAGCTTGCGGCGAATCAGGTCAGGTACATATTGCGGATCACGGATTTTCTCGCGCATATCCGCCAGTACCGGCTCCAGGTCCAGCAGTTCCACCGGATCGCCGCCGTGCACCATGGGCGAGATTGCGGTCATGATCAGTTGCAGACCATACGGGAAGCTGTCGCCGGCAATTTCACGCTGATGCAGTTCAAGCTGGTGCAGGATGGCTTCCAGGCGGTCCTGACTGACCCCTTCTTGCACCACCTTTGCCAGAGTCTGTTCGATCAGTTGCTCAAGTTCACCCTGCTTCTCCGGCTCGCTGCCTTCAATGCCACACACGAACGTCATCTCACGATTGGAGTCTTCCAGGCCACACATAGGCGAAGGAGAATGCCCGATATCCGTGGTCTCCAGAGCGCGCATCAGTGGCGACGCGCTGTTTTCCAGCAACACGCTGACCAGCAGCTGGCCCTCCAGATTTTCCTGCAGGTCGAAACTGTGCCCCAGCAGCCAGCCCATCACGATATGGGTCTTGTGGCTGGTTTCCTCGCCTTCACTGACGGCGTAGCTCTGGTCGACCCGTACCGGGGAAAACATTCGTTTCTCATCCCGCACCGGCAATTCCACATCCAGGTGGTCAAACCGCTTGAGGGCAAGCTCTTCAAACCGTTCATGGTGTTCATGAGCCGGAATGTCCCCATAGGTGGCGAAGATGGCATTGCTGGGGTGGTAATGATGGCGATAGAAACGCAGCAGATCGTCGTAGCTCAGGTCTACGATATGGTCGGGCTCACCACCACTGTTGTAGTGATAGGTGGTCGTCGGAAACAGGTGGCTGGACAGGTTCTGCCACAGCTGGGATGTAGGCGCACTCATGGCGCCTTTCATCTCGTTGTAAACCACACCGCGGTAGACCAGATCCGTGGACGGGTCTTCCGGTGTGTCGAATTCAAGACGATGGCCTTCCTGAGCGAAATCCAGCGGATCAAGCGAGGAGAAAAATACCGAGTCCAGATACACCGTCAACAGGTTATCGAAATCCTTGCGGTTCATGCTGGCAAACGGGTAAGCCGTCCAGTCGCTGCTGGTGAAAGCATTCATGAACGTGTTCAGGGACCGGCGAATCATCATGAAAAACGGATCACGCACCGGAAAACGCTCGCTGCCGCAAAGCGCTGTATGTTCGAGGATATGGGCAACCCCGGTGGAATCCATGGGAAACGTCCGCAGGGCCACAAAAAACACGTTCTCGTCATTGTCTGCCGCCAGGTGCAGATGGCGGGCACCGGTCTTGCGGTGACGATATTCCTCGACTGTCACATTCAGCGTGCTGATCCGGTGACTGCGTAGCTTTTCAAAAGCCGGATGGACGGCGTTCTCGATCACTGCGGCCATTCAAACTATCCTGTCTTTAACCAAATGGGGATTGTAGGGTAACACGTACTTTCTATTATCATGCACTAACCCGAAGCCACAAGGCAGCACCTGATTCCATGACCACTGAACCCCATGCTGACATGACACCGGACACTCCGCCCGAACCCACCGGGCCTGGCCAGGCTTCCGCCAGCAAACGCCGGAAGATCCAGGCCCCGGAAGTGGCGGCCTACTGGGCAGAACGCCGCCGGTATCTGGATCGCATACGCCGGGTTCCCGAGATCCGCCAACGTTACTGGCGGGCCATCGGCATTTATCTGCTGCGGAGAGTATTGTGGTCTTTCGGCTTCTTTCCGGTGTTCATCGCTTTCTGGGTGCCATTTGTGCTTTCCAGCTTTAACCCCGTGGTCATGGCTTCGGACCTGATTCCCCTGCTGGAGAACTTCGTCAACGCCAACCCGGAAGTTCAGGCCAACACTATAAGTACGCTGGCTATTGCCTGGGGATCTGTCGGCTTCTTTTTTCTGGTGTTTGATTTCGTACTCACCCCTTTCAAATCTCCCTATCAGTACGAAGCAGATGTTTACATGCGCGCCTGGGAGCAACTCAACCATGATCAGCTTCCGGACAAAGTGTGATATGTCCTGCATTCTCGTTAACTTCAGTGACTTTGTGTTACATAAGATTGCCCCGACTGGGTAAGATAAGGCTGTGTAATCCCTGAATCCCGTTGAACAATGACAAGGAAACGGGCGGGGCATCGGCAGTAACACACGAATGCAGCATTGAGAGGTTGCCCATGGTCGATTTCAGACCACTTCTGTTCATCAACGCGCTGGCACTGATGCTTCTGGTAACGGCCGGCTTCGCCTCTATGCGCGATGAGCTGTCCGTGGGTACAGGTAAGGCAGTCACTGAACCGGAAATCGAAGAAACCATCGCCACCGCGTCTTCGGATTCTGCAGACACCACGACGGAAGAGCTCTACCGCAAAGACAGCACCTCCGAGGTCACTGCCCTGGAAACGCCACTGGAGGAACCCGCCACTGACCAGCCTCGCCGCCCGATCAACGCTGAGCCCTTCTCAATTCCCGAAGTGCCGGAAGACCCGAAGATGCTGGCCGTGGCCGAGCCAATGTCTGCAATGCCCGAGTCACGCACAATTGCTCCCCAGGAGTCCCCGGCTGAACCGACTACCCGGCAGAAGCCGGAAGAACCACGCCCGACAACCGGCCTGCTGGTGCTGCGCTCAAACGTGGTCGGTGATGAGGTCACCATCAATGGCAAGGACTACGGCGCCACCCGCCTCGACCTGGAGCTGGAACCCGGCAGATACGAGGTCGTCATCAGCAAGGAAGGCTACAAGCCCTGGCAACAGACGGTGGCGGTGGCCGCTGGTAATGAAAAGACACTGGTCGGCAGACTGGAGGCCTACACCCGGGTCGAATACCGTAACGGCACCTGGATTGGTGGCGTCAGGACTGGTGACGGCACCTATGAAGACGCCGATGGCCTGCGCTATGAAGGCCACTTCGTTGACGGTGAGTTTGATGGTAAAGGCACCGCCTGGTACCCCGACGGCAGCCGCTATGAAGGCGACTGGCGTGAAGGTCAGCGGCATGGCGAGGGTACCTGGCGGGGTGCTGACGACACCCGCTATACAGGCCAGTTCCGCAACAACCAGTTTGACGGACAGGGCACGCTGACCATGGCCAACGGCGACATACTGACGGGGCAATGGTCCGCAGGCCAGCTGAACGGGCATGGCTCCCTCACTACCTCGGATGGCATGCTGTATGTTGGCGGGTTCCGAAATGACGAGTTCCATGGTGAAGGCACTCTCACCTATCCGGACGGTCGCCATTATGAAGGCGGCTTCTCCAATGGCGAGTTCCATGGCAAGGGCAAGGAAGTGTTTGCCGATGGCAAGAAATACGAAGGCGAGTATATTGAAGGTTCGTTCCACGGTAAGGGGCTGCTTCGCAATCCCAACGGCAGCTCGATCGCGGCAACCTTCCGGTACGGCGAACCCTATGGACAGGTACGCCTGACAACGGCGGCCGGGGAGGTATTCACTGCCCGGACCAAGGAACCCGGTGTTTGTTATCGGGAAAAGAGCTATCGGGCAACCCAGTGCCCGAAACTGGAAGGCTGGTAAGCATCAGCCCGATGATGAACACACATGCAGTAAAGGTTGAGGTTGTGACATGGCGATCAAGAATGCACTCCTGGTAGACGATTCGAAAGTGGCTCGATTTGCCCTGAGCAAACTGCTGGAGGGCCGGGATATGGAAGTCAACATGGCCGGGTCGGCAGAGGAGGCACTGGACTTCCTCAACTCGAACCATCGGCCCGACGTGATCTTCATGGATCACCTGATGCCGGGCATGAACGGTGTGGAAGCAACGAAAGCCATAAAAGGCAACCCGGAAACCGCTGCCATTCCCATCATCATGTGCACGTCCAAGAAGTCGCCATCGTTCATGGAGGAAGCCCGCAACTTCGGCGTCTACAATATCCTCACCAAGCCACCTCACACAGAGGGGCTCAGCCTGGTTCTCGAGCAACTCGCCAGTGATGTGACCGAGGGCAACCTGCCCGAGCCGCCGGAACAGGAGCCTGGCGCACGGCCTGTGGAAGAGGAGTCTCTGGACATCCCCACCGATGCCTCCCTGGAAATGTCCCCCAAAGCCGATGACGGATCGCAGGCCGGCGATGGCGGCGGCAGTCCGCAGGTGGTTCCCCTGACCAGTGACCTGATCGAACAGATTGCCCGTTCGGCGGTAAAAACCCACATCAACAACCGCCTCCATGAGCTTCTCAGCTCTCTGTTCGACGAACAGTTCGACCACCTCAAGCGGGCACTGGACGAATCCGGCAAGAAACAGGAAGCGGTTGTCGATGAACGCCTGAACGCTGTTACCGAGATGATTGAAGAGCGTACACGCAATCTCCGTGATGATGTGGCAGCGGAAGTGAACCTGAATCTGGGCCGCGAACTGGCCGACCTGCGCAAGGATCTGTCTCGCAACACGGGCTTCACCAGCGAGCACATGGCGGAGCTGAAGGATCACATCACCAGTGTGCAGACCATCGATACCGAGTTCTGGCAGACGCTGCAATCAGAGGCCATTCAGCAGGCCCATGAGATTTCCCGGGAAACCGCCGAGGACATCGCCCAGCGCACCATCGACCTGTTTGTAGCCCAGCAGCGCTCAGCCACTTCACGCATTTACACCATGGGCCTGGCAGCAAGCCTGGGTATTTTCGCAGTGGGTATTGCCTGGCTCTCAGGGCTTTTCGGCTAGCTGACGCCTGATACGGCGCCAGTCAGCGGGTGTATCCACATCCGATCCGGCGCCGGCCATCGCAATCCTGGTCGCGCCATCTCTTGCGAGCACCGCAGCGGCTCCCCTGTCTCCCTCCAGCGCCATGACCTGAGGCCACAGGCGCCTGGGAATGTAGGCCGGCGCACCCGGTTTGCCATTGATATCCGCGGCACAAGCCTGCGCGGGGTCGCCTCTGGCCGCTTCGCCCAGCGCCACCAGTGACTCCGTTCCAATCAGAGGCTGGTCCAGCAGTACGATAAAAACTCCCTTGGCATGCGGCCCCAGACTGGCCACCCCCGCTTTTAGCGATGCTGACATACCGTCACACCAGTCCCGGGCAATAACCCAGGTGGATGGCTGAGCCCTGCAGCGAAAACGTACGATGGGGTACCAGGCACCGCTCACCACTGTGACGGGACCACCAAGCCGCTTTGCCTGACCGATGGCGTGATCCATCAGCGTACCCGAGTTCAGTGGCAACAGGGCTTTTGCGCGGCCCAACCGCCGGGAGGCCCCTGCGGCCAGCACCAACACGGGAAAGGCGTTGCGATCGTCTGTTCTGGTAGGTTCCATTGCCGCCTGCTCCATTGATTCCGCCACTCCAACCACGCGAGGCTGCTAGCGTTGGCGGATTTTTGCTAGAATTGGCCAATCAATCAACCTCTTCTTGCCAGGCGCCTCCGATGAACCACCTTTTCGTAGACAATCTGACGGTTATCGACTTCGCCTATCTGGACGCCGCACGAGGGCTCGTGGGTGAAAGCTGGATTGTGGACGTGGTTCTTGGCGGTGAACTGGATGATCAGGGCATGGTGTTTGATTTCAGCAACGTCAAACGCACGATCAAGCGGGTCATCGACGAACGGGTGGATCACCGGCTGGTGATTCCCCGTGGCTATAGCGGCCTCGAATTGAACGAAGATGAGCCGGACCGCTTCACGTGGCATCTGAAAGACGGCGCACATATTTTTCATCAGTCGCCGGACGAAGCGGTGGTCTGGCTGTCCTCCGAGAGGGTTGTACCGTCAGCAGTCGCCACCCTTCTTGAGCACGAGCTGCGAACAGTTCTGCCGGCAAATGTGACGGACGTGGAGATCTCACTGCGGGAAGATGTTATCGAAGGCGCTTACTACCATTATGTTCATGGCCTGAAGAAACACCTGGGTAACTGCCAGCGGATTGCCCACGGGCATCGCTCCCCCATCCGGATTGACCGCAATGGGCACCGGGACAGGGACCTGGAGAATCGCTGGGCGAAGCTTTGGCAGGATATCTACGTGGGGTCTGAGGAAGACGTGACCCGGCGCTGGGTGGCGGGAGATGGTATGGCGTATGTCACCTTCGAGTATGAGGCGAACCAGGGGGAGTTTGCGCTGACCCTGCCCGAGAGTCGGGTTTATATGCTGGACTCGGATACCACGGTAGAGCTGATTGCAGCACACATTGCTGAGCGACTGAAATCCGAGTTTCCGGAAGACACGATTCGGGTCAAGGCTTATGAGGGAGTCGGCAAAGGGGCTATTGCTTCGCGCTGAGTTTCCACAGGATGCAGGCCCCCGTCCATGGGGGCCTGGCCTCACTAGATCAGGTTGTCTAGATCAGGTTGTAGAGGAACACCACAGCGATGCCGGCGGGCGCCAGGTATCGAAGTACGAACATAAAGGCCTTGAATGTGCCGCCCTCCAGGCCAATATCCTCCGGCAGACCTTCCCGCTTCATGGCCCAGCCAGCAAACAGGGCAATAGCGAGTCCGCCCAGCGGCATCATCAGGTTGGAGACCAGAAAATCGAGCAGGTCGAACACCGTCTTGCCTTCAAAGAAGGCGATGAAGCCCAATGGATGCACGTTTTCCCACACGTTGAACGACAGCACCGTGCCAATGCCGATGAACCAGATCGCCAGTCCGCCACCCAGAGCACTTTTGGCCCGGCTGACCCCCCTGTGTTCTTCCAGCCATTCCACCACCGGTTCCAGCATTGAAATGGCGGAGGTGATGGCCGCTACCAGCAGCAGGGCGAAGAAAATGGTGCCGAAAAGCGCGCCGCCACTCATCTGACCGAACGCCAGCGGCAGGGTCACGAAGATCAGGCCGGGACCTGTGCCGGGTTCCAGACCGTTGGCAAACACCAGCGGAAAGATGGCAAGCCCGGCAAGCAGTGCAACACTGGTATCAAGAACGGCGATGGTCATCGCGGTTCTGGCAATATTGACGTTCTTCGGCAGGTAAGACCCATAAGCCATGAGCACGCCAATACCGATACTGAGAGTGAATGCCGCATGGCCCAGGGCCGTCAGGACCCCGCCCGTGGTCAGCTTGCTGAAATCCGGTGAGAACATGAAGTTCACAGCACGACCAAAGCTGCCGCTGTTCATGGCGTAGAACACCATGGCAATCAGCAGGACAAACAGCAGTGGCATCAGGGTGTTCACCGCTTTTTCAAGGCCGGAACGGATTCCCCGGCCGACAATAAACACCACAATTGCCATGAACACCGAGTGCCAGAGCAACAGTTCCCAGGGGTTCGCCAGCAGCCCACCAAACTGACCGCCAATGGCCTCGGCATCCGCGCCGGTAAATACCCCTGCTGCGGCCTTGCCGATATAGACCAGGGCCCAGCCACCAATGACCGCGTAAAACGACAGCACCAGGAATGAGGCGATAACACCGTTCCAGCCGATCGCTCTCCAGCCCCTGGCAGTGCCCTCGGTTCTGGTCAGGGTGCGCATGGTCGCCACGGGACTCTGACCGCCGCGACGACCAATCATGGTCTCTGCAATCAGAACCGGCACGCCGATCAGGAAGATGCATGCGAGGTATATCAGAACGAAGGCGCCGCCGCCGTTTTCTCCGGTAATGTAGGGAAACTTCCAGATGTTCCCGAGGCCGACGGCTGAGCCAGCGGCAGCCAGAATAAAGGCCATCCGTGAAGACCAGAGGTTATTGGCCTGCTGGTGTGGTTGGGTACTCTCACTCATTCTTCTCTCCGGCTAATTGTTTTTGTCGGATTGATTGGTTGTTGTCAAAAAAAGGCTTACTTGCCGAGAACTTCGCGCAGGGCTGAAGCCACTTGTGGCAAAACGCGGTCGTTCAGGCCGGCGACGTTTACGCGGCTGCTCTCCAGCATGTAGATGCCGTGTTCCTTCCGTAACCGGCCAACCTGCTCCGGGCTGATGCCCAGAAACGAGAACATGCCTCGCTGACGGGCGATGAAGTTGAAGTCGCCCACCGGTGAGAGCGCGCCGGCGAACGCATGCCGCAGGTGCAGGATGCGCTCGCACATGCCGCCAAGCTCTTTTTGCCACTGGGCCCGCAGGTCGTCATCGCCCAGGATGGCCTCCACGATCGCGGCACCATGGGCCGGCGGCATCGAATAATGAGACCGGATAACACTCAGCAACTGACTGGTGGCGGCTGCGTTCACGGTTGCGGTTCCCGAAATCAGAGCGAGGGCGCCTGTGCGCTCCCGGTAGAGGCCGAAGTTCTTGGAACACGACGCTGCGATCAGCATTTCCGGTACCGCACCTGCCAGATGCCTCAGGCCGGCCGCATCCGCATCCAGGCCTTCGCCAAGGCCCTGATAGGCCATGTCCACAAAGGGCAACAGACCCTTTCTCTGGATCAGGCTGGTCACTTCCTGCCACTGGGCCAGGCTCAGGTCCGCCCCTGACGGGTTGTGGCAGCACCCGTGAAGCAACACCACATCGCCCGCGTCGGCCTGTTCCAGGGTCTCCAGCATGGCTCCAAATTCTACCTGCAGCGTCTGTGGATTAAGGTACGGATATTCGCGAATAGTCAGGCCGGCGCCACCAAGAAGCGGCAAGTGGTTGGCCCAAGTGGGCGTGCTGACCCAGACTTTTGTGTCCGCCTTGCACAGGCGCAGAAACTCGGCGGCCATCCGCAGGGCGCCACAGCCGCCCGGTGTCTGGATGACCGATACACGGCCGTCACGGACCAGCGGGCTGTTGCTGCCCAGGATCAGCTCGGCCATGGCGCTGTTGAAGCCGGCGGAACCGGCGGGCCCCACGTAGCTCTTGGTGGTTTCCCCTTCAAGCAGGCGACGCTCCGCTTCGTGAACGGCGGCCATGATGGGTGTATTGCCCGCATCATCCTTGTAAACACCGATGCCCAGATCCACCTTGTCCGGCCGGTTGTCCTCACGGAAGGTCTGCATCAGCTGCAGGATCGGATCCTGGGGCAAGGGCTGGAGTGCTTCAAACATGGTTTGCCTCCTCATCGGCCTGTTGGGTGCGGATCAGAGTCGGGCGACCGGTGTCGAGCGCCTTGATCAGCTGCGTCTGTTTTTCACGGATACTCTCTGCCGCTTGTTCCCTGACCGGGCCATAGCCCCGGACATCAGCAGGAAGTTCGGCAAGCTGCAGGAACGTCTCGTAGTTGCTGGCGTTGAGTTCACGGCCAATTCGCGCAACCAGGTTCTGGTAGTCCTTCAGCATGGCGCGATCGAGCTTGCGGTCTGCGGAGTAGCTGAACGGGTCCACCGCGGTTCCACGCAGGCCGCGAAGCCTGGCCAGCAGCCGGAAGGCCCGGAACATCCAGGGACCGAACCGACGCTTTTTCGGGCGACCCTGGGCATCGGTTTCGCCGCTAAGCAGGGGTGGGGCCAGGTGGAAATGGACCTTGAAGTCGCCCTCGAAGGTTTCATTTACCTCTTTCATGAAGTCGGTTTCGGCAAACAGCCGGGCCACTTCGTACTCGTCCTTGTAGGCCATGAACCGGTATAGCTGCTGGGCCACTGCACGGGTCAGCAGAAGATTGGTTTCGTCGAGGGCTTCCTCGGCCTTGCGGACTCCGGCAACAGTGTCACGGTATTGGTCGGCCCAACGCTGGTTCTGGTAGTTGACCAGGTGCCTGTGACGGATGCTGATCAGTTCGTCCAGGGTTGGTTCGGGTTTGACCTCAACAACCTGGGCCTTGTTGTCGTCCAGCAGATCCGTGACTGCGCTCAGATCCACGGCCGCCAGTCGGCCCCATCCGAAGGCTTCCTTGTTCCGCTCGATGGCGACGCCATTGAGCTCGATGGCCTTCATCAGAGCCGCCTCTGAGAGAGGCAGCAAGCCCTTTTGCCAGGCGAACCCGAGCATCATCACGTTGGAGAATACGGTGTCGCCCATCAGCTTTTCGGCGATGCCATTGGCGTCCAGCTGATCAAAATGATCTTTTCCAACTGCATCCTGCAGCAGGCCAAGTCGTTTGTCGGCCTTCATATCGGCGTCCCGGAAAAGCACATAATCGGCGGTCGGAAGCTCCGCTTCATTGGCGACAATCCGGGTATGGTTTGGCCTCAGTACGCTCAGGGCTTTCTGGGAAGACGCCACCACCAGGTCACAGGCAATGACCGCATCGGCCTGGCCATTGCTGATCCGCACCTGGTGGAGCTTGTCCGGAGACGGAGCCATACGCACGTAGCTCAGCACTGTGCCGCCTTTCTGGGCAAATCCCATGAAATCCAGTACCGAGGCACCACGGGATTCCAAATGGGCCGCCATGGTGATCAGCTGTCCCACAGTCACCACGCCAGTGCCGCCAACACCGCCCACGAGCAGATCGTAGGAGCCTGTCATTTCCGGCAACCTGGGGGCTGGGATATCAGCCAGCTTGCGGGTGAGCACGGAGCCTGTGTCAACGCCCCGGGATTTGCGCAACTGACCGCCTTCAATGGTCACGAAGCTGGGGCAGAAACCGTTGACGCAGGAGAAGTCCTTGTTGCAGGAGGACTGGTCGATCTTCCGCTTGCGGCCCAGTTCCGTTTTGCGCGGCACAACCGAGAGACAGTTGGACTGAACCGAACAGTCGCCGCAACCTTCGCAGACATGGTGGTTGATGAACGCCCGTTTGGCCGGATCCGGGAACTGATTGCGTTTGCGCCGGCGGCGTTTTTCGGCGGCACAGGTCTGGTCATAGATCAGCACGGTACAGCCAGGGATGTCACGCAATTCACGCTGCACCTGGTCGAGTTCAGACCGATCGTGGAAGGTCACGTCTTTCGGGAACTGGTCTTTATGGCCATCGTACTTTTCGGGTTCATCACTGAGCACCACGACCCGGCGAACGCCCTCGGCTGCCATCTGCTGGGCAATCATCGGCACGGTGATCTGACCATCAACCGGCTGGCCGCCAGTCATGGCCACGGCATCGTTGAACAGAATTTTGTAGGTGATGTTGATGCCTGCCGCCACAGCCTGGCGGATGGCCATGGAGCCGGAGTGGAAATAGGTGCCCTCACCCAGGTTCTGAAACACGTGGGGATTGCCAATATAACGGCTCTTGCCGATCCAGTTGACCCCTTCGCCACCCATCTGGATGAGGGATTCCGTGTTTCTGCCCATCCATGAGGCCATGAAGTGGCAGCCGATGCCCGCCAGAGCCTTGCTGCCCTCAGGGACTTTGGTGGACGTATTGTGGGGACAGCCAGAGCAGAAATAGGGCATGCGCTTGACGCCACCCGGATCCTGGGCGGTGGACATGGCACTGATTTCAGCCATGCGCTCGCTGAAGTCCACCGAGAAGAAGCGACCAAGGCGGGCTGCCAGGAAGCCGGCAACCAGCTTCGGGCTTAACTCTCCAACGTAGGGGATCAGCGGACGGCCCAGCTCATCCTGTTTGCCGGTAATCAGAACCTCGCCAGGGCGGTCCGGCTCGGACATGGTTTCCTTGATCTGGCTCTCGATAATGCCGCGCTTCTCTTCAATGACCAGAACTTCCTCTTTGCCATGAACGAAGTTGAGAATGCCGCGGCGCTCCAATGGCCAGACCATACCGATTTTGTAGATATCCAGCCCCATCTCCCGGGCCCTGTCTTCATCAATGCCCAGCAGATCCAGGGCTTCGAGCAGGTCCAGATGGCCCTTGCCTGTGGTCACAATGCCGAAGCGGGCTTCAGTATTGTTAAACAGGCAGCGATCAATAGGGTTGGCCCGGGCAAACGCCTGCACGGCAGCCAGCTTGTGCTCGATACGCGTTTCCAGCTGGGGCCCGGGCAGGTCCGGCCAGCGGTAGTGGAGGCCACTTTCAGGTGCCGTAAAGTCATCGGGAGTTATAAACTCCGGTTCTGGAGGCAGCTCTACAGATGCCGCGCTTTCAACTGTTTCGGAAATTGCCTTGAAACCCACCCAGCAGCCACTGTACCGGGACAACGCGTAGCCCCAGAGGCCGAACTCCAGATACTCAGCGATGCTCGCCGGGTTGATGGTGGGCATGAAGAAACTCATGAACGCCACGTCCGACTGGTGGGGCATCGAGGACGACACGCAGCCGTGGTCATCACCGGCTACAACGAGAACGCCGCCATGGGGAGACGAACCATAGGTAGTGCCATGCTTGAGGGCGTCGCCGGCGCGATCCACTCCCGGCCCCTTGCCATACCAGAGACCGAATACACCATCCACCTGCCGGTCATCATCGGTTTCCACCTGCTGGGTACCCAGCATGATGGTGGCAGCCAGGTCTTCGTTGATGGCTGGCACGAAGTCGATGCGGTTGTCATCAAGCAGGGTTTTCGCCTGCCAGAGCGCCTGGTCGTATGCACCCAGGGGCGATCCCCGGTAACCGCTGACCAGGCCCGCCGTGTTCAGTCCCTGCTTACGATCCAGGGCTGCCTGCATCAGAGGTATTCGCACCAGAGCCTGGGTTCCGGTCAGGAAAACCCGACCAGACTCCCGAAGGTAGCGATCTTCCAGCTTGTAGTTGTCGAGTTGGGGGGTATCGGCGGACATGGCGCCCTCCTTGTTGTCGATTTTATGACCAGAATTCTAGAGGGAAGTCCGCAAAAGGTGCTTGCTTATTGGGTTAGGGTTTACGGTGTTTGCGCAAGATTGTTTGATAAATGACAATGACAGGAAAGATCCTTTGACAAATATCAGGTGTTACCAAATGAAACAGGTTGATCTGGACAAGCTTGACCGGCGGATCCTGTCGGTGCTGCAGCAGGACGGGCGTATCAGTAATCAGTTATTGGCGGAACAGGTGGGCCTGTCACCGGCAGCCTGCTGGCGACGGGTAAGAGCTCTTGAGGAAAGCGGCATCATCCGGGGATACAGTGCACGAGTGGATCCGGAACGGATCGGTCAGGGGCTGTGCGTGCTGGTCAACCTGTCGTTGCAGAGGCACACCATAGACAGCACCGAAGGCATTGAACAGCAGGTAAGCAGTTACCCGGAGGTACTCCAGTGTTTCGCGGTTACCGGTAATGCAGATTTCGTGCTCCGGGTTGTCGTACCGGATATGGTCAGCTACGACCGCTTCCTGAACGAAAAGATCTTTACCTTGCAGGGTATTGCGCAGGTGAATTCCAACTTTGCCTTGCGGGAAATAAAGAATACCGAGACCATCCCGGTGGAAGGGCTGACATAAGAAGTCACAGCACCCCACGCCGATATCCGTGGGGTTACAAACAAAAAAACCGCCCGAAGGCGGTTTTTCTGATGGCTTATCGGCGGACTAAACCGAGTAAGCCTTATTGGCGTCCCCTACCGGGTTCGAACCGGTGTTGCCGCCGTGAAAGGGCGGAGTCCTAGGCCACTAGACGAAGGGGACTAGAAATTGGTGGAGCCAAGCGGGATCGAACCGCTGACCTCAACACTGCCAGTGTTGCGCTCTCCCAGCTGAGCTATGGCCCCTCAACGGCTGCGTATATTAAGGATCGGCCCCTGAGGCGTCAACCTTTTTTCCAACGTTTTTTCAGTTTGGTGAACATCCCTGCCCAGGCCGTATACTATTTCACCAACATGGTCACTCAGCGAGCAGCGCTGCATATTCCTTTTCAACCCGCTTGGTTTCCTTCTTGGAGAAACCGCCCATCACATCAAGCGCATGGCGCAGGCGTGAGCGGGTCATGTCCGGACCGAGGATAGCCATGGAGTCCATCACTGACCAGGAGTTGGGCGTGCCGGCGATTGCCACGAAGATGGCAAACATGAAGTCACCCATTTTCAGCCCCATGGCCTTGGCAAGGGTCTTGATGTCAGCAAATATATTTTCCTTGCTCCAGTGGCGCTGGGCTTCCAGTTTCCAAAGGGTGAACTGGAGCACCCGTTTCACCTGAGCCTCATCAAGCTTGTTGTGGCTGAAGTCTTCCGGCTTGAGGTTGAGCATACCGGAGAACATGAAGGAGGCCATGGTGGCCACATCACTGAACACTTCCGCCCTGCCCTTGATGTGTGGCACCAGCTCCCTCAGGGCCTCTTCGTTGAACCACCACCGGCGCATGCGCTCGATGAACTGGTCGTCGCTGAGCTCGTCGCGAATCCACTGGCCGTTGAGCCAGCGCAGTTTCTCCACGTCGAAAACCGGGCCACCCAGGGAAACACGCTGGATATCGAAGTTCTCGATCATTTCGTCCAGGGTGAACTTTTCCCGTTCGTCGGGCATGGACCAGCCCATGCGACCGAGGTAGTTGGTCACCGCTTCCGGGAGAAAGCCCATGCGCTCATAGAAGTTGATGCTGGTAGGGTTCTTGCGCTTGGACAGCTTGCTCTTGTCCGGATTGCGCAGCAGCGGCAGGTGGCACAGCACCGGCATGTCCCAGCCAAAATACTCGTACAGCAATTTGTGCTTGGGCGCGGAGTTGATCCACTCCTCACCACGCAGCACGTGGGTGATTTCCATCAGGTGGTCGTCCACCACGTTCGCCAGATGGTACGTGGGCATGCCATCGGATTTCAGCAGGATCTGGCTGTCCACCTGGGACCAGTCGATCTCGATAGTGCCTCGCAGCATATCCTCGATTTCACAGACGCCATTTTCCGGCACTTTCATACGGATCACGTAGGGATCGCCCGCCTCCAGCCGGCGCTTGACCTCTTCCTCGGGCAGCTCCAGATCTCCCTTGATACCCGGATTCAGGCCCTTGGCCTTACGCTCTTCGCGGATGGCATCCAGCTCTTCCGGGGTGCGGAAACAGTAAAACGCATGCCCCTTGGTCACCAGATCAAGCGCATACTGACGGTATGAATCCTTGCGCTCCGACTGCCTGTAGGGCCCGTGAGGGCCGCCCACATCCGGCCCCTCGTCCCACTCGAGACCAAGCCACCGCAGGGCCTGCAGAATGTCCTGTTCGGATTCTTCGGTGCTGCGGACCTGATCCGTATCTTCAATCCGCAGGATAAACTGGCCGCCGTGTTGCCGGGCAAAGCACAGGTTAAACAGCGCCACGTAGGCGGTACCAACGTGGGGATCACCGGTGGGAGACGGTGCGATTCGGGTACGTACGGTCATGAAAGCATCCTGAAGGTTACTGCCTGATGAAGGCTGTGCGTTGAAAGCCACGCATTATACCGGCCACGACGGGATTTCGCATGGTCGAGCCACAATCCACTTCATCTACAGGCAACATTGTTATATTATAACGTATCATTAATTTTCGAGGACTTACCTACTATGTTCGCCAAACGCTATGCAGGAGCCACCGCATTCGGTCTTGCCGCCCTGCTGGGATCTGCCAGTGCACTGGCGGCCAGCCAGGTTGTCACCTCCCTCAAACCCATTGAACTGCTGGTAAAGGCCGTGGCTGCCGATGACGTGGAAGTCACTACCCTGGTGCCTCCCGGCTCCAGCCCCCACAACTACACCATGAAGCCCTCCCAGCGCCGGGCTCTGGAAAATGCCGACGCCATATTCTGGGTGGGTCCGGAGATGGAAACCTTTCTGACACGACTGCTCGGCGGTAGCGAATTCCAGGGTCGCACCTACTCATTGATGCATGGGGAAGATGTACCCGAGATTGATACCGAAGATGGCCACGACGATCACGGCCATGACGACCACGGTCACGGTCATGAAAAAGAAGAAGATCACGATGCCCATGATCACGGCGACGGCGACGACCCCCATATCTGGCTGGACCCGGCCCTGGCGCTGGGTATGACAAAGGACATACACAGGGTACTGTCACAGCTGGAGGGTGCAGACACAGAAGCGCTTGACGCCAACCTGCAACGGTTCGAACAGAACCTGTCCGCTGCTGAACGCGACATCACCACCCGGCTGAAGCCGGTAGCAGAGATCAGCCTGTTCACCTATCACGATGCGTTCACGCAGTTCGTTGAGCACTATGGCCTGAAACTGGAGGGCATTCTGACCCTGAACCCGGAGTTGTCTCCGGGCGCCCGGCATATTGCCGAAGTACAACAGAAACTGCGCAACGCCAACCAGCCCTGCCTGCTGACGGAACCCCAGTTCAATCGCCAGTGGTGGCGCTCGATCACCGAAGGGCTGAACATCACCTTCAGCACCTGGGACCCGCTGGCCACAGACATTGAGCCCGACCGCGACGGCTATATCAGCTTCCAGCACGGTCTGGCTGACGCGGTACTCAAGTGCCTACCAGAGAACACCCAGTAACAGCGGAATGGTCACCATGGCCAGCAATGTCTGGCCACTGATGATTCCCGCCATCAATGGCGCGTCGCCACCCAGCTGACGCGCCAGGATGTAGGACGAAGTGGCTGTCGGCAGGGCCGCCAGCAATATGGTCACCTGGACCATCAACCCCTCCATACCCAACAGCATCGCCAGAACGGCCGTCAGCAGCGGGAAACCCACCAGTTTGGCGGCCGAGGACACCAGAAACGGCGTTGATGCACCACGCAGTGCCTTCAGTTGCAGGCCAGCGCCAACAGTCATCAGGCCAAGCGGCAGGGCCAGGTCACTCAAGGGTTCAAGAATGCCGGCCACCAGCGGATGAAAACCTATCTGGAAATAACTCCAGACCATCCCTGCAACAGAACCGATAATCAACGGGTTGGAGGCAATTGCCTTGAGAACGGGTTTCAGTCTTGCCTTACCGTTACCTGCCACCAGCGAAAACATCAGAATGCACAACAGGTTGAGCAAAGGGACTTTTACGGCGACGGCTATGGCGATCAGCGACAGGCCTTCATCGCCGAGCAACATTCCAGCCGCTGCCAGGGCGACGTAGGAGTTAAACCGGATGCCACCCTGGAACACAGACGAGAACACCGGCCCTGGCCAGCGCCAGACCAGCTGGAGCACCCCGAGCAATAAACTCATGGTCACCAGCATGGCAACAATCAGTAAGAGGATGTCGCCATAGGCAGACGGCGGTACCCTCGCCTGCCCCAGCTTGAAAATCAGCATGGCCGGAAACAGCACGTAATAGGTAAACCGTTCCGCCTGGATCCAGAAGTCGTCCCCCGGGAAATGCCAGCGCCGGAACAGGTAACCCAGCAGGATCAACGCAAACACAGGCGTGAGTGCCTGCACCATTACCGGCATTAAAACTTACTCTCTGGTGAGGTTTTCCCGCATCAATTGCGCGGTGCTCGACGAGAGCTTACTGTAGACTTCCAGCAACGCCGAAATCAACTCCCCCACACTGCCGCCCAACTGGTCATCAACCTGCCGCCTGGCTTCCTCCAGGGTAAAGCCTTCCTCGACAGCCCTCACCGTCATTGCCATCCGCCGATCCGACTCCAGAATATGAAACGCCAGCCATCGGGCGAGAAAATCAAAAAGATCCGACATTATCTGGGCCTTGGGCTGACCGCTACTTCGGAAAGCCTGAACCTGGGCAAAAAACATCTGGTGAGAGTCGTGATGGTTACGGGCAATATCCCTGTCCCCAAACACCGAATCCCAGATACGCTCTTCTGACCTGAAATGATGGTGGGCGTACGACAACAACTCATCGAGAATCTGATCACACCGGGACTGCGGAACATCAGACACCGAGTGCCACACAAGCCGGTTGACAATTTTCACCAGGGTTTTGTGCTGCTCATCAATCTCCTCGATGCCGACTTCGAAATGTCGACTCCACGGAAAGAATTCCAATGCCGCCAATGCATCGCCAGAACCGGGCATGACTGACCTCCTGAACGCCAAGCTGTTGCAGCCCTGTCCAACCTAGCGGATTGGGAAAACCAATTCGTTGTCATAAGTCATTTCCGGGAAACTGAAGCCTCTAATCGTTTTTCCATAGCCGTTTCATCACCGCCCGGGTGACACCTGTTGGCGCAGAGCGGGTAATGGGCCACAGAGCGCGGAACTGCAAGGAAACCGGACGGTGCAACCGATGCTTGCGGACCTGCTCAAGAACCGCAACTGCAACCGTTTCCGGGGTCAGGTTAACCCCCATGCTGGCAAACAACGCCGACTGCCCCTCATTGGACTGGACCATACCGGTATTTACAAACGGCGGCATCAGGTCACCGACCTTTATATCGTATTGCTCCCACTCAATATCCAGCGCCTCGGTCATTGCACGGACGGCGTGTTTGCTGGCGGAATAGGACGCAAAGTCGGGAATTCCATAGGAGGCCGATGCAGAGCTCATGTTGACCACCTGCGCGCCAGGCGTTGCCTTGAGATAGGGAAAGGCCGCATGAAGCACATTCATCAGACCAATAACATTCACTTCCACCAGACTGCGGTGGACTTCCGGACTGATCTTTTCAAAGGGACCAACTTTCAGTATGCCGGCATTGTTATGCAGCACCTTGAGCCTCCCTCCGGTATGCGCGGCAAACTCCTCCAGCGCCAGTGTTACCGCCGACGAGTCGGTTACGTCGGCAACATGGATACTGCATCTTTCAGCCCCGAGTTCATTCCGCAAGGCTTCAAGAGCCTCGGCGTCCCTGTCTGCCGCGCCAATAAACCAGCCTTCTGCCGCAAAAAGCCTGGCCGTCGCCCGGCCGATACCCGCGCCGGCGCCGGTAATAAATATACATTCGTTCATAAAGTGCCCTGTGTTTCGCCAAAGCCCTACGGCCAGGTGCGCAGTTTTCCTGATAGAATAGCAGCTCTTTTCATTCGACCCGTTGACCCCAGCGACGAGTGACAGACAGATTCGGATTGGGCAGTAAATGAGCACGAGTATCACCACAGACATGCCGGAACAGATAGCGGACACACAGGCAGACACCCTTTACGGGCCGTCACGAAGATTCTGCGTGGCCCCGATGATGGACTGGACAACCAGTCACTACCGCTATCTGGCACGCCAGTTAAGCCGGCATGCCCTGCTTTACACCGAGATGGTCACCACTGGTGCGCTGATTCACGGCGACACTGCGCGATTCCTCCGGCATGATCCGGCGGAATACCCGCTGGCACTGCAACTGGGCGGCAGTAATCCTCAGGAGCTGGCCCATTGCGCAGCATTGGCAGAGCAATACGGTTTTGATGAAGTGAACCTGAATGTTGGCTGCCCCAGTGACCGGGTACAAAACAACATGATTGGCGCCTGCCTGATGGCCCATCCCGACAGGGTGGCGGAAGACGTAAGGGCGATGATCAGTGCCACCGGCCTGCCGGTAACGGTCAAACACCGGATCGGGATAGATGGCCGCGAGTCCTGGGAGGATCTGTGCGAGTTTATTGAAAAGGTCTCCGAGGCAGGCTGCCGTACGTTTATCGTCCATGCCCGCATCGCTGTTCTGGAAGGGCTGAGCCCCAAGGAAAACCGTGACATACCGCCGCTGAAGTACGACTGGGTCTACCGGCTCAAGGCCCTTTATCCTCATCTTGAAATCATCATCAACGGCGGCATCAAGACCTTTGACGAGTGCCGGCAGCACCTTGAACACACCGATGGCGTCATGCTCGGCCGCGAGGCTTACCACAACCCCTGGCTGCTGGCTGGTGTGGATACCGAATTTTTCGGACAGCCCGGACCGGCTCGATCCCGGCACGAGGCCCTGCGTGCGGTATTACCATTCATTCAGAGCGAACTGGACCGGGGCGTTTACCTCAGCCACATGTCCCGCCACCTGATGGGCCTGTTCCATGGCCAGCCGGGAGGCCGGCAATTCCGCCGTTATATCAGTGAGAACGCCCACAAGCCGGGTTCCGGCATCGAGGTGATCGAACAGGCCATGGCCAGGGTTCCGGAACCCGGGGACGCAGTAACAGTGCCGGCCTGAACGCCCTGATACCTTTTACTGTCTTGTTCCTGTCAGAGCAGCCCGTTATTGTAGGGATATACCTTCAACGCCCACGACACGGGCGATCAATAACAAACCTATCAGGACGACAGGACGAATGACCAGCAAGCTCGAACAACTCAAAGCCATGACCACCGTGGTCGCCGATACCGGGGACCTGGATGCCATTGCCCAGTGGAAACCGGAAGACGCTACCACCAACCCCTCGCTTCTCCTCAAGGCTGCGGCTTCGGATGCCTACCGGCCGATGCTGGATGAAGCCGTGGCGGCTGCCCGCAAACAGGGCGGCTCGGATGCCGAGCAACTGACCTATGCCACTGACATGCTGGCCGTACTGGCAGGAAAGGAGATTCTCGGTCTTGTTCCAGGCGTGGTTTCAACAGAAGTGGATGCCCGGCTGTCCTTTGATACCGGCGCAACCCTCACCCGGGCGCGACGCCTGATAGAGCTTTACGACCACCTTGGCATGGACACCAGCCGGGTACTCATCAAGATCGCCTCCACCTGGGAGGGTATCCGGGCCGCCGAACAGCTTGAGAAGGAAGGCATTCGCTGCAACCTGACGCTGCTGTTCTCCTTTATACAGGCAGCCGCCTGTGCCGATGCCGGTGCCTTTCTGGTCTCCCCCTTCGTGGGCCGCATCCTGGACTGGCACCTGGCCGCCACCGGTCGCGATGCCTTCCCTCCGGAAGAAGACCCGGGGGTCCAGTCCGTGACCCGCATCTACAACTACTATAAGGCCAATGGCTATAGCACCGTCGTGATGGGCGCCAGCTTCCGCAACACTGGTGAGATCGAGATGCTGGCGGGATGCGACCGCCTGACGATCAGTCCGGCCCTGCTGCAGGAGCTGGACAGTGATTCCAGCACATTGCCTCGCCGCCTGTCTGCCGACGGTGCACAAAGCGCTGACAGACCCGGCACTATTGATGAACGCCTGTTCCGCTGGGAGTCCAACGAAGACGCCATGGCCACGGAAAAGCTGGCGGACGGCATCCGCCGATTCACCAACGATCAGATAGAGCTTGAAAACCGCGTTCGCCGGCTGTCCCAGGCCGCCTGACGCTGGCAGTAACCTTGAGGGGAGTCGCAAGACCATGATTGAGCGCCTGAAGAACCTGTTCGGCTCGCCGGAAGATGAACCGACCCAGCCCGACAACCACCAACTGGCCGTTGCCGCCACCGCGTTAATGGTTCAGTTGTCCAGGGTGGACAATGAGCAGGATGACGAAGAGCTGAAAACCATCGTCGATTGCGCGGTCCGCGCCCATCAGGTCACCCGGGAAGAAGCAGAGGACATCCTCCAAGACGCGCTCAACCATGCTGATGATGCCACCTCCCTGTACGAGTTTACCGGCATGATCAACGAACAGCTGGACCAGGAAGAAAAACAGATCCTGCTGGAAAGCATATGGCGGGTTGCTCTCGCCGACGGCCGTATCGACAAGTACGAAGAACACCTTATTCGTCGCATGGCGGATCTGCTGCACCTGAACCACAGGGAATTCATGCAGGCCCGCCATCGCGCCGAGGGCGCTGACTGAACCTTAAGGAGCAAGTATGTTAGCCATTCTCCACCCGGATATCGCGCTGGACAGCGAAGCCTATCGTCAGACCATGCACTTTCTGGAGAATCTGCCCGGCGTATCGGTCAGAGTCCACCAGGTCCAGGGCGCAAAACAGCGCCTGACCGAGGTTTATCTTCTGGGAGAAACAAAATCTCTCAACAAGGAGGACATCGAAGCCCTTCCAGCAGTGGAGCGGGCCATTCGCATCTCCGATGATTACCGGATACTCGGTCGCCACAAGGACGACCGCCGCCAGAGTGGCTTCACCTATAATGACGTTACCTTTGACCAGTCCAACCTGAACATCTTTGCCGGACTGTGTGCCGTGGACGTGCCGGAACACGTGGAGCAGATGATGCAGGCCCTGGAGGATAACGGGCAGGTATGCACACGGATGGGTGCCTACAAGCCACGGACCAACCCCTATTCATTCCAGGGGCACGGCAAAGGCTGTCTGCCATGGGTATTCGAGAAAGCCGGCAAACATGGCATCAAGGTCATTGCCATGGAAATCACCCATGAAAGCCACATTGAGGAAATCGATCACTGCCTTGAACAGCTGGGCCGGCCCACTGGTGTCATGCTCCAGGTAGGCACCCGCAACACCCAGAATTTCGAACTGCTTAAGGCCATTGGGCGCCAGACTACTTACCCGGTACTGCTGAAGCGGGGATTCGGAATAACCCTGAACGAATCCCTGAATGCAGCGGAGTATCTGGCCAGCGAAGGCAATGCCAATGTCATCTTCTGCCTGCGCGGCATGAAAACAGAGGCCGGACAGCCACATCGCAACATGGTCGACTTCGCTCATGTGCCGGCCGTGAAACGCCTTACCCGTATGCCGGTATGCGTGGACCCGTCCCATTCGGTAGGTAGTCGTGAGCGCGCGCCTGACGGTGTTCTGGATGTCATGCATGCCACCGCTCAAGGCGTCATTGCCGGCGCCAACATGGTACTGGTGGACTTTCACCCCAAACCTGAAAAAGCGCTCGTGGACGGCCCTCAGGCCCTGCTGATGGAAGAACTACCGGCCTATCTGGAAGATATCCAGCTGTGTCATGACACCTGGAAGAAACGCCAGCAAATTTACCGTCGTCTGAAGGAATCCGCTACAGAATGATCGTTTATGGGCATAGGGGCGCAAAGGGCGAAGCTCCGGAGAACACCCTGGCCGGCTTCACTCATGCCTACCGTCATGGCGTCCGGCATTTTGAACTTGACCTGGTCCTGTCAAAAGATGGCAAACCGGTTATTGTTCATGATCTTACGGTTGACCGCACCACAGGGCATCAGGGTAGCGTCGGCAGCTATACCACCGAAGAGCTTGCGGGAATGGACGCCCGGCGCAATGGGAAGCCCTGGCCCAAAGCCATTGGCATCCCTTCACTGGAAGCATTGCTGAACGAATATCCGGATTTTGAGCACCTGCAACTGGAGGTAAAAAAAGACAACCGTCAGCGTCTGAATGTGCTCTGCAACCGCCTGATTGAAGTAATCCAGCGCAGGGATCTGTACCAGCGGGTTGCCATCACCTCGTCAGACCAGTGGTTCCTCCAGCAGGCTCGTCGAAGGGACAAGAGCGTGCGTATCGGTCTGGTAACCGACAGAAAGTTCCCGAAACCGGTCAATGTCGCCGCCCGCCTGCACTGTGACTTCCTGTGCATTGGCTGGCGCATCTGTACCCAGGCTATCGTGGAGGACGCTCACCGGCGGGGCATGCACGTGTCCACCTGGACCGTTAACCGCATCCACGACATGCTCAAGCTTGAAGCGAAAGGCGTCGACAGCATTATCACTGATTACCCAACCAGCACGCATATGTACTTCGATAACCGGTCAAAATCAGCCCTGCATCTGCCCACCGGGCAAAGCAGGACCGACAGCACCAGATCAGAAGATCCGGTTCAGACCGTTTAGCGCCGCTACCCGATAGGCTTCGGCCATGGTTGGGTAGTTGAAGGTGGTGTTAATGAAGTAGTTCAGGGAGTTCGCTTCCCCTTCCTGATTCATGATGGCCTGGCCGATGTGAACGATTTCTGCAGCCTGGTCACCGAAGCAGTGAATACCCAGAAGTTGGCGGGATTCCCTGTGGAACAGGAGCTTGAGCATACCAACCGGGTCGCCGGTTATCTGTGCCCGCGCCAGGTCCTTGAAAAATGCCTGACCCACTTCATAGGGCACCTTGGCCTCGGTCAGTTCCCGCTCGGTTTTACCCACGGAACTGATTTCAGGAAGGGTGTAAATACCGGTGGGAACGTCGGTCACAAGCCGGAAGTATTCATCCTTCACGATATCGGAAGACGCAGAACGTCCCTGGTCGTAGGCGGCGCTGGCGAGACTGGGCCAGCCGATAACGTCACCGGCTGCGTAAATGTTCTCTACCTCAGTCCGGTAGTGGTCATCAACAGCCAGCTGACCACGGCCATTGGGGGTCAGGCCTATATTTTCCAATCCCAGCTTTTCGGTATTGCCACTGCGGCCATTACACCAGAGGAAGGCATCGGCACGGATTTTCTTGCCGGACTTCAGTGACAGGACCACACCGTGGTCGTCCCCATCAACAGATTCATACTCTTCATTATGCCGGACAAGAACGCCATTATTCCGCAGATGGTAACTAAGGGCGTCGGATATTTCATCGTCCAGGAACGTGAGTAGACGGCTGCCGGGATTGATCAGATCCACTTTCACACCAAGTCCGGCAAAAATGGAGGCGTATTCGGAACCGATAACACCAGCACCGTAAATAATCAGCGTTCGTGGTGTGTGGGACAGATTCAGAATGGTGTCCGAGTTGTAAATCCGGTGGTGGCGGAAATCCACATCTGGTGGCAGATACGGGCGAGAACCCGTCGCAATGATAGCCTGTTTGAAGTGAAGAATTTCGTGGGATTTGTTACCACGGATCTCCAGACGGTTTGCATCAAGAAAGCTGGCCCGTCCGTTAATCAGATCCACCCGGTTGCGGGCATAGAACTGAGTCCTCAGCTTGACCTGTTTACCGATGACCTTCTGGGCATTCTGCAGAACGCGGGGGAATGAGAACCAGCGTGGTTCGCCAATATCCCGGAACATCTGGTTGGTGTTGAACGTGATGATCTGCTTGACGGAGTGACGCAACGCCTTGGATGGAATCGTGCCCCAATGGGTGCAGTTACCGCCAACGGTGGGTTTATCCTCGATGATCGCGACACGTTTACCATGCTTCGTCGCATTCATCGCTGCGCCTTCTCCCGAAGGGCCCGCGCCGATAACGACGACGTCGTAATGATGCTCTGCCATTCTGCAGTGACTCCTTATCTACGTCGTGAGGAAGCCTCTGAAAAACCCCGCATATGCGCGCAGGCTGGGCAGGCGCTTTTCAGAGGCTCCCGGAATTTTTATAGTATTCAGTGGACGCCGAATCAGCGGGTCTCTTTATTGGAGGCGTCGTAGGACAGCGCCTCCGCTGACTTGCCATCATTGGCAAGGCGCTCATTCTCCTCTTCACATTTCTGGGTGTTGCCGCCGCAGATATCACAGGACTTGCTGATACCCATGGCGCCAATACCCCCGCAGGTTCCACTGATAGGCTTGCGGCCAAATATAACGCCGATAGACATACCGGCAACCAGCAGTACAACAATTGTCAGAACCAGCAGAAAAGTACCCATAGAAGGTCTCTCCGTTAATTTGCCAGGTACGAGGAAAAAGCCGGTGTATAGTCCGTTTCAAACCCGTCTTCGCCCCGTACTATAAAATAGGCGGCAATGTTTTCACGTGTGGCAAGCTCTTTTGCCTGCTCAACCCCCATCACATTGAATGCAGTGGCCAGCGCATCTGCAGTCATGCAATCGTCAGCAATGACAGTCACCGAGGCCAGACTGTGGCGGATCGGTTTGCCAGTGTTGGGATCTATTGTATGTGAAAACCGCTGCCCTTCCGATTCGTAATAGTTACGATAGTCTCCGGAGGTTGCCATCGCCTGACTGTCCAGCGCAACCACCCGGTTGATCCGACGCTGCTCGGAAACCGGTTCTTCGATAGCCAGCCGCCAGGCTGCACCGTCAGGTTTGCGCCCCGAGACTCGCACCTCACCACCAATTTCCACCAGAAAGGCGGATACACCCTCGGATTCCAGAAAACGCGCAACCTCGTCCACACCGTAGCCTTTCGCTATCGCAGAGAGATCGACATACTGGTTCGGGCTGGCCCTGAGCCCCGGCGGCTCATCCCGCAGCTCAAGCTTGTCGTAGCCGATAGCTGCAAGCCTGGACGCCAGCTCATCGCTGCCGGGCACCCGGTCAGGCCGGGCATCAGGCCCGAACCCCCACAAATTGACAACAGGGCCCACGGTTACGTCAAATGCACCGTCTGTCAGCTCGGAGACTTCCCTGGCCGTTGCCAGCACTTCATGAAGCGGCCGCGAGATCTCGGTCCACTGGCTCTGGTCCTCCAGTCGGTTAAACCGGGATAGTTCCGAGTCTTCCCGCCAGGTGGACATGGAGGCATCAACCCGGGCAAGCACTTCATCGATACCGTCTGCCAGATTTTCCAGTCGGTGCTGATCTTCCTGCAATACCACATTGATATGATACTGCGTGCCGAATACCGGGCCGGAAATCTCCCAGACTTTTTCCTCTTCCTCAAACGAACAACCCGCCAGCGTGGCAATAGCCAGCGCCCAGAAGGCGCTGGCCAGAACCACCCTGACGGGTCGTAACATGCCGAATGTCATTGGAACTGATTAACCCCCGAAGTCATCCAGCATGATGTTCTCGTCTTCCACACCAAGGTCCTTCAGCATTTTGATGCACGAAGCGTTCATGATGGGAGGCCCACACATATAGTACTCACAGTCTTCAGGAGCCGGGTGGTCCTTCAGGTAACTTTCGTACAGTACGTTGTGGATAAAGCCGGTCGGACCTTCCCAGTTATCATTCGGCTGGGGGTCAGACAGTGCTACATGCCATTCGAAATTGTCGTTCTCTTCCGCCAGCATGTCGAAATCTTCCACGTAGAACATTTCACGCACGCTTCGGGCACCGTACCAGAAGCTGATCTTGCGCTTGGAGTTCAGACGCTTCAGCTGATCAAAGATATGGGAGCGCATGGGTGCCATACCGGCACCACCACCAATGAACACCATTTCGGCATCGGTCTTCTTGGCGAAGAACTCGCCAAATGGCCCCATAACAGTGATCTTGTCACCCGGTTTCAGAGCGAACACGTAGGTAGACATGATTCCCGGAGGATGGTCAGTACCCGGAGGTGGTGTGGCGATACGGATGTTGAACTTGAGAACACCCTTTTCTTCCGGATAGTTCGCCATGGAGTAAGCCCGGATGGTCTCCTCCTTGTTCACCGCCTTATAGCGCCAGATATCATGCTTGTCCCAGTCTTCGTGGAACTCTTCCTCGATATCGAAATCCTTGAAGTCGATTTCGTAAGGAGGACACTCAAGCTGGACATAACCGCCGGCACGGAAATCCACTTCCTCGCCTTCGGGAAGCTTCAGCACCAGCTCTTTGATGAACGTAGCAACGTTGTGGTTGGAGACAACCTCGCATTCCCACTTCTTGACGCCAAAGAACTCCTCCGGCACCTCGACTTTCATGTCCTGCTTCACCGGTACCTGGCAGGACAGGCGCCAGCCTTCCTTTTCCTCACGGTTGGTGAAGTGGGTCTTTTCCGTTGGCAGCATGGCGCCACCGCCTTCCAGAACCTTACATTTGCACTGGGCGCAGGTACCGCCGCCACCACAGGCGGAGGACAGGAAGATGCCGTTACTTGCCAGGGTACCGAGAAGTTTACCGCCAGCTTCCGTTGTTAACGTATGCTCTGGATCGTCATTGACTTCAATGGTCACATCACCGGTGCTTACCAGCCTGGACCGTGCCGCGAGGATGACCGCGACAAGGGCCAGCACGATAACGGTGAACATGACCACGCCGAGAATAATTTCTGTATTCATGGTCTCGCCTTTTCGTTAAACCGAATCACCGGGTTGGTTACAGTGAAATACCTGAGAATGACATAAAGCCCAGGGACATCAGACCAACCGTGATGAAGGTGATACCCAGGCCACGCAGGCCCTCGGGAACGTCGCTGTACTTGAGCTTTTCGCGAATTCCGGCCAGGGCAAGGATGGCCAGAGCCCAGCCAACACCCGCACCAAACCCGTACACCACACTCTCACTGAAGGTATAGTCACGCTCTACCATGAACAGTGAGGCACCCAGGATGGCGCAGTTCACTGTAATCAGCGGCAAGAACACACCAAGCGCCGCATAGAGCGCCGGAATGTACTTGTCCAGGACCATTTCCATGATCTGGATAAGCGCGGCAATGACACCGATATACGTAAGCAGGCCCAGAAAGCTCAGATCGACGTTCGGCAGTCCTGCCCAGTCCAGCGCACCTTCCCTCAGGATGGTGTTATAGAGCAGGTTGTTAACCGGAACCGTGATCGTCAGCACTACGATGACCGCGATGCCAAGGCCGGCGGCTGCCTCGATCTTTTTGGAGATCGCCAGGAAGGTACACATCCCCAGGAAGAAGGCCAGCGCCATGTTTTCAACGAAAATGGCCTTCAGTATCAGACTGATATAATGTTCCATCAGAAGGCCTCCTTGACAGTGTGGCGAGACATCTTGAAGTCGGGCTCTTCAACCTGCTCCGGCTTCCAGGTCCGCAGACCCCAGATGGCCAGACCAATAATGAAGAACGCGCTCGGCGGCAGCAGCAACAGACCGTTGGGAATGTACCAGCCACCTTCGTTAACGACGGGCATCAGGGACACACCAAACAGCGAGCCGGCACCCAGCAGTTCACGGAAAAACGCCACGAAGATCAGCAATACTGAATAGCCCAGGCCGTTGCCAACGCCATCCAGGAAGCTGAGCCAGGGACCATTCTTCATGGCGAAGCCTTCAGCGCGGCCCATAACGATACAGTTGGTGATGATCAGACCAACGAATACCGAAAGCTGCTTGCTGATTTCGTAGGCGTAGGCCTTGAGCACCTGATCCACCACAATAACCAGGGAGGCGATAATGGTCATCTGCACGATGATCCGGATGCTGCCGGGGATCTGCGTGCGAACCAGCGACACCGCCAGGTTTGAAAAAGCCGTTACCGCGATAACCGCAGCACACATGACCAGAGTCACGTTCATGCTGGTGGTCACCGCCAGCGCGGAGCAGATACCCAGTATCTGCAACGCGATAGGGTTGTTACTGAAAATCGGTTCGAAGAGAACCTGTTTGGCTGAAGCGTCTGCCATGTTCAGACCTCCCCTTCACGAAGTTTTTTCAGGTAGGGTTCGAAGCCCTGGTCACCCATCCAGTAGTTGACCAGGTTTTCCACACCGCGGCTGGTCAGCGTCGCACCGGAGAGCGCGTCAACCTTGTGTTCCTTGTTGGCGGCGTCGGAGCTTACACCACCCTTGACCAGTCGGATCTGGGGCTCCTCAAACTCATCGTCGTAGACTTTCTTGCCCACCCACTGACGCTTCCAGCGCGGATTGTCCACTTCCCCACCAAGACCCGGTGTTTCGGCGTGGTCATAAAATCCCAACCCTTCGATGGTATTGGCATCGCCTTCCAGCGAGACAAATCCGTAAAGCGTTGACCACAGCCCGTAGCCATGAATCGGCAGCACCACACGAACCAGTTCGCCATTTTCTTCAAGGGTGAATACCTTGGCGACGTTCGGGCGGCGTTTGATACCTGCCTTGTCGGCTGCCGACAGGATGTTGGTTGACATCTCCGGATCAGACGACGCTTTGTACATGTCGTACTTCATCGGATCTTCAACGCCAACCGATGACGGTTCTACGTACTCACCGGTGTCGAGGTCAACCAGGCGAACACTGAAACGGGAGAACATTTCTTCAATCTCGTCTGCGCTCGCACCCTGTTCCAACATGCCTGCAGCTGCGAGCATGTTGGAACGGATGTCCAGATTCTGGTTTTTGACCTGTGCCGGCCTGAGCATTACCGCGGCAGTCGAAACCACTACCGAGAAGGCAATACTCAGCACCAGCGCAACCATCAGCGTTCTGGAGACAGTTTCTTTAGCTTTAGCCACGTGCGAGCCTCCGTTTGATGTTGGCCTGAACCACATAGTGGTCCATCAGCGGTGCAAAGAGGTTGGCAAACAGAATTGCCAGCATGATGCCTTCCGGGAATGCCGGGTTGATCACACGAATCAGCACAGTCATAACACCGACCAGGATGCCAAAGCACCAGCGGCCTGTGTTGGTCATGGCCGCAGAGACCGGGTCCGTTGCCATGAACATCATACCGAACGCAAAACCGCCCATCACCAGATGCCAGTGCGCCGGCACATCGAACATCGGATTGGTTTCCGAACCAATGATGTTCAGCAGCAGCGCCATACCTATCATGCCAATCATGACACCCCCGACGATACGATAGGAGGCAATCTTCATCACCAGAAGAATAATGCCACCAATCAACACCGCCAGTGTCGAAGTCTCACCCACGGAACCCTGAATAGAACCCACGAACGCAGACATCCAGCCAATCTGGGTTTCCAGTGCCTCGAGGCCGCCGCTGGCTGCCCAGCTCAGTGCTGTTGCACCGCTGAACCCGTCAACTGCGGTCCACACTGTGTCACCGGAGATCTGTGCCGGATAGGCAAAGTACAGGAAGGCACGGCCGGTCAGCGCCGGGTTCAGGAAGTTCTTTCCGGTTCCACCGAACACTTCCTTGCCGATAACCACACCGAAGGTGATGCCCAGAGCTACCTGCCACAAAGGAATGCTCGGCGGGCAGATCAGTGCGAACAGCACGGAGGTGACAAAGAAACCTTCGTTCACTTCGTGGCGGCGCACCGTCGCGAACAGCACTTCCCAGAAACCACCCACCACGAAGGTGACGAAGTAGATGGGCACGAAATAGGCCATGCCGTACACGAAATTATCCCAGATACTGGCGGCATTGTTTCCAGCCAGAGCACTGATAAAGGCTGTACGCAGGCCGCCATCGCCCATCAGGGCATCCGGATTTTCAGCCAGATAGCTGTTGGCCTGGAACCCGATGTTCCACATACCGAAGAACATTGCCGGAAAGGTACACAGCCAGACCGTGATCATGATGCGCTTGAGGTCCACGCCATCACGAACATGGGAGGTGGTGGAAGTCACCTTGCCCGGAGTGTAAAAAATGGTGTCGACGGCTTCGTACAGCGCGTACCAGCGCTCGTACTTGCCACCTTTTTCAAAGTGGTGTTCTATGCCATCGAGAAACTGTCGAATTGCCATCTGTTAGCCCTCGATCTCGATTCGGGTCAGGTTCTCACGGAGAATCGGACCGTATTCGTATTTACCCGGGCACACGAACGTGCACAGTGCCAGATCTTCTTCATCCAGTTCCAGAGCACCGAGTTTCTGTGCCATCTCTGTATCGCCAACGATAAGCGAACGCAGTAACTGCGTTGGCAGAATGTCCAGCGGCATCACTTCTTCATACGCACCCACCGGCACCATTGCTCGTTCGCTGCCATTGGTGGTTGTGGTGAAATCGAACAGTTTGCCGCCTGTCAGCTTCGACAGGTAGATGTTCAGAATCGAGAACTTGTTCGGGCCAGGTGAAAGCCAACCCAGGAACTCCCGCTTGTAACCTTCTTCCAGCACAGAGATCTGATTGGCAAAGCGACCGAGGTAGGCGCAGGGCCCGTCACCACGGCGACCGCCGAAAACCGAACCGGAGATTGTGCGAACCTCGCAGTCTGTGGCAGTTTCGCCATCGAGAAGTTCCGTGAGGCTGGCACCGATACGGGTGCGGATCAGGCGCGGCTTCAAGGCCTTGGGACCACCCACCGCAACAATACGCTCCACCGGAAGTTCCCCGGTCTCGAACAGCTTCGCAATCCCGATAACATCCTGGTAGCCGATGCTCCATACCACCTTGTCACCTGCAATAGGATCAAGGTGATGGATATGGGTACCAACGTTGCCTGCCGGGTGAACGCCGTCAAACTGGTTCACTTCCACCTTGTCGTCTGTCGGAACCGGAACGTCTGAACCGGGCTTACCGCAAACAAAGACCTTACCGTTGGTCAGCTTGGTAAGGATTTTCAGGCCTTCCTCAAAGGCAGCGCCATTCTCACGGATGATGACCGTGGGGTCCGCTGCCAGAGGGTTGGTATCCATTACCGAGACGAAGATGGAATGCGGTGCCGAGTCAATTTCGGGCACCTTGCTGTACGGACGAGTCTTGAAGGTCGTCCACAGCCCCGATTCAACGAGGTTATCAACAACCTGCTGACGCTCAAGGCCGGCCATATCGGATGCGTTGTAGCGCGCAAAGGTCTCAGCTTCGTCACCATCCACTTCAATAACGATTGACTGAAACACACGGCGCTCGCCGCGGTTAATTTCCTTGACCACACCGGCTGCCGGTGAAGTATAACGAACGCCCTCGGTCTTCTTGTCCGTAAACAGCAGCGTGCCGCGCTTTACACGGTCCCCTTCTTTCACAGCCATCGTCGGCTTCATGCCGATATAGTCAAAACCGATCAATGCCACGTGGCGAACGGGTTTGCCGTCAGTAATGGTCTGTTCAGGAGCGCCGCTGATGGGAAGATCCAGGCCTTTTTTGATCTTGATCATTAGCCTCATCCAATCATCAGAAACTATTCGATGGATTTGTAACGCCCGACGCCTGCGGCCCAGGTATGCAGTCCGGCCTTTACCGGATGGCGGTGCCAGAGCGACGAATACACCGGCGTCGGTTACATGCCGGATATCCGACTACAGAAAGCGATGGAAAGCGAGTGTCAGACGTACCCAAAATCGCGCCAATTATAGAGATTAAGGAATACTATTTCCACCAGAAACCCTGCGGAGTTTGTGCCTGAACGTAAACAAAGGATGGTTTATTGACACGCAAAAAGAAACCCCGACCAAAAATGGTCGGGGTTTCAGTACCAGCCGAGCCTGTCAGTCGCTGGTCAGTCCCGCGCCCTTTTGGGGAAGATCGGGTAGGTTACGCCGGCCATCTGGTTTACCACACGGATAACCTGCGCGCTGTAACCCGCCTCGTTGTCATACCACACATAGAGGATCAGACGCTTGCCATTGGCAATAGTGGCCTGGGCATCAACAATGCCTGCATGACGCGAACCGACAAAGTCCGTCGAGACAACTTCCGGCGAATTGACGAAATCGATCTGCTTCTGCAGCTCCGAATGCAGAGCCATGTCCCTGAGGTACTCATTGACCCCTTCAACCGTTACCTCTTTTGACAGGTTCAGGTTAAGGATGGCCATGGACACATTCGGTGTCGGCACACGAATGGCATTGCCGGACAACTTGCCCTTCAACTCCGGCAGCGCCTTGGCAACCGCCTTGGCGGCACCTGTTTCGGTAATAACCATATTCAGGGGCGCACTGCGACCACGGCGACTGCCCTTGTGATAGTTGTCGATCAGGTTCTGGTCATTGGTATAGGAGTGCACCGTCTCGACATGACCATCCTCAATCGCGTACTCGTCATGGATAGCCTTGAGCACTGGTGTAATGGCGTTGGTCGTGCAGGACGCAGCGGAGAGGATGCGGTCTTCTTCGGTTATCCAGTCATTGTTGATGCCGTGGACAATATTCTTGATATCCCCCTTACCCGGCGCGGTCAGTATGACCCGGCTGACACCTTTCGATTTCAGGTGCAGACCAAGGCCGGCTTCATCGCGCCAGATACCGGTATTATCAATAACAATCGCGTTGTTGATACCGTAGTGCGTGTAATCCACCTGATCCGGACCCGGAGAGTAGATCACCTTGATAAAGTTGCCGTTGGCGATCAGTGCAGAGTTCTCTTCGTCCACGGTGATCGTGCCATTGAAGGGGCCATGGACCGAGTCACGGCGCAGCAGACTGGCGCGCTTCTCGAGATCGTTGTCAGCACCGCCCTGACGAACAACAATCGCGCGCAGACGAAGGTTGTTGCCGCCGCCGGCTTTTTCAATCAGGATGCGGGCCAGCAGGCGACCGATACGGCCGAAACCATAGAGGACAACATCCTTGGTATCGTTTTCGGCGTCTTCTTCTGACTGCGTCTGGTACTGGCCTACAATCGGGCCGATTTCTCGCTTCAGGAAGTCCTCAAGTGAGCCACCCTCCTCCTTGAACTTCACCGCAAGCTTGCCAATGTCGACATGGCCACGCCCAAGATCCATGCTGTCCATCGCCTGCAGAATAGGCAGGGTGTTATGGACTGACAGCTCACTGTCCTCAACCTGGCGCACAAACCGGTGCGCTCGAATGATGTCGATGACCGACTGGTTAATAATGGAACGGCCATAAACGGACGTGACCACGTTGTTCTTGCGGTAGAGGCGACCGATCAGCGGAATCATGGCTTCCGCAGTGGATTCTCTTTCCGTCCAGTTAGACAGGTGCTGGTTGATCTGTTCGTGACTCACGCTTGAACCTCTGCAGTTGAAACCTGGAAAATTGGGCGCACATTATCCAACGTTATTCTCCAGACAGCAAATACACCCTATCATTCCGTTCATCACTATCGGAAACGGCTGCCATGACAGCGTAATCTCTGGCCGGTAGAATACGCGCCTCGCAGTTTCCCGGCCCTTTATACCCAGGAGAAAGACCCGACCCATGACGCAAGGTGCCTCCCAATCCGACAGAGACCCCGTGCTGGTAGCTCCAGAAGCGCCGGCCAAGGCTGCGGACCATCGCACGTGGGGGCAACTCCATGGAAGCAGCGATGCCCTGGCCATCTGCGAAAGTGCACGGGCCCACTCGGGCCTGACTCTGGTCATAACCCGCAGCACAGAAGAGGCCATCGAGCTCGAGCAGGCCATGCGTTTCTATCTCGGCCTGCCTGCGGACGAAGACCAGCCTGCTGTTACTCCGGACGGCCTTGAGCTGCTGTCTCTCCCGGACTGGGAAACCCTGCCGTACGATCTGTTTTCGCCGCATCAGGACATTACATCTCGCCGGATCAGGGCACTTCACCGGCTGCCTTCAACCAGCCATGGCGTGCTGGTTGTTCCCGCCCGCACGCTGATGCATCGACTGCCCCCGGTCAGCTATCTGCAGGGAAACACCCTGCTGCTGGAAGTGGGCCAGTCACTGGACATCGATAACTGGCGCATGCAACTGGAAGCCGCTGGCTACAGGCATGCAGAGAATGTCTATGAGCATGGGGAATACGCGGTGCGCGGCGCTATTCTGGATATCTTTCCCATGGGCGCCACCCGACCCTACCGGATTGACCTTTTCGATGACGAAATCGAGACACTGCGCACCTTCGATCCGGAAACCCAGCGCTCCATCGACCGGATCGACAGGATAGAACTGTTGCCGGCAAATGAATTTCCCTGGCACAAAGAGGCTCGCTCCGGGTTTCGTAATCGCTGGTTCGAACAGTTCCCCCATGCCGACAAGGACGCACCCATATACCAGGATGTGTCCCACGGCATCACACCGCCGGGGATCGAGTACTACCTGCCGCTGTTCTTCGAGCAGACCGCAACCCTTTTCGACTATCTGCCGGGAGAGACCCTGGTCTTTACCGCGTCCGGACTCAACGAGGCGGCAGAACATTTCGACGCCGATACCCGGGCCCGGTACGAGGAGCGACGTCATGACAGGATGCGCCCCATCCTGCCTCCGGCTCAGCTGTTCCTGCAGAAAGATGAGCTTTTTGGCCAGCTCAAGCACTTTCCACGGGTAACGCTGACCACGGAAACCATCCAGACCGCCGGCGGCTACAACTGCCCCACGGACGTATTGCCGGACGTGTCGATGGACGGGCGTGCCGCCGATCCCGCAGGTCGCCTCAAGCGCTTTATCGACAGGTTCCATGGGCGCATTCTGATCTGTGCGGAGTCCTCCGGTCGCCGCGAGGCACTGATCGAGAATCTCACCAACCAGGGCGTCCAGGTCACCGCGCTGGAGAACTGGCGAGCGTTCACCACCGACACATCCTGCACCCTCGGCATTACTGTGGCGCCAATGGAACACGGGCTGGTCCTGCCGGAGCAGCGTATTGCCCTGATTACAGAGACGGCTCTGTTCGGTGAGCGGGTTCTGCAGCGTCGGCGGCGCGAAAAACCAACGGAAGCTGACGATTCCGGCTACCGGGACCTCTCCGAGCTGCGCATTGGCGCCCCTGTGGTTCATATTGACCATGGCGTTGGCCGTTATCGGGGCCTGGAAACCATCACCGTGGAGGGGGAATCCAGCGAATTTCTGATGCTGGAATACGCTGGCGGCTCAAAGCTGTATGTGCCCGTCTCCAGCCTGCACCTGATTTCCCGTTACACCGGTTCTGACACCGATCACGCCCCGCTGCACAAGCTGGGCACGGATCGCTGGAGCAACGCAAAACAGAAAGCACTGGAGAAAATCCGCGACACGGCCGCCGAGCTGCTGGACGTCTATGCCCGTCGGGAGGCTCGCAAGGGGTTCTCGTTCGAGGACCCGAAGGAAGCCTACCGGGCCTTTGCTGCCGACTTCCCGTTCGAGGAAACGCCGGATCAGCAGGCTGCCATTGAAGCGGTTTTTGAAGATATGATCAGCGAAAAGCCCATGGACCGGCTTGTCTGCGGCGATGTCGGCTTCGGGAAAACCGAAGTCGCCATGCGGGCAGCCTTCATGGCCACCTATTCCGGCAAGCAGGTTGCGGTACTGGTCCCCACCACCCTGCTGGCCCAGCAGCATTACGAATCCTTCCGGGACCGGTTCTCCGATACAGCAGTCAATGTGGAGCTGCTGAGCCGCTTCCGCAGCGGCAGCCAGACCACCAAAGCGCTGGCAGCCATTGAAGCGGGTAAAGCTGACATTGTGATCGGCACCCACAAACTGCTCCAGGGCGACATCAGATTCAAAAATCTCGGACTGGTGATCATCGATGAAGAGCACCGTTTCGGGGTCCAGCAGAAGGAGCGCCTGAAAGCCCTGCGGGCCGAAGTCGACATGCTGAACCTGACCGCGACCCCGATTCCCAGGACCCTGAATATGGCCATGGGGCACCTGCGGGACCTGTCCATAATCGCCACCCCGCCTGCCCGGCGCCTATCGGTAAAAACCTTTGTGCGCCAGCGGGACGAAGCCATGGTCAAGGAAGCCATCCTGCGGGAGGTGCTGCGGGGTGGTCAGGTGTATTTCCTGCACAATGACGTCGCCACCATCGAGAAAACCGCTGAAGATCTGCGACGACTGATTCCCGAAGCCCGGGTGGGTGTGGCCCACGGCCAGATGCGCGAGCGTGAGCTGGAACAGATCATGTCGGACTTCTACCATAAGCGCTTCAACGTCCTGGTGTGCACAACCATCATTGAAACCGGTATCGACATTCCCAGCGCCAATACCATAATCATAGAGCGCGCCGACAAATTCGGGCTCGCCCAGCTTCACCAGCTCCGTGGCCGTGTCGGCCGCTCCCATCACCAGGCCTATGCCTACCTTCTGACGCCGCCTCCCCGCTCGATAACGGCGGATGCGAAGAAACGTCTGGAGGCTATCTCGGAAGCGCAGGACCTGGGAGCCGGCTTCATGCTCGCCACCCACGATCTGGAAATCCGGGGCGCAGGGGAACTGCTTGGAGAAGAACAGAGCGGCCAGATAGAAAGCATAGGCTTCACACTCTACATGCAGCTGCTGGACGAGGCCGTGCAGGCCATCCGGGAAGGACGGACCCCCAATGCCGACTTACCACTCAGCCATGGCACAGAGATGAATCTGCGAATACCCGCGCTGATCCCCGACGATTACCTGCCCGATGTTCACAATCGGTTGATGCTTTACAAGCGTATCGCCAGTGTCACCGACAAGGAGGCATTAAAAGAACTTCAGGTTGAGATGATCGACCGCTTCGGATTATTACCGGAGCCGGCAAAGAACCTGATCCGCCAGTCCGAACTCAGAATCCGCGCGGAAGCCCTGGGAATCGTGAAAGTGGACGCTGGCAAGGAATGGGCCAGGCTCGAATTTGGCAGCTCAACCCCTGTAGATCCACTGGTGCTGGTTAAAAAAGTGCAATCCTCGCCGGACCAGTATCGCCTTGAAGGGGCCAACAGTTTCCGTTTCAGGCTGAACGACACCTCAACCAGTGGTAAACTCGACGGCATTTCCGACATGCTGGACCAGCTAGCCTCATAGCGCTACCGTCCCGGCCCGGAGGCCCCCTGATGAACAACAGGACTAATGGAGCAAAGCCCTTGCGAACGCCCGGTAACTCATTGCCAGGAATATCCACCTTTATCCTGGCTGCAATACTGGCCATGCCACCGGTGGTGTCCGCCCAGGAACCCGCAGAAAACGCAGCGGAACAACCTGATGCGCAGACCAGTAACGATGAGGTGGCGAAAAACGATCGTCCCCGTGAAGACTATTATCGTGCGGAATTTGTCATCATCGAGCGCAAGGCCGACCCCTCCAGTATCAACGAACGGATGGCCAGCCGGATTCCCGAGCCGCCAAACCCGGAGATAGAAGAAATCCTGCGGGCAGTAGACGGCGACGGCGCCGCTGAAACCACACTGGAACTGGTTCCGCGAGAAGAACTCCATCTGAACACTGCCGCAAATCGGTTGGAGAACAGCGGACGCTTCCGGGTGCTCCTGGCCGCAGGCTGGTATCAATCCTTTCCGCCAGACTTTGACGGTGAGCCATTACGCGTGGCCATAGGCGACTGGCTGGAGGATGCCGGCCATCGCGAGGTGGAAGGCCACATCACCATAGACCGGCAACGCTACCTGCACGTTGGGGTACACCTCAATCACTGGCAGCCTGCGCCCCCCATCGAACAACCGGTCGATCTGTTCGGTGGTGGTGCGGTCGTGGATCAGGCTTCCGGTAGCGCCAACGATGAACAGAGTGGCGCGATAGATGAAGAAAGAGTTGCGGTTGACGAGGTTTCCGAAACCATTGACGAGCAGGGGCAGGCCTTCATTTCCGGAGTGAACTGGCCCCGGGCAGAGTTACTGACCTGGATTCGCGAAACCCGCCGCATGCGCAGCGAGGAGGTCCATTTTCTGGACTCTCCCACCATCGGTGTTCTGGTTTTCTTCAAGAAAATTGAGGAGTAAGGGCACCCAGGCCACTTATTGACGCTTCGAGGATCCGCTTGACGCCAGACATCCCCTGATCGATGGCGGCCTCGATTTCCGCCATGGTAATGATGTGGTCCGATTTCCCGGCAGCGCGGTTCACCACCAGCGCAAGGCAGACGTAGTTCATCTTCAGTTCTGCCGCCAGTGCCGCCTCGGGCATGCCAGTCATCCCCACCAGATCGCAACCATCCCGTTCCAGTCGCAGCACCTCGGCCGCAGTTTCCAGTCTTGGCCCCTGGGTGGCCCCGTAAACACCGAAATCGGAAAACGCCAGCTTCTGGTCCCGAGCGGCTGAAATCAGCAGCTCACGGGCTTCTTCAGTATAAGGCCAGGTGAAATCGATGTGAGTGGTTTCATCCAGCTCGCCCTCAAAAAAAGTACTGGCCCTGCCCCAGGTGTAATCGATGATCTGGTCGGGAATCACGATGTGGGCCGGGCCCATGTCAGCATGAATACCGCCCACCGCATTGACCCCGACGATGGTGCGAACACCTGCGTCATGAAGCGCCTGAATATTCGCCCGGTAGTTGACCTGATGCGGCGGTATACGATGAGGGTTACCGTGACGGGACAGGAACATCACCGCCTGGTCTCCAAGACACCCCTCAATCAGGTCAGAAGAAGGCTGCCCCCATGGCGTCACAACCGGTCGTTCCGCCATTATCTCAAGCCCCGACAGAGTTGTAAGGCCGGTGCCGCCGATAATGCCAACCGGCGGCCTGTTTCTCGAATTGCTCATGATGACTCCCCTGTTGCCTCCGCGCTGTCGCCCTTTGTTTCGCTGGAACCTTCACTGCCGTCCACCGGAGCACGACTGCTACCGGGCTCGGCACTGGCGGGCTCACCACTGTCACTCTTACCAGCCGAATCGCTGGCAAGGCGCACACCATCCGGAAGGTGAAGAGTGCGTGTCGGGAAGGCAACCTCAGCACCATGGCCTTCAATAATGTCACTGATTTTCAGCAGCACGTCCTGTTTGACCTCGTGAAACCGAACCCACTCAATGGTTCTGGTAAAGGTGTAAATCATGATATCCAGTGAGGATGCGTTGAAGGCCAGGAAATTGACAATCAGGGTCTGGTCCTGATCGATGTCTTCATGGTTCTCCAGCATGGTTCGAATGTCCGCAACGATCTCCGCCATGCCGCTGACATCCGCATAGCGGATTCCAATGGTCTCCGAGATGCGGCGATTAAGCATTCTTGATGGGTTCTCCACGGAAATCGTGGTGAAGACCGCATTGGGGACATAAAGGGGGCGCTTATCAAACGTCCGCACGGTCGTCAGGCGCCAGCCGATGTGCTCAACAATACCTTCAATATTTCGATCCGGTGAACGAACCCAGTCGCCCACCTTGAAAGGCCGGTCCAGATGGATAATAAAGCCGCCGAAAAAGTTGGCCAGCAGATCCTTCGCCGCGAAACCCACAGCAATACCGCCGACACCACCGAAGGCCAGTACACCGGAAATACTGTATCCCAGGGACTGAAGGGCAATCAGTACGGCCGTGATAATAACCACGGCCCGGGAAAGCTTGCTGACTGCGTTGACCGTGGTGTAGTCCATCGGCTTTTTCATTTTCAGGGGCGAGGTCAGTATTTCCTCCCCCTGCTTGATAAACCGCAACACAGTCCACACCAGCAACCAGACAAAGCCTACCTGCAGCAGTGTGTCGTTGACGGAGAATATTTCTGCCTCGGAATAACGGTGGGCCACTTCCGCCGCCCAGTAGACCCCCTGCAACCAGACAAACGCGACGACCGGCTTTCTGGCCGCGTGCAGCAATGCATCGTCCCAGGCGTTGTCGGTTTTCTGGAAGCGCCGCTCAATGAGCCTCACGGTGTAACTGGCAATATAGGCAACCACAGCGGTTCCGAACACCAACGCAAACACCACAATCCCGACCCGCCAGCTTTGTGACAGCAGGTTCCAGTTCTGAATCCAGGTATTCACAATGGCAGGTGTTTCTTCGATCATCGGTTCTCTCGGTCCAGTGACGGGGTTAGCGTATCAATACCGGTGTACCCGGTGTGACCCGGCGATACAGATCGACGACGTCTGCGTTTCGCATGCGGATACAGCCATGGGAGCGCGGCACACCCATGGGCTCGGAATCCGGTGTGCCGTGAATGTATATGAAGCGACGAAAACTATCGACCCCGGGACCGCGATTTTTACCCCATTCCAGGCCGCATAACCAGAGAATCCGGGAGAGAATCCAGTCCCGATCCGGAAACTGCCGGGCCAGCTCAGGCGAATAGACTTCTCCTGTTGGCCTGCGGGCAATGAAGACCGTGTTCACGGGGAAACCGTCGCCGAGCATCGCACGCACATAATGCTTGCCACGGGGGGTACAACCACTGCTCTGGCGCTCGCCGGGTCCATTGAGCGCCGTTGAGACCGGGTAGGAGATTGAGAAGGAGTCTGCCGAAAACAGCGTCAGGGTCTGCGCCGCCAGACTGATTTCAATACCGGGCACTGGACGGGATACAGAATCACTTGGCATACGGCGTTACGCTCCCGGCTGACGAATCAAACCGAAAGCCTAACCGACGGCATGCAACTCAGGCAACCGAGCTTTTATGGGAAGGGGGCACCAGCATCGCATCCTCTGCCTGCATGCCTGCAGCGAGGAATGGAACCAGCCGCGCCGCAATTTCCTGGACCGTGGTCTCCACACCCAGCTTGTTCTGCAGGATGTCCCTCAGTGCATCGCTGCTGGACATGGTGAAGGCTGTGGCTCCGAGCATGAACTGGATGCGCCAGTAACGGTCCACGGAGGACAACTGCGGCGTCGCCTCTTTCAGCAGCCGCATGAAACGGCTGAAAGGCTGACTGTATTCCTGCTCAAGAAACTTGCGGAGATGCCCCTGGGACTGGGTATAAGCCAGACCGAGCAACCGCATGAAGATAGAGATACCTTTCTCGTTACGCTGGGGCATACGCACGGCACTTTCTGTCAGTGCCCAGAGAGTCTGATTCAACGTAGGTGGCTCACCATCACAGCGAGCTTCAAGTTCATCGAACGCATTCTCCAGTGTCGCCGAGAAAGGCGTGAGAAACCGGGCAAACACCGCATGAATAAGGGCGTTCTTGGAACCAAAATGATAATTGACAGCGGCGAGATTTACCTTAGCCTTACTGGTAATCATACGCAGCGAAGTTTCAGAAAACCCACGATCCGCGAACAGCTCTTCCGCTGCATCCAGAATTCGATCAACCGTATCAGACTGAGCCATTTTATTATCAGTGCCTCTAGCAAACGTCTGTTTGAAACATACGTTTGACCGGCAATCTTGTCAAGCTCTCCTCTCCGGGTCTGACGCCACTGACTCCCACCCCTTGTCGATAGCTCGCTGGTGGCCCTCGAAGAACGCCTGCTGAGCCCGTGCATAGGCTTTCTCGGCCTCAAGCAGATAGACAAGATAAAGACGGATATGCTCCCGGCGCGTCATATTACGAGCCAGCACCCGACGCTCGGACAACGCCAGAAGCTCACTGAAACGCATGGCTTTGAGAGCCGGGTTGAACTCGGCCATATGGGCGCACTGCCACACCAGTCCCTCCTTACCCTCTAGATGCTCAATATGCTTGCGAGCGTCCCGCAACAATTGCCGACGGCGGATAATCAGGTCCATGTATGAGGGGTGGGACGTGTACAGGCGCCGAACCGTCGGTACTCCCATCAGCAGAATAATGACAAATGCGCCAAACCCTCCGCCGGCAATCCAGGCGGGCACAAAACCGGTCATCCCGCTGAGGAAAACAATCGCCGCCAGCAAGGCACTGAAGAGCCAGAGATCGCGCCTGCGTCGCGCGGTGGATAATGTGTAATTGTCCGGCCAGTCCGGCAAAGCCAGCAGATCGAAATCCAGCAGCAATACCCGGTCACACTGCCGCAGCATCAGCCGGAGCTTGCGCTGGCGGGATTCCGCCAGTTTTTCTTCAACCCCTTCCGCGGCCTCGCCGGCAGCCGAGGTATCTGCATCCGGGCCACCCGCATCCCTGCTATCGCCGCCACCAGAGCCGGATACCTCCTGACTGGACCGGACGGCAGGAGATTCCGTCGTTGCCGTAGCTGCGGTCTCTGCCGGTCCGCCAGGCGCAGGTGCCTTGGCATCCGCGGGACGCCCCTGTCGCAGCAGGGGTTCCCCTGGATCAGTACCCCGTCTGACTGTGCTTTCGTTCTCTGCCATCACTGGTTACTCGTTGAGTGTAACCGGGCCAACACCCCTTGAAACGTCGCCCCTACTCAACGTCTATCGACCACATTTTCCGATCCTTGAGCCGGGCTCAGTGCCAGCATACTGGCAAACTTGGCTTGGCACCGCCCACTGCTATCGCTATCCTTGCTTTTTCGGTGCAGCCGGGACCGACCACAGACTCGCTTGAGAGGCATGAATGTTTACAGGCATTGTTCAGGGTATCGCCACCATTGACAACCTATCCACCGAACCGGGGCTGACCAGCTTTGCGATCCGTTTTCCGGAAGAGCAGGTTCAGGGCGTCACCATTGGCGCCTCCGTTGCGATCGATGGCACCTGCCTGACTGTTACCCGACAGGAAGGCAACCTGCTCTACTTCGACGCCATGCAGGAAACACTGCGAGCCACCACTTTAGGTGGCCTGAAGCCCGGGGACCGGATAAATTTCGAACGCGCCGCACGGATTGGCGATGAAATTGGGGGGCACCTGTTGTCTGGCCACATTCACACCACCGCCGACATCGTGGCCATTGAACGGCCCCAGAACAACTGCACCCTGGAATTCGAGGTACCGGAGTCCTGGGCCAGGTATCTTTTCCCCAAAGGCTACATTGCCATCAATGGTTGCAGCCTGACCATTGGGGAAGTCCGGGGCAACCGTTTCAACGTCTACCTGATTCCGGAAACGCTACGGGCCACCACATTTGGCGACGCATCCGTTGGTGAACGGGTCAATATCGAGATCGACAGCCAGACCCAGACCATCGTCGACACTCTGGCGCGAATGGGCTACGACCGCCCCGCCTCCTGATTGCTGGCTTCAAACACCACGAACCTGGCGTCGGCGTCCAGCTGACGCACCGTTGAAAAGAAGCGCCTCAGGCTGCGGTGATACCCCAGATGACGATTGCCCACCATCAGCATTCGTCCGCCCGGAGCAAGATGGCGGGCGACCTGCCGGAACAATCGCAGGGCGATGTGGTCCCCGACAACCCCACCCTCATGAAATGGTGGATTCAGCAACACCAGTTCGAATTGGCCGCTATCCTCGGGAATACCATCGCTATGGTGAAACACCGCCTCCACATCGGGAAAGGCACTCAGTACGTTATCGCGTGCACTGGCCACCGCCTGGCTGGATACATCTGAAAATGCCACTGCCAGCTCCGAATTTTCCGCCAGCGCCGCCAGGCCTAACACCCCATTGCCACAGGCGAGGTCCAGCACTCTGGCACTGGAACTCAGAGCCCCGGCTTCCTGCCTGACAAAAGGCAGCAGCATTCGTGTGCCCATATCCAGCTTTTCCCTGGAAAACACCGCCGGCATGGCACTGACCTGATATTCCGTATGCGGCAGCATGTATCCCTTCCACAGATCCGCCCAGTTTCTCAACGTCTGGTCACCGGGGGCTGCGACAATCACCCTTGCCTTTTTGCGGGCCGGGCATACTTCCCGGGTATGAACCAGGTCGGCAAATACGGCAGCACTGCTGTCCGGCAGATGCTTGATCATGCCGCCAGCGATAAGCGTGCCATCGGGAACCAGCACTCCGTTTACCCACCGCAACAGGCAGGTCAGGTAATCCACCTGCCTGGGAATACGCATGACCACCAGATCAAAAGGCCCTTCCGGTGGCGCCAGCCAGTTTGAAGGGGTCAGGACGCTGTGCCCCGAAGGCGTATTCGTTATCAGCGCGGAAGAAAGCGAGCAGCTGTCAGCAAAGGAAACCGGGGCGAATGACGAAAGCCCGAGTGTCAGTGCACCGAACTGGTCATCAATAATCAGCACACGGGGCCGGGAATCCGGGCTAAAGCGGGCGAGGATCTGCTCCAGCAGCTGCTCATCGGCTGCATCCCAGGCCCGCAGGGCACGGCCGCCGCCTGGGCGCTTCAACAGCAGGGAGATACCATCTACTTCCAGCACATCAGTTGTCATTTCAGGCCTTCGCTTTCCCATTTACAAGCAAAGACCATTCTAGGCTGATTATTCTAGAAATTAACCCTACTGTGGAACAACGATTTCAGGTTGCTCCGTTTTTATGGAAGCCAACCTCTTTTGCCCCTCACCCCAGGGGCTTTTTTTCGTCCCGGGAAACCCGTCACTTGGGTGCAGCGTTTATATTTTCGATAAATGCAGGGGACAGAACATCAACGACCGGCCTCTGACCCCCGGCAAACTCCGGTGCTGGCTCAGACGGTTCGGTGGCAATAATGCCCTGCTGCTCGGACCAGTGCAGAATAGCGAGCCGGCCACCCGGTTGTTCGACCAGAGCAGTACAGTGTTCAACCCAGTCGCCGTCATTGCAGTAAAGCCCTTCCTGGCCGCGCAGGAAACCTGCTGAATGGATGTGGCCACAGATAAAACCGTCGTAATGGCCGCGCTCTGCTGCTGTCAGGGCCGCCAGCTCAAACCGGCGGATAAACGATCTTGCCTTGCCTATACGGCTTTTCACCCAGGCCGCCAGTGACCAGTAGGGTTTGCCGCGCAGCCTCCGCCAGGCGTTGAACCAGCGATTCAGACGCAGCAGCACACCATGGGCGCGATCGCCCACCAGCAGCATCAGCGGACTGCATCGCACCACCTGATCGAACTGGTCACCATGACACACGACGAAACGCCGACCATCCGCTGTGGTATGAATGGCTTTCTGCTTCAGCTCGATTCCGGCAAGCGTCTGGCCACAGAAGTGTCTCAGGAAGTCATCGTGGTTACCTGGCACATAGATCACTCGCGTACCGGAGGCGGCAATGGCCATCAGCCGTCGCACAACCGCCTGATGGGTCTCCGGAAAATGCACCCTGCGCTGCATGGCAATCAGGTCGACAATATCCCCCACCAGATAAAGAGTCTCGCAGCAGACGTTATCGAGAAAATCCAGGAGGTACTCTGCCTGGCAGTCGGCTGACCCCAGGTGACTATCGGAAATGAAAACACTCCGGTACTGATGCATCGGCTTCTCCCACCGGCCTGTTAAGCACTGAGGGTACCTTGTCCGATGGCGGTGACGAACGCATTACAACGCGAAGACAGTTCAGTGACGACGTGCGGACCAGACGGTAAACCGCCTGTCGCCGGCAATGGCTCTTACCGGCCCCACGTGACGGCGGATCAGCTGTTCGTAGGGCAGGAAGCTGTTGGCAACCAGCCGTAACTCACCTCCCGGCTCCAGATGCTCTGCCACCTGCCGCAGGAATTCCTCCGTCATCGATGTGTCCGTCCGGATACCGGTGTGAAAAGGTGGATTGCTCAGTACCGCTGCGTACCTGCCACTGACATCAGCCAGACCGTCCGAGGCCTTGATATCACCGGTTGCCGAGGCGCGCTGGTAGGTGGCGCGGGCGCAGAAAACAGCCTGGGACTGGACATCCACTCCATCGACTTGAACGCATGGCTGCCCCAGCGCACGCTGATACAGCTGTAACCAGGTGCCGATAACGCCGGCTCCACAAGCGAAGTCCAGAACCGGCCCGGCGTTTATCGGGGAATCCGCCAGGGATTCAAGAAGCATGGCGGTACCTGCATCCAGCTCACCTGAACTGAAAATCCCCGGCAGACCAGCCACTTCGAAGCGAATACCCGCGCAGTCCACCTGGTGCCATTGCAGCCACTGGCGCACATCAAACGTTTGCGCCGGTTCCAGGTTGTCCGCCAGCCAGACCTGGCAATGCCGGGCACTGTCTGCCTTGAACACTTGCGGCGCCATCGCTTTAAGCTGCTTGACCGCGCCGGCAATACCTTCCTTTTTCTCCCCCACCAGAATCAGCCGGGCATCCTGGGCCGCCAGCCAGCGCGCCAGCTCAAGCCGAAGAGCCAGCTCAGCCCTGGCTTTGGGGAGAAATACCACGACAGTGTCAGCATCGGCCGGCATCAGGGCAGGATCGTCGTAACCGAACGCAACAGTCCAGCCGCCAATGGATTGCAGCCGTTGCCAAACGCCATAATGTTCGGTTAACACCAGGCCAGAGCCGTCCAGCGCCGGAATCAGGGAGATGTCTGCGGGACCCAGTATTGCCAGGCGGCCACGCAGGTATTCCCGGTTCTTCAGCAGTGCTTCATGGGAGTTGGGTAACGCTGACATCGATAGGCTGGTCCGGTATAGGTATCTGGCGGGATACTTTAACCGGAAATAGGCCCGGAGTCTCGGCCCGGGCCACTTCAAACAGACGGCTAGCCGTTGAGGAATTACTTGTAACGCGCAACCGTGTCGGCGCGCAAGGCATCTTCGGGAGACATACCCCAATCCTCAGAGGAAGCGGGCTGCGACGTGGCAACACCAGACCTGGGGCGGACCTCTGTCTCCTGCGACGTTTTACGCTGGCTCAAGACACTGAGAGCTTTCTGCATGATTTCTCGCATTTCTGACAACCTCCTCGCTTGCTACAACACCATTGTAACAAGGGGAGTAATCGCTAACTGTGATGACAGCGAGGGTCAGATAGTGACGCTTGTCACGAATATTTGACACATTTTGACACCAACAGCGTCATGTTTTTTGACGCCCCGAGCGAACCGGCCTTAAAACCAGTTCGTCAACGCTGTTCTGCTTGATCGATTCACGGTCGGACTCGGAAGCAATGGATAGCCCCATATCCCGTAGAATACCGTCGGCCACATCATAGACAAAACCGTGAACCATCAGGGATTGCCCCCTGCGCCAGGCCTCCTGAACGATATTGTTCTGGCAGACGTGTCCGACCTGCTCCACCACGTTAAGTTCGCATAGCCGGTCGACCCGGTCCTGGTCACTGGCCAGTTGATCAAGTACCGGCCGATATTTGTCGCGTACATCCTGAACATGTCGGAGCCAGTTGGATATCAGGCCAAAGCCCTGGTTATGCAACGCTGCCTTTACCCCGCCACAACCGTAGTGCCCCACCACCAGAACGTGCTTCACCTTGAGCACGTCAATGGCAAACTGAAGCACCGAGAGGCAGTTAAAGTCCGTGTGCACCACCACGTTTGCAACATTCCGGTGCACGAAAAGCTCTCCTGGCATCAGATCCACGATCTGGTTTGCCGGCACACGGCTGTCAGCACACCCGATCCAGAGATACTCAGGGGCCTGCTGCTTGGAAAGCCGGGCGAAAAACTCCGGGTCCTGACTCTTGAGACTTTCCGCCCAAGCCCTGTTTTTATCCAGCAGTTTATCGAGCTGCCCCATCAAATCTCCTCCCTGCAAATATACGTTGCGGGGATTGAACGGCAATCAGCCCGATAAAGCAATGCTCAACTGGTCGGAGCCAGAATGTCATCATGCTGTTCATGCATGGTGGTTTGCGCCAGATCCAGCAGTTCCCGCAGCGCCACCGAGAACATCGCGTATTCCGGCTCTCTGACACCCTTGAGCTCTGTAAGCATGGATTTCCAGCGGTTGATCATACTGGCGTGCCGCTGCATCCAGCTCTCGACACAAGAGTTTACCTCGGATGGCTTATCAGCCAGCTTCAGAACACCGGTGGTCAGCGCCCGTTGCTGCCAGTCAAGGTCCTCACGGAAGCTCTCCCGCGCCAGCGCCTGCCAGTGGGAAGCGGGTACCAACGCCGCGACAGCATTGGCAAACCAGTTCAGATCCAACTGGTCGCCAAGGTCATAATAGAGATTGGCAACCGTCTTCAGAGGCATGCCGGTTGCCTCCCTCGCCTCGATAATACCCAGTGACGAGTAGAGGTAGCTGGTACCGGACACCACCGAAGCCAGATCCTCGGGCAACCCGGACTCGACGAGCTCATCATGCCGCCTCTTCCAGTCTGCCCGCGCCTGCTCTCCGAGATAATCCGGCAGGTCCGCAGTGATCTTCCAGACACTGTCAGCAAAGCGTTCCATATGGCTCTGGATACTGAGTTCAGCGCGGCGGTTACGTAACAGCCAGCGTACCGCACGCCGAATCAGGCGCATCAGGTCGCCCATCAGCTCCATCTGCAAACTGGCCGGAATGAAATAATCCAGGTATTCAATCTTGTCCCACCAGGTATCCAGGCGAAACACGTCCCGGGCTATGATCCATGCCAGCGCAATAGAGGCCGCATCGGCACCCGTTGACTGCTTGAGTCGCTCGACAAAGGTAATACCCATGTGATTGACCATATCATTGGCAATCTGGGTAGCGATTATCTCCCGACGCAGCTGGTGCTCACCCAGCTCCTTCGAAAACTTGCGGGTCAGATCCTTGGGGAATACTTTGTACATTTCCCCCGCCAGCAGAGGCTCGTCCGGCAGACTACTGTTGATAAGCGTCTGTTTCAGATCGCCCTTTACGTAGGAAATCAGTACCGAAAGCTCCGGGCGTGTCAGCCCTTTCTTGTCCAGCTTCCTTTCCGAGAGAGTTTCATCGTCAGGCAGAAACTCCAGGCTGCGATTGAGTTTGCCTTCGCTCTCCATGGTGTTCATCAGGCGGCGGTATTCTTCCAACCGGGTGACCGCCCCTACGCTGGCAATGCTGATCGCCTGGGTCTGCCGGTAGTTGTTCTTCAGCACCAGAGCGGCGACATCGTCAGTCATCTCCTCCAGCATGATATTACGCTGCTTGTCGGTGAGATCGCCCATGGCGACCGCCTGGTTCAGCAGGATCTTCATGTTCACTTCGTGGTCCGAGCAATCCACGCCACCGGAGTTGTCAATGAAGTCGGTATTCAGCCTCCCCCCCTTCAGGGCGAACTCAATGCGCCCGAGTTGGGTCATCCCCAGGTTGCCGCCCTCACCGACAATCCTGCAGTTCAGTTCGGAGCCGTTGATGCGCAAGGCATCGTTGGCCTTGTCCCCTACGTCCGCATGGGTCTCGTTCTGACCCTTGACATAGGTGCCAATACCACCGATCCAGAGCAGATCCGCCTGGGTTTTGAGTATATGAGTGATCAGCATATTCGGGGGCACACGGTCTGACTTGATACCAAGCAGCTTCTTCATCTCCGGGCTGACCGGAATCGACTTGGCGCTGCGACTGAATACGCCGCCACCCTCGGAAATCAGGCTGGTGTCGTAGTCGGTCCAGGAAGAACGCGGCAGTTCAAACAGGCGCTTGCGTTCCTTATAGCTCTGAGTCGGATCCGGCGACGGATCGATAAATATATGGACGTGGTTGAACGCCGCTACCAGCTTCGTCTTCTCTGAACATAGCAGGCCGTTGCCGAACACGTCACCACCCATGTCACCGATACCAATAGCGGTGAATTCATCCAGCGCGGGGTTGATGCCCAGCTCCCGGAAGTGGCGCTCCACGGACACCCAGGCACCCCGGGCCGTGATACCCATCTTTTTATGGTCATAGCCATTACTGCCGCCCGAGGCAAAAGCGTCCCCCATCCAGAAACCATATTCAGCCGCCAAACCGTTGGCTATATCCGAGAAGGTTGCCGTGCCCTTGTCTGCGGCGACCACCAGGTAGTGGTCATCGTCATCATGGCGGATAACGGACTCCGGTGGCTGGATGCCGGCATCCACAAGGTTGTCGGTGATATCCAGCAACCCCCGGATAAAGGTCTTGTACGCCTCGATACCCTCTGCCTGGAATGCTTCCCGATCCGACATGTCGGGCAGGCGCTTGGCAACAAAGCCACCCTTTGCACCTACCGGAACAATAACGGCGTTCTTGACCTGTTGCGCCTTCACCAGCCCCAGAATCTCGGTGCGATAGTCCTCGAACCTGTCTGACCAGCGCAGGCCGCCACGCGCTACCTTGCCACCACGCAGATGCACACCCTCGACCCTCGGCGAATAGACGAAGATCTCGAACATGGGCAAAGGCAGTGGCACGTCCGGAATTTCCGATGGATCAAATTTAACGCTGATGTAGGATTTCGGTTTGCCGTCACTGTCGGGCTGGTAATAGTTGGTGCGCAGAGTCGCCTGCATCAATTCCAGAAACAGCCTGAGAACCCTGTCTTCACTGAGATTCTCCACCTCGTCAAGACCGGCATTGAACTCAATCTCCAGCTTTTGCTGCGCCGCCCTGCTCTTGCCTTCACTCTGGTAGCGCGCAGGATTGAAGCGGACCTCGAAGAACTCCAGCAACAGGCGTGTCAGGTCCACATGGTTGACCAGGGTATTGGATATAAAGGTCTGGCTGTTGGAGAATCGAATCTGACGCATGTAGCGGGCATAGGTGCGCAGCAGCGCAATTTCCCGCCAGCTCATGTAAGAGGACAGCAGCAAGCGGTTGAAGGCGTCATTTTCCGCATCGCCATACCAGACACGGCGGAACAGGTCCTCGAAGATGGGACGAATGCGGTGAATATCCACCACCTTTCCGCTATGGGCCTGCAGGGTAAAATCGTGAATCCAGACGGTATTGTCGCTGCGGTCACTGACTTCGAACGGGTGTTCCCCGATCACCCGAAAACCGAGATTGTCGAAAATCGGCATCACGTCCGACAGTGGCAAAGGCTCATCCGGATAGAAAAGTTTGAAATGCAGGGTGCTCTCATCCTCTTCCAGAGCACGGTAGAAACTCATGGTGAGGTGTTTTTCCCGGGCCGCCCCTGAAATATGCTCGAGATCTATGGCCGCCCGCCGGGGTGAAAACATGTCCTTGTAGCTGGCCGGAAAGCCGGCGGAATAAAGCCGGAACATTTCATTGCCCCGCTCTTCGCCATAGGCCTCGTTCAGCGCCTCCAAGAGGCCATCACGCCAGGACTGTGCCAGCTCGATAACCTTCTCGCGAATCTCGGAGATGGGAAGCTGGCGATTCTCCACCTGGGGAACACGGACCGTGAACTGAACCCTCGCCAGCACTGACTCGGAAAAATGGGTGACGAATTCGATGTCCTCGGCATCGAGCATGTCGTGCAATACCTGCTCCACTTTAAGGCGCAGTTCCGTGTTGTAGATATCCCTTGGAAAGAACGACAGGCAGGTCACGAACTGGCCATACACATCTTCCCGCATGAACAACTCGATGCGTCGACGCTCCTGTATGTAGAGAATGCTCTTGGCTACCGACAGCAACTCCCCGGGTTCAATCTGGAATAACTCATCACGAGGATACACGGTAAGAATCTGATCGAGTTCCTTGCCAGCGTAGTCGTTCCTGAGAAAGCCAGATCGCCTCATGACCGTCTGGAACTTGCGCCGTAGCAGGGGAATTTCATCAGGACGCTCATTGTAGACCCGGGCTGTATACAGCCCCAGAAAGCGACGTTCCCCGACAACCTCCCCCTTGCTGTTGAACTTCTTGACCGCGATATAGTCCGGATACGCCGGCCGATGTACTCGCGAACGCTGGGCAGACTTGGCGAAGATGAAAATGTCATCGGTACGGGTCATTTCATGCCGCGTGCGTTGGGGCAATTCGTTCAGCCGTACCTTGTCCGGGCGCTCATTGTTAACGCGAAGGATACCCAGCTCGGAATTTTCCACGCGACGAACCACCAGGCCCTTGTTGTCCTTGACGAAATCGTACTCATCGTAGCCAAGGAACGTGAAATGATCCCTGACCAGCCACTCCAGAAATGCCTTTGCCTCTTCCTTCTCCTCTTCGTCAATGCCGGCCGTGGTACCATCCAGTTCACGGCTGATTTCATTGACTTTGTCGGTCACAATAGGAAAGTCACTGACCGCTATCCTCACTTCATGAAGGATATTCTGCAGCGCCTCCTCAAGTGAGCTCAGATCCTCGGGGCTGCTGTGACGATCAATTTCCAGAACAATGAGCGCTTCATAGCGGGCTTTGGCAGACTTCTTCTTGGGCGGATGCAGTTTCTTTAGCTTGCCCTGATCATCCCGTTCCACCTGAAGAATCGAATGCTGAATCGAGTGCGTGCCGATTTCACGCTGGTTGATCGCGATCCTCAGGGAATCGATCAGAAATGGCATGTTGGGGTGGAGAATAAAAATAACCGTATGCGTTGATTGCCAGCCGTCACTCTCCAGATCGGGATTGAAAACCGACACCGGAGTTTCTTCGGCCGTGCGTTTCTGGAGAAACTGCCAGGCCGCAAGGATGGCGCCGTAGGTATCGGAAAAACGGCGACTCACAAGCTCTTCGAGAGGAATATGGGCATAATGCTGCTTGGCGAATTCACTGATCTTCTTCGCTTCGGTTTTCGCTATTTTTTCAGCGAAAGCCTCGTCCAGCTGGTGAAAAAACTGTTCCTTGCTGGCGACTGTCAGTGCATTCATAGTTAACCTCTATGAGTGTGAAATAAACGTAATCGACGTATTGTCACATAAGCATAGTCAAAGCCTTGATTTTTGCGCCACAGATGCGAAAACTGCGGCAACTACTTACGCGAACCGTCTCTGCACCAGGAGTAGACATTCCCCATGGCATTACAGCATACGTTTGGTGAGCTGAGGTCTCAGTTAGCAAAAAGGATCATCGGGCAGGAAAAACTGGTGGACCGTTTACTGATTTCCTTGCTGGCCGATGGTCACCTGTTGGTGGAGGGAGCTCCCGGCCTTGCCAAAACGACAGCCATCAAGGCGCTGGCTGACCATCTTGAAGGTGACTTTCACCGCATCCAGTTCACCCCGGATCTACTCCCTTCCGACGTTACCGGCAGCGAGATCTACCGCGCCGAGACCGGCCAGTTCGAGTTCCAGCACGGGCCTATCTTCCATAACCTCGTGCTGGCGGATGAAATCAACCGGGCGCCGGCCAAAGTACAATCCGCCTTACTGGAAGCCATGGGCGAGCGCCAGGTCAGTGTCGGCATGCGTACCTTCCCGCTTGACCGACTGTTCATGGTCATGGCCACCCAGAATCCCATCGAGCAGGAAGGCACCTACCCATTACCCGAAGCCCAGCTTGACCGGTTCCTGATGCATGTGGTCATTGACTACCCCTCCGCCGAGGCTGAAAAGGCCATTTTGCATCTGGCAAGAAACGACTACCGGCATGGACAGGTCGCAGCTGAAGTCCGCCTGACAGCAGATCAGGTATTTGAGGCCCGGTATGAGGTTTCAGACATTTACATGTCAGAGCCCGTTGAACAGTATTTGCTGGCGCTGGTGCTGGCAACCAGGGACCCCTCCTCTGTGGACCCGGAACTTGCCCGCTGGACTGCTTTTGGCGCCAGCCCCAGGGGCACTATTGCACTGGACCGCTGTGCCCGCGCCATGGCCTGGCTGGAGGGACGGGACTACGTCAGCCCGGATGACGTCCGTAATATCGCCTTCGACGTCCTCAGGCACCGCATCCTGCTGACCTTTGAAGCGGAAGCCGAGGGTATGACGGCCGATGCCATCATCCAGCGCCTGATCGATCGCGTTCCGGTAACCGCCTGAACACTGTGACCATGACCGCACCCGAGCCAGCCACCCATATTTCACTGCCCGGCCTGATCCGTCTGCAAGCCGACGCCCGTGCACTGAAACTGCCAGCAGCACGGCCGGTCAGATCCCGTCAGGCGGGTCTTCAGCGCTCCCCTCGCCGGGGCCGTGGAATGGCTTTTGCCGAAGTACGTCAGTACCAGCCCGGCGACGATATACGCAGCATCGACTGGCGGGTCACCGCGCGCCGGCAGTCGCCCCATACCAAGCTCTATGAAGAGGAACGCGAACGTCCGGTGCTTCTGCTCTGCGATCTGGGCCCGTCGCTGTTTTTCGCCAGCACTGGTGCCTACAAACAGGTCCGCTGCGCGCAGTTGGCTGGCATTCTGTCGTGGCTGGCCCTCGGCTCCGGAGATCAGGTGGGTGGTATTGTATTCAACGGCCACGAACTGACGGTTCAGCGCCCTGCCCGCCGCAAGAAATCGGTGCTGAGGCTCCTTGATACCGTGGCACGACAGCAGAGGATTTCACGGAGCGACGGGGAAAGCCCGCACCAGCCAACCGGGACCAGGGCGGACCTGGATACCGCGCTCCAGGAGGCCCGCCGGGTCGCCCATACCGGCAGCAGGATCTTCGTAATCAGTGATTTTCTCAACATTACCCCCGACACATCACGACTGCTCGGGTCGCTGGCACGCCACAACACTGTCAGCGCACTCAGAGTCATTGACCCGCTGGAGCTCAAACTCCCGGACAGTGGACACTTCGCTATCGCCGGCGATGATGGGCCAGTGTGGTTCGACAGCAGCAATCCGCGGTTCCAGCAGGCCTATGCCGAAAAAGTACGACAGCATTCGGAAGCACTGGGTGAGTGCTTCCGGACCGCCGGCGTGCAACCGGCCAGTGTCATGACCAGCGACCAGCCGGCGCTGGTGCTGCAGACTCTGCTCGGCCCCCGTGGCCATATCGGATAACAGGACCGCTTGAAGCCCATGATGGAACAGGATCCACTGAGCCAGCTCAGAGACATACACCTTCCACAACCGGGAGGCTTCTGGCCTCCCGCACCGGGCTGGTGGATTCTGCTGTTTGTCGCCATCGCACTGGCCGTCCTGGTATTCGTTGTGATCAGGCGGAAACGCCGCAAAAACCAATGGCTCGTCACCGCGAAGAAGGAACTGCAACGGCTGGAACAGACGGCTTCGGCGGACAATGAATGGTTTGCCGCCCTGAACCGGCTCCTGAAGCAGTCAGCGCGATTGCGTTATCCGGAACGGGTGCCGGAATCCCTGTCCGGTGAGCCCTGGATCCGCTTCCTGCTCGAGACCAGCCCGAAAGACCGGGTGGCCCAGCGGCCGGTGGTGGAAGCCATGGTCAACAGCGCCTGGCAACCGACCCCAGGGTGTCGGCCAGAGGACGCCATTGCCTTCGCACGGGTATGGCTGGGAGGCCAGAAATGCTGAATTTTGCCTATCCCTGGTTACTGTTACTGGTCCTGCTGCCGCTGTTGCTGCGCTTGCGCAGGCGCAGGGCCCCGTCGGTGGAGGCGCCGGTATTTCCGGTTGGCCACTGGCTGTCTGACCTGCCCGGCGTCAGCCGCAGCGGTAATCGGGCTCCCCTTTGGCAGCAACTGGTACTGCTACTGGTGTGGTTTCTGCTGGTGCTGGCGCTGGCCCGGCCGCAACACGTCGGGGAGCAGGTCCAGCTGCCGGTCAGCGGACGCGATCTGCTTCTGGCAGTCGATATCTCCCCCTCCATGGACGAGCAGGACATGGTCATTCAGGGCCGAAGTATCAACCGCTTGCAGGCAGTCAAACGGGTACTGGACGACTTTATCCAGCGCCGTGAAGGCGACCGGTTGGGGCTTCTGCTCTTCGGCACCGAGCCCTATATCCAGGCACCCCTGACCTTCGACCGGGAAACCGTACGAACGCTACTGAACGAAGCCGGCATTGGCATGGCGGGACGGGCGACGGCCATCGGCGATGCCCTGGGCCTGGCGGTCAAGCGCCTTCGCGACCGCCCCCAGGAACAACGGGTGGTCATCCTGCTGACCGATGGCGCCAATACGGCGGGTGAGATTGCGCCCGACAAAGCTGCAGAAATTGCCCGGGCCGCGGGCGTCCGCATTTACACCATTGGTATTGGCGCCGAATCCATGGTGCAGCGGGGGCTGCTGGGCTCCCGTCGGGTCAATCCCTCCCGTGATCTCGACGAAGAGCTACTGAAACGGATAGCCCAGCAAACCGGCGGTGAGTATTTCCGGGCCCGCAGCCTGCCCGAGCTGGAGCTGATCTACGAGAGCATCAACCAGCTCGAGCCCATAGAACTGGAGGGCAAGCACTACCGGCCGGTAACCGAGCTTTACGTCTGGCCGGCAGGCCTCGCCGCCCTGATATGGTTATTGATGCAGGGCCTCAGACTGGCTGGCCACAGGCGCACGGCCATGGCACAGGAGGCAGGCAATGACTGATTTTCACTTCCTCCGCCCGCTGTGGTTATTGCTGTTGGTGGCTGCTGCACTGTTACCGCTGATTCTGCGGCGCTTTTCTCACAGCGACAGTGGCTGGAGCCGAATCATTCCGGCAAAACTGCTGCGCCCAATGATCAGTCAGACAGGCTCTGCCGGAGCCCGCCCCAGATCACCCATGCTACCGGCGACAGCAGCCCTTGTCGTGCTGGCAATCGCGCTTGCAGGCCCCTCCTGGCGGCAGGCACCCACACCGTTACAGCAGCAGGACGACAGTCTGGTGATTGTGCTGGATCTGTCGCTGTCGATGCTGGCAACGGATGTGGAACCGGACAGATTGACCATGGCGAAACGCAAGATCCGCGACATTCTCAAGGCCCGGGAAGGGGCCCTGACAGCACTGGTGGTATATGCAGCGGATGCCCACGTGGTCACACCACTGACGGATGACCGCAACACCATCGAGGGTATGCTGGACGTGCTCGAACCCGTGATCATGCCGGCCGCCGGAAACCGCGCAGATCTGGGTATCCAACGCGGCCTGGAACTGCTGGAGCAGGGAGCCCCCGGCAATGGCAGATTGTTACTGATTGCAGACGACGTTGGAGAGCGCTTTGGGGAACGCGTCACCGAGCGGATGACAGGGAGCCGCTTTGCCCTGAGCACCCTGACGGTTGGCACACAAGAGGGTGGCCCCATACCGCTGGCGCGCCAGGGATTCATCAAGGACAACGGTGACATCGTCATTACCCGCGCCGACCCCGATGCCATGGAGGCCCTGGCCAACAGGAACGGTGGCCGGAGCCATCAGCTCACCATCACCGACGAAGACATTCTCGCGCTGGAGCTCCGCCCCATCGACTCGGCAGACTGGAAAGACAGTGATAGGGACCTGACAGTCCAACGCTGGCAGGATGATGGCTACTGGCTGCTCTGGCTGGTAGCACCGCTGGCTCTCATCGGGTGGCGCCGGGGTGCGATGATGATCATGCTGTTTACCCTGTTGCCACTGACACCCCGACCGGCCATGGCTCTGGACTGGGACAGCCTCTGGTCACGACAGGACCAGCGGGCGCCGGAACTGATTGAAAAGGATCCCGGCCGCGCGGCACAGATACTGGATGATCCCGCCTGGCGCGGCAGCGCCCTCTACCGGGATGGCAACTATGAGAGTGCGGCAAAAGCCTTTTCCCGGGCCCAGACCCCATCGGCAGAATACAATCGCGGTAACGCATTGGCGCGTGCCGGGGAGCTGAAACAGGCGCTGGAGGCTTATGAAGAGGCGCTGGAAAAGAATCCGGATAACGAGGACGCCCGATTCAATCGTGACCTGGTGAAACAGCTACTGGAACAACAGCAGAACCAGTCTGGTGGTGAGGGTGAGGAATCTTCAGACCAGGATGGGGACCAGCAACAGCAGAACAGCCAGCAGAACAGCCAGCAGAGCTCCCAGGGCGGGACGGATGGCCAGAACCAGCAGGGCGATTCGTCCGATCAGACCGGCGATCAACAACAGAGTGGCCAGCGACAGGATGGCGAGTCGGAAGGTGACCGCGACAACCAGGAGCAGGAACCATCACAAGGGCAGAAAGACCAACCCCGCGCTGAGGGAGCTGAAGGCGAAAGCCGGGACTCGCCGACACCGGCAGAACTGGAAACCTCTCCACTGAGCCAGGGCCAGGAGCAATGGCTCAGACGCGTTCCGGACAACCCCGGCGGCCTGCTGCGCCGAAAATTCCTGCAACAGTACCAGGAACGGGAAACACCATCTGACGAGGGCGATACACCATGGTAAGCCGGCTGACCTATCCGTTTGTTCTGATAGCGCTGCTTGTGGCCATAGCCGGACAGGCCATGGCTGCAAACGACCTGATTGTCGAACCTGACAGGACCCGACTGTACGAAGGTGAAGTACTGACCCTTACCGTGAAAGGCACCACGAAGATCGATATCAATCTGGGCAATCTGTTTGATTTCGACATGTCCAGCCTGCCCAAACCGGACATCGAGAAGGTAGAGGACGATTTCAGGATTCTGGCCCGCAATCAGCAGTACTCCATCCGCACCGTCAATAACGAAATGAGTGGCGAAATCACCTGGACCTATCAACTGGCTCCCAGAACCACCGGAAAGCTGACTATTCCGGCTCTCCGGTTCCGTGAGGCGGAATCCGACCCGATCACTATCAACGTTATTGGTGGCGCACCGCCCGACCAGAAGGCGGATGCGTCGAGGGACAGCTTTATCGAGCTGTCCGCAGACAAGGACGAAGTCTACGTGCAGGAGCAACTGGTCCTCACGATCAGGTTGTTCTTCAGCGGCAATCTCATACGTGGTGAACTGTCCGAACCCGAACACCCCCACGCCATTGTGGAGTCCCTGGGAAAGCAGAACGAATACACCCGCTACAGGGACGGCGTACGCTACCGGGTGGTGGAACGTCGATACGCCATCTTCCCCCAGAGGGAAGGACAACTCAGCCTGCAGCCCATCCGGTTTGAAGGTCAGGCCCGCAACTCCGAGGGCCAGCTGAAATTCCTTCGGGACAATGCCACTCTGTTTGATGTGCCGGTAAGGGGAATACCCGCCGGTTTCAGCGGAGATACCTGGTTGCCGGCACGCAACCTGGAATTGACGGAGTCCGGGCTGCCGGAAAACCAGACACTGAAGGCAGGCCAGAACCTGACCAGAACCCTCAACCTGCAGGCTGACGGACTTCCCTCTGAAACCCTGCCGCCCTTTCCGGACGAGATGCCCGACGGCATCCGTGCCTATCCGGAGAAGCCAGAACGCACAACGACCGCGGGAAGTGAGGGGCTGGCATCCCAACTGACACAGACGACGGCGCTGGTGCCGGTCCAACCGGGCCAGTTGGTATTGCCTGAAATCCGGATACCCTGGTGGGATACTGAGAGTGATACCGAGAAAGTCGCCGTGATTCCTGCCAGAACCCTGACCATTGACGCCATTCCCGGACAGATTGAGACATTACCATCAAGCTCGGCCCAAGTGCCGGACGCCTCTCCTGCAGACCGCGAGGGAGGCGAAGAGAAGGCGCCCGCAACCGGGCAGGATTCCGGCTTCTGGCCGCTGGCCACACTGCTGCTTCTGGGCGTCTGGCTGGCAACCCTGGCAGCCTGGTGGTTATCCAAACGGAGATCACGGCCAAAACCAGAAACTGAGAATCCCCGGAGCATTCGTGAAAAGGCCCTTTTCAAGGACCTGTGCGAAGCGGCCCGGGCAGGCTCGCCCAAAACGACCGAATTACTGGTGAGCTGGATGACAGCGAGGCATCCGGAACAGACATTCCGGAGCATGATGGACGTTAACCGGTTCCTTGAGGACAAGGAGCTGGCTGCCGAGGTTGAGCATCTGCAGCAGCGATTGTTTGGAACGCCAGAACAGCAGGCGTCTGCGCCATGGGATGGTGACCGCCTGGTGACAACACTGATCCGGATTCGCGGCGCTGCCCATTCGAACACTACCGAAGAGCGGCTGCCGCCGCTTTATCCGGACAGCCTGAGAACTGGTAGCAGCTGAGGGACTATTCGACGAGCTGGGTGTCGATCACCAGAGTGACCGGCCCATCGTCGCTGTCAGCAGTAACCGGTACCGGTTCGTCCAGTTTGCCTTCCCAGTCGCCGGCCTGGGCCCGCGCGTTCCCGGACCGTGACAGGCGGGCCTGCACACGAACCTCGCCGGCATCGGAAAGCTTTGCATCAGGTGACATATTGAAGCGGTCATCCAGACGCACATCCAGCGGCAACTGCCCCGCCGTCAGACGCGCAACCGCCAGCGGAGGGCCACCCCGCCCTTCGGCACTACGAGCCAGAACAAACAGGGTGGTGTCATCCGGCACCTCATCGCGGAATGCCTCTGCAATCTCGACCCGAACTGTCACGCCCGGTCCCGTTGCAACGTCCGCTCCCCCGCCGGGCGCGTCGAGCCCAAGCCGTTGATAGGCCTGATCGATTCCCTGACGAATGGAACCGATCTGGGGGTGGTCCGGTGCTACCTCAACAATGCGTTCCCAGTAACGTATAGCTTCTTCGTAGTTCTCCTGGCTGAAGGCATGGATTCCCAGCAAACCCAGCGAATTTACCTCATCGGGATTCAGCGATCTGGCTTTCTCGATGGCCTCGGAGACCTCAGGGGTAATGCCCCCCTGGCTCAGGAAAAACTGCGCCTGGGCGGACAGTCCCCAGGCCACCGCCTTGCCTTTATCATCATCTTCGATACTGTCGGCAAGGCGCTCAAAGGCCCAGGCCGCATCACTATACTGCTCCAGGCGCATATAGGTCCGACCCAGCATTGCCCACCCGTCGGTATTGTCCGGGTTTTCTTCCAGCCGCTCCCGCAACTGGGCAGTGAGTGTCTGCATCTGGCCCAGCCGGTCTCCATCCGCTGCCATCATTTCCTGCATCGCGCGGAACTGCTCAACCTTGTCCATGGCTCCCCACTGCTGATACAGATAAACCGCAGCGGCAGGAATCAACACCAGGCTGACGAGGGCAACAATAACGGAGCTCTTACCACTACTGACCTGGGCCGGAGACTCCAGCACACCCCGGTCGGCATCCGGCACGTCATCCAGCATGCTGCCTGCCAGCTCTTCCTTCAGTTGCCGGTAGCTGTCCTCATCCATGGCACCCGCCTCGAACTCGCGGTCCAGTTCCGCCATGCGGCTGCGGTAAGCCAACAGATTCTGATTACGTAGATCCAGCTCGGCGCGACGGCCCGAGCGATGGAAAAACAGCGGCGCGATGATAAAAACCAGCGCGAGTATGATCAGTGCGGCGGCGATGAGCCAGAAAGTCTGTGTCATGGAGCTGTCTAAGTCCGGTTAAAAGAGAGTAAGTGGCGATATTACGATGCTGTGGGGTCGGCTATTCCGTTCATCAGGACGTGCGGTCGGAGTTATCATCAGCAAGCATTCTCGCTGCCCGGCCACGTTCCTCTTCTGATAGCGCGGTTTCGCCTTCACCATTGCGACGGGAACGGATCACGATAACGGCAACCACCACAAACCCCACTGCGACGGCGATCGCTGGCGTGGCCCATAACAGGATTGTCCGGCGGTCTACCTCCGGCTTGTAACGGACAAACTCACCGAAACGGTCTACCAGGGCGCCGACAATGTCCTCATTGCTGGCGCCCGCGGACATCATCTGATAGACCTCATCCCGCATGTCCTTGGATATGGGGGCATTGGAGTCTGCAATATTCTGGTTCTGACACTTGGGGCAGCGGAGCTCGGAAATCAGGTTATGGAATCGCTGCTCCTCGGTCCGGGAATCGAAGCTGTATACATCACTGGGCTCGGCCATCAGTGTTGGGCCAACGACCATCAGCAACAGACTGACCAGCAGGGGACGCATCATCAGATTTTCTCCCTGTACCGCTTCACCAGAGGCTCGATATCCTCCTCCCAGACCTTTTCATTCACTACGCCAACATGGCGGTGGCGCACGATGCCATCGGCATCAATCACGTAGGTTTCAGGCGCTCCATAGACCCCCAGATCAAAACCCAACCGACCCCGGGGGTCATAAATGGATACCTGATATGGATCGCCAAGCCGATCCAGCCAGATCAGGGCATCATCGCGATTGTCCTTGTAGTTCAGGCCGACAATCCGGATACCCTTCTCTTCAGCCAGCCAGACCAGGTCGTCGTGCTCATCACGGCAGGCCGGACACCAGGTACCCCAGACATTGAGCAGGGAAACCTGTCCCTTGAATAACCCACGATCCAGCTCACGGTCCTCATCATGAAGATCCTGCAACTGGAATTCCGGTACCGGCTTGCCAATCAGTGCTGACTCCAGCTTGTTCGGATCCTTGCCGATACCGGCAAACAACACCACCCCGAGTACCACCGCCAGTATCACTGGAATGAAAAGAAAAACGCGCTTCATGTCACTGCTCCCGCCGGATCCGGGCTGCGTCTGTCACCGTTCTGGTCCCTGGCCGGCGAATGGCTCTCCGATGCCTTCTCACGAATCCGATAACGGCGATCTGCAATTGCCAGGAACCCACCGGCTGCCATAAACAGTGAGCCCAGCCACAGCCAGCGCACCAACGGTTTGTACTGCATACGTATTGCCCAGGCGTCGTCGGAAACACGTTCCCCGATAGCCACGAACACATCCCGGAACAGACCGGCGTCAATCCCGGCTTCTGTCATGGTGTTACGCTGTACCATGTATTGGCGCTTCTCCGGATAGAGCGTGGACACGACCCGGCCGGTGCTGTCAGAAACCTCGAAACGCCCGTACTCCGCGGTAAAGTTCTTGCCCCGGCGGTTGCCGATCTCGGCAAACGCAACACTGTAGTCACCCACATCCGCCGTATCACCCGGCGACATCCGCACATCACGCTCAATGCCATAATTGGACGCCACTGTGGCACCAGCCATGGTGATGGCCAGGCCAAGGTGCCCCAGGACCATGCCATAGTAGCTCCGCGACTGGCGCGTCAATCCATGGATGCGCCCCTTTCTTGAAGCGGACTTGTCCCAGATATCCCAGAAGGTTGCAACGCTCACCCAGATGGCCGCGAAGAGACCGCCAAAGGCCCAGGGTTTGAAGCTGCCATAGCCCGCTATGACCGCCGTCGTTGCGACCATGCTGAGCGCCAGGGGCCAGAGTAGCTTGCGCCCCAGCCAGCCACCGTCGGTTTTCTTCCAGCGGGAGAATATGCCGACACCGAGCAGCAGGCCAGCAGCAATGGCCAGCGGGCTGAACGTCAGGTTGAAGAACGGCTCACCAATCGAAAGCCGTCCCATGTCCAGGTAATCCAGTACCAGCGGATACAGGGTTCCGACCAGGACCAGCAACGTGGCCGCCACCAGCAGCACGTTATTGAGCAGCAGGAACACCTCCCGCGAAAGGCTGCCGTAACGTGACCGCACATGCACCACCGGCGCCCGGAATGCGTATAGCGTCAGACTTGATACGATGGTGATTGCCAGCAGCGCAAGCAGGAAAGTGCCGCGATCGGGATCAGACGCGAAGGCGTGAACAGAGGTCAGCACGCCCGAGCGCACCAGGAAGGTTCCCAGCAGGCTCAATGCAAAGGTGACAATGGCCAGCAGCACTGTCCAGCTCTTGAACACCCCCCGTTTTTCGGTAACAGCAAGACTGTGCATCAACGCAGTGCCTGACAACCACGGCAACAGGGAAGCGTTTTCAACCGGATCCCAGAACCACCAGCCGCCCCAGCCAAGCTCGTAGTAGGCCCACCAGCTACCCAAGGCAATGCCCAAGGACAGGAATGCCCAGGCCACGGTTGTCCAGGGACGGGACCAGCGCGCCCAGGCGGCATCCAGTCTGCCGTTGATCAAGGCAGCAATGGCAAAGGCAAAGGCTACAGAGAAGCCCACGTAACCCATGTAGAGCATGGGCGGGTGGACGATCAGACCAAAATCCTGCAGCAGCGGATTCAGGTCCGCGCCATCAGCAGGGACATTGGGAAGTGTGCGATCAAAGGGGTTGGAGGTGATGATGGTGAATAGCAGGAAACCCACTGTCACCATACCCAGAACCGCCAACACCTGGGACACCATCACAGCCGGCAAACGGCGACTGAATACGGCCACTGCCAGGGTCCAGCCCACAAGCATCAGCACCCAGAGCAGCAACGAGCCTTCGTGGCCACCCCAGACAGCGCTGAATTTGTAGTACCACGGCAGCATGCTGTTGCTGTTATTGGCCACATAAGCCACGGAAAAATCATCCGTGACGAACGCATGGGTCAGTATCCCGAAAGCCAGTGCAACAAACACAAACAGCCCGGCCGACAGGGGCCTGGCAAAAGCCTGCAGTTGATCGCGGCCAGTCACCGAGCCCACGAGCGGGACCACGGAAAGCAGTACTGCCAGCAAAAGCGCAAGTATCAGTGCGATCTGTCCGAGTTCCGGATACATCAGGGTTCTCCAACTATTTCAATAGAGTGGCCAGTGGGTTCAGTAACTGGCGGCCGCATCGCTTTCTGCGCCGGACATGGCTGCACGTTTACCAGCCGCTTTCTCCAGCGCTTCGTTCACCTCCGGAGGCATGTAGTTCTCATCATGCTTTGCCAGAACCTGGTCAGCAACGAAGCGGCCGTTTTCATCAAGACGCCCCATGGCAACAACCCCCTGCCCCTCGGCAAACAGGTCTGGCAGGATACCGGTATACTCCACCAGAACCGATGAAGTGAAGTCCGTTACCTTGAACTCCACTTTCAGGCTTTCCGGATCCCGCAACACGGAGCCCTCTTCCACCATGCCACCGGCCCGTATCCGCACATCCACGGGTGCCTCTCCCTCCGCAATCTGGCTCGGGTCGTAAAATAAATTGATGTTCTGTCGCAGCGCATAGGTGGTCAGGGCTACAGCCACCGACACCCCGGCAAGCAGGACAAGCACAATGGTGAGCCGTTTTTTGCGGATCGGATGCATGGTTTGTCTACCAGTCAGTCTCGTGAAGGATCAATTCGGGTAAAGCTGGCGCCCGCGGGGGTGCTATCCCGCACTGGCGCGGCGTCCATGCGGCGGCGCTGTTGCGCAATGACGAAACGACGCTGGCGCAGCGACCACAGCGTCGTGGCCCCCATTAGCAGGAAGAAAACGAAGTAACAGGCCCACACATAAGGCCCGTGCCCTCCCATAACCATAAACGCGCCAAACGAATCAAACGCCATCGGATCAGTTCCCCTGTGCCTGAACCAGTTCTTTTACCCAGCGGGTGCGGCCCTCTCGAGCCAGAATCTCGGTCTGCATCCTCAAACAGGCCAGCCAGCCGAAAATCAGATAGAGTCCAAGCACCGAGAGCAGCAGTGGCACCCACATTTCCGGGGGCATGCTTGGCTTTTCTGTCAGTTTGAAGGTCGCGGGCTGATGAAGGGTATTCCACCACTCCACGGAATACTTGATGATAGGTATATTCACTACGCCCACCAGCACCAGAACAGCAACCGCCCGCGCCGAAGACTTCTCATCCGAAATGGCTGCGCCCAGGGCAATCACACCAAAATACAGGAACAGCAGGATGAGCATGGAGGTAAGACGGGCATCCCATATCCACCAGGTTCCCCAGGTAGGCTTACCCCAGACGGCACCGGTAAACAGGGCCAGAAAGGTCAGAACCGCGCCCACCGGCGCCACGGATTTAACAAACACATCCGCCAGTTTCATACGCCAGACCAGGGTGACCAGACCTGCAACCGCCATCATGATATAGACGGACTGGGCCAGAAACGCCGAGGGCACATGAATAAAAATAATGCGGTAACTGTTGCCCTGAAGGTAGTCCTGGGGCGCAAAGGCCAGCCCCCAGCCAATACCGACAGCCAACATGGCAACGCCTGCCCAAAGCAGCCAGGGCATCAGTGTCGATGCGATACCGAAGAACCACTTCGGTGAGCCCAGCTTGTGAAAAATTTGCCACATCAGGTTGCTACCCTTCTACTTTTAACTGTTGGACAGACTGATTCTCAAAGCGGCTGCCGATGCAAAGGGAGCCAATGTCAGGGCCAGCACCAGAAACGCCCCCATCAACGCCAGTTGCCCTGCCACTGGCGCACCTTCGGAAGCCGCCATTACCGTTCCCGTGCCGAAAATCAGCACAGGAATGTACAGCGGAATGATCAGCAGTGACAAGAGCACACCCGCCGATCGCAATCCGAGCGTTAACGCTGCCCCAATGGAGCCTATCAGGCTGAGTACGGGCGTTCCGATCAGCAGCGTTAGACACAAAACCGCAACAGAGTTCCCTTCAAGATGCACCATCACCCCAAGAACCGGCGTCAGCAGGACCAGTGGCAACCCCGTCAGCACCCAGTGCGCCAGGGATTTGGCCAGCACCAGCAGAAACAGTGGCTGAGGCTGAAGCACCAGTTGCTCCAGTGTGCCATCGTCGAAATCATGGCGATACAGGTGGTCAAGTGACAACAATACCGAAAGCAAGGCGGCTACCCATAGGATACCGCTACCGGCCTGCTGCAGGAATGACACTTCCGGGCTAACCCCAAGAGGAAAAAGGGTTACGACCATCACGAAAAACAGTAGCGGATTAAGAAGATCCTGAGGCTGCCGGAAGGCGGTCTTCACATCCCGCAGGAAAACGGCTTTCATGGCAGTCGCAACGCCTACTGACAGGTCCGGAGAGCGCAGGGTGACACGGAACTCAGAGGCCATAATCATCACCTCCGCCAAGTGTGATTCTCTGCATTGATGGCAGGCGCAGCTCATGGTGCGTGGTAACAATGATCGCACCACCATTATCGACCCGTTCGGCAAGCAGCCGCTCCAGGGCAGCAACCCCGTGGATATCGATTGCAGTAAACACCTCATCCAGGATCCACAGTGGCTCATCCGCTATCAACAGTCTGGCCAGGGCGACCCGACGCTGCTGGCCAGCGGACAGGTTGCGGCAGGGTACCGTCTGGAAACCGTCAAGTCCCGTGCCCTCCAGTGCCTGCCACAGAACCTTGTCAGATAATGAGCGGCGTCCGGCCATCAGGGCACGGAGGTTTTCCATGGGAGTGAGCAGAGGCTTGATGCCGGGACGGTGACCGAGATAGAGCATGTTGCGGAGAAATTCTTCCCGGTATCCATGGCGATGTTTGCCACGCCAGAGCAGGTCACCGCTGTAACTGTCGTTCAGTCCGGCCAGTATCCGCAACAGAGTGGTCTTGCCGGAACCATTCGGGCCCTCGACACGGGTCAGAGTACCGGGCAGTATGGAAAACGAGAGGTTCCGGAACAGAATCCGGTCGTCACGCTCACACTCAAGATTGACAGCCTGTAGTAACGGCTCAGACATCGGGGCCCCAGAGCTGGCTCAACGCGGAACAATCAACCGTCGTTGGAGATATACATTACTGACCCGGCGGGTTCAGACGTTCGGGAAGGCAAACATTGCCGGCGGGGCGTATTATAACGAAAGCGCCCCGGGAATACTCTTGTCTGACATCAAATCGGTAGCAATGAAATTACCAAACGGTAACCCTGCACCACCGCAGAAAACAGAAGCACCCATGCCGGCACCCAGCCGGCCAGCAGGAGAGCGGCCGTCAGCGACAGCGGATGCAGCATCCGCACGGGCCCAGCTTGATCAGCTGAAGCTTGCCAACCGGGAAACCACGCTGGCACGGGTGGCCGAAGTGATCAACCGGCAATCCTCTGGCGGCACGCAGTTATTGCTGGATATACGAGGCCAGTCGCTGACCATTCAGGCTGCTATCGGTAAAACATCCCTGGAAACCGGCGACTGGGTAAAGGTCATGCGGGCGGGTAATGAGCTTCAGCTGATGGGCAAGCTGGCCCAGGCACCGGAAGCCGGCATTGCCCGCGCCCTGGCCCAGCGTCTGCCGTGGCAGCAGTCCATTGATGCAGGACTGGCGAAGCTCCTGACCACTCTGACACAGGGCCTCAAGCAGGATCCGTCTCCAGGCCAGCTACCCTCATCAAGGCCGGCTCAGCCACTGCCGGAAGCGGCCCGCCAGGCTATTGAACAGATAGTGGCAAGGCTCCCCTCCGGCACTACCCTGTCACCCGGCGCAGGCAGCCAGGCTGCAACCCCGCAACAGGTCCGCCAATGGCTTGCCGAAAGCGGCCTGTTTGCAGAATCCCGTCTGGCCCAGACCCCTGCCAGCCAACTCCCCGATCTCAAACTGGCTCTCGGCAGGGTGATTACTGCATTGCTGGCACAGCAGGGCAGCACTCCGGAACAGTTCAACCGGCTGACCCCCATCCCGACCCCGGAACTGATGCAGGCGCCGCTGCAATTTCCGCAACCCCTGACGACGCCCCAGGCCCCCAGTGACGGTGAGCCGCCCAGTGTCGGGCAGATGCTCCGCCTGCTGGCAGGAATGCTCAATCGCATTACGGTGAATCAGCTCCATAGCCAGGCACTCACCGCCCGGGGCGGTGGCGACGCCCCGGCGCCAACCTCCACCCTGTTACTGGACCTGCCATGGCTGACGCCCCAGAATGAACCCAGGCTGGCACAGATGCGGATTGAACAGTATCAGGAAGACAAGGGATCCGAAGGGAAGTCCCCGGCGCAGGCAACCACCGAGTGGCGGCTGTCACTGACCATGGACCTTGATGAGGCCGGCCCACTGCACTTCGATGTTGCCCTGCGGCACCAGGCAGTCAGTGCGCGGGTCTGGGCAGAAAAACAGAGCACCCTGCGCCGGGTGAATCAGGAGCTGCCCACCCTGCGGCAAAGCCTGACAGACCTTGGCCTGGAGGTCACAGACCTGGAATGCCGCCGCGGGACGCCCCAGACGAACATCACCCGCCTCGAACACAGACTGGTGGACACCCGGGCATGACAGCAAAGACACACCACAAGGACAACAGGGCGGCTATTGCGCTCAAATACGATGGCGAAAAAGCCCCTACCATCAGTGCAACCGGCACCCGTGAACTGGCAGAGGAAATAATCCGCATTGCCCGGGAACATGACGTGCCACTCTATGAAAACGCCGAACTGGCAAGCATCCTGGCCCGGCTGTCGCTGAATGAAGAGATCCCGGAGTCGCTGTACCGCGTTATTGCCGAAATTCTCGCATTCGCGTTTCATATCCGGGGTCTGACACCCGATGATCGGACGCCGGAAGCGCCGGACAACTCAGCGGATCAGTGAACGAAGTGCCCAGGCCTGCTGCCAGTTATCCCCCCTTCTGGGGGCAACGGTTGTCTCAAAGTAATGCTTCAGCCGACGACGGTCTTCCGGCTGGTCCTTCAGGGCTGAGCCGATTATGTGGTGCATCAGCTGCTCTACTGTCATGCTGCCGCCACCGTAATACCAGGCGTTCAGGCTGGCCGCATGAGCCACGGAAACCGCCTCCGCCGTGGACAGGGCGGCGCCAGCCAGACGGTCCGTACTGCGGCCATCCAGGGTCTGGCCATTACGGAGCTCGTGAAACATGGTCACCAGAACTTCGATCACCGATTTATCAAGATCTACGTCAATACCGGCCCGGGTATTGGCCTTACGGACCTCCCGGAGCACCACATCCATTTCATCCGACAGGTTGCGTATCGGTCGGATTTCTTCAAAGTCCATCCGCCGTTTCAGGGCGGCACTCATCCGGTGAACCCCCTCGTCGACACTGTTGGAGGTGGCAATCACATTAAAGCCTTCCCGGGCCAGCACCACACCGTCTTCGCCCACCAGCTCGGGAATCACCACCACCCGGTCTGATAATACAGACAACAGGGCATCCTGAAGCGCCTGCGGGCAACGGGCAATTTCCTCAAAACGGACCATGCGCCCTTCCATCATGCCCCTCAGCAGGGGGCTTGGCACCAACGCTTTCAGACAGGGCCCTTCTGCATGCAGAACGGACTCGTTCCAGCTATACAGCAGCTGCCCCACCTGATTCACCGCGCCGCCCTGAAGCGTAAGGGTGGAGCTGCCGGATATAGCCGCTGACAGCAGTTCCGACAACCAGGATTTGGCGGTACCGGGCTCGCCCACCAGCAGACATCCGCGACTGGTACACAGGGAAATAATAATCCGGACTACCATAGCCCGGTCAGCGACAAATTTCCGCTCAATACCGAGCTGGTCGTCCCCCAGCACGAATTTCTCCACAGCACGGGGTGACATCTGCCAGCCCGGGGGCACAGGGCCATGATCCATACCCTTGAGCTTCTCGAGCTCCTCTGAGTAGACAACTTCCACCGGCTCGCGCTGGGCAGCTTTCAATACCTGTTTGCTACTACTCATTCATGACTCCTGCGGCCGCCCCGGACTTCGGGAGCCATGCGTTCCCGGGGAAGAATCCGCGGCAGCTCCGAAAGCGGGATAATACCCTCAATGACATGATCCAGGGCACTGTCCCGCATGGTTACCAGTCCCGCATCCAGCGCCCTCCAGCGAAGTTCTCCGATCGGCGGCTGACTGGAGATAGCGTTGCGGATATCGGAATCCACCTCCATATACTCCACAATCGCCACCCGCCCCTGGGTCCCGCGGCCACCACACTTGTCACAGCCACTCCCCTCGAAACACCGGAAATCCGCTGGCGGACCATCCGGAAACACTTCGGACAGGATTACAGCATCGGGTTCAACGGCCTTGCGGCAGTGCTTGCAGATTCGTTTGGCCAGGCGTTGAGCAATAACCGCCAGCAACTCACCGGCGATGGAATTGGGGTGGATGCCAAGATCGTACAGACGCTGCAGCGAATCCACAGAATCATTACAGTGCAGCGTGGACAGCACCACATGACCGGTCTGGGAAGCACGAATCGCCTCCAGTGCGGTTTCCTGGTCCCTGATTTCGCCAACAAGAATCACATCCGGGTCTTCACGCACAAATGCCTTCATGGCGTCGGCAAAGCCAAAACCGATTTCCGATCGCACGCGTGTCTGCTGGATATTATCGATGGAGTATTCAATAGGATCCTCTACCGTAATCACTTTCCGGCGGCCGTCATCGGCCAGAGTCTGCAATCCGGCATAGAGAGTGGTCGATTTTCCGGAACCGGTCGGCCCCACCACCAGTACAAGCCCTGCCGGGTTGTCCAGCAGGCGTTGATACCGGGCGCCAAGCATCGGAGACATCCCCAGCTCGGAAATGGTCATGGCCCTCCCGGTCTGGGGCAGCAGCCGGATAATGGCATGCTCGCCATGGAGCGAAGGCTGTGTCTGTATCCGCAGGTCGTAGGCCATATCGCCCAGCTGCAGCCGGGAACGGCCGCCCTGGGGAAGCCGGTGTTCCGCAATGTTCAACTCTGCCCGGAGCTTGATAACGTTGATGACCCCTTTGATTTCCCGGGGCGATAACTGGTATTGGGGCAGATCGTGAAGATCGCCATCCACTCTGAGGCGGATGCGTATCCGGTCACCATACTGCTCGATGTGAATATCACTGGCTTTTTCGCTGACAGCATCCAGCAGAATAGCTTCGTAGACAGACACCAGATAGGGGCTGACATGCCCGTTTTTCGGGTCATTACCCAGCAGTTGGCCGTTGTTTACACCACTGTCCGGTTTCGGAGCACTGCCAGCATCGTGATCTGCAACAAATGTCCGTCCCTTGGCCGTCAGATCCAGTGCCGACCAGATACGCCTGAAGTCGTTGGGCGTTACCAGAAGACAGTCGACAACCTGATTGGGACTGAGGCGTTCCAACTGATCCGTGCGCGCATCCGGGTCATCGGTCACCACAGTGATTTTGCCGTCATCCTCGGCAATCGGAATCAGGCGTGACAGGTCCAGAAAGGTTCGTGAGAAACGACGAAACAGCGCCGGATGAAGGTCGGGAAGGACATCGTCTGCATCGGTGAACACCATGCCGCGCTGTCGGGCAAGAGATCGGTAGAGGTCGATTTCCTCAAGGTTCAGCTTGCGACGGAGAACGTCAAGCAGACGGCAGTTCTGCTTCGCTGCCTCTGCTTTTGCTTCCCCAAGGACCTTGTCATCGACAACGCCCAGGTCAATGAGGATCTGTTCTGCATTGCGGTTAAAGTCTACCCAGCCCAGGGTACGGACCCGCTCCAGCCGGGAATCCCTTCTGATAAACATGGCCAGGCTTGGCACCGGACCAGCACGCCCCTCCAGGCAAGCCAACTGTCCTCCCTCCCGCAGAAAGCGGAACATCCCTTTCCATTCCGTGACAAAGGTTGTACAGACAACAAGATCGCAGAGCTGGTCAGGTTCGGGAGCGTCATCCACACTGGCAATCACCACATCCACATTGTGCATGCCAAGACGGGAAAACCGGCCCCTGGCGGCTTCCGCAACGACCGGATTCTTTTCCAGATAGATTACCCGGTGCGCCAGCCCGGAGAGCACGGCGGCCAGATAGCCGGAACCGCCACCGACATGCATGACAACCTGATCCGGCTCCACCTCCGGAATCAGTGACAGGATATGGCTGACCGTTTCTTCGCGGGGGATGGAGTGGCCGGTTATGGAAGGAACCAGATCGGAACTGGAGACAAAATCATGACGGGATACAGACCTGAGGGCCTCGGCGGCCCTCGCGTAAACTCTCTTCATGCAACAGCGTCCGTAACAGCAGAGTATCAGGCCGCCTGACGTTTTCTGAGTGCTGACACCAGCTCGGCCTCGGGACGGGAAATTCCGCAGGTATTCATAAGATCGTCGATATCGGCCCCGAGATCAACCAGTCTTGACGCTTCATCGTAGGATATTCTCAGGGGGTCATTCTGGCGCATTTCATCAAGCATCCCGCGCAATTCATGAAGCTGGCGCTCGCAGGTAACCACCCGCTGCCCCACCCCCATGCTGCCACTGGCCGTCGCATGAAGCTCCCGACCCAGAATTTCGCAACGCTCTTTCAATTGCTCACGGAGTTTCTGGTTTTCCCGGCGTGCCAACAGGCCCTGAGCGAACAGCAGACCCAGGGCAACGGTGGTCAGTAGCCACGGGGCCAGGGAAGAGATTTCTGCAAACATGATGGACGTCCTCGGTTAGTTTAACCACGGGGCGTCCATCCTGCCTGCTGTCCGGTGATACCCGGTATCACAGTGCGGAGATTTCAGCCCACTCGTGGTCTGTCAACATCTTGTCGAACTCGACCAGTATGATCAGCTCGCCGTTCTTGTTACACACGCCCTGGATGAACTTGGCACTTTCCTCGTTCCCCACGTTGGGCGCGGTCTCGATTTCACTGGCTTTCAGGTACACCACCTCGGCAACGGAATCCACCAGAATACCCATTACCTGGTTGGACGACTCCATCACCACAATGCGTGTTGCGTCCGTTATTTCCGCATCCGCCAGGCCAAAGCGACGGCGGGTATCGATAACGGTCACCACATTGCCCCGCAGGTTAATGATGCCCAGTACATAGTCCGGAGCACCCGGAACCGGCGCGATTTCGGTGTACCGCAACACTTCCTGGATCTGCATGACATCAATGCCATAGGTTTCGTCATCCAGCCTGAAGGTTACGTACTGCAGTACCTGATCATCCTGGGCCTGATTTTGCTGTCCGCTCGGGGATGCCATAGCCTTAAGTCTCCTGTTCGGCTGCCCGGCGGGCAGCCTGATCGTCAAAAAGTCATCATCAGTGCCCAATACTATAGTTCAGGGCACAAACCGTGCCAGCAGAGCACGGTTTCATTCAGTAACCGGAGTTTGCTAGCTGAGATCGAGGTGTTGTTCACGCTCGGCCCGGACCAGCAGATCCGCCATGGTTTTTACGTCGATCAATGCGCACATGTGGTCAACCACCGTTCCCGCCAGCCATGGCCGCTTGCTGCGGGCCGTACGCCAGCGCACTTCATCCGGCTTCAGCGTAAAAGACTGGGCCACGTCATCGCAGGCCAGCCCCCACTCGCTGCTGTCCAGCCGGATCACAAAGCGATAATTCTCCCTGGCATCAGCGGGCGCCCGGCCGGCCATGATCCACTCTGCGGTATCCACTACCCGGAGATTGTGGTCCCGGTCCGGTCGCATGCCCATATACCAGCGGGGGCTGCCGGGAATCGGCTTTACCGGCTCTTCAATACGATGAATGGCTCCCAACAGGATCAGTGGTACCGCCAGTTGCAGTCCTGCCACCGTAAAAATAAGACACTCGAAGGGCTTGTCTGACCATTCAGGCCGGCCCGGTGGTTCCGCTTCGGGGGGCGACGGAATATCGGCAGCCTTGTTTTCCTCAACCGGCGGAGGCTCAATCTCCGGTGCCTTTTCCACTACCGGCGTCACCGGCTTCCGCGCTTCAACATCCGGTTCTGCCGTTGGCCTCACGGCAACGGACGCAGGCGGCGGTGCCACGCGGGCACGCTTTCGGGCCTGCGGTACCGGTGGCTCCGGTTTTTCTTGTCGGGCGGTGTCCGTTGCTGTGTGCAGCAACTCATCCAGATAACTGGCGATGGCCGATGTGGGATCGGTTACCTGCGTCAATTTCTTGTCAGGCATGCCGGCGCTCCGACACTGAGCCGGTCATTTCCTGCAAGTCCTTCAGCAGGTGGGCATAGGCTCTTACGCCATGGGTATCTGCTTCCAGCGAGGACGGGGTCACACCTGCCTGGCTGGCATCACGGAACTTGGTGTCCACCGGAATGGCAAATCGCCAGAGTGAATCGGCATGGGTTTTCCGCAACTGATTGAGACTTCTCACTGAAGCCTGGGTACGCCTGTCAAACAGGGTTGGCACGATGGTATAGGAAAGCTGGTTCTTCTGGGAACGCATGATCATGGCGAGCGTATGCAACATCCGGTCGAGACCCTTGATGGCCAGGAACTCGGTCTGAACCGGGATAATCAGATGTTGTGCCGCTGCCAGGGCGTTCACCATCAGCACCCCAAGCGACGGCGTGTTGTCCAGCAAAACATAGTCGAAATCGTCCCACAACTGGGCCAGGGCCCGGGATATGATCAATCCCATTCCCTCGACACCCACCATTCGACGCTCAAGGGTTGCCAGCGCGGTACTGGCCGGCAACAGAGAAAGCCCCTGGCAACTGGTTTCAGTAATCAGCTGCGCGGGCAAGCCCTCAGGCACCTTGCCCTGGTGCTGAAACAGGTCGAACACACTATGGGCAATGGAGTCCGGATCATATCCGAACCAGCTGGTCAGCGATCCATGGGGGTCCAGATCGACCACCAGCACGCGTTTACCGCTTTCAGCCAGCAGACCACCCAACGCTACAACCGACGTGGTCTTTCCCACCCCGCCTTTTTGATTGGCTACTGCCCAGATTCGCACGCTGCACTCTCCACGCTGCATTCTCCAGAAATATCAGTCCCGGAAATGCCGGAAACCATACGGAGTTATCGGCCATCATCCGGCCAACTTGAAAACAATCGGCAAGGGATTGCCGGCATTAAAGATGTACAGGAGTTAATACAGATATTGTGCCAACTTGCCTATAGGGACCTTCCGTCATCTGCACGCAAGTGGCTGAGTGTAATGCGGTTATCGCATGGCCCCGCGAATACTGGCATCCCGGGACACCAGCAGAACCACGCGCCGGTTGCGGCGGCGTCCCTCTTCGGTGTCGTTGCGGGCAACCGGCTGATGTTCACCATAGCCCACCGCTGCCAGGCGCTCCGCCTCAACACCTTCCATGGCCAGCATTCTCACTATGGCTGCAGCCCTTGCTGCCGAGAGCTCCCAGTTTGAGGGGAAGGCATCGGTTCGTATGGGACGATTGTCAGTAAAGCCCTCCACCCGGATCGCATTATCACGGTTACGAAGCACACCGGCGATTTTCTCCACCACCTCAAAGGCATCGTAGTGGGGTTCTGCATCGCCACTGCCAAACAGCAGACTGTTGCGCAGACTGAGCTCCAGCCATTCGTCACTGGTTTCCAGCGTCATCACCCCCTGGTTGATCAGCTCATCAAACTCCAGCGCTAGCTGGTCCGCCATGGCGCGAAGCGCCTCGGTGCGCCCCTGCTCATTCATCGCCGGATTCTGTGGCGCCTCTGTCACCGGGGGCGAGATGACGTCCTCCGGAGCCTGGGGTGTAGAGAGTCTGGGCCGGTCACCCACCTCAATGGGCTGGAAAGAACGCTGGGGCGCGTTGAAGACGCCGGTCAATGTCTCTGACAGCACCTTGTACTTGCCCTCGTTTACCGAAGACACGGAATACATCACCACAAAGAACGCAAACAGCAGGGTTATGAAGTCGGCGTAGGAAATCAGCCAGCGCTCCTTGTTGTGAAGGTCATCATCCTGCCGCCTGCGCCGTCTCATGATCCCGCCCCATTCCGCAATAACGGCACTACAGGAAGCCCCGCAGGCGCATCTCGATGGATTTCGGGTTCTCGCCGTCAGCGATGGCGATAATGCCATCAATCATCATGTCTTCATAACGGGTACGTTCCCTGAGGATACCCCGCAACTTGTTGGCAACCGGGAAGAACAGCAGGTTGGCCAGAGCCACCCCGTAGATGGTGGCCACAAAGGCGGTTGCAATGCCGCTACCAAGTGACTGAGGGTCCTCAAGGTTGGTCATCACCTGGATCAACCCCATCACAGCACCAATGATGCCTATGGTTGGCGAGTAACCACCCATGGCCTCAAAAACGCGGGCCGATTCCAGATCCCGCTGTTCCCGGGACTCCAGGTCCACCTCCATGATACTGCGAATGGTTTCAGTCTCGGCACCGTCCACCAGCAGCTGAAGCCCCTTGCGGGCGAAGCGTTCCGATTCCTTTTCCGCCAGCCCTTCAAGCCCCAGCAAGCCCTGCTTGCGGGCTTTGACGCTCCAGTCAATCACCTTACCGATGCCGTCTTCCAGGCTGATATACGGGGGGAAAAATACCCAGCGCGCCTGGGAACAGGCGCGCTTCAGCAGTGGCCAGGAGGTCTGCAGGATAGTCGCGGCCAGGGTGCCGCCGATAACAATCAGCGCTGCCGGCCCATTAAACAGTGAACTGACCGCTCCCCCTTCCAGCAGGTTTCCGCCGAGGATGGCCACAAATGCCAGGATTACCCCAAGCAGGCTGAGTATATCCATCAGCTCACCCCATCAACCAGACGCGGGCCGATGTCATCAAGCGCGAGCACTTCATCCGTCAGACCGGCCTTGGCCACAGCCATCGGCATACCGTAGATCACCGATGTTTTCTCATCCTGTGACCAGATATCAGAGCCACTCTGTTTCATGAGCCGGCAGCCCTCCTTGCCATCCGCTCCCATGCCGGTGAGGATCACGCCCAGGGTCTTGCCCGGGAAACTGCGCGCCAGTGAGCCAAAGGTGACGTCCACACAAGGCTTGTAGTTAAGGCGGTCATCCCCGGGGAGAATACGCACCCTGCCCTGACCGCCCCGGTTCTCTATCATCATCTGCTTGCCGCCTGGCGCCAGCAGTGCCAGACCCGGTTTCAGGATGTCGCCATCGGCAGCCTGGCGAACCTCGATCTGACAGAGCTTGTTCAACCTTTCTGCGAACGCCGGGGTGAAACTCGCGGGCATATGCTGAACCAGGACCAACGGGGCGGGAAAACCAGCCGGCAATGCCGTCAAGACCCGTTGCAGCGCCACCGGTCCACCGGTGGATGTTCCGATGGCAACCACACTGTAGTGCTTTGCCGTTACGCGGCGGGAAGTATGCCTGGTCGGCGCTTGCGGCTCTGGTGCCGGCCGCGGGACATCCCGGGCACGCTCTGGCTGCGGCCTGCCGTGCGTGGTGCGTTTTTCTGCAGACGGTGCCGGTGCCGATGATGGCGCAGTCGAAGCTGCGGGCTTTGCCCCGGGCCGGCTGCCCGCCACATCCAGTATACGATCGATCAGAATCTTCTGGAGTTGGCTGGAGTCCCTGGCAATCTCCTCGAAATTCTTGGGCAGGAAATCAACAGCACCGGCCTCAAGGGCATCCAGTGTGACCCGTGCGCCTTCGTAGGTCAGGGATGAAAACATCAGTACCGGAGTGGGAGACCGCTTCATGATCTCGCGGACGGCAGTGATGCCATCCATCACGGGCATCTCGTAGTCCATGGTGATGACGTCGGGCCGCAGTCTTTCAGCGAGCTCCACTCCCTCGCGACCGTTTGTGGCAACGCCCACAACCTTGATCTGGCCGGACGCGGTCAGAATTTCCGTCAGTCGCTTGCGGAAGAAACCTGAATCATCAACGACCAGGACAGAAACCGTCATCCATTTCTCCTAAACCCCGGGCCCTGCCAAAAAGTGTCAGCCGTAATTCTGCAGCAGGCTTGGAACGTCAATTATGAGTGCAATGCGGCCATCACCCGTGATGGTTGCCCCCGCCATGCCCGGAGTTCCCTGCAGGGCGCGGCCGAGCGGCTTGATCACCACCTCCTCCTGGCCGACCAGCTGGTCGACCACGAAGCCGACACGACGGGTGCCCATGGCAACAATCACTACGTGGGCATTCTCGGGTTCCGGCTCTCCCGCCGCTCCCTTGACCAGCCAACGCTTGATATGGAACAGCGGAAAAACCTTGTCACGAACAACGATGCATTCACGACCGTCCACAATATTCTTTTTGCTCAAGTCGAGATGGAAAATCTCCACCACATTCACCAGCGGCAAGGCGAAGGACTGATCCCCGAGCATGATCATCAGAGTGGGCATGATGGCCAGCGTCAGCGGCACCTTGATGACAATGCGCGAGCCTTTGCCCAGTTCGGACTCAACGTTCAATTGACCGTTGAGCTGGCCAATCTTGGTCTTGACCACATCCATTCCCACGCCACGACCGGAGACATCGGAAATCTGGTCCTTGGTGGAAAACCCGGCAGCGAAGATCAGGTTGTAGCATTCCGAATTGGTCAGACGGTCGGCAGCATCCTGGTCGTAAATGCCCTTTTCCACCGCCTTTCGGCGAAGCACATCCGGGTCCATACCGGCACCATCGTCCTCGATGGACAACAGGATATGGTCACCTTCCTGCTCCGCGGAAAGGGTCACCGTGCCCTGGCGGGGCTTGCCTGCTTTCTCGCGGACCTCCGGCGCCTCTATACCGTGATCAACCGAGTTGCGGACCAGGTGAACGAGCGGGTCCGACAGTGCTTCCACCAGGTTCTTGTCGAGGTCGGTATCTTCGCCGTGCATCTCGAGACTGATTTCTTTCTTGAGACTCCGAGCCAGGTCACGAACGACCCGAGGAAAGCGGCCAAATACTTTCTTGATTGGCTGCATCCGGGTTGCCATTACCGCAGACTGGAGGTCAGTGGTGACGACATCAAGATTGGAAACGGCCTTGTGCATGTGCTCGTCTTCGCTCTGCGCACCCAGGCGTTGCAGGCGGTTACGCACCAGTACCAGCTCACCCACCATGTTCATGATGTCATCAAGGCGCTTGGTGTCCACCCGTACCGAGGTCTCGGCCACCGGCGCATTAGCGTCACGAGCGGGCATTGCAGGCGCGGTGGACGTTGCGCCGCCCTTGCCTTCAGGCGCCCTTTTTTCTGTTTTGCCCGCCGGCTCAACCGGCTTGTCGGCTTTGGTGCCGGAAGGTTCCGGCTCCGGTTGCCCTGCGGCAGACGCTGACGACTCCCTGGCGGAATCCGCCGTGGGGCTGCCACCCTTGCCATGCAGATCGTCCAGCAGCTTTTCGAACTCGTCATCCGAAATCAGGTCATCACCAGTCTTCTGGTCATCGGCCCTGTTGCTGTCTCCGCCGCCCACGGCAGCACCCTGCTTGTCGTTACCTGCCTTATCAGTTTCAGGCGGGCCCGAAAACTGGCCCTTACCGTGCAACTGATCCAGCAGAGCCTCAAATTCATCATCGGAGATTTCGTCGTCGCCGGCGCCGTTGCTTTCGTCAGAGGCCGGTTTGTTGCCGGCGTTCGGCGCCGGCGCACTCTTTTTCTCGTCTTGCAGGGCATCCAGAAGCTGTTCGAACTCGTCATCAGTGATATCACCGCCATCCTCGTCCGGGCTTCCCTCGTCGGCGGTTCTTTCCTCCCGCTGACCCACGGCGGCGCTCGTCTCCGGGGCTTGCCCGGCAGGCTTGGCCAGCGCGTCCAGTGCGGCAATCAGTTCGTCCGGTGCAGGAGTGGGTTCCTCGTGGTGACGAACCTGTTCAAACATGGCATTGACATGGTCCAGAGCTTCCAGCACCACGTCCATCAGCTCAGAGTCCACCTTGCGCTTGTGATTGCGCAGGATGTCGAACACGTTCTCGGCGGAATGACAGCAGTTGACCAGGGCATCCAGCTGAAGGAACCCGGCACCACCTTTTACGGTGTGGAAGCCACGGAAAATGGCGTTGAGCAGATCACTGTCATCCGGATGTTGCTCAAGATCGACCAGTTGCTCGGACAGCTTTTCGAGTATCTCGCCTGCTTCAACAAGGAAGTCCTGCAGGATCTCTTCATCGGCATCAAACGCCATGGGTTACCCTCTTTTGCTCAGAAACCGAGACTGGACAGAAGATCATCAACATCGTCCTGGCCCGATACAACATCTGCACGTTCTTCGGCCTTGATTTGTGGCCCGACACCCTGCTCCGCGGATTCTTTTTCCTTTTCTTCAAGCTCGTGCACGGTACCTGTCATCTGGTCAACGTGGCTGGCCATCACCACCAGATTCAACAGGTGCTCCTCCACCTCCTTGACCAGCGTGGTGACCTTCTGGATAACCTGACCGGTGAGGTCCTGAAAATCCTGAGCCAGCAGTATTTCCGACAGGTTGTCGTACATGGCGCCAGCGTCTGTATTCAGGCTGACAAAAAAAGTATCTATACGGGCATAAAGTTCACGGAACTCTGCGGGAGCCATCTCGCGGCGGCGAAGTCTTTGCCACTCATCCCGGAGCTCTGCCGCCTCATCACGAATGGCGCTGGCCCTGGGCATTGCTTCTTCCACCAGGTCCATGGTCCGGTTTGCGGCCTTTCCGGTCATCTGGACAACGTATTCCAGACGGTCCGATGCGTCGGTCATCTTTGACAGCGCCTCGGACTGTTCGGCATTACGCGGATCAATCTGGAAGTTGCGGATGGCCTCGTGGAGGCTGCGGGTCAGCCGACCTACTTCCCGGTACAGACTCTGATCCCTTACCTCGCTCAGTTCATTGATCAGGGTCATGGCCCGGGCATATTCCCCGGCATTAACCTGCTCAACGAGCTCGGCAGCCTGAGTGCGGAGTTTTTCCGTAACCTCGGGGTCGAGACCCTGTTCGTTCCTGTTACTTTTGCTCATGGGAGCCCGTCCGACCTCTGGTTACTGGATTCGCTCGAAGATCTTCTCAATCTTCTCCTTGAGTACTGCGGCAGTGAACGGCTTGACCACATAACCGTTCACGCCTGCCTGGGCAGCAGCGACAATCTGGTCGCGCTTTGCCTCGGCAGTCACCATCAACACCGGCAGGGTCTTGAGGTTCTCATCCGCCCTGACCTCCTTGAGCAGGTCCAGCCCTGACATGCCGGGCATGTTCCAGTCTGTCACCAGAAAATCGTATTTACCGCTTCGGAGCATTGGCAGTGCGGTATTGCCGTCGTCCGCTTCGTCGGTATTGGTAAAGCCGAGATCACGAAGCAGGTTCTTGATGATCCGTCGCATGGTGGAGAAGTCATCCACGATCAGGATTTTCATATTCTTGTCCAATGGGACCTCCAGTTTAAAACGCCCGGAATTCGTTTTAGGCTTCCGGCTTCCAGTCTAGCAAGCCGGCAGAATAACCGCTTATTGTGTTGCCTTTCGCCCAGTTGTAAAGCGCCGGTTACCAAAAGGCTACAGTAAAGAATGCTTTGCAACGCTACGCCCGGTCACTGGGCAACGGCGCTCACTGCTTCCAGTCGGAAAGCCGCCCCCGCAGGCGGAGCGCTGCCTGGCTGTGAATCTGGCTGACGCGGCTTTCACTGACGCCCAGAACAGCGCCGATCTCCTTCAGATTCAACTCTTCCTGGTAGTACAGGCTCAACACCAGTTTTTCCCGTTCCGGCAGATCACCAATGGCCTGGGCCAGACTCTTCCGGAAGTTGTCGGATGAGAGCCCCTCCAGTGGATTATCGCTGGTTTCTACTTCTGCTATCGGCAGCTCTCCGGATTCATTGAGCTCATCGAGACTAAAAAGTCTGCCGCTATTGGCATCGCTCAGCGAGGAATGGTATTCATCAAGGCCAAGGCCGAGCTCCTCGGCGACTTCCCAGTCCAGGGCTTCGCGACCCAGACGGTCCTCAACAGCCTTGATGGCCTTGGCAATTCGGCGGGAGTTTCTATGAACGGAGCGGGGAACCCAGTCACCCTTGCGGATCTCATCCACCATCGCTCCGCGGATCCGGATACCGGCGTAGGTTTCAAAGGTAGCCCCCTTCGTGGAGCTGTAGCGCTGGGCCGCTTCCAGAAGGCCGATCATGCCCGCCTGCATCAGATCCTCCAACTGGACCGAAGCTGGCAAACGAGCCATAAGATGAAGCGCTATTTTCTTGACCAGCGGAGCCTGTTCCTCAACAAGTTGAGAGGGCCCCTGGGTGCCGGTTCGATGGTAGATTCCAAGTTCTTTCGCCAATGTCATGTATCCGGCTTTTCAGTGACAGGATCAAAATCAGACTTCGACGAGCCGCTCCACAAAAAATTCCAGGTGCCCCCGCGGAGACTGTGGCAGTGGCCAGCTGTCAACTTTTTCCGCCAGGCTCTTGATGGCAAGTGATGCCTTGGCACGGGGATAGGCATCCAGCACGGCGCGCTGGCGCTGGACCGCCTTTTTCACGGCCTCGTCGTAAGGCACTATACCCACATATTGTAGTGCTACATCCAGAAACCGCTCGGTGACTCTGGTCAGTTTTTCGAAAAGGTGGCGGCCTTCCTGCTCATTACGCACCTGGTTCGCCAGAATACGGAAGCGGTTGGTGCCATAATCACGATTCATCAACTTGATCAGTGCGTAAGCGTCTGTGATAGAGGTAGGCTCATCGCACACGACCAGCAAAATTTCCTGTGAGGCACGGAGGAAGCTGACCACAGACTCGGAGATACCAGCTGCCGTATCCACAATCAGGACATCGATCTGGTCGCCCAGTTCACTGAAGGCATTGATCAGGCCGGCGTGCTCGAGAGACGATAGCTGGGTCATGCGCTGGGTACCGGAGGAGGCCGGCACAATCTTGATTCCGCCCGGACCATTGACCAGCACATCGCGCAGATCGCATTCGCCCGAAATAACATCCTGAATGTTACGGTTGGCGGTAATCCCCAGCAATACGTCGATATTGCCGAGGCCGAGATCGGCATCAAGCAGAACGACGCGCCGTCCCTTCTGCGAAAGGGCAATACCCAGGTTCACCGCAACGTTACTTTTGCCAACGCCACCTTTCCCGCCGGAAACCGCAATCACCTGTACCGGATGTGGTTTGCTCATACTGACTCTGATCTCTTGCCACGTTTAACCGCAGGCTCTGTTGTTATGAAACAGCGACTGCCTCTTGCTGCTGGAGTTTTTTAAGCCTTTCCACGGCCAGCCGCACCAGCGGAATGGATTCGGCGTGGTGCAGGTCTTCGGGGATTTTCTGTCCGTCAGTGTAGTAGGCCACCGGCAATCCCGTTTCCATGACAAATCCCAGCGATTCTCCCAGGGTCAGCGCTTCGTCGATTTTGGTCATCACACAGCCCGTGAGATTTGCCATCTTATAGCAATGCCAGACGGATTTCATGATGCGCGGCTGACTGGTTGCGGAAACCACAAGGTGGGTGCGAATCCGGTGATGGCTGCGAGCCAGTTCCGTCAGTTGCTCCTCATACCCCTTGTCGGTACTGGTAAGGCCAGCAGTGTCAATCAGCACAAGGTGACGGTCTGATAACTCGTCCAGTATATCATCCAGAGAATGAGTCTCGTCGACCACCCTTACCGGCACATTCAGGATACGTCCGAATACGAACAACTGCTCATGGGCTGCCACCCGGTAACGGTCGGTAGTGACCAGCGCCAGGGAATCGGCACCGTGACGCAACACATAATGGGCGGCAAGCTTGCCTATGGTGGTGGTTTTTCCAGAGCCGGTAGGCCCCACCAAGGCATAAACACCGCCCTCTTCCGCCCATTCGGCGCGGGCGGTTTTTACGCCGGCAGCCAGCATTTTCAAGGATTGCTTCCAGCCATCCTCAAGACGTCCGGCACGGTGACGACGGGACAGGGAGCCCGCGAGCTCATGGCCCAGACCAAACTCCTGTAACCGTTCTGCCAAACGTTGCTGAACCGCATTCACGGCCGTTTTTTCGGGCTGGGAGCCACGATTGGCGCTGACCAGGTCCCTCAGAGAACTGATTTCCGCACGCATCTGTGCCAGTTCGCCGGAATAGTCAGACCCCGAGCTGACAGGGTCTTCCAGCGCCATTTCACTGCCGCCAAAAACTTTGTCGGCCAGACTGGGGCCAGCATCGATCGGATTTGCACCATTATTCCGACTACCCGACACCGAGCGCTTTTCCCGTACTTCGCGGATGCGCTCACGGGAACGGCCAAGCTCATCCTCCAGGCGGCGATGTTGTTCCGCCTGCAGCTCCGCCAGCCGGGAGCCGTTGGTCGACTCTCCCACCGAACTTCCCAGGCGCTGACGCGCCATATTTTCGTCATAATCCAGTGCAGTCACAATTTCGACGCCACCATCCACGCGGCGGTTGGACAGAATCACCGCCTCAGGGCCCATCTGCTCGCGCACCTGGCGCAGCGCCTCTGCCATACTCTGGGCAAAAAACCGTTTTACTTTCATGATGACTCTTCCTCCCCGGTCAGCGCTTTCCGGCGCCTTCCGCCTTGCCAGCCGCGACCTTTACTGGCCTACGGATGCCACAATGGTGATCTGTTTGTTATCCGGAATCTCCTGGTAGGACAACACGTGCAACCGCTCTACCCCGAAACTTGCAAATTTCGCCAACACCGGTCGCAGTGGCCCGGACACCAGCAGAATCGCCGGCTTGCCCATCATCTCCTGGCGCTGAACGCTGTCCTGGAGAGAGCGTTGGAGCTTCTCGACCATATTCGGCTCCAGTACCAGCCCGATGTCTTCCTGACCGCCGGATTGTTGACTCTGCTGCATAGACTTAAGCAATAACTGTTCCAGGTCAGGATCAAGTGTAATAACAGGGATTTCGGAGTCATTGCCACAAATACTCTGAACGATCATCCGGCGCAGTGACTGGCGGGCAACCGTCGTCAGCAATTTCGGATCCTGGCTTTTCGGATGCACATTCACAATGGCTTCGGCAATGGAGCGCATATCGCGGATCGGCACTTCTTCCTTCAGCAGATTCTGAAGCACCTTCAGCAACAGACTGATGGAAATGGTGGTGGGCACCAGCTCTTCCGCCAGCTTCGGAGATACTTTCTCCAGCTGGTCAAGCCACTTCTGGACCTCCTCATGGCCCAGCAACTCATGGGCATGCTTCTGAAGGATCTGATTAAGGTGTGTTGCCACCACGGTGCTGGCATCCACCACCGTGTAACCGAGAGTCTGCGCCTGGTCTTTCTTGTCTGGCTCGATCCAACTGGCATCCAGGCCAAAGGCAGGGTCCTTGCCCTCAATGCCCTCGATCTTGCCAAACACCTGCCCGGGATCGATGGCCAGTTCCCGGTCCGGATGGATTTCGGCCTCGGCAATGGTGACGCCCATGAGGGTGATGCGGTACACGTTGGGCATCAGATCAAGATTGTCGCGTATGTGGACCGAGGGCATCAGAAATCCGAGATCCTGCGAAAGCTTCTTGCGCACCCCCTTAATGCGGCTCAGCAGCTGCCCGCCTTGGGACTTGTCTACCAGGGGGATCAGCCGGTAACCCACTTCCAGACCCACAATATCCACCGTGGCCACATCATCCCAACCCAGCTCACGGGTCTCGCCCGGAGGAGGAAGCTGGGCTCCCTGGTCACCACCATCACCACCCGAGGTAATATCGCGGCCTGCAGGCCTTGCTCCGCCGCCCCTGACCGGGAAAGCCCCCTCTTCCTCGACGGTCTGACGCTCCTGCTGCCAGATATACCACGCAATACCACCGGCAATGGCGCCAAGGCCAAGGAAGGCGACATGGGGCATACCCGGAATCAGACCGAGAATAACCAGAATCACCGCAGCAATGCCCAGCGCCTTGGGCGCATTGAACATCTGCTGAAGGATCTGCCCGCCCATGTCCTGGCTGGAGGTCACCCGTGTCACCATGATCGCTGCGGATGTAGACAACAGCAGTGACGGAATCTGGGCCACAAGGCCGTCACCGATGGTCAGTAGTGCGTAGTTCTGGGTAGCGGTGCCAAAATCCAGCCCGTGCTGCACCATGCCAATGGCGATGCCACCAATGAGGTTGATCGCCAGGATCAACAGGCCGGCGACTGCATCGCCCTTGACGAACTTGCTGGCGCCATCCATGGAACCATAGAAATCCGCCTCCTGGGCAATTTCGGAGCGGCGGTGCTTGGCTTCGTCCTGGTTAATCAGGCCGGCGTTGAGGTCCGCATCAATCGCCATCTGTTTGCCCGGCATGGCATCCAGGGTAAAACGCGCGCTGACCTCGGACACCCGGCCGGCGCCCTTGGTCACCACCAGGAAGTTGATAATCATCAGAATGGCGAACACCACCAGACCAACGGCATAGTTACCACCAATCAGCACCGCACCGAAGGATTCGATGACCTTACCGGCGGCATCCCCGCCTTCATGGCCGTTGAGTAGCACGATCCGCGTGGAAGCCACGTTGAGTGCCAGCCTCAGCAAGGTGGCCACCAGCAGCACCGTGGGAAAGGATGCAAACTCCATGGGGCGCAGGGCGTATACACACACCAGAAGAATCACGATGGAGAGCGTGATATTGAAGGTAAAGAAAACGTCCAGCATGAACGCAGGCATGGGCAGAATCATCATACCCAGAAGTCCCATCAACATGATGGGTACACCCAGATTGCCCCGCGTCAGGGATTTGACATTATTGAGGACTAACGCTCGATCCATGCCGGAACTTTCTCCGATAGCCGGTTAACCGCGGTGATCCGCGAGTGGTTTTTTTGACGCTGAGGCATCAATTGGAAGGATATGGGCAAGATCCGTACCAGCCCTTACGGATTTTCTGTTCACCATGCCTGACGGGCATGACGATATACGGTATCCTTGCGCCATTTGCCGGCACTTGCGCCGCGCAGGCAACCAGACACAGACCGGAATCCCAAAGGTGAACCCATGCCAATCCACGAGGTAAAACACCCGCTGATCCGCCACAAACTTGGCCTCATGCGACGCGCTGACATCAGCACCAAGAATTTCCGTGAACTGGCCCAGGAAGTGGGCGCCCTGCTGACCTACGAGGCCACCAAGGATTTCTCCCTGCAGAAGAAAACCATTGAAGGCTGGGCCGGCCCGGTGGAAATCGAACAGATCCAGGGCAAGAAGATCACCGTCGTTCCGATTTTACGCGCCGGCATGGGTATGCTGGACGGCGTCCTGACCCTGATTCCTGGCGCCCGCGTGAGTGTTGTCGGCCAGGTACGAAATGAAGAAACCCTGGAAGCCAGCACCTACCTTGAGAAACTGGTGGGGGAACTGGACCAGCGTATGGCGATGATCGTGGATCCCATGCTTGCTACCGGCGGCTCAATGATTTCCACCATCGACCTGCTGAAGAAAGCGGGCAGTACCGAGATACGGGCGCTGGTTCTGGTGGCAGCACCGGAAGGCATCGAAAAAGTGCTGGAGAAGCATCCGGATGTGTCCATCTACACCGCCTCGATTGACGAACGGCTGAACGAGAAAGGCTATATCCTGCCCGGCCTTGGTGACGCCGGCGACAAGATTTTCGGCACCAAGCAGAAGGACGTCTGATTATGCAGGATCACCTGAACGACCCGGTCTGGAAGCAGGCCATTGCCGGCTCACAGATGTTGCTGGTGGCCTTTGGCGCACTGGTACTGATGCCACTGATCACCGGCCTCGATCCTAACGTCGCCCTGTTCACCGCCGGTATTGGCACCCTGATTTTCCACATCGTCACCGGCGGCCAGATTCCCATATTCCTGGCGTCTTCCTTTGCCTTTATCGCCCCTATCATTGCCGCCAAGGGACGCTTCGGCCTTGAGGAAACCCTGGGGGGATTGATGGCTGCGGGTATCCTCTACATTATTCTGAGTGGCGCCATCCGCCTGCGGGGCACGGGTTTCATCACCCGCCTGCTACCGCCGGTGGTCATCGGCCCGGTCATTATGGTGATCGGCCTCGGCCTTGCCCCGGTAGCCGTTCATATGGCCTCCGGCCGCACCGGTGACGGCGCTGAGCAACTGGTGCCCTACGACACTGCGGTATGGATCGCAATGATCTCACTGGCTGTAACCGTTATCATGGCCGTCTGGGCCAGCGGGATTTTCCGGCTCATTCCGATCATGTTCGGGATTATCGTGGGCTACATCCTCTCGGCTATTGCCGGCATCGTAGACCTGTCTCCCATCAGCGACGCACCCTGGTTCGCTATCCCCAACTTCGTGACGCCGGAATTCAGCTGGGCAGCCATCCTGTTCATGATTCCTGTGGCCATTGCACCGGCCATTGAACACATCGGCGACATCCTGGCCATCGGCACCGTTACCCGCAAGAATTACCTGGAAAAACCGGGCCTGCACCGTACCCTGCTTGGCGACGGCCTGGCTACCAGTGCCGCTTCGGCCCTTGGCGGCCCACCCAACACCACCTACTCCGAAGTCACCGGCGCGGTGGTGCTGACCAGAAACTTCAACCCGAAGGTGATGATCTGGGCTGCCTGTATCGCCATTGTTCTGGCCTTCGTGGGCAAGTTCGGCGCTGCCCTGCAGACCATTCCCGCGCCGGTGATGGGCGGCATCCTGTGCCTGCTGTTCGGTTCCATCGCGGTCGTGGGCCTGAACACCCTGATCCGCCACCAGGTGGACCTGTCAAAAGCCCGCAACCTGGTCATCGTAGCCATCACACTGGTCTTCGGTATCGGCGGTATGGCGATTGGTAATCTGGAAGGCATTGCCCTGAGTGCTGTAGTGGCCATTGCCCTGAACCTGATCCTGCCCGGTAGCGGTGAGGCATGGGGTAGCAAGATTCATGAGCACGACACGCTCTAAAGACAGCACAGGCATCAGCTTTACCGCCCTCTACACCGGTGCCGTCTGGCACCGGCACGGGCTCTCGGATGACGTGCTCGCCACCGGTCAGGGCCGGTGGTTCTACCACCTGATGACCCCCTTCGAAGCCGGGAGCAAGGCGCTGATCGGCGGCAACCTCCGCACCTTCCTGCTGCAGCGCCACCTGATCATCGATCATCTGATCGAGCAGGCCCTGGAGCGTGGCGTTACCCAGGTACTGGAAATCGCCTGCGGCATGTCCCCCCGGGGTATCCGCCTGCGGGACAGGCACCCCCGACTCCACATGGTGGAAGCCGACCTCCCCGACATGGCCACCAGAAAGGCCGCAAGATTGCTGGTTGCCGGCCGCCTGGGTGATAACCACCAGGTAATGCCCGTCGACATTCTGGCGGAAGATGGCGAGCAATCACTGGAAGCAGTGGTGGAAAGAGCTTTCGACAACAACGAACCCATGGTCGTGGTCACCGAGGGCCTGACCAGTTACTTCTCCCTGCCGGTCATTTCAGAATTCTGGAAACGCCTGGCCCGGTTGATGGACAGGCGCCCGGGCTCGGTGTATCTGTCCGAAAGCTACCTGATGCCAAAACAACCGCTGTTGCGGGGCAGTCTGAAGGCCCTCGGTGGCTTGCTGGGATCTGTTACCCGGAGTGATGTCAGCTTTCATTTCCTGGATGACCAGCAGGCCGCTGAGCACTTTATGGCTTGCGGCTTTCCCTCTGTAACGGTCTACAACCCTGCGGACTTTTACGGCCGACTTCCGATTCCCGAGAGCCGGAATGATCCCATGGTTCGGGTTGTTGAGGCATGGTCCTGACTTTTTTGACTGATAATTCGGTGGCAGCGGGTGTGGGGAAGGGCCTCCCAAAAAACGCCCGTGAATACGTCCCTGTAGGGCTCGGTCGCGCCATCCCTGGCGCTCCACGTTTTTGGGAGGCCCTTCCCCACACCCGCTCGAGCAACGGTAATATCGCAGGCAAGATAATTTGCATCCGTAGGTCGGATTAGCGAAGCGTAATCCGACATCGTGAGCGTATATCGATGACATTTGTCGGATTACGCTTCGCTAATCCGACCTACGTTGTGGTGTTTTGGAGTTATCTGAGAGGCCAGAATTGGCTCTGCGGGCAGGCTACAACGTCAGACTCAAACATCCCGCCGCAAATCCGAAGGAATCGGAAAGTCCGGAACATGGGGCTTCTGGCCGCGTCCCTTGCGGAACTGGCGAAGCTGGAATACGTAGGCGAGAACCTGTGCAATAGCCATGTACAGGCCATCCGGGATTTCGCCGCCCACCTCGGTATTGTGGTAAACCGCCCGGGTCAGAGGCGGCGTACGGAGGATATCCACCTTGTTCTCCCGGGCAATCTCCATAATCTTGAAAGCGGTTTCGTCAGAGCCCTTCGCCACCACTATCGGCGCGGCCATCTTCTTCTGGTCGTACTTCAACGCCACCGCATAATGGGTCGGGTTGGTAATCACCACATCCGCGCTGGGCACGTCCTGCATCATCCGGCGCTGCGCCATTTCACGCTGCAACTGACGTATCTTGCCCTTCACTTCCGGCTTACCCTCGGTGTCCTTGTACTCGTCCTTCACTTCCTGCTTGGTCATGCGCAGTTTTTTCTGGTGGTCGTAGATCTGGAACGGCACATCAATCGCAGCAATTACAATGGTGGCGCAGGCGAGGATGAAGAAGCTCCAGCCCAGGGTCCACAGCACGTGCTCCATGGCCGGTCTGGCGGCCTCCTCGGAAATGCTGAGCAGGTCTTCCGTTCGCAGGTTGAGGATCAGGATGGCCACCGCCAGAACAAGACCCACTTTCAGGATGGCCTTGACCAGTTCGATCAGCGAGCGCGCCGAGAACATGCGCTTGAGGCCCTTCAGCGGGTCCATGCGGTTGAGCTTCGGGGCAATGGCCTTGCCGCTGACGAGCAGTCCACCGATGCCGATGGAGCCGGCGATGGCGGCAACCAATAGCAGAATCAGTATGGGTGCCAGTGACAGGGCCGCTTCTTTGGTTGACGCAATCAGCTGGACGCTCATGTGCCGGGTGTCAAAAATGGCGGAGCGTTCTATCACAAAGCTGTCGCGCATGATGCTTTCCATGGACGCCCCCATGGAGGCTCCAAACATCAGCAGGCCGCCGGCGCCGGCGATCAGCACAGCCATGGTTGCCAGTTCTTTGGAACGCGCGGTCTGGCCATCCTCCTTGGCTTTTTCAAGCCTTCGGGGGGTGGCCTCTTCGGTTTTTTCCTGGCTGTTGTCGTTTTCTTCGGCCATGGTTTTCTGTCTTAGCTCTGGTGTGTCGGTCGGTGGGGATGGCTATCCCCACCGACCTCTGCGAACCCCAGTGTCAGATCTACGGCTGACCCTGCAGGTTTCGCATGAACTCGAATGTTTCCCTGGTGTACTGCTCGAAGTGCGGCAGAAAATTGGCGTGCAGCACCCATATGGCAAATAATCCAAAAATCAGGCCAATCGGGAAGCCAAGGGCGAAAATATTCATCTGGGGGGCGGCGCGGGTCATGACGCCGAAGGAGATATTGACGATGAATACGGCGGTGACGGCCGGCAACGCCAGTAGCAGGGCCGACACGAACATCCAGCTGATGCGGTGGGCCAGTTCCCAGACGCCCTGCTGTCCCAGGCCTTCGAGGCCGATGGGGAGGGTGCGGAAGCTTTCAATGAAGACTTCGAAGGCTACCAGGTGCCCGTTCATGGCCAGATACAGCAATGTAATGGTGATGGAGTAGATCTGCGCCAGTACGGGTACGTTGATGCCATTGGCCGGGTCGACCATGGAGGCGAAGCCGAGGCCCATCTGCATGGCGATCATCTGCCCGGCCACCACGAATAGCTGAAACAGTGCGGTAAGGGCAAACCCCATACCGACGCCGATCAGGATCTGCTGCAGAGTGATCACGACGGCGTCGGCGCTGAAGGGATCAACCTGGGGGACCGGTGGGATCATCGGCACCACCAGGATAGTGATCAGCAGTGCCAGCCCCAATCGGATCCTGGCGGGCACCAGTTGGGTGCCGATGAACGGGATAACCATCATGAAGCTGGCCAGCCGGAACAGCGGCCACAGGTGTTGCCCAATCCACTGGTTTATCAGGTCGGCTGATATTTCCGTGGGCATGCCCGGTCAACCGATCAGGTAGGGAATGCTGGTTATCAGCCGTTCCGCGTGATCAAGAAGCTGGGTAAGCATCCAGGGGCCGGCCACGATGATGGTGATCAGGGTGACCAGAAGGCGGGGCAGGAAGCTCAGGGTCTGTTCGTTGATCTGGGTGGCGGCCTGGAAGGTACTGACCACCAGACCGATGACCAGTCCCGGGCCGATGATGAGGCTTGCCAGCAGCACAATCATCCACAGCGCTTCCCGGAGAATGTCGATAACGGTTTCGGGTGTCATGAGTGCGCTCCCCTATATCCCGTAACTGGCGGCCAGTGTGCCCATGATCAGGGCCCAGCCATCCACCAGCACAAACAGCATGATCTTGAACGGCAGCGAGATGATGATCGGTGACAGCATCATCATGCCCATGGCCATCAGCACGCTGGCGACCACCATGTCGATAATCAGAAACGGAATGAACAGTATGAACCCGATCTGGAAGGCGGTTTTCAGCTCGCTGGTCACAAAGGCCGGCAACAGTACCCAGAAGGAAACGTCCTGGGGGGTGGCGTACTGCTCGTCAGCAATGCGCATGAACAGACCCAGGTCGCTCTCCCGGGTCTGCGCCAGCATGAATTTACGGAACGGCTGGCTGGCCTGTTCCACGGCCTCCAGCGAGCTCAGCTCTTCCTGCATATAGGGCTGTAACGCAACTTCGTTCACCTCTTCCAGAACCGGTTTCATGATGAAGATGGTGAGAAACAGGGTCAGACCGAGGAGAATCTGATTGGACGGAGTGGACTGCAGGCCCAGGGCCTGCCGGAGTATGGCGAACACGACGATGATGCGGGTAAACGACGTCATCATCATCAACATGGCGGGCAGGAAAGTAAGCGCCGTCATCAGCGCCAGGATCTGCAGTGACACCGAGTACTCCTGCACGCCCTCTTCTTCGCCGGGCGTTACCGTAAAGGCAGGAATGCCCGGTATATCTGCCAGAGCTGCGGGCGCCCAGGTGGTAAGCAACACAAGAGCCAATAACGCCAGGATGCGGCCGGAAGCCTGCGCCAACATGTCAGGAACCTTCCCTGGATGAAGAGCCCGAACCCCAGGACTTGCCAATCATACCCTGGAGCTTGCGGGCAAAATCACCGGATGCCGGCTCACCGGAACTGACGACCGGTTCGTCGAACACATGCAGTGTGCGGATCGTGGAGGGAGTAACGCCCACCAGAATCTGCTTGCCACCCACTTCGATCAGCGCCACCCTTTCCCGCGTGCCCATGGGCATGACCGACACCACCTTGATGGCGCGGGTATTGCCGCCACTCATTCCGCCCATGCGCCGTACAATCCAGGCACAACCGAAAATAAGGGCAAGAACGGCCAGCAAGCCGGCCCCGAGGGTCAGCATGGTAATCAGGGTATCCGGAGTTGATGTCACTTCCTGCGCAGGGGTGTCCTGTTCCTGGGCCGTCGCCAGGACCGGTAACACCAGCGCCAGGAACAGGCCAGTGAACCCGTTACGAGCCAGGGGACCAGAATGCAAGGCCATATTACTTCTGCAACCGTTTGATACGTTCGCCGGGGCTGATCACGTCTGTCAGGCGGATACCGAACTTCTCGTTCACCATCACTACCTCACCATGGGCTATCAAGGTGCCGTTAACCAGAACATCCAGCGGCTCGCCCGCCAGACGGTCCAGTTCAATCACCGAGCCCTGGTTCAGCTGCAGCAGGTTCCGAATCGGAATCTGGGTGTTACCCACCTCCATGGAGATGGTGACAGGAATATCGAGAATAACGTCCAGATCCGGTGCCGGCCCGCTGCCCTGACTGAAGTTTGTTCCCTCCGGAAACTCCTCCATCGGAGCTGCCCGTACGTTGTCCCGACTGGCCCCGGAATCTTCCCCGGTACCATCATCGTCGCCGGTTTCACCCGATTCCGCCATGGCGGCGGCCCACTCATCCTCACGGCTGTCTTCGTCGGCATCGCCAGACTCTTCCATGGCGGATTCCCACTCGGCAGCGAGCTTTTCGTCTTCGCTGAGCTCCTGCTCATCTTTCTTGTCGTCATCAGCCATTGTTGCGTCCCACCTTCAGTTGCTTCTTCACCTTGGGCACAGTTGCCCGCTCATGAATTCTCAGTGCCAGTTTTCCGTCGCGAGTGCCCATCGTGGCTTTGTAGATAGGGATCCCATTGGCGGTCAGGGTCAGTAATTCGGGGATTTCCACCGGAATGATATCGCCCTCCTTCAACTTGGCAATTTCGCGAAGGGAAATGCGACGCCGGCACACCGTGGTATTGATGGGAACGTTGACTTCCTTGATGTCTTCCTGGAGGGCGCTGACCCAGCGTTCGTCCACATCGTCAATATCACTCTGGACACCCGCATCCAGCACGTCCCGGATGGGTTCGATCATTGAATACGGCAGCGCCATGTGCAGCTCTCCACCGCCACCATCCAGTTCGATGTGGAAGGTGCTGACCACTACCACCTCGCTGGGGCTGACAATGTTGGCCATGGCCGGGTTCACTTCTGAGCTGAGATACTCGAAGTCCACCTTCAGTACCGCATGCCAAGCTTCCCGCATGTCGTGAAAAACCTGGTCCAGCACCATCTGCACGATGCGGGTTTCCGTGGGTGTGAATTCGCGACCCTCAATCTTGGCATGGCGGCCCTCGCCGCCAAAGAAGTTGTCCACCAGTTTGAACACCAGCTTGGCATCCAGAACGAACAGGGATGTACCGCGCAGCGGACGAACCTTACAAAGGTTCAGACTGGTGGGTACATACAGGGTATGGATATATTCCCCGAACTTCATGATCTGAACGCCACCAGTGGACACATCGGCATTGCGGCGTAGCAGGTTGAAAAGGCTGATCCGGGTATAACGGGCAAAACGCTCGTTGATCATTTCAAGCGTAGGCATGCGACCGCGAACGATGCGGTCCTGGCTGGCAAGATCGTAGGACTTGATGCCGGTCTCGTCAGCTTCCTCGTAGGTATCGATGTCGCCGTCATCCACACCGTGGAGAAGCGCATCAATTTCGTCCTGTGACAGTAAGTCCTGCATACGTATCTCTGCCCCTGATATCTGCCCTGGCCGGGCCCTGTTGCATTATCTATTGAACGACAAAGTTCCTGAACAGTACCCGCAGCAAGGGAGGCTCCCCCTCCTGTTCAAGGGCACTGTTGACGGCCTCCAGCATATCAGCGGCCAGCGCCTGCCGGCCTTCGGGTGTCTGCAACTCATCAAACTGCCTGTTCCCGAGTACACTGATCAACCTGCTCCGCAACAGCGGCATATGCCGGTTCGCAGCGGCCAACGCCTCTGGATTATTGGCTTCAAAGGCGAGATACGCCTGCGCATAACGCTGCCGCCCTTCCGCCTGTACCGTTGTGACCAGCGCCTTGTCCAGTACAGTGTAGGTACTTGGAACGAAGACCTCTGCCTGCTCTTCTGTCTCTTCGTCGCCTTCGCCGGTGATACCGGGAAAGCCCCCTCCCAGAAACCACATTGTTCCAATCACTGAGAGTCCGACGGCCAGAACAACCACCAAAACCAGCAGTATAATCAGCTTGAGCTTGCCTTTCTTCGCCGGCGCCGCAGTGGGCGCATTGTCTTCAGCCATATCGTGCTTCTGCCAGAAATCCGTCAACCGGACAGGTTATATAACAATCAAGCAAAGGGCGGGCCAGGTAGCCCCACCCTCCTTATCAGAACAGCAGTTTAGCGTTGCAGCGGAGGATGGGCAAAAGAAGAATGACCGGAGAAAGGAAATGGCGTCAGGCGAAGATATCGACTTCGCCTTTCCAGGTCAGATCCAGGGATTCCAGCGGCCGGTCCTGATCTTCAGGAGCCGCATCCGCCATGACTCCACCGCCATTTCCATCCCGCTCATCTGCGCCCTCTTCGCTGGCCTGATGTTGTGGAGAGTCTGAGACGTCGAATTGTTCAAGGGACAACCCCTGCTCGCTTAACATGTCCCTGAGACGATGGCTATGAAGTTCCAGTTGATCCCGGACTGCCGGGTTGGCCGAATGCACAGTTATGTTCGCCTGTTCCTGCTGAACCTGAACACGTACTTCCATTGGCCCCATATCCGGTGGCGTCAGGTGGATCTCCGCAACCGACATATTACGCGCCGTCAACCATGTCAGCTTGCCAACCAGTTTGTCACCCCACTCCGCGTGATTGACCGGCACATCGATAGACGTGGTATACCCCCGTAACGGCGAAGAATCCGCCAGCAACTTTGCACTGTTGGGATTGGCTATCTGCTGGTTTGCCAACTCCGCCGCCGCGTTGAAACGTATGGCACCCTGAACCAATGGTGCCTCCTGAGTCCGGGCGCCATCGGTAATCATGCCCGACATCAGCGCCTCCGTCAGGGCGGATCCGCCCCCCGCACTCTGCCCGGTTGCCTGACCCGGTTTACTACCTGCCATGCCAGGCAACCCTGCAATGACGCCGGCAAATGCCTGCACCCCTGGCATCATGCCGTTACCGCCGCCCTGGCCAACACTCTTCCCGGTAGCTAGCGGCTGCGCATTGCCATCGACGCCATCAGCCGGCATTAACAGCGCCTGAAGACCAGCAAAGGTCAGGGGAACGGCCTCTTCGGGAGCTACCTGCTCTGCATCTGCCCGGGGAGCGGTTTCTTCAGCCTGAGGACTGGTATCAGCCGTCACCAATGATTCATCCGACTCGCGCTGGGCACGGTTGTCCTCGTTCCGGGTCTCCGCAGCCGCAGATGATTCCTTGCGATCGTCCGGGCGTTTGTCGCTGCTTTGTTCCTGGCGAACCTGCTCGTTGCCGCGCTTATCTTCAGCGCGCGCCCGATCCCGTTTTTCGGCCTGTTTTCTGTCCAGTCGCTGCTGCTCAGCGCGGGAGACCGAGTCAAATTCGCTGTCACCGCTTTTCTCACGGCCGCCCGATGCCGGCTTTACACTGCTATCGGACCGCGGCCCCTGGGGGGATGTCTGGGGAAGAACCATTTGAGACATGGCAACCTCTTGCCGCTTTTTGCTGATTGGGATTCATCTGTCTGTGTTTACAGATCACTCAGCAAAAGCAGTGCCATTCGTGATGTTAATGCAGAAATTCTTTGAGACCTGCTTCAACTTTCCGGAACTCACTTTCAATGGCATCCACCAGCTCAGCGGCTTCCTGCAGGCGACTCTCACGCCCGGCCTTTTCCGCGTCAAAACACAATTCGCCCAACCGGGGTGCTCCGATGTTGATGCAACTACCCTTGAGGCTGTGTGCGGATTTGGAAAACCTGTCCGCGTCTTCATGCTCCAGAGCGGAACGCAGATGGGCAATGCGGTCCGAGGAATCCATAAGGAAGGTTTTGATGAGAATGTCGAACTCATCCTCCATCACATCCCGCAGTTCGGCCAGTGCTTCTTCATCAAGGTGTGGTTTGTCTATCATGACCAACCCCCAGTTTGTGAATTGGTATTGCCATCCCGGGCGGCAACCTCGGAAAAATGCCAATCATATACAATTTCCGCCCGGGTGCCATACTCTCTGAAGGTGAGTGAACGTCCCAGCTTGCGCAAAAGCATCAGCCCCCTCCCTGAATACCCACTCTCATTGTTGGCCGGAGAAGGGTCAAGGTAATCGAAGCCGGCGCCACTGTCTTCGCAAACAATAGTCAGTTGCCCACCCCAGTCAGTCATGGTGTGGGTCAGGGTAAAACGGATGAAATGGTCGGACACCGACTGCAAGCGCCGCTCTCTTTCTGCGTAGTAGCGCCCGAAACCATCCGGCGTCGCCTTCCAGTCTGAACTGAGGCCCAGCACACCATGCTCCAGAGCGTTGGTGTAAAGCTCCGACAACAGCGTGTATATCTCACCACTCTTGCGGCGCAACCCCGGCACCTCCATACAGATATGAAGCAGCAGGGGCAGCGGGCTGAACTGTTCCAGTGAACGGTCCTTGATTTCATAGACACATTGCCACTCTGCAGGCCCTTCCAGTGCCGACTGCGGCAAACGCTCGGACACCCCCACCAGCTCAGACTCCTCCACCATCTGCAGTGACAGCAAGGTTACGTCATCCTGTTCCTGCTGGTTGCCAGTGAATGCATGGATTCCCTCCATCACCACGTCGAAAGGTGAACCGGCAGTGCCGGCATCCGCAAGCGAGCGTTTAAGACGCTCCTCGCCGTACATTTCACCTTGGCGATTCTCGGCTTCCATAACACCATCGGTCATCATGAGCAGGGTGTCTCCCGGCTCTGTGTGGAAGACTTCCATACCGGCGTCGAAGCGTGCGGCATTGACAACACCCAGCGGCAGGTGGCGGGATGCAATGCTCTCCAGCGACCCATCCTTTCTTACCAGAACACCGTCCGGCAACCCGCCATTCCATATCTGCAACTGATTGAGATGGAAATCGGCCTGAATCATCGCCGCGCAGCAGAACATGCCCGTCGGCATGATGCGGCCAAGCTTCTGGTTGATCTCCCTGAGCACATCACTGCCGCTGAAACCCTTGCTGGTCATCCCGTAGAAAATTTCAGCCACCGGCATGGCCCCGATCGCCGCAGGCAGCCCATGACCAGTGAAGTCGCCAACCAATATCTGCATCCCCCCCGCCGGGCGCGGGCAGGCAAAGAGAACATCACCATTGAAAATCGACATGGGTGAGGCGTGATAGCGTATATTCGGCGCACTCAGACAGCCCGTATGGGCCACGTTATCGAATACCCGCTTGGCAACTTTCTGTTCTTCGAGGAGCTGGCGATTGCGGTCACGGATAAGGTCGCGATGATGGCTCAGGGTGCGATGCATCAGCCGCATGCGGTTGAACGCGTTGATCTTGGCTTCGATGATGATCCGGTTATAGGGCTTGGTCAGAAAATCGTCGCCACCGGCTTCCAGGCAACGGGCCAGTGCGTCGGCATCGGACAGGGACGTCAGAAAGATAAGGGGTACCAGGCGCTCTCCCGCCAGTGCCTTGATGTGGCGAGCCGCTTCCATGCCATCCATCACCGGCATCAAAGCATCAAGCAGAACAATGTCCGCGCCGGAGCGGCGGAAAATTTCGACAGCCTCCTCACCATTGCCTGCGTCTTCAACCTCATGGCCCAGACGCCGGAGAAGGGTTTTGAGAATCAGACGGTCACTGTCGCTATCGTCGGCGATCAGAATCCTCAGCGGCCGGTTGTCTGAGAGTGAATCATCCACAGCGAACCTCCGCGACACCGGAATGTCATGATTCAGCGAATCGCAAACAACTGCTCAAAGTTGGATATGGACAGTATTCGTCGCACGTCACTGTTGCAGTTTTCGATACGTATTTTTGCAGCGTCGCCCCCGGCATAGTCTCTCAGTAACAACAACATACCCAGAGCCGAGCTGTCGAGATAGGTGGTGTCGGAGAGGTCCACCACGAAAGCCGTTACATTTTCATCACCATGTTCATAGGCATCACGAAAGGCCTGATGGGTGCTGAAATCGAAGCGCCCTTCAATTTTGATGGTCAGGGTTCGACCATCCTCGCTGCGATGCGTCTGAATCGGCATTCCGGAGCCTCCATGAGTTGAGAGCGTGGTAACAGGAAATCAAATCAGCCTCGCGGGGCATCCTGAAGTAAAGGATAGCTCACCATACTGAATTTGCATCCATTCTACCCGTTTCGAGCGCAACGTCATCGTCGTCTTGCAAGAATCCGCCCGGCAGCCTCGTCCATCTGTTTCTGCTCTTTCAGGTCCTGCTCCCGCTGTTCCTGACGGCGGCAGGTTTCAATATACTTTTCCATACCCCGGCGTCGCTCCCAGGCTTTTTGCCACTCTTCGCGGCAGGCCTGGAGTCGCTGTTCAGCCTGAGCCAGCAGTTTCTGCTGCTGGCCGATCACCTGATCGAGCTGGGCAATGAACGCCTGCCAGCCCTGAAGCCGGGCAACTGACACCACGCCGTGCTGACTGTTGCGGATCTGTTCCCGGTACTCCGTCTGGTAACGCTCAAGGTTTTCGATCTGCTGGCGCTGGGCCTCATGGTGCTGCTGAGCCTCGGCCATTTTCTCCAGCGCAGCCTTCTCCTTGCGCTCCTCAATGGTCAGCACCACGGCCAGCCGCTGGGATCGCAACATCAGTTGCCCCCTCCGGCCGCTGCCGGCGGAGTTTTGGCGCGGTCAGGCGAGCGTCTTTCCGGCACTACCGCCAGCAACTGCTGGATACTGTCTTCCAGGGGTGCGCTTTCGTTCAGCCCCTGCTGGAGGAATTGCCCCATGTTGCCGATATGGGCAATGGCAAAGTCGGTTTCCGGATCCGATCCCTTTACATAGGCGCCTACGCTGATCAGGTCCCGGGCCTGCTGGTAACGGGAATAGACCTGCTTGAAACGCTGAGCGCGGGCAAAGTGTTCGGGTTCCGTTACCTGGGGCATCACCCGGCTGATCGAGGCCTCTACATCGATGGCGGGATAGTGCCCCTCTTCAGCCAGCCGCCGTGACAGCACAATGTGGCCATCCAGAATTGCCCGAGCGGCATCGGCGATGGGGTCCTGCTGGTCGTCGCCTTCTGTCAGTACCGTGTAGAAAGCGGTAATGGAACCACCACCGGGACGGCCATTGCCGGTCCGTTCGACCAGTTGCGGCAACTTGGCAAATACCGAGGGCGGGTAACCCTTGGTCGCCGGCGGTTCGCCCACGGCCAGGGCAATTTCACGCTGGGCCTGGGCATAACGGGTAAGGGAATCCATCAATAACAGGACCCGCTTGCCCTGATCCCGGTAGTACTCTGCAATACGGGTGGTCAACATGGCCGCACGCAGCCGCATCAACGGCGAATCATCGGCAGGAGAGGCCACCACCACGGAGCGGTCCAGGCCCTCGTCCCCCAGTATGTCTTCAATGAATTCCTTGACTTCGCGGCCACGCTCACCGATCAGCCCGACCACGGTTATATCGGCATTGGTGAACCGGGTCATCATGCCCAGCAATACACTTTTACCCACGCCACTGCCGGCAAACAGGCCCAGACGTTGCCCCTGCCCCACCGTCAGCAGCGCATTGATCGCCCTGATTCCAACGTCCATGGATTGGCGAACCGGCGCCCGGTCGAGGGGGTTGATGATGTCGCCACTGAGAGACACCCGGGCTTCTGCCTGCAGGGGCCCCTTACCGTCAAGTGGCTCACCATTGCCGTTGACCACGCGCCCCAACAGTTCAGGTCCTACCGGAACCCGACTGGCCACCGATAACGGCACCACCCTGGCGCCGGGCCGCAACCCTTCGATGGCCGTCAGGGGCATGAGATAGACACGGTCATCCTCAAATCCCACCACTTCCGCTTCTACTGTGCCAGCACCCTGCCCGGTAATAACACAGCGATCTCCCACCACCATGGGGCAACCCACGCATTCCAGCGTGAGACCAACCATCCGCGTCAGGCGACCGGATAGCTCCGGTTGCAGTTCTTCGGTGAAATGGTCGTGCAGTCTTGCGAGACGTTCAGCCAGATGTGCCGTCATTGTCCCCACCCTTGTCGGAATCAAGCACATTGTGCTGGAAGTCGGTGAGATCGCTCATCATGGCATCAAGCTCTTCTCCTTCACCGTCTTTTTCATTGTCCAGCTGCTTGTCCAGCATACCCTGCACGGCCTTCTGGAAGCGTTTTTCCACCGTGAAATCCACCAGGCTGTGGCGGGTTTCCAACTTGCAGCCACCCCGCAGCACCGAGGCATCCTCCACAATGGAAGTAGCGGCCTCGAACTTTCCAGCCACTTCACTGACCCATTGATAGTCATCAGGATGAATATGAATACGCACGTTTTCCGTGGTAGAGGGCAGCGCCGACATGGCACGCCGGACCACTTCGGCGATATGGGAAGAATCCAGAGACAGTTCACGGAACACAACCGCACGGGCGAGAACAGTGGTCAGGTTGACCAGGGCTGTCTCCACCTCATCCTCGTGACGCCTGATGGGCACCAGCAACTCACCCAACAAGTGTTCCAGCCGGTCGAGCTTGACGTCCACTTCCTTGCGGGTTTCCGCCAGACCCTGCTCGATTCCCCGCTCACGGCCCTCCGCAAGGCCGGCCTCGTACCCTTCCTGGTGGCCTTTTTCACGGCCTTCATCGAACCCCGCCTGATAACCCGCGTCACGGCCTTCTGCGTGACCATCTTCATGGGCGGCCTGGCGAATCTCCTCAATGTCGGACGCGGTCAGAGGCTTTACCTCACGCTCCTCCTCCCGTGCAACCTCGTTGCCCCGGGCATCCAGCAAAGGAAGTTCCCAGCGCTCATAGGCGGTGAGGTTTTCCTTGGGGATGCGGTCGAGGTTACGGCGGGGATCTTTCATTACATCATTTCTTCGCCAGCACCGCCGAGCGTGATTTCACCGGCTTCAGCCATCCGGCGGGCGATAGTGATAATGTCCTTCTGGGCCGACTCCACTTCGCTGACCCGCACCGGCCCCTTGGCCTCCAGGTCATCCTGAAGCAGCTCGGCGGCACGCTTGGACATGTTTTTGAAGATTTTTTCCTGAACCGCGTCGTCGGCACCCTTCAGTGCCACGACCAGCACTTCGGAGGACACCTCCCTCAATAGCGCCTGAATACCCCGGTCATCAATGTCCTTGATGTTATCAAAGACAAACATCAGGTCCTCAATGGTAGAAGCCAGATCCGGATCCATATCCTTGATCGAGTCCATCAGGCCGCCTTCAATGCTGCGGTCCATAAAGTTCATGATGTCGGCAGCACGCTTGACCCCGCCAATGCGACTGGTCTGGGCCGCGGAGCCACCGGAAAACTGCTTCTCAAGGATATCGTTGAGTTCCTGCAGGGCCTGGGGCTGGATGCTCTCCAGGGAGGCCACACGCATCATCACGTCCAGGCGCACCTTTTCATCCAGTGTACCCAGGATTTCGGCAGCCTGGTCCGGGTCAAGATAGGAAATAACGATGGCCTGAATCTGGGGATGCTCATAACGAATAATGTCCCCGACAGCACGTGGCTCCATCCACTTCAGGGTATCCAGGCCAGTGGTATTGCCGCCGATGAGAATTCGGTCGATCAGGCTGGAGGCCTTGTCGTCCCCCAACGCCTGGGTAAGCATGGTCCGGATATAGTCGTCATTGCCAACGCCCAGCCCGGTCTGCCCACCAACGGCTTCAACAAACTGGTTCAGCACATAGGTGACGTCGTCCTTGCTGACATCCTTCATCTGGGCCATGGCCACACCCACCCGCTGAACCTCTTTCGGGCCCATATGCTTGAGCACTTCGGCGGCGTCGTTTTCACCAAGCGACATCAACAGGATGGCCGCCTGCTCGACCCGCGGAATTTTCCGCTGGGGCTTCTGCGGCGCCTCAGGCTGGCGGTTGTTCTCATCACTCATCAACGTTCACCCACTGGCGCATCACCTGGGAGACCCTGGCGGGGTCTTCCGCAATCAGGCCTTTCAATGCATTCAACTGCCTATCATAGCTGTCTGTTGCTCCGGGCAAAAGCAGATCATCCTGTGAATGCATGGCCTCACGCAGCGCATCACCGCCCTCAATACCATCGAGTCCTTCGTAGCCCTCTTCGCCGCCTTCACCCCGGCGTCCACTGCGGCCACCACCGGAAAGGCTTTTCAGGGTAGGCCGCAGCAGTCCAAGCACCAACACCAGAATCACCAACCCTGCAAGAACCTGTTTCATCAGATCCCAGAACCAGGGCTGCTCCCAGAATGCCGGCGCTTCAAACTCTACCTGCTCTTCGGCGGCAAATGCCGTGTTCATTACCGTAACACTGTCACCCCTGGCCGCTGAATACCCTACCGCATCACGCACCAGCATGGTCAGGCGCTGCAACTCCTGCTCGGGCCAGGGTTCATAGCTGACTTCCCCGGTCTGGGGATCCACCACCTTCATATCATCAACAGCAAGGGCTACGGACAGCCTTTTCACCCGCCCCAGTTCCTGACGAACGTAGCTGACCGTACGGTCCATCTCATAATTACGGGTCGACTCCTCGCGCACATTGACCGGAGCTGGCTGAGCCCCTCCATCGGCATCATCACCGTTGGCCTGCTCCGGCACGGTTGCCTGGGCCGGCGGCTGGTTGGAAAGGGCACCGGGGATACCGCCAGCAGCGCCGCCTGCGCGACGCTCCGACATCTGGCGCTCGCTGCGCACAGCCTGCTGTTCAGGATTAAAGAGTTCCTCGGCCTGCTCTACCGATGAAAAATCGAGGTCCGCCGTCACCTCGGCACGGAACCTGCCATCACCAACCACCGGACGTACCAGGGATGCAACCCGGCGTGTCAGGCGGTCCTCGACTCGCGCGGTATAATCGTACTGATCTTCCATCTGGCGACTGTCGCCGCCGTCGTCGCGACCGGTGAGCAGGTTTCCGCTCTGGTCGACCACGGTGACGTTGTCCTTGGTCATTTCCGGAATACTGCCGGCAACCAGGTTCACAATGGCGGCAATCTGTTCATGCTCCAGACGGCGACCGGCAACTACCTCAAGGAAGACAGACGCCGTGGGCGTACGGGCATCACGAACGAAAACAGAGCGCTCCGGAATGGCCAGGTGAACCCGCGCCGCACGGACCGTGCGCATGCTGGTGATGGTGCGTGCCAGCTCCCCCTCCAGACCCCGGCGGAAGCTGATGGTTTCCATAAACTGGGAGGTCCCCAGCCCCTGATCCTGGTCCAGAAGTTCATAGCCGATCGTCTGCTCATCGGTCACGCCTTCGGCTGCCAGCTTCAGGCGGGCGTTATACACCTCATCGGAAGGCACCAGCAAAGCACCGGTACGGGGATCCATGCGGTAATCAATGCCATTGGCGTCGAGAATGGTGGTGACGTCCTGGGGGTTATAGCCGGACATGTCGCCGACCACCGGCTGGTAATTCGGTTCCTGGGCCCACAGGACCACGGCAACCCCAAGGGCGACACTGGCTGCAAGCCCTACCATCAGGCCTATCTGCCGGAGCAGATTCAGCCGGTTGAACCCGAATATCAGATCACTGCGGCTTTCGCCGGTGTCTTCATCCCGCGCAGCGGGCATGTTCGAGGATGAGGTTTCGGCAGGTACACTGGCCATGGGTCTGCTCCGCTATCAAACCGGCATGTTCATGATGTCTTCGTAGGCTTTGACGACCCGGTTACGAACCTGGGTCAATGCCTCAAAGGAGATGGATGATTTTTCAGAAGCAATCATCACGCGGGTAATATCCACATTGGGATCTCCCATGTCGTAGGCTGTCTTGAGATCACTGGACGCCTGCTGGAGCTCGTTCACCGACCCCACAGCCTGGCTGAGCATGTCACTGAACCTGGGGGTTTCAGGGGTTTCCTGAACCCGCGAAGGCCCGTCCACCCGGCCGCGGATATTGTTATCCTGCTCAATCCGCTGATTCTCCATCATCTGCGAGCGCATGTTGCGGATTTCTGAAAGAACACTGTTGATGTCAGCACGCTGGACCATGATTCACTCTCCCGGATCACCCATGTTGTGGGCAAGCCTTTGAACTGGATATCTCTTTGCGGGGTTAAGCAAACCACAGGCCAATATTATTTATTGCTTGTTTTTCATTATGTTAATGGGAGTTCAGAAAGAAAGGATTATGATAGCGACAGAGTTTTGACGATGGCATGAAAAACGGCACCCTGAGGTGCCGAACGAAGGAGTCTTTGACAGAGTTGCGCGGGAGCTCAGGCGGTCGCCAACTCGGCATCCAGATCAATGCCGGCATCCCGCATCTGGGCAAGTTTGTATCTGAGTGTGCGTGGGCTGATCCCCAGCTGCTCCGCAGCCCGGTTGCGACGGCCGCGCTCTTTTTTCAGGGCCTGTATTATGATCCGAAACTCACGTTGCCGCACCTCGTCACCCAGGGATGTTGGCGGCAGCCCATCAAGGCCCACCTCATCCAGTGAGTGATCAGAACCCTCAACCCCAGAATCTGCTGACTGAACGTCTGTTGCGGGTGCGGTATACTGAGGCGTCGCCGGAGCTGAGTCACTGTCCATTCTTCCGGTGATTCCCAGCTCCAGGCAGAGATCGCCGGCATGGATCACGTTCCCCTGGTGAAGCACCAGAGCCCGCTGGATCGCATTGTCCAGCTCACGGACATTGCCTGGCCATTGATGGGCCATGAGAGCGCTCCTGGCATCCGGCGCAAAGGTCACACCGGTCAGTTTCATCTTGCGACAGTGGTTTTTCAGCAAGGCACTGGCCAGAGGCATGATATCAAGGGTTCGCTCCCGCAAGGGCTGCCAGTGCATGGGGAACACAGTCAGCCGGTAGTACAGGTCTTCGCGGAACTTGCCCTCACGCACGTATTCCGACAGGTCACGGTTGGTGGTGGCAATCACCCTCACATCCAGTGAAATGGTCTTGCGACCACCCACCCGCTCAACCTCCCGCTCCTGCAACACCCGCAATAGCTTGGACTGCAGGCCCAGGTCCATTTCTGAAATCTCGTCCAGCAGGATACTGCCACCGTTTGCCTGTTCAAACTTGCCGGGAGACGACGCGACGGCGCCAGTGAAGGCTCCCTTTTCATGACCGAAAAGGATCGCTTCCAGCATATTCTCCGGAATCGCTGCACAGTTAATTGCAATGAACGGCTGATCCGATCGCGGGGACTGCTGGTGAATGTAGCGCGCCAGCACCTCTTTACCGGTGCCGCTTTCACCGGAAATCATGACCGTTGAGTCACTGGCCGCCACCTTGGCCGCAAGCTGGAACATGCGTTTACTGATCGGATCTTCTGCCACAGGCTGATCGCCACTCTTCTGACGGCCGCCCCCCACTACCCTTGTCACCGCATCCACAAGCACCGCAGGCTCAAAGGGTTTGACCAGGTAATCAATGGCGCCCGCCTGCATGGCGGAAACCGCATGGCTGATCTGGCCGTACGCCGTAATCAGCATGGTCGGCAACCCGGGATACAACCGCTGCACCTCATGCAGAAGGTCATGGCCGGACATACCCGGCATGTTTACGTCGCTGACAACCATGTCCACCGGTGATTCGGCCAGCTGTGCCAGCGCCTGCTCCGCATTGGCAGCTTCCCGCACCCGGAACCGGGCCAGCTCAAGGGTTGTTACCAACGCTTCGCGCAGATCGTGGTCATCCTCAACAATCAGAATCTGGGCCTTGGCCATGGTTGCCTCCGGTCAGTCGTTATTGTGTGCATTCTGCTGACGGCCCTTGGCCGACAGCGAACGAAGCAGTGGCAGGGAAATGGTTGCAACAGCCCCGCCTGAGGCCGGTGAATCCATCGAGAAACGCCCCTGGTGCGCTTTCACGACGGCCTGGACAACAGCCAGCCCCAGACCTGTGCCGTGGGACTTGGTGGTATAGAAAGCTTCCATAAGCTGACTCGCCTGATCACTGGTAAATCCGGGACCGTTGTCAGTTACCCGGACCACCAGCTCACCTTCCCCGGACAGAACGACAACCGATACCTCTGTTGCACCGGCCTCCACGCTGTTATTGACGACGTTGGTGCAAGCGCCCACCAGGGCGTCGCGGTTGCACATCAGCGATTCGTCATCTGCCTGACTGTCCATCTTTACCGCGACCCCGGCCGGAAGCTTTAGTCCCTCCAGTGCGGACGACAAGGCCTGTACCAGGGTGGCAGCAGACAGCTCCTCCGCCAGCCGCGTCTCTCCCCGGGCGAAGATGAGCATGTCGCGAACCTGTTGTTCAAGGTGGGTCAAACGGGACATTAACCGTGAAGCACAGCGCTGGCGCATCTCCTCATCCAGATCTTCCTGGCTGAGATGCCCGCCATACAGTATGGCGGCTGAAAGCGGGGTACGAATCTGGTGTGCCAGGGAAGCGACCATTTTCCCCATAGCCGAAAGACGCTGGGCGTGGGCGAGCTGCGCCTGCAGGTGACGGGTTTCTGTCAGGTCCGTCAGCAGGATCAACTGACCGGGCTGATTCTCCATGGTACGGATTTCAATGCTGACGCGGCGGCCATCCTTCAGGGACACCTCGTGGCCATCATCCCTTCGCGGCGCGAAACAACGGCGAATCACATCCACCCAGCGCTCACCGCCAAGAGGCTCTCCCAACAGCGTGATTGCTGCGGGATTGGTCTGCGTCACGACCCCCTGACTGTCCAGAACCACAACTCCCGCAGGAAGGGCGTGGAGCAGCGTGGACAGCCGATCTGCCAACTCCTCCTTCTGCTCCAGTTCCGCCTGCCGCTGCCGAGACTCCGCCGACAGCTCTCCGGACAACTGGTTAACACGAGACTCCAGGGTGCGATACGAATCAGTAATCTGCCGGGACATCTGATTGAAAAGATCCAGCGCCGTGCCCACAGCCTCATCATCCTGCTCCGGGAACAACGCCGTCACCTTGTCATTAACATCCGCCGCCGCATTGGCTGAAGAATCCTTTGCCGACGACAAACCAACAAATTGCACCTGACTCATAAACTCGCCCTCTGACCGGACCAAACACCGGCCCGTACCAATCGGATGGATCGTTTGGGGCAACACCAAGCCAGCACTGTGCCAACTTTAATTTTTAGTTATATTTCAAAGGGAAAGGAAAACGAAAAAAAGACGGATGACGGGTTTCCGTCACCCGGAAACAACAACGGCGCCGAAGGTTACAAACCTTTGACGCCGTTCAATGCCACCAAGGCGGGCTACTCAGCTTTCTTCAGACTCCTCATCCCGAAGCCCATACTTCCGCACCTTTTCCACTAGGGTTGTTCGCCGGATCCGCAGCTTCTCCGCCGCACGGGCCACCACACCGCCAGCCTCATCCAGCGCCTGCTGGATCAACTGCTTCTCAAGATTCGAAAGATAGTCTTTCAGGTCGATACCGTTCACCGGCAATAACGCTGGCGTGTCCAGTCCGATCAGGCCCGGAATACCCGACGGCATCCCCGACTCCTCTACCGGCCGGTTCTCATCGTAGTCATCAACATAACGGAATTTCTTGGGCAATTCCTGAACCCCGATCACCCCATATGGATGCATGATCGCCAGCCGCTCCACCAGATTTGCCAGCTCCCGTACATTGCCGGGCCAGTCATGACGGCACAGACTCATGATCGCAGCGGAGTTCATCCGTAACGAACCCCGCTTCTCCTTCTCCATACGGGAGATCAGCTCGTTGATCAGCAGAGGAATGTCTTCCACCCGCTCCCTGAGGGCCGGCATCTCAATGGGAAACACGTTCAGGCGATAGTAGAGATCTTCCCTGAAATCCCCGCTTTCAATCATCTGCTCCAGGTGCTTGTGGGTCGCCGCAATCACCCGCACGTCAGCCGACTGAGTGCGATTGCTGCCCACCCGCTCGTAGGTACGCTCCTGCAACACCCGGAGTATCTTCACCTGCATATTCAGGGGCATATCGCCGATTTCATCGAGGAACAGCGTACCACCCTCAGCCAGTTCAAAACGGCCCACACGAGCGGTAATGGCTCCGGTGAACGCACCCTTCTCATGCCCGAACAGCTCGCTTTCAAGCAATTCTGCGGGAATGGCGCCACAGTTGACCGGCACAAACGGCTTGTCACGTCGGGCTGAGTGGTAATGTAGATTGCGAGCCACGACCTCCTTGCCGGTACCGGACTCACCGGTGATCAGCACACTCACATCCTTGTCTGCAACCTGCTCCATCAGTTGCCGGACTGATTGCACCTTGCGACTGGTGCCCACAAGGCTGCGAAATAGCTGCACCTCACGCTGCCGGCCCCGTTCCCGGGACCGGGCAAACTGGTCACGGTATATCTGGGCGCGATACAGGGAGTCCACAAACTTGGTGTAGTTCAGGGGCCACTCCATACGGGCGATAACCCGGCTGGCCTGCTCATCCGACAACCCTTTCAGGTCCGGATCTCCAACCATCAGAACGGGGAGCCCTTTACCGGCGTCACACACCGCCGCAACCGTCTTCTGAACACCCTCGTCTTCGCCATTGACGACAACAACGGAGACCTCTTCCATGATTTCGGGATCAGCACTGGCAAGCAGCGAGCGGGCATCTTCACCAACTACGATGTCTTCCTCGCCGATAAACTCAAGTATGGTAGCGATATCACGTTCTCTTGAATCGTCCTCACTGAGCACCAGCACCTTATTGTTCTTCGACATCCAAACGAATCTCTTGCGGGGATTTGTGCGGTATTTAAGACTGTAAGCGCGCCTGAGTCAATTTAATGACGCTATTTCGGACGATTTAAAGAGACATTCTGGTAGGCTTTCGCGGCACTGCGGTTCTGATTAATCTCCTTCAGCGCTTTCTGGGCTTCAGCCTTGGCCTCATTTGCCGAAATATTGGCACGGTCACAATAGGTCTGAAGGGTCGCCAGTCGTTCTCTCACCGGCTCCGGACTCAGCTCACCGGCTTCCAGGGCAGCCATTACGGGCTCAATGGTTGGTTTGACCCGTTCATTCAGGCGCGAGAGCTCCTCCCAGTTCTTCTCCGCAAGAGCGGTTTTCAGATCCTCTACCAGGGTATCGACTGCTTCCAGCTGCTCCGGCACCGACATAACTGCGTCTCCAGTATCGTTGTTTGCCCCGGACAATGGCCGGGGTTCAATGAAGGCCCCGGCCCCAGTTCAAGTCAGCGGCGGGCGGCCCTGCGGGCTGCTGAAGCCGAGAACTGGTTGCCACGGAAACCAGGGTTGAAATCATAGGCCGGGAAACCACTATCCAGGCCATCGACATAATACCGTTCTGCCTTGAGGTCGTACGTCATCTCCATGGTAGTCCAGAAGACCGGCTCACTGTAATAGCTGATGTTGTGGGCTTCGGACACACGCCACAGCTCCCCGTCCCGGCCATACTCTTCAGTGGCCAGAATTTGCCAGCTGTCTTCATCCACATAGAATACCCGCCGATCATATATGTGGCTGATGCCGGTACGCAGCTTCGCCTCAACAACCCACACCCGGTGCAACTCATAGCGGGCAAGTTGCTGATTGATGTGTTGCGGGCGAATGACGTCGTCAGGCCTGACATCGCCATCGTGAAGCTTATAGGCATTGTAGGGCACAAACATTTCCCGCTTGCCTTTCAGTTCCCAGTCGTACTGGTTGGGCGCTCCGTTGTACATATCCTTCTGATCCACGGATCGCAGGGATGAGGCATTGGGCAGATCGGTTTCGTAAGCCAGGTTGGGCGACCTGCGCAGTCGCCGCGAACCTGCATCATAGCGCCATGCCAGCCTTGGCGAACGGATCTGGTCAAGCGTTTCGTGGACCAGGGTAATAGTGCCAGCCAGGCTCGAGGGCGAAATGGTGTCGGTTTTCAGATAGAAAATCTTGTTATCAATGTCTTCCAGATCCGCTCCCCTGCGGCTGTACGCAAAGAAGTAATCGTACTGGTTCACCACCTGGTTGTAGGAGCCGCTCACCTGAGGCGTTGCAGAGGCACTGCGGAACGAAAGCTCTTCGCCGCGGTACCGGAGAATGTGGTTCCAGATCACCTCCAGGCCGTTTTCCGGGATTGGAAACGGACTTGTCATGATCGTATCCCTTACGCCGTTGCCGTTGCTCAGAAGCTCAGCAGTCAGGGCATTCTCGCGGGACTTTTCATAGACATCCTCCGGAAAAGCGGCGGTACGTCGGGTCTGATATACAGGCATGACAAACTCCGGGCCATACTGCTCCAGCATACGGATATGACCCGCACTGAGTTTATCCCTGTAGATATCCACGTTGTCTGCGGTAATCACAAACAGGGGTTCGTCTTCAGGGAATGGATTGATTTCTACCTGCCCCGGCGACCATCCCTCCGGTAGCGTGGTCATTCCACCTGTCCATTCCGGGATACTACCGGAGGTGTTGCCCTTTCTCTCCGCGCCAATCGGGGTGAGCTCATTATTCAGCCGTTCGGCCTCAGCCTCACTGACCTTTGCTGACACGCCACCTGCAAACCCGAGCACTGCCATGACTGTAATACCTGCGACCAAACGGCTATGCATTCCCTAAAACCTCCACTGAAGCTGACCTGGATACCCGACAGTTACGACTTCCGGTTAACGGGAATCCGGTGCCAGGGGATCAGACGTTACTCAAACCGGGGCGCCTTTTTGCCAAATTCAAACGCTCGTTTCAAGTGAATCTTTGTAGTTTCTTGTCAAAGGCTCGCCGCATTAATACGGAGAAGAAATCCGTCACGGAAAATGTTATGCTTGGCGGCTAACTGATCGAACAGCAATGGCACCGCATACAGGTATATCCATGGCATCACCGTGGCATTCACTGGTTTCCCAGAAAATTTTTCTTGCCAGGACCCTACTGGGTCAAGTGGACGAGAACGGCAATGTACCGGTGCGCGAAGCCCTGGTGCAGGGATCGGTTGAACTTGCCCTGCGTGCCAGAAAGCTGGTTCTGGTCATGGTCGCCAGAATGTACCAGCACAAACAGGAGCGCCCCGACAGCCTGGAGGCTCTGGCTGAATTACTCGGCGACGACGTTCCCGAGCCCGCAGAGTTAAGGCAACTGGCGAGCGAATCTGATAGCTGGTGGAGCCATCTGGATCAACTGGAACAGCATCAGGGCAACCCCCCGGCGGCCAAAAAAACCGTGAGCGACGAAAACGTGATTGCCGTTTCTGCGGATCCCGGCCCAGCCAGGTCGAAGCAGGCTCTGGAACAGACCCTGAATGCGATGAAACACTTTACCGACACCCTTGAGGAACGGCATAGCGAGTGGTAGAGCCACAGCGTGCAGAGAATCAGGGGTATGAACTGAAAGGCTAACTGAATGTCACCCTCTTTTTTCGAGATTGTACAACTTAACAATGGCGATTACGCACTTCGCCGGATCGACGACGACAGTGCACCACTGGTAAAAATATCGTTCTCGGCGGAAGCCCGGGAAATGATGGAAGACCGGGATATGAGCGTTGCTAAAGCCATGATCGCTGCCGGCATAGAAGCCGTTGGCAATGTGGCCCATGATATTGACTGGGAAGAGGAAGAGCCGGATTCCTACGATATCCAGCCCTCCTATACGCTCCACTGACTCGCGTCTGACTGCCCTCTTAACGCTGGCGAAGAACCACGCCGTGGCTGTTCCCCCTGGCCGACGCCTGCTCCAGTGACGTCAGGGCTTCACGCCCAAGTTTTCGCGTCCACATCACAACGGCATGACAGGTGCCCGCGCTCAAGGCCCGTTCGGCCAGCTGCCGGGCGGGGTAGTCTGATGTGGATCGCAAAACAAGTAACTCACCCGCCACGATACCACGCATGGTCTGCCACTTGCTGACCAGGCTCTGTGGTGGGTCAATCCAGGCCAGCCAGCGCTTTTCCTGATTCAATTGTGTCAGCATTGGCAGCAACAACTGAAAGTTTTCAACCTGCCCTTCCGGCAAGATTATCTCAGTTACATTACCCGCTGGCTGGGCCGGACGCGCTCCCGGGGATGACGCCCTTTCCGCATCATGGCTGCTCAAACCGGCAGCCTCCGGGCCGACGAATCTGCCGCTCCCGTGAACGTAGGCCAGGTTCTGATTAAAGCTGAGTTGTTCCATGATAAGCCTCATCTGCCTTTAAGCTGAGCCCCTGCGGAGCTCTGCCGGAAATGTCCGGATACCCGGGTATCAGTGAAGATCAGAGCGCCGGATAACCCCGACCCCCAGCCCTTCAATAAATAATTCCTGTTCTGTCAGATCCACTTCAATAGGGGCGAACTCTTCGTTCTCAGCGATGAGATACACCCTTGAGCCTTCCTTGCGGAATCGCTTTACGGTCACTTCTTCGCCGACCCTGGCCACAACAATCTGGCCATTGTGCACATCGCTGGTCCGATGCACTGCGAGCAGATCACCGTCCAGAATGCCGATGTCCTTCATGCTCATGCCTCGCACACGAAGCAGGTAGTCTGCAGACGGCGAGAAAAATTCCGGCTGCAGGGTGCAGTGGTCCTCAATATGTTCCTGGGCAAGAATCGGGCTGCCAGCAGCCACCTGGCCTATTACGGGCAACCCCGGGTCCGCCTCGACTTCCGGCAGGCGGATACCACGACTGGCCCCGGGGACCATCTCGATGGCGCCCTTTCTGGCCAGCGCCCTGAGATGCTCCTCAGCGGCATTGGCTGAGCGGAACCCGAGTTCCGCAGCAATCTCTGCTCGGGTCGGCGGGTATCCGGTCTCGTCGACATAACGACGTATGATGTCCAGTACCTGTGTTTGCCTTGCTGTCAGCTTCATGAGTCGGTGGCCCCGGTTAGTCCTGTTTTTATATACAGTGATTTGACTATATACAGTGTTTTATCCAGTGTAAACCCCACGCCCGAATTTTTTGCCGTGCCGTGCTCTCAGGCTGATTGAGGTCGCTTTCAGCCCGGGGGACTGTGATAAAGTATCGCTAACCTCTTGTGGAGACGCATTAATGAGCAGCCGTTGCAAAATGCCGGACATCATGAAGACCGATGAAGGGAAGGAACGACGGGTTGGCGTAGAAATAGAATTGTCCGGGCTCGGTTATGAGGATCTTGTATCGCTCTGCTCAAAGCTTCTGGGAGGTCAGGCCAGACCTGTCGCCCGTTACGTTTGTGAAATCGACACCGATATTGGTGCCTTTGGCATCGAACTGGACTCCGATCCCATCAAGGATCTGAACCTGAATGATCAGCGGTTGCCGGAATCCGTACGGGGTATCGGTGGCCAGGCAATGAATGTCATCGACGCCGCTGCTGAGAAAATTGTTCCCCTGGAAATTGTCAGCCCGCCACTGCCGTTCAGTGAACTGGAACGGATCGAAACCCTGTGCGACGAGCTGCATAAGGCGGGGGCCCTGGGCAGCAGGGAGGCCCTTTACTTTGCCTTCGGCCTGCAGCTTAACCCCGAGTTACCGGACCTCAGACCCTCAACCCTGGTGCGCTACCTGCAGGCGTTTGCGACGCTTTACGAGTGGCTCAAAGCGCGGCACCAGATTGACTTCAGCCGCAAACTGACCACTTACGTAGAGCCCTGGAACAGTACCTACGTCGATCTGATGATCTCCGAGGATTATGCTCCGGGCATGGATCAACTGATCAAAGACTATCTTCATTTTAATCCGACCCGGAACAAGGCACTGGACCTGCTGCCGCTGTTTGCGCACCTGAACAGCGGTCTATTGGGGCGGTACGTGAATGATGAGCGCATCAAAAGCAGGCCCACCCTGCATTATCGCCTGCCAGACTGTGACATCGACAATCCACTGTGGCACTTCTCCACGGTATGGAACGACTGGGTGGTGCTTGAGCAACTGGCGAGCAATGCCACCGATCTCTCGGCACTGGTTTCCCGCTTCCGCGACAGTCGCAAACTGAGCTTTCACAATCTGACACACAGCTGGGTCGATACCTGCGACCAGTGGTTGCGGTCCCGGAATTATGTCTGAAGCCCTGAAGGAAAAGCCCGAACATCCGGGCATCACCATTGGCATCAGCGGCCCGGCCCGGCGCAGTCTGGCGCACCGGCTGATCAGTTTTGCACTGAGACTGCATGGAGCCCGCACCCACTTTATTCGCCCTGGCTCCCGGGTTGACGTGTCGCTACTGGACGGCCTGGTGCTCTCTGGCGGTACGCACGTTCATCCCTCGCGTTATGGCCAGACACCCCAGGTTACGGCGAACTATGACCTGCGACGGGATGAAACCGATTTTCGCCTGCTGTCCCGTGCCGAAGAATTGAACATCCCTGTCCTCGGTATCTGTCGCGGGGCCCAGTTCATTAATATTTTTCGTGGCGGCTCACTGTGCCAGAACGTGACGCCCCTGCGGAAAAACACCCGCCACCGCCCGCTTCTGCTGCCCCTGCAGACTGTCAGACTGGTCAGTAACAGCCGGCTCGGGCAACTGATGCAGGGGCCCAACATCGGGGCCAACCGCATTCACAGCCAGGCCATCAAAAAGCTCGGAAAACACCTTCGAGTGGTTGCCGTCGATAATGACCTGTTCGTGCAGGCAATAGAGAATACTCGGGGGCAGTGGCTGATGGGCATTCAGTGGCATCCGGAATACCTCCTTTATCACGGGGGCCACCGGCGCATCTTCAGTCACTTTGTTCAGGCAGCTGAGGAAAGAAAGCTGATAAGACTGGGTGAACCGAAAGAGACTGAAACTTCCGCTGACGACCTGGCTCAAAGCGGCAGATAGCGCTGCAGCACCGCCTTGATTTCCCGTATTTCGCGGGCGTCACCTGGCAAGGCTTCCAGATGAAGGGCGGCCCACTCTTTCAGTTGCTCACGGGTCGTCACATAATGAGGGTCACTCCCGGTCAGCCTGAGCAGGATGTCACGCTCCCGGGAAGTCAATCTCACCTGATTATTGTGTAACAGCATGGAGATCCTACAATGTTTCCCACCGTCCATCGATACCTGCTGATTCCAGCGGCCCTTACGTTCTTGCCCCTGGCGGTACTGGCAGGGGAAGTCAGCCTGAGCGGACAGGCCTCGGTCAAGTATACGCCAGACAGCGTGCGACTGCAGTTTACCGCCAATGCAGAACACAATCTCCCGGAACAGGCGACCCGACAGGTGAACCAGCAGATGGAGCAGTGGCGGGAACGCATTAGTGACTTCCGCGACCAGCTCGACGCCTACAGTGACGCCTCCGTTAACCTGTACAGCCGCTCGATCCCGTCCCGGGAACGTGATCAGCAACCGGAGAAAATGGCCGTCGCCTCACAGACCGTGAGCTTTACTATTGATGATCTTTCACTGCTCAACCCGATTCTCGAGCAGGCCCAGGCATTGGGCATGGACTACAACCTTGGCCCCCACCAGTTCTTTCATTCCAATGAGAGCAGCCTTCGCAAACAGGCACTGGCCGGAGCAATTGCCGATGCCAGGGCAAGGTGTGAGTTTGTTGCCAACGAACTTGATAAGCAGTGCGGTGAGGTAATCAACATCAGTATCAACGATGGCCACCAACCGCCGGTGCCGATGATGGCGGAAATGCGCGCCTCCTCTGCACCGGTATCCAGCGTAGGCCCGCGGGAGCTTCAGGCGCAGGTCAGCGCCACATTCGAACTGGAGTAGAAGCCCCCGCTCAGAAGTCCCGGGTGTAGAAAATATCGAGGGAAGCTGCCAAGCCACTGGCAGCTTCCAGATAGAAATAGCGGCCAAGGTCATAGCGCAACGCAACGGTAGTAATCGGCTCGAAAATACCCACGCCATAACGCAGGCTGAGTTCGTCGGTCAGATACCCGCTGGCAACCACTGCGGATTCTTCTCCGCTACCCTCCGCCTCGAGTGTCAGGTTCCGGATTCCGATCTCTTCACCAATTCCCCGGGTTACCTTGCTGGTCTGGGTGAGGCCCAGGGAAATCGCTGCCCGGCTCATCTGGCCTTCGTCACCCCGGGTTTGAGGAGCACGCCCCAGAATCACATAGGACAGGGCGTCGGTCTGGGGCATCTCCGGCTCCGAGAACACTTCTGTCCGGGGTGAGCTCACCGGGCCACTGAGCCGTATCCCGGCCACCACGGTATCCACCCGGCGAACAGCTTCGATATCCAGATAGGGCTCCGTCAGGGGGCCCACGAACTGCAGCCTGGCCCGGCGCAACTCCAACTCCTGACCATAGGCTTCGTACCGGCCATCTTTCAGTTGCAGCGCACCACGGGTGTCCATGTCGTTGCCGATGCGCAAGGTTCCTTCCAGATTACCGGTGACTCCAAAGCCATTGAAGGTAACCTCGTCCTCCCCCACCACAACGGTCAGATTCATGTTCAGCGTGCGCAGCCCACCCTCTTTCTGTTCGACACCGACAATCACTTCATCTTCCGAGACCGAGACCGCCTGCTCGGGCAGCTCCCTGATCTCGATCTCGCCGCGCGGAACCTCCAGACGACCGGTTACTGCCAGGTCACCTCCGCTGTAGGTGATGGTGATGTCCGGGACCAGCTCCACACGGGCATAGGGATCATAGCTGAACGGCAGCCGGTCACCCGTAAGGGTAACCTCCACCGAAGGTTCGGAGGCCCACTCCAGCTCACCTTTGAGATTGCCGGTGCTGCGATCGTTACTGCGCCAGCGCCCGGACAGCTCTGCGGAATACCCATTCAGTTCCAGGCTAACTACCACCTCTTCCAGCGGTATGGGAAGCCGGGGATCCGAGACCCGTCCCTCGGTAAGCGCAATCTCGCCGTTGACCGCCGGTTTCAATAATGGGCCGGACAGCGTCCCTTCGCCATTCAACTCGCCTTCAACCACTTCCAGTCCCGCAAACACTCCGGCCATGGAAACATCCAGGCCCTGGACGCGGAACTGGCCGTCGACCTCCCGCTCGCTATCGTTGGGATCAACCGCCATGGAGACAGCGAGATCCCCCAGTTCGGGCCCTTTCAGCCGGACGTTCAGTTCAGCCACTTCCGGCTTCAGCCGAAGCCCGGCGGTGAAAGTGTCATAGCCAAGCTTTTCCCACTGATCCCTCACCATGACTTCAAACTTGCCGGCACCGGCATCCACCGACAACTCCCCGTCCGGGCCATCCTCAGTCATCACCATCTGAAAGTCAGCATTCAGGCTGGCATCCCAACGCAGGGTTTCGGGCATCAGGGGCGATAGTGCGGTTGTCGGGAAGTTTTCCACCCGGTAGGCAATGTCCTGGTCAGGCAACAGTGTCTGATCTTCGGCACAAACCGAGGCTCGCTGCCACTGCCAGCAATGGTGACCGAATGTCAGCGTGCCGGTGGCGGTATATTCCAGTGCTGCCGGCCCGGTCAGTGTCCATTGCTGCCCCTGCTCCGGAACATTGATACGCCCCTGGTCCAAAGCGCCCCGCCAGGCATTCCAGTCCTCTGACGCATCACCTGCAAATACCAGCTCGACCTCGGCCTCCTCATGAACAGCATCAACTGTCAGCCGATGACTATCCCGGGTACCCGACAGACCAAGTGTCAAAGACTCCAGTAACTGCTCGCCGTAGCGAAGCTCACTGGCCTGAGCATCACCACGTACACTCAACCCCTCGCCAAGTGCAGCGGTAAGTTCCAGGCTGGCGAGGCTCAGTTCATCCTGCCATGCAAGGTCGGAACCCGACAGGCTCACCCTGCCCCGGGGCTGATCGGGTGTCCCGGAAGCCGAAACCGTGCCACTGAGCGAACCGGCCAGGCCCGGCAGGAAGGTTTCAGGAGATGGCATCTCCAGCGCCAGATTGCCTGCGATCTTGCGCCCCCATTCGCCGTTGCCGGTAACCCGATTGTCACCAACTTCCAGTTCAAGACCCGACAGCACCCATGCGTCCGCCTCGCTGTTAAGGGCTCCACGGATGATGGCGTCATTGGCCCGCCAGTTGCCCGACAGGTCCCACTCGGCCTGGATCGAAGGCACTCCGGTTTCCGCCAACCGCCCACTGGTGTTGATATCACCATCCAGGCTGGCCTCCAGAGCCGGCAACCAGTAGCCGGGGTTGAAGCTGTCCAGTTCCAGGCTTGCCTCCCACGCCAGTTGGTCGGCAAACGCAACGCTTCCCTGACCGCCCAGGAACCCGGCGCCAGTGTTCACTTTCAGGCGGGAGACAGCCACTGATTCCATATCACCATCCAGCTCACCGGCCAGATCAGCTTCACCAAGGGGGCCGTCGACACTGGCTTCAACGCTCGCCTGATAGGCCCCGGACTGGTATCGGACCTTACCATCCAGTTGACGCAGGGAAACCGGCGGCTGTTCAAAGTCCGGGATCAGGCTATACCAGGGGAAGGCTTCCATAGTTACCCGGGCATCCACCAGAAAGGCCTGCTGCCAGTCCATGCTTCCCGTGACCGACGCCTCTCCGATCCCGGCATCGCCGGTTCCGGGTGCGGACAGGGAGAGATCAAGCTCTTCAACACCTGCGGTTGTAACCAACCCATTGAGCGACACCGCAATGTCACCGGAGGTGCCGGGCAACGACGCATGGGAATCGGAACGGAATCCGTCTTCAAGACTCCCCTTGAGCTTCACTACCGTGTCCTGCAGCACCAGGGTTTCGGGCAGGTCTCTGACGGGGGCAAAGCTTCGGGACTCGACGGTCAGCTCTGCAGGAAGGGCACTATCCAGCGGCGCCACCCGGCCGGCCGCCGTGGCTTCCAGGTAACCGGTGCTCTGTCCCTTCACTCTCAGATCTGCAGCGCTTCCGGACAGATCAAGTGCCAGCTTCCACTCAGGCCCGTACGGGGGCGGCAGGCTTACGCCGACGTCCAGATCCAGTGGCCAGTCGCCACGGGTCTGGATACGGCCGGAGCCATTGATTTCCAGTTGATCACGGACATAGGTGAGGTTTTGCAGCTGCCAGTCGGATCCGGATCCCTCGGCCTGCAGCTGCAGCCGATCCCAGACCTTGCCATCATTCAGCGTGAAGGTGCCCAGGTTCACCTCCCTGATCGCCAGGCCCAGGGGGAGGTTGACCGCCGGGAGGCTGATGTCGTCCCGCTCCTGCTGATCGGCCGACGGCTGCAGCGTCAGGTCGATGGTTTCCGCCATCAGCGATTCAAGGCATAGCTGCTTGTTGAACAGGCAGGTGGGCGACCAGTCGACCACCGGAGCTTTCACACGAAGCCCCACACCATAACCCTGCCATGTCAGAAGCTGCGCTTCCCATTGTCCCAGCAGCGATCCCTGGGCCTGCTCCACGTCCAGGCCGGGAATCCGGTCGATCACCCAGGCCGTTCCTGTCTCTGATCGCAGGGCCAGCAAAAGCGCCCCCAGCACTATCACCGGTAGCAGAATGACGATGGCCAGTGCGATCAGTAGCCCGTTTCTAAGGCGCCTTGGCTTATGGGACTTTGCCGTTGTTTCTTCGGTCATAACTCCGGCCCCATGGAAAAGTGGACACGCCACTCACCACCAAACTCGGGGTCCAGCCCCTTTGCTATATCCAGACGCACGGACCCCACCGGGCTTATCCAGCGGATACCAAGTCCGGCACCCGTGGCCAGAGGGTCGGACAGGTCATCCATGGCGTTGCCTTCATCCACAAATGCGGCGACGCGCCAGTTCTCGGCAAACTGGTACTGATACTCGGCACTGCCCACCATCAGGTAACGCCCGCCGATGGCAACATCCTCTTCATCCCGCGGCGACAGGGTTTCATAACCATACCCCCGGACGCTCTGATCGCCACCGGCGAAAAAGCGCAACGACGGCGGCACATCCGAAAATCGGTTGGTTGCCACTCCGCCAAACTGGAAACGGGTCAGAAAACGGTGGTTGTCCGCCAACGTGTACAGGCCTTTGACCAGAAAATTGGCATGCAAAATATCAACGTTAGACAGGGCGGCCCGATGAGATCCGGTAATATCAAACTGAACCCGGTAGCCCCTGGAAGGGTTCAGGGGAGAGTCGGCATTCAGTTTGGAATAGCCCAGCCCCGGCAACAACAGACTACTCTGTTCCTTTTTATCGTCACCAATCCTGAAGCGCTCCCCTTCCCATCGGAGGGAAGCCACCTGCTGCCAGCCGTTGTCGAGCTGATGCTTCCATTGCTGGCCCAGAGTCAGCAGTTCCGACTCCACATCCTCTATCTCTTCGCGCTGGTAACCGGCCGACAAACGAATGGAGTCCGTCATCGGCGGGTCCAGAGGCAACTCATACCAGGTACTCAGGTTCTGGCGCGGCACCGAGAGCTCGGTTTCAACACCACGGCTGTGGCCCATGGGGTTAACCCAGTGTTCCCGCCAGTTACCCCGCAGACGCGGCCCTACGTCGGTAGAAAAACCGACACCCGCAGCCACCGAGCGGGGCGGGCGGGTGGTCAACCCCACTTCCACCGGAATCACTCCATCCTCGGCGTTGCCGGGTGATGCATTGATATCCACACTGGAAAAATAACCGCTGTTGGACAGGTCGTTGTTGAGCCTGGCAATCTTGTCGGCGTGAAAGGTTTCACCTGGTTCGAAACGCACAAACTTTTCCAACAGCTGCTGTTCAAATCCATGCCCATCACTGAAGCTGACTTCTCCCAGCCTATAACGTTCACCACTCCGATAAACCAACGTAATATCCGCCACCCTCTTTTCGGGGTCCACCTCCAGCCTGCGGGTAGTGAATTCGCCGTCAAAATACCCCAGCAGACTGGCGCGGTTCTGGATGGTCTGTCGCAACGAACTGTACTCGCCGTGGTTCAGCACATCACCTTCAGACGGTTTCCGTGGCAGGGAACCCGTAAACGCCGAATCCTCACTGGCGGGGCCCTCTATCTCAACGTTACGGGAACGGACATGCACCGGCTGGCCCGGCTGAACGGTGAGAATCAGACGCGGTGGTTCCTCTTGCTCACCGGACGGTTCGATAATTTCCCACTGGATACCTGGACTATAGTAGCCAAGGGCGCGAAGAGCCTTCTTTACCTGGCTCTCGGCTGTGTCGGCATAGCGCCTCAGGCTGTTGGCACTGCGGCCCTCCACCTCGCCTATGAAGGCCTCGGCATTGTCCTGTAACTGCGGAAAGTCGCCTTCAACCCTAACCTCCACCTGCTGCGCCTGAGACAACGCCGGCAGGGCCCAGAGAAGCAACCAGACAATCAGGAGCCGGCAGTTGGAACGAAAGCGAATGTGGAGATGCATCCAGCGGCGTTACTTCAGTCAGTGTGGGTTAAAAGGCTACGGCAACAGGGGGAGTGTAACGGGTTGAGGTACGGATAATCCATGGCTATTGACCATCTTGCCCGGCGGTAATGTACAAGGTGCCAATGGCGCATGCCCGGCCTGGCCCCATGATCAGCAGACACCTACAGACCCCGATCGCTTACGGTCGAAAACAGGAAGACGCCGACAAGGAGGCAGCAGATGACACGGGACCCCATGGGCCTGGCCCTCGCAATGATGAACAGACTTGCCGGCAATCCGTTGCTGGACAGGCTGGGGCTGCGCACCCCGGTAGAGAGAACGGCCTACCACGGCACCCGGACGGGCTTTCGCACCCTGGCCTTCACCGCCCGGGAATTCAGGCGCGTGAAGAACTGGCTGCCCCGGAAACACCTGCCCAAACCCCATGCCTCTGATCTGTTCGATCTTTCACTGACGGATGACCAGCGCATGATCACCGATCTGCTCGGTTGCTATGCCCGGGATGAGCTGAGGGGGGCTGCCGCCGTTGCGGACGAAGCCGGAGAGATACCGGACGGAATCAGTAAATCGGCTACCGACCTGGGCCTGGCGCTCTATGCGATACCGGAAGAATTCGGCGGCGTGGCGGAACACCAGTCTCCGGTAACCAGCGTGTTGATCGCCGAACACCTGGCCTGGGGGGACATGGGCCTGGCTACCGCCCTGTTGGCGCCTTTCAGTGTGGCCCAGGCCATTACCCGTTGGGGCACGGGAGAACAGCAAAGCCGGTACCTGCCGGCATTCTGTGGAGAGCAGCCACCGGTAGCCACAATCGCCATCGACGAACCAGCACCGCTGTTCGATCCGCTCACTCTGCAGACCGCTGCCCGGAGAACCAGCACCGGCTATGCCATAACCGGCCTCAAGAACGCTGTCATACGGGGAGAGCACGCGGAACTCCTGCTGGTTGCGGCAGAACTCGAGGGACAACCGAGACTGTTCATCATCGAGGCAGGAACCCCCGGGATCAGCATCAAGGCCGACCCTGCCATGGGACTTGGAGCGGCTGGGACAGTCCGTTTGCAGCTGGAGAACGTCAAGCTGCCGGCTGATGCCCTGCTGGGAGACGATGATTTCGACTACCAGTGTTTTCTCGACTGTGGCTCCCTGCTTCGCTGCGGTCTTGCCATCGGTACCTCCCAGGCCATACTGGATTACGTGGTTCCTTACTGCAATGACCGGGAAGCCTTTGGCGAACCCATCAGCCATCGCCAGTCCGTTGCCTTCATGATCAGCAACCTGGCGATCGAAACAGACAGCATGCGCATGCTCACCTGGCGTGCCGCCAGCCGCCTGGAGCAGGGTCTGCCAGCACGCCGTGAAACCGCCCTGGCAAGGTTGCTGTGCAACGAAAAGGCCATGGAAGCCGGCACCAATGGCGTGCAACTACTGGGTGGTCATGGCTTCGTCAAGGAACACCCCGTGGAGCGCTGGTATCGGGATCTGCGTTCCATTGCCACACAGACCGGTGGCCTGCACGCCTGACCATCATAGAGCGCCTTTGATCACCCTCTATCATCACGAGGAGACACCCATGAATCTGGAAATCCCAAGGAAATTCACTCCGCTGATCAATCAGGCTCAGCAGGTCGCCCGTGAAGTGTTCCGACCGATCTCGCGCAAATACGACCTTGCAGAGCACGAATACCCCAGGGAGCTGGACCTGTTCGCCTCCATTATGGACGGCATGAATGATGGCGCGGCCGACGGCGGCACTGGTGCCGGAAAGCTTGCCCGGTCCGACGGCAGCGGCGGAACGGGCAACCGCAACGGCACCAACATGAAAACCGTGCTGGGACTGACAGAGCTCTGCTGGGGCGATGTGGGCCTGGCCCTGTCCATTCCCCGTCAGGGCCTGGGAAACTCAGCCATTGCCGCCGTTGCCAATGACGAACAACTGGCCCGTCTTGGCAACACCTGGGCCGCCATGGCCATCACCGAACCCGGTGCCGGCTCTGACTCTGCGGCCATCCGCACCACAGCCACCGAAGACGGCGACCACTACATCATCAATGGGGAAAAAATCTACGTCACCGCCGGCGAACGCGCCGACGCCGTTGTAGTCTGGGCAACCCTGGACCGCACCAAAGGCCGCGCCGCCATCAAGTCCTTCGTGGTGGAAAAAGGCACCCCAGGCATGACCGTCGAACGGCTGGAGAAAAAACTCGGCATCCGCGCCTCCGACACCGCCGCTATCCGCTTCGACAACTGCCGCGTTCCGAAAGAAAACCTCCTTGGCGACCCGGACATCAGCGTCGAAAAAGGCTTCGCCGGCGCCATGCAGACGTTCGACAACACCCGCCCCGTCGTTGCCGGCATGGCCATCGGTGTTGCCAGCGCCGCCCTGCAGAAAACCCGCGAACTCATCGCAGCCACCGGCACCGACCTGGAGTATCGCCACCAGACCTGGACCCAACCTGCCGTCACCCGCGAACTCCAGCTCATGGAAGCCGAACTCGAAGCCGCCCGCCTGCTCACCCTCCGCGCCGCCTGGATGGCCGACAACGGCCTGCCCAACTCCAAAGAGGCTTCCATCGCCAAAGCCAAAGCCGGTCGCGTGGGCAACACCATCACCCTGCGCTGCGTGGAACTCTGTGGCAGCCTGGGATATGGCCAGACCGAACTGCTGGAAAAATGGGCCAGGGACTCGAAAATCCTCGACATCTTCGAAGGCACCCAGCAGATCCAGCTGCTGATCATTGCCAGGAGACTGCTGGGTAAGTCGTCGGCGGAGCTGAAATAAGCTAACCTGTGTGAAAGCGTCTAAAAATCAGGCAGGTGCAATAGGTTTCCGCCACAAGCACAGCGAGTAGCTCAAGGCCTGATCGCGGCGGATGTATCACTTCTCCCCAGACCGTGCATTGCCAAGGATGGCAATGCCGAGCCCCCATGGATGGGTTTACGGCGTGTCTGGGGAGAAGTGATACATCCGCCGCAGACTCCCAACATGCAGTCTTAAAGGCACACATAACTGAATGCTGAAGATAAACCGAGAAAACCTGAAAACCAGCCACCAACTCATCTGGTTCACCATAGACTTCCTGATGCTCGGCCTGCTCATCATCAACCTGGCCTTCATCATCTTCGACTCGACCTACAACTTCGTCGCCATCCAGAACCTGCTGGCCGAAAACGCCCCGGCGATCAAAGAGTTATACCACCCAATCCACGAAAACTTCATCTTCTACGACCTTATCTTCGTCAGCATATTCCTGACAGAGTTCGTTATACGCTGGGGCTACTCTATCAAGGCAAAGGTCTACGACCGCTGGTATTTCTACCCGTTCATCCACTGGTACGACATCGTTGGCTGCATCCCTGTCGGCACCTTCCGTTTCCTGCGGATACTGCGGGTAATCTCCATCATCTACCGCCTGCACCAATACAAGGTGATCGACTTCACCCAAACCAAAGTCTTCCAGTTCTTCAACTTCTACTATGAAGCCTTCATGGAAGAACTCTCCGACCGGATCGTCATCAAAGTGCTTTCCGGAGCCCAGGAAGAAATCCGCCGTGGCTCCCCCCTGTTTGACCGCATCCAGAACGACATTCTCTACCCCAGGCGGGACATGCTCTCGGACTGGGTCTCCCAGCGCGTGGCAGAAGCCGCGCAGGAGGGATATGTACCCAATCGCGGCGCTCTTCGCAGCTATCTGGAGACCCGGGTAGACAATGCGCTCAAACAGAATCTGGAACTGTCGCGGCTGAAATACCTGCCGGTGGTGGGCCCGACCATTCAGGAAACCCTGGAGGAGGCCGTAGGGGACATTGTGGCCAACGTTATCCACCAGATCCTGGAAGACCTCGCATCCGCCTCCAACCACGCGTTTATTGAAGACATCGTCAATGTCTTCCTGCCTGCGCCTGAAGAAAACCGCGAACAGGAGGCGCCCAACGAGGCCCTGATCAATCTGATCATCGAGATACTGGACGCGGTCAAGTCACAGGTGAAAGTCAAACACTGGCGCAGTGAGTTAACCTGATCTGACCCCCTCCCGCCGGATAATAACAACGAGGAAGCCATGAACCCATTGCACTACCGCTCCGCCACCGAACTTGTTGGCGACCTCAAGAACGGCAAGCTAAGCAGTGTCGAGGTTACCCGCGCCTTTCTGGACAGAATCCACCAACAAAACAGCGCCATTAATGCCGTTGTGACGCTGGACGAAGCCACTGCCCTGGAAAAAGCCCGGAGCGCCGATGAAGCCCTGGCCCGGGATGAACCCGCAGGCCCCCTCCACGGCCTGCCTTTAACACTGAAAGACACCTGGGAAGTTGCAGGAATGGTGTGTACCGCCGGTGCACCGGCCCTGAAGAATCACCTGCCGCAAAAACACGCGGACGTGGTCCGGCGACTGGAAGACGCTGGCGCCATCATTCTGGGAAAAACCAACGTTCCCATCTATGCCACCGACCTGCAGAGTTACAACAAACTCTTTGGCGTCACCAACAACCCCCACAACGCAGAGCATACCCCGGGCGGCTCCTCAGGCGGTGCTGCCGCAGCCCTGGCGGCAGGCATGACACCCCTGGAAGTGGGCAGCGACCTGGCTGGCTCCATCCGGACACCCGCCCATTTCTGCGGCATTTTCGGTCACAAGCCTTCACGGGCGCTGGTATCGTTCCGGGGCCACATCCCGGGGCCACCGGGCACCGAATCCCGACCAGACCTGGCCGAGGGTGGCCCACTGGCACGCTCTGCAAAAGACCTGGAATTGCTGCTGGGCGTGATTGCCGGTCCGGCTGAACGGGAGCGCAACAGTTGGCAACTGGCCATGGCGCCGGCAGCCATCCAGTCACTGGAACAGGCCCGCGTAGGGCTCTGGCTGAAAGACCCCCTGTGCCCGGTAGATGGCGAACTGGTGAAAGGCTACGAACAACTGGGCCGCGACCTGGAAAACCGCGGCGCGTTGGTAGCCGAAGCACATCACAACCTGTTGAACCTGGAACATATCCTGCCGGCCTATTTCAACCTGCTGGGCAGCCTACTGAGCACCTCCATGAAACCGGCCCAGCGGCGGCAAATGAAATGGATTGCCAGGCTGGAAAAATGGCTACATCTGTTTGGACCGGTGACGGCCTTTATCGGCGAATATGGCCGCGGAGTAAACCAACCGGTCTACCAGTGGATGGCATGGAATGAAACCAGGGAAAAAATGCGGGCAGAAATCATGTCGCTGTTCGAGGAATTCGATGTTCTTCTGACCCCGGTTACACCCACGACAGCCATTCGCCACGATCACAGCCACCCGGTTTTCAAGCGGCAGATTACCGTTGCCGGCCAACCCCGAGCCTACATGGACCAGTTCTGCTGGATTGCCCTGGCCACGCTACTGGGGCTGCCCGCAACCTCGGTACCCATTGGCAGAACGAAGGACGGATTGCCATTCAATGTGCAGGTGATCGGGGCACCGGGAATGGATCTGACGACCATACGGTTTGCGGAGTTGCTGGAAGCAGATGGACTTGCCGGCTTCCAGCGCCCACCGGATCTCAGCCATTAATCATGAAGTGCACCCAGATACTTGCTCCATAGCCGAGGGCAATTGCCGGTGTCCATTTCAGGTGGCTGAGAAAAGTATACTGCCCCCTCGCCTGCCCCATCAGGGCGACACCGGCGGCTGAACCGATCGACAGCAGGCTGCCGCCGACGCCGGCTGTCAAGGTAACCAGTAACCATTGGAAGTCCGGCATTGCCGGGTTCATGGTCAGTACCGCAAACATCACCGGGATATTGTCCACCAATGCCGAAATCACCCCGATCATGACGTTGGCAAAGGTAGGCCCCAGATCGCCATACAATGTGGCTGACATCATACCCAGGTAACCAATAAAGCCCAGGCCGCCAACCGCCATGATAACGCCGTAAAAGAAAAACAGCGTATCCCACTCCGAACGGGCAATGTGAGAAAACACGTCAAAGGCACGACGGCCCTGCGTCCGGTCGCCGGAACTGTCTCCGGGTGGCGTTTCAAAGCTTTCGTTCCAGTGGTACTCCTCGTGGCGCTTGAGGTAAAAACCAAAAACCTTCAGGTAACCCAGCCCCGTCATCATGCCGAATACCGGAGGGATATGCAGGAACTGGTGAAAACTGATGGCAGTGGCGATGGTCAGCAGGAACAGAGCGCAGATCACCAGCCCGCCCGGACGAATGACGTTGTCGTAGGACTCAGGCGAGGACGGTTGCCCTTTCGGCAGGGCAAAATGCATCAGCGCAGCCGGCACAAGGAAGTTCACCATCGACGGCAGCAGCAGGTGGAAAAAATCCTGAAATGGAAGAATGCCTTTCTGCCAGACCATCAATGTAGTGATATCACCAAACGGGCTGAACGCACCCCCAGCATTGGCACCCACCACGATATTGATACAGGAAAGTGAGACAAAAGCAGCGCTGTCCCGGCCCACCGCCATCACCACCGCACACATGATCAGTGCTGTGGTCAGGTTGTCCGCTACCGGCGAGATACAGAATGCCAGAATACCGGTAATCCAGAACAGGCGCCGGTATCCGTAGCCCTTGCCCAGCAGCCAGATCCGCAGTTGATCGAAAACGCCGCGCTCAAGCATGGCGTTTATGTAGGTCATCGCCACCAGCAGGAAGAAGAACAGTTCGGCGTATTCGAGGAAATTGTGACGGATCGCATCCTCGACTTCGCCACTGGCTCCTGCAGCCCGATAGGTAATGGCCACCAGCACCCAGATCAGTCCGGCGGCGATCAACATAGGCTTGGACTTACGCAGGTGGATCCGCTCCTCCAACATCACCAGAACGTAAGCCAGTCCAAAAATCGCCAGCGCCAGATAGCCTACCGGATGGTCAACAAGGTTCATGGAATCAACTCCAGTTCACGACGAATTTCATCGGCCGTTGGCCGCAACTGTGCCAACCCCCTCCCGGCTCGCCTCTGGCCCAGGTAGAACAGAATCGGTGATGCAATGAAAACCGATGAACTGGTGCCGATGACGATACCGAACAGCATAGGCAAGGCAAAACTTGCTACAGCCACACCTCCAGCGATGCCCATGGGCAGCAGAGCCAGGAATGTGGTCACCGAGGTAAAGACGGTGCGGGTCAGGGTCGAGGAAATGCTCTCATTCAGCAACTCCAGCATTGGCCGACCGGGCGTTCTGCGCAGATTTTCACGGATACGATCGAACACAACTACCTTGTCGTTGACGGAATAGCCGATGAGGGCAAGAAGCGCCGCTACGGCCGTCAGATTAAACTCTATGCCAGCCAGGACGAAGAAACCGATGGTTTTGGTGATGTCCAGCGCAATGGTCAATGTCGCGGCCAACGCGAAGTGTGATTCGAAGCGAATCCAGAGATACGCGAGCATACCGACGCCGGCCAGCAGAACCGCCAGAATCGTGGCATCACTGAATCCCCCACTGACTTTGGGCCCGACCATATCGATCCGAGGAAACTCGGCATCCGGCTGCGCCGCGAAAACAGCCGTTTTCAGCAGTGCCACCTGCGAAGCTGTTGCACCGGGCTCTCCCTGCTCAACTGGCAGGCGGACCAGGAAACGCCCGTCAGCGCCGAACTCCTGAATGGCGGCTTCATCAAGGCCATGGGACTGCAATGTGGTGCGCAACTGCTCCACCGTTGCTGTACCGGCCTGCACCTCAACCACGGTACCCCCGGTGAAATCAACGCCGTATTTCAGCCCAGGCTGGACAAGCAGGCCAATGGCAGCCACCGACAACACCGCCGATACCAGCAATCCGGCCACGCGGGCACGCATAAAGTTCACACCCCTCTCGCTGAGCCTGTCCAGCCAGGCGATGCCGGAAATCACCAACAGCTCCCGGGCCCTGCCCCGAATTCGCCACTCCATGATCAGCCGGGTAACCGCAATTGCGGTAAACAGGGACGTCAACAAACCAATACCAATGGTGACCGCAAATCCCCGCACCGGCCCACTGCCAACCAGGAACAGAAGGCAGACGGCAGACGGCGATCAGGGTGGTGACGTTGGAATCCAGGATGGTTATATAGGCCTTACCAAACCCTTGCCTGAGAGCCATCCACGCAGGCTTGCCCTTGCGGGATTCCTCCCGGATACGCTCGTTGATCAGAATGTTGGCGTCCACGGCCATGCCGATGGTAAGAATAATTCCGGCGATGCCCGGCAGTGTCAGGGTAGCGCCGAGCAGGCTCAACACCCCGAACAGCAACCCTATGTTTACCGTCAGGCCCACACAGGCGATCAGCCCCCAGCGTCCGTAAAGCCCTACCATGAAGGCAATCACCATGGCGGCTCCCAGCAAACCCGTGGTCAGCCCCATGGCAATGGCGTCACTGCCGAGGTCAGGGCCAACCGTGCGCTCCTCCGCCACATGCAGTGGGGCGGGTAAGGCGCCAGCCCTAAGCAGCAAGGCCAGGTTGCTGGCCTCCCTGGTTGTAAAGGCGCCGCTGATTTCGCCACTGCCGCCGCCGATAACACTGCGAATGACAGGTGCCGTGATTACCTTGCCATCCAGAACGATGGCAAGGGCCCGGCCGATATTGTCCCGGGTCATATCATCAAACAGGCGAGCACCTTCATTGTCCAGCTCGAAATTGACAGTCGGTTCGCTGGTGTCAGGGTTAAACGCCATTTGCGCATCCCGGATACGCTCACCGGGCATGGCGACCCGTTTCTCCAACTGATACTGGCCTTCTCCGTCAGCGCCCGGCAGGGAGAACACGGCAACCCCTTCCCCCATCTCCCGCGTCACCCAGTGGAAACTCATCTTCGCCGTGGTACCCAGTAGCTGGCGGATTTCACCGGGATCGGCGACACCCGGCATCTGCACCAGGATGCCGTCACTGCCCTGACGGGTAATACTGGGGTCCACCAGGCCGGTTTCGTCGAGCCGCCTGCGCACCACTTCCAGGCTTCGTTCCACGGCATCCCGGGACACACTCTCCCGCCAGGCTTCGGTCAGGGTCAGCACCAGACGCTCACCACTCTGGTCAACCTCAAAGCGGCGCGAGCCATCGGGGGTTTCCCGGGCCAGCTCGCGGGCAAGGTTCGCCGCTTCAGGCAACTGGTCGGATTGGCGCACCGGCACCTCAACACGGCCCCCGATCATCAGGGCCCTGCCATAGCGAATACCCGCCTCGCGCAGGGTTCTGGCCAGTTCTTCCGCTATGGCCTGGCGCTCGCCGGAAAACAGGTCTTCAAGGTCGGCCTGCAAAAGCAAATGGGATCCACCCTGGAGGTCCAGCCCCAGGGACACTGTGTTTTTCAGGTACCAGTCCGGCAACTTTCCGGAGAGGTTGTGGGAAAGAAGATTCGGTAATGCACTCAGCAAACCGAGCGCTATCACCAGGCCGTAAACCACGGCCCGTGAACGCAGGGATTTCATGGGCAATCCTCAATGAACGTCAGCTATGCTAAATGGCTGTCCTGATGAACGGCCACAACCAAATGGAGGATTACGCTGCGGGTGGGGCCCGGAGAAGAGGATGCAAAAAGCCGCGGCACGCCCTTGTGCAGCAGCGAATTGACGTGACGAAGTAGGGTCGGATAAATCCAGTAGCACCAAAAACCGGCTGATCACATGGGAACCAATCGGGGGCGTCATTGCTGTTTCCGGCCCCGGTATTGTTGCCGGCATAAGCGTCTTCAACCCGGACTTTCTCCGCGTGAGGTGCTGTGACAAGGTGCTGGAGTTCACTGACAATTCTGGGATCGAGCGAGGATCCGGGAGATAACGAGTGGCTGCCGCCGACAACGAGAGCAAACAGCAACAAAATCAATGGCAGACCGGCAGCTGGCGTCGCTCTTGCTCGGTGATTATCGGATTTTGCTACGTTCATGCCATTTCCCTCAGGCCGCGATAACAGTCTGGGGCCAGGGCATTTGTCGGTCAACGGAATCCTGACACGGCACCGGAAACTACTTAGGCTGGACCAAAACCAAAAAAGGCAGACCAGTAAATTACTGATCTGCCTTTCTATTATATGGTAGCGGGGGCAGGATTCGAACCTACGACCTTCGGGTTATGAGCCCGACGAGCTACCAGACTGCTCCACCCCGCATCAACTCTTTACTGTACTGCAAAATCTGTTGTATCCCGGGGATGCCCCCGATCAACGAGGTGCGAATACTACGGGGCGAAGAAGCCTCTGTCAAAGGGAAAATTTAATTTTTTCGCAGACTTACCGCTCCAGTATGGCGGTCACCCCCTGCCCGCCGGCCGCGCAGATGGAGATCAGCCCACGGCCACTGCCTTTTTCCTCAAGCAGCTTTGCCAGGGTAGCGACAATACGCCCGCCAGTAGCCGCAAAAGGATGCCCCGTGGCCAGGCTGCTGCCTTTGATGTTCAGCTTGCTACGGTCGATACTGCCCAGGGGCTTGTCCAGTCCAAGGCGATCCTTGCAGAAATCAGCGTCTTCCCATGCCTTGAGGGTAGAGAGTACCTGGGCGGCGAAGGCTTCGTGGATTTCATAGAAGTCGAAATCCTGCAGTGTCAGCCCGGCCTTCTCCAGCATGCGAGGCACAGCATAGGCCGGCGCCATCAGCAGCCCTTCCTTCTTGTCCACGAAATCCACGGCCGCCACTTCAGAGAACGTCAGGTAAGCCTTGATTTCCATGTTATTGGCCTTGGCCCATTCTTCACTGGCAAGCAGCACACAGGAGGCGCCGTCAGTAAGCGCCGTGCTGTTGGCGGCAGTCATGGTGCCGTTTTCCCGGTCGAACACAGGCTTGAGCGTTGCCAGCTTTTCCAGCGTGGTGTCCGGGCGCAGGATGTTGTCTTTTTCCAGGCCCGCCAGTGGCGTCATCAGATCCTTGAAGAAGCCTTCTTCGTAGGCTGCAGCCAGCTTCTGGTGGCTTTCGTAGGCCAGCTTGTCCTGCTCGTCACGGGGAATCGACCACTCATGGGCAGTAATCTGGCAATGGCCGCCCATGGACAGACCGGTCCGGGGCTCGCCATTCTGTGGAATTTCCGGTTTCAGGTGCCCCGGACGGAACCGGCTGAGAACCTTCAGGCGCTCACCGGTGGTTTTGGCCCGGTTCAGATCCAACAGGATTTCCCGCAGGCCCTCACCGACGCCAATGGGCGCATCGGATGTGGTATCAGTACCACCGGCGATGCCGCACTCAATCTGCCCCAGGGCGATCTTGTTGGCCACCAGTATTGCCGCCTCCAGGCCGGTGCCACAGGCCTGCTGGATATCGTAAGCAGGTGTCTCAGGTGCAAGGCCGCTACTGAGCGCGGACTCGCGGGTCAGGTTGAAATCCCGCGAGTGCTTGATGACTGCACCAGCCACAACCTCACCCAGGCGCTGGCCCTGAAGACCATAACGATCAACCAGGCCACGCAACGCCGCAGTCAACAACTCCTGATTGCTCACCTTGCTATAGGCCGTATTGGAGCGGGCAAACGGAACCCGGTTACCGCCGATAATCGCAACCCGGCGAACGCCACTTCTGGCTGCTGGGGCCTTTTTTGGTGCCGCGGTTTTCTGTTGGGTGCTTTTCGGTGCCTGTGCCATGATGTTGTCCTGTTTGAACGAGTGTATTCATTGCGTTGCAGTTTAGCGCCGGGGGGCCCTGGCTCATTGGCATCCCTGACATCCGCAGGAGAGCGTTGAGTCAATCCAAAAACGGCCTGATTCTTTAACCTGTACGCCGATATTCGCTTTGCAAAAGGAAAATGCCATGTCTGATCTTTATCTGAAATTCGTCAATACCCCGGTTGGCAAAACTGCTGCCCAGTCTCTCGGGCTGCCCTCGCCGGTCCCCCTGAAGCGCTGGAAGCGCACAGACCAGCCCTTTGTCGAGGGTGACGTACTGGTTGGTGCTGCCAATGGCGGCAAGGCTATTGCTGCCATTGGCAGCCTGTTGGGCGCCAGCCCCGCGAAGCTCTTCCACGCCAGTGCTGTGGATACTCTGAACGATTCTTCCAAAAGCGGCAACAAAGCTGAAGCGCTGGCCCTCAATACCGATATTGACAGGAAATTTTCCGCCCTCGTGCTTGATGCCACCGGCATGAAAGACACCACTGACCTGCGCGCTGTTTACGACTTCTTCCACCCTACCATCCGTAAGCTGGCCGGCAATGGCCGCGTACTGGTTATCGGACAGGATCCGGCGACCTGTCGCCAGCCGGCAAAAGCAGCGGCTCACCAGGCACTGGAAGGATTCGTGCGCAGTGTTGGCAAGGAAGTTGGCAAGAAAGGCTCCACCGCCAACCTGTTATGGATGGCGCCTGGCGCAGAGAAACAGCTGGACTCCAGCGTACGTTTTTTCCTGTCCCCCCGGTCAGCCTATGTATCCGGGCAGGTGGCACGTATCGGCAAGAGCTCAGAGGCGCCTGCCACCAACCCTGTCGCGCCACTGACCGGAAAAGTAGCACTGGTAACCGGTGCATCAAGAGGTATTGGCGCCTCCATCGCAGAAACCCTGACCCGGGACGGGGCCACTGTGATCGGACTGGACATACCCCCGGCAATGGAAGAGCTGCAGAAAGTCATGGATGCCCTGAAGGGGAAAGCGCTGGCCTGCGACATCACCGATGAGAAGGCACCGAAGCAGATTGCAGAGTTTGTGAAGGAGCACTTCGGCGGCATTGATCTGGTCATCCACAATGCCGGCATCACCCGGGACAAGACCCTGGGTAACATGCCGGAGCACTTCTGGGACATGACCATCGCGGTGAATCTGACGGCAGAAGAGCTGATTGACGAAGAACTGATGCACCAGGAGCTGCTGCGGGAGAACGGCCGCATTGTCTGCATTTCCTCCATCAGCGGCATTGCCGGCAACTTTGGCCAGACCAACTACTCAACGGCCAAATGCGGCGTCATTGGCTATGTCGAAGCCATGGCAAAACAGGTGAAGAACGGCGTGACCATCAATGCCATAGCCCCCGGTTTCATCGAAACCCAGATGACCGCCGCCATGCCAATAACCATTCGCGAAGCCGGCCGGCGCATGAACAGCCTGTCCCAGGGCGGTTTACCGGTGGACGTGGCCGAGGCCATTGCATGGTATTGCAACCCGGCATCCAACGGTGTGAACGGGAATGTGGTTCGGGTTTGCGGGCAGTCGTTGATTGGTAAGTAAGGCGATTGTCGCTCGCGTGGTGTCGGATTAGCGTGATGTCGGATTACGGCTGCGCCTAATCCGACCTACACCATTGCCTACGTCCGTGCACCCGTAGGTCGGATTAGCCAAAGGCGTAATCCGACAACCCAAAGCATCGGGTGCCAAGAAAAACATCGGGGAAATAAAAATGGTGGGTGGTACTGGGATCGAACCAGTGACCCTCGCCTTGTAAGGGCGATGCTCTCCCAGCTGAGCTAACCACCCGGGATAGGAAAAAAATGGCGGAGCGGACGGGACTCGAACCCGCGACCCCCGGCGTGACAGGCCGGTATTCTAACCAGCTGAACTACCGCTCCGCATCAATCCCTGCCTGAATGGCTATCGGGACCTGAAACCGGGCGGGGTGGCCCGGTGATGCTGAAAAGTGGTGGGCGGTACTGGGATCGAACCAGTGACCCTCGCCTTGTAAGGGCGATGCTCTCCCAGCTGAGCTAACCGCCCACTTTCACAGCACACTGGTGATTCAGCGTTGCTGTCTCAACCAAGTGAGACGCGCATTTTAAGCATTTGTCCGGCGGTGTCAAATTTTTTGCGGGTTTTTTCTATAAAAACCCGCAAACCATTATAAACTGTACACTTTTCAATCAGAGCTGTTTGCTGCTCACAGGTTTTTTCCACCTTTCACCGCCCTCAGTTCAGGTGCTTTCTGCCCTGCCTGCCTGGCTTTTCGATGGAGCGACAGCTCACTGACCCGAGACTTGCGATCCTCAGGCAATGCCCGTTCCGCCAGCGAGCAATTGAGATGATCCAGGCGCTTCCTGAAATCCTCAATCCGGTGGCCGGCATTTTCAAGGACACCCGGCAGCACCTCCCCGGAAATCCGGCGGAAAGTCTGTTGTAACGAGTCTCTCAGTGACATGATCCCGCCATCCTCCGATTACTGACTACCAACAGTCTAGTAACCGAAGTCGGAAACGACAATTCACCGGGGGCCATAATTACAACGTCAGAATATCCACCAGCCATCACCGGCCTCCGCCTCTTCCTTTCTCCTGCGCTCCTGCTCAAGTGCGGCATACTCCCGCTCAAGCTCACGCAACCGGCGATCGCTTTGCAACGGTTCCGTGGGCCCGCCACCGAACGGCCAGTACCAGGGGGCTTCTTCATATTTGCCCTCTGCCTTCAGGCGCTCGATTTCAGCTTCCCGCTCCTCTTCCAGTAACGCCAGGTTCCGCTCGTAGTCGCCATCCTCGTTAGTTTCCACAATGGATGCCGCAGCATGGTTCGGCGCCAGCAAGTCACTATTGAGGAAACGGGTGGAGACAATTTCACTGGCCTGCATGGCGTAATCCCGGGTGACCAGTTGCAGGTCGCCGGAGGTCAGAGGGTGGTCTTCGGCCAGCGCCGGATGGTTATTGTCGGGTTCTTCCAGTTCGTTGTAGCGCAGGTAATAGATCTGTCCCGGCTCTACCGTCAGGGTGGCATCCGCAATCAGACTCAGGCTGAAGGAGTTCAGCCCCTCAAGCCCCAGTAGCGGCCTGCGGATGGCGATGTGGCGATCACCGGGGGCCACTTCAAGCCAGGTAAAACTGTCATTGCGGATATTGAAGTAATGATGGTCGTCTATGTAGACACTGGGCGCTTCGATCTCATCAGCCGCCCACTGTGAGTGGGGACGATAGAAGTAGAGAACCGCATTGCTGCTGTCCCACTGGTCATTACCGATGTGGACAAAGTCATGACCTGACACCGGATGCAGGAACGAGCCAACGCTTTTGCCGATGGACTGGTAGACCGTGCAGCCGGAACCGAGAGCCAGCAGAGAAACAACAGACAAAGCACTCAGTAACCTGGAAAAACGGGGGAAAAGAAATCGGGTTTTCATTGTTGTTCACTCTTCATCCTTTCGCGAGTTGACCCGATCATAACAACTGCGATCTCACGGAACTGAGAGCTACCGCAAGGGATGAATACAAACTGTTACAAAGCACTGGCAGGAGCACTACTGCCCCGATAGGCGCGAACGCAAGTCGTTCACTTCCTCCGACAACCGCACCAGCCGGGATGTCAGCTGGGATCGCGACGAATCAATCACGGATACCGTCTTCTTCAGTTCCGCCAGATCCTTGCGAACCGCATTCAGCTGGCCACTGCTGGAGAGATTCTCTGTTGCCTCCTCGAGGGCGGCAATCCGGCTCTCCAGCCCGTCAATGCTCAACTTCTGCTCCCGCTCAAATCTTACCAGCTGGCGCTCAACCATCTTATCGACCCCCGAGAGGGATTCGTCCAGCCTGGTCAGCCTGGAGGCATTCTCCTGGCCGGTCTCGCGCACGGCGACGATCTGCTTTTCAAGATCTGCTCTGACCTCATCAAGCCTGGACGTGACATCGGCCTCCAGCTTATCCACTGCCGCCGCCAGCTCTTTGCGGTCACTCTTGCCGCTGTCTACGTCCGCCCGCAGGGCCTCCAGCCTCGACTCATGATCATCCAGACGTTTGCGATTGCGGTCGTTGGCCACCCCCCAGAGTTTACGGATTTCACTGTCGGCAGTATCCAGGCGCTCACCCTGGGTCTCCAGCCTGTCTTCGATAGACTGGCCCTTCTCCTGCAGGCTTTCGCCGGTTTCGGAAAGCTCACCTTCAAATCGCGCCAGCGCCAGTTTGCTCTGCCGCGCCCAGTAATCCGCCTCCTCGAGCTGCCCCTCCAGCATCTGGATCCGCTGCTCCTGCTGGTACCAGCCGGCGCCGGCGGCGCCGGCAACGATCAGCAGACCGATGGCCAACATGGTGCCCCGGCCGGAACCTCCGCCTCCGGAGGACTTGCCGGCCGGCCCCTGCGGACGGCCACCTCCGGCAGCACCCTGCCCGCGCGCATCAGGCTTTGTGCCAGTCGCCGCCTGTTCGGCGGCACCCTGTGGTTCTCGCTGCGCAGACAGCCCTTCTTCCCGCTGGTTTCGTGCGGGACCAGTGCGAACTTCATCATCATCCGGACGGATTGGTTCCATAACAGCTCCAGGATATGGACGGTAAGGGTAACAAGGCCTGATAATACCCGTACCTTGCGACTCAGCAAAATCAGGGCCAGTAAAGGGTCCCGAATGCGGCCGTGGACGATCGTCTGTTTGCATGGTCACAGGGCCTTACATACAATGGCCGGCTTTCTCACACATCAGGACTGTTGCATATGCAGCCGCTTGTAGGACTCATCATGGGCTCGAAGTCAGACTGGCCCACCATGGAACACGCCGCCGAGATGCTGGACAGGCTGGGCGTGCCTTACGAGACAAAAGTTGTCTCTGCCCACCGCACCCCGGATCTGCTGTTTGATTACGCCAAAACCGCTTCCGACCGGGGCCTGAAGGTCATCATCGCCGGCGCTGGTGGCGCTGCCCATCTGCCGGGCATGGTAGCTTCACAGACGTCATTGCCGGTGCTCGGTGTTCCCGTGCAGTCCAAGGCGCTGAATGGTCTTGATTCGTTGCTGTCAATTGTACAGATGCCCGGCGGTATCGCAGTGGGCACCTTGGCTATCGGCAAAGCCGGCGCTACTAATGCTGGCCTGTTAGCTGCACAGATTATCGGCACATCCAAAGACGATGTCCGCAAAGCAGTCGATGAGTTCAGAGCAACTCAGACACAGAGAATTCTGGACAACCCTGATCCCAGCGATCAGTGAATCCAACGCCATAGTCGGCTGAGCGGGTCGGGGCAGGCTTTCCAGAACTGTGCGGAGCCATGGATGGCGGAGCTCAAGCGCCACAGGGATGTGCTTGAGCGTGTTCTGGAAAGCCTGCCCCGACCCGCTCACAACACCGAACTTTGACAGATGCCCAATGGCAGGAGATTACAGATGAGAATTGGTGTTTTAGGGGCTGGACAGCTTGGACGCATGTTGGCGCTGGCTGGGTACCCGCTGGCCAAGACGTTTGTTTTCTATGATATGTCGGGTAGTCCCAGTGCCGGACTAGGCGAAGTGATTATCGATCGGGACGGTCAATATCTGGATGACTTCATTTCCCGGGTGGACCGGGTTACCTATGAGTTTGAACACTTACCAGTCGACGTAGCCGAGCGAATCGCAAAAGAAAAACCCGTTCATCCCTGCCCTCGTGCCCTCCAGGTTTGCCAGAACCGCGAAATGGAGAAAACACTGTTCGGCGAACTCGGCATCCCGACACCCGAATGGAAAATTGCAGACAGCGCAGAGTCTTTGCAGGCTGCCGCTGAGGCCCTTGGCTGCCCGGTTGTCGCCAAATCCAATACCGAGGGCTATGACGGTAAAGGCCAGGCCGTTCTGCGCTCGCCGGAAGAGGCTGCAGCCGCATGGCAGTCTATCGGCCACTCGCGCCTGATTGTTGAAAAGTTCGTCGACTTCCGCCGCGAGGTTTCCATCATTGCCGTGCGTGCCGAAGACGGCGAGCTGGCGTTTTACCCCATGGCCGAGAACGCCCACCACGAAGGTATCCTGCGCTACTCCATCGCCCCGGCTCCGAAGCTTGAGAAGCACGTTCAGGAAGACGCCGAGCGTTACATCAAGGCGTTACTGAACGAGCTGGATTACGTGGGCGTGCTGACCCTGGAGCTGTTTGAAACCGCCGAGGGCCTGGTGGCCAATGAAATGGCACCACGGGTTCATAACTCCGGCCACTGGACCATTGAAGGCGCCATGACAAGCCAGTTCGAGAATCATATCCGTGCGGTAAGCGGCCACCCGCTCGGAAACACCGCCCCACGCGGCGTCAGCTGCATGATCAATATCATTGCCGAGCATGGAGACATTGAACGAATCCTTGAACTGCCCTACGCTCATGTACATCTCTACAATAAAGGTGAGCGCCCGGGACGGAAGCTTGGCCATGTGACCGTTCTGGCGGATAGCTACGAAGAATTGGTATGGCGGGTTAAAAACTGCGCCCAGTTTTTGCCCGGCTGCCCGGAGTTTGACAGTACGCTCACGGCAAGGGGTTGATTTAACTCAAAGCGACCCTATATTTATGGCCTACACCCACATAAACAGAGAGAATCAGGGAGAACGACCTCATGGCATTTGAACTTCCCGCACTGCCCTATGAAAAGAACGCACTGGAACCGCACATCTCTCAGGAGACTCTTGAGTACCATTACGGTAAGCACCACAACACGTACGTTACCAAGCTCAATGGCCTGATCGAAGGCACGGACAACGCAAACAAGTCCCTCGAAGACATCATCAAGAGCGCCAGTGGCCCGCTGTTCAACAACGCAGCCCAGGTATGGAACCATACCTTCTACTGGCACTGCATGAGCCCCAATGGTGGTGGTGAGCCAACCGGCGCTGCCAAGGAAGCCATCGAAAAGGCATTCGGCTCATTCGAAGACTTCAAGAAAGAATTCAACGACAAAGCCACCAACAACTTCGGCTCAGGCTGGACCTGGCTGGTGAAGAAGCCCGACGGCAGCGTTGGCATTGTTAATACCAGTAACGCCGAAACACCGCTGACAACCGCGGACAAGGCAGTTCTGACAGTAGATATCTGGGAGCACGCGTACTATATCGATTATCGCAACTCCCGTCCGAACTATCTGGAAGCCTTCTGGAAGCTGGTAAACTGGGATTTCGTGAACGAAAACCTGGCGTAATACTGCTTCGGATAGCCATTATCCAGGACGCCCAAGAAAACGCCCGCATGATCGCGGGCGTTTTCGTATTTGGGTACTTCTCCCGATTACCGTACGTTTTTGCGGACCAGAGAGACTTGCCACATTACAAATTGATACACCCGAAGCCTGAAATATCTGGAAAAATTGCCGATACTGAATGCAGTAAATTGAAACTGAACCATACTTGAAGACCAAAGACTCTACCGAGGGCCCTTTTGCCCCCCGGAAACGGGACGGGGCCTCGCTCAGCTGGAACGGATCAAACAGGCCTCCATGCAAAATTCCTTTGAGGTAGAACATCGCCTGGGGTACCGGGTACTGAGATGGGTATTGGCTGTCGCGCTGGTCACCGGAATTCTGGTTAGCACGATCCAGGTCATCCTTGATGCCCGACGCGTATCCAGCTCTCTTGATGAGCAAGCGCAGCAGACCATGGCACTGGTCAGGGATGCCTCAACACAGGCGGTGTTCAGCATCGATGCAGACCTGGCGCAACAGGTTGTTGATGGCCTGTTTGCCCAGGAATCCATCCATATGGCTCGCATAATCCATCCGGATGGGGAACCACTTGGCAGCCGAGCCAGGCCACTCAGGGACAGCGCCTTTCGCCCATTGACCGATGCAATCTTCGGTGATGAACGATCTTACCGCCAGGAACTCTCCCGGGGCGGCCAGTCCAGTGATGTCTACGGATACCTGGAACTACATTACGACACCGGCCCGATTGCACTGACCTGGCTTGAGCGCGCCTCGGTAACATTCGCCTCCGGCATTGCCCTTGCAATTATCCTCGGCATGGCCCTGTTCGTAGTCTTTCACATGCTTCTCACACGCCCATTGCTGCGGATTGTCCAGTCCGTCAAGCAGGTTGATCCAGACCATCCGGACGATAACCTCATCCATCTGCCAAAGGGCCATCAGAGTGACGAGCTCGGCCTCTGGGTCAACGCCACCAACAACCTCCTGGTCGCCATTGGTGACAGTCAGACCCGCCACCGGGAAGCGGAGGACCGGGTCAACCGGCTCTCCCGATACGACCAGCTCACCGGCCTGCCAAGCCGGGACACCTTTATGGAGCTGTTGCAGACGGACATCGATGAGGCCCGGGAGAGCAAGTCCGTCCTGTCTCTGTTCTGCTGCGGCATTGATGATTTCAAATCCATCAATGAACAATTCGGCTTCCGCACGGGTGATCTCATTCTACAGACCGTCGCTGACCGTCTGACCCACAAACTCGGCGGCACCCGCTTCACCATTGCCCGCCTGGGCAGCGACCAGTTTGTGATCGTGGAAAAAGGGTTACGTGACGGATTTCAGGCGGCAGACACCGCAGACCGTATCCTGGCATCCCTGAGCAATCCCATGACGTTCGACGACCAGACGGTCACCATGACGGCAACCCTGGGCATTGCCCTTTTCCCGGGCGATGCTGAAAAAGCCGACAGACTTCTGCAAAGCGCCGAACAGACCATGGCGCTGGCCAAGGAAAACGGGCAAAACTACTTCCAGTTTTATGTCGCCAGCGTCGACCGGGAAATTCGCGAGCGCAAGCAGCTCGAAAAGGACCTTTCCGGAGCCCTGAACAATCATCAGTTCCACCTTGTCTACCAGCCCCAGGTCAACCTGGAGACACGCCGGATTATCGGTGCCGAGGCACTCATTCGGTGGGAACATCCGCAAAGGGGCCTGATCCCACCAGACGAATTCATTCCCGTTGCCGAGGTGAACGGCAGCATCGTCGAAATTGGCCAATGGGTGCTCGACCAGGCCTGCTGGCAGGCAGCCCGCTGGGCCAGTGACGGCATGCCCCTGAGAATTGCCGTCAACCTGTCCGCGGTTCAGCTTCGCCAGGACAACATTGTCGACGACATCATGGACACCCTGACACGACACAATATTCCAGCCGGTCGGCTGGAGCTGGAAGTCACCGAAACCAGCTTCATGACCAACCTCGAAGATGCTGTAGAGAAACTGAAACGCCTGCACAGGGCCGGTATCAGTATTGCGGTGGATGATTTCGGAACCGGTTACTCATCTCTGACTTACCTTAAGCGCATGCCGGTGCAACACCTCAAAATCGACAAGCAGTTTATTCGCGACCTGCTGATCAACGAAGAAGACACCAGGATCGCCAACACCATTATCGACCTGGGCAAGAGCCTGAACCTCACTGTTGTCGCCGAGGGCGTCGAAACAGCGGAACAGGAATACTATCTCGCCCAGAGGGGCTGCCAGCTTGCACAGGGGTATTTCTTCAGCAAACCGCTCAAACCACGTGAATTTGAGAAGTTTGTCGCCAGTTTTCACAGTAAAATCATGGAAAATAATGCCTGATTACCCATCCACCTAACTGATCCCCAAGCCCGCAAGGAGTCGCCATGGGAACCACGCTGATCGGCCTCATTGTTATTGCCGTTGCTGTTGTCTACATCGTTTTTATCTACAACCGTCTGGTCTCCCTGCGTAACCAGTTCAAGAACGGATTTGCCCAGATTGATGTCCAGCTGCAGCGCCGCCATGACCTCATTCCGAACCTGGTCGAAGCCGCCAAGGCGTACCTTTCCCACGAGCGCAACACCCTCACCGAAGTGATGGAAGCCCGCAACAACGCCGTCAGTGCCCAGAAAGATGCTGCCGGCGACCCTGCGGACGGCGGTAAGATCCAGCGCCTTGGCAGTGCCGAGAACATGCTGTCCAAGGCCCTTGCCAACTTTTATGCGGTGGCGGAAAACTATCCGGAGCTGAAAGCCAACGAGACCATCCAGCAGCTGATGGAAGAGCTCTCCAGCACTGAAAACCGGGTTTCGTTTGCGCGCCAGGCGTACAACGATGGCGTGATGAGCTACAACATCTTCCGCGAACAGTTCCCGAACAACATTGTGGCCGGGCTGTTCGCGTTCAAGCCTTCCTCCCAGCTGGAGCTGGAATCCCCTGAGGCCCGCCAGGCACCCAAAGTCGCCTTCTGAGACCGGTTGCCATGGCACATCCCGGATTTTTCCAACGTCAGGCCAGTGCCCGCCGCAACACCGGGCTGCTGGTGCTGCTGTTTCTCACTGCAGTGGCCTTAATCACGCTTGCCGTCTGTCTGGTGGGCTTTCTGGTCACCCGCAGCGAATATACCGGGTTGTCGTTTGCAGACTGGCTGCTGAGCCGCCACGGCCTGTTAACCGCACTTGCTGTCGTCGCCCTGATCGGTATTGGCTCTCTGATCCGCTGGGCGGACCTGTCGGGAGGTGGCGAACGGGTCGCAAAGATGGTCGGTGCAAGGGCCATTGCGCCGGACACCAGCGATTCCGACGAACGCAGGCTCCGCAACATTGTGGAGGAAATGTCCATCGCCAGCGGCATCAGCGTACCGGAACTCTATGTCATGGACCACGAAACCGGCATCAACGCCTTTGTGGCGGGTTATACACCTGGCGAAGCTGTCATGGTGGTGACCCATGGCGCCCTGACCCAACTTACCCGTGACGAGCTCCAGGGAGTCGTAGGGCACGAGTTCAGCCATGTACTGAATGGCGACATGCGCCTGAATGTACGGTTGATCGCCATACTGGCCGGCATCCTGATGATCGGGCAGATTGGCGCTTTCCTATTGAGAATCTCATTCCATCGAACCCACCTCTCCGCCCGGTCATCCCGGGACCGTCGGGGCCAGGCCATCTTCGGGCTGGTGGGGCTGGCACTGCTGGTCATCGGTTATGTAGGGGTGTTTTTTGGCAGGCTGATCCAGTCCGCGGTGTCCAGGCAGCGGGAAATGCTTGCCGATGCGTCCTCGGTGCAGTTCACCCGCAACCCTGAGGGCATTGCCGGAGCCCTGTTCAAGATCGGCCTCAAAGGTGGATATCTGGATACCACCAGTCATGCCAGCGACATGAACCATATGTGCTTTGGGGAAAGCACCCGCATGAAATTCGCAGCACTGCTGGCGTCACACCCACCGATACAGGAACGCATCGAAACCATTCAGCCGGGTATGTTCGCCCGCCTCCGCAGCCGTCTGCGGGACAGCGAGCCCGAAAGCACCCTGCGGACCATGGGCGCCCCCTCCCCCGCAGTCAGCGGAACAACTGCACGTGAAGCCGTATCAGGGTTCAGTGCGGGCGTCAGTGCAGCAACATCCCCCCTGAACACACAACAAGAACAGACACTTTCCAGCTCGGTTGGCACGGTCAACAGGCGCAGTGAAGACTACGCCGTGAATCTGCTCAACAGGCTGCCATCCACCTTCCGTAACCTGCTCTATACCCGGGCCGGCGCTATCCAGCTGTGCTATGCGCTGCTGGTATACCAGTTGCCCGAGCAGATCCAGCAGGAGCGGCTGTCACTGCTGACCGGCCAGTCGCCCTTCGCCCCCAACCACGATCTGCTGGAAAAGCTTGTACCGGCCCTGGCAGCGCTGGGCAACGCGGTGCGCTTTCCAGCCCTGGAGCTGGCCATGCCGGCCCTGCGCAAACTGGACCCGGAGGAGCGCCGGCTGCTGACAGGAAACACGGAAATACTGATCAGGGCAGACAATCGACTCAGCCTTTTTGAGCTGGCCATGCACACATTCCTTCGTCGCCACCTGGCGGAGGATTCCGCGCGGGTGGTTCCCGTTCGCCACCGCAGCTACCGACCAGTCGTCAAGGAACTACAGGTGTTATTCAGCCTGATGGCAAGGGCGGGTGCCGACGACGTCGCCGCCAGTCGGGCGCTCTTCAATGAGGCAATAGCGGGCTTTACAACGGGACCGACAAAACCGGAACTGCTGGAGACGGTATCCATCAAGAGCCTGAGGAAGGCACTTATCGAACTGAACAGTCTGTCACCACTGCTCAAACCAGGCATTCTCGACGCCTGTGGACACTGCGTTCTTGCGGACGGACAGATCAGAACCACAGAGTACGAATTGATTCGCCTGGTGGCGGACCAGTTGGATTGCCCGATGCCGCCACTCCAGGCCTGAATTCCAGCCTGACCAACAATCAGTTGGCCTGGGGCTGGAACAGGGAGTCCTTGGTAGGAGGGCTGTCCGGATCCGGCAAGCCCAGCTTTTTGCGAACCCCCAGGTTGATTTCCCAGAGGCTCTGGAACTTCTCATCCGTAGCCGCAATGGCATCGGCCTTGCCGAGCATAATGGTCGGGCGCAGGAACACCAGCAGGTTCCGCTTCACACGGCGCTCAGACTCAGACGAAAACAGACGCCCCAGAACCGGAATGTCGCCCAGCAGGGGCACTTTGCTTTTGTTGATCTGAAAATCGTCGGTAGTCAGGCCGCCAAGAACAATGGTTTCACCATCGTCGGCCAATACCGTGGTCTTGATCTCCCGCTTGTTGGTGATGATGTCCGAGGCAGACTCGACACTGTCGCCGATATTTTCGGTGGTTTGTTCAACCACCAGGCGCACGAGCCCGTCAGCGCTGATGGTTGGCGTGACTTTCAGTGTCAGGCCGATATCGCGCCGTTCAATGGTGGTGAACGGATTGGTGGTGCCATCGCCGGTAACGGTGGACTGTCCGGTCCGGAAGGGGACGTTCTGGCCGACGACGATCTCGGATTCCTGGTTATCCAGAGTAATGATACTGGGCGTGGACAACAGGTTTGCGGCGGCAGACGTGGACAGCGCCTGCAACAGGACACCCCAGGAAATACCATCCTCGTTGCGCTGACCCGCCCCCAGGGTAATACCCCCGACAGCAGGCTGGATGAACGAATCCGAAAGGATGGCACCAAGCACATCCCCAAGACTGCGGCCGACGTTATTGAAATTGGTGCCGGCCACTGGCGTGGACTCACCCGACTCATCCCCAACGGCAAGCTGAACACCCAGATCCTGACCCAGCTCATCGCTGATCTCGACAATGGCTGCTTCAATCATCACCTGGGCGCGGCGAACATCCAGAGCCTGAACGATCATCTCGGCTTCCTGCATCATTGACGGCTCACCGCGCACCACAAGCGCGTTCAGGCCCTCATCGGCAAACACCGTAAAGCCGGTACTGCGCCCACCCCCGGAGGCACCACTGCCACTGCTGCCTCCCGATGACTCCTTGGCAACCTCACCCATCACACCTTTGAGAATCTCGGTCAGGTTTTCGGCATCAGCATGGCTCAGGCGGATAACCTTGGTGGTGCCGCCAGTGGCAGAGGGCTGATCAAGTTTGGTGATCAGAGCGCGCATCTTGTCGCGGAAGGTTTCATCGCCGCGAAGAATCAGCCGGTTACTGCGCTCGTCTGCTGTCACGCTGTATTTGCGAGCCGCATTCTCTCCGCCGCTACGCCCGAGTTCATCTGGCGCCAGTTCCTGCAGCAACTCGACCATGTCACCAACCCAGGCCTCCTCAAGCTGGATCACTTCCACTTCGTATTTCGAAGGGCTATCCAGCTCCCTCACAATCTGTTCAATCCGGCGGATATTGGACGAGTGATCACTGACAATCAGGGCATTGGCAGCCGCCACACCGGCGAGATGGCCGTATTTGGCAACCAGGGGGCGGAGGATAGGCACCAGCTCCAGGGCGTTGGCGTTGTCAATCTGGATCACCCGGGTAATCAGTTGTTCCGAAGGTATCTCCGTAAATCGGTCCAGCGATTCGGCAGACTGCTTTGCATCCACCTGCTGCACCACCTTGATCACTTCCTCTCCGGGGATGGCCGTAAAGCCGTGCACCTGCAGTACCGCAAGAAACAGATCGTAAATTTCATCCTTGTTCATGGGGGCACTGGACAGCACTGTCACCTTGCCCTTTACCCGCGGGTCCACGACAAAGCTGTAACCGGTAATGTCTGCCACCTGGGTCACGAAAGCACGGATATCGGCATCCTTGAGGTTCAGCCGCCAGGTTTCTTCCTGCCCGTAGGCAACGGACATCAGGGGCAACAACAGGGCTACAACGAAAGCCCGGAATAATCTGGATCTGTGGTTAAGCATCTGGCGTTCTTATCCTGTATTGGTAAATCCGATCAGCGCCACTGTTCAGGTATGGCATAGCTTACGGTCAGAATGGATCCGTCCCGTTCAATTTCAATTTCAATTTCCAGTTGTGGCTCCGACCGCCAATTCTCAAGCAGCCCAACGTCCTGCTGAAGGTCTCCCAGGCGCTGGCCGTTGACGGCGGTGATTACATCACCGGCCCTGAGGCCGACAGCGTTCAGCATGGCGCTCGAGCCATCGTAAACATACCCCGAGCTGCCGTCATTGCCCGCCAGGCTCAGGCCATAAGGAGCCAGTGCAGCAGCCCCCTGGGACTCCAGCTGTTCCCGGGCACCACTCAGGAACTGCTCGGGGGACGTCGCTTCCGCCACTTCCTCCACGTCCTCAATCAGGTCGGATGACATCTCGTCATCAAATGTCAGGCTTTCATACTGGCCGTTCCGGCGAATCAGAACCCGGCCAGGCTCCACTTCGGAAAGCTCCGCGTTGCCTGGCAACACGTCCCCCACGCGATAATGCTCTGTTACGCCATTGCTTCCCGCCACTATAGCACCGGAGTCTTCCGGGCGCTCTGCTACCATCACACCTTCAAGCCTCAGGTTGAGCCTTGTCTCCGGCGCTGAACGGCGAACCACCTCAGCCACTCTCGCCTGTTCGGCAGACCTGCCGAAGAATTCGTAGGCCGCCATGGGCTGCAGGCGCCCGGAGGCTGCCTCCATTCCATTGCCGGCGGAGGGTGACGAAGCCATGGCAACCGGGCGCTCGTCCCACGCAATCAGCCAGGTAGTCTGTGCCAGCACCAGAGCAAGATAAACCACCAATCCGGTCAGGAGCAGATTGGCCAGCAGTCGCGGAATTCTGCGACTGCCTGACATGGACGCCAGGGCGATCACAGCACACCTCCCGGAATCAGGGGCTGCCTGACACGGAACACAACATCATCCGGTCCTGCGGAATCCGGCCAGGGCTGACCGGCCAGGTCCACCATGCGTTTGTATACCCGCAAATCCATCATGCCATTCCAGCGGATTTCGGCATTCGCCGCAGGGCCGTCACCGCCCTGCTCCTCGACCACCAGTGCAATGCCTGCGTCAGTGGTGTCGAGAGTAGCACGCATGGGGGGAAAGTCTGCCCGCCCGACGCTGTTACCCATCGGCCAGGTAACTTCACCGCCTGCCCAGCGGCCAACCCCATCCGCTGTGGTGATGCGGCCATCCTGCCACGACAGTACCAGCTGATCGATGGTGACATCCCCCTCAATGACCGCCCCACCACTGCGGCGAATAAGATCCTCAAACTCGGCCACGGCCAGCCTTCCCCTCGCATTCAGGGTACCGGCGCCCTGCAAGCCCAGACTGACCCGGCCATCCACCGAGGACTGTTCCGACGCCAATGAAAAGCTTACTGGCAACGACTGACCAGAGACCGAGGGGTAACCCAGTTGCCACTCAAGCTGAACTGGGTAACCGGCCACGACGGCATTCGCGGCACCAGACCAGGCCTTGCCATATACCTGCCTGACCTGGATTTCAGGGGGCAGCTGAACATGAGCCGAGGCCTGATGCCACAGCCATCCAGCGGGAACAAGAACCACCAGCGCAACAAGATAAATCAGTACACCGACAAGGGTCATAAGAAACAGCTTGCCGGGTCGGAGAAAAGCTTTTGCGGGGGTTTCGCTCATACAGTGTCACAAAGATAGATGGCCGGTTGCCGAGTCTAACAAAGCCATTTCGCAAGTTCATGACAAAAAAACAAAAAACCCCGCGTCAGTGTGAACCGACGCGGGGTTTTTATGGGTTTATGGGGCCATTCCTCAAAAAATGAGAAATGATCCGGGTCAGGCAGGCATTACATCATGCCGCCCATGCCTCCCATTCCGCCCATACCACCCATGTCCGGCATACCACCGCCGGAACCTTCTTCTTCAGGCTCGTCCGCAATCATCGCCTCGGTGGTGATGATCAGGGAAGCCACAGAGGCGGCTGCCTGCAGTGCAGAGCGCGTCACTTTGGCCGGGTCCAGGATGCCCATCTCGAGCATATCACCGAACTCTTCGGTAGAGGCGTTGTAGCCGTAGGAACCTTCGCCTTCCAGGATCCGGTTCACAACAACGGAGGCTTCGCCACCGGCGTTGGTTACGATCTGGCGCAGCGGAGCTTCCATGGCTCGGCGCAGGATGTTAACGCCAGCCTTCTGCTCTTCGTTGATGGCGTCTACTTTGTCCAGGGCCGCAATGGCACGGATCAGGGTGACACCGCCGCCCGGTACAATGCCTTCCTCGACCGCAGCGCGGGTGGAGTGCAGGGCGTCTTCAACGCGGGCCTTCTTCTCTTTCATTTCCACTTCGGAACCGGCGCCAACCTTGATGACGGCCACACCGCCAGCCAGCTTGGCAACACGCTCCTGCAGCTTTTCCTTGTCGTAGTCGGAAGAGCTGTCTTCGATCTGCTTGCGGATCTGCTCAACGCGGGCTTCGATATCACCCTGGGCACCAGCGCCATCGATGATGGTGGTGTTTTCCTTGGTGATGTTAACGCGCTTGGCAGTACCCAGGTCGTCCAGAGTGGTGTTCTCCAGAGTCAGGCCGACTTCCTCGGAAATCACAGTGCCACCGCTCAGGATAGCGATGTCCTGCAGCATTTCCTTACGACGGTCACCGAAGCCGGGCGCCTTCACGGCCGCCACTTTCACGATACCGCGCATGTTGTTCACAACCAGAGTTGCCAGCGCTTCGCCTTCGATGTCTTCAGCAATGATCATCAGCGGCTTGCCAGCCTTGGCAACAGATTCCAGCACCGGCAGCAGTTCGCGGATGTTGGAGATCTTCTTGTCGACCAGCAGGATGTAAGGGTCATCCAGCTCGGTGGACATGTTTTCCTGGTTGTTGATGAAGTACGGGGACAGGAAGCCACGGTCGAACTGCATGCCTTCAACCACGTCCAGCTCGTCTTCCAGGCCGCGGCCTTCCTCAACGGTAATGACGCCTTCCTTGCCAACTTTTTCCATCGCGTCTGCGATCAGCTGACCGATGGTCTCGTCGCCGTTGGCGGAGATGGTGCCTACCTGGGCAATGTTGCGGCTGTCGTCGCACGGCTTGGACAGATCACGAATGGCCTGTACTGCAGCGATGGTCGCCTTGTCGATGCCACGCTTGAGGTCCATCGGGTTCATGCCCGCGGTAACGGCCTTGATGCCTTCACGGACGATGGCCTGAGCCAGAACAGTTGCAGTGGTGGTACCGTCACCGGCGGTGTCGTTGGTCTGGGAAGCGACTTCCTTGACCATCTGGGCGCCCATATTCTCGAACTTGTCTTTCAGTTCGATTTCCTTGGCGACGGATACGCCGTCCTTGGTGACGGTCGGTGCGCCAAAGGACTTGTCCAGAACCACGTTACGGCCTTTCGGGCCGAGGGTTACCTTGACCGCGTCGGCCAGGATGTTAACGCCATGAACCATACGTTTGCGGGCGTTGTCACCGAATCTAACGTCTTTTGCTGCCATGTCTTCTATTCCTGTTCGTTAAACCCAATTCAATCGTTCAATCGGATTGCTGCGCAACCGAGTGTTTACTCGAGAACGCCGAAAATGTCGTTTTCGCTCATGATGAGCAGGTCTTCACCGTCAACCTTCACGGTATTTCCGGCGTACTGTCCAAAGACCACGGTGTCACCCACCTTGACCGCAAGAGCACGGGTCTCGCCATTGTCGAGGATACGGCCATTACCAACGGCGATCACCTCGCCCTGGGACGGCTTCTCCTTGGCATTGCCCGGCAGCACGATGCCACCAGCTGTTTTCTCTTCTTCTTCCTTACGGCGCACGACAACACGATCGTGTAGCGGACGAATTTTCATTGCTCGATATCTCCAATGTCAGGTTAGGTTTGGCAATGATGGTTGCGTTAAAAGCCGGGGCTTTTAACCAACTGTTTTACAGCGGTTATTGACCCGCAGCGAACTTGTGAGACCTATGTGGGGGTGGCGTATTCGTTTTCAATACTTGGCGAAAAAAATTTTCACTTTTTTTCCGGCGAATCGTCATCATCGTGGTCCAGACGCTGATGATCGTGCTCAGTCTCGTCCCGGTACTCCCCCTCAATGATGTCGCCATTCCGGTCAAAGGGGCCCTGACGGCCGAACGGGTTCTCACGGTTATCAAACGGACCCTGCCCCTCAAACGGCCCGCGTCGGCCGGCGGTAAAGGTAAAACTGCTGGATTGCCCGGCCACGACCATGCGTTTCAGGGCCTGAGCGGCAAGCCAGTGGCGGGAGCCGGGAATCAGGCACAGAAAGCCAATGGTGTCGGTTACGAACCCGGGGGTCAGCAGCAAAGCGCCGCCCACAGCCAGAATCAGGCCCTCAGCGACTTCCCGGGCGGGCAACTCGCCGCTGTTAAGCCTCTGGTTGGCCTTCAACAGGGTGGCGAGCCCCTGCTGACGAAGCAGTGCGGCGCCAATAATAGCCGTCAGCAATACCAGACCTATCGTATTCAGGGCCCCGATGACGGTTCCCACCTTGATGAGAATCGCCATCTCCACAATCGGCATGACGATAAATAACAAAAGAAAAACGCCCAAAAGAGCCTCCCGGGATGTGCTGTGTCTGATTGCGGCGGCGCCAAAAAGCTCTGGTATACTCGCCTCGCTTGTTCATTCATTACCTTAGGGCAAAACATGAAACTTCAAGATTCCGTGATCGCAATCACCGGTGGCGGCCAGGGATTGGGCCGTGCCATGGGCGAATATCTGGCTGCCAGAGGCGCCCGCGTGGCACTGATTGACCTCATGCCCGAGACGCTGGACGAAGCTGCTGAAGCCTGCAGAAAAGCCGGCGGAGAGGCCAGGACTTACGTATGCAACGTGGCGAAGGAAGAAGACGTGGAGAAGACGTTTGAATCCATCGTGGCGGATTTCGGGCACCTGAACGGCCTCATCAACAACGCCGGCATTCTGCGGGATGGTCTGCTGGTGAAGGTGAAGGATGGCCAGGTGGAAAAGCGCATGGAACTGTCCCAGTGGCAGGCGGTGATCGATGTGAACCTGACCGGGGTTTTCCTGTGCGGTCGTGAAGCTGCTACGCAGATGATCAGGACCGGCGACGAAGGTGTGATCATCAATATCGCCTCCATTGCCCGCGCCGGCAACATGGGCCAGAGCAACTATTCCGCCGCCAAGGCCGGCGTGTCGGCACTGGTTCCGGTCTGGGCCAAGGAACTCGCCCGCTATGGCATCCGCTGCATGGGCATCGCACCGGGATTCATCGAAACCGCAATGACCGCCTCCATGAAACCCGAAGCCCTGGAGAAAATGACCGCTGGCATCCCCCTCAAACGCATGGGCAAGCCAGAAGAAATCGCCTCCGCCGCCGCGTTCATCTTCGAGAATGACTACATGTCCGGACGCATGCTCGAGGTCGATGGCGCACTTCGCCTGTAGGTCGGATTAGGCTCAACGAGCCGTAATCCGACAACCTTAGCCTGCGGTCATTGGGGCTGGCCCGGGGGTGGAAGTATCTTTTCTTTGGAAAAAGAACTCGCTTCGCTCAGACACCTTTTTCTGGCAGAAAAGATACCCCCACCCCCGGACCGACCAGACTTTGCTGGTAACGTTGACAATTGTCGGATTAGGCAAAGCCGTAATCCGACAATTCCCGAAGACAACCACCAAAAATCCAAAAACACCACCAACCCATACAAGGACGTATGATGAACTACCGCCGCAACCGCCATCCTGGCGGCACCTACTTCTTCACCGTTGTAACCGCCAACCGCACCCCACTCTTCAACAACCCCACCGCCGTCCAACGCCTGAGAACCACTCTCCGGTCGGTAATCAACCGCCACCCCTTCACCATAGACGCCATGGTCGTCCTCCCCGACCACATCCACTGCATCTGGACTCTGCCGGCAGGCGACACCAACTACTCAACTCGGTGGCGCCTGATCAAAGGGGGATTCACCAACAGCTTTCACCGGCATTCACAGGATAAAACCGGCAGGTCAAAATCACTTTGGCAAAAACGCTACTGGGAACACACCATCCGGGACGAAAACGACTTCAACCGGCATGTTGACTATGTCCATTACAACCCAGTGAAACACGGCTATGTGGCACGTGCCGTTGACTGGCCGTATTCCAGTTTTCATCGGTTTGTGAGGAAGGGGATTTTGCCGGTGGATTGGGGGATTGACGAAGCAGAGCTTGAGGGGATTGGGAGCGAGTAAGCCTGTGAGTTGTCGGATTACGCTTCGCTAATCCGACCTACATGAATCCATTGCGGTAGGTCGGATTAGGCCCAACGGGCCGTAATCCGACATCAACCCGATCACCCCCCAAACCTACGGCCGCCACCCAAACTCACGCATCGAAACCCGACCATCAACAACCACAACCCCCTCCTCCCGCAAACTCTGAGCCTGAACCTCAAACGCCTCACTCCCAATGGGAAAGGCAATCTGCCCATTGCTTCGGATCACCCGATACCAAGGAATGGAATGGCCTTCAGGTAACTTGCCCAGGGCCCTGCCAATGTACCGGGCCTGTCGCCCAAGGCCCGCCATATCGGCGACCTGGCCGTAACTCGCCACCCGGCCGGCGGGGATGGCGGCGACGACTTGCCAGATTTTCTGGTCTTTTGTGGGTTCGGTCATAGGGTTTTGGAGTTTGGTTTAGGTTTGGGTTGTCGGATTACGGCTACGCCTAATCCGACCTACGACTCCGCAGGCCAATACTTCCCACGTAGGTCGGATTAGGCAAAGCCGTAATCCGACAAATACCAACGTTACCCGCAAAGCCGGAATCGGCCCGGGGGTGGGGGTACCTTTTCTGCCAGAAAAAGATGTCTGAGCGAAGCGAGTTCTTTTTCCAAAGAACAGGTACCCCCACCGCCGGGCCAGCCACCGAAGCCATCAGGCTATCAGACAGATGTCGGATTACGGCCCTTTGGGCCTAATCCGACCTACGGGGTTCTTCCTCGGCTTCTTCGTTACGGGGCGCCAGGGCATCCAGGCGTTCACCCTGGCGGATCATGAACCAGGCTAGCAGTATGGCGGGTATGCCCATCAGTCCCGCCACCAGGAAAAACTCACCGTACCCGAAGCCGGCCACCACGATGCCGGAGAAGCCGCCAATGAATTTACCGGGCAACGTCATCAGTGAGCTGAACAGCGCGTACTGGGTTGCCGTGAAAGCGGCACTGGTCATGCTCGACAGCCAGGCGATCAGTGCCACGTTGGCGATGCCGCCGCTGAGGTTATCGGCACTGACCACCAGCGCCAGGGTGGCAATGTTAGGCGGGTACTGCGCCAGAACCACAAACAACAGGTTGGTGGCCGCCGTCATGATGGCGCCGGTGAGCAATATCTTGCGAACACCATAGCGCACCACCATTACACCGCCTATCAGGGAGCCGGCGATGGTCATGAAGAAGCCGAAGATCTTGGTCACGTCCGCCACCTGGGTTTTGGAGAAGCCCATAAAGTCCAGATAGAAGGGATTGGCCATCACGCCCATGGCAATATCGGATATGCGGTACACCGCCACCATCACCAGAATCAGGACCGCCAGTTCCTTGTAACGCCGGAAGAAATCAAGAAACGGCCCTGCCACTGCCGCATAGAACCAGCCAATAAACCTCGCCAGCCGTGGGTTCAGGTGGGTTCGTTTGCTGGCCTCGTGTTCGATCTTGTCAGCAATGTCCTGGGCAGCGGCGAAGTGATTGACCGCGGGCTCCCGCACAATCAGCACGGTCGCCATACCCACGCCCACCAGCAATGCCATTACTTCGTAGGAAACCTGCCAGGACCAGAATTCCGCCAGGTAGAGAGCGCCGGCTCCGGCCACCAGCAATGCCAGGCGATAGCCAAATATATAGGTGGCAGCCAGCGCCGCCTGCAGGCGCTCCTCCGCAATCTCGATCCGGTAGGCATCAATCGCCACGTCCTGGGTAGCGGAAGAGAAGGCAACCAACAGGCCGCAAAGCGCCATCATTTCCGGCGCAACGGTGGCATTCACGTGGGCCATCAGGTACAGGCCGGTGGCGATGCCTGCCTGCGCCAGCAGTATCCAGCTACGCCGCTTGCCGAGAAGTCTATCCAGGAGGGGCAGCTTTACCCGGTCGACCACCGGGGCCCAGAACACCTTGATGGAATAGGTAATCCCCAGCCAGCTGAAAAACCCGATAGTGGCCGTTTCCACCCCGACATCCGCCAGCCGCGCATTCAGCGTGGAGAAGACCAGCAGGAATGGCAGGCCTGCGGAAAAGCCCAGGAACAGAAGCGCAATAACCTGCCAGCGGGTGTAGGTGTAAACAGTTTCCCTGAGCAGCGCCAGGTTGGTGCCGGATAAGATGGCTCAGCCCCCGGGTCAGTCGCGGAAATTGTTGAATTGCAGCGGGATATCCAGCTCGGCTTCCTTCAACAGCGCAATCGCCGTCTGCAGGTCGTCACGCTTCTTACCTTTTACCCGGACCTTGTCACCTTCAATGCTGGCCTGAACCTTCAGCTTGCCATCCTTGATCATCTTGACGATCTTCTTGGCCATATCGGTCTCGATGCCCTGCTTCAGCTGCAGGTGCTGTTTGACCAGTTTGCCGGACTTGCTCTCGCCATTTTCAGCCAATGCCCGGGCATCAATATCACGCTTGGCAAAGGCCATTCTCAGCATGTCCATCAACTGTTCCAGCTGGAACTCCTGCTCGGCGCTGATGGTAATGCCCTTGTCGTCGAGTTCGATATCCGCTTCCACGTTCTTGAAGTCCCAGCGGTTGCCCAGCTCGCGCTTGGCCTGGTCCACCGCATTGGTGACTTCGTGCATGTCGATTTCAGAAACGATGTCAAAAGAAGGCATGATGTGTTCTCACTTTTTACATTTATCCACGTCAGGGCACGCACAAAACGCTATACTGATGCCCTTCTCGTTGCACTCTGGTTTTATAAGGTGCCAAAGCATACCAAGACCGGGGCGGCACCGCATCTGACAATGGACTGGTGAGTAGTAGATAACAATGCCAAATCTTGACCTTCCCATTCTCGTGGTAGACGACGCCAAATTCAGCAGCATGGTGGTGGGCCGCACCCTCCGCAATGCAGGATACCGTGACGTACGAATCGCTAACAATGCACCCGCCGCCCTGGAGTTTATCGACCAGCGCCCGGTGAGCGTACTGATCGCTGACTGGCTGATGCCGGAGATGGACGGGCTGGAACTGACTGACCAGGTTCGCCAGCAGGACGAGCAGAACAATCACTACACCTATGTGATCCTGCTTACCGCCCGCGAGAGTGTCGAGGCCCTGTCAGAAGCCTTCGACCGCGGTGTGGACGACTTCATCTACAAGTCGGACATGACCAAACAGCTGATCCCCCGGATCTTCGCGGCCGACCGTATGGCGGATCGCCAGAACACCCTGCTGAAAGCCAATTCCCTGCTGATCGAAAACAACCGGGAACTGGAAAACAGCAGCATCATCGATCTGGAAACCGGCCTGTGCAACAACCGCTACTCCCGTGACAAGCTTGGCAAGTGTTTACGCCAGGCTGAATCCAGGGGTGGAACCTCTGCCTATGTACTGTGCGGCATCCGCAACTGGCAGGATCTCAAACGCAAGCATGCCCCTTCAGTGATGAGCGAACTGGCCGTGGGCATTGCCCGCCGCCTCAGCCACCTGATCCGGCCCATGGATTCCCTGTGCCGTGTGGGCGACAACCAGTACGCCATCATTGCCCACTTCCCCAACAGCGACCACTGCTCCACAACCGCCTTCCGGCGCGTGTTCGACGGCATCAACCACAAGGCCCTGAAGACCACGGCGGGTTATATTTCCGTCGAGGCGGGAATGGTGCTTTGCCGGGCCGATGCACAGCATGGCACGCCTTCTGTACAGGAGATGGAGCGGGCGGCGGTTCAGGGATTGGTGGATGCGTATGAGACGCGGCGGTTTACGGAGACGAGGCCGGAGATTGGGGAGAAAGTTTGAATCGGGTTGTCGGATTACGCTTCGCTAATCCGACCTACATCCCATGTTGAAGTTCTTGCCACCCGTAGGTCGGATTAGCGAAGCGTAATCCGACAACATGATCCACTTGCTCCCCCTACTCTGAATACACATTCAGTAACACTGCGACACACATCACAAACAGACTTCCCCCGCCGAAAGCCCTATTCTGAAATTGTGGATTTAAGCAGTATCCCCCATGGCGGAGGAGCCGAGTTGTACCTCCGCCGCCAAATGGGGAAAGTCCGCAGAATTAACGAATTTTTCAGGCACTTTCGTTCTTTCCTTGTTTTTAAGCCAGCTTTTTAGCTGGCTTTTTTCATTTCAAACTCCGGTATACTTCTGTCAACAACCACCCAAGAAGTTGCCGTAACCATGAAGACCCTCGGAACCGCCTCTGTTGCCGCCCTCAGACAATACGTTCGCGCCGCCGACGCCCGTGGCATTGATACCGTTCTGCTATTCAAAAAAGCCGGGCTCGATTCATCGATTCTCAAAACCGATGACGGGCGTTTAAACGGGGAACAGTTCCAGGCGTTTATCCGGCTTTTGGTAGAGGAAACCAACAGCCCCATTCTAGGCCTGGAAACCGGTGATTTCGTACAGCCCGGCTCCTACAGCGTTCTCGGGTACATCACCATGAGCTCCGCCACACTGGGCGAGGCCGTGGCGCGTATTGCCCCATTCGAAAAACTGGTCGGTGATATGGGCACCACACAACTGGCGGGCAACGGTAATCACATCAAACTGGTCTGGGCCTGCAACTACACCGACCCGGTCGTCCGGCCCCACATGGTGGATAACGTCTTTGCCTCCTGGATCAACTACGCCCGCTGGCTGGCGGACAACACCACCGCCTCCCCGGTGGAAGTGCTCCTGGAACACCCCTCTCCCGGACCGGAACTGGAAAGCGCCTACAGCGAACGCTGGGGCTGCCCGGTCCGATTCCGTGCCGGTGAAGACGCGATCGTGCTGCACAAAGACCTGCTGAATACCCCCTTGCGCCAGCCCGACCCGCTGCTGAGGAAAACACTGGAAGCCCACGCCCTGAGCCAACTCGCCACCCTGGAAACCGACACCGCCCTCACCCACAGGGTCAAAAACAGCATCCGCAAACAGCTCATGCACGGCATCACCCGCCAGGACATGGTCGCCGACCACCTGGGCATGACCAGCCGCACACTACAGCGCAAGCTCAGCCAGGAAGGGGTTTCCTATCAGCAACTACTGGACGAGGTCAGACAAGCCATGGCCGAGGATTTTCTGGCCAACAGCGACCTGGGAATACCGGAAATAGCGTTGAGGTTGGGATACAGCGAAACAACATCGTTCCACAGGAAGTTCAAAGCAGAAACGGGAAAGACCCCAGGTGAGTTCCGTCAGTTAAAAGAGGAATAGAGCAAAGCCGGAACGAGCAGGGCCGGTACAGGTTCCCAGAAACGTGGAGCGCCAAGGATGGCGCGACCGAGCCCTACATGGATGTATTCACGGGCGTTTTCTGGGAACCTGTACCGGCCTTGCTCAGGCACAAATCCAGACTTTAAAGCTTACGCCCCTTGCCAGCCGCAATCCGCAGGCGCAATGCATTCAGCTTGATAAAGCCTTCCGCATCCTTCTGGTCATACGCCCCCTGATCTTCCTCAAAGGTCGCAATCTTCTCATCAAAGAGCGAATCGTCAGACTTCCGCCCGACCACATCCACATTGCCCTTATAGAGCTTCAGACGCACGGTACCATTCACATAGTTCTGGGTCTGATCAATCAATGCCTGCAGCGCCTCACGCTCCGGCGACCACCAGTAACCGTTGTAAATCACCTCCGCATAACGCGGCATGATGCTGTCCTTCAGGTGCGCCACTTCGCGGTCCAGAGTAATGGACTCAATGGCACGGTGGGCACGCAACATCACGGTACCGCCCGGAGTTTCGTAACAGCCACGGGACTTCATGCCCACATAACGGTTCTCAACGATATCCAGCCGGCCAATACCGTTATCACCCGCCAGCTTGTTCAGGGTCTCCAGCACAACATGAGGCTTCATCTCCTGACCATCGATGGCCACGATGTCGCCTTTCTTGTAGGTCACCTCAACGTAAGTCGGCGTGTCCGGAGCTGCTTCCGGAGACACACTCCAGCGCCACATGTCTTCCTCGGCTTCCGCCCAGGGATCTTCCAGGTTCATGCCTTCGTAGGAAATGTGCAGCAGGTTGGCGTCCATGGAGTAAGGGGACTTGCCCTTTTTCTTCTCCACCGGAATGTTGCGCTCGTCACAATAGGCCAGCAGCTTCTCGCGGGAGTTCAGATCCCACTCGCGCCAGGGAGCAATTACCTTCACACCCGGCTTCAGGGCATAGGCGCCCAGCTCGAAGCGAACCTGGTCGTTGCCCTTGCCGGTCGCGCCGTGGGAAATGGCATCGGCGCCGGTTTCATTGGCAATCTCGATCAGGCGACGGGAGATCAGCGGGCGTGCGATGGACGTACCCAGCAGGTACTCCCCCTCATAGATGGTATTGGCGCGGAACATCGGGAACACGTAATCCCGCACGAACTCCTCGCGCAGGTCCTCGATGTAGATTTCATTAACGCCCAACGCCTTGGCCTTCTCGCGCGCCGGTTCCACTTCCTCGCCCTGGCCGATGTCGGCGGTAAAGGTTACCACCTCACACTCATAGGTATCCTGCAACCAGCGAACGATTACCGAGGTATCCAGGCCACCGGAATAGGCCAGCACCACCTTTTTAATATCAGACATGCCCTTGCTCCAGACTGAACAGAATGGATGTATCGAAAATAAGCCGCATATTGTACGGGACAGCGGGGGGAATGGCTATTGAGAGGAAAGGAGGGTTTTGGGTTGGCCTGCGTTTATGGCCCTACCATAGAAAATCCGGTGGAGCTCACCATCGGCTTCCATCTGCTGAACAGCCTCGCTGAACCTGCTCGCTGCCTCAGGCCGGCTTGCGGCCCGGGACATATAGAGCGTGCCCACCTGACCAGGCACATGTTCATGATATCGCAACAGGTCCCGGTTCAGGTTCAGTGACGACAGGGTACGGTAGATGTTGTGATCACTGGCGAGTATCGCTGAAATCCGCCCAAGGGAAAGCAACTCCACCGCCTGACTGATGGCGGTCACCGGCACCTTCACAACGTCCGCATCCCGCTCAAAAGCCTCCCCGAGATACGTCCCCCGAATATACGCCACACGCCTTCCTTTCAACTCACTCAGCGTGAGCGGGTACTCAGACTCGGCCATTGCGGCCAGCAGAATATTCACCCGGGTCACAGATATGACATTGATTGCCTCAACATCCAGTTGCGGATTCTGGAACAGAATGGTGAAATTCGCAGTCCCATTGCGAAGCTCCACAATGGCTCGTCTCTGTGGCCTTAGCCTGGGAACAACAGGAATACCGGTCAATTCAGAAAGCCTCTCGGCGACCTCGACAAGGCTGCCCTGAGGCTCGCCGTTATCGCCCTCGTAGGCCCAGGGCCAGACATCGGGGATAGCAAAGGTAACAACTTCCTCCTCCACCCCTGCTGCAGAGACGGAAGGAAGACCTGCGATCAGAGTCGCAACCAGAATGCATCCGGCAATCAGAACCGGAAACCGGGTAACCAAACCGAATCACACAGCCTGCTGTTGCAGCGAAGTAGCCTCTTCGCGGATGCCGTCCCAGCCATCCTTGATGGAACGGAGCAGGTCAGCTACTTCATCAAGCTTGGCAACGTCATTTTTGGCGTTCGCCTCGAACAGTGTACGCTCCATGTAGTCATAGAGTGACTCCAGGCGCACCGCCAGATCGCCTCCTTTCTCGAAATCCAGGAAGCCACGCAGGCCTCCGATGATTTCGACAGCCTTGGAGATCAGCTTCCCTTTGCCCTCGAAGTCCTTCGCCTGCATCCTGGCCTTGGCCATGTTGATGCGCTCAAGGGCTCCGTTATAAAGCAGTTGGATCAATTTGTGTGGGTCCGCATCGGTGATGCTTGTTTGGGTATTAACGCGCTGGTATGCCTGTAAACCGTTCATAGGTGACCTCTTTGTTCACTCTTCAAGCAATAATTATCAATTATTACTGCGATTATTCTGTGGCGCCAATGCTGCAAGCTGCTGGGTGACATAGTCCCGAGTGCTGTTCAGTTGTGATATCAGCGAATCCGCAGCTGAAAACTGGCTGACCAGGCGCTCGCGATAAGACTCAATCCGCTCTTCAAGCCGGACCCGATTCTCCTGGATCTGCTCCAGTTCCCGGTTCAGGCTGTCAGTCCTGGACTCGAGGGCTCCATCGGCGCCGACAAAATTGGAAACCAGGTTAACAGTGCGCTCGGCCACACCTTCAATAAAGGTGATAGATCCTCGACTGCCCGTTGCATCGCCGAGAATCCGAGCCTGCAGGCCCGAAGCATCGCCATTCCCACTACTGAGGAATAGTACCTGCCCGTCACCTTCCGCTGCACGGCCGTCAATCGTGCCGGCAACATCCACACCTGCAGTATTGGTAACCGAATCCAGTCCAAAGGTGGCGGCATTTTCCGCAGAAGTAAGAGAGACCACAGAGTCACTACCATACTTCGACGAGGTGAAGCTCAGATTGCCGCTCCCATCAAGCTCAGCCTTCACAGACGTGCCCGCAGCATTGAGAGCATTATTGGCGTTAAGCTGAGACTGAATCTCATCCACCAGATCCTGGGCGGTTGTGTAGGTCTGTTGGGTCAGCTGCAGGCTGACAGACGTTTCACCGTTGAGCTGCAATGTCAGTTCGTCATTACTGCCATCAATCACAATGCCGTCAGCCAGGGCACTATTGGCGAGAAGGTTTCCCTGAGAGGCTGCCTGTGTGACGTTAATGTCATAGGTACCCGGCTGAGTGGCGGTGCCGCTACGAACAAACTCTACCTGGCTATCAGTTGCACGCCCCTGCTCTGCAAACAGCGCGGTAACATCGTCCGGATTGTTCTTGAGCTGCTCCTCAAATTTCGTCCGGTCAAACTCAAGCCCGCCAGTTTCAAAATTGGTAGTGATACCAACATCCGCGAGGCTCCGAACACTGGAGTTTTCAAGGCCGGGTACAACACGGGTCAATACCTGGCGCAACTGGTTCTGGATGCCACGAACAGTACTGTCACCGGTAAGCAAGCTTCCTCTACCGGCTTCTGCATTAAAGCCTGCAAGGCTATCGATCGTTGACTGCAGAGAGTTGAACTTATCAACAAACCCCTGAACCCGATCTGCCACCGCTCCCAGATCCTGCTCCACCTTAATGGTAGAGGTACCGGTACCCGTAATGTCGAAGGTCAGGCCATCGATGACATTCTCAAAACTGTTGGTCGAACGAGTAATCTCGACCCCATTGATCTTCATCACCGCATCGGTGGCGGCAATTGTCTGCTGCAGCCCCGCACCAGCATCCATTCCGCTGTTAAAAGCAAAACGGGAGAGGCCCTCAGCATCCGTATCCGTGCCACCCGAATCGCCGGACACCGAAATACTGACAGCATTGGCGGTTCCTGTTTCATCGGCAGACAGGACCAACTGGAACCCGCTACCAGTATCGATCACACCTGCCGACACACCCGCATCGGAGTCGTTGATGGCATTCGCAAGCCCTTGCAGGGTATCGTTGCTGCTGTCGATGGTGACATTGGTTATCTTATCCCCAACATTAAGCGTCAGAGTACCCTGGCCCACACTGGTCGAATCACGATCGTCAAATACATCGTTGGAAGCCAATGCCTGGGCACTGGCCAGGCTGGTCACATCCACACTATAGGTGCCACGGTTAGCCTTGGCGCTGTCAACCGACACGCCAATCGCTTCGTTGGATGAGGACGCAGAAAAGGCCTTCAGGTTATCCGGTGCGCTGAGTTGACGCATGGGCAGGCGCAGCTCGGTTACAGCACTGCGAAGCTTGCCATAGGCAGACAAAAGCGCCTCTGTCTGCTCAGTCTTCTGCGTCAGGCGGTTCTCAGTCGGTTTGCGCTCGGCAGCAACCAACTGATCCACCAGATCAGAGGTCAGAACGCCGGAACCAATGCCTAATGATGAAATTGACATAACCCTGTCTCCTCAAGGGAGCGAAAATCGCTTCTGTACAGTTTATCGGCAAAAGGCGGCAAAACTTTGCCCTTTCTCCCTGCCTTTTTGTAACACCACGTAACTAACCTATTAACTTCCCCAAAACGCAGAACACCGCCGGCCCTTCTCAGGTGCGGCGGTGCTGAAATCCCGTCATTCACATCAGCTATAAAAGCGGCAAGCCCTCACACCTTGATGTTAAACAACGTCAGCGGTTCATCCTGCTGCAAATTCTCTGCCAACCTCAATGCAACCTCATCCGGAATCTGCCGGATCACTTCCCGGGTAGACTGATCGACCACTTTTACGATCGTCTGCCCCAAGTCATTATCCACCTCAAACTGCAGATCCCGCTGGACGTTCTGAACAAAGTCGTTCAGTTGCGACACCGCGTCATCCAGTTGCTCCCGCTGGACTTCGTTGCGCTTCTCAAGCCGCTCGGCTTTCGAAGGCTGCTCAGCCTGATTGGGGGCCTGACTGGGAGACTGCGCACGGTCCGCACGGCCAGCCGATGAAGGTGCAACCTGGGCTGAGGCATTCCTGCCTTCGGCCTGAGATGACGACATTGCCCTTACCGGTGTCTGATCACTGGAGCGAACCAGCTTGAGATCCGGGCTGTTCAGGTTAACGTCATTCATAGCTCACCTCGCTATCCTCAAACGGCGTTAAACCGGGCCCCGAAAGCCCCGGTTTTTACCGCTATGCCCCGATTACTGCAGGAGGGACAGAACCTGCTGAGGCCGTGCGTTGGCCTGTGCCAGTACGGAGATACCGGCCTGCTGCAGCACCTGGGACTTAGAAAGCTTTGCAGTTTCTGCGGCGAAGTCTGCGTCCAGGATACGGCTGTTGGCGGCGCTCAGGTTTTCTGAGGTGGTTGCCAGGTTTGCGATAGTAGACTCAAAGCGGTTCTGGACGGCACCAAGCTCACCCCGAATACCATTGATCTGATCCAACACTCCGTCAATTGTGCGAATGGCATCGCTTGCATTGCTTCTATCGGAAACAGAAATATTACTGAGCGATCGCCCGACGGTGTTCGCAGAATCCAAACCAAGACCAGAAGCAGCGGCGATCGTTCCGGTGCTACTAATCGTTAAGGCATCTGTATCACCGCCATTCACTCTAAGCTCGATACCTGCCTCGAACGTAGTCTCAGTGGTATAGTCAGCTGTGAAATCAGCGGCATTTGCAGTCGCGAAAGTAAAGGATTTACCTCCAGCCTGCGTAAAGGTGATGTCATTCCCATCCGCTTCTGCTGTAACTCCAGTCAGGAGCGACTTTTCGTTAATCTTTTCTACTGCAGCGTCCGTCGTTAAGTTAGTAGGGGTACCTGCCCCATCATTGAGCGAAATATCGATACCGTTAATTGTCACTGCTGCAGCGCCCGCCGCCCCGCTATTGAAGCCAGCGACTTTTGCAGATGTAGTATCCAACTGATTAGCGGAAACTTGGGGAGCACTGCCGAAATCAGCTGAGTTAATAGCGTCGACCAGAGAATCAACAGAATCAAATGAGAAGTCAGCCGAATCGTCGGCATCATTGACCTCAAATGTTTTACCGTTAACAGTAAGAACATCTCCAGTTGCAAGACCAGCAGTGTCAACAGCAGTACCTAAAGCAGTCTCGGACCCCAAAACGGTGCTGCCAAGGGCGTTCGCACTAGCATCTACCCCAGACACGCTGATGGTCTGGCCAGCATTGGCGCCAACCTGGAATTGCAGCTCAGCAAGACCACCGTTCAAAATGTTCTGGTTGTTGAACTGGGTTGTCTGGGCAATCCGATCAGCCTCCTCGACCAACTGAGACACCTCTTCGTTCAAAGCAGCTCGGTCGGACGTAGAGTTGGTATCGTTCGAAGACTGAACAGCAAGGTCCCGGATTCGCTGGGCTATGTTGGTCAATTCATCCAAGGCGCCCTCAGCAGTCTGAGCCAATGAAATACCATCATTAGCATTTCTCTGGGCCACATTAAGACCGGAAATCTGCGACTGAAAGCGAGTGGAAATTGCCAGACCAGCCGCATCGTCTTTTGCAGAGTTGATCCGCAGGCCAGAAGACAGACGCTCCAGCGCTTGATCATTAAGCCTCTGAGAACTGTTCAATTGATTCTGAGCAGACAGTGAAGCCACGTTAGTGTTAATACCGAGAGCCATATTGCTTCTCCTTCGACATGTGTCGTTATTTTATGGAAAAGGTGTGGCGCCCGTTTCAGTTGGTGACGCCTCCCTGTTGCTCTGCTTAACGGCGCCCATGTCGCATCCTTTAGGAAAAAGTTAAACGGAATTTGTAAAGGATTGTAAAAGCGGCAATTACCTTCCGACTTGTATTGCCAGGAAACCCTCATCCTGCGAACGAATCAACCCACGATAATTCTATAAAAACAACAGAAACATAACGTTAGCCAGAAATTAAGAAAACTGGCACGCACTTCGCTTCAGTCCCTGCAAAACGGCAATTCAACGAATTCCTGCCGGTAAGGCGTCCATATTGATCGGGCACCGGGTTACCGGCATCTCTAAGCAGGGAGAAAAGATATGCCTCAGGTCATTAACACCAATATCGCATCGCTGAACGCTCAGCGGAATCTGAATGCCTCGCAAAGTGACGCCAACGTGGCTTTAGAAAGGCTGTCATCAGGCCTTCGTATCAACTCTGCCAAGGATGATGCCGCAGGCCTCGCAATTTCTGAACGGTTCCAGTCGCAGATAACTGGCTTGAACATGGCGCAACGTAATGCCAATGACGGCATTTCACTGGCACAGACGGCTGAAGGTGCAATGGATGAAATTACCAACAACCTTCAGCGGATTCGTGAACTAGCTGTACAGTCTGCAAACGCCACAAACAGCATTTCGGACCGGCAGGCACTGAATCAGGAAGTTCAACAGCGTGTTGAGGAAATCAACCGGATCGCAAGCCAAACCTCCTTTAATGGTTTAAAAGTACTTGATGGCACTTTCGGAACTCAAACCTTTCAGGTGGGTGCTAATACGGGTGAAACCATTGGCGTTAGTGGGCTAGATTCCAGAGGTAGCCAACTCGGCGCGACAGTGGGCCAAACAAACAACTTCAGCTCTCAGATTGTGCCCTTTCCACCGGTCGAAACAGAGTCCTTGGGTCTTGATTACACAACCAATGTAACTGGCAGTCTGTCACTGGATGGGACCGATGTTGCTATCAGCTACACGGGCGGTGCTGGCAACGACGTCACTGATTTGGCAGCAGATATCCAATCTCAACTCGCTACTCCTTTTCCCGATATAACAGTAACAGGAGATGCTACGAATGATACGCTGATCTTCACGAATGAATCCGGTGAAATGCTCCAAGCCTCGATTGACCTGACAGATGCAGACTCACCAGCCAACACCTTCACGCAAAGTCTAGAGTTAGGTGGTGGTTCTTTGGGTGATTATTTCGACGCAAATGAGGAAGCATCCATAGATTTCACTGTGAACGGAGTGTCTTTCACAGCTGATAACGTAACCTCGCTTAACGACCTCATCGGGGCAATCAATGCACGGTCCAATGACACCGGCGTTGAAGCAAATCTTGACCGCACAAACGAAGAAATCATCTTTGCATCGCAATTCGGCGAGGACATTTCAATTCAATTCACTTCTGATCTGGACGGCGACGGCACCGATGATATCGACTTCGACGAAACATATACGGCGGCGACCAATACAGTGTCCCTTAACAATACCGATATCTCTACACCTGACGGTGCCGACCTTGCAATGATTAATGTTGATTATGCAATCGACAAAATCAACAGTTTCCGCGCAGAACTCGGCGCCGTTCAAAATCGCTTCGAATCAACTATCGCAAACCTGGCAACTACGTCAGAGAACTTGTCCGCCGCCAACAGCCGCATCCGCGATGCCGACTTCGCCGCCGAATCCGCCGAACTCGCCCGCACCCAGGTGCTTCAGCAGGCAGGCCTTTCGGTCCTGGCCCAGGCGAACGCAAGGCCACAGCAGGTGTTGCAACTACTGCAGGGTTAGGGATCGATTCGAGTTAAGTGACCAGAACAGCCGGGCTCAATGCCCGGCTTTTTTATTCTTGAGAAAGCGTTGGATGGGTTTGTCGGATTACGGCTTTGCCTAATCCGACCTACAACTCCCTGGCTCAATGACTCCCCCGTAGGTCGGATTAGGCCCAAAGGGCCGTAATCCGACAAATGCCAACGTTTCCAGCAAGTTCTGAATCGGCCTGGAGGCGGGGTTCCCTTTTCTGCCAGAAAAAGGTGTCCGAGCGCAGCGAGTTCTTTTTCCAAAGAAAAGGGACCCCGCCTCCGGGCCAGCCCCCAAACCATAGGTAGCTCAACCAATTTGCCAATGATAAACTAAGTCAAACAGACTAAGCTAAGGGAGCAACCATGGAATCCGTCAACATGCACGAAGCAAAAACCCGCCTATCGCAACTCGTTGCCCGGGCCGCCAAGGGCGAAGCCTTCATCATCGCCAAAGCGGGAAAGCCGGTTGCCCGGGTAACGGCTATCGATTCCCCCGAGGAGAGTCAGCAGAAAAGGATTGGCTTCATGGCAGGGGAATTTACAGTACCGGACGATTTCGACCGGATGGGGCAGGACGAAATCATTGAAATGTTCGGAGGCTGACGTGAACCTGCTTCTGGACACTCACATTCTGCTATGGGCAGCGGCCGAGCCGGATAAGCTTCCGCTGGAGTCGGCAAACCTGATCAGCAGTGAAAATAACCGGCTGCATTTCAGTGCAGCCAGTCTCTGGGAAGTGGTTATCAAGAATGGCCTGGGCCGAACCGATTTTCACGTTGATCCCCATCTTCTAAGACGCGGCCTTGTAGATAACGGCTATCTCGAATTGCCGATATCATCGCAACACACACTTGCCGTCAGCCACCTTCCAGACATTCACAAAGATCCCTTCGATCGCATTCTGGTCGCCCAGGCCGAGATAGAAGGCTTCCTGCTGCTTACCACTGATGAACTGGTTGGGCGCTATCCGGGGCCTGTCCGGCTGGTTTAGCCCAATCAATTGGGGTCAGACCCCAAGACATTTCACTCCATCAAATGCACCGGGGTCTGCCCCCGCTTTAGTTACCAGCAAAGCCTGAATCGGCCCGGGGGTGGGGATCCCTTTACTGCCAGAAAAAGGTGTCTGAGCGCAGCGAGTTCTTTTTCCAAAGAAAAGGGATCCCCACCCCCGGGCCAGCCCCATAGGCCAGAAACTGGCACGGGTTTCGCTACCTTTCCCTCAAAGCACTGCAAAACGTCAAAAAAACTGCAGACCATTGCCGCCTGGTTGCCGCGGCGGGTTCTATGAGGTGTCCCATGCAAGCACAGCACAATATCCACGCCACCGATGCACAAAAAGCTCATATCGCGCGACTTCTGCTGCAGGCGAATCTGGCCTATGGCGAGTCCAATACGCCGGTGTCGCTGGTTCAGCGCATCAAGGCGCGGCACGAATGCCGGGGGTATCTGGGCGAGATTCTGGCGCAGGAGCCAGGCAATGCCAACGCGCTGGGGTTGCTGGGACGAGTGGAGCTGGATGACGGCCACTTTGAGAAGGCCCATACCCTGTTTACAGACAGTCTGAGCCAGGACCCTGCGCAGCCACAGCAGTTTACCAACCTGGGCTACTGGGCCATCAAATCGGAACGCCCGGCACTGGCAGAGCAGTATTTCATCCAGGCTCTGGAGATGGACCGGCAATCCGCCGCCGCTTTCTGCGGGGTTGCCCATGCCAAGCGCCTGCAGGGCCAGTTTGATGTGGCCTACCTGCATTACCGCAAACTGCTTGAACTGGGCCTGGAGTGGCCATCCATCTACAGCGGCATGCTCACCTGCGCCGAGCACCTCGATGTGCAAAAGGCGGACTCAAAGCTGGCCCGGGACGCCATCCTGCTGTTATGCCACGATGGCCTGCCCCACCAGGAAATCGGTCGCTTCGTAGCGGCAATTATCCGCCAGCAGTACGACCTGGAAAACCCGAACGCCCAGGTAGCCCTGGACGCCGCCAGCGAAGACGAACTTCTGATCCTGGCCCTGGAAAAAACCCTGATGCCGGACCCGGCCGTGGAAGAGCTGGTCACCCTGCTTCGCCGTGCCATCGTTGCCGAAGTCGCGCAAACCGTGGAACTGCGGGATGAACTCCAGCCATTGGCCCTGGCCCTGGCTGTATACGCAGACCGCACCGGTTACGCCCTGACAGCGGAAGACGATGAAGAACGTCTGGTTTGCGCCATCAACGACAGCATCTGCGCACAACTGGCCATGGGTGAAGAGCAGGACGCCATGATCGGATCCCTGATCATCAGCGCCCTGTACGGCGCCATGTTCCACCAGCGCTTTGCGGTGCAGCTTGGCCGCTGGAACCTGGTGGACTGGCCGGTCGCCCTGCAGACACTGATGGCGGCCAGCTACTATAACCGCGCCTCGGAAGAAGCCATCAAACAGAATTTTGACGAAAAAGCCGAAGAACTGTGCCTGGAGAAAACCGACGTACCCCAGGCCTGGCCCAACTGGTCCAAACTGGCCTACCGCGCCGAAACCAGCCTGAAAACCATGATGGCCACGGAACTGGGCATGAACACCGAGCAACTGCCCGACACGCTTCGCATCATGGTCTGCGGGGCCCAGTCCGGCCAGCGCGCCATGGAACTGGCGCACTACTTGAAAGATGTTGAAGTGATCGCCGTGGACGAGTCCCTGGCCAACATCGCCAAGGCAACCCGGCTGGCCGCTGAGATGGATATCCACAACATCGTCTTCTGGCCCTGGTCCATCGCCCAGCGGTTTGTAGCCGATGACCACAAGGTGCACTGGATCGAAATCGGCCGCCTGCCCTCGGCAAAAATGGACGACGTCTCCCTGGCAGCCCTGGTCAGCTCCGCCACCGGAAACGGCGCGGTGGTGCACATGCACACCGCCGTCAACGAACAGACCGACGGCGACAAGCAGATCCGCCGACTGATCGCCCAACACAACCTCAAGCCCACCCGCACTGCCCTGCGCCAGCTCCGCAAAATGGTACTGACCAACCGCCAGGACCCAATGTGGCAGGCGCTGTTGTCAGAGACCGACTTCTACGGCCTGGGCGGCTGCCGGGACCGCTGGTTCAGCGAGCAGGACGCCAGCCAGTTAAAGGAACTGATGGCGATGGTGAGTAATGAGGTGGAGTGGAAGCTGGTCAAGGCACGTGATACCGACGGCCAGAGCCTTGCGACAAAGCCGGTGCAGAAGCAGATCCAGGCCGAGGCGCTGGGCAGTGAGGTGCAGAGTTTGATGGGCCAAGGGCTGAGTGTTTATTTTCAGCGGCGGCGGTGAGTTTTATGCTGAGGGCTTAGCCCTCGCCCCCTCTCCCCTCGCGGGAGAGGGGTTGGGGAGAGGGGGCGGGGCAATCACCCACGAACAACCTCAACCACCGCTTCTACCAATCGGTGCACCACCCCGCTTTTAAGCTCACCAATCTCCTTGAGCAAAATAGAGCTATTCGCCGTAAATAATTTGCCCGGTCGAGCATAGCTAACTCTTTGCAAAGATCCCTTTGCAAACTCCTCCTCAATTAATTCAATGGCCTCTGAATCGTAAGGCTTGCTAGTAATCTGGCACAACACATAGTCACCATGCCCTATACCGGCAATAACAACGGCTGGGCGAAGTTTTTGACTGGTCAAGTCTGAAAACGGAAACCTGATCAGTACTACACTTCCTTTTTTAAATGCTCCCATGCTTCATCTTCCTCATCCTTGAGCCAATCATCTTTCAGCGCAGACTCTGCAGCGACCAGAACCTCTTCCTGAGATTCGTCATCGTCCAACAAAGTAATCAAAACTCTACGGGATCCCTTTATAGATACCTTCTCGAGCCACTGTATATGGCCCTGCTCGTCAATCAATGCTTCCACTGTTTGCAACACCTTATGCCTCCTGTCTGGATGGCGTTTTAATCATTCTCGCACCAGGGCCGGTGTCGGGCAAATACAGGAGCAATACCAGCACTCCCCCTCTCCGATACGTCGGACCGCCCCAGCCCCTCTCCCCTCGCGGGAGAGGGGTTGGGGAGAGGGGGAGTCAATAGTCATTGCTCACGCTTCTCCACCTCCCCATATATCACCCCCAACACCACATCCGTCTGTGCCAATATCTTGTGATTCCAGAATCTCAGTACCGTGTAACCCTGACTGCGCAACCAGGTATCCCTTGCCTGGTCACTGACCGAATCATTATGTTGCCCTCCATCGGCCTCGACGATCACCTTTGAACCAAAGTGCACGAAATCAACAATGTAAGGCCCAAGGGGTTGCTGGCGGCGGAAGCGTTTGCCATTGAGGCGGTAGGCACGGAGATGGTACCAGAGGCGATGTTCGGCCTCGGTCATGTTCTGACGGAGGTGTTTGGCGAATTGTTTCTGGTGCATGGTTCTTCCTTGAATGACTGGCGGGCTTCCTGCCCGATTCACTGGATTGTACTCAGCGCCCCCTCTCCCCAACCCCTCTCCCGCGAGGGGAGAGGGGCTAAAGAGAGATGCCCGCATAACTCAAACCTATAAGCTCCCCTCCCCCCTCGAGGGGGAGGGGCCGGGGGAGAGGGGGCCAACATCCTTATACATAAGGAATCAAAGACTCCCCATACAAATGCAACTCCTCCAGAACATGCCGCTTCTCCGGCGTCAGTTCCGGATCCGCCGCAAGCCGCTGTAATTCCTTGGCAAACGCCTCCAGTGACCGCCACCCTTTTTTCGGGTTCATCAGGCGCTGGCTGCGGAATTCCTCCCAGCGTTCCATCTCCTCGCCGATCAGCGTATTCGGGTAGTTCCTCGCCCGATAGCGAAACAGCAGCTCGTCCAGCCGGCTGTCTTCAAACTGCACCTCCTGCTCCCCCAGGGTTTCCACCGGTTGCTGCAGCAGCCAGTTGAGCTTTTCACGGTCAGTCTTGCTGATAAAGCCGCCGGCGTAGAGTTGTTCGTCCGGGTCGGTCAGGTCGCCTTCGTGGGGCTGGTCGAAGGCCTGGGCGATTCTGGCCGGCAGGTCCGGGGCCTTGCGGAGGATGGCCAGGTGTTGCCGCAGTTTGTCGCCGTCCAGCTCCAGTTCCGCCAGCCGTTCCTCGGAAAGTGACTTCAACATGGTCGCCGGGGCCAGCACCGGGCACTTGTTCAACTGCACACCTTTGAGAGGAAACCGGCTGGTTCCCTCTTCCAGATCCGCCTGGGAAGTGAACACCCGCTCACGGATCCGCTCAGCGGTGGCGTGGATCAGCTCGCTGGGGTCCTCTCGCAGGTCGTAAACAATCACCAGGTTCCTGTTGGTGGGATGATCCGCCACCGGCGCCACCATGGCACAACAGCCACGGGTAGCGGGGTACTTGGCGGATACATGGAATACAGGCTTCATGCTGGCGGTATCCAGCATGGCGCGGGCGGAGTGCTTGTCCTTGTTCTGCAGCACGAAGTCGAACAGTCTGGGCTGCTTTTCCTTGATCAGCTTTGCCACGACAATGGTGGCTTCCACGTCCGACATGGCATCGTGAGCCGCTTCGTGGGCGATGCCATTGGCCCTGGTAAGTTCTTCCAGCCGGAAACTGGGGCTGCCGTCCTCTTTCTTCGGCCAGTTGATGCCTTCCGGCCGCAGGGCGTAGGTCAGCCGCACCATGTCGATAATGTCCCAGCGGGAATTACCGTTCTGCCATTCCCGGGCGTACGGGTCGCGAAGGTTACGGTACAGGGTGTGGCGGGTCACTTCGTCGTCAAAGCGCAGGCTGTTGTAACCCACGGAGCAGGTGCCGGGCTGGCTGAAGGCCTCGTTGATCTGAGCGATGAATTCCGCTTCGGGATAGCCGTCTTCCAGGGCCTTTTGCGGGGTAATGCCGGTAATCAGACAGGCTTCCGGCGAGGGCACGTAGTCATCCGCTGGCGCACAATAGATAACCAGCGGATCTTCAATGATATTCAGGTCCGCGTCGGTGCGCACGCCGGCAAACTGGGAAGGGCGATCGTGTATGGGGTCGACACCGAAGGTTTCGTAGTCGTGCCAGTAGAAAGAGCGGATCACCGAGAGGACTCCTGCATTGCGTTAATGGGTCGGATGCAGGCTAGTGTAATCAAAACATCCCGGTACCGCGATCCACATAATGGGTACGCTCCCGCTGTACCCCATCCTGCAGCGTCTGCATATCCAGCGTCATACTGGTCGGCAGGTTAAGGAACACGCCCTCCGGCCCCTGGATCGCACCGGTGCCGTCCAGATCCCGCCAGTCCACAGACTCACGCTGAAACGCCAGGAACAGGTCTTCGGTAAACCCAACGGTGCCGTCGCCATTATCCACGCCAACATCCATGGAAAGCAGGTTCGTCAGCGGGACGCAACTGCTGCAGGTGCCGTCAGCCGCTGCCAGGCCTATCTTGGTGGCCCGGTGGTTGGTAGGTGCGCCAAATTCATCGAACAGGGCCGCATCCACCGGGTTGTTATTGGCATCGTAGATTTTCAGGCCCAGGTTGCCACTGAAGCTGGCAATCTCCCCTGAGAGCGTGCCCCGCGCCTGGTTCAGGCCGAAACGAAAGCCGGAAAGCTTGCCATCCCGCTCCGCCAGTTCCAGATAGGGCTCGACACCTTCAAACGGAACCACCTCATCCACGGCGTGGGTGTTCCCGTCAATCTGCACCCGGGTATCGTCCCGGACATAATGGCCCAGCGCCAAGTGGTCGATATCCAGGTCTGCACCGGTATCATCCCCGCCCATCACTACACCGTCGACGTTGAGGCGGGTCTCGACATCAATACCAAGTGTTACGCGGGTAAACTGATGGGTATCTCCCGCCACATTATCTACCGACATCATTGCCTGCCCTTGCACCTGGCTCATTTCCTTATCGGAAATAGGCTCCATTTCTGCCAGGGCAACAGGCGAAATACCCAGGCAGATGGTGAGAGGGACAGCATACCAACAAGCATCCTGTCTCATAGTTTTGTGTCTCTGATTTATTTTGTAGGCCTTGCCATCCGACGCCCGGCCTTGCTGCCCGCGGTTATTATTGTTAGTGGCAGTTATTATTATTGTTACAGCGTGTTACCGCAGAGACACTATATCCCAGGCGCCAGGGCCAATAGAGTGAGATAGATCACAGGGCATAGAATTCGGAAGGGCCACTGCTATACTGGCGAAAAGAATAACCGGAGCATCCATGACCACCCGCGTTCTCATCTGCGACGATTCCTCCCTTGCCCGCAAGCAAATGGCCCGCGCCCTGCCCGCTAACTGGAACGCCGAGGTTACCTTCGCCGTCGATGGCCGCGATGCTGTCGAGAAGCTCCGTGCAGGTGCCGGTGAACTGATGTTCCTGGATCTCAACATGCCGGAGATGGACGGCTTCCAGGTGCTGGAAACGGTGCTGAAGGAAGATCTGCCCGTGCTGACGATTGTGGTCTCCGGCGACATCCAGCCCGAAGCCAGGGCACGGGTGCGCAAACTGGGCGCCATCGACTTCATCAGGAAGCCAACAGACACCAATCTGGTACTGAAGCTGCTGCAGGACTATGGCTTTCTTCGGCCTGAGGATCTGGAGCCAGACAGCCAGATATCCGAAGAACAGCCAGCCGATGAAGAAGCCACCATCAACCTGAATGAATACCTCCAGGAAATTGCCAATGTGGCCATGGGCCGTTCATCGGACCTGCTGGCACGGCTGTTGAAGGTTTTCGTCAGGCAACCCATCCCCCGGGTGGAAATGATCGCCCGCTCCGAACTCAGCATGGCCATCTCCGCCGCCCAGGATGACAGCAGCTACTCCGCCGTGTGCCAGGGGTTCACCGGGGCCGGGGTTGCTGGCGAGGCGCTGCTACTGTTCGCCGACGCCAGCTTCAACGAGATGGCCGAATTGCTTCACTACGAAGACCTGGAGGCCGAAAACCTCCAGGTAGAGGTACTGATGGACATGTCCAGCATCCTCTTCGGCGCTTTTCTCAAGGGCATCGGCGACCAACTGGACCTGAAACTCGGCCTGGGCCACCCCACGGTGCTTGGCCAGCACAGGCAGATAGGAGACCTGCTGGAGCACCACAGTGCACGCCAGCAAAAACTGCTCTGCATTGAGATCAGCTACGAGCTGGAAGACAGGGACATCAGTTGCGACATGCTGGTACTGTTCACGGAAGACTCGGTACCCTTCCTTGAACAACGGCTGCAGTATCTGGTGGATTAACCATGGCGATGAACGAAATAGAAGCAGGCACCTTCCACTGGCTCATCGACATGCTGGAGTCCGTCGAGGTTGGCCTGGTGGTGCTGGACCTGGACTTCCGCGTGCAGGCCTGGAACGGGTTCATGGAACACCACAGCGGCATCACCGCCAGCAGAATCCGCGAACAGGTGCTGTTTGACGTCTTCCCGGACATCCCCAAAGCCTGGCTGGCCCGCAAGGTGGACTCCGTGGCCATGCTCAATACCCGGGCCTTTACCTCCTGGGAGCAGCGCCCGTTCCTGTTCCGCTTTCGCAACACCCGGCCCATCACCGGTACCGAAGACTTTATGTTCCAGAACCTGACCATCAGCCCCCTCTCGGGGCCCGACGGCAGGGTCGAGAAAATATGCCTGATGGTCTACGACGTCACCGACATAGCCACCAGCAAACGGGCACTGGAAAAAGCCAACGAACAGCTTGCCAAACTGAGCATGACAGACCGTCTCACCGGACTGCTCAACCGTGGCACCTGGGAAAACCTCATCGACGCAGAATTCGAGCGCTACCGCCGCTACGGCCACCCCACCTGCCTGGTGATGTTCGACATTGATCACTTCAAGCCGGTCAACGACACCTACGGCCACCTGGCCGGCGACGAAGTCATCAAGTACACCGCCAGAGTCATGAAAAACAACCTCCGCCAGTCCGACAGCCCCGGCCGCTACGGCGGCGAGGAATTCGGCATCATCCTGCCGGAAACCGACCCTGAGGGGGCAGTGGTGATCTGCGAACGCATCCGCGAATCCATCCAGAACAGCACCGTACAGACCACCGCAGCACCCATCCAGTACACCGTCAGCATCGGCATCGCGCCATTAACCGACGGACCGGAAAACCACATGCAGTGGTTACAGCAAGCGGATGAGGCGTTGTATGCGGCAAAGGAAGGAGGGAGGAATCGGGTGGTGGTGTTTGGGGATGACGGATAATGTTCGTATTTTGCGGGAATTGATTGTCGGATTACGCACCGCCTGGCGGCGCTAATCCGACCTACGTAGGTCGGGTTAGGCGAAGCCGTAACCCGACACCACGGCTAAATCTAAAACCCAATCAATCCTGCTGCCAACTCTGCACAGTTTCCTTCCCATGCTTCTTCCGCCACTCATTCAGAACCTTGTGGTTACCACCACGGGTCTGAACCACTTCGCCGGTGTGCGGGTTCTTGTAGGTCTTCATGGGGCGCTTGGGACGGCTGCCCGTTGATGTGTCAGCCTTGGCGCCAGCAATGGACGGATCAATAGCACCCAGAATCTGAAGAACGTCTTTCGGCGATTTGTCATATTCCTTCATAAGATTGCGAACCTTGTTTTCAAACTCAAGTTCGCCTTTCAGGGCCTGGTCCTGTTCCAGTTTCGCCAGTTCTTCAGAGAGCTTTTCCATAAGCTGTTTTTTCTGGTAGTAATCGTTAATCTTTGCCATGGAGATAAACCCTTATTAGATTTCCTGCGATTAAAATGACCAAAAGTCGAAACAGATAATAATTGATAATGTAGTTCATGGCAAAATAATTCATTTACAGATCACCAACCCATAAAAAAACCAGCCCGAAGGCTGGTTTTTTTATTTAAGCAACAATCAGGATTACAGGCGCAAATCCGCCTCACCTAACGGCAGAACACCCTTCAGATCAAATAATACACCATTATCTTTCAGGTATTCCCGAAGTTCACCGGATGAACGCTCCGCATATTCCCGATGTGGTACCGCAAGCAACAGCGCATCGTATTGCCCTTTCTCCGGGTCCGGATGTAATGAAATACCATACTCATGCTCAGCTTCTTCATTGTTTGCCCAGCAATCCGTTACGTCCACTTTACAACCGAATTCAGAAAGCTCTTTAACCACATCAATTACGCGGGTATTACGCAAATCGGGACAATTTTCTTTAAATGTAAAACCCATAATCAGCACACGGGCACGGGCTATGGTATGCCCTGCCTTGATCATGGCCTTCACCAGTTCAGATGCCGCGTAGGGGCCCATATTATCGTTTACCCGGCGGCCCGCCAGGATGATCTCCGGGTGATAGCCAATGGCCTGGGCCTTGTGGGTCAGGTAGTACGGGTCCACACCAATGCAGTGGCCACCCACCAGGCCCGGCTTGAAGGGCAGGAAGTTCCACTTGGTGGCAGCGGCGGCAATCACTTCATGGGTATCGATTCTAAGTTTCGAAAAGATCATCGATAACTCATTCATCAACGCAATATTCAAATCACGCTGGGTGTTCTCTATTACCTTGGCCGCTTCGGCCACCTTGATGGAACTGGCCTTATGGGTACCCGCGGTAATAATACCGGCATAAAGTTCATCCACTTCCGTGGCAATATCCGGTGTCGAGCCAGAAGTGACCTTTTTAATGGTCGTCACACGGTGCTCTTTATCACCGGGATTAATGCGTTCCGGGCTGTAACCGGCATGGAAGTCCTGGTTGAAAACAAGCCCGGACACCTTTTCAAGAATGGGAACACAAACCTCTTCCGTGGCGCCGGGATAAACTGTGGATTCATAAATAACAATATCGCCGCGCTTGAGCACTTTACCCACACTCTCACTGGCTTTAACCAACGGTGTTAAATCCGGAGATTTGAACTCATCAATCGGCGTGGGAACGGTCACAATATAGATCTGGCAATCGCGGATACCTTCCAGGGAATCGGCAAATGACAATCCCTTGGAAGCGGCCAGTTCCTCCCTGGAAACCTCGCGGGTAAAGTCCACGCCGTCCTTCAATTCCGCAATGCGCTTTGCGTTGATATCAAAACCAACAATCTCGCGCTTTTCCCCGAACGCTGCTGCCAACGGCAGGCCGACATATCCAAGGCCGACTACGGCGATTTTTTTCATAGATCACATTCCGTTTACCAAAGGTTTAAAGTGTTCTGCGTAAGGCGATGATCACCTAATCATCTCCAAGCATATTCTCGACACATGCCAGCAAGTCCGACAGATTTTCTTCCACCACACCCCAAACAATAACCGGGTCCACGCTGGCGTAACCGTGAATCAAGATGTTGCGAAAGGAAATCATCTTTCTGAAATCAGGAATTTTTTCGGCTACGGCAGAATCCAGCTTGTACAGTTGGCCAATTGCCTCGCCTATGATTTCAAATTGGCGCTCTGTCCCGGACTGCAACAACTCATCAGCAAGGTAGTCCGATTCCCCTTTACTCCGCGTGAAACGCTGTATCTTCTCAGCAGCAACCTTGATGTCATAAAGATACTTCAATGCTTCATGCTGCATAGAGCGCCTGTTGCTCTGACATAACGGTATCGCGGAAATAAGGATTGGTTAGCGAGTTGACGGTTACCAAGTCCACATCTCGTCCAAGAATGGCTTCCAAGCCGGCTTTCAGGCCGAAATAGTCTGAAGAATATTCGCGAGCCGATAAGCCCTCTTCAAACTCAACAAGTAAATCCACATCACTCTCGGGGGTGAATGAGCCACTTGTAGCAGATCCAAACACAGCCAGGTATTTGACGTGGTGCTCCAGACACAAACGCTCTATACCCTGTTGAGCCTGTTCAATAATCTGATTCATGGCTATCTTTTCCAAATTCAAACGTAGTAAGTCATTCTATCTGAAGATACTGCTTCACCATAGAACTTGAAATAACGCGATTCAGCCCGGAATAAGAATGTTAGAGTTCAGGTTGCCGTTGAGTATGTTTTTTAAAGCCCGCTTAGCACCGGCATCCCCGTGAACAATCCGGATCTCCGAGGGCGGCACCTCAATACCACTCATAAACCGCACCAGATCCGACTGCCCCGCGTGGGCCGAATAACCACCCACCTGATGTATTTGTGCGCGGATATCGTACCGCTCGCAATCCAGCTCCACCCAACCGCCACGGGGCCCGTATTTCAGAATGTCCCGCCCCGGAGTCCCTTTCGCCTGGTAACCCACGAACAGCACATCATTGCGCTCATCCGCCAGCATGGCCTTGAGATAATTCACTACTCTGCCACCGGCGCACATACCAGAGCCCGTCAGCACCACGCAAGGACGGTGTGATTCTGCCAGGTAGTCGACGGCGTTGAGGTGGTCTTCGTGGGAGTTGATAACGGTGAGTTGCTCGAAAGACAGCGGGTGCCGGCCCTGGTTGACCAGCTCTATGGCTTCGGCATCCCAGAAGGGTTTCAGATCGCGGTAGATTCGGGTGAAGGTGGCGGCGAGGGGGGAGTCGACAACGATTTCGAGGTTGTTCCAGGTCTCAGTAGTTATGGGGTCTGACCCCAAGGGGTCAGACCCCTTGCCAAATTCCCCAATCAACCCCTCAATCTCATACAACAACTCCTGCGTCCGCCCAATACTGAACGCCGGAATCAACACCGTGCCGCCATCCGCAAGCGCATGCTCCAACACGGCCTTGAGCCGATAACGCCTGTCTTCCCGGCTCTCGTGATCCTTGTCACCGTAGGTGCTCTCAATCACCACCCGGTCCGCCCGCTCCGGCGGCTGTGGCTCTGGCAACAACGGCGCATGGGGTGCACCAAGGTCGCCACTGAACACAATCCGCTCGAACTCGCCGCCGCACTCCGCTTCGCATTCCACATAGGCCGAACCCAGAATGTGCCCTGCCCTCTGCAAACGCACGGAAAGCGATTCGTCCTTACCATCAAACACCGAATGCCACTGCCCGTAAGGCACCGGCACAATCCGGGACCGAATCAGCCCCAGCACCCGCTCAATCAACGCCCGGTCGCGGGTGAAGCCAATTTTCAGGGCATCCTCAAGAATCTCCGGCAGCATAATGGCCGAAGGCTCGGAACAGATAATCGGCCCCTCGAAACCGGCCGCAAGCAGATAGGGAATCCGCCCCACATGGTCGATGTGCACATGGGTAACCACCAGCGCACGGATGTGGCCGATGGGAAAATCAATGGAAAGGTCCGAGGCATTGGCGCCGTTCCCGGCTTCCTCGCCCTGGAAAAGGCCGCAATCAATCAGAATTCCGGAGTTGCCAACAACCAGTTCGTGGCAGGAACCGGTTACGCCTGTCACCGCTCCGTGGTGTTTTATGTCGATCATTACAACCTTCCTTGTTATTTAAAGACCGTTCTCCAGGTGCTTGTCGGATTACGGCTTCGCCTAATCCGACCTACAACTCCCAATGCCGACAATGCCAACGTAGGTCGGATTAGGCCCTCCGGGCCGTAATCCGACAAACGCAAAAGTCACCCACAAAGCCAGAATCGGCCCGGGGGTGGGGGTACCTTTTCTGCCAGAAAAAGGTGTCTGAGCGAAGCGAGTTCTTTTTCCAAAGAAAAGGTGCGCCTGCCGCCGGGCCAGGCTCCATACCTATCAGGCTATAGCGACAAAAGGATAAACTGAAAATATCCTCCAAAGGGGATAAACATGAAAATCACATCACCCAAACTACTCGCCCAGGCGTTAAAAAATGCACGCACCGACAAAAAACTGACTCAGCAAAAAAAACAGCTGAGCAGATCGGCATTAAACAATCAACAATCTCAGGCTTCGAAAATCAGGCGGCGTGGCCTCGCTTGGAATGTGTTTGATCGCCCTGCCCTGCCAACAAGCCCCGAACGCTGATATCTTCATCCAGCGAGTCCCAGTGAATGCCATAAACGCTCAGCTCAAAGTCATCCCGGGCGTTCTGGTCAGCGTGAAGCAGACGAGGAAACCAAGCCAGCGGAGCACCTATTGTGCGACCGTCCGAAAGCATGACCCAGAGATTGTCCTCATCGAACCAAGCTTTTTCAGGCGAAATAGTCATGCCAAGCACCCTCTAACAATTTCTGATTTTGTTCCGTCACCTCCAACAATACCCGAATCGTTCGGGCATCAAAACCATCATTCCGCGCCAAAGATACTGAAGGCGATAGCCAGAACTTTGCTTCTTTGCCCGCTGCACGAACATGAATATGAGCTGGCTCTAGCGGATTACCTTCATTCGAGTAAAAAAAGAACTTGAAACCTTGATACCTGAAAATTACTGGCATGCAGTCCTCGCAAATTTCAACAACCACTTCTGCCCGATATGGCTTCCAAGAAATTTACCACATATCCCGGGACTTGCGTGGTTGTCGGATTACGATCCGATGGGCCTAATTCGACTTATGGGAGATGCCCTCAAAAGCTCGATCGGCCCGGAGGTGGGGGTACCTTTTCTGCCAGAAAAAGGTGTCTGAGCGAAGCGAGTTCTTTTTCCAAAGAAAAGGTAGCCCTGCCGCCGGGCCAGGCTCCACACCTATCAGGCTAACGGGTGTCGGATTACGCCTTTGGCTAATCCGACCTACGGATAGCCCAGTCAAAACCCCCAGACGAAGGGGATCAGGGAGATGGCTGTTGCGCCTACCAGCAGGCTCAGTGGGAAGCCCAGGCGGACATAGTCCATGAACTGGTAGCGGCCTGGGCCGTAGACCATCAGGTTGGTCTGGTAGCCCAAAGGGGTAATGAACGAGGCTGAGGCGGCGAACATCACCGCTACCGCGAAGGGCAGGAAATTTACGCCCAACTGCTCAGACACCGCTAACGCAATGGGAAACATCAGCACCGCAGCCGCGTTGTTGGTAATCGCTTCGGTGAAGGCGGCGGTCAGTATATAAACCAGCGCCAGCGCCAGCCAGGGCGTCAACGGGCCGAAAAGGCCCAGCAAGCTGGTAGCCACCCACTGTGCCCCGCCCGTCTCGGTCATGGCGGTACCCAGGGCAAACGAAGCGGCAATCACCACCAGCACCGGCAGATCCACACTGCGGCGGGCACGGCTGGCAGTGATACAACCCGTCATGATCATCGCACCGGCGGCCAGAAAAGCGGCTGCAATAATCTGCAGCAGGCCCGAAGCACTGGCCAGAACCATCAACAACAGAATGCCAAGCGCCCGGGGCGCCCGGTGAAAATCCGGTGGCGTGGAATCGTTAAGGGCGCTGACCAGCAGAAAGTCCCGGCGGAACCGATACTGCTCCACAAACTGATGGCTGGCCTCCAGCAACAGGGTGTCCCCCATTTTGAAGGTAATATCCCCCAGCTTCCCCGGCACACGTTTACCCTCGCGGGAAACGGACAGGATTGCCGCATTGAAGCGGGTACGGAAACGACTTTCCCGCACCGTCTTGCCCAAGGCCGGGAATTCCTGGCCCAGAACCACCTCCACCAGGCAGCGCTGATGGTTGGCCAGATCCAGCTTCTGGATACTGGCCTGGGCGGGTTTCAGGCCCTGAATCCGGCGCAGCTCACTGGCGCACTCCGGCGCCCCCACAAAATACAGCTTGTCGCCAGGCTGCAGCATCCGGTCCGGCTCCACCGCCGTAATCAGCCGGCCACCCCGGTCGATCTCCGTCAGGTAGCCGTAATTCAGTGCCCGCAGACCGGCCTGGGCCACTGTCTTGCCTACAAGAGGCCCGGTAGCGTCCACTTCAACCTCAACGCCGTATTCCCGAACCTGCTCCAGCTCTTCCTTCATGCCGCCGCGGTCCGGCAGAATACGGGAAGCCACCAGAACCAGATAACATCCACCTACCAGCAACAACGGCACACCCACCCAGGCCAGCTCGAACAGCCCCAGGTTAATCCCCAGCCGTGTCTGCAGCATGCCATCCACCACCAGATTGGTACTGGTACCGATCAGCGTGCAGGTGCCCCCCAGAATGGCAGCGTAACTCAGGGGCAAGAGAAGGCGGGAGGACGGAATACCCAAGCGTTGGGCCCAGTCCTGAATGGCGGGGATAAACATCGCCACAACGGCAGTATTGTTCATAAAACCACTGAGAATACCAGTGGGTACCAGCATACGCAGTTGAGCGCCGTTTTCGGTTTTGGGGTGCCCCAGCAGCAAACGGGCAATCCACTGCACCGCCCCGGTTTCCTTCAGGCCAGCGGCCACCACATAAAGCGTTGCAATGGTAATCACACCCGGGTTACCGAAACCCGCCAACGCCTCAACCGGCCCCAGAATGCCGGTTATCAGCAGGAAGGCCAGGGCCGCCATCAACACCAGATCGGCCGACACCCGGGTAATCACCAGCGCAGCAAGAACCGTAAACAGGGTTAGCAGGGTAACAATGGCTTCCCATGCCATAGGGACTTATGCTCCGGGAGCGTGGGAGGGGGTAAAGATCAGTTGCCGATCCAGCAGGTAGCTGATTAAACGGTTCACACAGTCATCAACCGACATCTTCGAGGTGTCCAGACGAACTTCCGGGCGTTCCGGAGTTTCATAGGGCGAATCAATGCCTGTAAAGTGCTTGATCTTGCCGGCCCTGGCCTTCTCATACAGCCCCTTCGGATCCCGCTGTTCGCAGGTCTCAAGTGGTGTGTCCATGAACACTTCAATAAACTCCCCCGCCGGAAACAGATTACGCACCAAGCGCCTATCGCTGGTGAACGGAGAAATAAACGCGCTGAGCACAATCACGCCGGAATCGGTAAACAGCTTGCTCACCTCGCCAATACGGCGAATGTTCTCAACCCGGTCTTCATCGGAAAACCCAAGATCCTTGTTCAGCCCGTGGCGGACATTGTCGCCGTCCAACAGAAAGGTGTGGTAACCGCGCTCGAACAGGGCCACATCCAGCGCATTGGCAATGGTGGACTTGCCGGAACCACTCAGGCCGGTGAACCACAACAGACAGGGGCTCTGGTTCTTGATGGAAGCGCGATCCGCGCGGGTGACTTTCTGGTGATGCCAGACAATATTTTCAGACATTAAACAGCAATCCTGCTTTTAAATTTAATTATGTTGTAGCTAGTCAGAACCGTTTTTTCTCGTCACCTGACACGCCCTCCGAAGGTTCGATCGGCTCGGCGGTGGGGGTACCTTTTCTGCCAGAAAAAGGTGTCTGAGCGAAGCGAGTTCTTTTTCCAAAGAAAAGGTACCCCTGCCGCCGGGCCAGCCACCCAAAGTGCAGGCTACATGATGTCGGATTACGCCTTCGGCTAATCCGACCTACCCCTACACTGACAGGCGGCGCACCTTCGAATCATCCTGTTGCCCGGCAGCGGCAATATCCGACTGGCCGTTACACCAAACCAGGTCTTCCAGATCGCCGTTCGGTGCATAACCGGTCTTCGCGTTTTTCAGTACCTCTATCACCGCACTGCAATCGAACGTCTGGCTGGCACGCTGAAGCTGGCTGAGGAATTCTTCCACCTGCTCCCAGGCCAGAGACACTTCCCGCGCCATCATGATTCGGGGGTGCGAGGTGCCCTGGGGGTCGTCACCAATCAGCAGCTCTTCGAAAAGCTTCTCTCCGGGGCGCAAACCGGTATAGACCACTTCAATATCACCACTGGGGTCGTCCTCGGTTTTCTCTTCGAGCCCCATCAGATGAATCATCTTCCGGGCCAGGTCCGCAATTTTCACCGGCTCTCCCATATCCAGCACAAACACTTCGCCGCCCACGCCAATACTGCCTGCCTGCAGCACAAGCTGGCTGGCTTCGGGGATGGTCATAAAGTAACGGATAATATCCGGATGGGTGACGGTAATCGGGCCGCCATCGCGAATCTGATCCCGGAACAGGGGCACCACGGAACCGGAGGAACCAAGCACGTTACCAAAGCGGACCATGGAGAAAACCGTCTTCTGCTGCCGTTGTGCCAACGCCTGCAACACCAGCTCCGCCAGCCTCTTGCTGGCACCCATCACATTGGTGGGACGTACTGCCTTGTCTGTTGAAATCAACACGAACCGTTCAACACCAGCAGCAACGGCCGCTTCGGCAGTGTGCCAGGTGCCAAATACGTTGTTCTGAATCCCTTCAATGACATTGTGTTCCACCAACGGCACATGCTTATAGGCCGCGGCGTGATAAACCGTCTGAACACCAAACGCCCTCATCACAGTTTCACAACGGCGCCGATGGTTTACGTTACCAAGCAGCGGGTGCAGCTCCACCCCCAGCCCTTCAATCTGGTTGATGGAACTCAGCTCCCGTTCGATGGCATACAGGGAAAACTCGGACTGCTCGAAGAGCACCAGCGAACGCGGGCGGTGGCGAATGATCTGGCGGCACAGCTCCGAACCGATTGAACCTCCGGCACCGGTAACCATCACGGACTTCTGGTACAGGCTCTTGGCTACAACTGCAGAATCCGGCCGAACCGGGTCCCGCCCCAGCAGATCTTCAATTTCCAGATCCCGGATATCATTGATCCGAGCCTGACCGGCCACCAGCTCTGACATAGAGGGGACTGTCTGAACTGGAATCGATAACGGCTCCAGTTGCTTCAGCAACTTCTTGCGATCAATCTTGGTATCTTCGTCCAGTGCCAGCAAAATTCGCTGTACTCGATGCTTGGGCAAATGCTTGGCGATGTGATTAATGCTCATCACCGGCAGACCATTGATGGTGGACTTATGGTTTGCCCGGTCAAATGTCACGAAAACTGCCGGCCGGTACTCCGTGCCTTGCTCAAGAGCAGACGCCAACTGCATACCCGTTTCACCAGCCCCAACAATAGCAACGGCCTCTTTGGCTCTTTGTTTGGGGTGGTTAACAATCATCCGCACACCCAGACGGGTGCCACTTACAAACATGAATGCCAATGCGCCGTAAATGATAGGGACTGACCTGGGTATGAATACCTGCATCAGGTACCCAAGCACAATCATGCAAAGGGCCGAGGCCATGACCCCGTAAACGATTGTCAGGAAGGCTTTATCACTGAGATAACGAATGACTGCCCGGTACAACCCAAGCTTGATAAAGACGCCGATAGTCACAACGACGGTGACCAGACACACCAGAAACTGGTCATAGTTCGGCAACCAGTTTTGCTGCTCCAGCCTTAATGCAAAAGCCGCCCAGAACGCAAAGAACAGAAAAAAGGCGTCTGACAGTACAGAAATAACACGTTTATGCAATCGAGGGAGATTCAGGAACACCCTGATCAACGGATTGCTATTTCCGCGCATTACCAACTTGTCCCTGCTCAACCGGCAGCCTCCTCCATCACTCGCACCAGCACCTCGCATGTGAGCTGGATTTCGTCAGCTGTCAGCGTAGGGTGAACCAAAAACATCAAGCTGGTTCTCCCCAGCTCGCTAGCTACTGGCAAACGTTGCGCTGGAGCCATACCCGCCTCACTAATTGCCTTTTCAAAATAGACTTCCGAGCAGGAACCTGAAAAACATGGTACACCTGCACCAACAATTTCAGAGAGCACTCTATCCCTGTCCCAACCACGTTTCAGGGCTACAGGCTCTACAAAAACATAGCACTTATACCCAGCATGGCCGATATCCTCAGGAACATCAGGCACACGCAGCCCATTACACTCTCTTGCTGCCTGCCAAATAGATTCGCAATTCGCGCGGCGGCGTTCAGTCCACTCTGGCATACGTCGCAACTGAATCCGGCCAATGGCAGCTTGCATTTCAGTCATCCGCCAGTTCGTACCAAAACTTTCGTGCAGCCACCGAAAGCCTGGCGGATGCTCTCGCTCATAGACCGCATCCCAGCTTTTACCATGGTCTTTGTAGGACCACATGCGTGACCACAGTTCACGGTCATTTGTGGTCACCATGCCACCCTCACCGCCGGTGGTCATTATCTTGTCCTGGCAGAAAGACCAGGCCGCAACGTGCCCGAGAGAACCTACCGGTTTACCCTTGTAGGTTGCTCCATGGGCTTGCGCGCAGTCCTCTATTACCGACAGGTCATGGCGGCACGCCAGTTCATTCAGGCTATCCATATCACAGGGCCAGCCCGCAAGGTGGACAGCGATAATCGCCCTGGTCTTCTCGGTGATCAATGGGGCAACCGTCTCTGCGGTAATCACCTGGGAATCAGAATTCACGTCTGCAAATACTGGCCAGGCACCTGCATTAACAATACACGTTACCGATGCCAGGAAAGTTCGGGAAGTGACAATAACTTCATCACCAGCGCCAATACCTAATCCTTTCAGGGCAAGATCGAGTGCCACCGTGCCGTTGGCAACTGCAACGGCATAATCAGTGCCGGCAAATTCCGCGAATTCACGCTCGAATTTACGACATTCCTGGCCGGTCCAGTAATTCACTCGGTTGGAGAGCAGCACGCGGGAAACCGCATTAGCCTCTTCTTGAGTGTAGGAAGGCCAGGGAGAAAATGGTGTATTCAGCATTCTGACGCCTTTTTGATTCAAAAGTGCAACCACGGCTATAGGGGGCGGGCGGGACTCCCAACCACTGTCTGCTCGGGATCTACATCGCGAATAACAACACTTCCCATGCCAACTACCACACCGGCGCCAACGGTCACCAATTGTCTTACGCATGCGTTAGCGCCGACCCACGCCAGCTCGCCTAACGTGACGCCGCCTGCCAGCGTAGCGTTGGGACTAACGTGTGTGCAGTTATCCAAACAACAATCGTGTTCTATGACAGCACCGGTATTTATGATGGCTCCCGGTCCAACTACCGTATCAGCATTAATCACTGCGTTTGCAAATACAACAGACCCCACACCAAGCTTCACATACTGGCTAACCGTCGCAGAAGGGTGGATGACAGAAACAATGTTAGCTCCAGCAGCGTCGAGCTCTTGAAGCTTCCTTTGGCGGGTTCGGTTGTCACCAATGGCCACAACAACGCCATCGAAGCTTCTCAGGTTGTCCAGAAAATCCGCACTATTGCCAACAACAGACCAACGGCCATTAGAAGTCAGCGCGGGCCATGCATCATCGAAAAAGCGAATTGTATCCCAACCACTGCACTCAGCTGCGTCAGCGACGACTTTGCCATGGCCACTCGCACCCAGAATAGCGAGACATTTCATTCGTCAGAGTTTCCAGTGAATCTACTCATTGTTGCCTCTCCTTCGCCACTCACTCCGTCCCTCGCCAATACTTTTTTTACGGTTAGAAAAAGAATCTTTATATCCAACAAAAAGCTTTGGTGGTCCACATACCATACATCCAACTTGAACTTCTCATCCCAGGAAATAGCATTTCGGCCATTGACCTGGGCCCAGCCTGTCACCCCAGGACGCACCTCATGGCGGCGGAACTGCTCATTTGAATAAAGTGGCAAGTACTCCATCAATAGTGGCCTGGGACCAACCAGACTCATCTCACCTTTCAACACGTTCCAGAGTTCCGGTAGTTCATCCAGGCTTGTTTTTCTCAGGAAAGACCCGAAACGAGTCATTCGCTCTGCATCAGGCAAAAGCTCACCGTTTTCATTACGGGCATCTACCATGGTTCTGAACTTCACCATATTGAAGGGATCGCCGTTTATCCCGGGGCGGGTTTGCCGGAAAAAAACAGGGCGGCCCAGTTTTACAGCAATCAGAAATGAAACAACCAAAATTACTGGTGCCAGAAGTACCAAGGCAAGCAATGCGATGCAGAAATCAAAAATACGTTTAAACATGGCGTTCAGCCGCGACACCTTCAAGCACACCGATCAACTGAGCTGCAAGCTTGTCTCTTGAAAAATCCTCTGTTGCCAGACGAAGGGCATTGTGCCCCGCTTGCTCCAGACCTGGCTCGTCCTGCAGATAGTCGTACAGTTTTTCTGCGGCTGCCTTGGGATCGTCGTTAGGTACAGTAATACCCGCCTGATTATCTCTCAACAACTTGCTCTGCCAGCCTCCATAATTGATCATTACTGGACGGCCGGCAGCCAACGCATCAAAGAATTTGTTAGCGCTGTTATTCCACATCGGTTCGAGGCCAATAAACAAAGAGGTGCAAACCGTTGCCGCATTGAACAATGCAGGAATCTCGGATTTAGGGATAGCATCTTCCATAAAGAAGTTGCTTCCAAGGACACCTTTCTCCCGAGCCTTATATCTCACAAGATCGTACTCAGCACCCTTGCCAACAACCAAAAACTTCACATCTGGATCAATCACTTTCATTTCGGCCGCAATATCAACCAAGGCCCCAACCCCATTAATTCGGCCAAATGTTCCCGCATAGATAACCAGCTTGTGATTCCCAAGCCATTCCCGCTCTGCTCTAAAACGGTGGCCTTCGCTATCCGGCACACGAAAGAGTTCAACATCAGAGCTGTTAGGGATACACACCGTATTTTTAGCGGGAAAACCAGCCTTGGCCACGCCTTCACACATACCCGGAGACAGACCTATAACGCGGTCAGAGTGGCTGTAAGCCCATCGTTCCAGCCGTCGAGCAAGGCCTTTCGCAAAAGGAAAATTCAGCGCACCCATAGCGATTGGTAGTTCTGGCCATAAATCACGGACCTCAAAAACCATCGGCACTCGAAGTGCTCTACTGGCTTTAACAGCTGGAATAGCGATTGTCAGCGGTGTGCTCGTTGCAAAGACAACATCACCACCCAATTTGGTAGCATAATTACCAGCTGCACGAGCAAAACGGCTGAATGCGATAAGGCGTCGCGCATAATTCATAGTGTTGTCATACGGGACGGGAAGCCAGTGCACGTTAATGCCTTCGATCGACTCCTGTATCCATTCTTTCTCATACTCAGCTCCGTCCGTCAGCGAAGTTACCATATGCACCTCATGGCCAGCCGCCACCATTCTTCGGGCCATTTCGTAGGAACGGGTACCACCACTCATCTCAGGCGTCACAAAGTACTGATGCAGATAAATAATCTTCACACAAAATCCTCTGATCCAAAGCCGAAATGCCTCATCAGCAAGCTCAACGTTCGTGTGTTACCGTCTTCCAGTACGTTCACTTTCTCAAGCCCTTTTTCCGGCGGGCGCAACGAAGTAACAACAGGAACAAAGTGGACGCTCTGATCTTTTACCAGTCGCGCGGAATAGCCGTTTGAGGTGGTTACACACTTCAGCCACAAATCATCTGCTGTAGGTGCCAGGGACAAAAACCTGTCACGGTCATTAACACCTTTCAGAGATTCAATGGGGTAACAGACACCCGAAACCCCAACGGGCAAGAGATTGTTGCCACAAACACGCTGCCGATCTGCGAGAGCCCATTCCCTGTATGGCTTGAGCTCACCATTGCCTACAAATTCAATGATGTGCCCCCGGTAACACCAGACAAAATCGGGGTTGGATTCCGCCTTTTCCAGCAACCTCTCAAGCCACCATTTCGGGTAATAGACATCGTCGTCCGCAGTCACGACAAACCGACACCCCCTGGTTTCGGCAAGCTCAAAGGTGTGTACAATTTTTTTGTAGGAACGAAGATTTTCCCCAACAATCCGAATTGTAAGTCCCTTTTTTTCCAGTGCCTTCAAAGCTGCAGGCAAACCTTCCTTTGGAATATCTCCCTGGTAAAGCCACAGATAGATTGAGGACGGACAAACAGATTGGCGTAGTAGCGAGTAGACAGTGAGATGAACGGACGACAATCTACGTCCATAGGTTGTAAGGGATACGACTACATCGTCTCTTTTCTCAGCGGACCAGCTATCGCCTTTGCCCATTACGTGGAAAAACTTATAAAAAACGAACAACCACAAGGATTTGGCAAGAACCCAGACTTTTTCGTGAAGAGGCATAAGATCAGAGCCCTGTTAACAACAGGTCTGGTGACATGGCAAAAAGCACCAGAACAGAGATAGGAATGATTGCCACAGCAAAAACAAACCGATCGTCCCTGTTAATACAAAGAGAGAATGAGGCAAACACAACGCAGAAAAATAAACCGAACAAACGGAAGAGACGATCGCCCATTATGCCAAACGAATTAAAACCAACAAACAGCAAATAGGCGTAGAGACAAACCACCAGTATTTGAGGGTAGTACCTCAACCTGTCACGAAGCCATGGGCGCAACGCCGCAAAACACAGCAGCGCCAACGTATACAACATGGTCGATCCACGAAAAAGGCCCAGACTTTCCGAATGGGCGCTGGTTGTATACCGAATCAGCTTCCGCGATATGTAATCGAACCCGCTATATTGGATAACCAGATCTATCATCAAATTGCCAACATTGATTGCTCCAAGGGCAAGTGCAGCAACAACAATGGTCAAGGCTAACAGCCGGCTCGGATCAAAACGGATGAAAAAATAGAGCGGCAAAACACAAAGAGCGCTGACATGGAAGCTAGCGGCTAGCAAACTCCACAGCACAAACCAGGCTCGATGCCCCCGGAACAAACAATAAAGAGCGACACCGATAAGAGCAGCCGCAAGAGACTGCCGGAGGACAAACGAATCGAAGTAGAAGAAAAGTGCAAAGTAGAAAAAAACCGCAAATGCATAGTTTGGTGAAAGCCTGCGAATCACCCAAAGCTTAAGAGCTAAAGCAGCGAAAACCACAATAAACCGGAAAACACCATAATCTTGGTAGATAGTCTTGATAACAGAATTGGCAACCAAGTAGCCCGGCTCACCATAAATGGACGCCAACACCGATGGATCGGTGATAACCGCCCAGAGAGCGGGGGTATTTTGAAACATATCCTTGTACACAGGAACATCCGGCAGGTCCTGAATACTCAACACAAACAGTGAAGCGACCGTCCCGACTACAAACAATAAAACCCACTGGCCATCGCGCAAAGGCGCCAGAAACCGGGCAAGCGCCCCATTCAACAGGGCGAATAAAGCATATATATTCATAAACTGTCACTTGCTGCGCGATTCAAACCGGCCGACCTCCTTTTCCAGCACGCGCTCAAGAGCATCCGCCTGCCTTGATAACCGGAACCTGTCAGCCATTAACCTGGCCTCTTCGTTCTGGGCCAAAAACTCTGTGGAATCTGCCTTGATCTCCAGCAAACGCTTCTCCCAGGCATCAATGTCCTTCGCCGAAACAACCAGTGCTTTGCAATCACCAACTGCCTCCGGGAGACCTCCAGCATCGGACACCAGCACACAGCTACCGGCCTGAAGCGCCTCAACCGCTACGCGGCCAAACGGCTCCTGCCATTGGGAGGGCACCAGAACAACATCCATCTGGCCGAGAACTCTGGCAACATCAGGTGCCCACTCATGACAGACGAGATTGGGGATATCTCTGTCTCCGGCCACCGCATGTTCCTCGCGGTAACCAATCACGTGAAACTCCATATCCGGAAAGCGCTCTGCCAACTTTACGAAGAGCCGCCCACCTTTATGCTTCGCGTTGGAAACCATCGCAACGCGTCGCAAGGAACCATCGAAGCGATCGGTCTTTGCGGGCTCAACATTCACAGGAGGATAGACAACATATTGCCTGGGAACAGGGAACTCTTCCTTGCACACACCGGCAAAATACCTGCTATTTGGCAGTACAAAATCAAGCCTGTTGACGTTGTGTTGGTGAAAATCCCCATATAGCAGTTGCTGCAACCGCGCCCTGACATTGCTTGCTGAAAACGAGCGCCCCAACCGAAAGTTTTCGTAAGCTCTTAAAAAGCCCCCAACAGGTACCCCTCCCCATCGCCGGTAGCGCAATGCCGCACTATGCTCCAGCGTAGAAACAAGAACCACAGAGGGCTTGAGACGCAAAAGCACAACAGGCGCCAAGGTGGTAAAAAGAAGCTTCGCCAACCCACTCGCCAGAAACCCAAACCAGCGTTTGCCCAACAAAACGCTCAGATCGTAATAACGGACACCGTTTACCTTTTCGCCCCAAAGTTCCGTACCCACCGCACAGACAACGCAAACGGAGTGGGATACGGCCAACGATTCCAGCAAAAGACGATTAGAGATTTCACCGCCGCCCCGTTGTTGGGATGACTGCGGGTGACGAAACATAACCGACAGAAAAGCGATACGCATTCAGATAGCCACAATATTTCTAATTGCCGCCATTAGTTGCGCAATGCTGAGCGGACACGGCTTACAAAATCGCTCAGGAAAGCGAGCACAATTCCGAAAAATATACCGCCAATGACAGAACCCACAACTACCAGTTTGCGATTGGGACCAACAGGACGGAGACTTCGCTGGGCAGCATTAATCACCTCGGCCGGTTCCGTACTATTAAGATCAGAGGTCAACTGTGCTCTTGTGCGATACAACTCGCCCGCGTAGGACACTGAAGAATCTTCTCCCCGGCCTTCCTCAAGCAGTGCATCGATGTCTGCGATCTCTTTTTTAAGACTGGAGCGGGCAGCATCTAACAGCCGATTTTGTTCTTCCTCCAGGACAGACAACACATGGCGATGGGCGCTTTCGATCATATCGCTTTTCGAGTCCTCAGCAATCGTTACGATCGATAAAATCCCAGCTTTCTCAGGACTGGAAACCGCCATCCCAAAAGGCATCAAATGCCCCTCATCCTGCTGAAATGAGGACTCATACTGCGGCAGAATGCGGTTTTCCACCCGCGCAACAAGTGAAGCAGGCTGCTGAAGCCATTCTCCAGACGATTGCTCTGCCAACTGATAAAGCGATATAAACTCGTACTTATCGTCGGCGGTTACTGCGTAAAACACTCCCACTACCAGAACCAATAACAAGCCCAGGAAAAATGCCACCCAGTGCCTTACAAGGATAACAGCAGCATCGACCAGCCTGATATCGCTATGAGTTGGCTCCGGAGAGCGGTGTTCATTATTCATATGGAGATCCTGTGATTCAAAAACCCGTGCAATCGACATGCCCGCCGAGCGACGCGATTGTACGGAGAACCGGAAAAGAAGTCATGCTTTGCCCAAGCTAGTGAGTACTCTTAGCCAACAAGGTCTCTTAATGCAGATTTCATCCCATTGCTCTGCCGGTAGCCACCATTGACCAATAAATACATAACCCCCAGAGCTCTTGGAACGATCCATTTTCTGCGGACATCAATACGCCGCTCCTCTGTTTCAATTCTGGCCTGAATTGATTCCCTGAATTCCAACAGTTCCCTCTGATATTTAACGGGCGCTCGTTGTTCTATGTCCTGAACACCTCTCATAAATATTTTCAGTTGGTCAACGTTAGCCCGGACTCTTTCAGGCGCATCTTTTTCGAGAGAAACCTGAACCGCGTGAAAAAAAGCCTGGGACCGAGTCACTCTGGATGTTCTATTAGCGATAAACTGCGACTCGTTGGATTCGTGGCGACGGTAATACTGGAGTGTTTTCGGTTCCACAAACTTCGCATTCAAGCTTCCCGCCAGACCGACAACCCAGTCATCGTGCCCTCTGAGGCCTCCAGGTATGGGCAGGCACAAATCCAGCAGCTCCCGACGCACACAGGCACAGCATCCCATTACGAACCGTTCAAGAGGTATGCCGGCGGAACGAATCTGACCTAGCTTGGTAAGGCCGACTTCATTAAGATCCGAGTCTGTGAGCGCCGCATCGTTCATCAGGACAAGTGCATCAGGATGTTCCTCGGCCAGGCCCACCATGTGCTCGATCTTTTCGGGAAGCCACACATCATCCTGGTCGCTGAGAAATACCAGGTCACCATTTGTTTTCATTAATGCAGCGTTGAAGTTGCCGCAATAACCCAGATTTCTGTCATTGCGATGGAACTCAACCGTAAAAGGAGCTTCTTCCATAAAGCGCCTGACAATGCTTTCTGTCTCATCGCTGGAGCAATCATCCGTGATGATCAGTTCATCTGGCGGCCGGGTCTGGTCTGCAAAGCTCTGAAGTTGGGCTGCAAGGTACTGGGCACCGTTATAGGTGGCCATGGCTATTGATACTTTCATGTCTGCTTGTAGTCACCCAGTGTGAAGGCTGATTTAGTCGGAAAAACGCTTCTCTACCGTAGCAACAAAGTTCCGTGCCAGCTCCTCATTCCTCCTCTCTGATTCGGAAAGGAACTCCATGAGCTGAGGCCTCGTCTCTACCGCCCAAGGCACATCGTCCCAGCCATAGGCAATGCCATACCGGTTATATATTTCAGGACGCCACTCTTCTTTTGTTACACCGTTTTCTGGCACAACCACCGGAATACAACCGCACATCGCGGCATAACGACAATACATCGTGTAAGGGTCATAACAGATAAAGTACTTACACTCGTTGAAGATTTTTGCCAATTCCTTGTGGGAGACGCCGTCAACCCTGACGGCATTTTTGTCGTGGTAATCAAGTGCGCGGTTCTTTCCCTTACGGACCATGTAACACTGGCCGTTACGAGTGCCCGTGTTTTCGCTGACATAGGTGTCGCTCATTAATTCGGTAACGGTCAGCCGGTTGTTTGTGTCAGGGTTAAGGGCCCAATCATTAAACTTCTCCTGATAGAAAAAGAACAAATCATTTTCCCCGAAATCGACCACTCCACTGATGGCTCCTGGCTTGTTAAGAAGCCACCGGACTACCTTTGATGATCGAAGCGGATTTCCGGCAACAATTTCCGGGTACAAAACAATCGAATCGTTGATATCTTTATGTCGAGCCACACTCAACCGGTATGGGGACCTTAGATCTTTTCGGCCTAACAGACCGAGAGCCCGCCATTTAGCCCAAAGGACGGCTTTTTTCCAGCCAGGAACAGTCGCCAGTTCGTAAATTGCAGGTTTCTGCTGAGGCCAGATTTTAACATCATGGCCCATGGCTCTGAGGAGGCTTGCCAACTTGTGAAGAACAATAATACCCCCGCTATTTTCCCGGTACAGGGGGGTGTATATAACAAAGCGCGTCACCAATACCTCTCGTTTGCCAACTCAAAGAAACCTTCTGATCGGTTGCAGAAACTTAAACCGACTGACTACGTAACTGATGCCCTGAATTTTGAGCGCAATACTCAAAACCACGCCCATTGTAACGCCTGCAACTCCTCCGCATAACAACGACAAGAGCGGCTGAGCGGCGAGGAGACTCGATACCCCGAAGGCAACCCCCCCGGCAACGGTTGCAACAAGTATCGGTTTGGCCGCATCCAGCATCTGCGCGGCCAGACTGTAGTCCACCAACTTTTTGGAAAAATAGGTATTTGGAATCAGCGCCAATAATGACCCTATGATCTGCCCCACCAGAATACCTTTGACGCCGTAGGGTATCGCAAGGAATAGCAACGAAAGACTCACGGCTTTTTTGAGCAACCCCACTTTCAGCACCAGATCTGAACGACCTTTTACATTGAGAAGGTTAACGTTGAGGGCGTGCAGGGGATAGATTGCCCCGACCACACAGAATAACTGCACGTATGGCACAGCAGCGTGCCATTGGTCGTCAAACAGGATATTAAACAGGGGTGTTGCCAACCCCGCCAGCAATGCCATCACAGGGGCAATCATGATCATCATGATCTGCAGAATCTGACTGTACTTGGTCCGCAAGGCCGAGTTGTCATCTTGCAATGTTGATAACGCCGGAAAGGTAGCCTGCTGAACCGCGTAAGTTAACTGTCGGGATATCAACTGGGTAATTTTCTGCGCAAAGAAGTACAGGCCTGTCAGTTCAGCACTGAAAAATCGACCAATGACCAACACATAGGAGTTTTCAAAAAGAATCTGCAGGAAAGCTTCAGCAACCAGGTTTTTACCGAATCCGAACAACCTCGCCAGTGACTCCATGCTGAACTGTAGCGCCGGACGCCAGCTGCTTGCCAACCATAAGATAATGGCTGATACCAGGGCGGAACTTAGCATTTGTGCAGCTAGACTCCAGACGCCCCACCCGGTGTAGGCCAGATATAGGGCCAGAGCGCCAGATACCACCACTCCAGTGGTGTTTGCCTGCATCTGGGCTTTGAAGTTCATCTCACGGCTGAGTATGGCTGTCTGCACAACCTTGGTTGCGTTAATGAATACAATCAGCCCAACTACCCGGATAAGATTGGTCAGCTCTGGTTGGCTGTAAAACTCCGCTACAAAGGGTGCTCCGAAAAATAGAGCGGCGTACACCAAACTACTCAACACCAGATTCGTTATGAATACCGTGCTCAGATCTGCTTTTGTGACCGACTTACTGCGAATAAGTGCCTGACTGAGGCCGGAGTTGACCAATGCATTCGACAACTCGAACACCACGGTCGCCATGGCAACAAGGCCGAATATGTCCGGCGCGAGTATGCGAGCCAGGAAAATGGTAAAAAGCGTCGAAGCCCCGCGAGTCATGAACAAACCGGCGAAATTCCAAAGCACTCCAATCCCAATTTTCCGGTTGATGTCCTTCATATGTTGGGATTGCTCATGTTCCGTTATGCTTTTTCAACGACGGCCTGATGGAGTTCCTCCATCGCTTGTTTTGACCAATCTCCAAGAGCTTCGTTAATGTGCCCTAACTTACCAACATACTCTTCATAATTTTCCTCAAGCAGTGATATTTTTTGCAAAAGCTGCTCGGAAAACCTCTCCGAATTTATCGCCAAACTATAATCATGCAGATCCAGCTTTCTCATCAGGCCCCCATGTTTGGGATGGTTCTCCAGAGCGATAACCGGAGTGTCAAAGGCGATCGGAACAATCTGCCCATGACCACGCATGGCCAGTACAAATTCAGCCTTCTGATAAAACCCAAGACAATCCTGGGTGCGGTCAAACGCATAATCGGAGAACGGCCAGACTTCCGTATTCTGAATTCCCTGAGCTACCCTCTCACTCAGCTCAATATCCTCATAAACGTGTGGGGCGAATATAACCTTGTAGGACCTGGCGAGCTTCTCCACAACTGTTCGCAGCTCATCCACAAAGGAACTCTGCGACTCTGAGCTACCAAACCGATGTTCTGGCTTGTCATTAGCGAGTTGGATCAAGACGAAGGGATCAGGTTCGTTACACTCATATTCTCGACCAAGATTGATATGGAACCCCGGGTCCGGCACCTCTCTCACATCAACCGAGAGTTGCTGGCTGAATCTCGTTACGCTTTCGTCGTTTCTGAGCGAGAAAAAGCTGGCACGCTCAATCGTTTTGAGCAGATGTTTTTTGCCAATTTCAGGAATGCCCTGCTCATCTTCAAAATAGTTGTAGCCCGCTCCATAAACAACAAAAGGAATCTTTATACGGTCAATCAGTTCTTCTTTGATAAGCCAAAACCAGCCATTTGGCCAATGGGCACCATGAATTATGCCACCTCCACCTATTACAAGGAGGTCATATTTTTTATTAACAACATTATCAATATAATATTCGTCAAAAACCTGGCCCTGAAGATTTGTCTCCGCAATGAGATCAACAGGAAGATACCTTCTTAGAAGATTTTTAACGCCAAATCCCAGGGCATAATCACCCAAGTTATGGTTTAAGCAATATGCGTGTAATATTTTCAACTTAGTCCACCAACATTTCTATCATATCTGGAGAAAACACAGGAATCCCATGTGTTCGTTTAACTTCTGAACGCTCCGCAAACGAATCGTCAATAAATATCGAATTTTTATATTCAATAAACTGAGATTTAGGAAGCCTGTCTTTAATATGTATTATTTCATCGAATATATCAGACAATCGATGTTTTTTGAGCATTTCTTCCAGATCACCGGCATGCCGGGTTATCAATATGATCCGGACACCCTTGTTTCTGGCTTGAAATATATAACCTATAAGTTCTGAATTGACACTGTCGTCCAACAGCAAACAGTCATCAAAGTCTATATAGGCATTCTCGTAGCGAACATCCAATCGGAACCGACTGCCCAATGCCCTGTCCAGCTCGACCTTATAGTCGTTGGTGTTCACATCAACAGGAAGACCAAATGCATCAAAGGCGCTGAGCAACGCAAAATTGACACCTTTTGCACGGAAGTAGGACGACGAACCTCCAAGCCTGGCGGCAACCTCAAGAAGAGTCGGTTCGCCATCAGCGTTCTCTTTCATCTGAAAGAACCAGGCGCCTCGGGGTCTTAAAACGTCATTAATTACTCTAGCGGCTCTTTGGAATACGTCATGATGCTTTTCGGTTTCAATCGTGTTTACACTAATCCCATTACTCACGCGGATTCGTTGCCGGGCACCACAAAACAGGAGCTTACCCTGTGAAGAGCTAAAACAGTCCATCGTGTACTCTTCCCCGGGCAAGTATTCACAGAAGACAAATCGCGTATCGGGACTGCCATCAATGAACTTCTGTGCGCTTTCTTTACTGGAGGCACGAAACACGTTTCGTGACCCATACCCCTCATCGGGCTTTATGAATACCGGATACTGCCGCACTTCCTGAAGCGCATCTGACCAGCGCGGGCATGAAATCTTTTCCTGCAACCATTCATAGGTAGCTGACTTGGATGAACAAAGCTCGGTAGTTTTGGAACTAGAGCCTATAACAACACATCCAAGCTCCTTTTCATTGCTTTTGAGCGTCTTCGCTACAGAGTCCATCGCCGGAAAGATGGCGTCGATTTTCTCCCTCTCGACGATTTGTTTAAGCGCATTGATAAAGCCGGGAGCATTATGAAACGGCACATCGCCAATATAGTTGTTGAATACGAACCTGCCATGGTCATCAACACTGGAAGCGCCAATCAGGTCGAAATGAATGCTATACCGCAATGACCTGTATATTTCGAGAGCGACCTCCGAACCACAGGGAAACACCAGTAACTTTTTCTTCATTACGATTGCAACCTTACCTTTCCAGCGTTTCCAGTATGTATTGACTAATAGCCTGAACCTCAGCTTTCTGTAAATCGGCAAAAATCGGCAAGCACAGGATCCGCCGGGAAATTGAACCAGAAACAGGCTGTGGAGGGTGCACTCCCAGACTGGCTACCGATTCCAGCGACGGATAGAAATATCGGCGAGCCAGAACACCGTTCTCTTTGAGAACAGAAAGCACCCGCCTCGTCTGTTCTTCGTTCTCAAACAGCACGGGAAAGTAGGCGTAGTTGTAGCCTAGAGCCTGGTGTTTGGCCTGAAACTGCAGGCTTTGGGCCAGGGCACTCTCGTATTCCTGCCACACATTCGCCCTTGCCCTAAGATTTTCTTCCATTTCATCCAGTACACAGAGCCCCATCGCTGCCTGAAGCTCATTCATCTTGGCGTTGATACCCAGTTCTTCGATTGTCTCCGGCCCAGTTATGCCGAAGTTGATCATCTTCTTTGCTCGCTCGAGATCCTCCTTACGCTTGAACACAATCGCCCCACCCTCTCCCGTGTGGAACAGTTTCGTAGCGTGGAAGCTCAAAGTGGCAGCGTCACCATGTTCAAGTAAACTACCGCCCTTATACTTGACACCAAAGGCGTGCGAACCATCATAGATGACTTTCAGGGTATGTTTCCGGGCAATGGCATCTATGGCTTCCACATCGCAGGCATTGCCAAACACATGCACTGGAACAATCGCGCGCGTATTGTGGGTGATTGCCATTTCGATGTTTTCAGGGTTGAGGCACCAGGTTTTTGAATCGATATCCGCGAATACCGGTTCTACTCCATCCCATTTCAGGGAACTGGCTGTCGCAATAAAGCTAAAGGGAGTAGTGATTGCTTCCGGATACTGGTCTGAGCGCGAATCACTCACTCCCAGCGCCCGGTACGCAATCTGAAGCGCAAGGGTGCCGTTAGCCACCAACAGCAGGTTATCCACTTCCAGATACTCTTCAAGCCGGCGGGTCAGTTCCTGCACTAGTTGGCCATTGTTGGTCAGCCACTGGCGTTCGTATATGCCATCCAGGTATCGGTCGAGCTTCTCCCTATTGGGGAGGTAAGGCTTGGTGACAGGTATCATTCAGTAATGCTCTCTCAATTCTTCCCGGGCCTGCTCCAGGGTTTGCCCCTCCAGGTCTTTTGCGGACAGCAAAAGGGCTTCCGGGTTTTCTACGTCCCAGTCAATATTCAAGGTAGGGTCGTCCCAACGTATGGTGCGCTCATGGCGAGGCGCATAGAAATCAGTGCACTTATACTGAAAATCCGCTGTTTCACTGGTTACCAGAAACCCATGCGCAAATCCCGGTGGCACCCACAGCATGCGTTTGTTCTCTTCCGACAGGTACTCCCCTACCCACTGGCCAAAAGTGGGTGATTCCGCCCGAAGATCTACCGCTATATCGAGCACTTCGCCCCGCGTTACCCGTACCAGCTTGCCCTGGGGCTGCTGAATCTGATAATGCAAACCGCGAAGGGTATTCTTGACAGAACGGCTGTGATTATCCTGTACGAATGCGGCATTAATCCCAGCTTCACGGAAGGCTTTTTCATTCCACGTTTCCATGAAAAAGCCACGCTCATCTCCAAACACCTTAGGCTCAATGAGAAATACGTCTGAAATTGTGGTTTTGATGATGTTCATGCAGGTCACTTATTTGGCTGTTCTGGCCAGCTTTTTGAGATAGGTTCCGTAGCTGTTCTTCCTGAGGTTTTCAGCTTCCGACAGCAGCTCCTCTTTGCCAATAAAACCCATTCGGAAAGCCACTTCTTCCAGGCAGGCGATCTTCAACCCCTGGCGCTTTTCCAGGGTTTCAATGAAGCTGGCAGCGTCGTGCAGAGAATCGAAAGTACCAGTATCCAGCCAGGCAAAGCCGCGGCCCAGCAGCTCCACGTTCAGGTCGCCCCTTTCCAGGTACGCCTGATTGATACTGGTTATTTCCAGTTCGCCGCGGGCGGAGGGTTGTACCTGTTTTGCGATACGAACTACGTCATTGTCGTAGAAGTACAGGCCAGTGACGGCATAATCGGATTTCGGCTGGTCCGGCTTTTCTTCAATGGAGATGGCACGCTGATGCTCGTCAAACTCCACCACGCCGAAACGCTCGGGATCTGTCACCTGATAGCCGAACACAGTGGCGCCTTTGTCACGCTTGGCTGCAGCTTGCAGCATTTTGCTCAGGCCCTGGCCATAGTAGATGTTGTCACCCAACACCAGGCACACGCTGTCATTTCCGATGAAGTCTTCGCCAATGATGAAGGCCTGTGCCAGACCGTCCGGGCGGGGTTGGGCAGCGTAGCTAAGGTCAATACCCCATTGGCTGCCGTCCCCAAGAAGGCGTTTGAAGCCATCCTGATCTTCCGGCGTTGTAATGACAAGTATATCCCGTATGCCAGCCAGCATGAGAACCGACAGGGGGTAATAGATCATGGGTTTGTCGTACACCGGGAGGAGCTGCTTGGAGATTCCTCTCGTGATTGGGTATAAACGTGTGCCGGAACCCCCGGCCAGGATAATGCCCTTCATCATTGGTTCTCCAGATATTCGCCCAACGTGAGTGCCAACTGACTTTGCCAATCCGGAAGCTGGATGTCTAAAGCCCGCTCAACCTTGGTTACATCTAACCTTGAGTTCAGCGGCCTTTGCGCCGGCGTCGGATAGCCGCTGGTGGGTATGGGATGGGCATTGTTGGGGTTCAGGGTTAGCTCCTCTCCTGCCTCAATGGCCTGTTTGAATATTTCTGTGGCGAACCCCTGCCAACTCGTTTCACCACGTGGGGCCAGGTGATACAAGCCCTTTTCCAGTTGGCTGTGGACGGCCAAGGTGGTGACCTGTGAAATAAGGCGGGCAGGTGTCGGAGCACCAATCTGGTCCGCGACGATATTCAGTTCAGGTTTACTTTTCGCCAGTCGCAGCATCGTTTTCATGAAGTTGTTGCCACGGGCGCCATAAACCCAGCTGGTGCGGAAGATGAGGTAATCCGCCCCGCTTTGCTCTATGGCCTGATCACCCTGAAGTTTCGTCTCGCCGTAGTGACTTAAAGGACCCGTGGGACTGGCTTCCTGCCAGGGAGTTTCACCACTACCGGGGTAGACGTAGTCGCTGCTATAGTGCACCAGGCGAATGTTGTTGGCGGCGGCGTATTCCGCCAGCTGCGCTGGCAGCCCAGCGTTGAGGCTTTCAGCGGCAGCTCGCTGCTCTTCCGCTGCGTCTACGGCTGTCCAGGCGGCCGCGTTTACAATCAGGTCCGGCTTGGTATTCGCCAGATAAACGCTAACGGATTCTTCATCCATCAGGTCCAACTCTGCCCTGGCAGGGGCATTTATGATGCCCAGCGGGGACAGGTTTCGATGGAGCTCGAAGCCGACCTGGCCGGTTCTACCGAGTAGTAGTATGTTCATACGCCAGCACCCAATCGCTCCCGTTGATAGCTGCCATCCTGCACCCGCTGGCACCACTCCAGATTATCGAGGTACCACTGCACGGTTTTGCGGATACCGGTTTCAAAGGTTTCTTCCGGTATCCAACCCAGTTCTTTCTGGATTTTGCTGGCGTCTATGGCATAACGCATATCATGGCCGGGACGGTCTTTTACGTAGGTGATGAGATCCCGGTAGCTTTTGTCCCGAGGCTGCAGCTCCTGGAGGATGTCGCAGATGGTCTGTACTACCTCAATGTTCTGTTTTTCGTTATGGCCACCGATGTTGTAGGTTTCACCCCGCTGGCCCTCCGTGACCACCTTGTAGAGAGCGCGGGCGTGGTCTTCTACGTAGAGCCAGTCCCGAATCTGGTCGCCTTTGCCGTAGATGGGTAACGGCTTGTTTTCCAGGGCATTTAGAATAACCAATGGAATGAGCTTTTCCGGAAAATGGTAGGGGCCGTAGTTATTGGAACAGTTGGTAATCAGAACCGGCAGGCCGTAGGTGCGCTGCCAGGCTCTTGCCAGGTGGTCGGAGCTGGCTTTGCTGGCGCTGTAAGGGCTGCTTGGGGCGTAGGGAGTTTGTTCGGTGAATAGGGGGAGCGCACCTGGTTGTCGGATTTCGCTGCGCTCTATCCGACCTACGGGCTGTTCAGAGTCACCCCCCCTCTCCCCTGGCGGGAGAGGAGCAAGGGGAGAGGGGGATTCTGCCAGATCACCATAGACTTCGTCTGTGCTTATGTGGTGGAAGCGGAAGCTGGTGCGGCGCTGTTCGTCCATGCCTTGCCAATAGTGGCGGGCGGCTTCCAACAGGGTGTAGGTGCCGACTATATTGGTTTCAATGAAAGCTGCTGGGCCATCTATGGAGCGATCAACGTGGCTTTCAGCAGCCAGGTGCATGATGGCGTCTGGTTGATGTTCTGCCAATATGCGGTCTACTTCGGCACGATTGCAGATGTCTACCTGCTCAAAAGCGTAACGAGTGCTTTCGCTTACTTCTGCAAGGCTTTCCAGGTTGCCGGCATAGGTGAGTTTGTCCAGGTTGACCACGTTATCGTTCGTATTTGCGATAATGTGGCGGATCACCGCCGAGCCAATAAAGCCTGCCCCACCTGTCACTAATAACTTCATTCTTTCTCTCTTTGTATCTTTGCCATGAGGTGCTGATCTCACTCGCTGCCAGAGCGCTCAGGCGCAGAAAGTGCGCACTACCCGAGTCGCTACCGCCCCACCAACCAGGGTTCAGTGTACTAAGGCCGAATAGGGTTCTATATTGAAGATGCGCAATTCTACGTGAGATGCGGCCGTTATTCAGTAAGCGTCCGCCCATCACACCTTGTCAGGTATAGCCGGCTTCCAGTTGTGGGGCAATAGCTCATCGATGGCGTTGT
>NZ_JASSVS010000020.1 GCF_030250645.1 Marinobacter azerbaijanicus
TTGTCTGCCCTATTCTATTTTTTGGCCCCGGTAGTATCAGGTTTCTCAACCCTTTAACGGCCTATACATTATGCGCAGTACAGCATGCGTTTAAATAACATTATTACGGATTTTATTTTTACCCTATCCTTGTTGTCTCCCAACGGTTCACCAGGAGCTTTCAGATGAGCAAGACCGGCCAGGCACGCGTGCTCACGCCCGAACAGTTCGCCCAGCTCTTGCGCGTTATCCAAGAGCATCGTTACCCGGAAAAGAATACTGCCTTGGTTCAGATCAGTTTCAAGCTCGGACTGCGAGTTCAGGAAATCGCACTTCTACAGATCAAAGACGTCGCCGAACTCGGCACTGAAGCCTCTGGCCAACGTTCGTTCAAGCTTAGAGAAATCGTGGCCTTGCCTGCGGCTTACACCAAGGGTGCAGACGCACTGAAGCGGTCCAAATCAACCTACCAACGCCGACGGATCAGTTTCAGTGTTCACGATTTTCACCAGCTTGTTCAGCGAATTGAAACCATGGCCAAGGCCGGCGCCGACATCAAACCGGAGGATTTTTATCCTGAGGTCAAAAAACATCGTGGTAAATCGCGTGATCTTCCAATGAATGACGTTGCGCTTAGAACGGCTATAGACAATCACCTTGTGATCCGCTTGGCAGCTCACCAATCGGTGAAAAGGACGGATCCCCTATTCCTAACTCAAAATGGAGGTCCTTATTCTCCGAATACTCTCCAAGAACACTTTGCGCTCATGCAGAGACATTGGGCAGGTATTGAGCGAGCCAGCTCCCACAGTGGCCGGAGGACTTTAATGACGAATATCATTCATGAACAAAAGAAGTCCGTTAAAGTCGCGCAAAAAATCGCTGGTCATGTGTCACCTTCAACAACGCTCATATACGAAGAACCTCCTGAGGAGTCACTGAAGGAAGCGTTGCAGGATGCCGGGTACAAATATGTTGGTTAGTACGGCAACCGAATCAACTTTAAAGCGCAGTCGTTATTATTGTTCAAACACCTCAAATGCACCCCGGTTTGCGTACCTGACAGGTTAAAATTTTCAGCCCACTTGTTATGTGTCTTGTTGATAGCGCCGGACACCGACAGCTGCCCTGCCCCCTCCAGATCACGACTCATATGCCGATTCTGGCCAACCAAACGTGGATTTCATGGCTATTGAAGATGCATTGGTGCCTGAATGCGAAGTTGGGTTTGGTCGCAAAGCGAACATCCAGATTTCTGCGGAGTTCGGTTGCGGAGCACGGACAATCTGTAGGAACTAATCGGGCCGTTTTTTGGTTTCGCTGTTTAGCGCATTTCGGCGTCAGGGGATAGACGAGTTTGCGCAGCGCCCATATTAATGTTTACTGAACCAAAAGAAGCGCGAAAACCCATTACGACTGATAGGGCTTACAAAAATGAACGTTACTATCCAGCATGCTGTACTTATTCAAACGGGCCGCGAAAAAAGAAACGTTGCTCGATTAACTCAAACGACGACTATGCCCTTCCCACCGCAGCAAAGCATGATTCTTCATTTTGGAGATAAGGTTTTGCCGGTGACACTGAAAATTGAGCATCCTGTGAGCTGGAGTTTCGCCACCGAAGAATACGGTACGTTTTTCGTGATTGATGTTTTTGAAGAAGCTTCAGTACGGCAGAGTCACGTGGACGAAGGTTATTTTCTCACCAGACTCAAAAACGCTGGATTCGAAGTCGATTGGATAGAGCCTGAATTTGAGCATTTGAGAGACGGAATGAGCTGAGTTAACAGCGAGTGAAGCACGGCATCTAACAATATTTTGAGAAGATCTTTCGCATCCGAAACCCTGGCGGTTGCAAAGCGGACATTCAGATTAGACCATAAAGCTTGACAGCAGGAGCTGCTCTCGGCCGAAATGGTTAATCTAGTGCCTCGTTTATTTTTTCACCAAATTGGATACATCGGGTACGATGCTGTCTCACAATACCTATCAGTTCCACGTCACGAACTTCAGGGAACAAACGATTTCTGTACCTAAAAGCCTTAAAAATTACGCCATGGTAACCCCCATCTTCCGTTGAGATATGGTAACTAGATTTCACCAGATGGATGTGCTTTATAGTGTTCGAGAATGCCTTGATGTATTTACTTTCGTCAGAGTCGTTCAGGTTTTCGAATTCTCCCCTTAGGAAACTCGACTCTATCCTTTTAATTACTTTACCCGACGTCACATCGTTAACCTTCAGGCTTTTCGATAGAGATACAACATTAAGAACTTGTGCCAGTACATCAGGTAGCGTGTTTGCCATCATCACTGCTGATGCTAGCGAGAATTCCCTGATTCTTGCCGCTCCCTCAAATTCATCATCTTGCGAAAAAAGCGTCTTGGTAATCTGCGCTTCATCCATCTCCCTATATGGTCTGAAGGACTCATCTGCCTGGAGCAAATGATAAGCAGTCGCTTTGCTTTTCCAGTCGAAAGAATCGAGAAACGCAATAAGCTCATTTTTTTCAGTACCATTAAGAAAAATTGCAGCTTTCTCTCGAAGTTCTTTAAGGTTCCAGCTCGCCATATTTATTGCCGCTAACGTGAGCATGAATGCGCGGCTACGCATTTGAGACTTAACCGCGATGAATTAGGCGTGTCGTGCCTTCCCTTGTTATCACCTATGAAACCTGGCATTCGACCACAATATATCTTTCAATAATCGGCTTCATCAGTTCAATGTCTCTTTTAATGCCTGCGAATAGTTCTAGTCCTTCCTCTAGCCGAGAATGCAAAGCCGGATGGTTGAACGTAATACCCTGCCGGCTACTGGGGTATTTGAATGACTGATAGAAAAGATCCATATCTGATTTCGAGTTCTGGCAGAATTCACGGAGGATGACATGCAAACGTGGTGTTTCGATATACTTGGAATAGAAGTCATTCAAACTCGAATCGTTATACAGTTCAGCCACACTTTGCGCTAATTCAGAAAGTTTATGGATTCCGGGTGACTCTTGGCCTTTCGCCGCGATCAGCGCTTTTAAGCTCAATTCGATTCCGTGATAGAAATTGAAAAGCACTGGCTCAGCAACTCGCGAATCAGACCATTTTATATGATTCTCGAATTCGGACCGCGATGGATTGTCCAAGCCCTCGTATTGTAACGAGGCTTGGTTGCCGAGACGTACCATCTCCTCTGCCGAATTGGCGACAAGCTGCCAAAAATTGAAGCACAGACCAACTATTCGTATAGGTTCGAGATTTTCCACTTGTTCCTGCACCTTGTGAAAACGCTGACCTAAGCGGTGCCAAGTCAGTAGCATCCGGTGGACAGCCGAAAGATCGAGAGCATACTACAGCGGGTTATTTTGAGGTTCGCCATTCCTAGCCATCGTGATTCGCACGATCTCGAAGGTGTCGCTCACTTTGCTCAATATCAAACTCTAGATCATCGACCTTTTTATCAACTGCCGACGCCAATTTATAGACTAACGCCTCCAACCTTTTTCGCTGCACCACGGAGTTGATTTCAACGATGGTCAATACAACCGCGAAAATCACGGTGAGAGTCCAGGAAATTTCGATAACTCCGATAAGTTTTAAAAGGACTAGAGCCACTATGCTTATTTCAATAATCATGGGTATCTCGTTTGGAACTCATAACGCCTAAAAATAGCGGCGTGATCCCGCGTCATCTTCATGGACACATTTGAAGTCAGCTTTTCACGAATATCTCTCGAAAAGCAAATGTTCGCTTTTGTTTAGGTGTCGCGTGGGATGCGGGACGGTCGCAAAGCGAACTTTCAGGTTGTGTGACCAACGCCGCGCTCACCGGTAAATTCTGAACGCGGCCAATAAGTTATCTGTATTCAGCGCTGTGTTAGCTGGGAGTATGACCGTGACCTTTGCCATAGTTCACACCACTTGTATCAACCTTTATCCCTGGGGAGTTAGCTATAAACTCCTTATACTTTTCGGCCGCATCTACTTTCTGTTTTCTTAAATAGACAACTGCAACCACTACAACGATATACGGTAACGATCTAGCCGGCTCAAAATTACTAATTGGAGCAGAGAATCCTGGCATCACCCTTTCAAAAAAATGGTAGAGCAAAACGAGACCTCCAAGCGCAGCTCCCAAAGACAACTGTATACGCAAATGCTCAATCATTTTATTTTTTTGTCGGTGAGAGCCAAAATAATAATGAATATCCTTAAGGTCAGACTTTAATAAAAACTGCCTCTCTATATTCGCGATGATCGCTAGATTTCTATTATACCAATAAGATGCGTCAAATAGATGAGCAACTAACCAAGCGCTTAAAAGCAATATAATACTTGTAGCTATATCTAGAGAAATCACCTTTTTTTCCACTAAGGCAAATATTGCGAATGCACTTACCAATACGCCAATACTCTGCCAAACAACCATAATATGTCGGTTTATATCATTGAACATTTGATCATACATTTTTAGCAAAAAATCTTCTCGATTACTCATAGGGTCACCAATTTTGCCAACTTTCTTACTTCGTCATGCACTATATAGTCATCCCACAATCTATTTATGTTTCTCAGAGATTCAGTTAAACAGTTTTCATAGCCGCCTTTTGGATGTGGTCTAAAGGTCTCTCCATCAAAGTAGTCGCCAAAACGCGCATCAAAAGTAAACCGGTTGCAGTCCAGAGAAATTACCTTCAGCTTTTCCGCAAGTTGCCTCTGAACATCGGGGCGCCCTCCCAATAGGTGAACCGGCCTGTCGAAACTCTGCAAACTGACCTTCGTGCCTCCATATCGGGTGGGGACACTATACCCCAATATATAATCACTTGGGATTAACTCACTGATTCGACCGTTTAATAGAGGGTCTTTAGGAACGATAGCAACATAATCAGAATGCAATGCTAACTGTTCGGCTTCACGAAGGATCTGATCAAGCTTAAATATACACTCTACGTCTCGCGCAATTGTCATCTTTGGCTTTTTTTGTGCGGCAGCGTCGATATGACGTGAAAAATCGTAGTTTTTCCAGTCAATATCTAGAAACCCTACCCCCTCAAAATCAAAGGTCTTTACATCTCTAAGGTTGGTATATCTGGCTCCAGGATACCAGCCATGTTCCGCGGCGATGCAAATGGCTTTTCTACTGTGCGCAATAAACTTGAATACTTCCATTTATGCTTCCAGCTAGCGCCGCCTAAAACCGGCAGCAAAAAAAACAGAGCGACGAGGAACGAGGAGCGTCGTTTTTTACTGCCCGCGTTAATGGGTTTTTTAGCTCATCGCGTGATTTCATGTACTTTCAGATAGATATTACCGGTGTGAGCAGCGTGCCGCTTCTTGCGCAGCAACAAAGTGACAAAATCAATCCGCTCTTCCAGAACTGCCATCAAATCGGCTCCATCCATCAAGATGATACTTGGCCTTGCACTGGAGTGCGCTGCGACTCCATCTGGCGAAAACCCGTTCATAGACAAGAATACACCAAGGGTGTTTTCGAGTTTGCGTTCGACCTTTCGCGAGAAAGCATCGAGATCTTCAACTCCAATTAGCCCCTGTTGCCATTTCGCCTCAAACAAGTAATCAGTGCCCTCCAGAAAAAAGCCACCATCTATTTGTTCGCCAACATTTCGGAAGGACGCTTTCGGATCGAGATCAAAAAGCTCGAACACGTCATACATTAAACGTTCGAGATCAAATCCTCGATTTTGCGGATTCGTTCCCGCCGCGATCGCCATAAAGCGCGAGTTCAATTCGGCCAGTTTCTCTCGGACCGCCCGATTTGACCTGAGCTTTTCTTCTCGCTCTTTTCGCCTACGTTCAAATTCTTCCTCATCTTTCCTCTTGTCTTGATGAGGTTCTACCAGTTGTCGTAGTTGTTCGACAGCCTCTTTGGCTCTGCGCGCTTTCTGGTGACCGCCATCAAGCTGCTCTAGGTGCGAGAAATTGCTAATGCTTGTCACCTCGTAGCAAAGCTTGGTCAGGTCACCTAGATACCTGTCCTGGTTACCGGTCAAAGTATCAACCAAATCAGCAACGATTTGCCGCTTGTAGTTTCCCCAGTTCAAGGAACCTACCAGCGCCTTGTTGCTCACGGAGTTTGAAAGGAAGCTCCGTAGGTCGGCCTTGTACCAGTAGACGCTACACAGAGACTCCTTAAGAGCGACAATTGCCGCAGGTGATAATCGTTTTGCTGCCATCTTTCTCCCTTCCCCCTGAAAAGCTAACAGCAATTAGACAGCGCGCTTTACCCTTGCAGTAAATTGACTGTGTCACTATTACTGACTTTGAACCATCAATCGCGCTGCACATAAACCGATAAAACAATAGCTTAGCCGAGCATGGCCATATCTGCCATGTAATCATTCAGCGTCTGCAATTTGCTCCGCCAATCATACTGGACAAAAGGCTGTGATTATCTTGGAAACTCTGGAAATGCCCTCACTCGAATGTTCGCTTTTGGCTGGCGCCATGGGAGTATCTGGCGAAACACCATCGGGCGGAAAAGCTTATCAGTGGTGCAACTAAAACAGGGATGTTCACGCACAAAGCGGGCTCAAAAGAGATCGGTACGGACTCGCTATCGATCAGAAACGGTGATGCTATGGTGACTGGCATCAGCAACATGAATAGTTCAGTATGAAGCCAGTCCATCGGACGCCCGAATCCAAACATAGAACTCAAATCAGTATTGGCGCCCAGTCAAAAGTGGGTAGTTTTAAGTCAGCCTTTCACGAATTTTCGTTTCTTGACGGTTAGGATAGCGCAGCATCGTATGATAAAAATCATAACCTCCCGAATACGCTGGCTTGCCAATTACCTCCATAGCATCGTGTCTTGGCTGGAAAGCCAAGACGGCTCCGCCGACATGCAATCTAAGTTCGTAGACCTCGCGCCAACCGATGACGCAGACAAGGCTGGCGTATATTCCGAAGCGATTCTGTTCGCGACGAACAATGCGAAGGTTTCCAATATTGCCCTAACTGGTCCGTATGGGTCAGGAAAGAGCAGCATCATCCAGTCCTTTTTAAAAAAGTATCGACGGCCTGCGCTTCATATTTCTCTCGCCGCGTTCGTTCCCGAGGCCAATTCCGAAGGCGAGAAGGTGAGCCGTCAAGAGATTGAGAGAAGTATCCTGCAGCAGATGCTGTATGGTGCTGACGCAAACAAGCTTCCACTATCGCGGTTCAAAAGAATTCAGTCGCCCAGTGTTTGGTCGATTTTTAAATCTCTCTTCATAATGCTTGGCATTCTTGCGCTTTGGTACGTGTTTCATAATCGAGAAGATATCCTCAACGGCTCCTTTTTCGTCCCGCTAGCAATTAGTAATTGGCTCAACCTTGGGAGCTTCGTGCTCGCGGCAACGTTCGTCTGGGCGACACTGCATCACTTTTATGTCGCGAGCTTCGGTCTGTCACTCAAGAGCATTTCGCTGAAGGACGTTGAGATAAAGCCCGCGCACGATGATCAGACGTCCATATTGAACCGTCACCTAGACGAAATAATCTACTTCTTCCAATCAACCGATTACGACCTTGTAGTTATTGAGGATATCGATCGATTTGATAATGCCGAAATTTTCGTCACGCTGCGCGAAATTAATAGCCTTGTAAATGAAAACGCAGGCGTGAAACGCACCATCAGATTCCTCTACGCCCTGCGCGACGACATGTTTGTCAACACCGATCGAACCAAGTTCTTCGAATTCATCATTCCCGTCATACCGATCATCAATACATCGAATTCCATCGACATGGTATTGAAACAGGGAAAGAGACTTGAGCTCGACGAGCGCCTAGATCGTCAGTTTCTGCGAGAGGTCTCACGATACTTGAACGACCTGAGGTTGATTCAGAACATCTTTAATGAATACGCCATTTATGTGGCTAATTTGAAAACTGATGACGAGGATCTGCTCGACGCCAACAAGCTCCTCGCGGTGCTGATCTACAAAAACGTCTATCCAAGGGACTTTGAGCAACTGCACCGCGGTGCGGGGAATCTCGCTGAAATTTTGAACCGCCAAGGCGAGCTCATTAGGCATGGTGAGGCCACGAAAAGGACCGAAATTGCGGAGCTCGAAAGGAGGCTTGAAGTCGCCGAGCGACAGACACCTTCGGACTTGAAAGAGTTGCGTCAAATCTACGCTATGGCTCTGATTGAGAAGCTCCCAGCAAATACTGTCAGCGTCAGTCTCGATGGCCGAGCATGGATCACCCTTCAACAGATGGTTGCGCAGGATGCGTTTGAACAACTTATGGAGGCTTCCCTCATATCCTGTAGAAGCAACCAGAATCAACGACAGCAGGTCAATATTCCCAAGTTGCAAAGCGATGTGAACCCTCATAAATCCTATCAGCAACGCAAGGACGAGATCGAAAGCAAGGCGGCTGAAAACAGGAAGAATAGCTTGCGTCAAATACGCGACCTAAAATCAGAGATCGCAGCGCTTCGCACTACTAAGCTCAACACGCTGTTGCGTTCGAACGCCGACCACGTCCAGGATCTTTTCGAAAACTTTGGGGAAAACGGAGAGCTTGCCCGTTTTCTGATTCTGGAAGGCCATCTCGACGATACCTACTACCAATACACTTCACTCTTTCACTCAGGCCGTTTGTCCCCTAATGACAATAAATTTCTGATCCAAATAAGGGCATTCGTCATGCCTGACCCGGGTTTTCCGATCGACAATCCAAAAGAGGTCATCGCAGCAATGCGAGATGAAGACTTCCGGCAAAGCTATGTCTTGAACGTTAAGCTTGTCGATAGCCTCCTGAGTGACTGGAGCCGTTATCTCGATCAGACGCAGAAGCTTTTCGAGTTTCTCTCGTCAGAATTCGAGAGCTGTGAGGACTTTTTCGATGCCTATTACAGCAGCGGCCACCATGTTGTAGGACTTCTCTCGGGGCTAGTCAAAACGTGGAAAGGCCTAGTACCAACCGTCATTGCTAGCCCTAACAATATCTCCCACGTCACCCAGCTGATCTCGAACCTACCGGTAGCCTCACTCAAAACGCTCGCAAAGGATTTTGATGAGTTACCGGAATTTGTTTCGGTGAACCTTACGGAGATTTTGGTTAATTCACCCGGACTGGAACCGGAGCGCCTCACATGCCTCGACTTTGAGGTAAAAGACCTGGCTGCAATCAAAGATAACCCTGAAATTGTGCGGGTCATGTTCGAGGAGGGGCTTTTCGATCTCACGATCCCAAACCTGGAGTACGTTTACCAAGCGATTTTGAGAGAGAACGACCTTAAGCCACTACATGAGAGGAACTTCACGACTATACGTTCGACGAATTGTGCACCCTTGATTAATCGAGTCGAGCGCGATTTAAATCGATATCTTCATGAAATTCTCCTGGAGCTTCCGGAAAACTCAAAGGAGGACGTCCCCGCAATCCTGGACATAATCCGCCACGATGATGTGGATCACGATGATCTTCGCGAGTTTCTTGAGCGGCAGACAAACCTGCTGCCAACTCTAGAAGGTGTGCCCGAGAGATTGCACGCAATGCTGTTCGAGCTAAATGCGATCGAACCAACTTGGGTGAACTGTCTTGATTTTATGAAAGGTGAAGGGTTCCATGAAGACAGTTTGGTTGGCTATCTTGATCGGGATGTTGTCCGCGCGGCAATTCTGCAATACCCGATACCAAGTGACTCAGATTCACTGAAGCTGCGTCAATTCCTCGTCCGTGCAGGCTCGCTGTCTGATGCCGCCTATAGAGAATATGTTCACGCCCTGCCGAATTCGTTCAAGCACCCACCCGAAGGGCTCGAACCAACCAAGCTTCGAATCCTTATAGATGAAGGACGAATCACCTTTACGAAGGAGAGTCTTGACGCATTCGCTGAAAACAGCGAATTGCAGGTACTATTTGTCGCAGCCAACATCGACACATATTTGGCGGACCCAGATAGCTTCGCGCTCGACGATAACTTCCGAGACGAGCTTCTACGATCTGAAATTGATAATGAGGCCAAACTAAAGATAATCGACTTGATGGAGCTAGAGGCGCTCGTAGACCTTCCCGAACGTTCAGCACTTATCGGCTCAATTCTGAGCAAAACCGACGCCAACACATCCAACTTAAACGGCAATGTTGCGCGATCCCTGATAGAGCACTCCGCGCCGATAGAAACGCAGATTTCACTCTTCAACAAATATCACTCTCTCATGACAACCGACGAAGTGCATCATGTCTTGGCCAATCTACCGAAGCCATTTTCTGAAATAAAAACAGGGCGCAAGACGCCGAAACTGAAAAATACTCCTGAGAATATAGAGTTGGTCAGATGGCTTGATTCAAGAAAAATTATTTCGTCATGGAGTCAGAATAGTGTCATCACTGACGATATAAGAGTGAACCTATTCTACAGGCGCCGATAAGCGGCTTCAAAAATCCCGCATCATCTCAACGCGGGAAAAGGTCCGCTTTCCAAAGGAAGCGTAGATCTTTAAAAAGAGATTACTAATGTCCGCTTTTGTTTAGGGCATTGCCTTGGATGCGGGAGTTCGCAAAGCCAATATTCAGATGGTGCTGTAACGCCTGCAGCGCATCGCTCAGCCGCCTTAATAAGACAGTCGGAATTTCAATCCGCGACATGTTTACTCCGATGCAACCGAGATCCAATTAAATGGGCCAATTGGCAATGCTATCTCCGACTACCAACAAAAACAGCGGCAAGGGTGAAATCGCAACCGCCACAACCAGTATGAAGCGGTGAATGGGAAACATCCTGCTCATTCCGGCCGCTAACGCCAGCCCACCACCCCCGCCCAGAACTATATTGCCCGGGAGGTTGATGGCGAGCATCAGAGTAAGGTAGCGGTGTTTCAAGAGCCACGCCCCCCATTTCTGGGGCGATTTTTCGGTCAGAAGGGCCAGTCTTTGTCCGGTATCGAGCCCGTGGAAAGTCTCCAAAAACTTGGCCGCCCGGACGAGATGCACTTCTCGCAAAAACCGGGTGAGAGTTTTTTCCGGTAAAAACCGTCCAACGAGAAAGGCCAGACAAAGAGAAGTCAGAGTGCATCCATACACCAAGGGCACGATCTCAGGCCCGAGGATCATCATCAATGCCAGCCCGATCTCAACACCAGGCACAAACGGAAGCGCCATCAAAAGGATGTAAGCGGCCATGGAGGTCATGATGAGGTTATGCAGCATGGGCTCGTTTGATGGCCGAATATCCACGTCCAGACCATCAATAACGCCCCGGGTCAGCAGGTTGCCCCCAACAATGATTCCGATCAGAATCGAAAGCTTCAGTAGCCCTGCCAAACGTCGCTCGGCTGGCATGGCCGGCCGGATCATGGATTGTCGGCCTCCACCAACCGACCCTTGAACCAGAACTCTTCTTCAAAGTCCCAGTACCAACGCTTGTTCACCCACGTAAAGGAGCCTTCGATATTGTCCCCGCGCACGGTACCCCGCCAGTGCATCATCGCGTCAGACTCGGTGCACGGCACGTCTGCTCGCATCTCAATAGCGCCATCCTGAGCCCTTCTCACCCAGTAATCGACCTTTGCATAGCCGCAGCGCCTCTCGCACTCCTCGGATACGAACTGGCCGTCTTCGAACACCAGGATGTCGTCAACGTCCAGGGGCTTCCCCACCGGCCCGAGCTTGCTCTTGAAGGCTTTCCCATCCAACGACGCCATAGGCACTGGAGTCAGGTCCTCAGCGAGCGAGTAATGCGATATGGCGAAAAAAAACAGCGGAATCACGAGCCAAACAAACGTGTGACTTGAAACTTGAGATGAAAAACTTTCAGAGAGGCTTGGTTTTAAATCAGAAGCATGTTTCATAGTCTCACCCTCTGATTATAAGATTGGTTAAAGTTTAACCACCTCACCGCCATAATAAAGCAGTTCCAACAACCAGAGAAGATGTAGCTAAAAGCACTGGTACCCGCAAAAAAGGCCGCAGCCGTTGAATACATCTGCCCTGCTTGTCGTAAGTCTATGGTGAGTCGTATTTTTCTGATAGTGAGTAGTACTAAGACGAGGTAGGTGTAGTAGGGCCATAAGAGCGCAATGCGCTTTCCTTGGAGCCCTCAGCACAACTCCAGAATCAAATGCTGTGCTCGACGTTAATATTTGCTTTGTCGTTTTCTCGGAAGGTTCCGCTGGTTAAGCAATCAGAATGAGCGTAGCTTAAAAGATTCAAGCTGCGCATGCAGAACCAGCTCCTGGTAGTCTGTAGTCAGTTCCTGATCGATTTACGTCATGCCGGCTCCACCAGTCATACTGATACTGGAGTCACGCTATGAAATCATCACTTCGCTTTGCCGTTCTTGTCTCCTCCCTGGGCCTGGCTCTTCCTGCCTTAGCTGACCAGAAAACCATGAACGATGCCAATGCTTCCAGCGCTGGCAATTCCATCGGAACCGTCAACTTCCAGGTTAACTGTGGAGAGGCGGTTCGTGCGGATGTGGATCATGCGCTGGGGATGATGCATCACATGATGTACACCCAGGCGCGATCCGAATTTGAGGCGGTTGTCCAGACCGAGCCCGACTGTGCAATAGCCCACTGGGGTATCGCTACGACGCTGTTCCAGCCCTTATGGGGCACCATCCCTGGAGAGGCCGATATTGCGCGTGGCCGGGAGGCCATTCAGAAAGCCCGTACGGCTGCAAAAGATCCGCGCGAAAAATCGCTGATTGAGGCCACGGGAGCCTTCTTCGATCCTGAAACCGACGTGGTCAGGGAGCGCTTGGCAGGTTGGACCAAAGGCATGGAGGAAGCCTATCGGGCGTATCCCGACGATCTAGACGTTGCCTCGCTTTACGCGTTGTCGCGGATGACACCGTCGCTGGCTCTCGATGATCCAAAGGCGGTGCGCGACGAAGCCGAACAGGTATTGCGTGAAGCCTGGAAAACCGAGCCTACTCATCCCGGAGCGGTTCATTACACGATCCATTCCACGGATGCGGATGGCCGAGCAGGCAATGCCACTGAAATCGTTGCTTCGTATGGGGCGATTGCCCCGGATGTGCCTCATGCGCTGCATATGCCTTCCCACATCTATGTCCGGCTCGGAGATTGGCCCAAAGTAATTGAATGGAATCGCCGCTCCGCTGAGGTAGCAGTAAATCACGTTGCAGACGGTGCGAAATCATTCCACTACATCCATGCGCTAGATTATCTGGTCTATGGTCATCTCCAGCGGGGGGAGGACAGCGCTGCACGGAGCGTATGGGCGGAAGCACAGACAAATGGCCCTCATCAAGGGAACTTTCCCGGGGTGTTTCATCAAGCCTCCATTCCAGCAAGGCTGGCTGTTGAAGCCCATGACTGGGAAGCGGCTGCGGCGCTTGTTCCCTATCAGTCAAAAATGATCAATTGGGACCAGTTTCCTTGGCCGGCTGGTTTAATTGCGTTTGCGCAGGGGCTGGGCGCTGTGCACACGAATGACCTGAAAGGCGCACGCGAAGCAGAACAGCGTTTGGCGACTCTTGTAGAAACTGCCAAATCCGGTGCAGACCAACGTTTCTCAACCTACGTTGAAGTAGACCGCCGGATTCTGGCCGGCTGGATAGCAAAAGCCGAGGGTAATCCTGAAATGGCGATCGAGCTGATGCAGTCTGCTGGAAAGCTGGAAGCCGGCGTGGAAAAGCATCCGGTTAGCCCCGGCGCATTACTGCCACCCTACGAGGCGCTCGGAGATCTGCTGGTTGCCCTTGATCGTCCGGTTGAAGCGTTGGTCGCCTACGAAAGTTCCGATCGTACCTGGCCGCAACGTTACAACACGCTTTCGGGTGCCGCCCAAGCGGCTGAGGCTGCTGGCGATGAGGAGTCAGCTGCGCTCTGGGTTCGTCGGTTGCGGGAGACGGCACCGCGGACCGAGCGTGTCTCGACACGGTCACAAGGTTCCGTAGCCAGGAGTTATTAGTCGGCAGTGTTCGAGTTGCCAGAAGAACAACGACATTGACGAACTATTACTCCACAATTGGAGGCCGGCCGTTCCTGACAAGGAGTGATGGCCGGACGGTTAAGCATAACGCCCAAAGCGGGGGACTTCCCCGCAAATTAACTACTAGACCAGCTTCTCGGGCCACGGAAGGTGTCCTTTCTGACATCTTTATGTAAGCATCCCTGTTTTAGTTGCACCTCTATTAGAGCCTCCGCTGACGGTCGCAAAGCGAATATTCAGCTTCAAGCCCGAAAGGCTCATTTTGAGAGTCTTATGCGTCATACTTCGGGGACGTGCACAAATTTTCTGAGAGCGCCTACAGACACGAGATGTGACTCCTTCTTTTTTCAATTTGGCACAAATCTTACTGGTGATTCATAACGTAACAAATCATTACAGGATAGCCGTTATTTTTTGAACTACGCTCTCAATGGCCGCCTTAAACAGCAATAATAAGGCCGCCTGCAATTGTGAGCCTCTCAGGTAAACCATCAACAATGAATTGACTATTCTTCGAAGACCCGACCATAAAAGGCAGTCAGATGAATAGAGAGAGTAGTAGCTACCTTCCTACCTTCAACAGTATTTGGCACTCACAGAAATGGCCACAAATGTCGGAGTTTACGAGGTCTATTTTTAAGCTCCTGTTTATTATAACTTTTTTTGCATTTGGCACATGGTTGGTTTACTTCACTGGTGGTACAGGATATGCCTACCCCTATGTAATCCTGCTGCCAATTCTGCTATCCACAGCTTGGTTTGGACTTCCCGGGGCCACCCTCGGTGCGGTGGCGGGTGGGCTTCTCATCGGCCCGTTAATGCCGCTGGACGTATCAACCGATACCTACCAAACGATAGACAATTGGCTGGCGCGAATCGCTTTCTTCCTGCTTATCGGTGTTTTTTCAGCAGGGATTCTCCAGAGCCTCCGGCTGGCCAATCAGCGGCATCTCCATGCACTCGAAATCGATCATAAAACCGGCCTAGGTACACAAGCAGCCCTTAACCGGGACCTCAAAAGGTTACTGCGAAGGACGAGCCAGGATAATCCCCCCTCATCCGCGATATTACTGGTCCGGATGCAGGACCTGTGGGAGATCTTGCAGTCAATGGGTGCTGATACAGCGGAACAGGTGGTCAAAGACCTGGCCAATCAAATCACTCAGAACATCGAGATACCTCATCAAGTCTACCGGTTCAGCAAATCGGAGCTGGCAATTCTGTTCTCCGTTGAGTCTCAAGAGGAGGTTGATCGCCAGGAAAAAGTGGGCGCCGTTTTTGACATTGCCAAGCGAGTGGGCGAAGAAGAAACCGTTGTGAAGGGCATCCCATTTCGCGTTCAGATAGTTGCCGGAAGCTACCTCATCAGAGATAACGATCAGAATCCGGAAATCGTCATAAACCGCGCGAGAACCGGCCTGTCCGTGGCAATCGAGAACAATGTTCCCTACAGGCGTTACGATCCCATGTTCGACCAGAAAACCGCGGAGCGCGTTCAACTGATAGCGCGAGTCCGTGATGGACTTGTCAAACAACAGTTCCAGCTGTTTTACCAGCCCAAGATCTGTATGCGAACAGGCCGCCACGTTGGATCTGAAGCCTTGCTGCGTTGGTTTGACCAGGATAATAAGATGGTCATGCCCGGGCTGTTCATGCCCAAGGTTGAAAGTACTTCGTTGATAGACCCTGTAACGCGATTCGTGATTGCCAAGGCCTGTGAAAACATCAAATCACACAATCTCATGTCGGTGAGCATAAATTTCGCGATCGACAACTTGATGAACTCGGCTCTAATTGAGGAGCTGGGACGGATCGTAGCTTCCTATGGTGTCAGTCCTGAATCTCTGGAGATCGAAATTACGGAAGGCGCACTGATCCGCGACCCTGAACAAGCAAAAACAGCCGTGAGGACCCTGCGCGACCAGGGTTTCAAAGTCAGCCTCGATGACTTCGGAACAGGGTATTCATCCTTTCAGTACCTGACTCACTTGCCGCTGTCGGGGTTGAAGATCGACCGGGCGTTTGTCGAAAACCTGGAAACCAGCGCTGATGCCCGCACTATCATGGAATCCATGATCTCCATGGCCAAGGCACTGAAACTCGAAGTTACCGTTGAGGGTATTGAGACGGAAGAACAAAGGAAGATTGTCACCGACCTAGGCGCGGATCTGGTTCAGGGGTTTCACTACTCCCGGCCTCTTCCCCTGACCGTGTATCAACAATGGGCGAAAGCCCGTAGTTAGCATTTTGACAAGTATGGCGCGGATTTAAGACTAGCAACTTCAGGAAGAAACAGAAGCGGACCTGGCTACGAGGAAAAGGGTCTAAGGTCGCAAAGCGAACGTTCAGAAGGAAGGGTCAACGCCGCTAGCATGCGCGGCTTTGTGGTGGAGGCGATGCTGCAACGACAGTAGTTCATATGCTCCTGAATTACTCGGCGGAGCCAGCGCCCCGTTTCGCCAATGGGCCGGTTTATTCGACGTAGGTTGTCTTTTACCGCCCGCAGCTGCGCCCGAAGACGCTTGCGCGACGTTACGCGGGCCACTTTAAACCAGCCGTTTTGGCAAGATTGGGTGCAGTAGTGAGTAAAGCCCAGAAATTCGAAAGTTTCGCGACCTCACGATCGGGTGCGCATGACTCGGGGCCGGGGCGGCTGGCTAAGCTTTACCCCGTGACCTGCCCTCCCCCCCTCTAGCTTACCTTTCGCGAGGGTGTAGGGGTTCTACTGCGATTCCGGGCTGTTTCTTCGTGGCGAAGAACTGAAACTATGCGCTTTGGACTTATCCGAAAGTATTTTCGCCAGTTCCAGCCGCAGATGAACTGGACGACGAATGTAGTACTTTGCGTGGAATGAAGAGTGCAAGTTGTTGATTTGTCGTTGAGCAACGTTTAGCAGGAAGTAATATTTTGGTCAGTTATAGCGTTTTGTTAGCTGCAATACGTGAATTGCATAGAGCATTCTGCTCTGAAATTGAGGTCTGGCCTCGCGTGGTCATTCAGCTGTTGATGACCAGATCTAGCTCTTAGTTTTTCTTTAAACCCTGGTTGTGCTCTTGCATTGGCTGCATTCCTCATATTGTGCTTGTATAAAATCTAGGCTTGGCCCCGCCCATTGCCAGATTACAGAGGACAGGACGCAGATATGGATTTCCTCGTAAATGCAGCAGGTGTGGCGCTCCCCGCTTTCATCATTTACACCTTTCTAGAACCTTTGGCTGCGGTCAGCAATAGTGCTAAAAGTCCCGGGAGGTCAAAATCAATGACCGTCGGCGACATTGTAGGCTTTCTATAGACAGGTCGATATTTTTGATCTTGATGTTAGTCTCAGTCGCTATTGTTCACTTTAACGACGCTTTCTTTAAAGTGCTGCTCACTCCCACCTGATTTACTGTGTTTGAAAACGTGGACTTCTGCCGACTACAACTCACAAAAAGGGCTCCGCTGTGGAAATTCTTGATTTCGTTCTGACCAATCTTGACCTGCTTGGCAAGCTCACCCTGGAGCATATAGCGTTGGTGGTGGTCGCCGTAGGGCTGGCAACCCTGACAGGCGTCCCGATTGGCATCGCGATTACCCAGAATGAGCGAGTTGCAACGGTCGTGCTTTATGTTGCCTCGATCTTGATCACCATTCCTTCAATCGCGCTATTCGGAATCATGATTCCAATATTGTCCACCATAGGGCACGGCATCGGGTACTTGCCAGCGGTCATCGCAGTGTTGCTTTACTCCCAACTCCCGATCATTCGAAACACCTACACTGCTATCCATAACGTCAGCCCCGGCCTCCGGGAGGCTGCCCGTGGCATCGGTATGACAAGCGGCCAGCGCCTGCAAAAGGTTGAGATTCCGCTGTCTGTGCCATTGATCATGGCGGGTGTACGAACAGCGGTAGTGATGAATATCGGTGTAATGGCGATTGCCGCTTATATTGGCGCCGGCGGACTGGGCGTTCTGATCAGTCGGGGAATATCCCAGAGCGATCCCCGACAATTGGTGGTTGGAGCCATTGCAGTCAGTCTGCTGGCTATCATCGCTGATCGATCTCTGCTGCTACTGCAGCGCAAATTGACCCCCAGGGGCCTCTAACCCCTCGCGAAAACAAAAATCGGGAAACGAAACATGATTACACTCGACAATCTGACCAAGATTTTTGATACAGACCGCGGCGTGGTCAGTGCCGCCGACCATATCAACATGGAAGTACCGCAGGGAGAGATCTGCGTTCTCCTGGGGCCCTCAGGTTGTGGCAAGACGACCACCCTCAAAATGGTTAACCGGATTATCACTCCGACATCTGGGCGGGTCCTGATCAACGGAAAAGACACCAGCGAGCAGGACACCGTGTCTCTGCGTCGCAGCATTGGTTATGTTATCCAGCAGATAGGGCTGTTTCCGAACATGACGATCGAGGAAAATATTTCGATCGTACCGAAGCTAATTGGTTGGGACAAAAGTCGTTACCTGAAACGTGCTTCGGAATTACTGGAAATGGTCGCAATGGACCCAGCCATTTTCCTGAAGCGCTACCCGAACGAACTGTCTGGCGGCCAGCAGCAGAGAATTGGTGTAATCAGGGCTCTGGCTGCCGACCCCCCTGTAATGTTGATGGATGAGCCCTTTGGTGCGATCGATCCCATAAATCGGGAAGTAATCCAGGACGAATTCCTGAAGCTGCACCGGGAACTCAAAAAGACAGTTATGTTCGTGAGTCACGATATTGATGAAGCGGTTAAGATGGCCGACCGTATCGCCATCTTTAAAGAAGGTAAGCTCATTCAGTACGACACACCAGACGATATTCTCTCGCATCCCATTAATGACTTTGTGAAGGGCTTTGTCGGGCGGGACCGCGCATTAAAACGATTGCAACTGGTGACCGTCGCGGAAGTACTTGAAACCGAATCGAGTGTTGTCACTGCCGAAGATTCCCTCGCAACAGCGCTACAACGCATGACCGATGCGGGCTACGAGCGGGCTATTATTGTCGTTGACGGCGACGGGCGGCCGGTAGGCTACGTGTCACGCAGCGTAGCCACCACCACAAAGGGCAACTGTGGCCAGCACAGCTACAATCTACGCACCCTTGTCCGTCCCGAGGATGACCTCCGCACGGTGGCCTCGAAAATGTTCACCCACGATGCGACCTGGCTTCCATGCGTATCCGAGCATGGCAAGCTAATGGGAGTTGTTACCCAGCGCGGCATTACCCACCATCTGGGCGCCACTTACAAATCCTCTCGTGCTAAAGAGCAAAGTTTGCAACACGTGCGGGTGGCGCCATGAAAGGGCCTGAAAAGTCGCGTCTTTTTCAGTTGCCGGTACTGATTGGCGTCTTCCTGCTGGGTGTCTATCTGCAACGTTCGGGCCTGATCGACGGCATGCTGTATTATTGGGAAGACATAGTTTACCTGACCAATCAGCACATTCAGCTGACGATCATATCCGGTAGCCTTGCAATCGCAGTCGGCCTGCCTCTGGGCATCGTACTGAGCCGCCCGCGCTTTATAAAGATATCCGAGTGGGCCATGCAGGGACTGAATATCGGCACGACGATACCCACCCTGGCGATCCTTGCATTGTCTATGAGCCTTCTGGGCATCGGCTTTGTGCCTTCCGTCTTCGGTCTCTTTATTGCTTCCCTATTGCCGATTGTCAGAAATACCTACACCGGTTTGCTGGGCATTCCCGCCCACCTGAAAGAATCCGCCTCAGGCATTGGCATGTCTGCAGGCCAGATGCTGCTACGTGTTGAGATACCCAACGCAGCCAATGTGATCTTTGCAGGAATCCGGACTGCCCTGGCTATTAACGTTGGAACGGTACCGCTGGTCTTCCTGATTGGCGGTGGTGGGCTCGGAGAACTGATCTTTACCGGCATCGACCTGTTCGATACTGAAATGATGCTGGCAGGCGCACTGATGACTGCGCTCCTTGCTATCACTGTGGACATCCTGGTTGCCGCATGCGCCTTTCTGATGGTTCCCCGAGGCATTAACCCATCTCGCGCCTGAAGCCGTGTCAGACAGCTCGGGCATTGAAGAAACCGGCCACTTCACCCGGAGTCGCCGAAAAACAAAAGTCACCTGGAGCATCGACCCATGAAGACCCTTAAAAAACTGGCATCCATTGCCACCCTTGCCATCTCCATGACCTTCGGCGGTGCTGCGGCCGCAGAAACCATCGTGGTGGGCGGTAAGAATTTCACCGAACAGCAATTGCTGACATCTATGACCGCCCAGTACCTTCGTGCCGAAGGGTATGATGTGGATACCCGAGCTGGCATGGGCAGTGCCGTTCTGCGTTCAGCCCAGGAAAACGGTCAGGTCGACATTTACTGGGAATACACAGGTACCGGCCTGATTGTTTATAACGACGTCAAAGAAAAACTCGGACGCCAGGCAGGCTATGAGAGGGTACGTGAGCTTGACATGGAGAAGGGCCTGGTCTGGCTGAACCCGTCTGATGCCAACAATACCTATGCTCTGGCAATGCAGGCTTCAGAAGCCGAAGCAATGGGTATTGAAACCCTCAGCGACATGGCCACCGCCATCAACAACGGTAAGGAATTGGTACTGGCCAGCAACGCCGAGTGGTATGCCCGCGAAGATGGCTACCGCCCGTTTGCAAAAGCTTATGATTTCAAGCTGCCCCGGGATCAGATCAAGCGTATGGACTCCGGCCTGACCTACTCAGCACTGAAAGAGGGCCAAGTTGACCTTGCCTTGGTGTTCGCCACTGACGGACGTATCCCGGCCTTTGATTTTGTCCTGTTAGAAGATGACCGTAACTTCTTCCCTGACTATGCAATCACTCCGGTAATCCGCCAGGAGACTCTGGAGGAAAATCCGGAACTTGAGGAACAACTCAACAAGCTTTCGGGCCTACTGGATAATGAGGTCATGGCTCGCCTGAATGCCCAGATAGATGTAGAGAGACAAGACATTGGAGAAGTGGCCCGTAATTTCCTTGCAGAACATGATCTGATCTGATCAGTATATGGTCCTGGCCCTATGCACCTTTTCTCAGGTTCATGGGGCTTCCTTGTTTTAGACCTGCTCGAAACCACAGAGAGTTCGACATGATTACCAACCTGAACGTGGCCGTCGCCCAGATAAACTGTCAGCTGCTGGATGTGGAGGCTAACCTTGAAAGGCATCGTGAGTACGCCAAGCAAGCAAGGCAAAACGGTGCCGAGGTACTGCTGTTTCCCGAATTGTCCCTGACCGGTTACCAGGTGGGCCGCAATGCGCCTACTGTCGCCATGCGCAATGATGACCCGGCTCTACTCGACCTGGCAAAACACGCAAAGGGCATCACTCTTGTAGTAGGTTTTGTAGAGCGGGCCCGGGCGGGTGAACTTTACAACGCCATGGCTTACCTCAGGGACGGCAGAGTTATCCATGTCCATCGTAAGATCAACCTGCCTACGTATGGTGGCTTGGACGAAGGCAAATGGTTCCATTCAGGTAGCCAGATTGGCAACGTGGCACTTCGGGAGCACTGGGAGTCTTCATGCCTGATATGTGCGGACCTCTGGAACCCTGCCCTCACCCACTGTGCTTTCCTCAAGCAACCCGAACTGATGCTGGCCCCGATCAATTCGGCTTCAGGAGTGGTAAGCGAGAACTTTTCCAACGAGGATAACTGGAAAATCAACGTCAGTTTCTACGCCATGATTTACGGCACTCCTGTATTGATGGCCAACCGGTACGGGCATGAGGAGGATTTGTGGTTCTGGGGTGGGAGCTGCATTTTGGGTCCAAAAGGCGAGATCCTGGCGGCCGCGGAGGACGGTGAATGCATTATCCAGGCACAACTGGACCAGGGTGCCATCGATCGCGCCCGCTTCGAAATGCCCACGGTTCGAGACTCCAATACCCGTCTAATACGGCGGCTCCTGGAAGATCACTACTGAGGCCGGGGCGCAAAGGGCGGCCTCAGGAGGCTGTGTGAAAACAGCCTCCGAAGCTGGCAAAATAGCCGCGACATGGCTCGCGGTTATTTTTTTATGAGACA
>NZ_JASSVS010000021.1 GCF_030250645.1 Marinobacter azerbaijanicus
CGCCATGAAGACAAGCACAGCTATCGGGACACCCTGGACTGGTTGGCTGGCTGGGTCGGCGATGACGACGACCGGCGCGTGATCCTGGACTGTTCCCCGCGGGAGCTATTTCGTCTCGGTTGAATGTCGCCTGTTGGCGCAAACCTGGCTGGATGAAAACCCGGCCGCTCGGTTCGGGCGGCCGGGTTTTCGCGTTTGGTCGTGGCTCAGGCAAAGCTGCGATGCCTGGCCTTGGCCAGCCAGGCGGCCAGGTGAGCGCTGAGCTCTCGCGCATCGTCGTCGGCGCCGTGGATGGCGCCCGACTTGCGTCGCCGCATGAAGGGCAACCCCATGGCATAGAGACCCGGCGCCACCACGCCGCCATGGTGTAGCAGGCGCCCGCGGGCGTTGAAGACTGGCACCTCGAGCCAACGATAGTCGGGGCGAAAGCCGGTTGCCCATAGCACCGTCTTGATCTCGCCGGCGGCCAGGTCGAGCCCGAGGCAGGGGCGTTGCGGCACTCGGGTGGGCGCAGGGCGCTCCGAGGCGGGCAGGGCTTCGTGCCAGCCGTGAGCGCTGGCCCAATCATCCAGGTTGTCGAGCAGCCGGACCAGCTTGAGGTCCGCTGCCTGGCAGTGTACCGCGAGGGACCCGGAGAACTGCAGCCGGGTGCCGGCCAGGCCGACGAGGCGCCCCACCAGACATACGCCGCGCTTGCTCAGGGCGTTGAGATCCAGGTCCAGCGGCTCGGTGCTGCCCAGCAGCTGCGGCGAAGGCTGGCGCCGGGCACGGATGAGATCCTCCACCTCGTCGAAGCGCTGGTCGAGCAGGCCGGCATGCTCCAGCCACCACTGGATGTCGCGGCTTCGGTAGCGCCGCGGCAAACGCAGGTGCTCGCCCACGGCCAGCGTCACGGGCCGCCCACTGCGCTGGAGCTCGTCGGCCAGTTGTACGCCGGTGGCCGAAGCGCCTACTACCAGCACCCCACCCGGAGCCAACTGGTCGGGGTTGCGGTAGTCGAGAGGCGTCAGGCTGGCGATCCAGGGTGGCAGGTCCGCGGCCAAGGCAGGCACCGCGGCGCGCTGGCAGGCGCCGGTGGCGATCACCACCGCCCGGCAGCGCCACTCGCCCCGGTCGGTCATCACCCGGTAGCCGTCCTCGGCCTGGCGCACCGAGATCACCTCGGTGCCGGTATGCAGCGGGGCCGAGAGGCCCCGTGCATAGTCATCGAGAAAGGCGATCAGCTCCGCCATACCCATGAAGCCTTGCGGCTCCGGCCCGGTGTAGATCTGACCTGGTAGCCGCGTCTGCCAGTTGGGTGTGAGCAGGCGTAGCGAGTCCCAGCGCTGGTGCCGCCAGGCATTGGCCACCTCGCCGCGCTCCAGGATCACGTGATCGATGCCGTGCCGGGCCAGGTGGTGGCTCATGGCCAGCCCGGCGTGCCCGGCGCCGACGACCACGGCGGTGACCGTCTTCACTTTACCTCGACCTTGACGTGGGTCGGGTTGGTGAGCAGGTCGTAGACCGCCGAGCGTTTCTGCGACTGGGCGACCAGGGCCTCGATGTCGGCACGGCTGGCATCGGCATCGATCGCGAACGTCACGCGGATGTCGTCGAAGCCGTTGCGCACGTCGGGATCCATGCCGAGGATACCCTGAATGTCCATGTCACCCTCCACCGTGGCCTTGACCGAGCGCAGCTGGATACCACGATGCTGGGCCACGGCGGCCACTCCCGCGGTGAGGCAGGCGGCCAGGCCGACCAGTACGTACTCCACCGGGGTGGGGCCATGGTCTTCGGCGGCGAACACCTCGGGGTGGTCGGCCTCGAAGGTGAAGCGTGAGCGGTGCTGCTGGGTTTCGCCGAGGCCGTAAAAGTCCTCCACGGCGATCCGGCTGTGAGTGCCGCGGACCCAGTCGCAATGGGCACGCCAGGTGAAGCGGGCCGCAGCGGGGGCCTGTGCCAGCGCTTCACGAGCGCCCAGCAGGGCGGTGACGTTGACGCCGTTGTCGATCGGTTGAGTGGCGGTGTGCATTGACGCTCTCCTCATGCTGTTGTGTCTCGTCAGGGGGTGACCGTCAGCGGTCAGCTGCGAGATTCACGGGGTCACGTGAGACCCAGCGTGGGAGAGCGCGTGGTTTTTCAGGCGGCAGGCGTGGAATTCGCCGCGGGAGCGATACGCTGGAAAGCCCAGATGCGGCTGACCGGCATGCCGGCCTGTTGCTGGGCGTGACGCACCGATTCGGCATCCGGAGCGTGATAGAGGCAGAGCATGCGCTGGCGGTCGAAGGAGAACAGGGTGCGCAGGAAGCGGACCCGATGGTTGTGCAGGCAGGCCGCACCGGCGTCTTCCAATGACTGGATGGCCTGGAAGGTCACCGGGGCGCCGAAGTGGCGTTCCACCATGACGTTGGCGGCTGCCAGTTCTGCGGCGCTGAGGCCGGGGGCATCGTGCAGGCTGCCGCCCCACATGGAGCTCACTTCGGCACCGGCCTGGCGCAGGCCGATACGGGCCGACTCGAGATCCGGGGCGTGGAAATGACACACCAGGCGACATCCATCCCGTGCCAGCAGGCTCTCCTGCCAATGAATTTGATGCAGGTCGAAGCATGGTTGGGCGCCCTGCGTCAGTGAGCGGACCAGCTCCGCTGCGAGAGGTCGGTCGAAGCGGCGTTCCAGAAAGACGTCGATCATGTTTCATCCTCCGCGGTGGGTTGTTCCCGCAGGGCTTGCCAGCGGCGCCGAGCCCAGCCGGCCACCGGCGCCTGGGCCAGCACTTCGGCAGCCTGGGCATGGTGCTGCCACTCGGCGGTGTCGCCGAGGTGGCGTGCGGCCTCGGCGAGCAGGGCATGGGCCAGCAGTTGTTCGGTACGCCGCTCCAGCACCCTGGCATGCTCGAGGGACTCGGCGGCTCGCTGGCGAGCGCTTTCAGCACGGCCCCGAGCCAGGTCGAGGCGTGCCGCCTGGAGCAGCAGCACGGCCAGGCGATGGCGGGCGTCGGCATGGCGCAGCGTGACCAGGGCGACGTCGAATGGGTCAGGGTCGTGCTCCAGCGCATAGCGACACAGGGCCTCGGCGGCGGTGGCATAGGGGGCCTCGCTGCCGTCGCGCAGGCGTTCGCCAAGCTCACGCAGTTGAAGGCAGCGCTCCTGCGCCCTGACGTAGTCGTCCCGTTCCATGTCCATCAGCAGCAGCGTCTCCTGAGCCTGGAATTCTCCCAGACGGTCGCCCATGGCCTTGCACAGGGTACGGGCCTCCTTGAAATAGGCCTCTGCCGCGTCCAGGCGATCCTCATGCAGGCTGAGCAGGCCTTGGGCCAGGGGGATGGCGGGGTGGGCGATACGCTGCCGAATGGCCTGCTCGCGTGCCTGGGCCAGCAGCTCGGTCGCCTGGTCCAGGTCGCGTTCCAGCATGGCCAGGCAACGGGCGGTCTCGGCCATGGCGATGACTTGTTCGCGCCCTTCGGCGCAGCGCGTTGCACGTTCCGCCTGCAGCGTCTCTTCATGAGCATCGCTCCACTGGCCATGGGCCCAGCGGATGTGGCTGGCCAACTGATAGCCGAGCCGTGCGTGGGCCAGCGCGCCATGCTCCAGCGCCTGCTCGGCCAGGGCCACCACTTCGCGGGCGCCGCTTTCCCAATCCGCCAGCGGGGCGGCACTGTAGAGGATGTCATGCAGCTCGAGGGCCAGGCAGACGCATCGTATGCCGGCAATTTTCTCGGCCAGCGCCAGCCCGTGCTGGGCGAAGTGCTGGGCCTGCTCGTTGGCGCAGATCCTCAGGCAGAAGCGGCCGGCCTCGACCGTGGCCCGAGCGGCCAGCTCCAGGTCGCCGCTGGCCTGGGCGTGGTGGGTAAGCTCTTGTGCCTGGCTGATGTCGGTGAGTGGGGTCTCGGCCAGCCACTCCGCCACTCGCCGATGCATGGCCTGGCGCCGGGCCGGTGAGATCGCGGCGTACAGTTCGGTGGCCATGTCGTTTTGGGTGAAGCGCAGCCTGCCGCCTTCGGCAGTCAGCCAGTGGCGTCGCTCGGCCACTTCCAGCGCCGCGCCGATGCGGTTGGTATCGAGCCCCGACACCTGACGCAGGGTCGCCGGGCTGGGATTCGGCGCGAGCAGTGCCGCCCAGCGCATGACTTCAGGGTATCGCCTTCCGGTAGCGTCAGCTCACCAATCACGGATAGGGACAATGCCGTCGGGGCGGCATCCGCTGGTGTGGCGGCGGCCAGTTGTTTGGTGTCGCGCCAGGCGCGCAGCAACTGGCCGTTGTGTGGCAGGCCCGCTTCGCGGATGAGTCTCACGCCCAACTGCAATTGTTGCTCGGCCTCACGGGGGCGGTGCAGCGCCAGCAACAGGTTTACCAGCCGTGCGCGTGCCGTTTCGTCGAAGGGGGCGATCCTCACCCAGGCGTGGGCATGGGGCAGGGCCCGCTCCGGGGTGTGCATCAGGCGCGCGACCAAGGCGGCGAGCAGGGCCGTCTGCGCGCGTAGGGCCGCCTGGCGCTCGGCCAGGCACCAGCCGTGAAAGTCGGCGAAGCGATCCAGCTCCAAGCCTTCCAGGAACGGGCCCCGGTAGCGGCCGGCGGTGCGTTCGAGCGCTTCGACTTCGGCTGACTCCAGGCGCTCGCCATGCAGCTCGTGCAGGCCGACCACGTCGATGTCGATATCGGTGGTATCCAGCCCCACGCCGCTGCGGTCGGCTCGCAGCCGGGTGCGGCCCGGCGTATCCACCAGACGGCGCAGCTTCGACAGGCTCCAGCGCAGCGAGCCGCGCGGGTCGTCGGGCATTTCCCACAGCAGGTCGCACAGGTGTTCTCGGCTCAGGGAACGGGTATGCAGCGCCAGGTAGGCGAGCAGGGCGCGGGTCTTGCGGGAGGGAGGAAGCGCCAATACCTGCCCATCCCGAATCACTTCGAGGTCGCCGAGCAGGTTGAGAGTCAGCGCGTTCATCGTAGGCCCCGGTGGGGTAACGCTTGAATTATAGCGCGTGGGAGCGAAGCGCCGGCTGAATCCAGACACGCTGGAAGAGGGAAAAAACCACGTTGGCTACCACGCTGGCTTCCTCGCCGGGCAGCGAGACTCCTACCAACCGACCCCCGAGGAGAGACACGCCATGACCCGCTATGCCAGCATTCTCGAGACCATCGGCCGTACGCCGCTGGTGCGACTCGCCCGGCTTGCGCCGCCGGACGTCAACGTGCACGTGAAGGTGGAGGCCTTCAATCCCATGGGCTCGGTGAAGGACCGCATGGCCCTGGCGGTGATAGAGGCGGCCGAGCGCAGTGGGGCGTTGCGTCCGGGCCAGACGGTGATCGAGGCCACCAGTGGCAATACCGGCATCGGCCTGGCCATGGTGTGCGCGCGCAAGGGTTACCCGCTGGTGGTGACCATGGCCGAGAGCTTCAGCCTGGAGCGGCGGCGTCTGCTGCGCTTCCTCGGCGCCCGCGTCGTGCTCACGCCAGCTTCCGAGAAGGGCAGCGGCATGCTGGCCAAGGCAATCGAGCTGGCCGAGGCCCATGGGTATTTCCTGTGCCGCCAGTTCGAGAACGAGGCCAACGCCGAGGTGCACAGCCGCACCACGGCGCGGGAGATCCTCGACGACTTCCAGGGCGAGCCGATTCATGCCTGGGTCAGCGGCTTCGGCACCGGTGGCACGCTCAAGGGGGTATCCCGGGTGCTGAAGGCGGCCGATCCGCGCATTCGCATCGTCGTGGCCGAGCCCGACAATGCTCCGCTGCTGGGCAGCGGCGAGGCGCAGCCAACGGGAGCCAGCCATCCGCGTTTTCGCCCGCACCTGATGCAGGGCTGGAGCCCGGATTTCATCTCCCCGCTCACCCAACAAGCGGTGGCAGCCGGCATGGTGGACGAGATCGTGCCGGTGGCGGGAGGGGAGGCGCTGCGCCTGGCCCGTGAGCTGGCCCGCAAGGAGGGAATCTTCGTCGGCATCTCCGCCGGCGCGACCCTGGCGGCGGCGCTGGAGGTGGCTCGTCGGGCACCGGCCGGTAGCCATATCGTCTGCATGCTGCCCGATACCGGCGAGCGCTACCAGTCCACCCCTCTGTTCGAGGGCATCGGGGATGAGATGAACGAAGAGGAACTGGCTCTGTCGCGCTCTACGCCGGGCTGTCGTTTCGACATGCCCGCGCCACGCCCGGCCGCCGCCATGTCACGGGCTGTCGAGCCGGCGGATACGGGGCGTGATGCCGAGGCCGAGCGGAGGCTGGAAGAGTATCTGGCCCAGGCGCCGGTGGTGATGTTCGCCCTCGCCTGGTGCGAGTTCTGCTGGGCGGCGCGCAAGCTCTTCGCCCGGCTGGGGGTCGATTACCTGAGCGTGGATCTCGATTCGCCTGACTATCAGGCCGACGACATGGGCGTGCGCCTGCGTCCTGTGCTGGCACGGCGCACCGGAGCGCCAACCATCCCGCAGATCTTCATCGCTGGCGAGCCGCTCGGTGGCTGCGGCGAGCTGTTCGATGCCTGGCGCGATGGCAGCCTGGGCCGACGACTCGCCGCGTGCGGGGTCGCATACGACGCCGAGGCCATCATAGACACCGAACTGCTGCTGCCGGCCTGGTTGCATCCACGCTCCACCACGGCCTGATGGAGAAATGCACATGAGCTATATCGAGACGATTCCTCCCGAGCAGGCCGAAGGCGAGGTGCTGGCCATGTACCAGCGTCAGCAGGCGCACTTCGGCTACCTGCCCAACTACGCGCGGGTGTTCTGTCATCGCCCCGAGGTGATGAAGTGCTGGGCGGCACTGATCGCGACCATCCGTCGCCCCATGGAGGCGCGCCGCTACGAGCTGGTGACGCTTGCCGCCTCCCGGGCCCTGGGTAACTCCTACTGCTCGTTGGCCCATGCCAAGTTTCTCGCCGAGCTGATGGGCATGGAAGCCACCCAGGCCATGGTGACGGGACAGAAGGGGCCGCTCGACGAGGCCGAGCGAGACATGATGGCCTTCGCCGCCAAGGTGGCCTGCCGGGCCCAGGAGGTCGACGCCGAGGATATCGAAGCGCTGCGGGCGCATGGGTTCGCCGACGAGGAGATCTTCGACATCGTCGCCGTGGTGGCCGGGCGCGCCTTCTTCACGCGCATTCTCGACGGCCTGGGCGCCGAGCCCGACGCCGCCTACCGCGAGCTGCCCATCGAACTGGCGAAGGCGCTTTGCGTGGGTAGACCGATAGCGCTTGACGAAGCGCAGCGTTGAGCCATAGTGAAACTAGACCGTTCGGTCTGATGGAGCGTCCATGGCCCATACGACGAAGGAACGCTTGCTCGATGCGGGATTGGGCATGCTGCTACGACACGGCTACAACGACTTGGGTATCCAGGCCTTGCTCGAGGAGACGAAGACGCCCAAGGGCTCCTTCTATCATCACTTCAAGAGCAAGGAGGATTTTGCCCTGCAGGTGATCGACCGCTACATGGTCGAAGTGCACCAGGGGCTCGACCTGACCCTGGGTAACCAGGCCCTGCCGCCGCTGGACCGGGTGCGACGCTTCTTCGAACTGTCGCAGGAGAAATACCGCGAGGAGGGCTACCTCGGGTGCCTGCTCGGTGGCGTGGGGCAGGAGCTCTCGGGAGTAAGCGAAGTATTCCGACGCAAGATCGCCTCCTGCTTCGCCAGCATTGCCGAGCGCATTGCAGGGTGCCTGGAGGAGGCGCGCCAGCGCGGCGACATTCCCTCGGGCAGCAAGCCGCGCGAGATGGCCGACCTGCTGGTGGATTGCTGGGAGGGGGCGGCGTTACGCAGCCGTTTGCGTGGCGATCCGGCTCCCCTCGAGGCGATGCTCGACTTCTATTTCTCTGCCGCAACGGGGTAGCGATTCCTCATTTGTCTTGCCTCTAGACCGACCGGTCTGTACACGGCCAACCCAAAGGGCCGGCCCAAGACCAACGAATAGGATCGGAGCCGATCGATCCGGGAGATGTGTCATGGTCATGGCGACACTGTACGAACGGCTGGGAGGAGATGGCGGCATCGCCGCGCTGGTCGACGAAATCGTCGAAGCTCACATGCGGAATCCGCAGATCGAGGCGAGGTTCACGCCCTACCGGGACGACCCCGCACACCTGGAAGCGGTGAAAGGGCATCTTCGTGAGTTCCTGACTTCCGGCAGCGGGGGGCCGGGAGACTACCACGGCAAGAGCATGCGCGAGGCCCACCGGGGCTTGAACATCAGCGAGGCGGAATACATGGCCGCCATCGACGATATCCTGGCGGTGCTCGACCGCCACGAGATCGATCCGCAGACGCGCCAGAAAATGCTCGGCATCGCTTATTCGCTCAAGGATGACATCATGCATGTGTGAACGATGGCCGCGATGGGCAGGGCCGGGCGCCATGCGGCGCCTGGCTTTTTTCATGTTGCCAATGCCTCGGCCACGGCCTCGAACGTGTGCGGATCGACCTCGCTGCCGGGGCCAGCGCACCAGGCGGCATGCACCATGGCGGTAAGTTCCTCGACGCCACCCTCGGCGACCGGCAAGTGCCCGGAGAGCACCATGGTCGCGCCAGGCGCTCCAGGCCATGCAGGGCGCGCCCCAGAGCCGCCCGGTCGACCGTGGCCAGCCAGGGGGCATCGATCGCTGACCAGGCCACCAGGCCTTCGCGCAGGGTCGGGCGCGCGATCTCCCTTACGCTTTCTGGTGTGTCAGTCCGCCATCTGCTGGTTCGGCGGCACGATGCCCAGCCGCTTCATGCGGCGGTAGATGGTCGGGCGCGACAGCCCCAGCTCCCGGGCCACGGCGCTGACGTTCCATTGGTGTCGGCACAGGGCGCGGTAGAGCAGGTCCTGCTGGAGCGGTCGCGCGGATGAACCGGTGGCGGTGAACAGGGTCAGCCCCTGGCTGGCACCGGGGTGGGCCAGCTGACCATGCACGCACTCCTCGGGCAGGTCGCCGACGACGACCTCGTCGCCTTCGCAGGTAGCCAGGGCGTAGTGCAGCGCGTTGTGCAGCTCGCGGATGTTGCCGGGCCAGGGATAGGCGAGCAGGGCGCTCATGGCGTCGCCGCGCAGGCGCACCCGTGAGCCGCGCTGCTGGTTCAGCTCGTCGAAGATGCGGCGAATCAGGTAGCTCTTGTCGGCGCGTTCGCGCAGCGGCGGCAGGCGCAGGCTGGCGCCGTTGAGACGATAGAAGAGATCCTCGCGGAAGCGCCCGGCCTGGATCAGCTCGCGCAGGTCGCGGTGGGTGGCGGCCACCACGCGCAGGTCCACCTTGATCGGTCGGCTGGCGCCGATGGGCAACACCTCCTGCTCGGCCAGCACCCGCAGTAGGCGGGTCTGTAGCTGCAGCGGCATGTCGCCGATCTCGTCGAGAAACAGCGTGCCGCCGTCGGCCTGCACGATCAGCCCTTTCATCCCTTTGCTGCGCGCCCCGGTGAAGCTGCCCGGCTCGTGGCCGAACAGCTCGCTCTCGATCAGCGATTCCGGCATGGCGGCGCAGTTGATCGCCACGAACGGCTTGTTGCGGCGCCGGCTCGAGTCGTGCAGGGCGCGGGCCATGCGCTCCTTGCCGGTGCCGGTCTCTCCCATTACCAGGATATTGATCGGCTCATTGCGCAGGCGCGCGGCCCGGGTCAGGGTGTCGCGCATGCTCGGGTCGTCCTCGGCCAGCGCCTCGAGCGGGGCCAGGCTGGAGTCGCGGGGCAGTGAGCGACTGGCGACGGGGCGCCGGGGAGGCTCGATCAGGGTGGCGAAGTGGATCTCGCGATGACGCCGGGTGTGGAAGGCCTGCACCCGGTCGTCGCTGTGCTGGGGAATGGCGAGTACCTCGCTGACTTCGCCGTCGAGCAGGTCGCGAATGTTCCAGGCCTGGAAGGGGCGTGCCTCGCCGGCCTCGGGCAGCGGCAGGCCGTGATGGCGCAGCAGCTTGCGCCCCGCCGTGTTGGCGGCCACCAGGGTGCCGTCCTCCTCCATGGCCAGCAGGTAGCGGCGATTGATCTGCACGAACTCCCGCGAGCGATCCAGGCAGACGATATGGCGGTCGCCGTAGCGCTGCAGGAAGTAGGCATCCTCGATCATCCTGGCGGTGGTCTTGACCAGTTGCAGGGCGAAGGTCTGCGACTCCTTGGCGGAGGGCGAGCGATAGGCGGAGATGTCGAGTACCGCCAGCAACTGGCCGTGGGGATCGAAGACCGGTGCCGCGGTGCAGGTGAGCTGGATGTGGTGGGCACTGAAGTGGTCACTGTGATGGCAAGTCAGGGCGGTACGCTCGTGGATGCAGGTCCCCACGGCGCAGGTCCCGGCATGGGATTCGCTCCAGTCCGATCCCAGGTAGAGGCCGGTGCGCTGGTGCTCGCGCTGGTCGCTCTTGGCGCCGAGGAACTGCACGGCGATGCCGCGGGCATCGGTCAGCAGTACCACGTAGCTCAGCGGTGCGACCTGGCGATAGAGCTGCTCGACCCCGGCCCGGGCCACCTGAAGCAGGGCGTCGGCCTGGTCCTGGTGTACGCGCAAGGTGGCGCCGGGCACGTAGCGGGCGGGCGTGGGGCGGGCCGGATCGAGGCCATAGCGATTGATGCAGCGACGCCATGAGCGGGCAATGATGCCGGCTTCGTTTTGCGCCGGCGTTCTCGCCTCGGTGTCGGCAACGGTACGCAATATCGTGTCGATATGCTGGCGCTGGTGGTGTGTCGTGAGCGGTGTCGTGGACATGGCGGAGCCTTGGCGTGGCATGTCGTTGTCGTTATGCCTTCAAGGTAAGGGTCGCCAACCCGACGCGAGATACGACCTTCGTCGAGCGCTTTACACCTGTAACGCAAGCGTACGCCTTCCGTGTAACGCGGCTGTCATGCGGCGCGTTCCGGACATGCTCCGCGACTTCCCCGATATTGCTTTTCCTACAATGAGTTACTCATGTTCTGGGCGGTTCTGGCATGAAAGCTGCCCGGTAGGGGTGAGCCCGCCGCGTCGGCGTGGCCATCGCCCAACAACAACCGAGGACTCGCACCATGCCATCTGCCACCGGGACGACGCTCAGCCGTCGTCGTTTCCTCACCCTGACTGGCGCCCTGGCCGCCGGCAGCCTGGCGCTCAGCGCCTCGACGCTGTGGCCGCGCTGGGCGCGCGCCGAGCCCGAGCTGGCCACCCGGCTGCTGCGCCTGGGGCGCGACATCTATCCCCACGAAGCGATCGCGGATCGCTACTACCTGGCGCCGCTCGCGCCGCTGCTGGAGGAGCAACGTGAGCTGATCGCCGCCGGGCTCGACGACCTGGACCGCCGTGCGCGGGCGGCCCATGGCCGGGATTACGCCGCCGTCGACAGCGCCGCCGAGCGCGAGGCGCTGCTGCGACAGATCGAGGATGGCGAGTTCTTCCAGACCGTACGCAACACCCTGGTGGTGGGCCTCTACGACAACTCGGAGCTGTGGGAGCCGCACTTCGGTTACCAGGGCTCCTCCTGGGAGCAGGGCGGTTATGTCGGCCGCGGCTACAACGATCTGGTGATCGACTGGCTGTGACGCCGGCACGCCACTCACCACAACAACAAACGCTGCAATGAGGAGACACGCCATGAGTACCCGATTCGAGCATGACGACGACGGGGTGGTGGTGATCATCGGCTCCGGTGCCGGCGGCGGCACCCTGGCCCACGCCCTGGCCCGCAAGGGCATCAAGAGCGTGGTGCTGGAAGCCGGCAAGCGCTATGCCCTGGAGGATATCGAGAACGACGAATGGGCCATGTTCGAGAAGATCTCCTGGCTCGACGAGCGCATTACCGCTGGACCGCGCCAGCTGACCGAGACTTTCCCCAACCTGCCTGCCTGGATCGTCAAGGGCGTGGGCGGCAGCACCATTCACTGGGCCGGGGTAGCGCTGCGCTTCCAGCCCCACGAGTTCCGCCTGCACAGCGAGGTGGGCGACATCGACGGCGCCAACCTGCTGGACTGGCCCATCTCCTATGAGGAGCTCGAGCCCTACTACGTCCAGGCCGAGCGGCACATGGGCGTGACCGGCGAGGCCTCGGGCATGCCGCTGCACGACTGGAACAACAACTTCATGGTGCTGGCCGAGGGGGCCAGGCGGGTGGGCTACGAGAAGCTGCGCGCCGGGCCCATGGCGATCAACACCCGGCCCTACGACGACCGCCCCCAGTGCATGCAGGCGGGCTTCTGCATGCAGGGCTGCCGCTTCGGCGCCAAGTGGTCGACGATGTACACCGACATTCCCCGCGCCGAGGCCACCGGCTACTGCGAAGTCCGCCCCAACGCCATGGCGCTCACCATCGAGCACGACGAGCGCGGCCGGGTCAACGCCGTGGTCTATGCCGATGCCGAGGGCAATCTGCAGCGCCAGCGGGCGCGGGCGGTCTGCGTGGCAGGCAACTCCATCGAGTCCCCCAGGCTGCTGCTCAACTCACACTCCGCGCTGTTCCCGGACGGCCTGGCCAACTCCTCCGGCCAGGTGGGGCGCAACTACATGACTCATGCCACCGCTTGCGTGTTCGCCGAGATGCCCAAGCCGGTGAACATGCACCGTGGCACCACCTTCGCCGGGATCATTTCCGACGAGGCGCGGCTCGACCGCTCCCGCGGCTTCGTCGGCGGCTACACCCTGGAGGTGATGTCGCTCGGCCTACCGTTCTTCGCCAAGTTCATGGACCCGGCCAACGGCGGCTGGGGGCGCGACTACGCCGCGATTCTGGAGAAGTACGACCACCTCTCGGGAGTGTGGATCTGCGGCGAGGACCTGCCCATGGAGCAGAACGGCATCACCCTCCACGACAGCCGCAAGGATCAGTACGGCCTGCCGGTGCCCATCGTCTACAAGGGCGATCATCCCAACGACGGGGCCCTGCGCCGCCACGGCCAGCAGCAGGCACGGAGCTGCTACGAAGCGGTAGGCGCGGTGCGGGTGTTCGACGTGCCAGATTTTCCCACCAGCCACAACGTGGGTACCAACCGCATGAGCGCGCGCGCCGAGGATGGCGTGGTGAACCAGTGGGGCCAGGCCCACGACATCGACAACCTGTTCGTCTCCGACGGCAGCCAGTTCACCTCCAGCGGCGCCGAGAACCCCACCCTGACCATCGTTGCCCTGGCCCTGCGCCAGGCCGTCCACATCGCCGAGCGCATGTCGCGCGGCGAACTCTGACAGGAGCCATCCCATGCAACCGACAGCCGACCAGCGGCGCTGGATGTACCGCCACATGGTACTCAGCCGCTACCTCGAGGAACGCATCGAGGCGCTCTACATGGAGGGCAAGACCCCGGTCTTCAACATGGCCAAGGGGCCCATTCCCGGCGAGATGCACCTCTCCAACGGCCAGGAGCCCTGCGCCGTGGGGGTGTGCGCCCATCTCTCGGCCGACGACATCGTCACCGCCACCCACCGGCCGCACCACATCGCCGTGGCCAAGGGCGTCGACCTCGACGCCATGGTCGCCGAGATCTTCGGCAAGGCCACCGGGCTCGCCGGTGGGCGCGGCGGCCACATGCACCTTTTCGACGCCGCGGTGAACTTCTCCTGCTCAGGCATCATCGGCGAAGGGCTGGGGCCCGCGGTGGGTGCCGCATTGTCGCGCAAGCTGCAGGGCAAGTCGGGCGTGGCGGTGGCGTTCATGGGCGAGGGGGCGGCCAACCAGGGCGCCTTCCACGAAGCACTCAACCTCGCCGCGGTATGGCAGTTGCCGGTGGTGTTCGTCATCGAGGACAACGCCTGGGGCATCTCCGTGGCCAAGCAAGCTTCTACCGCGGTGCCGCGCAACGACCTGCGCGCTGCCGCCTACGGCATCCCCGGCCACCACGTGGCCGACAACGACGTGGAGGGCGTCTTTGCCGCGGCGGGCGAGGCCATCGCTCGCGCCCGCGAAGGGCAGGGGCCGAGCCTGATCGAGATCGAGACCGCACGGCTCGCCGGCCACTTCATGGGCGACGGCGAGGACTACCGGCCCAAGGGCGAGAAGGAAGGGCTCCAGGCCCGCGACCCGATCCCGCGCTACCGCCAGGCGCTGCTCGACGCCGGCGTGCTCGACGAAGCCGGCAACGCCGCGCTGGTAGCCGAGGCCCACGCGCGGGTCGAAGCGGCTATTCGCTTCGCCCAGCAGAGCGAGTTCCTGCCACCCGAGGCGGCGCTCGAGCAGGTCTTCGCGGGGGAGTCATCATGAGCACCATGGTAGCGGCGGTCTGGTACGCCGCCAGGGATCTGCGCGTCGAAACGGTCGAGACCCCGACGCTGCAGGATCCTCATCAGGTCAAGGTGAAGGTGGCCGCCTGCGGGATCTGCGGCAGCGACCTCCACGAGTACAGCGCCGGACCGATCTTCATTCCGGTCGAGGTGCCGCACCCGCTCAGCGGGCAGCGCGCCCCCATCGTCATGGGGCATGAGTTCGCCGGTGAGGTCGTCGAGGTGGGCGAGCGCGTTACCCGGGTCAAGCCTGGCGATCGCGTCGCCATCGAGCCGATCCTGTCGCCCCATCAGGATGGTCGCTACCTGATGGAGCACTACAACCTGACGCCGCTGCTGGGATTTCACGGGCTCTCGGGCGGCGGGGGCGGGTTCGCCGAATACACGGTCGTTGGCGAGCACATGGTTCACCGCTTGCCTGACGATCTCAGCTACGAGCAGGGCGCGCTGGTTGAGCCAGCCGCCGTGGCCCTGCATGCCGTGCGCCAGAGCGCGCTGAAGGCGGGCGACAGCGCGGTGGTCTTCGGCGCGGGCCCCATCGGCCTGATGGTCATCGAGGCGCTCAAGGCTGCGGGTGCCGCGCGCATCGTGGCGGTGGAGCCCTCGCCCTCGCGGCGGGGAAAGGCGGCCGAGCTGGGCGCGCTGGTCGTGGCCCCCCGCGAACAGGACGTGGTGGCCGCAGTGCATGAGCTGACCGACGGCGGCGCCGACTTCGCCTTCGAGGTGACCGGTATCCCTGCTGTGCTCAACCAGGCCATCCATGCCACCCACGCCGGCGGCGAAACCGTGGTCGTCAGTATCTGGGAGACCGAGGCGGCCTTCCAGCCCAACGACCTAGTGATCCGCGAGCGCACGCTGAAAGGGATCATCGCCTACCGCCACGTCTATCCCGCCGTGATGGCCCTGATGCAGCGCGGCTACTTCCGCGCCGAGAATCTGGTCACCGCACGCATCCCCCTCGCCGAGGTGGTCGAGAAGGGCTTCGAGGTCCTGCTCGAGGACAAGTCGCAGATCAAGATCATCGTACGACCCGGCATGCAGCCGGGCCAAGGAGTGACGCCATGAGCACCAACGCAAGCACTGCCACGGCCACCCGCAAGCTGACCATTGCCCGGGCCATGGCCGAGGCCACCGCGCAGGAGATGCGGGCCGATCCGCGGGTCTTCGTCATGGGCGAGGACGTCGGTCCGCTGGGCGGCGTGTTCGGCAACACCCGGGGGTTGTTCGACGAGTTCGGTCCCGATCGGGTGCGCGACACGCCCATCTCCGAGACCGCCTTCATCGGCGCCGCGGTGGGAGCCGCCTCCGACGGCATGCGCCCCATCGTCGAGCTGATGTTCGTCGACTTCTTCGGCGTGTGCATGGATGCCATCTACAACCTGATGGCCAAGAACACTTACTTCTCCGGCGGCAAGGTCAAGGTGCCGATGGTGCTGATGACCTCTACCGGCGGCGGCTACTCGGACGCCGGCCAGCACTCCCAGTGCCTCTACGGCACCTTCGCTCACCTGCCCGGCATGAAGGTGGTGGTGCCGAGCAACGCCTTCGATGCCAAGGGGCTGATGACCGCCGCCATCCGCGACGACAACCCGGTGGTGTTCATGTACCACAAGGCGCTGCAGGGCATGGGCTGGCTGGGCACCGAGAAGGGCGCCACCGTGCCGGTGCCGGAGGAGTCCTATTCGGTCGAGATCGGCAGGGCCGCCGTGGTGCGCGAGGGCCACGACGTGACCCTGGTCAGCCTAGGGGTGGGGGTGCACCACTGCCTGCGTGCGGCCAAGGCGTTGGAGGAGGAGGGCTTCTCCGCCGAGGTGGTAGACCTGCGCAGCCTGGTGCCGCTCGACCGCGACACCGTGCGGGCCTCGGTGGCCAGGACCGGCCGCCTGATCGTGGTCGACGAGGACTACCACAGCTACGGGGTCAGCGGCGAGATCATCGCCAGCGTCGCCGAGCACGCCGGCTGCCGGCTCAAGGCCGCACCCAAGCGGGTGGCCTATCCCGACATTCCGATTCCCTTCGCGCCGACCATGGAGCAGTGGGCGCTGCCCAACGCCGACAAGGTCGTCGCGGCCTTCCACCAGATGATGCGAGAGAGTTGAGGAGATGAGCATGACGACCGAAATAGCCGTGCCCGAGGACCTGTGGGAAGGCGATACCGAAGGGGTGATCACCTCCTGGCTGGTGAGCGACGGCGCCGAGGTGGCCCAGGGCGACCTGGTCGCCGAGGTGATGGTGGAGAAGGCCCAGTACGAGATCGAGGCACCGCTCTCGGGCAGGCTCGCCATCGTCAAGGAGGAGGACGAAGTGGTGGCAAAGGGCAGCGTGATCGCCACGCTGGAGAGCTGAGGAGAGTGCTGTGAAACTCACCACGACCCGACACGACGAGACCCGCCCCCCGGGGGCGGGCATATCACCCGCCACGGCGAAGGAGATCCCGCTGAAGGGCATGCGCGGCATGATCGCGACCAGGATGGTGCAGAGCCTGCAGACCGCGGCCCAACTGACCCACCATGCCAGCGCCGGGCTCGGCGCCCTCGAGGCGCTGCGCTCACGCTGCCGCGAGCGGGGGCAGTCCGTGCCCTCGTTGCAAGACCTGCTGCTGCGCCTGGTGGTGCAGACCCTGGCCGACTACCCCGCGCTCAATGCCACGCTGGAGGAGAATCGCATCGTCCAGCATGCCGCCGTGCACCTGGGGCTGGCCATCCCGTTGCCCGACGACCTGCTGGTGGCGCCGGCACTCTTCGATGCCCAGGAACTGAGCCTGGGCCAGTTGCCCGAGGCACGCCGGACGCTCACCGAACGGGCCCAGGCCGGCAAGCTCGGGGTGCGCGAGCTGACCGGCGCCACCTTCACCGTCTCCAATCTCGGCCGCTCGCGGGTGCACCACTTTACGCCGATACTCAACGTGCCCCAGGTGGCAATCCTCGGCATCGGTGGGATGGAGCGGCGCGTCGTGCCATCATCGCAAGGGTGGCGAGAGGAGGCGGTCATCGGCCTGTCGCTCACCTTCGACCATCGCGCCGTCAACGGCGCTCCGGCGGCGGCCTTCCTCGATGCCCTATGCGAGCGTATCGAGGGTTTGCCGCCCGAGGCGTTCGACAGCGAACTGGCCGCCAACGACGACTAGTAGAGAGGAAGCTACATGACGGCGCTTTCGCCTGGATTGGATCGCGTGCTCCAGCGGCTCAGCGTCGAGCAGGGCCTGGCCGCCGAGGAGGCCGGGCTCGACGCGGTCTGTCAGGGCGAGAGCCAGTTCGAACTGCTGGCCTGGCAGCCGCTGGATCGTGCCCTGGTGATGCCGCGCCGCCACGAGCGTACCGAGGGCTTCCCCGAGGCACGCCAGGTCCTGCGCGAACGGGGCTGGCCGATCCTGTTCCGTGCCACGGGCGGCACGCCGGTGCCGCAGTGCCCCGAGGTGGTCAACGTGACCCTGGTGCTGCGCTGTCGCGTGGGCAGCTCCGCGGCCCATCTCGAGTGGGGCTACCATCGCCTTGGCGACCCCTGGTGCGAGTGGCTCGCCGCGCTCGGCGTCACCGACGCCGACCTGGGGTCGGCGCCTGGCGCCTACTGCGATGGGCGCTTCAACGTGCGCATCGGCGGCCGCAAGCTGGTGGGTACCGCGCAGCGCTGGCGACGGGTGCGCGGCTGTCGCGACATGGCGTTGCTGGTCCACGGCGCCATGCAGGTCGGTGGCGATCCGGCCGGACTGGTCGACATCGTCAATGCCTTTCAGGAAACCATCGACGACCCCCAGCGCTTCCTGCCCGAAAGCCATGTCGCGCTGACTCAGGCGCTGCCAGGGCTGGATTTGGAGACAACGTTGCCGGATCTGCTGCGTCGGCTGGTCGATTGGGAGGAGATGCCATGAGTGAATATACGGATTCGCTGCGTGACGTATTCGAGCTGTTCGGCCCCATCGCCGCACGGCGCATGTTCGGCGGCCACGGCATCTATCACGATGGCCTGATGTTCGCACTGGTGGCCGACGAGACGCTCTATCTCAAAGCCGATGAGCACAACCTGGGCGACTTCGAGCGCGCGGGGCTCGAACCGTTCGGCTACGACAAGGGCGGTAGGGTCGTGCGGCTCTCCTACTACCAGGCCCCGGAGGAACTGTTCGAGGACCGCGAGCTGGCCGCGGCCTGGGCACGTCGCTCCTTCGAAGCCGCCCTGCGTGCCCAGGCGGGCAAGCGCAAGGCGAAACCCTGATGCGCCACTGGTTGTCGGTTTCTCGATGCATTGGGTATCAAGCGTCGGGCGGCCCCTTGAGCTCGACGGTGTTGCCTTCGGGGTCTTCGAGGTAGAGCGAGGGACCCGAACCCTCGGCGCCGTAGCGCTGCACGAGCTCGCCGGCCTCGATGTCGTGCGCGGCGAGGTGTCGGCGTATCGCCGCCTCGTCGAAGGGTTCCAGGCGCAGGCAGAAGTGGTCGAGGTTGCGTCCCTCGCGGCCCGGGGCCGCGCCGCCACGCTGTCCCAGCGGGCCTTCCACGGGTACCAGGTCGATCAGGCTGCGTCCGGCGCGCAGTTGGATCAGGCCGATCTCTTCCTGACGCTTCTCCACTGTGCAGCCTAATACATCGCAATAGAAGGCGAGCATGGCGTTGGTGTCGCGTATGCGCAGCACCAAATGATCGAGACCTTGGATAGGCAGCATGGCGTTTCCGGTTTCCTGTCGCGCAGCGACACCGTTCATCGATTCTGTAATCGACACTATGGCCCAGCTGATGGGCACGCTCCAGCCATCTGGACCTCCGTGTCTCTGAACAGTATCACTCTTCATGAGGCACTCTGTGGCTGACGACAGCGGCGCCAAAAGGGCGCCGCTGTCATGCCTTCAGTGGCGTGGATCCCACAGCCGGCTACCGGTCTCGGCCTCATAGCCCATGCCATAGGGTGAGCTCACCAGCTCGAGCTGCATGCCCCAGGGCGCCATGAAGTAGACCCAGGTCAGCCTCTCCATGGGGCCTTCGGTAAAGGTCTTGGGTTCACCTAGTACCTGCAGTCCTTGCGCCTGGAGATAGGCTACGGCTGCGTCCATGTCATCCACGTAGAAGGCAATGTGGTGGCCGCCGATATCGCTGTTGCGCGGTTGCTCCGTGCGCTGGTCCGGGGCGGTGTACTCGAAGATCTCCAGGTTGGTGCCGTTGCCGCAGCGAACGAGGTGGGCGGCGGGAATAGTGGCTTCGGCATGCACGTCGAGATTCTGGGTCATCCAGTCGTCGTCGAAGGGACCGAAGGGGCCGATGGTGAAGAAGGCTTCACAGCCCATGACCTCGACGAAGAAATCCACTGCCGCTTGCCGGTCAGGCACCGTGAAGCCGAAGTGCTGGGTGCCGCGCATTCCAGGGAGTTCAGCTTGGACGGCCTGGCTGGTCAGTAGCGCGGCTAGGGTGGCCCCCACCCATTTTGTCTTGTTCATGGCATGTCTCCTTGTTATTGCCGTTATTGACGGTGGCGTTGCCACCGATGTGTTGACGGCAAGGAGCATGCCATGGCGGTCTGGAGCGCAATTTGTTGTTTTTGTTAGGTTGCGTGGGGGTGGTGAGGCTCTTGGGTGTACATGGCGATACACCAGCGTGACAGCTGTCACGTTACGCTCATGCTGCCGTTACCACCTTCCGCGCCCGCGATCCGGCACCAAGCGGCCGAAATAGAGCAGCCCGAAG
>NZ_JASSVS010000022.1 GCF_030250645.1 Marinobacter azerbaijanicus
GATAGCGCATCATGACCAGGCGCAGCTTCGTCAAGCTCACAGAAAACATCAATGAGATCCGCGAAGCTATCCGTCAGCACGGGCAGCGCGGCGCTGAGAAGCTGCGCCGACAGAACGGCTTGGCCAAGGCCGTGCTGGTGTTTTTGAAAACGAACCCTTTCAGGCAGGACCTGCACCAGTACTCGCCGAGCCTGCTGCTCGAACTACCCCGCCCCACGGCTGACAGCCGCGAGATTCTGCACACTGCCGGATATGCGCTGGAGCGGATCTACCGCAAAGGCTACCTGTACCAGAAAGGTGGCGTGATGCTACTCGACCTGATCGACGCCGACCGCCAACAGCTCTCGCTGCTAGATACGCCCCAAAGCGACGCCGAACAGCAGCGAAGTGCGAAGCTGATGTCAGCCATGGACGCGCTCAATCAACGCATGGGCCGTGATACCGTAAAGCTAGGTATGCCTAGCCCAGGTGCAGCCTGGCACCTTCGCTGCGCACATCGCTCAGCACGGTGGACAACGCGTTGGGACGAGCTACCGACACTATACGCAGGGTAAACAAGGAAGAATGAGGGAACAGTTCAAAGCGTGGCTAATGGAAGTGCAAGAGAACGCACTGGCGATAAAGCGGGCAAAGGCTCTTGAGGCAGGCGATGAGAGCCTCTGGAAAAAGGAAAAATGGCTCAGTCCGCAAAAAAATGCAGACATCACAGCCAGGTTTCGCGACGAGGGGGAAGCGCTGGGCTATCGCTCCCTCCCTTCCTATAAGACAGGGGCTGGGGAGTGGCTGTATGACTTCGTATGGCGAAAGTTCGATGACGAGGGCCACCTCGAGGAAATCGTGCTCGCCATGGAAATCGAAATGTCAGACCGAACCCAGCGCGGCATGATGCGCGATTTTGCCAAGCTTCTTCAATCCGACGCCAGCTATAAGATCATGGTCTTTCAACACAAGACTGAAGATGACGTGCTAACTGCTTTTGAGCTCTTCAAGGAAAGGGCTCGGAAATACTGCGGGAATCAGCATCTGAATTTTTGCTGTGTGGCTGGAGCACGTCGATGAACCAATTTCTCTTCACCGAGTTCGATATCCACGCAGCTGAACTCAAGCGGGATTGATCAGCCCTGCATCCTCATCGTTGCCTGGCCGGTTCACGGCTCGGCTTACTGGCCAGTGTTCGAACAGGGACCCATCAAGGTGGCGCACCACGTGGCGGATCGTCTCTCGATCCGTCAGGTCCGGATCAAGCCAAGGCTCAAGGCTGGCGTCGTCAAGAATCAGCGGCATGCGGTCATGTACCTCAGCGGCAGTGCCACGCGCCGGCTCGGTCAGAATCGCGCAGCCCAGCGAGCCATCCTCCCGCTCAGCGTAGATACCGGCCTTGGCGATCGGCTCACGGTCGGTGCGGGTAAGGTAATGTGGTTGCTTGCCGGTATCGGTAACCAACCACTCGAACCAGCCATCGGCAGGCACGATACAACGTGCACGTGCGAAGGCGTATTTGAAGTAGCCGCTGGTGGCCACCGTCTCGACGCGGGCATTGATCGGCTGTGCAGCCTTGCCCTTCGCCCACTTCGGCCGATAGCCCCACCACAGTTCGAGCTGCTCAGGTTGGGCATCATGGGCGACCTGCCGGAACCCGGTGATCCAGGTGCCCGGCGGAATGTTGTAGCGAGCCGGTGGTCCTTCCTCAGCCACGACGACACCTAGCCGCCGGGCTAGCTTGGGGTAGGCGTCATAGGAAGCGAAGCGGCCACACATACTTAGTATTCCAACGTAAGCCTATGCCATCCGGTCTGGCCGACGCCTGTCGCGCCAATCAAGCCAGTCTGACTCGAACGCAACCGGACCCTGCTCATCATCAACCACTGGAGTGGCTGCGCCGCGCAGATAGCCCATGAAGTCGTCTTGGATCGCATCGGGCAGGTCTCGGATCCTGACGTAGCGGGTACCCGCAGGGGTGCTGTGAATGGGGATGTCATCCCCCTGCGCATGACCATCAGGCTCATGCTCTGATGCTGCCCAGCCCACTGCACCCATGGGTTCAAGCGGCTCAACGTAATGATCACCTGTGCCCTTCTGCCTCTCTAAAGGCCGACCACGGCTGGGGGAGGTTTCTTTAGTCATGCTGACCTTCCCCCGGCTTAGGTCCGCTATCCAATGTGAGGAATAACAGCTGAGTGAGCACTGCCAGGCCCACCTGAGTCCCCATCCAACAATAACCGCGTAGCGTAACCCTTCGTGCACATACCAGTGCCGACTGCCTTGCCAGCCGAGCAACAGCTAGGCGGGCAAGGCAGTCGGCACTGAAAGCCATGTATGTGCATTCAGCAAGAGACAGAGGTTGTCCGGTTAGCTGCGGTGTACATCCAACCGTCATTTTCTTAGCGAGCCCTCACCAAACAGCTGTTGCAGTTAGCGAAAGTAAAATCCGCATAGTTATAGACATACTGTCATACAGAACTACAATGAACCAGTCTGCATTTTTGTATGACAATCCAAAAAGCTTTCAAACCTGAAGGTACCCAACATGACGAGTCCGGCCTTATGGAGCGCTCAAGCGCACATGCCCTCAGTGATTGGTCAACAGATCAAGATCGTGTCCGCGGATGGCGCCTACCTCACCACCGATACCGGCGCCCGGCTACTCGATGGGACCGCCTCTCTGTGGTACGCGAACATCGGGCATGGACGCGAGGAGATGGCCCAGATCGCTTATGAGCAGATGAAGAAACTCGAGGCCTATCATGTCTTTGGCCGCTATACGAACGATCGTGCCATCGAACTCTCCGAGAAGCTGCGAAGCATCGCTCCGTTTGACGACGCCAAGGTCATCCTTAACAGCGGTGGCTCGGATTCTATTGATGTCGCCCTGAAGCTCGCTCGCCGCTACTGGAACCATATCGGCCGTGCGAACAAGAAGGTCATCATCAGCCGTGAGCACTCCTACCACGGCCTACATGCGTATGGCACCAGCGTCGCCGGACTCGACTTCAACCGTGAGGGCTACGGAACCGACTCTCTCGTTGACGGCACGGAGCGCATCGAAAAACACGACGCAGGCGCCTTTGCTGACGCGATCGAGCGCATCGGGGCGGAAAATATCGCGGCCTATATCGCCGAACCCGTGATGGGCACAGGCGGCGTCCACCCTCCCCAGCCAGGCTACTTCAAGGAGATACAGCGACTCTGTCACGAGAACGACATTCTGTTTATCGCCGATGAGGTGATCACCGGTTTCGGTCGCACCGGTGAGATGTTCGCTTCGACCCGCTACCAGCTGCGGCCAGATATCGTCACTTTCGCGAAGGGGGTAACTTCAGGCTATGCCGCACTTGGCGGCATCCTCGTCGCCCCTCGCGTATGGCGCCCTTTCTTCGAGAACGGGGCGGACTCGCCCACCTACCGCCACGGTACGACCTACTCAGGACACCCGGTCACAGCAGCCCTTGCGCTGAAGAACATGGAAATACTCGAGCGTGAAAACCTGATTGCCCGTTCGGCAGCACTTGAGGAAGTGCTCACTGCTGAGCTGAAAGCACTCGAGTCCCACGAACTTGTGAAGACAACTCGCGTGGGGGGCTTCTTGGGAGGTATCGAGCTTTCAGACAAGGTCAACGCCGAGTTCGTAACGGACAAAATAATCGAGCATGGCTTCATTACCCGGCCACTACGCGGCAATACCGTGCAGATCAGCCCTCCCTTCATCCTGACCGATCAGGAACTGCGCGGCCTAGTGCGTGCGGTTGGCACCGTACTCGACTCACTCAAAGCGGGCACGCCCCAAGTGACGGCATAATTGGTTGCCAGGAGAACACTACTATGACATTTCCCAAACCCTCCGCTGAGCGTCTCGCGGCCTCAGAAGAGGCGCTCCGAAGCCTTCCGGGTTACACGAATCATGAGCCGGGCGAAAAGGAATTCGCAGTACTCGACCCCTCCACCGAGGAACGTATTGCCACCCTAAAGAGCCTGTCACCGGAAGAAGCAATTGCCGAAGTCGCGATTGCCGATGAAGCCGGGCGTGCCTGGGCAAAAACCACGCCGCGTCACCGCTCCGATACGTTGCATAACGCCTACACCCTGCTCATCGCGAACAAGGAGCGTCTCGCCTTTGTCATCTCTCGCGAGATGGGAAAGACATTCGCTGAGGCTCAGGGGGAAGTACAGTATGCCGCCGACTATGTCAGGTGGTATGCGGAAGAATTGCTTCGCCCGGCCGGCGGTTACCGTGAGAATCCGGTTGGTGGTTCGACGATTTTGACGAAGCGAGTACCGATAGGTCTGTCGCTGCTCATCGCTCCCTGGAATTTCCCGATGGCCATGATCACCCGCAAGATTGCTCCTGCCATCGCGGCGGGCTGCGCATCGGTGATTAAGCCGGCGGGGCTCACCCCGCTAACCACGCTGCTGACGGTAGAGCTGCTGGTCGAAGCCGGGGTACCTAAGGAACTGATGCGTGTGGTCACGACAACACAGTCGTCTGCCTTCAGCGAGGCAGTACTCGCGGACCCCCGTGTACGAAAAATCTCCTTCACCGGCTCGACTTCCGTCGGCAGTACTCTGATGGGCCTCGCCGCGAAGAACATCGTAAAAAGCTCGATGGAGCTTGGCGGCAACGCACCGCTGCTCGTTTTCGACGACGCCGACCTTGAGCGCGCAGTTGAAGGCACCATGCTGGCAAAACTTCGCAATGGCGGACAATCCTGCGTCGCGGCGAACCGAATCTATGTCCAGGAGGGGATAGCCGATGCCTTTGTCGAGGCGCTGAGTGAAAAGATGTCTCAAGTCGTGCTTGGCAACTCGATTGCCGAAGGAGTGGGTCTGGGGCCGGCCATCAACCGAGCCGCAGTCAACAAGTTCCAGCATCTGGTCGATGACGCTGTGGCTCACGGTGCCGAGCTGAGAACCGGCGGCCGTACTCCCGAGGGTGCTGGGTACTTCTTCGAAGGGACGGTCCTCGATCGGGTTCCAACTGAGGCGGAAATCGCCAATACCGAAATCTTTGGACCGATCGCCGCCATTTCTCGCTTCTCTACCCAGGAGGAAGTGCTACAGCGAGCCAACGATACACCGTTCGGCCTAGCCAGCTATGTCTTCACCGAAAACCTCGATCGCGCACTCAACGTGGCTGATGCGCTGGAGACCGGTCTGGTCGGTATCAACAACGGCGTACCCTCGAACGCTGCCGCACCATTCGGAGGCATGAAACAGTCGGGGCTCGGTCGCGAGGGAAGCCATGAGGGCCTGGAGGAGTACCAGGAGGTACGCTATTACAACATCGCCAGGCGCGAGTCTACCTGAAAGCTACCCTCCCTTTGCAGCAACCTGGGTAAGCCTGCCACTGTCAGGCGGCGCATGGTAAGGACATTGCCCTACCATGCCTCGCCTGCTTGTCCGCCCTAGGCTCCGCCTTCTCATGAAGAACCCTAGCCTCGGCCTTCACCTGATGAATTAACCTGATAAACCAAGAATGTTGGTTTCCCTTTATTCGCTTCGCCTCCCGTAGAACTACCCCCAGCCGTAGAGGAAAAGGCACCCGAACAAAAGGCGCATCACATCATCACATTGGCTACCTAGCGCTTCCTTATCGCATTCCAGCGTACATTGCTCTACAGTGAAGTTGTGATATTGTAAGACAGTGTTGGGCTACAGGCTCAGTCAGCCAGAGTTCTGTCAAGCGCCACCAGCACCCAATGCTCCAGGACAAACAGCCAATAAACAGGAGTACTGCAATGATTCGAAAGACGAGTCTCTTCGCTGCCGGCACCGTCGCTGCACTTGGCCTGACCGCTTGGGCCGGCGGTGAAAATGGTAACGCTTACGCCCAAGGTGATAGCCACACCATCAAGTTTGGGAACGTCATCTCGTCCGGCGATACACAGAACCAGGGGTACGATTTATTCGCTGAACTCGTCTCGGAGCGTACGGATGGACGCATCAAGGTCGAGGTGTACCCCGACAGCCAGCTCGGTGGCGAGCGGGAAATGGTCGAGGCGACACAGTTTGGCGATATCGAGATGACGGCACCTTCGGTAGGTGTTCTAGCCAATTTCGACAAGTCACTCGAAGTTTTTGATTTTCCTTTTATTTTTGAAGATGCCGAGACAGCGCACAAGGTACTCGATAGCGAACTCGGAGACGAGATGCTTGCTGGTCTCGAGGATAGCGGCCTGATCGGGCTTGGGTGGGGCGAGAATGGGTTCCGCAACCTCGCCATGGTGGATCAAACCGTCACCACACCCGACGAAATGGAAGGCGTCAAGCTGCGCACAATGCAGGTACCCAAGCATATTGCCTACTGGGAAAGCATAGGAGCTGCGCCCACTCCCCTACCCTTTCCTGAAGTCTTCACCTCCCTCCAGCAGGGCGTGGTGGAAGGTGTCGAAAACCCTTATGAATTACTCTATTCGGCAAAACTCACGGAGCCGGCGAATCACCTGACCGAGACCCGGCACATCTATGATCCCGAAGTCATTCTTATCAGCAAGGATTTCTTCGAAAGGCTGTCTGACGAAGATCAACAGATCATCCGGGATGCAGCAGACGAAGCGATTGCCAAGATCCGGTCCCTCAAGCAGGAAGTCAGCGACGAGATCCGCGCAAAAATCGAGGAAGAAGGCGGCACAGTGACCGAACTAAGTGACGAAGAACGCCAGCAATGGATCGATTCGGCCATCGCCTTCTACGAGGAACACGCCTCCACTGTCGATACCGAGCGGCTCAAGGCTGTGCTCGAAGCCGCAGGCAACACCACCTTCCTGGAAGCCATTCAGTAACCTAGCTGGGCATGTCTCTGCCTGAGGAATCTCAGGCAGAGAGGTCTTCTATAAGAGTGCCATAGGGGAGATACACCCATGCTCAAGGGCGTGTACGAGCATTTGGATGAGCACGTGGAAACCTATCTCGCTACGGTAGCCTTGACCATATTCGCGAGCCTCGTCGTATTTCAGGTGGTGATGCGTTACATCTTCAATAGCCCTCTCGCCTGGACGGAGGAAATGGCCCGGTATGCTCTCGTCTGGTTCGTCTATATCAGTGGTAGCTATGCGGTAAAATACCAGCGGCATGTCAAATTCAATGTGCTGGTCGATATGCTAGGAAAGCGTGTACCTCTAGCGCAGCGCCTCATAAGCCTTGTAATATTTCTGCTGTGGCTTGGTTTCCTTCTGTTCATGTTGAACCTTTCTTTTGAGATGGTGCGCCGCCAGATCATTACCGGTCAGCTTGCACCCGGCTCGCAGATCCCCATGTATCTTGTGTATATCGGGCTACCCCTCGGACTCTCCCTGATGTCGTTTCGCGTGCTACAGCACACGATCAGAGCCATCATCGATATCATCAAGAATCCCCTCGCTCCCATCCCTTCGTCGCAGAGTGAGGTGGACTAACCATGGGCATTACGGTTCTCTTCCTGAGCTTCGTGATTCTTCTGCTATTTGGCATGCCGGTCGCATTCGCGCTTGGTATATCCTCCGCCCTGTCCGTGATCATGACCGGCGTGGTCCCCATCAGCTATCTCACCCAAACGATGTTCGGCGCAGTGGACTCGTATTCACTGCTTGCAGTGCCCTTGTTCGTGCTGTCAGGGGTCATCATGGAGTATGGCGGGCTTTCCAAGCGATTGATCGATGTAGCGAAAGCATTCGTTGGGCATATCACGGGAGGGCTTCCTGCCGTGACATTGTTGGGTACAGCGATATTCGCCATGCTGAGCGGCTCCGGCCCTGCCACCGTCGCGGCGATTGGCGGTATTATGATTCCCGCCATGATCCGTGAGGGTTATGGACGTGGTTTCAGTGCTGGTGTATTGGCAACGGCCGGTGGCGTCGGGATCGTGATCCCCCCGAGTATCCCGCTCATCATCTACGGAATCACTACCAATACATCGATCGGCGATCTTTTCCTGGCTGGCCTCGTACCCGGCCTAGTCATCGTTTTCATGCTATACCTCGTCAGCCGCTATCTTTCCAAGAAGCATGGCTACGGTACCGATACTCCCAAAGCTAGCTGGAACGAGCGATGGGGGGCGGTGTGGCGCGCCAAATGGACACTTCTGATGCCTATCGTGGTACTTGGCGGGATCTATGGCGGGGTTTTTACCCCCACCGAGGCGTCCGGTATCGCCGTGGCGTACAGTCTGCTCTTGGCGATCATGTATCGTGAGACCAAACTCACACAGATTCCCATGATGCTGAAGACGACCTATCTCATCTCCGGCATGATACTTATCATCATCGCCACGGCATCCACCTATGCCCGAATACTGACGCTTGAGCGCATCCCAACTCTGATTGCTTCTTTTCTCAGCGGCCTGCCCGTACCGTTCTGGGTCATCCTTGCTGTGATCGTGCTCCTATTGCTGTTCTTCGGCATGTTCATGGAAACGATTGCGGGGATCATTCTGTTAGCGCCGATACTCGTACCAGTGGTCACCGCCATGGGAATGGATCCGGTGCATTTCGGTATTGTCATGATTCTTGCCTCGATGATTGGCTTCGCCACGCCTCCTGTAGGCGACAATCTCAATGTGGCGAGTGCGATCAGCGGCCTGTCGATCGAAAGAGTGAGCATCTCAGCCCTTCCCTTCGTTGCCGTGCTGATCACTATCCTGTTCATCATTGCCTACGTACCACAGATCACGATGCTGCTACCCAACTGGCTCGGGTGACAACTTCGTTCGCTTCGATAGCTACTCGGCCGGTACCAGCCACTTGTACGAGTAGGCACAGGCTGACATACATGGGGCACAGGGCGGGGTGCAGCGCCCCGGCCTGTGCCTAATCTCATTCAGTTCTTCGACCCGCGACTTTTCATTACAGCATTGTGGGTCGTGGTGCCCTGCTCACGGTCAAGGATCGAGAAGACGGGCTCGACTCGACCCATGAAACCAATGTCGATGTCGCTTTCTCCTTCCAGCACGATTTGACATCCGATTTCGCCCAATACCGGAGCGACTCGGAATCCGTGCCCGGAAAACCCTGTCATGATAAGGATATTGTCACTCTCCGGGTGCCGACGAATATATTCGATCATGGTTCGCGTATAGCTTTCGACATATGTTTCGACCCGATAAGGCCGACGGGCCAGGCCGGGCAGCATCTCTTGCCGTATCCACTCGAATTTATCCAGCTGCCGCTCGAGGGGGTTTCCTGTAAGGTGCCGAGGCAACCTGTCAGCATCCCCCGTTACATAGTGATCGTTAAAACCGAGCCCTAGTTTGACTGTACGAGAATCGTGACTCGGGATGCCATAACAGTAGCTAGGGGCCGTTCGCAGAAAAGGCGGAAAATGCGTGAGATAGCCGTCTTCGTTACCGTTAAACCACATCGACGTCAGTCGTCTGACCACTACCTCATCCCGAATATGAGGAAGGAGTTTTGTCGTCCACCCCCCACATGCCACAACCACTTGATCAAACGTCTGTACCCCCTGAGGTGAAGTCAACTTGACGCGGGTACCGGATGGTTCAATTGAGTGCACTGGGGTGAATTCATGAATGGTCGCACCGTTGTGTCTTGCGAGTTCGCCTGCCACGGCAACCGTTCGTTCTGGCCGGATCACGGCGCCTTCCTGGTCCCAAAGGCCCAACGACCGTTCTGGGAAAAGAAATTGTGGAAATCGCTTCCTCAGTTCCGCGACGCCTAGCATCTCGATGGGAGAGCCAACTAGGCCGGCCGATTGCATAGCGCATTCGAGCTGTGCGTCGCCCTCCTCGCCATAAACCAATACGCCGGTGCGGTCGCGTAGCACCCTACTACTGACTGATTCCAGCTCACGCCACGCCGTTTCAGCTCGCCGAATCAGAGGCGTGTAAGCCAGCTCAGCGAACTCCAGGTTCCAGAAGAGACGGCTACCTCCCCCAGCGCCCGCCATCGAGTGTCCCGGATATGCCGTGTCAAACCCTTGTACCTCAAGATGCTTGTGTCGACTCAGCTGCCAGAGGACCTGAGCGCCTACGGCCCCTAAGCCGATGACGGCGACTTTCATAAATCCGCTTCGTCCGGCATAGACGCTGCCATTCGGCCTGGGTTCATGCGCTCACGCTGGGCATGTATCGTCTGGTTGACGAATGTTTCGGATTCTTCAATATGGATTTGGCAAGCCTTGACCGCTGCCGAGGAATCCCCAGATCGAATCGCATCCAGAAATTCTCGGTGCTCACGAGCCATCTGGCTGGGGGAAAAGTCACCGGATCGGAAGTAGGTCAGCGCCAGTCGCATTTCCGAAGAAATGCTGCGATAGAACTTTTGCAGGCGTGTGCTGCCGGTGGCTTCGATAAGTGCTTGGTGAAACTGATAATCATACTTTAACAGCTCGTCGCAGCTGTTTTCATCACTTAAGCGTTCCATAGAGCGAACGGCATTTTCGGCCCCTTCCGGGAGGATGCCACGAGAACAGAGGATCCGAGCCGTTTCCATCTCAACCAAGCGGCGCACCGCGAAGAGATCGCGAATGTCGTCTTCTGAGAATAGCGGCACGTATACGCTTTTATTGCGTTCCCGGCGCAGGATCCCGTCATGCAGCAGCATGACGATAGCCGATCGGATGGTCTGCCGCGGTACGTCGAACCGTTCAGAGAGCTGCGTTTCGGTCAGCACGTCCCCTGGGCGATATATACCATTGAAGATATCTTCGCTGAGTTGTTCAGCGACGGCTTCCACGACGGAAACCGTACGAAGCTTATGGGTACTCATATATCCTCATCGATCGGAAACACGCATCGTCTGGGAAATGGTCATACTGTTATACAATAAAACCAAGCATATTGCACATTCCTAGGCTCATGACGATGCGTGTAACCCATTGAACCGAAGTGACACCCTGCACTTAACCTTGAGCTCATACAAAGCGAGCAAATTCGCCAATATCGAAGTCAAAGACAGGGTAGGTATCCCCCAGCTCAGATTCAGGCCTCTTATTGAGCAACTGTACGAAACCGCCTACGTCCGCCTGGATTTCGGCTGAGGCTGGGTGGGCGACCGCTTGGGGTTGACTCATCGAGCACGCCAGGCCTTCGAAGTTCGCTACCTATCGATGCCTACCTCCACGTGTAAGATCCCTGCTCTCAGCGGGTCAGTCGGGTAGCTGGTGGTTATTCCTGCTCGACCTTACCCGCCCTTCACCTTCGCTACCCTCTGAGAGTGTAAGATTTCGTTAACACAGAAAATCTTCAAGCTTGAAACTTTAACCTTGAACTATTTCGGGTTTCTTTCTAGGCTGGGGGTAGAGCCGAAGCCGACGTATCGACGCTCGGCTGTAAAAAGGCAACGAAATCAACAAGCAAGGGATAATGACAATGATACCCCGCTTGATAAGCCTACCCGCCATGTCATGCGCGGTGGCACTGATTGCTGCTACAGCAAGCGCGGCTACGTCTACTACCCAGCAGGCGCACCTGGTCACCAGTCGCCAGCAAGTCCCGTTGCCCCCTTGGGGTGACGCTGACGAAGCCGGTATGGCTAATACTCAGGGACCAGGCACTTGGCAGAGGTGCGCGTTCCATTTGAACCAGCCTACTGCACGTGCTTACGAACTTTCCTACCCTCGCTCTTCATCCATGCCTCAGTCGCCCTTCGCCGAGCCCGAGAGCCATCGTTTCGACCCTCCAAGCGGCATTCCCGGAACACGGCACGGCTTCAATACCGAATCGATCAACGGAAATGTCGGCGGGCAAGGAACCCAGATTGATGGGCTCGGCCATTTCGCTCATCTACCAGAGACTTGGAACGGAGAGCGCGATTTTCCTGCCGAGTCGTTGCGCTACTATGGTGGCTTTGCTCATAACGAAGTCAAACCCTCAGCCGATGCCCCTCTTGAGCGGCTTGGCATCGAAAATATCCCGCCTATTGTCACTTCGGCTGTACTGCTCGATGCAGCGGCATACCTCAACGAGGGTGAACCATTGTCTGCAGGCATCTTGATTACCCGCGCGGACCTTGAGGGAATGATCAAGGCCCAAGGACTTGAACAGCGTGGCCTTCAACCAGGCGACGTGCTCTATGTCCATACAGGTTGGGGCTCTTTATGGGAAAACGGGGATGATCGCTACTACTCCCAAGGGCCGGGCCTGGCTTATGACACAGTAGAGTGGCTGAAGGAACAGGCTATTGTGTTGGTCGCATTGGACAACCCTTTCACTGACCCTGCTCCCGAGGGCATGCTGACTGGAGAGGCAATTCCCGAGGGCGTTCCGGATGGATTGCCCTTTGCCATTCATCATCACAACCTGACCCAATCAGGCATTTATCAGATACAGAACACGAGACTCTCCGAACTGGCGAGTGATCAGGTGTGGACCTCCTGCACCATGATTCTTCCCACCCTGACCGAAGGAGCGGCCCAAGCCCCAGTACGCCCTGTTGCGATAGGAACTCCCGAACAACCCTGACGTTTTATTTCTGACTCCCCGACAAAAACAACGGAGAAGCATCATGAGCCTCAACTCCCACTGGACAGTTGCTCTCGGCGCTGGTCTTGTCTCCTTAGGCCTGGTTAGTCAGGCCGCGGCCGATGTAGCTACACTGCGGACCGTCAGTGCTTTCACTTCCGGCACGGCCATTCCGCATACTTTCGAAATGTTCCTCGAAGAGATCGAGGGCGATGCAGACGCACCGGTCAATGTCGATTTCATCGGTGGCCCCGAAACCATGTCCCCTTTCCAAGTAGGCAATGCGGTAAGCAACGGTGTGGTCGACATGGCATTCGTCACCTCGGCGTTTTATACCAGTTCACTACCGGCCGCCCATGCACTCAACTTGACGCGCTATTCACCCGAAGAGCTACGCGAAACGGGCCGCTTCGAGCAGTTGCAGGAGATGTGGCGCGAGCAGATGAACGTGCATTATCTGGCCTATACCAACTACGGCAATCGCTACCACCTGTACCTCAACGAGCCGATTAGCAGCCCCGAACTCAACGGCTTGCGCATGCGCATTACGCCAGTGTATCGCGCTTTCGTGGAAAAAATGGGCGGTGAAGCCGCCCAGACCCCGCCCGGAGAGGTCTATACCGCGCTGGAACGGGGCACTGTGGACGGCTATGGCTGGCCGATTCAAGGTATCTTCGACCTCGGCTGGCAGGAGCACACCCGCTACCGTGTCGATCCCGGTTTTTACCACGTGGAAGTTGGCGTACTGGTAAACCAAGACACTTGGAACAACCTGACCGAAGAACAGCGTGACTATCTCACCGAGAAGGCGATCTGGCTGGAAGAGCAAAATGCTCTCAACGAAGAGATCAATGCCGAGGAGGAACGTCGCCAGGCAGAAGCCGGCATCGAGACCATCGAGTTCGAAGGCGAGGAGCGCGAGCGTTATCTTGAAATGGCCTACGAAGTCCAGTGGGAGCGACTGGCTCAGGAGCATGCCGCTAATGCCGAGCGTCTGAGAGAGATTCTGGACAGTGAATGACACAGCTCTTGTCAACAAGACATCGGCACGTTCCCCTTTGCAGAAGGCGTACCACTATGTCATGCAAGCCTGCGGCCTGGCCGCAGGTAGCATCATCGGTATCGTGGCGATTGTCATCGTGCTCAATGTCTTGAGCCGCAACTTGGGGTTCGGCTCGATCTACGGCACGGTGGAAGGCAGCGAATACGCCATTGCTGCTGCCACCTTCCTGGCAGCCCCTTGGGTGCTCTATCACGGTGCCCACGTAAGGGTTGACCTCCTGCTGCAAGCGCTGCCAATGGCATACCGAAGATACCTTGAAATGGGCATAAACCTGCTCGGTGCCGTGGTCTGCCTATGCTTTGGCTATTATCTTCTGGCCGCCGGGAGCGATTATCTGAGCCGGGGCTCGATGGTCTACAAATCTTTCGTCTTTCCGGAGTGGTGGACGTTCATCCTGCCTATCTCCTGCTTCGCCTTGTTGACCCTCGAGTTCTTGCGCCGCCTTTGGCGCCTCACTCTGCCACGGGAGAGTTGATATGGAGTGGCAATCAGCACTACTGCTGCTGGTGGGTGGCCTTATCTTTCTCATGGCCCTAGGCTTGCCGGTGGTGTTCGCCTTTATCGCGATCAATCTCATCGGCGCCTATGTCTTCATGGGCGGCGAGGTGGGCATCATGCAGATGGCACGCAATAGCGCTGAGGCCATCACCAGTTTTTCGTTGATTCCGATCCCCCTTTTCGTGCTTATGGGCGAGGTACTGTTCCATACAGGCCTCGCTTACAAGGCTATCACCGCCATTGAGCGGTTGATAAAGCGCATTCCCGGCCGACTGAGCATCGTTTCGGTACTGGGCGGTACCGCATTCGCCACTTTATCCGGGTCAAGCATCGCCAATACCGCCATGATGGGAAGCTCGCTGCTTCCGGATATGCTCAAGCGGGGCTACCACCCCTCCATCGCCATGGGACCAATCATGGCGGTGGGTGGCATAGCCATGCTGATCCCACCTTCGGCGCTGGCAGTTACTCTAGGCAGCCTGGCCGGTATCTCTATCGGTGAGCTGCTGATCGGCGGCATCATACCGGGCATCCTCATGGGTGTTGCCGTACTTATGTACGTGATGATTCGCTGCTCACGTAATCCCGACCTTGCGCCGGCGGATGACGGCGATGTGAGCCTCTCTACTTGGCAGCGCTGGCGGCCCTTCTGCGTCTATGTGCTTCCTTTGAGCGGTATCTTTGTGGCCGTGGTGGGTAGCCTGCTGGCCGGCTGGGCCGAGCCTACGGAATCCGCCGCCTTCGGCGCCGTCGCGGCCACTCTCGCCGCCCTGTGCTATCGCTGTCTGTCCATGGAAGCACTGAGCAAGTCGCTTATGGAGACAGCTAAGGTCTCGGTCATGATCCTGTTCGTTCTAGTGGCCTCCACCACATTCTCCCAGTTGCTCTCTTTCTCCGGTGCCACCAACGGGCTGCTGAAAGTGATAACAGGCTGGGAACTGACCCCGCTGATGGTCGTCCTAGGCATGCTGCTGGTGCTGCTGGTACTGGGCTGTTTCGCCGACCAGATCAGCATGATCATGATTACCCTGCCCTTTTTCATGCCGCTCGTCGCGAGCCTGGGTATTGACCCAATCTGGATAGGCGTGCTGTTTCTGGTCGCCATGGAGATCAGCTTCCTGACCCCGCCCTTCGGGCTGTTGCTCATTGTGATGCAGGGCGTTGCACCGCCAGGCATCCGCCTGACCCAGGTCTACCAGGCCGCAGTTCCCTTTCTTCTCTTGCAGATGCTGATACTCGCGCTAGTCGTGGCGCTGCCTTGGCTCGCCACCGGCCTGCCAAGCCTGATGAACTGAGCCCTGGATATTACCTACGCCGAGGGCCAGGGGCTCCAAGCGACGAGGACACCGTAATGGCTGAAAGAACGTTTGTTGAGGAAACCAAGAAGCTGCGCCTCGGCGAAGGCGATACCTTCCAGGGCGAGGGCATTCTTGCCGTCACTAAGGCACTCCTGCAGTCGGGGGTAGCCTATGTCGGCGGCTACCAGGGCGCGCCGATCTCTCACCTGATGGACGTACTCCACGACGCCCAGCCCATTCTCGAAGAGCTCGGCGTGCATTTCGAGAACAACGCCAGCGAAGCCGCCGCCGCGGCTATGCTGGCCGCGTCGGTCAACTATCCCCTACGGGGTGCCGTGGCGTGGAAGTCCACTGTAGGCACCAATGTCGCCTCCGATGCACTAGCCAATCTGGCCTCGGGTGGTGTGACCGGCGGTGCGTTGATTATCGTCGGGGAGGATTATGGCGATGGCTCGAGCATCATGCAGGAGCGTACCCATGCCTTTGCCATGAAGAGCCAGATCTGGTTGCTTGATCCACGGCCCAATTTGCCCTCCATCGTCAAGGCGGTGGAGATGGGCTTTGAGCTGTCGGAAGCCAGTAATACCCCGGTTATGCTGGAGTTGCGAATTCGCGCCTGTCACGTGCACGGACGCTTCCAGACTCAGGATAACCAATCCCCCCGCTTTACTATTGACGAGGCCTTGGCCAACCCAGTTCGCGACACCAGCCGCATCGTGCTGCCTCCGGCCAGCTTTCAACACGAACACGAAAAGGTCAACACGCGCTGGCCGGCTGCCGTCAAGTTCATCCAAGAGCACGGCCTCAACGAGACCTTCCCCGGCGAGTATGCCGAGATTGGCCTGATTTTGCAGGGTGGACTCTACAACAGCGTCATCCGGGGGCTCGAGCGCCTGGGCTTGGCCGACACCTTTGGTAATAGCCGCATCCCCCTGCATGTGCTTAACGTTACTTACCCGCTGGTAGATAGTGATCTGGCCTCCTTCTGCGCCGACAAGCGTGCCGTGCTAATGATCGAAGAGGGTCAGCCCGACTATTTGGAGCAGGCGCTGGCCAGCATATTACGTCGTGCTGACATTGACACCCGCCTGCATGGCAAGGATGTATTACCCAAAGCAGGCGAATATTCCGGCAAAGTCATGCTCGAAGGCTTGCGTGGCTTTCTTGCCGCCTCTGCACCCGAGCTGCTATCACACAACGAGGCAGCTCCCCTTCCAGACCAAGCGACGCCCACTCTGCCACCTCGCCCGCCCGGGTTCTGCACCGGCTGCCCCGAACGGCCCATCTTCACCGCCATGAAGCTCGTCGAGCACGAACTGGGGCCGCGTCACGTCAGCTGCGATATCGGCTGCCACCTGTTCTCGATACTGCCGCCTTTCAATATCGGGAATACCACCATGGGCTATGGACTGGGCGCCTCCGCAGCCTCGGCCTTCCACGGCTCCAAGGGTGGACGCGCCATCAGCGTGATGGGCGATGGCGGCTTCTGGCATAACGGCCTGACCAACGGCGTCGCCAACGCCGTCTATAACGGCGACGATGACGTGTTGCTGATCGTAGATAACTTCTACTCGGCTGCCACCGGTGGGCAAGACCTCCCCTCCTCGCGTGCCGAGAACCCCATCCGACACACCAACATTCCGATCGAGCAGGCGGTAAAAGGGGTAGGAGTAAAGTGGGTGCGAGTCATCGATCGAACCTACGATGTGCAGCGCATGAAGGAAACACTCACGGAGGCGCTGACCACCAAGGCCAAGGGGCCAAAAGTGATCATCGCTCAGTCGGAGTGCATGCTGAATCTGCAGCGGCGCGAAAAACCCAAGGTGCGCCAGGCTCTCAAGGAGGGCAAGCGCACCGTTCGCCAGCGCTTTGGCGTCGACAGCGACACCTGTACTGGGGATCACGCCTGCATACGCATATCCGGCTGTTCCTCGCTGTCGATACAGCCCAATCCCGACCCACTCCGCGAGCATCCCATCGCCCAGGTCGAAAATTCTTGTGTCGGTTGTGGCCTATGTGGCGAGGCCGCCCATGCCGCTGTGCTCTGCCCTTCCTTTTACCGCGCCGATGTCATCAGTCACCCCAATCGCTGGGACCGCCTTAAGCATCGCTGGCGTCAAGGCATTATCCAGCGCCTGCAGGCATGGCATGAGAAACGCTTGGCCCAGCTACCTCCATCCGCTCATTTTTCCGGAGAGACCCATGCCTGACGTGACCACAGCCACACGACCGATCACACTGGCCATCATGGCCATGGGCGGCCAGGGCGGTGGCGTGCTCTCTGATTGGATTGTCCACCTGGCTGAGAGCAACGGCTATCTGGCCCAAGCCACTTCGGTGCCCGGTGTCGCCCAGCGCACCGGGGCCACCATTTACTACCTCGAACTCTTTCCCGAAGCAGAAGCGGAGCGCGCCGGCCAGGATCCCGTACTCGCACTGATGCCCTCTCCGGGCGATGTCGATATCGTACTGGCCGCCGAATTCATGGAGGCCGGTCGTGCCCTGGAGCGCGGACTGGTGACACCGGACCGCTCTACGGTGATCGCCTCGAGCCACCGGGTCTACGGTATCACCGAGAAGAGCGCTATGGGCAACGGCATTCTCGATCCTGAACCGATCCGCGACCAGCTTCGACAGCATGCGCTGCGCTTCATCGAGTTCGACATGGAAGCCACTGCGCGTCGCCAGGGCAGCGTGATTAGCGCCGTGCTTTTCGGCGCCCTGGCCGGCAGCCAGACGCTGCCCTTCCCACGCGAAGCGTTCGAACAAGCGATACGCGACGGCGGCATTGGCGTCGTTGCGAGCCTCCGCGCCTTCGATGAAAGCTACCAGCAGGCGCAAGGAGTCGATCCCACTTCCGGATCGAGCAACACCTCGCCAAGGGAAACCGAGGCGTTCCCCAAGGCAGGCGAATCGGAACTCGACGCCATGCTTACCGTGATTGACAGCCAGTTTCCCGAGCCGGTGCGGCAGGTAGTTTACGAAGGCGTTCTGCGCCTGATCGACTATCAGGATCTTACTTACGCTCGCGACTATCTGGCGCTACTACAACAACGCCAGGCTCGCCTCCAGAAATCAGACACCGATCACAGCTGCATGCGTGAGCTAGCCCGCCATCTAGCACTGTGGATGAGCTACGAAGATACCATTCGCGTGGCGGACCTGAAGATCCGTCGAAGCCGCCAGGATCGAGTGCGCAACGAGGTCAAGGCCGAGCCTGAGCAGATCGTTTACACCGCTGAATTCATGCATCCACGCGTCGAGGAGATCTGCGACACCCTGCCGGCGGGCCTCAGTCGCTGGGTAATGCGTACCGACTGGGTTCGCCGACCCCTTGCAAAACTGACCCAGCGCGGACGACGCATCAGCCCTCAGCGACTGAGGGGGTTTTTGCTGCTATTAAGCGTGGCGAGCCTGCGGCGCTGGCGCAGGCGAACCCTGCGCTATCGTGATGAATGGCAGCGCATCGAGGCCTGGCTGACCGCTGTCGATCGCGCGTTCGGTATCTCCCCCGATGTCGCCTTGGAAGTCATCAAGGCCCAGGGATTGGTTAAAGGTTATGGCGACACCCACCAGCGCGGCCTCGCCAGTTTCAATTCCGTGATGCTGGCTTTCGAACGCTTTGGTGAAGAACCCGATGCCGCCACTCGCCTACGCCAGTTCCGCGACGCTGCTCTCGCAGACGAGAAGGGCGAAGCCCTGCAGCGCAGCATCGGGGAATGGAAGCCCGAGACGAATTTAGAAGCCGGGACTTCACGCATCGCCGTGAAGCAGCTCTAGACGCCGATTCTTCGCTAAAAACCGAGGGAGCGACCCAAGGCCTGTACCAAGGTTATGAAGCGCATAAAATCTTTAAGCTTAAATATTTCAGGCAATATACGCTGGAGAGAATAATGAGAATCGCCTGCCTCGGCGGAGGCCCAGCCGGGCTCTACTTCGCCATCAGCATGAAGCGCCGCGACCCCGGCCATGAGGTCGTGGTGATCGAGCGCAACCGGCCCGAAGACACGTTCGGCTGGGGCGTGGTGCTTTCCGACGAGACGCTGGACAACCTGGCCGCCAACGATGCCGAGAGCGCTGCGCGCATACGTCAGCACTTCGCCTACTGGGACGACATCGCAGTGATCCACGACGGCGTCAAGACCGTCTCCACCGGCCACGGCTTCTGTGGCATCGGCCGCCGTCAGCTGCTGATCCTGCTGCAGCAGC
>NZ_JASSVS010000023.1 GCF_030250645.1 Marinobacter azerbaijanicus
CTGGCCGTGTGGTGGTACAAGCGCACCCTGGGCTGGCCGGTGGCGGCCGGCGTGGCGGCCTATGGTGTGGTGGTGATGCTGCTTGGGTGAGCCAACGCCCCGGAGTGGGACGCTCCGCCGGTGTGATGTGTGGCATCGCCGCCATTAAGTACAGGGACGGAATGCTGCGGGACAGGGGGAGACAAAAAGCATGGTGGGCCCAGCTTCACTCGAATACACAATACTAATCAACCGAAATTACTAAATAATTATTAATTTGAAGATTGAACATGCCCCCAGACATGCCCCCATCAACACCATTCAGCTACTCTTTCCTTACCTCACGCTGTCACCATACAAGTCGGTTTTTTGGAAGCACATGCTCGACGTCCCAACGTAAGCACACAGCTTCCAAGAGTACCTACCGGCAGTACTAAGCATGGCCTTCAAATACGAACCCGGCGGCGCAAGCGGCACAACAGGCCGAGGGCACCGTTGCCACTGCTGGATCGCCCCAATCAGCACTGGTCGATGGATTTCATCTCGGATCAGCTGGCCTCGGGGCGTCGCTTTTGTGTGCTGGACATCGTGGACGACTTTAGTCGCGTGTGTGTCGGCCAGCTGGGGATATGCCCATTACCAGCCGGCGCTTGGCCCGGTTCCAGGATGAGACCGCTCAGGATCGACGTTGCCAGCCTCGACTGTCTTCGATTTCCTTATAGGAAAGCCCAATATCCATCGCTGGTCCGTCCACTTCTGCAATAACGTTGCAGTTGAACTTGAGACCGCCGTGCTTTCCTCAACCCGGGCAAACCATATCAGCTAGGATTAGGTTCCTCAAAAAACCAGAACAAATAAGTTAAGTAAACTTTAATTTTAATCAGTTACTTTAACTCTCGCTGACCAATCCCGAGACGCTGGCATTTCGGATCAATTTTGCTGTTAATCTCTGAATCCGAGGCGCACCGATAAGAATTAGAAAAAATGCAATTGGCCAAGAGATATAGAAGGCTCGCCACCAACGGCTAAAGAAGCCCATATCCAAACCAGTATTTATCTATGTTATTAAACATGTCATAAGCGTCACCATGTAGATTGACATCAGAACTGAACACACCAAGGGCATAAGTCTAGGCGAAAATACCATAACTCCTCCACAACATCAATATTAAATAACTAAAAAGGTTTACTGAACCCCTCACCTTATGTTCTGCCTAACAGCCTGTCTATACTATGATAAAGTGACCATTTCGTCAAAACTCCTTAGTATTTCCTATTGTATGACGAGCCTATCCTAGTGGCAGAGACTCCCCGAGCATTCCATCGATAACAAAGTCACGTTCCGTGGCCAGCGAACCGTGTGCAGAAACCTACCAAATCATGCTATTCAATGGCCCTGTTAAACGGCAGCGCCACTAAGTCTCACCATCCAAACGCGCCACTCTATGACGCGTTCCTCTTTGCGCACAGGCACGGTGGTCTGCACAACATATCAATACTTCTTTTTCTAAATGGTGGATCCAGAGGAAGCGGCCCGAAGTGCGACTATCACTTATCCAAGGAGCTCCCCAAGGATTCATTTACAGGGCTAAACGTCACTGAGCAACCTTACCTAACCGTACAAATGTCTCCGCACTGGGACAAAAATTCCGAGCCTCCTCGGCAGAAACTTCTGAGCGCATGGACCTCCAGCAGACACTGACTTCAGGGCAGTTATTACAAGCCTCCTCCAAGGCTTTAAGCTGAGACAACTCTGTGTTTAAAAAATCACTTTTCGCCCCCCCAAACCGACTCATCATCACCGGCATAAGCGTTTCGGCGGGTATCAGGCCCCAGCGGCCGCCATTATTTAACTGCCTTGCCACTTCTCGCTCGAAATATGCTTCAAGTTTGAAATCGGCATCCTGAATTATCTTCCGATAGGCTTCGGTAGAATCCACTTGTATATCGAGAACCAATTTCGAAAGATAACATTTGTAGAAAAAGTCCGAAATCCTGTTCATTCCAGCAACCAAAGTATCAATATATATATTCATGATATCTGATCCTCCAGACAGGTAAAACTGTGCAAAGAGCGCACGCCCCAAAATGCTTATACACCTAACCATAATAAGATAACTTGTGATATTTTCTTTGACACAGGTCACTTTTTCCTCACAAGTAAACCCGATGATTTCTACCCCAGTGACCTCTGCTATCATGGAGCCCCACGCCCTTATGGGTTTAGCTCCCTTGATCTACTCACTGCCCGGCGGCACATTACTAGCAAACCTAAGCCCCCCATCGCCTCCATCTCTTCAGAAGTCTTGCTAGCACTCTCCTCAGTCATGTAGACAACGTGCCGAGCCAAAACAAGCAACACTCAGCCCATGCGACCAAAGTCGCAGCTCCGAGCCTTGCATAATCGCCGAAAAAAAACTTAGATATAGAAGTATATTCAGCCACACGATGAGAAAGGTGGGTATCCTATGGCTAGCCCCTCCGACGAGCTCCCCATGAACGACCTGGTTGTATCTGCACTGGACGCCATCGCCGACGGCATCTATCGCTTCGAATTCCGTCATCCCGACGGAAACGACCTACCCGAATTCACCCCCGGCGCACACGTTCATGTCCGGGTTCCCAATGGTCAGGTTCGGCGCTATTCGCTATGCAACGACCCCATTGAGGAGGATCGTTACGTCATCGCAGTCAAGCGCGAGGAGGAAGGCACAGGCGGCTCGAAGAGCCTGGTAGACGAGACCCGGGTGGGCGATAGTTTACTCGTCTCGGAGCCGCGCAATGACTTCGAACTCAAGGGCAACCCTGCACGTTATGTCTTCATTGCAGGGGGGATCGGTATCACGCCGATTCTGTCCATGATCCATCATCTGCAGTCCACCGGTGGCAAACCCTTCAAGCTCTACTATCTGACACGAGAAGCCTCGCAGACGGCCTTCCTCGACGAGCTCAGCGGCCCCGAATACCGGGGCAAGGTGACCATTCACCACGATCATGGCGACCCCGACGACACCTTCGATCTGTGGCCTGTCCTGGAAGCACCGAAAGGGGCGCACGTCTACTGCTGCGGCCCGCGCGGCCTGATGGAAGCCGTGCGCGACATGACCGGACACTGGTCGTCCTCCAGCGTACATTTCGAAGATTTCGGCACGAAAGCGACGACTGCGGAAGAGGACAAGCCATTTACCGTACGCCTCTCCAGCACCGGCGAAGCGATTCCCGTCCCGGCGGGTGTATCGATCCTCGAGGCGTTGCGAGTGAACGGCCATCACGTGCCATACTCCTGCGAAAGCGGTACCTGTGGTTCCTGCCGGACACGCTTGCTCGAGGGCGAAGCGGAGCATCGCGACCTAGTACTGTCTGAAGCGGAGCAGCAGGACAACATCATGGTCTGTGTGTCCCGCGCCTGCTCGGAAGAGCTTGTGATCGATCTACCGCAATGAGTTTCTTCCCGACAACGGAATGCACCCAATGACAACGCCAGTACTGAAACTCGGCATCGCGGGGCTGGGCCGCGGCTTCATGTTGCTGCTGCCCACCCTCGCCGCTCACCCCGACATCCGCCTGGTGGCCGCCGCCGATCCACGCGAGCAGGCACGTCGCCAGTTTACCGCCGACTTTTCGGCTGCCACTTATTCCGACGTCGCCGACCTGTGCGCCGACCCTGAAGTGGAAGCGGTGTACATCGCGACGCCGCATCAATTTCACCGGGAACATGTCGAACTGGCGGCAGCACATGGCAAGCATGTACTGGTCGAGAAGCCCATGGCGCTCTCTCTCGAGGATTGTCAGGCCATGATCGACGCCATGCATCGCGCCGGACGGTGGCTGGTCGTTGGCCATAGCCATAGCTTCGATGCCCCGTACTTGCGCGCCAGTGACATGATAGCCAGCCAGGACTTCGGCGCGGTACGCATGATCCATGCCCTCAACTACACCGACTTCCTGTATCGCCCGCGTCGTCCCGAAGAACTAGATACGGATCAAGGGGGCGGCGTGGTCTTCAGCCAAGCCGCCCATCAAGTGGACATCGTGCGCCTGCTTGGCGGCGGACGCGTCAGGAGCGTACGCGCCGCCACCGGCAATTGGGACCCCTCACGTCCGACGGAAGGAGCCTATGGTGCACTTCTCAACTTTGACGATGGCGCCTTTGCCAACATGACCTACAGCGGTTTCGCGCATTTCGATAGCGATGAATTCTGTGGCTGGTCCGGAGAACTGGGCCAGCCGCGCGATCCGCAACAGTACGGCAGCGCCAGGGCGAAACTGGCCAGCATTCACAGTGCCGAAGAAGAAGCAGCGCTCAAGAATAGCCGCACCTATGGCGCCGGACTGTCCCTGGATAACAGCAAGCCACAAGACAGCGCCCACAATCATTTCGGTTTGGTGATCGTCTCCTGTGACGAGGCCGATCTGCGCCCCCTGCCTCAAGGGGTAGAGGTATATGCCCACACCCGCCGCTACCTGGAGCCCTTATCGCCCCCTGAGATACCTCGCCGCGAAGTTCTCGATGAACTGATCACGGCTATTCGCCATGATCGTCGCCCCGTTCATACAGGCGAATGGGGCATGGCGACGATGGAAGTCTGCCTGGCCATGCTGGAATCCGCCCGGCATGGTCGCGAAGTCTCTCTCTCCCATCAAGTGGGTCTGCCAGGGACTGGTACATTATAATTGAAGCTTCGAAAAAGAGATTCGATTTCTCTGGAGGGAGTACAAATGCCACGTACCAGCAATCGTGAGACCCGAACGGTACTGCGCCACTGGCAAGAGGATGTGCCGGACGATCGTCTTGCGCATCTGATCCGTGATGCTGGCCGCGTTCTGACCAGAAGCCTCCAGACTCGGTTGGCGGAGCATTCCGTAAGTTTCGGTCATTGGACATTCCTTCGCATACTTTGGGTGACGGAGGGATTGACCCAGCGTAAGTTAAGCGAACAGGCTGGGCTCATGGAGCCTACGACTTTTACGGCCCTGAAAGCCATGGAAGCCAATGGTCTGATAGAGCGTCGTCAGCTGAATGGTAATCGCAAGAATATTCATATTTACCTGACACAAAAGGGGCGTGACCTCAAGGAAAGCCTGGTTCCCTTGGCCGAAGAGGTCAATGAGATCTCGATTCATGGAATCGAATGCGAGGACTTGCGCGTGACCAGAAGAACGCTTTTAAAAATCATTAGTAACCTGGCGGAAGCCAACGAATAATCCAAGCGACAATCATCATACCGGCATCAGGAATAGCGATGAATAATATTACAAATACGATAACCAGTACTCCCGACAAGGAAACACTCCTGAGCGACCTTGTCGATGCCAATCATATTCTCTTTAATGAGGGTGTGCTCGATGCATTCGGCCATGTCAGTGTCCGGCATCCGGAAAATGCCGAACGTTTCCTCCTGGCACGCAACATGGCGCCGGGCCTGGTAACGCAGGAGGACATACTCGAATTCGATCTGGATGGCAATCCTCTCGATGCCGAGGGTCGTTCCGTCTACCTTGAACGATTCATCCACGGAGAGATCTATCGTGCACGGCCGGATGTCATGGCCGTGGTGCATAGCCACTCCCCATCCGTGGTTCCGTTCAGTGCGGTCAAGACGATGCCGTTGAAACCCATGTGCCATATGAGCGGGTTCCTGGGGAAAGGCGCACCGATTTTCGAAATCCGGGATGTGGCGGGAACCGCGACAGACCTGCTGATCAGAAGCCCTTCGCTGGGGGCGTCACTAGCGGATGCCCTGGGAGAAGAAAATGTGGTTCTGATGCGTGGTCACGGGGCGACTGTCGCCGGACCAACATTGAAGCAAGTCGTGTACCGCGCCATCTACGTCGAAGTGAACGCTCGCTTGCAAGCCGACGCCTTACGACTCGGTCCCGTGGACTACCTGACCCCCGAGGAGGCGGAAACCGCCAGAGAAACGACCGAAGGACAGGTAGAACGGCCTTGGCAATTATGGAAAAAACGGGCTAGACAGGCACGGGCTGATATCGAGAGTTGTTAACAAGAATTGAATTGTCATGCGTTGTGAGTCAACTGCCGCCCTTGACTACTAGGGCGGCTTTCTTATTAAGCCGTCCCATAGAACACGATAGCGCCTACCCCGAATACGGTAGTGGTTGTACCAAGCATGACCCACCGGTTGAGGATCTCTCCCTCACGCATGAAAAGCCCTGTCATCAGTAGTACAAAGAATGGCGTGGTGGATGCCAACGGAGCAACAACCGCCGTCTTGCCAGCCTGTAGCGCCATATACAGAAACACGGGCCCCAGACTGGAAAACACACCGGCCAGCACCAATGCTATCAGGCCGGTATCGAACCTGACCCGAGGAAATGTTCTCGAAAAGGCAAGGAACATCACGAATAAAAACCAGGAGGTGGTCGTCGTCACCGCCGCCGCTGTTACCGCATCCGTACCGGAATCAATGCCTACCTTTCTGAAGATCACCGACACGCCGTATGACAGGGATGCCGCAAACGGAAGCAGAAGGTAGACTGTCGGCTTTCGCGTCGGCGAGTCCATACGCCCCTTTCCGCTCTGCGCGCCAAGCAGAATACTGCCTATCAGTACCAGACAGACTCCAGCCAGGGCAGCCTGATCGATGCTTTCTCCCAGGAAGATGATCGCCAGCGCAACGGTAATGACGGGATGAGTCAGCGTGAGGGGGGTCGTGATGTTGGCGCCTAGCCTGGCCATCCCCTGGAATTGAAAGAGCCTGCCGAGAAGAGGCGCGAACACGCCGGCCAAAGCAAAGTAACGCCACTCCATGGAAACAGAGACGTTTCCCTGTGTACTGAATAGGCTCCAGCCCCAGAGAAACACCACATTGGTGGTCAAGGTGACCCACAATGCCGCAAGAGTTGAAGATGTTTTTCCACCCAGCTTCACAAGAATGAAGGTGATGGCAAACATCAACGCGGATAAAAGGGAAAGGAGAACTGACAGCGTATCCTGGTCCGTCACTGGTACCTCAGTACACGACCAAGAACCCGGCATGAGGCAAAGGAGCACCGTTCGTGCAAGGCCTTTACCCCATGCTGGATTCAAGTTCTCGTTGGTATGGATTTATTTCATGCGGGTATGTTGTACTTATGGATACGCAAATGAGGCGTAGCAATAACGGACAACACGACGCATATGGAAGCTATCCCCACGGCCCACCAACTCGGCATGATGAACAGCAGCCCAGCCAATCCGAAGCCGATCCTCGGGTATCGGGTCAGCTTCTCTCGCCAGAACCCTTCCGCCGCGATACTGAGCAGCAGCACGCCGATGATGGCCGAAATACAGGAGACGGTAATGTCCATCCAACTACCAACCAACAACAGCCCTTCTCCATAGACGAAGGCAAACGGAACGATGAAAGCAGTAATCGCCAGCTTGACGGCTCCCACCGCGATCTCCAAGGGCCTCGCTTCGGCGATGGCCGATGCCGCGAAGGCAGCCACCGCGACCGGCGGCGTCATGGCCGACAGAACCGCAAAATAAAGAATGAACATGTTCGACTGCAGCAGGCTGAAGTCCATCTCCAACAGCGTGGGCCCGACCAGCACCGCCCCCAGGATGAAGGCGGAGGGCGTCGGCATGCCCATGCCCAGGATGATCGCCAGCAGGGCCGAAATGAACAAGGCGATGAAGGCGCTATCACCTGCCATCAAATAGACGAGGTCGGCAAATTTTCCGCCAAGCCCGGTCATGGAGATCCCACCGATGACCAGACCTGCCGCCGCACAGGCTGCCACAACGGAAACCATGCGTAACGTGGTGACTGCCAGGGCATCCCAGATCGCCTTGGGCCCCATGCGGGTGGATCGGCGAACCGTCGCGACGAGCAGCACCACCCCCGTGGCGATGACTGCCACAAAGGTGGGGGAATACCCCATCACAAGAGCGCCCGACAAGGCCACGAGGGGCAGGATAAACAGCCCACCGTTCCTGAGCGTATCTGGCAGGGCCGGGGTTTCATCGCGAGAAAGTCCTTTCAAGCCCAGTTTCTGCGATCTCAAGTGAACCTGGGCATAGACGCAGAGGAAGTAGAGCAAGGCCGGGACGATACCGGCAATGGCGATATCGCGATAGGCAATGCCGGTATATTCGGCCATGATGAAGGCCGCCGAGCCCATCACCGGAGGTAACAGACTCCCCCCCGTCGAGGCGGCGACTTCCACGCTTCCCGATAATGGCTTGCTGTAGCCCAGGCGCTGCATGATCGGAATCGTCACCGAACCCGTGGTCACCACATCGGAGGTGGGACTACCGGACATAGTACCGTAGAGTCCCGAAGAGATGACCGAGATCTTGGCGGGTCCGCCGGTTCTCCGGCCGGCAAGTGCCGACGCCAGGTTATAAAAGAATTCCGCGCCTCCCGCCTTGGCCAGGAAGGTACCAAACATCACGAACAGGAAGGCATACGTCGCCGCGACACGCAAGGGAACTCCGAACAGGCCGTCGGAGGTAAACATCATGATATCCAGGAAATGGTTGTAGCTGACTTCCCTGAAGCCCAGCGCCCCCGGAAGCGAATGGCCTAAAAGGTTATACACCACAAAGACAAGGACAACGCTTGTCAGCCCGAACCCCACGGTACGGCGAGTCGCTTCGATCGTCAGGGCAAGCAGCACGCTGGCCGCGAGCAGATCGGATATTTCCAATGGGTAAAGCAGTGTGATGCGCTCGGCAATTCGCCCGCTTTCTATGAAGAAATAGATACCGACCACAATACTTGCAACGACCAGTATCCAGTCGAGAATGCTAGGACGATCCTCTCGCCCCTTGGGGCCGGCACTCACCGACAGGAAAAGCAAGGCCAGCATCGCTGAAAGAAAGACGACCATCATGACGTAAAGATCAACATACTTGATGGTAGTCGTGTAAATGACCGCCAGAGCCACAAGGGCAGCGCATCCATGCACTGCCGTACCCAACTTTCCCGTCAGGTGTCTCTTGGCCCCGGTTCCGATCAGAATCGTAAAGAATTGATTCATCGAAACACCCCTCGGCTTAACGCCTTGATGGTTAGCGAAGGCCCGCTTCTTCCAAATAGCGCACGGCACCTTCGTGGTAATCAATGACCTCCACGCTGGCCATGACCTCTTTATCCAGGCTCTTCATTGCTGGATGCACGCCCGCGATCTTTTCATGATTTTCGAAGAACGCCTTGGTCAGGTTGTAGGCAGTCTCTTCTTCCATGTCGGCACGCACCGCGAGGGCGGCACTGATGGTGACCGTTGGGGTTTCGTGGGGCGTCCACTCGTAGGCATCATCCGGAATAGTGAAGGTTTGTGTACCCGTTTTCTCGGCAACTTCCTTTGCGCTCTCCTCAGAAACCGGCAGCATCTTCACATCGACACTGGAGGCAAGTTCCTGTATCGAGCTATGGCCCACAAAGAGGCTATTGAGGATCATGTCGACCCGCCGGTTCTTGATCAAATCGGCCTGTTCACTGGAGGCAGCATAAATCAAGTCGCCACCCCAGCTTTCGATCTCATCGGCACCAGCCCCGATGGATTCAAGCATGGCTTCCGCCACGCTGGATGCGATGTTGCCTCGCTTGTTGATGGCAACGGTGATCGGCGCCTCGACATCGGCGATGTCCGAGAAGCTTTCTATCCCATGCTTTTCGGCAAAATCTTCCCGCATAATCGGCTGCATCGGTGCCCAGGTGTAGAGGTTGGTGAGCACCCGAATATCGTCCCCGGCGGGCTCGCGGAACGGCTCTTCGCCGTCGATGGCCAGCTGCAGCACGGCGTCCTCGATGATCGCCAGGTCGGCGTCATCGCGCTGTAGTGCCGCCACGTTGGCGATACCGCCACCCGAGGTCTGGTAGGTCACCGTCGATCCGGGGTGCGCTTCCTTGAGGGCGCTATCCAATCCCGCGCCCAGCATCGACCACAGGCCACCCGGCGATGCGCCCGCCACGGTCAGGTTGTACTCCTCATCGGCGGCTGCAGCATTGAACATCAGCCCGGGTACGGCAAGGGCCACGGCCATCAGGGACTTCTTGAGCGAAGCTTTCATTTATTCACCTCTTGTACTGGTGTCAGGGTTAACGCTAAGGGTTATTTTTATAAGGCTTTCCTAAAATGCATGACATGTGTCGGGGTTAGATCTTGAAACTCTCCAAAGTAGCTGGATGAAAAAGTTCCTCAGGTTCGAGCAACCGCCGAGATAGCCCCTCCGCGTGATGCTGCTTCAGGAATCTCTCCAATATTTTCCGATTGGGGGCAAAGCCATAGGACCAGAAATCATCGCCCATCAGGCGCCTCGCTGCCTGAAGCTGGTCCTCGACAAACGGCAGAGTCACTTTGGTTGCCGAGGTGTCGCTGAGCTTGGCCAACGCCTTGGCCTTGGATTGCTCGAAGGCTTTGTAGACCGAAAACGGTAGCCAGGGATGACGCTCGACGAGCGTCTTGCGGATGCCCAGCAGGTGCATGATGGGGAAGATTCCGGTGCGCTGGTACCAGTCCGAGGCTGCCTGCTGCGGGTTCTTGTAAAGATACCCGACATGAGGATGCCCCTGCATGAAGCAGGAGGGTGCCCGGGGTCCCATTACCGCGTCCAGCTCTCCGGAGGCCAGCATGCCGGAGAGCGTCTCCCCCTCGGGAATATTCTCCAACCGCATTCCTTCAGGGAGATTCAGATTTATCTTTTCCACCCGGCCCGGCTCCTCATATCCGCCGCGGCACCAGGTCACATCACTGGCCTTTAGACCATGATCCTCTTCCAGAAACAGCCGAGCCCAGACATTGGCCGTCAGCTGGTATTCCGGCACCCCGATGCGCTTGCCACGCAAGTCGGAGGGCGCCTCGATACCGCGATCGGTACGGATATAGATCGAGGTATGGCGAAAAGCGCGTGAGGGAAACACCGGCACGCCTACATAAGGGCAGTCATCCGCGGCGGTCTTGACCGTAAAGCTGCTCAGCGACAACTCGGTGATGTCGAAGTCGGCGTGCCGGAAGGCGCGAAAGAAGATCTCTTCAGGATCATGCAGCATGAATACCGGATCCACGCCGTCAATCTGCACTTCTCCGTCGATCAGGGGTCGCATACGATCGTAATTGCCAACCGCAACGGAAAGTTCAAGTTTGCTCATCGGAATTCCACGTCGTTGTTGTCGGGATGTGGCTTGCGTAGTGGCCTCAGCCATTGGCTGGGTGTCAGCTCGCTACGAATCTTCCGTTTCCGGCGCCTCGCGATACAACTCCTCTTCCTCGGGAGCGGTACCCAATCGCCGCCAGTCTGTCTCCTTCGGCACCACGCCCTGGAAAGAACTCAGCTTGTGATGCGGGATGCGCGGCTCCGTAGTACCGATCGCTGCCCCCCCTTGTTGCATGGTCTTGGCCGCCTGCACCATTTGACGCCGGAATTCGACGATTGCCAGGTCGCTGGCCCCCAGGCGGTCATGGGTGCGGTCGGCAATGGGCCCCATGGTTTCCCACATCGCGATGTCCTGATTGGGTATTCCTTTTATACCCGTAAAACTGGTGCCGAGTTGCATGATCCGGCGGTCCTGCCAGTAGTTATTTTCCCGTGTACGGAACTTGCGGAAGTGCTTGTCCAGGTCAATGCCGATCTGTGTGCCTAGGAATTTACGCCAGGCTTCGGTATCCGGCGTGCCGCTCTGGTCGCCCCAGGCAATGAAGTGAAACGCGGTATGCGTGTCGTCGATAGGCACGTGCAGGATGGCGATCTCATAGAGATTGTTGGGCGGGATCTGCACGGTGTAGGGCGCAATGAATAGCGTCGTGCGGATATAGTCGTGCGTCTTGGCATCCTTGATCGGACGGCGAATAGCCGCATAACGGAATCCGAACGGGGTTCGCTGCACCTGCAGGCGCGGTGCCTTGTCGGTGGAGGGACGCAGCCAAAGCTTGTCGGTCGCCTCGGCTCCCCCGGTGCGAGCAGGCACCATATCGGTGGAGTGCAGGCTCGAGGAGTGTGCCGAGTCGATCGCTCCTTCGAGGATCTGCGCCCAGTTACAGTCGACAATTACCTTGGAAATGGAGATCTTGGTGTCCGGGGTCGGCTGGAAGACCGGGGGCGTAAACTCGGGCTTTTCCTCGGGCGGGCCCATGTAGACCCACACGAACCCTGCCTCCTCATGAGCCGGATAGGCCTTGTGCTTGATCTTCTCGGTCATCTTCGATTCCGGCGGCTCGGACGCCATCTCGAGGATATTCCCCTCGACGTCCATCTTCCAGCCATGATACAAGCAGCGCAGGCCGCATTCCTCGTTACGTCCCAGTACCAGGGATGCCCGGCGGTGCGGACACATCTCGTCCATCACCCCGACGCGCCCTTCCGTGTCACGGAAAGCCACCAAATCTTCGCCCAGTAGACGCACCCGGATCGGATCGCCATCCGGTTCCTCGATCTCTTCTGAAAGACAAGCAGGAAGCCAGTGACGACGCATAATCTGCCCCATGGGGGCATCTCCTTCAACACGGCACAGCAGGTCGTTCTCTTCTTGTGTCAGCATGAGGCACTGTCCTCCGTTTTAAGGGGTTGAGAGCTACCTGAAGAGCTCTTACCGATAAACTTAGATATCTAACTTCTATACCTAACCTTAGCGCCTTAAGCGGTCATGTCAAAGCGACTAAAGTCGAATCCTGTGCGTATCGGGTACTCCGATACGCACGTGGACGGCCTCCGTCAGCTGCACATCGCCGAGCACGGCTGCACGATTTAAGACGTTCTGAGGTGAAGTACAGACTCGGATTCTCATGGACAGAGCTGTCGTCTCACGCGTGGCGCAAGCCTTGGAAGAAGTTTTCAAAATATCGGTGATCAGCAGTGAGAGAAACTGCCTTTACAGGGGGAAGCTCCTGGCCCTGCATCCGCACGACCAGAGCCCAGCGCTGAGCTTCTTCGTAGCCGCGGCGAGTCTGGGCAGCCGTGCTTCTGGACTGACCCACACAAGTAAGCCCAGCAGTCTGAGCCAGCGATGTAAAAAACTCAGTAAAACCTTAGCCTTGGCGCAGAGTCGTAATGACTAACCATGCGGCGCTACAAGCTATGCGGGTTATACCAAGGACTAACTACGACTTTCGTATATTTGACAAATGCTCCCCAGCGGATAACTTAGATATATAAGTTAGATATCTAAATATCATGCTTCAATGTTTCCCACTTTTTTATTACGCCCGATATAAAGATCAACATAGCGGTAATCACAATCGTGAAATTTCCCACAAACCCGTCGAGGCCTTTATGCAATTTCATCTAAACGGCTTCCAGACCGGCGACCCAACCGTCCACGAGCCTGCCGATGAGCTCGCCAATGACGATACGCTGCCTGAGGAAGTCGACGTGCTGATTGTCGGCTGTGGCCCGGCCGGTCTGACCTTGGCGGCCCAGCTATCGGCATTCCCCGCTATCAGGACGCGCATCGTCGAGCAGAAGAACGGCCCGCTGAATCTCGGCCAGGCCGATGGCATCGCCTGCCGCACCATGGAGATGTTCAATGCCTTCGGCTTCGTCGATAAGGTGCTCAATGAAGCCTGCTGGATCAACGAAACCGTGTTCTGGAAGCCGGATGAGGCAAACCGCAAGAACATCATGCGTCATGGCCGTATCCAGGACACCGAGGACGGCCTCTCCGAATTTCCCCACACAGTGCTCAACCAAGCCCGGGTGCATGACTTCTACTTGGAGCTGATGCGCAAATCGCCTACCCGGCTGGAACCCAGCTACTCGCGCCGCGTGGTCGATGTAACGATCGACCACCTCAAATCGGACGCGGCCCCCCTGGGCGCCGAGAACTACCCGGTGACGGTGACGCTGGAGCGGATCGACCCAGCTTATGATGGCGAGGTGGAAACCGTGCGGGCCCGCTATGTGGTGGGCTGTGACGGTGCACGCAGCGCGGTACGCAAGTCCCTGGGACGCTCCCTGCAGGGCGATTCCGCCAACCAGGCCTGGGGCGTGATGGATGTGTTGGCGGTCACTGACTTCCCCGATATTCGCATGAAGGCGGCGATCCACTCCGCCAACGCGGGAAACGTCCTGATCATTCCGCGGGAAGGCGGCTACCTGACGCGTCTCTACATCGAACTGGACAAGCTCAAGGAAGACGAGCGCGTCGCCAGCCGCAACATCACCGCCGACCAACTGGTGGCAGCGGCGCAGCGCATCCTGCACCCTTATACTCTGGACGTGAAGGAGATCGCCTGGTGGTCGGTGTACGAGATCGGCCAGCGTCTCTGCGACAAGTTCGACGACGTCCCGGCCGAGGAAGTCGGCGAGCGATTCCCGCATGTCTTCATCGCCGGTGACGCCTGCCACACTCACAGCCCCAAGGCGGGCCAGGGGATGAACGTCTCCATGCGCGACACCTTCAACCTGGGGTGGAAGCTGGCCTCGGTGCTTCTGGGCAAGTGCTCGCCGGAAATCCTGCACACCTATACCACCGAACGCCAGACCGTGGCCAAGGAGCTGATCGACTTCGATCGAGAGTTCGCCAAGATGTTCAGCGCCCCACCCAAGGGCTCTCCCGAGGACAAGGGCGACGGCGTGGACCCCAAGGAGTTCCAGAAGTACTTCGTCAAGCAGGGGCGCTTCACCGCCGGCACGGCGATCCAGTACTACCCCTCGCTGATCTCCGCCGAACCGACCCACCAGCATCTGGCGAGCGGTTTGGAAATCGGCACTCGCTTCCACTCTGCCCCCGTCGTGCGGCTGTCGGATGCCAAGCCCATGCATCTGGGACACACAGTGAAAGCGGATGGGCGCTGGCGACTGTTCGCCTTCGCGGGAGCCGGCGACCCTACTGCCCCGGAGTCAGGCCTCAGTGGGCTGTGCCGGTTTTTGAGCGAATCGTCCGACTCACCGGTGCGGAGGTTCACACCGGTAAGCGACGATATCGACTCGGTGTTCGACCTGCGCGCCATCTGCCAGCAGGGCTTCCGAGAGCTCTCACTGGATGCCTTCCCGCAGCTGCTCTGGCCTCGCAAGGGACTCTATGGCCTGCATGATTATGAGAAGGTCTTCTGCCCGGACCAGAAGAGCGGTCATGACATCTTCGACATGCGCGGCATCGACCGGAAGACCGGCTGCCTGGTGATCGTGCGGCCTGACCAACACATTGCACATGTATTGCCACTGCAGGCTCATGACGAATTAGCTACATTTTTTGACCGTTTCATGATCGATGTTCAGTAAATTTAGCCGTAATATTGCCATATGCCCAGAGCATACTATGCAATCTTGCATTCATTCCCACCAAGGCTATAGATTAGAAAGCCGAGTCGCACTGGTGAATCGCCCCTAGTTTCGTAGACACCTCCAGGCCTCAAACTGATGGCACCAAGGAGGACCCATGAACAGCCCGCGCTTTATTGAAGAATTCAAGATCGAAGCCGTCAAGAAAGTGACGGAGCGTGGCTCTCCGGCCTGGCTTCGGGCGACCAAAAACTTTATATCTATATGAATTAAGTGCTGTACTTGGAGATGTGGGCATAGCTGTGTGCTCATAAACGTGAACAATCAGCCATGTGCCAAGAAAGCTCAGCACACGGCCTTGTGCACATAAACCCGTGCATACAGCCGTGTGCTCACTCTGTCGAGAGCACCGCTTGGGATTGAAACGCCATGTTTATTCAGCAGCTGGCTGCATACATGGCATCTCAATCAAGGCTTTACAATGCCAATACACGCTGATAGTTTGATTTTGTCGAGCCAAATCGCTCGGCCGGGTTTGGCGACCCGAAAAGCAAAAGGCGCACAAGCGCCCCCTGCCATGGTTGGCGTTTTTTTATGCCTGCCATGTCTATGGCGGTCGTGCGTGGGAGACCCTCGGGTCTGCCGGTTCCCTTTTGCGCCGGTTCGCCAACCCGCGTACGGCCGCCCCCATCACTGTTTGGCGACAGCGGGGACGGCTCCAAAGCAAAAGGAGCTCACAAATGGTCCATCCGACCGTATCCCCCCACCGCAGCAGTGGCCGTGCGCGCGCTGCCGCCCACCGAGCCATGGCCATGGCGGCGCTGGCGTCCAATAGCAGCACCCGCGTTCGCTTCCGCCGCTATCACCTTCACATGAGCAAGGCTAAAGCCCTGGCTCTGGCCGCCGGTCTCCAAGGCCAGGATGAGCTGTGGGAGGTGGACGCATGATGAACCCGACGCCCTCAATCAGCCCAGATACCGAAACCATCACTCAGTCTGATGCCTCGGCGAACCGCATGGTTGCCGAAGCATTGAACCAGCAGTTACTGCACTATTCGCGACAGAACCAGCCCTTCACCATCAGCGAAATACGCGATCATCTACTAAAGCTTCCCGAACTCGCCTCGTTGAACAGTGTGAACCTGCGCTATCGCGTTCGCGATCGGCTGAATACTCTGGAGCGCGACGGGCTTGCCGAGCGAGTTGGCCTGTTGGGTAAACGGCGAGTCATCTACCGGGTCGCGCTGGAAGGCCCCGACAACGACCCTGCAAACTCACCTGCCACTCCATATCCGCCTTCCTCGCCTTCTTCATCGGCCTCTTCCGATACACTGTCCGGTTTCCTCACAAAAGAGCGTGAACGGCTGCGGACCGAGATGCAGTCCGCCTTGGGGGAAGCAGAGCATTACCGCAGCCTGCTGACCCATTTTCCAGCAGAGCGTGGGCGTATTACCCCACTGCTGGAAACTGCCATCGAGCGTGGCAGCCGACTCAAAGGGCAGTGGGATGCCAATACCACATTGAGGTCGATGCTGAAGAGTGAGGAGGCAAACGGATGAGCCCGCCATCGTATGCCTCTCATTCAGCCGGGGGCGCCCTGCCCCCGTTACGCGAGTGGCAAGCCACCTGCCTCCAGAAGGCACTGAGGAGCCTGACGGACCAACGACCTCACTTTCTCTGTCAGGCCACTCCGGGGGCTGGCAAGATGCTGATGGCGTCAGTGCTGGCTCATGAGCTGCTCAGACGAGGTGACATCGCATATGTCCTGTATCTCGGTCCGACCCGGGGCGTGGTAGAACGCGCTGTCCAGACGCTCAGTCAGGTGACCGGCCAGCCCATGCACGGCCGCATGGGTGCCATTGGAGCGGGCCTGACGTATCACGCTCTTCAGCATCGCCTGGAAGACCTCAAGCGCCTATGCTCTCAGGCGCAAGTCCTGTTGATCTGGGATGAAAGCCACCACGCTGCCGGCTTTGGTGAACAACCAACAGGGGCCAACCAGTGGGGCATGGCCCTGCTGGCCCTGGAGCGACATGTCCGCTTTACGCTTGCCCTGTCAGGCACACCATGGCGCACCGATGGTAGCTGCCTGCCGCTGCTGCGCTATTTGGAAGTCAGCTCGCCGGATAACAGCATGGAAGAGGACGAATCTCCTGCTTCACAACTCCGGCAGCTGCAACCGGATTATGTTTATACGCTGAAAGAAGCGATCCGGGATGGAGTCTGCCGCTACCCGCGGCTGCAGTTGGTCGACAACCGGTCCATCGAGATGACGCGCTTCCATCCGCGCACCGGCCGACGAGAAACCCGCCATTACCCCAGCATCCCTCATCTTCTGAAGCATCCCGCGATCGATTACCGCAGCCTGGTGCGACTCGACGCTCCTCTCCAACGTGTTCTGGATCGAGGCTGCGAACAGCTGAACGCATTGCGTCAACGGAATCCATGCGCAGCAGGTCTCGTTGTGGCATCTGACATCGAGCATGCCGAAGAGGTGGCGCAGCGGCTGGAAGAACAGGGAGCATCAGTGTGCTTGGTGACCAGCAAGGCCCCGGGGGCCCATGCACACCTGGCGACTTTCCAGGAAGAAAGTACCGAGTGGATCGTCTCAGTCGGCATGGTCAGCGAAGGCATCGATATTCCGCGGCTACAGGTGTGCTGCTACCTGAGCCATATCCGCACTGAGCAGTATTTCAGGCAAGTACTGGGGCGCATTATTCGCAGGGTCGGCCACGATGATGCTGAGTGCCACTTTTTCGCCCTGAACGAACAGCACCTCCGGCGATACGCAAGACGGTTGAACGATGACCTGCCTGACGACCTTGCGACCGTGACCCTGACGACACCTACCGCCGCGCAGCGGGGCACAGACAACGCCGACTACTCCTTGGGAGAGAAGGCAGGTGATTCTTCTGGTTTTGGTATGAGTGAGTCGAGGCCGGCTCCCTCCTCTGCTGATGAGGAACAAGATGGGCACGTGCATGTGGCGATGGCAGCGGGAAATCATGAATCGACTTCCCATGATGTGGCGTTCTCCCAGGCGTTCTTCGAGCGTCTTGTGGCATTACGCCTATCCTAGCGCCCATGCAGGGTTCGCAAGCTATCACGTCGCGCTTTACCACCGTCTCTGAGCCGATCTTGTCACGAAGAAGCCAAGCAGCTGCCTTAGGTAGCGAAAGCTAAGTACCAGACTGGACTGGCCGCCAGTGTCACGGGGTAGGAGCCACTAGCACTCAGCTCTATCGAGAGCCAGCCAGACATGGCTAGGGTTGTGGGGGAAAGGTCAGCCGGTGGTGAAGGTTTGGCTATGGATGGCATCCCCACTCTCATCCAGAACGAGACCAAGCGGGCCATACCGGCCCTTGGTACCGCGCGGCCATTGCCCGTGGATCGGTTTTATCGCCTTTTACGCGAAATCCGATAATTTATCTGAAAACTGGTAATTGAACGGCCGTTCAGCATCGCTGTGCGCTAACGGCAGCCCAGACTGACCTTTCTCTCCTTACAGCGAGGCGCCAGCAGACTGCTCGTAATCCAAACGCAAGCGAAGGCTCAGGTACCAGCTAGAAACTCATCAGCGCTTGGTTACGTTGCAGTCTCACTTTGGACAGTGGCCTGAAATCACCCGCCAGTAAGCCCCTTCCCCCGTCTCACTTTTTCTGTGATCGCCGCTCAGCGGCTAACTTTTATTAGCACCTACCTGTTGCCAGGAGCCGACAAAATCAAGAATACTGTATGAAAAATCAGTACCACCAAGGGACTCACCATGAATCTGCCAACGCTCATTCCGGCGCACCCCGAGCCGCCATCGCTTGCGCTACCCTATCCCCTTGCGCTGGGCCGCGCCGGGCTCTCCGGCTTTCCCAGCCCGGCGCAGGACTACGAAGGCCGCACGCTCGATCTCAACGAGCGCCTGGTCAAGCGCCCCTCGGCCACG
>NZ_JASSVS010000024.1 GCF_030250645.1 Marinobacter azerbaijanicus
GAGCGTCGTGACGACCTGATCACCCTGATCAATGGCTGTGTATGCTGCAGCCTGCAGGGTGAGCTCTCCGCTTCCATCGAATCGACTATCAAGCGACGCGGAGGGCAGCTCGACCATCTGCTGATCGAGTGCAGCGGGGTGTCGGATCCGGAGCGGGTGGTGAATGTCCTGCACTACCCACGCATTCGGGCCAGGGCCCGGCTGGAGGCCGTCATCACCCTGGTCGATGCGGCACTCGATCCTGCCGACCTGAGCCCGGCCCTGCGGCACTTGGTGGCCTCTCCCAGGTCGACAATGCCGACCTGGTCGTGATCAACAAGACCGACCTGGTGGACGAGCCAACCATTGCCCGGCTCGAACAGGCCGTCCTGCTGCCCGGCTCCCGTCACGTGAGAGCCAGTCAGGCAGCCCTCCCGGCGGATTTTGTCGTCTGGCCGGCAGCGAGCGAGACGCCGATGTTTCGCCGCGTGCGTTCGGGTCCCTCCCCGGCGACGAGCATCGAAGCCCTGGGGCTCGAGACGCTCAGCTGGAAGCGCGCAGGGGCCGTTGACATGAATGCGCTGAGTGCGCTGCTGCATGACATGCCCAGACAGATCCTGCGCTTCAAGGGCGTCGTCCAGCTTGGCGACGGGAGCGTGCTGGCGCTGCAGCGTGCGGCGGGGCGGTTGACCAGCCGGGAGCTTGAAAACTGGTCGAAAGGCGAGAGTCAGCTGGTCTTCATCGGCGAGGACTCGCCATCTCTTTGGGAATGGCTGACCCAGCGCCTGGATAGGTTGTAATCCGGAGTGGTTAAGGGCTCGTCTAAGAAGCATCATTATCACGCCGTAGGAGTAGAGACGTTCTGCTGGATGAAGTGGTACGCCCCAGGTTAAAGTTAACCTGGGGCTTTTAATCCTATTTATTTCGAATTGCAATGTCTTTTTCTACAATGTCGCCGTTGATCAATACGGGGTTGTCATCGAGAAAAAGAGAGCAGTTTCTCATGGGGATGTCGAGATGACAGGCGGTGTCATTTGTTCCGCCAAGCTCATTGTTGGGTCCAGTTGAGAACATGACATTCCCATAAAAGCTTCTGGGCTCCATGCCCATGCCTCCAGGGAACTCTCCTGGAACCATTCTGTGCCATTTGGCATCTCGGTTCATTCCCCAGCCGACGTGACTCATGCCAAAGCCTCGTTCATCATTGAAATCTTTCATGTACGATTTAACGATATCGGCATCTAGTCCTCCTCGGATATCTGTAATCCACCCTTTTTCTATCGTGTAGGTAATCGGCTCGCGGACATAGATATTTTGTGGCAGCAGGACGTCGCCAGGAGCAACGACGATCTGTCCATCAACGCCGTCGTCGTCCCCGCCCGTAAAGACGAACCCTGACGGCCAATGGTCCCATCGTCCCGGCTCGTCCGTACAGGCGTACTCTGTGACGGTAGGGTAAGTGTTTAGTTTGTATGTGACATCAGTGCCATGAGCCGAGGTGATTCGCATTACCTTTGCTCTTGAAAGAAGCTCACCGGCTATTTCGACCTTCTCCTTTAGCTCTTGGTTGGGAAGCATTCTTGCCAGAAGTTCCGGTGGCTCTACGACAGTGAGTATGCGAGTCCCCGCTGCCTGTATGGCCATTTGCTCTGGTGAAAAAAGAAGAAAAATACAGTCTATCAAAATGTCGCATTGTTTTAATGCCTCAACTGCGTCAGGCATGCTCGATAAGCTGTTTACGCCTACATTCCATCCTCCAGAAGGTAGTGGGGCTGGCAAGCGCATGTGATACATTTTAGCGCCAATCCTCTGTCCTGCCGCCATGAATGCGTCAGCGTAGTCGATTCTTTCTTTACCCTGTGTCAGTACGATTACTTTTTCGCCTTCATGAACGCCCGACATTTTTAGCTGATGAAGGCAAATTTCTGTAAAGCTCGCCTGATCCATAATGTTCTCCGCTTCAGGTAGGTGATTGAGGTTCAAGGTTTGGGATACGTCGTGCGAATCTGGCTTGAGTGAAAGCTGATGGACGGCATTCCTGCCTTTGGTAGTTGAGCGCACTAGGAGAGGGGGCGATTTCGCCCCCTGTCGAGCGCTAATTACGCTATTGATTTGTATGTAGTGTGTTCTTATTGCTACTGGACTTTACTCTGAAGTAAAGGTGGGAGTTCCGTCTCGCTTTCCTTAGGCTTCAGCGACTTTTTCGAAAGCTCTTCCTTGATGGCTGCAATGAAACTATCGGCAGAAGATTGGCAAGGTTGGGTAGCAAGGCTTACGCCAACGAATAGCACGCTGGAGACGATGATCCCCCATACCCCAGCGGGAAGGCCCAGGAAGGAGTTGCCGATGGCATAGACGAACAGAACGAAGGCGCCGGTGCCCAGCACGCTCACCAGAGCGCCGGCGGCGGTGCCGCGTTTCCAGTAGAAGGCACCGATGATCGCCGGCACCATGGCCACCAGCCCGGAGGAGGCCGCCACCGACAGTACCGCGATCAGATCGAGCTGCAGCTCGGCGAAGCCCAGCGCCATGAGCGCGATTACCGGAATGACGATCTTGCCGACCAGCAGCTGACGCTTCTCGCTGGCACCCGGTTTGACATTGGCATAGACGTCACGCGCCAGCATCGAGGAGAGGGTCAGCATGATCGAGTCGATGGTGGAGACCGCCGCGGCCATGATTCCGATCATCACGATGACGCCCAGCACCGGCGGCACGAACTCGGACGCCAGCAGCGATGGCGTGGCCAGGTCGGCGCTTTCCAGGCTCGGGAAGGCGGCCAGGGCCGAGAAGCCCCAGAGGACCGACACTAGGGTGTAGATGAAGCCGAAGACCAGGAAGCCGATCAGCATCTGCCGCATGGAGCGCAGCGAGGAGGGCATGAACAGCCGCTGGCTGACCTGGGGATTGGACAGGCTGAAGAAGAACCAGGGGATGGTCAGGCCGAGGAAGGTGATGAAGCTGAACAGGCCGGAGCCCGGTACCGTCAGAGACTGGGGATGCTCGGTGGCCAGGGTATCGAACAGAGCGGCGAAGCCGCCTAGACCTTGGATGACCAGGAAAGCGACCAGGGTCGAGGCGACGATCATCATGATCGCCTGCAGCGAGTCGGTCCACATGACCGAGCGAATGCCTGCCACATAGGAGAAGAAGATCGCGATCGCCGTGGCCAGCATTATCCCGGTGGTGAAGGGAATGGCGCCGTTGGTGGTGCCTTGCAGCAGGTAGCCGACCCCGGCCAGCTGCACTGCCGCATAGGGGATCAGGAAGACGCAACTGGCGATCGACACCGCCATGGCGACCTGCTTGCTGTTGTAGCGGTGCCCCAGCATCTCGCTCGGGGTCACGAAGTTGAACTTCTTGCCCACGGCCCAGAACTTCGGCCCGAAGATGGCCACCAGCGAGACACCCGCGAAGTAGATGATCTCGAAGCCTAGGGCGCCGACGCCACCGGCGTAGGTGAGCCCGGCGAGCCCCACCATCATGAAGGCACTGTAGGTCGTGGCACTATAGCTCAACGCCGACACGAATCCGTTCATCTGCCGGTTACCCAGGAAGTAGCCCGACATGCTCTCCGACTTGCCTTGGCGCGACAGGATGGCGATGCCGATGGCAATCAAGAGATAGATGGCGATCGACCACCAGATCAGTGACTCAGTCATTGCTGTGCTCCTCGAAGTCCTTGGTGATGAAGAGGTTCAGAGCGATGACCGAGAGACCGGCAACCGTCCAGAACAGGAAGCTGCCATACCATGCCTGCACATCGGTCAACAGCGTGTAGGGAATCAGGTAGCAGAGCAGTACCACTGCCCAGACCAGCCATATCCACTTGCTTCTTTTCATGATCAACCTCGTCTTGTTGTTGCGTTAGGGGTGGGGGAAGGACTGTTGTTATGCTGGCGAATCGTCGTCACGCGCGACTCGATGTTTCGCCAGGGGGCTTGGTCGGGCGCAAAACGCGCCCGTAGATAGGCCGTCAGGTTGACGACCTGGGAGTCGCTGAAACTGTCGGCGAAACCGGGCATATTGCCGAGACCGGGTACATGATCGGCATGCACTCCACCCAGGATCGACTGGATGACATTGTCGGGATGCTGGCTATGTAGGTTGGTGTTCAATGCCAGCGAGATCTGGGCGCTGGTGAAGGAAGGCGCGCCACTCTCCATATGACAGCTGGCGCAGGCTCCTTCGAACAGGCGCTCTCCCTCCTCCATGCCGGCGGGGCCGCTCTGGGCTGTGGCGATGCGAACCGCAGCGTCGGCTTGCACGGTCTCGCTATCGCCTGCCGGTGCGTCCATCTGGACCGCCACATAGTGGGCCAGGGCGCGTACGTCATATTCCGGTAGCTCGCCCAGGCCGGCCACCACCGGTGCCATGGGGCCCGAGGCTGCACCATGCAGTGACGATGCGCCGTGGCGCAGGTAGTCGTAGAGGGAGGCCTCACTCCAGGGAATTGGCGAGCGTGACAGCCGATTGAGCGGCGGCGCCTCCCAGCCGTCCACCATGGCGCCTGAGAAGGCGTATTGGCCGCTGCGCTCGGCCCCCATGGCATTGCGCGGCGTATGGCAGGCGCTGCAGTGCCCCAGGCCTTCGGCGAGATAGGCGCCACGATTGTAGAGTTCACTCTGGCCAGGATCGGGCTCGAAGGGGCTGGGGTCGTGGTAGAGGGCGTTCCAGCCGGCCATCAATGGTCGGATGTTGAACGGAAAGCTCAGCGCATTGGCCGGTGTCTCGGCACTTACTGCGGGCTGGGCCATCAGGTAGGCATACAGCGCCTGCATGTCGGTATCGCTGATCTTGGCGAAGGCCGTGTAGGGGAAGGCCGGATAAAGATGCTTGCCATCGCGGCTGATGCCGTGACGCATGGCGCGTTCGAAGGCCGCATAGGACCACTGGCCGATCCCGGTCCCCTCGTCGGGCGTCAGGTTAGTGCTATAGAGGGTTCCGAATGGCGTCTCGAAGGCACGTCCGCCGGCATTCTCCTGACCTCCCTCGACGGTATGGCAGGCCGCACAGTCGCCGGCCGCAGCCACCAGGCGCCCACGTTCGATGGTCTCGGCGGAATAGAGGTTGGCTGCGGGGCGGTTGATCGGCGTGATAGCTCCCTTCCAGGGCCAGGCCATGACCGCTGTGCCGGCCACTGCGGTCAGGGCCGCCGCCTTGAGCCAACGGCGCCCGGGGCGGTTAGTCGGTCTGCCGGGTGTCTCTTCCTGCAAGGAATCGGCCTGGTCGTGGAGAGCTTGACGTACGCGGCCGGCGGTGAAGGGCGGCTGGCGGAAGCGCACGCCGGTGGCATCGAACAGCGCATTGGCGATCACCGCCACGCCGGGTGCAAGATTCACGTCGTCGAGTGGCTGGAGCAGCGAGGTCGTTGCCTCAGCGTCTGCGCTCTCCTTGGTTGCCATGGCGGTGTGGATTGCCAGCGCACCCCCGGGCGTCGGATCGACATTCTTATCGTCCTTGCTGCCATCGCCCCATTCGTCGAATGCCGGGTCGCGTCCCAGCAGTGGGCGAGCGCTACCCAGCACCCGGGCCTGCAGTGTCTGCTGCAGGCGATCCGTGTCTACCTCAGGGCCGGCGTCCTGGCCGACCACCAGCCGAGTCAAGGTCACGTCACCGGTAATACGGTTCACCTCCACGTCGGCAATCCAGGCCGAACGCACGCCTTCCGGGATGCGTTGATGCCGGTCAGGCAGCTGTGAATAGGCGAAACCGCGACCGCGCAGCCGATCCGGTGATGTGGTAGTGGCGGACGACAGCGCTTCGCCCCATCGGGCGCGCTGCGACACCGAAGAGATCAGCTCGACGCCACGAGCATCGTCGAGGTGACGTAGACGCAGCATCAGAGGATCCTGACCACTTTCGTGGGCCACCTCGTCCAGGAAGGATTCCCGGGCAAAGGCCTGCTGGATCTCGGCGAGGTGCTCGTTGCGCCGACCGGTGCCATGATCGTCGCGACGGGTGGTCAGTTGGGCGTTATTGAAGTCATAAGGCGAGAAGAACGGTGTTCTGCCGGCCACGGTCCGCCGGGCGGGCGGCCTGCCGCAGAGCCACAGGCCCACGGCAGCGATATCGCCCGAGGCATGGGCCTGATGATAGCGGTAGTCGGCGATATCGCCGCTCTCCGCCAGGTCGGCGCTCAGTGTGATGCACTGTGCCTGTCCCAGGGCATGCACGTCACGGGTATAGGCGGCATCCAGCCATACCGCCACGGAGCAGCCCAGTTGCCGGGACATCAGTGCGGCATCCACGGCGGCATCGTCACCACAGTGACGCCCCAGGCCGGAGACCCGCGTCGGGGTGGTCCCGTAGAGCTCGATCCGCTCGGCCGGCAGGCCGGTGAGGGTCATCAGGTCGTGAATCAAGGCCTCGGGCGTGATCGTTTCACCCCACAGCATCAGACGTTGATCGGAGCAGTCGGCCACCACCCAGCCGGGGGTATCGCCCCAGCGAAGTCGGCTCGGCCAGCCATAGTCATGTCGATGGGACGAGGCCGTCTTGGCATATTCCGCCGCCAGCTCCCGGGATGCCGCCCCGGTTGCCACGGGAAGCGGGGTGGCGTCACCTTGACCGGCCCCGGAGGGCGCCCGCCATTCGAGCCTCAGGTGCCGCGCAGCGTCTTGCGCCGCGGCCAGACTGTCGGCCACCACGCCCACGAAATCACCCTCGATGACGATTTCAACTTGGCCCGGCAGGCCCGCCACGCTGGTCCGATCCACGGCTACCAGTCGATCGCTGACGAAGTGCTCGCCGTTCCAGGCATAGTGGGGCGGCCTTACCGCTACACCGAAGCGCTTGGGCGACGCAAGCGGAGCGGGGAGCTCTGTGGGTTCAGCCCGGGAAGTGGGGGGCTGCCGATCACTCATGGGGCGCCTCCGGAGACTCGGCGGTGCTGATTGCCACGGCGCGACTCGCCGCCTCGAGAATCTCCACGTGAGTGCCGCAGCGACAGAGGTTGTACTCCAGAGCGGCCCGCAGCTGGGCTGATGAGGGCCTAGGGGTGTGATTGAGCAAAGCGCGCACGCTGATGATCATGCCATTGAGGCAGTAGCCGCATTGGGCGGCCTGGGCCTCGATGAAGGCGCTTTGGACTGGGTCGAGGCGGCCTTCGCTGGCCAGGCCCTCGAGGGTAAGGATCTCATGCCCGACCGCGACCGAAACCGGCAGCACACAGGCTCGGGCGGCCATGCCGTCGATCAGCACACTGCAGGCACCGCACTCGCCCAGGCCGCAGCCGTATTTGGGGCCGTTGAGTTCCAGGTCATTGCGCAGGACGGTCAGCAGGGGGGTGTCCGGCGGTATTGCCAGCTCGTAGGAACGGCCATTAACAGTCAGGGAGATCGCTTCGGTCATAGGGACTCGTCGTTATTCTTGGCGCTATCCACATTTATCGACTCCTGAAGGAGCCAGTTCAGGCATCACCCTGCGCTTCCCTTTGCGGATCCGGATGTGCTGATTGAATTCAGTGTATACGCTGTTAATTTTAGGTTTCTACACATATAGCACCTTGCGTCCTGTTTCTGCAAGCTATGATCTGCATCATGCTTTTCCTTCGAAAAATTACCGTCTCATGGGCTTTGGTCAAGATTCTTCTCTTTTTCTCCTGATGTGTGCGCTCGGCGAGACGATCAGGTAAACGGTGCTTGACGTAAAAATAAATGGTGTATACGTTGTAGTTGAGCCTCGTTTTACCCCGGCGTGTGCCCCATGCTGGAGCGCCCCCCGACGAAGAGTCGCTCTGCGCATGCCCTCTGCCCTTTGGGCATCGAGGAAGATCAATAAAATCAAACAGGTGGAGTAAATGACCAAGAATCGAAAAATTGCCGTTATTGGTGCAGGTCTCGGAGGCGCCGCAGCGGGTGCGCTCCTGCAGCAGGCTGGCTACGACACCAGGGTCTACGAGCAGGCACCGGCCTTTTCCCGGCTGGGTGCCGGTATTCACCTCGGTCCCAACGTCATGAAGGTGATGCGTCGCATCGGCATCGAGGACAAGCTCAACGCCATGGGCTCCCACCCGACGCACTGGTTCAGTCGCGATGGCAGGAGCGGTGAGTACCTATCGCGCATTCCGCTCGGCGCTTTCGCACGCGAAGAGTACGGTGCGGCCTATATCACCGTGCACCGCGGTGACCTGCATGAATTGATGGTAAGCACCCTGGATCAGGAGCGGCTCTACTTCGACAAGCGGTTGGTGGACGTCGACGACAACGGCGACAAGGTGATCATGACCTTCGCCGATGGCACTACCGACGAGGCCGACCTGGTGATCGGTGCCGATGGCGTCAATTCACGCATCCGCGAGAAGCTGCTGGGGCCCGAGGCGCCTACCTACAGCGGCTGGGTCGCCCATCGCGCGATCATCTCGGCAGAGAAGCTCAAGGCCTATGACCTCGACTTCGAGGCGTGCGTGAAGTGGTGGTCGGAGGATCGCCACATGATGGTCTACTTCGTGACCGGCGATGAGAAGGAATACTACTACGTCACCGGGGTACCGGAGCCGGAGTGGAATCACGGTACCTCCTTCGTGGACAGCTCTCGCGAAGAGATGCGCAAGGCCTTCGAGGGTTATCACCCCACGGTCCAGGCACTGATCGACTGCACCGAGACGGTCACCAAGTGGCCGCTGCTCGAGCGTAACCCCCTGCCACTGTGGCATGAAAACCGCCTGGTTTTGCTTGGCGATGCTTGCCATCCGATGAAGCCGCACATGGCCCAGGGTGCCGCCATGGCCATCGAGGATGCCGCCATGCTGGTGCGCTGCCTGGAAGAGGTCGGTGCGGACCGTTATCAGGATGCCTTCGAGCTGTACCGTACTAACCGCTTCGAGCGCGCCTCCCGCGTGCAGAAGGTCTCCCATGACAACACCTGGCTGCGTCATGACGAAGACCCGGCCTGGGTCTTCGGCTATGACGTCTATGAGGTGCCGCTCAAGCAGCTGCAGCACACCGATGAGGAGAGTCCGGCATGAGCAGTACCTTCCTGTACGGCGCCAACGTCCAGGCCAATGGCATTCGCCAGCACTACCTGCGCTATGGCGGAGAGGCATCGGCCACTCGCCAGCCGCTGGTGCTGATTCCCGGTATCACCAGCCCGGCCGTGACCTGGGGATTCGTGGCCGAGCGTCTTGGCCGACACTTCGATACCTATGTACTCGACGTGCGCGGCCGGGGTCTCTCCTCCAGCGGTCCCGAACTCGACTACGACACCAATACCTGTGCCGATGACGTGAGCGCGTTCATTGCGGCGCTGGGGCTGGAGGGTGTCATTCTTGCCGGCCATTCCATGGGCGCCCGCTTCGCATTGCGTGCCCTGTCCCGGGGCGCTCGAGACATCGACAAGCTGGTGCTGATCGATCCACCGGTCTCCGGTCCGGGGCGCCGCGAGTACCCCAGCAAACTGCCCTGGTACGTGGATTCGATCCGCGACTGCATCCGGGGGGCCGACCTCGAGACCATGCGTCGGTACTGCCCGACCTGGAGCGAGGACCAGCTGCGCCTGCGCGCCGAATGGCTGCATACCTGCTACGAGCCAGCCATCGTCCAGGCCTTCGAAGAGTTCCACAGCGTGGATATCCACCAGGACCTTCCCGGTGTGACGGTGCCGACGCTGTTGATCTGCGCCGGCAAGGGCGGGGTGATTCAGGATCAAGATCGTGCCGAGATCCGCGAACTGCTGCCGTCGATTCGCATCACCACTGCCGAGCGGGCGGGACACATGATTCCCTGGGACGACTACGAGGGCTTCTTCGCCGCCTTCGAGGACTTCCTGGGCACTGAACTCTGAGAGAGGCCTTGCGCCATGACCAAGACATACCGTATCGGCCAGATCGTACCCAGCTCCAACATCACCATGGAGACGGAAATTCCCGCGATGCTGGCTGCGAGGCAACTGATTCGCCCCGAGCGTTTCACTTTCCACTCCAGCCGCATGCGCATGAAGACCGTGAGCAAGGATGAACTGGCTGCCATGGATGCCGAGTCCGACCGCTGTGCGCTGGAGCTCTCCGACGCGGCTGTGGATGTGATGGGCTATGCCTGCCTGGTGGCGATAATGTCCATGGGGCCGGGATACCACCGCGAATCCCAACGGCGCTTGCGTAGCCGCACCGAGGAGAACGGTTGCGACACTCCGGTGGTGACCAGTGCCGGCGCCCTGGTGGATGCCCTGGGCGTAATGAAGGCCAAGCGCGTGGTAGTGGTTGCGCCCTACATGAAGCCGCTTACCGAGATGGTGGTGGATTATATCCGTGAGGAGGGCGTCGAGGTGGTCGACTACCGCGCGCTGGAGATTCCCAATAACCTCGACGTGGCTCGCCACAATCCCGATAATTTGCCGGAGATTGTCGCCGGCCTCGATTACAGCGACGTGGATGCCATCGTGCTCTCTGCTTGTGTGCAGATGCCCTCGCTGGCCGCCGTCTCCAAGGTTGAAGCGATCACTGGCAAGCCGGTGGTCACCGCGGCTATCGCTACTACCTATGCCATGCTCAAGGCCCTCGATCTCGAACCGGTGGTGCCGGGAGCCGGCGCTCTGCTGTCGGGCGCCTACTGAGGAGATCGTCATGACGCAACACGCTCAGGAAGCCAGCGACAACTACAAAGGCGTCTGGGATGGCCGGATCGGTTTCGGTAACAAGCCCGCTCTATTGGTTGTCGACTTCATGCAGGGATACACCACGCCTGGCTCGCCGCTCTATGCCCCGGGTGTGGTAGAGGCGGTAGCAAGGATGCCGCGGCTGTTGGTGGCGGCGCGCGAGGCCCGGGTGCCGGTTATCCATACCAATATCCTTTACCTGGCGCAGGACCAGCGTGATGGAGGCATCTGGGTCAAGAAGGCACCGGTAATGCGTGCCATGGTGCCGGGCAACCCCTATGCAACATTCTGCGAGGAGGTGATCCCGTCTGACGATGAGTTGGTGATTACCAAGCAGTACGCCAGCGCCTTTTTCGGCACTTCGTTGGCCCCGACGCTGGTGGCCATGGGGGTGGATACCCTGATCCTGACCGGCTGCTCGACCAGCGGCTGCATTCGTGCCACCGCCGTGGACGGCCTGCAGCATGGCTTCCGCGTGATGGTGGTGCGCGATTGCGTCGGTGATCGCCACCCCGCCCCCCACGAGGCCAACCTGTTCGATATCGACAGCAAGTACGGCGACGTAGTCTCCCTCGACGAGACGCTGAACCACTTGCGGCATGACTGACCCGACCCGGCCGACGGCGGTCGGGCGGCCACCTCAACCGTCGGCGTTCATCTTCTCCAACAGATGTATCAGGGCGATACGCTCGGCGGGGTTGAGGTTGCTCATGGTCTGATCGCTGATCTGCTTGGCGATGGGCACCATGGTCTCGACCAGGGTCTCTCCCGCCTCGGTGATGACCACCATCACCTTGCGCTGGTCGCTGGGATCGGTGGTCAGAGTGATCCACTCCCGTGCCTTGAGCCTCTTGATAACCCCGCGGATCGTGGCGGGATCGATGGCGGTGGCATTGACGATCTCAGTGAGCGAGCTTGGTCCACGCTCCATGACCGTGCACAGGGTGACGAACTGGATCGCGGTCAGCTGTTTGTCACAACTGTAGCGTTGGAAAATTGCCGTATGGCGCTGGTAGGCCTTGCGCAGCAGGTGACCAACCTGTTCGGAGAAGTCATAACCCTGCTCGGCGGGGGTTCGGTGGTCGCTGGACATGGCGGCGTGAGCTGGCGTCTCTGTAGTCATGGAGCATCCTTGGTGTGCTGTCGACGACCTCTGGCTGTCACGGTGTCAACGCCGAGTATGGCCTTGGTGGCGGGGCAGAGCAGCCTCGAGCGTCAACGCAGGCGCGACATAGGCTTGCAGGCGATGGGGCATTCGTGCTTATTTATGGTGTATACACTATAACTAAATGGTGAGCAGAGCAAACTGGTCTGGCTCCTTTCAGGCCGTTTCGCTGCTTCCACCGTATCGCGTTCCTGGCCACCGATAACAGATAAAGAGGCTTGAATGGCGTCCATATCACTGCCGGACCGACACTCGCTCCTCCATGGGACCGACCTGCTGGTGGTCTACCGAGAGCCCGTGGTGCCGCCCAAGCCGGCGCCGGGCCAACCGGGCGCACACTCTGATTTTATACCCACGGAGCCCGAGCTCTTTATCGCCGTGCTCGCGGATGGTCGGGTGATGGCCTTCAACGGCCACGTGGATCTGGGTACCGGCATTCGCACGGCCCTGGCCCAAATCGTCGCCGAGGAGCTGGAGGTCGCCTTCGAGCAGGTCACCATGGTGCTGGGCCATCCCTTTGAGGTACCCAACCAGGGGCCGACCATCGCCAGCGCCACCATCCAGATCACCGCCGAGCCGTTGCGGCGTGCGGCAGCCCAGGCGCGCGAATACTTGCTGGATCTGGCGACGAGCCACTTTGGCATAGAGCGAGGCGGCCTGCGGTGTGTCGAGGGACACATTCTGCCGCTCGAGAGGGGGCGGGCCGCCGTGAGTTACGGTGAACTTCTCCACGGCGAGCGTCATGCCTTGAAGCTCGCCGATGAGGTACCGCTCAAGCCAGCCGGTGACTATCGGCTGGTAGGGCGGCCGGCGCCGCGGGTGGACATTCCCGACAAGGCCGTCGGCAAGCTGACTTTCGTGCATGACCTGCGCCTGCCCGGCATGCTACATGGTCGAGTGATCCGCCCACCCTATACCGGCCATGATCGCGGCGACTTTGTCGGCAACAGCCTGGTGGCGGTGGATGAGGCTTCGGTCGCCGGCATGCCCGGGTTGATCCAGGTAGTGGTGATCGGCGATTTCGTGGGCGTGGTCGCAGAGCGTGAGGAGCAGGCCGCGGCAGCGGCCAGGCAGCTCAAGGTCACCTGGCGCGAGCCGGAGGGCTTGGCACGGCTCGACGACCTGGAGCAGGCTCTGCGAGAGCTGCCGGCCCAACGGCGTCACCTGCTGGAAGAGGGCGACGTGGCGGAGGCGCTGGCCCGGGCTGCCCATCGTGTATCTCGCACCTATGTCTGGCCTTTCCAGCTGCACGGCTCCATCGGCCCCTCCTGCTCGGTGGCCGACTATCGTGACGACCGGTTGCGGGTGTGGTCCGGCACTCAGAATCCCCATAGCCTGCGCGCTGATCTGTCGCGGCTGATGGGGCTCGATGAGGGCGTTATCACCATCACACGTATGGAAGCCTCTGGCTGTTACGGCCGCAACTGTGCCGACGATGTAGGGGGCGATGCTGCCTTGCTGTCGCGTGCGGTGGAGCGGCCGGTACGCGTACAGCTGACCCGGGAACAGGAGCATGGCTGGGAGCCCAAGGGCGCGGCCCAGTTGATGGAGGTCGAGGGGGGACTGAACGCCGATGGCAGCCCGGCGGGCTATCGTTTCGTCGCCCGCTACCCCTCGAACAATGCCCCGACCCTGGCCCTGCTGCTGACCGGTACCGTCAAGCCCAGCGATATCCCCTTCGAGATGGGGGATCGTACCTCGGTCCCGCCTTATCGCTACCCGCATCGGCAGATCGCCTGTGATGACGTGCCGACCCTGGTGCGCGCCTCCTGGTTGCGTGGGGTCTCGGCCATGCCCAACACCTTCGCGCATGAGAGCCATATCGACGAACTGGCCCAGCTGGCCGGCGAGGATTCGGTGACCTACCGGCTACGCTACCTGGCCGACCCGCGCGCGGTGGAGCTGACCGAGGCCGTGGCCGAGCGAGCGGGCTGGCAGCCTCGGGTCGCCCATTCCTCGCTCCGGGTGGTCGAGGGCTGGCACCATGGGCGAGGGGTTGCCTACGCCCAGTACGTGCACAGCAAGTTTCCCGGCTTCGGTGCGGCCCTGGCGGTCTGGGTGGTGGAGCTGAAGGTGCACCCCGAGAGTGGACGCATCGTCATCGAGCGGCTGGTCGTGGGCCAGGATGCCGGCCTCATGGTCAATCCGGCCGGCGTGCGTCATCAGGTGCATGGCAACGTCATCCAGACGCTGAGCCGGACCCTCAAGGAGCGGGTCTCCTTCGAGGATGGGCTGCCGGTGAGCCGGGAGTGGGGCGGCTATCCGATCCTGCGGTTCTCCGAGCTGCCTGATATCGACGTCATGCTTCTCGAGCGCCCCGAGGCACCGCCGCTGGGAGTCGGGGAATCCACCTCCCTGCCCGGCGCTCCGGCCATCGCCAACGCCCTCTATGATGCCACCGGGGTACGCTTCACCCATCCCCCCTTCACACCGGAGGTGGTGCGCCGCACCCTGGCTGCTGCTCGGTCGGCTCCGGTTGAGGCGATCGGCTGATGCAGCATCTCGATCTGCAGGTCATCGAGCGCGCCCTGCAGTGGGCCAACCGGGGCCATCGTCTATGGCTGTGCACGGTGCTGGCCACCTTTGGCTCGTCGCCCCGGGAGCCCGGCGCCATGCTGGTGGCACGTCAGGACGGTGAGCATCTGGGATCGCTCTCCGGTGGCTGTGTGGAGGAGGACTTTCTCGAGCGGTTGCGCCAGGGGGAATTCAGCGAGCCGGTGCAACGGATCCGGTATGGCGACCAGGGGGAGGCTCCGGGGTCGAGCCGTGTGCTGTTGCCCTGCGGAGGCAGCCTAGAGGTGCTGGTGGAGCGGCTGGAGCCTGACGCGGCCACCCTGACCCACCTGGAGGTGGTGCATGCCACCCTGCTCGGCCGACGAGCCCTGATTCGGCGTGTGCCGCTGGATGGTCGCGGGGCGCACTTCGCGCTGGCCGAGGCGCCGGGGCCCGCCATCCTGCGGGAGGAAGACATTATCGGCGTGCGCATCGGCCCGGCACTGCGCCTGATCATCGCGGGCATTTCGCCGGTCTCCCAGGCCTGTGCCAGCTTCGCCAGTACCCTCGGCTTCGAGGTCATCGTCTGCGATCCTCGCGAGGAGGCGCGCCGGGCGTTTGCGGTACCGGGGGTGGAGGTGCAGGCAGTATTGCCCTCGACCTTCATTGCCTCGGGTGCCTGCCATGCCGCCACCGCAGTGGTGGCCCTGACCCATGACCCCCGCATCGACGATCTGGCGATGATCGAGGCCGTGCGCACCGACGCCTTCTATATCGGCGTCATGGGGTCGCGGCAGACCTCACGTCAGCGCGAGAAAAGGCTGCTCCGCTCTGGAGGGCTCGGCCCCGAGCAGGTCGCCCGGATCACCATGCCCATTGGCCTTGGTCTCGGCAGCAAGACGCCGGCCGAAATCGCCCTGGCGGTCATGGCCGATATCGTTCGGGTCCATCGGGGCAAGGCGCGAGATGCGCTCTAAGCACTCATTGGCCCTGATCATGGCGGCAGGGCACTCCCGGCGCTTCGGCAGTGACAAGCGACTGGCGCGTCTCGCCGACGGTCGCACGCTGCTCGCCACTACCCTGGCCGCCGCCATGGACGCCTTCGAGCAGGTGAGGGTGGTGGTGAATACCCAGGTGGCGCCCGCCGATCTGGGAATTCCCGAGGCCATGGCGCTGGTCATCCGGCCCGCGGCCCCGGTGGGGCTGGGTGGTAGCATCGCCCATGCCTTTCGGGAGCTCGACCAGCCGTTGTCGCGCTGTGATGTCCACAGTGTCGCCATCTGGCTGGGCGATATGCCCTGGGTGAGGCCCGAAACCTGCCAGCGGCTGGCTCGACGAGCCGCAGCCGACACCATCGTCAGACCCCTCTACCGTGATATGCCCGGACATCCGGTCTTCTTCGGTCGTGACTTCTGGCCTGGCCTGGCCGCCAACCATGATGCTCTGGGGGCCAGGCCGGTTCTCGTCCGGTTTTCCGACAGGGTGATTGCCATGCCGGTAGCGGATCCGGGGGTGATCCGCGATATCGACTATCCAAGTGCAATTCGTGGTTAGCTTAGAAGCAGCCAAGCCACGCCCGATTAAATACCCGTCGACTGGAGAGTCAGGTACGGGCACCCATTAAACGGACCGAGGCCAGGGGGCAAGGCCCACCCAGCCACCTATAAAAATAATGAACTATACGATCTAGTCGCCGAAGTAGCTTTCGAAGACCTGATCGAAGGTGCCGTCTGCTTTCAATCCGGCCATGGCTTCATTGAATGTTTCTGCCAACGCGTCGTCACGTTGACGGAAAGCGGCGCCGATTCCCGGTCCGTAGATTGATTCAGGGCCGGTCACAAGTTCGCCTTGCCGAGTGAAGCGTTCGTCGGTGAGCATGGTCTCCTGTGCCAGGGGGAATGCGGTGAACACCAGGTCGAGTCGTCCAGCGTGCATGTCGGCAACCACCGAACCAGAATCAGCGTAGCGCCGGATCTCAGCATCAGGGTAGAACTGAGTTACGTACTCGTCCTGGATGGTCGCTTGCTGGACGCCTATCGCCGTGCCCTCAAGCGAGCCATCCAAATCGTGCTTGGTGTCAGCCTTGCCGACCCAGACAGAAGGCACCTGATAATATGGATCCGAGAACAGAACCTGGTTAGAGCGCTCCTCGGTAATGTTCATCGCCGACGCAATGAGGTCGAACTTTCGCGCTTGAAGAGCCGGAATGATGCCATCCCAGGACTGCTCGACCCATACGCATTCGCGCTGCATCCGCTCGCAGGCAGCATTGACGAGTTCTACTTCGAAACCAGTAATAGTGCCGTCCGGCAGCTTGTACTGATAGGGCTCATAGGGTACATCGACACCGATGCGCAGCGGCTTATCTTCTGCATTGGCTACTCCTCCTAGCAGGGCAGCTGACAACAGCAGAGTGGTGAGGGTATGAATTCGCATTTTGTATCCTCGCAGTTTATTTTGTCGTATGTGCGTGGGTGATTCCAGGCCGATCTTGTTATGCCGCTATGGGTTGAGGGCGGAGCGAGAGAACCTCGCGCCGGAGAACTTTGCATATTCGTAACTTAGGTTGTCTTACAGGATGGATTCAGCCAGACGGCCGGCATGGAAGGCTGCCAGGCTGATACCGCTGTGACTGCTTAGGCTATAGGCCCCGGGGTATTGCCGTGAAGCTTCATAGAGAGGGTGGCCATCCGGTGTCATTACGCGCAGCGCCCCCCACGAGCGCACCAGTCGCGCATGGGCGAGAAACGGAAAGATTCGCACCGCGCGATCGGCCAATTGCTGCATTATCGGCAGGGTCACCCCCCTGTCGAAACCGACCTCTTCCTGAGTGTCCCCGATCAAGTACGCGCCACTAGCCGTCTGTCGAATCTGTGGGGTCGGCAGTTGGGCAATTTTTTGCAGGCGTTCAGTCACCAAGACCTGGCCGCGCACGGGACGCACCGCCCCACTGAGCCCCAGCATCGGCGCCAATGCTGCGCTGCCCAGACCAGCAGCAAGGATAAGGCGCTCAGCTTCGTAGGTGCCGTGCGTAGTCGCCGCTCGAAAGCCATTCATCAGGGGAGTGAGCAAGTGCACCTCGCAGCCAGGACGATAATCGAGCCCGAGCCCGATATTGGCTGAAAACAGCGCGCGCAGTAGATACAGGGGATTACAATGGCCGTCATGGGGCGACCAGGTACCACCGTGCACGCCTTCGCCGAGCCCCGGGAGGTATGAGGCAAGCGACGTACGGTCGAGATATTGCCAACGGAATTGTCGCGACAGGTAGGGGGATGTCGACTGGATCGCCGAGTACTCGCGCTGACGTGCCTCTGCTTCCTCCTGATTGAAGCAGAGATCGACCCCACCCCTGTGTTCGTATTCGAGGTCTAACCCGGTGCGCCCCTCGAGTTCAGCGGCAAACTCAGGCCAGGCCAGGCTCGCTTCGAAACTGAGTTCGGCATAGGCTGGCATGCCTGCGCCCTTGCCCTGCACCCAGGTGAGACCGGCGTTCCCTCGTGAGGCGCGCAGTGAGTCGTCGCTTCCATCGAGCACCGTAACGCGACA
>NZ_JASSVS010000025.1 GCF_030250645.1 Marinobacter azerbaijanicus
TTGAGGTGGCGGTGGATGGTGTTGGGGCTGCCGGTGCCCAGCTGCTCGCGGATGCGCTGGATGCTGGGCTTCTCGCCCTGTCCCACCAGGGCGTCGGCGACGGTGGCGACCTGCTCGTAGGTGATCCCGGTGCGTGCCATATCGTATCCCTCTCGGCTGTATCGTATAACGTATTTCATATTATATGATATACGGTACAAAATACAATACGAAATATGAGTATGGTACGAAATATCCCGGCAGCGGGGCGTATCGCCGGTGGCCAGGCACGAAAAACCCCGCCGTAGCGGGGTTTGCGGGTCGGCGAGCTCGCCTGATGGGAGCGTGGGTCGGCGTCAGGGCGTTGGCTGGCCCTGGGCGTCCTGCTCGTGAGCCAGGCGCCGCTGGCGGGTCTGGTGGGCGTTGCGCTCGATCTGCACGTAGGTGAACAGGCACACGCCGGCCATGAACACGGCGAAGGCCACGATCATCCAGCTGAAGGCGGTCATGGGCGTCTCCTCGGGCGATGGGCGGTTTGCCCCTAGCCTAGCATCCCCGGCGTGGGTGGCATGGCTGAGAGCGCCACGAGAAAGCCCCTCCGAAGAGGGGCTGGGAAGCGCCCAGGTGGGCGCAGGGTGCCCCCTCCGTGGAGGGGGCGGGAAGATGCCCAAACGGGCATTGAAGGGTCAAATACCTCCTTGGTTACATGGATCGCACGGCCGGTCTTGCGCGGTGCGATGGTCGGTTAACGAACACCAGGTGCCACCCTGGTCAAACTCCATCCGGCGTCCGCGGTGCCACCCGCGGTACCGGTCGTCGTCGATGTTGCCGTCTTGCTTGCTGCGAGGGAGGAGTGCCCCTCCCACACTCGCTGGCATCTTTCGTGTGCCCTGGTCGCCCAGGATCTCGCTGAGGGCTTCGGCCATATCGCCCGTCAGCTCAGACACTACTCAACGCCGCTCCCACCCTTAGCCTCACCGGTGCCACCCGGTTCCTCGGCCGTAGGGTTTCCCACGTTAGTCACGTGCTACTGCGTGCCACACCGCCACTGTGCTCCGTCACGATGATTACTAGTGCTATGCACCTCGCCGGCTTACCGGTTTTCAGGGGCCCAAGATTCCAAAACGGCTCCCTTACTCCATCGTCACTTCATCGCCCATGGCCAGCTCCCGAAGAGCATGGCTGTATGACACTCCGAACAGCACCCTCGCGGGGCGCCGTTACCTGCTTGAGCTATTCGTCGACCCAGGCGGCTTGCGCCTCCTGGTGCCGCCAGACCAGTCCTTTCGGCTGTCTGGCCCGCTGGGGTTTCCCCCAGCGCCGCGCCCACAGGTTCGGCATGCGTTCGACGGTCGCCCGCCGCCCACAGGTGGGGCTCTCACCCACTTTCACGCCGTGACAGGGTCAGCTCCGGTTACCCGGCTGCCCGTGTCCGTGTCGCCCAATCCTGGCAAGGGCCAGATTGGGTCGAACGAGGCATTTCAGCCTCGAGCGCCCGTTGCCTCGCAGCGAGCGGAATTACCCGCACTGCGCGACGGCGAGTTGGTCGTGGGAGGCACCCACGACCAGCAGCAAACAAGGGGGTGGCAGCCCCTCGCGTGAGGGGCTGGCACACCCCGAGGTTTGGCACTCGCCGATAGCTAGGGGCCGAGGTGACAGCAGCGGGCGGCGCGCCCTGGAATCTTTTATATGCGTGCTCTCCGCGCCATTAATCATGTTATTCATGCCCATGGTGTCACCGGTCGCCCTACCTCCCCGTGTCAGCTCACCGGGAGGTCACATGGGATCGATGCGTTACAAGAGCGCGGCCATGCAGCGCGTCCAGGATCTGGTCCGCCGTGGCTACGTCAGGTGGACCGCGGGGGTGGTGCCGCGGGAGAAGGCCGCCCGTCTGACGGCCAAGTTTGCTGCGCGATATGGCACAGCCGCCGACCGTCATGAGCGTCGTCGTCGTCGTCGACATGGCGCCGGCAATGGCTTCCTGGTGGTCTATCTGCCGCCGCGTCAGCCCCATGCGGTGTGGTGGCTGCTGGTCGATGATGACCATCCGGCGCAGCACTACGAGGCGCTGAGGGACGCTCGAGAAGTGCGGATCACCATGCCGAATCCGTACTGGTGCCCCGAGGTGTGGCGGGAGGATTACGAGCTGGTTCGGCTGGATGACCGCTGGACCTGGCGGATGGTGGAGGCGCGTCGAACGGAATGGCAGGCGCGCCTCCGAGAGGCGGTGCGGCAGCCGAATCGCGACACTCGCCACCTACAGGTGCGACAGGCGGTCTACAGTCTTCGCAAGCTGCCGGGATTCCGTGGGGTGAGGCAGGATGCACACGGCCTGATCCGGCTGCTGAAGAGCGACTGGAAGCGCGTGCGGCACAAGGCCGAGCCGTTGCCGGCGACGCCCCGGCTGCCGCCCTATGTGCGCCGGATCAAGCACGAATAAGGGGCGGTGGGAATGCTGCACCGAAGGCCCGTCGAGGCCGTTCAGGGACCGGTGGGAACGTTGCACCGTTGGCCCCGCGAGGCCGTCCTGGAACCGGTGGGAACGCTGCACCGATGGCCCCTCGAGGCCGCCCTGGCCCCCAAAGGGGGAGCAATACCTTGCTGCACAGGGCCGAGCGATCATCTCCTGAGCACCGGTGGGGATGCTGCACCGAAGGCCCGTCGAGGCCGTTCAGGGACCGGTCGTTTTCTTTACGCGCGATGACCGCCCCTCCAGGAGGCTCTGGAGGGGCGGTTTTGCGTAAAGAAATTGCGTAAATCTTTCTGTGGAAAGAAAAGGTATGTTTTCTTTCTGCTGTCAGCCACGAATGAGCCGCGCCCCGGGCGGGACCTGGTAACGGAGCTCATTGCAGTCGCCGGGCGGTGGCTGCTGGCCCTCCGGCCGGTCTGGGTACCAGATCCGGCACTCCCCGGGGGGTGGCAGGTGGCCGCTTGGTACACCCTGGCTGCGTTCGTACCCCGGATACCCGTTTCCATACCCGTAGCCATCGGCGTAGACCGCACAACCTGAAAGCGCGGTGACCGCCAGCAGGGAGGTGGCGGCTCGATACAGTGTCTTCATGCACCACTCCTTGTGTCGTGCCCGGTATGGCGTTGTTGCCCTCTCTGCATGATGCGCGATCTCTTCATGAGTTGCCCAACATCAATTGTCCTCCTGGTCGGCAGTCGCTAGGCTTCCTATATCCCCCTGGGGGGGATATGAATTGACATGCTTGGTGGCCTCGGGTCACCCCGCGTCAACAAGAGGAGCGGTATGGAGCTGTTTCGGGATCGTCGCTATCGCCACCTGTTTTCCGCGCAGGTCATCGCCCTGATCGGCACCGGGCTGACCACGGTCGGCCTGGCGCTGCTCGCCAGCGAGCTGGCCGGGGAGCGCGCCGGCGAGGTACTGGGTACGGCACTGGCGATCAAGATGATCGCCTACGTGGGCATCGCCCCGGTGGTCGGCGCCTATGCCACCCGGCTGCCGCGACGGGCCCTGCTGGTCACCCTCGACCTGCTGCGCGCCGGGGTGGTGGTGAGCCTGCCGTTCGTCACCGCAGTGTGGCAGATCTACCTGCTGATCTTCCTGCTCAACGCCTGCTCGGCGGGCTTCACGCCGGTGTTCCAGGCCACGATCCCCGATATCTTCGAGGACGAGCGCCGCTATACGAAGGCGCTCTCACTGTCGCGCCTGGCCTATGACCTGGAGAACCTGCTGAGCCCGCTGCTCGCCGCCCTGCTGCTGGTAGTAATGTCCTTCAACCTGCTGTTCGTGTTGAATGCGGCGGCCTTCCTGCTCTCGGCGCTGCTGGTGGTCAGCGTGTCGCTGCCCTCGCCGCATCCGCAGACGGCAGGCGGCGGTGTCTGGGCCAGGCTGACCCAGGGCATGAGCCGCTATCTCGGCACCCCGCGGCTGCGCGGGCTGCTCGCCCTCAACATGGCGGTGGCCGCGGCCGGCGCCATGCAGATCGTCAACACGGTGGTCTACGTGCGCCATGGGCTGGGCCTGGGGGAGACCCAGGTGGCGATCGCCTTCGCGGCGGCGGGGGGCGGGTCGATGGTCGTCGCCCTCACCTTGCCCAGGCTGCTGGAACGCCTGGACCAGCGGCCGGTGATGCTGGCGGGCGGCCTGCTGATGAGTGCGAGTCTGGTGGCGGGGCTGACGGCGCCGGGCTTTGCGGTGCTGCTGCTGCTGTGGTTCGTGCTGGGTGCCGGGGCCTCGATGGTGATGACGCCCACCGGCCGGCTGCTCAAGCAGTCCTGCCGGGCCGAGGAGCGCCCGGCGTTGTTCGCCGCCCAGTTCTCGCTCTCCCACGCCTGCTGGCTGGTGGCCTATCCGCTGGCCGGCTGGCTGGGAAGCGCCCTGGGCATGATGTCCGCCTTCGCGGTCCTGGCCACCCTGGCCCTGGCCGCCACCCTGCTGGCCGCGCGTCTGTGGCCGACGGAAACGACAGAAGCATGCGCCTGAGCATGCGAGGCATGCCTTGTCATCGAAGGTGGAAAGGCGGGTGGAGCCGGTGGGGCCAGCCACGCCGCTACAGGTAGCGGACGATGGCCTTGAAGTCCTCGATTTGAGCCTGCTGGCCTTCCGTCCTGGCACCAATGGCCTCGTCCAGGCAGTGGTCGATGTGATCCTGCACCAGGGTCCGCTTGGCCTGCTGGATGGCCTTCTCCACGGCATGCAGCTGCTGGGCGATATCGAGGCAGGGGCGACCCTCCTCGATCATCTGGGTAACGCTCTGCAGGTGGCCCCGGGCGCGGTTGAGCCGCTTGATGATGGCAGGGTGGCTCTCGTGGGCATGTGGTGGCATCTTGGGCTCCCTGTCGTTGTTCCTATCCCCATGGGGAGGATGGTAAGCTCCTGCCGGCAGCGTGCCAATGCCGCCCGTCGCAGCCTGGCACCTGCGTTCCCGGTTTCCGCCCTCATCCTGGTTGGCTTTCGATGCTCCACCGGCTGCGCCATCGCCTCGGCTACCTGATCCTGCTGCTGCTGTTCGTGCCCGGCCTGGGCCTGACCAGTGCCGGCGAGGCGCGGGCCCATGGGCCGCTGGGCGTGGCAGCGAGCGAGGCGGCGCAGCAGGAGGCGGAACAGGACAGCCATGGGCACTCCCATGTCCATGAGCATGACCACGGGGACGGCCGCCATCTTCACCACGACAGCGGCAGCCACTTCCACGAGACAGCGGATCGCCTCGGCACGGGTGTCAGCCTGGCGCCGGGGTTTCGTGATGCCCCGCGGACGGTCGCCCGGCACGGCGTCCCGCTGCGCCGCGTCTATCGCCTGGAGCGCCCTCCACGGCCGGTCATCGCTGGGTGACCGGGGCCGTCCACCGGACGGCTGACTCTAATGAAAGAACCGTGGAGGTTTCATGTTGCCATCCCGAATAGGGGGTGCGTTCGGCCTGCCTGCAATGGCGCGACGCCACGCCCTGACCCTTCTCACACTGCTGGTACTGCTCCTGGGGGCCAGCGGTGATGCCCTTGCCCACGCCGTTGCCGAAGGCGACAAGGGGTATATCCAGGAGATCTATGGCGTTCACCTGATCTCGTTCGTCTACCTCGGTGCCAAGCACATGGTGACCGGGTACGACCACATCCTGTTTCTGTTGGGGGTGATCTTCTTCCTCTATCGGATGCAGCACATCGCCATCTACGTCAGCCTCTTCGCCATTGGTCACTCCACGACCATGCTGCTGGGGGTCTACTTCAACATCGGCATCAACAGCTACCTCATCGATGCCATCATCGGGCTCTCCGTCGTCTACAAGGCGCTGGATAACATCGGCGCCTACCAGCGCTGGTTCGGCGTTCAGCCCAATACCAAGGCGGCGACGCTGATCTTTGGCCTGTTTCACGGTTTCGGCCTGTCGAGCAAGATCATCGAGTACGAGATCTCGCCTGACGGCCTGGTGCCCAACCTGCTGGCATTCAACGTCGGGGTGGAGGTCGGCCAGCTGCTGGCCCTGAGCGCCATCCTCATCGTCATGGGCTTCTGGCGGCGCACCGCCGGTTTCCTGCGCCACGCCTACACCGCCAACGTCGCCATGATGTGCGCCGGTTTCATGCTGGTCGGTTACCAGCTCACCGGCTATTTCGTCGCCTGATTCAGGGAGTCTCCGATGTACAACACCGATCTACCCACCCGTGCCGAGCTGCCCACGACCGGCAAGCTGATCCGTTCCACCCTGGTGGCCGCCGTGGTGGCCGTCGCCCTGCTGGTGACCGTGGTGCTGCCGGCAGAGTACGCCATCGATCCCACCGGCGCGGGGCGCCTGCTGGGCCTGACCGAGATGGGGGAAATCAAGCTGCAGTTGGTCGAGGAGGCCGAGCTCGATCGGGCGGCGACACAGGCCGCCACGGACGAGGCATCGCCGACCGTGGCGGAGCAGCAGGCTCAGACCTCGGCGGAGAACCAGGCCGCCGCCGATGCCTCGCTCGAGACCACCACCGAGCAGCCGGCGACCGCCTCAACCTCCAGCGGCGCGGCTGACCCGGTGGCCTCTTCCGAGCCCGCTCAGGATGAATCGCAACCCGAGGCCGGCCAGTCGATAGCGGACGCCACCTCCACTCAGGAGCAGGCACCGGAGGCGAACGGGTCAGCCACCTGGCGTGACGAGGTCAGCTTCGCCCTGGCCCCGGGTGAAGGCACCGAGTACAAGCTGACCATGGAGGAGGGGGCCATCGCGAGGTTTGCCTGGATCTCCGAGGGAGGACCGCTCAACTTCGACACCCACGGTGACGGCAACGGCAACTCGATCAGCTACGAGAAGGGCCGGGGTGTGCCCGAGGACGAGGGCGAGCTTGAAGCGGCCTTCACCGGGAACCACGGCTGGTTCTTCCGCAACCGCAACGACAACGAGGTGACCGTGGTACTGCGCATCGACGGTGACTACGGGGAGCTGAAGCGTATGCTGTAAGCCGGCACTGCCCTCATCGCCCCGGCCAAGGAAGACGGCCGGGGCGATGATGTCGCTTTGGGCCTTTGGAATTATCGAAAAGCCAGCAACAGCTTATTCTCAAGTGCTGCCATCAACACTTACGAAGGCTTGGTATACGTCGTCCAACAACACGCCCACATGAGCAAGCAGGGCATCATCATCCGCACAGCGCTCCCGGGCGCCGCTCAACATCAGCCTCAGCCCCGCCGCCTCGGGTACGGGAGCACCACCGACGTCCAGGTAGTGCACCAGTTCCCCGAGCCTGACCAACGCGGGATCCGCCACCAGCCCGAAACTCGCCAGCAGCACTTCGAAGGTGACCTTGTCGTCGACATGGGTGAAGGCCGCACCGTCGAAATCGAACCCCAACGCTTCCGGCGGACACTGAGTCGGGCTTTCCAGCCAAACGAAGCGCGCCTCGGGGTCGATGAAGCGCTGAATCAACCAGGCCGAGGCCACACGATCCACCCACAGGTGACGACGGGTGGCCCATAGTCGGCCGCGAAATGCGCTTCGCTCCAGACAGGCAATCTCGGCCCGGGTGGGCTTGGGCTCATCGGGTACGAAACAGCGGTTATAGATGGCCTCGGCGTCTGCCAGGGCCGCGACGGCTCGCGCTCTGCCTGCTCCCGGAAAGAAGTCGATCTCGACGATCGCCTGAAAGCGCCGCTGCAGCTGAAGAAGTCCGCGCTGCGCCTCTCGCGCCTCTAGGCTGGGACACGCCTGCTGCCACTTGGCGACTGCCTCGAGTAACTCCTGATACTCCGCATCCCGGTCGAAGAGGGCGGGCAACACCTCCGTTGTCTCGATGCTCGTATCGTCTACCTCGAGCAGCAGGGACTTCCCCCCTAGTGCCTGGATGTCGGCGGCTTGGTGTTGTAGTGCCTGGTATCGCGATGGGCTTGCTGGCAACAGGTAGACACCGTCACGCAGTACGGCCGCGCCCATGCTGCGCAGGGCCCGCCAGATCCGCATGCGAGCGCTACTCGCATTCCCGCTGAGGCTCATGGCCAGTATCAGCCAGCGTCTTTCGTCGTCTACCATGCCATCCATCATCGTTGTACGCGTAACATGTGTGTTATACGCTCTACAAAATTATGTAGCCACCGTCTTCGTGAGAGTGTACATGCCCCCCGTCAACGAAACGCCCCATCAGGTTCCCTTTCGCGAGGCCGTGATGGTCTGGCTACGCGTGGCCATGCTCAGCTTCGGCGGCCCCGCCGGCCAGATCGCGGTGATGCATCGCATCCTGGTCGAGGAAAAGAAATGGATCGGCGAGCGGCGTTTCCTGCACGCCCTCAACTACTGCATGATGCTGCCGGGGCCAGAGGCTCAACAGCTGGCGATCTACATCGGCTGGCTGATGCACCGTACCAAGGGCGGCCTGGTCGCCGGCTGCCTGTTCGTACTGCCCGGCTTCATCGCTATCCTCGCGCTGAGCTATCTATATGCGGCGCTGGGCAACGTGGGGCTGGTGGAAGGGCTGTTCTTCGGCCTGAAGGCCGCCGTGCTGGCGGTGGTGCTCAATGCGGTGGTGAGAATCGGCAAACGGGCGCTCAAGAATCGGATCATGTTGGGCCTCGCGGCGGCGGCCTTCGTGGCGATCTTCTTCTTTGATATCGCCTTTCCGCTGATCATCCTGAGTGCGGCCCTGCTGGGTTACTGGGGCGGCAAGCGCGGCGTGACGGCGTTTCAGGTAGGCGGTGGTCATGGCGATGGTAGCGACCAGGGCCTCAGCGACCGCGACTCGCTGCTCGGTGAGGGGTTACCGGACCATGCGCGGCCCAACCGCAGTTGGTCACTGCGTATCTCGGCAACTCTCCTGCTGCTGTGGTTGACGCCGGTCGTACTGTTGCTGGTCACATTGGGTGGTGAAAACGTGTTCAGCCAGATCGCCACCTTCTTCAGCAAGATGGCGGTGGCGACTTTCGGCGGTGCCTATGCCGTGCTCGGCTACGTGACCCAGGAGGCGGTCCAGAACTACGGTTGGCTGGCCCCCGGTGAGATGCTCGATGGCCTGGGGATGGCCGAGACCACCCCAGGGCCGCTGATTCAGGTGGTGCAGTTCGTCGGTTTCATGGGCGCCTTCCGCGAAGCCACCGGGCTCGATCCCATGGTGGCAGCGACGCTCGCGGCAGTGCTCACCACTTGGGTGACCTTCGTGCCTTGCTTCCTGTGGATCTTCCTCGGCGCGCCCTACGTGGAGCGCTTGCGCGACAACCGGGCCCTGAGCGCGGCGCTGTCCGCCATCACGGCGGCGGTGGTCGGTGTGATCCTCAACCTGGCGATCTGGTTCGGTATCCACGTGATCTTCGCCGAGGTCGAGGAGCGACACGCCCTGGGGGCTCGCCTGCTGATCCCGAACCTAGCCTCGGTGGACCTGCTGGCTCTGCTGCTCGCCGCCGGTGCCCTGATCGCCATCTTTAGATTCAAGATCGGCATGCTCAAGGTGCTCGGAAGCTGTGCGCTACTTGGCGTGCTAGCGTCCCTGGTTGTCTTCTAGTCACGACGGCCATCTCACATGATGGCCGTCGATCACGAAGACGTGCCGATGCCGGCCATCCGGAATGGTGGTGGAGATGTGTGTGGGGGCACGCCCCCATCCAGCCTGCCAGCGGTTAGGTGATAGCAGCCAGCAACCGCGCCCCTTCCTGAGTCTCCTAGCTTCACTGGGTCTCCCCCCCTGGCCTCGTTGCCAACACGACGTCATGATGTAAAGAAAACCAAGGTTTTCCTTCTGTGAGTGGAGGCTGTTATGGTCGAGCGGAAAGGATGCAGTGCCGCTGATGCCTGGCGGGCAGCTATTGAGCTGTTTGAAGGCAACCGCGCAGCAGCGGACCACTGGCTGCACCAAGAGGCCGTGGGGCTAGGAGGGAGGCGCCCTATCGATGTCATGGAAACGGATCCTCAACAGGTGCTGGACCTGATCGGCCGTCTCGAGCATGGGGTGTTCACCTGATCCGAGCCTGATCCTGGTGATGCCATGGCTGAACTTGGGGCTACGAGAAGAGACCACGAAGACGATACGGCCACTCGGAGAGGTAACGCATGATCATCGGCTACGCCCGCGTCAGCACCCAGGACCAGAACCCCCAACTACAGCGTGACGCCCTCGAGGAGGCTGGCTGTGAGCAGGTCTTCGAGGAGCGTGTCACCGGTACCAAGCGGGAGCGTCCCGAGCTCCAAGCCTGCTTACGTACTCTGCGCTCCGGCGACACCCTGGTGGTGTGGAAGCTCGACCGGCTGGCCCGCTCGCTCAAGGACCTGGTGGAGCTGATCCACGAGCTGAACGAGCGCGGCGTGGGCTTCCGGTCGCTGACCGAGGCGATCGACACCACCAGTGCCGGCGGCAAGCTGGTGTTCCACATCTTCGGTGCCCTGGCGGAGTTCGAGCACAGTCTGATTCGGGAGCGGACCCTGGCCGGTCTGGCGGCGGCTCGAGCCCGCGGTCGCAAGGGAGGACGCCGTCCGGTCATGTCAGCCGCAGACGTGCGCAAGGCGGCGGCGCTGTTGGCCGACCCCGAGATCACCAAGGCTGAGGTGGCCAAGCACTTTGGCGTCAGCCGGGTGACGCTGAATGCCTCCCTGGAGCGCGAAGGGCTGGCCAAGGCCGTGAACCATCCCAAGCTCGAGCAGTTGCTGGCTGAAGGCGATCCGGATGCTTCCGAGCTGGGAGAGCAGCGGTCCTGGCAGGAGGCACCGGCCGTGAGGCGTAAGGTTTAGGCGACGGCCTGGATGCCGTTCCTCTCGATCAGCGTCAGCAAGCGCAATGCCGGACCGCCAGGTCGCTTCACGCCGCGCTCCCAGTCGGATACCAGGTTCTTGCTGACGTTGAGGTAGCGGGCAAACACGGGCTGGGACAAGTGTTCACGCTCACGCAGAGCACGGATCTCCTCAGGAGACAGGGTCTTCACCGGCGTGAGGCAGGTCCCATCGAAGTCACGCATGGTCTGCTTGTCGATGGCGCCGACCTCGTGCAGCGCCTCCATGGTTTCATGGATCGCGGCGAGGGCGTCACTACGGTACTGCTTAGCCATTGCCATCTACCTCCGAAAATTGGCCCTTCTCGATCATCGAGGCCAGGTGCTCATCAGACAGCGACAGAATGTGCTGTGCTGCTTGCTTGAAGGCGGCCTTCTCTTCGTCGCTGATGTTGCTCTGTTGGCTTTTCGCGAAGCCGAAGACGAAGAAGGCGCGGCTCTCCTGGCGGTACAGGATGATCGTGCGATACCCGCCGGACTTGCCTTGGCCAGGGCGAGCGACGCGCTGCTTGATGACTCCGCTACCAAGGTCGGCATCTATCAGGCCTTGCTCGGCCCGCTGGATGGCTTCGCATAGCGCATCATCGTCGATTCGTTGCTTACGGGCGAAGCGCTCGAACCAGGCGTTCTTGAAGATCCTCACGTGCATCCTGCCATGACCAAGTATAACACTTAGTGTGACATTTTTGAGAATGCCTAGGCAAGGTCACCGAAGAGACCTGCATTCACCAGCTCGCATGGTCGGTGGGAGTTCAGTGCAGCCATTCTGTCCCATGAGGCTATCGACGCTACCAGCGCTGGTGGCAAGTTGGGGTGCCACATCTTTCGGCGCGTTGGCCGAGCTCGAGCACAGCCTGATTCGAGAGCGGACCTTGGCTGGCCTGGCGGCGGTGCGTGCCCGTGGCGGCAAGGGAGGCAGGTGCCGCTGACTGCTTCCTTGGAGAGGGTGAGGCTTGGTCAAGACAGCTTAGTGTCATCTTCCCCCCTACCTTGTTCTGACTCAGACCTCTTTAAGGTATTTCGAGTATTGACAAAGGCTCCACTTAGGATATAGTTATGATACGTTTTTAATATTAAAAAAGGACCATGATGATTATCACTGTAGGCAACACGAAGGGTGGAGTTGGCAAAACCACGCTTGCAGTCAGCTTGGCGATTGCCCGTGCCCTAGCCGGGCGGGACGTGTGGCTGATCGATGGTGATCGCCAAGGCACGGCACAGACAGCTATCAGTATTCGTGCAGAGAACGGGGTGAGCCCTGGTATAGCTTGTGCGACATATCCTGATGGGCCGACATTGCGGAGCCAGGTGCAGCAGCAGGCGTCCAAATTCGATGACATCATCATCGATGCCGGTGGCCGTGACTCAACGGCCCTGAGAGCGGCGCTGGTATTGAGTGATGTTCTATTGGTGCCTTTTGCACCTCGCTCCTATGACGTATGGGCGCTAGGCGATATGGCAGCCCTAGTAGATGAAGCTCGTAGCGTTAGGGATGGCTTGCGGTCTGTAGCTGTTTTGAACCTGGCTGATCCTGGCGGCAACTCGGTAGACAATGATGAGGCGGCAGCAGCAGTTGCCGATGTCCCCCAGTTCGAATACCTAGCAACGCCAATACGCAGGCGCAAAGCGTTTGCTAATGCGACTGGTGCAGGGCTGTCAGTGCAAGAGATGAAGCCGATGGATAAGAAGGCTACTGCTGAGCTTAGCGCACTTGAAAAAGCCCTTTTTTAATATTAATATGATATTTAAATGATATCTTAGGTGTTGCTTATGACGATTACAAAGCCGAAGGCTAAGCCTTCCCAGACTGCGGAATCATTCATCTCTGGTGCCCCTGATTCGGAAGCACGACAGAAGGGGGTGAAGAAGGGAAATAAGCGACAGATCAGCCTTACGATCACACCAGCACTGTTGGAGCGAGTAGACGAGCTAGCCACAGAGCTAGGCCAGTCCCGTGCCGCGATCATCAATATGGCAATTTACCGTGCTGTTGAGCATGGCCTCATCAAAGAGTGATCAGAGGCAGGGCATGAGCAAGGATCGCCAGAAATTCATCGAGGAGAACGCCCGAGCTGGGGAAACCTGGGAAGAAGCTTCTGCACGCCTATTCCCAGACACCGGAAAGGGTTCGAAGCGCAAGCGCTCCACACTGGCTCCTGAGCGTCATGCTCAGCGCGACTTCTTCATTGCAGACATTCTGGAGGCGAGCCCTAAGGACGACCTCGGGAGCATGGAGCATCCGCTGTTCGCTTTGAAGTCGGGCGATACACGAAAGCGTACCTACGCGCGCAATGGCATCACTGTAACTGTGATGCCAGGTCAATCTGGCTGTGCAACGATTCATGATAAGGACGTGTGGATCTACTGCATCAGCCAACTTGTAGAGGCGATGAACCGAGGCCGTGAAGATGTGGGGCCGGTTGTACGCTTTACGGCCTATGATTTTCTCGTGACAACCAACCGCGACACCAGTGGGCGAGCCTACCAGCGCATGGGAGATGCGCTTTCGAGGCTACGTAGTACCACTATCGAAACCAACATCGAGGTGGACGGCTACCGCGAGCGGCGTGGTTTTGGCCTGGTTGACTCGTGGCGCGTCATCGAGCGTGGTCCAGGCGATCGGATGGTGGCTGTTGAGGTGCGTCTCCCGGAATGGTTATGGCGTTCAGTACAGGCTCTTCAGGTGTTGACCATAAGCCGAGACTACTTTCGGCTACGCAAACCTCTAGATAGACGGATTTATGAGCTGGCCCGCAAGCACTGTGGGCAACAGCCTCGTTGGCGTATTAGCCTCAAAGCTTTATATGAGAAGAGCGGTAGCGCTGACACGTTGCGTAAATTTCGGGCAGCCATCAAGGGACTGGCTGATGCTGATGTATTGCCTGACTATCGCTTGACCTTCAATCAGGATGGCGACGCTGTGACGTTCTACTCGCGAGGGGGGAAGGGGGGCAGAGCACAGATGACAGACCTGATACATGCCAAGCCTTTGAAGCGTATCTCTGAGCCGAACTGAAACATGGTATCTAGGCACGTGCTTTCACGGACGCAAGACACGTGCTTTTACGGACGGCCTGGCTGTGCTTTGGCACGTGCTTTCACGGACGCTTGCTGTGGATTATCACGTGCTTTTACGGACGCCTTGGTTGTGGATTGCCACGTGCTTTCACGGACGCCCACTTCGTGCATTTACGGACGCAACCACCCTTCAAACCCACATGGGCTCTGGGTTTCAGAAACCGTAACGCGCGCGCGCCTTTAACCAAGATCTAAAGATCTTTAACGCGCTACGCGCTCGCCTACCCTCCGCTCGTTCCTCGCTCCGCCCCCGCTACGCGGGCCTGAACGATGACGCGCCAAAGGCGCGGCTTGCGGGCGCTCTCGAGCCGCTTCGCGGCTGCGCGCCCTGGACGGCGCAGCCTGGCCGCTAAAGTGACACGCCTCAGTGGGCCGTACCCCCACCTCGTGCGGGAACGAAGGCGCTACGCGCCTAGGTTTGGCAGGAAGGAGGTCAATCCACGCTCGACGACCACAGCGAAGATCTGTGGCGCTACTGCATCATCGCCCGCCTCGAGGAGGCGGAGATCGACATCCTGGTGGTGCGGATCGCCTACCACAGCAAAGCCTATCGCTGACGCTGCCCATGGGGCCTCTCCAGGGCCCGGCCTACTCCCCCAGCGGCAGCTGGCCCTGATCCTCCTCCTGACTTTTTGCCTTGCGGCTCTCCAGGGCTTCCATACGGGCCGCTAGGGCCTCACCCTGTACCTCGGCCTTGGTCCGCCCCTTTTCGGCCTCCTGGGCGCGTTGATGGGCGTCCTGGAGCTGCTTTTCCAGGGCGGCCAGGCGCTCCCGGTACTCGTCGCGCTGTTCGGCCAGGGCTTGGCGGTGCCCCTGAGCGTCCTGTTGGCGGGCCTGTCGCTCCTCCTGGAGCGCCTTGGCACGCTCCTCGGCCTGCTGCTGGGCGGCCTCGGTGCGGGTCTCGGCCACCGCCAGGGCGCGTTCGGCTTCGATGCGGGCCTGATCGGTCTGCTTGGCCTCGCGTTGTGCCGCGATGCGCGCCTCTCGCTCCTCGTCACGCTGTTCCTCGAGGGTCGTCACCCGGTTGCGGGCCTCGGCCAGCTGCTGGCGGGCGTCGTCGCGCTGGGCCTCCAGCTCCCGAACGCGCTCGCGGAACTCGGCCAGGGCGCTGCGCGCCTCGTCGCGTTCGCCGGTGACGCGATCGCGCTCGCTCTCCAGGGCCTCCACCCGGCCACTCAACTCCTCGACCTGCTCCTCCAGCTGCTCGCCGGTGGCGGCCAGCTCGTCGGCGGTGTGCTGTGCCTCCAGGGCGTTCTCCTCGGCCTCGGCGCGTGCCGCGGCGGCCTGGCGTTCCAGCTCCTCGGCCAGCGCGGCGGTCAGCTCGTCCGGCAGGCGGGCGGCGCGGCGCTCGGCCGGCGCCTGGGTGGCCCGCCACGCTTTGAGGTGGCGGTGGATGGTGTTGGGGCTGCCGGTGCCCAGCTGCTCGCGGATGCGCTGGATGCTGGGCTTCTCGCC
>NZ_JASSVS010000026.1 GCF_030250645.1 Marinobacter azerbaijanicus
AACGCGTGATCTCCGAAGAGGCCTTTGCCCGCTGGCACTACATTCTCGACCCGACCCATGTGTGTTTCTTCAGCGAAGCGAGCTTCGAATGGCTTGGCAGGCATTTACACATGAGGGTCGAATTCCCCGGTGCCGACGTGGCGTTGATGCAAAAGCTATAGCTCATTACTGCGTCGCTCACTAAACCAACGCTAATGTTTTTCACCACCTGTGCTTGATTTAGGCAGCGGTTTTTTTGTTGATCTTGGTCAAGAACTATCTCTTTCCTCTGCCAGATACTGTGAATTCATTCCCTGCACAAGCAGAGGTGGGTGATGTCGCAGTCAGAGCAGAAACTGAAGCTTGGCGCGCTTATCGCGTTGGTAGTGGGCTCCATGATCGGGGGTGGCATTTTCTCCCTGCCACAGAACATGGCGACGAGCGCCGGACCAGGCGCCATATTGATCGGCTGGACAATCACCGGGGTCGGCATGCTGACGCTGGCCTTCGTGTTCCAGTCCCTGGCCAACCGCAAGCCCGAACTCGACGCCGGCGTCTATGCCTACGCCAAAGCCGGCTTTGGCGACTACATGGGCTTTTCATCGGCCTGGGGATACTGGCTCAGCGCCTGGATAGGCAATGTCAGTTATTTCGTGTTGCTGTTCAGTGCGCTCGGCTTCTTTTTCCCCGTCTTTGGCGAGGGCAATACGTTGGCAGCCATTATCGGCGCCTCGCTGGTGTTGTGGTGCGTGCACTTCCTAATATTGCGCGGCATCCGAGAGGCGGCATTCGTCAATTTGGTCACCACGGTGGCCAAGGTCGTGCCCCTGGTGCTGTTCATCGTGCTGACCGCCGTTGCATTCGAACTCGAGCTTTTTACCCGTGACTTCTGGGGGACGGGAAGCCTCGAGCTCGGCAGCGTGATGGATCAGGTGCGCAACATGATGCTAGTCACCGTCTGGGTCTTCATCGGCATCGAGGGGGCCAGTGTCTATTCGGCGCGCGCCAAGAGACGCGCGGACGTGGGACGCGCCACGGTGATCGGGTTCGTCGGGGTGCTCCTACTGCTGGTGCTGGTCAACGTATTGTCGATGGGGGTCATGAGCCAGGCGGAGCTGGCGGGCCTGAGCAATCCCTCCATGGCGGGGGTCCTCGAACGCGTCGTCGGGCGCTGGGGGGCGATCCTGATCAGCGTGGGGTTGATCGTGTCCCTGGCCGGAGCGCTGCTGGCCTGGACGCTGCTGTGTGCCGAAATCCTGCATGCGGGGGCGCGCGATCACACCATGCCCCGCTTCCTGCGCAAGGAGAATACCAAAAAGGTTCCCGTCAACGCGCTGTGGGTGTCCAACGGACTGATCCAGCTCTTCCTGATCATCACGCTGTTCAATGATGCCACCTACCTGAGCCTGCTGTACTTGGCCACCTCGATGATTCTGGTGCCTTACTTCTGGTCGGCCGCCTACGCGCTGCTGCTGGGGGTGCGCGGTGAAACCTACGAGGCCGCGCCCGCCGAGCGTCGCAAGGATACGATCGTCGCCCTGGTCGCCACGCTTTATGCGGTGTGGCTGGTCTATGCCGGCGGCGTCCAGTACGTCCTGCTTTCCGCCCTGCTCTACGCCCCGGGAGCGCTGTTCTTCGCCAAGGCCAAGCGCGAGCTCGGCGAGCCGGTCTTCACCTCGATAGAGAAACTGATCTTCGCTGCGGTACTGATCGGCGCCGCGATCGCCGTTTATGGGCTCTATGCCGGCTTCCTCTCTCTCTGAGCGAGTTCGGATCGCCGTACCGTCATCGCTATCTCGCATGCCGGTCGCATGCGCACAAGGAGGCATCATGTCATCTACATCTCCCCAACTGGGTGTTCATTCCGAAGCGGGCAAGCTGCGCAAGGTGATGGTCTGTTCGCCTGGCCTGGCACACCGGCGGCTGACGCCGAGCAACTGCGACGCGCTGCTGTTCGACGACGTACTCTGGGTCAGCCAGGCCAAGCGCGACCATTTCGATTTCATGACCAAGATGCGCGAACGGGGCGTGGAAGTGCTGGAAATGCACAACCTGCTGACCGAAACGCTGGAGAATCCCGACGCCAGGCGCTGGATCCTGAATCGCAAGATCGTCGCCAATCATGTGGGCGTCGGCCTTCAGCGGGAAGTGAGGGCCTGGCTCGATGAAATGGCTCCCCGGGCGTTGGCCGAATATCTCATCGGCGGCGTTTCGGGAGAGGACCTCTCCGGAACCCACGGCGGCGAAGTGCTCAAGATGTTCCGCGATTATCTGGGCCACTCCAGTTTCATCCTGCCGCCCTTGCCGAATACCTTGTTCACGCGAGATACGACCTGCTGGATCTATGAGGGGGTTACCTTGAACCCCATGCATTGGGAGGCCCGCCGGCAGGAAACGCTCCTGACGACGGCCATCTATCGCTTCCATCCCGAATTTGCCGACGCCGGCTTCCCGGTCTGGTACGGCGACCCCGACGTCGATCATGGCCTGGCCACGCTCGAGGGAGGAGACGTGATGCCCATCGGCAAGGGCGTCGTGCTGATCGGCATGGGGGAGCGCAGCTCGCGGCAGGCCATCGGCCAGTTGGCCCTGTCGTTGTTCAAAGCCGGCGCGGCCGAGCGGATCATCGTCGCCGGGCTACCCAGGTCACGCGCTTCGATGCACCTGGATACCGTATTCACCTTTTGCGATCGCGATCTCGTGACGATCTTTCCCGAGGTGGTGGCAAGCATCGTGGCATTCAGCCTGCGTCCGGACGAGAGCAAGCCGGGGGGGATCGACGTACGCCGGGAAGAGGAGGGATTGCTCGACGTCGTGGCCGAGGCGCTGGGATTGCCGATGCTGCGGGTCGTGGAAACCGGCGGGGACAGCTTCGAGTCCGAGCGCGAGCAGTGGGATGACGGCAACAATGTCGTGGCCTTGGAGCCTGGCGTCGTCATCGGCTATGACCGCAATACCCATACCAACACCTTGCTGCGCAAGGCGGGCGTGGAAGTCATCACCATCAGTGCCAGCGAGCTCGGCCGTGGACGGGGCGGCGGGCGCTGCATGACCTGCCCGATCATCCGCGATCCGATCGACTATTGAGGAGCCTTCCATGGCGTTCAATCTCCACAACCGCAGCTTGCTCAGCTTGATGCACCACAGCGAGCGCGAGCTGCATTACCTGCTCGATCTCGCGTGTGACCTCAAGCGCGCCAAGTACAGCGGCACCGAACGGCGGCATCTCAAGGGCAAGAACATCGCCTTGATCTTCGAGAAGACCTCCACGCGCACCCGTTGCGCCTTCGAGGTGGCCGCCTACGACCAAGGCGCCAACGTGACTTACCTCGGCCCGGACTCTTCCCAGCTCGGGCACAAGGAGAGCATGAAGGATACCGCGCGGGTGCTGGGACGCATGTACGATGCGATCGAGTATCGAGGCTTCAAGCAGCATGTCGTCGAGGAGCTGGCCAGGTTCGCCGGGGTGCCGGTCTTCAATGGCCTGACCGAGGAGTACCATCCGACGCAAATGATTGCCGACGTGCTGACCATGCGCGAGCACAGCGACAAGCCGCTACATCAGATTCGTTATGCCTACCTGGGGGACGCTCGCAACAACATGGGCAACTCCCTGTTGCTGATCGGCGCCAAGCTGGGCATGGACGTGCGCATTGCCGCGCCCAGGGAGCTGTGGCCGGACGCGTCGCACATCGAGGCTTGCCAACGCTTCGCCGATATCAGTGGCGCGAGGATGACGCTTACCGAGGATCCCAGGGAGGCGGTAAAGGACGTCGATTTCATCCACACCGATGTCTGGGTCTCCATGGGGGAACCGATGGAGACCTGGGGCGAGCGCATCGAACAGCTGCTTCCCTATCAGGTCGATGCCGAGCTGATGCGGGCTTCCGGCAATCCGCGGGTGAAATTCATGCATTGTCTCCCCGCTTTCCACAACACTGAAACCGGGATCGGCAAACAGATCGCCGACCGTTATCCGCATTTGGCCAATGGCATCGAAGTGACCGAAGAGGTGTTCGAATCATCGGCTTGCATCGCCTTCGAGCAGGCGGAAAACCGCATGCACACGATCAAGGCGGTGCTCGTCGCCACGCTGGGCGATATCTAGCGGAAGGGCGTCCAGACATTCGCCGTCGCACAAGGAGACCATGTCATGCGAATCGTTATTGCGTTGGGAGGCAACGCACTGCTCAGGCGCGGTGAGCCCATGACTGCCGAGGCCCAGCGCGGCAATATCAAGGTCGCATGCGAACAGATCGCCAAGGTGGTACCCCGCAACGAAGTGGTGATCGCGCATGGCAATGGCCCGCAGGTGGGGCTGCTGGCCCTGCAGGCTTCCGCCTATACGGAGGTCGACGCCTATCCATTGGATGTGCTCGGTGCGCAGACCGAGGGGATGATCGGCTACATGATCGAGCAGGAGCTCGGCAACCTGCTGCCTGCCGAGGTGCCTTTCGCCACACTGCTCACCCAGGTGGAGATCGATGCGGCCGATCCCGCTTTTCGACATCCGAGCAAGCCCATCGGCCCGGTCTACACGGCGGATGAAGCGGAGCGGCTGGCGAAGGAGAAAGGCTGGAGCATCGCACCGGACGGCGACAAGTTTCGTCGAGTGGTCCCCAGCCCCCGACCAAAGAGGATCTTCGAGATTCGTCCGGTGCGTTGGCTGCTGGAAAAGGGCGCCGTGGTGATCTGCGCCGGCGGGGGAGGCATTCCTACCGTCTATGACGAGAACCGGAAACTGCACGGGGTCGAGGCGGTGATCGACAAGGATCTCTGCGCGGCGCTGCTGGCCGAGCAACTGGAGGCCGACCTGCTGGTGATCGCCACCGACGTCGCCGCTGCCTATGTCGACTGGGGTACGCCTGATCGGAAAGCCATCGCCCGGGCGCATCCGGATGCTCTGCAACGCCTCGAGTTCGCCGCTGGTTCCATGGGCCCCAAGATTCAAGCGGCCTGCGATTTCGCCAGACACACCGGCAAGGAGGCCGTCATCGGTGCATTGGCCGATATCGAGGCAATCGTGAGGGCGCGCGCGGGAACGAGGGTTGCCACCGCCACGGCGGGTATCGCCTTTCGTGACTAGGCGACGGCTCGCTCAGGAGGGCTCCAGTAGCTCGTGCAGCATGTGGAAATGCGCCCCGCGCATGGTCTCGAATGTCTCGGGGCGGAGATCGTCCGCGAAAACGATTCTCCATACCGCTGCATGCAGTACCGGTGAGATCAGCAGGCTGGGCTCATCGACCAGCGCGCCATGGCGAAGTTCGCCCCGTTCCGCCGCTGCCTCGAGCTTCGCTTTCTGCTCGGCGAGAAACGGGTCGACGAACATCTCGCGCCAGTGGCTCACCAGCCTCGGAACGCGGTGGCCCTCCGCTATCAGCAGCTTCAGGGTGGCCAGGACATCGGGGTCGCTCAGCCGATCGTAGAGATGCGCGACGAAGGCGTGGATCGCCTCCCGCGGCGAGTCGCCAGGGCACGGCGGCCATTTCCGGTGGGGGGAGGTCGGCATCAGCGTCTTCCTGAGCAGGGCTTCGAAAATGGCCTCCTTGCTCCTGAAATGGGCATAGAGCCCACCCTTGGAGAGGTTGGCGCGTTGGGCGATGTCCTCCATGCGCGCCGAGGCGAAGCCGTGGGCGGAGAACTCGGTCAGGGCGGCGCGCAGGATCTGTTCCATGCGGACCTCGGGGGGAAGGCGTTGCCGCTTGCGTGCGCCGGAGGGGGTGGAGGGAGTCGGCAAGGTCGGGCGCTCCTCGGTTGGCATCAGGCCATCCGGCTGATGGTCTTGCGAAATCGGGCCAGGGAGAGCGCGAACAGCGCGCTGCCGATCGCCATCAAGGCCAGGAAGGGCCGCCAGACCACCTCGAGGCCGGCGCCGCGATAGAGGATGGCCTGGCCCAATTCGACGAAATGGGTGGTCGGCGCCAGCAGCATGACGTGCTGCACCAGTTCCGGCATGCTTTCGCGCGGTGTGGTGCCGCCGGAAAGCAACTGCAGGGGCAGCAGGACCAGGACCATCAACATGCCGAATTGCGGCATGTTGCGCGCCAGGGTGGCCATGAAGATCCCCATGGAGGCGGTGGCGAAGAGATGCAGCGCCGCTCCGGCCACGAACAGCGTGATCGAGCCCTCGACAGGCACGCCCAGTGCCCAGCGCACCACCAGTTGGAGCGAGAACAGGGCGGCCAGCAGCACCACCAGGCCCATCGACCAGACCTTGGCCAGCATGATTTCCAGGGGCGTAACCGGCATTGCCAACAGGTGTTCGACGGTGCCGTGCTCACGCTCGCGGATCAGCGCCGCGCCGGTGAGGATGATCGAGAGCATGGTGACGTTGTTAATGATCTGCATCAGCGAGCCGAACCAGGCCTGTTCCAGGCTCGGGTTGAAGCGCGCCCGCAGCGCAAGATCGATCTGCGCAGGGGCGGTGTCGCGATAGCGCCGTACGAACTCGTTGACCTCGTCCATGACGATCTGCTGCACGTAGGTATTGCCGGTGAAGGCCTGGCTCATGCGCGTGGCGTCTATGTTGAGCTGCATCGACGGCGCACGGCCGGCCAGTACGTCGCGCTGGAAGTTGGGCGGGATGTTCAGGACGAAGGTGTAGCGTCCGGCGTCCAGCCCCGGGTCCATCTCGGGCAGGCCAATCATCGCGGGGGGCGTGAATTGCGGCGGATAGAAGGCGGAGGCGATGCGTCCCGAGAGGGGCGAGTCGTCCTCGTCGACGATGGCGATGGGGGCGAGGTGCAGGCTCTCCGGGATCGCCGTGGCACCGGTATAGACCGAGACGCTGCAGACGTAGACGATGAGCACCAGCATGACGGGATCGCGCGCCAGGCTCCAGAGCTCCTTGATGCCGAGGCGGTAGACGTTCTTGACGCTTTGCATCGCTAGCGCTCCTGCTTCTTCAGTAGCGCAATGGCCAGCCCCATGATCACCGGCACCGCGACCAGCAGGGGGACGAACAGCGCGTATAGGTCGCCCAGGCCCAATGCCTTGCCGAACACGCCCCGGCTGATGGTGAGCATGTAGGTGGCGGGATAGATCTCGCCGATGAGGCGTCCGCTGCCTTCCAGCGAACTGACCGGGTGGATCATGCCGGCGAACTGCACGGCCGGGATCAGCGTGCCGATCATGGCGAAGAACATCGCCGCGATCTGGCTGCGCGTGAGGGTGGAGGCGAGCAGGCCCATGCCGGTGGAGATGACGGTGTAGATCGACACGGCCAGCAGCAGGGTGGAGAAGCTGCCGGTGATGGGCACCCCGAACAGCGTGACCGCGAGCAGCGCCATGAGCAGGAAGTTGACGAGCGCCAGGACGACATAGGGCAGTTGCTTGCCGAGCAGGAATTCGCTGCGTGTCACCGGCGTGACGTAGAGATTGACGATCGAGCCCATCTCCTTCTCGCGGACCACGGCCAGCGCGGTGAGCATCGCCGGGAGCATCAGCAGCAGAAGCGGAATCACCGCCGGCACCATTGCCGGCAGGCTGCGCACGTCGGGATTGTAGCGGTAGCGGGTCTCGATGCCGGCCGGACCATTGGCGTAGGCGCCGCCCATCTCCTGCGTCTTTTCCATCAGCCATTGCCGGTGGATGCCCTGAACGTAGCCGCGCACGGTTTCGGCGCGCTGAGGCATGGCCCCATCGATCCAGGCGGCGATCTCGACCTGACGGCCGCGATGCACGTCGCGGGCGAACCCGGGCGGAATCTCGATCGCCAGGGACAGTTCGCCACTGCGCATGCGGCGGTCGAGCTCGTCGTAGTCGGCCAGCGGCTCGCGCTCGATGAAGTAACGCGAGCCGGAGAGATTCAACGCATAATTGTGGCTCAGGGCGGTCTGGTCGCGGTCGAGCACCGCATAGGTGAGGTCCTCCACGTCGAGGCTGATGCCGAAGCCGATCACCAGCATCAACAGCAGGGAGCCGAGCAGGGCGAGGGTGCCGCGTACCGGATCCCGTTGCAGCTCCAGTACCTCGCGCCACAGGTAACTGCCCATGCGCTGCAGGCTGAAGTGACGGTGCCGTCGCTCCGGCGCGGGAGCGGCGGGCCGCACCGTCGGCACCTCGGGCGGCGGCACCGGTTCGCTGGCGCCCGCCTCGAGCAGGTAGCCGATGAACGCCTCTTCGAGGGTCGCGGCATCGCGCTTGGCGACGAGCGCCGAAGGGGCGTCGCTGTCCAGCACGCGGCCGGCGTGCATCATTGACATGCGGTCGCAACGCTCGGCCTCGTTCATGAAGTGGGTGGAGAGGAAGATGGTCACCCGGTCGCGACGCGACAGCTCGACCAGCAGGCGCCAGAAGTTGTCGCGGGCGATGGGGTCGACGCCGGAGGTCGGCTCGTCGAGGATCAGGAGTTCCGGCTCATGCACCATCGCCACCGCCAGTGACAGACGTTGACGCATGCCCAGGGGCAAGCTCCCGGGCAGCGCACGGCGCATCTCGCCGAGCCCGAAGCGCTCGAGCATCTCCTCCACCCGGGGCTTGACGTGAGCCTCCGGCACGCTGAACAGGCGCGCATGCAGGACCAGGTTCTGCTCGACGCTCAGCTCGCCATAGAGCGAGAACGCCTGGGACATGTAGCCGACCCGCCGGCGGGTCGCGAGGTCGCGAGGGTCGACCGGGTTGCCGAACAGCCACGCCTGCCCCTCGCTGGCCGGCAACAGGCCGGTGAGCATCTTCATGGTGGTCGACTTGCCGCAGCCGTTGGAGCCGAGGAAGCCGAAGATCTCGCCGCGGCGGATGCGGAAGCTGACATGGTCGACGGCGACGAACTCGCCGAAGCGCATGGTCAGTTCCCGGGCCTCGATGGCGATCTCGCCCTCGCTCTCCTCAAGGGGCGGAATCCGCACCGGCTCGTAGCCGCGCTTCCTCTCTTCCGGCAGCAGCTCGATGAAGGCCGATTCGAGCGAGTCGCTGGCGGTGCGCTCGAGCAGTTCCCGCGGCGTGCCGGTGGCCAGTATTCGCCCGGCATCCATCGCCACCAGCCAGTCGAAGCGCTGGGCTTCGTCCATGTAGGCGGTGGCGACCAGCACGCTCATCTGCGGGCGGTCGACGCGCAGCCGTGCGATCAGTTCCCAGAACTGGGCGCGGGCCAGCGGGTCGACGCCGGTGGTGGGCTCGTCGAGGATCAGCAGGTCGGGATCGTGGATCAGCGCACAGCACAGGCCGAGCTTCTGCTTCATGCCGCCGGAGAGCTTGCCGGTGGGGCGGGCCAGGAATGCATGGAGCCCGGTGCTGCGGGTCAGGTCGTCGATGCGGCGCCGCCGCTCGGCGACGCCGTGACCGAACAGGCGAGCGAAGAATTGCAGGTTTTCCTCCACCGACAGGGTGGGATAGAGATTCTTGCCGAGGCCCTGGGGCATGTAGGCAATGCGCGGGCATACCGCGTCGCGGTGGCGTTTTCCGGCCATGTCGCCGCCCAGCACCTCGACCTTGCCCTCCTGCACGGCGCGGGCGCCCGCCAGCAGCGAGAGCAGACTGGACTTGCCTACGCCGTCAGGACCGATCAGCCCGACCATGCCGCCCCCCGGAATGGCGAGGTCGAGGCCGTCCAGCGCCCGGGCCTTGGCGTAGCTCAGCCGGACTCCTGTCAGGACGGCGACCGGCGGCGTTTCGAGCGGACTCATTGCAATACTCGGCCGAACAACTGGGCCGGCCATTCGGCCTCGGCGTCGAGCTTGACCCAGGCCACGCCGGGCAGGCCCGTCTTCACCTGCTCGAGGTGGCGCTGCAGCAGCTCGCGATCGATCTGCGCACGGACCCGGAACATCAGTTTCTGCCGCTCGGACGCGGTCTCCACCGTCTTGGGCGTGAACTGCGCGCTGCTGGCGACGAAGGTGACGCGGGCGGGGATCGCCACGTCCGGGGCGGCATCCAGCACGATACGCGCCTCGCTGCCGAGCGCGATGCGACCGGCGAGCTCCGAGGGCAGGAAGAAAGTCATGTAGACATCGGCCAGGTCGATCAGGTTGAGTACCCGTCCACCGGCACCGAGGACTTCGCCTGGCTGGGCGACGCGGAACTGCACGCGGCCGGCGCGGGGCGCAGTGAGTTCGCTGTCGCGGATGTCGGCCTCGATGCGGGTGATGGTCGCCCGGGTCGCGGCGACGCTCGAATGCGCCCCGGTGACCTGCGCGCGGGCCGCCTCGATGGCCGAGCGGGCGGCATCGACCTGGGCCCGGGCGGCGGCCACCGCCGCCCGGGCAGTGTTGACTCGGGCGCGATCGTCGTCGAGTTCCTGAGCCGATGAGGCGCCTTCGAGGGCGAGCGCCTCGGAGCGTGCCAGTCGACGCCGTGCGGCATCGAGCTCGCTTTCGCGCTGGGCCACCACCGCCTGGGCGGCGATGCGATCGCTCTCGCGCAGGGCGACCTGGGCCTCGGCGCTGAGCACGGCATTGAGCGCCTGCTGGTGCTGGGCCATGGCCTCGTCGCGCTGGGCCTCCAGGGTCTCCACCTGCATGCGGGCCAGTACCTGGCCGGCGGCAACGAAGTCGCCGTCGACGACCAACACTTCCGCCACGCGCCCCGCCAGCTTGGTGGCGACGTCGATTTCGGTGGCCTCGATACGGCCATTGCCGCTGGCAAAGCCTTCGCCAAGGCCGGCGTCGTCGCGCAGCTCGTTCCGCAAGTAATAGCCCCCTGCGGCGATGATCAGTGCGGCGGCGACGCCAGCCAATGTCTTGATGGGAAAGCGCATGTCGGGACTCTTCAATCGGTGTGCGGATGGGGGGCGAGGGCGCTGGCGATGTACCGTTCGCCTCCGCCCAGGGCGGCATAGAGGGCGATACGCGCCGATGTCAGTTCGCGGCGCCTCTGCACCCACTGTTGCTCGGCCTCGAGCAGGTCGCGCTGGGCATCGAGCACCTCCAGGAACGTCACCGCGCCGCGTTCGTAGCGCAAGTCTGCCAGGCGGGCGCGTTCGCGCTGGACCTCGAGCATGGCCTGGGCCATCTCGACCTGCTCGGCCAGCCAGCGCTGTGCCGCCAGCGCGTCGGCGACGTCGCGGAACGCTTCCTGAATCGTGCGTTCGTACTCGACCACCGCCTGCTCATGGCGTATCTCGGCCAGATCCAGGCTGGCACGCCGTCGGCCACCATCGAAGATCGGCAGCGAAAGCGTGGGGGAGAAGCCCCAGGCGCGACTGCCGGTGCCGAACAGTCCGTCGAGTTCGGCACTGGCCGTACCGGCACTGCCGGTGAGGGCGATACGTGGGAAGAATGCCGCGCGCGCCGCGCCGATGTTGGCATTGGCCGAGCGCAGGGCATGCTCAGCGGCGCGGATGTCTGGCCGATGGATGAGCAGCTCCGACGGCAGCCCGGGAGGCGGCGCACCGGGCGCCTCGACGTCGACGAGTCGCTCCGGCGGGAACGGCGCCTCGATGAACGAGCCCGTCAGCAGGGCCAGTGCATTGGCTTGCTGGGTCCGGGCAAGCTCGAGCTGGGCGTCGAGTGCCCTTGCCTGGTGCAGCAGCACCTCGACCTGCTTCAGGTCCAGCGCGGCGGCGGCGCCCACCTCGACGCGGCGGTTGAAGATGCGCAGCGACTCCTCGCGGTTGGCGACCGTCCGGCGTGCCAGGGAGAGGCGCTCGTCGAGTTCGCGCAAGCGATAGTAGTCCTCGGCGATCCGGGCGATCAGGCTGAGCTCGGCTGCGCGCCGGGCTTCGTCGGTCGCTAGGTATGTCTCGAGCGCGGCTTCGTCGAGGCTGCGCACTCTACCCCAGAAGTCGAGTTCCCAAGAGGTGAAGCCGACGCCGACCTGGTACTGGCTGGCGGTTTGAGGGGCGCCGGTGAGATTCAGGTCGCCGGGCACGCGGGTACGTTCGCCGCTGGCGCCGAGCGCGATGGTGGGTCCGCGGTCGGCACGCTGGATACCGTGGGCGGCACGCGCCTCTTCCACGCGCAGGAGGGCGCTCCTGAGATCGTGGTTGTCGGCCAGCGCCCGTTCGATCAATGCCTGCAGGCGCACGTCGGTGAAGTAATCGCGCCAGGCGATCCTGGCCGCCGGTGGTTGCGACGTATCCGCAACGGGAACGCCGCGATAGGCGGCGGGCAGGTCGATGTCGGGCGGCGCATGGGGCGGTGCCAGCGAGGTGCATCCGGCCAACGCCGCCAGCGCCGCCACGACGCCGGCGCTTTTGCAGCGGGTGAGAAACAGCACGGCGAAGAAGTCGAGCATGTTAGTGAGACCCAGTCCGTGTCGCCATGAGAATGCGTATTGGCGAGTCGAGGGGTAATTGCGTCGGCATGTGAGGCCCAATTCTGAGGAATCGATGCTTCCCGTCTCGCATATGGCGTCCTGGCTGTCATTACGCTGCTGATGGCGCGGTGGTGAACGATGGTATTATCCGGCAGCTCTTGCCGCCGGCACTTGATCGAGGTCAATGCAACGACCGGCCGACCGGTTTTGTTGGGCCATTGACAACCTTCCTGCTCGGGGTATATTGCGCGACAGCTCCTGCGCATGGGCAATGTGACAGGTATCCGTCAGTCATTTCTGTCACTCTCTCTTGTCCCTCTACATGCCTGTGAGGCTCATTCATGTCGCGCCAACTGCTGGCCATGGCCCTGGCTCCCCTGCTGGGGCTCTTCATCCTGGGGATCGGCAACGGCTTCCTGGCCACGCTGATTACCCTGCGGCTGGATGCGGCCGGTGAGTCGCCGGTGGTCATTGGCTGGGTCTCCTCGGCGTACTTCATCGGCCTGGCACTGGGGGCGATGTTCAACGACCGACTATTGCTGCGTATCGGCCACATCCGTGCCTATGGCAGCTTCGCCTCGCTGGTGGCGGTCACCGTGTTGATGCAGGCGCTCTTC
>NZ_JASSVS010000027.1 GCF_030250645.1 Marinobacter azerbaijanicus
GTCTCGCCGGTGGCGGGGTTGACGGCGTGGATGGGCTGGGAACTGCCGCTGACGGCCGCCTGGCCGATCAGCATCTTGCCTTCGAGTGTCATATAGGGCTCCTGCGGTTGTTGTCGATGAGGACTCGGACCGACGGGCGCACTTCCAGGACGCCCGTTAGCATCCTGCGTGAGGCGCCGACTAAGTTCAATCTCTTAACTTACTTGCCGGGTCCGACTTTGTCGACTGTGCGCGGTTGTACCGGTCAGATCAGGTCGCTAGGCCCGTGGATGATGCTGGCCAATACCTGAGCCGCGGCGCCGCGGGCGGCAACGAAGGTGGAGTCCTCGATTACCCGCAGCGGTACCTGCTGGGTCGTGCCGAGCAGGCGGCTCTGGTTGGCCTTGAAGTAGTCGAGGGCGGGAGACAGCAGCGGGGCGCCGAGCTGGGTCAGCGAACCGCCCAGCACGATCTCGGAGGGGTTCTGGGTATGGTGCAGGTTGAGCAGCAGAATGCCCAGCGCCTCGCCGGCGCGGCGCAGCGTGGTCTGTACGTCGGGCTCGTTCAGGCGCGGCAGCAGGGCCTCGATGAGGTCCTCTTCTTCGGCGATGCCCAGCGCGGCGCGAATCGACCAGCCGCTGACCAGGGTCTCGGCACAGCCACGGTTGCCGCAGTGGCAATAGAGTCCGCCAGGCTGCAGCACGGTATGGCCGATCTCGCCGGCAAGCCCCTGGATACCCCTGGCGACCAGCGGCAGGTGGCTGCCCTCGACCATGCCGCTGCCTATCCCGGTGCCGGCGCTGACGTACATCAACGACTCGGGAATGTTGCCGGTGCGGAAGTAGAGCTCGCCGAAGGCGGCCGACTTGGCCTCGTTGTCCATCAGCCAAGTGCCCTCCAGCCGCGAGAGGTGGGGGCGCAGCAGATCGAGGAAGCGGATGTCGCGCCAGCCCAGGTTGGGCGCCAGGCGCAGCACAGGCTTGCCGGGCGCGATGGGGCCGGGAAGTGCGACCCCCAGCCCCAGACAACGCCGGTTGCCGTCCAGGTGGGTGCGCATCAAGCCATGCAGCAGTTCAGCGAGCAATTCGGCGGTGACTTCGGGAGTGGTCGGCACGAGGTGTTCATGGTGCGACTCGAGCACCTGGCCCGAGAGGGTGCAAGCGACCAAGCGTAGGCCGTGCACGCCCACCTCGGCACCGAACAGCACGTGGCGCTCGTCGTTGAGATGCAGGGCGCGCCCCGGGCGGCCGCCACTGCTCTTCAGCAGCTCACCCTCACGCAGCCAGCCCTGGTGCAGCAGCGACTGCACGCCGGCGCCGACGGTGGCCTTGGTCAATTGGGCCTGGCTGGCGATGTCGGCGCGGGTCAGCCCCGGGGTGCGGCGCACCAGTTCGAGGATGGCACTACGATTGAGCCGCTTGAGAAAGTGGAGGTCGCCCGCCTTGTGCTGCTGCTGGTAGCTGGTTGACATGGAACGTGGCCTTGCAGTCCGCACACCCGGGGCGCAGCGGAGGAAAACGGATGAAACCGGACACTTTGGTATCGCGTCCCGATGATGCCATTCGGCGATGGGGCGCGCGAGGGCTTCGGCCCGGCATTCCTGGTACGTGTCGTGAGTTGGTTCCAAGCCTAAACGAATTGCTTGGCTTCGGCCACGCCGGAAGTGCGTTCTTAACCCTTGGTGAGAAAGGTGGATCAGGATGATTTAAAAGGACAAATCGTCACCATCGACTAACGTCGCATTGTCGCTCTGTGTGGAGTTGCTCACTCTCTAGTTAGTAAATAGAAAAAACTAAGTGGAGAAAGCATGAACAACGACGCGGCGCGTTACCCCAGCCTCGACGAGCGAGTGGTTTTCATTACCGGTGGCGGCAGCGGCATCGGGGCCGCGCTGACCCGGGCTTTCCACCTGCAGGGGGCCCGAGTCGCTTTCGTCGACATAGACGATACCGCCAGCCATGCGCTGGTAGAGGTGCTGCAGGCGGAGACGGGGCGGGCGCCACGCTATCGCCGCTGCGACGTTCGCGACGTCGAGGCCCTGCAGGCGGCAATCGCCGAGGTGGGCCGCGAGCTGGGGCCCATCCATACCCTGATCAACAACGCCGCCAACGACGATCGCCACACCTGGCAGGAGGTCGACGTCGCCTACTGGGACGAGCGCATGTCGCTCAACCTGCGGCCGATGTTCTTTGCCGCCCAGGCGGCGGCGCACCAGATGATCGAGGCTGGCGGCGGCAGCATCGTCAACTTCGGTTCGATCAGCGTGCAGATGGCCATCCCCGAACTGTCGACCTACGTCACGGCCAAGGCGGCGGTGCACGGATTGACACGCAGCCTGGCTCGCGATCTGGGAGGCCACAACATTCGCGTCAACACCCTGGTGCCCGGCTCGGTGCTGACCGAGCGCCAATTGGAGAAGTGGATCGGCCCCGAGGAGGAGGCGTCGATCCAGGCTCACCAGTGCCTCAAGCTGCGCCTGGAGCCACAGCATATCGCCCCCGCCGTGCTGTTCCTGGCCAGCGCCGAGAGCGCGGCGATCACCGGCCAGGAGATTGTCGTCGACGGCGGCTGGGGTTGAGCCGCGAACATTCACTTAACTGAGGTGCATTCATGCGCTTACAACACAACAAGGAGCTCGCCATGCACACTTACCAACACCAACTGCCCAGGCCGCTGCGCGCCAAGCGCTGGTTGGCGGCAACGCTTGCCCTTGCCTCCGGCCTGGCGGCATTCGCCGCAGCGGCCGATACCACCGTGCGCGTACTGCGGGTCGAGATCAGCGACGTCGAGAAGCAGTACTACGACGATGTGGTCGCCGAATACGAAGCGCAGAATCCGGACGTCGAGGTGATCTTCGAGTACATCGCCAACGAGGCCTACAAGACGCGCCTGCCGACGCTGCTGCAGTCCGACCAGCGCCCCGACATCTTCTACAGTTGGGGCGGGGAAGGGCTGCGCGACCAGGTCGAGGCCGGCTTCGTGCGCGACCTCACCGAAGCGATGCAGGGTGGTTGGCAGGAACGCTACCCCGAGTCGGCCGTGCGCGCCTTCACGCTAGACGAGCGTGTCTACGGTGCGCCGCTCTACGCCACCGTAGTGGGCTTCTGGGCCAATACCGCATTGACCGAGCAGGCCGGGGTCGACATCGAGGCCATCGAGACCTGGGAGGACCTGGAGCAGGCGGTGGTGGCGCTGCGCGAGAGTGGTGTCACGCCCGCCGTGGTGGGCGGCAAGGATGGCTGGCCGATGCACTTCTACTGGGGCTACCTGGCCACGCGGCTGGCCGGCGGCGAGGGCATCGAGGCAGCCAAGCAGGGCGACAACGGCGGCTTCGAGGGCGAGCCCTTCGTGCAGGCCGGCGAGCTGCTCCAGGCGTTCGTCGAGCTCGACCCTTTCCAGTCGGGCTTCATGTCGACCTCCTACGAGCGTGCCAGCGCCATGTTCGGCGACGGCGAGGCGGCCCTGCACCTGATGGGCGACTGGGACTACATTCCTTCTAAGGAGCGCTCCGCGACGGGCGAGGGCGTGCCCGACGAAGATCTCGAGTTCATCCGTTTCCCCCGAGTGGAAGGGGGTGAGGGCAACGACGACAGCTTCGGCGGCATGAACGGCTTCGCCGTGACCCGCGATGCCTCCGACGAGGCGGTCGACTTCCTGCGCTTCCTGCTCAACGAGGAGAACCAGCGCGAAGCGGCTCGGCTTGGCATCTTCGTGCCGGTGGCCCACGGTTCCGAGGAGGAACTCGACACGCCCTACGCACGCAAGGTGGCGCAAATCCTCAGCGAGTCCAACTTCCATCAGGTCTTCCTCGACCAGGCGCTGGGCACTTCGGTCGGCGCCACGGTCAACGACATCAGCGGCGACCTGGCCCAGGGCGCGATCACGCCCGAGGAGGCGGCTGCCCAGGTCGAAGAGGCCTGGCAGTTCCGCTGAACCGATTCGCTGAAACATGCGACGCCCGGCGCAGCACTCTCGCCGCGCCGGGCCATATCCTCTTGACGGTATCTGCCATGACTACCATGACCCGACCCGCCGTGCACAGGAGAAGCAACGCCGATCGCTTGCGCCAGGGGCTGGCCAGCGGCAAGTTCACTGCCGTGCTGATCCTGCTGCCGCCGGCGCTGATCCTGTTCTCGCTGTTCGTGATCCTGCCGCTGGCCGATGCGGCCTACTACAGCGCCTTCTCGTGGAACGGCTACGGCTCGCCGAGCGATTTCGTCGGCACCCAGAACTACGCCCGCCTGCTCGACCATTCGGTGTTCCATACCGCGCTGTGGAACACCGCCAAGCTGATTCTCGTCTCGCTGATCATCCAGATGCCGCTGGCCCTGGGACTGGCGCTGCTGGTGTATCGCAAGACGCCGACCAACACGCTGTTCCGTCTGGTGTTCTTCCTGCCCTACATTCTCGCCGAAGTGGCCGCCGGGCTGATCTGGAGCTTCGTCTTCGACGGCGACTACGGCATCACCGCCTTCATGTTCCAGGCCCTGGGGCAGGAGTCGGTCTACGTGCTCGCCGACCGCCAGTGGGCCTTCCCGGCGATCATGACGGTGATCGTTTGGAAGTACTTCGGTTTTCATATGATGATCTACATCGCCGCGCTGCAGAGCGTGCCCAAGGACCTGATCGAGGCGGCCAAGCTCGAGGGGGCTAAGCCACGCCAGGTAGCGCTGTTCGTGCAGATTCCGCTGATCAAGCACGCCATCGTGGTGAGCGGCTTCTTCGCCATCATCGGCTCGCTGCAGATCTTCGACATCATCATCCCCATGACCAACGGCGGGCCCTCGAACTCGACCCACACCATCGTCACCTATCTCTACACCTTCGGCCTGTCACGGTTGAACATCGGCTTCGGTAGCGCCGCCGCCGTGGTGCTGTTCGTGCTCGCCATCGGCATCGCGCTGTTCTACCAGCGTGCCACAACGAAGGAGGAGCGGGTATGACGAGCGCCACGACCCGCAACACGCTGCGCGTGATCGTGCTGATCCTGGTGGCCAGCCTGGTCATCGGCCCGCTGCTGGCCTCCTTCTTCGGCGGCTTCAAGAGCAATGCCGAGCTGCGCACCAATCCGCTGGGCTTGCCGGACATCTGGAACGCCGAGAACTACATTGCGATCTTTCTCGACGGCACCTTCTGGCGCTATCTGGGCAACTCGTTCCTCATCTCTTCGATGACGGTACTGCTCACCCTGGTGGTGGGTGCAGCGGCGGCCTACGTGTTCTCGCAGATCCGCTTCTTCGGCTCGAAGATGATCCTCTCCTACCTGCTGCTGGGGCTGATGTTCCCCTTCGCCGCGGCGATCCTGCCGCTGTTCATCAAGGTACGCGATCTGGGGCTGCTGGATACCTACTGGGCCGTGATACTGCCGCAGACCGCCTTCGGCCTGTCGTTGGCGATCCTGCTATTCAAGGCATTCTTCGATCAGTTGCCCAAGGAGCTGTTCGAGGCCGCCTACGTCGACGGCTGCAGCTACCTGCGCTTTTTCTGGTCGTTCACCCTGCCGCTGTCGACGCCGATCCTGGCCACGGTGGGCGTGTTCGTCTTCGTACAGAGCTGGAACAACTTCCTGCTGCCGCTGGTGGTGCTCAACGACCGCTCCATCTACACCTGGCCGCTCGGCATGATGCAGTTCCAGGGTGAGTACCTGACCCAGTGGAACATGATCCTGGCGTTCGTGACGCTGACCATCACGCCGGCGGTGATCTTCTTCCTCGCCGCGCAGAAATACATCGTGGCCGGGCTGACCGGCGGCTCCGTCAAGGGATGACACCGATGACCGATACCCTTCGCAACCCGATACTCGCCGGTTTCAACCCCGACCCCTCGATCTGCCGGGTCGGCGAGGACTACTACATCGCCACCTCCACCTTCGAGTGGTACCCGGGCGTGCAGATCCACCACTCGCGGGACCTGGCCAACTGGCAGCTGGCGAGCCGGCCGCTGGCCCGCGCCGCCCAACTCGACATGCGCGGCAACCCGGACTCCTGCGGCATCTGGGCGCCGTGCCTGTCGTACGCCGACGGCCTGTTCTGGCTGATCTACACCGACATGAAGCGCTACGAGGGCAACTTCAAGGACGGTCACAACTACCTGGTCACCGCGCCCTCCGTCGAAGGACCCTGGAGTGACCCGGTGTACCTCAACTCCAGCGGCTTCGATCCCTCGCTGTTCCACGACGAGGGCGGCCGCAAATGGCTGGTCAATCTCCAGTGGGACTATCGCCAGCGCGAGGGCGGCGACCGCTTCGGCGGCATTCTGCTGCAGGAGTACGACGTCGAACGCAGGTGTCTGATCGGCCCGATCCGCAACATCTTCGCCGGCACCGAGATGAAGCTCACCGAGGGGCCGCACCTGTATCGGCGCGACGGCTGGTACCACCTGCTGGTGGCCGAGGGCGGCACCGGCTACGACCACGCCGTGACCATGGCGCGCTCGCGCGAGATCGCCGGCCCCTATGAGGTGCACCCGGACAACCCGGTGCTGACCACGCGCCAGGACCCGGACAACCCGCTGCAGCGCGCCGGCCATGCCGATCTGGTGGAAACGCCCGAGGGCGAGACCTGGATGGTGCATCTGTGCAGCCGGCCGCTGCCCGGCACGCGCCGCTCGCCGCTGGGCCGTGAAACGGCCATCCAGAAGGTCCAATGGGGCGAGGACGGCTGGCTGCGCCTGGCTCACGGCGGCAGTGCCCCGGCGCTGGAAGTGCCAATGCCTGCTGTCATGCCCGGTGTGGAACAGCGCCCTCCGGCCGCCGAACAAAACTATGCGTTCCAGCCCGGCGCTCTTCCGGTGGACTTCCAGTGGCTGCGCACGTCCGAACCCGAGCGGCTGTTCTCGCTCGATGCACGGCCCGGCTTCCTGCGCCTGTTCGGTCGCGAGTCGGTGGGTTCCTGGTTCGAGCAGGCGCTGGTGGCGCGGCGCCAGGACAGCTGGAATTGCAGCGCCGAGACCGAACTCGAGTTCGAACCTGTCGACATCCAGCAGTTCGCCGGGCTGATCGCCTACTACAACCGCTTCAAGTTCCACTACCTGGCGGTGAGCCTGAACGACGAGGGCGACAAGGTGCTCGGCGTGATGAGCTGTCACGACGAGTGGCCCAGCGAGCGGCTCGACTTCGCCGAGCCGGGCGTGACCCTTGCGCCCGGCCTTCCGGTGCGACTCGGTCTCGATATCCGCGAGCGCGAGCTGCAGTTCCGCTTCGCCCAGGGCGACGACGAGTGGCAGCCGATCGGCCCGGTGCTGGACGCCGGGCTGCTGTCGGACGAGGGCAGCGGTCGTGCCCACGGCTACTTCACCGGCAACTTCCTGGGTATGGCGGCCCACGACATCAGCGGGCGTGCCACGCCGGCCGACTTCGCCGGGTTCCGCTACCGCCGCAATACCCGCTGAGCCGATTTTTTACGCGCACAAGACACACAACAGGCGCTAAGGGAACCGCTGAACAAATCGACGAGCGAGATGAAGCGCAACGCAGCGATTCGCTCGCGTAGGCTTTTGTGCAGTGTTCCCCAAGACGAGAGCACGCTATGGCTGACGTAACCCTGGTCGACATCGAAAAGACCTTCCGTGGCAAGACCACGGTGATCCCCAATCTCAACCTGCACATCGAGGACGGCTCCTTCACCGTGCTGGTGGGCCCCTCCGGCTGTGGTAAGTCGACCCTGCTGCGCATGATCGCCGGGCTCGAGACGGTGACCCGTGGCGCCATCTCCATCGGCGGGCGCGACGTCACCACCGCCGAGCCCAGCGATCGCAACATCGCCATGGTGTTTCAGTCCTACGCGCTCTACCCGCACATGACGGTGGCGCACAACATCGATTTTGGCATGCGCCTGGCCAAGGTGCCCGCCGAGGAGCGCAGGACCAAGGTAGCCGAGGCGGCGCGCCTGCTGAACCTCGAGGAGCTACTCGAGCGCAAGCCGGCCGAGCTCTCCGGCGGCCAGCGCCAGCGCGTGGCCATCGGTCGCGCCATCGTGCGCAACCCCGGGGTGTTTCTGTTCGACGAGCCGCTCTCCAACCTCGACGCGGCGCTACGCAACCGCATGCGCGTGGAACTGGCCGAGCTGCATCAGCGCCTCGACGCCACCATGGTCTACGTCACTCACGACCAGGTCGAGGCGATGACCCTGGCCGACTGCATCGTGGTGATGAACGCCGGTCGCATCGAGCAGGTCGGCACGCCCATGGCGCTCTACCAGCGGCCCGAGACGCTGTTCGTCGCCGGCTTCATCGGCTCGCCGAAGATGAACCTGATCGAAGGGGAGGTGGCCAAGGCCTACGGTGCCGCGACGCTCGGCATTCGCCCCGAGCATCTCGAAGTCAGCTGCGAAGCGGGGGAGTGGCAGGCCCGGGTGCGGGTGGTCGAGATGCTCGGCGCCGACGCCTTCGCCTACGTCGACTGCGATGCCACTGGCCCACTGACGGTCCGCCTGCCCGGCGATGCGGCGGTGCACAGCGGCGACGTCCTTTACCTGACGCCGCGTCACGATCTATTGCATGGCTTCGACGCCGATGGCCAGCGCCTGCCGGATGGGGCCCTGGCCCGATTCCGGGCCAGTCTTACCTGAGCCGTAAGCGAGCGAGACATCATGACGATGACACTCGACAACGGAACCCTGCGACTCACGGTGAGCCCCGGGATCGGCGGTGCCGTGGTGCGCTTCGACAGGCTGACCCAGCGAGGCCCCGAGCCACTGATGCGCCCCGGCCGCGCTGACGAACATGATCCCAACCGACTGGCTATGTACCCGCTGGTGCCTTGGTCCAATCGCATCGGCGGGGGCGGTTTCACGTGGCAGGGATGCGACTACCCGCTCGTGGCCAATCTGGATGGCGAGCCCCTGCCGATCCACGGCGACGGCTGGCAGCGGGCCTGGCAGGTCGAGGAGTGCGACGACACACGGCTGCGGCTTGGCCTGCGCTCTTCGCACCAGCCGCCATTCGACTACCGGGCGGAGCTGACTTATCGCCTGGCGGGCGACACGCTCGAAGTGACCCTCGCCGTGACCCATCTGGGGGAGGCGCCGGCTCCCTACGGCCTGGGCTTTCACCCCTGGCTCCCGCGCAGCGCCGACGTGCGTCTCGATGCTGCCGCCGAGGGTGTATGGGAAGTCGATGCCGATCAACTGCCGACCGAGTGGCGCCGGCTCTCGGCCGGTGAGGCCTGGGACTTCTCCCGCGATGCGGCACTACCCGAACGCAAGATTGACAACCTTTTTACCGGCTGGAGCGGGCAGGCCGTGCTGCGCTGGCCCGAGCGCGGCGTGATGCTCGAGGTGAGCGCCGATACCTCGCGCTACCTGGTGTTCTCGCCGGGCGTGCACGCTGACTTCTTCTGCTTTGAGCCGGTTTCCCACGCGGTCGACGCCCATCACGGTGTTGATCCGCAGCGCCAAGGTCTGCTCGAGCTGGGCACCGGGGAGTGTCACTCGATGCGCTGCCGTTTCCGCTGTCTTCCCAGCTAAACCCACCCCGTTGATACCAAGGAGCCGTCCACTCATCACGCTTAACAACTTAGTTCAGAGTTATTACCAACAATAAAACCGCATCGATGCATCATTCACAAGGAGCACAACAATGACAATGCCACGTCACGCTACGCTGACCCTGCCTCGCCTGGGGTTGATCGGGCTCGGTTGCCTCGCCTTCGGCACCGCTCAGGCCCAGGAAGACTTCGTATCCGGCATCGATTTCACCGGCTATGCGCGGTCCGGCATCGGCAACACCGCAGGCGGGGGCGATCAGGCCTGCTTTCGGGCCAATGGCGCCGGAGCCAAGTACCGCCTGGGCAACGAATGCGAGACCTATGCCGAGCTGGGCCTTGGTGCCACGCTCTATGAACAGGGCGACAAATCGTTCTATTTCAACAGCATGGTGGGTTATTTCTCGAATCAGGTGAACGATTCCGAGGATACCGACGTATCCCTTCGACAGTTGTACGTGCAGGGTCACAATGTGGTCGATGCCCTGCCCGGTGCCAGCCTGTGGGCGGGCAAGCGCTTCTACCGCCGTCACGACGTGAACATCAACGATTTCTTCTACTGGGACTCTACCGGCCCCGGCGGCGGCATCGAGAACATCGACGTGGGTACCGGCAAGCTGCACCTGGCGTGGATGCGCGCGACGGGTACCGACGATACCGAATATCCGGATGCCGACAATCGCATCTCCAACGACACCCTGGATATCCGCTGGTCCGATATCCCCGTCAATCCCGACGGCACGCTGGTGCTGGGCTACAACTACGGCCGCGCTCAACTGAGCGATGCCCAGGAGGCCTACTACGGCGACAGCGAGGCCGATAGGGGCCACATGTTCACCATCCAGCACGAGCAGAACAACTGGTTCGGCGGCACCAACAAGTTGGCGCTGCAGTACGCCACCGACGGCATCATCAATGCCGGTACCGGTCAGGGGCGCATGAATGCCGGGGTCTCTGCGGATGTGCCCGGCGGTGAGATGTGGCGCGTCATCAACCACGGCAATGTGTGGCTCTCGCCCGACAGGCTCGATCTGCTGTATGCGGCCATCGTTGAGGAGAAGCGCTTCGACGATGACTCCGGAGCCACCTGGATCTCAGCGGGCGTACGTCCGACCTATTACTGGACGAACCACCTGAGCACGGCGCTCGAGCTCGGCCACGACTACATCGATCCCGAGAACGGCGACGACAGCCGCCGCCTGACCAAACTGACCTTGGCTCAGCAATGGTCCGCGGGGGTGGGCGGCTTCGCTCGCCCGGTCATCCGCCTCTTCGCCACCTATGCGGACTGGAACGGGAACGCCTTCCAGGCGGGCCGCACCAGCCGCGCGATCGATGCGGGGGCGGCAGGTGACGCGATCGACATCGACGACAACGACGGCCTCACCTTCGGCGTGCAGATGGACGTGTGGTGGTAAGCCGAATCCCGACATGCTTCATCGCGGGGCTTCCTCGCCTTGGCGCCCGCAAGGGCGCCCTTTTTCCGGAGTACTCGTCATGCAGGAACGCAAGGTAATGAGTCGTTCGGCCTTTATCTTCATGATCTGTTGCATTGCCGCCATCGGCGGCTTCCTGTTCGGCTTCGACAGCGGCGTGATCAACGGCACCGTCGATGGCCTGCAGGCCGCATTCGGCTCCGACAGCGTGGGCACCGGCTTCAATGTTGCCTCGATGCTGCTGGGCTGTGCCGTGGGGGCCTTCTTCGCCGGCCGCCTGGCGGATCGTTTCGGCCGCCGCACGCTGCTGATCGTGGCCGCGGTCTTCTTTCTCGTCAGCGCCTGGGGCTCGGGCATCGCCGGAGGCTCCCTGGAGTTCGTCATCTATCGTGTACTGGGCGGCATGGCGGTGGGCGCCGCCAGCGTAATGACGCCGGCCTATATCAGCGAGGTGGCTCCTGCCGCCTATCGGGGACGGCTCGCCACCATCCAGCAGGTGGCCATCATCTCGGGGCTGTTCGTGGCGTTTCTCAGCAACTATGTGCTGGCGCACCTGTCCGGCTCGGCAATGGTCGAGCTGTGGCTGGGATTTGCCACCTGGCGCTGGATGTTCTGGATCGAGCTGCTGCCGGCGGCGATATTCTTGGTGGCACTACTGTTCATACCCGAGAGCCCGCGCTACCTGATCAGCAGCGGCAAGCAGGGCGAGGCGCGACGCGTGCTGGGCCTGGTCATGCCGGAAGGCGAAGTGAGCGCCAAGCTGGCGGAGATCGACGCGACGCTGACCCGAGACCACAAGCCGCGCCTGCGCGACGCGATCGATCGCGCCACCGGCAAGGTGCACGGCATCGTCTGGGTAGGCATCGGGCTGGCAGTGTTCCAGCAGCTGGTGGGCATCAACGTGGTGTTCTATTACGGTGCGGTGCTGTGGCAGTCGGTGGGTTTCTCCGAGGGCGATGCGCTGCTGATCAACGTCATCTCGGGGGCGGTGAGCATCGGCGCCTGCCTGCTCGCCATCGCCCTGATCGACAAGGTCGGGCGCAAGCCGCTGCTGTGGGCGGGCTCGGTGGGCATGGCGCTGACCCTGGCCAGCATGGCCTACGCCTTCTCCACGGCGAGCCTGGTCGATGGCAGCCTGCACCTCGGCGACGACATGGGCGTGTTTGCGCTACTGTCGGCCAATGCCTATGTGTTCTTCTTCAACGTCTCCTGGGGGCCGGTGATGTGGGTCATGCTCGGCGAGATGTTCCCCAACCAGATGCGCGGTTCGGGCCTGGCCATCGCGGGGCTGTTCCAGTGGCTGGCCAATTTCGGCATCACCATGACCTTCCCCATCATGCTGGCTTCGATCGGCCTCGCCGGCGCCTACGGCTTCTACGCCCTGTGCGCGGTGGTGTCGGTGTTCTTCGTGCTGCGCCTGGTCAAGGAGACGCGTGGCAAGGAGCTCGAGGAGATGGCCTATGAATGACGTCACCGGCCCATGTCGTGTATCACTATGCCCACGACAAAGAACAATCCGGCCAGGACAAGACCGCCGACTCGCATGAGGATCGCGACATGACCGACCGCAAGATCACGCCCGACCAGTTGCGTTCGCGCTGGTGGTTCGACAACCCCGACCACCCGGGCACCACGGCGCTGT
>NZ_JASSVS010000028.1 GCF_030250645.1 Marinobacter azerbaijanicus
TATACATTATGCGCACTAGAATGCGTCGGGTTTGACGCAATTCCAACCAAAAGCAACCCCTTTTTACCGCTGTAACTGGTTGAATCCGTGACCCGTTTCCCATTTTGGGAAACCTTTAGAACCCTAAAGGAAGTTGGTCATATGTTGCGCAGTTGTTATAGCCTTAGCTCACTGCTCTGGTTCCCGCTTATGAAAAAGCCGTCTAAAAATAGTTACCGGTTTTACCCCGATCGTAAAACGTTCCGGCTGGAATACGGCCCCCACGTGCGGTTTTTGCCCGCCGCCCTGGTGGCGGAACTCACCGGCGTGAGCCTGCAGACGGTGTATAAATGGATTGCCGGGACGCATCCCATGGACGCCCGCACGCGTCAGGTGCTTTACACCCGTGCGTTAGGCTTGCTGCCGTGCCCACGGTGGTCTGATTGGCACATTGACGAGACAGGCCGCCTGACGGCCCCTAATGGCTGGTCGTTCTACCCGGATGAACTCATGGGGCTGTCGTACTTGAAGCAGCACAACGGCGATTTACAGGCTGATGTGGCGCGGCTGACGGTGGAAAACCGGCAATTACGGGAAGCGCTGGACTATGCCCAGGCAAAGCGGTGGCCGTCGAACGTGGTCCCGTTGCCGGTGGCGCACCAGCACGGCCACAAGAAACCCGGCTGATTACTTGCCGGCCTTCCAGCTTTTATAGCCCTTGATGCCGAAACTGGCGGTGATGGCCACCCCGAGAAAATAGCGGTAATACTCCGGCATGGTATCCAGTGCGGCAAAGCCGGCGGTGGCGGCGTCCACGCCCTGCGGAAAGAAACACATGATGGCGGGTATCGACAGGACAAGAGTCCAATATTCGTCTTTCCATGAATTCGCGCTGGCTTGCGCCTGCAGCTTTTCCCATTCCTGGCGGCTGGTGGCACTGGACACCATCACCGCCGCTTCCGCGTCCGCTTTGGCCTGTGAACGCTTCTGCTTGCCCTGTATCCACGTTTTGCCGAGCCCGATCAAATCGCCAATGATGGGAATAGCGCCGATCATCTGCGGTTCTCCAACAGGCCCAGCGTTAGGTCATGGGACGCCAGCCGCTTGGCGTGGCTTTCGTGTTTCCGGTCATGTTCTGCCAGCTTTTCCTTGATCCAACCCACGTTGACCCGTTGCCCCATGACCGCACCCACAAAACTGGCAATGGGCACTGCTACGGTCATTACTGTCGTTAAATCCATACTACAACCTATCAATCAGGCTATTGAATTCATCGGCCAGCCCGGAGCGTGCCGCCTGCAGGCTGTCGAATTGCACGGTGACCACGCCGCCGCTCACATCGGTGCTGACGGCCTCGCCAATGTTGGACTTGGCTTTACGGCCCCATGCGAACCCGGCCACCGCACCCACCATGAAGCCCAGCACGGCCAGCGGTACGGCCTGTTTCATCCGTCCACCCCGTGAAAGCGCTCATAAATCCAGCCGCCAAGGCTGAAATGTTCATCGCCGGTGACGGCCTCACCCACGCCGTTGACGCCTTCGTAAAACACGTTATCCGGGTTTGTCGGGTTCACGGCGTTGCCCACGTCCTTGACGGTTTCGGTGGCCTTGCTTTTGAGATACCACAGCGCCAGCACTCCCGCGATGCCGATCCCGAGTAACTGTTGATTGGTGAAGCTCATACGACCTGCCCTATGTCCAGATAATCCCCACCGACGCGGGACCACGTTGCCACCCGGTTACCCCGGCGCACGTCCACGTGCAGCATGTTGCCCGGTGTGGTGTCGGTGTACAGGCCAATTCCAGTAAAGCCCACGTCCCGCGCAATCTCATACGCCCGCCGCCGGTCCGCCGCTCGGGTGATGTAGCGCCCGTTCACTTTCGGGAACACATCGACGGCCCGGACCATGCCCCACGCATCGACGTTGTGCTGAGACTCGCCGGCGTTGCCCTGGTGACGGCCTAAACTGCCCTCCGCCGGGCTGATGATCACCGGAGCGCCCCAGCGGTGGCGGAATTCGTCCAGCTTGAACAGTAATTCCCGGTCCATTTTCGGCCACCATTGGCCAAATTCGGACGGCTGAAAATACCGCAGTTCCGGCCCGGTGTCGTTGTCGTTACTGGTCATGGCCTTGCCCCTTAATCCGATGATCAGCGCCACCACGGCGAACACGCCCACGGTTGCGCCCATGATCAGCAGCCCGATACAAGCGGGATTTCGATATCCACGGCGGTATAGAGAGCGGCGGTAATGCCCGCATCGGCGGCGGTGTCCACGCTCAGCGTCACCGCGATACCCTGCGTGCCTTCCAGCCCCGCCAAACTGACCACCTCACGCCCGGTAAACACCGTGGCCGTGGTCAGGTCCAGCGCGATCGTTTTCAGCGTTACCGCCCCGGCCTTGAACGTCAGCGTAGCCGCGCCCGCCGCCGATGCCGCCGACAGTGCCAGCTTGTACAGCACCTCACCACGCTTGTAGAGCAGTTCTGAGACGGCTCCCAGCTCCACCTGATACGCGGTATCCGTCGTATGTTTGTTACCCGTGCTGTCCAGAGCCAGCCCGTTAACCCCTGGCTCCAGTGGCAGCCGTGATTTATTTGCAGATGCCGGCATTTTTAATCCCCGTTAAACAGTTGGTTGTCGATGGTCAGCGTCAAGGTGACCGGTGTTTTTACCGTGAAATTGTCCGCCACTTTGGCGCGCTTGAAGGTTTCCGAGCCGGTTATCACCACACGCGGCTTGCTGAAACCGTCATTAATGACCAGCTTGTAGATATGGTCTAGGTAATCACTCGGCGGTGGTCCGCCCAGATAGGCGGTTAACGCGGCCCGAATCACCGGCCCGATCATGGTCGCGCCGTAGTCGCCGGGATCGTAGGACAGCGGCAACCTGAGCACCGTGCCTTTTTTGCGCACGCCGCGCCCGCCCTGGCATTGGGCGCTGATGTGCGCCGCGCCGGCCCATTTGTTGCCGGATTCGTAGGAATATGACAATACCTCCCCGCTTTCGCTGAGATAGTAAAGCCCGGTGCTTTCCGAATACCCGTACACCTCATCGCTGTTATTACCCTGCAATGGGCGGTTGCCGATAAATTCCAAGGTTTCGCTGTCGTAAAGCCGCGACCGCGTAAGCAGTTGCTTATAGTCCGACGCGTACAGCATGTGGGAATCGCCATTGATAAAACTGGCATCCGTCATGACTGCCGGCGCGGCGTCAATGGCCTCTTTGGTGAGGATATCCACCTCTTTCATCTGCGTGCCGATTTGCACCAACCATTTGTTCCGGTCTTTGTTCCAGATCACCGCTGTTATTCTCAGTGACAGAGACGTGTAACCGTCGACGTGGTACGTAATCGCCCCCAGCCCGCCGGGGCCAATGGGCCATGACACAATTCCCGGCCCCTCGTAATCGTTGCCGGAATTCGGACCGTCCCAATTACCGTAGCCGTTGCCTTTTACCGCGCAGTAGAAACGCCCGTCTTTTATGGTGCCCTGGTACATCGTCACGATGCCGTCAGAGCTGTAAAAATCATGGGATAGGTAGCTCAACGGCTCCATGGTAAACAGGTCAGACACCACCATATTATCCGCCGGATCAAAAACGCCCGAAATAAAATGGTAGAGGTACTGGTCGTCCGCGATATGGACGGATTTGTTATTGTCAAAACCTACTTCGCTGGTTGGCTTGGTAACGACGTTCTGGTTTCGGCTGTAGTTTTTCACCTCGTCGTCGGTCACCGTCATTTCGAGTTCGATATCGTGACGCGTGTCCGCGATAAATCGACCATCGGCCAGCCGTAGCCCTGGCACCACGGTCACCTCACCCCGTATGATCTTTTCATCATAGGTGCCGGTGCCCATCACCAGCGTGACATAGGCCGGGTTTTCGGTGTCTTCGTTGTACAGGGTCACCGCCGCATTGTTGCCCACCAGCGGCTCAAATTCCTGATAGCCCCCCGAACGCATGACGACCTTGCGCCCGGCAATATCAACGGTAATGTCACGGTCTGCGAACTTGCAGAAAATGTAGGTTTCGCCGTTGCCGTTGATTCGCTCAGCGCCGCCGGGTTTGATGGTTCTGTTGTAGTCCTGCCCTGCAGACATGGTTACCCCTTACTCCAGAAGTACGCGCCAGCAGTAACCGCCGCCGCGATCAGGCCATACTTGGTGACGTTCTCAAAGGCTTGCGAGGCGTCCGAGCGGGTCGAATCGTTGGCGTAGCTCAGTACCCGCGCCATCTGTTCCGATACGCCCTGGTTGGCGCTGTTGGCAAAGTTCACGGCCCGAGCCAGTGAATCCTTGGCGAATTCCTGCGTACCCTTGAGCCCTTCGTAACCATCGCCCACCAGTTGTTCCGAGGTTTCCAGCAGTTGCTTGAAACTCTCCCCGGTGGCGGCAATGCCCTTATTGGCTATATCCACCCCGCCGGCAACGGCCCCGTGATCCGTGGTTGTTATATCGCCTACGGTCAGTTCTGATTTTGCGAGGTTGATGTTTTTCGCCACGGAGGCGGATTCACCGCCACCGCCGGAATAGTCGGCGTTGTTGAATATGAATTCTTCCGTGATGTTTTCGGTTTTGGAATCGCTGTTACCAACCATGAGCTATCACCGTTTCTTTTTTGGTCCAGCCGAAACGCTCGAACTTGCGCACCAGCCCATCCCGCTCAATGTGAGCCCGTAGCCGCTTGATGCCGGAATCCTCCGCCAAGTGCATACACCACGGGATAATCAGATCCGCGTCCGAGCCCTGGCAGACCACCAGCACCAGCACGCGCTCACCGTGTGGCGGACGCTCAACGCGGGTTACCAGATAGGTGTCTTTTTGGGTGCCCTGCATCTGCCACAGTTGCGCCTTGCCGGCTTTCACGTTGGCTTTGATACTTTCCATTTCTTCCGGGCTGCGTGCGGCAATGTCAAGGCCCTTTTCGGCCTCGTCACACCACCCGATCTGATGCGCGTTCATTTCACCACCACGAACAGCACCACACCGGCCACTGCAGCCAATGCAAGCATGTTGTAGTTGATGCCCTGAACACCGGTGGACGGTGGCGGACCAAAGTTGAAAATGTGCCCGCCCTGGCTTAACTCGTTGCTGGACTTCACCCCGGACGACGCGCTGAGCCCGCCGCCACCGGTTGAGATACCCGGAATCATGGCTTACCCCTTATCGACGGGAATAAATGACAGCGGCAAGGCCAAGCCCCAGCGCCCCGATTACCCACCATTTCATGCCCGCCACCGTGCCGCTGATTTCGTCCGCGACTTCTTGCGCACTGCCGTCAGTGGGTGTGGTGACTCGTTGATCGTAGGCATCGGCGGATGTGCTCTGCTTTGGCTGGCCATCCGTGCCCCGCAACTTGGCAGCGGTGCCCGCCGCCCAGCCGCTGACAACCTCATTGACGGCACCGGAAAAGGTGCCGCCAAAGTCAGCCCACGAAAGGTCTAGTTCTTCCATGGTGCGTTACTCCGATCAGTTGCCGCCCAGGCCGCCGACATAATCGACGTAAATGGGACAGTTGGCTTGTGTGGTGCCGACTTCCATAATCAACGCAAAGTCACTCACGCCGGTCATGGAAAAGGGATCACCGGCGTAACCGCGCTCGGTTCTGTCGATCACGTACCAACCGGCTTGAGGCGTGCGACGGTTACGGGCTTGAGCCGCCCGGTTCACGGCGTCGGTGCGCTCAAAGTGTTTCTTCTGATCAAGCTCCACTTTCAGCAGACTGATGTTCGCCGTTGCCGCCTTGATGAAGACCCGGCGCACCCTGGCGAACTTCACACCGCCCTTGGGAATGTCGCGAATCTGACGCTCTCCGGCGTTCAGGTCATACGGGAATTTCAGCAGGCGCGGAATCAAGCCCGGTCCGCCTTCGGTGGCCTCGTCGGTGTCTGCGAACAGGTCCAACGTGGGACTGGTCGCGCCTTCCGGCACGTCAATTTCCACGGTGTACTTGGAAATGTAACGCCCGTTCTGGTCGCGGGAACCGGTATTGATGCCGGTCATTTCCTCGCCGTCACGGGTTTTCATGTTCTCGGTATTCATCGGAATGAACAGAACACCCGCTTCTGCCGGGATACCGTCATGCTGATTCATCTTGTCACGGTCTGCCGCCGAGTATTCCTGAATCACCTCACCGTTGATGCGGTGGCGGATCATCAGCTTGGTACGGTCAATCGTGCCGCCGATCACCAGATCAAAGCTCAGGTACTTAAGCCCGATGGCCAGATCATAGGTGGTGGTATTGCCCGCCGCTACACCGTTACCGCTGGTGATGCGCATCGGCACCCTGTAAGGGGGTTCATTGCGTTTTTTCATGCCTGCACCTTTCGCGCTGGTAAATGTCGTGTTTCAGCGATCAGCCGTAAATGGCTTTTTTCACCGGAGCGGCAGCGCCGACGCGGTTAATCACCATGAGTGCCAGCAGGGAAAAGCCCACTGCCTTCAAAACTGTTTTGTTAGGTTTCACTGTTGAAAATCTCCCGTTTTAGATACTCACCCACGACCATGCCCAGCGCCGAAATGATGATTCCGTAAACTAGGTGTTTGGTGGTCATGGCTCCCCCGTGGTTAATGGTTGTTCAACCTGAAACCTATTGGATAAAGGCAAGCCATGCCAGCGCTTATTTACCGCTCAATCGTTAACGGGTTTTCCGTGATGCGCACTTTCGTTAACGAGGGCGTGCCTTTCTCCGGCACCTTGATTGTGCCGGCGAAATACTCGTTTTTGGCCATACTCTTTGAGATGTATTGCAGGTTTTCCAGCCCGTTAACGTAGCGCTCCGGCACGTCGATTTCCGATGCCATGTAACGGCGATCCTGCGCCCTGGACAACCGCCCTACCCGGATAAACGAGGCGTTGCCCATAATGGTTTTGTCCGACTCCGCCGGCCTTTGCGTGACACCAATCAACGCGATTCCCCGTTTACGGCCCCGGCTTACCAACGTGTGCCACTCCGGCGGAGCCTTGCCCGGTGATGTGACCCCTGCCAATTCTTCGGCCACGGCCAAACAGTTGCCCCAGGCGAACGCCAGCCGGCACCATGCCCCGAACTTGGTAACCGGTCCCACGTAGGCAAAGCGGCCCTTTTTCGCGGTGGCCACAGCACGCGCCAGCTTTTCCATACTGCTAAAGCGCTGCACTCCCGGCACGCCCTGCGGCCCGGTGTACTCGTCGTCGATATCCCACACCAGCAGACGCGGCACCTTGAGCAAGCTTTTTTTGATCACCACGGACTTACCCGAGCCCGACGAACCACACACCACACCGATTGACGCATTTAACGAGGTATCAACTTTCATCGGTTTCGGCTTCCTTTTCTTCGGTGGCTTCCTCCGCCTTTGGCTTTGCCCTGGCTGGCACACCCTGAGCCACACGCGGCCCAAAAATGGCCGCCGTCATCAGCAAGGCATTCAGTTCAACGCCCCACGCCCCGACACCTTCCGGGTAATATTTATCAATCAATTCCCCGTAGGCTTCCGCCAACGCCTGCTTTTCGGCTTTCTGAATCTGATAATTCGGACAGCCGATATCACACCCGAATCCGATCAACGGCGCGATGACTTCGGCGGTTGTCGGCCCGTCCCGTTCTTCCATCAGTTCGCCGGTGTTTTGCGGTGCCTCGTCTTCGCCGGCTTCCCGTGCAATGGCGTCCAGTTCATCCGAGTCAATCGCGGCCCCGGCGTTTTGTTCCTGATTTTCGGCGTTATCGGTCATTCGTCGTCGTCCTCAAGCAATGAAGAAAGCCAGTTTTTGGCCTTCGGTTTTGGTGTCTTTTCCGGCTCCGGCTTTGCCTCCGGTTTCGGCTGCTCTTCCGGGTCCAGCGGTTTCATATTCGCCGCCACCCATGCCTGACCCGCTTCCAGATTCGGCGTTATCATGCCGTGCTTACAGGCGTAGTAATATTTCCGGCTCCCCTTGCTGTACTGCCGGACCTTGCCCACGCAGCCTTTCTCAATGGGACAGGCAATCGTTCCGATATCAGGATTCGCCACGGTTTCCCCCTTCCAGTTCCTTCACCCTGGCCTGCAGGGTTTCGATTTCTTCAATCATGGATTCCATGGTTTGCGCAGCACGCACCACGGCCTTTTGTGCGATCTGAGCTTTCAGCATCATGGGCGCTTTCTTCAACGCCTTGATTTCGACCAGCAGATCACGAAATAACTCTTTCACTTGCCACCCTCCAACCATTGATAAAATCGGTTCAGCCCGTGTGCTACGTGGTTTTTCCACGTCCATCGGGCACGTCTCGGCATCCGAAACATGAAATCACTATGGAGCCGCACAGCAACATAGGTTGCCGCCGCTTTCGCCACCGCTTTCCTGATCTGATACCGGTGATAAGCCTTAACGTGCGAGTCATGATCCATACAGCCCGCCTCCGGCGACCATTGCCCCGCCCCCTGGCGGTGACGGTTCATGCAATCCCTGTACTGGCGTACAGTTATTGCCACGAGTCCAAGTTGCGGCTTCGCCGCTTTGAAAAACAAACGTCCTACGACGCTTCACACCAAACGGCTCAATGATCGTTTCAAAGGCAATCGGAGCCCCGTATGTGTCCGCGATATCCAAACTAAAGTCGGTTTTCCAACCCCCCGGCCTACTATGCCTTTCGGCTTGCTTATCTGCCGTGCCGGCCTTCTGAATAACCCATTCAGTTAGGCGCGTTGTCAGATCACCAAACCCACGGGCCACCACGCCCACCAACCGTTTCACCGGCTGGTAATAGCGCCCGGTGCCGTTGTCCACATAGTTGCTTCTGATCAACTGATCCTCACGACGAACCGTCATACCGCCTTGGATCATGGTGTACGCGGCCCAGTCGGACGAGTCCGCAGCCATGAACGCTTCCAGAACCTCCATTGACGTTTCACCATCCCCGGTAATGTCTTCTGCCTTGAGCCGGCGCAATTCCCGCCACACCGTTACCGATGCCCCGCCGATCTGTTGAAACTGTCGAATCCCCCAGGCTGACGCCCATGCGTCAATCCGTGCGGCTGAACTATCCGCCGGCTGCCCGTACAAATCCTCGTCGATCCCGTGGCCGTCGATATTCTTTGCAACGTACTTTGCGATATACCCGGCGGCACTGCCCTTTTCCGGGTCAATGTTCACGATCTTTACCCGCTGGCGTGCCGCCCCGTATTCCTTGCCATCCTCACGAATGCCGTAATCCTCAATAATGGCCCGCAGCCGTGCGGCCTGTTCCTGATCCACGAACAGAAGCATGTGCCAATGCGGTGTTCCGTCATGGTGCGGCTCTGCCACCCGGAAGCCATACGGCCTGATTTCTTCCCGCCACAGTTGCGCCCTGATCTGCGACCACAACCGGCAAAAGTAGGCTTGTGTTTCCCGTGGGTCATAGCCCTTGTATTTCCGGTTTGGTAGTGCCCGGTCCATGCTTTTGATGTAGGTCATGCGGTGATACTTGGAGGGAGCCGTTAACGTGATGAACACGCCCACGTGTCCGGCAGCGTCCGCGCACTGCTCAAAGCCCTTAATGCGAACCATCAGTTCAGCACGCCTGTTAACGGGATTACTCACGGAGGATTTCACCAATTCGGCAAGGTTCACGGCCTCGCCATCCTCGTTAACGGCTTCCATGGCCGTTAGGGCATCGTAGTTCCGTTGCTTCTGGCCTTTACGGCGCTTTACCGTTATGTCGGATGAATAGATACCGGCGTCCCGATGAACCAACCGGATTTCACGGGCCACGGCTTCAATCTTTCGTGCCTGGATGCGGCGAGCCTGCAGACGCCACCAACGCGGATCAAATACCCGCGCCATGGCGTGACCCCATTCCTCACGGGTCGCTTTGTCCGGGTCCGCTATCGGGAACACCAGCCCGCATTCCTCCACCCGCTTCCATGCGAACCGGATAGCCTCGTCAACGCCGGCGCGTTTGGTCCACTGCTCACAGGCCATTTCGATTTCTTCGGCATGGCGCTTACACCACTTTTTCAACTCGCCATCATGCACGGTGGCCGTCAGCCCGGTTTTGCCCAACTCCAACGCTTCCGACAGAGCCCTTAGCCGCTGGTTTGCCTTTACGGGGTTCTCCCGTGAACGGTGCAGGTAATCGACGGCCATCGGCCTGCCCATTTCGCCATGTTTCCGGCACATGGACGCAACAAAGCGGCGATTGTCCGGCCCGATCTGTTCCCATTCTTCCGACTTCAGCCCGTGCCAGTTCAGCGCTTGTCCCACGTTCGATTTCCCCTGATAAGCCGTGCATGTAGATAAAAAGGAAAATGGCCCCGATCAGGGCCACGTTTTCACGTAGCCTTTGATTCATCGATTGAAAACACCTGACTTCTGAGTTTTTCGGCCATTTCCAATAGAGATTCCGGCGAAATCTCCAAATGTGCCGCGCAGCAATACAGCTCCCTGACGGTTAACGGCCTTTTTCCCGACTCAACGCGGGACAAACTCGGCGCACTCATGCACAGGTACATAGCCATTGATCGTTGATCCATTCCCCGACCACGCCTTACAAACCCGATTGCACCACCTAACGACTGATCAAAGGTCATGCCACCCCCTTACGGGTTTGAACTTCCACCCTTCGCCAGTCCATGCCATCAGCAATAACTGTTTTCAGTTCACGGAGAGCAACGCGGATTGATTGGCGGGTTTCTTCGGTCATGTGTGCCCAGGCTTTAGCAGCCGTGGCGCGGGATACTCCGGCCACATCACAGACGATCAGGCGGAAGCGAGGTGAGCGGGTTTCCCAAAAGGTGATTTCTGTCGGGTCTACGCCCTGCCCTGTCCAATGCTTCATCATGGCCCGCATATCTTCCGGCGATTTCCCCCGGTAAAACGCGGACCTCATCAGAGCCATTTCTGTAACGGTCTGCGGTGCGTGCATGGCTCAGCCCTCCACCAGTTCAGCGGCCTGCACATCCTTTCGTGCGGTGTATTCCTTCCAACCCGGCAAGGCCATCAGGGACGCGGTGTAATGGTCGTAAACGTGTGCCGATGGCGTGCCCAGCTTGCTGACATTCAGCACGATGAAGGTATTGCCCCAGCGCCACGGCCCCCGGCCTACGCCCGCCGCATGTAACCCTTTCGCCAGCATTTCCAGAAGTACGAATTTATCGGCGTTGCTGTACCCCTTCACCTCTTCCCGGTGAATCTTGATCACTTCAAGCGCCAGTTCGAACAACGACATTTCTTGAACTTTCATAACGGGTTTCCCTTCGGCTGCTTTTCGTTAACGGGTGAAA
>NZ_JASSVS010000029.1 GCF_030250645.1 Marinobacter azerbaijanicus
ACCTGGCCGACCCCTACTGGACGCTGCACGCCGCCGCCGGTATCGGTGACGACGAGTGCGACTGGCCGGCGCCCTACCGTGCCGGTCGCGACCAGCTGCAGCGCCTGGCCGAACGCGGCGAGGGCTGGACATGAGCAACAACATGAACCATGACAAATGCACAAACTTCACTACGCAACGCAAAGTGCGATTCGAGCACTGCGACCCCGCGGGAATCGTCTTCTACCCTCGATACTTCGAGATGGTCAATTCTGTTGTCGAGGATTGGTTCAGTGACGTCCTGAGGTTCGGGTTTAATGATCTGGTGGAATCGAACAAAGGCGTTCCTACGGTCTCGCTAAAGACGCAGTTTCATGCACCGAGCCGGCTGGGAGAGATTCTTTCCTTCTGCTTGACTCCGCAAATCGCAGGCAGAACCAGCCTCAACCTCGACATCAACGCAACATGCAACGACCAGCGCCGCCTGACAGCCCAGGTAACGCTGGTTCACATCGACCTGATTAACGGCCGCCCCCTGCCATGGCCCGAAACCATGCGCCAGCACTTCTCGCTCAATGAAACCTGAAGAGAAACCGAATATGACCGCTCACAAACACCTCCACCCTGCCCACTGGAAACCGGCCGTGGGCTACGCCAACGGCTTGATGGCCTCGGGTCGCACCATCCATGTGGGCGGCCAGATCGGCTGGAACGGCGACCAAATATTCGAAAGCGACGACTTCGTCGATCAAGTTCATCAGGCGCTAGCAAACATCAAAGAGGTACTGCAGGAGGCCGGTGCTAGCCCTCAACACTTGGTTCGGCTGACCTGGTTCGTGGTCGACAAGCAAGAGTATTTAGCACGGCTAAAGGAGGTCGGCGCCGCCTACCGAGACGTGCTCGGCAAGCACTTCCCGGCCATGACAATGGTGCAGGTAGCTGACCTGATCGAAGACCGAGCCAAAGTAGAAATCGAAGCTACTGCCGTGGTCCCGAACGACTGTAGCTACCCAAAGCCGTGAAACTACGGAGGAGTTCGGCATCTGATACCATTAGGGGCCACCGCGACGAGCGAAGTTCAGTCACCCATCGAGTACGAAGGGCGTACACCCTGAACCTGACGGATGTCGAGAATACCGGGCCGGCACATCCGTTACGATTGATTGCCAGCGCATCAACGCCGCAGCAGAACTCCTTTTATCTCAAATGAAGCTGCATCCTAGAATAAACTTCTTCAGGAACCATCGGGATATGTCAGGTTGGTTTCCCAGCTCTCGCTACTGATCTCGATAGCGTTATTCACCCCTTCTTGACCGCCTGCCTGGAAGGCGGCATAGATCGCTCTATGATCCTTCAGAGCGGCCTCTGGCTGCGTCTGCATGGAAAGTTTCTAGCGCTGCTGAGTTCGTGGCATCGGCATTAAAAACAAAGCTCTCTACGTAACGAATTCGAGACGCATTGCATCTCGAATTCGAATAAGGGTCGTTTTTTTACGCATGCTGGCCGCTCCTCCAGGAGGCTCAGCAGGGGCGGTTTCGTGTAAAAAATGTCGTAAATTTTATAAAGTTAGAAAAGGGGCGTTTTCCTGATGTTTTGATAGCCTCTGGCCGGGGCGACTAAACCGAGGTGATGCTTGGGCACTATGTATGGGTTCACGCCTCTTCCCACTGCACACGGTTGCGCCCTGCCTCCTTGGCAGCGTAGAGGCCAGAATCGGCACGCTTGATCGCTGGCTTCAGCGTCGCCTCCCCCGCGCAGACCAGCGTCGCGCCAAACGAGGCGGTGTAGGCCAGCGTGCCTTCTTCCGTGGCATCCCTGCCGACCTTGGCGGGGGTGGTGGCAATCGCCTCACGCAGCCTCTCGGCCACCTGCAGAGCCTGTTCCCGGTTCGTGTCGGGCAGCAGCACGGCGAATTCCTCGCCACCCATGCGACACAGCACATCGCCATCACGCAGCACCTGACGGGCGAGTTTGGCGAAAGCCTGGAGCACGAGATCTCCCACATCGTGGCCGTAGGTGTCGTTAATACATTTGAAATGATCGAGGTCGATGGCGATCAGGGACAGCGGTGCCCTGCTGCGCTCGGAGCGAGCGATTTCTATGGCAGCCTGATCCTTCAGGGCGCGGCGGTTGCCCAGCCCAGTGAGCGGGTCGGTTAGTGCCTGTTTTTCCAGGCGTGCCTCCAGCGCCTTGCGCTCGCTGAGATCGAACACTGTCGCCCGGGAATATTGAAAGCCGTCCTCGGTGACATGCGCCTTGCCTTGGATGGCCACCGGCAGTCGGGTGCCATCGCGACACAGCAGTTCGCACTCGGCGCTGCCTTCCTGCCCCTCGCCCAGTACCTTCTGGAAAGCGGCGTCGAAGGCGGCGCGGGTCTCCGGGGTAACGAAGTCACGGTAGTGACGCTTTTCGATCACTTCGTCGGCACGATAGCCCAGCCAGTCGAGTTCGGTGCGGTTGATCTTGATAACCCGACCGTCGCTGTCGAGGGAGTGATAGCCGCAGGGGGCGTAATGGTAGAGGTCTTGCACCTCCCCAGCGTACTGGCGGGCCTCTCGAGAGAAGGTCAGTGCGCGTTGCCGTAGCTCGCGCAGACGATGGTTGCTGAGCACCCAGTACACACCGAAGGCCACCGACAGTAAGTAGACCAGGGCGATGGCCAGCAGCTGCACCGGGTTTTCCATCAGCAGCCTCCAGAGGCTAGGCCTCGTCATCAGGATGCCGAGGTGCCAAGGCTGGGTGTCCGGGTCGCTGAGGATCATCCCGGCCTGGCTGCGGTAGTGTTGAGTACGCAGATCGTGGCTGCGGTAGGCAAGCAGGTGATCGTCCAGTGTGGCGATTCCCTGATTGCGGATGGACATGGCCGCCCAGGCGGCGGGCCAACGCTCCGTAAGCGAATGACCGAAGCGTTCACGTGAGCCATCACTGCTGGGCAGCAGCCACTGGCCCCGGGCATCCACCAGCAGGGCCTCGCCCGGGCTATCCTCCCGTGCATGGGGCAGTGTTGCGGTGAGTCGTGACCAGTCGAGGGTGAACAACAATACGCCTAGACGCTCACCCTGGTCATCGACGATCGGCGTGGCGATGTCGATAGCGGTAGCCACCGGCGACTCCTCCTCGCCGGAAACGCACAGGTGCGGCGGGGAGACATAGAGGTCCCGCGGCTGCAGACTCATGGCCCCCTGAAAGGCGGGGCTTGTCCAGTGGTCGGTTACTGGTGGCCGTGTCAGCAGGGGCGCCGTTGAGGTGGAGACCCATTCACGTCCTAGAGTATCGATTACCGCCAGGCGGGTGTAGCGACCGAAGTGAGTCAGCAGGGTATCGAATAACGCCTCCAACTGCTCCCAGTCGCTTTGTGCCGCGAGGCCCCACGTCGGCGTCTGGGCCGAAGCTTGCCGGGGCAGGATGCGCCTCAGCAACGGGTTCTCCGCGGTGGCCAGCACTTGGTTGAAGCTCTCGTTCATGCTCCGCAGGAGCAGCTGGTACTCGGATGCGAGCAGCGACTCGGCGGACTGGCGTGAACTGTCGACTCGCTCTTTAACGTGCGAGGTGAAGATGGGCGTCAGTGTCAGGGTGACCAGCGCCACGGGGAGCAGTATGGCTGCCGTTAGACGAGCCCAGAGGGGTTTGATGACCAGGGGGCAAAACCTCAAAAGCAGGTCAGCCGCAATCCGTGCAGGCGAGTGGTTCTATAGGTCTGGAGCGGGACGGAAGGGCCATCTCGCTGACCGCGCGTAGTATCCAGCAAAAGTCGCGCCTCGTCATCAAGGCATTTGGCCCGCGTGGCGTTTGTGTCTCGCCCGCCAGGACACGCTCGGCCACATTTTCCCAAAAAGGGCTTTTGAAACGTGTGCCAGGCGAAATCGATCGGTACGAGGGAAGACGAGAGATGCTTGTGTAACCGCGTGACGAGACGACTCGGCGAATCAGCTCTCAATCCACTCTAGGTAATGCTTTCGATCATCCGGTACACTTCATCCGCTGCGGTGGGATGCGAGATCACATAGCCTTGCGCGGTATCGCAACCCAACTCGGCCAATGCCTCCAGAGTGGCTTGATCCTCGATGCCTTCTGCGGTCACCTTGAGACCTAAGGTGTGAGCTAGTTCGATCGTGGAAGCGACGATGGCATAGTCACGCCGGTTTTCGCGCATCTTACGAATAAAACTGCGGTCCAGCTTGACCTCTTCGATGGCGAATCGGCTCAGGTAGGAAAGCGAAGCATAGCCAGTACCGAAATCATCGACAGCACAGTCGATACCGATTTCTCTCAACGCGGCAATGACCCTCTGGGTGTGATCATGGTCCTGGATGACCCCGGTCTCGGTAATCTCCAACCGTAGGCCCTGTAGACTGCTGGCCGGCCTTTTGTCGCGGAGGAACTCCACCAGACCGGCTCCATCGGCTAGATCCTGGGCGGCTATATTGACGCTGATGCCGAAGTCGGGGTCCCGTGTGCGATAGCGAGCCAGCTCCTCGATGGCTTCGTCGATAACCCAGCGGGTGAGACGGGTGATCATGCCGGCTTTTTCCAGGAGAGGGATAAAGTGAACTGGCGATATGAAACCCAGCCGCGGGTGTTCCCATCGGATCAGCGCCTCGGCCTCGCGAATGCGGCCACTGGCCAGATCTAGCTTGGGTTGATAAACCAAGCGCATGTCACGGGTGCCATGCTGACGAAAATCGTGAAGCAGGATCAGATCTCGAGGGTCAGGCTGTAATTGAGGGGTATAAACACACCAAGCGTTGCCCTTGGCGTGTGCCGAGGCATAGGCCGTGACAGCGCGGCGTAACAGCTCTTCGGCGTGAGTGGGGGCGGAGTCCTTGCCTGTGTCGTCGGCACGTCCGATGCTGATGCCCATGACTACTCCCGGATCGACATAGAGTCCCTCGATGTAGAAGGAGGTAGTCAATCGAGCCATTATGTCTTCCGGGGTTAGCCCCTGCGGAGTGATGAGAGCAAAGGTGCCTGTGCCGAGATGAGATACCAGAGGGAAGCCCAAGTGCTCCAGATGGAGACCAAAGTCCTTGATTAGTTCCTCGTGACCGGTGCGCCCGAAGGTGCTCGTGACCGAATCCAGGCTAAGCAAACGAAGAAAGACTAGGGTGGGCGACCAGTCGGGCGCTTCACTTAGCCTGCGCTCAAGGTCGCCGATAAAGGCCGGCCGGTTGGGCAGGCCAGTCGCTGCATCATACTCCGCTTGGTCACGCAGCTGTTTCTCCAGGCGGCGACGGGACCGCAACTCCGTGGTTAGCTGACTAGTTCTCCGGGCAACCTGACGCTTCAACACCCAGGCGCCGATCAGTCCGAGCAGGGCCAACAGCAGTATCGGCGCGATGATCCAGGCCAAGGTAGTCAGATGATCGGCTATGGTCGGTTTGCGCCACTCCAGCTCGGGGAGCCACTTCTGATAAATGGCGAAGTAGGTACCGTCGGACTGCATGGCCGCGAGTTGAAAGTTTAGCCATTCCAGCAGATCGCTATTGCCCTTGCGTACGGCGAAAACGTAGGCCCGCGGCCAGAAAGGTGAACTGGTTCTACGTACATCGAAATCGGCGGCATGGCGTGTGGCACTAAGCGTAGCTTCTAAACAGGCGTCGGCTTCCCTGGTATGTACCGCCAGAATGCAGGCCCGCTCGCTTTCCACGGGAAGCAGGCGGACATCGGGATGCTCTTCTTCCAGTTTCTCCTGCGCATAGGCAGCCGCCGTGACAGCGACAGTCTGCCCACTCAGGGCGACCAGACTGCTAAAGCGCTCCCCATCGGTATGGGAAAATATGCTGTGGAACTGGTAATAAAACGGGTTTGTAAAATCATATTGCTGGCTTCGGCGCTCCGAAGCGAAGAGAGCAACCGCATCGGCTTCCCCACTCTCGACAGCGCTCAAGGCCGACTCCCACGCCGTAAGCCGATGCTCTGCTTTTACCCCGCCCAACTGCGCCATGCTGTCTTGCAGGTCAATGACAAACCCCCGGGCTTGTCCCTGGGCATCGAGCCATTGGAAGGGCGCATAGGTGGAAGAGCCCGCGAAGACGAGATCGGCGCTCCGGTCAGGGTGCAAGTTACCCAGCGAGCTCTTAGGGAGGAGCCCAGCAAGGAACAGGCCGGCCGCTAGCATCAAGAGATAAACTGGGCCGCCACGGCTGGAAAGCATCAGCGTACCTTACCGTTAGATTATTAGATTGCTAAGCACACTGTAACCAGCACGGTACGGTCTGCAAGTGCTTTGGTTAACCTTCACCCTAGTTTAGGCCCGCTGCCATGTGAGAAGAGGCAGCGCTGGTCGGCGCAATCGGGTGGGAGATGAAAGCGGCATTACTCGTGACGGGTTCCTGAGTTACCTAACGGTCGGGGACGCCAGAATGGCGTCCCCGAACCAAGGTATTGATAGGCTTAGAAGGTCTCCCACTCCTTAACCTGGTGTTGAGATCTTCCGTCCTTGTGCGGCGGTGCATTAAGAAGCGTATGCCCATCCCCAGCAGGGCTTTCTTTCACATTGCCTGAGGGAAGGCGACGCATCGGTGAGACGACATCCTCACGGAGCTGGAAGGTGGCCACTAGCTCTGCCAGACGGGAAGACTCATCTTGCAGTGAGGCCGCAGCCGTACTGGTCTGCTCCACCAGAGAGACATTCTGCTGGGTCGCGCTGTCCATCTGGTTGACGGCCGTCGCCACCTGGCTGATACCGCTTTCCTGCTCCTGCACAGCGTTCAGGATCTCCTGCATCATTGCCGAGACTTGTTGGATTGCCTTCATGGTGGCTTCCATTTCATCCCGTGTCTGGCCAGACTGCTCGACGCCAGCGGCAACGTTCTTGGTGATTTCCTCGATGATGGTGCGTATCTCTTTGGAGGACTCGGCAGAATTGGCTGCTAGCTTGCGTACTTCGCCCGCCACAACCGCGAAGCCACGGCCATGCTCGCCGGCTCGGGCTGCTTCAACAGACGCATTTAGAGCCAGGATGTTTGTCTGGAAGGCAATATCCTCAATGGCACCGATGATGTCTTGCACACGACGTGAGCTAGCTTCCATGGTTTCCATCAGCTGCGAGGTTCGGATGACGGCTTCACGGGATTCCTTCGCCTTATCGACCGTCTCATCGCTGAGCTGATTGGCCGAAGTAGCGGATTCACTGGTCTGGCGCACCGTGGAGGTCATCTCCTCCATGCTGGTGGCTGTTTCTTGCAAAGCTGATGCTTGTTCTTCGGTACGGCTTGCCAGGTCTTCACTACCAGCTGCTATTTCACGAGAACTGAGCGCTACCTGGTCGCCGCTTTGGCGCAGCATGCCTATGATATCGATGAGGCGAACTTGCATTTCCTGAAGCGCCTGGTTCAGAGTGCTGATCTCGTTTCGGCCACTCACCTCGATTTGGTTGGTGAGATCCCCTTTGGCGATCTGGGCGCAGATTTTACCAGCGAGCCGGAGTGGCGCCACTAGCAGTTTTTGAATGCCGACATAAGCGCCGAAGGTCAGCAGAGCCGCTATCAGCAAGATCACTGCAGTGAGGATGATGGTTTGCTGTACGCTGCGATTGGCATCTGTCCGCATTTCGCCGGCACGCTCCTGGGCAAAACCTGCGAACGCACGTACGCTGTCCGAGAACTCCGGGCCGAGAGTGTTGAGTCGTTGCCTCTCTTGTCGCATTGCTGCGACATCACCGGCTTCGATGGCCTCGATTAGTTCTGGAGTGATCAGCTCTTCGAAGCCGTCAATCACGGCCTCAAAGTAGGGAAAGCGACGTTGAGAAGCGTGAACGTTAATTTCCCGGAACTCTTCATACCTGGCCCGGCTACGCTCCAGACTCTCTTGGGCCTGATTGAGTGCGGTGGCGGCCATCTCATTATCGCCGCGCCGAGAAAAATCCTCATACCGCGCCATGCGCAACCGCATCTCCAGGAGATTTGACTCTATGCGGTTTGCTGTGTTGGCTTGATCAACACTTATCTCGGTTAAGTCATTGATATTTCTTTCAGATTTTAGCTCGCCAAGAATAGAAATAGCGCCGATGATAGCTATCATGCTGGCCATGGCCAACACAAGAGTAGTCAGGAGGGCTTTTAATGTAATGTTTCTCATGTGCTGCCTATTTGTATACAGTGGATGTAGGCAAGACCTCCTCGCATGAAACCGGGCTGCCTTGAATGCTGGCTATCGGCTGCTGCTCCCAACTCTTTAGTCTCAAGGTTTGTCCCCATGCCGAAGGGACTAGCCCTGACAGCCAAATGGAGCGCTTGAAGGGCTCGGTGCGTGAGTACTGCGCGCCGCTTGAGCCAGCGGGTCTCGAGGACTGGGAAGCATCAGAGCTTCTGGACGATACGGGCACGCCGAGAGTTAGCGCCTGATCATCGGCAGCGCCCGCGGCAGCACCCAGAGCCAGCTCGTTGCAGCGGGACGCGCTGCAGGAAGCCAGCCCCGAGGAGGTCTTCGAGGATCTGTCCAAAAGCCGTATTCAATTGCCACTCTTCCGAGCTATTCCAAAATGACGCGTTCGGCCTAATAGCTTGGTGTAGGCAGGGCATTTTACAGATACGCCCCGGCTGCTCCTGCTCAGATTGCGCCAGCACCTTTAGTTCCTGTGCGGTCCAGTTAGAGGGGGTATCGTTTCAGCTCCGGCTGATATCCACACGCCCTTCATCGTCGATGTCGCGCCTCTCCTGCCCGGCTATTTGCATTGTCCGAAACAGTAACGCTCCCCATCGGCTCCAGGGGTTGCTCGATGGTCATGGATGCTGGCCCCCTCTCCTCATTGCCTAGGCGCAGTCCATCACGTCGCCAGCCAGGAACAGCATGCTGCGCTGGTTCACCCCCGCACGCAGAATAGGCTGCGGTGGCATCACGCCTCGCAGAGGCTCACCCGTGTTAAAAAATCTTCGCCCAGATTGGGCTCGAAGGGGCGCAGCGTCAGCGAGTCCCCACCAAAGGCCCTGGCGCTGATAGGATCGAGAATGGCGAGACCTCCTCCCCTGGCAACCAGGCGCGCGGCTTGAAGCGCCAGTGAGACTTCTATTCTCCGGCACGGCTGTATACCTTTTTCTTCCAGCAACCCATCGAGCGCCCGACGCAGCGGATCTTGGGGCTCGAAGCAGATCAACGTCTGATCTTGCAGATCCTCTGCATAAATTCTCTTGCACGCGGTGAGCGGGTGCTTGTTTGGTAGTACGCACAAGCTATCGAGGCGAAAATGTTCGCTGTTAACGCGGTCGTCGTTGTCTGCCACGATGGCAAAGCCAAGATCGCTTCGCTGGGTGATGACATCCTCTACGACCTGTTCGGAGCGAAAGGTGGCCAGTTCGATTCGGGTATCTGGGTGGTCAGGGGAAAACTCGGCCAGGACATCGGGTAAAAAGGTCATCCCAAGGAGAGGCATGGCGCTGATTCTTAGCCCCCCTATTTCTCGCTCTCGTATCCGTCGTGCTGTATCGCGCAGATGATCGATGCCAGTCCATACGCGGAGTACTTCGCGATGGAAGAGGCGCGCTTCAGGAGTGGGTATCAAGCGGCCGCGCACCCGCTCAAATAGATGAAAACCCAAATCATGCTCGAGCTGCTTGAGCAGGCGGGTGACTCCTGGCTGGGCGATGAGCATACGCCTTGCCGCACCGGAAACCGTGCCGCATTCCATGACCAACTTGAAAGCAAGCACCTGCTTATCGCGAAGATGGGGAAGCTTCATAATATTTGTGTATCGTCATGACAATTATTGGTATTGGAGCGTATACCGTTCGCCTCGCTATCGTCGATGGCATTCCACTTACAAGAAACGGACGGC
>NZ_JASSVS010000002.1 GCF_030250645.1 Marinobacter azerbaijanicus
TCAACTTTTTAAAGAGCGTTCGGGGCTTGCCCGATCAAGGTGGCGTATTCTACATCGAATCACCGCCTTGTCAACCGCTTTCTGAAGAATTTAAAAACTCGAAATCTTCAATTAATTCAAACGGTTGTCTTTCAATTTCTGACCCGCCTCAGTGGCGTGTCCCTCGAAAGAGATGCGTATTCTACAGAGCTCACTTGAGGTGTCAACGGTTCGTTATAACTTTTTCAACAAACCGGCGACTTAACGTCAGAATTCGGTTTTCACCGCAGCCGCTGCCCGGCTGGCTTTTTCTCTTGCCTCACTAATGGAGCCGCCTGTTGCCAATGCAACACCCATTCTGCGACGCCCCTTCAGCTCGGGCTTTCCGAAGAGCCTTAAATAAGTATCCGGCTCCGCCAATGCATTTTCAAGGCCCGTATAGACAACCGAATCCGAATTTCCCTCAGGAAGGATCACCGCAGATGCCGACGGCCCCTGCTGACGTATGGCCGGTATCGGCAACCCCAATATTGCACGGGCATGCAGGGCGAATTCAGACAGATCCTGCGATACCAATGTCACCAAGCCGGTATCGTGGGGGCGCGGTGACACTTCGGAGAACCAGACCTGGTCATCCCGCACAAAAAGTTCGACACCATAGACACCATAACCACCCAGATCCGTAACAACAGCCTCGGCTATCTGCCGGGATCGGCTCAATGCCTTTTCACTCATTGGTTGCGGCTGCCAGGACTCACGATAGTCCCCATCTTCCTGGCGATGCCCAATGGGGTCGCAGAATGTAATGCCGCCCCGGTGCTTTACCGTCAACAGGGTTATTTCATAGTCGAAGTCCACAAACCCCTCGACGATAACACGACCTTTTCCGGCACGGCCTCCCGTCTGGGCGTAATCCCAGGCCGCCTTAACATCTCCAGGCGTCTTTACTGTGCTCTGCCCCTTCCCGGACGAACTCATGACCGGCTTGACCACCAGGGGAAGGCCGATTTCTTCCACTGCGGCAATATAGTCGTCCCTGGATTCGGCGAAGCGGTAAGGCGAGGTGGGAAGTCCAAGCTCCTCCGCCGCCAGACGACGGATGCCCTCACGATTCATGGTCAGGTTCACAGCCCTGGCTGTTGGAATCACCCGATAGCCTTCACTTTCCAGTTTCACCAGTTCCGGGGTAGCGATGGCCTCGATTTCCGGCACGATGAGGTTGGGCCGCTCCTCCTCAATGACGCGACGAAGTGCTGCCCCATCCAGCATATCCACAACGTGGCTACGGTGGGCCACCTGCATGGCTGGCGCGTTGGCGTAACGGTCGACAGCGATAACCTCGACGCCGAACCGCTGAAGCTCGATAACCACTTCCTTGCCCAATTCGCCGGAACCACAGAAAAGCACCCGATAGGCGTTATCCTTGAGCGGGGTTCCTATGTTTACGGATTCAGCTGCAACCGTGTCGGGCATGCTTTCTGGTCCTTTCTTTAATGGATCATTACTTTTTCTTCGCGAAGGGCAACCTTTTCCAGCACCTCCCGACGCTCTTCGTCACTCAGCCGCGGCCACTGCATGATCTCGTCACTGGTTCGCTGGCAACCGACACACACATCGTTTTCATCCAGCGCACAGATACTGACGCACGGCGACGACACCCTGTCCCTGCGACTCACCGTTCTGGCTCGCAGGGCTTCAGAAGCTCAAGATAATTGCCGGCATTCTTTACATAATGCGCGGCGCTCATCTCCAGCATCTTCTTCTGGCCGTCAGTCAGTTCCCGCTTTATCTTGCCCGGAGAACCCACCACCATAGAACCGTCCGGCACTTCCATGCCTTCCGGTATCAGGGTATTGGCGCCAATCAGGCAGTGCTTGCCGATTTTGGCGCCGTTCAGTACAACCGCATTGATGCCAATCAGTGAAAAGTCGCCGATTTCACAGCCATGCAACATCACCTTGTGCCCGACCGTCACCCCTTTGCCAAGGGTAAGCGGGATTCCAGGATCGGTATGCAGAACCGAGCCGTCCTGAACATTGGTTTCCGGGCCGATGGTGATCAGTTCGTTATCACCACGAATAACCACGTTAAACCACACACTGGCCTTATCCATCAGCTTGACGCTGCCAACGATGGTTGAATTGTCAGCGACGAACTGGCCGTCTCCTTCCAGTTCGGGTTTTCGGTCACCAAGCTCATAGAACATGTCAGCCTCCTTGAGGGGGTTCGAGAAGATCAATACCGGCATCGTATACGGCATTCAGAAAATCGACCAGCACAACGGCCGACAGCCCCCAGATCTGATAGCGCTCCCAACGGTAGCAGGGCACGTAAAACGTATTATTGAGAAAATTCAACGGGTCGGTCCGGTGGCGCTTGTCCTCCAGAAAAAACTCAACAGGGACCTTGAATATACTTTCAATTTCCGCGGGATTTGCGGTCAACGGGTGATCGCCGGGTATGACACCAACGTATGGAGTAACCAGTATTTGGTGAAGCGACATCACCTGGCTGAGCGGTGCAATCAACTGAACCTGCTCCGGAGGCAGCCCGATTTCCTCGTGGGTTTCCCTGAGTGCCGTCGCGGCGATTGATTCGTCTTCAGGGTCACGCCGTCCTCCCGGGAAAGATACCTGACCCCGGTGAGTACTCAGGTTTTCAGACCTCAGGGTAAATACGATTTCGGGATTATCATGATCATCGGTCACAGGAACCAGCACACCCGCTTCGGGGTAATCCAGTGTCAATAAGCGGGGAACATAACCTGAAAGGCGTTTGGTAAGAAGATCGCGCAAAACACGGCTCCGTTTTTACATCTGGCTATTGAATGAAACGCCGGCAGCACGGATAGTTACACTTGCTACCAAAAACTTGTCCAGTATACGGTGAAATGAATGAAATACTGCAGCACATGCGGCCATCCTGTCGAACAGCGCGTCCCTGAAGGCGACAATCGTCACCGTTATGTGTGCATAAGCTGCGAGACCATACATTACCAGAACCCCCGCATTGTCGCGGGAACGGTTCCGGTCTGGCAGGGGAAAATTCTGCTGTGCCGCAGAGCCATCGAACCCCGTTACGGTTACTGGACCCTGCCTGCAGGGTTCATGGAAAACTCGGAAACCACCCTTGAAGCGGCCACCCGGGAAACCTGGGAAGAAGCGCTGGCCGAAGTCACCGTCGACAACCTCTACACCATCATTCATGTGCCGCATATTGATCAGGTCCACATGTTCTACCGGGCAACCCTTACCAGCGAAAATTTCGGTGCTGGCGAGGAGTCCCTGGAAACCAGGCTGTTCGCCCTGGAGGATATCCCCTGGGATGAGATTTCTTTTCCAACGGTTCGTCGCACCCTGGAGCTCTACGTGGAAGACGTTCAGAAGGAACACTTCCCGGTGCATGTAGACGATATCCGCTATAGCATGAAGCCTCAGGGACGGTAGTCGGTCGCTAGAGCTCCTCCATGCGAAACACTTCGTAGGCTGGCTCCTCGTAGGGATGTGACCTCTTCAACGCCTGCACGGCAGACCTGATAAGCTCATCCCTGCAAACCAGCTCCACGCGAAACTCCTCTACGTGCTCCACCTCTCCGGTCTGCCCCAGGAATGGCTTGCTGCCATCGAGAGGACGGAACTGCCCCTGCCCCTTACACTGCCATGCGCAACAGTCGTAGTCTCCAATACGGCCCGCGCCAGACTCGAACAGAGCGTCTTTGGTAACTTCGAGGTGGCTCTCCGGAACGAAATAACACATCTTGTACATGACCCATTCCCTCCAATAAATTGCCGTTACTCGGGCTCATTAATGTAAGTTTCGGCACCGCAGTTGCGGATATTTTTTGTACAGATTAAGCAGTTAGCTACTTACCCACAGAATCTGTGGATAACTCTGGGGAAAGTTTTTGGGAACATGCCTCCATCCCCCGTAATTACTGCACTTTCGTTAAATTGGCGACAAATTCACCTACTTAATTAAATTCTTATTTTTCAGTATGTTATGAACATTGCACAAAAAATGAACCTGAACCCAGCGCTTTGTTCACTGAACGCACAACAACGCGATCAGAATGTGCATAAACTATTTTAGTCAAGGGGATTTTCGCACTTATAAACAAAAATTTCCCTTGAAAACCGCCAAAATTTCACGACCCCGAAAACGAAAAAACCGGCTCGGGACCCGTCACCTTTTTTGGTGCGTCCAGAGCCGGCTGATCATTCCTCGGAAAGGCCTAGCCGAACCAGCGCCTTGCATTACGGAACATGCGTATCCAAGGTGCATCCTCCCCCCACTCCCGGGGGTGCCAGGAGTGCTGTGAGGTGCGGAAAACCCGCTCGGGGTGGGGCATCATGATGGTGACACGGCCATCCCTGGTGGTAACACCCGTGATACCCGCTTCAGAACCATTGGGGTTGTAGGGATAGCGGGTGGTGACATCGCCACGGTTATCCACATAGCGCAGAGCAACCAGCTCATTGTCGCTGAGTTGGTCCGCAGACGTGCCGGAGGCAAACTCAACCCGCCCCTCACCGTGCGCAACTGCGATCGGCATCCTGGACCCCGCCATACCATCCATGAACTTGGAAGGAGAGGCGGTTACCTCTGCCATCACCAGCCTCGCTTCAAACTGTTCCGACTGATTGCGAACGAAGCGGGGCCAGCCCTCACTACCGGGAATCAATTCATGCAGGTTCGATAGCATCTGACAACCATTACAAACACCCAGAGCCAGAGTGTCAGGTCGGTTGAAGAACGCGGCAAACTGGTCGCGAACCCGGTCACTGAACAGAATTGACTTGGCCCATCCCTCACCGGCGCCCAGCACATCACCATATGAGAAACCGCCACAGGCCACCAGGCTGTTGAAGCCTTCCAGGGAAACACGGCCTGACAACAGGTCACTCATGTGAACATCCACGGACTCGAAACCGGCACGGTCAAACGCTGCGGCCATTTCAACCTGACCATTGACGCCCTGCTCCCGCAAAACAGCAATCCTTGGCCGCGCGCCCTTGTTGATATAAGGGGCAGTGATATCGTCATTGACATCAAATGTCAGTTTCGCGTGAAGGCCCGGGTCGTCAGCATCAAGGAGGTTGTCGAATTCCTCCTGTGCGCAATCGGCATTGTCACGAAGGGACTGTACCCGGTAGCTGGTTTCCGCCCACAGGCGCTGCAGATCGGTGCGTGGCCGGACAATTACTTCCTCACCCTCGAAGGTGTAGCGAATACAGTCGTCCTGGTTAAGAGTGCCGACAACGGAGGTATGGTCACCAAGACCAGCCGCCGAGAACTGCTGGAGGACAAAGCCTGTGTCCTCACGACGAACCTGGATGACTGCGCCGAGTTCCTCATTGAAAAGCTCCCGGGGAAACTGGGAGGAATCCTCTGCCAGGCCATCCAGCTTGATATCAATGCCACTACGCGCAGCAAAGCTCATCTCCGCCAGGGTCACGAACAGACCGCCATCCGACCGGTCGTGGTATGCCAGCAGCTTGCCATCCGCATTCAGCCCCTGAATCACAGCGAAGAATGCTTTGATATCCTCCGGGTCATCCAGATCTGGAGCAACCGCGCCCATCTGCCGGTAAACCTGCGCCAGCGCAGACCCACCCAGACGGTTCTGCCCTGCCGCCAGATCAATCAGGATCAGGTCTGTCTCACCGGCGTCGACTGCCAGTTGCGGCGTCAGTGTTCTGTCGACATCCGTCACCGGCGCGAAGCCACTGATGATCAACGACAGGGGTGAAGTCACACTCTTCTGCTCCCCTCCATCTTCTTCCCAGACGGTTTTCATGGACATGGAGTCTTTGCCCACCGGAATGGTAATGCCCAGTGCGGGGCACAGTTCCATGCCCACAGCGCGAACCGTTTCGTAGAGGTTCTCATCCTCTCCGGGGTGACCCGCTGCTGCCATCCAGTTAGCGGACAGACGGATGTCGGACAGCCTTGCGATGGGCGCCGCAGCCAGGTTGGTAATGACTTCGCCAACCGCCATGCGACCGGACGCCGGCGCATCAATGACCGCAACAGGAGTTCGCTCTCCCATGGCCATGGCTTCGCCGGTTTTCACATCAAAAGACGTTGAGGTAACCGCCACGTCGCTGACCGGCACCTGCCAGGGACCGGCCATCTGATCCCGGGCCACGAGACCGGTGATGGTCCTGTCGCCAATGGTGATCAGAAAGCTCTTGGAGCCCACTGACGGAAGCCTCAGGACGCGGTTGACGGCATCCTGCAGGTCGATTTTGCTGGAATCAAAAATGGGCTTGGTGAAGGAGGCGCGGGAAACACTCCGGTGCATCCTGGGGGGCTTGCCAAAAAGCACGTCCATCGGAAGATCCACCGGACGGTCATCAAAGTAGGAGTCGCCCAGTTCAAGATGGTGCTCCTCGGTAGCCTCACCGATCACCGCATAGGGACAACGCTCGCGGCGGCAGAGCGCATCGAACCTGTCCAGGTTCTCGGGAGCAACGGCCATCACATAGCGCTCCTGGGATTCGTTGCACCAGATTTCCAGAGGCGACATGCCCGGCTCATCACTGGGGATGTCCCGCAGCTCAAAACGGCCACCACGGCCGCCGTCTTTCACCAGCTCCGGCATGGCATTGGAAAGCCCGCCGGCGCCCACGTCGTGGATGAAGCAGATGGGATTGTCGTCACCCATCTGCCAGCAACGGTCAATCACTTCCTGACAGCGGCGCTCCATTTCCGGGTTGTCACGCTGAACCGAAGCAAAGTCCAGGTTTTCATTACTGGACCCGGAATCCATGGAAGACGCAGCACCACCACCGAGACCAATCAGCATGGAAGGTCCGCCGAGGACAATCAGCTTGGCGCCCACCGGGATGTTACCTTTCTCTACATGGCTGGCGCGGATATTACCCAGACCACCGGCAATCATGATGGGCTTGTGGTAGCCACGGACCTCTTCGCCATCGGCGCCCGGCACCAGCTCTTCAAACGTCCGGAAATAGCCGGTCAGGTTCGGTCGCCCGAATTCGTTATTGAAAGCCGCGCCGCCAATGGGGCCTTCAATCATGATATCCAGTGGTGAGGCAATCCTGTCTGGCTTGCCATATCCCAGCTCCCAGGGCTGCGGATCATCCGGAATGTTCAGGTTGGAAACCGTAAACCCGGTCAGTCCCGCCTTGGGCTTGGAACCTCGGCCGGTGGCCCCTTCGTCCCGGATTTCGCCACCAGAACCGGTCGCGGCACCGGCTGCCGGAGCGATTGCCGTGGGATGGTTATGGGTTTCCACCTTCATCAGAATGTGAATATCTTCTTCGTGATAGCGATACACACCGGATTCCGGTTCCGGAAAGAATCGGCCACCACGGCTGCCGGCAATCACCGACGCGTTGTCCTTGTAGGCGGAGAGGACCCCTTCGCTGTTCATTTCAAAGGTGTTACGGATCATGGCAAACAAGGACTTTTCCTGGCCCTCACCGTCAATATCCCAGGACGCATTGAAAATCTTGTGACGGCAATGCTCCGAGTTGGCCTGGGCGAACATCATCAGCTCAACATCGGTGGGGTCCCGTTCGAGATCGGAGAACGACTTCACCAGGTAATCAATTTCGTCCTCGGCCAGCGCCAGCCCCAGGGAGCGGTTGGCCTCAACCAGTGCTTCGCGCCCGCCTGAAAGCACCGGGACACGATTGAGTGTTCGCGGCTCATCAGTGTGGAACAGCAGCTCCGCACCGCCCATCTCGTGGAAGACTTTCTGGGTCATGCGGTCATGGAGCAGTGCCGCAATCTTCTCTCGCTGCGCCAGCCCCAGCTTGCGGCCTGCCTTTATATAGTAGGCCGTACCGCGCTCGATCCGCCGGATCTGCCGCAATCCACAATTGCGGGCAATGTCCGTGGCCTTGCTGGACCAGGGTGACAGGGTGCCAGGACGAGGAACGACCAGAAAAAGCACACCCTCCGGTTCTTCAGCGGGCACACTGGGCCCATAAGTCAACAGCCGGTCGAGAACCACCTCATCCGATTCCGAAAGCGGGGATTCAAGATCCGTGAAGTGCATGAACTCGGCATACACATGCTCCACCTCCGGAACGATGTCCTGGATGCGGGTGTGCAGCTTGCGGGAGCGGAAGGGCGAGAGCGCAGGAGCGCCGCGAAGTTCAAGCATGATCAAAACCTGTACGCGCGAAACTGGGAGCCGGGGCACGCATCCTGTGTCGCCTGAGGGTCAGGTAACAGGGAAATGCCGGCAGTCTGAAAGGCCGCAATGATACTCGAAACGACGTTCGGGATACAGCGTCAAAAGACCATAACCGACCCCGTCCATTTAACATTGTTTTGCACATTAAATGATCACTTCCATTGACCGGCCAACTCCGACCGGGGATTATTGGGGCTGAGACAGGGAGTTCAGGATTTGCCACAAATTGATCGTCAACCATCGCGTCTAGCTCTTGCGGGGTACACCTGCCTGCTGGCTATTGCCCTGACAAACGCCGGGTGTACCAGGCCAAGCACGCTCCAGGAGATCCGCTCCGAGGGCGTGCTCCATGTCATCACGCGTAACGCCCCTTCTGTTTACTACGAGGGCCGCGATGGCCCCACCGGTTATGATTACGAGCTCGCCCGCCTGTTTGCCGAGGACCTGGGTGTCAAGCTCAAGGTGCGGATTGCAGACGACAATACAGAAGTGCTTTCCGTGGTCGATCAGGACTACGCCCACATAGGGCTTGCCGGACTCTCCGCCCGCCCGGACTTTCCCGGACGGTATCACACGGTCTCCAATGGCATTGAGGCGGAATCGGTGGTGGTATATAACCGGGACACGGAGCGGCCCGAATCCGTAGATGATCTACAGGGCCACACCCTTCATCTTGTTGCCGACAGTAATCACCAGCACCAACTGGAGCAGCTTCAGTCGGAAAACGAAGGCCTGCAATGGAAGGTTCATTCAGGGCTGGATGCCGCCGGCATTCTGGCACGGGTAGAATCCGGCGAGTATCCGTTGGCCATCGTTTCGTCCAACGAACTGGAGCTGAACCATGTGTTTTTCCCGATGGTAAAAAAAGCTTTCAGTATCGGCAATCCGGAAGACCTTTTGTGGCTTTTCCCGGGGGAACAGGACCAGACACTGGCCAGGGCTGCTGAGGATTTTATCGCAGAGTTGAGAGAAAGCGGTGCCCTGGCGCAGATTTCGGAACGCTTCTACGGCCATCTGGACCGCCTGAATTACGTTGGCGCGCGCACGTTTGTGCATCATGTGGAGAACCGCCTTCCGAAATACGAAGACCTGTTCAAGGACTATGCCGCCAGCTACGATCTGGACTGGCGTCTGCTGGCAGCCATCGGCTATCAGGAATCCCACTGGCGCCCCAACGCAGTGTCTCCCACCGGTGTTCGCGGCCTGATGATGTTGACGCGCACAACCGCCAAGCATATCGGCATCAAGAACCGGCTTGACGTGAAGCAGAGTATCCAGGGCGGAGCCAAGTATTTCACCATGGTCCACCGCAAGGTCCCGGAACGCATCCCTGAACCTGACCGCACCTGGTTTGCCCTGGCCTCATACAACGTGGGCTGGGGCCACGTGGAGGATGCCCGCCGGCTGACCGAAGGTGCAGGTAAGGATCCCGACCGCTGGATGGACGTTAAAGAATTTCTGCCACTGTTAACCCAGAAAGAATGGTACTCAAAAACCCGGTTTGGATACGCCCGTGGGCACGAACCGGTTATCTATGTACAGAACATCCGCCGCTATTACGATGTGCTGGCCTGGATGACGGATTCAACGGAAACGGCAGAAGCTCCGCAGAAACCTTGGTTCAAAGACCTTGAGGGCATGGAAAAGATCATCAGGCCCATCGTTACAGCGCCGGAGCGGGAAGCGCGTGCCAGCTTGCCCAGTGAGCTCGGCATGGTTCCTCCAACGCTATAGCCGTCGCTCCAGAGCCGATTCAACCTGGTCAGACGCAAACCCCCTTCGTGCCAGAAACCGTCCCTGGCGCGCCTTTTCATCCCAATCCTCACTGATATCACCAAGGCCAAATCGCTTTTCCCGCAATAGGGCCGCCCGCTCCGTCCACTCCGAATCGGTGATATCGCGGAGGCATTGAGGCGTCGAGTGGATTCCCCGCTGCTGGAGCTCTGCCAGAATCCTGAGCGGCCCATAACCAAGATCCATGCGCTGACGGGCATAAACGTCGGCAAAACGCTCATCGTTCAACCAACCCTCAGCTTCGTAATCGTCCAGAACCCGTTCAATTACGTCCGATTCAATCTTTCTCTGCCTCAGTTTCAGGGACAACTCCAGGCGACTGTGCTCCCTGCGGGCCAGCAGCCGTAACGCAGCAGAGCGGGCCCTGTAATCCTGATCGTCCTGATTTGATGCTTTTCCCATTCTGACTCTTCCCGCAAATGCCGACAAAACGCTAGACTAGTGCCCCGATTGGCTACCCCACTCGATACAGCTGCCGGATAGAACCGGAAGAATCAGCTGACGCACCCGGCATCCGGAACCCCGGATAAGGCCGATGGTCGGTGCAGGCTTACTTTGCCGGCACCGGGAACTGGTTTCAATATCAAAGGATAACCCCATGGCTGCTTTCATCCAGAAACTGTTCAGAACTCGCAAAGCAACGACACCCTCTCCTGCTGCAGTTCAACAGGGACCAACGCCTGAAGATCAGGAAAAGTTGAACAGACAGGATGACAGGCGCGAGCAGCAAGTCAGCATTCTTGAATCCAACCCCTCCGGCGAGCAGCTTGAAGACCTTGCAACCGCTGGCATGACCGCCAACATCCGCATCAAGGCTGCCGAAACACTGGCGGATAAGGCGGCGCTGCAGCGAGTCCAGAAACTCGCGAAGGGCAAGGACAAGGGGGTGTACCAGACTGTTCGCCAGAAGCTCCAGCAGATTCGAGACGAAGAGGAGCAGCAGCAGAAACTGGCGGAAACCATACAGACACTGGTTGGCAATGCCACCGATCAGGCTCGAAGCGAGGATACGAAACTGTTCGAGGCCCGGCTGGAGGCCCTGTTGCAGAAATGGAGCGAGGTTGAGGCGCAAGCCTCCCAGGAACAGACCACCGAATTCCTGCAGGCCGTCCATCAGTGCCGCGAACGCCTCCACGAGATGCAGGCCGAGCAGGAACGGCTCAGACAACAGCAGGAACAATTGAACCAGCGAGCGGAAACCCTGTCGCTGCTGGAAAGCACCCTTGATGAACTGAAACAGCAGGATCCGGATCTGGAACCCTCATTGGCTTCCCTGGACGCACTGCAAAAAACCCAGGAAAACCGCTGGTTGGAAGCCACCCGCGACACTCAGGTGGCCCGGCAGGAACAGAAGGCCTACGAGAACCTGATGCAGTCGCTGCGGGCCTACATATCCGCCGTAAAGCGCCTCGGCCAGCACCGGGAAGAGATCACAGCCTTACAGAACCCGGTCGAAAATGAATCCGACGACCAGGCATCCGCCAGCAAAGCCAAGGAGTTGGTAGAAGCGGTCGACTGGCCGAAAGACTTCCGCCGCCCGTCCATGCTGGACGCCCTGTATCGCTTGGCCGGCAAGCCCCGCCCTGCAAAAGTCGAAAAAGCGGACACGGCCGAACAGAAGCAGCTGGCTGACACGCTGCAGCAGACCCTGAGCAAGCTGGAAGCTGCCCTGGAAGCCAAGCAGCTGAAAGAGTCGCGCCAGCTTTTCAAGGCCGCCCAGCAGCAGCTCAAGGGACTGGACCATCGCCACAGCAAACCACTGCAGCCCCGAATTCACCTGCTCGGCGGCCAGCTCCGCGAACTGACGGACTGGCAGGGGTTTGCCACTCGCCCGAAACAGATTTCCCTGTGTGAACAGATGGAATACCTGGCAGACCAGCCCATAGAGCCGGAAGCCAAAGCTGAACGGATCAAAGAACTGCAGAACGAATGGCGCGAGCTTGGAGGCTCCTCGGACCGCGACTTGTGGTCACGGTTCAAGCAGGCCTCGGACCTGGCCTATGAGCCCTGCAAGGCTTACTTCTCTGCAAAGTCCGGCCTGAAGAAGGCCAACCTGGAGACCCGGAAAACGATCTGCGAACAACTGAGCACCTTCCTTGAGAATGCCGACTGGCAAACCATCGACTGGAAAGCAGCAGAACGCATCCACCAGACCGCCAGAGAAGAATGGAAAGAAGCCTGGCCAGTGGAGTTCCGCGACAACCGGCCGGTACAAAAGCAGTTCGACGATCTGCTCAAGCAGCTTGAGGCTCCCCTGAACGAAGAACGCAAAAAGAATGAAGCGCTCAAACAGGGAATCGTTGAGCGTGCGGAAGCGCTGATCGATTATGAGCCCCTTGGTGAGGCCATGAATCAGGCCAAAGCGCTGCAAAACGAGTGGACCAGCATCGGCATCACCCGCCATCGCGAAGACAGGAAACTCTGGCAGGCATTTCGCAAGGCCTGCGACCAGATTTTTGCACGCCGGGACGCCCATAAAAATGAGCAGGAACAACTCACCCGGGAGGCCGATGAAAAAGCCGGGCCGGTGCTTACTGCCAGCCAATCTGTTGCCATAGATACCGGCGTGGAGCATCTGGAAACTGCCCTGAGAGAACTGAATGCGCTCAAGAGCGAACCTCTCTCAGCCGGGGTACGGGAGCAGGTCAGCAACGAACGCAACCGGCTTTCCGGGCTTATTTCCAACCGCAAGCTGCAGGAGCAGATTGAAACCTGGAAGCGGTGGATCGCAGCCAGGGGTACAAGCGCCCTGGACAGCAACGCATTGCCCGGCCACTGGGCCGAACTGGCCAGGAATGTGGGGCAACCGGATCCTACGGAGCTGGTTATCCGGGCAGAGATACTGGCGGAGGTTCCTTCCCCCGACGAAGACAAGGGACGTCGTATGGAGATTCAGGTACAACGCCTGGCAGAGGGAATGGGCAACGCTGCCGGCGCTAACGACAAGTCACAGCAACTTGAAATGCTGGTTGCAAACTGGTGCGTGGCACAACCGGTGGATGTGGTGAGCGAGCCTCTGGCCCACCGGCTGGGCCAGGCACTCGAGGCTGTGCTGGGTGGAGGGAATCAGCCCCGCTGATGGCCATTTAATCTCGCTGATGGCTCTTCACAAACTCCCTGGCCGTTTTAACAGCGGTCAGGGAGTTTTTTTTCATGGTCTCGAGTTCTCCGTCGGCGAGGTAGAACATCATATCGACGCTGTGCCGGTAATACTTGGCGGGTAGCCGGTTCAGCGCCACGCACATCACATCCTCCAGATAGTCCTGGCTATCACTGGCTTCCCTCGTTTCCTCAATGGCTTCCGCTACCAAGGGCTCATAAAAGTTGTCGATAGCATCTCTCAGGGACATCGGCTTACTCCTGCTAATAATTTGGATACCTGTCTACACCATAGAAGCCGCGACAGGAATTGTCATGACCGGCATGAGCAGTTTCGCCAATGGGATTGGCAGCGCACGTCATTACGCACCAGGGGCGCAAACCGCTATGGTTAGCCACTGGAACACAATTCCCGAGTCAAAGACCAACAGAGGACAGGAAATGACCACCGAAGCCTATATCTTCGATGCCGTACGCACGCCACGGGGTCGCGGCAAGAAAGACGGTTCCCTGCACAGTGTCAAACCCATCACGCTGCTGACCACCGTACTCAAGGCTCTGCAGGAGAGAAACACCCTGGATACCGCCCAGGTTGACGACATCGTTATGGGCTGTGTTACTGCGGTTGGCGACCAGGGAGCCGATATTGCCAAAACGGCCGCCCTGGCCGCGGACTGGGATGAGGTGGTGGCGGGAGTCACCCTCAACCGTTTCTGCGCATCCGGCCTCGAAGCCGTCAACCTGGCGGCCATGAAAGTCCGCTCCGGCTGGGAAGACCTGGTGGTCGCTGGTGGCGTTGAGGCCATGTCCCGCGTACCCATGGGCTCCGATGGTGGTGCCTGGGCCACCGACCCCGCCACCAACCTGCATACCGGCTTCATGCCCCAGGGTATCGGGGCCGACCTGATCGCCACCCTGGAGGGCTTCAGCCGGGAAGACGTGGACGGATTTGCCGTCAGATCCCAGCAGAAGGCGGCCAACGCCTGGGAAAAGGGCTATTTTGCCAGATCCATCGTTCCCATCACCGACCAGAACGGTGTGTTGATCCTGGACCGTGATGAACATGTACGCGGCAACACCACGGTTGAATCGCTGTCTGGCCTCAAACCCTCTTTTCAGATGATGGGCGAAATGGGCTTTGACGGTGTCGCCCGGGAAAAATACCACTACGTGGAGAAGATCAATCACGTACACCACGCCGGCAACTCCTCCGGCATCGTGGACGGCGCAACCGCAATGCTGATTGGCAGCGAAGCGAAGGGCAAGGCCATGGGGCTGACGCCCCGGGCCCGCATCCTCGCAACAGCGGTCACCAGCACCGATCCCACCATCATGTTGACCGGCCCTGCCCCCGCCGCTCGCAAGGCTCTGGAGAAGGCCGGCATGACGGCGGACCAGATAGACCTGTTTGAGGTTAACGAAGCTTTTGCATCCGTGGTGATGCGGTTCCAGAGGGAGCTGTCGGTTCCCGACGAGAAGGTAAACGTCAACGGCGGCGCCATTGCCATGGGCCACCCCCTGGGCGCCACCGGCGCCATGATTCTGGGCACCCTGCTCGACGAACTGGAGCGGAGAGAGCTGCGCTACGGCCTGGCCACCCTGTGTGTGGGTGGCGGCATGGGTATTGCCACCATTATCGAGCGCGTCTGAGCCGACCAATGATTCTGAGAGGAGAACCGAATATGAGCGCCATTCACTACGACCTGGGGTCAGACCAGATCCTGACCCTGACTATCGACATGCCCGGCCAGTCCGCCAATACCATGAACGCTGATTTCCGCGCAGCGATGACTGAGACCGTGGGCAAAGTCAGAAATGACATCGACAACATCCGCGGCATCATCGTTACCTCCGCCAAGAAAACCTTCTTCGCCGGCGGCGATCTGAAAGAGCTTTTCGGAGTGACCCGCGAAGATGCCGGTGCCTTTGAAGACATGGTCAACGGCATGAAGGCCGAAATGCGGGCCCTGGAAACCACCGGAAAGCCCACCGTGGCGGCCATCAACGGCTCGGCACTGGGCGGCGGCCTGGAGATCTGTCTGGCCTGCCATCACCGGGTGGTGATGGACGACGACCGGATCCAGCTCGGACTGCCTGAAGTTACCCTCGGCCTTCTGCCCGGTGGCGGCGGCACCCAGCGCCTGCCCCGGATGATTGGCCTCGAGGCCGCCTTCCCCTACCTGATGGAAGGCAAGAAAGTAAATCCGAAAGCCGCGCTCAAAGCCGGCATTGTGGATGAACTGGCGTCGTCCCCGGACGAGTTGATGGCAAAGGCCCGGGCCTTTATTGATGCCAATCCGAAAAGCCAGCAGCCCTGGGACCGGAAAGGCTTCAAATTCCCTGGTGGCGCGCCCCATCATCCGGCGATGGCGCAAAAGCTCGCCATTGCCCCGGCGATGCTCAAGCAGAAAACCAAGGGCTGTTATCCCGCACCGGAACGCATCCTGTCGGCTGCGGTGGAAGGCGCCCAGGTGGATTTCGACAACGGCAGCCTGATTGAAACCCGCTATTTCACGGAACTGACCACCGGCCAGGTCGCCAAGAACATGACCGGCACCTTCTGGTTCCAGCTCAACGCCGTGAACGCCGGCGAAAGTCGCCCCGCAGGCGTGGAGAAGGAAACCTTCCGCAAGGTGGGGGTTCTTGGCGCCGGCATGATGGGCGCAGGCATCGCCTTTTCCACCGCTACCCGTGGCATCGACGTGGTGCTCAAGGACGTGTCCTCGGAAAATGCCGAGAAAGGCAAAGCCTACTCGGAAAAACTGCTGGCAAAGAAAGTCAGCCGCGGCCGCATGACCGAAGAGCAGAAAACCGAGGTGCTGAACCGCATCAAGGCCACAGGCTCCGCCGACGATCTCGAAGGCTGTGACCTGGTCATCGAAGCCGTCTTCGAAGACAGCGAACTGAAAGCGAAAGTGACCCGGGAAGCGGAAGCCAGGCTGGTGAAAAACGGCATCTTTGCCTCCAACACCTCCACCATTCCCATTACACAACTGGCGGAGGCCTCAAGCGCACCGGACAACTTCATTGGCCTGCATTTCTTCTCGCCGGTGGACAAGATGCAACTGGTGGAAATCATCGTGGGCGCAAAAACGTCCGATGAGACCCTTGCCCGTGCCTTTGACTATGTTCAGCAGATTGGAAAGATTCCCATTGTGGTGAACGACAGTCGTGGGTTCTTCACTTCCCGCGTGTTCGGCACCTTTGTGAACGAAGGCATCGCCATGCTGGGCGAAGGCATTCATCCTTCCAGCATCGAAAATGCCGGTGTTCTGGCCGGTATGCCGGTGGGCCCCCTGGCGATCTCGGATGAAGTCAGCATGACATTGATGCAGCACATCCGTGACCAGAGCAAAAAAGACACCGAAGCCGCGGGCAAAACCTGGAACGCTCATCCTGCCGAGGCGGTTATCGATCAGATGGTTGATAGCCACAATCGCAAAGGCAAAGCCGCCGGCGCCGGATTTTACGAGTACCCGGAATCGGGCAGGAAATACCTGTGGCCGGAACTGGAGAAGCTGTTCGTGGACCAGGAAAAAGCCCGGAGCACTGAGCTTCAGGAGCTGAAAGACCGCATCCTGTTCATCCAGGCCATCGAAACGGTCCGATGCCTGGAAGAAGGCGTGCTACGCACGGTTGAGGATGCCAATATCGGCAGTATTTTCGGTATCGGCTATGCGCCCTGGACGGGCGGCGCCATCCAGTTCATCAACCAGTACGGTGTGAGAGCCTTCGCAGAACGGGCAAAAAGCCTTGCCGAGCGATTTGGTGAGCGGTTCAATCCGCCGGCCATGCTACTGGACAAAGCGGAAGCCAATACACCCTTCAGCTAACCCACTCCATCCTTGCCGGAGACGCGTGTTCTCCGGCAAGGATGACTGCCCCGCCTGAGCGTATCTCTGCTTACGAACCTGACTACTTCATGGACAGATTGTCACGAACCGATACTTTAACGCTATGGCAACCAGACCTGCGCTTGCCTACAATAAAATCATGAGCCAACTCGGCGATATCCGAAAAGTGTATGACCTTTCACCAGCGGTTGCTTCAGCTGAGCCCCGTATCGCCATTCACCGTCAGGTAACCAAGCTTATGAGCATCGCGGAACGATTTATGAACCGTTACAGCAACCCGTGGAAGGGGGGCAAGGCCGGCAGACAGGCAGCCATCCTGACACTGATGCTGGCTCTCGCCCTGCCAGCATCGGCGAAAGTGGAGACAGACAAGGTCTACGATCCGGTCTCCCCGACGGTGGAACAGGCCCGGGCAAACATCCTGATCGCGCGCCAGCTGCAGTTTACCCACTTCCGGGATATGAGCATCAACGACTCCCTGTCCGGAGACGTCTTCGATGCTTACCTGGAATACCTTGATGGCCAGCGTATCTACCTGACCAAAAAAGACATCGAGAATTTCAGTGCCGTTCGCATGGGCCTGGGTTCGGCACTGAAAACCGGGCAGCTGCAACCCGGCTTCGACATCTACAACCTGGTGCAACAGCGGATCATCCAGCGCCTTGAGTTTGCACTGAGCCTGATTGACAAGGGCGTCGGGAACCTCAATTTTGAAGCCGAGGAGAGCATTCTGCTTGATCGCTCCGAGGCGGACTGGGAAGCAGACACCGACGCACTGGACGCACTGTGGGTGAAGCGGCTCAAAAACGCGGTTCTGGCACAGCGCCTCAACGGCACCGATGATGAAGCGATCGAGGAAGCCCTGCGCCGTCGATACGAAGGCCAGCTCAAACGGGTCTACCAGGCCCGCAGCGAAGACGCTTTCCAGGCTTACATGAATGCGTTTGCCGGCATGTGGGACCCACACACATCCTATTTCTCACCGCGAACGTCCGAGAATTTCAACATCAACATGAGCCTTTCCCTGGAAGGCATTGGCGCCGTGTTGCAGTCAGACAATGAATACACAAAGGTCGTGCGCCTGGTGCCCGGCGGTCCAGCCGCCAAACAGGGGCAACTGGAACCAGCGGACCGCATTGTCTCGGTCAAACAGGAAGATGAAGAGAAAGCCGTAAATGTCATCGGCTGGCGTCTTGACGAGGTCGTGGACCTGATCCGTGGCCCCCGTGAATCCACGGTAACCCTGGAAGTCATTCCCGCCGATGCACCGGATGAAACCGTCACCGAAACCATTGCCATCAAACGGGACAATGTGAAGCTGGAAGAGCAGAGCGCCAGCAAGGAAGTGATCAAATTTGACAGGAATAATGAGACATTCCAGATCGGTGTGATCCACATTCCCACCTTCTATGCAGATTTCAAGGCGATGCAGGAAGGGGACCCGAACTACAAGAGCACCACGCGTGACGTCCGCAAGCTGATCGACGAACTCAAGGCGGAAGGCGTTGACGGTGTGGTCATGGACCTTCGCAACAATGGTGGTGGCGCGCTTCACGAAGCCAACGATCTGGTAGGCCTGTTCATCGAGAAGGGCCCGACCGTCCAGATCCGCAACTCCAACAACGATGTGCAGGTGCTTAACGACGAAGACCCCTCAGTTGCCTACGACGGCCCACTGGTGGTTCTGGTCAATCGCATGAGCGCGTCTGCTTCAGAGATCTTCGCTGGCGCCATACAGGACTATGGCAGGGGGCTGGTGGTCGGTTCGCAGACCTTCGGCAAGGGTACCGTGCAGGCTGTGCGCCCGCTGAACCATGGCCAGTTGAAGATCACCCAGAGCAAGTTTTACCGGGTTTCCGGCGGGTCCACGCAGCACAAAGGCGTGATTCCCGACATCGAGATTCCGTCCCGGGTTGATAAGACCCGTATTGGCGAAGACGCACTGGATCACGCCCTCCCCTGGGACCAGATCGAAGCCGTGCCCCATACCCGCTACTTTGACTTCAGCGGCGTCATTGATGAACTGCGCACACGCCACGACAACCGGTTTAAAGACCACCCGGAGTTCCAGTTGCTGAAGAAAGAAATTGAATTCCTCAAACAGCAGCGTGAGCAGACGACTGTCAGTCTCAACCTTGAAGACCGCAAGGAATATCAGTCACAGATTGAGAGCACGCGCCTGAGCATTGCCAATGCCCGCCGGGAAATTCACGGCGGCGAGCCATTTGACACCCTGGATGAACTGGACGAATGGCAGGACCAGCAGGCCGCTGACCTGGACAGCACGGACGAGGAACTGGACTTCATTGTCCATGAGGGCGGTAACATAATGGCGGACATGCTGGAGCTGGATCAACGCATGGCATCCATAATGAATCTCAAACAGATAACCGCTCAGGCCCAGGCGCGCTGAGCGGATCAAATCCATTGATGAACGGGCGTTAGCCATGGCTGACAAGGAAGAAGACCGGAACCGGGCACGCCTGCTTGAAGGCATGTTGATGGATGCCATGCATGCCATGAGATCCATGGAAGAGGTCGAGCAGGTTCAGGGCCCCGAGGAAGGCCGCGGTGAAGCCCGGGAATCCGAGTCCCTCATTAACCGTATTGCGGGGTTTACCGGGTCAGCCCTGCGCTTTGCCGCCAGATCCACAGATACCTCCCTGAAAGTCGGCCGTGCGCTGATGAACTCCCAGGACCAGTTGCGCACCATGCTGGTAGCTGGCAATTCCCTCCGGGATATCCGTGAAGTGGCCGGTCTGACCCTGTCGGAAATGAGCGAAGCCCTGAACCTGAAAGACAAATCGGTCCTGGAAGCCATTGAAAATGGCACCAGCACCCTGTCCTTTGAACTGATCCTGCGCCTGGCCGCCCTGATCGCCCGCAACGACCCTATCCCGTTCATCCTTCGCACCACCCGTAATTACAACCCGGAAGTCTGGCGAGTGCTCAACGACTGGGGTGTCGGCCGGCTGCCGCTTCAGTTCGAGAGGGAACGCCAGTTTATCAATATCTTCCGCAGCCACGATGACGCCCGCACACTCTCCGACGAGGGCTTCCAGAAGGTTCTGGAATTCACTCGCCAGAGTTTTGAAATGTCACTGCACTTTATAGAAGAACAGGAAAAGGAAGTGGCGCAGCTGCGGGCAAAAAAGGACGACTCAGTCGAATAGCGACCTCATCCCGGTGAGGTTGGGTGTGCTGACGATCCCCTTCTCGGTCACGATCACATCGATCAGACTTGCCGGCGTAACATCGAACACCGGGTTGAACACCCTTACCCCCTCCGGGGCAATCGGCATACCCCTGACCTGCCTCAGCTCTGAACCTTCCCGTTCTTCAATCGGGATATCCCTACCGGACTCCAGCGACATATCCACTGTGCTGGAAGGCGCAACAACCATGAACCCAACCTTGTGGTGGCGCGCCAGTACGGCAAGGCTGTAAGTGCCAATCTTGTTGGCCACATCACCATTGGCAGTAATCCGGTCAGCACCGACAACCACCCACCTCACTTTACCCGCAGCCATGATGGCAGCCGCGGCGCCGTCTGCGTTCAGGGTAACAGGGATCCCGTCCCGGGCCAGCTCCCAGGCGGTCAGTCTGCTGCCCTGCAGCCAGGGACGGGTCTCGTCTGCAAACACGTTCCTGAGCAGCTTTTCCTCATGGAGCCGGCGGATCACGCCCAGTGCAGTACCATAACCACCGGTGGCCAGGGCGCCGGTATTGCAATGGGTAAGCACCGAGAAGGGTTTTTTCGCAGCCATGAATTCCAGGGCATTATCGGCCATGGCCAGGTTGGCTGCCAGATCCTCCTCATGAATGCGAACAGCCGTTTTTGCAAGCCGTTCGACAGCTTCGTCCAGGGAATGACACCCGGCGAATTCCCGCTCCATCTCCTGAAGTGCCCAGAACAGATTCACGGCTGTTGGCCTTGAGGCAGCCAGCTCGCGAATGGCCTGTTTGATCTCGGCTTTCCAGTCTCCGCCGCCGGCATGGCGAGCAGCCAGCGCCACCCCATAAGCCGCGCTGATACCAATGGCAGGAGCACCGCGCACCACCATATCCCGAATACACTGGGCAACACCGGCGGCCCCTTCCAGCGTAATCCAGTGCTCCTGATCTGGCAGCAGGCGCTGATCCAGCAGCTCAAGACTGCCCCCGTGCCAGCGGATGGCCACGGTTCCAACGGCACGCTCACTGGATGAATCAGATTTCTTGCTCATTCAGTCACTCCTGGCAGATTACAAAAATGCAGTATACCCGTGATAACGTTCCAAACTAGCCCCCCAGGGTAGTTCTTGGCCCGGGTGGTCGCTATACTTTCGTGCTACATTCTTCGGCTGCACGGATGGTTTCCGCGCGGCCCGGCCAAGGCAGGGTAAATGACGGCAGACACCATTACCGCAGCAGATATTCGCATCAACGCGCGCTGGGTCATTCCCATGGAGCCCACCGACGCGGTACTGGACCACCAGGCGGTACTTGTACAGGGCGACCGGATTGCTGCCGTTGTCTCCCAGGAGGAGGCCGACACCCGTTTCCGGGCCAAGGAAACCATTGATCTTCCCAGCCACGTGGTGCTTCCCGGCCTTATCAACATGCACGGCCATGCAGCCATGTCGCTGTTCCGTGGCATGGCGGACGATCTGCCACTGATGACCTGGCTGAACGACCATATCTGGCCAGCGGAAGGGGCCTTCGTCAGCGAGACCTTCATTGCCGATGGTACCCAGCTTGCCATGGCGGAAATGCTGCGCACCGGCACCACTACCTTTTCCGACATGTATTTTTTCCCGGAAATTGTTGCCCAACTGGCCCGCGACGCTGGCATGAGAGCCCAGGTGTGCTTCCCGTTGCTGGACTTCCCCACCCCCTGGGGCAGCGGGCCGGACGAATATCTGTCCAAGGGCGAAACCTTTATCCGCCAATGGCAGGACGACCCATTCATTACGCCGGCGATCGGCCCGCACGCACCCTACACGGTTTCAGACGAACCACTGCTCAAAGCGGTTGCACTTTCCCGGAGCACAGGAGCTCCCATCCAGATCCACCTGCACGAAACTGCGTTCGAGGTGGCCGACGCTATCGCGCAAACCGGAAAGCGGCCAACCGCACGAATGGCAGACCTGGGTGTACTGGGCCCCCTGACCCAGTGTGTGCACATGACACAGATTGACGACTCGGACATTCAGCTACTCAGGGAGACCGGGGCCCAGGTGGTTCATTGCCCGGAATCCAACCTCAAGCTTGCAAGCGGCCTTAGTCCGATACAGAAGTTCCGTGATGCGGGCATTAACGTGACCATTGGCACCGATGGCGCGGCCAGCAATAATGACCTGGATCTGTTCGGCGAACTCAGCACTGCCGCGATGCTGGCCAAGCTGGTGGCCAATGATGCGTCTGCTCTCTCCGCCCATGAAGCACTGGCAATGGCCACCATCAAGGGCGCAAAGGCCCTGGGGCGGGCCCATGAACTGGGATCGCTGGAGGCCGGCAAACTGGCAGATATCATTGCCGTGGATCTGGGCGACCCGTTTCTACAGCCAGTATATGACCCGGCCTCGCACCTTGTTTACAGCAACCACGGCCGTCAGGTAAGCCATAGCTGGATCAACGGCGTACCTCAGGTACAGGAAGGCAGACTGACCCGTATTGACGTACCAGACCTGATGCTACGCGTCCGGGGCTGGGCGGATCGTATTCGCGAGCAGCAGTCCAGCTGACGCCCGACATTTCAGTTACCAGGCAGAGCCATCTATGAGCAATCAGAACGTAGACCAGAATGAAATCGCCAAATTCGAGGCACTGGCCAGTCGCTGGTGGGATCCCACCAGTGAATTCCGCCCACTGCACGACATCAACCCGCTACGCCTGAACTATATTGACGAACGCGCTCCCCTGGCCGGGAAACGGGTTCTGGATGTCGGCTGTGGCGGCGGCCTGCTATCGGAGGGCATGGCCCAGCGCGGCGCCCATGTAACCGGAATAGACATGGGCGAAGCGCCGCTGGCGGTGGCAAGGCTCCATGGCATGGAAAGTGGCATCAAGGTGGACTACCGCCAGACAACCATTGAGGAACTGGCAAACGACCCCGAGCACGCGGGCCAGTATGATATCGTCACCTGCCTGGAAATGCTGGAGCATGTGCCGGATCCGGCCTCGGTTGTCAAAGCCTGTGCCGCCATGCTGAAGCCCGGCGGGCATCTTTTTGTGTCGACCATCAACCGCAACCCGAAGTCGTTCCTGTTCGCCATTGTGGGCGCCGAATATGTGCTCAGGCTATTGCCCAAGGGCACCCATGAATGGCGCAAGTTCATCCGGCCGTCGGAGATGTCCGACCACCTGCGCCACGCCGGGCTGGAGATCCGGGAACTGACCGGCATGACCTACAACCCGGTTACCAAGGTTTATCGCCTGGGGCGGGACGTGGACGTCAATTACATGATGCATGCCGTGGATAGCCGCGAGGAAACCGATCCGTCGTGACAGCTTCACCCTCAGCCCCCTCAACCGTCCTGTTTGACCTGGACGGTACACTGATCGATACCGCGCCGGACTTTATTCGTTGCCTCAACGAACTCCGGCAGGCCCATGGGCTTCCGCCGCTGCCGGCACCGCATATACGCCGCTCGGTATCCAACGGCGCCCGGGCCATGATCCGCGTAGGCTTTGGCCTGGAGCCGGATCATCCGGACTACCTGGAAAAACACACCGCGTTTCTCGACCTGTATGAAGCCGGTGTAGCGGTTGAAACCACCCTTTTCGAAGGCGTGGACGACATCCTGAAAGATCTGGAAGCCCGCGGCGTTCCCTGGGGCATCGTCACCAACAAGCCGGTTCGCTTCGCTGCGCCGCTGATCGAAGCCCTGGGCCTGGCCGAGCGCTGCTCTATTCTGATCTGCCCGGATCATGTCACCCACCGCAAGCCCCATGCAGAGGCATTGCTCCTGGCATGCCGGGAAGTGGGAGCCGATCCGGCCGCAGGCGTCTACGTTGGCGATCATGAGCGGGATATCGAGGCGGGGCGCAACGCGGGCATGAAAACCATTGCCGTGCGTTACGGTTATATCGAACAGCCAGAGGCCGTTGACCTGTGGCAAGCTGATATCGTGGCTGACACCGTCAGTGACCTGGCAAAACTGTTACAATAGAGTTCCAGACGGAGACACAGAATGCAGGACTATCAAGCACCGGCCGACTTGCTGAAAGATCGCATCATCATGGTAACCGGTGCCGGCAGCGGCATCGGACGGGCAGCGGCAAAAGCCTACGCCGCCCATGGCGCCACCGTGATCCTTGTTGGCCGTACCGTTGCCAAACTTGAATCCGTTTATGACGAGATTGAGGCCGCCGGCCACCCGAAACCGGCCATCGTGCCGCTGAACTTCGAGGGGGCCGCGGTCAAGGAGTACGAAGAGCTGGCGATGACGATTGAAGACAACTTTGATCATCTCGATGGCCTTCTGCACAACGCCGCCATTCTCGGCACCCGAAGCCCCATTGAACTTTACGATCCCGAGGTATGGAACAAGGTGATGCACGTGAATGCCACCGCTCCGTTCCTTCTGAGCCGCGCCATGATCCCGCTGCTGCGCAAGTCGGATGATGCCTCGGTGATTTTCACCTCTTCCGGCGTCGGCCGCAGAGCGAAGCCGTACTGGGGCGCCTACGCGGTTTCCAAGTTCGCCATCGAAGGGCTGAGCCAGATGCTGGCGGAAGAACTGGATGATGACCGCCACAATGTGCGAGTGAACAGCCTCAACCCGGGCGCGACCCGCACCAATATGAGAGCCACGGCGTATCCCGCCGAGAACCCGCAGCAGAATCCCGCACCGGAAGAACTGATGCCGGTTTACCTGTACCTGATGGGACCGGAAAGCAGGGATGTGAATGGCCAACAGATAGACGCTCAGCCCAAGTGATGGAACTGACTTTCTACACCACATCCCAATGCCACCTGTGCGAACTGGCGGAGGCGCTACTGGTGAACACACCCATGCCCTCCCCGATCCCCGTAGACGCTGTGGACATTGCCCAGTCCGAACTGCTGGTAGAGCGCTACGGCACACGCATTCCGGTCCTGCACCGTAACGATACCGGTGAGGAACTGGACTGGCCGTTTACCAGGGACCAGTTACTGAACTTTCTCCGATGAGGATTGCCCGACATGTTGATGGTTATTTCCCCCGCAAAGACGCTGGACTACGAGAGCCCTCTGGCCACGACCAAAGCCACCCAGCCGGACTTTCTGGACGACGCCTGCGAGCTGGTTGACCAGCTCAAGGAACTGGAGCCCCATGACATCAGCAACCTGATGGGAGTCAGCGACAAGCTGGGCCAGCTCAACGCGGAACGGTTCCGTAACTGGCACACGCCATTCACGCTTGAGAACGCACGGCAGGCGGTGCTGGCATTCAAGGGTGACGTCTATACCGGCCTGGACGCAGAAAGCTTCAGCGACAAGGAATTTGAGATCGCCCAGAAGCGACTGCGCATTCTCTCCGGCCTTTACGGCGTGCTCAAACCCCTGGACCTGATGCAGCCCTACCGTCTTGAAATGGGCACGAAGTTCGAAAATAACCGTGGCAAGGACCTTTACGCATTCTGGGGCAGCAAGATCACCGACGAACTGAACCGGTTGCTGAAAACAGACGACGGCGTTCTGGTGAACCTGGCCTCCAATGAATACTTCAAGAGTGTGCGCAAGAAGGAACTGGACGGGCGGCTGATCACCCCCCAGTTCAAAGACTGGAAAAACGGCCAGTACAAGATGATCAGCTTCTACGCCAAGAAGGCCCGGGGGCTGATGTGCCGCTACGCCATCCAGAACAACATCACCCAGGCGGATGACCTCAAAGGCTTTAATCTTGAGGGTTATCGCTTCAGCGAGGAACAATCCAGCGCAGACAACTGGGTATTCCTGCGGGACGAGCAGTAAGCCTTACACCTGATCCGGAGTTATTAATGAACGAAGCTGTATTTGCAGAACTTTCCATGCTGGTCCTGCTGACTGGCCTGATCGTCTGGATGGGCTTTATTGTCTGGGACCTGGCCAAGAAGTCCCAGGCAGGCCGGTTCGGCACCATTGCCCTGTTCACCATCCTCGGTGCCGGCGTGGTGGGATTTATCGTAAAAACCGTTCTTGTCGAAATCATGCAGATTTAAGGTATCATCCCTACCCTTTTTCAGACTCGACATCACCCTCGACTTCACCCTAAAAGCAACAAGGACCCGGACCATGTGGTTTCGTAACGCCCGCGTATTCCGTTTTACCAAGCCATTTGAAATAACCGCCGAAGCCCTGGAAGAAAAGCTTCAGGCTGATGCCTTCAAGCCCTGCGGTCCCCAGGAAACCTCAAGACAGGGCTGGGTTCCGCCCATGGGCAAACACAGCGACCTGCTGGTTCACAGTGCCGGTGGTTACCATCTGATCGCCCTGCGCAAAGAAGAAAAGCTGCTGCCAGCCTCCGTTATCAAGGAACTGGTGGACGAAAAGGCGGAAATGATCGAGGCCGAGCAGCACCGCAAGGTGCGGCGCAAGGAAAAGGACGAGCTGAAAGAAGAAGTGATGCTGGAGATGCTGCCCCGGGCCTTTTCCAAGAACCGCCGCTGCTACGCCTACCTGGCTCCCGCCGACGGCGTTCTGGTGGTCGATGCTGGCTCCGCCAAGCAGGCGGAAGACCTGGCTTCAACCCTGCGCAAGAGTCTGGGTTCGCTACCGGTTCGCCCACCCGCCGTGGAGCAGGCGCCGACGTTCACCTTCACCGGCTGGCTGAATGAATCCATCGACCTGCCCGCGAGCATCGAGCTTGGCACCGAGTGCGAGCTGAAAGATACCTCGGAAGACGGTGGCGTTGTGCGCTGCAAAGGCCTGGATCTTCAGGGAGACGAAATCCGCAGTCACCTGGATGCCGGCATGCAGGTCACCAAGCTGTCCGTGACCTGGGATGACAACCTTTCGTTTGTGCTGGATGAGGAACTGGGGATTCGTCGCCTGAAATTCGGCGATACCCTGCAGGAAAAGCTGGATGACGTAGATGCAGACGATGCCGCCGCCCGCTTCGACGCCGCTTTTTCACTGATGACTCTGGAGCTTGCCAGGCTGATACCCGGCCTGCTGGAAGCCCTGGGCGGAGAGGACCGTTCCGCCATTGTTGAAGAAGGCTGATAACCGGTAATCAGTGGGAGGTCTGCTCCAGACGCTCCCGCTGCCAGTCTTTCTCCGGCTCGTTGAGCACCAGGGTCAGGTCCATGACTTCCTCTTCCGGGTTGTAACGGATCTCAAAGCCCAGGTGTTCTGCCAGCCGCAACATCGGGCGATTATCCGCCAGCACATTACCGACCATTTCCATCGTGCCCTTGGCACGACAGTAATCGATCATTTTCTGCATCAGGGCCACGCCCAGGCCTTCGCCCTTCATCTTGTCGTGCACCATCACCGCAAACTCGGCCCGCAGATTGTCAGCGTCTGTCCAGGTGCGCACAGTGCCCAGGGTTTCTTCGCCTTCACCGTCTTCCTTTGGCGCATTGGCAATGAACACCATTTCCCGGTCATAGTCGATCTGGACCATCTGGGCCACGTCTTCCCGTGAGAAATGCTTACGGTACTGGAAGAAGCGATACCGGATGGATTCAGGAGACTGCAGCTCATGGAAGGCCCGGTGGGCGGGCTCGTCTTCCGCCAGTACCGGTCGGATAATCACACGGCGACCGGACTTGGGCAGCAGTATCCATTCTTCCAGTTCCCTGGGATACGGCTGAATAATCGGGCGCCCCGGCTTGTCCGCCAGGTCAATGGCCACGTTGACAGCAACAGCGCCCTGCTCATTGAACAGCAAGGGGGAAATTTCCAGCCCACGGATCTGCGGATTATCAATGACAATCTGGGACAGGGTCACCAGGGTTTCCGATACCGCGCGAATGTCCTCTTCCGGTTTCAGACTGTGCTCTTTCAACAGCTTGTACATGTAGGTTCGCCGCAACAGTTCCCGCGCCAGCACCATATTCAGTGGCGGCAGGGCGATCTGGCGGTCCGTCATCACATTGATCTGGGCACCGGCAGCACCGCACACCACCAGCGGGCCGAACAATTTGTCCCGGGTGATGCCAACGCTGAACTCGATACCGCCAACATGCTGGTAGGAGCGCTGAACCGCAAACCCGAGGAAACCGCTGTCGGGGTAGTGCTTCTGGTATTCCTCCATCAGGAAGCGACAGGAGTCCATGATGGCACCCTCGCTGTTGAGCTTCTGGACGGTACCCTTGTAACGGCGCTGCCCGGGGCTGAGTGCAATCAAAGGGTGACAGGACTGTTCATGAATCAGAGTGATATCCACCGGCCGACGCTCCACGGCAAAGGCCTCCAGAACCTCCTCCATGTCGTCGCAGTAGATGGTGTCCACCGCGTTGATGCCATAGTCGCGAATCACATCCCGGGCTTCCCGGTTGGAAAGATGGCTGCGCCCCGCGCGTATAGCGTTGACCACGACCCGACGGGTCTGAGTGTGGTCAGCAAGGTGGTCGGTAAAAGACTCCGGCGTTTCCGTCAGCAGCCGCTGCACACGCTGGTGACGCACATGCTGCATGAACGCTACCACCGCCTTCTCCGGGTTGAAAAACGACGGCAGTCCGGCCCGGTAGAACTCGTCACGGGCATCCAGCACCGTGCTCTGCCCCAGCCAGCAGGTAAACACATTCAACCGCGTGCCCTTGGTCGCCTGCACCACCGCATCGGCAATCTGCAGGCTATCCTGGGTCAGGCTTGGTGCGTACATAATAAGAACGTTGGCCACTTCCGGGTCTTTGGCCAGGACCTTGACCGCCTGGGCATACAGCTCCGGCGAGGCGTTATAACCAAGATCGATCGGGTTTTTGCGGGTCCAGTAAGGGGGCAGCAACTCCGCCAGCGAATCAATGGACTTGCCTGACAATTCCGCCAGTTCGCCACCCAGATAGGCCAGCCGGTCCACCGCCAGCACCCCGGGGCCGACACCGTTAGCCATGATCGCCAGGGTTTCACGCCGCAACGGACGCATTCGGGTGAGGGTTTCCAGGGCATCGAACATCTGCCCCAAGCCGTCCACCCGCAACACACCGGCACGCTGTAACATGGCATCATAGATGGGATCACTGCGGGTGATCCCGGCGGGTAATTCGTGGTGGAACCACTCCGATTCCGGCACCCGGCCGCTTTTCACCGCAATCACCGGCTTGGTGCGCGAAGCCACTCGGACGGCGGACATAAAACGGCGCGGATTGGGAATATTCTCGATGTGCAGCAGTATGGCGCGGGTCTGGCTGTCCTGGGCCAGGTAGTCGATCAGGTCATCGTGGTCGATATCCATGCCATCGCCCAGGGTCAGGAAGTAGGAGAAGCCCACTCCCCGGGCAAAGGCCCAGTCAATCACCGAACTGGCGATGGTGCCCGACTGGCCCACGAACGCCACCTTGCCGGGTATCGCGCCCATGTGGGCATAGGTTGCGTTCAGGCTGCGAGCAGGCACCATCAGGCCGATGGTATTCGGCCCAAGCACCCGGATGCCGGTTTCCCGGGCCGCATCGCGAACCGAATACATCAGTGGCTGACCGGTTTTACTGTGGCTGCGGGACATGCCTCCGGTCATTACGATCGCCGTGCGGACACCTTCCTCCCCCAGCCGCCGGATCATTTTCGGTACCGTATCCGGGGGCGTGCAAACGATGGCCAGGTCCGGGCTGAACCCCATGCGGGATACTTTCTTGACGCAGGGAACGCCGTGCACGTTCTCGTAATCGTTCTGATTGACCACCAGCAACTGGCCGGGGTAGCCACCACCCATCAGATTACGCAACACCATGCCACCGAGGTTATCCGCCCTTTCCGAGGCACCGATAACCACTATAGAGGACGGGTTGAAAAGGCTTTCCAGATAACGGGTGCTCAAACGTTGCTCCTTGCTTCGGATCGACCAGGCGGATGTACACTCTATCTTAGGCGCTTGTTTCCCTATGTAAAACGGCTATCAACACCATAAGACCAAAGAAACACGGCAAGGGTGTACTATCCCTGATAATATTGAACAAAATACAAGCACAACGAAAGCGTTCGGGGCCAGCATGACAACGGGTATTTTCTCTCACGACGACTGTATGAAACACACCATGGGGGCAGAGCATCCTGAATCCCCCGAACGGCTTGCTGCGATTATCAGTTACCTGTCGGATACCGGCCTGGCACAGGAGCTGGACTGGGTGAGGCCGGATGAAGCAACACGGGATCAGCTACTGACCGTTCATCCTGAACGTTATCTGCATCAGCTGGACCTGATGCAGCCCACCCGCGGGCGAGTGTATGTCGACCCGGACACGGCCATCATGCCAGACACGCTAAGGGCCGCCCGCCTGGCAGCCGGCGCCAGCATTGAAGCGGTAGACATGGTTCTCAGCAGCCAGTTGACCAACGCCTTCGTGTGCGCCCGGCCACCGGGGCATCACGCCGAGCGCAGCAAATCCATGGGGTTCTGCTTCTATAACAACATTGCCCTGGCAGCCATGCGGGCATTGACGTTCCACCACCTCGAACGGATCGCCATCATTGATTTCGATGTACACCAGGGCAACGGCACGGTGGATATCGTGGGGGGCGACGAGCGTATTCTGATGTGCTCCAGCTTCCAGCATCCGTTCTATCCTCACTCCCATGTGCATCGCCAGGCCGAAAACATCATCAACACGCCTATCCAGGCCGGCGCATCCGCCGACGAGTATCGCAAAACCGTGGAGGCAGCCTGGCTCAAACGGCTGCAGGATTTCCGCCCACAACTGGTGCTGGTTTCCGCTGGTTTTGACGGCCACCGGCTGGACCCGATGGCGGAGCTGAACCTGGAAGTGGAAGACTACCGCTGGCTGACGGAAATGATCACCAGCATTGCCGCTGACTCCGCCAATGACCGGATCATCTCAACCCTGGAAGGGGGCTACCATCTGCGAGCCCTGGCGGAGAGCGTAAACGCACACCTGGACGTACTCAACGCGGTCCGTTGAGCAACGGCTGGCTGTTAGCTGTTCGGGGACGCCGCGTCGTAACCATTGGCCTGCTGCAAATCCGGCCGCTCGCCTTCCCGCTGAAGACGAATGGTGGTTCGCCGGTTGTCTGCGGGGCGGTTTGATGCCGGAAACTGGTCCGCGTGAGCCCTGACAGTGATCAGATCGGAATCGATGCCCTCGTCGATCAGATAATCCGCCACCACTCTGGCACGTTCCTCGGAAAGCGCGCGATTATCAATGCGACTGCCACTGCTGTCGGTATGGCCGTCCACGAAGATCCTTTCCACGGTCGAGTCTGCCTGTACGTACGCCACGATGTTGTCCAGAAGCCGCCTGTCGGCACCTGACAGGCTGGTACTGCCAGCGCTGAAGGGCACACGGGAACGCTTGATCTGGTCATAGTTCACCGGCAGCAGGCCGGATGTGCAGGAGCGGTAGCCGGAGAACTGACCGGAAAAATTGATGTTGGAGACTTTCACACGAACGGGACTGCCGTCGTACCAGGACTGACGGGTAAGCGTCGGGTCCATACCCTCCAGCAGGCCCTGAACCAGAATCATGGCCTGGCGTGAATCCAGAGAAACCGTGCGACGGCCATCCTCCACATTAACCCGACCGAGGGTTCGGGGCGCCGTGCCGGGCCGCCAGGAAGGCGCTTCCACGACCAGCATTCCCCGGCCGGGACGCATTAACGGCGTCTCCGATTCCAGAAAGAAGGAGAGAGACTCTCCGGCCCGATGACGGAACACCGCACGGCCATACCCGGGCACCTGATGCACCAGGGTGCACTCAAATACGGATTCCGACAGATACCACTGGCTGTTCTCGATACCGGCACCATAGGTGGCAGCCTGGGCCACGTTGCCAGCGGCTAGCAAAGCCAATGCACCGGAAACAACTGCACCACGTAGGAAGACTGGAATTCGTGCCATACCATCAGTCCGTCAAAGAAAATTCACAGATTTGTTAACGGCCGGGGGGAAGCATTCTTTAGGACTGAGGCCGGAAACAATCAGCGACGGCTTCTGATATAATTCCGCCAGAATTTTTCAGGGGCAACCGCACCCAGAGCCCCGGCAAGTCGGAAACCGCCAATGACCAATCAGATCACCATTACCCGCCCCGATGACTGGCACCTTCATGTCCGGGACGGTGACATCCTCAAAGACGTGGTGCCTGCCACGGCTCGCTGTTTTGGCCGGGCCATCATCATGCCCAATCTGGTGCCGCCAGTAACCGATGCAGAACAGGCCATGGCCTACCGCGACAGAATTCTGGATGCCGCCAAAGGCTACGGGTTCAATCCATTAATGACACTGTACCTGACGGAGACCACAACACCGGAACAGATCCGTGAGGCGCAGGCCGGAGGCGTGGTGGCGGCAAAGCTCTATCCGGCCGGGGCCACCACCAATTCCGCCTCCGGTGTGACCGATATCCGCAATATTTACCCGGTTCTGGAAGCCATGAGCGACTGCGGCATGCTGTTGTTGGTCCATGGCGAAGTCACCGACACCGAAATCGATATCTTTGACCGGGAGAAGGTTTTCCTGGAGCGGGTACTGGCGCCGACACTGGACGCCTTCCCGGGCCTGCGGGTTGTTCTTGAGCACATCACAACCGCGGACTCGGCGGAGTTTGTCCGCAACCATAATGGCGACAACCTCGGTGCAACCATCACCCCCCAGCACCTGATGTACAACCGCAACCACATGCTGGTTGGCGGCATTCGCCCTCACCTGTACTGCCTGCCGATTCTCAAACGCAATCGGCATCAACAGGCCCTTCGGGACGCCGTCGTCAGCGGCGACCGGCGCTTCTTCCTCGGCACCGATTCGGCTCCACACTCAAAAGACCGGAAGGAAACCGCTTGTGGCTGCGCTGGTTGTTACTCTGCCTACAGCGCCATCTCACTGTACGCAGAGATCTTCGAGGATCTGGGCATTCTGGACAAACTGGAAGCGTTCGCCAGTTTTAACGGAGCTGACTTTTACGGGCTGCCACGAAACACAGACACCATCACCCTGGTGCGGGAAAGCTGGGAAATGCCCTCCGAACTGCCCCTGGCGGATGGCACCATTGTTCCCCTGAGGGCCGGTGAGAGCCTGAGATGGCGCCTTGCCAACGTTTGATTACCAACATTATCCAATCCGGGCCTGTGACCCTGACCAAAAACTCCGGGAGTTTAAGTGACTGACGAAAACAAAGAACCGCATCCCATGTCCCGCCGTTTCCGCGGATTCCTGCCCGTTGTGGTGGATGTGGAAACTGGTGGATTCAATCCCGAACGGGATGCGCTGCTGGAAATTGCCGCAGTCATACTGACCATGGACGAAGACGGCTGGCTAAAGCGTGCGGAAACACACGTGGAGCAGATCGAGCCCTTTGAAGGCGCCAACCTTGAGCAGTCTGCCCTGGACTTTACCGGCATCGACCCCTGGAATCCCGAACGAGAGGCGGTCCCCGAACGGGAGGGTCTGAGCGAGATATTCAGCCCGATTCGCAAGGCGGTAAAAGCCCACGACTGCAAGCGGGCTGTTCTGGTGGGCCATAACGCCACCTTTGACCACAATTTTGTGTTCGCCGCTGCGATGCGCGCGGATATCCGCCGCAACCCGTTCCACCCCTTCTCCACCTTTGATACCGCAACCCTGGCAGGGCTTGCCTACGGCCATACCGTGCTGGCCCAGGCGTGCAAACTGGCGGGTATCCCGTTCAACAACAAGGAAGCGCATTCGGCCGCGTACGATGCGGAGAAAACCGCCGACCTGTTCTGCGGCATCGTTAACCGTTGGCGGGAGATTGGTGGCTTTCCGCCACCGCCGGTCCCGGATATCACCGAGTAACAGCCACAAAAAACCCCGCTCCTGGAAGCGGGGTTTTTCGTTGTTACGGCGACTATTACCAGTAAATACCCCGCATGATCGCGGCGAATGCCACCTGTTCGGAGGAGACCTTCGGCCTCTCGCCCGAGCGGCTGCCAGCCGCCGCCGGAGAATCCGGGAACATGCGGTAACCGGTGTTCATCACGATTTCGCCCATCTTCGGCGCCAGCGCCTGCAGCACCTGAGCGAAGATACCCAGCCGCGTGGCGATACGCTTGGGCCGGTAGACGATAGCGTCAACGACCATATCAGCGGCTTCGTCCGGCGTCAGCGTGGGCACGGAGTCGTAGATCTTGGTGGGCGCGATCATCGGCGTCTTTACCAGCGGCATGTTGATGGTGGTAAAGGTCACATTACGGTCCGACCACTCCGCAGCGGCACAACGGCTGAAAGCATCCAGCGCGGACTTGGAAGCCACATAGGCCGAGAACCTTGGCGCATTGGTCAGGACGCCAATGGAGGAGATGTTCACCACGTGACCACGGTTACGCTCCAGCATGGCCGGTGCGAAGCCCATGATCAGACGGACCGAGCCGAAATAGTTCAGCTGCATGGTGCGCTCGAAGTCGTGGAAACGGTCAAAGGACAATGCCAGTGAGCGGCGAATGGAGCGGCCGGCGTTGTTGACCAGAACATCCACATGGCCGTGGTTATCCAGCACGGTTTTCACGAAACGGTCGCAGTCTTCCATCTCGGCAAAGTCACACTGGTAGGCGTGGACATTACCGCCACGGGCTTCGAGCTGTGCTGCCACTTCCATCAGGCGCTCTTTCTTGCGCGCACCGATAACCAGAATGGCACCGGCGTCCGCCAGCTTCTCCGCAGTCGCCAGACCAATGCCGGAGGTGCCGCCGGTGATCACACAGACCTTGCCTTCAACGGTGCCACGCAGGGTGCGGTCCTTGAACAGGTCGGGGTCCAGGTTACGCTCCCAGTAATCCCAGATCACCGCGGCGTAGCTGTCAAGGCGCGGCACTTCGATGCCGGTGCCCTTGAGAACCCGCTCCGTTTCCCGGGCATCAAACCGTGTGGGGTAGTTGATGAACGACAATACCGAAGGAGGAATCCCCATATCATCCAGCACGGCCGTTGTCAGGCGTTTGACCGGGGGCAGGTTCTTGAGGCTCTGGCGGATAAACGGAGGAATAAATCCGAAAACCCGGGAATCCAGGCGCATGGCCATGCGGGGCGCGTGACCGGCCTCGGAGAAAATGTTGAGGATCTCGCCCACCTTATAGGGATCGGAGTCCACCAGATGGAAGCAGTTGCCGTCCTCGCCTTCCAGATGCGCGATGTGATCCATGGCATTGACGACAAAATCCACCGGAACGATATTCAGGCGTCCGCCTTCAATACCAATGGTTGGCACCCACTGGGGGAGCGCGCGGCGGATTTTCTGAATCATCTTGAAGAAGTAGTAAGGCCCGTCGACCTTGTCCATCTCACCGGTTTTCGAGTGGCCAATGACCATACCCGGGCGGTAGATGCGGAACGGAACCTTGCAGCTCTCCCGGACAACCTTTTCTGACTCGTGCTTGGTCATCAGGTAGGGGTGGTCCAGCTTTTCCGCTTCCTCGAACATATCTTCGCGGAACGTGCCCTTGAACATACCGGCCGCGGCGATGGAGGACACATGATGGAAGCAACCGGCTTCCATGGCAGCTGCAGCGTCCACTGCGCTGTGGGTCCCCTGAATATTGGTAGCCTGCTGGGACTCTTCATCCGCACCCATGTCATAAACCGCGGCAAGGTGGAAGAAATGATCAATGTTACCCTTGAGCGATTTCATGGTCTTGGCGTCAATGCCCAGGTTCGGGCTGGTAAGGTCGCCGATGACTGCTTTCACCCGGGACTCGTCGGCACCCCAGCGTTCACGAAGCTGGTCCAGCTTGTCCTGTGATTGCTCGCGTACCAGTACGTGTACCGTGCCGCCACGAGCCAGCAGCTTTTCAACGAGAAAACGGCCGATAAACCCGGTGCCACCCGTCAGAAAATAATTCATTGATAGTCCACCCTGCTTGTTGCTCAATTGTTGTCTTTTCCCTTGTTGCCGACACAGGCATTAGACCAAAGTCTTATACCTCTATCGGAACGCCGGCATTGTACTTAAATGCAACTCTCATGTATCGAACTTTTTTAGAGCAATTACTCTGTAACCCTTTGTTTTATTTAGAGCCATTACTCTAGTCCCGGCATGAAAGGCACGCCTCAACCTGTTCGTTTGCCAGACATACTGAAATTGAGACTAGCACATGGTGTGCAGCCTGCCCGCAAATCCATACCATTACAGACAGGAAATGAAACCTGTCAGCAGCGGTGACATAATCGGAACCATTCATGACAGCTTCTGTCTCAATACCCCGTTTTCCGGAACTCCGAATATGCAAAAAGACGATCCCAACGCCGAACGTTACATCGCCATCGCCCGCGCCTGTCTCAAGGCTATCAACGACACGGCGGCGGATGCCGGCACCAGAGAAGAGAAAATCCAGGCCGTTTACCAGGCGATTGATCACGCCTTCCAGGCCGAATTCGCGGACTATCGTCAGTCTGTGGCGGTGATGGGCACGGTTCTCGAGCGTATCGCCTCTGGCCAGCTCGACGCAGACGCGGCCGCCAGCCTGGCAAAGAAGACGCTGGACCAGCAACCGGAAAGTACCCGTAACGAACTGATTCACTGAACCACCCATTGGTAGAGAGAGGCACTATGCGTCCAGGCATTCATGGTTTTGCCAGAGGTTTGCTGGGGCTGAAGGAAGGGCTTGCCCTGGTACTCCTTCTGGCCTTCGGTTCGGTTGCACTGGCGAGCCAGTCGCCCGTGAAAAGCCCGAACGACGACAACGAGTACCGTTACATCCAGTTGGATAACGAGCTGAGGGTACTGCTGATTTCGGCGCACGAATCCGACAAGGCGGCGGCCTCCATGAACGTGGCCGTTGGCAGCGGGGATGACCCCGCCGATCGGGAAGGCCTCTCCCACTTCCTGGAGCACATGCTGTTCCTGGGCACCGAAAAGTACCCCGACCCGGGCGAGTACCAGCAATTCATAAAAAGCCATGGTGGCAGCCACAACGCGTTCACGGCCTTCCAGGACACCAATTATTTCTTCGACGTCCAGGCTGATCACCTTGAGGATGCCCTCGACCGATTCGCCGAGCAGTTCTCAGCGCCGCTGTTCACCCCCGAACTGGTGGACCGTGAGCGTCGCGCCGTGCATTCCGAGTTCAGCTCCAAACAGAAAGACGATGGCCGTCGCTTCTACTCCGTCAAAAAGGCCGTCAGCAACCCCGACCATGCCTTCCACCAGTTTGCCGTGGGTAATCTGACGACCCTGGAGAACACCGAAGAGCGACCACTGCGCCCGGACCTGATCGAGTTCTGGAAAACCCACTATTCATCCAACCTGATGACACTGGCGGTCTACGGCCCGCAATCGCTGGATGAACTGGAAACCATGGTGCGTGGTCGTTTTGACCGCATTGAGAACCGTAACCTGTCGGCAAAGGTGCACGACGAGCCACTATTCAGCCCGGGTACCCTGCCCGCCCGTCTCAAGGTCGATGCGCTGAAGGACATCCGCAACCTGACACTGAGCTTCCCCATTCCGTCGCAACAGGATCATTACCAAGACAAACCAGCCAATTACGTTGCCAGCCTGCTTGGCCACGAGGGCCCGGGTAGTCTCTTTGACGTGCTGAAAAAGGCCGGCCTGGTGGAAAGCCTTTCCGCAGGCAGTGGCATGGATACCGGCCAGGAAGCCACCCTGGAACTGAACATGTCGCTGACTCCGGAAGGCCTTGGGGAACAGGAAACCATCCTGGAGCTGACCTTCGCCTACATCGACAAGGTGCGCCAGGAAGGCATTGCCCGGCACCGTTATGAAGAAATGAAACAGCTATCGCAGATCGATTTCCGGTTCCGGGAGAAAAGCCGGCCGGTGCAGGAGGTAATGCACCTGTCGCGGCAGATGCGGCACGTGGCGCCGGAAGATGTCCTCCGGGCCCCCTGGATGATGGAAAATTACGCACCGGACAAATACCGGGACATTCTGGACCGGCTTACGCGGGAAAACGTCCTGGTGTCCGTGCTGGAGCCTGAGCCAGAGCTGGAAGACCCCAACCTTACCCAGTGGTACGATGCTGCCTGGAAAATGCAGCCCCTGGACACCGCCAGCATCCAGGCGCCGGATGATCACCCCATGGTTACCAGACTGTCCCTGCCACTGGAAAACCCCTTTATTCCCGAAGAACTGGGGATGATTTCCGGCCCGACCATGGAACAGCCGGTCTCCATGGGCACGGTCAGCGGCATGGATGTGTGGTATGCCAGGGACGTACGGTTCGATACGCCCAAGGCCAACGTCTACCTGAGCCTCCGCACACCGGCCACCCGCGCCTCCGCCCGCAGCAATGTGCTGTCCACGTTGCTGGTGGATGCCATCAACACCAACGTCAACGCCTGGGCCTATCCTGCCCAGCTGGCCGGGCTGGATTACAGCATCTATTCACACCTTCGTGGCATTACCGTCCGGGTGGGCGGCTACAGCGACAAACTACACACCCTCATGGCCCGCATCCTGACCCAGGTTTCAGACCCGGGGCTGACCGAACAGCGTTTCCGTATCGCCCGCCAGAACCTGATCGACCGGCTCCAGAACAAGGCCAAGGAACGCCCGGTGCAGCAGACCTCTGAATTCATCCAGAGCCTGTTGATTGAAGGCGCCTGGAGTACGGAAGAAAAGCTCAGGGCAGCCAGGGAAGTCACCCTGGACGAGCTCGAGTCCTTTGCTGAAGCGTTTCTCTCAGAAGTGGACCCGGTCTTGCTGGTTCACGGCAACATGACCCAGGCTTCGGCCCTGAACCTCAACAATCGCATTCACGCCATGGTGCTGGATGATAGCCGGCTGACAACGGTGGAGCGCAGCCGCGTGCGGTCACTCCCGGAGGAAGAAACCGTATTGCCGCTGGAAGTGGACCACCCGGACACCGGTTACACCCTCTACGTACAGGGCGATAACACCGGGTTCCAGGAGCGGGCTGCCTTCCGGCTGCTGGGCCAGATTATCAGCAGCCCGTTCTACGAGGAGCTGCGCACCACCCGCCAGCTCGGCTACATCGTCTACGCTACGCCATTCGAGATGCTCGAAACCCCGGCACTGGGCTTTGTGGTGCAGTCCCCCGGCGCCAATGGCGAGGAAATCAACCAGGCCGTAAGGGAGTTTTCCCTCGAATTCAGGGAAACCCTGGCCAACCTCTCGGATGAGGAACTTGAGCGTGAGAAGCAGGCGGTTATCAGCAAGCTGATGGAGCAGGATCGGCGCCTGGGTGAGATTTCGGAACGTTACTGGCGGGAAATAGACCGGGGCGCGACCGACTTCAACTCCCGCGAGAAACTGGCGGATGCGGTCAACAGTGTAAGCAGGGATACGTTGATTGAAACCCTGGAAGAACAGGTGATTGATCGTGAACAGGCACTGCGGGTGTTCACCACTGCCGAGGCAGAGAACAACGCCCGGATCATTGAACAGTTACTGCAGCGCAGTAGCGTTCCAGAGGCCTGACCGAGGCTCAACCTGAAGGCTGGCCGATAAACCGGCGCCAGTCTTCAGGCTCGTCCACATCCCACTTTTGCGGAAGCAGCGCGAACGTCAGACCGGCTTTCGAAAGCCGGTCACAGGTTTGCGCCAGCGCGTTTTGCGTACCCCAAGCAACATCCGCCAGCATCCCCGGCGCCAGCTTGCGGGCTCCGATCAGCACATAACCGCCATCATCCGACGGCCCCAACACCACATCCACCCCGTCCAGCGTGGCAACGGCCAGGCGCACATACTCTGCATCGACCGACGGGCAATCGCTGCCTACCACCATTGCCTTGCCAACCCGTTGCAGGCCAGATTCCAGCGCCAGCGTCATACGCTCTCCGAGCACATCCCCCTGCTGCCAGGACTGGCCGACACCACAGGCCTCAAGCTGTTCAATGATCGGAAAGGCGGCTTCGGGTACCCTATCCACCTGCCTGTCCCACAGAAACCGAACGTCATAACCACTTGCCACCAGGTTCTCAAGCACAGCAAGGCTGAGGGTCACATGGGCGTTCATCGCCCCCTCCGCACCAAGCTCCGGCATCAGGCGGGTCTTGACCCGGCCTGCTTCCGGCCACTTGGCAAACTGCATGACCAGAACCGAATCCGGATCAACTCTCTGCATGTCGTACATCCGCCCGATAGGCTGCCGCCAGCGACTCCGGGGACTCACCCCGCCAATACCGCCAACGCAGCCTCCACATCAGAAAAATGGTGCGCCAGGCACCCCCCTGCTCCCACCGCCGGCTGTCCGTCGTGACCGGGCTGCCAATACAGTAAGGCCTTGAAAGACCGCGAAGCCGCTTGCTGAGCTCCACGTCTTCCATCAGCGGAATCGGGGCAAACCCCTGCAATGCCCGGAACACCGACGTACGAACAAACACCGCCTGGTCACCCGTGGCGATACCCGTCAGCCTGCTGCGCCGGTTCATGAACCATTCAATCACCCGAAAGATGGCCCGCTGCCCACTGAGGCGAACATCAAAACGCCCCCATTGCTCCGGGCTGTTGAAAAAGCGCTCGAGATGGTCAACGGCATCACCCGGTAACAGCGTGTCGGCGTGCAGGAACAACAGCACATTGCCGCGCGCCGCATCGGCCCCCGCATTCATCTGCAGGGCACGGCCTTTGCCACCGACAAGCACCTGATCACACCAGGGCGCTGCCAGATCCGCAGTGCCATCATCGCTGTCCGCATCCACCACAATCACCTCATGCCCCGCTGCGCGAACCGGCTGCAAGGGCTGCAGAAATGACTGGATGGTCGCCGCCTCGCACCACACCGGCACAACAACACTCAGCGAAAGCGATTCAGACAAAACACCCCCCGAAAAAAGACGAATCCCCAACACACCTTGAGCCACAGGCCTCAGGCCGCTATCATACCGCCCTTCTTGCAGAAATGCCCCCGTAGCTCATCTGGATAGAGCGTCCCCCTCCTAAGGGGAAGGTAGCAGGTTCGAGTCCTGCCGGGGGTACCAGTTTCTACTTCAAGAACAAGCAGTTAAGGCCATAGCCAGAATCGATATCAAGCGCACTTAAAGCCGTAAGTGCAATGTAAGTGCGACCAGGCTATCACTTCAACCGCTCGCAAGGATTGCCCAGCGGTCGCGCCACCTGCCCAATGGTGGGACAGTCAGGAGAGACTGACCTCTACCCAGTCCGCCTCTCCTCTTGACACTGCTTTCGCTTTCCTCAACGACCAAGACGCGCTGCTCATGCATCGCCAAACATACTGAGTAGCCAATTAGTCGGATAATTTCTATGCTGGAAGTCGAGGTAAATACTACCTCGCTTTCTGATAGAGGGAATTATCGTGAATCCAAATAAATTGATCCTTGGCGCTCTCCTCACCTTTTTTGCGACATCCGCGCATGCCTATACCCCCCAAGACTACCTTTTTACGATAAAAAAAAGGGACGACGGCAACCCCTTAGCAAAACTCATGATAACCGGCTACCAAGCAGGCATTGCCCAAACTATCCAGGCGATTGTCAGGCTCAACGGTAACAAGATCCAGTTAGGGGAAAACGAACCAATGTGTCTGCCGAGTGCCAGAGCTGTGAACGAGGATTCAATAGAGCAAGCGATTGCACTTATGATTGGCACGCCCTCAAGCCCGCAAAACTTGAACGCCTTTGACAACGCCCCGGTTGCTCTCCTAGCCGTTTATGGGCTATCGAGGGTCTTCCCATGCCCAGATAAGAAAAACCTGAATTAGCGATTAGCTCGATCGCTAAGCATAAACCTGCCCAACAGTGAGACTGCCAGGAGAGATTTAGCCCTCTCTGCTCCACTCTATTTCTGTTATCCAATAGCCCCCGCTCCATTTATTGCGTTCGGCTCCATCGTGCCTGAAATATAGCCAGCCCCCAAAGATTCAAATAAATTCTTGCGCTGCCCTAAAACTCATACTATCGTAATACGGCGTAATACGAAAAAGGGGATGTGATGAGCAAGTACCCAGCACACATAAACGTCAAGTTATCCGCAGATATCCTGGAGGAGGTGGAGCAGTACAGAGCAGAACTCGAGCGTTACATGAAACAACCCGTCAACCGTTCCGTAGCTGTCAGAATGCTGATTGTTTCGGGATTGGAAAACGAGAAGAAAAAGCCGAAAGGCTGAAGAGACGCCCCGGATCTGCGGCAACAGACCCAGGGCAACACATCGGCAACCACTGAAGGAGAACGCCGACATGCAAAACCAGAATAACACAGTCAACGATTACGAATTCGACGCCAACGAAGATCACGCTGTATCTCAAAAACCAAATGGAGGTGCGGCGATGACCGAAAACAGTTTCAACGTGATTTATGGCGCAAGAACAAAACTCTTCGATGCTGATGCACTGCTGATGTTTCTGGACAAAGAGGAAAACCTTCACAGTATTCTGAATCAGGACTCACCGGAGGTAGTCCTCAAGTCCATGATTCACCACGCGGCTAATCTCGTTTCAGAGGCTACCGGTGACACCACGGCTGTTATTGAGGAAGTTCAGAAAGCAGAGAGGGCCCGCCATGAATAAGTTTTCAAACAAACTGACCGATACCCGTGCCCGGCTACTGGATGCTGAAGCAACGCTTCAATTCCTGAACGACCGTGAGAACCTGAACAATGTGCTAGACCAGGGTTGTCCGGATGTAGTTCTGGGCGCACTCATAAGCCAAGTTGACAACTTGGTGAGCCAAGCCTGCGAAGACTGCGAGCTGATGGAAAAGATTCGCAACGATGATTTTCTGGCTGAACTGCGACAGTCTGCGAATGAGGCGCGGGATTACATTGAAAACGGTCCCAAGGGCGGCTCTCCAGTGATAGCGGCTGGCGCTCCAGAGCCCACGCGCCATAGCGAGCATATGGACACGCTCGACGAGATACACGAACAAAGCCTGGCCATGCTCAACATGCTGATGCTGAATCACCGCCATGCCAGCCAGGGTGAAGAATCGTTGGCTGATTCGGTTCTTGAAAGCTACACCTGGCAACTGGTGAACAACATGGAGCGGGCAGTTAAGGCTGCAGCGGCTCTGAGCGAAGGCCTGAAAGAGGGAGTTAGCCATGAATGAGCAAGACATCAATCCATTAGATGCACTCTCAACGCTGCACAGCCAGACAAACGCCATGCTTCTGATGATGCTGGTCTATCTTGAGCAGGCGCGTGAGGGTGGCGAACAAATCAACTCTATCGCCCTGGAGAACTATGTGGGGCAGATGAAAGCAAACATGGAGCAAGCGGAAAAGGAAACCTGGAGGCTGATCGAACGGTAACCTGAGTATGAGCCCCGGCATCTTGTCGTCTGATGCCGGGGCTTCCTGTCTGACAATCACGCTGTTTATTATCGAACCATTTCAGGAAACTCGCCCATCCAGATACCCCCGAAAAATTCATGTGCTACTCTTAAGCCTAATGAGATCGACAGAGGTGCGGGACTTGGATTATTACCAGGTTGAATACACGAAATATGAACTCGCCAAACTAAGCTTTCTTGAATGCCTTGACTACCTTCGCCTCTATGAAAAGGGTGTGGACTTTTTCGCTGACTCTCCACTGGCGTTTGAAAGAGCTTTGTCAAAGGCATTCACGATCACCTACGCACGCCCCTTTACCCACAACGACCCCGTTGGTGGCATGGGCGTTGGCAGTATTTCAACGGGTTGGATTAAGAAGCTTCCATCTAAGCAGCGAGAGCTTCATGAAGAATTGGTGGGTGATGGGCGAAACGCAATGGTCGCGCATCTGGATATCGGCAAGTTACTCCCTTTGATTTTTGTGAAACCAGGGAATCGGAATGATCACATCATCGACTGGCGAATCTGTTCGTTAAATGAAAATTCCATTGATGATCTAAGGGCTTTGGCAACTGCTGCCCATAAATACTGTTTTGAGCATCAAGGAAAGATTGAGCCGAAAATTAAAGACTCGATTATCAGTTACCGGCAGTAACTTCCTCTGCTACCCGAATCACCTTCCCTTACACTTCACTGGTTCAGCTTTCCCCATTACACCCGTGTGCTACGCTGAAACAAATTGTTACAGGGAAGTGCAATCGTCATGCGTTCACTGATACCCCTTTTCCTGATCCTCGCTTTCCCCGTTTCTGCCCAGGTCTACAAGTGGACCGATGAGAACGGCGTTACCCATTTTGGAAACCAGCCGCCCCCAGGGCAGAGCGAAGAGGTGAAGATTCGAGATAGCCAGCCAGGCTCCATGTCTGCGGATAGTGCCGCTGAATCAGATATCATCCGTCAAAGTCGGGAGCTGGAGCGCAGAAAGGCTGAGGAATCGGTCAGGCGAGCAGAACGGCGCTACAGGGAAAGAGTTGCAGAGATCGGGGATGGCCTCGAAGAGCGTCCTGATTACATTTGTCAGGGGGCTGAAAACCGGCTGAAGAGTGCCCGGGATCGATGGGACGGCAAGAAACGACAAGGCTACAGCATCGACGATGAGCAGTATTATGAGCAATTGATAAAGGACCGGCAGAGGCACCGAGACAATGTGTGCCGATGAGAGTGTAATGCGGGCTATGAATGATGTGATGACACGAAGCGAATATTGGCGGCTCTCCTACAGAAGGGATCGTTATCTGGAGTTTCTCTCTCAAGATGAGCTCGAAAAACGTGCCTGTGACATTATGGGCAACATGACGTTCCTTTCTGGCAAAGGCCAGATCGGTCTTAGGGCCTTTTCTGAGGGAGGGGCGTATTGGATGCCTCTGTGGGCTCACGTGTTGGAGGAATTTGCTCTTCGATATGGTCCGTACCCAAATGGCTTCACGAACGGGTTTGTCAAAGGAACGGCCTTGGTTAAGCCCTCTCACCCCGATGAACCGCTTGCGAAAAAGGCTATCGACAGTATCGGTGGAATCCGCCCAGGGCGACTCTACAAGTTTGGCAAGAAAGAACACTTGGAGCCAATGCTGAAGCGTGGTCGCATTCGTATTGCCCCTGCGAGCTATTACAGTGACCCGTCGCTGAACCCCGCCATAAAAGATGAAGAGCTGAGCTTTTCAATAAAAATCAGACCTAGAGATGTTAAAGCAGAGGATATGAATGGCGAAGAGATTCCGACCTTTGGAAATGTAGAGGTCAGCTTTGAAAGTAAAACTAACTATTACGTGAGCTGCTTTGCTGCAAATTACACTTATAGGGAATTTGATGATTTTGAAGCAGATAGTTGTATTGTAATCAATGAGCCCCGGGAGTTTACGAAGCGGCTCCTCTCCAGGGTAAGACGGATTAAGCCGGACTTTCGAGGCTTTGCATCTCACGTAGATTACATTGATCCGCTGAACCATTTTTCAGGGGAAATTAATGTTTTCCTTGCTAAGCATTTCCGATATGCCTATCAGAACGAATACCGTTTTCTCTGGGTGCCAGATAAACCTTTGATGGAGCTGGACCCCTTCTTCGTTGAGATAGGCGATATGAGCCAGTACGCTGAGATTCTGAGCATTTAGCGGGGCACGCGAACTCAAGCAGCAGGAGCAGAGTTTCAGCCCACAGACGTACCCCGCCGAGGTGGCTATTGCTTCGTCTGCGTCCCGGCGCTGCTCGTTTTCTCAATGCGTTTTTTGTTCCGTTGAGCATTGCCCTGAGACGCCCTAATCAGAAATTCGTATTCTTCCTTGGTGATCTCGCCTTGAAACTCCAACAGTAGAAGCATGCCCTTGGCCATGACTGCGGTGTTTTCCAGCTTGAAGACGGTATCGGTAATCTCCATGGCCTGGAAGCAGTGGCCTAAGGGGTGCTTCTGAAATCGTTCTGCAAACTCTTCACTGGTCATATCGTGCCTCTCAGGCTTTGGGGGGAATAGGTGGCAGTTTTTTAAGGATGGTCTGCCAACATCTACCCACCAGAGGAATAAGCGGTAGCTGAATTTTTTGTCGGGTGTTTCAGCCTTCACCAGCCCCCGCGCCGGACGGACTGCAGCCCTTTGCTGCCAGGGGCACATTGTCGAGGCCATGTGCCAGAGCGTATACCTCTGCCTGTCAGGAAGACAAAACAGCAGAGGGTATTCTTACAGGCCCACCAGGAACTCCAGCCCTTCTTCACTTGCGCGAATCTGGGCGCGTTGCAAGACTTCATTAAATATCAGTTCGAGAGCCGGGGTCAGGTTATCGGCCTCAACCTTGATCAAAGCGTCACCTTTGGACAGCCTGTCGGTTTTTTTCTTGATCAGCTCAATCTGAGCGTTGGTGTATCTTTCCTGCAGCTTGAATGATGCGTCCCGGCGCTCATTCTCTTTGCGGATCTGGCTGGCTACCTCGAATTGATCCAGGCGGCTGCCTTCGCCAAGCTGTCCGAAAAGGTCGCTGATTACATCACCGGTACTGGTGACCGAATCGCTGATACCGTCAATGATCGCAATGGCCTTGTTTGCTTCGGCTTCGATCTCGGCAGTATTGATCTTAACGTTGGCGCTGATCTGGGCAATCCGCTCATTGCTGGCGAATTCTTCAAGCTTGAGTTCGTACTCGTCCGTTTTCTCTATGAGATCCTTGGTTTTCTGTGCCGCGTCTTCCATTGATTTGCTGGATTTCACGATCGTGCCAGACCAGCCGTTTACTTTGCCGGTCGCGTCATCGTAGCTCAGCTCGAGATCCTTGTTGTTCTTTGCCAGGTCCCGGGTTGTTTCCCCAACATCAGCAAGTGCGCCTCCACTTTCTGAAACCCGGTTGGTGAGGTCTTCAAGGGCGTTGGTGGTTTCGCGCTGGCTGTCGGCTACGTCCTCGCCTGCATTGGCATTCTTCACCAGTTCAGCGGCACGGCGGTTGAGGGCGTCGATATCGAGCTCTGCGGATTGCTTGGTATTGTCGAGGGAGTCGGCCAAACGGTCGTTGATCTCCCGTAGAGCGGCTGTTTCCTTGGCCGTTTTCGCAGCCTCTCCGGTCAGCTCTCCGAACTGGTCGGCAACGGACTGAATGTCATCCTCGTTCAGCCATTCGTAAATCTTGACGCCAAGGGAGCCACCAAGGGCCTGCTCCAGCTGTTCGTTCAGCCAGGTGCCCAGAGCGTAGCCCCCGGAAAAGCCGATGAGGGCGGTACCGATGATGCCGCCTTTGCCCACATTGCTGACGCTCTTTTTCAGCGTTTCGAGTTGGCCGGTGACAGCCTTGAAACCCTGAGCCCCTGCCAGTGCAGTCAGGCCGGTACCGATAGCCTCCAGGCCACCACCAAGGCTTGCGATGGCCGGCAGAATGGTGTCGATGGTTTTCGCATACCCGAGCAATTCACCAATGTTCTTTTTGGTGGCGCCGTCCAGGTCTTCAAACTTTTCAATCCCGGTGCCGATAGCCTGGAACAGGGGTTCGAGGCCTTGGGCAATGCCGGATGAAATCTGAACCAGGGCGGTAAAGGCATCCACGACACGCTGAAGGGCGCTCTCTAATCCCTCTACTGTAGATAGGTCAATATCCCCGAACAGTCCGGTAAAGAGATCACCGAGCTCGTCGCCAAGGTCGCCGAATGCGTCCAGCAACTGCGTGAGGTCAAGGCCTGAGAGCGCCTCCGGGAAATTCTTTGCAATGGTCTGTAGCTTCTGGTCAATGTCCTGCGCGAGCCCCTCAAGGGCGTTCAGAATTGGCGAGAAAGCGCCGTCATCGAGTTTGATCTCTGTGCCCAGCGAATTGAATATACTGGTCAGGGATTTGACGATGCTTCGGGTTTCGTCGGTGAGGCGTCCACCTACACCAATGAGGGCAGATTCAATGTTGTTGACCAGGGTCTGACCCAGAAGCCCCAGGGTATCTATCAGCTCTTGAGAGGCAGTTTTTGCGGCTCCGGTGTTCTGGGTAAACTTCAACAGATTTTCCGCGAACTTTTCAGCCGCATTACCGCCCAGAGCAAGTACCGGGGCCAGAGCTTCCACACCACCGAATAGAGTCTTGAGCGCCTCGGTATTGCCACCAGTTGCCTCGGTTGCGTCCTTGACGACACCTTCAAAGCCCTTGGCTTTAAGTGCAGCCCCGTTGAACTCAATGCCCAGCTCCGCTGCAAGGTCGGCAGCTTGCTTTGATGGGCCAATGATGGCGCTAATCGCTGCTCGGAGTCCGGTTATTGCTTCGGGGGTGCTGGTGCCAGTCTCTGCGGTGATGGTCGCAATGGCTGCGGCCATCTCCTCAAATGAGAGGCCGGCAGCTGCGGCAATGGGAGAAAGCCGGCCCATTGAGGCAGCCAGCTCCGGAATGGTTGTTTGGCCAAGCTGAACGGCGGTAAAGAAGTTGTCGGCATAATCGCCAGCTTCATCCGCTGATGCACCGAAAGCATTCATGGTGCTGACCAGGGCTCTGGTGGTATCGCCAAGATCGGCACGCCCGGCAATGGAAAGAGTCTCAGCTTCAGCCAGAATTTCGAGCGAATTCTTATAATCAACGCCCGCAGAAATCGCGCTGTATGTGGCGTTGGTGATTTCGTCCAGTGATGCTGTAGAAGTCTCGGAGTAGGACAGGATCTGATCTTGGAAGTCCCGAAGGTTATCCGCCGGTTGTCCGATGAGCGTTGCGATTTCACCGAAAGCGGTGTCGAAGTCGTCTGATATTTTGACCGCGTAACCGGTAACACCGATGGCAGCGGCTGCCAAGGCTGCATCCAGTTTCACGATACTGTCAGTGATGTTTGCCAAGGGGCCGGTCAGGTCGCCTACCCGGTTGGTCAGGCCGTCCAGGTTCTTGCCAACGGAATTGACGGCGCTGCCAGTGCGGTCTACGCCACCAAAGATGATTTCAACGGTTTTGGAGGTGTCAGCCATTGAGTGTTTCCTCTGAAAGGGTGCGAGGTGAGAGCAGCTTGCTCAATTGCCCGCATGGGGTTTTGGTGGCGAGGGCTTGAATCACTGGCAGCCCCTTGTCATTTCAAATTTCTGAGGGCGCGGGCTCTGGCTGGTCAGATGGTCCAGCTCGATCAGCTTTGCAGCTGCGTTTACGTCGCCACTGTTCGCCGCATCTCTCAGGACCTTGTAGTAGTCGAGAATTGCGGATTTGCTTGGTCGGATATTCCGTCCGCCTTTGGGCCTGGCCATGTGATTACCTCCCAATTCCGTTCAGCTGGCTGTAAACCTTGCTCGCGCTCGGGTGAATGAGTCGGCCCCGCTTCAGCCTGCCGCCTTTTACTTCTGGCTTTGTTGGATTTTGCGGTTTCCCTGAAGCATCGTTCTGGCGGATCGAACGGGCCTCGATGCTGGCGATCACGCTCTCTTTCCAGGCTGATGCTTCTGCCAGGGTTGGGAGCTTTGGCTTCGGCAGCTGATTTTTGGCATCGACCATGGACTCGCGCTCTTCCTGATCCGCACCGAACCACCAGCGCCTGAGCTCTTTCGTTCTCCGGGTGAAAATGTCTTCTTGCTGAGTAGACATCCAAAAACCTCTCACTACTGTTTATATACACAGTTATTGAACCATAAATAAGCATATAATGCTATTAATCGGTGTTTTTGTAGCAGTACCTGCTTCAGAATGAATGTTAAGAGCAATTCCAGATTTTCGGGGGAAAGAAAGTGAGTTGCTGGCCTGGCCTGCCATGTTGCCTGCTGTTCGATTGAAGCTGCCCGCAAGGTCATCGAGCTTTTCGTTGCCGCAAATCAACCCGAGCGTTTTATAACCAGAATGATCAGATGTAACTGATTGATTTTTCAGGCCTGATAAAACCCATCTGGTGAGGCGCCATGTACGCACGAAAATTTCTCGAATACCGCGTGGTTGCTCCGGCCCCGCGGGCTGGCCAGATCTCCAGGGGCCCCCCTGATTTCTGCGCATATACACGCGCCACCATATTGCTCTCATCTCGCTGTGCCTCGTCATGATCAAAATGTGTTTACCTCTGTCCGTGAACTCTGAGACTGACTCGAGTGAAAAGCCGTGTGGACGTTCTGAGGGCGCTTCACGCTCATGTTCTGTTGTTCTGCCTGCCCCTCAGTCAGGAAGCGGGCGTCTTGTCCTTGCTTCTCTATCTGGCCAGGGGGTAGTGTCTGAGATTCGTAACGTCCATGTTGCATAGAGTCGCTGGCCCCTGTCTTGGAGAAGTAGACCAGCAACCTGCCGAGCAAATAGCCACGGTCACTGCAGGCTTCTTGCGGAACGCCCACCTGCAGCCTGGCAATCAACATCATCGAAAAGGCTGGCGGCCTCGCTTTCGGTCAGTTGGCCCTGGTATTTCAGCAATTGAATCATCGCTCTGGCCATCAGGAAGAAATCTCTGTTGTCAGCTTTGGTTTTAGAGCCTTTCATCAGGCCATAAGCGTTACTCAGCGGGTGGCCCGGGTGAGTTTCGGTAAACTGGTTCATGTTCATAGTTCTGTCGCTCTCGGTCGTTTGGTGGTGCAGTCAAGATTGGTGATCTGGACACCAAGGCAAGGGACTTATTTTCCGCCTGCCTTGATGGGTAATCCGGTCCTCGTGATTTTCGAGAAATCCGTTTATGCCGCCTGATCCTGAATGCCTTTCACGATCTGTTCGATTCGCTCCCTTACGACGTCTTCATCAGTTTCGATTCTGATCCTCTCGAACTCGTGAATCCCTTCAGCATTGATCGTCAGCTGGACGCGGTAGCTGGCCAGGCTTTCGCCGTCACCTTCTTGAGCGGCAAGGTTCGAGGCAGTGGTGATCTCGGCAATTGCCCGCTCCATCCGTCCGGCGGCTTCCCTGAGCTGATCCAGACCGTCCTGGTAGATGCCCCGGGCATACAGGCTGACCATTACTCGGTAACCGCGTTCTGCCTCTGCGTGCTGATCTCTCAGGCTGTCCAGGTGCCTCTGGTACCCGCGTTGGGTGGATTCCGAGAGACTGGCGGTTTCCTCCAGATCCTCAAGCCGTTTCTTCAGCTTGTTCAGATCCGTGGTCACCTTCTTCAGGTCGGCCGGTGTGGCCTTTCCCATATCCGCATCAGCGGCCATCATGTCGCGGTCAGCTGAGAGCAGATCAATCTTTTCCTTCAGTTCGGAGATCTGGTCTTCCATGGGGCTTTTCGCGGCCCGCTCAGCCGCTTCTTCAAGCTGGCGGATCTGGCCTTCAAGGCCGTCCAGTTCTCGTTTTGCAATGACCAAATCCTGAAGCTCTGCCTTCGGTGGATTGGTGAGCAGCTTGTTGAGCTCTACAGTCATGGCATCCATTTCTTTCTGCAGAGGTGCCACAATCTCTTCAGCCGCTTCCTGCTCTTTACCAATTTCCCGAAGTGCTGCTTCTTTCTCCAGCCTTTCCTGTTTGGTCATCCGGCCATAGCGGGTTTCAAAGCGTGCTCGAGGAGCATCTTCTTTATCGAGCTCGTTCTGGATGCTGGCCATCCGATTCTCGATCAAAGTTAATTTGCCCCTCTCATGGCTGAGTGCTGGGCCCTGCTCTTCAATCAGTCGCTGCAGTTCTTTGATCCGGGCCTGCATGGTTGAGGCTGATTTCAGGTTCATGGTTTTGCTGTTCATCTGGGATTCTCCTGGCGCTGGGTGTGGCGCTCTCGATTCATGGTTTCAGGTTTTTTCGCCCATGCCGGTAAGGGCGTTGGGCGGTGTTCTCCATTTCGACTGCTTCTTTCAGGGCTTCGTCACCTCCGTAGGGTTGTGGGTTGCTTGGGTAATTGGATGGTCATAGCCTCCGGTTGGGGCTAATCCGGTGGTAAAGGGACGGCAGGGACGGAAGGGACGCTTTTTCCCATCGCGTCTACTATGAGAATTTTCCTTTTTTATCCATGAGCAACGTCCCTGAATAACTAACTGACAGTGTTTTTCGTTACACAAGGTATGAATAAATCCGTCCCTTGCGTCCCTTTTACTCTGAACCCCTTGTGTCCCAATGGCTGAGGCAGGGACGGTTAAACGCTGGTCTGTCCCTACTGCGTCCCTGATCTGTCCCTCACTCATAACAGTCACCTCGACGATTGCATTTCAGCCCGACAATGAAGCGCCGGCCATTGGACTTTTTCCGCTCAAATCCCAGTATCACCACACGGTCGATAAAGGATTTCTGCGTTAACCGGTTGTGAATGCCGTTGTCAGCGGCCCAATCCCGATAGGCATTGAACAGACGTTGCGGCTCTATTCGCTCAAGGTGGCTGGCTTCACAGTCCTGTTCGATAAACTGGGCCACCTGATCCGCTTCCAGGCGCCACTGGTCGCGGGCCTGCCTGCAGCTCTCCGGCATGGTGAATCCTTCTTGCAATGCATCTGCGTAGGCATCCAGGGCAAGCGTCAGGATTCCGGGGAGCTCTTCCATCAACCTGTTTTTCAGGTTTGGGTCGCAGTTGCCCATTTCGGGGGTGAACTTGTTGTTAAACTCGATCACCAAGGCACGGCGAAACAGTGCGCCGGAAAAGTCCCGCGTGTGGGGCATGTGGTTGGTACCGAACCAGCACGTTGAGAAAGGCCGCATATCAAACGGGTCTTTGTTCTTGTGCTCTACGGTTGTTGGCTCGCCGGAAGTGATCCCTTTCAGCGCGTCGTCATCAATGACAGCGCCCTGTTTAATCTCGGTAACAATGTTGGCCAGCTTGTTGTGAAGGTGTGCCCGCTGAAACTTGTTATCGAATTGCGAGGGCTGTACCGCTGCCACGTTCTCACGCCCTGCCAGTGCTTCCAGCACGGATAGCAGAACGCTCTTACCGTTGGCACCACTACCCACCAGAATGATGAATCTCTCATGGTTGCAGTGAGCCATGAGCGTATAGCCCATCATCTCCAGCAGAGCCGTTGCCTTGTCTCCTGCGTCGGGATCACCCTTGAACACACTGGCCAGGAACTTAACGAACTGCGGCGCCTGGGCTTTGGGGTCAAACTCAACCGGCACTTGTGTTGTGCGGTAGTGCTCACGGTTATGTGGTAGCAGCTCCCATTGCCCGGAATCGGACAACATCAGTTCACCGTTCGGCGTGTTTACGCATTCAACGGGGCCCATATCAAAGGCATGATTGGACCTGTAGATTTCAGTCCTGAACAGATCCGCAACGCTATCCACGTTGTTTTTCCGCACGGCCTCAACCTTGTCCACGATGTAGGCCTGCACCCACTGTTTGACGCTGCGTTCGTCCTGCTTGCTCCACACTCCAGAAGGCTGCCACCTGTAGACGAATGACTGAGTCGCCAACACGTTCTCGTTGCCGATTTCAGCCACCAAGCCGCACGCCAGTCCAAGATCATCCGGGTCGCGGGCGTCATCGGTTTGTCGCTCCGCCTCCTGAATGGACCTAAAGGGCAGCTTGGTTGTATTGCGTATAGCCTCGTGAACTTTCCGCTTCTGAATGACCGGCAAGGCCGCACACTCAAGAATCAGCGCCTCGATTTCTTCGGGGTCAGTGTCTGGGGTGAATCCCTGAGCCGCTGAGATCAGCTCGTTGTATGTTCGGCGCTTGTTTCCTTGCTGATCGTATTTAAGTGCAATGGCTTTGAGATCCGCCCCCGCATCTGCAGCCATTTTTGCGACCGTTGCGAAAGTAATGCCGCTGCCCTGGCTGAAGCTTCGCCACTTGTATTCGATCTGCTCAAAACCGGGATAGCTGTCACCTGCGCTACTCCACTGGTCGGCAAGCATCAACCCCTGCTCTGATCCCTGGAACTCTTCGTTCAGCGCCATCAATACGCTGAGCCAATCATCGTAATTTACGTTTGGGCTGATATAGCCAAGGATCTCGGCAGCTTGTGTTGATCCCGTTTCGCGCTCCATCTCAGTTCGACGTTTGGGCTCAATCGCCCTGGGCGGCTCCTTGCCGTTATGCCTGGCCACTGCATCAATGAATGCCTGATCGACTTCCGCCAGTTCCAACACATGGCCTGCTTCCAGCAATTCCACTTCCTTGTGGGAACTTGGCGGCAACACGATGATCGAGCGACCCTCTGTGGCGGTTCTGCCAGTGCGAATGTCGATTTTGTGCGGCTCGTCTTTGGTGCTGAAACTCTGCATTACTGCATAAGTGCCGGGAGCCTTTCTGAAATAGTGGTGCTCACCCTTTCGCGTTTTGACGATCAGGTTCGGCTCGAGGTCGAATGCTTTCTCAAGGTTCAACATGGCGGCGCGGGCTTCGGGAGTGTCACCGTCCAGGATGAACAGATCCGCACCGACAATAGCGCCGAGTTGGTGGTCGGGATTCTTCGCCCAATGCTCTGTGATGGACTTATGATTGAGACCATCGAGCCAGTGTTGCCAGTAAACCGCTGTTTTCTTTGTCTCGGGATTTAGCGGTACCACGCCAAACCCAAAATCAAACCACCAGGTTGCGGCTTCTGCGCATGTTTCCGGTAATTCCTGTGCTTCCAGCAGCTCATTCACCGCAACCCCCTGGCATCAGCACATATTCACCCACACGATGCAGACGGCCTTGAGAATCGGCGTCCTCTCTCCGGTTGGTGACGATGTCGTAACCGCGTTTACGCAATTCCATGACGCGGGCGGCGGGGTGCATGACATTAAGGAGGTGCCGGGCTTCCAGCGTTGTCAGTGATCGATGGTTTTGCAGGTAGTCCAGAATCCGGGCGCGTTGTGCCTCTGTCGAAAGGTCGCCAACATCGGGAAAAGTGTTATACTGTAACGGCTTGTCGAAAGCGCTCTGAGTAGTCCCCTCGCCGTTGATCTGCACAATCACGGCGGGGGCTTTAAGTTCATCGCTCATGCTTGAACCCTCCCCGCTTTAAATCTGCAAAGATCAGCCAAGGTCACAGCCTTACAGCCAGATACCTCCTGCACCGGTAAACGTCCATCCGATACAGCCGCTGCAATCTCATGGGCGGGTAGTCCAACGACTTTAGGGGCTCGGCTCAGGGTTATGTACATCAGCCCATTGCCGTGATTGGTGAAAGTGCCGGGAGTGCGATTCTTGCGAATCTTGGCGGTGGTGTAGTTGGGTAGGCTCATACTTTGCCCTCCAGTGCGGCGGCAAAGTCCGCTTCCTGTTGGGCAGTAATGATTCTGCGGCGCCCGATCTTTACACTTTTCAGCTTGCCGGAATTGATGAGGTTATAGGTGGTGTTATTGCCCCATCCCCAACGCTGGGAAAACTCGGCAATACTGAAGGCTCGTTTATCGGTGGTTTGGGGCTTGTCTAGCAGTGCGGTCATGGTCTGACTCCCGTAGGCGTTTATCTGCGTTTACGGGAGTCATGTTGTCGATCTTAAGAAGTTGGCACCTATCGGGCACTGCCAACTTTCTTTGGCGGCTTGGCGGGGCTTATTTTCTTTCTTATCCAATCTTCTGTTTGACTGAGTTCGAGCTCAACTTTTAGCTTCTTTGCAATATCTCCGGGGCTCTGGTAGCTATTTTTTGCCCAATACTCTTTGGCTGCCAGAATCCACTTCTCGTGCTCTCGCTTGGAGATTTCTGTCTTTTGGTGGTTGGCAGAGCCCTCCGGGGTCCCCTTGCTGTGCTCAAGCAGCGCCGTCTTCGACTTATGCCGATCTGCTACATCAGGCTCCCATTTCTCTACAGTTACCCTTGCCGCTGTCGTGCCCAGATCTAGACTGGCGTTTATGATGACAAGCGCCGATGCAGCTGGGACATCCAGGCCTTTCAGGGTGTTGCTGAGCCGCTTGATTCGATATAACACCTCAACTGCGTCTTTTTCGTCGGGGGCTAGAGTCTCCACGCAGCCCCCCGGCGGCATATGTTCGGGCAGCTCCAAACAGATCCGGTGCAACTCATGGACAGCATGATCCGGCAGAGATAAATCAATCCAGTCCGGTGCTTCCAGGTCAATCGCTGTCATCGTTCCTGGATGCCTGCTCAGCTCGGACAGGGCTTTTTCAATCCAGCCTTTAACATTCAAGACCAACTCTTGTCCGATAACCTCGGGCGAATTAAGCCGCTTGAATTCATCGGCGTTTATGGCGTTAGTTCCCCGGTGAAAGAACGAGAATTCCTTGCTCATATTGCCTCCCTTTTTGCTGCTAGACGGGGGCTATTAATCTGTGCGGCCTCTGCTTCAGCAGCTCCGGTTGTCGTAGTTGAAAAAAACTCTAACCCTTCAGATGCTTTTTTGTAATTTTTCACTTCGCACCTCCGAAAGCGCGATCAAGCGCTGCCGATTTATGGTCAGGTGATAGGTGGGCATATACCAGCGTCATCTTAATGTCAGAATGGGTCATCAGCTCCCGAACGGTATTCAGATCCACTCCAGCCATGACCAGCCGAGATGCAAAGGTGTGGCGCAAGTCGTGAAAACGGAAGTCCTTTATCTTGGCCGCTTCGATGATGCTGTTAAACGCGCCTTTCACGTCCGTCAGTTGCCCGCCGGTCTGCGGTGATACAAACACATAGGGCGAGTCTCCACGCTGTTGGTGAAGTTGCTTCAGAACCGTATAGGCGCGGTTTGATAGTGGTAGCTCGGCAGTTTCGGCGGGCTTGCCTGCTTTGCGCCTGGCGTGTGACGTTTTCCCGATAACCTTGCGGATCATCCGCAGATTTAGGTCTACATGCTCCCATTTGAGACTGAACAGATCCCCCCGCCGGAGCCCGGTCAACATGCCAATCAGAATTAGCGGCTTTAGGTGGTCGGCATACTCGTTTTTCTTGATTAGCGGCAAAGGCTCCTGCCCTCTCTCCATTTGCCATTTACGGTAACGCTTGCGGGCCTCTCTCTTTTCCTGCTCCCGGATATCCAGCGCGGCGATCAACCGCTGCTCTTCATCGTCGGTAAGGTACCGGATTTTGGTTTCCGTTTGCTTGTCAGTGAGTGCGCCTCGTAACCGATACTTGGTCAACTGGTGGTCTGGTATCACCTTTGTTGCTACGGCGTGATTAAGCAGGGCTTTCAAGTTGGTCAGCTCTCGCCGGCGCGTTGCCAGAGTCACGTGATTACGTTGCCGGTTCCACTTCGCCAGATCCAGCTCGTTGATCTCCGTCATAGGCTTGTCGAGAACATGGCCAAAAGCATTTTTGATGCTCGATATGAAATAGTTGGAGTTAGAGATATTCGCTTCTGCATGGGCTTTGAAATCGCCTTCAAGGTAGCCGGCCAACGTGGTTTGTTCGAGCTGGCGCTTTTTCTGGCGCTCGGCTTTGAAGTCATGGCCTTGAGCAAACAAGCCAGTTAGGCGCTTGGCTTCCTCTCGGGCAAAGGTCAGCGTTACTTGAGATGCGTCTCCGATACGCTCCCGCTTGCCGCGCGCCATCTCCACATAAAACGTTTTTGATCCGCTTTTCTGGACTCGAACCAACAGCCCTTTCACGGATTGCCGGCCCCCTTTGTCCCGTACCTCGTAAGGGCCAGTTGGCCTAGGCTCCAGGTTCGGGATCGTCTTTTCTGTAAGTGTTGCGGCCATCGCTGACTGACTCCCGTAAGTGCAATGTAAGTGCAGAGAATCATATCATAGGCAAACGTCAGCAATCACCAATAAACTTTAATAACTGTTTTATAAGCAGTTTTTTATGTATGCTACTGAAAACAAAAGGGGTGAATTCGCCCTCCTAAGGGGAAGGTAGCAGGTTCGAGTCCTGCCGGGGGTACCACTCAACCTCCCCGCAAGCCCCAAAGAATTCAGCAGTCCATTCCACCCCTCGCGCTTCCCTGTCAGAATTGAAATTGTGCCTTATTGACCTTATAGCGACTACAGGGTTTTTAATAGCGCCACCCAATTGTGGGAATCGGAGTGTGTGAATGAGCGGTGCATGTAACGGTCAATGCAGCCCTGAAGAATCTGGCACGGATACGACTGCCCATCCACATGGTTCCGTCTCTTCCGGCGATTGGCTCAGTGTTTACAGTGTGCCCAAAATGGACTGCCCCTCGGAAGAGCGGATGATCCGCATGGCGCTTGGCGGGTTCGACACCATAAAGGCACTCTCTTTCGATCTGTCTGGTCGCACACTGGAGGTTCTCCATAACGGAGAGGCCGGGCCCATCACCAACAAACTGGCATCGCTTGGTCTGGGTGCTTCCCTCAGCGAGACCCGGGAAGCAGATCCTGAAGCCCGCAAGGCCGCTGAATCCAGCGCAACCGGACAGGCTGAAGAATCCGGTACCTTGTGGATACTGCTGGCGATCAACGGCCTGATGTTCCTGATTGAGATGACAATGGGCCTGATTGCCCAGTCCGCCGGGTTGATTGCAGACTCGCTGGACATGTTTGCCGATGCAGCGGTTTACGGCCTCGCCCTTTATGCCGTTGGCCATGGCGTAAAAATGCAGGTGCGGGCGGCCCACGTCGCCGGTGTTCTGCAGCTTATTCTCGCACTCGGGGTGCTGGTTGAAGTGGGCAGGCGTTTTCTCTTCGGCAGTGAGCCACAGTCACTGATGATGATGGCCATTGCGCTGCTGGCCCTGATTGCCAATACCGCCTGCCTGCTGCTGATCTACAGGCACCGGGAAGGTGGCGCTCACATGAAAGCCAGCTGGATATTTTCAGCCAATGATGTGGTTATCAATCTGGGTGTGATTCTGGCGGGGGCACTTGTTGCGTGGACTGGCTCCAACTATCCGGACCTGGTTATCGGCGCCATCGTGGGTGGCATTGTGCTTAATGGCGCCAGGCGAATCCTCGCCCTCAAGGGATAAACCGGTGCCCGGCGGTGAACGGGCACGGAAATCACCCACAGACACCAGCCTTTGAATTGGCTTTCTCTGTTACGATACTAGGGCTATGAGCACTCGTGAACCTGCTTCAGAAAAGATTGAAGACTCTCCCCCGATCTCCCGCGCCCTTGTCGTGGAAGGTGGCGCCATGCGCGGCATATTTGCGGCGGGCGTTCTCGATTCATTCCTTGAACACAACTATCAGCCGTTCTGGCGAGCCTATGGCGTTTCGGCGGGTGCCACAAATCTGATTGGTTATCTGGCGGGGGATCACGGGCGCAACCGGAAAATCATTATCGGCCATGCTCTCCAACCAGAATTCATTGACTGGAAGCGGTTTGCCACTGGCGGACATCTGTGCGATGTAAGCTGGCTCTGGCACCAGTCTTTCAACGACGTACCGCTGAGCCTGGACAGATATCTGACCGGGACAACCGAGTTGTGGGTGACGACAACCTCTGCCCGAACCGGCGAGGCGTGCTACTTCCGTATTGATGAACGCAACATACACGATGTGTTCACCGCTTCATGCGCCATACCCATCGCCTACCGGGATTACCCCATGGTAAACGGTGAACCCATGACCGATGGCGGTGTGGCCGATGCCATTCCGGTGATCAGAGCCTACGAGGACGGCGCCCGTGACATTACCGTGGTTCTGTCACGCCCTACCGGGTACCGCAAGAAACCACCAAAGTTCGCGTTTGTGCCAAAACGCCTTTTCCGTGACTACCCGGCGCTGGCTGAGGCGTCGCTTCGCCGTGCCGAGCGGTACAATGCCACCCTTTCATTTATCGAAAATCCGCCCGGGGATTGCACTGTTCGTGTGATTGTTCCACCAGCGGAATTTGCAGTCGGCCGATTAACACGGAAACTGGAGCTTCTGGAGCAGGGCTATCAGGAAGGACATCAAGCGGGCCTGAGCTATCTTGAGGAGATGAGCTGAGGCCACCGGAGTCCAGAAAAGGGAGGCAGCCATGAGCAAACAGGGCCACGGTAGCAAACGTTGCTTTGTCATCCAGAAGCATGACGCCAGCCATCTGCACTACGATTTCCGCCTGGAGGTAGACGGTGTCCTGAAGTCCTGGGCCGTCCCCAAAGGCCCGTCCACCGATCCCTCGGACAAACGGCTTGCTGTGGAAGTGGAGGACCATCGCCTGGACTACGCTGATTTTGAAGGCGTGATCCCGGAAGGCGAATACGGTGCCGGCACCGTCATGGTATGGGACACGGGCCACTACGAGAATCTCCGGGAGGACGACATGGCCGCGTGTCACCGAGACGGCATGATTGAAGTTTGGCTGGAAGGCGAGAAGCTCCATGGGGGTTATGCCCTGAAACGTTTCCGGGGTGGGAAGAAGCCCCAGTGGTTGCTGATCAAGATGAAGGACGATGCGGCGGACGCAAGGCGCAACCCGGTATCGACGGAACCTGATTCGGTAAAAACCGGCCGAAACCTGAAAACTATCAGGGAGGAAGACAGCGAATGACTGAGCAGAGCTATGGTAGCTACAAGGTTGAGCTCTCCCACACCGACAAGGTCTTCTTTCCCGATGCCTGCATTACCAAGGGCGAACTCCTGGAATACTACGAGCGTATCGCCGGTATCATGCTGCCCCATATCCGGCAACGCCCGCTTACACTGAACCGATTCCCGGATGGCATCGGCAAGGACGGCTTTTTCCAGCAGTCACGGGGAGACTACTTCCCGGACTGGCTTGACGCTGTGGACGTGGATCATGGAGGCAGCACCGGCCAGGTAACGCACATGCTGGCTAACCACCAGGCTGGCCTGGTCTATCTGGTGAACCAGGGCACTGTCACTTTTCACAGCTGGCTAAGCAGGACAGACCACCTGAAAGCACCGGACCAGGTAATCTTTGACCTGGATCCGCCCGGCGACGATTTTGAGCCAGTGCGCCAGGCCGCCTACCTGGTGGCCAATGGTATGCGTCAGTGCGGCCTGACACCCTATGTGAAAACAACCGGGTCCCGGGGACTGCATATCGTGGCTCCGTTAAAACCGGAGGCAGACTTCGAACGGGTACGCTCCCTGGCCCGGAAGCTGGCACAGGCACTGGCCAACGCCTACCCGGAACAACTGACCACCGAACAGCGCAAACAGAAACGCCGGGGCAGGCTCTACCTGGACATCATGCGAAATGCCTTCGGGCAAACCGCTGTGGCCCCCTACTCCGTGCGCGCGAAGCCCCATGCGCCCATAGCCACGCCCCTGGAGTGGGATGAACTGGCAGACCATAAGCTGGGGCCACAGCGCTTCACCCTGGCCAATATTTTCAGGAGGATGGGGCAGCGTGACGACCCCTGGCAAGACATGCACAGCAAGGCTGCCAGCATCAGCACGTTCGAGGAAGGGGTTTCGGAATTAGAGGAAGGAGATCTTTAGGATTCCCATAGCCAGAACCGGATGCTCTGGCCATGGAATCCATTCCCGCGCTATGGGTTAGTGATAATGACGCGCAGCGTTGACAACTTTCTTGGCCAGGGCATCCTCATTACAGTGATCTGCAATATCACCCAGAGTGACAATACCAACCAGATCCTTGTTTTCCGCATCGTTCAGAACCAGCAAACGTTGTACTTCCTCGTTTGCCATATTCTGCAGGACATCGTCGATGCTCTCGTTTTCAAAGGTATACAGGGCTTTTCCAGTCGCGATTGAGCTGGCCTTGTCGTCCAGGCTCTTGCCCTCGGCCACTGCCCGAACCGTAATGTCACGGTCGGTAATAACGCCAGTCACTTGGCTGCCGTCACCCAGCGGCTCAAAACCGGTACCGTTCTCACGCATTGCATTTGCAACTTCCCGAATGGTGAGATCGGCATCCAGATACTGCGGATGCTTTGTCATGACTTCTTTCACTTGCATGATCAAGCCTCCTTTTCCTGATTCCTGAAATAAAGCAAGAGAGTTACTCTGATCAGCACGTCCCTTGTTCATTAAACCTTGTGATCTTAACGAAAACATTCAACCCCTGATAACGACCGGAGAGGCGCTGATCAGCTCTCCGCTATCGCAGCGTCATATCGTCGCACTCCTGTCCTGGCTCAATCTTCCCCTTTTCATAATGCTATATACTTATTCCAAACCAGCAAGACCACCAGGGAGGTATACAATGGCCAGATCCATAGTCGCAACCGCGGTTCTGTTTTCGATTCTTTCCACCCCCGCCATGTCTCAGCCAGCTGCACAGCCCACAGATGAGATGGTTGCCCAGGCACGCTCGATGGTGAAAACCTTCGGTGGTTCCCTGAGAGAGGCGCTTCAGGCAGCTATCAAGGAAGGTGGCCTGACCAACGGTATCGGCGTCTGTAACACCATTGCCCCTGAAATTGCCGCCGACAACAGCAACGAGGAGTGGACCATCAGCCGTACCAGCCTGAAAGTCCGGAATCCGGATAACGCCCCAACGCAGTGGCAGGAAATGCAACTTCACGCAATGGAAAAGCAGCCGGTCAAGAACGGAAAGCCGGTCGAAGTCTGGCAGGTTTCCGAAGCCTCCGGTCAGCCTGCGTTTCAATACATGAGCGCAATCCCGACACAGAAGCTTTGCCTCGGCTGCCACGGCAAGTCGATTGACCCGGATGTGAAGGCCAGGCTGTCGGAGCTATACCCTGAAGACCAGGCTACCGGCTTCTCCGAGGGTGACCTGCGCGGTGCCTTTGTAGTGACCTGGCAGAATCCGGCGCCGTGATTGAATCACCCCTGGTTGAGCCGGAACTGCTCAATGGCTTTGCGCAGAGTTTCCGCCATGCCCAGCAGATCCGCGGCGATACGTGCGGTTTCCTGGGCGTCCCCGGAGGTCTGCTCCGCTGAGCGGCTGATTTCAATCACGTTGAGATTGATGGATTCGGAGACCTCGCTCTGCTCATTGGCGGCGCTTTCCATTTCCTGGTTGAGATCGGTAATCTCACGCACAGCGGCGGCAATGGTCTGCAGTTCTGATTCCACATTGAGAATGGCCTGCACCTGCTGCTCGGCCATCTCCGATGCGTGGCGCATGGTGGCCACGCAGTCCACCACTTCGCCCTTGAGGCCATTGATGGTGGTACGGATTTCCTCGGTTGAATCCTGGGTGCGTGAGGCAAGTGCCCGCACTTCATCTGCCACCACCGAGAACCCCCGGCCCTGTTCACCGGCTCTTGCGGCTTCAATGGCAGCATTCAGCGCCAGCAGATTGGTCTGGTCGGCGATGTTGGAGATCACTTCCAGCATGTCCGACATCTGGCTTGTGCGCTCGTCGAGCTGTTCAATACGCCGGGCACCACTCTGCACCTCGGTGTTCAGGGCCTCAATACCCTCCACCGCATTGCGGGCAAGAGTTTCACCCTTATTGGCGGACTCCGCCGTGTCGGCGGATTTGCCGGTGGTATGGATCGCATTTTCCCGGACCTGAACAGCAGAAGCGGCCATTTCCATGGTGGCACTGGCCACCTGGTCGGTATTGTCCCGCTGCGCCAGCACCTCACGTTCGGTGGTTTCCGCCTTCCCGGCAATGCTGCGCGCGGCCTGTTCAACCTGCCCGGCATTGTCCATTACCGTGTTCATGCTCCCCCGAATCTTTGCCATCATGCGGTTAAAAGCCCGGGCGACAGAACCGATTTCGTCATCGCGGGATACATCCAGCTCGATGGTCAGGTCAGAATTGGCAGCAATCGTTTCCATGCTGTCGTGGAGCCTTCGCAAGCGCGCAATCACCAGTTTCCCCAGTACCCCGGCCGTCATGAAAAAGGCTAGAGTAAAAATGACGAACTGGATCCCACCGCTGGTAAGAAGCTGCTCCTGCAGGCGGGCATCGCCCTCAGCAAGGGAATAATCAACGCGGATGGCGCCCAGAACATCTCCTTCCCTGGCCTGGTGACACCCCAGGCAGTTCACCCCCTGGTAATCCTCCATGGCGCGAACCGGTTCGATCAGCGTGTAGACTCGCCCGCTCTCTCCGTCAGACATCTGTTCAATCCGCTCACCCCGGAGCGCTCTGGTCTCTGTCTCGCTGCGGGCCTGTTCGTCGCTATCGCCTGCACCGAACATTTCCTTGAGTTGTTCGCTGCGGATAACCCGCACATCCAGAACATCCTCCGGCGCAGTGGCCTTTTCCCTGAGCATCTGCCGATTGTTGATGGTGCCAGTAACCATCATGGTATTGAGGGCGTCGAAGTAGGACTTGGACAGACCCTCAACGTACCGACCGGTGTACTCCTCCAGATGTTGGCGCTGCGAGTAGTTGCCATACAGCAGGGTGAGAACAAGGATGAGGGAAAATGCCCCGGCAAGGGCAAACAATAGAACGAAACGGATAGACTGGTTTTTTCTCATAACAGCTCAGCTACGGAAAGTGCAGGGATCGGCGGTCACACTAATGCAACCGGGAAAAAAATTTCATGATCCAGATCAGCTGACGGGCAATGGCCCGTTTTGTGCTTATGCACAGACAATCGTCAAATTTTTTTCAGTGACCATGGGAGGGTAAAGAGCCATGTCGCTGCTTACATCGCTGATCAAAGCCAGCACCCAATTCCAGCAGGCCATGGAAAAGCGCGCGCCGTCAGCCCAGGATAATGCCGCCGCAAAGCCTGCCGCGCCTGAAACGCCGGCGTCAGCAACCGATGACCGTTTCACGCTGTCGGAACGGGCAAATGTCGAGACAGGTCGACCAAAGTCGGCCAGGCTTTCGATGGCCGAATACAGGCAAACCGTTGGGCAGGACCTTGCCTACATGCGGGAAACGCTACGGCACAAACTTGCCGAGTACAGACTGAACCCGGCTACCAGCGTGGAAGTGTCAAAAGATGAAGGGGGAAAGATCAGTCTGGGTGGGGGAATGCCGGAGCAGACCCGCAGCCGCATTGAACAGGACCTGAATAACAGCAAGCCGTTCCGCGAGGCATTCAGCCGCCTCAGCGCCAGCGAGCCAACCCTGCACTTTGTGGACAACGCCCTCAAGCTGAACAAGGCCTATGGTGTGGCCAACCCGCTGCTGGATACGCTGGTCAGCGACAATCAGCAGTTCAACGGCCTGCAGGACCTGGCACACCGGTATGACAGCATGCGCCAGACCATCAACACGGACCACTCAGCCGGGTATACAGACCGCAAGAACTTCGCCCTGAGCCTGAACACCCGGGCCTGAGCCGGTTAAACCCGGAAAGGCTCGGGGTCACCCTTGCCAACGCGGGTCACTTCCGGTGCCGGGCCGGTCATGTTCACCACGGTGGTTGCTTCAAGGCCGCAGAAACCGCCGTCGATGATCAGATCCAGTTCGTGCTCCAGCCTCTCCCGAATCTCTTCCGGATCGGTCATCGGGTCCTCTTCGCCCGGCAGTATCAGTGTGCTACTCATGATGGGCTCACCAAGCGCCTCCAGCAGCGCCTGGACGATGGCGTTGTCTGGCACCCGCATGCCAATGGTTTTGCGCTTGGGGTGTAACAGGCGCCGCGGCACCTCACTGGTGGCGTCCAGAATGAAGGTGTAAGGCCCCGGGGTAAACGTCTTGAGCAAGCGGAAGTGGGTATTATCGACTTTCGCAAACACGCCGATATCCGAAAGATCCCGGCACACCAGGGTAAAGTTGTGTTTATCGTCGAGCTTGCGGATACGCTTGATGCGATCCGCCGCCTGCTTGTCACCCAGGTGACAACCGATGGCGTAGGCGGAATCCGTGGGGTACACAATCACTCCACCCCGCCGCAGAATATCGACAGCCTGGTTGATAAGGCGCTTCTGCGGCGTTACCGGGTGAATCTGGAAAAACTGACTCATTGTTTACCTCCTGAAGCAAACGCCGGATCTTTTTTCGACCCACCCATGCAATTGGGGGACTCAGGCGCTGCCTGGCCAGACGCCTCCCACTCCTGTGGCGAGTACACATGAAGCGCCAGGGCATGAACCCCGCCGGCCATTTCTTCAGCCAGCACACGGTAGATGGACTGGTGCCGCTTCACTTTACCCTGCCCCTCGAACTCCGGGGCCACCAGAGTCACCTTAAAGTGGGTTTCCGAATTCGGTGGCACGCTATGTTTGTGGCTCTCGTTTTCAACCATGAGGTGGTGGCTGTCGAACGCGTTTGCGAGCTTTTGCTCAATGGCTTGTTGTAAAGACATAAACAGGCCTGCTCCTGATTGAATGTGTTACGGAACAGTCTACTACACGTAGCGCTGTGTTACCTTGACAGGATCGGGGCAAAGCGCCATCTTCCGTCCCCACCCGAAAATTGCTTCCGACTTATGCGCCTTTATATTGCCGAAAAACCAAGCCTGGGCCGGGCTATCGCCGCCGCTCTTCCCGCTCCCCATCAAAAGGGCAACGGCTGGATCCGTTGTGGCGAAGGAAGCAGTGCCTGCACCGTCAGCTGGTGCATCGGCCACCTGCTGGAACCGGCAGAACCCGCCCAGTACGACCCACGCTGGAAGAAGTGGCGCCAGGAAGACCTGCCCCTGTTTCCTGACAAATGGGAGGTTATGCCCAAAGACAGCGTGCGCCAACAGCTGAAGGTGCTGGAGTCGCTGATCCGCAAGGCAGACATCATTATTCACGCCGGCGACCCGGACCGGGAAGGACAGCTACTGGTGGATGAGGTGATTCGCTACGCCGGCGCCACCTGCCCGGTGCAAAGGATCCTGATCAACGACCTGACCCCCGCCGCCGTGGCAAAAGCCATCGACGCACCGAAAGACAACCGGGAATTCCGTCGCCTGTCCCAATCCGCACTGGCCCGCCAGCGGGCGGACTGGCTGTATGGCATCAACCTCACCCGCTTCTACACGCTTTCATATCAACAGCAGGGTGAACAGGGCGTGTACTCAGTGGGACGGGTACAAACGCCAGTGCTGGGGCTGGTGGTGACGCGTGACAACACCATCGAAAATTTCCAGCCCAAACCCTTCTTCCGGATTCAGGCAAACTGCCATGCCGTGGAAGAAGACGCCGACCAGCAGGGGTTCGTAGCAAAGTGGCAGCCCTCGGAGGATTACCGGCAATATCTGGATGAAGAGGAGCGTCTGCTGGATGGCGAGGTGGCCAGACAGATTGCTGACGCCGTGGAAGGCCGGCCGGGGAAGGTGACGGAATCCCGCTTCCGCGACCGCAACGAAACACCGCCACTTCCGCTTTCCCTCTCTGCCCTGCAGATCGAAGCGGGCCGGCTGTTCCGCATGGGCGCGAAAGACGTACTGGATACTGCCCAGAGTCTGTACGAACGCCATCAGCTGATCACCTATCCCCGCTCGGATTGCCGCTACCTGCCAGAGGGGCATTTTGACCAGCGCCAGAAAGTGCTGCAGGCCATTGGCAAAGTGGCAGGCAAGCTGGCATCCGCCTGTGATGCAGCAGACCTGAACCGGCGCACCGAGGCATGGAACGACAAAAAGGTGGATGCCCACCACGCCATCATCCCCACGGCCAGGCAAGCGCCTTCCGGGCGACTGAGCGAAGCGGAACAGAACATCTACGAGCTGATCAGCCGTTTCTACCTGATGCAGTTCAGCGCTGACGCTATCCACCGGGAAGGCAAACTGGCGATCAGGATTGGCGATCATGCCTTCAGGGCCACTGAAACCGCGATTCTGCAGCCGGGCTGGAAAGACCTGGAAATACGCCAGCGGGAGGCCCGCCAGGAGGCCGCCAAACCGCCTCTGCCACGCCTGGAAAAAGGCGACCCGGTATTGTGTGATTCGGTGGAGATCGCCGAGCGGAAAACCCAGCCGCCACAGCATTTCACCGATGCCACGCTGCTGTCGGCGATGACCAATATTGCCCGCTTTGTCAGCGACCCGGAGCTACGCAAAACCCTGCGGGAAACCGATGGCCTGGGTACCGAGGCCACCCGCGCGGCCATCATCGACACCCTGTTCCGGCGCGACTACCTGTACCGGGACAAGCGCCACATCCGCTCCACGCCCAAGGGCAAGGCACTGATCGAATCACTGCCGGAATCCATCAGCAAGCCGGACATGACGGCAATCTGGGAAGCCACCCTGGAGAGCATCCGCCGGGGCGAGGGCAACCCCAAGCAATTTATGGAAGACCTCAGGGAACAGATCCGGGGCTTTATCAACAGCCCGGCCCCGGAGGCCGACAGCTCCGCGCCAGCAGAAGGCCTGCCCCACTGCCCCAAGTGCCGGGCCCCCATGCGACGGCGTGATGGTAAGTTCGGGGCCTTCCATGCCTGCACCCGTTTTCCGGACTGCAAGGGCACACGGCCCATTGAGGATCAGTCCCCTGAAGATGGCACCAGCAACAAACCGGTGCCCTGCCCCCACTGTTTTTCCCCACTGGTGCGCCGAAAAGGAAAAAACGGCTGGTTCTGGGGCTGCAGTAATTTCCCTGGCTGCCGACAAACAGTAGACGACGACAACGGAACACCTGCGCTCCGTTTACGCAATACTACATAACGACACTGAAGCGAAATTGCGAATTTGTAATAATGTGAAGTGATGTTCAATAGTTTTTCTCCAGCGCACACCGGGCCTGGGGTTCACAGTACTTCTTTTAATGTCGGGAGACGTTTGATGCGTATCGCTTTGCTTGAGGACGAACACGAACAGGCACAGCACATCCAGTCGATTCTGTCTGAGCGCGGGCATTACTGTGACAGTTTCCCCTCCGGCCAATCGTTTCTGAGCGCCGTACTCCACCGCAGCTATGATCTGCTGGTGATGGACTGGCAGATTCCCGATATGACCGGCATAGAAGTACTGGAACACGTACGGGCCCAGCTTAACTGGCAGATTCCCGTTGTCTTCCTGACCCAGCGCGACAGTGAAACCGATATCGTAAGGGCGCTGGACGCCGGTGCTGATGATTACCTCTCCAAACCCGCCCGGGAAGCGGAACTGGTGGCGCGGATCAACGCTCTTGCCCGCCGCACCAACCCTGACAGCGAGAAGGAAGTGCTGGTCTACGGCCCGTTTGAAATCAACACCCAGCTACGGACCATAGCGCTTCACGGAGAGGTACTGACCCTCACCGACAAGGACTTCGACCTGACCCTGTTTCTGTTCCAGAACCAGGGCCGGTTGCTGACCCGGGAAATGCTTCTGGAGCGTGTCTGGGGTCTGGCCCGTGATATCAACACCCGTACCGTGGACACTCATATGAGCCGGCTGCGCCGCAGACTCGGCCTCAACCCCGAGAATGGCTTCAGGATAAAGACCATCTACCAGCGGGGTTACCGCCTGGAAGCCATGAAGGCTTCCGGCCCGGATGCACACGCAGCCGCGACGGAACATGCCTGAAATGATTCAACGTTCTACCCGGACTCTGGTTCACCTTGTTGCGCTGCTGGCCAGCTGTTGGATCGCGCTGCCTGCACAGGCCGAGCTATCCATTACCCGTGGTTCCCAGGCGGGCTCTGGCCTGACCGAGTCAACTCCGGTTCCCGAATGGGTGTATACCGTCCGGCCGGGCGAAAGTTTTGATGAACTGGCCAGCACGCTGCTTGCAAGAAACATATCGGCAAGCCGCCTGCTCCAGCATAACGGCATCGACAATCCGGCCACGATAGGCAGTGGCGACAGCCTGCGTATCCCGCTTGCCTGGCTCCAGCGTCAGCCGGATCCGGCCCGGGCCCGCTCGGTTGTAGGCCAGGTGCAGTTGATCTCCGGCAACGACGGTCGCAAGCGCCCGCTGACCGACGACATGCTGGTCCGTGTCGGGGACGAGATACTCTCCCACTCGGGTACCGCCACTGTCGAGCTGGCGGACGGCTCGATCGTCAGAATTGCCCCGAATTCACGCCTGGCCTTCAACCGCCTGACCCAGTACGGCAAGTCCGGCATGGTGGACACCAGGCTGCGCCTGAATCGCGGAGAGATCGAAACCCAGGTAAAACCGATCATTGAAGGTGGTTCACGATTCGAGATCGAAACACCGTCTGCCGTGGCAGCTGTCAGGGGCACCATGTTTACCCTGCGAACCGCACCCGGCAGAACCGATGTCCGTGTTACCGAAGGGGCGGTGTCTTTTGGTCCTCCCGGGAAAACCCGCCGCATCCCGGCCGGCTACAGCGCCACCGTTTCCACGGTTGGCGTTGGCGGCATGAACATTCGCCAGCTGCCTCCGGCACCAACCATCAATCCATTTCCGCCCCAGCTGAAACAGCTTCCGGCCGAACTGAGCTGGCAATCCAATGGCGCCAGTACCCACCGCGTGGATATATTCGATGCGGAAACCGGCCGCTGGATGGACAGCAGCCGGGTGAATGGGGACAGTTTCAACGTGGATCTGCTGGACAACGGCCGCTACGACATTCACCTGGCCGCGCTGGATAGCCGTGGCATTGCTGGTATGCCAGGCATCATTGACGTGGAGGTTGACCTCCAGGCCCGAACAGCCACCCTGGAGCAACCGGAGGCCGGTGCCGCCGTTAACGATGACATGCCGGAGTTCCGCTGGCAGTTCCGGGGCGAGAACGAAGTGGGCCGGGTAGAAATTGCGGAAGACCAGGACTTCGGCAACCTGGTTGCCACCAGTGAATGGGCGCCGGATCAGAGTGCACTGCCATCACGACCGCTGTCGCCGGGGCAATATTACTGGCGCGTGGTGACCGAAGCCGGAGGCAATTCCGTGGCCACCAGTGAGACACGCCCGTTCATCGTTAACGGCACACTTCCGCCGGCGCGCATCATCAGCGTGAACTATGTGGACAGCCAGGTGCGGGTGTTCTGGCAGAAGGTGGACACCGCTGCCGAATACCGCCTCCAGCTCTCCGAAGAGCCCCGCTTCAACAACATTATCAAAGAGGCGACTCTATCGGATACCACGGCGGCCTTGCGCCTGATTCCCGGAAGGCGGTATTTTGTGCGCCTGAAAGCCCTTTCTGATGGCCCTCTTGAAAGCCGTTGGGGACCAGGGAGGGAATTGTTCCTGGAGTAGTCCAGTGGACACCCTATTGCACCCCGATATCAAACAGCAGGCCTCATGACGCGGAACTGGCTTCCAATTAAAACAACCCCGTGGACACTGGGCCTGCCACTATTGACCATACTGCTTCTACTGCAGGCTACTGCCGTTCCCGAGAGGGTGGACTTCTGGCTTTACGACACCCTGATTACTGCCAGCCCGGCAGAAGCCTCTGACGACGTTGTACTCGTCGCCATCGACGAACTCAGCGTGGACCGGCTCGGCCGCTGGCCCTGGCCGCGCGCCACACACGCCCGACTGATTGAAAAGCTGCACGACGCAGGCGCAAAAACCATCGTCTTCGATATTCTTTTCCCGGAACCATCGCCGGACGATCCCGAACTGGCAATGGCGATGCGCGAGCACGGCAACGTCATCCTACCGCTCCATCTGTCGCCACCATCCCGCAATTACCTGATCAGCGAACAGCTGCCGGTTCCGGAACTGGCAGCCGCTGCATCGGCACTGGGCCACGCCCATGTAGAGCTGGACCAAGACGGATTGGCGCGGGGGGTTTACCTGCTGAACGGGCTTGGAGACCAGCTATGGCCCAGCCTGGCCCTGGCGGCCTCCGGCAAGACGCTGCCATCGATAGACCAGGGCGAGGTGCCACCCTATACCAATGCAAGGCACCACTACAGGGCCATCCCACTGGCCGGTGGTGCCGGCACGCTGCCAACCTGGTCCTACACCGGGGTACTGGAACGCCCCCCGGCACCGGAAATCTTCCGGGACAAGACAGTCTTTATCGGCGCCACGGCGCCCGGATTCGGTGACATCCTGCCCACGCCTTTTTCCGGGCTTCATCAACCCATGTCCGGCGTGGAATTCCACGCCAACAACTACTCCGCACTGGTGCAGGGCGAGCTGATCTCGAAGATCTCAACCACCACGGCCATTGGCCTGGCCATTGCTGTGATTATTTTTCTGGCCATTGCCCTGCCCCGCATGAGGCCGACCAGGAGCATTATCCTGTGCCTGGGCTGCGTGGGGGTCCTGGCACTGGCACACGGGTTGCTGCTGTTGTACGCGCGGCTGTGGCTGCCGGTATCCCATGCCGTCATCATCCCGCTGCTGGCCTTACCGGTGTCCAGCGCCCTGCGGCTGGCCATGACCAATCGCTTCCTTAACCGGCAACTGGACGAGCTGGCGCGAGGGCCCACTATGACCCTGCAGGAGCCCTCACGCAGGCATCCGCCGCAACTGCTCAGTCACTTCCAGGCCCTGTTCCAGCCCGAGGGCTGGCTGCTGGCCGAGGGTGATGAAATTATCAGCGCCTCCGGGCTGACGGAGTCCGATATTCCACCGCTGGAGAAGCCTGGTGAATGGGTTCACATCGGCGGCCAGAGCTGGATCAGCCTGACCCGCGGCGGACTTACCTACAAACTGGGTCTTGAACTGCCCAACGACCTGAGCCGTGTTGCAACCCAGCGATATCTGCGCCGCCTGCCTCTTGCCGCCATCAACAGACCGACCGACGAGCCCCGTCCGAGGGAGAACATTTCAGCCCGCATTGAACGCGTGCGGCTGGCCACCGAGCGTATGAGCCAGATGCAGAAATTCATACGCCGAAGCTTTGAGCGCATGCCCGATGGCATTATTGTTACTGACGAACTGGGGGTCATCCGCTTTGCCAACGGCCATATCGAGGAATGGTTCCGCGAACCCATGCCCAGCCTCAATGGCATGCCCCTGGCCCGACTTCTGGAAGGTCACGACCCGCGAGAGACCCCTCCCTGGCATGAAACCGTGTCAGAGACCCTGACCCTGACCCAGAGCCGCACCGTGGACCTGCGCATTCACAACAAGGACTTCCTCATCCACTTTGCACCGTTTTCCCTGCCGGACAGCGACCAGAGTGGCATCATTGCCAACATCTCCGACATTTCCGAATTGCGCGAACAACAGCGCCAGCACCGGGAAGCCATCGACTTTATCTCCCATGACGTGCGCTCGCCTCTGGTGTCACAGCTGGCATTGATTGAACAACTGAAAAGAAACGGCGGCCAGGTGGAGCCGGAGCAGCTTGAGCAACTGGGCAAGCTGGCCAGGCGCAGCTATCACCTGGCGGAAGAGTTCGTGCAACTGGCCAGGGCCGAGCAGTTGACGGAAACACGCTTCTACGAATGCGAGTTCCTGGCCATTGTGGAAAATGCCAGAGACAGCGTCAGCGAGCAGGCTGCAGAGAAAGGCATCCACCTGGTGCTGCAGGGAACCGAGGATCTGTGGTTAAGAGGTAACGCGGAGTTGCTGGAACGGGCGGTCATCAACCTGCTGACCAACGCGGTGCAGTACAGCCCACCGGAGTCCACCATTCATATTCAGGTATTCCAGGCCGGCCATCAGGCATGTCTGACCGTAAGTGATGAAGGTGAAGGCATTGCGCCAGAAGAACTCCCCCATCTGTTTGACCGCTACCGGCGCCAGAAAAGCAGCGAGCTTTCGGGCAACCATGGCACGGGTCTCGGGCTCTCATTTGTCAACGTTGTGGTTGAGAAGCACCGCGGTGAGATCCACGTTCATTCCCGTTTGGGGGAAGGTTCGGCCTTTACCCTGAAATTACCGGTAACGCTCCATCTGGGGTAACAGCAAGGCCGATAGACACCATGATCCATCAGATTGTTTTACTCACCTGTTCTGAAGGCGCACTTACCAGGCCATCAACATCTTCCACCTGAATAGTGAAATACCAGGTACCGTAATCCAGATTGCCAATGGTGTACTCCATAATATTGGCGTCATCAATCCGGACAGCTTCAGTAAGCTCCTCAGGGTTCTGGCCGTAGCTGATGACATAACCGGACAGCTCGCCCATCTTTATGCCCTCGCCATTCGCGCGGGTTGCTGGCGCATTCCAGCTAAGCGACGCAGAATGCTCGCCATACTGGCCGCCCTGAGCAGAACTATCGGATGATCCCCCTCCACAGCCTGTAAGCACGACTCCCATTGCAAACGCGGCTATCCATGCCTTTGACATTTTAATGACGCGTTTCATAGGCTTTAAACACCAATATCCCGTCGAATTTGTGAAATTGTATAAAACGCCGGCGAGTATCGATGTGAAGGGTGTCATCGTGCCAGTTAAAAATTTGTCAATTTTTCGACAGGCAACGGTAATGTAGTCGTGGAAACTACTGATAACTGGGCAATTTTTTGCCCGCCAGAAATAAACGGGAGGGAATTTTCGAGACCAAAGTATGAATCTTTCAGAAAAACGGGTGGGAGAGGGTTTGCATTGATTGCGGAGATATGGTTTCCGGGTGAGAGTGGTCTACCTGGCGCGATGCTGGCGGTCCAGCAGGCCTGTCACCTCAATTCTGCCACGGGACAGGCGCACCATATTGCGCCTTTCCAGCTCTTTCAGCAGGCGGCTGACCACCTCCCTGGCAGTACCGAGCTCGACCGCCAGTTCCTGATGGGTAATGACCACCGCCCCCCTTGCCGCACGCCCCAGCAGCCACTCTTCCAGCCGCTGATCCATGCGACGGAAGGCAACCTCTTCCACCAGTAACATCAGGTCATCCAGCCGGCGGCCATAGGACTCCATGATCCCCAGCCGGAAACCCGCAGACTGGTCCATCAGGCGATCAAACACCCCTCGGGGAATCATCACAGCCTCGGCGCCTTCCTCCACCACCGCCTCAGCACGGTAAGCGCGCCCGGTCATCAGGCAACCGATAGACAGCGTACAGATGTCGTCCGCCTCCATCCGGTACAGAACAATGCTGTGGCCGGACACGCCAGTCATCTGCACTTTTATTCTGCCACCCAGCACCAGCGGAAGCCCCTGGCAGTTCTGCCCCGCGCTGAACAGAACCTGCCCGGCCGGAAACTGCATCACCCGGACTTTTTCCAGGGTTTCCTTGCGAAGGGTATCGTTCAGAATATCGAGAATGCTATGACGGGCCATGAAACGGATCCTGTCTGGCGGCAAATAGGGGTTGAATGTGACTTTATCACTGAAGTCACTGGTAACGCTGCTCTACCATCGGGTCATTACCTGACATCACCAAGGGAGAATGAGAGATGACCAGAAACATGGGAACAGCCGACCGCACTATACGAGCCATTGTTGGTGTTGTACTACTGGCACTGGTATTCGTGGGGCCGCAAACAGCCTGGGGCTGGATTGGCATCATCCCGCTGGCAACAGCGCTGATGGGTAACTGCCCGGCTTACTCGCTGATTGGCATCAAGACCTGCAAGAACCAGTAGACATCCGAACGCAAAAAGGCAGATCATAATCCCCGGATCTGCCTTTTTGTGTTAAGGAACAGGAAGCATGGCTCAATTCGAATCCAGCGACGGCATGCAGGATGTCCAGACCGTTGTTCGTGACCCCTTGCGGTTCAAGCTGAAACTCGACATTGGTGATCAGGCCTATTCCTCCCTGCGCCTGAAAAAATACCTCCTGGATAGCGTTGATGCAGCCAACGGAGCGACCACCGGTTTCCTGTTTGCAAAATCGTCCCTGGTCGCATCTACGTTTTTCGCCCCTTCAGGATTCCTTGGAGCACTGGGCATTGGAACAGCAGTCACCCCGGTGGGCTGGGCGATAGGTGCTGGCGTAGCCGGCGCGGGCCTGAGCCTGATCATCGGCAAGCGATTTGTAAGAGGCTCCTCTGATCGGGTTAAACAGATCCCCGACTTTATCAATACCCCGATGGATGTTCTGGCTACCGGCCTCTTCGACATGATTGCGACTCTCGGAATAAAGCTTGCCAGGATTGACGGAGAGTTCGTCCAGGAAGAGCGTGACTTCATCACACGCTATTTTGTCGAAGAATGGGGGTATGACCCACTCTTCGTTCAACAGGGCCTGAGACTGATAGAGGAACATTCAGACCAATACTCGGTAGAAGAAATCACCGAACAACTGGCCCGCTTTAAAAAGACCAACCCGGACTGCAACTATCGCTCTATGTCGAAAGAGATCATCACCTTCCTGCGCGGCATAGCAGAAGCAGACGGCAACCTGGATAAGCGCGAGAAAGTGGCCATCGAGAGGGTGGAAGCCATATTTGAAGAGATCAATTCGATCACCGCAAACCTGTCAGAGACAGCCAGGGCCAGCGTGGAGCAGGTTTCCCGCTTTGGTAAATCCACGGTGAACGGACTTGGTTCAGGGCTTGTTGGTACAAAGCAAAGACTGCAACGATTAAAGACCAAATCACGTGAGAAGCTATCCCGACTGCGATCGAAAGACCAGTGAACCGAGACATTACTCCGCCATCGCATTATTCACTAACACGACAATCCTCTTGACAATTGTTCATAGGGATTTTGCTGGCCGGGTCTGACTTTGTAGTGCCAAAACCCCTATCCCGTCTGCCCTGCCGCCGTTCCACAATTCATACCGATATTGTAGCCATCCGGCTGGTAACGACTCTCAAGCCAGTGCTTACCTTGGTCTGACGATTCATTAACAGCGCAAGATGGGCAGTAATGTTTCATTGCGAGCTTCCAGTTAAAGATTCCGACGAGGTCAATCGCAAACCCTGCTCTTTCATCGCCAGAATATCCCTAGGCACCACTCCCAGGTCACTCCATTTTTCCGGATGGCAGGTAAACAGCAGTATCTGGTGGCGGTTGGCTGCGTCGAACAGGATGCGCTTCATGTCGTCCAGGCGGTCTGTGTCGCTGTGTACCAGCGTGTCGTCCAGTATCACCAGGGTGGGCCTTCCAGCTTCGCGCAGCAGGTCTGCGTAGGCCAGGCGGCTGATCAGCCCCATCTGTTCGCGGGCACCGAAGCTTAGTTCGTTGATCTGCCCAAGTTCGGTTCCCCGTGTGAATGTGCCGGGCCTGAGGTGTTCATCCACTTCCAGGGTGGCCTGGGGGAACAGCAGGGAGAGGTAGTGGTCCAGGTGCTTTTGCAAGGGGGCCTGCAGTCGGCGGGTCAGTGCCTGCCGTTTTTCGGTCAGCAGGGTGAGCAGCAAGTCCAGCGCCTGAGCGCGGCGGCGCAGTTCCTGGTAGCGTCGGTTGCACTGTTCAAGCTCGGCCACTTTGTCGTTGCGCTGTTCTTCCAGGCCTTCGGCGCCCCAGGCTTCCAGCCTGACCTGTATATCCCTGAGCTCCCGTTGCCGCTCTTCCTGGGTCTGGCGCAGGTTGTTGATGCTACGCTGGTAACGTTCGATGTCCTGTTTCAGGATCTCCGGGCGAGCCTGTGCTATTTCCTGTTCACGGGCTTGCAGTGTGGCTTCCAGGCGGCCCTGTTTCTCTTCGATGTCAGCCAGCTCTTTTGAGAGTGTCTGGAATTGTTTCTGGCGCTCCGGGTTTTGCACTTCGTCCAGTAGCTGTTGCCACTCGGCTTTGGCATTGTCTCTGGTCTGGCGGCGAGTCAGAAGCTCGGTCTGGTGCTTCCGCTCCTGGGCCTCGGCTTCGGCCAGACGGGTCTCGGCCTGGGCGCGCCCGGCTTCCGCTGAAGCAACGTCGGTTACCCGGGACTGGGCTGGCTCCGGCGCCGGGCTGTTGTGCAATTCGGTCTTTGCTTTCTGCAGCTGGGAGAGAGTTTCTTTCTGGTCCGCCAGCAGCTGATCATTGCCCACCGGCGCAACGGATTTCAGCAGTTCCCGGGTGTGTTGCAGCGTCCTTTCTGCAGCCTCATACGCCACCAAGCGATGCTCCGCCTGCTGGACGGAGTCCACCCCCAGGGTTTTCATCTGTTCGGTCAGGCCCTGCTCAAGGGTGGAAAGCCTGCGGCGGGTACTCGCCAGGTCTTCGCCGCCGGGGGTAATTCCTAGTGTGCCGACACCCGGTATCTCCAGGCTGGAATCCTCCAGCAGCTGCCGATCGCCCCGCCCTTCCAGAGGCTCGTCATTCAGTACCAGCCTGGCATCCGGCTCAAGCTCCCAGGTCAGGCGGGTGGCAATGGTTTGCGAGCGGATGTTCTCTTCTTTCAGTTGGTGCTCTGTGTCTTTCAGGGCTTTCACGGCCCGGGCATCAATCTGGTTCTGCCGCGCCTGTTCTCTCGCTTTTTCCAGTTCCTGCTCGTACTGCCGGGCTTTCTCCAGGTTCTGGGTCAGCGTCCGGTTCTGCTGGTCCAACCGCTGGATGTCCTGCTCCAGTCGGGAGCGGGTTTCCTGCAGGCGGGCCTGTTCGACCTGTTTTGCGGCTGCTTCATAAGCGGATTTTGCTTGCTGAACGCTGCTGGCAATTGACGGGCTGCGGGCCTCGGCCTGATCCAGTTCCCGTTGGGCTCTTTCCAGCTCTGCTTTACGCACATCCAGTTTTCTGTTCAGGCTTTCCAGTTGTTCCTGGTTCTGCCGTAACAGTTGCTGCCTGCTCTGCAGGTGATTGAGGATCTCTTTTTCCTGGGCCTGCTGCTGCTCCAGTTTTTCGACCTGTCGGTACCGTTCCTTGGCCTGTTCAAGCTGCCGCTCGGCCTCTTCCCAGGGGCGTTCCTGCTGGGTGCGCTCGTATTCCCGGGTCAGTTTGCCAAGGCGGTCTACCTGCTCCTGGTATTTCTGGATGCGGGCCTGGAGTTCATCGATTTCCTGCTGGTGTTCTTCCCGTTCCTGCTCCAGTTTCTGGTAATCGCCACGGGGCTTTCCCTTGGGGGTGAACAATTCACTCCAGCGGGTTTTGACCTGTTCGATCAATTCGTCGCCGCCAGTGCTGGCCACTTCGCCAACCAGGGAATTGAGCGCGGACTTCAGGTGGTCTCCGGCATGCTCCACCGCCTGCTCGATGTTCTGGCCGGTGCCCTGTTCAACCCAGAGCAGACCGGGCACACCCCAGTGCTCAGGCTTGCTGACACCCTTGGCGGAGAACTGGAAACCAAGCAGTTCCGCGAGTTTTTCTTCAGCCTCGTCTTCACTGTAGCTGGTTGAATCAATCCTGAGATCGCAGCGTTTGCGCTGAAGGAAGCTCTTTACCAGGTGCCAGGACTTCTGTTGGGCCTCAAAGTCCAGGGTGATGGTCGGGGCTGCGGCAGAGTCGCCCCAGGGCCGCAGGTCATCGACGGAGCTGGTGCGGTAGCGCTCGAAAAAGGCGGCGCGAATGGCCCGCACCAGGGTGCTCTTGCCGGACTCGTTGGGGCCGTGGATCAAGTTGAGGCCCGGTTGCAGGTCGTCCATCACAAATGGCTGCCGGAACTGGCGAAGCTGCTCCACCTGAAGTCTGCGGAGTTTCATTCGCTGGCCTCCTGTTTCCGGTCTTTCAGCAGCCCTGCCAGGATAGCCAGTGCATCCCGTGCGGCCTGGGCATCGTCGTCCTGCTGCCTGGTCCTGAGATGTTCGATCACTTCTCCTACGTAGCCGTCCGCTTTCAGGGCGGCGATGTCATCGTCGGTGGGTTCCAGCTGCAATCCGCTGCGATCGCACTGGATGCTGCGGAACCTGGCCTCAGCCACGGACAGCGCATTGATCAGCTTCTCTTCACCAGCCAGGGTGACCGCACCCTCCAGGCGAAGGTCAACCACCGAGGGCTCCGGCAATGCCTTTAGCCTGTCCAGCAGCCGGTCCAGGTCGGATTCAACGGTCAGGGTTTCCCGCCACTGGTGCCACTGGTAGCGGGCGGTTTCTACCGGGGTTACACCGGGTGTTTCTCTCGGCCCGGGCACGTTAACGATCAGGGCGTAGCCGGCCTCGTTGTTGCGGAACCGTTCCGGCTCCGGTGTGCCGCTGTACCAGGTGCGTTCGTCAATCTGCCTGGTACCGTGCCAGTCCCCCAGTGCGAGATAGTCCAGCCGCGCTGTTTGCGCACGGTTGGGTAGTATGGGGTTGGTGGAGTCAATCTCGTCCGGCAGCAAGCCCTGCACGCTGCCGTGGGCAAGGCCAATTCGGGCAAGGCCGTCAGGCGTTTCCCAGGTGTCGAAGGCTTCGGTGAGGTCGCTGTAGGTGTTGCGCTGCGTCAGAGGGGCGCAGAGGATTGCCAGGCCCTGGTGCTCAAGGTTGATTACGCCGGGCTCCAGCGCGAGATGGACGTTGTCTGGTACCGCAGCGAGCCGCCTGGCCCTGGTCCAGACGCTTTCCGCGAGCGCCGCATCGTGGTTTCCGGGCAGCATGACCCAGGGGCCAGTGAATTCTCTGGTGGCGTTGAATACGCGGCGAATGGTCCGGTCGGCGACGGTCTGGGCGTCAAAGACATCCCCAGCCACCAGCACAGCGTCGCATTGGTGCTCCTTGGCCAGTCGTGCGAGTTTTTCTATAGCCTCGAACCGGGCCTCAACCAGAGCTGCGCCGTCTTCTGTTTCGAAGCGGCTGAACGCCCGCCCCATCTGCCAGTCTGCCGTATGTAAAAACGTGGGCATTTCACCTTCCCCGGATCAGTACGAAACGGCGGCCTCTTTCAGCCGCCGTGAACTTTGTAACATGTATCGTACCGACAGTCTGCGACAAATAATGTCGCAAAAACAGTGAGCTCGGGATCAGACCGCTTTTACTGGCTTGCGATTTCTCTGGCGTTGGGTTGTTTTTGCCGCTGCAGGCTTGGAGGTTTTCCGTCTGGCGGCTCTGGGTTTGCGTTGTGGAGGAGCCGGCGGCGCGGGCTCATTGCGCACGTATGAGCCAGGGGCAGGCTCTATGACTGGCAATTCCCCCTCTCCCGGCTTTCTCGCAGGTACCTCACCACCACCGAACTGTTCGGCCCACCTGACCCAGTCCGGCCACCAGGAGCCTTCGAATTCTTCGGCTCCGGCGAGCCATTCATCCGGCGTCAGGTCGCTGTTTTCATTAATCCGATACCCATATTTATGCTTGTAGGGCGGGTTGATGATACCGGCAATGTGGCCGGAACCACCCAATACGAAGCGAACCGGCCCGCCCAGGTAGCGTGATCCCTTGTAGCAGGACACCCAGGGGGCAATGTGATCTTCAATGGCCGAGGCGAAATAGGCGGGCACTTTGACCTGACCCAGGTCGATCGGCGTTCCGGCGAGGGTGATTCCGCCGGGTTCGCACAGGCGATTCTCAAGATACATATTGCGCAGGTAAAAGCTGTGCATGGCCCCCGGTAGCCGGGTGGAGTCGGAGTTCCAGTACAACAGGTCGAAGGGCGGCGTATCGCGGCCCAGCAGGTAATTGTTGATAAAAAAGGACCAGATCAGGCTGTTGGCGCGCAGCATGTTGAAGGCTGTTGCCATGGAGGTGCCATCGAGATAGCCCTGCTTTTTCATGGCCTTTTCCATCTTGCTGATCATGTCTTCGTCGATGAAGACCGCAATATCGCCAACGTCTGAGAAATCCAGCATGCTGTTCAGGAAGGTGGCGCTTTTCACCCGGTCATCACCGCGGGCGGCCAGCCAGGCGAGCGCACTACCGAGTAATGTCCCGCCAATGCAGTAACCGACGGCGTTGACCTCGCTCTCGCCAGTGGCCTTCTCGATGGCGTCCAGGGCCGCCACCGGGCCCTCTAGCATGTAGTCCTCGAAGCCCTTGTTGGCATGTTCCTTTCCAGGGTTAACCCAGGAAATGACAAAAACCGTATGTCCCTTCTCGACCCAGTAGCGGATGAACGACTTTTTCGCGCCCAGGTCCAGGATGTAATACTTGTTGATCCAGGGTGGCACCACGAGAAGTGGCCGGCGATGCACGGTTTCCGTTGTTGGCCGGTACTGGATCAGTTGCATCAGATCATTCTGGTAGATGACATCGCCCGGCGTATCCGCCAGGTTCTCGCCAACCTCAAAGGCCTGCGGGTCCGTCATTCTGAAGGACAGCTGGCCTTCGGCTTCGTCAAGATCCCGTAGAAAGTTGGCGAGGCCACGCACGAGGTTGCGCCCACGGCTGTCTACGGTTTCCCGCAGCACTTCGGGGTTGGTCACCACAAAGTTGCTGGGCGACAGTGCAGCGGTGACCTGGCTGGTGAAAAAGCGGACTTTGTGGCGGTCGTGATCATCAAGCCCCCGGACATCCTCTATGGTGTCCCTGATCCACCGATCCGACATCAGGTAGGCCTGTTGGATAAAGTTGAAGTAGGTGCGATCGGTCCAGGCAATGTCCTTGAAGCGACCATCGCCTCGTTCAGGCGCCACCACTCGCATCGGTTCCCGGCTGATCAGGCTCATTGCCGCACCTCCACTCAGGATGGCGGTGTTCTGCACCAGGCGCATCTGGGAGGTAATAACCGCATCCGGTTGAGTGGCAAATTTCATGGTGAAGCGGACGAAGGGTTTCGCCATGCTCTTGAGGCTGACCGGATTGGGCCGTCCGCCTTTCAGGCGCCTTAGAACCGAGCGTGTGAGCAGGTGGGCGCCGTGCGTCCCCGCACTGACCAGGGCTTTGGGAACCGTTTGTGGTTGTTCATCAACGCCGGAAGGTGACTTGGCAGGCTTGGTAGACATGGACACATTCCCTCGGTTCACCGCTACTCGATTGTTGAAAGCACCGACTTCAAGTTAGCAGAGGGACACGAGCGCAACAAGAAACCCGAGCAAAGATCTGCTCAGGCGCTGCGAATGAATTTCTGCAGTTTCGGGGCTATCTCCTCGCGCCAGCGGCGGCCGTTGAAGGTGCCATAGTGGCCAACTCCGGGCTGCAAGTGGTGCATCCTGCGGTCTTCGGGAATGTTGGTGCAGAGTTTGTGCGCTGCACGGGTCTGGCCCGGGCTGGAGATATCGTCTTTTTCGCCCTCTATCGTCATCAACGCGGTTTTCTCGATAGCGCCTGGGTCCACCAGCCTGCCTCGGTGCCTGAAACAGCCCCGTGCCAGATGGAACTCCTTGAAGACCCGTTCAATGGTCTCGAGGTAGTAGGCGTCAGGCAGGTCCATGACCGCCAGGTACTCGTCATAAAACTCCCTGTGACGGGTGACTTCTTCCGAGTCATCATCCCGAAGCGACCTGAACAGTCCCCGATATGCATCAAGGTGGCGGTCGAAGTTCATATTGATAAACCCCGTCAGCTGCAGAAAGCCGGGATAAACCTTGCGCATGGCACCCGGATAAGGCGCCGGAACAGTATGAATCAGGTTGCGCTTGAACCAGGAGAGTTTGTGTTTACTGGCCAGTTCACAGGGCTCTGTCGGGTCAACCCGTCCATCTATCGGGCCGCTCATCAGCGCCAGGGAACGCGGAGCCGACGGATGATTATCCTGGGCCATCAGGGCGGTAGCCGCGAGCACCGGAACCACCGGCTGGCAGACCGCCAGAACGTGTGTGTCCGGACCGATATGGCTAATAAAATCAATCACGTAATCAATATAGTCGTCGAGACCGAAGTTGCCCTCGGCAATCGGCACCATGCTGGCATCACGCCAGTCCGTGATGTAAACATCATGGCCGGGCAACATGGTTTCAACAGTACCCTTGAGTAGCGACGCATAATGGCCGGACAACGGCGCTACAATCAGCAGTTTAGGGTCATCCGGGCGATCGACGTTGCGCTGGAAATGCTTGAGCTGGCAGAACGGCTTACGCTTGACAATGGTCTCATTGACCAGAACCGTTTCGCCGTCGCAAACCGTCGTCTCCAGATTGAAGGCGGGCTTGGGATAACGCCTGGTAAGGTCCTCAAACACGTTGAGCGCCGAGGCAATACTGCGGGTACCCGGAACTCTTGACCAGGGATTCAACTGATGGCGGAGCAATTTACTCTGGCTGCCGGCCAGCATGCGGGCCGGGGTCAGCGCAAGGCGAGTCATTTCGTGGGCGAGATACATCATGATCAGAGTTATCCTGAAATAAGATTATCCTACGCCTGTTTTACGACCAACGCGATAATTCGACTCACTCTCTGCCACTCGGGACTGTTCCCTATACAGTGCGGCCCCCAGTGCCTCGAAGTAAGCCCGGAAAGTGTCATTAATTCGCTGTCGCTGGATCTCCGCAGGGTAAAGACCGGCTCTGGCTTCATCCGAATACACCGTCCCCCTCACCAGGAAGCTGTTCCGGGGCTCACTGTCTTCGACAAACGCTTCAAAGGCCCTGGCGCAGAGCTCTTCCGGCCGGGCGTAATAGAGGACCTTCAGCCGCTCATCGGCCTTTCGCGAAGCCAGAAACAGAGGGCTGGGCGAGGTACCATCTTCGCTCAACAGGATGGCCTGAAAGCAGGTGCCCAGTCGCTCATTCAGGGGGTGCTTTTTCTGATCAGCACTGTTCAGCCAGCCACTGGAGGCGAAACCATGCTTCTGTAGTTTGCGGAATGCCCTGTTTCCCATGTAATGGTCAAACGCGTGAAACCATTCATGGGCAAGGCTGCCGGCACCGGCGTTCTTGGCCAGAGCCAGTTGCCGGGTCGCCGGAATGTAGTGTGCCGCCACGCCCGGCTGCCCGCCAATGCCATACTGCAGCCCCAGCGTTCCCCGCAGGGAGACCAGGTTCTCCGGCCCCTGCAGAATGGTCATGAGGTCACACAGAGCCTGATAGAAACGAGCCGCTGCTCTGTCCCGCTCCTGTGGAGTAACCCAACGGCCAACCTCGATACCACGGAAATCAAACCGTCGTCTTACGGTGACAAAGGACACCGGATCTTGCCCTGTCACACTCTTTCTCCCTGCCTGAACGATTGACGCATTGGGACCACCCTTACCGATAACTGTTTATGCATACAGTATTCTGGAATGCAATACGTATCAGGTCAACCCGCTTCTGTGCGGGTTTCACCTTTGGCCGAACCTTTACTAGAGTTAGGGCTAGGATGTTATGAATTCAGCCACAACCAATGGACTTGCACGATGAAACTGCCCATACAGGACCGCGAAACCGCGGGCCGTGAACTGGCCCGTGCACTTGAAGACTATCGTGATCGCGAACACATTGTAGTGCTGGCATTGCCCCGTGGCGGTATCCCCGTGGCCGCTGAAATTGCCCAGCACCTGGGCGCGGAGCTGGATCTGATGATTGTCAGGAAACTGGGCATGCCCGGCCACGAGGAACTCGCCATGGGCGCCATCGCAAGTGGCGGCGCCCGCGTTCTCAACCGACAGGTGCTCGGCTATGGGGGTGTCAGTGATGAGGCGATCGAGAAGGTGGCCAAGCGTGAACAGCAGGAGCTGGAGAGACGTGAGCAGGCCTATCGGGGGGATCGTCCCTGGCCGGACATGAGCGACGCCACGGTTATTCTTGTGGACGACGGCCTTGCCACGGGCGCCACCATGGGCGCTGCCCTGGAGGCGCTAAAAGTCCACCGGCCCCGTGAAGTTGTGGTGGCCGTTCCGGTGGCTCCGGCCGACACCATCAAAAAGCTCCGCAGCAGCGCCGATGACATTGTTTGCCTGGAAACACCCGATCATTTCAGTTCCATCGGACAGTGGTACCGCGATTTCCACCAGGTATCGGATGACGAGGTACGGCAACTGCTTGGCCATTTCTGGAAAGAGTGAGGCAAGGCTATGGTCTCCAACTCCCGTTCTGTTGTCCTGGAACTTTCCGATGCATCCCTGAAAGGGATTCTCAACATCCCCGAAGGCGCGTCCGGAATTGTCGCTTTCGCTCATGGCAGCGGCAGCAGCCGCCTCAGCCGACGCAATCAGGCGGTGGCAGAATTCCTCAACAGCGCTGGTCTGGGCACTTTGCTGTTTGATCTTCTCACTGCCGACGAGGATGAAGTGGATGCCCGAACCCGGGAATATCGCTTTGACATTCCACTGATCAGCAAGCGTATGAGCGAGGCCGTGGGCTGGCTCGCGGAGCAGTCGACGACAGCCACGCTGCCGCTGGGCCTGTTCGGCGCCAGCACTGGTGCGGCGGCCGCGCTGGTCGCGGCGGCGGAAAACCCGGATCACGTCAGGGCGGTGGTATCCCGGGGCGGGCGCCCCGACCTCGCCGGCAACGCCCTGCCCCGGGTTCGGGCACCAACCCTTTTGATCGTCGGCGGGCTGGACACCACCGTCATTGAAATCAACCGTGAGGCGGCTGCGAAGCTGGACTGCCATCACGAGCTGAAAATCGTGCCGGGAGCAAGCCACCTGTTCGAGGAGCCCGGCAAGCTCGAGATCGTTCAGGAATCCGCCGCGGACTGGTTTACAGATTATCTGGCTGGAGGTCAGCCATGAAGCCCGATGACCAAATAGCGCTCTTTTGTCTGGACAGCGGCCGTGATTTCGCCTCACAGGTGGCGGCCCACCTTGGCGTACCGCTGGGGGAACACGAGGAGCGGGATTTCGAAGGCGGGGAGCACAAAATCCGCCCGCTGGAGACGGTTCGCAACCGGGATGTGTTCGTGGTTCAGTCCCTGTACGGCAGCGATGGCATGAGCATCAACGACAAGCTTGTGCGCCTGCTGTTTTTACTGGCCGGCCTCCGGGACAATGGCGCGGCCCGCATCACCGCTGTTGTGCCCTACCTTTGTTACTCCCGCAAGGACCGGAGAACCAAGACCCATGATCCCGTTACCACCCGATACATCGCTCAGCTCTTCGAGGCTGTAAACATCGATGCGATGGTGACAGTGGACGTTCACAACCGAGCCGCGTTCGAGAACGCCTTTCGTTGTCCCACAGTCCATCTGAGTGCCAGGGAAGCGTTCATTGACTTCCTCCTGCCCCAGCTCCGGGATAGGGAAATCACCGTCGCTTCCCCGGACGTGGGCGGTATCAAACGTGCGGAACTCTTCCGCGAGTCACTGGAGAACCGGCTGGAGCGACCCGTCGGTAACGCTTTCATGGAGAAACATCGCAGCCGCGGCGAAGTGAGAGGCTCTGCCGTGGTTGGCAATGTACGCAACCGCACGGTGCTGATTCTGGATGACCTGGTCGCCGGAGGCGGCACAATGCAACGGGCCGCGGAGGCTTTCAGGGAACAGGGCGCAGAAGAGGCAATGGCCATCGCCACTCATGGTGTTTTTTCCCCGGATGCTGGCGACAAACTGGCTTCTCCGGCACTTTCCAGGGTGGTTCTCAGCAATACGGTGCCTCCGGAACTTCCGTCATCATTGCTGGAGACCAGGGTGGCGCTGGTTGATATCACGGCCACTATCGCGGATGCGATTACTGCTTTGCACAAGGGAAGCGATGTAACAGATCTGGAGAACTGAATCCGGACGTCTTCGGCGCCAACGCGTCAGGCAACAAAGCTTTTGCCATGGTTAAATGCGATGGTCAGGTAGTCCAGTGCCTTTTGTCGCCAGGGACCGCGTCTTTCCTGATAGTCATCGTCCAGGTGCCAGATGGCGAGTTTGGCCCGCTCTGAGGCTCTGTAAGCTTTGTAGAATGCGATCAGAGAGGCTTCCGGTTTATCTTCGGTAATCTCCCCGTAGACCTCGAACAGGATCCTGCCCACCTTCTCGTCCCCAAGCTTTTCGCACTCCATTGCCAGAAACGACAATTCATCCGCCGGATCCCGGATTCGCAGGTCGCGACTGAACTCCAGACAGTCGATTACCACGGGAGGCTCTGTCAGGCAGACATGCTCCGGACGCAAATCACCGTGGGCTTCTACAAGCCGGCCGGCTGTTGCGCGATCAGCAAGACGCATTGCATTCTTTTCGAGCAGGATCATTTGCTGATCACAGACTGGTTTGACCCGGCTTCCGGGAAGGGAATAGTCAAGCAACTGGACGTAGTTGTCTCTTATACCGTCGCGCAACCGCTGCAGGTACTGCTCCCCCGACAGCTGTATGCTTTCAGCACTGAGATAAAAGCGGGCAAGCAGGTCGGCAGCCGCCGTGATGCGCCCGTATTCCAGGGCGCCGGATTCAATCTGTGCTTCCAGCATCGAAGTCTCTGGCAGGCGACGCATAACCACCAGCCAGTCGACGGGAACCCCTCCCTTTCCCAAGACCAGCCTACCGTCTGGCTCCACGCTCAACTGCTCCACACCGATATAGGTATCGCCACCCAGCCGGATGTTGAGACGAACCTCCTCGACGCAGTTCTTATAGCGGTTATCAACGGTCGTGAAATCGAACAGCCGGCGAGCCAACGGTTTTTTGAGCTTGTAAACCCGCTGGCCAACGAGAAAGACCCAGGACATGTGGGTTTCAAGCACTTCCACACGGTCAGCCTCAACCGGATAGGAAGCGGCATCTGACAGGAACGCTACTTTTTCATCGATCTGGGGTAAACGCGAAGTATCAGCCAAGGTTATCGGGCCATGCCAGGTTTCCTGAATTCTTCTTCCATGATCAAGATAGCAGAAGACGCCTCACTCTACCCACGCCCGGTTGACGAAGTGCGGCACAGGCCGGGCCTGGGGTTGCACGCCATGGGAATTTTCTGCGTCCCCAAACGCAAAAAAGGCAGACCAGTATGTGACTGATCTGCCTTTCTCTTAATATGGCAGCGGGGGTGGAACTCGAGATCTGTCCCGTTTTATTGCTCACGCCAGGTCGACTCCGGTGTTTCCGAAGTCGCCCATAAGATCATCTTCCGAGCAATAATTCTTGCCTCAGCTTGGAAGGTACTCCTTACCCCAGCCAGTGCCAGCGATCTGTCGCTCAACCATACCGTCTATTTCATTGTCATTGTAGCCGACCGTCGCTAATACCTCCCGCGTTGAATGGCCAAACCGCTCGGCAGGCCGGAAGGCCCGGATCATTGCTTCGGAGGGTCGGATCGAATAATGATCTACTTGTGTAATGCAGTGACCACTCGGATGATCCCGAAATATCGAGAATGCATAGCTGCCGAGAGTTGTGCCCGGCGTACCATCCGCCTCGCGGCTGTATTGTGCTCGCAGGCTCTCGATTGACATGGGAACCGCAGCCGCAATATCGGCAGCCTGAAGCTGATCTGCCCAGTAGCTGGCCGGTGCCTTGCCAAACGCAGTCGTCAGAAATGCTGGAATGTCCACTGCCTTTGAAATTCCACAGAGCCCTTCAACCTGCTCCAGTTTCAACAACTCGTCCCGGCTCGAATCCAGGAAGATCCAGCCCTCACGAGTAGGGTAGAAGTGCGACAGCTCATGGTTGCCCAACACCTCGCGTCCGGAGGGTTCATTAAACGGTGCCCGCCCCTCGTAGTCGAACGCAAAGGGGGCTTGTGCGAAGTTGGTAACAGCGGACAGGGAAGTCCGTGCCCGGGATACCGCTCCGGTTTTGTGCTTGCGATACAGCGCCACCGACATGGCCAGGCCGGCTGCAAATCCGCAGTTCACGTCGAGCGTGCCAAGGTGTGCATGCTCCTCCGGCGTTGCTGGTCCGCCAAACCGGCTCATGATGCCACTGTTGGCCTGGACGATGTCATCGTATCCTATGTAATCGGTTTTGGGACCACTAAGCGGTCCTCCCAGGCAGTCCAGGCGGCAGAACAGAACGCCGGGATTGACGCCTTGAAGGGTCTCGTGATCCAGGCCCAGTGTTTTGATCTGACGTTCTGGAGCATTGATCACAACGATATCCACGGTTCGGACCAAACGATTGAAAGCCTCCCGGCCTTCTTCGCTCATGATGTCAATCAACGCACTTTGTTTGTTGACACCGGTCTGGAAAGTGAAAAGGGTTCCGATAAGCGGATCATAAAGCGGCGTAATGGGATCGACCTTGATCACTTCGGCACCGAAGCGGCTGAGGAATGCCGTTGAATGAGGGCCGGCAATGACGTTCGTCAGGTCCAGAATTCGTACCCCTTCCAGCCAACCTTTGTTGCTGACCGGCCCAATGTTTGTGCCTGTGGGACGGGTAACATTTTCTGCCGCCGCTACAGCTTTCAGCTCAGCAAGGGCCTCATCGTGGCTAACGTACCTTCGCGGACGCGGAGTCAGCATACTGGCGCCGATATCCTCCAGCCAGGCAATCGGCCCGGGCTGCTTCATTCGACCGAATTCCGGATCCTCCACCTCCACAATCAGGCCGGCGGTATTTGTGTGTTCACTGTTCACCCATTCCTGAGTGGTGCGATGGGGTGCACCGGGGATTTGTCCTTCACCGAACAGTCGGCCCCACTCCTCGGAGGTGCGGGTCAGGAAGGCTTTCTTCATCTTGGCGGAAATGATGTCGGCCCACTTCTTGGGCAGAGGATAGACTCCGATGGAGGTCTCACCATCCCATTCAGAGATGGGCATGTGGAGATCTTTGACATCAGGCAGGCCCTCGGCCACCAGCTCGTCGTATATCCCGAGCAGTTTCAGACAGCGCATGGCATGATTCCGGTGGGACGGACACACGCAGTAAAACATGCGGCCATCAGCGCATTCGTAGGTACGAAAGAACGGATCGAGATAATCCTGAAGGTCGTCGTAGCTCAGGTCCATCGGAATGTTATTGGCCTTGCGGTGCTCGATTTCATGCTCCCGCATCGTCTTATAACGCTCGGGAAGCCCCTCAACAACGTAGGAATTGTAAGACAGTCCCTCCATAAGTGCGGCTGCCACAGGAACCTCAATGCTGTCTCCGCGACCAGTCTTTTCACGCTCGAACAAAGCGAGTGCTATGGAACTTGCTGCCAGGGAAATGGCATAGGATGATCCCAAAGGTAGGGGCGAAAAGCTGGGGTTGATACCCATCAGAACCCGGTTGAACCCCATGTCGGTAAAGGCACCGCAGGAAGCTGCGACAATCGCCTCGGTGGCTTTCCATTCCCGGCGCAGTGAATCGTTGCTGGCAAAGCCCGGCACAGACAGCGTGATCAGATCAGGACGTTCCTCCCGTAGCTGCTGGAAATCGACGCCAAGCTTTTTCATGACACCCGGCCGGAAACTCTCAATAACGATGTCAGCCTCGGCAATCAGTGCCAGCGCCTTTGACAGGTCGTCCTGCTGTTTCAGGTCAATCCGGATACAGCTTTTGTTGCGGTTAAGAATGGCATTTGCGGGACTATCCCACTGCGGGCCTTCCGGGGGATCTATGTGAACGACGGTGGCGCCAAAATCGGCCAACACCATAGCGACGGCCGGACCTGCGATCTGCTGGCCAAAATCGACGACGCGAACACCTTCAAGGGGTAATTGGGTTTTGTTGTTCATTGCAGTCTTTCCCTCTGATTCTCGTTCCAACGTTTTGCTATCGAAGGCACCGCGTTGGGCTTGATCTTGTTGGTTTGGGTAAACGTCATCGAAACCACTGACCAGCCAGCGTTGCGACCGGTTGTTTCGATTGCCGAGATCATAGAGACAAAGACTGACTGCGAACCAGCAATAAAAAATGGGCCTCAGACCCCATTTTTTTTATGGCTGTTCACTCCCCGCCCACCCATAAAAAAACTGAGGTCTCAGGGGCGATTTTTATTGATTCAAAACCTCAGGTATTTCGGCTAACAATAGCGCCACTTCGAGTTGACGCCGCTCGCTGGCGCGACTTCCTGTTGCCTTACAGATAACAACAAAACATCGAGGACGAAGCATGACAAACATATACAAAACGATTCTCGTGCCACTGGACCCGGCACTTGAGAGTACCTGGCGCTCGGCTCTGCCGGCGGCGATAGACCTGGCCAGCCACCATCAGGCGACCCTTTGCCTGATGACCGTGGTGCCTGAGGCTGAGATCCCCGCAATTGCGGTGCATCTGCCCGATGGCCTTGACGAGAAGCTGCGGGATAAAGGTTTGGACGCTCTGGAGACGTTGCGGGCAAAGGAAGTGCCGGAGTCGATCCACTCCCGCTCGCTTGTCGGTCAGGGGCGAATAGACAAGCAGATCCTGCGCATGGCGGTGAAGATCAACGCTGATCTTATTGTCATGGCATCACACCGCCCGAAAGCAAGCGATTACCTCATCAGTGCAATCGCTGCCTACGTCACACGACATGCCCAAAGTTCCGTCATGGTCGTGCGTGAAGGAAACGAGGATCGTTAAGATGAACAATAACAAATTAATGCTGCGTGATTCCGGATTGCTGGTCCGGACCAACCCTGTAATGGCGCTCGGCTCCGGGCTGCTGATATTAGCTTTTGTACTGTTCACTGTCGTTGTTCCGGAATATGCGAACTCGGTGTACGGTAATATCAAGGCGTTCATAGCGACCGACCTGGCCTGGTATTACGTCGGGTTCATGAGCCTGGCCCTACTGCTCTCGGTCTGGTTAATTTTCAGCCGGTACGGCGATATCCGTCTGGGCGAGGATGATGACAGGCCTGAGTTCAGTAACTTCTCCTGGTTCTCGATGCTGTTCGGAGCCGGTATTGGCATTGGCATCCTATTCTGGAGCATTGCAGAACCGATTTACCATTTCCAAGGCACGCCGTTGATTGCGGCCGGCCAGGAACAAACCGCAGCAGCGGCACAAGTGGCCATGCGTGTTGCCATCTTCCATTGGGGGCTGCACGGTTGGGCACTGTTCTCTCTGGCGGGCCTGACATTAGCGTATTTTGCCTACCGTAAAGGGTTGCCCCTGTCGATTCGTTCGAGCCTGTATCCGATCTTTGGTGATCGGATTTATGGTCCGATTGGCCACGTCGCCGACCTGCTGGCCGTATTCGGTACCGTGTTCGGCATTGCGACCTCGCTTGGCCTGGGGGCTCAGCAGATCAATGCCGGGCTCAACTACTTGATTGGCATCGAGGTATCGGTTACTACCCAAATCCTTTTGATCGCGGTTATTTCAGTGATTTCAACCATTTCCGTTATGTCTGGCCTGCACAAAGGCATCCGATTGCTGAGCGAGATCAACATGAAGCTCACCATGGTAGTTCTCGGTCTGTTTGTAGTGGTTGGGCCAACCGCCTATATTCTTGGTGCCCTGGTTACCAACCTTGGCGATTACTTGGTGCACGCAGTTGAACTCGGCTTCTGGGTCAACCCGGATCCGAAGAGCGAGTGGCAGGGCTGGTGGACCATCTTCTATTGGGGCTGGTGGATTGCCTGGGCTCCCTTCTGCGGCATCTTCATTGCTCGCATCTCCAAAGGCCGTACCATCCGTGAGTTTGTCCTGGGCGTACTGGTCGCGCCGACTCTGCTAGCGGCCGTCTGGATCACCATCTTCGGCAATGCTGCTATGTATCTGGAACTGTTCGGCAGCGGCGGTGTGGTGGAAGCCGTCAACAAGGACACTACGATGGCACTGTTCGCCACCATTGAACTGATGACAGAGAGCCAGGCAATGGTGATCCTGATGTCGTGCATCTGCACTGTACTGTTGGTGACCTACTTCGTGACCTCATCAGATTCTGCAACGCTGGTGATCTGCACCCTGATCTCCATGGGAGAGACCAACCCACTGCCCCGCTACCGGGTGTTCTGGGGAGCGGCAATCGGTGCAGTAGCAGCTGTACTGCTTCTCGCCGGAGGCCTCAAGGCGCTTCAAACTGCCTCAGTTGTTGCGGCGCTGCCCTTCTCGTTCATCCTGATCATGGCAATCTATGGTCTGCTAACCTCCCTGAGGGCGGAGGTTCTGCCGCTGCAGTCCGCTTCTCCCCTCGCGCGACTCACTGGCAGGAGCCGCGATCCCGAGCCGGAACTTGAGCCTGAAGTGGTGCCGGCTGTGACACCCGCGCCCGGAAACATTTGATAAAAGAAGGCTCTGCTTTTCCCAAAGCAGAGCCTTCCCGAACCCTTGATTTTGAACCCGTGCAGCAGGGCCTGACGGTTCTTTGCGCCAAAAAATTAACCACCCGAATGTCTGCCCGAACAGAATTGGTGGCAAGAGGAAAAAGTATGTCAACACAAGTGATCCTTCCGCGTGTCATGCAGATCGGTGCCGGCGCCTCCGAACAGGTTCCGGCTGTGCTTGAAAGCCTGGGTTGCAGCCGCCCGCTGATCATCACGGACAAAATGATGGTGGAGTTGGGATATGCCGGCATCATCCAGTCCCGACTGGCGGAGCATAACCTGAGCGCTGAGGTCTTTGACGATACCGTGCCGGAGCCCACAGTCGCTTCTATACGAGCAGGTGTTGAGCGTGTCCGTAGCGGCAGTTACGACTGCATTATTGCATTGGGTGGCGGTAGCCCTATCGACAGCGCCAAGGCTATTGGCATTCTGGGCAAGTTCGGTGGCGAAATGCGAGATTACAAGTTCCCCAGGATCGTAAATCAGGCCGGATTGCCTATCATAGCGATTCCGACCACTGCAGGCACCGGATCGGAAGTTACTCGATTCACCATCATCACAGATGAGACCAACGACGAGAAGATGCTCTGTGTCGGCATCGGCTTTATGCCGATCGCAGCCCTGGTGGACTTCACTCTGACACTGTCGCTGCCATCGCGAATCACTGCTGATACCGGTATCGATGCGCTGACTCATGCCATAGAGGCCTATGTAAGCCGCAAGGCAAGCCCCTACAGCGACAGCCAGGCGCTGTCCGCCATGCGGCTGATCAGTCCGAATCTGCGCCGGGCCTATAAGAACGGCGCAGATCAGGAGGCCCGCGAAGCCATGATGCTGGGATCCACTTTGGCTGGTGTAGCGTTCTCGAACGCTTCCGTTGCCCTGGTTCATGGTATGAGCCGGCCCATCGGTGCCGCTTTTCACGTTCCCCACGGTCTTTCAAATGCCATGCTGCTTCCGGCCGTGACAGAGTTTTCGATTCCGGCAGCGGAAGAGCGTTACGCCGATTGTGCTCGTGCAATGGGTGTCGCTCAACAATCCGATAGTACAGAGCTTGCGAACCAAAAGTTGCTGGATGAACTGCATGCACTCAACGACGAACTGCAGGTACCCACCCCGGAGACGTTTGGTATTGACCGAAGCGAATTCTTTGACCTGATGCCAACAATGGCAGAGCAGGCGCTGCAATCTGGCTCACCGGGAAATAATCCAAAGGTGCCTACGGCTGAAGAGATCGTCCAGCTTTACGAGAGACTCTGGTAACCACCCCAACCTTTACGACCATAGCGCGCTCAAGGGCGCGAACGAACAGAGGACATTGCAATGAACACAGTCGGACACCTGATCAACGGTGAAATCAATAACGAGGGCGAGCGTCGCCAGCCCGTCTTCAACCCCTCCACTGGTGAGGTATCCCGCGAGGTGCTGCTGGCATCGCGCAACACCGTTGAACAAGCCATCACTGCCGCTCAGGCAGCATTCCCAGAGTGGCGCGCGACTCCGCCGATCAAGCGTGCTCGTATTATGTTCCGGTTCAAGGAACTTCTTGAGCGCAATGCTGACCGTATCTGCAAAATGATCGGCGAAGAGCACGGCAAGATCAGTCACGATGCCATGGGGGAGTTGCAGCGTGGCATCGAGAACGTCGAGTACGCCTGTGGCGCGCCTGAACTTCTGAAAGGCGAGCATAGCCGTAACGTTGGCCCGAATATCGACGCCTGGAGCGAATTCCAGCCCCTCGGCGTGGTGGCGGGCATTACACCGTTCAACTTCCCCGCCATGGTTCCGCTGTGGATGTATCCGATGGCATTGGTATGTGGTAACTGCTTTATTCTCAAGCCATCCGAGCGCGACCCCAGCTCCACGCTGTTTATTGCACAGCTGTTGCAGGAAGCGGGGCTTCCGAACGGCGTCATGAACGTGGTTAACGGTGACAAAGAAGCGGTCGACACGCTTCTGGAGGACAAACGCGTTCAGGCCGTCAGTTTTGTCGGCTCCACGCCGATTGCTGAGTACATCTACAGTAAAGCAAGTGCCCACGGTAAGCGTTGCCAGGCCCTCGGTGGCGCCAAGAACCATGCCATCGTGATGCCCGATGCCGATATGGACAATGCTGTGAATCAGTTGGTTGGTGCGGCCTATGGCTCATCCGGCGAACGCTGTATGGCGTTGTCGGTGGCGGTGGCCGTGGGTGATGATGCTGCCGATGCACTTGTGGCCAAAATGACAGAAGCCATGAAGTCGCTGAAGGTAGGCGCCTACTCAGAAGCCAGTAACGATTTCGGTCCGTTGATTACCCGCGAGCACCAGCAGAAGGTGGTCGGCTATATCAACAGTGCTGAAGAGCAGGGTGCCACCATTGTCGTTGATGGTCGTAACCCAAAAGTCGTTGGTTATGAAGAGGGGTTCTTCGTTGACGGCACTCTGATCGATAATGTGACGCCAGAGATGACCAGTTACCGCGAGGAGATTTTCGGGCCGGTCCTGCAAGTAATGCGGGTGCCGAGCATGGAAGCGGCCATGCAGTTGATCAACGACCATGAGTATGGCAATGGAACCTGCATCTTCACCCGCGATGGTGAAGCCGCCCGCTATTTCACAGATCACATCCAGGTCGGCATGGTGGGCATCAACGTACCGCTGCCGGTGCCTGTGGCCTATCATAGTTTTGGTGGCTGGAAACGGTCCCTGTTTGGTGATCTCAACGCCTATGGTCCCGATGGTGTGCGCTTCTACACCCGGCGGAAATCGGTCACCCAGCGCTGGCCGTCTGCAGGTGTACGCGAGGGTGTAGAATTCTCTATGCCAACCATGAAGTAAAATCCCTCTTTCCCTTCGTTACTGAGAGCGTTTGGCAGTGTCCTGACTTCCGGGACACTGCTTTTTTATGCCTCAGATATTTAATTAATACCGAATCTCATACACAATGGAAATACGCACGTTAAAAAGATCCAGCCTGCCATGAAAAAGAAGCTCCCCCCGCTCAATTGGCTAAGATCATTCGAAGCGACAGCGCGCCACTTGAATATTACTCAGGCTGCTACTGAATTGAATCAGACTCAGGCGGCCATCAGTCAGCAGATCAAGGGACTGGAGAGCCAGTTGGGTACGCCCTTGTTCAATCGGTTGCCCAGAGGGTTATCGATGACGGAAGCTGGAAAAGCATACCTCCCAGTCGTCCACGAGTGCATTCGTAGGCTCAGAACTGCCACGGATGAGATCTTTGGCCAAGACAAGACCCGTTTGTTGACTATCCGCTCCAACCTCGTCTTCTTTACATTCTGGCTTGCCCCCCGCTTTGCCAGGTTCCGGGAACGTTATCCGGAAGTCGGCCTCTGCTTCAGCAGCCATATCTGGGCCGACAATTTCAATCGCGAGTCAGATATGGAAATCTGCTACGGTCAGGGTGCATGGCCCGGGATGGAGGCGGATCGTCTGACCTGGGACGAGTTGATTCCGGTATGCAGCCCCGCCATGTCGAACGGCCTCAAGGTGCCCCGGACTCCTCAGGATCTTGCCGAGCACACCGTTCTCCACGTGATCGGGTACGAAGACGGCTGGGGGCACTGGCTGGATCAAGCGGGATACCCCAACCTCCGATTCAAGAGCCAGCTTCAGTTCGATACGCTTATTACAGCACTCCAGGTGGCTCACTATGGGGACGGTATAGCGTTGGGCAGGAGCAGCCTCGTATCAGAAATGATTTCGAAAGGCGAACTCATTGCGCCGTTTGACCTAGGGGTAAAAACGTCAGAGGCGTTTTATCTTGTGCGCCCTGCTAATCAATATATTCATCCATACGCTGAAATTTTCCGAGATTGGATAGTAGAGGAAGCGACTAAAGGGAATTAATCGCAGAGTTGCAACAAATCTTCCTGAAATTATTTGAAATATTAATGCCGAATCAGACTTACGCTCAAATTCGAAGCACGCCCGGATTTCTGATTTCACAAATTGGTAATTGTAGCGAACAGTGAGGACAAGGAGAAAACTTCAGGACGGAACACTGGAAATAAAAAAAGGCAGACCAGTAAATGACTGATCTGCCTTTCTCTTAATATGGTAGCGGGGGCAGGATTCGAACCTACGACCTTCGGGTTATGAGCCCGACGAGCTACCAGACTGCTCCACCCCGCATCAAACTGGTTGTTTTCTCGGGGCAACCCCCGATCAACGTGCGCGTATACTAAAGATTCGATGGCGCTCTGTCAATCGATATCTTCGAAGAGATCCGAAGGGTATGGGAGGTCATCGGTCTGACAAGTTTTGATCATGCCGACAGCCTCAATCGCTTCCTGAACAGGGCGGAACGAACGCCGATGCTCGGTGGTGGCGCCCAGACGGCCGAGCGCCTCCAGGTGAACCGGCGTCGGGTAGCCTTTATGACTGGCGAATCCATAGTCGGGATAGGTCTCATGAAGTGCCTCCATCTCCCGGTCGCGTGTTACCTTGGCAAGTATGGAGGCGGCACTGATGGCTTCTACCCGGCTATCCCCCTTGATAACCGGCTCCGAAGGCCAGCGCCAGTCCGGGCATCGATTGCCGTCCACCAGTATGTATTCCGGCTGGATATGAAGCCCGGCTACTGCTCTTTCCATCGCCACCATGGTGGCGCGAAATATGTTCAGACTGTCAATCTCGTGAGCCTCGCAACGGCCCAGGCTCCAGGCGGAAGCCCGCTCGATGATCTGTTCGTAAAGGGCTTCACGGCGTTTTTCGGTAAGCGCTTTTGAGTCTGCCAGGCCAGGTATCGGTTTCTCCGGGTCCAGTATCACCGCCGCTGTCACCACAGCTCCCACCAGTGGCCCACGGCCCACTTCGTCGACACCGGCCAGTAGCCGGCCCTGATAGCGGCATTCAAAGGGCGGTAGTGGGCTTTTACTCATGACCGTTTGCCTTCAATCAGCGCTGAAACGGCGGCTGCCGCCTGCTCATCAGCATTCTGCCGTAACTGTTCATGCAGATGCGAGAAAGCTTCCGTAAGGCGAGCACGCCCAGTGCTGTTTTCCAGCCGCTCCAGCACGGCCTCGCCCAAAGTCTCGGGTGTGGCATCATCCTGCAGCAGCTCCGGCACCAGGGGCTCCCTGGCAAGCAGGTTGGGCAGTGCTACATGGGGAACTTTTACCAGTCGTGACACCAGCGCGTAACTGAAGCCGCTCAGCCGGTAGCCCACTACCATGGGTTTTTTGAGCAGCATGGCTTCCAGGGTGGCGGTTCCGGATGCCAACAGAACCACATCGGACGATGCCATCACTTCCCTTGAACGACCACGCACGATGGTTACCTCAAGCTTCACATCCAGAGCGTCCAACAGGGCGCGAACCTGCCGTTCCCGTTCCCGGTTGACACAGGGAATTACCAGTTGCAGGTCGGGGCGCTGGCCCTGGAGCCACCGTGCGGCCTCGAGAAACAGGGTACCGAGACGTTCTACTTCCCCTCCCCGGCTGCCCGGCAGGATAGCCAGCACGGGGGCATCGTCGCGGAGACCCAAGGCTTTACGGGCGCCAGCGGTATCCGGTGTCATCGGAATTCGGTCTGCCAGGGGGTGGCCAACGAAGGCCACGGGGATGTTGTGCTCTTCGTAGAACCGCGCTTCGAAGGGAAACAGCGTCAGCATCAGATCGACGGATCTGGCGATCTTGAAAATACGTTTCTGGCGCCACGCCCAGACCGACGGGCTGACATAGTGTGCAGTCAGCATGCCGGCATCACGGCAACGCCTTTCAACACCCAGGGTGAAGTCCGGTGAATCGATGCCAATCACCACGTCCGGTGGTGTTGCCAGCAGGTACTCCATCAACCGGGCGCGAATGCTGAACAGCTCGCGGATGCGGCCAAGAACTTCCACCAGCCCCATGACGGAAAGCCGCTCCATGGGCACCAGCGAATGGAAACCTTCAGCCACCATTTCCTCGCCACCGATGCCCACGAAGCGGGCATGGGGATACCGGCGCCGGAGCGAGCGGATCAGACCCGCGCCGAGGATATCGCCGGAGGCTTCCCCGGCTATGATGGCAAAAGTTACTTTGCGGGTACTGACAACAGCATTGTCGGGATGGTCCGTCACCGGGATTAACACTCCCTGGTCAGCGGATTATGCCGCGGTCTGCACCACGAAGGGATTCAATCAGCGGCTGCACTTCGGGAATATCCGGATAGGCTTTTTCCAGCTCCACTACGGCCTGTTCAGTTGTCAGACCCTGGCGGTAGATCACCTTGTAGGCCCGGCGGAGAATCAACAGTACCTCCTTGCTGAATCCGCGGCGCCGCAGCCCTTCGACGTTCATACCGAATGGCTGTGCCGACTGGCCGCTGGCCATGACGTAGGCGGGAATATCCTTGAGCACGATGCTGCCACCGGCACTCATGCTGTGAGTGCCGATGTGACAGAACTGGTGAACCATGGTGCCGCCGCCAAGGATCGCATAGTCCCCCACTGACACATGACCGGCCAGCGTGGCGCAGTTTGCCAGGATGGTGTTATCGCCAATGATGCAATCGTGGGCCACATGGACATAGGCCATCAGCAGGTTGCCACTGCCAATACTGGTTTCACCCCGGTCCTGAACGGTACCCCGGTGGATGGTGCAGTTTTCGCGAATAGTGTTGTCGTTGCCGATCACAAGCTTGGTGGGCTCACCCGCATACTTCTTGTCCTGGCACTCTTCACCCACACTGGAGAACTGGAATATGCGGTTATTCCGGCCAATTGTGGTGGGGCCCTTGATTACCACATGGGACATGATTTCGGTGCCCTCACCGATCTCCACGTCCGGGCCAATATAGCTCCACGGGCCAACAGTCACGTTGTCGGCCAACCTGGCAGACGGATCCACGATCGCCTGAGGATGGACTCCCGACCATTCTTTTGTCGCCATCAGACTTCTCTCTCAGCGGTCAATATTTCTGCCACACAGACAACCTCATCATCGACCAGTGCGCGGCACTCGAATTTATAGATTCCACGTTTGCCCGAGATCATCCGGGACTCCAGGCTCAGCCTGTCTCCCGGCACAACCGGGCGCTTGAAGCGCGCCTTGCTGGAACCAGCCAGGTATTGTACCACGCCATCCGACGGCTTCCGGCCAACCGTCAGAAACCCGAGAATACCCGAGATCTGCGCCATGGCTTCGATAATGAGTACGCCCGGCATAATGGGATTGTTTGGAAAGTGGCCGTTAAAAAAAGGCTCATTCAGGGAAATGTTCTTGTATCCCTTGATAAACTGCCCTTTCTCCGCCTCGGTCACCCGATCAACCAGCAAAAACGGGTAGCGATGGGGCAGGTATTCCATGATCTCTTTGATGTTCATAATCATCAGTAACGGCCTCAGCCTTCTATTTTCTTTTCCAGTTCTTTTAGCCGACGCGCCATGGCGTCCAGCTGACGAAAACGCACGGCGTTCTTGCGCCACTGCCGGTTACTGTCGGCGCTGGTTCCGGACGAATATACACCAGCCTCCCGAATATCTCCGGTAACGAGGGTCATACCTGTCAGGTGAACCTTATCCGCGATATTCAGGTGCCCTGCCACGCCAGAAGCACCACCAAACACACAGTGGCTACCAATACGGGTGCTGCCGGCAATGCCAACCATTGCCGCCATGGCGCTGTGATCACCGATACTGACGTTATGTGCTATCTGTATGAGGTTGTCGAGCTTTACCCCGTTGCCAATCACCGTGTCGTCCAGCGCGCCACGATCAATGGTGGTGTTCGCGCCCACCTCAACATCATCTCCCAGGACCACCCGGCCAAGTTGTGCGATCCGGTGCCAGGCGCCTTTTTCATTGGCAAACCCGAAGCCATCCGAACCGATAACCGCACCACTGAGAATATGGCAGCGCTTACCCAATATGATGTCGTGCGCCAGGGTTACTCGCGGTCGCAGCACTGACTGCTCACCAATGTTGCAACGGGCTCCGATAATGCAGCCGGCACCGACCACTACGTTGTCACCGATCACTGCCCCTGCCTCCACAACAGCCTGGGGGCCGATACTGGCGCTCCGGGATACCTGCGCAGATGCATCCACAACCGCCGATGCATGAACGCCGGGTTGTGGCACGGGCGCGGGGTCAAACCAGTGGCTCAGGCGAGCATAACCAAGATAGGGATTGTCCAGTAACAGGACGTTGGTAGGGCACTGATCAGCGACAGACGGAGAAACGATAACAGCAGAGGCACGGGTATCCGACAGGTAGCGGGCATAGGACGGGTTGGCCAGAAATGCAACCTGGCCGGGAGCCGCCGCCTGAAGCGTGGCAAGCCCCTCGATTTCGGTCTCGGGGTTGCCCCGGAGTTCCGCCCCAAGCTCAGAGGCAATATCGCCCAGCCGGTATGAACGCTTTGTCATTGTCAGCTCCACAAGGTTTTTCCGGGCTGGCCATTTTCCGGCCCGCCGTTATCAGCGCTCCAGTTTCTCCAGTAGCTCATCCGTCAGGTTCATGTCGGGTTTGACATATACCACAGCCTCGCTGGGCAGAATCAGGTCGAGATCGTGCTCTTCGAGCAACTCCTGGACAGCCGCATCCACGCCCGGGCGGGCATCTTCCAGGAACTGCTGCTTGCGGTTGGCCACTGCGGAATCCAGGCGCTGCTTCAGGAAGTTGAATTCCTTGACCTTCTCCTGAAACTCGGCGGTAATCTTGTTGCGCTCGGAATCATTCATCATTGCGCCGTCTTTCTCCAGGCGGTTCTGCAGCTTGCGGGCAGCCTCCTGAGCTTCCCGGACTTTCGCCTCCTCACCGGCAAAATCCCTCTGCATCTTTTCACTGAATGCCTGAGCATCGCTGGAGGAGAACAGCGCCTGACGCAGATCAACCACCCCAATCCGGGTTTCAGCGGCAACTGCAGAGGTTGCCATCAATGCAGCCAACATTACTGCCATGGACAATCGGAACATGTCATTTCTCCTGTCTATCAATTTGTACGGCGTTTCTGTCCGCTCTCTGATCAGAATGTCTGACCCAGGGAGAACTGGAATACCTGGGTATCGTCACCATCCTGGTCATTCAGAGGCTTGGCAAGGCTGAATGCCAGCGGACCGACCGCTGTGATCCACTGAAATCCTACACCCACCGATAGCCGGACTTCATCCAGTGCCGGATCAAAGTTCCGATCGGCATCAAAGACCTGCCCTGCATCCAGGAAGAACGCCGTTCTCATCGAACGGGTGTCCCCGGCGAATGGCGTGGGAAAGATCAGTTCAAGGCTGCCCTCTGTGAGCAGGCTGCCGCCGAACGGGTCCGGATCGGAAAAGTCGTTAGCCGCGTTCGTGGCCTTTGGTCCCAGGGAGTTTGCCTCATAACCTCTTACGGAACCATAACCACCGGCGAAGAAGTGCTCGTAAAATGGCATCACAGTCCGCCCACTATACCCATCACCGTAGCCAATCTCCGAGCGCGCCCGGAATACCCAGGTCTGGTTTTCATTGAAGGGCTGATAGAACTCTGTTTTCTGGTTCACTTTATAGAAGGTCAGATCACTGCCGGGAACGGCAACGTCGGTAGACAGGGAAACACTGTAGCCATCGGTTGGCAGAACACCACGGTTCAGGGTACTACGGCGCCAGGAACCGAACAGGAAGTAGTTGTTGAAGTCGTTACCCTCTTCATCAATGAAGGTTCGTACTTCATCGGATGTAAAAGCCCCCTCCTGGATCTTGGAAAGCGTATAGCCAAGACCGAAATTGAGCCGGGTGATATTATCCGTGGGATACCCGAAGGTGACCCGTCCACCGTATTCGTCCAGCAGGTAGGATGAAATATCCTGCTCTTCAAAATCCGTTTCTCGGGCGAACACACTGAAGCCGCGGCTGACGCCATCGACAGTGTAATATGGGTCCTGGTAGGAGAAGTTGGCGCTCTTGATGGAGTCGCTGATGTTCACTCCAAAGGATACCCGTTTACCACTACCGAAGAAGTTGTTCTCGGACACATTGGCCCCGAGAATAACACCGGATGCCTGTGAGAAGCCTACCGACGCGGAAAGACTGCCGGTTGCCTGTTCTGTCACAGAATAGTTCACGTCCACGAGGTCGTCGGTTCCCGGAACCGGAACCGTCTCCACATCCACGGTTTCAAAGAAGCCAAGCCTCTCGAGACGGGTTTTCGAAAACTCGATTCTGTCTGTGGAGGCGACACCGCCCTCCATCTGGGTCATTTCCTGGCGCAAAACGTCGTCTCTGGAGGAGACGTTGCCGTCGAAATTAATACGCCTGACATACGCCCTTTTCCCGGGCTCCACAAAGAAGGTAACCGCAGCTGTATCGTTCTCGCCCGGCTCTGGCACGGCATTCACATTCGCAAAGGCGTAACCTTCACGGCCGAGACGTCTGGACAGAGCCTCCGAAATCGCCGTCATACGGGAACGGGAAAATACATCGCCTTTTTCAATGGGGATCAGTTCCTTCAGCTCTTCTTCGTCAACGATGAGCTCGCCCCGCAGGTTGACGTCAGAGACTGTGTACTGGGGCCCCTCATTCAAAGAGATGGCGATAAATACCTGTTTCTTGTCCGGTGAAATGGATACCTGGCTGGATTCAACATTGAAGTCGATATAGCCCCGGTCAAGATAGAAGGAACGAAGGGATTCCAGGTCGCCACTGAGTCGCTCACGGGCATATTTGTCAGAATTGGTGATGGAGTTCCACCAACTGGTGGTTTCCAGTTCAAACAGACCCAGCAGGGTTTCATCGTCGAAGGCTTCATTGCCGACAATGTTGAGGTGCTGGATGGCCGCCACCGAGCCTTCGTTGATATCGAGACTGATCGCAACCCGGTTTCTCGGAAGATCCTCAGCAGAGGCCTTTACTCGGGCATTGTAACGGCCCTGGCTGATGTAGGAGCGCAGGATTTCAAGCTCCAGGCGTTCTAGCGTGGCGCGGCGAAATACCTGGCCTTCCTGCAGCCCTGCGCTGGCCAGCGCATCCATCAGCATGTTGGTTTCGATATTCTTATTGCCTTCAATATCGATGGAAGTGATTGACGGCCTCTCCTTGACGGTCAGGATCAGCACGCCTCCATCCCGGCTGGCCTCAATATCGGTAAAAAGCCCTGTGCGGAACAGGTCCTTGATGGCAGACGATAACTCGAGTTCATCGATCGGTTCGCCGATGGACACAGGAAATGCAGAAAAAACCGTTCCCGCGGATACCCGCTGAAGGCCTTCTACCTCGATATCGGATACGGTGAACTCGTCAGCCAGAGCCGGTCTCATGGCGGAAATGGCTACTACCAAGCCTACAGCTAAACCCAGAAAAGAACGTCTCATTCAATAATTTCGCCTGTTGATGCGCGTAAAGAGTTCGCAATTCTCACAACCGCATCAGGTCGTTGTAAAGTGCAAACACCATTAATGTGAGGATCATTGCCATACCAATACGTAATCCCAAAGCCTGGGCCTGCTCCGAAAGCGGCTTTCTGCGAACGGCTTCGATGGTGTAGTAGACAATATGCCCACCATCCAGTACCGGTACTGGCAACAGATTCAGCACCCCAAGGCTGACACTGAGGTAAGCAAGAAAACGTACAAAATCTTCGAAGCCGGAACTTACACTGGCTTCGGCTATCCTTGCAATGGTAATCGGCCCGCTCAGGTTAGTGGGAGAGAGCAGTCCGGTCACCATTTTCTTTATCGCCACCAGTGTCAGCCTGGTGTCGCCCCAGGTTTCCGACATGGCATTGGGAATGGCTGCAAGGGGACCGTAACTGACGTCGCGCAGCACCTCATCAGGCCAGGTCACTTCACTGACGCCGGCTCCTACGAGCCCGGTGACGGTTCCGTCCTCCGCTTTATTTTCTGCAGGTGTCACCACGATCTGCTGCGTACGGCCATCACGCTCAACTGTCAGTTCCAGCGGTGTCTCGGGCGCCTCACGGATAAACTCCACCAACTCGAACCAGTCTGAAACTGGCTCGCCATCAACAGCGACTATCCGATCCCCGGTTTTGAGTCCGGCCGCCTCTGCGCGGCCTCCGGGCGCAATCTGCCCCAGTACCGGCGGGACATCCGGCCGCCAGGGTGTAACTCCGAACTCACCCAGAGGGTTGGGGTTTTCTTCATTCAGGCGCCAACCGTCCAGGGAACCTGTCAGGGTGCCACGGCTGCCATCCCGGGAAACATCAATGGTAATCTCACCGAACTCACCGGTGCGCTCAAGCAGGCGCATGTTAACATCACGCCAGGACGTTACCCGGCGATCATCGACCGCATGGATTTCCATGCCCGAGGCAAGGCCGATTCGATCAGCGACACTGCCCTCGTTGACCTCTCCAACGATGGGCGCAACGGTGGTGAAACCCACCACACTGAGCAACCAATACGCAAAAATGGCAAAAAGGAAGTTGGCCACAGGCCCTGCCGCAGCGATGGCAATGCGCTTTGAGGGAGATTTGGAATTGAAGGACAGGTGCTTCTCGTCATCCGGTACCGGCCCTTCCCGTTCATCCAGCATCTTTACATAGCCACCCAGGGGGATGGCTGCCACTGCGAACTCGGTGCCCTGGCGGTCATACCAGGAAAACAGCGGTTTGCCAAAACCCACTGAAAAACGCAGCACTTTCACACCACAACGCCGCGCCACCCAGAAGTGACCAAACTCGTGAAGCGTTACCAGAATGCCCAGCGTCAGTACCAGCGCCAGTATGGTTTCAACTATCTGCATAATGCTCTCTGTTGATGTTGATCAGCCCGCCGACCGAGCTCGCCTGTATCAGACAGCCAGCCCCGGAATCTGTTCCCGGGCCCGGAAACGCGCTTCCGCATCCTTAGTGAAAATGGTATCGAAACTGTCTGCCGGCACAACTTCGACCGCAGCCAGCGTCCGCTCAATGATAGAGGGAATATCCGCAAAACACAGTTTACCGGCCAGAAATGCCGCCACTGCTTCTTCGTTGGCTGCGTTCAGCACTGCCGGCGCGGTTCCTCCCTGTTGGAACGCCTCGGCGGCCAACCGAAGACAGGGAAAACGCTCCAGGTCTGGCCTCTCAAAATGAAACTGCCCGATACGGAAAAGATCCAGCGGCGCGACCCCGGCATCGATTCGCTCGGGCCAGGCCAGGCCATTGGCAATCGGGGTGCGCATGTCGGGGCTACCGAGTTGTGCGAGCACGGAGCCATCGGCGTATTCCACCATCGAGTGAATGATGCTCTCCGGGTGTACGTGCACTTCGATCATATCTGGCGTGGTATTGAACAGCCAGCAGGCTTCAATCAACTCCAGCCCCTTGTTCATCAGTGTTGCGGAGTCCACTGAGATTTTCTGGCCCATGGACCAGTTAGGGTGAGCGCAGGCCTCCGCTGGCAAAACGTGGCGAAGGGCCTCTGCCGTATAGGTCCTGAACGGGCCACCCGAAGCGGTCAGCAGGATACGGGTGACGCCCGCGCCAGCTGTATCCCGGATCCTGTCCGCCGGCATACACTGGAAAATGGCATTGTGCTCGCTGTCGATGGGCAACACTTCCGCACCGGAGGTACGCACAGCATCCATAAACAGCTTGCCGGACATCACCAGCGCTTCCTTGTTGGCCAGCAGCACCCGCTTGCCGGCGCGCACGGCCGCCAGCGTGGGCGGCAGGCCCGCAGCGCCTACAATGGCGGCCATAACGGTATCGGCCTCTGGATCTGCGGCCACCTGCGCAAGCGCCTCGGCACCACTGAGTACCGTTACCGATGGCAGGTCGGAAAGCGCTGCAGACAGCGCCTGGCCAGCGGCCTTGTCCGCCATTACTGCATAGCGGGGGCGGAATTTATGGCACAACTCAGACATGGTTTCGACACTGGTACTGGCGGTGAGCGCATGTACCGAAAAGCGATCCGGATGCCGGTGAATGACATCGAGTGTGTTCAGGCCAATGGAGCCCGTTGCACCCAATATGGTTACGCATCGCTTCACGGAGATCACCATTGCCCCGTGGTTAGCCAGCCAAGCAGGGTAATGACCAGCGCGAATACCGGAATCGCTGCCGTCAGGCTGTCAATTCTGTCCATTATGCCACCATGCCCCGGCAACAGTTGACTGCTGTCCTTGATGCCGCGAAAGCGTTTGAGCATGCTTTCGAGAAGGTCACCGAGCACGGAAACGGCGCCGGTCACCAGGCTGGCAAGGACCAGCAACAGTGACTGCGCCAGAGTAGCCGACGCCAGCAGGCTGATAATCACAGCGAATACGGCAACGGCCGCCAGGCCTCCCCAGACACCCGCCCAAGACTTTCCGGGGCTGACTCGTGGCGCGAGCTTGGCCTTGCCGAAAGCGCGACCGGCAAAGTAGGCGCCGATGTCAGCTACCCAAACGACACAGAAGACATAGAGAATCAGCAGAAGGTTATTGGCGCTGTCACCAAACTGAAAGCCACCGGTACGTAAGTGGTTGAGCCCTACCCAGGCAGGAACCAGCACCAGCAGCCCCATAACCGCCCGGGCCGGCACACTGCCCCAGCGCCCGGAACCGTCCGGATAGCTTCTAACCAGCAAGAAACATAAAACCCACCAGGCAAGCGCCAGCCACAGCACCACCAAAGCAGGCACGTTCAACAGGCCATAGAGCACCGCTGCAACCACCAGAGCGTAGCCAACGCGGGCTGCCGGTGATTCCATGCCGGACATGTTGGCCCATTCCCAGGCGCCAATGGTGATGATGGCACCGGTGAACAGGGCAAAGCCAAGAGGTGGCAGGAAGAAAATGCCGCCGATGGCAATTGGCGCCAGTATGAGCGCGGTGATAATACGGGTCTTGAGCACGGTATCGTTCGCTATCTTGTCGTTATTGTTCTGACGAAACACTGGCAATCTGGTCATCTGTCTGACCAAACCGGCGTTTTCGGCCCGCGTACGCCTGCAGCGCCTGGCTCATTTCCTGTTCACGGAAATCCGGCCAGTAGACAGGGGAGAAATACAGCTCGGTGTAGGCCAGGTGCCAGAGCATGAAATTACTGATGCGTTGCTCACCTGCTGTCCGGATCATCAGGTCCGGCATGGGCAGGTCGCCTATGGAAAGGTGTTGCTGTATCAGGTCGTCAGTAATGTCCGAAGGCGCCAACTCACCCTTGCGCACCTTCTCGGCAACCTTGCGGCTGGCCTGGGTAATATCCCAGTGGCCACCGTAGTTGGCAGCGATGACAAGGGTCATCCCGGTGTTGTCGCGGGTCAGCTCTTCGGCACGGTTCATGTGCTCCTGCAGATTCGCACTGAACGCCGTACGGTCACCAATAATGCGAAGACATATATCGTTGCGATGGAGCTTCTTCACTTCCCGCTCCAGGGCAAACAGGAACAGACGCATCAGGGCTGATACTTCCTCCTCTGGGCGGCGCCAGTTCTCACTTGAGAAAGCGAAAAGTGTCAACACTTCCACCCCTTCCCGGGCACAGGTTTCAACCACCGACCTGACGGCTTTAACACCCGCCTTATGGCCGGCAACGCCCGTCAGCCGACGGGCCTTGGCCCAGCGGTTGTTTCCGTCCATGATAATGGCCACATGCCGGGGTCGACGGCCAGCCGACACCGGAATCTCTGCGGATACACTTTCCGTCATGCAATCCCCTGTTCAGCCAACAGCCGGCACAGCGGCCGGCAGTGACTGATGACGTTACTGAAATTGACCGGCTGCTCAGACAGCCATCAGGTCCTCTTCCTTGGCCTTGAGGTACTTGTCGACCTCGGCGATATAACGGTCGGTCAATTTCTGGATTTCTTCCTCACCGAAGCGCTCTTCGTCTTCGTTGATTTCCTTTTCCTTCAGCAATTCTTTCAGCGTGCTGTTGGCATCCCGGCGCGCGTTACGGATGGAAACCTTGCCATGCTCTGCATCAGCCCGAGCCTGCTTGACCATTTCCTTACGGGTCTCTTCGGTCAGCATCGGCATGGGAATTCGAATAACGTCACCGTTATTGGAGGGGTTCAGGCCCAGATCCGACATCATGATGGCTTTTTCGATCTTCGGTAACAGAGGCTTTTCCCATGGCGAAACAGCCAGGGTGCGGTTGTCCTCAACGTTCACACTCGCAACCTGCTTCAGCGGCGTCTCCTGGCCGTAATAATCGACCGTTACGCTGTCCAGAATGGAGGGATGGGCGCGACCGGTACGGATTTTGTTAAAAGCCGAGTTCAGGGACTCAAGGCTTTTCTTCATCTTCTTTTCGGCATCAGCTTTAATATCGTCAATCACTGCAGCATCCTCGGATTCGTTGCTCAAAATGTCTCAATCAGATTACTCAATCAATGTGCCTTCTGACTCTCCTGTTACAATCCGGGTCAGAGCACCGGCCCGATTCATATCGAAGACCCGAAGGGGCATGCCATGGTCCCGGGCAAGGCAGATGGCGGTCAGATCCATCACGCCCAGTTTCTTGTCCAGCACTTCGTCATAAGTCAGGTGGTCGTATTTTTCCGCCGTCGGGTCCTTATAGGGATCCGCCGAATAGACACCATCGACCTTGGTGGCTTTCAGCACGGCATCGGCTTCAATCTCGATGCCTCGCAGGCAAGCCGCCGAATCGGTTGTAAAAAACGGGTTTCCCGTGCCTGCACAAAAAATCACCACGTCGCCATCTTTCAGATCACGCACGGCGCGGCGACGGTCATAATGCTCAACAATACCACTCATCGGTATCGCAGACATAACCCGGGTACGGATATTGGAGCGCTCAAGGGCATCCCTCATGGCCAGCCCGTTCATCACGGTTGCCAGCATCCCCATATGGTCGCCCGTCACCCTGTCCATGCCAGCAGCGTTCAGGGCAGCACCACGAAACAGGTTACCACCGCCAATCACCAGCCCCACCTGGACACCAATGCCGATCAGGGAGCCAATATCCAGCGCCATCCGGTCAAGCACTTTGGGGTCAATGCCGAAATCATGGTCTCCCATCAGGGCTTCGCCACTGAGCTTCAGAAGAACACGTTTGTATCTGGGCTGGGTATTGGACGACTTCGGCATGAGGATCCCCTTCTCTGTGTCTGGCTTGGTGTCTGGCAGGACAAGCTTGTCAGGCTTGTATCTGACATACTCCTCATAAAAAGGGGTATCTCAGATACAAGCCCGCCACGAGAGCCGGACTACTCCAGCTAACGTGGCAGACTCGAACGGTGCGCCAGCCTGTGCTTCGGCACCTGTCAGAAGGATCAGGACTTGCCGGTGCCAGCCGCGGCAGCGACCTCGGCAGCGAAGTCCACTTCTTCCTTCTCAATACCTTCGCCGACTTCCAGACGAATAAAGCTTGCCAGATCGGCGCCGTTGTCCTTGATCAGCTGACCAACGGTCTGGTCAGGATTCTTGACGAACGGTTGCTCAACCAGGCTGTTTTCCGCCAGGAACTTCTTGATACGGCCGCCCATCATCTTCTCGATGATTTCAGCAGGCTTGCCTTCCATATCCGGCTGGGCCTTGATGACCTCTTTCTCTTTCTCGAGCTCATCGGCAGGCATGTCTTCCGGCTTGCCAACACGCGGGTTAACAGCGGCAACGTGCATGGCAACGTCCCGTGCAACTTCAGGATCACCGGCGCTCAGGGCGACAACCGCAGCGATCTTGTTGTTGCTGTGCACGTAACCGCCCACAACCGGGCCTTCAACCTTGATGATGCGACGAACGGTGATGTTCTCACCGATCTTCTGAACCAGCGCTTCACGCTTGGCTTCCAGATCGCCTTCCATCAGCTTGGCAACATCGGTTTCGCCTTTTTCGAAGGCAACATTCAGAACGTCGTTGGCGAAGTTCATGAAGTTGTCATCACGGGCAACGAAATCGGTCTCGGAGTTCACTTCCAGGATATAGGCGACAGTGTTGTCGTCAGACACCCTGATCAGGGAAACACCTTCAGCGGCTGTGCGGCCTGCCTTTTTGGCGGCCTTCAGGCCTGAAGATTTGCGCAGTTCTTCAATAGCGGCATCGACGCTTCCGCCAGCCTCCACCAGAGCCTTCTTGCACTCCATCATGCCAAGGCCTGTGCGGTCACGGAGCTCTTTGACCATTGCAGCAGTAATTGCAGCCATGTTCATTCCTCTTAACTATTACAATCCAAATTCTGTACCGGTGTGCCCGGCGGTAACTCACGGGCACACCCTACAACCTGTTCGCGAAGAAAATATTACTCCGCAGCGGGAGCAGCACCTTCCGCACCTTCGCTGACTTCAACGAACTCGTCAGCGCCAGCAGCGCCGGCCTGAGATGCCTCAAGACAGGTGTCAGCAACGGCCTGCACGTAAATCTGGATCGCGCGGATGGCATCGTCGTTGCCAGGGATCACATAATCAACGCCGTCCGGGTCGCTGTTGGTGTCAACCACGCCGATAACAGGAATGCCCAGTTTGTTGGCTTCCTTGATGGCGATGCGCTCGTGGTCCACGTCGATCACGAACATGGCGTCCGGCAGGCCGCCCATGTCCTTGATACCACCGATGGAGCGCTCAAGGCGGTCCATTTCACGGGTGCGATCAAGGGCTTCTTTCTTGGTCAGCTTATCGAAGGTACCGTCCTGGCTCTGCGCTTCCAGGTCGCGGTAGCGACGGATCGACTGGCGGATGGTCTTGTAGTTGGTCAGCATGCCGCCGAGCCAGCGATGGTTCACGTATGGCTGGTTGGAACGGAGTGCTTCTTCCTTGATGATCTTGGCCGCTGCACGCTTGGTGCCAACGAACAGGATCTTGTTCTTGTTGCCTGCGAGGTTATGAACGAAGTTCAGCGCATCGTTCATGGCAGGAACAGTCTGCTCAAGGTTGATGATATGAATCTTGTTACGGGCGCCGAAGATGAACTTCGACATTTTCGGGTTCCAGTAACGGGTCTGGTGTCCGAAGTGAGCGCCTGCCTTCAGCAGGTCACGCATATTTACCTGAGCCATGATATTTACCTTTTTAGCTTCGGGTTAGTCCTCCACACGTCCGATTGACCCAACCTGAACCCGCTGCTTTTTATGTGAGCAACAGAAGCAGGCACCCTGGGACAACGTGCCGACGTGTGTGCGAATTTGCCGGATTTGTTTCCGGCGGGCGCGTTTATACCATAAACCGGCCGCCTGATTCCATTAATTTGTAGCTTCGGTAATGCACCGGCAACGCCCTCTTCCTTGTACCCGGCCACACTCCCCCTTAAAATGCTTGTTTGATTCAAATCAACGGGAAACCCAATGCAGGTATCGATCAAGACTCCGGAAGAAATCGAAAAGATGCGTGTCGCCGGCCGCCTGGCGGCTGAAGTTCTCGAGATGATCGGCGACTACGTTAAACCCGGTGTAACAACCGAAGAACTGGACAGGATCTGCCACGACTACATGGTGAACGAGCAGAAGACCATTCCGGCTCCTCTGAACTACAAGGGTTTCCCAAAGTCCGTATGCACCTCGGTGAACCATGTGGTCTGTCATGGCATCCCCAGTGAGAAAAAGGTGTTAAAGGAAGGCGACATCCTCAATATTGATGTCACCGTCATTAAAGATGGCTGGCATGGTGATACCAGCAAGATGTTCATTGTTGGCAAACCCAAGCCAGGAACCGAGCGCCTGATCCAGATCACCCAGGAGTGCCTATATAAAGGTATCGAACTGGTAAAACCGGGCACGCGCCTCGGCGACATCGGCCATGTTATCCAGCAGCATGCTGAAAAACACCGATATTCAGTGGTGCGCGATTATTGCGGCCACGGCATCGGCCAGGTGTTCCACGAAGACCCGCAGGTGATGCACTACGGCAAGCCTGGCACCGGTATGGAGTTGCAGGAAGGCATGACCTTTACCATCGAACCCATGATCAATCAGGGCAAGTACCAGACCAAGTTATTGCCGGACGGCTGGACCGTGGTCACCAAGGACCACAAACTCTCGGCGCAATGGGAGCATACTATCCTGGTGACTGCGGATGGCCATGAGGTGCTGACCAAGCGTACGGAAGAGTCATTCTAGGTGGACTTCAGCGAACTGGAAGCCAGGATCAGTAACGATGCTTCTCCCGTACGGGCAGCGCGGGAGCTGCTCAAAGAACGCTACAACGCTGATGCGGAAGCGTTTCGACAGGGGGCGGATGTTCGCGCCCTGGTTCACTCCCGCTCCGGGACTCTGGATACCGTTCTTGCCCTGATCTGGAACCGCTATGCCTTCGCCTCATCTCCCGACATCTCTCTGGTTGCCGTCGGCGGCTATGGCCGGGGCGAACTCCACCCCCATTCCGATATCGATCTGCTGATTCTCACCCGCAACGGTATTGAAGAAAGCTGGCAGGAAGACCTGGGTGCCTTCGTAACCCTGCTGTGGGATCTGAAACTGGACATCGGCCACAGTGTCCGCAGCATTCAGGAAAGCATGGATGCGGCCAGGGAAGACGTCACCATTCTGACCAACCTGCTGGAAACCCGTACCATTGCCGGCCCGGATGACCTGCGGGATGAGCTCAGCCACCAGGTGTATTCCGACGCCATCAGCTCCGACCGCGACTACTTCATCGCCAAGCGGGAAGAGCAGAAACGTCGTCACGCGAAGTATGGGGACACCGAGTACAACCTGGAGCCCAATGTAAAAGGCTCCCCGGGGGCATTGCGCGACATCCAGACCATCGGCTGGATTACCAAGCGGCACTTCGGGCTGCAGAACATTGCCGACCTGACCCGTTTCAGCATTCTGACTGAAGAAGAGCACCAGATCCTGCTGCAGGGGGAAACCTTTCTGTGGCGGCTGAGATACGGACTGCAACTCATCGCCGACCGCAACGAAAATCGCCTGCTGTTTGACCATCAGCGCGCCCTCGCCGAGATGCTGGGATATCAGGATGAGGGTAAGCGGCTCGGTGTCGAGCTGATGATGCAGTCCTATTACCGAACCGTTCTGGCCCTGGCCGAGCTGACCGATGTAATCCTGCAGTACTACGACGAGGCCATTCTGGGCGCAGGCAGCGACGACGATATCCTGCCGCTGAACAAGCGCTTCCAGATTCGCAATTATTATATTGAGGCGGTGAACAATCAGGTCTTCGCTTACGCGCCATACGCCATTATGGAAATTTTCGTGCTGATGGCGCAGCACCCTGAGATCAAGGGCATCCGGGCCACCACCATCCGTTCCCTGCGGGCCCACCGGCATCTGATTGACGACGCTTTCCGTTCAGACCTGGCGGTTACCTCACTGTTCATGGAATTGCTGCGGACTCCACACGCCCTCGATCAGACCCTGTCCGCGATGAAGAAATACAACGTGCTGGGCCGGTACCTGCCTGAGTTTGGCCAGATCATCGGCCAGATGCAGCACGACCTTTTCCATATCTACACGGTTGACGCCCACACCATGCGTGTCATCCGTAACATGGTGCGGCTGGACAGCGCCGAAGCCCGCAATGATTACCCCCTGGCCTCCCGGCTGATCCACCGGCTGCCAAAGCTGGAAACGCTGTACATTGCCGGCCTGTATCACGATGTAGCCAAGGGCCGCGGGGGTGACCACTCAGAGCTGGGCGCCATTGATGTAGAGGATTTCTGCAAACGTCACCACCTGAGCGAACGGGATACCCAGCTGGCCTCCTGGCTGGTGGAGAACCACCTGCTGATGTCGATGACGGCGCAACGCAAAGACATTTCTGACCCGGATATCATTCACGGCTTTGCACAGTCGGTGCCCAGCCAGATACACCTGGATTACCTTTATGTGCTGACTGTGTGCGACATCAGCGCCACCAACCCGAAGCTGTGGAATACCTGGCGCGCCTCGCTGCTGCGCCAGCTATACATTGAGACCAAGCGGGCGCTCCGACGTGGCTCGGAAACACCGGTAGACCGGCAGGAATGGGTGCGGGCCACCCAGTCCGAGGCGCGGGAGATTCTCCATGCCCAGAATATGACCGACGAGCAGATCGACAACATCTGGGATACCCTGGACGAGGACTACTTCCTGCAGGACTCCACGGTGGACATCGCCTGGCAGACCGCCGCCATCATCCGCCATGGCGATGACCCGGACCCACTGGTTCTGATCCGTGATACCCGGGGCGGGCCCACGGACGGCTACTCCCAGATCATTATCTACATGAGCGATCGCATCGATCTGTTCGCGGCCACCACAGCCGTGCTGGAACAGCTCAACCTCAACATCGTTGATGCCCGCATCAGCTCCAGTGAAGGCCCCTTCTCCATCAGTTCCTACATTGTGCTGGATGAGAAAGGCAAACCACTGGGCATCGACCCGGCCCGAAAGGACCGGGTACGCAGGCGCCTGATTGAGGAACTGGATGACCCTGAGGATTACCCGGACATTATCCACCGGCGCACCCCCAGACAGCTCAAGCATTTCGCCTTCCCTACCGAGGTGACCTTCTCCAACGACACTGTCAATCAGCGCACGGTTATGGAAGTGGTCACACCGGATCGCCCGGGTTTGTTGGCGCGGGTCGGGCAGGTGCTCCTGGAACACCGCGTGCGGTTGACCAACGCCAAGATAGCCACCCTCGGCGAACGGGTGGAAGACGTATTCTTTGTAACCGATGAGCATGGCGAGCAGATCCGTGATCCTGCTGTCTGCCAGGCTCTGCAGCAGGACCTTTGCCAAATGCTGGACGACACTCAATGAACCCGGACCTGGACAGACTCCACCCCTACCCGTTCGAAAAACTGACCAGACTCAAAGCCGGCATCAGCGTTCCGCGGGATCTGACACCGATCTCCCTGGGAATCGGTGAACCCAAGCACCCGTCTCCGGAATTCGTAAAGCAGGTAATTGCCAATAACCTGGACAAGCTGGCCAACTATCCCACCACCAAAGGCACTGATGAACTGCGGCAGGCCATCGCGCACTGGGCGACCCGGCGCTTTGATCTGGCGCCCGGCACACTGACGCCGGAGCAGCACATTGTTCCGGTGAACGGTACCCGGGAGGGCATCTTCTCGCTGGTTCAGTCGGTGGTGGATTCCAGCCGGCCTGCCACTGTGGTCAGCCCCAATCCGTTCTACCAGGTTTACGAAGGCGCCGCGTTTCTCGCCGGTGCAACACCCCATTATCTGGCCTGCGATGCCGGCAACAATTTCATACCGGACTTCGATCAGGTGCCGGATTCGGTATGGCGAGACTGCCAGGTTCTGTTCCTGTGCTCACCCGGCAACCCCAGCGGCTCGGTAATCCCCCGGGAAACCCTGACACGGGTCATCGAACTGGCAGACAGGCATGATTTCATCGTCGCTTCCGATGAATGCTATTCCGAACTGTATCCCGATGAAAACCGGCCACCGGAAGGGTTATTGCAGACCTGCGCCGCCATCGACCGCAACGATTTTGCCCGCTGCATCGTGTTCCACAGCCTGTCAAAACGTAGCAATCTGCCGGGCCTGCGATCGGGCTTTGTCGCCGGCGACGCGGATATCCTCAAGGGGTATCTCAAGTACCGCACCTATCACGGCTGCGCCATGCCCATCCACAACCAGCTGGCGAGCATTGTGGCATGGAATGATGAAGACCATGTGCGGGAGAATCGGGCTGCTTATCGGGCCAAATTCGAGGCTGTGGTGCCCATCCTTCGGGAGGTCATGAATGTGGACTTTCCCGATGCCGGCTTCTACCTCTGGCCGGAAACCCCGATGGACGACGAAACCTTCGCACGGGAGCTGTCGGCACAACAGAATGTGCATGTATTGCCCGGCCGCTACCTGTCCCGAACAGTCGATGGTCACAATCCGGGTGAGAATCGGGTGCGGATGGCCCTTGTAGCCCCGCTTGAGGAATGCGTGGAAGCCGCAGAACGTATAGTGACATTTGTGAAGGCGAACAAGGCATGAAACTCTACGGCATCAGGAACTGCGACACCGTCAAAAAAGCCCGGAAATGGCTGGACGACGCCGGAATCGACTACGAATTCCATGACTTCAAAAAAGACGGCCTGGACGCTGACCGCCTCAGCCGCTGGGAGCAGTCAGCCGGCTGGGAAGTACTGCTGAACCGTCGCGGCACCACCTGGCGCAAACTTCCGGACGATGTTCGTGATAATATTGGCGCCCAATCCGCCCATCGCCTGATGCTCGACAATCCGTCCATCATCAAGCGGCCCGTGGTAGAGCACGGCAACACGGTAAGCGTCGGCTTTAATGCCGCCGAATGGGCCGAAAGATTCAAACACTGAAAACCAGGAGCACATCAATGAGTTTTGCATTCGGAATTGGTATCGGCACCCAGAACAACCAGGGCGAGTGGCTGGAAGTGTTTTACCAGCAGCCGGTCATCACCCCCGATAACGGCCTCATCGAAGTGGCTCGTAATGTGCTGGAATACCAGGACGGCAACCAGGCGATATCGGCAACTCCTGATCAGCTAAAGGCGCTGTCTGACGGTTTGCGCCAGCTTGGCCAGATGGAGCAGTCCACACTGGCGGGCAAGGCTGCCGAAAGCCGCCGCCCGGTTGTGGTTACCCTGCTGGACACGGATGACACCGCCTCCAGCACTCCGGAGGTCTACCTCAAGCTGCATCTGATCTCCAGCCGCCAGGCCAGACCCCATGAGCTGAAACTGGATGGCATCTTCGGACTGCTGCCCAACCTGGCCTGGACCAGCGAAGGTGCCATCGACCTGAACGAATTGCCGGACCGCCAGCTCAAGGCCCGCCTTGAAGGCCGCACACTGGAAGTAAAATCCGTGGACAAGTTCCCGCAGATGACCGATTACGTGGTGCCCAAGGGCGTACGCATCGCCGACACCGCCCGCGTTCGTCTGGGCGCCTATGTGGGCGAAGGTACCACCGTGATGCATGAAGGCTTTATCAACTTCAATGCCGGCACGGAAGGCACCAGTATGATTGAAGGCCGCATTTCCGCCGGCGTGATGATCGGCAAGGGTTCAGACCTGGGCGGCGGCTGCTCCACCATGGGCACTCTCTCGGGCGGTGGCAACATCATCATCTCCGTGGGCGAAAACTGCCTGATCGGCGCCAACGCCGGTATTGGCATTCCCCTGGGAGACCGCTGCAAGGTGGAAGCCGGCCTGTACATAACGGCAGGTACCAAGGTAGCCCTGCTGGACGACAACAACGAACTGGTTGAAGTCATCAAGGCACGGGACCTGGCCAACAAGCCAGACCTGCTGTTCCGCCGTAACAGCCAGACCGGCGCGGTTGAATGCAAAACCAACAAGACCGCCATTGAGCTGAACGAAGAGCTGCATGCAAACAACTAATTCCCCCACTCTTGACCTTGCCATTGACCTGATCCGCCGGCCGTCCGTCACTCCGGACGACGCCGGCTGTCAGGAGTTGATGATGTCTCGACTCTCAGCCCTGGGCTTCAAGGGCGAGGCTCTGCGCTTTGGCGACACGGACAATCTCTGGGCCCGCAAAGGCTCGGACGGGCCGCTGCTGGCATTTGCCGGCCATACCGATGTTGTTCCCACCGGCCCGGAGAAAAACTGGCGCCATCCTCCGTTCGATGCCGTTATCGACGATGGCTACCTCCACGGCCGTGGCGCCGCTGACATGAAAGGCAGCCTGGCGGCGTTTGTTACCGCCTGCGAGCGCTTCGTGGCCAGGTACCCGGATCATCGGGGTTCCATCGCTCTGCTGATTACCAGCGACGAGGAGGGCCCTGCCCAGCACGGCACCGTGAAAGTGGTGGAAACCCTGGAGGCCAGGAATGAGAAAATCGACTGGTGCCTGATTGGCGAGCCGTCCAGTACCCATGAGGTTGGCGATGTCATCAAGAACGGCCGGCGCGGCTCACTCCACGGTTACCTGACGGTACACGGCACCCAGGGCCATGTTGCCTATCCCCATCTGGCAGAAAACCCGGTTCATACCGTTGCCCCCGCACTGGACGCCCTGGCAAAAGAATTCTGGGACAACGGCAATGATTTCTTCCCACCCACTACCTTCCAGATCACCAGAATCGAGGCTGGCACCGGCAGCAACATCATTCCGGGTGAGTGCCTGGTGCACTTCAACTTCCGCTACTGCACGGAAAACACGGCGGAAAGTCTGGAAGAGCGAGTGGTTGCCATTCTCGACCGTCACCAGCTGAAGTACGACCTGCAATGGCACCTGAGTGGCCGCCCTTTCCTCACGGACCGTGGTGCGCTGGTGTCGGCGGCGAAGAATGCCATCAGGAATACCACCGGCCGGGAAACCGAGCTGTCCACCTCCGGCGGCACTTCCGACGGGCGTTTTATCGCACCTACCGGCGCGCAAGTTCTGGAACTGGGCCCCATCAACGCCACCATCCACAAGGTGAATGAGTGCGTGAAGGCGTCAGACCTGGATACCCTGTCAGAGATTTACGAACAGGTTCTGGTCGAGCTACTGGCCTGATCAGTCACAGGCAGATCAGTAATGGGGAGGGGGCGCTTCGTCTTCTTCCTTTCTGATATTGGACGAAGATACTTCCTTGAGCTGAGTGTTCAGCTGCTTTTTCGCTTCCCAGAGTTCGCGGATATCCAGTTCCTGACGCGCGACCTGCTCGCTCAGGGTGTGGATGATGTCGTCCTGGAATGCCAGCCGGGTTTCCAACTCGTCCAGCCGTGCCTGTAGATCTTTCTCGCTCATGTGGTAATGCCGCTTGGTCAGCGCTCCCTGTTATCTGGTATCATGCCGCTTTTGCCCGCCAGGGGATTTTCTGGGCATGTAGATGCCTTTCGGAATCCTGGCGGTTTTCACCGACCGGAGACCCGATTTTACCCGATATCCGGTTCTTTATCGTTAGCGTTTGATGAATGGAGAAACTTCAGTCCATGCAAAACCCAGCAAAAGCGATCGTTCTTGCTCTCCTGGTCGCCATACCGTCACCTTTTATCCTTGGCTTTCTGTTGGTGACATTCACCCCGGAGCTCTTCCAGATTCTTTCACAGGCCGGCACAAGTGAGGATGCCACTAGCACCACCTTTGTATTGGGGAGTCCCCAGGGTATTGCAGCCTATGTGATTGCCGTCATTCTGTTCGGCCTGGCCGGCTTTTTGACCGTGGCTCTGGCAGCCAAGAAACCGTCAGAACTAAAGCAGCAGGCCCCTCGCGCCAGCACCGCACCGCGCCAGGCGCCGCAGGGCAAACAGTCCGAGCCGGATTATGACGACGATGATGATTACGACGACACCACCCCTGAAGGCGACGAAGAGGGCACGGTGAAGTGGTTCAACGTCAAGAAAGGCTTCGGCTTTATTGTTCGTGACAGTGGCGACGAGGTGTTCGTTCACTTCCGTGCGATTCGTGGCCGCGGCCGCCGCGTACTACGCCAGGGCCAGCAGGTCCGGTTCAGTGTCGTGGAAGCAGACAAAGGCCTGCAGGCAGACAACGTCTCTATCCTGAGCGACGACTGACCTCCGGGACCTTGCGACAAAAAAGGGGTAGCCAATGGCTACCCCTTTTTTCATTCTGTCAGTTCCAGACCGCCAGCTGTTCGCCACGCTGATCCAGCCGCCACCAGCGCTCGTCTTCAACCGGCTCGCCCTCTTTCCAGTCACCGGGGCTGCAGCGAATTTCAGTGTCCATTGCCCGCCAGGCACTGCGGGCACAGTCCAGGTCAGAGTCCCAGGGTAAATCCTCCCCTTCCAGAATGAGAGACGTAAACCGCTTGCCACCAGCCCCCGGATACAGACTGACCCGGACTCTGTGCCCTCGATACCAGGCCGTCCCTTTCACTGCCTGGTTGCCCAGCGCGTTGTCTGCCAGCTCAATCTCATCAAGATGATTGGCCAGCCAGTCCGATACTGCTGACGACTCAAGGTCACGAATGTAGATTTCGAGATCCTGCACCCTCTGTTTCTCCTGCCGGTTGGTCACAATGCACAACATAGTGAACCGGCCCGGGACGCGCTGCAACCCAGCGCTCCAGTTCATGACGAAGGTCGTCCACCTTCAGCCTGCGAAGGGTTCCCTCTGCCTTGCGTTCGTGCCAGGCCACTTCCGCCGCCGCCCGTTCAATGGCGACCTTTTCCAGGGACTGTTCCAGGCCTTCCAGTGGTTGATTCCTTGCCATTGCCACCAGGGCCTGGCGCCTGAGTGTATCGGTTGTTCCCGCCAGGGCCAGCCCTTCAATGGATCCGCGTTCTGCAAACAGATTCAGCCTTGCAGCCGCCCGCTCCACCCACTGGATCATACCACCCGGAGACCCGACGAGCCGGCTCCGACTCGATGCCGCATAACGGATAAGCGGTTGCGACAGCTCAACATTCCAGTGTCGCTCAATGGCCGGCTGGTGGGCAGTGAGTATGGCTGCTTTTTGCCCGGAGCTGGTCGCAGGCATGTCGAACACATCAAGATCCCTTCCCAGAAACCGCTCAAGCAGCCCTATGGACTCACCAGCATCCGGTGAATCAGGCCCCAGCATGATGATCGGGCCCGGGTACCCGGTCACCAGACCTCTGGCAATGCCATGCTCGGATGCCAGCATGGCAGCCAGATCCACCGGCGATATATTGTCCAGAACCAGTGCCGGACAGGCCCTGCGGTCACTGGCACTGACCGGCATCGCCGGGCCATCGCTGGCCATCACCTCCGCCTCGTTGCGAAGATCAAGTCTGACAAAGCCGGATTCCAGAAATGGCAGCAACGCCTGCAGCCAACTGGTTTTACCACTGCCCCTTGGCCCCCTGACCCACACCAGGGCCCCGGGAACCGATGCCAGGGTAATAGCCACATCTTCAGCCAGTGTCAGCCAATCAAGATCGGTAATCACCACGGGAGCATCTCCCGGAACGGCTGTATCGGCAACCTGGTGCAGGTTTTCATCCTCTGCCGGCCAGCGGCTCACCAGTTCCAGCACGGCGACATAGGCTTTTTCCTGCAGCCGTTCGGCGTTACGCGTCAGCACCGATAACAGTACCGGCCAGTCCAGCCAGGGTGCATTGCTCAGTTCGCGGGCGCAGGAAAACCAGTACATGAGTTGCGAGGACAGCAGCCCCTCACCACCAACTTCCGTAACGATGGGCTGTTCACACTGGATAGTCCGGGTAAGTTCATCAAGATCGACACCGCAACCGCGAAGAAAATCGCAGATGACAGGTTCTCCGTCCAGCAGCGCCAGCAGGAAATCTTCCACGGTGATGGCATAGCCGCCACGATGGGCAACGCTGTCACGCGCTCGTTGCAGTGCAGTTTGACAGAGGGGGCTCAGGCATCCTTGCCAGTCTTCCATTCACTTCTCCTTGTGATAATCAGAGGCATCGTCCTGATGCCGTGTTACTCAAACCGATCAGACCCGGTTGTAGGTGTCTTCGAAACGCACGATGTCGTCCTCACCAAGGTAGCTTCCGGTCTGCACTTCTATCAGCTCCAGAGGAATCACCCCCGGATTGGTCAGCCGATGGGTAACTCCCAGCGGAATATAGGTGGACTGGTCTTCGGTCAGCAGCAAAACGTCGTCCCCCCGGTTTACCGTCGCTGTTCCTTTGACTACCACCCAGTGCTCGGCACGGTGATGGTGTTTCTGCAGCGACAGGGAAGCGCCCGGCTTGACGGTAATACGCTTGACCTGAAAACGCTCGCCCATGGCAATGCCTTCGTAAGTTCCCCAGGGACGGTGCACCTTCTTGTGGAACCTGTGTTCGTGGCGGCCCTGAGCCTTAACCTGGGCAACCAGTTTCTTCACATCCTGAACCCGGTTACGGTCGGCCACCAATACCACATCATCGGTCTCAACGATGACGTGATCGGTTATACCCAGTGCAGCAATCAGTCGCCCCTCGGAGTGAATGTAGGAGCCGGAAACGTCTTCTGTGATGACATCTCCCCGACAGACATTGTTGTTCTCATCGTGGGGCTGAATGTCCCAGAGTGCAGACCAGGAGCCCACATCTGACCAGCCCGCGTCCAGCGGAACCACGACGGCGTCTCGGGTTTTCTCCATTACGGCGTAATCGATGGAGTCATCCGGGCAGGCCTTGAAGGCGTCGACTCCCACGCGGGTAAAATCCATGTCGGTGTTGCGCTCTTTCCACGCGGCCCGACAGGCTTTGATCATCTCCGGCTGCTGGCTTTCCAGCTCCTGCAGATAACGATCAGCCCGGAACAGGAACATGCCGCTGTTCCAGAAATAGTCGCCTTCTTCAAGATACCGGCGAGCCGTGTCTTCATCCGGTTTTTCCACAAAGGCAGCCACGTCGTTATAGCCTTCATGGGCCTGGCCGGCCTTGATGTAGCCATAACCGGTGTGCGGTGCATTAGGTACGATGCCAAAAGTGACCAGTTTCCCTTCCCGGGCCGCCTCGGCGCCCTGACTTACAGCCTGGCGGAACACGTCCGGGCTCTTCAGCACGTGGTCCGAGGGCATCACCAGCAGTAATTCTTCGGGGTTTTCCTCAGCTGCTGCCAGTGCTGCCAGGGCGATTGCCGGAGCGGTGTTGCGGCCGACCGGCTCCAGGATGATGCCAGCGCTGCGCTCCGGCGCCTGGGCCTGTAGATGAGCCGCCACCACAAACCGGTGCTCCTCATTGGTGATCGCCATCACCCTGGCCTTGTCGCCCAGGGCCAGGCCACGGTCGATGGTTTCCGCCAGCAGGGTATCGTCAGACACCACCGGCAAAAACTGCTTGGGATAGGCTTCACGGGATAGTGGCCATAAACGGGTGCCGGAACCACCAGAAAGAATCACTGCAAGCATGGGTCGTCCTTGTCTTGAATTTTCGCGAATTTTACCCCAAAGGCCGCCGGATTGTCCTGCCGACAGCCATTAAGCCGGTTTCACTTTGGGTGCACATCGGTCGCCTGTTCACCAGGTGCCGGTATTTTCCATACTTGCCCAGGGCTCCCTGGGTGGCAACGACTCGCCTTCCTGGAGCAGTTCAATGGAAATGCCATCCGGTGACCGGATAAACGCCATGTGGCCATCACGGGGTGGCCGGTTGATGGTAACGCCATTGGCCTGCAAGTGACTACACAGCGAATAGATATCGTCCACCCGGTAGGCCAGATGCCCGAAGTTGCGGCCACCGGTGTATTCCTCCGGATCCCAGTTGTAGGTCAGTTCAATCATCGGAGACCTGTCTTCTCTGGCTCGCGCTTCATCATCCGGGGCTGCGAGGAACACCAGGGTGAAACGGCCCTTGTCACTACTCTTGCGATTGATTTCAACCATGCCCAGCAAGTCACAGAAAAAGTGCAGGGTCTCATCCAGGTTGCTGACCCGGATCATTGTGTGAAGATACTGCATATTGTTCCTCCTGTTGGGTTATCCTGCCGCCATGAGTCAGCGTTCTGAAAGCACAGTCCATCTTCAATACCGCGTTCCAGCCGTGCGCCATCTGGCATGGATGTGTCATGCCCCCCAGCTTATCAGCTCTGCGATGGGATTTGCTCCGGAAAATCACCTGCCGCAAGACACGGAACAACGGTTGAAGGCCTGGGATAGCGCTCCCCACCGGGGTCCGGCGGTACTGACTGAAGAGCCTGCCCCGCGCCTGGGGCACTACTTCGAGCGTCTGTACGAATGCCTGATACAGGACCTGCTCGGCTGGGAGATTCTATTGAAGAACCAGCCCGTCAGAAACAACGGCATTACCCTCGGCGAGCTGGATTTCGTGGTCCGGAATCCCGCGGATAATGTTGTTGAACACCACGAAATTGCGGTGAAGTTCTACCTTGGCCATCTCGATGCAGGGCGGGACATCCCCTTGTGGTACGGACCCAATTCAAGGGATCGTCTGGATATCAAAACCCAGCGGCTGATAAGCCACCAGAGCCAGATGTCCGAAAGGCCAGAGGCACTCACCCTTCTGGAGTCACTGGGCATTGAGACACCCACCCGGCCAAGGATTTTCATGCCCGGCTATCTGTTCTATCCGTTGGGTGAAACCGTCTCACCGCCCACTGGCATACCACCGGACCACCTTCGGGGTGACTGGCTCTATGTTGACGAACTGGACCAGATGATGGACAACACCAGACGCTGGATTCCGCTGATCAAGCCTCACTGGCTGGGCCCCTGGTGCCAGGAAGAGGCACCGGACTACCAGGAGACCGAAGCGGCGCTGGAGGTTGTCCGTTCAGCCGGCATTCCCAGACTGTTTGCGGTGCTCGAGCGATCTCCGGCGGATGGCTACTGGTGGGAAACATCGCGCCTGTTCGTGGTGCCAGCGGCCTGGCCCGAACAGTCACGCAAGGGCTGAATCTGGCGCGCCTAAACGGTTTCAACCTCAACGCGGTTCCGGCCGCCTTCCTTGCTGCGATAGAGCGCACGATCTGCCCGGTTGATCGCGGAATTCAGGTCGTCCTCCCCGCGAAACTCGCTGACACCGGCACTGATGGTAATGTCGATCCGCTCTCCGCTCGGCGTCAGCCAGACATGGGACAGGAGGGCCTCCCGCACACGTTCCGCACTGGCCTGGGCACTGTGCAGCTGCGTATCGGGAAGTACGGCAAGGAATTCCTCCCCACCCCACCGGGCAATCAGGTCCTGGGCACGCAACTGGGCCTTGATAATACCGGCAACCTCTTCAAGCACCCTGTCACCGGCTTCATGGCCATATTGATCGTTAATGGTCTTGAAGTGATCAATGTCGAGCACGAGGAATGCCGTCGGGTGGCCACTTCGCCGAAAACGGGCCAGTTCTTTCTCTGCCAGATAGGTCATGTGGCGACGATTGAAAAGGCCCGTAAGCGAATCCGTTGTTGCCATTCGCCGCAGCTTCCGGTTTGCTGAGGTCACCATGGTGAGATAGAAGAAAGAGAGATAACTGAACATGGCGAATACCACGCTCAGGTTGAACAGATAGACACCAAGCAGGGCACCGGGCGCAATGGGCTGCAATGGCTCAATGAACCACATCAGAAGGTACAGGGCCACGTAATAACCCCATAAAGCGGCGAGCGCCACCACCGCCCCTTTCAGCCGCATACTGACGAACAGCGCCGGAATAAACATCAGCAGGTAATAGTGAAAGCCGCTCCCCCACCCAATGAGCACAACGCCAAGACCAGCATGAATAATCACTTCCGCCCAGATAAGAGTAATGGCCAGACGATTCTGTTGTTTGCCCAGAGCCCGGTAAGCCACCACGTACATGGTAACGCTGACCACGTTGATCCAGGCCAGGATCGGGGAATCAAGGAGATGGAAGAGAAAGAAAAACGCCACATCCACCGTGGCAGCAATCTGGCAACAGCGCCTGGCTACCTGCCAGAATTGCGGACGACGTTCCCTGATTGGCTCCCTGACTGACATGGATTTTGCCTGACTCATAAGAATGGATACTTCCCGGTTAATTGCCTTCAGATTACTCCGAAAATCACAAACCTGCCTCTCACAATCATAAGAAACCCGGATCCGGCGAATCCGGCACACTGCTTCAACAAACGGTTTGTGGCAGACTACCGGGCACCAACAAGACAGCAATGGACACCAGTCATGGATGATCACAGCCAGTTCCGGCTGCTTTCAGAACGGCGATTCCTGCCATTATTCCTGACGCAGTTCTCAGGAGCCTTTAACGACAACCTGTTCCGCAACATCCTTTTGTTGCTGATCACCTACGCCACCGGAGGGCTGCTGGGACTGCCCATCGACGTGGTGGTCAACATGGCGGCCTTCCTCTTCATCCTGCCCTTTTTCCTGTTTTCGGGTATCGCGGGGCAACTGGCAGACAAGTACGAAAAGTCCCGGGTGATTCGCTGGGTCAAGTTGGCGGAAATCGCCATCATGGCACTGGCTGGCGTTGGGCTCTGGTATGGGTGGTACGAATCGCTCCTGTTACTGTTATTCCTGATGGGCGTTCAATCCACCTTTTTCGGTCCGGTAAAGTACGCCATTCTGCCCCAGGTCCTCGAGGATGACGAACTGGTGGGCGGTAATGCGCTGGTGGAAATGGGTACATTCGTGGCGATTCTGGCAGGCACTATCGCTGCAGGCCTGTTGATGGGCAGCGACCAGCCGGAGAAACTCGCAGCCGTGGGGGTCCTCGCCCTAGCCGTGCTTGGCTATCTGGCTGCACGGAAAGTCCCGGTTACCGGTCAAACCCATTCCGAAATGACAGTAAGCCTTCGCCCCCTGCAGGAAACCTGGCACCTGATGCGCCTGGCTGCGGAAAACCATTCTGTCCTGCTGTGCATCATGGCCATCTCATGGTTCTGGTTTCTCGGTGCAGCTTACCTCACCCAGTTCCCCAGCTTTGCCCAGACTGATCTCATGGGCGACGAGACGGTCGTTACCCTGCTGCTGGCGACTTTTACGATTGGCATTGCATTGGGGTCCATGGCCTGTGAACGGCTGTCCGGGCATCGGATAGAACTGGGCATTGTGCCCATAGGCTCCCTGGGAATCAGCCTGTTCGGCCTTGACCTCTACTTCAACATGCCGGCCAACCCGGTACCCACCGACTGGTGGATGATTCTCAGCGACAGCCAGTACAGGCAGGTGGCCATTGATCTGCTGGGGATCGGTTTCTTTGGCGGGCTATTTATCGTACCGCTTTATGCCTTCGTACAAAAAGAAACTCCGGAGGCCTGGCGCGCGCGTGTTATCGCGGCACTGAACGTGTTCAACGCCCTGTTCATGGTGGTCAGTGCCATCATGGGGATCCTGATGCTGGGTGTTATCGGCCTCAGTATTCCCGAGTTCTTCCTGGTACTGTCCATCATGAACCTGGTGATCGCAGGTTTTGTATACCAGCAGGTGCCGGATTTCGCCCTTCGCTTTATCGTCTGGGTACTCTCACACACCATTTACCGGGTTCGACATGAAGGTCTGCACCGCATTCCCGAGGAAGGCCCGGTACTGCTGGTCTGCAACCACGTCACTTACATGGATGCGCTTGTTATCGCAGGCGCGGTAAGGCGGCCGGTCCGTTTCGTCATGGACTACCAGATTTTCAGAACACCGATTCTGGGCGCCATATTCAGACTGGCCAAAACCATTCCCATCGGCTCCCGTAACCGGGTGCCGGACATCTACAACGCCGCCTTCGAACGAATTGACGAAGAGCTGGATGCAGGCCACGTGGTTTGCATCTTTCCGGAGGGCGGCCTGACGACCGATGGTGAAGTGGCCACCTTCCGCAGCGGTGTCGACATCATCCTGGAGCGCCGGCCCGTACCTGTCGTTCCCATGGCGTTGCGAGGGCTCTGGGGAAGCTTCTTCAGCCACTGCGGCGGGCCTGCGTTAAGGCACTTTCCCAGGCGCTTCTGGTCGCGGATTGAACTGCTGGCTGGCGAGCCAGTGCCTGGACAAAAAGCCAGTGCTGAAGCGCTGGAACAGGAAGTGAAAAACCTGAGAGGGAACAGTCGGTAACCGAGCCCCCTGGGCTGCAGTTGTAAAGAACGTAGCTGATGCTACTCTTTGGATATAACGCTTGATGACCTCTGGCGCGGTGTGGACACTGCGCGCCGGGCAGTATTGCCCAGTCCGCACAACCATACCTGGATGGAACGATGTATCTGCAAGGACGACCCAACGGTAACCGGTTCGTGAACAGACTCCGCAACCTGCTTCTGGCTGTGACTCTACCCTTTGCCCTGCCCCCCGGTCTGCACGCCAATGAAACAGATTCAGGCGTCAGGCTCACCAATGGGTACTGGCCGCCCTACATGGAAAACAAACCTCCCCACTTCGGAGTCATTTCACACATTGTATCCCTGGCTTTCGCGAAGCACGACACACCGGTAACCTATGGCTTCTTCCCCTGGTCACGGGCCCGGTTACTCGCGGAAAAGGGCCTGTGGGACGGTTCCGTCGCCTGGACCTGCCGCCAGAGATTGCTCAAGTATTTTCACTTCAGCGATCCCATCGTCACCCACCACTACGTACTGTTCCACAGAACCAGCATGGACTTCGACTGGGCCAGGATAGAAGATCTTGAAAGCTACCGGGTAGGCCTGACGCAAGACTATAACTACGGTGAAGAATTCGAAGCAGCTGTTGCCGCCGGCACTATCAGCGCGGATCAAACCAGCTCGGACGCATCCAACTTCCGCAAACTGGCTGCAGGAAGAATCGACCTGTTCCCGATGGAGCCGGCGGTGGGCATGGACATGCTTAAAGCTCTGGAACTGGAGGACGCCATCACCTTCCACCCCAGGCCCCTGCAATCGGATTACCTTTACCTGATCCTGTCCCGGCGGGTGCCTGAGAGTAAACGGTATTTGAGGGAATTTAACGAGGGGCTGGGCAAACTGAAGGAATCCGGGCGGCTGGAAGAGTTGATTGCCGACTACTTACCCGCGTTGCCGGTTCGGTATCTGGTGGTTGAGGATGAGGATTCTCAGTGTGGGGAGTAGGGTAGCCTATAAAGCTCTATGGCCAATCTTGCCCCTGACTACTTGAAATTTGGACTGGGTCGTCTCGCTCCAAAACAGCCTAACTGCCTCATCAGGGTATATATGAACGTGGAGATAAAAATCACCATCAGTGCGTTCTGGGACAAGAACTTCCTCTTCCCTCTTCTCTCCTCTAATCCCAGATTCATATTGATCTTGCGTAACACTAAGCCCCCACGTAACGTCAACCCTGTCTTTCTCCACCGCAGCGCAACAAATAACACCGCTGCCGGTTGAATACCCATTGAAAGCTGCTGCATTCCCAACCCAGACATCGCCTACTATGGCCTCTGAGATAGGTCGTTCTGTATGGTTATGGACAACGAAAGCCGTTTCTTTCGCAATAAAGGTATAGTTCCAGACAATCGGGCTAAGGATTGCCGGAACAATTACCACCTGCAGCCAGACAGGCAGTGGATCCAAGATTTTATTCGCTAACCAGTGGCCAATCATCGATTTTCCTGCTATCTCGAACTGCCAAGCAATGATAGCTTTGTTCTGCGCTCTGAGCCCGGATCGGTCTTGATCTTTACCATCGTCTGACATTGACTGCAGGGTACGGGTTCTGACCTCCCAAGCTGCTCAAGCTCCTCTTGTGACAGCCGAATGGCGCCATTACAGGCTGTGCAGGTTGCGTTTACACTATTTGCCATCATTTCCTCCTTGAAATGGTTTTAGTACTTCATCAGATGTTCGATGCCAGCGGCAGACGGTCCTCCTCGGCATACACTTCCTCAAAGACTTCATAAGGCAACCGCCCCGGACAGGCCTGTTGCTTCTCACGAACCTTCTGGCTTAAGCGCTTGAAGGTTTCGCTAGGCTTGGACCACTCCGCTTCCGGCAGTGGTTCAGACCAGTGCAGCACCGATTCGGGTGTGGCCCGACGGTTGAGGCGCTGTACCTTGCGCACCTCCCACTCGGTGAGGTGATTCTGACCTGCACACCTTCCCAGGGGGGGCGCGCCGGGCTTTTGCAGATCCTGCGGCTCCTGGATTTCTTCCAGGGCGTTAACCTCATATTCCATATAGGCCCGCAGCGCCTCCCAGGTGCTGATGGCCAGGGGTTGGCCGCCACTCATCAGTTCCAGGCTGGTGCCCATCCCCGTGTTCGGGTCAACACCGCCGAACCCGAAGCCGTACTGGCGCTGAACCCCGTACTGGGTCGCCCCCTGGGCCTGGACCACCCAGGCCTGGATGTCTTCCCAGGGCACAAACACCGGGGTGTCGGAATCCGAGGGCACAAGGCACACTTCCCGTCGCTGTCGGTTGAAACGAGTGGGGACCACCCCCCTGAGCTTGAAGTACGCCTGAAATCGGGGAAATAGAGTGATGAGCAAGATAGCGAGCGTTATACCCAATCCATAGGGAATACTGAAAATAACGGCTTCCAAAGAAGTTGTAATTGCATCTGTCAGTCCCTCACCCCAAACCAATCCCCCTAGAAAGATCGTGATGGGAAAAACCACACAAGTAAGAACGAACATCCCCATCGGTATGCCAACGGTTACCTGCCAACTAAACACATTCGGCGTGAAAGCCCCCAACTCCAAGTATTCATCACGCACTTCCGTGACGATCTGACTGTGGTCAACGGCCGGTAACCCCGTCGGCAGCGGCAGGGGGGACAGGTACGTCACCGTTCCGCTGGGGAACCTGTCGCTTCGCCCGGCCCTGGGGGCATTCGCTATATCCGCCTTGGGCGTTTCCAACGTCATTCGAAGATATCCAGTTCCATAAAGGGATTGCGTACCTGGTACCAGAAGGTCCTGCCTTCCCTGTCCTGGGGAGGTTCCTGGACAGGCGTCACCGGCCAGTCACTGCCCGGCGTTACCTTGAGCATGTACACCTCCTGGGTGTAGCGGTCCTCTGAATGCAGGGTGTCGGACCAGCAGCGCCAGGTTACGCAGTCATCGAGGCCTCACCTGCAAGCTCCTCACCAACCTGGGCAAAGACCTCAGTAACCGGCTTTTGCGGATCCACTTTTTGCAGTTCCAGCACCCGCTTGCTTTGGCGCTTCAGTTCCTCGCTAGGTTTGGCCCATTGGTCTTCCGGAAGCGATTCAGACCACTCCGCCATGGCCTTGGGCAGCGTTTTCCTGCTCATGCGTTTGATCTTCCTGACCTCCCACTCCACCAACCGGTTCGGGAGGGTCCAGAAGGTCATCAGGTGGTACAGGTACCAGCCGGTCAGGTAGAGCACTCCCCGCTTGCCTTCCCGGTATTCCTCATGAAGGCGTTTGCGGGCATTGCGGAAAACATGGACACCCTCCCAGGGCGGATCATCCGGACCCTGAAGTTCCAATGGGTCCTGGATCTCTTTCAGGGTGTGCACTTCGTACTCCATATAGGCCCGGATGGCCTCCCAGGTGCTGATGGCCTGGGGCTGGCCGTAGGTTTCAAACTCCAGGGTGTATTTCTCGCCCGTGTCCGGGTGATAGAAGCCAATGCCAAAGCCGTATTGGCGTTGCACGCCATACTCGGTAACGCCCTGGGCTTCGGTCACCCAGGCGACCAGTTCTTCCCAGGGGACAAAGATCGGCGTCTTCTCTCCCTCCGGTACAAAACACACTTCGCGGCGTTGGCGGTTGAAGCGGGTGGGGATAATGGATTCCAGCTTCAGGTGATCTCGGTACGAGATACCGAGGCCCAACAGCAAGAAGAAACTACACCCCCAAACCGCAATCCAGAAGGCGTAATCAAAGGTTACTCGCCACCCCCAAAGAGCATCTTCCCAGCCATTACCAAAAGCAAACCCTCCAAGAAAAACAACGAAAGGAAAAAAGAAAGCACCAAGCAAAAAGCAAAAAAAAGGCCCGCCAAGCGCCATTTGCCAACCAAACACCGGCGGTGTCCCCGCTCCAAAATCCAGGTAGCCGTCATTCACTTCCCCCACCGCATGGCCATGATCCACCCGTGGCAGGCCGGTTGGCAGGGGTTTGGGGGATAAAAAGGTCAGCCGGCCACTCGGGAAGGGCTCGGAACGACCCGCGCGGGGCGGCTGTTCTGACTGGGCATTCTTGGGGGTCATTAAAGTCCATCCGTCACTATGAGTGGCTGGCGGGAGAACATCCCCCTTCGCCCCGGCTGGATGCGCCATGCGGCGGTCAACACCCAATCAAGCAGTCATTGAGGACTCGCCTGCAAGCTCATCACCAACCTGGACAAAGATCTCAGTGACAGGCCTTTGGGGCTCCGCTTTTTGCAGGTCCAACACCCGCTTGCTTTGGCGCTTCAGTTCCTCGCTCGGCTTGGCCCTCTCGCTCTCCGGTAACGGTTCAGACCAGCGCTGCATGGCCTCAGGCAGGGCCCTGCGGTTCATTTTCTGTATCTTTTTCACTTCCCACTCCACCAGCCGGTTCGGGATGGTCCAGAAAGTCATCAGGTGGTACAGGTACCAGCCGAGGGTATGGAACCAACCCACCTCACCAGCCCGGCGGCGCTGGTGCAGGCGCGCCCTGGCATTGCGGAACACGTGCACGCCCTCCCAGGGCGGGTCGTCAGAACCTTGCAGCTCCAGCGGGTCCTGGATTTCCTTCAGGGTATGCACCTCGTACTCCATATAGGCCCGGATGGCCTCCCAGTTACTGATGGCCTGGAGCAAACCGTAAGTCTGGAATTCCAGGGTGTACTTCTCGCCGGTTTGCGGGTGGAGAAAGCCCACTCCGAAGCCATACTGGCGCTGTACACCGTACTCGGTCACCCCCTGGGCCTCGGTCACCCAGGCCACCAGTTCCTCCCAGGGCACGAAGATGGGCTCCCGGTGACCCTTGGGCACGAAGCACACCTCCCGGCGCTGTCGGTTAAAGCGGGTGGGCATAACGGTTTTGTACTTGAGGTGCTGGTGGTACCAGATGCCCAGGCTGAGCAAGAAGAAGAATACTCCCGCCCCCAAACCAATCCAGAAGCCAATATTAATCACTCCCCAAAAGGCGTGAATGGCATCGGGGAAACCATTACCCAGCCAGTAAAACAATAAAAAGGCAATCAACGGAAAAACGAAGGCGATAGACAAGAAACCAAAAAATGGCATGCCCAAGGTTACCTGCCAGCCAAACACTGGTGGCAGCCCCATCCCGAAGTCCAGGTAACGATCATTTATAGTCCCCACCGCACGGCCGTGGTCTGTCGGCGGCAGGCCGGTGGGCAGGGGCAGAGGGGCCAGGAAGGTGAGCCGACCGCTGGGGAAGCTCTCAACCTTGCCGGCCCTGGGGGCGTTCGCTATATCCGCCTTGGGAGTTTCCAACGTCATTCGAAGATATCCAGTTCCATAAAGGGATTGCGTACCTGGTACCAGAAAGTCCGGCCTTCATTGTCCTGGGGAGGTTCCTGAACGGGCGTCACCGGCCAGTCACTGTCCGGCGTTACCTTGAGCATGTACACCTCCTGGGTGTAGCGGTCTTCCGAATGCAATGTGTCCAGCCGGACCATCAGCGCCAGGTCACGGGTTTCGGGATTCGGACCGCTCTTGCTGTGGTCCGGGGGCGAGAACGCTAGTTGCAGGTGCCCGCTCCCTTCCCAAGTCTCCAGGTTCGTCAGGATATCATGGGAACAGCGCACCCAGGTTTCCGGGGTATCACGGAACCAGCCCGAGCGTTCCGGCCGGATGCGCCAGGCGCTGAGCCACACCCGCCGGGGCGCCGGCTGGCCCAGGGGCTCTATCAGCCCCGCCGCCGTCAGACCGTGGCAGTTCAGCACCAGTTGGTCCTTACCGTCTTCCTCTTCCTCCGGGACCTTCTCCAGGGACAGGCTGTTACCAAGCTGGGCGAAAGCCTGCTCATACTCCTCCAGCGATCCATTGTGGACCTGACCGGGTTCCCGCGACCAGGGGGTGGTCTGCAGCCATTGATCCCGCTCACTCAAATTGTAGCGGTTGTACAACCAGGTGCCGCCCAGCTCGAACACGGTAAATACCAGCCCGGCAATGTTCAGGCGGGCGAACAGGCTAGACAGCCGGGTGCCGGCGGTGGCCCAGGCCCCAGCCTTGGCGACATCGTCACTGGCCTGTACCACCGCCCATCCCATGTGGACGGACCGGCCAAACCCGTAGGCATTGGTCATGGCCAGCCCGCCACTTCCCATCAGGCCGAGGGTCGCACCCAACTGCGCCTCTGCATTACCGGTCCGTAACGCTTCCAGCCAGTTGTTGGCATGCTTGTAGGTGCCGATGGCGGCGCTGACTGCACCGAACAGATAGGCAGGCCCACCCAGCCAAACATGCAGCTTACCCATGCGAATATGGACCGACTGCACGGTGCTGCGCTGCCAAGCGTTGGCCAGAGTCTGAGCCCTGGAAGACAGGGCGGTGTCTGACAGGCTCTGGGCAGCCAGGAAACCGGCGCCAGATGTAACAGACAGACTTTCGATAAGTTTGCCATAGCTCCTGGCGCTTGGTGATTGAGCTTTAACTTCGGAAACGGCGTTAACCAAATTTACCGCCTGCGCCACAAACACACCCAGCCCATCCCCCAGCAGGTTCACCCGCGGCGCGGAGGTCAGGCCCTGGCGGATGTGGCCCATCATTGTTCCCATCTGCTGCTGGCTCGCGGCGGGCATCAACAGGGCGACGCCCGCCCTGCCCGTGGTTGCGGGCTCTAGCCGGAGGCCGGTATCGGTTTCCTCCACCGGGCTGAGGGCGCCGGCCAGACGCCGGCCCAGGGCTCGCTGTTCCTCACGGGTGAACTTGAACTCGTTGACGATGCTTTGCGCCCGCTCGGACTTGTGGCCGTGGGTGGCCTTGGCCACGTCGTGGTCGTGGGTCAGGGTTTCCAGCCGTTCGTTCAGCGACAGCAGTTGTTCCAGGTTCTGGCGAAAGGTGGCCAGCTCCGGTTCCGAGGCAACGCGGAACTCTACCTCACCGGCCTGGATGGCCTTGAGCATCTTGCCCTTGAAGAAATACGGCAGGTCCCGGAACAGGTCGTCCAGGGACGGTATCCGGTTTGACTCAATGCCTTGGTAAAGCTGTTCCATGGCCCGGGCTATACCTTTTGACACCGCCGGTGCCAGGGTGTCGCCAATGGCGGCCGCCTTTGCCTGGATCTCCTGGGAGCGTAGCTCAAGGTCCGGCAGGTGTCCGGCCTCCACATCGGCCAGGCGCCGCGCCCATTCGGCGGCCTTGGTCACCAGGCTGTAGCCGGCCCCCGCGATACCAAAGTAGGTGGTCGAGGGCTCTGCGTCCGGCGCCTGGGCGGTCTTGGGCAAGGTGTGGAACAGGGGGTGACTGTACTGGGGGTTCTCCACCAGCCAGGCCAGCACCTTTTCCGCCGCCTCGTCGGTCCGGCAAAGGTCCTTCACGCAGGCATAGTTCAGGTCCAGGGCTGCCTCCAGTTGCTTCTCGTCCGCCACGTCGAAATACCAGGCGGCCTGGTGGAAGCGGGAATCACACAAGAGGGTGGCCCGGTCGTCGGTGATGTCCGCCAGCAACCCTTGCCACCGTGCCAGCTTGGCCCTCTGCGCCGCCATGAAGGCGTCCATACGGGGGCGGTCGATCAGCTCGTTGATGCCGCGCTGGCCCAGTTTGGCACCGTTAAGCTGGTAATAGTTCTGCAGGTTGAGCTGATTGATGGTGTCCCGGTGCTGATCGTAGTTCGCCTGCCCCAGGGCATCGATCATGGCCAATTGTGCCCGGACCAGGGGATTATCCCCGTGGTGCTCGCGCAGGTAGGTTTCGGGCCCCATCGGTTGCGGGCCACGGTAATCCCTGCGCACCTCGAGGTAGTCGTAGATGGCTCGGCGCTGCGCCTCGTCGGTGCTCTCGTACAACTCCTGGAAAGGTTCGCCTCCCGGTCTGTCGCCAGCTGTCTCCAGGGCCTGATCGTTGATCAGTGTCATGGACTCTATCCACGCCCCCAGCATATAGTCCCGCTCGGTGTGCCCCGGCTCGTCACCCCCTTGCGCCCAGTCGCCGATCCAATCCACCACATCATCCTGATGCTGGGCCAGGTCCAGCATCACGCCCACGTCGTCCTGCAGCACCAGGCACAGGCAATCGTCCGGGTCTTCCACGGCCTGCTGCTTGATCAACTTGCCGAATCGGGTCTTATGGTAGTAGGGCTGGTTCTCCCAATGGTAGGGCTCGCTTTCCTGGGGGTGACCGTCTTCGGGGGCATCCGGCGTATAGTCTTCGGTAAATTCAGCCACCCATTGTTTGGCCTGTTCGGGCGTTAACAGGTGCTTGCCACCGCTGACAGGGGAGGCACTGGCCAGGTTGATCTCCTGCATGAAGTGCGCCCGTTCCTCCTGGCTATCGAGTACCTGGGCTTTCTTGCGTTCAGTCAAGGGCACATCGGTGAAGCAAACGTACAGGGTGTGCTGCTTCGGGTACTCCAGCTTGCCGTCGTTGTGGCCCGTCAGTTCACCGTTTTCATGCAGGTACTCGTGGAGCTCCCCGGTATCCGCGTCCAGTACATAAAGGTAACCATGCCTCAGGAGGCGGTAGCCAAGGGGGCGGGAGGTCAGTGAGTAAGGGTACCCGGGGTCTGTATCGGCGGGCGCAACTTCCACCCGGCCATACCGGATGGGCAGCAGGTGCACGGTTTTCAGCAGTGGGCATGACGCGGGCTCATCAATGGGGGTGCCTGGCTGTTCCCAGCATAAAAGATCGTTGCTTGTCCGGTCGTCAGTGGGGCGTTGTATCCGTGTCATTGTTCATCCTTGATCCAATGGGGTGCCGTTTCCGTCACGGGATTGCTATCGGCTCGTTGTGGCAATGTTGCGAACAGGAATTGCATCACCTCCCGCAAGCTGTTGCACCCGCTGCCACGTGCCTCTTCCAGTGTTTTCCCGAGTGCCGGGTAAGCATCCCTCAATTCAGGGCCACCCAACTGGTTGCGCACCGACTGCTCCAGGCTGTTCCATATCTGCAGTGCGTCCTTGCGCCGATCGAAGGCTTCGAAAGCGCTGCTCAGGTCCGGCGCGGCCATCATTTTTCCGGGCTGGTCAACTGTGCTGCCTGACTGAACAGCCGGAGGCTCGATAAGGTGCCACTGTTCGCTGATACGATCCGGAACAATCAGCCGATCCACGGCCCTGGTGGGGAAACGGGGCAGGTTCCCCCCGATCACCGTCCTGGCCAGCGCCGGATGGGCAATGCGCACCAGCTCATCACAGCCCGGCGACATTTCTACCTGCAGGTGGGACCGCATCCAGCGGGTACAGGTAGCACGGTCTGTGGCTGAAACCAGCAAATACCCCTGCTCTTTCACGGCCCCCTGCTCCAGGAACCCTTCCAGCACCGGGTCTTCCGGCCCACTGAGCCATACAAGCCAAGGGGACAGGTCCGAAACCGCCTCCCAGCGGGTTGCAACGTACAGGCATTCCGCATTAAAAGGCTGGCCACCGCCCCACTGGTATATCTGTTCACCGAGTCCCGGGATAGCGACACCATCCATGACAAGCCCAACCGGGTGATGGTCAGGCCAGTGAACATGGGTAAACGGCGACCCCGATATAGGGCAGCAATAATCCTGATTCATGAGTTCTGCTCCTCACAAACCGGGCAGGTTGCGTTCCCCTTCCTGAGTGCCGCTAACTGGGACTCTACATTGAGTGCTAGAGCGTTTTCCCGCTGTCCAACCTCCGCCAGTGCCTGCTGCGCGGGCTCGTGGCGCTGGTCACCCTCAATCACCTGCGGCATTTCCGCCATCACCACACCCTGGCCCGAACCACTGCCCGGCGAACCGCCAGAATTGATCTTGATGCCGGGGCCTGCCAGCGTCACACCGCTCGGGTCCAGTTTCAGCAGGCTGCCGCCAGCTGAGATGGTGAGTTCCGCGCCGGCATCCAGCACCACCTTGGCGCCTGCCTTGTGGTGAACTTCGGTGCCGGCTTCGCTGAGGGTGCCCTGGGCGGATTTCTGGTGGAAGGTGCCGCCGATATTCTGGCTGCAGTCACCACCTATGGACTCCCGCTTTTCTCCATCTACGGTGCAGTGATCGTTACCCTTGATGTGACTGAAGCTGTTGTTCTCCACCGTTCGGTGGCTGTCATTTTTTATGACTTCGGTGCGGTTGTTCCCCGTCAGCAGGTCCAGGTCTTTCTGGGCATGGATATAGATCTGTTCCTGGTCGGCTTCATCTTCAAACCGCAGTTCGTTGCTGCCTTCGCCCTTATGGGTCTGGGTCTTGAGGGTGGTTCGGGTCTTGTGTTCCGGCAGTGCATAGGGCGGCGTGTTGGTGGCGTGATAGGTTCTTCCGGTAATGATCGGCTGATCCGGGTCGCCGTCCAGGAAGGAGACAATGACTTCGTTGCCGATTCTCGGTAATGCCATGAATCCATACTGGCCACCGGCCCAGCCCTGACTGACTCGCAGCCAGGCGCTGCTGTGCTCGTCATTCCTGGAGTAGCGATCCCACGGGAATCGGACATTCACTCTTCCATGTTCGTCACAGTGGATCTCTTCCCCTTCCGGGCCGGTGACGATGGCGATCTGGGGGCCGTCCATCAATGGGCGGTGTTCCACTTGTGGTCGCCAGGTGCGGTCTGCGGGAATGGCGTTGAAGGCGTTGTGGTAGGTGGTGGCGCCACTGCCTCCCTCTTCTTCCAGGGCCTGGGGCTGTTCGCCGGTGTGGGTGATGCTGGTGAACAGCCATTCCCGGTTCAGGGCCGGGTTGTCGTGCTCCGTGAGTTCGACCTTGGCGCCCACGGTGAAGTCGGGGCGGTTGCTCTGGCCGTTGGCCGTTGTGGCTTCGTTTCTCAGGGCGTCCAGGCGGCTTTCGGTAAAGGGCTGGCCACTGGCGTCGGCCTTGAAGCGGCCGGGGTAGTCGTAGTGTTGGTAGTCTTCCCGCTGGGCCTCCAGCTTGTCGGCTTGCCGTTCGTGCATTAATGCATAAGCGGGATTCTTGAAGGTGTAGTCCTTCATGGCTACCGAGGCCGCTCTGATCCGTTCCCGGTAGCTGAACTGGAAGATGGCGCTCTGGCGGGTGCTGCCGCCGGCCTTGCCGTTGTATTCGGCGGGTTCCAGTTTAGGAGCGTCGCCGTGGTGGTCGGCGATGATCAGGGCCGGCTGCTCTTCACCGTTCACGTCACCGTGATGATACCGGTAGTGCCAGCCCTCTTCGGCGGACAGCCGTTCGATAAAGGCCAGGTCGCTTTCCCGGTGCTGGACGCAGTATTCCCGTTCTTCGGGGGCGCGTTTCAGGTCGAAGACGGTGTCGATGATGCCCCGTTCTTCCAGCAGAGTGCGCACGATGGCGTCGGTGTTCCGGGTCTGGAAGATACGGCTGTTGTGCATCAAGTTCAGACGCCACAGCGGGGGCTGGACGATGACTTCGTAGCGGGTGCGGCGGTAGCCGGAATCGCCCCGGGCGAATTCGTTGGCCACGCCGCGGAAACGCCTTAGAGGCCTACCGTCCTGCCAGACCACCAGGTCCACCGGCTGTTCCAGCACGTCTTCAGCGGCAATATCCGGTGAGGTACTGGCCAGTTCCAGCTTGCAGTGGCAGAGCTTCGAGAGGGTTTCGGTCAGTTCAAAGCGGACGACCGTGAACAGGTCTCTGGGGAGTTGGCCAAGGGTGGCCGTGAACTGCAGTCCGGTTGCCTGGGGCATGTCTTCGTTCCCTGAAGATGTCTGGAATTTGGCTTGATCAACAAACAGCTCGTCCTGAGCTTTGACGGATTATAACGATCAGGCCGGAGAATGTAACCCCATTCCATGGGGTCAGACCCCAGTGCATTTTACAAGGTGAAATGTATTGGGGTCTGACCCCAACACTGGGAAGTTGACCTTATAAGGATTCTGCGGCACCCTAATCTGGTTTCATTACGCAACCGGAGATAACTTGTGAGCAACTATACCAATAGAGCGGTCATTCTTAACCAGCGTCCCCAGGGCGAAATCAAGGAAGGCGACCTGGTTCTGGAAGAACGCCCGGTCCGGGACCTGAAAGAAGGCGAGGTTCTTGCCAAAGTACTGTGGCTGTCTCTGGACCCTTACATGCGCCCACGCATGAACGACGCCAAGGGTTACATGGACCCCATCGGCCTTGGCGAGGTGATTGTTGGCGAGAGCGTTGCACGGATTGTTGAGTCCCGCTCGGACAACCTCAAGGTGGGCGACCTGGTCACCTGTTATTCCGGTTGGCAGGAGTACGCGGTATTCCCCGGCGATGCGGAGATGGTCTACAGGATTGACCAGAAAGACAACGTACCCCTCCAGGCTTACCTGGGTGTGGCCGGTATGCCCGGTCGCACCGGCTACTGCGGTCTGATGTACGTGGGCAAGCCGAAAGCCGGTGAAACCGTGGTGGTTTCAGCTGCGTCCGGCCCGGTAGGAACCGTGGTAGGCCAGACTGCGAAGAAAGAAGGCTGTCGTGCAGTCGGCGTGGCCGGTGGCCCGGAGAAATGCCGTTACGTGGTGGAAGAGCTGGGCTGTGATGCCTGCGTGGATTACAAGGCCGGTAACCTGGAAGAAGACCTGAAAGCCGCCTGCCCTGATGGCATCGACATCTACTTCGAAAACGTCGGCGGCGCAGTGACCCGCGCCGTGGCGCCTCTGCTGAATCCCGGCGCCCGGGTACCCATCTGTGGTTTTGTGTCAGCCTACAACGCGGAAGACATGAACTCGGTGGAAACACCCTTCCACGTACTGAAGGCACTGGACCCCGTTCCGGAACACCGCTTCTTCCTGGTAACGGAATGGCAGGACAAGCACCAGGAAATCACCAACATCCTGGCGGATCGTGTGGCTTCCGGTGACCTCAAATACCGCGAAACCATCGCCGAGGGCCTGGAAAACGCGCCGGAAGCCTTCAAAGGCATGCTGAAAGGAAAGAACTTCGGCAAACAGTTGGTGCACGTCGCCGACTGATCCCGACAACCTCCAGGGAAGGAGGTTTACCCGACCACCTGCAGCAACACCTTTCCGGTATTCCGATTCTCTGCCACATAGGCCATGGCTTCACCGGCCTTCTCAATCGGCCAGGAACTGTCGATCACCGGATCAATCTGCCGGGCACTGAGCAGTGGCCAGACGTGTTGGTACAAAGCACTCATCACATCGCCCTTGTCAGCGACCGGGCGCGAGCGCAGGGTTGAGCCAATCAGACGATGGCGCTTCATCAGCATCAGCCCCAGATCCACTTCCGCCATGCGGCCACCCATCAGGCCAATGAGTATGATCCGGCCGTCCACGTTCAGCACCTTCTGATCGTCGGCAATGTAGTTGCCGCCGACCGGATCAAGCACCATGTCGACACCACCCCAGGATTTTATGGCATCAACGAACGAGCCGTCCCTGCGATTCCAGACACCAGTGGCGCCCAGTCTCTTGCAGGTTTCCAGTTTCTCGTTATCCCCTGCGGTGGCAAACACGGGATTGCCCAGCGCGGTTGCCAACTGGATGACCGCCGTACCCAGGCCGCTGGCTGCCGCATGGACCAGAACCTTTTCCCCGGGTTTGAGCCCGGCTTCGTGGTAGAGGTTCAGCCAGGCGGTAGCAAACACTTCCGGGATTGCCGCGGCCTCTTTCAGGGTATAACCCTTGGGAATCGGCAATACCTGGACCGCGGGCACCACCACATGGGTGGCGTAACCGCCGCCGGTGAGCAGGGCACAAACCTGATCACCCGGCTTGAAGTGGTCCACACCCTCCCCCACTTCAGAGATGGTTCCGCTCACTTCCAGGCCCAGGATTTCCGAGGCACCGGGCGGCGGGGGATAGACTCCGGCTCGTTGCATCAGATCCGCACGGTTGATGGCGGTCCACGCAATATCAATAGCCACATGACTTTCAGGCACTTCGGAAGGAATGTCGTACGCCTCCCAGCTTAAGGTGTCGCCACTGACCTTGATGGCTCTCATCATCTGCGCTTACTCCATGTTTTGAGTCAGGCTCAGGATACCTCCAGCCGGCCCAGGGTTGCACTGATCACTTTGTAATATTTCTTTTGCAGTTCACTGAGTCGCCAGGCTTTCGGCACACAAGGCTCTTGAGGCTGCTGCAATAGCTGGCGCAGCAGGCCAGCCGCTGCAGCGGCTTCCGCCTCCGGGTCATCCGGATGGCTGGTGTATCGTTGCGCTCCCGGCACGTACTCGGGATAGGCCAGCCGGTCCGGAGCCAGCGCCATACAACCGGACGCCATGGCTTCCAGCACCGACAGCCCCTGAAAATCATGCAGGGCTGTGGAAATGGCCACATCTGCCTCCGCCAGCAAGCGATCATAATCGGACCTGCTCTTCAGATACCCCCAGTTCACAATGCGTTCCCTGTGCCGCTCATGTATCCGGTCAAACGCCTCGGGCTGGTTGCGGAACTGTTCACCCACCACACTTAGCCGGAAGTCCTGGCCTGCCGCTGTCAGTGTATCCAGCATCAGCAGTAAACGGTCTGGCGCCTTGTCGTATTCCCAACGGTGGTTCCAGAGCAGATGGGGGCAGCGTTCATTGTGTGTGCAATCCCTCTCAACAAATAGCCTGTCTTCAATGGGCACAGGAATAACATGGGATTTACCACGAATGCTGCTGATCAGGCCGTCAGGAAGCCCGTCCGGCATCTTTTCAAGAAAGCGATAGGCACCGTCGAGAAAGCTGTCGCGGTTCCAGGCACTGTTGAACAACACCTGGTCAGCGGCGACCGCGCTGTACAGGTTGACGATTTTGGGTTCAGCACTGGAATGCTGACGCCCGGAATCCGGATAGGCAAACTGGTTCTCGTGCATGTAGAGAATAGTTGGCGTGCGGGCAAGATGAGGATGAAACCCCTTCAACGAAGCCAGATCCACCATGGAAGTGACAATCAGCAGGTCATAACCGGCCTTCAGCGCCGGCTCCTGGAGCCAGGTCAGTGCATTGCCCCGAATCCGCCAGCGGAAAAACCGGGGTGGAAGCGCCAGTACCTCCCACTGGAAATCCGGCTGACTGGCAACCAGCTGTTCCCGCCAGCGTCTGTGACTGCCAGCGTCGTAGGCGGATAAAAGCAGGATGCGGGGCCGATGGTATGGAAGGTGCGATGACATCCGCGCATTCTGCCATCATTCCCGGTTGGACAGCCACACACTTTGATAGGGCCTGAGGGTCAGGCTTCCGGACAGGTCGTCTATCTTCAGGCCGGAAATCAGGTCCTGCCACTGGTCGGTGCCGATCAGGTTGATATCTCCCAGGAAGACCTGCTGGACCTCATCGCTGATGTTGTGGATGCAGAAGATGGACTGATCCCGGCGCATGCTCTGGCGCCAGAAACCGAACAGCTGCAGCCCAAGGTGCAGGGTGAACTGGGTGGCATTAGGATGGAAAGCCGGCTGCCGGCGGCGAATGGCAATCAGCCGTTTCAGTTCGGTGAACACCTTGTGATGATGGCTCAATGGGTCCGCCAGCTCTGCCTCCAGGCGGTCCAGGTTCCACTGACCGCGATTGATGGAGCGCAGGCGGCCGGTGTGTTCTACCCGCTCCCGATCGTTTTCCGTACCCAGCAGGCTGTGAATGTAGAAGGCAGGAATGCCCTCCAGCGCCAGCATGATGGTGTGGGCGCAGATAAACCGGTGCAGCTGCCAGTGATCCGCGCCCCGCCCTGCTGTTCCCTTTAACGCATCGAACAGGGCCACGTTCATTTCATAGGGCTGGTCCTTGCCATCCGGGGTCCGCCGGTAGGACACCTTGCCCCCGAAGGATTCCATGGTGTTGATCAGCCGCTGCTTTTCCTGCTCCGAGAGCAGCCCGTCAGTCGGGCGCAGGCCTACCCCATCATGGGAGGCAATAAAGTTGAGGTAGGTAGTGCCCATCTGGGCCGGAGGCATGCTCATCAGCCAGGTTTTCAGGTGCCGGCAGTTGCCTGTGACCAGGGTGTTGATCAGCAACGGCGGCAATGAAAAATTGTAGATCACATGGGCTTCGTTGGCGTTACCGAAATAGGTCAGGTTCTCCCGGTTGGGAACGTTGGTTTCCGTAATCACTACGCCATGAGGGGTGTGATGCTCGATCAGCAGCCGCAGTATCTTGATCAGTTCATGGGTTTGCTGCAGATGGATGGACGGCGTGCCTGCCTCCTTCCATAAAAAGGCCACCGCATCCAACCGGAAGATGGTCACGCCCCGCTCCAGGTAATAACGGATGATACCCACAAATTCGTTGAGCACCTGGGGATTGGCAAAATTCAGGTCCACCTGGTCTTCGCTGAAGGTACACCACACGTAACGCTCGCCATCGTCGGTCTGCACCGCGTTAAGCAAAGGGGATGTCCGGGGTCGAACCACAGCACTCAGATCATCCGTGGGCCGGGCCTCGAAAAAATAGTCCTTACCGGGATCAACCCGTTTCTTGAAGTTCTCGAACCAGCGGCTGCGGGCCGACATGTGGTTGATGACCAGGTCCGCCATCACCTTGTAATTGCCGGCGATGCGCTCGATATCCTCCCATTCGCCGTGGGACTCGTTCACTGACAGGTAGTCCATCACCGAGAAGCCGTCGTCCGAGCTGTAGGGGAAAAATGGCAGGATATGCACCGCCGATACTGTGTCCTTCAGGCAACCCTCAAGGAACTGGAACAGGGTCTGGAGCGGTTTTTCGTTGCTGCGCTGGACCGTGTCTGCGTAGGTAATCAGCATGACGTCGGATTCGTCCCAGTTGTTCTGGTGGGCCGGGGGTGCCGGCGTATCCGGCTTCAGGCCCATGGTCTTCAGCAACTGATCCGCCAGGAAGCCGGTGTCAACTGCGGGATAAACCACATCCAGCATGGTGGCCAGCTTGTGATGCAGGGTGTTACTCACTGGCGGTATTCCTCGTTATCCAGCTCCACCGCCTCCAACAGCTGTTCCTTGATGTCCGGAATGGCACTGGTAACGCGATTCCAGCTTGGAATAAACGGCGTGTCCATAGGGTTGTCCAGGAAATAGGCCCCTGCCCTCATCACGTTCTGGGCAAACAGTTCCACGGCTTTCTCTTCCTTGTGGCGGTCAAACGTCAGCCCGTTAATCACGGCGTCGCTCTGGTAGGTTTCGATAAAATCCAGGGCAATGCGGAAATATGCCGCCTTGATGGTACGGAATTTCTCGTTGGAAAAAATCTCTCCATTGGTTGCCAGCTTGCGAAACAGCGCCTTGCTGATGTCCGTGCTCATCTTGGACAGGCCACGGCTGGCGTCTTCCGGGGAAAGCTCCTGGTGTTTGTGGTCGTAGGTGTCGGCGATGTCCACCTGGCACAGGCGATTGGTGGCGTAGTTGCGTTTCATTTCCGAGAGCACGCCCACTTCCAGCCCCCAGTCGCTGGGGATGCGCAGGTCGTTGATCACGTCGGTACGGAAGGAGAACTCACCCGCCAATGGGTAGCGGTAGCTGTCCAGGTAGTCCAGGAAATCACTGGGGCCGCATACTTTCTTCAGCGCCCGGATCAGTGGCGTGACCAGCAGGCGGCTGACACGACCATTCATTTTGCTGTCCGCCACCCGTGCGTAATAGCCTTTGCAGAACATGTAGTTGAAGTTGGGGTTGGCCACCGGATAGATCAGCCGTGCGACCAGGTCCCGGGAGTAGGTGAGTATGTCGCAATCGTGCAGGGCCACGGATTTGCTCATTCCTGAGGCAAGCACATACCCGAAGCAGTACCAGACGTTTCGGCCCTTGCCCATTTCCGTAGGCGCCAGGTTCTGTTCCCGGAGCTTAACGTCCAGCGCCCGGAGCCTGGGGCCATCGTTCCAAAGTACACGGACATGCTGGGGCAACTCAGAGAAATACTCCAGAGCATGCCGGTATTCCTGCTCGTTGGCCCTGTCCAGCCCGATAACGATCTGCTCAAGGTAGGGCACCTTTGCCAGCTCCTTCACGATGTTCTTCAGTGCCGGACCTTCCAGTTCTGAATACAGCGACGGCAAAACCAGTGACATGGGCCGGGCCTTGCGAAAGCTCATCAGTTCCTGCTCAAGCTCTTCCACCGGCCGGCGGCACAGGTTGTGGAGGGTTGTGATGATGCCGTTCTGATAAAAGTCGCCCATGGCGGCTCTCCTGTTACTTGAAAACCCGGTTTCAGTAGCCGTACTCAATCAGCAGATTCAGCACGCATTCGTTCCAGCCGGCCGGGCCGGTCTTGATGGACCGTATGGCCCGGCTCTGGGACGGCAGGGAGACGCTGTCAGACTGCACACCCCGCACGATCACCGCGATATCCGCCTCTTCCAGCATCTGTTGATCGTTGGGGCTGTCGCCCAGCGCGATGGCGATTACCCTGTCGACGGGATATTGCTCCCTGTAGTGCTCTCGATATTTATTTAGCAAGAACCGGACCCCATCGGCTTTATCGAAGGTTCCCATGGCATGGAGAAAGCGCCCGCCCTGCACCAGGCGGCAACTGTGCTCGCTCAGTTTCTCGCGGAATCGGGCCAGTGAATCCTCGTCTCCCTCCCACAAAAGCGGCTCTGTGCCGGCGCGTTCTTTCGCAAGCTCTGCCTCCGATTCCGAGAGGTTGGAGTGCCCGGCCAGCTCTGCCGGGCTCATGTCTGAGAAACTGCGGAACCGGAAGCCCTCCGCGCGACATTCTTTGAGCAGCGCCAGCACGTCATCCCGTGGTGCCCCAAAAGTCTGCACCTGCTCCGGGCCCGGTCCAAAACAGTTCGCGGGAATGATCACGGCGGCGCCGTTTTCCACAATGAAGGGGGCGGTGTTGCCCAGTTGTTCCCGCAGAGCGCGTATCTCGCCGGCGGTCTTGCTGGAGTTGAGGACCACCGGAATGTCCGCTGCTGCCAACCGCGCAAGCGCGGGCTTTGCAGGGGACCAGTCATAGCTGTCGTGGTCCAGCAAGGTGCCGTCCAGGTCGGAAAACAGGATCAGACGGGGTTTGGGCATGGCGGCATCCTCTACTGGCGCTGACGGATCAGCGGTTCACCGAAACTGTGGTCTTCACCCACGTTGATCACGCAATCTGCGCGGGCCGGCATTTCTTCAAGGCTGGCACGGGTGATTCGCTCGTAATGCATGATGAAGCGGACGACTTCTTCGTCACTCATGATGCGCGACGGGCGGGCAGTCTCATTGTTTTCACCGCCCTGTTTTGGTGCATACCTGTTTCGCTCCCGGAGCTTGTGCTCCTGAAGGGTGCGCCACTGGAGAACACATTCCATGGAAGGTGCCTTCAGCATGATCAGGCTATCAACCTGGCTGAAAAACCGGCTGTACTCTCCCTTCAGGCAACGGTTGACGTACTGCCGCCAGGTGCCTTCCGGGTCCTCGGCCCGCTCCAGTTCGTTGACCGGTTCCATCAACTCCGCCTCGCTGGCTGCGGGCACAGCGCCCATGCACCAACCCTCGATCAGGATCACCTCTGCCCTGCCACGGAATACCGGCCACTGATCCCGGGGGCAGCGATCGTCGCGGGATTTGTCGAAGGCAGGTATGAGGGTTTCCGTATCCGGGCCGGCGGCTTTCAACTGGTCGATGACCTGTTGGCCAAGGGCGATGTCGTGGGTACCGGGTACGCCGCGAGTAATGAACAGCGGGTGGACGCTCTGTGCCAGTTGTTCACGTTCGGCACGGGTGAGGTAGAGGTCGTCCAGGGAGAAGCTGGCTGTAGGAATGCGATAGTGGATGGTCAGCAGTTCCCTGAGGAATTCCGTCAGGGTGGATTTTCCGGTGCCCTGGGCGCCGTGGATGCCGATGATGATGGGTTCTTCACGGGCTTTTCTGAGGCTGTGGATATGTTGGGCCAGGGGGAGGATGGTTTTTTTGACGGTGTCGGCGTAGGAATCGGGGAGGGATTCCTGGTTGATCAGTTTCTGGATGGTGGTGGTCAGATCGGGTGCGGACACTTTGCTGGTTCCTGTTGGTTTGTTTTGGGTTTTGCAGGTTTTGTACCAATTGGAGTATAGGTGGTGGTAGCGAGTGTGTTTGTCGCGGGCTTTAGTTATCTGGGACACTACTGGGTATAGCCCTCCGAATCGGGTGGCGGCGGCAATGGGAGATACCCTTTGCAGACACGCCGTGAACCCGTCCCTGGGGGCTCGGCATTGCCATCCCTGGCAATGCACGGTCTGCAAAGGGTATCTCCCATTACCGCTCTCTGGCTTCGGAGTCAGATTTTCGTAGATTAAAGGGCTCGGAAAACCTATGAGCAGCAACGGTTTTAAAGTCGAACATCGCTACCTTGAGCTACCGGACAGTTTCTACACCCGGGTGCAGCCAACGCCGCTAAAAGACGCGCGGATGGTGTGTTTTAACCATGATCTGGCGCGGGAGATGGGGTTCCATTCGGAGAACCCGGAGGAGTGGACCGGTGTGGGTGCCGGGGCGGAACTGCTGGAAGGGATGGATCCGGTGGCGATGAAGTACACGGGGCATCAGTTCGGGACGTATAACCCGGAACTGGGGGATGGCCGTGGATTGTTGTTGTGGGAGACGGTTGGTCCTGACGGGCGGCGTTGGGACTGGCATTTGAAGGGGTCGGGGATGACGCCCTATTCCCGGTTTGGCGATGGCAAGGCGGTGCTGCGGTCGACTATCCGGGAGTATCTGTGCAGTGAGGCGATGGCGGCACTGGGGATCCGGACCACGCGGGCGTTGTTTATGGTGAGTGCCAAGGACCCGGTGCGGCGGGAGTCGATTGAAACGGCGGCGGCGTTGTTGCGGGTTGCGGAGACTCATATTCGCTTCGGGCATTTTGAGTTTGCGGCTCATCATGAGGGCGAGGAGGCCCTGCGAACCCTGATAGAGCATGTGATTGCCCTGCACTTCCCTCACCTGATCGACCTGCCGGAGGACGAGCGGTACCAGCGGTGGTTTGTGGAGGTGGTTGAACGCACTGCGCGGATGATTGCCGACTGGCAGGCCGCAGGGTTCTGCCATGGGGTGATGAACAGCGACAATATGTCGATTATCGGCGATACCTTTGATTATGGCCCCTATGCATTTCTCGATGACTTTGATGCGGGTTATATCAGCAACCATACCGACCAGGGGGGCCGTTACGCCTATAATCGTCAGCCCAACATAGGGTTTGTGAACTGCCAGTACCTGGCCAATGCATTGCTTCCGGTTATGAATGAAGACGATGTGCGTCGTGGGCTGCGTCGTTATGAGGTGGCTTACAACGAGCGCTTCCTGCAGAACATGCGGGACAAGCTGGGGCTGGCGCTGGAGGACGAGTCCGACCTGGGCCTGATCATGGATACCTTCAGTATGCTGCACGAGCACCATGTGGACTACACCCTGTTCTTCCGGGGTCTTTCCAATCTCACGTCAAAAGGTTCTTCGCCGATCCGCGACCTGTTTGTGGACCGCAGTGTGGCGGATGAATGGCTCGAGCGTTACGAACAGCGCCTGCAGTCGGAAACCCGTGCCCATGACGAGCGGGAATACCAGATGCGCAAGGTGAATCCCAAGTACATCCTGAGGAACTACCTGGCGCAGCAGGTGATCCTGGAAGCACAGAATGGCGATTATAAGCCGATGAAGGAATTGCTGGAGGTGCTGAAAAAGCCGTTCGATGAACAGCCGGAGTTCGAGGAATACGCGGCGGCACCTCCGGATTGGGGAAAGCACCTGAGTATCAGTTGTTCGTCATGATTTGCAACCTACGCCAACAAAGCCCATCTGCCACTTGATTTCATAAAGGAATTTGGGTATTTTCTAATCATACTAGCGACTAGGAGTATCTCCAGTCATTAAGCTAGTCACTACGCCGCTTTGAGCAATGTTACACTGGGCGCCGCTCTGATTCTTTGTCACACATTGAGTCATCGGCGTCGGCTGTAATTTCGAACCATGGAATGACGCCCACACCTGATTACGCTTTCTATCCTCTAGGTCTTCTTTCCAATAGACGCAAAGTTAAGCACCCAGTTCCTCGGCCTAATTAGACCACAATCTATGACAACTCCCGATAAGAGACCATTAAAGGAAGCATTCACATCGACCTTTCACGATAGATATAGGTTCAATGACCTCCTTTCTGCGTCAACAACCGGTGAATGTAGCTTCATTGAGCTAAAAAATAAAAAAATAGCCAGCCCAAGCAAGAAACTTAAGGATTTCCATAAATTCGTCAATAAGACGATACTAGAGTTCCTTGAAATCAATGAAGAAGTTGTATTTTCTTATCGAAAAGGAAAAAACATACTTAGTGCTATAGAAAAACATTCACAAAGCACAAATTTTTTTCAGACCGACATTTCCAACTTCTTCGAAAGCATAAGCTTATCCGATGTAAAAACAACTATAGAAGATAACACCCCAAATCTGCCTATCTCAGACATTGAAAATTATATTAACCACATTGCAGATCTAATTACAATTGACGAAAAATTACCGGTCGGATTTTCAACATCTCCAGTTATAAGCAACGCAGTTCTATTTAACTTTGACAACGAACTTAATCAATACTGCAAAACCTCCAACATTCATTACTCACGATATTCAGATGACATCATATTATCTTCAAATACAAAAATCACGTTAATGGAAGCGTCAGAGAAAATTCAAAACTTACTATCAAAATATTTCTCTGGCCGGATCAATATCAACAAATCAAAAACTAAATTCAACCACAAGGGGAACAGAGTCAAGATACTTGGCATACTAATATTGCCAAATGGTCGTATAACCATTGACAACTCGATAAAAGAAGATGTAGAAATAAAACTACACTTTTTCTTGAATAATAGGAAAGCTCTAGAGAGCTACTCAGGCCCCGACTTTGAACACACAATCTCCAAACTATCTGGAACCCTCAACTTTATAAGCACCATTGATAGTCACTACTTGGACAAGCTTAGAAAAAAATATGGTAATACAACGATAGATATGTTCTTACATAAGTCGGTCTAAAATGAATATATCCATAGAGATAAAAAATGTTCAGCATATTAGAGCCCTAAACTTCACGGCAGATCTTTCCAAAAATAGGCTGATCTGCTTGGTTGGTAAAAATAGCACTGGAAAGACCACTCTAGTTAGAGCCTTCAAAAACTTATACTCTGCGGATACGTTTAAGAAAACAGCTTCTCCATATATATTTTCACAGCAAAGCGAAATTACGTACAAAGTTGGAAATGATAGTTACGAGTTTAAATTCAACCCAAAAATAAAACTCTTGGATACCAAGGACCTGATACCAAAAGAAATAAAAAACAGCATTTACGTTGAACTACCTCTTCCTCATGGAGAAAGATTCAATCATTTCCAGAAGCTCGCTAATATAGATGATGAGCTTCGCTCAAAGATTGCTACCAGGACTTTCAAAACGCCGCACACAATAATAAAATTTTTAGGAAATATTTATCAATCCGATCGATTTAAAAACCTAAAGTGCGCGCAAATAAAGGGGGATAACTATTACTTTATCCTCCTAGAGGATGACTATTACATAAGAGAAGATTACTTGAGCTCCGGAGAATATTTCGTAATCAATCTATTTAAGGCGATAGAAAAGAATAAAAAATGCATTGTTATAGATGAAATTGATTTATCGCTAGATGCTTCAGCACAGGTAAATTTAATCAATGAACTAAGAGAGTTCTGCCAAAGTCAGCGAGTCAACATAATTTTCACAACACACTCGCTTGCATTGATGAAAACTCTAAGAGCTGAAGAACTCCATTTTGTATCGGAAGCTAATGGAAATATTACATCCTCTCCGAAATCTTATAATTATATAAAAAGCCTTTTATTCGGATTTAGAGGCTGGGATCGCTATATTCTTACAGAGGATGATGTACTTAAAAATTATATTGAGTATATTACAAGCCTGATTAGACCATCTCCATTTTTCAAGTATAAAATAATATATATTGGCGGATCAGCTAACGTTACCGACCTAATGAAGAGAAATAAAAAAGATAATTTCCTGTCATCTCCGGAGAACGTTATATCGATCCTCGACGGCGACCAAAAACATAGAAGGCATGTTCGAAGTGAAAGGCAGGCCTTTTGCATCCCGTTCGAAAGCATTGAAAAGGATCTATTCGAGCATTACGAGTCAAATTGTCCCGATATCCCCAGAATCGATTTGGGTGATGTTGCTGATAGCAAAAAGGCAAAAAAACTATATAAACGGCTAATTCTAAAAAAATTAATGACAGAAGTAGAAATTTTCGAGTTTCTGAACAAAAGCCGTGAACGCGAAGTCGGAGAGTTAAAGCGTATGCTCACAAGCTTTCTACGCTGAGCAGGACCATGACGATCAAACTCCTGCTCAGCGCGCTGACTAAAATGTAAAATCACACCGCCTTGGCGGCGATGATCTTGTCGTGCCACTCGGCGGGGCCGGTCTGGTGGACGGAGGAGCCCTTGGAGTCCACCGCCACGGTCACCGGCATGTCCTCCACCTCAAACTCGTAGATGGCTTCCATACCCAGTTCTTCGAAGGCCACCACTTCCGCGTGCTTGATGGCCTTGGAGACCAGGTAGGCAGAGCCACCCACGGCCATCAGGTAAACCGCACCAAACTCACGAATGGCATCAATGGCCACCTGGCCACGTTCCGCCTTGCCGATCATGCCGGTGAGGCCGGTTTTCTCCAGCATGGTGCGGGTGAACTTGTCCATGCGGGTGGCGGTGGTGGGGCCCGCGGGACCAACCACTTCCTCGCGCACCGGGTCGACCGGGCCGACGTAATAGATGAAGCGGCCTTTCAGGTCCACCGGCAGTTCCTCACCGCGCTCGATCATGTCCACCATCTTCTTGTGGGCAGCATCGCGGCCAGTCAGCATCTTGCCGGAGAGCAACACGGTTTCGCCCGGCTTCCAGTCTTTCACGTCTTCCGGTGTGACCGTATCCAGGTTCACGCGGCGAACGCTGTCACCCACTTCCCAGGTGATTTCCGGCCAGTCGTCCAGGCTCGGCGGAGTTTGCAATGAAGGGCCGGAGCCGTCCAGAACGAAGTGTGCGTGACGGGTGGCCGCGCAGTTGGGAATGATCGCCACCGGCTTGTTGGCAGCATGGGTCGGGTAGTCTTTGACCTTCACATCCAGAACCGTGGTCAAGCCACCGAGACCCTGGGCACCAATACCCAGCTCATTCACCTTGTCGAACAGTTCCAGACGCAGCTCCTCGGAACGGTTGGAGGCACCACGGGCCTGCAGGTCATGGATATCAATCGGGTCCAGCAGCGACTCCTTGGCCAGCTCCATTGCTTTTTCAGCAGTGCCGCCTACGCCAATACCCAACATGCCCGGCGGACACCAGCCAGCGCCCATCTGCGGCACCATTTTCAGCACCCAGTCCACCACGGAATCCGATGGGTTCAGCATGGCGAATTTTGACTTGGCCTCGGAACCGCCGCCTTTCGCAGCCACATGCACATCCACGGTATTACCCGGCACAATCTTGTAGTGGATGATGGCAGGTGTGTTGTCCTTGGTATTGGTGCGCTTGCCGTCCGGATCGGCCAGGATAGAGGCACGCAGCACGTTGTCCGGGTGCATGTAAGCCCGGCGAACGCCCTCATTGATAATATCGTCCAGCGCCATGTCGGCATCCCATTGCACATCCATACCGACCGTCACAAACACCGTAACGATGCCAGTGTCCTGGCACAGTGGCCGCTTGCCCTGAGCGCACATGCGGGAGTTAATCAGAATCTGCGCCATGGCATCCTTGGCCGCCTGGGACTCTTCCTTCTTATAGGCCTCGTGTACAGCCTGAATAAAGTCTTTCGGATGGTAATAGGAGATGAACTGCAGCGCGTCCGCTACGCTCTCGATCAGGTCGTCCTGGCGGATTACGGTGGTCATAGGCGTCTCATCAGGTCTGGTTTGTCTAGTAGGGGTTTTAAACGTGTCTAATAAAGGAAGCGCGAAGTTTACCAGAAAATCCAAAACCGAGGGACCAAACCCGGCGCGAAGGTTTTTAACGACAAACTTGCCTAAACGGCCACGAAAAAATGTAACATTGCTGGTATCTTCGATATAAAAACAGCAGGAGACATCGTGACCGACCTCGTCCTAACTGAAAAAAAGAACCATATCCTAACCGTCAGGATTAACCGCCTGGATCGCAAAAACGCCCTCACCCATGATATGTACACCGCCCTCGGTGATGCGATTGAACAGGCCCGCGACGACAGCGACATTCGCTGTATTCTGTACACCGGGAGCGATGAGTGCTTCACAGCCGGGAACGACTTGAGCGATTTTGCCGCGGGCCTGCCCGGCGAGTTTGAAGACACCCCTGTAGGCCGGTTCCTGTTCCTGATGGCCACCACCAACAAACCGATCGTAGCCTCAGTGAATGGCCCCGCCGTGGGCATCGGCACCACCATGCTGCTGCATTGCGATTTGGTGTTTGCCGGCAACAACACCCGCTTCCAGATGCCTTTTGCCAACCTAGGCCTGTGCCCGGAAGGCGGCTCCAGCCTATTGCTGCCATCCTGGCTCGGCCGGGTACGCGCTGCGGAGTTGTTGATGCTGGGCGGCGCATTCACAGCCGAAGATGCTCAGCGCCTGGGGCTGATCAACCAGGTGTGCGAACCGTCACAAACTGAAACGAAGGCTCTGGAAGCCTGCGCACGGCTTGCAGCCCAGCCCCCGGCGGCCGTCCGTGCCACCCGTGAATTGCTGAACCGGGCCAGCGGCGATACGCTGAAAACCGCCATGCTGGCCGAAGGCAAACTCTTCGCAGAACGCCTGAAGTCACCGGAAAATGCCGAAGCCATCAAGGCCTTCACTGAAAAGCGGAAACCGGATTTCTCAAGCTTCAGCTAGGCTGGCTACCCCTGCCCCGAAAGACTCGACAAAAGTCTCGGGGCCAACTATTTTTCAATGAAGCCGAACTCCGACCGTGCGGGTAGGCTCCCAATGATCAGAATCACACTTTAGAGCGATCAACTGTTGCTTTACTGCCGCTATAGTCAGAGTTACAGAAATCAGGCACAGAGCGCTGGCCAGAATTTCAGACAACAGCTAAGCAAACCAGGCCACTGACAACGGGTTTACCGGGCCAGACCGGCCCCGTCAGCTGCCGAACATAACGACACAACAACAGGAAAAGGTTCCACCCATGTTCAAGAAAACTCTAATAAGTCTTGCCGTGGCTTCTTCCCTTGGACTGACAGGCTGCTTTGACAGCGCCGGTTCCGGGTCCAGTAATGCGGATCCTGATTACAAGATCAACAACCCGGACTTCACAGGGCGTACTTGGCCGATCTTCGATCCACTAGCCGGCAACCTACCTATTCCAAGTGACCTTAACTTTGACTCTGCCCAAGGTGACGGTACCTTTGGCGTTCCTGATAGTCAGCCACCGGTTACAACGGCTCTGAATGAGCTGAGCGGTGCTTCAACGGTTGCGCCAGCGGTGATTGCCTTTAACGGCCGAATCGATGCCGACACCGTCGTCACCGGTGAAACGGTCTTCCTGATCGAGCTTACCTATGCCAGTGGCGACCCTGTGCAAGGTCTGGGTAACCAGGAACCCCCTGCCCCAAGCGCTGCCCTCAGCCTGCCAACGCCAGCCTATCGAGCCGACGTAGTGACACTTGATGGCAACTCTGCGATTCGCATCCTGCCATTGGAGCCTTTGAACCCACGCAAACGTTACGTGGCCGTCGTAACCACAGGCATTGAAGACGTGAATGGCGACGCTATCGTTCCATCTCCTTTCTACGGAAGCCTGTCGGACGAGGAGCAGCCTATCGGCGACTCGGCTCTGGCACCGGTTAAAGCGCTTATCAACGGGCTTTGGGAGCCAATCGCTGCAGCCGCTGGAATTGCAGAGGAAAACATCGCTCTGAGTTACAGCTTTACCACATCCAATGATGAGAAAGTGCTGCAATACATTGCCGAACCAGCAGCCTGGTTTTCCGATCAGCTCAAAACTTTCGTAAAAGTGGCTGCTGCTACGAGCGCGCAAGAGGGTGGAGCTTCAAGTTATGCGGAAGTCGCCCCCGTAGTACAGGGTGCAATGGGTGCGTTCCCGGATGTTCCTGTCAGCGAAACTGAGACCTTCCGGGATGTTTTATCCGACGTGTTTGCTGGACCTTGCAATGGAGTGGCGAGCGGACCGGCAGCTTTTGACTGCACCGGCGTAGCCATTACATCTCAGCTAGTGGGCCTGAATGCTGACATATTTCCAACCCCAATACCTGGGGTAAACCGTAACGGTGGAGACATCTCTATTGATCCGAGTTCGGTCTCCCCTGTCGGGCTTGTCTCCGCTGTTGCAGGTGCAATTCCCGGCTCTGACGCCGTTCTTGCCGCTCAGGGCACCGTTAATCTGCCATATTTCCTGGCAGACAGCGCCCCCGGCGTTGTAACAGACTCCTGGAAGGCAGACTCTGCTCTGGCTGGTGGCATTAACGACCTGTTCTCCGGCGTGAGTGATGAGCCTCTGTTTGCACAAGGCAATCCAGACGTATCAACCGCAGTAAACTATATCTTCCCGTTCCCGGAAAGAACGGTTACTGGTGGCGTGGACGTTCCTGTTCTGGCTCTCTATCCCTCTGATGGCAACATAAACGGGGCCGTACTTTACCAACACGGTATTACGACCGACCGAAGCGCTGCGCTGACCTTTGGCACCGCACTGGCCGCAAATGGTTATGCTGTTATAGCGATTGATCAGCCACTCCATGGCGTAGCTGCATTCACCGACGAAGAACAGACAGGGTTGGCAATCACCCTTCTTCAAGCCGGCGGCGCCTCCGAAGCAGAGGCCGAAGCATTAGCTCCTCTGGCCGTGTCGGGCAACGTCTCGGCACTCGCAGACGCGCTCGCCGGAGGAACAGCGACGCCTGAGTCCACAGCAACAGCTCAATCGCTGGTAAACACTGTCGCAAATGCGGGAAGCACCATTCCAGGCCTGGCACCGCAGATTGGCAATGAACGCCACTTCGGGCTCTACGCGCCACAGCCGAGCGTTCCGACACCAATCGACTATGACGCTGGCATGGGTGACTCTGGCAGTCTGTTCATTAACCTGACCAGCTTCCTCACTAGCCGGGATAACAGCCGACAAAGCGTAATGGATCAGATGAACCTTCGTGCCAGTCTGGCAGATCCGAACCCCGGTACAGCACTGGAACTTCCTGGCACCGATAACACTCTCGTTATCTCTGCTGCGACTCCCGTGTACTTTGCTGGTCACTCTCTCGGCACAATTACCGGAACGCCTTTCGTTGCCAGCGTGAACGAGAACCAGATATCGGACATCATGTTCACCTCGCCGGACGGTAGTTCATCTATCCCATCAGCGCTGAACGACGTCCAGTCCGCAAGCTTGCTGACTCCCGGCGGTGGCGTTGTGCGTCTGCTGGAAAACTCGCCCTCATTTGCACCAAGTATACTCGCTGGCCTCCAGCAGGCTGCTGGTCTAGAACAGGGCGATTCTGGCCTGGAAGCCTACCTCAATGTGTTCCAGGCTGCCTACGACACAGTTGATCCCGTCAATTTTGTCGACAATCTTGCAGACAAAGGAACGCCGACACTGCTTTCGCAGGTCGTTGGAGATACGGTTATTCCAAACGGCGCGGACGAAATGCTTTGGGGAGTTCCACCTCTCGAAGGCAATCTGCCGCTCCAGGTTTCACCGACTCAAACCATTAACGTGACCGTTGACAGCTTCAACGCACCTCTAGCAGGTGGCTTCCCGCTGTCCGCACCGTTTGACGCGAACTGCTTCGTGGAATACGACGCCGATGGCGCCAACCACGGCACCCCCACTTCTGCAGACCCCGCAAGTGTGTTTGCACAGATGGTTGGTGGCACTGTCGCCCTCTACATGGGTGGAGCATGCCCTCCAAACTAACAAATACACAACTTTGATATGACAGAACACCCTCAAGCAAGTGCTTGAGGGGCAGATTGTAAGCACAAACCCTCGCCACCTTGGCGGGGGTTTGTGCTTTAAGGTAAGCGCCTCCCCAAAAGCATGATCGTCACCTATTCATTAATGCCCCAAAGAACTCACCCAAATGACACTCTATAGCTCCGCCTTACAGGGACATTAGAGCACGGTTAGAAGGCATTTCTGTTCTTGGACAGGAACAAGTGAGTACTTCAAAGGTGGGAGAGGAAACATAGCTAGGGGCAGGCCGACTCACTGCTTTGATGTAATAACGCGGACATACAGCGTGTCCGCGTTATTACCGTTACTCTACCTCAGTATCAATTAGAAATCGTTATCTCACCATTCGTCAGGAGATTGGCTTCGATGTCCGCCTCATCAAACCAGAACTGGCGATAGTCCTCTTCAGAATACCGCAGGCTTTGGTCATTGAAGTGGGTCGAATCTGAATCAGACGACTGTGAGTAGCTTGTCAGCCCATAGGCCACTGGCCCCTGTTCTGTAAACTCAAGACCGAAGTGCCAACTGGTGCCTCTGGCCATCTGCCATCCCTCACCAGACTGGTCAGAGAGCCCTGCGGTATTGGAAATAACGCTAGGAGCAATCCGTGGAAAGACGGTGTCTTCAGCTACCGGGCTCGTCACCACCCCAATCGCGTTAAACGCACCGTCAATGGAGCCATCCCCACCATGCCACGGAAACGGGTTACCAAGAGTTGTTGGTGCGCCGCCTGGTGGAACACCACCTGTGGGCTGGTAGTACTGAACGTCTCCCAGAGGTGAGTCGTAGGCAATATTGACAGAATCAAGCGCTTCCAGACCATCCGCCAGCGCAATCAACATCGTATCGTCAGCGGTTCCAGCATTCGCTGCCGAGGGAGTCGACGGTGTCGCGACAGGATCGGCTGCGTCGAACGGCACAGTCAGATCCGTCCCGAAGTCATCCCGGTAATTGGCGATAAACACTCTGAAGACATGAGCACCGATACTGTCGGTGTTGTAAACACCGTCCCAGCTCTGCAGCACGTCACATGCCGTATCGACGGTGCGTGCACCTCCGGCGGACAGGTTAACGGGGGTCGCTCCGATCGTTGTGCATCGAGACCTGAGCTCTGTCAGGAACATATCCGTGTACCAGGTACGGTTGTTGTAGATCACTTCGATGAGATCAATAGCCCCGAACTTTCCATCCTGCCCCGCCGGTGCTCGATCCGCAAAACCGGCATCCATAGGATTCTTCAGCATTGAGATCCCGATGCGAGTCCGCGGGTTAAGCGGCGTTTCCTCAGAACCAAAGAGCGGCGAGAAGCCCGTCAGGAACTGATCCGGGTTGGTCGACCAATAGCTGTCATTGGAATTCTGCACCCAGTCCGCACGGAGCATCTGAGGGCGCTGTTCAAATGGCACCAGACCATTACACTCCCCCTCAACCCAGTCGTCCCGGGACTTACTTCCATCCAGGAGAGTCAGGCCACTGTTAAACAACTGGTTGTAGCCAGCACTAACCGAGCGCTTGAAGTCCACCACCGCCAGAGCCGCGCTGGAAAGATTCGGCACAGAGCTGCTGTCGATGTAGTAGGCATTGCCCTGATCGTCAGCGTAGGTTGTGTTGGTCCAGAACGTTGTTCCGCAGTTTTCGAACACCTCCTGAAATTCATTAAGGTTTGACGCCTGACTCATCTGAAGCCAGGTGTCCAACAGCCTCTCGGTACGGGCATTAGCATCGCGGTAGGTGTAAGCAGTTCCATCGGCGCCCCATGCAGGAAGTCCACCACTTGTTACCGCGTCGGCCGCCAACATCGGGCCGTACTCCGAGAAGTAGAATGTTTTCTCCAGCACAGTCGGCGAGGGAGAACCATTGTTCACTTCAATCTGATAAGTCTCAGATGTGATGGGCTTCTCTACTCCGTCCTTTATATAAGTAAAGTTGTCTCCATCTTTCAAAGTGAGCTCATATAGCGTAAAGCGACGACTGGTGGTCACTGTGTGTGACCATGCCAGGTGTTCGTTGAAGTTGATCAAAGGGATGGCTGTGCCAAGCAGACCTGCTCCGTTGGTGTTCAGGTAACCCGGCACCGTCATCTGAACCTGATAGAGCCTGCGATGGCCTGTGTAGGGAAAGTGGGGGTTTGCCAGCAAGGCCCCTTTGCCCTGCTCTGACATTTCGCCACCGATGCCCCAAGCGTTACTGCCCAAGCCAATATCCTGAAAGTCACTTTGGCTCGAGGCGCCGACACGAGCGTTGGCCACCATGCGCTGAAGCTCTTGCCCCTGTTCTTCGATCGATAGGCCTGTCGTATTTGTAACTGGGGTTGGCAGAGGCGACTCACCCTGTGGCACGGCGACAAAAACCGCTCCCGTTGCAAACAAGGCCCCACTGGCATACTGACCTACGATTCTGTAATGAGCGAACAAATCCACCGGCGTGATTTCTTTTACCCACGGCTGGTTGCGGCATTCTGCCGGAAGATCACCGGATGGTGTTTCGCTCACATACTTGTTGTAACCTGCGGCAAAGCCCTCAATCATGGCGCGGGTTTCAGCGCTCAGGTTGGGATACTCCTCCTCTGCGCCACTGAGGATCTGTTGCGCCTTGTAGCTGAAATCGTTGATGACGTTAATATCGCCCGGCCCGGGGCCGAAGTACTTGGCCCGCTCACTTCTGGCCTTGACGATGGCTTCGGCAAGTAGACAAACATTGTCCTGTGTTTGGGCATAGCCCGCACCAAAAGCTGCCGAGGCCAGATTATCCGCTTTTACATGGGGGACCCCGTTGGTCGTTCTCCTTATGGTTGCCTCAAATTTGCCGTCCGCCGGGAAAAGCTGTTCGTTCACTGTGCTGCCGGAACCCGAAGAGCTGCTACCGTCGAAACATCCTGTAATCAGAAAGCCGCTGGCCAGCGCCACTCCAGCAGCTTTCAATGCGCCTTTACCAGCGCTCCTGAAAGGTTTGCGAAGCAATTTCATAGTTGTTTGTCCATTGTGGTTGTTATGAGTGAGCCAAAGATGACTCACTCTCACAAATTAGCAGACAAACACATCAACCGCTAAACACTGACGCCACGTTCAGTCTTTATTTTCTGTAGCCCCCGGGACAGCCTACGGGCACATCAAACAGCATCATTATCCGCACCCAACGTTCGCCCTACATAGCGTGTCTCACAGGGGGTTGCGCTGAACTTGATCGGATGCCCGATCTGCCTCTGCACCCCACCACCCGCTTTGGCCACCTCGATAACCATGTTGCGTGCTTTCATCTGAGGATGCTCAGCAGCCTCGGTAATCGTCAGAACCGGCTCAACACAGGCATCAAGGCCTGCAAACACCTCTTCCCACTCCTTCAGGGTTTTCTGGGCGAAAGCGGCCTTCAGGGCCTCACGGATGGTTTGCTGGTGGTCCGGGTTCTGGCTGAGCGCGAAGCTTTTCATTTCCGGGATATCCAGGGCATCGCACAGCCGGGCCGAGAACTGTGGCTCCAGGCTGCCAACGGATATCCAGCGGCCATCGCTGGTCTGGTAATAGTCGTAGAAGGTACCGCCGTTGAGCAGTGTGCTCTCGGGTTTCTGTTCCTGGCCACCTGCCAGTGCGGCTGCTCCGGCCATACCATTCATGGCAAAAGCGGCGTCGGTCATGCTGACGTCGATGTACTGCCCTTCTCCGGTCTGCTGCCGGTGTATGACTGCTGCCAGGATGCCCATGACCGCATGGTGGGAGCCGCCAGCCACGTCAGCTACCTGAATGCCCAGCGGAGGTGGCCCGGATTCCTTGCGGCCGCTGTGACTGGAAACGCCAGCCAATGAAAGGTAGTTGATGTCGTGGCCGGCGCGGTCCTTGTAGGGGCCGGTCTGGCCGTAGCCGGTAATGGCGCAGTATATGAGGTTGGGGTTGATGGCTTTCAGGGTGTCATAACCGATGCCCAGCCTGTCCATAACGCCCGGACGAAACTGTTCAATCACAACATCATAGTCCTTCACCAGCTGCTTGATTTTATCTGCACTGCCCTCTTTCTTGAGATCCAGACCAAGAGAGCGCTTGCCGCGGTTCAGGAAGGTGTGGGCGGTGCTTACGCCGTCTTCCAGAGGAGGCATGACCCGGGTCAGGTCGAGGCGGTCCGGGGCTTCGACCCGCAATACATCAGCCCCCATATCCGCCAGCAGCATGGTGGCGTAGGGGCCAGGGAGTAACGTGCTGAAATCCAGAACCTTGAGTTGGCTTAGCGGGCCGGGCATGCAAATCTCCTTATGGTTGCATTGTAAGCGAGGGGTTTTATGATGGGCCTCATTCAAACAAGGATAAAGGATGACATGTCGGAACTCACGGTTTCCAGACACTTTGTAGAGGCCGCACTGATCGGCGCCCAAAAGGCCGGTTTTGATACCCGGACCATCCTCAGGGATGCCGGCATATCACCGGATCTGCTGAAAATCGAGATGGCCCGGGTAAGCAGCACCCAGTATAGCCGCCTGATGCAGGCCACCTGGAACGTGATGGAAGATGAGTTCATGGGCCTGGGGCCGCGGCGCTGCCGTACCGGCACCTTTGCCACGATGTGCGCCCTGGTCATCGATTGCCCCAACCTGGAGGCGGTTTACCGCCAGGCCTACGACTTCTGCCGGCTCTTTGAACCCATGGTGTCCATGAAGCTGGAGGTGGATGACAAGGCTGCGCGGCTGGTAACGGTGATTGAAGGTGATATCGACGACCCGATGTACTTTTTCCGGGAAAGCATTCTTGTCATCTGGCACCGGCTTGGCAGCTGGCTGATCGGGCAGCCAGTGGAACTGCTCAAGGCTGAATTCAATTATCCGCGCCCTCCCCATGGCGACGAGTACCGGCATATTTTCCATTGCCCATTGTCGTTTGAAGCCCGTGAAACGGCGCTGACCTTCGACAAGCGCTTCCTTCAGGCACCGGTAATCCGCGACAAACCGGAAATGCGACAGTTCCTGAAAACCTCTCCGGCCGACCTGTTGTCGCGCCCGGATGAAAGCAACACCTTCACTGGCCGCATCCGTGCGCTGATTGGCCGGGACTTCACCCGATCCCTGCCCGATTTCGAATGGATTGCCACCGAACTCCATACCAGCCCCCAGACTCTGCGGCGGCGATTGAAGCAGGAAAACACGTCTTTTCAGGAGATCAAGGATCTGCTGAGGCGGGATATGGCCATCTACTATCTGTCACGACCAGACCTGCCCATCAACGACATCGCGTTTCGGGTGGGGTTCACTGAGCCGTCCACCTTCCACCGAGCCTTCAAGAAATGGACCGGGGTCACCCCCGGCGCTTACCGCGAGGGTGAACGGGGTCAGCTGCCGGACTGACCGGCACCCTGCATCGTCTTTATCAGCCGGCCGAGGGTGCGGGCGATTTCTTCCGTTTTTTCGCTGTCGAGACTCAGCTTCATCAACCGCGAGCCATCCCGCGGGTCGTATATCCAGCAACTGCTGCTGGAACCGTCACAATTCCACTCGACCTGGGGATTAACGCCGAACACCCCCATTGATTCTGTTGTCTTCACTACACGTTCATTGTCTTCGCGACGGGATTCCTGAATGCTGATCACGTCGTTGCGTTTGTCAAGCTTATAGGCAATGTCGGCAGGCTCATCGAGCCTCACGATTCTTTGGTCACTTCGCCATCCTGCCCCCTCGAGAAGCGTATTGGCGTGCATAATCAGGGCTTGTGCATCGGAATCCACCAGATACAACTGCTTCAACTTATCCAGCGACTGGTTACCGGCAGGCTCGATAATTGCGACCTGCTCACTCTTGTCCTGACTGCTATTACTGGCGCGGGCCCCTTCTTTCTTGCGCGCTTTTTCAACGCTGGTGATCAGTTTGAGCGCGTCGTTATAGTGCTCCCCTTCCGCGCCCGCCTGGCTAACGTACTTTTCCAGTGCCGCCTGGGCCTCATTGAGATGACCGGACTCCCGCATCACCCGTCCGCGAAAATAGAAATAATCCGCAGGTTTATTCCCCTCCAGTTGCTGAAGCCGGTTCAGGTATTCACCGGCCTCGCCCCAGTTTTCCGCGGTAACGGCCTCTTCGGTGGCCAGCATCAATCGGCGGATTTCATGCTCGGGTTCCAGGGCATTGACCTGGCCGGTCATCAGTAGCGATGCCAACACGAAGCCGTAAACTGAACTGCGCCCGACTCGGGTTCTCTTCACCATTTCATCTACTCCTGCTGGTTTTCCCGGGCGGTGTCCATTTCGGCATCCACTTCCGCCTGATCCATAATGGCTTTCGGGAGTTCTTTTTTAACACGAACACCCAGCTCCACAAAGCGATTGGCCTGGGAGATCAGATTTCCCCGGCCACGGGTGAGGGTGTTCATTGCCGAATCATAGGTGCCCTGGGCGGTGTGCAGCTGAGTCCCCAGCTTTTCCATGGCCTCCACGAATACCCTTAGCTTGTCATAGACAGCGCTTGCCCTGTCCGCAATCCGGCGCGCATTCTGGCTCTGGCGTTCATATCGCCAGATATTTTCGATGGTGCGCAACGTGGCCAGTAATGTAGTTGGTGTAACCACAATAATCTTTCGCTCAAATGCTTCTGCGAATAGGTTCTCGTCCTGCTGAAAAGCGGCAACAAATGCCGGCTCGATGGGCATGAACAGAAACACGAAATCCGGTGAATGCAAGCCATGGAGCTGGCTGTAGTCCTTCTCGCTCAGTGTGCGTATGTGGTTGCGCACGGCCTCCACGTGCTGCCTGAGGGCCTCCTCCCTGGCCGTTTCATCCTCCTCTGTTGCCCACTGCTGATAGGCCACCAGGGAGACTTTCGAGTCCACCACAAGGTTGCGTTTGTCGGGTAGGTGCACGATCACGTCCGGGCGTAACAGCTGGTTGTCATCGCCCCGGTAGCTGCCCTGGGTTTCGTACTCTACACCCTTACGCAGACCGGAACGCTCCAGCACACGCTCGAGGATCAGTTCCCCCCAGTTGCCCTGGATTTTCTTGTCGCCTTTCAGGGCTTTGGTCAGGTTGGAGGCCTCTTCGGTAATCTGGCGATTCAGCTCCTGCAGGGATTTGATCTCGCTTCGCAGCGCCTGGCGATCACGGGTTTCACTGGTGTAGACATCCTCCACCCGCTTGCGGAAATCCTGCAACTGATCGCGGAAGGGGTTCAGAAGCGTGTCGATACTGGTACGGGTCTGCTGGCTGAAGCGCTCGCTTTTCTGTTCGAAAATACGGTTGGCCAGATTCTCGAATTCCTGCTTCAGCGCATCGCGGTTACGCTCCAGCAGTTCCAGTTTTTCCGTGGTTGCCCGCCGCTCCTTGTCCAGGGTGACTTCCTGTTCTCTGAGGGCAACCCGGGCGTCACCAATCTCTCGGGAAAGCTCGTCGGCACGCCGCTGCTGGGCCTGCCTCTCTGCCTCAAGCTGCTCGATTCGCGCCAGCCGGGAACGGCTTTCAGACTCCAGCCCGGCCACCTGGTTCTCCAGCGTTGCAGCGCGCTGACGCCAATACTCGGTGGCGCGGTTACCCTTCACCACCAGGAAAGCCAGAAGACACAGAACCAGAGCCAAAATAATTGCCAGCAGCATGATTTCAGGCTGGTTTTCCATAACATTAGCAATGGCCTCAGGCACCCTGATCTCCTCGACTGGTTACTTGAAAATGATAACGCGGCCACAGTTTACCGTATCAGCGGAACCTTTTATCGCATCGCCCCGTCAGATACTTGTTGTTACACGTTCAAAAAACGACTGTTTGGCAAAAATTTCAGCCCGAGGCATCCGACTCTGGACTCGGTACGTAATATCATCTAAAACGGTAAAAGGCGTTGGTTGACGCCGACAAAGACCGTACGGCTGGTTACCGAGGTCCCTGAGCAGTATAAAGGACGGAAATCTGACATGCTTAAAGAGCTCTGGAGAAAACTGGGATCGGAACTGTCCCCTTCCGCGTGGCCGGAAGCGCAGGACAGCCAGCAAAGCCGCCGCGGAACGAAGGACGGTCGTGGTCAATTCCGCATACTGCCTCACATGACCCACACCGGAGAGTTCCATCTGGAGCGCCTGACCGGCATCCTGAAGGGGCGCTATGGCAAGACGTTCAGCAACAATGGTGACGAGTCCATCCGGGACCTGATCCACTTTGCGTCCCGTATCCAGGACCAGGATGTTCAGCGCGAGCTACTGCTTTTCTATCTCAATTGTTCCCCGATTGTTCAGGAATATCTCCGCTCCGAGGAGGTGCTTGCCGAGAACCACTTCCTGTCCAGGACATTCTAGAACAGATAATCCCGCTGTTACTGATCTGTAAACCCTCCTGACACCTATGTTGTTGTATACTTTCGCTATGTGAAAGATACAGCTTGCCCTTGGGGCAGAGACTTTAATTGCGGTACGGTAATCCGGAATTTGAGAATTCACCGCCGCGAGTTCAGGGGTTTTGGATGTTTTTTATGCGCTCAGATTGGGGAAGGCTGACGGCGGCCACGATTTTTCTGTTTGTATTGTCCGGCTGCACGGCGGATCGATACTTCATGGTGGCAAAGGAAGACCTTGAGACCCTCAACCAATCGGTCGAGGAACAGACCGAGCAGGTTTCCAGTCTTGAGAGCCGCACAGAAGAAAACTACCAGAATCTTACCCGCCTTAACGAAGACTCGACCAAGAGCATTCTGCAAGCGATAACAGAACAGGTTAAGAAGCCCACCTGCCCTCCGGCACCCAAAGAACCGGTCTGCACCATGAACCAGGCTGGCGATAATGATGGCAGAGCCGACCGGCTCGAGGGCAAGGTTATTGTTGGCAAAGTTGAAAAATTCTATCTGGTCGGCCCTGGGTTTGTTTATGACGCTCGCATTGACAGCGGGGCTGAAACTTCATCACTTGATGCCAGAAACATTACCCGCTTCGAGCGGGATGGCAGTAACTGGGTTCGGTTCGATGTTCCGGTGCCGGGGTCCGATGATCTTGAAACCATCGAGCAGGAAGTTTCCCGCCGGGTCAAAATCATCCAGTCGACCACGGACGAATCCGAACGGCGTGTGGTGGTCGAGTTGCAGTTCATGATCGGTGATCACCGGCAACAGGCGGAATTTACCCTGACGAACCGCGAACACCTGTCCCATAGTGTGCTGGTCGGGCGCAATATATTGAGAGACGTTATGTTGATTGACGTTGGCAAGGAATTCGCCACCGAACTGCCGGAATCCCTGCCCGCAAAAGACAACGGGGATGAGTCTTGACCTCACGCTCACGCATACCCTTTTTCTTTGCCATTCTCCTGTTGATTGCAGCCGGCATCTCTATTGCTGTCTGGCGACATGTGGAACTGGGGATTCCCTGGTTTACCGGCGAACAGCAACCCGTGTGGATGGTGGAGGCACGAATCGATTTTACCGGTACAGGGGAGCCCGTTCTGGCCAGCATGAACATCCCCGATCAGCCTCCAGGGTTCCGGATACTCTCTGAACAGGCGGCCTCACCAGGCTATGGCTTTTCCATTGTGGAGGATTCCGGGGTGCGCCGGGCCGAATGGTCAAAGCGCGACGTCAGTGGCCCCCAGACCCTTTATTTCAAGGTCCAGCTAATTCCTGATGAGGGGGGGCAGCGCGGGAATCCCCGGCGACGCCCGAAGCCGGAGCCGACATTCTGGGAAGAGCCCCAGGCTACCGCAGTGGAGGAATTGCTTCAGCAGGCGTCTTCCAGGTCCAGCACCCCCGAGAGCATGACCAGAGAGCTGATCAAGCTGCTTCAGCCAGACGCCAGTGGGCAAAATACAACCCTGCTGGTTTCCAACGACAACTACATCGACCTGCTTAACCGGATGCTCAACCATGCTGGCATCCCGGCACGCACGGCCGATGGGCTGGCTCTGGAAGACGCAAGACGCCGGCAACAGCTACGCCCGTTCCTACAGATATACGACGGCAACAAGTGGTTGACCTTCAATCCCCGCACCGCGGAGCAAGGGCTACCGGAAGACGTGCTGCTTTGGCGCCAGGCTGCCACTTCCCTGCTTGATCTGGTGGGCGGTGACGACTCGGAAGTAAGTTTTTCCATGCTTAGGCAAACCGTACCGGCATTGCAGTTGGCCCAGGCTCAGTCCACCGAGAATGGCCTGGGCTTCCTGAGCCTTTATCAGCTTCCCATTGAAGAACAGGGCATGTTCAGGATGCTACTGCTGCTGCCACTGGGCGCCCTGATTGTTGCTTTCATGCGGATCGTTGTAGGCATCAGGACCTCTGGCACGTTTATGCCAATACTGATTGCCGTCGCCTTCGTGCAGACCACGCTGATTCCGGGGCTGATCGCGTTTGTATCGGTGGTGGCCATCGGTTTGCTGATGCGAGGCTATCTCTCCAGCCTGAACCTGCTGCTGGTATCCCGAATATCAGCGCTCATTATTCTGGTGATCTTTATCACTGCCGGGCTCAGTATTGCCGGCTACCATATGGGCTTCAATACCGGCATGACCGTGACTTTCTTTCCCATGGTAATTATTGCCTGGACCATTGAGCGCATGTCCATACTGTGGGAGGAAGAAGGGGCACGTGAGGTCTTTGTCCAGGGCGCCGGCAGCCTGTTTGTCGCTGTGTGTGCGTTTCTCATGATGAGCGCTCCGCTGGCAAGTCACCTGACCTTCAACTTTCCTGAGTTGCACCTTGCTGTACTGGGGCTGATCCTGCTGATGGGCCAGTATACCGGCTACAAGCTGTCAGAACTCCGTCGATTCCACCCCATGAAGGCTTACGACTGATGGGCTGGATTTCGCCTTTCAAGCTTAACCGTCTGGGAATGCTGAACATGAACCGGCGCAATGTAGACTACATTGCGCGGTACAACAGCCGCGAATCCTACCCCCTGGTGGATAACAAGCTTAGAACCAAGCTGGTAGTTGCCGAATACGATGTTCGCACACCCAGGTTGCTGCAGGTCGTTCGCCAGCAGCATGAGATCCCCCATTTCCGACAGATGGCAGACGACCTCAACGGCTTCGCCATCAAGCCGGCCAAAGGTTCGGGCGGCAAGGGCATTACCGTGATAACGGGTCGGGACGGCGATGAATACATCAAGGCCTCTGGCGCCCGCGTGTCTGCCCCCTACCTTGAGCGACACCTTTCCAACATCCTCGCCGGCCTCTACTCTCTCGCAGGGACGCCGGATGTTGCCATTGTCGAGAATCTGGTTGAGTCCATCCCGGCCCTGGCACGCTACTCCTTCCAGGGCGTTCCGGATATCCGCATAGTGGTTTTCCAGGGTTACCCGGTGATGGCGATGCTGAGGCTGGCTACAACTGCCTCAGACGGCAAGGCCAACCTTCACCAGGGGGCTGTGGGCGTGGGACTGAACATCGCTAACGGTCACAGCCTGAATGCCGTGCAGTTCAACCGCCCTATCACATTGCATCCGGATACCGGCCTGGCACTGGAAAACATTGCCATTGAGGACTGGCAGGAAATGCTGGTGATGGCCTCCAGGTGCTACGAGGCCACCGGGCTGGGGTACATGGGTGTTGATCTGGTTGTGGATGTCAATGAAGGCCCGCTGCTACTGGAACTGAATGCCCGCCCTGGTCTGGCTATCCAGATGGCCAACGGCCGCGGCCTGTTACCACGGCTCAGACAGATTGAATCCCTTCGCAAGCCGCATTTTACACCGGAAGATCGCGCGGCCTTTGCCATGGAAACCTTCAACTCCAGAATCTGAGCAGCGAATTGCAGGCAAAAAAAACCGGGGCCGAGGCCCCGGTTTTTTATGCTTTCAGCCTTTTCAGAGCTTGCCTTCCGCAATCAGCAGCTTGCGCTCATGGGTAAGGCCTTTCAAAAGTCCCCAGGTCATCACCAACAACACCGCTGTAAAGGGCAGCCCCGCTGTGATAGCAACCGCCTGGATCGCACCCAGGGCATCGTCACCACCACCGAAGATCAACGCTGCGGCAATAGCACCTTCCATAACCACCCAGAACACACGCTGTGCGGTAGGCGCATCAGTCTTGCCACCGGCAGTGATGCTGTCAACAACCAGCGAACCTGAATCAGAGGACGTCACAAAGAACACCAGCACCAGAACAATACCAACGAACGAGCTGATCGCGACGAACGGCAGGTTGGCAAACATCTGGAACATGGCAAGGGAAACATCTGTCAGACCGTCTTCAGCAAGAACACCAATCCCTTCCTGGATCTGTTCCAGGGCAGATCCGCCGAACGCGCTCATCCAGACCACGGTGATTACTGTTGGCACAATCAGGACTGCGGTTACGAATTCGCGAACTGTACGGCCCCTTGAGACACGGGCTATGAACATGCCCACGAACGGTGACCAGGAGATCCACCATGCCCAGTAGAACACAGTCCAGCCATGGAACCAGGCCTCGTCTTCACGTCCGAAGGGGTTGCTGAGCTGCAATGCGTTACCAACGTAGCTGGAGGATGTAACCCAGAGCGTCTCGAAGATGGTCATGGTCGGGCCGGCAAAAATGATGAAGAACAGCAGGATTGCCGCCAGCGACATGTTGAAATTACTCAGGACCTTCACACCGCCGTCCAGACCACGCAGAACGGATATCAGGGCTACTGCCGTCACACCGGTAATGATCGCCATCTGAACATTGATGCCGGACGAGATCCCGAACAGGTAATCCAGGCCCGATGCGGCCTGCTGGGCACCAAAACCAAGAGAGGTGGCAAGACCGAATATTGTCGCCACCACCGCAAGGATGTCGATGATATGGCCGGGCCAGCCCCAAACACGATCCTTAAGCAGGGGGAAGAACGCCGAACGGATGGTCAGCGGCATATTCTTGTTGTACGCGAAAAATGCCAGTGACAGCGCAACAATCGCGTAAATTGCCCAAGGATGCAGACCCCAGTGGTACATGGTGGCGCCCATGGCCATTTTCGCCGCTTCGGGTGAGTTGGCCTCAACGCCCAGAGGCGTTTCATACCAGCCTGTGTAGTAGGCTACCGGCTCTGCAACAGCCCAGAACATGAGGCCAATCCCCATACCGGCTGCAAACAGCATCGCAAACCAGGACATCGTCGAGAAATCAGGTTTGGCGTCCATACCGCCGATACGGATTTTGCCAACAGGCATAAAAATCAGGGCGAGAGAAACCACCACAAAAATATTGGCACTGAGCAGAAAGAACCAGTCAAATTGAGCGATTGTCCACCATTTTGCGCCATCAAGAAGCTCTTTTGCTTCCGACGGGAAGATCAGCGTACCTATAACGAACGCTACCACCAATACCGCCGTGATCGGGAACACCGGTGCATGCAGGTCGAGGCCAAACTTTTGAATATTATCCTGGCCTGCGACGTAATCCGTTGAGTATTCGTCTTTTACAACGTCGCCCACGTTTTGAGCCTCCTGTTTCGAGTTAATCTTTTCAATAATCGGATGCAAACGTTACAAGCTCGCCATCCTATTGCTTTGAGTTCAAAACATCAAAATTGGTTTACGCCTTGAAGGCAAGCTTAGACCATTATTCAGCTCTGCGTGAAATCCACTGAACCGATCCGGGACCAAGCAGCAGAAATACACCGGGAATTGCCGAAAGGATGTTTATTTTTTGCGGAGGCTGGTGTAGACTTCGCTCCCGCTAAGCCACTGAGATTTATCTCAAGTTTCACTGGCCAATAGCATTTCGGGGCGTAGCGCAGCTTGGTAGCGCACTTGCATGGGGTGCAAGGGGTCGTAGGTTCAAATCCTACCGTCCCGACCAATTTTCCTACAACAAAGCCCGGGCCGAAAGGCCCGGGCTTTGTTGTTTCTGAAACCCTGGGTTTGCGTAGTCTCAACCGAAGTGAAAAAAGGCCAGCTTGTTGCCATCCGGATCGCGAACGTAGGCTCCGTAAAACTGGTTCGGAATGCGCTGGCCGGGCTCTCCATCACAGGTAGCTCCCAGTTCGATCGCACGTTTATAGTGAGCGTCGACAGCCTCTTTTGAACCCGGGGGGATGGCAAGCATATTACCATTGCCACAACTTGCCTCCTGCCCGTCCACCGGCGTGCAGACCGCCAACATCGGCGTCTTCATATCCTTCCCGATAAAAGCGATCCGGCCAAGATCCAGCAGTTCTTTCGCGCCAAGGTCTCCCAGCAGATCCACGTAAAACTTCTTGGCTTTCGCCATGTCTTTAACACCAATGGTGACGTATCCGATCATTCCTCATCTCTCCTGTTTGGTATTGGTTGCAGATAGCTATACGAGCCATCGGATAATTTTGGCCAACGACTCATGGGCCTTGTTGGCTAGAGAGCCTGCCGAAAACAAAAAAACCGAAGGCGAACCTTCGGTTTCTTGAACCCGGATTTACAACGCGCTCATTTAACCGGCGCGTTGAGCACTTCCAGAACGTCTTCAAGTTCAGTGATCATCTGTCGTATCAGCTGCTTGTACTGGGACGTATCGTCTTTCGCCTCATGGCTGCTGAGCTTTTGCTTCGCCCCGCCAATGGTATAGCCCTGATCGTAAAGCAGGCTTCGAATCTGGCGAATGGTAATGACGTCAGCGCGCTGATAATAGCGGCGATTACCACGGCGCTTGACAGGCGAGAGCTGTGGAAACTCCTGCTCCCAATACCTCAGAACGTGCGCTTTTACCGCGCAGAGTTCGGCAACTTCACCAATGGTAAAATAACGTTTACCCGGTATCGTGGGTAGTTCGTTATTATGACTGGGTTCCAGCATACGCTTCTACTTTCTGTTTTAGTTTCTGTCCCGGGCGAAACGTCACAACACGCCGTGCGCTGATCGGAATTTCTTCGCCAGTTTTCGGGTTCCGTCCCGGCCGCTGTTTCTTGTCACGAAGGTCGAAGTTGCCGAATCCAGACAGCTTCACCTGTTCGTTATGGCTCAGAGCGCCTCTGATCTCGTCGAAAAAAGCTTCCACCATCTCCTTGGCTTCGCGTTTGTTGAGACCCAATTCCTCGTACAAGCGCTCCGCCATTTCCGCTTTCGTCAAAGCCGCCATCTGTTAACTCCTCAGTGTTGCCCCCAACTCTTCCCGCAGTGCCTCAATAACACCGTTGAAGAGCGAATGCACCTCTTCTTCATTTAGTGTGCGCTCGGGATGCTGCCAGAACAGGCTGAGGGCAAGGCTGCGATTACCTTCACCCAGGCTTTCGCCTTCATAGACATCAAACGCACGCAAAGCCGTGAGGTGCTCGCCGGCGTGCTTTCTGGCCACACGCTCGACGTCTGCAAACCCCACATCGCTTCCAATAATGATAGCCAAATCCCGCCGAACTTCAGGGAATTTTGAAACATCTTTGAAATTAGGCACATATCCAGAAACGATCGAATTCAAGAATAGCTCAAACATCAGAATCGTGCCATTAAGTTCCAGTTTTTTCTGAACTTGTGGGTGCAATGTGCCCAACCAGCCTACATGTTCGCCGTCGCGAAGCAGTTCAGCCGTCTGGCCCGGATGCAGGGCCGGGTGCTGGCTGGGGATAAACTGAACCTCAATACCAAGCAGCTGGAATAAACTTTCCAATTCCCCTTTTACATCAAAGAAATCCGCAGTTCTGCGACCGTTTGCCCAGTTTTCAGGCAGCTGGTTACCGGTAACCACGCCCGCGAGCATGGGCTGCTGATCGATGTGGTCATTATCGTTTACAAATCTGAGCCCGGTCTCGAACAGCCTGATCCGTGGTTGCTGTCGATTCTGGTTGTACGCCACTGTCTTGAGTAATCCGCTCCAGAGAGTGGTGCGCATAACCGACAGATCGGAAGAAATCGGATTCGCCAGGGCAATACCCTCCCGCTCCGGATCAACCAGGTTCTGGACCTTCGGGTCCACAAAGCTGTAGGTAATCGCTTCCTGATAACCACAGGATACAAAGTAGTCCTGGATGGCAGAAACCGGGCGAACCGCCTCTTCCTGCGGCCGTAGGCCGAGAGAGCCGATTGGTTCCGTTACAGGCAGATTGTTGTATCCGTAAATCCGACCGATCTCTTCAATCAGGTCTTCCTCGATACTGATATCCGGGCGGAAGCTGGGTACGTGCACCCGCCAGCCATTCTTCAGCAGCTTGTCGATATGCAGGCCGAGGCGTGTCAGGATTTCCTCAACCGTGGTTCGGTCAATATGCAGCCCCAGTACATCGGCGACTCGTTGCTCGCGAAGATCCACTGTGCGGTCTTCAGGCAGATCCTGCTTGCTGACCACCTCAACAATATCGCCGGGCTCGCCGCCGACAATGGACATCAGCAATGCTGTGGCGCGCTCCATGGCGTCACGGGCGAGTTCATAGTCCACACCACGCTCAAAGCGGTGAGAAGCGTCAGTATGAAGGCCATAATGACGAGCCTTGCCCGCCAGGGTGATCGGATCAAAATAAGCCGCCTCCAGGATCAGGTCCCGGGTTTTTTCGCTGACCCCGGAATGCTCACCTCCCATCACGCCGGCGATCGCAATTGGCTTGGCATGGTCGGCAATGATCAGGGTATCGCTGGTCAGTTCCACTTCCTGGCCGTCCAGTAATACGAGTTTTTCCTCCGGCTTCGCCATGCGGACAACAATGCCACCTTCGATTTCATCGCGATCAAACGCGTGCAGGGGCTGACCCAGTTCAAGCATGACGTAGTTGGTAACGTCCACAGCCGCATCGATGGAACGAATTCCCGAGCGGCGCAGCTTTTCCTGCATCCATAACGGTGATTCAACGGTCAGATCAACGTTGCGCAGAATCCGTCCCAGGTATCGGGGGCAACCTTCAGGCGCCTTGACCGCAATTTCCGGAACCTCGGAGTGCAATGCCTCCACGGGGCCGATCTCCGGGCCTTCGACCACCAGACTGTTCAACACACCCACTTCACGGGCAATGCCCTTGATCGAAAGGCAGTCACTGCGATTCGGTGTCAGGTCCACATCGATCGTGACATCATTGAGCTTGAGAAATTCATCCAGCTCCTGGCCCACCGGCGCATCCTCCGGCAGCTCCATCAACCCTTCGTGATTTTCAGACAGACCGAGCTCCGCCTCCGAGCAGAGCATCCCCTCGGATGGCTGGCCACGAAGTTTCGCCTTCTTGATCCTGAAATCTCCCGGCAACACAGCACCCACAACCGCAAAGGGCACCTTGAGGCCATCGCGAACATTGGGAGCACCACACACCACCTGGACCGTCTGGCTTCCATCGCTGACCTGACAGACCCGGAGTTTGTCCGCATCCGGATGGGGCGCCACGGAAACCACTTCACCCACCACAATGCCACTGAACTTGCCGGCTACCGGCTCAAACCCGTCAACTTCCAGTCCCGCCATGGTGATCTGGTCCATCAATGCCTGGGTATCGTTCGCCGGATTGACCCATTCCCGTAGCCACTGCTCACTGAATTTCATGGTATCTGCCTTGTCCTGGTGCGGTTTTGCCTGTTAATTCAATTACCCTGGTGATGCGCTCAACGGAACTGCCGCAGGAAGCGGAGGTCGTTCTCGAAGAACATGCGCAGGTCGTTCACGCCATAGCGAAGCATGGCCAGACGCTCAACGCCGAGACCAAACGCAAAGCCCCGGTACTCCTCGGCGTCGATACCGCAATGTTCGAATACTTTGGGATGGACCATGCCACAGCCCATCACTTCCAGCCACTTGATGCTGCCATCCTCTTCACGTCCCCATTCGATATCCACTTCCGCGGAAGGTTCTGTAAACGGGAAGTAGGATGGGCGGAAGCGGACTTCAAGATCCCGCTCGAAGAATACCCTCAGGAACTCCTCAACAGTGCTCTTCAGATCGGCGAAACTGACGTCCCTCTCCACCAGCAGCCCTTCCACCTGGTGGAACATGGGTGTGTGAGTCATGTCGGAGTCACAACGGTAGACCCGCCCCGGGCAGATCATGCGGAATGGCGGCTTGCCGTCCTCCATGGTGCGAATCTGCACCGGAGAGGTGTGAGTGCGCAGCAACGTGCCCGGATTGAAATAGAATGTGTCGTGCATGGCGCGGGCCGGATGGTGGCCGGGAATGTTCAGGGCTTCGAAGTTGTGATAGTCGTCTTCGATTTCCGGGCCCTGCTCCACGGTATAGCCTGCGCGGGAGAAGAACTGCTCAATACGCTGCAGGGTGCGGGTTACCGGGTGAAGCCCCCCCAGATCCTGGCCGCGACCTGGCAGGGTCACATCAATGGATTCGCTGGCCAGCTTCTGCTCAATGGCGGCGCGCTCGAGGTCCGCGCGGCGAGCGTTGATTGCCTGCTCCACCTGCCCCTTGGCTTCGTTGATTTTCTGGCCGGCGGCCGGGCGCTCTTCCGCAGACAGCTTGCCCAGTGTTTTCGCCTGCTGGGTGATCACACCCTTCTTACCAAGGTACTCAACACGAATCTGATCCAGCGCCTGCAGGCTTTCGGCACTTCCAACTGCCGCCAGGCCGTCCTGAACGAGTTGATCCAGGTTTTCCATTGACCCTGCTCCAATCCAGAAATGGAATCACTCTAAACGAAAATAGGGGAAGAGCGCGCCCTTCCCCTATCAGAAAGCGTCTTCATGAACCCATGGAGACGCCTGAATCGATCGATAACCGATGAAAGAGCTAAGCGATCACAGAGACGCTTTTGCCTTCTCAACAACAGCAGTAAACGCTTGCTGCTCGTTCATGGCCAGGTCAGCCAGAACTTTGCGATCGATTTCGACATTGGCCTTTTTCAGGCCTGCAATCAAACGGCTGTAGGACAGACCGTTGGCACGGGCGCCAGCATTGATACGGGCAATCCACAGTGCACGGAATGAACGCTTGCGGTTGCGACGGTCACGGTATGCATACTGACCGGCCTTGATCACCGCCTGCTTGGCTACACGATAGACGCGGCTGCGCGCTCCGTAGTAACCCTTGGCCTGATTCATGATCTTTTTGTGACGACGACGTGCTACCACGCCACGTTTTACACGAGCCATACTTTAATCCTTCTACCTTTAAACCTTTGCAGGAATGGTTAGCGGCTGAATCAGCACGCTGTCATACGCTTGATGGAAGCCACATCAGACTTGGCAATCAGCTTGGTACCACGGAGCTGACGCTTACGCTTGGGGCTCTTCTTGGTCAAGATATGACTGGTGAAGGACTGCTTGTGCTTGAAGCCAGTGGCGGTTTTCTTGAACCGCTTGGTGGCCCCGCTTTTGGTTTTCATCTTGGGCATTTTTTAAAACTCCGCATTCTGTTTTTAAATGACATCAATGTGTCCCTGAACGACGAATCCCCCGCGACCGCGGGGGATCATAACCGGATCAGGGTCACTTCTTTTTGCGGGGAGCCACAACCATGGTCATCTGGCGGCCTTCCATTTTCGGCCGCTGTTCTACCTGGGCAAGCTCTTCAATATCCGCTTCAATCCTGTTCATGAGCTTCATACCGATTTCCTGGTGTGCCATCTCACGCCCACGGAAGCGAATAGTAATTTTGCCGCGGTCCCCGTTTTCAAGGAAACGTACCAGGTTGCGTAGTTTGACCTGATAATCCCCTTCTTCAGTTCCTGGCCGGAACTTAAGCTCTTTGACCTGGGTCTGCTTCTGTTTTTTCTTCGCAGCAGCCTTGGCCTTCTTCTCATCGAAGATTTTCTTGCCGTAGTCCATTATCTTACAGACGATCGGATCGGAATCCGTAACCTGAACCAGGTCAAGAGACGCTTCTTCTGCCTGCTTGATTGCATCTTCAATCGGTACGACACCGACCTGATTGCCTTCGGCATCGATCAGACGGACTTCTGTTGCGTCAATATTCTCATTGATCGGCGCCTTTGGTGTGCGCCCACCCCGATTCGCTCGCTGTTTAATAATCAGATCTCCGTTTTGGTTCTGCCTTTGCGGTTGATTTCATCAGCCATTAGCTGCTCAAACGCTTCCAGCGGTAAAGTTCCCAAATCTTCACCTTTGCGGGTTCTCACCGCAACGGCGTTGTTCTCGACTTCTTTGTCGCCGACAACCACAAGGAAGGGGACTTTGTTAATAGTATGCTCGCGGATTTTAAAGCCGATCTTCTCGTTTCTCAAGTCGGCATTAACCCTATAGCCAAAGGAATCCCATTTTTTTGCAAGATTCTGGCAATAATCACGCTGATTGTCGGTAATATTCAGTATCGCAATCTGCGTTGGCGCCAGCCAGGTCGGGAAAGCACCTTCGTATTCCTCAATCAGAATACCAATAAAGCGCTCGAACGATCCCAGAACCGCCCGGTGAAGCATAACGGGCGTCCTGCGCTCGGAATTGTCTGCGACATATTGCGCTCCAAGGCGCCCCGGCATGGAAAAATCGACCTGAATAGTACCACACTGCCATACCCGGCCGATGCAGTCTTTCAGTGAAAACTCGATTTTCGGGCCGTAAAAGGCACCTTCGCCCGGCAACAACTCCCAATCAACGCCTTCACGGTTCAGCGCCTCTTCCAGGGCTGCTTCTGCCTTGTCCCAGACTTCGTCCGAACCAACCCGTTTTTCCGGGCGGGTAGACAACTTGTAGAGAATCTCGGTAAACCCGAAGTCCTCGTAGATCTCGTGGAGCATCTGGATAAAGTCGGACACTTCCTGCTGGATCGCATCTTCTTCGCAGAAAATATGGGCGTCGTCCTGGGTGAATCCACGCACACGCATCAGGCCGTGCAACGCACCAGACGCCTCGTTCCGGTGGCAGGAGCCGAATTCCGCCAGACGCAGGGGCAGATCCTTGTAGCTTTTCAGGCCCTGGTTGAACACCTGCACATGGCAGGGACAGTTCATGGGCTTGATGGCGTAGTCGTGCTTCTCGGACTCCGTGGTAAACATGTCATCCTTGAACTTGTCCCAGTGCCCGGACTTCTCCCACAGCGCCCTTGAAACCACCTGGGGCGTCTTGATCTCCTGATAGCCGTGCTCATGCTGCTTGCGGCGCATGTACTGCTCGATTTCCTGGTACAGGGACCAGCCATCCGGATGCCAGAACACCATGCCCGGTGCCTCTTCCTGCATGTGAAACAGGCCCAGCTTCTTGCCGATCTTGCGGTGATCGCGCTTTTCCGCCTCTTCCAGGCGATGGAGATAGGCCTTGAGGTCTTTCTTGTTGCCCCAGGCGGTACCGTATACCCGCTGCAACTGCTCGTTGCTGGTATCACCGCGCCAGTAGGCACCGGCGACCTTGGTCAGCTTGAAGGCCTTGAGCTTGCCGGTGCTGGGCACATGGGGCCCCCGGCACAGGTCGATAAAGTCGCCCTGGCGGTAAAACGACAGATCCTCGTCGCCGGGGATATCCTCGATGATGCGAACCTTGTATTCCTCGCCCATTTCATCAAACAGGCGCACAGCTTCATCACGGGACATGACTGAACGGTGGACAGGAATATCCTGTTTCGCCAGCTCTTCCATGCGCTTCTCGATCCGCGCCAGATCTTCATTGGTAAATGGACGATCGAACTTGAAATCGTAATAGAACCCGTTATCCACAACCGGGCCGATAGTGACCTGGGCTGAGGGAAACAGTTCCTTGACGGCCATCGCCAGCAGGTGGGCGGTGGAGTGGCGAATAATATCAACACCGTCTTCATCCCGCTCGGTAACGATGGCGAGATCAGCGTCTTCGTCGATGGTGAAACTGGTATCAACCAGCGTGCCATTAACCCGGCCGGCAATAGCGGCCTTGGCAAGACCGGCCCCGATGTCTGCGGCAACATCGTGAACGGTTACTGGTTCGGCAAAACTGCGGTGACTGCCATCCGGCAGGGTAACAACAGGCATAATTGGCTCCTTGAGTCTCAGAGGTGATCCGTACCAAAGACCACATGTTGACGGTTGGCCGCGACACAAACCGCGGACCGTTGCGCGCAGGAGTTTAACAGAAAAAAGCCCGGCAGGTTAATGCCGGGCTTTTTGGGATGGCTACAAGTTGTAAGCGCTTGCCTCCTCGGGTGTCCGTCGCCTTAACTGGCCGAAGGCTACAAGGCCGAGGAGGATGAGTGAGGGGATGAACATAAGCTCTTTGGGTGGACGCTCGTTTTCAACCTGAACGGAATCGATGGTCCAGCCAAAGCTGATTCCGGCGTCTTCCGCAGGGCTGCCGAAGCCCACAAAATCCACCACCATCTTGTCACCATCGCGGGAGAGTTCCAGCCCCGCCTCCATCAGTCTTTCATGAGGGGTATCGGCTGCCGGTAAAGGCAGGCTCAGATAGGTCGATACCTCATCACCATCCAAGGCCATGCCGGACGCCTGCAGAACGATGGACTCGCCAGCAGGAACATTCTCAACATGTTCAACCACTTCGGATCCCGGACGGTCCTCCGTTGCCGGATAGACCATATCCCACCAGTAGCCCGGGCGGAAAAGAGTGAACGTGATCAGCAACAGCAGCGCCGACTCCCATTTATAGCTCTTGGTAAACCAGTAGCCCTGGGTGGCTGCAGAGAACACGAGCATGGCCGTTACCGCACTGGCGATGGTAACCAGAAGGTCAAGCCACCCTGTCAGCCCGATAAGCAACAACTGGTTGTTGAAGATAAACATGAACGGAAGAATGGCGGTCCGGATATCATAGGTGAAGCCCTGGATACCCGTTCGTATCGGATCCGCACCGGATATGGCAGCCGCCGCGTAGGCGGCCAGCCCCACGGGCGGCGTATCATCCGCCAGTATGCCGAAGTAGAACACAAACAGGTGGACCGCGATGAGCGGCACCAACAGTCCATTCTGCGCGCCCAGGGTGACTATGACCGGCGCCATCAGAGTGGAAACCACGATGTAATTGGCGGTGGTGGGCAACCCCATGCCGAGAATCAGGCTGATAATGGCGGTAAAGATCAGCATCAGCAGCAGGTTGCCGCCTGAGATGAACTCCACAAACTGGGTCATCACCAGGCCAATGCCGGTCAGTGTCACCGTACCGACCACGATACCAGCTGTCGCTGTCGCCACGCCGATACCGACCATGTTCCGGGCACCTGTAACCAGCGAATGCGTCAGATCCAAGAAACCGGTTTTTGTTTCAGCCAGGAAATGACCGTTCTTGCGGAAAAAGGCCTTCAGAGGCTGCTGGGTAATGACGATGAAAATCATGAATACCGTGGCCCAGAAGGCAGACAGTTGGGGAGAGAAACGTTCAACTGTCAGACACCAGACCAGAACCACCACGGGCAACAGGAAGTAAAGGCCCGTCTTGACCGTCGGCCCGACCTCCGGCAGCGTATCCATTGCTGAATCAGGGTCATCCTGTTCGAGAACAGGAAAGCGCGTGGAATACCAGACCAGCCCTATATAGACAAAAAGCAGTAAGGGTCCCAACACCCACACAGCTGCCTCGCCAAGCACCACCTTCAGCCAGCCAATGCCGTAATAGACAATGAACGTAAGGGCACTCAGCCCAAGCAGGATCACAACCCAGTTGAGCATGCGCTGGGCCAGGGTCGGACGATCAAGCCGCTCAATCCCTTTCATCTTCAGCTTGCAGGCTTCCAGGTGAACGATATAGATCAGTGCCACGTAGGAAATCATCGCCGGCAGAATCGCGTGCTTGATAACCTCCAGATAGGAAATTCCCACATACTCGACCATCAGGAAGGCGGCCGCACCCATGATAGGAGGCGTCAGCTGTCCGTTGGTGGAAGCGGCCACCTCAACGGCGCCTGCTTTGGTAGCGGGAAAGCCTACCCTCTTCATCAGCGGGATGGTAAACGTACCGGTGGTGACCACGTTGGCAATGGACGAACCGGAAATCACGCCACTCAAACCGCTGGAAACGACAGCGGCCTTGGCGGGCCCGCCACGCATGTGACCGAGCATGGCATAGGCAACCTGAATAAAGTAGTTGCCTGCCCCGGCGCGCTCCAGCAGCGCACCAAAGAGAACGAACAGGAAAACAAAGCTGGTGGAGACACCCAGGGCAACACCGAATACACCCTCGGTGCCCAACCACATATGGGAGGAAAGCTTGCTCAGGCTTGCACCCTTGTGGGAAATGACATCGGGCATATACGGCCCGGCCAGTGCATAGATAAGGAAGACACCGGCCACAATAGTCAGCGGCAACCCCAGGGCCCGACGGGTAGCCTCCAGGAGCAACACAATGCCGCCCAGGGCGACGATCAGATCCTGGGTTATAGGCGCGCCTGGTCGTGTCGACAGCTCTTCGTAAAAGAAAAACAGATAAGAAGCTGCGAAGGCAGCTGCCAGTGCAAGAATCCAGTCATAGAAAGGCACATGATCCACATGCCGGCCGCGAATCATCGGGTAGGCAGAAAAAGCCAGGAAGGTGGCAAATGCCAAGTGAATAGACCGTGATTCCGTCGAGTTAAAAACGCCGAACTCGACGATATAAGGAAGCGGCGATGCTATCCATAGCTGGAAAAGTGACCAAAGCAGAGGAACAACAAAGAGTATCTTGGCAGCCATGCCGGTTGCAGCTCTTCCACCGGTTTCGGTCTGGAGAACCTCTGCAACTTTTGCGCTGTCGATCTTGTCCCCGGCTCTCGGTTCGCTATTGGCCATATCTGGATCCTGTAAGAATATAGCGGGTCGGAGATCAAAACACCGCAGGCTGGCCTGCCTGCGGTGTGGTTTTTACCGGTTACAGGATCAGTCGATCAGGCCGGCTTCTTTATAGTACTTCTTGGCGCCCGGGTGCAGGGGCGCACTCAGGGCATCGGACACCATTTCTTCCTTTTCCAGGTTGGCGAACGCAGGGTGCAGGCGCTTGAAGCTGTCAAAATTCTCAAAAACGGCTTTGACGACTTCATAAACAACATCCTCGGACACGTCCGTGGATGAAACAAACGTTGCGGCAACACCAAAGGTGGTTACGTCGTTATCAGTTCCCCTGTACATACCACCCGGGATAACGGCTTTACGATAGTAGGGATTATCGTCAATGAGCTTCTCTGTGGCTTTGTTATCCACACTAACGATAACACTGTCACAGGAGGTGGTTGCTTCCTTGATCGCACCGGAGGGGTGACCAACGGTATAGAAGAAAGCGTCAATGTTGCCGTCACACAGGGCCTGGGACTGCTCAGCCGCTTTCAGTTCCGCGGCCAGGGAAAACTTGTCCATGGTCCAGCCCATTTCGTCCATCAGCACCTCGGCGGTCGCGCGCTGACCGGAGCCGGGGTTACCGACCGACACCCGCTTGCCTTCAAGATCCTCAAACGTCTTGATGCCAGAGCCCTTGCTGGCAACAACCGTGAATGGCTCCGGATGCAGTGAGAATACGGCCCGAAGCTTTTCGTTCTTTCCGTCGTCCTCAAACTGACTGGTGCCGTTATAGGCATGGTATTGCCAGTCAGACTGGGCAACGGCAAGATCAAGTTCGCCCTGGCGAATCGCATTGAGGTTATAGACCGAACCACCGGTACTCTCAACAGAGCAGCGAATACCGTGTTCTTTACGATCCATATTGACCAGGCGGCAGATTGCCCCGCCCGCCGGATAGTAAACACCGGTTACACCACCCGTTCCGATAGTAACGAACTGCTGTTCCTGCGCGTTAACCGCTGTTGAGGTCGCTCCGAAGCTGACCGCAGCTGCAACCGCAAGTGCAGAGAATTTCTGTTTCAGTGCCATAACGTTTCCCTTTTGTGTTCGTTTTTGCTTTTTTTGGCCTGTGCCACAACACAGGCACTTTCCACGTTCGCCTTAAAACATAGACCACTTTGCGTCATAAATAAAGCGAGGATTGGCACGCTAAGCACTTGAGCGAACAACAAAAAAGCCCGCAGAGCGGGCTTTTTTGTTCAGGCTGGCGAGATATTATTTGCTCGCGCGCGCCTTGGCAACCATGCGATCCGGGCGCAGCAGGAAGCGCGCCAGGGCCGGCAGCAGCCAGATGGAGCCAACCATGTTCCAGATGAACATGAAGAACAACAGCAGCCCCATATCGGCCTGGAACTTGATGGGTGAGAAGATCCAGGTCACCACACCAATACCCAGAGTGGCACCCGTAAAGATAACGGCCTTACCGGTAGACCTCAGGGTTTCGAAATAGGCTTCCTGGAGTGTCTTGCCCTCCAGCAGGAACTTTTCGAGCTTGCTGTAGATATAAATGCCGTAGTCAACACCTATACCCACGCCCAGGGCAATAACAGGCAGGGTCGCCACTTTGATACCGATACCGGACACCGCCATGATAGCCTCAGCCAGAATGGAAGTGAGCCCCAGCGGAATCAGGATACACAGCACCGCCCGGATCGACCGGAAGGTCAGCAAGCACAGTGAGGCAACCACGCCATAGACGAAGATCAGCATCATGTTCTTGGCGCTGGAGATAACGTCGTTGGTCGCCGCTTCCACGCCTGCGTTACCAGCCGCCAGCAGGAATTTGAAATCTTCATTGTTATGGTTGCTGGCAAACTCCTCAACACGCTCAGTCACTGTCTCCAGCGTTTCCGCCTTGTGATCCTCAAGGAAAACAAGTACGGGCGTAAGGTCGCAGTTGGTGTTGATCAGGCCGGCAGGGGCTTCCCTGATGGAAGCATTGATGATGGTCTGGTTGCGGGATATTTCATACCACTTCCAGTTACCCTCGTTCAGCGCCTTTGTAACCAGTTTGGACACATTTGCCAGCGACGCGGACGACTGAACGCCCGGCGTGTTCTGCAGCTCCCACTGCAGCGTATCCATGGCGCGAAGAACATTGTACTGGGTACACTGCTCTTCTTTGGTTTTCACCATCACCACCAACACGTCAGCACTTGTCGAGTAGTTCTCGATAATGAAGGCATTATCCTTGTTGTAGCGCGAGTCAGCTCTCAGCTCCGGCGCGCCCTGATCAAGATCGCCAACCTTCAGATCCTGCTTGTAATACAGGCCAAGTCCCAGACCGATCACTGCAATCAGCAGTGAAATCGGAGCCACACCCGGGTGCGCAAAGTAAGACATGATGCGCCATTTGCGGTCCTGCTTCTCACCGTGATTCTGCACATGGCGAACGCCACCCTTGGAGATGCCAAGGTAGGACATGATCAGTACGTGCAACACCAGGTTGGTCAGGATAACAAACGCCACACCGATACCCGCTGCAACGGCGAGATCCCGGATTACATCGATTTCAATGAAAATCAGGGTCAGGAAACCGAAGGCATCGGAAATCAGGGCCAACATACCCGGGATATAAAGCGCCCGGAATGCCAGTCGCGCTGCGGTAATGGCATCAAATCCTTTTGCCGCTTCCACTGCCATGGCGTTGACGATCTGAACGCCATGACTGATACCAATGGCGAACACCAGGAACGGAACAAGCACGGAGTATGGGTCCAGACCGTAGCCCAGCAACCGCAATGTACCCAGTTGCAGGAACACAGCGATGATGGAAGTAAACACCGGCACCAGCGTCCCGGTAATGCAACGGGAGTAACCATACAGCAGCAGTGTGGTCAGAATGATTGTGATACCGGCAAACCAGGCAATGGAGCCGATACCCTCAATCAGGTCGCCCACTTTCTTGGCAAAGCCAACAATATGGATATCAATGTTCGGATTCTGGGCTTCGTACTTGTCCCGTATCTTCTCTTCCAGCTGACGCGAGAACTCACCGTAGTCCAGAGGCTCGCCAGTCTCCGGGTTGTTTTCGTACAGTGGCGCGTAAACAATCGTTGACTTGAAGTTGTCCGAAATCAGGCGCCCTACCTCGTTTGACCTGAGCACGTTCTGACGCAGTTGCTCAAGGCTCTCCCGGGAACCATCGTAGTTGTCCGGGATGACGGTACCGCCCTGAAAGCCCTGCTCGGTTACTTCCACCCAGCGAACATTGGAGGTCCAGAGCGATTTAAGCCCGGAGCGATCCACCCCATTGAGATAGAAAACCTCGTCAGTGATCTGCTTGAGGGTTTCCATGTATTCCGCGGTGAAGATATCGCCCTCTTCCACCTCTACGGCGATACGAACGAAGTTCCCCAGGTTTTCCAGGTCGTTCCGGTGCTCCAGCATATTGACGATGTAAGGATGCTCCAGCGGTATCATCCGCTCGAAACTGGCATCCGGCTGGATCTTGACGGCGTTATAGCCAAGGAACAGGGTCAAGAAGAAAAATGCAATCAGGATGATCGCCCGATTGTTGAAGATCAGCCGTTCCAGGAACGGTTCTGCCTTCGGCGTAGTCAGGTAATGCTCGCCCTTGTCATGCTTCGGGTTCGACATTCAAAAGCCCCTCTCGTTTTCAATCTGTTGGTGCCGCATCAGGGCGTTATTGAAGATCCTTGCCGCGTGCATCGGTGTGCTTGACGCCACCCTCACCCACGAGCAGAAGATTGGTTCCAGATACCGGGACAACGTCCATCACACCCTCCCGGTCGTCCCGGGAATAGGGCCGGAATGTTTCGCCGCCATTTGTGCTCATCAGAACCGTACCACCGTTACCAACAAGGGTAATTCTGCCATCGTCCGAGACCGCGCCATCATTGAGCGTTGCGCCAGCCTCATTCGGGACAACTTTCCAGCTCCGGCCCAGATCGGTGGAGAGAAACATATTGCCGCGCAGGCCGAACGCCAGAATCTCATTAATCTGGCCCGTGCCAATGGCACCAAACAGTGAACCTTCATAGGGACTTTCACGCTTTTCCCAGCTCTCGCCGCCATCAACGGAAACAAAGATCAGCCCTGCTTCACCCACGATGACCAGCGCTCCGCCGGTGATCCGGGTGATGCTATTGAGGTGAAAGCCGGTAGGGTTTTCGACCCGGGGAGACCAGTCACGCCAGCTTTCACCACCATCGGTGGTGCGCAGAAACATGCCGTAGGCACCCACTACAAAACCGTGGTTTTCATTTTCAAACCAGACATCGAGAAGCGGGTTAACCGGACCGATCTCGAGATCGGATTCCAGATTCTCCATCGAGAAATACAGGTCATCCAGAGCCCACTCAAGATCCGCCTTTTCCTCCTCCGGCGCTTCTTCGATTTCCTGCTCAAGCTCTTCTATCTGCTCCTGCCGGCTCTCAATGGCCAGCTCTGCAGCCTTGATACCGGTCAACTGGAGTTCCCAGCTCTCGCCTGCATCGTTTGAATGTAAAACGACGCCGCTATGACCCACTGCCCAGCCGTGGGTGTCTGTGCCAAAGTCAACGCCCGTCAGGGTCACACGGACCGGAACTTCGCCTTGCGTCCAGGTTTCACCCTGATCATCGGAAAAAATGATATGACCACGTTCACCAGCCGCCACGATACGCTCGCCTGCGCGGTCAGCGTCGGTGAGCAGATTCTCCGGTGCAAGCATTGTGGGCCGGGAAGGGGTTTCGATGATATCTGCAAGCGCAAACACCGAGGGCGCAGACATTGCCATGGATACTCCAAGACAGGCTGCTCCCAGAGTCTTGCACATCAACCTTGTAGCCATTCAGATTGCCTATATGTTGTATTGAACTGTGTCACTCTGATTTCGCCGGCAATACCGGCGGATACTATGAATATACCGGCGGCCTTCCGACCACCGGTATATTCGTCGCCATCCGTCTCTGGCGAAAATCGTTTCCAACCAAAAGGCGCCGACGTTAACGCACACTCCTGCGGCGCAGTGACGCCGGCGAGAAGTAACGACGGTTGGGCACGTCGTTGGTAAACTCGCGAGTTGAAGGCTCCTCCGTATCAAGACCCAGCACGTGGTAACGACGTGCCTGCAGGTCATGGTACGCGTCCAGCACTGTCCAGACGCCCGGCAGCTCATAATAGTTCTTTGCCAGGCCCATGGTTACCCGCCACAACTCGCCGCGGCCATCATACTGGTCCAACAGGAGTGTATTCCAGCTGTCGGCGTCCACGTAGAACCTGCGCTTGCCATAGATATGGCGCTCACCTTCCTTCAAGGTGGCCTCTACAACATGCACCCTATGGAGTTCCCAACGGGTCAGATCCGGGTTTAGATGCGAAATACCCAGAATTTCCGAGTATGGCGTGCCTTTTTCACCGATACGATAGTTGTTATAGGGAACGTAAATCTCTCGCATTCCCTCGTAGTTCCAGTTGTATCGGTCCAGCGCACCGTTGAAGATATCGGTGTCATCCGCTGTTCGCAGGTTGTCCGCCGCCGCAATCGGGGAATCATACCCCAGATTGGGAGCACGGCGAACCCGCCGCTGGCCGGCATTATAGCCCCAACCGTTACGGGGATTGATAATCTGGTTCAGGGTTTCATGAATGAGGATCGCACCACCGGCAAGACGGGGCGGCGACTGGGTGAACGACAGGTAGTAGAAGATGACGTTATCCAGATCTTCTTCGCTGCCTTCGGGGTTGTAGTAGTTGAAGAAGGCTTCCTGCTGTGACGTGACCAGGGAGTAATCCCCATCGGTCTGAACCGCCACTTCACTGGAGCGACGGGTAATGGAGACGCCACGCCAGCGGGTCAGATGGTTCCAGATAACCTGCCAGGCCTTTTCTTCATTGTTGCCATGCAGGATCGGGAACGGGTAACCAGCAAAAGCACCGTCAATGCCCTCGCCTTTGCCAACGATCTCAGCCTCAACGGCATTTTCTTTGGTATTTTCAGCAACCCAGTCGGGCACAGCGTGAGTGCGCCTGCTCTTATAGATCGGGATTCGGAACGTAGTCGGGTAGGTTTCCAGCATGGCACGGAGACCGTCAGTCAGGTGCTCGCTGTACTGGTCCATGTTGGATGCATTGATGGTAAACAGGACTTCATCGTCCGGAAACGGGTTGATGTGATGCTGGCCGCTGCCCTTGTAACCTTCAGGTGCTTCGGTCAGCCCCCCTGTCCAGGGAGGAATGGTACCGGCTTCATTGCCGGCCTTCACGGAACCGAATGGAGTCAGATCCTGCCCAAGGCGAGCGGCTTCACTGGCGGAAACGGCAGCGCCTACTGGCATTGCAAAGACAGAAAAAGCAAACAGACTGCCCAGAATTACGTTGTTTTTGTATTTCATTGTTTAACCTTAAACCTGTCTGAAAGCCCTGTGCGAGGCTTTTCTTATTGTGTTGTCATGGAATATCGGCTCCTGACAGATTAGCCGATTGACCGACATTGTCTATCGACCGAAAGTGCGATTTTGTATCCGCCTGTACCTGTTGCGGCAGGCGGATACAGCTCCAGCCCCTCCCGTCTACTGGCCGGCAAGGCTCTTGTGAACCACCTCATAGACATCCCGTGAGAGGCCTGATTTGTCCCTGATGGATTCCAGCGCCGTCTTCATCTGCTCACCATGCACCGGCGCAAACTTGCGCCAGCGTGTCAGCGGCGACACCAGCCTTGCGGCAATTTGCGGGTTGCTGTCATCGAGCCTGCGGACCTGCTCTGCCAGAAACCGATAGCCTGCGCCGTCTTCGGCATGAAATGCCGGCAGGTTCTGGCCAGCAAACACGCCAATCACAGAGCGGATCTTGTTGGGGTTTTTCCAGTCGAAGGCAGGGTGCTCCATCAGTTCCCGGATCTTGGGCAAGCCGCCCGTGCGGCTGCTACCGGACTGCACCGCAAACCACTGCTCCACCACCTGGGGGTCTGCCTTCCAGCGCTCATAGAAGGCGCCCAGTGCCTCATCACGCGCCTGCTCATAGCCGGAGTTCACCAGTGCCCTCAGCGCACCCATGCGGTCCGTCATGTTGTCTGCCCTTTCAAACTGGCTTACCGCCAGGGACCGGCCTTCCTCATCGTCGATATGAAGCAGCCAGGCAAGCGCAGTATTTCGCAGACTCCTGCGGGCAACGGATTCTGGCGTCACCTCATAGCGCCCCTCAACAGTGTTGCGCCGGTAACAGGCAAGCAGATCATCCCGCAGGGCGGCGGCAAGATGCTTGAGCACGCGTTCACGGGCCTGGTGAATGGCAGGCACATTGGGTTTCTCTGCCAATTCGATCAGGTAGGCTTCGGAAGGCAGCTGGAGCATCTTGGCAACCAGCGCCTGATCCAGAGAAACATCCGACAGCAACCCCCGGTAGGCGTCCGTCAGCCCCCCATCAATCGCTTCATTGCCGGTATCACCCACCAGCTCGCTGATCACATCAACCGCCAGTCTCTGCCCGGCGTCCCAACGATTGAAACCGTCGGGATCGTGACTCATCAGGAACATCAACTGTTCACGGGTCCATGGATAATAGACCCGGACTGGCGCCGAGAAATCTCTCAACAGCGACGGGACCGGCCGCTCCGCCAGGTCATGAAACTCAAACGTATGGCTGGCTTCGGTCAACTCCAGAATCCGGTCTGTCGGGGCATCCGTTTCACCGGCGCTCAGCTTCAGTGGCAGGGATTCACCACCTGCCCCCAGGAGTCCGACAGCAAACGGAATGTGCTGCGGTTTCTTGTTGGTCTGGCCCGGGGTGTCCGGAATGACCTGTTCAATGGTCAGACGATAGATCCCGGCGCCCTGGTCAAACTCATCCCGCACAGTCAGCTCTGGCGTACCTGCCTGCTCGTACCAGAGACGGAACTGGGACAGGTCGCGGCCACTGGCATCTTCCATGGCCCGGACAAAATCATCGGTGGTTACCGCCTGGCCGTCATGGCGCTCAAAGTACAGATCGCTGCCCTTGCGGAACATGTCCGCGCCGAGCAGCGTGTGGATCATCCGGACCACTTCGCACCCCTTTTCGTAGATCGTCAGGGTATAGAAGTTGGTGATCTCCATGTACGACTCAGGGCGCACCGGATGGGCCATGGGACCGGAATCTTCTGCGAACTGGGCAGTGCGCAGCATGGTGGCGTCCTCAATACGCTTGACCGTGGGCGAGCCCATATCAGCAGAAAACTGGGAATCACGGAAGACGGTAAAGCCTTCCTTCAGGCTGAGCTGGAACCAGTCGCGACAGGTAACACGGTTGCCGGACCAGTTGTGGAAATACTCATGGGCAACGATGGACTCGATGCGCTGGAACGCCTGATCCGTTGCCGTTTCCTGACTGGCCAGCACGCAGGAGGAGTTGAAAATATTCAGCCCTTTGTTCTCCATGGCACCCATGTTGAAGTCATCCACCGCCACGATCATGAAGATATCGAGATCGTATTCACGCCCGTAAACTTCTTCATCCCAGCGCATGGCGCGCTTCAGAGAATCCATGGCGTGGGCGCACTTTTCCACATTGCGGGGCTCCACGTACATGCGCAGGTCGATCTCGCGACCGGACATGGTTTCAAAGCTGTCGCGCTGCTCCACCAGATCCCCTGCCACCAGGGCAAACAGGTAGGAGGGTTTCGGGAATGGGTCTTCCCAGGTCACGAAGTGCCGGCCACCGTCCAGCTCCCCCTTTTCAACATCGTTGCCGTTGGACAGCAGGATGGGGAAGCTCGCCTTGTCCGCTTCAATGCGGGTGCGGAAACGAGCCATCACGTCGGGGCGATCAGGGAAGTAGGTAATGCAGCGGAAACCTTCAGCTTCACACTGGGTGCAGAACATGCCGGACGATTTATAGAGGCCCTCCAGGCGGGTGTTGTTCTGTGGTTCGATCCAGGTCACCACGCCCAGTTCGAATTGATCCGGCACGTCATGGACGACCAGCCTGTCTGTGCGGTCCTCGTAGGCATCTTTTGCCAACTCGCTTCCATCGAGACTCACTGATTCCAGTGTGGTCAGGCTATCACCATCAAGCTCAAGACTCGTGTCACTACCGTCACTGTCAGGATTGCGGCGCATGGACAGCAGGCTGTAGACCCGCGCCCCGTCCTCAAACAGCTCGAAACGCAGATCCACGTGGTCCACCAGAAAGGCGGGTACGCGATAATCTTTCAGGTAAATGGTTTGTGGCTGGCTGGTACGCATTCGTGATCTCCAGAAATAGTTGAGCCTGGTTCAGGTGTTTGGAAAGACCCGGAAGCGGACTTCGTAACCGGTGTACTTGCGGATGTTGATCACGCCCGTGTCCAGAATGAGATACTGACCCTTGATCCCCTGGAGCACGCCTTCTGCTGAAGGTGATTTGTCCAGATTATGGGTTTTTATCGTCCGGGGCCACACCTGCACCGGATAACTCAGTTCAAGGGCCTGCTCCTCGACAGCAGTAATGGCGCTCTCACCGTGGGCAGCCCGCAGCTCGGACAGGTCGTCGGCAATCAGATCAAGCATGCGACTGCGCTCCGCAACCAGATCCAGCTCAGGAATGTCCCCCTTCAGCATCGCCCGCCAATTGGTCCGGTCGGCAACGTGCTTTTTGCAGGCAACTTCCACGAAACCCGCGAGTTGACGGGTGGTGACCCTCACCATCGGAATGGCATCGACAGCGCCCTGGTCAATCCAGCGCGTGGGGACCTGAGAGCCACGGGTGATGCCGACTTTCAGGCCGGAAGAGTTTGCCAGATAGACCACGTGCTCGATCATACAATGGGATTCCCCCCACTCCGGCTCGCGGCAGGTACCTTCATGGTAATGGCACTTCTCCGGGCTCATGATGCAACTGTCGCAGGCAGCGAGTTTGCGAAAACAGGGGTAACAGTAACCCTGGCTGAAACTCTTGTTGGTCTTCCTGTCGCAATTGATGCAACGAATCACGCCATCAAAATCAAGCTGCAACGGGTAACCAATCATCTCGTTCAGGGGAACCCGTGTGTCCCCTACCCGGATCGTATAACTGACCGGACTGCCCGGTTCTGCCGGCATCTTGCGCAACCGGCCAGTTATATCAACCAGTGCGGTCAAGACTTCACCTCAAAGTACTGGTCAGAGTTCGCCTGTCCGTTTGCCGCGCTCCCCGACGTACGGGCCACGCTGGGATCACATGCAGTCCCGGCTTTTTTACCGCGGTCGAGATAGCCCACTCGTTCTTCCATGGGGATCTGGTGGTGGTCTTCGTAGTAAATGACCGCCTCCATGCAGATTGAACGCTGCTCATCGCTCAGTTTGCGGCCATCCGGCCATTTACCCAGTTCCAGGGCACGTTTGAGGTTCTGGTAAACCGCTGGATCCAGCCGCCTGATCAGCTCTTCGTAAGTCATTTCATTCTCCAGCAAAAAATTGAGCAAACCCGTTGACAACATTAAACGATAATGATTATCATTATCTCACCAAATGACGAAGGTCGTGTTCATTTGGTCTCTCTCATCAGGAGCTAAACGCTCTTTTCATGCCCCGCGGTTTCGCGGGGCTTTTTTTGGTACCGGCAAAACCGCTGCCAGGGCCAGCCCTGCCACAAAGCCGCCCAGATGAGCTTCGTTCGCCATTCGTCCCAGCCCCACCATTTCCGTGAAAGGTGTAAAACCGATCACCATCCAGGCCACCGCAAAGGTGATCAGTGCAGGGGGAAACTGGAACCGGGGCATCCGTCGCTGGCTGAGCCAGCAATAACCGAGAATCCCATATACAACACCGGACAATCCGCCAAACAGCGGCCCTGTCACGATGTACTGCAACCCGTTGGACAGCAGGCTGGTCACCACGAACAACACCATTAGTCGGGCACGACCATCGAACCACTCGATCTGACTGCCGAGGAACCAGAGCATCACCGAATTGAAAATGATATGGGTCCAGCTGAAATGGAGAAAGTCCGGGGTAAGCAGGCGCCAGACCTGCCCGCTTGCAAGAGTGGAAGACAGCGCCTGAACGCGCTCCGCCATGGTGCCGACATCGTAAAAACGGGGGTCAACAAACATCAGCAGCGCTGACAGCTGATTTTTCCCCATCGCGGTTACCCAGGCCATCAACACGGCAAGGACAATCACCCCGAGCACCAGTGGTGCATGACTCGGCGACGGCTGCCAGCGACCACCGACAAATACAGGTGACCGTGCTGTCGTATTGACCGCCTGCTGAATCTCCGGTTCCCTCAGAAAGCGCTCAAGGGCATCAAGAACCGGTTCGGTGTGTTCCGGATTTTCCAGCCAGAGAACCTGATATCCGTCCTCCTCTGTTATACGGTGCTCCACCCCCTGCTCTTTAAGCCAGCGGCTGAAGCCTGCCAGGTTGATCGTCGTGTCGATCTGTTTGATTCGATACACAGGCTACCTCGCCACACTGTCTTCGCTGGTGGGGTATTCTGCCTGCTCGGGCCGCTCCACATCCACCCAGACAAACTTGTCGCGGGACAGGGTGCGCTCGCCATCCAGGCGATAGGCTACCAGCTTGCCGTACTTGACCGCGCTGAAGTCAATGCAGGCAACATTGTGCTTGAGCGGCGCCGGCTCCCCCTCCATCCAGTAATGGCCAACAAACACCGGTGGCGCCGAGGCCGGATAGCTGATCAGTTGGCTGCGTTCCTCATCCGTCAGCTCGCGACGGGCGACATCTTCCGGCAACGGGTCTGGCTGAAACACAACATCCGCATAGGTTTTCGGATTATCTGCCCAGAACTTTGTCCGGAAAAACTCCCGGACATAACCATCCTTGCCAGTAATCTTCACTCCGGGCGGCAACCGCAGATCCGTACCTCGCAAGAGGGTATCCATTACCTGGCCGGCAAAAGACTCGATCGCCGCAGAGGCATGGAGAAAATCGTCATCAATACAGGCCCCACCCTGACTTTCCTTGAATTTATTGATCAGCTCACCGTCCCAGCAGGCATGAACCGCACGGAAGTCCGGCTCATCAATAAACAGCGGGATGGTGTAAAACCATTCCAGAAACTCGTTCCACTCATGGGGATAATGCTCGAACTGCTCAAGCGTTTCACGGATAAGCCTGTCGTGGCGGGCATTGTGCTCACGCAGAAATTTTTTGCCACTGCCTGGCCGTGCCCGGGTGCAGTAACCGAGGGCATTGTACTCATGGTTACCCATGACAATGCGGGCAGAGCCATGCTCAACCATGTCCCGCACCAGATGCAGGGCTTCCCGGATACGGGGCCCCCGGTCAATGATGTCGCCGATAAAAATGGCCTGCCGCCGCGGGTGCTCGTACACACCGTTTACCTTGCGGTAGCCCATCTGCTCCAGAAGCCGCACCAGAGTATGGGCGCACCCATGGATGTCGCCGATAATGTCGTAGCCGCGGCTCGCGGATCTTGCCTGTAATGCCATGTTGTTAACTCGCTGCAATCTCACTGGCCCAGCCCAGCTTGTCCCGGCATGTGGCGTAAAAATTGTGATCCGCGGGATGAATAAGACGAATCTTGAAGGGCTTCTTGGTGATCCGGATGATATCGCCGGGAGCGCAGGCAATGTTCATCTGCCCGTCGAAACTGATTTGCGGATAGGTTTCGTTGGTCTCGCCAATCACCAGTTTTATCTCGCTTTTGCCGTCCACAACAATGGGGCGACTGCTAAGGGTGTGTGGGAACATGGGCACCAATACCACGGCATCGAGTTTTGGATGCATGATCGGCCCGCCCGCCGACAATGAATAGGCGGTTGATCCCGTCGGTGTGGCTACAATAAGCCCGTCTGATCGCTGGCTATATACGAAATGTCCGTCAATATACAGATCGAAACCGATCATCCGGGTGGACTTGCCGGGGTGAAGCACAACATCGTTCAGCGCGGTTCCAAAGCCAAGAGGCTGGCCATTGCGTTCTACATGCCCGTCCAGCAGGAAGCGTGTCTCTTCAATGTATTCGCCCTGGAGAACCTTGCTCAGCCGCTCTTCCAGATCAGAGGGCGATATGTCCGTCAAAAAGCCCAGGCGGCCGCGATTCACGCCCAGCAGCGGAATTTTCGATTTTGCCAGCTCCCTGGCAGCCCCAAGCAGGCTTCCGTCACCACCAACCACAATCACCAGATCACAGATTTCACCCAGAAGCTTCTTGCTGGCAACCTGAAGGCCGTGGCCGGGCAGCATACTGGCGGTATCTTCTTCAATGATCACGTGATAGTGGTTATTCGTCAGGTACTGTTTGAGCTGACGCAGCGACTCGACCACCTTGACACTGCCCATGCGGCCAATCACGCCAATGTTTCTGAATTGATCCATGTAGCTTCCCGTGGATATCTGTGTGAGCCGGGATCGGTCTGACTGGTCTCCCGGAAACGTCTGGGAGACCATAGTAACGAAATACGGCCGGATTCTGAAAAAAGATCCCGTTCGGGGTGGGTAATAAAGCGTCAGCTTTCACTCTGCGGTTGATGCTTCTCGCAGCGGTCATCGATTCCCGGCCGAAAATCGGCTGGCTGGCTGACCCGCATGACCGGCTCCTCACAGGGAGTTCCGTCGTCATCCTGGTGCTGACAGACAGGTTTCTCGTAATGCTTCAGCCACTCCCTGTAGGCGGGCTCATTCAGGCCACAGCGCTCGGCAGCGTAGGCGATCGGGTTACGAAAATAGGTTTCGATATCATCATAAGGCAGGGTGATGTGACCCACTCCGGGGTGATACGCCACCAGAAAAACCGAGTGGCTTTGCAGATGGTCCATAACCGAATTCTCGGTGGGTGTCTGATGACGCAGGTCGTAATTTTCCTGCTCAAGAGCCACGATTTTCTCATCCCGAAGTTCCAGTTCACGCTGACGGCGGTCCAACTGCTCCCGCAGTAGCACAACCTCTGCATCGGCCGTGGCGCCTTCCCGCTCCTTATGCGCCTCCCCGCCAGCGATATGCTCCTGCATCGACAGATACTGTTCATTGCGCTCGGCCAGGCGTTTTTTCAGCTGCTCGTTACTGAGTTTCTGGCGCTCGAACTTTTGCTGAAGTTCCGCCATTTCGTTGCGCAACGCCTGCATCTCATGGCGGTTCTCCCGCTGAATGTCCGACAGGGCATCCCTGTGAACGCTTTGCAGGGTCTTGATACGAAGGCGCTGTTCACGAATGACCCGCGCCAGACGCACACGGTCGGCTGACACCTCGGGTTCTTCGGTGGAGCGTGATTCATCCCCCAGTACGGGTATGTTTTCCTCCGGGGCAGCCTCCACTTTCCTGAACTTCAGACTATTGCTTTCCACCGCACGGCGGATGGCCTGGAAATGATTGCTCCCCGGGGTCATATCCGGGTCCCAGAGTTCTTCGGGATTGGTAGACTTCGGGCACTGGCTGCGGCAGACGAGCCGGATCGGGCCGCCCCCCATATCAGGGCCCTTGGCGCCCTTCTGCGCCAGTTTCTCTATTGGAAGGTTCCAGTGGCTGTCTGCCCGGCCCTCCTCGTCAAAATAGATGCGGAAGAACACCAGGGAGCGCACCAGGAGGTCGGTGCCCAAAAGCACATACACCGCCTTGACGTCGGTGTCGGCCAGATCTGACAGCCCCACGTAACCATCCAGAAACGCACCGAACTCCGACGCGCGCATCTGTCGTGACACATTGCTGCCATCCATGAAAAACACCGCCGAGTAACCATCATTTACCTGGTCGGCAGACCCCATTGCATACTCCCTACTTTCGGAAAACCTGACCGCAACACGAGCAACGCCGCCCAGGCGTTCCCTTTTTAACCGTCAGACACCAGAAACCGGCCCTGCACACATTGCACATGGACCGGTTTCAAACTGACAGACTTCCGGATAATAGTCTAGCGGGTCAATGCCCGCCGGACAGGGAAAAACTGCAACGTTTTGTGATCATGGGGCATGCAGCACGGTTCTTGCCATCAGAGCTCCGCGGCCAGCCGGCTGCCCTGGTTAATGGCGCGCTTGGCATCCAGCTCAGCAGCCACATCAGCACCACCAATCAGATGCACCTGCATCCCTGCAGCCTCCAGACCATCCTGCAACTCGCGCAGCGGCTCCTGGCCAGCACAGATGACAATCGTGTCCACCGGCAACACCCGGTCTTCCCCCTGCTCCGCGCCTTTCGGAGTCACGGTGATATGGAGACCCTCGTCGTCGATCCTGCGGTAGCTGACGCCCGGCACCATCTGAACCTGACGGTTTTTCAGGGAAGTACGGTGAATCCAGCCTGTGGTCTTGCCCAGGTTCTTGCCTACTTTGGAAGTTTTCCGCTGCAGCAGGTATACCTCACGGGCCGGCTCTGGCACCTCTGGCTTCATACCCTGGATACCACCACGATGCTCGACACTCAGGTCCACACCCCACTCACGCATGAAGTGTTCCGGGTCCAGTGCCGCCGAGGTGCCCTTGTGAACGATGAATTCGGACACATCGAAACCGATTCCCCCGGCACCGATAACCGCCACCTTCTGCCCCACAGGCTTACGCCCCAGCAGGGCATCCAGGTAGCCAATCACCTTGGGATGGTCCACACCCTCGATCTCCGGCGTGCGAGGGCTGACACCGGTGGCCAGAACCACGTGATCGAAGCCGCCAGCTTTCAGTTCCTCCACATCCACCCGGGTATTCAGGCGAACATCCACCCCGTGCTTGTCCAGCATCACCCGGTAATAGCGCAGGGTTTCATAGAACTCTTCTTTGCCCGGAATCAGCTTGGCCACGTTGAACTGGCCGCCCACTTCGCTGCCGGCATCAAACAGGGTGACCTTGTGGCCTCTCTGCGCCGCCACGGTTGCAAATGCCAGGCCTGCAGGGCCGGCACCCACCACCGCAATGGCTTTTGGCTCTGCCGTTTTGACATAGGCCAGCTCGGTTTCATGGCAGGCACGCGGGTTCACCAGGCACGAGGTCAGCTTGCCACTGAACGTGTGGTCCAGGCAGGCCTGGTTACAGCCAATGCAGGTATTGATTTCATCGGCACGGTCTTCTGCTGCTTTGCGCACCAGATCCGAATCCGCCAGGAATGGTCTGGCCATGGAGACCATATCCGCGTCACCCTCCGCCAGGATCTTCTCGGCAACATCCGGCATATTGATGCGGTTGGTGGTTACCAGAGGAATGCTGACTTCGTCTTTCAGGCGGGCCGTAACCTTGGTGAAGGCCCCCCTCGGAACGGAGGTGGCAATCGTCGGCACACGGGCCTCGTGCCAGCCGATACCGGTGTTGATGATGGTGGCACCGGCCTTTTCAATCTGCTTTGCCAGCTGCACTACTTCTTCCCAGGTGCTGCCGTCTTCGATCAGGTCCAGCATCGACAGGCGGTAAATCAGGATAAAGTCGCTACCCACACGCTCCCGAACGCGGCGAACAATCTCGATGGGAAGGCGAATGCGGTTCTCGTAACTTCCGCCCCACTGATCGGTACGATGGTTGCTGTGGGCTACGATGAACTGGTTGATGAAATAGCCTTCCGAGCCCATGATCTCCACGCCGTCGTAGCCGGCTTCCTGTGCCAGCGCGGCACAGTTCACGTAGTCATCAATCTGCTTCTCGATCCCGGCTTCGTCCAGCTCTTTTGGCTTGAGAGGGTTGATGGGCGCCTGTATAGCCGATGGCGCGACCAGTTCCGGATGATAGGCATAACGGCCAGCGTGGAGGATCTGCATGCAGATCTTGCCATCGGCGTCATGCACCGCCCGGGTAATGACCCTGTGTCTGTCCGCCTCTTCCTGAGTATTCATCTTGGCCGCATGCTGGAAAACGGCTCCCTCCACATTCGGGGAAATACCCCCGGTCACAATCAGGCCGACACCGCCACGTGCACGTTCAGCATAGAAAGCTGCAAGCCGCTCGAAGCCATTCTTCGCCTCTTCCAGACCAGTATGCATGGACCCCATCAGAGTGCGGTTACGAAGGCGGGTAAACCCGAGATCCAGTGGTTCAAGCAGGCTGGGATAGCGCGTAACGCCCGGTGTTGATTCAGTCATGATCTCTCTCCTCTTATTGGGCCGGCGGTGCCATAACGTGGGCTCTAAGTTAGCCCTCAGGCTTGCACCAGACAATATCCTCAGGCAACAATCTGATATCCTGACGTTACTTGTCGGACAATGCTGAAAATCATGCGACCCAACACCAGACACAAGAACCCCCTCGGTGACATCAGCGTGCTGTACGTTAGTGTCATGGCGCGAGCTATTCGGGCCGAAGGGGAAGATCCCACGGAACTGCTGGGCCGTTTTGGTCTGGATGAACAGGCCCTCAGAGCGCCGGAGGCACGCATCAGCATCCCGCGTTTTATGCGAATGGGCCAGGCGGCCATTGCACTGACCGGCAATCCGGCATTCGGCCTGACCATGGGGAAGCTGTCACGGCCAGTGGACGCAGGCCTTGCCGGCCTTGCTGCTCAATGCGCGCCCACAGCGGGCGAGGCGATCCGCACTCTTGTGCACTACGCACTGCTGACCAGCCGCAATAGCCGTGGCGTGCCCTGGACGGCCCATCGTGGTCGGGAAGCGCACTTTTACTCCATCAGGCCCTACAACGTATTCAACTTTTTCGTGGTGGATTCCGTTCTCGCCGCATGGACCCAGTTCCTGCGGGTTATTACCGGCCGGAGCGAGGTACTCGAGGGGGTGGCCATTGAATACCCCTCCCAGGGCCAGGAGGAGCTGTTCGAACAGTGGTTTGGGTGCTCTGTGGTTTTTGGCGCCGACAGTAATCGCCTGCGACTGGCACCGGGAATTGCGGACACCGTATCGTTACAGGCCCAGCCGGCCATGTTCGAGAAGTTGGCACGGGAATGTCAGCAGGAACTTCTGCGGATTCGTGCCGGGTGGACTACAGGGGACAGGGTCAAGGACCTGCTTCCGCCCCTGTTCCAGGGGGACACCCCTACCCTCGCCATCATCGCAGAGAAGCTCGGCATGGCACCCTGGACCCTGCAACGGCAGCTGAAAGAGGAAAACACCGGGTTCCAGGAGCTGGTGGACGAAACCCGCAAGGAATTGGCGGTGGAGTATATCCGGGAAACACGCACATCCTTGTCCGAGATTGCCTGGCTTTTGGGCTTCGCCAATCCGTCAGCGTTTCACAAGGCCTGGCGGCGCTGGTTCCAGGCCAGTCCCGGGGAATACAGAAAACACCATGAGACAGAACAGGCCGCCAGGAACATCAATCAGGGCGCGCAAACGTGACTACAGCTCGGTGGCGTCGTCCATGGCAGCATCGTCATCATAATCCTCAAACTGGCAGTCCATCAGTTCTTCTTCGTAATCAGACATCATTCATCTCCCGTGTATGAATCAGGAAAACGATGACATGCAATTGTTACAGCGGTATGAACCAGGGATGACAACAGAAAAGCGCAATAGGGGAAGAAAAAATGGCGGAGCGGACGGGACTCGAACCCGCGACCCCCGGCGTGACAGGCCGGTATTCTAACCAGCTGAACTACCGCTCCGCGTTGGTCGCCACCTCGGGCGCAATCAAGGGTGTGACTGCTCGGTGACAACGAGGGCGCATTATAAAGAGCGCGCCCTGCATGTCAACGTTTTTCATGAAAAAAAGATCGACCAGGCCAGTGCCGTTACATGGCATCAACCATTGCATCCTTTCCCTGGGCGGTTTTGCGGTATTCAATGGGCGTCATTCCAGACCAGCGTTTGAACGCACGGTAAAACGTACTGGGTTCCGAGAAACCGGTCAGATACACGATTTCGTCAATGGACTCGTCCGTCGTTGCCAATAGCTGGCGGGCCAGACGATATCGAAAATCCGCCAGCACCTGATTGAAACTGGTTTCCGCCTCAGTAAGTCGCGTACGCAGGGTTCGCGGCTTGATACCCAGTCGCTCAGCTACCGCATCCAGAGTAACCTCTCCGCTGTCCAGCAACTCCGCCACGATGCGCTCCACCTGGCCAACAATGTCTTTCTTTTCCAGGCGGGCCACCTGCTCACTGGCAAACCGCTCGTGCAGATCCAGCAGTTCCGGCTCGGCGTGGGGCGATGCGTGGGATAGCAGGGAAGCAGGAAAATAAAGGCGGTTCTCTTTCGCGCCAAACACCACATCGCATCCCAGCACATCCCGCACATGGTCCTCACCGCGCTCCCGATCATGCTCAAACTCGATCCGGGAGGGGTAGAACCTGTCTTCAGTGATGGACTTGAAGAAGGTGATCAGTCCCTGCACGAAACACTCGTTGAAATGCCGCAGGCGGCTGACTTCTTCGGAGGCGGCGTCCAGCACCATGCAAGCCTCGTCGCCTTCGATCAGGAAATCGGTATTGGCGGCATCACTCAACAGCCGCTGGTAGTTCTGGGCGCGCCGGAGGCCCTCTCCGAACGTGGGGCTGCTAAGAAACAGGTATTCCAGGACCTGCCCCTTGTAGACGGGAAGCAGCTGGCCCAGATGAAGGCCGGCATCCGGATCGCCCGAGACATCCTCCACGACCTGCCAGAAGTACAGCTGGGCGCTGTGGGGCGTTCTCAGCTGTTCGGTGTAGACATAATCCTCATCCACGCCCAGCCGGGCAAAGATGGCGTCGGTGTCAATTCCCTTGCGCTTCATGGCCTGATAAATCAGGCGCAACATCACACCCGCATCGCGTAATTCCTGCATAATGTCCCGCTTTATAGTTGTTTGTTGATCACCTTGGCCGGCCGGACCACCTTGCCGGCAAGCCAGGTCAATGCCCATACTGGCCGGGTTTGCCAGACTCTGTGACCTAAGTCGTATATTAGAGCATATCAGGCCAGAGCCGCACAGGTGTACCAGGAGAGTTAAGAATATGACAGATACTGCAATTTATCGTAACCAGCCTCCGGGCTTATGGTCACTTTACAGCAAGGCCCTGCTGCCTAAAGATAAGCCTTCCGGCAGCGATATCCGCATCCCCGACCTGTCTGCCAGGCTGATTGGCGCCAGCACGGCCAATGCCAACCTCAAGCGCTACCAGAAAGTATGCGGGTTCAGCACACAAACAACGGTGCCCGTCACATGGCCCCATATACTGGCGTTTCCGCTACACCTGAAGCTGCTGACTGAAAAGGCTTTTCCTCTGCCACTTCTGGGCCTGGTGCACCTTCGTAACGAAATCACCCAGCACCGTCCCATCGGCACCGGAGAAAGCCTTGATATCACCGTGAGGCTGGACGGCCAGAACAATACATCGAAGGGACTGGAATTCGACCTGGTGACCGAAGCCTGGACATCAGGCCGCCTTGTCTGGGAAGAAACCAGCACCAACCTGTTCCGGCAGCCGGATAAAAGCGACAAAAAATCCGGCGGCAAGCCACCGGCACTGCCCCGCTACGCCGAAACAGCCGAGATCAGCGCTCCGGAATCAATCGGGCGACAGTACGCTGCCGTTTCCGGCGACAGGAATCCGATACACCTGCATGCATTGACCGCGAAAGCGTTCGGTTTCCCCCGCGCTATTGCCCACGGAATGTGGAGCAAGGCCCGGGTGCTGGCGCTGCTGGAGCAGCAAAGCAACTGGCGACAGGATGCGGTATCCATATCCTGCCACTTCAAAAAACCACTGTTTCTGCCGGGAACGGCACAACTGAACTGGCAGGAAGGACCGTCCAGCTGGGATTACCAGTTGCTGAACGCGTCAGGAGAGGCGCCGCACCTGAGCGGCGAAATTCACTGGGGAAGCTGAACCTTTTACTAGGCCGGTTCTCCGGAGCCGGCATCAGGCCCACAGGCGCTTCCGTCAGCGCCTGCTACCGGCAACGTGAAATAGAAGCAGGCACCACCGTGCTCCGGGCGTTCAAATCCGATATCCCCACCCTGGGCCTGGATGAGGGAGCGACACATGGGCAGGCCGATCCCCATACCCTCTTCCTTGGTGGTATAGAACGGCAGGAACAGTTTTTCTTCCGCGTCGTCCGGCAGGCCAATGCCGTGATCGGTCACCGCAATTCGAACGCAGCGGCTGCCGGACATGGTAACTGTGACTTCAACAGGCGCCTGCGATCCGGCACTGCGGGTCGATTCCAGGGCATTTCGAATCAGATTCAGCGCCACCTGCTGGACCTGAATGGGATCTGCCAGCACCTCGGGCACATCCTCAGCTACGGAGATTTCAACACCGCCCTCATTGTTTCGTATATCCACCTCTGCAAACTGGCGGGTATCTTCCAGCAACGCAGAAAGAGACAACACATCTTTTCCGGCTGCCGGTTTTTTCATGAACCGGCGAATCCTGCGAATCACTTCACTGGCGCGGTGTGACTGGGCTTCAATCTTCTCCAGTGTCTCTTCAAGCAGCTGGTGGTCTGGTTCTTCCTTTGCCAGTATGCGCTTGGCAACGCGGGCATAGTTGGTGATGGCTGTCAGCGGCTGATTGACTTCATGTGCCACACCCGCGGCCATCTCGCCCATGGTGGTCAGACGGGAGAAGTGGGCAATCTGATCCCGCTGCTCCTGAACCACTTGCCGGGCATTCTCCAGCGCCCGCTCACTCTCAAGCTCGGTGGTAATGTCGCGAAAAACAACCACGGCACCGTGCAGTTCATCGCCATCGAGCTTGGGGGTGGAACGGTACTCTACCGGGAATGCAGTGCCATCCGCTCGCAGCATTTCAATGTCCCGCTGATTTTCCGCAACACCCTGAGTGCAGGTTGCATAAACAGGAAGCAGCTCGCACCCCTGGCCAGCAGTGCGGAAATGCAGATCAAAGAAATTCCGGCCGATCAGTTCCTCGGTGGAACTGCGCATGATCAGCGCGGCAGCCGGATTGGCAAATACGATCACACCCGTGGCATCAAGTCCATAGATGCCCTCGCTGATGGAGTTCAGTATGCGGGCCTGGTCGTTTTCAAGCTGGCGGTTACGGGCCTGCAGCTCACGCTCCAGCCGAATTACCCGGGCATGGGTCTTTACCCTGGCAATCACTTCCTGGGCCTGGAAAGGCTTGGAGATATAGTCGGCGCCACCGAGGGCAAAACCACGAACTTTCGCCTGGAGGTCGTCGAGAGCCGACAGGAACACGACGGCACTGTCTGAGGTGGACGGATCCGCCTTGAGTCGTTCACATACCTGATAGCCATCCAGATCCGGCATCATGATATCCAACAGGATAACTTCAGGCTGGTGACGGTGGGCAAGATCCAGTGCTTTTTCACCATCGTTGGCAATCAACAGGCGATAACCCTTGTCCTTCAGGGTTTCATAGAGAACCTTCAGGTTCTGCGGGTTGTCGTCGACAAGCAAAACCGTTACGTCTGTTGTCTCCAGGACAGCATCTGTCATAAAAATACGGCCGGTTACGATGGTTGATGCATAATGCCGGCCAAATCAGCGTGCGTCGATAAGGTCCTTTACGGACAGAACCATGCGGACCAGGTGTGCCAGTGAATGGGTGCCCATTTTGTGCATGACACGCGACCGGTGAATTTCCACGGTACGCTGGCTGATTTCAAGCTCAATGGCAATGACCTTGTTTGCCTGTCCTGCAATCATCCGGTCCATAATCTCGTGTTCCCGGGGGGTCAGGCTCTTCACGCGGCGCAGGATTTCCTGCTTCTCACCGAGGGTTTTGCGCTGCTCCCTGTCCTGCTGCAACGCAGCTTCTATTTTCTGCAGCAGGGCCTCTTCCCGATAGGGCTTCTGGATAAAGTCCACGGCCCCCTCTTTCATGGCGTCGACTGCCATGGGAACATCGCCGTGTCCGGTCACAAAGATGATCGGGAGAATGGAATGCTTTTCGTTGAGCTTTTTCTGAAGCTCCATGCCGTCCATCCCGGGCATACGGATATCCAGCACGATGCAGCCTGCCATTTTTTCGGAATAGTCCTTCAGAAACGCGTTGGCATTTTCGTAGGTCTTGACCGGTTTGCCATCGGACTTCAGCAGCAGTTCCAGTGAGTCACGAACCGCCTCGTCATCCTCAACCACGTACACCGTTTGCTGGGTATCAGTCATGTGCCTTGTCTCTCCTTTCAATTACAGCCATTGGGGCTCAGTGAATCGACGGGTCTTTGTGATCGTCCCGGGCATGCTCCTGACGCTCATGCTCACGCATTTTCTCAAGACGTTGCTGGATAATGCCAAAAACGGTCTGTTTGGGATACCTGCCTTTTCTGTCTGCCTTGCCCGCAGGTTTGCCCAGCAGAAGGGTAATGGCTTCCTCTGCACGGGTCACCGCGTGAACGCAGAATTCGCCCTCGCGAACCGACTGCAGAACCTCCCGCTCCAGCATCAGATTCTGCACATTGTTTGCAGGGACGATCACGCCCTGGGATCCGGTCAGCCCCCCTGTCAGTTTGCAGGTGCTGTAAAAGCCCTCAACCTTCTCGTTAACGCCGCCGATCGGCTGGACCTCGCCAAACTGATTGACTGACCCGGTAATTGCCAGATCCTGTCGCACAGGCAGTCCCGAGAGCGCGGAGACCAGTGCGCACATCTCAGCCAGGGAGGCACTGTCGCCATCTACTTCGCCATAGTTCTGCTCAAACGTCAGGCTGGCCGACAGGTGCATGGGATCATTGACGGCAAAACGGGCGGAAAGCCAGGAACTGAGAATCATCACACCCTTGGAATGGATATTACCGCCCAGTTTGACGTCCCGCTCGATATCCATCACACCGCCATCACCATAATAGCAGGTGGCAGTGATCCGGTTCGACAAACCAAACTCAAACCCGCCAGTCGACAGTACAGACAATGCGTTTACCTGCCCCACACAGGTACCGGTGGTGGACACCAGCGTTGATCCGTCCCGAATGGAATCGTAGAACTGATCGCGAATCCGGCTGCTGCGATAACGGGCGCTTTCCAGCGCCTGGTCCACATGGGAATTCTGGATCAACCGGGCACCTGCCTGTCGGGCCCAGTAATCCGACTCGCGCAACAGGTTGGCGATGTCAGCCGCGTGGAGCGAAAGGCGATCCTGATGCTCGGCCATGCGCGCACTGTGTTCGATAATGCGGGCAACCGCCTTGTTGCTACAGTGGAGCAGTTTCTTTTCGTCCACCAGGCTGGCGATAAACTTTGCATACAGCAACTGGCTTTCATCAGTACGCATCATTTCATTCTCGAAATCCGCCGTCACCCGGAACAGCTCGGCGAACTCGGGATCATAGTCCTGCAGCAGCATCCAGGTTTCCCGGTCGCCGAACAGCACGATTTTCACGTCCAGTGGGATTGCCTCAGGCTCCAGCGAGATAGTGCCTGAGAGGGTCAGCTCACGTTCCAGAGAGTTGATCTGGATGGACTTGGACCGCAAGGCGCGCTTGATGCCGTCCCAGACGAACGGCTGCTCCAGGACCTTGATGGCATCCATCAACAGATAGCCACCATTGGCGCGATGAAGACTGCCAGGGCGAATAAGGGAAAAGTCGGTAAACACAGTACCCTTGAAGGTCACACTCTCCACGTAACCAAACAGATTGTGGTAGGTGGGATTATCCTCCACCACAACCGGCACCTCATCATTCTTCTGGTGGACCAGTACATTAACCAGATAGCGCCGAGGCATTTTCTTATCCAGAGAGGCATAGGCAATGGCCGCCTGCTCTTCATTGTCTTCAAGGAAAATTTCCAGACTCTCTGACAGATCCTTGCGGACGGCCTCGAAATAGGCCACCACATCCGGCTGGTCCCGGTATTTTTCCACCAGCTCGTCAATCTGGTGGCCCGAGATACTCTCCAGGGTCTCCTCGTTGAGTGCCTGCTGGCTCTCGGCGTATTCCTGCTCCCAGTCCGCCACCTTGCGCAGCGCGTGTCTCAGCTTCTTCTCAAGCTTGTTGATATCGCTTTCGAACTTCTCCCTCTCTTCCTCTGTCAGGGCCTGGAAGGATTCGGCGGTATGGGCCTCTTCTCCATTCATGGCCACCAGGCGATAGCCGCCGGGAGTGGTGATGTTGAGACTGACTTTTTTCCGCTTTGCCTGGGCGGCAACCTTTTCAAGCTCCTCTTCCTGCTTCTTGGCGTATTCATTCTTGAGCTGCTCGGCACGCTCCAGAAAGCTGTCGCTATCAAAAGTCTGGGGAATCATCTTCATCAGACGCCCCATCAGCTTTTCCATGTCCTGCTTCAGCTCGTTCCCTTTGCCCGCCGGCAGCCGCAGCATCCTGGGCACCCTTGGTTCCTCAAAATTGGCAACGTAGCACCAATCGTGGCTCTGATTATCGGTGTCCACGTGGTGCTCGAGATAGCGGAGCATCATGGTGCGTTTACCAAGACCGTTACGCCCGACCGCATACACGTTATAGCCACCATGAGGCATAGCCAGGGCAAAACGCACCGCTGCCTGTGCCCGATTCTGGCCTACAATTTCCGCCAGAGGTTTGAGTTGTCGGGTGGTCTTGAACGGCAAATCTTTTAAAACACAGGCTTTATAAAGCTGATTCGGAGACAGTGACTTCAAGGTTCGGTCCTGTAACGGTATGAAAGCATTTGGTTATGGCCGGTCATTGTAGAATCTGGGGCACGCCCTGTCGCGCTCCGACTAAAGATTTAGCCCAACTTGTCGATAAATTGATCAATCAGGCATAATTGCTGCGGGCTCATCCTTCGGGCAGGACACTCACTGAATGGATATTTACAGGAATCAGTCGCAACCACTAACGGTGCTGGAGTCATTGCGTAAACGCAGACCTTTCACCACACCACAACCGCAACAGGCGTCTCCATCCCCTGACAAACCGCAGGTGGACCGACGGGTGCAACCTGACAGGCGCCGTGTCCAGGTGGCTTTTTCGGGGCCAGACCGGCGCAAGAAGCGCTCCAGACGTAGCCCGCAGCTGTTGAATCCAAAAAACGGACAGGCTGCGCCAACAGAGGATCGCCGGGGGAGGCTCGTAAGCACCCGGGCCTGAAATCCAAGCCATGATCGAGAATCGATGACACCACTCGGAAGGGGCATATTTTTGATAACCCGATCACAGTTTCTGACTTGGTCATTTTTCAGTCATCACTGCGGGAACTAAACTCCATCGTCCCGGTGGAAGAACGGGCCGAAAACAAATAGAAAACAAGCAATGGATGCCAGCGTATGACGAGCGATTCCGCAGACCGCAGAATCAAGGACCGCTACCCTGCCATGTGCCTGAAGGTTCAGTTGAGGGAGCGTGGTTTCTTTGGTGGGGGCAAAAACTCAACCACCGTGACCTGCCTTGATATGAATCGCTACGGCATGGCTGTACTTTGCCCCAGGCCCGTAGAGCCCGGTGCCCGACTCTATATGGACTTTGACGGCAAGTATATTCGTGAGTCCCGTGTGGCAGCCCAGGTGGTCAGCTGCCAGCCTTTCCAGGCGGGCTTTCGGGTGAGCATCCAGTTCAGCTACTGCTTCGAGAAGAGGGGGTATTCACGAGCGGTGGATAACGCCCTTTCCCGCATTGAGGGCTTCTATAACCGATACGCCAGTTAGTTCGCCACCAGAGTGTGTCCTTGACTAGAACAACCCCGCATCCAGACCAGCCGCCATATAAAGCCCGAGTTCCCGACACTGGTCCTCGAACTCATCCCGATACTCGCCATGGCAAAGCAGAGGCTCCTGCACCAGACGCCAGCGCAGACCAGTGGTAATAGACTCTATGGCGCGATGAGTGCCGGTACCGTCAAGCCCGGCGCGAATATAGAAGGTGAAAGGCAGACCCTGGGTTTTTTCCAGGCAGGGGTAGTAGCTGCGGTCAAAGAAATCCTTGAGGGCGCCACTCATGTATCCCAGGTTTTCAGTAGTGCCGAGGATAATGGCGTCACACGCCAGTACGTCTTCAGGGCCGGCCTCCAGTGGCGGGAGGACGGACACCTCGACGCTCTCAATGTCTTTATTTTTTGCGCCCTGCTCTACCGCCTCCCGAAGTTTGAGGGTATTCGGAGAGGGGGCATGGGCAACGACCAGCAGTCTCTTTTTCTCATCCATACCATCTCCCAAAATAAGCAGGCAACCAGTCGTGTCTAGAGAAGCTCACCATTGGCGTCTGCTGTTGCCTCTTCAGTGGCAGCAACCGCTTCTTTTTTAACAGGCTTGGGCATCAACTTGTCGCGTACCGCTGTTTCAATTTCCCTGGCAATCTCCAGGTTCTCTTCCAGAAACTTGCAGGCATTGGCTTTGCCCTGGCCGATCTTGTCGCCCTTGTAGGCGTACCAGGCACCGGACTTGTCAACAAAACCTTCCTTCACACCCATGTCGAGCACTTCGGCCATGTGGTAGATGCCCTTGCCATACATGATCTGGAACTCGGCCTGTTTGAACGGTGGAGCCACCTTGTTCTTGACCACTTTCACGCGTGTTTCGTTACCGACAACCTCGTCACCGTCTTTTACCGATCCAATGCGGCGGATGTCGAGGCGCACGGAAGAGTAGAATTTCAGGGCATTGCCGCCGGTGGTGGTTTCTGGAGAGCCAAACATAACGCCGATTTTCATGCGGATCTGGTTGATGAAGATCAGCAGACAGTTGGCGTGCTTGATGTTACCGGTCAGTTTACGCAGGGCCTGAGACATCAGGCGGGCCTGGAGGCCCACGTGACTGTCACCCATTTCGCCCTCGATTTCGGCTTTCGGGGTCAGGGCTGCAACAGAGTCAACTATAATGATGTCTACGGCATTCGAGCGCACCAGCATATCGGCGATTTCCAGCGCCTGCTCACCGGTATCCGGCTGGGACACCAGCAAATCATCCACGTTCACGCCCAGCTTTTCTGCGTAGATGGGGTCCAGGGCATGCTCTGCGTCGATAAAGGCACAGGTTTTACCGTCCTTCTGGGCCTCGGCGATCACCTGAAGGGTCAGCGTGGTTTTACCAGAGCTTTCCGGGCCATAGATCTCACAAACCCGGCCGTAAGGCAGGCCACCTATGCCCAGGGCCACATCCAGACCGAGCGAGCCGGTAGAAACCGCAGGAATGGCTTCCCGGGGTTGGTCGCCCATTTTCATAACGGCGCCCTTACCGAACTGGCGTTCAATCTGGCTGAGTGCTGCGCTCAGTGCTTTGTTGCGTTTATCATCCATCGTTGCAAACCCTCTGTCGCCAATGCCGTTATCGGGACGGGAACCCGGCGGCCAAAATCAAGAACCCGGGAGCCCGAAAAACCGGACTCCTGTATATTTGAACAGTATTAAAACATAACACGGGGACGAGACCAACCCCTCTGTTTCAGGAGTTTTCCAGAAACGCTCTAACCCCCTGTAACGCATAAAGAACCGCCTGGCGACGGACCTGGTCACGGTCTCCCCTGAAGGTTTCAACCACCGCTTCGGTATCCGCAGGAGAACGCCCCCAGGCAAACCACACCGTGCCCACCGGCTTATCTTGCGTACCTCCGCCAGGGCCGGCAACGCCGCTGATCGCCACCGCAACGCTGGCACCGGTCGTTGACAGCGCGCCCGCGACCATCTCCCTCACCACCGGCTCACTGACAGCTCCATGTTCACTCAGCGATGATTCAGTAACCCCAAGCAATTCCTTCTTGGCATCATTGCTGTAGGTAACGAGTCCTGCCAATACATAGGCTGAGGAGCCCGCACGATCAGTGAGTACCTTGACTACCCAGCCACCGGTGCAGCTTTCTGCCGTAGCAATGGTAAGCTGTTTGTGCTCCAGCAACTCGGCCAGGTTTTCACCTGCTTCCGCCAATGCCTCATCAGTCAGTGGCATAATGATCTCCTTCGTTTCATCATGGCGGTTATTTTCTTACAATCCCTGCCTTCATATAAAGCCAATGGATCCGGAACCGTTCATGTCAGCAGCCCAGACCGATCTGTCCCAGCACACCCCGATGATGAGGCAATACCTCAAAATCAAGGGCGAACACCCCAACGAGCTGGTGTTCTACCGCATGGGCGACTTCTACGAGCTGTTCTACGAAGACGCCCGCAAGGCCGCCGAGCTTATGGACATCACCCTCACTGCCCGCGGGCAGTCCGGTGGCAGCCCCATCCCCATGGCCGGCATTCCCTACCATTCCGCTGAAGGCTACATTGCACGTCTGGTCCGTGCTGGTCAATCCATCGCCATCTGCGAGCAGATTGGCGATCCTGCCACCAGCAAGGGGCCGGTCGACCGTCAGGTCGTACGCATCGTTACGCCGGGCACGCTCAGCGATGACGCATTCCTCGAGGACCGCCGTGACAACCTGCTTGTCGCCATCTATAGCCATCGGGAACAGTTCGGTTTTGCCTCCCTGGATATTTCCAGCGGACGGTTTACAGTGTCCGAGCTGGATGACCTGGAGAGCCTGCAGGGAGAACTCCAGCGCCTGCGACCTGCGGAAATCCTCATCAGCGAAGACTTTCCCTACCAGGAGGTACTTGAAGGGTATACCGGCATCCGCCGGCAGGGCCCATGGCTGTTTGAATCCGACACTGCCCGCCGTGTGCTTACCCAGCAATTGCAGGTAAGGGACCTGACCGGGTTTGGCTGCGATGATCTCACCCTGGCCATCTGTGCCGCCGGATGCCTGCTTCAGTATGCCAGGGAAACCCAGCGCACCGCCCTGCCCCATATCCGCAAACTCAGCCAGGAACGCCGCGAAGAGGCAGTGATACTGGATGCCACCAGCCGCCGCAACCTGGAAATCGACACCAATCTGATGGGCGGCACACAGCACACTCTTGCCTGGGTAATGGACCGCACGGCTACAGCTATGGGCGGGCGCCAACTGAGGCGCTGGCTCAATCGGCCATTGCGCGATGTAACCATCGTGGAACAGCGCCAGCAGGCGGTGTCAGCCCTGCTGGACGGGTTTCATTACGAGCCGGTCCACGACCTGCTCAAAAGCATCGGCGATATCGAGCGGGTTCTGGCGCGGGTGGCGCTGCGTTCTGCCCGGCCCCGGGATCTGGCGCGCCTGCGTGATGCCTTCCAGGCACTGCCAGAGCTGCAGCAGGCCCTGAAGCCGGTGAACTCCCACTACATAGTCAAACTGGCTACAACGATCAGTGAATACCCTGAACTGGCGGATTTGCTGGAGCGGGCGATCATCGACAATCCACCAGTGGTGATCCGTGACGGCGGCGTTATCAGAGAGGGATTTGATGACCAGCTGGACGAGCTGCGCAACATCAGCGAGAACGCCGGCCAGTTCCTGCTGGATGTGGAAACACGGGAACGGGAACGCACCGGCATCAGCACACTGAAAGTGGGCTACAACCGCGTGCATGGCTACTACATTGAAATCACCCGCGCCCAGTCCGGCCATGCGCCGGTGGATTACATACGCCGTCAGACGCTCAAGAATGCCGAGCGCTTTATCACTCCGGAACTGAAAGAATTCGAGGACAAGGCCCTCAGCGCCAAGAGCCGATCACTCGCACGGGAAAAAGCTCTGTATGACGAGGTGCTGGAAACCGTTGCCGCCGAGCTCGCGCCCCTACAGGACGCCGCCCAGGCTCTGGCGGAACTGGATGTACTCAGTAACTTCGCCGAGCGGGCCACCAGCCTGCGTTTCAACGCACCGGAATTCAGCAACACTCCCGGCTTCGACATCGAAGAAGGCCGCCACCCGGTCGTTGAGCAACTGCTGAGTGATCCTTACGTACCCAACGACCTGCTGATGGACCAGCAGCGCCGCATGCTGGTAATCACCGGCCCCAACATGGGCGGTAAGTCCACCTACATGCGCCAGGCTGCACTGATTGCACTGCTGGCCTACACTGGTAGCTTTGTGCCTGCCAATCGCGTGGTCATCGGTCCGGTGGACCGCATTTTCACCCGCATGGGCTCTTCCGACGACATCGCCGGCGGACGCTCGACCTTCATGGTGGAGATGACCGAAACCGCCAATATCCTCCATAACGCCACCGAGCACAGCCTGGTGCTGATGGACGAGGTGGGGCGCGGCACGAGTACCTTTGACGGTCTCTCTCTGGCCTGGGCCACGGCGGAACACCTGGCTAAGCATATTTGTTGCTATACCCTGTTTGCCACCCACTACTTTGAGCTCACACAACTGGCTGACGAGCTTGAGCATGCGGTCAATGTTCACCTGACTGCCACAGAGCACGACGACACCATCGTATTCCTGCACAATGTTCACGATGGCCCCGCCAGCCAGAGTTACGGCCTGCAGGTGGCCAAACTGGCGGGTGTGCCCCAGGACGTTATCCGCAACGCGCGGGAGCAGCTCTCCCATCTTGAGGGCAGCGCTGCCCCGGCCAATCCTGTCGCCGAGCCTGAAAAGCCGGAACGCGCCGCCCGCATCAGCGAGCCGGTGATGCAGGGGGACATGTTCGCCAGCCTGGAACCCAGCAGGGTGGAAGAAACACTGGCGGAACTGGATGTTGACGGGCTGACACCCAGGGATGCGCTGAACCGTCTGTACGAATTGAAGGAACTACTGAAAAAATAAGCCGAAAACACAGCAGAATTGACCCATGTAATAACGATATAGCGCCTCGGCGCTTGCGGCCAGGCAGGCCGCTCAATACAATATCGCGCAATTATTATTACTCTGATGAGATTGACTACTGGACCAGGAAGCTGACTATGACGTTTGTCGTTACCGATAACTGCATCAAGTGCAAATACACGGACTGCGTGGAAGTATGCCCGGTTGACTGCTTCTACGAAGGCCCGAATTTTCTGGTGATTGATCCGGACGAGTGCATCGATTGCGCCCTTTGTGAGCCGGAGTGTCCTGCGGAGGCCATCTTCTCGGAAGATGAGTTACCGGCAGATCAGGTCCAGTTTGTTGAACTCAACGCAGACCTGGCGGGCAAGTGGCCGAACATCACCGAGAAAAAAGATCCGCTGCCGGACGCAGAAGAGTGGGACGGCAAACCGAACAAGCTGCAGTACCTGGAAAAGTAACAGCTGCGCTCACTGCGCAGCCAGCTTTGCCCCGATGGCAACAAAGAAGCCGCCGGTCAGGGCGTTGAGCGTACGCTTGACGCCCTGTCCCACCCCGAGCCGGCGGGACCTGACCACCACCACTGCCAACGCACATTGCCACACCATCGCCAACACAAAATGAACCGCCGCGAGAAACAGCGATTGCTGGAAAGCATTCCCGGCCGGATCGATAAACTGGGGCAACAGCGCCATATAGAATAAGGCGGTTTTCGGATTCAGTACGTTGGAAAACAGGCCTTCACCGAAAGCCACCCTGATTGATACCGGTCTCATCAGTGCCCGGCCTGCACCGCCAGCCTCTGGCTCTTCAGCTTTTGCCGGGTTTCGTTTCATGGCCTGACGCAACGAACTCAGCCCCAGCCAGATCAGGTAACAGGCTCCGGCCCACTTGAGCGCGGTAAAAGCCCAGGTGGTTTCCACCAGCAGCACGGAAATGCCCAGGGCAGACAGGGTGGCATGGATGAAAAGCCCGCTACAGATACCCGCGCTGGTCACGCAACCGTCCCGCAGGCCTCCCCGCCCGGCATTTCGCATCACCAGCAGCGTGTCCACCCCGGGCGTCACCGTCAGCAGCGATATGGCCACCAGATAGGCCCAGAACAGCTCGGTTGGTACCAGCATATCCAAACACCCCCACAAACAGCAGGAGTATTCAGCTTTCCTGCTGCAAAAGCTTTTTTGCCGCCGCCGACTTGTAGAAGGGTTCGAGACGACGACGGATCAGGGCCTCAAGATACCCCTCCTCCCTCAGTACGTCTATCACCGGAAGTGCGTAGGCATCCACTTCCGCCATCACCACCTCACGGTCGACGCCAACCGCACCCAGGAGTTCAATAATCGGTCTATCGCCATACATGGAGAATAAATGATCCACCACTGCCCTGGTACAGCCCTTGAAGTACTCGGTCTTGCGGAACTGCAGCCAGAACTCATACCCCAGAACCACGAACTCCTGAAGTTGCACGTCACCAAGCCCCTCGTGGAGCTCTTCGATAGTGCGGTCTTCCAGGGACACCCAGACGGCCATCACGCTGTCACGCAGTTCGTCGTCTGTCAGTGCCCGGTGCAGGAACTGCTCGCTGCGGGCGATCAACCCCGGCAGACTGTCCGACAGCCATGTCTTGAAGCGGCGCTCGAAGGTCTCATCCAGTCCGGGAACCGCCTTGTTGGCCATGCGCTTGCCAAACTTCATCATCGAGCCGACACCCGGAACACTCTTGGTGATCAGATTGTCCTCATACAGGTAATTCACCACGCCCTGATAAACAACGTTCGACACCAGTTCCTGATAGACCGGATGAGCCATGATCTCACTGATTACCCGCTCCCGCTGTTGGCGAAGCTCAAGGGCTTCCTCCAGGAACCCGGTGGCCTGTTCGCGGGTAATAATATCCCGCAGCCGTGAGCTACTCTGGACCTGTGCATTAAGCACTTCCGTAGCCATCTCAGCCGCCATTTCCGGTATACCGGCGTCCAGGTCCATGTCTATCACGATACGCTGAATCACCCCCATCACCTGTTCCACGGAGGTCAAACGATTCAGGGTGACCGTACTGGCATAATCAAACAGTTCATCCACCTCGGTTGCCAGAAACCGGCGTAGTTTTGCGCCTTTCAGGGACGAAAGTTCGTGTTTTACATGCTGCTCGAGCAGAGCATTGGCGAGATCCGTTTTGCCTTCGGTCATAGTCACGGTCCGGTGCTGTCTGTATGTGGGCGATAAGGGTCGGAAGGGGAAGAGGCTAACACGAAGCCACAACGGCTGCGTTTGCCGAAGATACATGCGAAAAGGTGCAGGTGGGTCAAGAGGCAGTGCTGCCTCCTGACCGCCTGGAGTGGACATTACTGGAAATCGCTGAACTCGTGAGGTTCTGCCGCCAGTGCCAGGCACAGGCTACCCGGGCCCACATAAATACTGCTGGTAATTCCCATCTGGGACAGCAACAGCTCCACGCCATTTTTCTCGCAGGCATCCCGCAGACGGTTCAGGCCAGGAAGATCCTCGATTTCGGTCCAGGTCAGCCCGCAGGAAAGGCTGACATAGGGTGTAAGCAACCCGGCCTCTACCCGGCCAGCTGCGTAGTTCATAACCTTTTCCACCGCCATGTCAAAGCTACGGGTTTTGGCGGCAGGCTGTCCCTCGGCACCCAAACCAAAAATCACCGGGGTGATATTCAGGGCCTTGCCCAGGAAGGCCACCAGCGCTGACACGCTCTTGTCGCCGCGCTTTCGGGCGCGCTCGCGTATGTAATGCAGGTCACGGGGAATAACGCAGGTATAGATCTTGTCGGTGAAGGCTTCCACTTCATTACGGAGGGCATTCTTTGACAGTCTCTGATCAATCAGTCGGAGGGTGTGGGCCGCCAGCAGGCCCTGACCTGCAAATATCTGTTTGCTGTCGATCACACGCATGGAGAATTTGCCTTCACGCCCGGCAGCCTCACGCACGTCCTGATAGTGCGACATGACGCTGTTCATGGCCTCTGTGGCGTTCTGGTAAATCAGGCTGCGGGAACGGGTGACGGTTTCGCAAATCGCCACATCAAACTGGGTAACAATCTTCTCCATGAACAGATCATGAATCTGCTGGGGAGAAAAGGCCTGGGTCTCGGCATGGTGGCCCTTTTGCAACAACCCGCTCTGATAGAACTCCTGGGTTCGTACCGGATCGTGCTCATCAATATAGGTCTGGCCGTCGATAACCGCTGTGACAGGTAGAATGAAGAGATCATGCTTGCGACTGAACTCGTAGGGCAGATCGCAAGCTGAGTCCACAATAAGACCAACGCGCATGGGGGCCTCCAGCTGCGGGAAGTTGTTCCTGCCGGACACTTCCCTTTTTATTGTCGTTGTTCCTGGCAGCGCCCAGTCTTACATAAAGCCGTGGCAATTTCAGCACTCCACTAGCGCGCAGATTGCTCCAGCTCAAGTTCGTTGAGATTTTTATCGATCAGATCACGATTATCCTGTTGCCAGGGGTGGAACCCTTCGCGGAAATAAGCCAGGAAATCCGGCAGACACTTGCGTAAAACACCCGGCTTACCCCACAAGAAATTCATCCCGCCGATCCAGGTGCCCGGACTCCATAGTTTACCGTCGGCTTTCAGCAGGCTGCAGGTGTTCAGAAAGGTGTACTTGAAGAAGTTCCAGGTTACGAACAGGAACACGATTCGCCGCAACCGCTCATTGCCCACGCAATGACGGTAAACATCGAAAGCCACGGACTTGTGTTCAGTCTCTTCAATGGCATGCCAGCGCCATAGCCGGGCCATGCCGGGTGTGGCCCCCTCCATCCATTCCGGGTGCTGGAGAATGGCATTGGCCAACACCGCAGTATAGTGCTCGGCACCGCAGGTTCCGGCCAGCTGGCGACTTGGTGGCAGGTTACCCACCCACTCCATGTGTTTGCGGAACCGCTCGTCGATGGCGTCGATGTCGTAGCCTCGCGCCTTCAGGGCTTCGTTGTAATGCTTGTGCTCCCTGCTGTGCAGGGCTTCCTGGCCGATAAATCCGCGAATTTCCTCTTTCAGCTTGGGGTCATCCACCTGGTCACGATAAAGGCGGACCGCATTGATGAACTGCTGCTCCCCATCCGGAAATTGCAGAGAAAGTGCGTTAAAGAAGGCCGTGCGAAAGGCATCGTTACCATGCCAGAGAGTCTTGAGGTCGTCGGCCAGATCAAAGCGCAAGTGCCGCGGGGTAACCGAAACACCCTTGGGGGTGGAACTGATGGTCATGACTGCCTCCGGTTTATTGTGATTATGGAGTGAAATTCAGTTTAAACCCGAATTCAGTTCCAAAGGAAGGCAGAAACAGAAAAAAGCCGACAGATTGTCATAAAATGACAGTTCGTCAATGGAATCAAAAAAGGAGGTATGGCAACGCCGATACCTCCAAGGACACACAGGGGTTGATGGCCTCCGGCAATAGCAGAGGCCTTCGTTCAGTGCTCTTGCGCCGCCTTGACGCCCGGTGCTTCCGGGTCGGCGGTAAATCCGATCAGTTTGGTGCGTTCAATCAGCAAATACAGTACCGCACCGGTGGCCAGGCCCCAGCCCGCACCATAGACCGCCAGTACCACACCCATGGTGCCGGCAATGCCACGCTCGGTATTGTTCTCCAGTTGCTCAAGCCCGACCATCAGGCAGATATAACCGGTCAGAAGCAGGGTAAGCGACAGTGCAATCGGCAGCACCGGCTGGAAGAAGCTCACCAGAGGCAGCATGAATACAGCAATAAACCCGGTAATCCAGAAAGTGCCACCACCACTGTAGATGGACTCCATGGCATTGCGGCCATACTTGTAGCGCTCGGCCATGGTAGCGGTTACTGCCGTCCAGATCGGGCCCGCCAGGCCGGGATAAGGGGCGAAGAAGGCATGGCCGCCGTTACGCAGAGCGGTTACCAGGTGTACACGGTCAATGCTGTTGTCGATGTCTTCGTCTTTGCGCAAGTGGTCCACGCGGCTCATCAGCGACTGGCCCACAACGATATCGCCGAAGGCAATCACGTAGGCAATCACCGCGGTCGGGATGGCATAAAGGAACACATTGGCATCGGGGAAACCAACCGAGAACGGCAGGTAGTTCCACAGTTCGTCAAACGCCGGCTTGGTAATACCCCATTCCACATTGGGGACGGCGTACTCGCCGGTCGCGAAGCCCACCGCAATGGCTACGACCATCCCCGGCACCATGCCGTAGTTGGCAATTTTCCGGGCGATACTGTTGCTGTCCACAAAACCTTTGAAGGAAACAGAGAACATCAGATAAAGACAGACCAGACCACCGATAATCAGGGAGATCGGCGTTTCTGCCAGCCGGCCGCCGGCTTCGATTTCACCCATCAGGGCCGCAATACCGGCACCGATGATAATGCCGCCTTTCATGGACCGTGGAATCAGTTCCACCAGCTTACTGCCCAGGCGGGTAATACCCAGTACCAGGAAGATAATGAACACCAGGAACTGCAGTGCGAAAAGCGCCTGGATGGCCTCAGGTCCAGGTTCGTAGTCGCCCAGGAACAGCAGCACAACCGGTATACCCGGGGTAATCCAGCCCGGCACCAGTGGCACACCAAGCAATGCTGGCAACATGAAGCCGATACCGCAGATCACCACATAGGCAAGAGCGACGTCGTAAGGCACGCCAAGGTATTTTTCCAGCAGGGGAATCATGGCCAGGCTGACCACGAACATGATCAGCCCCTGCACCATTTCCGCAAATTCCCAGCGGTAATGAACAAACGGCAGCCGGACCTTGAAGGGGCCCGCCGGCCAGTACGGCTGTTCTTCGCCGTCTTTACGATGATACATCTGCATAAAAGTTCTCCTGGCGCGGGAGACACCGCGCCTGATGTTGTTTTTGTGGTGTCAGTTGAGTTCTTTCGCCTGGTCGCGCAGAACGAATTTCTGGATCTTGCCGGTCGAGGTTTTCGGCAACTCCGTGAACACGATGGTTTTGGGCACCTTGAAGCGGGCGAGACGCTCGCGACAGAAGCCGATCAGATCCTCTTCACTCACATCGCCGGCTTCCGGCTTGAGGGTGATGAAGGCGCAGGGAGTCTCGCCCCATTTTTCGTCCGGGCGTGCCACCACGGCTGCTTCGAGCACGGCCGGGTGACGATAGAGGGTGTCCTCCACCTCGATGGTGGAAATGTTCTCGCCCCCGGAGATGATGATGTCCTTCAGGCGGTCCTTGATTTCCAGGTAGCCGTCTTCGTGCCATACCGCCAGATCGCCGGTGTGGAACCAGCCGCCACGGAACGCTTCTTCGGTGGCCTTGGGGTTCTTGAGATAGCCTTTCATCACGGTATTGCCGCGCAGGAAGATCTCACCAATGGTCTTGCCGTCTTTGGGAACCGGTTCCATGGTGTTGGGATCGCCCACCATGGTGCCCGCAAGCGTATGGTAGCGAACGCCCTGGCGTGCCTTGATGGTGGCCCGCTCGTCCAGAGTTTTCTCATCCCATTCGGACTTCCAGGCACACACGGTGACCGGGCCGTAAACTTCTGTCAGCCCGTATACATGAGTGACGGCAATGCCCATCTCCTCGATGGCGCCAATCACCTGGGCGGGCGGTGCCGCGCCGGCCGTCATGGATTTTACTTCGTGATCAATGCCGGCCTTGGCGGCTTCCGGCACGTTCAGCAGCGCATTGAGAACGATAGGAGCACCACACATGTGGGTAACCTGGTGATCCCGGATCAGCTGCAGGATTTTCTCCGGGTCCACCCGGCGCAGGCACACGTGAGTACCCGCCAGCGCGGTAACGGTCCAGGGGAAACACCAGCCGTTGCAATGGAACATTGGCAGGGTCCACAGGTAGACCGGATGCTGCCCCATGGACCATACCGCTTGGTTGCCCATGCTGTTCATGTAGGCACCGCGATGGTGATACACAACGCCTTTCGGGTTACCGGTGGTACCGGAGGTGTAGTTCAGGGAAATGGCATCCCATTCGTTCCCCGGCAGGCTCCACTGGAACTCCGGGTCACCCTCCTGCAGGAAGGCCTCGTAATCCAGCTCGCTCACCCGGGTGCCTTCACCGTACTCCGGGTCATCCACATCAATCACCAGCGGCTTTTCATCCAGGCGGCTGACGGCGTCGCGGACCACGTCGCCAAATTCCCTGTCCGCCACAATAACTTTGGCTTCCCCATGCTGCAGCATGAAGGCAATGGCCTCGGCGTCAAGGCGCACGTTCAGGGTGTTGAGAACCGCCCCGATCATGGGCACACCAAAGTGACACTCCACCATGGCCGGGATATTGGGCAGCATCGCAGCCACGGTGTCCCCGCGGCCAATGCCACGACCGGCCAGTGCCGAGGCCAAGCGGCGGCAGCGCTCGTAAGTCTGGCCCCAGTTATAACGAATGGCCCCGTGAATCACCGAGGTGTATTCCGGATACACGCTTGCCGTGCGCTCAATAAAATCGATGGGGGACAGAACAGAATAATTGGCGTCGACAGGCTCCAGGCCCTGATCAAAAATCGAGGTCATTGCTGTGGTCCTCTGGGTTCCATTGTTCTTATGGTGTATTCAGTAAGTACGCCGGAAAAGCTATACTCTTGGGCGCCGAAAATAGTATTCGATAGCAAATATACTAGAAATTACACCAACGTATTATAGTGTTTATACTATATCGAGCTCATTAATGACTAAAACTCCCCTGGTTGCCGCCTTCCAACTTCCCGCCTCCGATCCGGAAGCGGGGCTCGTACTTGGCCCGGACAGTACCGTGCTGGCCACCAACCCGGCAGCGCAAAACCTGTGCCGCGAAGCGGGGGCTGACGGAGTCGTCAACCTGTTACCCATCAACACTCCGGCACTGATCAACGCCTGTATCACCCAGGGTCGCGCCATTGACGGTGTGGAATGCCGCCTGCCCGGCATCAACCTGTCATGGACGTTCATTCCCGATCAGGCTTCCGGACAGGTTCTGGCCAGGGGGCGAGATGCCACCAACGAAATCCGCAAACTGGACGAAGCAACACGCTGCAGCCGGCTATACCGTCTGATCACTGAAAACACCACCGACCTGATTTCCCGCCATGCACCCAACGGCCGTTTTATCGACGCAACACCGGCCTCATGGCGTTTACTGGGTTACTGGCCGGAGGAGCTCAGAGGCAAGTCACTTGAGGAGGTATTTCAGAGCAGCACCGTCAATGGCGAGCTGGAAGAAGCACGCAACAGGCTGCGGGACGAAGGCTACGCCACCATGACCCTGGAAATCATTCACCGGGACGGCAGCAGGCGCTGGTTCGAGATTGCCAGCCGGGCCATTCGGGAAACCTATACCGGGGCGGTGATCGAGGTGGTGAGCGTATCCCGCGACATTACCGCAAGGGTGGAGTCCGAAGAGAACAACCGCCGACTGGCCGACGAACTGGCCCACACTGCTCGCCTGGCAACGCTTGGCGAACTGGCATCGAGCATTGCCCACGAGATGAATCAGCCCCTGGCTACCATCGTCAACTTCGCCAGTGCCAGCCAGCGTTATCTGAAACAGGCGGGAGAAAACCCCGAGTGCCTGGAGCGGGTGGACGATGGCCTCCAGCGTATCACCCACCATGCCAACCGCGCTTCGGAAGTGATCAAACGACTGCGCGCCTTCCTGCGCAAGGGTCAGAAACGTACCGCCCCCATCAGTATCAACGACGCAGTAACCAACGTGAAGCGCCTGTGCCAGTGGGATGCAGACAAGAACAGGGTTGTCATACAGGAACGCCTGACCAGCAGTAATCCGGTTATCACCGCCGACCCGGTGCTGCTTGAGCAGGTACTGATCAACCTGATCCGCAACGGTATCGACGCCAATCTTGAGACTCACCTGGACAGCAAATCCCCCTCAAAGATCACCGTGACAACCTGCGTGAATTCAGACCAGGAAATTCTGGTGGAGGTTGCCGATCAGGGTCCGGGGCTTGACGAAACGGGTTTGCGGCAGATGTTCACGCCTTTCTATACCAGCAAGCCCCAGGGGCTGGGCCTGGGGCTTTCCATGAGCCGGTCCATAGTCGAGGGCTTTGGCGGATTCCTGGATGCAAGACCGGCCAAGCACGGCGGCCTGGTGCTGGTCTGCCGCTTCCCTCCACTGAACAGCAATAAAAACCAGATTCGACCAGTCCAGGGAGACAGACCAGCATGAGTGATATACCCCATACCGTTTACGTGGTGGATGACGACGCCGGCATGCTTGAGTCCACCCAGTGGTTACTGGAATCGGTCGGTTTGCAGGTACAGCCCTACGCCGATGGTCGCCAGTTCCTGGAAGCGGTGGATCCGGCGCATACCGGTTGCGTGATTCTTGACATACGCATGCCCGGACTGGGCGGCCTGAACGTCCAGGAGGAACTGCAGAAGCGGGGCTCACAACTGCCCATCATTTTTGTCTCCGGCCATGCGGACGTGCCGATTGTGGTCCGCGCATTCAAATCCGGCGCCTTTGACTTCATCGAGAAACCGTTCAACGAACAACTACTCCTGGACAGCGTTCAACAGGCATTACAGGAGCATCAGCAGACCAGCACACAGCAACAAGGCGATCAGCATACCGACGCACTGATCGCTTCCCTCACCCGCCGGGAGCGTGATGTGTTCATGCCACTGGCCCGGGGCTACACCAGCAGGGAAATAGCAGAACAGCTGGATGTCGGGGTCAAGACCATCGACCTTTACCGCGCCCGCGTCATGAAACGGCTGGGGGTGGAGCGCGTGCCGGATGTGACCGGCATCGCTATTGCTGCTGGCCTGCTCGACCCGATGAATCTGCGCGGGGAATCTCACTGATCCGCCCTCAGGATTCGGCAGCGATCGTGGTCGCGATAGCACCAAGGCGAGCAACTGCCTGCTCAATCCGCTCACTCCAGGGATTGGCTCCGTTCAGACGCAGGCAGTTTTCGTATTTGTCGGTGGTGGAGAACATCAGTCCCGGAGCGACATTGATGTTTTCCTCCCGCGCCCGGCGATAAACTTCTGTACCGGAGGTACGGCCCGGCAGCTGAACCCAGAGCACGAAACCACCCTGAGGACGGCTGACCGCAGTACCTTCCGGGAACGACCGCCCAACGGCGCCCCGCATCCGCTCTGTCACCTCACGAAAACGCGGCCGCACCGAGCGCAGATAGCGGTCATAACCACCCTGCTCCAGGAAACGGGCCACGGCAAGCTGCGGTATGCTCGCCGTACCCAGATTGCTGAAATATTTCTGCTGCCGCGCTTCGGCCAGGTATTTACCGGGCATCATCCACCCCAGCCGCAGCCCCGGCGAGATGGTCTTGGAGAAGGAACTGCAATAGATAACATTGCCGGTACGGTCGAACACCTTGGCCGGCCTGGGGCGCTCCCCGCTATGGAACAGATCGCCATAGATGTCGTCCTCAATCAGGGGCACCCCGGCCCGCTCCATCATCCGCACCAGCTGCTGTTTGCGCTCGTCCGACATCCTCGCACCCATGGGATTGCTGTGATTGGGCACTACCACGCATGCCTTCACCGGCCACTGCTCCAGCGCCAGTTCCAGCCCCTCCAGGCTCAGACCCTCGGACGGATGCGTCGGCACTTCAATTACTCTGAGCCCGACCACCTCCAGGGCCTGCAGAATGCCGGGAAACGAAGGCGACTCAACCACCACGATGTCACCGGGCCGGGTCACCGCCTTCAGGGCGAGAATGATCGCCTCCTGGGCGCCGTTGGTGGCAATAATATCGTCCGGTGTCGCCATGACGCCAAGCGTAGCCATCCGCTGAGCCAGCTGGCGCCGGTACTCAATCTTGCCCGGGAAAGCGTAATCGAGGGTTTCAAGCCCGCGCCTCGCCGCCCATAACGTGGCCTGCTGAATCTGGCGAACCGGCAGAAAATCCGGATGCGGCACCGCAGCGGCCAACGGCACCATGCGCTTTTGCTCGTCGGCACACAGGTCCAGGGCCATGTCCCTGGCGCTAACCGGCATGGGTCTGGCCTTATGCTTCTGCATCACCGGTTCGGGCGTATCCCTCCGGGGCAAATGCACAAAATAGCCACTGCGCTCCCGTGCCTCCAGATAGCCACGGGCCTCCAGTGTCTGGTGGGCCTGAAGCACCGTCGAAACGCTCACGCCAAACTGGCGGCTGAGCGCCCGAACACCAGGCAGCCGCTCTCCTTCGCGATATACCCCATCACGAATCAATGCGTGCAACTGGTCTGCTACCTGATTATAGAGAATGCCCATTGCCCAATCCTGCCAGATCAATCGAGAGTAGAGGCAGTACAGATCAACCAGATTCTGACCAGCACAGATGCCGGATAGATGAACCTGTACCGGTTCAAAACCACAATATCTGAATCTGTTATGGTTGTCTGCACCGGCGGAGAATGGTGATCAGCGTCCAGAAGAAGGAGTTTCACCATGACCGCACTGAACAGATTACAACGGCACCCGCTGACAGAGATACCACCGGCGAGCCGCAAGGACTTGCTGGGCGTCGGCCAGAATCGCGGCCTGGCCCCGATGACTATCAACACCGCCCGGAAATGGCTGGCCAACCTCGGCTTTGAAGTCCGCCTGGTCAAACCGGAACACTGGATCATTACCCACGGGAAAGCTCTGCCGGAGTTCCACTTCTACAGCGCCGTGGAACTGAGCCAATTTGCCGCCCACCGGGCACACCGCTACGCTGACACGTTCACAAGGGAGGAATCATGAAAACATTACCGATCTACCAGGTCGATGCATTTACCAGCCAGGTTTTCGGCGGCAATCCCGCCGCCGTCATGCCGCTGGAGGAATGGCTGCCAGACGACACGCTGCGAGCGCTGGCCATGGAGAACAACCTGTCGGAAACCGCATTCCTCGTGCCGTTACCAACGGAAGCCGACGCAGACTTCCACATACGCTGGTTCACACCCACAGTGGAAGTGCCTCTCTGCGGCCACGCCACCCTCGCCAGCGCCTGGGTCGTCTTCAACAAACTGGGCTGGAAGCATGAGCAAATCCGGTTCCAGTCAAAAAGCGGCCCCCTGGGCGTACAACTGACCGACGATGGCTGGCTGGAGCTGGACTTCCCAAACCTCGCCTTTGAGCAACGCGCGACTCCGGTCCTGATCGAGGAGGCTCTGGAAGGCGCCCCTGACAACGCCTTCTTCGTGCCCAACGACACCAACTACCTGGTCGTCCTCAAAGACGAAGTGGCGGTAAAGTCCGCGCAACCCGACATCCGCAAACTCAAGCAACTTGGCAACCAGGGCGTGATCATCACGGCACCCGGAGAAAACTGCGATTTCGTCAGCCGCTACTTCGCCCCCGGCGCCGGCATCGACGAAGATCCGGTTACCGGCTCCATCCACAGCGTACTGGTGCCCTACTGGGCCGATAAACTCGGTAAAAACACACTGCTTGCCCAACAGGTCTCCGCCAGAGGCGGTGAACTGCGCTGCGAACTGAAAGGCAACCGCGTAGCCATAGCCGGCCAGGCCGCGTTCTATATGGAAGGTACCGTGCACCTGCACTGATAACAGCAGAAAATGTATACTGCGCCCAGTTAACACACAGCGGCGGGCAGCACAGATGTTTGGCAAGGCACGGGTTGAGGGCAGTCAGGGATCGTCAAAAACAGGGATGTTTTTGTCGAGCGTACATGGACGTATTCACCGCGTATCCCTGACCGCCCTCAACCCATACCGGAACTCCCAAAGCCTGAATTCCAGACCATGACCTCAGAAAAGCACGACGTAATCATCATAGGCGCAGGCGCCGCAGGCCTGATGTGCGCCGCAACAGCCGGCTACCGAGGCCGAAAAGTCCTGGTGATCGAGCACGCCAACAAACCCGGCAAGAAAATTCTCATGTCCGGCGGCGGTCGCTGCAACTTCACCAACCTTAACAGCACCCCGGCCAATTTCCTCTCGGACAATCCTTCCTTCTGCATCTCGGCGCTGAAGCGCTACACCCCGCAGAACTTTTTGGACCTGGTAGAACGCCACGGCATCGAACACGAAGAAAAAGCCGCCGGCCAGCTCTTCTGCAAAGACAGCAGCAAGGAAATCCTCAACATGCTGCTGACCGAATGCGAATGGGCGGGCGCGGAAGTGCGGCTGAAAACCAGCGTCAAGGCGCTCACTGAAACTGGCAACGGCTACCAACTGCAAACCACCGGCGGCACCCTTGACTGCGAATCCCTGGTGGTCGCCTGCGGCGGGCTGTCCATACCCACCATGGGCGCCACCGGTTTTGGTTACGACATCGCACGGCAATTCGGGCTCACCGTATTACCCACCCGCGCAGGACTGGTACCGTTCACCCTGCACCCGGAACTGAAAGAACAACTGGCCCCGCTGGCGGGAGTGAGCTGCCCGGTGGACGTCCATTGCCACAATGAGCACTTCCGCGAACCCATGCTGGTCACCCATCGCGGGTTAAGCGGCCCCGCCATGCTGCAGATCTCCAGCTTCTGGCAACCCGGTGACAGCCTGAGCATTAATATGCTCCCGGGGACCAACATTGACCAGGACCTGTACCAGATGAGAAAAAGCAGACCACAATCCACCGTTGCCCAATACCTGCAGCAACACCTGCCCAGGCGCTTCGCCCAGGCGCTGAACGACCTCCACGGCTGGAACGGCCCGCTACAGGGGTACAAGAACAGTGACATTGAACAGGTGGCACGAGCCCTCGGCCAATGGGCGATCAAGCCTGCCGGCACCGAAGGCTATCGAACGGCCGAGGTAACCCTCGGCGGCGTGGATACCCGTCAGCTGTCCTCAAAAACCATGGCGGTGCTGGACCGTCCAGACCTGTATTTTATTGGCGAAGTGGTGGACGTGACAGGTCACCTCGGTGGGCATAACTTCCAGTGGGCCTGGGCTTCCGGGGTGGCTGCGGGGAACAGCGCCTGAGGGGTTCATTGTTGCCGCGTACGCGGCTACGGGAAACATACACAATTGGAGTCTTTATGTTGTCAAGCCTGCTTGACGGTTGCCGGATTGCCAGAGTAGTGCGCGGTGGCAGTCGTCTTTTCCTGCTGTTCCTGACACTCGGCTTAGTGGGCTTGAGTACCGATGTACTGGCCCATGCCATCGCCCAGGGCGACAAGGGGTACATTCAGGAAATTACCGGTGTAAATCTCATTGCATTCACCTATCTCGGGGCCAAGCACATGGTCACCGGTTACGATCACCTGCTGTTCCTGCTGGGTGTGATTTTCTTCCTCTACCAGATGAAGCACATCGCGATCTACGTGAGCCTGTTTGCGCTGGGACATTCCACCACGATGCTGCTGGGGGTGTACTTCAACGTGGGCATCAATAGTTACATCATTGATGCGATTATCGGTCTGTCCATCGTGTACAAGGCACTGGACAATATTGGTGCTTATCAGCGCTGGTTTGGTTTCCAGCCCAACACCAGGGCCGCCACGCTGATCTTCGGCTTTTTCCACGGTTTTGGCCTGTCGACCAAGATCATTGAGTACGACATCTCGCCGGACGGACTGGTTCCGAACCTCCTCGCCTTCAACGTGGGCGTGGAAATCGGACAGCTCATTGCCCTGGCCATGATCCTGATTGCCATCAGCTTCTGGCGTAAAACCGACGGCTTTTTCCGCCACGCCTATACCGCCAACGTCGCCATGATGAGTGCAGGCTTCCTGCTCTTTGGTTATCAGCTAACCGGTTACTTTGTCGCCTGATTCTGGAGTTTCGCTATGTACAACACCGATATACCAAACCGTGAAGAATTACCGGGCACCGCCAAACTGATTCGATCAACCATTATTGCCGCCATTGTGGCAGTGGTTCTGCTGGTGACAGTGGTGATGCCTGCAGAATACTCCCTGGACCCAACCGGTGTCGGTCGCCTTCTGGGCCTCACTGAAATGGGCGAAATCAAGGAACAACTTGCCGAAGAAGCCGCTGCAGATGAAGCTGCCCAGCTGGTTGCCGTGCAACCCTCAGCCGAGCAGCAGGGATCGGACGTAGCGGAGAGCGTTGTTACCGAACCTGTCCGGGAAGAGGCGTCTGCTCCGGAGGTCGAGGTTGCGACTGTCGAGGAGCAACCGGCATCAGAGCCGACAACGGCGGAATCCCGGTGGCAGGATGAAGTACGCGTGGTTCTTACCCCCGGGGAAGGCACGGAGTTCAAGCTCACCATGGAAGAAGGTGCTGTCGCCCGGTTTTCCTGGGAGTCCGAGGGTGGCCCAATCAATTACGACACCCATGGCAATGGCAGCGGCCAATCCATCTCTTACGAAAAGGGACGCGGCGTTCCTGAAGACGAAGGCGAACTTGTCGCCGCGTTCACAGGCAACCATGGCTGGTTCTTCCGCAACCGCAATGACAATGACATCACCCTCGTACTCCGTACCGGCGGAGAGTATGGCCAACTGAAAAAGGTGTTGTGATTTTAAACGCTGAGTAGTGACCGAAACGTGCGGCTGCAAGCCGCACTTTGTTCACAGAGGAATAATTCGAGGTTAGCAGGCCAGGGGCAATACTAGAGATACTTCTCGATCGGCAACCAGGACAGGAATCGGGACTGGGTTCGCAGCCACCAACCCACGGCTGGTTCAGTGGTATGTGCTTCCCTTCCACTTCGCCACTGCAGCTCGCCACCATTATCCAGGGAGACTTCCCAGCTGTTATGGGGTTCCATCACCGTACGTATGTCCCTGGCCACCTGCTCGGCCAGCTCCTCACTGCGGATAATCAACACCGTTTCGCCATTGAGATAGATGGAACGAAGATTGACGTTGAAAGAGCCCACCACCAAGGTGCTGCGATCGAACACCACAGACTTGGAATGCAGGCTGGCCTCACCGGTTTCGCAGAAACCGTCTGTGTCCAGCCATTGCCGGCAAGCCTCGGCATCAGGTTTCAATTCGTAGATTCGTATCCCCTGCTCGAGCATATAGGTTCGCCAGCGGGCGTAGCCGGCATGGTTGGTGACAAGGTCATTGGTGGCCAGGGAATTGGTCAGCGCGGAAACCTCAAGCCCATCACGGTTCCCCATATCCAGTATCTGCAGCTGTTCCTCGGTAAGGATCAGGTAGGCGGATTCGATCAGGATTTCCTCAGAAGCGGCCTGCGCCAATCGTTGAAGCGCTTTCGCGCTCCGTTTGGGAGTTTCAACCGGCTCTTCCATGGTTTCAAACGGTGGATCAAACACCAGCTCGCCATGGGCAACCGTCAACTGGCTCAATAATTCTGTCAGCTCTGACCTTCCCTGGGAGCTGTCAGCGGGGGCGGATACCGGCAGACCAGACTGCGTTCCGGCCTGACGGCGAAGCTGGTGGAGCGCTGCAGTCACGTCCCCGCCAGCCGAAGTATCCGGATAAAGCACCGACACCGGATAGGCCCAGCGACTGTTCCAGTATGCCTCGAAGTTATCCGTCATTCCGTCCACAACCGGCCCCAACGAGAGCACGTCACGGTCCCGGAAGTAACGCGCCTCATCAAAACCGAAATACTCATCGCCAATGTTACGCCCGCCAACAATACCCGCGGCTCCGTCCACCACAAAGGTCTTGTTGTGCATGCGCCGGTTGATACGGTCGAAATCCATCAGGAACGATACCCACCGGCCCCATCCATCGCGGCTTCTTGCGGGATTGAAAATACGGACCTGGATGTTCGGGTGGGTGCCCAGCACAGCAAACAGCTTGCCGATATCCTCGGCGTTGAAATCATCCAGCAGCAGCCGCACCTGAATACCCCGGTCGGCAGCCAGCAGCAGCCTGCCGGCAAGATATTCCCCGGAAGCGTCACTGTTCCAGATGTAATACTGTGCGTCGATGCTATGCTCTGCGGCCTCGATCAGGGCCGCACGGGAGAGAAAAGCTTCACGCCCCGAGTCCAGCATGTAAAATCCGGATTGGCCGCCTGTGCCGGCCAGCCTCTGTCTGGACTGGCTGGAAAGAAAGCTGTCATCGTTATGCACGCCTTCCTCCACTCCAGCGTGTGTCACCGGTTGCATATCGCCCGCACAACCCGCCAGCAATACCATCATCACCAGAAGCCAAACACGTGTCGCCACCAGCGCGGCCCTGGAACTCTGGCGGGATGACATTAACGCAGTATCACCAGGGGTTTCTCGGCTGTCTTGAGCATCGTGGTTGTAGTGCTACCCACCAGGAACTGGCGGATCCGGGAATGGCCATAGGCCCCCATCACCAGGATGTCGATATCATGTTCCTCCTGGTAGGCATGGAGAGCTGGCTCTACATCGCCGGCGCGAATGGCAAGAGTCACTTCAGCACCAATGTTTCCCAGCATCTTTTCAGCCTTCCTGAGCTGTTCCCAGCGATCGTTGGTATCGGCCCCGATCATCACCAGGTGAATCGGCATGCCTTTCAGCACCGGGCTTCCGGCCAGCAATTCCACACCCTTGAAGGCAGTGGCACTACCATCAAACGCCAGCATGGCACTTTTCGGCTGCTGGTATTCGTCCGGTACCAGGAGTATCGGCCGGTGAACACTACGAATCACGGTTTCCAGCTGGCTGCCCACGTGTACGTCCCGGTCCGAGCTGCTCTCTCCGTGAAGCCCCATGACCAGCAGGCGGGTCTGGTCCTCCAGGGCGAGCAAAGACTCGGTGAGGTCGCCATGGCGCTGACGCTTGATGACATCATCGATACCCAGCGTCTTCACTCGATCTTCGGCTTCATCCAGCATGTGATGGCCGTGCTCCAGCGCCAGCTTCGATCGCTTGCGATCCAGCTCGGCCAGTTCGTCCATCAATTGTTCCCGGCTTCCAAGGCCAATGCTGCCTGCCAGATCCGGCTCTGTGGGATAGCGTTCTTCGTCCAGCACGTGCAGCAGTGTCATGGGGGTTTCCATGTGCTTGCTGGCCCAGGCGGCGTAATCACACACAGCCGGTGCGGCCCTGGAGCCGTCGATACAGGCAACTACTCGTAGCATCTCAACCTCGCCTTGGTGATCGTTATGGTTGTTATTCTGACCGGGATCGTTGTTGAATTCCTTGGCTTGTGTCATATCAGTGCCCCATCAGCTGGTCAACGGCATCAGGTTTGTCGTGCACCCCGAAACGGTCGACGATGGTGGCACTGGCTTCGTTCAACCCGATGATCTCCACCTCGGCGCCTTCGCGTCGAAACTTGATGACAGCCTTGTCCAGAGCACCGACCGCGGTAATATCCCAGAAATGCGCGCGGGTCAGATCAATCACCACATTATCGACTGCTTCCTTGAAATCAAAGGATTCCGTGAATTTTTCTGAGGAACTGAAGAACACCTGCCCCACGACATTGTAAGTGCGGGTATCGGTCTTATCGTCGAACTCGGAGGTCACCAGCATGTAATGGCCCACCTTGTTGGCGAAGAACAACGCCGCCAGCAGAACACCTGCCAGCACACCGAACGCCAGGTTGTGCGTTGCTACCACCACGATAACCGTCACCACCATAACAATGTTGGTGGACAGCGGGTGCTCCTTCAGATTCTTGATAGAGCCCCAACTGAAGGTACCAATAGATACCATGATCATCACCGCCACCAGAGCTGCCATGGGAATCTGGACCAGCCACTGGTCCAGCACCAGCACCATAACCAGCAGGAAAACACCCGCAGAAAGGGTTGAGAGACGGGTACGGCCCCCGGATTTGATGTTGATGATGGACTGACCAATCATGGCGCAGCCCGCCATGCCCCCCAGCAGGCCAGAACCGATATTGGCAATGCCCTGGCCTTTGCACTCGCGGTTGCGGTCGCTGGTGGTATCAGTCAGATCATCCACAATGGTGGCGGTCATCATCGATTCCAGCAGGCCAACGACCGTCAGCCCCACCGAATACGGCAGAATAATCATCAGGGTCTCCAGGTTCAGCGGTACGTCCGGCCACAGGAAAATCGGCAGGGTGTCCGGCAACTGCCCCATGTCGCCCACGGTGCGGATATCAATGTTATAGATCATCGCAAAAGCGGTCAGCGCAACAATGCAGATCAGCGGTGATGGCAGGATACGGCCAACCACCGGAATCAGCGGGAACAGGTAGATAATGCCGAGCCCTGTGGCAGTCATGGCGTACACATGCCAGGTGACATTGGTCAGCTCCGGCAACTGGGCCATGAAGATAAGGATGGCCAGGGCGTTCACGAACCCGGTGACCACCGAGCGCGATACAAACCGCATCAGGCCGCCCAGTTTGAGGTAGCCGGCGCCAATCTGCAGCAGACCGGTGAGCAGCGTAGCCGCCAACAGGTATTCCAGGCCATGTTCCTTGACCAGGGTGACCATCAGCAATGCCATGGCGCCTGTGGCCGCCGAAATCATACCCGGGCGCCCGCCCACAAAGGCAATAACCACCGCAATACAGAACGAGGCGTAGAGCCCTACTTTTGGATCCACACCGGCGATAATGGAGAAGGCAATGGCTTCGGGAATCAGGGCCAGCGCCACCACAATACCAGCGAGCAGATCACCCCGTATGTTGGAGAGCCAGTCAGCTTTGAGCTTGTTTACCATAGTTGATGTCCAGTCAATTCGTTCAGGGGGAGAACTTACAGAAAGTTGATGACCGCCAGCAGACCAACCGATCCGAGAACGACGGTGTAGGGAAAGGCCATGATCACCATTCGGCCGTAGGACAGCCGCACCAGGGGTGCAATGGCGGATGTCAGCAGGAACAGGAATGCGGCCTGACCATTGGGCGTTGCTACGCTAGGCAGGTTGGTGCCGGTGTTGATGGCAACAGCCAGATCCTGGAAATGCTCCCGGGAAATAGCGCCCGCATCCAGCGCCTGTTTGATTTCACTGATGTAAACCGTGGCAACAAAGACGTTGTCGCTGATCATCGACAGCAAGCCGTTTGCCACGAAGAACAGCGCAGGCTGATGCACTTCTGGCTGCGCCAGCACGAAGTCGATGATCGGCTTGAACAGATGCTGCTCATGAATCACCGCCACCACGGCAAAGAACACCACCAGCAGCGAAGTGAACGGCAGGGATTCCTGGAACGCCTTGCCTATCTGGTGCTCGTCCGTGACACCGGTAAATGAGGTGATGAGGATAATTACCAGCAGCCCGATCAGCCCCACTTCCGCAATATGGAACGCCAGCCCGATCACCAGCACAACAGCAGCCACGGCCTGAACCCACAGGGCCGCCTGATCTGCCTTCGTGCGCTTCTTGCGTTCGTTGTCCGCAAAGTCTTCCAGCACCTGGCGAACCGGCTTTGGCAGTCGCGCACCATAGCCAAACCAGCGCAGTTTCTCCAGGCACCAGCAGGTAAACAGGCCAGCAACCAGAACCGGCAAGCTGATGGGCGCCATACGCTGGAAAAACTCGGCAAAGTTCCAGCCCACCACTTTCGCGATCAGCAGATTCTGGGGCTCGCCAACCATGGTCGCAACGCCGCCCAGAGCGGTGCCGATAGCGCCATGCATCAACAGGCTGCGAAGAAAGGCGCGGAATTCTTCCAGGTCTTCGCGATGCAGTTCCACCACATGCTCGTCGCTCTGGGCGTTATGGTTGCCGTGATGGTAACCCTTGCCCGAAGCGACTTTGTGATAGACGGAATAGAAACCCACCGCCACACTGATGATAACGGCGGTGACCGTCAGCGCATCCAGAAATGCGGAGAGTAACGCGGCCGCCGCGCAGAACAGCAGGGAAAGTGCCGATTTGGAGCGCACGCCCACCAGTATCTGGGTGAAGGTCACCAACAGCAGCTCTTTCATGAAGTAGATGCCAGCGACCATGAACATCAGCAACAGAATGACCGGCAGGTTGACCAGCACCTCGTGGTACACCGCGTCCGGCGTCGCCAGCCCGATCAGCAACGCCTCCACCGCCAGCAGGCCACCGGGTAGCAGTGGGTAGCATTTCAGCGCCATGGCCAGGGTGAAGATGAACTCTCCCACCAGAAACCAGCCTGCCGTTGCAGGACCAAGCAGCCAGACAATCAGGGGATTGACGACCAGAAACAGGACAATAACCTGCTTGTACCAGACCGGCGCGTTGCCGAGGAAATTGTGGGTAAAACCTGAAATCACTGTTTTGGGCATGGGGAACCGAACGACTTGAGACGAAAACTCAGAGACAATAGAACCGTGGTACCCGCCGTAAGCGAATACAGGCTATCAGCTCAAGGAATTAACCTGGAGGGTGTGCGGAGCGCTAGGGTGGAGTGATCGTCGGGAATGTCTCGGAGACGTTCATTAAAGTCAGTTCATAGGCCGTGAAATTAAGGCGGCGAAGCTTACCAGAACGAGCCCGGGAAAGTAACCGGCATCCCGGAAATGTCTTAGCGTCCTAGATAGAAATTGCGACCCAAACACTGGTGGGATCTGATCATCATGAAAAAAAGCGAGCTGGAAAAATTCCGCAAACTGCTGCTGGACTGGCGCGACGACCTGCACTCAACGAGTGGGGTGCGTGAAGAAGGCAGTGGCACGGTGCACCTGGACCAGCAGAGCGTCGGGCGATTGTCGCGGATGGACGCACTGCAAGGCCAGGCGCTGGCCAAAGCAGGCAAGGAGCGGGCCGAACTGAAGCTGCGACAGATTGAGGCTACTCTGACCCGGATCGACAACAATGACTTCGGTGACTGCATGGAATGCGGCGAACCCATCAACACCAAACGCCTGGAAATCGACCCCACCGTGCTCTACTGCATTGAGTGTGCCCGTTAACCAGCAGTTTTTAAATGGCAGGTCCAGACAACCCGTTACTGGCAAGGTGAAAGGCGATCACCGCCATCATCGAACCGATAGCCCCGTCAATGAACCGCCATGCCATGGGGCTGGCCAGCCAGGGCGACAGCGCAGCACCGCCGAAGGCCAGCAGGCCGAACCACAATATCGAGGCACTGCTGGCTCCGGCCACAAATACTGCAGGGCTTTCCTGCTGGGCGCCGATGGCAGGAATCAAAAGCAAGGTGTCCAGATAGACCTGCGGATTCAGCAAGGTGACCGCCAGGGTGGTCAGCACCACCACCCGAAGGCTGGTAGCCGCCGATGCATCCGCACCCAGCCCTTTCCTCCCGGTGGCCACCTTGTAGAACGCGGCCAGTGCCAGCCAGCCCAGGAACACCACCCCCAGCCAGCGCAGAACATCCAGCGCTTCCGGTACGGCCATCAGCGCTGCGTTGACGCCGAACATACCGGCGGTGAACAGCAGAATGTCTGCTGTCATGCAGATGCCCGCGCTATACCAGTGGTGCTCACGGCGTATCGCCTGGCCCAGGATATAGGCGTTCTGTGCACCGATGGCGATGATAATCCCGCCACAAACGATTAACCCTGTCAGGTAACTTGTCAGCATTCTTACCTCCCGATCTGCTGGAAGCTTACTTGGGGATAGCTATACTTAAAAATCATAAACCTTATATCCCATGAATTTTTCTTATGCTGGACTACAAACTGCTTCAAGCACTGGCTGCGGTTATCGAAAATGGCGGATTCGAGCGTGCCGGCGAGATACTCGGGCTGACCCAGTCCGCCGTATCGCAACGCATCAAGTCGCTGGAAGTGCGCCTAGGCCAGCCGGTACTGGTCAGGCATCCGGAGCTGCGGGCAACACCAGCCGGTAACAAACTGCTCAACCACTTCCAGCAGGTGCAACTGCTGGAACGGGATCTCCGCAAAACTATTCCCGCCCTCGCCGAGGACACAACGCGACTGCGGGTTGCCATCAACGCTGACAGTCTGGCCACCTGGTGGGCCTCCGTCGTCGGCGACTTCTGCAGCCGCGAAGGCGTGCTGCTGGATCTGGTGGTTGAAGACCAGGATGTCGGCCTGAAACGCATGCGTGACGGTGACGTGGCGGCCTGCCTTTGCAGCAGCAGTCAGCCTGTGGCCGGAGGACGATGCGTGGCTCTTGGTGACATGGTCTATATGCCGCTTGCTACACCGCAATACATTCACCGCTTCTTCCCCAACGGCATTACCCCGGACGCCTTTGCCTCCTCACCAGCCATTGTGTTTGGCCCCAATGACCAGCTACAGCATCGTTTCATGGCCGGTTGCGGCTATCACGGGCGTTTTCCCTATCACCTGTGCCCCTCGTCCGAAGGGTTCGTTCAACTTGCCATGGCCGGCATGGGCTACGGTATGATTCCGGCTATTCAGGCCCGAAAATGGCTGGACGAAGGCAGCCTCGTCAATCTGGCTCCGGGTCATGAGCTGGCAGTGCCACTTTACTGGCACTTCTGGCGCCACAGCGGAGCATTACTCCAGCGCCTCACCACCACCCTTGAAGAGGCCTTCACACCCAACAACGGAATACTCCATGGATGAAGTGACGAGCCAGTTTATTGTTAACAACCAGACCACCCTGAACCTGGCCATTGCCCTCCTGCTTGGGGGCATCATCGGTCTGGAGCGTGGCTGGGATGCCCGGGAGCAGGCGTCCGGTGAGCGAATTGCCGGCATTCGCACCTTCGCCCTGATTGGTCTGCTTGGAGGTGTCGCCGCACTACTGGCAAAGGAAGTCACCGAATGGGCATTTCCGGTACTACTCATCAGCGTAGTGGCCATTGCCCTCGTGGCTTTCAGTGAACGTCTGTCCCACATCCGCAATTTCAGCATCACCGGCACCATCGGCATGGTGCTCACTTTCTGTTATGGCGCAATTGCAGTGGCTGTGGACCCGGCCATCGCTACCGGCGGCGCCGTGGTTACCGCACTGATTCTGGATAACAAGAAGGAAATTCACGGGCTGGTCGAAAAACTACAGGCCCATGAGCTGGACGCAGCGCTGAAACTGTTGGTTATTTCGGTGGTAATGCTGCCACTACTACCCAATGAAGACCTGGGCCCCGGTGGCGTTCTCAATCCCCGGGAAATCTGGTGGATGGTGGTGCTGATTGCCTCGGTGTCCTTCGTCGGCTACTTTGCCATCCGTCTGGCTGGCACCAGCAAGGGTATTCTGTTTACCAGCCTGTTCGCAGGGCTGAGTTCATCAACGGCCCTGACTCTCCACTACGCCCGGCAATCCAATCTCTCGCCAGACGTCAGTCCACAGTTTGCCAGCGGCATTCTCATCGCCTGCGGCACCATGTTTCCCCGCATCCTGATTTACTGTGCCCTGATCAACCCTGCGCTGTTACCGAGGCTGGTGTGGCCAGTGGCGGTAATGACGCTTCTTCTGTACTTGCCAGCACTCATTATCTGGCAGCGCAACCGGGGTCGTCTGGAAGTGAGCCGCCCGGAACTGACCCAGAACCCGCTGGACCTGAAGTCAGCTCTGGTCTTCGGCGTGTTACTGGTGGCCATCCTGCTGCTGGGCGAATTCCTGCAGGAGTGGCTGGGTGACCTTGGGATCTACATGCTGGCCGCGACATCCGGCGTTGCGGACGTAGACGCCATCACCCTGTCCCTTACGCGAATGTCCCAGGACTCCCTGGCTCTGCAGACGGCTGTCATCGGGATTGTTATTGCAGCGGCTACCAATAACCTGGTGAAATCAGGCATTGCTGGCGCCATCGGTCGGAAAGAGCTGGGCATGAGGGTTGCTGGCCCCATGATGCTGTCCCTGGTCGCGGGGCTGGCAGTTGCCTGGCTGCAATAACGCCAGTTAGCGCGCTCGTCTGAAGGTCAGGTTGTAACGGCATGCGCCGGTTAACGGATGGTCCGCGGCTTTGAGCGTTAACACGCCGTGATACCGTAATCGAGCCGGGCCTCCCCAGACCACCACGTCTCCGTGCTCCAGCGGCACTCGCCCTGGCCGGTCGCTACGCCGCATGCCGCCGAACTGAAAGGTCACAGGCGTGCCCAGGGACACCGACACAATAGGCTGGTCAAAATCCTTTTCGTTCCGGTCCTGGTGCAGCCCCATTCTGGCGCCAGGCAAATAACGGTTTATCAGACAGGAGTCCGGTTCAAACTCGGCATAACCGGCCTTCAGGGCAGCGTCGGCTGCCAGGATGCGAAACAGTGCCGGCATGTTTGACCAGGGGGCTCCCGAAACCGGGTCCTGCTGTTGATAGCGATACCCCTTCGCATCCGTTACCCAGCCCCAGTCACCGCAACAGGTCATGGCTACGGACATGGTATGGCCGCCCGGCGTCTGCATCTGTCGGAAAGGTGCCTGTCCGGCTACCCGTTCAATCTGCGCCAACAGTTCCGCACCACTTTCACGGGCAAGTCCACGCAGCACAATGGCCCCCTCACAGATGGGTTCGGCCCGGGGTTCCGGTGGCGATTGATCAAAAAGATCCATGGTCATGATGTTTTCACCCTACTTACTGAAATGAAAATTCATCCATTGCTACGGCTAGTCTGCGAATTCTCTCCTGAAACCCGTATACTTTGCGCAGTTTTACACACTTGAGAAGGACTCTGTCATGTTCGGCCTGTTTATCGGCGGTTTAATCGGCTACCTGTTTGGCCGCTTTCCCGGGTTATTGATCGGTGCAGTCGCGGGGGTACTTTTAACCCGTTACATCAAGAGCCGCCTGTGGCAGAAATTGCGTAACGTACAGACGGATTTTCTGGAATCCGTGTTTGCGGTGATGGGCGCCCTGTGCAAAGCCGATGGCGTGGTTACCCGGGACGAAATAAAGGTAGCCGAAGGCCTGTTCGACCGCTTCCGCCTTTCCGGTGAAAGCCGGGAACGCGCCAAGGCCGCCTTCAACCGTGGCAAAGCCAACGATTTTGATCTGGACGCGGAACTGCAGCACTTCCTGCGGGTGAGCGGGCGCCAGCCTGCGTTGCTACAGATGTTCCTTCAGGTACAGGTATCCGCGGTTGCCGCTGATGGGGTGGTGCACCCCGCCGAACATGAAATGCTGGTGCGTATTGCCCGCGGCCTGGGGCTGCCCGAAGCTCAGGTGGACCAGCTGGAAGCCATGCTGCGGGGGGCTCACGCCGGCCAGACCGGTGGTGCAGGCCAGGCCTCATCCGCCAGCCAGATTGAGGATGCCTACAAGGCGCTGGGGGTGTCTCCCTCGGCAAGTGATGCGGAGATCAAGAAGGCCTATCGCAAGCTGATGAGTGAAAACCATCCTGACAAGCTGGCCGGGCGCGGCATGCCCGAGAGCATGCGGGAGATGGCGGAAGAACGCACCCGAGAGATCAGCCATGCCTACGATGTGGTCAAGGAAGCCCGTAAACAATCCTCCGCGGAATAAAACCGGTTCAGAGCCAGCGCGACACCCGCCTGCGATAGGCCTCGTAGGCATCACCAAACACGTGGGAGAGTGCCTTTTCCTCTATCCTCGCCTGTCGCATCAACACTGTCACACCAGCAATCAGGCATACCAGGGAAAATACTGAGGGCAGAGCCAGGAAAAACCCCAGCTGACCCAACATGACCGTCATGAACACCGGGTTACGGCTGCGACTGTAGGGGCCGCCGGTGATCAGATGGCGATCCTGTCCGGGATCGACGCCAGAGCGCCAGTCCTCATGCATGTAGGCCTGCAGGTAATTGACCAGGCTGAAAGACAGCAACAGAAGTACCATCCCCGTTATCAGTACCGGCCCATGATACAGCGAGCTGAACACCCCCAGCCACGGGTCTATATCCACAAAGATACGCAGCACAACTACCGCAAGAATCAGGGTACGGAAGACATTGAAAATATGCCGGTGCCACCAGCCTGCGGACGCTTTCTTACCGTAGTTGATAAACGAGAAACCCATTCTTGCTGAAAGGCCAAGGCTCCGGCAGGTGAACTGCAGGCCGATCATCAGGAAGAAAATACCGAGGAAATAACGGACAAGTGGCTCGGCGAACGTGTCAAAAGTATTCAGAGCTAGCATTAATTTCACTTACTGCGATGATTGTACCCAGAACCAAGCTTATAGCCTGTCAAGGATGCTGAAAACCGATTTTTTCCTTTTGTGCGCGCCCAAGCAATTTCCTGATATGACATATCGTCACGTTTAAACTTTCTATACAGTGAACACAGTCCCGGAACTGACACGGAGTAACTGCCTTGACTGGACAACAACATCCACAGACCCTGCACACCTTCAGTGACGATCTGCTCGGGCAATACGACGCCACCGCACTGGCCGCACTGATTCGCGATGGCCATATCTCTCCGGACGAAGCCCTGGAAGCTACGCTGTCGAGGGCCAGGCTGGCCGAGCCCTTTATCCATGGCCTGGTCACCCCCATCCCTGACGAACGTAGCAAACCCATCGTGAAGGAAGCCGCGTCTGTGAAGACAGGTACCGGCACCTTTGCCGGTGTCCCTACAGTAATCAAAGACAACACTGACATAAAAGGATTTCCCACCACACACGGCACTGCGGCTATTCGGCCCGATCAGGCGACTGGAACCAGCCCGTTTGCCCGTCAGTTGCTGGCTCAGGGCCTTGTCTGTTTCGGCAAAAGCACGCTGCCAGAGTTCGGTTTTAACGCGACCACGGAACCGGCCCACGATACCCCGACCCGCAACCCCTGGAACCTGCAATTCTCGGCTGGCGCATCATCAGGGGGATCCGCAGTCATGGTAGCCGCCGGCGTTGTTCCCATTGCCCACGCCAACGATGGTGGCGGCTCCATCCGCATTCCTGCTGCCTGTTGCGGATTGGTGGGCCTGAAGCCGACCCGTGGTCGACTGATCGACAACGACGCGGCAAAATCACTGCCCATCAATATCGTCAGCGATGGCGTGGTCACCCGCAGCGTCAGGGACACAGCGAACTTCTATTCCGCAGCAGAGCATTATTTCCGGAACCCGAAACTACCGCCTATCGGTAAGGTGGAAGGGCCGTCCGCACGCTCGCTGAAGATTGGCCTGGTCATGGATTCCATTAACGGCCACCCAACAGACACAGCCACCCGGGAGGCGGTTGAATCCACGGCACGGGCCCTGGAAAAGCTGGGACACACAGTAGAGCCGGTGGACGTCCCCGTTGCGTCATCCTTTCCGGAGGACTTTGCACTCTACTGGGGAATGCTCGCGTTCGGGGTTCGCTCCAATGGAAGGCGGCTGATTCATCCGAGCTTCGACAAGTCACGGGTGGATGGTTTGACGCTGGGGCTGGACAAAGCATTCAGAAAGCAGTTCTACAGGCTGCCGGCTACCCTGTGGCGACTGCACCGGTCCCATCATGATTATGCCCGGGCCATGGCAGGTTATGATGCAGTGCTTACGCCGGTGCTTGGACACACAACGCCGGAAATCGGCTATCTGAGCCCAACAGTGGATTTCGACAGCTTGTTCGACCGCCTTACCCGCTACGTGAGTTTTACTCCGCTGGCAAACGCCACTGGCGCTCCTGCCATCGCATTGCCAGCCAACCTGAATCACCACAACCTGCCCGTTTCCGTCCAGTTAATGGGGCGCCACGGTGGCGAACGGACGCTGCTGGAGTTGGCCTTTGCCCTGGAGGACGCCATGGACTGGCCAAAAATCGACGGAGAACACATTCAGGTGCCTGCTGGAGCCACCTCCTGAACTGGCGGAAGCTTACTGGCAACCACCTGGTTCCGTCCTCGCTCCTTGGCTTCGTAGAGCGCTCCGTCTGCCCAGCAGAAGATGGTCTTGGTGGCGTCGGCTTCGTTGGGGCAGTTCGAGCACACACCGATGCTCACGGTCAGATGCAGTACTTCGTCCGATATCCGGAACCCGGTTTTCTCAATCTCCTGACGGATTTTTTCAGCAACCCTCAAGGCCCCCTCCTCAGGCGTATCCGGTAACAGAACCACAAACTCCTCGCCGCCGTATCTGGCGGCCAGATCCTCGGGCCGGGTAACGTATCGGTGGATACAGTCGGCAACCATCTGAAGGCAATCGTCACCCACCAGGTGGCCATAAGTGTCATTGAACGTTTTAAAGTGGTCGATATCCAGCAACAACAGCGAGAGCGGTTGACCAAACCGGTACGCCTTTACCACTGCAGAGCTGAACACCCGATCAAAATGGCCCCGATTCTTGAGGCCGGTCAACGCATCCGTGGAGCTGAGCTCCCGCAACTGTTCGTTGAGGGACTCAAGATCCCGGGTACGCTCGTGTACTCTCTGCTCGAGCAGCGTGTTGGCTTCCTGCTGGACACGAAGGGATTCCTCCTGCGCCATTCGCGCTTTGCGCTCTTCCTGAAGCAACCGCTGCTGAGCCTCAAAAGCACACTTTTTCTCCTTGTTGAGCCGGTCTGCCAGGGCCAGCGACAATAGGATGACGCCAATGGCGGAACCTACCTGGGTCGCGTTTTCCGTTAGCAGGTTTCGGGGCAACATGGTGAATTTGCTGAGGGCCAGAACGATTCCGCCAAACAGCATGAACACCCAGGCAAGCGCATAATAACGGGCAGCGGGATCCTTCTTGATCCAGCGCACAATGCTCAGTACCAGCATGGTGGTGCACCCGAGGAAGGCCACCAGAATGGTAGGCAGGATCATCAGCCGATACGGAACCAGTATCCCGGCTGCCGCCATCAGCCCGGCAACAATCATCAGTGACGCCGTCAGTCGATTCAGTATCGGGTGATTCCGGCGGGTCACATTGATAAATCGAATGCTGAAAGCCCCCCCGAAAAAGACGACAAGATTGAGAAATACAATAATCGCCTGGTCGTTCCAGCGGGTGGCTTCGGGCCACAGATACTGGAAGCTGACACCATGCAGGCTAGCCAGGAACAGGGGCATGGCCGATATATAACCAACGTAATAGAGAAAGCTGCGCTCTCCCACTGCCATGTAGACAAACAGGTTGTAAAGAATCATCACCAGTACAATGCCAAAGTAGATACCTTCAAACATGCTGCGGGACTGCTCCGCCACGTAATAGGCGTCCTGATCCCAGAGTGTCAGCGGAACCTGCATGGAGCTGGTGGTGTCGATTCGGAGGTAAACGGAAACGTTCCCGTCAGTCGGCAGTGAGAGCGGCACAAGAAAATTACGATGATAGATCAGACGATCGTAGAACGGTTTCTTGTCTCCCAGAAAGTGCCGCTCAGTCATTTTGCCATCATCAATCAGATAGACTTCGATGTGGTCCAGCACCGGGTAGCCGATTTCCAGTAACAGGGGATCGGTGGCCTGACCCTGGTTCTCGATCTGGACCCGGAACCAGTACACATCATCGCCATACCCAAGACTTACACTGTCCTTACCATTGCGTTGCCACTGGCTGTCAGGAAGCTCCCGCACCGAATCAAGGGAGGCAGGGCCGGAGGACTCCGGCCAGTATTCCACGAACGGGGATAGCTCCATGCGCCTGGAATGATCATCCCAGGTCGCCGGCTGGGCCAGGGCCAGCATGGGCAAGCCTGCAACAAGAACCAGCAACAACTGCACCAGAGTTCTATTCAAAAGTGGCCCCGCAGTGGAAGATGTCTATTTCGATCAAAGTCCGTCGGAGTATGACCCAGAAACAGGAACTTCGCCGTAAATACAAAAAAATGCTTCAATCGGACAACAAATCTTCACAGATTGACATTTTCCCGCAACGCCTCACCCTGAGCGTTGGACAGAGCGGCAGGCCGGTGCCAGTATATAATTAAGGAGCCAGGAACGACTCTGGCCAACCGCTCGCTTCCATTCATCACTGAAAGCCAGAGTTTATGCAGGATACGGACACCTTTGTGAACTTTCACAAGGCACTGATGGAGCTTAGCCACAGCCCGGCCTTCATCAACAGGGAGCGCAACCAGAAACTCGCCGCACTGACAGCGCTCTGTGCCAGACTGCTCAACGTTGAACGGGTCAGCGTCTGGAAGTTTCCGGAGCAACGTGACCGTATCGAATCAGAATGGCTGCACACGCCCGATGGGGGCACCGGGAAAACAACCAGCCTGTATCAATCGAGCAACCCTGATTATTTCTCTGCACTGGAAAGCGAGCGGGTGCTGTCTGTTCCTAACGCCCATGAAGATCCACGGACCCGTGCCTTTACAGCGGATTACCTCGCACCGAAGGGTATAAGTTCCATGCTGGATGCCCCGGTTTTTGACGGTGCCCGGCTCAGCGGTGTGGTCTGCCTTGAGTCCATCACTCCACGGACGTGGACCCTCCCGGAAATATCCTTTGTTATCGCGATCGCCGACACCATCAGCCTGATGAATACCCATGAAGCCTGGCTGGATTCGAAACAGGCACTGGAATACGCCACCCGCTACGACTCCCTGACGGGGCTGTTGAACATCAGCTCGCTGCGGGACCGCATCAATTATCTGGTGGGCAAGCTGGAAAGGCGTGGGCTTGGCAGCCTGGCGCTTATATGGGTGGACGTGGACCGGCTGAAATCCATCAATGACGGGCTCGGGGCTCAAGTGGGAGACACCGTTATTGAAGAGATCGGCCAGCGGCTCAAGCAGATCAAGGTGCCCGGCAAAGACCTTCTCGCCCGGATTGGCGGCGATGAGTATGCCCTGATCATCCGCAACCACACGCTGCCTGATACGCTGGAAAATACCGCCTCAAAAGTCAGGCACGAAATCGGTAAACCGATTCGTGTGAACGGGCACTCGATCAGGGTCGGAGCCAGCGTGGGCATCTGCCACCTGCCCGGCGACTGCAAAACTACGGAGGATTTACTCCGTGGTGCTGAAGCGGCGATGTATAACGCCAAACACAAAGGCCGGGACCGCGCGTGCTTCTTCGATTCCAGTATCCAGGTCAGCGCCCGCTCACGCTTTGAGATGGAAAATTACCTGCGTACTGCGATAACGGAGCAGAAACTCGAGGTGTTTTACCAGCCGATTGCCAATGCCGCCGGATCCAGTGTGGAATCTGTCGAAGCACTGGTTCGCTGGCAGCATCCTGAGCGGGGCTGGCTGTCGCCCATCGAGTTCCTCGACATCGCCAGGGGCGGTGGGTTGATGTATGCCCTTGGTGAGTGCGTATTGCGCCGCGTTTGCGAGCACTGGCAATGGGCCCGCAGCAACCAGATCGATGTGCCTGAAGTGTCAATAAATCTGGCTCCCGAACAGCTACTGGTCTCCGAACTTCCCCGTCTGATAAGAACCGTCTGTGCCGAGCACAATGTTCCAGTCAATACCCTGCACTTCGAGGTTACCGAGGATGCCATTCAGGGGGACTTCAGCGCCATCACCGCCATTCTTGAGGAGCTGGTTGCCGACGGCGCGCAACTGTCCATTGATGACTTTGGTACGGGTTACTCGTCCCTGTCGCGGCTCAAGGGCCTGCCTTTTTCACGCATCAAGATCGACCGCTCCTTCATCAGCAACATCCCTGATGACGAAGACGATTGTGCCATCATTCTGTCCATTCTCGGGCTGGCGCGAGGCCTCGGCCTCTCCGTCGTAGCCGAAGGCGTGGAAACCAAAGCTCACGAAACCTGGCTGCGTGAACAAGGTTGCGACTACCTTCAGGGCTATCTGTACAGCAAACCCCTACCCTTCGATCAACTGGTCGAGCGGTTCTTTGCCAGTAAGTAGCGTAGCTGTCTCAGCTTACGCCCGGATTTGTCACCCAGAACCAGCAACGCAGGTGTAAGTAACAGGGTCAGTATGGTCGCAAAGGCCAGCCCACCGGCAATGGCACTGGACAGCTGCGTCCACCACTGTGTTGATGGCGCGCCAAGACCCAGGGATGGTGTTATCAGATCCACGTTCACCCCAAGCACCATCGGCATTAATCCCAGAATGGTTGTAATGGCGGTTAACAGTACCGGCCGAAGGCGTAAACATCCGGTTTCCAGAGCGGCCTCAAAGGCTTCCAGACCACTCTCACGCATTTTGTTGTAAGTGTCGATCAGAATGATGTTGTTGTTCACTACAATGCCTGCAAGCGCAATGATGCCCATGCCCACCATCACGATGCCAAAAGACTGGCCGTTGAGCAGCAGACCAAGCAGCACCCCGGCCGTGGACAACACAATGGCAGAGAGAATCAGCAAGGTCTGGTACAGGGAATTGAACTGTGTCACCAGAATCAGCAGCATCAGTGCAATGGCCACCATGAAAGCAGAGGTCAGGAAATTGGACGCCTGTTGCTGATCTTCGTTTTCACCGGCAAAACGGATCGACACGCCCTCAGGTGTTTCCGGCATCTCCTGCTGCAACGTTCTTAGCAGTTGGTCTACCTGGCGGCCAGGCTCCACGTCTGACTTGATCGTTACTGTTCGCTGGCCGTCGACCCGGACAATGCTTCCGGTTTTATCGCCAGGCTGCAGTTCCACAAACTCGGAGAGCGGAACCTGCCCACGGTTGGTATTGATGGTCTGGCGCTGGAACTGATCCAGCTCACGCCAGTTGTTGGGCACCCGCACGGCAATATCCACTTCATCACGCACATCCTCCGGACGATACGTGGCCAATACCAGGCCGTTGGTAATCAGGCGAACAGCGCTTCCGACACTCAGTACGTCGGAACCGAAGCGGGCGGCCGCTGAACGGTCCACATTCAGCCGCCATTCGATACCTGGCAGACTGCGGTCGTCCTCGATATCCACAAAACCGTCGATGGTGCCCATACGTTCGTGGATCAACTCCACATACTGGTCCAGTTTGCTGCTGTCGAGGCTGCTGACCATCAGTTCAATAGGTTTACCGCCGGCGGGACCGCCTTCCTGTTTGCGGAATTCCAGTTCGATGCCGGGAATATCCGCCGTGCGCTCACGGAAGTCTTCCAGAATCCTGGTGGCCGGCCGGCGCTCGAACCAGTCGGTAAACTGGAACTGCAACACGCCGACCACATCCGGTGCCATCTGGTTGCCGGCACTGACCATGGAGCGGGCATACAGAGCCTTCACTTCAGGCAAGCCCTGCAGGCGCTGCTCAACTTCCCGCACAATGACGTCCCGCTCTTCCACTGACAGATCGCCTCGCGCCCTCACCTGCACCTGGGCCGAGTCAGGCTCGACACTGGGAAAGAACTCAACGCCGTGATTGAATTTGCCATACGCCGCGTAGATCACCAGCACGACAGCGAGGACACCCAGCAGGGTAAAACCCGGCATTGCCAGTAAGCGCCCCAGAAGATTCCTGTACAGCCCTGTCATTCGCCCGTCCGGTGATGCCTGGCGCTTCCGCTTGCCGCCACTGATACTGCCTAGAACCGGCAGAAACACCAACGCCATGGCCAGGGAAGCGATCAGACAGATGATGACGGTCATGGGCAGGAACTTCATGAATTCACCCACCACGCCGGGCCAGAACAACAATGGGATGAAGACGGCCAGCGTGGTCACGGTGGAGGCGATAATGGGCCAGGCCATCCGGCTGGCAGCCTCACCCCAAGCAGACCGCACAGGCTGTCCCTCGGAGAGATTTCTGTCGGCCAGTTCCGACACCACAATTGCCCCATCCACCAGCATGCCGGCCACCAGGATCAGGCTGAACAGAACCACAATATTGAGGGTAAGACCCATGCTCCAGATCACCAGGATACCGGTGAGGAAGGCTCCGGGTATGGTCAGGCCTACCAACAGGGCGGAACGGGGGCCCATGGCGGCAATGATCAGGATAATGACCAGCACAATGGCGGTCAGCACGTTGTTGAGCAGGTCGCTGAGGATATCCCTTACCTCACCGGATTGATCCATGATGTAGCGGACTTCCAGCTCTTCTGGCAGCTCCGACTCTGCGGCCCTGATCAATTCTTTGACCTGGCCGACAGTTTCAATAATATTGGCGCCGGTACGCTTGGAAATTTCCAGCACCAGGGCAGGCTCGCCGTTGATCCTTGCGAAGCCGGTGGGGTCCTTGAAAGTACGCTGGAGCATGGCGACGTCACCGAAAGTCACCACGGTGTCGCCATCCACCTTGATGGGCATGGACATCACGTCCTCCACGGACTCAATCACGCCGGGAACTTTCATGGTCATGCGGCCAGCGCCGGTATCCAGGCTGCCGGCGGCCACCAGCTGGTTATTACGGGTGACCAGCGACGCCAACCGATCAAAATCAATGCCGTAGCTTTCCAGTACCTGTGGGTCGACAACGATTTCCAGCAGGTCCTCCCGGTCGCCGCCGATATCCACTTCCAGTACTTCCGGGATCCCTTCAATGGCGTCCTGCAGGCGCCGGGCAATAGTGACCAGTTCACGCTCCGAAAGTGGACCGGACAGACCGACAGACATCACCGGGAACAGCGCGACATTGATTTCGTTAACTCTGGGCTCGTCCGCTTCCCCCGGCAGTTTGCTGCGGGCGGTGTCCACCTTCTCGCGCACGTCCTGAAGCGCCATGTCCGGGTCGAAGCCGGCATCAAACTCCAGCATCACCGAGGCATGGCCTTCCGATGCGGTACCACGCATTTCCTTGATCCCTTCAAGGGACCGCAGCTCCTGCTCCATGGGCCGGATAAGCAGCCGTTCAGCGTCTTCCGGGCTGATGCCTTCCAACGTCATGGACACGTAGATCATAGGGATGGTGACGTCGGGATTGGCCTCCTTGGGAATGGCCTGAAATGCGGCAATTCCCCCCAGAATAAGAAACACCAGCGTGAGAAAAGTTGTTCGACTGCGGTCAAGCGCAGCAAATATCAGGGTTCGCATGCTGGTCAGCCCCGATCCGAATCGCGGTTTACCGGCCGCACCTGTTGCCCGATCGATACAAAGCCGGCGCCACGGGTGATCAGCCGGATTTCCTCTGGCAAACCGGTTACCCAGGCGCCATCCGTTGTGACATTCAGCAGTTTGACGGTGGTAAACACAACCTGGTTATTCTCGCCCACGTAGCGAATACCGGGGCGGCCATCGTCGCCAAGGCTCAGGTAGGCTGGTGAAATAAACATCGCTCTGACCTCCGGCAGTGAAATCCGGAGCGTGGCGCTCCCGCCGGCGACCCGCTTGCGGTCTGGGTTCTCCACCGTCACTTCAACGGCAAAACTGCGGGTTTGCGGGTCTGCCGCACTGGCAACAAAGCTCACCTGCCCCTCCAGCATTTCGCCGTCCAGGGTGTGAATCGTGGCTTTCTGGCCTTCCTCCACATTACCCACTGACTGCTGTGGAATCTGCCCGGTTGCTTTGAGGCGGTCAATCCTTACCAGCTCCAGCAAAGGCGAGCCCACCTGAACCAGGTCACCCAGATCCACATCGCGGCGATTGATCGTGCCGTCGAACGGTGCACGGGGGGTCAGGTTATCCACTGCCAGGCGTGCCCGGGCCAGTTCGGCCCTGGCAGCCGAGAGTTCACTCTGCAGGGTCAGCAGTTCAGATTCTGAAGTAAGGTCACGGGCCCGAAGCTGTTGGGCAGCCGAGAGATCTGCCTCCAGCTTGCGGATGCGGGACTGCCATTGTTCCACGGCTGCACCACGCCCATCCTCGGAAAGGCGTAACAGAACCTTCCCTTCCTCCACCCGTTCACCCTGCTCTACCATCAGCTCTTCCACGGTACCAGCCGCACGCGCCCCTATGGATACCGCCCGCCAGGGCTCAAGTTGCCCCTGAAGCATCAGCCCTGGCTCGTATGGCCTGGCCCGGAGTATATCCACCTGCACCGACGGCATACCCTTGTCCTGGTCAGGTGTCGCTTCCGGCGCCTCATCACGAGCTTCCTTGACGTTCCCCGTTGCCATCCAGACAACCAGTAACACCAGCACCAGCAGAGAAAGGCCGATGGACCCCAGTTTTGCTTTTGTCATTGATTGCTCACAGGTTGAACAGGTGATTTCGGTAGAAAACGGTTGCATCCGGTTATTTTCGTGGGGTAGATTCTACACATAAATTTTTTACAAATTCAGAGCATATCCTGATTTTATGAATCTCAACGCAGTAGTCGTCCTCGTGAAGCTAGTCCTGGTGGTCGTGGTACCGTCCGGGGGCTTTTGCGTGGACAAGCGGGTGAGATAGCAACAACCTGACAAGACACGAGAAGCCCCCGGCACCGAAAGGTCCCGGGGGCTTTTTTTTGCAGCAAGAAAAAGGGAAAAACGACCATGAACGGCGCACAGCACATTCTTGAAGCATTCCACCGCCACAACATCAGCACGGTTTTCGGTTATCCGGGCGGCTGCATCATGCCGCTATACGACGCGCTGGTGGATGATGTGGGCGTGGAACATGTGCTGTGCCGACACGAACAGGGCTGTGCCCTCGCCGCCGACGGCTATGCCCGGGCCAGCGGCAAGCTCGGCGTATGCATTGCCACCTCCGGCCCCGGTGCCACCAACCTGGTTACCGGAGTCGCCAATGCCCACAGGGATTCCATCCCCATGCTGGTAATCACCGGCCAGGTGCCCTCTGGCCTGATCGGCACCGATGCCTTCCAGGAAACCGACGTGCTGGGCATGACCCTGGGGATCGTCAAACACAGCTATCTGATTGACGACGCCGACACCCTGCCCGCCATTATGGAAGAAGCCATGGAACTGGCCCAAAGTGGTCGACCGGGGCCGGTATGGATTGATATTCCGAAGGACCTTCTGCTGGCCGAGGTCGCCGATGCGCCCTTCCCCGCATCAGAGCCACGTGAAAGCAGCTGCCCGGACCTGAACCAGGCACTGGCCATGCTGCGCGCCGCACGCAAACCACTGCTCTACAGCGGTGGCGGGATCAGCCTGGCAACCGCCGAAGACAGTTTCCGGATATTTGCCGAGTCCTCCGCCTTGCCGGCGGTGGTTACCCTCAAGGGCATCGGCAATCCCGGCAAGCATAACCCTCACAACCTGGGTATGCTGGGCATGCACGGCTCCCGCGCCGCCAACAAAGCCGTGGATGAATGCGATCTGTTACTGGTCATTGGCGCCCGCCTTGACGACCGCGCCACCGGCAAGCTCGAAGGCTTCGCCCCCAATGCAAAGATGATTCATATCGATGCCGATGCCGCTGAGATCAACAAACTGCGCCCGGCTGACGTGGCCATCCGTGGGGATCTGAATGATATCCTGGCGACACTGGCCGGTGCATTGGCGGACAGACCACTGGCCATCGGGGACTGGCAGAAGCAGTGCCGTAACTGGCACACCACCGGGGGCTTCCAGGCTGCCGACAACGAAGAACCCCTGGCCCCCATCACCGGCCCTGCGTTTATCCGTCAGCTCTCCCGGATTGCCCCGGACGACACCGTTATCGCCTGCGATGTGGGCCAGCACCAGATGTGGGTCGCCCAGCACTATGAATTCGACCACCCGCGCCATCATCTCACCAGTGGCGGCCTGGGCACCATGGGCTTCGGCCTGCCTGCGGCCATCGGCGCCCAGTTCGCCGACCGCAACAGCACCGTCATCAACGTAACCGGCGACGGCTCGTTCATGATGAACGCCCAGGAACTGGCTACCATCCGCCGCTACAACCTGCCGGTAAAACTCATCGTCATGGACAACCAGTGCCTGGGCATGGTGCGCCAGCAACAGGAGCTGTTCTACAACAACCGGGAAAGCCAGATAAACCTGGACGACAACCCGGACTTCGTGGCCTTGGCCCGCGCCTTTGATATCCCGGCGTTGCACATCGAACGCACCGACCAGATCCGCCGCGGTATCGAGACCATCCTGGCCTTTAAAGGCCCGATGCTGTTGCACGTGGCCATCAGCCGGGAGGAGAACGTCTGGCCCATCGTCAAACCCGGCGCCAGCAACCGCGACATGATCGACGAAACCCGACGCGCCAGCACTGCCAACAAGGAGCACGTAGCATGACCCCGCAAACAGATAGCCCCATACCCAGCTATACCCTCAACTGCCGCATGTCCCGGGAAGCCGCCGCCCTGGAGCGCCTGTGCCAGGTCGTCCGCATCCGCGGCTTCCGCATCGCCACCATGGCGGTCGAATCCGCCGGAGACCATCTCGACATCGCCCTGACCCTGGAAGGCACCCGCCCCATCACCATGCTCCAATCCCAACTGGAGAAACTGCATACGGTTTCAGAAGTCGTCCCTGATCAGGGTTCTGGAGTTCAGGTTCAGACTGCCTGAGACATTGGGAGTTGCCCTCTTTTTTGTAGCCTGTTGGGTTTGCGGGCGGATACGGGGGGTGGGGGTATTTTTTCTTCTGGAAAAAGAACTCGCTTCGCTCAGACATCTTTTTCCTTGCCAGAAAAAATACCCCCACCCCCCTATCGACGTGCAGTACAGGGATACGAAGGTCGAGTGGGCCTTCGTGTGCACGGGACGCCCGATAACTAAGGATCGACCTTACCGGTTGTCTTTTCCTGCGATCCCGCCGTTGTCAGCTCGGCGCGGGGTGGTATCTGGATTTTTTGCCAGAAAAAGATGTCTGAGCGAAGCGAGTTCTTTTTCCAAAAAAATACAGATGCCACCCCGCAAGCCCGCCCCAAAACCGGCAGGCTACAAGAGCAGGCAATTCCCAAGCCAAAAGAAATCACCAGGCCTTATAGGGCAGGAACTTGCCGTTCATGGTGACCACAACGCGGTCGCCCTTCGGGTTCTCCTCCTTCTCGATGTCCATGGTGAAATCGATGGCGCTCATGATGCCGTCGCCGAACTTTTCGTGGATCAGCGCTTTCATGGTGTCACCATACACGCCGACCACCTCGTAAAGACGATAGATCAGCGGGTCCTGGGGCACGCCGCCGTCCCAGGATTTTTTGGGAAACTCCTGCAGGGCCTGCGCTACGTCCTTGTCGAGGCCGAGGGTTTCACACAGGGCAAAGGCCTTGTCTTCGGAAAAACTATTCATGCCGAAACACACGGATGTGGTGAACACCGGCGACATGCCGATGGACTCGGCAATGGCTTCCCAGGTCATGCCTTTACCCACTTTGGCTTCCAGGATTTTTGCGGTCATCAGTTCTTTGTTCATCATGATCATGTCCTCTTGTGACAATGGTTGCTTTCAGGCATTAACCGCTTTTGCGGCAGATTCTTCAGTCGGTGTCGGGGCGGGCTTGGCCATACCCTTTGCCGGTTCGACGAATTTCGGACTGCCATCGTCTTCGGGCAGTGCTGCGCCACTGCGATTGACCAGGAAATCCACCAGGTAATCGCGGGTTTTGTGGTAGGCGGGGTTCTGGAAAATGGTGGCGCGGGAGCGTGGATGGGGCACGTCCACTTTCACGCTCTCGGCAATGCGCGCGTTGGGGCCGTTGGACATCAGGAAGATGCGGTCGGACAGCAGAATGGCTTCGTCCACGTCGTGGGTGATCATGAATACGGTCTGCCGGGTTTCTTCCCATATCTTGACCAGTTCGTCCTGGATGACGCCACGGGTCAGCGCATCAAGCGCTCCGAAAGGTTCATCCAGAAGTAACAGTTCCGGTTGCGTGGCAAAGGCCCGGGCGATACTCACCCGTTGGCGCATGCCGCCAGAGAGCTGGGATGGCTTGCGGTCAAGTGCATGGTCCAGGCCCACCATCTTCAGGTAGCGCTCACTATGCTCTCTTACTTTCTCTTTCGACCAGGAGGGCCAGCGGGCGCGAACAGCAAAAACGATGTTGTTCAGCGTGGTCTTCCACGGCAACAGGCTGTAGTTCTGGAACACCACACCGCGGTCCAGGCTGGGGCCTATTACTTCCTTACCGCTCATCACCAGGTTGCCTGAACTGGCCTCATCCAGGCCTGCGAGAACGTTCAGGATCGTGGATTTTCCGCAGCCGGAGTGGCCTATGATGCAGACAAATTCGCCTTTCTCCAGGCTGAAACGGATGTCCTCGAACACGGTGAACTCGTTACCCTGACCATCCGGGTATACTTTCGACAGACCGTCGACTTCCAGGAATGATTTACTCATGACACGTCTCCATTCGGAGGTTGAAGCCGGCGCCATAAAAGGTGCGCCGGGCACTTCACTCTTTGTATTCCACCAGGCGCTGGGCCTTGCCCAGGGCCAGGTCCAGCAGCATACCTACCACGCCAATCATCAGGATTGAGAAGATCACACTGGCCAGGTCCAGGTTGTTCCACTCATTCCAGACGTAATAGCCGATACCGGTGCCGCCCACGAGCATTTCCGCTGCCACAATGACCAGCCAGGCAATGCCAATGGATATCCGCATGCCAGTCATAATGGTCGGAGCGGCGGCAGGCAGGATGACCGTCAGCGCAGTACGCAGGTGACCCAGTTCGTGGGTGCGGGCAACGTTGATCCAGTCTTCCCGCACATTGGCGACGCCGAAGGCAGTATTCAGCAGCATCGGCCAGATGGAACAGATGAAGATCACGAAGATGGCAGAAGCGTCCGAGTCCTGGATGATGAACAGCGCCAGAGGCATCCACGCCAGGGGCGAAATCGGTCGAAGCACCTGGATGTAGGGGTTCAATGCCTTATACATCAGTGGCGACATGCCAATCAGGAAACCAACGGGTAAGGCAATGGCCATGGCAGCCAGATACCCTGTCAGTACCCGATACACGGAATAGCCCAACTGGATGCCAATCCCCTTGTCATTAGCGCCAGCGTCGTAGAAAGGATTCGACAGCTCTTCCCAGGCCAGCCTGATCACCGCCGAAGGAGGCGGTACCCGTGACTCCTGTTCCGCTCCCCCCATGAGCATTTCATATTCGCTCATGCTCTCCTGGGCCGCAGGAGGCTGGGTGGACATTTCCCAGGCACCCAGTGCCAGGACCAGGAAGCTCACTGACAACAGTGCAGCGCGCACATTCAGCGATGCCATGGCTACACCCTCCCAATCGCAAAACTGCGGGCGTAGGCTTCGGGGCTGGCCGGATCAAAGGTCTTGCCCATGATGGTGTGGGTTTTGTAGGTCTTGCTTGGAGCGGTGTAGCCCATCTCTTCCATCAGCCTGCCGGTCTCACCCGCCAGATATACCTGCTCGGCAATGCCTCTGTAGTCCACATCTCCTTCGATATACCCCCAACGTTTCATCTGCGTCAGTATCCACACACCCATGGAATGCCAGGGGAAGGGATCGAAATCGATACGGTCGGGCACGTTCTGGACCTCACCCAGACCGTCGGCATAGCGGCCCGTCAGTACCTGCTGAATGACCGGCACTGGCTGGTTGAGATAGTTTTTCGGTGCAATGGCCTCGGAAATTTCCTTACGGTTTTCCGGAACGTTCGAGTATTGGGTGGCATCTATGATGGCCCGCAACAACGCCCCGTAGGTGTTGGGATTGTCAGTGGCGAACTTCTGGCTGCAGGCAAAGGCGCAGCATGGGTGCCCCTCCCAGATATCCTTGGTAAGCATGTGGATGAAGCCCACTTTCTCCCAGACCGCTCGCTGGTTGAATGGATCTGGAGACAGGTAGCCGTCAAGATTGCCTGCACGCAGGTTGGCGACCATCTCGGGTGGCGGAACCACGCGGATCTGAACGTCGGTGTCCGGATCTATGCCATTCTCGGCAAGATAGTAGCGCAACAGGAAGTTGTGCATGGAATATTCGAACGGCACCCCAAATTTGAAGCCTTTCCACTGTTTGGGGTCACGCTTGTCCTTGTGGTCAACGTGCAGGACTATTGCCTGGCCATTGATATTTTCCACAGCGGGCATGATGAAAGGTTCCGGCGTGGACCCGGCTCCCATGGTCATCGCCAGGGGCATCGGGGTGAGCATATGAGAGGCGTCATATTCCCCTGCCAGAGATTTATCCCGAGCCACGGCCCAGCCGGCGGTTTTGGTCACGGTGACGTCCAGACCATATCGCTCATAGAATCCCAAAGGGTGGGCCATGATAATCGGTGTGGCACAGGTGATGGGTACAAAACCCACGTTCAGTCTGGTCTTCTCCAGCTTTCCCAGAGATTCCTTGACGGCCGCCTTGGCCTTGTCCATTGGGAACACACTGCCAAGCAAGGCGGCGGCAGTGCCTGCCCCCATCAGTTTCATGAAGCTGCGGCGGCTATGGTCGTTGTGACCAAAGACAGAGCGCACAACGGCGCTTTCAATCGCCCGGTCCATCATGGCTTCGGAGTCCTGCAGGCCCGCATCGGCATCGCGCTTGTCCTGAGGTGTCATCGCTGACGATGCCAGCGCACTGGCGGTGCCGGCACCTTTACAATCCTGACAGTCACATTGCCTTCCGTGAATCAGGGTTTGATCCCCGTCGAATGGATTTCCAAGGCTCTTGGTCGTCATGGTGCACTCTCCCCAAACTGGTTCTCTTCGCACTTATCTGGTGCGCGATGAGTGCCGGGCCGGGCAGGACCATCACCAATCGCGAACCTCCTTCACCAGCTATCGCAGGGTTCGTGCCATGTTCCTCCTATTTTTTTATCCATCTGTTTTTATTCAACTTTACTTTCTGACAAAGCAGCGCTCACCACTACGATTTTTCGTACTCCACGAAACTTCGTGCCCTTGAGCACGAATATTCGTAGTTGGCACGGCAATTGACTCTCCTTTCCCAAATGCCCGGTAAACCCCGGATCAACAAAGATGCCAGGAGGCACCAATGCCAGAGACCAGTGCCGAATTAACAATGCCTTCCAGCCAAATGCCTGGTGGACACTGGGTCGATCACCTGCCAGAACCTGCGCTGCTCGTGGACACGGCACTGGATGTCATACTGGCGCTGAACTCTGCCATGGCCAGGCTGGTGGGCTGCAGCCGGGGTGCCCTGTTGGGCCGCCGCTGTACCGGACTGTTCCAGGACCAACGCCCTCAGCTGATTGCGTTCACCGAGGAAACCCTCTTCCGTGGCAGCGCCTGGAGCCGGGAATTTACACTCCAACACCGGAATGGCCGTGTCATTGAACTGGAAATATCATCTTCACGTGCCGGTGAAGCCGAGGATCACCAGGTTTTGTTCCTGTTGCGTGACCGAAAATTACTGAGAACCCTGCGCGAGCGACACGAAGTCAACCACTACCATCGGGGAGGGTTGCTGGAATGGCGACGGGTGGCTGAACTGTTTAACGATATGGAACGGGAGAACCAGCTTATCCTCCATGCAGTGGGAGAAGGTATCTACGGCGTTGACGCCGAGGGCCGCACCACCTTTGTAAACCCCGCTGCCGAACGAATGCTTGGCTGGCGCTGCGACGAACTTATGGGCCGAGTGATCCACCGGGTCATGCATCATTCCCATGAAGACGGTTCCCTGTTTCCTCTCAAAGACTGCCCCATATACGCTGCTTTTCGCGATGGCAGCATCCGTCGGGTTGGTGAGGACTGGTTCTGGCGCAAAGATGGCTCGGGCTTTCCCGTTGAGTACACCAGCACACCCATCATTGATAACGGACATCCCGTAGGTGCGGTTGTGGTTTTCCGGGACATATCGCCACGGTTACAGGCCCAGAAAGAACTGCAACAGGCTCTGGAGGAAGTGGAGAGTCTCAAGCACCGGCTTGAGATCGAGAATGCCTATCTGCAGGAAGAGTTAAGTGCTGAGTATCACTTCCACGAAATTGTCGGCCAGAGCGATGCCATAAAGGGAATTGTCCGTCGTATTGGTCTGGTCGCCCCGACGGATGCCAACGTGCTGATCACCGGTGAATCCGGCACTGGCAAGGAACTCATTGCCCGGGCGATTCACCAGGCCAGTGATCGCAGGGACCGACCGTTGATCCGGGTTAACTGCGCTGCCATTCCCAAAGACCTGTTCGAGAGTGAATTCTTTGGCCACGTCAAAGGCGCTTTTACCGGAGCCTTCAGTGATCGAGTTGGCCGGTTTGAGCTGGCCGATGGCGGCACCCTGTTCCTGGACGAGGTGGGCGAAATCCCCCTGGAACTGCAGGGCAAGCTGCTACGAGTGCTGCAGGACCAGCAATTCGAACGTGTGGGTGAGAACCGCACCCGGGCCGTAAACGTTCGGGTGATCGCCGCTACCAATCGTGAACTCAAAGCAGAAGTTCAGGAAAAACGCTTTCGTGAAGATCTCTATTTCCGTCTCAATGTATTCCCAATCGAATCAGTACCCTTGCGCCGGCGCATCGAGGATATACCGATGCTGGCCCAGGAGTTCCTGGAACGGGCCTGCGTGAGGTTTAACCGCCCTCGCCTGACATTACGGGTGTGCGATGTAGAGGTTCTCAAGGGATACCACTGGCCGGGAAATGTCAGGGAACTGGAGAATGTCATCGAAAGGCAGGTTATCACTGCCGAACGTTTCCTGGACTTTGACCTCCCATCAAGAGATGTCTCAGCAGGACCTGCAGCAGATACGCCCCCTCCGCGCCATTCAGGGTCGCAGGTAATGACCGAGCATGAACTTCAGGAACTGGAGAAGAAGAATCTGATCAGAGCGCTGACCGCTACCCGGGGCCGGGTTTTCGGTGACGACGGGGCGGCCGTCATGCTGGGCATGAAACCCACTACCCTGTCATCACGCCTTAAGAAACTGAACATCAGCCCGGCTGGCTTCAGGCCAGGTCCGGAGTAATACCAACTGTGCGAGAGGATAAGACAGCATAATCCAGCCAGCGAACTCGTGCTTTCTGATTAATCCGGATGAGCGCTGGTCAGAATATGGGTCAGCCCCCCGCAGTCGACCATCGAGTCTTCACAGTTAACAACAATATCCGCACGGCTCAGCACGTAACTCTTTCCGGTAATGGTATTTTCCACCACTTCGTGATCCCCTTCCTGGCGCACACTCGTGAACTCGCCGATGAAGCCGGTTTCCCGCAGGGAAACAGTTTCCAGGCGGTCCCCCGGTTTGATCATGCCCTCGTAGTTCATCAGCGCAAGCCGCGCCGAGGTGCCGGTACCCGTTGTGCTGCGGCAGATAACACCAGGGTGCACATAGGTGGCTGACCGGGAGCGATAGAAGTGATCCGACAAATGCTCCAGCGGCCCCATGAAATGGAGAAAAGGCAGTGGCCCCACATCGCCCAGGGTGTAGTGGGAGAAACCCCGTTCCGCCTGAATCGCTTCAGTAATATGGTAGGCGCACTCGGCGAGCTGACGCTCTTCATTCAGGTGCAGGGAAAACCCCAGACTTGATGCGTCCACGAGGGCATAGAAGCCACCACTATACGCAACACTGTAGGTCACATTACCAATCGACGGTACGTTGATGCTGGCCCGGTAGGTATGGATATAGCTGGGAAGCCCCCCACATGTAATGGCTTCCACGACACCGTCACGTACAAGGGCATCAATATGGACCAGGCCTGCCGGTGCCTCCAGAACAAAGCTCTGCCAGCCCTCACGCTTGGGTACGATACCCGTCTCAAGTACTGCCGTGGCTGTGCAGATGGTGTTTGACCCTGAGTAGATCGGGTATCCCATCACCTCCATGATAATGTAGCCTGCCACTGCCTCGGGATCGCTCGGTGGCACCAGCAGATCAACGGACATTTCCGGGATGCCATAGGGCTCATGCAGAAGCAGCCTGCGAAGGCCGTCCGCCTCATCGCGCAGGTATTCCATCTGTGCCCGAACGGTATTTCCGGGTAGCTGGCAGATACCGCCAGTCACAATCCGGCTCACGTCGCCGCCGGCATGGGTATCCATCAGTTGCAGGTTAAGTTCAGGATGCATTACTGCTTCTCCAGGGCAAAAGGGGCGCCATGCTCGGCCCACTGAGCATCAGGGACTATCACGATCTTGCCCAGGTAGTTGCTACTGCGGTTAACGAAGTAACGTTCCGCCTCGTGCAAATCCGAGAGCCTGAAGGCTGCGTGCAGCACCGGCTTGAGCTGGCCACCGCGTATCCATGTGACCAATTGATCCGCCTCTTCCCGGGTGCCATGGGACACCCCGAAAACCTGCACCTGGTAAAGATAGATGCGGGTCCACATAATTTCACTGACATTGCCCGCACTGGCACCGGCAATGCTCAGGCGCGGGTAGTCGCCGCGGCTGTTCATATCGAAAATCATGGTATCTATAAACTGGTCGGTCATATCCCCACCGGCCAGGTCCATCACCGCATCAATGGGGCGCCCTCCGGTAACTGCGCGAACCTTGTCGGTGAAGTTGGTCATGTCCGAGCGATCCAGCACAGCGGCGGCGCCCAGCTTGAGTAGCGCCTCCGCCTTGTCCTTCTGGCTCAGTGCATAGGGGGTAGCGCCCATTATCCGGCAAAGCTGAATGAGCGCAGTACCGACACCCCCACTCGCACCGGTAACAAGTATGCGCTCTCCGGCCTTTACCCTTGCAGAGGTAAGCATGTGCAGGGCGGTCTGGTAGGAACACATACCCATAGAGGCCAGTTCAGCATCAGCCAGATCAGCATTTTCGATGTGGTGGAACTGGTCGGAGGACACCGCAATATACTCGGCGAAACCGCCATCGGCACCGTGACCGTAATAGTCCGGTGTGAGGTTGATGTCACGGCGGTCGTCGGCGTACAGATTGAAATCCAGCAGGCCTCGCTGACCCACTCGGGCCTCATCAACACCTTCACCAACAGCAACCACATGGCCGACTACATCCGCCCCCTGAATCCTGGGGAAGGTCAGCGTGGCTGAGCCGCCCATCTGAAAGGAGGTCACCTCGCCCTTGTCCTTGGTCGGATAAAGGCCTTCCCGTGCCTTGCGGTCAGTATTGTTCTTGGCGGTGGCGGTTACACGGACAAGAACTTCTCCCGCAGCGGGTTCGGGGGTGGGTACATCTTCGGTATATTCCAGTTTTTCAATGCCACCATGCCCGGTGAGCAGCATAGCTTTCATGGTCTTTGGGATCATGGGCGTTCTGCTCCTGTATCTGCTGGGTATCTGGTCAGGATAGGTTAGATTTCTGGTGGTGTCAGGAGGGTAATGGTGAAGATCGGGCCATATCGGGGTCATCGGTGCCCTACGACTTTTGTTGTAGCACTTAACCGGATACTCTGTGTGGAACAGTGTCTTAAGAGTGCAGTTATGGCAACCTACAAGATTGAAATTGATGAAACCTTTGATGTGCCGCGAAGCAGGGTGTTTGCCCTGTTTGCCGACCACGAGCGCTTCGGTAAGCTGCTGGGCGCCCCGGTAAAGAGAATTCGTGACAGTGACCAGGCCGACCCCAACGGCGTCGGATCTATCCGCAAAATCGGGCTCGGCCCCATCGGCCTCAAGGAAACAGTGATTACCTTTGAGCCGGACTTGCTGATCGAGTACACCATTTCCAGCATGAGCCCCATTCGCAACCACCTGGGCAGAATTCGCTTTGAGGATGTCGCTGACGACAAAACCCGGGTTCTGTACACCATTTCTTTTGACGACATTGTGCCCTACACCGGAAAACTGGTGAGTTCAGCACTGGATCAGGGCATACGCAAAGGTATTCGGCGCGTTCCCAGGCTTGCCTGAGTGTCGCCACAAAACATTACTTGATGGATGTCAGTTTATTGACCTGACGCAAAAGGTCGCGTTTGCCAATTTTGTACCCTCCCGGAAATTTTGCAGTATCCGGCCATTCGGGCCGGATAGTCAGCCTACCGGGAGACAAGAATGGCAGCGGAACCCATTGTTCTGTTTGATAACGGGCACCACAAATGTCTGATGTTCGATTCACTGGTAACCGGCGAGGGCGTGCAGTCCAACCAGTTCCTCATAGTTGATGGCAAACATGAGGCCCTGATTGATCCGGGCGGGGATCTGACCTATACCCCCCTGTCGGTTGCTGCCTCGCGGTATATGAACATCCGCGACATGGACTATGTGTTCGCCTCCCACCAGGACCCGGATATCATCGGTGCTATTGACCGGTGGATCGTTCACACCCGCGCCAAAATTGTCACCTCCAGACTCTGGGCGCGCTTCCTGCCGCACCTGGTATCCGGCTATGTGACCGGGCAGCTGAGCGGGAGCGTGTACGACCGTATTGTGAGTGTACCGGACGGTGGCATTAACGTGCCTTTCGGTGAATCCTTTATCCAGTGCCTGCCGGCCCATTTCATGCATTCGGTAGGCAACCTGCAGTTCTATGATCCGGTCTCGAAAATCCTGTTTTCGGGGGACCTTGGAGCCTCCATGGGTGGCGAGCACGAGCACGAGCCGGTGACAAACTTCGACAAGCACATACCCAACATGATCGGCTTCCACCGTCGCTACATTGCATCACGTAAGGTGTGTGAGTTGTGGGCCAACATGGTACGGCAGATGGAAGTAAGCGCCATCGTGCCGCAACATGGTAAACGTTTTGAAGGACCGGCAATGGTGGAACAGTTTCTTAACTGGGTATCCAGCGTTGACTGCGGCATTGACCTGGTCAGCCAGGAAAATTATCGCCGACCGGTGGACTATCTCTCGGCGTAACCGCTAGCGGACACCGGCAGGGCCTGCACCGCGACCCTGGGGTGCAGCGCTTGGTTGGCCCTGAATCCGGCGGCTACGGGGATCGTCACCGGAAGATGACGGCAAACCTTCAATGCTCTCCGGATTCACCCCCTGGGCCCGGGCGCGGTCTGCCATTTTCAGGCGGTGTTCATCCAGAATGGCCTGGCGCTCCTGCTGACTGCCGGCCGACCGCATGCGATCCTGCAACTGCTCCCTCTCCTCGGGCGTCATAAGCCCGGAGCCGGTCACGGGCTGGCCGCCCTGGGCACGCATCTGATTCTGGACTTGCACCTGGTCCTGCTGGGGTAAGGATTGCTGGGCCACAGCCAGCCCTGGCATTGCCATTAACAGGGTGAAATTCAGAAAGACAACTGCTGAACGTTTCATCGTTCCGCTCCCGGTCCAAGGATCGCCAGAGTATGTCTGGCAACCGCATCAGTTAGCTATTGGCCCGAGCATACTTACGTTTACCTCGCGAATAAATGGGAGGCTCCGAATCCCTGACATCAATGACCGGATGGTAACACTCCGGCAACCGCTGCCCTGTCAGGGATCCTCGGCCGCCATGACCTGCCAGTAGTGAGCCTGGATCGGGTTTGCCTCGACACCAGTGCCGTCGGCATACGCTCTTGCAACCTCAGCCATACTCAGCCTGTTGCCGGCTTCGGCTGCTTTCAGATACCACCTGAAAGCTTCAGAATCACTCTGCTCCACCCCCAGACCTGCGGCGTACATATTTGCCAGGTTGTACATACCCTGATGGTTGCCCGCCTCGGCAAGTGCCTGGTAGCGTTCGAATGCCAGGTCATACTGGCCCATCTTGTAAACTGCATAGGCCTCCAGAACCCTGACCATTTCGCGAGCCACGCCCAGTTGCTGGTCGGAGTCATCACTGTGTGCGGCTTGCGGTAGCAGCATCATAAAACCCGCGGCCATGGCTATCAGACTGGTGGCGTGTCGAGGTGTCATGGAAGCCTCCCGGCATCAAGGGACACTCTCACGCTATCAGTTGGAAAACACAGCGTCTTTGACCCTAAAGTGCCGAAGGTTTACAACTTTGGGTGGGGCAGGCTGACGGTAAATAACGCTGTCACCGGTGTGTCTTGTCGAGTAAAATCCGCACTTTTGAAACAATATCGAGGCAGCGAAATGGGCAGAGCCTATCAGAACCGCAAAGACTCCATGGCCAAAACGGCCGCCGCCAAAACCAAGGTTTACAGCAAATATGGCCGTGAAATCTATGTCTGCGCCAAGTCCGGTGGCCCGGACCCGGACAGCAACCTGTCACTGCGTGGCCTGATAGACCGCGCCAAAAAGGATCAGGTGCCCGCGCATGTCATAGAGAAAGCAATCGAGAAAGCACAGGGCGGAGCCGGTGAGGACTTCTCCCCTGCCCGCTACGAGGGTTTCGGGCCCGGTAACTGCATGGCCATCGTGGATTGCCTGACGGATAACCCCAACCGTACCTTTGGTGACGTTCGCCTCGCTTTTACCAAAACCAAATGCAAAATTGGCACCCAGGGCAGCGTCAGCCACATGTTCGATCACTGCGCCATATTCGGGTTCAGGGGCGATGATGAGGAAGCAGCCCTCGAAGCGCTGATGATGGCTGATGTGGATGTTACCGACATTGAACATGAGGACGGCATGATTACCGTGTTTGCTCCCCATACGGAATACGCCAAGGCCCGGCAGGCACTGCAGGAGGCCTTTGAGGGCCTGGAATTCGAAGTGGATGAGATTCAGTTCCTGCCCCAGACCACCACCACCATCGAAGGCGATGACATTGGGCTGTTCGAGAAATTCATGGACATGCTCAACGACCTGGACGACGTTCAGAACGTCTACCATAACGCAGTGATCGCCGACGTACAGGAGCAGTAAATTGCCAAGGGTCGTCATTCTGAAAACCGGTACCACTTACCCCACCATCCGCGAAGCATTCGGGGATTTCGACAGCTGGTTTGTAGCCGGGCTTGCGCCGGAGCTCAACCTGCAGGTGGTGGACGTGACCGTTGACGACCTTCCGGGCCGGCCACAGGAGTGGGACGGTATTGTCGTCACCGGTTCGCCGGCCATGGTCAGTGACCGGGCACCGTGGAGCGAGCAGACCGCCAGTTGGCTGGCCGAGGCGGTCGCGGCTGAAATACCGATTCTGGGGGTGTGCTATGGCCATCAATTGCTGGCCCATGCCCTGGGTGGCGAAGCGGGCTTTCATCCCGGGGGCCGGGAAACCGGGACCCACCAGGTAACATTGCTGGATGCGGCGGAGGATGATCCACTATTCAAGGGGCTTCCCCGCGAGTTCCCGGCCCAGCTGACCCATCGGCAGTCCGCCCTCCGGCTGCCGGAAAATGCTGTCCTTCTGGGCTGTAACGACTTTGAGGCTCATCAGGCGTTCCGGGTTGGCCCCTGTGCCTGGGGTGTTCAGTTCCATCCAGAGTTTTCATCGGACATCATGCGGGCCTACCTCAAGGTCCAGGCACCGGACCTTGTCAAAGAGGGGCTTGATGCCGACTCCCTGCTGGCAGGAGTGAAAAACGCACCGGAGGCCTCCTCCCTTCTGGACCGTTTCTCGCAGATTGTCATGAACCCCTGACTCTAGTCGAGAATATAGGCTGTTTTTTCCATGGCATTCTCGTCTTCATCAACAAACCGGAATTCATTCCAGCCAATCCGTACCAGATCATTACTGTTCAGGCGCTGACGTCCACTGATACGGATGTCGTTGACGAAGGTGCCGTTGGTGCTGTTACTGTCGGTGATGTAGTAATCCACCGTACCGTCCAGGTAGGCATTGGGTACCGACTCGATGATGGCGTGACGACCGCTGACGGAAATCTCGTCGATGCGGATATCGTTATCTGCGCCCCTGCCGACACGAACCTCGGGCTGGTCCAGCTCGAAGGTATTCACCACAACGTTGTCCACCAGTTGGGAAAGTGATGCCATACACAGGGCTCCTTCTCTAATCAAGTATCAGAAGAACAACAGAGACGTTGTCCGGTGCTTCATTGTCCAGGCTTGCATTGACCAGCGCCCGAGCCTTTTCTTCCGCCGACTTCGGGCCTGACATCAAGGGTATCCAGTCAGCCTCTGGCAGGGCTTCTGTAAGGCCGTCGGAACACAACAGCAGGTAATCGCCCGGGACCAGACGGACCCGCTGGTAGCTGGCATGCGCGGAAGAGGCTCCCAGAGCCCGGGTGAGTACGTTGCGGAATGGTACGTGGGGTACGTCATCCGGCTGGATACTGCCATCTTCCAGCATATTCTGAACCACTGTGTCGTCCCGGGTCAGACACCGCAGTTCGTTCTCGTGCACAAGATAACAACGGGAGTCACCCAGGTGGGCGATATGGGCTTCGCCATCGATGACCCAGGCAATAACCAGAGTGGTACCCATTCTGGCAAGCTCCGGTTCCGTTGCCCGTCGCTCCTGTATGCGCTCATTCGCAAGGTTTATGGCTACCCGTATGGCCTCCTCTGGCTCGGCCGATTGAAAAGGGGCTGCAGGCACCAGGCAGGCTCTCAGAGACTCCATTACTGTGTCTACCGCGATCTGACTGGCAATTTCTCCGCCCTGATAGCCCCCCATACCATCGGCGACCACCAGCAATGCCTGTCGGTTATCGTCACTGATCAGCCAGTCAATGGCATCCTGATTAGCTGCGCGCACGGACCCCACATCGGTAAGGCCGGCTATTCGGGGAGTCATCACGATGCTTCCTCCTTCGCCTCACGGGATACCTGCCGCCGCAGTGCTTCTGCCATGGTCGCGGCACTAGAGAAGCGCTTGTCCGGTTCCCGTTGTATGGCTTTGTTGATAAGACGCACAATGCCATTAGGCAGCTCCGGATTAAACTCCCGGACACTCCTCGGGCGCTTGTTCAGAATCTGATAGGTCAGATTCGCCAGCGTATCACCCTGATAGGGCGTTTCTCCGGATACCAGTTTGTACAGTGTAATACCCAGGCTGTAGGTATCAGACGCGCCAGTTACCTTCTGGCCCTTAAGTTGCTCGGGAGACATATAGAGCGGGCTTCCCATAACGTTACCGGTGCGGGTCCTGGAATCATCCGAGATCTTGGCTATTCCGAAATCGGTGATTTTGATTTCGCCGTTGTCCGGGTTGAAGATGATGTTGCCCGGCTTTATGTCGCGGTGAATAATCTTCTGGCGATGAGCATAGTCCAGGGCATCCGCGACTCTGGCAACGATGTCCAGCACCGTTGCCAGCGGCAGCAGCCGACCCGGCTTGCAGAAATCACTGAGCGGGCGCCCTCGGGCATAGTCCATGGCAATGAATGCCAGGTCCGCTTCCTCTCCCACGTCATACACGGTGACAATGGCCGGGTGACTGAGGCGCCCGGCAGCCTCCGCTTCCCGGAAGAACCGGGACTTCAGGTCTCGCAGCTCACTGTCATCGAAAGCCTGATAGCTGAGTGTCTTGATCGCCACTGTGCGGGCGATTTTCGGGTCGGTGCCAAGATAGACCACCCCCATGGCGCCACGCCCGATCTCCCGTTCAATCTCATAACGGCCCAGGGTTGGCCGGCTCACACTCTGCTCCGGCAGCACCAGCGTTCGAGTACTGTCGAAGCCTCCCGCTACCGCCGCGGCACCTTCCGTATTCAGGCTTTCCAGGGCCGCCAGGCGCTTGTCTGTATCCCGATACTTACGTTTCTGTTCGAGGATCTGACGGTACGTGGCACAGGCCTTGTCATACTGGCGTTTGCGCTCCTGCTGGATCGCGATATCGTACTGCAGGCCAAGGGTGTCCTCACTCGGAGGGCATTCTGAAAGCACTTCCAGCGCCTCGTCCGGCTGGCCCTGCTGTAGTAACAGTTTGCCGAGACGGGTTCTGGCTGCCTGTACATTCTGTGACAGCGACACGATGTCCCGCCGGGGTTGCAGCCAGAACAGCATGATGATGTAGCCTGTCACCAGCAGGGTGACCACTTCCCCGAGCGGCAGCCAGGCACTCTGGTAAAACATGAAGGCAGCCTGAAGCACCACCAGTGATCCCGCGAGCAGCAGAATAACAGGCAGGGCCACGCCGGCACCCATCCGGGGAACCGCAAGCACCAGGAACAGCGCAGCCCCCATGATACCGGAACGGGTGGCAACGTCAGACCAGAGAGGTTCGGAAAGCCCCCGGGTCTCCAGGGCCTGGGCGAAGTCCCCTGGCGGCATATTCATCACCGCGCCGGTGTCACCAATACCGGAAGGATTTCCGAGAGAGCCAAACAGAATGCGGTCCAGCCAGCCCAGCATCGGGATTGCCTCTCCCATAAAGACAAAGGCGAGCGCAAGCACAACTATGAGCAGGCGCAGACTGAACAGGCGGGAAACTACAAAAGCCAGTGAATTCACAGGAGCCGTTATCGTAAATGATTGATCCTGCAAGTCTAGAAAGTGTTCGCCGGCAGCGATAGGTTACCAGGGGCTGTTTTTTGTAAATGTTTGTGCAGGTGGGACCCGTATCACGCCTCCAGCGGAATAAGCCTTTGATGACAATGGTGTAAAGGACGAAAACAACCATTCTGCCGTATAGTTCGCTGTATGGACGTCTCCGCCAGGAAGCATGACAATGACATTCAAGTTACTGATTGGCCTACTTGTTCTGGCAATCATTACAACCGGCCTTTACCACTCGATCAAATCCCTTCCCCAGGGACTCAGTTACCAGGGTGATGAACAGCCACTTACCGACGCCAGGCTGCTCATCGACAGAACCCTGCACTTCGGCAATGAAGAGCCGCGGCTGGACCACGAGATCTTCGCTGAGATCTTCGAGATGATTGCCAACGCTCAAACCTTCGTGCTGGTGGACATGTTCCTCTTCAACGATAGCCGTGCCGACGGCAGCCGCCAGCTACCGCTGGCACGCATGCTCACGGATGCTCTGATTGCAAGGAAAGACGCTCATCCAGACATGGATATCATTGTGATATCCGATCCCATCAACACGGTCTATGGCGGCACAGTGTCCCCACATTTCAAGCAACTTCGTCAGGCGGGCATTCCGGTGGTGGAAACCCGATTGCAACGTCTGCGTGACAGCAATCCTGCCTGGTCGGGGTTGTGGCGTGTCTGCTGCCAGTGGATGGGCAATTCCGCGTCTGCCGGCTGGCTGCCCAATGTGCTGGGCACACAACCAGTGACAGTTCGCAGCTATCTGGCACTGCCCAATTTCAAAGCCAACCACCGGAAAACCCTGGTAACCGACAGCGGTGAGGGCTTCCGGGCTCTGGTAACGTCCGCCAATCCCCATGACGGCAGCAGCCGCCACAGCAACATTGGCCTTCGATTCGGAGGGCCTGCTGTCGCCGACCTGCTAAGAACTGAGCGTGCCGTGCTGACGATGTCGAGCGCCGATACCACCGCAGTGGACAAGGTGCTGACCAGCCTCCCCGAATCAGAGGCCGAATCGGCGGACACCATCAGGGTGGTTACCGAGTCAGCGATCCTCACGTCAGCCAGAGAAATCATAACCACCGCAGCACCCGGCGACCGCCTGGATCTTGCGATTTTCTACCTGTCCCATCGTACCGTTTTGCAGGCGCTGAAAGAGGCCCACAACCGGGGCGTGGAAGTACGCATTCTACTGGATGCCAATGTCGACGCCTTCGGCCTCAAAAAAAGCGGCATTCCCAACCGGCAGGCCGCCATGGAGCTCCACAACGCCGGTATAGCGGTGCGCTGGTGCCACACCGAAGGCGAGCAATGCCACACCAAGCTTCTTGTCAGGCGCGATCTGAACGGTACTGCACAGCTTCTGCTGGGCTCCGCCAATTTTACCCGCAGGAACCTGGACAACTTGAACCTCGAGACCAGTGTTCATGTACGATCAGACGTTGACTCTGGAATCGTCCGCAAGGCATCGGGCTTTTTCGAGGACCAATGGAGCCACGGCCCCGGAGAAACACCCGTCATGAGCCTGCCATACGAAGCCTGGACGGACGAATCCCGGTTAAGATACTGGCGATACAGGTTGATGGAGGCCACAGGACTGTCTACCTTTTAGATTTGAAGAGGTAACTGTAATGAGCACGCCCGTGCATTCCCGGCCGATCAATGAGCGGATTGACTGGCTGATGGAACTGAGCCGAAACCACTCGGCAGGTTTCTGCAGCCCGGAGAACCACCTGGCCCGTCAACGCTACCTTGCTGAACACAACACCCTCATCATTGCCATGAAGTGCATGGATGGTCGCATTCACCTGCCCCATGTCACTCGCACACCACTGGGAATCATCCAGCCCTTCCGTAACCTCGGCGGCATTTTTGACCTGGGCTGGCCCTACCTGGGAGACCTGCTGGCAGATACAGTGCAAAATGCAGTCAGTGCCGGAAGACGGGTGCTCATTATCATCACCTACCACTATTCCAGGGGGGCAACGGAACGGGGGTGTGCGGGCTTCAACTGCGACCGTGATGCCGCCATGGCCCACGCCTTCGGCATCCGCCGACAGGTCGAGACATTATTCGGTAGAGGACACCAGACGGTGTATCCCCTGGTTTGTGGATTTGAAACCGATGAAGACGCCCTGGTTCTCCATGGTCCGAATGATCAATACCTGGATCTGTCCACCATTCCTCTCTCGGCAACCGACGAGACTGACTCGAAGATAGCAGCTCTGTATCCGGATATGCCGGGAGCGGTGCAGCGGGATCTGTTACCCCTGGTTCGTGGCAATATCCAACACATTGCGGAAATCAGGAAAAGCGACCGGGAACTGAACATTGAACACCGGGAGTGGGTCATCTGCGTGGGAAGAGGCTTCGACTTTCTCCATGCGCCCAATCTTGCCCTGATTGTTGGCCCCTACAGCCCCGACCTGGCACACCCCATACGCCAGGCTGCCGGCATCATCAGGGCCAATATGGAGAGCGGCCGGATACCGGACGACGGATTTCTTTTGCTGTCTTCCGCCCCCTATAAGGAACCTGGAACCCAGAAAGCGCGTGCTACTCTTAAGTCCGCTTTTCTACTGGAATTTGCGGCTAACGTTATTGAACAGGATTTTCCCGAACTGGCAGAGCGGATGGTCACCCGGTCAGCTATCCTCAACTGGCCGGAAAGACGTCTTGAAGTGCAGTCCGCAAAACCGAAGCCGGAACACGGGAATCGTGTTTCATAATCAAGAGCAAGGAGAGACGAATGGAAACTATCAGAAAACATCTGCGGTACGTGTCATTTTTCATGGCCATCATGATGGCCTTTGGCACCGTCTGGGCATCGTCTGCAACAGCAGGTGTCGTTGGCACCGGCGAACTGCTGACGGAGCAACGTGCCGATCTTGACCGCCAGTCACTGCTCGAGATGCTTGAGCGCGACGAAGTGAAAGACAAGCTTGCGCAAATGGGTGTCAGCCAGGAGCAGGTCGAAGAGCGCATCCAGAACCTGACCCCCCAGGAGCTGTCGGCGTTCGAGCAGCAACTGGCGGAAGCGCCAGTGGGTGAAGACGTTGTTGGCATTATCGTGCTGTTCCTGCTGGTCTTCGTCGTCACCGACATGCTGTGTGCTACCAACATCTATCCTTTCATCAACTGTATCCGGTAGCGCGCTGACTTCGTGACTATCTCCACCGATCCGCGTCTGCTGCGAATCGTTGCCAGTGCTTTACTGGCAACGATTCTGGTGGGCTGCGCCAGCCGTCCTCAGTGGCCCGAACCAGACACTCTGGATATGCCCCCTGACGCTGAGAAGCGTGTGGTACTGGACAACGTCCCCTTTTTCGCACAGGAGCGCTATCAATGCGGTCCTGCTTCCCTGGCCATGATGCTTAACAGCCAGGGCCTGAACACCAATCCGGAAGTTCTGAAGGAGCTGGTCTACCTCCCGCAACGCCAGGGCAGCCTGAAGGTGGAGCTGGTAGCAGCTGCCCGAGCCCATGGGCTGCTGGTCTATCCACTGGATGGTTCACTGGAAAGTCTTCTGCAAGAGGTGGCCGCTGGCAACCCGGTACTGGTGATGCAGAACCTCAGATTCGGGTGGTGGCCGCAGTGGCACTTTGCCGTGGTTATGGGATTTGATGCCGAAAAACGGAACATTATTCTACATACCGACACCCGTGATTATCACGAGGAAACGGTGGAGGTGTTCACGGCCACATGGCAGCGCGCAGAAAACTGGGCTGCGGTTATGCTGCCTCCCGACCAGTTACCGGCAACCGCAGAACCCCTCCCTTACCTGATGTCAGCCAATGATCTGGAAACCACTGGCCGGACCCGGGCCGCAACGGCTGCCTACCGGACCGCGGAGCAGGCGTGGCCGGACCAGCCAGCCGCCATCATGGGGCAGGGAAATATCGCCTGGGAGCAGGGCGACCTGGAACTGGCCACGCGCCACTACCAGCGCCTGACCCGGAAATTTCCCGGTGTGGCCGCCGGCTGGAATAACCTGGCCCACTCGCTGGCCGCCCTGGGCTGCGTCAACGCTGCTGAAACTGCGGCCAGCTGCGCCGCCGAGATCAACCCCGAACGTTTTGGCGGGTCAATCCCGGAAGTACTCAACCGGGACAGCACAGGCACCTGCCCGGTGTTGGAATGCCCAGCTTCCGATTAAACCTTCTGAAATAGCGCCACGTCCTTGGCCGGAATATCCAGTGACCAGCCATGGGCCCCGGCGAGCCACTCCATGGTGGCCCGGCGATAGAACACGATATGAGTCGGGTCCCGCCGGTAATGCCAGTTGGCAAAGCGCTCATCATCGGTCTGAAAACAGGTCATAACACCCAGCCAGCCTCCGGGCGCCAGCAGCCCGTCCAGCTGCCGGAAGACCTCCGCCGGACGATGCAGATGCTCCACCACTTCCGTGCAGGTAATAACATCATACTGCCGTTCCAGCACGGAACGCTCCGGATAGAAAAAAGGATCGTATAGTGCCATGTTCATACCCGCCTCCCCCAGCATGACCGCCAGCGCGGGCCCGGGACCACAACCGAAGTCCAGACCACAGGCCCCCGGTTCCAGTCGTTCAAGCAACGGAGTAGTCAGTTTTGACAGAAAACGGCGGTAGCCTTCGTCCTGCGGATTGTTGTCGTGCAGCTCATAGATCGCCTTTTCCTGGCATTCGTCCAGCCAGTCAGCCTCATCCATGACGGTCGCCTCGCAGTTTCCGCAGCGGTGATAGCGGGTGTTATTGATGATCTGAAACGGCACCAGGGCCGGAACTTCGCAAACCGGGCAAAGGGCATTCAATGAGCTCAATTCTTCCATCAACAGTTACAACGCTCCGAACAGCAACACCATTACAAAAGCCAGAACCAACAGAAACCAGGTCGCGTAGCGATTGGCGCGATCTTCAAGCTGTTCCTCATCCGAACGGGGTTCCGACGGTGTAGAAGACTCGTACTCGGCGACCAGCGCACGGGCCAGCGAATAATCGTCATCTTCAACATGGACATTGGTAAACCCTGCAGCACCAATCTCGCCCATGGCACCCTGCAGGTAATGACCTCCAACATGGGACTCAATGCCCCTTGATTCCAGCAGGCCAGCGACAATATGGGCTTCCGCCAGGTCACGGGCACGATAGGCTATTTGCATTGGCAGGCTCCGCAAGCTCAGGGAAAGGCTTACCTGAACCCTAGCCTGAATGTCGCCATTCGTCGACCTGTGTCCGATTACTTTGGCATTCGCCCGGTTCTCTCCAGTCGCTCACCAACCCACTTGTGATAAAGCTTCGCCAGCGCCGGCCGTATCAACGGCAACCCGATCAGCCAGGCGAGGGGTTTCAACAGCCATACCCGTGACATCAGCAGAATATAGGCATCCAGCTCCCGGTGGATATTACCCTGGCTATCTTCCACGTGCAGTTCCTGAAGTGCGGCGTCTGGCTCAATGCCCCGCTGTTTCAGCTCCTCGTCACGGCCGGTGATGTCGACCCACTCCACCGATTCGCCGGTCCTGCCTGCGAGTCGCTCGTAGAGCTTGCGATCCTTGACGCAGCTGGGGCAGGCGCCATCATAAAATACTCGAAGCCGATCGTCCGGTTTACTCATAGCGCTCTCCGTTTCTTGCATTCCATTCACTTGATTACACGATAAAACAATGATTACTGTTATCAAAATGGCCAGAGGATCAGCACAAGGGACGGGGTGTAGCGCCAATGGATACAGAAAGCCAAATCAACGACATCTACCATCGACAGTCCCGCAGGGTACAGGCAACACTCATCCGCGCCCTGGGCGATTTTGATCTGGCGGAAGAAGCCATGCAGGAGGCATTCACCGCAGCCATACAGCAGTGGCCGGAACAGGGTATACCGGACAATCCCGCTGCCTGGCTTATAAAGACCGGCCACCGACGGGGTATCGACCATATCCGCCGGTGCCAGACCGCCAGCCACAACCTTTCCCGTCTCGCTGAAGATACCCCCGTCACATCAGAGCCAGACACCAACCACATTGACGATGACCTGCTGCGACTGATCTTCACCTGTTGCCACCCCGCCCTGGCGGTTGAGGCACAACTGGCATTGACGCTGCGCGAAATTTGCGGACTTACCACCGAGCAGGTTGCCAGCGCCCTTTTGCAGAAGCCCGCCACGACAGCCCAGAGGATCGTTCGTGCCAAACGCAAAATACGGGAAGCCAATATCCCCTACGAGGTGCCGGAGCGCCGCGAGTTACCCGAGCGCCTCAAGAGCGTCCTCAAAGTCATCTACCTGATTTTCAATGAGGGTTACTCATCCAGTGAAGGTGATACCGTTGTTAACGTCAGTCTGGCTGGCGAGGCCATCCGCCTTGCCCGCCTCCTTGCCAGGCTTTTGCCTGGAGGGGAAATATTCGGACTGCTGGCGCTTATGCTATTGCACGATTCACGGCGCAATGCCAGACAGGATGAAAGCGGCGCACTAATCACTCTGGAAGAGCAGGACCGAGAACTCTGGGACCATGAGCAGATCAGTACAGGACTGGCGTGGCTGGAGCAGGCCCTGCGACTGACCCCGACAGGCCCCTACACCCTCCAGGCCTCAATTGCCGCGGTCCACGCCGAAGCCACCAGCACCGAACAGACCGACTGGGGGCGCATCGCGAGACTTTACGAAGCACTCTACCGGCAAATGCCCTCCCCGGTGATCGCCCTGAATCGCGCGGTAGCTGTTGCCATGCGGGACACGCCCGAGGACGGCCTGAAACTCCTTGACCAGCTTGCGGGCCACAAGGCCATCCAGAACTACTACCTGTTCCACGCCGCCCGTGCCGACCTCTTCCGCCGTTCAGGCGACCTGCCGGCGGCAAGGATAGCCTATCAGCAGGCCCTTGCCCTTACCCAACAGGGCCCGGAACAGCGCTTTCTGAGCCAGCGGCTGACAGACCTGGATAACGCCTGACAAATAATTTTCCCCTGGCTGTCGATCTGTCGCGCTCCTGGGCGACCTGGTTATACACATCATCAAGATGGCCAGATCGAAGCCATGATAACCCACGGCGAAACGCCGGCCGCCGAGGAAACGCCAGCAGAATGGCACGACAAGATCATCCACTCGTCCCTGAACCTGGGGGGCCGCCGGATCATGGGGGCGGACATGTCGGGTGACTGCTACACCAAACCCCAGGGTGTCCAGGTACATCTCGAGTACAGCGACGTGAGCCAGGCGGAACGGGTTTTCAATCGGCTGGCGGAGGGGGGCAATGTCTTCATGCCCTTTGCGGAAACCTTCTGGGCCCATCGCTTCGGCATGGTAACGGACCGCTTCGGAACGCAGTGGATGATCAGTAACGAAATCGAAGGCTGCAACTGAGGCTACAGGGAGAACTGCATGAAATACGTAGCACTGGTGTACTACCAGGAAAGCATAATCAACAGCATGACCGAGAAAGAGTGGCATGACCTCAACCAGGAATGCATTGCCGGAGTGGAGAGACTCACCGATCAGGGCAAGTTCATAACCGGTCAACCACTGCAACCGATTGAGGCGGCGACAACGGTAAGGGTCAGGGACGACGAAGTACTGATTTCAGACGGCCCGTTTGCCGAAACCAAGGAACAACTGGCCGGCTTCTACCTGCTGGATGCCAACGACCTGAACGAAGCCCTGCAGTTGGCAAGCCGGATTCCGCCCGCGCGTTTCGGCAGCATTGAAGTCCGGCCGGTTCGTGAACTTCCCCCGAAAGACTGAGACAGAGGAGAAATACATAAAATTCCCCAGCAGAGCGGCAGTGGTTTTGAAACAGTAGAGGGCGGGTAATCGAGTGGCGCCGGCCCCGGCGCCACTGCGTTACTTCCTGGGGTCATCTTCCGGATTCAGATACTCGATACCCCATGGGCCGGTTCCATGCAGCTGTATGACGACTTCCTCCTCAGTGTAACCGAACATGGGGTCTCCCGGTGACATGATGGCAACGCTGCCCTCGGGCAGTGCCGATGCCTTGTCACGGTCGATCTCCTTTCCGTGGGCGAAATGAAACGTACCGGACAGCACCGTCACCCGTTCATATGCGGGATGTATGTGTGGGGCGATCTCGTAGTCCGCCGGTAACTTCAGCCGCATGGTAAACGGCTCTTCTTTGGAAAGATCTCCCTCGATGATCGAGATTTTTGCTCCGGGAGCCATGGAGCCCACGGGGCCCCACTCCAGATCCGAGGGTGTGACCATCATGTGCCCTTCGCCCTGATACGGCGTTGCCGCCATTGCGAGAGGTGATGCGATAAGTAATGTAACCAGTACCAGACTGCAACCGATACTGTAACGATAGGGTGAACGAATGGTTGTGTTGCCTGCCATGGGTTCTATCCTCCTTATAAGTGTGGTTGTGGGCCGGGAACCATCCCGGTCGGCCACAAGGACGCACCAGCGACCATCTTTGTTCCCGCCGTCAGGCCCGATGATTACCGGGAACTTTTCCGCCGGCTGGTGCGTCCTTGCGGCAAGATGGGGGGGGGGAAACACATGGCAACCGGCACACGGCTCAAGGTTCCTGTAAGCCAGCCACGGGAACGCAAAGAGCAGTTTGAAAAACAGGTAACGTGCCTGATGGACCGCCTGTACGGCACTGCCCTGCGCCTGGCAAGACATCCGGATGATGCCGAGGATGTGGTTGCCGAAACCATCTCCAACGCCTGGAAGAAACTGGACCAGCTGGACGACCTGTCTCGCATGGAGGGCTGGCTGTTCAGAATTCTCCACCATACGTTTGTATCCCAATGGCGACGCCGGCAGTGTCGTCAGGACAGGGAGGTAGAGCTCGAACCAGGAGACAATGACAACCCGTTTTCCCTGTTCGAGAAACTGCACCAGCCATTCCTGCTCTGGTGGGGAGCTCCAGAGAAAGAGTTCATGAACGCGTTGCTGCAGGAAGACATCAGTAAAGCCATCGATAACCTGCCGGATGCCTATCGCATCGTGATCGTGCTGGTCGAGGTTGAAGGTTACAGTTACGAGGAAGCGTCCAGGCTGCTGGATCTGCCGATGGGTACAATACGATCCCGCCTGTGCCGGGCCCGCAGTCTTCTGCAGAAGGCGCTCTGGCAGCAGGGCCATGACGCAGGGCTGGCCAGATGCGGCGGTCATTCACCGGGAAACACCAGTGGAGGTGATGTATGAAGGAGTCCTGGATTTCCTGTGAAGAGGTTATCACTCGACTGTTCGACTACCTGGACCGTGAAATGGACAGCGACACCAGTGCCGAAATAGAACGGCATCTGGAGCGCTGCCACGACTGCTTCAGCCGGGCAGAGTTTGAGCGTAGACTCAGAGAACGGATTGCCACCAGTGGTCGCCAGGAAGCGCCACAACGGTTGCGCCGCCGGATAAAAAACATCATCGAGCATTTCTGACACGTCAGGCGCTGACGGGATTGACTGGGTGCACTGAGAGAGGGACGCCATCATGGTTGCCATTCTTGGATACTCGCCACAACAGATCACCGAGGCGGTTCAGCAGATGTACACCGCAGTGGCGGAATTGCCCGATACCCGCTTTCATTTTCCGGTTGGAAGAGAGGCCTTCCACTTTCTTGGCTATGCGGCCAGCGATATCGACACCCTACCTCAGGGTATCCGGGAGTCCTTTGCCGGTGTCGGCAATCCCTTTACAGCGGGGACCCTGCGGCCCGGCGATACCGTACTCGACATAGGCGCTGGCGCCGGCAACGACTCCCTTATCGCAGCCAGACAGGTTAGCCCTGATGGTCGGGTGATTGCGCTGGACCTGACGTCTGCAATGACCCGGAAGCTAAAACACCACACCGAGAACCAATACCCCCGTGTCGAGGTCATTCAGGCCTCTGCGGAACGTCTGCCTCTGACAGACGAGAGCATCGACAGCATCACCAGCAACGGTGCTCTGAACCTGGTACCCGATAAACGACAGGCTATCCGTGAAATGTTCCGGGTGTTGAAACCCGGTGGACGGCTGCAACTGGCCGATGTGGTCATCAACAGACCGGTCAACGTCAACTGCGATTCCGATCCACGCCTGTGGGTGGAATGCGTGGTTGGTGCCACGGTGGAAGACAGCCTGCTGGCCATGCTTGGGGATGCAGGGTTTGAAAACATTCGCATCCTGCGCCGGCTGGACTACTTCGCCCACAGCCCCAGCCAGCAAACCCGTGAAATTGCTGAAAGTTTTGGAGCCCACTCAATTGAGTTGACAGCCAGTAGGTCCGAAAAGGCACCCGCCCGGTTCAGCCAGTGGCTCAGGCGCTGTCATCCGAAACGCTGGCTGGCAGACCTTCACCGCCGCGGCGTGCTCGGCCTGGCTGCGCTGATCATGGCCCTGGTCAGTTGCTACGGCGCGCTGGCAGCGGTAAGCGTACTCGCCACTCTGGGGGCGGGAATGGCTCTCAATCCGGAACTCAGGGCCGGCACCATTGCCCTGTTTACGATCCTGGCAACCGGCTTTATAGCCACTGGCTTCCGGCGTCACCGCTCGGGCGCACCGGCGGTACTGGCGGTTATCGGTGCCGTATTTGTGCTGTACGCCCTGTTTGTCGAGTATGCCGTGCTGACTGAACTGGCCGGATTTGTTTTGCTGGTGGCTGCCGCTGGCCGCGACCTCTTTCTGCGACGGCGAGAGGAAGCGACCCGGCTTGGACTGAAAGGGGGGAATTACACCTGAACCTTGCCTCTCAAGGCTTTGGTTTTGCCTTTTTTGGTTTTCTTATCAACACGCCGGCGCTGGGATCCCTTGGTAGGACGCGTGGGACGACGTGCTTTCTGCTGCTTTACCGCCTCCTGAATCAGCTCCTTCAGGCGCTCAAGGGCATCTTCCTTGTTCAGCTCCAGGGTGCGGTATTTCTGCGCCTTGATGACAATGATGCCTTCCTTGCTGATGCGCTGGTCAGAGAGCGACATCAGCCGCTCCTTGTAGAATGGCGGCAGGCTGGAGTTGAGAATGTCGAAGCGCAGGTGAACCGCAGACGCCACCTTGTTGACGTTCTGGCCCCCGGCTCCCTGGGCGCGGATCTGGGTCAGCTCAATCTCCCAGTCACCCAGTTCAACAGAGTTGGAAATTTTCAGCATGATGGTTCTGTTTTATTGATGGATTCCTGCAGGCTGGCGTCTAACTCGTCTTCATCCGGCTGTTGCTCGCTGATGACCTCGATGCGCGACAGATCCCTTGGCTCGCATTCTGACACCGAGAGGGCACCATCAGCCATATTTATGGTCCGCCAGCCGTCACCAGTGTGCACCACCGCTTTGAACCTGACAAAACGACTGTCCATGGACAACGCCAGCAGACCAGTTTCAGAAAAAACCGTATCCGGGTGAACCCGCCAGCCCAGGCTGAAGTGCCCTTGCCCCTGGTTACTGACCCGCTGCCAGGGTTCGTCCCGGATATCAGGAACAGGCATGGGCTCCGTCGAATCGTGGTGATGATGTGCATGGGGCGACCCTACCTCCGGCAACGCGGTATCGCCATCCAGCCAGCCGATGTTCATTCTGCCCTGCCGGGTATGAAACACAGCGGTTTTGGACGGCTGCAGGCTAGCTACCCAGTCATCGAAACGGGCAAGCTGCTCCGGCTGGCACAGATCCGTCTTGTTGGCCACGACGATATCCGCCGCGGCAACCTGATCCCGGAACTGTACGTTTTCCAGAACCCTCGTCTCCTCCAGTCGCCTTGGATCAACCAGACAGAGCACCGGACCCAGTTTCAACACATCCTGGTAGTGCTCCCCCGTGAGGGTTTCGATGATCTGGGAAGGATGCCCAAGCCCGGTGGGCTCAATCAACAGTCGGTCAGGTCTGGCTTTGTGGATCAACTGATTGAGGCCGATCTGCATGGGCAACCCCGCCACACAGCACATACAACCACCGGGAACTTCCCTTACAAAAGCGCCTTCAGTTTCCAGCATGGCGCCGTCAATGCCCACCTCGCCGAACTCATTTACAAGAACCGCCCATACTTCTCCGTCCGGCTTTTTCTTCAGCAGGTCCAGGATGGCGGTGGTCTTACCCACGCCCAGAAAGCCGAGCACCAGATTGGTGGGTATTGGTGATGTCATAGATTATCCGTGTCGGTAACATGTCGGTCAAAAGAAAGAGTCGGAACCATTAAGTGTTATAACATAACATTGTAGTATTCCCCTAATACCCGCTCTCGCAAGACCCTTGGTAATGTGAACAGGCTACCACCAACAACCACAAGGAGAAGGTATGAGCGGCAAAAAGATACTGATGATTACCGGTGATTTTACCGAGGACTACGAGACCATGGTGCCCTTTCAGGCGCTGCAGGCTGTCGGACACACAGTTCATGCGGTATGCCCGGACAAGAAGTCGGGAGATACCGTGGCTACAGCGATTCACGACTTTGAAGGCGACCAGACCTACACTGAAAAACCTGGCCACCGGTTTGCCCTGAACGCGGACTTCGCCGGGCTCAACCCCGCTGATTATGACGCGCTGGTAGTGCCTGGCGGCCGTGCACCGGAATATCTACGCCTGAACGAGGACGTGAAGAACCTGGTGCGCCACTTCTTCGAAGCCGAAAAACCCGTGGCGGCCATTTGCCATGGCGCCCAACTGCTGGCAGCCGCAGGCGTACTTGAGGGCCGCGAGTGCTCCGCCTATCCCGCCTGTCAGCCGGAGGTGGAACTGGCTGGTGGTCGCTTCGCTGCCATCGACGTTGACGCAGCGGTGACCGATGGTAATCTGGTGACAGCACCGGCATGGCCGGCCCATCCCCAATGGCTGGCGCAATTCTTCAAACTGCTGGACAACTGACAGAATCGGGGCCGCTCCGGCGGCCCCGGACTGATGAGGATAACGCCATGTGCAAACTCTTCGTACATGCGGATTCCGATCTCTGGGTCAGCCGCACGCATTCTCTGCGCATCGACGGTATGGTCACCAGTATTCGCATGGAAAACGCCTTCTGGAATGCCCTCGCGGAAATCGCCGCCCGCGACGGCATGAACCTGCCCCAGATGATCACAAAGCTCTACCACGAATCCATTGATGCCGGGCACGATCTGGGCAACTTCACCTCATTCCTACGGGTGTGCGCCATGCGCTACCTCGCCCTGCAACTCAGCGGCGATATTCCCCGGGACACCCAGGTGCCGATCGCCTCGCTGGATGCCGACAGAATCCTCGCCCGCAACATGGATCAGAAGCCACCCAGCGAAGCGACCCACTGAGCGGCGACTGCGGATTTATTCCAATGGCGGAGTGGGTCGTACCAGTATCTCGTTGACGTCCACATGCGCTGGCTGGGATATGGCGTACATAACCGCCTGTGCGATGTCGTCCGGTTTCATTGCATTCGCCGGGGGCTGATCGAAGAACGGCGTGTCCACCATACCCGGCTCAATAAGAGTGACACGAATACCAGAACCCCTCAGCTCTTCTCTCACACCATAACCAATGGCCGAGACCGCCCATTTGGTAGCGCTGTACATGGAGCCAGGTATAGTGGTCCTGCCGGCGGCAGAGCCTGTGAGCAGCAGGTGGCCCCGGCTTTTTCTCAGTGCCGGCAGGCAACACTGGACGGTCAGCCCGGCACCGTAGATATTGGTCAGGATCATGTCCTTCCATGCCTCATGATTGGCGCTGCTGAACCCTCCAGGCTCACCCCCACGCCCGGCGTTCACAAACACCGCATCAATCTGACCAAAGGTCTCCAGGGCATTATTCACCACCGCCTGCTGGTCTTCCATGCTCTGAACATCACAACGGGCAACCAGTACCCGCTCACCGCCGCCCAGTTCGCTTTGCAGGTGTTTCAGTTTATCCTCCGAACGGGCTGACAGAACCAGTCGATAGCCCGCTTTTTGGGCCGCGCGCGCCGTTGCCTCACCAATGCCGGATGAGGCACCAGTAATAAGCATGACAGGGTCATTGTTCATCGTTTGTCTCCTTTGCCAGGTGTTGCTAACAGTGTTGCAGATTAGCTACGCGACCTGAAGCTTGTACAGATCACTTCGGGCATGAGGGTTCCGGCGTCAATATCAGGTAGTATACGGCCAGACGTGCCGGCCAAAATTGATTGACCGGCCAGGCGAACCAGGCAACCGACGGATTTATGAAGATACCGAAACGATTACAGCCCCTAGTCGATGATGGCATGGTGGACGAAGTGTTGTACCAGTTGATGAGTGGCAAGGAGGCCCAGGTATTCGTTGTACGCTGCGGCGAAAGCGTGCGCTGCGCCAAGGTTTACAAGGAAGCCCAGAAACGCAGCTTCAAACAGGCTGTGCAATACCAGGAAGGCCGCAAGGTTCGCAATACACGCCGCGCCCGAGCCATGGGCAAGAAGACCCGCTACGGCCAGAAAGAACAGGAAGACGCCTGGCTGAACGCCGAGGTAGACGCCCTTTACCGGCTGGCAAGTGCCGGTGTGCGGGTACCAGAGCCATTCGGATTCGTGGATGGTGTGCTGTTGATGGAGATGATTGCCGATGAAGATGGCAAAGCCGCACCAAGACTGGATGATGTAACACTGACACCGGAACAGGCCCGGGATTATCATGCCAGGGTCATCGCTGACGTGGTACGCATGCTCAGTGCCGGTCTGATCCACGGCGACCTTTCAGAATTCAATGTGCTGGTGGACGCTACCGGCCCGGTGATTATCGATCTGCCCCAGGCAGTCAACGCGGCGGGGAACAACAGCGCCGAACAGATGCTGGAGCGGGACGTGGACAACATGCGCCGCTATTTCGGCCGTTTCGCACCGGAGCTGCTGAATACCGATTACGGCAAGGAAATCTGGGCGCTCTACGAGTCCGGCGATCTGCACCCCGAAAGCCGGCTGACCGGCTGCTTCGAGCACGACACCGAAAACGCCGATGTGGACGAACTCATGGCGGTTATTGACGCCGCCAAAGAAGAGGAACGGGAACGCCAGGAGCGGGCCCGCGACGCCGAGGAAGGCGACGACTAGCCGGGTTCGCCGACAAACCTGCCTACTATCCTGTCAGACAGCATCAGGTGGGCAAGTGCCGGGTACGGCAGGTAATGGCTGAGCAGAAATATGACCGCGCCGGTATCCAGTCCGGTGGATAGGCCAACGTAGGCGGCCCAGGCCACGAACAAGGCCCCCAGAAAGCCGCCGTAAGACCAGAGCACCCGCGCCCGCTCATCGGCGGTCGGTACCCGTTTTAACAGGCGGGCCACCGACCAGCTGATATAGGCCGCAATCAGCGCCGCGATAACCACCGAAACCAACACCCCCGTCAATCCCAACAGGAACCGCGCCAGGTAGTTGGTGAGGAAAAACAGCACAATGGCGCTGACTGCAATAATGGTTACCCGCGAACGCTTCAGATCTTCCATAGACAGAATCCCGGCCCGTTACATCAAATGGTTTGCACTGTTTTAACATTCCGGGAATCAAGAAGCGACTTTGCTTCCTGAAGCTGCTCAAAGCTGGACGCGTGGACCGCCAGCACGTACTTACCCTCCCTCAAGGCAGACTGGGCCTTGACCAGATAAGGAGTGTGGTCTGGACGGAGTGTCACACCGCCAGCGACCAACAGCCCGAATACGCCGCCGAACGCGGTCATAACGGAAGCCGCAACAATCGTATTGTCGGTGGCCAAACCAACACCCAGGGCGCTCAGTATCAGAAACAGCACAAAACCTGCTACCGCCCCTATGACACCCAGACCAACGTGGGAACGCACCAGCGTCTGCCAGATTCCCTGGTCCTCCGGCTCCAGTTCCTTGCCCTGATGCCGGTCGGCGGGGCTCAGGACTGTTACCTGCTCATCCGTAAGGCTGGTTTCTTCACATATCGCTTTCGCCGTTCCCCTTGCGTCCGGCTCAGTATCAAAGACTGCGGCCACCTTGTGACCTTGCTGTTCGCCCGTCAAACCCACTGAAGATTTCATGGAAATACCCCCGTGGTATCTCAAAGAATTAATGAACGTCTTACTATAAAGATTTGGCCATTAACTCGGAAAATACAACCCGCCGGCCCTTGAGTCGAATGGCCAACCGGTGCAGGGGTGCGCCTTTACCAGGCCAGCCAGATTACGTGTCGGGCGCCCTTGCCGGGGCGCAGGGCCCTGACAATGACAGGCTCCACAGAAAAACCGGCACGGCGTAGCCTCTCGGTAAACGCGTGCTCGGGACCAGCGGACCAATAGGCCAGTATGCCGTCAGAGCTCAGGGATTTCTGCGCGGCAGCAATGCCTTCGGGGGAGTAGATCCAGTTGTTTTCCTTGCGGGTAAGTCCCTCCGGGCCGTTATCCACATCCAGCAGGATGGCATCCCAGTTGCCATCACCCTCCCGCAGGAGGTCCGCTACATCGCCAATGTGGACGCCGGCCCTGGTGTCATTCAAGGGATGCCCGGCCGCAGCTCCCAATGGTCCCCGGTTCCATGCTTCAACCTCGGGAACCAGCTCGGCCACGGTAACACGGGCATCGGCGTCCAGCGCCGTGAGCGCCGCAGCCAGGGTAAACCCCATTCCCAGCCCGCCAATCAACACCCGTGCGCCGTGCTGGCCGGCGATGCGCTCGCAGGCAAGCGTGGCCAGGGCATCCTCCGAGCCGTGCAAACGGCTGTTCATCAGTTCACCCGTGGTGCCGGCAATTCTGATGGAGAACTCATCATTGCGCTGCAGCAACCGTAGCCGGGTACCGTTGCCGGGAATGGTTGCAGTGCCGATTTCCTCAAAGCGAGCCATCTATTTTCTGACCCACTCGCCGTCCACCAGGATATACTGCCCCGGAGGCGTCTTCTCCAGTGCCTTCTGACCAGCCACCGTTTCCACCTGGGTCACGGGAATGTCGTGTTTCTCAGCAATGCGGACGTATTCATTCCGCCGTGCCTTATTGATGGCCTCGACTATGCTGCGGGCATTACCGCTTGCCTCGACGACCTCCAGATAACCGGTGGGGGTTTCTCCCACCAGCCCCTGCTGTTTGGCGGTATCAAGCTGGCTTTTGGCCTCTTCCAGGCCCATCGAGAACGCCGGCAACGCCAGGCCAAGCACGAGGATAAATACACCGAGTTGTACAAACCGTTTCATGAGTGACTCCCTGGATTCAGAATTGACCATCAGAACAGACCCTTTTCGCCGAAGAGTTCATCCACTTCTTCATCCACCTTCACGTAGATTTCGTGCTGGATCTTGACGTTCAGGTTCACAGTGATGGGCTCCTTGGGCGCCTCCATTCGCACAGTGGGTGTGCATGCCGCCATACCCAGAGCAAGTGCGATTATCATCAGCGTATAACGACACTTTCCGAGCGAAAGGCCCGGCCTGTTTCCGTCCATCTGTTCTACTCCTGATTAGTTGCCCGAACCGGTCGACTGACTTCCCGCATCCCGTTTCCGGATCAGGTTGCGTACCTTCTCTGTTACGGCTTCGTTAACCCGGCCACTGAGTTGCAGGCTGGTCAGCAATGCCGGAATATCTTCTTCCAGATTGATGTTGAGTACGATCGGATGCCCGTCGCGCACGTCAGGACTGCTGCCTTCGAGACGCAATCCCAATACCAGCGTACCATCCTGATCATAGTCTACCGTGCTGTTGAGAACGGTGTAGTTAAAGTTTTGCATGGCCTGCACCACCAGAGCCATGGCCTCATTCTTCTGCGCCATACCTCGCAGACGGTCCGCCGGCAGCTTCAGTGTGCCTCCGGGGGCCACCGCTTCAACCTGTCCGGACTCGATGCTGACGCCCTCCTCGCTGATCCACAGCGGGACTTTTCCCCTTAGCACACCACTGCCGGCCAGGCCTTCCGCCGGATAGACCTGCATCAGTTCGGACAGCTCAATACCACTGAGTTCAAGGGGGACACGTAAAGGCAGGTCCGAAAGTTGCCACTGTGCGGGCTCAACGCGAACCGAGCCACCCAGAAGTTGCGCGGACGCCTGCTCTATGGTCAGTGTCCCGGCACCCATCTGCTCCATGGTCGAACGGTAGCCACCAACAATCTCGACGTTGCTCAGGGCAATGCCCGGGTTCACCGTGTCGAGCGACAGGCGGGAGCTCCCGGCCTCAAGTCGGTCACCTGCTTTCTCAATGGCCACTTTGCCATTGAGACCGGCCCACGCCGTGCGAACAAAAAGACCGCCCAGACCGTCGAACGTTACCTGTCCCTGCATCCGGGCACCCTCCGGCGGGAAACGCAGACCCAGCTCTGTCCTGATGCTCCCCTCTTCAACCTCAAGCCCCTCGGGCCAGGCAGTAAAGGTACCAGACAGCTGCCGGCTTCCCTTTGTGCCCACGGCTGTCATGTCAGCATCCAGTTGCGCAATACCATCAAACGGAAGGCTGGACCTGATATTGGCTACCGCACCGGCATCCGACGAGAGCCTGCCGTCAAACGTAAGGCCCTTCAGGCTCCCCTCCAGGCGGCCGTCGAGACGCCAGGGCTGCGGATGTAGCTGTGACTGTTGAATAGTGGCTGCCGTTGCCACTGCGGTACCCTCAAAGGCCAGTTCCTCCAACGCCATTGGCTGCAGACTGTACCCGGCAGTCAGTTCCATGCCCGCGAGCTTGACCCTGAGCCTGTCCAGTCGCAGGGCGCTGTCGGGGGCTTCAACCCGGGCAACCTCAACAAAGCTCCCGTCACGGAACTCGAAGTCCGCCGACTGCCCCTCGGCCTTGCCGGCAATCACCAGGCTTGCCCGCCCCTTGTGGATCCGCCAGCCGGCCCGGGTCATCGCTGGCACAGGCATATCAATCCGCAAGGCTTTGGTGGCAATGCTCCGGTCATCGGGTGCCGCAAGCTCTGAAAGGGTCAGGTCCCCTGTGGCATGGATACCCTTTGGGAGGGTGAGGGCAAGCTGCTCAATAGCAATATTGTCAGGCAGCCAAGCGGGCAACTGGCGGGGAAGTCCACCAGAAACCTCAGTGGATGCCCCGGTTTGCTGACTGGCGTTGGGCCAGGCAGGAACGTCCACCGCCAGCCGACCTACCAGGACCACATCCGGTGTCGGGCCATACCAGTTCCATTTCCAGCCCAGCGACAGTGCCTCGCCCTCGACACGGTAGGACTGGCCATCTCGCAACTGGGTTATGGCAAAATGCTCAAGCTGAACCCCGGACAGGGACACGTTAACACCCTGCCATTGCAAATTGCGGATGTTATTGAGTTGCTGCCACTCCTGCCAAGCAACTCGGGCGTACCAGCCCCCGGCCACGATCAACACAACCAGCAGGGCCAGCAACCAGAGCAGAAAACGACGCAGCGTCATTACACGGGCCATACTGGACTCACTGTCCGCGCCAGTTCACCGTGTAGAGATCGTGCCGGCGATCCTTCAGGTTCTTGACCGTACCGCTATTGCGGGCGGTAATCAGTGTTTCCGGCCTCAGATCGGCGAAGGCGACGGTCTCGACATTAGGAGTGGTATCCGCTGCGATACCGTCGCGGGCGAACGGGAAATCGCAGGGTGTCAGAATGCAGCTCTGGCCATATTGCAGCTCCATGTTGGGGACATTGGGCAGATTGCCCACATTGCCGGATAGAATCACGAACAGCTGGTTTTCCACCGCCCGCGCCTGGCAGCAATAGCGAACTCTCAGGTAGCTCTGGCGCTCGTCGGTACAGAAGGGCACAAACAGTATCTGGATTCCCTGGTCTACCAGGTGCCGAGTCAGCTCCGGAAATTCGGCGTCGTAACAGACCAGCACGCCGATGGGCCCGCAATCGGTTTCGATCGCGGTTACTCGGTTACCCCCGGTGATGTTCCACCAATACGCCTCGTTCGGCGTGGGGTGAATCTTGGGCTGGGAAAACACCTGGCCGTCCCGCAGGAACACATAGGCAACATTCTGGATTCGACCATCTTCCTCCTTCACCGGTGTGGAGCCGCCGATGATGTTGATGTTGTGCCGAAGGGCCAGGTCCCGCATCAGGTTGCGGAACGGCTCAGCGTACTCCGTTACTGCCTCTATGGCTTCTGCAGGCGTGCCCTCGCGACTTTCAATGGACAGCAACTGCAACGTAAACAGCTCGGGGAACACCACGAAATCGCCCTTGTAGGTGGACACCACATCCACAAAATACCGGACGATCTCACTGAACTCCTCGAACGACGCCACGCGGCGCTGCTGGTATTGCACGGTGCCGATCCGAACAGTATCCGGAACCCGCTTGCCATAACGTTTGCGCTTGCCGTTGTGGCCGTTCCGGGCCACTTTCGGGTTACGCCAGACCAGATGAATGCCGTAACCAAGCGAAGCATGGTCTGCATCCAGGTAATGGGGAATAATGCCGTAGATTTCAAACCCGTTATGCAACTGGAACGACAGCACCGGGTCGCGCTGTTTTTTTGACTTGATGGCGTCCACGTAGGCTTCCACCGACTCAAACTTCTTCAGGCGTCTGGCCAGCGTTGGCAGCCTGCCTGCAAACACCACCCCCTGCAGTTCCAGGGACTGGCACAGATTCTTGCGTGCGTTGTACAGGCGCTCACCAATCTTGTAGCCACGGCAGTCCGGGTCAACACAGACTTCCATACCATAAAGCCACTCCCCTTCCGGATCGTGCCTTGAGGCGTAGCCGTTACCGGTAATCTCCGTCCAGTCATGGGGCACAAGGGCGGCGTCTTCACCGATACGGAAAGTGGCGCAGTAGCCCACAACCCGGTCTCCGAGCATCGCCACGAACTGCCCTTCCGGAAAGGTGTTGATCTGCCCTGTCAGTGGGCCGGCGGTGTAGCCATACATTCCGGTTCCCTCGTAAACCCGGCGGCTCAGGGCAATGATGCCGGGAATATCCTGAAGGGTGGCGTTTCTTACATAAAGACGCTGGGACTGGTCAGTAAAAGGAGGACTCATTGAAACCTCGGGACTGAAAGCATCCATCCATAGTTCGCGAAACAGCCTCAAGTCGTCAAGCGGCGTCGACTGTTCCGGGGTCATCGCCGCCGCCTTCGACGAAGCTCTCGGGCGGCAACTGCCCCGAACCACCCCTTTGACTGGTTATCCACCTGCCAACAGCAACACCACGCCCAAGAGATAGAGCACCATGATAACCACGCTTTCCATCCCGATCTGGCCGATGCCATGCCGCTCTCGACGAATGAGCCCCATCATCAGAACACCCGACATCAGCAGTGTGAGCACTGCCCAGAATTTCGAGTCTTCCGGCATGGCGTGATAGATCGAACCTTCCCGGTAGGCAATGTCAGAGGCTGCAGTAAACAGTGTGTCGAAGGCATTACCTCCGATAATGCCGCCCACGGCGAGGGTGAGTGCGCCACGCCGGACCGCGGCAATGGATGTTACCAACTCCGGAATCGAAGTACTGATCGCTGTCAGCATCACACCGACAATGGTCTGTGTCAGGTTGGTCCTGTCAGCGATTACCGTAGCAGCGGGCTCTAATGTCCACCCTGCAATCCCCAGAATCGCCATCAACAGCAGAAACTCGGTCACAAGCCGAAACAGCGGCGGCATGGTCGTCACGTCGTCAGGCTCGTCTTCACGCGTGTCCCTGGTCACAGAAGGTCGCCACATGGGGGATTCCGTGGCACCGCGCACCAGGTAGATGCCATAGATGTAGACGCCCAGTAAAACCGGGGTTACCGGATGGACCCCGAAGATCGTAAAGTCTGGAAGATAAGGAGCAAACAGAATCAGCGACAGCAGGCATATCAGCAGTCCGTTCTGCATCATGTTGGGTACGGATGCGGCAGCGTGTTCAAGATTGGCGCGGCGGTAAACCATGTCCGCAACCGCCAGAAAGAACGTCTGCACCGCAATACCACCCAGCGCGTTGCTCACCGCCAGTTCAGCATGGCCATTCCACGCCGCTGTTACCGAAAGTACCGACCCACCCAACGATGTGGAGGCACCCAATAGCACCGCGCCAGCCGCAGCTTCGCCTATTCCCGTCCGATCGGCCAACTGGTCCACTATTCGGGTAATACGCGTACCGGCCACTGCAATGACCACAGCACACAGGCAAAACACGAGACTACCCTGCAGCAGGGTCCAGTTTTCTGGATTCATTGGAAACATGGCTCTATCCCTTGCCACCTGTTCTGTCGCGGTGTAAAACACCATTGGCAGGAGATTCTACAGCCATAAAGACGGAACACCATGACCCAGACACAAAAGCCTCAACAGCCAGAACAACCACAACCCCCACAAATACCTGCCCAGTACTCGTTTTTATGGCTCAGTGCCGCAATCATCCTGATGTTTCTCTGGCTTCAGGATGGCCGGCAACCGACGGTGACCGAATTACCCTACTCGCAATTCAAGGAAGCGGTTGCCAGTGAACACGTGGAAGAAGTCACGCTTCGGGCCGACCACATTGAGGGTCAACTGACTGAAGAAGGCGGCAAAGCATGGGCCAGCAATAGCAACACCCTTCGCTTCCATAGCATTCGCCCCCCGATTGAGGATCCGGACCTGCTTCCGCTGCTGGAATCCCACGCTGTTACCATCACCGCCCTGCCTGCAGAGCCTCCAGTATGGCAACAGGTATTGACCAACGTGCTTCCCTGGCTGCTGTTTCTGGCGTTATTGTTCTGGTTCTGGTCCTATGCCCAAAAACGCATGATACAGCAGGGTGGCGGGGTCCTGGGCTTCAACCGTTCCAAGGCCCGCAGGGTAGAAAAGCAGTTTTCCAAGACCAGGTTGTCTGATGTGGCAGGCATCGAGTCTGCAAAACGCGACATCACAGAAATCATTGATTTCCTCACTTCTCCCGAAAAATACAAGGCTCTGGGGGCGGACATGCCCACTGGTATCCTTCTGGTGGGCCCGCCCGGAACCGGCAAGACCCTGCTGGCGAAAGCCATTGCCGGGGAAGCCGATGTCCCCTTTTTCAGTATCAGTGCATCCGAGTTTATTGAAATGTTCGTCGGGGTTGGCGCTGCGCGGGTTCGGGATATGTTCGAAACTGCCCGCAAAGAGGCGCCTGCACTGATCTTTATTGATGAGCTGGATGCCATTGGCCGTTCCCGGGGTGCCGGTTTTGGTGGAGGCCACGATGAACGAGAGCAGACCCTCAACCAGATCCTGACAGAGATGGACGGCTTTGAAGGCCACGAAAACGTGGTTGTTCTGGCCGCCACCAACCGCCCGGATGTACTCGACAGTGCCCTGCTGCGCCCGGGCCGCTTCGACCGTAAGGTAACGCTGGACCGCCCCCACAAAGAGGCCCGCAAAGCGATTCTTGAAGTCCATGTCCGAAAGGTGCCCCTGGACAGCGATGTCAACCTCGAAGAAATAGCCGCCCGCACCATCGGGTTTGCTGGCGCAGACCTGAAAAATCTTGTTAACGAGGCGGCCCTTACTGCTGCGAGACTCAACCTGAAAAAGGTCAACAATGACTGCTTCGAGCATGCCCGCGACCGTATTGTGCTTGGCGAAGAACGCGACGCGGAATTGACTGACGAAGAAAAGCAGGTAGTGGCTTACCACGAATGCGGACATGCCATCATGGCCTACTTCATGCCCAAGGCCGACCCGCTCACCAGAGTGACTATTATTCCCCATGGCATGGCGATGGGCGTCACCGAACAGACACCCAAAGAGGACCGTTACAACTACACCGAAAGCTACCTGACGGACCGTATCAAAGTTATGCTCGGCGGCCGATCATCTGAGAAGCTCATTTACGGTGAGGTTAGCACTGGTGCCCAGAACGACCTCAAAGAAGCAACCAAGCTTTTACGACGTATGTTCGGCCAGTGGGGCATGAGTGAGAAAATCGGCCCGCTGGGGCTGGGCATTGGTGAAGAGCACGTCTTTCTGGGTCGTGAAATGGGCCAGCCCCGTGAATACAGCGAACACATGGCCGAACTGATCGATATGGAAGTCCAGGCAAAACTCATTGAGCTTGAAAAGGCCACAGTGAACTTCCTTTCAGATCATCGACAACAGCTTGAAGCCTTGGCTAACGCTGTTCTGGCCAAGGAAACGCTTTCAGCCACTGAAATCCAACAGATTCTGGAAGGTAGTCAGGAGCAGCCAGCGTGACAGTTAACTGCAGCCATGTTCTTATGCGGGTGACACGAGGAACCTCGCTTACAACGGATTGACAACTGCTATGGACTCAGCACCCGGGAACGACCTCCAAGCTATTCAGACAGAACTGAACCGCCTTGAAAGCTACCGGCGGAGAATCTACCTGGGCGTGCTGATCCTGACTATTGTCATTGTCCTGCTAAGTTGGGCATTTCGTGAAAATGGCGACCCCTTCATCGCTATAGCCTACCCCGTCTTTGCCGTCGTTCTTGCCGGTCTAGGCGTTGCCCTGTGGTACAGGGCAACCTCACTGAGACGGATGGAAATCATCCTGATTGCAGCTGTAGGCACCATGATACTGAGCCGCCTGGCCTGGCACTTCCATTTCGGCGACCCCTTGGGCCAACACCTGCTGTTATTGGCCGGCGGGCATTACTGGGCAGTAGGCATACTAATTGTCAGCGGCTTTATTACACTGGGTTATCGCGGCGGCATGGTTACCGGAGTCGCAACTTTCCTGTTCTCGGCAGCATTGGCAGCCTATGAAATTCTGGGCTGTTCTGCAGCGGCGGAGGGCGCATGCCAGAACTGGGTCTATCTGGCCCGTATCCATCTTTTTCTGGCCATTCTGCTAGCCCTGACCAGTGCCGGGACCTTTTTGCGCGAACGCACCTGGGGCGCATTTACACGAGCTGAAACACTCCAGCACTGGGCCAACACAGACCCTCTCTGTGGCCTCTCGAACCGCAGGGGTGCTGATGGGTTTCTGGCCGCGGAGGCTGCGCTGGCAGACCGTTACCAGCGCCCCCTGACCATCATTCTCATTGATATCGATCAGTTTAAAGGCATCAACGACGACCACGGCCATAAAGTCGGCGATTCCGTTATTCGCGGATTTGCAGACATCCTCGCCAACACCGTACGGGAAGTAGACCTGGCCGCACGCTGGGGTGGTGACGAGTTCCTTGTCGCGACACCTGGTGTTGATCTTCGCGCCGCCCGCCACGCCGCAGAACGTTGCCGAAGGGCTATTGAGCGGGCGCCCATTGCAGGTATATCGGTGACGGTGACCGTTGGTATTGCGCAATACCTTCCCGGAAAGGGAATCGATGATGCCATCAACCGCGCTGACGCCATGCTCTATCGTGCCAAGGCAGCGGGCCGCAACCGGGTCATTACCGAAGCCTGCGAACTGGCCTGACCAGGCTGTCAGCGGTCCAGCCACTCGCGAAACCATTGCTCCCGCAAATCAACGGTCTGCGAATACCAGTGGTGGTCCCGCACAACTGCCGTACCCATGTGGGATGGCGCAGTTGGCATATATGGGCGCATAGGCACACCTGCATCGGTGTGCAGCCCTACCCGTCGCTGGGCCGATTTCCGCGCTGGCCCGTAGCTGATCAGGTTGGCCTGGGCCGCCATGTTCTCAGCCCGTGTGGCAAAGGCAATAAAATCCTCAGACAGATCAGCCTGATCTGTTCCACGAAGAATACTCCAGCTGTTGAACCCGATCAGTTGCCCATCCCATATTACCGAGATAGGGGCGCCTTCCATGGCCCTGGCATGGAAGAAGCGCCCGTTGTAGCCCGTCGCCATGGCTGCCTCGCCACTGGTCAGAAGCTCCACCGGTTCGTCACCACTGGTCCACCAGATAATGGCGTCGCGAATATCGTCCAGGCGCTGTGAAGCCAGGTCCAGCCCGCGCCGGGTGCTGAGCAGGTCGTAGAGCTGCTCACGGGGTACCGACAGTGACAGCAATGCCCACTCCAGCAGCCCCACCGGAGATTTTCGGAGAGCCCGCTTGCCTGGAAAGGCCTCCAGGTTGAAAAAATCTTCCACACTGTCGGGCTTGACACCGGGAAAGGCCCTGTCATCAAAGGCAATGACGGTGGAAAATACGATCTGGGTAATAAAACACCGGTGAATGGCACCTTCCATGAAGTCTTCCTGAGCTGGCGTACCATCAGGTGCGGGCGTCAGGATATCGGGGTCGATGGGCTCAAGCAGGCCCTCCATACAGGCGGCGCTGGCATCGGACTGGATCATGTCGATCACGTCCCACTCCGAGTCACCACTCTCAAGCTGCTCCCGCAGCACCTCTATACCACCGTCATAGTGGACTGTCTCGATCTCTATGCCGGTTGCTTCGGTAAAGGGTTCAAAATAGGCCCTTCGCTGACTGTCCTCATAAGCGCCACCCCAGGTCGCAACCGTAAGCACCGCAGGATCCTGCTCCTCACTTTGTGCCTGAAGAACTGTCGGGACTGCCAGGAAACTGAGCACCATCAATCGCCAGGCCATTAAGCTACGCCGCTTCATTCTCTTCCTCACGCAGATCGTGCACGATTTCCAGGTACGCTCGTATAACCGCCTCTTCCGGAACCACCCCCATCAAACGACCATTACGGTCAACCAACGGGACTGCTTCGCCGAGAAAACCTCGCAGCATTTCCATGGACTGCCACACCGAAGTGTCCTCGTTAAAGGTCGTGTAGGCCGGAATGGCCTTTTCCAGGACCGGTATGGAAGCCTGACTGTTCACGATGCCCTGCAGCCTCACCACACCCAGCAGTTTCCCGCCGCCATTCAGGATCATGGCCTCGGATCGGTGATCATCTATCAGGCGCTGCCGAACATCTCCGATGGTTTCCCCCTCATCGGCGGTGGTGACGTTATCAGAGAGATAGGCGCGAATCCTGTAGGTTTCGAGTATTGCCTTGTCCCGCCCCAGGGACAAGTCGAATCCCCGGGCCCGTAATTGCAGATCAAACAGGGAGCGCCCGATGACCCGGTAGGAAATCAGGTTGGCGAAAACCACGGCTACCATCGCCGCAATGGTCAGGTCGTAACTCCGGGTCAGCTCGAACACAATCAGGATGGTTGTCAGGGGAGCGCCGATGACGGAACTGGCCAGAGCCATCATGCCGCAAATGGCGTAAACCACCAGGCCGGAATGTGGCACTGGCGCTATGTAGGGCAACACCAGGCCATAGAATGCACCGAAAAGAATACCGATCAGCAGGGCCGGGCTGAATACTCCGCCAACAAAACCAAAACCGACACACAACGCTGTCAGTGCCAGTTTGGCCACAATAATCAGTGCCAGCTCACCGATCCCAAAGGCCCCTTCGATGGTGGCGAAGCGGAGGGTTTCCTGACCGATTCCCAAGACCTCCGGTATCCACAGGGCCACCAGCCCGACAATCAGGCCAGCAGCCGCCGGCCGCGCCCACACCGGGGCTATATAATACCTGGCGGCCTTGTCGCTGAATCTCAGCAACAGCATAAACCCCCATGCCAGGCCAGCGCACAAGACCCCTTCCAAAGCGAAGAACACGAACTCGTAGCTGTGCTCAACGCTGCCGAAATTAACCAGGAAGAGAGGCGGACGATCGAAGATCACATTAGCTATGACATAGCCTGTTGCCGCTGCAACCGTAACCGGCGCAAACGCGCGTAACGAGTAGTGGCGCAGGATCACCTCATGGGCAAACACAAGCCCCGCAATAGGCGCGTTGAATGCCGTGGAAATAGCCGCTGCCACGCCGCAGGCTATGGCAATGGAACGCTGATGACGCAGATTGAGCCGCAGGCGCCCGGCCAGATTTCCAAACATCGCGCCCAGATACACCAGTGGCCCGTACTGCCCTACAGACGCTCCGCTACCGAGAGAGACCAGAGCTGCAAGCGTTGAAGCCAAGCTGCTTCTTAACCCCGGAGCCGGACTGCTGGTCTGCGCCGCCAGAATGGCATCCGGAGGCGCCAGGCCCCGTTTCTCCCGCACCAGGAAGTGAACCACCAGGCCAACAACAAGACCGCCAACGGTTGGAACCAGCAATGTTGCTGCCGCCACCAATCCGGGACGGTCATCGGCCTGGATGCGGGCATAGGGGGATATCAGTAGCCGTTCATTGAGATAGTGCACCGCATCCACGAAGCCGATCGCCGCCAGCGAGGCAGCGGCGCCCACTGCGATGGCCACCACCGTCACCATACCGATCTGATATACAATCTGTGGAACGCCGCCCTTATCCATACTGCAAGTAAAGTCCTGAGTAGCGATAGACTCAAGTGTTTACTTTGATCAAAAAATGGGCGAAAACTCCGGTATCGCAAGACATTGATTGTCAAAGGGCCGATTCATGATCTGGTTTGTACTGGGATTGCTGCTGCTTATTGTCCTGATTACGGTACTGGTTCTTCGCGGTGAAAACCTTGCCCATCTGGACCGGGATAACACCCCGAAGCAGGACTACACCCCCAGCCCCGGCCACCGCCAGGTACTGGAAACCATCAGGGACATGAGCCGCTCGGCCAGGGGCCTGAAGGGAAGGGCCCGGCTGATGGCCCTGCGCAAGCATATGGACAGCCTCAGTGAGGGTCGGGAATTCGTCTCGGAATTCCGTCCTGCCGGCGCCAATGCACCGAAAGGCGAATGGGTACTGGCCCCGGGAGTGAATACCCGGCGGCGGCTGCTGTACATTCACGGCGGCGCCTGGGTGGCTGGCAGCCCCCGCAGCCATCGCACCATCACTGACCGGCTTTCGAAAGTGGCCGATGCAGCCGTATTTGCCGTGGATTACCGGCTACTGCCGGAGCATCGCTACCGGGAAGGGCTGCGGGACTGCCTGGAGGCCTACCAGTGGATGCTGGAGCATGGCCCGGACGGCCCGGAATCCGCCGAATTCGTGGTGGTGGCCGGGGACTCCGCCGGTGGCAGCCACACCCTGGTACTGATCGCCTGGATTCGCGACCAGGGTCTGCGCCAGGCAGACGCCGCGATTGCCCTGTCACCCTCCACCGACCTCACGTTGACGGCACCGAGTAACCGGCTCAATATCAAGACCGACCCGTTACTTGGCCCCACGTTTGGCAGCCTGATGCGGGTGCCCCTCCCGGTCCTCTGGTGGTTGAGTTTCTTTGGTATGCGCCTGTCCCCGTCCAGCCCACTGGCCTCGCCGTTACGAGGCAGACTGGACAACCTGCCACCCACCCTGATCCATGCCAGCGACTCTGAAATGCTGCTGGACAACGCCCGCCGCTATGCCAACAAGGCACAGGACGCGGGCTCGCCCGTGGAGCTGAAAACCTGGCCAGGCATGGTACACGTGTGGCACATATTCCCGGATCTGCTGCCGGAGGCGGAAGAAGCCTTCGATGATATCGGAGAGTTTCTGGCCCGCGTCGAGAAGGGCTGAACCCCCTCCCCCTTTGCCGTTTTTGGACGACTTGGTGTCGTATTGGATTTACCACCCCCGACCAATCAGGGCCACATTGAATCAAGGCCGGCCCGAGATGCGCCCGGGCGTCCATTGCAGGCATAGGGGGATCGAGATGGCACAACTACCGAAACGTGCAAAAGTCGTAATCATTGGTCAGGGAGGTATCGTCGGGTCCTCGGTAGCCCACCACCTGATCGAACAGGGCTGGGACGACATCGTAGGGCTGGAGAAATCAGCGATTCCCTCAGACATCAGCTCTACCTCCCACGCCTCGGACTTCTGCTTCACCACCTCCCACGACAAACTGAATATCTACACCACCAAATACAGCCAGGCCTTTTATGAAAAGCGTGGCAATTATGAGAAATGCGGCGGTATGGAGGTGGCCCGCATTGATGACGATGAGCGCATGGACGAACTCCGCCGCAAGGTGGGTTCCGGGAAAGCCTTCGGCACCAATGTGAGCATGATTTCCCCCAGCCAGGCGAAGGAACGGTTTCCTCTGCTCGACGAAAGCCAGATCCAGGGCGCCATGTGGGATCCGGATGCCGGGCTGGTGGTGCCCCGCTCGCAGAAGGTCGCCGGCGACCTGGTGGAAGAAGCGGTAGCAACGGGCAAGCTTCAGGCCTTTGCATACACCCCGGCCATCCGTATCGATGTCCAGGATGGCCAGGTTCGTGGCGTTGAAACCCACAGGGGCTATATTGAAACCGACTATGTGGTGCTCTCCATGGGCATCTGGGGCCCGTTGATGGCAGACACCGCCAATGCGCCTCTGCCACTGATGCCCCTGGAGCATCCCCTGCTTTTCTTCGGCCCCTACGAGGAACTGGCGGGCACCGGCAAACAGATCGTCTACCCGCTGTTCCGTGATCAGGGCAATTCTGCCTATGTACGTGACACCGGCGATCCCACCACCACCGAGGGTGGTCGCATCGAGTGGGGCTATTACGAGGCTGAAGACCCACGGCTGGTCTATCCCGGCGCCATTGCCGAACCGGAAGAGGCGCGGATGTCGCCATCCATGCGGGACCTTTCCCTGGATCAGGTGATGAATGCCTATGAAAAGGCCATCGAAATGACCCCGATCCTGGGCGAGCTGGGCTGGGAGGAAAAGCATTCCTTCAACGGCTTGCTGTCAGTGACGCCCGATGGTGGCTCACTGATGGGCGAATGCCCGGAGGTACGCAACCTGTGGTTCTGCGAGGCAGTCTGGGTCAAGGACGGTCCCGGGGCGGGTAAGGTGCTGGCAGACTGGATGACCCACGGGTCGCCGGAGATGGACCCTCACAGTATCGACATTGCCCGCCACTACCCGCTTCAGAAAACGCCGGACTATGTCTACAACCGCTGCTACGAAACCGCCAAGAAGATCTACACCCCGGCGGTTCATCCCCGGGAGCCCTACCTGAGCGGCCGCAAGATGAGAACCAGCCCGTTCTACCTGCGGGAAGTCGAACTGGGCGCCTACTTCATGGAGGCCGCCGGCTGGGAGCGTGCCCACGGCTATGCGGCCAACGAGCCCACACTAATGGCGAAATACCGGGACCGTATCCCGGTGCGGGAACACGAATGGGACGGGCGGCATTTCTGGGAAGTCTCCAACGCCGAGCAACTGGAGATGAGCGAGTCCGTGGGCATGATCAACCTGTCCCACTTTGCCATCTTTGACATCTCCGGCGACGACGCGGAGGCGCTGCTGGAATACCTGTCGGTGGCCAAAGTCGGCGGCACCACACCCCATGGTAAAGGCGTCTATACCCACTTCCTCGATGACCGCGGCGGCGTGCGCTCCGACCTGACCATCATCCGGCGGGGCGATAACGACTACCGCGTGGTCTGCGGCGGCGACACCGGGCACCGGGACCATTGCTGGATCAAACGCATCGCGCGGGAGAAAGGCCTGGACAACATCCACCTGAACGACCGCACCGACGAGCTGGCAACCCTGGGGCTCTGGGGCCCGAAAGCCAGGGAAACCCTGGCGCAGTTCGTCACCGACCCGGACCAGCTATCGGCGGAGAACTTCCCGTTCGCCACGGCGCAGGAACTGAACATCCAGGGCGTACCAGTCTGGGCTTTCCGGATATCCTACGTCGGTGAACAGGGCTGGGAGCTTTACTTTCCGTTCAGCTACGGCCTGAGGATCTGGGACCTGTTGTTTGAGGCCGGCGTCACACCGGTAGGTATCGAAACCTACGCCAACACCCGACGCCTCGAGAAGAGTCTGCGACTGCAGAACGTGGACTTGGAAACCGAATACAACCTCTACGAAGCCGGGCTGCACCGGCCCAAGGTCAAGGAAGCGGATTTCCACGGCAAGGCCGCCTATCTGGAACAGCGGGAACGGCCCTCACAGGCGGCTTACCTCTGCACCATGACCATGACCGACCACCGGGACGCCAAGGGCACACTGCGCTACCCTGTGGGCCAGTGGCCTATTCTGGACCCGCAGACTGGCGAGGTGCTGGTGGACAGCCTGGGGCGACGCTCCTACAACACCAGCGCTGCCTGGGGCCCTTCGGTGGGCAGTATGATCCTGCTGGGGTACATTCCGGCGGAGTACGCCCAGGAAGGGAGGGAACTGACGCTGGAATACTTCCAGGAACACTATCCGATCCGCATTGAGTCAGTCGGTTACCGGGCGCTGTTTGATCCGGATAACGAACGGGTCAGATCCTGAGCTGTTTTTTCGGCAACCATGCTGGCAGTCAGCATTCGATGATGTTGACTGCCAGCCCTCCCCTTGCGGTTTCCTTGTACTTGTCCAGCATGTCTTTGCCGGTTTCCCTCATGGTGTGGAGTACTTTATCCAGGGAAACATAGTGTGTGCCATCCCCCCTGAGAGCCATAATGGCGGCATCAATGGCCTTCACCGAAGCCATGGCGTTGCGCTCAATACAGGGTATCTGCACCAGCCCGCCGATGGGGTCACAGGTCATACCCAGATGATGCTCCATGCCGATTTCGGCAGCGTTCTCCACCTGCTCCGGTGAACCTCCAGTCGCCGCTGCAAGACCGGCCGCCGCCATGGCACAGGCCGAACCAACCTCCCCCTGACAACCCACTTCGGCCCCGGAGATGGATGCATTTTCCTTGAACAGCACGCCGATAGCACCGGCGGTCAACATGAAACGTACAATCCCGTCTTCGTCCGCCTGTGGGCAGAACTCCCAGTAGTAATGGAGCACCGCCGGAATAATACCCGCCGCACCGTTGGTTGGCGCTGTGACAATCCGCCCGCCGGCGGCGTTTTCCTCGTTGACGGCCAGGGCATAGAGGTTGACCCAGTCCAGCGCGCTCAGGGACGGCGAGATCAGATCCACTCGTTGCTTGTCCATCAGCGAACGGTACAGCGACGCGGCCCGGCGCCGGACCTTGAGGCCGCCGGGCAGTTCGCCTTCATGGGCAATGCCGTTCTGCACGCACGCCCGCATTACCCGCCAGAGCTCCAGAATGCCGCTGCGAATCTCATCCGGCGAACGCCAGGCCTGCTCATTGGCGTGCATGATATCGGCAATGGTCAGGTCGTGTTCCCTGCAAAGGGCTAACAGCTTCCTGGCGCTGCTGAATGGATACGGCTGCGGGGTGTCGTCCTCCCGGATTTCCGGACTGCCTTCAACGGTTGCATCCACTACAAATCCACCGCCCACCGAATAATAGGTTTTTTCGTACAGGCATTGGCCTTCACTGTCGAAAGCCTGGCATGTCATGCCATTGGGGTGATCCGGCAGTGATTTACGACGGTAATAAACCAGGTCGCCATTCTCGCGGAAGCGAATGGATTGCTGCCCTGAAATCGACAGGGTTCCGGTGCCTCGAATCTGTTCAAGGCGGGCCGGCATTTCCTCGGGGTCAATCCGGTCAGGCCGTTCACCCTCCAACCCCATCATCACTGCCGGCCCGGTGCCGTGGCCCTTGCCGGTGGCACCCAAAGAGCCATAGAGGGACACCCTGACCCGGCACACGGACGTCAGCAGTCCTTCGGTCACAAGAGCCCCTGCAAACCGTCGCGCCGCCTTCATAGGCCCAACCGTATGCGAACTGGAAGGACCGATGCCCACCTTGAACAGCTCGAAAAGACTGATCGCCAATTTGTTCACTCCTGCCGTAGGATGTACTTCAACAATAACGCCGCCGATGCCCGCCCGCATGCTTGCTGGCGACATCGGAACGATAATTTACGACAGCAGGACAAGTCGCGTAGAGACCATCCCGGAACCTGGAATGTCGCATTTGGACCAGTGGTATTCTGATTACCGCTTTAGACTGAAGCCAGATTGGAATTGAGCACTTATTGCACTATCAGAGTGCAACAACTAGTGTTCAGGTTGTGGTGGTTAACATGGATATTCCGGATATTGACTGCTGCACCAGGCCCAGGTGGGGCAAGGGGGTTAATCGTGACCAATGACACAGGCTCGCTCACAAAAAAACCCACTCAAGAGCCCTACCGGGTTGGCTTTCTGCTGATCGAAAACTTCACACTGATTGCGCTCGCCACCGCCGTTGAGCCCCTGCGTGTGGCCAACCAACTGGCGGGCACCGAACTTTATTCCTGGAAACTGCTGACGGCCAGTGGTGACTACGCCCGCGCCAGTGACGGCATTACCATGGTGCCGGACGCCTCCATTGAAGAAGAACACAGCTTTGACCTGGTTATCGTCGTTGCGGGCATTGATGTCACCCGGAGTTTCTCTCGCCGGGAAGTCACCTGGCTGAAACAGATGGCCCGGCGGCATGTCCTGCTGGGAGCGGTCTGTACCGGGCCCTATGTGCTGGCCAGTGCCGGCCTGCTGGACGGCTACGCCTGCAGCGCCCACTGGGAATGTCTGGAAGCCATGCAGGAGGGTTTCCCCCGTGTCCAGACCAACAACCGACTGTTTACCGTCGAACGGGAACGTATGACCTGCACAGGCGGTACGGTGCCAATGCACATGATGCTGAGCTTTCTGGCCCGGCGTCATGGGCAGGAACTCAGTAACGCTGTCTCCCATATGTTTGTTTGCGACCGGGTACGGGAAGAAAGCGAACAGCAGCCCATGCCCATGCATCCCAGACTTGCCTGCGCGCAACCCAAGCTGGCAGAAGCTGCCCAGTTGATGGAAGCCAATATTGAAGAACCCATCGAGCTGCAGGAACTGGCGTCTTTGGCCGGTATATCACGCCGGCAACTGGAACGGCTATTCCTGAAACACATGGGCTGCACGCCGTCGCGCTATTACCTACGGGTAAGGCTGAACCGCGCACGCCGGCTGCTCAAGCAGACCTCCTGTTCCATTGTGGAGATTGCCTCCATGTGTGGCTTCGTCTCTGCGACCCACTTCAGTCGCTGCTATCGCAAGACCATGGGGCGTGCTCCCAAATATGAACGGATGGAATTCTTCACCCCTGCCAGGAGCGATGGCAACCTGGCAGATACCATGGCGAGTTTGCCGTCTTCATCGCTGCAGGCTCTGAAGCGAGCCCGCACCGAACCGACCTACGGCACCTTTGAGGGCCCGCGCGAGGATACCGTCTCAAGTTAACCCCACGACGAGCCCATTCTCATCCAGAGCAATGTCCAGGGCGGCAGGACGCCGGGGCAGTCCGGGCATGGTCATGATGTCGCCACACACCGCCACCACGAAGCCGGCGCCGGCCGCCAGGCGCACTTCCCTCACCGGCAAGGTGTGACCAGAGGGAGCACCTTTCAGCGAAGAATCCGCCGAGAAACTGTACTGGGTCTTGGCAATGCACACTGGCAGATGCCCGAACCCCAGGCTTTCATACTCCTCCAGTTGCCGCTTCGCGACCGTTGTAAACTCCACACTTCCTGCGTGGTAGATGCGTGTGGCAATGGTGCGGATCTTGTCCGCAAGCGGCAGGCTGTCCTCATAGAGAAATTTAATCTCCGGCGTGCCCTCGTCCATCTGGTCAAGCACCGCCTGAGCCAGTTCAGTAGCGCCTTCTCCTCCGGTTGCCCAGTGATCGGCAGGTACCGCCCTCACGCCAAGATCTTCGCTGATGGACTGGACCAGTGACATTTCCTCCTCGGTATCATCCGGAAAACGGTTGATGCACACCACCGGGGTTAACCCGAACTGCTGCAGATTGCGGATATGCCGCTCCAGGTTGGCAGCGCCCTCCCGCAATGCCGCCAGGTCCGGAATACCCAGTTGGCTGCGGGGAACACCACCCTGCATCTTGAGTGCCCGAATGGTACAGACCACCACGGCAGCATCGGGGCGCAAACCGGTATGTCGGCATTTGATATCAATGAACTTCTCCGCGCCCAGATCGGCACCGAATCCGGCCTCGGTCACTACCACATCATTCAGGGCAAGCGCCGCGCGGGTGGCGGTGACGGAATTACACCCGTGGGCGATATTGGCGAAGGGCCCACCATGGATAAATACCGGATTGTGCTCCAGGCTCTGCACCAGATTCGGCTGTAACGCCTCTTTCAGCAGGACCGTCAGCGAGCCCTCCACACCCAGGTCACGAACAGTGACCGGGGTCATATCGGAACGCCGGCCAACGATAATGTTTCCCAACCGTTGCTTCAGATCCGCGCGTCCGTCCGCCAGGCAGAGTATCGCCATGATTTCCGAGGAAACGGTAATATCAAACCCGGTTTCCCGGGGTACGCCATGGGCGGCGCCACCCAGGCCGGACACCATGTTGCGCAGTGAACGGTCAGTGATGTCCATAACTCTTCGCCAGCTTACATAGCGAGGGTCGAGGCCAGTTTCGTTACCCCAGTGAATGTGGTTGTCGATCAGTGATGCCAACAGGTTGTGGGCACTGGTAATGGCGTGGAAATCGCCATTGAAGTGCAGGTTGATATCCTCCATCGGAATTACCTGTGCCCGGCCTCCCCCGGCAGCCCCGCCTTTCATGCCAAAACAGGGGCCCAGGGAAGGTTCCCGCAGGCACACGGAAGAGCGCACGCCCAGACGATTGAAGCCGTCATTCAGCCCCACACTGGTGGTGGTCTTGCCCTCCCCGGCCGGCGTAGGGGTGATGGCGGTCACCAGAACCAGCTTGCCCCGCGGGGCCGTATCGGAAGTATCCACATACGCCATATCCAGCTTGGCTTTGTAATGGCCAAAGGGCACCAGACTTTCCGCCGGCAAGCCGAAACGCTGCTGGGCCAGCAGCAACATCGACAGGGGCTGGACCGAGCGGGCAATCTCGATATCGGGAGTGCCCGGCGGCAGGAACTCCGCCGGTGCGGGCGTTACGGATGTCGATTTACTGTACTGAAGACTCATGGAACTGTCCCCTCTGGTCCTCAACGGACCCGCTATGCTCTTGAATCCATTGCGCCGACTGGCGCAGACCACCAAACGGAAATAGATGAATGCCCCGCAGCAGGGTATCCGGGTTATCCAGACAGTACTGGACCAGTGCCTTCACCATCCCATCCGGCGTCCAGGCACGCAGCAGTCTGGCACTGCCCGGCCGCCGCAACATCACTCGGGCAGACGCCCCGACACCGCACTGGGCAGCGTAGGCGATGAGGGTTCTCACCCGCGTCGGCCCGGCCATTCCGATGTAGACCGGCACCTCCTCCAGCACGTTGCCGAGACTCTGCAGCCAGTCGATCACCACATCCGCGTCAAATGTGAACTGAGTGACCACCCACAACCGCGTCGAGGTGGTACGGGCGTACTCGCGCTTGATACTGAGGGCCTGGCTCAGGGTGGCCCGGTCTGCCATGGGGTGCCCGTCCGGGTGAGCTGCAACGCCAATTCCGTGAAACCGGAACTGCGCCAGCAGACCCGATTCCAGCACCGCCAGAGTATCCGGGAAAGGGCCGGCAACCGAGTCGCTGTCACCGGCAATCAGCAACAATCGGTCAACGCGGATTTCATCGAGCTGTGCCAGCCAATCCCGCAATTGGCTGCGGCTTTCCGCCATACGGGCGGGCACATGGGGAATCGGCTGCATCCCCAGATCCAGGAGATGCCGGCAGGCTTCCAGTGTGTCACTGAACTGCCCCTTTGGCAGAAACGGCACGTAGACGCAAGTGCCCGCCGGTAGCAGCTCCGGCAGATCCTCCGTTGTCAGTATCTGACGCGGTGTCGCCTCGATGGAGGCTGAGCGCACCAGGGCACGGAACCGTGCCGCTGCCTCTCCACCACGGGAGCTGAACGCCTGTTTTTCGTTCACCAGTTTCATAACCCCTGCACCCCATTGCTAGTCGGCGAAGTCGATACCTTTCGCCCGGGCACGCTCGCGGGCGTTGGGGTTTACCGATGGCCGGAAGGGCATTTCCACCACTTCCGCCTCAACATCGGTTGAGCCATCCGCAGCCGCGTACTCCACTGGCAGGTGTACGGTCAGACGGGTGCCGACAGTGCGCAGGTCATACGGTACATAGGCCAGTGCTATGTTGGTCTCCAGCTCCGGCGAGTACCACGGCGATGTCACGTAACCCTCCGGCTCGCCACCATCTGGCCCGCTGATCAGCCAGAAATCGTTGGCATAATCCGTTACCGGGCTGCCGCCGAAGCGGATACCCACCATGATGTGGCTGAAGGGCGGACGGCCGGCATCGATCTGCTCGCGAACCTTCTCCAGCTTCTGCTTGCCGATGTAGTCCGCCTCCTTGTTGCGCGGCACCTGGTAAGCCAGGGCGCACTGGAACGGCAGGGTTTCCTGGTCCACGTCCTGGCCCCAGGAAAGAATGCCCGCGGCAATACGACGGTGGTGTGCCGGGGCAATCACCCTCAGATTGTGCGGTTCGCCGGCCGCCAGCACCGTGTACCAGAGATCCTCGGCGTACTTCGTGGCTTCCTTGAGATAGATCTCGTAGCCCTTCTCGCCGGTGAAGCCGGTCTGGGAGACGATTACATCATGGCCGGCAACCTGGCCTTCCATCAGCCCGTAGTAGGGAATGTCCCTCACCTTTTCACCGAACAGGTCGGCCATGAGCGCTTCGGATTTCGGTCCCTGGATCTGAACGGGGGCCACATCAATCTCCGCGATGCTGACATTGAAGCCCATACCGATGTTCACGCCCCGCATCCAGAGCTCCAGATCACTGTCGGAGAGCGAAAACCAGAACTCATCCTCGGCGACCCGCAGCAACACGGGGTCATTAATAATGCCACCCTCCTCGTTGCACAGGATGACGTACTTGCCGCGCATGGGTTTTATCTTGGTGGCGTCCCGGGTGATTACGTAATTCACGAAACGTTCCGCATCCGGGCCCTTGACCTGAATCTGGCGTTCCACTGCCACGTTCCACATGGTGACGTCATTGATCAGTGACTCGTATTCCACCATGGCGCCACCGTCTTCCGGGCGGATATAGCCCCGGGGATGGTACATGCGGTTGTAGACGGTCGCCCGCCAGCAACCAGCCTCGTACGCCAGATGCCAGTAGGGTGACTTGCGCACCCGTGTGGAAATCAGCATCTCCACCGGCGTCGGCCCAGACTGGCGCAGGTTGATGGGAACGCGACGGTCAGACTGATCGACGCTGTCGGGTTGACGTGCGGCACCCGCCCGTTGTTGCGGATAATCCTGAAGTGCGTGTTCGAATTTAACGGCCATTGCTATCTCCCCTCACCGGGTTGTTGATAGCTCTAATGTGGCCCTGTTTGGATTTATCGGGTTGAACCAATACGACACTGGCGCAACCAAAAACGTCAGAGGGATGGCCGTGGCCATCCCTCTCGTTCCCACCGTGCCAGTCGTGGGGTATCGGGTCCGGGCTCCGGTCCCAGCCCACCATGACCAGTGTCGCCACCACACCGATCAACAGGCCAATCCAGGGCTCGAAGAACGCCAGAGCGGCGCCGATCAGCACCACTGTGCCCCGGGAGGCATTGTCCCTGGGAATGGACATGGCGATATAGGCACAGGCAAAGCCGGTCAGCACCAGAGTCAGCGAGAGGGCAATGCCCAACAAAGGCTTGAGGCCGGTCAGTAGTGGCAACAGGAAGTAGATAAACGGCAGCCCCATCAGATAGTAGGACGCAAGACCGCTGTGCAGGCTACCCATGGCCTGTGGCCCCTGCTTCCAGCGCTGCACCACGATCACATGAACACCGGTCCACACGGCTCCCTGGGTGGGGAAAAACGGGGCAAAGATTCCCATCAGCGCGTTACGGATCGACAGCGAGAAATGGGTACGGTTGAGGTTGATGTCGATGTGCTCGTCGATACGGGTCTGCATGCCGTCCCGCAGTACTTCGTTGCCGGTCACGATATCGCCAAACAGGATAATGTAGGCAATCAGCGCCAGCGGAATACTCTGGGCAATCATCTCCATGCTCGGCCAGCCGTTGACCAGCGGCGATGCCTTGGCAAACGCTTCCGCAAACGGCGGCACGACAAAGCCCCACTGAATGTCAAAGCTGACCTCCCCTACGAACGGTCCCACCATGGCGGCAATCAGGAAGCCTGGCAGTAGGCCGAGTGCCCCCACCATGAAGAAGAAACGGTTACGGGCCTTCAATTTCTGCATGGGTACGGAAAATGTGAAGATCAGGCAGATGGCACAGGCCAGCGTGGTGGCAATGGGCTGTTCCAGCAAAAACCGCTCGGCATCGTCAATGAACACGCGTTTCAGGGCGGCGATGGCGGCCCCCAGGATAATGCCGGCCTTAAGGGTGTCCGGCAGCCAGATAACAAATCGGCGCCCCAGTCCGGTAATCCCGAGGATGAACACCAGCAACGCAAATACCAGGGAAAGCGCCGTCATGGCCTGGAAACGACTGGAAGGATCCTCGTAACCACCTATGACGAAGGCAAGGATCAACGGCAACGCGGGCGTTATCCACCCGCCGGCATAGGGCTCGCCAAAAATGATCACCGCCGAAGCAATAAGGAAGGCATGGACCATGGACAGAGCGACCGCTTCTTCAAAGCTCAGCCCGAAATAGGCGGTCATTACCGGAATCAACGCCAGGCCCGTTGCTGCAGAAACCAGCAATCCCTGCAGGAATTCCGACCAGCAAAGCCTGGTGTGATAGAACGGTACCCGGAAAGTAAACGGGCCCCAACGCCAGCCCGCCAGCTCTTGTCTTTCTGCCATTTCAGATTACCCGCTTGTCGTTATATTTATAGTGACCTGAGTATGAGAAGGGTTCGGGTATTCCGCGAATGAATTTTTCTGATTGAAGGTGATAAACGGGATTGATGTCCGTCAATGGCTGGCCGACTGGATCAATGCCCCAACAACGTTTTAGACTCCGGGTTGATTTTTGTCTTCTCCAGGGAACCTGATGAAACATCTTGTTGCGGTTTACGGCACGCTGAAAAGCGGCTACAGCAACCATCAGCTGCTCGATAAAGCCTGCTATATTGGTTCGGACAGGCTCACCGGAGTGACACTTTACAATCTGGGCCCTTACCCCGGGGCACTGCCGAAACCGTCTGACGGGGTATGGGTGGAAGTGTACGCCGTAGACGATCAACTGCTGGCAATGCTGGATAGGCTGGAGGATTATGACCCGAGAGCGGAAAAGACCAGCCTTTACCTGCGCAAGAAGGTACAGACCCGTCATGGGCAGGCCTGGGTTTACCTCTACAACAGGCCGGTCCGCAGTGGCCAGCGTATCCACAGTGGCAACTGGTAAAGACTGAACGAATCCGATCGACCCGTCGATACAAACCAAGGAGCATACGTTGACACTGACCACCCCCGCCCTTTTATTCCCTGCCATATCGTTGCTGTTGCTGGCCTATACCAATCGCTTTCTCGTGCTCGCCCAGCTTATCCGTCAGTTGAAGCAGATGGATACCGAGGAAGACCATGCCCTGATCGCACGGCAGATCAGTATGCTTCGCAAACGCATCGTGCTGACAAAACGCATGCAGGCTTACGGAGTGCTGAGTTTCTTCCTGTGCACCATGTCCATGTTCGTGCTTTTTGTGGGGGCCCAGCTTGCCGGAGCCATCGCGTTCGGAATCAGCCTGATACTGCTGTCCATATCACTGCTGTACTCGCTCTACGAAATCGTGATCTCAACCAATGCCATTAATGTTGAGCTTGAGAGTTTTGAGGCGAGGAAGCAGGGGGAAGCGGAAAAACAGGAATGACAAACTCCTCCAGCAGCGCGTTCTGTTGTTGCATGAAAGAGGGAGACGCAGGTGGTTGTGGGTCAGAGGTCATTACCACGGTCATTTTCAGATCCGGGAAGACGTACAGCATCTGCCCGCCAAATCCACGGCCGTAATAGGCACGATGCCCTCCCAGCTCGGTCACAAACCAGCCATAACCGTAACGGTCGTCGGTGTACCGGGAAGTGCCGCGCTCTGTCCAGGACTGATCAATCCACTCTTTTGAAAGCAGCTGTTCACCAGCATACACCCCATCGTTGCGGTAGAGTTCGCCAATTTCCAGCAGCGCCATGGGAGACAGGCGCATGTTGTTGCCACCGAAGTAGATTCCCTGAGGGTCCTTAAGCCATGGTTGAATCTCTATCCCCAGCGGATCGCCCAGCCAGTCACGGGTGATATCAAGAGTACTGCGCCCGGTACTTTTGGTGAGTGCCGCAGAAAGCAGGTGGTAGCTGCCGGTGGAATAGAGCATCTTACCGCCCGGTTCCGCCACAAAAGGACGACTGAGTGCGTAGTCGACCCAGTTGTCACTGTTGACCCACTCTCCATAATAGCGGCCAGACGTACGTTGCAGGCCGGCCTGCATGGACAGCAAATGGCCTATGGTCACCTCGTCGATGCGTTCGCTGGCGTCTTCAGGTGCCGTCAGAATATCCGCAATGGGCTGATCCACGCCAGCAAACACTCCACGATCTATGGCCATGCCGACAACGACGGAAAGAACCGTCTTGGAAAGGGATTTGATGTTGGCTGGCTCATCTGGTTCGGGGCCCCGGAACGCCTTTGCAAACACCGGTTCGCCATCCACGGCGATCACCAGGCTATGGAGGCGACCAAGCCCGGCAGCCTGCTCGGCCAGGCCCGGAAATAACCCGGGGTGCCTGTCTGCCACGGCAATCACAGCAGAAATCATCAGAGGTGCCATCAGCAACGCAACCACCAGACGGCGTAACAACGTTCTCAATTCTCCCCCCTTTTGACCCGATACATGGCGCCATCCGCGTGGCGAATCAGCGTCTCGCGGTCCTCACCATGCTCGGGGTACACGGCAATGCCGATGCTGGGGATCAGGGTCAGGGTTGCCGCAGACAATTCATAGGGCTCACTGAGTGTGGCCAGCACTTTTTCAGCAACATTGGCCGCATCCTCCGGCTGCTTGATGCCATCCAGAAGCACAATAAACTCGTCGCCGCCCAGCCGGCCAACCGTATCCGCAGCCCGCACACACTCAACAAGCCGGCGCGCCATTGCCTCCAGAACTTCGTCCCCGACGGCATGACCGTGGCTGTCGTTAACCTGTTTGAAATCATCCAGATCAAGGTAGAGCACCGCCAGAAAGCCCTTTTCTCTGGACGCACGGGACAGTGCGCTCTGAATACGGTCCATAACCAGGTGGCGATTGGGCAGGCCCGTCAACTGATCGTAACTGGCCATATACTCCAGCTGGGAGTGCATCTGCTTGCGCTCTACTGCCGCTGCAACCTGTGTCCTCACGAACTCAAGCAACTCCCTGTCTTTCTCGCCATGGGGAATCTTTAGCTCTTCACCATCCGGATCATCCAGCGCATCCATGAAACCGGGCGCTGACAATAAATCATCCACCACCCGGTGAATCCGCTGAATCATGGCGGGTACACTGTCCGGGCTGTTCGCAGCCTCAGAAATGGCATACATGGCCGCCTGCATGGCTTCTGACCGCCTGCGCTCGGTAACATTCCGCGCCACAGCTACACGAACCTGCTCCTCTTCAGACCAGCGGGCGGACCACATGATATGGGCTATCGAGCCATCCTTCTTGACGTAACGGTTTTCAAAGTTCGGTTTCAACTCACCCTGCAGTATCTCTTTGACCGCCTGCTGCGTCTTGCCCTTGTCCGCAGGATGAACAAAATCGAGAATAAGCCGGCCAACCATCTCCTCCGGTTGATAACCGAAGACCCGCTCACTGGCAGCACTGACATATCGGACGTAGCCTTCGCGGTCCACCACGCAGACTGCGTCCAGCAGCAGGTCGATAAAACTTTCCGGAGGGATGACTGGTTTCATCAACTATCGGTTACCCCGGATTCTGGCCACGCGGACTGACAACGGCCAGTGTCACCATTGCCTTGGAGACAAGGCGCATGTCATCAGCCGTGCCGCAATATACCTCGGATTCTACGACAGTCAGCGAGGAGCCCGCCTTGAGCACTGTGGCAATACACTCAAGATGCGTTCCTCTCGCCGATCTCAACAGCTTCAGCGAAAAATCCGATGTGAGTACGATCTGCCCGGGCTTTGCCGTGGAAGCGCCGGCTGCGCCGGCTGTATGATCAGCTACCGTGGCCTGAACCCCGAAGTGAACAAAGCCGTCCTGCTGTAGATGTCGGTTCGCCAACACCAGTCTGGAGCGACATTCGCCCGATTCAATGGCGACCAGCTCCAGGCCCATATCGGCAATGAATGGCGCGGACGAAAAAATCCGTTCCACCTCGTTTTTGTTAAAACTGTCCACAGCACCTCCTGGCTCTTTCTACTGGAGATCCATCCTTATTCTTCAAAGAGGTGTCCAGCCAACTGGCTACGAATCTCATCAGGAACAGCGACGGATTTTTGAGTCTCATAATCGAAATGAATCAGTACGGTCACCCCACGCGCCACCAGTGCGCCGTTCTGCCACGCCTCCTGGACAACCTCGAATGATGAATTGCCAACCTTACCGATTCCGCTGCGTATCTCCACCGGAGTGGCCCAGTAGCACTGTGCCTTCAGGTCTATTTCCATTCTGGCGAGAATCAGTGGCCAGCCCGCAGGTGTCAGGGAAGGATGGAAGATCCGGAAGACCGGGGTTCTTGCCTGCTCGAACCAGACCGGATAGACGGTATTGTTGATATGGCCGAGGGCGTCGGTATCGCTGAATCGTGGTTCGACTTCGTAATAGAACATTCGGTGTACCCCAGAAAACGATTTCAGCGCAGATCTTACCGAAAATTCCCGTCATGTGGGCGGTCAATATAATTGGAGCTCCTCAGGGGAAACCTTTCGATTACCTGATAGACAGAACCGCCCTCTCCCAGGAGGCTTTCAAACAACGTGACCCGGTCCACCAAAAATGAGCCTGCGTGCCGCCTTTCATCACTCTTGAGTAGCCCGGCAACCGAATCGGCGCCGTTCTTGAAGCGAGCCAATGTGATATGCGGCCAGAAAGTTCGCTTCTCCTGCGCGAACCCGGACAATGCCAATCGTTGATTGAGCAAGCTTTGCACCTCTGCCAGCTCATCCACCGGCTGCACCCCGGCCCAGAGATTCTTCGGGCGACCGGGATGGCCAAAACAACCGATCCCACTCACAGTGAGACTAAACGGTTCAACCGGCAGATTCCGGGCAGCATCACGAACATTCGGCAGTTGTTTCTCCTCCACACTGCCCAGAAACACCAGGGTCAGGTGCAACTGATCCGCCCGCTGCCAGCGCGCCCCGGCGACCGGCTGCTGAATAGTCAGCAACCGTTGTTTGACTGCGTCCGGAAGTTCCAGCCCGAAGAACAGGCGAAACTTTGCTACCTTATCCAATCCGCACCCCGAACCATTGCGGAAACCTGCGCAGGCAATACAGTGCAATCATGTCGTAGACACCATGCCAGACCATCACCAGGAGCAGGCTGTCAGTCAGCATATAAGCTGTTCCCAGCACCAGCCCCAAACCGGTCGCCACTATGAAGTAGGTGAACGAGAGGTAGTGCACCAACCCGAACAGCACCGACGCTGCCACAATCGCAACCACTGCGGGCACATACTGTGCCAGCCAGCTCTGGATTGCACCCCGGAACAGTAGCTCTTCACCCACGCCGGCAAGTGCGGACAGGGTAACCAGCACAGGCCAGGAATAATCACAGGCAAACCGATGCAACTGCTCCAGATGAGATTCCAGTGACTCACGAAACAACCCCGGTAGCCGGGTGAGCATCATGATCACTGCGTAAGTTGCCAGACTGCCCCCCACCCCCCAGAAAACGGCAACACCATAACTCATCCCGTCGAGCTGAACCGGAATTCCAAACAGAACGATAGCCAGCAAGCCAACAACCCCGATGCCACTCTGGAACATCAACGCGGCGCGGGGCGAAATCTGCGGGCGTTTTTCTGCATGGGACACTCAGTTGCCTCGCTTGCCCGGTGGCATCACAACCCATTCCGGATCTTCAAATTCACCGATGGGGGTAATCTCACAAAATGGCGCCGCACTGCGGATGATGCGTGCCACCTCCGGATTATGCTGCCCCTCCATCGCGTCCCGGTCTGCCTTGCTCTCCCAGCTGGCAATGGCAATCAATACATTCGGGTCGTCAATCTTCCGGTGTAGTTCGGTTCCCCTCGCGCCTGGTGCCTGCTGGATGATCTCACTGGCACGAACCCAGGCGTCAGCGTATTCCTCGGCAGTGTGTCCTTCCCGGATACGAACCTCAAAAATGTATTTCATCAGTTACTCCTTTATCGAATGCCGTTAGTGCAGAACCAGATACCGATCATCCCCTGGCGCTCATCTGAAGCAGGAATATCTTTCTTTATCATTATCACATCGGTAAGTGCCTATAAAAATAAACTTGGCAAACCCGGGTGTATAGGAGTACAGTTCGTTTCGTAGGAAAGATTTAGCACAGCAGTTCACGAATAAGACGCATCTTAGTTGTTTGGTAGTTGCCCGTCCTGTTTTTGATTCCGCGCGTTTTTTGTTTCCGCACAACGCTGATCAGTCATCATTTCAGATGGTCTGGCTGCACATTAAATTATCGAATTCAGGATTATTATTATGTCTACAACTACCGGTACTGTTAAGTTTTTCAACGAAGCAAAAGGTTTCGGCTTTATCACTCGCGAAAGCGGCCCGGACGTCTTCGTTCACTACAGCGCTATTCAAGGTGGCGGTTTCAAGACCCTGGCTGAAGGCCAGCAAGTCGACTTCACCGTAACTGAAGGCCAGAAAGGCCCTCAGGCAGAAAACGTAGTTGCTGTTTAAATAACAGCCAGCACGTTTGAAAAAGGCAGCTTCGGCTGCCTTTTTTTATGCCTGCGCTTCCCACTTTTGCCTCTCCCCGGCAAAAGAAAAGGCAGCTTACGCTGCCTTTTCCCTCAGAGCCGTGATGATAATCCAGTAACGGCAGGATCTAATACGTCACTCCGTGGCGATCAAAGATCTCTTCTATCTCTTTACGTTCTTCCGTCGGGATCATTACCTTGATCACCTGTTCGTCATTATCAATGTAGATATTGTCCTGAGGAATTCCAGACCCTACCAGGTCGTCCCATACGTTCTTGGCCTGATCTTTCGAAGTGAAACTTCCATTCAGCGCTTTACTCATCAGACTACCTCCAGATCATTCAAGTGCTCACCCTTAAAACTGGTTCATCCTTAAGACTAGAAGAGGATCGAATACCTGTAAATTACTGGAATGATAACTGATGGAGAAATGCCCCTCACCAGGGCAACTCCTCGCCATTGCTGTGCCAGAATGAACCGGTGTTCTCCAGGGTCAGGTTTTCGATTCTTGCGGCCAGGCCCTTTGCTGACTCCTCGGGCGTAATCAACCCACCAAAATTCACCATGCGGGTTTGCACATAGCCGGGATGGAGCTGGGCCACCGCGATACCCCGGGGTTTCAGGTCAATGGCCAGGGACTTGCCGAACGCATTCAACGCCGCCTTTGAAGCGCGGTAGCCATAGCGCCCGCCGGAATCGTTATCGGCAATCGACCCCATACGGCTGGTGATATTGGCGATCTTACCGCCGGAAGGTATCTGGGACACCAACGCCTCCGCCACCCGAAGCGGAGCATAAGCGTTGATCTCCATCTGGGCGCGAATGGAGTCGAAGTCGATGCTGCCCAGTTTTTCGTCCTGCAACAGGCCGGCATTATTGATCAAGAGATCGATGGACTGCCCCTTCAACCCTTCGGTCAGTTTCTGTATGCCGTTGTCGGTGGTTACATCCACTCCATCAATGATCCGGGCGGCCACCTCTTCAAGCTCGGCAGATGCTTCCCGGCAAACACCAATTACATCGCAGCCCTCTGCGGCGTAATGGCGGGCGAGCTCAAGGCCAATGCCACGATTGGCGCCGGTAATCACAACGGTTTTGTTATCAGACATGAAAACCTCCTGGTCTGTGATAAGGGTTCACTGATTCTTGTCGGAAACCAATTCGCGCTCAAAGCGGCCAAGGACCACCATGATCACCAATGCCAGAGCCGTCACTATCCCTGCCAGGTAAAAATTATTGATACCGGCAGAAACCCCAATGGCGCCCGCAAGCCAGATGGAGGCACCGGTGGTAATACCCTGGATCTGGCCACCACTACGGATGATACTGCCAGCACCCAGAAAACCGATACCGCCAATCACGCCCTGTACAACGCGGGTGGGATCGATACGGGCGGAGGGGTCTCCCTCCGCTGTGGCAAAAAGAACACTCATACCGATAATAATGAAGGTCGCCGATCCAAGGGAAACGAGCATGTGGGATCGTAATCCGGCGGGCTTTCCCCGCAGTTCCCGCTCAAGGCCAAGGAACAGCGCCAGGCCAGCGGCAACACAAAGCCGGATGAGCATATCCAGAGGAGCGATTTCAGTTTCCATGGCTTGCCTCGAAAAAAGATTTGGCTGACAAACGACAAAGATTCTGCCCAAGGGTACCACTGCAGGTTGGTCACGGTAGAGTCTGGTGACGACTACCGATACGAATTACACTGTCAGCCCTTCACTTGACCACGGCCGGAGCCCAGCCAATGCTGATCTACACCCTCTGTATGCTGGCCATTATCGGGTTCTCGGTTTTCTATCTGTTTTTCTATCGCGGCTGGTGGCGGGAAAAGCAACTTCAAAAACCATTCCCGAGGCACTGGCAGGCGTTGCTCCAGGCCCAGGTGCCCGCTTACAACAAGCTATCCCAGAAACTCAGGCAGCAGCTTGAACAGCACGTGCAGTTATTCCTGGCGGAAAAATCCTTCTACGGTTGCGATGGATTTGAGGTAGACGACACCGTGCGCCTCACCATTGCCGGGCATGCCTGCCTGTTAATCGTTGCCCGCAACTTCTCGGATTTTGACGAGGTTAGCAGCATCCTGGTGTATCCGGACGCGTATCACGTCAGAGGCATTGAAAGCGACGGCATTGTGGTAAGCGAGAGCAACCAGATACGCTCGGGCGAAGCCTCAAGCCACGGCCAGGTGGTGCTGGCATGGGCCCAATGTGAACAGGGTGCAGTCAATCCGGCCGGGCACCATAATGTGATACTGCACGAATTTGCCCACCAACTGGATTACCTGGACGGCACTGCCGACGGCGCACCCCCACTCAACGGCGAACAGGCCCGTCGTTGGCAGGAAACCATGACCCGGGCCTATGAACATCTGCGGCATTCACTCCGCCATCACAAAAAGCCATGGCTTGACCCTTATGGCGCAACGGAGCCGGCGGAGTTTTTTGCCGTGCTGACGGAAACCTTCTTTCAGCAGCCCGGCCATCTTAAAGAAGAGCAACCGGAAGTATACGAGGTGCTCTGCGGCTTCTATCGACTGGATCCAATCACAATGACGAAGGCAAAGCCGGCTGCAGGCCTCTGAGCAACACCATCAATCGTCGTCGTTACCCCAGGCACGGACCATGATCAGGTAACTGAACGAGGCTGACCAGGTTATCATCATGAAACCAACGAGTGCCTCGGTGCCAGCCAGAAACCGGACATGCCCGGACGCCGCCAGATCGCCCCACCCTACCGTGGTGTAATTCGCAGCAGAAAAGTAAACACAGTCCAGCAAGCCGAGATGGACATAACCATTGATGGTTCCCAGGCCATTCTGATCCAGCAAATACCAGAACGCCACGCCGAATAGCCAGATCTCCACCACGTGGGCAATCAGCAAAACAAACATGTTTGCCAGTATGATTGGCCGGTTCCGGAACCCATTGGGGGATGATAGTTGGCGGCGGGGGCAGTAGCGGTTCAGCAGTTGAATCACTTCGAAGTGAAATACGACCACCAGGCTAACCACCAGCGCCGTGACGGATACGACAACCAGTTCACCTCCCACGAAAAACTCCTCCATTACCTACCTTCCGGGCTCACAGACCGCATTCACTTTCTTACCCCCAACCTGTCCAGGTAAACGTGAAGCTCTGCCTCGCTGATGTTAACGTGTTCCACCACCCGGCCATAGAGCATCACCGTGGGTACATTACGACCATTCAGTTCGCGTTGGGTTTCCCGCAATACATACAGGATGATCCTTTCGGTGCGGGTAAGGCCGTCCCGTGCATCGGGGATGGTTTCCAGCAGGGTTTCAAGTTCTTGAGGGCTCAAAGTCAATTCAGCACACGCCTTTCAGTTTATGGCTTACACCCGGAATATCAGACGGGACACCAGCCTGCTCTAGTATAGAGAAGTCTATAGGAATAGATTGTGTTGTACCTCCATCGGTCGAATCACTCCGCCGATGTCTATGGACACGAGCCAATTCATGGCAAAGGCCTACTACATGGACAGAGCAACCTCCAGCCCACCGGTTTTCCACACCTCGCAGCTGACCAAGACTTACCAGCAGGGGGAGGTCAAAGTACACGCTCTGCGGGGAGTGAACCTTGACCTGTATCCAGGCGAACTGGTGGTGATGCTCGGCGCTTCAGGCTCGGGCAAGTCCACCCTGCTCAATATTCTTGGCGGACTGGATGTGCCTACCAGCGGTGAAGTGAAATACCAGGACATCGACCTGACCCGGGCGAAAGACCGGGATCTGACGCGTTATCGCCGGAATTATGTCGGTTTCGTGTTCCAGTTCTACAACCTGATCCCCAGCCTGACCGCGCGAGAAAACGTTATTGCTGTCACCGAAATCGCCCGCAACCCCATGAGCCCGGAGGCGGCGCTGGAACTGGTGGGGCTACAGAAGCGCATGGACCACTTCCCCGCCCAGCTTTCGGGCGGTGAGCAGCAAAGGGTAGCTATCGCCCGTGCCATCGCCAAGCGTCCGGAAGTGTTGCTTTGCGACGAGCCTACTGGCGCCCTCGACTCTGCCACTGGTGCACTGGTTCTCGCAGCGCTGGATACCGCCAACCGCGAAACCGGCACCACCACCGTAATCATCACCCACAACGCCTCCATAGCGCAGATGGCAGACCGGGTGATTACGCTGTCGGATGGCACCATCAGTGGCGAATACCGCAATACAACGCGGCAAGACCCGCGCACCCTGAGCTGGTAGCGCCATGTCGCTCTTTCGCACCAGTGCGCTGCACACCAAACTACGCCGGGAACTATGGCAGATGCGGGGTCAGACCCTGGCCATTGCCCTGGTAATCGCCGGTGGCATCGCCGTGTGCCTGCTGTCGCTGGTGAACTACTCGTCGCTGACCGCCACCCGCGCCCAGTACTACCAGGAACACCAGTTTGCAGATGTGTTCGCCGCCCTGAAACGTGCGCCTCGGCATGTACTCCAGCGGGTGGCAGACATACCTGGTGTAACCCGCATCAGTGGCAGGGTGGAAGGCGTCGCCAAACTTGAAGTAGCCGGCTTCAGCGATCCAGCGTCCGCGCGCCTGGTTTCATTGCCGCCGGAAGGCCAACCGGACGTCAACCGGGTTTACCTTCGTCAGGGGCGCCTGCCCCACGCGGCGCGCAGCGATGAGGTAGCCGTGATCGGCAGCTTTGCCGACGCCCACGATCTGCGCCTGGGTGACCGCCTTGGGGGCATCATCAATGGCAGACGCCAGAGCCTGACTGTTGTGGGCATTGTTGAATCCCCGGAATTCATTTATGTCATTCCACCAGGTGGAATGCTGCCAGACTACCAGCGTTACGGGGTGCTCTGGATGGCCCGCGACGCACTGGCCTCGGCCATGGACATGCGCGGCGCCTTCAATAGCCTGGTACTGCAGGTCGACCCGGCGCTGCCGGTTGCCGGTGTCATTGATCTGCTGGACCGGTTGCTGGCGCCTTACGGCAGCACAGGTGCCTACGCCAGGGAGGAGCAGTTTTCCCACCGTTTCCTGAGCGACGAACTGAACCAGCTGAAAACCATGGCGGTGATATTCCCCTCCATCTTCATGGCAGTGGCCATGTTTTTGCTCAATGTCGTGATTACGCGGCTGATCAGCACCCAGCGGGACATCATTGCGGTATTGAAAGCCTTTGGTTATAGCAACTGGCAGATTGGCTGGCACTACAGCCAACTGGTGCTCACCATCGCCTTCATCGGCCTGCTGATCGGCACTGCGGCGGGCATGTGGCTGGGCCGGGCTCTGGGCGAGCTGTACATGGATTTCTACCGGTTTCCGGAACTGCTGTTCAGCATCAGCCCGTGGTGGGTATTGCTGCTGGGCGTACTGACCCTTCTGGTGGCCCTGCTCGGGGGCTGGCGCGCCATTCGCAGTGCTGCTGCTCTGCCCCCGGCCGAAGCCATGAGGCCGGAAGCACCGGCCAGTTACCGGGTAACCATCACCGAACGCATGCTGTCCTGGATTCGCTTCAGCCAGCCGTCACGCATGATTGTGCGGCAACTGGCACGGCGGCCGGCCCGCGCCGCAATGTCTGTAACAGGCATCGCCATGGCAACGGCCATTGTGATGGTGGGCAACTTCCAGTTCAGCTCTGTTTCGCTGATGGTGCACACGCAGTTTGCCCGGGTTCAGCAACAGGACCTGACCGTCAGCCTGACCGACCCGGTTCACCAGTCTGCCATGTATGGCATGACGCGGCAGCCGGGTGTGAGGTACACCGAGGGCCGACGTGTTGTGGCGGTAGAACTGGTCAATGGTCACCGGCAGTGGCGAACCGCCCTGACCGGCATTCCTGATAACGCCCGGTTGCAGTTCGTGGTGGACGAGCATCTTAACCAGGTGCCCATACCTCCTGCCGGTCTGCTGCTGACTGACTTCCTGGCAGCAGAGCTGGGGCTCGCCGCTGGCGACACAGTTCAGGTGCAAGTTCTGGAGGGGCACCGCCCGGTGCTGGATCTGCAGGTTGCCGGAGTAACCAGCGAGTTTCTCGGCGTGGGCGCCTACATGAACCTGGCTGCCATGAACCGCACACTGAAGGAAGGCCCAGTGGTCAACCAGGTATTGATGAACCTGGATCCAGCGCAGGCGGAAACCGTTTATCGTGACCTGCGGGACACCCCACGGGTCATGGCTATCAATGTCCGCCAGGCCATGCTGGACAGTTTCTTCGAAACACTGGCAAAAACCTTTCTCACCTATACTCTGGTGATCAGCTTGCTGGGCGGCATCATCGCCTTCGGCGTCATCTACAATACCGTGCGCATCTCACTGGCAGAACGCGGGCGGGATCTGGCAAGCCTGCGAGTGCTGGGCTACAGCCACAACGAAGTGGCCCACATTCTACTGGGTGAACTGGCCATCCTGCTGATACTTGGCATCCCTCTGGGCTGGGCCATAGGCCACGGGCTGGCAAGCCTGGTGGTCACCATGATGCAAACCGAGCTGTACCGGGTACCGTTGATCATCACCGGCAGAACCCTGGCCCTGGCAGCCAATGTGGTGATCGTGTCTGCCCTCGCATCCGGATTCATTACCTGGTGGCGCTTGCGTAAACTGGACCTCGTGGCCGTCCTGAAAACCCGGGAATAATCAGACAGGAATATCATTAATGGCGGAAGGTAAGCGTATTGCGGGCAAGTGGCTGTTCTGGTCTGTACTGGGAGTTCTGGCCCTCGTTGTGGTGGCTTATATCCTGAGGCCCGAACCCGTCTGGGTAGACCTGGCAACCGTGCAACGCGGGCCCATGGAGGTCACCATTCTGGAAGAAGGCAAAACCCGCGTGAAGGACCGTTACGTTGTTTCTTCACCCGTGACGGGTTACCTGCACAGGGTAGAGCTCGATGTTGGTGACCAGGTCATCCCCGGTGAGTTGTTGACCGAAGTGGACCCGATGCCAGTGAGCGTTCTGGACGCAAGAAGTCGGGCCGAAGCAGAAGCAAGAGTGGAGGCCGCGCGCTCGGCACTGAACTCCATCCGCCAGAAAACCCGGGCAGCCGAGGCCGACGCCGAACTGGCTGAAACAGAGTACCAGAGGCTGCTCACCCTGGACCGCGCAGACTTCGTGTCGGACGAACGCCTGCAGCAGGCCCGCTCCACCGCCGCCCGCAATCAGGCGATCCTGCGGTCCGCCCGCTTTGATGAAGAAGTGGCCGCCCACGAACTGGCAGCCGCCAGAACCCGGCTGGAGATTTCCGCAACACGATCTGAGGGCGAGCAACCGGCTGAACGACTGGCAGTCAGGTCGCCCGTCAACGGAAACGTTCTGGGCCTGCTACGCAAAAGTGAAGGTGTCATCCAGGCGGGCGAACCCATCCTGGAGCTTGGCGACCCGGGCGCCCTGGAAGTTGTGGTGGATGTACTCAGCTTTGACGCCGTAAAACTGGGACCCGGCGTTAAAGCCCGGCTGAACGGCTGGGGTGGAACCCCGCTGGAGGCCGTGGTTCGGCGGGTTGAACCCGTTGGATTCGAAGACATCTCTGCCCTTGGCGTGGAAGAACAGCGTGTCAGGGTAATAGCAGACATGGTCACCCCCCGCGAGAACTGGGAAATGCTGGGAGACGGTTACCGGGTAGACGCCGAGTTCATCCTCTGGCAATCAGCGGACGTGCTCCAGGTGCCCGCATCCGCCATTTTCCAGCACGCCGGGCAACCCACGGTCTTTCTCGTTGACAACGACCTTGCTGTGATGCGGGCAGTGAAAACAGGCCGCAGTAACGGGCTGATGACAGCCGTGGAAAGCGGGCTGACCGAAGGCGAACAGGTCATCCGTCATCCCGGCAGGGAATTGAGCAACGGCGACCGTATCCGCTCCAGGTAGCTTCTCAAAAACTGATCGTTGACAGTGCTGTTACCCAGTCGATCATGGGCGTGGGGTAGACCCCCAGCACCAGGACCATCACGGCGACGACTAATAGTGTCAGCCCCCCTATCCGGTTACCCCAGTCGTTAGGGGCGTCCATCCGTCGCATTCCGGGCTCCGGCAGATAAAGTGTGACCATTACACGCAGATAATAGAACAATCCGATAGCACTGCCTGCGACAATGCCGCCCACCAGCCACCAGTGGCTATCCGCCACGCCCAGTGCCAACACGTAGAACTTGCCGATAAAGCCCGCTGTGAGCGGAATCCCGGCCAGGGAGAGGAAACTCACTGTCATCACCGCTGCCAGCCATGGCCGGCGCCAGAAAAGGCCGCGGTAGTAGTGCAGTCCGGCGGCATCCTCACCCTCGAAAGGGCTGGAAAGCTGGGTTACCACACCAAAGGCTGCAAGCGTGGCAAGCAGGTAGGTGATGAGGTAAACCCCGACGGTTTCTACCGCCAACGTGCCCCCCACCACAATCGCCACCAGCAGGTAGCCAAAGTGGGCGATGGACGAGTATCCAAGCAGGCGCTTCACATCCGACTGGAACAACGCCAACAGGTTGCCTGCCAGCATGGTGACTAGCGCCAGCAGTGTGAACAGGGAATCCAGCCAGCCACTACTGAAGACCGGCGCCGTCATCATCAGTCGCACCAGCAGCACGAAAACCGCCAGCTTGCTGACCGTGGCCAGGAAAATCGTAGCCGGCGCCGGGCCGCCCTGATACACGTCCGGCGTCCACAGATGGAAGGGTACTACCGAAAGCTTGAACCCCAAGCCTACCACCATCAGCCCGGCTCCAGCCAAAGTCCAGACGTCGGCACTGCCCGCCACGCCCGCAGCCAGGCCAGCAAGGTCCAGGTGACCGGTACGGGCGTAGATCAGCGCCATACCGAACAGCAGGAAGGCGGTGGCAGCGGCTGACAGGATCAGGTACTTGATGCCCGCCTCGAGGGCCCGCGCGGCCCGGTAGCTGTAGGCCAGCATCCCATACAGAGGCATGGAAAGCAGCTCCAGGCTGATGAACAGGGTGGCCAGGTGGCTGCTGGCCACCAGCCCCAGTGCGCCGGTCACCGCGCACAGTAGCAACAGGTAGAACTCCTCCTTTGCACCGAGGTAGCCGGCTAGGTAGTGGTGGCTGAGGGCCACGGTTACCAGGGCACATAGCAGCACCAGCACAGTGCCCATCAGTGCCAGACCATCGACCGTCATCAGCGGAGGGGATGAAAGCGCTGTCGAGGACAGGGGCACGCTGGCCAGGGCCAGGACCAGGCCTGCGGCGGACACCACCGCAGTCCCACCGTGGTGACGCTGCCAGGCAATACCCAACATGATCAGAACCGCGGTGGTGGCCACGATGATCAGCGGAATAACAGGCATAAGGTTCGACAGGGTCAGCATCAGTTCACCTCCCCTGCCCGAACTATCAGATCGGCACCGTTGTTGAACAGCTCCGCCACCGGTCCGGCCACGGCAGCAGTTGTATCCAGCAGGGGTTGCGGGTAGAGCCCCACCGCCAGGGTGAATACCACAAGCGTCAGCATCATGCCGTACTCCCTGGCATCAGGCCCGGCCAAAGGACCTGTGCGGTACTCGCGGCCATAGTGCACCCGCTGCATCAGCAACAGGGAATAGATGGCGGCCAGTACAAGCCCGATGCTGGCAATCACCACCGTTACCGGCGCGCTGGGGAAGGTGCCGAACAGGATCATGAACTCCCCCACGAAGTTGGCCGTGGCCGGCATCCCCAGGGACGCCGCCACGAAGCACAGGGTGAATCCCGGCAGCACCGGAATGCGCCCCCAGAGCCCTCCCATCATCCGCATATCTCGGGTATGGATGCGTTCATAGAGCTGACCACTGAGAATGAACAGGCCGGCGCTGGAGAATGCGTGAGCCACCATCAGCACGATGGCCCCCTGGATCGCCAGTTCCGACCCGGAGTAGAGCGCAATCAACACAAAGCCCATGTGGGAGATACTGGTGTAGGCAATCAGCCGCTTGATGTCCTGCTGCCCGCAAGCCAGTACCGCGCCATAGATAATCCCCACCAGCCCCAGAGTCATGGCAACAGGCGCGAAAGCCTGGGACTGTTCAGGGAACAGCGGCAGCGCAAACCGCAGGATGCCGTAGGCAGCGGTCTTCAACAGGATGCCAGCCAGGTCCACACTGCCAGCCGTTGGCGCCTGGGCGTGGGCATCCGGCAGCCAGCCGTGGAACGGCACCACCGGCAGCTTCACCGCAAAGGCAATGAAGAAGCCGAGCATCAGCCAGAATGCCAAGGGCTCCGGTACATCGGCATTTCGCAGCACGTCATAGCTGAACGACAGCTCGCCGGTGTTGCTGTAATGGACAAACACCAGTGCGATGATCGCCACCAGCATCAGCAGGCCACTGGCCTGGGTGTAGATGAAGAAACGGGTGGCGGCGCGAATACGGGTCTGCCCCGGGGAGCCGCTGTGGCCCCAAAGGGCGATCAGGAAATACATGGGCACCAGCATCATTTCCCAGAACAGGAAAAACAGGAACAGGTCCAGGGCCAGGAAAACGCCCACCACACCACCAAGAATGAACAGCAGGTTCAGGTGGAAAAAGCCGATCCGCTCAGCAATCTCGTGCCAAGAGCACAGCACCGCCAGCGCTCCCAGAAAGCCGGTGAGCGCCACCAGGATCAGAGACAGGCCATCAAGGGCCAGGTGGATCTCGATGCCGAAGCGGGGAATCCAGGGTGCACGCCATTCCAGAATCCACTGGCTGCCGCCAGCAACCGGCAGGCTGAAATCCCCACCCCACCAGAGCACCACACTGATCACCAGCACGAACAGCATGGTGCCCAGGGCAATCCAGCGAGGAGCCTGCTCACTCCAGCGCTCCGATTGCCAGCACAACAGACCGCCAATGAACGGAATCAGTATCAGCCACACCAGGATCATGCGGCCCCTCCCGGCATCAGCACCAGCGTCAGCAGGATCAGCGTGGCGCCGAATACCATTACCAGGGCGTAGCTGCGCAAGCGGCCATTCTGGCTGCGCACCAGACCGGCGTTCAAGGCCCGCGCCGCTATTGCCGGCAGGTTCATCACAAGGTTTACCAGGTCGACCCGCAGGTATTTCACCAACAACTGCCAGGGGCGAACCAGAATCCGGTCAAACAGGGCGTCGAAACCCCAGGCGTTGTGCCATACCATCCACAGCCGGGCACCAACGCCCTGGCGGACCTTCCCGGCAAGCCAGTCGCGCTGCCACAGGAACAGCCATGCCGCCAGCAGCAGGCCAGCAATGGCAGCGCCCATGGCCAGCACCTGCAACAGGGTATGGCCGGTGTGAACCGCGTCCCCTGGCGATGTGGGAAACAGATCCCCAAGCCCCGGATAGAGCCACGCCCCGATAAAGGTGGACAGGATGGCCAGCACCGCCAGCGGCAGGTGATGGGTAAACAGGTGGGTTCCGGGGACCGGGTGATGGGCATGATCGCTACCCGGCTGTCCATGGAAAGTACCCAGGATCAGCCGCACCGTGTAAATGCCGGTAAGCACTGCCCCGACAAGGCCTGCTATCAGCAACCCGGTCTGCTCTGCGGCCATGGTCTGCCACAGGATCTCATCCTTGCTGAAGAAACCCGCGGTCACCAGCGGCAGGGCCACCAGCGCTGCTCCACCCACGATAAAGCCACCATAGGCCACCGGCAGCTTGCGCCAGAGCCCGCCCAGGCGGCGCATGTCCTGCTCATGGTGACAGCTTATGATCACCGCCCCGGCGGACAGGAACAGAAGCGCCTTGAAAAAGGCGTGGGTAACCAGGTGAAAGATGGCGGCATCGAAGGCCCCGACGCCCAGGGCCAGGAACATGTAACCGATCTGGCTCATGGTGGAGTAGGCCAGCACCCGCTTGATATCGGTCTGGGCCAGGGCCGCGAAGGCCGCCAGCAGCAGGGAAACGGCGCCGATCACGCCCACCAGCAGCATGACATCCGGCGCCAGCAGGAACAGGCCGTTCAGACGGGCGATCAGATAGACACCGGCGGTCACCATGGTGGCGGCATGAATCAGCGCCGACACCGGCGTGGGGCCAGCCATGGCGTCCGGCAGCCAGGTGTGCAGCGGCACCTGCGCGGACTTGCCGAGGGCACCGCCAAGGACCAGCAGAGCCGCAAGATTGGCGGTGGCACCGCCCTGCTCCCAGAGTACCGGCGCCCGGGCCAGCACCGTGGCAATATCCAGCGTGCCCAGTTCCATAAAGATCAGGAACAGCCCCAGGGCCAGGAACACATCACCAATGCGGGTAACCACAAAGGCCTTGAAGGCAGCCCGACCGTTGGCGCTGTTGCGGTAGTAGTAGCCGATAAGCCCGTAGCTGCACAGGCCGACCCCTTCCCAGCCCAGGAACAGCAGCAGCAGGTTGTCACCCAGTACCAGCAGCAACATGCTGAACACAAACAGATTCATCCAGGCGAAGAAGCGGGTGATGCCCTCCTCGCCCGTCATGTACCAGGCGGCAAAAAGGTGGATCAGAAAGCCCACCCCGGTGACGACCGACATCATCACCAGTGACAGGCCATCCACCGCCAGCCCGATGGTGGGCTGAAACTCCCCTACCTCGATCCAGTTCCAGAGGGTCACACCCTGGGTGACGCCGTTATGGGCGAGTACCGCCCACAGGGTGGCCAGGGCCGCCAGCCCGACGCTTCCCACACCTACAACAGTGCTGGCGCGGGGGCCCAACCGGCCGGCCAACAAGGCCAGAACCAGGGTGCCGGCCAGGGGGATCAGGAACGAGAGTGTTACCGCGAGTGCCATCATCCGCGCATCCTGCTGACTGCATTCAGATCAAGAGTGCGGAAGCGCTGGAACAGCTGAATCATCAGCGCCAGGCCCACGCTGGCCTCAGCCGCCGCCAGTGTAATCACCAGCAGGAACATGGCCTGCCCGTCCGGCTGGTTCCAGGCCGTGGCGCCGACCACAAACGCCAGCGCTGCCGAATTAAGCATCACTTCAAGACTCATCAGCACGAACAGCATGTTGCGTCGCAGCATCAGCCCCAACAACCCCAGGCTGAACAGGATGGCCGCGAGGATCAGTCCATGCTCCATGGGAATGCCCGTCATGAGGCACCTCCACGATTGCCCGATGATTTCCTGTGCCGGCCCACGTGTGAAGCCGTTACCAGGGCTGCAAGCAGCAGAATGGCCGCCAGCTCTACCACCAATAACCAGGGTCCGAACAGCGTCAGTGCCACTGCGCGGGCGGTGAGCAGCTCGCCATCAATGATCTCGCCCACGCCGCCCTGGCCGATCAGTGCCACCAGCGCCGCCAGCAGAACCAGGGCCAGCAGAGAAGGCCCTGCCCAGTATCGTGGGTGCGTCAGGGTCTGTTCCCGGTCCTCGTCCGGGCGCAGGTTCAGCATCATCACCACGAACACAAACAGCACCATGATTGCTCCGGCATAAACAATGATCTCCAGTGCACCGGCAAAGGGTGCGCCAAGGGCGAAGAACACCAGCGCCACGGCAATCAGAGATACAATCAGGTACACCACAGCGTGTATGGCGTTGGTGCCTGTAATCACGCCCAGGGTGGCCAGAACCGCCACCAGGCCGCTGAGATAGAAAGCGAGTTCCATCAGTAACTCCTCGTCCAGTCAGGGCAGAAGCGTGCGCACATCTTCCGGTGCCTCCTCGTTCTTTGCCTCGCCCTTGTCCTTGCCACCAATGGCCAGGCCCGCCACCTTATAGAAGTGGTAGTCGTGATCCTTGCCGGGCCCATTAATCAGCAGGTCTTCCTTCTCATACACCAGCTGCTGACGATCGTACTCGCCCATCTCGAAATCCGGCGTCAGCTGGATGGCAGAGGTGGGGCAGGCTTCCTCGCACATGCCGCAGAAAATGCAGCGGGAAAAATTGATGCGGAAGAACTCCGGATACCAGCGGCCGTCCTCCTGCTCCCCCTTCTGCAGTGAAATGCAGTCCACCGGGCAGGCCACAGCGCACAGGTTGCAGGCCACGCAACGCTCCTCACCATCCGGGTCGCGGGTCAGCACGATACGGCCCCGGTAACGTGGCGGCAGGTAAACTTCCTCTTCCGGGTAATTCACGGTCTCCCGTTTGCGGAAACTGTGCATGAACACCATGCCCAGGGTGCGCACCTGCGACCAGGTAGCCGGTACCAGCCTCAGGAAAGAGGTTGAGAGCAAGGATCGGATCAGTGGGACTTTCTCTTCTTCCATAAGTCCTCCCTATGAGCGCACCAGGAGCATCACCGCCCCGGTGGCCAGTAAATTGATCAGCGTGAGCGGCAGGCACACCTTCCAGCCAAAACTCATTACCCGGTCGTAGCGGGGTCGTGGCAGCGATGCCCGCAACAGGATAAACAGCATCAGAAAGAAGCCTGTCTTGAGCGCAAACCACACAATCGGTGGCAGCCAGGGTCCATGCCAGCCGCCAAAGAAAAGGGTGACAATAAGTGCCGACACCAACACCATCCCCACGTACTCGCCAATGAAGAACAGGCCGAACTTCATCCCGGAGTATTCAATGTGGTAACCGTCCGCCAGCTCCTGCTCCGCTTCCGGCTGGTCGAAGGGATGACGGTGGGTGACTGCAATACCGGCTATCAGAAAGGTGGCGAACCCGAAGAACTGGGGAATCACAAACCACAGCCCCTCCTGTGCGGCAACGATATCCCGAAGATTGAACGAGCCCGCCAGCGCTACCGCGCCCATAAGTGACAGGCCCATGAACACCTCGTAAGACAGGGTCTGGGCGGAGGATCGCATAGCACCCAGGAGGGCGTATTTGTTGCCGCTGGCCCAGCCTCCCAGCAATACGGCGTAGACATTGATACCTGCCATGGCCAGGAAGAACAGTAGCCCGATGTGCATATCCGCCACGCCCCAGCCCGGGGTGATGGGAATAATCACAAAAGACATCAGCAGTGAGGAAAAAGCGATAATCGGCGCCAGCACAAACAGCGGCCGATCAGCGAACGGCGGTATCCAGTCTTCCTTGAAGAAAATCTTCAGCATGTCGGCAATCAGCTGCAGGGTGCCAAATGGCCCTACCCGATTGGGCCCGTGTCGATCCTGCCACAAGCCCAACAACCTGCGTTCGACAACAGTCAGAACCGCGCTCAACAAGACGGTACCAAGCAGAATCAGCAGTGCCTGAAACATGGCCCACAGGACAGTCGCCAGTTGTGGAGTCCACCAGCTCATGGCTCACCTCCCGACACCCGGCCCACCGCAATGGTGTCGCCCTGCAGCAGTCCGCCAATCAGCCCGGCGGGAAGGCCTGCCCAACCGGTGGGCCAGTTATCCTGCTCATGGAGCAGCAGTTTTGTCACGCCATCAATGGTGACAACATCGCCGGCCCTCAACTCCAGCCGGAGAACATCATCAGGACTCAGGATGACGTAGGGTAATTCCGTGCGCTGCCGAATAGGCGTGGCCCGGGCAGACGTCTCTTCACCGCCAAATAGCCGGGGCAGGATCAGGGCCTTCAGGGCCTCCGGGCTTTCGGTACCCTGAATCGGCTGGCTATAGCGGCCCTGCCCTGGTACCGGGTGAATCAGGCGCACCCCCGGGTCACCACCACGCAGGTGGCCCCCCACCTCATCAGTAAACTTGTTCCACGCCTGGGGTGAGTTCCAGCCCGGCGCCCAGGCAAACGGTATCTGTTGCCGGTGTTGCTGGTATCCGCTGTAGCCCTCCATGGAATGGGCAAAGGCCGAATCCGGGTCCTGTGGTACCCTTGGTTCACTGACATTCTGATCGGCAACCATGGCCGTACGGCCGCTGTACCGGTGCGGCTCCCGGGCCAGTCGCTGGCCGTCGATACGATAGTGGGAGTCCGGCGCGGCATCGACCATGCCGGCCAATGCCGGATGGGCCTCGGCGCAGTCGCGGACAACGGTATCCAGGTTGATCTCGCCCGTCGTTTCGCCCCGCAGGTTTGCGCCCAGGGCATGTAACCAGCGCCAGCTTTCGCGGATGCGTGTCTCCGGGCGCATATAGGCGGGCTGGTATACCTGGAAGAATCGCTGGGCACGGCCTTCCAGGTTCACCAGTGTGCCATCTGACTCGGCGAAGCTGCCGGCAGATAACAGGAAGTGTGCCCGCGCGGCAGTGGCCGTGCGCTGGTGGTCCAATACAACGGCTATTTCCGCCCGCGCCAGGGCTGCATCCACCCTCTGGGCAGGGAGGCGCTGGTAGAGGTCGTTTTCCAGCACAACCACGGCATCGGCCTTCCCCTGGGCCAGCTCGTCCAATACCCAGTCCAGGGGCTGGCCGCCCATCAGGGACACCCCCGTGCTATTGGCTTCCCGGCGGATCAGCACCATACCTGCCTTTTTTGCCCGCCGTGACAGGGCCCGGGCCACACTGCCCGCCGCCTCAAGTACGGCCCCGGAGCACAGTGAGCCCCCGCTGACCACCAGCGGCCGCTCCGCCGTCATCAGCGCCCTGGCGATGCGCCCGGCGGCTTCGGTCAGCGCGGGAGAAAGACCTTCCACCACCGGCGCAACCGGGTCGATGGCATGGGCTACCGCAAAGCCAAGCCGGGCAATATCATCCGGGCCCAGGGCGTGGCGGGCTTCGGCCACATCATCAAGATCCGTGGGCGCAGGCCAGGCGATAAAGAGCGGGTAATAGCGGTCCTGCGCGAGGGTTTTCAGAGCCTCGGCGTTCCAGTCCGGTACACCAATGGTTTCGCCCAGCGCCTTACTGCGAGCCAGGGCTGCCTGGCGCAGATTCAGGCCCAGCCGGCCTGCGCTCTGCACCGGATCTTCTCCCAGAACCAGCATCGCATCATGATCTTCAATCTCCCGGGGCGTCGGGGTTGGCAGACCGGCGTGTCGCTGCAGATGGTTCATCTGCTCAAGGCAGGCCTGTTCCCGGGCTTCGATGCCCGTTGAGAAGTTGTCCACGCCTACCAGGGTCAGCAGCTGGTGATTGCTCTCCAGGCTGGCCCTTGGTGAGCCAATGCCAATAACCCGGCGAGCGTGTCGCAGGGCCTCGCTTACCTGAGCCAGGGCATCATCCACGCCCAGACTGACTGGTTCGCTGTCCGGCGCTTCCCGCCGCTCAGGCACACTGGGGCGGTCGGTGCGATTTACGTAGCCATAGCCGAAGCGACCGCGATCACAGAGGAAGTAACCATTCACCTCGCCATGGTAGCGGTTCTCGATCCGGCGAATTTCGCCATAGCGTTCCCCGGGGCTGATATTGCAGCCCATCGCGCACTGGTGGCAGATGCCGGGGGCAAACTGCATATCCCACTTGCGGGTGTAGCGCTCTGAATGGCTCTTGTCAGTAAAAACACCGGTCGGGCACACCTCGGTAAGGTTGCCGGCAAAGGGGCTCTCAAGTGTGCCTTCCTCATAACGACCAAAATAGACATTATCCTTGCTGCCGAAAGTGCCGAGATCGGTGCCGCCGGCGTAGTCATTGTAGAAACGCACACAGCGGTAGCAGGTAATACACCGGTTCATCTCATGGGTAATGAAGGGGCCCAGAAACTGGTTACGGCGGGTGCGCTTGCTGAACCGGTAACGGCGGCGGTCATGGCCGGTCATGACCGTCACGTCCTGCAGATGGCAGTGGCCACCCTCCTCGCAGACCGGGCAGTCGTGGGGGTGATTGATCATCAGCGACTCAATGATGCTGGCGCGGAAGGCCTTTGCTTCCTCATCCTCGATGTCGATTCGGGTCTGGTCAGCCGCCGGGGCCATGCAGGACATCACCAGCATGCCCCTGTCGTCATCCTTGTCCTTGTACTGGCGTACGGCACACTGGCGACAGGCACCCACGCTGCCCATGGCGGGATGCCAGCAGAAATACGGAATGTCCAGGCCCAGGGACAGGCAAGCCTGGAGCAGATTGTCGGCTCCGTTAACCTCGTAGCTTTGTCCATCCACATGAATCGTTGCCATGATCCTGCCTATCCTTCTACCGCTTTAATCCTTGGTTTGCTGATCCCTTGCTCGAACTCATGCCGGAAATGCTTCAACGCCGTATGCAGGGGCATCGCGGCACCGGGTGCATGGGCACAGAAGGTCAGGGTTGGGCCGCAGTCCGCAGCCAGCTTCTCCAGCAGTTCGATATCGCCGGTCTCACCCTGCCCCAGCTCCAGGGCCCGTAGCAATTTGGCGGCCCAGGGCAGACCGTCGCGGCATGGCGTGCACCAGCCACAGGATTCCCGGGCAAAGAACTCCTCCAGATTGCGCAACAGCGCCACCAGGCTCTGCTCCTGCGGCACCATCGTCATCAGGCCGGTGCCAAGGCGACTGCCCTCCTTGCCAACCGTATTGAAATCCAGGGGAAGATCGAGATGTTCCGGTAGCAGAAAGCCGGTGCTGGCACCTCCGGGAAGCCAGGTCTTGAGCTCACTTCCGTTACGCATGCCCCCAGCCCGGTCCAGGATCTCGGCTCCGGTTGTGCCCATGGGCAGCTCCCACAGGCCGGGGTTTTCCACCGGCCCGGAAATGCCGTAGAGCTTGGTGCCGCCATTGTCGGTACTGTCCCCGGAGAGGTCCTGGTACCAGTCGGCACCATTGAGGATCACCCCTGGCGCGTTGCACAGGGTTTCCACGTTGTTCACCACCGAGGGTTTGCCCCAGGCTCCGGACTGCCCCGGGAACGGCGGTTTGGTCCGGGGGTTGGCGCGCTTGCCCTCCAGAGAATTGATCAGCGCAGTTTCCTCGCCGCAGATGTATCGCCCGGCACCGGTGTGCACAATAATGTCGAAATCGAAGCCGCTGCCGTTGATATCAGCGCCCAGCCAGCCGGCATGCCGGGCCTCTTCGATAGCCCGCTTCAGCACCCGCGCCGCCGTGACGTATTCACCCCTCAGGAAGATGTAGCCAAAGCAGGAATTGTTGGCCAGGGCGCCCAGTATCATGCCTTCAATCAGCAGATGCGGCTGCTGCTCCATCAGTAACCGGTCCTTGAAGGTGCCCGGCTCCATCTCGTCGGCATTGCAGATCAGATAACCCCGGGGTATGTCCTCCCCCTGCAGGGTCAGGCTCCACTTGAGCCCGGCGGAGAAGCCGCCACCACCGCGACCACCCACATTGGCGTCCTTCATGGTGGCGATAATGGCCTGGGGGTCGCGGTCAGCCAGCGCCCTGCGAACCGACTCATAGCCGTCCTTGCGCAGATATTCCTCAAGCCAGATCACCTCGCCATCGTCCCGCAACCGCCAGGTCAGCGGATGGGTGTCAGGGTGTCGCTCTGTCTCGGGTTGCTGCAACCGGCTGCGATAACGCACCGAATCCCCCTGGCTGCCAATGGACACACTCATGGGTAATCCTCCAGCAGGCCCGGCAGGTCATCGGGGGATACCGGGCCATAGGTGTCTTCGTCAATCATCAGCGCCGGCGCGCCATCGCAGGCACCGAGGCAGCAAACCGGCAACAGTGTGAAACGGCCATCATCAGTGGTCTGGCCGTAATCAATTCCGAGCTGGTTCACCAATGCCCGCTTCAGTTCATCAAAGCCGGTGAGAAAACAGGCACTGCTGTCGCAGACCAGGAGTACGTGGCGCCCCACCGGCTGACGGAAGATCAGGCTGTAAAAAGTGGCCACGCCTTCCACCTCACCTGGCCCGATACCCAGCACCCGGGCAATTGCATCGATGGCGCCATCTGGCACCCAGCCATGCCTGCGCTGGACTATTTTCAGGGCCTCGATACAGGCAGCCTGGGGCCGCTCGTAGTGCGCAACCTCCTCAAGGATCTCGGCTTCGTCTGCCGGATCAAGTTCGAAACTGTCGCTGGCGATCAGTTCGGTTGTCTGTGGTGTGTCTGCCATTATCAGCGATCCACGTCTGCCATCACGAAATCAATGCTGCCCAGGTGGGCAATGAGATCCGGAACAAAACCACCTCGAATCACCGACGGTATCTGCTGCAGGTGCGGAAAACTCGGTGTACGAATACGGGTGCGGTAACTCATGGTGTTGCCGTCACTGGTCAGGTAGTAACTGTTGATACCCTTGGTGGCCTCCACCATCTGCAGGGACTCCTGGGGTTTGAGCACCGGCCCCCAGGACACCTGCAGGAAGTGGGTGATCAGGGTTTCGATATGCTCCAGCATGCGCTCCCGGGGTGGTGGCGTGGTCAGCGGATGGTCCGCCTTGTAGTCACCGGCGGGCATGTTGTTCACACATTGCTGGATGATCTTCAGGCTCTGGCGCATCTCCTCGATGCGCAGCTGGCCCCGGTCGAATACATCGCCGTTGTGGCCCAGGGGCACCTCGAAATCGAACTGGTCATAGCCGGAATAGGGCCGCTGCTTGCGCAGGTCGAAGTTGCAGCCGGTCGCCCGCAGATTAGGCCCGGTAACGCCCCACTCCAGGGCTTCGGTGGTACTGAAGGCAGCCACATGGCGGGTGCGATCGCGCACGATGGCGTTTTCCATCATCGCGCGCTCATACTCCCGCAGCCGTGCCGGCATCCAGTCCAGAAAGCCCTGCACCAGCTTCTCCCAGCCCTGGGGGAGGTCCTGCATGACCCCGCCAATGCGGTACCAGGCCGGGTGCATACGAAAGCCGGTTATACCTTCAATGACCTCATAGCCCCGCTGCCGGTCACTGAAGGTGTAGAACACCGGGGTCATGGCCCCCAGATCCTGTAGATAGGTACCCAGAAACAGCAGGTGGCTGGTAACACGGAACATTTCCGCCATCATCACCCGGATCACCTTTACCCGGTCCGGCACCTCAATACCCGCCAGCTTTTCCGCAGCCAGCACATAAGGCAGGTTGTTCATCACCCCGCCGGTGTAATCAATGCGATCGGTGTAGGGAATAAAGCTGTGCCAGGACTGGCGCTCGGCCATCTTCTCCGCACCCCGATGGTGGTAGCCGATATCCGGCACACAGTCGACAATTTCCTCACCGTCCAGCTGCAACACGATGCGAAAAGCGCCATGGGCAGAGGGATGATTGGGCCCCAGGTTCAGGAACATGAACTCGACCCCGTCACGTTCCCGCTGCATCCCCCAGGCTTCCGGCTCGAACTGCATGGCCTCCTGCTCGGTCTGCTGTCCCTCCACTGTCAGGGTATAGGGATCGAACTCGGTGGCCCGCGCCGGGTAGTCCTTGCGCAAAGGATGGCCGGACCAGGTCGGCGGCATCAGGATACGCGCCAGGTGGGGATGACCGGCAAAGGTGATACCGAACATGTCCCAGACTTCCCGCTCATACCAGTTAGCCGCAGGGAACACCCCGGTCACTGTGGGCAGGCTCAGGTCATCCTCCGAAAGCGCAACTTTCAGCATGATGTCTGCATTGCGGGTGACAGAAAGCAGTTGGTAGAACACCGTGAAGTCGGCCGGCGGCAGACCCTCGCGATCATTGCGAACACGCTCATCGGTCGCCGAGAGGTCGTAGAGCAGGTCAAAGGGCGCTCTCAGGCTTTTCAGGTAGCCGAGCACATCCGTCACCGCATCCCGGGTCACCCAGACCACGGGCATACCGGTGAAAGTGTGCTGCTCGTGGAGCACACGGTCACCGAAATCCCTTCTCAGGGCGCCGGCCAGATTGTCACCGGTAGCGTCCGGGTTACTGATGCTCTCCATGTTCATGGTCGTATTTCAACTCCTGAAAATCAGTGGTGAAACGACAGCGAACGGCGTCAGAGTTTGTCGGGTGTCCTCAGTTCCGTGGCCTGGATACGCTGATCACGCCATTTTTCCCGCTGGGAAGGCATCTCGGCTCGGTAGACGCCCTGCTCCCCCAATACCCAGGATAGCGGCCGGCGCTCCTCCTGGATTGAGTCCTGCAGAAGCCGTAAGCCCTGCAGAAAAGCCTCAGGGCGAGGCGGGCAACCGGGAACATAGACATCAACCGGCAGGAATTTGTCGACGCCCTGAACCACCGAATAGATGTCGTACATGCCACCGGAATTGGCGCAGGAGCCCATGGAGATGACCCACTTGGGTTCCAGCATCTGGTCGTAGAGTTGCTGGATGACCGGCGCCATCTTGATAAAACAGGTACCGGCGATGACCATGAAATCCGCCTGCCGGGGCGAGGCCCGGATCACTTCCGAGCCGAAGCGCCCGATATCATGGGGCGACGTAAAGGCGGTGGTCATCTCCACATAGCAGCAGGACAGCCCGAAGTTGTAGGGCCAAAGGGAGTTTTTACGGCCCCAGTTGACCGCGGAATGGAGCACCTCGCTCAGTTTGCCGGTAAACACATTGCGCTCAAGCTGGCGCTTGACCGGGTCCTCAGCCGGCTCCTGCCGTTGCACCGGATAGCGGGTGCTGCCTTCTGTCTTCTGCTCTGCACTGGTCAGGGTATAGGACATATGGCTCTCCATGCAGTGGACTCAGCGGTGAAGCCACCGACGGCCCACGCATCTATCAGGAACGTTGGATCAGCCTGCCGGATGACGGGGCCTGCCGCTGGATGATTCCGGCGCCCAGTCCAGGGCGCCGGTACGACTGTCATATAGCAGACCGGCCAGCAGGATCAGGATAAAAACTGCTGCGCCCCAGAACCCGGTCCAGCCCACGTCAGGGATGACAATGGCCCAGGCAAACAGGAACACAGCCTCGATATCAAAGATCACGAACAGCATCGCAACGAGGTAGAACTTGACGGAAAAGCGCTGACGGGCATGGCCAGTACCGACAATGCCTGACTCGAAAGGAAGCGGTTTACTGACACCCTGGCTGCGCCCACCCAGTAGGCTCGAAGTGCCCACCATAGAGGCACAGAGGCCCAGTGAGGCTATAATAAAAAAGCCCGTAGCCCAATAGCGGGCCACCAGATCGGTGACAGTGTCAGCCATGCGCTCTCCATGGCAGCAAGCACGCTGCCGTCGGGAAACCGGTAGTGCTTCAGAATGCAGCTCTATTTAAAAACCTAACAGTGGATTGACGATTGCGCAAATAATGGTCGTGGCGCGGTTCAACCACCCAGCATTCGAAGGACGCAGGAATTAATGCTAAGTTCATAACACATTCAACAGAGACGCAGAGGATATAATGGCCAAAGGTACTCAGTGCATAGTGGTCGCTTGTGACGGCTCAGAACAGTCCATTCACGCGGCAAAAACAGCAGCCGATCTGGCTAAAGCCACCGGCCATCCGCTCAGACTCCTGTCTGTTTTTCCGGGTTCAAAGGCACAGAAGCTGATTATCAGTGGCGTAAGGCCTGATGAACTTGAGAAAAAAGAAGAAGAGTACGCGCGTAAGGTGTTCGATGCCGCCAGAGAAGCCGTGAGTGACAAAGCGGAGCCCAAGGAAGTGATTCTCCTCAGAGGTAATCCTGCCGAGGAAATCATCGAATACCTGGAAGAAAATCCGGGGGCTCACATGGTCTTGGGAAGACGCGGCCACTCACTGGTTCGCAGCCTCACCCTGGGCAGCGTAAGCGAAAAGGTAGTCCGGCATGCCAATGGGCCGGTTACCGTAGTAAGCGAATAACATCGATTCTGGTCCGGGGCATGGAAGCCCCCGCCAGCAGAAACGCGGGGACCAAGGGCAATCGTCCTCGTTCAGGCTGGGCACAACTGGTGGCTCAGGCCGTACTTTTCCAGAATTTCACACATATGGCCGCTAGGCACAGGCATGTCTACACTTTGTAGTATGTCTCATTCCAATGGTCGTGATCTGATGCACAGCGGTTCACTCCGCCGGTTTGGCGGCTACCTGCGAACAGGATGGACTTCACCGCGCCGGATCCGGTTCTGGCTGCTTGTGTTGGTCGTTCTGTACACCCTGCTGGGTTTTTTTGCGCTGCCCTGGATCATCCAGTACGTCGCAGTGAACACTGCCCAAGAAGATTTTGGGCGCGAACTGCGCATAGAGTCGGTACAGACCAACCCCTACACACTGACACTCCGGATCGACGGACTTGCACTTGATGATATCGACAACCGGCAACTGCTCGGCTGGAACCGGCTCTTCATTGATCTTGCCTGGTCGAGCACCATCGACAGAGCCTGGATCTTCGAAACAATCCAATTCGACAAACCACTGGTTCAGGAAGAACACTTCGCCTCGGGCGAAACCCGCCTCTCCAGGCTGGCCGCCCAGCCACCTGATAACCCCCGGGCCGAAGATGAGCCTGCGCCATTGCCTGCGCTACGGATCAACGAGCTGTACCTTAATGACGGCATTCTGCGCTTCGCTGACAATCTGGAGACCACGGCGGCTAACACTGACAAGCCGACACAGGTGTCGCTGGCACTGCGGGATATCGGAGTATCCATCAAGGAGTTCGAGCTGAGAAAAGGGACGCGCTTTCCTCTGCACCTGAAAGGACAGCTTGAAGGAGGCGGCATGCTGACCTTTGACGGTACGCTTCAACTCCTGCCCACCGCCGCCCTGGCAGGCAGTGCCCGTATCGATGAGCTGGCACTGATGCAGGTCGCCCCCTACCTGCAGCAGTTCGTGGACGTAGAGCTCGGTAGCGGGACACTGACCCTGAACGGCCAGATTCACACAGATGCCCAGCAACCCTTTGCATTCCAGGGCTCCGCTGGGATCAGCGCACTGAGCATCAGCGAGGGCCCCAATGACGAGCCACTCATCGGGTGGCGAAGCCTTCAGACCGAACAACTTGACCTGCGCCTCAAGGAGGGACAGCTTGAGACCGACTCCATCATCCTCGACGGTCTGACTGGCCGGGTAGTTATCCATGAGGACCAGACCACCAACTTCGGGCAGATCATGGCGAAGCCCCCGGGCGACGCCGAGGATAATGAAGCAGCAGCGGCCACAGACGAGGAAACCGCCCCATTCGGTATTGCCATTGAAAGTATTGAGCTGACCGACGGCGCCCTGCGGTTTGCGGATTACTCACTGCCGCTGCCCTTCTCGACAAGCATCCACACGTTGAGCGGCAAGATATCAACGTTGAGCTCTACCTCGGCCGAGCCTGCACGGGTGAAGCTGGAGGGCCAGGTTGCAGAGTTCGGCCTGGCGCACGTAGAGGGCGCCGTCCATGCCTGGCACCCCATGCGCCAGACCAATGTGCAGCTGAAGTTCCGCAATCTTCAGATCCCGGAATACTCCCCCTACACAGTGGACTTCGCCGGTCGCAAGATCGCGGGGGGCACCATGGATCTTGATCTCGACTACACAGTCAGGGAAAAGCAACTCGAAGGACAAAACAAGTTGGTGCTCAAGGACCTGAAACTTGGTGAAAAGATGGCGTCCAGCGACGCCATGGACCTGCCACTGGACCTGGCCATAGCCCTGCTCCAGGACAGCGACGGTGTTATTGATCTCACCCTCCCGGTGACCGGGAATGTCGGCGACCCGGAATTCGACTTCAACAAGGTCATTCGCCAGGCCCTGGGAAACGCCATTATGTCTGTCATCAAGGCGCCCTTCAGCTTTCTGGCAGGACTCGTGGGCGCAGAGTCAGAGGACCTTGGCAAGGTTGAATTCCCGGAAGGTCGCACCGACCTGCTCCCTCCCCAACGCGAGCGCATAGCCAGGCTCCGTGAGGCGCTCAACAAGCGCCCGGCACTGGTCCTGGAACTCGCCGGCCCCTTCAGCCGCACTTTTGACGGCCCGGCCCTGCGGCGCGAGAAAGCCATCAAAGACCTGCGGCAACGCCTGGAGAAGGCGGGCCGCGAAGTCGCGGAGCCCAGCCTGACGGCTGAGTCCAGCCAGGGCATTGTCGAGACGATGTTTAGCACGTATTACCCGGAGGCTGACCTGGAGACCGTCCGGGCGCGTTTCACTGAAAAACAGAATGAGTCATCCGACGGAACGGGGTTGGACGCCCTGGCCTATCGCAACTACCTCGCCGAACGGGTCACCGCCGCACAACCCGTTAAAGACGATGAGCTCGAAGCCATCGCCAACGCCCGCGCCTCAGCGGCACGGGACGCTCTGGTCAAGCCAAGTGGGGATACCGGCATTGCAGACGACCGGGTTCGCCTGCTGGAGCCAAAAGAGATCGACTCCGTCGCCGGAGACCGCATTGCCATGGAAGTTGGCATCAGTGCGCGTTGATTTACATAAGCTTCAGGATATCCCTTACTGATTTCCTGAATCCATTGAGTTGTGATCTCATGGTCTGAACCTCAAGATTCAGTCTCTGAAAAATCTCGGATTTTTTCTGGTCGAAATCATCTCCTGACAGACTGCTCAGTTCGTTGCCATATACATACATTTTTTCTGTGATGCCCCTCAGGCCATCGACAACCAGGCTTTCGCCATTGGCCAAATCTCTGATCAGGTCTTCCACAGCCTTTATCTGCCCTATATTTATAGAGCCCCTAATGGAAGAAAACACCTCATCGAATCGATCTGCCAGCCCATAAAGACCTGCACAGATCTTGAATTCATTGTAGGAACTCATCAGATTGCTCGATGCCCCCTGGAGATGATCAATCAATTCCTGGTCAGGGATAATTCTTTTAGTGCCATCGATATACAGTATGGCCAACTCGATAGCTCTTTCCATCTCCGTTTGCACTGAGAGAACGACCTCTCTTATCTCTTTCCTGTTCTCACGGTTTTTCTTTGGGAGGGTGACAACGAGATCGGAAAGAGCATCAATGATTTTATCAAGCAGTAACATAAAACCCCCTTACCTGTTGTTGTAGAGCATCCTCTCCGCTCTGGCGGTTGCCCGCCTGGCGGGAACGCAACCGAGCACTACAAAGGAGACGGTTCATGGAACTTTTACGATAGCACCACCACCATTGTTGTGGAATCGATCTGTACTCCCCCTTGAAATGCCTTCCCCACAACCAGACATCTCAAGTAGAGGCCAACTCCCGGAAAGCGGTTCAACAGTGGCTGAACAGTTACAACGGAACAAACCTGGAGGCACAACATGGCTGACTACTGTGTTATTGCAGCAGAACTGGCGAAAGCCCGGATTTTCACACTGGAATCCTCTGAAACACCGGAATTGGAAAGGTCTCCATACCTGACTGAGCGTAAGACGCTCTCCAACCCGGAGCACAAGGCACATGAGAGTGAGATCTGGAGCGACACCCGTCGCGGGGCGAATCGCGAGCATCAGGGGGCCCAGATTGCAGGCCAGACCACGGGTATACCTCACCACAATTACGACGAGCACCGCGACCAACGCGAGCATCGGGCCAACCGGCAGTTTGCCAAAGATATCGTGGCCGACCTTAAGCAGGTCATCCGCGAAAAAAACGTAAGCCGTCTGATACTCTGTGCCGAAAGCCAGATGCTTGGAATCCTGAGACCGGAGCTCAAGGCCCTTCCAACAGACGAGGTAACGCTAACAGAGGTCGACAGGGATCTCGCGAACCTTCCGCCTCATGAGCTACATTTCAAACTGGCGGAGGATGGCTTCCTGCCCCGGGAAAAGCGGCCCAGCGTGGGCGGGCCATGATCGCTTACAAGGGCAAGGTGACGCTTTGCCCTTCGCCCCTCAATGCCCGGAATGGTCCATTCCGGGCTCCTTTTTCTGCATACCACCATCCAGCGGTTTGACATCCAGCCTGATGTCCATGTCCGCAGCACCCTCGAAATTCAGGGTCAGGGGAATGCTCTCCCCCTCTTTCAGCGGGCTTTGCAGTTTTTCCAGCATCAGGTGGTAGCTGTGGGGTTTGAGTTCCACGGTTTCACCGCCGGGGATGGTCAGGCCTTCTTTGAGCGGGCGCATGCTCATGGTGCCGTTTTTCATGGTGCTTTCGTGGATGGATACGCTCTTTGCCCTGGAGGTACTGGCATCAATGAGGGTCACGTCGCTGTCACCATGGTTGGTGATCGCCATGTAGCCAACCCCCATGGGGACGCCCGGCGGTGTTGGGCGGCTCCAGGGGTAATCGATGGCGATCTTGCCTTCGGTGTATTCCTGAGCCAGTGCGGTAGTGGAGAGTGTGCCTGCCAGGAGGCTGAGGCCCAACAGTGCATGGGCGGCCAGTGTGGTGAGTGTTTTCATGGAGCCTCGCTTTATGGTTTTGTCATCACTAGGTTGGGAGAAGGAATGGATATAGTGTCACTTTCACCGCCCCTGATGACAAGTGTTACCGATGGCCCTGCATCCGGTGTTTTCCATTCGGGCACCAAAACTGAAAGTGTCGGTCATACCAGCGGATACGGAAATACCTTCCACTAAAAAGACCAGCTTAACCATAGACGCCACGCAGGGGTGAATAGATGAACGCCATGAACATTCTCAAGCAGTTGATGAACCAGACGTCTGGTAGCCAGCCCGGTACCGGTGGAGGCTTCGGAGGTGTCGACGTTAAAAGCCTGCTTGGCGGCGGTGCTGTCGGGCTGATGCTGGGGTCGAAGCGCGGCCGGAAAATGGGTGGCACGGCGCTGAAATACGGTGCCGCGGCGGGAATTGGTGTGCTGGCGTGGAAGGCCTATCAGAACTACCAGGCGCAATCGTCCGGGCAGGTAAGCGACAACGCCCGGCAAGGCCAGCCCCTGGAACAGCTTCAGGGCAACGAACAGGAACAAAGGGGCCTGGAAATACTGCAGGCCATGATCATGGCGGCTCGGGCCGACGGCCATATCGATGCCAATGAGCGCGCACTGCTTACTCAGGAGATCGAAAAACTCGGACCGGATGACGAATTGCACGCCTGGATCCAGCAGCAGTTCGACGCCCCTCTGGACGCCAATGCCCTGGCCCGCAGCGCAGACTCACCCCAGGCCAGCCGCGAAATCTACATCGTCAGTGCGGTAATGATCGACGATCAGAATCCTATGGAACGGGCGTGGCTGGACCAGCTGGCAAACGCCCTCAGACTGGAACCAGGCCTTGCCCGGGAGCTGGAACAACAGGTTCAGGTTGCCGCGCGCGTATAACCCGGCATCCTACGCACAAAGGGCGATCAGTCATCCCAGTTGTGATACTGGTTGCCCTGCCGCAACAGCCAATAGGTAACACCTAGCGCCAGTGTGGTGGCGGCAATACCGATCAGGTACATGGGAGTCAGTGTTTCGAAATCCAGCACGATGACTTTCCGGGCAATGGCCATAAGCGCGGTAGCGACAACCAACTGCACAGGAAAGACATTGGTACCAAGATAGAGCCGTATATTAATAAAGATTTCTACGGCGATCAGCACTGCCATAAACGCCCCGAACGTATAGAAAATATCGTTGATATTCAGCAGCAGGAAAGGCGGCGTAATCAGTCTGTCGTAGATAATGTAAACAACATCGCCAACGCCCCAGAGAATAACCGCGACCATAAGTACTGCAAGCACCCGAATCGCAAAGCGTATAACCCGGTGCAGGCTGCGAAAAAACGGATCGGGAAAATCAACCGGAAGCTCCTGATGCAGTTCGTGCCGCCTCTCCGGCGCTGGTGGCTGAGCAGGCGGTGCATCTTTATCGTGATCGGCCATTCGATTTCTCCGTTAAGCCCCGATGAATACTGCGAATCAGGCTTTTTTGACAAACTCAGACTTCAGTTTCATGGCACCAATGCCGTCGATCTTGCAGTCGATGTCGTGGTCACCTTCCACAAGACGGATGTTCTTTACCTTTGTGCCAACCTTTACCACGGAGCTGGAACCCTTGACCTTCAGATCCTTGATCACCGTGACCGTATCCCCTTCCTGAAGTTCATTGCCGTTGGCATCACGAACGGCCGAAACAGCCTCAGCAACAGCGGCTTCTGCCTCGCTCCACTCATGCCCACATTCAGGGCATACAAACTGAATGCCGTCTTCATAGGTGTATTGGGAGTTGCACTCGGGGCAAGGGGGAAGCTGGGACATGTCATTTCCTGTCAACTGAATGAGCGCAGGATTATATCACTACCTCTCCGGCGAAACCCTCGCCAGCACTGTCGGGTTATCAGACAGCGGCAGCGCGATCACCACTCCCTCGTTAGACGAAGGGAACACATCCGTCAGCGCCGTCACGTTCACCTGATGCGAAACCAGCACCACCGGCGGCCCGGGTTCCAGCTCATTAACAATCGCAATGGTCTGCCCAGTCTGCATCGACCCATCACCACGATTGCGGAAAAACGAATTCAGCGACGTCATCTCCTCCACCGGCCCAAGGTCCATTTCCCGCGCTGTTTCAAGGCACCGGCACCACTGACTGCTGAACACCCGCGCTTCGGTGATGCCATGCTCCGCCAGATACGGCTTCCAGGCACGAGCCTGTTCCCGGCCCCTGTCGTTCAGATTGCGCTGTGTGGAGCAGTCGTCGATTTTGAAGTTATCCGGGTCCCCGGTACCCGGCGCCAGGGCATGCCGCAACATCAAAACCGCCCGGCCCTCCCGGAGCGCTTCCCAGGCTTCTGACTCACCAGCCTGCGCGATACCCCCTGAAGTGAAACCAAGGCCAAGAACTAAAGCAAAGAATACAGTTGAAACGCTAGATATTTTCATTGATTTTCCTGCCTTTTAGTCTGGATTCCCCCTGCTATCGTGGATATCACTCCGCAGCCTGATCGCGCCCTTGGGAGGGGCTTTCCAAAAATGTTGGAGGCCATGGATGGCCGGAATCAAGCGCACAGGGAAGTGCTTGTAGCGGTTTTTGGAAAGCCCCTCCCAAGGGCGCAAGCCCGCCAAGTACAAGCTAATGGTAGTAATACGCGGGCCAACCCTACCAGGCTCACATCAACAAAAGGTAAACTCCCCCCAGAACCGAACCAAGAAGGAACCAGCCATGCCAATCTGGGTCGACGCCGATGCCTGCCCCGTGCCCATCCGGGAAATCCTCTGCCGCGCCGCCGCCCGCTGGCAGATAGACACCACCTTCATCGCCAACCATGCCATCAACCTGCCACCGAGCCCTTACATCAAACGCCGTCAGGTTCCCCAGGGCTTTGATGTGGCCGACAACGAAATTATGGACCAGATGCACAAGGGCGACCTGGTTATCACCCAGGACATCCCCCTGGCTGCCGAGGCAATCGAAAAAGGCGCGGATGTGTTCAACCCGCGGGGCCAGGCCTTTACCAAAGAGAATATTCGCCAGCGCCTGGCCATGCGCAACTTTATGGAAGAAATGCGAAACGCCGGCCAGGTAACCGGTGGCCCGGCGCCATTTGGCCAGACCGACCGTAAGGAATTTGCCGACAAACTCGACCGCTGGCTGCAACAGAACGCCCGTAAGTGATAATGATTCCATTTTAAAACCGGGACAAATCCGCTACCCTTCCCGCCTTTATGCCTGCAGCTTTCCAGGGAGAAAAGCGGAGTATGTCCTCTAACAGCCACAAAACCACCAGTAGCTTTGCCGCTCTCGGCCGACTCCTGCGCTACGCAAGAGGCTACCGCCGCCAGATCATTGCGGCGACCACCTGCTCCGTTATCAACAAGCTGTTCGACATCGCCCCGGAGATCCTCATCGGCGTCGCTATAGATGTAGTGGTGAACAAGGAAGAGAGCTTTGTGGCAGGCCTGGGCTTCGAGACCGCCCAGGAACAGATCACCATTTTGGCGGTTCTCACCTTCTTCATCTGGGCCGGCGAATCCGTATTCGAGTACCTGTTCCAGATCCTCTGGCGCAATCTCGCCCAACGCCTGCAGTCCGACCTGCGGCAGGATGCCTACGAGCACGCCCAGAAACTGGACATGAGCTTCTTTGAAGCCCGCAGTTCCGGCCAACTGGTCGCCACCATGAATGACGACGTCAACCAGCTTGAACGGTTCCTGGACGGCGGCGCCAACGCCATGATCCAGGTACTGGTGACGGTGGTTGCCGTTGGGGCGGTATTCTTCGTGTTGTCACCACTGATTGCCCTGCTGGCGTTCACGCCCATTCCACTGATCATCTGGGGCGCCTTTTACTTCCAGCGCAAGGCCGGCCCGCTGTATGCCGATGTGCGTGAAAAGGTGGGCGACCTGTCCAGCCGCCTGGCCAACAACCTCGGCGGCATCGCCACCATCAAAAGCTTTACCGCGGAACAGCGTGAAGCCGAGCGCCTGAAAGCGTCCAGCGAAGCCTATGTTGAGGCCAACCGCAAGGCAATCCGCATCAGTTCGGCGTTTATTCCGGTGATCCGCATGGCGATTCTGGCGGGCTTCCTGGCCACCTTTACCGTCGGGGGCATGATGGCACTGGAAGGCACCCTGAACGTTGGCGCCTATGGCGTTCTGGTGTTTCTGACCCAGCGTCTGTTGTGGCCATTGACCGGCCTCGCGGAAGTGATCGACCTGTTTGAACGGGCCATGGCCAGCACCCGTCGCATTCTCGACCTGCTGGCCGAGCCGGTGCATGTCCGTGATGATTCTGACGAAACGCTGGCAAAACCGGTAAAAGGCGAAGTCACCTTCGACAATGTGAGCTTCCACTACCCCTCCAGCGGCGCCGGTGTTGACGGTATATCGGTTCAGGTACCGGCCGGAAACACCCTGGCACTGGTAGGCGCAACCGGTTCCGGAAAGTCGACACTGATCAAGTTGCTGCTGCGGTTTTATGATCCAACAGGCGGCCAGATTCGCATCGACGGGCAGCCCATTCAGTCTGTCAGCCTCAAGTCCCTGCGGGAAGCCATCGGGCTGGTGAGCCAGGATGTGTACCTGTTCGAGGGCAGCATTCGCGACAACCTCGCCTATGGTTACCCCGGCGCCAGCGATGAGCAGATCATCGAGGCAGCAAAAACCGCCGAAGCCTGGTCTTTCATCGAGGCGCTGCCGGAAGGCCTGTCGACGGCGGTGGGTGAACGGGGGGTAAGGCTCTCAGGTGGGCAACGCCAGCGCCTGTCCCTTGCCCGCGCATTGCTGAAAGACCCGCCGATTCTGGTACTGGATGAAGCCACCAGTGCCGTCGACAACGAAACCGAAGCAGCCATACAGCGCTCCCTGAAACGCATCGGCCATAATCGCACCGTGATCATGATCGCCCACCGTCTCTCTACCATTGTGGACGCAGACACCATAGCTGTGGTTGACGGTGGCCGTATTCGGGAATCCGGGCGTCATGAAGACCTGCTGGAGAACGGCGGCGCCTATGCTGCTCAGTGGCGGGTGCAGACCGGCCAGGCATAACGTCTGGCCACGGCCGTCCAAAAACACCAGAGATGTATTGATAGTAATTCGCATTTAGATTATTCTGCAGGCCCTCAGAATTACGGGAGCCTGCATGTCTGCGTTCTTCGAAGTATCCAGCCTGGGTGTGAACATTGGCGACACCTCGATCCTCCGGAACATCAACATTCAATTCCGCGAGGGCGAGGTTACCGCCCTGCTCGGCCACAACGGCTCCGGCAAGTCCACCCTGCTGAAGGTCCTGGCGCGACAACTGGCCCCTACCACAGGCGATGTCAGCCTGCTCGGTATCTCCTTCCGCACCACCGGGGCGCGGGAATTTGCACGCACCGTTGGCTATCTGCCCCAGCATCCGCCGGGCACTGACGGCCTGACCGTAAGGGAGCTGGTCGCTCTTGGCCGTTACCCTTGGCGTGGCCCCCTCGGACGCTACAACGAGGAAGACCACCGGCTGATCGATCAGGCGATCAGGGACACCGAACTTGAGCCGTTCCAGCACCGTTCCGTTGACACACTTTCCGGAGGTGAGCGCCAGCGGGCCTGGGTGGCCATGCTGCTTGCACAGCAGACCCGCTGCCTGCTGCTGGATGAGCCCATCTCTGCTCTGGATGTGAAACACCAGGTGGAAACCCTGCGTCTGGTCCACCGCCTGGCGGAAGAGAGGGAGCTCACGGTGATTGTGGTGCTGCACGATGTGGACCTGGCCGCCCGTTTCTGCGACCGGTTGGTGGCCCTCAAATCCGGACAGCTGATCGCCGACGGCAACTCCCGGGAGATCATGGACTCGGGGATACTGGAATCCATCTATGGTGTGCCCATGGGCGTAATGGAGCGGGCTCCGGGGCAGTGGGTCTCCTATGTCCACTAAGCGTCACCTCCGAAGCGGTGTTGCGCTGCTGCTCACGGGCATTCTCTCACTAACGGCCAGTGCCGAAACCTGGCAACACGAGTACGGCACCCTCACTCTGGACGAACCCCCAAAGCGCATCATCACCCTGAACTGGGCAGCCACCGAAGCCGTCCTGCTGCTGGGCGAAACCCCGGTGGGTGTGGCGGATCGGGCTGGTTACGATGTGTGGGTGAAAGAGCCCGAGCTGCCGGAGGGAGTACACAATATCGGCACCCGCGTTGCCCCCAGCCTGGAGGCAATTGCCGAACTGGAACCGGACCTGATTGTCACCAGCGCTGAAATGGCCCCCGCCGCCGACCTTCTGGAACGGATTGCACCGACTTACGTCATCAGTGTTTACAGGAACGGCAGCCGGCCCTTCGAAAAGGCCGGTGAAATGCTGACCACACTGGGTGAAATGCTGGGCCGGGAAGACCGGGCCAGAGCCATTCTGGCGGATATCGAGCGGACCCTGGACACCCAGCGCCAGCGGCTGGAACAGGCAGGCATGACAGACAGGCCAGTTGCCCTGGTGAACTTCCTGGACGACCGCCATGTGCGCATTTACGCGCCCAACAGCCTGTACCAGTACGCCCTGAATGCCCTTGGGCTTGAAAATGCCTGGCCCCGGGAGGGCAACTTCTGGGGGTTTTCGGTTGTCGGGCTGGAAGCCATTGCGCCCTATCATGACAGCCGCATCGTGGTGATTTCGCCAATTCTGCCCGGCCTTGCCGACACTCTTGCAAATAGCCCGTTCTGGACGTACCTGCCAGCGGTCAGGCGCAACGAGGTCTACCAGATAGACGCTGTCTGGCCCTTTGGCGGTGTCTTTCCCGTGAAACGCCTGGCAACCATGCTGGCAGACACGCTGCTGGAAGGAGGCTCCGACAATGTTCGCTGATACCTCCAGACAGCCGGCCCCGCGCTTTGCCATTCCCGCAAAACTGCCCGTGGCGACGGTCCTTCTCTGGTTCGGGGCCCTGACTGCAAGCTCTGCCCCCTGGTTCGGCCAACTGGATGCCGGCGCGCTGATCTCTGCCTTCTGGACCTTTGACCCGGACAACTATTCGTCGGTACTGGCCCACTACAGCTGGGCGCCCCGTGTCTCCATCGCCATCCTGATCGGGTGCGGTCTGGGACTGGCCGGCGGTGTTACACAACAGGTGCTGGGAAATCCGCTGGCCTCCCCCACTACCCTGGGCGTAGAGGCCGGTGGCCAGTTCGGTGTCACTGTTGCCACGCTATTTGCTCCGGGGCTACTGGCATTCAGCCCGGATCTGGCAGCCATTGCCGGTGGCCTGCTGGCAATCGGAATGGTGATTGCACTGACCTGGAGGTTGGGTTTTTCTCCAGTGACCGTCATTCTGGCGGGGCTGGTCATCACTTTCTTCCTGGGCGCCATGAACATGGCATTCCTGCTACTCAAAGGTGAATGGCTGGGCAATCTCTTTATCTGGGGTGCAGGCTCGCTGGTTCAGAACAACTGGGGCCCGTTTCTGGAGCTGTGGCCCCGGGTGTTGGTACTGGCCGCTCTGATGTTGCTATTGATGCGGCCGCTGCAATTGCTGCAACTGGGGCAGACATCCGCCAGCTCCCTCGGCGCCAGCGTCGGACTTATTCGTGCACTGGCATTGTTTCTGGTGGTTCTGATGACGTCCACAGTAGTCAGCCGGGTTGGCGTGGTAGCCTTTGTGGGCCTGGCAGCGCCAGTACTGGCCCGACTGCTTGGTGCCCGCACCCTGGGTAGCCGTTTATTGTGGAGCACCCTGATGGGCGGCGGGTTACTGCTGCTGGCGGATACCCTGGCACATTGGGCTTCCACCTGGGGCGATGGTTCACTGGTGCCTACCGGAACCACCACCGCGCTGATCGGCGGCCCAGTCATCCTGCTGGCGCTTCAGAGTTTCAGGAACACCCATCATATGCCGGGACAGGAATCCAGCCCGGCAGGTTTTCTGCCCAAACGCCGCTCCCCCCTGGTTGTTTCCTGCATCGTCGTTGCACTGCTTGTGGCCACGGTGGTTGTTTCCATGGGCTGGGCTCCGGGACTGGAAAGCTGGCACTGGACGACGATAACCCAATGGGACGAGGCCTGGGTTTGGCGCGGCCCGCGGTTGCTGGCGTCCATACTCGCCGGCGTCGCGCTGGGGCTGGCCGGTACGCTGATTCAGAGGATGACAGGAAACCCCATGGGCAGCCCGGAAATGCTGGGCATCAGCGGTGGTGCTGCCCTGGTCATGGTATTGATTGTGCTCTCGGGAGCTGAAGTTAGCCGGGTTGGCCAACTGGGCGCCGCCACCCTTGGGGCCGCTGGTGCCCTGGGGTTACTGATTCTGCTCGCCCGCAAACACCGGTTCGCCGGCAACCAGCTTCTGCTTGGGGGCCTGGCCCTGTATGTCTTCATGGACGCCGGACTACGGCTGGTAATGGCCTCTGGCGGTACCGTGGCCTCGCAACTGCTGAACTGGATGTACGGTTCTACCTGGCTGGTCTCAGAGAGTGAGGCCTTCGGCCTGACGGGTTTCATGGTGCTGGTCTGCGGCCTGTTGCTGTTGATTGTGCGGCCGCTGACCATTCTGCCCCTGGGTGACACCGCTGCCTCTTCCCTTGGGCTGCCGGTTGCCAGAGCACGCCTGCTGTTGCTGTTTCTGGCAGCGCTGCTTACCGCCTCTGCCACGGTGGTGATTGGCCCATTGAGCTTTGTAGGATTGATTGCACCACACCTGGCTCGGGTACTGGGGCAGCAGACCGTGGGCCGACAAATGATTGTGGCAGCGCTGGTGGGTGGCCTTCTGCTCGCTGTGGCGGATTTCCTGTCACGGGTTGTGGTGTTTCCCAACCAGTTGCCCGCTGGCCTGCTGGCTGCGCTGGTAGGCGGCATCTATTTCCTGTGGGGATTGAGCCGCCATGGCCGATAGTGAGCACCCCTGCGCCAGGGGCGCCTGGGCCGAACGCTACGCCCGGCTCCTGGAGTCATCCGGGCTGGACCGGGACGCCATTCTTACCCAGGCTCTTCAGCCCTCCTGCCATGACCACCGTGGCCTCTTTTCTCTGGCGCACTGTCTGCAGGAACCGGCGCTACTCATCGAACAGGTGAAGTGCGATTACCCGCACGCCGCAGATTCCCGCGCAATCCGGGCCCAGGTTTCCGTGCTTCAACAGGATCTGGCGCTAAACGTTATTGCCCCACTAACATTGAGGCTGTTCCTGGATGGCCAGGCTCCCCTGCCCGATCCCCGCCATGTCTTTCTTGCCCCTGCGGGGTGTGGAGAGGCAGCCACCTCACGCTGGTTCCGGATGCCAGGAGCGCACGCCGCCAATGAAGACGAGTTTGTACAGTCACTCGGAAAGCAGACGAGTGACTGGTATCCCGTATTCAGGCAAAAACTGGGGGTTAGCCCTGGAGCCTACTGGAGCAGTATCGGGCTTGGGCTGGGTGCGCCATTCTCGGCAGTGTGGAATCTTGCAGAGCCTGCGGCCGTATGTGATCTGGCGCAACGCTGGCTCGGGGAGTTCAGCAACGATGCCAACCAGTTCATCGACTGGATTCCGGCGGTGTTCGGTGGGCAGACCACAGCCATTCCGCAACGGAAGGGATGCTGCCTGAAGTATCTGTTACCCGAGGGTGGTTATTGCGGCACCTGTGGTGTCTATCGCAAGGAGCGACTGGACGCCCTCAGGCACCAACAGCCAGACCCAGGGCCAGGCCAATGGCAACCAGGCCGATGACCGCGCCGGCACCTGCAGCCAGCTTTAGTCCTTCAATCATTTCCTGTTCGGGCGTCATTCCTTTTCCTCCCTTTTACCGTTAATAGGGGCGGGAGTCATTTCCCGCCCCCTGCTCCGGGTCAGTAGACCCAGGATACCGTCAGGCTGGCATTCGCCGGGGCTCCGTAGAAGCCCTGGGCAGAAGCGCCAAACTTCTTGAGACTCTCGATGTATTTTTCATCGGTTACGTTGTTCACGTTGAGGGTGGCGTTCCAGTCACGGGCGAAATCGTAGCTGGCCATCACATCCACCACCGCGTAGCTCTCCTGCTCGGTGACGATGGTGGCTCCGGCATTTGGCCCAGTGGTGGCAACACCCTGCTCCTGGCTGATGGACGACTGCCAGCGTACCTTGCTGCCGACTTCCAGACCTTCAACGCCCGGCACTTTCCAGGTTCCCCTTAGCTGCGCCAGGTGCTCTGGCACAAAGGACTTGGCGGAATTGCCATCGGTGTCTTCGATGTTCACGTAGGTGTAACCAGCGAACAGTTGGATCCGGTCGGTAACGTCACCCACAAATTCAAGCTCAACACCCTCGCTCTGAAGACCGTCGATGCCACGGTAGTACGGATCCGCGGTGCCAGGGAATGTGCCGGCGGCCTCTGCCACGTTCTGCTGCTCAGTCTGGAACAGGGCAATGGTGGTGTTGACACGGTCATCCGCGAACTCGCTCTTGAGGCCCAGCTCGTAGTTAACGCCGTCGATCGGGTCCAGCCGGTCGCGGTTGATGTCCAGTTCGGTTTGCGGGGTAAAGATCTCGGTGTAACTCGCATAAACCGAATGGTCGTCGTTCAGATCGTAGATCAGCCCCGCGTAGGGTGTTTCAACCGCATCGTAGCTGGTTGTTTTCTCTGTGCCGTAGCTGGTGCCCTTGTTATCAAGCCAGGTCAGACGAACACCGGTAATGGCTGTCAGGTCGTCAGTCAATGTCCAGCGTGCAGCGGCGTAGGTTGAAGTCTCACGATCCGTCCAGTCGGATCCGCTAACGCCGTTATCGAAGGTCGGCCGGGGGTAATTGCCATCCCATTCATTCAGCGGCGGAAGAGGGTTACCAATGCCCTGGCCAAAGCGGGACTCATCCACTGTTTCTGAGCGGGACCAGGTTGCACCCAACACCAGTTCGTGGGTGCGGCTGGCCAGGTTGAAGGGGCCGGTTGCGTAGGCGTCCACCACCCACTGCTCAACATTGAGGTCATACTGGCTTGGGTAGGCCATCAAGCCTTCACCGGTCTGGGGGTCCGGGGTACCAAACTGGTAGAACAGCTCCGATTCGCTGTCATTTTCCAGCCGGAATACTGTGCCCTTGGCCTGCCAGCCGCCAGCCAGTTCCTGTTGCAGTTCCACAAAACTGTTGTGCTGGGTGTTATCCCAGTAGGACCAGTCCGAGGCCGTACTGGTGGACCGCGCAAAATCTGTTGCGGTGCCATCGGTAAAGAACAGGGGCAAGGCACCCCAGAGCGGGCTGTCGGTATCCGAGGTCTGGATGGAGTGGCCCAGTGTCAGCAGCGTTGTGTCCGTCAGGTCGGCTTCGAGGACGCCGTAGAACATCTGCTTCTCGTTGCTGTAGCGGTCCAGGTAAGAATCCTTGTCTTCGTAACCGGCAACTACGCGGCCACGCACCGCTCCGGATTCAGACACTGCACCGGACACATCCCCGACGATACGCTTCTTGTCCCATGAGCCACCGGTAACCGCCACTGACGCGTTGGTTTCTGCGGTAGGGCGTTTGCGGATGAAGTTAACGGTTGCCGAGGGGTTACCGGACCCCGTCATCAGGCCATTGGCGCCGCGCACTACCTCAACCCGGTCAAAGAATGCGGTGTCCAACTCGCCCTGTACGTTATCGTACACCGCCGGCAGGCCGACGCCGTCATACTGGAAGTTGTTGATATCAAAACCGCGGGATGTGTAGTAGGTGCGGTCAGTCTCAACCGACTCCACTGTCACCCCGGTGGTTCCCTCCAGAACATCGTTTATATCGTTCTGCGCGAAATCGTCCATCTGCTCGCGCGTGATCACGGTTACTGCCTGCGGCGTTTCCCGATGACCGAGTTCCATCTTCATGGAGGTTGTGGTTGCACCGCTGGTGTAACTGCCAGTGGACTCAGAGGAGACCTGGCTGCGGTCGGCGGATACATCAAGCGCTTCCAGTGTCGTGGGTCCGCTTTCCTGGGCGGCCACGAAGCCAGGCAGGGTGGCACAGACGATGGCAGTGAACAGCGCATTACGGCGGAACGTGGGGACCGAAGTTCGGGACATCTTTCTCTCCGTTTCAGGGTTTATTGAATGCAGTAAATCTGGTTCGCACATCTTAATACGAATCATTATTGTTTGAAACATTAATTAGGTATTGCGAGCGTTTTTTGTTTGATCCACTTTTGTTGTGGAACAGGATTTTTCGTCGGCTCCCACTCCAACTGCTATCCTCATACATCAACAAGGCACTGAACGACGGCGCTACAAGGGGGGCTCCATGCATACCTGCAGACACCTGATCATTGGCATCAGCCTTGTCCTGGTTTCCGCAATGGCCATCGCGGAACAGACCTTTTCCTCGGACAAGGCGGATTTTCGGCTGGACACTGTCGCCCGGAACCTTGAACACCCCTGGAGCCTGGCGTTCCTTCCCGATGGTTCCCAACTGGTAACCGAACGCGAGGGCCGGCTGCGCCGCATTGAGAACGGAGTCCTGCAGGAGAAGCCCATTTCCGGGGTACCCGAGCTGGTGGTTTCAGGCCAGGGTGGCCTGCTGGATGTCATCCTTCACCCGGATTTTGAGTCCAACCACACCCTGTTTCTCAGTTATGCTCACAAGGTAAGCCGCAAAGGCATGACCACACGGGTGGCAAGGGCGAAGCTGGATGGCAACCAGTTATCCGACGTGGAAGTGATCTTCGAAGCCCTACCCCGTGGCGCCACAAGTCGCCACTTCGCAGGCCGTATGGAATTCGACCGCGATGGCAACCTGTACATTGCGGTGGGCGACCGGGGCGAAATGGATCGTGCCCAGGCAACTGATGACGATGCCGGTGGTGTGCATCGCCTGACCACCGACGGAGAGCCGGCTCCCGGTAACCCGTTCATCGATGAACCATCGGTAAATGACACTTTTTTTACCTACGGCAACCGCAACATCCAGGGCATGACCATTCATCCGGAAACCGGAGAGATATGGAGCCACGAGCATGGGCCCAAGGGTGGCGACGAAATCAACATCATCCGTGCGGGTAACAATTACGGCTGGCCGGACGTCACATACGGTATCGACTATTCCGGGGTACCAATTACTGACAAGACCACCATGGAAGGCGTAACCGACCCGCTCCACTACTGGGATCCGTCCATTGCGCCCTCCGGCATGGCATTCTACACCGGCAACAGGTTTCCCCAATGGCAGGGCGACCTGTTTGTGGGGGCACTGAAGATGCGGAAGCTGGTACGCCTGAAAATTGAAAACGGGGAGGTCAGGGAAGAAGAGGATCTTCTGGAAGACCTGGGGGAACGTATCCGCGATGTACGAATGGGGCCTGATGGCGTCCTGTGGTTGCTGACGGATCACTCCAACGGCAAGGTTTACCGAATTCTACCTGCGGAGTGATTACGCGCTGTCAGTTCGGGTCGTTAGTCCTTTCGGTTTTATCAAACTGGGGAATATCGTCGGTGATGGTGAACCAGTCGGACTTGGAACCGACGTAAACATGTGAGGCCGGCCCCTTCCCCAGGGGCTCATTGACCATACCGATCCGCAGGCGCAATATACCTGGAATGGCATCCACCCGGCTGTATAACTGGCTGCCACAACGGGGGCAGAAGCCGCGGAACTTACCGGGCCGGGATTCGTATTCACGGATCAGTTCTTCACCCGCCGTGAAACGGGTACGGATTTTCTGTATTGGCGCGCTGGCGGAAAAGGCACTGCCGTGGGCGCGTCGGCACTGACTGCAATGGCATAGGGCTATGGGCCCCAGCGGGCCGTCGTATTCCAGCTTGATATCGCCGCAAAGGCATTGCCCTGTCAGCATGTTTTGACCTCGATGATTAGTCCGCTTGCCGTATTCTCAGGCGGTATGATAACCACCCGCCACTTGAAGAACCAGCGGGCGAGCACCACGTACAAGTCAGAGCGTTCGCAAAGGAGGACACTATGGCATTGAGCACACTTCCGAAAATTGGTATGGGCACGTTCCGCCTGAAAGGCAATGATGCAAGAGACGCGGTCAAAAGCGCCCTTTCACTCGGTTACCGGCATATCGATACGGCCCAGATGTATGAAAATGAATCCGAAGTGGGCGATGGCATTACCTCCAGCGGCATTCCGCGGCGTGAGATCTTCCTGACCACCAAAATCTGGTATGAGCAGCTTCATCGGAGTGACCTGATCAACAGCTTACACGACAGCCTGGCGCGACTGAAAACCGACCATGTGGATCTCACTCTCATCCACTGGCCCTCGCCAGGCGACGAAGTACCCATGGAGGAATACCTTGGTGCCCTGCGCGACGCACAGCGCGAGGGTCTGACAACACACATCGGCATCTCCAACTTCACCTGCGCCCAGATGGACAGAGCAAAAGAGATACTGGGTGATACGCCCATTCTTACCAACCAGGTGGAGGTTCATCCCTTCCTCGCCAACCGCAAGGTGGTGGACCATGCGCAGAACCTGGGCATTACTGTCACAGGCTACATGCCCCTTGCCGTGGGAAAGGTGATGGAAGATGAAACCCTGATCCGGATCGGCGAAGAGCACAATGCCTCGCCGGCACAGATTGCCCTGGCCTGGGTTGCATCCCGTGGGGTGGTACCCATCCCCTCATCAACACGTCCGCAGCACCAGAAAGCCAACCTGGATGCACTCAACATCACGCTCAGCGCCAGCGAAATCGCAGAAATAGACAGGCTGGACCGCAACGAGCGTATTGCTAACCCCGATTTTGCACCGGCCTGGGACTGAACCAGAACCCGGCAACTGTCAGGACCAATGTGGCAGCCGGGAGCAGAACCATCAGACGTGTACCAAGAGTCCACAGGGTTGCCGCACTGAACAGCGCCCACAGCAGGGGCAACAGCAAAAACAGCCAACGCACCCGCCTGGGTAACAGCAGCATGCAGGGTATGGATGCGGCAACTGTCAGGTCGGGCGTGACTCCAAAAAGCGCCACCGCCTTCCAGTTGCCTGACTGCCCCACCACCAACAGGGGCAGCAGTGCCGTCAGCGCAAACCAGCCAACGCCTGCCTTCCACCGGCTTTCCGGCGCTACGCAGGTTCCGTCCCAGGGCCACACCAGGGCTGCCACCGTCAACAGCGCGGCTTGCAGGATGAAGGCCCAGCCAAACCAGTCAGCCGGGGTATTGATGGGCCCATAATACGCCATCAGGAAACCGGCACCGCTCCACATCCAGGCGAGCGCGAGAAGCAGCAGAACGCCACGCTTGGCCATCGTGTCGCCGCGCACCAGTAACGCGGCGATCAGTACCATCATCACAATCGCCAGGCCTTGCCAGGGCCAGAGATCCTGGTTGATACGCACAAAGAGTCGGAGAAACACCTCCGGCCCGAACATCAGAAAGTCCGACAGTGAATAGCTGGACCAGTCCGTATCAGTCATAACCCCGCCACGTAGTCGGCCATTTGCCGGCGCTGTTGTTCATCCGGCAATGTGCCATACAGAGCCCCCATATTTTCTTTCATGTGTTCCACGCGTGTTGTTGCAGGGATGGCGCAAGTGACCGCCGGGTGGGACACGATGAACTTGAGGAAAAACTCGGCCCAGTTGCTGCAGCCGGCCTCCGGCGCCCAGGCAGGCAATGGTTCAGACTGGTAGCGACGGAAGAGGCGGCCACCCTGGAAGGGACGGTTCACGATGACGGCGATGCCTCGCTCCCTCGCCAGCGGCAACAGGCGCTGCTCGGCTTCGCGGTCCAGTACATTGTAGGTCAGTTGTACAAAGTCCAGGGGCTCCTGCTCCATTATTCGGGCGAACTCTCCATGACGCCGGCCGTGGGAGGTGGTGATACCGAGATAGCGAATGTCCCCGTCCGCCTTCATCCGCTTGAGCGTATCCAGATGGGCTTCCCACGCCAGCAGGTTGTGAACCTGCTGCAGGTCAAAGCGTTCAATGCCCCATTTCCGGCGGGATGCCCTGTCCTGCTCACGGGTGGCATCGCCATCCCGGGTCCAGATCTTGTTGGCGGCAAAGACCCTGTCGTGGGCATCCAGCCTTTCCAGTGCCTCGCCCATTACATCGTCTGCGGAACCGTACATGGGTGACGAGTCCACCAGGCTGCCACCAAGCTCGAAAAAGGTCTTCAATACGTCGGTGCGCTCACCCACAAGGTGACGATCACCACCCACGTTGAAGGTGCGCCAGGTGCCCATGCCAATCACCGGCAATGACTCTCCCGAAGAGGGAATGGCCCGGGTGATGGCTTTTTCACCGGGTGCAGCCACCAGTACCGGCATACGTAGCGAAAGGCCTGTGGCAGCAAGTCCGGCCAGGAACTTTCGTCGGGTAAACCGTGTCGCCATACGTCAACCTCCGAGGTTCTTCGAGCTCATGATTGCGCTAACTTGTTGATTAAATGGAGCACTTACATCTGCTAACAAAAATGCTGTATAAACAACGACCCTACTGGCATTTTTTAACGTCATGTATAGCCTTTCCACATAGTATGAGCACAAGTTTTGGGCTATTGTTAAATGATCTGAAACCAACGAGCATTGTCCCATGTTGCTGACGGCACGAAGCCATTCATACAGTACACACAACGGAACTGACCGACAGCATGGTCGAGTGGTACCACGCCTGCTCGCTTCTGCCATGGCAGCCATTCTGTCACTGGGCATTGCCTCCGCTTCTGAACCGGCCGCCGAGACAACCAGCAACCCCAAGAAGACCTGGAGCAGCCAGGTGCGTGATTACGCGTTCCAGTCCCTGAACGATGACCAGGCCCTGAGCATGGCCGCCATCCCCCTGAATGGCCCCGGCATTGAGCAGTATATCAATGCTGACGCGCTAATGAGTCCCGGCTCCATCATCAAGCTGATTACCACCTATGCAGCGCTGGAAACCCTGGGGCCCACCTATCACTGGGACACCAACTTCTATACCGATGGTGAGCTTGTAGGCGACACCCTCAATGGCAACTTCTATGTCGAACTGGGCGGTGACCCCAAACTGACCATTGAGCGCCTGTGGAGTACCCTGAATGAGCTTCGAGGCATGGGCATCGGCGCCATCAATGGCAATCTGGTACTGGACGGTGACGTATTCAGGCTGGCAGACGGGTTGCCCGGCTTCGATGACAATGGTGACAACCCCAATGCGCCCTTCCTGGTGCAGCCTTCACCCTACCTCACAAATCTGAATCTTGTGCATTTCCAGGTGCGGGCGGATGAGCGTGGAACGCAGGCCTGGAGCGCACCCTCGCTGAACGATGTTGTCATCGACAACCGGGTAACGGCAGTGGCTGAAGGCCCGTGCCCTGCCCGCAGAAGATTTGAATGGGAACCCATCTTCCACGAAGACCACAGGGTAACGGTCAGAGTGACTGGTCAATTGCCCCGGGGCTGTCGGACTACCGCGTACCTCTCTCTGCTGCCCCATGAGCAATACACCGCTTCGCTGATACGCTCACTGCTTACGGATATGGGCATTGAAATCAGCGGCAAAAGTCTGCTCGCCAGCACTCCTGATGACGCCCGATTGCTGCTTAAAACCACCTCACCAGACCTGGTAACCATGGTGCGTGATATCAACAAGTGGAGTAGCAACGTGATGGCGCGCCAACTGTTGCTGTCCATTGGCGCGGAGCACCGGCTCGACGACGATGAAGATGATCGCGTTGCCGGTATCCGTGTGATTTACCAATGGCTTCAGGACAAAGGCATCAATACCGCCGGCATGGTGATTGATAATGGTGCCGGCCTTACCCGTCATGGCCGGATCACTGCACGCCAGGGTGCGCAGATTCTGCAACACGCCTGGAACAGCGACTACTCCGCCGATCTGATGGCCTCCATGCCGCTGATTGCAATGGACGGCACCATGGCACGTCGTTTGCGGAACACCGGTCTGGACGGCAAGGGCCGCATCAAGACCGGTTACCTGGAAAACGTACGCTCTATTGCCGGTTATACCCGTGATGACACCAACACCACCTGGGCTGTCGTGGGCATGGTCAACAATGACCCCGCCTGGAATGGGCAGGCAGTACTGGACCGGATCATCTACTCTCTCCATCACCGCCCGCCTACCGGAACAACCCTTTCCCAGGCGCCGTCCGGTAACACCACGGTTCGCTGAGCTTTCACCGCTGATCCGGGCCGGATCAGCGGCTTCCTCCTAGCGGCTCACACCTGCCATGTCCGGCAACTCATGGGCAATGCCCTTGTGACAGTCGATACAGGTCTGGTCTCCCTCACCGGTCAACGCTGTGGAATGGGCTTCGGCAGCGCGCGGATCCTGTAACGTAAAGTCCATGGACTCAAACTCGTGACAGTTGCGACACTCCAGTGAGTCGTTGGCTTTCAGCCGGTGCCACTCCCGCTGGGCCAGCTCGAGGCGCTTTTCCTCGAACTTTTCCGGCGTATCGATGGTGCCGAACAGCCAGCCCCAGACTTCCTTGGACGCCTCCATTTTGCGGCCTATCTTGTGGGTCCAGTCATGTGGTACATGGCAGTCAGAACATTCAGCCCTGACTCCAGAGCGGTTGGTGTAGTGGATGGTGTCTTTCAGTTCCTGGTAAGGATTACTGTACATCTCGTGGCAGCCAATACAGAACTCCTCGGTGTTGGTGACCTCCAGGGCCGTATTGAAACCGCCCCAGAATATAATCCCGGCCAGAAACCCGCCCAGCGTCAGAAACCCGAGACTGTAGTGAACACTGGGTTTTCTCAACAGGCGCCAGTAGTACTTCAGCCGACCCATCATTGGCTATCCTCCCGGGCGCCCTGACGGATCACCTGATCGATGGGCTTGAAGTCCGACTCCACCAGTGCTTCTGCGTCGGTTTGAGGCACGTGGCACTGGGTACAGAAATACCGCCCCGGTGTTACCTCCGCTCTGACCTGGAAATTGCGATCCATGAAATGGGTCACGCTGACCATCGGGGCGCCTGCCGAGGGCGCAGACTCACGGCTGTGGCACTCAAGGCAGCGATTAAAGCGCTTGTCCACCTGATAACCCCGGATGCTGTGGGGGATGACCGGTGGCTGTTCCGGGTAATTGCGTACTTCCCGCTTGACGTCTCGGGGGTCCCCGGCAATGGGTGGCGCATCGCCCACCTTACCCAGGGTTCCGCCCTCCCGGAGACCATCAGGCGCAGAGGGTGACAGTGAAGGCGACTCAGCCGTTGCAACCATGGCAAAGGAGGCCGTCAGCAGAATAGCGATCAGCTTTTTCATGGTGTGTCTCCTCAAGCCAGGTCTACCAGTTCCAGACGAACCGCACACTTCTTGAAATCCGTCTGTTTGGATATGGGGTCAGTGGCGTCCAGAGTGACTTTGTTGATGATCTTGCCGGCGTCAAAGAAAGGCACATACACCATCCCCCGGGGGACGCTGACACGGCCACGGGTTTCCACCCGCAGCCGCACCTCGCCGCGGCGGCTGGCCACAAGAACCTCACTGCCCCGCCGGAACCCCTGCTCCCTTGCGTCTTCCATATTCATGTAAAGCAGGGCATCAGGTACCGCCTTGTGCAGTTCACCTACCCGCCGGGTCATGGAACCGGTGTGCCAGTGTTCCAGAACACGACCGGTACACAGCCAGAAGGGATACTCGTCGTCCGGGGACTCCGCTGGCGGCTCATGAGGCAGGGCAAATATCCGTGCGCGGTTATCGGCATTGCCATAAAACTGGAACCCGGTGCCTTCTTCCACGTATGGGTCGGAGCCCTCGCGATACCGCCAGAGGGTTTCCTTGCCGTCCACCACAGGCCACCGCAGGCCGCGGGTTTTATGGTAGGTATCGAAATCTGCCAGATCCTTGCCCTTACCCTTACCAAACTTCCGGTATTCCTCGAACAGGCCCTTCTGGATATAGAAGCCGAAGTCTTTGGCTTCGTGATTGCCATAATCCGGATTCAGGTCATCCAGCGGGTAGGCATCCACGTTACCGTTACGGTAGAGCACGTCGAACAGGGTCTTGTCCCGCATTTCGGGCGCCCTGGCCAGCAGGTCCTGAGGCCAGACATCCGCCACCTTTATGCGCCTGGCGAGGGCCAGCGTCTGCCAGAGATCGGATTTGGCTTCGCCCGGAGCCGTCACCAACTCCTGCCAGAACTGGGTTCGGCGCTCGGCGTTGCCGTAGGCGCCTTCCTTCTCAACCCAGCCCGCGGAGGGCAGAATCAGATCAGCCGCCTGGGCAGACACCGTCGGGTAAATGTCGGAGACGATGATGAACGTATCCGGATTCCGCCAGCCCGGCAGGGTTTCCTGCATGGTGTTGGGACCGGCCTGGATGTTGTTGGTAACCTGGGTCCAGTACACCCGCAACTTGCTGTCTTTAAGCATCCGGCTCTGAAGCACTGCGTGATAACCCACTTTCGCGGGAATGGTGCCTTCCGGCAGTTTCCAGATCTTCTCCGCCATGGCCCGGTGCTCCGGGTTGGACACCACCATATCGGCCGGCAGACGGTGGGCGAAGGTCCCCACTTCCCGGGCTGTGCCGCAGGCGGAAGGCTGACCGGTCAGCGAAAAGGGGCTGTTGCCGGGTGTGGCAATCTTGCCGGTCAGCAGGTGTACGTTATAGATCAGGTTATTAACCCAGACACCACGGGTGTGCTGGTTAACACCCATGGTCCAGAAGGTGGTTACGCGTTTGTCCGGGTCGGCATAGAGTTTTGCCAGACGCTCCAGGCGGTCGGCGGGAACGCCGGATACCCTCACGGCTCGCTCGAGATCATACTCTTTCACATACTCGGCAAAAGCCTCGAAGCTCATGTCTTCAAAACTGCCGGCATTATCTGAGTTTTTGGCGTTCTGCTCGCGGGGATCTTCCGGCCGCAGGCCGTAACCAATATCCGCGGCTCCCTTGACGAACTTGGTGTGCTTGTTAACGAAGTCCTCGTTGACCGCATCGTTCTGGATGATGTAGTTGGCAATGTAGTTAAGGATCGCCACATCTGCGTGGGGCGTCATCACCATTGGCAAATCAGCGAGATCAAACGAGCGGTGTTTATAGGTGGAAAGTACCGCCACTTCCGTGGAGGGATGCGACAACCGGCGGTCGGTCACCCGCGTCCACAGGATCGGGTGCATTTCCGCCATGTTCGAACCCCAGAGCACGAAGGCATCAGCGTTCTCTATGTCGTCATAGACCCCCATGGGCTCGTCCGCACCGAACGTGCGCATGAAACCGGCCACGGCTGACGCCATGCAATGCCGGGCATTCGGGTCGATGTTGTTGGTGCGGAAACCGGCCTTGAACAACTTGCTGGACGCGTAGCCTTCCCAGATGGTCCACTGGCCGGACCCGAACATGCCGACACTGTCCGGGCCATGTTCTTTTATGGAAGACGTGAATTTTTCCGCCATCACGTCCAGGGCTTCGTCCCAGCTGACTTCCTGGAACTCCCCTTCCTTGTGGAACTTGCCATCCCGTTTACGCAACAGGGGTTTGGTGAGCCTGTCCCGCCCGTAGAGGATCTTGGACAGGAAGTACCCTTTCACGCAGTTCAGGCCGCGGTTGACCTCAGACTGGGTGTCGCCATGGGTGGCAACGATCTGGTTGTTCTTTGTGGCGACCATTACACTGCAGCCAGTTCCACAGAAGCGACAAGGCGCCTTGCTCCACTTCAGTTCCGTAAGCTCGGCGTTGGTGATCAGGTTAGCCGCCCCTGCGGGAATTGACAGCCCGGCGGCTGAGGCGCCCAGAGCCAGTGCATTGGCCTTGGCGAATTCGCGTCGTGTCAGGTTCATGATTCTGTCTCTGTCATCAGGTTTATTGTGTTGTGTTCAGGTCAATCATTTCGTGGTTGGCTTCAGCGGCCGACATCAGCTCGTGATAGACCAGGATGCACTCCAGGACGCCAGGCTGGCTTTCCAGCAGTTCGACTGTTTCCAGCAGCCGGCTTTGATGCGGGCCTTCCGCAATGACCACCAGCTTGCCCCCCGGGGATTCTGCGCCGGTTTCCAGGCCTTCGGTTTGATTAACCCTGGCCTTGATGGCATCCAGGTATTCGGGCCAGCAGTGAACAATAAAGCTGGCAATGTGCACCTCCTCAGAGGATGACTCAGTCATGGTTGGTCTCCTTTACCTCAGGGGCGGAAAGCTCTATGGCATCCTGGGGACAGACAGCCACGCAGGCACCACAGCCGGTGCAGTCATCCAGAGCGACCGTTGGCATGGGTACATGGCCGAGTGAAGGGGAAAAGCGGATGGCGGATGGCTCGCAGACATCCTGGCAGCTCTGGCAATGGATGTTGGCCAGCGCCAGGCAGTTATCCCGGATGCGGGCGCGCCAGGGGAATGCCTCTCGCGCCAGGTCAAAGACGGGCTCATCACAGACCCGCACGCATTCCTGACAAAAGGTGCAACCCTCATCCTGAAAACGGATTTGCGGAAAACCGCCATCGCCCTTGAACAGAACATTCTCCGGGCAGGCATCAATACAGTCACCGCAGCGAACACAGGCTTCAATGAACGATTCATCTGTCCAGGGAGGCTTGCGCTCGGCAGACAGAGCACGGCCTCCGCGGAGAAAGGATCTGCGGGCCAGGGAGACAGACATGCCTGCTCCCTATCCCGGTGGCCCTGGTGGCCCCATGAGTACCTGGGACATCCAGATTATGAAGCCGTAACCACCCACAACCGCTACCGCCAGAATAGGAAACAGGAAGACAATCAGGAAAATAAACAAACGGAACTCATGCCGCCTGCGGTCATCCGACGACACATTCTGGGGATCATCCATATACCCGCCTTTTTTATGTGTGTATTTTCAAGCTAGTCAAGATCCTGCATTTTTCAATTGATAAAAATCACATTTTTGGATTACCCACAGGCATAAAAAAACCCCGGCTAGACCGGGGCGAAATCATCAACGCTTTAAATGTACCCTACTCTTTACGTGCTCAGGTTCTCGAATGGATCAATCTGGTAGTCTGATTATTAAAAGCAGCCCCATCTGAAAGCCTTGCGACGACGTATGATTCGAAACGCTTCCCGGGATAGAGGTCCATGCTGCGTACCTTGTGTATTGTTCTTACAAGCCTGCTGCTGGTGGCAGGATGCAGCTCAACCAAACTGGCCTACCGCTACGCGGACTGGGGCATTGTCTGGTGGGTGGACGACTATATTCCCATGACTTCGGTGCAGGAATCGCGGCTGGAACAGGACATACGGGACCTTCGGCATTGGCACTGCAGCACCGAGCTGCCGCGATACTCACAATGGCTTACGCAGCTCGAAAGCGACGTTGGTGGCGGAGACCTTGATGAGCCGACGGTGGTCTGGCACCAGGAAAAACTGTTTTCTTTCCTCCCACCCCTGATTGAACGGGCCACACCCGCGGTCGTGCGCCTTCTGGCGAGTCTTGATGATGAACAAGTGCGGCAGCTGGCCGCGAATATGGAAGAAAGTCAGAAAGAAATGGAAGAAGAGTTTCTGGCGGACGATCCAGAGAAAACCGGTGCCGCACGGGCAGAGCGCACCAGTGAACGGGTTGAGCGCTGGCTGGGGCCACTCAATGGCCGCCAGCGGGAAACCGTCAGGATCTGGTCTGAAGCCCGGGGCGAACAGACGCAGATCTGGTTGGAAGGCCGGCGCAACTGGCAGCAGGCATTACTGGGCGCCATCGAGGAAAGAGACAGCGACAGCTTTGCCGATCGCATCAGTTACCTGATCGACAACAACGAAGAAGTACGCGGGGAGAGGTATCAGCAGATGATGTCGGAAAGCCGGCCGGCCATGGCACAGCTGATGACAGAACTCTTACAGCAGGCCGACCAGCGCCACCTTGATCACCTGGTGGCACGGGCGAAAGAACTGGCAGGAGACTTCGACACCCTCGCCTGTGTCGGCGAGGATACCGAAAACCAGAACAGCTGACGTCAAATCGTCAGGTAACCGCCGTCCACGTTGATGCAGGTACCGGTGGTGTAGCTGGAGGCACCGGACGCCAGGTACAGAACCGTGCCGGCCATCTCGTCCGGATCCGCCACCCGCTTCATGGGAATATGAGCCATGGCCTGTTTCTTGATGGCTTCGTTGCTGGTCAGCGCACTGGCGAATTTGGTATCCGTCAGGCCCGGCAACAACGCATTCACCCGCACCTTCTGCTGGCCCAGTTCCATGGCGAAGGATTTGGTCATGGAAATAACCGCCGCCTTGGTCACCGAATAGATGCCCTGGAAATGCCCCGGATTGACGCCGTTCACAGACGCCACGTTGATAATGGAGCCGCCACCGTTTTTCTTCATGATCTGCGCGCCACGGGCACACATGAAGAAGTAACCGCGAATATTCACGTCCACGGTCTTGTGGTAGGCACCCAGATCGGTGTCTTCAATGGGGCCAAAATAGGGGTTGGCCGCCGCGTTGTTCACCAGGATATCCAGCTTGCCATGCTTTGACTCGATGTGCTGCCAGATGTCTTCAATCTGGTCCATTTCACCGATGTGGCAGGCATAGGCCTCGGCACTGCCGCCGTCTTCGCGGATACTGCTGGCCACGGCCTCGCAGCCATCAATCTTGCGGCTGCTGACAATAACGTGGGCACCATAGTTGGCCAGGGTGCGGGCGATGCTCTCGCCGATACCGCGGCTGGCACCGGTGATCAGGGCCACTTTGCCGCTCAGATCAAACAGGTCTTGCTTGCTCATTCTTCACCTCAATTCGTTATCGGAAGGTCACCAGGGAAGCATCTTCCGCCTCCAGGTGACTGTAATTGTTGAACACTGCGAGGCTGCGCCGGGCCCCTGAATGCAGGATGCGGGTGACGCTGGTATTGGCAATCACGGAATTCATGTCCAGTGTCTTGCGATCACTCAGCTGCAACAGGTGTTGTGCCATAACGGCAATGGGGCCGCCGGAGGTGGACACCAGGGTGTCGCCGCCGTCTGTGTAGTCAATCAGCTGCTCCAGGGCAGTGATCACCCGGTTCTGGAATTCACCCCAGCTCTCGGCGTATTCGTCGTCATGTTGCCCGCTGACCCACCGGACCATCGCTTCCTCGAACACCTGCTGGAAAGCTCTTGCGGGTTTTGGAAACGCAGCCAGATCCCGCGCCATACGCTCCCGGTCTTCCCATTCCGGGCGCAGACGTTCAATCAGCTGGGTATGGTCAAATTCGCTGAAACCCTCTACCGCCTGCATATCCGGGAGTGCCTCACCATAACCGCTGGTAATGGCCTCCATGGTTTCCCGGTGGCGCTCCATATTGCCGCCAAAAACGGCACTGGGGGTAACCTTGCCTGCGAGCCAGCGCCCCAGGACACGGCCCTGCTCCCAGCCCCGGGGTGACAGCTGATCGTAGTTTTCCTTGCCGAAACTGGCCTGCCCATGGCGAATCAGATAGATCGTTGCCATTACAGGTCACTCGCCTCGATCAGCCGCTGACACCGCTTCTCCAGATAGTTGGCCGCGTGTCCGAATGCCGCAAAGCGCTTGTCTTTGGTCTGGCCGTGGTAATAGCGGTAATAGATCTGCTGGACGATCACCGCCAGCCGGAACAGTCCGTAGATTTCGTAGAAATCGAAGTTGTCGATTGTCAGGCCGGATTTCTCGGCGTAGTAAGCGACCACTTCCTTGCGAGTCAGCATACCCGGGCGGTGGGTGGGTTGCCGGCGCAGCATCTGGAACGGCCCCTCATCATCTGCCTGGATCCAGTAGGCCAGGCTGTTGCCCAGGTCCATCAACGGGTCGCCAATGGTGGCCATTTCCCAGTCCAGCACGCCGATAACTTCGAACGGGTTATCCGGGTTCAGCACCACATTGTCAAAACGGTAGTCGTTGTGAATGACCACCTGGGCAATATCGTCCGGCATCTTGTCGTTCAGCCAGCCCATCACGGCTTCAAAGTCACCCACGTCATCGGTTTTCGCCTTGCGAAAGCGGTCACTCCACCCGCCGATCTGGCGCTGCACATAACCGGCACCCTTGCCCAGCTTGTCCAGGCCCGTAGCCTTGGCATCGACATTGTGCAGATCCACCAGCTTGTCGATCACATTCAGGCACAGCTTGCGGGTATCCGCCTCACTGAGTTCGAAATCCTTGGGGAAGTCCTGGCGCAGGATGATGCCCTTGAGGCGCTCCATCACGTAGAAATCGCAGCCCAGTACGTCATGGTCGTCGCAGATGGCGACGATATTGGGCACGTAGGGAAACTCGGGCTTGAGGGCCCGCATCACCTTCGCTTCCCGCAGCATGTCGTGGGCGGACTTGGCGATATGGCCGAACGGCGGGCGACGCAATACGTAGGAACGGTCGCCGTAATCCACCTGATAGGTCAGGTTGGAAGCACCACCGGGGTACTGCTTGATCTCCGGCACACCTTCCAGGTCCGGAATGGCCTGCTTCATGAAGCGGTCAACAGCCGCGACATCCAGCTCTTCGCCTTCGCGGATATCAACAGCCTGGTCAATCTGGGTCATTCAGGGCTCTCCTCTGGTTCTCAATATGGCAGCAGGCGGTGTTCAGCCCTTGCCGCCCATTTTCTTCATCCAGCGCTTGCTCTCCTGGTGCATTAGCCAGTCAAACGCCTTGGGTGCGTGGCGCTTGACCATCCACATACGGCGTTCTTTCGCGTGGGGCAGCACCCAGAAATCACCCTTATCCACCGCACGGATGATATCGTCAGCCACATCTTCAGCGGTGATGGTGGAGCGCTTCATCAGTTTGTTTACGTTCTGCTGGATGCCGGGAATATCGGACCGCATGCTGCTGGTCAGATTGGTCTGGAAAAACGCCGGGCACACGCAGCTGACGTGTATACCCGAGTCTCTCAGCTCCTGGCTCAGGGTTTCCGAGAGCGCGATCACACCGGCCTTGGATACATTGTAGCTGTCCATCAACGGCGCAAGCATCAGCCCGGCCATGGAGGCGATATTCACAAACGCACCGGAGCCCTGCTTCTTGAACTGCGGCGTAAAGGCCTTGCAGCCTCGAACCACGCCCAGCACGTTGATGTCCATGATCCATTCCCAGTCGGCCATGGTGGTGTCTTCGATGGAGCCCGCGGAGGCAACACCGGCGTTGTTCACCACAACGTCCACCCCACCCCACTTATCGGTCAGGTCGGCACAGATCTTCTCCAAATCCGTCAGCCGCCGAACATCGCACTCAACAAAGTAGCCTTCGCCCCCGGCGTTGTTGATCTCCTTCTCTACGGCAACCCCCTGCTCCGGGTTAATATCACCAATGCAGACCCTGGCCCCTTTCCTGGCATACTTCAACGCAATCGCCCGGCCGAGGCCGCTGGCCCCGCCGGTTATAAATACTCTTTGTGTCATCGTTATTTTCCGCTGTGTTTTCGTGTTTTTGAATTTGGTGCATGAGCCGTCGACGGGGAGGTCCTTCTGAAACACGCTGTGAATACGTCCCTGTACGCTCCGCTCCGCCATCCATGGCTCCGCAGGGTTTCAGAAGGACCTCCCCGTCGCCGACTCCCGAACAATTCAGTCAGCCCGCCCAATCTTCCAGAAAACTCATTGCATTACTCTGCTCCACCTCGCAGGCCGACTCCTTAGTTAACCGGAGACGGCGGGAGGATGTTTCAGAAACTGTACGGAGCCATGGATGGCGGAGTCCAAGCGTCACATGGATGTGCCGAAGGAGCGTGTTTCTGAAACATCCTCCCGCCGGCTCCGTGCACCCAATCAGAGGACCGGGGTACAGACATCTCACTTTCGGTACTTGGCCAGCTCCAACCGCGTAACCATCGCCCGGTGAACCTCATCCGGACCATCGGCCAGGCGCAGAACCCGAGCATAGGCGAACAGCTGGGTCAGCGGGAAATCATCGTCGCTGACACCGGCGCCACCGTGAATCTGAATGGCATCATCCACAATCTGCTGGAGCATCTTCGGAATCACCGCCTTGATCATCGACACTTCCTGCAATGCCCCGGAAATACCCTTGGTATCCAGCGCCCAGGCGCATTTCAATGTCAGCAACCGAGCCTGCTCAATCGACATCCGCGCATTGGCAATAATGTCCGGGTTCCCGCCCAGTTTGGCAATCGGGCGACCGAAGGCTTCGCGGCTTGTAGCACGCTTGATCAACAGTTCCAGAGTACGTTCTGCCGCACCAATGGCCCGCATGCAATGGTGTACGCGGCCAGGCCCGAGACGGCCCTGTGCAATTTCAAAACCGCGGCCCGGACCGGCGATGAAGGCGCTCTTTGGCAGACGCACGTTCTCGAAAGACACAACACCGTGACCGTAAGGCTCATCGTAGGCACCAAACACCGGCAGCATGCGTTCGATTTTTACGCCCGGCGTGTCCAGCGGCACCAGCACCATGGAATGACGACGGTGTTTGTGGGCGTCCGGATCTGTCAGTCCCATGAAGATGGCAACCTTGCAGTCCGGGTGGCCAACACCGGTGCTCCACCATTTACGACCGTTGAGGACCACCTCGTCACCTTCCACAATGGCTGTTGCTTCCATGTTGGTGGCATCTGAAGAGGCAACGGCCGGCTCTGTCATGCAGAAGGCGGAGCGCACTTCGCCGCTTTGCAGGCGTGGTAGCCATTCGGCTTTCTGTTCCTCGGAACCGTAGTGGATCAGCACTTCCATGTTGCCGGTATCCGGCGCATTGCAGTTGAAGATTTCCGGGGCAATGAAGCTGCGGCCGGTTTCTTCGGCAATCAGGGCGTAATCGGAATTCAGGAGGCCACAGCCATTTTTCTCGTCCGGAAAGAACATGTTCCACAGGCCCTGGACTTTGGCCTTTTCCTTCAGTTCCTTGATGACAGGCAGCACAACCCAGCGGTTTTCCTGCGCCATCAGTTCCTTGTGGTACTGCTCTTCAATGGGAAAAATTTCGTCCTTCATGAAGGTCTTGACGCGCTTGAGATAGTCCTGGCCTTTTTCGGAAATATTAAAATCCATCGCCGTATCCTCGTGGTTTGACCGATATAGCATCAGTCTAGATTTCCCCAAACTATTACGCGACTGAATTATTCTTATCCTTTATCATAAAGCCTGTTTATTCGCGAACAGGAGGCGCCCATGGCACTCAACCGGCTGGATCTGAATCTGCTGCACGTATTTGACACTATCTACCGCGAAGGCAGCCTGACCCGCGCAGCCAAGGCCCTGCACCTTACCCAGCCGGCCGTCAGCCACTCCCTGTCACGGTTGCGGGAACATTTCGATGACCCGCTGTTCAGCCGGCAAGGCAACCAGATGGTACCGACCCCCCTGGCACGCCGCTTTCTCGAATCCATGCGCCCGGGGCTGACGCAGATACAGAGTGCGGTCAACCAGTTCCACGCTTTCGACCCCGCCAACCAGCGCAAAACCTACTCACTGGCACTGCGGGATATCCTTGAGTCCACTTTCTTACCCAAACTGATGGGCCGGCTGGAACATTATCCGGAACTGGAAATTGTCAGCCAGCGGGTGCCCCGGCGGGACATGGAGACCCAACTGGCAGCAGGGAAATTGGATTTTGCGGTGGATGTACTGCTGCCGGTCAGCAATCAGACCTCCCATGAGCTGTTGCGGCGGGACAGGTTGGTGGTTCTTGCGAGAAAGGGGCATCCGCTGGTTAGAGGGGGACTGACCATGGAGAATTACCTGCAAGCCAAGCACGTGCTGGTGTCGTCCCGATCCGAGGGGCCCGGCATCGAGGATTTCGAACTGTCAAGGTTCGGAGTGCAGCGGAGTATTCGACTGCGGTGCCAGCATTATTACGCGGCCTGTCGGGTGGCGGAAGGAACCGACCTGTTACTGACCATGCCGGAGAACTACGCCCGGATCATTGCCGAGCGTGCTGAGATCGATATTCACACTGCGCCGGCGGATTTGCCCCCGATCGATGTGCATCTATACTGGCACAAGGCCTATGAGCGGGAACCGGCGCTTCTCTGGTTCAGGGAGCAACTGAACAGTATTGCCTGAGCTTTGCAGTCAGTAGGCACCCACCAGCCTCAGAAAACCCAGGAACCCGGCGGCGGTAATTGCCAGCGAGGCCACTACTATAGCGAAACCCCACCAGATGGCCGCGCCCTCCGACACGGGCATGTCATGGCCCCGCAGCGTGCGGTAAAAGGCCCAGGGGCCAAGGATGAAGGCCCCGAGCACTGCAAAGACCAGGCCCACACCCACACCGGCAAATGTCCAGGTGGCCAGCACCGTTGCGCGGTCGGACACCTGATCCTTTACCCCGTGGCGAAGCAGAAACTGTTTGCAGAAAAACCAGATCAGGGCGAACAGGACAATGACGAAAATGAGTCCGCCAACAAGGGTTATCAGGCGATAGAACAAAGTTAATCCTCAAAAGCTTGTTTAGCAGGGAAAGTGGGGTTCCGGCAGGCATTCGAAGCCGGGTTTGGCAAAGAGATACCCCTGAAACAGCGTAATACCCTGTGACCGCAACCAGAAGTACTCTTCTTCAGTTTCAACTCCCTCGGCCACAATCTTACCACCAAGCTGCGTCATCATGGCTATGATGCCGGCGACAACGGCCTGTTTGTTGGGCTCTTTATGAATGTCCCGAACCAGCGCCATATCAAGCTTGAGCAGATTTGGCGGGCTGGCAATGAGAATATTGTAACGCGAATAGCCGGCGCCGAAATCATCCAGGGCGGTATGGAAACCCATATTCTGGTAGGAGCTGATAATGTCCACAAGGTGATCCAGCGAAGAAAGATCCTCTGTCTCGATCAGCTCGAAAATAATCTTGCGGGTATCAAACTTGTACGTTTGCGCTGCGGCCAGTGTCGTCCTGATGCAATACTCGGGGTTGTAGACGGCATTGGGCATGAAGTTGATACTCAGCCTCGTTTCCATATTCAAGCGTGCTGCCAGTTTTACAGCTTTTACCCGGCAGATCTGGTCAAAGGAATAACGGTTTTTCTCGTTGACCTTTGACAGCACGCTGTAGGCACCCTCACCTTCCGGCCCACGAACCAGGGCCTCGTAGGCGTAGACAGCTTCATTGCTTACATCGACGATGGGTTGAAAGGCGAAGGTAAAGGAAAAGTCCAGTCCTTCGCCACAGGCGCATTGTTCACAATGGGATTCATCAAACAGTTCGGCAGGCTTATCCACTACGACTCCAAGTTTCGACCGATGGCATGCAACGACATAAATGCCTCATGTTCACTATAGCCACCAGAGCATTACGGTAAAAGAAATACTCCGTTAAATCATGTGGAATCCCTGCACCACATGACTACACTGAAGCACATATTGTCCTGTATACGATCAAAGCGACCCGAAGGAGTATCCGGAATGGCCCAGAAAATCCGTATTGCTGTCACACCGGGTGATGGTATCGGCCCTGAAGTGGTTGCCGAGGCGGTGCACTGCCTGGAAGCACTGAGATCCCGCCACAATCTTCCCATGGAGTGGACCCGCTTCCCCTGGCCATCCCACGCCTGGCATGAGGAAAACGGGGAGTCCATGCCGGCAGACGCCCTTGACCAGCTCAAACAGTACGATGCCATTTTGCTGGGAGCATTGGGGGACCCGGGGCCTGTCGACGATCCTGACCGCTACCTGTTGCCGGACAGTATCTCCCTCGCGCCACTGCTGGATATGCGCAAAGGCTTTGACCAGTGGGTCTGCGAACGACCGGCCCGACTTCTGCCGGGCGCCCGCCAGTACCTTGCTGATGAACGCGCCAAAGACATCGATATGCTGGTAATCCGTGAAAACAGTGAAGGCGAGTACGTGGGCCAGGGTGGCCGACTCCGCAAGGGGTCGCCGGACGAAGTGGCCACCCAGATGGAGGTATTCACCCGTCGGGCTACCGACCGGATTATCCGTTATGGTTTCGAACAGGCCCGTCTGCGGGCGGCAGCCCGTGCCGAAGAAGGTAAAACCCGCCACTTCCACACAAGGGATGGCAAAACCTGCGAGAGCCAGGTGTGTATCGTCACCAAACGCAACGCACTGCGTTACTGGGGGGATATGTACACCGAAGCCTTTGAGGAGTTGGCAAAGCAATACCCGGACGTGGCAACACACCATGAGCTGGTGGACGCAGCCTGCATGAAGTTTGTTCAGGCTCCCTGGGCCTTTGATGTGGTGGTAGCCAGCAACCTGCAGGGGGACATTCTGACCGATCTGGCAGCAGTACTATCCGGCGGCATGGGGGTGGCGCCCTCATGCAACCTGAACCCGGATGATCCCAGCATGCCTTCCATGTTCGAACCGACCCACGGTAGCGCGCCGGACATTGCCGGGCAGGGCCTCGCGGACCCCACCGCCATGCTGTTCACCACGGCGCGAATGCTGGAATGGCTGGGAAGGAAAAACCCGGCGATAGCGGCTGCGGGACGGGAGCTATACGACGCCGTGGCTGCGGACCTGGCGGAGAATGCCGGTACCACGCGAGGTACGCAGGAGATCGGCAAGGCGGTTCGCGACCGGCTGAAATAGACTACTCCTCCATAACAAACTCAAGCCGACCAGGTGCTACCCTTACGCCCACGGGGACCATTCCTAACATCCGCTGGGTGAAGTCAGTTTCATCCAGCCGGTACACCGGCATGGTCTCCAGCATCTGGGCAACAGCCCGCATAACAGTATCTGTTACAGGCTTCAGGTCCCCCTTGAAAAGCGACGAATCAATACTGCTTTCGAGCAGTTGCAGGCGACGGATATAGATCGCCCTTTCCTCGCTGTCATAGACCGGCGCCCCTTCCACTTTCAGGGCAATATCCACGGGCAGTTTCATCATCAGCGCATTAAGGGATACCTGGCCACGCAGGTCAATCACCGCCACATCACGACCGTCCGGCCCGAGTGTGATATCTGCATTGCTCAGACTCATACTCAGTGGTGAACCGCTCTGCAACTGCTTGCGATCAAACTCACTGACGGTGTCCTGAAGGTGTCGCTCCAGTGTTGCTTCGGAAATGGAATATGGAGACAGGCTGGCACAACCGCTCAGCAATACCAGGGCGAACAGAACCGGTGCCGAAAGCAGGCGGAACGGCGTGGTGAACATCAGGGAACTCTCCTTATTCGTTTTCGGCCCGGACATCCACGATTGGCGTCAGGTCTTCGTCCAGGACTACATGAACCACGATGGGCTGGCAGCATACCTGGCAATCTTCTACGTACTCCTGCTCAGCCACGGAAGGGTCGACGCTGATTTCCAGCGTCTCCCAGCAGTAGGGACATTGTACAAGCACAGAGTCCAGGGCCGACATGACGGTCAGAACTGCTGCTTGGCCATCCAGGGGATGATCCTGTCGAACGCTTCGTCCAGTTTCTCGCAGGTGGTGGAGAAACTGATACGGACGGCATTGGTACAGCCTTCACCAAACGCGTCGCCAGGCACCAGACAGACCCCCGTCTCCTTGAGCATTCTCAGGGCCAGATCCGAGCCATCAACGTGGGGCGGCAGGTCCGGGAACGCGAAGAAGGCGCCGCCCGGTTTGTAACCGGTCATGTAAGGGGTCTGATCGATCAGTTCCACTACCTTGTCACGGCGTTCACGGTAGATGTCCACCATGTTCCTGACGCACTGCTGGTCGCCGGTCAGCGCCGCTACCCCGGCAAACTGCGAGGGGGTGTTCGCTACCGAGGTCGTGAACATGTGAAGCCGGCGCAGGGACTTGATGGCGGCCTGGCTTGAAATCACCCAGCCTACCCGGAGGCCCGCCATGCTGTATGTCTTGGAAAAGCTGCTGATGCACATGATGTTGTCCAGGTCCATCGAGCAGTTCAGTACACTGGCGAAGTCGTCATCGTCGAAAATCAGATGGTCATAGACTTCATCCGCATAAACCTGGATACCACGGTAGGCACACTCCTCCAGGATTGTTTCTATGGTACTGCGGGGGTACACGGCGCCGGTGGGGTTATTCGGGTTGTTGAGAATCAGGGCAAACGTACGCGGCCCCATGGCCCGGATGACTTCATCGGGGTCCAGCTGGTGATCGTTTTCCGCACGAGTCGGAACAAACTTCACTTCACCGCCGTTCATGCGGATCAGCGGTGCATACAGCAGGAAGGAAGGATCCGTCACAATGAACTGCCGCCCGGGCGCAGAAGTCGCCGAAATCGCCAGATACATGGCTTCGGTGGCGCCGCTGGTGATCAGGATATTGTCACGGGTGAGTTTGCGATCGTATTTGGCGCCGTAATAATCCCGCAGCGCCACCAGCAGCTCCGGCAGGCCCGCATCCATGGTATACCCGGTCTGCCCCGCATTCAGGGCATCGATATAGGCATCAATGACATGTTTCGGTGTTGGCAGATCCGGCTGACCAATGGAAAGATGAATGACATCCTTCATGGTGGCCGCCATATTCACCATGCGACGAATGCCCGGCACCGGAACTGCCTGCATCGCCGGGTTCCAACTGGCCTTGTTCTTGCGATATTTCACTTTACGCGGTTTGGTCTGGCCGGTTTCTTTATTGGCGGCTTCTGCCATAAACACCTCCTGAAACAGGGCAAAAAGAGTAGCTACCCCTGCAGGTTAGTCAGTAAAGGGGGGGCGTACAAGACATAAAACAGAAAGATTCATATGCTACGGCGAAACCCTTTCATCGCCGTCATATCAGGGCCTACGACCTTTATCCTATAAAGGCTCAGGTTGACCGGCTCAACCTCAGATACCAGACTGTCATACAGACATCCGGACTGTCGATTCCCGCGACCGGACGCGGACAAACAGCTTTGACGGAGGACAGATGACCCAACACAGAAAACCGGTTGTGACCGTTCTGACAGCACCCGGAGAGAAAGAGCCTCCTGGCATGGACGCACTGCGGGCACGGGCTGAAGTCCGCTTTGCCTCGGATGAACCCACTCTGCGGGAAACCCTGCCGGGCACCGATGTGATGATGGTGACGGATTTCCGCACCGAGGCGCTGGCCGCCGCCTGGCCTTCGGCCGATAGGCTGAAATGGATTCACGCAACCAGCGCCGGCGTTGATGCCCTGATGTTCCCAGAGCTGATTGAAGGCGATGTGGTGGTTACCAACGCCCGGGGCATTTTTGACCGCACCATTGCCGAATACGTGTTGTGCACGATCCTGATGTTTGCAAAGGATTTTCCGCGCTCACTGAAACTGCAGGCTGAGCACAAGTGGCAGCATCGGGACACCGAGCGAGCCGAAGGCAAACAGGTTCTGATTGTTGGCGCCGGCTCCATCGGCGGCCAGATCGCCCGGTTGTGTAAGGCGGCCGGACTGAAACCCCACGGTATCGCACGCAAGCCGCGCCACGATGATCCGGACTTTATCGCAGTGCACGGCAACGATGACCTGACAGAACAACTGGGGCTTGCAGATTTCGTGGTCATAGCCGCTCCCCTCACCCCCCAGACCGAAGGCCTGTTCGATGAAAAAGCGTTCAGGGCCATGCGCAAATCCGCCCGCCTGATCAACATTGGCCGCGGCCCGGTGGTTAAAACCGACGATCTGATTACCGCACTGAACAACGGTGACATTGCCGGCGCTGCCCTCGACGTGTTTGAGGAAGAGCCGCTGCCTGCAGATCATCCGCTCTGGGATATGGAGAACGTCATTATGACGGCGCACATGTCCGGTGATTTCATTGGCTGGAAGCGGGCGCTGACTGATCAGTTCCTGGAGAACCTGGACCGGTGGCACAAGGGCCAGGAGTTGTTCAATTTCGTGGACAAGAAGTTGGGGTATGCCAAGAAGTGAGGTGTTTGGGGTATGCCTGTGAGTGAGGTGTTTGGGATATGCCTGTGAGTGAGGTGTCGGATTACGGCTTTGCCTAATCCGACCTACAAAAGAAGCAGGCCCGGAAACGTAGGTCGGATTAGGCGACGCCGTAATCCGACAAACCAGCCAGCCCTTCAGACCGCTCAGCTGCCAGACAACGACGTATCCGAGGGATCAATCTCCATCTGCTGGATCGCAATCACTGCCTGGGTCCGATTACGAACCCCCAGCTTCCGGAACACTGCCGTGATATGTGCCTTGATGGTTGCTTCCGACACATCCAGGTCATAGGCAATCTGCTTGTTCAGGAGACCTTCAGCCAGCATGCCCAGTACACGGAACTGCTGCGGCGTCAGGGACGCCAGCTTCTCGGAAAAGTCCGTCATGTCCGAATGCATCCGCTCGATCTTGTCCGCCACGCCCTCTGGCAACCAGACATCCCCTTCCAGGACTGCCTGAATCGCCTGGGTAATCGTCGGCAAGGGCGCTGACTTCGGAATGAAGCCAGACGCCCCGTAGTCGATCGAACGACGCATTACCTGCATTTCCTCTGACCCTGACACAACCACCACCGGCAAACCCGGGTACTGGCCGCGCATGAACACGAGCCCCGAGAAACCATGGGCGCCCGGCATATTCAGATCCAGCAGAACCAGATCCGCATCCGGATGCGACTCTACCGCCGCCTGCAGCGCCTTGATGCTGTCTACTTCAACTGTTCCGGCATCAGGTACCGCCTGACTGACCGCCTGTTTCAGAGCTGCACGAAACAGCGGGTGATCATCGGCGACGATAATGGTTTGTGTCATTCAACAGATTCCTCACAGGTACACAGCCTGATCACAAGCAGGCCTTACTTGTTACCACGACCGCTGATCAGATCATCCACCACACCCGGGTCCGCCAGTGTGGAGGTGTCGCCCAGCTGATCATGCTCGTTTGACGCAATCTTACGCAAAATTCGACGCATAATCTTGCCAGAACGAGTCTTCGGCAGTCCAGGCGCCCACTGGATGATGTCCGGAGATGCAATCGGGCCAATCTCCTTGCGCACCCACTGTACCAACTCCTTCTTGAGCTCGTCTGAAGGCTCTTCACCGTGAACCAGGGTCACATAGACATAGATGCCCTGCCCCTTGATCTCATGCGGGTAGCCTACTACGGCCGCCTCGGCGACCTTGTCGTGAGCTACCAGGGCACTTTCCACCTCGGCTGTACCCAGGCGGTGGCCGGACACGTTCAGCACGTCGTCTACCCGGCCGGTAATCCAGTAATAACCGTCCTCGTCGCGGCGGGCCCCGTCACCGGTAAAGTACATGCCTTTATAGGTGCTGAAATAGGTCTGCTTGAAGCGCTCATGGTCACCATAGATGGTGCGCATCTGACCTGGCCAGCTGTCCAGGATCACCAGATTACCTTCGGTCTTGCCTTCCAGGATGTTGCCATCGTTATCCACCAGAGCCGGCTTCACTCCGAAGAACGGCACCGTTGCGGAACCTGGCTTCAGATCAATGGCGCCAGGCAGCGGAGAAATCAGGATGCCGCCAGTCTCGGTCTGCCACCAGGTGTCCACGATCGGGCACTTGCTGTTACCGATAACGCGGTGGTACCACTCCCAGGCTTCCGGGTTGATGGGCTCACCCACCGAGCCCAGCAGTCGCAGGCTCTCACGGGTAGTACCGTCCATGCAGGATTCGCCTTCCGCCATAAGGGCGCGGATCGCGGTGGGCGCGGTGTACAGGATGTTGACCTTGTGCTTGTCCACCACCTGCCCCATGCGAGAGGTGTCCGGGTAGTTGGGGACGCCCTCAAACAACACAGTGACTGCACCGTTAGCCAGTGGTCCGTACAGGATGTAACTGTGGCCTGTCACCCAGCCGAAGTCTGCCGTACACCAGTAGACGTCACCATCGTGGTAATCAAACACGTATTCATGGGTCATGGAGGTATAGACCATGTAACCACCGGTGGTATGCAGCACGCCCTTCGGGGCGCCGGTAGAACCGGAGGTGTACAGCATGAACAGTGGATCTTCGGCATTCATGGGTTCCGCGGGGCAGTCCGTCGAGGCACCCTTCATCAGCTCTTCATAGCTCTGGTCGCGGCCGTCGTTCCAGGGCACGTCGCCACCAGTGCGCTTGACCACAATAACCTTATCCACATTGGCGCCGGCTTCATTGTTCAATGCGGCGTCCACATTCTTTTTCAGCGGAATCTTTCGGCCACCGCGAACGCCTTCATCGGCGGTGACGACAAAGCGGGACTTGCCGTTGGCAATACGGGCGCCAAGTGCTTCTGGCGAGAAGCCACCGAAAACAACAGAGTGAATCGCGCCAATTCGGGCGCAGGCCAGCATGGCAACACCGGTTTCAACAATCATAGGCATGTAGATAGTAACCACATCGCCCTTCTTCACGCCCTGATCTTTAAGGACGTTGGCAAACTTACAGGTTTCTTCGTACAGCTCGCGGTAGGTCACATTGCGGGAATCGGCGGGGTCGTCGCCCTCAAAAATAATCGCCGTCTGGTCGCCGCGTTTCTCCAGATGCCGGTCCAGGCAGTTGGCAGCCGCATTGAGCTGGCCATCTTCGAACCACTTGATGGAAAGATTGTCGTAATCGAAGGTTGTATTCTTTACCTTGGTGAACGGCTTGATCCAGTCAAGGCGTTTGCCGTGCTCGGCCCAGAAGGTTTCCGGATCATCAACGGACTGGCGATACATCGTCTCGTATTGATCCCGGTTTAGCAGGGCCCGTTTGGCCACGTCCGGGGTTACCGGATAAACCTGTTTGTGAGTCATTGTGCTCCCCCTTTAGTCAGAGTCTGTTGTCATTATCGGTTTTGTAAGATAGAGCGTGCGGGCAAAAATAAGCCCTGAAGACGGATACCCATAGTTCAACATGCGTGCCAGTGAACAATGAATTAGACTAACGTCCTAATGCGCCAGCACTTTTAGCCAAAATGACCGTTTCACAAGGGGCGACCCTGTTGTTCCGGGGCCTTCCACAAAGCATAGACCCGCTGACAGAAACAACAAGTGAAAAGAGGATCCCCGGGGGGCAGGGATCCCTCGTTCTTCGGATGTCAGGCCGCTTTCTTGCGCGGCTGGGCGGCGCGCAGGCTATAAAGCTTCCGCTCTTTAAGGGCGTACCGGTTGAGACCGCCCAGGTGAATCTTCCGCAGATACAGCTGCCAGTCAATCTGGCGCGCATCCACCGGGAACAGCACCTGGTCCAGCTCGCCCATACGGGAAGCCAGTGCCATCAGTGAGTCATTACGGAAAACATAATCCGGCGCGGTATAAAATCCGAAAATGGTTGCCAGCGACCGGGTGGTGTCCAGGTTTTTCAGAACTTTCAGTTCCCGGTTCTGGCCTGCCAGCCTCAGCGCCTTTCCGGCGATGGATAACGGCAACCGCATGCCACCCACCACAACGTCAAACAGCTTGCGGTTTACGGCAATAAACGGCTTGGTGGGTTGGCGATAGAAGAGCTGGTCATAGTCGGCGTAATTGGTTTTCGCCTCAGCCATCAGATGGTCGATAAACTGGCCCAGTGAAATCGGATTGGAACTGCCACTGCAACACTGGTAGACCCTGCGCTGACCAGGCTCGGTGATCGCCTCGGCGAGAGACAGGATGATACTATTGGCAACCAGATCCACCGGGATTACGTCAATGATGCCGCTGCGCTTGCCGGGGAACAGGGATACCTTGCCACGGGCATAGGCCAGGATAATGGCATCAGCGACCTTCACACCTTCAATCCAGCCAGGAGATGGCTCTTCCAGGGCACTCTCTATGATGGATGGACGCACAATGGTAAGAGACCGACCCGCCAGGGCCTTCATCAACAGCTGCTCGCCAAGCCACTTGGTAAAGGTATAGGTATCACTCCAGCCATAGTAATTGGCTTCGCGAATACCCAGGTCGACCAGTTTCTTTTCAAGCATTTTGCCGGAATAACGGGCACGGACATCGGCAATCTTGTCCTGCAGAAGGTGCACAAGCTCTTCGATTTCAAAGTAACCATCGGTACTGCGTGGTATGGCTTCGCCCGCGGGTTTGATGACAGACTCGGTTACCTGCCCGGAATTCTTGCCATTTACATAACAGGTAGATACCTGTATCACCGCCATTTTACCGTTCTGTCTTGCCAGAGCAGCCACATTTTCAAGGCACAGAGTGTTGATCTTCAGGGCCTTGTCGAGTTCTTCCCGAAAGTTAACGCTGGCGGCGGAGTTGATAACCGCATTCACCTGGCCCGCAAGCGCCCGAAAGCGGTCTGGTGCCAGTCCAAAACGTGACTCGGTCACTTCACCGGTAATGCAGTGAACCCGCTCCTCGAGAAAGTTCTCGAAGGCTTCGTTGTCCTCATGGCGGAGACGATCGAATACCGACGAGCTGGCTATTTCGTGGTTAAAGCGCTCCCGGGCTGCCGGATAACGCTTGTTGCCCCGTATCAGAAGATGAATTCCGCCAATGTCCGGCACGGCACGAATCAGTTTTTCCAGCACCACCTTACCGAGAAAACCGGTAGTGCCGGTAATCAGTACGTGTTTGCCGCGAAGCTGCTCAAGTACACCGGACGCTGAATTTCCGGCTTGTGATTGCTGTTTTACCATGGCGTGAACTCCTTCTCGTAGTCACTGTGCAGCCATAAAAGTGCAGTGGATTTCAGATTAAGAATAAAGGTTCCATTGGCCACTGCATTTTGCGGGCCACGATTCCAGGATATGAGGTTAATATTTGCACAGACGCCATTACAGTGCGGTGACACAGCGCAAAGTTACGCTACAAAAAACATAAATAAAATGACACCAGAATAGGGTGATCCGGGCAAGCAATGTCGCCAGGGAAGGTGGTCAGGATCCATTCCTGTCAGTATCCGCCAGGGACCGCAACAACTGGTCGAGAGATATATTGGAAGGCTGCTCCTTGAGCGCCCTCACAAGCCTGCTTTGCTCGCCAAAGCTGATGCGGTCGTAATAGGGTTCTCTTTCCCTTTTCGGAGTTTCCGGCTGTGGTTCATGCCGGGCTGACCCCGGATCAATCTGGCTGGCGATATGAATGAGATGGGTAGCCAGGTGCCCACGCTGTTCCCTGTCCAGCCGATCCCAGTCAAGAGATGCCAGGCCGGTCTGGATAATCTCAATCGTGTCGGCATCCATTGTGCGCCCCAAAAGTGCAAAGAAACCATTAAACGCTTCATAACGCAGCAGAGACGCGTCCTCATTATTGGCCAGCACTTCGCCAATATCGGCTATCAGCCGCTTGCATTCAGCAACAGGGTCCGGTTTTGGGCCAGGTTTCTGACTCTCCCTGGCTGCAGACGGTTCAGCCGGCATTGCTGAAACCCGATGCCAGTACGCAGCGATACCGGACTTTCTTGGAGGGAGCTGTCCCAGTCGAACATTCAGCATATCGGACAGCGTGCGGAATTGGCGACAGGAAGGATCCGATGCCGGCATCAGCGCTACCGGGTGCTGGTTCAACACGGATTGGCGAAGCGTTTCGTCCCGCCAGATAGCTCCAAGATAATGCAGCTGTGTTCCGAGGTGACGTTGAGCGGCGGCATCAAGGCGCTGAAAGACCGATCTTGCCTGACTGGCCCCCTGGGCCATGTTAACCAGCACACTGGGCGTTCTTCGATATCCACGACGAATCAGCAGCTTGATCAGCGAAAAGGCGTCCGTCAACGATGCCGGGTCAGGCGTGACCACAACACACGCCAGCTCGGCCGCTGCAATCATGTGCATTCCGGTTTTCTGCAACCCGGAGGCGGTATCGGTGATGATGTAGTCGTAGTCCTTCTCGAGCCGGGAGAGCGCCCTGAGTACCCGCAGACTCTCATCCGCCGCCATCTCTACACACTGCTCCACACCAGAGGCACCGGGAATAATGTGCAGTCCCCACTCTGCCTCCATAATGACGTCTCGCAGACCGCACTCCCCCGCCATCACATTCGCCAGCGTCCGGGTCGGATAACGCCCCAGCATGATACTGACGTTTGCAAGGTCGGTGTCACCGTCCAGCAACAGAACTCTGTGACCCTCACGGGCGAGGGTAAGGGACAGATTCAGTGCAACAGAGGTCTTGCCCACACCACCCTTGCCACCGGTAATGGCAAGCGTTCTGGGTTGGTTCTGATTTTGCCTGCTATTGAGCGAGTCCGTCATGAATTCTCATTTCGCGCCGTCTGATCCGTTGACTGACACAAATCCGGGAAGATCTATGCACTGGTCAAAGTGTAACCCGGACTGGGTTCGAACTGTAGCCAAAAAGGTGGTATCCAACCCACCAAAAATGATGAATCGACTACATTTTATCTGTAAAAAGTTTACACACATCACAAGGCGGGTAATACTCTGTCTAAAAAAGGAACTACAAGTGTTTAATAAGTGCAGTTTATTGTCTAAGCTCAGACCGGACGTTTTATGAACAAGCCGTCATAAACTGACGATTAATCAGGTATTGAACGCAGACAGGCTTATGGATTTTGCCCCTGACATACAGTTACCAAGTCTCCCGGAGGTGACCCTCAGGGCGCTGGAAGCTTGTCATCAGGATGAGAGCTACCGCCGGATCAGTGACATTGTCTCTGCCGATACTGCGCTGGTATCCCGCGTTCTGGCCCTGGCCAACTCAGCGCTTTACGGCCCTGTTGCTGAGACCCGTTCAATAGACCAGGCCCTGCTCAGGCTCGGAACACGGCGCTTCCATACCCTTGTGCTCACAGCCGCACTACGCCAGATTCTCTACGAACTGGGTGCAGACCAGTGGCAGCAGCTCAGGGACTTCTGGCGACACTCCCTGACCACAGCCCTGACAGCCCGCGCACTGGCAACCCTGACACGGTACGCTGAGCCGGATCAGGCCTTTATGCTTGGCATGCTGCACAATGTCGGGGAACTGATCGCCCTTAAAACGCCACCGGGCGACACTCAACAGTATTATTTTGACCACCAGGCCGATATCGCTGCCGAACTGGTGAGCTCCTGGGGGCTGGGCCCCATGGCCGCCGACGCGATGCGCTATCAGCAAGCCATACCAACCGAAATCCGCGATGCCGGCCACCTGGTCAAAATCATCAGCCTTGCCACTCGGCTGGCATTGTCCGATGCAGCGGGTATCGCTGCGGCAGGTACCATCTTCGGATTGAACGAGGAACTGACGCGGGAGATCAAACGTCGCATCGATCAGGAAGTAAACGGTGTGGCGGAGTCGCTGGGCATACCGCTATCCGATGAGTACGATGCCAGTGCCTCCAACCGCAGACTCAAGCAGACAGTACTGAAACAGGCCATGGCAAGCCAGGCGCTGGATCTGTCGCCGATTCGCGGCAGCGCCCAGGAATGCCTTGCAGCTACAGTGAACAGTCTCACGCTGATCACCGGCCTTCCCGCTTTATACTTCGGTCAGGCCGGTGATGGCCTGACCCTTCTGTCCGCCAGCAACGGAGATACTCCCGATCTCACCGTTGCCATCGGGCCCGCAGCCAGTGTGCTGACGGAAGCCTTTACCAGTGGTGACGCTCTCTGCCTCGAAGGCCGCTTGCCAACTATTCTGGACCGACAACTGCTGTCCTTGCTGAAAACGCCCTCTCTGGTTGCCATTCCTGTCAAAGGTGATGAGCAGTGCGCCGGGGTATTTGCCGTTGGTACTGACAAAGACAACTCCGCACAGACTGAGGAGCTGGGGCAGCTATTCAGCGATAAGCTGTCCCAGGCTGTCGCCACGATGCTGGCCGGCAGTGGCGATGGCCAGGAGAAGATTAAAGCGGAACTGGCCCGGGATACCATCCGACGACAGGTTCACGAAGTCAGCAATCCGTTGACCATTATCCGGCAGTACATATATCAGTTACGAAACCGCCTTGATGATGGTGAAGTTCAGGAAGAGCTGGATGTCATACGGGACGAACTTGACCGGGCCGGCGATCTCCTGTTGCAGATCAGCCGCGCCCCGGACTATGGCTCGCCGGAGTCTGCAGGGTCCTGCAACCTGAATGACGAATTGCGACAGCTACGGGATCTTCTGGACGACAGTCTGTTCAGCGGCGACGACAAAACGCTGACATTGGATCTTTGTGACGAATCGACGGATGTGGCAGTACCAGGCGCAGTTATCCGGCAGGTGGTTATCAACCTGGTTCGCAATGCAGCTGAGAGCATGCCGGATGGTGGCGATGTGTTTATTCACACACTGGCTCCTGTCTGGCAGAGCGGAAAAACCTGGGTTGAACTGGAGATAGCGGATACCGGCAAAGGAATTCCTGCCGACGTCCGCAAGAGCCTGTTTTCTCCGGTACGGTCCACGAAGGGAAAGGGGCACAGCGGCCTGGGCCTGAGCGTAGTCAAACAACTCATTGATGACATGGAGGGCATCATCAATTGCCGCACAGGGCGTGGAGGGACAGCATTCCGAATTCTGTTCCCCTCGGCGGCAAATAAAAATAACGATGACGAATGACGAAAAGCGACGGGCATAAAAAATGAAACCTTCGAGCACCGAATGGATCTCCGACAACGGCGCAAAGGCACGCATTCTTGTCGTCGATGACGATCAGAGACTGCTGTCCAGTCTGGCATCACTGCTCAACGGCAAAGGATATGAGGTCACTGAGGCGCAGGGGGGCCGTAATGCTTACCGCATGCTCGAATCGGAAGCCTTTGATCTGGCAATGGTGGATCTGAGAATGCCAGATGTGGACGGATTCGATGTCATGGAACGGCTCGCCTCGCAGCAGCCGGACTGCGGCGTTATCGTTGTCAGTGGAGAAAGCTCGTTCAGCTCCGTCAGCAGGGCTCTGCGACGGGGAGCGCTGGATTACATCCGCAAACCCTTCGACCCTGAAGAACTGCTGGCCACCGTCAACGGCGTGCTCGGAAAGCGTTCACTGATCCGCGCCCATGAGCACATACGCATGCGGCTGGAGAAATCGGAAGAGCTCCACCGTTACATCGTAAACAGCTCTCCCGATATTGTTTTCATGCTCGATGGCGACGGTCATTTCTGCTTTGTAAACAGCAAGATTGAAAGCCTGCTGGGCTATCAGCCCGCTGAACTCTTTGGACGACACTTTCGTCATATCCTGGATGATCGGGACATTGCCAGGGGCACCTATGCGCTGAAAGGCCCCAACATTTCCGCGGACAACCCGCGCACTCTGGAAATACGGCTTAAAACCCGGGGAAGCCGCAAGGCCAACCGGCACTTCGAGATCACGGCTTTTCCCATCGACCCTGAAACCTGGCCCCACTCCAACGCAACGAGTGGCAAACACGGAGGCCGGGAAGCCCGATATTACGGTACTGCCCGGGATGTTACCGAGCGCAAGGAAGCAGAAGCCTTCATCAACTTCCAGGCCTATCACGACCTGCTGACCCGACTACCCAATCGCGCCCTGTTCAAGGACCGCCTGGATCTGGCCATCACCCACGCCCGCCGCAGCGAGCAGAAACTGGCGGTTATGTTCCTGGACCTGGACCGTTTCAAGGTCATCAACGACACCTTGGGTCATGCCATGGGCGACCGCTTGCTACAGGCGGTTACCCGGAGGCTCGAACGCTGCCTCCGTAAGGGCGACACATTATCCCGCTTTGGCGGTGATGAGTTTACGCTGCTCCTTCCCTCCATCCACAGTCACGAAGATGCCAGGCAGATTTCCAAGAAACTGATAAAAGCCCTGCGCGCGCCCTTCCAGTTGGGCGACCACGAAGTATTTGTTGGTGTCAGTATCGGCATTGCCATCTACCCGGAAGCAGGTGAGTCGATGGACCACCTGATCCAGAACGCCGACATCGCCATGTACCACGTGAAGGCCCGGGGAAAGGATGGGTACCGCTTCTACTCCGAGAGTATGAGTATCGACACGGCCAACCGCCTGAACCTGGAACGGGACCTGAGGCTGGCGCTGGAAAGAGATGAGCTACGGGTGTTCTACCAGCCCCAGGTTTGCTCGTCCAGCAACCGGATAGTGGGCCTTGAGGCCCTTGTGCGCTGGCAACACCCCGAACGGGGCCTGCTGTATCCTCGCGACTTCCTGCCCCTGGCGGAAGAAACCAAGCTGATTGGCAAACTCAGCGAATGCGTACTGGACCAGGCCTGCCGCGATGTCGGGCAATGGATCCGCGATGGTCACAGTGATCTCCGGCTGGCGGTCAACCTGTCACCGGTACAGGTGGAGCATCCGCGATTCGTAGAAACTCTGATGGACCAGATCCAGGCCCATGGCTTCCCGCCACAAAACCTGGAAATCGAGATTACAGAAAACGTGATCATGAACGATCTTGAGCAGATCAGCCAGAAACTCCGGGAACTGGCCGCTTTAGGCGTCAGGATTGCCATTGATGATTTTGGCACCGGCTACTCCTCCCTGAACTACATCCATCGTCTACCCATCCACACCCTTAAAGTTGACCAGTCGTTCGTCAAGGCCATTCGTAGCGGTGAAGACGGCGCCTGTATCGTCAATGCCATCGTTGCCATGGCCCACGGCCTGAAACTGGAAATTGTGGCTGAGGGCGTAGAGACCGACGAACAGCTTGCCTATCTCAAAAGCCTTGGCTGCCATCAGGTTCAGGGCTTCTTCTATGGCCCGGCACGGCCGGCTGACGTTATCGAGAAAACTCTGGGCCACATACCGGTCCGCGCCGTTGCATTCTGACCCTCCATAAAACCGATACTCCATTGTCGGACAGTCAGATCTAAAATGTTGATCTGGTTTGCAAAGTGTTGCTGTTCGTTACTTTATGTATCCGGAAATGCGCATTACTGCACATAATTCCCCCGATGGCTTCTCTAAGCTCAAATCCATAGGCGCTTCGATTGGATTCACCACTCGGTGAAACAACCATCACAACAACGATGGAAGCATCCACAGGATATGGACAGGCAGAAGTCACCATGCACGATAAATACAAATATATTGGTCCGGTATACGATTTTCTGAGCAACCTTTACAGCGGCAGGAACATCCACCGCTGCAAGACCGCCATGCTCGATGTGGAAACCGTCCAGCCCGGTGACCGCATCCTGTTTGCCGGTGTCGGCCACGGTCGTGATGCCATACGTACAGCTGAACTGGGTGCGGATGTAACCGTCGTTGATCTGTCCGAAACCATGCTGCGAAAGTTCGCAGAGGCCCAGGAAAAAGAAGCCCCACACCTGAGCATCCGCCGTATTCACAGCGACATCATGAAGGTGGATGAGCTCGAACAATACGACATGGTGGTGGCGAACTTCTTCCTCAACGTATTTGACGAAGACATGATGGTGCGGGTTCTGGAGCACCTTATCCGCCTGGGCAAAGCCAATGCGAAAGTTGTGGTGGGCGACTTCTGCTATCCCACCGGCAACATTGTCGCCCGCCTGTTCAAGAAGATGTACTGGTACATGGCTGTCTTCATCTTCTGGCTGTTCGCCAACAACGCCTTCCACAAGATCTACAACTACCCCGAGCACATGCAGCGCCTTGGTCTGCAGGTTACCGAGAAGAAGCACTTCAAACTGCTGAACATGAACTGCTACTGGTCAATTCTGGGACAGAAACAGACGTAGTTAGCGGTCCTCGCGCCGATCTCACAATAACAAAAGGGGGGAACAACACCATGTCAGACCAGATTCTTTCACTCGACGGAATTCAATCACTGGACGAAGGTGTGTTCACCTTCCCGGAACGTGTCGGCTACCTGAAAAAGTACGGTACCCATTCCCAGTCGTTTTCAACGCTACAACCGGGGATGCAGTATTTCGATGTTCCCGGCATCGGTTATCTGGCCTACATGCGCAAGTGGGGCGGCACCTTTGTCCTGTCTGACCCGGTCAGCGCACCGGAGCACTTTGAGGTGATTCTGGAGAAATTCCACCAACGTTTCCCCAACGCCTGTTATATCCAGGTGTCGAAACCTGTGGTGGACTATCTCCATCGTCGGTTCGGTCTGTTTGGCACCCAGTTTGGCAGCGAGTCCCGCATCAATCTGCAAAGCTGGTCGCTGACAGGCAAGAAGAAACAGATTCTGCGCACAGCCCTGAACCAGGCCAGGAAAAACGGCATCACTGTTAAAGAACGCTTCAGCGACGACCATACCAGAGAAATATCCGACGCCTGGATCAGAACCCGCAAGTGCAAGAGCAAGGAAATCCGCTTCCTGATTCGACCGATGGAGATGGACTACCGCGAAAACGAGCGTCACTTTTATGCATACCAGGATGGCAAGGCAGTGGGCTTTATTTACTTTGACCCCATCTACCGCAACAACGAAATCATCAGCTATGTGCCAAATATTTCCAGAGCCAATGCCGATTTCCGCCAGGGTATCTTCTACACTCTGATGGCACACGCCATGGACGTGTTCAAGGACGAAGGCGTGCCCTACCTGGATCTGGGTCTGATTCCACTGTCACTGGACCAGGCCACCGAGCACCAGGAAAGCCGCCTGCTAAAGCGCATCATGCACGGTCTGTATGAAAAGGGAAATTTCCTCTACAACTTCAAGGGGCTGGAGTTTACCAAGTCGCGTTTCCGGGGCGACAACTTCAAGACCTATTGTTGCCACCGCCGTTCACTGCCTGCGCTGGAATTCCTGGCTATGTTCAAACTGACCCGGCTGCTGTAACCCCCTCGACGGCTGCCGGCCAATACCCCCGGATTTCCGCGCTCCCCAGGCCTAACCGGCCCAGGTAGGAGCCAAGCCCACTGGGTGCCTTCCCAGTGAACAGAGTTGTTTCCAGAGGTGCCGCATTGAACGGATGCTTCAGACTATCCACGGAGTAACCTTGCTCTTCGAGAAGCCAGGCCGTGCGACGCGCAATGGCATCACCTGAATCCACCCAGTGTTTTACCCCGGGCAGATGTACCCTTAACAGGTCACTGATCAGTGGGTAATGGGTGCAGCCCAACACAACCGTGTCCACTCCCGCATCACGAAATGGCTGCAATGCCCTGGACAACGACTCTTCAGGGATCGGAACGCCGGTCACAAGGCGCTCAATCCAGTAGACCAGATCCGGATGACCGAGACGTTCAACGGTGCAGCCATCGGCAAATTCTCTGATCAGGTCCATCAGATAGGAGCGCCTCACCGTCGCCGGGGTTGCCAGCACACCGATGCGACGATTGGTCGATATCGCAACAGCGGGCTTGATAGCTGGAACAACCCCGATAACCGGGATGGAGGTCATTGCCCGCAGGTGTGGAAGCACAACCGTGCTTGCGGTATTACAGGCCACCACAATAATGTCACAGGGAAACTCGTCTATCGCGGCTGAGATCAACGACTGGCTGCGCTCAACAACCACCGATTCGGGCTGATTACCATAGGGGAAGCCGGCATTGTCGGCCAGGTAAAGAAGTTTCACTGCCGGCAACTGCTGATGGATACAGGCAGCAATGCTCAAACCGCCGACACCGGAGTCGAATACCAGCACCCTGGGCGTTTTCACGGTTGCGTCCCCTCCCCCCTGATTTCCCGCACCATTGCATCAATCAGACGGCCAGCAATGGTCGTCGAGGGCGGCACGGGGGGAAGCTCGCCGGGCCGGTACCAGTCTGCCTCGGCGATCTCGTCCTCCTGCAACACCAGGTCACCACCGGCATAGTCGGCAAAGAAGCCCAGCATGAGCTGATGAGGGAATGGCCAGGGCTGGGATGCCTGGTAACGGATATTGCTCACATCCAGAGCGGTCTCCTCTTTCACCTCGCGGGCCACGGCCGCTTCAATACTCTCGCCTGGTTCCACAAAGCCCGCAATCAGGCTGAAAAAGTGGCGTTTTACCCGTGAGGAACGGGCCAGCAACATATGATCGTTCCGGCGGATAACCACGATCACACAGGGCGCGACCCTTGGGTACCAGGGGATACTGCAGGCTTCGCACCATTTTGCCCGCTCCAGGCGGTGCAGGCCGGTAACCCCACCACAGCGACCGCAAAAACGGTGGTCCCGCCACCACTGGTAAACCTGGAAAGCAGTCCCCAGCATATCTGCCGGGGCGTCTTCCATCATCAACAGGGCGTCTCTAAGCGGCACCGGCTCCGGCTTGCCGGGAAGAGCCTCCGCATCGGCTTCTGCAACGTAAACGTTCCGGTTATTCCACTGCCCGACGTAAACCGCGTCAGTGCCACTCGCGGCAAATGGTGACACGGGCTTCCATTCATGGAGCCACCCGGTATCCGGTTTCAGAACTGCATCACCGGAGATGGTCAGCACAAGGTCATCTTCGCCGGGTGCTTTTGTCGACCAACCGGGTGTCCATATCGCCATAATCCGGATCCTGCAGCTATCATGAAGTCAGAACTGGAAATGTATCATACCGGCGCAATACAACTGAACGACATCATGTCTTTCGACACCGTGCGCAACCAAGTAAACTTAGCGCCTCTTTCTGTGAACCGGAGCGACCATTTATGCGTTTTTTCCTGGGCCTTCGCAGCCTGATCCTGACCCTTTTTCGAAAAATCCTGTTTTTGTGGGTCCGGACGGATGTAAGCGGTAACAGCTCCGATGCCCTGGGACTGGATCCGGATAAACCGGTTTGTTATGTGCTGCAATACAGCTCGCTCTCCAGCCGTCTGGTGCTGGAACAGGAAGTACTGAGTGCCGGCCTGCCCGGTGCCGAATCTTCACTTCCGGTCAAAAATGGGCCAAACCATTCTTTTTTCTTCCTGTACCGCAGGATCGGCGGCCTGTTCCAGCGTCGCCGGACGCCCGTTCCCACAAGCGAATTCCGTGCGCTGGTTCGTCATGGCCTGGAACATCCGGAACAGGATGTACAGATTGTTCCGGTATCATTGTTCTGGGGGCGCTCCCCAGACAAGGAGAAGTCCCTGGTCAAGCTGGTGCTATCGGACACCTGGTCCGTCGCCGGCCGGTTGCAGAAGTTCCTGATTATCCTGGTTCACGGGCGCAGCACTTATGTGCAGTTTAACCAGCCCCTGTCCCTCAAACAGGTCATTGATGAATATCGTCACAGTGAAGAACGGGCCAACCGCAAGCTGGCCCGCATTCTCCGTACCCACTTCCGCCGTGTACGCCAGGCCGTTCTCGGGCCGGACCTTTCCCACCGTCGTACGCTGGTTGGCGGACTGATTCGTACCCAGGCGGTCAAGGAAGCCATTCGGGAAGCCGCTCGCAAGGACGACATCCCTCCCGAAAAGGTTCGCGCCAAGGCTTACAAGTACGCGGACGAAATCGCCGCAAACATGTCTGTTGTCACCATCCGCGTTCTTGAAGTTGTGCTGTCCCGGCTGTGGAACCGTATCTATAACGGCATTGCCATCAACAACATCGAGGTGGCCAAGGAGGTGGCCCAGGACAATGCCGTGGTCTATGTTCCCTGCCACCGCTCCCATATCGATTACCTGCTGCTTTCCTATGTGCTCTATAAGAATGGCCTTATGCCTCCGCATATTGCTGCGGGGATCAACCTGAACATGCCCATTGTCGGCCCCATCCTGCGCCGCGGCGGTGCTTTTTTCATGCGCCGGAGCTTCCGCGACAATCCGCTTTACGCAACCGTGTTCAACGAGTACATGCACGTCATGTTCTCCAGGGGCTATTCCGTTGAATACTTTGTGGAGGGCGGGCGCAGCCGTACCGGAAGAATGCTGCAACCGCGGCCAGGCATGCTGTCCATGACCGTGCGTAGCTTTCTGCGGGACCACCGCAAGCCTATCGTTTTTGTTCCGGTTTACATTGGTTACGAGAAGGTGATGGAAGGCCGTTCCTACCTCGGTGAGCTGAGGGGTAAGAAAAAACAGAAGGAAAGCGTATTTGCCCTGGCCAAGACCGTGCGCAAGCTGAACAATTCCTTCGGCAAAGTGGCGGTGAACTTTGGTGAAGCCATCCCCCTGGCCGATGTACTGGACGAAGTCGAGCCCAGCTGGCGTGAAGAGGCCTACAACTCCGAATACCGGCCAAAGTGGCTCAATGAGGCGGTCTCGGAGCTGGCAACTCGTGTTGCCTCTCACATCAACGCTTCGGTGGCAGTCAACCCCATCGGCATGACCGCCATGGCGTTGTTGGGCACCGAGCGTCTGGCAATGGATGAAGGTCAGCTGATCCGCCTGATGGACCAGTACGCCGACCTGCTGGCGGCATTCCCTTACGCCGAGACCATCACACTACCGGAAGGCAACGGCCGTGACTGGGTGGCCTACTGTGAAAACATGGGTCTGGTCACGCGCCAGCCCCAGAAGCTCGGCGACATCATTGCCCTGGAAGGCAGCAACGCCATCCTGATGACCTACTACCGCAACAATATTCAACACCTTTTTGCGTTGCCGTCGCTGATTGCCAGTCTGTTCGAAAACAAGCAGTCGCTTGGCAGAGACAAGATCGAGTTCCTCGCCGGGGTGGCTTACCCTTACCTGAAATCCGAACTGTTCCTGAAATATCATCCGGATGAAATTGGTGGCGTCATCAGCCAATGGATTGATGTACTGATATCCAGGGGACTGCTTTTTGAAGAGGAAGACAACAGAATCAGCCGCCCCGAGGAGGGCACCGACGCCATGCTCCGGTTGCGGATACTGTCACGATTCATTATCCAGACCCTGGAGCGTTATCACATTGTCATTGGCATCCTGCGCAAATACGGTTCAGGCAAGATCACTGCCAGCGAGCTGGAGGAACAGAGCACCCTGCTGGCTGAGCGAATGTCCATCCTGTTTGGCCTGAATGCACCGGAGTTCTTTGACAAGACCCTATTCCGTAACTTTATCGCCAATATGCAACACAACGGCGTCATCACCACCGATGAAAATGGGCTGTTGTGCTACAGCGAAGGGCTGGATGAAGTGGCTGAAGATGCACGGTTGGTCCTGAGCGTGGAAAAACGCCAGGCGATCCAACAGGTGACCATGCTCGGAGCCTGAGCGCATGCACGCCAGTCTGCTGCACTTAGCCTGATGGCAGCGCCTTGATCGAATAGACATCGTAGCGGCTGCTTTTACCCTCGACACGTGTGGTGGGCTCCGGCCCACCGACCGGCTCTGCCTTGCGCGGACGCTTGACCACTACTCTATAGGTTGCCACCTGCAAAGCCGCTGCCAGCAGCTCCGCCGAGTCATCGTCATCCCCCACCACTGTGCGGAACACCTGCATTTCTTTTTTTACCAGGGCCGACTTGTCGCGGTGAGGGAACATCGGGTCCAGGTAAATAACGTCCGCGGTGTCTGCTTCAGCAATCTGTGCCGCTTTCTGCAGCCAGTCGATACTGTTGCCCGGCTGCAATGCCATACGGGCGACCAGCGACGCACTCTGCTCATTCAGTGCGGCTCTGGCAAGGCCATCGCTGAGCAGCGCATGTATGATCGGTGAGCGCTCAAAAAGAGTGACCCGGCAACCAAGAGAGGCCAGAACAAACGCATCCTGCCCAAGGCCGGCGGTGGCGTCCAGAACATGTAGCGGTTGCCGGGCCTTTTTAAGACCTACCGCCTTTGCGATCAACTGACCTGTTCCGCCCCCATGGTCCCTGCGATAACCTGCCTTCCCCGTCACGAACTCAGCCCTGACCGGGCCTGGAGCTCCCTTGCCTGTCACCTGCAGGCCAAGTCCGTGCTCATCGGAATACAGAAGCACCGGATAATCCCGGATATCGCGGGGACGGACTGTACCGAGAAAAGGCAGGGCCAGCTCTTCTGCCAGTGATCGAGCGGCAAGACTGTCTCCCAGAGGGCTGCAGGCCACGGCGAGTTCAGTAGAACTATCTGGAGAAGACATCAAACGAGAATATCAATGCCGGCCAGGACATTATCGGAGGCATCGCCCCGTGCAGCCACGTCGGCAAAAGTGGACAAGGCCCGTGACGTGTTCAGAGGAATTTCATCGGCGCGAAAACGTTCCAGCCTGACATCTTCTGCAGCCTGACGCGCCTCAATTCGCCGCTCAAGGGATTCCGCTGAGGGGATGGGGCGCTCTTCGGCATTGCGGGAGCGAGGGTCGGACAGGTCCCGGCGTACCGCATCACTGTTGTTATCCGGTGACGTGGCGGGTGCGCGAGCCACGTCACTGCGCTCCCGCACCGGGCTGTTATTGCCGGACTGGAAGGGAAGACCACTGTTTGGATTAACACCACCAATCATGTCGGGCACACCGGCGTTCGTTACGACTGAATGGGAATTATGGAAGATTTAAAGGCGTTTTAAAAGCTGGCTGTTCACTTTTCACCCTACCAGAGCATCACAATCAGCAGAGCACCAAGTATCATTCGGTAAATAACGAACGGCATCAGACCAAGCCGCTCCAGAAATTTCAGGAACAGGTGGATACAGATCACCGCACTGACAAAAGACAGCGCCGCCCCCAGTGCGATCGCGGCCCAGTCGGTTGCCCCACCCTGCTCCAGCAGTTCCAGTGTTTTGAGCAGGCCGGCAGCCAGAATCAGCGGAATAGAGAGCAGGAATGAGAAACGCGCCGCTGCCTCCCGGCCAAAGCCCAGGAAAAGCGCAGCCGTTATGGTTATACCCGAGCGGGAAGTGCCCGGAATCAGCGCCAGCGCCTGGGCCAGGCCGATAATCACTGCATCTTTCATGGTCAGTGATGGCAACTCGCGGGCTCTGCGTCCTACTGCATCCGACCACCAGAGCACCAGTCCAAAGCCGATGGTTGAGGCGGCAATAACCAGGCCCGAGCGCAGCGACGACTCGATAAAGTCATTGAGCAAAAGACCGGCCAGGCCAGCCGGAATGGTACCTGCGATGACTGCCCAGGCGAGCCCGCTGTCCTGCCCTACCCGGCCACGTGCCGTATCATTCGCCCAGGCAGCAGTGAGCCTGACGACCTCCTTGCGGAAATACCAGACCACAGCAGCGAGAGTGCCCACATGCACGGCTACATCAAACGCCAGGCCCTGGTCTGGCCAGCCAAGTACCTGAGAAGGAAGGATCAGGTGAGCAGAACTGCTGATCGGAAGAAATTCCGTCAACCCCTGTATGACGGCCAATACGATAATGTGCCACAGTTCCATGGGCGGTGTTTCCGGGTGGTAGCAAGGAGGTTATCAGCGGCCGGGAAGCTTCTTCCAGGCAACTTCATCACGAATATAGACTGGCTGCGCCAGTGCGGCGGGCACGCCGGCACCGTCACGAAAGGCAAGGGCGGCAATTTCAGCCACCCAGGAAGCCCTGGGAACCAGGGAGTCATCAATCTCTTGCATGGCGTCCGTGACCATAGCCGGAAAATGCTCTCGCAACCGCCACCCCTGGCCAACGCCAAACCAGCGCGGAATGCCGGAAGCCAGCGCAACTGACTCTGGCGCACACACCTGCTCCTCACCGATCAGCTCCGGCTGGCCAGCCCTGCATGCATAGCAGGCCCAGTAGGTTTCTCCCATGCGGGCATCAAAGGCTACGGCAATGCCATCATTTTCTGACAGAGAAAACCGCTCTATGGCATCGGCTGCAACAGCCGCCAGTGAGGATACCGGCACAACGGGCACTTCAATGCCATAGGCCAGGCCCTGGACTACACCGGTTGCAATACGAAGGCCGGTGAAAGACCCGGGGCCACAGGCAAACGCAAGCGTGTCCAGGTCAGCTGGCACCAGGTTCTGCTCTGCCAGGAGCTCCCGGACCATGGGCATGAGAAGGCGCGTATGCCCCCGTGGTGCAAGCTCAAAGCGCTCCGTCACCCTGCCGTCCACCAGCAGGGCTGCCGAGCAGCCCTCCGATGACGTATCCAGTGCCAGTAGTTTCACGCGGTTATTTCAACTGGGTAAGGATCTGATCGCGGATATCATCCAGGCTGCCCACGCCTTCCACGCGAACGTATTTCGGAGCGGCTTCCGGATCTTTCTTCGCCCAGTCCTGATAGTAGTTAACCAGCGGCGCGGTCTGCTCGTGGTAGATTCTCAGGCGCTTGCGGACGGTTTCTTCCTTGTCATCCTCACGCTGAACAAGGGCCTCACCGGTTTCGTCATCCTTGCCTTCGACTTTGGGGGGATCATATTTCACGTGATAGATGCGACCGCTGCCCTCATGCACGCGACGGCCGGACAACCGGCTCACGATCTCCTCGTCGTCGACGGCAATCTCGACAACATAGTCGATATCGATGCCCTGGTTTTTCAGTGCCTCGGCCTGGGGGATGGTGCGGGGAAAGCCGTCCAGCAGAAAACCATTCTTGCAGTCGGGCTGTTTAACCCGCTCTTCAATCAGCGCAATGATGATGTCATCGGACACCAGGCCACCAGAGGCCATGACTTCCTTGACCTGTTTGCCAAGCTCAGACTCAGCCTTAACGGCGGCCCGCAGCATGTCACCGGTGGAAATCTGGGGAATACCAAACCGCTCGGTTATAAACTGGGCCTGAGTCCCCTTGCCCGCGCCTGGCGCGCCTAACATGATGATTCTCATAACGCTGTGCTCCCGTTGTAGTCATTATCATTTGAAAAGCTGTGGCAAAACCCTGTGGCTTTGCGACAGCCTCTCTGGCAACGGCGCTGGGCGTGCCATGCCGAAGAACGCGCATTATACGAATTCAACCACTTCAGAGAAAGTGGACCTCCGTAGCATGCACCAAAAGGTTACATCAGGTTGTCGTCCGCAAGCGCGCGGGCGTCAGGATGACAGGGAAAGCGCCAATGCGTCCAGATCTCCGGAAACCGTATCAATCTCCTCACTGAGAATCGTGATATCGCCCTCGGTGAGGCCCAGGGGCGCTGCCAGAGCCTCCAGGTCATCCGGGTTGAACTCGTCCCCGATCCCCTTCTCCTTGAGCAGACCGTTGGCCAGCTGAACCATAAGTACGTAGTTTTCATGCTCGCCATGGTAGCCCAGGTGTTGGTGCATACCGGCAGCCTTGACGACCGGATCCGGCAGCTCCCACAACCTGTGCAGGATGCCGCCAATGGCACCATGACCCACCGCCAGCATCTGCTGGTTGTCGTCGGCACCGAACACCTGCTGTTCCAGTGAGTGCAAGCTGGCCTCCGGGTTAGCTTCGCGAAGGGTATTGAGCTCGTCAAACTCCTGTGGGAACAGATGCCCGATCAGCAACAGGCCGAAGTTGTGCAGCAGTCCGCAAAGGTAGGCCAGGCCCTTGTCGGCGTTGCACTTGGGCGCCATGCGCTGACACAGAAACGCGCAATACAGGGAATGCCGCCAGAACTGATCCATACCCAGCATCCCCTGACGGGGCACCTCGAAAGCGCGCACCGAGGCGATGCCCAGGGCAATATGAGCAACGCGATCAAAGCCAAGAACACGGGTAACCGCTTCCTGGACGGAATTGATCTGGCCGGGATAATTGAAAAGAGCGGATCGGGCATAGCGCATGATCTGGGCCGTCAGACTGGGATCAAACTCGATCAGGTCAGCCAGTTCCCGGGCAGTTGCTTCGGTGTTGGCGGTCAGCCTCAGGATGCGCAGGGCCAGTGCAGGCATGGGCGGCAGGCGATAGAGTTTCTGAAGCTTGTCGGCGACTTCTTCCAGCGTCAGCGCATCCCGTTCCCCGTTATTCTGGCCACGGATCACCAGATGCCCCGATGTCGCATCGGCCAATGCCCTGGCCAATGACGTGCGATCGAGTTCCAGCAGAGTGTTGTCGGTACCACAGCACATCAAGGTACGTGAGTATCCCAGAACGTCCTGGTCGACCAATACAGGTATGTCGTAAGCAGCACCCACTGGCGGCTGAAAACCCGGATCACAGTCCGCAAACAGGCGCGCCGACTGGCGTGCGGTCAGCGGCTGCAGCCGCCTTCCTGTCAGCTTGTGAACCAGATCCATGTCCAGACTGGTGTTATAACCGTGTACCGCCATGATAACGCCATTGATATCGATCAACGGTGTAGCGCGGATAAACTCATCCTGAGGTCGCCCGGACGCCATAACGGCGGCATCGAAGTTAAGCACCTGATCAATCGCCAGCTCACGATAGGCGATGCCCTTGCGATTCAGAAAACCTTCCAGTCTTGCCGCTAACGCCACGGCGTTACTCCTGTTTTTTTGTTGCCTGGTGAACTACCCTAGCCCTCGGGCCTCGGGCCTCGGGCCTCGGGGGCAGTCGCATGGGGTGAAGGGGGACAGGACACGCTACAAGCACGTCCCTGTGCGCTTGACTTTGGCCATCCATGGCCAAAGACAGTCCTGTCCCCCTTCACCCCACGCGACGTCAAACTTCGGGGGCCAGATTAGCCAGTATTGCGCATACCCGCCGAGATGCCCGCCATGGTGACCTTCAGGGCGCGTTCTACCATATCCGGCACTTCGCCCTTGCCTTCACCCTCACGGTCGCGCTTCAACAGTTCGGCCTGTAGATAGTGTAGCGGATCAGTATACGGATTACGTACACGCATGGAATGGGCAAAGACAGGTTCCTGTTCCAGGAGTGTGTCCTGCTCTTTCAGTTCCAGCAAGTGTCGTATGCAGCCCTGCAGGCGTTCCCGCAGGTCTTTGCCCAGTGCCAGCAGCTTCGGATCGTCTACCAGTGTCTGCTCGTAGTAGCTGGCAATCCGCAGGTCGGATTTTGCCAGCACCATCTCCAGCATATCCACATAGGTTTTAAAGAACGGCCACTTCTGCATCATTTCCCGCAACACCGGCACACGGTCATTACGGAAGGCTTCCGCCAGGGCCACGTCGCTGCCCAGCCAGCTTGGCAGCATCAGGCGCATCTGGGTCCAGGCGAATATCCAGGGAATGGCCCGCAGGCTTTCCACGCCACCGCCGGGTTTGCGACGTGCGGGGCGGCTGCCCAGGGCAAGTTTGCCGAGGGCCTGCTCGGGAGTGACCTGGCGGAAATAGGGCACGAAATCCGGGTTGTCCCGGACCACGTCGCGGTAGGCTTTCAGGGATCGCTCCGTCAGCCAGTCCATAACCTCACGCCACTCCGGCTCCGGCCCGCGAGGCGGAGCCAGTGTCGCTTCCACCACCGCGGTGGTATAGAGCGTCAGGCTCTGTTCCGCCAGCCGGGGCAAACCGAACTTGAAGCGTATCATCTCGCCTTGCTCGGTAATCCGGAAACTGCCGTTAACCGAGCCCGGAGGCTGGGACAGAATCGCCCGGTTGGCCGGGCCACCGCCACGGCCGACTGTGCCGCCACGGCCATGGAACAGCGTCAGATGAATGCCGTGCTTGCCGGCGACTTCCGTCAACTGTTCCTGGGCCTGGTACTGGGCCCAGGCTGCCATCATCTGGCCGGCATCCTTGGAGGAGTCGGAGTAGCCGATCATCACTTCCTGGCGACCCTCGCAGTAATCCCGATACCAGTCCACATTGTAGAGCGCCGCCATGCTGTCTGGCGCGCCCCGCAGGTCGTCGAGAGTCTCGAACAGCGGCACAACACGCATCGGGTTTTCCATGCCTGCTTCACGCAACAGGAGGATGACGTTGAGTACGTCCGAGGGTTTGCTGGCCATGGAGATCACGTAGGACCCCAACGCCTCCGGTGTCTGTTGCGCCACCACCTCACAGGTGGCCAGCACTTCCCTGACTTCCTCGGATGGCTGCCAGTTTCTGGGCACCAGCGGGCGACGGCCCTTGAGCTCCCGCACCAGGAAATCCTGACGTTCCTGTTCGGACCAGGACAGATAGTCACCCATCCCCAGGTATTCCACCATTTCAGCAACCGCTCCAGCGTGACGGGAGGCTTCCTGGCGGATATCCAGGCGAATCAGTGGCAGGCCAAAGGTGTGAGCCCGGCGAATGGTGTCCAGCAAGGGCCCGTTGGCAATGGTCTCCAGACCACAATCCACAAGAGAGCGGTAACACAGCTCCAATGGACCCGTAAAATCCTCGTTGGCAAACAGAATATCCGTGGTGTCCGCCGGCTCGCCGGCCACGCTGGCTTCTGCCCAGTCCCGGGTCTTGATCAGCCTTTCCCGCAGTCCCGCCAGCACCATACGATAGGGCTCGCGGGACTCCCCGGTGACCGCACGCAGCTCGTCACTGGCCTGCCACATGGATAGCTCGGCTCGCAAGGCCTGGATATCCCGCAGATAAAGATCGGCGGCCATCCAGCGGCCCAGCAGGAATACCTTGCGGGTGACTTCATGGGTGACATTGGGGTTGCCGTCGCGATCGCCACCCATCCAGGACGCAATACGGATTGGCGATGCATCCAGCGGAAGTCCCTTGCCAGTGGCATCGGACAGCGACAGGTCAAGACTCCTCAGGAAACGCGGCAGGGCCTGCCACAGGCTGTTTTCGATAACCGCAAACCCCCACTTTGCTTCGTCTACTGCAGTGGGTCGTTCATGGCGTATTTCATCGGTATGCCAGGCTTCGGTGACCAACTGCCCCAGCCGGTCCACGACTTCATCGCGCTCCGCGGGCAAAAGGTCGTCATGATCCAGACGTGCCAGACAGTCTGACATTTCATCGTATTTCATGATCAGGGTGCGACGCGCCACCTCGGTCGGGTGCGCAGTGAGCACGTATTCGATACGCAGGTCAGCAACCCGCCGGTGTAGTTCTTCCGGGCTGACACCGCCACTCTTGAGGCGACTGAATACCTCGCCGAGGGATTCCACCATCAGGTCCGACTGGTGGCCGCGCTTGCGGCGTATGCCATGGTACTGCTCGGCCAGGTTGGCCAGATTCAGAAACTGGTTGAACGCACGTGTCACTGGTAAAAGCTCATCATCTCTGAGTTTGCCCAGCAGGTTGACCAGGCGCTGCCCGGAACCGCTTTCCTGGCGACGGTCGGCCTTGGCGGCCGCGCGCACCTCTTCAATCAGTTCATAACACTCCTGGCCAGGTTGGCGCTGGATACTCTGTCCCAGCAACTCACCCAGCATGCGAACGTTTTCTCGGAGTTCGGGGTGTAGCTCGGTCACATTGACGTCCTTTTGCATTGACGGCGGCGAAGTAAAGTAACGATACTATTTACAATTAAAGCCTGTCTAACGATTAAAGTCTGTGGTCGCAAGGAGTATTCATGAAAGTAACCGATCTGCCCAAACACTGGGAAAGCGAAAAGGAGCCCGTCGAGCGGAGCCACGATTACAATCTGCGTTTGCCGCTGGAAGATGCTGCCCGCATAGCAGCGCTGGCAGAACTTTACCCTGACCGTTCGGAAAGCGACATTCTGAATGACATGATTGCCGCCGCCCTGGACGATCTGGTCAGGCTGAGCCCGTTGAAGGACAAGCTGGAAGGCAAGGATAAATAACGCGGGAGTGTCGCACTGCGGGGTGGTCGGACCACCCCGTCGTTTTCTACAGGTCTATCGTAATCAGGCAGCTTGCCTGATCAGGCAACCGATTCGAGCTGACGCGCCTTGAGCCGCTGGATATGTTTCTGGCTCAGACTGATGAAACGCGGCGTCATGCCTTTGTCTTCGTAAATCTCAAAGCCGTCCTCGTCGAAGGCGACAACCTTCGAGCCCTGAACATACGGAAAACTGGTTTCCAGTTCGTCAAGCGCCGCTGAGATGAGGTCCCGCATAAGATCCTGGGAGGATTTCATCGGATATAAAGCGGCCAGTTTCTCCAGTCGCTTGTGATGCTGGTCAGAGAGCGCAGCAAAATACGCATCCCGGGTCAGTCGACCACGTGCATGCTTGTCCCAGTAATTGACCAGATCTTTAATTTTCATGGTGCCTTCACTCCTGCATCTTCTTAGTGGCCCACGAGGCGCACGGATGATGTGCTCCCGTAACCGAAAGTGTAGACGAAGCAACCGCACCGGGGGCGGATATATTGGTAACGGATTGTACTTATCCGTTACTTTTTCCGCTGTTTTTCAACTCCTTTGACGGTTTGCCAGATGGCATCCAGGGCCTCCAGCGATTCGCCGTCCAGATCGCGGCCTTCGCGTGCGAGGTATGCCTCAATAGCCCGGAACCGCGACTCAAACTTATGGTTGGTACCATTGAGTGCCTGCTCGGGATTGACCCTCATAAAGCGTGCCAGGTTAACACAGACAAACAGCAGGTCTCCCAGCTCGTCCTCGATGGCTGCTACCGGCCCTGCCCCTGAACACGCGTCATACCAGGCTTCCTTCAGCTCATCGATCTCTTCATGGAGCTTGTCGAATACCGGCTCAATATCCGGCCAGTCAAAGCCATGATTGGCTGCCCTGCGCTGAAGTTTCTCAGCGCGCACCATCGCGGGGAGTGTTCGCGCAATGCCGTCCAGCCTGCTCTCGGAGGCGGCGTCTGACGGTCTTTCCGGCTTCGCCGCGCGTTCTTCCGCCTTGATTCGCCCCCAGTTGGCTTTGATCTCGGCCTCACCGGGGCGGTTGTTCGGGTCGATGCGACTTTCCAGGGTGCCATCCGGGAATACATGGGGATGTCGCCGGACCAGTTTACGCACAAGATTGTCCACCACCGAGTCGAAATCGAAGTGGCTCTGCTCTTCCCCCATCTGACTATAGAAAATCACCTGGAATAACAGATCGCCGAGCTCATCTTCCAGGTGGGGATAGTCTTCCCGGTCTATGGCGTCGGCAACCTCGTAGGCTTCTTCCAGAGTGTAAGGCACGATGGTTCTGAAAGTCTGGCGGGTATCCCACGGACAGCCGGACTCCGGGTCCCTCAGTCGCGCCATCAGGTTCTTCAGGTCATCAATGGTATAGCTCATGAGCGCTTGCGCCTGACGTCTATGATATTGGGCAGGTTACGGATCTGGGCCAGCAACCGGGCCAGCTGATCGAGGCTGGATATCTCCACCGTCACCGTCATGGTGGCAGTGTTCTCGTCCTTGTTGGACATGGTGTTAAGCGAAAGGACGTCGCTTTTCGATGACGAAAGCACCTGGGTGATATCCCGCAACAAGCCGGAACGGTCGTAGGCTTCAATTTCCACATCCACCGGATAAACGGCCACAGGCTGTCCGCCCCAGCTCACCTCGATGATTCGGTTGGGCTCGAATTCCTTGAGGTTCAGAAACGTCAGGCAGTCCTGTCGATGGACGGTGACACCCCGGCCAACGGTGATGTAGCCACCGATCGGATCACCAGGCAGTGGCTTGCAGCACTTTGCCACCTGGGTCTTCAGCTTGCCGACACCGAGGATCTGGATATCCGATTCCGTATCGTAGGGCTTGCGCCGCTGGGTGCTGAGCTTCAGGTCCAGCTGTTCGGATTTCGGCTCCAGCATCTGCTGGGCGACGTTGGCGACGTGTGTCGGACGAAGGTCGCCGGCACCCACGGCGGCAAACATGTCCTCGGAGCCATGGTAATTTACCTTGCGTGCCAGGTCGTTAAGGTCCACGTCGTAAAGTGACAACCGCTTGAATTCGTCCTCCAGGATGGCACGGCCGTCAACGATATTGCGGTCACGATCCTGTTGCTTGAACCAGTGGGTCACCTTGGCCCGAGCCCGCGATGTCTGGATATAGCCCAGGCTGGGGTTCAGCCAGTCCCGACTCGGCGCCTGGTTGTTGGAGGTAAGAATGGAGATCTGGTCACCGGTTTTCAGCGGATAGGTCAGCGGCACGATCCGGCTGTTGACCTTGGCGCCACGGCAGGCATGGCCGATCTCGGTGTGGACCCGATAGGCGAAATCCACAGGTGTTGCGCCCTGCGGCAGGTCGACTACGTGGCCCTCGGGTGTAAACACATAGACACGGTCAGAGGCGACATCAGACTTGAGGTGGTCCGCCAGCCCGGACAGATCGCCCAGTTCTTCCTGCCATTCAAGAACCTGCCGCAGCCAGTTGATCTTGGCATCATACCCCACGGAGCGATTGCCTTTGTCCGTGCCCTTATACAACCAGTGGGCACACACTCCCAGCTCGGCTTCTTCGTGCATGGCATGGGTGCGGATCTGCACCTCCATCACCTTGCCTTCCGGGCCGATCACGGCAGTGTGGAGGGACTGATACCCGTTTTCCTTGGGGTTGGCGATATAGTCGTCGAACTCGTTGGGAATGTGGCGCCAGAGCGTGTGCACAATACCCAGCGCGGCGTAACAGTCGCGCACCTCCGGCACCAGGATACGGACCGCACGAACATCGTAGACCTGGGAAAAATCGATGCCCTTGCGCCGCATTTTTCGCCAGATACTGTAGATGTGCTTGGCTCGCCCCGAGAGTTCGCCTTCTATTCCAGACTCTCGCAGCTCTTCCTTGACCGTTGTAATCACGCGCTTGATGTAGCTTTCACGATCCAGCCTTTTCTCATCAAGCAGCTTGGCTATCTTTTTATAGGCTGACTCATGCAGGTAACGGAAAGAGAGGTCTTCCAGCTCCCACTTGATGTGACCAATTCCCAGGCGATGTGCAAGAGGCGCATAGATATCAAAGACCTCACGGGCCACGCGCATGCGCTTCTCTTCCGATGCATTCTTGACCGCACGGATGGCGCAGGTTCGCTCTGCGAGTTTGATGAGCGCCACCCGAACATCATCGATCATGGTGACCAGCATCTTGCGAACGTTGTCGAGCTGGCCCTCGGTCTGGCCGAGCACATTGCCTTTGAGGGGATGGTGGATGGACGAAATCGCAGCCATCTGCTGCACGCCATCGATCAACCCGGCCACTTCGTCGCCGAACTCCTTGCGGATTTCCTCCAGAGGAATACGCTCTTCACGCACGGCCCGGTAAAGAATCGCCGCAACCAGACTGCTCTGGTCGAGATGCAGCTCCACCAGCACCTGGGCCATTTCTATACCGGTACGGAAACTACTGGCGCCCGGCGCCCAGATCCTGTCTTCACGTACAGCCTGAAAATCAATGGCGGCAGCCTTTTCGCAGGCCCGCCGGAACTGTTCGGGATTCTCAAGATGCGTCTGTGACTCGATCTGACGGACCCAGCGGTCAATATCAACCTGGCCGTCACCCGTCACTGCATAGTCTTCGCGAACTTTTACCATATCGCTCTTGTTCTTCCTGGTCGCTTACCCGGCCGTCCGTGACCGGTACCGAGATTCATCAGTTATCCACGCGTTCGAACATGGCCATGGACTCAACGTGCGTGGTGTGGGGGAACATGTCCATAACGCCGGACCTCACCAAACGGTAACCATTACGCACCATAACCCCGGCGTCCCTGGCCAATGTGGCCGGGTTGCAGGATACGTAAACAATCCGCTTTGCCCCGAAAGCTGTCAGGTACTCACAGACCTCCTGGGCTCCGGAACGCGGGGGATCTATCAGGATCTTGTCGAAACCCTCGGCTGCCCAGGGTTGCGCGGTGAAATCCGCCTGCAGGTCGGCGCCGTGGAATGCGACATTCGATAACCCGTTGAGTTCCGCATTTTCACGACCGCGAACCACCATGGCATCATCTCCCTCAACACCGACAACCTGTGCGGCACGACGCGCCAATGGCAGGGTGAAGTTGCCCAGCCCGCAGAACAGGTCCAACACTCGCTCCTCAGGCCGCACGTCCAGCCACTCCACGGCTCTGTGTACCATGGTGCGATTGATACCTGCATTGACCTGGGTAAAGTCCATGGGATGAAACTTCATGGTCAGGTCAAACTCTTCCATGTGATAGGACAGTCTCTCTTCACCCGACTCGGGCCAGATCCTGTGAACCGTATCCGGCCCTTTTGGCTGCAGGTAGATATGCAAGTCGTGGGCCTGACCAAAGCGGATCAGCGCCGCCGTGTCGGATTCGCTCAGGGGATCCATATTGCGGAACACCATCGCGGCTTCCTGGTCGCCACAGGCCACCTCGACCTGGGGAATGCGCCGATGGGCATCCAGGCCATGGAGCATTTCCCGCAGCGGGGTTATTCGCTCGCCAATGCGCGGATCAAGGACCACGCAGCGATCAATATCGGTCAGGAAGCTGTTGCGTTTTTCACGGAACCCTACCAGCACTGACTCCCGAGCGGGGACATACTTCACCCCCAGTCTGGCCTTGCGGCGATAGCCCAACGCGGGAGAGCGCATGGGAGCGACCCACTCCTCCGGCTCAATGCCCCCGAAATGGGCAAAATGCTCCCGCAGGGTATCTTCCTTGAACCGGATCTGGGCATCGCCAGCCATGTGCTGAAGACTGCACCCGCCGCAGAGATCGGCAAAATCACAGGGCGGCGTGATACGGGCGGCGTCAGCTTCGAGCACTTCCACAGCCCGCAACTCATCAAACTTGCTGCGCGAACTGATGAATCTGGCCATCACGGTTTCGCCGGGCAGAGCGCCATCCACGAACTGGGCCTTGCCATTATCGCGGGCTATCCCCCGGCCGTCGTGACTCAGGTTTTCAATCACACAACGCACCGGTTCGGTTGGCAGGGCTTTCCTGCGTCTTCTGCTCATAGGACATCTCTTGCTGAGGTCTGGTCTTGATAAATTCAGGCGCCGGGGAAAACACCGGTGGACAGGTAGCGGTCACCCCGGTCACAGATAATGGCCACGATCACCGCGTTTTCAACCTGCGCAGACAGTTTCAGTGCTGCAGCAATGGAGCCACCAGAGGAAACACCGCAGAAGATCCCCTCTTCGCTGGCCAGTGCGCGCATGGTGTCCTCGGCTTCCTGTTGACCGATATCCAGTACGGTATCGACGCGGGAGGCATCGTAGATCTTCGGCAGGTAGGGCTCTGGCCAGCGACGAATACCGGGTATGGATGCCCCCTCCTTTGGCTGCAAACCCACGATCTGAACCCGCGGATTGCGTTCCTTCAAGTATCTGGAGACCCCCATAATGGTGCCGGTGGTGCCCATGGAGCTGACAAAGTGCGTAATCCTGCCCCGGGTCTGTTCCCAGATTTCGGGGCCTGTCGTGCGGTAATGCGCCAACGGATTGTCCGGGTTGGCAAACTGGTCCAGCACCTTGCCCCTGCCTTGCGCCTCCATCTGCTGCGCCAGATCACGAGCGGATTCCATCCCACCTTCTTTACTGACACTGAGGATCTCGGCACCGTAGGCCCGCATGGACGCCCGACGCTCTTCGCTCGCATTTTCAGGCATGATCAGAATCATACGATAGCCCTTGATGGCAGCCGCCATGGCCAGGGCTATACCGGTATTGCCACTGGTTGCTTCAATCAGGGTGTCTCCCGGCTTGATCTCGCCCCGGCGCTCCGCTTCCTGGATCATGCTGATAGCCGGACGGTCCTTCACAGAGCCCGCCGGATTGTTGCCTTCCAGCTTGGCCAGGATAACGTTGCTGGTCTCACCCGGAAGCCGCTGCAGACGGACGAGGGGTGTGTGCCCTACATAATCTTCTATGGTCGGGAAATGCATGTATGTAACCTTCTTCAATTCTTCCGGGACCCGTTGCCAGCCATTGGCGCCGACAACACAAGCCTGTGGTACACTCCGGATTCGCATGATACGCGGAATATACGCTGTCTCCCAATACAGCTTCTTGCTATATCCATGACTTGGGGCTATATCCGGGAGTGCCATCACGGCCAGAAGACGTGGAATCATCTATTCTGACAGGGAAGAATGCCGGGAATTCGGTCGGCGAAGTCAATCGGGAACTCACTATGCGGCGCTGGGGCATACGCAAAAAAGTACTTGTGGTGACACTCGTCCCCACCCTTCTGACCACACTGATGCTGGGGCTTTTCTTTACCTACAGCTGGGTCAACAATATTGAGAACCTGCTACAGGACCGAGGGGAGTCCCTCTCCCGCCAGCTTTCCGCCGGGTCGGAATATGGCCTGTTCACTGCCAACCGAAGCCTGCTGAGCAGCCTTTCCAATGCGCTACTGGAAGAGCAGGACGTGCGCTCCATTACCTTCTTTGACAGTGAGCACAATCGGCTTCTCCACACCGGTCCCGGCAGCTCGGATGACGTCGAAACACAAGCCCTGAACGGGGAGGAAGCAAAACGGATCAGTCGGCCGGACAGCACCGTGTTTGTCACTCCGGTTTACCTGCAGGACCTGATGATTGAAAACATGCTGGATCCGGACGCCCGCCAGGGTGTCGCCAACGGCAAGGAGCCAATCGGCTGGGTCACCGTGGAAATGTCCCATGTTCGCACTGAGAAGGAAACCTATAAGGCGCTGTTGATTTCACTGCTGCTGGTGCTGGGCGGGGTTATCCTGAGCCTGGCTATTGCCATGCGCCTGAGCCGTGCCTTTACCGACCCTGTGTTCGAACTCAACGAGGCGGTAGCCAGGCTTAAGGAAGGAAAGCTCGACACCCGAGTCTACACCGGCGCCGGCCCGGAGTTCGAGCAGCTGGAGTCCGGACTCAACGCCATGGCCGGCGAACTGAGCAAGGCCCAGGCCGAGATGCAGCAGAACATTGACCAGGCAACGGAAGACCTGCGGGAAACACTGGAAACCATCGAGATCCAGAATATTGAACTGGATCTCGCCCGCAAGGAAGCACTGGAAGCCAGCCGCATCAAGTCTGAATTCCTGGCCAACATGTCCCATGAAATCCGCACTCCACTGAACGGTATTATCGGGTTTACCGAACTTCTGCTGAAAAGTCCTCTGCCCCGTCAGCAGCGGGACCACCTGAGTACCATCCGCAAGTCATCGGAAATATTGCTGACCATCATCAACGACATTCTTGATTTCTCCAAAATCGAGGCGGGCAAACTGATTCTGGACCGTATCCCGTTCCAGCTCCGGGACATTGTCGAGGAAGTTATGGTTATGCTGGCGCCGGCGGCCCATAGCAAAAACCTCGACCTGGTTCCGCTGGTATACAACGACGTGCCGGACAACATCATGGGGGATCCACTCAGGGTAAAACAGGTAATCACCAACCTGGTGAACAACGCGATAAAGTTCACCCAGACCGGCGAGGTGGTTTTGCGCGCCAGCCTTGAAGAGGAAGACAAGGAGAGCAACCGGATCACGCTCCGGTTGAGCATCACCGACTCCGGCGTCGGGCTTTCCAGGGCGCAGCAACAATCCCTGTTCAATGCCTTCAGCCAGGCCGATGCTTCCACTGCCCGCCAATACGGTGGCACCGGGCTTGGCCTCGCCATTTCCAAACGTCTGGTTGAGGAAATGGGCGGCAAGATCGGCCTGGAAAGCGAGCTGGGAAAGGGTTCCACATTCTGGTTTACCCTCACCTCGGAACTATCCTCGACAGGGGAGGCCAACTCACCGAAGGATGCTCTGCGCGGAGAGCGGGTTATCTACCTGGAGCAACAGAAGACCACCGGTCTTGCGGTAGAGCACATGCTACGGGAGTGGGGCATGACGGTGGACCGGGTTGCGGCGCCGGGCGCCATGCAGGAGCAGGTCGAGGAAGCCCAGAGCCAGCAGTCCGGCTACGCCGTTGCCATTCTAGGGATCAGCCGTCATCTACTGAATTCAAGCCAGTACTGCTCGCTGGTCAGAACACTGGAGCTCGATCGGGATTGCCGTACATTACTGCTGACCCCAACGCTGGAAACACACGACACACCGCTCTCAGGTTTGGCCAGCGGCCACCTCACCAAGCCGGTCTGCCGTGATTCTCTCTATGAAGAACTGCTGTTACTGGTACACGGCATAAGCAGCCAGCAACAACACCTTCCGGAACTGTCGACCGAACAGAGTAAGGCTCAGTACTCTGGCCGGGCGCCCCGGGTGCTGGCTGTAGACGACAATGACGCCAACCTGAAACTGGTCCTGACCTTGTTGAATGATTGCCGCATTGATGCCGAAGGTGCCAGCAGCGGCTTTGAGGCTCTCAGCAAAGCCCGGCAGAAACCTTTTGATCTGGTGTTCATGGACTTACAGATGCCGGGCATGGATGGCGTGGAAACCACTGAACGGCTGAGAGGTCTGGACGGAAACGGCCACCATACACCGGTCATTGCGCTCACCGCCCATGCGCTTTCCGAAGAACAGGACCGGCTGCTGCGCCAGGGCTTCGACGGCTACCTTGCCAAGCCCATCAGCAACAACCAGTTGAGAAGTATCATCTACGACTACACCGGTTTCAACTGTGATGCCGGAGTTGACGGCGGTCGCCTGCCGGTGCCCGAGGTTCGCGATACCCGCCAGGCCCTGCGGCCATCCACCCGTAAGAAACAGCCGGATTGCGTCAGTGTCGCAGAAAGCATCCAGTTAGCGGCCGGCAAGGCGGACCTGGCGGAAGAATTGTTCAGTATGCTGATCGAACAGATCCACACCGACCTGAACCGCGTGCAGAAGCACTGGGAAAGCGGAGACCGGGAGGCATTGCTTGAGTGCGTACACAAACTGCATGGTGCGACCCGATATTGCGGTGTACCGGAATTGAGAAGTGTCGCCAACCAGTTGGAAACGGCGCTGAAATGCGCCGCCCCGGATACCGAATACCAGAAAGACCAGCTGCTCATAGCCATGGAGCGCCTGCAAGCATGGAGCGAACAGACGGATTGGCAACAGCTGTTCAGGCAGCAGAATCAGCAGGCAGCGGTTGATTGAGTTTGGCGGACTCCGATCAGGACCGGGCGTTGGCCAGAATGGCTTTCATGTCCCTGACAGCCTCTTTCAGGCCGGTAAAGACCGCCCGTGCAATAATGGCATGGCCAATGTTGAGCTCGTTGATACCAGCAATCGCCGCTACCCGTTCGGTGTTGTGATAGTGAAGGCCGTGGCCTGCATTCACGATCAGGCCCTTTTTCCGGGCATGCTCGACAGCAGTTAATAGCGTGGCAAACGCGGCGTCTGCTGCCTCTGGCGTATCCGCTTCGGCATATTCGCCTGTGTGGAGCTCTACCACCGGTGCTCCGCACCGGATGGCTGCGTCAATCTGCGCGATATCCGGGTCGATAAACAGGGATACTTCAGTTCCTATCCTTGCCAACCGCTCACACGCCTTGGCAACGCGTGCTTCCTGCCCTTCCACATCAAGCCCGCCTTCGGTGGTCAGCTCCTCGCGTTTTTCAGGCACCAGGCATACGCATTCCGGGCGCACCTGCTCTGCAAATGCCAGCATGGCGTCAGTAACAGCCATTTCCAGGTTCATCTTGGTGGTCAGGATTTCCCTGAGCATAAGCACATCCCGATCCTGGATGTGTCGGCGATCCTCCCTGGGGTGGATGGTAATACCATCGGCACCGGCCTCCTCTGCCAGGATGGCCGCCTGCACCGGATCCGGATAGCGAGTGCCTCTGGCCTGGCGCAGTGTTGCGACATGGTCAATGTTGACACCCAGCAGCACTCTGGGATTCGTTGCGCTAGGGTTCATTACGATCTCCTCGATGATGACTGAACAGGCTTCGGCTATTGAGGGGGCGGCCCTGCAGAAGATAGTCGACCAGTACACGGGTTACCCGCTTGGCGACACGGCGGCATTCTGTTGACTCCAGATCTCCGGACGCAAGAGCCAGTAACGTGGCACCGGAAAGGTTCTGAAGCCTGACACCCGCCGAAGGCATAGCCAGAACCCCCTGTTCCGGATCATAGCAATAATACTCACCGGCCTCGACCGCCAGCCCGGTATCGGTGGCCAGGTCCCATGCGAAGTCATATCCCAGTTCTGCCGCAAGGGATTGCTCGAACCGTCGGAGAACGGGTTCCACGTCACCCGCATCCGACAACTCGGAAATTACGTCGATATAGGAGGCAAACAGGCGGGCATGAGGATCAGCTGGAGGTAACAGTCGCTGCAAAAGTTCGTTTACGTAGAGCCCGCTGTAGAGAGAAAGAGCCGGCTTGAGCACGGGCCCGCCACGGACTTCCACCTGAGTGAGGGTTTTCAGGTCACTACGGCCGGCCCAGTCCACCAGTAACGGCTGGAACGGCTGCAACTGTGCCTTCAGCGGACTTTTTGCGCTATTGCCACCACGGGCAATGGCGGTAATGCGGCCCGCATTCAGGGAGAAGATATCCACCATCAGGCTGGTTTCCCGCCATGCCCGGCGGTGAAGGACGTAAGCGGGCTCCTGCTGCATTGGCCCCGTCATAGACGCCTCAGAAGTCGTTCATTCCAAGACTTTTCAGGGCCCGTTCACTGTCTGCCCAGCCCCGCTTGACCTTGACCCAGAGCCTCAGCATTACCTTGCTGTCAAACAGGCGCTCCATATCTGCCCGGGCTTCCTGGCCGATGCGGCGCAACCGCTCGCCTTTGTCGCCGATCATGATCTTCTTCTGACCTTCACGCTCCACCAGAATCAACGCGGAGATGTGCAGGGTCTTGCCGTCCTTGCGGAACTCCTCGATTTCAACTGCCACTGAGTACGGCAGCTCAGCACCCAACTGACGGGTGATTTTCTCCCGCACCATTTCGGACGCCATAAAGCGCTCACTGCGATCCGTAACCTGGTCGTCCGGATAGAAGTGAACGCTTTGTGGCAGGAAACGCCCTACCGCTTCTTCCAAAGGCGCCAGGTTCATGCCCTTCAGGGCCGATAACGGAATGATTTCAGCAAATTCCCGCTTCCGCGACAGCATGTCCAGGTGTGGCAAAAGGGCCTCGCGGTTCTCTATTCTGTCCACCTTATTCACTGCAAGAATCACCGGGCACTTCAGGCTGCTCAGTTTTTCCAGCACCATTTCGTCTGCGGTGGTCCAGGCCATCTGGTCAACCACGAACACCGCTACATCCACGTCCTTCAACGCCGATGTGGCCGCCTTGTTCATGTAACGGTTGATGGCGCGTGGCTCTTCCTCGTGCATACCCGGGGTGTCCACATAGATGGCCTGCACCGGCCCCTCGGTCTTGATGCCCAGGACCTGGTGGCGCGTGGTCTGTGGCTTTCGGGAGGTAATACTCAGCTTCTGACCAAGGATATGGTTCAGCAGCGTGGACTTGCCCACGTTCGGACGGCCAACAATCGCCACGAATCCACAACGGCTATCCGGGTTTTCCGGACGGGTAACATCATTCATCAATCATTCTCCACGCCCAATTCCTTGAGGGCATTGCGGGCGGCCTGCTGCTCGGCAATCCGTCGGCTGTTACCGGTACCTGTAGTTTTCCGGTCCAGTGACGGCAGAGCGCAGGAAACATGGAACGTCTGGGCGTGAGCTTCACCGTCCACCGAAATCACGTCGTAAAGCGGCAAAGGAAACTGCCGCGACTGTAAATATTCCTGCAGTCGGGTTTTCGGATCCTTCTGGGTATCCTGAAGATCCAACTGCTTCAGGCGCACCTCGAACCAGCGCAAAACCTGCTCCCGGCAGGTATGAAAATCACTGTCCAGGTAAATCGCACCGATAATGGATTCAACGGCGTCCGCGAGAATCGATTCACGACGGAATCCACCGCTTTTTAACTCGCCGGAGCCCAGACGAAGGTATTTACCCAGTTCGAATTCTCGACCAATTTCCGCCAGCGTGACTCCCTTTACCATGCGGGCACGCAGACGACTCAGTTGTCCTTCCCTGGCTTTTTCAAAGTGCTGGTACAGATATTCGGCAATAACCATATTGACAATGGAGTCACCCAGAAATTCCAGGCGCTCATTGTTCTGGTTGCCAAAACTGCGATGGGTAAGCGCCAGCAGCAGACGCTCCGGGGTTTTGAACTGATACCCGATACGCCGCTGCAGCTGTTCCAGATCCGGTTGCGAACTCACTTGCCCTTCATCTCGTACTCGTGTTGGAAGTGGATAACCGTATCCACGTTACGGAAGAGGTTATTGCGGACTTCATAATCCACATTGATCACCACAAACTCGCCGTTCTTCTCAACGGTGATGTTCTTGGCGTCAAACCCTCTCACATTGTTGACGCTCAGTCGCTTGTTGATAAGGCTTCTTACCTGTGCAGGTCCCATGCTGGAAAGATCTTCGGTTCCCTCAAGGCTTTCCAGTGCTTCCTGAATAGTGATGTCGTCCAGATAAGCCGGCCCCAACTTGATCACAAGCGTCAGCAGACCACCGAAGAAGAGCACCATGATCATGATCACCAGTGCCGATGCGCCCGCCTGCCTGCGCATGGATGAAAGACTGTTTTTCTTCATTATAAAGATACCCCTGAATTACAACGCACTTATTCTATACCGCCAACACGATCAAAGGATGGCAGGCTGGTCAGTGATTCCCAGTGCATCCAGATTGCAAACGCCTTACCCACCACCATCTCATCCGGAACAGTGCCCCAGTAGCGACTGTCGTTGCTGTTATCGCGGTTGTCACCCATCACGAAGTACTCACCCTCGGGAACCAGCCATTGCCCGTCACCGGAGTGGCCCGTGCGGCCAAGGGTCAGAAAGACATTGTATTGGTGATCACCAAGTGTTTCACGCCGCAGCTCTACCGGCGGCAGCCTTGCGACAAAACGAGACTCAACCTTCTCACCATTGATGAACAGCTCACGGTCCTGATAACGGATATGATCCCCGGGCAGACCCACAACCCGCTTGATGTAATTGGTGCTGCCATCTTCCGGATAACGGAATACGATAACATCGCCACGCTCCGGGTCATCCACTTCCAAAATTTTTGTGCCCGCAACGGGCAGCCTCAGGCCATAGGCATACTTGTTGACGAGGATAAAGTCCCCTACTTCCAGGGTTGGCAACATGGATCCAGAAGGAATCTGAAAAGGCTCCACCAGAAATGAGCGCAACACCAGCACCACTGCCAGGACCGGGAAGAAAGAACGGCTCAGATCGACAAGGTAGGGCTCCTTGGGTTCTTTATCCGCCTCATACTCCCCTGGCTTCAACCCTGCCGCGGTAAGCCTGCGCTTGCGCAGAACGAGCCGGTCCAACAGCCAGATCAGCCCTGTTACAAATGTCAGAACTACGAGAACCAGGGGAAAATCAATATCCATTCAGGTGCCTTTTAGTTATCCACTTTCAATACGGCAAGGAATGCTTCCTGAGGCACCTCGACATTGCCCAGTTGTTTCATGCGCTTCTTGCCTTCTTTCTGCTTCTGCAGCAGTTTCTTCTTCCGGCTGACGTCGCCACCGTAACACTTGGCGGTGACGTTCTTGCGAAGCGCCTTGACGGTCACCCGCGATACAACCTGATTTCCGATCGCCGCCTGAATGGCGATATCGAACATCTGGCGCGGAATCAGTTCTTTCATTTTCTCAACCAGCGCACGGCCCTTATAGTGTGCCTGGTCCTTGTGCACAATCAGTGCCAGAGCATCCACTCGCTCTGCGTTGATCAGCACGTCCAGCCTTACCAGGTTCGCGGTCTGGAAACGCACGAAATGGTAATCGAGTGAGGCAAAGCCGCGGCTGGCAGATTTGATGCGGTCAAAAAAGTCCAGTACCACTTCTGCCATCGGCAACTCGTAGGTCACCTGAACCTGGGTTGACATGAAGTGCATGTTTTTCTGGATGCCGCGCCTTTCCTCGCACAGTTTGATGACGTTACCCAGGTGTTCCTGAGGCACCAGAATGTTGGCTTCAACGATTGGCTCGCGCATTTCCTCAATGGAACCAATATCCGGCAGGCTGGAGGGGTTGTCTACCGACAGGGTCTCACCCTGTTTGGTAACGACTTCATAGATTACCGTAGGCGCTGTGGTGATCAGGTCAATATCGTATTCACGTTCCAGACGTTCCTGGACAATCTCCATGTGGAGCATGCCCAGAAAGCCACAACGGAAGCCAAAACCAAGCGCATCGGAGCTTTCCGGCTCGAAAAACAGTGAAGCGTCGTTCAGCGTGAGTTTTTCCAGCGCGTCGCGAAAATCGTTGTAGTCGTCCGCGCTGACCGGGAACAACCCGGCATAAACTTGTGGTTTTACTTTCTTGAAGCCCGGCAGCATGGGGATATCGTCGGATCCTTTTTGCTGCACGATGGTATCGCCCACTGGCGCACCATGGATGTCTTTGATACCGGCCACGACGAAACCAACATCACCGGCTTCCAGAATATCCGTATCCTTCGGCTTGGGGTTAAAAATACCGACTTTATCGGCGTTCCAGGCCTTGCCAGTGGACTTGATGACAATCCGGTCGCCCTTTTTCAGCGTGCCCTCGGTCACCCGCACCAGGGACACGACGCCCAGATAGTTATCGAACCAGGAGTCAATGATCAGCGCCTGCAGGGGTGCACTGCGGTCACCCTTGGGTGGTGGAATCTTGGCAATCAGGTCTTCCAGAACATCTTCCACACCAATGCCGCTCTTGGCACTGCAGCGGACCGCCTCGGTGGCGGCAATGCCAATAATATCCTCGATTTCCTGGGCGACACGCTCGGGCTCAGCCTGCGGCAGGTCCATCTTGTTCAACACCGGCACCACTTCCAGACCCTGCTCAATGGCGGTATAACAATTCGCCACCGACTGGGCCTCAACACCCTGGCCTGCGTCCACTACCAGGAGAGCACCTTCGCAGGCGTAGAGAGAGCGCGAGACTTCGTAGGAAAAGTCCACATGGCCTGGTGTGTCGATAAAGTTCAGTTTGTATTCTTTACCGTCCCGGGCCTTGTAGTTCAGTGTCACGCTCTGGGCCTTGATGGTGATACCGCGTTCGCGCTCAAGATCCATGGAATCAAGCACCTGCTCGGCCATTTCACGTTCAGTGAGGCCGCCGCAGATCTGGATAAAGCGGTCCGCCAGAGTGGATTTACCGTGGTCGATGTGGGCGATGATCGAAAAGTTTCGGATTCGGCTCAGTTCAGTCACAGACAATGAATACTCATAAAAATACGAAGGATTGAGCCCGGAAGGGCCGTGCCGGAGTCCGGCGACGGCGTGATTTTACCGGTTACCGGCTGTCATTGCCATGATCAGGAAGTTAGTGGCCTCTCATATTGACGAATCAGGAAGCCGATGAGGGCATCCTCATCCAGCGGATAGCTGAACAGATTGCCCTGACACTGGGCACAGCCGGCACTTTTGAGGAAATTCAGCTGCTGGGGAGTTTCCACCCCTTCGGCGACAACTGTGAGATGTAATTTCCTGGCCAGCGCAATGACAGCTGAAGCCACATCCGTTGCACTGACGTTGTATGGGATGTCGCGAATGAAACGGTGATCAATCTTGATCACATCCAGTGGTAACTGCTGCAGGGCAACGAGCGAGCAGGAACCGGTTCCAAAATCGTCCAGGATCAGACAAACGCCCATGTCATGGAGCGATACCAGAAGCTCCCTCAGCATTCGCGGATCTTCGTTCAGCAGCTCCGCCGGCATTTCCAGCTCCAGACGCTCCGGCGACACCCCGGTTTCGGTAATTACCTGACGCATCATGTCCAGGAAGCCGGAGTCCGTCAGCTGGCGTACCGACAGGTTAACCGCCATTTTCAGCGACTCGAATCCCGCACGCTCAAGGGCCTGAACCTGAATGCAGGCCTGGCGCAGCGCCATCTCACCCAACCTGACTATCAGGCCGGTTTCCTCCGCCAGGGATATGAACTGCTGGGCGCTGACAAGACCTTTTTCCGGATGGTGCCAACGCAGGAAGGCCTCCACACCAATCACCCGCTCGCTTTCAAGATCGATCTTGGGCTGGTAGTGCAGGACAAAGCGGTCGCCATCCAGTGCAGTGGCCAGCTCTTCCTGCTGCAACAGGCGCCGGGCTGCCTTGATGTTCATGGCCGGCGTAAAGAACTGATACATGTTCCGGCCCAGTTCTTTGGCCCGATACATTGCCAGGTCCGCATATTTCATCAGGGTGCCGGGGTCCTCACTGTCGTGGGGAATCATGGTGATACCGATACTGACAGTGATACCAACCTCATGATCGTTCAGACGAACGCGCTGGCAGAGTCGTCTGAGTATGGTTTCAGCAACCTTGCCAGCGGCGTCAGGGCCACTGATACGCGACAACAATACAACAAACTCGTCACCACCCAGCCTGGCAACCGAATCATCCTCCCTGACGCAACCAGTAAGCCACTGGGATACCTGCTTGAGCAACTCATCACCACAGTCGTGGCCAAGGGTATCATTGATTCGCTTGAAGCCATCAAGGTCCAGGAACATCAGTGCCGCTGGCTCCTGACTGCGACGGCTTCTGCGTACCACGTGGCTCAGGCGGTCCTTGAATAACTGGCGGTTGGCCAGCCCGGTCAGCGGATCGTAGAACGCCAGTCGGTGCAGCTCTGACTGGGCCGCCTTGAGCTGAGTCAGGTCTCGCAGGGAGAGCACAACGCCATCAACTCCGGGCACGTTGAGCATGGCGGTAAAGGTGCCTTCCATGTCGCGCCATTGTCCTTCCGAATCCCGTATACGTGCACGGATCACCGGCATCTGCTGCCCGGGTGATTTGACCGCCTCGTCAAACCCGGCCTTCAGTTGTGGCCAGTCTTCCGTGTGAACCAGGGATTCAAGTTCCAGGCTGGAGGCCCGGTCGGGATCAAAACCAAGAATATCGCGACTCGATGGGCTTGCGTATCGGGTTTTTCTGTTGCGCTCCAACACCAGCGTCACATTGGCAGCCCCTTCAGTAATGGCACGGTAACGGCCAGCGCTGATCTGCGCCATGATGCGGGAACGAATCATGGTAAGGACGAACAGGAACATCAGCAGGCTGATGAGGATTCCGGAACTCAGGACAATAGAGGGACGCGGATCAGATGCGAGATAATCAAAGGCCGGTGTAGACCGGGTCTGCAGCAGCCAATCCCGGCCACCATGGGTGATCGTCTGACTCTTTTCAAAACTGAACTCGTCATCCAGAGAGCCAAGATTGGAGCCATACATCAGTGCATCCCGGGAAATCTCACCGCTATCGTAGATCCTCACGTCGAGAAAAGGCGCAATGAGACCGACAATACCGTCCAGCAGATGGTTCATCCTGAATGCACTGAAAACGTAACCCGCCAGCATCATCTGACGCTCTACACGACTTTCGGGCACCTCACCACCCTGATAGACCGGGTAGTACATCAGGAATCCCGCCTGATCTTCAGCCACCTCCTCCTGCACCAGCACTACCTTTCCGGTCACCTTGGGCTCGGCATGATCCCTGGCACGTACCATGGCGCGACGATGCACCGGGTCGCTGAAGGCGTCGTACCCCAGCGCCTTGCGGTTGCGTTCGGTGCCCGGTTCCAGATACACCATCGGGTAGTAATCCGGGCCAGCGCCCAGGGGTGTAACCAGATAGTTGAGAACGCCATCACGCCGAACAGAGGCGATATGATCCGCCATCTGGCGAACACCAATCTTCTGGACGTAACCGATTCCCTGGATACCCGGGTAATAACGGTTGATATCGACCTTATCCACGTATTCACGCCAGTCTTCCCTGCTGACGTCACCAGCAACAGCAAACAGACCAGCACTGCCGGCCAACACCTGCTCGTAGTTCAGCAAACGCTCTTCAATGGCGGTTTTAAGCTGGAGGGACTGGGTCTTGAAACGGGCTTCGGTACGGTCTTCGACCAGCCGGATGGAAACTTGCCAAAGCAGGACCATGACAGCAAGTGATGCAGCCAACAGCAACCATGCCATCCAAGAATAGCGCGGCTGGAGCAGTTTCCGGAGGGGAAGTTCCTTTCTGTTCATCATGTTATGGCAGGTCCGATCCGTGGCCAGGTATCTTTTATTGTCGGCAGTATAACAAAAGCCCCGCTGGCTGTCGTTTAACCAACAGCCAGCAGGGCTTTATTCAGTGAACACCAGCATAGTTCGCCGCGAACCCGTTAGGGCTTCATGACCAGATAGATGGCCCGTCCCTGGCGCACAACGCGCACTGATACTGCACTGTCCTCCGGTAACGATGCCACTGCCTCGCGGAAGTCCTTGACGGAGCCAATGGGGCGACGGTTGAGCTCGGTAATCACATCCCCGGGGCGAATGCCAGCCGTCAGCGCAGGCCCCTGAGCGATATCGGATACCACCACACCATCGGAGACCCCCAGAGAGTCCCTGATCTCGTCGGACAGGGGTTCAACGCTCATGCCCAATGGTGCGGAGGAGAGACCAGGACTACTGGAAGCCGGCGCGGATGCACGCGCTTCACCTTCCTCAGGGAGCTTACCGATTTCGACATCCAGAGTTATCTGCCGGCCTTCACGCATCACCTCCATGGACGCCGTTTCACCCACGGGTGTGCGACCCACCATGGGAGGCAGGTCAGAAGACAGGACCACTTCTTCGCCTTCGTATTCGAGTACAATATCACCGGCTTTCAAACCCGCCTTCTCGGCTGGCGAACCGGCCATAACCTCCGCGACGAGAGCACCACGTGGGCGCTTCAGGCCGAAAGACTGCGCCAGGTCCCGGTTCACCTCCTGGATAAGAACGCCAAGCCATCCTCTGGAAACCGAGCCCTTGTCCCGGATCTGCCGGAATACATTCATGGCATCATCAATGGGAATGGCAAATGACACCCCCATAAAACCACCGGAGCGGGTGTAAATCTGTGAATTGATACCGATGACGTTTCCATCCAGATTGAACAGAGGCCCTCCCGAGTTGCCCGGGTTAATAGCCACATCAGTCTGAATGAACGGTACGTAGTTCTCTGACGGTAACGAACGGCCAAGGGCGCTGACAATTCCAGCTGTTACCGTGTAGTCAAAACCAAATGGCGATCCGATGGCCAGAACCCATTCGCCCACTTTCAGATCACTGGAGCGGCCGATACTGACCACCGGCAGGTCATTACCATCCTCAATTTTAAGAACCGCCATATCCGAACGCGGATCTGTGCCCACCAGTCTGGCAGGCAACTCGCGACGATCATTCAGGCGAACAATAATCTCGTCGGCGCCCTCCACCACATGATTATTGGTCAGAACGTAGCCGTCGCTGGAGACAATAAACCCTGACCCCATGGACTGCCTTGGGACAGAGCCTCCCGGACCTCCGCCATGGGGAGATTGTGGGCCACGGAAGAAGTCCTGAAAGAATTCCGGCAACTGCTCGAACTGGCGATCATTGAAAGGAAGACCATGGGAGCGGCTACGCCCGGCCTTTGGTTCCGTCGTGGTGCTGATATTCACCACGGCGCTCGAGTTCTCCTCAACCAGTTCCGTAAAATCGGGCAGACTGCGCGCAGTTGCTGACTGCGCCAGGGCCATCGGAACCAGCAGGCACAGCAGATACAAGGTAAACGCTACAAAACCACGGCTCCCGGGCCGGGACTGGATATCATGGTTGTCTGTCACTTCGAGCATCAAGAACCCCCTGATTAGCGGATATTTCTAATTATGATGCGGCCAAAGCCGGGAATTTCAACAGAACAGGCATTGACCATTACACTAGCTCAACTGGCAGTTGTCTGACGTTAACCAGCCGCGGCTCCCAGGTTCCGGCAGAGCGCGACTGCCCTCTGCGGGCGGCAAGGAACCCGACCGCCAGTCCCGCTGCTGCCCCCAACATGGCCGCACCCTCGTGACCCGCCGATAGATGATGTCCCAATACAGCCCCGGCAACCATCAATAAAAGCGGCAAGGCGTAAACGAGCAGGGATGCCCCGAGCAAGGCGGATTCGTCAATGGCAACGGTCACCTCATCACCAACCCGGGCGCCAAGCGTGTTGGCGACAAGCACCTGATTGGCGCGACCCGCTGACACACTGGCCAGCGCCCGCTGACCACAGCCATGCCGGGCCGAACAGCTGCTGCAGGCACTGGCGCGAATCGTCTGGACCCATACCTTGTCGCCACTGACCGCAACCACCTTGCCGGTTTCAGTAATCATTGCCGGATTACTCCGAACGCCAGGGTATCATCCACTTTCACGGAGTCTGCCACCTTGCGTGCGGTACGGGGAGGGATCTCGCCAACGACTGTTACGAAAAAGTCCACGTCATCAACCTCAAGCTGTTTCATATACACCGTTGTAGCACCGATACGTGACGCCCCTGTGGGCATTACGATCTCGCGGGCCGGCTCGACAAACACCGAAAATGCCGCCAGCCCATCCGAGAAAGCTACAGCCTGCCCCTTGCCTGAGCGTGGCGCTGCCGCGGGAATGAAGCCATCGGGTCGCCATTCCAGCGTCCAACCGTCCATTCGTGGCATCGGGGAAGACGACTCTTTGGCCTCCAGCTCCCTCGCAATCTCCTCTCCTTCAGTGCGGATAACAAATTCGCTGTCAGCGAGGCTGTCGGTAATTTCGAGACTGGTGAACTGAAAGTGCTCAAGGACGCTGCCCTCAGCGGAACGCACATGACTCTTCACCAGCAGACCGGTGGACTTTTCCAGCCACAACTGATGACTGTAACGCAGGTCATCCTTGGCCTTCAGGGCAAGCCTCACCACGTCGTAACCGGCAATTCTGTCATCACCAGCCAGCTCCGGCTGATACCAGCGACTGACTGGCATCAACTGGCTGGAAAATGCTTCCGCAAAAGGACCAGAGGGGATCACCTGGTCCAGCTGGATACGCCCATGGTCCGGTAACACACAGACCACACGCATCCCCTTGCGGACAATCTCCCCGCTGGCACCATCCTGGGGGACCAGACGCTCTTCAACGATGCCATCCTGGTAACGGTGTGCAATCTGCATGGAACTGACCTGGTCCCCCCTTGCGTAGACAAAGACGCCACGGTAGGAAGTCATGTTCAGAGCCGGGCCGAGCCGGCTCAGCCAATACTCGGCGTCCTTGCTGCCGGCATCGTCCACCGATGCTGTGGAACCACTCCCCCCGGATTCAGCAACGGCCTGCCCGGTCAGCAAAACAGCCAGAACCATGAACAGGGTAAGCAAACACCTGCCAGGTTTCAGACGCCGGGTCCGGACTGCGGTTACCGATTTACGCATCGAGCATTCAACTCCGACCAGTATTGAGGGTGAAATCGTTGACCTAGTAGCCAGGCCCGGAGGCACTCACCAGCCGGGCGTAACCAACGGAGCCGCGGCCCGCACCGACGCTATTGTGTTGGGCGTGCTCAAGAAGGTAGCGACTGAGATGCTCCCATTGCTCGTCATCAAGCCCCTGTAGGGCAACTTCCTGCACCGGCTCACCCCCAGTGTCGGATTCGCGGCCGTCCGACTGCTCGGCGGGAATACCGGCAGTCACAATATCGACCGAACTGTCCACTGATTCCCAGCCTGCGCCAGCACCAAACCCCACCACCAATGCCAGGGTTACCATGGCGACCGCTGGCCAGTGCCAGTTCCTCTCTCTGCCAGCCTGTTGCAGCATCGCCGTACCGGATGGCCTCTGCGTCGACCCATCCAGTGCCGCCCTGACACTGGCACTGACGTCGATTCGATCCTCGGCCAGGTTGCCCTGATGCATCAGATCACGCACCTGCTGCCAACGCTGCCACTGGGAACGAATGTCATCCTGACGGGCATGCGACAATAAACGACGGACAGACAGTTCGTCCGCTTCGTCATCCATCATTGCTGACAGGGTTTCTTTGAGACGATCATCCATAGGATGCAACCTCATCATGTCCGGGAATCGTTTAACAAGGGGCCAAGGTGGCGATCAACTGCATCCCTTGCCCTGAAAATCCGCGACCTTACAGTACCAATCGGGCACTCCAGGATACCGGCAATGTCTTCATAGCTCAGCCCATCATATTCTCTGAGCAGGAACGCTGACCTCAGTTCTTCCGGCAGGTTGGCTATGGCCACCCTGAGCGCATCCTGAAGCTGATCCCGTTGCAGCAGCTTCTCCGGTGACGCGTTATCTCTCAGCCTTGAGCCATCTTCAAAGTTTTCGGCTTCACCGGAGTCGGCACTCCCCTGCGGACGACGGCCGCGGGACTCAAGGAAATTCTTGGCGGTATTAACCGCAATGCGGTACAGCCACGTATAAAAGGCACTGTCACCACGGAAACGCTCTATGGCCCGGTAGGCCTTGACGAAGGTTTCCTGGGTCAGGTCCATCACTTCCTGGCTGTCGTAAACATAACGACTGATAATCGACGCTACCCGTGACTGGTACTTGACCACCAGGAGGTCAAAGGCTGACCGGTCGCCATGACGGACCTTCCTTACCAACTGAAGGTCTGTCTGGCTTTCGCTATGTTCTTCCTTGTGTCGTTCTGTATCCGCAGTCATGGACGGGGCGTCGGCGTTTCCATAGTGAGCAACCGCTTGGTCAGCTTGGCTGTAATTGGGTTTAGTCATTCTGCTGCCTGGCGTCCGATTAAGCTATGGCGCCCCCGACTCACTGGGAGACTGGGAGCACCCCGTCTCAGGCCAAATAGACAGCAGGCACAAAGTTTAGTTCAATACACCTCCACATTATGGCCTGTGATAACGATCCGATGCCACAATCCCACGAATTCGATGTACTGATAATCGGCAGCGGCGCTGCCGGGTTAACCGTTGCCCTCAATCTCCCTGAACATCTGCGGGTTGCCGTCGTCAGCAAGGCCGACATCGGTAGCGGCGCGACACTCTGGGCTCAGGGTGGTATCGCAGCGGTTCTGGACGACAACGACTCTGTCGAAAACCATATCAGTGACACCCTCAGCGCCGGAGGCGGTCTCTGCCACGAAGATGCCGTCAGATTCACCGTTGAACATGGCCGCGAAAGCATTGACTGGCTGATTGACAGCGGCGTCACTTTCACCCGGGAAGATGACACACACTACCACCTGACACGGGAGGGCGGACACAGCCACCGGCGCATAATCCACGCTGCCGATGCCACCGGTCATGCGGTTTCCACAACCTTGTCGTCGCAGGCCCAGTCACGCTCCAACATCACACTCATGTCAGGCAGGGTGGCAGTGGACCTGATCACCAACCGTAAGCTGTCACTACCGGGCAATGCCTGTGTAGGCGCTTACATACTGAACCTGGAAGACAACCACGTAGAATTGTTCCGGGCCCGCTTCACCGTCATTGCCACTGGTGGCGCCAGCAAGGCCTATCGCTACACAACCAATCCCGATGGTGCATCAGGCGACGGCATCGCCATGGCGTGGCGGGCAGGTTGCAGGGTGGGCAACATGGAATTTAACCAGTTCCATCCAACCTGCCTGTACCACCCCCACGCAAAATCCTTTCTGATCACCGAGGCGGTGCGGGGCGAAGGCGGCACGCTGTTGCTCCCCGATGGAACCCGTTTCATGGATCGGTTCGACAAACGCGGTGAGCTGGCGCCCAGGGATATTGTTGCCCGTGCCATTGACCATGAGATGAAACGCCTTGGCGCCGACCACCTGTACCTAGATATCAGCCACAAGCCCGCCGACTTCGTGAGACAACATTTTCCGACCATTTACGAAAAGTGCCTGACCTTTGGCATTGATATCACCAGGGAACCCATTCCGGTGGTGCCGGCCGCCCACTATACCTGTGGCGGGGTGCTCAGCGATGAGCGGGCCCGCACGGATATCAATCAGCTCTATGTGGTTGGTGAGGCAGCATTTACCGGACTGCACGGGGCCAACCGCATGGCCAGCAACTCCCTTCTGGAATGCCTGGTCTATGGCCGCGCCGCCGCTGCGGATATCGCAAGACGGGAATCCGATCTCCCGCCACCGCCGGAGGCTCCGGACTGGGATGAAAGCCAGGTGCGGGATTCCGATGAGGACGTGGTAATCTCCCACAACTGGGACGAGCTCCGGCATTTCATGTGGGACTATGTAGGCATTGTCCGGACCACCAAGCGCCTGCAAAGGGCCAAGCACCGTATAGACTTGCTGGAGCGTGAAATCGGCGAGTTCTACAGTAACTACAGGGTGTCCAATGACCTTCTGGAACTGCGAAACCTGGTTACCGTTTCCGACCTGATCATCTGTTCCGCCCTGCAGCGCAGGGAGAGCCGCGGCCTGCATTACACGCTGGATTTTCCGGGACTGCTCCAGGAAGCAAAAGATACCGTACTGGTCCCTACAACCTATAGACGACCCGCCCCGTGACCGGGGCAGGTCGAACCGATCCCACTGGGCAACTGAGAGTATTCATGTCTGATAACACCGAGTTTAACCGCCTTTGGTGGCACAGCCGTCGCGGCATGCTTGAGCTGGATGTACTACTGATCCCGTTCCTGGAAGAAGCCTACCGCGACCTCCCCGCGGAAGACCAGGCGTGCTATCACAAACTGATCACCTGCGAAGACACCGACATGTTCGAGTGGTTCATGCAGCGTAGCCGCCCGGAGGACCCCGATCTGCAACGCATCGTCGACATTATTCTGAAACGTGTCCAACCGGATTGACCTGCAACTGCTGCCATCTCACCCGGTCGCAGGTCTGTGTGCCCTGCCCTGGCTGGCGCTGACAGCTCTGGTGGTGCTTCTGGCCAATAACCAGGGCCTGGCCATGCTGGCGCTGGCTGCTCCAACACTTGCCGGCGGCGTTTTTCAGTATTGCCGCAACGGTTTATTGTCCGGAGCAAACGCAGTGGTCGGTCTGCGGGTTGAGGGCCAGCAACTCTATGCTTGCCTTGCCTCCGGTTCGGAATATGCAGTGCTGCCCGGTGACGAAAGCCGGCTGGGCGCACGGTTCGCCATCTTGAAACTGCAGTGCATCGACTCCATATCAGGGACACATCCTGTTGTTCTGGTTGCATTCACGCCCTGGCTCTGCAACACCTCACCAGAAGCATTCCGTCAATTACGGGTATGGCTTCGCCTGGGGAGTCCTGCCGGGGCACGCAGAATGCTGGTCAACAACCAGTGAATGTCCAGGAAACCCACTGATTCCGGAGCGCTCCATGTCAGACACCGAAAATCCGGTTGCCAGCCATCCGCTACCCTCTCCCGCCCGCGTTGATGTTACTGACCGCGTCGTAGTACGAATTGCCGGTCCGGGAACCGACAAGTTCCTGCAGGGCCAGTTCAGCCAGCAGATTGACGATGTCACCTCTGACCACTCTCCTAGAGCAGCAGCCTGCACCCCGAAAGGTCGGGCCTACTGCCTGACCAGACTGGTGAGGGATGGCGACGACGTACTGATGGAGCTGCCCGCTGAGCTGGCAGACGATACTGTCCGGCATTTGCGCAAGTATCTGATGCTTTTCCGTGGCACCTCCATGGAAGTGGAAACAGCAGCCCGGATCATCGGCCTGATGGGTGAGACCACAGCCGGACAGCTGTTACCGGCGGAAAGCGACAGACTGGCAGTGGCAGGCGATTCGATAATAATCGGGGGCGGGCACCTGGTGCGCACAATGAATACCGCCGAAGGCATGGCCCGTTACGAGCTGTGGCAGACCGGAGATCTGGCCAGCCCGCTGCAACAGGCACTGGACAGCATCCCCAGGGCCAGTCTGGCCGACTGGCATGCTTCCGAAATCGCCGCCGGCGTGGCCGCGCTAGCTTCCGCCACCACTGAGGGATTCGTTCCGCAAATGTTGAACTGGCAGCACGTGGGCGGCATTCACTTCAAAAAGGGATGCTATACCGGACAGGAAGTGATTGCCCGCATGCACTTCCTGGGACAACTCAAGAAAAGCCTGTTCCGGTTCGCAACCAGCCAGGCGGAGAGTCCGCCCGTTCCTGGAGAGGCTGTTCTCAATGGCGATCGCCCGGTAGGTACTGTGATCAGCTCCGTTGGTTTTTCCGATGGCACAGCAGAATGTCTTGCCGTGGTGCGACACGATGCAGCAGAGAAAGAGCTGGCTCCTGAGAGCGCCCCGAATACCGTCCTATCTCCGCGCCCTCTGCCCTATTCCGTTTCCGAACGTGAACAAATGGGTACGCCTGATACATAAGTTGACAGGAAGAATCCCGAGAATTTGCTATAAAGTACTTCATAAATCTGAATATTTTGGCCTTTCCGGACTCTTCTGCCGGCCAGGTAACATTCAACAGGCGGACCACAACTGACCATGTCGAACATTGTCGAAACCATTAAAACCGATCTGACCGATGCCATTGAAAACGACAAACTAGTACTTCCAACGCTGCCGGAGGTTGCGCTGCAGGTACGTGAAATCGCTGAAGATGAAGACTCCGCGATTATGGATCTGGTCAAGGTCATCAGTAATGACACCGCGCTTTCTGCCCGAATCATCCGTGTCTGCAACAGCCCACTGTTCCGTGGCAGCCGTGCCATTGAAAACCTGAACATGGCGGTCAGCCGACTTGGAATGGCCTACACCAGTAATCTCGCCATGGGTCTGGCTATGGAGCAGATGTTCCAGGCCACCTCTGACATGATCGACAAGCGCCTGCGAGCGACCTGGCAGAAGAGTACCGAGGTGGCAGGTGTGTGCCATGTGCTGGCGCAGCATTACACAAAGCTGAAACCGGATCAGGCTACGCTTGCGGGGCTGATCCACCTGATCGGGGTGTTGCCGATTCTGCGGTATGTGGAGGATCGTGATATCCAGATCAGCAGTATCATGCTGGATAATGTGATTGATGAGATTCATCCCCGTATCGGAGCGACGATTCTGCAGAAGTGGGATTTTCCGAAGGAACTTCAGAATGTACCTCTGGAATACGCCAATCTGCATCGGGAAGTGCCAGCAGTGGATTATGCGGATCTGGTGCTGGTGGCGAACCTGCAGTTGATTGCGGGTACGGATCACCCCTGGACGGAGGTGGACTGGAAAACGATTTCGGCGTTTGATCGGCTCGGCTTGGATCCGGAGGTGGATATGAGCGAGGAAGAGGACCTGAATGCGCAGATGGAAGCGGCTATGGCGCTGCTTAAATAGTTCCTTCCGGGCCTGGTAATTCGGGGGGCTGGCCGGAGGCGGGGGTATTTTTCTTCGGGAAAAGAACTCGCTGCGCTCAGACACCTTTTCCTGTCAGAGAAAATACCCCCGCCTCCGGCCGATCAGACTTTGTTGCGGGCCTGCCTTTTTGCCCGCGGTGTTAGTTAGACTGATTTTTGCCGTATTTTTCCAGTAGCTCGGATTTGTTTGGCAAAGACCAATCGACTGTTGGCAGACCATTTTGTTGTAGCCACTCGTTTGCCTTGGAAAAGTGCTTGCAGCCGAAAAAGCCGCGGTAGGCGCTTAACGGGGACGGGTGTGGGCCGTCCAGTACCAGGTGTTTGCTGCGGTCGATGTGTTGACCTTTCTTTTTTGCGTAGCTTCCCCAGAGTAAAAACACCACGCCTTCCCGTTCCCGGTTGATGGTTTCTATAACCTTGTCAGTGAAGGTTTCCCAGCCTTTGCCCTGGTGGGCACCTGCCTGACCCTGGACGACGGTAAGGACGCTGTTCAGGAGCAATACGCCTTCGTCAGCCCAGGGTTGGAGGCAGCCGTGGTCGGGGGGCTGGATGCCGAGGTCGTCGCGGATTTCCTTGAAGATGTTGACCAGGGAGGGCGGTATGGCGACATGGGGGCGCACGGAGAAACACAGGCCATGGGCCTGGTCAGGGCCGTGGTAGGGATCCTGGCCGAGGATGACAACGCGGACCTGGTTCAGCGGGGTGCTGTTCAGAGCGTTGAAGCAGAGGTGGCTGGCGGGGAACAGGGTTTTTCCGACCTGTTCTTCCGCTGCCAGGAAGTCAGCCAGCTGCTGCATGTACGGCTGGCTGAACTCATTGCCAAGGTGCTCTGACCAGCCGCGATTGGGCTTGAGCTGGTTTGCCAGCACTTCCACAGGCTGCATGTCAGCCCTCGTCTTTCTTTGTTTCCGCCTTGTGTTCCGGGCGCATGGCAGGGAACAGGATGACGTCGCGAATGGAAGCGGAATTGGTCAGCAGCATGGCCAGGCGGTCGATACCAATGCCTTCCCCAGCAGTGGGGGGCAGGCCGTATTCCAGTGCCATGATGTAGTCTTCGTCGTAGAACATCGCTTCGTCGTCGCCAGCATCCTTTTCTGCCACCTGCTCCTGGAAGCGTTCGGCCTGGTCTTCGGCGTCGTTAAGCTCGGAGAAGCCGTTGGCAATCTCGCGGCCGCCCACGAAGAATTCGAAACGCTCGGTCACGAACGGGTCGTTGTCCTTGCAGCGTGCCAGCGGAGACACTTCTTTCGGGTAGTCGGTAATAAAAGTCGGCTGCATCAGGCGATGCTCGGCGGTTGCCTCGAAGATCTCTATCTGGACCTTGCCCAGGCCCCAGCCATTCTTGATATGGATACCCAGATCCTTGGCGATCTTGCGAGCACCGGCTTCGTCAGCCAGTTCCTCGGCCTTGATGTCGGGATTATGGCGCAGGATGGCATCCACCACGGTCAGGCGCTCGAACGGCTTGCCGAAATCATACTCGATGGTTTCTTCCTCGCCATCGGCCAGGATGCGGGTGTTCACAACGGTGGTGGTTCCCAGCACCTTCTGGGTGATGGTGCGCAGCATGTCTTCGGTCAGGTCCATCAGGTCGTTATGGTCTGCATAGGCCTGATAGAACTCCACCATGGTGAATTCCGGGTTGTGGCGGGTTGAAAGCCCTTCATTGCGGAAGTTGCGGTTGATCTCGAACACCCGCTCGAATCCACCCACCACCAGTCGCTTCAGGAACAGTTCCGGCGCGATCCGCAGATACATGTCGATGCCCAGCGCATTATGGTGGGTCACGAATGGACGCGCAGTGGCGCCACCGGGGATTACCTGCAGCATCGGGGTCTCCACTTCCATGAAGTCCCGGTCGGTAAAGTACTGACGCATGACGCTGATGATTTTCGAGCGGGCGTAGAACACCCGACGGCTATCTTCATTCATCATCAGATCGACGTAGCGGTGGCGGTAACGAGCCTCCGTGTCGGTCAGCCCCTTGTGCTTCTCCGGCAGCGGCCGTAGGGACTTGGTGAGCAGCGTGTACTCATCCATGCTCACATACAGGTCCCCCTTGCCAGACTTGCACAGGACGCCACGCACGCCCACGATATCCCCCAGATCCCAGTGTTTGGTGTCTTTCTGGACATCCTTGGAGGCGTAGATCTGGATACGGCCAGTCATGTCCTGAACTACCTTGAACGCCTTGCGATCCAGCATCATGCGGCCGGCAATGGCCACCACGATACCCATTTCCGCCAGCTCTTCCTTGCTCTTGTCGCCGTATTTGGCCTGAAGCTCTGCGGCGGTAGCGTCGCGGCGGAAGTTATTGGGAAAGGCGTTGCCCTGCTCGCGCATCTCGGCCAGCTTGGCGCGGCGCTCGGCAATCAGCTTGTTGTCCTCTGGCTGTGCATTCTGGGTGTGGTCAGTCATGTTGGCTCACAAAATCGGGAATTGTCCGGGTTAGCATGGTGATAGCGCTGATTACAGCGCCATCTTCAGGCTGGCTTCGATGAACTTGTCGATGTCACCATCCAGTACCGACTGGGTATTGCTGGTTTCCACTTTGGTGCGCAAGTCCTTGATACGGCTATCGTCCAGCACGTAGGAGCGAATCTGACTGCCCCAGCCAATGTCGGCCTTGGCGTCCTCGGCTTTCTGCTTTTCAGCATTACGCTCCTGCATCTCGCGCTCAAACAGCTTCGCCTTCAGCTGTTTCATGGCCTGATCCTTGTTCTGGTGCTGGCTTCGGCCAGCCTGACAGGCCACGACAATACCGGTCGGGTTGTGGGTCAGACGCACCGCGGACTCTGTCCGGTTGACGTGCTGGCCACCAGCACCGGACGCGCGGTAGACATCCACCCGCAGGTCCGCAGGGTTGATCTCGATTTCGAAACTATCGTCCACTTCCGGAGATACAAACACCGAAGAGAACGAGGTGTGGCGACGGTTGCCGGAATCAAACGGCGATTTGCGCACCAGCCGATGCACGCCGGTCTCGGTGCGCAGCCAGCCGAACGCATAGTCACCCTGGACGTGGATAGTGGCACTCTTGATGCCCGCCACATCACCTTCCTGCAACTCGACAATTTCAGCCTTGAAACCGCGGCGCTCTGCCCAGCGCAGGTACATACGCAGCAGCATGTTTGCCCAATCCTGGGCCTCGGTGCCACCGGAGCCGGCCTGTATGTCCAGGTAGGCGTTGTTGGCGTCCATTTCGCCAGAGAACATACGGCGAAACTCGAGCTTCTCAAGCTCCTTGTCGAGGCTTTCCAGGTCAGCTTCTATCTCGGCAGCCGTTCCTTCGTCCTCTTCCTCGTCTGCAATCTCCAGCAGACCTTCGGCATCTTCCAGGCCAGAGGTAAGGTTATCGATGGTACGTACGATCAACTCAAGATCGGACCTTTCTTTGCCCAGCGCCTGCGCCCGGTCGGGGTCTTCCCACACCGAGGGTACCTCCAGCTCGCGCTCTACTTCGGTCAGTCTCTCACTACGCTGATCGTAGTCAAAGATACCCCCTGAGCGCTTCAGTGCGCTCACGAAGGTCTTTTATCTTCGTAACAATGGGATTGATTTCCATGAAATCCTTACTCACTTTCGGAAAATGGATGCGATCAAAATCAGACGCGAGATTCTACCGGAATTCTGTTTTTAAATCAGCCGGTGCAAAATGCGACTTCCGGAAAGCACCAGGCAGGGACGTTGTTCCGGGAGACGCTGTGAATACGTCCATGTAAGCTTGACGAAAACATCCATGTTTTCGACACTCCCGGAACAACGTCCCTGCCTGGCGCCCAAATTTGGGAGTTGCTGTCGACATGAAACGTAGGTTGGATTAGAGGCAACGCCTCGTAATCCAACAATGCCCGGTCTACCACCACAACCCAACCCTGGAATCCGCCATAACGTGGCTTCGGTTTGTTTCGTTGGTTATGGGTTTGGTGGGGGTTTGGGCTTTTTGTCGGATTACGGCCTTTCAGGCCTAATCCGACCTACGGTTCTACCGCGTTAACTCTCGGGTTTAATCGGGCCTGGGGTGGGGGACTATTTTCTGCCAGAAAAAGGTGTCTGAGCGAAGCGAGTTCTTTTTCCAAAGAAAATAGTCCCCCACCCCAGGCCCAGCCGCCAAAAGTCAAAGCCCCGAAGGCTCAAACAAGAGGCTCCAGATAATCCACCAAAAGCTGCAGATTCGTACGCCCGCGAAAAGTATTGGCGTCGGGCTTGTACACCACCCGGGCCCCGGTACGGGTGTAGTCGGGCACTTCCGGCCCGGTGTTGAAGGCGATGCCGTCGATGATGGCTCCACCCTCTTCCGGCTGGAGCACCAGCTTCAGGTGGTTCTCGCCGACAATGCGCTGGCTGACCACGCGGAAGTTGCCGTCGAACAGGGGCTCCGGGAAATGCTGTCCCCAGGGGCCGGCCCGTTTCAGCAGAGTGGCGGTTTCCAGCTGAAGTTCGTCCGGGCTCAGGGGGCCATCGGTGGTGATGGCAGCTTCCAGGTCTTCTGCCCGCAGAGTATCGCGCACGGCTCTGTCAAAGGCCTCGCTGAAAGCATCCAGATCCTCACGGGACAGTGTCATGCCGGCCGCCATGGCGTGGCCGCCGTATTTTTTCATCATGCCCGGATGGCGGGCGTCGACCACTGCGAGCACATCGCGGATATGCAGGCCGGGGATGGAGCGGGCAGAGCCCTTGATATCCTCGCCGTTGTCATCCGGAGCGAACGCAATGGTCGGGCGGTGGGTCTGCTCGCGAATACGGGCGGCCAATATGCCGATAACACCCTGGTGCCACTCAGTGTCGAACAGGGCCAGCCCCCAGGGTAAGCCCTCGATATCCAGCGACATGGATGCCAGCAGATCCTGAGCCTGGGTTTTCATGTCTTTTTCGATGGTGCGCCGTTCACGGTTGAAGGTGTCCAGTTCACGGGCCAGGCGTTGGGCCTCATCGTGACAGTCAGCCAGCAGACAGGCGATGCCGACGCTCATATCGTCGAGGCGGCCGGCCGCATTAAGCCTGGGCCCGACGACAAATCCAAGATCCGTGGAACTGATGTCGGTATGGTCGCGCCCGGCCACTTCCAGCAACGCGAGAATACCGGGGCGAGCTTCACCCTGGCGGATGCGGCGCAGGCCCTGCTCGACAAAGATGCGGTTGTTGTGATCCAGCGGCACTACATCCGCTACCGTGCCAAGGGCAACCAGGTCCAGCAGGCTGCCCAGATTGGGCTGGGGTTCCGGCAGCAGGCCCTGCTCCCGCAAATGTTTACGCAGGGCAGTCAGCACATAAAACATCACACCTACGCCTGCCGCATTCTTGCTCAGGAACGGGCAGCCAGGCTGGTTCGGGTTCACAATGGCGTCAGCTTCAGGCAGGGTTTCCCCGGCCAGGTGGTGGTCGGTCACCACCACCTTTATGCCCAGATCCCGCGCAGCGCGCACGCCCTCCACGGCAGAAATACCATTGTCCACGGTAACCAGCAGATCCGGCAGCGAGCCTTCCTCCTGGAGCCGGTGAATAATCCCGGGAGTCAGGCCATAGCCATCGGAAAAACGACTGGGCACCCGAAAGTCGACGTCGTTCAATCCCAGCATGCCCAGGCCCAGCATGGCCACGGCCGTACTGGTGGCACCGTCTGCATCGAAATCGCCCAGAACCAGCACTCGCTGTTGACGGGTAATCGCCTCAGTCAGCAGGACCACAGCACGGTCGATGCCCTGAAGATTCATGGGAGAAGCCAGATGCTTCAGGGTATAGCCGAGCTGTTCATCGGAGGTCACTCCACGGGCGGCGTAGAGACGGCGGAGCAGTGGGGGCAGGTTCTGGCCCCAGTCCGGGGTGGTTTCCGGACCGGGGCGACGCAGGATTTTTTTTGGTGTCATACCGGTCAGGTATTCTTCCAGTGTCTGGCAATAAAATCCTGCACGGCTGGCAGGTCGTTATCCAGAACGGTGTATTGCTCTTCTCGTTCAAACAGGTCCGCCATATGCAACGGCAGCGCGGGCTCCGCCTTGACGCCGGAGCGCAACACGGCGTCCGGGAACTTGGCCGGATGAGCGGTACCCAGGGTAATCATGGGAATGGCCGGATCACGGCGGCAGTTGCGTGCTGCACGTACGCCGATAGCAGTATGCGGGTCCAGCAGGTATTCATTCTGCTCGAAAATTTCACGGATGGTGTCTGTTGTACCCTCATCCCCCACTGCGTCACTGTCGAACAGTTTGCGGGCGTGCTTCCAGCGGTAGTCCTCGATGCTGACCGGCCCTTTGGAGGCATTCTCCAGCAGCTCTTTCACTGCGGCGCCATCGCGCCCGTGCAGATCGAACAACAGGCGCTCGAAGTTGCTGGACACCATGATGTCCATGCTTGGCGACAGGGTATGCTCCAGCTGAAGCTGCTCGTACCGGTTGCCGCTCATGAAGCGGTGCAGGATATCGTTGCGATTGGTGGCAATCACCAGCTGGGAGATGGGCAGACCCATCTTTTTCGCCAGGTAGCCGGCGAAAATATCACCAAAGTTCCCCGTTGGTACGGAAAACGCCATGCTGCGATCCGGGCCACCCAAGGCCAGGGATGCATGAAAGTAGTAGACAATCTGGGCCATGATCCGGGCCCAGTTAATGGAGTTCACTGCTGCAAGCTGGGTTTTCCCACCCAGGAAGGACTGGTCACTGAAGCTTGCCTTCACCATGCGCTGACAATCGTCAAAGTTGCCACGCACCGCAATGTTGTGGATGTTGTCACCCTTGACGGTGGTCATCTGGCGCCGCTGCACCTCGGACACACGCTCGTGGGGATGCAGGATAAAGATGTCGACATGCTTGCAGCGACGGCATCCTTCGATGGCAGCGGAGCCAGTATCACCGGAGGTTGCCCCCATGATCACCACGTGCTGCTGGCGCTTCTCAAGAACGTAGTCGAGCAGGCGACCCAGTAGCTGCAGGGCAAAATCCTTGAACGCCAGGGTGGGGCCGCGGAACAGCTCCATGACCCATTCATTGGTGTCCAGTTGAACCAGTGGTGCCACTGCCTTGTGAGCAAATACGTTACCGTAGGTTTCGTCCAGCATCCTGCGGAAATCCTCCGCCGGAATGGCATCGTCCACGAACGGATGCATTACCCGGAAGGCCAGCTCACTGTAGGAGAGCCCGCGCCAGCTGCGGATTTCCTCCAGACTGAAATGGGGCAGGGATTCCGGGACATAGAGGCCACCATCGGTGGCCAGGCCTGTCAGCAGGACATCTTCAAAGCCCAGGGCGGGAGCTTCGCCCCGTGTACTGATGTATCTCACCTTGCGTTCCTGTCAGTTAAAGTTTTCGGCACGAATGCGAACGACTTTTCCGTCAACATCGCTGAGGGCTTCCAGTTCTTCAATGGCGCGGTTGATCTGGCGCTCCTGAACGGTATGGGTGAGGATAATCACCGGAATACGGCCATCCTTCAGCTCCGACTCCTTCTGCATGATCGACTCGATGTTGATGCCGTGCTCACTGAGGATAGAGGCCACTTTTGCCAACACACCAGGGCGATCCAGCGCCTGGATACGCAGATAATAGGCGGACTGGACATCCTCCATGGGTAACACGGGAAGGTCTTCCATGGCTGATGGCTCGAAACCGAGATAAGGCACGCGCTGGTTACTGTCAGCGGCAACCGAACGGGCAGCATCAATGATGTCAGCAATGACTGCGGAAGCGGTCGCTTCGTCGCCTGCTCCCGGGCCGTAATACATGGTCTGGCCTACAGCATCGCCATCCACCAGGACGGCGTTCAGAACACCATCAACCTGCGCAATGAGATGGCTGCGCGGAACCAGCGTGGGATGAACACGCAGCTCGATACCCTCGTCGCGACGACGGGCAATGCCAAGGTGTTTGATGCGATACCCCAGAATCTCGGCATGGGCGATATCGTAAGGGGTAACCTCGGAAATCCCTTCGGTATAGGCTTTCTCAAACTGAAGCGGCACACCGAAACCAGCAGAAGCCAGGATTGTGAGCTTGTGGGCTGCATCAATACCTTCCACATCAAAAGTTGGATCAGCCTCGGCGTAACCCAGATCCTGCGCCTCTTTGAGCACCTCGGCGAACTCCCGGCCGGCCCGCATTTCAGTAAGGATGTAGTTACCGGTACCGTTGATAATGCCGGCAATCCAGTCAACACGGTTGGCCGCCATGCCCTCACGGACCGCCTTGATAACGGGAATCCCGCCTGCAACGCCCGCTTCGTAGGAGACAATCACGTTTTTCTTTGCCGCAGCCTCAAAAATTTCGTTGCCATGAACGGCAATCAGGGCCTTGTTGGCGGTCACCACATGCTTGCCATTCTTGATGGCCGCAAGCACCAGCTCCCGGGCAGTTTCGTAGCCGCCAATCAGCTCGACCACAATATCAACAGACGGATCATTCACCACGTCAAACACGTCGGTGCTGAACGGGATATCACCCAGATCAATATCATTGCGGGGTGTACGTGTTGCCACCCTGGCAATTCGGATATTGAAACCTGTCCGGCCTTTTATCAGGCTGGCGTTCCGGGTCAGTACGTTGAACGTACCACCACCGACTGTTCCCAGTCCGCAGATTCCGACATTGACGTCTTTCAAGCTTTCACCTCTGTTCCCGATGGGTTGCTGTGGGGAGCGACAGTATAACGGTTAACGTGCGCCCGAATAAGCCCTTGCTGATACAACAGGCAGAGCCTCAGTCCGGTAGACTATCAGAGCAGACCGAGGCCTTCAGCCAGTTTTTCAGCAGGTACGTAACCACGCACCATATTACCGTCTCCCAGCACAATCGCCGGGGTGCCTGTCACACCAACACGGCCGCCCAGTTGAAACTGTTCCCTCACCGGGTTCTCACAGCTTTTGTCCTGAACACTTCGCCCCTGCTTGGCAGCATCCATGGCAGCCTGCTGGTCATCCGCACACCAGACGGAAATGTACTTGCGGAATGACGGCGTGTTCGGCCCGGAACGGGGAAAGCCATAATAGTGAACCGTGATACCCATCTCATTAAGCTGGGGCACTTCATCGTGCAGCTTGCGGCAGTAGGGACAGTCGATGTCTGTAAACACCGCGATGGCCGCTTTTTCTGCACCCTTGGCGGTATAACTGATCACTCCCTGGTCACCGAATTCTGCCATCGTACGGGCTCTCTGTGACGCCCTTCCCTGTTCCGAGACATTCGCAATGCCGCTACTGGTGACCTTAAGCAGATCGCCGGTCAGGATGTACTGGCCATCAGCAGTGGTGAAGATGGTATCGCCGTTATTACTGTAAACTTCATACAGCCCCTCAGCTTCAGACTTGCGAACCTCCGAAATATTCAGACCGGGAACCGCAGCGGTCAGTTTTTCGGCAATCACATCTTCGACTTCGCCCGCCTGGAGCGTTGCGGTTCCGGACAATGCCAGAACAGCGGCGACAGACAGCAGACAGGACTTGAATAGATTCTTGATCAACATATTGGTTTCCAGTTTAAGGGACTCACAGACTACTCAGTCATCACTGCGGGGAGTTCCCGCCGATCTGTTGCGACATTAGCCGCCACAAAAAGTTCAGTGTATCAAGGTGCGTCGGTGCCGTATAACCCGACGCAAGACTATCCCCGGGGGTGATGGGACTGGTGCAGAGACTGCAACCGCTGACGCGCCACGTGGGTGTATATCTGTGTGGTGGACAGATCTGAATGCCCCAGGAGCATCTGTACCACGCGCAGGTCCGCCCCGTTATTCAGCAAATGGGTGGCAAACGCATGTCGTAGGGTATGGGGCGACAAATGCTTGTGGATTCCGGCGCGCGCGGCGTAGTGTTTTATTCGGTGCCAGAAGGTCTGCCGCGTCATCGCAGCCGGGCGGCTGCCGGGAAACAGGGCATCACAGGGCCGCCCTTTGAGAAGCTCACCCCGACCTTCCCTCATATAACGTAACAGCCAGTCAATGGCCTCTTCTCCCAGAGGAACCAGACGCTCCTTGTTTCCTTTGCCGATAATCCTGACCACACCCTGGCGCAGATTGACCTCGTCAACGGTCAGCTCAACCAACTCCGAAACCCGCAAGCCACAACCGTACAGGATTTCCATCATCGCCTTGTCGCGGAGTTCGATGGGTACGCCGGGGTCGGGCTCGGACAGCAGGCTTTCCACGTCCTGCTCCGACAGCGAGTCAGGCAGCCGGCGTGGTAGCCGGGGGCTGTCGATGCGCAGAGTCGGATCCTCGGAAATTACCCCCTCACGCAGAAGATAGCGATAGAACCGACGCAGACCGGACAGGCGTCGAGCGGCCGTAGAGGTTTTGAAGCCATCGGCCAACCCCCGGGAAATCCAGGCCAACAGGTCAGTGCGTCGTACCTCCGTCAGCAACGGCTTCCCCGGCTGCTCTTGCAGCCATGCCGCCAGCCGTTCAAGGTCGCTGCGGTAGGCCTGACGGGTTTTCTCCCCAAGCCCATCTTCAAGCCAGACGGAATCGGTAAAGCGGACAATAACCGCTTCATCGTGAGGCCGAAGTTCCGCTCTGGATGTGGTTTTGCGGCTCATGGCAGTTTACTCGAAACGAACCGCGCCGAAGCAGTCCCGGGAATCGGACACGAAAAAGGCAGCCATTGGCTGCCTTTTCGACGAACTGTATTCAACAGAACCCTGCTTATCAGCCCAGCTTTTCCTTGATACGAGCTGCCTTGCCGGACAGGTCGCGCAGGTAGTAAAGCTTGGCCTGACGGACGTCACCGCGACGCTTCACACTGATGCTATCGATCAGCTTGGAGAAGGTCTGGAAGGTACGCTCAACACCAACGCCGTAGGAAATTTTCCTAACGGTGAAGGAAGAGTTCATGCCACGGTTGCGCTTACCGATAACAACACCTTCGAACGCCTGCAGACGCTCACGGTTGCCCTCAGTTACGCGAACCTGAATAACCACGGTATCACCCGGCGCAAAGGCAGGGATTTCCTTGGTCATCTGCTCTGATTCAATCTGACTGATGATGTTGTTCTTGCCGCTCATCGTATGTGCTCCTGATACCCAATCTTTATAATGCCCTGATTATTCAGAGGCACCCGGTTCGTTCAAAATCTCTTCCAGCAGCTCACGCTCTTCGTCCGTAAACACCCGCTTTTCCAACAGGTCGGGGCGCCGCTCCCGGGTTCGCCTCAACGACTGCTTCAGTCGCCAACGCCGGATCTGATCATGGTGACCGCCTAACAAAACATCCGGCACCGCCTGACCTTCGTAAACCTCGGGCCGGGTGTAGTGCGGACAATCCAGCAAACCGTCAGCAAAGGAGTCCTGCTCTGCCGACTGCGCATGACCCAGCGCTCCGGGGATGAGGCGTGTAACCGCATCAATGACAGCCATGGCTGCCAGCTCGCCACCAGACAGCACAAAGTCTCCCAGTGACACTTCCCGATCGACTTCCGTCGATATCAGGCGCTCATCAACACCCTCATACCGCCCGGCTACGAGAACGAGATTCTCCTCTGCCGCCAGCGACTCAACCACGCGCTGATCCATCGGCTCCCCCTGGGGGGACAGATAAACCACACAGGCTTTTCCGGGTGCTGCTTCCCTCGCCGCATGAATAGCCTCCCTCAGCGGCTGAATTTTCATCAGCATGCCGGGGCCGCCACCATAGGGCCGGTCGTCAACCGTACGATGACGATCATGGGTAAATTCCCGAGGATTCCAGGCCCTGAAGGTCAGCAGACCTTCACGAACCGCCCTGCCGGTAATCCCGTAATCTGTCACCGCCGAAAACATTTCCGGGAACAGACTGACTGCGCCAATCCACACCCGTCAGAACTCCGGATCCCAGTCGGCCACCAAACACGAACCGGCCAGATCCACACTCCGGATCACTTGATCCGGCAGATAGGGAATGAGCCGCTCGCGCTGGTCAATAGAGGCATCGGTAGCCCTCACTACCAGGACATCGTTGGAGCCTGTCTCTATCAGATGATGCACCTTGCCCAGGCACTCACCCTCAGTCGTGAAAACGTCCAGCCCTTCCAGTTGATGCCAGTAGTACTCCCCCTCGGGAAGTTCCGGCAACTCTTCGGTAGACACCACAACGTCGGCTCCGCAGTAACTGCGCGCCACCTCACGATCATCAATACCTTTCAGCCTGACGACGATCCCCTGGCCCTGCCGGCGACCTTCCTCAAGCCTTGCCGGGATACGCTTGCCATCGTGGACCAGAGTCCAGTCGCGGTAATTCAGTATCCCTTCTTTGGGGTCCGTGTAAGAGTAAACCTTCAGCCACCCTTTAACCCCAAACACCGAGGTAATCTGACCAATCACAGTTTCCTGCGAATGCTGAGCCATATTCAAACCCCGGCGATAAACGTTATTGCTCTGTATTACTCTGCCGCAGCGCCTTTCAGCAGCTGTGCAACGCGCTCGCTGGTCTGAGCACCCTGGCCCAGCCAATGCTCAATGCGATCGCGATCAATACGCAGACGCTCTTCCTGGCCACGGGCGACCGGATTGAAGAAACCAACGCGCTCGATAAAACGACCGTCGCGGGATTTGCGGCTGTCTGTCACTGTCAGATGGTAGAACGGGCGCTTCTTGGAGCCACCACGAGCCAAACGGATTATTACCATTTCGACCAATATCCTGTTCTGTTGTACGAACTTTGTACGATTCACACCCGCCAAACCAAGGCTGGCGCGAAGACCCATACTCGAAAGGGGCGCTATTCTATGCTAAATGAACGCCAAAGAAAACAGGGAAAACATCCCGGTTTCTACATACGACCACGCGGGGGCATACCACCGCCTGCGCCGCCCGGCGGCATCATACCGCCAAGACCCCGCATCATGTTAGCCATTCCGCCCTTCTTGCCAAATTTCTTCATCATTTTCTGCATCTGCTTGTGCTGCTTGAGCAGGCGGTTTACATCCTGGATCTGAGTACCAGACCCTGTGGCAATGCGGCGCTTGCGGGAATTATTGATAACATCAGGATAACGGCGCTCCTTGGGGGTCATTGAACAAATGATGGCTTCCATCTGCCCCATGGACTTATCGTTCACCTGCTGCTGAGCCATCTGCGCCATCTGCCCCATACCAGGCAACTTGTCCATCAGGCCACCGATACCGCCCATACTTTTCATCTGCTGCAACTGATCACGAAAGTCTTCCAGGTCAAAACTCTTGCCTTTCTTGATCTTCTTCGTCAGCTTCTGGGCTTTCTTCTGATCGATCTTGCGCTCGGCCTCCTCTATCAGGGAGAGCACGTCCCCCATGCCGAGAATCCGGGACGCCACCCTGTCCGGATGGAACGGCTCCAGGGCGTCGGACTTTTCGCCCACACCCAGGAACTTGATGGGCTTACCGGTGATGTGGCGGACAGAAAGCGCAGCACCGCCTCGGGCATCACCATCGGTCTTGGTGAGCACAACACCCGTCAGCGGCAAAGCATCATTGAAGGCCTTGGCAGTATTGGCGGCGTCCTGACCTGTCATGGCATCCACCACAAACAGGGTCTCGACAGGGTTGACCGCCTTATGCAGGCGCCCTATCTCCCCCATCATCTGCTCATCAACGTGCAGTCGACCGGCGGTATCCAGGATCACCACATCTATGTGTTTCTTACGGGCCGCATCCATCGCACCATTGGCTATATCGACCGGATCCTGATCCGCAGAGCTGGGAAAAAACTCGACACCGACCTCGCCCGCCAGTGTTTCGAGCTGCCGGATCGCGGCCGGGCGGTATACATCCGCGCTTACGACCAGGACGGATTTTTTCTGCCGCTCTTTCAGGAAACGTGCGAGCTTGGCAACCGTAGTCGTCTTACCAGCACCCTGCAGGCCGGCCATCATGATGACCGCGGGCGGCTGCACAGCCAGATTGAGGGATTCGTTGCCATCCCCCATCACCCGCTCCAGCTCCTGCTGGACTACCTTGACGAACACCTGCCCCGGACTCAGACTGCGCTGGACCTCCTGACCAACGGCCCTCTGGCGCACACCCTCTATAAACGCTTTGACCACTGGCAGGGCAACGTCCGCCTCCAAAAGCGCCATGCGAACTTCGCGCAACGTGTCCTTTATATTATCGTCAGTCAGCCGCGCCTGACCTGATATCTTGCGCAGGCTGCCGGAAAGTCGGTCCTGGAGGTTTTCAAACATGTTGCTCTTCCATACCCGGATTAATTGAGTGCATGAAACACGGGAACCCGATCAGGTTCCTTGATTCCTGTTGCATAATCGCGACATTATAACCAGACTATCGCCCTGAAACGACCAGCCCGGTCAAATCGGCGCAAAACCCCGCCGATCCCCAGTCAGAGAGTGGTTAAAAGGAAGTCATGGGAACGCTGATTCTCGCGGTCACCTCGCTATTACTTTACAGCATCGGAACTGCCCTGCAGGCACTCAGCTTCAGGGGCCGGGTGCACACCAACATCGCCATAACCACCCTGATTGGCATGCTGGCCCTGACCGCCCACGGCCTTCTGATTGCCGAAACGGTTCACCGCGAAGGCGGATTCGATTTCGGATTCTTCCAGAGTTCGGTTCTGATTTCCTGGCTCATTGTTTTCCTGCTGCTGGGCCTGAACCTTCGCAAGCCCGTTCAGAGTCTCTTTCTCGGCGTTTATCCCATCGCGGCGCTGACCATCATTATGGGATTGATAACCCACTCCTCTTCCCGGCTCGTCCCGCAAGACAGTTACGGTATGCTCTCTCACATCGCCCTGTCGGTTACAGCGTACAGCCTGTTTACGCTCGCGGCCATACAGGCAGCGTTGCTGTATCTCCAGAATCGCCAGCTCAAGCACAATTACAACAGCATAATGATCAGGAACCTGCCACCTCTTCAGACCATGGAATCCCTGCTGTTTGAAATGGTCTGGGCCGGCGTGGTGATGCTGGTGCTGGCCATTGCCACCGGGGCCCTTTTTATAGACGACATTTTCGCCCAGGATCTGGCCCACAAAACCGTATTCTCGCTGCTTGCCCTGATCGTATTCATCGCCCTGCTCATAGGGCGCTACGTGAAAGGATGGCGAGGCATTACCGCCAGCCGCTGGACATTGGCGGGATGCGCACTACTGATGCTTGCCTTCTACGGCAGCAAGTTTGTCCTTGAACTGGTCTTCCACCAGGGCGGCTGAGGCCGCCGGGGCCATGTCCCGAACGATCACACACTTGACACTGTGCTAACCGGCCGCCTATTTTCCCAACTTGTCAGCAATATAAGGGCATTCAGTCTTGAACGAAACATCGCTTACCGCGCTGTTCATCATCCTGGCAGGACTTATTCTGTTGTCCGCCTTCTTCTCCAGCTCCGAGACCGGCATGATGTCCCTCAACCGCTACCGGTTGAAGCACATGGCCAAGACCGGTCACAAGGGCGCCAAGCGGGCGCAGGCATTGCTGAATCGCACAGACCAGCTGATTGGCGTCATCCTGATTGGCAACAACTTCGTCAATATTTTTGCCTCCGCCATTGCCACGGTCATCGCCATACGCATCTGGGGCGACGCCGGTATCGCCATCGCTACCGTGCTCCTGACGATTGTCATTCTGATATTCGCGGAAGTGACACCAAAGACCCTTGCGGCGCTGTTCCCGGAAAAAATCGCCTTTCCTGCCAGCCATGTACTTGGCCCACTACTCAAGATTCTGTATCCCGTTGTATGGGCCGTTAACCTGTTCACGGGCGCCATCCTGAAAATCATCGGCGTATCCGCCAAAGATGCCGCCAACGAGCACCTCAGCCGCGAGGAACTCAGGACTCTGGTCAATGAAGCGGGAGCGCTGATCCCGGCAAAGCACAAGGACATGCTGGTCAGCATTCTTGATCTTGAAAAGGTAACGGTGAACGACATCATGGTTCCCCGGAACGAAGTGGCCGGCATTGACCTGGATGATGACCTCGACACCATCCTGCGCCAGCTCAGAAGTAGCCAGCATACCCGGCTTCCGGTTTTCAAGGGCGACATCAACAACATACAAGGCGTACTTCACCTGCGTAACGTCTCCAGGCTGCTTCTACAGGATGACATCAACAAGGCCATGCTGATGCAGCTTTGCCGGGAACCCTACTTCATTCCGGAAAGCACGCCATTGAACACCCAACTGATCAACTTCCAGAAGCAAAAGCGGCGCTTCGGCATCGTGGTTGACGAATACGGAGAGGTTCTTGGCCTTGCCACGCTGGAAGACATACTTGAAGAAATCGTTGGCGAGTTCACTACCGATTACGCCGCCACCAGCCCCGATATTATCCCCCAGGATGATGGCACCTTTATCATTGATGGCACTTCCGCTGTCAGAACCATCAACAAAACCCTGGGCTGGAAGCTTCCCATTGACGGCCCCAAAACGCTCAATGGACTTATTACGGAAACCCTGGAAAACATACCCGAAACCAACGTTTGCCTGAAGGTGGGAGGACACCGCGTTGAAGTTCTTCAGATCAAGGACAACGTGGTCAAGGCGGCCATCGTTCACCCCAGAAAACGGAAAAAACGCTCCGCCAGCTAGCCGGACACCCCCTAGACGATCCGGTTATAACAGACCGCCCTTTAGAAAGATCAAAATTTAATCTTTCCCTTGACCGAACCGTCGATCCCGCCAAGACTGAAGACGTGCGAAATAACAATAACGAGCAGGAGTACGTCCATGAGTCTAACCCACACCCTGGGTCTTCTTACCCATCCGGATCGCGAATGGGAAGCCATTCGTAACGAGCGGGAATCCGTTGGCAAGCTTTACGCCGGTCACGTTCTGTTACTGGCCCTGATCCCGGCCCTTGCGGCCTTCTATGGCAGCACCCAGGTTGGCTGGCAAATCGGCGACGGACAGATTATCCGGCTGACTGCGACCAGCGCCATGCAACTTTCAGTACTCTTTTACGGCGCCATGCTGGCAGGCATCTACATCATTGGGCGCTTCATCGACTTTTTTGCAGCAACCTATGAGGCGAAGGACAGCACCCCGAGAGGCATTACTCTGGCGGCATACACAGCAACACCGGTGTTCCTGCTGGGCATCATTGCCGTGTACCCCAACATATGGGTAAACATGATCGTGGGGCTGGTAGCCGTGGCCTACGCGGTCTATCTGCTTTACGAGGGGCTGCCGATACTGATGAAAATTCCGGAAGATCGCGGCTTCATGTTTGCCTCTGCGGTGTTGACCGTTGGACTGGTCATGTTTGTGGGCCTTCTTGCCATCACAGTGGTTATCTGGAGTGTGGGCATTGGCCCGGTTTATGTAAGCTGACGCGGAGGCAACAGGTCCGTCGAAAAACCGGGGCACCCTTGGGAGTCCCGGGATTTTTTATTTCTGAGCTTTGTTAGCATTTGGTCATGTTACCGTGTGTTAAAATAAGGTAGATTTAACGTATAAATAAAAAACGAATTTGTAAGCTCGGTCATGTATCCGGTTGAGGCGTACACAGGAGTCGGCCATGAATAAGCAGTCCGGCATACATTATCTCCGCGAGCACCGGGAGGCTGGGAGTTCAAACCCCGTACCTGCACAGGTGGTCCGTATCCGTGACACTGTTGTTGCCGGACTGGGAGATTTGTTGCAGGGTGCCTTTGACGCTGTAGATGACTCGCTGTTCGAACTGGCTAACAACGCCAGGAGCAACAACGAGCAGAACCGCTATTTTGAAGCAATGCGCGAAATCCGTATCAAGCGGAAAGGCGTTGAGCGTCATTTCCAGAATGCGGTTGCACAGCTGTTTGCGAATCCGCCCCAAAGTGGCAGTGTGGCGGCAGAGGAAAGCCTGTCCGGCCAAACCAGTTCCGACAGCCTTTCGCTGGTAGGTGATGACGACCTGGAAGAGCAGGTTGCCCTCAATGCCATGATCACCAAGTCCAAGGTTCACTTTCAGGGTCCGCTGCTGCAGCTGCAAGCCCGGTTCAGTGCTGTTTATCCGGGCGCCAGTGAAGAAACACCGGTGAACCCCATGGCTCCCGAGCACCTGTGCAGCGCCTTTGTAGAGGCCATCCAGGCCCTCGAAATCCAGATTCGCGAACGCCTGATATTGCTAAAGCAGTTTGACCGCTACGTTGTCTCCAACCTGGGCATGTTACTGGATGAAGCTAACCGGATACTGATCCAGGCTGGCGTGATTCCCAACTTCCGCTACCAGGGCAAGGCCGGCAAACAGCGTGACAGTTCTGCTACAGGCGCCACCAGTGAGTCAGCCAGCGAAACGGCCGCGGCTGCCGGCAGCCAGCAAGGGCACCACGAAGGGGCAATGTTTGAGCAGATCAGGCAGATGCTTGCCCATCAGCGTGCTAATGCCGGCATTCCACCAAGAACGTCCGACCCCAACGTCCACCTTGTCGGCGGCGCAGAACTCGCCAACCTGCTTGGATCACTCCCCCAGCAACCTCCCGGAGAAAAGTTCAGTGGTAACCTGAGTGCTGGCGAGCCGGTAATGGTCGACCTGCATCAGATTGTCCAGCAACTACTGGCCCAGTCCGGCAGCACCGCTGATGGCAAGAAGCCAGCACTGAATGAAATGGACGAGGACCTGATCAACCTGGTGTCCATGCTCTTCGAGTTTATTCTCGATGATTACAATCTGTCGGCACCGGTACAGGTGCTGATAAGCCGGCTGCAAATCCCCATTCTCAAGGTGGTGATCAAGGACAAGACATTCTTCAGCAAGGCCACACACCCAGCCCGACGTCTTCTTAACTCACTGGCCAGGGCCGGAATCGGCTGGAGCGAAAGCGACGAGAAAACACGGGATAAGCTCTACGAACAGATTCATGCGATTGTTGCCCGTATCCTGAACGAGTTTGACGGTGACGTGACCCTGTTCGAAACCCTGGGTGAGGAATTTGAACAGTTCCTGGCCCGCGAAAACCGTAAGTCTTCCCTGGTGGAACAGCGTACCCGGGAGTCTGAACGTGGTCGCATCAAATCACAGAAAGCCCAGGAAACCGTTGACCAGCTCTTACAGAAGAAGCTGGCACGCTACAAGCTTCAGGAGCCGGTCAAGAACATCCTGCTGAATGGCTGGAGCCGGGTCATGTTTCTGGCCTATCTCAGGGACGATGTAGAGCACCGCTGGCTTCAAACCGTTCGGGTTGTGGACGACCTGATATGGTGCCTGCATCCCCATCAGGACGACGAAGAACGCGACCAGTGGGTCCGCGTGGTTCCTGGCCTGTTGAAATCCCTCAGGGCCGGCCTTGAGGAGGTTTCCTACAATTCGTCCAGGCTGGACGAAATGATGTCGGATCTCAAGCATGAGCTAACCGAAGCATTCCGTGCCAACGCACTCGCGGAAGCCATGGAAGATACTCCCGAGCCGGAACCCGAGGAAGAGGAACTGACGGGTCATCAGACCGCCATACAGCGGCAACAGGAGCTGGAAGACGCAGCGATTGCCGAGCATGTGGCTCAGATTGACGCCATTGAAATCGGCAACTGGGTGGAATTCAACCTGGTAAACGGTGCCAGCTTCCGCTGCAAACTGTCTGCGATTATTGAGGAAGCCGACTGTTTCGTCTTCGTTAACCGCATGGGCCTCAAGGTTATAGAGAAGTCCCGTACCGATCTTGCCCATGAGATGCGACGCGGTCGCCTGACGGTTCTTGAACAGGGTGCGCTGATTGACCGGGCGCTGGACGCTGTTGTGGGCAGCTTGCGGAGCAAGGCGGGATAAGCTAGCCTGCCGCCTGCCCTCAATCCGTCATCTGGAGCACCTGAGCATCAATGCTGGAGTATGGCAGTGTAACCAGCCTTCCGGGGAAATACCGGATAACCCTGGCAATATCGATTGCCTTGCTGCTCCATACTCTGGTGATGTCAGTACTGCCCTTCACTTTCCCCGAGAAGGAAACCCGCCACCGAACGGTGCAGGTGGAGCTTCTCAGCCCTGGCAGCCAGCCCTCGTCAGAAGTCACAACCAGTACCCGACGGCAAACTCCGGAAAGCGACCGCTCGCAGATCGCCGAGGAGTCTTCCGACCCCGACTTGCAGCCAGCCCTCCGATCGGAGACCCAATCTCAGAACTCTTCACGTGATGGGCGCACAGAACCCCGGGATCCGTCACAGCCTGCCTCCCTGGAGCGGAGCTCCGAGCAGTCATCTGCGCAACCCACACAGACTCAGACCGCCACTTCAGCGGCCTCTGGCAATCCGGATGCGACCACAGAGGATCAACCGGAGCCCATAACACAGATCAGTCGCCAGCCACAGCAAACCAACCCCTACCTGACAAGCCTGGCGGCCCGGGTTGCCAGGGAACTGGACAAGCGTCCGGTTCCATCCAGTCGACGTGTCAGGAAGCCGGTGACCATGGAGCTGGAATTACGGATCATGGATAGCGGTGCACTGACGAGCGCGAGGGTAACCCGGTCGACAGGGTTCAGGGAGATAGACCAGGCTGTCTATCAGGCGGCGCTTCTTGCCAGCCCCTACCCGGAACCACCGGAAGAAAATTCAGAAAAGGGGCGTTTCCGGGTCGAACTGATCTTCACCCCGGAACGCCTGTAGAAGCCAGGCTTCAGGCCTCGGCTTGCTTTGCAGCTGCCTTGATCTGTTCGGCCAGCTCACCACTCTCGGACATTTCCAGAATAATGTCACAGCCACCAACGAGCTCACCGTTGATATAAAGCTGGGGATAGGTAGGCCAGCTTGAATAGACTTTCAGGCCTTCACGCAACTCCTGATTGTCGAGAATATTAACAAAGGCAAACCGCTCGCCACAGGCCATCAGGGCCTGAACGGTCTTGGCCGAGAAGCCACACTGAGGGGCCTGGGGAGTTCCTTTCATGTAAAGGATGACGGGATTTTCTTCGAGCTGGCTCTTGATGGTTTCGTTGATGTCCATGGATACTTACCTCTCATTGGAAACGGGATCGCCCGGGGCGACCTGACTGGTTATATTGTACACGTCCCTGCATTGGCACCAAACACCGACATTGATCCAGCGCAACCACTCAGCCTGGTGGCGTTGTCTTCGGAACCCTGACGGGCTAGACTTGGGCTCCTGTCTTTCAGGCAGCCAGGCAACCCCCGTTTTCGTATCCCGCCAGTGCGGCATCCGCCGCAGACTGGCGTATTGCCGTTTCAGGATAATGACTACAGCGGGCCGGTTGCAACCATGAACATGCCCGGGAATTCAGAGACAGGATGACCGATTAACTAAGGGCCATAGCATGGCAACAAGACATTTTCTCACACTCAATGACCTGAGCTCTGACGAGCTGGAGCATCTGCTGGATCACGGCACCCGACTCCGCAAGGAGTGGCGCCAGGGAACCGTACGTGAAACTCTGAAAAATCGTGTTCTGGCCATGATTTTCGAAAAGTCCTCGACTCGCACCCGGGTATCCTTCGAGGCGGGCATGACCCAACTGGGTGGCGCCGCCCTGTTTCTGTCACCCCGCGATACCCAGCTTGGACGCGGGGAGCCCATCGAAGATTCCGCCATCGTGATTTCCAGCATGGTGGACGCAGTCATGATCCGCACCTTCGCACACGCCACGGTTGAGAGATTTGCAGCGGCATCGAGAGCCCCGGTCATAAACGCGCTTACAGACGATTTCCACCCCTGCCAGCTGCTGGCCGACATGCAGACCTATCGCGAACACCGCGGCAGCATCCGCGGTGGTACAGTGGCGTGGATCGGTGATGGCAACAACATGTGTCAGTCCTATATCAATGCGGCCGCGCAGTTCGGATTCAACCTTCGCGTGGCCTGCCCGGAAGGTTATGAGCCCGACAACAGTCTGACAGCAAACCCGGGACAAAATGTCACTATTGTCCGTGACCCGGCTGAAGCCGCCAGGGGAGCGGATCTTCTGGTTACCGACGTCTGGGCCTCCATGGGCCAGGAAGATGAACAGAAGGCCCGGGAGCTGGCCTTCCGGGATTATCAGATCAATCCCTCACTGATGAATCTGGCGAACAAGGATGCTTTGTTCATGCACTGCCTTCCAGCCCATCGCGGCGAGGAAATTTCCGCAGACATGATGGAACACCCCCGCTCTGTGGTCTGGGACGAAGCTGAGAACCGCCTCCACGCGCAGAAGGCATTGCTTGAATTCCTGATACTCAACCGACTGGATTGACTGGATGACTGAAAGCCTCGTTCAACCCACCGGCTGGCTGCTGGAAGTAAACAACCTGTCCTGCGGCTATGGCGATGGCTCTGTGGTGAAGGACGTCAGTTTTGCGCTCAGCCATGGCGATATCGGCTGCCTGCTGGGGCCCAGCGGCTGCGGAAAAAGCACCATCCTGCGGGCGCTGGCGGGATTTCTGCCTATCAACACCGGTGAAATCCGCCTGCAGTCCAACTCCATCAGTCTTCCCGCCCGAACACTGGCACCGGAAAAGCGCCGTATTGGAATGGTTTTCCAGGACTACGCACTGTTTCCACACCTGACGATTGCCGAAAATGTAGGGTTTGGTCTGCGCCATGAAGACCGGAGCGAGAAACGCCAGAAGGTCAGGGAACTGCTGCAGCTTGTCCACCTTCAGGACCTTGCCCAAAGTTACCCCCATGAACTTTCCGGTGGCCAGCAGCAACGGGTGGCACTTGCCCGAGCGCTGGCTCCGGAGCCGACACTGATCCTCCTGGACGAGCCTTTCTCGAACCTGGACGCAGACCTTCGTCGCCGGCTCAGCCTGGACGTGAGAGAAATCCTCAAGACCCTCGGCATCAGCGCCATTCTGGTAACCCATGACCAGCAGGAAGCCTTTGCGATGTGTGACCAGGTGGCGGTTCTCAAGGATGGCGGCATCCAGCAGTGGGATGTCCCGTATAACCTCTACCATGAACCTGCCAATCGCTTCGTGGCTAGCTTTGTTGGCCAGGGCGGGTTCATACCGGGAAAAACACTGGGGCCCGACACCATTGATTCAGAGCTGGGGGTTATCCGCGGCAACCGTGCCTATAAGTGGAAAGCCGGCACACTGGTGGATGTGCTGATTCGACCGGATGACATTGTTTACGACGCGGAGTCGGAGCTCAAACCCCGCGTTGTGGAAAAAACCTTCGCCGGAACTTCAACCCTGTACCGTTTCCGCTGCTCGGAAGACACCGAGTTTGAGGCACTGTTTCGCAGTCACCTGGACTTCTACCTTGGTGAACATGTTCCGGTTCGGGTGGAAGCGGACCACCTCATCGCGTTCGAAAGAGTCTGAACCGGCCACCCTGCACCAGTTCAGTTATTGCAGACCCGTTCAACAGAATCCAGCCACCCGGCATAGAGTTTTTCTCTCAGGGCCGGCTCCATTGCGGGCTCAAACCGGTGCTCGCGCTCCCACAGCTGTGATATCTCCTCCAGACTCTGGTAGACCCCTACCTGCAGGCCGGCGAGGTACGCGGCCCCCAGTGCCGTGGTCTCGGTGACTCGGGGACGGTCCACCGGCACATTGAGGATGTCCGCCAGAAACTGCATCACCCAGTCGTTTACCACCATGCCGCCATCCACACGTAACGCCTGAAGGGAAGCGCCATCGTTCTGGATTGCCCGGATCAGATCCTTGGTCTGATAGCACACCGACTGCAAGCCGGCAGTGACAATTTCCGCGATTCCGGTATCCCGGGTCAATCCCATAATCGCACCCCGGGCGTGGGGGTCCCAGTGAGGAGCGCCCAGGCCGGTAAACGCCGGCACAAGGTACACCGGATTGTCCACGCCAACCTCTGCAGCATAGCCAGACGACTCACTGGCGTGACTGATCAGACGCAGGCCGTCCCGCAACCATTGCATCGCGGCCCCGGCCACAAAGATACTCCCCTCCATCGCATAGCAGGGCTTGCCATTCAGGCGATAGGCCATGGTCGTTAGCAGTCGGTTCTCCGAACGCAGCGCTTTCTCGCCCGTGTTCAGCACCAGAAAGCAGCCGGTTCCATAGGTACTCTTCGCCATGCCAGGCTCAAAGCAGGCCTGGCCAACCAGGGCCGCATGCTGATCCCCGGCGATACCGGCCACCTGCACCGGAGCACCCAGCCAGTGCTCGTCCGTGATGCCAAAGTCTGCCGCCGAGTCCAGCACCTCGGGCAGCAACGCCATGGGAACCCGAAACAGCTTCAGCAATTCATCGTCCCACTGCTGCTCATGGATGTTGAACAGGGCCGTGCGGGAGGCATTGGTCGCATCGGTGCGGTGTGACCGCCCGCCGGTAAGGTTCCACAGCAGCCAGCTGTCAACGGTACCGAAAGCAAGCTCCCCGGCTTCGGCTCTCGCCCTGGCACCTTCAACATGATCCAGAATCCACGCAATTTTGGTGGCGGAAAAATAGGGGTCGATAAGCAGACCGGTGCGCTCGACAACCATGCTTTCGTGACCATCGGATTTGAGTTTTGCGCAAATGGCTACGGTCCGTCGATCCTGCCAGACAATGGCATGATGAATGGGCTCGCCGGTTTTTCGATCCCAGATGACCGTGGTTTCGCGCTGATTGGTGATCCCGATACCCGCCAGCCCGGAGGCATCGACGCCCGACTGCTTCAGCGCGTCCCTGCATACTGTCAGGGTGCTGTCCCAGATTTCACGTGCGTCGTGTTCAACGTGACCGTCGCTGGGAAAATACTGGTGAAATTCCTGTTGCGCGCTAGCGACAGAGGTTCCGGAAGCATTGAATACAATTGCGCGGGAGCTGGTGGTTCCCTGGTCGATGGCAAGCAGGTACTGGGTCATTACAGGCGTCCTTTCAGATTTTTCAGCATCTTTCTTGTTGATGCGGCAATCTTCTCAAAGGAGCAGGGAGAACGCCATGGCAGAATTGGCGATAAAAAAAGGGCCGGAAAACCGGCCCTCAAATGACGAATGAAACAAGGAAAGTTCGTAAGAACTACAACCTCAAAAGTCATCCCTTACACATCCAGTATCCCGGTGTCGGTTAAGGGTGTCAGTTGCGGTTGTGTAGCTGGATTGTTACATCCGGTGAGAGAGCGAGAAACCCGTCACAAAACTGCTCACAGGCTGTGTTCCGTTGGCTTTTTCCGGGGCCATACCAGACTGAACCGGGCGCCACCGAGCTCATCGCTGCGGCTGACAAAAGCCTGACCACCGTGCCAATAAAGTATTCTCCGGACAATAGACAGGCCAAGACCGTAGCCACCGGAGGTCCGGGTGCGGCTGTCATCAAGCCGGGCAAAGGCGGTAAATACCTTTTCCCAATCCTCCTCCGGAATGCCAGGACCATCATCCTCAACATCAATACGGCAGTTGTCTTCATCGAACTGGCAGTGAACCCTGACCTTCTTCTCGGCGTAACGAGCGGCGTTTCCTACGAGATTCTGGACTGCCCGATGCAGGTAGCGGGGCTCTACATCCGACAACGACCAACGCTCCGACTCTTCGTCGATATCCGCCTCAATGCTGTGGTCGGGGTGGGTCATCTGCTGTTCGTCGACGACCTGTCGGACTATATCCGACACCGATATCTCCTGCAGTGCGAAGACCGGACCGCCCTGTTCAAGGCGGGCATAAGTCAGTATTTCATCAATCAGCTCGTCAAGCTCCTGGATATCGCCATCAATGCCATCCAGCTGTTTCTGAAGCGCTTCCGGGCTACTGGCGCTTTCAATCATCTGGACGCCAAAGCGAATGCGGGCAACCGGTGTCCTCAGTTCGTGGGAGACCGCGTGGATCATTTCCCGTTGCACGCCCACAAGCCGCTGGATATGCTCCGCCATGCTGTTAAAGGCTGCCGCCAGCCGTGATACCAGCCGGCTGTCACCAGCGTCGACCCTTGCCCCCATTTCCCCGCGGGCAATGCGGATGGCAACCGACTCCACGGCACGCAGGTTGCTGTCTACATCCCGCAAGGCCAGGTAGAGCGCCAGTGCCAGTACACTGCCGGCCACAGCCATCAGCAAAAGGATCACTGGCCAGGCCCAGGGGTTGAAGGGCGGCGACAACGTCAAATCCACCAGTGACCCGTCACCCAGACGAATCAGCACATGAGCCCGATCCTGTGCCGGGGGATGGTAGAACGAAATACCCCGCTCGGAAACACGCTCCAGAACCTCCGAATCGGGAAGTTCTGATTGATCCCGGATGGGCGCCAATTCCACTGCAAGAGCATCCGACAACTGCATCATCACCTCTTCACGGCCTTCCGCCGGCATGTCGTCAAGGTGAAGGCGGGCAATCAGAGCGGTTGTCTCGGCCACGTCGCTATAGATATCCCGGAATCTCAGGGCGAGGATACGACCCTGGTCGTCCTGGACCATCAGCTGCTGGCCAATGCTGCTGTCGAGCGCCACCACCTGGCCATAGGACAGACGCTCGATGATGACGTCGGAGTATGGCAAATCACCGGGACGGGTTATCCGGAAATCATAGAATGGCGCAAGCCAGTGATATTGCTGTCCCGGATGGGGGCTTGCCGCAATCCAGCGCAGAAGTGGCTCGGAAAAACGTTCCTGCCAGAACTGCTCCCGTACAGAATTGACACCCAAAAAAAGTGCGGCACAAAGCAGTAGAATCAGAAAGGTCAGACCAATCAGCCGGGCGTAAAGCTTTAGAAAAAACTTGAGGGGCATTGGGATAACCCTGGCAATGAACGCCAGCCCTGGCAGGCCAGCGCCAGAGACTGAACAGTCACGCTTCCTTTACGAAAAGGTAGCCTTTGCTGCGTACGGTTTTTATGCGCCTCGGATGAATGGGATCATCACCGATTTTGGGTCGTATCCGCGAGACCCGGACATCAATAGAGCGGTCCTGGCCATCGTATTCGATTCCCCTCAGCGCGGTGAAAATCTCTTCACGGCTGAGAACGCGGCCCGCGTTGCTGGCCAGCAACCACAGCAAGTCGAATTCTGCACTGGTCAGATCAATGCTGTCATCGTTCAGCCATGCCTCTCGCATGGAACGGTCCACCACCAGATCATTGAACTGCAGCCTGACCGGCTCCTCGCCGCTGCTCTCTTCCGCAGCCGCCGAACTGTTCTCGCTGACCCGCCGCAGCAGCGCCCGAATTCTCGCCAGCAAGACCCTTGGCTGGACCGGCTTGCCAATGTAGTCGTCCGCACCCATCTCCAGGCCGAGCACCTGGTCCAGGTCATCAGTACGGGCGGTCAACATGATGATGGGGCCGGGATAGAAAGGCCGTGCACGCCTGCAGATGGACAGCCCGTCTTCTCCAGGCAACATCAGGTCAAGCACGACCAGATCGGGCTGCTCCTTGCGGATACGCTCTACCGCATTGCCACCGTGGGTTTCAAGAGCGACCGTCAGCCCATTGCTTTCCAGATATTCCCTGGTCAGCTCCGCCAGCCTCTCGTCATCTTCGACTATAAGAATCCGCCAACTTTCGTTCGTCTGTTCCACGCCGTCCATCTCTGATTTTGTTTTTCCGGTTTCTGAAGCTTCCGGCCACATTTGCCCCACCTGGCCGGAGAAGAATTGTCAGTAGGAAGCTCTGCTTTGTAACTGACAATACAGACTACCTCCTGTAACAGCAATTATACATGCTATTCAGAAATATACATGGAACTGCCGGTCCGTTACAGCCCGTGACAAACCACACAGCATCAGGATCTGTCACAAAGTCGTCACCCCCCGTTCATTCCGATGTCATACCGGGTTCATAACCTTGTCGAAAAGTGGAAACAAAGAGGCATTGCCATGAACGCCCAGACCGCCCGCCTGTCACGCCCGACCCGCCGGCTTAAAACCGTCATTACACAGCGACCCGACCTGGTCGAATCCGCGCAGAAACTGCGCTACCAGGTATTCTCTGAAGAGTATGGTTCAGATCTGGGCGCCTCCATCCCCGGAATTGATGCGGACGATTTTGACCCTTTCTGCGACCACCTGATAGTCACCGACGAGAACACTGGCGACCTGGTAGCAACCACCCGGGTCCTGCATCACAGCGAAGCACAGAAAGCCGGAGGGTTCTACTCCGAGGGCGAGTTCGAGCTGTCTTCTCTGTACAGGCTTCCCGGCACGGTTGCCGAGCTCGGGCGGACCTGCGTGCACCCGGACTACCGTAATGGTGGCACCATCAGCCTGTTATGGGCGTCTGTGGCAGAATATCTGGTGTCCCGTAACGTGGATTACCTGATTGGCTGCGCCAGTATCGGTATGTCGGACGGCGGCCACAAAGCCTGGCGCATAGCCCGCTACCTGCAACGGGAATTTCTCGCCGGCGAGGAATACCGGGTAACCCCATTGCGGGCATTGCCCCACCTGACCCACACACTCAGCGAAGAACGGCCGGTAGATGTTCCGGCACTGATCAAGGCCTACATGCGCCTTGGCGCCCGTGTTTGCGGCGAGCCGTGTTGGGACCCGGATTTCCGTTGCGCCGATCTGCTGGTGTTACTGGACGTCAACAACCTGTCCAGCCGCTATAGCCGACATTTCATGCGCAAGCAGTCCCAGTGAGCCACCAATAGCAATGCTACAACCCGAGGGCCAGCCATGGAACTGATACGACTGACTACCAGATTCACACTGTTTACCGGACTACTGGCCCTGGCCGCCTCACTCGCGGGCACCCTGCTGCTGGTTGATGCCCTGTTTCGAAGCAGAATCGACCGTGCCCCCTTTGCCCGCTTCTGCTTCAGCGGCGCCTGTCGCTGCCTGGGATTCCGGGTATCCACAAGGGGGCATTTCAGCGAGAGACCGGTGCTCTATGTCAGCAATCATATTTCCTGGTCGGATATCCCCGTGCTGGGCGGCATGGTGCCTCTACGCTTCCTCTCCAAGGCAGAAGTGGGGCGCTGGCCGGTGATTGGCTGGCTGGCCCTGCAGGCAGGTACGCTGTTTATTCAGCGCGGCAGTGGCAAGGCAGGGCAGGCCCGCGATGAAATTGCCAACACGTTACTTCGCGGCCAGTCGGTGCTGGTGTTTCCTGAAGGCACCACTACTGCAGGCGTTACAGTACTGCCGTTCCACAGTCGTCTACTTCATGCGGCGCTGGATGCCGGCGTGGATATCCAGCCGATCAGCATCGGATATCTCCGAAACGGCCGCCCGGACCACCTGGCCCCCTTCATCGGTGATGATGAATTCCACCACCACCTCATTCGCATGCTCCGCCAGCCGGCAGCAGAGGTAGGCGTTATCGCGCATCCCACGGTAAGTCTAAGGGAGGGCTGCAATATGTCTGAGATCTGCGGGGAGTTACAGCAGAGGGTTCAGGAAGGGCTGGGGCAAATCCAGACAGGACGACTGTCAGACCAGGAAACCACCGGGCCAGCATCCATTGCCTGCCCGGAGATCCAGGTCAGCTCAGTGGATGCCCGGCGTTGATCTCCTCTTCCGTGGCCTCACGTTTGCCCACAATCTCCAGATCGAAGTAAAGGGTAAAACCTGCCAGAGGGTGATTGGCGTCCACACGCACCAGGTTGCCATCAATACCCACAACCTGCACCACCTGGGCTGTGTCGCCGGTATTGGTCTGGAACTTCATCCCTACCTGCAGGTTCTCCACGCCCTCAAACATGGAGCGGGGCACCGTGCGTATAAGCTCCGGGTTATGTTCTCCATAGGCCAGGGTGGGCGGCACGGTCACTTCGAGGCAATCCCCCACATTGCGGTCTTTCACCGCTTTCTGGATGCCCTCAATGATCTCGGGACTGCCCTCAAGGAAATGCAGCGGCTCGCTGCCCTCAGACGTGTCGACCAGCTCACCGAGCTTGTTCTTGAGGACATAATGGACGGTAAATACAGCGGGTTTTTGCATCAGGCGTTCGTGTTTCCTGTATCCGTGGGTGTATCAGTCAGGTTCAGTCCGTGGATCACCAGGCGCTGGTCCAGCTTGGCCTTCAGCCCCTTTGGTTGATCCAGGCTCATACGCTCCAGCAATGACTGGTAGCGGCCTTCGTTGTCTTTTGCCTTCACGGCATGCCAGAGCGTCGACAGTTTACCACGACGGGTCGCCGTTGCGGCCTTCAGGGTTTTCAGTGCCTTGCCCAGCCTCAACTCTTCGTCAGTGAAGTCCCTCCCGAACGGGAACGGAGGAAACACCTCCTTGTCACCGGCGGCCCTGATGGCAGCCTGGATTGCTTCCGGCGTATTGTTGCACCATTCCGGCGGCAGACGGAACGCGGCGTCCACCTTCCCTGCCTTCTGGGCCTGCTTCAGCAGGTCTTGCTGGAACCGCGAGTCGGCAATGCGGATCAGGCGTAGATAAACCTGTTCGTCCGACTGGCCTCGGAGATCGGCGATGCCATACTCCGTCACCACGATATCCCGCAGGTGGCGTGGAATGGTGCAGTGACCGTAACTGAACACAATGTTGGACAGGATTTTGCCGCCAGAGCTCCGGGTACTGCGCAGGGTAAGAATAGATCGCGCGCCCGGCAGTTCATGAGCCATCGCCACGAAATTGTACTGTCCACCTACGCCGCTGACCACGCGGCCATCATCCAGCCCGTCGGACACCCCCGCCCCGTTAAGGGTATACATCATCGCCGAGTTAACGAACCGGCTATGCACCCTTTGTGCGACTTTCAGACGCTGGTTGCCGAAGGGGTGATCGTAAAGGTGATTGATATAATTCACGCTGGTCAGGCAGATGCGCTGTCGGTCTTTCGGCGACAGGTCCCGCAATCGCTGGTAGAACTGCTCCGGACCGACATAGAAGCCACCATGGAGGACGATACCCCCGGTCAGTCGCGCGCCCAGGGCCAGGGAGGCAATGGCCTGCCTCGCCTCTTCACTGTCCAGGTCGGGCTCAAGTGACTGCTCACCAATTCTCAGGCGCCCTCCCTTGAACTCCACACCCGAATGAAAAATGCCGTAGCGACAGAGCCACTCCACGTCCCGGGCCCGCAGCGGTGAATCAATCAGCTGTTCCCGGCGCAGAACATCCAGGGTGTCCAGCGATACGCCCTGTGGCAAATCACCCCGGTTGATCAGTGTCTGCAGGTCAGCATGGTCAAACACTTCCCTGCTCAACACGCCGGCTTCCATCAGGTAAATAAATCCGTCCACCATCATTTCACTGCAGCCATAAAGGCCCTCGGTGAAGGTATCGGTGCCGCCGTATTCGTTAACCACCGGGAACTTCCTGGCTATTCCGAGATGATCAAAGACCTTATTCCAGTGATCATTATCAACGTGCCGCAGGATCGCACTATGCACCAGCGCCGCGCCCAGGGATCCGATGCCAACCTGTAGCGTGCCTCCGTCCTTCAGCAAGGCGCTGGCATAGAAGCCGATCAGGTGGTCTTCCGGGCTGACCGACATCTGCGGTGCCGAGAACAGTGGGTAATCGGACGCCTGGTGTTCCAGAACAATATCGAAACTGCTCCGCTCGACCGCGGCATCGTTACCCATATAGGGCAAGTGACTGTTGGCTTCCGCTACAATGGCGACCGGTGTTCCGGCCTTTTCCTTATCCCGCAGCAGCGGAATGAGATCCAGAGTCAGGTCGGGATTGCAACTCAGGCTGACGTAACCCTGCTGCTCAGGCCCGGGTGCGGGCGCCACCATCTGCCCAACCACATTGACGCCCAGCGCCATCAAGTCGCGTACGGCATGGGTATAATTGGTACAGACATAGTTTCGCTGCTGGGTCTCATTGTGGAGAAAGGACCCTGCCTTGAAGAAGAATTCCGACACTTTCACATTGTCCGGCAGCGTTTGCCGGACAACATCCCGGGCATACTCAAGCTCCGGAATACGACCATAGAGCCGCTCGACAAACGGGCCCATGAAGCGCTTCTCCAGCGAAGAACTTCCGCCCGGGGCCGTGAGGGATAGCGCCGTTACGATGTGCAACTGAATGGATGAGTCATTTTTGGCGCGCTGATAAAGGGCATTCACGAAGCGAACAGGCTTGCCAAGGCCAAGTGGTAAACCAAGCGTGATGTTCTTCCCCACCCGCCGGATCAACTCATCCACACACTCAGAGCTATCCCCCAGCGTTACCGGTTGCTCCTTTGCCATAGCCAATCTCCCTCATTGATGCATCAAAATGCGTTCGACATGGATAATCACATGTGAAAACACATCAGGCAATGCGCCGGATCATATTATCGACGGTTCAGGGATGTTAAGACGAAAAGGGATAATCAGGGGCGATTCCGGGTGCGGGAAACACAGATCAGGGCGCTATCAGAAATTCCATTTCAGATTGAGGCAGGCACCTTCCTCAAGCAACGCAATACCATGATCCGCACGGGCGCGATCCGAGGCATAGGATTTCTTCCGGGAATCCGAGCGGCTGAAACCAAGGCTCAAAAGGCGTGAGCCAAGATTGGCGTACAGGTCTGCGTCTTCATGCTCAAAATCACCCGACATTTCATCCTGGAGCTGATAGATATCCTCAGCAGGCATCTGGTCTGCGAACACACGCTCATTGGCTTCGGCACGAACGACAAAGGCGATCATGTTGAGGGCGAGCAGTGCAATGAAGATACGGATAATCATGGTTTTCTGGCGACCTGTTAGCGAAACGGGATTCTACTGTCACGTACTGCTTAAGTCTAATGATTCAGGGCGGGAAAGATGTGATTTTGTACACATTTGCGCCACCTTTTTGTCGTCAAGTCGCCATGTTTTTGTCAAAAAACCATCGACTTTTGTTGCAGCCTGTAAACAGAGAGCGCTATTCCGCACCTTCAGGGGCGGCAGAATAGCGTTTACCGTGACCAGTCCATTAAAAAATCGTAACCGAGGCGTACTTACGGGCAGGGATAGGTGTACTCCCTGTTTAGGTCTTCAATCGCCTCCAGTACATCGTCACCCAGGACGACAGATGCGGACCCCAGGTTTTCTCGCAACTGCTCCAACGTCGTGGCACCAATAATATTGCTGGTAACAAAATCACGGCTGGTGACATACGCCAGCGCCATCTGCACGGGGGAAAGACCGTGGCTGGCGGCGAGATCGACATAGGCTCGTGTCGCTTCGGCACCACGACCGCCGGTATAACGTGTGAACCGCTCAAACAGGGTCAGCCTTGCACCCTCGGGGCGATTACCATCCAGGTACTTGCCGGAAAGCATGCCAAACGCCAGCGGGGAGTAAGCCAGCAGGCCGACCTGCTCGCGACAGGCGATCTCAGCCATTCCCACTTCGAAGGTGCGGTTAAGCAGATTGTATGGATTCTGCACACTGGCAATGCGGGGCCAATCGTGCTCCCTGGAAAGACGCAGATATTCATTGGTTCCCCAGGGTGTCTCATTGGAAAGGCCGATATGACGAATCTTGCCCTCTTTCACCAGTTCGGCCAGAGCCCCCAGAGTTTCTTCAATAGGCGTGGCCTGCTCATCTTCCTTGTGCCTGTAACCGAGTTTGCCAAAAAAATTGGCATTCCGGTCCGGCCAGTGAACCTGGTACAGGTCGATATAATCTGTCTGAAGCCGGCGCAGGCTGTCTTCACAGGCCTGTCGAATATGATCCCGGGTCAGGCGTGGCCCGTTACGAAGATAGCTCAGGCCATTACCCGGTCCGGCCACTTTGGAAGCAATGACCAGATCATCCCTTCCACCACGCCTCGCCAGCCAGTTGCCGAGATAGGTTTCAGTAAGACCCTGCGTCTCAGGGCGCGGGGGGACGGGGTACATTTCTGCCGCATCAATGAAATTAACACCCTCGGCGATCGCAAGGTCCAGTTGCTCAAAGGCCTGCTGCTCGGTGTTCTGCTCGCCCCAGGTCATGGTGCCGAGGCATATCTCGCTGACATCAATATCCGTCCTGCCCAGCTTGCGGGTTTTCATACGTCCTCCCGATTGTGTGGTTAAAAAGGCAATGAGCCAGTTGGTGAAAGGGTAAAGGGAATGTCACAGAACTGTCCCGCGACTGTCATGCCGGATTTCCATAGTAGGGGTATGAAAGAAAACAGCACAGGAAACACCGTGACCGGAATCACCCAGGCTTCAGGGCGCAGACATCACATTACCATTGTTTCTGAGACCTTTCCTCCGGAAATCAATGGCGTGGCCAACACCCTCAGGTATCTGTGCCTGGGGTTAATGCGGCGTGGGCACACTGTAACGGTGATACGGCCTCGTCAGAGCCATGAGTCAAGGGGCGAGTATTTCGAGGCGGGCGAGTGCCTGTTTTCACGGGAGCATGTTATTGCCGGACTGCCGCTTCCCGGTTATGGCGAATTGCGATTCGGAGTTCCCCGCCCCGGTTATCTGGCCTCACTCTGGAGGCAAAGGCGCCCGGATGCGATCTATGTGGCCACCCAGGGTCCTCTTGGCATTGCGGCCGTTTCGGCGGCCCGAGGCGCCGGAATACCAGTCAGCTCGGGCTTTCACACCAACTTCCATGCCTATAGCCAATACTACGGGGTCGGTTTCCTGGAAAAATTGCTATGCCGCTACGGCCGCTGGTTCCACAATCGCACTGCCACCACCCTGGTGCCCACTCGCAAGATAGCCCAAACCGCTGCCGACATGGGCATTCACCCCACGTCTGTATGGAGCCGTGGGGTTGACTGCAGCCGATTCTCAGCCCAGAAGAGGGACATGGCGCTACGGCAACAGTGGGGCCTGCAACGCAATGACCGGGCTGTTCTCTACGTCGGCAGACTGGCCCCGGAAAAAAATCTTCAGATGGCAGTGTCCTGCTTTGAGCGTATTCGTGCACTGCATCCCTGCGCAAAATTCATCCTGGTTGGCGATGGCCCGATGCGCAAGCGGCTTGCCGCGCGCCATCCGGACTATATTTTTGCTGGAACCCGCCGCGGTGAGGATCTGGCGAGGCACTACGCTTCCGGCGACATCTTCCTGTTTCCCAGCAAGACCGACACGTTTGGCAATGTGGTCACCGAAGCCATGGCCAGTGGCCTGGCTGTGGTCGCCTTTGATGATGCGGCCGCCAGCGAACATATTCGCCATGAAGACAACGGTATGAAAGCGCACCTGTCTGATGATGAAGGCTTCGTGGACCATGCCCTGCGCCTCGTCGACCAGCCAACTCTGATGAGCAGGATCAGGGCCCAGGCACGCCTGGACGCACTGGAGCTGGACTGGGCGGCTCAGATTGAGCAATTCGAGCACCTGATACTGAACCACCCACAGAGGAACAGCTACAATGCCCTCACCAAGCAAGGCATCTCGATTCTTTAACGTGGTGGATCAGAGGGAGTTCGCCCTCTGCCAGTCCATCAACCGGACCCTCAGGTTCCGACCAGTGGAGGGCTATTTCCGGGTGGTCAGCCGGCTTGGAGATGGCTGGCTATGGTACCTGGTGATTCTGGCGATGCCGCTGCTGAGACCGCAGAACGGGCTGTCCATCGCGCTTCTGATGGTGGCCACTGGCTTGACCTGCACCATTACCTACAAGCTGTTAAAGCGCTGGCTGATTCGCGAGCGCCCGTTCATTTCGTTTCCATCCATCAGCTGCGGAACCCCACCCCTTGACCGGTACAGCTTCCCTTCAGGCCACACATTGCACGCGGTCTGCTTCAATACTGTTCTCGCTATGACCGCGACGGAGCTGGCCTGGTTGCTACTCCCATTTACGCTGAGCGTTGCGGCCTCAAGAGTGGTGCTGGGATTGCACTACCCCAGTGACGTCGCCGCCGGGTCGCTGATTGGTGGTTGCCTGGGGCTTCTGTCGGTAAGCTGTTTTTACGATGTGTTCAGTCAAATAGCCGCAACTGCATAACGGGCGACTCATCACTGCGGAACCTTACTCCCAGCCCCAACAGGCGCACAGGTCGCTGCGCATCAGTGACCAGTTCATCCAGTAGCGGCTGATAGTCCTCCATTGCAGGCTCCCGGATCTGGTCGCGAACCCGCTCCAGGGTATGGGTAGAGAAGTCGCTGTAGCGGATCTTGATAAACAGCTTGTGAATGGGTTTACGGGCGGCCTTGCGGCTCAACCTCAGGTTGAGGTCAGCCACCAGCGATGCCATCACCGACTCGCAGGCACGCTTGTCCGGCAGATCCTGGGAAAAGGTACGCTCCACGCTGACGGATTTGGCAATTCGGGACACCACCACATCACGGTCATCCCGGCCATAGGCCATTTCCCGCAACCGATAGCCCTGTTTGCCAAACTTTTCCAGGAGCACATCCGCAGGAATGTTCTGGAGATCGCCACAGGTCGCAACGCCCAACCCATGCAGTTTACCGGCTGTTACCTGCCCCACCCCGAACAGCTTTTCAACCTTGAGATCCTGCACAAAGCCATCCACATCCTCCGGGCGAATCACAAACAGGCCATCGGGCTTTTTCCAGTCACTGGCAATTTTTGCCAGGAATTTGTTGGGAGCCACACCCGCAGAAATGGTAATCCCCACTTCCTCTTTTACACGCTGCCTCAGATACCGGGCCATGAGTGTGGCGCTGCCTTTGTGGTCGGTTACATCGCTGACATCCAGGAAGGCCTCGTCCAGGGACAGCGGCTCCACCAGGTCGGTCAACTCCCGCAATATCGCCATCACCTGTTTCGAAACCGCCCGGTAGCGGGCCATATCGGGCGGCACCGTGACCAGCCCCGGGCAAAGGCGCCGGGCTTCACCGCCAGGCATGGCAGAGCGCACCCCGAAGGCCCTCGCTTTATAGTTGCAGGTGGTCACCACGCCCCGACCACCCTCACCGCCCACTGCCAGCGGAACCTCTCGCAATGAGGGATCGTCCCGCATTTCCACGGCGGCGTAGAAGCAGTCGCAATCTACATGGATAATCTTGCGCTGGGCCATGACTCTTCAATCAGGTAAATTATCTGTACATATGTACAGCCTTGTATCTTACGGTAACATGCCGAGAATGTCAGGAACCCTCAACCCCAACTCTACAACCGGTGCAAGTAACCATGACAAATCCTATCCCAGAGCAATCACAGACAGAAATTGAAGCCGCCGCGTTTCGGAAGCTGGTCAACCATCTGCGTGAACACACCGAAGTGCAGAATATTGATCTGATGAATCTGGCCGGATTCTGTCGCAACTGTCTTTCCAAGTGGTATCGCGCCGAAGCAGCTGACAGAGGCTTCGAGCTTTCAGACCCGGACGCCCGCGAGATCATCTACGGAATGCCTTACGAGCAGTGGAAAGCCCAGCATCAGCAAGGGCCCAAGCAGGATCACAAGGTATGAACCTCAGTGACGCGGTGCGCATACATCTGGCGTCTGTAGACGCCGGCCACGGCGACTTTGACGACACTCTGGCCCTGATTGACCGGTTTTTCGAGTATCAGCCTACCGGGTTCCACAACGGTCCGCTGTACAATGGCGCTGGCGAGAATGCCGGCTCCTGCCGGGTTTTTTCTCTGGCCCAGTACTGCAACCTGAACGAGGCCGACACATTACGCCTGTTTGCAGAACATTACCGGCAGGTGCTGGATGAGCCAGCGGGCGAAAGCCACGGCAACATCCGCCAGTTTATGGGCACCGGCTGGTCCGGTATCCACTTTGACGGCCCGGCGCTTCGCAAACGCCCGGCTGCCACCCAGGACGACACCACGGAAGAGACCCACCCATGAGCGAGACTGCCGTATCGGGGGTAAAACAGTGTTTCCAGCTCAAGAGTGCCAGCGTGTCCATGACGGCACTGGAGCTGTATTTTTTTGACGATGAAGAATTCGAAAGCACCCTGCGGGACAAGATCAGTCAGGCGCCCGGCTTCTTCAAGGATATTCCACTGATCATCAGCCTCGAGAAATACGAAGGCCTGAGCAGCGAACTGGACTTCTTCAAGATCATCGGTACCTGCCGCCGCCACAATATCCACGTGATTGGTGTACGCGGTGGCAACGACGACCAGCGCCGGCTTGCCCGGGGCGCTTCCCTGGCGCTGCTTCCCGGCGGCAACCAGCGGGACCGCGAGATAGACACCGGACCGGACACCGAAGCAACCGAAGCCACGGAAAACCCGACACCGGCAAAGGTGGAAAACCACAGCGACCCGGTTCCCGCGAAAATCATCAACCAGCCTGTGCGCTCCGGCCAGCAGGTGTACGCCCCCGACGGTGACCTGATCATCCTCGCGCCAGTGCAGGCAGGCGCCGAGGTATTGGCCGCTGGTAATGTCCACGTTTACGGACCACTGCGCGGGAGGGCCCTCGCAGGCATTCACGGAGCGGAGCACGCGCGGGTATTCTGCCAATCGCTTGAAGCAGAGCTTGTGTCCATCGCCGGACACTATAAAATCTCCGAAGATCTTCAGGACAACGGCTGGAAAACCGCCGTACAGATCCAGCTCAGGGATGACCTGCTGGTGGTGACGCCACTGGAGAAGGCCTGATCACAACGCAACTGCCCGCACAGGCGGGAAAGCGACAAATCCACCGCAAAACAGGAATGCAACCTTGGCTAGAATCATTGTCGTTACCTCAGGAAAGGGTGGCGTAGGTAAAACCACAACCAGCGCCTCTATCAGCACCGGCCTGGCGAAACGTGGCCACAAGACTGTGGTTATCGATTTCGACGTGGGTCTGCGCAACCTGGATCTCATCATGAACTGTGAACGCAGGGTGGTGTACGACTTCGTGAACGTGATTCAGGGCGAAGCCTCGCTGAACCAGGCCCTGATCCGGGACAAGCGGGTCGACACTCTCTATATCCTGCCCGCCTCCCAGACCCGGGAGAAGGAAGCACTGACCAAAGAGGGTGTTGAGAAGGTCATCAACGAGCTGTCCGAACGGTTTGATTACATTGTCTGCGATTCGCCCGCCGGCATCGAGCATGGCGCCCTGATGGCGCTCTACTACGCCGACGAGGCCGTCGTGGTCACCAACCCGGAGGTCTCCTCAGTGCGGGATTCAGACCGCATCCTGGGCATTCTGCAAAGCAAGTCCCGCCGCGCGGAAATGGGCCAGGACCCGGTCAAGGAACACCTGTTACTGACCCGCTACAACCCGGACCGGGTGCAGAAAGGTGAAATGCTGTCGGTAGCAGATGTGGAGGAAATCCTCGCCATTCCCCTGCTGGGCGTGATTCCTGAGTCACAGATCGTACTGAACGCTTCCAACCAGGGGCTTCCCGTGATTCTTGAGGAAGAGAGTGACGCCGGGCAGGCCTATGAAGATGCCGTTGCCCGCCTGCTGGGCGAGGAGCGCGAGCATCGCTTCATGTCATCCCAGAAAAAGGGTTTCTTCTCACGGATGTTCAAGGGAGGCTGACGGATGAGTTTCTTCGACTATTTCAAGAGCAAGAAGAACAACCGGACCGCCAGCGTTGCCAAGGAACGACTCCAGATCATCGTTGCCCACGAACGGGGCCAGCGTGAACAGCCGGATTACCTGCCACAACTTCAGCAGGAGCTGCTGGAGGTTATCCGCAAGTATGTCCAGATCAGTGACGACATGGTGCAGGTGGAAGTCGACCGTAACGATACCTGTTCGGTGCTGGAGCTAAACGTCACGCTGCCCGAGAAGTGACTGGCCCTGGCATCCCGTGGTGAATCCCGGCAGCCTGCCTGCCGGGACTTCGCGGCCGATGCCTTTGCCCCGTCATATCGGGCCAAAAGTTACCTGACGGAATTCAGTCAGTTACCCAGTTCACAATCCCCTGATTGCAACAGGCCGACTAAACATCAGCCATGATAGACTCGCCCGGACATTTCCAAGGATGTGTGATCTATGCAAAACCTGAGGGCCCCGGGCATTAGCCATCGGGCTTGCACACTGCTGGCCGTACGGTGGATGGTGATGGTTGCGTCTGTCATGTTATCGGCAATGGCACTGGCCGAACTGCCGGATGAAGATGCTGAAGGCTGGAGCCTTCGCAAGGAAACCGACAACATTCAGGTGTTCACGATCGACCAGCCAGACTCCAGCTTTCAGGCCTTCAAGGCCGAGGCTGTTCTTGATGTTCCTATCGAAAACGTCATGGCGGTTATGGTTAATCCGCAGTCGTGCGTGGAATGGGTGCATAACTGCTCTGAATCCTACGCGTTCGGCGATGGCGATTTCCATGACCGCTATGCCTACTCTGTCAATAACATGCCGTGGCCGGTGACAGACCGGGACTATGTCATCCGCATTCGCACTCGAGGCAACCCGCACGACGGCGAGGTTGTTATGGAGCTCAACGCCATTCCCGACGAGCGCAATAAAGAAAGTGACTATATCCGTGTCGACAAATCCGACACCCTCTACCGGTTTATCCCGGAGGGCGACCAGACCCGCATGATCTGGGTCCAGCACACGGATCCCAACGGCTCGATTCCTGGCTGGCTCGTTAACACCCTGTTGGTGGATATACCCGTTCGTTCCATGAAACAGCTGGAGCGTGTGGCGGGCTGGGAGCGCTACCAGAACCACGAACTGGTCTACGATCAGGAGGGCAGACTGAAGGATGTGGTCCCCAAAACCCAAACAGGGGATGACTAGCCTGGAAGTTACAGCTAAGCTCTTTTGCAAAGGACCTGTTAACGGAGCCGAACCGTAAATGACCGTTCTCGCTTACGAGATCATGACCCCGAGTATCAAGGCCGTCCCCCAATCATGGACGATGGATCGTCTTGCAAGATTTCTCACCGATAACGAGATCACTGGCAGCCCGGTTACCGATGAAACCGGTGAGATAGTCGGCATCGCCACCCTCAAAGACATTACCGAATTTCGCTGGAACGCCAGCCGGTCTGAAATTGATACCCGCATGACGCCAGAGGAGGAACAGGAAGCCCGGCGCCTGCGCATGGCCATCTTTGAGGAAATGGGCAAAGTGCCGGTAGAAGTTCGCGACATCATGACCCCAATCGTTTTATCGGTTGACGAGCAAACGCCGGTGCGCGACATTGCCAATATCATGATGCGTGAACATCTTCACCGGATTTTCATTACCAAAGATGAAAAGATCACCGGAATTGTGACCACGTATGACATGCTCAAACTGATCTCCGACCAGGAGCTCACCAACCGCTGTGCCGGGAACGGCTGAACAGAGAGGTATCACACCCTATGCCAAGAGCACCGCAGGCTCGCAGAAAGATGTATGTCCTCGACACCAACGTCCTCATCCATGACCCGAATGCCCTCCTGAATTTTGAAGAACATGACGTCATCATCCCGATGACAGTTCTTGAAGAACTCGACAATCTCAAATCCGGCAAGCAGGCGGTCGCCGCTGACTGTCGCCAGGCCATCCGCAATATCGACAAGTTACTGGGCGATGCCAGCCCCCGAGACATCGAGAAAGGCGTTCCTATCGTGCGCGGCAAGAAGGCCCAGCCCCTGGGTGCGTTGTCGATATTGATGAGCACGGACTACCAGGGCAACCATGGCCTGCCAGAACATCTCAACGACAACAAGATTATCAATACCCTGGCGGCCCTGCAGAACCGACACAAGTCCCGCGATATTATCCTTGTCAGCAAGGACATCAATATGCGGCTGAAAGCCCGGGGCTTCGGTGTGGAAGCCCAGGACTATCACAACGACATGCTGCTGGATGACATCGACCTGCTGCCAAAAGGCTACAAGGAATTCCCCAATTCGTTCTGGGACACCATCGAAAAAGTCGAAACCATCCAGCGGGAAGGGATCACCGAACACATCCTGCGCCGGGAGGGCGACCTGGCAAAGCTGACCATCAACGAATTTGTCATTGATGAACAGGGTTTCGTGGGTAAGGTATCTGACCTGAGCGACAACCAGATTGTCATCCGCGACCTGCACCAGCACGACCTGATGAACGAGGAAGTCTGGGGCCTGGTACCACGGGACATCTATCAGGCCATCGCCCTCAACCTGTTGCTGGACCCGGACATTCACCTGGTGAACCTCACCGGCTCCGCCGGCTCCGGCAAAACCATCCTGGCCCTGGCTGCGTGCATCGAGATGACCGTTGCCAGCAAGATCTACAAACGCATTATCGCTACTCGCAGTACCCAGGGGCTGGACGAGGATATCGGCTTCCTGCCCGGCACCGAGGCCGAGAAAATGGAGCCCTGGCTGGGCGCCATTGTGGACAACCTGGAAGCGCTCCACGAAGACGACGAGAACATGACCGCCAGCGTGGATTACATTCTCAGCAAGGTACCCCTGCACTTCAAATCCATGAACTACATTCGTGGCCGCAGCTTCCAGCACAGCCTGATCATCATTGATGAATCCCAGAACCTGACGCCTCACCAGATCAAGACCATCATCACCCGCGCCGGCAACGGCTCCAAGGTGATCTGCCTTGGCAACCTGGCGCAGATCGACACTCCCTATCTGAGCGCCCTGAGCTCGGGACTGACCTACATGACCGAACGCTTCAAAACCTTCCGCCACGGCGGCCATATCCATCTGCAGGGCGTCCCGAGGTCGGTACTGGCGGAATACGCGGAAGCAAATCTCTAATCAGCCAGGTAAAAGTAAAAAGCCGCACCGGGAAACCGGTGCGGCAAGGTGGGTGGTATTCACCCGGGCACAACAACCTGTTCAGACCACTCAGAACTTGAGCCGCCCTCCGACCAGGACCGTGTCGACATCGTCAAAATCTGCGCCGGGGCGATCCAGCGAGTGGTTGTTGTAACCGGCGTAGGCTTCAAACCACTTGATCGGGGTAAAGACATAGCCAACACCCACGGTCTCAGCGGAGTCACCCTCTTCCGCCCGGTCTTCCGTTTCCATGTAGTGAATATCAAAGGCGTGCCTGCCGATTTTGTAGCCCAGTTTGGCGAGATAGAAATCGGCATCCGGATTGGCCGGGTTATCGTCGCTGGTGGTTGAGTAGGCCCCTGTCAGGTTGATACCGGTGTCATGCAGCCATGACAGCGAGCCACCAAGAGTTTCAGAATCGCCTGTTACACCGCCTACATCCCTGACGGAATACCCCAAAGCACCGTCAATCCTGCCGCCAAATTCACCAGAGAACCTGGCACCGACTTCCGTCACATCATCACCACCTTTAATACCCTGGCTTATCACGGGCTTGAACGCCCCCATGGCGGGGAGGTCGTATCTCACACGGCTATAACGGCTCTCGAAGTCCTGGTCACTTGTTGTTGCCCCGAGCGCGACCCGGGTACTGGTGGCATCATCCAGAAAGTCGAGGCTGCCACCGACCAGGCTGGGGTTGGTGTAGGAAATAACCTTGGTACCCGACAGGTCCCGTTCGATATTTCCGTTTGCCGCCCCGTCACCCTGACCGAGTGATAACTTGCCGAATCCACCTGAAACAAACAGGTTGAGCTGACGCTCGTTGAACTCGCCACTGATTGAGCGCTCTTCAAGGGTCACCTTGTTGGAAGCATTCTGCTGGTACTCCAGCTCCACATGGGCGCCGATTGTCAGGTCCGTACCATCGAGGTCGCCTTTGAGCCTGGCCCCGATCCGGCTACCGCTGTTGTCGTTATCGACGATGAAGTGCTCACTGCCGTCACCGGTATCACCCACCAGAACGCCGTAGTTCAGCTGGCCATAGACATCAACGGCGACATCCGATACCGGCATGTCACTGGAGATCTTCGGCGCCCTGGACTGGGCCACCACGCCGGATGCAGTGAAGCCACCAACAACCGCGGCAATGCAGGACACCAATACTTTTTGTTTTCTCATTGGACAATTCCTCTCTTGATTGTATTTGTTACTTTTCTGGAACAACAAAGGTCCGTTGAATCTGGCCGGACCGGGCTCAGTCACTGGTCGGGCTTTCCTTCATGGCGGCGTTCATGCGACGACGCAGCAAGGGGCCAACCACGTATGGCAATACCAGGCTCAGGCCCGCAACAAGCCAGAAGCTCTTGGCCAGGGTGCTGGCCCAAAGGACGCTCCAGTCACCATCAGACAGCACCAGGGCGTGCCCGAGGTTCTTCTCCATCTCCGGCCCCAGTAACAGGCCGAGAATGATAGGCACCACCGGTATTTCCAGCTTGCGCAGGAAGTAACCCGCCGCACCAAAAGCCACCATGAAGTACAGATCGAAGGTGCTGTTGCTTATGGAGTAGATGCCAACGAAGGCGACCATGGTCACGATGGGCAACAGGTACATGGGAGGAACCGAAAGCAGCCGCACGAAAAATCCGATCAGAGGGATGTTCAGCACCAGCAGAAGAACGTTACCAATAAGGAGGGCTGCAATGACGCCCCAGACAATATCGGCATTCTGGGTAAACATCAGGGGGCCGGGCGTGATGTTCAGTGAAATCAGCATCGCCAGCAGCACCGCCGTAGTGCCACTTCCAGGGACACCCAGGGTCAGCATGGGAACCAGTGCCCCTGAGGAGGCCCCGTTATTCCCTGCTTCAGGGGCTACTACGCCGCGTATGTCGCCTTCACCGAAGTTTCCTTTTTTGCCTAATACCTGCTTCTCAAGGGTGTAGCTGATGAAGCTGCCGAGGGAGGCACCGGCACCCGGCAGAACCCCCGAGATAAACCCCAGTATGCCACCACGCAACTGCGTGGGAATGGTGGAAACCAGCTCTTTGAAAGTAAGCGTCAGCTTGCCCACATTCATCTTTTTGCGTCCGCCACCAATTCGTGACTCGACGAAAAACAGCAGCTCAGATATGGCGAACAGGCCAACGATGGCAAGGATGAAGTCGATCCCTTCGTACAGTTCCAGCACCCCGAAGGTGTAGCGCTGGGTGCCGGTGGAGATATCAATGCCTACCGTGGAGATCATGATTCCCAGGGTGGCGGCAATAACCGTTTTCATCGGGTTCTTGCCAGTAATACCGCCAAGGGTTGCGAAAGCCAGCAGAAACAGCGCGAAATACTCCGCAGGGCCGAAACTCAGCGCGAACTTCGCCAGGACGGGTGCCAGCATGATCAGGCCGATCGTCCCTATCAGGCCGCCCGAGAAGGACGCAATTGCTGAAATCGCCAGCGCATCTGCCGCCCGCCCCTTCTGCGCCATGGGATAGCCATCCAGGCAGGTCATCATTGCCGGCTCGTCACCGGGAATGTTGAGCAGGATGGAGGAGATACGGCCGCCATACATGGCTCCCGCGTAAACCGAAGTCAGCAGGATCATGGCCGTTTCCGGTGGCAGGCCGAGGGCAAACGCCAGGGGAATAAGAATAGCCACGCCATTGGCGGGGCCCAGCCCCGGCAGACAGCCAATCAGGGTGCCGGCAAAGGCGCCGAACAGGGCAAACATCAGGTTGTACGGTGTTAACGCAACCGCAAAACCCTCCATCAGAAAACCGAGCGTTTCCATCAGTTCACCTCCAGTAGGCCAGCGGGCAGATTCAGAGAAAGCCCGTAGTTGAACAGAGCAAACACCACCACCGCGCTTACCAGCCCGGTCACAAAGGCGCGCCTGAAGGGAGCACCCATGCGCCAGCTAAGGGTGCCCACAGCCAACGTTGTCGAAATGACAAACCCCAGGGGTTCAAGCAACAGGGCATACACCACCAGAACCACCAGGGACACCACGAGCTCCAGTGCTGTCTTGCCCAGCGGCCACTGAGCGTCAGGATCCGGCTTGATCATCAGGTAGATGCTGCCAGCAGCCAGAACAACCGCGAGGATGGTCGGGAAGGTTTCCGGGCCCACAGTCTCGGCACCACCAAACGGCTCGGGCCACTGCTGTGCGACCCAGCCATAGGCAACCGCCAGAACCAGAAGGCCAATACCTAGAGACCGATCACCAAGGCCTGTCATTTCAACAGCCCTATTTCCCGGGACAGGTCCTCGATGTCCTGCACCTGTTGTTTGACAAAAGCGTTGAACTCTCCCGCTGGCGGATGGAAGGGGATGAGACCATTGGCCTTCATCACTTTTTTCCACTGGTCGCTGGCATAGAGGGTGTTGATCGCGTCGCGCCAATACTCCTTTGACTCACTGGAGGCGCCTTTGGGCATATAGAAGCCGCGCCAGTTGGGACCAACAGCATCAATCCCCTGCTCTTTTGCTGTGGGGATATCCGCAAAGTCTCCTGGCAGGCGCTCATCCGCCAGCACAGCCAGAACACGAAGGTCACCCGACGACAAGAAACCGGTCACTTCGGAGATGTCGCCAGTAAAGGCGTCCACCTGGCCACCGACCACCTGTGTCATGGCCTCGCCGCCGTTGTTGTAGGAAAGGTAAGGAATGGCAGGCAGCTGATCGGCCCCTGCAGCCTTTGCTGCGATTAGGACTTTCAGATGGTCCCAGCCACCTCTGGCACTGCCACCGGCGAACTTGACCGACTTTGGATTCTTTTTGACGGCATCCAGAAGCTGGTTCAGATTTTCATACCGGGAGTCCTTGCCCACGGCAATAACGCCATAATCTGCACCGAGCGCGCCGATCCAGGTCACCATGTCCGCGTCCAGACCGGGGAACTGCTTCTGGGCCAGACGAGTGGTGGTTGCTGTTGATGCCGCTACGATCAGCTTGTCATCTTCAGCGCGTTTGCTGACGGTGTGAGCGTACGCAACGCCACCCCCGGCCCCTGCCATGTTCACCGTCTGCACGCTGCCATCGACCAGTCCCAGGTCCCTGAGCACATTGCCGGCACTGCGGCAGGTGAAATCCCAGCCACCGCCCGGATCTGACGGGGCAATACATTCAACTTTTCCGGAAGGTTGCCACGCGGTGGCATGAAGGCTGAAAGCCGCTGCCGCGACGAACGACAGGCATCGTTTGATCATCATGATTGTCACCTCTGTCTTGTTGTTATGAGCGCTTCCGGGGCAGAGCCAACGGAGAGCGGTACAAGGCAGAGGTTAGAGGCTGACCAATGCGGCCAGAAGCTTGTGCGCGTAATGCCTTTAAAGAAATTAAAGGGCGTTTAGTTCATAAAATTTACGGGTAATACAGCAACCGGTGATTTAACCTGACCCTATAACGACAACGAACCAATCATTGCTGACAACGTGTTCCGAAAAACCAGACTGAAAACCCGGATGATCCTCACGCTCGGATGCGTCAGCGCTGTGCAGACGATCCTGATCGGCGTGTTCGCCGGCTATTACCTCAGTGACTCCCTGTTTGATGAGATCGGACAACGGGCGCTTATGGTCTCGAAAACCGTCGCGGCAGCCCCCTCAGTCATTGAAGGCGTGCAGCAGCGGGACATCGACGAACTGAACCGGCTGGCAACCCGTATGACACTGACCAACGAAGCCCTTTTCATTGTTATTGGCGACCACTACGGCATCAGGCTTGCACATCCCACCGCGGACCGCATCGGCCGTTCCATGGCGGACGACGACGGCGACTGGGGCCTGCGCGCCCTGAAGGAGGGCGAGGCCTATGTGGCAAGAGCCAAGGGCAGCCTCGGCGAGTCCATGCGTGGCAAGGCACCGGTGATTGATCCGGATTCCGGAGATATCATCGGCATTGTGTCAGTGGGCTATGGGGTCGATCAGGTGGATGCCATTATCAAGCGCTACAGTTTTGTGCTGTACAGCGTTGTTGGCCTCACCCTGCTGGTCAGCATATTCATTGCCATGGTGATTGCCGGCCGTTTCAAGCGCGCCATATTCGGACTGGAGCCGGAGGAAATCGCACGCCTGTTTCAGGAGCGTGACGCCACACTTCAGTCGGTCAGGGAAGGCATCATCGCCATCAACCGGGACGGCGTGATTACCACCTTTAACCGGACAGCCCTGGAAACCCTCGGTATTGATCCAGAAACCCCGCTTTCGGGCAAACCAATTCTCGACGTGCTGCCGGAAAGTGACCTGCTTTCGGTACTTGAATCCGGCGTTCCCGATTTTGACCGGGAGGTCTGGCTGCGAAACCGGCAGATGATCGTTAACCGGTTACCTGTCCGCCAGGGCACGGATATCATCGGTGTGGTGGCGAGTTTCAGGCTTCGCGACGAAGTGGACCAGGTAAGCCGGCAGCTCACCCGCATACAACAATACGCTGACACCCTGAGAAGCCAGACCCACGAGTACTCCAACAAGCTCCACACCATCGCCGGCCTGATCCAGATCGAAGCCTACGACGATGCGCTGAACCTGATCGGTAGCGAAGTCAGCGACCACCAGGCGCTGATTCACCTGCTGCTGGATGCTGTCCCCGACCCGGTCATTGCTGGCTGCCTGCTGGGCAAATACAACCGGGCCCGGGAAATGGGCCTGCGGCTTCACATTGATTCCGAAAGCCGCATGACGGATATCCCCCCCGACCTGCCCCGGGACCAGTTGGTCAGCGTTCTGGGCAACCTGATCGACAATGCCCTGGAAGCCACACGCCAGCACACTGGCGCAGGTGGCATTGTTCAGCTGTCCATGACTGACCTTGGGCATGAACTGATCTTCGAGGTGCAGGACCAGGGGCCCGGCATTCCCGAAGACGCCCGGCAAAGAATTTTCGAAAAAGGCGTGAGCACAAAGCCGGGTGCGGAGCATGGCTATGGGCTGCACCTGGTACGCCAGTTCCTGAATCACTGGGGAGGGTCCATCACGGTGGATGATCTCCCCGGGGAAGGCTCCCGCTTCACACTCTACCTTCCCAAGAAGGCCAAAGGGAGGAATCACCAGTGACCACCATCCGGATCCTGATCGCTGAAGATGATCGGCAAATTGCAGAAATACAGCGACGGTTTGTCGAGAAGCTTGAGGATGTGGAGCTGTGCGGGATCGCCCACAGCCTGGAAGATGCCCGTGATCTCATTGAAGTAATGGCACCTGACCTGATCCTTCTGGATATTTACTTCCCCGATGGCAGCGGTCTGGAACTGCTCCGGGAGCTCAGGGCCAGGGATAGCAGTAGTGATGTCATTCTCATCACCGCTGCCAAGGAGGTTGAATCTCTCAGGAGTGCATTGCGAGGCGGCGTCTTCGACTACATCCTCAAACCACTGGTATTCGAGCGGCTCGAGGAAGCAGTCAGCCGGTATCGCGACCACCTGCGACACCTGTCGGGCCTGGTCCGGATTGCCCAAAAGGAAGTTGATGTCCTGTTGCCCAGAAGTTCTGGCGAGCCATCCCACACAAAGCAGCCGGAAAGGCTGCCCAAGGGCATCGACAGCATTACGCTGGATAAAATCCGCGAAGTGGTTTCCTCCGGACAGCAATGGAGTGCAGAGGAAGTCGGCAACGCCATGGGAGCATCACGGACCACTGCCCGTCGCTATCTCGAGTTCCTGGTCGGCATGGGTGAACTGACTGCCGAAGTGACTTACGGCAGTGTCGGGCGCCCGGAGAGGCGGTACCATATCTAGTGCACCAATCAGGGTAGTGGCTCAATCCTTGAACTGCGCCTTATCCAGTCCGTGCTTTTTCATCTTGTCGTAAAGCGTCTTCCGGGCGATGCCAAGCTGAACCATCGTATCCTTTATGTTGCCATGACAGGCATTCAGCGCACTGACGATGGCCGAACGTTCGAACCCGTCCATCATTTCGGAGAGGGTCTGGCGCCCGCTCACATTGGTGGTATCGGATGGGGCATCTTCCTCGAGCGCCGCGGGCCCCAGCAATACGTAACGCTCCGCCAGGTTGCGTAGCTCCCGCACGTTGCCCGGCCAGCTGTGTTGCATCAACCGTGCTGCCTGGCTGGCAGTCAGTGGAATGCTTTCCCGGTCATAGCGGGCCGCAGCAATCAACACGAAATGGTGAAACAGCAGGGGAATGTCTTCCCTGCGCTCGCGCAATGGCGGAATATCCACCTTGACTACGTTCAGACGGTAATAGAGGTCAGCGCGGAATTCACCCTCATCACTGAGCGCCTTCAGATCGGCCTTGGTGGCTGCGATAATACGGACATCCACCTCCTGTACCTGGTTGCTGCCAAGACGTTCGACCTGCTGTTCCTCAAGCACCCGCAGAAGCTTCACCTGGAGCGCCATTGGCATACTTTCCAGCTCATCCAGGAACAGGGTTCCCTTGTGGGCGTGTTCGATTTTGCCAATGCGCCGCTTGTCCGCGCCGGTAAAAGCCCCGGCCTCGTGGCCGAAAAGCTCACTCTCGATCAGGTGTTCCGGTACGGCGCCACAGTTGATTGCAACAAAGTTGTGGGTGCTGCGAGGGCTGTTCTCGTGGATATAACGAGCGATTGCGTCCTTGCCGGATCCGGTTTCGCCGTGCAAGAGGATGTTGGCGGATATATCCAGGATCGGATCGATAGTCGCCATCACCTTTTGCATGCTCGGGGAGTCCCCCAGAATCCTGGGTCCCGGCCGCGCCAGATGTTTCAACTGGGCTTTCAGACGGCGGTTTTCCTGCGCCAGCTGACGCTTTTCCAGAGCGTGACGCAACAGTTCAAGCAGCTCGTCATGGTCAAACGGTTTTTCGATAAAATCATAAGCCCCGCGCTGCATGGCTGTAACGGCAGTGCTGATGTCCCCCTGACCTGTAAGAATAATCACGGGTATGGCCTCATCCACAGCCCTTACCCGGTCAAGCAGTTCCAGGCCATCCATGCCCGGCATGTTGTAGTCACACAACACGACGCCATTAAACTCCGGCGTAATTTTCTCCAGGCACGATGGCGCATCCTCAAAACACGCTACCGGCATATCTTCCAGGGTGAGTGTCTGGGCGATTGCCTGACGTATGTGCGGGTCGTCATCCACAAAGATCACTGATACATCGCTCATTCCGTGGCCTCCCGCTTTTTAAGAGTTAACACAAATTCCGCACCCGGGCCGTCGCTGCGATTGCGTCCTGTCAGGCTCCCGCCCAACGCATCCACTATCTGACGCGATATGGATAGCCCCAGCCCAAGACCCTGCTTCACAGACTTGGTCGTGAAAAAGGGCTCAAAGATCTGTTCGCTGTTGCCCGGAAGCCCGGAACCATTATCGCGTACCGTGCACCGCCAGCTATCACCGGCTTCATCAATATCAATAGTGATTTCCGGGTGAGCGGCCCCATCCACCGCCTGAACGGCATTGGCCAGGAGATTCACCATTACCTGCTCAATCCTGATCAGATCGCCATGGCACATTACCGGCTGCTCCGGGCGGTTCCAGCGGATATCAATACCGGAGCTGTTATTCTGGGCTTTGATGATCTTCAGCGAGGCATCCACCGGTTGGCGCAGATCCACCTCGGACGGGGGGCCCTCGGATTTGCGGGCGAAAACCTTGAACTGGCGGGTGAGTTCAGCCATCTTGTCGCAGAGTGCGCTGATTTCAACAAGGTTGGCGTCCACCATATCTCCGGAACCCTTCTCAAGGAAGCGGCGACTGTTTCTGGCGTATGTCTGTATGGCCGTCAGCGGCTGGTTGATCTCGTGGTTCAACCCCGCAGACATCTGGCCGAGAACCGCCAGCTTTGCAGCCTGAATCAGTTCCTGCTGGGTTTCCCGAAGCTCGTTCTGAGTTCGCTCGCGCTCACGGATCTCCTGCAACAACTGCTGGTTCGAGCGCTCCAGGTCCGCGGTTCGACGGGCTACGCTACGTTCGAGCTGCTGCCCCCTCAGCGCCAACTCTGCCTCACGGCGATAGCGCTCACGCAGGTAAAGCGCTGCCAGCAGACCACCAATAAACATTGCGATACCGCCCGCCAGGAATCCCAGCCTGGTCCAGAGCACAGAGCGGGTACCCATCATGACCTGCAGGGTCCAGTCCATGCGCGGCAAGGGTGTGCGAACCGTCAGATACTCACCATTCCTTTGCTCTCCGCGAATATGTATCAGGCCGGCCTGATCAGACACTCCCCAGGGAGATTCAACCATCTGGAACGCAACCGGATCGAGTTCACGATCCGGATAGCGTTGCGAAGCTCTTTCGACTGGGCCTTTCTGATCGTTGCCGGAAAAGTCCCGGTACAGCCATTGCGACCGGCTGGCCAGGAAGCTGATCCCGGCGTTATCCAGCACCACCATTTCAGCCTCTTTCCTCGCACCCGGCCGATGCCATTGGGACTCCAGTTCCTCCACAAGGATTTTCATGGCGATCACACCCAGTGTCTCGCCTTCATTGCTGCGAACCGGGTGTGAAAAATAGAGCCCACGAACACCGGAGGTCGTGCCCAGCGCAAAATAGATCGCTGAATCGCTGGTCCTCATGGCGTCCTGGAAATAGGGCCTGAAATCGAAATTACGCCCGACAAAACTGTCTGGCTGGTCATAATTGTTCGCCGCTATCGTTGTCCCGGAGGCATTCATCAGATACACGTCTGAGCTGCCCACAATGGTCGCCATTCGCTGCATCTGGTCATTGGCCCGGAGGACAACTCCGGGGTTTCCGGGAGATGCAAGGGCTTGTGCCAACAATGGATGCTCGGCCATCAGTTCCGGTATTGGCTTATATCGATTCAGCTCGTTAGCCACGAGTTGGCGATAACGAAACGACTCTTCCACGCTCTCCTGTTCAACCTGTCGGTACCCGTACCAGCCGCCGAGCATCCATGAGGCGGCCAGGATGACAAGGAAAACAAGGAAAACAATAATCCGGTAGGGCATACGCTCCGGTCTCTGAAAACCTCTGAAAGCCGTTAGAGTATAGCCCTGTCCGGGGCAGGGCAATCCCGCCCCGGACTTACAGGCCTGACGGATTCAGATACTGGCGGGACGAAGCCTTTGCGGTCGCTGGGCAAGGAACGCAATCACCGCCAGAGCGATACCTGTCAGGTCTGTCCACAATCCTCCTTCAATCATAAGCAACGCAGCTGCTATGAGGAGAAAACGAACCAACGCACCGGCTGACGCCCGGGCAAACCAGCCCATTACACCGCCGGACAACATATACACACCAAAGAGCGCGGTTATCAGGGCACGGGCGATATCAAACCAGCCAGCATCCATCAACAGGGCACCGTTGTAGAAGAACATGAACGGTACAATGAATGCGGCAATACCGATCCTGAACGACGCCACCGATGTTTCCATGGCATTCGCACCGGAGATACCCGCAGCCGCGTAGGACGCCAGGGCAACCGGCGGTGTGATAGCCGACACAACCGCGAAGTAGAACACGAAGAAGTGTGCGGTCAGTGGGTCAATACCCAGTTGTACCAGACCCGGCGCGACCACCGACGCAGCAACCGCATAGGCTGCCGTTGTCGGCATCCCCATCCCCAGCAGAATGGATATGAACATGGCGAAGACCAGTGCCAGCAACTGACTTGCCTCGGCCACATCCAGCAACAGCACGGAAAAACGCGCGCCCACGCCTGTCAGGGAGATAACGCCCACGATCAGGCCTGCTGCGGCACATACCACAATGATCTGGATTGCCATATAGGAGGCAATTTCCAGCGCTTCCAGTATCTTCCGAATGCCCATTTTGTTGGGAGAGAACCAGCTGACAACCGCCGCGGAAACGGTCGCCAATGTACCGGCCCGTATCACCGAATAGCCCATGAAAAGAGCCACAATCAGAATAATGATTGGCACAAACAGATAGCACTGTTTGATCATCTTCTTGAGTTGGGGCAATTCATCGTCGCGCATGCCGCGCATGCCGGTTTTAGCGGCTTCAAAGTCCACCATGAAGTAGACAGACGCGAAATACAGGATGGCCGGAATAATCGCCGCGATGGCAATTTCAGTATAGGGAATGCCGGTAATCTCGGCCATGATAAAGGCACCGGCGCCCATGATCGGCGGCATAATCTGTCCACCGGTGGAGGCGGCCGCTTCCACGGCTCCGGCAGACTGCTTGCTGTAGCCAACTTTCTTCATCAGCGGGATAGTAAGCGAGCCGGTGGACACCACATTGCCGGCACTGGTGCCGTTGATCATACCCATCAGGCCAGAGGCAAAGATCGACACCTTCGCAGGACCACCACGGGTGCGCCCGGCTGCGGCGAAGGCAAAGTTCACGAAATAGTCACCAACCTTGGAGGCCTGGAGGAACGCCGCAAAAACGATAAACAGGATAATGTATGTGGAGGAAACCGCCGTGGTGGGGCCAAGGATACCGGCGTCGGTATAGACCTGGCTGAAGAACCGCTGCACCGACAGGCCAGGATAGCCAAGAAAGCCGGGCAGATGGGGACCGGCGAACACATACACCAGGAACGCCAGCCCGATAACAACCAGGGCCATCCCGGTCAACCGGCGTGTCAGTTCCATGATCAATGCAGTGCCGGCGACAGCGGCGAATGAAATTCCGACCGGCGCAAAGGAGGTGCCCGTGGACATCCGCATGGAGGTGTTATAAACCACCAGGAAATAGGCAGCGACCGCCACCGAGCATACAATCAGCACCAGATCCGGCATGCTGAAACGCGAACGGCCAGTCTGGTAAAACCAGCTCATCACAATGCCCACACCGGTTGCAGCGAGCAGCGGCCAGCCGAAATGCCAGGTTTCCAGGTTAACCGGAATACGCAGCGTGCCATCAAGAATGATCTGATGGAACGAAAACGTCTGATAGAGGGCGTACAACGCCGGCGCCAGAGCCAGGGTGCTGACCCACTTGGCCCAGCGGTGGCGCGCGGAAACTTCTCCAGTGGATACAAAGCGGGCGCCGGCGAACAGGATGAACCCAAGTACAAGGGCGCCTGCAATATGGACGATCCGGAAGGACCAGGTTTCCAGTGGTGCGATGTTCAGGCTATACAGATGGAAGGCCGAATAAGCAATTGCCAGTACCGACACAAGCTTTGCCACGCTGCCTTCAAATAACCGGCGGTTCTCCTCGACCGGCTCCTGGTCAACATCGTGGGCCAGAATATGGTCGTCCTCGGCTTCTGGCGCGGGATGATGTTCGGTGTGTTGTTTGTCAGTCATGATAGACCCTGCTTGCGAGAAAACGGGGCCGGCCATTTGCCGGCTGGACTCCGAAGGGCCACTGTCGTGGCCCTTCATCAAACACGATGATTACTGCGCGATGTTGGCTTCTTCGATCGTGTATCCATTCTCGTTAAACCAGCGAGCGGCTCCCGGATGCCATGGCAACACCTGGTTTTTGGTGTAGTTCTCGGGCACGGAATTCTGGGCCGCCTTGTGGATGGAGACCATTTTGTCGTTGTTCTCCATGGTCAGCCTGGTGATTTCGTACACAAAACTTTCCGGTACATCACAGTTCGCGATGGCGAAGTTCCACATGGAAACCACACGGGATGGCTCACTCAGTGACTGGTAGGTACTGGCCGGAATCATGAACTCGGACACCGGGAACTCCTCGGTCACCTTCTTTGCCTCTTCCTTCGTCATACCGATAATGGTCACATCAGTCTGTACTTCCAGTTGACTGACTGCCGGAATGGGAATGCCGGCGGCGAAAGCCACCACATCAATGAGACCGTCCTGCAACTGGCCGCCCAGGTCGGACCAGCTACCGTTGCGGCGTTCGAAATCAACACCGAGGGTTTCCATGATGCGGGGAAAGTAGGTGTCGGATGTGGAGCCGGCTGGCCCGAAGCCGATGGTAGCGCCATCCGGGATGTCAGAAATCGATGTGATGCCGGAACTACTCAGTGCAGTAACAGAAAATGGCGTTTCATACATGGGAAACATCGCACACGCGTTATCCATTTTCATGCCCGGTGCCAGCGGGCTGGAACCATCAATGGATTCCTGTGCCGGCCCCATGGTGGTGAGCCCGAATTTCAGATCGCCGGTATGAACCAGCGCCATGTTCTGCATCGGGCCGCCAGTGATTTCAGCACCGCCCGACACGTCGAGATTGTCGGCGACAAAATTGGCCCATCCGGACCCATACGCAAAATAGGTTCCACCCTGGCTGGCAGTTCCCACGGTAAAGTTACTCGGCCACTCCGACCGATCCTGGGCAACAACAGAGCTGGTGACAGTGGAGGCAAATGCCAATGCCATTACGGCTGAGGTTTTCATACTGGATGCTCCCGATTTCATTGTGTTTGTTGGGTATTGATCGAAGCTCGACAGGCTTCGGTGTCATAAGTAGGGAGCAAGGAGCAGACCAGGTTTGAAAACTGCTTTTAAAACAGCAACCTTTTGAATTGATCGGGGTTCAGGAGCTTCAGAATGGGTAGAATCCCACCCGCCGGAATCCTGCAATGGGTGGGGATTGGCCAAGATGGAAACTCGCTCAGCGTTGTAAGCCAGCGCCAAAGCCAAGACTGTCAAATCTTGTCCAACACCTTCCATAGGGGAAGGTTACTGTTCACACTATAAATGGGTCCGCCTCAATGTTGAGGGTTATCCCAGCACACGCCGGAACAGCCCGCGTATCAAGGCCGAATGCAATGTCAATTTCCGCGAAAACCACCGTAATGATTCTGCTGATGGGCATCCTGCTCTCACTTTCCGCCTTTTATATCCAGCGCAGCATTGTCTACCCTGCCTTTCAAGAGATTGAGGTTGATTACGCCCAGAATAATATAGACCGTGTGGTTCGGCGGCTGGATGCACAGCGAAAGACCATCGATCTCACGGTATACGACTGGTCGGCATGGAATGACACCTACACCTTCATACAAAGCGGCCGTCAGGAGTACATCGATTCCAATCTTTATCCGGACACATTCCTTAACTTCGGGTTCGATGTTGCACTGTTTCTGAACCTTGACCAGGAACCGGTCTGGGGCAGGGTTTTCGACTTTCCTTCAGACGGCGGATACGTCGATCTGACGGATAGCTACCTTGATGAAGTTCTGTCGGCAACGAAGGGATTCGCTGAGCGGATTGATCCTGAAGATGATATTGATGACCAGAAAACCAGCGGCATCGTCGTGGTCGGCGGCATTCCGGTCCTCTTTGCCATGCGACCAATCGTGCGAAGCGACGGCTCCGGGCCGCGCAAGGGCTATGTGTTGTTCGGCCAGTTTCTGGACGACGAGCTGATCAGCGAACTTTCAGAACAGATTGTCCAGGACTTCAGCATCCAACCGGTGTCGAAAACCGACGCTACGGCGTCCCCGGACAACTACACACTGGAAGCCATCAACCGGCGCGCTCTTTCTGCCTCCAGAATCTACAGCATTGATGGCACACCAAGTCTGAGGGCAACGGCAATCCTGCCTCGCAGCATCACCGAACTGGGCAGAGACATCACCTTCTACGGAGTCGCTCTGCTCGTTCTGTTGTGCACCATTCTCGCAGTGGCGTTACTGGCACTTTTCCGGTGGATCATCATAAAGCCGATCATGGGCCTGAAGGCTGACATCTCAGGTATATCCAATGCCATGGACTACTCCCTGCGGGCCAACATCAGAAACAACGATGAAATCGGGGCCCTGTCACGGGAGTTCAACTCCATGCTGGAGATGATCGAGAGGGCCAACGCAGAGTTGAAACGGCTGTCGGAGCATGACCCTCTCACCGGCCTATCAAACCGACTGGCTCTTGAAAAGAAGCTGGAGCAAGCTTGGGAGATACTGTGCCGGACTGGTGACCCGCTCACCATCATGCTTGTCGATATCGACCATTTCAAACTCTACAACGACCGGTATGGGCACCAGGCAGGTGATAAATCCCTGAAACGTGTTGCGAAGATTCTGGCGGATGCCATGCAGCGGAAATCCGACATGGCCGCACGATACGGCGGCGAGGAATTTCTGCTGGTGCTTCCGGGGACCGGTGCTGATGACGCCATGGCGATCGCCGCATCGATTCGCGAGCAGATCATTGCCGAGAAGATTGAGCACGATTGCAGCCCGGTCGAACCATTCCTCACCGTCAGTATCGGAATTTCATCGGTGGTGCCCCACAGCGATCTTGAAATGGGCGATCTGATCAGGGCCGCGGACCGGGCCCTTTACATGGTCAAGGGCAGCGGCAGAAACAGTTTCAGATACGAGCCCGTTGACCCAGCTTCCCAGAAACAGTAGCCGAAGGCTCTACCACCGCCCCTGCAAAGTAGCCACAATTTTCCGACCACTGGCCCTGTCCCTGTGCTCACAAAGGTAGATCCCCTGCCAGGTGCCCAGCGCAAGGTGGCTGTCGTTCACCGGGATCGTCAGCGACGGACCTACCAGCACACTCTTGATATGGGCCGGCATGTCATCGGGGCCTTCCATGGTGTGCTCATAGTGGGGGGCGTTCTCAGGTACCATTACATTAAAATGCCGCTCCAGGTCGCCGCGAACGTCCGGATCAGCGTTTTCGTTGATCGCCAGGGAAGCGGACGTATGCTGGATGAACAGATGCAGCAGACCAACCTGACAATTCTGCAACGCAGGTGCCTGTGCCAGGATTTCGTTGGTGACCAAATGAAAGCCCCTCGGCAGGGGTGCCAGTTCGATAAAGGTCTGATCCCAGATCATAGCTAGCCTCGTGGTTATTTCTGGCGGTCGTCCCAGGGGTGAACGGGAACCACATCATCGCCCATATCCCCTTCGTAGCTGCTGCGGAAGTAGTCCATGGCTTTCTCCGCTTCGTTGAGCTCGTCGAACCGGGCAATGTGATAGATCGCCTCGCCCTCGTTCACCAGGGGCAGGTTGTTGACACAGATAACGATGCCGGAACAGGGTGAAAGCACAGCCGTTTCAGACTCGCCGAACGGGTCCGCTACCATAGCCAGTTTCTGGCCCTTGCGAACCTTCTGGCCCAGGCTTGCCACCGGGCGCATGATGCCATCTGTGTCCGTTCTTACCCACTGGGAGTTGGCGGCGGTCTCCGAACGTTTTCTTGGCGGCTTGGGGCCTTTCTTTGCGGGTATCATTTCCAGTTCCCGCATCACCCGGATCACCCCTTTCACGCCACTGGAAATCACCACATCGTCAAACCGCAGGGCTTCACCGCCTTCAAAGGTGACCACCGGAATATCCTGGGAATCAGCGTAGGCCCGAAGGCTGCCTTCCCGCAAGCTGGCATTGATGATGATTGGTGCGCCAAACGCTTCCGCCATGCGGATGGTTTCCGGGTTTTTCAGTTCGGCGCGGATCTGCGGCAGGTTGAACCGGTGTATGGCTCCCGTGTGCAGGTCGATAATATGAGACACGTTTTCCATAATCTGCGTGCGCAGCAGATAAGCAATGCGCCCGCCCAACGAGCCGGACTCAGTGCCCGGGAAACAGCGGTTGAGGTCACGGCGGTCCGGCAGGTAACGGGTTCGTTGCACAAAGCCGAAGATGTTAACAATAGGAACCGCTACCAGGGTGCCCCGCAGGTGACGCAGGGCGGAATTGGTCAGCACCCGCCGTACGATCTCCACTCCGTTGATTTCATCCCCGTGAATGGCACCGCACACCATCAGGACCGGGCCACTGCGACGGCCATGCACCACTTCAACAGGGATGTAGAGCGGCGTATGGGTGTACAGTTTGGCAACAGGTATCTCCACCGTTTGCCGGGTACCGGCTTTTATTTCGTTGCCGGCAATAACAAAAGGGGCCCGGGCCGCCATCTCAGCCCCTCCCCTTGGTGCGGGTTTTCCAGGGCTTCTGGTTCTTTTCTGTCCAGTTCATGATCATGCCAGCCACGTTCTTGCCAGTGGCATTCTCGATACCTTCCAGGCCCGGTGAAGAGTTTACTTCCATCACCAGCGGCCCCCGGCTGGAACGAAGCAGATCGACGCCAGCCACATTAAGCCCCATGGATTTGGCGGCGGTAATGGCGGTACGACGTTCTTCCGGTGTAATGCGCACAAGTGACGCCGTGCCACCACGGTGCAGATTGGACCGGAACTCACCTTCCCCACCCTGGCGCTTCATGGCCGCAATAACTTTGTCACCAATGACAAAACAGCGGATATCGGCACCGCCGGCTTCCTTGATGAATTCCTGTACCAGAATGTCGGCTTTCAGTCCCATGAAGGCTTCGATCACGCTTTCTGCCGCCTTGCGGGTCTCAGCCAGTACCACACCAATACCCTGGGTGCCCTGCAGTAACTTGATAACAACCGGTGCACCACCCACCATTTTCAGCAGTTCGGGTACGTTGTCCGGCTTGTTGGCAAACCCGGTCACCGGCATACCCACGCCTTTGCGAGCCAGCAACTGCAACGAACGCAGCTTGTCACGGGAACGGGTAATAGCGACCGACTCGTTGACCGGGAAAACACCCATCATTTCAAACTGGCGCAACACCGCCGTGCCGTAAAACGTCACTGAGGCGCCAATACGGGGGATCACCACATCAAAGTCTTCCAGCACTTCCTCGTGGTAGTGAATTCTCGGATCGGCAGAGGTTATGTTCATGGAGCAGTGCAGGCAGTCGATTACCTTCACTTCATGGCCCCGATTAACACCTTCTTCCACCAGACGACGTGTCGAGTAGAGATGACGGTTACGCGACAGAATCGCAATCTTCATTTTATCGTCCTTAGGGCCGGTTCACCGGCAAGATAGGAACATTCAGGAAGTACAATGGCGCGCCCGGCCATTGCCGTTCGACCAAGCAGCATACGAAAACGCATGGAGTCACGATTGGTCAAAGTCATTTCTATGAGCCATTCGGTGTCGCCTATCACCAGGCGGGTTTCAATCACCAGCCGCAACTCCTTGTGTCCACCAGAATCCGAGACGTTGCGTTCATCCAGTACCAGTGCATCGCACTCCACCACGTGGTGTAAATCGTTCTGCACCGGGTGCACCCAGAAGCGGACCCGGCGCTCGCCATTCTCGGAATAGGGTTCCGTCCGGAATGTGTGGAGGCACGAGGTACGGGCCCCGGTATCCACCTTTGCCTTTATGCGGGAAATATCAAAGTCGGGCAAGGCGACCCATTCGCGCCAGCCAAGGGCCAGCTTGCCGTCTGCCCCCGGGACCCGGCTGGTTCGTGTAGATTCATCCGTTCTGGTCGGCATCCGGATCTCCCTTGTTGGTTGCGGTTTCCGGTCGAAGCAGCTCCACCCGGAAGGGCTCGGAATGGCTTCCGGCATAGATACTGGTATGTGGGAAGGGTATTTCAATACCCTCCTCGTCAAGTGCTTTCTTGATGGCCACCATCATTTGACTGCGCCCCTCCAGTACCCTGTCACCGGGCACCCAGAAAGAAAACTGCAGGTCTACTGAGGATGGACCAAACCCGGTTACCAGCACAAACGCTTTGGGCTCCTCGAGGCTGACACTGTTCTGTCTTGCCAGATCCAGAAGCAGATTCTCCACCCGTTCCACATCTTCGGCGTAGGCAATACCTACGGTCAGATCCATGCGGCGGATGGGAAAGCGCGAGCGGTTTACTACCCGGGTCTTGATCAGCGTCTCGTTGGGGATGCGCACATAGAGGTTGTCCGGAGTACGCAGCTTCACGCTCAGCATGTCAATGGAAACCACCTCGCCAATGGTGCCTTCGACCTCTATAAAATTGCCGATTTCAAACGGCTTTTCCACCAGCAGGAAAAGCCCGCTGATCATATTGGAGGCGGAGGTCTGGGAGGCAAAGCCTATGGCAACGGTCAGTATCCCTGCTGCGCCCAGCACCACGTCCAGAGAGAAACCCGCCTCCCGCAGTGCGGCAAAGAAGAATACGGCCAGGATGATATAGAACACCAGCCTTCTTACCATGACCGCATGGTGACGCGAGGCCCGGTCCTCCATGAACCGGGAAACACCCCGGGCCGCAAAGGACGCCAGCACGATACCGAGAATCAGCAGAAACAGGGTGCTTATCCATTTGCCCCAGGCCACGGCCCCGATAAACTGCATCAGACTGCTTTCAAGCTGCTCAATCAAAAGGTAACTCCATCTACGGTATGGGTAACGACAAACAGCCGGATGTGTCAGCCAAATATGCGGTCGTAAGCTCTTATCAGGCCACCACGGGAAGTCTGCTCGCGTGCCGGAGCCACCAGTTCGCAACGCCCTGCGGCAGCAACAAGATTGTGGTCAACCTTCAGGCGTGCTGAATTCATATCCGTTTCGCAGATAACGGTCACCCCCGGCGTCCACAGGTGTCCCCTGTCATTGCGGTGTAGGGACAACAGAGGCGTGGGCAGGTTGAATCGCTCCAGCAACAGGGGATCCTGACGCTCATTGATTATTCTCACAGGTGTGATGGCACGCCATGGGCGCTTGGGCACAGCATCCAGTACCAGGCGTGCAAAGGTGGCAGCGGAATAACACAACTCGCCCTCCATCGTGGTCCGCCCCACCCAGGTGAGTGACGGATCAGCCAGCGGCAACTCCATCAGGTGCGTACCTTTGCTGCCGGCCTGGATGCGCATCCACAACAGCGTGCCCACATAGATTGTGCATTCACTGTTGGCAGGAATGGTCAGCGGCTGATAGGGACGAATCACGGTGGCGAGGCTCGACATGGCCGGCAGATAATGAAGCTGGCAGCCCCGGTCCGGCCGTACAAATCGTTGAACGTTCATGTCGGCATCAGGCAACGCGATGGTTACCCGCTGCAGCCAGCGTTCCTGGTCGTCATCTTCGGGCATTCGCTGGTAGCGAATCTGCCATTCCTGCTCCAGCAGGGTCACCCAGACCCGGGTATGGCAGAGCTCATGGTACTGTGTCTGTCCGGGTTCGAGCGTGTATTCTACTCCCCATTGGCCATCCTGCATCGTTTGCTGCGCTTCCAGACTCGTTGTCATTCCGGCCCTTTATTCATGAATTCTGACATTAACTATAATCCAATCAGCACGTTCCGGCGAATACCCTGGTTGCCACAAACCTGCCACCGGATAACGGGAAGCGCAATGACTCAGCTAGTCTGGTTCCGAAACGACCTGCGGGTGGCCGATAACGCCGCCCTGACCGCCGCCTGCAAAAGCCAGCAACCAGTGCTTGCCTGCTTTGCCGTCACCGCGAAGCAATGGCACCGGCACGACTGGTCCCCGGCTAGGGCCCGATTCGTTCTGGATCACGCCAATGCCCTGTCGGAAGAGCTGGCAAAGCTGGGGATTCCCCTGTCGTTTATCACTGCGACAGACTTTGCAGGCAGCGTTGAAAAACTGAAAGATTTCTGTCGGCGCGAGAGTATCCGGCATCTACACTTCAACGAGGAATACGGAGTTAACGAAAGACGCCGGGACAAGACCTTGAAACAGGCTCTGGACGCCATGGGCGTCACCGTTAACAAGTACCGGGACCAGACTGTGGCGCCCGTTGGCAGTATTCTCACCCAGCAGGAAGAGCCCTATTCGGTTTTCACTCCGTTCTCGCGGCGCTGGCGTAGCTGGATAGACGCGGCTCAGCCAACCCTGTGCCCTATTCCCGAAGCTGTCGGCGATATCATCGAGGCCGCCCGCTATGACGAGACTCCGGAAGGGTTCGATAGCCCGCCTCCCCGCCTGGTTGAAACCGGCGAAGACGCCGCTCACCAGCGCCTGGAGCAGTTTCTTGACACCCGCGCGGGAGACTACAAAAACCTGCGCGACCTGCCCGCAGTGGACGGCACCAGCATGCTCTCGCCCTATCTCGCCAACGGCGTGCTCTCCGGCAGGCAATGCCTGATTGCTGCCCATCAGCACCAGGCCATGGGTGGCAATCAGGAAGGCCTGGCCACCTGGACCAACGAGATCGCCTGGCGGGATTTCTATATCAACATTCTCTACCATTATCCCAGAGTGAGCATGCACCGGGCCTTCAAGCCGGAAACCGAAGCCCTTCAATGGAACACTCCCGGCGAAAAATTCGAAGCCTGGAAGGCAGGAAACACCGGCATCCCCATTGTCGATGCCGCCATGCGCCAACTGAACCAGACCGGCTGGATGCATAACCGCCTGCGCATGATCACGGCCATGTTCCTGACCAAGAACCTGTTTATCGACTGGCGACTGGGCGAGGCCTATTTCATGTCGAAACTGGTGGACGGCTTCCTGGCCTCAAACAACGGCGGCTGGCAATGGAGCGCCTCCACCGGCACCGATTCAGCGCCTTATTTCCGGGTGTTCAACCCGGCAACCCAGAGTGAGCGGTTCGATCCTAAAGGTGAGTTCATCAGAAAATATGTTCCGGAACTGGCGAAACTGGATAACAAGCGAATCCACCAGCCCTGGGCCGGCGGTGTCATTCCAGGCGGATATCCGAGACCGATAGTGGACCTTAAAGAAAGCAGGAAAGAGGCGATTGCCAGGTTCCAGGCCCTCAAAAATTGAAGTGCTGGCTTCAGATTCTGGAGGAAACGGCCAGCTGGCGGAAGGCTCTGCCAAAACACGCTGTGAATACATCCGTGTACGCTCGGCTCCGCCATCCATGGCTCCGCACGGTTTTGGCAGAGCCTTCCGCCAGCCGGCCTTATGCCGACTCTCTGCTGCTGCAGACAGGACAGCCCGGATCTCTTGCCAGTTTCATTTCCCGCCATTCCATTTGCCAGGCATCCAGAATCAATAACCGGCCTGTAAGGGGTTTGCCAACGCCGGTGATGACCTTAATCGCTTCCATGGCTTGGGAAGCACCGATCATACCGACTAAAGGACCAATAACACCCGCTTCTGAGCAGGTGAGGTCTTCGTTTCCCTGTTCTGAGTATAGGCAGTGATAACAGGGACTGGTTGCATCGCGCACATCATACACCGCCAGTTGCCCTTCTCCCCGAATCGCAGCACCCGACACCAATGGCACGCTTGCCGCAACACAGGCACGGTTAAGGGCAAAACGGGTATTGAAATTGTCGGTGCAGTCGATCACCAGGCTGGCGGAGGCAACCTGGCGTTGCAGTTCTTCTCCTTCCAGTCGCTCGTTCAATGCGGTTACTGACACTTCGGGATTTATGCGGCGCACACGATCAGCCAGGCGTTCGGCCTTGGATTCACCAAGATCCGCCTGCTCGAACGCGATCTGGCGCTGCAGGTTGGCCACTTCCACCTCATCGTCGTCGACCAGGGTAAGGTGACCAATTCCGGCGGCACCGAGGTAGAGGGCCACCGGGCAACCCAGGCCACCGGCACCCACCACCAGAGCCCGTGCGGATTTGAGTTTGGCCTGGCCGGCAATGTCGAACCGGGGCATCAGTATCTGGCGGCTGTAGCGCAGCAGTTCTTCATCGTTCAGCATGATGTTTTCTCCCAAGGGTAAAGCGGTCACGCCGACCGTAGTCCTGGCGGGTTTCCACGCTGGTCAATCCCGCCCCGGTGAAAAGCCGGCGCACAGCCTCGCCCTGTTCATAGCCATGCTCCAGTATCAACCAGCCACCCGGTGAGAGCCAGGCCGGAGCCTCGGCTGTTATCTTCCGGATATCGTCCAGGCCGTCATCGCCGGCGACCAGCGCAGAGGCCGGTTCAAAACGTACGTCGCCCTCACCCAGATGCGCATCATTGCCCGCAATGTACGGGGGGTTGGAAATGATCAGATCAAAGGTGCCGGCGGGCAAGTTTGTAAACCAGTCACTTCGCCGCACAGTCACAGGCAGGCCCAGGCGACGGGCATTGTCGGTCGCAAGAGTCACGGCTTCGGTGACGGCGTCGGAGGCACAAACCCGCCAGCCGGGCCTTTCACTGGCCAGGGCCAGGGCAATCGCCCCGGTGCCGGTGCCAAGATCCAGAACACTGGCGTCTACCGGGAGCTTCAGCGCCAGGGCCGCTTCCACCAGGCATTCCGTATCCGGCCGGGGAATGAGTGTGGAGGGATTGACCGTCAGGGGCAGCGACCAGAACTCCTGCTCGCCCAGCAGATGTGCCACCGGATGGCCTTCGCACCGACGTTCCACAAGGTCCCGGAATCGGGCTGCCTGGGCAACGGTCACCTCGCGCTCGGGCCACGCCCGGAAAGCGGTCCGGGACCAGCCGGTCACAAGCCCCAGCAATAAGTCCGCATCCAGGCGCGGGGAATCGCCGCCGATCAATTCAGCGGCTTCTTTCAGCAATGCCTCACAGGACAGTTTTTTTTCACTCATCAGCCAGGGAAGCCAGCAGATCGGCCTGGTGTTCCTGCTGCAAGGGCACGATGACCGCATCCAGGTCACCGGATATCACTTCATCCAGCTTGTACAGCGTCAGGTTGATACGGTGATCAGTCACCCGCCCCTGGGGGAAGTTGTAGGTGCGAATCCGCTCTGACCGATCACCGCTACCCACCAGACTCTTACGGGTAGCGGCCATGGTTTTCTGCTGGCGTTCAATCTCTTCGTTCTGGAGACGAGAGGCCAGGAGACTCATGGCCTTGGCGCGGTTCTTGTGCTGGGAACGCTCTTCCTGGCACTCCACCACAATACCGGTGGGTATATGGGTGATGCGAATGGCAGAGTCGGTCTTGTTGACGTGCTGACCACCGGCACCGGAGGCGCGAAAGGTATCGACCCGCAGATCGGACTTGTTGATCTCGACCGCCTCGGTTTCGTCCGCCTCAGGCATTACCGCCACCGTGCAGGCAGAGGTATGGATACGGCCCTGGGACTCGGTTTCCGGCACCCGTTGCACCCGGTGCGCCCCGGACTCGAACTTCAGGGCACCATACACGGCACTGCCGGCGATGCGGGCGATAATCTCCTTGTACCCGCCATGCTCCCCCTCACTTGCGCTGATGACTTCCACCTGCCAGCGCTGGCGCTCGGCGTAACGCATGTACATCTTGAACAGATCGCCAGCGAAAATGGCTGCTTCGTCGCCTCCAGTCCCAGCGCGGATCTCCAGGAATACGTTCTTGCCGTCGTTGGGATCCTTGGGCAGCATCAGGCGCTGGAGTTCCTCATCCAGCTCCTCGCTTCTCTGCTCCGCAAGGTTCAACTCCTCTTCCGCCATGGCGCGCATATCGGCATCGCCATCCCGGGCCAGTTCGCTAGCTTCCTTTACGTCCTCACGGGCCTGCTGCCAGGCCTGGAAACAGTGAACGACAGGCTCAATTTCGGCGAACTCCCTCGAAAGGTCACGAAACTTATCCTGGTTGGCAATGGTCCCCTGGTCGCTCAGCAACGCGCTGACTTCCTCGAAGCGGTCGGTCAGCTGCTCGAGGCGGGACTGGATTGATGACTTCATAGTTTTTCCGGGGTGATTGGGGCATCGGCTTCCAGTGCATCAAGCTGATGCAACTCTCTGAGCCACTGGGTGACTTCCGTCCTGCCCTCCGTTGTGGCCTTGCGGACCTGGATGGAGGGCTCGTGGAGCAGCTTGTTGGTCAGCCCCCTTGCCATGCTCCGCAACACGGTTTCCGGATCAGCGCCGTTACGAAGCGCGCGAATCGCCTTCTCCGTTTCCGCGTCTCTCACGGTTTCCGCACGCTGGCGGAACTGTTTCAGCGTTGACACCGCATCCAGCGCCCTCAACTGACTCAGGAACTGCTGCACTCCGTCGGTTACGAGGTTTTCCGCTTCCCGAGCGGCCCCCTCACGGGACCGCACATTTTCCTCGATGACCTGTCGCAGGTCGTCAACCGTGTAGAGGTAGACATCCGCCAGGGAGCTGACTTCCGGTTCAATATCCCTCGGGACGGCAATGTCCACCATGAAATAGGGGCGATGCTTGCGTTTTTTCAGGGCCCGCTCCACGGCCCCCTTCCCCAGGATTGGCAGGGGGCTGGCAGTGGAGGAAATAATAATATCCACGTCGGCCAGGTGGTCGGGAATATCGGAAAGCACAATACCCTTCCCGCCACGGGATTCCGCCAACGCCTGGGCACGTTCAAGGGTGCGGTTGGCCACCAGAAAGTCTTTCACTCCGGCGTCTGCAAGATGCCGGGAAACCAGTTCGATGGTCTTGCCCGCGCCAATAAGCAGAGCCTTGTTGCGGGACATATCCGCAAAAATATGATGAGCCATGCTGACGGCGGCATAAGCCACCGACACCGGGTTCTCACCAATCGCGGTCTGGGTTCGCACACGCTTGGCAACTGAGAAGGTCTGCTCAAACAGGCGCGACAGGAAGGCCCCACTGGCATTGTGCTCCCGGGCCAGGGCGTAGGCATCCTTGAGCTGACCCAGGATCTGTGGCTCACCAAGCACCATGGAATCCAGCCCCGCCGCCACCCGCATGATATGGCGCACGGCCTCGGCATCCCGGTGCACATACAGCACCTCTTCCAGATCCGCGGCCTCCATATCATGGAAGCCTGCCAGCCACCGCAGTACAGCAGGCGCGCAGTCGTCGTCACCCGCCAGGTAGAGTTCGGTGCGGTTACAGGTAGACAGGATAGCCGCTTCACTGGCCCCGGAAGTCGCACGCAATTCGGCAAAAGCCTCCGCCATTCGCTCGGGGGTGAACGCCACGCGCTCACGCAACTCGACCGGGGCGGTACGATGATTGATTCCGAGGGTGACCAGTGCCATGTCGCGGTTAGACTGCCTTATGCCGGAAGACGGAGTATTACCGGTATTTTAACGATCAGGAGCTTCAGTCGCCACCCAAAACCACTGCAATATCGGGAACTGCTGACAGGTTGGGCAATATCAGGCGCTTGTGCCATCATAGAACCTCATTGCATTACGCCACATCTGAGGCTGCCGCCAGAACCATTCCCGGCCCATCAGGTGCACTGTACACAGATCATGGGATGTTGCATGCAAAAGTCCGCATTACTGCTTGTTACCTGCCTGCTCGGGCTTTCCCTGTCCGGCTGCGCGCTTCTGAAGGACAACCAGGAACAGCAATCCGACACTGCACAGGAGGATACCGGGAAGACCACATCCTCCGCCGATCAGGAACCGGAAATCCGCTACGCGGACTTCGAACCGGAAGAGCTCTACCTGCTCCTCTCCGGCGAGATAGCCGCCCAGCGGGGCCGCTTTGACGTTACCCTTGTCAATTACATGAAGGCAGCGCAGCAATCCCGCGACAGGGCGGTTATTGAGAGAACCATGCGCATTGCCCAGTCTCTCAATGCCGACAATGCCCAGCGAAAACTGGCAGAATTATGGCTGGACGTAGATCCCGACAACATGCAGGCCCACCGGGTCTCGGCGATCCAGGCAGTGAAAAACAACGATCTGGAAACCGCGCTTGGCCACATGGAACGCATCATGGATCTGGGCGGCGACGCAGACTTTGACAGCCTGGCCGCCATGGCCGGAAATCTGCCACCGGAGCAACAGCAGGAGCTACTCCAGCTGTATCAACAGATGGAACAGCGGCATCCGGACAACCCGGAGCTGCACTACAGCATTGCCCTGCTTCTGAAAGTGACCGGTAAACCGCAACAGGCCCTGGATAAACTGACTCCCCTGCTTGACGATGAACCGGACTTCCAGCCCGCCCTGGTCCTGAAAGGCGACCTGCTTTACCAGACCGGCGAGAAGCGTCAGGCACTGGACCATCTGCTGCGCAATACCCGGCGATTTCCCAACAACCGCCAGATGGGCACACTCTATGGTCGCATGCTGATCGGTGAAGGCGAGCTCCAGGCCGCCCAGGACGAATTCAGTCGGCTGGTGCGTCGCTTCCCCGACGTGCCCGGCCTGAGACTCTCCCACGCCCTGGTGGCGCTGGAAAATGGCCAGACTGCTCTGGCCGAGGAGGAACTGACCCGGCTGATCGAACAGGGCCACCATACGGATGAAGCGCATTATTACCTGGGCCGGATTGCCGACGAAGAGGACAAGACCGAGCAGGCCATCGGCTATTACAGGAACGTCGAGAAAGGCAACTACTACTTTCCTGCCCTGGCACGGGCCAGCGAGCTTATGGCGGAGCAGGGGGACCTTGATGAGGCACTGTCCGCAATACGGGAACTGAGGGACAACAATCCTGCCCAGGAGGAAAATTTCCACCTGCTGGAAATCAACCTCCTGCTGGACAGGGAGCGGAAGCAACAGGCGCTGGAGGCCGCCAATACAGCACTGGAAGATTACCCGGATAACATCCGCATCCGCTATGCCCGCGCCATGCTGCTGGATTCACTGGACAAACCCGGGCAGGCAGAGGCCGACCTGAGGAAGATCATTGAAGAGCAGCCACAAAATGCGGTCGCTCTCAACGCTCTGGGCTACATCATCACTTCCCGCTCGGACCGCTATGATGAAGCCAGGGACTACATCGAACGGGCACTGGAAATCGACCCGGAAAACCCCGCCATCCTCGACAGCATGGGCTGGGTACTTTACAAACAGGGCGAGACGGAAGAGGCCCTGACATACCTGTCCCGCGCCTGGGAAGCCTACAAGGATCCGGAAGTGGCCGCTCACCTCGGCGAGGTTCTCTGGCAGACCGGAGAGCAGGAACAGGCCCGCATCATCTGGGAAGAAGGGTTTGCGCAAGACCCGGACCACCCGGTACTGATCGAAACCGTCGAGAGGCTGACCGGGGAGCAATCCCTTTGAGATTTCCCGCCATTGCTCTGACGCTAGCCACCCTCATTCTGGGTGGCTGTACTTCCTTGCAGGTTGACCCACTACCCGAAGGCCTGACCGAACAGCCACCGGCAAGCTGGAACGAATACCGCGCCCGGCTGAACCAGTTCCAGCAATGGGAACTCACCGGCAAACTGGCCGTCCGCCAGCCTTCTGACAGCGGCACCGCAGTTATCAACTACTGGAACCAGAATCAGGAGGCCTACGAACTGGCACTATCCTCCTCTTTCCTGGGCATGGGACGCACCACCATTGAGGGCATGCCTGGCTTCGTGGAACTGACATTGCCAGACGGCGAGCAGTATCAGTCAGGCAACCCGGAGGCGCTGATTGAAGCGGCCACAGGCTGGCAACTACCCATCAACAGCCTTACCTGGTGGATAAGAGGCCTGCCCGGCCCGGACGGCGACTACCGGCTATTCTTCGACGATCAGGACCGGCTTGCGGTAATACGCCAGAAGGGCTGGGAGATTCGCTACGACCGCTGGCAGGCGTTTATTGAAGGCTACCCCTCCCTTCCGGCCCGTGTGACTGCAGTCAAGGGAGAAAAGCGGGTCAGGCTCGCCGTGACCAGTTGGCGCCAGACAGACGGAGACAGCCGGTGAGCAGTCTTACACTTCCTTCTCCGGCCAAGCTGAATCTTTTCCTGCACATTCTGGGCCGGCGGCCGGACGGCTACCACGAACTACAAACCCTGTTTCAGTTCCTTGACTACGGCGACACCATCACCCTGACCACCCGCCCTGACGACCAGATTTTACTGGAGCAGCCCATACCCGGCGTGCCGGACGAAGAAAACCTGGTTATCCGAGCCGCCCGGAAACTGGCAGCCACAGCCAACAACCCTGTTGCCGGAGTCAGTATCGCCATCGACAAACGACTACCCATGGGAGGTGGCCTGGGTGGTGGCAGCTCCAATGCCGCCACCACCCTGCTGGGATTGAATTACCTGTGGGGACTTGGCCACTCCCTCGACGAGCTGGCGGAGATTGGCCTGACTCTGGGTGCAGATGTGCCTGTTTTCGTTCGCGGACACTCTGCCTGGGGTGAAGGCGTGGGTGAAAAGCTGACCGACGCGAATCCCCCTGAAGACTGGTTCGTGGTTATAAAACCATCTTGCGATATAAGCACCAAGGAGATTTTTTCCGAGCAAGGGTTGACAAGGGATACCCCCGGAATCAAAATAGCGCCCGCTTTTGAGGGAGACGCCTCGAGGTACCGAAACGACTGTGAGGATGTAGTTCGAAGACTGTATCCTGAGGTTCATCAAGGCCTGGAGTGGCTTGCACAATTCGGACCTGCAAGATTAACCGGAACCGGGGCTTGCATATTTGGACGTTTCCCGACAGAATCCGCAGCCCGGATTATCTGGGAAAGCAAACCCTCCGGCATCACGGGGTTCGTAGCTCAAGGGGTGAATATTTCACCACTTCACAAAAAGCTGACAGAGCTGAAATGATGCCAAAAAAGCACGATACTGGGGTGTCGCCAAGTGGTAAGGCAACGGGTTTTGATCCCGTCATGCGCAGGTTCGAATCCTGCCACCCCAGCCACCTTTCTCCCGCTTCTTCTGAATCAAACGCCGTTACCGAGAAGGATGCCGTCGTGTCCAAACTGATGATTTTCACTGGCAACGCCAACCCTGAGCTCGCCAAAGCCATCGCCCAGAAACTCCACATCCCCATGGGCCAGGCCACCGTTGGAACCTTCAGCGACGGTGAAACCACTGTCGAGATCAATGAAAATGTTCGCGGGCATGATGTCTTTATCATCCAGCCCACCTGTAACCCCACCAACGATAACCTGATGGAACTTATTGTGATGGCCGACGCCCTTCGTCGAGCATCCGCTACCCGGGTTACTGCGGTTATTCCCTATTACGGCTATGCTCGCCAGGACCGCCGCGTTCGCTCCACCCGCGTTGCCATCAGCGCAAAAGTGGTTGCAGACATGATCTCGAGCATCGGCGTCGACAGGGTTCTGACACTGGACCTGCACGCCGACCAGATTCAGGGCTTCTTCGACATCCCGGTAGATAATATCTATGCCACCCCGGTAATGCTCGAAGATATCGAGAAGCAGCGTTTTGAAAACTTTGTTGTGGTATCTCCCGACGTTGGTGGCGTTGTGCGCGCCCGCGCCGTGGCCAAGCGTCTGGACGATGCCGACCTGGCCATCATCGACAAGCGCCGCCCGAAAGCCAATGTGTCACAGGTCATGCACATCATCGGTGATGTCAAAGACAAGACGTGTATTCTGGTGGACGACATCATTGATACGGCGGGTACGCTGTGCAAAGCCGCCAATGCCCTGAAAGAGCACGGCGCCTCCAAAGTCGTCGCCTATATCACCCATCCCGTCCTCTCCGGCCCGGCTGTTGACAACCTTAACGCCTCCGAACTGGACGAACTGGTGGTCTGTGACACAATCCCACTGGGTGACAAAGCGCGTAATTGTGATAAGATCCGCATCCTCAGTATGGCTGGGCTGCTTGCGGAATCCATTCGTCGCGTCAGTAATGAAGAATCCATCAGCGCGATGTTTGAGAACGCCTGATCAGCTAACAGCCTGATTTACAGAGAAGAATTCAGACCGGGAGCCCATGGGCTCCCGGTCTGCTTAGTCCGCCGGAAAAGCTTCCGGCATTTCGCAAATGTCACCTGTTCAGGGCCTGGTCGCGGGCCGTTCCGGTGAAAATTGAGGTTATAACCATGTCTCAGGAATTTCTTATTGAAGCATTTCCTCGTGGCGATCAGGGGAGAGGTGCGAGCCGCCGCCTGCGTCGTGAGGAGCGTAAAATTCCGGCCATTATCTATGGCGGAAAAAAAGAAGCCACTCCGATTTCCATCTGGCACAACGAGCTGAAAAAAGCTCTGGAAAACGAAGCCTTCTTCTCCCACGTTCTGACCATCGAGCTGGACGGCAAGAAAGAGAGCGTGATCCTGAAGGATCTGCAGCGTCACCCGTACAAGCCGCTGCTGACCCACGCCGACTTCCTGCGCGTTGACAAGGATCACGAGATCCACGTAAACGTGCCGCTGCACTTCCTGAACGAAGACTCTGCACCGGCCATCAAGCTTCAGGGCGGCGTTGCCAACCACCAGATCACCGAAGTGGAAGTGATCTGTCTGCCGCAGAATCTGCCTGAGTTCCTTGAAGTCGACATGGCTGAAGTAGAGATGGACCAGGTTGTTCACCTGAGCGACCTCAAACTGCCGAAAGGCGTTCGTGTTGCTGCCCTGCTCCAGGGTGAGGATCACGATCTTCCGGTTGTTGCCATCCACAAGCCGCGCGGCGCCAAAGTTGATGACGAAGGCGAAGGCGGCGAGGAAGGTGAAGAAGGCGAAGGCAAGGAGTAACTGCTCCTGTACTGACGAGGGCAACGGCAGATGGCACAGGATATCCTCATGGTGGTGGGGCTGGGTAACCCAGGTCCCGACTATGCGAATACCCGCCATAATGCCGGCGCTCTTTTCGTCGAAGCTCTGGCCCGCGAAGCGGGCCAGACGCTCCGCCCCGAAAAGAAGTACCACGGCCTCTACGCCCGCATTCAAATGCAGGGCCTGGACCTGCATCTGTTGAATCCCTCCACCTATATGAACCGCAGCGGCCTGTCCATCAAGGCTCTGGCGGACTTTTTCAAGATTCAGCCCCAGCAGATCCTGGTTGCCCACGACGACCTCGACCTGCCCCCCGGCACCGCCAAACTCAAGAAAGGTGGCGGACATGGCGGGCACAACGGCCTTCGGGACACCATCGCTCATCTGGGCACCAACGATTTCCAGCGCCTGCGCATCGGTATTGGACACCCCGGCGATAGCCGTCAGGTCACCGGCTACGTACTCGGCCGCCTGGGCAAACAGGAAACCGAAGAGCTCAACGCCGTCATCGACGAGATCATTCGCGTGCTGCCGGATGCTGCCAGCGGCAAACTTCCTGCCGCGATGAACAGGCTCCATAGTTTCAGGCCCAGCCCCTAAGCCAGCCTCCGTCGGATTACGCCTGTGGCTAATCCGACCTACAACGACAGCAATGACCCGGACACACGTAGGTCGGATTAGCGAAGCGTAATCCGACGTCCCCGAAGAATTCCCTTATTCGCTTACACCCCCATACACCGGTATAATCCGCCCAAATTTTTCAAGCACCAGCAGAGGCATTCCATGGGATTTAACTGCGGCATCGTCGGCCTTCCCAACGTCGGCAAATCCACCCTGTTCAACGCGCTGACCAAATCCGGCATTGGCGCCGAAAACTTTCCCTTCTGCACCATCGAGCCCAATGCCGGCGTGGTTGCCATGCCCGATCCCCGCCTGAACAAGCTCGCCGAGATCGTGAAGCCGGAAAAAGTCGTCGCGACGACCATGGAGTTTGTGGACATTGCAGGCCTGGTAGAGGGCGCCTCCAAGGGCGAAGGCCTGGGAAACCAGTTCCTGGCCAACATCCGCCAGACCGACGCTATTGCCCACGTTGTGCGCTGCTTTGAAGACGACAACGTTATTCACGTCTCCAACAAAATTGATCCGGCCTCGGACATCGAGGTGATCAACACCGAGCTGGCCCTTGCCGATCTGGAAACCGTCGAGAAAGCCATCAAGCGGGTCCAGCGGGTCGCCAAGAGCGGCGACAAGGAAGCCAAGGCGCAACTGGAGATGTTCGAAAAACTGATGCCAGTTCTGAACGAAGGCAAGCCAGTGCGCAGCATGAACCTGGACAAGGACCAGATGGCACTGATCCGCGAGCTGTGCCTGCTGACCGTGAAGCCCACCATGTACATCGCCAACGTCAGCGAAGACGGCTTTGAAAACAATCCTCACCTGGATACGGTGCGCAAAATCGCCGAATCTGAAAATGCCGTAGTGGTCCCCATCTGCAACAAGATAGAAGCCGAGATCTCCGAACTCGAAGACGATGAAAAGTCGATGTTCCTGGAAGAAATGGGCATGGACGAACCAGGCCTGGACCGCGTTATTCGTGCGGGCTACCGACTGCTGGACCTGCAGACCTACTTCACTGCTGGTGTAAAGGAAGTCCGCGCCTGGACCGTACGCGTTGGCGCTACCGCACCCCAGGCAGCCGGCGTGATCCACACCGACTTCGAGCGCGGCTTCATCCGAGCCGAAGTGGTGAGCTACGAAGACTTCGTCAAGTACAACGGCGAAGCCGGCGCCAAGGAGGCAGGCAAGTGGCGCCTGGAAGGCAAGGAATACATTGTGCAGGACGGCGACGTCATCCACTTCCGCTTTAACGTGTAATTTTCAGAAAAAGCGGCCTCCAAGCCTTGACAGCAGGGGCCCAAATACTGAAAATACGCGCCTCGTTTGGGCCTTGGCCCACAGCGAAATGGCAAGGTAGCTCAGTTGGTTAGAGCACGGCACTCATAATGCCGGGGTCGGCGGTTCGACTCCGCCCCTTGCTACCAGTATTTAAAAAGCCTGGCTCGAAAGAGTCGGGCTTTTTTTATACCTGCCTTCCCCTCCCCCAATAAATGAAAAGCAGCCCGCTGCCCTGCTCACCTATCCAGGCCTGTGGCATACTCTCCCTGAACGCTCAATCCCAGCATCAACATTCAACAAAAAGGATACGACATCGTGAAACCGGAAACTCTCGCCCTCCACGCAGGCTTTAATGGCGACCCGACCACCAACGCCGCCACCACACCCATTTACCAGACTACCTCCTATACCTTCGACGATACCCAGCACGGTGCCGATCTGTTCGACCTCAAGGTGCAGGGCAACATCTATACCCGCATCATGAACCCCACCAACGCGGTACTGGAAGAGCGCATGGCGCAGCTTGAAGGCGGTGTCGGTGCTCTTGCGGTAGCGTCGGGCATGGCCGCTATCCTCTATGCCCTGCAGACCATCTGTAAGGTGGGCAACAACATTGTCAGCACCGGCCAGCTTTATGGTGGCACCTACAACCTGTTTGCCCACTCACTCCCCAACCAGGGTATCGACTGCAGAATGGTGAGGCATGATGACTTTGACGCTGTGGAAAAGGCCATCGACGACAATACCCGGGCGCTGTTCTGCGAATCCATCGGCAACCCCGCCGGCAACGTGGTGGACATCCAGCGCTGGGCGGAGATTGCCCACAAACATGGCATTCCGCTGATTGTCGACAACACTGTAGCGACCCCCTTCCTGTGCCGGCCCTTCGAACATGGCGCAGACATCGTCGTCCACTCGCTCACCAAGTACATCGGCGGTCACGGCACCACGGTTGCCGGCGTGGTGGTGGATTCCGGAAAATTCGACTGGGCCGCCAACAAGGCAAAGTTCCCGATGCTCAATGAGCCGGATCCCTCTTACCACGGGGTGGTTTTCGCCGAGGCTCTGGGAGAGGCAGCTTTCATTGGCCGCTGCCGGGTTGTTCCGCTGCGCAATACCGGCGCAGCCCTGGCTCCGTTCAATGCCTTTCTGATCATGCAGGGCCTGGAAACCCTGGGACTGCGCATGGAGCGCCACTGCGAGAATGCGGAAAAAGTGGCTGACTACCTGCAGAATCATCCATCCGTCGAATGGGTCAACTATGCCACACTGGCAGACAGCCCCTACAAGGCTACCTGTGACAAGATCTGTGGCGGCCGCGCATCGGGCATTCTCAGCTTTGGCATCACCGGTGGCCGCGAGAACGGCGCGAAGTTTATCGATGCCCTACAACTGATCTACCGCCTGGTAAACATTGGTGACGCCAAGTCGCTGGCCTGCCACCCGGCCACGACCACGCACCGGCAGCTGAACCCGGAAGAACTGGCAAGCGCAGGCGTCAGCGAAGACCTTGTGCGGCTGTCGATCGGTATTGAACACGTCGACGACATTATTGCCGATATCAGCCAGGCACTGGACAAAGCCACGGCCTGACCCAGCTGGCGGGTACGACGAAAGTCGTACCCGCAAACCCCGTGATTATCCGTACCCGCCTTGTATCCTCCGCTGCGGCGGATTACAGTTGAAGTTTATCCATCCCCACCCGTCAACGGCAGAGAGTCCAGTTGTAATGAGTGACAGCGCCAAACCCCGTGTTTCCAGTGGTTCCAAGTTCCGCAATGAGCATGGCTTCTCCGCCATCAAGGACGGTATCAAACGGTCGGGGTCGGGCATTATTGACACAGCCACGCAACGTAAGCCCTCATGGCTCCGCGCCCGTATGCCGGGTGGCGAGCGTTACGAAGCCGTTCGCAAGAATGTTACCGAAAACCGCCTGAGCACGGTGTGCCAGGAATCCCACTGCCCCAACATCGGTGAATGCTGGACAAACGGCACCGCCACCATAATGGTGATGGGATCCGTCTGCACCCGTGCCTGTCGCTTCTGCGCTGTCGACACCGGCAACCCCAAAGGCTGGCTTGACCACGAGGAACCTGAGAATACTGCCAAATCTGTTGAGCTCATGGGGCTGCGTTACATTGTACTTACGTCCGTGGACCGTGACGACCTTGAGGACGGCGGTGCCGCCCACTATGCCGCCTGTGTATCCGCCATCAAACAACGCACTCCGGAAGTAGCGGTTGAAGCCCTGACACCGGATTTCGATGCGGTGATGGAGAACGTTGAGAAGGTTGTCGACTCCGGCCTGGACGTATTCGCACAGAACGTGGAGACGGTGAAACGCCTGACCAGGCGGGTGCGGGATCCCCGCGCCGGCTATGAAAAAACCCTCAGTGTTCTGGCCCATGCCAAGAAGTACCGTCCGGACATACTCACCAAGACCAGCCTGATGCTGGGGCTGGGTGAAACCGAGGAAGAAATCCTGGAAACCATGGATGACCTGCGGGCCATCGGTGTCGACATCCTGACCCTGGGCCAGTATCTGCGTCCCACACAGAATCACCTGCCGGTGGAGAAATACGTCACCCCGGAGGACTTCAACCGCTACCGTGAAATCGGCCTGGAGAAAGGCTTCATGGAAGTGCCATCCGGCCCCATGGTTCGCTCCAGCTACCGTGCCGACCGGGTTTTCGAAAGAAACAACCTTGGCCTTGCCGTCCCGGAAGTCCCCGCCTCCTCCAAGGCGCAGCAGATACCTGTCAAAGCCCTTGATTGAGATCCTCCATGTTGCAGTTACTCAGGAATGCCCGGCTTAAATACAAGTTCTGGCTGCTTAACATTGTTGTGTTTGTGGTTCTCTGCCTGCTGGTGGTCTACTCCATGAACACCATTGCCGCGCTGACTGATCAATCCTTCCAGGCCGTTTTCAGCGAAACCGCGGGGGGCTTTGCCCTGGTGGTCGCCTTGCTGATGGTGCTCGAGATGGCCGGCTCACAATTACTGATTTCCTTTATCGAACGGCATGTGTACCGCCTGAAAAGCACAATGGTGTCGGTGCAGGCCTCAGGCAACCTCAGTGAACGCGCCCAGGTTGATTCCACGGACGAGATCGGTGAAATGGCACAGGCCTTCAACGCCATGCAGGACCGCACCATGGGCGTGGTCAAAAGCATGAAACAGGCCATCGATCATCTCCACAACGAAGCGCGTGAATTGGCTACCGCTGCGGACGCCCGCAGAGAGAACCTGAGCCGACAGCAGTCCGGCGCTGATCGCAGTGCCGAGGTGGTCGAAAATATGCTGCAGAGTTTTTCCGGCATCGCTGAACAGGCCGGCATCGCCAAGACCCTTTCCCACGAAGCCAGAAATGCGGCCGTTGACGGCAGTGAGCGGGTTAGCCGCAGCGCGGACTCCATTCGTAAACTGGCCACAGCAATCCAGACCTCTGCGGACAGTGTGCAGGCACTGGCTGAGAACAGTCATGAAATCAGCCATGCCGTTGCTGAAATCCGGGGCATTGCCGAACAGACCAATCTGCTGGCACTGAACGCGGCCATTGAAGCGGCTCGCGCCGGTGAGCAGGGCCGTGGATTTGCTGTGGTGGCCGACGAAGTGCGCAACCTGGCCCAGCGGGTCCAGGATTCCACTGACCAGATTCAGGACACCATCGACCGACTGCTCAAATCCATGGAGGGAGCCGTCACCCAGATGACCGGCAGCTCAGAGGATGCCTCCCGATGCGTGGATGAATCAGAAGAGGCCAGAAATTCTCTGGACGCCATCAATACCGTGGTCGGCCGCATTGACGATACCAATCAGGAAATCGCCAATGTGTCTGCTGACCAGACCGCCTCCACCGATCAGGTGCTGGCCAATGTCCAGAGCATTCGCGATACCACTGAAAGCATGGTCACACAGCTCACCGAAAGCGCGGATATGAGCCTTCGCCTGAAGCAACTGATCGATTCCCTGGAAGAAGCCTCCAACAGGGTCACCGTCAGCTGACACTTTGTGGCAAACTCTGCACTCGTTTTCATTGAGAAGGGTGCAGTTTCAGATGTCTTGGCTCCGATTGTTTTATGACCGACTGATTTTCCCCCGCCCAGTCGTGATTCTCCTGTTGTTCGGTTTGTTGCTGGTCATAGCCAGCCTTCGCCTGGATCAGTTCCGTCTGGACGCCTCTGCAGAGTCCCTGGTTCTTGAAGACGATCGTTCACTGGAACAATATCGGGAGGTAAACCGCCGCTTCATCACCTCTGACGACTTTCTCATCGTCACGTTTACACCACACGAGGAACTGTTCAGCCAGGAAGGTCTGACCGTGCTGGAATCGCTACGGGATGAGCTGGCAGCACTGGAGAACGTCAGCTCCACCAACAGCATTCTGAACGTCCCCCTCCTCCATAGTCCCGACCTGACCCTGGATACCGTGGACTCCGAGATCAAGACGATTGACGGGGACGATGTTGATCCGAAGACCGCCAGGCAGGCACTGTTAAACAACCCACTCTACCCCAACCTGCTGATCAGCAAAGATGGTCGCACTACCGCCATACAGGTCAACCTGCCCACCCCGGAGCGATACTTCGAACTCCTTCACGAGCGCAACGAACTCCGAGACAAAGTCGATAGCGGGAAAGCCTCGGCACAGGAGCAGCAACGACTGGAAGCCGTGAGCCGCGAATTCATCGAGTTTACCGAATCCCAGGGCGAGGTACGCGACCGAACCATCGACAATGTCCGGGCCATTCTCGACAGCTACCGGAACCGCGCCGAGATACACCTGGGCGGCGTACCGATGATCGTCGCCGACATGATCCGCTTCATCAAGAATGACCTGTCTACCTTCGGTATCGGTGTTCTGGTGTTCCTGCTGGTGACTCTGGCAATCATCTTCCGCCAGTGGCGCTGGGTACTCATACCCTTGTTGTGTTGCAGCTTTACCGTCTGGCTGGTGATCGGTTACCTGAGCTGGGCACGCTGGCCGGTGACTGTCATTTCCTCAAATTTTGTGTCGCTACTGCTGATCATGACACTGTCGCTGACCATCCACCTGATCGTGCGCTACCGGGAGTTCCAGCACGACGCTCCGGATGCAGCACCGAGAGAGACCCTGCGCAATACACTCCTGGCGATGATCAAGCCCTGCTTCTATATGGCGATCACCACCATTGTCGCATTCGGCTCGCTCACTTTCTCCGGCATACGCCCGGTCATTGATTTCGGCTGGATGATGACCATCGGCCTGGCCGTGGCCTTCCTGATCACCTTTATAGTTTTTCCGGCCCTTCTCTCGCTACTGCCGCCGCCGGTGGATGAACGGGTCCGCTCGGACCGGATACCGTTTACCGATCTGTTTGCACGTTTTACCGAGAACTACGGCAAAACGGTGCTACTGGGCTCCGCCATCATCGCCGTACTCTGTGTAATCGGCGTCAGCCGCCTGAGCGTGGAGAACAGCTTTATCGACTACTTCAAGTCCAGCACCGAGATCCACCAGGGCATGGTCACCATTGACGACCGGCTGGGGGGCACCACACCGCTGGATGTGGTGGTCACCGACGACAAGCCACCTGAAAGCGACGGCGAAGGCGACCCCTTCGCCAGTGACTGCGATCCATTTGTAGAGGACTGTGATCCAGCGGAAGAGTACCGCGACACCTGGTTTACCTATCAGAAGATGAACCGCCTGGAGAAGGTTCACAACTACCTGGACAGTCTGCCGGAAACCGGCAAGGTACTTTCCATCAGTACAACACTCGACGTACTGGCCCAGGTCAACGGTGGTGAACCCCTGGACGCCCTGGAACTGGCGTTTGTGCCCTCGGCCGTGCCGGAGGACCTGCAGGACATTCTGTTAACCCCCTATATCAGCGAGGAACACGATCAGGCCCGCTTCGGCATTCGCATCCTCGAAACATCCCCGGACCTGCGCCGACAGGAGCTTCTGGATCGCATACGCAATCATCTGACCGGGGAAATGGGCTTTGAGGACGATCAGGTAAAGCTCACCGGCATGACGGTGATGTACAACAACATGCTGCAGAGTTTGTTTGATTCACAGATCAAGACGTTGGGCGTGGTGTTCCTGGCCATCATGATCATGTTCCTGATTCTGTTCCGGTCGGTAACGCTGGCGCTGATTGGCATGGCGCCGAACCTGATCGCGGCGGGCTCGGTACTGGGCCTGATGGGCTGGCTGGGAATTCCTCTGGATATGATGACGATTACGGTGGCGGCGATTACGGTGGGGATTGCGGTGGACGATACCATCCACTACATCCACCGCTTCAAGACGGAGTTCGAAAAGGACGGCGACTACATCGCCACCATGCACCGTTGCCACCGCAGTATCGGGCAGGCGATGTTCTTTACCTCGCTGACGATCATTACCGGGTTTTCGATTCTCGTGCTGTCGAACTTTATCCCGACCATCTACTTCGGGTTGTTCACCGGCTTTGCCATGTTTATGGCGCTGGTTGGTGCTCTTACCTTATTGCCCCGGCTTATCGTGCTTATTAAGCCGTTCAGTGTTCCGGGGTGAGCTTTGGAGTTTTGTTCTCCTAGCCTTCTGGGATTGGGGGTAGTCGCACCAGTGCCCTCCCTTCCCGGAAACGCTACGAGCACATCCATGTGCGCTTGACTTCGGCCCTCCCTGGCCGAAGACATTCCGGGAAGGGAGGGCACCGGCGCTCCTGCAAAAACCCGTGATATCGCACACTGAAAGCGGTATTCACAACGTTCAGATGCCGTTGCGCGGCGGGGCTTTCAGAAACCGTGGAGCGCCAGGGATGGCGCGACCGAGCCCTACAGGGACGTATTCACGGGCGTGTTTCTGAAAGCCCCGCCGCGCAATGGCCACGCACAAAATTGCAGGCTACAAAGTAAAAAAACCGCCAGGGCCATATGCCTTGGCGGTTCTTCAGGCTCCGGGCCCTAGCCCGGAGAGTGGCAAAGAGCTACCGGCGCTTACTGCATGCCCTGCTGTTGCTGCTGCATCTGACGCTGTTGTTGCATCTGCTGCTGCATCTGCTGCATACGCTTGTTCAGTTCTTCACGCTGCGCTTCAGTAAACACGGCATCAACCTTCGCCTGCATCAGGGTAGACATGGCAGTCATCTCACCAGTGACATCACCAAGCTCCTCGGCTTTTTCACGAATCGTGTCTTCATCGTAATCCGGCTTTATCTGGGCCTGAATTTCCTGTTGCAGTTGCTGGGCTTCGCTCTGGAGCTCCTTAATCTCAGACTGCATGTCTTCAATGATGCCACGAATTTCCTTCTGTTGGTCATCGCTCAGGCCGACCATCTGCGCCAGCTGGTCAACCTGGTCCGGTTGCCCGCCAGACTGCTGGGCCATCGCCGGAGAAGACAGCCCAAGTGCAATCAGGGCGATTCCGAACAGTTTCACAAGCTTCATAGATTTCTCCAAATTCGATTATTTGAGTCACATCGCGTTTTCAAGTTCTACACCCTAAAACAAAACAACCGCCAATTTCACCCCGAACCGCCCTCTTTTTGTACACACTTGCCATTGGCGCAAGCTTCAGCTCCCGTCACGGGCGGGTTCAGAGAAATGTGAAAATTTAGTCATTAGCGTCCATAATGGCGCCGTTCAGCCATTTCCGGAGTATCAAACATGGCCATTAACTGGTTTCCAGGGCATATGCACAAGGCCCGCAAGGAGATCAAAAAGGTAATGCCCCAGATGGACCTCATTATCGAGGTTGTGGATGCACGCCTTCCGTTCAGCAGTGAAAATCCACTGGTTCCCGCCCTGCGAGGCGATACCCCGGTAATCAAAGTGCTCAACAAACGGGATCTTGCTGATCCCGAGATCACCGAGCGATGGCTTGCCTGGCTGGAGAAGGAGCGTGGCGTGCGGGCCATCACCATGACCCACAACCAGCGTGCAGAAGCACTGGATATTCTTCGCCTGGTGGGTGAGATGACACCGGGCCACGACCGTCAGAAACGTGCTCTTCGGGTGATGATCCTCGGCATACCCAATGTTGGTAAATCCACGCTGATCAACACCATCGCGGGCCGGCCGGCGGCCAAAACCGGCAACGAACCTGCCGTGACACGGGCACAGCAGACTATTAAATTGCCGGACAACGTTCTGCTCTACGACACTCCAGGCTTTCTCTGGCCCAAGCTGTCACCCGAGGCATGCGGCTATCGTCTGGCCATTAGCGGCGCCATCCGTAGTGCCGTGATCGAGTTTGAGGATGTGGCCATGTTCGAGGCGGATTATCTGCTGGAGGCCTATCCGGAGCTGGTGATGGCACGCTACGGCTTCGAGGAGCGGCCACAGGACGGGCTGGCCCTTATGGATGGCATTGCCCTGAAACGACGTTTTCTCGGTCGTGGTGGCGTCCCGGATCTGCACAAGGTGTCGGAAATACTGCTCAATGAATTCCGTTCCGGAAAGCTCGGGCGTATCTCTCTGGAAACACCCGAAATGGTGGAGCGAGAAATGAAAGAGGAAGCCGAACGGCAGAACGCAAAAAACAGTCCACCATGAGTTCCCACTTCTGGTTTCATACCGCCATGTACCAAGGTCAAATATCGCTCGGGCGCCAAAGCGCCTAGACTGTGATTATAGCCAGAGATAAAAAAGGACCCGTCCGGTTTTCGGTGCGGGCCTTATTAAGGAGGAAGGTATGAGACGGGTTGTAATCACCGGCATGGGCATCGTTTCCTGCCTGGGCAACTCCACTGAAGCGGTGCTGGAAAGCCTCAAGGCAGGCAAATCCGGTATCCGGTTCAAAGAGACCTATCGGGACCTGGGCTTCCGCAGCCAGATTGCAGGTTCGATTGACGTGGATACCTCGGTCATTGATCGCAAGGTCCGGCGCTTCATGGGCCAGTCCGCGATGTACAGCTTCCTTGCTATGGAACAGGCCATCGCTTTCTCAAAGCTGACAGACGACATGATCTCCAATGACCGCACCGGCCTGATTGCCGGCTCCGGCGGGGCTTCCAGTGCCAGCCAGGTGGAAGCTGTGGACATCATGCGCGAAAAAGGCGTGAAGCGTATCGGGCCCTACATGGTGCCCCGGATCATGACCAGTACCGTATCGGCATGCCTGGCCACAGCGTTCCGGATTCGCGGCGTGAACTACTCCATGTCCTCCGCCTGTGCCACCAGTGCCCACTGTATCGGCCACGCCGCGGAACAGATCCAGTCTGGCAAGCAGGACATTGTGTTCGCCGGTGGCGGCGAGGAAGAAGACTGGAGCCTGACCATGCTGTTTGACGCCATGGGTGCTCTTTCCACGAAATACAACGATGCGCCGGAAACCGCCTCCAGACCCTTCGACAGCGGCAGGGACGGCTTTGTGATTGCCGGTGGTGGCGGCATGGTCGTGGTGGAAGAACTGGAACACGCTCTCAAGCGCGGCGCGCCCATCATTGCCGAGCTGACCGGCTACGGCGCCACCTCGGATGGCTATGACATGGTGGCTCCCTCCGGGGAAGGGGCCTCACGATGCATGCAGCAGGCACTTTCTACGGTAAAGGCGCCGGTGGACTACATCAACGCCCATGGCACCAGCACGCCGGTGGGTGACGTGGCGGAGATGAAAGCTGTGCGGAACGTATTTGGCGACAGGATACCGCAGATTTCCTCCACCAAGTCGCTCACAGGACACTCGCTGGGTGCCTCCGGCGTCCAGGAAGCCATCTATTCACTGATCATGCTGCAGAACGGGTTTATCGCAGGCACCAAAAACCTGACCAACCTGGATGAGACCATTGCCGGCATGCCCGTTGTTGGGCCTGATTCCAAATCGGCTGAGCTCAATACGGTGATGTCCAACAGTTTTGGCTTCGGGGGCACCAACGCCTCGCTGGTGTTTGAAAAGGTCTGAGAAGCCTCTGTGCCGGTTCCACCGGCAGCAACTCCCGTTGCTCCTGGTCCTTTAAGGGGAAGGGGCGCCTTTACGACGCCTGCGCACGCTTGTCAATGGCATTAGTCATTGGCAAGGGCCGCGGTTCGTAATAGAGTACGGTCTTGATATGAATCAATAGCGGATGGCTCATCTACCATGGCTCAACCAATCAGACTTCGCCAGGTTTCCCCCCTCAAAGCATCCTGTCACCAGTGCAGTCTCAGCAATCTGTGTCTACCGTTGGCGATTGAAGAAAACGAACTTGATCGCCTGGAGGATATTGTCCAGCAAGGTCGGATTTTTAACCGTGGCGAGCATATCTTTGACCAGAGCACACCGTTCCGCTCGTGCTTTGCGGTGAAGAGCGGCGCCATCAAGACCTCCATCATCAGTGAGAATGGTGAGGAACAGGTAACCGGGTTCTTCATGCCTGGCGAACTGGTGGGTCTCGACAGCATGGGCAGTAAAAACTACGCCTGTACCGCCAAGGCTCTGGAGCGCACCAGTGTCTGCGAGTTTCCAATTGACAAGCTGGAAGAGCTCACCGGCAAGCTGCCGGACCTCCAACATCATATGTACCACCTCATGAGCCAGGAAATTCAGGGTAGCCATCAGCTGGCCATGCTGCTGAGCAAGAATACGGCGGAGGAACGGATTGCCGCATTGCTGCTATCCCTGTCCAGCCGGTTCCAGCGCCGCCGCATGTCCGGTACCAACTTCAGCCTGCCAATGGCCAGAAACGACATTGCCAATTTCCTGGGGCTGGCTGTGGAAACCGTCAGCCGGGTATTTACCCGCTTCCAGAATCAGGGAATTATCAGCGCCCGAGGGCGGGAAGTAGAGCTTCTTGATGTTGAGGCCCTGCAAACAGTTACCCGGGAATTCGCACGCCAGAACGCCTGACAGCGAGGCTCACTCTGACCGACGAGCAGGCGGCAATCAGCCAGCCGGTTCGTCGGTCAGCTCTTTGTCCCCGTTCCACGAAAGCAATTCCAGCTCCTCAGCCAGCCCGGAGCGCCATGGCAGCTGTTTGACACCAAAGGTATTGCGAATCTTGGTGCAGATCATCGTGGCATTGGCAGGCTCAAGTGCCGCCCAGGCCGGCATTTCATCCACCACCCGGATTCCTCCGGGAATACCGCTCAAACCGGTTATGGCCAGGCCGAGCTCATAGAGCGAAATATCTTCGGCACCCGCGTACTGGTAGGTTCCCCATACCTCGGCACCGCAATCGATCTGCAGGACAATCGCGGTAACCACCCGCGCGAGATCGCTGACAGTCACTGGCTGGCCATGGCATTTACCCGGCAGCTTGATGACGTCGGAACCGGCCGCCACCGACTGTACTTTTCGGATAAAACGCCCCAGGCTCCAGCCTGTTCGAAGGATGATATGCCGGGGCAAAAGGGTTCTCAGGGCCTGCTCGCATTCCCACTGCCAGTTGCCCAGTTCGTTGCACGGCTGGCCCGGGTTAGAAGCAATGTAGGCACTCTGCTTGCGACCGTCGAACACGTAACAGGAGGATAATTGCAACAAGGCAATACCCCGCTCGCAGGCGTGCTCAGCCAGCGCCACGGGCAAAGAGAAGGAAGCCTTGTGGGCTGCTTCCGGGTTCTTCTCCGCCATTTCCGGGTCGGCCAGCCACAGTGCGTTCACGATCAGGTCGGTATCGTCGGGAATCCACCCTTCCAGCGCCGTCAGGTCCGCCGTTTCCAGCTCACTGATCAGCAACGGGCTGACGTGGAGCGGCGTATTCCTCAGGCGCTCCAGCAATACCCGCCCCAACGGGCCATAATCATGAACAACAAGAACGTGCACGAGCGCTCACCGCCTCCGGTTTCTGTCTTTGCAACGGGTTAACAGTACCCGTGCCATATAGTCTGTATGCTGATGTGTATCGTTATCAACACTGTAATTGTTCAGGCCCGTGTTTGGAACGCCTACCCTGGATATCACTGATATGACGAGCACCTGATACCGTTCAAGCCAATGGAACGTGCTTATCTGAACATAGAATACACATCGTAGAACTGAGCAGACCTGACGAGCATACAACAACAGGATCCCATATGCTGAAACAACAGAGCCATATCGTTGCCCCCATCCCGGACGAACTGCGCACCCGCGCCCTGTATACCGTTGAGGAACTCCGCGAACGGGGCAAGGCAGACAAGGAAGCTATCGACAAGCTGTTCGAACTGATCGTCGACATGACCGACAGCGGCCTGGACTTTTTTTTCCTGGAACCCCTGCGCCGGCTGAATGCAAGCAGCATGATGATGGGTATGGCCAGAATGGGCATCAGCAGCATGCTCAAAGGCAGCAAGATGGTGGTCCACAAGGTGTTGAAAAAACTTGATGACCGCAGCCTGGCCGCCATTCTCGACTTCATCGAGGAAATCATCCACGAGCCCGAAGCGGTTTCGTGAAGTTTATCCTGTGAGGCCGTTCTCCAGATACAACCTTGGTACCCGAACTGTGATGCCGGTCAGCAGCTCATAGGCAATGGTACCAGCGTGCCGTGCCACCTCATCCACGCTCACGTGCTGGCCCCAGAGCTCCACGGGGTCACCGGGCCGGGCCTCTGGAGCGTTTGTCAGGTCCACTGCCAGCATATCCATGGACACACGACCGATCAGGCGGATTCGGTTGCCAGCCACCCAGGCTGGCGTGTCCGTGCCGGCATGGCGCGGGTAGCCGTCACCGTACCCGATGGCGACGATTCCCATCCGGGTTTCCCGTTCCGCTAACCAGCTGCAACCATAGCCCACCGACTCCCCCGCCTTGAGTGTACGCACGGCTGTCAACGGGGCTTCCAGCGTCATCACCGGTTTCAGCCCGAGCTCTGGCCCCGTCTTCTCAAGCATTGGGGAAGCGCCATACAGCATGATGCCGGGGCGACTCCAGTCAAATAGTGGCTGTGCGGGCAGAAAGTGAGCCGCAGAGTTGCCTGCGCTCTTTGCCAACAGGGGCCAGGCAACCACAGACTCGGCAAACAGCCGCGTCTGTTGGTCCGTAAAGCCGCTTGTGGCATCGTCCGCACAGGCAAAGTGAGTTACAAAACCCACCATTTTCTGCGCCAAGGCATGGTTTTCGAGCCGGCCCATTACCTCGTTCAGCACGGCTGGCGCAAAACCCAGCCGGTTCATGCCGGTATTGACCTTGAGCCAGAGTGCCGGCACTTCCGATGCCTGCTCCAGCCAGTCAAGCTGGTAGTCGCTGTGAACCACTGCCTCAAAACCTTTACGTGCACAGGTGGCGACATCCTCTTTGCTGTGCATACCCTGCAATAACACCACCGGATGCTCAAAACCCGCTTCCCGGATGGCCAGCGCTTCCTCGATACAGGCAACGGCAAATTTCGGCGCCTCATCCGCCAGCGCCCGTGCGACCTCACGAATACCGTGACCATAGCCGTCAGCCTTGATAACGGCCATGGCCCGGGCCGGACTGGCCAACCTGCAGGCAAGGCGATAATTGTGGCGAAGTGCGCTGGTATCAATATGGGCGATGGTCTTCCGTGGCATCAATAATCCCCACCATAATCGCCATGTGCGAGGTCTTCGAATTTGGTGTATTTACCGATAAAGGCGAGACGCACGGTACCAATAGGGCCATTCCGCTGTTTGCCGATGATGATTTCAGCAATGCCCTTGTCGGAAGTGTCTTCGTTGTAGACCTCGTCGCGGTACACGAACATGATCACATCCGCATCCTGCTCGATGGCGCCCGATTCCCGCAGGTCCGAGTTCACCGGACGCTTGTTGGGCCGTTGCTCCAGGCTACGGTTAAGCTGCGAGAGCGCCACCACCGGACAGCTGAGCTCCTTGGCGATCCCCTTCAGGGAGCGGGAGATTTCGGAAATCTCGGCGGTGCGGCCTTCGGTGTTACCAGGCACCCGCATCAGCTGCAGATAATCCACCATAATCAGGCCCAGCTGGCCGTCATTTTCACGGGCGATACGGCGGGCCCGTGAACGCATCTCCGTGGGACTCAGCCCCGGCGTGTCATCAATATAGAGCGGCTTGTCCTTCAGCAGGCTGACGGCCGACGTCAGCCTCGGCCAATCGTCCTCTTCCAGCTTGCCACTGCGAATACGGCTCTGGTCGATCCTTCCCAGGGAGGACAGCATACGCATAACCAGCGCATCCGCCGGCATCTCCATGCTGAATACCAGAATCGGCGTACTGGTGCTGATCAAAGCGTTCTCGACGATGTTCATGGCAAAGGTGGTCTTACCCATGGAAGGACGACCGGCCACGATCAGCAGGTCCGCCGGCTGCATACCCGACGTCCACTCATCCAGATCCTTGAACCCGGTGGTCAGGCCTGTCGTTGTCTCACCGGATTCGAACAGCTCCTCAATACGGCTGAGAGCCTTGGTAAGAATCGGGTTAATGGTCTGTGGGCCAGAGCCCTCTTTCACCCGTGATTCGGCAATCTGGAAGACGTTACGCTCGGCCTCGTCCAGGATCTCATTGCTGTTACGCCCCTGGGGATTGAACGCGGAATCGGATATCTGGCCGGATACCTGCACCAACTGACGCAGGATCGAACGTTCACGCACGATTTCCGCATAGGCACGGATATTGGCTGCGCCTGGAGTTTTCTCCGCCAGTTCTGCCAGGTAGGAGAGACCGCCGGCATCTTCGATATCGCCAGCCCGCTCAAGAAACTCGGTCAGCGTGACCACATCCAGCGGTTCGCTCTCGCCGGCAAGGCGCTCGGCAGCGCCGAAGATCAGGCGATGATCCTGGCGGTAAAAATCGACCGCGGAGATGATCTCCGAGATCTCATCAAATCGGCGGTTGTCCAGCATCAGGCCGCCAAGAACTGCCTGCTCGGCCTCGACGGAATGAGGCGGAACCTTGATTCGGCTGGTTTCAGGGTCGCTGTTTACCGGTTTGAAATTCGGATTGGCCATGGAAACGTCTTCATCTGGGCATCACATCCGTGACAGTTTACGGGGATTGTCGATGCGATGGGAGAGCAACAGTAAGCGCAAATCATACACCAGAAAGCAACAGGCCCGGAATCCACATGTGCGGATTCCGGGCCTGTATGGCTGCCACCGGAAAACCTCCGGTGTTACCACCTAACCGTCAATTCACTCGGCAACAACGGCCAGGTTAATTGTAGCGGTTACGTCGGAGTGCAGCTGAAGCTCGATCTCGTACTCGCCAACCACACGGAGTGGACCTTCTGGCAGACGAACTTCACTTTTCTCTACGTCGGTGCCGGCAGCGGTAATTGCATCAGCAATGTCGCGCACACCGATAGAACCGAACAGCTTGCCTTCTTCACCAGCCTTGGAGGTGATGGTGACAGAGGCGCCTTCCAGAGCTTCGGCACGAGCCTGGGCTTCAGCCAGCTTCTCGGCTGCGGCCTTTTCCAGCTCTGCACGACGCTCTTCGAACGCCTTCAGGTTGTCGGCAGTTGCCGGAACAGCCTTGCCATAGGGCAGCAGAAAATTACGACCGTACCCGGCCTTTACCTTGACCTTGTCACCCAGTGAACCAAGGTTTGCTACTTTTTCGAGCAGAATAACTTCCATCTCGTTAACCTCTTCGCGCTTTATTCAGCCGGGCCGGAGGGCTTGATTCGTCTCCGGATATCCAGCCAGCTATCCACAAAAGCCAGAACTACTAACAGAATCATCAGGCTCGGGCCAAGCAGCACCAGTGCCATGTAGAACAGCACCAGCCACTGGCCACTCAGATTTTTACGACCAACAAGGCCATGAACCAGGGCCAGCCCCGCCACAAACAGCGGCAACCCTCCGGCCCAGCCCAGCAGCATGGAATTCAGCCCAAGAACGGGCCCTGCCACCATGGTAATCACACAGATAACCGCGATTGCCGGTGACAGCCGGAGCGAGTGAAACTCGGCCCGGAATCCGCCGGGATTATATAGCCCGGCCTGCCAGGATCTTGCCAACATGGTCACACACACACCGATTACCAGGTAAGTGCCGGCCATGCTCGCATTCATGGTCTGCCGAATGACTGTTTCCAGCCTGTCGCCAAGACTATTGGCCACTTCGGCGTTGTACTCTTCGTAAAATCTTACTCCTGTCTGCACCAGATCGTTCAACAGATCCGGATACAGCAGAGGCAACATCATGCCTGTCACAATACCCAGGAAACTGCCTGCCAGCAGCGCTTTCTCCCACGACAGGGTTGTTCTCAGTATTGATGCCATCAGCATTACCTGAAGCAGCGCTACCAGTGCTGTCGGGTCCTGCCCGAACCAGCTCCAGCCGAGTGCCGGAAGCAATGCCCAGAGACCGATATTCAGCCCCTGGCTGATACCCAGCCTGAGAATGACCAGGCCAACAACCGCTGCACCAATCCAGAACAACAGGGGTATCGCAGTCGTAACTGCTGCCACCCCGCCTGCCTGCAGAGGACCGCGCATTACAAACTGTGCCAGTGCACGCATGGTCCCGGGTCCTGTCTATTCTGTTACTTAGTTATCGTGACTGTCCGAATACGGCAGCAGTGCCAGGTAGCGGGCACGCTTGATAGCGGTAGCCAGCTGACGCTGATAGCGTGCCTTGGTGCCGGTGATACGGCTGGGCACGATCTTGCCGGTTTCAGTAATGTAACCTTTCAGGGTGTCCAGATCCTTGTAATCGATCTCTTTAACACCTTCTGCCGTGAAGCGGCAGAACTTACGACGTCTGAAAAAACGAGCCATAACTTAACTCCTCAACTCCGGTGATGGTTTTACTCTTCTTCGTCCTGGGTTTCAGCACGCTGACGTGGTTCGTCAGATTCGGCTGAACGACGCGGACGATCATCGCCGCCACGACGGTCTTCACGGGACTCGGAAGCTTTCATCGGGGACAGGTCCGTATCGGCACCATCGCGGCGCAGGATCATGTCGCGGATGATGGCATCGTTGAAACGGAAGTTGTGAGTCAGCTCGTCCATCGCTGCCTGTGAACATTCAACATTCATCAGAACGTAGTGAGCCTTGTGAATCTTGTTGATCGGGTATGCCAGATGACGACGGCCCCAATCTTCCAGGCGATGTACCTTGCCGCCATCTTCATTGATGACGCCGGTATAACGCTCGATCATCGCGGGCACTTGCTCGCTCTGATCCGGGTGTACCATAAATACGATTTCGTAGTGACGCATGAGTTCTCCCTACGGTTTGAACAGCCTCCAGCAAACGCACAGAAAAAGATCAGGCAAATGCAAGAAGCAAGGAGGTGGCAGACAGAGCTGCCGGCTTCTTGATGCGAACTGCCCCTATTTCAGGCAATACAACACCGCCCCCTGAAAAGGGGGTCAGGTATTCTAGGCGTGTGGCGGGTACTATGCAAGCCGCTGGCGCAAAGCCTCGTAGAGGCACACCCCGGTGGCCACAGAAACGTTCAGGCTGTCCACGTGCCCAAGCATGGGGATATTGATCAACAGGTCGCAATGTTCGCGTGTCAGCCTGCGCATGCCTTTGCCTTCGGCCCCCATAACCAGCGCTACAGGGCCGGTGAAATCGGCCTGATACAAAGTACTGTCTGCCTCACCGGCAGTACCGATAAGCCAGACGCCATCGTCCTTGATGGTTCGCATGAATCTCGCAAGGTTGGTCACGCGCACCAGCGGAACCGTTTCGGCAGCCCCACAGGCCACCTTGCGGACAGTTGGGGAAAGCGAGGCCGACTTGTCTTTCGGCACCACCACGGCCTGCACGCCGACTGCATCCGCAGTACGCAGGCAGGCGCCGAGATTGTGGGGGTCAGTGACACCATCCAGAATAAGCAGGAACGGCGGTCGGTCGGAGCCGGACAGCATGGCCAGCAGGTCATCCTCACTCCATTCACGACTCTCGGACACCGCTGCCACCACGCCCTGGTGGACCCCGGAGACCCGCTGATCCAGCTCCTTACGGTGCACCACACTCCAGCGTACTCCGATCTCATTCAGAGCATCGGTAACGGTTTTGACCCGCCGGTCTTCCCGGCCGGTCTGGATCCACACCTGCTGCAGGCGCTCCGGTTCGCGCTTGAGAACGGCTTCAACCGCATGCCAGCCAAAAATGAACTCTTCAGCCACAGCTTATTTTCCTGACTTGCGGGATTTGCGTTTCTTGTCAGCGCCGTCGGTTTTGCCAGCAGGCTTCTTGCCTTTGCCTTTGCCTTTGCCCAACGCCAGCTTGGCGGCCTCTGCCACCAGCTTGTCGCGGGCTGACAACTCGCCATCATCTTCGTAGGTCGGTGCTACCTGCTCAGGCTTTGCTGATTTGCCACCGGTCTGTGGCGCGGAACCTTTCCGCCGGCGCGGCTTTGCGACGGCATCCCCGCCTTTGTCACGACCACCCTTGCCTCGATCACCGCCGGGGGAACGACCTGCAGAGCCTTTGCCCCCTTTGCCACGACCCTTACTTTTATCCCTTGGTTCACGCTTGGTGATTTCCAGAGCATCGCGGTCCGCCTGGCGATGTTGGGGTTCGCTCACCAGTTCAAGGTCGATCTTGCGGTCTTCCATGCCTACACGCACCACCTTCACCCGGACATCGTCCCCGAGGCGAAAGCTCATGGCGGTACGCTCACCAATCAGGCGATGCTTGGCAGAATCGTGATGGAAGTAGTCACCACTGAGCGTGGATACGTGCACAAGGCCTTCGATGTAGACTCCTGACAGTTCCACGAAGAAGCCGAATGGCACAACGGCGGCAATCACACCGTTGTATTCCTCGCCGACGTGATCCTTCAGATACTCACACTTGAGCCACGCCATGACATCGCGGGTGGCGTCATCTGCACGCCGCTCGGTCATCGAACAGTGCTCGCCAAGTTGATGCATCCGGGCTGTATCGTAAGGATAATCCGCAAGGTCCGGGTCAGGCTTTGGAGGAGCAACCACGTCCTTACTGTTTTCTTCACCGTGAACCACCGACTTGATCCCGCGATGCACGATCAGGTCCGGGTAGCGACGAATCGGCGAAGTAAAGTGGGCATAGCTGGAGAAACCAAGACCGAAGTGGCCGCCTTCCTCCGGACTGTAAACGGCCTGACTCAGAGAGCGCAGCATTACGGTCTGGATCACGTTGGCATCGGAGCGGTCTGAAATACTGGACAGCAGCTCCTGATAATCCGCCGAGGTTGGTTTGTCGCCTCCACCCAGCTGCAGGCCCAGCTCGCTCAGGAACAGCCGCACTGCATTAAGCCGCTCTTCCGAGGGACCGTCGTGCACACGATACAGGGAAGGCACCTTGTGCTTTTTGAGAAAACGTGCGGTTGCCACGTTGGCAGCCAGCATGCATTCCTCGACAATCTTGTGGGCGTCGTTGCGCTGGACCGGGACAATTTCCTCGATCTTGCGATTCGCATCGAACACCACCTTCGTTTCTGTGGTTTCAAAATCTATGGCGCCCCGCTCGGTTCGAGCCTTGCGCAGCAACTTGTAAAGGTTGTAAAGATTGTGCAGGTGCGGCAACACATGAGCGTACTGCTCCGACAACCTGTAGCCTGGCTCCGAATCCGGCCGTTCCAGCATATCGCTGACCTTGTTGTAGGTCAGCCGCGCGTGGCTGTGCATCACTGCCTGGTAGAAGGTATAGCCACTGATCGCACCGGCGGCACTGACGGTCATGTCCGCTACCATACATAGGCGGTCCACTCCCGGGTTCAGTGAGCACAGGCCATTGGACAGCTTCTCCGGGAGCATGGGTACCACGTGATCCGGGAAATACACGGAGTTGCCGCGGTTTATCGCCTCTTCATCCAGCGGAGTTCCCGGGCGCACGTAGTGTGACACATCTGCAATCGCTACCAGCAGGCGGTAACCACCACGAGGACGCGGCTCGCAATAGATGGCGTCGTCAAAGTCCCGTGCGGTTTCATCATCGATGGTCACCAGGCGCAGATTGCGGATATCCACCCGGTTCTGCTTGTCCTTCTCAGTGACCTCTTCGGGGATCTCTGCCGCCTGCTCACCCACCGCTGGCGGCCAGCTATGGGGAATATCGTAAGAGCGGATGGCCACATCTATTTCCATGCCCGGCGCCATGTGCTCGCCAAGCACTTCCACTATCTTGCCTGTGGGCTGGGTGCGCACCGTGGGCTGACGAAGGATATCCACCACCACGTACTGGCCATGCCGGGCTTCATTAATGTGTTCGGCGGGAATCAGCACTTCGTGGTTAATACGGGCATTCTCCGGGACCACAAAGGAAATGCCGCTTTCCTGGAACAGACGGCCGACAGTCTGATGGGTGCGATATTCCAGCACCTCAACAATAACGCCCTCGCGGCGCCCCCGGTCGTCTACCCGGTCTACCCGGGCCGCAACCCGATCACCGTGAAACACCTGCCGCATCTGACGAGCCGTCAGGAACAGATCCGAACCACCATCATCCGGAATCAGGAACCCGAACCCGTCCTTGTGCCCGGTTACACGGCCTGTCACCAGGTCAGCCTCTTCAATGGGCAGATAGGCACCACGGCGATTGCAGATCAACTGCCCATCACGACACATGGCAATCAGCCTGCGGCGAAGGGCTTCAATACCCTCCTCGGACTGCTGCCCCAACTCTTCGCACAAGGTTTCGTGCGTGGCCGGTGCACCCCTTTCTTTCAGATGCTCCAGGATGAACTCCCGGCTCTGGATCGGGTTGTCGTACTTGCTCGCCTCACGCTGGGCGTGTGGGTCATTATCTGTCTTTTTTCTGGAAACCATTCGTATCCCTAATTCTGATTTCCCACATGGAAATCAGTCGTTATTTTGCATTTGCTTGAGAGTATAACGCCGCCAGCGGCCACCTGCCTAACCGCCCACTTAAAATAGGCCCAAAAACCAGCATCAGCCAAGAAAAAATATTTGACAGCCTTTTTCCGAATGATTAAAGTACGCGCCATCGGTTGACGGCATTGCCTGTCACCGAAGCAGAAACACCGGAATTTCAACGAAGTAAAGCTGTTGAATACCCACCGGAAAAGCTGCAAATCACCTGCCGAGGTGGTGAAATTGGTAGACACGCTAGCTTCAGGTGCTAGTGGGGGCAACCCCGTGGAGGTTCAAGTCCTCTCCTCGGCACCACTTCCTCCCCCAGGAAGTGGCAAGATCAAATTACCCATATAAGCACATGTCGCAGCAGCACGCTGACTCCCCGGCTAACTATCCGAGGAGCCTACAGCCTGGCCACCTACTCCACCAGCCCCGTCAGGTACTCAGAAAGACGCTGGTAGCTATAGCTCACACGAGCATAGGCCGCCGAAGGCTCTCTCTCGAATTCCCGCCCACAGGCCCTGCTGCCGCCGTATCGGTTCAGATAGGCAGTAGCGATGAGGTTGGGCTGGTCGTCAACGAATTCAGTAGATACTTCGGAAGGGTAATAGAATGCCCAGTCGAATCCCTCCGTGCTGTTGACGCCCGGTGTGGAAGCCATGTTCTCGTCCAGGAAGCCGAATCGTAGCGGCCGAGGATGACCATATCGAGTATCAAACTCTATCGCCAACGAAGAAAATCCGTCTGGTTGTGGCATGCTTCCAGCGACGGTAAACGGCTGCCGGTCAGTAACCGCCAGTGAGAACTCCGCATCATCCGGCTCGCACGATTCTACGCTACTGGAAAGCGTGACGATTTCCTTTTCCACTCCGTCAACCAAGCGTGAGAACCCTAGAAACGCTACAGGTGAATCATCACTAGGAAGCGACACTGTTAGATAATCAGGCTCCAGCACCTCTTTCCTGTCGCCTGACATGGATGTCGCAGTCAAGGACTGGACCTTTGCATCCACCATATCCCATTTGTAACTGATCGCCGCCGTGCCACCCAATGATGACGAGGCCGCAAGGCCCGGATGGCAAGTGGTTGTCGTCTCAAAAGTCGCCCGGCGGTTCTCCCAGTCAAATATCAGCCGCTCGTCCGGGCCTTCATCCTCATAGAAGATTGCGCTCTGCTGTGACAGGGAGATACCCGGCATCCATTGAGTGCCAGTATCCGCAATTTTACCCTGTGCATTGATCAGCCTGGCCATTTCCCTTAACGAGGGCATCATGCAGCCGTGGGCGGTAATGGACTCTACCCGGCCGTCCTCGGAGTAATCAAACACCAGCTCCGCAGACACACTGAGGTTCGACATGGAAGCCGGCAGCTCGTCACCCTCACCTCGCGCAAAAACCGTCTGGCGCTCAAGGATAACGGGGTCCCCCAGTTCAATCCGTACCTCGGGCAGCACCAGCTCGTCTACATCAATGTTTTCATAGCTACCCTGGGAGGCCGCTTCGTCGACCACCTTCACCACGTCCAGCGCATGACGAACGAACGAGACACCAAGAAGGAATATTCCCTCCTCGCTCATGAAACGCTCGCGACCGTCGCCATTGCGCAAGAGCCTGGCGGATGTCTCCGGGAACTGACTCGCCATGAAACGGGCAAACGCACGGGCATAGGCATGGGCCCGGTGATCTCCGGATTTCACATAATCACTAACCAGATTCACGTTACCCAGCGCGTCCGCCAATTCAGTGGTGGTGGCCGTCAGATCCCGCACGCCGATCTCCCGACGCAGGCGCACCAGCGTGCTGAGGGGCGTGACATTACGAACGCCCGGAGGTGCGCTGAGCATGTAGGCGTCTTTCAGCGGCACATCCCCCATGCGGGTCTGCTCCAGAGTCTGCCCCGGCAGGGTCACCGCAAAAAGGGGATACTCCCGGGGATCTATGTCCGGTGACACCGACGGATCCTGCACCAGCTCGGAGATATCGAGGGAGAATCTGCCGTCTTCGCCGGACATGGCGGTGGGCTCGCCATTGGGCAGGGTAATTTCCGTGCCGTACTGGTTCTTGATAGTCATTGGCCCCGGCGTGTACTGGCTGTCCCCATCCATATCCAGCCATACCCGCGCGTTGTGCAGGTAACCATCAATGACCCTGCCGGTGTAGGGCGCCGGTTCACTGAAGCCCTGAGCGTCAAAGTCCCGGCCGTCAACCGGAGGCTCGTCGGACTCCTCGCCGCATCCGGCCAGGGCGGTTATAAGCAGGGTTATTGAAATGGGGAGCAGGCGTTTCATCGCGGCAACCATTATCCTTGTCAGAGGTCGTGCCGCTACTGTAGGGGATGTTTCGGGCGGGAACCTTGATAGGTTTGGCAATTTGTAAAGTTTGGTAACCGGCCCGGTTATGACGAGCAGCTGTAATATGAAACACCGCCAACGTTGAACAACTCCGGCGGTTTCAGTCGGCTGTATCTGTTTTCCACCTCTCCCGATTGCTCGGCGTATGGCTGCGTCATAACATCCTGCAGCTCCCGCAGTGGCGCATAGTTACCCTGCTCCGCTTGCCGATAGGCTGGTACGACTAACCATTCGCGCAGACTGTACTTTGGATTGACGAGCCTCATCTGCCGGGCAAGTTCCTCACGCGAACGGGAACTGCTTTTATTCCCGCCAGCGCTCACCAGAGATTGCCACCGGGCGAGCCATTCCGACCAGCGCTTTTCCAGCCCTTGTGAGGCGGCCGATTCCATGCCACCCGGCCGCCTGTAAAAGCTCTTTTTGAGCGGCCCAATATCATCGGGTACCGCCGAGAGCTCGCGGAAGAAGAGGGTGTAATCAACAGGCATTTTCGTCATCAGCGCCATGAGCTCACTGAATAGTCCGGCATCAAAGGCGTCGAGCCCCAGTTTCGCGGCCCACATCTTTTCCATTTCCGATTGCATTACCTTCGAGAAACCTACCTGAATCTCTTCGAGTTGCGCCAGCTCGCGCTGATGGGTAGCAAGCAGCGGCCGCAGGGCCGAACAGAACATATCAAAATTGCGTTCTGCTGCCACAGGCTGGTTCAGGAACGAGAAGTGATGGCCTCCACCCGTCCACGGTTGGTATTGTGGGTCAAACACTTCGCAGAACCCGAAGGGACCGTAATCCAGTGTGAAGCCACCTGCGGCGCAGTTGTCGCTGTTGAAGTTGCCCTGGCAGTAGCCCACGCGAATCCAGCTGGCAACGAGGGAGGCAAGACGGGCGCGGAACTCCCGTGCAAGCATCACGACTTTTGTGGCAGTGTCGAGGCTCTGATCGATAACGTCACTGTACTCGCGATCAATCAGGTGCAGTACGAGCTGCTCAAGTTCCTCCATGGCTCCGGGATGTTCGTTCTTCCGGGCGCGACGACTGAACAGTTCCAACTGGCCGACCCGGATGAATGACGGCGCAACCCGCGTAGAGATTGCCACCGGCTCCGAAACAAGTCGGTCCGGGTCCCGCAAGTGCGAGCCTTCCGAATACCACGGGCGCGTCACCTTCTCGGTTTTTGAGACATACAGGGTCAGAGAGCGGGACGTCGGCACTCCTAGCGCATGCATGTGCTCCTGTGCCAGGAACTCACGGACGCTTGACCTGAGAACGGCACGACCATCAGCACCGCGGCAGTATGGAGTCCGCCCTCCCCCCTTCAACTGCATTTCCCAGCGTCGCCCCCTGATAACGGCTTCAAGCACCGAAATTGCACGACCGTCACCATAACCGTTACCGGTCTGAAAAGGACACTGCTGGGTGTACTCGGTGCCGTAGATAGAAAGCGCATACCCACAGGCCCAACCAACCTTGCGCATCGGCTTCGGAACAGATGAAAGGTCACCGGAGAACATCCGCATAAAATCGGGCGATTCTGCCAGGCTGTCAGCGAATCCCAATTCGCTGAAAAATTCTTTGCTGTGGGCAACGTATTCGGGGGCTTCGATGGGTGTTGGCCTGACCGGGACATAGTGACCGGTAAAGACCTGTCGCGGCTTATGGTCGATGCCATCTGGGTCTGAATCCGGATCGAAGTTCAGATTATCCATAAACGAATAGTCTGCCAGACGTGCGAGCTGTTCGAGGGTGGTCACTTCAGCGTTGGCTTCCCGTGACAAGCGATTTCCCATCAGAGCGTCTCCTGATCCGGAAGAATATTGCCGAATTATGGAGGCCATGCTAAACCACAAGGGCAGGATAAACCACCGGGGTGATTACCCGAAGCCAACCACCCTTGTGATCAGAATTCTCAACCCTCCTCAGAACGAGCGGGCGACAATCTCCTTCATGATTTCATTGGTACCAGCGTAGATACGCTGGACCCGGGAATCTGCCCAGGCCCGGGCGATGGGGTATTCCCACATGTAGCCGTAACCGCCGTGAAGCTGAACGCATTCGTCCATGACTTTGCATTGCAGGTCAGTTGTCAGCTGCTTCAGCATAGCCGCGGTCGGAATATCCAGCTTCTTCTCCAGATGCAGCTCAAGGCAACGGTCACAGAAGACACGTGCCGCGGTGATCTCGGCTTTCATTTCCGCCATCTTGAAGCGTGTGTTCTGGAATGCGATCACCGGCTTGCCAAACGCCTTACGCTCTTTTACGTAGTCCAGTGTCCACTGCCAGGCAGCCTCAGCAGCGGCAACAGCGGTCAGTCCGACCTGGAGGCGCTCTGCCGGCAATTCCGCCATCAACTGGAAGAAGCCCTGCCCCTCCATGGAGCCCAGCAGTTTGTCCGCCGGCACCTGGACATCCTGGAAGAAGAGTTCGGAGGTGTCCTGGGCCTTCATACCCACCTTGTTCAGGTTCTGCCCTTTCTCAAAACCTTCCCACGCACTTTCCACCAGCAGCAGGCTGGTGCCCTTGGCGCCTTCCTTGGGGTCGGTCTTGGCCACCACGATTACCAGGTCCGCCATCTGCCCATTGGTGATGAAGGTTTTCGAACCATTGAGCACATAGTGATCGCCCGCCTCGTTCTTCACCGCCGTGGTTTTCACGCCCTGGAGATCAGAACCGGCACCGGGCTCGGTCATGGCGATAGCGCCAATCATTTCACCAGAAACCAGTTTCGGCAGGTAATACTGCTTTTGCTCTTCGGAACCGTAATTGAGTATATAAGGGGCAACGATATCGGAATGCAGGGTCCAGCCGATACCGGAAAGGCCCGCCCTGGAGACTTCTTCCATGATGACGGCGCTGTAGCGGAAATCCGCTCCTACGCCGCCATACTCTTCCGGCATGGTGGGGCACAGGAAGCCGAGCTCGCCGGCCTTGGTCCAGAGTTCCCGGCTGACCTGGCCGTCCTTCTCCCATTGTTCGTGGTAGGGCGCCGCTTCCTGCTGCAGGAACTTGCGAACGGAATCCCGAAAGCCTTCAAGGTCGGCATCGAAGAGTGTGCGTGGAATCATGGTGAACCTCGGTGAATGACTGTCTTGTGGTTGTCGTTCACCAAGTCTCGGGGGAGCGGCGTTTTCGCTCAATGATGAAAAACATCAATCGGGCTGGCCAAAACCATCGCCGGCAGTCAGTCGGGCTGCCTGGACCTGAGCCGTTTCTCACCCCAGCGCGGCATCAGATCCTGAGGCAGGCCCAGGTGGTCCAGCAGACGGGCGACGATAAAGTCCACCAGATCCCCGACCGATTGAGGCTGGTGATAGAACCCGGGGCTGGCCGGCATGATGACTGCCCCCATGCGGGTCAGCCGCAGCATGTTTTCCAGGTGCACCTCGGAATAAGGCGCTTCCCGCGGCACCAGGATCAGTTGCCGACGCTCTTTGAGCGCCACATCGCCGGCACGCTCGATGAGGTTATTGCTGGCACCGGTAGCCAGTGCGGACAGGGTTCCGGTACTACAGGGGCAGATAACCAGAGGTGCCTTTTCACCCGAACCGGACGCCGGCGGGGAAAACCAGTCTTCCCGGCCAAACACCAGCACCTGCCCCGGCCGGGCTCCGGCATAACTGGTCAGTTTTTCCTGCATGGCCGGCGTGCTGCCCGGCAGCTTCAGATCCGTTTCCGTGGCAATCACCACCTGGGCGGCCTTGCTGATCATCACATGCACCCGGCAGTCCGCGGCCACCAGGCACTCCAGCAGGCGAAGGCCGTACTGTGCCCCGGAAGCTCCGGTGAAAGCCAGGTTGATCACCCGCTGCGTGTCTGATGCTGCTGTCATGCTGATGTTCCCTGATCGGTTAGGAGGCAAACGCTCTGTCAGCCGGTTTTACGTTCCAATTCGGCAATCAGCTTCTGATGAATACCACCAAATCCGCCATTACTCATGATGACAATATGGCAGGGGCCGGATACCTGTTCCAGAACCCGGTCGATCAACGCGTCCACCGTGGACTCCACACTGTGTCGGTCCGGGAATTCCGCCGTGGCTCTGTAGCCCTCAATCAGTTCGGGCAGCCAGTCCATCTGGTTGAGGTTGGCCCAGATCACCCGGTCCGCCGCAGCCGCGCTGGGTAGCAGGGTCTGCTGGTGCACCCCCTGCTGCATGGTGTTGGAACGGGGCTCGATCAGGGCAAGGATAGTCTCCTCCCCCACCTTGTTGCGCAAACCCTCAAGCGTGGTAGTGATGGCCGTGGGGTGATGGGCAAAATCATCATATACGTGCACACCACCAACGTCCGCCAGCAGCTCCATCCGCCGTTTGACGCCGGAGAACCGGCACAGCGCCGCCACGGCATGGTCCGGCGTTACCCCTACGTGGCGTGCTGCGGCAATGGCCGCCAGAGCATTGCGTACGTTGTGCAGCCCGGTCTGTGACCATTTAACCGTGGCGACGGGCTGTTCATGGTGAACCACCATGAAGCGGCTGCCATCCTCAGCCAGCAACTCCGCCCGCCAGTCCGCCATGTAGGGCACTTCACTGCCAATCGAGGTGGCCTGAATACCGGTCCAGCAGCCCAGCTCAAGCGCCCTGTCAAGATGTGCATCCAGCGCCGGACGCACGATCAGTCCACGGGAGGGTACTGTTCTGACCAGGTGGTGGAACTGGCGCTCGATGGCTTCCACGTTGTCGAAGATATCGGCGTGATCGAACTCCAGGTTGTTGAGAATCAGGGTATGAGGCCGATAGTGAACAAACTTGGAGCGCTTGTCGAAGAAAGCGCTGTCGTATTCATCCGCCTCGATCACGAAGAAGTCACTGTTACCCAGCCGGGCAGAAACCGGAAAGTCGTTAGGCACCCCGCCCACCAGGTAGCCGGCCTCAAAACCTGCCTGTTCCAGAATCCACAGCAGCATGGCTGTTGTGGTGGTTTTACCATGGGTACCTGCAACCGCCAGTACCCAGCGATGGCGCAGCACTTCCCTCGCCAGCCATTCGGGGCCGGACATGTAGTCGATGTTCTGGTTCAGGACCGCTTCCACCTCCGGATTGCCCCTGGACATGGCGTTACCAATCAGCACCAGGTCTGGCGCCGGCTTGAGGTTATCAGCATGGTAGCCGTCCATCAGGCCTATACCCTGGGCTTCAAGCTGGGTGCTCATGGGTGGATACACCCCCTGATCGGAACCGGTCACGGTGTGCCCAAGCTCTCTGGCCAATACGGCCAGGCTGCCCATGAAGGTGCCGCAGATTCCCAGGATATGAATATGCATTCGGTTATCGACCTCTTGGATGAAACCTGCAAAGCGTCCCGTATAGAGTGCAGGGCGTCAAGGGTTCCTTACGACGATTGATGTCATGAAAAAAAACAGCGATTGGCGTATCATCTGCCGCATTCGATGAAACTGCAGGAGGCACCAGCCGGAAATGGCCACCAGAAACGCATTCTATGCCCAGTCAGGCGGTGTGACCGCCGTCATCAACGCCAGCGCCTGCGGGGTCATTCAGACCGCCCGCAAGTACCCGGATCAGATCGGAAAGGTCTATGCCGGACGCAATGGTATTATCGGCGCACTGAAAGAGGAACTGATCGACACCAGCCTGGAAAGCGATGATGACATCCAGGCCCTGATCCATACCCCGGGCGGTGCATTCGGGTCCTGCCGCCACAAACTGAAGAACTTTTCCGAAAACAAGCGGGAATACGAACGCCTGATTGAAGTGTTCCGCGCTCACGACATCGGTTACTTCTTCTACAATGGCGGCGGCGATTCCCAGGATACCGCCTACAAGGTTTCCCACCTTGCCGAGAAGATGGGCTACCCGATTACCTGCATGGGCATCCCGAAAACGGTAGACAACGACCTGCCCTTTACCGACTGCTGCCCCGGTTTCGGATCTGTGGCCAAGTACATTGCCACCTCTACCCTGGAAGCCAGCCTGGACATCCGCTCCATGTGCGAGACGTCCACCAAGGTGTTCATCCTGGAAGTCATGGGGCGTCACGCCGGCTGGATCGCTGCGTCTGGCGGACTCGCTGGCAAGGGTGAAGGGGAGCCTCCCCACGTTATTCTGTTTCCCGAAGTCCCGTTTGAACGGGAGCGGTTTCTTGAGCGCGTTGATTTCTGCGTAAAGGAGTATGGCTACTGCGTGGTGGTTGCGTCGGAAGGCGCCCAGTATGAAGATGGCCGCTTCCTGGCTGATGCCGGCGCCAAGGATGCGTTCGGCCACACCCAGCTCGGTGGCGTAGCTCCGGCGCTGGCCAATATGGTGCGCCAGGCCCTGGGTCACAAGTACCACTGGGCGGTGGCGGATTACCTGCAGCGCAGTGCGCGCCATATTGCCTCAGCCACAGATGTGGAACAGGCCTATTCGGTAGGCAGGGTGGCCGTGGAAATGGCGATGGCAGGCAAGCAGGCACTGATGCCTACTATTGTCCGCGAGCAGTCACGCCCCTATCGCTGGCACATTGGTGAAGCGCCGTTGAGCGAGGTCGCCAACCAGGAAAAGAAAATGCCGATCCACTTCATTACCGATGATGGCTATGGCATTACCCAGGACTGCCGCGACTACCTGGAGCCATTGATTTACGGCGAGAGCTTCCCGCCATTCGACGACGGCCTGCCCCGCGTGGCGAAACTGAAAAATCAACTGGTTGAAAAGAAACTGAAGGCCGACTTTCAGCTCTGATTGGCCTGCGAAAAAGGGTGCCCCTGATTAGTCAGGTGGCGCCCTTTTTTTCGTGGACGATGATTCAGCTGGCCGTCGTACCGGCCCGCGCCAGATACTCGGAGAAGTGATCAAAACCACCAACATGCTCCTGGCCCACAAAAATCTGCGGGACCGTATGCACCGGCTTACCGATGGTTTTCGACAGATCTTCTTTACTGATTCCCTCTTCAACCATGTCGACATAACGGTATGGCAGATCATTGATCTCGCAAAGCTGCCTGGCACGCATGCAGAAACCACAGGAAGCACGGCCAAAAATGGTGACTTGCTCCATAATTCAACTCCTGGTCCGGAAAATGGACGGGCCTTCACCGCCTCGAAAAGAAGGCATTATGATCGCACGTTTGCCTGAAAATAAAATTGATGACCTGAATGGCACCGATAGCAATAAACGATCCAGCCACTGACCACAACTCCCTTTGCAGCCGGACCTGACCCGGAAGATCAGGTCTTGAGACGGCTCAGCTCGGCATCCAGTGCCCGCACCTGCTCATCGAGGGACCGGCCGCTGCCACTTACCCGTTGCGCCAGTGTTCGCAGATCGTTTGCCGCATCACCAATACGGGTAAGGTTCTGATTGATTTCCTCACTGACAGAACTCTGCTCCTCTGCTGCCGTCGCCACATGAGTGACGTGCTCCACAATGGTGGCGATGCGCTCTACTACAGTAGCCAGGGAATGGTCTGCCTCACGGGTACCGTCAACCGCCCGGGTCGCCCGGTCGACGCCACTCTGGATAACGCTCACAGCGCCGCTGACATCACTCTGCAGGCCATCAATCATCTGGCTTATTTCGTCGGTCGACTCACGGGTGCGCGAGGCCAGCGTTCTTACCTCATCCGCCACAACAGCGAAACCGCGACCCTGCTCCCCTGCGCGGGCCGCTTCGATAGCGGCGTTCAGGGCCAACAGGTTGGTCTGTTCTGCGATACCACGGATAACTTCAAGAATTCGGTTTATATCTTCACTACGGGTAGCGACGTGGCCGATAGCGGTACTGGCCTCATCCATATCCCCGGCAAGTGCGCTGACACCTTCCAGCGCTGAGGTCAGTGTATCCTGGGTAAAGCGGACGCCATCCTGGGCCATCTGCGCATTTTCCGCTGCTTCCCCGGCGAAGCCGGCTACCTCGCCGGAGGCTGCCGACATTTCATTCATGGCAGTGACAACACTCTCGATATCCTGATGCTGGCGTTCAGTCTGCTCGTCCGTTTCCCTGGCGATTGCACCCACATCAGCTGCCTGCTGACCTACCTTCACGTTGACCTCTTTGAGGTCGTTAATCATTTCCCGGAGACGGCCTAGGAACCGGTTGAACCCGCCGGCGAGCTCGATCAGCTCCGCATGTGTGTCAATATCCAGCTCACGGGTGAGATCCCCTTCAGCACTGGCCAGGTTTTTCATGCGATCACGGATCTCATTGAGCGGCCGGGTGACGGAACGCACCAGCACCACGAGTATCAGAATCGCGACAATCGACACCAGCACACCCACCATGGTCTGTCGCCCGGCCGTAGCGGCCACCTCACTGGATAGCAGACCGGTAATCTCCGCAACGTCCGCCAGGGCAGCTTCGCGGGGCAACTCAATCAGCAGCGACCACTTGGTATCCGGCAGGTCGATCTCAATAGGATAGGAGACGGCCAGGGTTTCCCCGTTGTCATAGGTACCACCATCGGTATGCAGGGAAATATACTCATCAGCCTGTTCCGGCAACGCTTCCGACAGAGGCCGCCCCAGGTAATCACTATAGTGACTGGACGCCGCCACCAGCCCCTTGTTGCTCAGAAGGGTGACCCTTGAAGCTCCGTCGTAGAGCTGGTTGCTGACGTTATTGATTGCTTTCTGCAACGTCGACAGATTCAGGTCGACGCCAACCACGCCAGCAAATTCATTGCCGTCGAGAATAGGAACCACGAGGCTGGTCATCAGTTCCGAATAGCCATCCTCAATCTCATATTCGTAGGGTTCCATAATGCAGGGCTTTTTCGTGTCCCGGGAACACAAATACCATTCCGCCTGCCGAATTCCGAATTCATTCCGGTCGTCGAGGTACTTGGTAGCCGGATCTTCAGTGCGGCTGAATACCACGTCGCCTGTCGGAGAACGGTAGTAGTAGATCTCAAGGGTGCCTTCATCACTGCTGTGCTCTTCAACGCCACCCGTAAAATAGCGGTCCTGACCGTCGTAGGCATCTGGCTCGAACTGAGCATAGATGGAGCTCAGGCTTTCCTGTGCTTCAAGCACCGCGCCAACCGTTTCCTGAAGCGCACTCCGACTGATACGGCCGGAACTGTCAGCCTGAATATTCCGGCTGATGACGTTGCGCACGACTTCCGGCGTCCGATACGCTGTAGCAAACATACCACTGACCACTTCACCGTATTTACCAGCGGTCGCACTGAGCCGGTCGATAGCGAGACTGCGCACTGTGTCACTGGTTTCAGAGGTGATTCGCTGCTCCATCTGCCCCAGCGAAAGCTGTGCGGTGACGACAATGCTGATCCCCATAACCAGCAGGAGGGTAATGACGAGGGCATAAAGTTTGAAGCGTAGTGACAGTTTTTTCATTGATACGGCAACCTGTCTTGGTGCGGGGATATATATTCAGCGTAGTGTCCTTTCAACACCGCTGCCATTCGAGCCTGACACGCAATAATCTCATCAGGAGCGTCCATTGGCCTATTTCACTCTGTTCATGACCGCGCTGGCCGCGGCAACGCTGTTGCCGGCATACTCGGAAATTCTGCTTGGCGGCATGGTCACGCAAGGCTATTCACTCTGGGGGATCTGGTTCTGGGCCACTGCAGGCAATACCGCAGGCTCTGTGATTAATGGGGTTATCGGCAGGCAAGTGGATCGCTTTAAGCACAAACGCTGGTTTCCGGTTTCTGAAAACCAGCTGGAGAAGGCCAGAACCCGCTTCAACCGCTATGGGCAGTGGTCACTGCTGCTGGGCTGGCTGCCCATTGGTGGCGACGCACTGACTCTGGTGGGCGGGATCATGCGCGTGCCCTGGCTCAATTTCGTGGTGCTGGTGGGTATTGGCAAGGGTATACGCTACGCATTGGTAATCTGGCTGGTACTGGAAGCATCCGGCGTTCCCGGGTCATCATAGAGGTATTTCCGAAGCAGGTCCTCACCGTTGAACTCGGCGTTGAGTACCGCAATGAAGGTGTAGACGCCGATCAGTTTACGGTTAAGAAACACAAACTCTTTTGGCGGAACCTTGAAGTAACGGCTAATGGCGGAGCGCGCTGCCTGGCGGGCAACCCGGGACGGTAGGTCGCTTTGTTTCCAACGGTATTCACCCTTGTCGTTTACGGCGTAATCCGGCCAGTTGCTGCGGTCCCGTGACAGGGGTTCCAGCACCGACATGCAAACCGCGCCAAACTTTTCCAGCACGTCGTCCGGCCAGTCCGGGTTCATGAAACGGAGCTTGACGCCGCCATCAATCACTGCCTCCAGATCGCCCTCGTAGGACGCCCGGATCATCTGGATAACCGGATCAAGGAATTTTGCCGAGTAAGCCTGAACGGCACCAAAATCCAGTAATACAATCTGGTCGTGCCGGGTGTCGGCACCATTCTCGCCGGCAATGCGGATGCGGTAGTTGCCGAAGTTCGGGTCAGTCTGGATTTCGCCCCAGACGAAAAGCTCCCTGAAAAACAGCTCCAACGCTGCCCGGCCGAGTTCGCTGCGGCGCTCCAGGGGCAACTCCCTGACCGCGACCGAGCTGACGGAATGCCCCTGCTCGTAGGTGGAGGCAATAACATGCACGGTGCAGTATTCTTCCAGAACACGGGGCACCACGAAGCGGGGATCATCCAATAGCATTTGCCGGAATTTCTCCGTGGTTTGTGCCTCCAGGCGATAATCCACCTCCCGGTGCATCATGTCCCGTACTTCTTCCAGCCAGTCGTTGAATTCCGGACCGAACGATACCAGACGAGCAACCCGGAGCAGCTGAGCGACCGAATTAAGGTCGCTATCAACAGCCTCATCGACGCCCGGGTACTGGACTTTCAGCACCAGTTCGAGGCCATCGCTCCGTCGCCGGGCCCGGTGAACCTGACCGAGGGAAGCGGCACCGATCGGGTCGGGATCCACCTCCAGTTCCGCCAGCCGCTGGGCACCAAGTTCGTCTTTGAGTACGCGCTCAATGGACGGCCACTCAAGCCAGGTCGTCTGATCTTCCAGGGTATGCAGCGCCTCGGTCACCTCTTCCGGCAGGAAGTGTTCGCCGTACAGTGCCATCACCTGTCCGATTTTGACCACACTGCCCTTGAGCTTACCCAGCTCGTCCACCAGGAATTGGGCCTGGCTGGATAACATGGCCCGGTGCCTCGCATCCCGCCGGTCCTTGCTGCCAAACCAGTTGGTGGCCATGTGTGAGGCCATGCGCGTGCCGGCAAACAGCCCTGCCCTTGTCAGGGTAAGCCGACGCTCAAAGCTTCCAGTCTTGATACGTGCAACGGATGTACTCTTGGGTCTGGGTGCCATCAAAAACCTGCCCGGTTCAGTAAGTGTTGGCGTTATCAGCCTCTGCGATCATTATACGGATACCTCATCACTCAAGCCTAACTGACGCGCCGCCAAAACCGTGACCATGGGGCCAATGTAAAAGCCCCGACTCCTGCTTACTCATGAACTAGGGTAACGGTTTACGTTTTTACACAGATCCTTCGTTCAAAGGCGTTTAGTATGGAAGCGCGGACTCAAGGCTCCCGCTCAAACCAAAAACAACAAGACCGGCACAATGACCCAGATCATCAGCAGACCATCGGACACCAAGCTCTCGCAGTTCCGGGTAAAGGGCGAAATCCCGGTTCCCCTGCTGATCGGGCGGCTCACCCTGGCAGCTGTCCCTATTCTTCTGTTTTTTGCCTGGCGCTCACTGGATCGGGGCTTCGCCGGCTCCGCCACCATTCTGATCATTTTCGCAGCCCTGCTCAGTGTCAACGGTATTATCTATCTCGCCAGCCATAACAGCACCCTTCAACGCCGTGGCTTCATCACCGTTATTACGGTGCTGTTTACTTACCTGGCTGTCAATGCAGTAGAGGATGGCTCGGCTATTATATGGCTATTTGCCTACCCACCGATCATCTTCTACATCAGCGAGGCCAGAGTGGGGGTAATTGCCTGTGTCGGTGGTCTCGCTGCAGTAGCGCTTCTGTTCAGCCCGCTGGGAGATATGGTATTCGACACCCCCTACAGCACCAGTTTCCGTCTGACCATGCTGGCCGTACTGGGTTTTGAAATGTTTACCTGTTTTGTCCTGGACCAGAGCCGGCGGCGCAGCAAGCTCGGCCTGCTGAAACTGGCTGCTGAATTCGAATACGCAGCCAAACATGACGCCCTGACGGGACTCTATAACCGGCGGGAGGCCCATGAGCAGCTGGAGACCGAATACCAGCGTTATATGCGCAACGGTCGGGCTTTTTCAGTGCTGCTGATGGATATTGACCTGTTCAAGTCTGTCAACGACAACTACGGCCATCACGTCGGTGACGAGACTATCATGATGGTGGCCAGAACGCTCCGGGAGCAGAGCAGGAAGGTGGACACACTGTCGCGGTGGGGTGGCGAGGAATACCTCGTATTGCTCCCCGAAACAGACATCACCGAGGCCGTCCAGACTGCCAACCGGATACGCCAGGCAATCGCCTCTACCCCTGTCAGGGCAGAGAAGCGCACCGTCAATATCACCATCAGTGTCGGCACGGCCACCATCCATGGCGCCGAGTCCGTGGACCGACTGCTGCAACGGGCTGACGAAGCTCTTTACCGGGCAAAAGACATGGGGCGAAATAAGGTCTGCGATTCGGAGGGAAGCTTTAGTTAGCGTGACAGCAGGCTGATTCGAGTGGCAACGCCGGGGGTCACCACCCCGATACCCGGCGGACGGCTCCCCCTGCGAGGCCAGCCACCAGCTCGTCGGAGAGGGTTGAGGCGAGATCGGCGACCGTTGCACCGGGCACAAAGTCGCTGACCTGACACATGGCCATGCCAGCATAGCCACAGGGGTTGATCCGGCGAAACGGTTCCATGTCCATGGCCACATTCAGGGCCAGCCCGTGGAAAGAGCATCCCCGCCTTACCCGCAGACCCAGCGATGCTATTTTCGACTCTTCCACATAGACCCCGGGCGCATCCGGGCGCGGTGCCGCGGTAACACCCAGACCCGCAAGCGTTCGCACGATAGCCTGTTCGATCAGGTCAACCAGAGTGCGAATACCCAGCCGGTGACGGGTAAGGTCGATCATCAGATAGACCACAAGCTGCCCAGGCCCGTGATAGGTCACCTGCCCGCCCCGATCCACCTGGATCACCGGGATATCTCCGGGCGCCAGTATGTGTTCCGCTTTTCCGGTCTGCCCCTGGGTGTAAACCCGAGGATGCTCCAGCAGCCAGAGTTCGTCCGGGGTGGAGGCATCTCTGGATGCTGTAAACGATTTCATCGCTTCCCAGGTTTCCAGATAGGGCTGCTCCCCCAGGGTACGCACTATGAGTTCGTCCATCAGGTCACAGCACCATATGAACCCGGCCGCTGGCTTTGAGCTCTTCAAACAGGGCCTTCAACTGCGGCTCGCCAGTGGCAACGATGGTCAGGCTGACTGAAGCAAACCGCCCACCCCGGCTGTCCTTGACTGATACGTCATCATCCGACAGTCCGGGAGCGTGCTGTTCTACGACTTCCACCACGAACTCGACAAAGTCCGGGGCGGCATCCCCGATAACCTTGATTACATAGTCACAGGGGAACTCGATCTTGGGTGCCTTTGACTCGCTCATCCCGGTTTTATCTCCTGTGGGCATACTGCGCCCTTACTCAAATAACTGAACAAAGAATAGCTTGACGGCGTCCCAGAGTCGCTTGAAGAAGCCCCCCTCGGGAACATCCTGGAGCGCCAGCACCGGCTGGTCAACAACCACATCGTCTTCCAGGCTTACCGTTACGCGCCCCAGCTCATCGCCCATGGAGACGGGAGCCTTGATCACAGAGTCAAGTTCAACGGTGGATTCCAGGGAATCCCTCGAGCCCCGGGGGATGGTAACGTAGACATCTTCTGTAAGACCTACCGACAGGTTATCACTCTCACCGCCCCAGACACGCGCTTCCAACAGTTCCTGTCCGGCACGGAACAGTCGCTCGGTCTGGTAGTAACGGAAGCCATAGTTGAGCATTTTCTGCACTTCCTGGGCACGGGACGAAGTGCTGTCAGCTCCCATCACCACTGCAATCATGCGTGTATCGTTGCGCTTGGCAGAGGCCACCAGGCAATAGCCGGCCTCTTCCGTATGGCCTGTCTTCAGGCCATCCACACTGTCGTCACGCCACAGCAGGCTGTTGCGGTTCGGCTGCCGTATATTATTGAACGTGAAGTGCTTCTGCGCATACAGTGGGTAGTTTTCCGGGTAGTCATTGATAATCGCCTTTGCCAGCAGGGCGAGATCGTAGGCCGTTGAAAAGTGGTCCGGTGCCGGCAACCCGGTGGCATTGGCAAAACTGGACTCATTCATACCCAGGATCTGCGCCTGCTGGTTCATGATATCGACGAACGCGCCTTCGCTGCCTGCAACGTATTCCGCCAGCGCCACAGAAGCATCATTCCCTGACTGGATAATGACACCTTTCAGCAGATCCTCGACCGAGACTTCCGTTCCTTCCTGGACAAAGGTGCGCGAGCCTTCGGTCCGCCAGGCGTTAACGCTGATGGGTACCATATCCGACATGGATATCCGGCCCTCGTCCAGCTCCCGCTCCACAATGTAGGCCGTCATCATCTTGGTCAGGCTCGCCGGAGGCAGACGTTCGTGACTGTTTTCCTCCATGATGATCCGTCCGGAAAGCGGATCCATCAGAATGTAGGAACTCGCCGCTATCTGCGGCGGTGACGGTATCAGCACAGACTGCGCCACAACCGGCATTACTGGCAACAGGGCCAGGAGCAGAACAGCGGTGAAGGCTCGGAACACTTTGTTTATTGCCATGGGTCCATTCGATATCAAGTAGGTGATGGGTTCAATGAGAGTCCGTCAATAGAATTGACTGACCAAATCCGTGGTTTTCAAGAAGGCTCTGGGCTCTGAGGGCTTCGTCCTCGTCTCTGAACGGTCCCACCTGAACCCGGTGGAAGCGGCCAGAAGCCGTTTCTATTTCCCTGACCCGCATAGGGTTTGCCACAGCACGCCGGGCGCGATCCATCAGAGCCTCGGCGGGGTTACGCTGGCTGAATGAGCCCAGCTGTACGAACAGCGCCTCATTACCGGGCCCCGTGTTGGCCAGGCGCCCGGCAGCAACCGGAGCCCCGGCGTCAGGAAAGGGTTTTCCGGCAAGGGTCATCGACCCATCGCGGTTAACCGTAATGGCTGCCACTTCGACCCTTGCGGTTCCCCTGCCCTGATAACCAAGCTTCTTGGCCGCAGCATAGGAAAGGTCTATCAGCCGGTCGCCATGGAATGGGCCACGATCATTGACCCTGACCACGACAGAGCGACCATTATCCAGGTTGGTCACCCGAGCGTATCCGGGAATCCTAAGGCTCTTGTGTGCTGCTGACATCTCGTACATGTCAAAAACCTCACCGTTGGAGGTTTTGTGGCCGTGAAACTTCTCACCATACCAGCTCGCAGTGCCCCGCTGAACATAACCGTCATTGCTGTCCAGCACACGGTATTCCTTACCCCAGACATTGTAGGGAGATTTGTTCCCTGCCCGACGGGGCTCCTCGTACCTGGGCTTGGCGTCGGCGAGACCGGAAGCGTCAAAGTCGCCCGAAGGCGCACGATCCCGGGAAAGGGAATAACGGGAAGAGTGATCCGGCTCAGGCGATGACGCACACCCTGCAAGGATCAGTGCCCCGAAAATCAGCAATAGGACATGGATTTTCATCACGAGCTGTTACCTACCCCGTCTTTTATTTCTGCCTGCTCTACCCGCGCTTCCAGAGCCCTGGCCAGCTGGTGCACTGCCATGGCATAGAGATGACTGTGATTGTAGCGGGTTATCACATAAAAATTATGATACGTCAGCCAAAGTTGCTGTTCATCTTCGCCGACAAGGCGAATAGCCCTGGCGTCAGCATCATCTGGCACATCGGCTTCCGGCACTATACCGGCTTGCCGGTAGTCGTTGACCGTGAACTCGGGTTTCAGTTCCCGGGACAGCAATCGCGAGGACTCTGGCAGAGTGTTACCTACCTGTTCCGCAACTGGCCCGCCAGGTTGCCAGTGATGGGCCCGGAAATAATTGGCGACGCTGCCAATGGCGTCTACCGGATTGGTAAGAATATCTGCCACGCCATCACCGTCAAAATCGATCGCGTAATGACGATAACTGCTGGAAATGAACTGGCCATACCCCATTGCCCCGGCGTAGGAGCCCGTGAGTTCAAGAGGGTCGAAGCCCTGTTCACGGGTCATCAGAAGGTACTGGGCAAGTTCACTGCGAAAAAAACGGCTCCGTGGCGGATAATCAAATGCAAGCGTGGCGAGGGCATCCAGTACCCGGTATTTGCCCTTGTAGGTGCCATACCAGGTCTCGACACCAATAATCGCGGCAATGACCGGTGCCGGCACCCCGTATTCATTTTCAGCCCGCTCAAACGCCTCCTGATGCTGCTGAAGGAACTCGACCCCCTGTCCGATGCGCTCTTCGCGCATGAAAATCCGGCGATATTCGTACCATTCGAGGGTTTTCTCCGCCGGCCGGCTGATCGCATCCAGTATCGAATCACGACGCTGCGCGCTGGCCAGCAATTCCGATACCCGCTCTGTTTCAAACCCATAGCGTTCCGCCATCTCACGGACAAATTCACGTCCCTCGGGTGTCTTTTCGTACTGCCCCGCCAATGCCAGGGTCGGGAACCAAAGGCAGCCCATTGTCAAACCGATACCGATCCAATACCTGACAGCTTTCATGAATCCCCTTGACCGGATGTAACCCGTAACTTTATCAATGCCATACTGCCAGGAACGCGACTGACAATTGCCGCAACGCGAGGCGCTGCCAAGATTACCATGCTGGCGGGCCCTGCAACCATTACTCCCCGTCCATGGTCCACCACCATCACTATCGCCGTCAGGCGCCGATCATCCGCCGATGGGTATGGACCGACATCAGCACCCCGAAGGCCGCCATCAGCGTCACCCCTGACGTTCCACCGTAGCTCACCAGAGGTAACGGAACGCCTACCACCGGGAGCAGTCCACTGACCATCCCCACGTTGACAAACACGTAGATGAAGAAAGTCATAGTCAGTGCGCCGGCCAGCAGACGACTGAAAGAGTCCTGGGCTGTTGCGGCAATGTACAGGCAGCGCAGGATGATCAGCAGATAAAGCACCAGCAGAACCAGCATGCCGACAAAACCGAACTCCTCCGCCAGTACCGCTACAATGAAGTCGGTATGACTCTCCGGTAGAAACTCGAGATGGGACTGGGTTCCCTGGAGCCAGCCTTTGCCATCCATGCCGCCGGAGCCAATAGCCGTCTTGGACTGAATAATATTCCAGCCGGCGCCAAGCGGATCGCTCTGAGGATCAAGCAGGGTCAACACACGCTGCTTCTGGTACTCGCGCAGGACAAAAAACCACATCAGGGGCGCCGCAACCGACACCATGGCGAAGAAAGCTCCAATCAGCCGCCAGCTGATGCCGGCAAAAAACACCACAAAAATACCGGCTGAGCCAACCAGCAACGAAGTTCCGAGGTCTGGCTGGAGGATAATCATCGCCATAGGCAGCAGTACGATCAGCAATGCCACTCCCACGTGGCGCGCACGGGGCGGCAGATAATGACGCGACAGATACCAGGCGGTCATCATTGGTACCACGAGCTTCATCAATTCGGAGGGCTGAAAACGTGGCAACCCGGGTATATCCAGCCAGCGCTGGGCACCCTTGGCACCAACACCAACCAACAACACCGCCGCAAGTCCGGCGACCCCGGCTATATAAAGCCAGGGCGACCATCGCCTGAACACCGCCGGGTCAAGCTGGGCGAACACAAACATCACAATCAGTGCCACCCCCATACGGATGCCCTGGGCTTTCACTACGGCAATATTCGCGTCAGCCCCGCTGTACAGCACCACCAGGCCACCCGAGATAAGGGCAAGCAGCAGAACCAGCAGTACCGGATCAATATGCAGGAAAGACCAGATACCCCTGGAGCCTGACAGGGGGTGCCGCACTGGTTGATCAAAAAGACTTCCGGCTGACATCAGTGGGAAGCCTCCCCGGATTCACCGACTACCACAGCTTCACCCTCGCCCGGAAAACCCAGCAACCAGGCATCGAATATTGCGCGGGCAACCGGCGCCGCAGTCCCGCTGCCGCTACCACCGTTTTCTACAATCACGGCAACAGCAATCTGCGGATCATCCACCGGTGCGAAACCGACAAACAGGGCGTGATCCCGCAGACGCTCGCGGATTTCCTCCTCTTCGTACTCTTCGTCTTCCGCCAGGCTGAACACCTGTGCGGTACCGGTCTTTCCCGCCATTCGATAGGGGGCGCCGCGGGCCGCTCCCCGGGCCGTACCTTTGCTGCCATGCATGACTTCAGCCATGGTATCGACAACAAATTCCCAGTCGTCCGGGTTGTCAAGCTCGATGGACTGGTGGGTTCCTGTGGGCAGCACCTCGTCAATCGACTCCGCACCCTTGATATCCTTGAGCAGCCTGGGCTCGGCCCAGTTTCCGCGGTTGGCGATAACCGAAGTGGCAGTAGCCAGTTGCAGTGGCGTTGCCAACATGAATCCCTGGCCAATGCCGAGGTTTACCGAGTCTCCCGGATACCAGGGCTCATTGTGAACAGCACGCTTCCAGTCCCGGGACGGCAGCAGGCCACTCAGGGCCCCGGCTACATCCAGAGTAGCATCTTCGCCGAAACCGAAGGCGGAAAGGTACTTGTGCATGGTATCAACGCCCATGGTGACAGCTGCATCGTAGAAATAGATATCGCAGGACTCCGCCACGGCTTCTTTCAGGTCCACCCAGCCGTGACCACCCCGCTTCCAGTCACGCCAGCGACGCCCGCCCGAATTCAACTGATAGTAGCCAGGATCCCAGATGGTCTTGTCCCGGGTCACAGCATCGCTGTCGAGCGCAGCGATGGCGAGCATGGGCTTGAGCGTGGAACCCGGGGGGTATTGACCTCGCAGGGCCCGATTGAAAAGCGGCTTGTCGACGCTTGTACTGAGTTCGCGATAGGCTTCGACACCAATGCCGGTCACAAACTGGTTGGCATCAAAACCGGGAACACTGGCCAGCGCCAATAGCCCACCGGTGGAGGGTTCAATCGCAATGATAGCGCCACGCCGGCCATCCAGAAGCTCATGTGCCAGCCTTTGCAACCGCAGATCCATGTGCAGCCGGATGTCCTCGCCAGGTACTGGATTTTCCCGCTCAAGCACACGTAAGGTCCTACCCCGTGCGTTGGTCTCCACATGCTGGTAACCCACACGTCCATGCAGCAACTCTTCGTAGAATCGCTCCACCCCGGACTTGCCGATGTAGTTGGTGCCCGCGTAATTAACCGGATCAATTCGCTGCAGTTCCTGCCTGTTGATGCGCCCCACATAACCGAGGGCATGGGCAGTCAGTTCGCTGTGGGGATAGTAGCGCACGAGCTCGGCAGATACCTCGACACCAGGCAGTTCGTGGCGATGAACCGCCAGGCGCGCAATTTCCTGCTCGTTCAGATCATAGCGCAGAGGCAATTCCTGGAAGGGGCGGCGTGGCTCAAGAAGTCGGCGGTGAAATCGCTCCATGTCCTCCTCGGAAATGCTCAGCATGCCCTGGAGTTTAGCAAGGGTCTGTTCCATGTCGCCAACGCGCTCGGGCACCAGGGTCACGCTGAAAACCGGACGATTCTCAGCCAGCAACACATCATTGCGGTCATAGACCAGCCCCCGGGGAGGCGCCACAGACTGCACCTGAACGCGGTTCTTATCGGAAAGCGTGGTATAGACATCGTGTTCAACCACCTGCAGTTGGTACATTCTGGCAACCAGCAGGCCCAGCAACACGAATACCAGCAACAGCATAACCATGGCGCGCCTCTGGAACAGGCGCCGCTCGGCTACAGTGTCTTTGAATTCTCCCCAGGGCATATCGGTTTCCTAGGCCCGGTGATAAGGGTGATTACGGGTAACAGACCAGGCCCTGTACAACTGCTCGGCGAGAAGGATGCGTACCAGGGGGTGCGGCAAGGTCAGCGCTGACAACGACCACAACTGGTCGGCCCGGGATCGACAGAACTCGGCAAGCCCGTCAGGACCTCCAACGAGAAAACTGACGTCACGGCCGTCCTGTTGCCAGTTCTCAAGCTGGCCGGCCAGCTTTTCGGTGGACCAGTTGCGGCCACCGACCTCAAGGGCTATGACACGGTCACGAGGGCCCAAGGCTGACAGGATAGCTTCTCCCTCGCGCTGCATCAGCCTGGGGATATCAGGATTCTTGCCACGATGAGCCATCGGAATTTCCACCAGCTCAATGGCCAGCTCCGGCGGCATCCGGCGAGCATACTCGTTGTAACCCTGGCTGACCCATTCGGGCATTTTCTGGCCTACACAGACCAGACGTAACCGCATGACTATTCGCTACCTGCAACACCCAGATCCGGAGCATCGCGCCAAAGGCGCTCAAGATCGTAAAATTCGCGGGTTGCCGGCATCATGACATGGACCACCACGTCACCAAGATCAACCAGAATCCAGTCGCTGGCATTGGCACCTTCCACGTTGCTCGCCCGGACTCCCTGCTCCCTTGCTTCTGAAAGTACTGAATCCGCAAGGGATTTCACATGCCGGTTGGAGGTTCCGGAGGCCAGAACCATGTAATCCGTTACACTGGTTCTTCCCCTGACATCGATAATACTCACGTCTTGCGCCTTGACGTCTTCAAGCGCACCCACGACCAGTTCTTTAAGTTGCTCTGCCTGCATAATCACCCTGTTGGCGGGTGACGGCGAAGGCAGCCACCCGAAAAGTCATATTCAGACAGGATTGTAGCACTAAAAGTTCCCATCAGGTCACGCCCCGTAGAGTCCCTGGCGACGAATTTCCTGCCACACTGCGTCTGGCAGCAGATATCGGGGCGAGCGACCGGAAAGGATCCGGTCACGGATACCTGTCGCCGATATATCCAGCAAGGGCGGATCCAGCTCAAGAATATGACCGCAAGGGGCAGCATACAGGGCCCCGGCATCGCCTACGGCTCTCTGTTCGAGCAGACGTGCCGGCACACTACCCGGCTCCAGCCCCGGCCCCGGCCGTCGCACCACAACAATGTGTGCCAGCTCAGGAATGCGCTGCCATTCCTGCCAACGATCAAAACCGGCGAAGGAATCAGTGCCCAGAACCATCGTCAGCGGCTTGTCCGGGCCCAGTTCCCCACGGATCTGGCGCAGCGTCTCCGCCGTATAGGAGGCACCACCACGCCCCAACTCCCGCTCATCCAGGGTCAGACCGGGCTCATCGGCAATGGCCAGCTCAAGTAACGCCACCCGTTGCTCGCTGGTTGCACCGGGAACATCCCGATGTGGAGGCACGTGGCAGGGCATCAGCGATACCTCCGCCACGCCCAGCCGCTCTCTGAGCTCTACGGCCAGACGCAGGTGACCATGATGAATGGGATCGAAGGTACCGCCATAGATTACATGCATGCAGACTCAGGTCCTGATGTGGCCGTCGCCAAACACCACGTATTTCTGCGATGTAAGGCCTTCAAGGCCGACCGGGCCCCGGGCATGGATCTTGTCCGTGGATATCCCGATTTCCGCACCGAGACCGTACTCGAAGCCGTCAGCAAACCGGGTCGAGGCGTTCACCATCACCGAGCTTGAATCTACCTCGGTCAGAAACCGGCGTGCCCGGGTGTAATTTTCCGTGATGATGCTGTCGGTATGCTGCGAGCTGTAGCAATTGATATGGCTGATAGCTCCGTCCAGCCCATCGACAACCTTGACTGCGAGAATGGGCGCCAGATATTCGGTTGCCCAGTCCTCCTTCGTTGCAGCAGTCACATCTGTCAGGATTTCAAGGGTTCGGTCACAACCCCGTAACTCCACTCCCTTCTCACGGAATGCGCCGGCCAGCAACGGCAGGATATCACTGGCGATTTCCTCGTCCACGAGCAGGGTTTCCATGGTATTACAGGTGCCATAGCGCTGGGTTTTGGAATTGACAGCCACCGCCAGAGCCTTCTCGGGATCAGCATGGCTGTCAACATACACGTGACAGATACCGTCCAGGTGTTTGATCACCGGCACCCGGGCATCCCGACTGATTCGTTCGATCAGTCCCTTGCCCCCACGGGGAACAATGACGTCGACAAACCGTGGCATGGTAATCAGCTCACCCACGGCTTTCCGGTCGGTGGTTCTGATGACCTGGACGGCATTCTCAGGCAGCCCGGCCTCTGACAATCCCCTCGCCAGACATGCCGCAATGGCCTGGTTGGAATGGATAGCTTCGGAACCGCCTCGCAAAATGGTGGCGTTTCCGGACTTGAGACACAGACTGGCTGCCTCCACAGTCACATTCGGCCTTGATTCGTAGATGATGCCGATCACCCCGAGAGGCACGCGCATTCGCCCTACCTGTATACCGGAGGGACGGAAGGTCATATCGGTTATTTCGCCAATCGGGTCTGGCAATGATGCCACCTGACGCAGCCCCTCGATCATGGCGTCAACGCGTGCCGGGGTCAGTTCCAGCCGATCCAGCATGGCCTCGTCAAGGCCGCTGCTGCGCCCACTTTCCAGATCTTTGGCGTTTGCCGCGGCAAGCTCGTCCCTGGCGGCATCCAGCGCTTCCGCCGTTGCCAGAAGTGCCTTGTTGCGGACTGCTGTTGTGGACCGGGCTACTGCGGTAGCGGCGTCCCGCGCCTGCTGCCCCACATCAGCCATGTATGCTGCAATATCCATCCGATTACCTTTAGATTTTAAAACCGATTGTGCGAATCAGGGCCTAACTTTACCTTTCCCGTTTCAAGTACGCATCCCAAGCGATTATTATACCGCCCTGACACTTGTTATTACGCGGGTCATTGAACGGTACCTGCTGTATGCTTTGAACACACGGACGCCCGGGAGAGGACAGATACGATGGCCCAGATGGCCGAAAAATTCCTGCTTAGCCGCCTGTCGCGAACAGGATTCCTGATCCTGATCGCCATTACTGTATTTGCGGTGATCCAGGCAGAACCACTCATCGCCATCACGGCTATTACCGGCGCTGGCCTGGTCTTCACCAGCAGTGCCTTCCACCCGGGACGCTTCCGGCAACCCTGGCCGGCCATCCACCGTCTGCTGTTTGGCGCTCTGCTGTTACTGCTTGCCACCAGCCTTTGGACCGGCCCCTGGAGCCTGACTCACTGGCTCTACGTGGCACCGCTGATCGGCTTTGCCCTCCTCCCGCTCTTATGGGCGGCGGGCATCACTGTTGTAATTGCCGCAATGGCAATAGTCGCGACCCAGGTCAGTGGCGGTATGCCGGAACGCCACCAGATGATAAGCGCACTGCTGCTGACAATGATGCTGTCCGGCCTACTGGTATTTCTCCGGGAGTACAAGTCCCGGCAACTGGCTCCACTGCGCCGCACCGACGAGTTGACCCAGGCGGCCAGCCGGGAATACCTCTCGGCCGATCTGCACAAGGAAATCCAGCGCAGCGAACGTGAAGGCACCGACATGTCGGTGATCATGATCGGCCTGGACACCCACCTGAGCGACAGCGACCCTGACGCGGACATTCGCTCCATATTGCCACGAATTGGCCGTTATCTGCACTCACAGTTACGGGATTTTGACACCTATTACCGTGTCGCCGACCTGCAGTTTCTGATTATCCTGCCCGGCATTGCAACCACAGAGGCAGCTGCTCTGGCGGAGACTATCCGAAAGGGTCTGCGCACGCTGCTGGCCTCCCACCAGCTCAACCTGACGGTCAGCGCCGGAATTGCCGGGCTGAACATAGGCGATGATGCCGACAGCCTGCAGCAATCCGCCGCCAATGCCCTGCGACGGGCGCAGCAACAGGGGGGCAATCGAGCGCAGTCCTACAGTACGTGGTCCCATACGACGCCATCGGCACGGACCGAAGGCACCGGAGGGCCCATGGCATGACCGAAACCCGCCTCAGAAGTTATACACATCTGGCCGGCTACCTTTTTGCCAGCCTGTTCATCGCCAGCCTGGCAGCACAGAATCTTCGTTACGGCTTCTACGAGCTCTTCTTTCTCGCTACAGGCATGGCGCTACTGACCGTTGCCGGTGCCGGATACACGTTCATCTGTCGCCGCCACCAACTGACTGCCCCCGGGCATCTGATTATCCTGACCGCACTCAATAGCGGCCTGGTGGCAGCGATGGCCGCACTGGATCCGCCCGGCATCAGCCATTGGGTAATGCCGCTGGTGATACTGAACCTGCTGATTCTGCCCCTGCGCCAGGGCTTGATTCTCTCCCTGCTGTTGCTGACGGCCCTTTCTCTGTACCTGGTACTGGCCCACACAGTTACCCACGCGGTCACCATCAGCTCTGGCGTGTTTGCACTGATAGCGGTGGCGGCACTGTATATCTGGCACTATGACCACATGGCCCAGTCCGCGGAAAACCTCGCCATTACCGACCCGGTGACCGGCGCCCACAACGCCCGTTTCCTGGATGAGACGCTCCAGAAGGAAATCAGCCGGTCGATCGAGATGTCCCATTCCCTGTCGGTTATTTCGCTTGCGATCGACTACGCCGATGAAGCCGAGGACCTCCACGGCAAAGCCGGCATGCAGCGCCTGCTAAGGGATCTCACACAACACCTTTTTGGAGTGATCCGTGCCGGTGACACACTCTACACACTTGAGGACGGGGAATTTTTCCTGATTCTGCCCTTCACTCCCGAAGAAGGCGTCAGGGTAATCGCCGAGCGTATACGCAGGACCATTGCAGAGCAGACCTGGCCCCCGGCAGGCAAGGTCACTGTCAGCCTCGGCTGCACAACCCGAGCCAGCTCAGATAGCCGCCCTGCGGATCTTCGAAAACGGGTACGACAGGCACTGGAGGAAGCGAAAAAGCGCGGAGCGGACTCAGTCTGGTACAGTCAGGGAGACGTTCGCCAGCCATGAATCCGGAATGGCTGCAGACACTGACCACCTGGCTTGGGACCAATCCTGGCTGGCTCTCAGTCGCCGTTTTTCTTACCGCGTTTCTGGAATCCCTTGCTCTGGCTGGCATCCTGATTCCCGGTGTGGCCATCATCTTTGCAGTGGCCGCACTCGCGGGCCAGGTGTCGGTACCAATTCTTGAGGTGCTATTCTGGGCGGGTACGGGGGCGGTTGCCGGAGACAGTATCAGCTTTGCCCTTGGCAGACTGTTCCAGGGCCGGCTTGACAGGCTCTGGCCACTCAACCACTTCCCGGGTTTTATCGCCAAGGGCGAGGTTTTCTTTCATCTTCATGGTGGTAAAAGCGTGGTTATCGGGCGCTTCGTCGGTCCGATACGCCCGATCATTCCTCTGATCGCCGGCGCATTCATGATGCCCTGGCGGCGCTTTCTGGCCTTCAACCTGTCGTCTGCAGTGGCCTGGGCCCCCGCTTACGTTCTGCCGGGTTACCTGGTTGGCAGCGCCCTCGCCAGTGATTTTGAACCCCCTGCCCATTTCTATCCGGTCATCGGTATCAGCGCAGCGATTCTGCTGCTGATCTATCTGTTGTTCATCCGCTTCCAACTGGGGCTTGGCCACAGCAGCAATCTTTACCAATGGCTTGCCGGATTGATGGCACGCTATGACAGCACCCATCGATTCTGGCGACTGTATACAAGCCAGCGCCCAGCGCAGGCGGGGGAGTTTCCCCTTCCCTCGCTATCACTGGCTTTCGGCGCGGGCGCACTGTTCATGATTGTGGGGCAGCTGGCAACGGCGACGCAGGTATTCGAGCCATTCAACAGACTGACCCTTGAGTGGTTCTCACAACTGAGAAACCCGCTGCTGGACCCGGTTATGATCGCGCTGACGCTGGTGGGTGACCCACCCGTGCTGCTGGCAGCCGCGGCACTGTCAGCACTGGCCCTGGGCATGCGTGGATTCTATGCTGCCGCATTGCACATTGCCGGTGCCGCACTGATGGCGACATTGTTGGTGTGGGCATTCAAAGACCTGTCAGCAATCCCGCGACCGGAAGCTGTCCTTGGTCCACCGGCCTCCGGCGCATTTCCGAGCGGGCATACCACCGGCATTACCGTTTTCTCGTCACTCGCCGCCAGCTTCATTGCACGGGAACGCCGGCCTCGGCTGCGATGGCGATACTATCTGCTATTCAGCCTTCCCATCGTTATGGTAGCGCTGAGTCGTCTCTACCTGGGGGTACACTGGTTTACGGATGTCATTGCCGGAATTCTTCTGGGGCTGTCCATCTCCGGCCTCACGAGGGCCAGTTACAGCCGCTACGACAATATCCCGCTGACGTCAGACAGTTCATTGCTGGCAGCCGCCACTGCGTGGGTACTCTACGTTATCTGGTATGGCACAGAGAACTGGGCGGAAGCGGTTCTGCTGTATGGGCCGGCAACAGGTTGAGCGCTTATTCAGTTCTGTTCCAGCGCTTCCAGTAACCCCAACAACCTTTCCAGGCGCTCCAGAGGGTCCTGAAGCTCCACCAGGCGCTGCTTTTCCTGTTTATCCAGCGGAAGCAGTTCTGTCAGACGCCAGCCAACATCCCGGGCATCGTCGTAGTCCACATTCATTCCCAGATCACGTATAACCGGATGGCGAAACAACGCCCTCAGTACAGAGGGAAGCTCAGTAAAACGCGGGGGAACACGCAGTTCCTCTTCCGCCAGAAGACACTCTACATCACCCACGTTAAGGCCATCGGACTGCTGCCATGCGCGCACGACAGTCACCTTGTCCTGACCCTCAACGGTAATGCCCAGCAAGCCATTATCCATCTGCTGGAAATCGATAATACGCACGTAGGTGCCAATGTCATAAAAGGCTGCTGATGTACCAGTTTCCAGTCCTTCCCTCAACAAAACAACGACAAAACCCCGATCTTCCTTCAGACAACGGGTCAGCATATCAATGTATCGTGGCTCGAAGAGCTGAAGGGGGATCCTTCCCCCGGGCAGTACGACAGAGTTCAACGGAAAAAGAGGTACGTTCATTGTTGGTATTGTCACCAGTAAAGAGCTCCGGAAGACTGACCGTCCTGTCATATCCTCAGTGTATTGAAAGTAAGCGATGGACCTCGTCCACCCTTGCACGGGCTTCCGTCAGCAGTTGCAGGCTGCGGGATGCATTCAGCTCAAGTTCACCCAGCCTGCGATAGGCAGGCACTTCGTCAAATGGAGGCAGATCGCCATTCTGGCTGGAACCGATCATGGCGTGCAACTGTGCCACGATGACAATATCCACCAGCTGGGGCGACGACTCCCGGCTCTCGTGTGCGAAGTCCTCGGCATGGCGGATAGCCTCAAGAAAGCTGGCAGGGAACGACCAGCTTTCCAGGACAGCCGTACCCACATCTGCCCGAAGTTCGCGAATAGCGTGCTCGAGATTGGCCTGATCCGCAAACAGATTAACGTGATGTTCAGCCTGGACCAGTATCGGCACCACCCCGATATCGTGCAACAGCCCCGCCAGCAGCGCCTCCTCCGGGTTGATGGAAGTGGCGCTGTCGGCAAGCACCCAGCAGAGTGCAGCAACTTCGCGGGAATGACGCCAGAGTTTGTCCATCTCTTTCTGCAGCGATGCCTGCCTGGTCTTGAACACTTCCCGCAGGGAAAACACGGTCACCAACTGACGGGTTGTACGCATCCCCAGCCGGACTACGGCTTCACGAACATTGCGGACATCGCTGAACCCCCGGTACAGCGGACTGTTACAGGCGCGGACCAGTTTGAGCGCCATCGAGGGATCTGCGGAAATGGCACTTGCTACCTGGTCCGCTGTGGAGTCCTCCCTGTCCACGGCCCTGCGCACCTTCCACGCCACATCCGGAACGCTGGGCAGGCTAAGCTGGTTGGAACGCAGTTCGGAATAAAACTCCATCAGAAGATGATGTTCCTCGCTACCATCATCACCAATGCCATCACCCGAGTCCATCTCCACCTGAGGCACCGGTGCCGAGCGCAACAACTGGTTAAGGATGTCCTGCTGGATCACCAGGAACTCACTGGCCTTGGTCGCCGTTACGTCGTACATTCGCGGCTGTAACCTGGCGATGGGGTTGAGGGCCTTGTCGCTGTCTGCCTCAATGGTGTACTTGCGCCCGTCAATGGACTCCAGCTCCACACTGCCTGCAATCAGGAAAAAATCCAGCCCATCGCGGGCACCGCGCTCCACCACGCGCTGCCCCGGGCCATGGGTTCTCCGCTCCGCCCGACTCGCAAGTAACACCAACTGGTCATCGGTCAACCGGTTCAACGGCTGAAACTGTTTGAGACGACGTAAGGGCAGGCTTTCCTGGCCAGCCATAGGACTACTCCTTGATCAATTGTTCATTAACTCTGTTACACATTGTAAGCACGGATCGTCAAAACAACCATGCGATCAAGGGGTAATCTGGTATCCTCTTGACTTCCCCTTTTCACTAACAAGTTGTAGACGAGAGACCAGACAACCATGCCCCAGTATCGTTCGCGGACATCCACCGCAGGCCGCAATATGGCTGGCGCACGTGCTCTTTGGCGCGCCACCGGCATGAAAGATGACGACTTCGGCAAACCCATTATTGCCGTTGCCAACTCCTTTACCCAGTTCGTACCCGGCCATGTACACCTCAAGGATCTTGGCCAGCTGGTATGCCGCGAAATTGAGCAGGCCGGTGGTGTTGCAAAGGAATTCAACACAATAGCCGTGGACGATGGCATCGCCATGGGCCACGACGGCATGCTCTATTCCCTGCCTTCCCGGGAAATCATCGCCGATTCCGTGGAATACATGGTGAACGCCCACTGTGCTGATGCGCTTGTGTGTATTTCCAATTGCGACAAGATCACCCCGGGCATGCTGATGGCAGCCATGCGCCTGAACATTCCTACCATTTTCGTTTCAGGCGGACCGATGGAAGCCGGCAAAACCAGGCTGTCAGAGCACAAGCTTGACCTGGTGGACGCCATGGTCATCGCAGCTGACCCGAACGCGGATGACGATACAGTCGCTGAGTACGAGCGCAGTGCCTGCCCTACCTGCGGGTCCTGTTCCGGCATGTTCACCGCCAATTCCATGAACTGCCTGACCGAAGCCATTGGTCTTGCGCTTCCAGGCAATGGCTCTCTGCTTGCCACTCACTCCGACCGTGAGCAGCTGTTTCTGAAAGCAGGCCGACAGATTGTAGAGAATGCACGGCGCTATTACGAAGAAGACGACGCCAGTGTTCTGCCATTGAGTATTGCTTCCATGGAGGCATTCGAAAACGCCATGGTCATGGACATTGCCATGGGCGGCTCCACCAACACCATCCTGCATCTGCTGGCCGCCGCCCAGGAAGGCCGGGTGCCCTTCACCCTGAACGAAATCGACCAGCTGTCCCGCAAGGTGCCGCAGCTTTGCAAGGTTGCCCCCAACTCTCCGAAATACCACATGGAGGATGTACATCGCGCCGGCGGGATCATGGGCATTCTGGGGGAACTGGAACGGGGTGTGCTGATCAACACGGATCTGCCCACCGTGCACAGCAAAACCATGCGTGAAGCGCTGAAAACCTGGGATATCATGCAGGAGCCGACACCGGAAGTGGTGGAATTCTATAAGGCCGGCCCTGCTGGCATTCCCACCCAGACCGCCTTCAGCCAGAGCACACGCTGGCCCTCACTCGACGGCGACCGAGAAACGGGCTGCATCCGTTCAGTGGAACACGCCTATTCCGCCGAGGGCGGCCTGGCGGTACTCTTCGGCAACATCGCCCTGGACGGTTGTGTGGTGAAGACCGCAGGTGTGGATGAAAGCATCTACGTCTTCGAAGGCAGGGCGAGGGTTTTCGAAAGCCAGGATACCGCGGTATCAGGCATCCTGAACGACGAAGTCAAACCCGGTGAAGTGGTCATCATCCGCTACGAAGGCCCCCGTGGCGGGCCGGGCATGCAGGAAATGCTCTACCCGACCAGTTACCTGAAATCCAAAGGGCTGGGCAAGAAATGCGCCCTGCTGACCGATGGTCGTTTTTCCGGCGGCACCTCCGGCCTGTCCATCGGTCACGCATCTCCGGAAGCTGCCGCAGGTGGCGCCATTGGCCTGATCGAAAATGGCGACCTGATCCGGATTGACATCCCGAATCGCTCCATCAACGTGGAGATTGATCAGAACGAGCTGGATCGACGCCGCGAACAAAGGAACGAAAAAGGCTGGAAGCCGGAGCTGGCAAGACCGCGCAAGGTGTCGGCCGCTCTGAAAGCCTATGCGCTGCTGGCAACCAGCGCCGACAAGGGTGCGGTCAGGGACCTGGAAAAACTGGACTGAACGCAACAGGCCCGGGTAATCCGGGCCTGGAGATTGGCGTAAATACGACTCCGGTGCGGTTACTTACCAGAGGCTCCAGCCACCATCGTCGTCTTCTTCAATGTCACCTTCCTCGGTCTGGGCCTGCTCAGACTCAGGCTCGGAGGCATCATTGGTAGCGGGCGAAGCTTTCTGTGATGCCTCACCGGAGCCTGACGAGGCAACCTGTACAGATACCATACCCAGCGCCTCCTTGGTGGCATCATCCAGTTCGCCCGAGGCGTTCAGCCCCTGGTCACGCTGGAATTCCGTAAGCGCAGACCGCGTCGCCTCGTCCATTTGGGGGCTGACATTTGTGACCTCATAGCCAGCACCGTAGAGCGCATTCTTGAGCGCTACCGTCTCGTTGGCCAGGGCATGAGGGGCGGCGAACGTTATCGCTCCGAGCATCACTGCCGCCGCCAGCCGGCTTCGTTTTGCGGATCTGCTGATCATGATCTACTCCGGTTACCTGTTGTTTTTTATTGTGTTGCCAGTCCCTACAGGATGGACACCAGCACCAAAGATTAACATAGTTAGTCCGGCCGGGGCTTTTCAGATTGTTGCGTTTCTGTAGTCGTCACATGCATGTTATTCACAGGCACGCCGGGCACCTCCCCGAACTCGCGAACAAAGATTCCCCAGAACGCCATAAACAATGCCGCCACCAATGGGCCCATCACAAAACCGTTGATCCCGAACATGACTATCCCGCCCAGTGTTGAGAGCAGAACAATATAGTCTGGCAGCTTGGTATCCCGCCCAACCAGAATGGGTCTCAGAAGATTGTCTGAAAGACCGATAACGATCACTCCGAACGCCGTCAGTATCACGGCCGACACGATCTCTCCTGTGGCAGCCAGATAGATAGCTGCAGGCAGCCACACAAGGGCGGCCCCGACAGCGGGAATCAGGGACACGATAGCCATAACCACACCCCAGAGCAGTGCCCCCTGAATTCCCAGAATCCAGAAGATAAAACCACCCAGTGCGCCCTGAATGATGGCTATCAACAGGTTCCCCTTGACCGTTGCACGGGTCACCTCTGCAAATTTGGCGAACAGCAACCGCTCACGCTCGTCTCCCAGCGGCAGCGCCCTGATCAACATGTCCACCAGCTTGCTACCATCCCGGAGCAGGAAAAATGCCAGATACACCATCAGCGCCAGGCCCAGAAAGAACTGGAATGTGTTCTGCCCGAATCCGAGGGCCTGCTTCGCCATAAACTGGCTGCCACCAACAAAGGCGCTGACCACCCTGTCCCTCACCTCAGCGAAATCCATTCCGAACTGAGCGAAAAAAGCCTCTATGGCAGGAAAAGACTGATTCACCCTGTCGATGTACTCGCCGGGGCGAAGTTCCCCCTCCTGGATCTTCTGGTAGACAGACAACCCCTCGGCCACAAGGGACGTTACCAGCGCCAGCACTGGAATAATCACAATAATCAGGCAGATCAACAAGGTGAGCAATGCGATGAGGTTCGGCCGGTTGCCCACCCGCCGCGCCAGACCTTCGCGAACAGGATGGAATATCAGTGCAATCGCCACCGCCCAGAAAATAGGCCCGAAAAACGGCTTCATCAGAAGAACAAAGGCCAGGGAGACGCCCACAAGCATGGCCAGAAAAGTCCGTGTCTCCAGTTTTCCGTACATAGTATGATCCTGATGCTGATTGCCAACCGGGACACTAGACTACCACGGCGACGTGGTCAGTCTAGCGGCTTTCAGGTTATAGTGGACGGTTGTTGGTCATTCGTTAAACAGGTTGAACATTGGGCAACGAAGAGTTTGATACTGGAACAGCGCTGGATGCAGCCACCGCCCTTCATCGGGTGCTGGCAGCCAGGACTCATCGCCGAAAGGTGATGGGGCAGGAAGTGCTCGTGCCCGGTCAACTGGGGGAAGCCCTGCACATCCCTCGAATCATGCGACGCCTCCAGAGCAAACAACAGCGTCAGCGGGAGCAGGGACTGGAGGAATTCCAGGAGCTATGGCCAACCCTGTCACCCGCTACCCGCGAAAAAGTTCTCGATCGCATCGGCTGGTACGATCCAAAATCCCTCAACTGGGAAGACAAGCGCTCTAACCGCCGCCCCGCTGTAGACCCCGACCGCTGAAACCGACGATCGCAGGAAAGTGAGCCTGAACCACCTCCATTTCGTATCTGCAGATTAATTTAAAGGCCGATGACTTTGAATTGTCACCTTTCGCCCCTAGTTTGGAAGTATTGGGAGGTTTTTTATGACACAACCAGAGCATTATCACGCAATCGCCTCGGAAAGCAGCGCCGTACCCACCCTGTTGTGCGGGCATTGCCGCTCCCCCCTATCCCGAGGGCGAATCTTTCATCACGGAGAACAGCACCTCTATGGCATCAGTTGCCATACCGTCGCCCTGTGCTCAGCGGACGACTGTGGCGCGCTGAACTGCTGCGATGCGGCACTGGAGCGGCTCGAGGGCGGGGATGATCTGATCAGCAAGGCGTCCTGATTCAAACAGCCAACGCACTGTTACGTAAACCAAACACACAAAGCTTCCATCTGCTTTATCCTGATTCCTGAAGGCTGCGACAACCAGGCAGCCACGCAACCACTCAGTCAGGACAGTCGATGGCATGCGGATTCTGAGAACCGATGAGGCCCGCTTCGCGGGTCTTCCGGATTACCCTTTTTCTCCTCACTATCTGGACATCGAGCCAGGTCTGAGAATGCACTATGTAGACGAAGGGCCCAATGACGCGGCCCCGGTGCTGATGCTGCACGGAGAACCCTCCTGGTCGTACCTTTACCGGCATATGATCCCCCTGGTGGCGGAAGCCCGACACCGCGTACTGGCGCCGGACCTGATCGGTTTCGGGAAATCCGACAAACCCGCCAACGTGGGCGACTACAGCTACGAGCGCCATATTAACTGGCTTTCGCAATGGCTGAAGGCACTGGACCTGAAAAATATTACCCTGGTTTGCCAGAACTGGGGCTCGCTGCTGGGGCTGCGCCTGGCAGCAGAGCACCCGCAGCTTTTCCGCCGTATTATTGTGGGCAACGGCATGCTGCCAACAGGAGACACTCCCGTGCCCACGGTCTTCTCACTGTGGAAAGCCTTCGCCACCCACAGCCCCTGGTTTCCAGTGGGCAGGATCGTCCAGTTGGGAACAGAAAGAACCATGAGTAAGGCCGAGATCGCAGCCTATGAGGCCCCCTTCCCAAGCGCAGAGTTCAAGGCCGGGGCACGCGCCTTTCCGAAACTGGTCCCGGTGACTGCCGATGACCCGGCCAGCGAGGCCAACAAGGCTGCCTGGCGAGTCCTGGAAAATTGGAAAAAGCCCTTCATCACATGCTTCAGCAGCGGTGATCCCATAACCCGTGGCGGCGACCGTTATATGCAACGTCGCATACCCGGAGCCCTTGGCCAGCCACACATCACGCTGCGGGGCGGCCACTTCCTTCAGGAAGACTCGCCGGATGACTTTGCCCGCATCATAATTGATGCCCTGAAATCGGAAATGGCAGCCTGACGCACTACTGGGCCCAGCATGGCCAGAGAGCGATCCCTGGATCAGTTCTCATGCTTGGGCCGATAACTGCCCGCATCAACCCGGGCGTCGGAACGTTCAGAGCCCGCCTCCTCCAGCGGCTTACACTCCTGCAGGCTGGCATGGCAGCGACGGGTCAGCCTCTGGTATTCTTCAGTTCCCTTCGCTTTCCACGCCACCTCATCATCACTCAGCGTGCGCAACACCTTAGCCGGCGCACCCACTATCAATGATGCCGGGTCGCACTGGAAACCGGCTTTAACCAGGGCACCGGCACCGACAATGGACCGGGATGCTATTACTGCATCGTCCATGACCACCGCATTCATTCCAACCATTGCTCCCTCACCGACAACACACCCATGAAGAATGGCCCCATGCCCCACGTGCCCATCTTTTTCGACCACCACATCCTTGCCCGGGAAGGCGTGCGCGACGCAGGTATCCTGAATGTTCGAGCCTTCCTTTAATACGATGCGCCCAAAGTCTCCGCGCAATGAGGCTGACGGACCGACGTAGCAGCCAGGACCGATCCACACATCCCCGATCAGGACCGCTGTCGGGTGAACATAAGCAGACGGATGCACAACAGGCTGTATACCCTCGATACTGTAACTAGGCATGCTTCTCTCCTTCATCAACAGGCCCAGAATGCGACGACACATTCTGATTCATTTTTCACAACACTCTACCTCTTCGGGGGGATGTTTTCATCGATATAAGGACTCCAAAGGCGCCTAAATATGGCTTTAAAGCCCCCGTGACATGTGTCAATTACTCATATTATTCTTATTTATCAGCAACTAAAACAGCTTCAACCATAAAAACAGAATGTGATACAAAATGATGAACCCACAAACCTTGACGAGTATCAATTAATAGATATACTGATTTGAAAATCAGCCCGTTAACGACTGGAACACCGCCTCATGGCAATTCGGATTCCGGACGGCTGAGATTTCTTCAGACAAAAACAAAGCCACTTCGGATTACTTATGCCAAACAACCTGCTTGTCGAAGGGCCTGAACAAGGGGTTCAAGTCTTCACCCTCAACCGCCCTGAGGCACTGAACGCCCTCAATACAGAGCTGCTGGAAAATCTGGCCAAAGCTCTGGATGACGCAGAAGCAGATCGTGAGGTCGGTGCCGTTGTGATCACAGGAAGCCAGAAGGCATTCGCGGCCGGGGCTGACATCAATGAAATGGCCGCTCGTGATCTCGTCGGAATTCTCGAAGACCCGCGCGTCGCCCACTGGGAGCGAATTGCCCGCTTCACAAAACCCATCATTGCCGCGGTTAACGGCTTTGCACTTGGTGGTGGCTGCGAACTGGCCATGCACGCCGACATCCTGATTGCCGGTGAAAACGCCCGTTTCGGCCAGCCGGAAATCAATCTCGGCATCATGCCGGGGGCTGGTGGCACCCAGCGACTGGTGCGGAAAGTTGGCGAATCGCTGGCCATGCACATGGCACTGACAGGTGAGCCCATCAATGCAAAGCGCGCCCTTCAGGCCGGCCTCGTCAGCGAGGTCTGCCAGCCCGAACTGACCGTTGAGAAAGCCATCGGAATTGCTCGTACCATTGCCCGAAAAGCCCCTATCGCTGTCCGACTGACGAAAGAATCCGTACGCAGGGCCAATGATATGAATCTGGCCGAGGGCCTGCGCTTTGAAAGACACGCCTTCACGGTGCTTGCCGGTACAGCAGACCGTCAGGAAGGCCTTGATGCATTTCGTGAAAAGCGAAAACCCCAATTCAAGGGCCAATAGCCCCCACCACAGAGCCATCCATCACTCCAGCTATAGGATAACGCCATGACTCAACCGAGCATTCTTCTCGAAATCGATCAGGGTGTGGCTTTGCTTACCCTCAACCGCCCCGACAATCTGAACAGCTTCAATGTCGAAATGCACGAACGCATGCGCGAAGCCATCAGCACGGTGCGCAAGGATGAATCTGTCCGGGTGCTGGTTATTACCGGTGCAGGCCGTGGCTTCTGTGCCGGGCAGGATCTGGCCGACCGTAGCGTTTCTCCGGACCAGGAGGTGCCAGACCTGGGTGCATCCCTGGAGAACTACTACAACCCGCTGATGCGGAGCCTGCGGGACCTGCCGATGCCGGTGCTTTGCGCCGTCAATGGTGTTGCTGCCGGTGCCGGCGCCAACATCGCCCTTGCCTGCGACATCACTCTGGCCGCCCGCTCCGCCAATTTTGTTCAGGCATTCTGCAAGCTGGGGCTGGTACCGGATTCCGGCGGCACCTGGACCTTGCCCCGTGTGGCCGGCATGGCCCGGGCCAAAGGCATGGCTCTACTGGGCGAGAAGATCAGCGGCGAACAGGCAGAGAGCTGGGGCATGATCTGGCGCTGCGTGGATAACGAGCAACTCATGGAAGAAACCATGAAGCTGGCCCGTCATTTTGCGACTCAGCCCACCAAGGGCCTTGCCCTGATCAAACGCGCCCTGCATGCCAGCGCCAGCAATACCTTTGAAGAACAGATCAACCTTGAAAGAGATCTCCAGCGCATGGCCGGAAGAACCGAGGATTACCGTGAGGGCGTCGCCGCTTTCATGGAGAAACGCACACCAGCGTTCAAGGGGAATTAATTCATGGCACTAGACACCCAGATCAGCATCGCCGTGATCGGCGCCGGCGCCATGGGCTCTGGCATCGCCCAGGTAGCGGCCCAGGCCGGCCACCGTGTTTTCCTGCATGACCAGAGGGAAGGCGCCGCACAGAAAGGGCGGGACGGCATTGCCAGGCAACTTCAGCGCCGTGTCGACAAAGGCAAGATGGAGCAGCAGGATCTGGACGGCGTGATCAGCCGGATCCAACCGGTCGCCAGCCTTGACGAAGTCGCAGAAGCCGGACTGGTGATTGAGGCCATCATCGAGGATCTCGGGATCAAGCGTCAGCTGCTGGCAAACCTGGAGGAACTGTGTGCGGGGGATACCATCCTTGCCACCAATACCTCTTCCATCTCGGTCACCGCCCTTGGTGCGGAAATGAAAAAGCCCGAGCGCCTGGTGGGAATGCACTTCTTTAATCCGGCACCCCTGATGGCGCTGGTGGAAGTGGTGCTGGGACTGGCTACCAGCAAAGCCGTTGCCGAGACCGTTCATGCCACGGCGACCGCCTGGGGCAAAAAACCGGTCTACGCAACTTCGACTCCCGGCTTCATTGTTAACCGTGTCGCCCGTCCGTTTTATGCAGAAAGCCTGCGCCTGCTGCAGGAGAAGGCAACCGATGCAGAAACGCTGGACGCTCTCATCCGCGAATCAGGCCAGTTCCGCATGGGTGCGTTTGAGCTAACCGATCTGATCGGCCACGACGTCAACTACGCGGTCACCAACTCTGTGTTCAATTCCTACTACCAGGACCCGCGTTTTCTGCCGTCACTGATCCAGAAAGAACTGGTGGAAGCCGGGCGCCTGGGACGCAAAACCGGCCAGGGCTTCTATTCCTATGGCGAAGGCGCCGAAAAACCGCAGCCACAAACAGAACCGGAGCACCCCTGCGACGAAACGGTATTAATTGTTGAGGGCAATCCCGGTGCTGCAACCCCTCTGGTCCAGCGCCTGAAAGAGTCAGGCCTGACCATTGTCGAGCGCGACGGCCCCGGTCAGCTGCGCTTTGGCAACGCCGTACTGGCCCTGACAGATGGCCGCATGGCGACAGAACGAGCTGCAGCCGATGGCATCTCCAACCTGGTGCTGTTCGATCTGGCGTTCGACTACAGCCAGGCATCCCGGCTTGCTCTGGCTCCGGCAGAACAGACCTCGGACGCAGCAGTTTCCTGTGCCTGTGCTTTACTGCAAAAGGCGGGCATCGCTGTAAGTCTGATTGCGGACCGCCCTGGACTGGTGGTCATGCGCACCGTTGCCACACTGGCCAACGAAGCTGCTGATGCTGCCCTCCACGGTGTCGCCACCATCGCGGACATCGACCTGGCCATGAAAGCGGGCCTGAACTACCCCGAAGGCCCTCTGAGCTGGAGCGACCGCCTCGGGACGAGCCACGTGTTTAACGTGCTGACAAACATTCAGAACAGCTACGCAGAGGATCGTTATCGTCCTGCCCTGCTGCTCCGGAAAAATGCATTTGCACAAAAGGGGTTTTATTCATGAGCGAGATGGACCCGCAAACACTCGCCGAGGAATGCGCAAAAGCCATGTTTGCCCGGGACCGCGCGAGCCAGAACCTGGGCATGGACATTGAGTCCGTCGCCCCGGGCAAAGCGGTTCTCACCATGACGGTGACCGGCGATATGATCCAGGGCCACGGCTCCTGCCATGGCGGCTATCTGTTCACTCTGGCCGATTCCGCTTTTGCTTTCGCCTGCAACAGCTATGACCGGGCTACGGTCGCTTCAGGCTGCAGCATTGATTACATGTCCGGCGCCAAAGAGGGTGACCGGCTTACCGCTGTTGCCGAGGAACAGGCGAGGGGTGGCCGTACCGGCATTTACGACATCACATTAACCAATCAGGACGGCCGCAAAGTCGCCCTGTTCCGGGGTCGCTCCTATGAAGTTCGCGGCACCGTACGCAATTCGGAGGACAATTCATGAGCGCGGACAACCTTCTTAAAGACGCTTACATCGTCGACGCCATCCGCACCCCCATCGGCCGCTACGGCGGTGCTCTCTCCGCAGTGCGTGCGGACGACCTGGGTGCTATCCCTATCAAGGCACTGACCGAACGGCACCCGGACCTGGACTGGTCAAAAATTGATGACGTGCTTTATGGCTGTGCCAACCAGGCCGGTGAAGACAACCGGGACGTTGCCCGTATGTCGTTACTATTGGCAGGACTACCGGTTGACGTACCGGGGAGCACCATCAACCGCCTGTGCGGCTCGGGCATGGATGCTATCGGCACCGCCGCGCGTGCCATCCGTACCGGCGAAGCCCGGCTGATGATCGCAGGCGGCGTGGAGTCCATGTCCCGGGCCCCGTTTGTCATGGGCAAGGCAGAGTCGGCATTCAGCCGCAAGGCAGAAATATTCGACACCACCATCGGCTGGCGTTTTGTAAACCCGCTGCTCAAGAAACAGTATGGCATTGATTCCATGCCGGAGACCGCAGAGAACGTGGCTGCCGATTTCAGCGTTTCCCGGGAAGATCAGGACGCCTTCGCCCTGCGCAGCCAACAGCGCACCGCTGCAGCCCAGGCAGCCGGACGCATGGCTGAAGAAATTACGCCGGTGACCATTCCCCGGCGCAAGCAGGATCCGCTCGTTGTGGACACCGATGAACATCCTCGGGAAACCAGCCTGGAACAGCTGGCCCGGCTGCCGACACCGTTCCGCGAAAACGGAACCGTGACGGCAGGTAACGCATCGGGCGTTAACGACGGCGCCTGCGCCCTTCTGCTGGCCGGCGCCGATGCCGTGAAAGAATACGGCCTCAAGCCCAGAGCTCGTGTGGTTGCCATGGCAACCGTTGGTGTTGAACCGAGAATCATGGGCTTCGGGCCGGCACCGGCAACTCGCAAGGTGCTGGCGACAGCTGGCCTGGACCTGGCGGATATGGATGTCATCGAACTCAATGAAGCCTTCGCTGCACAGGCTCTCGCAGTAACCCGGGATCTCGGACTGCCGGACGACGCGGAACATGTGAATCCGAATGGCGGCGGCATTGCCCTCGGTCACCCACTTGGCATGAGCGGCGCCCGGCTGGTGACGACAGCGCTGTATGAGCTGGAACGTCGCCATGCAGCAGGCAAGAGAGCCCGCTACGCCCTGTGCACCATGTGTATCGGCGTCGGCCAGGGTATTGCAACCATTATTGAGCGGGTGGATGCGGCGCAGTAAATCCGCCGCCTTCACCAAACAATGATCATCACAGCACAAGAACAACGCAGGACAGAATCATGAGCTTACCACTCCAGAAAATTGGCAAACTTGACCGGATGGAGACCGCCAGCATTGACGAGCTCCGCCATGAACAGCTTCAGCGCCTGCGCTGGAGCCTGATTCACGCGTACACCAATGTGCCCTTCTACCGGAAGGCCTTTGATGACATCGGCCTGAAGCCGATGGACATCAACTCCCTGGAGGACCTGGCCAAGGTACCGTTCACCACCAAGGCGGACCTGCGTGACAATTATCCCTTCGGCATGTTCGCCACACCCATGTCTGACGTGGTGCGGGTACATGCTTCCAGCGGAACAACCGGCAAACCTACGGTAGTGGGATACACCCAGAGCGACATCAACACCTGGGCCGACGTTGTTGCCCGCTCCATTCGCGCCGGCGGCGGCTCCCGCGGTGACAAGGTCCATGTGGCCTATGGCTACGGCCTGTTCACGGGTGGGCTTGGCGCCCATTACGGGGCTGAGCGCCTTGGCTGTACCGTCATCCCCATGTCCGGCGGCCAGACCGAGAAGCAGGTCCAGCTTATCCAGGACTTCAAGCCGGACATCATCATGGTAACGCCGTCCTATATGCTGAACATTGCCGATGAGATGGACCGCCAGGGTATTGATCCGCATAAGCTGCCACTGCGTCTGGGTATTTTCGGGGCTGAGCCCTGGACCAACGCCATGCGTACCGAGATTGAGGAGCGGCTTGGCATACAGGCTCTGGATATCTATGGCCTGTCCGAAGTCATGGGCCCCGGTGTTGGCATGGAGTGCGTCGAGACCAAAGACGGCCCCACCATCTGGGAAGATCACTTCTATCCGGAAATCATCAACCCGGAAACCGGCGAAGTACTACCCGACGGAGAATATGGCGAGCTGGTCTTCACCTCGCTGACCAAGGTGGCTCTGCCGATCCTGCGCTACCGCACGCGTGATCTCACCCGCCTGCTGCCGGGTACCGCAAGGCCAATGCGCCGGATCGACAAGATTACCGGTCGCAGTGATGACATGCTGATTATCCGTGGTGTGAATGTGTTCCCAAGCCAGATTGAGGAGCAGGTGCTCAAGTGCGAAGCCCTGGCACCTCACTACGAGATTGAGGTTTACAAGGAAGGCAACATGGACTGCGTGGATATCCGTACCGAACTGAAGCCCGGAGTACCCGACAGCCCGAAAAGTCGCGCCGCGGCGGCCAAGGAGCTGGCACACCACATCAAGTCCTACATCGGCATCAGCACCCGCATAGAGGTAGTCGAAACCAACCGCCTGGCGCGGTCGGAAGGCAAGGCCAAACGTGTGTTTGACCATCGTAAAAAATAGGTCTGCATGACCCACGCAGAGCCGGTACGCATCCATTGCGGCTGGCTCTGCGCCCTCTCTGCCCTGGCTTGTCCCGCTCATTGATCGATTTAATTTTACTTTCCCGTCGCTGATCTCAATAGCATTTAGTCACGTATCATGTTTTTAATGATTAAAATCAACGTTATAAGCGTCATTAATCAATACTACCAAAAGAACATGACACACAAAGACAATTCTTGATATTTATTCAGTATCATATAATATGGATGTATTAGCCCTCTGATGTTATCCGAGGGCACCAGTGTTCACGGAGCCACAGAACAACAAGCCCGATCCGGAGGTATTTTATGTACGCCCAGCTCGTTGAAACCGGCGCCAAGCGCCTGAAGACCCTGGAAGAGATGTCGCCTGAAGAGCGCGAGTTCCAGGAAAAGATCGACGCCGAAACCAAGATTGAGCCCAAGAACTGGATGCCGGAAGGCTATCGCAAGACTCTGGTTCGTCAGATTTCCCAGCACGCCCATTCCGAAGTGGTCGGTATGCTGCCGGAAGGCAACTGGGTGACCCGTGCGCCCACGCTCAAGCGAAAGCTGCAGCTGATGGCCAAGATTCAGGACGAAGCGGGCCACGGCCTGTATCTGTACAGCGCCATGGAAACCCTGGGGGCTGACCGTGACGAAGAGATCGAAAAGCTGCATCAGGGCAAAGCCAAGTACTCCAGCATCTTTAACTACCCGACACTCAACTGGGCCGATATGGGTGCAGTGGGCTGGCTGGTGGATGGCGCAGCTATCGTCAACCAGGTTGTGTTACAGCGTACCTCCTATGGCCCCTACTCCCGCGCCATGGTGCGCATCTGCAAGGAAGAGAGCTTCCACCAGCGCCAGGGTTACCAGATCCTGCTGGACATGATGCGTGAAGGCACTGATGAGCAGAAGGCGATGGTACAGGACGCCATCAACCGCCTGTGGTGGCCGGCCCTGATGATGTTCGGCCCGCACGATGATGAGTCCCCGAACTCCCAGCAGTCCATGGCCTGGAAGATCAAGCGCAAGAGCAACGACGAACTGCGCCAGATGTTCATTGACCAGACCGTGCCGCAGCTTGAATTCCTTGGCTGCACCGCACCGGATCCAGACCTGAAGTGGAACGAAGAAACCGGCCACTACGATTTCGGTGACATCAACTGGCAGGAATTCTACGACGTTCTCAAGGGCAACGGCCCCTGCAATCGCGAGCGCATCAAAACTCGCAAGAACGCAATTGACGAGGGCGCATGGGTCCGCGAAGCGGCCGTCGCCTATGCCAAAAAACAAAAACAGCGCGCACAAGCCGCTTGATACTGGAGGAATACAACATGTCTGAATGGCGCCTTTACGAAGTTTTCGTGCGGTCCAAGCACGGCCTGAACCACAAACACGTGGGCAGCGTGCATGCCTCTGACGCCGAGATGGCCATGGAAAACGCCCGTGACCTTTACACACGCCGCAATGAGGGCGTGAGCATCTGGGTTGTGCCCTCCGACACCATCACGGCCTCCGCATCCGACGAAAAGGAAGTGCTTTTCGACCCGTCGGAAGACAAGATTTACCGGCACGCTTCTTTTTACGAGCTGCCCGATGAAGTCGGACACATGTAAGGAGCGATTCCAATGACACAAGCAGAAGCATTAAAGGAATACCTGCTGCGCCTGGCAGATTCCGACATGATCCTGGGCCAGCGCCTTTGCGAGTTGTGCGGAAAAGCGCCGGCACTTGAGGAAGAAATGGCACTGATGAACGTTGCCCTCGATCTCGTTGGTCAGGCCCGCAACTGGTACGAGTACGCAGCCGAGCTGATTGATGATGGCCGCGATGCCGACAAGCTGGCATTCCGCCGTGACGCGCACAATTACCGGAATCTGCTTCTAACCGAGCAGCCCAATGAGGATTACGCCGTCACCATGGGTCGGCAGTTCTTCTTTGACGTGTGGCACTACTTCACGCTCAAGAGCCTGACCGAATCCAGTGATGAGCGAATTGCCGGCATCGCCGCCAAGGCTCTGAAAGAGGCCACCTACCACCTGCGCCGGTCCTCCGAATGGGTCAAGCGCCTGGGTGATGGTACCGAAGAGAGCCATAAACGCATGCAGGATGCCGTGGATATCCTCTGGCGTTTCACCGGTGAACTGATCACACCGGACGATACGGATCGCGCCTTGGCCGAGGCCGGCATTGGCCCGGATCCCGACCAGTTGGCCAAAGACTGGCGCGGCATGGTCAACGAGGTGCTGACTCAGGCCACCCTGACACCGGGCGCCGAAGATGCATGGATGTATATGGGCGGCAAGCACGGCGAGCACACCGAACACCTCGGTTTCATTCTGGCAGAAATGCAGTTCCTGCAGAGGGCCTATCCCGATGCCACAACATGGTGAGTCAGACCACAGGTCAGCCGTCGATATCCTGATTGCCAGTGATCGGGTGCCGGCAAACGCCCGCCCCGATCTGCTGACAGAGGACGACATCTGGGCACTGCTTGAAGAGGTCAAAGACCCTGAAGTTCCGGCAGTCAGTGTCGTGGAGCTCGGCATTGTCCGGGCCGTTCACTGGGACGGCAAAGAGCTGTCCATTGACGTGACCCCGACCTACTCCGGCTGCCCGGCCACCGAGTTGATTGAGGAACTGATTACCGAAGCCCTGCGCGCCGCAGGCTTCCGGGATCCGAAAATCAACCAGGTGCTGAGCCCTGCCTGGACCACCGACTGGATCACAGCCGAAGGCAAAGAGAAGCTTCGGGCATTCGGAATCGCGCCACCCGAGGGCAGCTCCAGCAAGATGAGCCTGCTCGGGGAACCGGACGTCATTGCCTGCCCCCACTGTGGCAGCAAGGATACGGAGCGGGTCAGCGAATTCGGATCCACCGCCTGCAAAGCCCTTTATCGTTGCAAGGAATGCCTCGAGCCCTTCGACTATTTCAAATGCATCTAGAGCCGATACGATCATGAACAAATTCTACTCACTGACCCTCAAAGAGGTCAGACCTGAAACAAGAAACGCGGTATCACTTGCTTTTGACCTGCCGGAAGATCTGGCGGACAAGTTCAGCTACAAGCAGGGCCAGCACCTGATTGTCAGAACGCAGATGGATGGCGAGGAAGTGCGCCGCTCCTATTCGATCTGCCGCAGCGTCAACGATCAGGAGCTGCGCATCGCGGTCAAAAAGGTAGCCGGAGGTCGTTTCTCCACGTTTGCCAATGAACAGCTGAAACCGGGCCAGACGCTGGAAGTCATGCCGCCCCAGGGTCATTTCTCTATCGACCTGGACCCGGAGCGTGAAGGTAATTACCTGGCCGTGGCCGCCGGTAGTGGTATCACTCCGATTCTCTCGATTGTGAAGACCACACTGGAGACCGAACCAAAGAGTGAAGTTACCCTGTTCTACGGTAACAAGGCCACCAGCAGCACCATGTTCCGGGATGAGCTTCAGGACCTGAAGAACGAGTATATGGCGCGCCTGAATCTGGTTTATATCTTCACCCGCGAAGAGCAGGACATTGATCTGTACAACGGGCGGATTGACCACGACAAGTGCGACGCCCTGTTCGATCACTGGATCAACGCCAAGGATCTTACCGCCGCGTTCATCTGCGGTCCCCAGTTGATGACAGAGGACGTACGCGACTCCCTGCTGCGCCATGGTATGGATAAAAGCAGGATCCATTTCGAGTTGTTCACGCCAGTCGGTGGTGCGCCACAGGCCCGCAAGGACAGAGCGCCGTCCAAGGTGGATCCGCAGTCGGTAAGCGAAGTGACCGTCATCGCTGATGGCCGCTCACTGACCTTCCCACTGGTTCGTGACACCAAGAGTATTCTGGAGGCCGGCAACGAGGAAGGTGCAGATCTGCCCTACTCCTGCAAGGCCGGTGTCTGCTCCACGTGTCGTGCCAAGGTTGTGGAAGGTGAGGTGGAAATGGACCAGAACTTTGCCCTGGAAGATTACGAAGTGGAAGCCGGCTACGTGCTCTCCTGTCAGTGCTACCCGGTCAGCGACAAGGTGGTTCTGGACTACGACGAAATGTAGTTTCCGACCAGACAACAGAAAGACACTAGCAAGGCAAGCCCCGCGAAAACAGGGCTTGCCTTGGCGTTTCAGTAACGAATGGAGTTACCCATGTCAGTCCTGAAAAGTTACATTGCCGGCCAGTGGGTCGGCGAAAAGGCCGCGAAGGCCTTGCCCAGCGCCATTAACGGTGACATCGTCGCACATACCCACGACGATACCCTTGATTTCAAGAAAGCTGTGGATTACGGCCGCAAGGTTGGCGGCAAGAACCTGATGGCGATGGATTTCCAGGAGCGCGCCCTGGCCTTGAAGGCCATGGCCATGTATCTCCAGGAGCACAAAAAAGAACTTTACGCCCTGTCGATGCATACCGGTTCCACCAAGGGCGATAACGGCATCGATATCGATGGCGGCTTCGGCACCCTGTTCTCCTACGCCAGCATGGGCCGCCGGGAGCTGCCTTCCGGCAATGTTGTTCACGAGGGCCCGGTGACTCCGCTCGGCAAGAACAACCACTTTGCAGGCACCCATATTCTGGTGCCCCGGGGTGGCGTGGCCGTCCATATCGACGCCTACAACTTCCCGGTGTGGGGCATGCTGGAAAAGTTTGCGCCCACCTTCCTGGCGGGCATGCCCTCCATTGTGAAGCCGGCCACGTCTACCTGTTATGTCACCGAACTCGCCGTTCGTCTGATGCAGGAATCCGGAGCCCTGCCCGAGGGCAGTCTGCAGCTGATCATCGGCAGCACCGGCGACCTGTTTGAACACCTTGAAGAGCAGGACGTGGTCACCTTCACCGGCTCGGCTGCAACCGCCCGCAAGCTCAAGAATCACCCGAACATTATCAACCGCTCGATTCCGTTCAATGCCGAGGCCGACTCACTGAACAGCGCCATTCTTGCGCCGGACGTGACACCCGAACACGAAGAGTTCGACATCTTTGTGAAAGAGGTGGGCCGCGAAATGACGGCGAAGGCTGGCCAGAAGTGTACGGCTATCCGTCGGGTCCTGGTGCCGAAAGACCAGGTGGATGCTGTCTGCGAAAAGCTCAAGGAACGCCTGTCGAAAGTCACCGTTGGCGATCCTTCGGTTGAGGGCGTTCGCATGGGCGCACTGGCCTCCATCGACCAGCTTGAAGACGTCAAAGCCAATATTCAGGAATTGCTGAAAACCAGCGAACTGGTCACCGGCGGCACCGGCGATTTCCAGCCAACCGGCGAAGGCACCGACAAAGGCGCGTTCATCGAACCGCACCTGCTGCTGTGCCGGAACCCTGAGAATGGCTGTGGTGCCCACGACATCGAGGCGTTCGGCCCGGTGGCAACGGTGATTCCCTACGACACCATCGAAGACGCTGTTTCCCTGTGCGCCGAGGGCCGTGGTTCACTGGTCACAACCCTGACGACCCGTGATCCAGCCATTGCCGGCAGGATCGCTCCACTGCTGGCCGCCTTCCACGGCCGTCTGCACCTGCTGGACGCCGAGGCGGCGAAGGAATCTACCGGCCACGGTTCTCCCCTTCCCATGCTCAAGCATGGTGGCCCCGGTCGTGCTGGTGGTGGCGAGGAGCTGGGCGGTATCCGTGCAGTACACCATTACCTGCAGCGCACCGCGATCCAGGGCTCTCCGAGCATGCTGGCAGCGGTTACCCGCGAGTATGTGCGTGGTGCCGATGTTATCGAAACCGAAGTGCACCCTTTCCGTCGCCATTTCGAGGACCTGCAGATCAACGAATCCCTGCTGACTCACCGGCGCACGGTTACTGAAGCCGACATCGTCAACTTCGGCTGCCTGTCCGGCGACCACTTCTACATGCACTTTGACGAAATTGCAGCACGGGACTCCCAGTTCGGCAAGCGCATTGCCCACGGCTACTTCGTGCTTTCCGCAGCGGCCGGCCTGTTCGTTTATCCGGGCGAAGGTCCGGTTCTGGCCAACTACGGACTGGACACCCTGCGCTTTATTGAACCGGTTGCCCCGGGAGATACCATTCGGGCGCGACTGACCTGCAAGCGCAAGATTGATCAGGGTCGGACATCCCCCGACGGGCACCCCCAGGGTGTGGTTGTATGGGACGTCCAGGTTCACAACCAGAACGACGAGCTGGTTGCGAGCTACGACATCCTGACACTGGTTGCCAAGAAGCCCGAGTAACACCGGGCTGACCTGCTTTCTCCCTGTCTTGGACCCCAGGGAGAAAGTCACAGGCAAATAAAAGGGGGACAGGTTTAACGACCTGTCCCCCTTTTATTTGCGCTTTAAAACTTCAGGCAATTACATTCCCAGATACGCCTCACGGACTTTCTCGTTGCTGAGCAGTTCCCGGCCAGTGCCTTCAATCACCACTTTTCCGGTCTCAAGCACATAACCACGGTCGGCCAGCGCCAGCGCCTGGGAGGCGTTCTGCTCCACCAGGAAGATGGTTATCCCTTCCTTCTTGAGCTCCTTGACGATGTTGAAGATTTCCTCAACGATCAGGGGCGCCAGCCCCATGCTCGGCTCATCCAGCAACAGCAGCCTGGGCTTGGCCATCAGTGCGCGCCCCATGGCCAACATCTGCTGCTGGCCACCGGACAGCTCACCGGCCAGGTTATGGCGTTTCTGGCGAAGAATGGGGAACCTGGTGTACATCCGCTCGATGTCGTCCATTACCTCAGCCGTTCTGCCGCGAGTGTAAGCACCCATCAGGAGGTTGTCATGGACACTCATGTCCTTGAAAACCTGTCTGCCCTCAGGCACCTGCACAATCCCCTGAGCCACGCGCCGGTCGGTGCTTATCTTGCTCAGGTCTTTACCCTCGAAGCTTATTGATCCCCGATCCACCGGCTGAAGCCCGGAGATTGTCATCAGTAATGTGGACTTGCCCGCGCCGTTGGCACCCACCAGGGAGACAATCTCGCCACTGTTGATACGGATATCCACATCATGGAGAACCTCGATCTGGCCATAGGAGGTGACAAGTCCCTTGATGGACAGCATTTCCTCTTCTGCATGAGGAGCGGTTACCCGGTCTGCGTGCTTGAGTCCCAGCCCCCCGAACTTTTCCGGAGTGTAACTGACAATCTGGTGGCGCAGTTCCCGGAATTCTTCCCGGACCCGCTCACCAAACAGAGGGTCGTTTTCCACATCCCGCGCTTCGATAATCCGCTGCCAGTCGTCCTCGGTCAGCAGCTTCCGGGCCCGCGGAATAACCACGCCCTCTTCCTTGCGGATATGTTTGCGAAGGGCCTCCGTGAAACGTGCGAGGGCATGACTGAACTCCTCACGACCTTCCGGCCAGCGTTTTTCGCACTCCGCCAGCAGTTTACGCAACTCCACCAGCTTCTCATGCCCGACCACGTAGCCCCTGGCCAGCTTCTCCAGCAGGGGTGCCGTCTCGGGAGACTTCTCACTGAGCCGCTTGTAAAGCTCGATGTCCGTGGGAGTACTGTGGACCCGCTGGGAGAAGTGCTCAATGTAATCAAAGATCGTGGTCAGCAGCCGCTCATCCGGCCGCTGGTCGTTGAGATTCATATCACTCAGAAGCTGATCCAGCAGGTCCAGGACCCGCCACAGCGCCTGATGCTCATGAACAATAATTCGGACGGCCTGCTCGCTGCGTGACTGGGCAGGCGCCATTTCAGTGGTTTGCTCGCTCATGTGAAATGTCTCCTTGCTCAGCCACCGAGATAGGCGGCGATAACGTCCGGATTCTGACGGATTTCCTCGGGCGTGCCCTCGGCCAGAACGCGACCATAGTTAAGCACCAGCAAACGGTCGGATATTCCCATCACCAGTTTCATATCGTGTTCAACCAGCATCACGGTTATGCCCTGATCTGCAATTTTACGGATCAGGTCTTCCAACGCTGCGGTTTCGGTTGCGTTAAGACCTGCTGCCGGTTCATCCAGCAGAATGACCTTGGGTTCAGCCGCCAGGGCCCTGGCAATCTCGAGCCGCTTCAGCGCACCGTAGGACATCGCAGAGGCCTCTGCGCCCACGTACTCGCCACAGCCCACGTATTCCATTAGATCAGCTGCGCGTTTGTAGGCAGTCTTCTCGTCCCGCAGCAAAGCCGGTAACCGGAACAAGGTGGTGAACAGGCTGCTTTTGAACTGCAGGTGACGGCCGAGCATCACGTTTTCGATAGCGGTCATGTTCATGCAGATCTGCATCTGCTGAAAAGTCCGGCACATGCCCCGTTCCGCAAGCTGGTTCGGTTCCAGTTTGGTAGTATTCTCGCCATTCAGCCGGACCTCACCCTTCGTGGGGACGTAGAGGCCGGTAATCAGGTTGAACAGCGTGGTCTTGCCGGCACCGTTGGGGCCGATGACCGAATAGACCTGCCCGGCCTCAACGGCGAAACTGACGCCCTCCACAGCGTGAACGCCACCAAAGGCCTTATCCAGCCCTTTTACTTCAACCAGCGCTGTCATGCCTCACCTCCCGCTTTCTTGCGCATTCTTTTGGAAACAATTGCGGTTAGCGTGGGCAACAGGCCCTTGGGCATGAAAATCATCGTCAGCATCAGGATCAGGCCGAACATGACGGTTTCGAGTTCCTGGAAATCCGCCAGCACCTGCGGCAGGAGGGTCAGCACTGCAGCCCCCAGAATCACACCAAAGGTAGAGCCCATGCCGCCCAGAACAACCATCGTTATAAAGAGAATGGAAAACTCGAAGCTGGCCACCGCCGGGGTGATAAAGCCCAGAAAGTGGGCGTAGAGGCTGCCCATCAGGCTGGCGTAGATAGCGGAAATCACAAACACTAGGCTTTTATACTTCGCAGTGTTCACGCCAACGACACTTGCCGCGACCTCGGACCCGTGCACCGAGCGCAAGGCACGACCTATCGGTGACTCAATCAGATTGAGCGCAAACCAGACAGCCACCAGCAGTATTACGCTGGCGAAGATATACCAGGCCTCGAAACCTTCAATCTCAAGGCCGAACAGCGAGTACCGGGCAAAAGAACTCAGTTCCCAGCCGAATACCTCAAAGGCGGGTACCGGCATACCGTCCGGACCACCTGTCAACGCACGTTCGTTGTTCAGAATAATAGCGATTATGAAGCCCACAGCAAGCGTTGCCATGGACAGGTAATGCCCCTTGAGACGCAAAATCGGGCGCCCCACAACCCAGGCAATAATGCCAACCATGATGGCACCCACCAAAAGTGCCGGTACCGAGGGCCAGCCATAGGTTCCCGTTGCGATACCGGTGAAATAGGCACCAAGACCAAAGAAGCCAGCGTGACCGAGACTGATCTGGCCGGCAAAGCCAACCAGAAGGTTAAGGCCGACAACCGTGGCGGCAAGAATTGCAATCTGGGTAACCATTCCATATTGAAACGAGTTGCTCAGAAAGGCCGGAATAATAACGAGAATGAGCGCGAGGAACACCAACCCACGGAGACGCGACTGCATAAAACGGTTCAACATCAGACACGCTCCACAACTTTGGGACCAAAGAGTCCGCGGGGCATGAAGAAGAGCACCAGCAGGATCATGGAAAACGCCACCGCATCCTTGTAATCGGAGGAGATATACCCGGCCGCCATGGCTTCAACAATGCCCAGCGCAAGGCCGCCAACAACGGCACCCACACCACTGCCAAGGCCACCGATGGCCGCTGCAACAAAGCCCTTCAGGCCCAGGATGATTCCGATGTCGTAGGACGTAAAGGTAATTGGCGCGACCACGATACCGGCAACGGAGCCGAGCAGTGCAGACACCAGAAAGGCCAGCATCAGCACCATCTGTGTCCGGACGCCAACCAACCGGGCAGCCTCCTTGTTCATCGACGTCGCCAGGATGGCTTTGCCTGTCAGGGTCTTGGTGAAGAACAGCACAAGAGCCACTACCACAACGGCACCGACCCCCAGAACCCAGAGGCTCTGGCTGTTCAGAACAGCACCGAACACGCGAATGGGCTCATCGCTGCTGAAATTCTGCATCACATGGTATTCCTTGCCCCAGACAACCTGGGCAATACCACGAATAAAGATGGAAGCACCGATCGTGATAATGATCAGTGTTACTACATCCGCCTGCTTTGCCGGTGCAATGGCGAAGCGCTGAAGCGCTATGCCCAGAATCCCGGCAAGAATAATGGCAAGAACAATGGCAAGTACCATTGGTACGCCCATGGCCGTCAACGAGACAGTCGCCATGCCTCCAATCATCAGGAATTCGCCCTGGGCGAAGTTGATGACATGACTGGCGTTGTAAATAAGGGTGAAACCGAGAGCAATCAGGGCGTAAGTCGCACCGATGGTGATCCCGGTGAACAGGTACTGTAAGAATTCTGCGAGCATAGCGATGGTTCCGGTCGAACATCGGCCGGCGACTTATCCAGAAGGACCGCCGCCGGCCGCGAGACAGGTGAAAGGGATATCAGTCGATCAATTTCCATTCGCCGTTCTGGACTTCCAGAATGCGGAAGGATTCCGGATCAAGGCCGTTGTGGTCATCCGGTGACATATTGAACACACCGGTTACGCCGACATAGCCCTTGATGTTTTCCAGCGCGTTACGAACGGCTTCCGGATCGGTCGAGCCAGCTTCTTCCATGGCGCGAACCGCCAGCATCAGGCCGTCGTAGGCATAGGCACCGAAAGTAGACACCTTGGAGTCCCAGCGGGCTTCGTATTCAGCCTTGTAGTTCTGAACCACGTCTTTCTGGGGATCGTCGTCCGGCAGAGAGTCCGGCACCAGCAGCGGAGATGCAGGCAGGCGCAGGCCTTCGGCAGAGGAGCCCGCCAGCTCGAGGAAGCTGTCAGAAGCCACACCGTGAGACTGATAGAACGGGAGCTCCATACCCAACTGGTCATAGTTGCGGGTTACGATGGCCGGACCCTGACCAAAACCGAAGTTCAGTACAGCTTCCACACCCTTTGTGTTACGGATATTGGTCAACTGGGCGGTCATGTCTGTATCAGATCCGCTGTAGGTAACATCGGCCACGACTTCCATGCCCATCTTTTCAGCCACTTCCAGAGTCTGGCTACGACCGGAGCTTCCGAAACCACCTGTGCCGGAGATCAGGCCGAACTTGGTAATGCCGCGTTCCTTCATGTCGGTCAGAATGCGCTCTGCCGCCATGCGGTCGGTTTGGGGAGTCTTGAATACCCATTTCTTGACCGGGTCTGTAATAACAACCGCACCGGCCAGAGAGATGAACGGCACTTCTGCCTGCTCGATCAGTGGCACCGCTGCCATGGTGGCACCGGTGGTGCTCCCACCAACGATGATATCCACCTGATCAGAGCGAATCAGACGGCTCGCAAAGTTACGGGCGGAAGAGGCATTGCCTACGTCGTCATAGTGGATCAGCTCCAGCTGACGTCCCAGGACACCGCCTTCTTCATTAATTTTCTCGACGTACATCTCGAGTGTTTTCAACTCGGGATCGCCAAGGAAAGATGCCGGACCTGTTACTGACAGGAACGACCCGATTTTGATTGGTTCGGCTGCCTGGGCGCTCATCATCATGAGACCTGCAGCAGCTACCGCTGCGCATTTTCCTGCGCGACGCATCATAGTTTTAAGCATTGTTTTTGTTCTCCCGAATTGTGCAGGGGCTTGAGTATGTTTTTTCCTTCATCCCTGATTACTGCAATCCTTCTTCGCTCCCGGTAAAATTCGATACCATTGACGAATATCAAACGAATTTATTGTATCATAACTTTTATGTCAACCGATTTCAGGGAGCCGATCACGGCTCTCCAAGTAAAGCTGACACTGGCACAACGCGCCAGCACCGCCAGCAGAAAGACAAACCTTTACCTGACACGCAAGACCCGCATAATACGTGCAACCTGTTTCATTGATTATGATTTGCGGACCCGGAACCATGACTGCAAAAAGCCAGCTAGAACTGCTCGTCAAGAATTTTCAGAAAAAACGGCCACTTCGCGCCGGTTCTCTCATCATTACCATCTATGGCGACGCCATCGTTCCCCGCGGTGGCAATGTCTGGCTGGGCAGCCTGATGAAACTGGTAGAGCCCATGGGCATCAGCCAAAGACTGGTCCGCACTTCGGTATATCGCCTGGTTCAGGAATCCTGGTTGCAGACTGAAAAGGTGGGGCGCTGCAGTTATTACAGCCTGACTGGTCCCGGGCTGCGCCGGTTTGAGCAGGCTTTCCAGCATGTTTACAATCTTGATACAGAAGAGTGGAGCGGGGGGTGGTGCCTTGTGTACCTGAACCAGCTGGCCCCGGAACTTCGACAGAAAGTCCGGGAAGAGCTCAAATGGCTCAGTTTCGGCAGCATGGCGCCAGGTCTGATGGAGCACCCGAGATTTACCCGCAACGAATTGATTCCCATGCTGCAGGAATGGGGAGCGCTGGACGACACCATCGTCATGCAGACTATGCCCATGGAACAGAAAAGTCCCAGGGCGCTTCGTCTGCAGGTCCGTGAGAGCTGGAACCTGGACGAGCTGGGAGGTCGGTACCGGCGTTTTCTGACGCAGTTCCGTCCCCTGTGGCGCGAACTACAGTCCGAAGACACCCTCAACCCCGAGGAATGCCTGATTCTCCGGGTCCTGCTGATTCACGAGTACCGTAAAATCCTGCTTCGTGACCCTCTGCTACCCGATGAACTGTTACCGGGTGACTGGGAAGGACGAAGTGCGAAGCAGCTTTGTCGCAACCTGTACCGCAAGATCTATGTGCGGGCTGAACAGTGGCTCGACGAGACTCTGGAGAATGCTTCCGGCCCGCTGCCAGGGCCCAGCGAAAAGTTCTACAAACGCTTCGGAGGCCTTCGCGATGCAAGCACCCTCAACGAAGCCGTGTCTGAGATGGAATAACCGGTCCCCGAAGCCGGTTATTCAGGCGGCTACAAACGGGCCCCTGAAGGCTTGCCCTGGCCCCGCTGTTCCATTTTTCGCGCCAGATGCAACATCACCACACCAAGCGCCATCACAATCATGGTAAGCCAGAGCCCGTTGGTGTAGTTGCCTTCCACATCGGCAAGGTAGCCCACAACGGCGGGTGCCAGCATCTGAGCGATACCATAACTGAATGTTAGCCTGCTCATCGGCCGGGACGGATTCTCCGGGAAAACACGACCCACCATAGCCAGCATCATGCTGACAATACCGATAAAGCTGGCGCCATAAATCACGGCACTGAGCATCACGCTTGCCATTTCGGTGCTGACAATCAGCATCAGAATACTGACAGCGTTGAGGGTGTAAGCCAGGTACAGCGCCAGCCATTGCCCCCAGCGACGCGAGAACACATCCCACAGCCAGCATGCCGGCGTGGCGGCGAGACCGACAATCAGCCAGATCAACCAGCCGTGCCCCCTGAGCTGTGGCATGGCCTCCGCGATAGCCACCAGGAAAGTGGCCGTCACCACATAGCCCACACCTGCACAGAAATAGGCCAGCTGTAATATGCGAATGAAGCGACTCCGCTCACCCCCCGCCTTTTTACCTGCGGTTTGCGGCAAGGCGCAGGCCCGGTAGTCCGGCATCCAGCGCCAGGCCGGAACCAGAAGCACCAACGCCACCAGTCCGTAGATCACCCACTGCGTATCCCAGGTAAAGGCATCCTTGATCAGCTCGGCCACTACCGCCGTAAGAACAATGCCGAGCCCGATACCGGAAAAGAATACGCCCAGCTCGGATTTCTGATTGTGTTTGATCAGCCAGCTCATTAACAGGCCGGCCCCCAACAACATGCCGGCCGAGGTGCTGAGCCCGGAGATAAATCGCAGCACGAACCACAGCCACACATTGGTGGTGTACCCCATAAGAACCGTCGAAACCACTGCAACAACAAGGCCGATCTGGTACAGCCTTACCTTGAGCCCAAGATCGCTGATCCGGGTGATAAGCAGCGCTCCGGTCAGGTAGCCGGCGTAATTCACCGTTGCCAGCATCCCCACCACGGAGGTGCTCAGGCCAAGCGCGGCGACCATCTCGGGGATCATTGGCGTGTACGAGAACCGGGCAATGCCCACCATGACCACAACCGCGATCACACTGGCGACCAGCACTTTCATCGTTTCTATTGGCTTCACGGGGATTCCTTACTTCGAAGACAGGGATGGCCGTTGGTATTATCGCTACCCAAATACCGTTACCGTTTGCCGACTCAGGGCTACCAGCTCTCCGCGAGCAGTCCAGACCCCCGCATGAGTGTGGCCGTATCCGGCACTTGCCTCATCGATCGTCGCCTTGTACAGCAGCCAGTCTCCCGGCTCCAGAGCCGGCCTGGGATGCACGATATCAAGCGCCCAACTCAGGGAACTGGTTTTCACCCGTTCTTTCACATAGGGCAGGACCGCAGGCGGCCAGGCATCAACGAGGGCAATAATGTGGGCGTCTGAAAAGGTTTCCGGCGTCTTCCTGAACTGCATCCAGCCACCAAGCTCTCGACCACCTTTGCCGCTGAATGGAAGATTGCCAAATGCCCACCGCATCTCGATCTGCTGGATGAATTCCGGTGTAACGCCCGCAATATAGTCCAATCCCCTGCACTGGCCCACCGGTTTCACTTCCGGCGCCGGCAAGGCGTCAACCTGCACCTCTGAATCCCTCTCGCCTCCAAAACTGGCCATCGCCACCAGCTTTGGCTCCCCGCCCTGGACAATCCGGCCCATTACCTGGCTGACAGCCTTGCCTTCCCGCAGAATTTCGGCGTCGACGGCTGCCGGCTCATCCGGCGTTACCGGCCCCACGAACGACACCTGCATGGATCGCATGGGGCGCCCCGGAGCAACCACATGAGCCATCCGGTCAAACACCAGCGCCGCACTTACACCACCAAAAGAGGCACGCCCCTGACTCCAGGTTGACGGGATGGTGACCTCTCCATCCTGGGCGACGGTTTCCATTAATCTGTCAAAATTCATCAGCCTGCCTCATTAGCATCCTACCCGAAACAATCCGGAGATTGCCGAATATCCGCCGTGAACGCAACTGCCTGCCCGGCAACTACCTACAGCACCGCTGGTATTAGCCGTGTTAAAGATCCAAGAAACCAGTTATAATCCCCGCCACATCATGCATTGCATTGCAATGCTCTACCCTTCGAATTCCGAGTACATTAATGTCTGAATTGTCTTTTGCCGAACTCGGCCTGGATCCAGCTGTCCTTGAAGCTGTTGCCGCCGTCGGTTACGAAAAACCTTCCCCCATACAGGCCCAGACCATTCCTGCGCTGTTGGCTGGCAAGCATCTTCTGGGCGTCGCCCAGACGGGTACCGGCAAGACCGCAGCCTTTGCTCTGCCCCTGCTGAGCCGTATTGATGCTTCCCTTATGGAGCCTCAGATTCTGGTGCTGGCACCCACACGAGAACTTGCCATACAGGTGGCCGAGGCCTTTACCACCTACGCCAGCAAGTTCCGCAACTTCCATGTACTGCCGATATACGGCGGTCAGGATTTCTTCCCGCAGATCAAGGGCCTGCGCCGCGGTGCCCAGGTGATCGTGGGAACCCCCGGCCGAATGCTCGACCATCTGCGCAAAGGCACCCTGAAGCTGGACAGCCTGAAGGCGCTGGTGCTGGACGAAGCTGATGAAATGCTTCGTATGGGCTTCATCGATGACGTGGAAGCGATTCTGGCGAAAACACCGGAAAACTGTCAGCGCGCGCTGTTCTCCGCCACCATGCCGCCGCAGATCAAGAAAGTCGCCCAGACCTACCTGCGCGACGCCACGGAAGTCAAAATCGAGAGCGAAACACGCACGGTTGAGCGTATTTCCCAGTTCGTGCTGCCGGTTTATGCCGAGCGCAAGCTGGATGCCCTGACGCGGATTCTTGAAGTGGAGCCCCTGGATGCCGCCATTGTTTTTGTGCGCACCAAAGCTGAAACCACTTTGCTGGCAGAAAAACTCTCGGCCCGTGGCCACGCAGTGGCGCCACTGAATGGCGATCTGAACCAGCGTCAGCGTGAGCAGACGGTGGAAGATCTCAGGCGCGGCAAGAAAGATATTATTGTTGCGACAGACGTAGCGGCACGCGGCCTGGATGTGCCCCGTATCACTCATGTCATCAACTACGATGTGCCCTACGACACCGAAGCCTACATCCACCGTGTTGGCCGTACCGGCCGTGCCGGCCGTGAAGGCAAGGCGATTCTTCTGGTAACACCCCGTGAGCGCAGCTGGTTGCGTACGCTTGAGCGTGCCACCAACTCGCCTATGGAGTCTTACCAGCTGCCCTCGCCTGTAGAACTCAAGAAAATGCGCGAAGAGCAGTTTGAAACGCAGCTGATGGGTTTTGCAGAGGATGGCAAGCTGGCGAAGGCCATGGCCCTGCTGGATGAAATTGCCGAGCGCAACAACATGGACACGGCCATGGTTGCCGGTGCCCTGGCCTGCTGGCTGGAAGCGTCCCAGCCAGGCTCACTGCCGCTGGAGCAGCCGGAAGCCTTGCCGGAGATTTCAGCCTCTGCACCACCACGCCGTGACCGCAAGGGCGGCGGCGGTCGTCCGGGTGGCAAGCCAGGGTACAAGCCTGGCTTCAAGAAAGGCCCCAAGGGGCGTGGTGGCCCGGGCCCGAAGGGCAAACCACCTGGCAAAGGCGGCAAGCCCGCCGGTAAGCGCCCACCCCGTCAGGCCTGATCTGGCCCCTCAGGGCTTGCTCAGGCGCTGATAGACTACGAAGCTGTAGTCATATGGGTTGTTGTCGGACGCGGAGAAATCCTCCCGTCCGATTTCTTCCCACTCATCCCAGTTCACTTCCGGAAAGAACGCATCTCCCTCCACCTCAGCGTGCACCTGGGTTATGTAGATTCTGTCCACCATTGGCAGCGCTTCGGCGTAGATCTGCCCGCCACCGATAATCATGACTTCGTCCCCACCCTCGATCTCGGCCTGAGCTTCGGCTTTGACCAGTGCTTCGTCCAGTGACTTCGCGGCCACTGTCCCCGACGGCGCCTCCCATTCCGGATTCCGTGAAATCACCACGTTCATCCGCCCGGGCAATGGCCGGCCAATAGAGTCCCAGGTTTTCCGCCCCATGATGATGGGCTTGCCCATGGTCGCCTGCTTGAAGTACTTCAGATCTCCTGGCAGATACCATGGCAACTTGTTATCACGGCCGATGACCCGGTTTTGGGACATGGCTACTATCAGGGCTTTCCTCATTGGCTGTTTGTCCTCTTGCTTGGGATTGCTTGGGAGTTTTGCCGGCTCTCTGGTTTTGTGGCTGCAAGAGGGCGGGAAAGAGTGTCCAAAAAACGCCTCAAGGCATCCATGCGCGGCTTGGGCTCCGCCATCCATGGCTCCGCACATTTTTGGACACTCTTTCCCGCCCTCTCGCGATTCGACAATGCAGTTAGCTGATCCTTGATCACCGCAGGAGAGCACATTTGTTAATGCTTAAATCAGAATAGCTGCCCCAATCTGGTCTGGCCTTCCGGAAAATCGAACTCAATTGTTCGGCCGCGGGGCAGCGGGTGGGGCTTTCAGGAAATGTGCGGAGCCATGGATGGCGGAGCCCAAGCCGCACACGGACGTCTCGAGGCGTTTTCCTGAAAGCCCCACCCGCTGCCCTGCAGACTCCAGAACAACCGGGCCGGAGACCAGGCCAAAGAGTCAAACCGCAATAGGCGCCTTGATCCCAGGATAAGGCTCATACCCGTCAAACTCGAAATCCTCAAGCTCGTACTCAAAGATCGACGCGGGCTTCCGTTTGATCACAAGTTTCGGCAATGCCCGGGGCGATCTTTTCAGCTGCTCGAAGACGATATCGTCGGTCAGGTGGTTCTGGTACAGGTGGCAATCACCGAATGTGTGCACAAACTCGCCAACACCCAGATCGCATTGCTGGGCGATCATGTGGGTCAGCAGGGCATAGGACGCAATATTGAACGGCACACCCAGGAACAGATCGGCGCTGCGCTGGTAGAGCTGGCAGGAGAGTTTGCCGTCGGCGACGTAGAACTGGAACAGGCAGTGGCACGGGGCCAGCGCCATGCGGCCCTGGCGGACATTGTCCTGGGGACCGATGGATTCATCCGGGAGCTCAGCCGGGTTCCAGGCAGAGACAATCAGCCGGCGGGAGTTGGGCTTGTTACGAATCTGGTCGATCACATCGCTGATCTGGTCTACGGTGCTGCCATCCGGGCACTGCCAACTGCGCCACTGTTTGCCGTAGATAGGTCCCAGATCGCCGTTTTCCAGTGCCCACTCGTTCCAGATGGACACCTTGCGCTCTTTCAGCCAGTTGTTGTCTGTAGAGCCCTGCAGAAACCACAGCAGTTCCTGAATGATGCTGCGCAGGTGGACTTTCTTGGTGGTAACAAGAGGGAAGCCTTCCTGCAGGTTGAAACGGATCTGGCGGCCAAACACGGAGCGGGTGCCAACGCCGGTGCGGTCACCACGGTCCATGCCGTTGTCTACCACGTCTCTCATCAGGTCAAGATAGGCTTTCATTCGACGTTTCTCCGATAAGCAAAAACGATCAATCCGGCACCGGCCAGTATCATCGGGAATGACAGTACCTGCCCCATGGTGAGCCAGTCGAAGGCCAGGTACCCCAATTGCGGATCTGGTTGGCGGACGAACTCCACCAGGAAGCGGAAGACGCCGTAACACGCCAGGAACAGGCCGGACACGGCCATACGGGGCCGGGGCTTTGAGGAAAACCACCACAGAATGATGAAGAACAGCACGCCTTCGAGAGCGAACTGATAAAGCTGTGACGGGTGGCGGGCCAGGGCGTCGGGGGCGGTGCGGAATACCATGCCCCAGGGCAGATCCGTGGGCTTGCCCCAGAGCTCGCCGTTGATGAAGTTGCCAATGCGCCCGGCACCGAGGCCAACCGGCACCAGCGGTGCGACGAAATCGGCGATCTGCCAGAAGGTGCGGTCCACTTTACGGCCGAACCACCACATGGCGAACATCACGCCCAGAAGGCCGCCGTGGAAGGACATACCGCCCTCCCAGACCCGCAATAACATCAATGGGTCCGAGGCGAAGGCTCCGAAGTTGTAGAAAATCACATAGCCAAAGCGACCACCCAGTATGACCCCCAGGGCAATGTAGAACAGCATGTCGCCCATCTGGGTTTCATTGATAGGTGACCAGGGTTTGCGGGTGCGAATACGACCCAACCACCAGCCTACGAGGAAACCAACCAGATAGGTCAGGCCATACCAGTGTACTTTCAACGGCCCGATGGAGATGGCCACCGGGTCGATTTGCGGATGCTGGAGCATCAATTACCCCTCAGGTCATAGCAGAAAACGGATACCCACCACGATCAGTACCATGGCAAATATTTTTTTGAGTAGTGCTGCGTCCAGACGGTGGGCCAGGTTGGCGCCAACCCGGGCGAACAGCACACTGGTCAGGACAATACCCAGAAACGCAGGAAGGTAAATAAAACCCACACTGAGCTCCGGCAGGTGGGGGTTCTGCCAGCCAGTACCGATGTTGGTCAGTGCCCCAGCCACGGCAATGGGCAGGCCACAGGCTGCGGAGGTTCCCACAGCCTGTTGCATGCGGACGTTACACCAGCTCAGGAAAGGGACCGTCAGCGTGCCACCGCCGATACCGAAGATGGCGGATGCCCAACCGATACCAGCACCTGCTCCACCCAACCCGACAGCCCCGGGCACATCACGACCCGGCCTGGGATTGACCTCCAGCAGCATTTTAATCGCCACCAGAATGACAAACACGCCAATGATCAGCTCCAGAGCGTCTCCACTGAGCATGGAAGCTGTCCAGGCGCCTATTATCGCACCGACGACAATACCGGCAACCATGGGTCGAAAAACGTCCCAGCGAATGGCCTGATGCAGGTGATGGGACCTGATTGAGCTCCCCGAAGTGAACACGATGGTTGCCAGGGATGTGCCAACGGCGAGGTGGGCGACAATTTCATCGCTGATTCCCTGAAGGCCGAAACTGAAGATCAGCACCGGCACAATAACCAGGCCGCCACCAATTCCAAAAAGGCCAGCCATGGTGCCCGCCAGGGCGCCCAATGCCAGATAAAGACCAGTTACAGCAATCAGGGTCATACTTAGCCACACGCAGAGAACAGAACAGGCTGGTATGATACACACCGATGCCTCTTTGTTCACTCGTGATGGATGAGCCCGCCTCATGTGCCTGATTGTTTTTTCCCTCCGACAGCATCCAGACTTTCCACTGGTAGTAGCTGCAAACCGCGACGAATTTTTTCAACGCCCCACCGCCGCCATGGACTGGTGGACCAGTGAAACCGCAGGACGGGAGGTTCTTGCCGGTCGTGACCTGCTCTCAGGAGGCACCTGGCTCGCTGTCGACATTCATGGCCGGGTTTCGGCTGTTACCAATGTGCGGGAAGCTTCCCTGGTGCCAGGCCCCAGGTCCAGGGGTGAGCTGCCCCTGATGGCCCTTGCCGAAGACCCTGGAACACTCGAGCCCAGACTGCAGGAACAAAAGGACCAGTATGCTGGCTTCAATCTGGTGAGCCTGAATACCCAACACGGCTGGTATTTCAGCAATCACGACGCCAGGCCCGGACGCCACGTCCACCGGGGCACCTACGGTCTCAGCAATCACCTGCTGCAAACACCCTGGCCCAAGCTGCTCCGGCTGCGCAACTCGGTTACCGGACTGCTGGAAAGCGCAAGCGCCAGAGCGACAGAAGAATTCCATGACAACCTGATCGAGCGCCTGTATGACACCACTCCGGCTCCCGATCATGAACTGCCGGACACGGGGGTTGGTATTGAAAGGGAGCGATTTCTGTCATCCCCGTTCATCATCGGCAGCAATTACGGCACCCGCGCGACAACGATTGTAACGGTGAGCACCTCGGGCGAGATCCGGGTGACGGAGCAGGTTTGGGCGCCAGAGGGCAAAAAGGAGGAGGCCAGATCATTCTGCTGGCAGCGGCCGGCCTGAAGCTTTGATATAATCCGCGAAATCCCGCGAAGCAACCGGAGGCCCCATATGGCCGGTGAAAAAAGCACGGCGTCCATCGCCGACTTTGAAAAGTCCCTGGATGAGCTCGAGAAACTGGTTCGTGACCTGGAACAGGGCGAACTGTCCCTGGAACAGTCATTGTCGGCATTTGAACGGGGCGTCAAGCTCACACGGGAATGTCAGCAATCGCTCAAGACGGCTGAACAGCGAGTGGAGCAGTTGGTTGAAAACAGCGATGGCACCCTGGGAACCAGACCCTTTACACCGGACGAACCTGCCTGATGTCAACACCGAAAACGCGCCTGACGACGTTTCTGGAGAAGTGCCGTAACCGGATCGACGCGGATCTGGAGAAGCAGCTCTCCACCTCTGGCAACGGCTCCGATCGACTCCAGCAAGCCATGCGCTACAGCGTATTGGGCGGCGGCAAGCGCATCCGCCCGGCGCTTTGCCTCGCGGCAGCCGCAGCGGTTGGCCAGGACGAAGAAAGCGCCATTGTTCCTGCCTGTTGCCTGGAACTGATTCACGCCTACTCGCTGATTCACGATGACCTGCCAGCAATGGACGATGATGAGCTGCGCCGGGGCCGCGCCACCACGCACATCGCCTTTGACGAAGCCACCGCGATACTGGCAGGTGATGCCCTGCAGACGCTGGCATTCGGCTTGCTGGCAGAGGCACCATGGCTGGACAACCACACTCGATTGGCGATGATACGGGAACTGGCCTCCGCCAGCGGACATCTGGGCATGGTAGGTGGTCAGGCCATAGACCTCGAGTCAGTGGGCAGGAGTCTGACCATAGAACAGCTTGAGAAGATGCATCGCCACAAGACCGGCGCCCTGATTGCGGCCAGCGTACGGCTGGGCGCACTGACCGCTCCTAATGTGACGGAGAACCAGTTGCACGCCCTTACCATTTATTCACAAACCCTGGGGCTGGCATTCCAGGTTCAGGACGATCTGCTGGACGTTGAAGGCGATACTACGGTCATCGGCAAGCCCCAGGGGTCAGACGTGGCGCGAGCCAAGCCTACCTACCCCTCATTGCTCGGAACCGCCGGCGCCAGGGATTACCTGTCCCAGCTCCTGGACGCCTCTCTGGCAAGCCTGGAAGGCTTTGGCACGGAAGGTGACATACTCAGGGACATGGCCGGTTATGTCGTCGCCCGTACCCATTGATCCACAGCGGTGCTCGCATGCACACTGACCGTGAAGGACTGAAAGGGTCCGACTGGCCCGATCAGTATGAAACCGGGTGCCTTCATCCCCTATAATAGACTTCACATTTCGAAACACCCGGAAAAGACCCGAGCAGATGCAGGATACATATACTTTCAAGGAAATCCCGTCCCAACGACCGAACACGCCGTTGCTGGACAGGATCGACACTCCCGGGCAATTGCGTGAGCTGGCAGCGGATCAGTTGACCCAAGTCGCAAGGGAGCTTCGCGCGTTCCTGCTGTGGTCGGTGGGGCAGACCGGCGGCCATTTCGGGGCCGGCCTTGGCGTTCTGGAACTGACTGTCGCCCTACACTACGTATTCAATACGCCCGAAGATCGTCTGGTGTGGGATGTCGGCCACCAGGCCTATCCACACAAAATCCTCACCGGTCGTCGTGAACGCATGAACAGTATCCGCCGCAAGGGTGGGCTGGCAGGGTTCCCGAAACGGGCCGAGAGCGAATACGACACTTTCGGTGTAGGGCATTCCAGCACCTCGATCAGTGCCGCTCTGGGTATGGCGATTGCCTCGCGCCTGCAGGGGGCCGGACGCAAGAGCATTGCTGTCATCGGTGACGGCGCCATGACGGCGGGGATGGCCTTTGAAGCCCTGAATCACGCCGGCCACCTGCATGCCGACATGCTGGTGATTCTCAACGACAACGACATGTCCATCTCCCACAACGTTGGGGGGCTGTCGAACTATTTTGCCAAGTTACTGGCGAGCCGCACCTACAATCAGGTGCGCGACAGTAGCAAGCGGGTACTGCAGGGAACACCTCACCTCATGGCGCTGGCGCGCAAGACCGAGGAACACTTCAAGGGCATGATTGCTCCGGGCACTCTGTTCGAAGAGCTCGGCTTTAATTACATCGGCCCTATCGACGGTCACGACCTGCCCCTTCTGGTTGAAACCCTTGAGAATATCCGCGAGCTGGATGGCCCGCAGTTTCTTCATGTGGTAACTACCAAGGGCAAAGGCTTTGCTCCCGCCGAAGCCGACCCCATTGGCTACCATGCCATCAACAAGATTGAACCAGTGCCAGCCAGCAAACCTGAACCGGTAGCTCCCAAGCCGTCGAAACCGAAGTACGCCAATGTCTTTGGCCAGTGGCTATGTGATGCCGCAGAAGCGGACGAACGGATCGTGGGTATTACCCCGGCCATGTGCGAAGGCTCGGACCTGCTGGCATTCTCCCAACGTTTTCCGGAGCGGTATTTTGACGTCGCCATTGCCGAGCAGCACTCTGTCACCCTGGCCGCCGGCCTTGCCTGCGATGGAGCCAAGCCCGTGGTTGCCATCTACTCCACATTCCTGCAACGCGCCTACGACCAGCTGATCCACGATGTGGCCATCCAGAATCTGGACGTGCTTTTTGCGATAGATCGCGCTGGCCTGGTGGGCGAGGATGGCCCGACCCATGCAGGGGCATTTGATATCAGTTACCTGCGCTGCATCCCGAACATGATCGTGATGACACCGTCTGATGAGAATGAAACCCGCCAGCTACTGCATACCGGCATGCTCTTCGAGGGCCCTGCTGCGGTACGTTACCCGCGTGGAACCGGTCCTGGCGCCGAGATTGTGCGGGAACTGGCTCCCCTGCCCATTGGCAAGGGACGGATGGTGAAAGAGGGTTCAGGTATTGCCATCCTGAACTTCGGCACCCTGCTGACACCTGCCCTGGAAGCCGCCAGAGCCCTGGGCGCGACCGTGGCGGATATGCGATTCGTCAAACCGCTGGACGAAGAGCTTATTCTGGCACTGGCGGAGCGGCATGACTTGCTGGTGACGATCGAAGAAAACGCCATTGCCGGCGGTGCTGGCAGTGCGGTGACGGAGTTTCTGAACAGTGGCGATGTCAGCCAGCCCGTATTGCAGATCGGCCTGCCCGACACCTTCATCGACCACGGCAAACACGGCGAGCTGCTGTCGTCCTGTGGCCTGGATGCAAAGGGTATTCAGGGTGCTATTGAAACCCGCCTTGAACGAATGAAATACAATCAGTCTCTCAAGGCGGTTCAGTAGGCAGATTACAAACCTGGATCAAAGGGCGGGGTCGTCGTCCTGGTGGGTCTCAAACCAGTGACCAAGCTTGCTTTGCTTGGTATTCAGGTAATGCTCATTATGCGGGTTGCGCCCCACATGAAGCGGCACACGCTCTGCAATGTCGATGCCCAGGTCGGTCAGTGCGTCCACCTTGCGGGGATTGTTGGTCATCAATCTGAGACTGCTGATCCCCAGATGCTCCAGCATATCCCTGCACATGCTGTAGTCCCGCAGATCCGCCGCGAAGCCTAGCTGCTCGTTGGCTTCAACCGTGTCAGCCCCCTGATCCTGCAGGTTATAGGCGCGAATCTTGTTCAGCAGACCAATACCCCGGCCTTCCTGGCGCAGGTACATCAGAATGCCCCGGCCTTCGCGGGCAATGCTGCGCAGCGCTTCTTCAAGCTGGTAACCGCAATCACAACGCATGCTGTAGAGAGCGTCACCGGTCAGGCACTCCGAATGAGTGCGCGCCAGCATCGGCTCCGGGCTGTCAAGATCACCCAGCGTCAGCGCCACATGTTCCTTCCCGGTATCCGGCTCTTCGAAGCCGTGCATGTCGAAAACGCCGAAAGGGGTAGGCAACCGGCATGTCTGGATGTAACGAACGGCCACAGTGCTTCCTCGTGGTTCAGTCAATCGGGCCGCGCATTCTATCACGTGGCCACCGTCCTGGCGTAGTCTCTGCACGGTCTCTCCTCCGGTATCACTGATTCGTACAGAACTTACGAAGCGGAGTCTGATGCAGACCAGTGACCACTGCGGCCACCTTTCTTTTCCAGCAGACGCACATTGTCCACAACCATGCCCCGATCAACGGCCTTGCACATATCGTAGAGTGTCAGTGCTGCCACACTGGCGGCAGTCAGGGCCTCCATTTCAACACCCGTCTGACCGGAGAGCTTGCATAGTGTGGCGATGTGAACAGAGGCGCCATCTGCGCCAGGAGTCAGCTCTACTTTTACGGAGGTCAGGTTCAACGCATGACACAGTGGAATCAGATCATGGGTTTTCTTGGCGGCCATAATGCCTGCCACTCGAGCAACCGCCAACACATCCCCCTTGGGATGCTGCCCCTCGACAATCATCGCCAGCGTTTCAGGCGCCATCCTGATCAGCGCTTCCGCTCTCGCCTCGCGTTCGGAGACCGCCTTGGACGTAACATCCACCATACGCGCGGCGCCCTTTTCATCAAGATGTGTCAGTTTACTCACAGTGCCTCTCCAGGATCATTGATGTAATTGTTTACAGGGACATCATACCAGAGCATGCAAGACACGCCGCCTGCTCAATATCAGGTCGATGGCCACCAGAAGCTGATGCCGGCAACCCCCTGGCCTCCGCGGGAGCGCGCTTCGGCAATGTCTGGCAACGAGAGCCCCCCCAGGGCATAAACAGGAACGCCTGAGGCAGCAACCAGCTCCTGAAAACGGTTCCAGCCCATTCCTGACGCGCCAGGATGACTGGGGGTAGGCCTGACAGGGCCGAGAGTAATGAAATCAGCCTGCAACTGGGTTGCATGGGCGATTTCTTCCGCGCTGTGACAGGAAACCGCCAACAGATAATCACCAGAAACGGGACGAACGGAATGCTGCCTCGCTTGATGCCAGGGCAGATGCAGGCCACATGCCCCAGGGAATTGCTCAAGCAAGGATGGCGCGCCATGGAGCATCAGCTTCACATTATTGGCAATGCAGGACTCCAGCGACCAGGCTGCAAGCTGAGCATACGTGTCGTCACTCAACTCCGGTGCCCGAAGCAGGCAGAGCTCCGGCCCCGCACTATGGAGCGCCTGCTCCAGCTGCTCCAGGTACGCTTCTACACCGGCGGCGGCACCGGTGATGGCGTACTGGCGCGGTAATCGCAAGGCCCGGATAATCGGTCGGTTGGCAGCGGGGAAGTCGCTATCGGCCAGCTTGCCAACCTCGACCCAGCGCACCTTCTGGCCTTCGCGGCCCTCAGGGATACCCTCGGCTGATGAGGCTTCCCAGACATCAAGAAACACCCGCTTGTCACCGTAGTCGTGGCGAACCTCAATGACTGGCTCAAGGGCCTCAGGCGCGATCCGTAACCCGGTTTCCTCGAAGATTTCCCGGACCAGCGCCTGCTGAACGGTTTCACCGGCCTCGACCTTGCCACCGGGAAACTCAAGCAGTCCACCCTGATGAACGTGGTCCGGACGACGGGCGATCAGCACTTTCCCCTCGCGGAAGATAACCCCCACGGCGACGTGTATTTCCCGAACAGTCGTCATGATCAGGTGCGGTATTCAGCATTGATGGTGACATAGTCGTGGGAAAAGTCGCAGGTCCATACCCGCTCCATTACATCACCACGCTTGAGGTCGATACGGATGGTAATTTCCTCGCTATCCATCACCGCCTGCCCCCTGGACTCGCTGTAATCCTCGGCACGGCCGCCATTGCGAACAAGACAGACATCCCCCAGCCAGATCTCCAGGGCATCAAGGTCCAGCCCTTCGACACCGGCACGGCCTACAGCCGCCAGGATACGGCCCCAGTTGGGATCAGAAGCAAACAGGGCTGTCTTTACCAGAGGAGAGTGCGCAACGGTGTAGGCAACGTCCAGGGCCTCCTCAGTGGAGCGCGCCTGGCTGACTTCGATGGTGACAAACTTGGTCGCGCCCTCGCCGTCCCGGACAATGGCATGGGCCAGCTCGAGGAACACCTCGCGCAGCGCCTCCCTGAGCTTTGGCAGAAGAGGACTTCCGGAGGTAATCTCGGGGCCACTGTACTGGCCGCTGGCGATCAGCATGCAGGCATCGTTGGTTGAGGTGTCGCCATCAATGGTAATACGGTTGAAGGACTTCTCTCCGAGCTCGGAAGCCAGGGACGACAACACGTCCGGAGCAATGGTCGCGTCGGTCGCGATGAAACCCAGCATTGTCGCCATATTGGGGCGAATCATGCCCGCCCCTTTACTGATACCGGAAATGGACACTGTATGGCCGTCCAGATCGACCTGACGGGTCGCCCCCTTGGGACGGGTATCCGTGGTCATGATTCCGGATGCCGCTTCCACCCAGTGAGACTCCGATACATCGGCCAGTGCCTGGGGCAACGCGTCAACAATCTTTGTTACAGGCAGGGGCTCACCAATCACACCCGTGGAGAAAGGCAGTACGGCACTGGCCACCACACCGGCCTGATCCGCCAGCGCCTGACAACAGGCCAGGGCATCCTTCATACCCTGCTGACCGGTACCGGCATTGGCGTTACCGGTATTGATCAACAGGTAACGGGGCGCATCACTGGCCAGGTGGCTCCGTGTGACGTGAACAGGGGCAGCGCAGAACTGGTTGCGGGTAAAGATCCCCGCCGCGCGGCTGCCCGGGGCCAGCTCGATTACTACCACATCCTTCTTGCCCGGCTTCTTGATGCCGGCGCTGCCAATACCCAGCTTGACGCCGGCCACCGGGAAAAACGTCGGCAAGGTTCCTGGACCAACGGCCATCTTCACTCTCCTTTCTTCAAAAGCGGTTACCAAACGAAAAACCCGCAGCCTGAATCAATCAGGGTGCGGGCCGTTGTACTACTGGTCAGTGCCGGGAATCAGCTGACCTTTCCGCAGCACTGCTTGTATTTCTTGCCGGACCCGCACGGACAGGGCTCATTGCGCCCCACTTTTCGGTCCTGTCGCACGAAGGTCTCTGGGGTGCCCTGTGGCTGGGCACCGGAGCCGCTGGAATTGTCGTCCTGCCTCTGCCCGGTAATACTGGTTTCGTCATGGCGCAGACGAGCCTGGGCAAGTTCACGTTCAAGCTCTTCCTTGCGGCGACGCTCAACCTCTTCCATCTCCTCGCGGCTCTGCACGCGAACATGGGACAGAACCCGCACCACATCGCGCTTCATGGTCTCCAGCATGGTCTCAAACAGGTTAAAGGCCTCGCGCTTGTATTCCTGCTTGGGGTTCTTCTGGGCGTAACCACGCAGGTGAATACCACGGCGCAGATGATCCATATTTGAGAGATGCTCTTTCCACAACGTATCAAGCACCTGCAGGAACACCTGCTTCTCGAACTTACGCATGGGTTCAGAGCCGGCCAACTCCTCCTTGGCCTGATAGGCCGCGACGATTTCGTCCAGTATCCGCTGGCGAAGATTCTCCTCGTAAAGCTTGCTGTCCTCGTCCAGCCACTTCTGGATGGGAAGATTAATGGCCATCTCTGACTGAAGCTGGTTTTCCAGGCCGGCAACATCCCACTGCTCGGGCATGCTCTGGGGCGGAATGAATTCACTGACCAGAGAATCAACCACATCTTCACGAATGGTCTTGATCATGTCGGAAATGTCTTCCGAAGACATGACTTCATTACGCTGATCGTAGATGACGGTCCGCTGGTCGTTGGCGACGTCATCATATTCCAGAAGGGTTTTCCGCATATCAAAGTTGCGGCCTTCCACCTTGCGCTGGGATTTCTCGATGGCGTTGGTCACCATGCGGTGTTCGATGGCCTCGCCCTTCTTCATGCCCATCGCCTGCATCAGGCTCTTCACCCGGTCCGGGGCGAAGATCCGCATAAGGTTGTCTTCCAGGGACAGGAAGAAGCGTGATGAGCCCGGGTCACCCTGACGACCGGCACGTCCACGAAGCTGGTTGTCGATACGACGGGATTCGTGGCGTTCAGTGCCGATGATGTGCAGGCCGCCGGCCTCCAGCACCTGGTTATGACGCTCCGTCCACTCCGCCTTGATGCGAGCGACTTCCTCTTCGGTGGGGTTGTCCAACCCCGCCACCTCGAATTCCCAGTTACCACCGAGCACGATGTCGGTACCTCGGCCCGCCATGTTGGTGGCAATGGTCACGGCGCCCGGGCGACCCGCCTGGGCAATGATCTGGGCCTCGCTCTCATGCTGCTTGGCGTTGAGGATCTTGTGGTCAATCCGCGCCTTCTTGAGCAGCATGGACAGCAACTCGGAAGCCTCGATGGAGGCCGTACCCACCAGAATCGGCCGGCCCTCGGCGGTGACATCCTTGATTTCATCAATAATGGCGTGGAACTTCTCTTCCTGGGTGAGATAAATCAGGTCGTTATAGTCAATCCGCTGGATTGGTTTGTTGGGCGGAATAACGACCACATCCAGACCATAGATCTGACGGAACTCGAAAGCTTCAGTATCGGCAGTACCGGTCATCCCGGCCAGCTTGTCGTATAGCCGGAAGTAGTTCTGGAAAGTCGTGGAGGCCAGGGTCTGGCTCTCTGCCTGGATACGTACACCTTCTTTTGCCTCAATGGCCTGGTGCAAACCCTCACTCCAGCGGCGGCCCGGCATGGTGCGCCCCGTGTGCTCGTCCACGATGACCACCTGGTCGCCCTGGACGATATAGTCCACGTCTTTCTGGAACAGATGATGAGCCCTGAGCGCGGAATGAACGTGGTGTAGCAGGCTGAGGTTGGCTGCGGAATAGAGGCTCTCGCCTTCCTTCAGCAGGCCCCGTTCCAGCAACAGCTCTTCCACCTTTTCGTGACCGCTTTCGGTCAGCTCTACCTGGCGGGATTTCTCGTCGATGGTGAAGTCACCGCTGGGTTCACCCTCCTCTTCGCTCACTTCGCCCTGCTCAAGGTTTGGCACCAGTTCGTTGATGGCCAGATAGAGTCTCGAACTGTCTTCGGCCGCCCCGGAAATAATCAGCGGCGTGCGTGCCTCGTCAATCAGGATTGAGTCCACTTCATCGACAATGGCGAAATGCAGGCCACGCTGCACCTTGTCCTCGGTGCTGAACGCCATGTTGTCCCGCAGGTAATCAAAGCCGAACTCGTTGTTGGTACCGTAAGTAATGTCAGCCTGGTAGGCGGCACGCTTCTCTTCCTGGGGCTGGCCGGCAACGACGACACCTACCTGGAGGCCGAGAAAACGGTAGAGTTTGCCCATCCACTCAGCGTCCCGCCGAGCCAGGTAATCGTTTACCGTAACCAGGTGAACACCCTTACCGGTCAGCGCATTCAGGTAGACAGCCAGTGTGGCTACAAGGGTTTTACCCTCACCGGTTTTCATCTCGGCTATCCGGCCTTCGTGCAGCGTGATACCGCCGATCATCTGTACGTCGTAATGACGCATGCCCATCACCCGGCGACTTGCCTCGCGGGTAGTGGCAAAGGCTTCCGGTAGCAAGGCATCGAGGCTTTCGCCTTCATCATAGCGGCGACGGAACTCCGCGGTCTTGCCCTGCAACTCGGTGTCCGACAAATTGCCATACTGTTCTTCAAGTTCGTTAATGCGCGAGACAGTTTTGCGCATCCGCTTGATTTCTCTGGCGTTCTTACTGCCGAACATCTTGGTTGCAAGCTTTGTGAACATAGACCACTGCTTCTTTGATTAAACGGAGGAAGCCGGCATTCTAACCTTATTTCGCGGCAGGACAAAAGTCAGGCCTCACAGAAGCCTGTCACAACGCTGAAAAGATTGAAAAAAGAGTACCGGAGGGACAACCGGAAGGGACATCAGACGCCGCCTGGGGCGACTGACAGAACGACTAGCGGCTGGCTCGTTTTATATAGGTTTCAGGATTCTCGGACTTGCCGTTACGAATCACCTCGAAATGCACGTGCGGGCCCGTAGAGCGCCCTGTGCTTCCCATCAGCGCCAGAACCTGGCCTTTCTGGACCACATCTCCCACGTTCACCTTGATGGTCTTGGCGTGAGCATAACGGGTCAGCAGGCCATCACCGTGATCCACCTCCACCAGATTGCCATAGCCATAGCGCTCATCGGCATAGGTGACCACACCAGCGGCGACGGAGATGATATCGCTGCCGTCCTTGCCTGCAAGGTCGACGCCGGCATGCCATGTGCGCTTGCCGGTAAATGGATCAGAACGGTAACCATACTTGGACGACAGCCAGCCCCAGGTAATCGGGCGGCCCTGCACGTAGAGTTCTTTCTCAAGCTTCTGTCGGGAGGTGACCATATCCAGCATGCGCAACTGTTGTTCCCGGTCTTCAATGCGCTTTGCCAACTGATCAATCATGCTGGTGAGCTCCGGGGCCGTGTAGGAGTCGCCATCCAGACTGTCTTCCGGGCCACCGACTGCAGCCGGCTGATCAAAATCGAACTCATCACTGGCCACAAGGCCGGATTCCACGAAACGCTGCCCGAGCGCATCAAGCCGTAGTAAGCGCCCCTGCATTTCACCCAGGCGAAGCGTAAGCGCATCCACCTGCTGCTGGACATTCTGCTCCAGTTGGGCGAGCTCGTTTTTCTGCTGTTTCAGTTTTGAGCGCCACTCGGCTACCAGTTCCGACTCCTCGGGCTCGATCGGCTCGACCTGCCCCAAAGCCACCTGATATCCAGACCACCCTGCCAGTACCAGCAGCACGGTTACGAAAAACACCAGGCCAACCGCGATCGGACCATTTATCGAAACTGCACGGGATTTCCCATGGCGCTTGCCAACGAAGATAATGTTCATATCGTCTTCTGGTTTCATGGGGACGCAACCTGATCCTGTAGTGTTGCATCCCGAGTGTTCTGACTGGGCCTGCCGGGGCATCCTTTGCCAGATTGCGGAGTTCCTCTCCGACTACTCAATCCTGGGCAGCATAGACCGCGTCTGAAAACGCATGTGCCATCCATTGCAACGACTACGTTTGATAAAATAGCAGCCACCCGTGGACACACACGCACCAGACAATGTAAAACGAGTGTAATACAGGCACTGCCTATTAACCGTGCCGAAGTGTAACCAATCGTTACCGTTGTCGTCGAGAACTACTGATTGCCATGAAAAAGAAAACTGACCTCGAATTGACACCGGACAGCTTTTCCAGGGCCCCAAACCTGCGGGAGCTGATGGCAAAGGCGCAGCATCATGCCCGGGCCGAGCAACTGGTTATCGCAGCACTGCCGGAAAGCCTTGCCAAAGGTACCCGCTTTGTCAGTTGCAAGGAGGGAGAGCTGATACTGTCTGCTGCAACGGCCACCAACGCCAGTCAGATCCGTTTCCGGCAGCACGAAATCATGGAGGCGCTTCGCAAACAGGAACTGTTTCGCTTCGTCTGGAAACTGAAGGTCAAGGTTGCCCCACCCAGGTTCCACGAACGACCCAAAGTCAAGATGACACCCCTGAGTAATGAAAATGCCCGGCTCCTCAGAGAAGAGGCCGGGCACACGAAGGACAAACAATTACGCGAGGTTCTCGAAAAACTCGCAAGCCACGTCCGGGACTAAGGCGTCCTGCCTCAGCCCGCCGCCAGCACAGGTTTCATATAGGAAATCGGGGCAGCGGCCTCGTCATCGAAGGTCACCACTTCCCATGCATCCTCTTCTGCCCTGAGCTTGCGCAGCAGCTTGTTATTCAGGTCATGGCCGGATTTGATGCCACGAAACTCGCCAATCAGGCTGTTACCCAACTGGTAGAGATCACCGATGGCATCCAGCAGTTTGTGCTTGACGAATTCATCGTCGTAACGCAGACCGTCTTCGTTGAGGATCTTGTAGTCATCAACGACGATGGCGTTATCCACGCTTCCGCCCAATGCCAGATTCATCGCCCGCAGTTTCTCGATGTCACGCATGAACCCGAAAGTCCGTGCGCGGCTGACTTCCTTCACGAAAGACGTGCTGGAGAAATCAACGGTCGCCGTCTGGGCGCGCCCCTTGAATACAGGGTGGTCAAAGTCGATGCCGAAGCTCACCTTGAAGCCTTCAAACGGCAGCAGGGTCGCCTTCTTGTCACCTTCTTCAACCGTCACTTCGCGCTTGATGCGGATGAAACGTTTGGCCGCGTCCTGCTCGGCAATGCCGGCAGACTGCAGAAGAAACACAAAAGGACCGGCTGAGCCGTCCATAATGGGCACTTCCGCCGCACTGAGTTCGACGAAGCAGTTATCGATCCCGAGACCAGCCATGGCTGACAACAAATGCTCTACTGTTGCAACCCGGACACCGTCTTTCAGAAGTGTCGTGGAAAGCATGGTCTCACCCACGTTTTCAGCACACGCACGGATATCAACCACAGGGTCGAGGTCAGTGCGGCGGAAAACGATTCCCGAGTCCACTGGGGCCGGCTTCAGGGTCAGGTAAACCTTTTCACCCGAATGGAGGCCAACACCAGTGGCTCGGATGGTGTTTTTGAGTGTCCGTTGTCTGATCATCGGTACATATTTCCGTCACATAAATGCGGTATAGTCTGGGCAAAAATCTGCCCGGAGAATACCAGAAGTTGAAACTGAATACCATTTAACCAATCGTAACGCTTCGTAATCCACGATTGGGCCCCGGCCCCCTGGGCCAGACTGATAGTCAGTACACGTCAATCCGCGAACATAGTTCCAACTATTAGCGTGTTTGCAAGAGATTATCAGTCAGCCTGACGGCGAAGGAATGCGGGAATATCGAGATAGTCGACTCCCTGCTCTTCACTGTCCTTGCTCTGATCAACCGCAACATTGCCATGAGCCACTGCCCTGCGACGCAGCACAGCCGGACGATCAAGCTGATTGTAATCCGTTGTGCCATCAAGGCTGCGGGTGTTATCCACGACCTTGGTGGGCTTTTCACGGTCCCCACCCAGGCCGGTTGCAACCACCGTCACCTTGAGTTCGTCGGTCATGTCCGGATCGATTACCGTACCAACCACAACCGTGGCGGAATCAGATGCAAATTCGCGAACAATATCGCCCACCTCGGAGAACTCGCCCAGGTTGAGATCCATACCCGCAGTGATGTTGACCAGAATACCCTTGGCTCCCTGCAGGTTGATGTCTTCCAGCAAAGGACTGCGTATTGCGGCTTCTGCAGCTTCGCGGGCCCGGTTCTCGCCAGTGGCACGCGCTGTGCCCATCATGGCATTGCCCATTTCTGACATGACCGTCTTTACGTCGGCAAAGTCGACGTTGATCATTCCGTTACGGGTAATCAGATCAGCGATGCCCTGAACGGCGCCGAGCAGAACGTCGTTGGCAGAGGCAAACGCGTCCAGCAGGCTTGTTTTCTTGCCCATCACCGCCAACAGCTTTTCGTTGGGAATGGTAATCAGGGAATCAACGGTTTCTTCCAGTTCCTTGAGCCCCGCATCGGCCACGCTCATGCGCTTGCCACCTTCGAACATGAACGGCTTGGTGACCACAGCTACGGTAAGGATGCCCAGCTCGCGGGCCACTTCAGCCACTACAGGAGCTGCGCCCGTGCCTGTTCCACCACCCATGCCGGCAGTAATAAAGACCATGTCGGCACCTTTCAGCGCCTCGGCAATACGGTCACGGTCTTCCAGAGCTGACTGGCGTCCCACTTCCGGATTGGCACCGGCACCCAGCCCCTTGGTGATGTTGCCGCCAAGCTGGATAATCTGACGTGCGTCCAGGTCCGTAAGCGCCTGGGCGTCCGTATTGGCGCAGATGAACTCCACACCTTCAATATCACTGTTGAGCATGTGGCGAACGGCGTTACCGCCACCACCGCCAACTCCCACTACTTTAATGACAGCGTTCTGCTGGACATTATCGACGAGTTCAAACATTCCCCTACTCCTTCGTGCTGTTTATCAGCCTTTTCCAGACTGATTTTTCGAGATTATGATTTTCGAGATACCTTCGTGTACGTCTTCTACTGGCGACCGTCAGAAATGACCGGTAAACCAGGCTTTCATGCGCTCAAACAGCGTGGGTGCTTCTTCACCCTTAAGCGCCGGCGCCCGCCCCAGATCCATCTGGCGGAAGCCATGGATCAACAACCCCACGCCGGTGGCGTAGATCGGGTTGTTGACCACCTCCGTCATGCCGGAAACCGCCTGCGGACAGGCCAGCCTTACCGGCATGTGGAAGATTTCCTCGGCCAGTTCCACCACACCTTCCATGGTGGAGGAACCGCCGGTAATCACGATGCCGGCCGGGATCAGGTCTTCAAATCCCGAACGGCGAAGTTCTGACTGCACCAGGGTGAACAGCTCTTCGTAGCGGGGCTCCACCACCTCGGCCAGCGCCTGGCGGGAAAGATCCCGTGGCGCCCGGTCGCCCACACTGGGCACCTTGATGGTCTCGTCCGCGCCGGCCAGCTGTGTCAGGGCGCAGGCGTATTTGATCTTGATTTCCTCGGCATTCTGCGTAGGCGTACGCAGGGCCATGGCAATGTCGTTGGTCACCTGATCCCCGGCAATGGGTATCACCGACGTGTGGCGGATTGCGCCGCCGGTAAACACCGCGATGTCCGTGGTTCCACCGCCGATATCCACAACACACACGCCCAGCTCCTTTTCATCCTCGGTGAGGATGGCGTGGCTTGAGGCAAGCTGTTCGAGGATGATGTCGTCCACTTCAAGGCCGCAGCGCTTTACGCACTTTTCGATGTTCTGGGCGGCATTCACCGCACAGGTCACCAGATGCACTTTCGCTTCCAGGCGAACACCAGACATGCCCATGGGTTCCTTGATGCCTTCCTGGCTGTCAATCACGAACTCCTGGGGCAGGATGTGAAGAATCTTCTGATCCGCCGGAATAGCCACCGCCTGGGCAGCGTCGATCACCCGGTCGATATCTGCCTGGGTTACCTCCCGGTCACGAATAGCAACGATGCCATGGGAGTTCAGGCTCTTGATGTGGCTGCCGGCAATGCCCGCATACACCGAGTGAATCCGGCATCCAGCCATCAGCTCCGCTTCCTCCACGGCCCGCTGTATCGCCTGGACTGTGGTTTCGATATTGACAACCACGCCACGCTTGAGTCCGCGGGAGGGGTGCGAACCGATACCCACCACCTCAATGGTCCCGTCCATTTTGCGCTTGCCGACAATCGCAACCACTTTCGAGGTTCCGATATCGAGGCCGACAATCATGTTTTCCGTTTCAACCGATGACATGTATTCCACCAAACCGTAGGTCTGAATTTTGCGTTGCTATGATTTTGACCGGGATGCCGTTTCTGTCGACTTCCACTGAACCGCTACCCCATTGCTGTAGCGGGCATCCACCCGGCTGACTTCGTCTGAACGTGAAGCCAGCCGTTCCTGATAAACCGTAATAAAGCGCTCGAAGCGCTGCTCGACCTGGTCGCGACCCAGAACCACTTCGATGCCGTTGGCCAGGGTCAGCGTCCAGGCACCGCGATGCTCAAGACTCAGGCCGGCGAATCCGAGATTGTGACCGGTGAGCCTGTCCGACATCGTCCGGGCCATGCTGATAACCTCTTTAACCCGCTCGTCAGGGCCAGCCAGCCGCGGCAGCTTTCCTGCCACTTCGGGGTTATCCGGGGTAAACAGCTCGCCGTTGCGACTCACCAGCCGACCACCATTCCAGTAGGCCAGCGGTTTTTTTTCACGGATCTCAACCTGCAACCGGTCGGGCCAGACACGCTTGACGGCAGCTGACTCCACCCAGGGGCGCTGCTCCAGGCTCTCCTTGATTTGCGAAAGATCGGTAGCGAAAAAACTTCGACCAATCCATTTTCCGGTGCTGCGCTCCAGGGCAGTGCGGTTTTCACCCACCAGGGAGCCAGTCACGTCGATGGCCATGACCTGACGATCCATGGCGTTCAGCACTTCGCCGGTTCCCCAGGGCACCAACGCCGCCAGCAAAACAATACCCGCGCCCATTAACGCCTGCCCCCATGGCATGGCAGCCAATACAGCTTTCAGCAAACCAAACCGGTCCCTCTCCGGCCCAAGGGACGTTGCCCCCCTGCGCTTCGGTGGGTCGGACGGTACCGCCCGGCTCCGGATCAGCAGCGTCTCAAGCATCGTGCGCCTCCAGCGTGTCGGTCAGGATTCTCACCACCAACTCTTCGAAACTTATACCAGCCGCCCTTGCCGACATGGGGACCAGACTGTGGTCCGTCATGCCCGGCACCGTGTTAACTTCCAGCAGCCAGAAATCACCCTTGCTGTCCTGCATGATGTCCACCCGCCCCCAGGTGCGGCAGCCCAGTACCTTGAAGGCGTCCAGCGCCAGGTGCTGGAGTTTCAGTTCGCTATCCGGATCCAGGCCACAGGGGATCTGGTAGCGGGTATCGTCAGCCAGGTACTTGGCGTCGTAGTCGTAGAACACATGGTCCGTGCTCAGACCGATGGCCGGCAGTGGCTGATCCTGGAGCAGGCTAACCGTGAATTCCGGCCCTTCAATCCACTCTTCGACCAGAACCAGTGGATCCAGAACTGCCGCCTCCTCATAGGCCTCAATCAGCTCCTGCCGGCTGGCCACCTTACGAATACCGATGCTGGAGCCTTCCCTCGAAGGCTTGACGCTCAGAGGCGGGGCCAACGTCTGCAATATGCTGTCTGCCTCATCAACCGATCCCATAGCCCGGAACTTTGGTGTTGGCAGCCCACACCCCTTGAACACATACTTGGTCCGCAGCTTGTCCATAGCCAGAGCGGAAGCGAGAAGATCGCTGCCAGTAAAAGGTATACCTGCCTGGGACAGGATTGCCTGGATGGTGCCGTCTTCACCGCCGCGCCCGTGTAGTGCAATGAACACCCGGTCAAACTGCGGGTCTTCCACGGTTTTGAGCAGGCACCCCTGAACATCCACTGCATAAGCATCGACACCAGCCGACAGCAAGGCGGACAACACTGCCTGCCCACTTTTCAGCGAGACCTCGCGCTCAGCAGAGTCCCCCCCCATAAACACGGCGACTCGACCCAGCGCCCTGATGGTCTCCATGTCAGCCTGATAGCCGTGTGTGTCCACCCGGTTAATGTCACTCATCAGCAATCACTCCCGCTGCCGCCAGCCGCGCGGCAACACCACCAATATCACCAGCCCCCTGCGTGATCAGCAGGTCGCCATCCCGCAGGTTATTGGCGAGCAGGGTTTCAATTTCGCTATTGTCTTCCACAAAAACCGGCTCAACGCTCCCGCGCTGACGAATACTGCGGCACAGCGCACGGCTGTCGGCGCCATTAATTGCCGGCTCACCCGCGGAGTAGACTTCCATCAGTAGCAGGCCATCCACTTCCGACAACACGCGTACGAAGTCCTCGTAAAGGTCCCTGGTCCTGGTGTATCTGTGGGGCTGGTACAGCATTACCAGCCGGCGATCGGGCCAGGCGTCGTGGGCAGCACGAATAACCGCCTCGACTTCCGTTGGGTGGTGGCCATAGTCGTCAATCAACGTAATGGTGCCTTTGCGCGTCTTATAGTCGCCATAAACCTGGAACCGGCGACCAACACCGGCGAAGCCCGCCAGGCCCCGGCATATGGCGGCATCTTCCACGCCTTCGTCGGTGGCGACGGCAATGGCTGCCAGTGCGTTCAGCACGTTGTGGCGGCCCGGCATTTTCAACTCCACTTCCAGATCACTGCGCCCTCCCGGGCGACGGACAACAAAGCGCGTCCGGAGCCCGTCGGACTGGATATTTTCGGCGCGGTAATCGGCGTCCGGATTGTCGATGCCATAGGTAATGATGGCGCGGGAAATCCTTGGAATAATTTCCTGCACATAATCGTCATCCACACACATCACGGCGACACCGTAAAAAGGCAGATTGTGAAGGAAATCCACAAAGGTCTGCTTCAGACGCCCCACATCGCCGCCATAGGTATCCATGTGATCCGCTTCAATGTTGGTAACCACGGAGATAACGGGGGTCAGGTGGAGGAATGACGCATCGCTTTCGTCCGCTTCTGCCACCAGATAGCGGGACCCACCCAGCTGCGCGTTGGTGCCGGCGCTGTTGAGCTTGCCGCCGATGACGAAGGTGGGGTCCAGGCCGGCTTCCGCCAGTACGGAAGCAATCAGGCTGGTGGTGGTGGTTTTACCGTGAGTCCCGGCCACAGCAATGCCGTGGCGATAGCGCATGATTTCCGCCAGCATTTCCGCCCGGGGCACAATCGGCACCCGCCGGCTGCGTGCTGCGGCAACTTCCGGGTTCTCCCCTGTCACCGCCGAGGAAACCACTACCACATCGGCCTTTGCGCTGTTGTCCTCGCGATGGCCGATGAACACCTCAATGCCCATGGCTGACAGCCGGTCGGTCACCGCGCCTTCACGGATGTCCGAGCCAGACACTTCATAACCCTGGTTCTTCAGCACTTCGGCAATACCGCTCATGCCGGCGCCGCCAATCCCCACAAAATGGATATTGCGGATACGGCGCATTTCAGGCACCTGAAAGACCAGCGGGGGATTAGTGGACTCAGCCATTGGCGGCCTCCAGACAGTAATTCACGACTCTCTCCGTTGCATCAGGGCGGGCCAGCGTCTTTGCCGCCTTCGCCATATCGATAATCCGGGCGCGATCCTTTCCCAGGTCCGTCAGGGTTTCCGCCAGCAGATCCGCTGACAGTTTTGGCTGCGGAATCAGGATCGCGCCCCTGGCATTCACCATTTGCTGTGCGTTCCGGGTCTGATGATCGTCCACGGCATGGGGAAACGGCACCAGAATCGCTCCAACTCCCGCAACACACAGCTCGGAAACCGTCAGAGCACCAGCGCGGCAGAGCACGATATCCGCCCAGCCATAGGCTTCCGCCATATCCTTGATAAAGGGCTCCACAGACGCTTCCACCCCATGCTCGCTGTAGGCTTTCCGGGCCTCATCTGTATTCTTTTCACCACACTGGTGACGAACGGTCGGGCGCTCGGATTCCGGCATCCTGGCCAGGGCCTCAGGCAATGTCCGGTTAAAGATCTGGGCGCCCAGGCTGCCCCCGACCACCAGTAATCTGAGTGCGCCGGCGCGGCCCGACATCCGTTTTTCCGGTTCCACCAGGGATGCCAGGTCCTGCCTGACCGGATTGCCGGTGCAGCGGGTTACCACATCGGCACCGAAACTGCCGGGAAAGGCCTCCAGCACAGTAGTAGCGAAACGCACCAGAATCCGGTTGGTCATACCGGCAATGGCATTCTGCTCATGGATCACCAGCGGCGACCTGGTAAGCCAGGCGGCCACTCCACCAGGCCCGGTCACAAACCCACCCATCCCGATAACACAGTGGGGGCGTATACCACGGACAACAGAAAACGCCTGCGCCAGTGCCCGCATCAACCGGAACGGCGCCATCACCAACGCCAGCCGGCCCTTCCCCCTCAGGCCCGAAATCTGGATCAGCGAAAGCGGTATGTCGGTTTCACCAATCAGCCGTTCTTCCATACCACCCCGGGAGCCGAGCCAGAAAACCTCATGACCTTTCTCCTGGAGTTTCCTCGCTGTTGCCAGTGCCGGAAACACATGGCCACCGGTGCCTCCGGCCATCATCAGAAAGCGCCGTCTATCAGTCATAAACTGCACCTCCCCTGGCCGCCGGTTTACGGGACTTCTCGACCACCACCTTCTCGCGGTCGAGCCGTTCCATTTCCACCCTTGCCAACACGCCGATGCACACGGCGGTAATCATCAGGCTTGAACCGCCGTAGCTCACCAGTGGTAGTGTCAGTCCCTTGGTTGGCAGCAACCCGGTGCTGACCGACATGTTGATGCTGGCCTGCAGCCCGATCAGCAGGGTTATCCCGTAGGAAAAACAGGCGGCAAACGGCATGTCCGCCTTCTCTGCTCTTCTGGCAATCACGAATCCGGTGACCACAAGCACTGTGAACAGACCAAGCACAATCAGAGAACCCAGCAGCCCGAACTCTTCGGCGATGATTGCGAAGATGAAATCCGTGTGCGCTTCCGGCAGGTAGAACAGCTTCTGCACTGAATTACCGAGCCCGGTACCTGCCCAGTCACCACGACCGAATGCAATCAATGACTGGGTGAGCTGATACCCGGTATCAAACTGGTCTTTCCAGGGATCGAGGTAACTCACAACACGCTTCAACCGATAGGGCTGGGTGAATACCAGCACCGCCCCCATAACCACCAATACACCGATCAGTGGCATGAATCGGCTTAGTCGCACACCACTCAGGAAGATCATGCCGGCGGCCGCGGCCACCAGGACCACTGTGGCGCCGAAATCGGGCTCGATAACCAGTAGCACGGAAGCAATACCGAGTACCCCGAGCGGTTTCAGGAATCCTGCCCAGGTGTTCAGTAATTCATCCCTTCGGCGCACCACATAGCCTGCCAGGTAGGCGATGAGGCAGAGTTTTGCGATCTCGGACACCTGGACATTGAAGAAACCGAAAGAAATCCACCGGGTCGAACCGTTCACGGTGCGTCCGAGCGGCGTCAGCACCAGAAGCAGCGACAGCAGACCAATACCCAACAGCAGCCACCCGCTGCGTTCCCACCAGGAGATCGGCACGTTTACGGCAACCAGGGCAAACATGCAGCCGATACCAGCGAAAATAAGTTGCCGGATCACGTAGTGGTAGCTGTTGCCCATGGTTTCCGCCGCCATGTCCATGGACGCAGAGGAAATCATCACAATGCCCGTCACCAGCAATGCTGCGGAGCTGATAATCAGCAGCGGCAGCGGGCGCAAGTCGCGGAAAAGGCTCTGGTGGTTGGGGAGAGACAGGTCAGCGTGCATCACAACCCCTCCACCTGTTTACGGAAACTGTCACCGCGGTCGTTGTAATCACGAAACATGTCGAAGCTGGCACAGGCTGGTGACAACAGCACCCTGTCCCCGGGCTCTGCCAGACTTGCTGCCTTCCGGACTGCATCCTCCATAGTGGCGGCATTAATAGTCTCGACCTCACCGCCAAGGGCGGAGGCAATAAGCCCTGCATCGGTACCTATCAGCACTACCGCTCTGCAATGAGCCGCGACCGGCTCCGCCAACGGTGAGAAATCGGCACCCTTGCCTTCCCCGCCGGCAATAAGAACAATCTTCCCGTCAACCGGAACCAGGCTTTCGATGGCGGCGACGGTGGCACCCACGTTGGTGCCTTTGGAGTCATTGATGTAATCCACATCACCAACTCTCCGGATAAACTCACAGCGGTGGGGCAGCCCCCTGAAATTCCGCACTGTTTCCAGCATCAGGTTCATTGGCAGGCCCGCTGCGTGCCCCAACGCCAGAGCCGCCATCACATTGCTGATGTTATGCCGGCCCATAAGCCCCAGCTCATCCGCAAGCAGCAGGTTATCGAAACCGAACGTAATCCAGATTCCCTCGTCGTCATCACGGGTGCTGAAGGTATCCGGATTCACACGGTGGAACCCGAAACACAGGAACCGGAGGTTGTCCCGCGCCATCGGAGTACTGAGGGCATCATCCAGATTCACCACCGCATTCCTGCAGCCGTTGAAGATCCGCTGCTTGGCCTGGAAATACGCCATCTTGGTGGGGTAACGGTCCATATGGTCATCGCTGACATTCAGGACAGTTGCCGCCAGGGCATTGAGTTCGTGGGTTGTCTCAAGCTGGAAACTCGACAGCTCAAGCACATAGAGGTCGGCGTTGCGCCCAAGTAGATCCAGTGCAGGCGTGCCGATATTGCCGCCCACTTCCACACGGCGACCGGCGGCCCTTGCCATTTCTCCCACCAGCGTGGTCACGGTGGTTTTACCGTTAGAGCCGGTAATGGCAATAATTGGCGCATCCGCCGCTTCAGAAAACAGATCAATGTCACCACGGATAGCCGCGCCTTTTTCCGCCGCATGACGGATCGCGGGTTCGGCAATGCCGATCCCGGGACTTACTACCAACTCGTTGAAGCCGGCGAACAGCTCGCTATCAAAATCACCGAGATACACAGGGACTTCAGGCCATTGAGCTCTGAGCTCATCCAGACCGGGAGGTGCCGCCCGACTATCAGCCACAGCTACGTCACGGCCTTTTCCGCACAGATAGCGCACGCAGGAGAGCCCGGTTTTACCAAGCCCTACGACCAGCGTGCGACGATCTGAAACGATGACACCCATGGTGTTCTGCTTCCCTATCTCAGTTTCAGGCTGGCGAGGCCAACCAGTACGAGTACAACGGTGACAACCCAGAAGCGCACAATAACGCGCGGCTCTGGCCAGCCTTTCAGTTCAAAATGATGATGCAGCGGCGCCATGCGGAATATCCGTCGACCGGTCAGACGGAAAGACGCTACCTGCAGAATCACGGAAATGGTCTCCATCACGAACACACCACCCATAATGAACAGGACGATCTCCTGCCTCACGATGACCGCCACCACACCCAGGGCCGCGCCCAGAGCGAGAGCGCCCACGTCCCCCATGAACACCTGGGCGGGATAGGTGTTGAACCACAGAAAGCCCAGCCCCGCACCCACCAGTGCGCCGCAGAATACGATCAGTTCCCCGGTTCCCGGCAGGTGGGGGATCAGCAGGTATTCGGCAAACTGCGCATGGCCAGACACATAGGCAAAAATGCCCAGGGCGGCGGCCACCATGACGGTGGGCATGATTGCCAGTCCGTCGAGGCCATCAGTGAGGTTTACCGCGTTACTGCTGCCCACGATCACGAAGTAACTCAGCAGAATGAACAGCACTGGCCCCAGAGTCAGCGATACGTTCTTCAGGAAGGGCACGTAGAGCGAGGTTTCCTGGGGCAGCGATGAGCTCATGAACAGTGCAATTGCTGCCGTAGCACCAATCACCGACTGCCAGAAATACTTCCAGCGCGCTGGCAAACCGCGGGGATTACGCTCTACTACCTTGCGGTAGTCGTCCACCCAGCCGATGGCGCCGAACAGCAGAGTGACCAGGATGGCCACCCAGACATAACGGTTGCTCAGATCCGCCCACAGCAGGGAACTGACACCCACCGCCACCAGAATCAACGCGCCACCCATGGTGGGTGTCCCGGCCTTGCTCAGGTGCGTCTGTGGTCCATCATCACGCACAGCCTGTCCAATCTGGTACTGGCTCAGCTTGCGGATCATCACCGGCCCAATAAGCAGAGATATCAGTAGCGCCGTCAGCACCCCGAAAATCCCGCGGACCGTCAGATACTGGAAGACCGTCAGCGCGGAAAAGTATTGTGATAGAGCCTCTGTCAGCCAGAGCAGCATGTGTTACCCACCTTTTCTTTTATTCCCTCCACCACGCGGTCCATGGCAGAACTGCGAGAACCCTTGACCAGCACCGTCTGTGACTCGGCAGGCCCCTCAAACAGACGACGTACAGCGTCGTCATGGGTCGCACACACCTCAGCGGCATCTCCGAACCCCTCAACGTACCCTTCACAGCCACTGCCCACGACCAGCAGACGTTCGATGCCACGGGCCCTGGCAAATTCACCGACTTCCCGGTGCAGTGCCAGACTGTCGGCGCCCAGCTCTGCCATGGCTCCCAGTACCGCAACACGGCTACCACTGCGCGCCGCCAACACACCCAATGCTGCTTTTATGGACGCAGGGTTGGCGTTGTAGCTGTCATCAATAACCGTCAACCGGGGCGACAGCTGAAGAATCTGCAAACGCCCCTTTACAGCCTGCACGGAGGCAAGCCCTTCCTGCATGGCCTGGTCACTGGCACCCAATTCACGGGCAGCCGCGATCGCCAGCAGTGCATTGGTAACGTTATGTTCACCGTGTAATGGCAGGCTCACATCACAAACCCAGCCTTCGGGGCCACGGGCACCAAAGGTCAGCGAATCGCCATCATCACGGACATCATCGGCAAAGTAATCGCCACCGGCGCTGGCCTGCCTGCTGACACCGATTACCCGGCGACCACCGGCTCTCTGCCGCCAAACTTCAAATGCCGGATCGTCCCTGTTGAGAACCACGAGCCCGGATTCCACAACGCCGTCAATGATTTCACCCTTGGCCCGTACGACGTTGTCATAACCACCGAACCCCTCCAGGTGGGCCTGACCGGCGTTGGTCAGGATCGACACATTTGGGCGCACAATGTTCACTGTGTGGGCGATTTCATTCAGTCCACTGGCACCCAGCTCTATCACCCCGTACTCGTGCTCCGGGGCAAGCCGGAACAGGGTCAGGGGAACACCAATGTGATTGTTGAGATTGCCCTCGGTGACCAGGGTATTGCCGACACCGGAAAGAATGGCGGCAACCATTTCCCGCACCGTGGTTTTGCCACTGCTTCCGGTGATGGCCACAAACCGCGCCGAACTGACGTTTCGGTTCCCGGCAGCCAGTCTTGCCAGCGCCTCGATAGTGTCCGGCACCTGTATTTGCGGGAGCGAAACGTCAGGATCAGCCTTGTCCACAACCGCCCCTACGGCGCCCGCCTTTTCAGCGACAGCGAGGTAATCATGTCCGTCGAAGTTTTCACCTCTCAGCGCCACAAACAGGTCACCTCTGGCGATGCTACGGGTATCGGTCGAGATGCCCTGGAACGCCAGCCCCTCCAGGCTGCTTCCAGCTGCTACTCCGTCCAGCCATTTCAATGCCTCTGTCAGGGTGAACGCCTGCATCATGCGACACCTCCATTCAGTGACAGTGCGTGACGGACCTGCTCGGCGTCACTGAACGGAATGCGCTGGCCTGCCACTTCCTGCCAGGCTTCATGCCCCTTGCCAGCAATCAGCACGATATCCCCTTCCACGGCCGATTGGATGGCCTGGCGAATAGCCTCCGCACGATCGTGAACGACCGTTACCTTCTCGGGGTGAACAAACCCACTGACAATGTCCGCTACGATGGCTTCCGGAGCCTCTGTACGGGGATTGTCATCAGTCACGATAACCACGTCCGCTGCGTTTTCCGCTTCCCTGGCCATCTCCGGGCGCTTGCCGGTATCGCGATTTCCGCCACAGCCGAAAACACAGAACAGGCGGCCACTGACATGAGGGCGTAACGCCGCCAGCGCACTGTTGAGGGCATCGGGAGTATGGGCATAATCCACAACCACACGGACACCGTTACCCCCGGTGAATGGCTCCAGCCGGCCCGGCGGCGGCGACAGGCGCTCAACCGCAAGCTGGACCCGCTCCACCGGCACGCCAAGACTCAGTACCGCCGCCATGGCCGCCAGGATGTTGCTGACATTGAAGCTTCCCAGTACCGGCGCGGAGATTTCAAACCGGCCCCAGAGTCCATCAACACTGGCAGAAAATCCGTCAACAGAAGGGGAGAATTCCGTCAACCAAAGCTCAGTCTGGGCTTCATGCAGGCTGTAACGGACGCGATCGCACTTGCCCTCAAGCTGCTCATAGAGCTGCCGTCCAAAAGGATCGTCAAAATTGACCACAGCGAAGTGCAGCTCTTCACGCTCAAACAGCCGCGCCTTTGCCGCCCCGTACGCCTCCATGGAACCGTGGTAGTCAAGATGGTCCCTGGTAAGATTGGTAAAGACCGCCCCGGTCATCGTCAGGTTATCAATCCGTCCCTGATCAAGAGCATGGGACGACACCTCCATCGCTACAGCACGCCCGCCCTGGGCAAGAATCCGTGACAGGACGCGATTTATCTGCACAACATCAGGTGTTGTATGGGAGCCTTCCTGCAAGGCACCGTGCATGCCGTATCCCAGCGTACCTATGACACCACAGGGAGTACCGGTTTCCTGTAACAGTGTTGCTACGTAGTGACTCACCGAGGTTTTTCCGTTCGTGCCGGTCACCCCTATCAGACGCAACCGCTGGGACGGGTGCTCAAAGAACCGGTCCGCGATTTTTCCGAGCTGTGCCCGCAAATTCGTCACCGGGACAACCAGCACGCCCTCATGCTCATGGCATTCATCCGGTTCCGCTACTTCCAGCAGGATAACTGTGGCACCGGCATCAATGGCCTGTTCAATGTAATGATCTGCAGGCGTTCGGGCCCCCGCCAGGGCAATAAACGCATCGCCTGCCCTGACCTCCCGGCTGTCGGTTTTCAGGCCGTGGATCGTGACATCAAACACCGATGGCACCGGCGCGATTCCCTGCAACAATGTGCTGAGTGATGTAATACACATAACCCTAACCCCGCTCCCCGGGTAGCCGACGTGACGTATCCGTCTCGCCCAGCTCCAGTTCCGGCTTTACGTTCAGCAACCGCAACGCACCTCCCATCACCCGGGCGAATACCGGCGCTGCCACTTCACCACCGTAATATTCTCCGGACTGAGGAGCATCGACAGCCACTACTGTGACAATCCTCGGATTGTCGATCGGAGCCATACCCGCAAAAATCGCTTTGTACTGGCTATCTTCGTAACCGTCCTTTCCAACCAGGTGGACTGTTCCGGTTTTGCCTCCAGCTGAATAGAATCCGGGCTGCGCGCGTTTTCCGGTGCCATTCTCCACCACTTCCCGCAACATCTTCCTGATCTGGAATGAGACGTCCTCAGACAGAACTCGTTCCCCAACAGGTTTTTCCTCAGCCTTCAGCAGGCTCAGGGGATAACGAATACCTCCGTTGGCCAGCACCATATAAGCCTGCGCAAGTTGAAGTGCATTGACGCTCATGCCATACCCGTAAGACAGTGTCGCTTCTTCCACAGGCCGCCACTTGGGCGGTGCCGGAAGCACACCAACGGCCTCTCCCGGGAAGCCGATACCTGTTGGCTGGCCCAGACCGAGGCGGGCATAGAGGTTCCGTATGGTGTCTCCTCCCAGCTCGGTGGCAATTTTGCTGATGCCCACGTTGCTCGATTTTGAAATCACGTCGGTCAGACTGATCACACCATAATTCCGGTGATCACGGATCGTAAAACGACCAAAGCGCCGATACCCCGGCGCTGTGTCTATGGTGCTTGTGGCTCTGAACTTTCCGGACTCCAGAGCTGCTGCCATCGAGATCGGCTTCATTGTGGAGCCGGGCTCGAAGAGATCGGTAATTGCTTTGTTCCGCAAACGGTCAGGACTGAGCTGGCTTCGATCATTGGGGTTATAGGAGCCCTGATTCACCATGGCCAGCACTTCACCGGTATCCACATCCAGCATTACCAGGGTCCCGCCTCTGGCATCGTGGGCGCTGACTACTGCCTTCAGTTCCCGGTAAGCCAGGTACTGCAACCGCAGATCAATACTCAGTTCAAGGTCGCGACCGGGTCTTGCATCACGTATGAGGGTCAGGTCTTTGATGACCCGCCCACGATTGTCCTTCAGGACCCGCTTGCGACCGCTCTCACCGCTCAACCACTGGTTGTAGGCCAGTTCAATCCCTTCCTGACCACTCTCATCAATATTGGTGAACCCGACAACATGAGCGGTCACCTCTCCAGCCGGATAATACCGACGGTACTCCTGGCGGCTGTACACCCCGGGTATGTTCATCGCTAACACCTGCCGCGCGATTTCTGGCTGCAGCTTGCGACGCAGATAAATAAACTCCCGGCCTGCGTATTTCCGCAGGCGCTGGCGAAGTTTGGCCTCCGAGAGTCTCAGTAACCGCGCGACATTTGTCAGGCGCGGTTCATCGGCATCAATTTCAGAGGGATTGGCCCAGATGGTCTGAACCGGCGTACTCACCGCCAGCGACTCGCCATGACGGTCCGTCACCACACCCCTGTGGGCATCAATACTTTCTACCCGTATGGTTCGCACATCGCCCTGCTTACGCAGGAACTCGTTGTCCACCACATGCAGGTCTACCAGGCGCCATGCCAGGGCACCCACCACCACCAGGAAAACACCCAGCACGGTGCCATACCGCCAGGCTCCAAGCCCGGCAGCCAGTCGCTGGCCCCATGTTGCTGTCTTTCCCTGATCCGACAATGTCTTCACCTTACGGTTTATTATTCTCGTTTATCGCGCCCCGACGAGGGGCGCCATCAATGGCACCAGGACAATATCCTGCTTGCCTGGCACAACCATGCCAAAACGCTCCGACGCCAACCGCTCGACCCTGCCATGAGCACTCAGGGCACTTTGCTCCAGCAACAGCTGACTCCATTCCCGCTGGTAGTTGTCGCGCTGTTCCTGTAATTGGGACAGGGTGTTGAATAGCTCCCGGTTCTCATGGGCACTGACCACAACCCCCAGCGAGGACACGATCAACAGCATCACCAACCCCATGGATATCAGCACCGACTTCTGCTGAAGTGCGGCAAAAACCTGCTGAGACAACCTGACTGCCGTGGCTACACCGTCCCTGACACGCTGTTTGTTCAGCCGTGCTGTTTTTGTTGGTTGCTCAATGGCTACCGCGCCCATGATTACGCGCTCCCCTGACTATTCTGTTCCGGTATCCGTTCGAGTACGCGCATTACCGCGCTTCTCGCCCGTACGTTGTCACTCACTTCTTCCGTATCCGCTTTGCTGGCCTTCCCAATCAACCGGAACGCCGATGCTTCCTGTTCCGCTGTAACCGGCACACCTTTCGGCATCCGTGGGCCACGGGCCAGATCCCGCATAAACCGCTTGACCAGACGGTCCTCCAGCGAGTGAAAGCTGATGACTACCAGCCTTCCCCCGGGCATCAGTTTTTCAGCCGCAGCACTGAGCCCGATCTCCAGGTCTTCCAGTTCCCGGTTGATAAAGATCCGGATTGCCTGAAAGGTCCGGGTGGCCGGGTGCTTGTGCTTCTCTTTCCTGGGAACCGCCTCGCTGACCAGTGAAGCCAGTTGATGGGTTGTCTCCAGCGGCTGTTCCTTTCGGCGCTCCACAACGAGACGGGCGATACGGCGGGAGAATTTTTCCTCACCGTATCGCCAGATCACGTTTGCGATGTCTTTTTCGTCCGCCTCGGCCAGCCACTGCGCCGCACTCGGCGCCTGCCCCGGGTCCATTCTCATATCCAGTGGACCATCCCGCATGAAGCTGAAACCCCGGGTGGCGTCATCCAGTTGCGGAGAGGAAACACCCAGATCCAGTAGAACGCCATTCACCGTCTTCCACCCCTGGGCATCAGCAGCTTCTCCCAGCTCGGCAAAAGAGCCGTGAAACGGCAGAAAGCGTGGGTCTTCAATCGCCAGGTCACGGGCTACCTGAATGGCTTCCGGATCCTTGTCGATGCCCAGCAGCTTCCCACCTGGCCCAAGCTGGCCGAGAATCAGACGACTGTGGCCACCACGACCGAAGGTGCCATCGATATAGACGCCATCCGGATCGTTAATGAGCAGATCGACCGCCGAGTCCAGGAGCACCGAGCGGTGCCGGTACTGCCCGGGAGGCTCCTGCCTGCGGTCAGTAGTCATAGCGACAACGCCTCCATTTCTGGTGGCATCTCGTCTTCGTCTGATGACTCATCAAGCCATGCAAACCAACGCTCTTCGCTCCAGAGTTCCAGTTTTTTGCCCTGGCCAATCAACATCAGTTTTTTCTCGAGCCTGGCATAACTGCGCAATGTGGGCGGCACCAGAATGCGGCCGGCGGAGTCCAGTTCCAGCGGCGTGGCATGCCCCAACAACAGACGCTGAAGCCTGCGGGCAGCCTTGTTCATGTTGGGAAGGGCTTCGATCTGCGGTCTCAATGCCTCCCACTGCGGCTCCGGGTATACCAGCAGACAGCGCTCTTCGTCGGCATTGGCCGTCAACACGATGCGACCGCCACAGGCATGCGCGAGTTCTTCACGCACCCTGGCGGGGATCGCAAGGCGACCCTTCGCATCCATATTGATGGCATGACTGCCAAGAAAATTGCTCATCTGCACCTATTCCGGGGTTTTGAAACCACAAATATCCACTAGAAACCACTTTTTCCCACTTGTGCACACTATAGAAACACGCAATACACAATGCAAGCGCCGCGAACAACGCCACACCCGGGAAAGTTCCTTTTATGACAAGAGGTTACAGAACAAGATTGGCAACAGACTGGAGATTACGGAAAAGAAAAACCTAAAAATCAATCACCTGCAGAGAGAACTGAAGATGACAAGTGAGCTGTAAGATTTTTTGGCTATAAAAGCCTGCTGGTGAGAATGACAAATTTCACATAAAGCGGAAAAGAAAAAAGAGCTCGCCGGTAAGCCGGGTTCTGTCTGGGACAGTCATTCATCTAGGGCCTGCGTCACCGCAGGCCTCAAGCGACCTACCCGAATCCAGCGCGGGCCACGCCATTGGATTCCTATTTGGTCTTGCTCCAGGTGGGGTTTACCATCGCCGTGAACTGTTGCCAGTCACGCGGTGCGCTCTTACCGCACCATTTCACCCTTACCGGTGACCGCGAACATGTCACGGCCACTTAGGCGGTATACTTTCTGTTGCACTTTCCGTCGGCTCACGCCGCCCAGGCGTTACCTGGCACCTTGCCCTATGGAGCCCGGACTTTCCTCCCCCGGTAAAACCGGCGGCGACTGTCTGGCGAGCTCGGGCAAGACGATACTCCAGCGCCGGTTGACAGGCAAGGAAAAACGAACCCGTGACCATGGATTGCGGGATAATGTATCGATGACTGGCCACTATTCGGCCTTCAACTCCAGCGCACGCTGATAGAGTTCGTTCTTGGAGCTGCCAGTCAACTGCGCCGCCAGCTTCGCCGCTTTCTTAACCGGCAACTCGGTCAACAGCAGCGCCAGCATCCGGTCCACTTCATCTGATCCGGCAGACAACTCTTCCGCACTGGCACCGTGGACCATCACCACAAATTCGCCACGACTACCATGGGGATCCGCCTCAATCGCCTCCCTGACCCGGGTCGCCTGCCCCGCATAGAACGTCTCGAATGTCTTGGTAAGCTCCCTGGCCAGAACCAGTTCACGACCAGGACCCATCACCTGCTCGATATCCCTGACAGCATCAACAATCCGATGGGGTGACTCATAGAACACAAGGGTTGCCGACTCCCTTGCCATTCGCTCCAGCGCTGCCTTCCGCGCACCCTGCCTGGCCGGCAGAAACCCAGCAAAAAGAAACCGGTCCGTCGGCAGTCCCGCCGCGCTCAATGCTGAAATAAGTGCACAGGCGCCGGGCACCGGCGTCACGCGATAGCCCTGAGACCTGGCTTCCCGGACCAGAACAAACCCGGGATCCGAGATCAGCGGGGTCCCGGCGTCGGAAATAAGAGCCACATCCTGGCCTGCTGAAAGCTTTTCCAGCACCTGTTCGGCCTTATCCCGCTCATTGTGCTCGTGCAGGGCCATCATGGGTTTGCTGATACCCAGATGCTGCAACAGCCGACCGCTATGCCGGGTATCCTCCGCAGCAATCACAGCCACCCGTGATAAAATGGCGGCGGCCCTGGGGGACATGTCGTCCAGGTTACCGATTGGCGTGGCGACGATATACAGCGTGCCGCCCTGATCTATCAGTGTGTTTTCTGAGCTCACGATTCCTCTCTTTGCCCCTGTGCATGACACCAACTTCATGTGAATTCACTTTGGAGCTGTTAAACTTGCGGCCTGACAAAGCAAACCATTCATGGGAAGCCCGGCGGGAACGAGGCTTCCGGCATGATGCCGCCGATTACCCGGCGCCACAAGCGTAATAACCCGGAGTATTGTGAGCCAGCCATGACCAAATACCGCCTGAACGTGAGAACCGCCGCCCTCCTTATGGTGATGGCACTGCTGTTTTCGGGTTGCGCCAGTGTGAACCTGGACTCCCACGTCGCCGAGACAGCCAGTGAGGCCATAGACATCGCTGCCGACGAAACTGACCGGCAAGAAGCCCATACCTACCTGTTGCGTGCCGCAGACAGATTCCAGAACCGGAACCAGCACCGCGACGCCAGAAAAATTCTGCAAAGCGAGCAGTTTGCCGCAGCGGATGAGGCAATCGCCAATCAGCGGGTACTTCTGTCCATGGCGAGCGCAACGGCTCTGGACGACACCCAGTGGGCAGTGGATATCACATCGGAGATCAAGCCGGACCACTTCCTGAACTATGACCAGAATCTGATTGACCGGGCGGCCAGACTGCAGGAAAAAAACTATCGCCTTGCAGGCAACAACCTGGCGGCGGCGATTACCCTGATCCTGCTGGCAGAATCTGACGCTCAGGCTGACACCCAGTCTCTCCATGATGACATCTGGCAGAACCTGAAACAGACCCCGGATTCCCAACTGGCTGACGAGCGGGATCTTGCTATTGGCTATGAAGCTCAGGGCTGGCTTGAGCTGGCCGGCATACTCAGAGAACCGGAAGCCAACCTGGATGAACAGGGCAGAATGATCCGCAACTGGCAGAACAACTGGCCAGACCATCCCGCAGCAACAACACTGCCGGCAGAGCTTCAGCTCATTGCCAGCCTGGCGGAGACACGCCCGGAACGGATCACTCTTGCCATTCCACTCAGTGGCCCTCTGGCCAGTGCCGGCGCGGCCATCCGTGACGGTTTTTTTGCGGCATTTTACGAGGATGAGTCCGCGGACCGGGAGAAGATCTCTCTGCGGGTGGTAGATACATCCGACCGCCCCTTTCCCCAGATTTATGAAGAGCTGACAAACGAGGACCAGGATCTGATCGTCGGCCCACTCGAAAAAGACGCACTGGCGACACTGTCAGACATGGACTCCTTGCCAGTTCCTGTTCTTGGCCTGAATTACCTGCCGTCAGGCATGGAGCCCCCATCCGGACTTTACCAGTTCGGCCTGTCGGCAGAGGACGAGGCCCGGCAAATCGCCAATCGGATGACCGCTGAGGGCATTGAACAGGTCCTGGTACTCATTCCCGCAGGCGAATGGGGCGACAGGCTTGAGACTGCCCTGCTCCAGCGCCTGGAACAGAACGACGGTGTGGCACTGGACATCGAACGCTATTTCCGGGAAGACAACCTGAGAGCCGTGACTGCCGACCTGCTGGGAATCACCGTTTCCCGCGATCGCGCCATCGATGTTGAACGCACCGCTGGTATCAATGTGGAATTCGAACCCCGGCGTCGCCAGGATGCAGACGGCATTGTCATGGTTGCGGAGCCTACCATTGCACGCCAGTTCAAGCCGTTATTCGCCTTCTATTTTGGCGGCAATCTGCCGGTATACTCACCCTCCATGGTCTATGAGGGCAGCCCGGATCCATCCCGGGACCGAGATCTGAACGGTGTCATTTTCACCGACACGCCCTGGATACTGAAAGATGACAATCAGTTCCGTAGCATTGTAAAAGAGGCGATGCCGGATATCAGAGGCCAACTTGGCCGCCTGTTCGCAATGGGGGCAGACGCCTGGAACCTCAGCAAACGCCTTCCCCTGCTAAAGCATGTCGACGGGGCAACCATTGAAGGGCAGACAGGAAAGCTGACCATGACCCCTGAGGGCAGCATCCATCGGAAACAGCTGTGGGCGCAATTCCGTAACGGTACCCCGGAGCGACTGCCCCCGCTGGAAAAGCCCTCGACTATGGAAACCCAGAAAACAACAGAACTCCCCCAAGCGGAACAGTAACGGCAGGGATCTGCCATGGATGGCACCCAGAAAACCCGAAAATCGACCGGCAATCATGCAGAAGGTGTCGCAGCCCGCTACCTCATTAGCCGCGGGGTCGACATCCTTGAGCGCAACGTATTCAGCCGCGGGGGTGAAATTGACCTTGTCGGTATTGATAATGGAACACTGGTGTTTTTTGAAGTTCGCTTCCGTGGGCACGGCAGCCTTGCTGGCGCGGCAGAGTCCATAACTCCTTCAAAACAGAAGCGACTGATCAGGGCTGCCTCGTTCTATCTCCACAGGCATGGTCAGTGGAACACTTTCAGCCGAATCGACGTTGTTGCGATCGCACCGGGCGAACGCAGCAAATACCGGATACAATGGATCAAAAATGCGATTCAGGTTTGATTATGACGGATACCGAGCAACAGATAAATCAGTGGTTTGCGAATCACATGGAGCACACCGCCCATGCTGCAAGCTCGACAGCCCCCGACATAGAGAAAGCCTCGGATGCTCTCGTCGGCACCCTGCTCAATGACGGAAAGATTATCACCTGCGCCAATGGCAACGCCAACATCCTTGCTCAGTACTTCTGCACAGCACTGCTGAATCGGTTCGAGCAGGATCGTCCCGCACTACCGGCCATCAACCTTGGAGCAGACGCGACAACCTACTCTGCGATCTGTCGCGACAACCGTTTCAACGACACCTTTTCCAGGCAGGTGAGGGCCATAGGCAAAGCCGATGACCTGTTAATGGTCTTTGTTGATGATGGACACAAGGCTAACCTTATTCAGGCCATACAGGCGGCACATGACCGGGAAATGAACGTGGTGGTGCTCAGCGCCAAGGAAAAGACCGATATCACCTCGTTACTACACCCCGAAGACCATGAAATTGCCCTCGACAATCTCTCTCCAACTGCAGCTGCCCCGATCATGCTTTTGGTTATCAATGCCCTTTGCGGGCTGATCGACGAAAAACTCTTTGGCGGATAAGAAAAAAGCCAGCTGGTGATACCAGCTGGCTTTTCGGGTCGATCACGACTTTCATTATCCAACAGCGCTATTTCACAACCTTCAGCGTTGGCCGGCCACTGGGCCGATCTCCGTTCTGCCCACCATCTCCCGCACTGTCCCCATCCTTGCTTCCAGGACCCTCGGGATCCGGAGAACCGGGCTCACTACCAAACACCATACCCTCGCCATTTTCCTTGGCATAGACTGCCATGACCGCTTGCAGGGGAATGAACACCTGCATGGGCACGCCACCGAAACGCGCACTGAACTCAAGCGCACCGTTACCAATCACCAGGCCACGTACGGCCCCGGGACTGATGTTGAGCACTATTTGCCCGTTTGCAACGTGCTCAGTCGGGACCTGGACCCCCTGAACCCCTGCATCAACCACAATGTATGGAGTGCAGTCATTATCGAGAATCCACTCATTGAACGCCCTGACGAGATACGGGCGGCTCGATGTCATGGTTATCTTGCTATCAGGCACTGCATTTCTCCTGAACCGGTTTCAGGCTCTGCAAATCAGCTGCGGATATCTTCTTCCAGGTCCGACAGGCTCGCCTTGAACCCTTCACGACTGAAGATGCTATCCATATACTTTTGAAGCGGTTTTGCCTGCTTTTCATTGAGCTCTATGCCCAGTGACGGCAAACGCCACAGAATCGGAGCGATACAGCAATCCACAATAGTGAACTCTTCCGACAGGAAAAATGGCATTTCTCCAAACAGCGGCGCAGTGGCCAGCAGGCTTTCGCGAAGCTCCTTGCGAGCCACATCCGATGCCTTGGCATTGGGCTGTGCGAGAATTTGATCTACCAGCCCGCACCAGTCTTTCTGAATGCGATGAATCATCAACCGACTGTTGGCCCGGGCAACCGGATACACCGGAAGCAATGGCGGATGCGGAAACCGCTCATCCAGGTATTCCATCATGATGTTGGGCTCGTAGAGCACAAGGTCACGATCTACCAGTGTCGGCAGGGCATTGTAGGGATTGAGATCGGCCAGCTCCCCGGGAGGGTTGTCTGGATCGACATTCACGACGTCAACCGTTACACCCTTTTCTGCCAGAACAATACGGACTCTGTGGCTATAATGGCTGGCCGGGTCCGAGAAAAACGTCATTGATGACCGCTTGGTCACAACGCCCATAGAACTACCTCACGATTTGACTAACCGAATTGACCCTGAAAAACGCAAAAATCCAGCGGGCCGGCAATTGCCCGCTGGAGCTCAGGGATAAGGATTATACCTGAAAACTCAGTGTACGTCCTTCCAGTACTCGCGATTAAGCAGGTAGGCAAAGATAAAGAAGATCGCCACAAAAATCAGGACGAAGATACCAAGCCTTTCTCGCTCAACCTTTACCGGGTCCCCCATGTAAGACATGAAATTGGTCAGGTCATACATTGCGATATCGAATTCCGCTGGCGACATGCTACCTTCGGTTTCCCATTCGGGACAAATGTCGGCATTACGGACGTCTCCACTGAGAGGATCAACACTTGCCCCCTCACCGATTCGCGGCTCAACAGCGCACAAGCCTTGCAGATCCGCCATGACATGAGGCATACCAACATTGTCGAAGACCACGTTGTTCACACCCAGGGGACGGTTTTCGTCCTTGTAGAAGCCGCGCAGATAAGAATAGATCCAGTCCTCGCCACGGAGACGGGATTCCAGAGTAAGGTCGGGCGGCGGTGCACCAAACCAGTCAGCTGCCATATCCTTACTCATGGAATTCTTCATCAGCTCGCCGATTTTCGCGCCTGTGAAGATCAGATTTTCCTCATACAGCTCCTGGGGAATGCCCAGGTCCTCCGATACCCGCTTATAGCGAGCGTACTCCATGGAGTGACACCCCATGCAGTAGTTGGTAAACAGGGCCGCGCCCCGCTGGAGGGATTCCTTGTTGGTATGGTCCGGCTCCATCGTATCCAACTCAACGGATGGTGCGGCTGCCAGCCCGAGAGCCGGCAGGATCACTATGAAAAGACCAACTATCAGCTTTCTCATTATCCTGTCACCCTCTCTGGAACTGGCTTGGTTTTCTCCATGCGCGTGTAGAACGGCATGAGAATAAAGTAGAGGAAGTAGAACACTGTCAGAATCTGAGCAACGGTTGTACGACCCGCTGTTGCAGGAACGATACCGAGATACCCCAGGACTACGAAACTTACAGCAAAGATCGCCAGGGCAATCTTGCTCAACCACCCCTTGTAGCGCATGGAGCGCACCGGGCTTCTGTCCAGCCAGGGCAGGACAAACAATATGGCAATGGCGCCACCCATGACCACGACACCCCAGAATTTAGCATCCAGACCGAAGAGATCAACGGTGACCGCTCGCAGCATCGCGTAGAACGGCGTGAAGTACCACACCGGCGCTATGTGATCCGGCGTCTTGAGCGGGTTTGCAGGCTCAAAGTTCGGCTTTTCAAGGAACAGACCACCCATCTCGGGGAAGAAGAACACCACGATGAAAAAGATAAAGAAGAATACGGCCACGCCCATCAGATCGTGAACAGTGTAATAGGGGTGGAACGGGATGCCGTCTTTGGGCACGCCGTTTTCATCCTTGTTCTTCTTGATGTCAATACCGTCGGGGTTATTGGAGCCCACTTCGTGCAGCGCAAGGATATGCAGAACCACCAAACCAAGAAGGACAATCGGCAATGCAACAACGTGCAACGCAAAAAAGCGGTTCAGGGTAATGCCGGAAATCAGGTAATCACCACGAATCCACAGTGACAGGTCATCGCCGATCACGGGAATGGCACCGAAGAGGTTCACGATTACCTGCGCCCCCCAGTATGACATCTGTCCCCATGGCAGCAGGTAGCCCATGAAAGCTTCAGCCATCAGCACCAGGTAGATCAGCATTCCGAAAATCCAGATCAGCTCACGGGGCTTCTGATAGGAGCCATACATCAGGCCACGGAACATGTGGAGGTATACAACCACAAAGAAGGCGGAGGCGCCGGTGGAATGCAGGTAACGGAGCAACCACCCCCACTCCACATCACGCATGATGTATTCCACGGAGGCAAAAGCGCCTTCCCCGGAGGGGTTATAGCTCATGGTCAGCCAGATACCGGTAATCAGCTGATTGACCAGCACCAGCATGGCCAGCGAGCCAAAGAAATACCAGACGTTGAAGTTCTTGGGGGCGTAGTACTTTGCAAGGTGCTTGTTCCACGCCTCTACGATCGGAAGTCGCTCGTCGACCCAATTCACTAGCTTATTCATTATGCTGCCCCCTCAGGATCAAGACCGACGGTGATCGTATTCTCGTCGTCATAGCGGTAGGGAGGCACCTCGAGATTCTGTGGTGCCGGCTGATTCGGGTAGACACGACCGGCAAGGTCGTACTTTGAACCATGACACGCGCAGTAAAAGCCGCCCAGCCAGTCTTCGCCAAGGTCAGCGGGGGCCACTTCAGGCCGGAACTGGGGCGAACAGCCTAGGTGTGTACAGATGCCGACAACAACCGCATATTCTTCCTTGATGGCACGAAGCTCACCCTCAATATACGCTGGCTGTGCCGCATCTTCCGAAAGAGGGTCCTTGACCACATCATTCAGTTCGAGGATGTTTTCGTTCATTTCCTCGGTGCGACGAATAATCCACACCGGTTTGCCTCGCCACTCAACAGTCATCTGCTGACCCGGCTCGAGCTTGCTGACATTGACGGTTACCGGTGCACCGGCTGCTTCCGCTTTGGCACTGGGATTCCAGGATGCTACGAAAGGCACGGCCGCACCGACGACGCCGACACCACCCACCACAGACGTGGCACCGATCAGAAACCGGCGCCTGCCTTGGCTCACGTCGCCATTACTCATTATGGTTATCTCCCATCAGGCGACATGCAGCCCTGCTTAAAGGGAACCTGCACATCGAAAAGGACTTCTCTCAACCCAAAAATATAAGCGCTCAAATGGTAATGAAATTACCCTGCCCTTACAAGTCGGAAAGGTCTCGCGCCGGCCCATTACCTGTTCCGGATCAAATTGATATTCATTTCCCGTCCACAAAAAAACCCGGCCAACGGACCGGGTTCTTCGGATCTGCTCCAGCGAACTTAACGCTTGGAGAACTGAGGACGCTTACGCGCCTTGCGCAGACCGACTTTCTTACGCTCAACTTTACGAGCATCACGAGTAACGTAACCCTCTTTACGCAGAGCGGGACGAAGAGTCTCGTCGTAATCCATCAACGCACGGGTCAGACCATGACGAATCGCGCCTGCCTGACCACTGCTTCCACCACCCTTAACGGTGATATTGATATCAAACCGATCGGTGGAGTCGGCAACCACAAGAGGCTGACGAACGATCATGCGCAGAGTGTCACGACCGAAAAACTGGTCAATGGAACGACCGTTGATAGAGATGTTACCGCTTCCCGGCTTGATAAAGACCCGAGCCGTGGAGGTTTTGCGGCGACCAGTACCGTAATTTTGTGCTACAGACATATCCGCCTTCCGTTAAATGTCGAGTTCTTTGGGCTGCTGGGCTGCATGAGGATGCTCAGCTCCGGCATAAATTTTCAGCTTCTTGAACATGGCACGCCCGAGCGGGCCATTGGGAAGCATGCCTTTGACAGACTTCTGGATGATTTGCTCAGGAGCCTTGTCGACCAGCTTCTCGAAGTTGATGGACTTGATTCCACCCGGAAAGCCGGTGTGACTGTAGTACATCTTGTCAGATGCTTTTTTGCCGGTAACCCGTACCTGACTGGCATTGATAACCACGATGTAATCACCAGTGTCGACATGAGGGGTATACTCAGGCTTATGCTTGCCCCGCAGACGACGGGCGATTTCAGTTGACAGACGACCCAGCGTCTTGCCGGCTGCGTCTACAACGTACCAGTCACGTGTTACTGTTTCTGGTTTCGCACTCAGAGTCTTCATTGATTCCGCCTTGAACGCTATATAAGAAACGTTAAAAACCACCACCGGTAAATGCTTGGCATCCGGAGGAGGTCTTTTACCTGTATGTTAAGCGGCAGTGACATCATTCGGGGCTGAGATGATGGCATCGCCTTGAAAAGCCAGGGCGCGAAGTATAGCCGAACCAAAAAAGAAAGCCAACCCTGAAACAGGGTGTTTCGTTATTCACGTACCCCGAAGCACAACCGGGGGAAACCCGGGGTTAACGCTCGGATGCGCCAACTTCGTTCCACCCATAGAGGCGCTGCACATTGCCAAGCAGCGAACGTGCCAGATCTTCACGGCTGGCATCTCGCAACTCGGCTAGTGCATCGAAGATCAATGGCAGGTAACCCGGCGAGTTACAACCCGGGGCCACGCCCTCAGGCGCCATATCCGGCGCGTCTGTCTCCAGCACCAGCGCATCGACCGGCAATCGGGCAATGGTCTCACGCGTCTTCCGCGACCGAGGGTGGGTTATAACACCACCCACTCCGATAAAGCAGCCCAGATCGATCAACTTCGATGCCTGCTGGTAACTACCCGAAAATCCATGCACAAGTACCCTGCCCGCAAATTGCTTTCGGCGAAGCACTTCATACACTTCATCGTGGGTCTTCACGGAGTGCACTACCAGCGGAAAGTGCGCCTCGCTTGCGATATCGACCTGCGCTTCAAACCAGGGGTACTGGTCTTCCAGTGTTCCATGCAAACGGTCAAGACCACACTCGCCCAATGCCACGCAACGGCCAGGATGCTTTACAAGTGCGTCACTCAACGCATTAAGGTCGTCAGAGCTGTGTTCGCCGACATACCAGGGATGGATACCGAGACAGTAGTACAGGCCCTCGTGCTCCGAGGCAACGCGGCTTACCCGACTCCAGTCACTGCGACGCACACCCGGAATAACCAGGTTCGACAAGCCGGCGCAACGAGCCTCTTCAAGCACAGCCGCCCGACGCCCGTCGAATTCAGGGAAATCGAAGTGGCAATGTGCGTCGATAAGCCTCATTCATCGCTCCAGCCGTCTAGTGCTCACGGGTTTTGTGGAAGCTGATATCCGGGTAACGCTCCTGGGCCAGCTGCAGATTGACCATGGTAGGCGCTATGTAAGCAAGACGATCACTGCCATCCAGCGCCAGGAAATCATTGGCCTTGCGCTCGAATTCATCCAGCTTACGTTCGTCAGATGCTGTCACCCACCTCGCAGTGGCAACGTTGATTGGCTCGTAGACCGCATCAACCTTGTATTCACTTTTAAGGCGGCTGACCACCACATCGAACTGAAGCACACCAACCGCACCTACAATCAGGTCATTATTGCGCAATGGACGGAAAACCTGCACCGCGCCCTCTTCCGCGAGCTGAATCAGGCCTTTTTGCAGCTGCTTGGACTTCAAAGGGTCTTTCAGGCGGATCCGGCGGAACAGCTCCGGCGCAAAGTTGGGGATACCGGTAAACTTCATATCCTCGCCAGAGGTGAAGGTATCCCCCAACTGGATTGTGCCATGATTGTGCAGGCCAATAATGTCACCTGCAAAGGCTTCATCAGCATGCTCCCGGTCTCCCGCCATGAAGGTTAGTGCATCGGAAAAACGGACCTCTTTACCGATGCGGACGTGGCGGGCCTTCATGCCCTGACTGTATCGCCCTGAAACAATCCTCAGAAAGGCTACCCGGTCACGATGTTGTGGATCCATATTCGCCTGGATCTTGAATACAAAACCGGAAAACATGTCTTCTGCCGGCTCAACCAGGCGCAGGTCGGTTTCCCGCGGCTGCGGTGGCGGGGCCCATTCCACCAGCCCGTCAAGCATATGGTCCACCCCGAAATTCCCCAGAGCCGTACCGAAAAACACCGGCGTCAGCTCACCTGCCAGGAACGCGTCCAGGTCGAATTCATGGGATGCCCCTTTGACCAGCTCGATCTCATCCCTCAGATCCTTGGCATAAGCACCCAGAACCGCATCCAGTTCCGGATTATCGATACCGCTGATTACACGCGTTTCCTGAATCATGTGCCCTTGCCCGGACTGGTAGAGAATTACTTCGTCCCGGGCGAGGTGATAGACGCCTTTGAAGTTCTTACCCATGCCTATGGGCCAGGTGATCGGCGCACAGGCAATTTTGAGAACATCCTCGACCTCGTCCATTAACTCCACGGGGTCACGGGTTTCGCGGTCAAGTTTGTTCATGAAGGTAAGGATTGGCGTATCCCGCAATCGGGTGACTTCCATCAGCTTGATGGTCCGTTCCTCGACACCTTTTGCGCTGTCGATCACCATCAGGCAGGAGTCGACGGCGGTCAACGTCCGGTAAGTATCCTCGGAAAAGTCCTCGTGGCCCGGTGTGTCCAGAAGATTGACCAGCCGGCCACCATAGGGAAACTGCATTACTGAGGTGGTGACGGAGATTCCACGCTCTTTTTCCATCTCCATCCAGTCGGACTTTGCGTGCTGACCGGATTTTTTTCCCTTTACCGTACCAGCCTTCTGTATGGCATGACCGAACAGGAGCACTTTTTCTGTAATCGTGGTTTTACCGGCATCCGGATGCGAGATGATCGCAAATGTGCGGCGATGGGATACTTCGCTGGCAAGGCTCGTCATAATTGGTAAAAACCTGAATCGGAGAGACTGTAAAAACGGTGGCCATTATAAGGATAATAGCCCATTCAAGCGAATGCATGCCTGAACCAGCAGGTGCTAGGGTGGACCAGGTGAATCACAGCGGCTATCAAAGGACAATGCCATCACCAAAGCATCCTCACGCTCCCGTCCCCCGGGGTAGTAACCGGGCCTGCGGCCAATGACGGAGAAGCCCTCACTGGCATACAGGTTCATTGCACCGGTATTGCTGTCGCGTACTTCAAGAAGAACCTGAGACATCCCGTCACGCGCGGATTCGGCCACCAGGTGCCGAAGCAGGCGCCGGCCCGCACCTGACCTTCTCTGGGAAGCGGCAACACACAGATTCAGAAGATGAGCCTCGCCCGCCATATAGGCGACCACGGCATAACCTGACAGCCTGTCGCACATCTCCAGGGCCCAGAGACGATAATCCGGACGAAAACAGCCACGGAAAACCGACTCGCTCCAGGGAAAGGAATAGCCCTGGCACTCAATATCAAGCACTTCCGGCAGATCATCCTGACTCAGGGGCCTGATCGTCATATCACCGACGTTGACCTCGCGGTAGATATCCCGGAACACAAATCAGACTCCAACAGCAGATTTGAGTTGCCGCCAGAGTTCCCGCTTGTGAGCCGGGGCAGCGGCCAACCCGGCAAGACTCTGGGGGAAATCGACCGCGCAGGTGCCCAGGGCACTGTCCAGCCAATGGGAGCGATCCGGGAACAAATCATCCACAAGCACCCCCAGTAAAAGCAGCTTTCTGGCACCGAATTCTTTGCTGACCGACCGGAGAACGCTGTGAAGGTCATCCACGCTGTTGCCTGGTACCCGAGGGTTGCCAAAAACCGGCCAGCGGATATGACGTGACTCTTCTACGACCGACTCTCCCAACGCAGCGAGAATGTTTTCAGCCAATGCCTCCTGCAATCGCACACTGGCCTCATCAGAAATGCCACTAACGAGGACCATACGCTCCGAGACCCAGAAGCCCAGGCGTGCGTCAACCTGAACCTGTTGGCCAGACTCAGGGGCTGATTCCTGTGCAGCCGGCAGATCCACAGAGGGCTGCTCCTCGGCGGATGGAGTCGGTTGTCCGACTGCCTCCACGTCGCTTTGCGCCGCTGGAGCCTCAGCGGCGCTGTCAGCCATCAGCGCCTGTATGCCCGCAATTCTGTGTTTACCAGCACCATCACCGGCCGGTCGCGACCTTGCTGGCCGGGGATGGCGAGCTACGATGGGATCCGATTCCGACTCAGAGGCACTCTCTTCCACCGGAAATGTGAATTCAGGGCTCGGCGCGGCCCCCGGCAAGGGGGCACGCGCGTACCATAGATTGATACCAGCCTTCCCCAGATAATACTGACGCTCTGCCTCTGACATCATCATAATACTGATCCGTTGCCAATTCCGGTGCTCAGACGTCAGCTCCCTGGGGGTGCTGCCGGACACCGCCGCTGCTGATCAGGTTGAGAGCCTCAATGTAAGCCTTGGCAGAGGCGATGATTATATCGGTGTCTGCCCCCACTCCGTTTACAATGCGGCCGCCTCTCTCCAGGCGCACAGTGACTTCACCCTGGGCGTCAGTTCCACTGGTAATGTTGTTTACGGAATAGAGCTGGAGATTACAGCCCGAGTCCACCAGGGATTCAATAGCCTTGAAAGTTGCATCTACAGGGCCGCTGCCCTCAGCCTCAACCTTGTGCTCCTTGCCATCCATCAACAACGTCAGGGATGCTCGGGGCACCACACCTGTTTCAGAGCAAACCTGCATGGTCACCAGGCCGTACCGACCGTCCTCTTCCTGGCGGGTGTGGCTGGCAATGGCCTGGAGATCCTCATCAAAAATCTCATGCTTCAGATCCGCCAGTGCCTTGAACCGGGTGAATGCCTCATTGAGCTCGGTTTCAGTTTCAAACTGAATGCCCAATTCCAGCAAGCGGGAACGGAAAGCGTTACGGCCAGAGTGTTTGCCAAGCACCAGGCTGTTGGTGTGCCAGCCTACGTCCTCGGCACGCATGATTTCATAGGTTTCCCTATGTTTGAGGACGCCATCCTGATGAATACCCGACTCGTGAGCAAAGGCATTGGCGCCGACGATTGCCTTATTGGGTTGAACCGGAAATCCTGTAATGGTGGATACCAGCCGGGATGCCGGAACAATGTGCTTCGTATCAATGCGGGTATCAATGGTATAAAGATCCTGCCGGGTTCTGACTGCCATTACCAACTCTTCCAGGGAAGCGTTACCGGCCCTCTCACCGAGCCCGTTGATAGTGCATTCCACCTGACGGGCACCGCTGCTTACCGCAGCCAGTGAATTTGCAACCGCAAGGCCCAGGTCGTTGTGGCAATGTACGGAAAAGACTGCCTTATCCGCATTGGGAATGCGGTTGAGCAACTGACGGATAGTCTCTCCAAATTGCTCAGGAATCGCATACCCCACCGTGTCAGGGATATTGATAGTGGTTGCTCCGGCATTAATCGCTGCCTCAATAATGCGACACAGGAAGTCCAGCTCTGAACGGCCAGCGTCTTCACAGGAGAACTCGACATCATCGACATGGCTGCGGGCCCGCTTCACAGACCTGACCGCCTGCTCCACAACCTCGTCAGGCTGCATCTGCAGCTTGTGTTTCATATGAATGGGAGAGGTGGCAATAAAGGTATGTATCCGAGCCCGCTCGGCTGGCCTGACAGCTTCGGCTGCGCGGTCAATATCCTTGTCCAGGGCACGGGCAAGACTGCAAATCGTCGAGTCCTTAATGGACTCGGCTATACCTTTCACCGCTTCAAAATCACCCTGGCTGGCAATTGCAAAACCCGCCTCGATTACGTCTACACGCAGCTTCTCCAGCACCTTCGCTATACGTAGCTTCTCCGCTTTCGTCATGGTGGCGCCAGGGCTCTGTTCGCCATCGCGCAAAGTAGTATCAAAGATAACGAGATGGTCTTTCGCGGACATAACGATCTCCAGGGAAGCAATTAAACGGGTGTTTTCAGGCAGTATATCACTGACCAGCCGATTTTCTTTCACGCAATAAAAAACCCCGGCAGCTTGTGCTGTCGGGGTTTTCGGTATTAAGAGCCTGACGATGACCTACTCTCACATGGGCAGAAGCCACACTACCATCGGCGCTGGTCTGTTTCACTGCTGAGTTCGGGATGGGATCAGGTGGTTCCAGACCGCTATGGTCGTCAGGCAAAACGGTTGATCACTGGGTGGACGAGATGGAACTGTCTTTCGACTGTGATATTCGATTTCGATGGTGCTTTGCGTCATCCGCAATTGTCTTGGGTGTTATATAGTCAAGCCTCACGAGCAATTAGTATCGGTTAGCTCAACGCCTC
>NZ_JASSVS010000030.1 GCF_030250645.1 Marinobacter azerbaijanicus
AAGCAATGGAGACGCACAAACGCCGGTCAAAACAGTACTCGGCCAGCGCCTCCTGACTCAGGCCCAGCCGCTTGCGATGCTGCTTCAAGCGCTCACGATCCAGCCGCAAGCGCCCGTCGTGGGGATGATCAATGGTGGGTTCCTTGGCCGCGTAGGCGGAGCATGAGTGGGGATGGTTCGCTAATGCCTGAGCTCAGGTGCGTTTGGGGCCACGCGTTCTTTTGCGGCAGCAAAAGTGCGCGGCGGGTCAAACGTCACTTGCAGCGATTTTTTATACCTCATGGTTGGTAGAACAACGCGTCCAGCATCGCCGCTCTGCCAGCCCATACTTTCAGTTGGCTCTTGCTGGTTGGAACTGGCGCGTTCCACCAGACCGAATCCATAATCGGACAAATTACTTCGTCCCAATAGCGGTCGTAGTTCATGTCAGTTTTCTTGACGCCAAAATCCTTGCATAGCTGCGATCGGTTTTTTCCATCAAGACAGACAAAATGGTCCGGCCTTTTCAGAGCCAGCAGACGGCTTGCCACCGCCACGCCGTCACGCCCATGTGGGAATGCCTTCACGAACTCCTCGATATAAGAGCGATAGTGCTGCTCAGTGATACCACCTTCTAAGGGTATCTCATCCAAGGCAGCAGATATATGTGGATCATTATTGTTAATGGCTTGATGGAAGTAACCTGCCCCCTTCATGCTGCCGAACCACGCCCAATGATCGTTATAGTCATTCGGGAGTCCTGCAATCGTTTTACGCACTCCCAATGACATCTCGGAATAGTTTGGCGAATCTCTAAACTCTCTCTGAACTTGATCAAGCAGGTCACATCTCTCGCTGAAACCGTGATATAGGTCTTTTTTAACGGCACGAAAGAAATCGTCCCATGACATGGACATAATTGACGTATGGATAGGAGCCTTAAATTTTCCACTTTCGCCATAATTGCTGGAAACTCGACGAAGTGATGGTTGCTGTGCCTTCCACAAATTTCGATAGGTATCAGCTATCTGCTTTGAGACTTCATCACCGTCTGCCCAGTAACCAGAGATTATATCTTGTGATTCCTGCAGGATAGAATCGGGGGCATCCTGGTTGGTGAAATGCAACATCACTTCGGAGTTTTTATCGAAAGCACCTCTTGTAAGATTCGCGCTACCAATGAGAATTTCCCACTCACCGCCCGATGTAAAGACGTAAAGCTTAGGGTGAAAGACTCCTTGCGGCTGTAGGACAAAACGCGTGCGCTTATCCCCCACAAAATCATCCAACACGTCTGGATGGGTCTGATAGAAGTGGGTGCCAATTACAGCTTTGTTAATCTTTTTACGACGATTTGAAATTTCTGTAAAAGCAGCGGTTCCTGAACTAGCCCAAGCGACAGCAAAATCAATTTTTTCGTGCGCCGCCGTCAGCTTGACAATAAGCTCCTCCAGTGCATTACCGTGCCTTACAAGTCTCATCGCAACCTCCCTAATAGGTTTAACGCCCGGCTCACGCGCCGGTTTGGAGCCGCAAAGCGGCGGAAAATCGGTCGCTGTGCAGCCGATTGTTATATTTTCCCACCGACATAAAGTGAGGCCCATACCGCCGCCCCACCAAGGGCCAAAATAAGTATACGCTCGGCAAATACTATAAGCTTTTGCCTGTATGTAGACTTATACCTAAAGTCATTGAAAACCAGATACTTCCTATATAAGTAGTTACTCAGACTTGAGGCGGAATGCTGCGCGGTGCAACTACAATACTTCAGGAAAATCGAAAAGTGTTTTCTTATGCGCTGAGCTGTTATTTGAGATGGATTATGATACTTCCCAATGATTATTTCATTTTCTTCAATTTTTCCTGCATCTGACTGATAAGGACCCACGAACACAAGAACATCGCCAGATGGCCCTTGAGAGTACCATAGCTGAGCATTTCGCTCAGAAGCAATTTTCAACGCTTTAGTTTCTGGATCGATCACGCTTATCCCCAGCAATCTGTGTCCAGTAAAGATATGAGTAGAATTAATATGTTGAGAGATTATCAGGTTAGATTTCCGTATGGGGTCATTGTCTTTTGCCCTGCTGATATAGAGTCCGCCCAGTAGGTTCAAGCTATCTTTATCAGATGCGACACTCTCAAATTCAGTTTGAATTCGCTGATCCATGAAACGCCAATTAACTCGTCTAATCCACGCATTAGTTGCGTCTCGTTTTATTATCTCTGCCGCTTCTTTCAACTTCATAGATGGCTCAAAAAAATATAATGCTGAGGTAACCCGGCGCATTGAAGCAACAGCGGAAATGCGGTCCGGTTGACCGACTGGTTAGCGATAGATTGCCAGTTCCCGTGCACTCCTTTCAGCATTTGGGTCGGCAACCGACTCAACAATTTCAATAGATTCGATATATTCTTTAGGAAGGTGATTTTCCTTCGCCCCGATGAGCACATGCTTTTTATACCAATGGTATGGTCCTGGTGCCATCGATATTCGTTGCAAAGTACATAGTGGGGCGCATTGTTTCACCGTCCACTGAAACAACCTCTACTTCCTTTTCATCGTAGCCACGCCCCAGACCTTCTTTTTTATCAAGAGCTGGCTTTTCGCTCGCCGCTAGCTCAATTACCACACCATACACCAGATCACTCGGGTCTTTAGCGGCTTCAGCATCGCATTTACCTGAACCGTCTGTACTTATCTTGTGAAAGCGAAGCCGGTGACCACTCAATGTTGCTACAGCAACAAACTGAGCTGATGGGACTCGTTGTCGGAGCCGAGCAAGCGACATATTTGATCCATAAGAAAAACAGAGCACGATTTCTCCTTATCGCTAACGCCCGCATTTGCGGCTGGTTTGTAGCGCAGCGGAAAACCAGTCCGACAACATGCGCTTGTTACAAACTTGGTTCACGATACTGCTCATGCAATTTCAATTTTGCTGCCTCCAGTTGTGACAAGAGAGATTCTTTAACTTTGTTTGTTGAAACTGAGGAGATTTTATCGCTAAAGCTTATGTTAGCGACTCGAATAAGTAATTCGGCGTCGTTTTTTTCACGACTAATGAATTCGCTGAATTCAAATACGATTCTACAATCGCCAGAGCACTCTTCTTGAGAAAAAGAGTATTCTGCCTCGACCCGATATACTTCCAAGAACTTATGATAATTTCTGTCTTTCACGAAAAATGTTGTATGGATATCGTTTCCCTGAAGAATCAGGTTTTTTATTTTGTCTTCCATCCAGGATATGTCACTAGGCAATTCCATCTTTTTATCTGGCCTAAAGCCTATATCTTTGGTGTCTTTAAAGTACAAAGCCTCCTTCAATTGTTTCTGAGATAAATCCTGTAGAAATGCCACACGGTTAGAGTTGCTGAAGTCATTAAATCTAATACGCCGGACGTCTGCCTCGCTGCTTACAAACCCCTCGTTTTTCATATTCTGGACAATTTTTCGAGAAACCTTATCCGCAACAAGCTTAGTCTCTTGAGATGTGTGATTTAAACTCATGCTTACATCTAAGTTATCGTCGCCCTTCCTGAGTGTGACTTTTCCTGAAAATTGAGAGGTATTTTTATCCCAACTTTTTGTCAAATCATACCGCTCAACTTTGAACTCCATTTCGACATGGTCTTGATTTCCACCTACCGCTTTAAAATTAGGCGCACCCAATACTTTGTAGTTAGAAAAAGGCTGATCAATTAGATCTTGTATATTCAGTTCTGCCGGGATCGCATCAAGTAAAGGCTTGTCGCCGCCAGCCCATGGTATACTCTGCGTGTGAATCTTTGGGTTGTCCTCTTTTCCTTTAACTTTATCAATCAACTCTTCAAGCTCAAAAGGGGAGATTCCGGTTTTTATCAGGATCGGAACTGTATTAACCTTCTCATCATCAGAGAAAAAAACACCCCTTCGTCTCAAAATTGACTTAATATCGGCCTTGGTAATTCCCGGCTGACTTAGGAACTCTCTTAAAGGATCACCATAAGGTAGAAGAAATCTTTTATTGTTCATTTATAAGCCCCCTGAAATCGCCATTAGAACAGTGGACTTTGACGTCAAAAAGCGAGGATCTTTCGCCTAGACTTCTAATACACTTGTTCACTATTGACTTGTCTTCCAGTTCATCGTACTGAGTAAATATAAATATAAACTCTTGCGAAAAATCTTGAGAAATATCGCTTGCAAAATTCAACAATCGTTTCATTGCATCCTCACTAAAGTTCTCTATGGTGGAAATGCAAAATTTTTGTTTATTGTTTGACTTATCGATTAACCTCATGGGAATTATGGGAGATGTAATATACTCCAGCGGCAGAATTTTCCCATACTTCTCTATGCCTTGGTCTGTATAGTTTGACGAGTTAAACGCATAATGAAAATTAAGCTCGCATGTATCGTAAATACGGCGCGCAGTTATAATTGAGTTGTATATAAAAGCTGCTCTAGCATTGTCGATTACCTGAATGCTGCTAAAATCAAGCTCCTTGTCTAGTATAACGCCGGCGACCTTTCCAACCACATCTTGCTCGGAATCACGATTGCCGCTAAACCAGAATAGAACACCTGTATCATTCGACCTTCTTATTCCTAAACCTTCGTATTCTCGGTTTGATTGGTCCCGCAGCTCTGATCTTGCAAAACACTCGATTGTCTGAGACAGGTCTGTAATGTGCTCCTTAAATTTGTTGTTCGGCGGACTGGGGTAAGGTTTAGATGTGTATTTTACTGAAATGATTGCGTTAGAAATCGTAAAGTCTTCCAGCTGGCTCTTATGTGGGAAGAATAGATCAATGCCATGCGTGGTTCGAGGCGATCCTTCCTTCTTCGCATGCTTATCCGGTTTGTTGCACTGCAAAGTTTCACCATCACCAGGCGCAGCCCACCCAATCATTTTTAAGAATTCGAGCACAACTCTTTCGCCGTGTTCGCCTATTTTCTTAGAAAGCTCTCCCATACTATTTCCTTCTATAAATGTGAACTCGGGCTACGACTTGTAACGCCCGCATTTGCGGCTGGTTTGGAGCGCAGCGGAAAACCAGTCCGCCAACATTCGCTTGTTAGAAGTTTTTTGGCCTCGTAATTTCATGAAACTCCATGCATTCTTTTGCTTTTGCGTAAACCTCGCAAACATGCGTCCATTGGAAATTTCGATGGAAAGCAAGTACTACCATTTTAAGAGTCTGATACCCGATACTGAACTGTTGTAGAAAGTCATGCTCAAACTCAGACCAATTAGGCTTCTCGCCAGACTCGATTATGCCTTCGAACTTCTCGAATATATCGTGCGCTCTATCAAGATCGCTCTCGTCCCAATCCATAGCTATTACAAGCGTGGCAATAGGATGCTCACGAGAATCGAGCGATTCACCAACTAGGCCCATTTGATATTTAAGTTTATTAATTTGTGACTGTAACTCTTCCATATCTTGACTCCGTTTAATTGATTTCCATTAGGCGCTCATTGCACAGTTGAATTGCCTCTTGGAAGACAACATGGAGATTGCTACTGTTTTGGGTCGTATTATTATCCTGCCTCACTTCGTGAAGTAGCGCATTAGCTGAATTTAATTTTTCTTTAATATCCACATCTTGCGATTTCTGATTAAACCTGTTCATCGCTTGATCTATGCGTTCTTGTACAGAATCACATATATTGGTAATACTTTGACCTCGACCACCCGACTTGAGAAGTTTTCGACAGTCCTCTTGCCCCCTTCTCAAGATCTCTCCAGCTTCTGAAATCGATATCTTTCTAAGGTCAAACGCAACCTGATCTTTATAGCGTTTAACCTTTCCAGCCTGCCACAGAGTTACCGCAGTCCCTATTGCGGTAAGTATCGTTCCTATCCATGTTATAACGTCACTACTCATTAATATTCCTAATCTTGTGGGCGGCTCGACCTCTAACGCCGTGCTCACCGGAAAATTAAGAGCGCAGCGAGTAATTTTTCCGCGTGCAGCACCTTGTTAACTGCCAACCAATGCAGGAGGGTTCAACAGCCAGACAATGACAAACACAGCTATTGCACCGGTTGCTTTTATGGAAAACTTTTGAAACCTTGACTCTACATTAAGCAGTCCAGGAATAATCGCCGCAATTGCAGCAAGAGAAATGGCAAACACTCCTCGGAAGATAAAAAATTGCGTAGAAGTAGGATTTGGAATAAATATAGCTAAAACGAGTACTATTAAGGCAAATAGCAAGCCAACAGACAGACCTGTTATTAGCTGCCATTTAGGTGTTGTATTCAAATCTTGTGCTCCTGCGTATTCAAATCCTGCTGTTGGAAGACTATTTTCTTTGTAGAGCGCCTCTAATTGCTGCCACTGATCTTTTGGAAGGTACTCTTTTGTCATTCTTTGCATGTTCGCATAAGCCCCGACATTAGGACTCTCTAAAGCGCCTTTAAGCGTGTCAGAGTGACTTCTAAGAAAATTCACATGAACTACAAAGGCACTTAAGATGCTGTGACAGGATTCAGCAAAACCGGTAACCCATTTCCCATTTGCATGAGCACCTAATAACCCGCTATTGCCAACAAAGTTTTCGACGAAATTGAAGAATCTTGCACCCAGTTTCTGGCATGTCAATAAGTCTTGGAGGGATGGATCTACTCCATTTTCATGGATTTCAATAACAACAGGGTTAAGATGATCCATGTAGGCTTGCTTCAGTTTTTCAATTTCTGCCTCAGCTTGAAGAACAGCTTGCTCATTAGTCATCATTAATTAGTCGTTTTCGTTGCCATGAGAAGCAAGGTGGTCAGGTCGGTATTGTCGACTCCTTCCATGGCCATGCTTTCATATGAACCAACTACATCATGGACTATTTTCTCAATATCTATTTTTGATACTGTACCTCTCAGCCCTTTAATTCTTATTGCAATCTCACGAAGATCACGTTCAGTGGGGGACCAATCAGTAATCAATAGTGCTGCTTCAAGTTCTTTCTTCAGGTTTTCCGTGCTCATAACGAACGTCCTATTTTTTAGTTGCTAATTGCATCAGGGTAATTAGGTCAGAGGTATCTGCACCTTTGTAAAGGTAACTTCCAGCGTCAGGGCAATATTTTTTTACAATATCTGCCCAATCTTTCTCGGATGGAGTAAGGCCTTGCGCTACGAGAGCCTGTATGTCCTGCTTTATTTTATCTAGTTGGTAAGAAGTAGGTTCGGTTGGGGCGGTGCCAAACTTGATTTTTATTCTATGGGCTAATTCTTGATCACTATTCATCGGAGTTCCTTATGTGGTTGGGGCACTGGGCAGTTAACGTCAAATTTGAGTGGCGCGCGCCAGCGCGTCCGCTCGAACGACTTGTTGGGCGCTTACTAAAACATAGAGTACGCGTAATTACTTCCGGGAATGTAACGCACAACCATATTCCCCTCTGGTGGGTTCATGCCCGCTGCTTCGAAACGCGACATGATGAGTTCTCGTAACTCTCCCTTCGGCCGTCTTCTGTGGATACCGAGCACCCAGAAACTTCGGATATCAAGTGAGGATGCCTTGATCTTCGAAATTTTTTGGATGTCCTTCATCATATTGGAGAAGCAGATTCCGGCGTCTGGATGCTGCTTTATCTCAAGGCTGCGTACGATTCTTGTCGCCAACCTTTCTTACGAATGATAAAGTCAGGGCGGCAGAAAGTGCGCCCCTTTTCCATGCGGCGGTCATAGTCTAATGACCATTCCCGCCACCACTCTGGTTCCGTTAAGTGCTGGCTAAGAAAGTGGGCGAACTCCACCTGAAACCACACTTCCCATCCGGTGATTTCACTTTCTTCAATTATTCTCAGTGATCGTCCCACGCGCCGTTGGCGGAAAAAATCTTCCGTCAGTTCCGTGAGGTAGTCGAAGTCTTGACTCATATCGTCATCTTAAGCTGATTTTTCTAAGCAGAAGAGCATTCCGCCCAACGCCCGGCACACGTGCCGATTTGTAGCCGCGAAGCGGCGGAGAAGCGGTCACCGTGCTGCCGCTTGTTAGGCTACCAATATGGATAGGTAAGGTGACTGGTGGCATGGACTCGTGCTCCTTTGGATGTATTGCATGACTCACATGTGAGTTGAAAATTTGTTGGGTCATTTGTTCCTGATGCCATTAATGGAACCATATGATCTATATGTCTCGTCTCTGTTGGCACCAAGATATTGGTAAGATCACAGCCACACAATTGGCACCTCCCTTTATCTCGATGAAATACAGCATTTTTTAACCAAACAGGGAAGTATGACCTCTTCACAACCCCCGGGCTAGCGATGCATGGATGCTCGCCGGGTTGAAGTTGACAAATAAACGGCTGTATGAATTTGCCAAACTCAAATAGAAAAGTTCTATCCGCAAAGAGTAATTGAAAAGCAGCATCAGTAATTGTCGTCGTAGCAGCCTCCAATATATCTCTCAACTCATCGATATGATCCTCTACTTCTTGCGCAGTGAACCATACTGGACGTGGAATGCCAGCCCCATCAAGTAACCATCCATAATCACTAATTATTATTTCCCCATCAACCTTGCCAAGGTAGTGCTGTATCCCAAAACCGTTAACACTGTGAATAAAGGTATGAAGCAAAGTGTATTTTTGCGGTTTCTCTATTTGCTCAAAAAACTCCGGGCTCCTAAATCCAAAAAAATCAGCAATTACTTCATCAGGGCCGATATCTGACGGGTTTCGCACAGCAGATACTGCGCTATCAGCAAAGGAGTAAGCAGCTGAGTAATTTATTTGCTTTGTGTTCAATGACTTCTCCATCCATGAATGCCTAACAGTGATTGGACTGCGCGTCCTGATATTGAATGAACAGCCTGCGCGTTCAACAATATTATCTGGCGCGCGCCTTTTCTTCCAAGTCGTTGTTTTTACTTTGACCTAAGTATAGCTCGGCCACCTATGCAGAATTCGCGCGCTTGCTCGTTTTGCCGGAACCAATATACTGTATGCGGAAAAATTAATAAAAAAACAGGCAACCAAGCGCATCGCACCAAGCCATTTAAGCTCTCCCCAAACCAGCTCAAACGCTCTTAGCCACCCCCGTATAAAAAACCCACCCAACTACCCCACAATTCATCACCACCACCACACCAAAATATCGCCTGAAACGGCTGCTTCCTGGTTTTGTGCCGAAATAGTCGCTGCGCTACCAGCGCGCCGGGCCAGCCACCGATCAAACCTGCGAAGAGCAGCGTGGCTTCTGGTGTGCGCCTTCGACCCTTCCCTGCTGCGGCTTTGTCGATGCCGTACATGGCAAAGGTGATCATGTTCAGCAGCGCGTATGCCGCCAGGAGCTGCATTGGAGTGTGTCCGGCAGCGCTCAAGGCCCCCAGTAGCGCGAAGAACGCAGCGGCTATGGTGCATGCCAGTGTCAGCCCTTTGGAGCGTGGGGAT
>NZ_JASSVS010000031.1 GCF_030250645.1 Marinobacter azerbaijanicus
CGCCGAGCTGGCGCGGCTCTACGCCAACCTGGGCGAGCACAACAAGAGCCAGCTCTACTATCGCCAGAGCGTCGAGCTGCTCGACAAGTCGCTGCCCTCGCTGCCCCAGCCAAAGGAGGCAGGGGCAAATCAGGGCTCGATGGAGTAATAGCTGACTATGGCCGGGGCAACGCTCCCCGGCTGTTATGAAACTAGTCATTAATACAATATAACTTATTTAATGGGTGGCGTTGTAGATAAGGTTATACAACCAAAGAATGCCGTGGAGTGTAGCTATGGATCACCTACTTTTTGTTTACGGAACACTCAAGCGAGGATTCGCTCACCATGAGCGATATCTAGGCCTTAGTCAGTTCATCGCCAATGTTAAGACAGCTGAGCCACACCCGCTAGTTTTATGCAGTGAGCGTTACGAGCCAGTTATGATCGACGCTAAAGGGCATGGAAAAAAAGTGATGGGGGAGCTGTACTGGGTCGATGACGTGCTTATCGACAATCTGGATTTTTTAGAAAAAGTAAATGAACCTGATGGTAATCAAAGAAGAAGGGTAGAAGTGGTGCTTCCAGATGGTACCTCGCAAAGGGCTTGGTGCTACGTTAAAAACTCCACATTAGTTAAAGACATTCGCTCTAAGCCAATCAGTATCTACGAGGATGACCGATAGTCGTCTCGCTAGGAGATTTTTAATTTCTGTTTTTCTGGCTCAGGTGTTCGCTTTTAAGCATGAAAAAAAATGTTGCACAGGACGTCTTGTTTTGCATTGTTTGGCTTGCAGCGGTACTGATTTTCAATCGTTCGCTCAACGAGCCTTCTACATTTATGCTGCTTTACGCAATCCCTGTTTTTTTTATCTCATGGCGCCGAGGGGTGTCGTATGGTATTGTAGTGGCTGGTTTGGCCGTGGCTATTGGGGCTATTAGCGGTTCGATTCATTCTGATAAGGTCTATGATGGTCATTTTATTAGTGAAATCATATTCGCTTTTTCCCAGCTAACTGTTGTGTCTCTGTCTGTTCGTTTAGCGAAGCGGATAGTGTTTTAGTGAGTAACTAGACATTAGTTCTTTGAAACATTAGCGTTAATGCTAAGTGTCTTCGGTAATTACACCTAACCGCAGAAAGCAAGGCTGAGCGCACAGCATTACTTTAGCGCCACCAGAACGCAATCGAGGCAGTTATGAAGCGGGTTCCCACCGAGGATCTTCCTGTCTTGGAACGCCTCGCCGAGACGATGCTATTGACGATGCCGCATGATGCAACGACCTCAAAACCCGGCTTGCTCCATGGATAAATTTGGTGATCTCGAGGTCCCTAGCAAAAAAGCTGTTTGACCCTGGGGCGAGATTATGGCCCGCGTAGTAATCGAGAAACGATACCAAACAGCGTGACATATTCTTAAGCCGCACTGAGTTACTGATAGCAATAAGACCGGTTTTGAAAGGTGCTTTTATTCCTTCTTTCAGTCAAAGCTTAGATAAGCCGATGCCCTGGGTGAACGGATTGTAGCCGCGGCGGCAGACACGCTGAATGGGGACGCCCCGCCGATCTGATAATAGAGTGCATCGTCGGCGGACTGAGCCTGGACAGCGCTAGTGATGCCGATTGCGGCTGCAGCGGAAAACGCCAGCGCGACTTTGCGACCAGACAAAATCACGCTAGCACGTGAAGGTGACAGGGGGTAAGGGGGCGGTCTTGCCATGAGTAACACCTGAATTGTCAGTAGTGCATCCGGACAGTCATACCTCAGCCGCAAGACAGGTCCCCCTGAAAATGAAAATTCAGAGTGTTAGGGTTTCCATGGATAGGATGACGCCGTTGCCACTGGCAACAGCTCCACAGCCATGATGGACCATCCTCTGTCTGCATGGCATCGGCCACACCACCACGATAACCACCGGGGTTACCAGAAAGCGAAGCATCAGGTGCCGCCCCTCGCGGTGTGGTAGTCGGTACCCGTCATGGCCTGATAGTGATTCAATCTGTAAAATACTTTCAAGTTAAGTGACTTTCGTGCCGACGCGCCACTGGCCTTTGGCCCCACTTATACGGAAAGAAAACATGGCTTCACGACCTGATAACCGTTCGGAGGTCCACGGTTTTCCCTGCCCGCTGCCGCGGCCCAAGGTGTTGGCCATCCATGTGGGTGCCTGGCAGGGCTTCAAGGCCTCCAGTGCCCAGAACCCGTATGAAATACTCGCCCGAGAGGAGTGTGGCGATATCTCCCACGACTGGATCCACGAGGGCGGGGAGGATACGCCATGACCTTGCAGGCTATCTTTAAGAACTGGGTCGATCACTACTTCTCCGACGAGGAGGCGGTGATCCTGCTGGTGGTGCTGGTGCTAGGCTTCGCTGCAGTGATCCTGTTTGGGCGTATGTTGGCGCCCTTCCTGATCGCGCTGGTGATCGCCTTCCTGCTACAGGGAGCAGTAAATTGGCTGGAGAGGTGTCACGTGCCACACCTGTTAGCAGTGACACTGGTGTTTCTGGGCTTTGCCGGCATGCTGCTGGCGCTGGCCTTTATCCTGATGCCGCTGATCTGGACCCAGCTTATAGGGTTGATGCATGAAGCGCCACGCATGTTTGCCAGTGGCCAACAACTGCTTGATGGCTTGCAGGAGCGCTACCCGAACTTGATCACTCCCGACCAGATTCAGAGCGGGATTGGCATGGTCAGCCGCGAGATAACGCAGCTCGGACAACGCGCCCTCACCCTGTCCCTGGCCTCGCTGGGCAATTTGATGTCACTGATCATCTACCTGGTGCTGGTGCCGATACTGGTGTTCTTCCTGCTCAAGGATAACGAGAGGCTGATTTCCTTCATGCTCTCGCTGCTGCCACAGAAGCGTACCCTCATGACCCGCATCTGGTATGAGATGGACGACCAGATCGCCAACTATGTTCGGGGCAAGTGCATCGAGATCCTCATCGTCAGCGCCGTCTCCTTTCTAACTTTCGCTTTTTTCGGGCTACCCTATTCGGCGCTACTGGGGGTCTTGGTGGGCATCTCGGTGCTGGTGCCCTACATAGGGGCGGCGGTGGCCACCCTGCCGGTGACAGCAGTGGCAGGCTTCCACTTCGGCATGACCAGCGAGTTCGTCTACGTGCTGATCGCCTATGGCATAATCCAGGCGCTAGATGGCAACGTCCTGGCTCCGATCCTCTTCTCCGAGACAAACAATATCCATCCAGTCTCAATCATCGTGGCAGTGCTGTTTTTCGGTGGGATCTGGGGTTTCTGGGGAATCTTTTTTGCGATTCCGCTGGCGACCCTGCTCAAGGCATTGGTCTTTGCCTGGCCGAGAGGTATCCAGCACAGGAGAGAAGAGGCGACCAAGGTGCTGGCCGAAGGATGACATCAACTTTGTCTGCAGGTGCCGGCGCCCCTCGCGGTTACGGGGCGCCACGAAACAATACGGTTTTTATCCGATCCACTTAAGTCCTCAAGGCTGAGCATATGGACTCCATCAACACCCTGTTTCTGCTTTCCGGGTTTCTTCTCGCCCTCAGTATCCTGGCCAGCCGGATCTCAAGACTGTTCGGTCTCCCCTTGCTGGTTCTATTCCTAGGCTTGGGGATGCTAGCGGGAGAACAGGGAATTCTGGGTATCCGCTTTGACGACTATCCGCTCGCTTTTCAGATCAGCCACATGGCCCTGGCACTGATCCTGCTCGACGGCGGCCTGCGTACACGGCTTACCACCTTTCGAGTCGCCTTCAGACCGGCCCTTGCCCTGGCCTCCATCGGAGTTTTCCTGACCAGTGGTATCACCGGTCTTATCGCCATGTGGATCTTCGATCTCAATCTGTACGAGGGGCTGCTGATCGGCGCCATTGTAGGCTCCACTGATGCTGCCGCAGTGTTCTCGATGCTGAGCGGCAGAGGCGTCAACATCAACGAGCGGGTGGGAGCAACCCTGGAGATCGAATCGGGGACCAACGATCCGATGGCTATCTTCCTCACCATCATGCTAATCGAACTGCTCGTGGGAGACATCGGAGGAATACTCGAGACGGCCGTGTTCTTCTTGCAGCAGTTTGGGTTGGGCTTGGTGATAGGCATCGGCGGCGGCTGGTTGATCGCTCGCTTCATGCGCTGGGTCGATCTCGAACCCGGACTATATTCACTGCTGGCCCTTGCTCTTGGTTTCTGTGTGTTCGGGGTGACCAGCGCCTTGGGAGGCAGCGGCTTTCTGGCGATCTATCTCACAGGTCTGATGGTCGGTAACCAACCGGGCAAGCACTTGACATTTATTCTGCCCGTCAACGACGGTCTGGCCTGGCTGAGTCAGATTGGTCTGTTTCTAGTATTGGGGCTATTGGTTAACCCCTCCGATCTACTGGAGTTTGCGCTGCCGGCCTCGCTTCTGGGATTGGCGCTGATCTTCGTGGCCCGACCGCTAGCAGTGGTTCTCACCGTCAAGCCATTCTTCAAATTCCGTTGGCATGAGATCGGATTCATCTCCTGGGTGGGTTTGCGCGGGGCAGTGCCTATCGTGCTCGCTATCTTCCCCGTGATCGGAGGTGTAGAGAACGCCTCGCTCTACTTCAATGCTGCATTTGCCGTTGTGCTGATGTCACTGCTGATTCAGGGCGGGACCATTCCCTTGATGGCGCGCTGGATGAAAGTTGAGATACCCCGCGGGATGGAGCCCAATCAGCGCGGCTTTCTTGGCATCCTGCCCGATGACGATTACGAAATGTTTGTCTACCGAGTCGAGAACGAGGCGCTGGATGATGTGCCCATTCGAATGCTGCGGTTCCCATCCGGAGCGCTCATCTCGGCTCTGTTCCGCGAGCGCAGCATGCTTCACCCCAAAGGCAGCACACGACTTCAGCTTGGAGATGTCGTATGCGTTATCGGGAGAAACCATGATCTTCCCGCCTTGAACAAGCTCTTCAGCGGCGAGGAGCGCCTCAAGAAGGCACAGGAGTTCTTCGGTCCCTTCACAATTGATGCCGACGCCACGATGGCCGATATCGCCAAGGCCTATGGACTTGCCATAACTCCGGGGGAAGGAGCAACGACCTTGGGAGAGTTCATCACCCAGCGGGTTGGCGGTCACCCAGTGGTTGGAGATGATGTGAGCTGGCATGGCATTCACTGGGTAGTCAACGAAGTTCAGGGCGACAAGGTCATCAGCGTTGGGGTGAGGTTTTACTGATATGGCAAGGCTTTTAGCTGGGCAGGCAGATTGGTCACCTTGATAGACGATGGGCACCTAGCCACCATGGCGCAGAGAGGCTGCTTCGTTTGGCGGTACATCACCCTCTGTGGTTGGTTGCACCGGCATGGATACTTACCGTGTTACTCGCCGGGGACTGTCCAGCGGCAGGATCAATCAGGATGTGCTGAAGCGGATCGTTACTATACCCGTGGAAGTGCCAGATCTTGTAAAACTGGCAACGCTAGGCTACGGTAGCCTAGCTCGCACCGACCAGACTCAGGAGACGTGGATAACTAGGATCATTCGTTTCCTTGGGACCAGAAGTGCCTTATGATCGGTGCCTCCCCTCACCAGCATTTGGAACGGTCATGTTTAAGAGCCTCCTGATCTGCTTTGCTGTCCTCTTCGCCCAGCTAGCAGCTCTAAACTACATCGACAATCGTCTCAATGGCGGCTCGACAGAGGTCCGCCAGACCGTTTCGTCCCCCTCGTCGGCTCAGCGCGAAGAAGATAAAGAAGAAGAGAGCAAGAAAAACAACATTGTTTGAAACCAAGCTCCGATGAAAGCGCATCACAACCTGCATGCCGCCATGGCGTCGTCGGCAGCTGCAGCAGCAAGCTCACCTCGTTGATGCGCATCGTCATGTTCAGGTGGCCAGCCTTCTTCAATGATCTGACGGACCGCTCTGCAAAGATGACGTTCAGGGGTGGCATGCTGAAATAACGAGTCGCATCACCCCGCTGGATTCGGTCTTGCAGGGCTTCTATCGTATGCGTCCGGTGAACGCGCCTTCCGCTGAAGCCTCACCGAGTTCAAGGCCAAGATCGTGACAGCTTGCTGTAGGGCGATGTTTCGATTGTCCAGGTCGCGCTGCAGCACGGGCTGAACACTAACCCTTGTCCAGACTTGGATCCGCAAGGCCAAGCGCCAGAGTCAGTTGCCGGCCATGGATCGGCGCTGGCACAGAGCCAAGAACGCTACGCCACACCGAGCTCAACCAGAAGCTGGCCTATGAACTGGCACTGCTCAAGCGCCACGCTTTCGGCAAGCGCAGTGAACAATTCAAGGTCTCAGATCGGCTTGCTAGACGAGGTGGTGGATACCGATATCGTCGCCAGCGTGCCACATCCATATGTCCATGCTGTGATGCCTGGCGGAATGATTTTTTAGAAAAGCCAAGGGATCAGTCCGTTCTTTATTCGATGTTTTAAATTGCTGATTAGCATAAGAAAATCTGCCTTTCGGGGCAGGCTGGAATTTAGAAAAACTGCTGGGTTATGAGCTGGGGGCGATTTCCCAATCTCCGACACGATAGGTCTCACTGATATTGCGTAGCAATATCGTACGAATCCCGTCTGGCAGAGATGTGCGCACCCAACCAGGTTGGGGTGTGAGAATAGCCGTTGCTGTTAATATGGAAGGCTTGGGTGGGATGTGCTGACAGACCTGAATGGAGGAAATGGCGGTATGCTTGAGCAGACCTTGATTCAAACCCTCTTGTTGTTAGGCGGCACGGTATTTGTGGTTCTGGTGTTTCAGCGCATGCGTATCCCACCGAGCCTGGCCTACCTGTTGGTCGGTGTCATGCTCGGCTCCCACACAGCTGGGCCTGTGGTCGCAGAACAAGGCATTCGGGTCATTGCCGAGTTTGGCATCGTATTTCTTCTTTTCACTATCGGTCTGAGTTTCTCGCTACCGCAGATCTATGCGCTGCGTCACACCATATTGGGGCTAGGCACCGCTCAGGTTGCGCTGACGACAGCGATTGTCGGACTGATAGCCTGGCTGTCAGGCTTGCCCGCTTCTGCAGCTTTTGTGGTAGGCGCCGTATTCGCGCAGTCATCCACTACCATTATCACCAAGCAGCTGATGGAACAAGGAGAAAACCAGACAAGACATGGGCGACTGGGGACGACCATGTCAGTGTTTCAGGATATTACCGCAGTGCCTTTTGTCGTCGTCATTCCGGTGCTTGGGGTGGCCGCCATGCAAGAAGTCGCGGGGGCCCTGGGGATGGCTCTGCTGAAGGCGGGTTTGGCTTTTGGCATCGTGCTATTATCCGGACGATATCTGCTGAAACCGCTATTTCACTTGGTGGCGGAGCGCCGATCGGCTGAACTCTTTACCCTGACTGTGCTCTTCGTCTCTCTAGTAGCGGCCTGGACGACACAATCGCTGGGCTTATCCATGGCATTCGGGGCGTTCCTGGCGGGTATGGTATTGGGCGATACCGAGTTTCGCCATCAGGTTGAAGCTACAATACGTCCGTTCCGAGATGTCCTGCTGGGCCTTTTTTTCGTTAGTATAGGGATGTTGATAGAGCCAGCCGCATTGCCTGAGATCTGGCTGGAAGCTCTGCTTGGTACACTATTGTTGCTGGGTAGCAAGGTACTTCTGGTTACGGGGATTGTTCGTTACTCTGGTGTGGACCTACCCACGGCGCTGCGTACAGGTATGGTGCTGGCGGTAGGAGGCGAGTTCGGGTTTGCGCTGCTCGCCATCGGGTTGGAAGGGGGAATCATCGACAGCGCTGCAGCACAGATCGCGCTGACATCGGTACTTTTTTCGATGGTGCTTGCGCCCTTTCTCATCAAGGCCAACCAGCCCCTATCCACTTGGTTGAATCGACGCCTGGGGAACGAAGCGTCCGATCCCGAGTTTCCCTCTGTCTCTATGCTTCAGCCAGCTAGCGGCCGTCATGTGGTGATTTGCGGCTACGGTCGAACCGGCCAAGTTGTTGCCCGTTTCCTGGAAGCCGAGTCGATTTCCTTCATTGCGTTTGATATGGACCCTATCATCGTGAGAGAGGCACGCATGGCCGGTCATCCGGTCTATTATGGGGACACTGCCGATCCTATCGTATTGGAGTCGGCTAGCGTGGTAAGCTCGACGCTGGTGGTTATTACTCACGATGACCGTACCGCTGCGGTAAAAACCATCCAGCTCATCCGGCAGCACCAACCGTCTCTACCTATTATCGTAAGGACGCGAGATGAGGGCGGGGTAGAGGAGCTTCGTCGGGCGGGGGCTACGGAGGTGATTCCCGAAACCCTCGAAGCAGGAATGGTGATGGTCTCGCATTCTCTGTTGGCCTTGCAGGTGCCTCTTTACCGTGTAACCCGTTATCTTCAGGAGCAACGTGCCAGCCGCTACCCGATGCTTAGGGAGCTATTTCGCGGCACGCTAGATGCAATGGCGACACCTGATGATGCTGATGTTGAACGCTTGCATGCCATAAAGTTGAGTGCAGGCAGCCCGGCTGTCGGGCATACGCTGAAGCAGTTGGCTTCGGAAATGCAGGAGGTCATGGTGACGGCGTTAGTGCGAGGACAGCAACGCTATCGTTATCCTGCAGAGGATACTGAGCTCCAGGAAGAAGACGTGGTGGTTCTGCTTGGCCTACCGGACGACCTTCGGCAGGCCGAGCGGAGCTTAACTGAGGGAGTTTGAGGCGGGCTAAGGGTTCGTTGGCGATTTCTTGAGCTCTCTTATATGCTCACTGAGTCCTCTGGTTCGGCTGACGTCCAGTTCTAATGCAATGCCGGTTTCCAAACTCTCGTCAAGTCTGCCAGCTTGAGTGACCGAATTTAGTATGGCGGTAGAGCGGCTCTCCTCAGCAAGAATGAGCACGACACTGCGCGCTCCCATGAATTCCAGACCAAAAAAAGTCAGGTGTCGCCTTAGACCCTGTCCTTGAGCATTGTGAATAACGGTGGCTCCTGTAGCTCCTACGTCACGTGCGGCATTTAGCACGTCTTCCATGCGATCCTGATCGACAAAAACCATGATGAGTTTGAATTTCACGGCTCTTCTCCTTGCATTCATTCATACCTTAATCTTGATCATGGCATAGGACTCGTTACTTGGATATGAGGAAATGTAAGAGCAAAACGGTTTTCGAGCGGCCTGGTGTTGGGTCGCCTCGACCGCAGCCTACCGCAATGGACAGGAGCGTAGCGTCAATCTGGCAGGGCGAAGGCAACCACCTGATCGCTGACCTTGGGCAGTAGAATGGAGTTGCCGCCCACCGCGAAGGTAACGTACTGCTTGCCTTCGTAGGTGTAGACCGCCGGCA
>NZ_JASSVS010000032.1 GCF_030250645.1 Marinobacter azerbaijanicus
GTTCGTGGGTGGCTCGGCGATGCCGGCGCGGGTGCGATTGTTCATGGACTTCCTGCTAGAGAATCACCGCATGTGAACAGGCGATAGCTCCGATGGTGAGTGATGGCTTTCGGCCATAAGCGGACCATTCCGTCGGAATCACCACTGTGTTGGGTAGGTGCGTCCCCTCGTAAACAAACCTTGGTTTTCTTTACATGGTGGCCCACGCATGAGGGCTTTGCCAAGGTCAGACGCCAAGGCGCTGAGGAGAGCCCTCTACATGAACGAGCCGGAAATGTTAAGTGCCTTAATCTTGAATTTCCGGCTTTGGTGGAGCACCCGATGTGCCTCTTTCTCGCTTTTGTAAGAAAGAGCGACAAGCAGTATCGGCAATTCCTTACATGTGCGGATCACATAGGTTACTTGTTAAACCGTAGGGTTGGCGTACGATGAGGCTTCCTGGAGCAAGGAAAGCTCAAGCATGGAAGATCGGGCACAGGGATGGCTCACGTACCAAGGAGGCGCAGGCAGGACGCCTGCGGAGGAAGCAAGGAACGCAGTGCTGAGAGGGCCCGGCTTCGCTGAAGTCGGGCCTTCTTTATTGAGCTGCAGGCAAGAAAAACCGGCACGGATGCTTATGAGCAGAAAGCAGTGACGGCTGGCTGACCCGCACCATCGCGCCCGCCTCGATGACGCTCGGGCCAGGGTTACGAGAACCTCCACGATCATCATGCCCTGCGCCGCGATATCGCCCAGCAGGCCAGTCGCCAGTATGTGGTGAGAGGAACGCCATGCACACCTACTCCGATCCCCATTGGAGCACAATATCACCGTCGCAAGGAGTGAATTTGTAGTCCACTTGCTTTTTATTTTTTCTGGGGTATGGTCTTGTATACCTTGAAGTTCAACAGCATAGAAACTGCTTAATCCCGCTAATATTTTTGTGAGGCATGCAATTGGCTCGCAGACATTATATCCTGGAAAAAACAGGATGCATTGACTACCTCTTCACCAATGGAATACGCCATCCCTTCTTCTTCCGTGGGCGACCCATCGACTATGCCAGCGTCATCAGCCGCATGGAGGATCTGGCGACCGGCACCGAAACCGATCTGCCACGGGCGGCCATCAACTGCACGATCAGATATCTAGATCTCTCTTCGGGAAAGCTCCAGGCCATCACCCTCACTAAACCAGCTGAAGCCAACCCTTCGGCGGGGCTGGTTTCCATCTTTTCTCCACTGGGGTCTGCCCTGCTTTCATCTGCCGAGAAGGAGGTAGTAGGCGTCCGGATTCTCGGAATGGAGCGCAAGCTTCGCGTGCTCGATGTGCGCCGCTGATACGTTCTTCTATTGCCGCGCATGCTGGATAATCCAGCCTTGAAGCTTACCGGCAAAGGCGGCATTTTGCCGATACCTGTACAGAAGGAGTGATCACATGAGTAAGGAAAAGCCCAAGAAGGCTCCCCAGAAGACGCTCAAGGAGAAGCGCAAGGAAAAGAAACAGAAAAAGAATCTCGACTGGGACGTATAACCCTCATCAGTATGGCCGCCTCTAGGCGGCCATATTTGCTTTGTGCGCCAGGCATGGCGCGCAGCGCCTGACTGGCGCTGTTCCCGAAGGTGGTGCCTGGGAGTTACACGGAATGAAAGTCCCCTGCACACCCGACAAGGGGAAGTGCTATCCCGGACATTAAAGGCAGCTGAAAATCGGTTATGATTCAACGATGATTTTTCTTTTAAGCCAAACCGCCAAGCCTACCGCGCAATTTCTATCCCGCCTGGGCGATCACGGGAAGCATCAGCAACAGCCTCACGATAGCGCCGGGCCAACACAGCACACGCCATCAGCTGAATCTGATGGAAAACCAGCAGCGGAAGCAACATCGGTCCCAATGCAGCTCCAGGGAACAGGACTTGGGCCATTGGCACGCCCGTAGCCATGCTTTTCTTGGAGGCACAGAACACGATGGTCACTTCGTCCTCGCGGGAGAAGCGCAGCAGCCGAGCCAGTCTAGCAGTCAGCCACAGCACCATTGCAAGCAGCGCGCAGCAGACAAGCGTCAGCGTCAGTAATTCACTCAGTGATATGTTGCCCCACAAGCCGGCAACGACTGAAGCACTAAAGGCGGTGTAAACCACCAGCAGGATGGACCCTTGATCCACCCAAGTGAGCCAGTGCCGGTTGCTTGCCACCCAGGTTCCGATCAGCGGACGTGCCAGATGGCCTGCCAGAAACGGCAGCAGTAACTGAAGACTTATCTTGCCCACGGCATCAATAAAGGCAAAATTGTCTCTCGCACCTTGAGTATCCAAGTTCCACATCAGGAGCAATGGGGTGAGAAAAATCCCAATTAAGCTGGAAGAAGAGGCACTGCAGATTGCCGCAGGGATATTACCGCGAGCGAGCGACGTGAAAGCGATGGCAGATTGCACGGTACCAGGCAGAACGCACAGATAGAGCATCCCCAGGGTTAGCGATTCACCCAGCATTGGCGTCAGTAGAGGACGCAGTATCACACCGATCAGCGGAAAGACGCCAAAGGTAAACACAAAGATCAGCAGATGAAGCCGCCAGTGGGTTGCCCCGGCAATGATTGCCTGCCGGGAAAGCTTCGCGCCATGAAGAAAAAACAGCAGGGCGATAGCCGCCATGGTAAGGAGCTCAAAACCGCTGGCAGCGGCGCCTCGGGCGGGCAACAGACTGGCGACTAGGACCACTGCGGTCAGGAACAGGGTAAAGGCGTCCAGATTCGCCTTGAGAACTCTCAGCACGACATCGCTCCTGAGTGGAAAGGTTTTCTACCAAATATTATCCTGGCTCCTTCAGGGGATTTTTCGGCAATCGGAAGTGAAACATCGCGAAACGGACATGCTTGAGTCGCTGAGTGCCCTAACGCGGCTGCCAAGACCTCTGTATGGCAGCGAGCTCTCGCTTCCCAACCACGCAATCGGACAGCCTCACTGCCATCCCTGGGCTCAGCTCTCCCATGCCCTTCGCGGTACTTTGCGGATCGAGACCGAGCGCGGGCATTTCCTGGCTCCTCCAGGTCAGGCGGCCTGGGTGCCTGCGGGTGTGCGCCATGCGGTGTACTGTTCTCCGGGCACCGTTATCCGCAGCCTTTACGTGGTGCCTGAGGTGCTGCCGACTCGAGGGAAGAAGAGCTGCGTTCTTCCATAGACGCGCTGCTACGAGAGTTGATCCAGGCCTTTAGCCTTCTACCCGAGCACTATGACGTGGCAGGGGCGGATGGGCGATTGGCAGCGGTGCTAATCGATCGGCTAGCAGAAGCCGAAGAAGCAGGCATCATGCTGCCTTGGCCAGAAGATCCCCGGCTTCAAGCGCTTTGCCGTCATCTCCAGGCGCACCCCGATGATCGCACTGGGCTGGAGGCACATGCTGAGCACTTCGACGTTTCGGGGCGCACGCTTAGCCGCTGGTTTCTCGCTCAGACGGGGCTGAGCTTTCGGCAATGGCGAAAGCGTTGTCGTGTCATGGCGGCATTGCCTCTTCTGGAGCGCGGCGAGCGGGTCACCGATGCCGCTCTGGCTTGTGGCTACGACAGTCCATCTGCCTTTATCGCTGCCTTTCATGAGCAGCTTGGCGCACCACCCGGAGCTTTTTTGTAGAGACGAACGGACTGATGCCCTGACTGTGCGGAAGAGCAGGAAATCGGCGAGCACCACCATAGAAACTTAATGGGAGTTTTCTTCACATAGAAATCTTTACGCGATTTCTTTACGCGAAATCGCCTCTCCAGGGCTCCTAGAGGAGCGGTCAGCATGCGTAAAGAAAACGACCATATGGTGCACAGCGGCTATCGGCCAAAAGCAGACGCTCATGCCTCCGGCCGACGACCAACTATGACTGGTTGGTGCGCAAGATTATCAATTCGTCGAACTCCGTCGAAGCCGATATCGGTAAAGATAGACATCACTTGGTCGACGCTAATGGCATAGTAGGTCGAAACGCCTGATGTCACCTGTGCATCGCATCCGCGGTCGGCCTCGCGGATGAAATACATGGCAACCCGATAGGAATCGCCATACCAGTCTCGCGTTTGGTAAACGAAGTACCGATGGCCGCCATGTTCTCGGAAACCATATGGCCACATCTGAGGTGATTTTCGGTCCTCGTTGGGATGATAGTCACGTATGCCGATCACAGCGATACCCCCAGGACGGAGGCATTGATAGAAACCTTGAAGTGCTCTTGATACTTCCTCTACTCCTTGTAGGTGCGGAATGGAATTATCCATACTGATCACGATGTCGAATTGGTTCGAATGGATCGCGCTGCATTCCCTCATATCGGCTATGGAAAAGTCGATTTCAAGACCTCTCTGTCGTGCTTCTCGCCGCGCCCTTTCTACCGCACTAGGGGAGAGATCGGATCCCGTGACGTTGTAACCCATGGCTGCTAATCCGAGTGATTGTGTACCGATACCGCAAGAGACGTCTAGCAATGAGAGAGGCACCGTACCGATCATATCCCGAAACAACGAATTCAAGGCCATCGCTTGTTTTTGAATGGCTGCTTCCCAGTCCTCATAGACGAGATGATAGAGTTCAGAGATTTCATCGTACATTGTACTATCTCCTTGCGCTGCCCATCGGCCCAATGGCTGAATGGAGTCTTTAACTTCGCATCAACTTCATCAGCATAGCCTGAAGTTCAGCATCCGGCCAGAAGCAGACGTTCAGTGTGCACTGACATAATGGTATCAACTGCAAGTAAAACAGGATAAACGAAAGTGGCCGGGATGCGCCGAACTCGCCTAATAACTACCTGAACTTCGTGGTGTACCTTCGAGCAACCCAACCCTCAATCCGATCACCCTCAATGTCGACTTCTATAAGTAGCCATGCCCGCTCGGAGGAATCCAACACCACTATAAGTTTTCCCAGCGGCAGGTTCGTCATGATTTCCGCTTTCATACTCGGCCCAGCTCTAAGCCGCAGTCCGTCACCCGTCACTACACGGCACCCTGCGAATATCTCCCTCTCCAGTTCATTGCTACACCGGGCAAGCTTCTTGGCACCATGAGGCGAAGTAACACCTTCGCTGACGGCTGCTCTTTCACTGAATCGTTCCAGCGCCATCGCTGCCGCGATGTTTATCAGGAACGGCATAACGATCCAATAAAAAAGCCAAGCTAGAGCGCTGCGCCCGCTTTCGGAGAGAGAGGAGAAATCAAGGCCGCCTTGGCCTAGGCGGTTCAGCTCCTCCTCTACGGCTGCAAGCTCCTCTGGTACTTCCTCTTGTCCAGTCTGCTGTCGGTACTCGGCATGTTGAACGATAGCCACAGCTTGGCGTATGAGTTCAGGATCGAAGGGCGTCCCTGTAAGACGCGGCAGTGCGCCCATAAGGGAGGAAAATTCCAACCCACTTAACACCCGCGTGACAGGAGACTCTTGAAGGCCACGCGCCATCTGAACAGCAGGCGAGTCTTGAAACTCCCGAGCCATGCGCATCAACGGGGACGCTTGAAGGCCACGCCCCATCTGAACAGCAGGCGAGTCTTGAAACTCCCGAGCCATGCGCATCAACGGGGACGCTTGAAGGCCACGCGCCATCTGAACAGCAGGCGAGTCTTGAAACTCCTGAGCCATGCGAGTGGCTGGACTATCCAAAGCCCCACCAAGTCCATTCGGGACATCAAGCTGGCCATCTCGATCAAAGCGATTGCTAATGCCCCCCTCCCTCTTTGTCAATTTTCACTTGAGTACCAATACTAATAAGCGTGCCAGAATTATGACTCGGCACGGCCGCTTAGTAACGTTATAAGACCATCCAAACTAAATGACATTGGATATAATCGCTTATTCCGGCCATAGGCAACCGTCAGTATAGGAAAGTGGCGAGTGCTGTTCAAGCAAATAATCAACCTACAACCTAAGAATGCGTACCAGCATTCAGGATATCTTCCGGATGAAATAATCATGTTTATCATGTATATGGCTTTCTTTGAACGCTCCTTTAATGGATTGCCGCAAAAAAACCTCCATATCTTTTTGCGTTAGAACCATAATAAGTCCGGCTTGATTTCTATTTGCAACATTTGAAACATGCCTCATGTAAGAATCTTTTACCTCATCACCTCTAAAAACAATGATACCGAACCGACCAAATGTGTCATTCAAGTAGTATTGGACCTGATGAAAATCGTCAGCCTTCAATTCTAAGTAATTCTTACACTCCCATACAACTTGAGTAGCACCATATTTATTTCTAACCATCTCCCAGAACCCACCGGTAGCCCTGTTGGAGGCAACCCAGTCTCGAACTGTAGTGTTGTCAGCCGTCCGCTCAGATGCGTGGACATTGGTTAGCGATCTGAAAAAGCAAAGTTTAATGATGTCCCCCACTATTCCCTCAAATTCCTTTGCACCATCCCTCCCAACAGGAAGATTTCTTAACTTACTTAGGACATCTTCTAAGGTCATTTTGTAATCATCAAGCTGGAAGCTTTCAGGAATCTCTTCCAATATGCCCTCATTTTTCAATATCGTCTCGTCTTTTAAATCTGAAATCAGAACAGATCTTAAATTCAATGCTTCTTGATAAGCGGGATGAACTTCAAAAATAGTGTTATTGTCAAATGCTGGCTTTGCATTTGAGTCTTTGCCAGATTCTTTATATTGAGTATAGTCTTTTCTTTTGATCCCAAGAAAACCTATTCCGTACAAGACCTCTATGAATCGATACGGCGTTGTATGGTCGAACAGCCAGTCCTTGCAGTGTTTAGATATGGATTCATTTATCAAAATTTTCTGTATAAAATCCTCAATAGCATTAACTGTAAACTGATTTCCCAGTCCGTAAAAATACTCTAAGACCAAGCTGATATTTGGATAGTTTTCAGCAAACTCATCCCCTAGATCCTTTAATCGGCTAGTGCTATATCTTATTGAAGCATCATCTAGATCTTGGTGGTTTATTTTCGGATTCCCAGCATTAACAGCATTGTTTATAGCATAACTGCAAAGCATCAATACATCTCTTGGGCGGTGTTGACAAAGCTTCATTACCCTTGAAGAACTTGATTCCTGACCATCCTCTTCAAAAAAATAGCTCCAAGCCTCTCCTCCAAGCTTTGGTTTTGTATTAAATGGCCTTATCAACCTTCTCTCAACTAATTCAATAAGCTTTTTCTCTGACCACTCTAGGAACACTGACGAAGTTTCTAACCTTGAGAACTCGTTATCTAATGATCTAATTCGGTCATAGATATTCTCTCTAATGAATATGTAAGGCCTTATAAAGTCAGTTGAGGCTCTTAGCCTAACCGCAGCATGCATTAGTGCCATGAGGCAAATTATTGCCGACTCAGAGCCGTCCCAAGATTCATCTAATCTATCAATCAAAATAATGTAATCGTAAGCGCCATTAGTAGCAACAGAACTGGCCTCTTCAATGATTTCTTTACTTCTTTTAATTTGACGCAGCCACAACTTGTCATTTTCTTTTGAATATGCTTCAAATATTTCTTCAGTTAAATTTAGTACACGTGAGTCAAAGTCGCAATCTTCTATTAAACCTCTTTCTCGTCTAATGTGATCATAAGATTTGTTGAATCTGAAGATACCATTTTCAGACCATGTTTTTATTATCTCATCAACAAGTGCTCGCTCCATTGCGTGCATCAATGATTTAAAGGGCCTCTGACGGGTATCAAAAAACTCTTCATGTTCAAGGGGCAGCGTAAGAAGGTCAAAAATCTGAGGAATTATATGAATACATCGTGGAAACTTTCTTTGAACTTCAAAAGTTATCGCAGTTTTTCCTGCGCCGCGCCTCCCTATATAAAAACAGCTTTGTCCATCAGGGTCTAGGGAGCTCAATGTAGACGGCGTGGCAACAAAGAGCTCAGGGTCCGTCCTAATAATGTCGTATTCTGCAAATGCTTGCCCGATCTTTACCCTCTTGAGTGCATCTTTTGGTAGCTGTATTCTTCCCATTTACCCTGCACCGTCCTTATAAAAATATAACTTAAACCTATCGGCAAGAATTCTCAAAATAAATATTACTCATATCTAAGCTTTTGACTTATTTTGTGAACTGCACGCATCAGCATGGCCGCTTTGGGTCGATACCGGCCAGCGTGGAAGGTAGCAGCGCTCGCGAAGTTTGATAATGCCGGAGGTAACGGCAGGCATCGTTCGCTGGGAATCACCTGCACTCGACGGTCATGCGGCTGAAGCGTCGTATGAATCTCGGTGGCTTCCCTATCCATGTGGCTGTCCCTGTGCGTCCGGATGAGTCGTTATGTGTCTTTGCGTTTCAGACTAGCACCGAAGCAGGAGTTGTCCCATGACGGGAATCAACGCAGCCCTACGAAAGGTGAAGCACTACGCTCCTGGAAAGCTTACCTCCTCCACCCTCACCCTAAAGAACGGAAAGTACGCCTCCGTGCCGAAGTGATTGCCCGCCTCGCCCTTAGTGGGCAAGGTGAAATCTTTGAAATTTTAGAAGTCATCGAGATAGCCGCCAAAAGGCTGGAGCCGCCACTGCTTCTCGGGATTGGCGTCGCTCCAGCGCTGGAACTGCACCCAGCGCGGCCTGCCATTCTCGGCCACAGCGATCTCTATCGCTTGCTCCAGGTGCTGTGGGTGTATGCGGCCCGAGGTGGTGGCCATGCGTGACGTTCCCACTCTCCCCTGTCTGCTGGCGCCCTTGCTACCGAATCATTCCTTCGCGTTTCCCGCCTATCGACTTGTTCGAGCGTGTAGCGACACCTGACGACTGGGACCTGCTCCAGGAGCTAGAGGGAGAGACTTCGGCTCGTCTGCGAGAGCAGGCGGGGCGATTCACCTGGTACGCGATAAAGACCGCCGATACGGCCCCGGGTGGACGCCGGTGATG
>NZ_JASSVS010000033.1 GCF_030250645.1 Marinobacter azerbaijanicus
CTTCAGGGCCGGCAGGTTGTCGGCCGGGCAGACGAGCTCCATGTCGCTCTCCTCGCAGTCTGGGTAAACCCGACCATGCTAGTCGACTACGCGAGTGCCGCTTTTGATGAGGGTCATGGCGAAGCGGGATAGTGCTGGCGGTACGTGAATACGTGACATAAGATAGTAATCGATTACTATCTTATGGAGTCGTCCATGCCGACCAAGCGCAATCTCACCTCCGAGGCGCGGCGCGAACTCACCGTCAAGGCGGTCATCGAGCTGAGCGCCGATGACGATCCGGCGACGATCACAACGGGTGCCATCGCCAAGCATATGCAAGTGACCCAGGGCGCACTGTTTCGTCACTTTCCGAGCAAGGACGCCATCTGGGAGGCGGTGATCGGCTGGGTGGGCGAGCGGGTAATGCAGCGGCTGGATGCCGCGGCGGCGGCGGCCGACGGCCCCCTCGCCGCGCTGGAGGCGATGTTCCATGCCCATATCGCCTTCATCGTCGAGCACCCCGGCGTGCCTCGGTTGATGATGAGCCAGCTGCAGCATGCCCGTCCGACCCCGGCACGGCGCCTGGTCCGCTCGCTGCTGTTCCACTATCGCGAACGAGTCGAGCAGCTGCTGGGCCAGGCCCAGGCAGCCGGTGAGCTGCGTCAGGGACTCGACATCGAGGCCGCCGCCACGCAGTTCATCGGCACTATCCAGGGGCTGGTCATGCAGTCGCTGATGCTCGGCACCATGGAGCATGTCGCCCGACAGGCCCAGGGAGCCTTAGATCTCTACTGCCATGGCATCCATGTCGCACGCGAGGTGGCCCCGTGAGCCGCCGCGGCCAGCGCCTGGGGCGAGCATTGGCGGTACTCGCCGGGGTCGCCGCGGGCGCGGCGCTGCTGGCGGTGCTCGTGGCCAGCCGCCAGGCCCCCGAGCGCGAGGAGACGACAGTGTCGGCGCTTGCGGTGCGGGCCATCGAGGCCCGGCCCCTGCCGTTTCGCCTCGAGGCGCGCGGCCACGGCGTGGCACGACCTGCCGAGACCTGGCAGGCGATAGCCAGCGTGAGCGGGCGGGTCGTGGAGCGTCATCCCGAGCTCGAGAGCGGCACCCTGCTGGCCGAGGGTACCCTGTTGGTGGCGCTCGACCCCAGCCGCTACGAGCTGGCCGTCGCCGAGGCCGAGGCGGAACTGGCCAGCCTGGCCGCCGAACTGGCGCAGCTCGAGACCGAGGCGGACAACGCCGAGCGCCTGCTGTCGCTGGAGCGTGAGCGGCTGAGCCTGGCCGAACAGGAGCTGTCGCGCATCGAGCGCCTGGCCGCCAGCGGCTCGGTCTCCACTTCGCAGCGCGACGAGCAGCGCCGCAGCACGCTGGCCCAGCGCCAGGCGGTGGCCGCGCAGGAGAAAGTCCTGGCGCTGCTGCCGTCTCGGCGCGACGTCCTCGCCGCCCAGCGCGAGCGTGCCGCCGCGCGCCTGGCCCAGGCCCGGCGCGATCTCGAGGATACCCGCTTCCTGGCGCCCTACGACCTGCGCCTCGGCGAGGTCGACGTGGAGCAGTACCAGTTCGTGACGGCGGGGCAGCGGCTGTTCGAGGCCGACAGCCTGGCAGCAGCCGAGGTGGAGGCGCATGTCCCCATTGCCATGATGCGGCGTCTGCTGGCGGGCGCGGTGCCCGACGAGCCGCCCCGCAGCGCGCTGGAGCTGAGCGAGCGCCTGGCGCTGGCCGACATCGAGGCCGAGGTGGCGCTGGTCGGCGCCGAGGGCGTGGGCTGGACGGGGCGGCTGGTGCGAGTCGCCAGCGGCCTGGATCCGGCCACGCGCACCGTGCGCGCGGTGGTACGTGTCGCGGACCCCTATCGGGACGTCCTGCCACCCGATCGCCCGCCGCTGCAGCGCGACATGTATACCCGGGTGCGCCTCTCGACGCCGGGCCGCGAGCCGCTGCTGGTGGTACCGGCCAGCGCGGTGCACCAAGGGGAGCTGTATCTGGCCGACGACGAGGACCGCCTGGTGCGGCGCCGGGTAACCGTTGCCTTCGAACAGGGCGAGCTGGCGGTGATCACCGCGGGCCTCGCGCCGGGCGAGCGGGTGGTGGTGGACGACCTGGCCACGGCGATCCACGGCAGGCGCCTCTCGCCGCGGCGTGACGGGAAACTCGAGGAGCGTCTCGCTGCCCTGGCGCGCGGAGAGACGCCATGATCCGCTGGTTTGCCGGCCACCCCACGGCGGCCAATCTGCTGCTGATCCTGTTGCTGACCGCGGGCCTCTTCTCGATACCTTCGCTCAAGCGCGAGACCTTCCCCGACTATCGGCCGGTGGAGGTGGGCATCGAGGTGGTCTATCGCGGGGCGAGTGCCGCCGACGTCGAGGACGCCGTGTGCCGCCGCCTGCACGAGGCGGTGAAGGGCGTTCAGTTCCTCGACGAATTCGTCTGCGTCGCCCAGGACAACCTGGCCAGCGCCACCGCCACCATGCAGGCCGGTGGCGACGCCCTGCGCTTCCTCAGTGAGATCGATACCGAGGTCGGCGCGATCACCGAGCTGCCCGCACGGGCCGAGCGGCCGGTAGTGCGCGAACTGCACCGCAGTGACCCGGTCGCCTCGGTCGCGGTCTCAGCCGACATGCCGAGGCGCCAGCTCGAGGCGTATGCCCTGCGCCTGGAGCAGCGCATCATGGCGCTGCCGGGCGTGGCCGACGTGGCGATTCACGGCATGTCCCAGCGCCAGTGGCAGGTGGAGGTGCCTGGCGAGGTCCTCGGCCAGCATGGCCTCTCGGCCCGCGAGCTGGCGCGACGCATCGCCGCCCAGAGCCTGGACCTGCCGCTGGGCACCCTGGAGACGCCGGATCGCGACATCCTGCTGCGCTTCAGCGACCAGCGGCGCTCGTTGCGCGAGCTGGAGAGTCTTGTGGTGGTCTCCGATCGGGCCGGCGGCGAGCTGACCCTGGGCGAGATTGCCACCCTCACCGAAGCCGGCGAGCGCGAGGAAGAGCAGATTCGCTTCAACGGCGAGCCGGCGCTGGTGCTGGCGGTGAGCAAGAGCCTGCGTGACGACGCCCTGGCGGTGAAGGCGCGCCTCGAAGCGCTGGTCGAGGCGGAGCGGCAGCGCTTCGACGCGGGCATCTCGCTGACCCTGACCCAGGACATGACCGGCATCGTGCGTGACCGCCTGCGGATGCTGGTCGTCAACGGCATCATGGGCCTGGCGCTGGTGATCCTGATGATGGGCCTGTTCTTTCGCCCCCGCCTGGCGCTGTGGGCGGTGCTGGGGTTGCCGGCCGCCTTCATGGGCGCCTTCGTGGTGATGGCGCTCACCGGGCTGTCACTCAACATGATCACCCTGGTGGCGCTGCTGATGGCCATCGGCATCGTCATGGACGACGCCATCGTCATCACCGACAACATCGCCGCCCGCGCCGGCGAGAGCGACACGCCGCTCGCGGCGGTGGTGGCCGGCACCCGCCAGGTGCTGCCCGGGGTGCTGGCGTCGTTCCTGACCACGGTGGCGGTGTTCGTGCCGCTCTCCTTCCTGGCCGGCGAGCTGGGGGCGGTGCTCGAGGTACTGCCGGTGGTCCTGGTCGCCGCCCTGGCAGCGAGCCTGGTCGAGGCGTTCTGGATTCTCCCCCACCACCTGAAGGGCAGCGTGAACCACCTTCGGCGCGGCCACGACTCCCCCCTGCGCACCGCCTTCGACAACGGCTTCGAGCGCTTTCGCGAAGGCGTGGGCCGGCTCGCCGACGGGGCGATCCGCTGGCGCCATGCGGTGCTGGGGGTCATGCTGGCGGTGCTGCTGGGCTCGGCCGGCTTCATGGCCGGCGGCCATATCGGCAGCGAGGCGATGCCCGACATCGACGGCGACGTGCTGGAGGCGCGCATCCTGATGCCCCAAGGCACGCCGCTGGCGCGCACCGAGGCGGTGGCCGAGCGGGTCGAGGAGGCCATGCGCGAGCTCGACGCGCGCTATTCGCCCGACCAACCGGAAGGCGCTGCGCTGGTGGAGGCGATCCAGGTGCGCTTCAACCACAACCTCAGCGCCCGAGAGGCGGGGCCGCACGTGGCCACCGTCAGTGTCGACCTGCTCACCGCCGAGCGGCGTCGCGTCACCCTCGATGCACTGACCGAGGCATGGCGCGAGGCGATCGGTCCGATCGAGGGCGTCGAACGCTTGATCATCCAGGAGCCGGGGCTCGGCCCCGCTGGCGTGCCGATCGAGGTGCGGCTTGTCGGCGAGGAGCTGGATGCCCTGAAGGCGGCCGCTACGGAGCTGGCCACCCAACTGGAGAGTTACGATGCCGTCTACAACGTCATCGACGACCTGCGTCTGGGCAAGCCCCAGCGCGCCTACTCGCTGGCCGAAGGCGCCCACGGCCTGGGCTTGACCGCCGAGGAGGTGGCCGGCCAGCTGCGCGCGGCCCTGCTCGGTGAAGTCGCCGATACCCAGCGCATCGGCGAGCAGGAGATCGAGGTGCTGGTGCGCCAGGCCGAGAGCGATCGCGACGGTCTCGACGATCTCTCCGACCAGACGGTGATGCTGCCCGGTGGCAGCCGGGTGCCGCTCTCGGTGGTGGCCGACGTGGAGGCGCGCCGCGACTGGGCGCGCATCACCCGCATCGACGGCCGGCGTGCCGTCACCGTGGAGGCCAACGTCGACGCCCGCCAGGCCAGCGGCCAGGCCATCGTCGACGACCTGAGAAACAGCGGCTGGCTGTCGGCCTTCCAGGCACGCCACCCCGACGTGGACCTTGCCTTCGAGGGGCAGGTGGCCAGCTCCGCCGAAACCGGCGCCTCGATCCGTCGCGGCCTTCTGATCGGCCTGCTGGGCATCTTCGTGATCCTGTCGTTTCAGTTCCGCAGCTACGTTGAGCCGCTGATCGTCATGCTGTCGATACCGCTGGCGTTCATCGGGGCACTGTGGGGGCACGTGCTGATGGGCTATTACCTCTCCCTGCCGTCGCTGATCGGCGCGGCGTCGCTGGCTGGCATCGTGGTCAACAATGCCATCCTGCTGATCCAGTTCATCAAGGCCCACCGCGAACGCGGCCTGGATGCCGCGGCAGCGGCGGGGCAGGCCAGCCGCGACCGGCTGCGCGCCATTCTGATCGCCTCATTCACCACCATCGCCGGCCTGCTGCCGCTGCTGGCCGAGACCAGCAACCAGGCGGCGGCCATCAAGCCGCTGGTGATCTCGGTGGTATTCGGGCTGCTCAGCGCCACCGTGCTGGTATTGGTGGTTATTCCGGCGCTCTACGTGCTGTTCGACGACTGGGGGTGGATCGGTCGGGAGGCCCGGCGTGTGCGAGCGGAGCAGCAGGCCACGCATTGATCTGGCAGGCAATGGCAGGGCGGGCAGCGGGATGCCCGGCGGGGCATCCCATAGGCTTGGGGCTCAGGCGGCGTCGAGCGGGCGTGCTGGGCCGAAGTGCTCAAAGTGGCGTCGATCCTCTTCAACGCCGAGCTCTGCCAAGGCCTGGTTCACCGCACTCATGAAACCCTGGGGGCCAACGAAGTAGCAGCGCGGGTTGGATGCGGGCAGGTAGTGTCTCAGTAGCTCGCGATCGAGGCGGCCGCAGTGGTCGGCATCGTCGCCGTGTTCGTGTATGGCGACGACCTTGAGCTTAGAGGGATGCACTTCGCGCATCGCGGCGACCTCCTGCCGGAAGGCGTGATGCTCGGCGTCGATGGCGGCATGAAGATAGACTACCTGCCTACCCTCGGCCAGCGCCTGGCGAGCCAGCGGCAGGATAGGTGTCTGGCCCACTCCACCGCTAATCAACAACAGCGGCTCATTGCCTCCCTGTAGCGTCAGCTCCCCGGCCGGGGGCAGAAGGTCCACGCTGTCGCCAACGTTCAATACATCATGGAAGTGTCGGCTGGCCCGGCCCTCGGGCTCGCGCTTGATCGAGATCCGATACGTGCGGCCATTGGGCAGATCCGAGAGACTGTAGTGGCGATGTAGCGTCTCGCCCTCGATGCCAAGCCGCACACCGATGTACTGGCCGGGCTCATGGTCTGCCACCGGACCGCCATCCTCCGGCTCGAGTACGAAGGAGCGAATCACCGCGCTCTCCTGCCGGGTGGCCGCGATACGAAAACTGCGCAGGCCACGCCAGCCCCCGGACTGCTGGGCAAAGGCCTGGTAGCGTTGCTCCTCCAGCTCGATCAATAGCTCGGCCAACTCCTCGTAGAGCGCAGACCATGCCTCGGCGATCTCGGGCGTCAGGGCATCGCCCAGCACTTCGCCGATAGCGGCCATCAGACATTCGCCGACAACGGGGTACTGGTCGGGCTGAATGCCCAGCGACACGTGTTTCTCTACCACTGTGGCCAGCACTCCTCTCGCCCTGGCGGGATCCTGGCGCAGCTGCACGTAGGCCAATACGGCGCCGGCCAGGGCCCGTTGCTGGGCACCGCTCTGCTGGTGCGCCTGATTAAACAGCGAGGTCACGTCGGGGTAGCGCTTGAACATCAACGGATAGAAACGCTGGGTAATGGCATCGAGGTGCTCTGCTACCACCGGGGCGGTGGCCTCGATGAGCTGCTCCTGCTGCGAGGTGAGCATGAGGGTCTCCTTCGTCGGGGGAATTATAATAGGCATGTAAAATGCTTGTTATTGGGCGCGCGAACCTGAGGCGAATTGTCGCAGAGCCAAGCCAATCAAGACGTGGATCGCAGGGAGTCGAGAAGCCAGGAGGGCTGCTGCAAAGGCACTCCTGGCAGAGGTGCCGGGGAAAGGCCAGCCCTTAACATTCCACACCATTGCAGGGTTGGTCGACGAGGCGTGGCGGCCATGCTATAAAAAAGTATGTGAAATACTTCTTTTGTTGGTCAGTGAAGGTTGACGACTGAAAGAGGAACGAGGAGGAGTGATATGCGGCGATACTTTGATGACCCCCAATGTGCCCATGCCCTGGGGAATGCTTTACTACTTCTTGGGCTGGTATTGCTGGGTGTCGGTGTGACGGGAGGCTACCTCATCGACGGCCGCCTGTCGCTGATCGCTCAAGTTCTGGCTCACGTACTGATCATTCTCGGACCTACACTGGTGAAGCTCGGGTACATACTGCGCATCAATGCCCGACATCGCCTACATCTCACCTATTGAGATGCGTCCACCTGTCGGCAGGGAAAACCGCCATGTTTAGCGTCCGGCTCTATCGCTACCATCCCGAACACGACGCGGCGCCGCGTATGGAAACCTATGAGGTCGAGGAGCGATTCCGCTTAGCGATGGTGCTTGATGTGCTCGAATACCTGAAGCATCAGGACACGACTCTGACCTATCGACGCTCCTGTCGTGAGGGGGTGTGCGGCTCGGATGGCATGAACATCAACGGCAAGAATGGCCTGGCCTGTATTACGCCGGTCGCCGAGGCACTGAACGGCACCGATATCCTGATCTTGCGTCCCTTGCCCGGTATGCCGGTCATCCGCGACCTGGTAGTCGATCAAGCACAGTTCATGCGCCAGTTCGAGAAGATTCGCCCCTGGTTGATCAACGACGAGCCACCCATCGCCCGGGAACGCCTGCAGAGCCCCGAGGAGCGCGAGAAACTCGACGGGCTCTATGAATGCATTCTCTGCGCCTGTTGCAGCTCGGCCTGTCCGTCCTGGTGGTGGAACCCGGATAAGTACATCGGTCCTGCGGGGTTGTTGCAAGCCTACCGCTTTCTGATCGATAGCCGAGATACCGCAACCAGCGATCGCCTGGCCGACCTCGATGACCCCTTCAGCGTGTTCCGCTGTCGACAGATCGCCAACTGCACCTGGGTGTGCCCCAAGGGGCTAAACCCGTTGAAGGCGATCGGTCACATCAAGGCCATGCTGCTGAAACATGGAACCTGACACTCCTTAATGCGCCGCAAACTGTGGCAGGAGGCAATTCTCATGGCTTTTCGCCAAGTCAAGGATCTGCTCGTCTGGATACGCGATTTTCATGCTCGGCTGGGGGAGCAGTACGCCCAACTGGCTGAAGTACAACAGGATGAGCGGATGAGGATGGCACTTGCGTTCCTTGCAGATCGTGAGAAGCGCATGTCGAGTGGCATGTTGGCCTATCTTGAGGATGGCCGCGAAGGATTGCTCACGACCTGGCTAATCGACAGCCAGGAATTCGGTCATCCTGACGTGCTGGAGCGGATACCTCGCTGCCTGGGCTGTCGCGATACCCACGACCTCCTCGCTAACGTGATGACCGCCCACCAGACGCTCAAGGACATGTACCGGTTGCGTGCCGAATTGGCTTCCATACCTGAGGAAGCTGAGCTGTTCGAACAGCTGGCCGAGCAGCAGGATGCAGAAGCCCGCCTGCAAACACGTGACTTCGCACGCCTCGAGATGTACTGAAGCCAGAGCACTCGCAGTGGGCCTGATGTGGCCCAGATAGGCCGCAGAACGAGAGCCGCATGACGTCCGAGCCCAGAGCTGGCCACCCACGGCGTGTCCAGCATGGGCAAGCTACAGCGCCCAGACCAGCGCCAACAGTATTCCCCACGCCATCAGCCCGAAGGCCATCACCGTGTAGGTGGCCGACATCACCATGACATCGTCCTCCTCGCGCTCGGCGAGCGCCTGCAGGCCGTGGTAGACCAGCCCGCACGACAGCATCATCGCCAGCAGCACGCCACAGACGATGAACACCATGTCGGGGACGAACAGCG
>NZ_JASSVS010000034.1 GCF_030250645.1 Marinobacter azerbaijanicus
CAGCGCCAAGGATGATGCCGCCGGTCAGGCCATCGCCAACCGCATGACCAGTCAGATTACCGGTCTGGCCCAGGCTCAACGTAACGCTAACGACGGTATCTCCATCGCTCAGACTGCCGAAGGCTCTCTCAATCAGGTCAACGACAACCTGCAGCGTATCCGTGAGCTGAGTGTACAGGCCGCCAACGGCACCAACAGCCAGGCGGATCTGCAGTCCATCCAGGACGAAATCGATCAGCGTCTGAGCGAGATCGACCGCATCTCTGCTGAGACCAACTTCAACGGCGTCAAGGTACTTTCTAAAGACGATGCACTGACCATTCAAGTAGGTGCTAACGACGGTGAAACAATTACCGTCAATCTGAAAGAGATCAACTCCGAGACTCTGTTTGGCGGAGAAGATTTCAACGTCAATGGTTATGTAGGTGACCTCGACGATAGTACAAGCGACACTGGCGCTGTAGCTACCGCGCTGGGCTTGGATGCGAGCGATTTTGGTACAGGCACAGGTCAAGCTGATAGTTTTGCAACTATAGCAGCAACTGCGCTGGCTGGGCTTGACTTCCCCGAAGGGTTTGACGCGGGTACTGCTGCCATTTCAGTTGACAGCAATGGCAACTTCTTTATTGAAGGTACGCGTGCCGATGGTACTACGGCAGTCGTTTCCGCTAGCGTCAGTGTCGTTCGCGACGATGAAGGCGTAGCCAGCTTGAATGTTACTGTTGGTAGTGTGGTCCCGGGAACCGGCGAGCGTACCGACGGCCCGCTGGCTTCAATCGATGCTGCCTTGAACAAGGTGGATAGCCTGCGCTCCGAGTTGGGTGCCGTGCAGAACCGCTTCGAGGATGCCATCACCAATCTCAACACCAACGAAACCAACCTAGCTGCCGCCCGCTCGCGCATCGAAGATGCCGACTACGCGGTGGAAGTGGCCAACATGACCCGCGCGCAGATCCTGCAGCAGGCCGGCACTTCTGTACTGGCCCAGGCCAACCAGATCCCGCAGAACGTGCTGTCTCTGCTGGGTTAATTGGTTAGGTAATAAGTTGGTAATGATAAGGGCTGGCCGAGAGGTCGGCCCTTTTTGATTGGTTGCATATATAGAGTTTAAAGGAGGGGCTGGATGACAACAGAGCCTAAAGTCTGTTTTTCTTATCCTGTTGTCTTGAACATACGTCCGGATTGGATGCAAGATGCGAGAGAAGTGAAGGTACAAGAGCTTGAGGGAAAAGGGCTTGATTATGCCTGTGCTGTTTCTTCTGGATGCTACAGGCATGTCACAGTTTATCTTGGTACAGATGAATGTATAAGGGGAAGTATTGATTTTAACTGTGAAGATGGGATGAGAAGGTTAGTGAAGTGCAAAGGAGTTAAGAGCGAGGAAGAGGTCTGCCTCCTTGAGGCAAGGCTGCACTGACTAATATTCAAGGTCAGGGTTAAGAGATGTATGTGAACAGGCCGAGATTGCTAAATCTATCTGGAGATTTTTGCCGAGCTGAAAGTATGTATCGATGATACTTGGTGCACACATTTTCGAGTACTTTGAGAATTCTAGTGTATAAAGATTCGAGGCTGATGAGCGGCATGAAATTATATGGGTTAATTATTAAAGAGCTTGGTTATTCTGCAGCATGACTACATGCGAGCTTCTTCACTGGAATGCTACGATGTTAAGCCAAAAGAAGATAAGGTGAAGTGTTGCTTATATAAGGCGCTATCGAAATCTGGCTGCACAGTCCATGTTGAGGCTAACTGTTCACGTAATGGTGGCGTTGCGATCTCGTCGCCATAGAGCACCAGAGTGGTGAGAGAATTGACATTGAAATAAAGACAGCAAGGGCGGGGGCGGTCGGGTGAATAAACCCAAGGAACAGCTTGCTTCATGGCACGCCGATATTGTGAAGCTTCAAAGGCTTCGTCAAGCTGGCTGGTTTGATAAGGGATATCTTGTCCTTTGTTTCGCCTACGAGAAGGATTCCTCGTGGGAAGTGAAATTAAAGACAGAAGTTAATAAGCTGAACGGTACTGCTCTATAACCCTTTCCGATAACAGCATGGAGTGGCCTGAGCGAAGCGAAGTTCTAGCAGGAGAATAAAATGAGCAACGAACCCACTGTCAAATGCCGAATGACGAAGTGCCATGAATGAAACGGAATATCAGCGCATTATCATGAGCTGCAAGGTGTGATTGACGATACTTATCGCTGTGCTGCGTGCTTATCACCACCGCAGAGAAAAATGGCGATTTCGCTACCACACCACTGCTTGAAAGAGACACGATAATTTCCTGGACGGTGGTGAATATGCAGTTCGCTCATACCTCGCCCACTGGCTTTACGCCTCCCGGCAGTCCCTCGACTAGACGAAAGACACGTGCAGCGAGAGTGTTCTGGCAAGCTGATCACGGGTCTTATGCTTCTACTTCCGGTAAGTATCGAACTGTTTGATATCGCTCATGACCGCGAGCGTAATTTACACTTACAGAGATTCATCGATCAGCGCCACAAAAAATGCAGAATAAAAACACTCATTTCGTTGGCACATGGAACGGAGTCGGCATCATATCCTGCTGTCGGTGGCTCTGCTTTCCTCAGCCTTCGAAATGTCGTCATCTCTCCCATCTTTTCGGCCGTTTCCTCTTGGGCCGGCTGGCGTAGGCTAGCAGCATCTCTCATAACGCCTGTATCGTGACCATGCCCAAGAATGCCAAGCGTAAGCCGCTTTCCTCCCGTAAGCCCTTAACCTTGCAGCAAGTGCGCAAGAAAGCCCAACAGAGCCCGAACGATGCCGGTGCATGGCAGATGCTGGCCAGATCCCTGCTGCGTGACGGTGAGCTGAGCGAGGCTCAGGAGGCGATCCAGCGGGCGGTCGAGTTGGCACCGCAAGAGGCCGAGCACCTGGAATGGAAGGGTCATATCGAGTATCTGCGCCACGAGGTTCGCGAGGCCCTGCAGAGCCTTGAGCAGGCGCAGGAGATCAAGCCCGACTCGGTTTTAGGCTTGTTGACCCTGGCCAAGATCCATTCGGAATACGGTGCCAACGCCAAGGCGTTAACCTACATTGAGCGCGCGGAAGCCTTGGCGTCCGAGGACATCCGTGTTCTCGATACCAAGGGTGCCATTCTCAACAGCCTGTTCCGGCTGGAGGAGGCGGGGAAGGTATTCGCCCGTTTAATCGAACTCGATCCTGGCTCTTTCGTTCATTGGAACAATGCGGGCAATGTGTTCCGCGACATGGGGCAGCTCGATGAGGCTGATCGGTACTACCAAAAGGCCATCGCGCTGGATAGCGATAGTCCTGTTGCCTACTCCAACCGCCTGACGGCGCTGCATTACGACCCCGAGGCCACCCGAGACACCATTGTCGAGGTCGCGCGCCAGTGGGAAAAACGCTATGCCCCGGTGGGAGAGTTCACACGGCCGCTTCCTGAAAATCGCGAGCCTGCACGCCGCTTGCGCATTGGCATGGTTTCCGATGGTTTCCGCAAGCACCCTGTCGGCAAGATGATCATTCGCTGCCTGGAGCATCTGGAGCCGGCGCAGGCGGAGCTGTTTGCCTACTCATCTAGCGATGTCAGCGACGAACTGACCCAGCGGTTGAAGCGGGCCTTCCACCACTGGCTGCCCATACGCCACCTCTCCGATGAGGCGTTCGCCCAGCGCATCCGTGACGACCGGATCGATATTCTGATCGACCTGTCGGGCCATAATTCCGGCAACCGTATGCGAGTCATGGCAATGGCACCCGCCCCTCTGTTGGTGAAGTGGGTAGGTGGCTTGATCAACACAACGGGCATGAAAGCCATCGATTACCTGATCAGCGACGCGATCGAGACGCCACCCGGTGAGGATGCCTACTACACGGAAAAGCTGATTCGCCTGCCCGATGATTATATCGTCTTTGATCCGCCCGCCAACCTGCCGGAAATCAACGAGCTGCCCGCCAAGCGCAATGGCTATATCACCCTGGCCTGCTTCAACAACCCCACCAAGCTCAACAAGGTGACCTTGCGAGAGTGGGCGGAGGTGATGCGCCAGCTGCCCGATTCCCGGCTGCTGCTCAAGGGACGCCCCTACGCCAGCGAGGCCTTTTGTGAGCGCATCTATCGGCAGATGGAGGATGGCGGGATCTCTCGTGAACGTATACTGATCGAAGGCCCCGGCACCAATTATGAGCTGCTGCAAGCCTACAACCAAGCGGATATCGCCCTGGACCCTTGGCCTTACTCTGGCGGCCTGACCACCTGCGAAGCCTTTATCATGGGCCTGCCCGTGGTGACCATGACCGGCCCAACCTTTGCCGGCCGTCACAGCGCGACCCACTTGATCAATGCCGGTATGCCTGAGCTGGTAACGCATAGCTGGGAGGAGTACCGCGCCAAGATAGTCGAGCTGGCCAGCGACCTGGACAGTCTAGCGACCATACGCCAACATCTCAGAGAAGTGCTGCTACAGTCGCCCGTATGTGACGGGCCACGCTTCGCCCATCACTTCACGCAGGCCATGCGCGCCATCTGGCAGCGCTACTGTGAAGACAAGGCACCTGCTGCGCTCAGCTTCGATGACGCGGGCCAAGTGTGGTTTAACGGCGATAGCGCACCGCTTGAAGTGCAATATGCCGAACAGCTGGACGATGACACCGGCGGCTTTAGCTGGCAGTTGCCTGGCAAGATCATTGCCATCGACAACAGCGCCAGACTGCTTCAGCAAGCTGGCCTGGCCCGGCTGCGTCGCTTGAAGGCCTTCGGTATCGTTGCCTTCGACCCCGCCAGCCGTGTGAAAAACCCCGGCCAATACCAGAGCAGCGAAGACGTCCAAGTTTTCCCCCATGCGGTACTTGGCGATGGCCAACCCGGCACGCTCTACGCCTGCCTCGATCCGGCCCTGAGCGGTACGCTCGAACCGTTACCCAACGACCAGCAGTTAGATGCCAACGTCCAGGGCAGCCAGGTATTGACCAAGCTACCCATCAATACCGTTGCTCTGGATAGCATCAACGGCCTGGACAGCCTCGACTGGCTAATTCTCGATGACCTCAGCGATGCCGCCGCGATTCTTGAACATGGCCAAAAGGCGCTACAGAACACCTTGCTGATCCAGGTCCGCATCGCTTTCCAACCCACGCACCAACGCCAACCCAACCTGGCCGAAATGCAGCACTGGATGGCACGCCACGGCTTCCGCTTCTACCGCTTCAATGACGAACGGCACCGCAGCCACCTGCCGGTAAGCGTACCCGAAGCACAACGCCAAGCCACCGAGCTAGTCAGTGCCGATGCGCTTTTCTTGCCCAGCCATGAGCGCCTGTCAGTATTGAGCGAGGAACAGTGTATCAAGCTGGCGTTCTTGCTGAGCACGGTGTTTGGAGCCAAGGATATGGCTTATGCGCTGTTGGCTCGTGCTGATAGGAAGAAGGCGGAACACTACTTGGTAGTGGGAAAATTGATAGACGACCCGAGAAATATGGTTGCTGAAATTCATAACGTGAAAGAGGCAATGTTCTATCTAGAGTCATGTCGCCTTGAAAAGAAAATCCCTAATCATAAATTGCCACAAAAACTTGTGGTGTCGTTGACCTCGTATGAAGCACGCTTCGCTACACTTCATCTTACTATCAAAAGTCTCCTATGCCAGTCAGTTGTGCCCGATGAGGTTGTGCTATGGATCGCAGAAGAAGAGAAGGGGTTATTGCCAGAGAAAGTAACACAGCTGGAAACTTTTGGCCTTAGGGTTGCATATTGTAAAGATATTAGATCCTATAAAAAAATTGTTCCAACGTTAGAGGAGTATGCTGGCTGGTTTGTAGTAACCGCTGATGATGATTTGTTTTATGGTCATGGCTGGCTTGAGGGGTTAGTTACTGCGTGGAGCGGTAGCTATGATGATATCGTAGCTCATAGAGCACATAAAATAGAACTCAACAAAAAAGGAATCCCGCAAGAGTATGTCAAGTGGAAATGGCAGGTGGGCGTATGTGAAATTCCTGATGGGTATATCTTCCCAACTTGCGGTGCAGGTACATTATTCCCACCTGGCGCTTTCCATGAGGATGTTACTAAAAAAGAAAAATTTATAGCGCTTTGTCCAGACGCTGATGACGTTTGGCTTTATTGGATGTTTTCTATTAATGGAAAGAAGGCAAGAGTAAGTGGCTATAACTTTGAAATGATTGAGTGGCCAAATGCTGAGGCGACACCGCTTTGGCACAAAAATTTGAAAGAAGGAGGTAATGATGAAAAAATAAGAAAAATGATAGAAGAGTATGGGGCTGCATGGAAGTTTCCTTTCAAGAAAGGTGACGACTCTTTTTCTTTCACCTATCGTGAAAAAAAGGTCAATTTTTATCTTCCTGATAGGGATGATCATATACAAAAAGCTATAAGATCAAGAAAAGAATTTTATGAAATTGAAATGCTTAGTGATATTGATGGGAGAGTTTGTAAAGGCGCAACAATTTTTGATATTGGGGCAAATATTGGAAATCATACAGTTTTTTTTGGAATGTTTTGTGATGCAGGAAAGGTTTTTTCGTTTGAGCCGCATCCGAAAACCTGTGCTCTGCTAAAAGATAATATTTTATTGAATGGATTGTCTCATGTTGTGTCTTGTTTTCAAATTGGTGTTGGTGAGCTTCCGGGGAAAGCTAATATCTCTTTTTACGACGATAAAAATATAGGAATGGCAAGGCTAGAAGTGTCAGGTGAGGGAGAGATTGATGTTGTTAGACTTGATGATGTTGCAGCTGAGCATGGGGTAAAAGTGAGTTTGCTAAAGATTGATGTTGAAGGTATGGAGCTTAGCGTTCTTAAGGGGGCTTCCAGGATACTTGAAAATGACTCTCCTTGTGTCTATGCTGAGGCAGGAACAGATGACGAATTTTTTTCTATAAAGAAATATCTTGCTAAATATGGTTATTCCCCAGTTAAAAGATTTAACGCTACTCCAACATATTTGTTTTTGAAAGTTTGATTGTCTGGATCTCGTAGAGATTAATTGTAAACATGGTTAGAATCTGATCTTGCTTGCGAATTTTCAACAAAGGAGACCCAAGTCCTTGACTATCCGATCCGGCGGATTACGTTGAGATGATCTCCTCGCCGCCGGAGACTGTCACGACCGACCCTGACCGAAGGCGATAGAGACAGGCTCGTGTATGGTCGGTTATACCATTTCTTGATTTTGCTAATATGGAGTTTCCGTGATGGAAGTGCTTATTGGTTCAGGCATCCTCATTCTGCTCTCTGTGGATGGTTCCTTAGTCGCTGGCAGGCGATGCCTGTCAAGCTTTTTGACGTCTGGAATCAGGCGGCTTCCAATTGTTGATCGCGTGGAACCAGCGGGTCTTCCTGGTTAGGGCTCAGCCATACCGTCATATATAGAGCACATACTTTTTTATATTTGTGTGCATATAGGCATTCGCTTAGCCCGCCTCGGCGATTTACGTTGAGATAAAATCCTCGCCATCGGAGCGCGGTTTGCCGCCGCCAGTTGCTGGTTAAGAAGATATGCTCATCCGAATCTTACGGAGTGAGAGACAACTCGAAATGCCAGTTAGAGAAACGTAACCAAGCCACACATAGGTGTTCTTGTCAGAGCGGACGCATTACAGGCCGCAGCTGCCAATTATTATAAAAATGTTAGTGGCCCAGTGCCAATCGCTGCCCACCAACACGACCTCGCCGCAGTATGAATGCCAAGGGTAGGGTGGCGTACTACCGGCCCAACCAGCGCAGTTCTGAAGGGGGCGGCTGAATTACCACTTCCTAGCGTTCTTGGAAAGCTGGAGCGGCTGGCTCGCATCCCTCGATTTCTGACATATGCACAAAGATATCGACTTCAGATTTCGCCTTCCCGAGAAAGGCCAGGTGCGGATCGTCGGGTGAAAAGTGAAGCCCGACCGGCTTTAGAGTTGAGTCGGATTCGATAGAGGCGGTCATCACGTTAGATGAGCATCAAATGTAATGGATGAGCTGCAGGTTCTGATAGAGGAAGCCAGGCAGGCGATCTCTCATTAGCCACCGGCATGGACGAGCCGATGCCGATAGCGTACGGCAAGCTGCTGGGGATTCTCGGCCGAGCGGTGAAGCAGACGCTAGCGTATATGCAGTTGATGCTTGGCAGCTCGTGAGGTGCGTTACGAAAGGCAAGTTCGCTAAAATTGCTGGCAAGCTTGCTGACATAGCGGAGAGGTGCTGGAGCCAGCGCCACCCATGACACCACCTTGTTGGTGTCTTCTACCCGCTGGCGCTGTGCTGTAAAGAAGCGATTCCGAAAAGGAGCAGAAATGAGTTCTCAGCATAATACCGATATCCAAGAATCCACTGCCGGTATTCCTCAACGCCTGTTTTCGCTGGCCAACGCGTTCCGCGTCGCCGCCGTGCTATGTGTCGTCTTGGGGATCTACTTGTTTTTTGAAGTCATTCAATTTGCCCATGTCGCC
>NZ_JASSVS010000035.1 GCF_030250645.1 Marinobacter azerbaijanicus
ATGGGGATCGGAGGCGTGGTAACCACACGCGATGTTGGCACAATCGACGTAAGGCATGACGTCGTCATCCATGCCCAGCGACCAGTTGCCGAAGCTCTCGCCCATGTCGCAGTTGAGTAATGGCAAAGTTGCTTGAAGCATTGTGTCACCTAACTCATTCAATGGTGGAAAGCGCTGCCTAGCGTATGAACACGCTCAGGTTGGCTCGAGCCGTTGATAATGAGTGTAGGCGCTGATGACCGTTGCCCGCTGTGCTTCATGGGCGAGTATGAAGGCCTCGTCATATACTGTCTCATCGGGATATTCGGTGATGAGCATCAGTGGCGTCAACTGGGCGTCATCCTGCATCAACAGGTAGGGAATGTTGTGCATGATGGGGAAATCAAGCTCACCTGCATGCGCCTCGAAGGTCACGATCTGGCGTTGGTTGAACGCGACCAGTTCAGGGATGTTCGCCAAATCCTGAATGACCGCCTCAAGTAGCCGCTGTGCCTGTTGCTGCCAACCTTCACGGTAGCGGACGATCAGGAAGAAGCCCTTGGGGATCGTCCACATCTCGAAGCCGCGCGGAACGTAGCCGGTCAATGGGCGAGTCCACTCATGGGCGGGGTAGCCATGCAGGTTCACATGTAGCCCGGCATCGCTGCACTCGATGGCCCGCTCGCGAATGGTGTGCTCGAAACCGCTGGCGAGCGGTTGCGCCTGCAGGTCGTTACCGAACGCGGTGTAACGGGCGGCGTGGTGCATATGCCTAGGTTGTTCTACGGCCAGGCGCTGGCGAAGATGGTAGCCGTCCGGATTCTCCAACGGGGAGATGACGAAGTGGGCATGCGCGAGCTCGTCCAGTTCAGCGGCTGCCCGCAGAGCCCCCACGATGCCGGAGGTTTCGTTGGCATGCTGAGCGGCACTGATCAGGACGGCCCTGTCGCTTCCGGGACGATACCGCGCCACTACCGGGCGCCCGCTACGAGTGAGAGAGCGCAGGGTTCGCTGACCCAGCGCTTCGAGCAGAGCACTGATCTGGGATTCGCTCAACGGTCGGTCGGCCCTGTCCAGGGACACGTCGGGAGATGCCGGAACCGACGAGACATGCAGGCATTGCAGTGTAACGATGGCGCTGGGTGAAGCATCTGGACGCGTCAGTATCTCCGGCACGATCTGCCCGGGCTGCCCCGAGCGATCGCCCAGCGACAGCCCGGCGCGATGTTGAAAATACTCAAGCAACGAGAAGTAGAGATCCTCGTGCAGCCCCTCCGCCAGACTGATGTGCTCCTCAGCGTACGGCAATGACGCATCTCGACCAGGCAGAACGACCCTAAGATTCAGTTCCTCGAAGAAAGGCTGTTCGCCCGGCCATTCGCTCCCCGTGACCGCCTCCATGACTGATTCAAACAGCTGTTCGTAGTCGGTGCGCAGCGGTTCGTCGTAATGCTCACCGGCGGCCGAGCACCATCTTACCCAACCGCAAGGCGACAACTGGAGAGTATCGACATAATCGCAATGCCAGCGGTTGGGTGCTGCAACGCTGTGCTTCTCCACGACGCCATCGGCACCGGTCAGGTGCACTTCGTAGAAGTAACGAGTCGTGGCCGCTTCAACCGCTACCGGCTCCCAGGTCAAAGTGACTTCGTCGCCCAGCAAGCCGGCCAAGGGATAGGCTTCAATAAGAAAGCGGCGCGGCGATACTGTCGGCGACGGATAACGTATCGTCGCTGCTGTCGGTCGCTGATCACCGACCTCCTCGAGAAAAAAGTGCACCAGCGGCTTGTAAGCGCTACGGAAGCGTGCCCGGACGCCTCGGCGGGCCAGTTCTTGTTCGGCGCCACGACGAGCCGCCAGGTCGTCGAACACCCATGCCTCGAGCGAGCCACCGCAGGCCTTGGGGTCGCTATACTCGGCCACCAGGGCATCGACGCTGCGCTGGAAGGTTTGCTCTAGCAGGGTCTGCCTCACAACGATGTCCTCCCGGTAGGATCGAGGGTATCACGCAGCCAGTCGCCCAGCAGGTTGAGACCCAGCACAGTTAGCAGTATTGCAAGACCGGGGAATACGCTGACCCACCACGCCGTCTGCAGATAGGTACGGCCTTCGGCCAGCATGCCGCCCCAGCTCGGAACAGAGGGATCGACGCCCAGGCCAAGAAACGTCAGGCTGCTTTCCAGCAGAATGTTGTTGGCCACGTTGAGTGTCATCAGCACGATAACAGGACCGATAAGATTGGGTAGCAAGTGCTGGAATAGAATGCGCACATCGCGCACCCCAATGGCTTGAGCCGACAGGATGAACTCGCGGTCCTTGAGCGACAGCACGGATCCCCGCACCAGCCGCGCATACTGCACCCATTGGGATATGATCAATAAAATGATCATATTGGTCAGACCACCACCTATCACCGCAATGAAGGTAATCGCCAGCAGGATGAAGGGTAGCGCCAGTTGCACGTCGGCGAAGCGCATGACCAGCATATCGATGATGCCGCCGTAGTAGCCTGAAACGAGCCCCATGACGATGCCTATCATGACCGCCCCCAAGGCAGAATAAACCCCTACCTTGAGAGATATCTCGCCGCCTATGACCACCCGGGCCAGCAAGTCACGCCCCAGCGGATCAGTACCTAACGGATACGCCGATTCGGCCATGGGTGGCAATAGGCGCATGGCGAGATTGATATCGCTGCCACCACCGGGAAACAGCCAGCCGGACAGCAGGATGGCGGCAGCGATTCCTCCCACCAGCAGGATACCCAGGATGAACTCGAAGTTCTTGAAACGCCGCAGGGACGGGAAATTGAGAGACAGCATCACGCTTAGTCCTTACGCACACGCGGGTCGACCAACCCGTAGGCGATGTCCACCAGAAGGTTGATAGTGATGATCAGTAACGAAAGCACGGTGATCACGCCTTGCAACACCGGGTAGTCGCGCGCTGCCACGGCCTCGAAAGCAAGCGTGCCAAGTCCCGGCCAGTTGAAGACCCGCTCCACGACCACGATGCCTCCCAATAGGCCGCCGAACTGCAAGCCAAAGTAGGTGATCAACGGAATCGAACAATTGCGCAGTGCATGCTTGTAGAGCACCACCGTATTGGATAGTCCCTTGGCCCTGGCCACCATGACGTATTGGGAACGCAGAGTGTCAAGCATGGTAGTTCTCACCAGCCGGACGTTGGTGGCCGTCAGGATGATGCCCATGGTAGCCGCCGGCATGACGAAGCTGGACCAGCCCTCCATACCGCTGGGCGGCAGCAGGTTGAAGGTGATGGAAAAAAGCAGCACTAACATGATGGCTAGCCAGAAGTTTGGAAAGGAGAGCCCTATCAGCGACAACACGCGGATCAGTTGGTCAGGCCAGCGCCCCCTCGATACCGCGGCCTTGATGCCCAAGGGAATGGAGACCGCGATGGAAACGAATAGTGAAGCGAATGCCAGGGCGAGGGTCGCCGGCAGGGCGCGTCCGACCAGGTCGCTGACTTGGGTGCCGCCCATGAAACTGCGCCCCAGGTCGCCCACTAGCAAACCGCGAAGAAAATCGAGGTATTGAGCGATGAACGGCTGGTTGAGTCCTAGCGCTTCGCGGATGCGCTCTAGATCGGCCTCGGTGATGCTCCCCGCGCCTTGAGCCAGCATGACGGCGGGGTCACCTGTGAGGCGAATGGCGAACGAGACGATCAAAGTGACCGCCAGGACAACGAAAACGGCCTGGAGTAAGCGGTAGAACAGGAACTTTGCCACGGCTGGCTCCCTTGGTGATAGCCGGCGGCCGCCCCCCCGGGGAGGCGACCGATAACGGGGCCTTACTCCGAGACGCTGACGTCGGTCAGACGCAGACGATTGTCGGGAGCAGGCTCGAAGCCCTGGACCCGATCGCTGACGCCATAGAGAGCGTTGAGGCTGTACAGCGGCATTTCCAGCGCCCTCTCCTGTGTATAGCGAGCGATCTCCTGCAGCATGGCTTCGCGCTCGGCGCGATCGGTGATACCGCGCTGCGCGTTGAGCATGCGATCGAGTTCTTCGTCACTGTCGTAAGGGTTCCAGCGCTCACCGGTGTGGTACATCAAATAGGCGGTGTTGTCGTAATCGAAGGTCCAGCCGCCCCACTTCTGCTGGAACATCTCCCCGGTACGCCCCGCCGGGATGATATCGTTGAGCAGCACATTGGTTTCGTAGGGCTGGATCGATGCGTTGATGCCTACCCCTTGGAGATAAGCTGCCACGACCTGGGCAACCTCACCGAAGGTGGCATCGTTGCCGCGCACATCGATCTGGACGTTGGCCCCTGGCTCGACACCGGCTTCGTCGAGCAATTGACGCGCACGCTCAGGATCGTGAGGGTACGGCTCTAGCTCGGGATCGTGACCGAATGATTGGGCACTCTGAAAGCTGGCGATCACCTTCCCTTCACCAGCCAGAATGGAGTCGATGATTGCCTGGCGATCCACCGCCATGATCATGGCCTGGCGCACTTTCTCATCGGCCGTGATGCCGGACTGAGTATTGAAACGAATTGCCTCCACCGTGGGCGAAGGCACGCTCACGACCCGGATACCGTCGTGATTGTTGATGGTATCGATCATGCCGATGGGGATCGTCGGCGGAATGACGATATCGACACGTCCCGACTGCAGCTCGGCAACGGCCGTGGAAGGTTCGGAGATGAAGCGATAGGTGACGCTGTCAAGCTTGGGAGCGCCGCCCCAATGTTCGGCGAATGCTTCCAGACGTACATCTTCGCGCGGGCGATAGTCGACTATCTTGAAGGGGCCGGTACCTACCGGATTGCTGTTGAAGTGCTCGTCACCATGTTCCTGGATGTAGCCCGGCGGCACGATCATGGCACCATACCCAGCCAGCTTGGTCAGCAGTACCGGGTCGGGCTCGCTCAGATGGAAATCGACAGTATGGTCGTCGATGACCTCGACGCTCTCGATCGCCGTATAGTTGGAGCGCTGGGGTCCCTTCGCCCCCTCTTCACCAAGCAGGCGCTCGAAAGTGAATTTGACCGCTTCGGCATCAAAAGGCTCGCCGTTGTGGAAGGTCACGCCTTCTCGCAGCTCGAAGCGAAGGCGCGTGCCGTCATCCAGCTCTTCCCAACGAGTGGCCAAACCGGGCACCAGCTCCAGGTCCGGCCCACGATAAGTAAGCCCATCAAATACATTGGTGGCAAGCGAAGCCCAGTTCACCAAAAAAGTATCGATAGGATCCCAACTGCCGGGATCCTGGGGGGTTGCGACCGTCAAAGACCCGGCCTGAGACACGGCGGAAACCGACAGGGCCGATGCCGCTGCCAGTGCTTTGGCCAACGCTCTCTTGTTCTTCATGTTCCTGTCTCCTGAATGTTATTGTTCACAGCGATTGGACTGTGGTTGTGACTCGCCTCGCGAGAAACGAAATGGCCAGGGTGGACTTCGATCAAAGGATGGATACTCGGCTCGTCCCCCACCTTCCTAATGGGACTCGGGATTTCACCCTCCAGTAGCACATGCTTATGGCGCTGTGCAGGGTCGGCCACCGGCACGGCTGCCAGCAGCTTACGGGTATACGCATGCTGGGGGGCGTCGAACACGCGCTGCCTAGGTCCCAGCTCGACGACTTGACCCAGGTGCAACACTGCCACTCGGTGGCTCATCTTCTCTACGACGGCCATGTCGTGACTGATGAACAGATAGGCCAGCCCTTCTTCTCGCTGCAGCGTCATCATTAGGTGGATGATCTGAGCCTGGATTGATACGTCCAGCGCCGACAGCGCCTCATCGGCAATGATCAGCTTGGGGCGCGACGCCAGCGCCCTGGCGATGCAGATACGCTGGCGCTGGCCGCCGGAAAACTCATGTGGGTAACGCTCAGCATGCTCCGGCTTCAGGCCTACTCGCTCGAGCAGTTCGCTGACGCGGCGCTGGACATTGCGCCTGCCGCTGAGCAGGCCATGGGTATGGATGGGCTCTGCAATCGAGAAGCCAACGCTCTTGCGCGGATCGAGAGAGGCGAAAGGATCCTGAAAAATGTACTGCACTTCCTGGCGCAAACGCATCTTCTCGATGCGACTCATCTGCGCTACCGGCTTACCGGAGAAGAGGATGTCGCCGCTGGTACTTTCCTGAAGCAATTGGATGCTACGGCCAATAGTCGACTTGCCCGACCCGGACTCGCCTACCAGCGCGAGCGTCTCACCGGGGTAAATGTCCAGGCTGACGTGCTCGACGGCGTGAACACGATGACTGACGCCACCGAAGAACCCCTTGCGGATGTCGAAGCGAGTAACCAGGTTGTTGATCCGCACAATCGGCGATGCGTCCTGCTGGACAGTATTCTGTTCCCTGGACTCGCCGACCCTGCGAGCTTCGCTGCCATCGAAGACAATCAAGGGTTCGATCCGAGGCAGGCGATGGCCTTGCATACTGCCAAGCTTAGGTACTGCTGAGAGCAGTGCCTTAGTATAGGGCTCCCTGGGGTTGGCGAAGATCTCTTTTACCGGGGCCTCTTCGATCTTTTCCCCCTCCCTCATGACCACTACGTGATCGGCGACTTCAGCCACAACACCCATGTCGTGGGTAATGAAGATCACCGCCATCCCCAGTTCCTTCTGCAGATCGCGAATAATGGCCAGGATCTGTGCCTGAATCGTCACATCCAGTGCCGTGGTCGGTTCGTCTGCCACCAAGATTCTTGGCTTGCAAGCCAGGGCCATGGCAATCATCACGCGCTGACGCATCCCGCCGGAGAGCTGATGTGGATAACGCTTGAGTAAGGATTCGGCATCGGCCAAGCGCACCAGTTTCAATAGCCGTATGGCCTCCTGTCGCGCAGAAGACCGGTCATGCTGCTCATGCAGTGCCAGCACCTCAGCAATCTGGTCGCCAATGGTGTAGACCGGATTCAGCGAGGTCATCGGCTCCTGAAAGATCATCGAGATCTCTTTACCGCGGATGCGCCGCATCTCGCGATCGGTGAGCTGGGTCAGGTCTAGGCAGGTGATGCCATCCGGACGCTGGAATCGGATGCAGCCTTTGGTGATCGAGGCATGCTGATACTCCACTAAGCGCATGATCGCCAGTGAAGTAACTGACTTGCCGGAGCCGGACTCACCGACGATAGCGAGCGTCTCCCCCGCCTGGACGCTGAAGGAGAGGTTCTTGACGACTTCGTTGCGGCCGAAGGCGACGTGAAGGGACTCGACGTCCAATAGAGGGGAATGGCTCACAGAGACTTTACCTATATTTTTTATGTAATTTACGAAGAAACTATATTCACACTATGATCATGTCAACCTTGCGCAACCGTCACCACGCTTGGCAATGTTCTTGCTTCGACTCGAAAAAAGCTGTTGGCGGTACCCAACGCCCTGCTTGCCATGGCGCCCTTGGAACACGCATGCTCCGGCCACATCAAAACAATAGGGCAGCTTGTTAATGACAGACTCGAAGATAACGCAACCACACGCTCACGGCCCGATCGTCTCCTCAGAGCATCTCTCACATAGCGCTCAGGAGCTGTCGGAGCTCGAATTCGGCATGATCATTTCAGGTCACGCTTTTCATCGCTGGATGGTGCGCTGCATGACAGCCACCGGATATTCCGAGCTAAATTCCCTGGATATACTGGTTTTGCATAGCGTTAATCACCGCAAGAGGGCCAAGCGCCAGTCGGACATCTGCCTGGTACTCAACGTCGAAGACACGCATACGGTCACTTACGCGCTAAAGAAATTGGCTAAGCTGCATTTGGTCAATGGAGAAAAACAAGGCAAGGAGACCTTCTTCCGCACCACGAGCGAGGGACAAGAAGCCTGTAGTCGCTATGCTGAGATACGAGAGGCATGTCTCGTCGACTCCCTGTCGTCAATGGGTATCGAACGCTTGGAAATGAGCAGGCTAGCAGGCATGCTTCGCGCGATGTCGGGTCTCTATGACCAGGCGGCACGAGCGGCTGCTTCGCTGTGATGCGCTACGATTGCACCTGGGTGTAGCGACAGGTCGCTATTTTTAAATTTGGAGGCATTTCAAATGCTTGTGAAAGATCCCTTCCATCTGGCCGTACAGGTTCGTGACATCGACGAGGCGCGCCGCTTCTACGGCGATTTCCTGGGCTGCCCCGAGGGCCGCTCGTCGGACAGCTGGGTCGATT
>NZ_JASSVS010000036.1 GCF_030250645.1 Marinobacter azerbaijanicus
CGACTGGCTGGGGCTGATCTTGGCAATGGTGGCGGCAGGATTCCTGGGCACCTGGCTGGGGCTGCGGCTGCTGAACCGGGTGACCGATCACCGCTTCGATTTTCTCTTCAAGTGGACGTTGACCTTGCTGGCGCTACGCCTGATCTGGCTGGGCGTGGAGCGGCTGGGAGCAGGGTAGGCGGAGCCGCTCATGCGGCGGCCCAGCATCTGGCATAGTCCGGGGTGACGGTCAGCATGTCGCCTGTCTCTACCCTGACGGGTAAGCCGTACAAGGCTTCCAGGCGTGGGCGTGTCAGCACTTCCTGCGGCTGGCCTTCGGCGATCATTCTCCCATCCTTGAGCAGCAGGATGCGATGCGCCACGCTGGCGGCAAGGGTCAGGTCATGCAGGATCGCCAGTACGCCGTACCCCTCCGCAGCGGCCTGCCGTGCCGCACGCAAGACGGTGATCTGATGCTGCAGGTCGAGGCTGGCCGTGGGCTCGTCGACCAACAGGTAGCAACCTCCACCCAGCCGTTGGCCAGCCCATAGTTGCACCATGACCCTGGCCATGTGAGTTCTATGCTGCTCGCCACCGGAAAGCTGGAGCACGGAGCGGTGCCTTAGTGCGCTCAGATCGAGTAGGTCGATGGCCTGCTCCGTCAGTGCAGTGATCTCGCCAATGGGTAGTTCACGCGGAGTACCGAGTTGAATTAGCGCTTCCACACTGTAGGGGGCGCTGACGCGAGGTGACTGCTCCAGTACCGCACGTTGGCGGGCCAAGGTAGCGGCGTCGAGGGAGGCTGGGTCGCGGCCATCCATACGGAGCTGTCCAGTCGCTCTCCGCTCGGCTCCGCTCAGGCAGTGCATGAGGGTGGATTTGCCTGCCCCATTGGGGCCAAGCACGGCAAGAAACTCGCCGGGTTTCAGGCACAGGTCGATGTCCGAGAGCAGCGTCTTGCCTCCTTTGGTGAGCGAGAGCGCCTTGGCTTCAAGCATGAGAGAGACTCCTGAGTCGTCGTGTCAACAGCCACAGGAAGAAGGGGCCGCCGATCAGGCTGGTGGCGATACCGATGGGAGGCTCCTGGGGCGCGATGGCCAGGCGTACGACGAGATCGGCTGCCAGTACCAGGCTGATACCAAGCAGGGCTGATGCAGGCAGCACCCAGCGGTGGGCGTACCCCACCAGCAACCTGGCCAGATGGGGAGCCACCAGCCCGATGAAGCCGATGGGCCCTGCCGCTGCAGTAACGGCGCCGACGCTGAGCGCTGCGACAGCGGCCAGTACGCGCTTTGTGCGCTCCACGTCCAGCCCCGCGTGAAACGCCTGGCGCTCGCCCAACTGGAACAGGTCGAGCCCGCGACCCTGGCGCCAGAACAGTGGCGTCATGGCCAGGGTAATGCCTAGGGCAATCAGTACTACGGGCCAGCCTGCATGACCAAGACCGCCCATGCTCCAGAAAGTCAGGTCGCGGAGCGCCTGATCGTCGGCGACATAGACCAGCACACCGATAATGGCGCCAGCAATGGTGTTGATGGCGATGCCTATCAGGATCAGCATGGCCACCGAGGTCTCGCCTCCCCGGCGGGAGAGAGTGAATACACAGGTCATGACCAGCATGGCGCCGAGAAAAGCGGCTACGGGCAGCAGCGCCGTTTGCAGCATCAGCGGCAGTTCCGGGGCGATCAGGTTGCCCAGCACGATGGCGCTGACCGCGCCGATGGAGGCGCCGGCGGTGATGCCGATCAGTCCTGGATCGGCTAAGGGGTTGCGCAGCATGCCCTGCAGGGCGGTGCCTGCCAGCGACAGTGCTGTGCCGACGGCGATGCCGAGGGTCAATCGGGGCAGGCGAATCTGCCAGATGATGCTGTTGTCCAGCGTATCGCCACTACCCGAGAACACTGCCCAGAGTTGTGCGATACCCATCTTGACGGGGCCGAGTGCCAGCTCCGCCAGGGCCAGGCTCAGCGCCAATAAGCCAAGACCGGCAACGACCAGCGGTTGGCGGCGGTGGCTTCGATGTTCTACCGTTGTGCCAACAGTCATCATCGGTTCGACGCCTCACTCTGGCTCGAGGCCTGGCGCAAGGCCCGATTCAGCTCATGTATCGCTTGCGGCGTGCGCGGGCCGAAGCCCAGGAGCAGCATACCGTCCATGGCAATGAGACGACCGTGCCGACCGGCCGGTGTGGCGGCCAGGTCGGGGCGCTGCAGCACAAGCTCGGCGTCGCCATCCCCAAGCGGCTCCTGCATCATGACGATCACGTCCGGCGCCAGCGCCATGACCGCTTCCATGGCCAGCGGCCGGTAGCCCTCAATGTCGCCGGTGACAGGTTGACCTCCCGCCAGGGCGATCATTTGCTCCGCGACGGTTCCCTTGCCGCCGATGACCATGGGGCCGCTTTCTGCCGAGAGCACGAAGAGCGTGCGCGGCGCCCAATCCGGTGAGGGACGCAGCGCCTCGACCTCCTGTGTGGCGCTGGCCAGCTCAGCATGAAAGGCCTCGACCAAGGCTTCGGCGGTGGCCTCACGGTCAAGCGTCTCGCCGACGAAGCGGATCTTGGCGGCAACGTCCCGGTGGGCTTCACCCTGAGGCGCAGGCGCCCGGTGCACGTGAATACCGGCATCTGCCAAGCGTGCGAGAGATGCTTCCGGTCCGGCAAAGTGGCTGGCCAGGATCACCTCGGGGCGTAGCGACAAGACGCCTTCGGGCGACAGCGTGCGGACGTAACCGATATTGGGCAGGTCTTGTGCGTCGGCGGGAAAGGTGGAGGTGGTATCCACACCGACTACCCGCTGTCCTTCACCCAGCGCAAAGACAATCTCGGTGAGGTCCCCACCCGCGATGACGATGCGCTCGGCGGCGCTAGCTTGCACGGTAACCGACCAAGAAAGGATCGTTGGCACGGCCAGGAGTATGCGGAGCAGAAACGCTCGAAAAGCTTGGCCCTGCGTGGTGTGACAATACGGCATGATGCGCTCCTTTATCGTCTCTAATGGGAATGGTTGTCATTATTGTTTCTCGAGGTCAAGCCCGAGGTAATCCGGGTTGCCAATACGGTAAGCAAGTCGATCAAAAAATGATCTGTGTCATAAGCAGAACAAAGGGGTGTTGCAAATGATTATTATTGGAATTTAGGTTTATCGTTTTAGCGCCAGACGGGGGTGAATATGGAATGGCCGGCCAAGAGGTGGGGCTTCGGTTTGCTGACGGGGATGCTGGGTGCCTCGGTGCCGTTGCCAGCAGTCGCCGCCGACACGCAGACAGTGGCAGAGCAGCGCCCCGATTCACTGGAGACTCTGGTCGTACTGGGCACTGGCACGCAGACATCGATCTTCGAAAACCCAGCCTCTATCACGGCTCTCGAGAGTCATGAGCTCCAGCGCATGTCGACAACAAGCGTAGCGGAGCTGCTACGCGATGTGCCTGGGGTACGGTTGTTCGATGATGGCACGGCCGGCATGAAGCGGATCAGCATTCGTGGCGAGACGTCGCGGCGGGTCACCATCAAGGTAGATGGCCATGCATTGACTGACCATTCGCCCTACGGCACGCCGCTATTGCTCGATCCGTCTGTCATTGAGCGCATTGAGGTCGTGCGCGGGACTTCGTCCGTGCTCAGCGGTTCCAACGCCATCGGCGGTGTGGTCAATATCATCACGCGTCGCGGCGGCGAGGCGCCGCTGGAAGGCAGCATCAGTACGACGGGATTCTCGGGCACTCGCGGTTACCTGACCAGCACCACCCTGCAGGGGGCGAGTGGGGGGCTGGACTGGCGAGTGACCGGCAGCCTGGCGGAGGAAGGGGATCGCCGCACACCGGAAGGCAGGCTCTCGCCTTCCGGTTTCGAACAGGATCAGTTCTCGACCCACCTGGGTTATCGCCACGGCGATCACTACATGGCTCTCAAAGCGGAGCAGTATCGCCTCGAGGCCGATGTTTACAACCCTCTGCCCGACGGGTTCACCGACTTCACCATCAGGTTGCCGCAGCGGGACCTGCGCAAGGTGGGATTGTTCTATGAAGGCGAGTCGTTATCGCCGAGCGTCAGCCGTGTCGAGGCGAGCGTGTACCATCAGACGGTGGATCGGCTGTTCGAGAATCAGGCTGCCATGACCAGTGGCATGACGGTCGGTACCACTAGCGACGATCGTCAGGCTACCTATGGCGCCGACTTACAGCTCGAGTTGGCTCTCATCGGGCTCGGTAGTACCGTGCTGGGGCTGGAGTACGAAAACGACGCCCTGGATACGGGCAAGACCTCGGATGTGTTCATGCCGTTTCCGCCTCCCTTCGGCCAGCGCCGATTCACGGCCACATCCGACGAGGCGCGCATTCAGACACTGTCAGGCTATGCCCAGCAGGCCTGGGAACTTAACGACAGTACTACGGCTTACTTCGGTGGACGCGTCTACGCCGTCGAGGCGGAATTGGAAGCCAGCAGCGACAAGGCGCATGAGCGCAACACCGATACGCGGGCGCTGGGCTCGCTGGGCCTGGTTCATACCCCCGGAGACAATTGGTCGCTGCGTGCCAACCTGGCCCAGGGCTACTCCTACCCCACGCTGCAGCAGCTGTTCCTGACCACCACGGCGGGTGGACAAACCACCGTGGGCAACCCCGAGCTGTCGCCGGAAAAAGCCAATACCGTGGAGTTGGGGGCTCGCTACCGCGATGGCCGGCTGACTCTGGATGTCACCCTCTTCCATACCCGCGCTGATAATTACATTGGCCAGGATGTAGATAGCGTCTCCGGCCCGCAGCCAATCCGCCGCTACGTCAACATCCATCAAGCAACGACATCCGGGTTGGAGCTCTTCGGCGAACATCGCCTGGCGGCAACGGATACGGCGCTTTACCTGAACGGTAGCCTGCTGCGCCGCGAGTACGATTTCGGCGAATCGAAAACCTATGACAGCGGTACACCACGGCTCGCGGGCCGGCTGGGGATGCGCCGGGATTGGATGCTGACACCTGCAGTGGGATTGACGGGAGACTTCTTCCTGCGTGGCGAAAGCGAGGCGCGTGAACGCAATGCCGCGAACGAGCTGACCTCTCGCGCTGCCGGGTACGGAACGCTCAACGCCTACTTGGGCCTGCACTATGCCGACTGCCTCGACGTGGGACTGCGCCTCGACAACCTGCTCGACAAGCGCTACCGCCCCTTTGGCGAACTCACCGGCGAAGAGCGCAGCGTCACCTTGACCACCACCCTGCATTTCTAAGCGAGAAGCTGATATGACACTGATCTCCTCGACGCGGAGTGGACGGCGGCCCGTGTCTCCGCCTCAGCCACCACGGCTCGATGTTGGGCTGCCCAGGGTGAGCGCAGACCCGATAGCGGAAGCCTTCACTTCCCGCGTGCCGCTGATGCCCTGGCAGGACAAGCGGCCGGTGCCCCATGCGGAGATGGCAGACACTTGGCGGAGGCTATGTGATTTGTCACCGAGCGCTGGCAAGCGGCTGGCCTACGTGCATGTGCCCTTCTGCGCTAACCACTGCCTGTTTTGCGGTTTCTACCGCAACAGGTACCGCCACGAGGAGTCGGCACGCTATGTTCAGGCGCTGATCGATGAAGTGCGGCGAGACGCCGATATGCAGTGCGTTGGGCAAGCGCCAATCCATGCTCTTTACTTGGGCGGCGGTACTCCCACGGCACTCGAAACCGACGATCTGGTTCGACTCATAGAAGCACTGCGCGCCGAACTTCCACTGGCGGCGGACTGCGAACTGACGCTTGAGGGGCGTATCCTTCATTTTGACGACGACAAGGTCGATGCCTGCCTGGATGTCGGCGTCAACCGCATTTCCATTGGCATACAGAGTTTCGATACCAGGGTACGTCAGCAACAGGGAAGGCGCGCCAGCGGCCCGGAAGCGGAGCGCTTCATCGGTGACCTGATCGCGCGAGACCGAGCCGCCGTGGTTATCGATCTTATGTATGGCCTGCCGGACCAGGATATGTCCGTTTGGTCTCGGGATCTTGAAACCGCTCTCTCGCTCGGACCGGATGGGCTGGATGCCTATTGCCTGGCGCTGTTCCCCGGTACGCCTCTCCATCAAGCGGTCACCAAGGGTAAGGTCAGGCCACCCGCTACCCTTGCCGAGCAGGGGCGCATGTATGCATTGGCCTGTATGCGCCTGGCCGTGGCCGGCTGGCGCCAAGTAAGCAATAGCCACTGGGCAAGCGGCACGCGTGAACGCAACCTCTACAATCTGCTGATCAAGTCCGGGGCTGAGACCCTCGCCTTCGGCTCGGGGGCGGGTGGCAGCCTGGGGCGCTATAGCTATACCGTCGACACCGATTTGCAGGGCTACCTTCAGGCTCAGCGCGAGAACCGCAAAGCCATTGCGGGCATGTTGATAAGTGACGAGCAACAGACGCTGCGCGATTGGGTGGCCGGCCAGTTGGAAACGGCACGGCTCGATGTCGCTGCACTGCTGCGACGCTGGCCCGATCTGGTTGCCAAGCGCACCGCCTTGGAAGCACTGCTTGATAGCTGGCAGAAGGCTGGCCTGACAGAGCGTCAAGATGATGTCGTGACTCTGACGACGGCGGGGCGCTTCTGGAGCACCAACCTGATCGCGGGCTTCAAGGAGAAGTTTGCCAGCCTCAAGGGCGTCTCCTCTACGGCGGATGTGCCGTGAGACGAAATGGCATGAACCATGAAACGGTAAGGAGAAAAGCATGACAACCGAATCATTGCCCACCAGGGCCGAACGCCTAGAAAGGCTACGCCTGCAACTGGCGGAAAACCAGGACGGTATTCTGGAAGCGATGGCGTTGCAGCATGGCATGACGCTGCTCGACGTCGTGAGCTGCCTGCCCCAACGCTGCTGGAGCCGTATCGATGGCCAGCATTTCGTTAGCGTGATGCAGGAACTTGCCGACTGGGGAGAACTCACCACGATCGTGCATACGAATGGCGTGATTCTTGAATTTACCGGTCCGCTACCTGGGGGTGAGCTGGGCAAAGGTTTCTATAATCTTAAGGGAGATTCAGGACTTAGTGGTCATTTAAAACCCGATTGCTGTAGCGATATCGTTTTCCTTGAACGTCCCTTCATGGGCACGCAAACGGCCTCGGTGCAGTTTTTCAGTGCCGACGGTAACAGTATGTTCAAGGTCTATGTCGGACGTGACGCATCGCGCAGGCTGCGCGCCGATCAGATGGAGCGCTTCGAAACACTTGCCTTGCGGCTAGCTCAGCAAAGTGGGCATGGGGCATGATTGCGACGCTCATCTTTGGTGCTTCACGAGGCACTGGCTTTGAGATAGCGCGCTGTCTGCGCGGGCGGGGCCACCGGGTCGTCGCTCTCGTGCGCCCGACTAGCGATGAGGCGCCTTTGGTGTCCTTGGGCGTCGAGTGTGTCATCGGCGATGTGCTCAGTACACACGATGTGCGCAGGGCCTTTCGGAAGATCGGAGAGGGCGGTCGTGTCGTCTCGACCCTCTCGGGGTTGGCGCCGGATGGTGGCTACACCGACGAGCTGGGTAATCGGCGGATCATCGAGGTCGCACATGATTACGTACCGGAGCGTGTTGTACTGATCACCTCAATCGGCTGTGGTGAAATGGCACCTTATCGTTCGCCGCGCGCTATCGAGGCCTTCGGATGCGTCGTGGATGCCAAGACGCGAGCCGAGGAGGCGCTTCGTGCCAGCGGGCTGCCCTTCTCGATCCTTCGACCGGGTGGGCTCAAGAGCGAGCCCGCCACCGGCAGGGGCATATTGAGCACCGACCCTGCCATGCATGGCTTCATTCACCGTGCCGATTTGGCCAAGCTGGTCGCCATCGTGCTGGATGACCCGACGACACTGGGCGGTGTCTATGCCGCGGTTGATCGTGACGAGGCCCGCTGCGACAACCCCATCGAGCCCGTAATGCTTGAGGAGACTGACGAAGGCACACTGCCAAGGTGACGCTGCGCTTGATCTGGTTGGGTGTGCAGCGGCTGGCGGGATGAACGCGGAGCAGACCGTTCGGCTGGCGTGCGGCATGGAAGGTTCATGGGTTTACGCCTATTTCCACTGGCGGGTTT
>NZ_JASSVS010000037.1 GCF_030250645.1 Marinobacter azerbaijanicus
GTCCACTAGAAAATAAGTGGACACTATCCTGACGGCAGCAGCGCCAGGCTCAAGATGGGATTACCGGCCGCTTACCAATGAGCAGCCGCCCCAAACACTCCGAAGTTTCGCCGGTGACGTGGGGAGTCATATCAACGTCATCACTGACGGAGTTTTCGCTGTAGTTTTGCAAGATGGACACCAGTACATCGGAGCAAGGGATTTGCTCCGTTGATCAACCCGATATTAATAAAGTGTACATTTTGACCTCACTAAAAAGCTTGAAGTCATCATCTCCCGCTTTTGGCCGCAGAGATGAAATGCAAGCGTTCATAAATTGGGTGTGAAGAAAACCCCGATACAACCACGCATCTGATCATACAGCGGAAAGTCAGTTCGAAGAGACGCACTAAGCGCTTTGGTTCGTTCGCTCGGTAAACCAATGGCTGATTGATCGTCTGCTACTAATCTCCAGGTGGTTACTTCCGCCGTTGAGATCCCTTCATTTTTGAAAACGCGCTTTACAGCCGCGTGCACGGGCCCATGTCACCATAGGAAATTATTGGACGTGTATGGCCCCCTCCTCTATTGCGGTGGTGGCTACCTCTGTGGAAACTCTGTTTAACGTACTTGTGTGCTTCCGATAGCGCCTTCACATGCTAGCCGCAGCCATGCTGTGGTCATAGCCCGTCTCATTCTTTACCGGTGCCCAGGCGCAGGCGGGACAAACGTGCCAGTGGTGGCGCCACCAAGATCGGGGCTCGCTGGTAAGGGCGTGCCAGCCAAAGCAACACCGCCACCGGCAGCAGGCGCGCTGGCGGTGTGCCAGCGGTCAGATCAGCGGCCCTATCAGGGCGGATCAGTTATCGCTGGTGTCCGACAGGTAGGCGCCGTCCTCGTCATGGACTTCCTGGCCGGTGACCGGCGGGTTGAAGGCGCAGATCAGGCGCATGTCTTCGGTGCCACCGTACAGGGTGTGCTTGTCGTGGTTGTCCAGGGCGTAGAGGGTACCGTCGGTAATCTCGTGAACTTCACCCGTGGCGAGGTCCTTAATGCGCCCGTTACCGGCAACGCAGTAAACGGCTTCCAGGTGGTGCTTGTACCAGAAAGTGTGCTCGGAGCCTGCCTTGATGATGGTTTCGTGGAAGGAAAATCCCATTCCGTCCTTCTTGAGCAGCAGACGGCGGCTGGTCCACTGCTTGTCGCTGACTTCACGCTCGGTACCAATGATGTCCTGAACTTTAACGATTTTCATGGGCGTATCTCATGGTTGGTTGGTCAGAATCGGGCTAAAACACCTTATAGTACTAACATTAGGCATCTATATATTTCAAGCGGCCCTTTCCTCCCGCTACTGGTTATACCCCTCTAGACATGTCCCTTAACAAAATTTCGTCAAGTATTTTATTGTCTAAGGTCCTGAATCAATGGGATGGACTCCTCCTCACCTCACCGGCATCTACGTGCCAAAATGGTGAGTGATTAGTCAACCATCATGAAGATGAGGAGAAGCCCATCCCATTGATTCAGGAGGGAGTCATGGCTACAGTGAACAGGGTTGTCCGGGAGATCTGCGGCAAGGCCTTGGTCACCTGCTGCTTCACCCACGTATACCCTGATGACCCCGCCCCCTATTACACCGTGATCGCCCCGGGTCGGCGCGGCGACCAGGTCAAACAGTGGGACGAGATCAAGCTTGCGGTGATGGAAACCCTGATCGACCTGGGTGGCACCATTACCCATCACCACGCCGTGGGCCGCGATTACCGGCCGGGCAACGATCGCCAGAGGCCGGAGCTGGAGCTGTTTGCTGACGTGCTGCGTTCAGCCAAGCAGACGTTGGACCCAGATGGTCTGTTGAACCCGGGAGTGCTGATATAGCCATCAGGCTTCCGGGTAGGCAACCCAGCCTTCAAGCCATGTTGACGTGGCCCTGGGATTTACAGCACCAGGATATACGGCAGATTCATCGAAAAACTCGCTTTTGGGTGGCCGTTTCGACGTCATGGATTGTGTTGAACCCCTGGGGCGGAAGTGGGGGGAGGATTCGTTACTGACTGATGGCTGCAGGCCGGTTTCGACCTGGATGGTGTTCTGGTGTTCCGGACTTCGCATCCACAGTTCTTCATTGAACCCGAAGTCATCATCGTCTGTTTCGTTAACGATTGTCAGGCTGCCAAGGCGGCCATTGTTGGCAAGCAGGTTGTGACTGAACGTCAGTGCGCCTGTGCCTATCAGAGCGGTAACCTCGTCCCGTGTATCCAGGGCTTCAATGGCGAAGCTGTCTATGATCATATTGTGGAAATGTCCGCCGGAGCCTTCACGCAACAGTATTGCCCGGTGCTCTTTCGCGGAGCGGCCATTGCCGTAGAGAGTAACGTTGTAGAACGTGGGTTCGGATCTCGGTATGGCAGAGTGGCTGGAGCCATTGTTGTCGCCTTCAAAAGCGTTGTCACCCACATCGCGGTGTTGCTGGACAATGGCGAACTGAACCCGGCCCCGCCAGCCCCAGTCCCAGTCGATACTGTCATCAGCGGCACCGGTTACCAGTATGTTTTTCAGGTCGACGGTACCGCCGAACATCTCGATGCCATCGTCCAGCGCCCGATGTACCTGCACGTGCTGAATAATGGTGTTGGAGCCGCAACCACCCAGAGTAAGCCCGTTCAGTTCATTGTTCTGATAGACCTCGAATCCGGCAAACTCAATGCGGGTGTACTGCATCACCCCACAGCTGTGGTTTTCGTCGTTACCACCGAATTGCCCGCGAGGGTCGCTTTCGGGGATACCTTCAATGGCGGCGTTCGGCTGGTTAACCGGCGCGTTTCCCAGAAGTACCACCCCGCCCCAGTCGCCACGGGCTCGCTGCCCTGGTGCCTTGCTGCTTGTGAAAACCACCGGCTGGTTCCTGCTGCCGCGGGCAAACAGTTTGGCGCTGGGAGTGACGATCAGTGCAGACCCGGATTCGCCTTCAACGGTTACGCCGGGCTCGATGGTCAGATGAGCGTCTTCAACAAAAATCGTGTCTTCGAGCACGTAGCGACGCCCCGTCTCCCAGACTGTATCCGCGGTAATATCGGTGCTGATACGCACGCTGCGGTTTTCAAAAGCGGTAAAGCCAGCAACGGTAACGCCGATAACAGGAATGAGCACCAGCGCATTGCGCCAGAACCACCCCCGGCTTTTAGCTGGCTTTTCCGCGCCGACAGAAAGAGTCTGGTCCGGCGACTTTGCCATTAAAGGCAAGCCGTCATCGTTGGCCATGATTTCGCGGGCCAATGCCTGGAGCTCTGGGGAGCCATTAGCTTCAACGCGCCTGAGCACATCCGTTCGGTAGCCCGGTTCCCTGAGAAGGACATTGAGGTGAACGAAATCCACGCCAGGGCATTGGCCTTTATCGATACGGCGTTTCAGACGCCAGAGTTTTTCTACCAGTAGGGAGGATTCGTCGGCCATTACTGCTGCTCCGTTGGGATCGGATGAGAGCACCGTTGTACACGTCCAATATGAAAGTTTAATGTCAGTGGCTGGTCCGGCCCGGAGCAGGAGGCGATGCGTGCAAGGCGGGCCAGCTTCAATGCATCCCGGCGGTCAGTCTTGATCCGCTCCGCCACCGCAATCGTTTCCTTGTGGACGTCCAGGCCCACATACGCGGCGTAACATTCCTGCCCGGGCAGTTCCAGCCTCACTGCAACAGTATCGATTCGGGCCGCTTCTGGTTTAAACTCATTCATGACCTGCCCTCCTCAAAGTGGCTCTGCTGTTGGTTTCTTTCCGTCCTCAACAATAACCCACGATCGTTGAGGACGGGCAGGTCAATCCATCATGTCTAGATCCTCAATGTTCTCTAGTCAGCTCTACCCCAAATTCATAACAGTTTTATGAAGGCCCCCGGGGAGTCGGAGAGAAGTTTCTTCGCCTGTCTGTGCGCGCGGTCCTGCAAGTCGTGGAGCTTTGCCTGAATGGCGTGCTTTACGAGTTCAAAATCCTTTTCATCAAGTTCCAGAGCCTCCCGGTGGTCGATGAGATAATCCGTCAGAACCGCATAGTCGTTCGCATCACCCTGGGCCTCGGTGAGATTCTGAAGCTGCGACACTTTCGATTTGAGGCCCTTTCCGAACATCGGTCGAAGGATTCTCAAGCAGTAAAAGAGATCTTTGGACCGTTTCCGAAACTCATGAAAGTCCTCTATATCTTCAGATTGGCGAGCTTTCTTTTCTGCTTTACGGGCTTCCTGATAGATTTTTTTGAGGTTTGGGACAAGATCAGAAAGGGATTTTGGAAGACTCCAATCTTTCGGCGATTTGCTGTTTGAATCGACTTCCAACGCAAGGTCCACGAAAAAGTCACTGCCTTTTTCTGCGAGGGGGTCGAGCTGGGCTTGTGCTGATAGAAAGCTAGCAACTGTATCCGCAGGTTTGCCTTCCAGAGATAGTGTTTCAGCTAAGAGGTGGTTCCAGGTTTTCGTCCGAACGAGCGCATCCCTGTTGCCAGATAATTTGCCTGAGACCTCTTTGTAGAACGACTGGTTGTCGCTGAAGTCCGCCTTATCCATATGAGGCTTGACGAGGCGCAGCACTGCCCGAATTTCCTTGCATCCTTTTCGAGCTTCATGAACCCCAGTCTCGGGATCCCGGCATGCTCGGAGAAGTGAGAGAGCGATGTCGTCATTGATTGACCGCATTAGCCGTCTCAGATGCTTCGCAAAATTGCCGTTGGGAGTGAGTCTGTACCGCATGACGTTACCTCGCTTCACCCGAACAATGTTAAAGGTCGAGGGTGAAATGATGTGCTCGTTTCAGTGGACTTTGGCCATGGGCGAGATGGCATGGGGGGGGCTAGGTGAATCTATAAAACAGGACCCCGCAGAGGCCTTTGCCCGTTTTTTTGCGTAACTGGCTGCGTCGGAGATCTGATCGGCTGTTCGCTGGTCATCTGGGCCCACTTGGACAATGCCCGCTGCCAGGGATACCAGTGGAAAGCGATTGATGTGCCCGCCTCTGTCCTCGGATTCCACGAAACCGTTTTGCAGTACAGTATCCGTATAAAAACGCCGGGTCTGATCGACGAATTGTGCTTGCAGGGCTTTGGCATTGGAAATGGCAAGGGGCGATGGGCTGATTACGACAAAGTCGTCCCCGCCAATATGGCCTAGGAAGTCGCCATCGCCGTGAAAGAACTCCAGCAGCAGGTCGGCGAGCAAGAGGATGACCTGATCACCCACACGGTAGCCAAGCAGGTCGTTGAGGGGCTTGAACATATTGATATCAAAGTAAACCAGAATGAAGGGAAGTCCCTCTTCTGTCCGCGCAGCCAGAGCCTTTTGAATGGGGACGTTGCCCGGCAAAAGGGTTAGTGGGTTGGCATAGCGCGCTGTTTCGATCTTTCTTGCAGTAATCTGTTTGAGCAGCATACGGGTGGATCCGAGTCCGACATACCGGTCGTTGTGTGTGACAACAAAGTGCTGCTTGAGGTAGTGGGCATCGTCGTCGATCAACCGCTGACTGACTTCATCCAGTGGTGTGTTGTAGTCCACGATAAGGGCATCGGAGCTCAGCATCTGGGTAACCTGGCGCTTTTCATACAGTGCCCGGCCATAAGGCGTGCTGAACGTTTCCAGAACCCGCCATTTATGAAGCAGACCAAGGGGGCGGCCATTATCCACTACTGGCAGCGAGAACGTGCTTGGCTCACTTTGAAGACGCTCCCAGGCGTGTTGCAGAGTTGAGTCGGAGGTGATCGGCTCGATCTGGCTGATCAGGGAGCCAGCTGTCTCCTCTCGGGAGACTTTGATTGTAGGGGAGGGCTGCACGCCCAACGGATTCAGGCAGGCGGTCGCAATCTGTTTGGGCCGACCGAACAGAAAGCCCTGGACCAGCGATATGCCCAGTCCTGCAACAACCCGGAATTCCGCCTCGGTTTCCACTCCTTCAGCAATCAGTCTGCAGCCCAGACGATCCGACAGATCCACAACGGACCTGAGAAATTCCCGTTTAACCAGGTCGTCCTGTATGTCTCTGATAAAATGCCTGTCGATCTTAACGAAGTCCGGTTTAAGCTCCGACCACAGTTTGAGTCCGGAATATCCGCTGCCAAGATCATCAATGGCAATCAGAAACCCTTGCTTCTTCAGCCAGGACAGTGTTTTCAGAAGCTCGGACGGATCTACGGTGGGATAGCGTTCCGAGAGTTCAATCACAATGTCTGACGGCTTCAGTCGATTTGTCTCAAGAAGCTCCTGCAAATGTGCGGGTCTGAACTCCGGTGGCATTAATTTGGCCGGGCTGACGTTAACGAAGAGTTTCAGCCGTGTGCCCTGGCCAGACCAGCTTCGTGCAGCCGTCCGAAGGCAGAGACCATCAAGCTCTGACGTCAGACCACAGCGCTCGGCGGTTTCAAACAGCAGCTGGGCTCCGTGCAGACTGCTGGCCGAGGGACCACGGCTGAGAGCCTCATAACCAAAAACGGACTTTCTTTCTATATTTACGATGGGCTGGAAGAGGGTTGTAATTGTCTCTTCCGTTAATAAGCGTCTCAGTTCCTGATTGAGGCAATTCTGCATATCTGTCACTTCTGGATGTGAGTGGGGCGTAGAGGTGTAACCTGCGTCTTGCCCTCGCATGTTCCCTACCTGCTGATTCAGTTGGTTCACATCCGGTTGTGCCAATTTACGAACTTACGACTGACATGGTGCGCAAGATATGTGACAGGCGTATTGCAGGTATGCCGTAATACTGGACATGATGTCCCTTAACAAACGTTCGTCTTATTATTAAGTTTGTCGGATAGATAGGCGCACAATTGATTCAATGATTTGATCCGCTGTTTTGCGCCAGACAAAAGGTTTGGGATCGTCATTGTACCGTGCCAGGTAGTCTTTAATGGAGGCCTCCAGCTCGCGAGTGGTGCGACGCTGCTGTTGGCGTGAAATGAACGTGATACCGGGGCCGGGCGGCAAACCAGGCCCGAACCTTTTCCGTTTTATGGGTGCCGTAGTTGTCCATGACGAGGTGAATATCCAAATCTTCCGGAACCTCCCGGTCAATCTCTTTTTAAAAGGTCAAAAACTCTTTAGCGCAGTGTCTCCTTTGCGAAGGCGTCCGATAACCTCGCCCGTGGCAACGTCCAGGGCTGCAAACAGGGTCGTGGTGCCGTGACGAACGTAGTCGTGTGTTCTGGTTTCGGAGTAGCCAAACGACAGCGGAAGCGCTGGCTGAGTGCGGTTCAATGCCTGTATCTGGCTTTTCTCGTCCACACACAGGACCAGAGCCCGGTCAGGCGGATTCATATACAGCCCAACAATGTCGTGAACCTTGGCCACAAAGTGGGGGTCGGTTGAGAGCTAAAGGTCTCCAGGCGATGAGGCTTCAACCCAAACGCCCGCCAGATTCGGCTGATTGCCATGGCATTGAGCCCGGTTTCCTTGGCCATCAGCGTGGTAGACCAGTGGGTCGCATCCTTGGGCTTGGATTGGAGCGTTTTGTGGATAACGTCTGCCACCTTCTTATCATCAATACTGCGGGGCCGACCACCTCGGGGCGTCTGTCAGGCCCGCCACGCGGAACTGTTCAAACCGCTTACGCCACTTACTGACGGTTTCTGTCGTGACGCCCACTCGCTCAGCAATCACTCTTCCGGGCAGGCCCTCGGTGCTCAACAGGATCATTCGTGCGCGTTGCTGCTCGGCTGCTGGCATCTGCCGGCGACGGACCCACGAGCTAAGCTCATCCTGTTCTTCGTCTGTAATGATCAGAGGAATAACGGGTCGACCCATTGCAGTAGCTCCATCGATGCTGCAATAACCCCAAGCTGCAATTGATTCGACGAACTTTTGTTAAGAGACACTAACTCCTTTAATGAAGGGATCTCGCCAAATTTCTGCCGAAAAATAGCTTGCCTCCAGGAATTTGCAATCTGGTGCATATTCCGGCCCATCATGAACACCCATTCCGGACGAACGTGAACACCTATTCTGGTTCAACGTGAACAG
>NZ_JASSVS010000038.1 GCF_030250645.1 Marinobacter azerbaijanicus
GCACCTGCCGTACGAGCTGCTGGAGAAAGTCTCCAACCGCATCATCAACGAGATCCGCGGCGTCTCCCGCGTGACCTACGATGTGAGCAGCAAGCCGCCCGCGACGATCGAGTGGGAGTGAGGCACGCGTAAGGGGTAGCTGGCAATGGAATTGTTAAGCCCATGTTTTATGGGCTTTTTCCTTTTCTTTGGTGCTGTCTTGCGGTTTTTTTCATCTTCAAGGGCCGCTTGAGCGTGGCATCTGAGCTGGTATGATCAAGTCATGGTACATGGGTAATAACTGATACCGTGCGTCTCGACCTAAGACTAACGTTTAGATCAGTAGCGTGACTCGCTCATGTGGGCTGGGGCGTAAAATGTACTCCTGAAGGCCGTTGTCCATGATGCGAACAGTTTCAGCGAAATCATAGGCGGTAAAGTGGGGAGCATGAAGATCTACAGTGCATCGCAACTGTCTGCTCTGACCCGGCTGTTCTCTGCCGCCGTTTTCCGTGAAATGGCGAAGAAAGGTCAATCAGGCTTATTCCGTCGGCTGCTCGGGCAGACCGATCTTATTGAGCATGCCGGCCCGCACGCGACTGTCGGCGACACTTTCGACTCCGCATTCGAGATTTTGCAGATCGCGGGGCACCGCGACGAATACATCTATCGAGCGGCGGTCAGTCAAAAAGTGTTGATGGGGACGCACTCGCTCCGCACAGCCTCTATGCTCAATGAGTTTCGTGTCGGCAGCAGCAAGGCTGATCTTGTCATCTTGAATGGCACTGCGACCGTCTATGAAATCAAGTCGGAGAGGGATTCGCTTGCGCGGCTCGCCAATCAGGTCGAGAATTATAAGCGCGTTTTCGCAAAAGTGAGTGTGATCACGAGCGAAGGCCATATCGAAGGTGTACTAGAAACGGTCCCGGACGATGTGGGGGTGATGTGCCTTTCCAAGCGCTACCGGATCACGACAGTACGCGAAGCGGTAGACTGCCCGGCGCGAATCTGTCCGGTGACTGTCTTTGAGTCGTTGCGCATGGCCGAAGGCATGGCAATCTTGAAGGCGATGGGCGTGATGGTGCCTGAGGTCCCCAATACGAAGAGGCACGCCGCGATGCGTGACCTTTTCGCCACGCTAGATCCGGTTGCTCTACATGTAGAAATGGTGCGGACGCTCAAGCGGACGCGCGATCTTGCACCTCTTGGCGACTTAGTCGACCGTCTGCCCAAGTCCTTGCAAGCTGCGGCGCTGTCAGTATCGGTACACCGTTCTGATCATTCGAGACTGGTCGACGCCATCGCGACCCCACTGCAAGCGGCCATGACCTGGAGCTGACCGACGTATGTACCATCCCTATTTCCGCGGTAAACAATTCGAACTTATCACGATCCGCGAGATGGCTGAATTGCTCGCTAAAATGAACTTTGTACCTGTGATTGAGCCGGTGCGCGAGTCTCTTGGCGGCCTCAAGAAGACCTTGAGTGCCGTATGCGCCGCAGGCGGGCGCGCAATTGTTATCGTGAACCCCTATCACGGTGACCATCAGGAAGACGGAACGAACATTACCTGCCTCCTACAAGAAGACTTTACCGGTGTTGGTAATATCTCCGCTGGCATCCTGCTGCGTAATGACATGAAAGTCGAAGAGGTAATGGCCTGCTATGGCCAACATGCCTCTCATAATCCTGTTCTAGTCCACGCGGGCTTCACCGCACCCAAGGCGCTGGCGGCCGCACTAGACGACAGCATCCCTGGCCTCACCAACGTCTTTGTCGAAGATCATGCAAAGCTTCTCTACCGGAAACATTTCGACCAGAGCACGCGTATCCTTGTGCGTGACGGTTTCAAGCGGCAACGCAATGCCGACTATCCGGAGATGGAGGAGTTCTCGGATCTTCATGTAACCTATGGCGATCTCGGCATGGCGGGTTTTGGCGATTTTCTGATGGTCGGCGATGCGTACACTGAGGGCGGCGGTCCAGCCTATGCCGTTGCGATCCACCTGACCTTCATCGATCCTGACAAGGACGATGTTATGTACATCTATCACTTCGTTTCGGACACGAAGGACACACCGACCGATCCCGCCGGCAAGTTCGCTCAGGCGCTTGCGAAGCTAATCGCGAAACTGGATAGCGGCACCTCCCATATTCTTGAGACCGAAGCGATCGAGGAGTTTCGCGTTCTTCATGCTAAAGGCCACTTCCCGGGATTAGGCTACGTCAAAAAACTCTCGATGAAGCACCACATCGAGACACTTGCGCACCATTTTGGCTGATCGGCATGGCAAAGCGTTTCTGTTGCCCGGAGTGCTTCGACGATCGCGGCCTGCACGATCAACTCTTCCCAACCCTTGATCCCGGCCATGGGACATGCGATTTCTGTGGGACCACTGATACCCAGCTCATTGAGCCGGAAAAGCTGGCCGACTACTTCGAACTCCTAGTCAATGTATATGAGCCGAGTGAGGACGGGAAGTCGCTAGTCGAATGGATGAAGGAAGACTGGCTGCTCTTCAGCCATCAACGTATGGACATTGCCCACGCTAAGGAGTTGCTCGGCGAGATTCTCAATGACGGTGAGATCGTCCGACGCAGTTTCGCCCCATCGGTGAGCTATATAAGCGAAGGCCTCGCGCAGTGGGACAAGCTGCGCGACGAGATGATGTATGCCAATCGCTGGTTTCTCGACGTAGCCATCGATGGAGAACGTCTCAAACAGCTGCTCGACATGCTGATAGCGCCGCCATTGCCCCTGCAATGGTATCGCGCGCGCATCCGCACAGATGATGAGGTCTTCCCGATCGAGAGAATGGGCGCACCGCCGAGGCGACGCTCGTCAAACGGCCGGGCCAATCCGGCCGGAATCCCCTACCTCTATCTAGGATCGCTTCCTGAAACTGCTGTGGCAGAGATCAGGCCTCATACCGGCGAGGTCGCTTGCGTCGCCGAGTTCACGATCCCTAATATTAAGGCTGTGGACTTGCGCAATCCACGCAAGCTCGTTTCGCCCTTCATCCTGTCAGAGTCGAGCGCAATCGGTCAGCTGCGCGCCGACTTGCCGTTCCTTGAGCGCTTGGGTGAAGAATTGACTCGACCTGTTCAGCCGTCGGGGGCGGCGATCGACTATATACCGAGCCAGTACCTGTGTGAGTTCATTAAGAAGAGCGGGTTCGACGGAGTGGTCTATCGTAGTTCAGTCAGCGACGGTATCAATCTCGCTCTGTTCAATCCCGAACAGGCGGACGGTGGGAATGTTACGCTTTACAATGTCACAAAGGTGTCGGTTGCAGTGGGTTCTGCCTAAGTAACCACAATATAACCGCGGACCAGTCTTCAGGTCCGGCGATCGCCATCCAGGACGACGTAGCCGACCCGCAAGGCTTGGTGCGTCTATTCCATACCATGAGAGAATGGCTACGGAACTGTTTCTGTCGAGCGAAATCGAGTATCAAAACAATAGCTGTCATCGCTGCCGCCTCTGTAACGTCTTGGCTAGCTCGACCAAACATCCAGAATGACCGACCCGGAATGGTGCCAAATCCACCGCGTGTTCTTCGCCACCCATCATCTGGGCGAGCCACAGCCCCTCCTTGTCGGGGGCGGGGCCGATAACCGGCTTCATGACGGGTAGGCAGGGGCGGGCGCCTTTCCAAGGCTGTCGCGGAGCTCGCTACCGTGTGGTCCAAAGCGCTGCAGTAATTATTTAAATTCAGGAAGGCTTCTATGTCTCAGTTATGTTAATTACTCAGCGTATGGGCTAAGCTAGCATCGCGGCGACCCCCGGCAGCAGCTGCGCTAGCATTAATACGAACAGCAGCAGGCTTGCCTGGAGCCTAATTGTTGCACTGTGCGCCTTGGCGCCGATAGACATGGAGACATGGAGACGTTCAATCTCGACCCACGCCAGCTCGCCCGGATCGAGGCTGTTCATGGCGGCTTTCTGTATCAGCACCTTTATGCTGCTGCGTGCCTGTTTCGAGCGTCTCGAGTGGGCCTTACTCGCGTCGTTGTCGAAAACGATGAAGACGTAGAATTGGTTCGGCACGACGAACGCATTTACGCGCAGATCAAGAAGCGGTCGGCTAACCTGATTTTCAGCGATATTGAGGATGCTCTAGAGAGATTTGTTGCGATCAGAGCCGAACACGTCGAAGGTCGACGACAAGGTGCATGCCGATTTGCGATCGTTTCCAACAGCGCTCCAGGTCCAGACCTGTCTAAGAGGCTTACATCGTCTGACTGGCCCTCCGATGTCATGCTGCTCTACCCAGAGTCGGCCACAACAGATGTTGTATTACCTCAGCCTCTCGTGACGATAGAGGGCATCTTCGAAGACTGCCGAGCGGCAGCTGAGAACTTGCCATTTTCAGTCCTGGCTCCAGAAACTCTCGTGTGGAAACTCGTGGGCCGGGTCATGGCCGCATCAGGCGGTGTCGAACCCAATCCAAACCACGCATTCGCAGTCGCTGATCTACCATCCCTGTTCGAGCAGCTTGTGATTCAGTTGCAGGATTTCCCGGCGCCGCCTCTTCGCTATCGCCCGCAGGTCAGCGAACCTAGTCTCACGGGCAAACAACGCGTGCGCTTGATAGTAGGTTTCTCTGGTGCCGGCAAAACATCGTGGGTTTCGCAAACCGCATTGCACGCGACCGACCGCCTCGCCTATTACGACGTTGTTGATATTTCTGGCCCGGCTCTAGCCAGCGCCATAGCGCGGGAGCTAGCTGCCCGCATGTATGGGGCAAGGGGCGGTAAGCTTGGTGAGATCCTTTTACCCGGGGCTAGCGGAACGGAAATCTTATTCGCGATTGGCTGTCACCTCGCCGAAGATCAGCTCACCGCCACCGTCGTGCTGGATAATGCCCACCGCGTACCATCTGCAGACCTCGTCTCCTTGGTGGGCGCGTCGGAGCAATTGCGGTTTGTTCTTCTGGCACAGCCTGGCCAGTCAGTCGCACGGATCGAAGCGACGGTCGGAATCAAGGCGGAGCCGCTTGTCGGCTGGTCAAACGAAACTGCCGCCGCTGAGGGGGCTGCGGTCGGCTGCCGCGGCAGTTACGCTGATTACGAACGTCTACTGCAACTAACGGGTGGATTACCGCTCTACGTGCAAAACGCCCTGAAGATCGCGAGCGAAAGTTACGATGGCGACTTGAGCCGCCTTGTCGACGCACTAGAGGAGCGTACGCATGTCGTGGAAACAGCCCAAGAGCTGATTCTCGTTGATATTTTTGATGCGTTGAATGACACTGCCCGTCAGGTGATCGCAGCGCTGAGTCTCAGCGATGTCCCTCTGACGCAGACCGAGGCCGCCGGCGTCCTTAAGAGAAGCTTCGACCTTGAACCTGCAGCCACAGCAGCAGCCTTCAGACGACTCCGCTCGAGCGGTGCTATTCAGATTTTCGGCGTCGATCGTTTTAAGATTCATGACGCGATGAGGCCACTCGGGCGGGCATATCTGGACGAAAGCGGCGGTGAGCACCTCCATAAGGCTCGGGAAGCGATCCGCGACCTTTTAATCGCGACTTTGCCGCAGGAGAATGACCGTCAACGCGTGTTCCTGCTCCTCCGAATGTTTGTCGCCCTCGGAAACATCAAACCGCTGGTGGAAATGGCCACTGACGAGCTGTTCCATGAACTCGGCTACATGGATGAGATCGCCGAATTTCTTACGGCCGCAGCACAATCTGAAGAGGTCAGCGCCGAGGATAGATTCTGGGCCCTTGATGGCCTCGTCTTTGCACACTTCAAGGCTGGTGATGAAGCCTGCATCGAGGAGAAACTCGACCGCATGGAGGAGCTTGTCCGCAAGAAAAAGCTTGGTCTGCAAGAGCGGCTTGCGGTCGGGATGAAGCGCATGGTCTTTGCGGCTCGCGCTCAGGACGCCACGACGGTCCGAGCTATCATGCGCGACCTGAGCCGCGTGTTGCCTCAAACTCCTCAGTATCTCCGTATTGCCCGATACAACTACGCGCATGCGATGTACGAGCTCGGGCTGATGAATGAATGTGTGACAATCACGCTCGATCTCGTCTCGGAATATTACGGGGTGCTCGGCCTCACCATTAATGACGTGATGGCTCAGAATCCCGACAAGATATACTCGCTCCTGAAAGATGGAGAGGACCATACTGATGATCTGAAGCACCTTGCCGACGCGTTAGATCTCCAGTCCAAGGCAGTCAAGGCAATGGGTAATTTCCCTGGTCTAGGGCCGATCCATGCCATGAAGTTCTACTCGATGGCGCAGTCGCTCGATTCGTTCGTCCGTGTCGGGCAGGAGTTGGTCGACGACTTCATCGGTAGGAACGACTACATCGGCGCGCGCGATGTCATCGAGCGCAATTTGATGCCCACGATCGTTGGCCTCAAGCTGGCCGGACAAATCATTCCTGTACGCAGTAAATATGCCGTTGTGCTTGCATATTGTGGTGAGATCGATGAGGCTGAGGCGGAGATGGCTCGTCTACTTCCTTACGAATCGGGCCTTGATGAGCAAGGCCAGCTGGAGCTGCAAGCTCAGCGGGCTTTAATCGCCTACCTTCGCGAGAACCCGCCCCCACCACAATGGGAAATGCCGCTAAAGCTAAGCGATCACCAGAACAAGCCCTAATGTAGCAATTTCGGTTACGAAGCTATCCAGCGCCGAAGATAATAATCCGTTTCTTTATGGCTTTTACAGTGGTAGGTCTTGCGGATCATCTTGCGCACGGTCTCGCCCTGCGGTCCCACTCGCTGCTCTCCCAGTGACAGGTCGACGTTGTCGAGTTCCTCTTGGGTGAAGCCATCCACGGGCATCGGATTTATAGTCCAAATCTCACTGAGGCTTGCGACCATTCCGTTCGAGAACTCGATGCGCCTCAGCACTCGAGGAACGTGGTTTTTGAGTCCGTAAAGCTGCGCTACGCCCAGCTTGGCGCTGACACGTATGCTCAAGATCGGCTTTCGCTTGTAAAAGGTAAAATCCGCCGGCTGCCCTGAAGTTGACAATAGCATAAGTGTGTGGATCAGCATGCCCTTGCGATCACCGAAGTGCTGCTCCAACCGCTTAATCGCCTCTTGGGGCGTAATGTCCTGCGCCATGGCCTATTCTCACCCTTTTCACACCTAACCGAGAAATTATGGGTTACTGCCGTCCCAGGTATCTAGCTGCCGACGGTAACTAGTATCCATAGTTTGTACCACGGATATCCGCAGCGGCACCAAGGGCGTTATTATTGGCGCGCCGGAGGGCATGGATCGGGAAACTGCCTAGAGTATGTCTACCACCTCTGCAAAAGACCTGCTCAGTGCAACTGGTGTATCCGCCTGTCGAGCTCTTTACTGAAGAAGGGGGGTAACCAAGAGGCAGGGGAGTCGTGGGAAGCCATCACAAAACGGGCGCCCTTGAGGCGCCCGCTTTCGTAGTGGAATAGAGGGCTCACCTTCAGAACCGATCAACCCGGAACGGAGCCATATCCACTGCTGTTTCTTCGCCATCCATCATCTGGGCGAGCAGTTCGCCGGTGGCAGGGCCCAGGGTGAAGCCCTGATGGCCGTGGCCGAAGGCGAGCCAAAGCCCT
>NZ_JASSVS010000039.1 GCF_030250645.1 Marinobacter azerbaijanicus
AGAACCACAATGGCAATATTTCGTGCGCACGAAATTTTTCTGGTACTCATAAGGCCTCCTTACCAATCAAGCTCGAACGGTTCCCCTGATGAGGCGACGCGCATCTGCTGCACGCGCTGGTTGTGCATCGCCTGATTGGCCTCGGCCTGCGAGCGGAGCATGGACAACTTGGCCATCTCGTTTTGCAGCATGACCTGTTCGGCACCGATACGGGCCTGGAGGTCCAGAACGTCTTTCTGGTCGGGGCTGTTGTTAACCTCGGCAACCAAGCCTGTCAGCTCGCTGAAACGCTCCTGCGCCTGTTCCAGGGACTTTTGGGACTGGCCAAGCCAAGTCGCCGTGTTCTGGTTGCCGCTGTCGTACAGGTCCGCCACGTCGCCGGACAGGCCGTGTTCGTTCGCCCCCCTGATGCCGGCGTCATTCAGCACCTGGTTAGGATCGACATTCACGGCAGTGTCATAGGCCGAGTCGATGACATTACCCAGGCCTCGGACGCCGCTCATGCTGACCAACTCCTTGTTGGCCGTTTCGAGCTGGCTTTTCAGTTGCTCGATTTGGTTAAGCATGTGCTGGACCTGCAAAATCTGCTGGGTCAGGTTCGATACGTCGATAACGGGAATCCCACCCGCCATGGCTGGCTGCGATAGACCGATGGTGGCCGCGAGAGCGACACCAGCGATTTTTCGTGCGCACGAAATTTTATTGCTCATAATCAGACCTCCTTTTGACGATTCTGGCGGGTCGCTTTGGCCTCCAGACGCCGTTTTGTCCTCTGGAGAGTGAGCGACCGTTTTTCAAAATCCAGACTTTTCAGGTCGATGGACTCCATTACCTCTTTCATCTCCTCGATGCAGGTGAAGAAGTCTTCGGGAAGGGCTTCCAACTCTTCGGTGAGAAAATCGCAAGCGTAACCGGCAATGATCATTAGAATTCGAATCTCACTCTGGATGGCGTGCTGTTCGACCGCGTGTGATCGGTAAAGCCGTGACAGGCCACTGTCGGTGTAGTCGGGTGTGATACCCTGTCTGCTAGCCATGTATGCCTCCTATGCAGGCAGTCGTGGTTAGGTGCGGTCGGGGCCATCACCCCCGTTCCGCGCCGCTTGAATTCCATGTGCGAAGGGTTCTGCGCATTTCTTCTACTGCAGGAACTCCAACTTTGTTACTGCCGTAGTTTCTGGCTATGAGATCTGCTCTTTGCTGGCCCAATAACTCAGCCATCTCCGCCCGAGTTAATTTTGATTCGGCCCCAGGATGACTCTTGGCCTTGGCCGCCTCGCTTTTATTTCTTGATGTACTCTGTGTTGTATTCTCTGTAATAGATTTGCCCTTTGGTCGAATCAAGGTTTGACCATCCTGATCACCAGATTGGCCAGAAGGGATAGTAGAATCGACCAAAGGGAAAAACTGGGAATTACAATCACTTCCGGAAGGGTCGTCGTCGAATTGCTCCGCCAGAAGCTCAAGCAAGCGCTCGCAGTTCACCCGATACCACATTTTTGCAGGTACATCTCTCCTTTCCTCTTCCAATACGCCAATTTCCACTAGCGATTTCCTAGCATTAGCCTGCTGCTTTGGAGAAAGTCCTGTTTCTGACTCCCAACTATCTCTGCCACGCTGATTTTTATAAAACCACCCGCCTCTTTCCTCCGCCTTGGTGTTACGTGTCCAATAAAATGCTTGGCTAAGGAAGACTGCACCAGGAACTGAAACGCCGGGAAGGAGCGTGAATGCGGCATGATAAGCAACTACCCTACCCAGGATATTCTGTACTACCGAGGGACTAACACGCGCCATATTCAGAAGGCTCCAAATCCAGAGCGTCTTTTACTTGGAGAGTTCGGAAATAGACACGACGCCCTACCTTCACCATCGTGGGCTTCAGCTTTCGAGAGACCTCAGTATCTGAATAGAGAGAAACCCGCACGCCATCGGGCGAACGACCAAGAAGATCTGCCAGGTCTGATATGCTCATCAGTAGGCCGAACCGCTCAACAAGATAATCTTCGACTTTCATGACTAGCCCTCCATCAATTATACATCGACGTAATCAATGCTAACCAAGCAAATTAAAAGCTCAAGCACGCGCCTCTTGCATAGCAATTAATGCACTATATATTGATCATCAAAGTTTATTATTTTGAAGAAATGGCGAACCAAAAAGGCTTGGAATTACAGCTACTTAAATAGATAACAAAATTTAACAATTCTCAAAAGCAATAGCACAGCAGTCGAGGTTGGACAAAATAATAAGAATAATAAACTTATTATTCTTATTATTTTTCGGGTCCCGTGTGATTGACTACCCGCTTGGTAAATAACTCAGAACGCTTGGTCTGCCATTCCTTCATCTTCGCAATCGGTGATTGATGGTGCAGCGCCTTCTGCGGGATGTGGTGATTGTACAGCCAGGTGTAGCGTTTGAGCGTCTGCTCCAGGTCCTCGCCTGAGGTATAGCGCCGAGTCGCCAGCACATCGCTGATACGGCCGTTGAAGCGCTCCACCATGCCGTTTGTCTGCGGCCTTCCCGGCTTGATCAGACGGTGCTCGATACCAAGGGCCTGGCACTCTTGGTCAACCGGGTGGTTCCCGCTGGGCTTGCGCTCACCCGCCCGCGTGAAGCGATCGGTGAATGACTTGCCGTTGTCGGTCAGTACCGTCTGGACCTTGAAGGGAGCCTTCTCCTCCACCCGCTTCATGAACGCCCGCGCATCCTTCGCGGACTGGCTGCGTCTCACCTCCAGATGGACCCAGCGTGTGGCGCGATCGATGGCGACGTACAGGTAGCGTTTTTGCTCCTAGTCGGGCATTTGGGGCAGGTGTTTGATGTCGATGTGCACGTAGCCCAGCTCATAGTCTTTGAAGGGCTTGTGCTGGGGCTTCTCATCATCGTCCGCGTCCCGTCTAGCCAGCTCTGCCAGTGTCGGCACCTCGCGCCGCTTGAGCATGCGATGCAGGCCAGAACGCGACAAGCCAGGATTGAAGAACTCACGCGCCACGACGAGCAGATCATCCAGGCCAATGCGCAGGAGTTCGCGCGCCGCGATCAGCACCTCTTCTTATTCGGAAGTGAGCGTGGCCAGCAGGTTGTGACGCGTGTGCGGTCGGCCCTGGACATCGTCACGGTACCGCCAGCGCCGGATGGTCGCGACGGCGACGCCGTACTGGCGTGCCAGCTCGTTGTCGCTGGTGCTGGTAGGCGCTGCCTGGATCTCGGCCCGAAACTTCGGTGTGGTGGTCGCCTGTTTATGTAACTTGATGTCCATATCCTGCTCCCGGATGAACTGCTGAAGAAGCTCTTTGGTGACCAGCAAAGGATAGCTTCTATAGCTCACCTGATCATCCGGGATCCCTGCAACTAATTTTTAATGTTATAACCAATTGCTCTCTTTATCTCATCCATGAAACCTACTTTATTTATATCCACATACCTATAGTCCTGCATCAAAGGAGGCATATCTTGATGCGCCACATCTATATTTACGATAATGAATTTTTTCGACGGGTCTCGCATTCGCTGCTGCATGAAAAAGTTAGCCTCCGCAATCGTCCACCCCGATTGCCCATTGAGGAAGTTATCCGATAAAAAAATCAACCCAAAATCACTTTTACTCAGCCCATCATTTATTTTATCAGTAATACTCTCACCAGCCACAATTTCCTCTTTATCATACCACGCACCCACTTCTGACTTTTGCAACTCGTAAAAGACCTTGTCGACAAGCTCTTTATCTTTACTTGAGTGCGACAAAAAAACAATAGGTTTATTCATGGTCACGGGCCTACCCCAGATCTTAAAAAGCTCATCCATATCAGGAAAGAAGAAAGTAGAATTAGTTCCCGATGTCATAATCATATCGACGTCTTCAGGATCAACAACAGAAGCTACATTATATGATTTATTTTGCATTGAAATAATCAAATCATCCACAAACCTATTATAAGCACGTTTGGCTGTAGGATGTTTTCCTGCCAAGTACTTATCAAAATCTTCATGATGCTTTTCGAAATGCAAAGATAAAAGAAGCTCAAGATGGTAGGGGTTATTATTAACAAATAAGACCGCACCCACCAAAGACTCTCTTCCATATCTCTTCAAAATATCTTTAACAAACTCTTTCTCCCTTTTCCTATCCCCGTAATCAAGCTCGATTAAATAAGATTTACTTCCTTCCTTCATATTTTTACCATCAAAGAGCCTTGAAAATCCTTTTAAAAAAACCATCGCTCATTCTTACTGATACCTTGCAAATATTCACCTTTCACTTTTAGGGTGAGGAAGGTGAACATAATCATCGCCCAACTACCGACTCAACGATTAATAAATTCCAGAAATTTGTAGGTATGCCCTTTTCACGCCATCCCCCTTATCCCAAAACCGCGCGAGAGAAAACCTAATCTTTACCCCTGGCTGAATTATCATTGGAAGATATCTAATAGGCTTTTCTCCTACATATTTTATTCTTTTTCTACCCCCTAGACCTAAACTCCTGAAGTAGTCATCGTCTCGCATGAGAGGATGTTGTAGCGTAGCTATTTGGACACTGTAGCCAGGAAGATCATCTTCTAATATGAAGCCGCTTGATTCCCAATGCAATTTCCCATCAAACAATTCTGACAGTCTGACAGAAAAGACAGTCACATCGTTTACTAAACCATCAAAATAGTCATCTGGACACTCTCCCCTGTATTCAGCCTCATAGACAGCGACATCTTCAGCATGGGGTGGTATCAAGTTATATCTTTCGGCGTAAACCATTGAGTAAACCTCACCGATCTGATACGGTGCATCTGCTGTCAACCTACCTGCTCGATTATCCAAAAGCCGAATCATCTTTTCATTGACAACATCATACGCCCCAACACAAATCCCGCCACTCATTGCTGTTCTTGTCATTATAACAACAAAATCAGATCTAAAGCTCATCATCCCTGCCCCTACTTATAAGACTTCCTCGATTTCAGAAGAACATCACCATCTGAAAACAAATCACCACCGCCTTTATTGATCACACGCTTTATTACATCTTCCTGACTCTCAATACCTCCCTGCTTAGTAATATGAAGCATAGATATATTTTGTACTAACAATGCTTCCCCAATAAGCTTACTCCTATGGCAATCACAGGCATCTATTTCACTACACATACAAGCGATACGAATTTTTTTTTCGTTTGCCGTGACAAGTCTACCAACGCCCTCTCTAAAGAAATCCTTATCTCTTAGCACGCTGTAATCAACATGCCCTCTATAATCATAGCAAGAGGGGTCTTTGGGGAGTCCACCAAGCCCCTCCCCCATGAACACATATCTAATTCCTGACAAGCCAAGGCTTTTTTTAAGCTCAAGTTGATTAAACTGAGGATTAAATTTTGATCTTGGCCTCGACCTCACATCAACGACAAACTCAATATCATACACCATCAACAGATTTATAAACTCATCAATACTTCGTGCGCCATGGCCTATGCTATACAAACTACCATTTAGCTTTTTCATATCTTCTTCAACTCTAAAAAATTTAAGCTGACACTGCAATAAGCGTACCTAAACTAATACCTTTACCGCATAGCATATATATTATGCCTTGATGATACCATCCAGCTTCTTCACCAAATCCTCCGCCCGCAGGTGCGTATACCGCCTCAGCATCTGCATGGACTTGTGGCCACTGATCGCGGCGACCTCCTGATCGGATAGCCCCGCCTCTACCAACCGGCTGACGGCCTCATGGCGTAGGTCGTGAAAGCGGAAGTCATCAAGTCCGGCCTTCTTCTTCGCCTGGTTCCAGAGCTTGGTGTAGGCGTAGGGGCCGCGCTTTCCGTCTCGGCCAGGCTCACCGAAGAATACTAGGTCGCAACCGAGTGGGCGCACCGGGTTGTT
>NZ_JASSVS010000003.1 GCF_030250645.1 Marinobacter azerbaijanicus
TCCACTAGAAAATAAGTGGACACTATCCTGACGGCAGCAGCGCCAGGCTCAAGATGGGATTACCGGCCGCTTACGGTTATGAGTCGTAATTTGCTGATTATTTTTACATTATTTCTGGTTCAAGGCTGTGCGCAGCTAAGCACCCCAAAAGAAACCGGTATTGCTGTAGGAAATCTTATCGACGAGTTGCAAATTGCGGTAAATCAGATTGGCGAAGAAACAAAGGGTAGTTCATTGCCGCCGTTGAAATTAGCCACGGTAACGTTTGCGACCACATTGGAGAAGGATACGGGCGGAGGGGCCAACTTGATGCTAGCGGCGAAAGGGAGCCGTCAATCAGAAGAGTCGAATTCTATCGAGTTAGAATTAGTCCCAGATCCAAATCCAACCAAGACCCTCGGCCGCTCTTCAGGAAATGAGATAGCAGATTATGTCGTGGCAGCCGTGCGGGCGGTAGACAAAAAAGCATTTCTAAGACTCAACAAACTGACAGTAGAAGCTGGACTAACTGTAACAAAGAACGCTCAGGGTGGTATTGAAGTAGAACTTGCAGGTATCTCTGTCGATGGGACACATAGGCAAAGCTGGTCGGATGGTCACCGCTTAAAGTTAGTGTTTTCTACGGCAGAGTAGAAAGTTATAACAAGATCAGTCACGGCGACGTCTACTAAGTTCTGGTTTCGCCGTCATTACGGTGTCGCGCGTGTTGAGCGGCATTGATATGAGTAAGGAGCTTTGAATGGAATGGGTTAAGTTATTTGGCGAACTAGTTTTATCTTGGCCAGTCGTAGCTTTAGTGTTCATAGTTGTGTTTCATCAGCCACTACTCAAGGTCCTAGACCGGTTTGGCAACGGCTCTGATAGCGAAGCTGAGATCGGGCCAATAAAGATTCGTTTGGGGAAGATTGCCGATGAGGGTGAAAGTGCTGTAAATCAGTTGAATCGAATAAATCATGTTATGGCAGAGAGCCGGTTGCTAGAACTTGAGATTACATCAGGAGCCTTCCGTCAGATGTTTACTCCAGAGCAGCAGGAAAGAATGGAAAAACAAATCAATGAGCTTCGTGAACTGACAGAGCCCAGTCGTTAACAAGTAATTCCAGTAGAGTCTGGCCGGACCCACTGAATACGCACATTAGCTTTTCAGAAGGTGACCCGCCAATGAACATCACGATCAGAAGAGAGCAAGAACGGGATGCATCCTCGATCCATCGTGTCACAGAGGCGGCGTTCGCTACCGCTGAACACGCTTCGGGGACCGAAGCACAAATTGTTGAAGCTCTCCGAGCCGCAGGTGCACTGACCATTTCACTTGTTGCAGAATGCAATGGCGAGGTCATTAGGCACGTCGCGGTATCACCTGTCCGAATGTCGGATGGCTCGGAGGGGTGGTTCAGTCACGTTTCATGAAGCATTCGCGGCAGAGAGTTAGCCAGGTGCGTCACACGGCTGCCTTGGCTTCATAGCAGAAAAAGGTGCAAACAGTGAGTGATTTGTTCGAGTTTGGTAAAGGGGTATTGGCGAGCCAGCCATTCAGTGTCTTGCTTGGCACTGAACTTGAAGTGTTTGAACCGGGCACGGCTGTTCTTACGCTTGTTGTGCGTGAAGAGCTGAAGCAACAGCATGGTTTTGTTCATGGTGGCGTTCTCAGTTACCTGGCGGATAACGCATTGACCTATGCGGGTGGCTCGGTGCTGGGGGATTCGGTTACCTCCGAGTACAAGATCAATTACCTTCGCCCGGCTATTGGCAGGAAACTGGTGGCGAAAGCCACGGTTCTGTCGTCGGGAAAGAATCAGGCGGTCTGTCAGTGTAACGTTGTTGCGATTGGCGATGATGGGGAGCGCATGGTAGCTGTTGCCCAGGGTACGATTATCAAGGCTGGTACGAAGGTATAACCATACCAGTCACGGCAAGCGTTAAAGCCCAGGAACCGAGTCGTGGCTCCGGGCATCCCGGCCTGTTGCTCTTCGGGTTCTAGAAAATGGGGTCGCCCGTTGCCTTGACCGCATAGAACAGGCAGTCACTCTTCGCAATAACCGGGTTGGTGGTAATCATAAAGGCTTTGAGGGCCTGGGCGGGGTAGATCTGGCCACCCTCGACGCGAAGAACCTGCTCCATGTTCTCGGCCCGGTTGTGGCTGATCGCTTTGAGTATGCCAAGGCCTTTTTTTCCAACCCATCCCAGAGGCTCATCCGGGGAAACGATCCCGAAATTGCGGCGTTCGATGTCGGGCGGGAACGTGAGGTCAGCCTGCCCGCTGGGCTCAAGCCGGTATTCTATGGTGGCTTCCGGCGCCAGCTCCACCCGAATCGGGTTTCGCAGTACGGCGACGTCCCACTCCGCTTTTTCCAGTGACAACACGTCGGGTCTTGAGGTGTACCGAACGAGTCCCTCGTACGCCAGTTGATGAGCCTGGTCATCCTGGGCCCCACCACACTCGATGGTGACCGTGGGCACCTCCTGTTCCGAGTATTCCATCAGCGCCCCCAGACGAAGGTCTGTCATTATGAGGCGGTCGGTGTAGAGCGAGGTCAGCGCCTGATGTTCGGCGTCATTGGTGATGGTCACCGCGAAGGCCGGGCCTGTACCAGAGGTGTTGTGCACGTCCAGCAGGCATTCAGGTTGCGCTTTATAAAGCTCTGCCAGCATGGCTTCGGCGATGGCTCCTTCTTCCCCCTCGAATGGTTCTTTGAAACACCGGTTGAGGTCGAGCCCATCGGGCAGCTGGCGAAATGAAAACGCCGGGGGAATCTTCGCGGGATAGACGCCTCCGAGCAGAAACAGCATGTTGACCTCGGGCGTGTGTTGCTCCAGTAGCCACCGGTGAAGCGCAAACAGACCCGAAGGCTCGTTGCCGTGTATGAGCGTTGCCATGGCTCGGGTACGGGAGCGATCGCGACCGGCAACATGAACCACTGTGGGTTTGTTCAGCCGGTCCAGCCACTCCAGGGGTGAGCGACCCAGGGTCTGGGGTGAGGGGTCATTCAGATAATCGAGTAGGTTCGCGTTGCTCACGGTGACAGTGTCCATTCATGCAGCGGGAGGTTCTTCTTCTGGTTGGCCATGTAAAGGGACAGCATACTGTGGAAGGCCTCATCTGGGCTCAGGGACCTGAATAGAGACTCGGTGATGTGGCGCTGCCAGCGGGCGCCCGTGATGGCGTTTTCAATGCGGCCCTCGATGATGCCCAGCAGGCGGTGAATTTCCGCCTCGTCCACGGCTGTTCGTTTCAATGCTTCCCGGGCACGCGGCAGCAGCTCACGGGCGACGGTCAGCAGGGGCGTATCCTGTAGCTGAACCTGATCCCTGTGCGGCCAGATGATGTCTGCACCGATACCATACTTGGCGGCGCGGTAGAAATTGTGTTCGGTGTAATGGAAAGGGAGTATCGACGTCAGATCACCGATGTCATCGAGCACGGCCAACGCGGCCCCGATCACGAACAGTCCGTTGGCACACATATCAACGGCCGTCGGGCCTGCCGGCATGGAGCGAATCTCGATGCGCAGATGACCACCCTCTGCGTGGTCATAGATGGCCCGGTTCCAGGGCCAGGTGGTGCCCTGATGCAGGCGCAGCTCGGCGAGTTTCGGCACGTCCCCATGGTCAATCACGGCCATGGGGTCTTCGTCCGACATCACCGGAATAATGGGGGGATACAGTGATGCGGAAGCCGCAAACAGCTCCCAGGCGCTGCGTGCCCAGCCGTTGCCATAATAGACCCTTGGCGGATGGCGCCAGGTTTTATGATTGGGGGAGCGGCTGTCGATGGATTGCTTGAACAGGGCAATACGGGTTTCGTCCCAGAGATGGTGGCCAAACAGGCTGGGCGAATTGCTGGCCAGAGCCAGTACAATCGGCGTGACCAGCTGGACGGCGTTGAAATAATCGGCAAAACGATGGGCAGGGACGCGCCAGTGCAGCTGGAACGAGGTATTGGCCCCTTCCATATACACGTCGTCGGCCTCCAGATCGATGACGTCGTTGCCACCGATATGGATGCTGAATGGCTCGCCCCGTTGCTTGAGCAGAGCGTTGGACAGGGCATGGTAGCGGGGTACGTCTGTCATCGCCTCTGCCCCCATATCGGACTGGCGAAGAGTGGGCAGAATGCCGATCGGTACCAGTTCGCCATCCAGTGCTGCGGCGTGCCGGTTGATTCGTCGGATGGCAGCGAGCAGCTCCTGCTCGGTTCTGGCAAAAGGATTCCCCCTGAAAGCCTGGGGGCTGAGGTTGTATTCGAGATTGAAGCGGTTGAGCTCAACCGTCAGCTGAGGGTCCTGAACGCGAGAGGCGATGCCTGTGTTGATAGGTTGAACCCGCAGGTCAGGGTTGACGATGTAGAACTCGACCTCGGCGCCAATGGAACTCTCTCCCTCACCAAAGCCGGGCCGGTTCAGAAGACGAGTGAGTGCTTTAAGGTCCGTCCGCACCTTGGCGGCAAAATGTTCAAACTCTTCCGCCGAGAATTCGGTTTTTTCGATCGAGAGTCCCACGGTAACGTCGTCTCTTGTGCCAACCTACCTTGATAGTAGTGGAAGATGCGCCCGATAACAGTAACCTGCTCCCCCGCCTGTCGTCGATAAAGAATCAAGCGGTCTGTTAGTGTAATGTTTTTGAGATTTGAGAGGATGAGCGCATAGTTGCTGATGCTCAGGTGTCTTTACGTAAGGGGAGGGAGCCATCATGAATCCGGAGATCACGTCGATTACGCAGGAACAGATCAGGTCATTATTGAGCTATGCCGTCCTGGCGCCCTCAAGTCACAACACGCAGCCATGGCGTTTTGAGATTACGGATGGCGCAGTCTCCGTGTTCGCCGACAGAACGCGAGCCCTTGCTGCCAATGATCCGGATGATAGAGAGCTCACTATCAGCTGTGGCTGCGCCCTGATGAATCTGCGCGTGGCGGCGGCCCACGAAGGGATTGGTGTGGCTGTGGATACCACACCCGATTCCGGTGATGATGACCTGCTGGCTGTGGTTTCATTCTTCAAGGAAGATTCCGCATCCGCGGACGAGTCCGGGCTGTTTGAATCTATCGAGGGGCGCCGTACCTATCGAAAGCGTTTTGCATCGAAAGACGTACCGACTGCGGTTCTCGATTCACTGGGTGCGACGGCCGCTGAAGAAGGCTCCTGGCTCGAAGTCATCGATTCGGAGGAGGATCGTCAGAAGGTGGCTGAGCTTGTTTCAGAGGGCGATTCCGTTCAGTGGTCAAACCCCAGTTGGCGTAGAGAGCTTGCGGCATGGATGCATCCTCGCCGTCGCGGCGACGGGCTGACTGTACCTGGCATCGTTGCGCCCATTGCACAGGTTGTTGTGCGCACTTTCGACATGGGCAATGGCGTCGGAGCAAAGGACAAGCAACTGGCCGACGAATCCCCTGTACTGGCTGTTCTTGGCACCTCTGGTGACAACGTGGCGGATTGGTTAGCAGCGGGCCAGGCACTGGAGAAGGTATTGCTGTCTGCACACGCTCAGGGTCTGCAAGCGTCCTATCTGAATCAACCCATTCAGGTCGCTTCATTACGGCCCAAACTTCAAAACCTCCTGGGCCAACAAGGGTTTCCGCAGATCCTGCTCAGGCTGGGATTTCCGGAAGACGACATCGACGCGGCGCCACGTCGCCGTCTTGATGAAGTGCTTGAATGAGCGTGGATCTGGCCAGCCACTTAACCAAGCCGTTTCACTCAGACAACCAAAGCGTCCTTTTGCCATGACGATTCCCGTTAAAAATGTCACGGAACCTGAAGTCTCCTGTTCAAATTGTCAGGCCTGTTGTTGCCGCCTGGAAGTCATGATTATTTCGGACACAGGTGTTCCCGCGCGGCATATTGCTGTGGATGAATGGGGCGGCGAAACCATGTTGCGGCTGGAGGATGGCTGGTGCTCTGCAATAGACCGGGACACCTTCATGTGTACGATTTATGAGAACCGGCCCTGGATCTGTCGGGAATTTGAAATGGGGTCCGATGAATGTCTCGATGAACGGGCAGAGTTCATGTGAATTCCCTATAACCGGATATGGCAGAACGCGGTGTTTCTGAAGCCTGTCAGAACCGTGAGTCGGTAAGAACCAGATCAGCATGTTGCCAGGCGTCCCGAAAGCGCCGTTGTACCTCTTCGGCCTCATTGACATTCCCCTGCTGCCGAAGCGCCTTCATCAGCCCGAACAGCGACCAGCCATTCTCCGGGAACTCCTGCAGGTTTTGCCGGTACACCTTCTCCGCACGACCGGGCTGGCCGGCTTTTAGTAATACAGCGCCAAGGGCCTGGCGCGTCGGATAGTGCCAGCTTGGAGGCTCGTCGTAGTTCAGCGCATCTTCCCGCTTTACCGCCTGCTCAAGTTTGTTGATGGCAACGTCAAACTTCCGCTCGCTTGCGGCGATTTCTCCGGCAAGCGAGTGGGAGGCAATTTCCAGAATGTGTCGGCTCTTGTTGATGTCCCAGACCGTTACCCACTTGAGACGGGGATCAGCCCGCAGCTGATCGAGTCGTGCCAGTTCGGCCCGGGCGGCTTTGTGATTGCCCTGGCGTGCATAGGCCATGCCCCTGGCATAGTGGTAAACCGCACGGGGGTAGACCAGGTCTTCCGCCGGCTCTCCGAAATTCAGTATCCGGTCCCACTTGCCAAACCGGACGTAGGCGTAAACCGGTGTTATCCAGTAGTGCTGAAGCGTGGTCAGCGGGCGCTGGCGCATGGTTTCGGTGTCGACCATGTCAGCCATTTCCTGTGCCAGGCGGATTGCCAGCTCACTGCGTCCTTCAAACGTGGCTGTGGACCAGCCGAAGTGGTAGTTGTGGGGCACGTAACCCAGCCGGTACACACTGTGGGGGTCCACCTTTTCCAGGTAATGTTGGTCGGCCTCGATGGCATCAAGATTGGATTGCGTGGCCTTGTGGTAACGGCCCACTCGGATGTATATGTGAGCTGGCATGTGTACCAGGTGGCCGGCAGCGGGCACCAGGTCCTCAAGGCGCCTGGCGGCGTCCAGCCCCCGGGCCGGATCACCGGCCTCCACGGTGTGAATAAGCAGATGATTTGCATGAGGATGTTCGGGCTTACGCTGCAGGACGCTGTCCAGGGTTTTGAGAACCGTTACGGTTTGCGCCTTGGGCTCGCCGTTCTCCTGCCAGTAATCCCACGGCGTCAGGTCCATTAGTGATTCGGCGTGGATTACCTGGGCGTCGAGATCATCGGGGTAGTCTGCGGCAACCTGCCCCATGGCCCTGGCAAAGGCTTCATCCCGAGAAGATCGGTCCTCCAGGGCCTCGGGCCCATAGCGGTTCGCAAGAGCGGTGATATAGGCCTGCTCACGGGCACTGACGTCGCTTGCTGCGGCGCGGGCTTTTTGCAGCAATTCCCAGGCCTTGGTAGCGTTCTCCGGGTTCATGGCGGTGTTTATGTTGGGGCCCAGCACCCAGGCGGCGCCCCACCAGGCCATGGCGGCATCCGGGTCCAGCTCGGCGGCCTGCAGGAAGGACCGGTGAGCTTCGGGGTGGTTAAAACCAAAGGCCAGCACCAGACCCTGGTCAAAATAACGTTGCGCCAACTCGGAGTCGGTGGTGATGGGGTGATGGTGATCGCCCAGCCCTTCAAATAGTGGCGCGCGACTGGCGTCGCTCTGGGCTGGTGCATTCAGGGATACGGTAAGGAAAATCACTGCTATCACTGCTATCAGTGCTATTACTTTGGTCGTTTTCATGAGTCCCTCCTTTCAGGCAGGGCCTGAACAGGCATGTTGGACAACATTGACGTGCCGGGAGATAAACACCGGTAAACGGGCGCGTTCGCAAGGGTACCGCCACCAAAACAACCAAACCTCCAACAACCCTTCAGCCTAGTAGCTATAGGTAGACGTTGCAAAACGTGAAGATTGTATGAGGGAGTCGCGAAGGGTTCAGCTCTGGACTGGATACACCAAGCCCTGTTTGCCATAGTAGTTTCTGGGGCTTCCGGCCCCGTCTCCCAATCTCTTACAACAACGTTGGTTGAGGAGGTTCATGATGACTGCTGCGCAGAACACCACTCAACATCCCATACGTCCCCACAACGAGGCGCCCTCCGCGATCTGGTCAAGCGGCGGTGCCGCCTATGATGAAGTCAGCCGTGGAATTCTTGATGCCATTGAGCATGCTATCAACAGGCTGGAGCCCAGCAAGCAGATGCGCATACTCGACCTCGCCACGGGTACAGGCTGGGCTGCGCGTCGGCTCTCTGCGCTGGGTTACGATGTCACTGCTGTCGATTTCGCGCCGGAGATGCTGGCGGCGGGGCGTCATCTGGCTGATCAGCGTCGGCTGGATATTCCCTTTGTGAAGGGTGACGCGGAGGCGCTGCATTTTGATGATGACAAATTCGATGCGCTCATCTCCACGTTCGGGGTGATGTTTACCCAGCGGCCTGAGGATGCTGCAGCTGAAATGGCTCGGGTTGTGCGCCCGGGAGGTCGGCTGGTACTGGCTGTCTGGACGCCGGACAGCAGCGTCTTCGAGATGTTCAAGGTGATAAAACGCTATATGCCGGAGCCTGAAGGTGAACCGCCGCCATCGCCCTTTGCCTGGGGGGATACGGGGCAGTTGCAGGCATGGCTCGGCGATGCCTTTGAACTGGGTTTTGAGCGGGGTACTTCCTATTACCGGGAGCCCGATCCCAAAGCTGCCTGGCGTACGTTTGTTGAGGGTTACGGCCCTGTTCGCACGCTGGCCGGTAAGCTGGATGCCGACCGCCGAAAGCAGTTTGAGTCGGATTTTGTGGCTTTCCACGAACAGTTCAGGGACGAGCTTGGGGTGACGGTGCCACGTGATTATCTGATTGTGCGTGGAACCCGGCACTAACCACTGGCCGAAGCGGCGCAGGATTAGTCGCTTCGGGCCAATTTCCACTTTTCCTGTCATGGGCTATTCTCAAACCACTGGTGTGGTGCGCCACACTAAAAATCGAATAAAAACAACGACAGTCGCGGCAAGGGTGGTTATGAGCAAGCAGCATGTAGACGTACTGATTATCGGGGCCGGTGTATCTGGTATTGGTATGGCCTGTCACCTCAAGCGGGAGTGCCCGGGCAAGTCTTTTACCATTCTCGAGCGCCGGGAGTCCCTCGGTGGTACCTGGGATCTGTTCCGCTATCCCGGCATCCGGTCCGACTCGGACATGTACACCTTCGGCTATAACTTTCGTCCCTGGACCAGTGGCAAGGTGCTGGCGGACGGCCCTTCCATCAAGCAGTACGTGAGTGAAACCGCGTCAGAAAACGATATCGAAAAGCACATCCGCTATGGTATCGCAGTGATGCGTGCTGAATGGTCCGGCGCTGACAAGTGCTGGACGCTGACGGCGGTGAAAGAGGCCACTGGCGAAACCCTCACCTTCACCGCCAGCTTCATGATTGGCTGCACGGGTTATTACAATTATGACGCCGGTTACAAGCCGGACTTCCCCGGTGAGGACCGTTTCAAGGGCCAGATTGTGCACCCCCAGCACTGGCCGGAACATCTGAACTACGCCGGCAAGCGCGTGGTGGTTATTGGCAGCGGTGCCACGGCCATTACGCTGGTGCCTACCATGGCGGAAGAAGCTGAACACGTCACCATGCTGCAGCGTTCGCCCTCCTATCTGATGCCGTTGCCTTCGAACGACAAGGTGGCGATGTTCTTCCAGAAAATGCTGCCCGCCAAGTCAGCCTATCGCCTGACCCGCGCGCGGAATGTGGCCGTTGCCCGTTTCCTGTACAACCGCTCGCGCAAGAATCCGGGAATCATGCGTCGGCTGATGTTGGGCCTGGTGCGCCGGCAATTGGATGGCAAGGCCGACATGAGCCACTTCTCCCCCAGCTACAATCCCTGGGACCAGCGCCTGTGTGTGGTCAAGGATGGGGATCTGTTCGGGGCCATCCGTGCCGGCAAGGCGTCGGTTGTGACGGATCATATCGAGAGCTTCACGGAGCAGGGCATCCGCCTTAAATCCGGGGAGGAGCTGGCGGCTGATATCATCATTCCGGCCACCGGGCTGGATATCCAGATGCTCGGGGGCATGGACCTGGTGGTTGATGGCCAGCCCGTGGTTCTGCGGGACAAGATCATTTACAAGAACGTGATGGTCGAAGGTGTGCCCAACGCCGGCATGATTTTCGGTTATACCAATATTTCCTGGACCCTGAAAGTGGATATTGCCGCGGAGTACCTGTGCCGTCTGCTGAACTATATGGATGCCCATGGCAATCGCGTCTGTGTGCCCAGGGATACCGGCGACAGCCGTGGTGAGGGCACGGTGATGGGCGGGCTGGACTCAGGGTACATTCGCCGTGCGGATGATCGCCTGCCGCGCCAGGGTACCCATGGCCCCTGGAAGGTCACCCAGAATTACATGGCCGACGTGAAAACGCTGAGGTTTGCTCCAATTGAAGACGGGTATCTGGAATTTGACGGCATTCGGCCGGTGGAAAAAGCAGGGGCCCAGACCGGTTGCCTGCGGCCGCTGAAATCCGCCCTGTTTGGCTCCTGAGGCCCGGGTTAACACCGCCCGGTCACATTTGGAAGTACACTTTGCCCGCTTTCTATGGCAGGCTCGTTGCTCGTATTCGAACAGGCAAAGATGTATGTCCGGCAGTAAGAACAACAGCAAAAGGCCCTTGTGGCACCCCGCATTCTGGCCCTCGTGGCTTCTGGTATTCACGCTGTATTTGCTATCCCTGTTGCCGATGACGGCCAAGCAACGCCTTGGCCGTCGGCTGGGCTATGTCCTGGAGCGCAAACTGAAGTCCAGGTCCCGTGTGGCCCATACCAACCTTGCCACCTGTTTTCCAGAACTCGACGAAGCGGCCCGTGAACAGCTGGTACGCGACAATTTCGTGGCCTGTACCCGTGGCTTTCTGGAAAGCATCCACGCCTGGTGGCGGGATATGTCGGGGTATTGCGAGGAGGCTGAAGTACATGGGCTGGAGCATCTGAGAGAAGCCCAGGCGAGGGGCAAAGGCGTGCTCCTGATTGGCGGGCACTACAGCATTTTCGATTTTGCGTTGCCGCTGATTGCCTGCCACCTGAAGAATCCGGGTTACATGTACCGCCCCAACAACAATCCGGTTATTGATCGTATGATCGAAAACGGGCGCCGGCGCCATTTCGGAATCCGGCCCTTTACCAAGCGCGAGCTGCGGCCGCTGGTGTCCTTCCTGAAGAAAGGCGGGGAAGTCTGGTTTGCCTGCGATCAGGATTTCGGCAAGAAGACCGAGCTTTTCGTGCCGTTCTTCGGGACAGACGCCGGGTGTATCACCTCTCCCAGCTACATTGCCAAGGTCTCCGGGGCGTCGGTCATTTGTGTGAGCCATCTGCGCATGCCGGACGGGAGATACCGGGTGACATTCTCACCCATTCAGGAGGAATTCGGCGCAGACAGGCAGAAAGATACCGAAATCTGGAGCCGCTACATTGAAGACACCATCCGAGAACAGCCAGACCAGTATCTGTGGCTGCATAAACGCTTCAAGACCCGCCCCGAAGGCGCTGAAAAGGTCTACTAGGAGCCTGCTATGCTGTAGGCACGGTTTCAAACAGGAGGAGACACTGATGTTTTCCATATTCAGGCGCCTGGCAGCCATTGCCCTGCTGGCACTTCCCCTCTCTGTGCTGGCTGCAGAGGGTATGGTGACGGTTAAGAGCAGCCACAGTGCGGAGGCGACGGCGGACAAGCTGGAATCGGTGCTGATAGAAAAGGGCATGACGGTCATGAACCGTATCAACCATACCCAGGGTGCCGAAAAGGCCGGGTTGGAATTACGGCCTACGGAGGTGGTGATCTTTGGCAACCCCAAGGTGGGCACGCCATTAATGCAATGCGCCCAGAGTGTTGCTATTGATCTGCCGCAGAAAGCGCTGATCTGGGAAGACAGCGACGGCACTGTCTGGCTGGGCTACAACGACCCCGAATACCTGAAGCAGCGCCACAATATTGAGGGCTGTGACGAGGTTATCGAGAAAGTGAAGGGTGCGCTGGCGGGCTTCGCCAAAGCGGCCACAGAATGAGTCCCGCCGCCTGAGATGACGGGACGTTTGTCGTGATCAGGGACGAGGCCCCATCATGCGCTCCAGTGCCTGTGGGTTGGGAAGGCCCTGTACCATGGTGATCTTCCCGTCTTCTCCCCTGTAGAGCGTGCTGGGTGTTGCCTGCAAGCCCAGTTCCTGCATCAGTTTGTTGTTGGCTTTTACCTCGAGATGAGCGGCGCTCACGCGCTCGCGGTCTACCTCAATACCGCCCTGTGCGAAGGAAGCCTGATGCTCATGCATCGCTTCTTCGGGGTTTTCGCTGCCGAGAATGGTGGCTGCCTTGGTCAGGCTGTCTTCTTTGAGAATGCCTACCATGATATGGCGTAGCTGTACCTTGCCCGCTTCAACCCAGGGCTGGGCCTGCTTGTGGAAGCGATTGCAATAAGGGCAGTTGGGATCGGTAAAGGTATAGATGACAGTATCCGCATCCTCGGAACCTTCCCGCACCCAGTGGCTGTCCTGAATGTCCGACCATGCTTTTTCGAACTTCGGGCCCGTCAGCAGCTCATCGATCCTGGCCTTGCTGAGGTTGTTACCTTCCTTGTCCATCAATGTGCCAATGATGACGTGATCGCCATCGGGCGTCAGATAAAAAGCCAGGGAACGCCCCTGCATTTCGCCAACGTAGCCGGTCATACCGCCGGGTGCTTCAAAGCTTTCGACAACCTCCACGCCCCGTTCCTCGAGTTTCTGTATGGCTTGCGGGCGGTCTTCGGCCTGAACACTGGCCGCAATAACAGCGGTGGAAAGCAGTGCGCCTTGCAGTAAGCGTTTTAGTGGGGGCAGGGTCATCGGGATGTTACCTCCTTCGATGGTGATGGTTCGAGATGGCTGGCATCGAAGCGTTCAAGGCCCCGGGCCAGGCTGGCGCTGGATAACTCACCCATGTGGCTGTCCACCAGTTTGCCATTGGCGTTATAGAACAGCGTTGTAGGCAGGCCCTGACTGCCGGTGGCGCGGCCGAAACCGCCCTGGCGATCGCTGAGTACGTGTTCCAGGTTCAGGTTCTGCTCGTTGAGAAACTGTTTGATGGTCTGAGGGTGCTCACCCTGGTTGGCAAAGACAAAGTTGACGTCCGGGTAGCGGCCCTGGGCCTCTTCCAGCACCGGCATCTCGCGAATGCAGGGCGGGCACCAGGTTGCCCAGAGGTTGACCACCGTGGGCTGTCCCTGCGCCAGAGTGTCGAGGTTGACGGGTTGCTCGTTGAGGTCTGTCAGGGCCACCTGGGGCAGGCCCTGGGTCTGCTCGTCGATCAGGGTAATCACACCGGCGGTAAAACCCCAGGTCAAAAGGCCAGAGGCGACGGCGTATCCCAGTGGCCGCCGGATGTTGCTGCGCCGCCATAGCAGGTAGCCGGTGAACAGCAGCGCCACTGCCAGGCCGGACACCACGTCAAAGCCGCCGTCGCGAATGTCGATCATGCCCAGCCAGTCGTCCTGATAGTGTTCAAAGTAACGGGCCACAAAGCCGATTCGCGCGCCCACCATGGCGGCGAGGAAAATATCGGCCAGGGCGCCGGATATCGGCAGGCGTTCCTTGCGGCCGGCTATTGCGCCAACAACCAGGGCCACGATAAAAGCCAGCACCAGCAACAGATGGCCGACGGAAAGGCTGAAAGGACCAACGCCTACACTGAGCATGACTTCTCCGGTCAGCGGGTGGATTTTTTGATGGCAGTATGGCGCCTAGTGACCGGTAATGCGGACGGGAGTTCCATCTTTCTGTATCGGGGCTAGAATCCGACGGTAACACTGGCCGTCGCAGTGTGGCGATCATAACTGTAGCGATCAATGTTGCTGTCGTTGTCTGTCCGGTCTAGCTCCACGCTGAAAGAGGTACGGTCAGAGAAGCGGTAGGTTGTGCCCACGGAGAGGGTGTAGCGCTTGTCTTCGCGTTGTATCGTGAGAAGCCCTTCGGGAATGCGCAGCTGGTGAGGTGTGCGGTAGTAACTGAGCCGGAAACCGGCGCCAGCTTCCAGGGTCAGGCTGTCGGTGAGGGCATACCCCAGGCTTGCATCAATGTCGTGTCGTTCCGGCGAAACACTGAAGAATTCGTTCTCTGTCTCCAGGTTGTCACGATCATTGTATTCAGCGCGATACTTCAGTTTTGCGGACCAGTCTCCGGGCCGGATGAGGTATTGGGCGTCAAGTCGGTACATCTGGCCCCGATAGGCGTCGAATTCGGACTCGGGGAATACCTGGGTCGCCTCGGCTTTGACCTGGCACCGTGAGCCGGGTCCGGGGCAGTGGCGGGTGGTAATGCCGGCCATCAGTCTGGCCCTGCGTTCACGGGAGCGCCGGTCGCGCCAGATATAGTCACCGCCAACCCCCACGTGCACCTGCCCGGGCGAGGTTCTCTGTACCCACCTGGCTTCAGCCTGGGCTACCTGCAAATCAAACGAATGTTCAGAAGGGTATTGACGCGAAAAGAACTTGAGATCCGAGCGAAGCCCGGAGGCGCTATCCCCGTAAAGGTAATAGGAGGTGGCGGCGAGTGCCTCGATAAAACCGCTGTCCAGCTTTTTCGGGGCAGTATCCGGAAACAGTGCGACATTGTCCTCATAACCGCCACCCACGGATACCAGGCCCGCCCAGCGTTTTCTGGCCGCCGTGCGGTCTGTTTTCGGGTCAAGGCGTTCGAGCTGCCGGCGGGCGAGGGTGATCAGGTTTTCATCCGGGTCAGACGCAAGTACTTCTCTGAAGGCTTCTTCCGCTTCGCGCCGGTTTTCCCGTGCCAGTGCCGTCAGGCCGATATTGTAGTAGGCCAGTGCTTTTTGCCGGGTGGGGATGAGTTGTCGAAAGGTCTGTTCAGCCTTGTCGTATAACCCCAGCCTGTAATAGACAACACCAAGGTTGTAGCTGAGCGAGCGGGAGCTCAGCCCCTGCGCGGCTGCAGACTCGAGATAGCGGCGTGCCCTGTCCAGTTCACCGTCGTTGAAAGCCTGAATGCCGGCACGGAAGTGGGCTTTTGCTTCTGGTGTCTGGCCCTGAACACTGGCACTCAACAGCGCCACACAAACGGCCAGGGCTACTGGCAGAAAACTGCGCAAATACTCTCTCCGGAATAGTCTGAACTCGATCTCAGAGTATAACAGTCATTGGACAGGCGAGCGCCAGTCCGGAGGGAAGTATCTGTGACGTCTGTATCTCCTACAGTTCGGTGTCTTCCAGATTCAGCGTTTCATCGTCGAGCAGGTCCAGGTCTGTATCGTCTGTACCCGGCAGCTCCAGCCCCGGGTCCTCGAGGCCCGGCAGGTCCAGCTCGGGATCATCTTCGATAAGCTCACCAGGCAACTCGATGCCAAGGGCATCTCGTGACTCCCGTGACTGCTCGGAGAGGCTATCTTCAATGTCCAGCATGTCTTCCCGGGATTCAGCCGCAAAATCTTCCAGATCTGTCTGCATGTCGCCGAACTCATCTGCCGCAGCAGGTGTATCCGCGAACTCCGGAAGTTCAAGTTGCTGTACGAAGGAATCGTCCAGTTCCTGATCATCGGTAACCATTCGCATGGTTACATCAAGATCATCCTGGGCATGGGAGAGCGTGGGTACTGCAAGCAGCACACTGAAGATGGCCGGAGCGAGCCAGCGGATACGGATATTTCTGATCATGATGAGGGCTCCGTGTTTCCTTGAATAGCGGTACTGAAGGTCTTGCGCCGGGTGCCATCATCCAGGTGAGCGACCAGTTCGCCCGACCCCGGAAACAGTACGTTTATGGGTAAAGCCAATACGTTATCGCCTTCCTTGAGATCAACTGTCCAGCTGATGGTCTGGCGGCCCGGGAATGGCACCAACTCTGCATTTGGCGGCAATTCCAGAGTGAGAGTTACGTTTTCCATGGCCCGGCGGGAATTGAATGCCAGCCTGACGGTCTTCACCTCAGGGGCACTGCGGGTTTGGGGTGCCGGGTCTGTCATTTCCGCGGCGGGTGTTTCAGCGAGGTCGTTGCCGGGAAGCTCCGGGTCCGAAGGGCCAATCTGCATGCCTATGAAAATGCCGAGGGCGAGCACGGCTGCAACGGCCGAAGCCCATAGCGGTGCCTGGGGCAAACCGGACTTGCGGGGCGCATTGCCAGACAGCGCCATTGCCCGGATTCGGGATTCGAAGTCATCATTTGGTGCGGGAATGGTCTGGGCCATGATGCCTTTCTGCAGACGTCGTTCATCCTCCCATAGTTCTGAGCAGTCCGGGCATCTGGATGCATGGGCTTGCAGGGCGTCCTGTTCATCCGGCGGAAGTTCGCCGCGAACCAGGCTGTCGACCCTTTGATGGAACTGACGACACGTCATGGCATTCACCTCTTCATCCCTCACGTTGTTGCCTTTCGAAAGGTTCCAGTTGTTTTTTCAGTCGTTCGCGCATGAATGCCCTGCACCGGTGCAGTCGCGATTTTATCGTGCCCACCGGCACATCCAGAACGATGGCAATATCTTCCTGGCGCCAGCCATCGGCGTCGTGAAGCAGCAGCAGGGTTCTCTGATCCGGCGGCAGCGTGCTGAGTAGCCGCCTTACGGTATCGTCGATGCGTGTCTGGTCGATGCCGGTAGAGGCATCAGGGCTCGCTTCACCAAGGGATTCCATGAAGGAGGTCTGATTCTCAGCGGTCACCAGAGTACTGGCACTGATTTCCCTCTGGCTGGACTGCTTGCGGGTGAGATCAACAAAGTGGCGATACAGAACCCGGTTAAGCCAGGGCTGGGGCTGTTGCACGTTTTCCAGTTCGTCCAGCCGGGGATACAGTTTGACGATGACGTCCTGGACCAGATCTTCGGCATCCTGTTGCTGGCCAGTCAACCGGTAGGCGAAGTTATACATGCCTCTCATGTAGGGCAGGACCAGCCGGTCAAAACGCTTTGAGGGCGATGTTCGAAACGGGAGCAAAGCCAATCTGTTTCCTCGGTATGTGGTCGGCGCTGGTTGTGTAGGCGCCCGGTCCTCAGGCCTTTGTGTTCGGTGTAATGGCAACGGATTGCCAAGTGTTGAACATACCATCCTTCTCTGTCTCTGTTCGAGACAAATTTCGCGTTGCAAGAACCAGTTAGGCCCTGCCTTCGGGCAGTTTCCCGAAGCGGCGGAAAAATTTTTGGAACCACCGCAATTAGACTTCCGTGTTAGGCCGAAAGACACAGGACGTGTTCCGAAATACAAAAAAACGAACCGAGGTATGCAAGTATGTTCACTCGCCAAGCATCGCTACTGACGTTGGCCTTTGCGGCAGTCGGCCTGACGGGCTGTCTTGATAGCAGCAGCCAGACCACGAAAAACGCGAACCCGGAATACACGATTACCAATCCGGGGCTGGAACGTGGTACTCACCCGCTTTTTGATCCGCTGAAAACCGAATTCCCCATTCCCAGCGATTCGCTCTTTTTCCTGAGTGAAACCGACGACGGCACCATGCTCAATGGCAGTGACCCGGCAAATCCGGTGACTACCGGCATCGGTTTTCTTGATGGCAATTCCGTTCTCGCTCCGATCGACATAAAGATCAGCGCCAGCATCGACAGCCAGCAGACGCTGGATGCCCGTGACTTCATTGCGGTGGAAGGTGAGGTTATTCCCAATCCCGATCAGAATGTTTTCCTGATTCCCCTGGAATACGCCAGTGGCGACAGCCTGCGACAGGCTGCCGGTGAGGTTGCGGGAATTACGCCCGCAAACCGCTACCGCAGAGCGCTGGCACTGGAAGAAAGTGGAAACACCGCCGAAGCCGACGCCATCTTCGAATCCTTGCTCGAGGAGAAATTCCGGGTAGAGCTGCTGGATATTGATGGCGGGCAGAACAACATGATCCGGGTGCTGCCACTTCAGCCCCTGGCGTCGAAAACCCGGTATGCACTTGCAGTGACCAACGATATTGTTGACTCGGCGGGTGAGCCGCTGGTGGGAGCTCCCACCTACCAGTCCGTGGCTGACCCGGACGTGATACTCGCGAACGTAGCTTTCGAGCCATTCCGCGAAGCCTTGCTGCCGGCCCGCCGGCTGGTTTCGGACTACTTCGATTTCAAGCGGGAAACCGATGCAGCAGCCGGGTTTTCGGCTTCCTTCGATGATGTGGTTTTCTCCACCACCATCACCACTACGGCGGTTGATGACATACTGTTGGCGAATGCCGCTCCGGTAACCTTCTTCCGCTCCAGCCTGCGCATTCAGGCGCGCCAGCAGGGGCTGGATCAGCTGACCGGCGGGTTCTACAACCTGACCCAGCAGCCCCTGGGCGAGTCGGCAACCCCTGAACAGCAGAGTATCAACGACGAAATCTTTACGATTCTGACCGACACCGGGTTCCGCCTCTACGATGCCGAGCTTGCAGAGCTGCTCAATGATGCGAAGGCCGGTGGTGTGGCCGTTGGTTACGGGGATATTGTCGATGACAGCCAGGCTGATCGACGGGTGGCCTTTGCCCTGCAGGTGGCGACGGCGCTGGCTGTTGATAACGTGACGGATCAGGAAACCGAGGCCCAGGCGCTTGCGACCGCGGCAGAGGACGTGCTTGATACTCCCAAGCCGCGCACCGTACGCATTTTCAACCAGCGTGACGGTGGCGATGTAAACCCCGCACTGGCCCAGGAAGTGGCGGGCACCCCACTGAATATTCACGTGTACGAAGGTGAAATTTCCCTGCCGTACTACCAGGGCATTCCCGAGGAAGGCGATGGCTCGGCCATACAGTCGGCCAACTGGACTGCGGCGGATTTCAGTGGCAATGAATCCCTCAACGCAGCCCCCTCTGAGCGCATTACCTACCGCTTTCCGTTTGCGGCAAAAACCGGCGAAACCAAGGTGCCGGTGGTCGTAGCGGCTCCGGATACGAACCAGACGCTGTTTGCCGGTCGAGGCCCCTATCCCGTCATCATCTACCAGCACGCTCTGACAACGGACCGGTCAGCAATTCTGCCGCTGGCAACCGCCGCGGGCTTGTCCTGCGCCGACCCGGGTAACAGTTTCGACTGTTTTGTGACCATCGGTATCGACCAGCCTCTGCATGGTATCTTTGATGAAGGCATTGTGGGTCTGAACCCGATTACTACGCAGGCCGGCGCTTCGGCTGATGCGACTGAGCGCCATTTCGGCTTTGCAGCCAACGATGCGATGAGTGCGGTCCCCGCCCCAGAGCTGGAGTCGCCTGAGTCCGGAGGTCTGTTCCTCAATTTCACGAATTACGCCAATACCCTGGATAACATGCGCCAGGGCACACTGGACCTGCTCAACGTTAATGCGTCACTGCAGGCCATTGAAGACGCCATTGACGCCTGTCAGGCGGCTGGCGACTGTGCGCAGTCTCTGAACATTGATCCGTCCAGGGTCTACTTCCTGAGTCATTCCCTGAGTGGCATGGGTGGGGCAGCCTTTCCTCCGGTCAACAATGCCGCTGTCGAGGCTGGAAACAGCAACCTGAATTCTGTGCAGGCTTCCAACCTGCTCAACACCGGTGGCCAGTTCACCCGTCTGTTTGAGAACTCGCAGTCACTGGCGCCACAACTGCTGCCGGGGCTGGATGCGGCGTCCGATGGCCTGTTGGCTCAGGGACGCACGGAGCTCAACATCTACTTCAACGTTTTCCAGGGCCTGCTGGATTCTGCAGACCCGGTGGCCTACGCCGGTTTCTATCGGGATACCAACACCCTGCTGACCGAGATTGCAGGCGTGGAGGGTGACCCGGACCGTCCAACCGACGACACCATCCCCAATTCGGCCGACGCATTGCTGTACCCCATCGGGCCGCTTGAAACCACGGTTCCGGAGACCGGGTTCGTGATCAGCAGTGAGAACGCACCGCTTGCCGGTACTGATCCCATGGCTGCTGGCATGGGCGCGATGTCCACGCCACTGGCAACCGGCCTCCCTGCCATTACCCGTTACCTGGAAGGCTCCCATGGCAACCCCATCTCTGCAGGCCAGAAGAGCGCGGATGCTTTCTCCTCGCGGGCTGTTTTTGACGAGATGATTGCCCAGATGCTTGAGCTTTTCACTGATGGAACGGTGTCGGTGACCAATCCCTGTGTGGTCAAGGATGCGGACACCTCGGGTACGGATTGTTCCGCCGAAGGCAATACCGATGCGGGCGATGAACCCGATAGCGGTGGAGACGACGGTAGTGGAGATGGTGATGGTGGTCTGTTGGACGGCGGACTTCTCTAAAGCGCCCGGAACCTGAAAACAGCGTCGCCGGCTCCCGGCGGCGCATTCCCGATCAAACCTCAATTATCGATGGCGTAAAAATCCATCCTCGGGGATGGCTGCGCCTTCAGAAAATGTGGAGTCACGACCAATGACAACAACAAGCATGCATCGCAAGCGTCTGGCACTGGCTGTCAGTGCCCTTATCTCCGCGACACCGGCCATGGCCTTTGATTTCGAGATCTACGAAATTGATGCCTCGTTTTCCACCACCCTGACGGCGGGTATTGCCTACCGCCTTCAGGATCAGGACAAGGACCTGATCTCACAGGGTAACCTGGGGCCGGAATTCGCGTTCAGTAATACCGGTGCTTCCTCGAACAACTTCGACGACGGCAACCTGAACTTCGAGAAGAATGAGCCCTACTCCCAGATACTGCGGGGGCGTAGTGAACTGTTCCTGGATTACAGGCCGGACAGCGATACTCTGACGCGGGTCGGGGCCCTGGTGCGTGGTACTTATTACTACGACTATGAACTGAAGGACAACCCCCGTGCCGTAGACCCCGTCGGCCAGCGTCGTGAACTGAATGATGAAGCCAAGGACAATGCGTCAGGCGTCGATCTGCTGGACGCCTATGTCTTCACAGACTGGTTTTTCGGCAATACCCCGGTATCGGTCCGTTACGGCCGTCAGGTGGTCAACTGGGGTGAGAGCACATTCATCCTTGGCGGTATCAACACCGTCAACCCCATCGATGTTCCCGCGTTCCGTGCCCCGGGTGCGGAACTGAAAGACGTACTGTTGCCGGTCGAGATGCTGTATACGTCGGTTGGTTTGACCCCTGAAATCACCATGGAAGCGTTCGTCCAGACCGAATGGGAAAGCTTCAGGATTGACGACTGCGGTACCTATTTCTCGTCCGCGGATGTGGCGGCGGATGGCTGTGGCCCGGTACTTCTGGCGGGCCAGGTGCCTGATTCCCAGGCTTTGGAAGAGGGCTTCGTTTCTCCGCGTCTCGGTGACAAGGAACCCGGGGACAAAGACCAGTTTGGCGCGGCTCTGCGCTGGTATCTGACGGATCTGGGGGCGGAGCTTGGGTTCTATTACACCCGTTACCACAGCCGCCTGCCGTACATCAGCGGGGTGGTCAACAACCCTTCGGATCCAACCGCGACCCAGAAAAGCGACCCCAACCTGCCCAACTCAAGGTTCCCGAGCTACTTCATCGAGTACCCGGGGGACATTGATCTTTATGGCGTCAGTTTCAACACTACCCTGCCAACGGGCACGTCGCTGGGTGCTGAGTACAGCTTCCGGCCCAACATGCCCATCCAGTGGAACACGTTTGAACTGATCTACGGCGGGCTGCAACAGCGGGGTCCGGATGGCCAGGTCATCAGCAACCTGGAGCAACGTCAGCGCGAGAACAACCCGGACTTCAATTATGCCGGCAAGGCCGTTGACGGCTATGACCGTTACAACGTCTCCCAGGCCCAGGCAACCTTCATTCACTTTATTGACCGTGTGATGGGGGCTGCCCGCTTCATCATCGTTGGTGAGGTTGGCGCCACCTATGTCCACGATCTGCCCAGCACCTCGGAAGCCCGCTACGGCCGCTCTGGTATCTATGGCGTGGGGCCGGTGCCGCTGGAAGGCGAAAGCTTCACCGGTGATTTCTGCAGTCAGGGCACTGACAGTGACCCGCGGCTGAACATCAATCCCACCAATTGTGGCGGTGATGGTTTTACCACCTCATTCTCCTGGGGCTATCGCACGCTGTTTGTCTGGGATTACCCGGATGCGGTGGCTGGCGTGAATCTGCGTCCCAAGCTTTTCCTTACCCACGACGTTAAAGGATATGCGCCGGACCCGGGCGGCAATTTCAGTGAAGGCAACAAGTCTGTCGGCCTGGCCATCGAGGCTGAATACCAGAACGCCTACAAGGCCAGCCTAAGTTACACCAACTACTTCGGCGGTGATTACAACGTAATCAACGACCGGGATTTCGTGTCTGCATCAGTTTCCTACTCATTCTGATCAGCTTTCTGATAATCAAGGAGCAATCGATGATTAACCACAAGAACCTGCTTTACAGCGCACTGGCCGTTTCAATGTTGTACTCCGCGTCAGCGGGCGCGGCAGTGTCGGCCGAGGAGGCCGCCAAACTGGGTGACACACTGACCCCGGTTGGGGCAGAGATGTCCGGCAATGGTGATGAAATTCCTGCCTGGGACGGAGGGCTGCTTGAGGCGCCAGCCGGTTACAAGGGGGATGGCCGTTATGTGGACCCATTTCCCGATGACAAGGAACTGTTCCGGATCGACCAGAGCAATGTGGACCAGTATTCGGAAAAGCTGACCCCGGGTCAGGTTGCGATGATCAGGACGTATGATGACTATTTTATGCCGGTCTACCAGACCCGGCGGACGGCTACCTATCCTGCCGAGGTGCTGGAAAAAACCAAGGCCAACGCAACGGAAGTAGAGCTGGTGGAGAGCGGGAATGGCCTCAGGAACTACAAAACGGCGACCCCTTTCCCCATTCCGCAGAACGGTCTTGAGGTGATTTTCAACCACATTACCCGTTATCGTGGCGGGTCTTTTACCCGTAATGTGTCTCAGGTGACGCCCCAGCCCAATGGGGATTTCAGCCCCGTCCGGTTTACCGAGTCGTTCACCGAACGGGTGGCGCTGCAAGATTACGAGCCGGGTGAGGACGACAACGTGATGTTCTACTTCAAGCAGGCCATTACCGCACCGTCCCGCCTTGCGGGCAATGTCCTGCTGGTTCACGAAACCATTAACCAGGTGAAGGAACCACGCCGGGCGTGGCTGTATAACTCCGGGCAGCGCAGGGTGCGCAGGGCGCCGAATGTTGCCTATGACGGCCCGGGTACCGCCGCGGATGGCCAGCGTACGTCAGACAACCTCGACCTGTACAACGGCGCGCCGGACCGCTACAACTGGGAGCTCAAAGGCAAGAAAGAACTCTATATCCCCTACAACTCCTACCGTCTGGCGAGTGAAGACCTGAGCTATGACGACATCATCAAGCCCGGGCATATTGACCAGAGCCTTGCCCGCTATGAGCTGCATCGGGTATGGCACGTAACCGCCACCCTCAAGGACGGCGAGCGGCACGTATACGCCAAACGGGACTTCTATATTGACGAGGATACCTGGCAGATAGCCGTGGTTGACCACTACGATGGCCGCGGTAATCTCTGGCGTGTTGCCGAAGCTCATGCCATGCAGATCTACGACGCCAATATTCCGGCCTATGCCTTCGAGACGCTCTATGATCTGCTGTCTGGCCGCTATCTGGTGATGGGGCTGACCAACGAGGAGAGCAATCCCTACAATTATGGCACCGAGCGCCATTCAAGGGAGTACACGCCCGCTGCCCTGCGCAGGGATGGCGTACGCTGATTGCCAATCTACCAACCCTGCCCTTCGGGGCAGGGTGTGGTTGTACCCTATAGCTATTCCCAGAACACTCTGTTAGTGTGCTCACCATCCTGCCTCTAGGGATTTCCGCAGTTCAAGGCTTCAAGCCCGTGCGAACCATCCATACGACCTGTCAGAGGACGTCACCCCGTTAATGGTGCGTGACCGTAGTCGTCTTTTATCCCATGAATTTTCATGGCATCTGCCCGCATTCGCCGAGAACGGTGTTCGTGGAGGCAGAATAATCAAGAGTTGATCCAATATGAGTTTTTCTTCACTCGGTCTGTCCGAGCAACTGGTCCGTGCTACTACCGACCAGGGTTACGAAACCCCGTCTCCCATTCAGGCCAAGGCCATTCCCGCGGTACTTTCCGGCAGGGATGTAATGGCTGCTGCCCAGACCGGTACCGGTAAAACCGCAGGTTTCACCCTGCCATTGCTGCAACGCCTGGCGGAAAATCCCCGCACCGGCAAGGGGCCGCGAGTACTGATCCTGGCGCCCACCCGCGAGCTGGCGGCGCAGGTACACGACAGTGTGGCCCTGTACAGCAAGTACATGCCCACAAAATCCGCCGTGGTTTTCGGTGGCGTGAAAATCAATCCGCAGATGATGAAGCTGCGCAAGGGCCTGGACGTGCTGGTGGCCACACCCGGTCGTCTGATGGACCTGTACCAGCAGAACGCTGTGCGCTTCAACGAAGTGGAAATCCTGGTTCTGGACGAAGCCGACCGCATGCTGGACATGGGCTTCATCCGCGACATCCGCAAGATTCTTGCGCTGTTGCCGGCCAAGCGTCAGAACCTGCTGTTCTCAGCCACCTTCTCCAAAGAAATCCGTACGCTGGCAGAGGGCTTGCTGGATAATCCGGTTCAGGTGGAAGTAGCGGCCCGTAATACGGCTGCCGAGAGCATCGTTCAGTCTGTCTACCCGGTAGACCAGAGCCAGAAAACCGCCCTGCTGAGCAAGCTGGTGCGTGATAACGCCTGGGAACAGGTGCTGGTGTTTACCCGTACCAAACATGGCGCCAACCGACTGACCCAGAAGCTGGAGCGCGACGGTATTACCGCTGCCGCCATCCATGGCAACAAGTCGCAGGGTGCCCGCACCCGTGCCCTGGCCGATTTCAAACAGGGTGAAGTCCGCGTGCTGGTGGCTACCGACATCGCGGCCCGTGGCCTCGACATCAAACAGCTGCCCCAGGTGGTGAACTTCGAGCTGCCCAACGTGCCGGAAGACTATGTGCACCGCATTGGCCGTACCGGTCGTGCCGGTGAGAGTGGTCACGCGCTTTCGCTGGTCAGTGCCGATGAGGGTTCGATGCTGGCGGGTATCGAAAGGCTGCTCAAGAAACAGCTGCCGCGTAAATCGGTGGAAGGCTTTGAGCCTACAAACAACCTGCCGCTGAAACCCAAGGGCAAGCCGGATCCAAGCCGTGCCCGCAATCGCAACGGTAACGGTGGTGGCAATGGCAAGCCGGCCGGTAATGGCCGCAGTTTCGGTGGTAAGCCGGGTGGTCGCAGTGGTGGCCGCAGCCAGAGTGGCAACGGCGGCCAGGCAAGGCGTTCACCCCAGCGTGAAAGTGCCTGATCGGGTTCCCTGAATAAAAAAGCGGGGCCAGAAGGCCCCGCTGGAAAACGTACCTTCCGGCAGTCCGAGACTGCCGGGGGCACGGGGATCAGAACTTGTAGGTAAAGCCCACCATGTAAACCATCGGGTCGATTTCGACATCGGTGGTGATCTCGCCCACTGCTGTATCACCGGACAGTGCGGTGATGGTGGCGTCGGTATCCAGGTCTACCCACCAGACGGCTGCGTTCAGGCCGAAATTCCTGCTAAACATGTAATCAACGCCCAGCTCCAGGGCCACGCCAACGCTGTCATCCAGCTCCAGCTCTGAACCATCTACGGTCCCCGCAGGGGTGCCGAAGTTTGCCTGTGCCACGGAATCAATTACGGCATTGAGCGTACCGGTGGTCTTTTCCTCAAAGAAAGTGGTGTAGTTAACACCCACGCCGGCGTATGGCTGAAGCCTGGATGCGCTGTCCATCGGGAAGTACTGAAGGGTTAGCGTCGGTGGCAGGTGCTTGGTTTCGCCCAGTTTGCCAAAGCTACCCAGGCTATCCGCACCGTTGATGTCGTGCTTGAAAGGTGTGGCGCCCAGAATACCAACCCCAATGTGAGGGGTGACCATGTAGGTAGCGGTAATCCCGAACTGGGTATTGGAGTCAACAGCAACGCCCGTGCCGGGCAGCGCCAGATTCTGGCCAGCCAGTGGGCCTTTACCGGCAAATGCCAGGTCACTGCTGGAATCATCCGGAGCCACGTGTGCAGGACCAAGCCGTACCAGGAAATCGCCAGCTTCATAGGCCTGGGCAAAGGGAGCAGCTGCCAGGATGCCGGCAGCGAGGACGCTAAGGGTGAACGTACGGGACATGGTAATCTCCTTGAACCTGAATAATGGATGGCTACAGGTTAATGACTGCGGAGACTGGAAACTTGATATAGCGCAAGTGCGGAGACCCGGGAAGTTCGAGTTCACCGGAGGATTGATTCAACTCAAGAAAATGAAGGAATAGGGTAGTTCTACGGCTTGTCAGCCAGCCTTCTTTTTGCTCTCGGACGCCTTGTGTTCGCTGGCGCTATTGCCTTCCGGCACAAACACATCGCGAACGGTAAGGGGGTGGCCATCGGCGTCCTGAACTTCCACCTGGCGAATGGTGCGGCCGGTTTCACGGTCTCTCAGGTCCAGTGGTGTCTGGTCCGGTGCCGGGTTCCATTTGTCACCCCACTGGCGCAGGGCAATCACGATAGGGAAAAGGTCGCGGCCTTTTTCAGTCAGGCGATACTCGAAGCGTGAGCCATGCTCGCCCACATCCACCTTTTTCAGAACTTCGTTGTCCACCAGGCGCGCCAGACGGTCGCAGAGAATATTGCGGGCAATGCCCAGTTCCTGCTGGAAATCCACAAAGCGGCGGGTGCCATACATGGCGTGTAGCACCACCAGCAACGACCACCAGTCCCCGACTTCATTCAGGGCGCGGGCGACGGAGCAACTGGAATCATCAAAACGTTTTCTGGCCATGCTTGGCAGTGTACCTAATAGGGTTGCATTTTAAAACCAGATTCAATAAGGTTGCTTAAAGAAACCAGATTAGTGAGGTTGCGATCTATCATGAACATGAATCTTGGCCCTCTGTTCGAGCCCTTTGAAATTCATAACCTGACCCTGCGCAACCGCGTGGCCATGGCGCCCATGACTCGCAATTTCTCGCCGGGCAATGCGCCAAACCAGGATGTCGTGGATTATTATCGCCGCCGTGCCGAAGGTGGTGTTGGTCTGCTGATCACTGAAGGCACCACCGTGAATCATCCGGGCGCCAATGGTTATCCGAATGTGCCTTTTTTCCATGGTGATAAAGCGCTTTCCGGGTGGAAAGATGTGGTGGATGCCGTTCATGAAGCGGGTGGTGCTATCTTTCCCCAGTTGTGGCATGTGGGCGCGGTACGCAAGGAAGGCACGGAACCGGATCCCAATGTGCCCGGCTACAGTCCGTCGGGTCTGTTTGCCCCCGGTAAACCCAATGGCAAGGCAATGAGCAGGGAAGATATCGAGGATGTGATCAACGCCTTTGCCGACGCAGCTCAGGATGCAAAAGCGCTGGGTTTTGATGGTGTCGAGATCCACGGCGCCCACGGTTATCTGCTGGACCAGTTCCTGTGGGAAGGCACCAACCAGCGTGATGATGAGTACGGCGGCAGCATGGAAAATCGCTTGCGCTTCGTGGTGGAAATCATCGAAGCCGTGCGCTATCGCGTGGGCCCGGATTTCCCCATCATGCTGCGTTTCTCCCAGTGGAAGCAGCAGGATTACGAGGCGAAGCTTGTGAATTCGCCGGAGGAGCTTGAGCAGTTCCTGAAGCCGCTGGTGGAAGCTGGTGTTGATATCTTCCACGCCTCCACGCGCCGTTTCTGGGAGCCGGAATTTGAAGGCTCCAGCCTCAACCTGGCGGGCTGGACCCAGAAACTGTCTGGCAAACCGACCATGTCTGTGGGCAGCGTTGGCCTGACGGAAGACTTCATCAGCGGCACCTTTGCCAGCAAGAAGGAATCCGTGGAGCAGTCCGGCATCGACGAGCTGGTGGAGCGCATGAACAACAATGAGTTCGAGCTCATCGCCGTGGGCAGGGCCCTGCTGCAGGACCCGGAATGGCTGGTGAAGGTGAAGGAAGGCCGTATTGGCGAGGTAGCACCGTTTGCCAGGAAGTCGCTGGCGAAGCTTTACTGAGTGCTGATGCGTTGACGACGAGCCCCGGTTTGAACACCGGGGCTTTTTTGTGTGTGTCCCTGCTGTAATTTAACCTTCCACCAAAACCCGTATGATTGATGGTCTGACCAACACACAGAAGGGATACATTATGAGGTCTGTTACATCTTTCGCCGCCATGGTTCTGCTGGCCATGTCGTTAACCATTGCAGGTTGTGCCACCGTTGGCCGGGACTTCGCCACCCATAATGTGGATCAGATCGAAATCGGGGAAACGACCCGCGCCGAGATTCAGGAGATGTTCGGTGAGCCCTGGCGTACCGGTATTGAGGATGGCAAGCGCACCTGGACTTACGGTAAGTACCGCTGGTCTGCGTTTGGCGAGGCCGAAACCACGGACCTGGTGGTGCGATTCAATCAGGATGGAACCGTATCCTCCTATGTGTACAACACCACCGAATAAAAGTCGGATGATCCGGGAGCAGTGGCTATGGACAATCGCCGTGAACCGGCGGATATAGAAGAGCTGCTGGACCGGATTGAAGCCGGTTCCGCCGACCAGTCTCATGTTTCCATTGGGGAAATGATGGACTCGGTGGGGCGCAGAACCTTCGGCCCGGTGGTACTGATGGTGGGGCTTATTCTTGTGACACCCCTCAGCGGTGTGCCGGGCATGCCGACCCTGATGGGGCTGCTCACGCTGCTGACGCTGGGGCAGGTTCTGATCGGGCGGAAACATTTCTGGTTGCCGGGCTGGCTGGTTCAGCGCCAGGTGCCGCGTAAGAAGCTTGTGCAGGGTCTGGACATGCTGCGGCCCACCGCCCGTCGGATTGACCGCTTGATTCGCCCGCGATTGACCCCGCTGGTCAAGGGTTTCGGGCTCTATGTGATGGCGCTGGCGTGTATGGTCATTGCCGTGGTCATGCCGGCAACCGAGATTATACCGTTCAGTGCCAGTATTGCTGGCCTGGCCCTGGTGACCTTTGGCCTGGCGATGATTTCCAGAGATGGCGTTATTGCGCTGTTCGCCTGGGCAATAGCGTTGATAGGCCCGGTGATGCTGGTTCAGAAATTCGGCGGTTGACCGGGTGTGAATACGAGATTACGTAAAACCGGAGGTTTTGAACTAGATTGAGATAACAATAACGCCGTTCTGATTGGCGACGAAAGAGGAGAAGCACCATGATACGGTTATTCTATCTGGTATCTTCAATTGACAGTGCCAAGGAAATTTCTGACGATCTTCACGAACATGGCGTCACCGACTGGCGGTTTCACATTGTCAGTAAAGATGAAGCCGGCCTGTACACTCATAAGCTGCATTCGGCCTCCATTCTGGACCGCACGGATCTCCCCAGGTACGTAGAGCGCGGCGCCATTGCCGGTTTGGTACTGGCGCTGGCCTTTATTGTTCCCATGGCGCTGCTGGAAATACTGCAAATGCCCGCAGCCGCATGGATTGCCCTGTTCATCTTTGTCGTGGTTGCCGGCGCCTGGGTTGGCGGTTTTGGTGGCATTCAGGGCGAAAACTACCGCATTGAGCCGTTCCATCAGGATATCGAGGCGGGGAAGTACCTGATCATGGTAGATGCGCCCAAGCAGCACATCCCCAAGGTCAAGGAGCTTATGACGAAGAACCACCCAGAGGCCAGGTTGCAGGGCCAGGACACCAGTTTCAACAATCCGTTTGCCAGCAGGCGGCGGCGAAAGATTAAGCAGGCCTGATGGCAGCAAAGAACGGTGTGATTCTCACCGGGGGAGGCGCGCGAGCGGCCTACCAGGTGGGTGTACTTCGTGCCATCGCTGATATGTATCCGGACTGGAGCCATCCGTTCAATGTCATTGTCGGTACGTCTTCCGGTGCGATTAACGCCATGGCTGTGGCCGGTAACCGCGGGCTGTTTCGACATAACATCGACCACCTGGAGAAAGTGTGGTCGGAACTGACCATGGACCGGGTGTTCCGGGCCGATACATTCAGCCTGATGCGCGGTTTCAGCAACATCGCCCGCAAGATGATCAGCCGGCCAATCGAGAGTGGGCCGGTCTCTTTTCTGGATAACTCACCGTTGCGGGAGTTGCTGGAGCAGGAGATTGACCTTCAGAGCATCCGTAACACGATTCGGGAAGGCCATATTGATGCGGTGGGCCTGAATGCGTGCGGTTACGCTACCGGCCAGAATGTCTGCTTCTTTGAGGGGGCCGAGGGCCTGAAGGGCTGGTCGGTGGGCCAGCGCAGTGGCACTCGCACGGAGTTGGAAGTGGACCACATCATGGCGTCTGCGGCGATTCCCACGCTGTTCAGGCCGGTAAAAATCAACCGCGAGTATTTTGGTGACGGCGTTACCCGGCAGATGGCCCATATCAGCCCGGCGTTAAGGCTGGGCGCACGCAAGGTGTTGGTCATTGGCGTCAGCGCTAATGCCATGTGCCCGCCAACGCGCCCGAACAGGCCCGGAATGCCAACACTGACCCAGGTGATGGCTCACGTTTTCAATGGTATGTTCCTGGACACGCTCGATTACGACATTGACCGCTCGCGGCTGATCAATCAGTTGCTGGAGCTGGTGCCGGAGAAAAAGCTGAAGGCATCCGGTCTTGACCTGAGTCCGGTGGATATCCTGGAAATATCCCCCTCCGAACCAATCAATGACCTGGCCATGAAATACATTGATGGCATGCCGCTGGTGTTGCGACGGCTAACCGGCGCAGCCGACTCGGCGCCGTCCTCCAGCGCCAACCTGGCCAGCTTTCTGCTGTTCGACAAACGTTTCTGCCGTGATCTGATCAAGCTGGGCTACCGGGATGGCCAGAGCCATTCCCGGCAGATTGAGCGGTTCTTTGCAAAAGAATCTGAGACCTGAGCGCTCAGCCCCGCAGACCGCCAACCAGTTTGTCGATGCTCTCCTTGGCGTCGCCAAACAGCATACGGGTGTTGTCCTTGAAGAACAGCGGGTTTTCCACGCCGGAATAACCCGTGGCCATGCCCCGCTTGAGGACAACCACCTGTCGGGCTTTCCACACTTCAAGGACTGGCATGCCGGCAATGGGGCTGCCGGGGTCTTCGGCAGCAGCCGGGTTCACCGTGTCGTTGGCGCCAATCACCAGAACCACGTCGGTTTCCGGGAAATCGGCGTTGATTTCGTCCATTTCCAGAACGATGTCGTAAGGTACGTGGGCTTCCGCAAGCAGCACGTTCATGTGTCCGGGCAGGCGACCGGCCACCGGGTGGATGCCGAAACGCACGTTCACGCCCCGCTCCCTGAGTATTTTCGTCATCTCGCTGACGCCATTCTGGGCCTGGGCCACCGCCATGCCGTAACCAGGCACAATGATCACCGAATCGGCGTTGCGCAGTTCCTCGCACACATCATCGGCACTGGATTCGTAGACGGTCTGATCAGAGTCCGCGGCGCTTGAGCTGCTGGTGGTCTGGCCGAAGCCGCCAAGAATGACGCTGATGAAAGAGCGATTCATGGCCTTGCACATGATGTAGCTGAGGATGGCACCGCTGCTGCCCACCAGGGCACCAACGACAATCAGCAGGTCATTGCCCAGCATGAAACCGATAGAGGCGGCCGCCCACCCGGAGTAGCTGTTGAGCATGGAAACCACCACCGGCATATCGGCACCGCCAATGGCCATGATCAGGTGAATGCCGAGCACCGAGGCGATGACCGTCATGATCACCAGGGCGATGATTCCCAGCGCCATACTCTCAGTGCCCAGGAACCAGGCTCCCAGCAGGACACAGGCAATAACCGCTACCAGGTTCATCAGGTGTCTGCCGGGCAGGGTGAGAGCCTTGCTGTCGATACGGCCATCCAGTTTTCCGCAGGCCACCAGCGACCCGGTGAAGGTCACCGCACCGATAAAGATGCCCACAAAGACTTCCACCAGCTTGATGGTATGTTCGGCGCCTGTGGTTGCTATCAACGGCTCGATATAGCCGGAAAAGCCAACCAGCACCGCCGCCAGACCCACGAAACTGTGAAGCAGCGCCACCAGTTGCGGCATCTGGGTCATTTCCACCTTGTTGGCGATGGGGATGCCGATGCCGGCGCCGAGAAGCACCGCAATCACAATGGCAGTGACGCCACCGTCCACGCTGGCCAGGGTTGCCCCTACCGCGATGATGATACCGGCAACGCCGTAGAGGTTGCCGCGCCGTGCGGATTCCTGGTGGCTGAGGCCACCCAGGCTGAGAATAAAGCAGATACTTGCGACCACGTAGGCCACGCTCACCAGTCCTGTACTCATATCGGGCGCCTCCTACTTGCGGAACATTTTGAGCATGCGATGGGTGACCCGGAAGCCGCCCCCTACGTTGATGCTGGCAATCAGCACCGCGACAAAGGCCATGATTCCGACGGCAATATTCTCCGCCTGGGCCAGGTGCAGAATGGCACCGATCACAATGATGCCGCTGATGGCATTGGTTACGCTCATCAGGGGGGTGTGCAGGGATGGCGTCACGTTCCATATCACCTGCCAGCCGATAAAGCAGGCCAGCACAAACACCGTAAAGTGTTGCAGGAAACTTTCCGGCGCATGGGCACCAACGCCGTAGAGCGCCAGGGCTGTAACAACCAGCAGGACACTTTTACCGATCAGGCTGCGGCGGTCCGCATGCTTTTTGGCGGCTGCTTTGTCGGCGGCCGATGGTTCCTCGGTTCCCGGTGGTGGTGCGGTGCTGACTGGCGCCTCCGGCTGGGGTGGCGGCCATGTAATCTCGTCTTCCTTAACAACGGTCAGACCACGGATGACATCGTCTTCCATGTTGACCTGTGGCTGGCCATCCTTCTCCGGAGTCAGTTCGGTGAGCAGGTGCACCAGGTTGGTGGCGTAGAGATCGCTGGCCACCTTGGCCATACGGCTTGGCAGGTCGGTGTAGCCAATCAGTGTTACGCCATGATGATGGGCCACTTTTCCCGGTTCGGTCAGTTCGCAGTTGCCGCCACGTTCCGAGGCCAGGTCGACAATGACGCTGCCAGGCTTCATGGACTTCACCATGTCGGCGGTAATAAGCTTCGGGGCCGGTTTTCCGGGAATCAGGGCGGTGGTGATGATGATGTCCACCTCTTCCGCCTGCTCCGCAAACAGCGCCATTTCCGCCTTGATGAACTCATCGCTCATCTGCTTGGCGTAGCCGCCGCCACCGCTGCCTTCCTCGTCACCGAAATCCAGTTCCAGGAATTCAGCGCCCATGCTTTCAACCTGCTCCTTCACTTCCAGGCGGGTATCAAACGCCCGAACGATGGCGCCCATGCTGTTGGCGGCACCAATGGCGGCAAGGCCGGCCACTCCGGCGCCAATTACCATGACCTTGGCTGGCGGTACCTTGCCAGCCGCCGTCACCTGCCCGGTAAAGAAACGGCCGAAATTATTGGCCGCCTCTATCACCGCCCGGTAGCCGGCGATATTGGCCATGGCGCTGAGCGCGTCCATCTTCTGGGCACGGCTGATGCGGGGCAGGCTGTCGATGGCGAACGACGTAATCTTCTTCGCTGCCAGCTTCTCCAACAGCTCGGGGTTCTGGGCCGGCCAGATATAACTGACCAGAAAGGCCCCGTCCTTCATCAGATCCACTTCGTGTTTGCCGAGGGCAGGATTCTCCATGGGGGCACGAACTTTCAGGATAAAGTCCGCTTCCCGCCACAGCGAGGTGGTATCGGCCGCTATTGACGCGCCCACTTTCTCGTAGGCCGCATCCGAGTAATTCGCAGCCTCGCCGGCGCCGCCCTCAACGACCACCTCGTAGCCGAGGCCAATGAGTTTGTGAACGGACGGCGGCGTTGCTGCCACCCGCCGCTCATCCTTGAAGATTTCCCTGGGGATTCCGATTTTCATTGTTGGTTTGTCCTCCGGATTGCCCGATGAAGCCGTTGTCTGGATACCTACATACTAGTGCAGGTTGCAGGATCTGCCCGAACATAGCGGGAATTGAGCCCGGCTGAAGCCAGGTTGCCGAGGTTAGCAAAGAGGGAGCCGGGAGAAACCCCGGGTGACGCGGCATTATGATCTATACTCTGAAAAGTGGAGTAACCCCTGATGCTGTGTGAGGAGCGACGGAATGCCTTCGAACCTAGCCTGGTATCTGCTGCGAAGCGCCGGCTTTCTTCTGGCTGGCCTTTTATTTTTCGGGAGTGCTGCCGCCCAGGATTCTGAACGACGGGAGCTTGTGCCTGCGGAGCCGGTTCTCCGCATTGACCCGGAAGCGCTATCGCGGATCCGCCTCCCGGAACTTTCCGTTCAGGTGCCGCAGGATTTAAGACCCTCCGTTCGTGAAACAATGGAAATTACCGACCTCCGGGGGCGTGTGCTGCAAGAGTCCATCTCACCGGGTTCGGAAAACATCAATCTGAATGTTCAGAATGCAGAAGCGTTTATCGCCCGTCCCCGGGGACTGGTCACGCTGGATCTGACTGCGCGCCGCACTGCCTTGCCCGGCGGGCTTATTCAACCTGACAGAAGTGAATCGGCGAGAGAGGGAGACACCATCTGGTTCAGGCCAACCGCCAGCGCCAGTCCAATTCCTGCGATCTGGGACCCGGTTCAGGAGCGTTACCGCACCCACCTGCTGCTCGGTCTGCAGACCTCCGACCCGGATAACAGCATGCAACCGAAGCAACCTGTTGTTCTGAGGCTCGCCTTCAGGGGAATGGATGCTGAACCGGTAGGGCCGGTAAAGCTGGAGAAGGCCGGAGTTGAGCATGACCACCGGATCCTGCTCAATTTCCGTCCCACGACAGACCGCCCCGTGGTGGAGTTGCGCACGGATCTTGGCCGTTATGACCTCAACCTGGACGTTGTGCCCAGACTGGTGCTAAGGCCTGACGCAGACAGTATGGATGGCCTTGGGCTGGGAACCCTGGATGTTGTGGTGGTAAGGCATGGTCGTGGCGGGGATGAATCGCCAGTGTCAGCGCCAACGGAGGTGTTTGTTGAGACCTCCGGCGCGAGGAAGATGACCGATCGGGTTATTATTCCGGCCGGGCAGGCCAACGCCCGTTTTCAGATCCGATCCTCGGGCCTGGGTACCGCAGAGGTTCGTGCTTCGGTTGGCGGCCTGGAGGGTAGCACCAGTATCCAGCAGAACTTCCCCTATTTGCCGGTGACATCAGCAGTGCTGGGAGGTGCGATTGGTGGCTTCTGCCGGCGTTTCCAGCGTAAGGCTCCCCGCTCATCCGATCTGATGCGAATACTGGAAGGTGTTCTGGTGGCAATCGTGGGCTACGCCGTCAGTGTGGTGGGTATCATGCAACTGGGTGTCCCGCCGGCTTTGGCTGCGACTGAGGCGGGCGCCTTTATCACCGGGGTGATTGCCGGTTTCGTTGGTGTGGCGGTGATTGAAGCCCTGACCAGAAGAATGGGTTCGGAACCCGAGCCACGGTGATACCCTGTAAGGCCATCGAAACGGCCATTCTGGCCACACTTTGCTCTGACACCAGTTCACCGGGGGTCAACGGCGCTTGTCCGGCCGATCTCTTCCAGCTCAGACTGGGACAGGTGTTCCAGCAGGGCGCCCCGGAACTGCCGGTTGATGAAGCGTTCCGTTTCCTGCTGGATGGTTTCCCGCTGCCCCGGTTTCTCGATGTAATCCATGGCCCGGAACAGGATGTAGCGGATGGTCATACGTGAAATCTCGTGAATCGTCTCCGGCGCCACGGCACTGACCAACTGCCGCTCAATAATATCCTCCGCCATCTCCCTGGCACTGGCGTCCAGCTGGGCTTCAAGGGCTCTTCGCAACAACGGCGAAGGCCCGTGGAGCTCCCTTACCGCCACGGTAGTCGCCGCCGGATTGGCCAGAAAGTAGTGGTACACAAACGTAACGGTATCGCGGGACGCCTGCTCCGACGACTCCGCCATCTGCCGCAATTCCCGCACCCCTGACTTCATGTCTTCAGCGATATACCCCAGCACCTGCAACCCGAACTCGTCCAGGTTTTTGAAGTGACGGTAAAAAGTATTCGGGTTCAGCCCGGCCTCACGGGCAAGCTCCCGTAATCCCAACGACGTCAGGCTACGGCTCTGGGTAATCAACCTGAGCGCAGCCTGAATCAACTTAAGTTTTCCACCCGTCAAAACACTCATGAAGTATCACCCAAGTTAGAAAGGGGTAGTTGGGAGGGCTTTTCCGAAACTGTGCGGAGCCATGGATGGCGGAGCTCAAGCGCCACAGGGATGTGCTTGAGCGTGTTTCGGAAAAGCCCTCCCAATTGCCCCAAACTCCAAAACATAAGGACAAACAGGACAGCCACTTACCAAACCGGGCCAAAAAACCATTTCAGGTCGAGCCAAAGTATACAGCTGTCTACTTCGTTGTGTATACATGTGTATACCGCCAGACATCATGGCGAAACATACAACAACAGGCAAGGCCACAGGGCCAGCGAACAACGAGGTAGCAGCATGAGCAAGACAGCAAAAATCGCCATAATCGGCACCGGATTCTCCGGCCTGGGCATGGGCATCAAACTCAAAGAAGCCGGATACGACAACTTCGTCATCCTGGAACAGAGCGACGACGTCGGCGGCACCTGGCACGAAAACCACTACCCCGGCTGCGCCTGTGACGTCCAGTCTGCCCTCTACTCCTTCTCGTTCGAACAGAACCCCAACTGGACCCGCATGTTCGCCCAGCAGAAAGAAATCCAGGCCTACCTGCGATCCTGCGCTGAAAAATACGACCTGATGAAACACGTACGCCTGAACACCCATGTGGCCGGCGCCCGATTCGACGAAAAGACCCAAAGCTGGACCGTAGAAACCTGCGACAGCCCCGAACTCTGGGCCTACATGCAGAAGAAAGGCCTGAACCCCGGCGACAGACTGGACCGTAAGGACAAAGACCTGCCCGAATTCAGCGCCTTCAAAGCGGATGTCGTTGTTTCCGGCATGGGCGGCCTCAGTACACCTGCCTACCCCAGCATCAAGGGCCTCGACACCTTCACCGGCAAAAGCTTCCACTCCCAGGACTGGGACCACGATTACGACTTCAAAGGCAAGCGCGTTGCCGTCATCGGCACCGGCGCCTCAGCCATCCAGTTCGTCCCGGAAGTGGCCAAAGACGCTGCTCACCTGGATCTCTACCAGCGCACTCCACCGTGGATCGTGCCCAAACCGGACCGCGAGATCCGCCCGCTGGAACGGATGATGTTCCAGAAGTTCCCGCAGACCCTGAATGCCTTCCGCCAGAGCATCTACTGGATGCTGGAAGCCCGTGTGCTGGGTTTTGTAGGTAACCCGCGGATTCTGAAAATCGGTGAGCTGCAGGCCCGCCGCCACATCCGCAACCAGATCAAGGACAAGGAACTGCGCAGGAAAGTCACCCCGGATTTCCACTTCGGCTGCAAGCGGGTGCTGATTTCCAACAACTATTACCCGGCGCTGGCCCAGGGCAACGTCGACGTGCTGACCGACGGCATCCGCGAGGTGCGCGGCAATGTGATCGTGGATAACAACGGCAACGAGCGGGAAGTGGACTGCATCATCTACGGCACCGGCTTCAAGGCCCAGGACCCGATCCCCGCCGGCATGGTGCGCGGCCGTAACGGCCAGGATCTGCTGGACGCCTGGAAAAACGGTGCCGAAGCCTACAAAGGCAGCACCATTCACGGTTTCCCCAACTTCTTCATGCTGATGGGCCCCAACACCGGCCTGGGCCACAGCTCCATGGTCTATATGATCGAAAGCCAGATCCAGTACGTGCTGGACGCCCTGAAGAAAATGCAGAAGCACGGCTGGAAGAGCGTGGAAGTGAAGGAAGACGCCCTGAGCAAATACAACGCCTCGATTCACGCCAAACTCGGCGACTCGGTCTGGCAGACTGGCTGCAAGAGCTGGTATGTCAACGAAAACGGCAAGAACACCACCCTGTGGCCGGGCTTCACCTGGCAGTTCCGGCAGCAGACCCGGCGGTTTGATGCGGGGCAGTATGTGTGTGAGCCGGAGGCTGTTGAAGTGGGCGAAGTTACACCGGCACTGTAGAGGCCTCGGCCGGTACGGTACCCAATATGGGCATGAGTTTACCCATATTGGGTACTTGGCAAAGCCAGACGCCTTTGCCTCTACAGTCCCGGCGCCAACTGCGGAAAATACCAGGGTTCTGCATGTTCAGGAATTTCCCATTTCAGTGGAGACCGGTTACTGGTTTCACTCAGCAGTCCGTCCTGTTTCATCTGGTTCAACAGCCTGCGTGCACTGCGTTCCTGCATCCCCGTCAATGCAATGGCCTGCTTACGATCCAGCGATCCCTGGATAAAGGCATTGAACAGCACCAGGCTGGCTGTTGGTTTCAGTTCGGCATCGACACCCGGAACCCGCTTATCGTTGCGAGCCACCACGTAACGGTCAATCCTCTCCCGGAGTTTGTCGAGCGCGAGAAGACCTGACATATAGTTTGCCTGGTCGAGGGCGGTATCAAGGACAAACTCGCAGAATTCCATCAATCCTCGCTGGCTGAGATAACCTCTGCCATCACTGCTCCCTTGCCGGGGATAATCCGCCCGGGCCAGAGCCGCTTTATAGGTGTCTGCCGATCGCGCCAGACCACGGCTGAGGCACCAGACGCCGTAACTCTCAAGCCCGGCGGCTTTCAGTGCAGCATCCGTCCACAATCGGATAACGCGCCCATTGCCGTCAAGGAATGGATGAATCCAGAGAAAGCGGTGGTGGGCGGCCGCAATAGCAATCAGTTTGTGGTCACCGCTGTATTTTCTGGGGTGATATTCATCGCAGAACCGTGGCATCAGCTCGGGAAGGGCCTGATATGCCGGCGGTACGTGCCTGCCAACCTCGACGTCACGCTGGCGCCATTGTCCCGGTTCAACCAATTCCAGGAGATTGCCTTTTTGATCACGAACTTCCCTGAGTGAGTCTGGCACCTGGGCGTAAAAGCGCCGGTGAAGCTCCAGCATAAACTCTGGTGAATAGATCTCATCCAGTTCCGGGGCGTTTGCATACAGCCACTTCTGAACCTCGATATGGGCAAGTGACTCCCTTTGCAGATCACGTTTTACAGGGTCATCGCTGTAATGTCCTTTTTGGGCCTGGCGAATCTCATGCGGTTGCGTGCGGTTACCCTCGATCAGGTTCGAGTAGTAGGAATTAATAACTGCCATGTGCAGCCGAAGGGTTTCTGCACTTTGCGGGGACAGTCGCCCGGCCAGTTTTGCGGAAATCCGGTTTAGCTCCATGGCTTTGTCAGGCAGGGCTGATCTTCTGAGCGCCTGCTCGCCGGGTACGAAGGGTGCGAGGTCCATAATTGATATTTTGGTCATGGAAATTCCAAGAAATTGGCCGGTTTAATGTCCACGTATTGCACCAAGCAAAGTTATGATATTTATGGAATTAAAAAAGAAAAATCGCAATATAAATGAGATCTGTGTCCGGTTTGTTGTCCAGGTTCATGTTCAGAATAGTTTACCGATCACTTGATCGCCAGCTTTCTCTGAATCATGGTTTGAACAAGGGAGCAACAGGAGCATGCGCAATGACCAAACCTACCCTTCCTGACAGATCCCGGATTCTGGAAGCGGAGCAGCGTATTCGACCACACCTGGGCGAAACGCCGCTTCTGAATGTGCCTGACCTGGATGCTGCCATCGGCCAGCCGCTGGCACTAAAGTGCGAGAGCCTTCAGCGCACCGGCAGCTTCAAGGCCCGTGGCGCCCTGAACTGGCTGCTGACTGCCGGTGAAGACGAACTCAGGGCCGGACTGGTGACGGTGTCTGCTGGAAATCACGCCATCGCCCTGGCCTGGGCGGCGGCCATGCAGGATGTGCCGCTCACGGTGGTCATGCCCGAAGGCTCCAGCCCATTGAAGATCCGTCGCACCCGGGCGCTGGGTGCCGAGGTGATTGTCCAGGGCACTATCCAGCAGGCGGTGGCCCTGTGCCACCAATTGCGTGATGAGAAGGGGCTGACCCTGGTCCACCCCTATAACGATGTCCGCATCATGGCCGGGCAGGGCACCGTCGGGCTGGAATTGCTGCGCCAGAGACCGGGTGTGGAGCGGGTGCTGTGCCCCATTGGCGGCGGTGGACTGATTTCCGGGCTGGGTCTCGCTATCAAGGCTCAAAGGCCGGAGGTGGAGCTGATTGGCGTGGAGCCGGAAGGGGCGGCCACCATGTTCAATGCCTGGCAAAAGCAGGATGCCAGTGCCAGCCTCGATTCGGTGAATACCTGGGCCGCCAGCCTGGCACCGGCAGTCGTCGGGGACTGCACCTATGCCGCTTCCCGCCAGGTGGTGGACCGTATCGTGACGGTTTCCGAGGACAGTATACGGAAGGCCACACGGAGGCTGCTGACTGAGGCACGGCTCTACGTTGAACCCGGCGCCAGTGTTGGCCTGGCGGCCTTGCTGGAAAACCAGGTTCCGCCTGCTCCGGACAGGGCCACGGCTCTGATCATAACCGGTGGCAACCTGGATCCGGAACAGGTCAGTCAGTGCCTTTAGCAGGCGAAGTGGGCTCGCTTAGCTGACCAGCGTGCCGCCATCCACGGCCAGGCACTGCCCGGTGATATGTCGCCCGGCCTCGGAGGCCAGCAGTACGGCGGCGCCCTTGAGATCTTCCTCGCCACCAAAGCGATTCAGCGGAATGCGCTCGAGCATTTTGTCCCCCTGGGCGTCCAGAAGCCCCTGGGACATCTTCGACGGGAAGAAGCCCGGGCACAGGGCGTTCACATTGATGTTGTAGTGGCCCCATTCGGACGCCAGCGCGCGGGTGAAGTTCACCATGGCGCCCTTGCTGGTGTTGTAGGCGATGGTCTTCATGCCTTCCGGGTTGCCGGACAGGCCCGCGATGGAGGCGATGTTGATCACCTTGCCGGTGTTGCGGGGAATCATGCAGCGCTTGCCCACGGTCTGGGTGAGGAAGAACGCCGCATTCACGTTCAGGTTCATCACCTTCATCCAGCCTTCCGCCGGGTAGTCTTCCGCTGGCGCACCCCAGGTGGCACCGGCGTTGTTAACCAGGATGTCGATATCGCCAAACTGGCTGATCACCTGATCCACCACGGCGGGAATGCCTTCAAGATCGGACAGGTCCGCAGCAATGGTCACCACCTCAATGCCCTGGGCTTCGAGGTGTGTTTTGGCGTCGTCCAGCTCATGCTGCTTGCGGGCGCTGATGGCAATTCTGGCACCCAGCTCGCCCAGGGCTTCGGCCATCTGCAGGCCCAGGCCACGGGAACCGCCGGTGATGAAAGCGACCTTGCCGGTCAGGTCCAGTAGTTGTTTTACGCTCATGGTGTTCTCCTTGGGGGTTCAGGCAGTCTTTGCCAGCAGGCCGTCGCTGACCTGCGCCAGGTGATGATCGGCATCACCGAACAGCAGGTTGATCAGGGTCAGGCGCTTGAACAGGTGAGCGGCGAACATCTCGTCGGTCACACCCATACCGCCATGCAGCTGTACGCCTTGCTGGCCCACATAACGCGCGCCCTGGCCGACCAGTGTCTTGGCCATGGAGATGGCTTCCCGGCGGCTGGCGCGGTCGTTGGAGTCGGCTTCGCTGGCCGCCAGGATGGCCATGGTTTTCGTCTGTTCGGTCTGGATAAACATGTCTGCCATGCGATGCTGCAGTACCTGGAATTTTCCGATGGGCACCCCGAACTGCTTGCGGGTCTTGATGTACTCAAGGGTAGCAGCGTTCATGGCTTCCATGGCGCCAACCGCTTCCGCGCACAGCGCGGCAATGCCCAGATCCACGGCTTTTTCGATGGCCGGGAATGCCTCATCAATGATGCCAATCAGGTTGTCGGCGCCGACGGTGACGTTGCTGAAGCTGATCTCGGCGGTACGGTGGCCATCGTGGGTAGCGAAGTCGTCGACTTTGACGCCTTTGGCGCTGCTATCCACCAGGAACAGGGATAGTCCTGATTCATCATTCACGCCACCACTGGTGCGCGCGGATACGATCAGCTGATTCGCCTGGCCGCCATGGAGCACAGCGGTTTTCTGGCCGCTGATCTGGAAATGATCGCCATCCTTGCGGGCGGTGGTCTGCACATGGCTCAGGTTGTAGCGGGCGCCCGGCTCGTAGTGAGCGAGGGCCAGAAGCCTTTCGCCACTGGTAATACCGGGAAGGATGTCCGCTTTCTGGGCATCGTTCCCGGCATCACGGATCAGCCCGCCCGCCAGCACGACTGTGGCCAGATAGGGTTCCACCACCAGGCCGCGGCCAAAGTTTTCCATCACCACCATGGTGTCGATGGCGTTACCGCCCAGCCCGTCATAGTCTTCCGGGAAGGTGAAGCCAAGCAGTCCCATCTCGGCGAAGTTCGACCAGGTGGCCCGGTCGATGCCGGTTCCGGAGCTGATAATTTCCCCGCGCTTTTCGAAGCCGTATTCGTTGGTCACGAAGCGGCGCAGAGAATCGTTCAGCATTTGCTGTTCTTCGCTCAGATCAAAATTCATAGCGCCTCCTTAAAGACCGAGCACGAGTTGGGAAATGATATTGCGCTGGATCTCGTTGGACCCACCGAAGATCGACAGCTTGCGCATATTGAAGTAATCGCCGGCAGAGGGCGTGGCCTCCATTGAGCCCGCCCGAGGACCGTTGTAGTCAAGCTCCAGCGCCTCCGGAATATGGGCAATGGCATCCTGGCCGCCTGCTTCCATCAGCATTTCAAACAGCTGCTGGCCGATCTCGGTACCGCGGATCTTCAGAATCGACGCCTGCGGGCCCGGGCCGCGCTTGTCGGTCAGTACCCGCAACACCGTCAGCTCAAGAGCACGCAGCTCAGCATCCAGCTGCGCCAGCCGGTCACGGAACCGGGTGTTCTCGATCAACGGCCGCTGGCCATCCTGCTCCTGGCGCGCCACTTCCTTGAGCCGCTTCATCATGGCTTTCCACTGCCCCACATTCGCCAGCCCGGTACGCTCGTGACCCAGCAGGAACTTGGCGTAGGTCCAGCCCTGGTTCTCCTCACCAATCAGATTCTCGGCCGGCACCTTCACGTTGTCGAAGTAGACCTCGTTTATCTCATGCTCACCGTCCAGCATGATGATGGGCCGAACCTCGATGCCGGGAGTGTTCATATCAATCAGCAGGAACGAAATACCCTGCTGTGGCTTGCCTTCATTGCTGGTGCGCACCAGGCAGAATATCCAGTCAGCGTGCTGGCCCAGGGTGGTCCAGGTTTTCTGGCCGTTGACAATGTAGTGGTCGCCTTCGCGCTTGGCGGATGTGCGCAGTGAGGCCAGGTCGGAACCGGCGCCGGGCTCGGAGTAACCCTGGCACCACCAGTCTTCGCCACTGAGAATGCCTGGCAGGAAGCGTTGCTTCTGCTCGTCATTGCCAAAGGTCATGATCACGGGGGCGACCATGCGCAGCCCGAAATCCAGCTGGCGGGGCGCACCGGCAAGGGCACGCTCTTCCTCGAAGATGATCTGCTGAATCGGGTCCCAGCCGGTTCCGCCATATTCTTTCGGCCAGGTGGATGCACCCCAGCCCTTATCAAACAGAATTTTCTGCCAGCGTTCGGTCATCGCCTTGTCCGGGCGCAGGCGTTTCTGCACACGTTCGCGGATGTCATCCGGCAGGTTGTCTTCAAGAAACTGGCGAACTTCAGTGCGGAACGCCTCTTGTTCGGGGGTGTAATTCAGGTCCATGTTTCACCTCTATGTCTGGTGGCTGAGGTTGACGGTTTTGACTTCTGAGTTGCCTGTTGGTTTTTAATGCCGGGCCTGCGGGCCTTGGTGGTTGTGCCGGGCGGGGAGACCCTTTCAAAACACGCTCCTTCGGCCCATCCCTGGGGCGCTTGGGCTCCGCCATCCATGGCTCCGCACAGTTTTGAAAGGGTCTCCCCGCCCGGCACTTCGAGTCTGTGCGTGCCTGCCGTTGTGAATTGCAAGAAGCGGTCGCGGCCCACTATTCAAAAGTTGCACCTGTTGGCCATCACACAAAGCTCTGGGCGGCTGTTGGGTAGGGGTGTCCAAAACCGTGCGGAGCCATGGATGGCGGAGCTCGAGCGTCACATGGACGTGCCGAAGGAGCGAGTTTTGGACACCCCTACCCAACAGCCGCTTCCACCCAAGCAATAGGCAAACAGAGCTTCAGGCGACTTCAAACAATCCCGCAGCACCCATGCCAGTACCGACACACATGGTAACGACGACGTACTTAACACCACGGCGCTTGCCCTCGATCAGGGCGTGGCCGACCAGGCGGGAACCGGTGGTGCCGTAGGGGTGGCCGACGGCAATGGCGCCGCCGTTGACGTTCAGGCGGTCCATCGGGATGCCGAGTTTGCGCTGGCAGTAGAGCACCTGAACGGCGAAGGCTTCGTTGAGTTCCCACAGGCCGATGTCGTCAACCGTCAGGCCGGCGCGCTTGAGCAGCTTGGGAACCGCGAAGACCGGGCCGATGCCCATTTCGTCTGGCTCACAACCGGCCACGGCGAAGCCGCGGAAGATGCCCAGTGGCGTGGCGCCGCGCTGTTCGGCGATTTTGCTGTCCATCAGCACGCATGCAGAAGCACCGTCGGAGAACTGGCTGGCGTTGCCGGCGGTGACTACGCCGCCTTCCTTCGCGGAGCGGATCTTGCTGACGCCTTCCAGGTTGGTGTCGGGGCGGATGCCCTCGTCCTGGCTGACGGTGACTTCCTGGCTGCTGAGCTGGCCTGTGGCCTTGTCGGCGACGCCCATGGTGGTGGTGATGGGCACGATTTCGTCGTCGAACTTGCCGTCTTCACGGGCCTTGGCGGCCAGGTTCTGGCTGCGGACGCCGTACTCGTCCATGTCTTCTTTCTTGATGCCGTAGCGCTTGGCCACGGTTTCTGCGGTGTCCAGCATGGACCAGTACAGCTCCGGCTTGTTCTTGGCCAGCCAGGGCTCCATGAGGTAGTTCTGGTTGAGGTTGGCCTGGACGGTGGAGATGGATTCCACGCCGCCGGCAACCATCACCGGCACCCGGTCCACGGCAATGTGGTGGGCCGCCATGGCAATGGCCTGCAGGCCGGATGAGCAGAAGCGGTTGATGGTGGCGCCGGCCACGGACACCGGCAGGCCGGCGCGGATGGCGCCCATACGGGCGACGTCGTTACCGGTGGAGCCTTCCGGCAGGGCGCAGCCCATCAGTACGTCTTCGATTTCGTTGGGGTCGACTTTGGAGCGCTCGACCGCGTGCTGGATGGCGTGGCCCGCCAAAGTAGCACCGTGGGTCATGTTCAGGCCGCCGCGCCAGGATTTGGCCAGGGGCGTGCGGGCAGTGGATACGATGACAACATCATTGGACATAATAATTCTCCGAATAAATTCGTGGACCGGTTATTTAGCGTCGAAACCCTTGCCTTCCTCAGCGCGCCTGGCCAGCAGCGCTGCCGGCTCCCAGAAACCTGGCTGGGTGTGACGGTCTTCGGTGAAGGCCTGCATGGCGCGAACCACGTTGGGCAGCCCGACTTCTTCGGCGTAATGCATGGGGCCGCCGCGGAACACGGGGAAGCCGTAACCGGTCAGATACACCATGTCGATGTCGGAGGCGCGCTGGGCGATGCCTTCGTCCAGGATCTGCGCGCCTTCGTTGACCAGGGCGTAGACACAGCGCTCGACGATTTCCTGGTTGCTGATCTTGCGTGGGGTGATGCCCAGCTCGGCGCGAACCTCGTCCACCACCTTGTCCACTTCCGGGTCGTGCAGGGCGTTGCGGTTGCCCGGCTCATAGCGGTAGAAGCCGGCGCCGGTCTTCTGGCCGTAGCGGCCCATTTCACACAGGCGGTCGGCCACAACCATCTTCACCATGTCCGGGTTCTCTTCATACTGGCGCTTGCGGATGGCCCAGCCGATGTCGCCGCCGGCCAGGTCCGCCATGCGCAGCGGGCCCATGGCAAAGCCGAATTTCTCGATGGCCTTGTCGATCTGTTGCACGCTGGCGCCTTCTTCCAGCATCAGCAGGGCTTCACGCTGGTACTGGTTGATCATGCGGTTGCCGATAAAGCCGTCGCACACGCCGGAAACCACGGCGGTCTTCTTGATGGTCTTGGCCAGCTTCATGGCGGTGGCCAGTACGTCTTTGGCCGTCTTTTCTCCACGGACCACTTCCAGCAGCTTCATGATGTTGGCCGGGCTGAAGAAGTGCAGGCCGATGACGTCTTCCGGGCGTTTGGTGAAGCTGGCGATCCTGTTGAGATCCAGGGTGGAGGTGTTGGAGGCCAGGATGGCGCCTTGCTTGCACACATCGTCCAGCTTCTCGAATACGGACTGCTTCACACCCATTTCCTCGAACACGGCTTCGATCACAAGGTCCGCATTGCTCAGGTCGTCATAGCTCAGTGACGGCGTGAGCAGTGCCATTTTGGCCTTGGCGTCGTCTTCGCTCATGCGGCCTTTCTTCACGCGGCCTTCGAAGACTTTGCGGATGGCCTCAACACCACGGTCCAGGCCTTCCTGCTTCATTTCCACCAGGGTCACGGGAATGCCGGCGTTGAGGAAGTTGATGCTGATGCCGGTACCCATGGTGCCGCCGCCGATCACGCCCACGGACTTGATGTCACGAACCGGGGTGTCGGAGGGCACATCGGCAATCTTGCTGGTCAGGCGTTCGGAGAAGAAAGCATGGCGCAGGGCACGGGATTCCGGTGTCTGCATAAGATTCACAAAGGCTTCACGCTCGATCTTCATGCCTTGCTCGAAGGGCTTGGTCACCGCCGCTTCGACTGCGTCCACGCACTTCAGCGGGGCCGGGTAGTTCTTGGCCATGGCGCCCACGGTGTTACGGGTGAACATGAAGAAGCCTTCCGGATTGGGATGCTTCGCTTTCAGGTCACGCACTTTCTTCAGTGGCAGGTTTTCATTGGCAACCTTGGTGGCGTAGGCAATGGCGGCGTCCAGAAGCTCGCCGTCCACAATCTCATCGAACAGTGCGCTGCCCTTGAACTGTTTGGCCGGCACGGCACTGCCGGACACAATCATGTTGAGGGCGTGTTCGGCGCCAATCACCCGGGGCAGGCGCTGGGTGCCACCGGCGCCGGGCAGCAGGCCCAGCTTTACTTCCGGCAGGGCGATCTGGGCGTCGGGTTTGGCGATACGGTAATTACACCCCAGGGCCAGCTCCAGCCCGCCGCCCATGCAGGCACCGCTGATCGCTGCAATGACCGGTTTGCGGCTGGTCTCGACGTAATGGATCACCGTGTTCAGGTTGGGTTCGGCGGTGGCTTTTCCGGTTCCGAATTCACTGATGTCGGCACCACCGGAGAAAGCGCGGTCGGAGCCAATCAGGACAACGGCCTTGACTGCATCATCCGCTTCCGCCTGGCGGATGCCATTCACAATGCCCTGGCGCAGGGCCAGGCCCAGACCGTTAACCGGTGGATTGTCGAGTCGGATAACGGCAATGGCGCCGTTTAAATCGTAATGGGCGGTACTCATTGGGCAGCTCCCCTGATACTGGAATCGGGTTGATCGTCGGCATGAAGACTCGCGTTGAAATCTCCATACACTGGTGTATTGTTGGTCCATACACTAATGTATGTTCTGGGCAGGGTCAACGGTTTCAAATTCGTGGGCCCTGTTCATGTAGAATGCATCCGCAGGTTCCCCAAACCGCCAGCAGCAGGATCTGACCACCGAATGACTGACGCCCGACAGACAAAACGACGCAAGACGCCAGAAAAAGCGCAACTGACCCGTGACGACTGGCTGGACGCCGCCGCCGGGGAAGTGGCCGCTGGCGGTTTCAGCCACTTGCGGGTGCTGACGCTGGCGAAAAAACTCGGCGTTACCCGGGGCAGTTTCTACTGGCACTTCAAGGACCACGAGGACCTGGTGGTCAGCTTTCTTGACCGCTGGCGGGACCGGCGCCTTCACGAACTGCAGTACTGGAAGCCCAAAGGCGGGGATGTGGAGACCGAACTGCGGCAGATCCTGGAGCTGCTGCTCACCGATGCTTCCCGCAACATCCGCCGTCTGCAGGTTGAGCTGGCGGTGCGGGATTTCGCCCGCAGGAACGACTATGCGGCAGAGTTGGTGACAGAAGTGGACGAAGCCAGGATCAATCAGAACTGTGAGCTGTATGAACGCCTGAGCAGTGACCCCCAGCGCATACGGGATCTCTCGCTGTTGATGTACGTGGCAACGATCGGCTCCCAGGTCGTGCTTACGGGCAAGAAGGGTGACGCCGAAACCATCCGCCGGGTCGAGGACCTGATGGCGCGTGTGGCTCTGGGACAGCGTGATGACGATCATGCTGGCCGGCAATAGCGGGTGTCGGGTCATTTTACGCCCGCGAATGCCCTGGCAACGGAAGCGGCCGAAACCTCCCACTGATTTATACGCCCGAATCAGCCATTTATTCTGTGTACTTCATACATGTATATATTTTATGGGTGTCTAAGTATTTAACTTATTGTTTTATAATATTTTTAATTAGATCTTCTCAGGCCTGTCATGAGCGTATTGGCATTCTGGTTGCGTCTTTAGCGGTAGGACTTCGGGGTTGGCCCGAAGTCAGACTGATAATGACTCCAAGGAGGTCAGTATGTTGGTCAAGAAGCTGATAGCAGGTTCCGTTTTTGCGATCGCTGCCGGCAATGTTGCTGCTGTCCCGAGCGACCTTGCGGATCTGAACAATGACGCTGGTACGACGCTGTTTCCAGACGTTCCCGAGGACACCTACTTTGACACCCGCGCAGGTTACGTGAGTCTGACGGACACGTCCGGTGTTGAGGATGATACCAACGCCACTTTGCTGGCCGAATCTGCTGCCCTTGAAAGCGGCAATTCGTTCGGTATATTCAATCCGACCAGCGGTGAAAAGCTTGAGGTGTTCTCTGGCTCTGATTCTGCAATTGCTGGCGAAACCGTATCCTTTAATACCACCACAGGGATTGCCACCCACGATGGAACCGGAGCGAGCGCCGATATTGGCGTTACTTTCGGTTTTTTCATTGATAATGGCCTGGGCAACGTATGGTATTCCGATCCGGCAATGAACGGCGGAGATGACTTTGCCGGTCTTTACGATACGACTGGCACCTCTGGCGAGGGCCTGTTCGGCTCGGACATCCTGGTGGCTTTTGAAGATACCGAGACAGGTGATCGCGATTATAACGATGTGGTCGTAGGCCTTACTGACGTTGCAGCGGTGCCCGAGCCCGGCACCCTGGCTCTGATGGGTATGGGTATTCTTGGGCTTGGCGTAAGCCGTTTGCGCAAATCCTGAACCCTGTAACCACCTTCCGAGCCGCGGGTCCTGTCCCGCGGCTCTTATCCCCTCTACCGGGCCATTGCGCCCGACTGTGATAATCTGGGTGCTGAGTGGGCGATTCTATGCCTGATTGCTACGCCTGATTGTTTTATCTGGAGCAGGAAGATCACCATGATGGTTTGGGTTGGGCTGGGGCAGCGGATGCAATTTAGACAATTTGTTGTCGGGTTGTTGATGCTGACCCTTCCAGCACTGTCAGCCTGGGCGTCCGACGAGCAATGTCTGTCGGCCGCGGGTTCAGAGCTTGAGCGCCTCTATTGTGAAGTGATGGCCGGCGGCGGTGGCGTCGGGCTGCCATCCCAGCCGGATTTCAACCGCAATGATCCCCGGGTTCAGGCGCTTTTACTCAAGCGCCCGGCGCAACGCCTGGGGCTGACGTTACCGAAACCGGTGCAGGAGCAGGAACCGCAGCCTGACGAAGAGCCAAGAGCCAGGCAGGGAGCAGATACCCGCACCGGGACTGAGCCAACCCGCGAACTGGCAAACTGCCAGTTGAACGGCGACCGGATACGGTGCCCCCGGGGCGACTATCGGCTGGCAGATAACCGTCAGCGATCGGCTCTGACAAGGGACGCACTGGGTCCGGACAACCGGCTTGATATTGAACCGTTTAGTGGCAACCGCAACGGTCAGGAGGCTGTGCGCCGTTATCTGTCCCAGGCCTACGACCAGTATATTGCCAAAATGCTGGGCATCGGGTTAGGGGCAAACACCATGAGTTTCACCGCCTTCCACAACGCTTTTCATACCATGGAAGACGCCGGTGTCGATTTTGCCCGCCGCATGGAGCAGACTTTCTCGATGCTCAAGCAGGACAGAAAAACCCTGGGAGTGAAGGCCCGCTACCACGATAGACTGCCAGAAGACCTGTCCCTGTGTACGGTGATCAGTCGCGATATCGTTGTTTGTGACAACGTAGGCACCAACTGGGTCTACGTCAGCCCATCCCGTTAGGGCCCCGGCCGGCCCAGGTCCTGCAGCACGGTGTCCAGAACCATGGGGCTCGACAGCAATCGGTGATGACCGAGGCCACGGGTACGCAACACTTTGGCGGTTTCCCAGTTGTTGTAAACCCGTTCACTCTCATCAGGTGAGATGGAGGTGTCGTCATGATCGATCACAATCAGGCCTCGTTGGGTCAGAGAGCGTGAGAGTGCCTCCAGATCCAGTTGCTCCCAGACGGATGGGCCGAACCGTTCCTCCATCAGTTGCAGATGAACCGCCAGAACATCCGGGCTCAGCCCCAGTTGCCGACCCAGGTTGTCCATCACAGCACTCAGGCTAACCGGGGGCGCCAGCATCACCAGGTAGTTGGTCCGAAGCCCATCCGCTATGGCCCGGGCGACCGCAATGCAGCCTATGGAGTGAGCCAGGATTCCGTGAGCACCGCCTGCACTGGACGCCACTTTTGCGGCGACTTCCGCCATCTCAAACAGGTCGGTGCTGTCGCCCTGGGCACGTCCGTGGGCCGGGGCATCGAACAGCACCACACGATAGCCCGCCTCCACCAGGGGATTTACCCAGGCGCCAAACTGGATGCCGGCTCCGGCCCAGCCATGGACGCCGAGAATGGCCGGCCCCTGGCCCCAGGAGTAAACCGGGATGGTGCGGGCGCCATGCTGGAGCTGGGTATAGCTGTCGGCGCTGTCCAGCAGGTATTCATAGCGTATCGGCATGGGTAGGCGGGATGGCCTGAATGCCATGCGATTGACCAGCCGGCCGGCTTTCTGTGGTGACACCCTGCTATACAGCTGCAGTGCCAGCCGGGTGGCTGAAAACCCGCCACTGCGCGGTGCCACGCGGGCGACGGGCTGTTGAAAGCTTACGGATTGAGTGTTCAGTTGTGAGGTCATGGTGAAAGTCCTTCTTCCTGCATTGGTGGATGACAGTTTCAGGTTAGGGCTTGCGGGCGAGAAGCAGGAGTGTCATATTTGACATATAAAATGCGAAAAGGGCCACGCCATGTTTAACGTTGCGATTGTTGCTTTACCCAACTGTCACGCCTCCGGTGTGCACGGCGTGATGGATTTCTTTACCGTGGCCAATTACTGTGGCCGCGCCCCTGTTGGCCATAGCGAGCCATTGTTCAACTGTCAGGTGGTCACGGTGGATGATGAACCTGTGCGTGGTTATAGCGGTGCCGTGGTTACACCAACCACTCGAAGGGCCGGGTTCCGGCCTGACCTTATAGTGGTGGGTTCCTCCGTTGAAGCGGCGGTTAGTGCTGACCGTCTTGAACGGACTCTGGCCCCGTCAAAGGCGCTGCACGGGTGGCTGCGGGAATCACTGGAGCGGGGAGCGGTGCTTGCCAGTGTCTGTACTGGCAGTTTTGTGCTGGCGGAGGCGGGATTGCTGGATGACCAGGTGGCCACCACCCACTGGCGGGCCGCACCACTGTTCCGTAGCCGTTACCCGCATTTGCGGCTGGAAGAGGATCGACTGCTGGTGGATAACGGCCAGATTATCTGTGCCGGCGGCGCCACCGCGTTTGTGGATATGTGCATTTACCTGGTGGAGCGTTTTGCTTCGCCCTCGGTTGCCCTGGCTTGCAGCAAGATGCTGGTATTGGACGGCCGCCGTCTGGAACAGACACCCTACATGGCGTTCTACAGTCAGAAGGCCCACCAGGACGATGCCATCCGCAAGGCCCAGACCTGGCTTGAGCAGCATTATGCCGATCCGCTGACCATCGATGAGGTGGCTGCGGTAGCCGGCCTTGGTACCCGCACCTTCAAGCGCCGGTTCAAGGAAGCCACCGGCGAAACCCCCATTGGTTACCTGCAGCATCTGCGGATCGAAGCAGCCAAACACCTGTTGGAATCCAGCCGTGAACAGACTGCGCGTATTATCTGGAGCGTCGGTTACGAAGACGCCAGTTCGTTCCGGAGGCTGTTCAAACGCACGGTAGGTTGTACCATGGAGCAGTATCGCAAGCGTTTCAGTTATGTATCCCCGCATGCAGCATAGACCTTGAGCAACCTTGACCAGCCACTGAATAGGAACCCCATGCCCGGTAAAAACTCGACCCGCCTCAACAAGTACATCAGTGAGAGTGGCATGTGTTCCCGGCGGGAGGCGGACCGTTATATCGAAAACGGCAACGTCGCCATCAATGGCAAGCCAGCCCAGGTGGGGGACCAGGTCATGCCCGGCGATAAGGTCACCGTTAATGGTCAGCTGATCGAACCCCGGGACGAGGAAGACCTGATCTTTATCGCCCTCAACAAGCCCGTGGGGGTGGTCAGCACTACTGACCCGGCGGAACCCCGGAACATCGTCAACCACGTGGGCCACGGCGAGCGGATTTTCCCCATTGGACGCCTGGACAAGGACTCCCAGGGGCTGATATTTCTGACCAGCAACGGCGACCTGGTGAACAAGATCCTGCGGGCCGGCAACAACCACGAGAAAGAATACCTGGTAACCGTCAACAAACCGGTGACGGCGGAGTTTGTGCAGGGCATGAGTGCCGGCGTGCCGATACTGGGTACGGTCACCAAACGCTGCAAGGTAGAGAAAGTCTCCCGTTTTGTGTTCCGTATCACCCTGGTGCAGGGGCTGAACCGACAGATTCGGCGAATGTGCGAGTTTTTCGACTACGATGTCGCCAAGCTTGAGCGCGTTCGCATCATGAATATCAGTCTGAAGGGGTTGCCGGTTGGCGAGTGGCGCGATCTGGGTGAAAAGGAGTTGCAGGGGCTTTTCGACATGATCCGGGATTCGTCATCGGAAGTGAGCCCGGACACTCGCAGCGAAACGAAGAAGCCGACGGCTAAAAAGCCAGGCAAAAGGACCGGCAAGCCGCCCCAGGGTGTTCGTGGCAGGAACGGTAAGGGGCATCCCGGGAAGGCAGGAAAACCGGCCGTAAAACGGGGTAAACCTCCAGGGCCGGGAAAGCCTGCAAAATCCGGGAAGTCCCGCAAGCCCCGTAAGCCCAGCGTCAAACGCTAGGATACGTTCACTTCCTTACGGCACGAAGACGCCTCCGCGACTATGCTATACCGTTTTTACTCCTGGCCGGATATTCCGAATGTTTGAAGCGTTTGTAAGCACCTACATCAGCAGCACAATCCGTTTTCTGTTCCTGCTGGCGCCATTCTTTGTGGTGACCATGTTCCTGGCGCTGACCCGGGGGCTGCCAGCGGCGGAAAAGAGTTCCATTATCCGCCGTTCAACCGTGTCGGCACTGATCCTGGGGCTGATACTGTTTTTCGCCGGCCCTCTGCTTTTCAGTGCCATTGGTATTACCCTGAACTCCTTCCGGATCGGTGCCGGCAGCCTGCTGTTCCTGACCGCCATCAGTCTGGTTACCAGCGGTACCCGTAATCACGCCACCGGCCTGCCGGATGAAGACCGTGACGACATCGCCGTGGTGCCATTGGCCATACCGGTAATGATCGGCCCGGCGACCATCGGTGCCATCCTGGTCTACGGTGCCGAACTGAGCAGTGTGCCCGAAGTGGTCGGGGGGTTGCTGGGGCTGGTGTCCGGGCTGGTCATACTGGGCGTGCTGTTGCACCTGTCGGGCTATCTTGAAAAAGTTCTGGGCAAGACCGGGCTAAATATACTATCCAAGATCAGTGGCCTGATCCTGTCCGCCATGGCGGCGGAAATCGTACTGACAGGGATCGCCGGGTTCATGGCCTCTGTTTGAGCAATATCGGAGATGATCGAGGCTGATGTCCATTACCACCGTTGAACACAATCGCATGCGTCAGAATTTTGAAGGTCTGTCTTCGGTATGGCTGTTTGGCTATGGCTCGCTGATCTACAAGGTGGACTTCCCTATCCTCGAGCAGCGTCCGGCCACGATTGAAGGCTGGGTGCGGCGGTTCTGGCAGGGCTCCCATGACCACCGCGGCACCCCGGAAGCGCCAGGCAGGGTAGTAACGCTGATCAAGCAGCCAGACGCGCTGTGCAAGGGCATGGCCTACCGGGTGTCCCCGGAAGTGTTCGGGCACCTGGACGTGCGTGAGAAAAACGGCTATCTGCGCTTCAGCACGCCCATGAGGTTCAATGATGGCAGCAGCGAAGAAGGCCTTGTCTATATTGCTACTGAAGACAACGCCGCTTTCCTGGGGCCGGCGTCTTCCCTGGAGATTGCCCGTCAGATTGCGAGTTCTTCGGGCCCCAGTGGTCCCAACAGTGAATATCTTCTGAAACTGGCAGAGGCTCTGAGGGCGCTGGGAGATCACGATCCCCATGTGTTCGAGCTGGAAGCCCATCTGCTTTGACCCAGGCCTTGATGCCACCCTTGCGGGTTATCCGTTGTTGCAGGCCTATCAGTATCAGCGGCACCACAATCATGGTGCTACTGGCCAGGAACCACAGCTCCCGAATCTTTTGTTCATTCGGCACAGTACCGTGCCCACCAATTCAGCAAGGGTCAGGGTGTTGTGCTCCTGGCCCATAACAAGTCACGTAAGGCGGACGCGTGAGACGCGCCGCTTCGTTCAGCGTTAGCAGCTACGGCTCCCTCCAAATCTTGCGGATTGAGTAAAAAAGGGATAATTTGTACTCATGGATGAATTTGAATTCGACGAAGCCAAAAGCCAGGCCAATCTGAACAAGCACGGTATCGATTTCGTTGCTGCCCAAGGGCTGTGGAAAGATCCATACCTGCTGGAGATCCGCGCAAAATCAGAGGATGAGCAGAGGTTTTTGCTGATAGGCAAGATTGGTGAAAAGCACTGGTCGGCTGTCGTCACGTACAGGGATGCTCGTATTCGTCTGATTTCAGTCAGACGTTCCCGCAAGAAGGAGGTTGAGCTCTATGAAAGCTAAAGACTTCGATAAAAAATTTGAGGAAGGTCAGGAAGATATTGTTGATGACCTGGACCTGTCGTCTGCTCGTCGCGTTAATCAGGAACAAAAGCGAATCAACGTCGACTTCCCGGCTTGGGTTGTGGAGTCGTTGGACCGTGAGGCTGCGCGCTATGGAGTTACCCGCCAATCGATCATCAAGGTGTGGCTGGTGGAGCGTCTTCAGGCAGAATCTGCTAACAAGCCGCTCAATGGTGACGCCGCAGGCGGCGCACATTAGCGGAGCGTTATGTGTGCGTCACCTGCAGGCCATAGAAGGGAATCCTATGACTAAGCATGTTGGCTCTTGCCTGTGTGGCACGGTGAGATTTGAGGTCCATGGGGACTTCGACAACTTTTACCTGTGCCATTGTGAGTATTGCCAAAAAGATACGGGATCGGCTCATGCGGCAAACTTGTTCTCGCAGTCAGCTAAACTGATCTGGCTGGCGGGTGTAGACGCTGTGACTTCCTTTACGCTTCCAGGTACTCGCCACAACAAAAGCTTTTGTAGCTCGTGTGGTTCGGCATTACCAAGCACCCAATTTACAAACCTGCTCGTTGTTCCCGCAGGGTGTTTGGATACTGAAGTCTCTGTATTGCCAACTGCGCACATATTCACATCGAGTAGAGCGGTTTGGGACGGGGCGATTGGTGACGTGCCAGAATTCGAGGGTTTGCCAGAGTAGGCGAAGATCACATAACCAGTGGCTGTTGGCGGACGCACCTTCGCTGGCGCTCCGGCACGCCGCAAAGCCAAGCGTTATGTGTGATGGAGAGAGTGAGTGACCGACGAAAAAGAAACGAAGATTCTCCGGGAAGTTCTCAAAAAAGTTGAGGACACGAAGCCTGCCATCATCACAAAATCCTGGTTCAATTTGGGGTTGTGGATTGCAAGCGTTCTTATCCTGGCGGCCTTTTTTCAGTGGTATGAGTCCGCAGGGAATCCAGCCATTTTGTTAGCTGGAGGAGGATTGGTCGGCATACTGGTGGGCGCTATCTCAGTCATGCAGGCCGGCGAGAAAAACTGGCGTGTCATCAAAGGATATATGGATGCACCGGCCATCAGGAAAAAGCTTGATGACTCAGCCACATAACCAGTCAATTAAGTTCGTTCCGGCCTGCGGCCTCCACCGGACGCCCCTGACGGGCCGCCGCTTATTTCAGCGTTATGGGGACAGCCGTCTCCGCCAGTAGCCTGGTCTTCTGGAGTGGTGAGCAAAAGCAACGACTATGATAGCTTGGTTTCTTTCGATGGTTACGAGGGAGAAGGGGAATCTATGAAGGATGAGTTGTTTTGCTCCGGATTCTGCGGCGTCATGGTTGACTGGAACCAGTGGGGGATAGGGTTCCTCAAGCAGCCCAATTGCTTGTTCGAAAGCATTGATCAGGCGTTCTCCGAGCCCAACTTCTTCCTGCTCATACCAGGAAGCAGCTTACCTGCTGACTCTCACTCTCAAGACGATCAGCCTCTAATTCGATCTCTGGCGCGGGACAGAACTTCCTTTGCATCGAGCAGCTCTGCTTCTCCTGAATCAATCTGGTGGATTCTTCGGCGAATCTCACGGTCCCACGCTTCTGCAACACCTTCATCTGCAGGGCCATCTAGGCTTGCCACCAGATCTTTGGCTAAAGCGGCGCGCTCCTGTTCGGAGAGCGTCATGGCAGCGTTTCTGAGGGTTTCGAGTTCGAGCGCAGTCATTTGACATCCCGCGGAGATAGACATAGGTAAATGATGCAGGATGTTTCACCCCATAACAAGTTAAAGCACTCAGACGGCGTAAACGTCACCGGTGTTTGAGGCGTTAGGCACCAAAACTAGGATTGGCAATGGCGAGGCTAGATACACGGTTGGAGGCAGAAGGAGCTGAGTTTTTGGTTCTGGGGCAGCTTTTGCTCCACAAAATTGCCTCCTACAAGACTTATACAAATATGCCTGGTTATGATCTGGTCGCGACAAACCCCGAGTCGAATAGATCTGCAATGGTTCAAGTAAAAAGTCGATGGCGAACCGGCGCTGGAGGATTTCCAATCAAAAACTTCAACTGCGATTTCGTTGTTGTGGTGCTGCTGAACCGGGGCTCGAAGGATGGTAAAAGAGACGTTATGCCTCCGAATTATTTCGTCTTCCCGGTAGCCATCGTGGAGTCAGCTCCACGAAGCGAAAACTGGGGCAAAGTAAACCTTAGAGACATTCCTGATTACGAGGAATACAAAGAAAAATGGCACCTCATCGCTGACTTTCTGCACGATAAAAATGCCTCACAAATCAATTAAGTTCGTTCCGGCCTCCACCGGACGGCCCTGTCGGGCCGGCGCTTATTCAGCATTGATCGCCATTCCTGAATGTCCGCTTTGCGACCCTTTAGAACACTCATGCGGTTCAGCTAGTAGGGCAAACTTGCAGCGACCTCCTTGGTGGTCAGTCGCTCCTCATCGTCATTGGCCCAGGGCCTCAACTACTCACCGGATAAGCCCGGAGCACCCGGGGGCTCCGGTGACGCGAGCCCAATCCCACCAGAACCAGCGGAACCACGATCATGGCACTGCCCACGGCGAACCAGAGGTCGGGCATCTCATTGAAACCAATCCAGCCAATCAGTACTGCCCAGATCAGGCCGGTGTATTCGGCGCTGGTGATCTGGTTGGCATCGACCTGTTTGTAGGCCAACAATACGGTGATGTTGTAGCCCAGGATGAATGCGGCTGAGCCCCCGGCGCTGATCAACATGCTGCTGTCCCAGGCGGCGCCTTCCCAGATGGCCAGGGCACCGGCGGCGGGGATGATCAACAGGTAGTTCAGCAGCAGTTTGTGAACCGTGGTCTGCTCTTTGGGCAGTTTGCGTACCATGACGGCGTTGATGGAAAGAGACAGGGCAGCTGCCAGAGCGGCGATGGCGGCCCAGTTGAATTCCACCGGCCGCAGGATGACGACGATGCCGGCGAAGCCGCTGAAGACTGCGATAACGCTCAGTGGCGTGAGTTTTTCCCGGAATACAATGGTAGATAGCACCATAACCAGGATGGGTGCAGCGTAAAACACGGCATTGGCGGTGGCCAGCGGCAGGTTGCCCAGGGCAACTACCATGCACAGGATGCCTGCCAGGTGTATGTGGGCGCGCAGGGCATGGACCTTGAAGCCGGAGAACAGGTGCTTCCTGTTGAGCTGTCCTGCCAGGGGTAGTAACAACAGCAGGGTGATGACGCAGCGCAGGAAGGCGAACTGGAAGATGGGGGCGCCGGGCTCCAGCAGTTTGATGAAGACGTCGGATATGATGGCCATGGCGTTGCCGATCACCAGCAGAAGGATTGCGCTGTTTACGGTTTTGCCTGACATGGGAACTCCTATTTCTGGTTTTGCTCGAAATTTGGGAGTTTGAGCCAGCGAAACAATTCTTCCCGGTGGCTCCCGTACTCCAGTGATACCTCTCAGTTGGGTGCATTCGCCGAGTGGGCAGATCTCTCCAAAACGCGCTCCTTCGGCACATCCATGTGACGCTCGGGCTCCGCCATCCATGGCTCCGCACGGTTTTGGAGAGATCTGCCCACTCGGCTCCCTCAACGTTGTGATGGCATTCTATGTCTGTGCTAATATCCGATAAAATGATCTTTAATCCATCGGTATTAGAAAATTAGATAATGAAGCTTCCACCCCTGAAATCCCTTCCTGTCTTCGAAGCCGTTGCCCGGTTGAACAGCTTTTCGCTGGCCGCCGAGGAGCTGGCGGTGAGTCAGAGTGCGGTCAGTCATCAGATCAAGCAGCTGGAAACCTACCTGGGTGAGAAGCTGTTCTGGCGTAGTGGGCGGACGCTGACGCTGACCGACGAGGGGCGGCAGTATCTGGATGGGGTGGGGTCGGCTCTGTTGCAGATTGAGCGGGTGAGTGAGCAGTTGCTGGGGCATGAGGAGTCGCGGTTGCGGCTGTCGGTGTTCAGTTCGTTTGCGGTGCGCTGGCTGGTGCCGCGGTTGCCGGATTTGCAGCGGGAGCATCCGCAGTTGGAGCTGTCGCTGGAGATGAGCAGTGAGAATCCGGTGTTGTCGGACCGGGTGGCGGACTGTTTTATTACCATCAAGCCGGCGTCGGCGGCGTTCAGTTATGAGTTGTTGTATACCGAGCGGCTGTTTCCGGTGTGCAGTCAGGATTACTGGCAGCGGATCCGGCGGGAGCTGGGGCGGGATTCGGAGGTTGAGGGGCGGGACGAGCCTGAGCTGTCGCCGGAGGAAGTTTCACGCTTTCCGCTGCTTTCGACCCACAGTATTTTCGACAGGGCCGCCGGTGACTGGGAGGCCTGGTATCGGGGGGTGGAGCAGACCATTCCCGGTTCCGCCAGGCTCCAGCATTTCAGTCATATGTTGCTGGCGCTGGAAGCGGCGCGGTTTCATCAGGGGATCGCGCTGACCAATGATTACATGCTCAGTACGCGGAAGGATTCGGGGGATTTTGTGCGGCTGCCGTGCCATTCGGTGATGACCGGTGACAGCTTCTACTTTGCCTGGAAAACCAGCCGCCGGCGCGAGCGGGGGATTCAGATTCTGCGCCGGTGGCTGGTGGATGAGGCCATTCGCGGTGGCCTCAGGGCGGAGTGATGTCAGAGGTACTGGTAGCGCAGTAAGCGGTGCTTGATGCGCTCCAGGATCACCTGATCGATTACAGCAGCCAGTATCGCGATGACCAGGATGTTGGTCATCACGCCGGTCATGTCTGCGATCTCGCCGGAATAGGCCAGGGACTTGCCGAGGCCGGCGCTGAAGCCGACGATCATCTCGGCCGAGATCAGGGCGCGCCAGGCATTGCCGAAGGCCAGCTGGGCCCCGGTAATCAGCTCTGGAGTAACGGCCGGGAAGTAGACCCGTTTGAGCATCTGCAGTTTCGACGCGCCCATTACCCGGGCCGCGGAGATATGCACCTTCTCGACACTTTCGGTGGCGTTCATCACGCTCAGGGCGGTGGGGAAGAACGCGCCGATGGCCACCACCACAATGATCGGCATGTTGCCGAAGCCCATCAGGATCAGGAACAGCGGCACCCAGGCAATGGACGGGATGGACTGCAGGATGATGATGGCGGCTTTCAGGGTGCTGCGGACCAGGTTCAGGGTGCCCCCCACCAGGCCCAGAATGATGCCGAAGAACAGAGCGGCGCCGTAGCCGATGCCGAGGCGGCTCATGCTGTTGCCGAGCCCCTCGTAGAATTCGCCGCTGTTGAGTTCTTCCCACAGGCGTTGCAGGGCAACCGGCACATCCGGCATCAGGAAGTCCGGCAGGAACCAGGCCGCCACCTGCCAGAAGAACAGGATAATAGCGATAGCGGCTACATAGGCCCGCTTGCTGGCAACGCCCGTGGTCTGACTATTGCTCATGCTTACAGCTCACGCGCCTGTTGCCAGGACATATCCAGCAGGGCGTCGACATCAAACTCGCCTTCCACCTGCAGAATGCCCTGTTCCTGCATGATGGCCGCCAGTTCCTTCATACGGTTGATATCGTCCTCGGTCAGTTTGGCGCTGAAGTCGTTGGTCTTGATGGCCTCGGTAATCACCTGCTCACTGGGCACATCGCCCTGGTTACGGGATTTGACCACCGGCTCGCGGATGAAGTAGTCGGTGATATAGGGCGCTGCCTTTTCGGGCTGGTTCTCGAGCATGTCAATGGCCTCGCGCTGGGCGTCCAGTGCTGCCCAGAGTACGTCCTTGCGGTTTTCCAGGGTTTCCCCGGAAGTGATCACCACCATGCACGGGAAGGGCCAGACTTCGCCAATCTCATAGATCTGCTTGACCGGGGCCACCAGCTGCGCGATACGGTCATAGGGTTCGAACAGGAAAGCGGCATCCACACGGCCACCCACCAGCGACTGCACCGCCACCGAAGGGGCAACACCCATGACATTCAGGTCCGACGGCTCCAGCCCGGCATTGGCAAGCATCACGCCCTTGAGCACGATATCCGCGGTGCTGCCCTGTTTCTGGGACGCGAGGTTCTTGCCCCTGAGGTCTTCCACCGATTCGATGCCGGAGTCTTCACGCACCAGCAGGGAATGATAACCGCGCTGCGCGCCCCCCACGATTTTCAGGTCCGCGCCCTTGGAAGCCCAGGTGAAGGCGTTGGAGAAACCCAGCACGCCGATATCCAGTTGGCCGCCAACAATCCCTTTGATCAGGTCGGTGCCGGAGGTGAATTCGATCAGCTTCGCGTCCAGGCCATACTTCTCATACAGTCCTGCTTCGTAGGCCAGCATGGCCTGGGCATCGTCCATAACGCGGACATAACCGACACGGAATTCTTCTGCGGCTGTCGCCGGGCTGATAACAGCCAGGCCCAGCAGGAAGGCAAAAAGGGGAGCCAGTAAAGAGCGGTTCATGCCGTTTCTCCTTGGGAATCAGCGGGTGTGTGTTCATCAGTATCAATGCCCAGCAGGTTCAGTACTTCCCGGCGGACATCGGCAAAAACAGACAGGTCGTGGGTTTTGGGGATGTGTCCCAGCTCCACTTCCTTTAAAACGGTGGCCGGGCGCTGGCTGAACACCATGACCCGGTCGGCCAGGTAGAGGGCTTCGTCCACATCGTGGGTGACCAGGACCACGGTCGGGCGTTCTTCCTCGATCAGGTCCTTGAGGACACTTTGCAGGGTCATTCGGGTCAGCGCATCGAGGGCGCCAAAGGGCTCGTCCAGCAACAATACCTTTGGCCGGGCGATAAAGGCCCTCGCCAGGGCGCAGCGCTGGCGCATGCCACCAGATACCTGATGGGGGTAATAATCCTCAAAGCCGGCAAGCTTTACTTTCGACAACCATTTATGGGCCTCTGCCAGGGCCATTTTCCGGGGCTTGTCCTGGAACTCCAGTGCCAGGGCAACGTTATCCAGCAGTGTCATCCACGGGTAGAGGGCGTGTTCCTGGAATACCAGGGTGCGCTCCGGAGATGGCCTGGCCACCGAGGCGCCGCCTGCGGTCAGGGTGCCGGATGAAGGCTGCTGAAGCCCGGCCAGCATGTGCAACAGCGTGGATTTTCCGCAACCGGACGGACCCACCAGGGCGACGATTTCGCCGTTGCTGATGGTGGTGTCGAACTGCTTGATCACATTCAGGTCACCAAATGACTTGGTTACCTGACTGAATTGAAGTTCCATATAGCCTGCCGGAATATTTATATATTCTAAAATGAAATATCTATGAGGTATTTTATAACTAAAAAGATCGCAGTAAAAGCGCTTTTGAACCGAGATTCATAGGTTGTGCCAATCCCTGTGAGAGGCTGAGACAATAATGCAGTGGAGGCGGGAGGTACGGCAGTGGCGGGTTGTCTCAGCCGCACCCGATGCCCGGGTGCGGCTGAAAGCGATTACTCTTCTTCTCTTGGCGGGCGTTCCACGACTTTGCGCTTGCCCTTGGCACAGCGTGACAGCGCCTTCAGGCCGTCGGCGTCAAACGCATCCACGCGGATAACGTCGTAGAGGGCTTCCAGGGCTTCCAGAAGCTTGTCGCATTCTTCCTTCTTGACGACGCCCTGGTCGCAGGCCCAGTCCACCAGCTCTTTTCGCTCATGGCCCATCAGCAGGTCAATGCCGCCCAGTTCGTCTTCATCGCGGTTACGCAGCGCTTCATGCAGGCGCTCGCGCATTTCACGGGTTTCATTGGCCAGCCGGTAGGCGTTGAGTACGCGACCCAGTGGATCGTCCGGGTCGGTGTTGATGTAGCTGCCACGGCTGATGCGCTGGCGCAACGGGGTGTCCTTGACGATGCTGGCGGCAACTTCTGTGCCGAGCCTGTCGTCGGGCCCGTTCAGGCCCGTTGCGCCGAGGGGGAACACAAGCACCCGCAGTGGCCAGCGCAGCAGAGGCACCGGGAAGTTGATGATCAGCGACCGCATGGACGTCTTGAGATCACGCAGGCTGGTTTGCAGGCACCAGTCCACCAGCGGGCGCTGGTCATCCGGGTAGCCCTCCTCATGCCATTGCTTGATCACCGCGGTTGCGTAGTACAGGTGCACCAGACAGTCCGCCATGCGGCCGGACAGGCGCTGGCGGGCCTTGAGGCCGCCGCCAACAGTGAGCAGGGTCACGTCGGTCATCAGTGAAAAAGCCGCCGAGAATCGGGCCAGCTGACGGTAGCTGGACTGGATATTGCCCTGGCGGGGAACCGGTTCCAGCAGACCGCCTGTCAGGGCGAGCACAAAGGAGCGCAGCGCATTGCGGGTGGTATGGGCAATGTGGCGGTAGAAGATGCCATCGAACTTCTCGACAGCGGCCTTCTCGTCTTCCATGCCGGCCGCTTCAATTTCTTCCACAATGAACGGATGGCAGCGGATAGCACCCTGGCCAAACACCATCAGGCTGCGGGTGAGGATATTGGCACCCTCAACCGTGATGCCAATGGGCACCGCCTGGTAGGCCCGGGCCAGGAAGTTGCGGGGCCCGGTAATCACACCACGGCCGGCCACCACGTCCATGGCATGGTTGATCACTGTGCGCATCAGGTCGGTATTGCGGTACTTGAGTACCGCCGATGGCACGGATGGGCGCACGCCACGGTCCAGCATGCCGGAGGTCAGCAGCCTTGCGGCGTCCATCATGTAGGTGTAACCGGCGATGGGCTCGAGGGCTTCCTGTACTCCTTCAAACTGGCTGATGGAGCGGCCGAACTGCTCCCGGGTCAGGGCATAGGAGCCGGTTGCCAGGCTCGCTACCTTGCCAGCGCCGGTGCCCAGAGCGGGCAGGGAGATGGAGCGGCCGATGGAGAGGCATTCCAGCAGCATTTTCCAGCCCTTGCCCAGCATGTCCTGGCCCCCGATAACCTGCTCCATGGGAATGAACACGTCGTTGCCCCAGGTCGGGCCGTTCATGAACACGGTGTTCATGGGCAGATGACGGGCGCCGGAGTGAACGCCCTCAAGATCATGGGGGACCATGACGCAGGTAACGCCAATCTCATCAGACTCACCCAGTAGCTTGTCCGGGTCATACACCTTGATGGCCAGGCCAATCAGCGTAGCGACGGGGGCCAGGGTAATGTAGCGCTTGTTCCAGGTGACTTTCAGGCCAAGTACTTCCTCGCCGTTCCACTGGCCCTTGCAGACAATGCCCTTGTCGGGGATGGCGCCGGCATCGGAACCGGCCACCGGTGAGGTCAGGGCGAAGCAGGGAATTTCTTCGCCGCCTGCGAGCCTGGGCAGGTAGTGTTCTTTCTGGGCATCGGTGCCGTACTCCATCAGCAGCTCGCCGGGACCCAGGGAGTTGGGCACCATGACGGTGACGGCAGCAGACACGCTGCGGGTGGAGATTTTCATCACGATTTCGGAATGAGCGGTGTGGGAGAAGCCCTTGCCACCCTGCTCCTTGGGAATCATCAGTCCGAAGAAACCGTTCTCGCGAATGAATTTCCAGACCTTGTTGGGCAGATCGTAGTCTTCGTGGGTGATTTTCCAGTCATCCAGCATGCCGCACAGCTTTTCCACCGGGCCGTCCAGGAAAGCCTGCTCTTCGCTGGACAGATGGGCAGGCTTGGCGTCCAGCAACTTCGACCACTGTGGCTGGCCGGAAAACAGCTCCCCGTCCCAGTCCACAGAGCCTGAGCGGAGTGCTTCAGCCTCCGTATCTGACAGCTTCGGTAGGCGACCGCGCACCCAACCCAAAAGGGGCGCGCTCAGTTTTTCGCGGCGCAGGTCGCCGGGCAAAAGCAGCACCAGGCTCAGTGCGAGCAGGCCGCCGCCAAAAAGGATGCTGAGGATGTGCCAGCCATCCTGGAAAAGACCGATAACCGTTGCAATAACCAGGACAGTAGCGGCGGTGGTGCCGCCTATACCCAGGTAAATCAGTACCAATGCACTGAGGAGGAGAAGCAGAACACTCATGGGCGGATCTCCGTATCAAAATGAAATTCAACCTGAATAGTCTTACCTTCGGCCAAAGCCGGGGCTGTTGCAAGCGTCTACCGTGGATATACCGGCTAATCAGAGGGGGATGTAACGATATGTAGCAATGAAAATAATTGTAAAAGATCACCATTTTCAGGCCGATCCATTGATCCATTCTCGCTAATTCCAGGAATAGATAGTTTCGACTTATGGTTTTCAATTTCCGGAGTGAATGATGTTCAGCAACCTCACAGTCGCCAAACGGCTTGCCCTGGGCTTCGGTCTTATACTTTCTCTGATGGTGCTTGTCAGCCTGATTGGTAATCACCGTGTGGGCTTTATCGATCGTACCCTAACCGAAGTGGGCGATGACGCTGCCGTGAAGCAGCGTTACGCGATCAATTTCCGAGGCAGCGTGCATGACCGTGCGATTGCTATCCGCGATGCGGTTCTGGTGCGCGACGACCGGGCTCTGCAATCCCATCTTCAGGATATCGAACGGTTGAAGACGTTCTATGTCGAATCCGCGCGACCAATGGACGAGCTGTTCAGGTCCGCTGGGGCCTCTGACCGGGAAAGGGAGTTGTTGGCGGACATCAAGGAGATAGAGCAAACGACGCTGGCGCTTACCGACGAATTGCTGACCATGCGCCAGGCTGGCCGTGTTGAGGAAGCACGGGAATTTCTGCTGGAGGATGTTTCCCCGGCCTATACAACCTGGCTTGATCGGATCAACGCTTTCATCGACCACCAGGAAGCGTTTATAACCACCAATGTCGATGCGGTGCGCGAGGCGGCAGGAAACTTCAACCGGATGATATTCCTGGTGACCGGTATGGCGGTATTACTGAGTATTGTTGTGGCAGTGCTTATTATCCGCAGGATTCGCTCAACTCTGGGTGCCGAGCCTGATGAAGTGGCAGACGCGATTCGCCGGCTCTCGGACGGTATTCTTGACCAGGATATCCAGACCAGATACCCCGACAGCGTGATGGGTGCGCTAAGAGATACGGTGGAGCAACTCGCCGGAATTATCAGCGAAGTGCGTCAATCTGCGATGGAGCTTTCCAGGAGTTCTTCGGAGTTGTTGTCGACATCCGACAACAACAACCGTCAGATTCGCATCCAGTCCGAGGAAGCCGAGCAGATGGCAACCGCCATCAACCAGATGGCAGCGACTGTAAACGAAGTGGCCGGCTTTGCCTCCAGTGCTGCCGCTGCCACCGGCAAGGCGGACCAGGAGGTGGAAACCGGTAACCTTGTGGTTCAGGAAACGGCGGCCTCCATTGGCGAGCTGGCTGATACCCTCGAGAAAGCAGTGGTAACCGTCCACCGGGTCTCCGACGACAGCGCCAATATCGAAAAGATCATTGAAGTAATCAATGCTATCGCCGAACAGACCAACCTGCTGGCCCTGAATGCGGCTATTGAAGCGGCCAGGGCCGGTACCCACGGGCGCGGCTTTGCCGTGGTTGCCGACGAGGTGCGCTCACTGGCGACCCGCACCCAGGATTCCACCCGTGAAATTCGGGAAATGATTGGAAAACTGCAGACCGGCGCCTCCGAAGCGGCGGACGTAATGGTGGCCAGCCGTGACCTGGCCAGAACCACCGTGGAGAAGACCCGTTCCGCAGAGCAGGCACTGAGCCAGATTCGTCAGGAAGTGGGCGAGATCAACGACATGAATGCCCAGATTGCCAGCGCGGCGGAAGAACAGAGTAGCGTGGCCGAAGAAGTGAACCGCAACATCAGCCGCATTCACGATTCCACCGTGGAAACGTCTGCGGGCTCTGAGCAGGTGGCTGGCGCCAGCCGCGATCTTGCCACGCTGGCGGAGCAGTTGAGCGGGCGAGTCAGTGTGTTCCGGCTTAAAGGCTGATGCCCACGATCAGTAGTGCCAGCGTTGCCAGCAGTACTGCAACATTAACGCCCAATATTGTATTGAGCTGTTGATAATGGGCCACCGCACCCGGCAGCCTGTGGCTTATCCACAGGGCTGCGGGTAACGGTGCCAGAGCAAGGGCGCTCCACATCGGTAACCAGCCCACCAGAAGAGCTGCTATGAGAACACCGTAACCGGTCAGCAACATCGCGCCAACGAGTCGGGCAGCGGCGTGTTTGCCAAGGGTGATGGCAAGGTGGCGGCGGCCGACTTTACGGTCGGCGTCAGCATCGGGTATCTGATTAATCAGCAGCAGCTCGCTCACCAGCAGCAGGCTGATCAGGGAAACGATGAGAGCGGCTGAATCCAGCCGGGCGCCCAGGGCGATGAGGCTGCCCAGGATCATCACCGGGCCGAAGCCGAGCCCCGGTGCGAGCAGGCAGATGAGAGGCAGGCGGGTAATCCAGCGGGTGTATGTCAGTACCAGGACAACGCCGGCAGCGCCAAGCGCCAGCATTGGTAGTCCCCGAAGCCAGAGAAAGTACAGGCCGATTGCAATCGCCAGTGCGAGTGCGCCGACAGCGGCAAGCAACACCCGTCTTGCAGCTGAGGGTACCTCCGGGAGCGCCCCGCTGCCGCCGGAGAAAGGTGTGCGCCGGGTGATCAGGTCCAGTCCGGAGGTGAAGTCCTCATATTCATTGAGCAGGTTAACCGCTGCATGGGCCAGCACGGCACCTATCAGCACCAGAAGAGTGTCCAGCAGTGCTGGCGGTTCGTTCTGCTGCCAGGCCAGCGCCACTCCCAGACCCGCACACAGCGGGGCGAGCACCAGAAAATTGGGGCGGGAGGCGCGTACAATCGCGACAGTTTCAGACATAACCGGCCGCAAACACGAGCCCGAGCACAATGGGCATAACCACAAGACTACCCAGGTTGCTGATCAGTACCAGTGACGCCACCTTGTGGGGTTCCTGCTGGTACTGCTCCGCCACCATGTAATTGAGCACCGCTGGTGGCAAAGCGGCGAATACCCACAGCGCCGCCACCTGCAGGCCGGGCAGATCCAGAACCGCAATCATTGGCCAGGCCAGGATCAGACCCGACGCCGGGCAGGCAATGGCGCCCAGAATACCCAGCTTCCAGTCGCTGAAATCCACGTCCAGCATCCGTACGCCGAGGGCGAACAGCATCAGCGGAATGCACACACCTCCCAGCATATTCAGGGTTTCCAGCAGCCATTCGGGCAGGGGCACTCCGCTGACGTTAACCGTCAGGCCAGCGATACTGGCGAATACGATGGGCAGGCGCAGCCGTTTGAGGATGGAGGTATGGGGGTCCAGCATATAGAGACCCACGGAGAAGTGCAGCAGCATCTCCACGATGAACAGAACGATGGCCGCAGGCAGCGCAGCGTCTCCGAAGGCAAACACCAGTACCGGTATGCCCATGTTTCCGGAGTTGTTGAACATCATGGGCGGCAGGAAGGTTTTCAGGTTCAGCTTCAGGACCCGGGCCAGGGGATACAGAATGATGCCGGAACCCAACACCACCACGGTCGCCGCCAGAGCCAGGCTGGTATATTCCTGCAGTGGCGCCTGCTGGTCTGCCAGCACCGCAAAAACCAGCATGGGCACGAACAGCTCCATGTTCAGGGTATTCAGACCCTGGATATCGGGAGTGCGGTAGCGGCCGTAAAGTGCGCCACAGCCGGCAATCAGGAATACCGGCAACATCGTGGACAGAATCTGGGCAAGCATGTGATGGCTCCGAAAAAGTACCGGGATTCACAAATAATTCGATAGGTTCGCAAGTATTGGTGGTTCCGGGCAAGCAATACCTGCTTCTTTGCGACCAAAGACGGACTCTGCGGTTGCGGCAATTATCATTCCTGCCCCAGAATGACGTCCATCACTTGCCACTACAACGTTGACGCCATAACGGAGGCCCTTCGTGCCAGATTCCTTTGATCGGCTCATTCCGCGGGAGAATACCTGTTCTGTGAAGTTCGATGCCCGCAAGGCAGTATTCGGCCGCGAGGATGTGATTCCCCTGTGGGTGGCGGATATGGATTTTGCCGCGCCGGAGGCGGTCACGCAGGCGCTGGAGCAGCGGGCCAGGCATCCGGTCTACGGTTACACGCTGTTTCCGGAGAGTATCTACGCATCCATTATCGACTGGTTCAGATTCCGCCATGGCTGGACCATAGAGCGGGACTGGCTGCTGATGGCCCCCGGCGTGGTGCCATCTCTTCATGCCGCCTCCATGGCGTTTGCGGGTGAGGGCGAAGGCGTGATCATCCAGCCACCGGTCTATCCGCCCTTCTTCAGTTCCATTCAGAAAACCGGCCGGGTGGTGATCGAGAATCCCCTTGAGCAGGTCGATGGCAGTTACCGGATGAATCTGGAGCATCTGGAGGCCTGTGCCGCCAGGGACGATGCCAGAGTGCTGATGCTGTGTTCACCCCACAATCCGGTGGGGCGGGTATGGACCGAAAGCGAGCTTGAGGCGGTGCTGGCAATTGCCCGCCAACACAATCTGGTGGTGCTGTCGGATGAAATCCACTGTGACCTGATCTATCCGGACAAGCCCGCCCACCACGTACTGGCGCGTCTGGCAGGGGAGGACGATGCCCTGGTCACGGCCGTGGCGCCCAGCAAGACCTTCAACATGCCCGGCCTGGGCCTGTCGGCGCTGGTGGTTCCGAACCGCCAGCATCGCAAGGCGTTGAAAGAGGTGTTTGATTCCATGCACATGATCCAGTGCAACCCCTTCAGCATCGCCGGATTCGAGGCGGGTTACCGCCATGGTGGCCAGTGGCTGGACCAGCTCATGACCTATCTGCAGGGAAACCGTGATTACGTAATGGATTATGTGCGGCAGCACCTGCCCCTGATTCGGGTAACCGAGCCCGATGGTACCTATCTTTTGTGGCTGGATTGCCGCGCCATGGGTATGGATGATTCGGCACTTAAGCATTTCTTTGTCCATCGGGCCGGCATTGGTATGAACCCGGGTGCAACCTTCGGCGAGCCAGGCAGTGGATTCATGCGCATCAACATTGGCTGCCCGCGGCAGGTGCTGGAGACCGCTCTGGAACAGATACGACAGGCGTTCGCGACACTGCCGGATTAATCGTCCTGGTCCGCCTGGTTTCCGCAGGGACGGTCAATCGGCTGCCAATGGGGAGGCTGGCTCATGCCCGGCATCTGGCCATTGCTGGGGCGAATGGCGCGGTAGGTCCGGCCTTCATGGACGGCCATCTGCCCCACGGTGTAGCTGGCCCCGAAATTCCAGCGTCCGGGCTCAACACAGCTGTGTTGAGCGTTGCGTCGGGCTTCTGCAGGTTGTTGCGGAGTCTGGCCCGGGTCCTGCGGTTGCTGTTGGTGTTCTTCGCTCGCAGTGACCGCCCTGCCTTCCCTGTGATGGCAATCAGGTGCTGCCTCCAGTTTTTTCCACTCGAAAGCCGACCCCGGCGTTTTACCTTCATGGAGTTCCCGGGATTCGTACCAGTTGCCGTTGTGGAACACGGTGTTTCCGGGTGGGTAATAACGGCTGGGAACCCAGGCATTTTTCTCCGGATCACAGGGAACAGCAAAAGCCACAGTGCTTAAAGTGGCGAAGGCCAGTATACCGGCCCATTTGAAGAATCCTGCCATGCCATTATCCATCAGTGCCTGCCTTGTTAATCATTGCGGTTTACAGGTTCAGCGGTATTTTCGACGAAGTTCGGTGGTGCGGGTGGCCAGGAACAGGCCCGCGAGGATCAGCAAACCGCCAACTATGTGGAAAAGACCAAGCCGTTCACCGAGGAAAATACCCGCCAACACCGACGCGAACACCGGGGTCAGGTACATGAAGATGGCAGCTTTTGCCGGCCCGATCCGGTGCACCCCGTGGTTCCAGAACCCGTACGCCAGAATACCGGGGAAGATGGCAAAATACATCATTGGCGGGGCGGTTGAGCGGTTGAGCTCGAACCCGCCGGAGAAAAACAGCAGGTCCACAAGGAAAAACGGCAGTATCACCACCGTGCCGAATGCAATCTGCACAGTCAGGAAGGTCAGCGGCGGCAGCGGCACTGCCTGGCGGCGAAGTAGCACGGAGAACAGGCCCCAACTGAACACCGCCAGCACCATGATCAGGTCGCCGGGTTGCGCCTGCAGGCCGGTTAGCACCGCAAGATCCCCTCGGGCCACGACTGCCAGAATGCCCAGCACAGCAAGGGCGATACCGAGTGCCTGTATCGGGCGTGTGCGATCCCCCAGCAGAATCCAGGCCAGCAATGCGACCATGATGGGGATCGTGGCATTGATGAGCGCAATATTGGTGGCGGTGGTAGTGACCGCAGCGAAGTAAAGCAGAGAGTTGAAGGCCGCAACGCTGAAGGTGGCCAGCGCCAGAATTGACAGCCAGTGCTGTCGGATCAGCCGGCGCTGACGCCATACTCCCGGTAGCCCGAAGGGCAGGAGGATCACCAGTGCAATGACCCAGCGCCAGAAGGACATGGACAGCGGCGGAATCTCACCCACCACACCCTTGGCAACAACGGCGTTACCGGCCCAGAACAGTGGGGTCAGAACAAGGCCGGTATAGGCCAACCATAGAGGTGGTTTCGATGTTTCTGATGACACGTGGACTCCTCTCGGGTTCCTGAGGCATTTCAGGAACCCGACAGGATACTACTCTCCGGGGACTTCTGCCTCCGTACCAACGTGGTAGGTGGCAAAACCTGCCATGACAACCTGATCCACCGCCATTCCGATGATTCGGCCACCGCTTCTGGCCCGGATCGGATGCTGCTCGTTGGTGATGGGGTCTGAGACATAACCCAGGATTTCACCTTCACTGACCTTATCTCCCAGCTTGATCTCGCTGAACAGAATGCCGCCTTGTTCCGCCCGAACCCATTCCGAGTCGTAGTACACAGGTTCCGGGTCTCCCCACACAAACATCCTGGAAATCATGCCTTCCTTATCCAACAGGCTGGTCAGGCTGTTGACCCCGGCCCTGATCTGGTGCTCCTGGATACGCAGGGATTCGCCTGCTTCCATGGTGACAGAGGGAATGCCGGCCTCAACCGCGGCATGGCGGAGCATTCCGGCACTCCCGGTGCTGTGAACCACGGCCATACGGTCAAACCCGCGGGTAAGTCTGGCAACATCGGAGTTATTCATGTCGGCCCTTAACTGGGGCAGGTTGGTGCGCTTCAGGGATCCGGTATGAATATCCACCAGCATATCGCAGTGGCGAATCACGCTTTCGAACAGCGAGTGGGCAATTCGATCCGCCAGGCTGCCATCGGTGCTGCCGGGGAAATGGCGGTTGAGGTCGCGGCGGTCGGGCAGGTAACGGCTGCCGCGCTGAAAACCGGGGAGATTGACTATGGGAACCCCAATAACCCGCCCCGACAGCTTGTCAGGCTCCAGGTCATACATGGTGCGCCGGATGATTTCGATGCCATTGAGTTCATCGCCGTGCACAGCGCCGGTCAGGCACAGATTGGGGCCGGGTTTGGCGCCATTGATCACCAGAACCGGTGTTGGCTGGGAAAGGCCCGCAATCTGGATGGCTGGCGACCAGGACAGCCGCGTGGACTTCCCGGGGGCAACTTCTGCGCCCAGCAACTTAAGGCTGGTGGCTTCTTCCTTCTTTTCGGGTTGTTCAGAGCTGACAGATTCCTCGGGGGCATCTTTCCCGGGAGCATCAATGGCGTCCGGTTCATCGGACCCGGGTTCTGGGGACTGAAGTGGTTCGGAGTGTTCCACGTCTTCGACACTCTCGTCTTCAGCAAGCTCTGCAACCAGGACTTCCTGATTGTCGGAGTCACCCGATTGCTCGGCATAGGCAGCCTGAACAGCCACCAGACTGCCGCAGAGTGTGGAAATCAGGCCAGCGCGATACAGATGTGTCAGCCAGCGGTACAGCATAGTTCCTCTCGGTTTCTCAGGTATGCGAGGTAGCGTGCCAGGTCTCGCCTTTGCTTGCAGCCCTTCCATCCGCTTCCAGTTTCAATAGATGGGCCAGCGCCGAGCGGGCCGCCACGCCGTGGATGGCGGCCGGCACGTCATCATAGGCTTCCGCCGTCAGATCCTTCAGGCTGGTTTCGCCCCGGTTCTTCAGCACACGCGCCACCTTGTGTTCGCGGGCCAGCCGGTGGGTAATCAGGAAGTCGATAACCGCCTCCGGATGCCCCATCAGAAAACCGTGCGCCGGGGCAATGTAGCGTACCGGTTCATCCAGCAGCCCATAAAGGGATTCGATGTAGGCTTTCATGTCGCCGTCGGGTGGGTTGATCACCACCGTGGAGCCCTGCATGACATGATCCCCGGAGAACAGCAGCTCCTGCTCCAGCAGCAGGTAGCACAGGTGATTGGAGGCGTGTCCCGGAGTGTGGAGCACTCTCAGGGTGCCTGCGTCGGTTGTGATTCGATCCCCGTGTACGGGTTCCTCGTCCGGCGCAAACGTCGGGTCCTGGGCGGGCCCTGCCGGTGCCGGCTGGCCATAGACCCGGCACCCGGTTCTCGCTTTCAGCGCCACAGTGCCGGGGGAGTGATCCTGGTGGGTATGGGTCACAACCACCTGATCGATCGCTCCGCCGGTGAGTTCCAGAATCCTTTCAATATGGGTGGCATTGTCCGGACCGGGGTCCAGCACGGTAAAGCGTTTGTGGCCCAGCACATAGGTATTGGTGCCCGGCCCGGTCATCATCCCCGGGTTAGGCGCCGTCAGCCGCACCACGCCAGCCGCCACTTCCACCGGCTCGCCGGGAATGATCTCCGTACGGGTAGAGCCTTCTCCTTCCGGGTCCAGCTTTGCCGCCTCATCATAAGCCGGCGCCCCGGGCTCCAGCATCACCGGCTTGCCCTTCTTCAGCGCCGGCCACGACTTGCTGGGATAGGGCTCGGGCGGATTGGCGTGGGCGTAACGCATCACCGCCCCGGTGTCATCAAAGTCCCTCAGTATTCTCAACGTCCGGATGGTTGGCAGGCCCAGCAAACGTCGCCCACAGCGGTGGTCTTCCAGCGCCTGTGCGGGGCTCAGCCAGATGCTATCAATGGTCTCCACCCCGTCATGGCTTGCCGGTTGATCCTCGGGAGCCACGGCGACAAAGAACCGGGTATCAAACCGGCGGGGAGGTCCGGGCGGGGTAATCCAGTGTCCCAGATAAGCCAGCCGGTCCAGCGGAATGGTCAGCTTGTGGCGCTGGCACACCTCCGACAGCGTCAGTTCACCTTTGAATAGTGACATGCGGTCCCTGTGAACCGGGTGCCCGGTTGTGATTTCGTCATCACTCTGGTCCAGCGCCAACAGAATACCGGCTTCCTCAAAGCATTCCCTGACCGCCGCTAGCATATAGTCGGCCCCACCTTCGTCCAGGCTCATGGTCTGACTGATGTCCGAATCACCCCGGCCTATGGCATGTGCGCGTCCTTTAACATCCTGCTCATCCACAGAACCACCGGGAAAGACAAAGAAACCGGGCATAAACACCGCTTCCCAGGTACGTTGCAGCAGCAGTACCTTCAGACCATCGGCGGTATCTTTTGTCAGAACCAGCGTTGCAGCAGGGCGAATATCCATAGAATGTCCGTTGTTTTATTTTAGTGATCCAGATGCGCGTCAAAGTTTGAAGCGGGGATTGGGAGAGCTCTTTCAAAACTGTGCGGAGCCATGGATGGCGGAGCTCAAGCGCCACAGGGATGTGCTTGAGCGTGTTTTGAAAGAGCTCTCCCAATCTCCGCCGCCCCCAAACCCCGAATGCGCCGAAGCCTGGCTCCCAAGATAACCAATGTCAGGCATCCTGTCTTGCGTGAACGGAGGATAACAACCAAGTATCATTGGCTGCAGCTGCAATTTCTCCAGACAGGAATCCAACTTTGGCCCGTATCAAACTCTCTTTCCCGGATGATGCCTTTTATTTCGAAACCAAGATGCCGGTTCGCATCACCGATATCAATGGTGCCAACCACCTGGGCAACGATGCGCTCATCTCCATGTTGTCCGAGGCCAGGGCCCAGTTTCTGGTGAACTACGGCGTTCAGGAGGCCGATAAAAACGGAATGGGTATCATCGTTACCGATCTGGCAACCATGTACCAGTCCGAATCGTTTTTTCCCGAAATGCTGAGGTTTGAAGTGGGGCTGATGGACTTCAACAAGTACGGCGGGGATTTCGTATTCCGGGTCACCAAGGCGGAAAGTGGACAGCCGGTGGCCCTGGCCAAATACGGATTCGTGTTCTTCAACTACCAGCGCAAGGCCGTCGTGCCCATGCCGGAAACTTTCCGGGCACGGTTCGCTGGTCACTGATCCGGCGGTCCTTTGCGGGTTTGGGAAGAGCACTTCAGCTTCCGGTGCAGCGCCGCCTTGGCCATCATATGGGCGCTGACCGGGGCTGTCACGAACAGGAACAGGGTCACCAGCGCCTCGTGCACCGACAACCCGCCTTTCAGGAAACTGAAATACAGCAGTGACGCCACCAGGATACATCCCACGCCGAGCGTGCTGGCCTTGGTGGGGCCATGCAGGCGCATATAGACATCTTTCAGTCGCGCCAGGCCAATGGAGCCGATCAGCGCGATGATGGCTCCGGTTACCAGGAAAAAGGTGACTATCATTTCCAGAAGCAGTGGCATCTCTGAACCGCTCATTCGATGACATCCCCCCTCAGCAGATACTTGGTCATGGCCACGGTGCCGACAAATCCCATCAGGGCAATCAACAGGGCCGCCTCGAACAGGATGCCCAGGGACATCTGGATGTCCGCCAGCACGATCAGTGCAATACTGTTGATCATCATCGTATCCAGGGCAAGTATCCGGTCGACAATGTCGGGTCCGATGGCCAGGCGGTAAAGATTGAGCAACACAGCAATGCAGAATATGCCAATCACGAATGGAATCACGGTGGCAATCACTGGAAGATCTCCTTCAATGGCCGTTCATAGCGTTCCTTGATCTGCCGCACCAGCTCATCCTCGTCGGTGACATGCAGGGCGTGAACCAGCAGAGTGCCCGCTTCGCTGTCGTAATGGGCGGATACAGTCCCCGGTGTCAGTGAGATGGTGCTGGCCAGGATGGTCACGGCAAAGTCGTCATCCAGTTCCAGGGGATAGGTGATAAAACTTGGCGTTAACTGGTTGGGATACCAGAGGATGCGCCGGGCCACGATCAGATTCGAGTACACAATATCGACCATCAGCACCAGAAAGTACCTGAGCAAAGGCAGCAGATAGCGCACCTTGGCCTGTTCCGGCCAGAATGGTCGGGTGATGAAGGGGATGAAGAGGCCCAGGGCAAGCCCCAGCAGCATGTGAGCCACCGAAAAACTGTTGACCATCAACAACCAGAGCAACGCCAGAAACAGCGAGAATAGTGGCCTTGGCAGCCAGAATTCGCGACGGTTCATGGGCTCACCTCCCCGCCCTGACGAACGTAATCGCCCAGCACCGCGTCCACGTAGCCGGATGGTTGGTAAACAAGCCTTGCCGCAGCCTCGAGATAATCCATCACTGGCTGGGCGAACAGGGCGAGAGAGAAACTGATGGCAATCATCACACACACGGTGGCTGTGCGGGCATAATCCAGTCTTTGAGTTTTCGCCACGGCCCGGGCTTTGGCGGCTGAGTGCTCCTCCGGCCGCCAGAACCAGCCAGAGCCAGCCCTGCTCAGGGCGGCGATAATCAGCAGTCCGGAGATGAGAATGGCCCCCCACAGCCAGAGATAGTCTGGCAGCGGGGTAGACGATTGCAGAATCCACGCCTTGCTGACAAATCCGCTGAAGGGCGGCAGGCTGGCCATGCTGATAGCAGCTACAAGAAATACGCTGCCCAGAACCCAGCGGTGGGACAGAGGAGAGATAACGGAAAACCGGTCGTAACCGTCGTCGCGGTAACGCCCGATCAGGTCAGCCAACAGGAAGAATACGGCCGTCATGATGGTGCTGTGCAGCAGGTAGAACAGGCTGGCGGCCAGCAGTTGTTCGTCGTTGCGGGACAGGGTGGCCAGCAGTATCCCCACGGACACAATCACCATGTAGGCTGTCAGGGTCCGCAGGCTGGCTGCACCCAGTACACCGATACCTCCCAGCGCCAGGGTGATCAGAGCCATGGGCCACAGCCAGGCCATCACGGTGTCATTGGCAGGCGCTCCCTCATCCAGACCGAAAACCACCAGGAATACCCGCACCATGGCGTAAAAACCTACCTTGGTCATGATGGCGAACAGTGCGGCCACTGGTGCACTGGCGGCCGAATAGGCCCGTGGCAGCCAGAACAGCAACGGCAGCAGGGCGGCCTTGATACCGAACACCACCATCAACAGGAGCGAGGCGGCCTTCAGCAAGGGCAGATCCGACTCCGGTGCATTGGCAATCACCCGGGCCAGGTCCGCCATGTTCAGCGTACCGGTGAGGCCGTAGAGGAGGCCCAGTGCCAGCAGAAACAGTGCCGAGCCGGCCAGGTTAATGATCACATAGTGCAGACCGGCCCGGCTGCGTGCACGGCCACCGCCATGGAGCAGCAGCGCATAGGAGGCGATCAGTAACACCTCGAAGAATACGAACAGATTGAACAGATCCCCGGTGAGGAAGGCGCCGTTGATGCCCATAAGCTGAAACTGCATCAGGGCATGGAAGTGGGAGCCTTCCCGGTCTGAACCACGACTGGCATAGAGTACGCAGAACAGGCTGAGCAGGGCTGTCAGCAGCAACATGGTGGCACTGAGCCGGTCCAGCACCAGCACGATCCCGAAAGGTGGTTGCCAGTTGCCAAGGCGGTACAGGGTATAGTCTGTGACGCCGGCCTGAAGCACTGCCCATATCGCGAAGATCACCAGTAGCAGGCAGGAGCCAATGCCCAGCGAGCGCTGGCGGCCGATATTGTAACGGTACATCACCAGCAGGAACGCACCGGTCAGCAGGGGTATCACGATGGGCATGATCATCAGGTGGTTCATTGGCGATCCTCGTTCGGGTCTTCGCCATCCACATGATCACTGCGCAGCTCTACAGCTGCTTTCAGGGCCAGTACCACCACAAACGCCGTCATCGAAAAGCTGATCACGATCGCAGTGAGCACCAGTGCCTGGGGGAGCGGATCGGTATATTCCTCCACCAGCCCTATGACAGCCGGGGACGCCGTGGTCAGCCGGCCCATGCTGAACAGGAACAGGTTTACGCCGTGGGACAGTAATGTCAGGCCCAGTACCACGGAAAAAGTGCGGGCACGCAGAATCAGGTATACGCCGGTGCTGGTCAGTACCCCCAGGGTAATGGCGATTACCAGCTCCATCAGCCCACCTCCTGGCCGGGACCGGCCACAGTCATGAGTTTGCCCAGATTTGCCAGTATCAGCAGGGTGGCACCCACGACGGTGGTGTATACCCCCAAGTCAAACAACAGTGCCGTTGCCAGCTCGAACTCGCCAATCAGCGGCCAGTCCATGTGGCTGAACGCCGAGGTAAGGAACGGATAGCCGACGAACCAGCTCCCGAGCCCGGTAACCGTTGCAATCAGCAGGCCGGCCCCGATCAGCGGGCGGAAGTGTGTGAGCATCCGCTCCTGCGCCCATACCAGGCCGCCAGCCATGTATTGCAGGGTGAGGGCGACAGCGGTCACCAGTCCGGCAATGAATCCACCGCCGGGCATGTTATGGCCCCGGAGGAAGATATAGGCGGAGACCAGCAGGGCAATGGGCAGGGCCATACGGGATACCATCTGCAGGATCACCGGATGAGGCTCAGCGAAGCCTTTTGCGGTGCCGGCACTGGCTACCCTTTCCTTCAGGTGCAGGTCGCGGGTGAACGCGAATACCGCAACCGCCGCTATGCCAAGAACAGTGATTTCCCCCAGGGTGTCGAAGCCCCGGAAATCCACCAGAATGACGTTGACCACATTAGTGCCGCCACCACCGGGGACGCTGTTGGCCAGGAAATATCCTGAAATGGTGTCTGCCGGCCGGGTCAGTACCGCATAGGCAAAGAGAGCAACGCCAGCCCCTGCCAGACCGGCCAGGCTCAGGTCCCGGACAATCCTGCCGGCCCCGGATTCCCTGGGCGACGTCTGGGGCAGAAATGACAGCGCCAGCATCATGATAACCACCGCCATGACTTCCACGGACAGCTGGGTGAGTGCCAGGTCCGGCGCTGAAAACTGGGCGAAGGCCAGGGTGACGAACAGGCCGGTGACCGATAACAGAAGCAGTGCCGGCAGACGCTGGTGATGAAACAGTGCAACGCCAATGGCGGACAGACAGAGGATGACGGCACCGAAAACGACCATGGCGTTCAGGTCGGTCAGCTCGGAAGGGCCTCGCCAGCCACTGTAACTACTGAGCATCCACAACGCGGGTGCGATGGCGGCGACAAGAATAAAGGCCAGATACCGTTGCAGGGAGCCATTCTCGAGACGATAGACCAGCGACTGGGCGAAGCGAATGCTCTGCTGCATGATCTGTTCGAATATATTCTTGGCATCCACCTCCGGTAGCTGTCGGTGAATGGCAAATAGCGGGCCGCGGGCGAGATAGAACACGATACCACCGATCATCGCAATGAAACTCATCATGGCCGGCGCCTGGGCGTCTGACAGTGCCGAGAAGTCATAGAGCGGCAGGTGGGTCATGGAAGTGGCCATGACTGCCAGGTGAATCAGGCTGTCGTAAGTGGTCTGTGGAGCCAGACCCACCAGTAATGAGGCCGCGGCAAGGATAAACAGAGGCACCAGCATTCCGGCGGGTTTTTTACGGGGCGGCCAATGGGGCAGGTCCACCGGCTGGCCGTTGAAAAACACGTTATGGAAGATGCGCACGGAATAGGCCACGGAAAACAGAGCAGCAATAGTGACCCACACCGGGATCAGTGTGTTGGCCCAGTGGGGTGCGGTTACCAGCAGGCTTTCCGAGAACAGCATTTTCTTGCTCAGGTAGCCGCTCATCAAAGGCAGGCCAGCCATGGCAGCGGCCGGTATGGCGGTAACCACCATCAGTGCCGGCATGGTTCGCCAGAGGCCGTTGATATTGCGCATATCGCGGCTTCCCGTGGCCTGGTCGACGATGCCCGCCATCATGAACAGGGGCGCCTTGAACAGGGCATGGATGGTCAGGTGGAACAGCGCGGCTGCCATCGCCATCTCACTGCCCATGCCAATCAGCAGGGTGATCAGCCCCAGATGGGAAATGGTGGAATACGCCAGCAGGCCCTTGATGTCGTGCATGAACATGGCCACAAAGGCGCCAACCATCAGGGTGACCATGCCGGTAATGGTAATCAGGCTGAACCAGAGCTCGGTGTCGCCCATGGCCGGATGCAGTCGGGCCATCAGGAACAGGCCGGCTTTCACCATGGTGGCCGAATGCAGGTAGGCGGACACCGGCGTTGGCGCTGCCATAGCGTGGGGTAACCAGAGATGGAAAGGCGCCTGGGCAGACTTGGTGAAGGCACCGAGCAGAATCAGGGAGAGTGTCAGCGGATAGCGGTCATCACTGACGATGGTATCCGTGGCGGCCAGCACATCGCTGATCTGGTAACTGCCGACAATCTGCCCCAGCAGCAGAATGCCACCCAGCAGCGCCAGGCCTCCGCCACCGGTAATCACCAGCGACATGCGAGCACCCCTGCGGGCATTGCGGCTGGACCAGGTGAAACCGATCAGCAGGAAGGACACCAGGCTGGTGAGCTCCCAGAACACCAGCATGAACAGCAGGTTTTCCGACAGCACAATGCCCAGCATGGCGGTCATGAACAGCTGGATTAGCACGAAGAAGCGGCCCGCGGTGTCCTTGCCGGCGAAATAGTAACGTGCGTAGAGAATGATCAGGCAGCCGATGCCGGTTATCAGGGTGGCAAATAACCAGCTGAGACCATCCAGCCGGAAGGCCAGGTCGAGGCCGATCTCGGGCACCCAGGACACGGAATAGACCAGGGCTTCGCCAGACTGGATCCGGGGAAGATAGCTGAGCAGAAGCAGCAGGCAGATGGCCGGGGCGATCAGCGCAACCAACGCGTGGCCCTGCACATGATCCGGGCCGGGCCGCTTCAGCCTTGAGAGGAGCGAAGCAAAGGCTCCCAGTACGGGCAAAAAGACAACAAGCCCAATGTCCATAACGGAATTCAGCCGGTCAGGAGTGAGTTCTTCAAAGCATTCAGCTTATTAGCATTCTTCATGTATAGCCAATGTTTGAGACTTTTTCATTCTTATAAGTCAAGAACCGGCGTGCAGGGCCGCCAGTTTCCGGATGCCCTGGCGGTAGAACGCATAAGCCATCGCACCGGCCAACAGGTTACCAGCTAAGGCACCGCTCATCAGCCCGCTGATGCCACCGATCTGGGCACCGAACCAGAGAAAGGGCAGAAAGCAGAGGAACAGACGCAGGGTGGACACCAGTAGTGCCCGAAGCGCCAGCCCGAGGGCATTGCAAACGGACACCATCAACATGCAGACACCCAGGCCACTGTAACTCAGAGGCACACGCACGAGGTAGCTGCTCAGCACGTCACTGACTTCCCGGTCGCTGGTAAAGAGTTCCGATACCACCCCGGAGGCCAGCAGCCAGATCAGGCCAATGGCCAGTTGCCAGATCACCACAAATCTGACCGCAAGCCGCACAAGTTTACGGATCTGACCGAGCTCGCCGGCCCCCAGCATACGGCCAACCATGGGAGGCATGGACATGGTCAGTGCCAGCACCACCACAATAGAGAAAAACTCCAGGCGCGTACCCAGGCCCCAGGCGGCGACGGCTGCAGAGCCGAATCCTGCCACCAGCGCGGTGGCTACCATGGCCGAAACGGGTGGCATCAACTGGCTGATCATGGCCGGGGCCATAATGTCATTCAGCTGTTTGAGTGCCCGTCCGAGGGCCAGTTGTTTGAAGTCAAAGCGGACCCAGCCACAGCGGAGCAATTTCGGGTAGATGAACAGGCAGCCAATGCCAAACGCGGTAATGGTGGCCAGGGCGGCACCGGGCAGACCCCAGCCGAAGACAAAGATGTAGAGAGGGTCGAGGACGATATTGAGCAGGCTGGTGGCCACCATCATGTATCCGGGCAACCTGGTATCGCCATGGGAGCGGCATACGCTGTAGCCAAAATAGAGCATGGCGCCGGTCCAGGCCGACAGCAGCCAGGGTATCCAGTAACTGCGAATCAGCGGCAGCAGGCTCTCTTCGGCGCCAAGCGCCGACATGATCCGGGTCTGCAGCAGCCACAGGCTGATGCACAGGACGATGACCAGCGTGGCGCCGACGGTGACCACCAGGCCACCCAGGCGCTCGGCTCGAAGCTGGTCACCAGCGCCCAGAGTACGGGAGATAATTGCGGTGGTAGCGATGCCCAGCCCCACCTGCAGGCCGATGATGAGCTGCTGCATGGGTAGTGTGAAACCCAGCGCTGCCAGCGGGTCCCGGCCAAGCTGGCCGATGAAGGCGCTGTCTACCAACTGGAAGGTCATCAGTGAAAGCACGCCGAAGAGCATGGGCCAGGTCATGGTAAACAACTGGCGCGGCAGACTGGCTTGGGATTCGGCGTTGGTCACGTTGGGGGCTTCGGTTCCTGGTGTTTTTCCTGGAGGGCGATTCTAGCAGGTTTGCTGATTTGGGGGTGGTATGCCGCTTGGCCTGCGGGTTGTGGGGGCTGGGCCAGGGGTGGGGTGTTTTTTCTGGCGGGAAAAGAACTCGCTTCGCTCAGACACCTTTTCCCGCCAGAAAAAACACCCCACCCCTGGCCCGATCCGACAACACAGTTATCGCCCTACTCAATGTAGGTCGGATTAGTCGGGTAGGTCGGATTAGGCAAAGCCGTAATCCGACAATCTATTCCGCCCGGCTAAAAGTAAAAATCAAAGCACCGAAAGCGCCTTCTCATAATCCGGCTCGTCCTTGATCTCACCCACCAGCTCACTGTGCAGAACCTTGTTGTCCTCATCCAGAACCACCACCGCACGGGCGGTAAGTCCTGCGAGCGGCCCATCCTGGATAGCAACGCCGTAATCCTGCTGGAAGCTGTAATTACGGAAGCTTGATAACGTAATGACGTCCTTCAGTCCTTCTGCGCCACAAAAGCGGCCAGCTGCGAAAGGCAGGTCGGCGGAGATAACCAGCACCACTGTGTTATCCAGGCTACTGGCTTTTTCGTTGAACTTGCGTGTGGACGTGGCACAGGTCGGGGTATCGACACTGGGGACGATGTTCAGAATCTTGCGCTTGCCCGCCCAGTTGTCGAGGGTAACGTCCTCCAGGCCCTGGGTGGTAAGGGTGAAGTCGGGTGCTGTGTCGCCCGGTTGCGGAAAAGTACCGCTGACGGTAATTGGATCGCCGCCCAGTGTAACGTTGCTCATTTGGAACTCCCTTTTTCTGACCTGATGGGTTTGTTGTGTAGAAACAACTTACTCTGTGTAGTCCATTTTGGATGCTTTTTCATCCATAGACTGCATAAAGCCGGTTTCAGGCAGGCTCGAATCCGGGTGCCGGATGCCGCTGGACCAGCAACAGGTAGCTGGCTAGGGCGGCAATGGCGCAGGTTGCGATGACAGCGGCCATTACCAGGGAGGTGCCGTCGTGGAAGTGTCCCACCAGCATGCCGATAATGGCTGCTACCGCCATCTGGGTAAAGCCGAAAAGCGCCGACGCGGAACCGGCCATCTGGGGGAAGTTGGCGAGGGCGCCGGCCATGGTCTGGGGAAGCACCATGCCAACACCCATCATGAACAGGGTCTGGGGCAGTATCACGGCCCATACACTATAAACCTGTGCCGTCGCCAAGGCCGCCATCAGCCCGCCCCCGGCCACAGAAAGAACCAGCCCCCTGACCAGAATCTGGTCCGGTACGAGCTGGCGGCCGAGGCGAATGGCGGTCAGGTTGCCAACGATGTACCCCGCGACGATACAGGCGAAGAACAGTCCGAAATGTTGGGGTTTCACACCCAGGAAATCGATCAGCACAAACGATGAGCCGGACAGAAACGCAAACAGGCCGGCGAAGACGAGGGAGTTGGTCAGGGTATAGCCCAGGAAACTGATATCTGACGCTATCGCCCGATAATTCTTCAGCAGGCTGCGCAAGCGCAGGGATTGACGATGGTCCGGATGCATCGGCTCCGGAATGCCAACGGCCACCACTACCGCCATCACAAGCGCATAGCCACCCAGGGCCAGGAATATCGACGGCCAGCCGAGCCCGACCACCATAAACCCGCCAATTGTCGGGGCTATGGCCGGTGCCAAAGCCATGATGCTGGCAAGGATGGCCATGATTTTCGCCGCCTCTCGTGGCGAATAGATATCCCGCACCGCCGCACGGCCCAGTACCGGCCCGGCAGAGCCACCAAGAGCCTGGAGGAAGCGGGCCAGAACCTGGGTTTCAATGTTGGTGGCAAGGGCGCAGATAATGCTGGTAGCCGCAAACAGCAGAAAACCGCCGATCATGATGGGCTTGCGGCCAAAACGGTCTGCCAGTGGGCCGCAGACCAGTTGGGCTACCGCGAAGCCGGCCATATAGACGCTCAGAGTCAGCTGGACTTGCCCGGTGCCGGCTGACAGGGATTCGCCCATGCTGGGCAAGGCAGGTAGATACATGTCAATCGCCAACGGCCCGAGGGCGACAGCGGCTGCCAATAATATCGTTGTCCATATACTGGTTAATGCGAGCATCTTTTTTCCTGCGTAGCTCTCGAACGCAGCGGGTGGGCCACCCTTCTGAAACACGCTGTGAATACGTCCCTGTACGCTCGGCTCCGCCATCCATGGCTCCGCACGGTTTCAGAAGGGTGGCCCACCCGCTGCTCCCCGAAACAATGGTCTGAGTCTACGCACTAAACCAACGTTGATAACGGCTGTCTGTTTCATACAACGTATGAATAAAGCAGATGGATCAGGTGTTGAGATCGTTCAATGTCGCTGCCACGCCGTTAACGTGGTTGCGGATCCAGCGGTGGGCGGGGTCATTCTGGTTGCGTTTATGCCAGAGCATCAGCAAGGTGAAGGGCTTGTGGTCGAAGGGCAGGGGCGCGGTGGCGAAGTCCTGCAGTAAGTGTTCACTCATGCGTTTCGGCGCCGTGGCCAGCATGTCGGTTCCGCGCAGGAAGCCCGGCAGGCCCGAGAAGTTGGACACGGTTACGACTGTCCTCCGGGTCAGGCCCCGGGCTGACAGCGAATCTTCCAGGGCGGTTTTTTCGCCAGCGCCGAAAAGAATTGCCACGTGGTCGGCCTTGAGATAATCCGCCAGGGTTTCCGGGGCGTTACGGTGTGCCGGGTCGTAGAAGACCACCATGTGGTCTGCCATGAGACCCCGCTGCATGATATCGGTTGCTTCGGGGGCGTGGGGTGAAATGATCAGGTCGCAGAGGTCCTTGCGCAGCATGTCGGCCGTGGGGATGCCGGAGGGAATTACCTGCAGGCGTATGCCGGGGGCTTCCCGCCGGAGCACCGACAGCAGGCCGGGTAACAGCAGATCGCGCTGGTAGTCGTTGGCGGCAATGGTGAAGGTAAATTCGGCGCTGGCCGGGCTGAAGGGAGGCCCGGAGGACAGGGAGTGGATGTCGTCCAGTATCTGGCGGATATGGGGCCCGGCCTGGACGGCGTAGCGGGTGGGTACGATACCGCGGCCGGATTTCACGAACAGGGCATCCCCAAGGGCCTGCCGCAGACGGTCCAGAGTATGGCTGACCGCCGACTGGCTTACTCCCAGCCGTATGGCCGCCCTGGACACACTGCCCTCGTCCAGTACGGCAAGGAAGGTGCTGAGAGAGCGTATGTCGAGGTTGAATGTATCAATGGGGTTCATGAATGGGAGTGTAACTCAGGAACCGGAAGCTGCCCATGATGGTGTTGAGGCCATCCGCTTGAATGAATGTTCAGGTCTGGGTGCCGGATGGTTTACGATGGGGTAAAGCTTGAATGACGACGAGAGGAGAATCCGATGAAGCCGATCCTGGCATTTGATGTATACGGAACCCTGGTGGACCCGATGGGGATGGCCGCACTGCTGGCACCGGATGCGGGCGACTCAGCGGAGTCTGTCAGCGCCCAGTGGCGGGAGAAGCAGCTGGAGTTTTCCTTTCGCAAGGGCCTGATGCGCATGTATGAGGATTTCGGAGCCTGTACCCGTCAGGCGCTGCGGTATGCGATGGCCAGCCATGGGCTGGACCTGAGCAGTGAGCGTGAGGATGAGCTGATGGGGGCCTATCTTTCCCTGCCCGCTTTTGACGATTCGTTGCCGGCGCTGAAGTCCCTGGAGGGGGACTATCTGATGTATGGGTTCTCCAACGGCACCTATCCGGCGTTGGAGAAGGTGTTGGGGCACAATGATCTGCTGGTGATGTTTGATGGGTTGGTGTCGGTGGATGACATTAAAAGTTTCAAGCCGGACCCGGCGGTGTATGCCTATGCCCGGCGGGCGACGGGGGCGATGGATCAGCCGTTGTGTCTGGTGTCGAGCAATGCCTGGGATGTGATCGGGGCCCGGGCGGCGGGGTTGATGGCGATCTGGGTGCAGAGGGATGCCGGGAAGGTATTCGAGGACTGGGGGATTCAGCCTAATGCGGTGGTTCGCAGTCTTTCTGAGTTGCCTGATACTTTGGCTAGCCTCTGACATTGGAAGTGGCACGGCCCGGGAAGGGTTGTCCAAAACACGCTCCTTGCGGCACATCCATGTGGCGCTTGAGCTCCGCCATCCATGGCTCCGCACAGTTTTGGACAACCCTTCCCGAGCCGCGCGTCCAACTTTTGTGATAGCCGTCCTCTAGTCAGTTGGTCAGGTTGCTTCAATCCGATCTTTCTGCCAACCAATCCGCCATTTCCAGCCAACTTTCCTTCGGCGCCTTGCTGCCGGCGAGAATACCCATGTGACCGCCGGGGGTGACCCGGAAGGTGACGTCTTTCGAGCTGACGTGGTCTTCAATGCGTTTGACCGCGCCGGGTGTTGCCAGGGTGTCGCTGTCGCCGGCGATGGCGAGTAAGTTGGCGTTTACGTTTTCCAGGCGGGCAATGTCTTCGCCGATCTGGATCTGGCCGCGGGAGAGGTCGTTGTCGATCCACAGGCGCACCACAGCGTCCTGAACGATGCCGCCGGGGTAGGCGACCATGCGGTCGAGGAAGGCGGAGGTGGTGGCGTGGCTGGAGACGAACTCGCGGTCGCCCAGGCGGACGATGAGTTCCCAGTAGCCCATGACGCTGCCGATGGGGTTGGTGAGTTTGAAGCCGATGGTGTTGGCCCAGCCGGGGGTGTGGAACCAGTAGGGTTTGACGTCGTGCAGGCGGAAGCCGGTGCGTTTGCGGACGAATTCGGCGACGTCGGATACCCGCTGGTACATCAGCCCCATCAGGCCGGAGGCGTGGCTGTCGATGGGGGAGCCCAGCACAATGGCATTGCGGATGTGCTGGTCGCGGCTGAGGGCGGAGTAGAACAGGGTAAACATCCCGCCCAGGCTCCAGCCGTGCAGCGAGAGCTCCTGCTCCCCGCTGTGCTCCCGAACGCGGTTCAGATACGCCGGCAGCAACTCCGCCACGTAGGTGTGAAGGTTGTAGTGACTGTGCTGCCGCGTGGGCACGCCCCAGTCGATCAGATACACCTCAAACCCCTTGGCCCTCAGGAACCGCACGAGGCTGCGCTGGGGAAACAGGTCGTAGATCAGCATGTTCACCGCCAGTGGCGGTACGATCACGATCGGTGTCTTGTGGGGTGTGCGCAACACATCAATCATCTCGCCGTCCAGCTCGATGAAATCCTCGGCCAGGGGCGGGTAATATCGCAGGCTCACCAGCCCATCGGTATGCAAGGTTTCAAATGGGGTCTGCCCCGCCTGCACCAGGCTGGCTGCGCGGAACACCCGGTCAAAGGCGTTACCAGCGTAAAGCGCCGTCTGGCGGGTGATTCCCGAGGCTTTGTTGAAGGCGTATTTCAGCGGGTCGGGCATAGAGGTTTCCATAAAAAATAATTCGCTAACGTGTTCTGAATGAAAATGGGCGGTTGGCACGCAAGTCTGATCGTGCCGGTATGAAAGCCCTTTCCCGGACCGTGCATTGCCATGGATGGCAATGCCGAGCCCCCATGGATGGGTTCACGGCGTTTCCGGGAAAGGGCTTTCATACCTGCACAGCCACAGAGGTCCAATAAGATTAGACTATCTGCAAAGGCCAGAACTATGGCAAGAACGTCCATCACCAATGGCAAACCGGTCACTTCAGGCCACTGCCCAAACGTGCCAACCATTGGTATCATTCGGTCATCGCAACAAAACCAACAACAGGACAACCATGCTCAGCTTCCTGCCAGCCCCGGTCATCGGCGTTATCAACTCCATTCTTCTTGGGCTCAACACCCTGTTCTGGTGTCTGCTTCTCTACATTCCGGCAATACTCAAACTGATCATTCCCCATACCGGTTTCCGGGTACTGTGCACCAAAGCCATCATCTGGATTGCCGAAGCCTGGGTGGCCTGCAACACCGGCTGGATGAAACTCACCCAGCGCACTAAATGGACTGTCCATGGCGACGAAAAGCTCAAACGTGAAAGCTGGTACCTGGTGCTCAGCAATCATCAGAGCTGGGTGGACATCTTCGCCATGCAGCGGGTATTCAACCGTCGGGCACCATTTCTCAAATTCTTCCTCAAGCAACAACTGATCTGGGTGCCGGTGATTGGCCTTGCCTGGTGGGGGCTGGATTTCCCGTTTATGAAACGCTACACCCGCGAATACCTGATCAAGCATCCGGAAAAGCGTGGTGAGGACCTGAAGGCTACCCGCAAGGCCTGCGAGAGGTTCCGCTATACGCCGGTCAGCGTGATGAACTTTGTGGAAGGTACCCGCTTCACCCAGGCAAAACATGACAAGCAGAAATCAAAATACACCCATCTGCTGACCCCCAAGGCTGGCGGCGTGGCGTTCGTGCTGGATGCCATGGGGGATGCCATCGAAACCCTGGTGGATGTGACCATTGCCTATCCTGGCGGGGCACCCACATTCTGGGATTTCATGTGTGGCAGGGTCAGGGAAGTGAAAATGGAGATCGACACTGTCGATATTCCCGAGCATCTCAAGGGCCGGGACTATGCGACCGATGCCGAGCATCGCAAGAACGTGAAGAACTGGCTGGCTGAGCAGTGGCGGGCCAAGGACGAGCGTCTGTCGAGGATGCTTGAAGAGAGCTAGCTGTTGCTGTCTTCGTCGTCCTCGACTTCATCAGGGTGCTCTTTCCTGTAGCGCTCCCATTCCTCCCAGTCATGAGGCGTGCCGGCATGGGGACGCTTCAGGTGCCTGGCATGCTCCATCGCGTTATGGCGCAGGCTGTGGTCCCGCTCTTCTTCCTCCTCTTCGAAACCATACTTCTTCAGGAATTCAGTTGGGCTGATCGGCATCCGGATTCACCTCCGTCGTGGGTAAGTGCTTGCCCTACTCTTAAGGTGGGTCTCCGGAGCCGGATTTTCAAGCGTCGTCTTTAGTGTCAGGCTCGCTGTTCCCGGCGGCGCCCTCATCCTGCGTTTCCACGAGGTTGAAAAGGATCTGCTTGCGCTCGTCATCCACCCCGGCAAAGGTCACTGTCACAGGCTGGTCAAGCTGGAAGAGGCGGCCGTTCTTGTTATGGACCAGTCGCAGGGTGACCGGATCGAAGCTGAATTTTCCGTCCAGGGTCTTGCAGCTGACAAACCCTTCCAGCCCGTTGGCATTGAGCCGCACGAAGAAGCCTGAGGGGGTTGTGCGGCTGATTACGCCAGGCATTGGCTCGTCGCCCAGGGTGCGGGCGAAGTCACTCTTGAGCCAGCTCTCCAGGCTGTTGGCCGCCTGCCGCGCACGGAACTGGGTCAGTTGCAGTTCGGCCAGCTGTGCTTCGTTCAGGTCAGTCAGCGGCTCCTGCCACAGGATCGACTTGATCAGCCGATGCACGTGGAAGTCGCTGAACTTGCGCAGCGGCGAGGTGAACGTGGTGTAGGCGGCGAGCCCCATGCCCTGGTGGGGGGCCGGCGTAAACGACAGCTCGGCGCGGGCGAGCTGGCGGGAAATGATGGACTTGACCGGTACTTCCGAATCCAGCCCCTCGGTCTGCTTCATCAGGTCGCGAAAGCCCTCTGCGCTGGTGGCATCCACATCGGCGAGATCGGGCGCGTAGCCTTCGAGCAGCGCGCGGATGTTGTCGGCACGGTCGTCGCGCAAACCGGGGTGCTTGATGAACAGGCCCTTGTCCTGCTGGCCAAGAAAATCGGCCGCGCAGCGGTTGGCCGCGATCATGCACTCTTCCACCAGGCGGTGGGCCTCGTTCTGAACCGAAGGTTCAATCAGCCGTACCCGGCGGTTCTCATCCAGGCGCAGGCGGAACTCGGGGCGGTCACCGCTCACCAGCGCGTGGTCATTGCGCCATTTGCGAAGCGCGGTGGCAGCCTGGTGAAGCTGGTCGAGGCTATTGGTCACATCGTCCGGCAGCGCCTTGATGTCGTCGTCTTCCCGGCCCTCGATCAGGTTGGATACCAGTTCGTAGCTGAGTTTGCCGTGGGAGCGGATCACAGCCTGGTGGAAGCTGTAGTCGCCCAGGCTGCCATCATTGTTCACCTGCAGGTCACACACCAGTGCCAGGCGCCTGACGTCCGGCATCAGTGAACACAGGCGGGTACTGAGAGTGTCCGGTAGCATTGGCAGCGGCTCACCGGGAAAGTAGATCGCAGTGGCACGGCGGAAGGCTTCCTGCTCGGCCGGGCTGCCGGGTTCAATGACAGCTGTCGGGTCGGCGATGGCAATGGACAGTTTCCAGCCGGTGGCATTGGGCTCAGCCAGCAGGGCATCGTCCATGTCCTGGGTGCCAGGGCTATCGATAGTCACGTAGGGCTGGTCGGTGCGGTCTTCACGTCCTTCGCACCTGGCCTCAATCACCGATTCGTCCAGCGCTTCGGCCTGCTTGCTGACTGCTTCCGGCCAGGTGTCGGGCAGGTCGAAGGAAGCAACCGTAAAGGAGCGCTCAATGCCGGCATCTCCGGCCTTGCCGATCACTTTCAGGATCTTTGCCTGACCCTTGCCATCCTTGATCGGGTGTTTGTGGATGCGGCAGTAGATGTAGTCATCCGGTTCGGCATTCTGGCGCTCTTTCGGCGGTATAAAAATCCAGCGGTTGATACCGGGGGTTTCCGGCACTACGAAGTGCCCCTTGCCCTTCACCAGATAACGGCCTACGAAAGTGTCCAGCCTGGTTTCCAGCAGTTCGTCCACCACACCCTGGGTTTTACCCTTGTCGCCTTCCTGCTCGATGATGTTGACGCGGTCGCCGGGCAGGACTTTCTGCATTTCCTCCGGCGGAAGGAACACGTCACGCCCCTCATCCAGCGCCACGAAGCCGAAACGCCCGTTGGTGGCTTTGACGGTACCTGGAAACACCACCTTGTTTTCTTCAATATCGGATTTCAGCTGGCGCAACTGGCTGAGGGCGTCGGCGTTGAGCATGAACAGAACCTGAATGGATAGAATTTGAATGTTGCTGCGGAGTATACCGGTTATGGCGGTATGAGTCAGACCCGTTAAGCGGGGTTAATTTCACTGCCCTGGCTATCAATAATATAGACCCGATTGCGGCCCTGTTGTTTGACCCGGTAAAGCGCCTTGTCAGCCTGACGAAGGATGGTTTCAACATCGTCGCCGGGCTGACAGTAGTAACCACCTACGCTGACGGTAACAGGCGTTCCGGTGCGGATGCTGTCTCTTTCGATGGTTTCATGAATCCGCGACGCGATCTGGTGCAGAGTATCCCGGTCGCAGGGTGATAGCACGACCACAAACTCGTCTCCGCCCCACCGGCCGGCATGGTCGTAGGGGCGTACACCGGCTTTCAGCCAGAGCGCGACGCGGCAGAGGATGTCATCACCGGCCTGGTGCCCCAGGTCGTCGTTGATGGCTTTGAAGTGGTCAATATCGAGCCAGATCAGACCGAAGCCAGTGCCTTGCCGCTCGGCCCGCTGTATTTCCTCGTCGAGCGCTTCATCCAGCCCGCGCCGGTTTTTCAGGCCGGTAAGGGCATCAATACGAGCCAGCCGATGAAGCTCGTCCGTGCGCTGTTCCACTTTTCGTTCCAGTTCACGGGTTGAGTGTGCAAGCGTGTCGGTCATCTTTTCGAAATGACTGGCGAGCCGGCCTATCTCGTTATCCGGCTTGTCCAGGTGTGGAAGGGTGAAACTGCCACCCCGAACCTTCTCGACGGCACTTTCGAGGCTGATGATGGGTTTGAGTATGCGCGAGCGGATAATGAGATGGAACAGGATCAGCGTGACGATCAGGCTGGTCAGGAATACCGCGACCAGTGGCCAGAGATAACTGCCGGGGAGAAGGGTCTCCAGGTCCAGCAAGGTGATTTCGAACCAGCCGATGGCAGGCAGAAAGGCGACACCGGCCAGGTGTTTTCGTCCGTCCACCGTCACAAAGCTGCTCTCCACCGCACCGGTGGCGCCACCACGATTCTTGAGAATCTGCAGCATACCCAGCACTTTCTGTTTGTCCTCGGTGTGGTCAAACAGAAGGTCCACGGTGCTTTTCTGGCCCTCGGGTTTGATGATACTGGCGAAATCAATGTAGTTCTGATCCCGGTATAACTGGATCGCTCCGTTGTAATCCACGAACAGGGTGGTAATGCCGTCCTGATCGATGTCGACGATGTCCTGAAGAAACGAGTCCAGATCGAGGCCGGTACCAACCATGCCAACGATACGGTCATTTTCATCGCGCATGAGAACGTCGATCCACAGCTTGGTGACGCCAAGCTCGGCGTCAGGGTTTACATTCAGGTGGAAGTTGCGGCCTTCCTCGATCAGCTGGAAAAACCAGGCGTCCTCGGGCTTATCCGGATTCAGCTGATAGCGGAGTTGGTTGTTTTCAAACTCGTTGTCAGCGTTGTTGTAGTAGTAACGGCGGGAATCCCGGAGAGCCACAAAATAGCTATTGTCGCGGAAATTGCTACGGAAGCTTTCCATTTCACGGATGGCTTCGCGCCCTAACGCCTCGTCTTCCGGCGCTGTGGCCCATTTCACCAGCGTGGAGGAATCCGCCATCTGGCGGGCCAGGCCTATTTCCCGCTCCAGGGACTGCAACAGGCGGGCGCTATCGTAGCGAACCTGTATTTCCGCGACCTGCTGTCCCCAGCGCTCGATAATATCCTCGGAGAGCTCCCGGTAGGCCAGCCATGACGCCAGCGAAGCGGTGATCATCAGCACCGCTACCAGGCTCAGGAGTCGGGTTTTGAGGCTCAAGAGCGTTCCTCATAGGTGGTGAGTCTATCTGGTAGCTATCATAGAGCAGGGACGGCAAAGAGTGTAGGAAAAACAGACAGGGCTGCAGTTGCAGCCCTGTGTAACGGTGGTGCTCCGGCGCCCGGAGTCGTCCGGACTAGTTGTGTTCTGCAAACACTCTGGTCTGGCCGCTCTCATTAAACATCAGGACCTGGTAGTGGTCTTTGCGGTCACCCATTTCCATGCCCGGCGATCCCGCCGGCATACCCGGTACCGCAAGCCCTTTAGCTTTCGGTGCCTCGGCGATCAGTCTATGGATGTCATTGGCAGGTACGTGGCCTTCAATCACATAATCGCCAACGAACGCGGTATGGCAGCTGGCCAGTGACGGTGTCAGGCCGGCATCGATCTTGATGGGATTCAGGTCGTTGGTTTCGGTCACTTCCACCTTGAAACCATTCTCCTCCAGGTGGTCTACCCAGTCGGTGCAGCAGCCGCAGGTGGGAGACTTGTAGACATGAATGTCCTTGAGTCCTTCCTCGGCCTGTAACTGGCCATTCAATCCAAAAGTCGCGACGAGGCCCAGGGCCAGCATGTGTTTTTTCATGATGTTACCTCAGTGATGATGGCTATGATCGTTGTCCGGTTGGCTGCTTTCGGAGGGTGACAGCCAGAACCACCAGACAATGGCGGCCATCAGTATCAGTCCTCCGGAGTTGACCAGAAGTGTGCTCATTCGTTCCCCTCCTTGCCAGCATTATTGCTGGTTCTGAACAACCGCAGCCGGTTAGCGTTGGTGACCACCGTCACCGAAGACAGCGACATGGCGGCGCCGGCCAGTATCGGGCTCATCAACATTCCCCACAGAGGGTATAACAGCCCGGCTGCCACCGGTATACCCATGGAGTTGTATACAAAAGCACCAAACAGGTTCTGGTGGATATTACGAACAGTAGCCCGAGATATCTCAATGGCGTCGGCCACGCCGTGAAGCGAACCGCGCATCAGCGTAATGCCAGCGCTTTCGATGGCCACGTCGGTTCCGGTGCCAATGGCAAAGCCGACGTCCGCCGCCGCCAGGGCAGGGGCGTCGTTGATGCCGTCGCCCACCATGGCTACGGTGTAGCCTTTACCGCGCATTTCGCTGACGATGGTGGCCTTGTCTTCCGGCAACACCTCGGCACGGTAATCGTCGATCCCGGTCTTCTGGGCGATGGCTCTGGCGGTGGCGTCCACATCGCCGGTGACCATCATGACCCGGATGCCGGCATCGTGCAGGCGGCGGATGGCGTCCTCGGAATCCTGCTTGACGGCATCGGCAACGCCGATTACGCCCACAGCCTGGTTGCCCAGGGCCAGGAATAACGGGGTTCCGGCTTCGGAGGTAATGGCATCCGCTTCTTTCTGAAGACCTGCCAGATCGACGCCCTCATTTTCCAGCCAGCGACGATTGCCCAGCCGCACGTGCTGTCCGTCCAGCTTGCCCTTTACGCCCTTACCATTGAGAGCCTCGAAGCCGGTGACATTTTCCGGGGTGGCGTCTTCTTCCCTGGCCTTTGCCATTACCGCCTCTGCCAGGGGGTGTTCCGAGTGTTGCTCCAGGCCAGCGGCAAGGGCCAGAAGCCGGTTGCTGTCATTGTCGACCGCGTGGAAGCGGGTGACGGCCGGGTGCCCTTCGGTAATGGTACCGGTCTTGTCCAGTATCACCAGGTCCAGCTTGCCGGCGGTCTGCAGGGCGTCCCCCTGGCGGATCAGCGCGCCATATTCCGCAGCCTTTCCGACACCCACCATCACCGACATGGGGGTCGCCAGGCCCAGGGCACAGGGGCAGGCGATGATCAGCACCGTGGTGGCGGCTACCATCATGTGAACCACCGCCGGATCCGGCCCGACGTTGTACCAGACCAGTGCCGATACCACGGCAATCAGCATCACGGTGGGTACAAACACCGAGGAAATCTTGTCCGCCAGACGCCCGATGGCGGGCTTGGAGCCCTGGGCCTTCTTGACCAGACGGATGATCTGGGCGAGGGCGGTTTCGCTGCCCACGCGGGTGGCCTTGTAGATGATAGAGCCGTGGGTATTGAGGGTGCCTGCGGACACCTCGTCACCCTCGCCCTTGCTGACAGGCATGGGCTCACCAGTGAGCATGCTCTCATCGATGCGGGTGCTGCCCTCGGTGATTTCCCCGTCCACCGGGAGCTTTTCTCCAGGGCGAACACGAATGCGGTCACCCACCTGGACCTGTTCGACCGGCAGGTCCTGCTCGTCGCCGTCACGGATCACCCGGGCGGTTTTTGCCCGCAGATCCAGCAGCCGTCGCACGGCTTCCGAGGTTTTGCCCTTGGCGCGAAGTTCCAGCGCCTGCCCCAGGTTGATCAGGCCGATAATCATCGCTGAGGCTTCAAAGTACACATGCCGCGCCATTTCTGGCAGCGCATCGGGGAAACTGGCCACCGCAATGGAATAGACCCAGGCGGTACCGGTGCCTAGGGCAATCAGGGTGTCCATGTTGGCATTGTGATGGAGGAACGCCTTCCAGGCGCCGGTGAAAAAGTGGCCGCCAGTGGCAACCATCACGCCCAGGGTAAGAATGCCCAGGGTAACCCAGGTCAACTGGTTGTCCGCGGTGACCATCATGGTGTCGAAACCCATGCCCCAGACCATCAGGCCCAGACCCAGGCTCAGACTGATGGCCATCTTCACCAGCAGCGTTTTGTACTGTTTGCGGTCTTCTTCCTGCTTGCGGTCGTCCGCTGCATCCGGGTCCTCGATCACGCTGGCGCCATAGCCGGAGCTTTCAACCGCTTTTATCAGCGCCTGTGGATCTGCATAACCGGTAGCCGTGGCGGTGTTATCCGCAAGATTCATGTGGGCACCGGTAATGCCATCCACCGACTTAAGTGCCTTTTCAATGGTATTCACGCAAGAGGCACAGGTAGCACCGGTCACAGCCAGATAGATCTGGTCGCTGTCAGCTTTGGCCGGGGTTTTCTCCGCCTCCGGTTCAGGTTCCGCCCGGCTCTCTGTCTGGGCCTGGTCGTTATCGGCATGGCAATGCTCTCTCTCCGAAACCGCACCAGTGGCAGAAGACGCCTCCAGGGGCGAGGCAGGGTACCCGGCCTCCGTCACAATACGGGCCGCTTCGCGGATATCGATGCCATCGGGCAAGGCAACGGTCTGCTCATCCAGATTCACATCAACCCGGTCGGCACTGCCGGTCAACGGCTCCAGCGCACCACGAATCTTGCGAACGCAGCCCTGGCAGGATGCGCCGGAAATCGACAGTGCCGGGTGTAATGCGACTTTCTCATTCATCAGGCATCACTCCTCAATGGCGGATTCAGGGACCGATTCATCCCAGTGTTCAATCAATCTGCAGATCGTATGGCCATCTGGCGTGCCATCCGGCATATCCTGCCAGGCGGAAAGCGCAGCGGTCATCCGGTTGCGAAGCTGCTGCAGCTCGGCAATCTCACGTTCCACCTCCGCCAGCCGCTGCTGGAACACGTCGCGAACCATGGGACAGGGCGAATGATGATCCTCCGCCTGTTCCAGAATCTGCCGGATTTCCGGTAGCGAGAACCCCAGCTGACGCGCTTTGCGGGCAAACCGCAGCCGTCTCAGATCTTCAGCGTCGTAGTGCTGATAGTTGTTGTCGGGGTTCCTCGTGGGTTTCAGCAACCCTTCCCGGGTATAAAACCGAACCGTATCGGGGTTAACCCCCGCACCTATAGCGATGTCTTTAACTTTCATAACCCTGACGGCCATTCCCAATGTTTATCGAGTGAAGGGAAGGCATCCTTTTCCGAAACTGTGCGGAGCCATGGATGGCGGAGCTCAAGCGTCACAAGGATGTGCCGAAGGAGCGTGTTTCGGAAAAGGATGCCTTCCCTTCACGGATAGCACCCAGATATGGATGCCATCCAGCATTAAGTTAAGAATAGACTAAAACCTGTGAGCTACTCACAGGTCAAAGGTTTTTTTTCAGGAAGAGGAATCTTTCGATCGGAGAAAGGTACCGCAGGCCTTGCACTGGTCCGGTGCCATGAGTTTGGCCTGCCAGCCGATCTTCTGGCCACAGGCAGGGCATTTCAGACGCAACTGCAGAATGATGATCGGGGTAATCAACAGCGCAATGAGAACTCCCAGAGGGCCCCAGCTATCGCCGCTTGAAAGACCAAGCTGGCTGCTGAAAACCAGGATTATGATGAGCGCAACGAACGCGAAGATGAAGTAACGCTTGTTCCAGGTTTCCCAACGACGAAGGCGGTCGTTCTGTTCCCTGGTCAGATATCTTGAACTCATGAGTCGGTACCTTGAAAGTTGATACCGCAATAGTGGTGATTCCAGGCGTTCATTTCAATCAGCTGCCGACGGGGGTGTCCACATTCAGCAAACCGGCACTCAGAGCCTTTTCCAGTTCGGCCGCGGGAATCGGCCGGCTGATCAGATAACCCTGGATCAGGTCGCACCGGTGATTCTTGAGGAAGTTCAGTTGCTCCGGCGTTTCAACACCTTCGGCCACCACCTGGATACCCAGGTTATGGGCAAGGTTGATCACAGCGCGGGTAATCACCGCATCATCATGGCGCCTGGTCACTTCGGTGATGAAGGAGCGGTCGATCTTCAGCAGATCTACCGGAAAATCCCGCAGATAGCCCAGTGAAGAATAGCCCACGCCAAAATCATCAATCGCGAGGTGCACGCCCAGTTTGTGGAGCTTGGTGAGCTGGTTGAGATTGTGCTCAATGTTCTGGATAAAGATCTCTTCGGTCAACTCCACTTCCAGCCGGTCCGCAGACACACCATTGGCCTCCAGTGCTTCCTGGATGTGCTCAACAATACTCTCGTCATCCAGCTCGCGGCCCGACAGGTTCACGGCTATGCGCAGGTTGGCGTAGGGGCCGTTCTGCCATTTCGCCAGCTGGCGACAGGCGGCCATGACCACCCAGCGGCCAATATCGGTAATACGGCCGCTTTCCTCAGCCAGCGGGATGAAATCGACAGGCGGCAGCAGGCCCCGGCGAGGATGCTGCCAGCGGATCAGGGCCTCAACGCTGTTGATGGACGAGTCGTTGAGATCCAGCTGGGGCTGGAAATAGAGCACAAACTCGTCGTTGGCCAGCGCATGGTTCAGGTCCTTGTCCAGTTCCAGGCGCTTGACCTCCCTTTCCTGCATACCTTCAGTGTAGAACTGGTAGGTATTTCGACCCTGCTCCTTGGCCCGGTAAAGCGCCACGTCGGCATTACGCAGAAGCGTGTCGGCGTCCAGGCCACTCTGTGGATAGACGGCCACCCCCATGGTCGCGGTAATACCATGCTCCTCGCCCTGAACAAGGAAGGGTTCCTCGAAGCACTGCTTGATCTGGCCCAGCAGATGGATCACGTCGTCAATGTCATCCACGTGCTGCTGGCAGACCATGAATTCGTCACCGCCGGAATAGGCGACCATGACTCTCTCGTCACTGAGCCCATTGAGGCGCTGGGCCACTTTGATCAGCAGTTCATCACCGAACTGATGACCGAGGGAGTCGTTAAGGGTCTGGAAACGGTCAAGGTCAATCATGACCAGGGCAGCCTGTCGCATCTGGCGGTCCGCGATACTCAGGGTATGGGCCAGGTCTTCCATGAAAAAGCGACGGTTCGCCAGTCCGGTCAGGGTATCGGTGGTTTCCAGGCGAGCCAGGTCCTGTTGTACTGCCTGGCGCTGGCTGATTTCCGCATCCAGTTCCCGCCGGGTTTTCAGCAACGCCTGGTTACGCTTGAGGATCAGTTGCACCAGCAGGGTGGTGAGGCTGGTTAGCAGACCCATGAAGAGCATGACAATGAAGGTGACAAAGGGCCACCTGCTTTGCTGTTCCTCCACCCACGAGACAGACGGGGTAACCGTCAGTGTCCAGTCGATGGTTGGCAGCTCGATGTCTACGGTGTGGGAAAATTCCGGGTCGGTGTCAGTGGAGCTGTTGAGCTCGTAGGCTGATTCCCCACCTTCACCGATATTGATGCGGAAGGATTCCAGGGCGTTGCTGGTCAGCAGTTCTCTTGCCAGGGTTCCCATCTGGAATACGCCGGCAACAAAGCCATTGTTGGCGTCGCCTTTGAATATGGGGGCGTAGATGACTATGCCCCTGCCACCCTGTTTCAGGTCTATAACGCCGGAAATGTCCAGATTGCCGGTGGTCTGGGCTTCCTCAAGGGATGCCTGCCGTTCCGGAGAAAAAGCCACGTTATAACCAACGGCATCTTCGTTGCCCTCGAAGGGTTCAATCCAGCGAACAATAAAATTGCGATCGATCCATTCAACCGCCTGGTAGACGCCAAAATCGGACAGATAGTTGCGGGCATCCCGCTCCCAGACTTCCCGGGGCATCTCCGGTTCGGCTTCAAACCGTTTTGCCATGCGGCTGATGGCATCGGCGTGAACCATAAACTCCCGCTCAAGGCGGTTGGCCATGGATTCCGCCTTGTTGTTCAGGTTGGTATGGATCTGGCTGCGGTCCTGCTTTTCAATGCCATACTGCAGACCCAGAGCAATCGCCAGGAACATCAGGAAAATCAGTGCTGGAAACGCCGGGTTCAGCAGGCCCCTCACAAACAGGGTTGGCGCTGATGCAGGTTTGTCCACAGAGTGCTCCGGTTGATGAATTGGTCCAACTGACTATCGGCAGAATTCTCTCGATTATGAGGGATAAACACGACGATCTGTTATTAATTGTTGAATCCGTTCGTGCAATGATATTCCGTAAGCGCCGTCGGGCAGTGGCTGGACGATTTCAGGTTGTTCCCCTAAAACCGGCTTTGCCAGGTCAATCGTCCTCGGTGTGACAGCGTTTTTTTCGGCATCCAGAAGAATTTCTACCCGGGGTTTGAGCTTCTTGCCTGGATGGACTGAAACAATCAATGCTACCTCGCCGGTAGTAAGTTCAACCAGTGTGCCGGGCGGATAGATGCCAACCATCCTGATAAACGCCTCCACCAACTCGGCATCGAACTGCTGGCCACGGTTTCGGTACAGTACCCGTATGGCGTCGGAAGCGGGAATACCGTCCCGGTAGCAACGGTCACTGGTCATGGCATCGAAGGCGTCAACAATCGATACCACCCGGGCAAAGCGACTGATCTGCCATTCCTCCAATTGCTCTGGGTAGCCACGCCCATCCATTCGTTCATGATGGTGACGGGTAACATCACGTATGATCGGATCAAGGTTCGGATCCGCGCTTAACAGTTCATAGCCGAAGGTGGTGTGTTCCTGCATGATCGCGAATTCGTCGCTGCTCAGTGCACCGGGCTTGTTGAGTATCTCCTGGGGCACTTTCAGTTTGCCCAGATCATGCAACAGCCCACACATTCCGGCAATTTCCAGGTCTTCGTCCGGCATGCCCAGGAAGCGGGCAAATGCGACGGTGAATATGGCAACCCGCAGACAGTGCTCGGCCGTGTAGGCATCCCGGGACTTGATGCGGCTCATCCAGAACATCGCGCTGGCGTTGGCCTTGATGCTCTCAACGCACTCGCGAATGATAGGGCGGGCAGCCTGCAGGTTCAGGTCATTTCCCTGCTCGATGTCGCGGATTACCTGCTCTACAAAGTTCTGCGTCTTGCTCCATGCCTCACTGGCCCGCGGCATCTCTTCTGCCAGCGGACGGATTTCAGGCATGGGACTGGCCGTACGCTTTTTGTGAAGGGAGACCTTGTCCAGCGCCGATGACAGAAGTTTTTCCTCACCTTCCACCAATACCCACTCGCAATACTGGCGCAGGATGCGGGCCTGGGTGCTGTCCTGGATGGTAAAGCCCTGGAACAACACTGGAACTTCAGTCCAGGGGCGATCCAGCTTGATGACACGCATGCCAGGGGTGATCAGATCCACAGGCAGACGAACCCGTTGAATGGCGGAATGGCCATCAGGGTCGAAAAGCCCTGCCTGGGAGCGGGCGATCGGCTTTCGCGGTAGGGGTTTGCTGGTTTTACGTCGGAACCACATGGCTCTGCCAGTCTTATGATTGTCTGGTTCGAGTATGGCAGAAATGCTGTCCGCGGGACAGATGCCGGCTCAGCGGCATCGGATGGCAGCAAGAGTCAGGCGGTTGTTTGTCGTGCCGGCGGTACGCCCAGGCGGGGGATTTCCTGTTTGGGGCATCTGTCCATAACAACCGTTGCTCCCGAGGCTTCTGCCCGAAGGGCCCCCTCTTCATTAATGACGCCGAGCTGCATCCAGATGACCGGTATATCACGGTCGAGGGCGGCATCGATTACCGGGTCAGTGCGCTCTGGCGCAAGGAAAAGATCTGCCATATCCACGGGTGAGGGAACAGAAGCGAGATCGGGATAAACCGTTTCCCCGAGAATTGTTTTACCTGCCAGCCTCGGGTTTACCGGTATTACCCGGTATCCACGCCCCTGGAGATAGGCCATCACTTCATGGCTGGGGCGGTTGGGCTTGTCGCTGGCGCCAACAAGAGCAATGGTGTGGACGGTTTCAAGAATCCGACGAAGCTGTTCGGGAGTGTTTCGGGACATGGTTATACCGGGTTGCTGGTGGCACGGTGCGCCTCAAGACAGACGGACACTGACTCCGCGTAGCGTAACGCATGGGGCTTGTCGATTTCCACTGTCGCCCAGCTCACGGCCTCGTGCTCCATTACGATGCTGAGAACCTCGTGGGTGAGCCTCTCCAGCAGGGTAAAACGGTTGCCGTCCACGTGGCTGATGATCTGTTTGGTAATCGTGCGGTAGTTCAGTGCAGCGCGGATGTCGTTCTGGTTGATGGCATCCGCGGCATCGTAGGTGAGCCGGACATTGATCAATACGTCCTGCTGATTGTTTATTTCTTCGTCCTTGATGCCGATGTAGGCTCGCAGCAGCAGATCTTTAATCCGCACGGTTGCCTGGTGGTTTCCGGTTACTGCAGTCATCTGGCCTCCTGGTCATCAATGGCTATTCAGCGATCCCGAATCAGCGTCAGGAATTCGGTCCGTGTGGCCTGGGACTTCCGGAACTGGCCCAGCATCATCGAGGTTTTCATGCGGGAGTTCTGCTTTTCCACACCCCGCATCATCATGCACATGTGCTGGGCCTCGATGACCACTGCAACGCCCTTGGCGCCGGTGACCATCTCGATGGCTTCGGCAATCTCACGGGTCAGGTTTTCCTGGATCTGCAACCGGCGGGCATACATGTCGACAATACGTGCAAACTTGGACAGACCAAGCACCTTGCCCTGAGGCAGGTAGGCAATATGGCATTTCCCGATAAAAGGCAACATGTGGTGCTCGCACATGCTGTAGAGCTCGATGTCCTGAACCACCACCATTTCATCCATGGCGGACTCGAAAACGGCGTCGTTGACAAGGTTCTCGAGGCTCTGCTTGTAACCCTGAGTAAGAAACTGCATGGCCTTGGCTGCCCGCATGGGGGTGTCCTGCAGGCCTTCTCGGCGCGGGTCTTCACCCAGGCCGGAGATAATCTGCTGGAAATGGCTGGCCAGCTCATCAAGCTTGTTGGTCATAAGGGCTTCCGGTGTCGGTCGTCGGTTCAAAGGCGAAAGCTTAAGGGAATTTGTCCATGTCCTCCAGATCTACGGCTGTTGAGACCAAAAAGACCACCCTGATCGACCCCGTTCGCAAATTGTCAGGCCAGATATGGCAGCGACGGTTGGTTTGATTTAGAGTTTCAGTTTCACGCAGGTTTCAGGAAACCGGAATGGAACAGGTGATACAAGGAACGCACGGCCTGATAGCCCATGATGCCGGGAAAGGAACTCTTGAAGGGTGGCAGCAGGAGGGCAAATGGTTCTCCTATGGGGGACATGCCATCTTCAGCCGTATGGCCGGCCATGGCGATGCCGTTGTGTTGCTCCATGGCTTTCCTACAGCGAGTTGGGACTGGAACCGGCTGTGGCCAATGTTGGCACAGCATCATGCGGTTTTCGCCCTGGACATGCTGGGGTTCGGCTTTTCGGATAAACCGGCACTTTACGATTACAGCATTGAAGACCAGGCCGACATGTTTGAGGGCTGGATCGCTGGCCTCGGGCTGCGCAGTGTCAGCCTGTTCGCTCACGATTACGGTTCCAGTGTCGCTCAGGAGCTACTGGCTCGCGATCAGGAAGGTCTGTTGCCGTTTACCATCACCCGCGTTGCTTTTCTGAACGGGGCGCTTTTCCCGGAGGTTCACAACCCACTGCTGATCCAGAAACTGCTGCGCAGTCCGCTGGGAGGTCTGATCAGCCGGGGGCTGACCCGCCGGACTTTTGAGCGCAATTTCCAGCGTCTTTTTGGTGCCGCCAATGTACCCGAACAGAAAGATATGGATGACTTCTGGTATCTGCTGACCTACAACAACGGTCGCGGCATCCTTCACAAATTGATTCATTTCATGGAGGAGCGCCGTTGTCACCGCAATCGCTGGGTGGGTGCGCTACAGAATGCCAGACAGCCGATGCGGCTGATCTCCGGTGTGGCCGACCCGGTTTCCGGGGCTGCAATGGCGAGGCGTTATCGTGAGCTGATACCGGAAGCCGATGTTGTCAGCCTGAGGAATGTTGGCCACTATCCGCATTTCGAGAGTGCTGGAGAGGTTTACCGGGCCTGGCGGGATTTTTGCCAGCGAACAAAGTAGGTCAGGCGTCGGTGACCAGGGTGTCGGTATCTTCCGGCGGCAGATCTTCCTGGCGCCTGGGCGCACTGGCTACCTGATTCCGGCCCCGCGCTTTCGCTTCATAGAGGGCCTGGTCTGCCCGGTTGAGCCACACCGACCAGGTTTCGCCCTTGCCAACTTCCGCCACGCTGGCGCTGGCGGTGATCTGGATACTTTCCACAAAGGGACGCGCGCTGATGGTTCTGAGCAGCTCCCTGGCTACGGTGTCAGCATCTTTCTGGCGTGTTTCCGGCAGCACCAGCATGAATTCCTCACCGCCAATCCGGAACAGACGGTCGTTTTCCCTCAGTCGTTTGCGCAATCTTGACGACAGTTCCTGCAGGACCCTGTCGCCGGCGAGGTGTCCCCACTGATCGTTGATGGTCTTGAAGTAGTCCAGGTCCAGCAATATCAGGCTTGAAACCCGCTCGTAACGCTCGCGCATCTCGATCTGGGCATTGAGGACATCGGCCAGCTGTGAACGGTTAAGGCAGCCCGTGAGAGGATCGGTAGTGGCCAGCCGGGTGAGCTCTGCCTGCAGTCTTCCAACCAACCAGGCAAAAATCATCACAAACAGGCAGGTCAGCCCGAGGGAAAAGGTGATACGCCAGAAATCCGCCTCCGGGAATCGCATAAAGGACACCACGGACATACTCACTACAAACACGATGTTGCTGAGAGTCGCTTCCCTGAGTGGCAGAAGAAAAAACAGCGCCGCAGCAGCGGGATAGGCCCAGTAGAGTCCTGCATGACCGTTAATGGTGGTCGAGTAGACGGCGCACACTACCGCAAGTATGGGGAACAGTCGGCCCTGCAGGAAATAGCGACTGCGAAACCGCAGAAATGCGATCACCGCAACCGCGTTCAGGCAGAAAAGTACCAGCAGCCAAGCCAGCAACAGGTTGTCCTGTCGCCACTGCACCATCACCAGAGGCGCAACTGCCACAAACGCCCAGAAGTGGAGGTGGTAAACAATCTGGCGTTTGAAGCCAAGTACCGCAAGGGTGGGGTTGGTGGCCAGGCTGTTTGTTGCGGCAAGAGGATTCAAAGCATACTCCCGCGGTTCATGATGGGAACGGGCTTCCCGCCCGAATAAGGCTTTTCGGAAGTCTAGCACGCCCTGCCGGGTAAGGAAGCCGGTTTTCAATCTTCCGGTGAATGAATGCGAACGCTGCTATGGCTGCTCCGCCGTCAGTTCGATAAACTTGCCGGGCCTGAGTAAGGAGCCTTTATGACCGCGGTCCACACACGTCCTCCCGCGCTTACCATCCGTGCCGGCAGCCGTGCCTTGAAACGGTTGCAGGAACAACCGTTTACCGCTGCGGATGTGCATGTGGTACCCGGTGCAGCCGGCGGTCCCAAGGCGCTGGGGATTTCCGGCCTGGACAAGGCCATCTTCGGGGAATTTCTGCCCAGGGTTCCCCAGGTGCGCTCGCTGATTGGTTCCTCCATCGGCAGTTGGCGATTTGCAGCGGTAGCGTCAACGGACGACCCCAAGGCACAGCTGGCCCGGCTGGCGGACCTGTATACCGCTCAGCGCTTTGCCAAGGGCGTGAGCATGGCGGAGATCAGTCGCAAAAGTATGCTGTTCCTTGAGGAGCTGCTGGCCGGCCATGAAGACCATATTCTCAATAATCCCTGGTATCGCCTGAACATTGTTGTCGTGCGCAGCCGCGGCATGCTGGAGCACGACACCAAAGGCCGCCTCAGTCTCGGCCTGATGAATGCAATCAGCGCCAATATGGTCAGCCGCCGCCACCTGGGCCGCTTCATGGAGCGCGGCATTATCCACGACGCGCGGGTAAAGGCGCCCCTGGCCAGGCTGGTGGACTTTCCCAGCCACGAAGTACCCCTGAGCCGGGATAACCTGATGCCGGCCCTGCTGGCGTCCGCATCCATTCCCATGGTGATGTCCGGCGTCCGCAATATCCCCGGCGCACCGGATGGCCTCTACCGCGACGGCGGCCTGCTGGATTATCACCTTGACCTGCCCTACAAGCAGTCCGGGGTGATTCTCTATCCCCACTTCACTGACAAGGTGGTTCCCGGCTGGTTCGACAAAACCCTGCCATGGCGCCGTGGCGACGCCACCCGATTGCAGGATGTACTACTGGTGTCACCGTCGCAGGAATACCTGGAGTCGCTTCCAGACAGAAAACTCCCGGACCGCAAGGATTTCGAGCGCTATCTGGGCGACGATGCCGGCCGCGAGCGTTCCTGGCGCAAGGCCATTGCCGAGAGCGATCGCCTGGGCGACGAGTTCATGGAACTGGTGGAGTCCGGCCGCCTGAAAGACGTGTTGCGGCCTTTGGACGGGAAGCGCTGATAACTCGGGTAGGCATCGGTGCGGGGCACCTGTTCCAAACACGCCCGTAAATACATCCCTGTAGGGCTCGATCGCGCCATCCCTGGCGCTCCACGGTTTGGCACAGGTGCCCCGCACCGATGCCCGCAGCTTGCAGATAGCCTTATCATTCGCGAGTAGCGGCTTGCACGGGTTTCCGAGCTGGCGTTGGGAGGGACTTCACCAGACTGTCTTCGGCCATGGATGGCCGAAGTCAAGCGCACAGGGACGTGCTTGTAGCGTGTCTGGTGAAGTCCCTCCCAACGTCAGCCTGCACCTGAAATAGCAGGCGACAACGTGGGCAGTATACTGTGTGATGGCCCCCATAAGACCCTGAGTCAGGACGCGGGGCCGTTGGGTTGAAGGCTGAGCCGGTACCCGCTGAAGCCGCGTAGCGTGTCCTGCAGTGCCAGGGCCCGCAGCGTGACGGACACCTTGTTGCTGTCGGCGTCCAGCAGTTTCAGGTCGATGCGCTGTATTTGCCGCTCCTGCCGAGCCGCCTGAAGTGTCCTCTGGAAGTTGTCCACACATGCCGGATCAATCAATTGCTCAAAGGGCACCCCGGTGAGGTCAGCCGGTGCCTTTTGCAGCAGGTCGGCCACCTGGGGAGAGATGTATCCCGTGGTGGCCTCCTCATCCAGTTCGCAGATGGTCGCCCCGGACAGCGCCACCAGATCACGGCTGCGCTGCTCACTGTCATTCAGTGCCTGCCGCAGAATCGATTTCTCCACCTGCATGTTGTCCAGTTGCCTTACGTACTCCTCGCGCGCCCTTTCAGCCGTGCGGTAGCGGATTTGCCAGCGCCGGATACGCAGGCACATCAGGGTGACGATCATAGCGGCCAGCAGTGTCATTGACAGTCCTGCCAGCAGAGCGAATCGCAATGACTGGTTGGCTGGCCGTTCCAGGAACCGGGTGTCGGGCGACGTGGTCAGCAGCCATCGATGTTCGCCAATGGCAACTTCCGAACGCAGGGATCTTGAAGGGTCCGGATTTGCTGTGTGAGTGGTCTGATACAGAGGAATCTTGGTGTGTCGCTCAAGGGTATCAACACGAAGGTTGATTGTACCTGGCACTACACCTTTGAATACTGTTGCCAGCCAGAGCCCAACAGAAGCCGAGTCTTTTACCGTGCGGTCAGGCACCACCCGGTCGATATAGGTGGGAGGAATCTGATCATGGCCGCTCAGCCGCGCAACGAGCTTGTTGTGTTGCTGGCGATAGACTTCCTCGGCAAGGTTCCGGGAATGGTCCTCCAGGGCGCTGGCCGTGAAGCCGGTCACCACCAGGCCAACCGCCAGAATCAGCAGGGGCGCCCACAGATGTGGCAAGGTCAGAATGTGTCCTTTTCCTGTCAGCCCGTGGCTTTCCATAGGTTAATCCATAACCGTTGGCGAGTGTTCGTGGTGGTTGCCTGCTCTATACTTTAGTCCACACTTCAGAGCACAGCCATGACTCGGGTAAATTATACCCCGTCAAACCTGTTTCAGGTCCGGACCTGGCGAGCCAGGCCATAGACCAGAAGAAAGGCGGAAAAGGCGGTGACAACGACGGAAGGGCCAGCCGGTGTGTCGAGGTGCCAGGACAGAGACAGCCCTCCGGCAACGGCAATAAAACCGAACACGATGGCCAGGCCCACCATATGTTCCGGGTTGTGAGCCAGTCTCCTGGCAGTGGCAGCGGGAATGATCAGCAGGGCGGTAATCAGCAGCACCCCGACAATCTTCATGGCAACAGCGATCACTATCGAAAACATCAGCATCAGCGCAAGCCGCAGGCGCTCTACGGGAATGCCCTCAACCCTCGCCAGCTCTTCGTGGATAGTGCTCATCAGCAGTCCGCGCCACAATACCGTCAGCAGTCCCAGAATCAGTATGGCACCGCCATAGATCCAGAGCAGGTCCTGACGACTCATCGCCAGGAGGTCGCCAAACAGCAGGCCCGTCAGGTCCACCCGGATATCGGGCATGAAACTCAGGGTCACCAGGCCGATGGCAAGCGCACTGTGGGCCAGGATACCCAGCAGGGTGTCGGTGGCCAGGGTCTTGCTGCGGGAAAACAGAACCAGGGCAATTGCCAGTACCACGCAGGTGATGATGACACCCAGATTGATGGGCACGCTGATCAGAAAGCTCAGTGCAATACCCAGCAGCGCCGAGTGTGCCAGTGTATCGCCGAAGTAGGCCATGCGACGCCACACCACGAAACAGCCCAGAGGACCTGCCACCAGGGCCACGCCCAGGCCGCCAATAAGTGCACGCCAGAAAAAGTCACCGAGCACGGCATCAATGAGAGGCATGGGAGCACTCCGCTTGGCCATCATTGTGATCGTCGGAAACCACATCGCCATGCAGGTCGTGGCTGTGGTTGTGTCGGTGATGGTACACCGCCAGGCTTTCTGCCACCGGTTGGCCGAAGGTTTCAATGAAGGCAGGGTCGTGGGAAATATCCTCGGGGTAACCACTGCAACAGACGTGCTGGTTCAGGCAGATCACCTTGTCGGTGGCGGCCATTACCAGGTGCAGGTCGTGGGAGATCATGATCACTCCGCAGTTGAGCTCGTCCCGCAGGCTCCGGATCAGGTCGTAGAGGGCTGCCTGACCATTGATATCCACACCCTGGGCGGGTTCATCCAGCACCAGCAGGTCCGGCCTGCGGGCCAGTGCACGGGCCAGTAGCAGCCGCTGCTTTTCGCCACCGGACAGGTGATGGACCGAGGCATTGAACAGGTGCTCCACCCCGGTCTGCGCCAGCGCGGTCAGGCACTCCTGTTGTGGGCGTCCGCTGAGCAGCATGAAGCGTCGCACACTGATCGGTAGCGTGGTCTCCAGGGTCAGGTGTTGAGGAACGTAACCAATGGTCAGTCCCGGCGCCATGGTCAGGGACCCTCCGGAGACGGGTTGGATACCGAGCACGGCTTTGATCAGTGTGGTCTTGCCCGCCCCATTGGGGCCGATAATGGTGATGATATCGCCCCGCCGTACACGCAGATCCACGTGATCAACCACTGTCCGGTCATCAAAGCTGACGGTTAACTGTTTCAGTTCTACCAGGGCTTCATCCGTCATGGGCAGGTTCCGATACACAGCGGGGGCAGTAGCCAGCCACCTCAATGGTCACGTCGTCGGGCTGAAAGGATTCTGCAGCCGCCGCCCGGCTTACGGCACTGGATACACCAGGGGCTGTCAGTTCCAGCACATTGTGGCAGGCACGACAGATCAGGAACATCCCGTTGTGAGCCTCACCCGCATGAGTGCAACCGATAAACGCATTCAGCGATGCAATCCGGTGTACCAGGCCGTGTTGCTGGAGGAAGTCGAGAGCACGATAGACCGTGGGTGGCGCCGCGTTGTGACCGTCCTCTGCCAGTACCGCCAGCACGTCGTAGGCCCCGAGAGGCTTGTGGGACTGCCAGATCAGCTCCAGTACCCGTTCACGGGTCGGCGTCAGGCGGGCGCTATGCTGCTGGCAGATGGTTCTGGCATCGGCCAGCGCCTGTGCAACACAGGCCTCGTGGTTATGGGGACGATAGGGAAGAGCGCTGGGTGACATGGGCACTGTCCTGCGAAATTTGCAACATTATAACATTAGCAAAAAACAGTGCCACGTCTGCAGTGGGTAAAGGGGTGATGGTTCGGCTAGCGGGATGCTTCCACAGCTAGGGACTCCAGGTAGCCAAGGTCGGGGATGATGGCGGTCTCGCCCTCGACTTCCACTACCATAAGATCGGCGGGGCCGGTCTCGCCGTCGATTTTTTTCACCTGATCTTCAGTCAGACGGGTCTGGCTGGGAATACCCTGGGTGACCAGGGCCATAAAGGGTACGGTGTTGTGATGGTCGCCAATGGTGTTCAGCACCACAATGCGGCCACGGTTCCCGCCGGGAACCGTCAGCTTGCCGCCATTGGCGGCGTCATAGGAGATGACTGGCAGATTGAGGCCGCGCCAATCCAGTTCCCCCACCAGCCATTCCGGGCTGTTGGCAGCCGGGTCGGAGCTGGCAAAATCCACCACTTCCGCTATCGAGACGTTGGGTAACAGCAATTGTTTGCCGCTCATGGGAATCATAACGCAGGGCAGGGTTTGGCTGTTGTCGCTCATTACTCATTTCCTCAGGCGGAATCCCGTTTCTGCCGGCCTTTGAGCAGGCAGGATTCTTCAATCGTTTTGACGAGTTCTCGGGCCAGCTGCTCCGGCGTGCCACAGAAAACGGAACAACCGGTAGCCGCCACGGAATCAGGCATGGAACTGTTTCCGCAACTGCTGCTTTCCTGTACCCAGATGCGGCTACCATAGGCCTTCAGTAGTGGCGCGGCAATGGCGCCGTCGTTGCCCATACCGGAAAAAATGATGGCATGGCATCTGGCGCCATAATGGTCAGCAATATTCAGCAGTACCTGATCAATGGACGGGCCATAGGGGCCGGGCCAGGGAGTATCCCTCTGCTGCAGTGCGCCGCTGTCGTCCAGGGCCCACTCGTGCTCGACTGGCATCAGGATAACGTCACCGTTATGAATCCGATACCCGTTTTCCGCCGGTTTCAGCTGGTAGTGGGCGTGGCGTCCAAGCACACGGGTGAGCACTTCGGTAAAGTTGTTGTCGATATGCTGGGCATAGACAAAGCCCACCGGCAATCCGGGTGGCAGGTTGTCTAGAAAGGTTTTCACTGCCGCGGGACCACCGAGCGAAGCCCCCAGAATCCAGATCTCTTCGGCGGGCAGGTCCGCGGATGCCGGGGGGATCCATTGGGGAAGCTTGGGGGCGGTTGTTGTCCGCGGCTGCTCGTTGGCCAGTTCTTCGATCGAGGCTGCGGAATCCAGCTTCTCAAGATGTCCGAGACACTGCTCCAGTTTGTCGAGCAGTCGGCGTTCCCAGCGAAAGTACTCTGTGGTGCCTGGCTTCGGGGCCGCGTCCAGTCCAAACAGGACGGGTGCTTCGGTATTCTCCAGCAGATGATCGAACAGGACCGGATGATCTGCTTCGTCTTCGAGGGTAATCAGCCACAGACTGGCTTCCGGAAACTCAGGATAACCCTGGAGTCGATCCGGGTCGCCGGAAAAACAGACATCCAGGCCGAACCTGGACGCCGCTTCCTGCAGCCGGTGGCGCTGCAGGACAATGTCCGAGACGATACCGACCGTTGGCCGTCCTGGCTGGCCGGTCATCACTGATTCCCGGTCAGCCGCGTGATGGTTTCAAGCAGCTCGGTCTCCTGGAAAGGCTTGCCGAGGTATTCATTGACGCCGATGGCCAGAGCCCGTTCCCGGTGTTTCTCACCGGTACGGGAAGTGATCATGCAGATCGGTGTGTCTTTGAGATTTTCATCGTGGCGCACAAAACTGGCCACTTCGAAGCCATCCATACGGGGCATCTCGATATCCAGCAGGATGATGTCCGGCTTGTGATCCTGGAGTTGGGCCACTGCGTCCAGTCCGTCTTTGGCGGTGATGACTTCCATGTTGTTTCGTTCCAGCAGGCGCGACGTTACCTTGCGTACGGTAACCGAATCGTCCACCACCATAACCACGGTAGACTGCTCCTGACGGCGTGAGGCCTCTTTCGCTTTTTCCAGGTTGGCAATGCGCTGGCGCTCGGAAAGGATGTCGGAACGGATCATCGCCGGCAGATCAAGGATCACCACCACGTTACCGTCACCCAGTATGGTGGCACCTGAAACACCCCGTACCGTACTGAACTGCGGGCCAAGAGACTTGACCACGATTTCGCGGCTACCCATCAGGCTATCTACCTGCAGGGCCATGGGCTGTTCGGCACCGCGCACCAGGATAACCGGCAGTGGCAGGGCCTGGCCCTGGAGCTTGGGATGGTGGTCGCTGTTCAGCAGGCTGCCCAGATACTGCAGGCGGTATTGCTGGCCGGCGTATTCGTACAGGGGCGCTTCGGGCTTGTAGTATTCCTCAAGCTCGTAGGTGCTGACACGCACGATACCTTCGATGGTGTTCAGTGGGATGGCGTAGAAATCCTCACCCGTGGACACCATCAGTGCCCGGTTGACGGAGACCGTGAACGGCAGGCGAACCGTGAAGACCGTGCCCTTGCCGACAGTGGAATCGATGTCCAGGCTGCCGCCGAGCTGCTTGATCTCGCTGGCAACCACGTCCATGCCCACACCGCGGCCGGAAATCTGGGTGACCTGCTGGGCGGTGGAGAAGCCCGGTTGCAGGATGAACTGCAGGATTTCCCGCTCGCTCAGGTCTTCGTCCGCGGACATCATGCCCTGGCGGATCGCCTTGTCGCGAATGACCTGGGCAGGAATGCCGGCGCCGTCATCAATCATCCGCAGTACCACATCGCCACCTTCACGGGTCAGCGACAGGGTAACCTCACCGGTTTCCGGCTTACCGGCCTTTTTACGGTCTGCCGGCGTCTCGATACCGTGATCGAGCGCATTACGCAGCATGTGTTCCAGCGGCGCGATCATGCGTTCAAGGATGTTGCGGTCCATTTCCCCTTCCGGGTTGCGGACATCAAATTCGACCTTCTTGCTCAGCTCGCCACTGATCTGGCGAACGATACGGCGCAATCTGGGCACCATGGAGGCAAACGGAATCATCCGGGTCTTCATCAGACCTTCCTGGAGTTCCGTGTTAATCCGTGACTGTTGTACCAGCAGGGTCTCGGTGTCGCGCACCCGGTCAGACAGGGTTTCCCGCAGGTCTGCAAGGTCGGAGGATGATTCCGTGAGTGCCCGCGAGAGCTGCTGGATGGCGGAATAGCGGTCCATCTCAAGCGGGTCGAAGTCGTCGCCGTAATCCGGGCCGTGTTCCTTCTCCGCGCGGAACAGGATCTGGGTTTCGGTCTCGATTTCCATCCGGCGCAGCTGTTCACGCAGACGCTCGATGGTGGCGGCCATTTCATCCAGGTTGTGGCTGAAGTCGCTGGTCTGCTGCTCCAGGCGACCACGGGTAATACTGGTTTCACCGGCCAGGTTGACCAGCTCGTCCAGCAACGGCGCGGATACCCGGATGGTTTCCTGGGGCGCACGCTGGGCAGCCGCCGCTTTCGCAGGCGCCTTGGAAGGTGTCTTATTGGGCTTGGGCGCTGGCGCCACCGGTTTCTCTGGCTGGGCAGGCTTCGCTGCTGTCGGCTCGGGCGCTGTTGGTGCAACCGGTGTTTCTACCGCTGGTTTTGCAGGTTCCGGGGCTGCACCGGTGTTTTCGAAGCGGTCACGTATTCTGGAGACCAGCGCCACGATGGCATCGTGATCTTCGGTGATGGCCTGCCAGGCTTCGTCGCCCGGGGTGTTACCACCCAGATCGATCAGCCTTGTTTCCAGGGCATGAGCCTTGTCTCCCAACTCGGACAGCTGCGACAGCCGGGCACCACCTTTCAGAGTGTGCAGTGCCCGCTGGGCTTCCTGGTTGAAGTGGTGGTTGGCCGGGTCTTTGCGCCAGTCGTCCAGCAGCTGCTCCAGCTGGTCAAGGATCTCACCGGCCTCTTCCAGGAAGATTTCCAGCACTTCGGCATCAACGGCGTCTTCCTCGGCGGAAGCTTCCGCCGGTTCGGAAAGGTCGTCACCGGACGTTTTGTGGGCATCTTTCAATGCTTCAATGAGTATCCTGTCAGCTTCTGGCTTGCTGCCCTCTTCCAGGCTCGAGAGCATGCTCTGCAGGGTGCTGTGGGCTTTTTCGCTGAGTTCCAGCAGAATCGACTGGTTGCTGGAACCGGCAATCAGCGGGTCCAGTGCATCAGACCAGGCCTCTGCCAGGTCGGCAATGGGGTCAACATCGGACAGACGTGCACCGCCCTTGAGGGTGTGCAGTTCCTGCTGAAGCTGGGTCACTCCTGCGAGTTCTTCCGGGTCGTCACGCCACTGGGCCAGACATTCACCAATGGCCTCGTGAATCTCGAGACCTTCATCAAGGAAGATGCCTACCAGATCGTCGTCAGATGCCTCCGGGATGGCCTGCGCGACGGAGGTTGGCTGTTCGTCTGCTTTGTCGGAAACATCTGCTGGTGCTTCCGGTTCTTCCGCCGGCTCTTCAGGCGCTGCGGAAGGCTGCAGTCTGCCAGAGAGGATCGCCTCAACCCGTGCGACCAAGTCGGTTGCCGGCGGGCAGGGCTTCTGGGTGGCAACCTGCTCGACCATCTGCGCCAGACGGTCGTGACAGGCGAACAGCAGGTCGATCATTTCATCGCTGGCGTTTAGCTGGCCCTCTGCCACTTTCTCGAAAAGGTCTTCCAGTACATGGGTGAGGTCGCCAATGGCATCGACCCCGGCCATGCGGGCGCCACCCTTGAGTGTGTGCACATCACGCTGCAGCTCCGCAGCCACTTCGCGGTTGGAGGTGTCTTCACTCCAGGTATGCAAGGCACTGCCAGTGGAGTTGATCAGGTCATAGGCTTCTTCCAGGAAGATGCCAACAAGCTCCGGGTCGAGATGGGAGAGGTCGGTGGCGTGTTCTTCTTCGGGAGCTTCGTCCGGCGTTTCCGCTGATGTCTCCGTATCGCCTTCATCCAGGTCCGCCAATGGAATTTCTATGTCCTCTTCGGACCCGCCATCATCGTGATTCACGTCCGTGACCGGACGGGAGCCGGTGGCGCCGTCCATGTAGGCGTGGATTTCACTGATGAGATCAGGTGCCGGTCGCAGTTGCTCGTTCTGCTCCAGCGCGTCCACCATTCCCGCCAGGCGGTCGTGACAGCGGAACAGCAGGTCAGACAGTTCGCCGGTAACGGCCAGCCGCTGCTCGGTCAGACCTTCGAAGAGGTTCTCGAGTTCGTGTGAAAGGTCCCCAATGGGCGGGATGTCGGCAAGGCGAGCGCCACCTTTCAGGGTGTGCAGGTCCCGTTGCAGCAGACGCAGCAGGTCAAGGTTGCCGGTATTGTCACTCCAGCTGTGCAGGGCATCGGCGGTACTGTCGATCAGGTCACGGGCTTCCTCAAGGAAGATCTCGGCCAGTTCCTGATCCATATCATCATCGGTTTCGGCCAGCGGGGGCCTTTCATCGATGTCTTCCGACGGTTCCTCGGCGTCCAGATCAAAGCTGCGGTCAATCTCCTCAAGATCTTCAGTGAATTCCTGTTCAAAGGCATCCGGCGCCTCGTCCGCTGCCTCCCCGGACACATCCGAGGCGAGTGCGTTCAGGCTGGCAATCAGTTCGTCACCGCTTTCCGTAGCAAGCCCTGCGGCCACCTGATCCATCATGTTGATCAGGTGTTCATGGCCGGCGCGGATGGTGTCGAAGAACAACGGATCCGGCTGGAATCCCGGCGTTGCAGCGCGCTCGTAGACGTATGTCAGTGCACCGGAGAGTTCAGCGACGTCGGTCAGGTCAGCCTGTTGCGCGCCGTCCGTCAACTGCTGCAGCTCTGTGCGGAGGGTATTCAGTGCAGAGGTCTGCTCGGGGTTTTCTGCCCACTCATCCAGGATCCGGTCTGCATCCAACAGGATATCCAGGCCTTCATTGAGGAACAGCTTAACCAGCTGCGGCCGACTACTATCTTCCGTTTCATCGTCATGGGAACGGGCGCTTCGCAGTGTGGCATTGCTGACCTGCTCCAGTTTTTCCAGGAAGGTATCCGTGCCGGGAAGATCTCCCTGGGGGTTCTCCCGGATCTGGCTCAGCCCCTGGGTCAGGAAGTTGCAGGCGTCTTCGATCAGGCCGACAACCTCCTGGTCCGCGCGTTTGTTCTGGGCGCGGGCTTCCTTGACGAACCGTTCCAGTGGCGTAATCACAGCAGCTATCGGGCCAATGCCGGCTGTGTGGGCGCTGCCTTTCAGGGTATGGAGGGCACGGGAGAGATCATCCGTATAGGCAACACTGGCCTTGTCACCGGCCGCGTAGATGAAATCCTGCAGGGTTTGCAGGTGGGTCTCGGTCTCACTCTCGAAGATGTCCAGCAGTACCGGGTCTACCACGGTGTCTTCGTCATCTTCCGTCTGGAGGGCGTCAGAGGCATGCTCCTCAGCAGAGGTTGCCGCCGTTTCCGATGGCGGCATGGTGCTGGCATCCGGTATTTCACCATTGGCAAGGGCCTTGGCGCGGGCTTCCAGTACCGAGGTATCGCGGGATGAAGCGCGACGCTTCTCGAAGTCCTCGACCAGCTCGGGAAGAATGGAGGTAACCTCTTCCAGCAAGCCGGCGATGTCATCGTTCATGAAAATGCTGCCGTCGATTACCCGGTTCAGCATGTTTTCAACAGACCAGGCGAGCTCGCCCACAACCAGGGCACCTACCATGCGGCCACTACCCTTCAGGGTGTGGAATGCGCGCCGGACTTCAGACAGCGCTGTGCGATCATCATGCTGGCGAAGCAGCATGGGGAGGTATTCACGGATGGTATCCAGAACTTCGCCCGCTTCCTCGATGAAAATTTCGAGAATTTCGTCGTCGATGAGGTCATCTTCATCGCTATCTTCTGCAACAGGCGGTTCTTCGACAGTGGGGACTTCCGGTGCTGCTTCCTCTTCCGGGCCGGTTTTTTCAGACTCTGGCGCCGGCTCGGCCGTTGTGCTGTCAGTTTCGGTCTTGCGGGTGGTGGACATGGCTTCGGCGCGCTCGATAAGCTCTGCCACATCACCGTCAGACTGGCCACTACGGAAGTCCTTGATCAGCGCCGGGATTCGACTGTTGACGTCGTCAATCAGGCTGAACATCTCGTCATTGGGCCTGAGCGTCTGGTCTATGACCCGATTGAGCAGGTTCTCCACTGACCAGGCCAGTTCGCCAATACTGGTGGCGCCCACGAGTCGTCCGCTGCCCTTGAGGGTATGGAACGCACGGCGAACTTCGGTCAATGCTTCGCGATCGTCGTGGTTCTGGCGCAGACGGGGGTAGAACTCGTTGATGGTTTCCAGAACCTCCTCAGCCTCTTCAATAAAGATGCCGAGTATTTCGTCATCCAGAAGCTCCTGGTCCGAGCCTTTGGCGTCTTCGGCATCCGCCTCTGCGGAGATTTCAGTGTCAACCAGAGGTACTTCTTCCTCTGACGGATGCTGCCAGGTAGGTTCCCTGCCAACCGGGAACCCGAGAGAATCAAGGCTGGACTCGGCCACACGCAGGACGCTCTCGTTGTCTTCTATGCCCTCTGCCAGGCGTTCCAGATAGTACTCGATGCTGGTGATGGCATCCGCCAGGGTGTCCAGCTGCTTCCAGTCGGGAACCTGTTTGCCGCCCAGCAGCACATCGGTGACGTAGCGCTCGGCAGAGGCCAGCATATCGGCGACACGGTCCAGGGGTATCAGGCTCAGGCCGCCGCGAATGCTGTGCAGCAGTCCGGGCACATGCTCGATTTCGCCGGTTTCCCACTGAGAGGCAATGAAATTGACGATGGCGGTCTTGACCTGCTCAAGGGTATTGCGTGACTCCCTCAATAGGGCGCCACTGGCTTCGCTCAGTTCCCGTGAGCCCATGCTGATCCCCTGCTGATCCTCGTCAGAGGACTGGCTCTCGGAGTGCCTGTCGCTGTCAAGGCCGGCAAGGCTGGCTTCGACATAGAGCAGGGCGCCTGCGATATCCATCAGGGTACCGTCATCCACCGCCTCGGCCTGGGCGGAGAGCTTCTCCACCAGCTCGATCTGTTCGGTGATAACTTTTCGGGGTATGCCCAGGCCCAGTACCGCGAGGGTATTGGCCACCTGGCGGAGGCCGGGCAGTAATTCTTCCAGTTCGTCGTTCTGGCGCAGTTCGGAGCGGACGAACAGATCCAGCTGGTCCTTCAGCTTGGCCAACTCCTCGTTCAGAGCGCTGACCACAGAGTGGATAGCATCGCGACCGGGACCGGATACTCTATTTTTGGCGGCGTCTACGTCGTCATCGGAGGGCAGGGCCTGTTCCAGGCGATAGTCGTTGCGTAACTCCTGTACCAGTGGTGTATCCAGATCGCGGGCACGGGCGACGTAATAGAGCAGGTGTTTGAGCAGCGCTTCCGGTACCGGCTGTTGCAGGATATCCACATGCTCGTCAGTCAGCCGACGTACTTCCGCATCGAGTTCCCGGAGCAGTGACTTGACGGCGGTGTTGACCGGATTAACGTGTTCCTGAAGTGTTTCCACAAAGGCGCCGGCTGCTTTCCAGAGCTGCCCGCGGGGGGTTTTCTGGCAAAGCCGGATCAGCCGCTGGATAACTTTCTGCATGTACTCGAAATGGGCATCCAGATCCGCCTCGCGAATAACCCCGGCCAGGGCGAACTGATACATCTGGCGAAGTTTGCGGATATGGCCTAGAACTTTTGGGTCCTGCAGTCGCTGGGACACGTTGGTTGCCGCTGCAACTTTGGAAGGCGTCAGGTCGGGCTTGAACAGCGACGTGTCAGACAGCAGCGATTCGCCCCGCGCAGCCCGGAGATCGTTCAGCAATGGCAGCAGCACCATCGGAAAATCATCCTTGCTGCTGGCCAGATGTTCCAGGTACTGGGGAAGCTGCAGGATGGCCTGCATCAATACTTCCACAGCGTCGTCCACACTGGCGACGGTTTCGTTCAGGACTGCCTGGGTGAGCTTCTCCATTTCCTCGGTCAGCAGGGCTGCGCCATAAAGCTCAACCATCTGCAGGGTACCGTGAACCTGGTGGAGATAGTTCAGGCAGAAGCGCAGGCGCGCGGTGTCGTCACGATTCTCGACATACGCTTCCAGTGCCTGCTGACCCTGGGTCAGCGTGTCCTGTATTTCGCCCCGAACCCAGTCCAGGGCGATGCTGTCATGGTGATTGCCCATAACCACTCCGGTTATTCTTCGTCAGTCTGGCGTTTGATCCACGCCAGCACATGTTCCGAGGGTACCCTCTGTAAGCCAGGGGGCTGCCAGTCGGTCAGTTCTCCCTGGCCCAGGACCAGCAACCCCCCGGGCGCCAGCCGCTCTGCAAGCCGTTTTACGATTTCCCGCCGGCGCCAGCGCCGGAAATAAATCAGCAGATTCTGGCAGAAGATAATGTTCATTCCGTGCATGGGGGCATGCTTCAGGTCCAGCACATTCAGCCTTGTGAAACACACCCGCTCCCGGATGCTTTTTACAATTTCAACGTTGTTCCGCTCTGCCGGCCGGAAGTACCTGGCCTTCATGGCCTCGTCCATTCCTATCAGCTTACGCGCACTGAACAGGCCGGACTGGGCCTTGTTGATGGCGGGTTTGCTGATATCGGAGCCGGTCACCCCATACAGTGGCTGTAAAGACAGCCCTTCCATGCACTCGTTCAGCAGCATCGCCAATGTGTAGGGTTCCTCGCCAGTGGAGCAACCCACACTCCAGGCCTCCAGAGGGCGCTTTTTCAGCGCTTCGCGAGGCCGGGTAAGTACATAGTCAGACACCAGCTGAAAGGCATCCGGATCCCGGAAAAACCGGGTTTCCTGTACCGTCAGGCGGTCCACCAGAGTGGACCATTCCATAATGGCATCCGGGCCGGATACGATCTGCTCGTAGTAGGCCTGGTAGCTGCTGCATCCTATTTCCCGCATGCGAATCCCGAGATTGGTTTCGAGAAACGACTTGCGTCCGGAAGGCAGCGTTATGCCGGTGCGGTGCTCAAGCAGCGTCTGCCACTGGTTGAACTGCGCCTCGTCCATATCCGGAAGCCGGCGCAGTGACCAGATGCCGTCGGCAGGTGACAGATGGTTGCGTGTTTCAGCCATAAACTGTCAGCAGCCTCACAGCGATAATCAGCTCACCACCGGAACGTCGCTGTCTTCCTCTTCTTCCTGATCAGCCGACTCTTCCTCGGGCAGTGTGAAGCCCGCAACAGAGGACCGCAGTTCAGACGCCATCTCTGCCAGATTACCGATGGACTTGGCAGTCGCATTGGTACCGGAGGAGGTCTGCGAGGTGATTTCCTGGATGACGTTCATGGTGTTGGAAATGTGAGCCGCAGAAGACGACTGCTGACGCGCAGCGTTGGAGATGTTCTGGATCAGCTCCGCCAGAGACATGGATACGTTCTCGATTTCCTCGAGGGCGATACCCGCGTCCTGGGCCAGACGGGCGCCACGGACCACCTCGGCGGTGGTGTGTTCCATGGAGATAACCGCTTCGTTGGTATCCGACTGGATCGTCTTGACCAGCGCCTCAATCTGCTTGGTTGCCGCGGAGGAACGTTCCGCCAGTCGCTGAACTTCGTCCGCAACGACCGCGAAGCCCCGGCCCGCGTCACCGGCCATGGAGGCCTGGATTGCGGCGTTCAGGGACAGGATGTTGGTCTGGTCGGCGATGTCGTTGATCAGGGATACGATGTCACCGATTTCCTGGGAAGACTCACCCAGACGCTTGATCCGTTTGGAGGTTTCCTGGATTTGTTCACGGATGTTGTCCATGCCGCGGATGGTGTTCTGTACCACTTCCGCGCCTTTCTTCGCGATCGCAACCGACCGCTCCGCAACGGCAGAGGATTCGGCAGCATTCGAGGATACCTGGTCGATGGACACCGCCATCTCGTTAACCGCGGCGGAAGCGCCGGCAATTTCCTGGGCCTGGTGCTCGGAAGCATCCGCCAGGTGCATGGCCGTGGCCTGGGTTTCCTGGGCCGCTGATGCTACCCGTACCGCGGTACCACGAATTGCCTGTACCAGTCCGCGCATCTGGTCGATCGCGTAGTTGATGGAGTCGGCGATGGCACCGGTGAAGTCTTCGGTTACCGTGGCCTCAGTAGTCAGGTCACCATCGGCCAGGTCAGCCAGTTCGTCCAGCAGTCGCAGGATCGCGTTCTGGTTCTGCTCGTTCTGCTCCTGGGTTGTTGCCAGGCGCTCCTGGGCTTCGCGGTAGAGAACCACGCCGATCATCACAACGATACCGACCATGGCGGCCAGGATGATAAAGGCGAGGGTCGGGCTGATAAAGCGTGAGCCGGCCTGGCCGGTAAACTTCTCCGCAAGAACCGACAATTCGTCCAGCAGAACCTGTGAGTTCTGGAAGATGTCGCTGGCAGCTGTGCGCACCTTGAAGAGGTCGGGAGAGGCCTCAAGGATTGCGTCTACGTTCTGGGATACGAATTCAAACAGTTCGCCGACGGCTTCGAGGCCGTAGATGGCATCTTCGTCGTTAACCTGTGAGATGCCCATGGCCGGGTTGCCGTTCATCTGGCCTTCAAGGACGCGGCCGAACAGGCTGGCGTCACGACCGAAACGGTCGGCGGCGATAACCGCGTCTTCGTCACCGGACAATACGTTGTTGACTGACCGTACAATCCGCTCTGCCAGCAGTGACTGGCGCTGTGCAAGTGCGATCTGTTCTGCCGGGGCGTTGTTGTCCAGCAGGATCTGAACGATGTCGTCGTATTCCACCTGCAGCTGCGGGATGGTTTCGTTCAGGGTGCGGGCAACTTCATGGAGGCCGAGTACCGCGTCCCGGGTGGAAAGAATGCTGTCAGCGTTGTCCCGCACCTCTTCCCAGGTTTGCTGTACGTCGCTTTCCCGGGCGATCTGGCTTGGAGGCAGGCCGGTTTCCGGATTGCCATCAACCACATAACCCCAGAGGCGCTCGAACTCGTCACGGGAACGTCGCAGAGCGTCGAAGGCCGAGGCAGTACCGCCCGCTGCTTCCGTCGCGTTTTTCGCAATTTCCTGTGACAGTACCCGCAGCTCCGAGGCGTGGGCGATGTATGCCTGGTCGTTTTGGCTGTCCTTGTTGATAATGAACAGCACTGCAACGAGCAGGACGGTCAATGCGATCAGTGCGGCGATCAGGCCGGCAACCAGTTTGTTGCCTCCCTGTCCCATACTGAGTCTTCCGGCTCTATTTTTCATTTTCTGGCTCCCGGCCTCTTCGTAATATTGGCAAGTTTGTTTCTGCGGGCGTTGGGCAGGCGGGAAGGAGTTCCTGCCGTTATCACCACCCTTACCATTGCGCTACATCCAGAAAGCGTTCGTCTCCGAGAAGCTCGGCGGCGGAAAACACTTTCCAGACTTCCTCATTACGCTCGTAACCGCCATTCACAAACGGCTGAACGCTGGCAGGCACATCCTGTGGCGACGCCACGAAGCTGTCCACTGCGAAATACTGCATGCCCGAGACACTGTCGACCACCAGGCCACTGAATACGTCACCCTGTTCCACAACCAGTACCCGACGCTCACGCTGACTGCGGGAAGATCGGGGTATTTCGAAAAAGCTGGCAAGATCGACCAGTGGCAGGAGGCGGCCCCGCACGTTGGCGGCGCCCATCATGAACTGATGAACCCCCGGTATATGGGTGAAGCGGGGGACATGGAGGATTTCAGTGACTTCGCCCATGGGCGCAACGTAGCGCTCGCCTGCCAGAACAAAGCCGATCCCGTTCCAGAGTTCAACGGCTTCCTGTTGTTCCGGCAGTCCGGCAGCCATGGCGCGGCTGCGTCGGGCGATATCCGTCAGAACGGCAAAAGGGGCGGCCTGGGCGGACATGCTTACTCCACGGTTGGGGATCAGGCAATCAGGCTATTGATTGTTTTGATCAGGTCGTCTTCAACGACGGGTTTTACAAGATAACCCTTGGCACCCTGACGGGTACCCCATACGCGGTCCGTTTCCTGGTCTTTTGTTGTCACAATGACAACCGGGATGGAAGCGGTTTCGGGGGCGCGGGTCAGCTGGCGGGTTGCCTGGAAGCCGTTCAGGCCCGGCATTACCACGTCCATCAGGACCAGGTCCGGAGTTTCGGCGCGGGCCTTGGCGACACCGTCGGCACCGTTGTCGGCAGTCAGCACTTCGTGCTTGTGCTTTTCCAGAATGGTCGAGATTTTCTTAACCTCGGTCGGGGAATCATCAACAATCAGAATGCGGGCCATGGTGTCCTCAATAGTTCTTTGCTTCAGCAGGTTTATTGTTCCGCCTGGGGAACGTACTGGCGAATCGTGTTTAAAAGCTCATCCTTGCTGAACGGTTTGGTCAGGTACTGGTCTGAGCCGACAATTCGGCCTTTGGCCTTGTCGAACAGTCCATCTTTACTGGAGAGCATGATAACCGGCGTCTTTTTGAAAGAGGAATTGTTCTTGATGAGTGCGCAGGTCTGATAGCCGTCCAGCCGGGGCATCATGATATCGACAAAAATGATATTGGGCTGGGAGTCGGCAATTTTTGCCAGAGCGTCAAAGCCGTCTGTTGCGGTGATTACTTCGCAACCGACCTTTTTAAGAAGGGTCTCAGCGGTGCGACGAATGGTCTTGCTATCGTCGATCACCATAATCTTCAGATTCTCGAAGTTGTCATCCATTGTCCAACTGCCTTGCGCTCTGCGACTGTCGTTATTTTTCAACCGGGGGTTTTAACACAAACGTTAACGTTGTTCTATAAATCCCGCTCATTTATAGAGTATTGGTAGCCGGATAAAAAGTATAACTTTGTGACCAAATGTACTTCTGCCGGGAAAGTCACGTAATTGGTACGGGATTTCTCCGGATGCATTCGCGGCTCGGGTACAATACCATCTGTGATCACAGCATAGCACTTATTCCCAAGAGCGCTCTGCAGACCGGTTCGTGTTTTCAACCTTTTACCTGACGAGGCATTATGACAGTCCGACTCGGAATTGTGATGGACCCCATCGAGAACATCCATTTCAAGAAAGACAGCTCACTGGCGATGCTGCTGGCGGCCCAGAAGCGGGGCTGGGAAATCGAGTACATGGAGCTTCCGGACCTTTATCTGCAGGGAGGGCAGGCAAGAGCGCGCACCCGCGACCTGACTGTGCACATGGACCCGGAAGACTGGTTCAGATTCGGCGGCAGCCAGGATCGGGCGCTGGGCGACCTGGATGTTATCCTGATGCGGCAGGATCCGCCGGTGGACCGCGAGTTCCTGATGGCCACCCATATACTGGATATTGCGGAGCAGCAAGGTGCACTGGTGGTCAACCCGCCGTCCACTTTGCGCGACTGTAACGAGAAACTGTTCGCTGCCCAGTTTGAAGACTGTACCCCGCCGCTGATTGTGACCCGTTCTGCCCATCGGCTTAAGGAATTCTACGCCGAGCATGGCGACGTTATCATGAAGCCGGTGGATGGCATGGGCGGGCGCTCGATCTTCCGCGTGAAGGAGAATGACGACAATCTGGGCGTGATTATCGAAACGCTGACCAATCATGGCGCCCATCAGGCCATGGCGCAGAAATACATTCCCGAGATCAAACAGGGTGACAAGCGCATCCTGCTGATTGATGGCGAACCCGTTCCCTACGCGCTTGCGCGCATTCCCTCCCATGGCGAGAATCGCGGTAATCTGGCCGCTGGCGGCCGCGGGGAGGGTCGTGAGCTGACTGCCCGTGACCGGGAAATATGCGATCGGGTGGCACCAGTGATCAAGGAAAAAGGGCTCATCTTTGTGGGTATCGATGTGATTGGCGATTATCTGACGGAGATCAACGTGACCAGTCCCACGTGTATCAGGGAACTTGACGCCGCCTTTGGCATCGATATCTCCAGTCAGTTGCTGGATGCCATCGAGCGTCGTCTTTAATCATGGTCCGTTGCAGGGCATAACCGAGGTAAACTTCAGGAATGGCAGTGCAGGTCAGCGATTTCGATCGGTTTTCTTTTACCCTTTTCATGGCGCTGGCGCTTCACGCCATCGTGGTGCTGGGCATCACCTTTGCTCCAGAGCCTCCCCGCTCCTCGGCACAGACCATGGAAATCACCCTGTCGCAGTTTGACGACGAGACCGATCCGGAAGAGGCCGATTTCCTTGCCCAGACCAGCCAGAAAGGCAGCGGCTCCGAGGAAGAGCCGGTGGAGATGACCTCGCCGCAGCCCTCGGAAATCAGTCAGCAGGAGATCGCCGAGATCCAGCCGGAGCCGCCTTCGCAATCGAAACCGGTGCAACAGCAGGAGCAACCGGTCGTGCAGACCAAGGCGTCCAGCGAGCGCCAGGTCGCGGAGCCTGATACCACAGAGCCGCAATCGGAAGAGCCGCTGCCCATCAAGGAAAAGAAAAGCCTGATGGAGCGCAGCCTGGAGATTGCCAGTCTTGAGGCCAGATTTGATCAGCAGCGCCGGGCCTACGCCAAAAAGCCCAGAGTCATGCGCGTTACGGCGGCTTCTACCCTGAAATCGACCAATGCCTGGTATGTCCAGAACTGGGTCAGCAAGGTAACCCGTGTCGGTAATATCAACTATCCTACCGAAGCCAGGCGGGCCGGCATCTATGGCACATTGCGGATGCTGGTTTCCCTGAAGAAGGATGGCACAATAAAGGAACTGGCTATACTCGAATCATCCGGGAGTACCGTGCTTGATGATGCTGCGATACGCATCGTGAGGATGGCCGCGCCTTTCGCGCCCTTCCCGGAGGACATGCGCGAGAATGTCGATGAACTGGAAATTATCCGCACCTGGGTATTTGAACGGCGGGGGCTGACATCAGGATGACAGCATCAAAACACTCTCCACACAGCCTGAGGCACCAGTTTCTGGTGGCCTCACCCTACTTGCAGGACCCCCGTTTTCACGGGGCGGTGATTTATCTGTGCGAGCATTCCGATGAGGGTGCGTTGGGGCTGACAGTGAATCATCCCCTGGATATCCATCTGGGAGAAATCCTCGAGCAACTGGATATGGAAGGTGGCGAGTTGGATGTTCCTGTCTACGGTGGTGGTCCGGTCCAGCCCGAGCGCGGCTTCGTACTGCACTCCCCCGACGCGGGATGGCAGAATACCGCGCAGGTATCCGACGATGTTCTGCTCACTACATCCCGGGATGTGCTGTCGGATATCGGCGCTGGCAAGGGGCCGGAGCATTATCTGGTTTGCCTGGGCTATGCAGGCTGGGGCGAAGGTCAACTGGAAGACGAACTGGCCAGTAACGCTTGGCTGACCTGCCCCGCCACCCCGGACATTCTGTTCCGCACCTCCTGGGAAGATCGATATCAGGCTGTCTTGAAGTTGATCGGCATCGACCTCAATCAGCTCAGCGAGTCTGTTGGACATGCCTGAGGCCGGAAACCGCCGGGTGATGGCGTTTGATTTCGGCACCCGGCGCATCGGTGTTGCCAGTGGTCAGGAGCTGCTCGGCACCGGCAGCCCCGTAGCCATGCTGCCGGCCCGGGACGGGGTCCCGGACTGGGACCAGATTGGTCGCCTGCTAAAGGAATGGAGGCCCGACAGGGTGCTGGTGGGTCTGCCCCTGAACATGGACGACACCGAGAACGACATGTGTGCCCGTGCCCGCAAATTCGGTAAACGTTTACACGGCCGTTTTCACGTAGAGGTGGAAATGGTGGATGAGAGGCTGACCAGTTTTGAGGCCAAGGGCGACGTCATGGCCGCCGGTGGCAGCCGTGATTTTGGCCGTGACGGCGTGGACGACCGCGCTGCTGTACTGATTCTGGAAACCTGGTTTCATCAGCAGGAATCCCGTTCTGCCTGACCAGTCTCAGGCTGCTGTATGTGAGGATTGAAATGACTGCATTGCTTGATATGGACCGGCTGCTGGACGACCTGGAAGCGGGCCTGCGCAGGAAGCTGGAAGAGCGGGGCGTGACATCTCCTGCATTGATTGGTATCCGTACCGGCGGTGTCTGGCTGGCGGATGTCATGAGCAAACGCCTTGGCCTGAAAGAGCCCTGGGGCGAGCTGGACATCTCCTTTTACCGGGATGACTTCAGCCGCATCGGCCTGAACCCGAAAGTGAAGCCCTCCAGTTTGCCTTTCAGTACCGAAGACCGGGACATTATCCTGATCGACGACGTGATCATGAGTGGTCGCACTATCAGGGCAGCCATGAATGAAATATTCGATTATGGCCGGCCGGCGAGTATCATCCTGGCCACACTGGTGGATCTGGGGGCGCGGGAATTGCCGGTTCAGCCGGATGTAACCGGGCGTGTGCTGGCCCTGCAGTCGCACCAGCGTGTGAAACTGCGTGGCCCCGACCCGCTGCATATTGAACTTCAGGAAACCGGCAAGTAATCAGCGAACGCATAACATCAACAGGCGACACATGACGGCAAACGATCCTTCCTCCTCATCCCTGCAGCTTACCGCCGACGGCCAGTTACGCCACTTCCTGACTCTCGATGGTCTGAGTCGGGAACTGCTGACCGAAATCCTCGACACTGCGGATTCCTTTATTGAAGTGGGGGAACGCAGCATCAAGAAGGTACCGCTACTGCGGGGACGTACTGTTGTTAATCTTTTCTTCGAATCCAGCACCCGCACTCGCAGCACCTTTGAGCTGGCCGCAAAGCGCCTGTCCGCAGATGTACTGAATCTGGATATCAACACATCGGCCACCTCCAAGGGCGAATCGCTGTCCGACACCCTGCTGAATCTCGAGGCCATGGCCAGCGATATGTTTGTGGTACGCCATTCCCAGAGCGGCGCTCCTCATTTTATTGCCGAAAGCGTCACCCCTGGCGTGGCCATCATCAATGCCGGAGACGGCCGTCATGCCCACCCCACCCAGGCCATGCTCGACATGCTTACCATCCGCCAGCACAAGGGGGGTTTTGAGGGGCTGAAAGTGGCGATTGTCGGGGACGTTCTGCACTCACGGGTGGCTCGTTCCCAGATTCGCGCCCTGAACGAACTGGGCGCCGCCGAGGTACGTGTGATTGCGCCTGCCACCCTGTTGCCGAGGGACGTGGAGAGCCTGGGCTGTACCGTGGAATACGATATGGTCCGGGGTATGAAAGGCCTGGACGTGGTGATCATGCTGCGGCTTCAGAAAGAGCGTATGGAAGGGGCATTGCTGCCCAGCGAGCGTGAGTTCTATCGACTCTATGGTCTCAACCAGGAAAAGCTGGCCCTGGCCGATCCTGAGTGCATTGTGATGCATCCCGGCCCCATCAATCGAGGTGTGGAGATAGAGTCTGCGGTGGCCGACGGGCCGCAATCGGTGATTCTGAACCAGGTCACCAATGGTATTGCCATTCGCATGGCAGTCATGTCCATGGCCATGGGCGGCCAGATGGCGGAGCGTAACCGAAAGCTGGCTGGGAGGGCCGAGGCATGAAGAGTCTGAAAATTACGGGTGGCCGCCTGTCCAATACTGATGCTGAGACCACGGTGCTGATCCGGGATGGAATCATTACCGCAGTGGGCGAGGCTGCCGGGCAGCAATCAGCCGAGCAGGTTTTTGACGCCAGTGGCTGCATTCTTGCTCCCGGTTTTGTGGACCTGTGCTGCAACCTGCGGGAGCCGGGGAATGGTCAGAAAGGTAACATTGCCTCGGAGAGCCTTGCCGCTGCCCACGGTGGATTCACCACCCTGTGCGCCTCGCCGGACACCTCGCCGGTAAACGACTCCGGTGCAGTTACCAACCTGATTCTGGATGTGGCCGCCAAACGTTCCGCCGTGCGGATACTACCCGTGGGGGCTATCACCCGTGGTCTGGAAGGCGACCTCCTCAGTGACATGGCGGGCCTGGCCGGCGCAGGCTGTATTGCGCTGGGCAATGCTGCACGCCCGGTGAAGAATGCAAGAGTGCTGCGCCGGTGCATGGCTTACGCCCAGACATTCGGCCTGACGGTGATGTTCAGCCCTGAGAACCAGGCGCTGGCAGCTGATGGATACGCTCACGACGGGCTGGTTGCTTCCCGGCTGGGTCTGCTGGGCATCCCGGAAGTGGCGGAAACCGCTGCGATAATGGAAATGTTGTTGCTGGCGGAAGAAACCGGCGTTCGTCTGCACCTGAGTCAGCTGTCCTGTGCCCGTAGCGTGGAAATGCTGGCGGAGGCCCGAAAGCGTGGTATTGCGGTGAGCGCCGACGTAGCTATTCATCAGCTCGTGTTTACTGAAGACGCCCTGGCCGGTTTTGACAGCCGCTACCATGTGCGTCCTCCACTGCGTTCGGAGAAGGACCGGCAGGCATTGCTGGCCGGCGTACGTGATGGCGTGATAGACGCCATTACCAGCCAGCACCAGCCCCACGACTCCGCTGCCAAGCAGGCACCCATGGCGGCTACTGAGCCGGGCCTGTCCACCATCGAGAGCACCCTGTCCATGGGCCTGCTGCTGGTAGGGCGGGGTGAGCTGGATAGAGCAAGCCTGGTGCGGGCACTGACCGTCGGTCCTGCGTCAGTCATAGGCCGGTCTGCCGAAATCCGGGAAGGCGCAATTGCAGACTTGTGCGTGTTTGACCCAGAAGCAAGCTGGACTCCGGACAACACCAGCCTCTGTTCGGTGGGGCGGCATGTGCCACTGCCGGGTAAAGCAATACCGGGTGTGGTTCGTCTTACCCTGTGTGAAGGACAACAGGCCTGGCCTCGCAATAACCTGTAGTCGGCGCCGTCATGCCGGCAAAATGTGGCAGAGGTTGCTAAACCTCTGTCGAGCCCGTCACAGTTCCTTACCTTTTTGCTTCAGAGCCCTTGAAGACAGGCACCTGTGCCAACGTATTCTTGTCGTGGCCGACCTAATCTCGGCCAGACAATAATAATTCAGGAGTCATCCCCGTGAAACTAGTCAACTTACCGCGAAAGGCCACAGCGGTTGCCGCCCTGTGTGTCAGTATTGCGTTATCGCCGTTCGTCCAGGCGGAATCGGACATCATGGAGCGAAGCTTCTGTGTGTTTGATCCGGTCGGAGCCAACGGTCCGCTGTTTGCCATCACCAAAACCTTTCAGCCGGTTGCCCTGAGGGAGGGCATCAAGCTGGATCTGCGCGCCTATACCGACGAGAAGGTCGCTGCCGAAGACTTCAAGGCCGGCCAGTGCGACGCGGTATTGCTCACCGGCACCCGCGCCCGTGAGTTCAACAGGTTTACCGGCACCCTGGAGGCCATGGGCGCGGTACCCGGTGAAGAGGAAATGCGGTTGCTGTACAACACTCTCAGCCAGGAAAAGGCGCGCCCCTTCCTGATTGACGGCGACTATGAAGTGGCCGGCGTGTTCCCCGGCGGGGCGGTGTACCTCCATACTCGGGATCGGTCCGTTGATTCGGTTGAAAAACTGCAGGGCAAGCGCATTGCAACTCTGGACTTCGATACCGCGTCGGTGCGCATGGTGCGACACGTGGGCGCTTCCGTGGTGGGCTCCAACTCCGCCAACTTTGCCGGCAAATTCAACAATGGCAGTGTCGACCTGGCCTACGCGCCGGCCGTTGCCTATTCCCCCCTGGAACTCTACAAGGGCGTGACCCCCAACGGTGGTGTGTTCAAGTATGCATTGGCCTACATGAACTTCCAGGTGATTATCCACCGCGACCGTTTCCCGGATGATGCAGGACAGATGGTGCGGGACCAGGCCATCAAGCGCATCGATGAAGCCTACGAAATTATCGCCGAGGCAGAAGCTGGTATTCCGGATGACGTCTGGATGCACCCGCCACAGGAAGACGTGGCCGAGTACGACAAGATGCTGCGTAAAGTGCGGTTGTCATTGCTTGAAGATGGAGTGTACGACGAGCGTGCCATCAACCTGATGAAGGCAATTCGCTGCCGGGTGGATGCCTCCCGTTCCGAGTGCGCATCCTGAGCCGGTAATGACCGGGGGCCGGACGGCCCCCGGCGGCCGCTTTAGCGGATCGCGTCTTTCAGCGCTTTGCCTGCCTTGAAGCCGACAGTCTTGCTGGCGGGTATCCGGATGGTTTCACCGGTTTGAGGATTGCGGCCATCGCGAGCGTCACGGCTGCGAATGTTGAAGGTGCCGAAACCGATCAGGGTGGTGTCTTCGCCCCGGGCGGCGGCAGCAGAGATCTGGTCGGTGAAAGCGGTGATGACTTCGCTGGCCTTGTCCCGGGTTAATCCGGTCTGGTCTGCAACGGCGGCGGCAAGTTCAGGTTTGCGCATTGGGTACTCCTTATTGTCATTTTTGGTTGCTGGCCGACGGCTGCGTAACCTTCGGCTGAGCAAATCTATAGCGGGTTGCGCCCCATTGTGCAAACCGGCAGTCAGAATACATTTGGACCTCCGGTCTCATTTGCGGGCGGAGTCTCATAAAAACAGGGAGTTGTCGGGGATAATGCGTTTTTGGTTACAAACTGTAACCGGCTAAAAGCCTGGCCCGGCCTGACGATGCTCCGGTCCCCTGAACCAACCCTGCGCAGTTACAGCGCTGAACAATAACAACACTGAAAAGTAGAAGGTGCGAAGTTATGACACGTATTCAGAAGCCTGCCAGGCTGCTCCCTCACGGACTTATCCGGTTTCGTGGTGCGGTTGCGGCTGTTCTTGCGAGTGCGGTTCTCAGTGGCTGTGGTGTCGTCAACAACATGATCTACAAGACCACCGGTGATGTGATGCAGGGGTTTTCCCGCAATCACACCGTGCCCTACCTTCTGGAAAGTGAAGATCTGGCCATGGGCTGTGCCATGAGTGAGGCCACGGCGCCCCTTCTGATGTCTTTCGGCCGTGTAACCAGCGAACCGGACCAGCTGGCAGTGATGCTCTACCTCTCTGCGGGTGGCTGTGCCGAGGAGCAGGCACGGGAGCACGAACTGGCTGGCCTGGGCGCACTGCGGGCGATGAACGCCGAAGAGGCCGAAGACGCCATGATCCGCCAGAAGCGCGCGCTGTCACTGGCTGCGAAGCGTTATCACCGCGGCTGGAAACACCACAATGCCTTCTACGGCAAGCCGGATGAAGGCGAGTGTCCGGGCTTCGACGATGACCTTGGTGAATTTATTTACCTGGCTGGCCTGCTGTCGGGCCTTCAGGCACTGAATGCCGAAATCCAGTCCACGTCGTCCATTGGCGTTCCCAAGAATATTGGTTCCACAGTTGCCCGCGCCACCAGTTGCCTGGAAAACGAAAAATGGTGGGGAGCCCCCATGGCCCTGCGGGCCACCGTGTGGGCGATGATCCCGGGTGCTCTGCCGGAAGGTGAAGATGCTTTTGAACGCCTGGATATTGCCGATGAGCAGGGCGAGGAAGCCGGCGTAAGAATCAGCCATGTGTTCCATGCCATTGCCGCCCAGAATAAAGGCGACGAGGAGCGCTTGCGCTCTGTTATCCGCAGCCATGCTGAAGCCATTGGTGAGATACCGGCCAACGAGGAATGGAAATTCGTGGATGCCATGGCTACCCAGATGATCGTCGCCATCTCTGACCGCATGTGGATGGAGAACACCGGTCACCGGACGCCCACCGGGCAACTGGGAACCTTCTGGGACGACGAGAAGGAAGCTGTCGAAACCATGGATCTGGATGATCTGCTGTAAATCAACATTCCCAGAGTGAGTTGTTATGTCCCAGGGTGGTTTTCACCGTAGTGGCCGGGAGTGGTTCTCCTCCCTGCCAGCCTGTCTGCTTCTGCTGTCGGTGGTGCTGTTCTCCACCAGCAGTGATATCCACAACCAGATGCTGCGCGGTGGCGAGCAGTTGTGGAGTGGCTATTACAAGCTGAGGACCGACCCGGTACAGCCAACCTGTAATCCGAATGTGGATATCGAGGCGGCAGTACAGGAAAAGCTGGCGGAGGAAAGCAGTGATAACCCCATGGCGGCATTGCTGGGTGACACCGAAAAGGATCCGGCGGATGTCCGTCTGGCCATCGAGCGGTCGGTGGAAGACTGCCGCAAGAGCTACCAGAGCTACGAGAACCTGAAGGACCAGCTCACGCCAGGCGTGAAAGCCTACCGAACGGTGGAGCTCTTCGTGGCCGACCTGATTGCCTTCGGGCTGGAATCACAGCGCTACATCCTGGTTATCCTGGTCATGCTGTGTGCGGTAACTGCCACCCTGACCCGCCACCACATCGCCATGCGGGCCATGGAGACCCGCCTGGATTATACGGTTTCCCACACCCTGCAGACGGTGGCCAATGCCATGCTGCTGGGCTCCAGTGTGATTTTCCGCCAGTCCAGCTTTGGCTCTGACAACACCATGTCTTCCGAGGAGCTGCTGCTCCACAACCTGTGGATCATCGGGTTCGCCGCGCTGACGCTCGCCAGCCTTTACCGGCTTATGCGGGTGCCGGATGACCTGCAGCAAGGGGGGGACCTGAACAAGGCCTTCCTGGCCGTACCCCTTTATACCGTTATGTGTCTGATATCGGGCACCTACTTTGCGCTGATCGGCCATGCCTCCGGTATCGGGATCTACCTGGGCAAGATGATGGAACTGTCGGACATGTTTCTGAACGTTGGCCTGTATGTCTGGGTGGGTATGATGCTCAAACAGACGCGCCTGGCCACACTGGTGTTCAACGTATTCCGGCCCTGGCGCATGCCGCCGGAAATGCTGGCTGTGGTAGCGGTGCTGGTGGCAGCGGTACCCACTGCTTACACCGGTGCGTCCGGGATCTTTGTAATAGCGGCCGGTGCCGTCATATATAGCGAACTGCGAGCCGCAGGGGCACGGCGCCACCTGGCGCTGGCTGCGACCGCGATGTCCGGTTCCATGGGCGTGGTGCTGCGGCCCTGCCTTCTGGTGGTGGTTATCGCCTACCTGAACCGGGAAGTCACAACCGACGAGCTGTTTGGCTGGGGTATCTGGGTGTTCGTGCTGACTGCTGCCATGTTTACCGCAGTGGCATTGACTGTTAACCGCCAGAGCAGGTTTGACCTGGCTCCGGCATCCACTGCCTTCCCGCCGATGATGTCGGCCTTGAAGAACCTGATTCCCTACGCATTGGTGATCACAGCCGTGGTGTTGCTGTACCGCTTTGCTCTGGATGTGAACATGGATGAATTCTCAGCGCCGCGGTTGTTGCCGGTGATCATGCTGGCGATCCTGCTGTATGAACACATCAGCCTGAAAAACCGCAAGGGCCGTGCCAGTGGCGAGATCAATCACCAGGGCCTGGAGCGCAGCCTGCGCTCTGCTACCAATGACACCACCGCAGAGATTGGCGCACTTCTGTTGTTGCTGGGCCTGTCAGTGAGTATCGGAGGTGTGATCGAACGATCCCACCTGATGGAAGCCTTCCCCCAGGCCTTCGACAGTGCCTGGTCTGCCATGTTGCTGATGGTGGTGATCCTGGTGATCCTGGGTATGATCATGGATGCCTTTGGCGCTGTTATCCTGGTAACAGCCACCGTGGCAACCATAGCTTACAGCAGTGGTATACACCCGATTCATTTCTGGATGGTTACCCTGGTTGCCTTTGAGCTGGGCTACCTGAGCCCGCCGGTGGCTCTGAACCACCTGCTGACACGGCAAGTGGTGGGGGAAGCGGAAGTACTGGCGGCGCAGCAGGAAGAGGGCACGTTCTACCAGCGCCACGAACGCATCATCATGCCGCTTATTGCCATGGGCATATCGTTGGTACTGGTGGCCTTCGTACCGTTATTGTTTTATGCCTGAACAAGGGGGGCGTGAACAAGGGCCCTATTTCATCTCGAAGCCCCTGCCACGAAGGAAGTCGCGCATATGGGGGCGAAGTTTGGTGGAGAACAGCGGCTTGAGCTGCTCCGACCAGTTGGTGTCCTTGGTGCCCCCCGTGCGGAGCTGGTAATAGGTGCGCATGGTGGCATCGAACTCCGCTACCAGTTCCGTGTCCTGACTGTCCTGGTAATAGTCCTTCTTGAGGATCGAAGCCATTGGCAGGCGTGGTTTTACCTCAGGGTCCTGGTCGGGATAACCCAGGCACATGCCAAATACCGGATAGACGTGTTCCGGCAGGCGCAGCAATTCACTCACTTCGGCGGGGTTGTTGCGGATGCCGCCGATGTAACACAGGCCCAGCCCTGCGGACTCTGCCGCCGTAGCGACATTCTGGGCGACCAGTGCCGCATCGATGCTGGCTACCAGTAGCTGCTCGGTCATGCCACGAACCACCTCAGCCCCGGCCCGCTCAGCGGCATCTGTTGCCCGTTTCATGTCGGCGCAGAACACCAGGAAGTCAGAGCACTCTGCCACATAACGCTGGCCGCCACTGAGTTCTGCCAACGCCTCACGATTTTTTGGATTGATTACCTGAATGACGGAATATGCCTGCACATGGCTGGACGTGGCAGCACTCTGACCCGCGCGAATCAGCTCTTCAAAAAGATCGCGGGGAATCCTCCGATCCTGGAACTTGCGGATCGAGCGGTGGGACTTCAGAAGCTCAATGGTTGGATTCATAGCGCTCTCCAGCACGTACTCAGAAAGCGCTTATCCTGCCATTGGTATCCACTGATGGCAAAAAGAGCCTCGTATCGCATCACGGGGCTCTTTTGGATTGTCGGCGGGTTCTCAGCCAGCGACTAGCGGCGACGGCGAAACCCCAGACCCAGTAGACCCAGCCCCATCAGGGCCAGTGTGCCGGGCTCCGGTACCTTGGCGGTAACTCTCACATCATCCAGAAAGTTTCCGATGGTACCTTCCGGGCTGACGGAGGTGAACTTGATCGTTGTTTTAAGTGACGTGGCCGTAAAGCTGCCGGAGAACACGCTCCAGCTGCCGGTAACGTGATCATCCAGCGTCCAGTCGGTGCTGAGGCCATCGCCAACCAGGGACAGCATGAAGCTCTCTGCAGAGCTCTCGCGAGCCCGGTAGGCAAAGCTCAGTGCGTAGCTCTGCCCAATGATGGTGTCTATTTCCTGGTAGATTCCAAAGGGATCGGTCATATCCGGATGGGCATTCAGCTCGGCGAACTGATCACCTTCGTAGGCATTCACACCATTGAATCCACTTTCCCAGATCTCGATGTTGCTGCCGTTCCAGCCGGCGACATCATCCGAAGAGAAATAATCCCAGGTACCAGTGGTGACTTCCGGGTTCTCAAAGCTACCGTTCTCAATCAGGTTGGCGCTCGCGGACGTAGTGATTGCCAGGCTGGCGCCAAGAATGCCCAATACAGCGATACGGCTAAAAGTAGTCATGTGATCTATCCCCAATTGCACTGTTTGTTGATCTGTTTTGTCATCAGCAAATAGTGAGCCATAGCCTGGAATTTCAAATGAATTCAGACGTTATGGTCACGACAGGGGAAGAGGTTCCGATCAATATGTAAATAATATCGACAGGTGGTATTTACGAGTCGCCCACCGAATAAGACAGAATCCGTGACAAATGGCTGTAAGGTAGTCCGGTCTCGCGGTGCCAGCCATTAAAAGCCTGCTGCGCCTGCATCAGGGCTTTCTTGCTACCTGGTGTTGCATCCAGCCGTTCTTCACGGTGTAGTCCGGCCACCACATCCGAAGACAGGATAAAACCATCCCAGCCGACCCGTCGCAGGAAATACTGGGCGGTATTCCCACCCAGCCGTGCACCGTGGCGCTTGAGCCACATCAGTAACCCAACCTGGTCCTGGGAAGGCCAATCATTCAGGAATGCGCCAAAGCTGCCTTTTTCGCGGGCCCCATCGACAATCATGCGGGCATTTTCGGGCACGGTGCGGATTTTCTGCATGTTCCGCACGATGCGCTCGTCCTGAGCCAGTTCTTCCAGCACTTCCGGCGGAACCTGCTGCCAGTAGAGGGGCACAAAACCCTTGAATGCGGCCTCGAACCCGGGCCATTTGTTCTCGATGATCCGCCATACAAAACCCGCCTTGAACACACAGCGGGTAACCTCAGACAGGTAGCGGTCATCACCCAGGGCCTCCAGTTCACCAGGGCCGGCCACCCTGGGCAGAAGCGCGCGTAATTCGACCTCTCCTCCCTTGCGGGCGGCCGCCTGATCATAAATTCGGGCAAAGGACATGGGAGTAATATCCGAAATCTGGTTGTAGGTTTGAAGCTGTGTGGTCCACTATAAAGGAAACCAATCCAGTCAGGGAGTCATGCTTATGCCAACGATCGGATGGGTCTTCCTTCTCGGTGCCATTGCACTGGTACTTGGCGGTCTGTTTATGTTGCGTGACAGCGGCAGGATGCCGATATCCAAGGAAAAAATGAGGAAGATCCAGGAGCGAAAGGCGGAAATTGAAGCGGAGGAAAGCGCTGAAGACAGGGAGCAGTGGTGATTCAGTTGTACCATCCATAGGGGATCGCCCGCTTTTATTGAACACAAAAAAAGCGCCGTGCTCAAAGAGCAGGGCGCTTTTTCCGTAAAGGCGGGACTCAGGCTTTCGGCCCGGCCTCCACAATGGCGTCGGACACATCAAACTTTTTGAAGTTCTCGACAAACTGGCCAATCAGTTCGGCGGCCTTGGCATCGTAGTCTTCCTTGCTGGACCAGGTGTTGCGGGGGTTCAGCAGGTTGTTGTCGACGCCAGGCACGTCTACCGGTACCTCCAGGTTCAGGGTCGGCAGGTGTTCGGTTTCGGCGTCGTCCAGGTCGCCATTCTGGATGGCGGCGATGATGCCGCGGGTGGTGGGGATGCTGAAGCGCTCACCCACACCGTAAGGACCGCCGGTCCAGCCGGTGTTTACCAGGAAGACCTTGCTGCCAAATTCGTCCATACGCTTCATTAGCAGCTCGGCGTATACGCCGGCCGGGCGCGGGAAGAAAGGCGCGCCGAAGCAGGTGGAGAAGGTGGCTTTCAGTTTGGAAGAAGAGCCCATTTCAGTAGAACCTACCAGTGCAGTGTAGCCACTGAGGAAGTGATAGGCCGCAGCTTCCTTACTGAGGATGGACACGGGCGGCAGTACACCGGTCATGTCGCAGGTCAGGAAGACAATGTGTGACGGCTCACCGGCGCGGTTTTCGATCACCCGCTTCTCAACGTGCTCCAGCGGGTAGGCGCAGCGGGAGTTTTCGGTGAGGGAAACGTCAGTGTAGTCCGGCTCACGGGTTTCCGGGTCGATGGTGACGTTTTCAACGATGGCACCGAAGCGGATGGCGTCCCAGATGATGGGCTCGTTCTTCTGGCTCAGGTCGATGCACTTCGCGTAACAGCCGCCTTCGATGTTGAAAACGGTACCGGGGCCCCAGCCATGCTCGTCGTCACCAATCAGGAAACGCTCGGGATCGGCAGAGAGGGTGGTTTTACCGGTGCCGGAGAGCCCGAAGAACAGGCAGGTTTCACCATCTTCACCTACGTTGGCGGAGCAGTGCATCGGTAGCACATCTTTCTCCGGCAGCAGGAAGTTCTGCACCGCGAACATGGCTTTTTTCATTTCGCCGGCGTAGTGCATGCCGGCCAGGAGTACCTTGCGCCGGGCAAAGTTGATGATCACGCATCCGTTGCTGTTGGTGCCATCACGTTCAGGCACACACTCAAAATTGGCAACGTTGAGGATCTGCCATTCCTGCTTGTCAGCCGGGTTGAAGCTTTCCGGGCGAATGAACAGGTTTTGGCCGAACAGGTTCTGCCACGCGGTTTCGGTGGTCATGCGTACCGGCAGATAGTGTTCCGGGTCGGAGCCGACATGTACATGGCTTACAAAGCTGTCTTTCTCGGCGATGTAGGCTTCCACGCGGTCCCAGAGGGCATCAAACTTTTCCGCGTCAAACGGACGGTTGATGGGGCCCCAGTGGATGTCGTCAGAGGTGCTTGGTTCCTCCACGATGTAGCGGTCCATCGGGGACCGGCCGGTACGCTCGCCGGTTTTTACCACCAGTGAACCGTTTGCGGCCAGCTGGCCTTCACGTCTTTCCAGTGCCAGCTCGACCAGTCGTGCTGCACACAGATCATTATAAGTGTTACTCACTTCGACCTCGCCCTCGGGATGTGATCGTGATTACCCAGGCCGCCCCCCCTAAAAAATTGGCGGAAATCTGAGCAATCGGGTCAATTCAGGCGCGCTATTATGCCAGAGACGCCGGTAAAAAACGACTGCCCCGGAAGCCGCTCTACGACTGGCTTCCGGGCCATTCAGCCGGGTATTCAGTGTAACGTATGACCGGTGAAAAGGTGATCAATATCATTTCTATCGAAGCGATAGTGAGCGTGGCAGAACTGGCAATCCATCTCAATGGAATCCTGTTCTTCCAGAATACTGTAACACTCTTCTTTGCCGATGGCCTCCAGCGCACCCAGGGTTCGCTCTCTGGAACAGCTGCAGCGGAACGCGACGGGTTCGGCATCGAACAGGCGCACGGTTTCTTCGTGGAACAGGCGGTGGAGTACGGTTTCACTGTCCAGTTCAAGTAACTCCTCGGCCTCTACAGTGCTGGCCAGGTGGTTGAGGCGGTCCCAAAGGTCGGAGTCATCCTCGGTGTTGCCGGGCAGTTTCTGCAGCATCAGTCCGGCGCTGCAGTTTTCGTCGGCAAACAGGAAGAAGCTGGTTGGAATCTGTTCAGAGCGCTCGAAATACTCCTCCAGGCAGCCTGCCAGATTTTCCTCTTCCCGTGGCACTACGCCCTGATAGCGCTGGCCCTTGTCCGGTGAGATGGTGATTGCCATGCGGCCTTCGCCCAGCAGTGCATCCAGAGTGTCTTCAGTTACAGCATGTTCGTCGTAGCGGGCAAGGCCACGTATGAATCGGTCGTGGCTGCATTCTGCCATCAGGGTGCGCAGTGGGCCATTGCCCTGGGCCTGCAGTGAGAGCGTGCCTTCAAACTTGAGGGTGCTGCTCATCAGTACGCTGGCCACGAGGGATTCCCCCAGCATGCGCCTCACCGAGGCGGGATAGGGCGCCTGGTTGCCAATTTCACTGTAACTGTCGTTGAGCTTCACCCAGGCTCCCCGGACCTGGCTGTCTTCAAATATGAATCGCTGGAACTGGTCCCGGGATGCCATGGTGTTTTCTCCTGAGCGTTATGGTCGTAATCGGTGATCATTGAGGGGGGCGTTACAGCCCGTTCTGTTCCCGGAAGCGCTGTATGTCCCGGCGATCTTTTTTGGAGGGCCGCCGGGCCGGTGGCAACTGCGCTGCCTGCATGGTCTTGCGCTGCCATGAGAGCTCTTCCCGGCGTTTCACGCTGTCTTCGGTTTCGTGGTAAAGCTTTTGGGCTTCAGGGGCGCCCCGGCGTCGATCACTGATGTCGTCCACCACAATGATGCGCTCCTGCCAACCCATTCGCAGGGTGACTTCAGCGCCAGGTTCAACCACCTTGCCGGGCTTGGTTCGCTGGCTGTTGTAGTGAACCTTGCCTCCCTCGATGGCCTGTTTGGCGAGGTTGCGGGTTTTATAGAAGCGCGCTGCCCAAAGCCATTTGTCGAGTCTTACGCGGGTGTCGTCAGTGGTGGTTGCCGTCATGTCTCCTCACCTGATGAACGTATACGCATAGTATAGCTGTCTCACTGGCCGGATGGCAGGGGCTGGCGCTGACGCAGGGAAGGCAGGATTTCATCGAAGTGATGAATCGAGGGGATGTCCGGGTGTCTGTCACGGGCGGCCTGCCTGCTGTCGGGTGCCAGTATGGCAAGGCACTGGGCAATGCCCGCAGCGCGGGCGCTTTCCAGTACCGGGAAGCTGTCGTCAACCATGAGCGTGGCGGCAGGCTGGTATGGTTCCAGACGGTCCAGGTCCTGCCAGAAGGCCGGGTCTTCCTTGGGCTTGCCCAGTTGGTGGCTGGAGATAATATTGTTCACCCTGCTGTCCAGACCGGTTCGCTCAAGTTTCAGGCTGAGTGGATCGGGGTGGCAGTTGGTGACAATCACCGAGCGTAGTCCCGCGCTTTTCACGGCATCGAGAAAATCCGTTACATGGGGGCGGTAGCCAATACGCTCGCCCACTTCCGCTTTCAGGCCGGTGATGTCCAGATTCAGGCGGTTGCTCCAGTAATCGGTGCAGTACCAGTTCAGGGAGCCGCGCTCGGCCATGATCATGGGGATGATGGAGTCGCGGGCTTCTTCGGGGCTGAGGTTGTTGAACTCGGCATAGCGTCTGGGCAGGTGTTCCAGCCAGAAGTGGTTGTCAAAATGCAGATCGAGCAGTGTTCCGTCCATATCCAGGAACACAGTATCGAGGGAATGCCAGTTCACCATAAACAAAAACAGCCTGAAGTTGATGAATCTTCAGGCTGCCGAAGAATGTGCAAATTGGCAAGGCGGGATTTTACGGATCAGTTGCTGCCCTGTTCGACGGTCTCTGGCTTCTTGCCGGTGCGGGTGCAGCCCAGGCAACGTACGAAAGTAGCCTTCGCCGGGCCCATAACCAGCACTTCACCGGCTTCGCCAGCGTTACCACCGAGCGCGGAGAATGGCAGGGAGACCAGATAGACGGCGCTTCCGATTATGGTCGTGGCAAGCAGGGCCGGGCGAACAAACAGGGCATCACCGGTCATTGCCAGCGCCGTAGGCTCTTCATCAATGGCCTGGGCGTGGCCGACAGAGGAAAACGCCAGCAGGCAAACCGCTACAGCTGTAATAACAATGTGGGAAATCTTACCGGTCATTTCTTGTTTCTCCTGGCTTTGTCGGCATTCTTGGTCGGCCTTCTGGGCTGGCCGATGGTCACCCTGCATCAGGTGGCTGGCGATATATACCACTTATTGTAGCTTACAATTCTGGATACTCTGTTAACTATGAATCATATTTGCGCATTTTCAAACGGTTTTTCTGTTTCTAGCGCTGGCACCTGGCGCAGTACACCGTCGAGCGCTGGTTCATGCGGATTTCCTTCAACCTGTGCCCGCATTCAGGGCATGACTCCCCGGTGCGGCCATAAACCTGAAGCGATTGGGCGAAATAGCCCGGCTTGCCATCGCTGTTCACGAAGTCCCGGAGGGTAGTGCCCCCCATCAGTATGGCAGCGCTGAGGGTTTCGCGAATGGCCTCCACCAGGCGGTTATAACGGTCCAGGCTGATACGGCCGGCGGCACGGCGGGGGTGGATGCCGGCCTTGAACAGGGCTTCGTTGGCGTAGATGTTCCCCACCCCCACCACTACATGGTTATCCATAATGAACGACTTCACGGGTGTCTTTTTGCCCCGTGACAGCTGATAGAGAAGGCGACCGCTGAACTCCGGTGCCAGGGGTTCCGGCCCCAGGCTGGCAATCAGCGGGTGCTGATCCGGGGTTTCCGACCACAGCCAGCAGCCGAACCTGCGGGGATCGTTGAAACGCAGGCGGATGCCGTTGTCCAGTTCCAGTTCCACATGGTCATGGAGCAGGGGCTCACTCTGGTCGGTGATTACCCGCAGGCTGCCCGACATGCCGAGGTGGACAATCAGCGAACCCGCCACCGTAGCTGAGCTTACGCCAATAAGCAGGTATTTTGCCCGGCGGTCCACGGTGTGGATCACGGCGCCCTCCAGCAATTCCGCCAGGTTGTCCGGCACCGGCCAGCGCAGGCGGGCATCCCGCACGGTTACCCGGGTGATGGTGCGGTTTTCACAGTGGGGCGCGATGCCGCGTCGGGTGGTTTCTACTTCGGGTAGTTCGGGCAAAAGGTTTTTCTCCGGACGTGCGGCCAGTAGCGAATAAGTGTAATCAGTAACAAATTCCCATCCAAATGCGGTTGTTCGGGCTAACAACTGTACGCTAAAGTGACCAGATACGGTTGTTAGGCAGTACCGGATCCGTCAGGCCTCAGGCTGCCGTGGCCCTGTTATGCACTTTGCAACCTTATGATTTCGAACGAGGAAAACTCTATGTGGTACAACGGTCTTCTGGACCTTTCGGTGATGCAGCTGATTCTGGTTGCGCTGGGGCTTACCCACATCACTATTATTAGCGTGACGCTCTATCTTCATCGCCATTCTGCCCACAATTCACTGGATCTGCATCCGGTGCTGGCGCATTTTTTCCGTTTCTGGCTGTGGCTGACCACCGCGCAGAACACCAAGCAGTGGACGGCAATCCACCGTAAACATCACGCCAAGTGCGAAACTGAGGAAGATCCTCACAGCCCGGTGGTTCTGGGCATTCGCAAGGTGCTGTTTGAGGGTGCCGAACTATACGACCAGGCCGGCACGCCGGAAACCCTTGAGCGTTATGGCCAGCGTACTCCGGAAGACTGGGTTGAGAACAAGGTGTACAGCCGTTACCGCATGCTGGGCATCCAGTTGATGGCAGTAATCGACCTGCTGCTGTTCGGTGTTCACGGTATCTGGATCTGGGCGGTCCAGATGATGTGGATTCCGGTATGGGCCGCCGGTGTGGTCAATGGTATCGGTCACTTCATGGGCTATCGCAATTTTGAATGTGCGGATAACGCCCGCAACATTTCGCCCTGGGGCATCCTGATTGGCGGTGAAGAACTGCACAACAATCATCATACCTATCCCAATTCGTCCAAGCTCTCCCGGCGCTGGTACGAAGTGGACATCGGCTGGGGTTATATCCGCCTGTTCCAGTTCTTCGGGCTGGCCAAGCCCAAGGGTTTCAAGCCGATTGCCCATTATGTGCCCGGCAAGCAGGAAGTGGATGTGGAAACCGTGCAGGCGATTACCAACAGCCGGTTTGACATCATGCGTCAATACCGGAAGCGGGTGATGGAGCCGGTGCTGCGTCAGCAGAAGGCGCTGATGGACGAGGAGATTCGCCCCCGGTATCGCAGTCTGAAGCGTTTGCTGTCCCGTGAGGTGACGTTGATCAAGCCCAAGGAGAAGGAGCACCTGGAGACAGCGCTCGAGAGCAATGCGGTGCTGCGGCAGATTTACGAGAAGAGCAATGAGTTGCAGGCGCTATGGCGCCGTCGTGGGCTCAAGCCTCAGGAGAAGCTGCAGGCGCTGATGGAGTGGTGCCGAGAGGCGGAGGCCAGTGGTATTCGCTATCTGGAAGACTTTGCGGCGCATTTGCGGGCTTATTCGCTTCGGCCTTCTCCGTGATCGACCTTTTAGCCTGATGGTTCAGGTGTCTGGTCCCGAGGCGGGGTGCCTTTTCTTCTGGGAAAAGAACTCGCTTCGCTCAGACACCTTTTCCCGGCAGAAAAGGCACCCCACCCCGAGACCGATTTTACCATTGTGGAATCGCTGTTGCGGTTTCTTCAGGTGGGTTCTGATTCTCCCACTCTAAACAGGCAGTAGGTTACCTGGCCTGCTGTTTTTTGTCGGTGCAGTGCCCAGTTGGCCGGCGCCGTGGGTGTCGGCATTTCGCTTTCGTGTTCCACGTAGATCCAGCTTCCCGGTTTTATCCAGCCATTATCCGCAATCAGCGGGAACAGTTTTTCCAGCCAGCCCTGTCTGAATGGCGGGTCCATGAACAGGATGTCGAACGGCTTGGCCGGTCTCTGGGACAGGTAGGTGTCGACGTTCTGGCACGTCACTTCTCCGTTATCTGATTTCAATAGTCGCAGGTTGTTGCGCAGGGCCTGGGCCAGTTCAGCAGTGTGGTCGACGAAGACGGTTGTGCCGGCGCCGCGGGAGAGGGCTTCGAGACCGAGGGCGCCGGAGCCGGCGAATAGGTCGAGGCAGCGGCTGCCGGCGAGGTGGAACGAAAGCCAGTTGAACAGGGTTTCGCGGGTGCGCGCCGGTGTGGGGCGTACTCCGCCTGCTTCGGGAAAACGCAGTTTGCGGCTGCGCCAGTCGCCGCCAATGATGCGGAGTTCGCCGCCACTGGTTGTTGGCCTGGGTTTCTGGTTGCGCGCCATTCTGGAGAAGGCCTCTTGGTCGCTGTTTTTGTGCGCCTGGGGATGCAGGTGGCGACATGATACGAAGGTTTATCCGGTGAGTCACCTGCGGTCATCACTTAGGGCAGTCAGTCTGCTAGAATACCGTCTTTCTTTTGCCCCTCGAATCGATAACCAATGGTATGACTATGACGGCAGAGTGGATTGATATCGGCCTTCTGGCCCTTCTTGTCCTTGTCTTTATTCTGGATGTGGCGGCCAACCGTCGACGTGTCCCCCGGCCAAAGCCAGTACCCCAAAAAAAACCGGAAGTGCCGGAAGGCACGGCGCCCAAGGCTGGCCCGGATAAGGAAGCAGAGGCTGGTGGTGCCCAGGCCGCCGAAGCGCCGGTTGCTGCCGAAGCCCCGGTGGAAAAGCCGGCCGCGCCTGAGCTGGCTCCAGAGCCAGAACCCGAAGCGCCCGAGGTCAGCGTTTTCGAGCGCATTCGCAAGGGGCTGGGTAAAACCCGCGCCAATCTCACCGGTGGTTTTGCCGATCTGTTCTCCCTTGGCAAGAAGGTCGACGAGGACCTGCTGGAGGAAATCGAGACCACGTTGCTCATGGCCGATGTGGGCGTTACCGCTACTTCGGAAATTATCGAATCGCTGACCCAGAAGCTGGAGCGCAACCAGCTCAAGGATGGCGAAGCTCTGCGCAAGGCCCTGCGGGACGAGCTCCACGGTCTGCTGGCGGATGTCACCAAACCCCTGGAAATCGACACTGCCACCAAGCCTTACGTGATCCTGATGGTGGGCGTGAACGGCGTGGGCAAAACCACGACCATCGGCAAGCTCACCAAGTTGTTCCAGCGCGACGGCAAGTCGGTGATGCTGGCTGCGGGGGATACCTTCCGGGCGGCTGCGGTTGAACAGTTGCAGGTGTGGGGTGAGCGCAACAATGTGCCTGTGGTGGCCCAGCATAGCGGTGCCGACAGTGCGTCGGTGATTTTCGATGCGGTCCAGTCAGCCCAGTCCCGCGGGGTGGACGTGGTGATCGCTGATACCGCCGGTCGCCTGCAGAACAAAGATAACCTGATGAGCGAGCTGGAAAAGGTGGTGAGGGTTATAAAGAAACTGGACGACACCGCACCCCATGAAGTCATGCTGGTGCTGGACGCCGGCACGGGCCAGAATGCCCTGAGTCAGGCCCAGGTGTTCCAGCAGGCGGTAGGTGTCAGCGGTATTACCCTGACCAAGCTGGATGGCACTGCCAAGGGTGGTATTGTATTCGCCATCGCGCGGCAGTTGCAGCTCCCTATCCGCTACATTGGCGTGGGTGAGCAGGTGGACGATCTGCGCAGCTTCGATGCCCGCACCTTTGTGGATGCGTTGTTTGACGAAAGCCCGGAGAAGTAACCCTCGATGATTGAGTTCCGCCAGGTCACCAAACGTTATGACAGCGACCATACCGCGCTGCGCCAGGTCAATTTTGGCCTGGAAAGGGGTGAGCTGGCGTTTCTGACCGGTCACTCCGGTGCTGGTAAAAGCACCCTGCTGAAACTGATCATGGTAATGGAGCGCCCCAGTGCCGGCGAAGTGGTCGTGGGTGGGCAGGTGCTCAATAGCCTGCCGCGGCGGCAGGTGCCCTACATCCGCCGCCATATTGGTGTGGTGTTCCAGAACCACCAGTTGCTGTTTGACCGCACAGTGTTCGACAACGTCGCCATGCCTCTGGAGGTGATGGGCACTCCCGCCCGGGATATCGGCCGCCGCGTACGGGCCGCCCTGGACAAAGTGGGGTTGTTGAACAAGGAAAAGATGAACCCGATGCAGCTTTCCGGTGGTGAGCAGCAGCGGGTGGGCATCGCCCGTGCCGTTGTCAACAAGCCGCCGGTACTGCTGGCCGACGAGCCCACCGGTAATCTGGACCCGGAGCTGTCGGCCGATATCATGCGGCTGTTTACTGACTTCAGCCAGGTGGGCGTTACCGTGCTGATCGCCACCCACGATATTGCGTTGATCAATGATCTCGGCCGCCGCACGCTTACACTCGATCATGGCCGGCTGGTGTCGGGCGTTGGTGCGGGCGGAGGCAGGAATGGCTAACGATCCCCGCAAGCCACAGAGTCGTGGCGCAAGAAGTGCTCGTTCCCCCTGGCGCGAACAGGCCGAGAGTTACCTGAACCACCACCGCAAGGTGGCCCGCGACAGCGCCCGGCGTCTATGGCTCTCCCCGATTGCCAGCATGATGACCTGGACAGTCATGGGCGTTGCACTGGCGTTACCGGTTGCCCTGATGCTGTTGCTGGCAAGCCTGGAAGGGGTCAGCGCTGGCTGGGAAAGCTCAGCACGGGTAACCGCCTATTTGAGTGATTCGGTCTCTATTGAGGAGGCGCGGGCGCTGGAGGCCGAGGTGGCCGACGACAGCCGCGTGGCAGAGGTGGAGCTGATTGACCGGGATGCGGCACTGGCTGAATTCCGCGCTTCATCCGGCCTTGAGGACGCCCTGGATTACCTGAATGAGAATCCCCTTCCTCACACCCTGCTGGTCACGCCCAGTGAGAGCTCCCGCACTGCCGATGGGGTGGAGATGCTGCTGACTGTCATTGAAGGGCTGGACGGTGTTGAACGGGTGCAGGTGGACCTGGGCTGGTTGCAGCGTCTGAATGCCATGACAGATCTTTTGGGCCGCGCTGTCTGGGCGTTGGCTATTCTGCTGGCGGCGGCCGTCGTGCTGGTGATTGGCAATACCGTGCGCCTGGCCATTGAGAGCCGCCGGGACGAGATTCTGGTCGCCAAGCTGGTGGGTGGTACCGATGCCTTTGTGCGCCGCCCCTTTCTCTACACTGGGGCCTGGTTCGGGCTCGGGGGTGGAGTGGTGGCCTGGATACTGTTGCAGCTGTCGCTCTGGTGGCTCAGCGGCCCAGTGGAGCGGCTCGCCGGGCTTTATCGCAGTGAGTTCTCTCTTAACGGGTTGAGTTTCGACGGTGCGCTGGCGTTGATAATTGCCGCCATGCTGTTAGGCTGGTTAGGTGCGTGGGTTGCTGTAAAGCGCCATCTTGATGACATCGAGCCTGGAGAAATCACCGGCGGGTGATCCTCCATATCGGTAATACCGTATTGAAAATATTACGTGTTTTGGCGTAGCGTTAAAGTAAGTAGAGAAATTAATTGGGTTCCCAGCTTGTTGATTTAAAACGTTTTAGTGGGAATTTTGGGAACTTTTAGAGTGCTTGGCGATCAATGTTCCGATCAGCGTATTTATTTGGTCGTCATGTAGGGAGGATAAAGTATGGGTACGAATCTACAGGTCATCGACAGACTGGTTCCGGGCGCCAACCTGGAGTCCTATATCCAGGCGGCCAGCCGTATTCCGGTTCTCTCTGTTGAGGAAGAGCGCAACCTTGCGGAGCGTTTGCACTACGAAGGCGATGTGGACGCTGCCCGTGAGCTGGTTCTTTCGCATCTGCGGTTCGTGATCCATATTGCCCGCAGTTATGCCGGATACGGCCTGTCACAGTCCGACCTGATCCAGGAAGGCAACGTGGGTTTAATGAAGGCCGTCAAGCGCTTCAATCCGGAATATGGCGTGCGGCTGGTGTCTTTTGCGGTGCACTGGATCAAGGCCGAGATACACGAGTTTATTCTGCGCAACTGGCGTATCGTCAAGGTGGCTACCACCAAGGCGCAGCGCAAGCTGTTCTTTAATCTGCGCAGTCAGAAGAAGCGTCTGGCCTGGTTGAGCCACGACGAGGTGAAGGCCGTGGCCAGTGACCTGGGTGTTGAGCCCAAGGTCGTTCGGGAGATGGAAGGTCGTCTGGCCTCTCACGATACGGCTTTTGATGGACCCCAGGACGACGATGACGATAATGCCTATCAGGCGCCGGCGTATTATCTGGAAGATCATCGCAGTAATCCGGCTACCCAGCTTGAGCAGTCGGACTGGACGGATGATTCCAACAGCCGGCTGATGGCCGCGATGGAACTGCTGGATGAGCGCAGTCAGGACATTCTGCGTGAGCGTTGGTTGTCCGATGGCAAGTCTACGCTGCATGAACTGGCGGATCGTTATGGCGTGTCTGCAGAGCGTATTCGCCAGCTTGAGAAGAATGCCATGAAGAAGATTCGTGCGCAGATGACAACGGAAGAAGCGGCCGCATAAGCCAGAGACAATTCCATGGTTGTTGAAACGCCACCATCCTTTGCGGGGTTGGTGGCGTTTTTGTTTGTATAATCGAAGTCTATGAGTTAACTCAAACCTTGGGGGCTGAAGTGGGTGGGCAGGCTGTCCCAAAACACGCTGTGAATACGTCCGTGTACGCTCGGCTCCGCCATCCATGGCTCCGCACGGTTTTGGGACAGCCTGCCCACCCACTTCTCCAGCATTGGCAATAGGGATCCAGAAAGTATGACCTCACACCATCTTCGTATAGCTTTCCTTGGCATTGGCCTGATGGGTACTCCCATGGTTCGGAATCTTCTGAACGCGGGTTATCCAATGACGTTGTGGAACCGCACCGCGAGCAAGTGTGAGCCTTTTAAAGACGAGGCGACCATTGCCGATTCTCCGAAGAATGCGGTCCGTGACGCTGATGTGGTGATTACCATGCTGGAAAACGGCGATGTGGTGGATGACGTGATGGTGGCACAAGGTGGTATTGCGTCACTCAAAGCGGGGGCGGTCTATCTTGATATGAGTTCGGTTCAGCCGTCGCTGGCCCGGCGCCATGCGGAACTGGCCCGGAAGCAGGGTGCCGGGTATGTGGACGCGCCGGTGTCGGGTGGAACGGTCGGTGCGGAGCGGGCTGCGCTGAGCATTATGGCCGGGGGCTCTGAGGCGGACATTGAGCGGGTGCGGCCGGTGTTCGAGGCCTTGGGCAAATGTACTCCCATTGGTCCCGTCGGTGCCGGGCAACTGGCCAAGCTGGCCAATCAGGCGATTGTGGGGATTACCATTGGTGCGGTTTCCGAGGCGTTGCTGCTGGCGGCGAAGGGTGGTGCTGATCCGGCCGCGGTGCGAGAGGCGTTGATGGGTGGTTTTGCCGGTAGTCGGATTCTGGAGTTGCACGGTCAGCGTATGATCGACCGGGATTTCTCTCCCGGTGCTCCGGCCCGGATTCAGCTCAAGGATCTGCGTATGATTCTGGATGAGGCCCGTTCGGAGGGTCTGACCCTGCCGTTGTCGCAGCAGGTGCATAATGAATACCAGAGCCTGGTGGCCAACGGGCACAGTGATGTAGACCATAGTGGCCTGTTGCTGGAGCTGGAACATCTCAATGGTGCCCTTCTGGGCCCTTCACCAGCCATCAGACGCAAAGGGTAATTCATGCCTGCATTTGCTGCCAATCTCTCAATGCTGTTTACCGAGGCGGACTTTATGGACCGCTTTCGGCTGGCACGTGAGGCGGGGTTTTCTGCTGTCGAGTACCTGTTCCCCTACGAGTGGCCGGAGGAAGATCTGAGGCATGAGCTTGATAGTAATGGCCTCACCCAGGTGCTTTTTAACCTGCCGCCTGGCGACTGGAATGCCGGCGAACGTGGCATTGCCTGTCTTCCCGATCGTGTGGAGGAATTCAGGGAAGGTGTGGAGCTGGCTATTCGCTATGCCCGTGCCCTGGACTGCAGGCGGGTGAACTGTCTCGCTGGCATACGCCCGGATTCGCTGGAGGAATCGCTCGCCTGGCAGACGCTGGTGGACAATGTGACCCACGCCGCCGCGAGGTTTGAAGAGGAAGGCATGACTCTTTGTCTTGAGGCCATCAACTCGCGGGTGGATATGCCGGGTTTCTTCCTGGACACCTCCGCCCGGGTCATGCAGCTGATTGAGGCGGTTGATGCAGACAACGTCAGGTTGCAGTATGACCTTTACCACATGCAGATCATGGAAGGGGACCTGATCCGCTCAGTGGAATGTCTGTTGCCGTGGATTGGCCATATCCAGTTTGCGGATAATCCCGGTCGCCACGAGCCTGGCACTGGCGAGATTAACTTTCGGAATGTTTTCGCGGCCCTCGACCGCTTGGGGTATGGTGGCTGGGTGAGTGCCGAATATCGTCCCAGTCACGACACAGCCGCAAGTCTGGACTGGTTCCGGAAGGGGGCCTGACCGTCGCCATTGGCGACACCCTCTTACAAGATCGTAACTGGCCGGCAACCGATGTTCTTCGTACCCTAGCTGTTAATGTAATCCGCTATTCAGGAGGCTAACCGGTGAAAGCACTGGTAATTGAAGACGATCAGGACGTGGCAAACTACCTTGTCAAAGGGCTGAAAGAGTCTGATTTTGTCGTGGACCATGCGGCGGATGGCAAGGACGGGATGATGATGGCGGCCAGCGAAGACTACGACATCATGATTGTTGATCGCATGCTGCCGGGCATGGATGGTCTGTCGATTATCAAGACGGTACGCGCCACCGGTAATCAGGTGCCCGTGCTGATCCTCAGCGCCCTGGGTGATGTCGATGACCGTGTGGAAGGCCTGCGGGGCGGCGGTGACGACTACCTAACCAAGCCCTTCTCCTTCACCGAGTTGCTGGCGCGGATTGAATCCCTGGTTCGCCGCAACCGCCAGTCTGCGGAAACCGAAACTGTGCTGCGGGTAGCGGACCTGGAAATGGATCTGCTGGCCAGGACCGTCAAGCGGGCAGGACACAACATCGATGTCCAACCACGGGAGTTCCGTCTGCTGGAATACCTCATGCGCAACGCCGGGCAGGTGGTCACTCGCACCATGCTGCTTGAGAAAGTATGGGACTATCATTTCGATCCCCAGACTAACGTCATTGATGTGCATATCAGCCGCCTGAGGGCAAAAATCGACAAGGAGTTCGATACCCCCTTGCTGCAGACCATCCGGGGTGCAGGGTACATGTTGCGTGAAACTGCTTAGCCAGCTCAGAACTTCATCGTTCCAGTTAGCCCTGCTGTATATGGTGGTGTTTGCCACCTCGGTTTTCCTGTTGCTGGCGTTTATCTACTGGCGTACAGCAGGATTCATGACGGCCCAGACCGATGAAACCATTGAGGCCGAGATTGCCGGCCTTGCTGAGCAGTACCGCGGTAGCGGTATCAATGGCCTGATTTCCATTATCCGCGAGCGTGTCGCTCGCGATCCCAATGCCAAATCCATCTACCTGCTCACCACTGACGATTTTCTCAAACTCGCCGGCAATATCGAAACCTGGCCCAAGGGGTCACGCTCGGAAAGTGGATGGATCAATTTCACACTGGATGAATCTGTCGGCTGGACTGGCCCCGAGCGTCTGGCACGTGCACGTATCTTCGAGGTGCAGGGCGGTCTGCGTTTGCTGGTTGGTCGTGATGTGGATGAACTGACCAATCTGAAAAAGGTGATTGAGACAGCCATCAACTGGGGTATGGGGATTACCCTGGCCCTGGCGCTGCTGGGTGGCTTTCTGATGAGTCGAAGCACCACCCGGCGCATCGAGGTGATTAATAACACGTCCCGACGAATCATGAATGGCCACCTGTCTCTACGGATACCTACCCGCGGCACAGACGATGATTTCGACCAACTGGCGGAAAATCTTAACCAGATGCTGGACCGGATTGTGTATCTGATGGAAGGCATACGCCACGTTTCCGACAGCATAGCCCACGACCTGAGAACTCCGCTGACCCGCCTGCGCAATCAACTGGAAAATACCCTGATGTCCGTGGACAACGATGAAGCACGGGAACAGGCCGGCAAGGCCGTGGCGGAAGCGGATCAACTGCTGGCCACGTTCAATGCCCTGTTGCGTATAGCCCGCCTGGAAACCCGTGGTAATACCGCGGATATGAAACAGGTGTCTCTGGGAGAGCTGGTCAGCGATGCCTGTGAACTTTATGAGGCACTGGCGGAAGATAAGGATCAGGATTTCGAGCAGTCACTGGAGGGTGAAGTGGTGATCGAGGGTGACCGGGACCTGCTGTTCCAGATGGTCAGCAACCTGATCGATAATGCCATCAAGTACACCCCCGAAAAGGGCAAGATCCGGGTGAATGTTCGCAAGGAAGGGAACGACGCAATTTTCGAGGTGGGCGATAGCGGTATCGGTATTCCCGACGAAGAAAAAGACCAGGTATTCCAGCGTTTCTATCGGGTCGGAAAGAGCCGGTCACTGCCCGGAAATGGGCTTGGACTGAGTCTTGTCAGTGCCGTGGCCGAGATACACCAGGGGGTTATCTCCCTGAGTGATCACTACCCGGGCAGGGAGAACCCGGGACTTATGGTGACGGTTCGTATACCCGCCTACTCACCGAACCGGAAGCGTCTCAGGGATACTCAGACGATTCCGGCATCGGAAGCCGGAGAGCAAACGTCACCGGGAGAACTCAAAGGTGCCTGATCAGTTGCCGGTAACACCCCGGAACTGGTTTACACGGCTGATCAGAGGCTTGATCAGCGGGTCGGTACGGGTTTCGATGGCGGTCAGAAGCCCGTCAATCTGTGACCGACGGCGATCAATCTTCGCCTGAATACTGTCCCACTCGCCTTCCAGGTGTTTCTGTTCCAGCATGATGAAAGCCGCCAGGTTGTGGCGGTTCAGTTTGGCGGTAATGCCGTACTGGTCCAGCCGGTATCCGATAGTGTCCAGACCGTTCAGCGCGGTGTTGATGAGTTTCTGAGTATTCATATTGGTGCCCCGTTTGTTTCTGAAAGTGTCGATCGGTCAAAGTTGCGATTGGCATAGATTTATATGGATCAGACACTAACGCCACTCTCTAGAGTGAACAACCTAATACCTGCCCTGAAAAAAACGTAATTGTGTAGCCACCACCGTGTAACCTCGCTTATGCATAATTGTGTCTGTAGTTATGGAAGCCAGCGGAATCTCTGCTTGCTTCTCCCTCCCGCACAGCGCTAGCCTTACCCCGTTTTTACGGGGTTTTTTTATTTCTACACGATGATTTATCTATGGCCAGAACCCGCTACATCACAGCGGAGGGCGAAAAGGCCCTGCGTGAAGAACTGCGTTTCCTGTGGAAGGAGAAGCGCCCGGAGGTCACCCAGTCAGTGCGTGAAGCCGCTGCCCAGGGAGATCGGTCAGAGAACGCCGAATACATATACGGTAAAAAGCAGTTGCGGGAAATTGACCGCCGAGTGCGCTTCCTGACCAAACGGCTCGAGGAACTGACCGTGGTGGACCGGTTGCCGGATGATCGCGGCAAAGTATTCTTCGGCGCCTGGGTGACCATTGAGAACGAGGACGGCGAAGAAAACACCTATCGGTTGGTCGGGCCGGATGAGTTTGACCTGTCGAGAGGGTATTTGAGCATCGATTCCCCCATGGCCCGCGCCCTGCTGGGCAAGCGTGTTGATGATGAGGTCGGCGTGCGCACCCCGGATGGCTGGAACCACGTTGTTATTACCGATATCCGTTACGACCCACTGACGTCCGACAAGTGAGGGGTGTCACAAAAATGGCGACCGCCCGGGTTTTTTGTCGTTTTTGGCGATAGACTGATCAAAAATTGTCAGTCTGAATGGCGTCTGTATAATTAATGTCCATAGTGGTCGTATTAATCCGACAGATGCCTGGGTACGACAGGGAAACAATAAAAGGCAGTGGATATGGGCGGATTCGATACAAGCAGGACAAGTGTCGGCTTGACCTTACTGGTGGTGGCCCTGTCGCCACTGGTTTGGGCACAGACCGGTGAAGATAACGTTGAGGGCGGGGCGTTCAGTTTCGAGGAGCGATCGACTCTGGACACCATCCCCTTCCGTTCAATGGAAGAGGAATCTCTCGCCAACACCGTGATCGAAGGCGGGCTGGAAGCGCCAGCGGCTGGCGTGCCGGTGCAACCGAGAACCGACGAGGATTTTTACCTTGATCCACTTGCCCTGCAGCCCAGAGACCCGCGGACTGATCTCGGGCGCAGTGAGATACCGGTGGAATTCCGCTTCAGTAATCCCAAGTCCATTCCCGGGCAAACCCACGGTAACAACTACACTATACGCCTACCAACGAACCGGAATTACGGGGCTTTCAATACTACAACCTCTGAACGGTAAGCTGCTTGCCGACCCTGGTTCAGGCAGCGGCGATGCCTTCGGCTTCAGTTTTACCCAGCACATCTTCGTAAAAAAACGCCAGGGCCTGCTTTGCCTGGTTCAGACGCGCGCGTGACACTTCCAGGCGTTCACTCAGATAGGCCAGAAAGATCTGTTGGTCGCCAGGTTGCAGTGTCTCCGGGCTTTTCAGGTCATGGAACAGCACGAAACGGGAAATCCAGTGGAGGTAAGTCTGCTCTGCGCGATGGTTTAACTGATGCTTGCGGATGGCGCCAGTGACCTGCCTGACAAGGCCGGGCTGTGACTGTTCCAGTGCCTCGGTAATATCCATGATGCGTCTTCCGTGTGGATTGTTGTTCTTATATTGCGCGCATCTTATGACAATCGTTTGACCGTCGCAAAAACTTTCACGGAAAGAATTGACTGAGAGCAACAGCCGGGATGACTGCCGCCCCCGTTAAGGCTGGTCGACCGACTTTTTACTTCAGGGCTTCGAGCTTGTCGATGTACTTCTGCATGGCTTCCTCGGAAGACATTCCCTTTACCTTTTCCCAGGCGTCGTACTTGGCGCGGCCGACGAAATCCATCATGCCCGGGCGCTTTCCGCTGACATCACCTTCAGTGGCCTGTTTGTAGAGGGCGTAGAACTCCAGCTTCATTTCGTTGGACGGCTTGAAGTCACCTTCGGCATTCTGGATGTAGTTCACGGCTTCGTCGAAACGGGTTTTCAGGTCACTCATGTGGGGTTCCTTTTTTGTGGCGTTGAATCCGTTGCTCACGGTGACGCAAAGTATATCCAGAGATACTGTGGTCGTCATTGGCTGATCGTTCCAATACGCCCAGCGGTTTCGTCAATGGGGCGTCCTCCTGGCCAAAACATCGACGACTTGGCAATTCCTTGCCCGGGAACGGATTTTTGCCAGTAGCTGGCCAGTTTTTGCTTGAGTACCCGATTTATCCTGTGTAGAGTTTCGTCCGTAGCGCGCCAGGAAGGTGCGCACAATGGACTGTACTACAGCAACTGAGTTTGCACATGGACCACAGGGAGCAAGCGCATGTCTTCAAAAGACGGTTCCGTCGCGCCTAAAGAGCGCATCAATATCAAGTATGTCCCCGCCACCGGTGATCAGCAGGCTGAAACAGAGCTACCGCTGAAGATGTTTGTCGTTGGTGACTTCAAGGGGCAGGCCGAAGAAACTCCGATCGAAGACCGTAAGGCCATTTCCGTCGACAAGAACAACTTCCGTTCTGTGATGTCGGAAGCCGGTCTCACCCTCTCTACTGCTGTCACCAACAAGCTGGACGAAGAAGCCGATGAACTGCCGGTTAACCTCGAGTTCCAGACCCTGGATGACTTCTCCCCGGACAGTATCTCCCGCCAGGTGCCGGAGCTGAAGAAGCTGATTGAGCTTCGCGAAGCACTGGTTGCCCTCAAGGGCCCGCTGGGTAACGTGCCATCGTTCCGCTCCAAGCTGCAGGAGCTGCTGGACAACGATGAAGCCCGCGACAAACTCCTTCAGGAGCTTGAGCTGGCCACGGACGAAAACGGCGAATAATCCGGATTCTGCCATTACTGGCAGGTCTCACTTTTCTATCAAAAACGTACTGAAGGGATGTGGTATGTCTGATACTGCTGAGCAGCAATCTGCTGCCTCCGAATCCGTTGCGGATGACCGTCAATCAGGAGCTGAAGGCTCTCTGCTGGACCAGGTAATGGCCAACAGTCGCATGGCTCCCGCCGACGAAGGCTATGACGTGGCGCGCCGCGGCGTGGCGACCTTTATTTCCAACCTGCTGAAAAGCGACGAGAAAGGCCAGCCGGTCAACAAGGCATTGGTTGACCAGATGGTGGTCGAGCTGGACCGCAAGATCAGCGCCCAGATGGATGAAATCCTGCATGCACCCAAGCTGCAGGAACTGGAATCCTCCTGGCGCGGCCTGAAACTGATGGTTGATCGCACCGATTTCCGCGAGAACATCAAGGTGGATATCCTCCACGCCACCAAGACCGAACTGCTGGAAGACTTCGAGTTTGCGCCCGACGTGACCCAGACCGGTTTCTACAAGCACATCTACTCAACCGAATACGGCCAGTTTGGCGGAGAGCCAGTAGGCGCCGTGGTCGGTAACTATGCGTTCACGCCTTCCACTCCGGATATGAAGCTGCTGCAGTACGTGTCTTCCGTGGGTGCCATGGCCCATGCGCCGTTCCTGTCCTCCGTTGCGCCATCCTTCTTCGGTGTCGACAGCTATCAGGAACTGCCCGCCATCAAGGAACTGAAGGCCGTTTTCGAAGGCCCGAAATATGCCAAGTGGCGCTCCCTGCGGGAGTCGGAAGACGCCCGCTACCTGGGCCTGACGTCACCACGCTTCCTGCTGCGGGTGCCTTACGACCCCACCGAAAACCCGGTGCGCAGCTTCAACTACAAGGAAGAGGTGTCCGGTGACCATGAGCATTACCTGTGGGGCAACACCGCCTACCTGTTGGCCACGCGCCTGACCGAAAGCTTCGCCAAGTACCGCTGGTGCCCGAACATCATCGGCCCGCAAAGCGGTGGTTCGGTGGAAGACCTGCCGGTCCACACCTTTGAATCCTTCGGCCAGCTGGAAGCCAAGATTCCGACCGAGGTGCTGATCACCGACCGTCGCGAATACGAAATGGCCGACGAAGGCTTTATTGCGCTGACCATGCGCAAGGGCAGCGACAACGCGGCCTTCTTCTCCGCCAACTCGGTGCAGAAGCCCAAGCAGTTCCCCAACACCAAGGAAGGCAAGGAAGCGGAGACCAACTACAAGCTGGGTACACAACTGCCTTACATGATGATCGTCAACCGCCTGGCCCACTACATCAAGGTGCTGCAGCGGGAGCAGATCGGTTCCTGGAAAGAACGCCAGGACCTGGAGCGGGAACTGAACACCTGGATTCGCCAGTACGTGGCTGACCAGGAAAACCCGCCGGCGGACGTTCGCAGCCGTCGTCCATTGCGCGCTGCCAAGGTGATTGTTTCCGACGTGGAAGGCGACCCGGGCTGGTACTCGGTGTCCCTGGCGGTTCGTCCGCACTTCAAGTACATGGGTGCGAACTTCGAGCTGTCACTCGTCGGCCGTCTGGACAAGGACTAACCCGTGTTCAGTAGCACCGGTGCTGACGGTGTTCAGGCTTCGGGCGGCAGCCTGTTCGAACGATTGGAGCAGGCTGCCGAACCCGCGGGGCAGAGCATGGGGGAAGTGACCCATGTGGTGGATTCCATCAAGCGCCATCTGGTTCGCCTGCTGAATGCCCATCCGGGCAACAGCGAGAGCGTGCCGGACCTGGGGCTGGTGGATTTCAATGACGCCACTCTGGGTACCCATGACCTGAACATTCGTATTCGCGGCGCCATACGGCAGTGTATTGAGAAGTTCGAGCCCAGGGTTAACCGGGTGGATGTGATGGCGATGCCCCAGGGGCCGGATCCATTGCAGTTGCGGTTCCAGGTGACGGTCTACCTGAAGGTGGGTTCGGAAGACGATAAGACGACCATCGATTTGTTATTGGATGACAAGCGCTACTACCGGGTGATTTAACGTCATTCGAAGTAGCTTGAAGACACGGATGAGAGTGGGGGTGTAGTCAGGCTTCCAAAAGTGTGCGGAGCCATGGATGGCGGAGCCCAAGCGCCCATGGATGGGCTTGCAGCGTCTTTTGGAAGCCTGACTACACCGCCACTCGGAGTCAGAGGGGGACGGCGATACCTTTTCTTCTGGGAAAAAGAACTCGCTTCGCTCAGACACCTTTTTCCCGGCAGAAAAGGCATCCCCATCCCCCTCGATGGAACTTTGGTGTAGTGGTTCTATGAAGTTGAATCGGTTTTACAGGGACGAGCTTAGCTTTCTGCGCTTGCAGGGACGGGAGTTCGCGGATGCGCATCCACAATTGACTCGTTTCCTGTCTGAGCAGAGCACAGACCCAGATGTCGAACGGCTGCTGGAGGGGTTTGCGTTTCTGACAGGGAAGCTCCGTGAGAAGGTCGAGGATGAATTTCCGGAGCTGACGCATTCGCTGCTGAACATGTTGTGGCCGAACTATCTGCGGCCGGTGCCGAGCTGCACCATCATGCGGTTTGATCCGCAGTTGCATGCCATCAGTGAGCGCCAGCGGGTTGAGCGGCATACCGAGGTCAAGAGCCGGCCGCTCGGCGATGCGACACGGCAGACCCAGTGCCGGTTCCGCACCTGTCGGGCGGTGGATGTATTTCCGGTGAGTGTGGCGGATGCCCATGCGGAGCATTCGCGGGAAGTGTCGTCTGTGACCGTGGATCTGGCTCTGCATACCGACCAGCCGCTGTCGTCCCTGGGCCTGGATAACCTGCGGTTTTACCTGGGTGGCGAGAGACATATTTCCGAGACGCTGTACCTGTGGCTTAACCAGTACCTGAAGCGTATGGAGTTGGTGGTCGGGGATTCGGTGTTTTCCATTCCGGCCAGCCAATTGAAGCCGGTGGGGTTTGCCAGTGATGAAGCCCTGTTGCCGTATCCCAAGAACGCCTATCCGGGCTACCGGATTCTGCAGGAATACCTGAGTTTCCCGGAAGCGTTCCGCTTTGTGGATATCCAGGGGCTGAAAACGCGGTTGCCGGCGGTGCAGGCGGATGAGGTCAGCCTGCGCTTCCACTTCAGCCGCATCCTGCCGCCGGATGCGAAGATACGGGAAGAGAATTTCCAGCTTTACTGCACGCCGGCCATCAATCTGTTTAGCCACGAGGCCGATCCGGTGGACCTGAATGGGCGCCAGACGGAGTACCGGATCGCGCCGTCCAGTCGCTCGCCGGAGCACTACGAGGTGTTCAGCATCGAGCAGGTGGAGGGCTGGCTGGAAGGCCGGTCGGGGCGTGGGGAGCCGCGGTTGTACACCGCGTTTGAGAGTTTCCAGCATGAAGTGGAACGGGATCGCGGCCGCACCGCCTTGTACTACCGGGTGAAGGCCCGGGAGAGTGTGCGGGGGGATGGGTTTGATCACTACATTTCTTTCGTGCGCGGGGATGAGTCCGAGTGCATGAACCGTCAGGAAGCAGTGTCGCTGACGCTCACCTGTACCAATCGGCAGTTACCGCATCAATTGGCAGTAGGTGAGATATGCATGGCGACAGAAACCACGCCGGCGTTTGCCTCGTTCAGCAATATTACCCGGCCCACCCACACCCTGCGGCCGACACTGGATGGCAGCCTGTTGTGGACGTTGATCTCCAACCTGTCGCTGAACTATCTGTCGTTGCTGGATGTGGACGCCCTGCGAACGGTGCTGCGAGTCTACGATTTCCGCGCGCTGGTGGACCGCCAGGCGGAGCGGGTGTCCCAGAAGCGTCTGGCGGGCATCCTGGACATCGGGACGACACCGGTGGACCGGATGGTACGGGGGTTGCCGGTACGGGGCATCCGTTCAGTGATGCGCTTGGACCAGCAGTCGTTTGCTTCGGAAGGCGACCTTTACCTTTTTGGCACGGTGCTCAGCCAGTTCTTCGCACTCTACGCAAGTATTAATGCATTTCACCAACTGGAAGTGGTGAACACAGACAACCAGGAACGGTACACATGGACGTTACAGCAAGGGCAGCAGCCTCTGATGTAGCCGAGCTGCAGCCCGTTCTGGGCAATGCACGGCGCTACAGTTTTTTTCAGCTGGTGGATCTGATCCATCGTCACCACGGTGATGATCTGGAGCGGTCTCAGGACGAACAGCCCCAGCGCGAGCGTATCCGCTTCTCGGCATCAGCCGGGTTGGGATTTCCGGGCAGTGATGTGGTGTCGGCGGCGTCGCCGGAGCACGAGCATGCCCCCTACCAGCTGGAAGTAAGCTTCCTGGGGCTTCACGGTTCCCAGTCACCCCTGCCGGGTTACTACCTGGAGGACCTGGCCTGGGAAGCAGGGCAGAACCTGGGCATCCGTCGTCATTTCCTGGATTTCTTCAATCACCGGCTGGTGACCCTGTTCCACCGGGCGTGGCGCAAGTATCGCTATTACGTGCGCTTTCAGCCGGAAGCATCGGACGGCTTTTCCGAGCATATATTTTCCCTGGTTGGGCTGGGCGACCCGCAGGTCCGGGCCGCCACACCGGTCAACTGGTCCAAGATGCTGGCGTACGCCGGGATGATGGCAGGCCGGAGCCGCTCGCCGGAGGTGGTCAGCGGTATCATCGGTCACTGTTTTGATCTCGACGATGTGGGCATTGAGCAGTGGGTGTTGCGAAGGGTGCAGATTCCCCAAGAGCAGCAAACCCGCCTGGGGCAGGCCAATGCCTCCCTGGGTGACGACACATTGGTTGGCTCCGGCATTCGCGACCGCAGCGGCAAGTTCATCCTGCGTATCCGCAACCTGGATCGGCAGCGATTCGCGGACTTCCTGCCCAATGGTTCTGACCATGACCGATTGGTGAAGCTGGTGGAGTTTATCACCCGGGAACAACTCGCCTACGACCTGGAGCTGCAGATGCGCCCCAGGGATGTCAAACCCATGCGAATGGGGGCTGACGTGCGGCTGGGCTGGAACTCGTTTGTCACCCCGGAAAAGGCAAGGAAGCTGCCAGCCGTAAGACTGCAGATACGCCGTTAGGCCCAAAGGACTGAAGACAAGGAAACCGGATATGGAACATCAACAGACCCGCAGCCTGAAACTGGTGGTCAGCAACCCCACCCAGGTCGCCAGCGGCCTCGCCCGGGAATATGTGTTCGGTGTCAGCGGCGGCTCAATAGGCAGCGCCGGCAGTGACACCTGGCAATTGTCCTCCCACCGTACCGGTGCTGTGGCCGGCCATGCCGAAGTGCGCTTCATGGACGGTGTGTTTTGCCTGATCGACCGCAGTGGCCGTACCTACGTCAACAGCGGCACGCAGCCGGTAGGCCGTGGGCGACGGGCCCGTCTGAAGAGCGGCGACACCATTACCATTGGCCGTTATCAACTCAGGGCAGAAGTACTCTCCGGCCAGCGCCAGCAAGGCATCCTGCCGTCGGAAACCGATGACGTCAGCCTGGTGAACGTGGAAGAAGGCGAACTGATGCGGGCCGGGAAGCCGAACCCGGAAATCGTTGGCGATGAACCGTTGCATGGCTTGCAGTCGGCACCTGGCGAAACCGTCAGCGACGACCCCTTGCTGGCCTGGACTGACGACACCCGGAGCCGTGACGAGGCTGCCAGTCGTGAGCAGGATTTCCTGCTGGCGGACAAATCGGAGTGGCATGCCAGCGACGGCGAGGCAACCGATGAGTACCGCGAAAACCGTGATGTAGCCATTGGTCTGCCCATGAGAAAAGGAGAGCGTGACAGGATGTCCGAGACCACCAAACCGGCACGCCGCCGGGAGAGCAACGACCAGAGCCGCCAGCATATCAGCGGTGCCCCCCTGTTGCGGGGCATGGATACTGAACTGGGATTCGCCGACAGCAATGAAATGCGCCTGTTCCTGGAAGAGGCCGGCCAGACCCTGAAAGCTACAGTGGAAGGCCTGCTGGCTCTGCACCAGGGCGAGGACAGCCGTCACCAGGCCCTGCGCACGCGTCTGCAGCCCATCGAAGACAATCCATTGCGTCTGGGCGAAGACTACAGCGAAACCGTGCAGACCCTGTTCGCCAGCCAGCGCAGCCCGGTTCACCTGTCCGCCCCGGCGGCAGTCAGCGAGAGCCTGCAAAGCCTGCATCATCACCAGCTCGCCACCCGGACCGCCATCCGCGAAGGGCTGGATGCCATTCTGCACGCCTTCTCACCAGAGGCGTTACTGCGTCGCTTCCACGGTTATCGCCGTGGGCTGAAGACCGACGAAGACGAGAGCAACTGGGCATGGGAAATGTACCGACACTATTACCGAGAACTGAGTTCCAGTCGTCAGCAGGGCTTCGAGCGCCTTTTTCAGGAGGTGTTCGACCAGGCTTATGATCAACAACTGCGCCAATTACAGAGGGAGAACCTGTCGTGAAGTACTGCAAATGGAGTTTGCTGGTCGCCATTCTCGTTTTGGTGGGGTGTAGCACCCCCTACAACGCCGTTACCAAAACCGCCAAGGTGATATGGGACCCGGACATCCCCGTGGGCTATCCGGAAGACCTGCCCAGCCGTGTGGATCTGACCATGCTGGCGGAGCCGGATGTGAACCCCAACGAATCTCTGGCGCCCACGCCGATCGCGTTCCAGATTATACAGATGCGGGACAGCTCGCGGCTGATGGCGGCGGATTTCGACCAGTTGCTGGGAGAGCTGGAACCATCCCTGGGCCGCAACTACGTGGACCACAGCGATTACACCCTGGTGCCGGGACAGTTCAAGTTCATTGAACCGTTCGAGATAGCCGAAGACACCCGTTTTATTGGTGTGATCGCCTTCTATGCCTACCCTAACCTGTCCCAATGGAAAAAGGTGGTGAAGGTGGACCCCATAGGTAGTCGTTACCACCTGCTGGTCAACCTGCGTGAGCGTGAAGTCAAACTCAGAAGGTCGGATGAGTCCTGATGTCTGCAACCAATCGAGTCGTCTGGAGTGATGGTCTTTTTATCAAACCCCAGCACTTCCAGCAGCAACAAAGATACCTGGAACACCAGATCAACGAGCGGGCTCTGGCGGTTTCCGATTATCTTTACGGTTTCAGTGATCTGGAACTGAACGCGGAATACCTGAGCTTTGGCCGGGTAGGCCTGGTCAGGGCCAGTGGACTGTTCCCGGATGGCACCCGTTTCTGCCTGCCCCAGGACGATGTGATGCCAGAGCCCCTGGAAATCACCGACGCCTCCGTGGCCAACCAGGTGGTGTACCTGGCCCTGCCACTGGGCAGTGAGAGCCTGGCGGAAGTGGAGTGGCCGGAAGCCGCTATCGCGGGCCGTTTCCGCGCCCAGAGCGAGGAAATCCGCGATCTGCATTCCATTGATGGCGATTCCCACACCATCGACGTGGCCCGGGTGGCGCCGAAGCTGATGCTGGAACGGGACGACCGCAGCGCCTATGCGGCCCTGGCCATTGGCCGGATCCTGGAAAAGCGCCCGGACGGCAGCCTGGTGATGGACCCGAACTTCATCCCCACCATGCTCAGTGTACGGGCGGCGCCCCGGCTGCAACGGTTCGTCGGGGAAATGGCCGGGCTGATGCGCGAGCGCGCCAAGAACATTGCCGAGCGCGTGGGAGCACCGGGGCAGGGCGGCGTGGCGGATGTGGCGGATTTCATGCTGCTGCAGATGCTCAACCGCGCCCATCCCCGATTCCTGCACCTGGCGCGGTTGCGGCAGTTGCATCCGGAGCGCCTCTACGAGGCGTTGCTGGAGCTGTGCGGCGAGTTGGTGACCTTTACCGACGAGAACCGCCTGCCCCAGGAATACACCGCCTATGATCACGACCTGCCGGAGGATTCCTTCACGCCGCTGATGCAGGTATTGAGGCAATCGCTGAGTACGGTGCTGGAGCCGCGGGCACTGGCCATCCAGCTGCAGCAGCGCCAGTACGGCCTCACAGTGGCGCCGATCCAGGATGCACAGCTGATCGGCCAGGCAGAGTTCATCCTGGCGGTGAAAGCGGATATGCCGCTGGACGACCTGCGCAAGCAGTTCACCCAGCAATGCAAGGTGGCGTCGGTGGAGAAAATCCGCGATCTCATCAGTCTGCAACTGCCCGGGATTCCGCTGTCGGTCCTGCCGGTGGCGCCCCGCCAGTTGCCGTATCACGCCGGGTTCGTGTACTTCCGGCTGGACGACCAGAGCCAGGCCTGGCAGATGCTCGACAACGCCAGCGGTTTTGCCTTCCACGTGGCCGGCAGTTTCCCCGGCCTGGAAATGCAGTTCTGGGCAATCAGGAGCTAGATCATGGCAGATGCACCGGTGATGGATTCACCTAACGGCAATATGGAAGCAGGTGGCAGTGCGTTTGACGACTTGATGTTCAGGGGCAGCCACCCCGATGGGCATATGGGCGATCGGGGCTTTGGCAATGACCAGTTCCAGCTGCGGGGTCTTGAGGATAACCGGCTGATCGATGCGGCCACGCCTTTGTTGGGCCTGGTTATCCGGGTGCGCAGACTGGCAGACTTTCGTGGTGTGGAAGGTCTGTACCAGCAGGTGGTGGACGAAGTCGCCGCCATCGACCGGGAGCTGGTTGAGCAGGGCTATGAGCGCCCGACTGTGGTGGCCTATCGCTACGTGCTCTGTGCCTTTATCGACGAGGCGGTACTCGGCACCGACTGGGGCGCCCACAGCGTGTGGTCCCAGCATTCACTGCTGTCCCGCTTCCACAACGAAACCTGGGGTGGCGAGAAGGTATTCGCCATCACCGCCCGCATGGAGCAGGAACCGGAGCGTTACCTCGACATGCTGGAGTTCATCCACCTGTGCCTGTGCCTCGGATTCGAGGGCCGCTACAAGGTGATGACCAATGGCCGGGACGAATACGAACAGATTATCCGTGGGCTGCACGAACAGATTCGCGGGCTGCGTCGAGCCGAGGAACCGCAACCCCTTTCCAGCGCACTGGATAACGTTACCCCCGCCCGCAACCGTCTGCGGACCGGCCTCCCCCTGTGGGGCGCTGGTGGTCTTTTTGTGGCGGCCATGGCCGGGGTATACACGCTTTACAACATAGCGCTGAACGAACGCATCAGGGATGTGCTCAGCGTACTGGAACAACTCCCGAAATAAGGAGATCATTGTGATTCGGGTAGAACTGCCGGCGCTGATTGGGCGCCTCAACGAGATTTGCCGTCAGGGGCTGGAGAGCTCGGCGGCCTTGTGTATCAGCCGCCAGGGAGCGGAGATCACCCCTGCTCACCTGCTGTTCAAGCTGCTGGAAACGCCGTTTACCGACGTGCGCCAGATTCTGGAAAGCACCGGTATTGAACACCACACACTGCAACCGGTTGTGGGGGAAAGCCTCAATGGTGAGCCCCAGTCCGCCGAACCGTACCCGTCATTCTCGCCGTTGTTGATTGAGCTGCTGCAGGATGCCTGGCTTATGGCCTCCACCGAACTGGGCCACACCGACCTGCGCTCCGGTGCCATCATGCTGGCACTGCTGATGAATGCAGACCGCTACCTGATGCCCCAGGTCAGCCAGCGCCTGAAAGACATCAACCGGGAGCAACTGCGCCGGCAGTTCGATTCCATGACCCGGGGCTCGGTAGAGCAGCCCCGCGCGGAGGATGGCCCGAGTGCCGCCAATCAGGCGCAGGTGGATATGGACCCGCTCAAGCGTTACGCCACCGATTTCACCAGGCTGGCACGGGATAGAAAGCTGGACCCGGTGGTGTGCCGCGATGCGGAAATCGACCAGATGATCGACATCCTCTGCCGTCGCCGCAAGAACAACCCCATTGTTGTCGGCGATGCCGGTGTGGGCAAAAGTGCCGTTGTTGAGGGCCTGGCCCTGCGCATCGTCAACGGAGATGTGCCCGAGCGCCTGACCTGTGTGGAGCTTTGGACCCTGGACATGGGCGCATTGCAGGCTGGTGCATCGGTGAAAGGTGAATTTGAAAAGCGCCTGAAAGGCGTGATCGAAGCTGTCAAAAGCTCCGCCACCCCGATCATCCTGTTTATCGACGAAGCCCACACTCTGATCGGCGCCGGCAACAGCGAAGGCGGCTCCGACGCCGCCAACCTGCTCAAACCGGCTCTGGCCCGTGGCGAGCTGCGGACAATAGCAGCCACCACCTGGCGCGAGTACAAGAAATACTTCGAGAAAGACCCGGCCCTGAGCCGCCGTTTCCAACCCGTCGCGCTGGATGAGCCAACCCCGGCCCAGGCGGTGCATATTCTCCGTGGTTTGCGCACCGTCTATGAAAAGGCCCATCAGGTACTGATCGCCGACAGCGCCCTGAAAGCGGCCGCCGACATGTCCGCCCGTTACCTGGCCGGCCGCCAGCTCCCGGACAAGGCCATCGACGTGCTCGACACCGCCTGCGCCCGGGTCAGCCTCAACCTGAGCACACCCCCGCGCCGTCTCAGCCACGTGCGCAGCGAACTTCACCAGCTGGGTATGGAGCAGGAACTGATGACCCGCGAACAGACCCTGGGGCAAGCCATCGACCACCAGCGCGAGGACGAGCTGACCCAACGCCTGGAAGCCCTGCGTGTGGAGTTGGAAGAACTGGAACAGCGCTGGAACGACCAGCGTGAACTGGTGGCGCGCCTGGTGGACATCCGCGAGCAACTGCTGAGCGAAGACACGACAGACGCAGAACCGGAAGCAGCGACGGAAGAGGTCACGCCGGAAACCCACGAAGAGCGTCCGGACCTGAAAAGCGAAGCCGCCGCTATCGAACAGGAACTGGCGGAACTGCAGGCGGACGAACCCCTGGTGCATGCCCGTGTGGATGCCCGCCAGGTGGCCGAAGTTATCGCCGACTGGACCGGTATCCCGGTCAACCGTATGACCGCCGACGAGCTGGAGAAAATCACCCGCCTGCCGGAGTACCTGCAATCCCACATCAAGGGCCAGGACACCGCCATTAGCGCGCTGCACCAGCATCTGCTTACTGCCCGCGCCGACCTGCGCCGCCCCGGTCGCCCCATGGGCGCCTTCCTGCTGGCCGGCCCCAGCGGTGTGGGTAAAACCGAAACCGTGGTGCAACTGGCCGAACTGCTCTACGGCGGCCGCCAGTTCCTCACCACCATCAACATGTCCGAATACCAGGAGAAACACACCGTCTCCCGCCTGATCGGCTCACCGCCGGGCTACGTGGGCTTCGGTGAAGGCGGCATCCTCACCGAGGCCATCCGCCAGAAGCCCTATTCGGTCGTGCTGCTCGACGAAGTCGAAAAAGCCCACCCGGAAGTCCTCAACCTATTCTACCAGGCCTTCGACAAAGGCGAAATGGCCGACGGCGAAGGCCGCCTGATCGACTGCAAGAACGTGGTGTTCTTCCTCACCTCGAACCTGGGCTACCAGACCATCGTCAGACACGCCGACGAGCCGGCAAAAATCGAAGAAGCCCTGTACCCGGAACTGGCCGACTTCTTCAAACCGGCACTGCTGGCACGCATGGAAGTCGTGCCCTACCTGCCGCTGGGCGAAGACACCCTCAACCGCATCGTCGCCGACAAACTCGACCGCCTGGCCACCCAGATCGGCGACCGTTACCACACCACAGTGGAACTGGAAGACGGCCTGGTAGAAGCCATCCGCAGCCGTGCCACCCGAAGTGAGAACGGCGCACGGATGCTGGAGTCGATCATCGAGGGTGAACTGTTGCCGCCGGTATCGCTGGCGTTGCTGGAGAAGCTGGCCGCCCGGGAGCCAGTCACCAAAGTGACCCTCGGTGTTGAAGACAACAAGTTCACCGGAACCGTTGCCTGAGGCAGCGCGAAAGTAGCGCACCGTGGGGTTGAGCTTGCCAAAACCCTGCGGAGCCATGGATGGTGGAGCGGAGCCTACAGGGACGTATCCACGGCGTGTTTTGGCAAGCTCAACCCCACGGTGTGCGGGCGGTAAACGAGAGTGGAGCGCACAGGGATGTATTCACAGCGTGTTTCGGAAAGTGAATCTGCACGGTACGCGGTCAGGAAAAGGGATAAAAAGAATGGGACGGATGCAGACGGAGTTGCACACCGGCATAGACCTGGCGGTTGAACTGCTCCGGCAGGACAACCTGCCAGCCCTGCTGAAAGTCGCCTCACGGCAACTGGAAGACACCTTCGGTATCAGCCATTGCTGGACACTGGAACTCGACCTCAGCGGCCGCACACTCCACTGTGCCGCCCTGGGCGACCAGGGCGAATTCGACTGCGGCGACTTCAGCCACCCCTTTGCCCACCTGCTGCAACAGGGCAAACCCAGGGAACTGTCACGGGCCGCCAGTTACCGTCTGGATCATAGTGGCTTCCAGGCCATGGTCGACGCCAGCAATCAACCCCGGTCATTCTGGTTGGAGCCCATCAGGGGCGAAGACGGGCGCACCCTCGGTATTCTCGTGCTCTGCAACGAAGAACCGGAATGGGAAGGCATCACCGCCCAGCCACTCTACCGGGGACTGCTGACCCTGCTGGCCCATCAGTGGGTCAGCCAGCTGAAAACCAGTGACCAGGTGTGGCAGCGGCGCATGCTCAAACGTTCACTGGACCATCTGCACGATGCTCAAGCCGTGCATCGGCGTTGTGAACAGCTGGAGGAGAGCCTGGTTGGCAATTCAGCAGCCATGACCGACCTGCGCACACAGATCGTTCGTGCCGCCGGTAGTCAGCTCTCGGTGCTGGTACAGGGGGAGACCGGCTGTGGTAAAGACCTGGTAGCCCAGGGCATCCATCGCTTTTCTGCCAGGTCCGAAGGCCCCCTGGTCGTAGTCAACTGTGCCGCCATCCCGGACTCATTGCTGGAAAGCGAGCTCTTCGGCCACACAAAGGGGGCTTTTTCCGGTGCCGACCGGGCGAAGGAAGGGCTATTGGCCCAGGCCGACGGCGGCACCCTGTTCCTGGATGAAATCGGTGACATGCCCATGGCGCTGCAGTCCAAGTTGCTGCGGGTCCTGGAAAGCCGCCGGTTCCGACCTCTTGGGGCCCAACAGGAACAGCATTCGGATTTCCGTCTGGTGGCTGCGACCCACCAGCCATTGAGCAGTTGCATCGAAGAGGGCCGTTTTCGCCGCGATCTCTTCTACCGCCTCAGCCAGTTCCCACTGCGGGTCCAGCCATTGCGGGACCGCCCGGAAGACCTGGAGCCTCTTTGCCGACACTTTATCCGTGAATACACCGCCCGTGAGGGGGCCGGCCCCATGGGCATCAGCAGTCACGCGCTCAGTACGCTGTCGGGTTACAGCTTTCCCGGTAATGCCCGTGAATTACGGAACATTATCGAGTTTGCCTGTCTGCAGACCCCGGTGGGGGATGATATCCAGCCGGAAGTGCTACGCCTGGATGACCTGTTCCCAAGCCAGGAAACCTGCTTCGCCAGTGATTTTCGGGTAACGCCTGCCCCGGGCCTGCCGCCGGCGGATGAAGTGGACGATCTCAGGGCTGCAGCTCAGGCTTTTGAGGCAGCCATTATCCGTGACCGCCTGCGTCAGTTCGGAGGCAACCGCGCCCAGGCTGCAGAAAGCCTGGGTCTGCCCAAACGTACCCTGGCTCATAAATGTCTGAAGTATCAGGTAACCGAAGCGTGAACCCGTCTACCAGAAGTAACCGCCCTCTTATCATCGCAACCTGTGCCCTCGCCATGGTGTTCTCACTGGCTGCCAGTGCGCAGTCCAATCAGCAACTGGCAGCAGCCCGGGACTGCACGGAGGAAAGCCGGCGCCTGGAGCGACTGGCCTGTTTTGATGAGGTGTTTGGTACACCCGTCGAGGTGGCGATCAAAGAGGTCAGCCGCGGCAACCAGCCGGAACGCTGGCGTCAGGCCTTTGCCCAGGAGCAGCGTCGCCGGCCGGGAGACGGCCCGCTTTATCGTGACACCTCGGAGCAGGCGGGGCACCTGGTAACGCTCAGCGCGCTGGGAGTACAACCTCCCCGGCCGTTACTCGCGGTGCAGTGCCACAACAACATCACCGAGCTCACGCTGATGCTGCCCGAAGCAGTAAATGAGGAACGGGTGACGGTTGATTTTGGCCAGGGCCGGCAGATCTGGCGGGTGCGGGACGAGGGCTTTGTCATCAGTGGCGGCCGGGGCCTGCCAGCCATTCGCACGGTGCGGGAAATGTCTGCTGGTTCGGGCGTCACCGTTTCCTCGTCCAGTGGCGCCATCGACGGGCTGATGTTTGACCTGCAGGGATTCCGGGAAACACTGAAGCCATTGCGGGAAGCCTGTGGCTGGTAGGCATTGAGAATTTGAAATGCGATTTGTAAAGACAGGGATTGGACATGCAGGCAGTAGAGCAGCATCCATACGTTGAACAGGTGTTGAGTGCCTTTCCTGGTGAGAGCGCTACGGGTGAAAACCTGATGGACGACGTCACCATGGAATACCTCGAGAACGAAATCATGAAGGTGGGCTCGCTGGCTCACACGGGTGTTGAATGGGGCAAGGTGGAAAGCGAGTCGCTCCGCCTGCTGTCGGACACCAGCAAGGACCTCAAGGTACTGGGATTCCTGATGTTGTGTCTGCAGCGCGGCGGCAACGGCGAACGTTTTGCCCTGTCGCTGTATCTGCTGCACAGGGTGCTGGACAGCTGGTGGGACGATGCCTGGCCCTACCCGGGTGACAAGGGCAAACGCGCCCGCAGGATGCTGCTGACCCAGATTCTCCAGCGTGCCCTGAAGGAAGTGTCGGCGTTGAGCTTTGATGGCGGTGTCGGCGATGGTCGCGAATTCTGCCTCACCACGCTGGAGAAACTGACGGAGCAGGCCGCGGCCCGCGAGCTGCCGGATGACGCTCTGTTGGATCTGCGCCGGGCTGTAGAGAAATTGCCCTCGCCGTCCGACATGCCAAAGCCATCTGAAACGACGGAAAAAACCGGAACAGCAAGCCCTTCGTCCCCGGCCGGACCACCTGCCTCTCAAAGAAGCAGCGCATCTTCCGCCTCTCTGGGCAGCCTGACTCTCGATCCGGCAAACGAACGGGCTACCCGCCAGAGCCTGTTGAAAGTGGCCGATATGCTGACTGAGACCACGCCTGGCGATTCCCTCGGCTACCAGCTTCGTCGCTACGCGATCTGGCAGACGATTACCTCGGTTCCTCCGGCCCGGGACGGCATCAAGAGCGACCTGGCCGCAGTGAGTGCAGATCGGGTGGCGGACTACCGGGAGAGCCTTGCGAAGTCACCGGACCTGGCTCTCTGGCAGCGCATTGAACAAAGCCTGTCGGTCAGCCCGTTCTGGCTCGAGGGCCATTGGCTGAGTGCGCAGGTGGCCTCCGCGCTGGGGCACGAGGTCTGTGCGGAAGCCATCCGCACGGCGGTCAAAGCCTTCGTTGAGCGGTTGCCGGAACTGGCGGACATGACGTTTAACGATGGCACGCCGTTTCTGCCCAAGGCGGTTGCCGACTGGATGCTCAGTGGTCCGGCAAGGGGCGGGTCCGTCGGTAGTACCAATTCATGGGATCAGGCCTACGACGATGCTCTGGGCGTGATGGAACAGAAGGGGCTGGCACCGGCTATGCAATTGCTGGAAGAGGGTCTGGAAGCGGCCCGCGAACCCCGGGACCGGTTCTACTGGCGGCTGATGAGCAGCCAGTTGATGAAAGACAGCGGCATGAAAAGCCTGGCGAAACAGCAGGTGCAGGATCTGCGTGAGCAGACCCGCGGTATGAGCCTTGAAGACTGGGAGCCCGGCCTGGTGGCCCGGCTGGACAGACTTGCATAAACACTGACGGATCAATTAACAGGAATGGACACCATGTGGAGACAAGCCCTACTCATTGGACGACGGATACTGCCCTATGTGCGCAGTGCAGCGCCCATCACCCTGGCGCTGGGTGTGGTGGTACTGCTGGCCGCAACCTGGTGGCTGGGGCCGCGCCTGGAAATCAACGGAGAATACCCGCTGGCGGCCTGGCAGATGCGCGCCCTGGTCACGCTGGTGGTTGTTCTGCTGGTGGCCATGGTCTGGGGCATGATACTGGCGCGCAAGCTGCGGAAGGTAAACGTGGCCAGGATGGAGGAGCAGAAGGAAGAGGAAGATCCGATTCTGCCGCTGGAACGCCGTCAGCAACGTCTGCTGGATCGCCGTCTGGCGGAGCTCAAGAGCAACCTGCCGGGCCGTAAGGGCGTCTACCGTTTGCCCTGGTACCTGATTATGGGACTGGAAGGCGCGGGCAAGACCAGCCTGATCCAGCGTTCCGGTCAGACCTACACCCTTACCAACGTTACCCGTAACCCCCGCACAGAGCGCAATCCCTTCGGTTTCGAGTGGTGGGTGGGCGATAACGGTGTACTGATTGATCCGGACGGCGAACTGCTGAGCCAGAACCATGACCAGGGTGCTGGAAGCGAGATTCAGCAGCGGCTGTGGACCCATTTCATTGACTGGCTGGAGAAAAACCGGCCCCAGCGACCGCTGAACGGTGTGGTGCTGGCCGTGGATCTTGCCCGGCTGAGCACGGCCAATGAAGAGCAGCGCCAGGCCCAGGCCATCCTGCTGCGAACCCGTCTGCGGGAGCTGATGGAGCACCTTGGTTCCCGGTTGCCGGTGTACATCAGCTTTACCAAGATGGACCTGCTCTACGGCTTTGCACCCTTTGCCCGGAGGCTCTCGAAGGCGGAGCGTGAACAACCGCTGGGCTTCACCTTCCAGCTTGACGGTCAACATGACCCGGACGACTGGCTGGGTGAGTTTGACCAGAGCTTCAGCCGACTCGTGGAGCAGTTGGGCGAGCGGCTTCCGGAGGTGCTTTCTGCTACCCGGGACGCTGAAGAACGTGCGGCTGCCTATTCTTTTACCCGTCAACTGGCGGGCCTGAAGCCGGTGCTGGCACAGTTCCTTGCAGACCTGCTATCCGCGGATGCTTTTTCTACCCCGGCCCTGGTACGTGGTACTTACTTTACATCCGTTGTTCAGGAGGGTGTTCCGGAGGACGCCTTTGTGTCTGCGGCCGCGGCCAATTACGGGCTGGCTGGGCCGATTCAGCCGGCGCAGCGTGGCGGGCAGTCTTCAAGTCTTTTCACGGCAAATCTGTTTCCCGGCATTGTCTATCGCGAGGCAGGGTTGGCCGGTGACAACCAGAAGGTGGTGGGCAGTCGGCGACGGCGGATTGCCGTGGCGGCATGTGTTGCTGTTGCCAGCGGCCTGGGTATGACCGCCGGCTGGCAGCATTACTTCATCGAGAACGCCCAGGCGGCGGCCGCAGTGGAGGACCGGGTGCGCAGCTTTATCGATAACTGGCACCCTATCGGGTATGAGCCGGACACCACCGGCCGCAACCTGCTGGAGCCCCTGGACCAGCTGCGGGAAGCCACGCTGGCGTTCGGGGATTACCGGGCGGTGCCGGCTCTGGTGGCGGACATGGGCCTGTACAAGGGCCACAAGGTTGGCCCGGAAGTGGAGGAGTCCTACCTCGACATGCTGGCGTATCAGTTCATGCCAGCCCTGATGCTGGGTGTGATGGGTGAGATGAGCGATGCCCCGGACACCGGTTCGGAGCGTCTCGACCACCTGCGTGTTTTGCGAATGCTATACGACGCCAGTGGCCGTCGCAGGGACATTGTCCGCAGCTACATGAGCAACTACTGGCAGCGTGCCTACCCGGCGCAACGGGACCTGCAGCAGCGTCTGCTCAGCCATCTGGACTATGCCCTGTTGCACACGGATCTGAACCAGAGGGTCAATGAGGGCGACAAGATTGCCGATATGGCGTTGGCACCGTTCCGCAGCAGTGTTCAATGGGCCCAGCACGAGCTTGGGCGCATCGCGACGCCGGAGCGTGTCTATAGTGACCTGAAGAAAGAAGCCGAGCAGAATTTCCGCTCGCCACTGGACCTTTCGCGGGAGTCCGGCCCGGCCTTCAGCAGCGTATTTGTGCGGCTGGATGAATTTGGTGAGCCGTTTGATGATGAAAACAGTGACCAGAAGGATCCGGTCGTCATTCCCTCCCTGCTGACACGGGAAGGCCTGGACTCCTGGTTTCTGCGCAAATCCGGTTCGATTACAGAGCTGGCGCTGGTGGATGCCTGGGTACTGGGCCGTCGCGATGATGTGAACTTCAGTGAAGCCGATGAAGACCGGCTACAGGCACAACTGCAATCTCTGTATGCGGAAAACTATGTGGACAGCTGGCGACGGGCCCTGAGCCGGCTGGATATACAGAGCTTCAGCGATCTCAATCACGGTGTGCGCGTTCTGGAGAGCCTGACCAGTGGCCACGAACCGCTGACTCAGTTGCTGGCCCAGGTAACCGCGAATACGCGTCTGATTCCGGGTGGCAGCGAAGAGGCAGAGGCGGCCCGCAAGGTGATGGAGCAGTCTTCCCATTTTCAGATGGTTCAGGAGATTGAGCGTCAGTTTGCCGATCTCAATGAACTGATGGACAAGCAGGGCGATAACCCCAGCGATATGGAGCAGGTTATGGAGGTGGTTCAAAGCCTGCATACCTACCTGCGTGGTATCCAGGAAGCGCCGGATCGAGGCAAGGCGGCACTTTCTGCGGCCCGTGCCCGAATGGGCCTGCAAGGGGCGGATCCGATTTTTACCCTGCAGCGAGTTGCTTCCAACCAGCCCGCGCCCCTGGATCGCATGCTGGAGAAACTGGCTTCGGAAAGCTGGCGTGTGGTACTGGACCAGGCAGTGGCGCAGCTTGAGCGTCAGTGGTATCAGGAAGTCTATCAGCCGTTCCAGCAGAGCCTTGCCAGACATTATCCGTTCAATCCGGGGGCAGGCCGTGACGCTGCACTGCAGGATTTCGAGCGCTTCTTCGCACCGGAGGGCGTGCTGGACCAGTTCTACAATGAGAACCTGAAGCTGTTCCTGGAAGATCACCCAGAGCACATTGCCGGTTCCAGGCGCGCCAGTCTGGTTCGCCGTGATGTACTGGCATCACTGGAGAAGGCCAAAGACATTCGCAGGGCCTTTTTCACCCGCAGCGGATCGCTGGACCTGGAGTTTGCGCTGGAGCCATTGCACCTGTCCTCCAACAAGCGTCGCAGCGTAATGAACGTGGACGGGCAACTGGTGGAGTTCAGTCACGGCCCGAGCCAGAGTATTCCCCTGGTGTGGCCAAATACCCTGCGGGATTCGGTCGAGAGCAGGGTCACCCTGGTGCCTACGGAAGTAAACCGGTCACCGCGCAGTATTTCCGAAAACGGCCCCTGGGCGTTGTTCCGGCTGCTGGACGAGGCGGACATTACCGGGGTTAGCAGTAGTGCCGTGGATGTGCGATTTGCACTGGATGAAGGCGAGATGCGTTATCGTTTGCATGCCGGCAGTAATACCAACCCGTTCACCCAGGAATTGCTGGCCGGATACCAGATTCCACGCAGTCTGTATTAGGTCATTGAATTTGGCATAGGTCCCGGTACCTTGTGCTACAGTGATAACAGCCATGGTGATTTTTGCTGTTCCATGGTTTCCGGATGTCTGTCGGGAGATGATCAGAGTTTCCTGGTCAGGTATCCAGCCAACAGTTTTGATCGTTACCAAAAGCCGAAATAGCAGTATGGTTTACTGATAAGGAGGCAACATATGGAAGCGAAATCCAGTCAGAGTGATTATGAGCAGGTCAGAGAAGACCTCAGGAAGCTGAGTGAAGATCTTTCCAAACTCACCAAAACCGTCACTGAAGGACAAAAGAGTAATATCAGCAGCCTCCGTGATGAAATCCGCCGGGAAAGCCGCGAAGCGTTTGATCAGGTGAAACATCGTGGCGATGAGGCAATCAATCGTGCCCGTGATGCCGGCAGCAAGGCCATACACGATACTGAAAGCAAAATTGAAGAAAGGCCCTTCCTCAGCATTATGATCATGTTTCTTGCCGGACTGCTTGTTGGTCGGTTGCTGGACCGCTGATCATGCCGGATTCAGCCTGGTTACAGGGCGTCCTGCGCAAAGCGGTTGCGGCCGTTATAGGCTTTATGCTGGCTTTTGTGCTGCTGGTCGCCCTGCTGATCACCGGATTTTACATGCTCGTCAATGCCGCCACACTGGCTTTGTCCCCTTGGCTGGGGGAGGCCGGTGCGCTGGCGGCGACGGGTTTGTCATGCCTGTTGCTACTGGCCCTGTTTTTCTACCGGATGACCCGCCCGGTTGCCTCAAAAAAATCTGTCCGTGAGGGAAAGCGGCAGTCACCGGCCTCACCGGTGGATGTCATCAGGGACCTTGTCCGTAATAATCCGCTTGAAGCCGCTGCTGCGGCCTTCACCCTTGGCGTGGTGGAGCAGAGCGATCCGCGCCTCAAGTCGCTGCTGCTGCAGGGAGGTATGGTTCTGATGAAAGAGGCGGAAGCCGAACAGGCCCGAGGGGAGGAAACAACGGACGCACCTGCCAGCAACACGGACGCGCCAGTCACCTGATCGTCACTACAACGTAACCCGCCCCATTGATAATGGCTGTGCAGTATCATTCATCGCACAGGGAGCTTGTTATGAAGTTACGCACGTTGCTGGTTATGGCATTGCTGATGTCATTGGTCTCCGTCGCCAATGCCAGCCCGGTTGGGCAAGGCAAGGGCGAGAACTGGGTACCGCCAGGTCTTGAAAACTGGCACGACCAGTGGCCGGATCTGAAAAGTAACTTCCATCGTGGCAAGCGCCAGGTTCATCTCGGCCCCAGGCCATTCTGGCTGGTGGAAAACATGGATGAGGGGCCGCTGAAAGGCGCTTTGCAGTCCTGCCATGCCAGAAATTTCAGACCTACGGATTTCTCGATAGGGCACCGGGGAGCGCCCTTGCAGTTTCCGGAACACACCCTGGAATCGTACGTGGCGGCCGCTCAGATGGGAGCCGGTGTCCTGGAGTGCGATGTTGCCTTCACCAGGGACAGGGAACTGGTCTGCCGCCATGCCCAGAACGATCTTCACACCACCACCAATATCGTGACCATTCCAGAACTGAACGCCAAGTGCACCCAGCCATTTGTGCCGGCGGATCCGCAAAATGGCACCGAGGCTCAGGCAGAATGCCGTACCAGCGATATCACGCTGGAGGAGTTCAAGTCCCTGGAAGGCAAGATGGATGCGTTCAATCCCATGGCGACAACTCCGGAAGAGTACCTGGAAGGCACCGCGGCTTGGCGTACTGATCTGTACAGCAGTCGCGGCACCCTGCTGACCCATCAGGAGAGCATCGAGCTGTTCAGGGCGCTGGGCGTGAAGTTCACTCCCGAGCTGAAAACGCCGGTGGTAGAGATGCCGTTCGAAGGAGATTACAGCCAGCAGGATTATGCCCGCCAGATGATTCAGGACTATATCGATGCTGGTGTAAACCCGAGGGACGTATGGCCGCAATCGTTCCTGCTGGACGACGTCCTGTTCTGGATCAATGATATGCCCCGGTTTGGAAAACAAGCGGTGTTCCTGGACCAGCAGCCGATGACCGCGGAAAACTCGTCGCTGGCGTGGATGGAGAGCCTGTCTGCACAAGGGGTGAATGTCCTGGCACCGGCGCTGTGGAAAATGCTGACCCTGGATGGCCACCAGCAAATCGTGCCGTCGGAGTATGCGAAGAATGCCAGGGCCGCGGGGCTGGACCTGATTGCCTGGACGGTTGAACGCAGCGGACCGCTGGCCGATGGCGGTGGCTGGTATCACCAGACCATCACCGATGCTATCAATAACGACGGTGACGTGTTCAAGGTAATTGATGTGCTGGCGCGGGAGGTCGGGGTCATCGGCATCTTCTCCGACTGGCCGGCGACCACCACCTACTATGCGAACTGCATGGGATTCGCAGGTCGGGGCCGTTAGACAGCGGTTGCCACGCAGCCGGAATCTGTTGGAAATTCAGCCAATCGTTAAAGCGCTTATCAGAGTAGACTGGTGGTTACATCATCAAACGGTAACGGTTGTGCATGGATACAAATACCAGCCCGGCATGGCAAAGACATGCCTCAGCCATTCTCAGCGGGTTTTTTGGGGACTGGCTTGAGGCGCGCAATAACCCCCTGGCGATGCCCATGACGGTTTTCCATGGGCATGAGCCGGTTAATCCGGGGTCTCCTGATCTGGAGAACCCTGGCTCAACCTTGTGCCTGTCGATTCACGGCCTGATGGAACTGGAGTCGGTATGGGCTATCCCGGGCCGGGATGGTGCTCATTACGGCTCACTGCTAGCGGCTGAGAATAGCGACATTACGCCTCTGACTCTCCGATACAATAGCGGTCGGCCTATCTGGCACAACGGAGAAACGCTCGCCGACATGCTTGATGCTCTGGTCAGCCACTGGCCCGTGCCTGTTGAGCGGATAATCCTCATCGGGCACAGCATGGGCGGGTTGCTGATTCGCAGTGCCAGCCACTTTGGTCAACTCCATGGTCATCACTGGGTGGAACAGCTCAGGGACTGCGTCTACATCGGCTCCCCCCACGATGGCTCGTGGCTGGCAAGGGGTGCGATGGCGACGGCTGACCGGATGAATAAGGCGCCGAGGGACTATTTGCGGGTGCTGGGCGAAGTGATAGATCTGCGAAGCGAGGGTATTCGCAACCTGTCCCGCGGCGAAGTGTTGAGCAGCGAAGATGGCGAGCCACCTTTGCTGCCGGGGGCCCGACATTACGTTGTCTGTGGTTTGCTGGCGCGTACCCGTGAGCATCCGGTGAATGCGCTGTTCGGTGATGCACTGGTACAGGAGTCCAGTGCCCGTGGCCGCGAGCGCAAAGGCTGGGCACTCACTGGTGAAGCCAGCTTTCCAGGTGTAGACCATATCCGCCTGGCTCATCATCCCGATGTAGCGGACCAACTCAGGGAGTGGTTGTTATGAACAGAAAGGATCTTGATTGGTGGGCCGGAGTTGCGGATATAGCAGTCACCGGCCTTGCTCACGGTTCGCTCAAGCTGGAACGGGTTCACCTGTCCATTGCAGACGAAACCTTCAACATGCTGCAGAGGGTTCCGGTGACTCGTCCCTTCAGTGAAACCACGCGGTTTTTCCACCACAGGATTGCGCGGGTGTCCTACCGCAGTATTGCGGCCGTATCGGCAGGCCTCGGAATGCTTGCCGCCGTTGGTTTGCCTTCACGGCCTTATTGCACATTCTCCAGTTCGCCGAACCGGTCCGTAAACAGCGCGGATGACAGATAGCGCTCGGCGGAATCCGGCAGCACCACCACGATGTTCTTGCCCCTGAATTCCGGTAGCTTGCCAGTCCTTACCGCTGCCACAACCGCTGCTCCGCAGGAAATACCGCACAGAATGCCCTCCTCCTGCATCAGCCGATGAGCCATGTCCATCGCCTCCTGATTGCCAACTGTTTCCACCCGATCCACCAGGTCCATGTCCAGGTTGCCGGGAATAAAGCCGGCGCCAATGCCCTGGATCTTGTGGGGTGCCGGTGTCAGTTCAAGGCCATTGCGGGACTGGGTGATGATTGGAGAGTCTTCCGGTTCCACCGCCACGGTAGTAATGGCTTTGCCTCTGGTGTTGCGGATGTAGCGGGTGACGCCAGTGAGTGTGCCGCCAGTGCCAACACCGGAGACAAAGATATCCACGGCGCCGTCGGTGTCATTCCAGATCTCCGGTCCGGTGGTTGCCTCGTGGATATCCGGATTGGCAGGGTTTTCGAACTGTTGCGGCATGAAGTATTGATCCGGGTCTTCGGCAACAATTTCCTCGGCTTTGGCGATCGCACCCTTCATGCCCTTGGGTGGTTCCGTGAGAACCAGTTCCGCACCCAGGGCCTTCAGAACCTTGCGCCGTTCCAGGCTCATTGAAGAGGGCATGGTCAGCAGCAGCCTGTAGCCCCGGGCGGCTGCCACAAAAGCCAGGGCGATGCCGGTATTGCCGCTGGTGGGCTCGACAATAGTCATACCGGGCTTGAGTGTGCCCCGCTTTTCCGCATCCCAGATCATGGCGGCACCAATGCGGCACTTCACCGAATACGCGGGGTTGCGACCCTCGATCTTGGCCCAGATTGTCGCCCCTTCGTTGACACGGTTGAGCCTGACCAGGGGGGTATTTCCAATCGACTGGGAGTTGTCGTCGTAGATCTTAGCCATGGTGTGATCTCCTTTGCGTTTGCCTTGTGGCAAAAGGATAGCACTTGCAGGCCAGTCTGAGGATTCGCTGATCAGGCCGGCTCTTCAAGGGTCAACGCTTCGAGGCGGTTGCGGCCGTTCTTTTTGGCAAGGTAAAGCGCTTTGTCAGCACGCCTGAGAAATTCAGGAGGCACGTTGTCCTTGCCGGGAATGCCGGTGGCCAGACCAATGCTGACCGTGAAGCCGATGTTCTGGTCATCACAGCGGGTGGTCTGCCTGGCTACCTCCTCCCGGAAGTCTTCCAGGCGAGAGATCAATTCCTCGCGGTCGCTGAAACTGGTAAAGATCACAAACTCTTCACCGCCAAAGCGGGTCAGGCGGTCGGTATCGCGGCGAAAGTGTGCTCTCATGGTATCGGCCAGCGCCACCAGGCAGCGGTCGCCTGCGTCGTGACCATGGCTGTCATTGATCTCCTTGAAATGGTCCGCATCCACCATGGCAACCGCAAAGCCCATGTTGTGTCTCTGGCACCAGTGGAAGCTTTTGCTGAATTCCTGATCAAAATAGCTGCGGTTACCAATCTGCGTCAGGTCGTCGGTCACACTCAGATGGGCGAGGCGGCTATTGGCGGCAGCGAGTTCCCGATTGAGTCGGCCGAGCTTGCGGTTCCAGTAGAACATTAGGCCCAGGACAGCCATGGCACCGATAACCAAAAGTAACAGAAGAGTGTAATCCACGGATTGTTCCAGTTTGATTCCGGCCCACTCCTGTTTGATGGTGTTGCGTTCATTCTCCGTGAGGCTGGCAACCAGCTTTTGCATAATGCTGAGCAGCTCAGGTTCGTCATTTCGGACACCAACTCCGAGGGACCAGTCGGCCGGGACTCGTCCCAGTACCTTGAGGTCGGCAAGGCCCAGCTTCTGCATGTTATAGCTGGCCGTGGCCAAGGTGCCGATATAGCCCGCCAGCTTGCGTTCCTGAACCATGCGTAGCCCCTCTTTTTCATTGGGGACTTCCACCAGATTGAGCTCCGGGTTTGTGGTCTCCAGCAATTCGATGAAAGCATAATCCTCAACAACACCAACCGGTTGGTTGCCCATATCGTCAAGCGTGCTGATGAACGGCGCTTCTACCCGTCCCAGTAGCACACCCGGAGCCTGCAGATAGGGCTTGGTGAAGCTCATGTAGTTGATCCGTTCCGGGGTCTCCATGGCCATGGAAAAAAGGTCGCATTTGCGTTCCCTTGCGGCTTTGACAGAGTCAGCCCAGGTCTCTGCAGGGAGAGGAGTGAACTCTATACCCGAACGGTCGGAAAAGAGGGCGAAAGTGTCAGCGGCAATGCCGACGTGTTTGTTATCCTCATCAAGACCCTCCAGGGGGAGCCAGGCGGGATCGACGCACAGCGTAAGCGGCCGGTTGCGCTGGTCCAGCCATGCCTGCTCCGCATCAGTGAAGCGCAAAGGAGCTGGGGGCTGATGACGACCGGCAGAGGCGCCAAGCCAGCGGTTTTCGATGGTTCGCATTTCTGTGGGGCTGATAGTCCCCAAGGCTGCATCCATTATCGAGGCAAGCGGTTCAAGGGCCGGACGAACCCCGAAGCGCAGGTCCTCTCCGGGCATGTCCTCAAGAGTCATTTCACCAGCGATGCTCACGCCTGCAATGCGAAGCTGTCTCACCCAGTAGTTACCATTGGGCAGGGCCGCCAGGGTTACATCCACCGAGCCCTCTGCCAGCGCCTGGAACATGGCCTGCTGCGACGTGAAGGACAGAACATTGTCGCCCAGCTCATCGCGCAGTACGTTCTCATAATAAATGCCGGAGCCAATGGCAACTTTGAGGCCCTGCAGATCCGCTGGGTCGTTGAAATGAAGATTCTCGTCCAGGGTGAAGGCGACGTTTGGTATGACGTGATAGGGGCGAGTGAAGCGCACCTGTTCCAGACGCTCTTCGGTGCGCGACATATTTGCCATTATGTCGATGTCGCCCTTCAGGAACCGGGGATAGAGTTCGGACCACTGCCCTGTTACCGGCACAACCTGAAGACCTGTCAGGTCGGAGACCCGTTCCATTACATCGACAGACAGACCCTGCACCAAGCCTGAGTCGTGGAAGCTGAAAGGCGCGTAGTCCCTCATGAAGCCAATACGTACCGGCCCAATTTCGCTGATATAGCGCTGGTGGGCGTCGCTCAGGGCGAAGCCCGAAGATTCAGCAATACTGGTGCCGCCGTATTCCTGCCAGCGTTCGAACAGTTCGTCTATGCGACCCTCCGGAATTGCTGCCAGCCCTTCCCTTATAACCTCATACAGCGCCTGGTTATCTTTCAGGACACCGAGGCGAAAATCTTCCCTGGACAACTCACCCAGAGGGGCAGGGCCGGCAATCTCCAGGAAACGGAAGCCGGCATGGTTGGCGTAGTAGTTCAGCGTCAGTTCCGCTCCAATAATACCGTCGACCCAGCCAAAAGCGAGGGCACGTACCAGACTGGGTACAGAGTCGTAAGTGGCGAGCTCCACGCCAGCGTCTTTCAGGGGTTGGAGGTAATAAACATCCCGCACGACACCAATACGGTAAGCTGAGAGCGCCTCCAGGGAACGGATGTCTTCCAGTGGCTTGACGGGATCGTGCATCAGGTAGATCTGGCGAACGTGGTAGGGGTCAGTAAACTGTATCGTCCTGGCCCGCTCGTCGCGATAGGAAATGCCCGCGATCACATCGATCTCGCCACCCATGAATGCCCCGAATACCTCCGGCCAGGTGCCGACGCGAAAGTCGAGGCTCAGGCCTGACTGGCGAGCCACTTCCCGAAGGACGTCAATGGAGAAACCAGAAGGGGTGCGTCCTTCGATAAAGGCGTAGGGTTTGTTGGCAGCAGTGACGCCTACGGACACAGTCTGGTTGTCGGCCGACCAGGCGGGCAAAGACAGTAAAATGAGCACCAGTGCAGTGTAAATCGCATGGAATATTGTTTTCAGAGATGGCCTTTGCCAGGCAATTCCAGCGCTCATTGGGTGGTTCACAATCTTGTGTTGGCTGAGTCCAGAGTGTAGTTGTCAGTGGCTAATTTTCACAACGAAAAGTTGGCTTCCCCTGAGATTTGCGACGTCTGGTGATAGGATACGCGCTCGTCAGTACTGCACAGGAAAGACCATGAGCCTTTTGTTCGAACAGATCGACAGCCAGCCTTCACCACTGGGAGACATCACCCTTCGCCGTCGTCGCATTCCGGCGCTGGGTGACCGTGATATCTATGAGGTGAAACTGGGCGAAGAGTTCCTCATGTCCAGCATGTTTGTGGATGGGGAAGTCGCCTTGGCGGACCTGGGCCTGGATGCTGTGGAGGGGGAGCAGTTGCAGGTGGTGGTCGGAGGCCTGGGACTTGGATACACCGCTGAAGCGGTGCTGAAGCACGATCGGATCTCCGGATTGCTGGTGGTGGATGCGCTGGATACGGTGATCCACTGGCATCAGCAGGAGAAAGTGCCTCTGGGCAAGGTGTTGAACGAGGACCCGCGCTGCCGCTATGTGCTGGGCAGTTTCTTTGACATGGCGGTGTCAGATACCGGTTTTGATCCCCAGGCGCCGGGCAGGGTTTTCGACGCTATCCTGCTGGATATTGATCATTCACCCAGAGCCCTGCTGAACGAATCCAACGCCAGTTTCTACAACGCAGACAGCCTGGGCCGGATGGCTGTTCACCTGCGCCCCGGCGGGGTCTTCGCCATGTGGTCCAACGAACCACCTGACGAGGCATTCATGGAGACCTTGCGCGAACTGTTTACGGATGTGGACGCGAAGGTGGTGTCTTTCTACAACCCGTTCCAGAACCGGGAATCCTCCAACACGGTATTCCTGGCCAGAAAGCCGCTCAGTTAACGGAGCGGCCGGTATAGCTTGAGAAGTCCGGCTTTTTCGGTTGGTGCTGGTCGTCGGTCATGTAGGCGGATGTCAGGATGAACTCCGCTGTCGCGCGGTTGCAGGCCACGGGTATGTTCCACAGTGCGGCGATGCGCAGCAGGGCCTTTATGTCCGGGTCGTGGGGCTGCGGTTCCAGCGGGTCCCAGAAAAACACCAGCAGGTCGATCTCCCCTTCCGCAATCTTGGCGCCAATCTGCTGGTCGCCTCCCAACGGGCCGCTGAGCAGGCACGTAATATCGTCCCTTCCCAGGTTCTCCCTTAGTAGCCGGCCGGTGGTGCCGGAGGCATAAAGCCGCAGGGTGGCGAAGCGGGTCTGGTTTTCGGCAACCCAGTCCACCAGTTCTCTTTTCTTGTTGTCGTGGGCGACGAGGGCAACGGATTTGACGGCCATTTGCGGTAAAGTCTCCTTTTGGGGGTAGTGTCCGGTAACGGGCTCCAGTGTTTCATATTCATGATAAACGCGGAACAGGAAATAAGTGTTATGGCGACAGACCAATCCATCGACTGGACAGAGACGCCGGCCGCCGTCTGGCGCCGCCATCGCCGGGGGCTGCGGGCCATCCGCCGGCTGGATCCGGTGGGCTGGGACGACCTGACCGGCATTGAGCGGCAGCAGAGAGCGCTGGCCCGCAACACGGAACGCTTTCTCGCGGGCGAGCCCTCCAACAATGCCCTGCTCTGGGGCGCCCGGGGCACTGGCAAGTCCTCTCTGATCAAGGCACTGCTCAACCGATACCGGGGCCAGGGTCTGCGCATGATCGAGGTGGACAAGGATGATCTGGTAAACCTGCCGGAAATTGTCGACGATATTGCCGAATTGTCATGGCGATTCGTGATTTTCTGCGACGATCTGTCCTTTGAGGTGGGGGAATCCGGCTACAAGGCCCTCAAAAGTGTGCTGGAAGGCTCACTGGAACTGCCTCCAGAGAACGTGCGCGTGTATGCCACCTCCAACCGCCGCCACCTGATGCCGGAATTCATGGATGACAATGTGAAAAGCCAGATGCGCGGCGGCGAACTGCACCCGGCAGAGGCCATTGAGGAGCAGGTGTCCCTGGCAGACCGGTTTGGCCTGCAGCTGTCGTTCTACGGTTTTCCCCAGGATGTGTACCTGCAGGCTATCGATGCACTGTTTCCCCGGGTGGGTGATCGTGAGGCGTTGCACCGGGAGGCTATCCGCTTCGCCACCAGCCGTGGCGCCCGCAACGGCCGCACGGCACAGCAGTTCTATCGCGAGTTTGCCGGTGACACCGACGCTTTTGGTGGTTAAGGGCTGGCCTACTGCCGCCGCGCCAGTCTGAGGAAACGGTGGTGAACCAGTCGTACGCCAACGAACACCAGCACCATCACCACCGGGATGGCAACGCCAAGGACCAGGGATTTGTTGAACTCAAAGCCGGCATCGTAGGCAGAATCCAGGGCCAGTTTCAGCAGTCCCACCAGGTAGTAACTGATGGCGACCACGGAAAGCCCCTCCACCGTGTGCTGCATCATCAGCTGGATTTTTGAGCGCCGGTCCATGGAACTCAGCAACTGCTGGTTCTGGCTCTGGATAGCCAGCTCTACCCGCGTGCGCACCATATCCGAGGCGCGGTCCACCCGCCGGGACAGGTCTTCAAGGCGGTCCTTGACCGATTCGCAGGTTTCCACGGCCGGTGTCAGCCGCCGGGTCATGAACTCGGTAATGGTGAGATGGCCGGACAGCTCATCTTCTCGCAATTCCTCCAGTCGCGTCAGCACCAGCTGGTGATAGGCGCGGGTGGCGGAGAAGCGGAAGGTGGAGTGAGCGCGGAAAGCTTCGATTCGGGCCGCAACATTGGTCAGGTCCGCCAGTACCTCACGTTCGTCAATGTCCTGATTATCCGCCAGGGATTGGGTAATCACCGCCAGTTGCTGGTCCATCCCGTTCAGTGAGGGTGTCATTTCCCTGGCCAGTGGCAGCGCCAGTAATGACATCAGGCGATAGGTCTCGATCTCCATCAGACGCTGGGTAAGCCGGCCTAGCTGACTGTCTGACATGTCCCGGTTGAGGATCATGAAGCGGCCGAACCCGTCGCTGTGGAGCCTGAAGGTTCCCCATACCCTGGCCTTGCCCTCCCAGGGACTGCTGCCCACCAGCCGTTCTCCCTCAAACCATTGGCGAATCTGTGTCAGATCGGTGTCAGGGCCGCTCGTGTCCTGCTGAAGATCGATATGAAAGGCCGCAACCACAGTACCGGTGAGCTTTTCGAGCCAGCCGTTGGGCAGTGAGGAGATGCCGGTGTCCTCGAAGGGCTGATGGTCGTCACTGGCCCCCAGATTGATGAACGTGTAGGACGCGAACTCCATATGCATTTCACGCCGGATACGCAGGGATCCGAAGGTGGCTTCATAGCAGCTGACGTCTTCCAGGGGCTCGGCCTCCCCCAGCATGATATGCAGGTCCTGCCAGTGCCGGAACTGGGCAGTTCGTTGCTCTGGTGTCGTCAGCAGGGCGATGTGGGTGACCTGTGCCGGGCATGGCAGTACGTGGAACGGCCGGGAGTGGAGCTCGTTGTAAAGCTCCGCTCTGAGGGGGTGCAGATCAAGCTGGTTGAGCGGTAGGTTCAAGTTCCATTCCTCTGGCGGCGGTTTCGACAACGGTTTTTGTAAGGTCAGGCTAGGGTTTTATGGGGCATCCGCAAAGACGACTTGTGGCTTAAGACTCTTGGGGGGGCTCATGCCGCCAATGGCAGTATGACTGTAAAGCGCACGCCGTCTGATTCGTTGGCGGTCAGTACCCGGCCATTGTGATGTTCGGCAATCAGCCTGACGATCAACAGCCCCTGGCCCAGATGGCCTTCCTGTTTGCCGGTTCGCACTGATACAAAGGGGCTGAAAATATCACTGGTGAGATTTTCCGGCAATGATGAGCCTTCATTGAACACGCTCAGTTCCAGTTGTCCCGGGGCCCGGCGCAGGCGGATTTCAATGCGGCCCTGTTCAGGCGTGAAGTCCCGCGCATTATCCACCAGCTTGTCCAGTAGCTGCACCAGCAGTTCCGGCGAGCCATAGCATGGGCAACCGCTGGTAGGTCCGGCGTAGTGGATGTGGTGGGACGGATCCAGTTCCTGGTAAGCCAGAGTGGTCTGTGTGGCTACGTCAGCCAGGTCAAAGATTTCCTTTTCCGCATGATCGAGGCTCTGTTCCAGTCGCGCGGCTTCGCTCATGCCCTGCAGTATCTGGCTCAGGCGGTCGGTGGCGGAGCGGGCGCGGTCGATGTAACTGGCCTGGTCGGCCGGGTCTGTGGTGTGGCTCAGATTGTCCAGAGAAGAACGCACCACGGCCACCGGGGTCTTCAGCTCGTGGGACAGCCGCCGGGAGAAGCTCTCCAGGTAATCGGTATAGCCCTGAAGGCGGTCAACCATATGGCTGAACTGTCGCGACAGGTCTCCGAGCTCGTCCTTTGCCCTGGCCGGGGGCAGGGAGCCCAGAACGCGGCCATCATCGTCTATGCTTGCGCATACTGCCCGTTGCAGGCGGGTGATTCGCCAGGACAGCCAACTGGCGTAACCCAGCAACACCAGCATCAGGACGATGATCAGCAGTACGCTTCGGGCAATCACCGAACCCAGGGTGCTGCCAGACAGGGCCAGCAACTGGTCCAGGGATTCTTCCAGTACCAGCACCCGGCCATCAGCCAGTGACTGCTTTACCAGCAAATGGGTGTCGCCATCCCGATGACGAACCAGGCCTTGTGACGGCAGTTCTTCAGCGTCCATGCGATGGGTTGCATCATTGAGTGGTACCGGTTCTGGTTGATAGAAGCGCACCAGCGCCCGTAAGCCGTTGAGACTGATGCGCTCAAGAATCTGTAACGGGCTCAGGCTGTCGAACTCTGGTTCGTCGGTTTCAGTCTGGCGCGCCTGGCGCGCGATCACCCAGCCGTCCGGTTCCAGAACCCGGGCCCCCTGGCCCGGAGCGATCATGGCCTCTAGCCGGTTTTCCAGCGCCGGCATCCGGTTGACGATTTCTGCCGAGGCATGGCCCGCCACGACGCCTGGCCATATTACCTGGAAGCCAAACCGCTCTGATGGTGCTGGGCGTGGGATCCTCAGTTCAGCCTGGTAGCCGTTGCTGACCGCTTGCCAGTATCCGCTGATGCGGTAGTCCGTTGAGCCTTCGCTACCCGGCTCAATGGCGTTGATGGCGCCAGGTGCCTGGGTGCGGATAAGTCGCCGGCTGGTCTGGTCGCCGTCGACGAATTGAAGCAATATCCGGTCATGGGGCTGGGCGGGGTTACCGGGATTGAAAAACTCCGCTGTCCGGCCGCTGACCCGGACAAGAAGGTAAAGATGGTTACGGTTTACCGCCGCCTGCCAGGATACCTCCGGCCCATTGCTGTCGCTGACTTTCTGGCTACTCTGCCACTGCTGGCGGGATTCTTCCTCGTCATAGCCCGGCCAGTCATCGCCATACCCGTCCAGGTTGGGGGCACGGGACAGCAGATCGGCATAGATAACGGGGGTTCCGGGCTTGATAGCGGGGCTTGCCTCCAGTTGCTCTGTCACAAAACCGGCGATGCGACCGGCCTGGCCCTGCAGTTGTCGGGCAGCCTGGTTCCGCAGTGCCTGGTCCAGCTCCAGAACGAACTGTAAACCGGCCCAGGGAATCAGCAACATCAGCAGGCTGGCAATGAAGAGTTGGCGCTTGAGGGTCAAAGCTCAGGCCTCATGGGCATTCCAGCGATAACCCATGCCGTAGGCGGTATGAATGCCGTCGAAGCCTTCATCTACCTGCAGGAACTTGCGGCGTATGCGCTTGATGTGGGACGTCACTGTGTTGTCATCGAGGACTGTGCTGGCGGCCTCCATCAACTGGTCGCGGCTGCGAACATGGCCGGGATGCTGGACCAGGGAATGCAGCATCCAGAATTCCGTGACCGTGAGGTCGATGGGCTGGCCATTCCATTCCGCGGTCATCCGGTCCACATTCAGTGCCAGCCGCCCCCGGTGTACCACTTCATCCGGCTGCTTCAGGGCTTCGGCCCAGGCGTCGGCGCGCCGAAGCAGAGCGGTGACCCGGGCCAGCAGGTGGTCCATGCTCATATCCTTGGTGACGTAGTCATCGGCCCCCAGCCGAAGGCCGTGAACGGAATCAATGTCGCTGTCCCGGGCCGTCAGGAAAATGATCGGCAGGGTTTTCGACAGACTGCGCAGGTCGTGACACAGGGTAAAGCCGCCCTCGGGTTCGTCGCCCAGGCCCACATCGATAATGGCCAGGTCCGGAAGGGCCGTGCGCAGAACCTGGAAGGCGCTGTTGCGGTCACCGTAGGCAGCTACCCGGTAACCCCGGCGCTCAAAGGCGTCGCGGTAGTTTTCCCGAATGGCGGGTTCGTCCTCAATCAGCACGATGTGTCGCTTCATAACCTGTAGCCATTTCCCTGTTTATCCGGGTTCCTATTTAACCATGGCCAGAGACCAGAACAAGGTAAAGCGGGTGGTTTGCCACAATTCATCATTATTCTGATACCGGATTGCCAGATTCTGACACCGGAAGGCCGTTTCCCTGGGCTGAAATGGACACCAGTTGCCACCAGGCGTGTGTTCACCCCATTGAGACAAGGAAGCGGAATGATGCTGCTCACCCATGTAGTGCCATCGTCACCAACAATCAAAAAACCCGGGCGGCTGAAAACCCGATCAGCCAGAGGTGACATGTGTCCGCGGGTCCGGCGCTGTCTGGAGGGGGTTTCGCTATGGCTTGCGGTTCTGCTGTTCCTGTTTGTACAGCCCCTGTATGCAGAGGCCTCCGAAACCGGGCGCGAGGGTACCGGTGAGTTCCATTTTCTGGATGACGCTGGTCAGCGCCAAGGATCGGCGACGTTGCTCAATACCGATTACAGGGTGAGCGTCAGCGGCCTGATCGCCGACACCCGGCTACGCCAGAGCTTCCGCAACACCAGCCAGCAATGGCGCGAGGGTGTGTTCGTGTTCCCTTTGCCGGAAAACGCCAGTGTTTACGGAATGACCCTGATTGCCGGCGAGCGCGAGATTGTGGGCAGGATCCATGAGAAACAGGAAGCGAAGCGCCAGTATACCCAGGCCAGGGAAGAAGGTCGCAAGGCGGCCAGTGTGGATCAGCAACGGCCAAACCTGTTTACCACCCGTATGGCGAACATCCCGCCAGGTGAAACCATTACCGTCGAGCTTCACTATCAGCAAGCGGTGCGCTACCAGTCCGGCGAGTTCGAGCTGCGCCTGCCCACCACCCTGACACCCCGCTATATGCCCGGCCAGGCGGTGGACAACCGACCGGCCCAATGGGCGGGGGGCTGGGCGATGCCCACCACCGACGTTCCGGATGCAGACCAGATCAGCCCGTTCACGGTGCTTCCGGAGGAGGTGGGGCCAGGCAGTCATCGGGCAACGATAGCCCTGACTATCAATGCCGGCCTGCCAGTCAGCCGCGTGTCCAGCCCCAGCCATCGCATAAGCAGCACCTGGAGCGGTAACGCCGTTGAGGTCAGCCCGGAATCCGACGCAGTGTTGATGGATCGAGACCTGGTGGTGCGCTGGTCCCCAGCGAGGGGCATGGAGCCATCAGCGGCCGTTTTCCATGAACAGTGGCAGGGTGAGGACTATCTGTTGGCACTGGTGGTGCCGGGGTTGAGCCGTGATCAGCGACTGCCACGGGAACTGGTGTTTGTCATTGATACATCCGGGTCCATGGCCGGTGAGTCTATCCGCCAGGCCCGTCAGGCGCTGTCGCGCGGGCTGGCGACCCTGGGGCCGGACGACCGGTTCAATGTCATCCAGTTCAATAGCCAGACCCATGCGCTGTTTATGGAACCGGTACCGGCCAACGCCAACAACATTGCCCGGGCCCGCCGCTATGTGCAGGGGCTTGATGCCAATGGCGGCACCGAAATAGCGTCTGCCCTCGATGCTGCTCTGGATGACCGACACAGTGACGGAGGAGAGGGGTCGGCGAGAGTTCGGCAGGTGGTCTTCGTTACCGACGGTTCTGTCGGAAACGAGGCGGCCCTGTTCAGGAAGATCAACAACCAGTTGGGTCGCAGCCGGCTGTTTACCGTGGGTATCGGCTCGGCGCCCAATATGCACTTCATGCGGGAAGCGGCACGTTACGGCCGCGGCACCTATACCGCCATCAGTGACCTCTCGGACGTGGAGCGGCCGCTGGATGAGCTGTTTGCCAAAATGGAGTCCCCGGTGTTGACGGATATCTCGGTCAGTTGGCCTGGTCAGGCAGCCGCAATGGAGGCCTTCCCGAGCCGGATCGGCGACCTGTTTCTCGGCGAACCGATGGTGCAGGTGGTGCGTGGACTGCCGGGTGAAGGTGAACTTGAAGTCTCCGGGCGGCTGCCGGATGGGAGCCAGTGGCAGCAGTTACTGCCCGTTGATCAGGCTGCACCGGGCAAAGGGTTGCATCGTCATTGGGCGAAACAGAAAATCGATAGTCTGATGGACCGCGGGCTTGATGGCAGCATCGACGACGATACACGTGCGGCAGTCACCGATCTGGGGTTGAAGCATCAGCTGATGACGAAATACACCAGTTTCCTGGCGCAGGAAAAAACCTCCTCCAGGGGCGAAGACGAAACCCTGGCCACTGACAGCATACCCACACTCCTGCCCGCCGGAAGCCAGGGTACCATGCTGCGATACCCGCAGACGGCGACCCTGTCGCCCCTGTTTATCGCCATCGGCCTGGTGGGGCTGATGTTCTCGGCTGCCATTACCCTGCTGCAACGGAGGGTGTTCCCATGAACCGTCTGATTCTTCTCCTGGTTACAACGTTTGGGACAGTTCTTGCCGTAGGCTTGTGGATTCCCCTCAAGGCAATCGCGGCCCAGGAACTGCTGGAGCTGGCCTGGGCCGAGAGCCAGGCCCGGCAACAACAGACCCGCCCATGGCCGTGGGCGGATACCTGGCCGGTGGCAAGACTGACGATACCGGAAACCGGCCAGTCCCTGATTGTTCTGGATGGCGCCCACGGCGAAAGCCTGGCCTTCGGGCCCGGCCAGGTGCTGGGCAATGACGACCGGGCGGGGCCTGTCGTGATTGCCGGTCATAGGGATACCCATTTCCGGGGGCTGCAGCATCTCAAGACTGGAAGCCGGGTCCGGTTGCAGAGCCGGGACGGAGACTGGCGCATCTTTCAGGTGGACCGCATCCGGATTGTCGATAGTCGTCATGAGCGCATCGATACCGCAAAGCTGCCACAAAATTCCCTGTTGCTGGTGACCTGCTATCCCTTCAATGGCTTGGAGAACAATGGTCCGCTACGCTACGTAGTAGAGGCCACGGCCGACTCTATGGTGACGGCGGGTGAGGCCGATAACGTCGGCATAGGGGAGGCTGTTGCCGGAACCTGATTTTGGCGTACACTTGTGCGCCAAAAATTGAAGCAGGGTTTTGTGTTCGATGGGCTTGATCAGAAAGTTTCTGGCCTGGCTGATGGTGCCGGTCATTTGTCTGTTTGCGCTGGTTCTGTACGTTGCCAGGCCATTTAATCCGGGGAATAACCGGTTGCTGGGCCGGGCGGTTGCCCATGTTGGCCGTTTTTTCCTGGGCATGGAGCGCCCACTGGAAGGAGCTGACAACATGCCGCAGGACCGGCCAACGGTGGTTATTGCCAACCATCAGCACAACGATGATCTGTTTGTCATGGGTGACCTGTTGCCTCCCCGCACGGTCACGGTGGGCAAGTCGTCGCTGGTCTGGGTTCCTTTCTTTGGCCAGGTATTCTGGCTCGGCGGCAATGTCATCCTGAATCGGGGTCGTTCCCACAAAGCCATTGCTGTGATGCAGGCCACCAGTGAAGCCATCAGCCGCGACCGCAAAAGCCTGTGGGTGTTTCCTGAAGGCACGCGCAGCCGGGGCCGGGGGTTGCAGGGGTTCAAGAAAGGCGCCTTTCATGCCGCAGTGGCGTCCGGTGCGCCCATCACCATGGTCTGTGCCAGCCAGTACTACGATAGGACTCTTGGCTGGTCTGGCCGCCGGGAGCCGGTGGCTGTCCGCATCCTTCCGCCGGTGGAGACTGCAGGGTTAACCGCCGATGATATTCCGCAGTTAATGGCCCGGTGTCATCAGCAGATGGAAAATGCCATTGCCGGAAGCGCTTGAAGCATCAGGCAAAACAGGGCAGTCTTTCGGGGACTGTTCCGCTGCAGGGAGATGCATGCAATGAATATTATTCTGTTTCTGATTATTGGTGGTGTGGCCGGCTGGCTGGCCGGGCTCATTATGAAGGGTCGTGGTTTTGGCGTGCTGGCGAATATTGGCATCGGTATTGTCGGTTCTGTTCTCGGCGGTTTTGTTTTCCGTCTCCTGGGGCTTGCCGCACAGGGGGCCGTGGGTGAACTGGTCACCGCCACCGTGGGTGCGGTGTTGTTGCTGGCGGTTGTCAGCGCTATCAAGAAGGCCTGACGATGATCGTACCTGTATCCGCTGTCTTCGCAGCCGTCCTCGGCCTGTTGTTGCTGGTATTGTCGGGAATGGTTTCCCGCTTTCGTCTGAAGTACAAGAAAAGCCTGGGAGTGAACGAAGACCGGGACTTCGAGGCTGCTGTGCGCGCCCAGGCCAACCTGGTGGAATACGCACCCCTGGGTCTGATCATGCTGGCGATCGCCGAACTGAACGGAGTTTCCAGTGGGCTGGTGTACTGGACCGGGATGGCCTTCGTGGTGGGGCGGGTACTCCATGCCTTTGGCATGATCAATGGCCAGGGAGGCCCTCACATCGCCCGGATGACAGGCATCCTGTTGACTTGGGCAGGCATCCTTGCCATTGCCGTTCTGCTGCTATGGAACGTGTTCCAGGTATATGGCTGAGTTGTTGGCGGGGCTGAGCGGCCCCAACCAACCATCAGCCCTGCGAGGCTGGCCTTACAATGCCTGCGCCATTTCCACGGTGAGGTATTCCAGCTCCAGCCGCCGGTTGGCAGCATGGTCTTCCGGACGCGCCAGGGGGCGTTCGCTGCCCCAGCCACTCACCAGAATCTGATTTTCCCTGACCCCTTCCCGAATCAGCAACTTGGCTGCACTGCTGGCGCGCAGCCGGGACAGGAAGTGATTGTATTCGCCGACGCCGAAATTATCAGCGTGGCCGTGGATGCGTACCCTTACACCCGGATTGTGACGTAAATAGTCCGCATGCTGGCGCAGGATAGCCTGGTCATGTTCATCCAGGCGATGCTTGTTGAATCCGTAATGGAAGCGCATGCGGTGTGGTTTCCGCGGGGAACCGTCGGAAGCCAGTGCCGGTATCGCAAGGCCTGATTCAATGGCCGCTCTGGCAAGCAGCTCCGGATTGTCCAGTATGAGTACAGTCATGGCAGTTTCCTTGTTTGCACGTCCGTTTTTTTTGTTGTCCCGGTAACTATTGGCTGCGGCCGGGACAACGGCAATTGGCGATTGGTCGAAACCCCTGAGCAATGCTCTTTCCGAGCATTCTGCGATTCGCCCCATTTGCGGCTGCCCTGATTGAATGTCATTTGTATGACCTTCGTGTGACAACCGCAGAGTAGCCTTTATTGAGGTGTCACGCACAGTTTGTTTTGCTCGTGGTCCGGCAGATCGCCTCAGGGTTTATTACAGCGCGAAAAACTGGCCATGCTGTGGTAAAAAGCACATCTCCAGGGACAAATTATGATGAATTGTGGTGGCCCATGCTGATTATCCCCGCAGAAAACTCGGTTAACTGGAAGCGCCCGCCCTGGGTAACCCTGGGTTTGATGCTGGCCTGTCTGTTGGTGTTCTTGTTCTACCAGGGCGGCGACAGACGGGTGACCGAGAAGGCGATTGAGGAGTATCTCGATTCGGGGCTGCAGGCATTGGAGGCGCCGGTTTACGAAGACTATCTACAGCGCCAGATCAGCTTTGAGGGTAATGAGGAGCGGGTTTACGAGCTGCAGAGTTTCCAGCAGCTGCGCCAGGAGGGCGGGAATGTCTGGTTGGCCTACACGCTGTTATCCGACCGCGAATTCTACCAGTACATGCTGGACAACCGGGACGTTCTGCTGGCGCCGGCAGAGCGCCGACGCTGGTTGGAGCAGCGGGGCGATATACAGTCCAGGCTAATGGACCGCCTCAGTGCCAACCAGCTGGGTCTGGTGCCCGCGGACTTCTCACTCTACACACTGATTACCTACCAGTTTCTCCACGGCGGCTGGGGGCACATCATTGGTAACCTTGTATTCCTGTTCCTGCTGGGCTTTACCGTGGAGAAAGCCCTCGGCCCCGGTAGATTCCTGCTGGCTTATCTGCTGTGCGGGGCAATTTCCGGCGTCGTGTTCACGGCCTTCTCCATGGGCAGCCATATTCCCCTGGTGGGCGCGTCAGGCTCCATTTCCGGGCTGATGGGAATGTACGTGGCCATCTACGGACTGCAGAAAATCCGTTTCTTCTATTTCGTGGGGGTGTACTTCAATTACTTCCGGGCGCCGGCTCTGGCGATTCTGCCGGTATGGCTTGGCAAGGAAATCTACGACTACTGGTTTGCCGGTGCCACAGGTATCGCCTACATGGCCCACGCCGGCGGGCTGGTGGCAGGCGCTGGCATGGTGTGGTTGCTGGGCAAGAGCTGGCTTCAGGTCAACGAGGAGTTCTTCGAGCCGGAAGAGGATGAGCAGGACGAACGCTTCACTACCGGCTACAGCCAGGCCATGGCCAGCCTGGGCCGCATGGAGTTTGACCTGGCCCGGCGCCAGTTCGAGGCGCTGCGGGAGCATTACCCGGATCGCACCGTGCTGCTGGAGCATCTGTACCAACTGGCGAAACTGCGTCCGGATCTGCCGGAATACCGGGAGCGGGCACGGGAATTGATGAACGAGTCCCTCAGCCGCCGTCAGCCGGAACAGATGATTGAGATATGGCAGGAATACCTGGGTAAAGGTGAGGGGCATCAGCCCCTGAGCGCCGAAGACCACAACCGTGTTCTTTTCACCAGCCTGAAACAACACGATCTCAAAGCCGCAGAAAAGGCCTTCGAGAGACTCAGAAGCACCGGCAATGAGCTCCTTACAACGGAGGCCTGTCGGTTGCTGGTGGATGAGTTCGAAAAGCTCCAGATGACACCAAAGGCCCGCCATTACAGGCAGTTGTTGCAGGGAGGCTAACTCACCGTTGGATGGCCAGGTGCGGGGGAAGCTTTTCCAAAACCGTGCGGAGCCATGGATGGCGGAGCCGAGCGTACAGGGATGTATTCACAGCGTGTTTTGGAAAAGCTTCCCCCGCATCTGGCCTTACTCCTGAACTGCAAACGAGGCTTTCGGACCTTTCAAAGGTTCGCGATTTTCAACCTGCTGCAGATAAACATCGATCTGTTCGTGCAGCGGGTGATTCAGGCACCGCTTCTTGATGAAATTCAGGAACGCAGAGGCCTTTTCCCATTGCCCCAGGCCGTTGGCCAGTGCCTGTGCGACCAGAAGATAGGCGGGCGCCAGCTCCTCGCTGTTGGGGAAGCGCTTGTGAAAATCCTGCAGCAGTTTCAACGCAGGCTTGTAGTGTCCACGCTGGTAAAGACAGCGGGCACAGCGTACGGACAGTTCAGGCTCCTCGAGCCTGAATCCCGGCTCGATTGTCTCGATAACCTTCTGCAGTTCCGCAATACCATCACCGTCGTTCCTGTCTGCCAGCATGTTCAGCAGCCGGGGATGGTACCGGTACAGTTCCTGAATATCATTGCGGGCGGTCAGCAACCGGTGCAACTGCCCCAGCCGCAGTGAGTTCTGTGAGTCCCGTTTCAGTGCCTCTTTCAGCATGGACTGCACGCGATCATAGTTGCCGTCCTTCAGATTCATGTCGATGTCGGCATCAAAGCGTTGGGTACGGTCCCGGTTCTGCATTTCTCCGGCCTGATCGTCGTCCTGAAGGTCACTGGCGAACCCGAGCTCCTCCTGATACTGGAACAGCAGGTAGCCCAGCATGTGAAACAGCATGAGGGTAAAGGTGCTGTTGAGAAAGCCGGCCAGAGTACGCGCCACACCGGGTGTGAAGTGGGTGAGGGCAAAATCCTGGGCTGCGCCGGATGCCAGTGTCAGCAGGATCAGATACCCGTAGAGCAGGAAATAGGGTGCACCAATCCGTGAAATCAGTACCGCCAGATTCATCGGGTTAACAGCAGCCATCACCGAATGCTCCATGGCCAGCACCATGATGCTGGCGGGTAGCGCCAGTATCACAAAGGCCAGCGCCAGGAACATCAGCAGCGGCCCGCCTACCATGGCAGCGGCAGCCACCATGCCACCCATCAGTGCAAATACCAGCAGTTGCAGAATGACAATATCGAAGCCACTGCCACTGAAAGCCACGGCTACAGGTGGGGGTTTCATATGGCCTTCCGCGGTGTGACTAATCACCGCATAGGTATATTTCAGCAGCGCCAGAGCCAGTACCAGGGTGATAATCAACCCGAGGAGGTTGCCACTGACCAGCAACGGCACCAGCGTGCAGATGGCAATAACCAGTAGCGGATCGGTATGAAACGGGTAGCGGAAAAACGCGCCTATCCGGTTCCAGAAGGGCACCACCTCGGTAGCAGCCCCCAGATACCGCATCGCACGGCTGCAGTGAGGGCAGAGTGCATGTCGCTTGCGGGTATCGGCGTCCGGCATGCAGCGGGCGCAATAATGGATCTGGCAGTCACCGCAGTGCCATTTTGCGGGTTCGCCGGGATGGTAATGGCAGTCGTGTTTCACAGTCGGCCCGGTTCTGGTGGCTCAGGGGAACAAGGGGCAATGATGGCAGAAGGCCGGCTATGTCACCAGCCACCTGTGTCGCAAATACCGGTATTCATCAGGATGTTGGGCGGATGTGCCCAACCTGTCTGCAGGCTCCGGTAGACTGTCACTGAAAACGCTGCGTATCAGTGGAGGTATTCAAGAACTACCGATGCACTATTCAGCAGGGCTAATGGAGGATCATTGGATAAGGCGAAAGATTTGAGTGCAGTCGCGGATCGACCCGCAGGCCGGAGTGATCACAGGTATAGCTGGAAGGGCATTCTGTCCCTGGCCCTCAAGCACAAGCCGAGGCTGGTGCGGGCCAACCTGCTCGCCATTCTGGCCACGGTGGTCAGTGTGCCGATTCCGCTGTTGCTGCCGGTGCTGGTGGACGAAGTCCTGCTGGACGAGGAAGGCCCTGTGCTGCCTGTTATGCAGACCGTTCTGCCCGAGGCCTGGCATACGCCGGTGGTGTACATCGGGCTGATGGTTCTGGCCGCCTTCCTGCTACGGGTGCTTGCACTGACCTTCAATGTGCTCCAGTCCCGGGAGTTCTCGAAAATCTCCAAGGACGTGGTGTTCCGGATACGCTCGCGCCTGCTGGGCCGGCTGCAGCGGGTAGCCATGTCAGAGTACGAAACACGGGGCTCCGGCGGCATTACCAGCCACTTCATCACTGATCTGGACACCATTGACCAGTTTCTGGGCACCACCATCAGCCGATTTCTGGTGGCCAGCCTGACAGTGACGGGGACTGCAATGGTGCTTATGTGGGTGCACTGGCAGTTGGGCCTGTTGATCCTGCTGTTCAATCCCCTGGTGATCTTTGCCACCATGCTCATTGGCAAGCGGGTCAAAGAGCTCAAACGCCAGGAAAACAGCGCCTACGAGGATTTCCAGGGCGACCTGACTGAAACCCTGGACGCGATCCACCAGCTCCGGGCGGCCAACCGCGAGCAGCACTATCTGCACCAGCTGATCAGTCGTGCACGGACTGTCCGCGACCATGCCATCCAGTTCGAATGGCGTAGTGACGCCGCCACCCGGGCCAGCTTCGCGCTGTTCCAGTTCGGAGTGGACACCTTTCGCGCAGCGGCAATGGTAACGGTGCTGTTCAGCGACCTGAGTATCGGCATGATGTTCGCCATCTTCGGCTACCTCTGGTTCATGCTCACGCCCGTTCAGGAAATGCTGAATATGCAGTACGCCTGGTTCGCTGCCAATGCTGCGCTGGGGCGAATCAACCAGTTGCTCGAGCTGAAGGAGGAACCCCGTTATCCCGCCCTGGAGAATCCTTTCAGGGGCAGGCACACCGTCGGCCTGACCCTGCGGAACATTCACTTCAGCTATGGCGAGGAGGCAGTGCTGAAGGGGATCAATCTGCACCTGGACCCAGGGGAAAAAGTAGCGGTGGTGGGAGCCAGCGGCGGAGGCAAGTCCACTCTGGTACAGGTAATTCTGGGCATGTACACGCCACAGCAGGGGGACGTGCTGCTGGGTGGCGTTCCGGTTCAGCGTATCGGACTTCCCTGTCTGCGTGAGCATGTGGCCACTGTGCTTCAGCATCCTGCGCTGTTCAATGATACCGTGCGCCAGAACCTGACACTGGGGCGTGACAAGACCGACGCCGAGATGTGGCAGGCACTCACCATTGCACAGCTGGACAGGACGGTGGCGGACATGCCCCACCAGCTGGATACCATGATAGGCCGGCAGGGGGTGCGCCTCTCGGGTGGCCAGCGGCAGCGTCTGGCCATTGCACGGATGGTGCTTTCCGATCCTTCGGTAGTGATTCTGGACGAAGCTACTTCGGCACTGGATGCGGAAACCGAGTTCCAGCTGCATAAGGACCTGGAAGCCTTCCTGCGGCAGCGCACCACGCTGATCATCGCCCACCGACTCTCCGCGGTAAAACAGGCAGACCGGGTGTATGTCTTCGAGGACGGCTATATCACTGAAGAGGGTCACCACGACGAACTGATTGCCCGGCAGGGGCTGTACGCGCAGCTTTACGGGGATCGACAGGCCTGAGAGCGTAACATTTGTTTACATCTGTTGTTGATCCTGACTCCCGTACATGCCGTATGTATGCCACCACTACTTGTTCCAGAATGAACCTGCATCGCGATCAGAGCCTGCTTTGTATGGTCCCGGGAATCTTTCAGCAGGCACGCCCGAGGTAACCCTCCAATGACTGAGACCATCCATTTCGCCGAGGAAGAGCGTCTTCGCACGGACAGGCAGATGCTGTTCATCCTTCTGGCCCATATACCTGTGGTGGCTCTGCTGGTTCCCATCGGGTTCGGCACCCACGGATTCGCCATTGCGGCATCGCTGCTGGCGGGCGCTGCTATCGGACTCGGTTATTGGGTCTTACGGGGCACCAGGGCCCTTTCCGTTGTTTTTGCCGTCAGTCTGATGGTTTTTTCGGCGATCATGATTCAGGCCCAGATGGGGCGCATCGAAATGCACTTCCATATCTTTGCGGCCATGGCGCTGTTGATTATCTACCGTGACTGGCTGCCCGTGGTGACCGCCGCTGCCGTGATCGCGCTACACCACCTGGCATTCACCGGTCTGCAGATCTCCGCCGCCAGTATCGCCGGTACCTCCGTGACTGTTTTCGACCATGACGCGAGCTGGTCCGTGGCCATGGTGCATGCCGCATTCGTGGTATTCGAAGCCGGGATTCTGGTGTTCTTTGCCATTCGAATGGGGGAGGAGCGCAAACAGGCAATGCAGATTATCGAGGTGGTTCAGGCTTTTGATGTCGATAAGGACCTTACAGGTAGGGTAGAGAATACTGGCAATAACATCACAGCGGCGTCATTCAACAGCATGATGGCGCGGTTTGAGGCATTGGTTGCCACGGTTCGTGATCTGTCGTGCCGTTTGAGCACAAATGCACGCAGTCTCAAGGATGTCAGTGTTCATTCCGGTGACATCGTAAATGATCAGCAACAGCAAACCGATCAGGCTGCGACTGCCATGAACCAGATGGCTGCCACGATTCAGGAAGTGGCGCAGAATGCCCAGACAGCGTCAGAATCCGCTTCTCACGCGTCAGAGGCATCAGCGGCGGGTTCCGGTAACGTTAACGACGCCGTGAAGCTGACAGAGTCCACGAACAGCGCGCTGGCGGATTCCGGCCGCATGGTTCAGGAGCTGGTGAGCAAGGTCCAGTCCATCGCTAGCGTGATTGGCTCTATCAGTGACATATCGGATCAGACCAACCTGCTGGCATTGAACGCCGCTATAGAAGCCGCGCGGGCGGGTGAGCATGGTCGGGGTTTTGCGGTGGTGGCGGACGAGGTGCGGAATCTGTCCCGGCGTACCCAGGCATTTACCGCCGACATCCGTATCACTATCGACGAACTGGCCGGGGTGTCTGAGGGCAGCCTGGCCGCCATAGAGATTGGCCAGACCCGTTCCCGTGAGACTACCTATGCCATTCGCAAGGCCGGAGAGGCGCTGGTAACAATTGAAAAGGCGATCAGGGAAGTCAGTGAAATGAATCAGCAGATTGCTGCGGCCTCTGAACAGCAGGCTGTGGTCTCTTCCGAAATCAATGAAAACATTCAACGCATGGCTGTGCAGAATAGCAATGTCGTCTCTGAAGTGAGCAAGGCGGGAACGATGGCAGGAGAGTTGCAATCATTGGTTGACGAGGTCAATGCGCTGGTGGGTGAATACAGAACCTCCTGATTGGCCGATTATTCCTCCGATCATTCATTGAATTCTGCGGGGTATTCACCACCGCAATACCGAACATTCACGGGCTTGCGGTTGAAGTCTCGCCAATCAGTGCAATAGTTATAGGTGACTTCCATCGCCGGAGTCTTTGCTTCAGTGTACTGATCAGTTGGAGCGCATTGACACAAAGGCTCCCGCAAAGCCTTCCGGAATTTTCGGATAATGAAAAAGGAGGCACCTCATGTCGAAACAAAGTCTGAGCAAAGACAGTCTCAATACCCTTTCCAGCCTTGAAGCTGGCGGTAAAACCTACCATTACTACAGCCTGCCGAAGGCTGCAGACACCCTGGGCAACATAGACAAGTTGCCTTTTTCCCTGAAAGTGCTACTTGAGAACCTGCTGCGCAACGAGGATGACGTCACGGTGGACCGGGGTCATATCGATGCCATGGTTGAGTGGATGAAAAACCGCAAGTCCGATACCGAGATCCAGTTCCGTCCTGCCCGTGTACTGATGCAGGACTTTACCGGTGTGCCGGGTGTGGTGGATCTGGCAGCGATGCGTGAGGCGGTGCAGGCTGCCGGCAAGGATCCGGCGATGATCAATCCACTGTCACCGGTGGATCTGGTGATCGACCATTCGGTCATGGTGGATAAGTTTGGTGATGCCTCTGCGTTCAAGGATAACGTCACCATCGAGATGGAGCGCAACCAGGAGCGTTATGAATTCCTGCGCTGGGGACAGCAGGCTTTTGATAACTTCCGTGTGGTGCCGCCGGGTACCGGCATCTGTCACCAGGTAAACCTGGAGTATCTGGGCAGGACAGTCTGGAGCAAGGATCAGGACGGAAAAACCATCGCCTATCCGGACACTCTCGTGGGTACCGACTCACATACCACCATGATCAACGGCCTGGGCATCCTTGGCTGGGGTGTTGGCGGTATTGAGGCGGAAGCGGCCATGCTCGGCCAGCCCGTATCAATGCTGATTCCGGAAGTGGTCGGTTTCAAGATTACCGGAAAGCTTCGGGAAGGCATTACCGCCACCGACCTGGTGCTCACGGTTACGGAAATGCTCCGCAAGAAAGGGGTGGTGGGCAAATTTGTGGAGTTCTACGGTGACGGCCTCAAGGACATGCCCGTTGCCGACAGGGCTACCATCGCCAATATGGCGCCGGAATACGGTGCCACCTGCGGTTTCTTCCCAGTGGACGAGCAAACCATCAAGTACATGAAACTGACCGGCCGTGAAGATGACCAGCTCGAACTGGTTGAGGCCTATGCCAAGGCCCAGGGGCTGTGGCGTCAACCCGGCCAGGAGCCGGTTTACACCGACAACCTGGAGCTGGACATGGGCGAAGTAGAGGCCAGCCTGGCCGGCCCCAAACGCCCCCAGGACCGGGTAGCCCTGAAAAACATGAAGGCGTCTTTCGAGCTGTTGATGGAAACTGCCGAGGGGCCCGGTGAGAACCGGAAAACCAACCTCGAATCCGAGGGCGGTGGAACAGCTGTTGGAGCTCAGGACGCGTACTTTGAACATCCCTCCAGCCAGCCACTTCACATGAACGGGGAAAAGTTCCGGCTTGACCCGGGCGCAGTGGTGATTGCCGCTATTACCTCTTGTACCAATACGTCCAATCCAAGCGTCATGATGGCCGCAGGTCTTATCGCCCAGAAGGCCGTTGAGAAAGGTCTGAGCACCAAGCCCTGGGTGAAGACCTCACTGGCGCCGGGCTCCAAGGTGGTCACCGACTACCTTCGGGTCGGTGGCTTTCAGGACGACCTGGATAAACTTGGCTTTAACCTCGTGGGTTATGGTTGTACCACCTGTATCGGTAACTCAGGGCCGCTGCCCGAAGAGGTGGAGCAGGCGATCACCGATGGTGATATGACGGTGGCCTCGGTGCTTTCGGGTAACCGTAATTTCGAAGGCCGTGTGCATCCGCTGGTCAAAACCAACTGGCTGGCATCACCGCCACTGGTAGTGGCCTACGCACTGGCCGGAAACGTGCGTCTGGATCTCTTTGAGGATCCGCTGGGAAAAGACAGGGATGGCAATCCGGTTTACCTGAAGGACCTGTGGCCAAGCCAGCAGGAAATCGCCGAGGCGGTGGAAAAGGTCAAAACCGAGATGTTCCACAAGGAGTACGCGGAAGTCTTCGATGGTGATGATACCTGGAAAGCCATCAAGGTACCGGAGAGCAAGGTGTACGAGTGGTCTGACAAGTCCACCTATATCCAGCATCCTCCCTTCTTCCAGGGTCTGAAGGAAGAGCCGGACGCCATTGAAGACATCAAGGATGCGAACATCCTTGCCCTGCTCGGGGACTCTGTTACCACGGACCATATTTCCCCGGCCGGGTCGTTCAAGCCTGACACCCCCGCAGGCAAATACCTGCAGGAGCATGGCGTGGAGCCGAAAGATTTCAACTCCTATGGTTCCCGTCGGGGTAACCACGAGGTGATGATGCGCGGCACCTTCGCCAACGTTCGGATCAGGAACGAGATGCTGGACGGTGTCGAGGGTGGTTTCACCAGACACATTCCCACCGGTGAGCAGATGCCCATCTATGATGCGGCGATGAAATACCAGGAAGAAGGTACCCCGCTGGTTGTAATCGCTGGCAAGGAGTATGGCACCGGCTCCAGCCGGGACTGGGCTGCCAAGGGCACCCGTCTGTTGGGGGTAAAAGCCGTGGTGGCGGAATCCTATGAGAGGATTCACCGGTCCAACCTGATTGGTATGGGCGTTATGCCATTGCAGTTCCAAGACGGAGTGGACCGTAAGAGTCTCAAGCTTACAGGTGAAGAGACCATCAGCATCAAGGGTCTGTCCGGCGACATCAAGCCGGGCCAGAAACTGGAGATGACGGTGACCTATCCGGACGGCAACACGGAAACCTGTGAACTGCTGTCACGGATTGATACTGCCAACGAGGCAGTGTATTACCGCCACGGCGGCATTCTGCACTATGTGGTGCGGGAAATGTTGAAGTCTGCGTGACAGGGACGGCTGGCCAGGGGAGTGCCTGGTCAGCCTGTCTGCGTGGATCTGCAATGGCGCGGTTCAATCCGGAACCCTGACCCGATGCCTACACCTGGTCCGAATCCGATGCCTCGCCTTCCGCAGTGGGCATGTCTACCCAGAAATGCGCTCCCCGATCCTTCTAAGTATGACTATGCGCGCTATGGACAGTTCGTCGACATTTCGCGCAATGCAGGATAATACTGCATTGAAAGGCAAGCCTGTGGTATTCATGATCGTCAAGGTGCAAACTGAAGAAGTTGAGTCCTGCAGGGAACCCGCAGTGGTTGAGGTAATACCCAGGCCATTCGCTCCCATGACCCTGGCGGACCAGATACGTGAAATATGGATGTCCAAGGTTTGAGCATGTTTACGAAAGAATCTGCGGAAGAACTGAAGAGCAAACTGAACCTGGAAACCTCCCGGATCAACTGGCACGATTTGCAGGTCTATTATGCCCGAGGGCATGTTGTGATGGTGTCCCCGGAACTGGATCTGCTGGATGTGGCAGCCGAGCTGGCAGCGGATAATACTGCCCGCTTTCAGCAATGGATGGACAGCGGCCAGGTAGGCGACGTTGCTCCGGACCTTGCCCGTCACTGGTATGACGAAAACGCCGAACTCTGGGCGGTGGTGATTGCACCCTGGGTGCTGGTTCAGGACAGGTCTGGTCATGTTCTTCACTGAACTTTCCGGGAGCGCGCCGTGAAATTGCATTATTTCCACGGTCGTGGCCCGTTGCGTGCACTGGTAATGGTCCGGGACCAGCGTAGGGTTGAGTTTTTTATCAAACCGGTTGGTGAGGACATCTGGGCTCTGGTGGCGCTTAGTGGCTCAGTGGCTGGCCAGCCCGAGAAGCACCGCTGCCAGGGCCCCTACCGCTCGATAGCTCAGGCCGAAGCGGTGTTGCGCAGTGCTGCAGGTGCATTGATGGGGCAGGATTATCAGCCCCAGCCCAATGACTACGTGGTCTGGTCGGTGATGGCTCAGCGGCTTGCGCGCACCATCCGCATCGACCGCGACGCCTGTGCGGGCAAGTTTCATTTTGATCCGGATCAGTACGAGCCCATCGGCTGAACTGCACCATTCACAATCGTTTCCGAGGGTTCCATGCTGACCGGCGCACTGCTGATTCTGGCCCCGCTTTTTCTGGGATTCGCCCTGGCATTGGAAAACCGTCACCTGATGACGGTCATTCACTACGGTGTTGAAGGGCTGATCTTTTTCATCCTGGCTTTATTGGGGCTTGGCCTTGGCCAGATGGAAGGGCTGTCTGCCCAGCTTGGCGGTATGGCGGCCCAGGTTCTGATCCTGGTGGTTGCCCTCCTGGTCGCAAACATGATTGGTTTGTGGTTATTCCATCGCTGGCAGCCCATGAGCGTTGAACGCCCGGATGCCGATGCCAGTCCCGGCTATCGCCGGCTGTTTCTCGCCGGACTGAAACCATTGCTGGCGGTGGTGGCCGGCCTGTTTGCCGGTTATTTTCTGCTACCGTCCATGCCCATGGCAGAACAGGTGGCCACCTGGGCGCTGATGCTGCTGCTTTTTCTCATTGGGATACAGCTGCGTAATGCCGGGCTATCCTTGCGCAAACTACTGATGAATCGTCAGGGGCTGGGTATTGCCCTCTCTCTCGCGCTCAGCTCACTGATGGCCGGTATTGCACTGATCCCCTGGCTGGACCTGCCCTGGCACGATGTGCTTGCCATGACGTCCGGCTTTGGGTGGTATTCTCTCTCGGGTATTGTGATCGGTGACGCCCTGGGGCCCGCCTGGGGCGGCGTCGCCTTTCTGAATGATGTTCTCAGGGAAATCATAGCACTGGCCATTATCCCGCTGCTGATCGCCGCCCGCCCTGCCATGGCCATCGGCTACGGCGGTGCCACTGCCATGGATTTCACCCTTCCGGTAATACGCAGCAGTGGTGGTCTGGCCTGTGTGCCGGTAGCCATCGCGTCCGGCTTTCTGCTGTCGTTTCTGTCGCCGGTGTTGATGGCAGTGTTTCTGTCATTGGGATAAATTGACACTGTGCCAGGCATATTGCGGTTTTACGGTTACGCTGCCTGGCAGTAGACTAGCGATTCTTGACAAAGGTTAATTGCATTTAATGCACCCGGACACTTGATGCAGCGCCGCGACTTTCTTTTTTTAGCGATAGCTTCCGGCCTTTCTGTGGCCGGATTGGCCGGCTGCAGCAGGTCCGGCCCCATCACGTTCGGCGTTCACCCCTGGATCGGTTATGAGCCTCTTTATCTGGCACGGGATTTTGGCTGGCTTCCGGAGTCCATTGTGCTCAGAACCGGTTCCTCTGCTAAAGACTCCATGAACGGGCTCATCTCCGGTGAGCTGGATGGCGCAGCCTTGACACTGGACGAAACCATACGGGTCTGGTCACAAGGGGTTGAGCTGGTCGTTGTAGCCGTTACCAATGTGTCTGCAGGCGCGGATGTCCTGGTTACCCGCCCGCACATTGCCGAGCTGGCTGACCTCAGGGGCCAGCGGGTAGCGGTGGAACTGAGCGGGGTTTCCGGCACCATGCTGCTGAAGATCCTTGAGGTTGCCGGCCTGCACACCGACGATATAACCAGGATTGATCTGCCAATCAGTCAGCATGCAGAGGCCTGGTCACGGGGTGATATTGACGCATCTGTCAGTTACGAGCCCACGGCATCCGCCCTTGTGAGAGCAGGCGGAGTCCGACTGTTTGACAGCCGTGAAATGCCAGAAACCATATTTGATGTCCTTGTGGTCACCCGAGAAAAAGCGCGCAGCAGCCCGGGCGCAGTTCGCGATCTGGTGGCGGCTCATTTTAACGGATTGCGCCACCTGGTCCGAAGCATGCACGACGCTGTCTATCGGATTGCAAACCGGCAGGACATCCAGCCGGAGGACGTGCGCAGTGCTCTGGCAACGGTGATGCTGCCGGACCTGGCGGCGAATCAACGCTACCTCGCCGCATCCGGCCGGGTGGAAACCATCGCCCGCTCGCTTTCTCGGCACTTGCGGCGTGAAGGAATGATCAGTAACGAGTTCGAATTACCGCGCCTGTGCGATCCTGCTTTCCTGCCCAGGAGGGTTCTTTGAGCGTTCGCAAGCATTTCTGTCTTCTGGCCATGCTGTTCGCCGTTGAGTGTCTGACAGCTACGGTTGTCACTGCCGGGGAAACACTTACCTTTGGTGTGTTCGCCTATCGGCCCGAGAGCATTATTCGTGACCGGTATGAGCCTCTGGCTCGCTACCTCTCCGAAGAGGCAGGCGTAGAAGTGGAGCTTGCAGTGCTGAATCAGGAGAACATGAGCCGGGCCATCGCCGCCAACAGGCTGGATTTTTTTCTGACCAATCCCAGTCATTTTCTGCTTATACGCAGTGAACGAAGCCTTACTGGTGTCCTGGCAACCCTGGTCAGGCGTTCCGGGGATACTGCCACTGCGAGCCTGGGTGGTGTTATTTTCACCAGGGCCGGGCGTAAGGATATCCATAGCCTTGAAGACGTTGAAGGTAAGAGCATTGCCTCGCCGGGAGTGCATTTTCTGGGGGGGTATCAGGCCCAGGCACTGGAGCTTCTGGAGGCAGGCGTTGATATTCGGCGAACGAACCGGGTTCGATTCGTCGACACCCACGACAGGGTTGTCCGCTCCGTGCTTGCGGGGGATTCGGACGTCGGATTTATTCGCACCAGTATCCTGGAAGAGATGGCCCTGACCAATCCTGAACTCCTCGGGCAGGTAAAGATTTTGAACCGGCAGGCCCTGGCAGGATTTCCCTATACTGTGTCCACTCGCCTATACCCCGAGTGGCCGCTGGTGGCTCTGCCCCATGTTAATGAGAGGGACGCTCGCAGGGTCGCGTCGGCATTGTTTGCCATTGAGCCTGAAGATGAGGCCGCCATGGCGGCAGGTATTGCCGGATTCTCTCCACCGGCGGATTACCAGTCGGTTGAGTACCTGACCCGGACATTGCGCGTGCCCCCGTATGATCAGATGCCGCGGGTGACCTGGTTGGACGTTCTTCACCAGTACCGGGTCTGGGTCTTTACCATTGCGATGCTGGTTCTTCTGCTGATTGCGAGCTCCCTTTGGCTCGGCAAGAGTAAGCGCCTGCTGACGGCGGAGCAGAAACGCCTGAGGCAGCTCATCCGCAGCTGGCCTCAACCGGCATTACTGATTCTGGACGGTGTTTTTGTAGATACCAATCGCGCAGCGGTGGATCTGCTCCGTTACTCCGCGAATGCATCACTTCAGGGCAAGAACCTTGCCGTCTTTTCACCACAGTTACAGCCAGACGGGCAGATCTCCAGACAGAAGATGGAAAAGCTCCTGGAGCGGGTGAGGGGTGGTCATGTGGAACAGTGTGAATGGATGTTGCACCGCTCGGACGGATCGCAGGTCTGGGTTGACATGACCATGGCGCCAGTTCAGGGGGAAACGGAAGCCGAGACGGTTATTCTCTGCGCCTGGTATGACATAACCAGGCGAAAGCAGGCTGAGCAGCGTCAACGCCTGGCAGCAAGTGTTTTCGTTCACGCTCGCGAGGCGATTTTTATTACCGATGGCCAGGGCATTGTGATTGATGTGAACGATGCCTACCTGGAAATCACCGGGCTATCGCGTAGTCGGGCTCTCGGGCGTTTGCCGCCGTTGCCGCTGGAAGAGGGGAGCGGCGTCTTCGCCAGTGCCCGCAGCCAGGGCTTCTGGTCGGGAGAGTTTTCCTGCAGACATCACAATGGCGAGACCCTGGTTCTGGCTGTGACCATCAGCAGTGTCAGCGGGGACCATGGTGAAATCTCTCATTTTGTAGGCATTTTCAGCGACATCAGCAGGCTCAAGGAACAGGAGCATAAACTACGGGTAATGGCTCATTATGATGCCCTGACAGGCCTGCCAAACCGGGTGCTGTTTGCTGACCGCCTGCACCAGGCCATGGCCCTGACCCGCCGACAGAGTGCCAGGCTGGCAGTGGTTTACGTTGATCTGGACGAGTTCAAGCCGGTAAACGATGCCTTTGGACACGATGCCGGTGACCAGCTGCTGGTGGAGATAGCCTCGCGGATGCGCGCCGTGCTCCGGGAAGAGGATACCCTTGCCCGGCTGGGAGGAGACGAGTTTGCGGCCATCGTGATGAACATTCAGCAGGAGACTTCACTGGAGAGCCTACTGGTGCGCCTGCTGGACCGTGTAGCCGAGCCCGCCTGGGTTGCCAATCACAGCGTGGAAGTATCGGCCAGCATTGGCTATACCTTGTACCCGCAGTCCGAAGATCTGGATGGGGATCAGCTGCTGCGCCAGGCGGATCAGGCCATGTACCAGGCCAAGCATCAGGGCCGTAACCGTTACGTCCGGTTTACCATTCCCCCTTCGTGAGAATCACCGTTAAGCAGCTCTGTCGCTGGCTGCCAGGCCAGGGACTTGTACCACTGGTCGCAAAGCCGCCGCACTGAGCTCAGTGTGTCCAGGGTGCGCTCTCCGGCAATCGGTGACAGCTGCCCTTTGACGATCATGCCGAGCATGCGTGACTTGAGCATGTGATAGGTCTTCTCGGTTTCGTTAAATTTCTCTGGCGTGGACTCATTGGCTGACACCAGCTCCCGCAGCAGATCCACATACCCTTCAAGCTGTTCCGAAAGGCCGGCCAGCTGGGGCAGCTTCCGGGACTCCCGCAACTGCAACAGGGCGGGAGCCAGGTTCACGGACTCTGCCAGGTAGCGGCAGTTCAGAATTGTTCTGGTCAGGGCGTCTACGGTTGTCGGATGCATCTTCTCTGCACGCAATCTGGAGATGTAGTCGGCAATGGACTGGTTGAGACTCAGGCAGGCATCTGATTTCGGGCGTATCTGCGCAGGCTTGAGATCTTCACGATCCAGGCACACCCGCAGCAACCCGCGGTTCAGGTCAATCAGGCGTTTCATTTCCTGATCAACAGCACCAACGGCCAGCTCTGGTGTGGCAATCAGAGTGTTGTCGAGAAAGCGGGGCCTGGCGTCACCCTCCTCTTTACTGCGGAACAGCCCACCGAGCATCCGCGCCAATCCTGGCAGGAGCGGAAGCATAATGGCTGCGCCGAGCAGATTGAAAAGGGTGTGGAAAATCGCAAGTGATATGGCCGCATTGGTATCGAGCTCCAGCCATCTCGTCACCGCGGCGACAATCCACAGCATCAGTGGAAGAATCAGTACAGCAATGGCGCCGGTAACCAGATTGAACACGACGTGGCCCAGGGCGAGGCGCCTGGCGTTCGCTGTTGCCTTGAGTACGGCGATGGCCGCGGTGGAGGTGGTCCCGAGGTTGGCCCCGATCACAGCTGCGGCCGCGTCCTGAAGTGACAGAAGGTTGCTTGCTGCCGCGCTGAGGATGATAGCTAGGGCTGCACTTGAGGATTGCGTGAGCACCGTCGCCAGAAATCCGGACAGAATGAAAAGGGGAAGACCGAGGCCGTGGCCGAGGACTTCCGTGCTGTCCAGGCCTGCGGTCAGTTGCCCAAGAGATTCCTTCAATATCGAGAGCCCGAGGAAAAACAGCGCAAAACCTGCCAGTGCTTCTCCCAGGGACTGGTTCTTCTGTTCGTTACTCAGCAGTTTTATGGCCATACCGACAGCCAGCAGAGGCATGGCGAATGCCTCAATCCTGAAGCCGAAACCGACAAGGCTTACCAGCCAGCCTGTCATGGTGGTGCCCACGTTGGCACCGAAGACAACTCCGAGGGATTGAGCAAGGGTGAGTAGGCCGGCGTTAACAAAACCTATGGAAGCAACCGTCACGGCACTCGACGACTGAACGATGCCAGTGATCAGGATACCCGCCGCGAACCCGCGTAGAGGCGTTCTGGTCCAATGGCCCAGCATGTGTCGAAGATGATGCCCGGCAGCGCTCTTGAGGCCATTGGTCATCATTTCCATGGCCAGCAGGAAAAGGGCAAGGCCACCAAGGGTCTGGAACAGGGTTGCTGTCATTTGCGGGTGCACGAATCTGAAGTGAGAGTATTCTGAGCTTAGCAGAACCCCTGTGGGTGCCGTTGGCGCTCAGACAAGAAATTTGCGGACATCGACTTTGTATTCGGCCGGATCAACGGCTCGCAGTATACGGTCCTGGGTGCCGGGTCTGGCGAGATCCAGGGTGTCGACCGTGATCGGCATACGGAAGCGGGTGTTGTACATGACACGAACCACGGGTAGTCGCTGGTCTTCGTCATTGGTCTCCACCACAACCCCGAGACGCCCGCTTTCCAGAAGCACCAGGGATCCAATGGGGTAGAGGCCGACACAACGGATGAATTCCCTCACCAGTGCGGGATCCAGATGGCTTCCGCTCCATTCCAGCAGCTTCTTGAGACCTTGCGTGGGTGTCAAGCCCTTATGATAGACGCGGTCTGAGGTGATGGCGTCATAGACGTCGGTGATCGCCACCATGCGACCGTAAATGGATATTTCGTCGCCCCTGAGTCCTTCCGGGTAGCCACTTCCGTCCAGCCGTTCGTGGTGCTCAGCCGCCGTAATGATGGTCAGTTCACCAATTCCCTCTGTAGACTTCAGTATATCCCTGGAGTGCCGGGCATGGGCTTTCATGACCTCGAATTCCTCGGAGGTCAGCCTTCCCGGTTTATGCAGAATCTCGTCCGGTGTAAGTATCTTGCCGATGTCATGGAGCAGTGCGCCGACAATGGTTTGGTGCAGCACATCCGGTGGCAGTTTGCGGAAGTTGCCGAAGAGGGACATCAACACACTGAGATTCACAGAATGCTCGAGGAGGTAGTTGTCCTTTTCGCGGATACGGCCAAGGCAACTGAGTGCGTTGGCGTTGCGGAAAACGGAGCTCTGGAGCTCATCAGCCAATTGATGAATGGGGGCGATATCAATGGCGCCACCAATTTTTACGCTTTGCATCAGGTTGCTCACCAGGCCCTGGGCCTGGGTATGAACCTGCTGGGCAAAGAGCATTTCCTCGGCCACCGTGACCTGCCTGAACACGCCGGGTTTCTGCTCGCCAGCGCTTTGAAGGGCTTTCTCGTTGCGGTGTTCCACTTCATGAGCCGGCTCGGAGTCCTGGGAGTCCAGGCCCCTGGAAACATCGATATAGACGTGGTCCACCCCCATCCGGCGGATTTTTTCGATGGTTTCCTCTTTCTTGATCACGCCGCGACGACGCTGGGTGTTGTGAGGAATCCAGTCGTTGTTCAGGTCGGTGATGTACATGCCGACCCTGAGGGCCGATACGGGGATACGTTTGATCATTGCCCCTGGAAGAACGTCCTCAGGCTATTGTCATAGGTGGTAGCCAATACGTCCTCCAGCGGTAGTTGCTTCACTTCGGCGATTTTTTCAGCAACAAAGGGAATATAGAAGGGTGCGTTTTCCTTGCCGCGATAGGGTACCGGAGTCAGGAATGGCGCATCCGTTTCCAGAAGGATCTGTCCAATGGGCGCCATGCGCACAATATCCCGCACGTTTTCTGCCTTGTTGAACGTGGTGATGCCGTTAAAACCCAGGCACCAGCCTTCATCCAGGGCATATTGCGCCAGCCCGGGGCCGGACGTGAAGCTGTGGATCACACCACGGCGCTTGAGGGTGCCCTCGAACTCTTTCAGGATATCAATGGTATCCTCATCGGCTTCACGGCTGTGGATAACCACCGGTCGGTCCGTGTCGCAGGCGATCTGCAGTTGACGGCGAAAAACCTCGCGCTGGACGTTACGGTCCGCGTTGTCGTAGAAGTAATCCAGACCGATTTCTCCCACGGCAACGATCTTGTCGTCGACGACATGGGCGCGGATTTCACTTTCGGCGGCGTCGGAATACTTCTCGGCATCGTGGGGGTGAACGCCTTGTGTGCCATATACCCAGGGTGCACTCTGGCTCAGTTCACGAACCGTGGCCAGGTTTTCCGGTGACACGGCAATGGTGATCACCCGCTCGATATTGACCCGCCGCGCTTCGGCCAGAGTTTCCTCCAGGGGGCGCTCCTTGAGGTAATCCAGGTGGCAGTGGGTTTCGATAATGGGCTGATCGAAAACGGGAATCTCGCGACGCTTTTTACTCATTGTCGGGTTTTTAACTCCATCGCAACCATGGCATTGGCTGCTATCCTGAGAACTTGGTCACGATAGTTTATCAGCTTGTTCGATTGTTGACCTGCATCGCTGTGATAGGGGCTCTGGATGAATAAGACGGACTTTGCCAGAAACTGGTGTTTTGACCCGGACAGACCGCAGTTCCGGAAATACCCTTCCCTGCTGGAAGATGACTCGGCTCTGCCCGGCCTTGAGGCGAGTCTTGAAGAGATTGGCGAGTTCCAGCGCCGGCTCTGGGCAAACCGGGAAAGAGCGCTGCTGATTATTGTCCATGGGCCGGATACCAGCGGCAAAGACAGCCTTATCCGGACACTGGCAACCTATGCCGACCCTGCCGGCTTTCACGCCTGGTCGTTCGGCCGCCCCGAGGGAGCGGAAAAAAGACATGACTTTCTCTGGAGGGTAACGCCGTTTCTGCCCGGGTTTGGCGAGATGGTGGCCTTCAACAGAAGTCATCATGAGGCGGTTATCGCTGAACGCGTGTGGCCGGTACACCACGAGGATAGTTATCGGTGGGAAAACCGGTACCGTTCGATTCGGGGTTTCGAGCGGCACCTGACCGAAGAAGGCACAACGTTGGTGAAGATATGGCTGAATCTCTCGGAAGACGAACACCGTCGTCGATTATTGAAGCGTCTGGACAAGCCCCGGAAACGCTGGAAATTTGATGAATCCGATATTGATGGCTGGGAAAAGCGCAAACAGTACGAAGCATTCGCCGAAGAGGCGATTGCCGCAACTCACACCGACAACGCCCCCTGGTTTATCGTGCCGGGCGATCGAAAACCCCAGGCCCGCGCTATTGTGGCAGGAATACTGGCGGAAACACTGCAGCAAATGGCGCCGGAATACCCCAGGGAAGATTCAGAGGTATTGGAAAAATATCGACGCCTGTTGGCCAGAAATGGCGTGAAGTAAATCCAAAGGAGTGAGCTTATGCATATAGCAGTGGTGGGAGGCGGCGTGGTTGGCGTAACCACGGCCTATGAACTGAACCGCCGGGGTCATCAGGTAACTGTGTTGGAACGTCACGGTATAGCCGGTAACGAAACCAGCAAGGGCAATGCCGCCCAACGCTCATACGGTGTGGTGTATCCCTGGGCCGACCCCTCCATGGTATTGAAGGCCATACCCTGGCTGTTCAGGAAAGATGGCCCATTGAAAATGCGGGTTCCGCCATCCATGAAAACCCTGCGGTTCATGTTCGCCACTCTGCGTTATGCCCGGGCGCCCGGCCTGTTTGGCCTCAACAAGCGTGCAATGCTCCGGCTTGGTATCCACAGCCGAATTCGTTTCCTGGCACTGGAAGAGGCGCTGGATTTGAACTTTGACGGCGACCATCAGGGCCTTCTCCACCTCGCCAGCACCCCGGAAGCCCTTGAAAGCTATCGCCATACTCAACAGTTGCTCAACGAGCTTGGCATTGCTTCTCGCCTGTTAACCCCGGAGCAGGTTCGCGAAGCCGAACCCGGTATGACCGGTAACGGTCCGCTTTTCGGTGCCCTGAGCTATCACACCGACGGCACCGGTGACTGCCATCTGTTCTCCCGCGAGCTGGCCAAGGCCTGCGAATCGAAGGGTGTAAGCTTCCGCTACAACACGGAAACCGAACACCTCCGCTTCGATGATCGCCGGGTCACCGGCGTTGCCGTTCGCAATAAAGATGGCAAGGCGGTTACCGTTGAGGCTGACGCCGTGGTGATCTGTGCCGGCTGCTGGTCAGCAGATCTGACCCTCCCTCTGGGCCTCGAACTGCCTATCTATCCAGTCAAGGGCTATAGCTTCACCGTACCCCTGAAAGACCCGGACCGGGCTCCGGTTTCCACTGTCCATGACGACAACTACAAGGTGGTTTCTACCCGGCTGGGCAACCGCCTGCGGGCCTCCGGTTTCGTGGAGCTGGCGGACTTCAACCGTGATATCCCTGAAGCCCGTCTGGCCACTATCCGTAAATCCGTGGAATCCCGATTCCCGGGGTGTGCGGATCTTATGGCCGCGGAAACCTGGACCGGTTTCCGCCCGATGACGCCGGATGGTCCTCCCATCATTGGTCACGGGCCCCGGGAAAATCTGTTTCTCAATACCGGTCACGGTACCTTTGGCTGGACCCTGTCGGCGGGCAGTGCGGATGTGATTGCCCAGCTGATCGACGGGGAGGAGCCTTCGGTTTGCCTTGATGCATTCAGGCCTGGGCGGTTTTCTGAGTGACTTTTGGCTTTGGGTGTAAGAGGCCTTCCGGGGCCCCTTCCCGAGATACGCTGTGAATACGTCCATGTACGCTCGACGAAAACATCCATGTTTTCGACGATCTCGTGAAGGGGCCCCGAAAGGCCTCCCATAGCTCACAGGTGCCTAAGACAGGGTCATCGTGGAATTTACAGTCGGCTTCACCATGGCGCTGAAGATCAGTCGTTTTTCGGTGAAGACGATACAGAAGTCCGATCGAGAGCGGGAACGGCATTCTGAAAAGTTTGGGCAGAGGACGGGTAAGGCTTTCCAGGATCGTCAAAAACAGGGATGTTTTTGTCGAGCGTACAGGGATGTATTCACCGCGTATCCTGGAAAGCCTTACCCGTCCTCTGATTCTCCGAACCAGAAGATTCCTCAAGGCGCCGCTCGATATTCCCACACAGAGTATGCACAAAACCGACGTCCCGATTGGTGAGCAGCGGTAACCGTTCGAATACCCACTTGGACAGTTTACCTTCGGCAGGAGCATCCACCTGGGGCAGAAGGTGCTCCAAACGCTGACGCAGGGCACCCAGTCTGGCGTCAGCATTGGCTGGTTCGGATTGAGTGGCTGGCTCACTGCCCAGTCCGGACAGTTCCCAGGCATAGAGCATGACCGCCTGGGACAGGTTCAACGACGGGTAGGTCACAGCCATGGGGAAGCCTGTGAGCAGGTCGCACAGTGCCAGTTCGTCATTGGACAGGCCCCGGTCTTCGCGGCCGAACACCAGGGCGGCCGTTGCGACCGAGGCGCCCTTGCGGGCAATGATATCCCGCAGTTGGGCGGGCTCGTGCCAGTCCTGCCGTTGGTGGCGGGGTTTGGCGGAGGTGCCCATCAGCAGGTCTACGGAGTTTCTTACCGCCGCCAGATCAGGGAAAATGCGCGCATTGTCCAGTATATGATCGCTGCCATGGGCCAGCCAGTGGGCTTCCGGGCGGGTGTGAAGGTCTGAATTGACCAGCCACAGCTCGCCAAAGCCCATGGTGCAAAGGGCGCGGGCGGCTGCCCCTACGTTTTCGGGAACCTTCGGTTCAACAAGTACAAAGGCCAGTTGCATGACGTTACCTCCGGCGGCGAGTTTACACCACGGCGCTGAATCTGTTTACCAGCGTTGGCAGCAGCTGAACGACTGGCTGGTGCAGCACCGTGAGCTCTGGCAACCGGCGCCGTTTACCGATCCGAGTCCTGCCTGGACCTGTAAATGGCCGGCACTGGCAGAACGGGTGGCTAACTTTTCTGACACTGACTGTCAGCGACTGGAGGACAATCCCGGCACACTGGCTGGATTGGTGGCCGGGGAATTGCCGTCGTTGCAGGTATTTGCAGAATTGACCCATGTGCCAGCCCTGGCATCTGGTCAGGCAGAGCCATGCACGCTGCCGGAAATCCGGGCCACCGATATGCCCGGACGAAAGCGGTTGCAGGCCGGGGCTTTTGCGTCCGCGGTTGTGCCATTGCGTCACGATGTACTGGACTGGTGCTGCGGCAAGGGGCATCTGGCCAGAACTCTGGCACCTTGGTGTAATGGCCAGGTGTCCGGTTTCGAGTGGAATCCCGCCCTTGTCGACGACGGTAATCGCCTTGCCGGGAAGTTCGACGACCCAGTCCGCCTGCATTGTCAGGATGTGATGGATAATGCCCTGGTGATGCCAACAGCCAGTCATGGCGTTGCCCTACACGCCTGCGGTGATCTCCACCGGCGGTTGATGCGGCGGGTTGCGGATGGTGGCCTGCCACGGCTGAGCTTCTCACCCTGTTGTTATCACCTGATGGATGCGCCGGACTACCAACCGCTCTCACAGCGGGCCGGTAATTCGGTGGGCAGGCTGGAACTGAGCCGGAATGACCTGCGGCTGGCGGTGCAGGAAACCGTCACCGCCCCGGACAGAGTGCGTCAGCAGACCCGTCAGATCAGCCGCTGGCGGCTGGGGTTTGATGGTCTGCAGCGTCAACTGCGGGGTGTGGATGCCTATTTGCCTGTGCCTTCACATCCGCCCGCGTTGCTGAAAGGGGATTTTGCTGGTTTCTGTCGCTGGGCGGCGAACAAGAAAGGCCTTGAGTTGCCAGGGGGAACGGATTTCGACCACTGGGAAGGTCATGGACAATGGCGACTGCAAGAGGTATATCGCCATGAGTTGGTGCGTCATCTGTTCAGGCGGCCACTGGAACTCTGGCTGGTACTGGACTATGCGTTATTTCTGGAGGAGCAGGGTTACGATGTCCGGGTGGGAACTTTCTGTGAGCGACAGCTGACGCCACGCAATCTGCTGATCGATGCTGTCAGGAAAACTGACCCTCAGGGTTTGCGGTAGACCACGTCCTCCACACAGCCGTCCCGGAAATACACGTAGGTCAGTTCGTACAGGTTACCGTAGTATCTGGTCTGGTAGACCCAGGTTTCCTGGGGCGTGGGATAGGTTTCCGGTGGCCGGCCAAAGGCCTTGCGAACGTGCTCTTTGGTCATGCCTTTGACGACCTGCTCCCGTACCAGGTACCGCCTCAGATCGGTGGAGTTGATAAAGCGGCAGGTGCCTTTGTCGTCTTTTTCGCCGGACTCGTTCGATGGCTCTGCGTTTTCCTCCCGCTCAGGTTCGGCCGGCAGGTTCTGGCCAAAGCTGCCGCCGATCCGGTTGTCCCGGATTGTGATCTCCTCGGCGTCATCCCCGCAGGGCTGGTCGGAAAAACGGGTCTCGCCGCCTGCCTCGCAACGATAGACCTGGGGCCAGGCAATAGCGGGCACAGCCAGCATGAGAATAACGACAAACACGGTTCGCTTCACAGTAATCTCCGCTGGTCTGGGACCACCACTCCTACCCTGGCGATGAAAAAAAGGCGCCCGAAGGCGCCTTCTCATATGGTTGGTCCGATAAACTCAACCTCGACGCTTAGCGTTGCACCTGGATGCGAGCTTCAACCCGGCGGTTCTCGGCGCGGCCCGCTGCAGTGTCATTGCTGGCAATCGGTTCGGCCTCACCGTAACCAACTGCGTCCACACGATCTGCGCTGATGCCCAGGGCATCGGTAAGACGGGCGGCAACGGCTTCAGCGCGACGCTGGGACAGGAAACGGTTGTAATCCGCATCGCCACTGCTATCGCTGTGACCGGCAATCTCCACGGTAGTTTCCGGGTTCTCGCGCATGAAGTCGGCAACGCGACGGATTTCATCATCGTATGAATTGCCGATTACGGAACTGTTGGTCGGGAACTGCACGTTGAGTTCGATGGTTTCAACCGTCTCGGTAACGCCTTCGCAACCGGTATCGTCCACTTCAGCGCCGGCGGCAGTGTCAGGGCACTGGTCCTGGCTATCAACAACGCCATCGTTGTCGCTGTCCAGCTCACAACCGCGGTTGTTTACGTTGGCGCCGGCAGGCGTGTTCGGGCACTGGTCCGTGCTGTTGGCAATCCCGTCACCGTCATCATCACGTTCACAGCCATCGTTGTCGACGCTGGCACCTGCGGGGGTGCCCGGGCACTGGTCACGGCTGTCTGGAACGCCATCATTATCAGCGTCTGTGGGCTTGCGCGGCTCAGGGCTGGAGTCTGATACGGTGCGGTTGAACGCAAAACTCAGACCCAGGGTTGCCTGGGTGTCAAAGGTGCTTTCATCAATACCGTGGAATTCACGCAGCTCGGCACGAATGGATACATTGTCACTGACGTTGTAACGGAAGCCAGCACCCACATTGACGCGGGTTTCCTCATGGTCGGAGCCTGCGGTCTGGTAGCTGAGGACGTCGTCTCCGAAGTCAGCGTGGCCTGCACCGGCAGATACGTATGGGTTCCAGGCCTGATCCTGTCCGGCAAAGTAGTAGATACCATCCAGACGGTATTCGTTGAAGTCACTGTTGCCATCGACGTATTTACGATCGGCATCAGCGTTGGAGTAGACCGCTTCAACCGACCAGTTGGGATGAAACCGGAATTCGGCGCCGAGGCCAAAAGTTGCGGTTTCACTCAGGTCACGCTTGTCATCGAAGAGCTGGAAGCCAACGGACGGATTCAGATAAATGGTCTGCTCGCGTTCTGCGAGCGCTGGTGTGGCAAGGGATGTTGCCAGAGCCGCAATGGCCAGTGGGCGCATGATATTCATGCAGAACCTCCTGTTCGATTATCGTTATTAACAGATCTTACGTAGTACCTTGGCATAAAGGCATTCGTACCGCGTAGCTACGTGGAATTTAAGCCAGAAGATTCAATAAAACAAAAAATGACAGGCAGTGTTGCGTCCGCAATTGTACTCAGGCCCCTTATGACAGGACGGTGAAATAAAGGTGCGCGCTTTTCTTGCTGAAATTCAGTGTTTCGCCATTGTCGAATGCAACCTCAAAGGAACTCTCGTCTTCACCTCTCGTCGATCCCGGCCCGAAGATAGCGTGGCTGAGGCGACTTTTGGTCCATAGCGGTGCTGACTGCTCCGCTGTTACTTCTTCGCCACCATTGAGCGTGATGCCTTGCCGCCTGGCGTAGCGAAGGCTGGTTGGTGTCAACGGTGCCTTTGTGGTCAGAGTCACACCGGTGCCGGGATTGCTGTTGTCCAGCCACTGTCCGAACTCCTGCGACAGGGGAAAACAGAGCTCATCAACGAACCGGCTGGGCCCCTGGTCGCCGGCCAGATGTCGTTTTTCACCAAAGGGGCGGGTGATCAGGTGAAGTTGCTCACGGGTGCGGGTCATGGCCACGTAGAGCAGGCGGCGCTCACTTTCCAGGAACGTCCTGGGGTCATCCTGGGCACGGGGGCTGTAGGGCAGGTACTTCTCCTGCAATCCCGGCAGTATAACGGTTGACCACTCCAGCCCCTTGGTACGGTGGATAGTTGATAGCAGTGCACCACCCCGATGATTCTCGCCCGCCTGCTTCTTCAGAGTCTTCAGGTGCTCAAGTGCCCCGTCAATACCGGCATCCAGCCCGGCCAGGTACAACCTGAAGCCGCGAACGGTCTCAATGCGCTCGTCGGCGCTTTCGTGGGTCAATGCCAGGCTGCGAATACCCTCGTAAAGCTCGGTTTCATCCGCATAACGGGTGATGAGGTCAGCCACCGGCCCCCTGTAATGGTTCAACTGCGCGAGTACTTCGCCCAGCTTGCGGAGTTTCCTGGCCGCCATGGGCGCGAGGGCATCGAAGTCCATGGCCAGTAGCCGTTCATGCCAGCCGTCGCCAAAACCAGCAAGGAAGCGCGCCAGTTGCTCGAGTTCCGGCTCCTTGAGGCCAACGTGTGGGAAACGTAGAAGCTGTCGGGCAATATCGAGCCTGTCGTCGTCCGGCAGGTTGCGAATGCGGCCGGAAACCACCATCAGCAGGCTGGTAATGGCCTGAACTTCGCGGCTGAACAGTGCGCCCTTGCCGGCATCTATGCGGTAGGGCACCTGCTGCGCCAGGAGTTTCAGTTCGATGGGCACACTCTGGCTCCATACCCGGAACAGGATGGCTGTGTTGCCCAGGGCAGCATCGTCCATGGGCTGGAGCAGCTTGAGTACAATGTCGCTATCGTTTTCCTGCTGGTGCAGGGTTATTCCGGTTGCCGGCGTGGATGGATGGGAGTGGCACAGCACATCCTTGCGGCCGGTGTTGTGGCAGATCAGGTGATTGGCCAGAAGAGCCACCTGGTGGCCATAGCGAAAGGTATAGCTCAAGGTCTGTTCCAGCGGACTTTCGAATTCTTCGCTGAAGCGCCTGAGGATAAAGTCGGGTTTGGCACCACGGAATTCGTAGATGGTCTGGTCCGGGTCACCGACGACGGTCACCCGCGCCCGGTCCCCGGCCACGTATCGCAACAGCAGGTGCTGGATCTCGTTGGTGTCCTGATATTCATCCACCAGGATAAGGTCCATCTTGTTGCCCACCAATCGCTGCAGCGGCGGGTTCTGGTGGATAGCCATCACCGGCTCGTAGAGCATGTCAGCGTAGCTGATCCGGCTCTGGGACTTGCGCCATTGCTCGAAACTGTGGAACAGGTCGATGAGGTAACGGTGCTTGTCGGAATAGCCCAGTTCCTCAAACACGATTTCCACCGGGGACAGGGTGGTTTTCACCAGATCGATGAAGTTGATGGCGGTTTCCACGAAATCTTTCTTGTTGCGGCGAATCTCGTCCGCCAGATCCTCCGGCGCCAGCCGGCGGGTCAGTTGCCAGGCCTGGTAGCTGATTTCCTGGTCGGTGAGGATCTTGTCGGAAAACCCGGGCAGGAAGCCCTCCCGGACAAACCGTTTGTACAGCCGCAGGCCCATGGCGTGATAGGTGCGTATTTCGGGCAGGGCTAGCCCAATGTCACGGTTAACGTCCTGCAGCTTGCGCTCGAAATCCACCCTTGCGCTGCGGTTGAACATCAGCACCAACATGCGGTTGGGATCGTGCCCCTGTTCTAGTAGGTAGCGAATGCGCCAGGCCAGTGTTGATGTTTTACCACTGCCCGCTACAGCGGTGATCACCGCATGCTCAAAGCCTGCGGTGATGATGGCTCGCTGCTCGTCGGTAAGATAATCCGGCAGAGTGGTCGTTTCAGGGTTTTGGGGTGAGGGTTGCATGGCGTGTATTGTACCGGGCTGCTGGTAGTGCAGATAGCGGTGTCGCATAATCCTGATAACTTTTGCTTTTTTGCTTGCAAGGATTGACCGCAAGCCGAGTGCAGGAGCATTTGGGTAGCCGCTTCCAAAACACGCTCAAGCACATCCCTGTGGCGCTTGAGCTCCGCCATCCATGGCTCCGCACAGTTTTGGAAGCGGCTACCCAAATCCTCCCTCCTACCTAGGAGAATGACGTCATGGCTACGACTGCTGAAGCGGTGAATGTATTGGGCGAGAAGCTCGAATTGTGTGGCACAGATCCCGAGACCGGGTTCTACCGGGATGGGTGTTGTAACACCGGACCGGATGACCTGGCAGCGCACGTGGTATGCGCGGTTGTTACGGATGAATTTCTGGAGTATTCCGCCGCCAAGGGCAATGACCTCAGTACCCCTCGGCCAGAATTCGGTTTTCCCGGCCTGAAAGAAGGAGATTCGTGGTGTCTGTGTGCGTCCCGGTGGCAGGAGGCGTTCGAAGCGGATTGCGCGCCGCGTGTAAAGCTGCGGGCTACGCACAGGTCCGCGTTGAAGTGTTCGAAGCTGGAAGATCTCAAGCGACATTCCGTGGATTTGAGCTGAGTGGATGGTTGATCAAACCGGACTGAACGGGCCTGACCTGGCCGCTTGGCAGAGGCTGCAAGCCGGGTTGCAGGCTGCCGGGCACCGGCGGTTGGTGGTTCTGGAGGGCGATCGGGCGGCGTCTCTTGCATGGCTGCGCGAACTTCTTCCAGCGTTGTCGGTGGCGCCAGGAGTCTGGACAGGGCCGGATGAGGATCAGCCAGAATCCTCGTTGACAGCGATCAAACCGGTCGAAGGACGTCGCTGGCTGGGGCAGGAGTTGGCCTGTGTGGTCTGGGATGGCTGGCGGGGCAATCCGCCGGACAGTTTTGCGGCGTTGTCGGGAACACTTTCGGCCGGGGGGCTGTTTTTCTGGCTGATGCCGCCGCTGGAAAAGTGGGGCCGTTTCGCGGACCCGGATTACCGGCGTACCGGGCTGGACAGTGCTTCAGAACATCCGTTTGCGGCCCGGCTGGCCCGTATTGTGGCCGGCGACTCTGCCGTGATCCGTGTTAAGCCTCCGGTGAATCCGCAGCCCGATTTACCGGAGGTTGCGCGGCCGCCCCGGGATTTTCAGGTGGGTGCCACCGGGGATCAGCGCGCGCTGGTGGAAAATGTTCTCCGAACCGGGTTGGGTAGGCGGCGTCGGCCGCTGGTGGTGACCGCTGATCGTGGGCGGGGTAAGTCTGCGGCGCTGGGGATGGCGGCGGTTCGCCTTCTGAGCGAAGGCCGGCAGCGTGTGCTGGTGACGGCCCCGGAAGCAGGCGCCTTGAAAACGCTTTTCCACCATGCCCGCCTGGCCGCCGGGCAGGTTTCAGGTCCGGAGATGGGTACGGATGACGTTGTGGTAGGCCATGGTGGCCGGCTCCAGTACTCGCCTCTACACCACTTGCTTGCCGATAGGCCGGACGCAGAGGTGGTCATGGTGGATGAGGCCGCCGCGATTCCGGCAGACCTGCTGAAACAGGTATTGCTGGGCTGGCCCAGGGTGATCTTTTCCACCACGGTGCATGGTTATGAGGGTTCAGGCCGTGGTTTTGCCATTCGTTTTCGTTCAGTGCTGGATAGGGAGACACCCCATTGGCGCAGTGCATCACTCTCCGCGCCTATCCGCTGGGCTGCCTCCGATCCACTGGAGTCTTTGACGCGACATATGTTTCTACTGGATGCGGAAGCGTCTCTTCTGGCGCCTGATGGCGCGGGAGTGGTGGTTGAACGCTGGAACCCCGCGACCGCCGCAGACGAAGAACTGAACGAAGCTTTTGGCCTGCTGGTGGACGCCCATTACCGCACGTCTCCCGGAGATCTGCGCCAGTGGATGGACGACCCCGCAGTTGTGAGCTGGCGCGTAAAGTGTGATGGTGCTCTGGCCGGTGTTCTGTGGGCAACGCTGGAAGGGGGCCTGGACGCGGACCTTGCGGAACAGGTAATGCTGGGCAGGCGGCGCATGCGGGGGCATCTGTTGCCCCAGTCACTGGCAACCCACAGCGGGTTCGCCGAAGCGGCGAGCCAGCGTCTGCTGCGGGTGGTGCGGGTGGCCGTCGACGCACGGTCCCGTGGTCGGGGGCTGGGCCGGAGGCTGGTTGAGGCAGCGTTTGATCATGCCCGGGCCCAGGGTGTGGACGGCATTGGCACCAGTTTTGGCGGTCACACCCGGCTGGTCACCTTCTGGCAACAGTGTGGGCTGGAGCCGGTGCGTCTGGGCCTGAAGCGCGAGGCCAGCAGTGGTGAATATCCATTGCAGATGCTTGGAGGTGTGTCCGCCGATGGCAAGAAGCTGGCCCATCAGTTACGCACCAGGTTAGCGGAGCACTGGCTTGCCCTGGTGCCGCGGAACTGGCCGGACGCAGAGCCGGGCCTGATTCTGCAACTGACCAGCAGTCTGCCGCCCGGTGGCGCCCTCAACGATCACGACCGCCGGGATCTGTGGAGTTTTGCCCACGGCTATCGGGGATTTGATCTGGTCTTGCCGGTGTTGGGCAAGCTGTCCATGCAAACGGAAGCGATGGGCCCGGTGTTGACAACAGGTTCGGGCTCCCTGTGGGCGAGAGCGGTGCTTCAGGGCTGGTCATGGCAGAGTTTGCAGGCCCTGGGGGAATGCCAGGGCCGGGAGCAGGGAGAGGCTGCTCTGCGGTCAGTGGTTCGTCATATTCTGCAAAACCGGCCCGACTTGTGAACAGCTCGATTTAATTCGGTCCGGTTACTGACCAGAATAACTCCGAAAATGAATCAACAGAGACTGAATCATCATGGCCCAGGGAACCGGCACTGTCCTTCCGAGACTCCTGTTTATCCTCATCGCAAGTACACTGGTGACAGCCTGTGCCACGGGTGGCACTCCTTCCAACCTGGAGCAGCGGAATTCCTCAGTTGCAGACACGCCGCTGATGGCAGCGGTCAGTAGTGGAAATCTTGATCGGGTTGAGTCGCTGGCAGATGCCGGTGCGTCCCTGAACACGCTGACTGAGGAAGGTACGCCACTTGCTGCGGCTGTCGCAGCCGGAGAGGACCGTATTGTCTGGTTTCTTCTCAGCGAGGGTGCAGCGCCGGACCTTGCGACCGCGAGCGGGGTTACACCACTGATGCTTGCCTCCGGCAATGGGCATCGTCGCATTGTGCAGTTACTTTTATCGGCAGGGGCGAGTGTCAACGCGTCGGACCGGGAGGGCACCACACCCGTGATCAGGGCAGCCCGTAACGGCCACCTTTCCGTGGTGAAAGTGCTTCTGGCAGCGGGTGCCAATGTCAATGTGAGTCAGGGCGGACGATCATTGCTGATGCACATTGTTGACGGCGGGGACCTGTTGACCGCCGAGATGCTTCTGGCAGCGGGTGCCGATGTTAATTACCGGGGCAGCACTGGCGAGACTGCGCTTGATCTGGCCCGTGCCAGTAACAACCGGGACATCGAGATGTTGTTGATCCAGGCGGGTGCGGATATCTGAGCAGCCCTGCGCCGGTTCAGTCCAGCTTCATGGGATCATTGCTGTCGTTCAGTTCGGGCTCAAAGTGCTCTTCAACAACCGTTTCGGGTACATCCCTGACACTCGGGTATGTCCACACGGGAGCCTGGTCCTTGTCGATCAGCCTTGCCCTGATGCCCTCCCGCACGTCCGGTCGCCTGATGCATCGGGTTGTCATGGTCAGTTCCATCCTGAAGATGTCCTTCAGTGACATTTGCTGCGCTTTCTTCAATTGGGTCCAGACCAGCCAGGCAGATACCGGGCAGCCTCCCCGAAGGCTTCCCATGCACTCGCGCCACCAATCACTGTCGATATCTGCCGCCAGCAGGGTTTCAATAATGTCTGGCAATTCATCGCCGGCGCTGAGTCTGGCAATGTCCTGTTCATGACGCGCCAGTTCGCTGACCGGTAATGCCCGGTAGTCCGGATGCTCAAGCTGCTTGATCAGTCGGAACAGGCGATTGTCATCAGCCGCCGCCTCACCGGTCCAACGCTCCTGCTTTAACCGTTCGATCAGGGGCTCTATGTGATCCTTCTGGATGGCCATGTCGGCCAGGCCCACCCGCAAAGCATCGGAAACGTTTAACCTGGCGCCGGTCAGACCCATAAATAGCCCGATGCGGCCTGGAAGCCGGTTGAGGAACCAGCTGGCACCAACATCGGGATAAAGGCCAATACTGACTTCCGGCATGGCCAGCTTCACGTCTGGCGTTACAAGGCGGTAACGGCAGGCAGAGAAAATACCAAGCCCACCCCCCATTATTACGCCGTGGCCGATCGCAATAATCGGCTTGGGAAATCGATGGATGGTGTAATCCATACGATACTCGTTAACGAAGAAGCTGGCAGGGATGTCGGGGTCACCTTCTCCCGCCAGGACATCGTAGAGTTCACGGATGTCGCCGCCCGCGCAAAATGCCCGGTTGCCGGCACCCTGGAAGATGACCAGGCTGATGTGTTCGGCATCGGACCACTGGTCAAGTACCGCCTGGATTTCGCGGATCATCGACGCAGAGAGGGCGTTCAGGGTAGCAGGGGAATCCAGGGTGATCAGACCAATGTTACCTTCCTGGCATGGAATTTCCTGAACCTGAATGGGCATGTTGACGTCTCCGCAACGAATAAGGTGACATAAATGGTAATCTGTGACGTACAGACTATTGATTTATCACATTTGAGCTTTGCTTTTGCTGTGCTATAAGTCTGCGTAGTCTTCGCGCCGGCAGTCTCCTGTCGGGCTATAAAACGATGAGAGGGTAAAACCAATGAACCTGAAATACCACACCATTGCCGTTCTGTTCGCGTTGGGCGCTTCGGTTCCTGCTGTCGCTACCGCTGCCGACGCGGAGGCGGGCAAAGCCAAAGCGGCTGTCTGTGCCGCCTGTCATGGCAAGAATGGCATTGCGCAAATTCCCGGTTACCCCAACCTGGCAGGACAGAACGAGCAGTACCTCGTGTCCGCGCTCAAGGCCTACAAGAACAAGCAGCGTAGTGGTGGCCAGTCTGCCGTTATGCAGGGTCAGGCCACGGGTCTGAGCGATGAAGATATTGCCAATCTGGCAGCCTACTACTCCAGCTTGCCGGCTGATGGCGGAAAGTAAGCCCCACCATCCTCAGGGAGCGGCGTGCGCCGCTCCGCTGACAATCCGGTAGCTGGGTTCGTAGGCGCCCGACCCCGGAAGCTTCATTCTGTTCTGGGTAACGAATTCTTTCAGCATCGCCTCCAGCGGTGCCAGCAATGCCGGATCACCGGCAATCTCAAAAGGGCCCCTGGCCTGAACCTGGCGTATACCACTCTCCTTGACGTTACCCGCGACAATGCCACTGAACGCCTTGCGCAGATTGGCCGCGATCAGATGGCCTGGCTGGTCCCGGTGTAACTCCAGCGCCCGCATGCTTTCGTGAGTAGGCTCAAAGGGTAGCTGGAATACCGGATCGATCCTGAGCATCCAGTTGAAATAGTAGGCGTCCTGCATGGCGCGGCGGAAGGTTTCCACATCCTTCATACCCTGCTTCATGGTTCGGGCTACCCTGGCCGGGTCGTCGATAATGATCTCGTATTTGCTGGCGGCCTCGTCCCCCAGCGCGTTGCGGATAAACTGGTCAATCATCTCGAAGTATTCAGCATTTTCGGGTTGTCCGGTAAAGACCACCGGGAAGGGCAGGTCCGAATTGTCCGGGTGCAGCAGGATGCCCAGCAGGTAGAGAATTTCTTCTGCAGTGCCCACGCCACCGGGGAATACAATCACGCCATGACCGGTTCTTACGAATGCCTCAAGGCGTTTCTCGATGTCAGGCATGATCACCAGTTCGTTAACAATCGGATTCGGGGCCTCGGCGCCGATGATGCCTGGCTCGGTCAGGCCAATGTAGCGGCCATTTTTTACCCGTTGCTTGGCATGGCCAATGGTGGCGCCTTTCATTGGCCCTTTCATGGCGCCCGGCCCGCAGCCGGTACAGATACTCAGCCCCCGCAGGCCCAGTTGATGGCCCACTTCCTTGCTGTACTGGTATTCCCGCTCATTGATGGAGTGCCCGCCCCAGCACACCACCAGATCCGGATGGCGGCCGGCCTGCAATACACGGGCATTGCGCAGTATGTGAAAGATCAGGTTGGTAATGCCTTCCGGGTCGTCCCGGCGCAGCCCCGCTGCAGATTGGGGGATGGAATAGGAATAGATGATATCCCGCAACACTGAGAACAGATGTTCGCGAATAGCGCGTAGCATCTGACCATCCACAAAGGCGTGGGCCGGGGCGTTGACCAGTTCCAGCTTCAGGCCCCGGGGCTGTGGTACCAGCCGAACGTCGAAATCCGCATGGGCTTCCATCAGGGCTTTACAGTCGTCTGTTTCGATGCCGGTATTGAGTACCGCAAGGGCACATTGGCGGAAAAGCCGGTAGAGACCTCCCTCACTTCTGTCCTTCAGGCGATTGACTTCAAAGTTCGACAGGATTTCCAGGCTGCCCTCGGGGGATACCAGGGCATTGATGGTGGATTCGGTCATGAACGGTAGAGCTCCTGAATGTTGCGCTGGTACCACTGACTTGGGGGGTACCATTCTGTCTGATATAACCGGCCTCGGGAATGCCTGATTTTGAGGCATGCAATGAAACCGTTACACTATCACTTTAATCCGATTACGCTACCCGACAGTCGTCCGATTTATGAAACTTCTTATTCGCCCCGCCCCTGAAGTAGCTATCAAGAGCAAGCCCGTGCGCCGTCAGCAGATGCGGCACCTGCGTCAGAATATCCGTAAGTTGCTCACTCGCCTTGACGGCGACATCCATGTGGAGGGTGCCTGGGACAGGGTGGACGTGGATGTCCCCGATGGTCGTAGTCTGGCGGGGCCGGTTATTGACGAACTGAAGCGTATTCCCGGCATTTCCACTATCCAGGAGATCGGTGTTTATCCCTGGGTGAGCATGGACGATGTGGCGGAAAAGGCTATTGAGGCGTTTGCCGATCGCATAAACGGCAAAACCTTTGCTGTCCGCGTCCGTCGCCACGGCAACCACTCATTCCGCTCCATTGACCTGGAGCGCCTTGTTGGCACTGCTCTTTTTGAGGCTTCCGCGCCAACAGGCGTCGATCTCGGCAAGCCCGAAGTCGAGGTGCGTATTGAAATCCAGGACGATGGCTATCACATCGCCCACCGTAAACATCGTGGTGCTGGCGGATATCCCCTGGGGGCCGTGGAAACGGTGATGACACTGGTTTCCGGCGGCTACGATTCCTCTGTGGCAGCGTACCTGATGATGCGCCGTGGTCTGCGGTCCCATTTCCTGTTCTTCCGACTGGGCGGCCCCGCCCATGAAACTGGCGTGCGCCAGGTGGTTCACTACATCTGGGAGCGCTACGGCGCCTCCCATGGCGCCAAGTTTATTTCCGTGCCTTTCGAAGGTGTGGTGGATGAGATCATGCGGTCGGTCAACCAGCGTCACTGGGGTGTTGTACTCAAGCGCCAGATGCTGAAAGCGGCTTCGGAAATTGCTGCTCTCAATAACGCCTCCGGACTGGTAACCGGCGACGCCGTGGCGCAGGTTTCCAGCCAGACCCTGTCAAACCTCAACGTGGTGGACCGGGCCAGTGATGAGGTAGTGCTGCGCCCACTGATATCAATGGACAAGGAAGCCATTATAAATATTGCCCGTGAAATCGGCACCGAGCCCTTTGCCCGCACCATGCCGGAATACTGCGGTGTTATTTCCCGCAAGCCAGCAACCCGGGCGAAGCTCCACCGTGTTGAAGAGGATGAGGCCAACATGGACGCGCAGGTGCTGGAGCAGGCAATCGCGACGCGGCAGGACACACCGGTCAACAGGCTGCTGGATACCACGAAGACGCCGGAAGAGGTGGAACTGGTACACACGCCGGACGTGAACGACGTGATTATTGATGTGCGCCATCCCTCAGAAGGTGAGCAGTCGCCGTTGCATCTGACCAGTAACCGGGTGGTGGAGATTCCCTTCTATGAGCTGAGCGAACGCATCCGCTCGCTTCCGGCCGACAGGCAGTACCTGTTGTACTGCGATCGCGGCACCATGAGCCGGATGCACGCCTGCAATCTGAAAGCCGAGGGCCACGCCAACATCAAGGTGTACGCCCCCGTGGGCTGAGGTATTACCCTTCCAGCCCCTTGAAGAACTGCTGCACGTTCTCACTCAGGGTTTCCAGGTCATAGCCGCCTTCCTGCACAATCAGTGTCGGCAGGCCGGTCTGGCGGATATGGGTGGCCAGACGGCAGAAACCTTCCGAGGATACCGATACTTTCGCCTGTGGGTCGTTGTGATAGATATCGAACCCGAGCGGCAGTATCAGCGCGTCTGGCTGGAACAGGCGAATAGCAGCCAGTGCCTCTTCGAGCTTCGCGAAGAAGTCTTCCTCTGACGAGCCGTGGGGCATGGGCAGGTTGATGTTGTAGCCAAAGCCGTCACCTTCACCGCGTTCATCCTCATAGCCACTGACCACCGGGTAGAAATTGGTGGGGTCGCCGTGAATGGACACGTAGAGGACGTCGCTGCGGTCGTAAAAGATTTCCTGGATGCCCTGGCCGTGATGCATGTCGGTATCCAGTATGGCAATCCGGGGAAAGCGGGACTTCATGTGTTCCGCGGCGATGGCGGCATTGTTGAGGTAGCAGAAGCCGCCTGCGGCATCCTTGCGGGCGTGGTGTCCCGGCGGACGACATACCGCGTAGGACGTGCGCTCACCGGCGATCAGGGCATCGGCGGCGCCCAGGGCTGTCTGGGCGGACCAGTAGGCGGCCTCCCAGGTGTTTGCGCCAATAGGACAACTGCCATCAGCCTGGTAGCGTGCAGCTTCGGCAAGGATGCCCTTCAGCGCGTTGGGTGAGCGCACAAAGATGTTCGAAATCACTTCGTCGCCCCAATCACCCATCGCTGACCAGCGGCGGTGTGCGGACTCCAGAAAGCGCAGATACCCCAGGTCATGGACCTTCGAAATCGCCCCTGCACCCTGGTCCGCCGGCTGCAACACCGGGATTTCCATCGACTTCAGCCCCTCCACCATTTGCCCCGTGCGATCCGGGACCTCCTGGGGCTGGCGCATCTGGCCGCGGGTAAAGTAGGTCTTGGGAAGATGCTGATCCTGTGAGGGATGAAAAAACGCCTTCATGTTCCGGCCTCCTGATAATGACATTCTTCGAGTATAGGCGTCCGCGGGTGTTGGTCAAAACACCATTGTCTGACTTTACAGGTGCGGTTTCTGCATCCACTATGAGAGACATATCACACTGACGCAAACACGAATTTACACATTCCGAAATCATCGTAAAAAGGAGCCGAGATGATCGAGTCACCACTGCTTCCCAAGCTGACTGGCTATATCGGCGGTCGCTGGTCTGAATCTCCGGACGGTAACACCTTTGACGTCTACAACCCGGCCACGGGTGAGGTGGTTGCCAGTGTGGCATCGATGTCCGAAAGTGAAGTGCAGCAGGCTGTTGAAGCCGGGAAGTCCGCACTTCGTCTGACCAGCCCCTATACCATCGAAACCCGTCGTAAGTGGCTGGAAGATATCCGCGACGCCCTCAAGGCCAATAAAGAGGAAGTAGGCCGGATCCTGTGTATGGAGCATGGCAAGCCCCTGAAGGAAGCGCAGGGCGAGGTGGACTACGCCGCCGGGTTCTTTGACTACTGCTCCAAGCATATCCAGGCGCTGGATGCTCACACCCTGACGGAAAAGCCCAAGGACTGCACCTGGACGGTACATTATCGTCCCATTGGCGTGGCGGGGCTGATCACGCCCTGGAATTTTCCCATCGGTATGATTGCCAAGAAGCTGTCTGCGGCCCTGGCCGCGGGTTGTCCCTCGGTGATCAAGCCTGCCAGTGAAACGCCGCTGACAATGATTGCCCTGTTTACCCTGATGGACAAGCATGTGGATCTGCCCGATGGCATGGTCAACCTGGTGATGGGTAAGGCCAGCGTCATAGGCAAGGTGCTGTGTGAGCACCCGGACGTGCCCATGCTCAGTTTCACCGGCTCCACGGAAGTGGGTCGCAAGCTGATCGTCGATACCGCCGACCAGGTGAAAAAGCTGGCCCTGGAACTGGGTGGCAACGCACCGTATATTGTCTTTGACGACGCCGACCTGGATGCGGCTGCCGATAACCTGATTGCCAACAAGTTCCGTGGTGGTGGCCAGACCTGTGTCTGCGCCAACCGGATCTTCGTCCACGAGAAAGTGGTGGAGGAGTTCGGACAGAAACTGGCGGACCGGGTCAACCGCATGACCGTGGGCGATGGCCTGACCGAAGACGTGGACCTGGGCCCGCTCATCAACAAGGCCGGTTTCGACAAGGTGAAACGCCACGTGGAAGACGCTCTTGAGAAAGGCGGCCAACTGGTGGCCGGCAAGAAGCCGTCCGATCTGGGCGAGGGACACCTGTTCTTCCCGCCAACGGTCATTTCCGGTATTACCCCGGACATGTGCTGTTCCCGTGAGGAAACCTTCGGCCCGCTGGTGCCCATGGCCACCTTCCGCAGCGAAGAAGAGGTCATTGAAGCCGGTAACGATACCGAATTCGGATTGGCCTCCTATGTGTTTACCGGTGACGCGGAACGCGCCCAGCGGGTGGCTGCCGGGCTGCGGTTTGGCCATTGTGGCTGGAACACCGGGACCGGCCCCACGCCGGAAGCACCATTCGGTGGCATGAAGGCCTCCGGCATCGGCCGCGAGGGCGGCCTGGAAGGATTGTTCGAGTTTGTAGAAGCGCAAACAGTGCCGAGAGGTTTCTAGAAAAGCCCTCACATGATGGGACTGTCGCACGGGGAAACTTTCTCCGTGCTCTGTTTGGCCCATGGAATTTTTTCGTCGGATTACGCTTCGCTAATCCGACCTACTTCTTGCCGGCAACAGTAAACTTGTAGGTCGGATTAGGCGAAGCCGTAATCCGACAAACCAACCCAAGGTACCCCCACCCGGCAAACCCCCCTTTCTCCTGTTATAATTCTGACCCTGTTCATTTAACCAGTAGCGACCGGATCTCTATGGATGTCTCCCACATTATCGACGCTCTCAACGATGCCCAGCGCGAGGCAGTCACCGCCCAGAATGACCACTTGCTGGTGCTCGCTGGTGCGGGCAGTGGCAAGACCCGGGTGCTGGTACATCGGATCGCCTGGCTGATGCAGGTGGACAAGGTGCCGCCGACGGGCATTCTGGCGGTAACCTTCACCAACAAAGCGGCGAAGGAGATGCGCTTTCGCATCGAGCAGATGATGAATATTCCGGCCCGCGGCCTCTGGTTCGGCACCTTTCACGGAATTGCTCACCGCTTATTGAGAGCGCATTATCGGGAAGCGGGGCTACCGGAGAACTTTCAGGTCCTGGACAGCGACGACCAGTTGCGGCTGATCAAGCGTGTGATGCGTGAGTTGGAAATCGATGAGAGCCGCTGGCCACCGAAGCAGGCCCAGTGGTTCATCAACGGCCAGAAAGACGAAGGGTTGCGGGCAGAGCACATTCAGGAAAACCCCGGGGACCACTTCACTTCAACCATGCTTACGGTCTATCGCCGGTACGAGAAGCTCTGCAACCTGAGCGGTCTGGTGGACTTTGGCGAGCTGTTGCTGCGCTCCCATGAGCTGTGGCTGCATCGCCCGGAGCTGTTGAGCCATTACCAGAGTCGCTTCCAGCAGATTCTGGTGGACGAGTTTCAGGACACCAACGCCATCCAGTACGCCTGGCTACAGATTCTGGCGGGTAACCGTGTACCGATGACGGTAGTGGGGGACGACGACCAGTCGATCTATGGCTGGCGCGGCGCCAAGGTCGAAAACATCCAGCAGTACCAGCGGGACTTCCCCAATGCACGGCTGGTGCGGCTGGAGCAGAACTACCGCTCTACCCAGCTGATCCTGAAAGCGGCCAATGCCGTGATCGCCAACAACCAGGGCCGGCTGGGCAAGGAGCTGTGGACCGATGGCCCGGATGGCGAGCCCATCAGCCTCTACGCCGCGTTCAACGAGCAGGACGAGGCCAACTACATCGCTGACACCATCAGTAGCTGGGTCAGCGAAGGCAACCTGCGCAGTGAGTCCGCCATCCTGTACCGTTCCAACGCCCAGTCCCGGGTGCTGGAGGAATCCCTGATACGCCAGGGCATTCCCTACCGGGTATACGGTGGCCTGCGATTCTATGACCGCCAGGAAATCCGCAACGCGATCGCGTACCTGCGCCTGGTGCACTACCGCCGGGACGATGCGGCGTTTGAGAGGGTGGTGAACATCCCTGCCCGAGGCATTGGTGCCAAGAGCCTGGCCGATTTGCGGGCGTTTGCCACCGAACGCAGCATCTCCCTGTGGGAGTCCGCCGAGCGACTGCTTGAGGCGGGACAGGTCAAGGGCCGTGCCAAGACTGGCCTGCAATCCTTCATGGGCATTATCGAAAGCCTGACAGAGATGGTGGATGACGCGTCCTTGCATGGGTTGATGAAGAAAACACTGGAGCTGAGCGGCCTCAGGGATTACCACGCCAACGAAAAGGGTGAGAAAGGCCAGGCGCGGGCCGAAAACCTGGATGAACTGGTCAATGCCCTGTCGGACTTTGAAGCAGAAGAGGGTGTTGATCCGCTGTCGGAGTTCATTGCCCAAGCCGCCCTGGATGCTGGTGAGGCACAGGCGGAAGCGACAGAAGATTGCGTGCAGCTGATGACTCTTCACTCAGCCAAGGGCCTGGAATTCCCGCTGGTGTTCCTGGCCGGGGTAGAGGAAGGGCTGTTTCCCCACAGTATGTCACTGGAAGAGCCGGGGCGGATGGAAGAAGAGCGCCGCCTGGCCTATGTGGGTATCACCCGTGCCATGAAAAAGCTGGTGCTCACTTACGCCGAATCACGCCGCCTGTACGGCCAGGAAAAGTTCCACGCCCTGTCCCGCTTCGTCCGCGAAATCCCCGGCGACTGCATCCAGGAAGTGCGTCTGCGCAATACCGTCACTCGCCCGGCCATGGTGTCCCGCCCCAATGAAAGCTTGTTTGATTCAGCCCCCATGGAAAAGGCCGGGTTCAGTCTGGGGCAGCGGGTACGTCATCCAAAGTTTGGCGAGGGTATCGTGATGAACAGTGAAGGTAGCGGCCACCATACCCGGGTGCAGGTGAATTTTGATGAGGGTGCCAAGTGGCTCGTTCTTGCCTATGCACCTTTGGAAGCCTGCTGAATTTGGGGGTGAAGCACAGGTTAAGGGCCCCGGGCTCTGGTGCAGCCGGCAAGAAGTAGGTCGGATTAGCGAAGCGTAATCCGACGCTTTGCAAGTCGATACAATTTGTCGGATTACGCTTCGCTAATCCGACCTACGGTTGATAAAGCTTTTGAGGATCTCTTCGAGGCTTGGGCTGGTATCGGGAATACCTTTCCAAAACTGTGCGGAGCCATGGATGGCGGAGCTCAAGCGTCACATGGACGTGCCGCAGGAGCGTGTTTTGGAAAGGTGTTCCCGATATCAGCCTCCACCAAGCCCAAAAAGCTAGAGCCAGCCCTTACGCTTGAAGTACCAGTAAGGCGCAAACCCGGCGGATACCATCAGAACGATCGCCCCCGGATAACCCAATAGCCATTCGAGCTCCGGCATGTGCTTGAAGTTCATGCCGTAAACGCTGGCAATCAGTGTGGGTGGCAGGAAAACCACCGCCGCTATCGAAAAGGTCTTGATGATCTGGTTCTGCTCGATATTGATGAAACCCTGAGTGGAATCCATCAAAAAGTTGATCTTGTCGAACAGGAAGGTGGTATGGGACATCAGGGTTTCAATGTCGCGGTTAATTTCCCGTAGGGTCTCCCGCTGTTCGCCATCCTTGCTCAGGTGACGAAGCAGAAACGAGATGTTGCGCTGGGTGTCCATCAGGCACAGCCGGGTCTTGCCGTTACTGTCCTCCAGCCTGGCCAGGCGATTGATGGCCTCGTCCAGTTCCGCTTCTTCATCTTCAAGCACCAGGTAGCTGACCTCCTCCAGCTGTCGATGAAGGTCTTCGAGCCCGTCGGCATGGTTTTCCACTTTCTGTTCCAGCAGTGTGACCAGAATTTCGGCCACACTTCGTGCCTCTACCTGCCCGCGGCGTGCGCGCATTCGGATCAAGCGGAAATCCGCCAGTTCACTCTCGCGAATCGTGATCAGGCGCTTGTTCTGCAGTATGAAGGCGACCGACACAGTGTTATGACGCCCCTCGGCAAGGTTCAGGAAAAGTGAGTGGACATGTACTCCTGCCTGATCCACAAAGCAGCGCGCTGACGCCTCGATTTCCTCGACATCGTCAAACTCCGGGATATCGGTCTTCAGCAGTTCCTGGAGTATCTGTCGTTCGGCTTCGTCGGGTTCACAGGCGTCGATCCAGTCTGCCTGTTTCAAACGCGCCGCCGGAGGCTCCTGTGAACCGTCCATTTCGGTGATCAAACCATCTTCGATCCTGAAGAACCTAAGCATACGCGTGCTCCGAACAGCCTGAGTAACCCACTAAGAATACTAGTGTAACAGGAGCACGCTGCTAACGATTCTAGACGTATCGCCGACGCTTGAAGCTCACTTTGTCAGCATAGTCATCAATTCTGCCGATACGGCGGACATCCGCCCAGGTTCCCTTGTAGTAGGGGATGATGTTCCGGTCTGTCCAGGGAGTGACCAGGTCGCCAGACTCAATACCGAGATCCCGGGCATCCTCCGGATTGATTTCCAGCGGCCCGCACCTTTCGTACGTGGCCAGATAGCCGGTGGAACCACCCCTCGGAGGAATAGGAAACCGGACATCCCATGTGAGTGCAGAGGTTGCTGTAGGCGACAATGTCACCGTCCGGGCCGACTCCTCCGTGGGTTTGGCGACCGGTTTTGACGAGGGTGCAGGGCGACGAGGCATCCGGATAGGTGAAGGAAACCGGTTGGCCAACCTTCAGGTCAGCTGCCTTGCTGATGGTGGTTTGAGGATAGTCCAGCATTACCTTCCCTGGCTGCTCACTTACTTACAAGAAGTTGCAGTTCATTAAAACAGGATTAGTTCAGACCCTCTCGGGATGTAGCTGCAGAAGTAAATTTCTGTATGTTTTTTGATCACCGTCAATTTTCTCATTGATCAGTGTCATCGCATCCTAAACGGGAAAATGGTCCCTGGTTTTATTGGCAATGCGAACCAGTACCAGCATCAGTGGTACCTCGACCAGGACCCCCACAACTGTTGCCAGGGCTGCCCCGGATTGCAGACCGAATAGAGCAATCGCTGCAGCAACAGCCAGCTCGAAAAAGTTACTGGCACCAATCATGGCACCGGGAGCAGCGATGCAGTGGCGTACCTTCCACAACCTTGCCCAGCCATAGGCCAGAAAGAAGATAAGGAACGTCTGCACGATCAGCGGCACAGCAATCAGTGCAATATGCAGTGGGTTGTTCAGAATCACCTCGCCCTGGAAGGCGAACAGTAATACCAGGGTGACGATGAGTGCTGCCGGGGTAACCGGGCTGAGGCGCTTCATGAACACGTCGTCGTACCAGCGCTGGCCGTGTCGGGCGATGAGAGTGCGGCGGGTCAGGTAGCCGGCGGTCAGCGGGATGACAATGTACAGAACCACTGAGAGGAGGACGGTATCCCAGGGTACCTGGATGTTCGAGATGCCCAGCAGAAATACCACGATGGGTGCGAAGGCAAACAGCATGATAATGTCGTTCAGTGATACCTGCACCAGGGTATAGGCGGCATCGCCCCTGGTGAGGTAGCTCCAGACAAATACCATGGCGGTGCAGGGGGCAGCGCCCAGCAATATGGCACCTGCCAGATACTCGCTGGCCAGTTGCGGTGCAATAAACGGCTCGAACACTACCATCAGGAAGAACCAAGCAATGGCGAACATGGTGAACGGCTTGATCAGCCAGTTCACGATGGTGGTGATGGCCAGCCCCTTTGGTTCCTTACGCACGCCCAGTACGGCGCTGAAATCAATCTGTGCCATCATCGGAAAGATCATGGCCCAGATCAGAATCGCAATGGGAATGGAGACCTGGGCGTATTCGAAGCGGGAAAGTGTTTCTGGCACCACCGGTGCCAGCTGCCCCAGGGCCACGCCGGCAACGATGGCCAGGGCCACCCAGACCGACAGGTACTTACCGAAAAGATCCATGCCTTCACTGGTGCCCGTGCCTGTATTGGCGTCTGTATGACTGTTCATTCGTTACCCCTTACATGGATCGCTGATTGACGCGCTTCGAGACTTCTTCGGCACTCTCGACTCTTTCGGAATAGCGGTTCGTCAGATAATCGCTGCGATCCCGTATCAGCAGGGTGAATTTCATCAGTTCCTCCATTACGTCGACGATTCGGTTGTAATAGGGCGACGGCAGCATCCGGTTGTTGTCATCAAATTCCGTAAATGCTTTGGGCACCGATGACTGGTTGGGAATCGTCACCATCCGCATCCAGCGGCCCAGTACCCGCAACTGATTCACCGCGTTGAATGACTGGGAGCCACCACAAACCTGCATAACCGCCAGGGTCTTGCCCTGGGTTGGTCGCATGCCACCAATGGACAGGGGAATCCAGTCGATCTGGGTCTTCATGATGCCGGTCATGGCACCGTGGCGCTCTGGCGAACACCAGACCATCCCCTCGGACCACTGGGCTAGATCCCGCAGTTCCTGCACCTTCGGGTGGGAGGCGTCTTCGGCGTCCGCCAGCGGCAGGCCGCGCGGATTGAAGATTCGGGTTTCGGCTCCCATGGCCTCGAGCAGGCGCGCAGCTTCTTCCACCGCCAGGCGGCTGAACGAGCGCTCACGCAGGGAGCCGTAAAGCAGCAGAATCGTCGGTCGGTGACTCGAAAGCGCTGAGGCAAACAGGTCTTCGTTAGTGGGGGGCCGGAAAAGGCCGGCATCGATATTGGGTAGGTCAGATAGGCTCATGGTCACGTCGGTCACTTTTCCCAGTGTTCTTTTCCGGTTCTGGAGTGATAGCTGTCTTTACGCTGTCATATTGCTGAGCTATTATCGCAAAAATTACATATATGGCAATCCAAATATACGGATATCCACATGAAGAGAAGAGTTCTGTTTGTCTGTACCGCCAACAGTGCGCGCTCACTGATGGCCGAAGCCCTGCTCCAGCACATGGCCGGTGACCGGTTTGAGGTGGCCAGTGCCGGTACCGAACCTGCCCACCCTCATCCTCTGGCACTACAAGTGTTGCGTGAAGCGGGAGTATCTGTCGACGGGCTTCACAGCAAACCGCTGTCGGAGCTGCAAGGCCAGTACTGGGATTATGTAATCACTCTGTGTGAGAAGGCGGCCCGGGAATGCACCCTGGTGGCTTCCGGTGCCCAGCAGATAGCCTGGGACTTTCCGGACCCTGCCGAAAGTAACCGCCATGCTACCTTTGCTTTGACGCTCAAGGAGCTCAAGGAGCGCATTGGTCTGTTCACCCTGGTCCACCAGAAAGAGACCGGGCTGAAACCTGCCGGCTACAACCCGGTGACCATTTTCAAGGCCATGGCCGATGATCTGCGCCTGGCTGCCCTGTTGTTGATCAGAGGCCAGGAAAAACTGTGCGTATGCGAGCTGACCGAGGCCTTTGACGTATCTCAACCGAAAGTCAGTCGTCATCTGGCTTCATTGCGTGATGCGGGATTGCTGGAAACGGAACGCCGGGGGCAATGGGTCTATTATTACCTTAACCCGGGCCTGCCAGACTGGGTGTTACGGGTTCTGGAGGAAACCGCACATAATAATGCCGCACTGGTCGAGCAGCCGCTGGCGAGGCTGCAGGCGATGGCGGACCGGCCGGTAGCGCAGTGCCCCTGATCTGACACATCACACGGATTGCGAATCTCGCAAGGAGAACACCATGAGCAAGATTAAAGTTGGTATTAACGGATTCGGCCGTATCGGCCGCCTGGCACTGAGGGCAGCGTGGGAATGGCCGGATATGGAGTTTGTTGCCATCAACGATCCGGGTGCGGGTGCCGGTACCCTGGCGCATCTGCTGAACTTTGACAGTGTGCATGGCCGCTGGAGTCAGGAGGCCCTTGCGGATGGTGACGATATTGTTATCGGGGACCAACGCATTCGGGTGACCCACAACAAGTCCATCGGAGAGACCGACTGGTCCTGCTGTGATCTGGTCATCGAAGCCAGCGGGGTGAACAGGAAGGTGGCGGTTCTGCAGGGCTATCTGGATCAGGGTGTGAAGCGGGTGGTTGTGACCGCCCCGGTTAAAGAGGCAGGCGCGAAGAACATTGTCCTCGGCGTGAACGATGATATTTTCGATCCTGCCAACGACCGCATTGTGACCGCCGCTTCCTGCACCACCAACTGCCTGGCGCCGGTGGTGAAGGTGATTCATGAAAAGCTGGGCATCAGGCATGGCTCCATCACCACCATTCATAGCCTGACCAATACCCAGACCATCATTGATGCGCCGCACAAGGACCTGCGCAGGGCCCGGGCCTGTGGCAGTTCGCTGATTCCGACCAGCACCGGCTCCGCCACGGCCATCATTGAGATCTTCCCGGAACTGAAAGGCCGGCTTGATGGCCATGCGGTTCGCATTCCCCTCATCAACGCATCGCTGACCGATTGCGTTTTCGAGGTGGAAACGCCGACCGATCGCGATACGGTCAACCAGTTACTGAAAGAGGCGGCCGAAGGGGAACTGAAAGACATCCTGGGCTACGAAGAACGCCCGCTGGTGTCCATTGATTACAAGACCGACCCGCGCTCGTCCATCGTCGATGCGCTGTCAACTCTGGTGGTCAACGGCACCCAGGTGAAAATCTATGCCTGGTACGACAACGAGTGGGGTTATGCCAACCGCACTGCCGAGCTGGTGCGTAAGGTAGGCTCGGCCTGATATGACCGCCGCCATCCGACAGTACCTGGTCATTACCGGCAACTACTGGGCCTTCACCCTGACGGATGGGGCCCTTCGGATGCTGGTGGTTTTGCATTTTCACCAGCTGGGTTATTCGCCCCTGGAAATCGCCCTATTGTTCATCTTCTACGAGTTCTTCGGCGTGGTGACCAACCTGGTGGGTGGTTATCTGGGCGCCCGCATGGGGCTGAATCGCACCATGAATATCGGCCTGTTCCTGCAGATCGTGGCGCTGGGCATGCTGGCTGTACCGGCGGCCATGCTGACCGTACCCTGGGTGATGGCGGCACAAGCGCTTTCCGGCATTGCCAAAGATCTGAACAAGATGTCCGCCAAGAGCGGTATCAAGCTGCTGGTACCGGATGAGCAGCAGGGCACCCTATACAAGTGGGTGGCGATTCTGACCGGCTCCAAGAATACCCTCAAGGGCGTGGGATTTTTCCTCGGCGGGGTGTTGTTGATGGCCGCAGGCTTCACGGGCGCGGTCATTATTATGGCTGTTGCCCTCGCCGCGGTCTGGCTGGCGAGCCTGTTCCTGCTCAAGCAGGAGCTGGGCAAGAGTAAGGCGAAACCGAAGTTCCGTGAGATCCTGTCGAAGAGCCGTGCGATCAACGTCCTGTCGGCGGCGCGGATGTTCCTGTTCGGTGCCCGCGATGTGTGGTTTGTGGTGGCCCTGCCGGTATACCTGCATACGGTATTCGGCTGGGATTTCTGGAAGGTGGGTGCTTTCATGGCCACCTGGATTATCGGCTATGGCTTCATCCAGACCATTGCGCCGCGCATTACCGGCAATATGGAAGGCAAACAACCTGCGGTGCTCTGGGCCGCCGCCCTGGCTCTGATTCCCGCTGCTATTGCCGTTGGCCTGATGGCAGGGGGGCCGCCACAGATGGTGATTGTGGGCGGATTACTGCTGTTTGGCGTGCTGTTTGCCATCAACTCCTCTCTCCACAGCTATCTGATCGTCAGCTATGCCCGGGGTGACGGCGTTTCCCTGGATGTGGGCTTCTACTACATGTCCAATGCTGCCGGCCGGCTTCTTGGCACCATTCTCTCTGGTTGGGTCTATCAGGCCTATGGGCTGGAAGCCTGTCTGTGGATATCATCGGGTCTGGTGGCCATGGCATCACTTCTCTCTTTGTTGTTGCCCGAGAGGCGGCCCGTAGTGGTGTGAGCCGGCGTCAGAAACGCATGACCAGTCCTGCGCCGGCTTCCACCTGTAAGTAACCGTCGCTGCGAAACCTGAGCTCGCATCCGCCGGAGCAGAACACAGAACCTGCCGAGTTCAGGGCGGTATAAATGCCGCGAAGATCCAGCCGCAGCCGCAGTTGTTCGGTCATGAAGAATTGATAGCCGCCACCAAGCGTCAGAGCTGCCCGGTGATGGCTATCGTATCTCGAGTCCTCCGGCTCCAGGCGGGTAACTCCCAGCACGCCGGAGACAAACCCTCCGTAGCTTTTTCCGCCTGGAAAATAGAGCCCTCCGAACTGGAATTGGTAAATCGTCAGATCAATGGACTCGATTCCCGGAGCGAACAGGCCGTTGTCCAGCCTGGCGGAGGTGCTTTGCCGGCTGAAGTAAATTTCCCCCTGCTTGCCAGGTTCGGCCAGGTCAAAATTGAGTGCCAGCCCCTGGCTTGCGGAGTCCCGGAAGTGGATCTGATCGTCAGCGCTGGCACCGGCGGTCTCGATATCCACCGAACTGCTCATGCGAAAGCCTGCAAACGGTGACACTCCAACCTCTGCCACCGCCGGCGGCACTGGCAAGGTAAGGGCGAATAGGACCGCTGTGAAGGTTCGGAGGCTCATACATACCTGCTATGCGTGGCTGGTTGCTGGCGAGATCCTGTGCAATGGTGTAACCATTATGGATCCCGCAGGCCATGGTGAACCTATTTTGACAGAACTTTTGCTGGAAAACGTCAGTGTTGGCGCCCTGAGCGAGGTATCTCTGGTGGTGCCTGCCGGGCAGGTCGCTTGCCTGTCCGGCCCGTCCGGCAGTGGCAAAAGTCGCCTGCTGAGAGCGGTGGCGGATCTGGAACCCCATGGTGGTGGCATTTCTCTGGGGGGGACCCGTCAGCAGGAAATGCCTGCCCACCAGTGGCGGAGCCGGGTGGTAATGGTGCCAGCAGACAGTCAGTGGTGGTTTGATGTGGTGGGAGGCCATTTTCCAGATGATGCCGGTTCGCGACTGCCCCCGGCCCTGGGCTTCCCGTCTGAAGTGATGGGCTGGTCGGTCAGTCGGCTGTCCTCCGGTGAGCGTCAGCGGCTGGCCCTCTGGCGGGCGCTTTCTCTCCAGCCGGAGGCTCTTTTGCTGGACGAACCGACTGCCAATCTGGATGGCAGCAGCACGGAAACCGTGGAAACCTGGTTGCTTGAGGAGATTCGGCGCCGGCATATCGCTACCCTCTGGATCGCCCATGATCCGGGCCAGATTCATCGTGTGGCGGATGCCCACTACCGGATTAACGGAACCAGAGTGGAGCCTGTCCATGGAAGTGATTGACCTTGCCTGGTGGAAACTGGGGTTGGCGGCTCTGCTGGTGCTGGCGCTGGGTGTATCCGGATACATTGCCCGCCTTGGAATCACCCGCAGCCTGCTGATTGCCGCCATCCGCACGGTCATCCAGTTGGCGCTGATCGGGTTGGTACTTGAAGCCCTGTTTGCGTCCTCTGCGTTTTACTGGATTGCTCTGCTGGCGCTGGTGATGCTGCTGATCGCAGGCCGTGAGGTGGTGGCACGCCAGGGTCGGCGTTTGCAGGGCTGGTGGGCTTTCGGTATTGGCACCGGCGCCATGTTCGTGTCGTCCTTCACGATCACGGTACTGGCCCTGACCGTGGTGATCGGCCCCGACCCCTGGTATGCCCCCCAATATGCCATTCCTTTGCTGGGTATGATGCTTGGCAACACCATGACAGGCGTCAGCCTGGCGCTGGACCGGCTCAATGAATCGGTCTGGCAACAAAGAGGCGTGATCGAGAACCGGCTGATGCTGGGGCAGACCTGGCAACAGGCGCTGGAGGATATCCGCCGGGACGCCATGCGCAGTGGCATGATGCCCTCGATCAATGCCATGGCGGCGGCCGGTATTGTCAGCCTGCCGGGCATGATGACTGGTCAGATTCTGGCGGGCAGTCCGCCTGCGGTGGCCGTGAAATACCAGATCCTTGTGATGCTCATTATTACGGCAGCCACTGGCTTTGGTGCAGTCATGGCGGTCTCCTGGGGTGGCCGCAGACTGTTTGATGATCGTGAGCGCTTGCGTCTGGACCGGTTGGTAAAGTCTTGAGCCAGTGATCGATCAGGAACTTTCGGGCCGGATTTCCAGGCGTACCGCTGCGCTGACATCCGCTTGCGGCCGCCATAAGCCCCGCCTAGACTGAACAGAGCCTGACGACTCTGGCAGGTTCCGACATGGAGGGGTGGTAATGGCGTTCCAGACCCTGGATGGCAATGAAGCCGTGGCCTCAGTGGCCTATCGATTGAGTGAAACCATTGCCATCTATCCGATTACCCCGGCATCGGTGATGGGCGAGCATGCGGATGACTGGGCCACCCTGGGCAGGGCCAATCTCTGGGGCCAGGTGCCCGGCGTGGTTGAAATGCAATCCGAGGCTGGCGCTGCCGGCGCCATGCACGGAGCGCTACAGGCGGGTTCTCTGGTGACAACCTTCACCGCCTCCCAGGGGCTGCTGCTGATGTTGCCCAACCTGTTCAAGATTGCTGGCGAGCTATCGCCTTTCTGCATGCACATAGCCGCCCGCAGTGTCGCCACCCATGCTCTGTCCATTTTCTGCGATCACTCCGATGTGATGGCTGCCAGGGGCACCGGTTTTGCCCTGCTGGCCTCCGGGTCTGTGCAGGAAGCCCAGGACCTGGCCGCTATCGGCCATGCGGTGACCCTGGAGCCCCGGGTGCCGGTGATGCATTTCTTTGACGGCTTCCGCACCTCCCATGAGATTTCCAAGATTGCGGTGCTCAGTGACGAGGACCTGACGGCACTGGTTTCCCGTGAAGGGGTCCAGTCACACCGCAGCCGCCGGATGACTCCCGACCGGCCGGTGGTGCGGGGCACCTCCCAGAACCCGGATGCCTTCTTCCAGTCCCGGGAAGCCACCAACCCCTTCTATCAGGTGTTTCCGGAGCGCCTGGAAGCCGTCATGGAGCGGTTTGCTGACATCACCGGTCGCCATTATCAGCTGTTTGATTACATGGGGCACCCGGAAGCGGAGCGGGTGGTCATCCTGATGGGTTCCGGAGCCGAGTGTGCCCATGAAACCGTGGAGTGGCTGACAGGGCAGGGGGAAAAGGTTGGTGTCCTCAAGGTGCGTCTGTTCCGGCCCTTCGCCACCGATCAGTTTCTGCAGGCGCTTCCCGGCACCGTGACACATATAGCAGTGCTGGACCGGACCAAGGAGCCCGGTGCCCAGGGCGAGCCTCTGCTGCTGGAAGTCAGCGGCGCTCTGATGGAGGCCTACAGTCGTGGCGATCGGCAAATATTACCCCGGGTGATTGGCGGGCGTTATGGCCTGTCCTCCAGGGAGTTCACCCCGGCAATGGTCTGTGCAGTCTTTGACCAGCTCAGGGCGGCCTCACCGAAAACCCGTTTTACGGTGGGTGTCCGCGACGACGTGACACATTTGTCGCTTGAGGTGGACAACGAACTGGATATCGAGTCACCGCAGACCCGTCGCGCCCTGTTTTTCGGGCTTGGGGCCGATGGCACGGTCAGCAGCAACAAGGCCAGCATCAAGATTCTCGGTGAGGGCACGGAACTGTATGCCCAGGGCCATTTTGTCTACGACTCCAAGAAGTCCGGGGCGACGACGGTATCGCACCTGCGCTTCGGGCCGCTGCCGATCCGCTCAAGTTATCAGATCCGCCAGGCTCAGTTTGTGGCGGTGCATGCGCCGCAGTTTCTGGACAGGTTCGATGTTCTGGAACATGCAGCACCGGGCGCTACAATTCTGTTAAACGTGCCCTGGACCCCGGAACAGGTGTGGGACAGGCTGTCCGTGGAAGTCCAGCAGGTTCTGGTGGATCGCAAAGTCAGACTTTACGTGATTGATGCCGCTGGCGTGGCGGAGGCTGCGGGTCTGGAACGACGCATCAATACCGTTATGCAGGTGTGTTTCTTTGCCCTCGCTGACATTCTTCCCCGTGATGAGGCCATTGCCCGCATCAAGGACTCCATTCGTCAGACCTGGGGCCGTCGCGGGCCGGAGGTGGTTCGCCGGAATGTGGAGGCCGTCGACTCTGCCCTGGCGAATCTGCATGAAGTGCGGGTGCCCGGCGAGGTGACGGCCACCCGCAGGCGTCCGCCAAGAGTTCCCCGGGACGCACCGGACTTCGTCCAGAAAGTCACTCGTCTGTTGATGGACGGCCAGGGTGACAAACTGCCGGTCAGCGCCTTCCCTCCGGACGGCACCTGGCCCACTGGCACCAGCCAGTATGAAAAACGGTCTATCGCCCTGGAAATCCCCATCTGGGAGTCCGATCTTTGTGTACAGTGCAACTTCTGCGCGATGATCTGCCCCCATACGGCGATTACCGGCAAGGTCTTCGAGCCGGAGGCCGGCAAGGGTGCCCCGGACACCTTCGAGGCGGTGCCCGAAACCCACACTCCGGAACTGGAAGGGCTGGACTACCGGCTTCAGGTGGCTCCGGATGACTGTACCGGTTGCGGCTTGTGTGTGGAGGTCTGCCCCGCAAAGGATCGCACCCAGCCCAAGCGCAAGGCCATCAACATGAGGCCGCTGGCAGAGCATCGGGAAGCCGAGGCGAAAAACCTGGCATTCCTGCGAAGCCTGCCGGACGTGCCCCGGGAGCGTATTCCCCGGGACTTCAAATCGCTACCACTACTGATCCCTCTGTTCGAGTATTCCGGCGCCTGCGCCGGCTGCGGCGAGACGCCCTATATTCGCCTGCTCACCCAGTTACTGGGCGATCGGTTGCTGATTGCCAATGCCACCGGGTGCTCCTCAATTTATGGCGGCAACCTGCCCACCACCCCTTACACCGTGAACGCCGATGGCCGCGGGCCGACCTGGAACAACTCGCTGTTCGAGGACGCCGCCGAACTGGGCCTGGGCATGCGAATGGGGCTGGACAGGCTGGTGGGCCGAGCCCGGCAGTTGCTGGAAGACCTGAGAGAGAAACTGCCGCCAGATTTGTACCAAGATTTGACCGGCCCCTGCGCCACTCTTGACGAGGTGGCCATGGCGGCGCGGCGCGAAGCGGTGACCCGGCTGCGTGACTGGCTGGCGGACCAGCAAGGCCGGGAGGCCGAGGAGCTGTCAAACCTCGCGGATGAGCTATGCCCCAAGAGCGTGTGGGTAATCGGTGGTGATGGCTGGGCTTACGACATTGGTTATGGTGGTCTTGACCATGCCCTGGCGTCGGGCCAGAACCTCAAGCTGCTGGTGCTGGACACAGAGGTGTATTCCAACACCGGCGGGCAGCAATCCAAGGCCACGCCCATGGGCGCGATTGCAAAGTTTGCCGCCGCCGGCAAGGAAACCCGCAAGAAGGACCTGGGGCTGCTGGCCATGAGCTATGGCCATGTCTACGTGGCCCAGATCGCCATGCAGTCCCACAGCAATCACACCACCAAGGCCCTGCAGGAAGCCGAGAGCTTCGACGGCCCGGCACTGATCATTGCCCACAGCCCCTGCATTGCCCATGGATACGATCTGGTGCACTCGCCGGCACAGCAGAAGCGGGCGGTGGACAGCTGGGCCTGGCCGCTGTACCGGTTCGACCCCCGCCGCATCCACGAAGGGCTGCCACCCCTGCAGCTGGACTCCCTGCGCCAGAAGGTGACCATGAAAAACTATATGCAGGAAGAAGCCCGCTTCCGCATGCTGGAATTGCGGGATCCTGAAAGGTATGAGCAACTGGTGGCAGCGGCGAGCGAAGCAGCGCAGGAACAACGGGAGCTCTACAAGCAACTGGCGGGGATCCACTTTGAGCCCCATGAACACCCGGAACCGGATCAGAAAGAAGGCGACCGTCATGACTGAGTTGGCAACCCGATGGCTCGGGCTGGACCTGTGCTCGCCCCTGCTGGTTGGCGCCAGCCCGCTGACCGACAACCTGGACGCACTCAAGGCCTGCGTTGATGCCGGGGCCGGTGCCATAGTGATGCATTCGCTGTTCGAGGAACAGCTGGTGGCGGAACAGATGGCCGCTCATCGTTTTATCGATTCGCGCATTAACATGGATGCTGAGGCGCGTTCATTCTTTCCGGAATCCGAGGTGTTCGAGATGGGATCGGGCAGCTATCTCAAACGCCTGGAAACGCTGCAGAACGCGTTGAATGTGCCGGTGGTTGCTTCCCTTAATGGCATATCTGCCGGCGGCTGGGTCCAACATGCCCGGGAACTGGAAGACGCTGGAGCGTCGGCGATTGAACTCAACCTGTATGACCTGGCCACAGACCCTTCCGACACGGCCGCTTCCCTGGAACAGCGTCAGCTCGATGTGGTTCGTTCGGTTGTGGAGCAGGTCACCATCCCGGTCAGCGTCAAACTGTCACCCTTCTATTCCGCGCTTCCGGCTTTTGTGGCAGGCCTGCAGGCGGCAGGGGCCCGGGGGCTGGTGCTGTTCAATCGCTTTTACCAGCCGGATATGGACCTGGATGAACTGGAACTGAGCCGCGAAGTGGTGTTGTCCACCAATGCCGAGCTGCCCCTGCGGCTTCATGGGATAGCGATGCTGTTCAATCGTACCGCGCTGGAAATGGCGGCTTCCGGTGGTGTGCACAGCGGCGATGATGCCGCCAAGGCGATCCTGTCTGGTGCCACGGTTGTGCAGATGGTGTCGGTGCTGCTGAGAGAGGGGCCGTCGGCGCTGGCACGGATTACGGGCGAAATGAACCAGCGCCTCTCCACCATGGGTTACCGCACTCTGGCTGAAGCCCGCGGTGCCCTGTCACTGGCAAATGCCCCCAATTCCCGGACCTGGGAGCGGTTGAATTACGCCCACCTGTTGCACGGCTGGCAATCTTCACCAGGGACAACATGAGCGGAAACAGGGGGCAGCTGTGTCAGGCCATGCGCTTCAGTTCCCGATCCTTCAGCAGGTACTGGTGCGCCAGCGCGGCTGCCACATGCAAGCCGATCATCAGCCATAGCAGGTTTGCCAGGGTCTCATGGACGTCTTCGCCGCTGTCTTCCAGCCACTCGACTTCCGGGCCTGAAGCAAAGACGGTCCAGCCAAAGAAAGTGACGGTGTCCCCTTCACCTACGGCGGTAGCCAGTCCTGACAGAGGCATCAGAATCATCAGCGCGTACAGAGCGAAATGTCCCAGTTTCGCCATGGTTGCCCAGTGCTCGGGCGGTGAGAGGCGCGACCGGTTCAGCCATCGCCATAAGCCACGAAATACCATCAGCCCGAACAAAGCCAGGCCAAGGCTTTGGTGCCAGGCCATCAGCGAGTGCTCCGAGAGGCTGTCTTCCAGGGCCTCGAACCAGACCTCGCTGGCAAGCATGAGCAGCAACAGGGCTGCCATTAGCCAGTGCAGGGCGCGGGAAACGCCGCCGTATCGGTTTTCTGCATCCATCAATGTCATCATCAATCTCCTTCAGGGGGGTGAGGGGCCCGGAAAGGGCCCCTGCGCTGACCACAGGGGGGTCAGTCCCGGCGGGAGCCGCGAACCGGGGCACCGTATTGGTTGAACTCCTGTTCCCGGATCAGGTTCTGCTCGGCGTCCCGCAACTGCACCTGATAGGTGCCGTCGCTGGTTTCATTCACTGATACCTCCACCCCGGGGCCAAACCGTCTGAGTGCCCGGCCAAAGGCCATGATTCGCATTTCTTCAGTACTGTACTGTTTGAGATCCGCGTTCATGGGCTTTCCGTCGCGACGGTGCTCATAACGCTGTTTTTCCCGGCAATCATCATCTGCAGACACCAGAAGTGGTGTTGCACTCAGCAAAGCGGCGGCGGATATAGCTGCAATCGTGGTGATCTTATTCATGATAGAACTCCTGATCTGGTGAAACCCATGACGGAATGTCATTGTTGGTCAGGTGTTATTGCATCAGGGAAACGTCGCAGAATTGTCTCTGCCAGGTGCTGAAGTTGTCGCAATTTGTCGCAAGAGCCGGAATTGGGATGATTTCTGACAACCTCACGCCCAGGCGCGACGGGGAGTCCCCTATAATCGGGGCAGACAGTAAACAGACGGAGTAAAGAGTGAGCACATCGCCCACGATTCTGGTGGTTGACGATCACCGAGACATTCGCGACCTGGTCGGCCGCTATCTGCAGGAACACGAGCTCCGTGTGCTGCTGGCGGATGGCGGGGATGCCATGAAACGTCAGTTGAGAGATCACACTGTGGATCTGGTTGTGCTGGACATCATGATGCCCGGCGACGATGGTCTGACGCTTTGCCGCTATCTCCGTGAACACACGGAACTGCCGATTATTCTGCTCACCGCCATGAGTGAGGAGACCGACCGTATCATCGGCCTGGAAATGGGCGCCGACGATTACCTGACCAAACCCTTTAACCCGAGGGAGCTTCTGGCACGCATCAAGGCGGTTCTGCGCCGAGCCACGGCGCTACCACCACAACGCAGCCCAATGGCGGGGCAGTGCCTGTCCTTCGAAGGCTGGGCACTGAACGTCGACCGCCACCAACTGATCGACCCCGAAGGCGTGGAGGTGTCCCTCAGTACCGCTGAATTCAAATTGCTACTGGCGTTCCTGGAGCATGCCGGTCGGGTATTGTCGCGGGACCAGCTCATGGACCTGACCCTGGGCCGGGAAGCAGACGCCTTTGATCGCAGTATCGACAACCATGTCAGCCGGCTGCGCCGGAAGATTGATCCGGACCCCCGCAACCCCAAACTGATCAAGACCATCTGGGGTGGCGGTTACCAGTGGATTGCCACCGTCGGAGGGAAGCAGGAATGAGGTTCTGGCCCAGGCGTGCTGGTGGGCAGCTGGCTCTCCTGCTGATCCTCGTGCTGTTGGTGGCACAGATCATTACCATCGCCATTCTGGCAGGGGAGCGCCAGGGTGCCCTGCGCAGTGCCAGCCTGGAACATGTGCTGCAGCGGGTGGCCGATGCCTATAGCCTGCTCGACACCACAGACCCGGAACGGCAGGAGCGCATATTACGAGCACTATCCAGTCCTTCCCTGCAGCTTTCCGTCGATCCATCGCCGTCCCTGCCTGGCGACGAAGCCGGATCAATGACACAGCGACTGGCCATGGAGCTGGGCCTGCGCCGGGATCAGGTGCGAACGGCTGTGGAGGCTGATGAAGAGGAGTGTCTGCCTCGCCGGAGATCAGATCATGATGGGGATCGCGAGAAACACGACGACGATGACGAGCGCCATGAGTATGAGGAACACCGGGATGATGAACATGGTGACAACCGGCGCGCCTGCGCCCCCATTCTTGGTGTTTCTCTGGCATTGTCGTCAGGACAATGGTTGAACGCACGAGCCCAGCCCCGTGCGCCTTCCTGGCTCTGGTTGAAGGCGACGCTCACCAGTGTTGGAATCACCGCTGTGCTGCTGACTCTCACGTTGCTGCTGGCTGTCCGCCGCATCCTGCGCCCCGTCAATGAACTGAGTCGAGCGGCCCAGGCCTTCGGGCGTGGCGAGAAAGTCCAGATACCGGAGCGGGGGCCTGAGGATATTCGTGAGGTGACGCGTGCCTTTAACCGGATGCAACATCAGGTCAGCCGGGCACAGGAAGACCGGGAACGCCTGCTGGCTGCCCTCGCCCACGACCTGCGAACGCCCATCACCTCGATGCGGCTGCGAGTGGAAATGCTGTCTGACGGGGAGGACAGGGATCGTTTGCTCGATTCCCTGCAGGAAATGCAGCATCTGGCCGAAGCCACTCTCGACTTCATTCGGGGCAGTACTACAGAAAAATACCGACGTTACGATCTGACGACGCTGCTGGACAGCCTCTGTGGTGACCTGCAGGAAATGGGCTTCGCTGTGGAGTTCGAGGACAGCCCCCGATGTGTCCTCCAGGGACAGCCGGAGGCGGTCCGGCGGGCCCTGAGCAACCTGATCGAGAATGCCGTGAACTACGGCCAGCGGGCCGAGGTGAAACTGGGCACCTCTGAGAGCGAAGCCATTATTACCATCACTGATCAGGGGCCGGGTATTCCGGAAACCGAACGCACCCGGGTTTTCGAACCCTTTTACCGCCTGGAACAGTCCCGCAGCCGGGAAACCGGTGGCGCTGGCCTGGGGCTCGCCATTGCGCGCACGCTGATTCGTGGCATGGGAGGGGAGATCCACCTCGATTCCGGCCCGGAAGGGCGGGGTCTGAGAGTTTCGGTGACGCTTCCGCTTTAATTTTGCCAGATGCCGGGGGTATCCGCCTGTACCCTTAATTCAATCTTAAGAGCGACTATTGCTGGACGAAGGTCTTGCGGGAAGCCAGATGTTGACGCACAGCCCGGTCTGCCCGTCGGTTCTTCCGGCGAGGGTTAGCTGGCCCCCGTGGAGTTCTGCAATGCGCCGGGCAATGGCAAGCCCGAGCCCGGCACCGCCACCAAGTCGCTGATCAAGCCTGACGAAACGGCTTAGCGCCCGTTCCCGCTCTTCCGTCGGAATGCCAGGGCCCTGGTCACATACGGCAATGTGGTAGCCGTCGGCGGAAGGCTCGAGGTGGGTGGTAATGATGGTATGTTCGGGACTGTACTGAATGGCATTGGCAAGCAGGGAGCGCATGAGGGTATTGATCAGCGCTCTGTGGCAGTAGATGAGGGCCTGGCCGGTATCGTCTTCCAGCACCGGCTCGATATTCTTTTCCAGGGCCAGGGGAGCTACATCGGCAATGCTCTGCTCAATAATCGCTGACAGGTTATGGTGCTCGGGAGCAAAATCGGTACCTGCATCAACGCGGCTCAGCAGCAACATCTGCTCAACGAGGTGGACCATGCGGTCGACCGACTGGATCAGCCCCTTGAATTGCTCGGGATTATTTGCGCAGGCTTTCTCAAGGTTCAGCCGCAGCACCGCCAGCGGTGTCCGTAGCTCATGGGCTGCATCGGCGGAAAACCGGCGTTCCCGCTCGAGAGCCTGGTCCAGGCGGTTCAGCAGACTGTTCACCGCCTGAACCAGCCCCGCCACTTCCTTCGGGGCTTGCCGGTCATCAAGCGGGTGAATGCGTTCGGGTGCCATATTGCGGATGGGTCTTTCCAGCCTTACCAGCGGGCGGAATCCCAGTTGAATGGCGAGGCTGACGGCGATCAGCAGGAGCGGCAGGGCGATCAGCAATGGTAGCACATTGCCCAGGGCCAGTTCCTGGCTCAGTTCCTCACGGATATCTTCCCGCTGGGCTGTCCGGATCCAGAAGCCGGTGGCGGTGTCCTGAAGCGTGAAAACGCGCCAGCGGTAGCCCCTGGACTCTGCCCAGGAGTAGCCCGGGACCAACGTTTCGGAGTCATCGGCCTTGAGGGTGTCCAGCAACGGCATGCGGTCGGGCGTCCAGACCTCAAAAGCCAGTTTTTTTTCGTATTTGTGTCCGATGCCTCCTGGCAGTATTTCGTTGGCATCTTTCTCAAAGTCGATTTTTCCCCGGTCGGGGACAGGTAATTCCAGAGTCTCACTCAGGGTTTTTGGTAACTCTTCCATTGACTGGGTGTCGGCGAGATGGCGCACCAGTCCCTGCACGATTCGGGTGCTCTGTGCCAGTTCGGCATCGAACAGCTCTTCCAGTTCATGGTTGCTTTCAACATAGCTCCAGGCGGCGGCGATTATGGCGATCAACAGAACGGTCGAGGTAACCAGGAGCGTCAGGGTGCGTGTCAGTGACATTCCGGCGCCCCGGCAGCGGCCTGGCTGTCGAGCAGGTAGCCAACACCACGAATGGTGCGGATGGTGGCCTTGCCAATCCGTCGCCTCAGGTGGTGGATATGCACTTCAAGGGCATTGCTTTCTACGCCCTGTTCCCAGCCATAGAGCTGCTCTTCCAGGCGTCTGCGGGTTGCGACCTGATCAGGGTGTCGCATGAGGTAGGTCAGGATCTGGAATTCACTGCGGGGAAGAACAACTGTCTCCTCCGCCGTGGTGAGCTGACAGGAATCAGGGTTCAATACCAGTTGCCCGACCGTCAGTCCGTTCTGAGGCACGATAGAGCCGCGACGTGTCACCGCCCGGATCCGGGCCTTCAGTTCGGCCATCGCAAACGGTTTGGTGAGGTAGTCATCTGCGCCGGCATCCAGTCCCTGCAGTTTTTCGTCGAGGTCTGCCCTTGCGGTCAGAATGATGATGGGTGTCCGGTTGCCCTGCTGCCGGCTGCGCCGGACGATATCGAGGCCATCCAACCGGGGCAGGGTCAGGTCCAGAATGGCCAGGTCAAAGTGCTCTTCCGTCAGGGCATTCAATGCCTGCTGACCATCATCAAGCCAGTCCACTGTGTTCTGGTTTTCCCGCAGCATGTCCAGCATGGTGCGGGCAAGCTGATGGTCGTCTTCTACCAGCAGTATGCGCATTGAATGAATCCTGTTGTGCTACCTGCAACTGAGTTTGCCATAGAAAGCTTAAGACGAGCTTAAGAATTATGCCGCCCGGTCTTAAGCCTGGATTAAGCCTCGCTCGATATTCTGGCAGTCCTGTTGAAGGGCATCGCGCCCGAATCCTGCTGGAGAGCGCTTATGACTGACCCGCTAACGATGTCCACCTGTTGTCTCCCGGATGGCCGGGATGTGGTTCCGGTCATCCGGTGCGGCGGTCGATGGTTCAGCCAGATTGCTCCGGGGACGGCCATGGCCGGGACGGTTGGCGCCTTTATCCGCAGGCGCTTTCTCCAGGCTTATGGCGCGGACCCGGCGTTGCGGATTCCGGCGTTGCTCGCCCTAACCACTGCCCAGGGCACGTTGTTGGCGGCGGTGGGCGTGCGTAATGCAGGCCAGGAGCGTCTGTTCCTCGAGGATTACCTGTCCGTTCCCGTGGAGGCGTTGATGCCGGTTTCCGGCATCAAGCGTCACACACTCGCCGAAATTGCTCACCTCGCCGGTGTTGAAGCCGGTGTCAGCCGTTATCTGTTTGCCTCCCTGTCGGTCTGGCTGAAGGGTGCCGGTTATGACTGGGTGGTGTGTACTGGCACCGATCAGCTACGCAACAGTTTCCACCGGCTGGGTATTGCCACCGTAGTGTTGGCAGATGCAGATCCGGCCCGCCTGCCTGATGGTGGCGCTGGCTGGGGCCGATATTATCACCACCATCCGATGGTGATGGCGATCCGGGTGGATGACGGCATTTGTGCATTGCGGCGTGCCGGTCTGTTGAGACTGATCCAGCCGGTAGAACAGACCACCGGCGCGGAAAATTCGATGGCGGGAGGCTCCTATGGCTGCACTGCCTGAGTTGCTGGCGCGCCAGGCGGGCATGCATGCTTCCCGCATTGCCCTGCAAGGGCCGGACTCCGCCTTCAGTTATGCTCAGATGATGCAGGCGGCACGTGGGTTGGCGGATCAGTTAAACCGGCTGGGGGTCCGTCGTGCCGGGCTGTGTGGTGATAACTCTGTGGCCTGGATTCTTGCAGACCTTGCCTGCCTGCTGGCGGATGTGGTTTGCGTGCCGGTGCCGGTGTTCTTCTCGCAATCCCAGACGTCACATCTGATCGAAAGAGCGGGCCTGGACTGCCTGCTGTCGGCGGAAACAGATACAGCTGGCGAGCACCTCGGCCATGGCGTCTGGTTCCGGTGCCTGCCGGTGGCGGCAGCCGGTGCGTGGATGCCGCCGAAGACCGCAAAGATCACCTTTACCTCAGGCAGTACCGGCACGCCCAAGGGAGTCTGTCTGTCCGTCGAACAGATGACAGCAACCACCCTTGCCCTGCAGGAGCGACTGGCAGGTATCGAGCTTGAACAACACCTCTGCATCCTGCCGCTGGCCACTCTGCTGGAGAACATCGCCGGCGTGTATCTGCCGCTACTGATGGGCGGCAGGGTCACGGTTGCACCTTTGCAGAGCCTGGGCATAACCGGCAGCAGTGGTCTGGATATTGGCCGGCTGGTGCAGGGGATCAACCAGCACGGACCGCACTCGCTGATCCTGGTGCCTGAGCTGGCCATGGCCCTGGTCGCGGCTGCTGAGCGAGATGAATTGAACAACCAGTCTTTCCGGTTCCTGGCCGTGGGTGGAGGGCGGGTCTCGTCCGAACTGCTGGCTCGTGGCCGCACGGCCGGGTTGCCCCTCTACGAGGGTTACGGTTTGTCCGAATGTGGATCCGTGGTTGCACTCAACGTCCCCGGGGCTGAGCGCGGGGGCACCGTAGGAAAACCGCTTTCCCATGTCGAGGTGAGGGTGGATGAACGCCGGCACATCCTGGTTCGGGGAAATACCCACCTTGGTTACCTTGGCGCTGAGCCTGAAGGCCTTGAATGGCTGGATACCGGGGATCTGGGCCGCAGCGCCCCTACGGGTTTCCTGTCGGTGAATGGCCGTGCCAGCAATCTTCTGATTACCAGCTTCGGGCGCAATATCAGTCCTGAGTGGCTGGAAAGTGAACTGATCCAGGCCCTCGGCGCCCGGCAGGCTGTGGTGTTCGGGGATGGCGACCCGAAACCCAGCGCGCTGGTGGTGATCCGGGATGGCCGCTCGCCGGATCAGTTACGTTCAGCGTTGACTGCGCTCAATGCCGGACTGCCTGACTATGCCCGGCTGGAAGCGCTCTATATTCGCCGACAGCTTCTCACCCAGGCCAGCGGCCATCTGACAGCAAATGGCAGACCGGTACGCGATCGAATCCAGGCCGACCTGCCCACCCTGTTGGCAGGGGCATTTCCAGTATTCACCCCAACCTTGTCCACGAACCAGCCAGGAGATTCTTACATGGCATTTTTTGACAGATTGCAGCAGGAAACCGCAGAAGCCCGGGAGCGCGTCACCGGGGCGCCGGTGATCAGGGCGATTGCCAGGGGGCATTTCAGTCTTGAGGCCTATACCTGGTTTCTTACCCAGGCCTACCACCACGTCAAGCACACAGTTCCCCTGATGATGGCCTGCGGCGCCAGGTTGCCCGAGCGGATGGAGTTTGTCCGCAAAGCCCTGGTTGAATACATCGATGAAGAATATGGTCACCACGGATGGATTCTGGATGATCTGGCAGCCTGCGGGGCTGACAGGGAACAGATTCGCAGCGGCAGGCCGGATCTTTCAATTGAACTCATGGTCTCGTACCTGTACGACCAGATTAACCGCGGCAATCCTGCAGCCTTCTTCGGTATGGTGCAGGTGCTTGAAGGTACCTCCATCGAACTGGCGACACCACTGGGTGAGCAGATTCAGAAACTCCTGGGTCTTCCCGACGAGGCCTTCAGTTATCTGTATTCCCACGGTGCTCTGGATCAGGAGCATTTCGAGTTTTTCCGCAACCTGATGAATGAGGTCACAGATCCGGAGGACCAGCAGGCCATTATCGAGGCCGCCCGCGTGGTTTACCGGCTCTATGGTGACATGTTGCACAACATACCGCTGCCGGCCACCTGGAGGGAGCAGAATCATGAAGCTGCATGACCGGGTATTCCTCCTGCTGGGAGGAACGGGGGGTATTGGCAAGGCGCTGGTGGACCCGCTGGTAAGGGCGGGAGGCCGGGTTATCGTGGCGTCCCGGCACCCGGAGAATCTCGGGCATCGGGAAGGCGTTTCCGTGGTGCACCTGGATCTTGCGGCTACCGACCTCGACCAGCAACTCTCACGCCTGAGTGAATCCTATCCGGATATCGACGGGGTAATCCATTGTGCCGGCCAGAACCGGTTTGCCGGGCTTGCTGCCATGGCCGTCAGCGAACTGGATGCCCAGCTCACCGTGAATCTGCGCTCTGCCATGCTGGTAGCGAGGCATTTTGTGCCCCGTTTCGAGAAAGCGGGGAAAGGCGTCCTGGTCTTCGTGGGGTCCACCTTCGGCAGCATCGGTTTCCCGGGCTATACCGCTTACTGCGCCACCAAGTTCGGCCTTCGTGGCTTCACCGAGGCACTGCGCCGGGAGCTGGCGGATACCGCCGTTCAGGTGGTCTACGTGGCACCCCGGGCAACCCGCACGGAAATGAATCCCCACGCAGTGAATGAGCTGAACCGCGCTCTTGGAAACAGCGTCGACGAACCTGAGGCGGTGGCATCCCGGATTCTGGAAGCCATGGAAAATGATGACTGTCGGCGTTTCCTGGGCTGGCCCGAGAAGCTGTTCGTGGTCATTAACGGAGTGCTGCCGCGCATCGTGGACAAAGCCATGCTCAAACAATTGCCGATCATCCGGCGTTTTCTCAATTCAGGAGTACTGTCATGAAGTGGATGGTTCCGGTAATGGCCTGGTTGGTCGCCATGCCCCTCTGGGCCGCAGGTCTGGACAACCAGCTGGCGGACATTCAGCAACGGTGGGCGGAAATTCAGTATCAGTTGCCCGAAAACCGGCAGGAGAAGGCCTTCGAGAGGCTGGTGACCGAGGTTGATGTATTTGTTGCCAGGTACCCTGATCGCGCCGAACCCCTGATCTGGCAGGGCATTGTGCTGAGCACCTATGCCGGGGCCAAGGGAGGGCTTGGGGCTCTGGGGCTGGTCAAGGATGCCCGTCGATCACTGGAGGAGGCTCTCGCGATCGATGAGGACGCTCTCGACGGCTCGGCCTATACCTCCCTCGGCAGTCTCTACTATCAGGTGCCCGGCTGGCCTCTGGGTTTCGGCGACGATGACAAGGCCCGGAATTACCTGCAAAAGGCACTGGCCATCAATCCTGATGGTATCGACGCGAACTTCTTCTTCGGGGATTTTCTGCTGGAACAGGACGAGCCGGAGCGTGCTCGAACCTATCTCCGGAAAGTCCTGCAGGTGCCGGCCAGGCCCGGACGGGAAGTGGCGGATACCGGTCGCAGGGAAGAAGCCAGAAAACGCCTGCAAGACCTCTGAACGATTGGCCGCAACGCGGGCTACTCGCGAATCAGCCTGGGCAACCATTTCAGGTAAGCGGTCATACCGAACAGTTCCACCAATGACTGGAACACGATCACCACGACAGCAGGCGCCCACAGATCCGGCAGCGCGATGGCGAATGGTAGCACCACAAACGAGTTGCGAGTGCCTAAACTGAACGCCAGGGTTCGCCCTGGCGCGGCTGACAACTGAAACGCACGGCTCAGCAGTTTGCCAACCAGCGCGGCAGCGAGCAGATAGGTCGCAAAAATCAGCAGTAATACTGGCAGCAAACGGCCGATCTCAAGCACCAGGGTTATCTGTGATGCTGCAATCAGGAAAACCACCAGGGCCAGGGCCGGCACCGGCAGCCAGCCCAGGCTGCGGGTATAGCCTGTAAGGGCAGGCCTGCTTTCGACGGCTTTTTCGGTAAGCCAGGCCAGCACCAAAGGCGTAATGATCAGCCCGAAGAAGACGGGAACCAAATGGGCGGTCAGGTTGGCACTGGCCACCTCCTCGCCGAGAAAAAGCCAGAGGTAAATCGGTAGTGTAACAATCTGCAGAATCAGCAGAATCGGAGTTGCTGCGATGGCCCTGGCGCTGTCACCGCCGCCAAGGTGGGTAAAGCTGATAAACCAGTCGGTGCAGGGCACCAGCAGGACAAGCAGAAGACCAAGCCGGATGGCAGGGTCCGCCGGCGCCAGGAACAGCAGTAGCCAAGTGATGGCGGGCATGATCACAAAATTGCCCAGAATCAGCGCGGCACTGAAATGGCCGTCGCGGATGGCCCTGGCCAGGTGAGTCAGCGGAACCTGGGTGAAGGTGGCGTAGAGCAGAACGCCGAGCACTGGCCACAGCAACACATCAAAGGTGCCGGTGACCGTTGGCCATAGCCAGCCTGTCATCATGCCGACGGTGATGGCCGCCAGGTAAAGCCAGGCCTGTTGGCGTTCCAGGGCGTCCATCACTCAGGCCAGACTCCTCAACCGGCCTGTGAGGGCACTTCGCGAATTCGGCCATGTTCATCAATGGCGACGTAAACAAAGAGCCCTTCCGTCACTTTGCGAGGGGCCTTTGCCGTGCGGTCGAGGGTCCAGACTTCAATGTTGATTTTCATGGAGCTACGGCCCACCTCGACCAGTTCTCCATAACAGCCGACCTGGGATCCGACCCGCAGAGGGGAGAGAAACTCCATCCGGTCCATGGCAACGGTTGCATTACGCCCCTGTGAAATCCGTCCGGCCATTGTGGCGGCGGCAATGTCCATCTGTTTGACCAGCCAGCCGGCAAATACATCACCATTGGGGTTGGTGTCCGAAGGCAGGGGAATGATCTGAATGATCAGTTCGCCCCGGGGCGTGGGTTTGTCGTCGTCGAGCGCTGTCATGGAGTAACCTTATCAGTCCGGAATTGTTGTAGTAGTGCGCATGTTAGCGGCCTTGCCGTCGTCTGCAAGAAAAATTGAACGTCCTGTTCTATATTTCATTGGCTGTAACAAAGTTGTCACAGAACACATTTATTGTTCACTCATCGGTGAAGCAACCCGTAAATAAAGTCAAAGTGACAAATGGAGACTCAACGTGATCAAACTTAAAGCAGCCCTTACAACTGTGGCACTGGCAGGCAGCATTGCCGCCGTGTCAACGCCTGCCATGGCTCGCGACACCATCAATATTGTCGGCTCTTCCACTGTTTACCCGTTCGCTACCGTGGTCGCCGAGCGTTTTGGTCGTAACACCGACTTCCCAACCCCGAAGCTGGAATCCACCGGTTCCGGTGGCGGCCTGAAGCTGTTCTGTGAAGGTGTTGGTACCCAGCACCCGGACATCACCAACGCTTCCCGTCGCATGAAGCCGGGCGAATTCGAGAACTGTCAGTCCAACGGCGTCGAGAAGATCACCGAGGTGCGTATTGGTGCCGATGGTATCGTTATCGCCAACTCCAAGGACGCGGAGAAGCTGGATCTGACTCTGGAGCAGGTATTCCTGGCACTGGCCAAGGAAGTGCCGAACCCGGATGGTGGTGACGAGCTGGTTGCCAACCCCTATATGAAGTGGAGCGACATCGACTCCAGCCTGCCAGACTATGAAATCAGCGTAATGGGTCCTCCTCCAACATCCGGTACCCGCGACGCATTCGTTGAGATCGCCATGCAGGGCGGCTGCAAGCAGTACGATTTCATCAAGAAGATGGACAAGAGCGACATGAAATCCGTTTGTCACGCCATGCGTGAAGACGGCCCCTTCATTGAAGCTGGCGAAAATGACAACCTGATCGTTCAGCGTCTGGCTCAGGATCCGGAAACTCTGGGTATCTTCGGTTACAGCTTCCTGATGGAGAATAGTGGCCAGATCCAGGCAACCAGCATTAACGGCGTTGAGCCGACTCCGGAAGCTATTTCCAGCGAAGAATACCCGGTTGCCCGTTCACTGTGGTTCTACATTAAGAACGCGCACGTGGGTGTTGTTCCAGGCATTGAAGAATACGTAGCCGAGTTCACCAGTGAAGGCGCCTGGGGTGATAATGGTTATCTGGTTGATGTTGGCCTGATCCCTCTTCCGCGTGATCAGCGCATGAAGATTGCCAAAAGAGTAAAGGACCTGGAGCCAATGACCGGTAAAGAGCTGTAAGGCTCGCTCAGGAAGCGTCAGGGATGACGAAAAGTAAACGCGGGCCAACAGGTCCGCGTTTCTTTGTTACATTTGCATGAATATTTTTGTTTGGCTAACTGGCAAAATAGACGTCCAGACTACTTAAAGCTATTAACACAGAGACTGTTATGGAGACGGCTAACCTTCTGCCCCTGGTTCTGGTTCTCGCTGTAGTTGCTTACGGCCTCGCTTACATGCGGTCCAGGGCTGTGGCAGCGCCCCTGGGTGGTATCCGGAATCTTAAAGCTCTTCCTTTTTACTATGCGGCACGTGCAGCACTCTGGTGTGCCATACCCGCGCTGATTGTTCTCGCGGCCTGGGCCGGTTTTGAAGGCAAGGTTATTCAGGGTATTGTAATTGCCACTTTGCCGCAGGATTCGTGGCCCGATTCTCCCGGTCAGGCCAGCCTGATTCTTTCTCAGATCAGCAATGTCGCCGCCGGCAAGCTCGATCCCGAATTCGTTCCGGAGCATATTGCCGGTGCGGCATCGGTACTTGAGACCATGAAAAGTCAGAGTGCAGATTTCAAGGCTGCTCTGGTGCTACTTGTCGCAGTATCCGGCGCAGCGTTCGCCTGGACCCGTGTTTCGCCACACGTCAACGCCAGAATAAACGTGGAAACAACCCTTCGTCGCATTTTCTTTGTATGTGCCGCATTGGCGGTGTTGACCACAGCCGGCATCGTGTTTTCGGTGATTTTTGAGACGGTACGCTTCTTTAACCGGGTGCCAATATCTGAATTTCTGTTCAGCACCAGCTGGAGTCCCCAGACCGCATTGCGCGCCGATCAGGTAGGCTCCGAGGGGGCGTTTGGCGTTATTCCCCTGTTCACCGGTACCCTTTTGATTTCCGCCATTGCCCTTTTGGTGGCGGTGCCCGTTGGCCTCCTGTCGGCAATCTATCTGTCCGAATACGCCAGCAAGCGGGTACGCTCAACAGCGAAGCCTGTGTTGGAGATGCTGGCTGGCATTCCGACCGTGGTTTACGGCTTTTTCGCCGCATTGACTGTCGCTCCGTTTATTCGTGATGTTGCCGCGATGGTAGGCCTGGAAGCGTCTTCCCAGAGCGCGCTGGCTGCCGGACTGGTTATGGGCATCATGATCGTGCCGTTTGTGTCTTCGCTTTCTGACGATGTGATCAATGCCGTACCCCAGACCATGCGGGATGGCTCGCTGGCGCTCGGAGCCACGCAGTCGGAAACCATGAAGAAGGTGATCTTCCCGGCGGCACTGCCCGGCATAATTGGCGGCATCCTGCTGGCGGCATCCCGCGCCATCGGCGAGACCATGATCGTGGTAATGGCCGCTGGTCTTGCAGCCAACCTGACGGCCAACCCGCTGGAGTCGGTAACCACAGTGACCGTGCAGATTGCAACATTGCTGGTGGGTGACCAGGAGTTCGACAGCGCCAAGACCCTGTCTGCGTTCGCACTGGGTATGTTGCTGTTTATCGTCACACTGCTGTTAAACGTGATTGCACTGAAGATCGTTCGCAAATATAGGGAACAGTATGAGTAATCAGAGTTCTCAGGCGGAGATTGTCCGCAACTCCCTGAATCGCCGCTATCGCAAGGAACGCCGGTTCCGGCTCTATGGCATGCTGGCCATATTTATTGCCCTGGCCGCGCTGGCTACTCTTTTTGTAGACATTATCTACAAGGGGCACTCAGGATTCGTCAAGACCACGATAACTCTGGATGTGCCTCTCGATCCCGAGATGATGTATCTCGACGATCCCACCGATGCGGATCAACTGTCCATGGCGGATTTTGTTGCGCCGATTATCGCGGCACTACAGGAACACATTCCGGAGGCTGAAACCGCTGGCCAGAAGCGTGAGCTGGGTCGTCTGTTGGGCTCATATGCAGCCAGTGAGGTCCGTGATCTGCTGGAAAACAATCCGGATTTGCTGGGCACCACGCAAACCATCGAGTTTCTGGCACACGATCGGGTTTCAACATACGTCAAACACGCTGACAATCCCCGATACAGCATAAAGCTGTCCGAGCAGCAGCAGAGGTGGGTGGACCAGCTGTTGGAGAAGGGCGTCATCGATACCAGCTTCAACGATGTGCTGTTCAGTCGTGGCGACTCCCGGGAACCGGCGAATGCGGGTATTCTTGGTGCCATTGTTGGTTCTCTGTTGACCATGCTGGTTACACTGGCAATTGCATTTCCTGTCGGTATCGCGGCAGCAGTCTATCTGGAGGAATTTGCACCCCAGAACAAGTTTACCGATTTCATTGAGGTCAACATCAATAACCTTGCGGCGGTGCCATCCATCATCTTTGGTTTGCTGGGCCTTGCCGTGTTCATCGGTCTCTTCGGCATGCCGCGGTCGGTACCGGTTGTGGGCGGCATGGTACTGGCACTGATGACGTTACCGACCATCATCATTTCCAGTCGTGCAGCCATCAAAAGTGTACCGCCTTCCATACGGGAGGCGGCCGAGGGTGTCGGTGCCTCCAAGATGCAGGTGGTGCTCCATCATGTGATCCCTCTGGCCATGCCCGGCATGCTGACCGGCTCCATAATTGGTATGGCCCAGGCGCTGGGTGAAACGGCGCCACTGCTGCTGATCGGTATGGTGGCTTTTATTGTGGATGTGCCGGGTGGATTTTTCGATTCAGCCACCGTACTGCCGGTGCAGATCTATCTTTGGGCAAGCGCCTCAGAACAGGGGTTTGTAGAGCTGGCATCCGCCGGCATCATGGTGCTGCTCACCTTCATGATCAGTATGAATGCACTGGCGATCTGGCTGCGCAAGCGGCTTGAGCGTCGCTGGTAAGGAGAATGATATGAATACGATGAATCCAAGTATTTCCGCAGAAGCCGACATGCAAGACCAGGGGCCGGCAATTCCAGTGCGCGAAAACAATCCAGAGGATACGGTGATTGAAGAGGGCAAGACAGTAGGAAAGCCGTTCGCCGCCGATCCCAAGTTCAAACTGCGTAACGTGAGTGTTTCCTATGGCAAAGATCGCGCAATCAAGGATATAAGCCTGGATATTGGCCGGAACGAAGTTATCTCGTTCATTGGTCCTTCCGGCTGCGGCAAGTCCACCTTCCTGCGTTGTCTTAACCGGATGAATGACAGCATCGATATCTGCCGGGTCACGGGGGAATTGCTGCTGGATGATGAGGATATTTACCACTCGAAGCGGGATGTCGTGGAGCTCCGCGCCCGGGTGGGCATGGTATTCCAGAAACCGAACCCGTTTCCCAAATCCATCTACGACAACGTCGCCTATGGCCCTCGGATTCACGGGCTTGCAAACCGTAAGTCAGATCTTGACGATATCGTGGAGAACAGCCTCCGTAAAGCTGGCTTGTGGGATGAAGCCAAGGACCGTCTGGATTCCATTGCCACAGGCATGTCCGGCGGCCAGCAGCAGCGCCTGTGCATTGCGCGGGCCATTGCCGTCAGCCCGGAAGTGATCCTGATGGACGAGCCCTGTTCCGCTCTGGATCCGATTGCAACCGCGCGCGTGGAAGAGCTGATTGCCGAGATGTCAGAGAGCTATACTATCGTGATCGTGACCCATTCCATGCAGCAGGCGGCCCGTGTATCTCATCGCACGGCGTATTTCCATCTGGGGCATCTGGTTGAGGTGAACGAAACCAACAAGGTGTTTACTTCACCGGAACACCAGCTTACGGAATCTTATATCACCGGCCGTTTTGGTTAATGCCGGTTCGGTTGAAAACTGGAGAACATAGTTATGCCAGATAAAAAGGACGATGTTTACGGCGATCATATTTCGCACAAGTTCAATGACGAACTGATGGCCCTTAAGAGTGAATTCCTGGAAATGGGCGGCATGGTGGAGTCCCAGGTGGATCGGGCGATCACCGCGCTGGTGGAAAACGATGGTTATCTGGCGGACGAAGTACGTGCGACAGACAAGAAAGTGGATCAGAAAGAAATTGAAATCGACGAAGAAGCCACGCTGATCCTCGCCCGCCGCCAGCCTACGGCCCGGGACCTGCGGCTGGTGGTGTCGGTTATTAAAATGGTTTCGGACCTGGAACGGGTCGGTGACGAGGCCAAGAAAATCGCCAAGTTTGCCATCAAGCTGTCAGAAGAAGGTCAGGCGCCCCGCGGCTACGTGGAAGTGCGTCACATCGGAAACCATGTTCTGAGCATGCTGCATGATTCCCTGGATGCTTTCGCTCGCCTGGATTCGGAGCAGGCGCTGCGAATCATGAAGGAAGACAAGCGGGTTGACGAAGAGTACCAGGCGGCAACGCGTACGCTTCTGACGTTCATGATGGAAGACACCCGCAACATCTCACGCTGCATGTCGGTAATGTGGATCCTTCGCGCATTGGAGCGGGTGGGAGATCACGCTTGTAACATCGCCGAGAACGTGATCTTCATGGTCAAGGGCGAGGATGTCCGGCATACGCCCGTTGAGGAAGCCGAGAAGGTCGTCGGTCGCTAGGCGGTCAGAGTTTGGTTTTTGCCCGTGTAGCCTTTAAATGAAGTGGTGGCGTCGAGACAACTCCAAGTCTGGATGTGTGGCGGATACCCCTGTTCAGAACCGTGGAGCGCCAGGGATGGCGCGACCGAGCCCTACATGGATGTATTTACGGGCGTGTTCTGGACAGGGGTATCCGCCACACGTTTTTGCCTCAGTGGCAGTCCTGAAAAAAGCCTCAGGCCTGCTTCTTCTTATCGGTATACGGCGGCCAACCAAAGGGTTTGCCAGCCAGTAGATGCAGGTGGATGTGGAAGACAGTCTGGCCTGAATTTTCACCGCAGTTCATCACTGTCCGGTAGCCGTCGTCGGCAAAATCCATCTCCTTCGCCAGTTTGGCGGCAACCCAGTACAGATGGCCCACCAGCTCGCGATCACCCTCTTCCATATCGTTGATCGTCGCGATTTCTTTTTTCGGGATGATCAGCAGGTGCACCGGCGCCTGCGGGTTGATGTCCCTGAAGGCGAGGCTGATGTCATCTTCATAAACGATGTCCGCTGGAATCTCGCGGTTGATGATCTTCGTGAAAATAGTGTCCGACATAATGGTTCCCTGTTGGTGAATGAGCGTCCGAACAATGTCTACAGTTGCCTGAGCCCCGGTAACCGCTCCGCCAGCTGGCGAATGACCGGCGGCAGTTCTTCATCGATACCCATAGCGTATTTGGCCACCCGGTTTCTGGCAAATGGCATCGCCTTCGCCGCGCCCAGGCCCAGGTTGCGGAGCAGGTGCAGTGGCGGCGTCCGGTTGCTGAACAGATGGTAGAACACATCCATGGCGAGCATCATGCGGCGGTTTGCCGGGCGTCGCTGCCGCTCGTATTGTGTCAGCCATGCCGGGTCAGCCAGGTTGAGGCCAGCGCGCCTGGCCTCGCGGACCACGTTTTGCAGTGCGCGGGCGTCCTGGAAGCCCAGGTTCACACCCTGGCCAGCCAGCGGATTGATGGTATGTGCAGCATCGCCCACGAGCACCACACGGTTTTTTACATAGTTGCGGGCGTGCTGACGGGCGATCGGAAAGCTGGCTCTGGCGTCAATATGGGTCAATGGCGGCAGTTCCGGCGGGAAAGCGTTCTGTATTTCCGCCATCAACGCCTCGTTATCCAGTGATTTCAGTCGCGCCAGTTCCTCCGGCGAGTCATACCACACCAGGGATGCCCAGCTTTCGCCATTGCCCGCCGAGTGCAGTGGCAGGAAGGCGCGCGGGCCGGAAGGATAGAAACCCTGCCAGGTGATGTCTTCGACAGGGCCCTGGTAGCGAACGGAGATCACCATCGCCTGTTGCTGGTACTGGTCGCGGGTGACACCAATACCAGCGATGTCACGGACCACGGAGGCGGCGCCATCGGCACCGACTACCAGTTGGCAAGTCAGTTCGGTACCGTCCTCCAGAGCCACGCTGGCGTGGTCCTGACCATTGTCGAGGCGGGCGACGGCGTTGTCAGCAAACAGGGAAACCGTTGAAAGTGACGCTGCGCAGTTCCACAGAGCCTGCTGAGTTACGCGATTCTCCACGATATGGCCCAGGTGGCTGGTCGAGAGGTTTCTGGCGTCAAACACCACTTCCGCGATCTTGCGGGGAAACAGGTTGCTGAGAGGATGCTGTGTTTCGTCCCATACCGCCAGCCGGGAGTAGGCTGTTGCACGCATGGAGAGTATGTCTGACCAGACGTCGAGCTCGGCGAGGTAGCGCTCACTGCCAGCGCTCAGGGCTGACACCCGGATATCCGGGGAGAGCGACGCGTCAAAGGTCGGCGCAGAGCCACGATCAACCAGGGCTACGCGAAAACCATTGCGGCCAAGGCCGGTCGCAAGGGCAGCACCGACCATGCCGGCACCGACAATCACAATATCAAAGGCTTGAGTCATAACGGGTTCCTGTCTGATACGCCCAGTTTACGCGATGGACGCATCCAGACAAGCCACCCGGGCCAAGCCGGATGTAATTGCCGCTGTCAGTAGCCGGCCAGGTTGGCAGCGTGGCTGTCTGTCAGCGACTCCGCCTTACGGGCGCGGCCTTTAAGCCAGGCCGGCTTTTGTGAGCCCGGCTTGACGAACCCCTGTTCAAGCACCATGGGATGCGCCAGGCTCAGGAAGTCCCTGGTTTTCATGTGGATGGACTCGGTGTGGGTGCCGGCGGCAAAAGCAAGTTCCGGCTGCCGTGTCAGTGCTTCAGCGCAGTACACCGACATGTCAAAGAGGTTGCCAAATGGTGGCATGGCGCCCACTTCGCATTCGGGGAAACGATCCTGAAACTCCTGTTCATCCGCAAGATCAACAAAATCGGTATCGAGAATCCGGGTCAAGCGGTCCCAGCGAATACGCCACGTGGCGGGCATGACCAGCATGGCCATTTTGCCGTCCAGTTCGATAATCACGGTTTTCACCACCCGGTCACCGGCAATCTTTACGTGATGGGCAAGTTGCTGAGCGGTGAATGCAGGGGGATGGGACAGGCACATGTATTCCACGTCTGCCTGGTCAAGGTATTCCTTCAACTGCTGTACCGGCATAGTGACAACCTCCTACCAGCAATGACAGCGGTACTGGAACCGGCGGTTCTTGGGGCCGGCTCCGCTGACTGGCGTTGAAGCAGCTGTTACGACTTCAACGCCATTATTGGTCAGCTTAGTTGAGGTTATACAGAATGCGAGTTACAGATTGTGTTGTTGAGATACCCGTCACTCGGTTTTGTACAGGTGTACATCCCGCTGGGGGAAGGGGATGGTGATGCCCTCGGCGTCAAATGCCTTTTTTACTTTTTCATGCATGTCCCAGTAATACGGCCACAGGTCATCGGTGGCCACCCAGGCACGGAACATCAGGTTGACCGAGTTGTCGCCAAGGCTGCCGACACAGATTCGCGGTTCGGGATCTTTCAGGGAGCGCTCGTCTTCATCGAACAGGCGCTGGAGAATGGCTTTGGCCTTGTCGATGTCGTCGTTGTAACCGATGCCAAAGGTCATATCACAACGGCGCTTCTCATAGATGCTGACGTTCACCAGAGTCGCATTGGACAGGCTGCCGTTGGGAATGACGATACGGCGGTTGTCGAATGTGTTCACTACGGTGTAGAGGATCTGGATCTCGGCCACAGCGCCCAGGAAACCCTGTGCCTCAATGGTGTCACCTACCTTGAAGGGCTTGAAGATCAGAATAAGCACGCCACCGGCAAAGTTGGCAAGGCTGCCCTGAAGGGCCAGGCCGATGGCGAGGCCGGCAGCACCGATGACTGCGATGAACGAGGTGGTTGCGATACCGATCATGGAAGCGACCGAGATCAGCAGCATTACCTTGAAGATGGCACTGACCAGGCCGCAAAGGAACTTGTTCAGGGTCGGGTCTTTGGCCCCGAGTTTTTTGTCGAGAACCGCTATAAACCGGTTGATCAGCCAGAGGCCAACAACAAGAGTGACAATCGCCAGCACGAACTTCGGGGCATAGGTCATAATCAGCGACAATGCCTGGTCCCATAGTTCTGACGCGTTAATGTTGGTTCCCAGAAGGTCGTCCATTCAGTTGCTCCTTTTTTTCGTATCTATGACTGGTTTCCCGAAAGCTGAAAGGGACCACGGGTGGTGAATGCAAGAACAGCTTTCGACTTGTTATAGCAGAGGTTTGTTGCAAGCGCGTAGCACGAGTCTGCATCCGTTCGCAGGCTGTGTACGTCAGCGATCAGCGTCTGGCCCACTCCATGATGGTTTCTGGCCCACCCTGCACAACAATTCGGCCTGCCTTCTGGTTTAGCTGGTAGTCGTACATGGGGTCGTAGTAATGGTCCAGCAAAGCACAGATCCATTCATGGTGGGCGCTCACATCCCCTGTCCTGTGCTGGATGTCGAGGGCGCTCTCCATCATCTGTCGCAGTTGGTCATGGCGCTCGCCACCGAGACGTTTGCGAATCCGGTCCAGAGCGCTGAGCAGGTAGTCCCGGAAATTGAGCCAACCGGCCTCTGCACCGTCGCGCTCGATGTAGTCGGCAACCATCTGGTCGACATAGTCTTCCCGGATAATTTTCATCCGTTCCTCGATGGGCTGATCAAGCACCATCAGGGGGGCAGTGGACATTCGTTCCCGCAGGCTTTCCGGCAGGGCGCATCGACCCACCAGCCTGCTTTCGTCCTCCAGGTAAACCGGGCCTCCGACGTGGTGATGGGCCTTGAGCATCGCGACGGCAAGGCGGTTCTCGAAATCGATCTGGGAGGGTTGGGGGGTCACCTGACGGCCAAAACTGGAACCACGGTGGTTAGCCAGGCCTTCGAGGTCAACAGGGTTGGGTAGCCGGCTTAGTACGCGGGTCTTGCCGGTACCGGTGCGACCACTGAGGACGACAAATTCCGAGGATTCGATGAGGGCTTCGAGACTGTCTATCAGAAAGCGACGCATGGCCTTGTAGCCACCGGTGACCAGTGGGTAGTCGATGCCGGACTCAAGAATCCACTGCTGGGTCAGCCGCGAACGCAGGCCGCCACGGAAGCAGAACAGGTACCCGTCCGGGTTCATCGCCGTAAAGCGTTTCCAGGCCTCGATGCGCTGTTCCCTGAGGTCGCCCGCCACCAACTGATGACCAAGCTCGATAGCCTTGTCCTGGCCCTTTTCCTTGTAGCAGATACCAACCCGGTGGCGTTCTTCGTCGTTCATCAGCGGCGCATTGATGGCGCTCGGGAAGCTGCCCCTGTTGAATTCCACCGGTGCCCGCACATCCATGAGTGGAATGTCGTTCAGAAACAGGAATAGATAGTCACTGGTGTCGGGTCTGGAGGGCATGGCAGGTTAGGGTTCGTACTGGAAATGAGGTCGCAGTATAACCGAAATGCCGGTTTTTTGCTTGCCTGTGGGTGTTCCGCTGGACCGCTGCCATTAGAATACATCCCCTGCCAGGTACATGATCCGGAGTAATAATGAACCCTGATTATCTGAACAAGCATCTTGCCAGAACCCTCAGTCGTGGGCGGGTTGTCGCAACGGCACCGGCGGGTTGCCCTGCCATATCGCTTCACCTGTTCGACCCGGGTGTGCTTGAGGGGCCGCTGAGTCATGAGGAGGCACAGGCAGTGGTCGCCGAACCCGCATACTGGTCATTCTGCTGGGCCAGTGGTCAGGTGTTGGCGAGTTATGTTCTCGCCAATCCGGATCTGGTAGCGGGTCGGGTGGTGCTTGATTTTGGTTCGGGCTCGGGCATTGTTGCCATCGCAGCTGCGATGGCAGGGGCCAGGGAGGCTATTGCCTGTGATATCGACCCGGCGGCACTTGATGCTGCTGCAGCGAATGCCAGGCTCAATGGCGTCACAGTCTCTCTTTGTGATGACTGGAACCGACGGCCACAAAATGTGGAGGTTATTACAGCGGCGGACGTGTTGTATGACCCGGAGAACCGCCCTCGGCTCTCTCTGTTCCGGCAGGCGGCACCGCGGGTGCTTCTGGCGGACTCTCGGATGAAACACCTGGGAGACGATCATTACAGGCAGCAGGCCGTAGTTGAAGCGCGCACCTGGCCGGATCTGCATGAATTCGAGGAATTCAACCGGGTACGGGTTTATCTGGCGGGCGAGGGTGCTGTCTGATAAGTGAACAAAAAAAAGGGCAACCTTTCGGCTACCCTCTTTCGGAACAGGTGTCGCGTCCTTGCGCTAATGGCAACCAACCCTGTTGCCGTTTTCCCTTGCCAGTCCCTGGTGCCAGCGTCCGAGCCGGCGATCCGATTAGTTATCCCTTAAGCGAAGCGTCCCTGTGTCCTTGCTTCTCCCTGCATCCAGTTGCGGGGGTGCGTCCAGTGCGTCTTCCATTTCCTTGCCATCCTTGATGTAAACACTATACCAATCTCAATTTTACAAACGTGTGACCTGTTCACGTCAACGGTATGGAGATTAATATCCTGATCTTTTAAATATATTAGAATCAGTGGGTTGCGGTTTGACATGTTGATCTTGGCAGGTAAGCGTACGCGACGGAACAGCAAGATCCTACGTGCTTGTAGGAAATATCGCACAAGGAGTTGGGCGCATGTCTCAGGTCCGGTTTTCCGACCGTCTCATCGGGCTTGGCAGAAGTCCGATAGTGACACCTGCGGCATCGGCAAGGATGTCGGTTACAGCGAACGTGCGATACGGCAACTGGGCCTGGACGATTTCAATCGACACGCCAAAAGCCATAAGGGCGACGATGATCCAGAGTCGGCTGAGGCCGGGCAAGGCCAGGCGGGTGACGATCGTCAGCTGCAGGAAGGCGAGCACGTGATTGAGCTTGTCGTTATCTGATGAAGGAACCGGATAGGGTTCGCTTGTGGTTGCAAGATAAAAAATAACGACTGCAGAAACTACCAGAATCGCCCGCCAGAATGGCTGAAAATCAAGCAGGGAGCGAATGTGTTGAGTCAGAAATGCCATGTACACCGTCGGGCTGTGGTGGAGTTTGCAACATGATATGCTTTGCGCCCGGTTGGTGTCATCGAAGCTGAGGTGCTACGAGGTATGTTGAAGGGTAATTTTTTCCGCGGCCTGGGATACCTCGGAGAGGGATTCCGGCTGATACGGCAGCCGGGACTGAGACTGTTCGTTGTTATTCCCCTCGTTATTAACATTCTGTTATTCGGCCTTCTGTTCTACTTCCTGGCCGAACTCTTCTCTGCCATGATCGCCACCGCCATGAGCTGGCTGCCGGACTGGGCCTGGCTGCAAAGCCTGGACTGGTTGTTCTGGTTGCTCTACGGCATTGTCATTCTGCTCATGCTCGCTTACGGCTTCGTTATCGTAGCCAACCTGATCGGCTCCCCCTTCTACGGCTACCTGGCGGAATTGACTGAAAAGCATCTGACCGGGCAGGAAGTCAGCACCGACGAGGGCTGGAGTCAGATAGTGCGGGATATTCCCCGCGCGCTATGGCGTGAAGTCCAGAAAATTATCTATTACCTGCCCAGGGCCATCATATTGTTTATTGTCGGCATTATTCCGGTGGTTAATCTGGTAGCGGCGGTACTGTGGTTTATTTTCAATTGCTGGATGATGGCGCTGCAGTATGTGGACTACCCGGCGGATAATCACCGGGTCAGTTTTACCGCCCTGCGCCGTCTGCTGGGGGAAACCCGTCTGTCAGCCCTGGGGTTTGGGCTGCCGGTGGCTCTGGCGGCCATGGTGCCGGTATTGAACCTGGTTGTGGTTCCCGCTGCGGTTTGCGGAGCTACCGCCTATTGGGTCCGGGAGAACGGACCCTCAGACAAAGACGTATAAAGCGGTCACGGTGAGTTAAATCTGTCGGAGGTTTCTTGGATACATCGGAATTTGTAATCGGCCAGCGTTGGGTCAGTCACAGTGATACCTCGCTGGGCCTTGGTATTGTCACGGATATTTCGGGCCGCCGGGTGACGCTGGGCTTTCCCGCAGCGGATGAGGAGCGAACCTACGCCATCGACAATGCACCCCTGTCGAGAATCATCTACCAGATTGGCGAGGAGATAGAGACCTTTAACGGCGAGCGCTACGTCGTTCGTGCGGTTGAGGATATCGGCGGCGTATTGATGTATCACGCTGATGATGGCGGCGATAACCTGACCCAGATTTCAGAGGTGAAACTGAGCAGCTCGGTGGATTTTTCCGCACCCCATCAGCGCTTGTTTGCTGGCCAGTTCGATCGTAACGGCGCATTCCGCCTGCGTATGGCAACGGCAAACCACCTTGACCGGTTACGGGCATCCTCAGCCCAGGGGCTGATTGGTGCGCGCACCCAACACCTGCCACACCAGATCTACATCGCTCACGAAGTGGCCAAGCGCTATGCGCCGCGGGTTCTGCTGGCGGACGAAGTGGGACTGGGCAAAACCATTGAAGCAGGCCTGATTCTCCACTATCAGTTGCATACGAACCGTGCCCGTCGCGTGCTGATTGTTGTGCCGGATTCATTAATGCATCAGTGGTTGGTGGAAATGCTGCGACGGTTCAACCTGCGGTTCTCGATCATTGATCAGGGGCGTTACGAGGCCATGGCGGACTTTGCCGAACTGCCGGACGAGGATGACGACCTGGCAGACGCCGATGAAAACCCGTTCGAGAGCGAGCAGCTCGCTCTATGCAGCCTGGATTTCCTGATGAGCAGTGAGCAGGCTCAGGCGGATGCCATTGCTGCCGGATGGGACCTGATGGTGGTGGATGAAGCTCATCACCTGGCCTGGAGCCCGGAAGCGGCCAGCCCGGAATACCACCTGGTTGAACAGCTTTCCGCAGTCAGCAATGGTCTGCTGCTGTTGACGGCAACACCTGAGCAGGTGGGGGTTGCCAGCCACTTTGCCCGTCTGCGTTTGCTGGATCCCGCCCGGTTCCATGATCTGGAGGCCTTCAGGGAAGAAGAGAAACAGTATGAAGTGATCAACCGGGTGGTTTCCCACATTCGTGAACAGGGGATAGCAGCCCTCACCAGCGAGGACCGGGATTCTCTCAAAGGATGGCTGGGTGACGAGCTTGAAGCGTTGCTGTCCGATCAGGAGCCGGAACAGGCAGTGATTGATGCATTGCTTGATCGCCATGGTACCGGCCGGGTCTTGTTCCGCAACACACGGGCGGCCATCAAGGGGTTCCCCGAGCGCCATCCACTGCCGGCTGCGCTGCCTTGTCCGGAGTTATACCAGGACGACGACATTCGGTGTGGTCTGGCAGGGCTGACCCCTGAAACCGCCGTGGATGAAGAGCAATGGCTCGCCGAAGACCCCCGTGTTGCCTGGCTTGAAAAGACTCTGGCAGGTCTGAAACCAGCCAAGGTGGTCGTTATCTGTGCCCATGCCTCGACCGCCATGGCGCTGGAGCACTACCTGCAATTGCGGGCCGGGATCCGCAGTGCGGCCTTCCATGAACACCTTAGCCTGGTTGAGCGGGACCGGGCAGCCGCCTACTTCTCTGACACCGAGCAGGGAGCACAGGCATTGATCTGCTCGGAAATCGGCAGTGAAGGGCGGAATTTCCAGTTTGCCCATCATCTGATCCTGTTTGATCTGCCCGCGAACCCCGATCTTCTGGAGCAGCGTATCGGCCGGCTGGACCGTATCGGCCAGACCGAAACCATCGATATACATATCCCTTACCTGGAGGGAACAGCCCAGGAGGTCCAGTACCGCTGGTTTGAGGAAGGCCTGAATGCTTTCAGCGAAAGCTGCTCCGTGGGCGTTGCGGTCCACGATCATGTGGCCGGACAGTGGCAGGCTGCGATTGATGGCCAGGTTGATGAACTGGCGTCACTGCTGGAAGCCTCTCAGTCCGAGGCCGAGCGCCTGCGCACATTGCTGCGTAACGGCCGCGACGCGCTGATTGAACTGAATTCCTGTCGACCCGAAGTGGCGGATGCCCTGATCAGCCAGATCGAATCCGAAGAGGAATCCGCCCGGGTTCGTGATTACATGATCGACGCCTGCGATATTCTGGGTGTGGATGTGGAAGACCACTCCGAACACGCCGATGTACTGCGTCCCGGGGAGCAATACCAGGCGGGGCACGTGACGGAACTGCCGGAAGACGGGATGACCGTGACCTGGAGCCGTCAGCAGGCCCTTGAGCGGGAAGACATGGCGTTCATGAGCTGGGAGCATCCACTGGTGACCGGCGTGATGGAGTCCGTCACCAGTTCCGGGCTTGGCAAGGCGGCCCTGGCCAGCATGACAGTAAAGGCCCTGCCACCGGGCACCCTGTTGCTGGAGTGCCTGTTCACCGTGCATTGTCCGGCTCCGGAATCACTGCAGCTGTCCCGCTATCTGCCGGTGTCGCCTCTGCGCCTGTTGGTGGATGTGAACGGGCGGGAGCTTTCGGCAACCCTGCCTCACGACAGGCTTAACGACATGTGTTCCAATATCCGCAGGCGCACGGCCCAGGCCATAGTGCCCCAGATCCGCCCCCAGGTGGAAACCATGGTTGATCACGCCGAGACCCTGGCAGAGCCGCACCTGGAGCCGCTGCGAACGTCTGCGCTGGCCCGGGTCCGGAATGTTTTCGGCTCCGAAATCCGCCGTCTGGAGTCGATGAAACAGGTAAACCCGGCTATCCGTGAGGATGAAATCGAGTTTTTCCGGGAGCAGCTGACAGCAGCGGAATCGGCCCTGGGTCAGGCCAGCCTGTCGCTGGAAGGTATTCGTGTGATTGTAACTGCCTGAGGGCGAAGCAGTTGCTGGCCAGAATTCATCTGATCAGGTAGGTTAAACGTAACGAATTGTAGTTTTTGACATTCAAAACCACGGACGACAGAGAGTATCCATGATGACTTTCATACTGTTTCTTGCTGCTGTTGCCGGACTCCTCGTTGTAATGCGCAACGAATCCGGCGCCAAACCCGCCATCGGGGTCATGGCAGTGACAGGTGTGCTTTCGCTGTTCTTTGCCTCGGGCGCACTGGCACTGATCCTGTTCATCGGTGCTGCCATCACGGCGGTGGCCGGCCTGCCGGCCTTCCGCCAGAGCTGGCTGACCCCACGGGTGTTCGCCATGTTCAAGAAGGTGGCCCCCAAGGTGTCCGATACCGAAAAAGTGGCCCTGGAAGCGGGTACCGTAGGCTGGGACGGTGAGCTGTTCACCGGGCGTCCTGACTGGCACAGCCTGCTGATCAACCGTAATACCGGCCTGTCTGAAAAGGAACAGGCCTTTGTGGACAACCAGTGCACCCAGGCCATTTCCATGTGTAACGCCTGGGATCTGGCGGTCGAGCGCGCCGATCTGCCTGAAGAGCTCTGGGATTTCCTGAAGAAAGAAAAGTTTTTCGGCATGATCATCCCCGAGGAGTACGGTGGCCTGCATTTCTCTGCCAAGGCTCAGACAGCGGTATTGCAGAAGCTGGCCGGTAACGAAATGCTGATGGTAACCGTGGGTGTGCCCAATTCACTCGGCCCGGGTGAGCTGTTGGTCAAATACGGTACCGATGAGCAGAAGAACCATTACCTGCCACGCCTGGCGGATGGTCGCGAGATACCCTGTTTCGGCCTCACTGGCCCGCGCGCCGGCTCGGACGCCACTTCACTGCCGGATACCGGTATCGTCTGCAAAGGCGAATTCGAAGGCAAGGAAGTGTTGGGTCTGCGACTCAATTTTGAAAAGCGCTGGATCACCCTGGCGCCGGTCGCCACCGTGGTGGGCCTGGCTTTCCGCATGTTTGACCCGGGCGGTCTGTTGGGCGACACCAAGGACTATGGCATTACCTGCGCACTGATTCCCCGCAACACCAAGGGCATGGAAATCGGCCGTCGTCATTGCCCCATTGGTACGCCGTTCATGAACGGCCCTATCAAGGGCACTGATGTGTTCATTCCGCTGGATTACATCATCGGCGGCCAGGAAATGGCGGGGCAGGGCTGGCGCATGCTGGTTGAATGCCTCTCCGTTGGCCGTTGTATTACGCTGCCATCCGGTGCGGCCGGTGCTGCGGCCTATTCCGTCGGCACGGCCGGCGGCTTTACCCGCATTCGTCGCCAGTTCAATACGCCGGTGGCTGACATGGAAGGCGTGCAGGAACCATTGGCCCGCATTGCTGCCCAGACCTATATCGCCCAGTCCGCGGTAAACCAGACCGCCAACATGATCGACAAGGGTGAGAAGCCGGCTGTGCCTTCCGCCATCCTGAAATATCACCTGACGGAAATACAGCGTGCGGTCCTCACCGACGCCATGGACGTTCACGGTGGTAAAACCGTTACGCTTGGCCCCCGTAACTACCTGGGCATCGGCTTCAGTGGTGCTGCGGTATCCATCACTGTGGAAGGCGCCAACATCATGACTCGCAGCCTGATGATCTTCGGTCAGGGCGCAATCCGCTGCCATCCCTATGTCCTGAAGGAACTGGCGGCGAAAGATAACGATGATATCGACGCGTTCGACGATGCCTTCTTCAGCCACGCCGGCCTGATCTTTGGTAACGCCGCCCGTGCCTTCACCCAGGCTCTGGGTCTCGGCAAGGCGGACGTGCCATTTGATCATGCAGCCCGCAAATATGCCCAGGGTGTGGCCCGATTCAGCGCTGCCTTCGGTCTGTGCGCTGACGCAGCAATGACGACGCTGGGCTCAGAGCTGAAAATGCGCGAACTCATATCGGCTCGCCTCGGGGACGTATTGTCAAACCTCTACCTGGCTTCCATGGTGCTGAAGAACTGGCACGAAACCCAGCCGGTTGACGGCGAGCGGGACCTGATGGAATACAGCATGGCATTCCTGCTGTACCGCGCGGAAAATGCCATGGACGAATTCCTGCAGAATCTGCCTAATCGACCGGTAGCCCTCGCCCTTCGCGCTATCACCATGCCCCTCGGTCGTCGCTGGGACAGACCCCACGATGACCTGGCCCGTAAGCTGGCCAAGGCCATCTCTACGGATAGTCCGGTCCGTGAGAAGCTGTTGAAAGGTGTCTGGACCACTGAGGGAGAAGGTACAGTGGAAAATCCGATCGCACGCTACAATGGCCTGCTGAAGGATTACGAGAAGGCAGAGCAGCTCTATCGCAAAGCCACCAAGGCATACGCCAAGGGCCAGTTGCCGATGGACGCACTGCACCCGGAAGAGCGCTTCGAAGCCGCATTGGAGGCGGATATCTTCAGCAAGGAAGAAGCCGACTTCATGCGCGAGTACGAAGCAGTGGTTCTGGAAATGCTGACCGTCGACGACTTTCCGTTCGACGAGTTTGCCCGCAACAAGGACACATTGATCGACCACAATCCGGCCTGATCTGGGCTTTCGTGTCCGGGCAAGGGGTGCTGTTCCAGCACCCCTTTTTTATTTCCCGTTCAGGATGCCAGGCACCACTCTGCCTGCCAGACCAATGAGAATGGCGCCAAAGATGCGTTCGAACCAGATGGCTTTCTGCCTGAGCAGAGTCAGCCATTTGGGGTTGGAGAACAGCCACGCGACGATCAGATACCAGCTGGTGTCGATGGCCAACGCCGTTGCGGCATAGCCAAACTTGGCCGTCAGGCTGGTATCGGTACCCACCACCTGGCTGAACAGGGCCAGAAAAAACATGGCGATCTTCGGGTTGAAGAAGGCTATCAGAAAGCCGTCCCGGGCAGCACTTTTTGTGGTCGGGGGCTGCGGAAGTTCCTCACTCTCCTGCCGCTTTGCCATCAGCCCTTTGACACCAAGCCAGGCCAGGTAGAGTGCGCCGCCCCACTGCAGGATCAGGAATGCAGTGGGAGAGGCGGTGATGATTGCGGCCAGGCCAAGGATGCTCAGAAAAGCATAGATCCCGACTCCTATTCCATGGGACAGAGCCGTGATGACACCGTTGCGGCGCCCACCAGTCAGGGTTTGTTTGAGCACCAGAGCGAGTGAGGGGCCCGGGGACATAGCGCCGAGAATACAGATGGTGACGACAGTCAGCCAGGTGGCCAGTGTCATGGTTACTGACCTCCCACAATCCAGCGAGCAGCTTTCTCTGCAATCATCAGGGTGGGCGAGTTGGTGTTGCCGCTGGTAATGGTGGGCATCACGCCGGCATCGACCACGCGCAGGCCTGCAACGCCCCGCACCCGCAGATGGGGGTCGACCACGGCCAGTTCGTCGTCCGCGCGGCCCATGCGGGTAGTGCCCACCGGATGGAAAATGGTGGTCCCGATATCCCCCGCCAGCCTTGTGAGCTCATCGTCAGTCTGATACTCCAGGCCGGGTTTGAACTCCTCCGGCTGGTATTGCATGAACGTGGGTTGTTCGGCAATGCGTCGCGTCACCCGCAGCGAATCCGCAGCTACTTTGCGGTCTTCGGGGGTGCTCAGGTAATTCGGCGAAATGGCCGGGGCCTGCCTGGGATCGCTGCTGCGAATGCGCACCGTGCCACGGCTGGTGGGGTTGAGATTGCAGACGCTGGCGGTAATGGCCGGGAAATCATGCAATGGCTGACCGAATGCGTCCAGACTCAGGGGCTGGACGTGATATTCGATGTTGGCATGGTCGAATTCCTCGGAGCTGCGGGTGAACAGACACAGCTGTGACGGCGCCATGCTCATGGGGCCGGAGCGGGTCAGCAGATACTCCAGACCGATGCGGGCCTTGCCGATCAGCGAGTTGGCCATGGTGTTCAGGGTGGTGACGCCCTTCACCTTGTACACGGACCGGATCTGCAGGTGGTCCTGCAGATTCTCACCAACACCGGGCAGATCGGCGACCACATCAATGCCGTGCTCTTTGAGAAGATCAGCCGGTCCGATACCGGACAACTGCAGCAGTTGCGGTGAACCTATGGCACCGGCGGAAAGAATGACCTCCCGTTTTGCCCCGGCAACCGTTTCACCTTGCCCCGGCCGCTCGACACGCACGCCGGTGCAGCGGGGGACGGAACCGGAGGATTCCGTTTCCAGGCCGAGCACATGGGTGGAATGCCAGAGAGTAAGGTTGGGGCGCTTTTCGGCTTCCCGCAGGAAGGCCTTGGATGTGTTCCATCGCCAGCCCGAACGCTGGTTCACTTCAAAATAGTCCACACCCTCGTTGTCCCCCCGGTTGAAATCCCGCGTCCGGGGAATGCCGGCCTCGACGCAGGCGGTGGCAAAGTCTTCCAGCACTTTCCATTTCAGGCGCTGGTGTTCCACACGCCATTCGCCGCCGTGGCCATGATATTTATGGTGCTCCGGATCGGCGTCGCCGCCTTCATCCAGACGATAGTGATCTTCGTGGCGCATGAAGTCAGGGAGGCAGTTGTCCCAGCGCCAGGCGTCCTCACCGGTAGTCTCGGCCCACTGGTCATAATCCCGGGCCTGACCACGAATGTAGAGCATTCCGTTGATGCTGGAGCAGCCGCCCAGGGTCTTGCCACGGGGGTAGATCAGTGAGCGACCGTTCAGTCCCGGGTCCGGCTCGGTGCGAAAACGCCAGTCGGTGCGCGGATTGTCAATGCAGTACAGATAGCCCACGGGGATGTGGATCCAGTGATAATTGTCCCGGCCCCCGGCTTCGATCAGCAATACCCGGTTGGCCGGGTTCGCACTGAGGCGGTTGGCCAGCAGGCAGCCGGCGGTGCCGGCACCGATCACGATGTAGTCGAACTCCTGCTGTCCCTGTGCATTCCTGTTGTCGGGCATGGCGTTTTCTCCGCAGCTTATTCGGCCGTTATTTGGCTGTCGGCATGACAAACTCTGCGCCCGCGTCAATTGAGTCCGACCAGCGCTGCATGATGGATTTCTGGCGCGTGTAGAACTTTACGCCTTCTTCGCCATAGGCATGGGTGTCGCCGAATAAAGACCGTTTCCAGCCACCGAAGCCGTGCCAAGCCATGGGAACGGGAATCGGTACGTTGATGCCTACCATACCCACCTGGATGCGACGACCGAATTCACGGGCCACGCTGCCATTTTCAGTAAAGCAGCTAACGCCGTTGCCGAATTCATGGTCATTGATCAGGCGAATTGCGGTCGCGATGTCCGGGACCCGCACGCAGGCAAGGACCGGCCCAAAGATCTCTTCCTTATAGATTGTCATATCCGGGGTGACGTGGTCGAACAGGGTGCCGCCCATCCAGAAACCATTCTCGCACCCCTCTCCGGTATTCGAGGCGTCGAACTCGCGGCCATCGACGACCAGTTCGGCACCCTCGGCCACACCCTTGTCAATGTAGCCGTTAATGCGCTGATGCGCGGCACCTGTGACGATCGGACCCATCTCCGCATCCGGTTGCTCGCCGTTCTTCACCTTCAGTGCGCGTGTCCTTTCGGCCAGCCGGGGCATGATCTGGTCCGCCACATCGCCAACCAGAACAGCCACGCTGATGGCCATGCAGCGTTCGCCGGCACTGCCGTAGGCTGCACCGATCAGGGCATCCACGGCCTTGTCCAGATCAGCGTCCGGCATCACCACCATGTGGTTCTTGGCGCCACCCAGGGCCTGGATGCGTTTGCCATGCTTTGCGCCTTTCTCGTAGAGCAGGTTGGCAATCGGAGTAGAGCCTACAAAGCTCAATGCCTGCACATCAGGATGCTCAATCAGCGCTTCCACTGCATCCTTGTCGCCCTGCACCACGTTGAATACGCCCTCGGGCAGTCCAGCCTGGTGAAGCAGATCAGCAATCATCAGTGATGCGCTCGGGTCCAGAGGGCTTGGCTTCAGCACAAAGGTATTACCCGCAGCGATGGCGACCGGGAACATCCACATGGGCACCATGACCGGGAAGTTGAACGGAGTAACACCGGCTACAACGCCCAGGGGCTGGCGCATGGTCCAGTTGTCGATGCCGGTGCTGACCTGATCGGTGTAGTCGCCCTTGAGCAACTGAGGGATGCCGCAGGCGAACTCGACAATGTCGATACCCCGGGCGACTTCCCCCTGGGCATCGGTGAAGACCTTTCCATGCTCGGCGGTGATGGCCCGGGCCAGATCGTCCTTGTGCTTGTTGAGCAGTTCCAGGAATCTGAACATCACACGGGCGCGGCGGATGGGCGGGGTGTCCGCCCATGCGGGAAAGGCCGCATCAGCCGCCGCAACGGCAGCGTCGACATCGGCGCGATTGGCTAGAGCCACATGACCAGTGACCTGGCCAGTGGCCGGATTGAACACGTCCTGGAATTGGTCGGAAGTGCCAGCAGATATTTCGCCATTGATATAATGCTGAATGGTTGTGTTGGTCATGGATGCCTCGATATTTTCGCGTGAAATCCTCCGTAGAAGCCGATTATAGAGTGGTTGCGGAGGTTTCTGCCGATATTGATGGATATTTGATCATTCAGGCTAGAGGGGTTCGGAGTCCAAAGCAATTGAGATTTTTTAAAGCTATATATAAGGTAAACTTATATCACTTCAGAACAATAGAGGCCTCTCATGCATCCGCTCCAGAGCCTGCGGGCATTTATCACGGTTGCCCGCGAGGGCAGTGTGTCCCGCGCAGCGGCTCGCCTTCACCTCACGCAACCGGCGGTCAGCCTGAAACTCAAGCATCTTCAGGATGAGCTGGATCTGAAACTGTTCCAGCGCAAACCTCAGGGTCTGGTCCTCACCCCGGACGGCCAGGCTCTATTACCATCTGCCGAGAAGGCCCTGGCGGCCATGTCGGCGTTCGAGCAGAACGCCCGGGCCCTGCACAGCACCCTGAGGGGGCGGCTCAGACTGGGCACCATCGTCGACCCCGAGTTCATTCGCCTGGGCGCCTTCCTGCACCGGCTCGTGGAGCGCGCACCGCAACTGGAAACGGAACTGCACCAGGGCATGAGTGGTAGCGTGCTGGAACAAGTACGGGATGGCCGCCTGGACGTCGGGTTTTTCCTGGCTCCACCCGGCGTCGGTCCGGGTGCACTGGCGCCCGAAGTCGCCCATCGGGAACTGACCCGGTTTCACTATTATGTGATTGCACCGGCGGGCTGGGGCCAGCGAATCCTGTCGAACGAGTGGTCAGAACTGGCGGCCATGCCCTGGATAGTCACACCCGAGAGCTCCGTCCACCATCGGTTGCTCAAAGGCACCCTGGAACCGCTGGGTTTGGCGCCTCACGGTGTCGCCCAGGTCGACCAGGAGGCCTGCATGCTGGACCTGGTCCGGGCTGGTGTCGGCCTGAGTTTGGCGAGGGACGCCCTGGCCATGGCCGAACGTCAGGAACGGGGCCTGGTGGTCGTGGAAGGTGTTCAGCTGCCCTGTGCCCTGAGTTTCATCTGGCGCCGCGATCGGCAGGACGAACCGCTGATTGCCGAAGCGCTGGAGGCTCTGGCAGGCGTCTGGGGCCTCAGTGAAACAATATCCTAAGATGGACGACTACTTAACTTGCAGGTTGTTTGACGGCATACTCCGGGGACTGGTGCCGGGTGTTGGCATCCCTTCCCGGGATTGTGTGAAGCCATGGATGGCTTCACTCAAGCGCACATGGATGTGCTCGTAGCGTGTCCCGGGAAGGGATGGCAACACCCGGCGTGCACCCAAGCCCAAGCAAGAGGCATGGAACAAAAGAATGTGGCTATCAATCCTGGCAGTAAGCGCCGGAGCCGTTATAGGCGCTAACCTGAGATGGGCCCTGGGCCTCTGGCTCAACAGCAGCTATCACGCCATCCCCTATGGCACCCTGGTGGCAAACCTCTCCGGCGGCTGGCTCGTGGGCCTGCTGATCGGCTACTTTGTCCATGGCACCTCCCTGGCGCCCGAGTGGCGCCTGTTTGCCATCACCGGCCTTTGTGGCGCCCTGACTACCTTCTCCACCTTCTCTCTGGAAATGTTCTCAGCCATCCAGGAAGGCAAGTGGAGCATGGCCCTTGCCGGGATACTGGCCCATGTGGTTGGTTCTATCCTTATGACCGCGCTGGGAATTTACACCTTCGGACTGGTCCGGGGATGATGGGTACCACTACTTATGCAATTAATTCAAAATGGGCTTGGCAATCCCGAAAACAAGGAGTAGAGTTATTTGCGTAGGAAAGATTCAGCAAAGCATTCATGAATAAGACGTACCTCCGCAGTTAGTAGTGACCGTCCTGTTTTTGATTCCGCGAGTTCTGTTTTTCCGTAAACGCTGATCAGGCATCATGTCGATGGCCTGGCGGCAAGATAAAATGATTGATTTCAGGAAGTTTAAGTATGTCTACTACTACCGGTACTGTTAAGTTCTTCAACGAAGCTAAAGGCTTTGGCTTTATTACTCGTGAAGGCGGCCCGGACGTATTCGTTCACTACAGCGCAATTCAGGGCAGCGGTTTCAAGACCCTGGCAGAAGGCCAGCAGGTTGAGTTCACCGTTACCCAGGGCCAGAAAGGTCCTCAGGCGGAAAACGTAACTGCTATCTAACGGATAGTAGTCACCGCCAGAAAGGCAGCTTCGGCTGCCTTTTTTTGTGTCCGAATTTTGTGATTCCCTCCCGGATATGACATCTTTTATCTCCTGCCGCTTGCGATAGCCGAACCGTTACATTGCCCGGGGCCCTGTATGTTCAAAATCCTGAAAGCTGTCTGGATTCTTTTCTGGGCCGCACTGCTGACACTGATTCTGTTCCTGCCGATAGTGATTGCCTCTCTGGCCGGCCACAAAGGCAATGCCGCATTTTTCGGTACCCAGGTCTATGCCTGGTGCATCCTCAAACTGACGGGCATCCGTCTACGGGTAAGCGGGCGGGAAAACATCGACCCCGCCCGGCGCTACGTTATCCTCAGCAACCATGCGTCCTATTTCGATCCGCCGGCCCTGGTTCTGGCCTTGGGGCTGCAGTACCGTTGGGTGATCAAGAAGGAACTGAGGAAAGTGCCCCTGTTTGGCCTGGCACTGGAAACCTCTCGCAACCTGTTTATCGACCGGTCCAGGGGCAGCGACGCCCTGGAGAGCATCAAGCGGGGGGTGGCGCAGCTGCCGGAAGGAACCAGTATTCTGATATTCCCGGAGGGAACCCGGTCCTGGGACGGTAAACTGCTGCCCTTCAAGAAAGGCGGTTTTGTGATTGCCCGTGACGGCAAGCTGCCCATACTGCCAGTGACGATAAGGGGTTCACATGACAGGCTTCCCAAGGGAACAGCGGCGTTTTCACCGGGGATTATAGAGATCATTGTTCATCCGCCGGTGGCGACGGCCGGGCGCGAGGTGGAGGACGTACGGGAAGAAGTGAAGGGCACCATAGAGAGTGCCCTCTGAAGGCCTGGATCAGTCTTTGAAGACTTCTTCGTAAAGTCGCATGGTGCCTTCCCAGGAACGATTTGCAGCCTCCTCATTGTAGGCAATGGGCAGTCCGAATTCCTCGGCGACCTTGTCTGCGCCAGGATTGGTAAAGGAGTGCAGAACTCCCGGGAAGCTGACCAGAGTCAGGTCCGCTTCGGCGTCCTGCATTTCTTTCACCAGAGCGGAAACCTGGTCTGATGGCACCATCTGATCCGCTCCACCGGTATAGACATGAATTCGGGGCTGGACCTCGCCGGCTTCGGCCTTGATGGGACTTCCCAGGGCCCCGTGGAAGCTGACTACGGCGTCCAGATCCACGCCCAGGCGGGCCATGTTCAGTACCACGGCACCGCCGAAGCAGTACCCCTGCGCGGCAATCCTGCTGCTGTCCACACTGTCGTGCTGTTGCAGCAACTCCTTGGCAGCCATAAAGCGGGCCTTGACCTGATCCATGTTGCTGGTTGCTTGCTGCATGAATTTCTGAGCATCTTCGGGGTGTTCAGCGAGCTTGCCCGAACCGTACATGTCCAGGGCGAATGCGGTGTAGCCTGACGCAGCAAGCTTTTCCGCCTGCTTACGGGCGAATTCGTTATGACCCCACCATTCATGAACCACAAGAACGCCAGGGCGTTTACCGTCAGCTTCGTCGTCGTAGGCCATGTAGCCGGTGAAGGTTTCACCGTTGACTTTATATTCCACGGTTTCTGTCTGCATTTCTGCTGATACCTGTCCACTTGCCAAGGTAATGGCTGCGGCCAGTGAAAGTGCCGCCGGCCTGGTAAAGAAAGTTACTGCCGATGCAAGTCTGTTTGTGTTCATTCGTTCCTGCTCCTTTTGGGTCGATCGCCTGGTTGGTCCGGTGTTTTACGCCGGGACCCGTTGAACCGATGCATTCATTTGCTACTGCCGGTGCCAGACCTTTTTACTACACTCTACCGGATGACACATTGTTTAGCGGACTGATTCAAGGGGCAAGGCATGAAGATCGGCGTACCGAAGGAAATCAAGAACCATGAATACCGGGTAGGGATGACCCCTGCGGCGGTGCATGAACTGTGCAGCCATGGCCATCGTGTTTATGTGGAAAAGGACGCCGGGGCCGCCATCGGCTTCACTGACGATGATTATACGAAAGCGGGAGCTGCGATCCTTGAGAACGGTGCCGCCGTATTCGAGGCGGCAGAAATGATCGTCAAGGTCAAAGAGCCCCAGGCCAGTGAAAGGGCGTTGCTGACGTTGGATCACATCCTGTTCACCTATCTGCACCTGGCGCCGGATCAGGCCCAGACCGACGATCTGGTGAAATCAGGTGCTACCTGTATCGCTTATGAAACTGTTACTGATAGCCACGGAAGACTGCCGTTGCTGGCACCCATGTCGGAAGTGGCAGGGCGGATGTCGATTCAGGCAGGGGCACATTGCCTGGAAAAATCACTGGGTGGCCGGGGTGTCCTTCTGGGTGGCGTGCCCGGCGTCAGCCCGGCTCGGGTAACGGTCATCGGCGGTGGTGTGGTCGGGCAGAATGCAGTGGCCATGGCCATCGGGCTGGGCGCCCAGGTGACCGTGCTGGACCGGAATATGGATGTGCTGAGGAACCTGGACCATCTCTATGGCAATCGCATCAGCACCCTGTTCTCCACAGCCGCAACCCTTGATGAGGCAGTGACCGAAGCCGACCTGGTCATTGGCGGTGTGCTGATCCCAGGCGCGTCTGCGCCCAAACTGGTCACCCGTGATATGGTCAGCCGAATGCCCGAGGGCAGTGTTATCGTGGATGTGGCCATTGATCAGGGCGGTTGTACAGAAACCTCCAGACCCACCACCCATGACGCTCCCACCTACGTGGTGGATGGTGTGGTGCACTACTGCGTTGCCAACATGCCGGGCGCGGTAGCCAGGACCTCAACCCTGGCCCTGAACAATGTAACCTTGCCATTCATTGCCGCACTGGCCAATAAGGGGCCCGAGCAGGCAATGAAAGACGACCATCACCTGCGCAATGGGCTTAATGCCTACCGGGGCAAGGTGACCTTCCGCGAGGTGGCAGAAGCCACTGGCTACGATTTTACAGCCCCTGAATCCCTACTGGGCCAGTAACCCCTTTAAGACAAGGAGATTTCATGAAACTGATCGGTTCTACCACATCCCCCTATGTCCGGCGTATCCGCCTGCTGTTGGGTAATAGCGACTACGAGTTTGTGAATCTGGACATTTATGGCGAGGACAGGAACGAGCTCCGGCGTAACAACCCGGCGCTGAAAATTCCCATGCTGATTGATGGTGACCAGGAGGTTTATGACTCCAGGGTGATCGCCCGTTACATCAGCGAGAAGCAGGGACTGGAGCCGTTAAGCTGGGACCAGGAGAACCAGCTGACGCTTATCGATGCCGCCAACGACTCTGCTGTGATTCTTCTGCTTTCGGCCCGGTCGGGGATCGACACCAGTGAGAATCTGATGTTTTTCAACCTCCAGCGTGAGCGCATCATGATGACCATGCGGACCTTGGCGGCCATGGTTGACGAGGGCCAGTTCAGCCAGTGGAATTACCCGGCCATCTGCCTGTATAGCCTGGTGGACTGGGTGGATTTCCGTGATCTGGTGGATTTCTCCGGCATTGAGAGCCTTCTCAGCTTTCGGGATCGCCATCGCAACGATGAACTGATTGGCGCCACGGATCCGAGAAAATCGTAATAATTCGGCGGGCCGGGCCACGCCGGGCCCGCCTTCCTCCCTGAAAAATTAAGTTAAAATTAAGTTCCCCTCAAGGTTGCAGAACCTATCTATCGAAATTATCTTTGATCACTACTTAATCATTTAAGTTCGTGTGCATTCAAAGTGCAGCCGGCAAATATGATTGAGGAATGGTGACAGCTTGAGGCACGTGTGAGGCCTCTGATTCATTGATGTTATAACAGAAGTTATCTGGATCGGAGTTTGTTATCACATAACTTAATGCATTAAGTTGCGGCTCAATGCTGTATGAAAATGAGACCTTACAAAAACAAGACGAGGTTCCAACAATGAGTTTTCGTATCACATCATGCCATCGTCCGTTGGCGGCGGCAGTCGCCCTGGCTCTGTTTTCAGGCTTGCCCGTTGGTGCACAAGCCCAGGAAAGCGTGGAAGACCGCCTGTCAGCCCTGGAACAGCAGTTGGCAGAGGTAGAACCCCATGCCCGGGGTGAAGAGGGCTTCTCCTTCAATACCTACGCACGTTCCGGGCTGCTACTGAACAACGAAGGCAAGAGCGCGCCCGGTGGCCCCTATCTCACACCGGCCGGTTCTGTCGGCGGGGCGGTTGGCCGGCTGGGTAACGAGCCGGACACCTACCTGGAAGCCATCCTCAATTACAAGACCGTGGCCGATAACGGTACAAAGGCCCATTACCGCCTGATGATCGCCGACTCCACCACCTCCAGCAATGACTGGACCTCGGATGACGGTGCCCTGAACGTTCGTCAGGCCTATGTGGAATTCAGTAATCTGGCGGGCTTTACCGGTATTTTCGAGAACGCTTCGATCTGGGCCGGCAAACGCTTTGATCGGGACAACTTCGACATCCACTGGCTCGACAGTGACTTTGTGTTCCTGGCAGGTACCGGGGCCGGACTCTACGATGTCACCTTCAGCGACTCGGTACGTTCGAATTTCTCACTCTACGGCCGCAGCTTCCTGGATTTTCCGTCCGACCCTGACACCACCGAAGGCACCTCGGACACTGACAACCTGATCCTTACGGCCAACAACTACTTTGGCAATGTCCAGTGGATGATCAACGGCATGTCTGCAGCGGACAACGATGAGCGTGTTGTCGGTGGCGTGACGGAAGCCGCCGAGACCGGTGTGAACACCATGCTGGCCTATCACGGCGACAGCTTCTTCGGAGTCTCCGACGGCAACTTCAAGGTGGCACTGTTGCACGGACAGGGCCTGGGTGCCGAGGTCAAGAACATCGGCGCGGATGGCAACCTGTACGAAGACGCCGTCAGTACACGAGTGGCTGTCTACGGTACCACCCGGTTGAGCGACAGCTGGCGCCTTGCCCCGATGATCATGGCGGAAACCAGCAAGGACCGTTATCTGGATGGTGATGAGTACCAGTGGCTCACCTTCAATACCCGCTTGGCCAATGAACTGGGGGCCAACTTCGAAATGCAGTACGAGGCCTCCTGGCAGGTGATGGATCTGGATACCCAGGGCTATGAGGGCCGGGCTGATGTTGATGGCGACTACGCCCGTTTCACCATTGCACCGACCTTCAAACCACAGGTCGGTGGCTTCTGGAACCGCCCGGAGATCCGCATGTTTGCCAGCTACTCTACCTGGGACGATGAACTTAACCGTTATGACGGCGGTGATGCCCTCGGCCAGGAAGATTTTGGCGGCAGCCAGTGGACCTTTGGTACCCAGATGGAAATCTGGTTCTGATACTCACAACAACAAGATGAGGTAAGCACCATGTTCAGATCTCTTGGATTTCAGTGGATTCTGGGCGGCCTGGTCGCCAGTGTGCTGGCCGGGGGCCTGCAGGCCAAGACCATCACCATTTCCTGCGGTGCCGTGGGCGCAGAAAAGCAGCTCTGTGAGGAAGGCACCCGGGCGTGGTCGGAGCAAACCGGCCACGAGGTCAAGGTGGTCTCCACCCCCAATTCAGCCACCGAGCGCCTGTCGCTTTACCAGCAGTTGTTCGCCGCCCGTTCCGGTGACGTCGACGTGTTCCAGATTGATGTGGTCTGGCCGGGCATGCTGGCCAGTCACCTGGTGGACCTGTCGGAGTACACCGACGGGGCGGAAAGCGGGCACTTTGATGCGCTGGTGGAGAACAACACCGTGGATGGCAGCCTGGTAGCCATGCCCTGGTTCACCGATGCCGGGGTTCTGTATTACCGCAAGGATCTGCTGGAAAAGTACGACATGAAGGTACCGGAAACCTGGCAGCAGCTGACCACGACCGCGAGGACGGTAATGGCCGGTGAGCGTGAGGCCGGCAATGACCGCTTCTGGGGTTACGTCTGGCAGGGCCGGGCATACGAGGGCCTGACCTGCAATGCGCTGGAGTGGATTGCCAGTTTCAATGGCGGCACCATTGTTAATGGTGAGGGCGAAGTCACCATCAATAATGATCAGGCAGCGAAGGCGCTGGCCCTGGCCAGTACCTGGATTGATGATATATCCCCCCGTAGCGTGCTGAACTACACCGAGGAAGAGGCGAGGGGTGTTTTTCAGTCCGGTAATGCGCTGTACATGCGCAACTGGCCCTACGCCTGGAGCCTTGCCCAGAGTGATGACAGTCCGGTCAAGGGTAAGGTGGGCGTCGTTGCCTTGCCCAAGGGCGGGGATAATGGCCAGCACGCAGGCACCCTGGGTGGCTGGCAGCTGGCGGTCTCGAAGTACTCCGAAAATGTCGACGAAGCCGCTGATCTGGTGCGATTCCTGACCAGTTATGAAGAACAGAAGCGCCGGGCCATCGAGGGTAGTTACAACCCCACCATTCCGGACCTTTATCGCGATGAAGAAGTACTGGCAGCGGTTCCATTCTTTGGCGAACTGTTCGAAACCTTCAAAAATGGTGTTCCGCGGCCCTCTTCCGCGACCGGGGACCAGTATGGGCGGGTCAGCAATGCCTTCTTCAATGCCACCCATGAGGTGCTTGCGGGCAAGGCAGCGCCGGAACAGGCATTGAGCAAACTTGAAGCTCAACTGATGCGGCTCGGACGTCGCGGCTGGTAATGGTCATGGCTGAACCAACCGTCACCTCAGCAAACACGGATGCGGGCGAGCTGTCACTCGCCCGGTCCGTTCCCCCTGCCCGGCGGCATAACAGAGTGCATCGTCAGCGCCTGTTCGCGGCCTGGATGTTCCTGATCCCCATGCTGGTGGTGCTGGCGGCGGTCGCCGGCTGGCCCCTGATGCGCACGATCTGGTTCAGCTTCACCGACGCCAGTTTCTCCGATATCAGCACCTACAGCATGATCGGGTTCGAAAACTACCTGGTATACGACAATGGTGCCTGGTATGGCGTACTGGCGGACCCGAGCTGGTGGCGCGCGGTCTGGAATACGCTGTTCTTCACGGTGGTTTCCGTGGGAGCTGAGACCGTGTTGGGGCTGATTATCGCCCTGACCCTCAATGCCCAGTTCCGGGGCCGTGGCCTGATTCGTGCTGCCACATTGATCCCCTGGGCCATACCCACGATCGTGTCGGCAAAGATGTGGGGCTGGATGCTGCACGACCAGTTCGGGATTATCAATGACTTGCTGATGACCCTGGGTGTCATCGCCGAACCGTTGAACTGGACGGCCAACTCGGATCTGTCCATGTGGGCGGTGATCATGGTGGACGTATGGAAGACCACGCCCTTTATGGCGCTGCTGACACTCGCGGCACTGCAGATGCTGCCATCGGACTGCTACGAGGCAGCAAAGGTGGATGGTATCCACCCGGTGCGGGTGTTCTTCCGCGTCACCCTGCCACTGATCTACCCGGCGCTGATGGTGGCGATCATCTTCCGGGTGCTGGATGCGCTGCGGGTGTTCGACGTGATCTATGTGCTCACCTCCAACAGCGAGGACACCATGTCCATGTCGGTCTATGCCCGTCAGCAACTGGTGGAATTCCAGGACGTGGGTTACGGCTCGGCGGCTTCGACAGTGCTGTTCCTGATCATTGCCCTGCTGACCATTTCCTACCTCTATCTGGGTCGCAAACAGTTCGGAGGTGATGCATGAACCGCAGACTGTTGAAGAAAATCGCAGCCAAAACCGGCTTCGGGCTCCTGCTTGCCGCCATCATGCTGTTCACGGTGTTTCCCTTCTATTACGCCATCGTGACGTCGTTCAAGAGCGGCTCGGAGCTGTTCAGCATCGATTACTGGATAACTTCGTTCAATCTGGAAAATTACCAGGCGGTCCTGGGGCAGAGCTCGTTCGTGTCCAGCATCTGGAACTCGATCCTGGTTTCCACTTCGGCAGTGGCCATCGCCATGCTGTTTGGCCTGACAGCTGCCTATGCCCTGGGGCGGGTTCATTTTCGCGGAAGGGGCACGGTGCTGATGATCGTCCTGGGTGTATCCATGTTTCCACAGGTTGCCGTCCTTTCCGGCCTTTTCGAGGTGATCTGGGCGTTCGATCTCTATAACGATCCCCTGTCTCTGGTGTTCTCTTACACCATCTTCACGCTGCCATTCACGGTATGGGTGTTGACTACCTTCATGCGGCAACTGCCAAAGGAGCTGGAAGAGGCGGCCATTGTGGATGGGGCGTCGCCGGTGGTCACCCTGTTCAAGGTGTTCATACCGCTGATGGGGCCGGCCATGGCCACTACCGGTCTGTTGGCATTTATCGCAGCCTGGAATGAGTTCCTGTTTGCGCTGACCTTCACGCTGACAGACGACCAACGCACGGTTCCGGTGGCTATCGCCCTGATAACCGGTGGCTCCCAGCACGAATTGCCCTGGGGGCACCTAATGGCGGCATCGGTGGTTGTCACCGTACCCCTGGTGGTCCTGGTACTGATTTTCCAACGTCGAATTGTGTCTGGCCTGACGGCTGGCGCAGTCAAAGGTTAACCAAGGAGTTTTTGTATGAGTCAGTCACAGCCCTGGTGGAAGGGTGGCATTATTTACCAGATCTATCCCCGCAGTTTCATGGACAGCAACGGGGACGGTATTGGCGACCTCAAGGGGGCGACCACGAAGCTGCCTTATGTGGCCTCGCTGGGGGTGGATGCCATATGGCTGTCGCCGTTTTTTACCTCGCCAATGAAGGATTTTGGCTACGATGTGTCCGACTACCGGGGCGTGGATCCGCTTTTTGGCACCATGGAGGATTTTCGCGCACTGGTCAGCGAGGCCCATCGGCTGAACCTGAAAGTCATTATTGATCAGGTTATCAGCCATACTTCCGACGCCCATCCCTGGTTTGAGGAGAGCCGGCGCAGCCGGGATAACCCCAAGGCGGACTGGTTTGTCTGGGCCGACCCGAAGCCGGATGGCACGCCGCCCAACAACTGGCTGTCGATCTTCGGGGGCAGCGCCTGGGCCTGGGACACCCGGCGGGGGCAGTATTATCTGCACAATTTCCTGGCCAGCCAGCCGGATCTCAACTTCCATAACCCGGAAGTGCGCCAGGCACAGCTGGATAATATGCGCTTCTGGCTGGACCTGGGGGCGGACGGTTTCCGGCTGGATACGGTCAACTTCTATTTCCATAACCAGAGCCTGGCGGATAACCCGGCGGTACCGGCGGGAGAGAACAAGACCTTTGTGGCCCAGGGCATGAATCCCTACACCTACCAGCGCCATGTCAACGACCTGAGCCAGCCGGAAAACATTGCGTTTCTCAGTGATCTGAGGGCGCTGATGGACGAGTATCCGGAAACCACGCTGGTGGGTGAGATTGGTGACGACAAGCCCCTGGAGCGCATGGCCGAGTACACCGCCGGCAATGACCGCCTCCACATGGCCTACTCTTTCGATCTGCTGTCTGACCGGCACGACCCGGCCTATGTGCGTGATGTGGTGCGCCGCTATCAGGAAGGTCTGGGAGACGGCTGGCCGTGCTGGGCTCTCAGCAACCACGATGTGGTGCGGGTGGTTTCCCGCTGGGCGGATGGCGGTGAGGATCTGCGTCTCTATCCGCGGGTGCTGATGGCACTGTTGCTGACCCTGCGGGGAAGCGTGTCCATGTATCAGGGCGAGGAGCTGGGTCTTCCCGAGGCGTCGGTGCCCTACGAGGAGCTTCAGGATCCATATGGCATCAGCTTCTGGCCGGAATTCCGGGGCCGCGACGGGTGCCGCACGCCGATGGTGTGGGAACCGTCAACCAAGGGTGGGTTTACGTCAGGTAAACCCTGGTTGCCGGTGGATCGCGACCACCTGGAGTTTGCGGTCAGTCGACAGGAAGCGGACCCGGAATCCACCCTCAATGCGGTGCGAACGCTGATTCACTGGCGTCAGCGGCAACCAGCGCTGGTTCGTGGTGACATAACGGTTCTGGATAATAACGGTGATGCCCTGTGCTGGCGCCGCGACACCAGCGAGCAGTCCCTGCTGGTGGCACTGAACCTGACCGGTGAGGAACTGAGGCTACCGTTACCCTGCGCGATCTCCGAACCGCTGGAGGGGCATGGTTTTCACGGCTATCTGAATGGCAACGAACTCGTATTGCCCCCGTATCAGGCATTTTTTGCGGAAACATGAAACATCCGGGCCCGGTCCTTGTACCGGGCTCAACAGAGGAGTCTCCACCATGGCTTGTGTGGAACTGAAAAACATCAATAAAACCTTTGGCAACATTGAAATTATCCCCAGTGTGAACCTGCGGGTCGAAGACGGTGAATTCGTGGTCTTTGTGGGGCCTTCGGGCTGTGGTAAATCCACGCTGTTGCGGCTCATAGCCGGGCTGGAAGATCCCACGGCAGGGGACATCGAGATTGCAGGAAAGGTGGTGACCGACCTGTCTCCGAAGGAGCGAGGCGTGGGCATGGTATTCCAGTCCTATGCGCTCTACCCGCATATGTCGGTATACGAGAACATTGCCTTCGGGCTGAAACTGGACAAGGCCAACAAGGGTAGGGTCCGGGAATGGGTGGAAAAGACCGCGGAGGTGCTCCAGCTGACCAGTCTGCTGCAACGCAAACCCCGTGAACTGTCCGGTGGCCAGCGTCAGCGGGTGGCAATTGGCCGGGCCATGGCCCGGGAACCGCAAATCATGCTGTTTGACGAGCCACTGTCCAACCTGGACGCCAGTCTGCGTGTGCAAATGCGTACGGAAATTGCGAAGCTGCACGACCGGCTACAGTCCACCATGATCTATGTGACCCATGATCAGGTTGAAGCCATGACCCTGGCGGACAAGATCGTCGTGCTGAACGGTGGCCACATAGAGCAGGTTGGCACACCCTATGAACTGTATGAAACCCCTGCCAGTCTGTTCGTGGCGGGATTCATCGGTTCGCCGAAAATGAACCTGATTCCCGCCTCGATAAAGTCAACGAACCCGGGTAGGTCGGTTGATGTTGATGTGTGTGGCATGGGGACGGTGACGGTGGAGCGGGACGCTTCCCACATGGCCGATGGTGCCGCAATGACCGTCGGCCTGAGGCCTGAGCACATCCGCCTGTCGGTTTCGGGACCGGACTCAGGACTGGAAGTGGTGAATGTGGAGTATCTCGGCAACGAGGCGTATGTATACCTGGAAATGCCGGGTATGGACGATCTGGTGGTGGTGCGTGAATCGGTTCCCTGTCAGATCAGGGCCGGCCAGAGGGTTGCCCTGGACGCCGACCCGGAACGCCTCCACGTATTCGATGCCGACGGACACAGCCTGCCGCGCGTGCAGCCGCAAGGGGAAGACGATTCGGTGCAGCAAGCTGCAAGTAACTGAAACACAGGCCAGCAGACAATGGAAACAGCAAACCCTGATAACCGGCCAAGGCGACTGACCGTTAAACTGATGGCTGAAAAGTTGAATGTGTCGACGGCGACCATTTCCAACGCGTTCAACCGCCCGGACCAGCTCTCCGATGCCCGACGTCGATGGATTCTGGAGGAGTGCAAACGCCACGGCTACCTCGGCCCCAATGCCGCCGCACGCAGCCTTCGCACCGGGCGAACCGGTAACGTCGGGGTGATGCTGGCGGATAATCTGGCCTACAGCCTGACCGATCCGGTGGCGAGCGAGTTTCTCCATGGCCTGGCGGAGGTTTTTGACCAGCGGCAGATGAACATGCTGCTGTTATCCGGCCAGGAGGATGATGAGCACCGTAGCCGGGTACAGGAGGCCATGGTGGATGGATTCATTGTTTATGGCTGGCTGAAGAAGGGCCGCACCTATGAGCGCCTGTTACAGCACGGCAAGCAGATGGTTGCCGTGGATTTTGATCTTGAGGGATGCACCTGGGTCAATATCGACAACTACGAGGGGGCACGATGCAGTGCCGAGCATGCTCTGAAAAAACCGCCAGTCAATGTAGCCATCATGGGGCTGCGACTGGTGGATACAGATCGGGTTTGCCGCATCCGTGACCAGGAGTTGTTTAACGAAACCCGTGCCATTTCCGTGCGCAGGCTTCACGGCTATCTGGATGCGCTGAAGGCGGCAGGCCATCACGTGTCCTCGGACAGGATCTGGTCCACGCCCACCAACACCCATCAGGACGCCTACCAGGCTGCCCGCGAGGCGCTGACCAGTTCTCCTCGCCCGGATCTCATGCTGTGCATGAGTGACCGGATTGCCCTGGCGGCTATTCAGGCCGCCTTGCAGATGGGACTGAAGGTGCCAGACGACGTTCGTATTGTAGGCTTCGACGGGATTCCGGAGGGGGCCAACCTGCACCCGTCGCTGACCACCGTGTACCAGCAAAGCGCGGAGAAAGGGCGCACAGCCGCACAGATATTTCTGGGAGAGAAGGAAGACCGGAATGTTTTGCTGCCAACCTGTTTACTGGTGCGGGAGAGCTGTCCATGACCGACGTGCTCTGTTTTGGCGAGGCACTGATTGATATGCGCGGTGAATCGGTTTCCGGGCGCCAGGTCTATATTCCGCAGCCAGGCGGCGCACCCGCCAATGTGGCGGTTGGCGTAGCCAGACTTGGCGGCCGCTCCGGTTTTGTCGGCCAGGTGGGCGCGGATGTATTCGGTAGCGACATCGTAAGGGCAATGGTCGAACACGGCGTTGATGTTTCGCTCACCCGTCAGGCCGCCGAGGCCATGACGGCGTTGGCACTGGTTACCCTTGATCCTGAGGGTGAGCGCAGGTTTGCCTTTTACAGGACTGAAACAGCGGACATGCTCTATGAGTCCGACATGTGCCCGGATGAAGCGCTGCAGCGCGCAGGGATTGTGCATTTTTGCTCGAACACCCTGACCGCGCCGGCCATCCGGGAGACAACCTTCTCGCTGATGCAGCGGGCCAGGCAACACGGCTGCCTGGTCAGTTTTGATGTGAACTATCGGCACCCGCTCTGGCCGGATGGTGAAGCGCCCGCAAGACACATTCTGAAGGCCGCCAAAATGGCGGACATCGTCAAATTCAGCCGGGAGGAGCTGGAAGCCCTGTTTGGCGACGATGCCCGGCTACCCCATAACCTGCAGGCTGACAATGTCCGCCTCCTGCTGGTATCTGATGGAGCAGGGCCGCTAGTTGCCTACACTCCCGCTGGGACGCTTACCCTGCAGCCGCCAGTTATTGAGGCAAAAGATACCACCGCCGCTGGTGATTCATTCGTTGCCGGTTTTCTGTTCATGCTTGGCCGGCACATCGGCGACAACTCGGCTTTTGGAGAGTGGCTGGGGCAGCCGGGCAACCTTGAGGCAGCGCTGGCATTCGCAGCCCGGTGTGGCGCATTTGCTGCCATGCACTATGGTGCGTTCGATGCCCTTCCAACCTTCGACCAGCTACAGCGTCTGGTGCCGGAAACCACCTGAATTTCATGCTCCTGCAGCTTTTCCTTCTGCAATTCTTGACTATAGTTAAGAACAGGCAGGGGCTGATCTGTTCAGTCCTGCAGAGCGTAATTATCCGTGCGAACAACAATATCAACCCAAGGGGGTCGAGATATGCTCCTGAATCACGCGTTTGGCCTGTTTACCCATCCGGATAGTGAGTGGGCGGAAATCCGCAAGGAGCATGCCCCCCCCAGAAGACTCTACGTTGCCTACGTACTGGTCCTGGCAGCCATTGCCCCTATCTGCGCCTATATCTCCACGGCCCACTTTGGCTGGACCGTGGGCAGTGATCGGCTGATCAAATTGACGGAAATCAGTGCCTTTCAGATGAGTGTGCTCACTTATCTGGCGATGCTCGTGGGGGTGTTCGCCCTCGGGTATGCAATTAACTGGATGGCCAAGACCTACGGCGCGCGGGAGGAAGTGGTGCCTTCCAATGGCATTGCACTGGCAGCCTACTCCTGTACGCCGCTATTCCTGGCCGGGTTCGCTCTGCTTTACCCCGTGCCCTGGTTCAATGCCATCGTTTTTCTGGTGGCTGCCGGCTACGGTGCCTGGCTGATGTACGACGGTTTGCCGATCGTCATGGGCATTCCCAAGGATCAGGCGGTCATGTATGCCGGCGCTCTGCTGACGGTGGCGCTGGTGATTCTGGTGTCCACCCGTGTTGGCTCCGTTATCCTCTGGAACTACGGTTTCGGTCCGGTGTTTGTCCAAGGCTAGGGGTATTAACGCCTGTCGCGATTTGCTACTGAAGATGTCGTCATTCGTCATCCTCCTGTTACAAATCCGGTCTACCTTTTACCTGACCAGTAAACAGGGCAGGGACAGGCATGAAACGACTGAGCCGAAGGGACTTTCTGAAAGCATCCGCCATGGGCATGGGTGCAGTGGTAATCTCGACAGGGCTGGCCGGGTGCGTTCTCGACAGCAAAGACAAGCGGGAGATTAGCTTTTCCCAGGGTGTGGCCAGTGGCGATCCGCTTCAGGATGGGGTGGTGCTCTGGACCCGGGCTGTCCCGAACGACAGATCCGGCCGCGATGTGGATATTGCCTGGGAGGTAGCCACGGATTCCGGTTTTCGCGATCTTACCCATTCAGGACGTACCCGCACCTCAGCCAGCCATGATTATACGCTCAAGGTCGACGTTCGTGGCCTGATGCCCGGCCAGCGTTATTATTATCGCTTTCGGACCGCCAGAAATTCCTCCCCTGTCGGTGTTACCCGGACACTGCCGGAAGGTTCAGTCAGCCAGGTAACGCTGGCTGTGGTTTCCTGTTCCAATTACCCCGCCGGTTATTTCAATGTCTATCGTGAAATTGCTGCCCTGGATGATGTGGATGCCCTGGTGCATCTGGGTGATTACATCTACGAGTACAGCAGTGATCCGGGAAGCTATGGTGCCGCCGAGGCTGAATCCATGGGCCGAACCTTCCCCGGGAACAACAATCTGGAACTGATCAGCCTGGAAGACTATCGGCGCCGGTATGCCATCTATCGCAGCGATGACAACCTGAGGGAATTGCACCGCAAGGTGCCGTTCATAGTGGTCTGGGACGACCACGAAGTGGCCAACGATACCTGGAAAAACGGCGCAGAAAACCATGACGACGGGGAAGGTGACTTCAACGACCGCAAGCTCGACGCATTGCGGGCTTACTTCGAATGGATGCCGATCCGACCGGTAACCCAGGGCAACGAGGAAACCATCTTCCGCAGTTTTCGTTTCGGTGACCTGGTCGATCTGCACATGCTGGACACCCGCATTATCGGCCGGGACAAGCAGCTCGCCTACACGGATTACCTGACCCAGGACGGTATTGATGAGGCCAGGTTCGCTGCCGACGTAGGCGACTCCAACCGCACCATGCTGGGCGCGGAACAGCGGCTCTGGCTGGAAACCGCTCTGGCTGGCTCAACAGCCACCTGGCAGGTACTTGGCCAACAGGTGCTTATGGGCCGGATGACCCTGCCGGCCGAACTGCTGGCCGGCATCATCAACCCGGACCCCGAGGTGCTATTGCCGCTATTTGCGGAACTGGCGAACCTCAAGGGCCGGTATCTGGCTGGTGACCCCACCCTGAGCGAAACGGAGATTGCCCGGGTCGAAACGGTACTGCCATACAACCTTGATGCCTGGGATGGTTATTACGTCGAAAGGGAGGTCATTCTGGAGACGGCACGGCAACTGCAGAAGAACCTTGTGGTGCTGGCTGGCGATACACACAACGCCTGGGCAAGCAATCTCAGGACAGCCAGTGGCGACCAGGTCGGTGTGGAGTTTGCCACTGCGGGAGTGTCTTCCCCGGGGCTTGAGGATTACCTGCAGTTACCGGAAGCGGCGGTCCCCGACGCTGAGGCTGCCATCAGGATCCTGGTGGACGATCTGGAGTATCTCAATGTGAATCAGCGGGGCTATATGCTGGTGACTTTCACCCCAGAAGAGGTGAGGGCCGACTGGCGGTTTGTCAGCACCGTCAAGGACCGGGACTACGAGGTAGTCAGCGCCCGCAACGCGGCCCGGAAGATGTTCCCTGGCGACGGCAACCGTTCGTTGGTGGAGGTGACCTGAGCGAAGCGTCGGCAGCCATGATCAATCCGGGCTAATCTTGACCTGAAGCAATCCCTCCGGGCAGTGGTCCGGTTTCAATAGCGGCAGGTACCTGGCTCGGGAGCCCGGCAATGTTATCCTCTGAATCATTCCTTTCGAACGCCGGTGAATCATCAGCTGGCCACGGCGTGCATTGGCACGCTATGGATATCGATGAAACCCGGCTGGCCCTGTCTGCCGCGGCCCCCCTGGTGGCGAGCGAGGTTGCCGAAAGGCTGGAGCAATACGGTCACAATCGCCTGCCGGAAGCGCACCGCCGTGGGCCTCTGGCCCGTCTTGGCAATCAGCTCAAGAACTTCCTGATTTACGTACTGATCACCGCAGCGACAATCACTGCCTTGCTGGGTCACTGGGTGGATACGACGGTAATCCTCGCGGTGGTGGTTATCCAGACTCTGGTGGGATTCATCCAGGAAGGCAAGGCCGAGCAGGCACTGTCGGCGATTCGACATATGTTGGCACCCAAGGCCCTGGTAATCCGTCAGGGAGGCCAGCAGAAAATTGATGCCGCCGAACTGGTGCCCGGTGATACGGTAGTGCTGGAGCCGGGAGACAGGGTGCCCGCCGATATACGGCTGGAACGCTGCAATAACCTGAAAATTGAAGAAGCCGTACTCACCGGAGAATCCGAACCGGTGGACAAAACCACCAGTACGCAGCCGTCCGATGCGGTTCTTGGCGACCAGCTCAATATGGCGTTTTCGGGCACCATGGTGGCGACGGGCACCGGGCGCGGCGTGGTGGTCAGGACAGGGCAGAGCACTGAAATCGGGCGGATCTCCGGCCTGTTGCAGGATACCACCACTCTTAAAACACCGTTGCTTGAGCAGATCGACCGCTTTGCCCGTTACCTGTCGCTGATCATCATTGTTGCAGGTCTGGCAATATTCGGTGGTGGGCTCGTATTGAGCGGGCTTCCGGTTCGCGAGCTTTTCATGGCGGTGGTGGGCCTGACCGTCGCGGCTATTCCCGAGGGGCTGCCGGCCATTCTGACCATTACACTTGCCATTGGCGTAAGACGCATGGCGACCCGCCATGCGGTCGTGCGACGGATGCCGGTGATTGAAACGCTCGGGGCCGTTTCGGTTATCTGTTCCGACAAAACCGGCACCCTGACACGCAATGAAATGATGGTTACTGCTGCAGTGGTTGCCGGAAATCGTCTGGATATAGGCGGTGAAGGTTATGAGCCGGAAGGAGATATCCGCGACGGTAGCGGCATAGCTGCCGGTAGCAAACTGCTGGATGAACTGGGGAGGGCCGCAGCACTTTGCAACGACGCCAACCTGAAGCGTCATGAGGGCACGATACGGGTTGCCGGTGACCCGATGGAGGGGGCCCTGAAGGTGTTCGCCCAGAAGGCGGGGTTTGATCCGGAAACGGATGGCCGGCAATGGCCCCGGGCTGACGAAATCCCCTTTGATGCCGAGTACCGCTTCATGGCGACACTCAACCACGACCACCACCGCCATGGCGTGATCTATGTAAAGGGTGCTCCCGAACGGATACTCGAAATGTCTACCCGCATGGTGACGGACAGCGGGGATACTGCGGCGCTGGACCGGCAGTCATGGACCAATGCCGTTTCCGAGCTGGCTTCTGAAGGCCTCCGGGTACTGGCATTGGCACGCAGGCCAGCCGATCCTTCCCAGAACACTCTCGCAGTGGAGGATGTTGAGGAAGGCCTTGAATTGCTGGGACTTGTCGGGCTTCTTGATCCACCGCGACAGGAGGCTGTCCAGGCGATTCAGGACTGCCATGACGCCGGTATCCGGGTAAAGATGATCACCGGTGATCATGCCATGACGGCCAGTGCCATTGGTGCACGGCTGGGGCTGAAGAATACTGCCCGGGTCATCACCGGTAGAGACATCGATCAGTTGGATGAGGACGAACTGAAGCAGGTTGCAGGTGAGGTTGATATCTTTGCCCGCACCAGCCCGGAGCACAAGTTGCGGTTGGTGGAGGCGTTGCAGGCGCTACATGGCGTGGTCGCAATGACCGGGGACGGGGTGAACGACGCGCCCGCACTCAAGCGGGCCGATGTTGGTATCGCAATGGGTGTCAAGGGCTCGGAGGCTGCCCGTGAGGCTGCGTCGGTGGTGCTGCTGGATGACAATTTTGCCAGCATCGCTGCTGCGGTGCGGGAGGGCCGCACCGTCTACACCAATCTCAAGAAGGCCATTGCATTCATGCTGCCGATTAATGGCGGTGAATCCGTCAGCCTGATCACCGCCCTTTTGCTGGGACTGGCGTTGCCGATTTCAGCGCTGCAGATCCTCTGGGTCAACATGGTAAGTTCGGTGATTCTGGCAATGACCCTGGCGTTTGAACCCACGGAACCGGATGTCATGAAGCGGCCTCCCCGCTTGCGGGATGAATCACTGCTGGCGGGGTTTGTGGTCTGGCGTGTGGCTTTCGTTTCTCTGCTGTTCCTGACCGGTATCTTTGCCGCCTGGTACTGGGCCATGCACGTGTTTGATGATGAAGCTGTTGCCCGCACCCTGGCAGTGAACACCCTGGTGGCGATGGAGGTTTTCTACCTGTTCGCCGTGCGTTACCTTGACAGCGCTTCCATTACGCTACGGGGCGTTCTGGGTACGCCCATTGTATTGCTGGCGGTGGGCGCGGTTATCCTGCTGCAGTTGCTGTTTACGTACCTGCCGCTGTTCCATCAGACGTTCTCCAGCGCACCCCTCACTCCGGCTGCACTGGCTTTTGCGACCAGTGCAGGGGTGGTCGTGCTGGTGGTGCTGGAGCTGGAAACCTGGCTCAGGACTCGATGGGGCAGGGGGCGCGGAAGTCCCGTCAGTTCCGGCTCCGGGTGACGATGGTTGCATCGCCACGGCCCTCGATGGCAGCCAGTTCTGCGCTGGATAGCCACTCCCCGGGTGGCCTTTCCAGTACGTCCGCACAGGCGGCCAGGGCATGGGCCCAGGAGCAGCGGTTGGCAAACAGCATCCCTGCTTCATTCAGGGTGCCACCGCGGTTGATATAACCCAGTACCCGCGATTTTGCAGGCTCCGGAAACAACGGCGCCAGATGGCCCCGGAACACTTCCGGGCGCATGTGGGTGAGTGCAACACGACGCTTGATCCTCCTGGGGAACAAGCGTTCCTGCTCCAGGTCGCGAACGCATTGCGCCGCCTCCAGCACATCCCTGGGCTCGCGGAAGCGACCGGGCTCCTGAACATACACCAGTCTGAACGGCGTGCCGGTCTCCCGTAGCCGCTCGCTGGCCCGGATCATTTCGGACAGCTGGTAGGCACCGTTGGCAATCAGCATGACGGGCTCACCGGGGGATGTGTCCTCATCCACCACCAGGGCTCCTTTTTTCGCCAGGGCCTGTGCTTCGCTCCTGTCAAACACCACCGGCCGGTCACGTTTTGGTATCACCATGCAGGCCAGTTGCCCCCGCCCCAGGTAGATACCTGGCAATGCTTCGAGAGTGCTGTTGTAGTCGGCGGGAAAAAGGACGCGGCTGACATCGCTCATTTCCCCAAGCAGGCTTTCGCAGAAGGTGGTGTCCTGATGGGACTGCTGGTTTTTGCCGTTCTCCCAGGTATGGGAGGTGGCAATGATCGGGAAACCGAGCCAGCGGGCGGGCCTGCCCACTTCTTTCTGCTGACGGGCAAAGATCAGTTCCTGGCGGATGGCGCCCAGCATTTTCACGCAGAAGGCCTCGTAACTGGCCACCAGGTTGATCCCCGCCTTGTTGGCCAGACAGGCGGACACCACTGCCTCCTCATTGAGAGCCGTGATGATCAGGCCGTGAACGGACTCCTGCTCGTTCTCCGGGTAATTCACCCGGTGCCTGAGGGTATTGAGCACGCCCTCAAGGCGATTGCTGGCCAGTTCATCCGGATTGCCCACGCGGGCCCTCAGCGCCGGATTTTTCTCCACCAGCGCCTTGAAGAAATCGTCCACTGCCAGCATTGGCGAGCCATAGTCGCTCGATGGTGGCAGTTCGGGCATAACCGGCTCTGGCGGGTTGCGCATCGCCAGAGCATGGTCCCGTTCCAGCGGGCGATCCTGTTGCTGGTGCTGGTTGAGCTGGCTGACCGCTTCGGCAAGCTGGTCTGGTGGTACCCATAGCAGGCCGGCATGGTGGTGGAACAGTTCCCGGGCCCTGGTGTCGATTTTCGGGTTGCCTGGCAGTGGCAGGTTGTGGGCCTGATTGCTGCCGGAACCATAGAATCCATACCCCTTGGTGGTTTCTGCAATGCCATAGGGAATCGACACCGGGTAGGAAAGCTCTACATCCAGTGCTTGCTGCTGATGACTGTCCATCACCCGTTCCATATTGAACAGGGCGCAAACGAAGGCTGCCGGGTCGCGGCCGTCAAAGTGCAGTGGTTCGAAGCCGCAGTGAGCCAGGTGTTCACTGAATCGTTCCAGCCCTTCACGGGTTCCCAGTTCCGTGCGTTGCTCAATCCGCCGGCCGTTGGCGATCATGATTGGCAGTACCGATCCGCAGTCCCCGGCTCGCCACCACCGTGGGACCCAGTCGCTACCACGCTGTTCTTCCGCTGCGCCATCGGACAGAAAAGCCACGAGCGACTCCCCGGGTAGTGGCATGTGGGCATACTGGAGTTCCGCAAAACCCAGGTAGCCGCCCTCAATAATCCCGCCAGCGGTGTGTGGCGTAACGTGGCTGCCCAGGGGCGCCTCCATGCCGCCGTCCGGTTGCTGGCGGTAACTGTAGAAATCGGACACCAGCCGTGAAAGCCCTTCTTCGCCCTGGTAACGGTTCTGCTGTTCCGGATGCAGGTTGCCGGTCAGTACATTCACTGCGTCAATGGCGGCCACGCAGTGACCCTGGCCCATCAACCAGCTTCGGGTCTGGCCGGTCAGATTGTTCAGTGCCAGGTAGGCGGCATAGGCAGGTACCATGTTAAGCGCACCGCCGGTATGGCCTTCGGGGTTGGCCTTGAAATCGCGTGGCAACAGAGGAGTGCCGCTGGTGTCGACGCGACTGGTGTAGGTCATATGCACCACCAGCCAGAGGCCAGCACTGGTCAGTCGGTCAAGGCTCGCCAGCTTGCCATAGACCGTTGCCGTGTCAGGCTGGAGCCCTGCGGCCACCAGTTCGTCAGCCATCTTCCGAACCTGTTCGCAGGTAGTCTCGGAATGCTGGATGACCCCATAGCCCCGCCGCCAGCGCTCGTAATCGGAGACAGGCTGTTCGACAGATTCCGGATTTGTTGGGGATGACATGACTGGCCTCTGTAGCTTCAATAGATGAAACGATTATAGAAGTCGAAGCCCGGAAGTCCGTTGATGCAGATCAGTCGGATCTGCATCTTGTTTTTACTGATCGCTCACCGGAGCGCTGACAGGGTGTCAGGTGCCGGCAGGCTCAAACTGTTGCCGGAGCCAGGATCTGATGTCCTCGGACTCGTAAAGCCACTGCTCATTACCTTTGCCCCCACTAATTAACAGGCAGGGCACCTTGATGCGGCCGCCGCCTTCTGCGAGCGCCGCACGATGGCTATCGTTGTGTTGGGCGTCCCGGGTTTCAATGTTCAGCCCGAGCCGGGCCATTTCCTTGCGGACCTTGATGCAGAACGGGCAGGCGCTGAACTGGTAAAGCGCCAGGTCTTTGCAGGCAGCGTCCACACGGGCCTGCTCTTCGGGCGATCGGCTGATGCTTCTGGGGGTACTGATTTTTTCGCTGAGCAACATGAACGGTGTCAGGATCAGGCGAAGACCGCGGAAAAAATAACGAATGACGAGTCTCATGGACGGGATACAGCTCCGGTTAAGGGGGGTGGGCCGGTACAGAGCCTCACCAGAATACGGGAGCACCCACAATATCATTCAGCCAGCATTCGGGCCAGGCCGGGCGGGTGCTGGAGACAGGGGTGTGTTGCTGTCATGGGGCGTTTCTGCCAATCTCATGCTAACAACAGCAACAGCGCCGGGTTTACTGGCGGTTAACAGGAGAACCAAGCGATGACAGAAGACAAGCGCCGCCGCTATTCCTCCCCGGTGGTGGATGGCCTGGGCAAGTCTGCCAGCCGCGCCATGTTACGGGCAGTGGGTTTTACAGACGAGGATTTCCGCAAACCCCAGATCGGCATTGCCTCCACCTGGAGTAATCTCACTCCATGCAACATGCACATCAACCAGCTGGCGGAAGAGTCCGCCGCAGGCGCGGATGAAGCGGGTGGCAAGAGCCTGACATTCAATACCATTACTGTGTCTGACGGCATTGCCAACGGCACTGAAGGCATGAAGTATTCCCTGGTATCCCGGGAGGTCATCGCAGATTCCATCGAAACTGTGGCCGCTTGCGAGGGGTTTGATGGCCTGGTGGCCATTGGTGGCTGCGACAAGAATATGCCTGGCTGCATGATGGGTCTGGCGCGGTTGAACCGGCCATCAGTGTTTGTCTACGGCGGCACCATCATGCCGGGGAAGAACCATACTGATATTATCTCGGTATTCGAGGCGGTGGGTGCCCATGCACGGGGTGACCTGGACCTGATTGAAGTAAAGCAGATTGAGGAAACCGCGATTCCCGGCCCGGGGTCCTGTGGTGGCATGTATACTGCCAATACCATGGCCTCGGCCATTGAGGCCATGGGGATGAGCCTGCCAGGCAGCTCTGCACAGAACGCCATTTCCGATACCAAGGCGGCGGACTGTCGCGCAGCGGGTGCGGCGGTACTCAACCTGCTGGAGAGGGATATCAAGCCTTCCGATATCATGACCCGGAAAGCCTTTGAGAACGCCATCACTGTGGTGATTGCCCTGGGCGGTTCCACCAACGCTGTGCTGCACCTGCTGGGAATGGCCAGTACCGTCGGAGTCGAGTTGTCGCTGGATGATTTTGTGGAAATCGGCAAGCGGGTGCCCGTGCTGGCGGACCTGCGCCCCAGCGGTCATTACATGATGTCAGAACTGGTGGCGATCGGTGGTATTCAGCCACTGATGAAGATGCTGCTGGACAAGGGCATGCTCCATGGCGACTGCATGACGGTCACCGGGCAGACACTGGCGGAGAACCTGAGGGACGTGGCGCCCTATCCGGAAAATCAGGACATCATTCATGCCTTTGATAATCCTATCAAGGCGGACAGTCACCTGCGTATTCTTTACGGTAACCTGGCACCTACCGGGGCGGTTGCCAAAATTACCGGCAAGGAGGGTACCCACTTTACCGGCAAGGCCCGGGTTTTCCACTCCGAGGAAGAAGCCCAGGAGCGGATAATGGACGGCACCGTTGTGGCCGGGGATGTGCTGGTGATCCGGTATGAGGGACCCAAAGGTGGCCCGGGAATGCGGGAGATGCTGACACCCACCTCTGCCATCATGGGTAAAGGCCTGGGTAACGATGTGGCGTTGATTACTGACGGGCGTTTCTCTGGTGGCAGCCATGGTTTCGTGGTTGGCCATATTACGCCGGAAGCCGCTGAAGGCGGGCCATTGGCGCTGGTTGAAAACGGTGACACCATCACTATCGATGCCGTTGCCAACAGAATTGAGCTGGACGTCCCTGGAGAAGAGATGGAGCGTCGCCGCAAGGCTTGGTCAGCGCCGGCTCCGAGGTTTACCCGGGGCGTACTGGCCAAATATGCGCGAACGGTAAGCTCTGCATCGGAAGGCGCGGTTACGGATAAGCCGTAACGGTTTCAGGGGCGGGCCGGTTCCGGTCTGCCCCAGAAATAGCCCTGCCCATAGAGGCCCGGGAACTGCTGCAACCAGCAGGCCACGGCCTGTTCTTCCACGCCCTCGACCACCACGTCCACATCCAGTGCCTCACCCAGTTCCAGGGCGGCGCGAAAGATGCGTTGTCGGGTCGGATGGGCGAGGATGTCTTTCAGGAAACTGCGGTCGATCTTTAGTTCATCCAGGTCAAAGCTGGCCAGTGTGCCCAGTGAGGAGTGACCGGTCCCGAAATCGTCCAGCGCAATCCTGAAGCCCTTTCTGCTCAGGGTGTGGATGATCCTGCCGGAGGCCTCCGGATCGGTCATCATGGCAGTTTCCGTAATCTCCAGGATCAGGTCTTCTGTCCGCATACCATGGCGGGCAATGATGTCGACGATTTCGTCCTCGAAACCAGCATGGGTCAGGTCCACAGCCGAGATATTGACCGCCACCGACAGGCCGCTGCCATAGCGGGAAACCAGGTGGCGGAATTCGCTACAGGCCCGTTCGATGACCCACAGTGAGACCGGATGAATAACGCCCACCTGCTCGGCCAGCGGAATCCACTGATCCGGGGTCACGGCGCCAAACTCCGGGTGATGCCAGCGGATGAGGGCCTCCACAGAACGGACCTTCGAGTCGCGGATACTTACCTTGGGCTGGTATTCCAGCCACATGGCGTTGCTGGCAAGCCCCTCTTCCACATCGAGTATCAGAATCTGCTGGCGATACTGCCTCTCGGCGATAGACGGATCGTACACGGTGAGTAGCTGCCCCTTGTCCAGGGACGCCACGCCGGCTGAGGAGAGAATCCCGGCGGCATCTGCTCCGTGTTCAGGGGCGTGGGCGATACCCAGTGAGGGCCCCCATGAGAAGGAAAAACGGCCTTCACGAAAGTTATTGGCCAACCAGCTGCGGATCTCATCAAGCAGATCAGAAGCCTGGTCATTACGGTCTTCACGATACAGTGCAAATGCGTGGTTGACGGTGTCCACCGTGGCCAGTCCATAGCCGTTGATGTTTACCAGGCGATCGCCTGTGCGACGTTTGAGATAACTGTTCAGTCCGCGAAGGTAACTCTTGAGCAGTTCCTCGGCTGCGCGATACCCCAATGCCTGTTCAATCTCGTTGAACCGGCTGAGCCGGATCATGCAAAGGGTATAGGGGCTCTGGCTGGTGTCGATGCTGTCCAGGGTTTCCTCGAGTATGGCCCGGTTTGGCTTGCCAGTGACGCGGTGGGTTTTCAGCAGGCGGTCGTAGTCCTGCTCGATCTGTGATCGTACCTGTTGTTCCTGACGGACCTGTTTGTCAGCGTTCCGTCGCCTGCGGCGTTCCTGTGGTCTGACGACCAGGAGGATATAGCTGCCCCCGGCAAGGTTCATTAACAACGCGAATACCAGGATGCCGGCGATCAGAACTTTCCATACCTGCTCCTGACTGGTTTCCAGGGCATGGCTATGGAGGGCGTGTGGCAACAGGGAGGCGAGTATTAATCCGTAGGCAATGGCAAACAGGATCAGGGTCACCGGTAACCATCGACAGAACGCCCTGACCACACGCAGGCTGGCGATTTTCTGGAGAGGAGTTTTCGTTGACGGCGTTGTGTGGGAATCCATTCGGTCTGCGTCCTGCCTGCTTGCCAGCATGTCTGTTACAAATTGATTACTTAGTGAAATATCATGTAACAATATGATTTTTAAGTAATTTTACGGGATTTTAAAAAGTTTTGCATTTGCCGTTTTAAACGGTAGTCGCGGTTCTGCCCAACCCGGAGACGGAGAGGTGGTATGTGTTTAACTGACAAACCGGTAACGCTTTTCGCGCCGGGCGCGGGAGTCAGCGGGCATTTTGGCTGGTATAGTTGTAACCTGAGTTGGTATGGCAAGCGTTTGCGGGTAAATACAAAAAGGGTTCAAAAAATGATCCGATCGGCTGGTTTTCTGGCATGGACGGTGCTCTTGTTTGTGCAGGTGTCCTCCGCCAGTGCGATAGAAAAGGCGGAGCTGAACAGGACAGAATTGCAACTGGCTTCGGTCAACGCAGCCGTGGCTTACGCAGACGCAGATGAGCTGCTCTATGACAAGAATGCTGACCGTCCTGTTCCTATAGCCTCAATTACCAAACTGATGACAGCGCTGGTGGTCATGAAGTCCGGAGAGCCGCTGACGGAATGGCTTGAATTCAGGGAGCGCCATATTCCGGCCCCGGCCAATGCTTATACCCGTATTCGGGTAAGATCCGAGCTGAGGCGGGCCGATGTACTGCGGATCGCATTGATGTCATCGGAGAACTTTGCGGCCTACACCCTGGCCCGTCATCATCCCGGGGGCTACAACGCTTTTGTCGAGGCAATGAATGTCCAGGCCCGTGAACTGGGCATGACAAATACCACATTTGTGGATCCTACGGGGCTGTCCGCGGAGAATCGTTCCACAGCAGCAGATCTTGTACGCCTCGTCAGGGCTGCAAGCGAATACCCCCAGATTCGGGAATACTCCACCACCCGATACTTCACAGGGCGTTTCCGGCAGCCCCGTTACCGGCTTGCATTCGGAAACACCAATGCTCTTGTTCACCGTGACAGCTGGGGCGTGGGTGTCAGCAAAACCGGCTACCTCTCTGAGGCGGGGCGCTGCCTGGTCATGCTTGCCGAGATTGATGGCAGGCCCGTGGTCACCGTGCTGCTGGACTCACTGGGCACCCGGTCACCCATGGGGGATGCGGGCCGGATAAAGCGCTGGCTGACCACCGGGGCTGGCGGCAGTGTCGCAGCTGCGGCGAAGGCGTACGAACGCAAAAAGAACGCAGCCTATGCCTCTTCCGACAGTACCTCTGTCAGTGTGAACTGACATCGAACCTATCAGGACTCACGGGCAATGATCGAAGTATTCACAACCGGCGGTACCATCGACAAGGTGTACTTTGACGCCAACAGTGAGTTTGAAGTCGGGGACAGCCTGATGGGAGAACTGCTCGCGGAATCCAATATCCGCGATGGGTTTTCCATCACTGGCCTGATGCGCAAGGACAGCCTGGAAATGACAGATGAGGACCGTGAGGCGGTCAGAGCCGCGGTCAGCCGTTGTGCCGCCGAGCGTGTTCTCATCACCCACGGCACAGACACCATGGTGGAAACCGGAAGATCACTGTTGTCGGTCACCGGCAAGACCATTGTGCTCACCGGAGCAATGCAGCCGGCCCGTATGCGCCGCAGTGACGCGATTTTCAATATCGGCTTTGCCTGGGCCGCGCTCAGGCTGTTACCCCATGGTGTCTATATTGCCATGAACGGAGAGGTCTTCGAGGTCGGCTCCGTTCGCAAGAACCTGAAGGCGCAGCGGTTCGAGCGAACCTCCTGATCAGGCCAGACGCTCCACTTCCGCGGCAGTCAGTTCACGGTACTGCCCGGGGGACAGATCCGGGTCAAGGGTGACGGCGCCAATCCGCCATCGATGCAGACCCTCCACATGATTACCCACCGCAGCCAGCATCCGTCGGACCTGATGATAGCGCCCTTCCGAAATGGTCAGGTCGATCAGCCGGTCCTCCAGCCTTTCCACTCTTGCCGGAGAGGTCGGCCTGGACTCATTGCGGAGTGTCACGCCCTTTTCGAGCAGGGCAATGGCCCCGGAACTGATGGGCTCGCTGAGAGTGGCACGATAGGTTTTGGGGCAATTCACCCGGGGCGAAGTGATTCTGTGGGACCACTGGCCATCTGTTGTCAAAAGCAGCAGGCCGGTGGTGTCTGCGTCCAGGCGCCCGGCGATATGCAATCCCGGCCTTACGTCAGCAGGCAGCAGGTCCAGGGCGGTTGGTTGCTGGCTGTCCGTGGTGGCGCTGATGACGCCTTCGGGTTTGTGCAGCATCAGGTAGCGGTCGCCCGGCAGCGCCAGGGGCTGCCCGTCAAGAGTTATTGCGGATTCGGGCGCTACCGGTGAGCCGGCCTTGCGGCAGACCTGACCGTCTACCTGCACCAGGCCCGCACTGATCGCCCTCTTTGCATCCCGGCGTGACAGGGCTGAGGCATTGGCTATGAAATAATCCAGACGCATGGTCAGGTACAGCCTTCTCCCGGTGGTGGCAGGGACAGGCTGGCAAGGCACAAAACCTCGGCAGAGCCGGTCATCCTGTCCCACAATACGCCCAGCAACTCACCGGCAACAACCGGGCGCTCCAGGCGGGAACTGGGCTCGGGCTCAAGCCCCTCGCCATTGTCCCGGGCCAGAACAAAGGTAAACGGATGCGCCCCGGGAATACCGAGCCGGATATCGGTGGCCGTCAGCTTGCCGTTGGCTCTTTCGTAATGCAGGAAGCCATCCGTAAACCATTCCAGGCGGCGGCCCTCTTCGAGAGATGCTGCGGCTTTTGCCAGCTCGGGGTCGCGGGGAAAGTTTTCCAGGGTGATCGGCCCGTCTCCATCCAGAAACCCGGTGACGATTTCCACCCGCCGGTTTTCACCCATTACGGTGACCCGCCACAACAGGGTATTGAAGGGCATGGGCTGGACCATCCTGGGGGCCTCCTGAAGACTTTCCTTTGCCAGAGCCGGCTCGACGCGGTCTGATATGATCTGCTGGGCAGTGACGCTCCAGCCAAGATACAGCGTTGATAATGCCAGGCCGACTGTGACGGTTCTGGTCTGCGGTCCACGGAGCAGGAAGGCCAGTATCCCGGCGAGCAGCGGCAACGTATAAAGCGGATCGATAATAAAGATGCTGTTGATGGCAACCGGCGGGCCAAAAGGCCAGAACAACTGGGTGCCGTAGGTGGTAAAGGCATCCAGAAGGGGGTGGGTCAGTAATATCAGGGCCGTGACTGCAAGCCAGCGCCGGTAACTCAGCAGCGGCCGCCATCGGTGCAGGGCATAGGCCAGAAAAAGCGACAGCGGAAACAGGATGAACAGGGAGTGGCTGAAGCCCCGGTGCTGGGTAAAGTTGGCCACAGCGGTGCCATAGTCGATCACCACATCCAGATCCGGCAGCGTGCCCAACGCTGCACCGATCAGCAGCGCCGAGCGACCAAGGGTTTTTCCGGCAACGGCGCCAGCCAGCGAGGCGCCCAGTGCGGCCTGGGTAATCGAGTCCATGGAGGGTAAGGCCTTGTCAGTGGAGTCCGACAGTTATTATGCGCGGAATCGATTTCTGGATCACGGTATAGGGCACTCCTCAGAGTGTTATGCCAAGGGATTCGAGAACCGCGTCGCCCGGATAGCCATCGGCCACCAGATTATTGGCCGACTGATAGCTCCGGATGGCGTCGCGGGTTTTGGGGCCCATGATGCCGTCGGGCGTTCCCGTGTCGAAGCCCTCCTCGTTCAGCGCCTTCTGAATAGCCAGTATGTTGTCCCGGGACAATGCCGGCAGATCTTCTGGTGGCGGGTTCTGAAGTTTGCCGGCGCCAGCAATCCTGTCTGCCAGGTGTCCTACAGCAATGGCATAGAACTCAGAGCGGTTCCAGCCCATGATCACGTTGAAATTCCGGTAGGCCAGAAAGGCCGGTCCGCGATGGCCGGAGGGAACCACGAGAGAGGCCTTGATAGGCTCATTGGCCAGGGCGTTGCCAAAGGCGTCAGTGACACCCAGTTCCCGCCACTCCTCCAGCGTCAGCTTGCGACCATCTGCCAGTTCATAGTCAAAGTTGTCTGGCAACAAGACCTCCCGGCCCCAGCGGTAGTCTTCGTCCCAGCCCAGATCCTGGAGAAAGTGACCGGCAGACATCATGGCGTCCGGTAAACTGTTCCACAGGTCCCGTTTGCCGTCGCCGTCACCATCCACGGCATGGCGCAGGAAGACAGTGGGCATGAACTGGACATGCCCCATGGCACCGGCCCATGAGCCTTCCATCTGTTCGGCGGGTATCGCGCCCTCGTCAATGATCCGCAGTGCCGCAATCAGCTGCTCGGTGAAGAACTCACTACGGCGCTGGTCACATGCCAGGGTTGCGAGGGAGCTCGGTACCGGCATCTTGCCAAAGTAGGCACCAAAGTTGGTCTCCAGGCCCCAGAAGGCGACCAGATAGGGGGCCGGAACGCCGGTTTCGTGAGTAACACGGTCGAGCAGTTCATCGTGTTGCTGCAGCAGCTCCCGCCCCTTGCTGACCCGCTGGTCGTTGACCCTGCGGTTGAGGTAGTCGGCGAACGTGGTGGTGAATTCCGGTTGGCGTCGGTCAAGCTCGATGACCCGCTCCAGATATTCCGCGCTGGCCAGTACCTCCCTGGCGGTCTGAGACGATACCCCGGCACCAATCGCCTGGCTTTCCAGCCGTTCAATACACTGGGGGAATTCTTCCAGCGCATCGCTGTGGGACAGTCCGGGCATGGATCCCAGTGCGAACAGTCCCGCAAGTGAAAGATGGCGAATTGTCCGTTTGCCGGCATAAGTCCCTGTGAATATGGTGGGCACGCTGAACCTCGGTCTGGAGTGGATGTTTCAGGCTCATGGTAGCCTGTTTTTACTGTCCTTAAATACCGTTGTTGACCGCTTTCGGTGACAATTCTTTAACCTGGGGTTTCCTGTTGCCATGCATCTGTCGTCTTTTTGTAGCGCGGCTATTCCCGGCGTACAGCTTGTTCTATAGTTTGGGGCTGAAAATGACAAATTTCTGAATGAAAAGGTCCGAATCATGGCAACGCTGAAGGCGCTGGTGGTGGATGACGCCAGTTTTGTTAGGGATCTGGTTAAACGAACAGTGCGTCAGCGTTTCCCGGTGATCGAAACCACCGATGCCCAGAACGGGCGCAGGGCCCAGTCGCTGATGTCGCGCACGGTGTTCGATCTGATTCTGTGCGACTGGGAAATGCCGGAGATGTCCGGGCTGGAATTGTTACGCTGGATGCGGCAGCAGCCCCAGTACGAGAAAGTGCCGTTCATCATGATCACCAGTCGTGGTGACAAGGATCATGTGGTTGAGGCGGTCCAGGGCGGGGTATCCGAGTACCTGGGCAAGCCCTTCAGTCCCGAGGGGCTGAGCAACAAGATTATCAAGGTCATGGGCCGGCGGCTTAAAGACGCCATGGACCGCAGTGGAAAGACCATGGGCGGCCCCGCCGATGCATTCAGGGAATCCGCCACACTTCTCACCCAGAAGCGGGAGCCAGCATCACCGGTGCCCGCCCGTCCGGGCGTATCATCCGCTACGTCCGCTAATGCAGGCCGGCCGACACTGAGTGTCGCCTCGGTTCGTTTTGCCGACAGCACCCTTCGGTCCGTCGTCAAGGATATTACTCTCACGGAAGTCCGGGTGATCGCCAAGCGGGACCAGCAGTTTCCGGGCATCCTTGATCAGGCGGTGGTGGATATCGAGGTGGCAGAAGGACAGGTTGCCCGGTTAAATGGATATGTTCACCAGTTACAGGCGGTGGACAAGCGCCAGGACACGGACTTTGTCAGCGTGACTATCCGTTTTGTGGACGAAGATCCGAATAAGCTGGAAGACCTTTCCCGCTTTATTGCCCGTTTCCGTGCTGGCAGCTGACTTTCGGGTTATCAGCAATACTCACGAGGCGGTTTCAGGAAGCCTTTCGGCGATCCGCTCCCGGGGAAAGTGACAGATGAATTCGCTGCCGTCGCCTATACGGCTGCGTATTTCCAACCGGCCATCATGATTCAGCAGCACGTGTTTGACGATCGCCAGTCCCAGTCCGGTACCGCCGGTTTGCTTGTGTCGGCTCGGATCAGCGCGGTAGAAACGCTCCGTGAGTCGTGGGATATGAACCGGGTCAATTCCGATCCCGGTATCTTTCACCGAAAGGTGCGCGCCCTCGCGGTCGGTGTTCCAGGTAACGGTTATCTTCCCCCCCGCCGGGGTGTATTTCACTGCATTGAAAATCAGGTTGGAAAACGCGCTTCGAAGCTGACTCTCGTCGCCGGTGAGCAGATGGCGTTCGGAGATGTTGATGCTGAATTCGTGGCCCTTGTCACCGCTGAGCGCTTTGGCGTCGTGGCAGATCTGGTGGATCATGGCGCTGACATCCGTGACCGCATCGCTGATGGTCTGTTCGCCGGTTTCAATTTTTGACAACAGGATAAGGTCCGTAATCAGTGCCTCCATGCGGGAGGACTGCTGGGCCATGGTGTTTATGGCGCGGCGCCACTTGGGTGGCAGGTCATCCGCGTTATCCACCAGGGTTTCAAGATAGCCGCTGATGACAGTCAGCGGCGTTCTCATTTCGTGGGAGACATTGCCAACAAAGTCACGTCTCATCTGTTCCAGCTGGTAGAGACGGGTAACGTCTTTGGCCACAATCAGGCGGTCGTCATCGCCGAACAGGCTGATCTGGATCTGTAAATGAATATGGGGCCTCGCCGGCGAGTTCAGCTCGAGAGGCTCGCGGTAGTCCCTGGAGTCGAAGTAGGCCTTGAAGGCCGGGTGGCGGATCAGGTTGTGGATGAACTGGCCCCGGTCCGAGCTGCGGCGAAAACCGAGCAAATGTTCTGCTGAGCCATTCCACCATTCCATGGCGCCTCGGGAGTCAGTCATGATGACGCCGTCACGCATGGCATTGGTCGATTCCTGGACCCGGTTGATCTGGGCACGAAGCCTGTCCTGGGTCCGAAGGTGGTTCTGGTGCAGTTTATGGAGTCCGTCGAAAATGTCGCCCCAAAGGCCGACGCTCTGGGGGGCTTCATCGTTGCTACCGGGATTGCCCAGCCATTGGTAAAGGCGCCTTGCCTGGGCAAGGGTCCACCAGAGGTAGGCCAGAAGCCCCGCTGTCAGTCCGTAAACCGGTTCGCCAAAGAAAAGCCCGATCGCCGTACAGGCAATCAGGAATGCGGCGATCCACCGCACATACTTTGACCAGTTGTGCTGCATTACTGCTACCCCTGAGTCGTTCCCGGGCCCTTCCGGGGGTTGAGGGTGCCGGTTGTGGTTACGCCGCCCTGGTAGAAAACCGGTAGCCGGTGCCACGTACTGTCTGGATCAGGTGATCATATTGGTCGCCAAGAGCTTTGCGCAAACGTCGTATGTGAACGTCGACTGTCCTTTCTTCAACATAGACATTCCCGCCCCACACCTGGTCCAGTAGTTGAGACCGAGTATAGACCCGTTCCTGGTGTGTCATGAAGAACTGAAGTAGCCGATACTCGGTAGGGCCGATGTTCAGCTCTCCGGTCCGGGTGGTCACCCGGTGACCGACCGGATCCAGTGTCAGGCCATCCACCTCGATAGGTGTTTCCACCCCGGGTGGAGTTGTACGGCGTAGCACCGCCTTGAGCCGGGCCACCAGTTCCCTGGGGGAGAAGGGCTTGGTGATGTAGTCATCCGCGCCCACTTCCAGACCCTGGATCTTGTTGTCTTCTTCAACTTTTGCGGTGAGCATGATGATAGGGATTTCTGCGGTGGTCTCGTCCTTTTTGAGGCGTCTGGCCAGTTCCACACCGCTGGTACCCGGCAGCATCCAGTCGAGAAGAATGAGGTCCGGCTGTTTATCGACGATCAGGGCATGCGCTTCCCGTGCATCCGCTGCTTCGAGGTAGTCATAGTCTGCCATTTCGAGGGCAACGGCGATCATTTCGCGGATAGGTGCCTCGTCATCGACGATCAGGACAGTTTTTCCAGTCATGAGCATTAACCTGTGTCAGTCCTTGAATTGTTGCTGCCTCATTACAACCGGGTAGTGTTACAAGTATATGACAGGATCAGCCTGTGTCCGGATTTGTTGGATTAATGCGTGAGCAGGTCGATCAGCAAACCGGTGAAGACCGCAAAGCCCGCCCAGTTATTATTCAGAAATGCCTTGAAGCAACCGTCCCGCTCCCTGTACCGCGCCAGATGCTGCTGGAAAACAAACAGGCAGGCCATGGCAACGAGCCCAAGGTAGTAAAAAGCACCCAGGTCGGCCTGACGGCCCACCAGTATAAGGATCAGTACAACCAGTGCCTGGAGAATTGCAATAACCGCCCGGTCAGCGTCGCCAAAAAGAATGGCCGTGGACTTGATGCCAATCCTGATGTCATCGTCGCGGTCGACCATGGCGTAGAGCGTGTCGTAGGCGACCGTCCATAGCACGTTGGCGGTAAACAGTAACCAGGCCATGCGGGTAACCTCGCCGGCCTCGGCAGCCCAGGCCATGGGGATGGCCCAGGAAAAGGCGGCCCCGAGGAAAAGCTGCGGCAGGTGCGTGTAGCGTTTCATGAACGGATAGATAAAGGCGAGTATCACACCGCCGAAAGAGAGGTAGAGCGTCAGAGTGTTGGTAAACAGTACCACCATCAGAAAAGCGATCAGACAGATTCCGGCGAACAGGGCTACGGCTTCCCAGGGCTCAATCCGGCCCGATGTCAGCGGGCGGTCTTTGGTACGCTTTACATGGCGGTCCACCTTGCGGTCGGCAAAATCGTTGATGGCACAGCCGGCAGCCCGCATGAGGAAAACGCCCAGTGTGAACACGATAAAGTTGCCGATATCGGGAAAACCGTCAGCAGCGAGCCACAGCGCCCAGTATGTGGGCCATAGCAGCAGCAGGCTGCCAATCGGGCGGTCCAGACGTAACAGGTGGGCGTAATCGGTAAGGCGGGTCTGGACGTGTTCAGGTAGGGCGTTGGACGGCATGGGCTTGGTCCGTGTCGGGTGAAGTTCGGGAAACTGACCGGGGATTATAGCCAGCGGTGGCGCCGGGGTTAAAGGCCTGGGGTCAGGTAATCAGTGTGGGCAGAAAGTATTCGCCCACAAGCAGAGAACGGTTTCCGCTGAAGAATCGGGACCGACGTGCCGCCAGGGGCTGGGCGCTGCAACTGCGATGGCACAGGCCCGTTTCGAATGTGCCCCGTTGCCACTCGGGATTGCTGAACAGGTAGGCGCCAAGGGGCCTGCGGCCTAGGTTTCGCAGGCGGCGGCCACTTCCTGCCAGGGTCGCCAGGGGGATGATGGTGCGTGCAAGCACCCAGGGGGTGTTGTCACCGTTCAGGCAGACTTCGCGGATCCAGGCGTTCTGGCGTGGCGGAATGTCGAGGGTACGGGCTTCTTCCAGGGTGGGGCGGGCAAAGCCTTCCTGGAGGATGTCCACACGGAAGACTTCCCGGCACTGGAGCTGGAGTGCGCGGGTCAGTGAGCCCTCCAGTTTCAGCCAGTGGCCAAGAGGGCCGTGGACCAGCGGGTTTCTCAACCCGGCTGCTGAAAAAGAGCGGTACCAGTCCGTTGGGGGGATGCGGACAGGATTACAGTCCCTTGACGGCATAAATTCCCGGGGCGTTGCGCCAGTAGCCTTTGTAGTCCATGCCGTAACCAAACAGGAAGCGGTCCTCTACTTCAAGGCCGGTGAAGTCTGCTTTCAGGCCCGGCCTTGCCTTGCGGTCGTGCTGTTTGTCCACCAGCACCGCCGTCAATACTTCGCGGGCGCCATGGGCGAGGCAGTAGTCTGCAATGGCGCACAGCGTTGTGCCCTCGTCGAGAATGTCATCGACAATAAGCACAGTACGGCCATTCATGTCGGCTTCCGGTTGCAGTTTCCATTCCAGTATGCCGCCGGTGGTTTCCTGGCGATAGCGGGTGGCATGAAGATACTCCGCCTGGACCGGGAACTTCAGCCGTGGCAACAGTTGCCCTGTGAGAATCAGGCCACCGTTCATCACGCAGAACAGCAGAGGGTTGGTGTCTTTCAGGCGCTCGCTGATATCGTCCGCGAGGGACTGAACGGCGGCCTGCACCTGCTGTTCGCTCACCAGGCAGTCGGCTTCGGCCATGACCTGGTTCAGTTCGGCGACGGTATCGGTCATAAAGGTCGGGTCCTGTTGTAAAACGGGGCATTATACCGGAGGAGGGGCGCCGAAGGGAGGGGGCGTTCGGGCCGGGGCGGGTCGGTATTTATGGCTATTGGCACAAAACCTGCCAATCCCCCGTCGGTACTGGCATTGGTCAATGTTGCAGTGATGGGTATGATGGTCGCTCCGTTAGATCAGCGCCTGAATTATTGAAGAAAGACTTGCGTGCACGATTGTCTGACAATTATTATCGCGCCCTGATGAGTTTGGAGGAATGGCATGAAGAAGTGGCAATGTGTTGTGTGTGGATTTATCTATGATGAAGCAGAAGGCTGGCCGGACGACGGTATCGAGCCGGGAACAGCCTGGGAAGATGTACCTGACGACTGGGAGTGCCCCGACTGCGGCGTGGGCAAGGAAGACTTTGAGATGATCGAGATCGGCTAGTAACACCGGTACGGATAACTGATTCGGAGAGCAGGCAATGAGCACAGCAGCGCCCATCGTGATTGTGGGAACCGGGTTGTCGGGGTATACCCTGGCGAAAGAGATCCGTAAGCAGGACAATGAGACGCCGATCATCATGATCACGGCGGACGATGGATTCAGCTATTCCAAGCCAATGCTCTCTACCGGTTTTACCAAGGGCAAGGAAGCCGACGGCCTGGCCCAGGCATCACCGGACGCCATGGTGGAGCAGCTGAATCTGGAGCTGCGCACCTACACCACGGTCACTGGAATTGATCCGGACGCGCATGAGCTGGTCCTCGGGGATGAGCGGCTGGGTTACAGCAAGCTGGTGCTGGCCTGGGGTGCGGACGTTATCCGCCTGTCCATTGAAGGAGACGGACAGGAGCACGTTTTCTCCATCAATGATCTGATGGATTACCGTGCTTTCCGCGAGGCTCTTCAGGGCAGAAAACGGGTGGCGATTATGGGGGCAGGTCTGATTGGCTGTGAGTTTGCCAATGACCTGCGCAATGGTGACTATGAGGTGGACGTCGTTGCCCCTTCCGAAACCCTGATGCCGGGACTGTTGCCCCGGCCCGCTGCAGAGGCCGTGCGAAGTGGTCTTGAGGGGCTGGGTGTCCGTTTCCACCTGGAGACCGTGGTGGAACACATCGCCGCAAAGGGCAATGGTGTAACCCTGACCCTGGCCAATGGCGAACAGCTGGACGCTGACCTGGTGATTTCCGCAGTGGGTTTGCGCCCCCGTACAGAGCTCGCCGCTGCGGCCGGCCTTGCGACCAACCGGGGAATTGTGGTGAATCGTGCGCTGGAAACATCCGCGCCTGACATCTATGCCCTGGGCGATTGTGCGGAAGTCGATGGCCATGTGTTGCTGTATGTCCTGCCCCTGATGGCCTCCGCCCGTGCGCTGGCAAAAACCCTGGTGGGTGAGCGCACCGAAGTGAAGTACGGCACCATGCCGGTGATGGTCAAGACCCCCTGCTGCCCGACAGCTGTCTGTCCACCACCGTCTGATGCCCGGGGCAACTGGGAGGTGGAGGCGGAGGGACAGGATGTCCGCGCTTTGTTCAAGGGTGCATCCGGCGAAGTTCTGGGTTTTGCACTGACCGGTCGTTATGCGGTGGAAAAACAGGCCCTGTCAAAGGAAGTGCCGCCCATTCACAGTTAATCGGCGGCACCGGGATTGCGAAAATCCCCGGCTTGCGGTAGAAACTCATTCGTGAGCTAACGAAATTGACAGGAGCTGGCATGCTTGAAGTAACCAGAAAGCTGGTGGATCTGCTGGATCTTTCCCCGATTGGTGATGATCACTTTCAGGGTGATAGTGAAGATCTTGGCTTTCCCAATGTGTTTGGCGGCCAGGTCCTGGGTCAGGCGCTGATGGCTGCCAGCCGCACAGTCGAAGGGCGCCTGCCCCATTCGCTGCATACCTATTTTCTGCGTCCCGGCAACCAGAGCATGCCAATAGACTACGAAGTCCAGCGGGTGCGGGATGGCGGCAGTTTTTCCGTGCGTCGGGTAATTGCCCGCCAGGACGGAAAGGAAATCCTGACCGGTTCCATGTCGTTCCAGGTTGCTGAGGAGGGCTTTGAGCATCAGTTGGATATGCCAGCGGCACCTGACCCTGAGGGTCTCAAATCCGAGCAAGAGTATGGTGAGTTGCTGGCACCTCATGTGCCGGAGCATCTCCGGGGCATTCTGACCCGGGATCGCCCCATTGAAATCCGGCCCGTCAATCCGGTCAATCCGCTGAAGCCCGAACCCCGCCCACCCTACAAGCAGAGCTGGTTCCGCACACAAGGCCACCTGCCGGATGACCCGGTGCTGCACCGGTGCCTGCTGACCTACGCCTCCGATTTTTCATTCCTGGGTACCTCCCTGAACCCCCATGGCGTGACCTTCATGAGCAAGAAGATGCAGGTTGCGAGCCTGGATCACTCCATCTGGTTTCATCGCGAGTTCCGAATGGATGAATGGTTGCTCTACGACAAGGACAGCCCCAGCGCCTCCGGCGGGCGTGGCTTCAATCGTGGTAACTTTTTCGACCAGAAGGGAAGGCTTGTGGCATCAACAACCCAGGAAGCACTGATTCGCCACCGGGGCTAGTGTCTCGCCCGGCTGACTGACTGGTAACCCGTCTGGACGCTAGCCCAGCTGCCGGTTTTCCTCCTGCTGTGCCTGTTCGTCGAGCCACAAGGTCATTTCCCCGACAGGGAGGGGTGGGGTCAGAAAGTACCCCTGAACCATATCGCAGCCCATCTCATCAAGCAGCTCCAGTGTTTCTTGCGTTTCCACACCCTCGGCGACAACGCTGTAGCCGAGGCTGTGGCACATGTCGATGGTGGTTTTGACAATCACCTGGTCACCGACCTCGGAGGCCAGGTCGGTTATCAGCGAGCGGTCAATCTTGATTTCGCTGGCAGGCAGTTGCTTGATATACGACAGCGATGAGTAGCCGGACCCAAAGTCATCTATCGACAGGGGAATACCGGTGGCGTGCAGAGATCTGAGTGCGCGCAGGGAATTGACCGGGTCCTGCATCATTGAGGTTTCGGTAACCTCCAGTGTAATGGCCCCATGATGGGAATGGTAACTGTTCATCAGGCGTTGAACGAACACGGGAAAGTCACGCTCCCGCAGGTTGTTGGGTGAGATATTAACCGACACGTTGAGGATGTGTCCCCTTTCCAGCAGGCGGCTTCTCACGGCCAGCGACTGCTCCAGTACCCAGCGGGTCAGTGGTTTGATCAGTCCGGTCTGTTCTGCGAGTGCGATGATCTCATCTGCGGAAACGGGCCTTTTGCGATCCGGCCAGCGTATCAGGGCCTCCAGTCCCACCACTGCTCTGGTCTTGAGCGACATTTTCGGCTGCAGGTAGAGAGCAAGTTCGTCGTTTTTCAGTGCGTGCTTCAGCTCTGAAACGAGCGTCAGACGGTCAGCACTGTAGGAGTCCCGCGATGACTGGTAGTAAGCCAGTCCTCGATCCCGTGCATCTTCCGACCCCTGGGCGATGTAGGCCCTGCGGATCAATGTGTTGGCCTCAGTGGCGTGGTCGGGGTATATGGCGGTGCCGGTGCGGGGATCCAGCGGCAGCTGCATGCCCAGGTAATCCAGAGGCTCGCGAATTTCCTCAAGGGCGTGGATGATCGCGCGCGGGACCTCGGCCAATACGTCGGCCTCGACCACGAAGCCAAAGGTGGACGATTCCAGAGAAGCGAGATAGAACGATTGTTGTTCAGTGGTCTCAACCGGACAGATGCCGGGCAGGTCCCCCACGATACTGTTGAATCGTCGGGCTGCCAGCTCAATCAGGAGGTCGGTGTTGCGGTGTCCCAGGGTTTTGGTGATTGCTGGAAGATTGGTGAGATGGATCACGGAAATCGAAAACCGTTTGTCGGGTTCCCTGGTGATCAGTTCATTGATCATCATTTCCAGACAGGTCCGATTGGGCAAGCCGGTCAGCGGATTGTGAAGAGCCTGGTCAATCAGTCTCAGTTCTGCAGATCGCCTTGCGGCCATGGCGGCAATTTCCGCTTCCCTCGCGCGCACCTTGTCTTCCCGCTCTTCATAAAGCCTGGCGGCAAGGGCAATGGTCAGCAGAATGGCTTCAAGTGCGGAGCCGATTTCCATGCCATAGGCGGTAACAAAATTGGTGGGAATCAGCCCGTACTTGTTGGCTGCAGTGACGGCGCTGCCCAGTGTCAGTAAGCCCCATGCAATGGTGTAATAGCTGGCCTGGGGGTTTCCCCGGATCCACTGCAGGGGCCCGATCACCGTCAGCAGAAGACAGCTGGGTATGGCAAGGGCAACGGTGAGTCGGCTGGCAATACTGTAGTCAGTAACAAACGTGACCACGACGACCACCAGGTTGATGAGCACTGTGTACCAGACCAGCCTGTCCATTTTCGGGCTGGTGGATTTCAGGTTGAGGAAAGCACGTGAGAAAAGCAGGGTGAAGACGAGTGCGCCCGGTACCGTCAGCATCATCGCCTGGTTGTGTAGCCAGGGAAGCCCCGGCCACAGCAACTGGTAGGTGCTGCCGTTCAGGGTGCCGATCAGTAACAGGTACCCCATGGTGGACAGCACATACAGCAGATACATGCGTTCGCGTAGGGCAAGGAAAACGAACAGGTTGAAAAAAATCACCATGATCAGGATGCCGTAGTAAATGGCGTGCATCTGATCCTCGACCGAGGCAGACTCAAAAAAGGCGGCGGGCTCCCAGAGCCGGACGGGCACCTGCATGGCCCCCTGGCTCTGCACTTTCAATAGTATCTGGTATTGGCTGCCGGGATTGGTGTCGTAGGCAAACAGGAAGTTGCGGTGCTGTATCGGGCGGTCTTCAAACGGGAAATGATCGCCGGTCAGGGTGCGCTGCCGGACGACGCCGTCTTCAAGAAGATAGAAGGTAATCCGGTCAAGCTGCGGGTACCGGATTTCAAGTACCTGCCGGTTGCCGGGTATCGCCGATATGGCGGATGCAGGAATACGGAGCCACACGGTATCGCGGATGTAGCCGAAGTTCGGACTTTCGCTTTCCAGTGGCTGCCAACTATCGGAAGCAAGCGCTTCCCTGAGATCCAACTCTTCTGAAGGGGCCACCCGGATGTAGTCCATGTCCGGCTCTGCAAACCCGGATTGTGACGGGCCTGCCTGGGTTCCGAAAGCCATTATGATCAATACGCCGGTCAGGGCGAAAATCTGAGCAATATGGCGCACGTAATACCAATCTTGTTAGGTTGTCCATTTCAGTATGGCTTCAACCGGTCAGATGCTCAACCCACTGACGAACCCAGGGCTCGGCTTCCAGTTCCGGTTCGGTGGTTTCCAGGGCGTCAATCCGGAAAGTCTCACCGACCTTTCTTGCCGAGGTTTCATAAAAGGCTTCTTCCATCAGATCGCCGGCGCCGCAGAACGTGTCCCCGTAGGAGCTGTCACCCAGTACGATTACGCCAAAAGGTCGTTCCGGTTGCTGGGGAAGTTCATCGCGGAGCCTCAGGTAGAACGGCAGCAGGTTGGGCGGAATCTCGCCCTGGCCCGTGGTGGACGTGCAGATTAATACCGGGTCATTGTTGCCTGTAATGTCCTCCAGTTCCGGATTCTCCAGGACGATGATCTGGTGCCCGTCCTGTTCCAGGCTTTTCTTCAGTGAACGCGCTGTCAGCAGGGCGCCTCCATAGACACTGCCAACCAGAATCCGGATTGTGGCCATAACTCGTCCTGTTCAGTGAATTGCGGGACGATCATAGCGAGTAGGGCGCTGTGCCTCAAGCGCTGGTCCTGGGAGACGCCTGTCCTTTGGTGGTGGTACGTACCCGTGGTGCGATACGGTCTCGACCGTCTTCCTTGGCGTTGTAGAGGTGGATATCTGCCTGCTTCAGCAGCTCATCCACCGAGCCGGCCTTGGCGATGGAACAGATGCCGGCGCTGATGGTTACGGGCAGGCGCTGTCCTGCAAAGATGAACTCAGTGTTGGCCACCTCAGACCGAAGGCGCTCAGCAAGGGTAAGCGCCTGAAGCAGGGACGTGTCGGGCAGCAGGATCAGGAATTCCTCGCCTCCCCAGCGCGCTGCTATATCGGTCTGGCGAATCACCGCCTGCATGAGTTCCGAGAAACGCCTGAGAACTTCATCTCCGGCGTCATGGCCGTATTCGTCGTTGATCCTCTTGAACAGGTCCAGATCTATCAGGGCAATGGAGAAGTGATGGCCCGAACGCTGGTAGCGGGAATACTCCTCGCCGAGACGGTGTTGCATGTCCCGGCGGTTGGAGAGTCCCGTGAGGTCATCGGTCCGGGCGGCATGTTCGTGAGCCTGGGCCAGATTCATCAGCTCATTCCGGGCCTTCAGCCGGCTTGCTTCAAGAACAAAACAGAAAATGGATTCAAAGGTCAGCGTGGCGAAGAAGCGAATCTTGAAGTCGGTGGTGTATTCAGCGGTTACCAGTGGCAATTCCGGAAACTGGAACACCACCGCCGCCAGCAGGTAGCAGAACAGCAGTACTGCTGTTCCCGTTTTGAGATCGGTTAGATAGAACAGCAGGGGTGGGAACACATAAAACCAGAGCGGGCCGGTGTTGCTCTCGCCACCGGTAATGATCAGGTATCCGAACAGTAGCCCAACGATGGCGATCATGCCCACTTTCTGCTGTTGGCGATTACCGTTCCGGGCGAAAACGAGCATGTTGATGGCCACCAGTGCCGCAAAGAACCAGAGAGCTCCTGCATGGGTGGTGTGGGCGACGAACCAGGCCTTGGCTCCAATGCCGACCAGGAAGAGAATAGCCATGGCGGAGAGCCCGGTCAGCAGTCGGGAAACGCGTTCCTCCTCACTCTCGTCGGCGGTTTTCTGGCTGGGGTCCGGAAGTCGGGTCATGGCACTCTTTTCGTTGGTGTTGTGCCTGGGCAGCACAGCTATGCGTCAGATTAGTCAAACATGGCGGTTCGTAAAGCGAAGTCGGTCAAGCATTCGCAATTATGACGGTTTTGTTTCATTTCGATGTCAAAAATTTTATAGTTGCCGCGTTGAAAAATCTGACTTTGAGCTTCCCGTGTTCCCCTGTTGCGAGACCTGATGTGTTATGGCCGGCAAAAACGGATTCCTTGATACCCTCCTTACCAGCCCCTCCACCGAGCGCTACCGCGTAGGCATAAGCTTTCTATTTCTGCTTTGTATCTTCCTTGCGGTGGGACAGATCAGTAGCGGCATGCCCAACAGTATGCTGTTAATGGTAGCGGCAGTGATTGGTGGCTATATGGCCATCAATATCGGTGCCAACGACGTGGCGAACAATGTCGGCCCCGCCGTGGGTTCCGGTGCCCTGTCACTGGGGGGTGCGGTTGTTATTGCCGCCATTTTCGAGGCGGCCGGCGCCATCATCGCCGGTGGTGACGTGGTGTCCACCATCAAGGGAGGCATCATTGCCGCTGAGCGCCTGGAGGATGTGAGCACCTTTGTATGGCTGATGACAGCGGCCCTGCTTGCTGGTGCCCTGTGGCTTAACCTGGCTACCTGGATGGGTGCGCCGGTTTCCACAACCCATTCCATTGTTGGCGGTGTCCTGGGTGCCGGTATTGCTGCTGGCGGCTGGGGTATTGCCGACTGGGCCGTGATGAGCAAGATTGTCGCCAGTTGGGTGATCTCTCCGGTAATGGGGGGCGTGCTGGCGGCCCTGTTCCTGTTTGCCATCAAGAAAACGGTACTTTACCGACAGAATGTGGTCTCTGCAGCGAGAACTTTTGTCCCCTGGCTCGTGGCCATTATGGCCTGGGCTTTCGGTACTTACCTGATGGTCAAGGGCGTCAAGAAGATTATCAGTGTCGATTTCCTGGGAGCCTCTCTGGTTGGTCTGGTGCTGGCCATCGTCGTCTTTATCGCCATGAGAACCCTGGTTGGCCGACGCGCTGCCACCATGGAAAACAGCTCCGCCGGTGTGAACGATCTCTTCGTCTGGCCCATGATCTTTGCTGCGGCGCTGCTCAGCTTTGCCCACGGTGCCAACGACGTTGCCAACGCCATTGGTCCGCTGGCTGCTATTAACGATGCACTGTCCGCGGGGGCCGTGGTAACCGCGGCCAGCATCCCCCTGTGGGTCATGCTGGTGGGTGCGCTGGGGCTGGCAGTGGGCTTGATGCTGTTCGGTCCAAGGCTGATCAAAACGGTTGGCAGCGAAATCACTGAGCTGGACAAGACCCGGGCTTTCTGCATTGCCCTGTCAGCGGCACTGACGGTTATCATAGCGTCACAGTTGGGCCTGCCGGTGAGCTCTACCCATATTGCTGTTGGTGGTGTGTTTGGTGTGGGTTTTCTGAGGGAATATCTGAAGTCCAACTACGCCACCCAGCTTCACAACATCATGGACAGCCATGAAGAGGACGAGCGCGAACGCCTGCGGCCGTTCCTGGAGGATTTCCGCAACGCCTCTGTCGAGGAAATGGAAAATCTGCTTCAGCAGGCCAAGAAAAAGAAGCAGGTACCCCTGTCCAAGAAAGAGCGCAAGCGCCTGAAGAAGATCTACCGCGAGGAGATGGTCAAGCGTTCCCATCTGACCCGCATCGTTGCCGCCTGGATTATCACCGTTCCGGTGTCCGCCTGCATGGCGGCAATCCTGTTCTTCACGTTGAGGGGGCTGTTGCTGTAAGGGATTGCCTGCGCTGGTTGTCAGATGCCTTTTTGGCCCATACTATTCGGGATACGGGAGGTGTCTGCCTCCCAAAATATTGCCAACCTGTCCGGGGATTGATTCATGAGTTCAGCAGAGGAAAGCCGTCAGGCAAAAGTCATTGACGAGCTCAGGGTGTTTATCAAGAAGGTTCTCAGCGACCCGACGATTGCCGTGAAGTCGGTGGAAATCGCCCGCAAATACCGTAACCAGCCCAATGCCAATGAGCTGATTGCCCGGGAAATCAGTGCCAACACCACGATCCGGATTCCGGAAAGCTGGAGTCGGGCGGACCATATGTTTTTAGAGATTCTGGACGAAGTGCTCGATGACGAAGAGGCGCTTTACTGAGTCATTTGGCTTTGGTTAAAGCGGAGTGGGTGAACGGGGCGGAACAGGCTTCAGAAACACGCTGTGAATACGTCCCTGTACGCTCGGCTCCGCCATCCATGGCTCCGCACGGTTTCTGAAGCCTGTTCCGCCCCGTTCACGGCAAGTCCGTGCAGCCCGCCGCGCGTATTTTGGAAGAGTGAATAAGTGTCCCCACCCCTGGCAGTTTCTGACAGAGCAAGCTGATTCAGGCCTGCTGAGCGCCAGTCTGATGCAGTTTCAGTACCGCATCTGCCATCTGATCCAGAATTTTGATTTCGTCCTGAATCCCTTCTTCCGCTGATAGTTCCCGCTGCTCTTTCAATATGTCTGCCAGGATTTCTTTTGTGGTCAACGGATTGGCCAACACTACCCTGAAAACGATGCAGGGGAAGTTGAAGTAGCGTGCCGGCTCCAGTCGCGTCCGGGAGACGAATGCCTTGCCCCGTTCACGCTGGGTTTTCTGCAGAAACTTGGTGATTCGGTTCAGGGAGGTGTTCAGCCGTTCGACCTGCAGGGAGTCAGCCACAGAGAGTGCTTGCTGCACCTTTTCCGGACAATAACGGTAAGTGAGAATGTTGAGCTCGGGCCTGGTGATCAGTTCGAAATCCGGCTCTGCATTGATCATTTCCGCGAAGGTTTTCGCCTTGTCGATGCCCTGGTCGATAAGTATTTCGTACCCCTCCCGCGCAAGGATTCTCAGCCCTGACTGGATCAGCATGGACATACCCGGCCTGGAGCCTTCCAGTGTGGTGCTGCCCAGGTCACGGGAGCCCTTACGGATGATGTACTGGGCGTGATGCTCAACAGCGCTTGCCAGGCTCGGATCCCGGAATACCACAAGTCCCACGCCCATGGGTACATAGAGTTGCTTGTGGGCATCGAAGGTGACCGAGTCTGCCTTTTCGATGCCCCTCATCAGGTGCCGGTGTGTGCGGGAGAACAGTGTTGGCCCGCCCCATGCCGCGTCCACGTGGAAGTGGGCGCCGAATTCCCGGGCAATGTCTGCCATGGCGTCCAGTGGGTCGACGTTACCCGTTTCGGTGGTGCCGGCGATGCCGCAAATGGCCATGACCCGGATCTTCTGGCGATGCAGTTCAAGGCACTTCTCCCTGAGTGCGTCGGTATTGATGCGATTGTCGTCATCGGTGTCGACCGGCACCAGGAAATCCCGGCCAAGGCCCAGCACATCGGCGGCTTTGCGCAGAGAATAGTGACCACGACGGGAGACCAGTATGGCGGCGCCTTCGCAGCCGTAGTAACGCAGGGCGCGGAACAGACCTTCCTGGTGAATGCCGCGGAAGCTGCCCTCGGCGGGAAAAGCGTTGTTGCGCGCCACCCAGAGTGCCGTCAGATTGGCGACGGTGCCGCCTGAACACATGGCACCCAGGGCATGGCGGGGGTCGTGCATCCACTTGCGGTAGAAGGCGCCGTCCTGTTCGTAGACCAGCCGGTGGATCATGCCCAGCACCTGGCGCTCCATGGGGGTGAAGGCCTTGGAGGTTTCGGTTTTGACCAGGTTCTGGTTGAGGGCAATCATGATCTTGGACAGCGGCAGCATGAAATAGGGCAGTGCCGATGTCATGTGGCCGATAAAGCTTGGCGAGGCGGTGTGTACTGAATTTGCCACCAGCTTGTCGAGCAGGAACTGGGCCTGTTCTGATACGAATATGGGCTTTTCGGGGATGGCATAGTCCGAGAAGTCTTTCTCGACTTCGGAAAGATCCCTTTCGACCGCAACAATGTGTTCCTGGAGGAATCCGGCAAGGTTACGGGATATGTTCTGGTCAATCCGACTCAGGGTGGATTCAGGTGCCTCGGGCACAGTGAACACACGGTACATCGCCTCGACTGAGGCCTGGGCGGATTTTTTCTTTCCGGTCATAGGTGCCACACACTATCAGTGGTCATTCGCAAAGCCTGTCCCGGGCGTTCCGTTCTCCCTGAGGGGGCGTAGTATACGGTGTCGTGAAACCATACGCTACAGCATGGCCCCTGCCTGGTGGGAGGGTCAAAGTATCTCCCGGTGTACGTCCAGTATGGCAGCGTCAACGCGTTCCTGTATGGCTTTTTCGACCTGGTCCAGGCGCTGGGATATCTGCTGGGAACTTTCACCGAGGGCGGCGATGGTCCAGGTGGCGCAGTCCAGGGCATCCTGGTCGGCGGTCTCGGCGACGGCCAGGTCGGGTTCTTTGCCCCAGACGGCTTTCATGGCGGTGAAGGCTTTGCGTTTGGCTTTGAGGTCTTCGCAGGCGTAGAGCTGGAAGTGCAGGGTCAGGATGCCCACGTGCGGGGTGATGACTGGCTGCTGGGGGGTGCCCTGGTTCAGGAGTTTTCTCAGTGCTTCAGACATCTTTATGCTTCCGGCTTTTGGTGCTGGAACCGATGGGGGAGGCCTTTCCAAAACACGCTCCTTCGGCCCATCCCTGGGGCGCTTGGGCTCCGCCATCCATGGCTCCGCACAGTTTTGGAAAGGCCTCCCCCACCGGTTCGCGAACCTTTCAGGTGGAGTCCGCTTCGCCAGCCGATTTGTGTCGTCTGGTGATTCTTCTCTAGCCTACTACAGGCGTTGCCCGTTTGATAATGGCCGCCGGGTTGGTGCCTGAGGGCAGGTTGCCGTAGTTCAGGCCGCCGTTGTATTCCAGCCGTGACGCGCAGAAGGCGTCGGCCACCGCCGGGTCGGAGTTTCGGATCAGCAGGGAGGCCTGCATCAGCAGGGCCAGCCGGTCCACCAGGTTGCGGGCGCGGTATTCGAAGTCGCTGATGTCGGCGAAGTCGTTCTGCAGCTGCGCCAGGAAACGGTCGAAGCGGGCATCGCTGCCGCGGGCTTCGGCGGCTTCACTGAAGAAGGCGTCGAGGGTGTCCGGTTCTTTGTGCAGGGCGCGCAGGGTGTCCAGGCACTGGACGTTGCCGCTGCCTTCCCAGATGGCGTTGACCGGTGACTCGCGCAGTAGGCGAGGCATGATGCAGTCTTCCATCACGCCGCTGCCGCCGATGCACTCCATGGCTTCGTAGGCATGGTTGGGTGTGCGCTTGCAGATCCAGTATTTGCCCACGGGGGTGGCCAGTCGTGCCAGCAGACGTTCGTGTTCCAGGTGCTGGTTGTCCAGGGAGCGGGCGATGCGCATGGTATAGGCCAGTGCGGCTTCGCTTTCCAGGGCGAGATCGGCCAGTACGTTCTGCATCAGAGGCTGTTCGCTGAGGCGGTTGCCGAAGGCGCTGCGATGGTGGCAGTGGTGGCTGGCCTGGGCCAGGGCCTGTCGCATGCCGGCAGAGCTTCCGATCATGCAGTCGAACCGGGTCATGGCGACCATTTCAATGATGGTGGGTACGCCACGGCCCTCTTCGCCGACCATCCAGGACAGGGCTCCCCGCAGTTCGGCTTCGCTGGAGGCGTTGGCGATGTTGCCCATCTTGTTTTTCAGGCGCTGGACCTGCCAGGGATTCTTGCTGCCGTCCGGACGCCACCGTGGCATCAGGAAGCAGGAAAGACCGCTTTTGGTCTGGGCCAGTACCAGGAAGGCGTCGCACATGGGGGCCGACACAAACCACTTGTGGCCCACGAGCTCGTAGGCCTGGCCAGGGCCTTCGGCACCAATCGCATAGGCGCGGGTGGTGTTGGCCCGAACGTCACTGCCTCCCTGTTTTTCGGTCATCGCCATACCGATGGTGACGGACTGTTTTTCGCTGTCCGGCACGTTGCGCGGGTCGTAACTGTTGGCGAGGATCTTGTCTTCCCAGATGGCGGCCAGTTCCGGCTGTTTGCGGATCGACGGGACCGCAGCAAAGGTCATGGTAATGGGGCAGCAATGGGCTGCCTCCACCTGGGAATGCATGTAGTACTTGGCGGCCCTCGCAACATGAGCGCCCTTTCCGGGGTTGGCCCAGGGGCTGCTGTGAAGGCCGTTTTCCATGGCGGTGGCCATGAGCTGGTGGTAGGCAGGGTGGAAGTCCACCTGATCAATCCGGTGACCGAAACGGTCGTGGGTGTTGAATGCCGGTTTATTCTCGTTGGCGCGGAACCCCAGTTCAATGGTTTCCGCAGCGCCGGCCAGGGCGCCGAACTGCTTGAGGTCGTCCGTTGCCCCCGTTGCGCCTTCCCGGTTTACCGCTTCCTGCAGGGCCCGGTCCTGTTCAAACAGGTTGTAGTCCTCCAGGGCCGGGGGCTGGTTAAAAACCTCGTGGGTTACGGCCAGATAACGGTCGTCACCGGAGGGCTGAGCTGCGTTCTGTTGCAGGGGCTGGCGGGCGTTCATGTCTACCTCCTGGTGCCAGTCAACCCCTGCATGCAAAAGCAAATGATGGAGTCGACCAGCGGGTCATGGTCGTTGGTCTGCGCCTGTTCTGCGGTGCCTGCCTGTGCAGGGGACAGAGGCCCCACCAGGCTTTCGGCAATAGCACCTACAAGGCAGGTACTGCTTTGTCTGGCATCCTGGTCCGGGAGGCTGCCCTCTCCGATTCCTTCACGGATGGCCTGTTCGAATAACCGGGCATAAGCGCGCCGGAACTTCAGGCGTTCTTCTTCAACCTTCGGGTCCACCGGCTCGGCGATCAGTGACCAGGCCATAACCGGGCCTCTCAGGGCCCTGTCTGCAAACTGGCGAAGGGCTGTCTCCAGCCGGATAACTGCGTTACCGGCTGTGCAGAGTGCTTCGGCAACCTTATCCACTTCCCGCTGCGTGGCGATTCTGAAGATCTCTGCAAACAGGTGTTCTTTGGACTCAAAGTGCCGATAGATTGTTCCCGTAGCAACGCCGGCACTGGCTGCAATTCGGGTTATCTGAGCGCTGCGGAAGCCGCTGTCTGCCACGCATTCATAGGTACATTGGATGATGCGCTCGCGGGCTTCTGCCTTGCGTTTGCGCATTTTTTCTGTTTCCCGGTATGCCATGCGGGTTCCTTATAAGCAGTGAATCATTATTCATTCTTTGTGTCAATCAGTTGGCATGCACAGTCTGCTTGATATTTTTCTTTTTAAACAGTGCCATGGAAGAGATTACAAAAAATTACAAAAAAGGTGTTGTGTGGAAATAGCGTTGCAACCGAAAGCGGATTATAAAGACGCCAAGGCGGGATGGAAGGCTCACCCGCCGAGATGGAGCGGCCCGCTTGAACAGGCTTGGTGCGCTCATTGTGCTGTTTTCGTTGATGGAGAAAATCATGAGTGAATTCGACGAAAGCAATCTGGAGCATTCCGGTAGCTGGACACATGATCGTGAAGATACGCATTCGATTGCCGGACGTGCGCGCATTCGTGCCCAGCTTCAGCAGGATATCGAATCGTTTCTGAGCCAGGGTGGCAAAATTCAGGAAGTTGATACGTCATTCTGTTCGGATTCCTCCCGTAAAGTGGATGTTGGTTTCAACAATCGCTCTCTCTGAGGTTTCAGACCGCAGCCCCTACGGGGGTTGCGGGCTTTCTGCCATCGTCGTTTTACGGTTGTTTTGACGCCGGTCTCACAGTCCTGTTCCGCATTCCTCTATGCTGTCCTGAGGCAGGATAGCCCGTTCTGTCTCTCATGACCGTTACTTGCGCCACATTTGACCCGTAAACAGGCTTTATTCATGAAAGGAATCCTTCGATACGCAACAGTGGCCCTCCTTGTCATGGCAGGTGTTTTTGCTGGTACGGTTATCCTCCTGGGTGATGAGCCGGCAGGACCGTCCGGTGACGCTGCCACGAGTCACACGTCGGTCGGGGTGGTGCCAGAGCAGGACCTGGCAAAAGTGGGGCAGGCACCCTCAGCGTTGGTGGGAAAAGCCAGCGTCGCGGTACCGGAGGGGTTGCCGGCGTCACTGGCGGGAACCACCCCACCTGATGGCTGGGCCAGAACAGATAGTCATGGTTCCCTTGTTCCCACTCCGCAGTTACGACAGCTGTTCGAGTATTATCTCGCTGCTTTGGGGGAAGAGACGCTGCCCCAACTGGTTGCGCGCATACAGCAAGTGCTTGAGCAGCTTGAAGAGCCGGCTCGCTCTGACGCTATGGCCATACTGGGAGACTACCTGGATTACAAGCTGGCGCTGGGCGAACTGGAGGCTTCCTATGGCAATGCTGTAAGTCTTGATGCCGGGGAAATGCAGCGACGCATGGAGGAAATCCGTGCGTTGCGACGTACCTGGATGGATGCCCGGACCGCCAATGCCTTTTTTGCCAACGATGAAGCCCTGGACCAGTTCCAGGTCGAGAAATTACGTATCAGAACTGACCCCTCCCTGTCTGATGAGGAGCGGCAGCAGTCGCTGGCGCGTGCCGAGCAGGCATTGCCGGCGCCGGTACGCGAGGCGCGCCGGGAAACACGCAAGTTCAGTGACTACCAGCAGGCCCGTTCAGAATTTGCTGATGACCCAGAGGCGCTGCGGGCCTGGCGTGAGAAACGCTTTGGGGAAGAAGGCGCGCGGCAGCTGGAAAAAGTGGAAGCCGAGCAGCGGGCCTGGGAAAACAGGTGGCAGGCCTACAGTCAGGAACTGGCGGAGCTGGAAGATCTGGGGCTTGTGGGGCCTGAGCGTGAGGCCGCCATCGATCTGCTCAGGGATGAGTATTTCGAGGGTGCGGAAAAGCTGCGGGCGGAAGCCCTCGACTCTATCCGGTAACAGTGTCGTCATCTCGTGGTGGTAGCCTGAACCACCGGATCAGCGGCAGGCCCTGCCCCCGTTGCTTGCGGGCGTGTATGATGGGGTGCTGACGGCGGTGGGACGAATCCTGTCCTGTTCGCTGCCCCAATTCCCACAGGAGGTGCCCCGTGAGCTTTATGTCAAACCGCGTTTTCCCGGCTACCCGTCTGCGTCGCAACCGGGTTGACAGTTTTTCCCGAAGGCTGGTTCGGGAGAATCAGCTCAGTGCCGATAACCTGATTTTTCCAGTGTTCGTGCTGGAAGGTGAGGGCCAGCGGGAGCCGGTGCCTTCCATGCCTGGTGTTGAGCGTCTCAGCATTGATCTGCTGGTTGAACAGGCCAGGGAGCTGGTGGATCTGGGTATTCCGGCAGTTGCACTGTTTCCTGTTGTACCGGCGGAGCACAAGAATCTGTCCGGCTCAGGGGCCTGGGACTCGGATGGCCTGGCGCAGCGGGCGGTGCGGGCACTCAAGGATGCCTGCCCGGACCTGGGGGTTATTACAGATGTGGCGCTGGATCCGTTCACCACCCATGGCCAGGACGGTATCATCGACAATGACGGCTACGTCCTGAACGATGTGACCGTGGAAGCGCTGGTGAACCAGGCGTTGTCCCATGCGGATGCCGGTGCTGATATTGTGGCCCCTTCCGACATGATGGACGGCCGTGTGTCCGCCATCCGGGAAGCCCTGGAGTCCGCCGGGTATGTGAATACGAGGATTCTGGCCTATTCTGCAAAGTATGCATCCAGCTATTATGGGCCTTTTCGGGATGCGGTCGGATCGGCTGGCAATCTGGGTAAGGGTAACAAGGCGACTTACCAGATGGATCCGGCCAATAGCGATGAGGCCCTGCAGGAAGTGGCCATGGATATTGCTGAAGGCGCTGACATGGTGATGATCAAGCCCGGCATGCCTTATCTGGATATCGTCTACCGGGTCAAGCAGGAACTGCAGGTGCCCACGTTTGTTTATCAGGTCAGCGGTGAATATGCCATGCATATGGCGGCCGCGGAGAATGGCTGGCTTGATGGCGACGCGGTGATGATGGAAAGCCTGATGGCCATGCGCCGCGCCGGCGCCGATGCCATCCTGACCTACTTTGCCGTCAGGGCTGCGCGGCTGATGCGCAGCCGCAGTACCTGACAGGCCATAGCCACAACCAGGGCGCTGTACCGGCACCCTGACAATGGAAGCAGTAAGCAATGAGTACCGAATCCGCAAACAACCTGAAGGCTGTCGATACCCAGAATGTGCCAGCTCCGGTGGAAGTACCGGCGCCTGGTACCGACGTTGATGTGGCAGCCCAGGAAAACTATTTCAATCGTGAGTTGAGTCAGCTGCAGTTCAACTACCGTGTGCTCAAGCAGGCCCTGGATACCACGCATCCACTGATCAACCGGTTGATGTTCTGCTGCATTTTCAGCAGCAACATGGACGAGTTTTTTGAGATCCGTGTGGCCGGCCTGCGACAGCAGATCAAGTACGGACGGGAAACGCTGGGCTCTGACGGCATGATGCCGGAGCAGGTGCTGGGTGAGATCAGTCGGGTGGCCCACGAGTACATCCGGGAACAGTACGACATTCTTAACAATGTACTGATTCCCGAGATGGAGCAGGAGAATATTCACTTTGTCCGGCGCCGTGAGTGGACGCAGGCCCAGGCAGACTGGGTACGTCGCTACTTCGACGAGGAAATCCTGCCGGTGGTCAGCCCGATCGGTCTTGACCCGTCACACCCTTTTCCACGGCTGGTGAACAAAAGCCTGAACTTCATTGTCGAGCTGGACGGCAAAGACGCTTTTGGTCGGGAAACCGGCATGGCCATTGTGCCAGCGCCGCGCTCGTTGCCGCGACTGGTGCGCCTGCCGGACGATGTCTGTAATGGTGGTGATAACCTGGTGTTCCTGTCGTCAATGATTCACGCCCATACAGACGAGCTGTTCCCGGGGATGGAGGTGAAGGGCTGCTACCAGTTCCGTCTGACCCGCAATGCCGACCTCGAGCTGGAAGACGACCTCGAGGACCTTGCATCGGCCCTGCGTGGAGAACTGCTAAGCCGGCGCTTTGGTGATGGTGTGCGGCTGGAGGTGGCGGATAACTGCCCGGAGGAGCTGGTCCACTTCCTGCTCCGTGAATTCGGGCTCACTGATCGGGATCTGTATCAGGTGCATGGTCCGGTTAACCTCACCCGTCTGATGGCGGTAGGCGGACTGGTAGATCGTCAGGACCTGACCTATTCGGGGTTCTCGCCTTCAATCCCGCGCCAGATCCGTACGAAAGAGACCATGTTCGATGCCATTCGCAAGCGCCCGCTGCTGCTGTTGCATCCCTACGAAAACTTCAGCCCGGTGGTTGATCTGTTGCGTCAGGCCGCCAAGGATCCCCAGGTCCTGGCCATCCGCCAGACACTTTACCGCACCGGCGCCGACTCGGAAATTGTGGAAGCGTTGATGGATGCGGCCCGTCGTGGCAAGGAGGTCACCGCCATCATTGAGCTGAGGGCCCGTTTCAGCGAAGCGGAGAACCTTGAATTGGCCAGCCGCCTGCAGGAGGCCGGGGTTATCGTGGTTTATGGCGTGGTGGGCTACAAGACTCACGCCAAGATGATCCTGATTGTGCGGCGGGAGGAAGGAAAGCTGCGCCGCTACGTGCATCTGGGCACGGGTAATTACCACGCCGGTAATGCTCGCCTGTACACTGATTACAGTTTTATGACCTGTGATGAGTCCATTGGTGACGACGTCAACAAACTGTTCCAGCAGCTCACGGGAATGGGCAAGGCACTGAAGATCAAGAAGCTGTTCCACTCTCCTTTTACCCTGCATAGCCGTTTGCTGGGGCTTGTGGACAGAGAAGCGGAACTGGGAGACAAGGGGCGCATCATTCTCAAGTTCAACGCCCTGACCGAGCGTGAGCTGATCAAGGCTCTCTACCGGGCCTCCCGGGCCGGTGTGAAAATTGACCTGATCATCCGTGGTATCTGTTGCTTGCGACCCGAGGTGCCCGGGCTGTCGGACAATATCCGGGTAAGGTCCATCATCGGGCGGTTTCTGGAGCATACGCGGGTTTACTATTTCGGCAACAACGGTCGGCCGGAGGTGTATGGCTCCAGCGCTGACGGCATGGAACGCAACCTGCTGAGCAGGGTGGAAACAGCCTTTCCAATTGAAGACCCGGCCCTGATCGCGCGTATGCGTGAAGATCTGGATACCTACCTGGCTGACAATTGCCAGTCCTGGATCTTGCAGCCGGATGGCAGCTATATCCAGAATCAGCCGGCGGAGGGTGAGGAGCGCTTCGCCTCGCAACTGGTCTTGCTTGAACGCCTGACTGGAAAATCATAGTTTCCTCGTCGCTTTTTGCCAGTTGTGCCGACGGTGGGGCGCTATCATGGAGAATATGCAGTTGAAAAAACAGTGGATGGTTGCCGGTGCGGCAGTACTGGCGGTTGGTGTATTCGCCCCCTGGGCCGTGGGCTATGTGACCGAGCAGCAGTGGCAGAGTGTGACCACGGAAGTGAACCAGTCCCAGCCGCTATTTCAGTTGGAAACGCGGGACTACAACCGGGGCTACATGGGGGCCGAGTTTTCCGGCACCATCATTGTCCAGGACCCTGAGACCGGGGAAGAACACGAATTCGACTATCAGGCCAGGGTGAGCCACGGGGTCACCGGCAGTCTGATGGATTTTTCCCCGCCCGGTGAGCTTGGCTCCCAACTGGACAGGATTTTCCCGGATGAAAAGCCCAAACTGACGCTGGAAACCCGGCTCTGGGGTACGGCTATTTTTGAGTTCACTGTCCCTGCCGTAAGCCTTATCGACGAAGAGACGGGGGAGTCCTTCGATATGTCAGAGAGTTACGCCCGCGCCGACATCAGTGGCAATGGTTCCCAAGCGGATATTCTCATGCTATGGCCTGGTGCCGTGATCCGGGCGCCGGATCTGCGCATAAGCATTGAGGACTTCCGTCTTGAACAGACCCTTGAACACCTGACCGGCGAAGTCTGGCTTGGCAACGGCGACATGTCGCTCAGTCGCCTCGAGGTGGCATCCCGGCATGAGCCTGCTCTCCGCTTCGACCAGTTCGCCATAAAAAGTGAAACTACCACTGGTGATGACGGTAAGAGTATCGATTCGGAAGCCGTCGTTACCCTGGAGAAGATGACGGCAGACGACGAGAGCTTCGGCCCCCACCGCATGGCATTCGTGTTTAATGGTCTGGACGTGGAGAGCTGGAATGACCTGACATCGGCCCTGACGGACATGCAGGTTGCTGCTCTCAACAGTAAGGCGGGAGATTCCCGCGCCGTGATGCAGCAGCAGATGGAGTCCATGAGCCGCATTAATGAGGCCATGCTTGGCCTGGCAGCGGAAGGTTTTTCGTTTGGTTTTCCAGAGCTGTCTTTTGCGACACCTTATGGGCCAGTGAATGGTGAGATAATGGTGCAGCACCCGTCGCTATCTGACGAGGAGAGAGATCAGATGATGATGGTCATGCAGCGGCTGTCCGGCAATCTGGAGGTGAGCATGCCGTTGGCCCTGGTGGAACAGCATCCGGAGCTTGGTATGCAGGTGGCGCCGCTGATCAAGCAGGGTATGGTGGAGCAGGAGGGAGACCGCCTGCGGGTGCAGGGCACCCTTGAAGACCTTGCCCTGGATGTCAACGGCAACCTGATTCCGTTGCCGCCTCTGTTCTGATCTTCTGGTGGGGGGCTGCCCGTCTATGGGCAGCATGCCTGCTCGCTGCTATTTCTTGCCGAATTTTTGCTTGAGTGCGGCTTCTACGGCCGGATCGACAAATTCCGATACATCCCCGCCCAGTGAGGCGATTTCCCGGATCAGGGTGGAGGAGATGTAGGAGAGGTGGTTGGCCGGTGTCAGGAACACGCTTTCCACTTCCGGTGCCAGACGACGGTTCATGTCGGCTAGCTGGAATTCGTATTCGAAGTCGGACACGGCTCTGAGGCCGCGAAGAATGACGGTGGCTCCCTGGTCCCGTACGAAGTCTGCCAGCAGGTTGCTGAAGCCGGTAACGCTGACGTTGGGCAAGTGTGCAGTGGCCTGGGCGACCAGCTCACAGCGTTCTTCCAGGGACAGCAGTGGGGATTTCTTGGGGTTGTAGGCGATGGCGACGACGACTTCGTCGAAGAGGCGGCCTGCGCGTTCGATGAGGTCGGTGTGGCCATTGGTGATCGGGTCAAATGTACCCGGGTAGATGACTTTTGGCATTCGGAGCTCCTTTTCACCGGAAGCGGACAGGATAGCAGCCTTCTTCTTGAACCAAAATGTTCGGGCCTTCCTTCAAGCCTGCAACCTTGGGGCGGTGCCATACGATGACGGCTTTCCAGGATACGCTACAAGCACGTCCCTGTGCGCTTGAGTGAAGCCATCCATGGCTTCACACAATCCTGGAAAGCCGTCACGCATGGCACATCAGGCAATGTGCTGGCCGCTCTTCAGTCTAACTGCTGAGCTTCTGGGCCAACCGAGTACTGTTTCTGGCCGCCAGGGCATAAACCGACAACTGCGGGTTGGCGCCTATGCTGGTGGGGAAGATCGAGGCGTCGTGGATGCTGAGGTTTGCGACGTGGTGGTGTTCGCCGAAGCCGTTGACCACGGATTCTTCCGGGTTGCCGCCCATGCCGCAGCCGCCCATCTGGTGGGCGGTGAACAGGCGGACGCGGTGCGGTTTCATGGCCAGGTTGTCGATGCCGGCTCTGGCGTCGGCCCAGGAGCTGTACCAGGGGGAATCCAGGTGCATGAGGCGGACTTTGCGGGCGCCGGCGGCGAACTGGATTTCGGCCATTTTGTAGAAGGCGTCTTTCACACCCTGCCAGATGTAGTCGGTGACGGGGTAGTCCAGTACCGGGCTGCCGTCGTCGCGGAGGCTGACGGTGCCGCCGGCGCTGTCGGGGTGGAACCCGTCCCGTAGCAGGGCGATAACGGAGTTCATCCGCGGCAGTTTTGACAGGTCATTGAGCTGCTGTTGTCCGTGGCCGGGGACCACACCTGCAGACATCGCCGGGTGCAGGGGTGGTACTTCCAGCTTGAAACCGGCGGGCCCGTCGACGCCCCGGGAGAAGTTGAATTCGTCCGAGTAGATCGACTGGGGTGCGCCGTAGTAAGGGTCGACGGTGTCCGGCATTTCCGCAACCGTCGCGTTGACGGGGTGCAGAAAGGTGCGTTTGCCGATGCGGTCGTGGGGGTCGGGTATGTCGGATCTCAGCAGCAGGCCCGGTGAGCCGATGGCGCTGGCGGCAACCACGAAATGCTTTGCCTTCAGTTCCACGGTGATACCGGAGGGTGATACCCCGTCGGCAGCCATGGCTGAGGCCTGCAGGTGGTCGATCCGGTCCTGCTTCATTACCAGCCTGTCGGCCCTCAGGCCATGGAACAGGTGGGCGTTGTTGTCCAGGGCGCCGGGTATGGTGGTGGTCAAGGCACCCTGCTTGGCGTTGGTGGGGCAGCCCACGCCACAATAGCCCAGATTCCAGCAGCCTTTGACGTTGCGGGGAATGACTTCCCAGGACCAGCCCAGAGCCTCACAGCCCTGGCGCAGGATGTCGTTGTTGACGTTGGGGTTGGTGCGCCAGGGTTCGATGTTGTGCCGCTGCTCGCGGCCATCGAACCAGGGTCTCATGGCCTCCGGGCTCAGTCCGTCCAGCCCGAACCGGCTGGCCCAGTGGTTCAGGGTCGGCTCCGGCGTGCGGAAGCTCGAGGTCCAGTTCACCGTCGTGGAACCTCCCACACAACGGCCTTGCAGAATGGCAATGGCGCCGTCGCTGGTCACCCGGCTCATGCCTTCCTGGTAAAGGGAGGCGTAAGCGTCAAGCTCGTTCATCTTGAAGTCTTTCTGGTAATAGAGCCTACCCTCCTCAACAAGAATCACCGACAGCCCGGCCCTGGCCAGTATTTCCGCTGTGGTGCCACCACCGGCGCCGGTGCCGATGATCACGACATCCGCTTCGTGGGTCTGATTCTGTGTCAGTCTGGCGCCGTCGGTGACCTTCCAGCCAGCTTCGAGCCCACGGGCGATACGATCCGTTAATGACATTGCAATACTCCGATACGCAGGTGGGCCGCTCAGGCGTTGTTTTTGAACTGGGGCAGGGCGTCCACAGCAAATGCGGGAGGCCCGGGATAACCGGACAGGTGCCAGTGGTCTTCATGGCCATAAAACGCCACGTTACTGACCTTGGTCAGCGCAATATAGCCGTTGTTGAACAGGCCAATACCACTGGTACGCCAGCGCTCAAGAAATGCATGAGCCGTTTCCGTACTGGCGTTCTCCCAACTGGACCACACCCGCGCAACGGTTACCCGGGTCAGCCCGAAATTGAGCAGATCAAACAGGCCGCGAAGCTCTTTCTGATTGGCCGGACCGAACTGGTGAATGCCGGCATCGATACGCTCAATGGTGGCCTGAACCTGCTGCCGCCGCACAACCGGCTCCCCGGACAGCCCCGGTCCGACCATGGCTGGCAGCAGGGCCTCGAACAGCACAATGTCGTCACGGGTCAGAAAACGGAACTCATAGCTCCGGTCCATCGCCTCCGGCATCGGATAGTCCCGCCCCGCCGGTGCAGTCGCACACCCGGACAGGCCTGCCGTTACACTCACGGTACCCAGAAACATCGCACCACCAAGCCCCGCCCGAAGAAAACTCCGGCGGTCCATAGTGGTTGCGGGGATATCCATATGCACGGATTGAGGGTGGATTTCAGACATATCGACTCTCTTGTTTTTATTGTCTTTCTGTTTTCGGACAGCCAGCCCCAGGCCAGCAGGAACCGGGGAGAACGACCGTCCGGGACCCTAAAAAACAAGGATGTGTTTTAGGAGCCTACATGGACGTATTCACGGCGTGTCCCGGACGGTCGTTCTCTCCGGTTCCCAGCACCGAAACTATCAGGCGCTGGGAACAATCACCGAATAAACAGCTTATATACCATCTTGTGCGCCCTCGTACCGTGAGGCGCATACACAAACTTGCCACTGTTGAACTTCTGTTTGCTGAAAATCGCCCGATGATGGGAGAACGTCAGGAAACCTTCCTTGCCATGGTAGTGACCCATGCCGGAATCCCCCACGCCACCAAACGGCAGATCATCCTGGGCGACATGCATCAGTGCATCATTGATACACATACCTCCCGAGTGGGTATTCTCGACCACATGTGTCTGCATTGACTTGTCATAGCCGAAGAAATACAGCGCCAGCGGCCGCGGGCGGTCATTGATGTAGTGAATCGCCTCATCCAGCTTGCCATAACTGACCACCGGCAGAATCGGCCCGAAAATCTCGTCCTGCATGATCTTCATATCCGGCGTGGTATTCAGTGCCAGCGTGATTGGCATCTTGCGGGTGCCGTCCTTCAGGTTTTCCTGGGCCGGATTGATCTCAATCAGCTCCGCGCCCTTATTGCGGGCGTCCTCAAGATAACCCTGCAGCCGGTCATACTGGCGTTCATTGATGATCGCCGTGTAATCATCATTGTCCCGCAGGCTCGGGTACATCTTTGCAAACTGGTTGCGATACTCATCCACAAATGCCTGCACCCGGTCAGCCGGGCATAGTACATAGTCTGGCGCCACACAGGTCTGACCCGCATTCAGAGCCTTGCCGAAGGCGATGCGCTGGGCAGCATCCTCCATGGGAACATCCGGGGACACAACAGCAGGCGACTTGCCGCCCAGTTCGAGCGTTACCGGCGTCAGATTCTCGGCCGCTGCACGCATTACCAGCTTACCCACCGATGTGGAACCGGTGAACAGCAGGTGGTCGAAGGGCCGGCTGGAAAAGTCCGCGGCCACATCTGCCTCACCGTTAATCACACTCACCAGATCCTCCGGGAACGCGGACTCGATAATCTCCCGGAACAGGGCAGAGGTGTGGGGGGTAAACTCGGACATTTTGATCATGGTGCGGTTGCCCGCAGCCAGCGAAGCCACCAACGGCCCAACCGCCAGGTAAAGCGGATAGTTCCAGGGCACAATTACGCCTACCACGCCTTTGGGCTGGTAGTGAACACGGTTGCTGGCCGGCTGGAACAGGACGGATACGTGGCGCTTGGAAGGCTTCATCCAGCTTTCAAGATTTTTCAGGGCGTAGTTGATGCCCTGGATGGACGGCATCACCTCAGCAATCAGCGACTCGTCCTTCGAGCGACAGCTGAAATCCCGATCAATGGCCTCCAGCAACTTGTCCTGGTTGGTCATCAGCACGCGCTTGAGGCGCTTCAAATTCTCCTGGCGCTCGGTCAGGGATGGCATCGGGTTGTTGCGGAATGCCTTTTTCTGATCATCGAATACCCGGTGGGTATGTTGGATCTGCTTCTTGCTTTCTGTCAGCTGGACAACGGTGGCAACCATATCGATCTCTCCTCGCGGTTCCAGACTCATGCCGGTACCGGGAATAACATTGGTGAAAATGTATTCAATTTGCGCTTGCGGGTATTATTAGAGTATATACTCTAGTGAGTCAAGGCGACCGGATGGCGGATCGGGCCATCCCACATACAACAACCCACTGTGAGCCTATGAAAACCCGAGACAAGATTCTTCTTTCGAGCCTGGAACTGTTTAACGAAAGGGGCGAGCGCAATATCACCACCAACCATATCGCCGCTCACCTGGCAATTTCCCCGGGTAATCTGTACTACCACTTTCGTAACAAGTCCGACATCATTTACGAGATTTTTCTGGAGTACGAAAAATTGGTGGATTTCTATCTGGATATTCCGGAAAACCGCCCTATTACGTTGGAGGACCTGACGTTTTACCTGGAATCAGTGTTTGACGGACTCTGGAGTTACCGCTTCTTCCATCGTGATCTGGAATACCTCCTCGACAGTGACAGGCGCCTGCGCCAGGACTACCGTGAATTCACCAACCGGTGTCTGGCGGCGATCAGCAGAATTTTCGAGAAACTGGCCGAGGCGGGGATTATCCAGCCCCAGCCTGACGAGTTGCGTTCTGCAATGTCCTTGAATGTATGGCTGGTTATAACCAACTGGATGGCGTTCCTGAAAACCGCCCACGCTCTTGAAGAGTCCACCAGCCTCACTCTGAACGAGTTGAAACAGGGGATCTATCAGGTTCTGACCCTTGAAATCCCTTACCTGACTGCTGATTACCGGGATCGGGTGATGGCACTACGGGAAAAATACCGTCCTCAGTTGCCAGAGTCTGCAGAGGCCTCACTGGAAGCCTGCCGAAAGAGCCAGAAATTGGGGAACTTTTGATCAACTGACGTGTCAATAACTACGACATCGGGAATTCGGACATTCACGGTGTCACCTGAGTGAGTTCTCAGGTTTTAGCACGTCGCAAACCCTGACGTTTTACCGGCCTGTCATGCAGGCCGGTTTTTTATTGCCTTTATCCCGCGCAGAAGCTGTTCACCGCATCCTTGTCAACGCATTTTAAATCCAATAGAATCGTAAATGTTACCGGTAATATATGCCGGCACAAAAACAATCAGGAGATACCAATATGTTCCCGACAAGGCTCGCAACCGGTTTGCTGTCAGCCACCCTGGCTTTCAATGCTTTTGCTGCTGATTACAACTTCAAGTTTCAGTCGTCAGATCCTTCCGGTGTCAAAAACTTCGAGATTCAACAGGCCTGGGCCGACCGTGTGGAAGCAATGACCGGTGGCCGCGTCGAAATTGACCTGTTGCCCGTGGGCAGTGTGGTCAGTCATACCGAAACCCTCGGTGCCATGAAAATGGGCGTTCTGGACGGTCATATCTCGGTGACCGGCTATTTTTCCGGCAAGGACCCGGCATTCGGACTGATCGGCAATACGGTCGGTGCCTGGTCCAGTCCTGACCAGCTCATTGATTACATCAACCATGGCGGTGGCTATGAGTTGATGAATGAGCTGTATCAGCCGTACGGCGTCAAGTTTGTCGGCGGCGGTGGTACCGGCCTTGAATCCTTCGTGTCGAAGAAGCCACTTAATGGCGTGGAGGATCTCGAAGGGTTGAAAATGCGCGCGCCAGAGGGGCTGGTGCAGTCGGTATTTGCGGCAGCTGGCGCCTCACCAGTGAACCTGCCGGGTTCCGAGGTGTACACCGCTCTGAGCAAGGGCGTGATTGATGCGGCTGATTACACAGTCTTCTCCACCAATCACGAAGCAGGCCTCAACGACATCGCCGCCCACCCGGTCTATCCCGGGTTCCATTCCCTGCCGCTCATCGAGATTGCCATGGATCTCAAGGAATGGAAAAAGCTGCCGGAGGACATCCGGTCTATTATGACGGTCTCTGCCCGGGACTTCGCCCAGGACATCAGCACGCAGCTGGCAATGGCGGACAGGGAGGCGGTCAATGAAGCACGTGCCAATCCGGACATCACCATTCACGACTGGTCCGCAGAGGAGCGCCGTAAGTTCCGTGCTATCGCCCGCGATCAGTGGAAAGCCTACGCCGAACAGTCGCCCAATGCCGGGAAGGTGTACCAGTCGGTGACCGACTACCTTGAGTCTCAGGGCCTCCTTTAAGCAAGTAGCCGCTTCCCTCGATATCAGCCTCCGGGTACCTGTCCGGTAACCGGAGCGAGGAGTTCGTTATGTCTGTTGAAGAAAATAAGCCCGCTCAGGGCGCTGGCCCCGAGCGTGGGATTGTCCTGCCTGACAAGGACGACGACGTGGGCTTTACCTGGCTGGACAGGGCTATCGTCTGGCTGGGCAAGAAACTGAGCCTGGTATTTGCGTTGATCGTGCTGGTGTCATTCTACGAGATCATACGGCGCTACGTTTTCGATGCTCCGACACTCTGGGTGCACGAAACTGTCACCTTTGCAGGTGCCACCCTGTTCATTATTGGCGGGCTTTATGCACTGGCGACTGATCGGCACGTTCGCATCGTGCTGATTTACGATGCGGTTTCGCCCCGTGTCCAGCGTTGGCTGCGGGTGGTACACCACCTGTTGGGCCTCGCCTTTTCCGGCATGCTGCTGTTTGCCAGTTGGTCGATGACGAAGGCCGCAGTTCTGGCCCCCTGGGGTGACATTCGCCTGGAAACCTCCGGCTCAGCCTGGAATCCGCCGTTCCCCGCACTGCTCAAGGTGATCATCCTGGTTGCAGTGGCCACCATGACGCTCCAGTTTGTGTTGCACCTGATCCGCGATCTTCGTGGCAAGGGAGATAAATAATGTTTGAGCTTGCCTCCATGGGCATCGGCTACGGCAGCCTGTTGATGCTGGTCATGCTGATTGTCCTGCTGCTGACCGGTATGCAGCTGGCGTTTGCCACCGGCCTGGTTGCCCTTGTTTTCGCGCTGGGCTGGTTCGGTCCGGATGCCTTGCCCATTGTCAGCAGTCGCCTTTACAGCTTTATCGGCAACTATGTGTTCCTGGCCGTGCCCATGTTCGTTTTGATGGCGTCGCTGCTGGATCATTCCGGTATCGCCAAAGACCTGTTCGACGCCATGGCCCGCCTGGGGCGCAAACTCCGTGGTGGCGTAGCCGTCCAGACTCTGGTCGTAGCTGTCATCCTGGCCTCCATGTCCGGTGTCATTGGTGGCGAAACAGTGTTGCTGGGTATCCTGGCACTGCCGCAGATGCTGCGCCTGGGGTACGACCGTAAACTGGCCATAGGCACCACCTGTGCCGGCGGCGCACTTGGCACCATGCTGCCGCCCAGTATCGTGCTGATTATTTACGGGTTGACCGCCAACGTCTCCATTGGTGACCTGTTCAAGGGTGCCTTCCTGCCTGCGCTGATACTGGCGCTGCTCTATATGGGGTATGTGTTGATCCGGGTCTGGCTGAACCCGAAGATGGCACCGCTACCTTCAGATCAGGACGCGCCCGAAACGCCGATGCCGAACTTCTTCAAGGCGCTGCTGTTTCCCCTGTTGTCGGTGGTTGTGGTGCTGGGCAGTATCTATGGTGGCGTGGCGTCGGTAACGGAAGCCTCCGCCCTGGGTGTGATGGGGATTGCCATCAGTACCTGGATTCGCGGTGAGCTGTCCCTTGCCATGGTACGTAAGGCGACCATCAGCACACTGCGGGTGTGCGGTATGATCATCTGGATCGGTATCGGTGCAACGGCGCTGGTCGGCGTCTACAACCTTATGGGCGGTATCGATTTCGTCCGTGACATGGTCTTCGCTGTCAGTGGTGGCCATGGCCTGACCACGATCCTGTTCATGATGTTGATACTGCTGATCCTGGGCATGTTCCTGGACTGGGTTGGGGTTGCCCTGCTGACCATGCCGATCTTCGTACCGATCGTGACGGAGCTGGGCTACAGTCCGATCTGGTTCGGGGTGGTGTTCTGTATGAACATGCAGGTGTCTTTCCTTTCGCCGCCTTTTGGCCCTGCCGCTTTCTATCTCAAGACCGTGACGCCAAAAGACATTTCCCTGGGCGAGATTTTCCGTGCCCTGTTGCCGTTTATCGCCCTCCAGGTGGTTGCTCTGGGTCTGCTGATCGCCTTCCCTCAGTTGGCACTATGGTGGCAGTGACATGAGTGACGTAAAAAATGTGCGTGAGACGGCGGAAACAAGGGTGCCCAAAGTAGTTGTAATGGGTGTGTCCGGGTGCGGCAAGAGCCTCACCGGAACCCTGCTGGCCAGAAAACTGGGGGTTCCGTTCTACGATGCGGACGATTATCACAGTCGCGCCAACGTTGAAAAAATGGCGGCCGGTATTCCGCTGACCGATGCGGACCGCCTTGGCTGGCTGGATGACCTGGCGAAGCTGATGCGAAGGGAAGAGGGCGGGCTGGTTCTGGCCTGTTCGGCCCTTAAACGTGCCTACCGCGAGCGCTTGCGGAATGGCAACCCACAAGCTTGCTTTGTCTATCTCAAGGGGGATTTTGAAACCATTTGGACGCGGCATTCCAGGCGCACGGACCATTACTTCAATGGCCGTGCGATGCTGGAAAGTCAGTTTCAGCTATTGGAAGAGCCGGGCGCGGATGAAAATGCCGTTGTCGTCGATGTATCCGGCTCGCCGGAACAGGTGATTGGCCACTGCCTGGCGCGGCTCGGGTATGATAGGCACCTTTGACCATTTTGGGAGCAGTAGATGGTAAAGAATAAACGCCCTACATTGCAGGATATTGCCGACCGGGTGGGCGCCACCAAGATGACGGTCAGTCGTTGTCTGCGCGGTGCGGACAATGTCTCCAAGTCCATGCGGGAGCGAATCTTTGCCGAGGCGGAAGTGCTGGGGTACATCCCCAACCGCGCGCCGGACCTGCTTTCCAGGTCTACCAGCCATGCCATCGGTGTCCTGCTTCCGTCACTGACCAACCAGGTGTTTGCGGATGTTATCAAGGGCGTGGAATCGGTCACCGAGCCTGCCGGTTATCACCTGATGCTGTCCCACTACGGGTACAGCCCCGAGATTGAGGAACGCAGCCTGTCTTCCCTGTTGTCATACAACGTGGACGGTGTGATTCTCTCTGAAAGCCAGCACACCGAGCGTACGCTGCGGATGCTGCAGACCGCCGGGGTGCCTACGGTGGAAATCATGGACACGCATTCGACGCCGTTCGAGCAGGCTGTCGGGTTCGACAACGTCAGCGCCGCCCGGGATATGGTGCGGGAAATGATCCGGCTCGGGCGAAGGCGAGTGGTCTATCTGGCGGTGCGGCTGGATGCCCGTACCCTTCAGCGACAGGAAGGGTACAGTCAGGCTATGGAAGAGGAGGGACTAACACCGGTAACCCTGCGCAGCGAACAGCGGTCGTCTTTCAGTGTCGGCGCCACCCTGATGGCGAGAATACTGGAGGAGAACCCCGAAACCGACGGTATCTTCTGCACCAACGACGACGTTGCCATCGGTGCGTTTTTCGAGTGCCAGCGCCGGGGTATTCCCGTGCCGGAGCGGATCGCGATCGCCGGCTTTCATGGCCATGACGTTGGCCGTGTCATGGTGCCGCCACTGGCAAGCGTGATCACTCCACGGGAAGCGGTGGGCCAGAGAGCCGCCGAAGAGTTGCTTGCTCGCCTGGGTGGTGCCGGGATCACCCAGCAGCGTATCGACCTGGGTTACCGGATAGAGCGTGGAGGCACGCTTTAGCCGTCAGTTTCCAGCCAGGCAGTCAGCGCCTCACGACACTCCTCAACCCCCCGCTTTGACGTTGCCGAGAACATGACCAGATGTTCCAGGCATTGAAACGCTTCAAGCTTTTTGGCGATGCCCATCATCGCCGTCTTGGCCTGGCCGAATTTCAGTTTGTCAGCCTTGGTGGCAAGAATCATCAGAGGAAGCTTGTTATGTTCACACCATTCCACCATCATTTGGTCGAAATCCGTCAACGGGTGGCGTATGTCCATGACCAGAACCAGCCCGCGCAGACAGCGTCGGTCATTCAGGTAGTGCCCAAGGTGTTTCTGCCAGTCGTCTTTCATGTCCCTTGATACCTTGGCGTAGCCATACCCGGGCAAGTCCACCAGGCGACAGTTTTCCCGGTTGAGGGAAAAGAAGTTGATCAGACGGGTGCGCCCCGGGGTTTTACTGGTACGCGCCAACTTGCCATTGGTGGTGATGCAATTAATGGCGCTGGACTTGCCCGCGTTGGAACGCCCTGCAAAGGCCACTTCCGCGCCGTGGTCCGGAGGGCATTCCTCCAGGCGGGAGGCGCTGGTCAGAAATCGGGCACTGTTGAAAGAGATGCTTTTTTGAGTCAGATCAGGTGACACGGGTGTTGGTATTCCTATTGGATTTCAGTTATCAGGGATTAATGTATAATGCTACACCAATTCCGGGCAGCACGCTGAACGTTGCTGCTCATCAGCCCCGGTTTGTGCCTTTCGGGCCCGTGCCTGCCGGCTGCATAACGAAGAAAACTTTTGGATGAGAGAAGCGGAGCGAGCATGAAAAAACTGATCGCAGGAGTTGTTCTCGGTGTTGGCCTCACAGCGATGGCTCACGGGGCAGGAGATCCTGAAGCAGGCGAAGCAAATGCAGCAGTGTGTGCAGGCTGTCATGGCGAGGGTGGAGCAAAGCCGGTGATGGCTGTTTACCCCAAGCTTTCCGGTATCGGGGAAAAATATCTGTACCAGCAGTTGGTTCTGATCAAGGACAAGGATCGCGAAATTGCAGAGATGACTGGCCTGCTGGATAACATGTCCGATCAGGATCTTCGCGATCTTGCAGCCTATTTCAATGAGCAGGACATCACGGTTGCTCAGGCTGATCCGGACCTGGTTGATGAAGGGCAGGCACTTTACCGGGGCGGCAACATGGCCTCTGGTGTTCCCGCCTGTGCCGGCTGCCACAATCCACGGGGCATCGGTAACGAGCCTGCAGGCTATCCCAGGCTCAGCGGCCAGACTGCCGATTACGTTGCGAAGCAGCTCAAGGCCTACCGTGATGGCGAGCGTGCAGCTGGCCAGAACGCCTCTATAATGATGGACGTTGCCGCCAAGCTGACCGATGCCGAGATCGAAGCGGTGGCAAGCTACGTTTCAGGTCTTAACTGACCGGTTACAGCGCCTTCAAAAACCCCGCTTTTGCGGGGTTTTTTGTTGGTTGCTGCTCTTTAATCCCAGTCTGGTGGAACTTTTCAGGTCTGGTGAGTCATAATCCTTCCAAATCGTCCAACTTGATAACCGGAGATAATGAATGATCGGAATAATCCGGAACGCCGCATTATCCATTCTGGCCATGTCTTTCATGGTCCAGGCCAGCGCTGCCACCTGGGAAGAGGGCAAGCACTACCAGGTGCTGGATACCCCGGTGAGGACAGCGAGTGAAAGTGGTGTAGAGGTCGCTGAAGTGTTCTGGTACGGCTGCCCCCATTGCTATACATTCAAGCCCCTGATCGAAAACTGGGTTGAAAACGCCCCGGAATATGTTAATTACGTAAATATACCTGCCGCCCTGGGCAGTTCCTGGGAGCCACATGCCAAGGCATTCTATGCCTTGCAGGCAATGGGCGAGCTGGACAAGGTTCACGATGCGCTGTTTGAGGCATTGGCTGGCGAGCGCCGCCCGTTGAATTCGGGTGAGGCTCTGGCCGACTTCGTGGAAGATCATGGCGTGGACGGTGAGGAATTCCTCAATAATTACAATAGCTTCGGTGTAAATGCCAAAATGCAGCAGGCACAGGCCAAAATCCGCGGCGCGCGCGTGACCGGCACACCGACTATGATTGTTAATGGTAAGTATCGGGTCACGGCCTCAATGGCTGGCGGACATGAAGCGGTACTGGAAGTGGTTGATTACCTGGTCGAGCAGGAGCGTGCCGGTCAGGGTGAGTAATTTCTGGCCCCGGTCAGCGAACGCTGACCGGGGTCGCCCTCAGCCAGAGCTGCCATCATAATGTATAACCGTATTCGCAAGCAGCTACATGGAATTCTGAAGCCAGCGAATGGCCCCCGCGGGACCAGTTCTGGTGACGATCATGTCCCGGAATTTGAAGCCCATCGCCATATCCGGCTGCTGACGTTCAATATTCAGGTCGGCATCAACACGTCCTCGTATCGCCACTACTTCACCCGCAGCTGGCAGCACTTTCTTCCCCATGGCAAACGGATCCAGAACCTGGATCGTATTGCCACATTGCTCAGCAACTACGATGTGATCGCGCTGCAGGAATGTGACGGGGGCAGCCTGCGAAGCGGTTACATAAACCAGGTGCAGTATCTGGCCGAGGCGTCAGGCATTCCATACTGGTACCAGCAGCTCAATCGCAACCTGGGACAGCTGGCGCAGCACAGTAACGGCCTGCTCAGCCGCTTTAAGCCACTGGATGTGACGGAACACCGCCTGCCGGGGCTGATTCCCGGCCGGGGGGCCATCGTTGCACGCTACGGCGTCAAGGAAGACCCTCTGGTTCTGGTGATGATGCATCTGTCCCTGAGCAAGGCGGCCCAACAGCGTCAACTGGCCTATATTCAGGAGTTGATTGCCGAGTATCAGCATGTGGTCCTGATGGGGGATCTCAACAATCACGCCGAAGAGTTGCTCAGCAATACGCCGCTGAAACACTCGAATCTGGTACCGCTGCCGGATACGGCTCACAGTTTTCCAAGCTGGCGACCGGAGCGGGCACTGGATCATATCCTGGTGAGCCCGAGCCTGGAGATACGGCGGTCGGAGGTGGTCAGCTACCCGGTGTCGGATCACCTGCCCATTGCCATGGACATCAAGTTGCCCCAGGGTTACCTGGAAACATTCTAGCAACGCCGGTTATCGGGGCAGCGGGCACAAAAAAACCCGGCCGTGGCCGGGTTTTTCAGGTGGCGAGGATCTTACTTGATCTTCGCTTCCTTGTACGCAACGTGCTTGCGGACAACCGGATCGTACTTTTTGATCTCGATTTTTTCCGGCGTGTTACGCTTGTTCTTGTTGGTCGTGTAGAAATGACCAGTACCTGCTGATGAAACCAGCTTGATTTTCTCGCGCATGATGCGGCTCCTTAAAATTTCTCGCCGCGGGCACGAAGATCGGCCAGCACAGCGTCAATGCCTTTTTTGTCGATAACACGCATACCCTTGGTGGATACGCGCAGCTTTACGAAGCGCTTCTCTGATTCAACCCAGAAGCGATGGTTCTGCAGGTTGGGCAGAAAACGACGACGTGAGTGGTTCATCGCGTGAGAAACGTTGTTACCGGTGACCGGTCGCTTACCGGTAACCTGACAGACTCTGGACATACTTGCCTCCGACCTGAGCTTTGGTCCTGAAAATGCGTATTTGATTCGTTTAATTGCGTCTCTGGTCGCTACCTGCGCCTTGAAATTGCACGCTGCCCGCCAGACGCCGCCAGTAAAGGGACGCTTTTATACCAGAACTGCCGCCCCAACGCAAAAAATTGTTGGGAATTCGACCAGTTTCCAGGTGAAATCCGAAAGGGCCTACATCAGACCTCTTTCAGCAAGGGATATTACCTCACCATGGCCGACAACCATATGGTCAAGAACCCTGATGTCCACCAGTCCCAGCGCCTCTTTCAGTCTTCTGGTAAGGGAGATGTCGGACTGACTCGGTTCCGCGACGCCCGAAGGATGATTGTGGGCAAAAATAACGGCTGCCGCGTTGAACTCCAGGGCCTGTCTGACGACCTCCCGTGGGTAGACCGCGGCACCATCAATTGTTCCTCGAAACAACTCCTGATAGCGAATGACCCTATGACGGTTATCGAGAAACAGACCGGAGAACACTTCATGGGGGTAGGTGCCAAGCCGGCTGCGCAGAAAAAGGCGCGTGTCCTCGGGTGAGCGAAGTGGATCACCCTGTCGCAGTGGCTCATCCATCACCCGTCGGGCCATTTCCATGGCGGCCTGCACCTGAGCGTATTTTGCGGTTCCCAGGCCCTTTACGTCGCAGAATTGCCGCCTGGAGGCGGTCATCAGGCCACGCAGGCCGCCAAAGGTTTCAGTCAGGTGGCGGGCGAGCGCCATAACAGGCATGCCCGGCGTGCCGGTTCGCAGAAAAATCGCCAGCAGTTCGGCATCGGAGAGGCTCCCCGCGCCATGGGCCAGCAGCCGCTCCCGTGGTCGTTCATCGTTGGGCCAGTTGGTATCGGGCATGATTGAGTCCTTTCAGTCGGTGGGATGCGCTTCCTGCGCTTGCGCCGCTGATATTGCTGGCGGCCGGTTCAGATTGATGAAATTCTACCATGTGTGACAGGCTGCCGGCAGCGGTCTGGCGTGCTATCTTATAAGCCTTTCATTTCATGATGGATACGGAGCCGCTATGGCTGCTAAACGAATCCTGCTGGGCGTGACTGGCGGTATTGCCGCCTATAAAAGTGCAGAGCTTGTCCGACTGCTGAAGAAATCAGGCCATGAAGTCCGGGTGGTGATGACCCGGGGCGCGGAGGCCTTTGTAACGCCGTTAACATTCCAGGCACTCAGTGGCGAGCCGGTCAGAACCTCATTGCTGGATCCGGAAGCCGAGTCCGGTATGGGTCATATCGAGCTGGCGAAATGGGCGGACCAGGTGGTCATCGCGCCTGCCTCCGCAGATTTCATGGCCCGTCTGGCTCAGGGCATGGCGGACGATTTGCTGACCACCCTCTGCTGCGCCACGGAGGCGCCTATTGCAGTGGCTCCGGCCATGAACCAGGCGATGTGGAGTAACGGGCGGACGCAGCGCAACGTCGACTTGCTGAAGGCGGATCCCCAGGTCAGCCTCTGGGGGCCGGACCAGGGCGCGCAGGCGTGCGGAGATCTGGGGCCGGGCAGAATGCTTGAGCCAGCGGCGCTCCATGATCTGATTGCCGGAAAAGCCTCGGGTCCGCTTGCCGGCAGGCGGGTGGTTATCACGGCTGGCCCGACCAGGGAGCCCATCGATCCGGTTCGATACATCAGCAACCACAGTTCCGGCAAAATGGGCTACGCCCTTGCTGCTGCTGCCCGGGCTGCAGGCGCGGAGGTGGTTCTGGTCAGCGGCCCGGTGTCTATCGATGCGCCTGTTGGCGTGGAAGTTCGGGGCGTAATGACTGCACAGGATATGCTGGAAGAGACCGAAAGGGCGGTCAACGAAGGATGTGACCTGTTTGTTGCTACAGCTGCGGTGGCCGACTATCGTCCCGATACCTGTGCTGGTGACAAGATCAAGAAGTCGAACAAAAGTATGAGCCTGTCACTGGTGCGCAACCCCGACACCCTCGCTACCATAGCAGCCCGCGATGATGCGCCTTTTACGGTCGGGTTTGCTGCGGAAACCCGTGATATTGAGCACTACGCCCTCGACAAACTGACACGGAAAAAGCTCAATATGATTGTCGCCAACGATGTGTCGGCACCCGGACTTGGTTTTAACAGTGACAATAACGCCGTTACCGTTTTCTGGCCTGAGGGACATGAGTCCATTGGTCCGGGCTCCAAGACCGTGCTTGCGCAACGGCTGATCGCTCTGATCGCAGACCAACTTACTGAAAAGGCTGGCCCTTCCGGCGCTTGCTGACAAGGAACATCAATGACCCGCAAGACATTTCAGGTTCGCATTCTGGATGACCGGATTGGCGATACCGTACCCTTTCCTCACTACGCAACCGAAGGCTCCGCCGGTCTTGATCTGCGTGCCTGTCTCGATAGGCCGTTGACCCTGAAGCCCGGCCAGACCGAGCTGATCAGAACCGGTCTCTCAATCCACATAGCCGACCCGTCGCTGGCGGCAATGATTCTTCCCCGCAGCGGCCTCGGGCACAAGCACGGCATTGTATTGGGCAACCTGGTGGGGCTGATTGACTCTGATTACCAGGGCGAGCTGATGGTGTCCTGCTGGAATCGCGGGCAATCTGAATTTACCGTTGACGTTGGAGAACGCATCGCCCAGTTGATACTTGTGCCAGTGGTACAGGCGGACTTTGAGGTGGTGTCATCCTTCGATGCCAGTTTACGCGGAGACGGTGGGTTCGGCTCAACGGGCAGCCGCTGAGGCCACGGGCGCAGAAAAGCGTTCAGGGTCTATACTTCCCTGATAAGTGAAGAATCCGGGCGAAAAAACACCAGCAGGATGGACTATGAAGCTTGGCAAAAAGAAGAACTCTGACGAGGCTGCATCTGACAGGAATCCAGGCGGGAAGCAGGCAAAAAAACAGAGCAAAGACAGGAAGACGGCTGGCGGCCCGCGCCATAAGCGGCTGAGTTCCGTTGCCATAGGCCAGGCTCTGGTCGTTGTTCTGGCGGGAGTCGTCACTGCTGCCCTGCTTTATTTTCTGTTCGCTGCACCTTCGGAGGCTCGTCGTTACGAGATGCAGGCCGCCCTGGAGGCTGACGCTGCTGCGGTGAGGGTTAACCAGCGGCTAGCGTTGTTGCAGTCTGCCGTGGAGGGTGTCGCAAGCCAGGATCACGTGCTGTCTGCTCTGCAGGGAGAGGGTTCCCGGCAAGATGCAGTCGCTGATCTTGCCGGTACGTTACCGGGAATCGAGGCCGTGTACCTGTTCCCCTATGGTGATATTCCGCGCAGCGCCAGCGAGCCAACCCTGGGCTTTGCCGGTCTTGAATTGGCGCGGCGGGCCGAAACCGGTCAGAGACTCTACCCGGACGCCTTTCCACGGGATGGGCAATGGTACCTGCAACTGGCTGCGCCAGTGCGTAATCCCCAGAGTCGCGCCGTCGCCGGCAGTATGCTGGTGGTTTTCAGTACGGCACAGCTGCAGCCGCTGATGTCCGGGGTCAACGAAGAGCTGGGAGGGCAGTTCTCCCTGGTCCAGTCTGTTGACGGCTCGACCCGCACGATTGTCAGCCGGGGAAGCGGCAACGGCCAGGTCCAGACGCGTGATCTTGCCAATCCGGACTGGGAACTCCAGTACCGGCCTTCGTCACCCCCGGCTCCGTTATTCAACAGCACCCTGGTAATAATTCTTGCCCTGGTGCCGGCGGTGGTTGCGGCGATCGTTGTCTGGCTGCTTCTGGGAAGCGCACAGAGAGGGTTGAGGCAGGATGTGACAGTTCTGATCCAGTGGGCCCACAAGGTGTTCGGGGGTGAGCGGATCAAACCTCCCGTCCTGAAATGGGACATGGTGGCGTCAACGGCTGAAGTGTTGCACCGTCTTGCCCAGATGGTGGAAAAGCGGGTGGCCAAGGCCGGTGAATCTGCGCGCCCCAAGGCGGGATCCGGAGGCCAGGCTGCACAGCCTGCCGCCGACGAGCCCCTGTTCCAGGACAAGGATATGCTGGACATTGATATGCTGGATGGTGATGACGATGTGCTGGGCTTTGGTGGTTCTGGCGGTCCGGAGGACACACCCGACGTGGAAGAGGTGCGCCTGCCGGACGCTGAGGTTTCGGATACCATATTCCGTGCCTATGATATCCGCGGCATTGTGGGAGAAACCCTGACCCCCGATATTGTCACCGTGATCGGCCGGGCGGTTGGCAGCGAGGCCATAGCACGCGGTGTGAACAGTCTGTGTATCGGCTACGATGGCCGCCATTCCAGCCCTGAACTGGCGGATGCCCTGGCGACGGGTGTGATGGCCACCGGGTGCAATGTGATTCATGTGGGCGCGGTGCCAACGCCTGTGCTCTATTTTGCAACCCATGAGCTGGGTACCGGTTCCGGAGTCATGGTTACTGGCAGTCACAATCCTGCCAACTACAACGGTCTGAAGATCATGCTGGGGGGAGAAACCCTTTCCGGTGACGCCATCCAGAAACTGTTGCAACGTATCCGTACCGGTGATTTTTCCAGTGGCCATGGCGTCCAGTCTTCAGAAGACGTTCGCCGTGCCTACCTGGACCGCATTGTTGGTGATATTGCGGTAGCGGCACCACTGAAAGTGGTGGTGGATGCGGGCAACGGTATCGCCGGTGAGCTGGCGCCACTGCTGATTGAAGAGCTGGGTTGTGAGGTCATACCGCTTTACTGCGAGGTGGATGGCAATTTCCCCAATCATCACCCGGATCCCGGCAAGCCGGAGAATCTGGCAGACCTGATCGAACGGGTGAAAACCGAGGGGGCCGACATCGGCCTGGCTTTCGACGGTGATGGCGACCGCCTGGGCCTGGTGACCAATACCGGCAAGATTATCTGGCCAGACCGTCTGCTGATGCTCTTTGCCCGGGATGTCGTATCCCGAAATCCGGGTGCCGATGTCATATACGATGTGAAGTGCAGCCGCCGTCTGGCAGGGGTGATCTCCGAGGCCGGTGGCCGACCGATCATGTGGAAATCCGGCCATTCCCTGATGAAGGCAAAGATGAAAGAAACCGGGGCGCTTCTGGCCGGCGAAATGAGCGGTCACATCTTCTTTGGTGAGCGCTGGTTCGGCTTCGATGACGGTCTGTATTCCGCTGCACGGCTGCTGGAAATTCTGGGCATCGAGGACCGCCACTGCGATGAAGTCTTTGAGGACTTTCCCGAGGACATCAGCACGCCTGAACTGAACGTTGAGGTGTCGGAAGACACCAAGTTCGGGCTGGTGGAGCGCCTAGGGAAAGAGGGTGATTTTGGTGACGCCAATATCAGCACCATAGATGGCATACGCGTAGAATATGCCGATGGCTGGGGGCTTTGTCGTGCGTCCAATACCACACCAGCGCTGGTGCTTCGCTTTGAGGCGGAAACGGAGGAGGCGCTGGAGCGCATCAAGACCGTATTCCGTGAGCAGCTGCAGAAAACGGCACCGGATCTTGTCGCCGATTTCTGACGGCTCTGAAAAAACGCAAGAACCAATGACTGGATATTTTACTGACAAGGCAATATGAATGGCTCTGGATCGTGAAACAGCAATGCAGGTATCGGCAGTACTGAGTAAGGGGCTGCCCTATATTCAGCGGTTTACTGGCAAGACAGTCGTGATCAAGTACGGCGGTAACGCCATGGAGAACGAAGAGCTGAAAAGCAGTTTCGCCCGCGATGTAGTGTTGATGAAACTCGTTGGTATCAACCCCATTGTGGTTCATGGTGGTGGGCCGCAGATTGGAGAGTTGCTGGAGCGGCTCAACATCAAATCCAACTTCGTGAATGGAATGCGGGTCACCGACAGCCAGACCATGGACGTGGTGGAAATGGTACTGGGTGGTCTGGTGAACAAGCAGATTGTTTCGCTGATCAATTCCCATGGTGGCACGGCCGTTGGTCTGACTGGCAAGGACGCAAACCTCATCCGCGCCCGCAAGCTGGAAGTGATGAACCGCTCTCCGGAACTTGAGCGGCCTGAAATTATCGACATTGGCCATGTCGGGGAAGTTGAAAGTGTGAACGTCGAAGTCATCGAGATGCTCACCCGCAGTAATGTGATTCCGGTGATTGCACCTATTGGCGTTGGCCCGGACGGTACGTCCTACAACATCAACGCTGATCTGGTGGCGGGCAAGGTGGCGGAAGCCATGAAGGCTGAAAAACTGATACTGCTGACGAACGTATCAGGTCTCAAGAGCAAGGATGGCAAGGTGTTGACCGGCTTGACCGCTAACCAGGTCAACGAGCTGATTGAGGACGGCACCATCCACGGTGGCATGTTGCCGAAAATCCGCTGCGCTCTGAGCGCGGTGGAGAACGGGGTCCGGACCTCTCATATCATCGACGGCCGGGTAGCCCATGCGACGCTGCTGGAAATCTTCACGGATGAAGGCGTGGGCACGCTCATCTCCCGTAACTGATGACGCCCGAGAGGAATGATTCATGAAGCGCCTGCTGACCTTTCTCGTTGTCCTGACGCTGATCGGCTATGTGTTTTTCAAGGGGGCAGTCTGGTGGCTCGCGGATCAGAGACTTTCCGAGGCCCGCAAGGCGGTGGAAGACGCCGGCGTGATCGACCGTGGTGAGATCCGTTCCGGTATTGAAGGACGGCTTGTGCTGGGCGATGGCAGCTACCAGGATTTCCGTCTGACCAGACCCGTGGAGTTCGACCGTTTGATATTCAACGCGGGCTCACCTGTTGCATTACTGGTTGCCCTGCTGGATCCGGCAGATCTCCCCGCGCACTGGTCACTACAGGCGGAAAATCTGCGCCTGACGCTGGATACCAACATGTTTCGCAACTGGGTGACGGCCGCAGGTGACAGGGCACCGGCCCTGTTCGCCCCGGTTTGCGGTCCGGACCACCGCCAGCACCTTGGGAGCGGCGACCTGCTTCGGATCGGAATATCCGGAGTGTCGGGCGAGGGGCTTGTTTTACAGCGTTCCGATGGTCTCTACGGGGAGCTGACAACGGCCAATGCCGGCAGTGTCGAAGTGGACTGGCCCGGCGCACGGCTGAACCCCCTGGACCTGGCCGGTCTTGCAGGCTCCACGCAGTCGATAATGACGGTGACCCTTCGGGATGGTGGTCTGATGCGACGGATATCAGCCTACTGTTCGCGGGAAGCCGGTGTAGAAACCGGAGAGTGGACCAGCATCGTTATGGATTCCTTCAGTGATGGATTGAGGGCCCGTGGCTTCGAGGCCAGCGGCCAGTTGCTGGCCCTGTATCGCCAATGGCTGACTGAAGGGGGTGAGCTGACCCTGGAACTGGATCCGTCGGCCCCCTTGTGGGGTGTGCCTGTGAGGGAAGACGGGGAAGCCGGCGGCGCCAGTCTGAATGTCCGTTACAATCGCTCGGCAGTGCCGGATGTCTATCTGGCGCGTGTGGAGCCCCAGGTACCGGAACAGCCGGAAGCCATGCTGGAGCCGGTTGTCCCTGGCGAAAACGGTGACAGCAGTACCGTTATGGTTGCCGGCTGGAATACCGTGGACAAGGAGGATGCCGAGTCCTGGGCCGGGCAGACGGTGAGAGTCACGCTGGAGAATGGTAACGTTGTCGAAGGTCGTCTGGTGAGCGTCGGCGACTCGCGGATGGAAGTCGCGCGGCTTCTGGATGGCGGTGAAGTGGCCTATCCTATTGCCATCCGCCTGATTGCAACTTTTGAGGTCTGGCGTCACGGCCAGGCCCGCTAGCCCGGAGACGGGACGGAGAGTTTTCTATGTCCGGATCCACACAACACCTGCCAGGCATTCGTGAAATGCTCACTAGGCTGATCTCCCAACCTTCGATCAGCAGTGCCTCGGCTGACTGGGACCATAGCAACGAACCGGTGGTGCGTACTTTGGCGGAATGGCTGGAGCCCATGGGCTTTAATGTCGAACTGCTGGAAGTGCCGGGGATGCCGGGCAAATACAATATGATCGCCACCCTGGGCAGCGGCCCCGGCGGGCTGGTGCTCTCCGGCCACACGGATACCGTACCCTTCGACGACAAGCGCTGGCAGAGTGACCCTTTTACCCTCACCGAGCGGGATGGCCGCTGGTATGGGCTTGGCACCTGCGACATGAAGGGTTTTTTCCCGCTCGCCATCGAAGCGGCACGGGCCTTCGTGGGGGAGGAACTGAAGCAGCCGCTGATCATCCTCGCCACCGCTGACGAGGAAAGCTCCATGAACGGCGCCCGGGCACTGGCAGAAGCCGGCCGCCCCAAGGCCCGCTATGCAGTGATTGGCGAGCCCACCGGCCTCAGGCCCGTACGCATGCACAAGGGCATCATGATGGAGCGGCTCGTGTTCGAAGGCCAGTCCGGCCATTCCTCTGACCCGTCCCTGGGCCGCAATGCCATGGAAGGCATGCACGAAGCACTGGGCGAACTGCTGGCCCTTCGTTCCGGCTGGCAGGCGAAATACAGCAACCCCAATTTCAAGGTCCAGGTGCCCACCATGAACCTGGGCTGCATCCACGGTGGCGACAACCCCAACCGCATCTGCGCCCGTTGCGAGCTGCACTTTGATTTGCGCCCCTTGCCGGGAATGGACATGAAAGTGCTGCGCCAGGAAATTCTCCATAAGCTGCAGCCACTGGCGAAAAGCCGCGAGCTCTCGATGGAATTCGAGCCGTTGTTCGATGGCGTTCCACCATTCGAAACCCCAGCTGATGCTGAACTGGTCCGTGCTTGTGAAAAACTCACAGGCCATACCGCAGAAGCTGTAGCCTTCGCAACCGAAGCACCCTGGTTGCAGAAACTGGGATTGGAAACCCTGGTCATGGGTCCGGGCTATATCGACCAGGCCCACCAACCGGACGAGTTTCTGGAGCTGTCACAACTGGACCCGGCTGTAAGAATCCTCAAGGGACTGATTAAAGAGTTCTGTCTTTAATCCGCAGGAAGGCAACTCAATAGAATAACGAGGGTATTGGCGGGACACTTTCCCAAAACCGTGGAGCGCCAGGGATGGCGCGACCGAGCCCTACAGGGACGTATTCACGGGCGTGTTTTGGGGAAGTGTCCCGTCAATACCCGGAAGACTCCAGAAGCTGAAGACTCGCAGGAGAAGAGTTTGAAATCGAACGAATGGTTGCATGGATTCCGCCACTCATCGCCTTATATAAACGCTCACCGGGGTCGCACAGTGGTGTTGACCATTGGGGGCGATGCGATTGCCCATGGCAACCTGATCAATATCATTCATGACATAGCATTGCTCAGCAGTCTGGGTATCAAGCTGGTGGTGGCATTTGGCGCCAGGCCACAGATTCAGACACGATTGGATAATGCCAGTGAGGAATCCAGTTTTCACCGCGGATTGCGGGTAACGCCGGAGCAGCAATTACCATTGGTGCTGGAAGCAATTGGTGGCTTGCGGGCGTTCCTCGAAAGTCAGCTTTCCATGGGGTTGGTTAATTCGCCCATGCACAATGCGCGTATACGGGTTAGCAGCGGCAACTATGTCACGGCAAGGCCGGTGGGCGTGCTGGATGGAATCGATTTCGGCCACACCGGCCGGGTGCGCCGGGTGGATGTGACCGGTATCGAGAAGCTGCTGGAGCTGGGACACATCGTGCTTTTGCCGCCACTTGGGTATTCACCCACGGGGGATGCGTTCAACCTGTCCTACGAGGATGTGGGCAGCCAGGTTGCCGCTGCGCTGCAGGCTGAGAAGCTGATCATGTTTACCGAGAACCAGGGCCTTCTTGACGATGACGGTCAGCTGATGCGTGAATTGTCTGCGCGGCAGGCTTCCGATCGTCTGGCCGCCGGCATGGTGCAGGGTCACGATGGGGATCTTTTGCGGGCTGCCTGCGATGCCTGTGTGAGAGGCGTGCGGCGGGCCCATATCATCAGCTACGCGGACGATGGTGCGTTGCTGGAGGAGCTTTTTACCCGTGACGGTTCCGGCACCCTGGTCAGTAGTGATAATTATGAACAGATCCGCCAGGCCAGGGTGGAAGACATCGGTGGCATACTCGAGCTGATCCAGCCCCTGGAAGAGCAGGGCATCCTGGTGCGCCGTTCACGGGAAATGCTGGAAACGGAAATTGGCAGTTTCGTAGTGGCTGAGCGGGATGGCACGATTGTCGGGTGTGCGGCCCTTTATCATTATCCGGATGAGAACGCGGGCGAGCTGTCCTGTTTCGCGGTAGACCAGGCCTACCGACGTGCTGGTCGCGGCGACGAAATTTTGGCGATGATCGAGAAACTGGCCCGGGGACAGGGCATGCAACGGTTGTTCGTTCTCACCACACAGACCGAGCACTGGTTCCGGGAGCGGGGTTTCCAGCCATCTACCGTACGGGAGCTGCCCGGTCTCAAACTGGCGTCTTACAACACCCAGAGAAACTCAAAGGTCTTCGTGAAAGCGCTGGCCTAGTCGGGCCAGTGTCTGCTGGCGGACTTCTGGCGGTTGTACGGAAAGGTCCGCCACCGCCCTGTAAAAGGCCCTGAAGTCGCTCTCATTATCCCGGAGCAGTTGCCGGAACGCAGGCACATGCTGGTTGTACTGGCTGAACAGGGCGAGGTTGGCGTTATTGAGTTCCCCGGGGTTTTCTCCGAACGGACCGGGCTGGTCCCAGTCTGTCGAAATCGCCTGGTAATCGTCCTTCAGGTTGCTGAATATTTCTGCCTTGTGTTGCCGAAGCTCGGTCTCCGGCAGCGCCCCCTGCTGCTCATAGAGGGCGTTCAGTTGCCGGGACGCAGCCTCAACCAGGGCGAGGGTCTGGTTGCGTTGCCGCAACCGCGCCAGAGCCCTCTGGAAGCCTTCTTCGTCACCCCGTTGATCCAGCCACAGACGCAGGCCCTCCAGCTCCACTGCGGTGGCAAAGCTTTCATTGAAGGCCGTATCGTCATTGATATAGACAACACGATGAGCCAGCTCATGGAACATGAGGGATACCATGCGGTTGTCAGAAAGAGCGGTAAACCCGGTGTGGAGCGGGTCGTCAAACCAGCCCAGTGTAGAATAGGCAGTAACACCGCCGATAAACGTATCGTAGCCCTTTTCAATGAATGACCGTTGCTCCCGCCGGGCTTTTTCAAGCTCGTAGTAACCACGGTAAGACTGGCAGCCAATCACCGGATAGCACCACTGGTGCGCTTCAAGGGAAAATTCCGGAACAGCCACCAGGTTTACTACAACCCAGGGCCGCCCCAGTTCGGCATAGGTTGAAAAAGCATCGCCTACGGGCAGCGCAAGCCTGCCTGCGGCAAACTCACGAGCGTCATTTGCGACACTGAGTTTCTGTTGCAGGGGCGGCGGTGTTGAGGGCGCGTCGAGGAGTTCGGAAACCGGTTGCGAGGACAACATCAGTGAAAGATGGCCACTGACCGCCTGGCTGTAATAGCCTAAGGTCGTACACCCGGAAAGTGTCGTTATCAGTAGCATAACGAGGTAGATCTGACTAAGCTGTGTCATGGTTCACGCTGTTGTTCATTTGCTGGCTGGCAAGTCGGCCAGGGTTTATATTACAGCTATGTTCCCCCAAGTAGCAGGCAGCTGTCGCTGCCTTTCAGGGATACCGGCCGGTGACCGGAACAGTCTGCCCGACTGCGTCACCAGGCTTTGCCAGAAATCAGGTAGTTCATGGATCCGAAAGAACGTCGTTCGAGCCCCCGCCAACCGATCAAACTCGCTGCCCAGCTGGACGTTGGCAGTGGCGAAAACCTGCCCTGCCAGATAGCGGATTTCTGCGCAGAGGGCCTTTTTGTGCGCTATTCCGGGGAAACGTCGAAAAAACTCGATCAGGTGCTTGCCCGGAACACGCCGGAACTGGTGGTCCGTTTCCGTAGTCCTGATGGCCGCAAACGTCACGAACTGCATGTAAGCGTCATGCGCCGGATCGACGGTGCCATGGGTGTGGCTTTTACCCGCTCCAATCCTGAAGCCGTCAGTGCCATGCTGGAACAATGTGGTGCTAATCGTCACCAGGACCGGGCCTCGTTGCACGCGCCCAGCGACAAGATCCAGTTCGTTTTGCACCAGTCAGCAAAAGCGGTCGTCCAGTATATAGAACCGTTGATGGACGCTTGCTTCGTGCAGATGACAGCAGCCCTGAGAGAGGCCGCCCAGAAAGCGGGGAATGATCAGCAGGCGAATGAGTTCATGGACGCCTCAGGTCAGCTGCAGGCGCGTCAGCGGGTGATATGGCGTCAGATGGCACGGAGCCTGGAGTCACCCCTCAAACCGGCACCCAGGGGAGCTCCCGGGGCAGAGTTGTCGGTGGTGGACAAGGGCGAGTTCGAGGACTGGTTGACGATCCGTGTGATGGTTACCAAGGCGGATACCCAGTATCGGGGGGATCTGCTGCAACTGAAGCTGCGCCTTGATAAGTTGGGAATTGCCAACTCCACCGGGCACCACAATCCGCTCGGCCCCTCGCTGATCTGCGAATCCTTCCATTCGGGCTTAACCCTGTTGAAGGCCGGTCGGGAAGTGGAGAAGGTCTGTCTCAAGGTGTTTGAAAAGTCGGTGCTGATGCATCTTGGCCCTTTGTATCGGGAGCTGAATAATATTCTGGTTCGCCATGGTGTATTGCCGGACCTGGATCTGAGCAAGTATTTAAGTGAACAGATGCCCTCGGATACCGGGGAAAACGAAAAAAAGTCGCCTGAGCCATCCAGACCGGAGGTGCAGGCACAGCAGGCCAACACTCCCTCAGTAGAGCCCCCGGCCCCGGAACGCAAAGTGTCCAGCTTTTCCGGCCGTAAATCAGCATCGGAATTCCGGGGCTATGCCACGGCGGCGCAGACGGCTTTTGCGACCGTGAAAAATCTGCTTGGAACACTGGCTGCCAGCCGCCTGGCTCGTGGAGATGTGGCACCGGCAGAGTTTACACCCGGTGCCCGGGAGCTATCCGCAGGCGAATTGCAGAAGCAGCTCCAGGAGCTCCAGTTGCAGGCAGCGACCGCCAGTTCCGAGCAGCCCTCGCTGCGGGAGCGAGTCGTGGAGCGCGTGCGGGAGAGTGGTGAACACGCCCTTGGTGAAGAGCAGCAAAGCACCCTGGACGTGGTGGACCGGTTCTTCAAAAGTGTGGTGGAAAGTCCGAAGCTCAGCGAATATGCCCAGTCGCGGATACGCCAGCTGGAAGTGCCGGTGCTGAAAGTGGTGATGCGGGATCCGGAGTTCTTCGACGATCAGGACAGTCCGGTACGTGGTGTCATGAACCGGCTGGCTCAGCTGGGGGTCAGGGGCGGGCGTATCAATCCAGTGGTTCAGCGCCGGGTTGACGAGCTGGTTCAGCGAATTGCCACCGATTTCGAGCAGGATACAGGCGTGTTCGATAGCGCAGTTCAGGAGCTGGATGCGCTGATTGATCGACAGAATCTCGTTTACCGGCGTAATGTCGAGCGGGTGACGGCCGCTGCCGAGGGTGCCCAGAAGGTTTCCGAGTCCAAGAAGGCTGTTGCGGCCGTTCTTGAGCGGAAGCTGGCGGGGCGGAAGGTACCGAGAGCTGTGGTCAGCCTGCTGGACGGTGGGTGGCGTGACCTGTTGTCACTCACCTGGATCCGCCAGGGTCAGGACAGCCCACTGTGGCAGGATTATCTTTCCGTCATTGATTCGTTGATGACGTTCGCAGACGACCCCGAGAGCAGTATCAACCTGCCAGAACTGCTGCGGGTGATCCAGGACGGACTGGCTTCCATCTCCAGTAACCATATGCCGTCTTCCCAGATTCGCGACGAGCTCAAGCAGTTCCTGGTCCGTCGCCCTGAAAGCCCGCCTGAAATGGTGGAAATTCCGCCAGTCAAGACTGAGGACGACAAGAGACAGACGCTGTCCGAGCGTGAGCAGCGCAGTCTGCAGCGCTGGATCAATCGCGCCCAGCAGTTACGTACCGGTGACTGGCTCAGGGATCAGGAAAAGCCGGACGAGCCACAGTATATTCGCCTGGTCTGGGTTGCCCGCGGTTTCAGCCGGTTTGTCTTCGTTAACCATCAGGGCATGAGGGTAGTGGAGCTGCAGCTGGAGGCGCTCGCCCAGCATATGCGTAAGGGCATCATCGTTCCGGACAGCCAGTACGAGAGGCCGCTGGTGGATGAAAGCATCGACCGCATGGTGCGTAAGGTCTATGACCAGCTGTCCTGGGCGTCCACCCACGATGAGCTGACAGGGTTGTTGGGACGCCGTGAATTTGAGCGGATGCTGGAGCAGCAACTGTCTCGCCGTGAGGATGAGCGGGCGCTGGTCCGGCTTGACCTGCGCCAGTTCCGGCTCCTCAATGATACTGCCGGTTACCAGGCGGGCGATGAAGCCTTACGGATGGTAGCGGATGTGCTCCGTAGCCATGTGGGGGATGGCATGCCACTGGCACGATTGTCCGGTAACGAATTTGCGCTGATGCTGCCGGCGGAGAGCGCCCTGGAAGCTACCCGAGGCATCGTGTCAGCCATCGAGGCCATGGAATTCCGTTTTGATAGCGGCAGTTATCACCTCTCGGCCAGTGCCGGTCTGGCACATGAAATGCCGGCGCTGGCCAATGCCGAACGCTGGCTGAAAGCAGCGGAGGAGGCCATGAAAGCGGCCAAGAAACGCGGCCATGGCAATGTGATGGAGTATTCTCTGGACGCCCACGACCACGCCCGTCAGGAGCAGATTGCCGCCAAGGTGGCCAATCTGGGGGACCTCAATGAAGAGCGTATGTTGCTGCGTTGCCAGAAGATTATTCCGCTTCATCCACATACAACCATGGTGCCACAGTACGAAATCCTCATCAGCATGTATGACGACAGTGGCAACCTGATTACCGGCAAGGATTTTGTCCGTATGGCTGAGCGCTACGACCGCATGCAGGCGGTTGATCGCTGGGTGGTGGGGCAGATGCTGGACTGGCTCCGGGACAAGGCGCCTGACCCGGAGCACATGGGTGGAATTTGCATAAACCTGTCCGGGCATTCGCTGAACGATCAGCTGTTGATGGAGTTCATCTACGACAAGCTGAGCCAGAAAGACGCCCCCATTGAAAGAATCTGGTTCGAGATTACCGAAGCCTCGGCTATCAACGATCTTCAGGGCATTTCCGAGTTCATCGAGGAAATGAAGGAACTTGGGTGCCGGTTCTGTCTGGGTGATTTCGGCAGCGGACCAACGTCATTCCAGTTCATGCGCAGCCTGCCGGTCGCCTTTATAAAGTTGGACAGTGCATTCACCAGCCAGCTGGATACCAGTGAAACGGACCAGGCCATGGTGAAGTCGATGGTAGACATGGCTCATTACATGAAACGGGAAGTAATCGCCTCTCAGGTTGAATCCCGTGAGGTTCTCGATATGCTGACCAGTCTGGGCGTGGATTACGCTCAGGGTTTCATCATCGAAAAGCCGAGGCTGCTCACCAGCCTGGACTGACTTTCCGGACTACCTGTTATGTCAAAACGCCATCCGATCATTGCGGTTACCGGCTCATCTGGTGCCGGCACCACCACTACCGGGATGATTTTCAGCCGCCTTTTCGCCGGTGAAGGTCTTCGGGCTGCCATGGTCAGTGGCGACAGTTTTCATCGCTACAACCGTGAACAGATGGCTCGCCTTGCTGCCAAAGGCCAGTTTGGTGAGCGTAACCACTTTGCGCTGGCGGCCAACCACATCGACAAGCTGGAGGCGCTGTTTTATGACTACGGCCACACCGGCAACGGTCAGTTTCGCGAGTATGTTCATGACGAAGACAGGAAACTGATTGAAGCCGGCTATAAACCCGGTACTTTTACTCCCTGGGGGCCGTTGGCGCCGGAGACCGATCTGCTTTTCTATGAGGGGTTACACGGCGGCGTTGTCAGTGAGGCCTACAACATCGCCCAGTACGTGGACCTGCTGGTGGGGGTGGTGCCCATTGTCAATCTTGAATGGATCCAGAAAATCCATCGTGATACCAATAAGCGCGGCTATTCCCAGGATGCAGTGGTGCAGACCATCGTCAACCGCATGGACGACTATGTACACGACATTGTTCCGCAATTTTCCCACACCCACGTAAACTTCCAGCGTATTCCCCTGGTGGACACCTCCAACCCATTTGTTGTGCGCGATGTCCCCACCGAGGACGAGAGCCTGATCGTTATCCATTTCCGCGATCCGTCGGACGTGGATTTTCCCTATCTGCTGCAGATGATTGCCGGCAGCAGCCTGTCCCGTCATGACACCCTGGTCATTCCGGGAACCAAGTTGTCACTGGCCATGGACCTGATCATGCGGCCACTGGTATCGGAGCTTATGGCCCACAAGCCCTTTGCATGATCAGGCGGTCAGACGACCGTCGCGATAATCCCGCAGGGCCTGTTCGACCTCTTCCCGGGTGTTCATGACAAATGGGCCATACTGGACAACGGGTTCGCCAATGGGCCTGCCGGCAATCAGCAGCAGGCGCGCACCGTTTTCGCCAGCTCCGATCCGGATGCTGTCACCCTCCGACAGAATGCTGGCCGCTGATGACTGAAGGGCTTTCGACCCCTCCTCCGAGACCAGTGAGGCTTCACCCTCGTAAAGATAGAGCATGCCTCTCAGTTCCGGACTGACCGGTAGCAGGGTTTCCTTACCCGGTTCCAGATGAATGTCCGCATACAGGGGGCTGGTGCTGCCTCCAATGACGGCTCCCTGGTGTTCCTGCCCTTCAGTCGCTATTGTGCCGGCAATCAGTTTCACCAGGCCGCCGTCCACGGTAATAGCCGGTATGTCCTCCGGCTGGATGTCACGGTAACCGGCTGGCTTCATTTTTTCGGCTGCGGGCAGGTTGAGCCAGAGCTGGAAGCCCCGCATCTGTCCGGACTCCTGTTGGGGCATCTCCGAGTGTACAATCCCGCGCCCGGCGGTCATCCATTGAACACCGCCGTTTTTCAGGTTGCCGCGATTGCCCAGATGATCCTCGTGGAGCATGTGGCCCTCGATCATGTAGGTAACCGTCTCGAACCCCCGGTGGGGATGGGAGGGAAAGCCGGCCATATAGTCCCGGGGCTGATCGGAGCCGAACTCATCCAGCATCAGGAATGGATCAAGACGGATGTTCTGATGCTGGCCGAGTGAGCGCCTGATGCGAACTCCGGCACCGTCCGATGTTTCCAGAGCGGGGATAGTCTGTCTGATGGATCGCAGGGGCATGGCGTATTCCTCCTGAAAGGGTATACCGCCTATTAAACGCCCCTGGAGGCCAGGGAATAAACCGGAGAATTCTGGAAGGGGACATCAAAAAAACTGAAGGTCCGGCAATGGAGGGCCATTGCCGGTATCAGGTGCAATTCATTCCACGTTGCGGGAATAGAACATTTCCAGCATTTCCCGTCTCAGGCGCTCTTCAATGGAACGGGCTTCTTCCGGGTCCAGATCACTGGCATTGACCCCGAACACGTAGTTATCCAGATTGAAGTTCTTGAGCATCATCTTGGTGTGGAACAGGTTTTCCTGGTACACGTTGACGTCAATCATCTGGTAGGCGTTCTGGGTGTCCTCGGTCAGGTAGTTCTGGATCGAGTTGATGTCGTGGTCGATGTAGTGCTTGGTGCCATCCACGTCGCGGGTGAACCCGCGTACACGGTAGTCCACGGTGACCACGTCGGAATCGAAGCTGTGGATCAGGTAATTCAGCACCTTCAGCGGTGAGATCAGGCCACAGGTGGACACGTCGATATCCGCGCGAAAGGTGCTGATGCCCTCATAGGGGTGGCTTTCCGGGTAGGTGTGAACCGTGACGTGGCTCTTGTCCAGGTGTGCCACGATGGCATCCGGAAGCGGGCCCGGTGATTCCTCGTTGTCAGGTTCGCCGCTGCTGAGTTCGTGCTCGGCAATCAGCATGGTGACGGACGCGCCGTGGGGCTCGTAGTCCTGGCGGGCAATATTGAGTACATTAGCGCCAATGATCTTGACCACATCGGTAAGGATCTGGGTCAGACGCTCTGCGTTGTACATCTCGTCGATGTAATCAATATAGGCTTCACGTTGCTCTTCGGTCTGCGCATAACAGATGTCGTAGATGTTGAAGCTCAGTGATTTGGTCAGGTTATTGAAACCATGCAGCTGTAGTTTGGTTTCCATGTTCAGCCCCCCCAAAGTGTCTGGAGATGAGTGTCAGTGGTCATGCCTGTTTGCTGCATGCCACCAAGGCCGCCACCGATAACTGACCGGGATGTTTACCTTTTGCGCAGACCGGCGGAGAGGGTGCGTATTATGCACACCGACCCTTGTTTTGGGTAGAGTTCAGAACAATATTGTAGCATCCGTAATTGTCCTTGCCTGTCGGGGCCGATGATCTGTAACGGATGCCATACAGGGTCAGGCCTCGCGGATCTCATGGCTGTGGGTAATTTTCACCCCGGCTTTCTCCAGCATGATGGAGGCGGAACAGTATTTTTCCGCAGAAAGGCTGACCGCCCTTTTTACCAGGTTTTCCTTCAGGTTGTTTCCGGTAACCACAAAGTGCAGGTGAATGCGGGTAAACACTGCCGGCACCGAATCGGCCCGTTCCGCGTCCAGTTCTGCGTGGCAGGCCGTTACTTCCTGTCGGCTTTTCTGCAGAATGCTCATGACATCAAAGGAGGAGCAGCCGCCCAGGCCCATCAGTATCATCTCCATGGGGCGGGGGCCGAGGTCTTTGCCACCATGGCCCGGTGGCCCGTCCATCTGTATGGCGTGGCCGCTGCCACTGGTTGCTCTGAAGCTGGCGTCGCCGGTCCAGTCAATGGTTGCCTTCATCTGTTTTCGTGCTCCGGATGGGAAATAACGTACAATTGGCTGGGATGCTAGCACATCCCGGATTGTCCGGCAGCCTGGCAACAAGGCAACTCTTTTGATCTGGTCTATACTGTTTCAGGTTGCCGAAACGGGGCCATCTTGTTATAAGTTGCTCTCATAACGAATAAACCCGCAGGGAAAGCAGGGTTAATAAAAACATCGGGATCCCGCCAGTACTAAGGAGGCATGACTCGCACTATGGCCACTATCGTCAAGCCGGTTGAGCAGAAAACCAAGCACCTGGACTACTTTCTTTCACAATGCCATCGCCGGCGTTACCCTGCCAAAAGCACCATTATCTATGCAGGAGATAAAAGCGACTCTCTCTTCTACATCGTAAAGGGGTCCGTTACCGTCATTATTGAAGATGACGACGGTCGCGAGATGATTATGGCCTACCTGAACGCCGGGGATTTCTTTGGCGAGATGGGGTTGTTCGACAACATGGACTCCCGTAGCGCCTGGGTTAAGGCCAAGACCGAGTGCGAAGTTGCCGAGATCAGCTACACCAAGTTCCGCGAAATTGCCCAGCAGGATCCGAGGGTACTGTACTTTATCGGGGAGCAGATGGCGTCACGCCTGCGCCAGACCACCCGCAAGGTAGGCGATCTGGCTTTCCTGGATGTGACCGGCCGCGTTGCCCGTACCCTGTTGGATCTGTGCAAAGAGCCGGATGCCATGACTCACCCGGATGGCATGCAGATCAAGATTACGCGCCAGGAAATCGGTCGCATTGTGGGCTGCTCCCGTGAGATGGTTGGCCGGGTCCTGAAAACTCTCGAAGATCAGGGTCTGGTTCGGGTAAAGGGCAAAACCATGGTGGTGTACGGCACTCGCTAGGTTGCCCCTTCCTGGGTCCGGGCGAACTCGTCGATCCAGCCTGCAATTTCCTCTGGATGCGTCAACACAACCCAGTGTGGCGCATCAATATCCCTTCTTACCAGTTTACCGGACCATTGTTCCAGGTCCTCCGTGAGCTGTTGCCCCACATAATTGTCCTGCCCTGGCACGATCAGCTGTACTGGGCAAAAGGCATGCCTTGACCTTGGGCGGAGTAGTCGTGGCAGGAAGTTGGCCCGATAGAGTTTGACACCATGGCAACCATCCTTTTTCTGGAATGGATCGGGAATCGAGTTGGTCACCTGTTCCCTGCGGGCAAGATAGGTGGGCCAGAGCCGGTCCAGTCCGATATACCAGAGCGCTTCAGGTAGCAGCGGTAACTGGAACAGGAGAACGTACCAGGAGCTGGCCAGTTGCTGCAGAACCTTCCTTCTGCCCGTTTTTCCGTTGGCTGTAAGGTTACCGCGAATCCAGGTCGCCACATGATCGATGCAGGGGCCGGAAATGGTGGTGTAGGACAGGACCCTTGATGAGAGGGGCCTGGTTGTCACGGATTCCCAGCTCTGTATGGAGCCCCAGTCATGGCCTGCCAGGTGAAATGACCGGCCAGGAATAACCGTGTCCACGACGCAGGCCAGATCCGCAGCCAGGTAATGCATCCCATAGTCCCTGGTGCTTGCGGGGGAAGAGGAGCGGCCAGCACCACGCACGTCGTAGCGAATAACAAAGTAATGGCTGACAAGGTGCCGGGTAACGGCATCCCAGACCGAGTGATTGTCGGGGTAGCCGTGGACAAGTACCAGCGCAGGTTGATGCGGGTCGCCCTCTGTGACCACGTACAGGTTGACACCGTTGTTGTTTATCCACTGATGTGTTTCTGGCATTCCGGCTCTCCGATCTGGTCCGGAATCCAGAGTAGCGTGGCAGGATCATCCGGGCCTATGCCGGACGGGCCAGTTATTCGATAATGGCCACGCTCTTGATCTGCAGACAGACTTCCATGCCGGGGCCGAGTCCAAGTTGGTGCGCCGAACGACTGGTAATCCGGGCCAGGAAGGAGGTCTCACCCGCTTGCAGGCTAACGGTGGTCATGCCCGGGCGCTGCTCCGCTGACATGTCCATCACCCTGGCCGGAAGCAGGTTCTGGATACTCTGGTCCTGATTGGCGGCCAGGGCGATACTCACGTCCCGAGCCAGTATCTGGAGCCTGACCCGTGTGCCGGGTTCGGGCTGGTGGTCGTCCCGCAACCACAGGCTGCCCCCTTCGAATTCGGCACGGCAGAGGTGCCACTGAAGATCCCGTTCCCGGATGACGGCAGGAACGATCACAGCGGCATCCTCCTCAAGCGCAAATGGCTGGTCGGGCCGTGCCAGTGTTTCCTGCAGTCCGCCCTGGGCAACCACTCGACCCTGATCCATCATCACAATGTGATCTGCCAGCCGGGCCACCTCGGCCGCAGAGTGGGATACATAGACAATGGGAATATCCAGGGTGTCCCTCAGCGTTTCCAGGTAGGGCAGGATGTCCCGTTTGCTGGCCTGGTCCAGTGCCGATAGCGGCTCGTCCATCAGTAGCAGCCGGGGGCTCGTCAGCAGGGCCCTGGCAATGGCCACGCGCTGGCGTTCGCCTCCAGAAAGGCGTTCGGGCATGCGGTCCAGTAGACGCGAGAGGCGTAGCCAGTCAATGACCTGCTGCGGGTGGATTCGGCGTTGTGTCGCCGGCGTGCGCCGATAGCCAAAGTCAAGGTTGCCTTTGACCGACAGGTGAGGGAAAAGACTGGTTTCCTGGAATACGTATGCCAGGGGACGTTTATGGACTGGCAGGCTGACGTTGTGGTCCTGCCACACATCTCCGTTTACGGACAGTCGACCGGAGCAGGCCTGCAGGCCGGCAATGCACCGCAACAACGTGGTTTTGCCGCAGCCGGAATGGCCAAACAGCGCGGTAACGCCGTTTCCCGGTAGCTGGAGGTCAACCTGCATCCTGAAGCGTTCGAAACCGGCGTCAAAGCGGGCAAGAATTCCGGGCTCTCTCATGATTTGAGGTTCCCGTTATTCAGGCGGCCGTTGATCAGATAGAGCGTCAGCAGAACCAGAAATGAAAACACCAGCATGCCGCCGGCCAGGAGATGGGCCTTACCGTACTCCAGGGTTTCCACATGGTCGTAGATTGCCACCGACAGCACGCGGGTTTCGCCGGGAATATTGCCGCCGATCATCAGTACTACACCAAATTCACCCAGGGTATGGGCAAAGGTCAGCACTGCCGCAGTCAGGAAACCCGGGCGGGCCAGAGGGATGACTACAGAGAAAAACCGGTCCAGCGGCGATGCCCGCAACGTGGCGGCGACCTCCAGCATCCGCTCGTTAACGGTGGAAAACACGTTCTCCAGTGGCTGCACCGTGAAGGGCAGCGAGTAGATCACTGATGCGACCACCAGTCCTGCAAAGGTGAAGGGCAGCGTGCCAAGCCCCAGGCTGTCCGTCAGCGTGCCTACCATTCCCTCAGGCCCCATCAGAAGCAGCAGGTAAAACCCGAGCACCGTAGGTGGCAGGACCAGAGGTAGCGCCACAATTGCGGCTATGGGTTGTCTGAGCCAGTGACTGCTGCGGGCAAGCCACCACGCAATGGGCGTGCCGATAACCATCAGCAGGACGGTGGTGATACCGGCGAGTTTCAGGGTCAGCCAGACGGTCTGCCATTCCGGGCTCATTGATACTCCATGGGTTAATCGGGCGCTTGCGGGATATCGTAGCCGTATTGTCGGATAATGTCCTGCGCTTCACTGCTGGCCAGGAAATCCAGCCATGCTCTGGCAGCGTCGTTGTCCTTGCCCCGCTCCAGGAGAATAGCCTGCTGGGCGATAGGTTTGTGGTGGGTGTCGGGTACGTCCCAGCGTGCCCCTCCTTCATGGGCATCACGAAGCTGGGCCAGGGCCACGAATCCCGCTCTCGCGTTACCGGTGGCGACAAACTGGAACGTCTGGGCGATGGATTCACCCCTGACCAGCCGGTTTTCCAGTGTGGTCCACAGGCCGAGGCTTTCCAGGGTTTGCCGGGCTGCCAGGCCGTAGGGAGCGGTTCTGGGGTTGGCTATGGCCAGGCGGTGGAAATCACCGGAACGCAGGAACGCCGCCGGATCCGCGAATGCGTGCGGGTCCGGGCTCCAGAGCACCAGCTTTCCCAATGCGTAGGTGAAGCGAGTGCCGGACACTCCGGAACCGTTCTGTTCCATCAGTTCCGGCCGCTCCTGATCTGCGGCGAGAAACACATCAAAAGGTGCGCCATGATGGATCTGCGCATAAAGCTTGCCGGTCGATCCGTAGCTGATTCGGGTGCTATGGCCCGTTGTTTCTGTAAATCTGGCGGCCAGACCCTCGGAGGCATCGTGGAAATTGGTGGCAATGGCCAGCCTGACTTCTCCTGCCAGCGTGGTTCCGGTGGCCATTAGCAGGGTCAGGCCCAGTAATGAGCGGATAATGACCTTCATGGAGGAAATTCACTTCCGTTATTAAATGAATGGCAGTGATCATAGCGTCCCGGGCGGGCCGGCGTCATTGTTCAGATTTCCGAAACCGTCTGCCGGGGGATGCAGTGCAGGACATGCTCCCATACCTCGCCGGCATTGGTTTCATTGACCAGCTCGTGACGGGCGCCAGGAAACAGCCGTTCAGAAGCAACTTCCACACCTGCTGCCCGAAGGTTGGCCACGTGCCTGCTGACGCCACGGCCCATCTCCCCAACCGGGTCGTGGTCGCCTGCGAGCAGGTGGACCGGAAGATCCCTGCGCCATGCCTGCGGGTCGATCTCGAGCATGCCGCCAATAAAGTCGGACCATAGGCCTACGGTGCAGGAAAAACCGCAGAGGGGGTCCTTCAGGTATCGGTCCACCTGTTGCGGATCGCGGCTCAGCCAGTCGTGGCTGGTGCGATTGGGTGCAAAAGCCTTGTTGAAGCTGCCAAACGTCAGTTTGTCGATCAGTGTGCTGTGGTGCCGCTTTCCACGCAACCGGCTGATAATTCTGACCAGTACCAGGGAGATCCACAGCTTCGGTTTGTCGATGCGATTGGTGGCGCAGAGAATCAGGTTGTCGATCTGATCCCCATACTGCTGGGTGAATGCCTGGGCAATAAATGACCCCATGCTGTGCCCGAACAGCGTCAGCGGGAGGTCCGGGTACTGCTTCCTGGCGTGGACAATCGACTGTTGCAGGTCGTCCACGACTTTCTGCCAGCCCCGGCTGTCAGCATAGTGGCCGAGGTCGGTATCGGAGCAGTGTGATCCATGGCCCCGGTGCTGGATGGCCAGTACCGCCACCCCATGTTGGGTTAGCCATTGAGCAAGTGGCTGGTAGCGGGCGGCGTGCTCTGCCATCCCATGGGCGATTACCATCACCGCAGCCGGGTTTTCCGGCGCCCACGACAGTAACGGAATCCGGTGGTGGTCCGGGCTGTTGATGAAGCTTTCCTGCAAATCCATGTTGGTTGCGTCCGGGCTAGTGATCGGAGTAACCGGAGTTTAGCGGGAAAACGCGTCTGAAATTGAGACAGACCCGGAAAAAACCGGTGTTCCCGCGTCTATTCCGACTCCCTGTCCCATTCTGGCGGTTTCCACAGGTGCTTCAACCTTAGCGGCAGTGCTCCGGGCCTGGACATCGCGCGGAAGAGGTCACGGTATTCGTGGGTCCATAACACCAGCAGGTTGTTGGAGTGCACCGGACGGGTAATGCCGTATTCCGGCGGTGCCTGCTCATCTTCGGCCGCAAAGGTGCCGAACAGCCGGTCCCAGACAATCAGCGTGCCACCATAATTGCGGTCAATATAGCCCGGGTTGCGACCATGATGAACCCGATGATGGCTGGGGGTGTTGAACACCAGTTCCACCCAGCGTGGTAGCTTGCCAACGAGGGTGGTGTGGACGAAAAACTGGTAAACCAGTGACAGGGCGTAGGCGATGCCGATCCACACTGGATTGAAACCGACAAACGCCAGAGGCAGGTAGAAGATCCACATGCCGTTGAAGATATTGGTGGCGTTCTGGCGCATGGCGGTGGAGAAATTCATCCGCTCCGAGGAATGATGCACCACATGGGCAGCCCAGAACCATCGAATGCGGTGGCTGGAGCGATGCATCCAGTAGAAACAGAAGTCCACTCCCAGAAAGGTCAACAGGCCCGTTACCCAGTTCAGCTCCAGATCCAGAATCCGGTAGTGATAGAGGAAGGCGTAAACCGGAAAGGCGATCAGGCCGGCGAACAGCAGTTCGGTCATCTGGTAACCGGCACCCAGGGCAAAGTTGCGGATGGCTTCAGGTACATCCATGCGCGTGGGGTCATGACGAATGCGCAGGTATTCCCAGAGTGTGACCGCAATGAATACGGGTGTTGCGAACACAAAGATCAGCTGTCGTTCATCCAGTGCCAGCCAGGGGGCCAGGGTTTCCCAGAGTTCCAGCAGGCCGCTGCCCTCCAGTACCGTCTCCATCATATCCATCAAAGCCATGCTCTATCCGTCTTGTCGTTGTTGATCCGGTTTCAGTCTGCTCCATTCGTTTTTATAAAAATTGACAATTTATGCCATAAAATTGATTATCGACGTCAACTGGAGCGACGCCTGAGAGCATGCGGAGAATCATTTGTGGCAAGGGTAATTCGTGTAACCGGCGCCTGGACCGGCCTGCTTTCCGACTGGCTCGATCAGGAGGGACTGGACGCCGGCCCGTTGCGGGTGGCGCTGGCGCGCTGGGCGTCACGGGACAACGTGCCGGTACAGGTCTGGCGGGATTTGCTGGCGCAGGGGCTGGCATTGGTGCCGGGGCGTGTGGCGCCGGAGCTGGATGTCGGGGCCTGTGTTCTGCCCGGCCATGTGGGTGTTCTGGGCTATCTGGTACTGGCCTCCGATACACTGGGGGAGGCCATGCTGGCGTATCAGCGCTACGAAACCCTGTTCTACGGCACCAGGCTGGCAGAGATCGAGGTCATCGGTGATCAGGTGGAGATGCGCTGGCCACCATCGGATAACGAACTGGGCCAGCAGGCGGACGGTGCGGCGATTGCCGCCCTGGTGACCTTCATGCGCCGCCAGATTGATCGGGCGCCTCCACCCCTGGCAGTGAGTTTTCTGGAGCGGGTTGAGGATGAGGCCGCCAGCGTTTACGAAGCATTCTTCGGTTGTCCGGTAACCTGGCAAGACAGCCATGTCCGGGTACGGTTTCCGCTGCACTACCTGAGCCTGCCCATGCCACGGCGGGACCCAACCCTGCGTGAGTTACTGGACCGGCAGGCCAGGGCGTTGGTGCGGGCACTACCGGAGAGCTCAGGTGACAGCTCGGGTACTGATCGCCAGTTGCAACAGGTGTTGCTCAAACTGATTACCGAGGGAAAGCCTTCCCTGACACGGGCGGCCAGTGCCATGCACATGTCACCCCGCACCCTGCAGCGGCGACTGGCCCGGCACCAGCTTAGCTGGCAGCAATGGCTTGACCGCAGCCGTGAGCAACTGGCCAGGCAATATCTCGCAGATCCTTCACTGACACTGACGGATATCGCCCTTCTGCTGGGCTTTTCCGAGCAGAGTGCCTTTACCCGCTCCTACCGCCGCTGGACGGGCAACTCCCCGGGCAGGGAGCGCCGGCAGCAGCTCAGCGATTAGCAGCGTAGATCTTCGCCAGTGGCTCGATCTTCGGTTGCCACTGGTCCAGCCAGGCCTTGATATCGTTGGGGATTTTCGTCGGTTTGGGCCAGGGCACCGGGTACTGCTCCGGTTGGAACATGGGTGCGAACAGCGCAGCAGCAGTGAGATCGGCGCGAGAAAAGCGTTGGCCTGCCAGGAACGGGCGGTTCTGATAGGCATTGGCAAGTTCGGTCAGATAGGCTTCCATGGTTTCCCGTGACCTTTCTGCCGTTTTTTCATTGATCTTCATCCACTTGCGCATGATCTCATCCACCCGGCTGAAGGCCAGCTTCAGAAAAATCCGGTTGTAGAAAGGGGTGCCCGCTGCCAGCAGGGGAACCACTATCTTGGGGCGCTGCAGGAAATGGTGGTAGGAGTAGCAGCGCACGGCGGGCCCGGCTTCATCATCAAGCCGCTGCTCCCAGGCCAGGGCAATCTCACGGCTTTCCGGGTCCGCCGGTGTCAGCGGGTTCTCGGGGAAGGTTTCATCCAGGTAGTCGATGATCTCCTTTGATCCCTGAACCCGGTGTCCGTCGTGATCCAGCACTGGCACCGACGAATCTGCGCCGGTGAGCTTGCGGATGGTCTTGACATGCTGTCCGGGTAGCAGGCTGATGGCTTCGTAATTCAACCCCTTGTAGTCCAGTGCCCAGCGAACTTTTTCGCAGTAATGTGATATCGCAAACTGGTAGAGTCTGATGGCCATGGTTCTGTGTTCTCCGGCGTGTTAAATGGCCTAAGCGTAATGCTTTGAGGCAGGAAATGGTAACCCCAGTGCATTAAAATAGGCCGCTTCCGAAATAAGCTGCCGCAAAGGCACCCCCTAATGGAACAGGAAACTGACAATGAATGGATTCACCCGCTGCATTGCGCCGGCGCTGGCAACTTTCGCACTGGTGGCCGGTTGCTCGTCCACCTCTGAAAACAATCATTCCACCCAGGCCAGAGGCCTGTCACCCGGGGGCATTGAGCTGCCGTTTACGGCAAGGGGAAATGAGCCGTTCTGGCGCGCTATTGTGGAGCCGGGCCAACTGGTGCTGGAGCGAATGGGGGAAAGCCCGGTTGAGCTGCGCTACGAAACCACTCATAGCAGTGCCACCGGCCGCACGTTCCGTGCCGAAGGCGAGGGTGTCGGTATAACCCTGGTAACCGCTCCTCAGCTCTGCCATGACTCCATGACCGGAATGCCCTATCCCAACCAGGTTCGCCTTAAGGTAAATGGTGAGGAAATCCGGGGTTGCGGTGGAGACCCGCGCAAGCTGCTGCGTGGGCAGGAATGGGTGGTCGAGGACATCGATGGCGCAGGTATCATTGACAGCTCCCGGATTACCATCAATTTTCTGGCACAGAATCGGGTGGCTGGGAATACCTCCTGCAATCAGTTCAGTGGTGTCTGGAAACTGACGGGTGAAGGGCTTGGATTTACCGGGATCGCTTCCACCAGCAAAGCCTGTGTACCGGCGTTGATGAATCAGGAAGACCGCTTTCTCTCGTTGCTTGCAGACATTCAGCGGTTTGATATTGGCAGGCGTGGCGAGTTGCTGCTGATATCGTCGGAAGGCCGGACCATCAGGGCTGTTCAGTCCAGAGACTGAGTCCATAGCTGTCCAGAATCTGCTGGACCCGGCCGTTATCGATCCGCCGCCGGGTTCCTTCTGTAAGCAGTTCTGCCAGCTTTTGTGCGTCTTCCCTGACCGGAGAAAACGCGACAAACGCATCGCTCTCGCTGACCAGTCCCGCCTCGCGGGGCGGGCTGGTGGTTCTGTTGCTGTTCACGCTCCACCAGGCCATGACGTAGGCGTCTTCGACAAAGATATCGGTGCGATCCTGGTTCAGCAGATCAATGGCCCGGTCCAGTGGTGAAGGCCCGGATATCACCCAGATCCGCTCGTGATCCGCCTCGTGTTTCTCTATGTATTGGTCCAGTTCCCGGGTATAGGAATACCCATTGATGACCAGTAGTTTCTGGTCGTGCAGTGACTCCGGGCCGGTGTAAAGCCAGGTATTGTCAGGATGGGTGAACAGCGCAATGGCTGAGCGCCCCTGGGGTATGTCCGGAAACACGAAATCCGGGGCGTCGGTTGCAAAGGCGCCTACCACTGCGTCCAGTTGGCCTTCTCTGGTCATCTGGAGTGCCCTGGCCCAGCTTACATTGACGTACTTCACAGCATAGCCAGCTTCTTCCAGAACCTCGCGGGCAATGTCTACCATGTAACCCTCGAGATTGCTTCCTGCCTCGCAGTTGTGGGGACACCAGGGGTCGGCCGCAATGACAATCGTTCGAGGCTCCGTGGCATCGCTGGGGACGGTTTCAGAAAGGGTCTGATCAGCAGACACCTCCGGAACAGCACCCGAAGGTAAACTGTCGCTGTCAGGAGGTGAGCAGCCGTAAAGCAGAAGCACGGCGGTAAAAACTATTGCCAGTCTGGCCATTATCGTTGTCTGGGGGCGGCACCGCAAAGCTACGGCGACCCCTTAAGCATAGTCCACCTGTCTCGGTTCTGTCATCCACCAGACTTTCTCTGACCAGGCGACCTCAAGTCAGTACCGGCTGCGGGCATCACCCTCTGATGCATCAAGTGGTACCAGTGCCTTGACGAGCTCTTTCATTTCGAGAACTCCCACCTGGTTGCCTTTCTTCATCACCCGGTAGGTGAGGTCGGTATCACCATTGGACATTGCGATGACAGACTCGAGGTTGTCCCGATCCGAAATGTCACCGGCGCAGTCGGTAGGTGGTGTGGTGGTTTTTGTCATGACTGAACGCACTCTGAGAACCCGTGCGCGATTGATATCACTGATGAAGTCGGTGATATAGGGGTCATTGGGGTGCATCAGGATTTCCTGGGGCTCACCCTGCTGTACGATGTGCCCGTCCTTGAGGATAACCAGATGGTCCGCCAGCTTCAGGGATTCATCCAGATCATGGGTGATGAACACAACGGTTTTCTTGAGTTCATCCTGCAGTTCCAGAAGCAGATCCTGCATGTCGGAGCGGATCAATGGGTCTAACGCAGAGAAAGCTTCGTCCATCAGCATAATGGGTGAGTTTGACGCCAGTGCCCGGGCGATCCCCACGCGCTGTTGCATGCCACCGGAGAGCTGGTGCGGATACTGGTACTCATTGCCTTCCAGGCCCACCCTCGCAAGCCATTTTTTTGCTTCGCCCTCAAACTCTTCCACCGAATAGCCCCGAACCAGCAATGCCATGCCGGCATTTTCCAGCACTGTCTTGTGGGGGAGCAGGGCGAACTTCTGAAACACCATCGACATCTGTTCCCGTCGTAGCTTTCGGAGTTGGTCTTCGTTGAAATCAAGGACGTTTTTGCCATCCAGTTCTATTTTGCCGGCCGTAGGCTCGATCAACCGGTTGAGGTGACGTATGAGGGTCGACTTACCGGAGCCGGAAAGCCCCATGATAACGGTAATCTCGCCTTCGTGGATGTCCACGTTGATATCCTCGAGACCCAGCACATGGTTCTGCTTTTCCAGCAACTCGGCTTTCCCCATGCCTCTGCGTACATACGCAAGGGCAACATCGGGGGTAGGGCCGAAAATCTTGTAGAGGTTCCGGATGGAAATCTTGATATCCCGGTCCACGGTTCGCTCCCTTATTGTTTCTGTGAGGCGTTGATGCGCGCCAGTGAGGCCTTGGTTACCCGGTCAAGGATCACCGCCAGAATTACTATCCCGAGCCCTGCAACCAGGCCGACACCCAGTTCGAGATTCCGGATGCCCTGGAGCACCAGAACCCCGAGCCCCGGCGCTGAAACCAGCGAAGCAATAACAACCATGGCGAGACTCATCATGATGGTCTGGTTTACACCTGCCATGATGTTGGGCAGCGCCAGAGGAATCTGGACCTTGAACAGTTTTTGCTGGCTGGTCATACCGAAGGCGTCAGCCGCCTCGATCACGTCTTTATCCACCAGGCGGATGCCCAGGTTGGTCAGGCGTATAACCGGAACAATGGCGTACAGAATAATGGCGATACCATAGAGCTTGGATTCGGTCACGCTGAACAGGAAAATCAGCGGAATCAGGTACACGAACGGCGGTAGCGTCTGCAGCATGTCCAGCACTGGAACGGTCAGGCGCTGCATCATATCGCTGCGGGACATGGCTATGCCAATTGGGACACCGAACAGTACGCACAGAAAGGCGCAGACAAAGATGATCGATAGCGTCTCCATCGCGTATCGGTAATAGTCAATAAAGGCCAGCAGGAACAGGCTGCCTGCGACAAAGCCGACCAGTTTCCAGGACTTGGTGACAAAGAAAACCACTGCGAGCAGCAAAGGTATGACGATCCACCAGGGTGTATTCAGCATGCCGTAGAGGGCACCGTCCAGAGCCCAGCTGAGAGGCTGGGTCAAAGGATCCAGAACAACGCTCAGACTGTCCTTTATGGACAGGAAGCCCTCTTCAAGACCCTTTGTCAGTTCCCGGGATTTAGGGAAAGCGGCACAGGATTCGTTGAGCGCGTCCATGGAGGGGAAAGGCGTATCCCAGAGAGATTCGGGTTCGCCGGTTGTTCCCTTGGTTTTTTGCAGTAACGCTGCCATCGACATGGGTGCGTCACTCTGGCCTTCTGCGCACCAGTCTTCCAGTCCTAGCGCTGAAAATATGAAATCGTAGGTAGCCATGGGCGGTCGGTTCCCCGTCGCAATGAGATGTTAAAGGCTCGTTTCGAGTTCTCCGTTATCGGAGTTGACAGGGCCGGGGGGGCCGACCCTGTCAGGGAGGGGTGGAGGTTACTCTCCCATTACCTTGGCAAGGCGTTCCCTGGCTGAATCGTTCAGCCAGCCTGACCACTCGTCGCTGTTGTTGCTCAGGAAATACACCGCTGCTTCCTCGGCAGAAGCGTTATTGGAATCCATCCAGGCCAGCAGCTGGCTCATGGTGGATGTCTTGAACGTCATGTGGCTCAGCATTTCCGCCACTTCCGGCTCCCGGTCCTTGAAGTCGGTGGTCACGGAGGTGAGGATCGTGGCGGCCGGGAAATCCGATACGCCCGGGTTTTCCGCATCCTGGGTCTGGTTGCGAGAGTGGACCTCGGGCTTGTACTCCCCAAGGTCAACGCGGGTCATATCGTATTTTCCAAGTGGTACGGTCGGTCCCCAGTAGTAGCCAAACCAGGGTTCCTCGGCCTGAACCGCTGAAGCCATGGAGGTTGCCAGAGTTTCACCGGAACCATGGTTGAACACCTCAATGCCAGCGCTTTCCAGATCAAGTGCTTCAATCAGGTTGTCACTGACTACGCGGCAGCCCCATCCACTTGGGCAATTGTTGAAGCGGCTGTCCACCAGTTCCGGGTTTTCCATGATTCCTTCGATGGTGGTCAGCTCCGGATGCTCTTCGGCCAGGTAGGTCGGAATCCACCAACCTTCAACACCGCCCGGGTCCAGTACTTCAGCCACGCGCTCGATCTTACCCTGCTCTTCCAGTTCCAGGTAGGCCTCGCCCGCGGAGTTGAGCCATAGCTCGGTAACAATGTCCGGTTCCCCGTTTTCTGCAACTGAGGTAACGGCTGGAACGGTATCGGAGGGAACCACAGTTACATCGCAACCATAACCCTGCTCCATGAGGAATTTGGCAACACCGGTAACAACGGCGTTGGAAGCCCAGCCCATTTCGGTGATTGAGACTTCGCCGCATTCGGCCTGTGCAAGTGCGGGAGCGGACATCGCGCAAAGCAGCGCGACTGGCGTTAGCTTTCGCATGGTTGGTTCTCCTTGTTGATTTTGGAAATACGCGGAAAAAACTCCGCTAGAGTGGTCGGGAAGACCCCTCGAGAAGTGAAAACGCCTTGTTGATACTGCGCGTTCAAAGGACAAGACAAATGCCATCGCCTCGGTTACTACGTATCTTCAAGAGTAACGCCCTGAGTTTGAGTTACAAGCTATTCATGAAAAAAATATGGCGTTAAAGTAAACATACCTTCCTGAATTTCCGGTCCCGTTGTCAACGAACTGAAGTAATTCTGCAGTAGTTTGAAGGGTTGTCTTTGAACGGAGAGCCCCATGACCGAATTGCGTGAATTGACCCCCCATTCTGCCGTTCCGGCCGAACAATCCCGTCGGGATAGCCATCAACGCCATCTTCTGAGGGCCTTTCTGCCTGAGATGGTTCGTCTCGAGCGGTTGCTGGCGGAAGCGCCGGAACAGGTCTCTGTGAATACGCTCGCGCGGGTTGCCCTGAAGGAGATCGATCTGCCGATCTACCGGATAGACCTGGGCAGTGAATCGCCTGCAGCCCCGGCGGTCCTGTTGGTGGGTGGTGTTCATGGGCTGGAGCGCATCGGGAGCGAAGTGGTCATGGCCTGGCTGCGAAATCTGCTCGCCCGGATTTCATGGGACGGGCATCTCCAGGCATTGCTGCAGAAGGTCCGGGTTACCCTGTTACCGATACTCAATCCGGGCGGAATGTATCTGAATCAGAGAAGCAATCCCAACGGAGTTGATCTGATGCGAAATGCTCCAATTACCGCACAGGATCAAAGTGCTTTCCTGTTAGGCGGGCAGCGCTTCTCCCCCCGGCTGCCGTGGTTTGTCGGAAATCCTGAACAGGGCATGGAAGCGGAGAACCAGGCACTGGAGTCGGTAATCACGGAGCTTTTGCCAGGCCGTTCCTTCAGTGTCGCCCTGGACTGCCACTCGGGCTTCGGTTGGCAGGACCAGATCTGGTTTCCCTATGCCTATCGCCGGCGGCCCATGAGAAGAATTGCATCAGTTATGGCCTTGAAGCTGATCTGGGAGAAGGCCTGGCCGGAGCATAATTATCGCTTTGAGCCCCAGTCCCGCCACTATCTGACCCACGGTGACCTGTGGGATTATTTCTACAAGAGAATAAACCGCAGCGGTGACGGGGTGTTTATTCCTCTCACCCTGGAACTGGGCTCCTGGCGCTGGATCAAGAAGCGCCCAAGACAATTGCTGCGCCTGGACGGGTTTTTCAATCCGCTGGTCCCCCATCGGCATCGCAGGGTTCTGAGAAGCCACCTGACCTTCATCGACTTTCTGGTCAGCGCCGCCGCCAACCATGAAAACTGGTTGCCGCAGGAGGGAGAGGAGTCCATGCTTAGGGAAGCTGCTATCGCACACTGGTACAGGGACCCTCACTGACAATGCACTGGATTCTGTTGCGTGGGCTCACTCGGGAGCGGGGGCACTGGGGAGATTTTCCACGGCTGCTTGCAGAAGCTTTTCCGGAACAGCAGTTTCATCTTGTGGATCTTCCAGGCACTGGTGTGCATTTCAACGACACCTGTCCGGATAACATCGCAGCTATCCGCGAGAGAGTCAGCCGGCGAGTTGAGCATATTCCTGCGCCGTACAGTATTCTGGCGCTCTCCATGGGCGGCATGGTGGCGCTGGACTGGGCCCAGCATGCGCCCGAAGGCGAGATCCAGAACCTTGTGCTGATCAACACCAGCTCGGGTTTCAGCCCGCCGTGGCGAAGAATGAAACCGGGAGCATGGCCCCGGATTGTTCGGTTGTTGTCCCGGCGTGAACTGTTCGATCGTGAAGCCGATATTCTCCGGCTGACCTGCAACAGGCCGGTCAGCCTCGAAACAATGAAGCTATGGTACAGTATTCAGCGTCAGCGCCCAGTGGATTTCCGGAATGCCTGTTCCCAGTTAAAAGCCGCAGCCACTTTCAAGCCACGACCCGAACGCCCCCTGCCGGATGCCCTGCTCCTGGCCAGCAAGGGCGATCGCATTGTCCACTGGAAATGCAGTGAGGCGTTGGAGCAGCGCTGGCAATGGACCCTGAAGGTGCATCCCTCTGCCGGGCACGATCTCCCACTGGATGACCCACAGTGGATCATCCGCCAGATGGAGAGTTGGTTGCCCCGATGAGTGCAGTTGCTTGACGCAACTGTTCTTCCGCGTCAGTTTTCTATACGCTTTATCACTGTTCAAACATGATGATGTATGGAGCCACTGAGAATGAAAATTTTTGAGACCAAGACCGCCCCGAACCCACGCAGGGTGCGTATGTTCATGTCGGAAAAGGGGTTGCTGGACAAGGCAGAGTTTGTCGAGATCGACCTCCTGAAAGGCGAGAACCTGACGCCGGAATACACTGCCAAAAACCCGATGAAGAAAGTCCCGGTGCTGGAGCTTGATGACGGCACCTGCATCTCCGAAACCATGGCCATCTGCCGTTACTTTGAGGAAAGTTACCCGGATACGCCGAGCCTGCTGGGTGATACACCTCTGGAAAAAGCGCTCGTGGAGCAGTGGCTGCGTTGGATCGAGTTCTCTCTCTCCATGCCCACAGGTATGTGCTTCCAGCACACCACCGGTTATTTCAAGGACCGCATGAATCCCATCAAGGAATGGGGTGAGGAGTGCCGGACAATGGTGGAGACGTTCCTGGATTTCCTTGATAAGCAGTTGGATGGTAGTGAATACATCTGTTGCGACCGCTTTACGGCCGCCGACATCAATGCCTTTACATCGGTGGCTTTTGGCCGCGTGGTAGACATTCGAATCAAGCCTGAACAGGCTAATCTTCAGGCATGGTACGACCGCATCAAACAGCGTTCGTCTGCCCAGGTGTGACCCGATGACACAGCAGACACTCCTGGCCTGTGCCCTGGATAAAATCGATGCCGCCAATCGGGCGGATCCCAATGTCGAACTGGTTGCAGGCGAACCCTTGCCCAAGGAATACGCCTACAGCCTGCACATGACCCGTTGGCTGCATGAGCTTGAGGCCGAGCCTTCAGAGAGGATGCAGATCGCCTGCCGGGCCCAGCATATCGAGCGCTGGACCATGCCTCGCAGCGAGTTCCCGGAAGGTCGCAAGGGCTACTATGAGTGGCGTCAGGCCTGTGGCCGTATGCATGGCCGCCGGGCCGCCGAGGTCATGGGGGAGTGTGGTTACCCGCAGGATGAATGTGAACGCGTGGAAACCATCCTTACCAAGCGGGAGTTGCGCAAGGACGAGGACACCCAGTTGCTGGAAGATGTGGCCTGTATGGTGTTCCTGGAGCGCTACTTTGCGGACTTCTATGAGCAGAAAGCAGACTACTACCGGGAAAAATGGCTGCGGATTGTCCGTCGTACCTGGGGCAAGATGTCTCCGCGGGGGCATGAGGCTGCGCTGAAGCTGGCGGAAGGAATGCCGGCGCATTTGCTGGCGTTGTTGCAGGAGGCGTTGGCTGAATCTGGTAAGTGACTCTGGGTGCACAGGCCTGCGGGTAGGTCCGGCCAGAATACGCTGTAAATACATCCCTGTACGCTCGGCTCCGCCATCCATGGCTCCGCACGATTCTGGCCGGACCTACCCGCCGGCCTGTATTGGCTTCTGAGTCAGCACTCTTAAAAAAACAGCTCTTGCAGTTTGTCACCAGGTTCCTCAGCCCGCATAAAGGACTCTCCTACCAGGAAGCCATAAATGCCGCGACTGGTCATGGTCTCGACATCGTCACGGGTCATGATGCCACTTTCTGTGATCGTCAGGCGATCTGTGGAAATCCGTTGGTGCAGGTCGAACGTGGTATCCAGAGAGACGTCGAAGGTGTGCAGGTTGCGGTTGTTGATGCCCACCAGCGGGGTTCTTAGCGTGAGGGCGTCGTTCAGTTCCTCGCCGTCGTGAACCTCCACCAGAACATCCAGCCCGATTTCGTGGGCAATGCCTTCCAGTTCCTGCATCTGGTCTCTGGTGAGGCAGGCGGCGATCAGGAGGATGCAGTCCGCGCCGATGGCTCGGCTCTCGTAGACCTGGTATGGCGCCACCATGAAGTCCTTGCGGATAACCGGCAGGCTGCAGGCAGCACGGGCCGCTTTGAGATAGTCTTCGTGGCCCTGAAAGAAGTCTTTGTCGGTGAGTACTGACAGGCAGGCAGCGCCGCCTTTTTCGTAACTCTCGGCGATAGCTTCAGGCACAAAGGGATCGCGGAGAATGCCTTTGCTGGGTGAGGCCTTCTTGATCTCGGCAATGACCGCCGGCGTATGCCTCTCGATGCGGGTGCGTATGGCGTTAGCAAAACCCCGCGCCGGCGGTTGGTCGCCAGCCATGGCTTTCAGGTCGCCAATCGAAACCGCGCGTTTGCGTTCATCAATTTCCTGCCATTTCCTGTCGACGATTTTCCGCAGAATGGTAGGGGTCTTATCCAGATGTCTGTCAGTCATTATCAGGCCCGTAAATAGTATGCGAGAGCCGGTGGGGCGGCCTGTCCAAAACTGTCGTCAGCCATGGATGGCTGACGTCAAGCCCTACAGGGATGTACTTGTGGGCGTGTTTTGGACAGGCCGCCCCACCGGCTCGTCCCGCCAGCGATATTGGCAATTCGGTTCTATCAGCTCAAAAGCACTGTGAAAAGTCAGCAAGCTCGGACATCTTGCCGGCGGCGAGGCCGGAGCCCATGGCGTCCAGGGCCATGTCGACACCCTCGGTCGGAGTCTTCGCCAGGCCAGCCACGTAGATAGCCGCACCTGCGTTCAAGGCGATCAGGTCACGGGCCTTTTCAGCCATTTCGTCGTGGCCACGGCCGAAGGCGGCACGGATCAGTTTCAGGGAATCCTCGGCAGTGTCCACGGTCAGTCCGACAAGGGCCTGGCTCTTAATGCCCAGATCTTCCGGGGTAATTTCGTATTCGGTGATTTCACCGTTTTTCAGTTCCGCCACGTGAGTGGAGCTGGCGAGGCTGATCTCGTCCAGGCCGTCTTTCGAGTGCACAACCATGATGTGTTCAGCGCCCAGGCGCTGCAGAACCTCTGCCATGGGGCGGCACAGCTCTTTTGTGAACACACCAATCAACTGGCGTTTGACGCTAGCCGGATTGGTCATGGGGCCGAGGATATTGAAAATGGTACGGCAACCCAGCTCCTTGCGGGGGCCGATGGCGTGCTTCATCGCACCATGGTGGGCCGGGGCAAACATGAAGCCCACGCCGATCTGTTCCACGCAGCGGGCCACTTCTTCAGGAGACATTTGCAGGTTGATGCCCAGTTTTTCCAGCAGGTCCGCACTGCCGCTCTTGGACGACACCGCGCGGTTGCCGTGTTTGGCAACAAAACCGCCCGCCGCTGCCACCACAAATGAAGCGGCGGTGGACACATTGAACAGGTTGGCCCCGTCACCACCGGTACCGACAATGTCCACCAATGGCTCGGCGTTGACTGTCACGCCTGTTGCCAGCTCGCGCATGACTTCGGTGGCGCCAGTGATTTCGTCGATGGTTTCACTCTTCAGGCGCAGCCCCATAAGAAAGGCCCCGATCTGCGCATCGGTGGCTTCGCCTTTCATGACGATGCGCATAACGTCCTTCATTTCCTCGGTGGACAGGTCCAGGTTCGAGGCAATGCGGTTGAGTGCTTCTTTCATGTCCATTCGTGGGCCTCTCGGGTCAATCTGCTTTTGTATTCTGTGTTTGGGTCTAGCTTAGCAAGTTCCTGTCTGGTGTGGGGCCTGTTGTTGGGCTGGCCCTCTTGTTTTGGCGTTTGGTCGATGGCTGGGGTGCCCCCTTCCAAAACACGCTGTGAATACGTCCCTGTACGCTCGGCTCCGCCATCCATGGCTCCGCACGGTTTTGGAAGGGGGCACCCCAGCCATCTCCCTTAGAGCCTGGGTTAGGGCTTATTCAGAAACCAGTTCCCCTTAACTTCTCTTTGCCGTTCCATATTTGAGCGGGGAATACATTGGAACAACATGCTGAGAGGGCAGTAAATGGGGGGAGCTTATCCCAAACCGTGCGGAGCCATGGATGGCGGAGCCCGAGCCGCACATGGACGTCTTGAGGCGTGTTTGGGATAAGCTCCCCCCATTTACTGCCCGGACTCAGAACCAGACCCCAAGGCAACCCAACCAAAACTAACTTCTAAGAAAGTTCCGCAACAATTCATGCCCCTGCTCGGTCATAATAGACTCCGGATGAAACTGTACGCCTTCGATGGGCAACGTCTTGTGCCGAACGCCCATGATCTCCTCTACTGAGCCATCCTCATTGCGAGTCCACGCAGTCACTTCCAGACAATCCGGCAAGGTGTCCTTGTCGATCACCAGGCTATGATAGCGGGTCGCCTGCAGCGGATTGCTAAGGCCACGGAACACACCGAGGTCCTTGTGGTAGACCGGTGACACCTTGCCATGCATCACCCGCCCGGCGCGGATTACATTGCCGCCATATACCTGGCCAATGGCCTGGTGGCCCAGGCATACGCCCAGGATCGGCAGCTTGCCGGCAAAGTGGCGGATGGCTGCCATGGAGATGCCTGCCTCGTTGGGCGTGCAGGGCCCCGGGGAGATTACCAGGCGCTCCGGGTTCAGGGCCTCGATTTCCTCCACCGTGATTTCGTCGTTGCGATACACATGAACATCCGCACCCAGTTCTGCCAGGTATTGCACCACGTTGTAGGTGAAGGAATCGTAGTTATCGATCATCAGCAACATAATCTTATCCTCCGCCTCAGTGGTCGAAATCGTTGTAGGTCATGGCCACCGCGCGGAAGATCGCGCGGCCCTTGTTCATGGTTTCTTTCCACTCGAGGCGGGGCACCGAATCGGCCACCACGCCGGCCCCGGCCTGGATATGCAGGGTGTTGTCCTTGATCACCGCGGTGCGGATGGCAATGGCGGTATCCATATTGCCGTTGAACGACAGGTACCCCACGGCACCGCCATAAACACCACGCTTTACCGGCTCCAGCTCATCGATGATCTCCATGGCGCGGATCTTGGGGGCGCCACTGAGGGTGCCGGCGGGCAGGGTGGCTCGAAGGACATCGAGGCAACTGGTGTTCTCTTTGAGGCGACCGGTCACGTTGGAGACAATGTGCATCACGTGGGAGTAACGCTCCACGATCATCTTGTCGGTCAGTTTCACGGTGCCGGTTTCCGACACCCGGCCGGCGTCGTTACGGCCCAGGTCGATGAGCATCAGGTGCTCGGCGATTTCCTTGGGGTCGGCCAGCAGTTCGGCTTCCAGGGCCCTGTCCTCGGCATCGGTGGCGCCGCGTTTACGGGTGCCGGCGATGGGGCGCACGGTGACTTCCTCGTCTTCCACCCGGGCCAGGATTTCCGGCGAGGAGCCGACGATGTGGAAGTCGTCCAGGTCGAGAAAATACATGTAGGGGGAGGGGTTGAGAACCCGCAGTGAACGGTACAGGTTCAGCGGCGGCGCCTCGAACGGGATGGACATGCGTTGGGAGATCACCGTCTGCATGACGTCGCCGTCCAGCACGTATTCCTTGATTTTTCCGACGGCCGCTTCGAACTTTTCCTGGTTGAAGCCGGAAATGAAGTCGCTCTCGTCCACCGACTTGCCGCGCAGATGGCCGGGAGTACGGGGAGCGTCCGCGGTCTGGCGGTGCAGGCGCGACTCCAGCTCATCAATGCGTTGCATCGCTTGCTCGTAGGCACCTTCCTGGCTGGGGTCGGCATGGACGATCAGGTGCAGCTTGCCGCGCAGGTTGTCAAACACCACCACTTCATCAGACACCATCAGCAGGATATCGGGCGTGCCGATCCTGTCCGGAGGGCAGCTTTTGCGCAGACGCTTCTCGATATAGCGCACAGTGTCGTAGCCGAAGTAGCCTACCAGGCCGCCGTTGAAGCGTGGCAGTTCATCCAGGTCCGGCGCGTTGAAGCGCGCCTGATAGTCTTCCACAAAGGCCAGAGGGTCGTCCGCTGTGGTTTCCTCCACTACCTTGCCGTCACGGGTGATGGTGATGTTGTGGTCGTAGACCTTGAGCACTTCCCGGCCGGGCAGGCCGATAATGGAATAACGGCCCCATTTCTCGCCGCCCTGGACGGACTCGAAGAGGTAGGAGTATGGGCCGCTGCCCAGCTTGAGGTAGGTGCTCAGAGGCGTATCCAGGTCGGCAAGGACTTCGCGATAGACGGGGATACGGTTAAAGCCGGCCTTGGCGAGCTCGGCGAATTGCTCGGGTGTCATGGTAACGATTCCTGAAATCTGATCTGTATGGTGGTCTTTCGGGCGGCATTCAGCCGGTGCGCCATCGCCACCATCGTGTTGCGCGGGTTGTGAGGATGCCTCGCGCTGTCATCAGACTCAGTCCCTGCACGGCAGGAATCTCCCGAATTGAAGGTTTCAAAATCAATGTCCTGTGAGATTACAAAAGCTGCGCCAGGGAATCAACAACTGCATCCGCCCCCAGTGCATCTACTGGCGCCCCGTAGTTATAGCCGTAACGCACCGCTACCGATGGGATGCCCGCTGCCTGGGCCGCGCTGATGTCGGTCACCGAATCTCCGATCATAACGGTGGTGCCGCGGGTGCCGCCCAGTCCGGTCATGGCATGAATCAGCGGTTCCGGGTCCGGCTTGCGTACCGGAAGGGTGTCCCCGCCAACGCTGATGTCAAACCAGTGTTCGATGCCCATCTGCTCCAGCAGCGGTGCCACGAATCGTTCGGGCTTGTTGGTGACAATACCCATCCGGCATCCATAGTCCGCCAGTCGTGTCAGGCATTCCTCCACGCCATCGTAGAGCACGGAGTGCTGGCCGTTGAGGTTTTCGTAGGCGTGGTAAAACATTGCCAGGGCATCATTGAACAGGGCCTCGTCTTTTTCACTGGCCGGCTCCCAGTCTGTCTGTCCTGCAAGTGAGCGGCGCACCAGAATTCCGGCGCCGTTTCCGACCCACTGTCGCACATTGTCGATACCGGCCTTGCGGCGTCCCAGTTGCTCCAGCATGGAATCAATCGCTGCTGCCAGGTCGGGAGCACTGTCGACCAGTGTTCCGTCCAGATCGAACAGTGCGACTCCGGGCCAGCGTTGGCTGAACAGCCCTGCAAGACTCATTGGTTCGCGCCCTGTCTGGCCAGTTCCAGTTCCGCCCGCATCCTGTCTATGGTGGCCTTGTAGTCATCGGTGTTGAAGATGGCGGAGCCGGCGACAAAGGTGTCGGCTCCCGCTTCAGCAATCTCGCGGATATTGTCCGTTTTCACACCACCATCTATTTCAAGGCGGATGTTGCGGCCGCTGGCATCAATGCGCTTGCGGGCCTCCCGCAGCTTGTCGAGGGTGCCGGGGATGAACTTCTGGCCGCCAAAGCCGGGGTTCACTGACATCAGCAGGATCATGTCGAGCTTGTCCATGACATGGTTAATGTAATGCAGCGGCGTGGCCGGGTTAAACACCAGGCCGGCCTTGCAGCCGCCTTCACGAATCAGCTGCAGGGAGCGGTCGATGTGGTTCGATGCTTCCGGGTGGAAGGTGATGTAGCTGGCACCGGCATCGATGAACATGCGGATCAGGTCGTCCACCGGGGATACCATCAGGTGAACATCAATGGGCGCGGTCACACCGTGCTTGCGCAGGGCCTCACAGACCATGGGGCCGATGGTCAGATTGGGGACATAGTGGTTGTCCATAACATCGAAGTGGACAATATCGGCACCAGCGGCCAGTACATTATCGACCTCCTCGCCCAGTCGGGCAAAATCGGCAGACAGGATGGAGGGGGCAATCTGGTAAGGGTTCATGACGGCTCTCTTGAACGGTTTGATAATGGTATCGATGATGGCGCGTACAGCGGTTCCCTCTGCATAAGGCTACTGGGCCGCAAAAGCTGCTAGTCTACCAGTTTGATGATGATTTTCGCACGGAATGAGTGACTGCCTGTGAGCAATTGGTTTGAAGTACCGCGTACCCGACTACTGGCCATCCTTGCCTGCATAATAGTCGTTGGTGCGCCGGCTGTGTTGGCTCAGGAGGATGGGGGATCGCAAGGCGAACAGACGCAGGCGCCTGCGCCCGAACGCAAACGGGCGACGATCGCCACGGGCCTTGATTCAAAGGCAATTGCCGCCAGGTGGCCGGATGCGGCCGTATGGCTGGAACCGCCGGAAGAGGACAGGGTGCTGGCCCTGTTTCAGCCGGAAATACATACTCCGGCCAGGGGCGCTTTGCTGATTCTCGCGGATGAGGGTCAGTCCGTTGCCTCGGGGCTGGCCGGTGCCTTGCGCCAGCCCATGGCGCGCGCCGGCTGGGCTGTGATGACGGTGGGCCTGGAGTCGCCTCCCTATGCGGTGCAGCGGGCCCGGAGGCAGCAAGCTGCAGCCAGCCCGGGGATGTCACGGGGCGATACTGACAATGACGGCACTGGAAATAATGATGCTGCCGAGTCGGTCATGATTGATGTGATGGACAGTGTCGATGTGGATGAACTGGAAGACCGGTATCGCACCCGGATTCAGAAAACCCTGTCGGTGGCGGTGGGCGCTCTGAGCGACAGGGGGTATGACAGGGTGGCTGTTGCCGGTATTGGCATGGCCTCGGGTCATGTGGCACGGATGGCTGCCACCGCTGGTGGTGATGTGTCCGAGCTGATCTGGATTGCGCCGGTGTTCGCCCGCAGTGATTCCGCGGGCCTGACCGAATGGCTTTCGGAAGCCGGCCAGATCAGGGTGTTGGAGCTTCACAGCTCTCGTGTGGCCGAGACAGCGGGGAGCGCAGGGTTCAGGTCGCCGAAAGAACGTGAGGCGGCCTTTCGGCGCGCAGACATCACAGCCTATAACCGGCAACCGGTTGCGATGGCAGAACGCCCGGAACCCCGCGATGCGCCTGCACTGGCCAACCGGCTCTCTGCCTGGCTGATGTCAGACCCTTAGAGAGCGGTCAGCCACCCACGGCGCTGGACGATCCGATAACCACACCGCCACAACTGATGGCATCGCCTGTCAGTGCCGCCGGTTTACCCTCGATCATTACTGTCGGGCTCCCAGCCGCAATGGCGCGGGGGTGCGGGGGATGTTTGGGCTTGGAGTGCACGGCTAGCTGGTCGCCCAGACGAGCGACGGGTTTGCCGTCAATCAGAACAGTGGCGCTGCCACTAATCACAGGCGTTGGAGGAAATCCGTTATGGTCGGTTCCGATGTCTCCGAGGAGGACGAGTTTCTTGCCCATGGGAATACTCCTTTTCATTGGGTCGTTCAGGCCGCTGATCCCTGGGCCTGTAGAGGAAATACGCGTTTGACGCGACGAGTCTAGCAACCTTCGGTCCGTATTCAAACCGACAGGCGTTTGCTGATCAGTTCCCATGCCTGCTGGTATCTCAATAACCGGTCCTTGGCTCTTGCCAGTTCTGCGGCGCTGAGGTCCTGCTGCGCCAGTTTATCCGGATGGCACTCTGATACTTTCTTGCGGTAGGCCCGTTTGATGACCTCCCGCGAATCACGCCGGGTCACCCCCAGAAGCTGGCATGCCTGCTCAAAGGTGGAAGGGCGTGGCTGGGCTTCCGGTTGGGTGATCCAGACCTTGCAGGCGTAGCTTTCGAGAATGTCATCACTGACCCTGATGGGTAACCCGATCTGGTCGATGGCGTCTTCACAGCGATAGCGTCTGGGTTTTTCCGGGCGCCCGTGCAATTGCGCTGCGTGGCACAGGCAGATAGCGACACGCAGCGCGGGAGACGGCCAAAGCCGGTGGGTCAGCTTGAGGCCAAGGGCTTTCATCGCGGGGACGCGCTCGGCAGTCTTGCCTTTGCGGAATTGGCCAATGGCTTTACGGCGCTGGCGTGGCGACAGTTTCAGGGCCTTCATCAGAGCTTCGGCGAAGCCGACGTCTTTTTCCGTTACCCGCCCTTCCGCCTTGGCGATATAACCGAGGAAAAAGAACAGACTGCGGCGACACCATCGCGGCAGTCGGGTTCTGACCAGCAGCTCATTGGCCTGGTGACCGCAGGCCGACAGCTCTCCGAGCAGTTCGCTGAACTCTGCCTCGATGCGTGCTGGAAGGTTGTTGTCCCTGGAGTCAGAGATCATGGCTTACCCTTGCCTCTCTTGAGTTCCCGGTCCAGCGCCCTGAGCCGTTCCGGAGTGCCGATGTCCATCCACCGCCCGGTGTGGCGCAGGCCCTTGACGCGTTGCTTCGCCATGGCTTCACGCAGAATCGGGGCAAGCTTTCGTCGCCCGGGCAGCAGCCCGTCGAACAGGCGTCGATTGAGCAGGCTGATGCCGGAGAATGTCAGCATTTCCGCCCCCTCTGTCGAGACGGTGCCTCCCTGATGCAGGCAGAAGTCGCCAGAGGGGTTGTGTTCCGGGTTGTTGGTCATCACCAGCAGGGCGTCCGCGTTCTCCGGCGGGGCCAGTTCCGCCGGGTCGAAGTCGCACCATATGTCACCGTTGATCACCACGAACCATTCCTCCCCGCCACTGGTCAGCAGGGGAAGGGCGTGGATAATACCGCCCGCAGTCTCCAGGGGCTCGCTTTCGCGGGAGTACTCGATAGACACTCCGAAAACCTCGCCGTTGCCCAGTTCCTCTTCAATCTGCGTGCCCAGCCAGGCATGGTTAATCACCAACTGCTGGAAGCCAGCTGCCCTGAGCCTTTCCAGGTGGTGCACGATCAGCGGCTTGTCTCCGGCAGGAAGGAGCGGCTTCGGCGTTGTCAGGGTCAGCGGCCGCATGCGCTCGCCCTTACCGGCCGCGAGGATCATGGCTTTCACTGGCCGGCAATCTCCAATGGGCCAATCTGTTCTTCTACGGCGGGAACCACCGTGTCTGTCAGCCACTCATGGAAATGGCGCAGGGCCGCCTGCCTGCTGCTGGCTTCCACCAGGTAGCCAACGGTGCGGGGCACATCCTTCAGAAACCCGGTCTTGCCGTCGCGGATCGCCAGTCTTGCGAAGATACCGGCCGCCTTCAGGTGACGTTGCATGCCCATGAGTTCCAGCCATTGCCGGAAGGTTTCCCGGTCTGCCTTGTGGAGCCCGGCATCAGCACTGAGTACGCGGAACTGCTCGGTCCACTGGTTGATACGTTCCTCCGGCCAGCGGATGTAGCAGTCTTTCAGCAGTGACACCAGGTCATAGGTGACGGGGCCGCGCACGGCATCCTGGAAGTCGATAACGCCGGGCCGTTCGGTGCCGGGGCGCACCAGCAGATTACGGGAGTGATAATCCCGGTGTACTGTCACTTCGGGCTGCGCCAGGGCGCTTTCCCGCAGGAAGGCGAAGCTGGTATCCAGTAGTGCCCGCTCACCGTTATCGAGCTCAAGGCCCAACTTCCGGGTCAGCAGCCAGTCCGGAAACAGGGCCATCTCCCGGTCCAGCAGGTCAAGGTCATAGGCTGGCAGTGGATAGTCCGGGGTATCGTCTGCGCACTGGATACGAACCAGCTCCTTCATTGCCGCTCCGTAAAGCTGGTCGGCATTCCCGGTGTCAAGGACGCCGAGCATCAGTTCGTCACCGAAGTCTTCCAGTAACAGGAAACCCCGTTTCAGGTCTTCGTGGATCACATCCGGTACGGATATTCCCCGGCTGCGCCAATGATGGGCAATGGCAACAAAGGGCCGGCAGTCCTCGTGCTCAGGAGGCGCGTCCATGACGATATAATGTTGTGAACCGGTGCCGTGAGGGTCTCCGCTGACCCGGAAGTAACGACGGAAACTTGCGTCGCCGGATACCGGCCGGGGTGTCGCCTGGTCAAAACCGGGAAGGTCTCTGACCCACTGGGTAAGCATTGTCAGGCGGGTATCCATGAATGGGCTGGTTTCCTGAATCAGAAGTTACGGGTGTCAGAACCTTCAGGCTCATGGCGGAAAGTTAGCAGATCAGTATAGAGGCGGTAAAACGGTTTTGCAGCAATGGTGAGTTTCCGTTAACAAGGCAAAGGGCGGCGTGTAAACTAGGCCGCTGTTGAATTGTCTCCGACAGCGGCGAACCCACTCAGGACAGGAACCCTCTCATCGTGCCAGCCCCAACAAGGAAGCTGCAGAAACCGACCTATCGGTTGCGGCACCATTCAAGGTGGTGGGGCGCCCTCGTTGTCGGCTGTTCAGTGCTGGTGATACCGGATGCGCAGGCCCAGTCATCGCCGTCAGCGGCAGAGATCGACTGGCGACCCATGTCGGAGCTGCCTGACGAGATTCGCCGCTCCCTGCCGGATTTCTGTGAGGGGGGCTACCTGCCTTCCACTGTGCCGCCCGGGTTAGATGGGCAAACCGCACCGGAAGCCGGGCAGTCGCCCCTGCAGGCCAGTGGCCTCAATGCCCGTTACGAGATTGACAGCGAGCTCTATCTTCGCGGCGACGTCCGTCTGCAACAGGCAGGGTTCAGGGTGACAGGCTCCGAGGCCCGTTATAACCAGACCACGGGATCCGTGTCGATTGAAGGCCCTCTTACCAGCCGTGGTGAAGGATTCCTGCTTACCGGAGAGCAGGCAGACTACGACGTGAACAGCGGCCGGGTGGATATCAATACCGCCACCTTCCTTCTCCATGGCCCGGAGATTCGGGGCTCTGCCGGGCGGCTGTCGCGCACGGCGGAAGACCGAGTGCAGATCCGGCAGGGCTCGCTGACCACCTGCGCTCCCCACAGTAACGACTGGGCCATTGTGGCGTCTGATATCAGTCTCGACCAGGGAGAAGGGGTAGGCACAGCGAAGCATGTGCGTCTCGAGATCAGCGACATTCCGGTGTTTTACTGGCCCTACGCCAGCTTTCCCATTGATGACCGCCGCAAGACCGGCTTCCTGTATCCGTCATTTGGCACTTCCAATGCCGGCAGTGGGGCCTTCCTGTCGGTGCCGTATTACATGAACCTGGCGCCCCATTACGACGCCACCCTGACACCCCAGTATATCCATGGGCGCGGACTGTTTACCGAGGCCGAGGGGCGTTATCTGAGCAGCCTGGGAGAGTCGGTGCTTCAGGTGGGCTATGCCGGCAACGATGTCGAGTTCGAAGACGAGTTTCCCGGTGAAGATGGCGAACGCTGGGGCCTGGATTTCAGCACCCGGGCAGCCTTCGGGGGCGGATGGAGTGGTTATGGCGACTATTCCGTGGTCAGTGATGACGACTATCTCAGCGACCTCAACCGCACCCTTGAGATTAACCGCGCGACCCACCTGTTGCGTCGTGGCGGTGTGCGCTACCGGGATTCATCCCAGTATTTTGAAACCTACCTCAGTGGTTACCAGACCCTCAGCGAATTCATCGCTGACGAAAACGTGCCCTATTCGCAGTTACCTGAAGTGGTTTACGGTGCCTCGGTCGATGCCGGCCCCACTGTAGCGTCACTGGAAAGCCAGTATACCTACTTCTACCGCGACAATGCCGACCTGGCCGGCCTGGACCGTGCCAACGGGCAGCGTTTCAGGGTCTTGCCCGAGCTGGCACTTCCAATGCGGGCACTCTGGGGGTATGCGAGGCCATCGGTGAGTGTGGATTACACCCGTTACGAGCTGGAAGACTACGCCCTGGGGGATCCGGGCTTCGACCGCACCGTACCGGTTGCCGAGTGGGATTCGGGCCTGTACTTCGACCGCCAGTCGAGCCTGTTTGATATACCCTACAATCAGACCCTGGAACCTCGTCTCTACTATGCCTGGGCCGATGCAGAGGCGGACCAGGAGTTTATTCCGGATTTTGATACCACTATCCGTTCGTTCAGCTTTGACCGACTGTTCCAGCGCAATCGTTTCAGTGGTGGTGACCGGGTTGGCGACACCAATCAGCTTACGGTTGCCCTGACCAGCCGATTCAATGATCTGCTGACCGGCACCGAGCGGGCCCGGTTCAGTGTGGGGCAGGTGCATTACTATGACGACCGCGAAGTGACTCTTGCGGGGCAGGGTGCTTCAGACACCAGCGATTCACCGCTGGCCGGTGAGATGATTCTGCGGCCGCTGGCTGGGCTGGAAATCCGTACTTCCGGCCTGTGGGAGCCAGACACCCATAAAACAGAGGAGGGACGCAGCCAGCTGGTTTTTCACTCTCCTGATTACCGCTACCTGGCCAGTGTTGGCCATACCTATCGGCGAAACGAATTCGAACAGACGGATATCGGGGGCGTTTTTCCTGTCACAGACCGTGTTAGTCTGATCGGCCGCTGGGTCCATGATTCGCAGCTTGACAGGACGGTCGGCTCACTGGCCGGGCTGGAATACAATGATTGCTGCTGGAGCGTCCAGTTGGTGCATCAGAATTACCTGACGGACGACGAAGAGCTCGAAAGCCGCATGCTGTTCCAGATACAACTCAAAGGGTTGGGTGGCAGCGGCGGTTCGTCCAGCAAGATTTCTGAAGCCATATCTGGTTTTGATGAAAGGGAACGTCGCCGGTTTGGCGGTCGCTGAGTCCTAGCTGAGTGCTAAGATACCCGGGTACCGTGTGTCCCGCGACAGGCAGTATTTTTCCATACAGAGGTGACTATGAAGGCGAACCTTCGCCATTGCGCACGAATATTACTGGCACTGATGGTTGTGACTTTGTCTGCAACCGTGCAGGCCGAACGCAAACTGCTCGATCAGGTCGTTGCGGTGGTCAATGACGATGTCATTCTGGAGTCCGAGCTGGAAGCCAGAATCAACACCATCGTGGGTCGACTGAGCGCCCAGGGAACCGGCCTGCCTCCCCGCGACATTCTTGAAGAGCGGGTGCTGGAGCAGTTGATTACCGAATCGATCCAACTGCAGATGGCGGACAGGGCCGGGATGCGCATCAGCGATAATGAGCTCAATGAAACCATGGCCTCGATCGCACAGCGTAATAACATGACGCTGGAACAGTTCGAGCAGCAGCTGAACCAGGAAGGTGTCACCTATCGCGAAGCCCGGGAGCAGATCCGCAACGAGATGATCACCAGTCGTGTCCAGCAGCGACAGGTTGGTAACCGGGTTCGGGTAACCGACCGGGAAGTGGAAAACTACCTGGAAGCCACCTCTGGTGATGGCGCCAGCAATGCCGAATACAGGCTCGCGCATATTCTCGTGGAAGTGGAAGACTTCAACGACGAGGAGGAGGTCGGCGAGGCCCGCGAAAAGGTTGAAAGATTGCGTGAAGAGATCGTGCAGGGCCGTGATTTTCGCGAGGTAGCCGTGGCTGAATCGGATGCCGGCAACGCCCTTGAAGGCGGTGACATGGGCTGGCGTGCCGAGAACCAGCTGCCGTCACTGGTTGCCGACGTAGTGCCGGAGCTGGAACCGGGAACCGTATCGCCGGTTCTGGAAAACAGCAGCGGTTTTCACCTGGTCATGGTCATGGATCGCCGTGGTGGCGACAGGGCCGAGGTCATCGAACAATCCATGGTCCGGCATATTCTCGTACGTCCATCGGAAACCGTGTCTGAAAGCCAGGCTGAAGAAGCTATCCGGGATATCTATCAGCAACTTCAGGACGGCGCTGATTTCGGGGCACTGGCCCGGGAATATTCCGATGACCCGGTCTCAGGATCCGACGGTGGTAACCTTGGCTGGGTGAGTCCGGGCCAGATGGTGCCGGAGTTTGAGCAGGCGATGATGGAGGCCGACGTTGGTGAGCTCAAGGGCCCCTTCCGGTCACAGTTCGGCTGGCACATCCTCGAAGTGCAGGATCGTCGCCAGCAGGACATCAGCGGTGAAGTACGGGAGTCTGAGGCTCGTCAGGCCATCTATCGTCGCAAGTTTGATGCCGAACTGCAGAACTGGCTGAGAGAAATCCGCGACGAAGCCTTTATCGAATTCAAGAACGACGATTCCGGAGACACCAGCGAATCATGAGGCAATCGGTCACCCTTGCACTGACAGCAGGCGAGCCGGCGGGTATCGGCCCCGAGCTCTGTCTGCAACTGGCTCTGGAGAAGCGTCAGCCGGGGGTTGTGGTGGTGGCCTGCAAACACCTGCTGCAGGCCCGGGCAGAGCTGCTCGGGCTGGCCGTTGAGCTGGTGGATTGGGAACCGGGAAACCACGCGGTTACCGGGCCTGGCCGGCTTTCTGTCCTTCATGTTAATGGGCTGGCCTCCACCGATGCCGGTCGGCTTGATCCGGCTAACAGTGCCTACGTTCTTGAAACCCTGAGCATTGCCGCCAGGGGCTGCCTTGACGGCACTTTCGATGGCATGGTGACAGCGCCGGTCCATAAAGGTGTCATCAACAATGCCGGGATTGTCTTCAGCGGTCATACCGAATTTCTGCAGGAGCTCTGTGGCGTGGAACGCGTGGTCATGATGCTGGCCACCGAGGAACTCAGGGTGGCACTGGTTACCACCCACCTGCCTCTGAAGGATGTGTCTGCCGCCATAACCCCAGAACGTCTCAGCCAGGTGACCCGGATTCTCGATAGCGACCTGCGCAGGTTTTTCGACATTGAGCATCCAAGGATCCTTGTCGCCGGCCTCAATCCTCACGCTGGTGAGGGTGGCCACCTGGGCCGGGAAGAGATCGAAGTGATCGAACCGACCCTGGACAAACTCCGCCAGGAAGGCATTACCCTGACCGGTCCTTTACCGGCCGACACCCTGTTTACCCCCCACTGGCTGGACAATGCTGATGCAGTACTGGCCATGTACCACGATCAGGGCCTGCCGGTTCTCAAGTTCCAGGGCTTTGGCCGGGCCGTCAACATAACCCTTGGCCTGCCCATCGTCCGAACCTCTGTCGACCACGGCACTGCCCTGGACCTGGCAGGTACCGGTAAAGCGGATGCCGGGAGCCTGAAAACGGCGGTCAGAGTGGGCGAACAGATGGCAAAATCAGCAAAAAAGAGTAAATAGCGAGTGAGCAACAAACACGGCCATCAGGCCAGAAAACGCTTCGGCCAGAACTTCCTCCACGACCCCGGCGTGATTGAGCGCATCATCCGTGCCATCAACCCCAAACCGGACGACGCCCTGGTGGAAATCGGGCCCGGCCTCGGTGCGCTCACCGAAGAAATGCTCGCGGTAAACCCCCGGCTCCAGGTGGTCGAACTGGACCGGAACCTGATTCCGATACTCAGAACCAAGTTCTTCAACTATCCCGAATTCCGCATCCATGAAGCGGACGCCCTGAAGTTTGATTTCGGCCAGCTGGTGGATGAAAAGCCCCTGAGGATCATCGGCAATCTGCCGTACAATATTTCCACACCGCTGATCTTTCACCTGCTCGGCCACTCGGGCGTGGTTCAGGACATGCATTTCATGCTGCAGAAGGAAGTGGTGCAGCGGCTGGCGGCGGTTCCCGGAGACAATAACTACGGCCGGCTGGGCATCATGGCCCAGTACTTCTGCCGCGTGCAGCCACTGTTTGAGGTGGGCCCGGGGGCTTTTCGCCCGGCGCCCAAGGTGGATTCCGCCATTGTCCGTCTGGTTCCCCACAAGACGCTGCCGCATCCGGCGAAGGACTACAAACTGTTGCAGGCCGTGGTGCGTACAGCATTCAGCGCCCGTCGCAAAACTCTGCGAAAGGCGCTGGCCAGTATGATTACGGTGGAACAGCTCAACAGCATTGGCATCAATGATGGTCTGCGCCCGGAAAACCTGGGCCTGGCGGAGTATGTGGCCATTGCCGACCTGTTGGCAGACAGTAAACCCGAAAGTCACAGTGTTGATGAGGAAAGCCATGACTGACTACGCCATTGGCGACATTCAGGGCTGCTACGAGCGTCTTCTGGACGTACTTGCCAAGGTGGATTTCTCTCCTTCCCGTGACCGGCTCTGGGTCGCCGGAGACCTGATCAACCGCGGCCCTTCTTCGCTGGAAACCCTGCGCTATGTCGAAAGCCTGGGCAGTTCAGCGGTGGTGGTTCTCGGCAACCACGACCTGCACCTGCTGGCCGTGGCCCTGGGTGGCCATGCCCTCAAGAACAAAGACACGCTTTCGGATATTCTTGAGGCACCGGACCACGAGCACCTTTTCGACTGGCTAAGGCAGCAGAACCTGTGTATCCACGACGCTGACCGGAACTTCGTGATGGTTCACGCCGGGCTGCCCCATATCTGGACGGTTGATGAAGCGGTTCGTCACGGGCGTGAGGTTGAGGAGGTCATTCGCGGTCCAGAGGCAGAAACCTATTTTGCTGAAATGTACGGCAACCGGCCCGAACGCTGGGACCCCCGGCTCACCGGCATGGATCGCTGGCGCATCATCACCAATTATTTCACCCGTATGCGCTTTATTGCCGAAGATGGCACGCTGGAGCTCGCCGCCAAGGAGTCTGCTGACGCGGCGCCCGACGGCTTTGCTCCGTGGTTTCGTTTTCCGCGCCAGGACGATGTGTGCGTGATTTTTGGCCACTGGGCAGCCCTGGAAGGTCAGACTGACAGTAACCGGTTTGTCGGACTGGATACCGGTTGTGTCTGGGGTGGTGCGCTTACGTTGATGAACCTGGATACCGGAGAAAAGATCCATTGTGACTGCTAACCACGTAGAACCTCTCCGCCCGGTACTGATCTGCGGTGCCCTGTTTGCCCTGCTGGCAGTCATGACGGGCGCCTTCGGTGCTCATGGTCTGCGGGGTGCTCTCAGTGAGAGGGGCCTTGAAGTTTTCCAGACTGCCGTCACATACCAGATATACCATTCACTGGCACTGATTCTGGTTTCGATGCTGCCGGTTGCAGGGTTGCCACGCCACCTGCTGGGTATTGCAGCCGGGTTCTTTGTCGCAGGTATTCTGTTATTCAGTGGTAGCCTGTATCTTCTGGTGCTCACAGATATGCGCTGGGTAGGGCCGGTGACCCCTGTGGGGGGTATCAGCTTTATGGTGGGCTGGATACTGGTGATCATCTCGGGATTCAGGCGTTAACGACAGATATGACACAGGTAAAGCTATGCAGGTTCAGGTAAATGGTGAGCCCATGGAGCTTCCGGATGAGGCTACAGTCGCAGTATTGATTAATCGGTTGGAACTGGCCGGTAAGCGCCTGGCTGTGGAAGTGAACGAGGACATAGTTCCACGCAGCCGGCACACCGAATTCAGCCTGAGCGACGGAGACAGGGTAGAAGTCGTGCACGCGATTGGGGGCGGTTGAAGTCGCCTCCGTCAGTTCCCCTTTGATTCCCGGCTGCTCTTTTATTTATTCCCGATTTCAATGACAGGTTCAGGTGTTCAGCATGAGTGAAAGTTCCGAAAGATCCCTTCCCGAAGACAAACCACTGGAAATCGCCGGCCGGGTCTACCACTCGCGTCTGCTGGTTGGCACTGGCAAGTACCGTGACATGATGGAAACCGGACACGCTATCGAAGCCAGCGGTGCCGAGATTGTCACCTTTGCTGTTCGCCGCACCAACCTCGGCCAGAACCCGGATGAGCCCAATCTGCTGGACGTGGTTTCACCTGATCGGTACACCATGTTGCCAAATACTGCTGGCTGTTACACCGCGAAGGATGCCGTACGCACCTGTAAGCTGGCGCGGGAACTGCTGGACGGCCACGACCTGGTCAAGCTGGAAGTGCTGGGTGAAGAGAAGACGCTGTATCCCAATATGACAGAAACCCTGGTGGCTGCGGAAGAACTGATCCGGGACGGTTTCAAGGTGATGGTGTATTGCTCTGACGATCCGTTGCTGGCCAAACGTCTGGAAGAGATGGGCTGTATCGCCATCATGCCCCTGGGCGCGCCTATCGGCTCCGGCCTGGGCATCCAGAACAGGTACAACATCCGCCTGATCGCAGAAAACGCCAATGTTCCGGTGCTGGTGGATGCCGGTGTGGGTACTGCCTCCGATGCGACGCTGGCCATGGAGCTGGGTTGTGACGGCGTACTGATGAACACCGCCATTGCCTTGGCACAGGACCCGATCCGTATGGCCAAGGCCATGCGTCTGGCGATAGAGTCAGGGCGCGACGCTTACCTGGCTGGCCGTATGCCGAAGAAGCTTTATGCCAGTGCGTCTTCTCCCATTGATGGCACCTTCTTTTGATCTAGGGCACAATTTCGAGCTTAGGTGCCAATACAGGCGGGCACGTCCATTCAGGACACGCCGTGAATACGTCCCTGTAGGCTCGTAAAAAACATCCCTGTTTTTTACGGTCCCGAATGGACGTGCCCGCCTGTATCCATAATTCTGAGTTAACCAGAGCGCTGCAGTCCTGTTATGACAGAACAAAAAACCAGTCGCCGTGAGGCGATTCTCCATGCCCTAGTTGAACTCTTGGAGAAAGATCCGGGAGCCCGTATCACCACCGCCGGCCTGGCGAAATCCGTGGGGGTGACGGAGGCGGCCCTATACCGGCATTTTCCCAGCAAGCGAAAGATGTTTGAGGCTCTCATCGAGTTTGCCGAGGAGGCTGTGTTTTCCCGTTGTCAGGTGATCCTCCAGGAGCAGGAGGATGTGCGCGTCCGGTTGCAGCAACTGGTGCATCTGGTACTGGTGTTTGCCGAGCGTAATCCGGGACTTTGCACGGTTCTGACCGGCGATGCGCTGATGGGAGAGAACGACGCCTTGCGTAAGCGCGCCTCGCAGTTTTTCGAGCGACTGGAAACCCAGGTGCGTCAGGCGCTGAAAGAGGGTGAAATACGCCAGGGCCTGCGGCCACGGACCAGTTCGGCCCGGGGCGCGGATTTTGTGCTGGTGTTTATCGAGGGCAGGGTGCAGCGCTTTATCCGGTCTTCGTTTTCCCGTTTGCCTTCCAGTGATTTTGAAGAGGCCTGGGGGCTGGTCGCAGAAGCAGTCTGGGATTGACTCGGGATTTGGTTGTCGGATTACGCCTTCGGCTAATCCGACCTACAACTTGCTGATTCGTAGTAGACCCGTAGGTCGGATTAGGCGAAGCCGTAATCCGACAAACCAATCCGAACGATGGCGCAAAATTGTCGGATTACGCTTCGCTAATCCGACCTGCGTTTTAATCACTCGTAGCCGGATGCTTTCCTCAGAATTTCCCGAACAGGTTCCCAGATTGCGGGAGCCGAGATCAGGATATCCTTGCCCCACAGGTCCGCGGGGTAACCATCCGGAACCTCACTGAAATGTCCCGCCTTCGCGCCTGCCTCCAGAGCAATCAGCCGTGCCGCTGCAAAGTCCCAGGGGCTGACGTTTTCGTAGTAGATGTCCAGGCGACCACAGGCCACCCAGCAGATGTCCAGTGCGGCTGAACCAATGCGGCGCAGGTCCCGGCACTGGTGGATCATGGCGTCGAGGCGGCGGAGTAGTGGCTCCAGGCTGTCCTTGGTGTAGGGGAAACCGGTGGCGAACAGGGAATCCCGGGGCACTGTGGCGCCGCTGTGTTCAATGGCAGTGCCATTGAGGGTCGCGCCTTCGCCCATGGTCGCGCGGAAGGTTTCCCCGGCAAACGGTGCATGCACGACACCGGCCTGAACACGTCCTTTCTCTGCATAGGCAATGGACACCGCCACCTGAGGATGGCCGTAAGCGTAGTTCACGGTGCCATCGATGGGATCGATAATCCACAACGGGGTATCCAGATGTTCAGCCTGGCTCAGATCAGGCATGGTCTCTTCGGAGAGGATGCGGTGGTCCGGGAAACGTTCACGAATGGCGCCGGTGATCATCTCGTCCGCCATAACATCGGCGTGGGTGACCAGTTCTGTCTGTTGCTTGTAATCCGTACGCAGGGTGTTTTCGTCACGTTCCCGTTTGATCAGCTCGCCGGCCTTCAGAGCCAGAGCTTCAGCAAACTCCACAATGGTGGCGATGGCTTCCGGTTCAGACAAGTTGGCACCCTCCGATCATTGAATGAGGGCGCCAGTCTAACACGATCCGGTTACAGGCCGGTGAGCCACTGTTCCATCTTGTCCATGGCCTTCACCAGTCGCGGGCAGGCCTGTTTGACGAAGTCGTCATCCAGATCCTGGTCGGCGTAATCATCTCCGGCCAGTCTCAGGGCCTCAGCGCCGTCAAAGTCGACAAACGCCAGCCGTGCAGCCAGATGGTCCGGGACGAAGCCAAAATCACTGGCTGGTAGAATGGCCACGCCGGTATCTTCCAGTAACGACTGGCACAGTGCCTGGCTGGTCTTGATGTCGCGCTTTGCCAGGGCATCGCGGAAGTTGGAGAAATCCGGGAACAGGTAAAAGGCGCCTTCGGGCTTCTGTACCACGGCGCCCATGGCTGTCAGGCGGCGGTGCAGATACTCGCCCACCACTTTCAGCACCCTGCGAGACTGCTTGAGGTACTCGTCAAGGTCTTCGCCACCGGTAAACGCGGCAATGGCGGCGTGCTGGATCGGTGCGCTGGTGGCGGTGTAGGTCTCGCTGGCGATAATGGCCATGGCGTCCTGCAGCGGTCGCAGCTCCGGCGGGAAGATAAAGGTGCCCAGGCGCCAGCCTCCGGCGCCCGCCCATTTACTCAGTCCGGTACTGATTATGGTGCCCTCAGGGTAGTAGCGGGCAATCGACTTGTGTTTCCCCTCAAAGTGCACTTCGCCATAGATCTCATCCGACAGCAGGATCAGCTTGTACTTGCGGGCAACATTGGCAATGGCCAGGAGCTGATCATCGGTATAGGTGCAGCCAGTGGGATTGGACGGATAGTTCATGATCAGTATGCGAGGGCGCGACGGATCGTCGCGGCAGATGATGTCCAGCTCTTCCGCAGTCAACTGCCAGTTGTTTTCGGCATGGGTGGGCAACCAATGCACCGAGCGGCCGATGATGCGGGCCTGGGGGGCGTAGGATACCCAGCTCGGGCGTGGAATCAGCAGGTCGCCGTAGTAGGCAAGCTGCAGCATGAACAGCAGTTCCTTGGAACCGGGGCCGATCAGCACGTCCTCCCATTTGCATCCCATCCGCTCACGGCGGTTAATGTAACCCGCGATTGCCTCGCGCAGGGCCTTCAGGCCCTTTACCGGCAGGTAATCTTTTTCCTGGGCATGTTCCCGAAGTGCTTCAACTACCCGTTCCGGTACCGGAAATGGCGACTGGCCCAACCCCAGCTTGACGATATCGCGCCCCTCGGCACGAAGCTGGTTACTGAGTTCGTTGATGCGCAGGGTGGCCGAGGGCTGTATGCCCCGCACATTCAGATTGATGGCGTAGCGATGGTCTGTCTGGATGTCCATGATTCCGTTCTGTTGGTTGGGGAATAGCCCGCAGTATAGAAAACCTCAGGGAGTCTGTGCATTTTGTCTGATACGTGATTGCCGCAGGGGTGATGGGACTTTAGTCAGACTCGATCGATCTCATGTCTTCCAGCACCCGGTTGAATTCGTCCCGAAGTGCCTCACCCCGTGGATGCTGGCGGGAAAATGCGGCACGAAAATCGCGGATGGATCCCACCGTACCAGGTACAGCGGTAACTTTGGACAATTCCGGATAATCGGAAAAATGTTCTTCGATCAGATGGCTGCAAACCGATACCTCACAGATAAAGAGGTCAATTCGCCCGAAGGCGATCATCCTGAGCCCTGTCAGTTCTGGAGACTCCTGACTTATCCTGGTCGGTTGCGCATTGCCCTCGGCCAGCCATCTCATGAAGCTGGGGGCGTAGCTGTAGGCGGCGGACAGCCCGATCCGCAGGCCCTTCAGGTCGTCAAGTTTCTGCCACTTGATGTCACGGCCCCGGAGTTTGAAAAAAACGTCCCGGGCCTGACTGATGGGGGCTGTGAAGTGGTAGTAACGAGCCCTATCCCGGGAGTAGGTCAGGGAATAGATCATGTCGGAGACGCCAGTGCGGGTATTTGCCTCGGCCCGGGCCCACGGCAGTATCCGTACCCTGGGAAGGTAGCCCATGGCCGAGAGTACCTGTCGAATGGTATTCGTGTCTGTGCCCTTGACTTCGCCGTCCTCCAGGTATTCATAGGGCGGGTACTCAGATGTGACAACTCTCAATACGTTCTTGTCAGCAAAGGTCAGCGCTGGTAGCAGCGGTGTTAACAGCAGGACAGCCAGACGAAACAGCATCAGCGATTGAATCCGCAACGGTGCATGGGGTCAGTGAGGTGCAGTATAGTCGCCGGTTACGGAATATTCCGATAAGACTGTCAAAAACTGTTAAGCAGCAAACGGTCGGTTGTCGGATTTATTCGTATAGTAGTTCGGGCCGCAGTAACAAAAACACTAATTGTGCGGAGATATCAATGGATACCCGAATGGCTGAGAAAGTTGCCTGCGTCGCATCCTCCCCCGGTAACAGTGTCCCGCTGTCCCGGGTTCTCATTGTAGATGATCACCCGTTTTTCCTGTTCGGGCTTACGGCCATTCTTGAGCAGGAACAGCTGGTTAATGAGGTTGTTTGCGTCACCTCCGTGACCGATGCGGTTGAGGATCTCCGGTGCCACCCCGAAACCTCTCTTGTGCTGTTGGATCTGACGCTGCAGGGGGAGGCTGGACTCTCACTCTTTTCAGAGCTGGAAGGCGTCGGCGTTCCTGTGCCGGTGGTGGTGATCTCCAGTCGTGAAGACGAAACCTCGGTACGAGCTGCGAAATCGGCAGGGGCCGTTGGATTTCTACCCAAATCCGCTGACCGCCGCTCACTGGTCCGGATGATACGCCGGGTAAGCGGCGGGGACCTCTTCTACCCTTCGTTGCAGATGCCTGCGCATACTCCGGAGACGTTGACGCCTCGCCAGTTGGAAGTGTTGGTGTTGCTGGCAGAAGGTCTGCCCAACAAGCGAATCTGTCAGGCGCTGAGCCTGACAGAGCATACGGTGAAGACTCACCTGAAAGCTATTTTTGCCCATCTTGATGCCCACAACCGGACGGAGTGTGTTGCCCAGGCAAGAGCGCTGGGCCTGATCTGATGATTACGGATTTTTCAGTCCGTGGAATGAGTCAGGTGCAGGATGGCCGCGCGCAGGCGCATGGGTACAAGTGGCTTGTGCAGGAGCCATAACCGCTGGGCCGAATCGTAGCCCTGGATATGGGCTGTATTGGCAGTGATCAGGATGGCCCCGGTGAGGGATGACCTTGCGAGCAGGGTGTCGAGCAGGCAGTGTCCGGACATGCCCGGTAAATGGATATCGCTGACAAGAATTGTATCCGGTTGATCCGGCCACTGTGCAACGGCCTGCTCGGCTGTTGCAAACCCCATGACACGGTACCCCCATGAGGTTAGCGTCTGGCATACCCAATGCCTTGCTTCGTGGTGGTCCTCAACCACGACGAGGTAGTGATTGTGGGGTTTGTGATCATTTCCCCTGGCCTGGTGGGGGACGGGCATTGGTGGTGCGCTGGCGGCAGGTAGGCTGACGCGAAAGCAGGCGCCCTGTCCCGGTTGTGACGTTACTTCGCAATGCCCGGACATCAGCCCGGTCAGTTCGCGAACGATGGCCAGCCCAAGACCGAGGCCGGGGTCATCGCGCCTGCCGTTGCGATAGAACGGATCAAAGATCCGGGCGAGCATTGATTGGTCAATGCCCTTGCCATTGTCCGTTACTTCAAAGACCAGTTGCTGGCCGGAAAGAGACGAACCGAGAGTGATTCTGGTGGCGTTGCTATGGTCCAGGGCGTTGACCACAAGATTCTGCAGCACCCGGTGCAGCAACTGTGGGTCGGCCATGACACCCGCAGGTTGCTGAGTGGTCTCGATAGCCAGCTCAACACCCTGTCGTTGAGCCTGATCCGTGCAGGTTTCGGCGATTTGCTGCATGACTTCCAGGGCAGATAGCTTGCGCGCCTCCGGAGTAATCATGCCCTCCTGGAGGCGAGAGATATCAAGCACGGATGCCAACAGGTTGTTGAAATGGGTGACCGAAATTTTGAGGCGCGATACCAGACCAGCCTGCTGCTCCGGCAGACCGTTTGAGGTCAGGTTTTCCAGTATCAGGCTGATGATGTTGAGCGGCTGGCGGAGATCATGGCTGGCAACGGTGATCAAGCGAGTCTTGCGCTGGCTCTCCTGTTCAGCCTGGCGTCTTGATACTTCGAGCATCTGGCGGTCAAGAAAGTGTGCACGCTGTCGATGCTCGCTGAGCCAGGAGCCCACCATACCGATAATATTCGCAGTGACAATAAAGAAACCATTGACCAGAAGCCTGGGTGGTGCTCATGCCGGTTGCGGCTTCAACCGCCAGATAGGATGCAATCACAATGATGGACAGGATTGAGACGGTTCGGAATGGAATGCCCATCACGAAATAGCCAAACATCAGCATCAGCAGGATGCCTTCGTAAGGCAGTGGATGGTCTGCTACCCGCGCGATACCGATGATAACAACCACGCTAAGGCCGCCAATCAGGTAGGCAATGCCATAGAGCCGGACAAACGTGTTGGCGCTGATGTTTCGCCAGGAAAGCCACCATACAGCCGCGATGACCGGGCAGGTGATCAACAATCTGACCGACATGGTTTCCCGGGCAATGGAAGGTGGCAGCATCAATGCATCAAGAACCGCATAAACCAGGAATAGCAGCAGAGCCGCTGCGGAAACAGGACGTGCGCGTTCACGAATGCCCTGATTCCGGATCTCCCGGTAGTGGTGTTCCAGCTCGGGCTCAAACCGTAATCTCCGGAATCCGGAGGAACGTTGCTCCCGTAGCTGTTCAATGTTCATTGGTGGCAGTCCGGCGGTATTGTTGTGGTTGCCCTCAGTTTAACGTCGCCGGACAGTCAGGAATGGCAATAGAGCACATTATGGCGATTGGTCGTCCAGGGTTCGCAGTCTCGCCCAGGTTCGTGACTGTTCATCGTCGAAATGCTGCTCCAGCAGACGCTTTTCCATGGTTACCAGGTCCTCTGCGGCGATGCCCGACTCCTCCAGGCTGGCACGCTCCTGGCGATACTGCTCAAAGCGCTGGTCGAACTGCTGCCGTTCTTCCAGGTAGTTCACTACTTCGGCCGTTCGCTCCGGCTCCAGACCCAGGGCCTGGAGCTGCCTGCCTGCCGCTTCTGGGGATTGGGCGCTGGCGAGCACTTCCTGTCGTTCCCGGTAATGCTCACCCTCTGCCATCATCCGCGATTCCGTGCGGCGTATGACTTCCGGAAGCTGCTGCCGATGCCACTCCTGCAGTGTTGTTTTGGCGCTCTCGGACAGATCGGTCCGTTGCTGAAGGTCGAGAGTGGCCAGGGTGTATTCACCATAGGCCTCTTCCAGCCCGAAGAAGGCTTCGTGGGTGCTGGCGTCGAAGGAGTTCCGTCTCAGTTGTTTGAGATCTGCCAGCGCGCCTTTGAGCATTTCCAGCTGATACCGGGGGTCGTGTTGCCGGCTCGGGTCCAGGTTCTGGCTTCCCAGGGCCAGTGCGCTTTCCTTGTAGTTCAGGTACTGATCGAGCAGGGCGAGGGCCTGTTTGGCGGCCTGGGGGGGAAGGTTCTCCCGGGCCAGCGTTTCGATTTCCGCGAGGGCCCTTTCGGGGGAGACCTCGCCGACGGTGTTCAGGAAATAATCGAAGAAGTCCCTGGTTTCCAGATTCACGACCAAGTTGCCGCTGCTGTCTGCCTGCAGACTACCGTCAATCTGTGTGCCGGCCAGAGAACTGGCGAACGGCTCCTCGCCGAGATGCTTCGGGGTGCGATAGGAGATGGGCCTGGCCTCATCGGTAACTACGGCTGTGTTCCCCAACGTGTCGGACTCCGAAGATTGGGAAACCGGTGTCTCCGGGGCCACTTTATCTGCGAGTTCTGCTTTTGCCAGAGGTTCGTCCGTCAGTAGCCAGGTGCTGAGTGCAACGACGACTATGACTGCTACGAGGGGGAGAAGGGTGTGTTTGTTCAATGGTAGTTTTCGGGACATGTCTGTTATCCAGCCGTGGCTAATGCGAGTGTCACCGGAGCCGGCGTGGCCGGTCCGGTTACGGTTCAGCTCAAGGAGAAACGCTGACCGCTTATAGCCCTCGATTCTTCAGTCGGTTGGCATGGCTGCGATAGAGAGAGACCGGGTTGGTCCACCAGGAGCGGGCACCGAACAGATGATTAATGGCATCGACGTGGTTCATGTCGTAATGAGTGCCGATTACATTGCCCATTTTGGTGGAGCATTTGCCGACCAGTCCATCATTGGCTTCATTGCCAAAGGCCAGTGAGGTAACGCCCAGGAAGGGGTCAGTGATGTCTGTCCAGTTGGTCCACACCGAGGTGCCGGTCCAGGAGAAAAACTTGATTTTGTTGCCGTTGATCCAGACGTCTTCGTTAGTGCCGGCACAGGACCAGCGGTTGACTCCTTTCCAGCCCAGAGCATCGTTCAATTGGGTGGTTCCGCGGGTAGTCAGGGTCTCCAGTGCGGCCACCCCGTCCTGGGGGTTGTCTGACCCCGACAAGGCATTGACCAGGTCACCCAGGGCGTTGGCAATGGCGTCGGCGCCGCCTTCAACGTAGCTACCCGGCGGGATAATGCCGCGAGCGACATCGGCGACCTTCGATCCTTTGTTGACGCCGTTTATGGAGGTGATTGAGGCAATCCTGTGGGGGATCAGTGAGGCAGTTACCCGGGAGGTGGGCGCGCCCTGACTGTGTGCCATGATGTTGACCCGGGAGTGGCCAAGACCATTGATATAGTTGGCGAGTTGCTGCCCCCGCTGTTCACTGCTGTTCACGAACGAAACGCTGGCCGAATACACCCTGGCACCGCTGCGTTCCAGGTTCCAGGGGATGTTGTGGAAGTAGTTGATCAGGCCACCGACCGTGTTGAAACCGGTGACGCCATGAACCAGAACAATGGGATGCTTTGTCTGGGTGTAGCTGGCATGGGTAAGCGTGGGTGCTGCAAGCACCGCACAGCTGATGATCACTGCAAGGGTGATGAGTTTGCGCATGGTTGACTCCTGTTGTTTTTGTGAGTGGGCTGCCGGGTATGGCAGCCTTTGTCGCCAATGCGCTGGGGATTATTTGCGATTACAGGGCGAGTAAGAATCGCCCATTTGGGGGAGGCAGTGTGTCGCGGAATGCGGGGGAGGGGCGTGAGCCGGTTACAGGTCCGGCCCGAAACGGTGGGGTTCCAGCTCCATATGGACGATGCGCTGGCCCAGCATGATGATGCGACCGACGTAGCGTTCGTCGCCGGTTGACGTGAAGTCGAAAAGAAACCGGCGCCATACGCGAATGCGGCCGCTTTCATCCCGTTTGAACCAGAGGCCGCGGAGGTAGACGGCGTCGTCCAGCAGCATTACATCCATTTTTTTGCAGTAATTTCTGGCTGCCTGAAGCACAGAGTCCTTGATGGCCTTTGCCCGCCACCAGTACCAGGCGGCGAAGCCGGCCACAAACAGCCAGAAGAGGGTGCCGAGGGTCACTTTGACGGGACCGTGGCTGCAGTTCCAGAGTCACCATTGCCGTATTCATCCGCCACGGAGCCGTGATGGTCACGGCCCAGCAGGATATAGAACGCCGGCAGCACGAAGATGGTGAACAGCGTACCGATGCCAAGGCCGGTGCTGATGGTCAGGCCGATGGCAAACCGGCTTTCGGCGCCGGGGCCTACGGCGATCAGCAAGGGTACCATGGCAAAAATCAGCGCCAGGGATGTCATGATGATCGGCCGCAGGCGGATGGCTGCAGCCTCAATGACGGCATCGCGCTTGTTCAGCCCTCTGTCCACCTGAAGCTGATTGGCAAACTCCACAATCAGGATGCCATTCTTCGACACCACCCCGATCAGGGTGATCAGGCCTACCTGGGTATAGATGTTCATGGTGGCGAAGTCGAGCACGATAAAGGCCATGGCACCGGCTACCGACATGGGGACGGACACCAGGATGATGAACGGATCGCGCCAGCTTTCGAACTGTGCCGCCAGTACCAGATAGATTACCAGCAGTGACAGGAAGAAGGTCACCACCAGTGCGCTGCCCTGGTTGGCAAATTGTCGTGATTCGCCGGTGTAGTCATAAGAGAAACCCTGGGGGAAGCTCTCGTCGGCGGCGTTTTCCATAAAGGCCATGGCGTCGCCCACGGTCACGCCCGGCATTATCACACCCTGCAGTGTCAGCGAGTTCAGCTGGTTGAACTGGGTCCTCTGGGAGGGTTCTACCGTCTTCTCGAAGCTGATAACACTGGATAGCGGTACCAGTTGGCCGCTGTCTGCACGAATGTAGTAGTCGTTCAGCGCCTGTTCATCCGTGCGGAATTCCTGGTCCACCTGGGGAATGACTTGGTAGGAACGCCCCTCCATGCTGAATCGGTTGATGTATCCACCGCCGAGCATGCTGGACATGGTCTGGCCAACGTCCTGCATGGATAGGCCGAGGTCTGCGACCCGGTCGCGGTCGACCTTGACCTGGGTGACAGGGCGATCGAAATCGATGGATTTCTGCAGGAACATGAAGTTGCCGCTCTGCATTGCCTTGCCCTGGAGTTCGTTGGCAATGTCGTTGAGGCGTTCGTAACTCTCACCGGTGGTGATAACGAACTGGAACGGCAGGCCGCCGCCGGAGCCCGGCAGTGATGGGCGCGGGAATACAGCAGTCTGCAGACCGGTCACGTTTTTCAGTTCTTTATCGAGCAGTGGCTGGGCTTCGAACTGGCTGATATCGCGGTCGCCCCAGGGCTCCATCTTGAAGCCGCCGAATACGGCGTTGGGCGCGGTGATGCCAAGGATCATGAAGTCTTCGTTGTAACCCGGCACTGTCGACATCCGCTGTTGCACTTCGTCGCCGTGTTCCTGGAGGTAATCCAGGGTGGATGTCTGGGCGGCGGTTCCCTGGTAAAAAAGGATGCCCTGATCTTCAGTGGGTGCCAGCTCGTTCTGGCTCATCGACACCATGAAATAAATGGAGCCCAGCACCACGATGGCGAAGAAAATAACCACCGATTTCGTATCCATCAGTGAGCTGAGTGCGCTTTTGTAGCCGTTGGCAAGCCCATTGAAACTGCGTTCAACCAGTTGTTCGAACCGGCCCGGATTGCCATGGGGCTTGAGGATCTTGCCGGACAGCATCGGGGACAGCGTCAGCGCCACGATGCCGGAAATAACAACCGTACCCGCCAGAGTGAATGCGAACTCAGTGAACAGGGAGCCCACCAGGCCGCCCATGAACCCGATTGGCGCATAGACTGCGACCAGTGTGGTGGTCATGGCGATGATCGGTGTGGCCATTTCCCGTGCCCCGTTGATAGCAGCGTTGAAACGGGATTCACCCTCCTCAATATGGCGGTGAACGTTCTCCACCATGATGATGGCGTCGTCCACCACCAGGCCTATGGCGAGAACCATGGAAAGCAAGGTCAGCAGGTTGAGAGAGAACCCCATCATCAACATGACGAATGCGCCGCCGATCAGAGACAGGGGAACCGCAACAGAGGGCACCACAGCAGCCCGGACGGACCCGAGGCAGAGGAAAACCACCACCAGAACAATTCCCATTGCTTCCAGCAGGGTTTTGATCACCTCGTTGATGGAGTTGTCGATAAAGTCAGAGGCGTCATAGGCCAGACGCACATTGAGACCCGAAGGTAACTGGCTTTCAATGCCTGGCAGTTCGTCCTTTACTCTCTCGGCAACGGTGAGCGGATTGGCGCCGGGAGAAAGCTCGATGGCCACGTAAGTCGCCGGTTGCCCCTTGTAAAGCGCCAGCTGGTCGTAGGTTTCGGAGCCCAGCTCGACCCGGGCGATGTCGCTCAGGCGGATCAGGGAGCCATCGGATTCCTTCACCACCAGATCCTTGAACTGCTCCGGGTCACCTACATCGGTATCACTGGTCATGCTGATTTTTGTGTACTTGCCTTCCGTATTACCCACGGCGGCCTGATAGTTGTTCCGCAGCAGCACGTCGACAACTTCTCGGGGCGTCATGTCCACTGCTGACAGCCGCTCCGGGTCAAGCCACACCCGCAGGGCAAACTTGCGGCCCAGCAGGTCGGCCTTGCCGACGCCGGAAAGTGCCTGAAGTTTGGGCTGAACAACCCGCGTGAGGTAGTCGGTGATCTGGGGAACCTTCAGCTCATCACTGTAAAAGGCAATGTACATCAGCGCCGTAGAGTCACCGGTGGTAGAAGTGATTACCGGGTCCTGTGCCTCGGCCGGAAGCACGTTGCGCTGGCTGGCAACCTTGGCCTGAATTTCGGCCAGAGCGGCGTTGGCGTCATAGTTCAGCACCATCTTCGCTTCAATGGTGGACCGGCCCTGGGAACTGGTGGAGGTCAGGTAGTCAATACCACTGGCTTCAGCGATGGCCTGTTGCAGGGGGGTCGTAATGAACCCTTTTACGAGGTCGGAACTCGCACCCGGGTAAGCCGTGGTGATGGTTACCGTGGTGCTTTCCAGCTCCGGATACTGGCGTATTTCCATTTCCATGGCTGCCCGCGCACCCAGCAACAGGATGAGCAGGCTGACCACCGTGGCAAGGACGGGGCGCTGAACGAATATGTCGGTAAAACGCATTACTCGGACGCCTCCGCCGGCTTGTCGCTATCTTCCTGGATTTCGACTTTCTGTTCCGCGCGCAATCTCAGCAGGCCTTTGGATACAACCTGCTCACCTTCTTCGAGGCCATCGGATATGGCGACACGCCCATCCTGGGTATCGCCGGTCTGCACCGTGCGGCGGTTCACAATCAGGTCGCCATCGTCATTTTCTTCCACAACGAAGACAAAATCGCCGTATGTATTGTAGGAAATGGCGGTGCGGGGCACGGTAATAACCTCGCGATCTTCCGGTTGGCGGGTAGCAATTGTTGCAAACATGCCGGGGCGAAGCAGGTTGTCCTCGTTGTCCAGCGTTGCGCGAATGCGCACTGTGCGGGTTTCAGGATTTACCGAGGTGTTGATGGCGCTCACCTTACCTTTGAAGGTACGTTCAGGAACTGCGGCCACCGTTGCCACCACCTCAAAGCCCCGGTCAACCCTCGCCAGGTCTTTTTCGGAGAGGGTGTAGTCCACGTAGATCGGATTGAGCATGTTGATTTCGACAATGGGGGTGCCGGTACCGATGTACTCCCCCTGGTCAATCAGGCGCAGACCCAGTTTGCCGTCAAATGGCGCACGGATAACCTTCTTGCTCAGTTGGGCTTCAGATTCGTTAACCCTTGCCCTGGCGGCATCGAAGTTTGCCTTGGCTTCATCATACTGGGACTGGGAAACCGCCCGTTTGGGAAGTAGGTCAGAAACGCGCTTGAACTCCTGCTCAGCCAGTTGTGCCTCGGCACGACGCGTGCGCAATGCGGCTTCGTCAATGGCGGCGTCGAGGCGAATCAGCACGTCTCCCTGCTTGACGGTGTCACCGGATTCGAAGTTGATACGTTCGACAACGCCAGGGACTTCATTGGCCACTTCAATGCCGTTGATGGCCTCAATACTGCCAACAGCCTTGATCGCGGGCGTCCACATTTCGGTGCGTGCCACGGTGGCCGAAATTATCGCCGGCGGCTGTGGCTGGGAAAACTGCTTTTCCATCTGACCAAACTGATAGAATTTGTAACCAAAGATGCCGCCAAGCACGACGCCGAGAAAAATGATTACAATCAGGAAGCGAGAGGCAGTGCGCATAGTTCAGGTCCTGGGTCGTATGTCCGTTACAGGTGATCGTGTTAGCTTTGCAGGCTCCTGGTCCCCGTTTGAGGGGCGGAGGTGCCCGGCGCGCCGGGGACTGTGTTGGCGTGATATCGTCAACAAATGATAAAGAATAGCATCCTATACAAGCCGAAGGGGCCCTGTCACTTATTTGTCAGTAAAAGTGCGTACAATTACTGCGCTCCCCCGCCCGGATACAGGGCTTGAGAGGTGGTGTCCTGAAATTCGGCCTATTGAGAGTTAACCACACACAAATGACATCTTTACGACCCCGGCATCAATAAGGATTGGCGAATGCAGTGGATTCTTGGTATTGCCCTGGCAGCTGCCGTTTTTATTATCCTCAAGCAGTGGGGCGCCTTAACGCCTGAAAAGAAAAAAGCCGCGACCTGGAAGATTCTGCTGGTAACAGGTGCTGCCCTGCTGCTGTTCATGGTGCTGACCGGCCGGGTTCACGTGCTGACTGCAGCGGTCGCCGCCCTGCTGCCCCTGCTGAGGAAGGTGCCGGCGTTACTCAGGTTTGCCCCCATGGTCCGTCGTGTGTTCGGGCAGCCCCTGAACCATGAGGCACACGATAGCGGGAGCGGGGAGAGCCGCCATCAGCCAGCAGACAGTTCTGGCAACATGTCGGTAAAGGAAGCGTGCGAGATTCTGGGTGTTGAACCGGACTGCGCTGAAGAAGTCATCATCCAGGCCCATAGGCGGTTGATACAGAAGCTCCACCCCGACCGGGGCGGCAATGATTACCTGGCCGCCAAGATCAATGAGGCCAAGAGTGTCCTGCTTAAAAGCCGGGCCTGACCGCAATCAGAGTACTTCAACCCTCACTTCGAACGCCTGATTCTCACGACTGCTGCCGCCGGTCTGATAGGTAATGCCCGATTGCTCTCCGGCCCGCCGCTGACGGGTGCTGCCAAGCTCAACCCACTGACCGGGTTCCACCCGGCGGATCGTCATCACGGCTTCGGTTTCGTAACCGGGCAGGTCACCCTCCGGATCTTCCTCGAAGGAGACGATGTTCAGTTCAATGGCTTCATCTGAGATAACCTGTGGGCTGACCAGAAAACCGCTGCGGGTTTCGATCTGGTCCAGAAACGCTGCCGGGTTGCGGCCACCACGAATGGCCACGGGAACGGTGCGGACCTGTCCGGCAGTAATGTGGGCGGACTGCCCGTCCTGCACCACCAGTGTACGCTCCTGGTTGCGGCGCGTGGTGGTGACCTTGCGCTCCGCCTTTACACTGACCTGATTGTTGCTGACGGAAATGCCACCGCCACCGCTCTTCGCATCGATATTGTGGCGGGACCGGACGGTAATGCGCATCTGCGCGGGAGCCACGTCCATGGTTTCCACCAGCATGCCGATCTCGTCCAGTACATCGGGTTCGCCGCGCACGACCATTTGCTGCCCGCGGGCGGTAATGGACACCTGTCCCTCGGGGTACAGTTCCCGGATCTGTTGGGCAACGCTGTCTGCGGATCGTTGACTCATCTGGTAGGTGCGGGCTTCGGGCGCTGCCGCAATGAAGCCTGAAAACAGCAATAGTATCAGCGATAAGGAGAGAGTGACCGGTCGGACAATTGCCGCTTGCATGGATGACCCCGTTCAGGTGTGTAATCGCAAAATCTGGAAAAACCGGATTTACGGGTTGCAAAGCCGGAAACCGGAGAGATATATTGGAAAGCATGAAGACCACACACACGACCTGTCAATTGAATGTTCTGCAAGCTTTCGGTGAGAAACCGATGGCGGCTGTCGCTGCTGTGTTTTTCTGGTGGTTTGGTTATGGCTTTTATTTTAGCCAGAGCCCGGGCCGCCCATAGGATCTTCATCGACCGAATAACGAGGAAGGCAGCCCGGCAGAAACCCAGGCTGCCACCGGACTCAAAAAGCCCCGACTGGTAGCCCAGCCGGGGCTTTTTAGATTCTGACACAGGGAAACGGGAACATTGACCATGAACATGTCGCTGAACATCGAGACACCGAATGACGTAAGCGAGCCGTTAAAGGCAGAGCCGGCCACCAGGGAGATCCCGCTGCCAACGCCGGCGGAACTTCGGGCCAGCCTGCCGGTATCCGCCCAGGTGCAGGCGCAGATACACCGCCACCGGGAAGCTATCCGCCGGGTCCTGAGCGGCAAGGACTCGAGAATGCTGGTGGTTGTCGGCCCCTGCTCCATACACGACGAAGTGGCCGCGCTGGAGTATGGTGAAAAACTAAAGACGCTGGCGGACGAAGTCAGTGACCGTTTCCTGATCATCATGCGCGCCTACCTGGAAAAACCCCGTACCACCGTTGGCTGGAAAGGCCTGCTTTACGACCCGGAGCGCACCGGCACCGGCGACCTCAACGAAGGCCTGCTGCGTTCCCGCCGGTTGCTGCTGAACCTGTCAGACATGGGCCTGCCCCTGGCCACCGAAGCCCTGAGCCCCTTCGCCATGGACTACCTGGGTGACCTGGTAAGCTGGACCGCCATTGGCGCCCGCACTACCGAATCCCAGGTGCATCGGGAACTGGTCAGTGGCTTGCTGATGCCAACCGGGTTCAAAAACGGTACCGATGGCAGCATTGGCGTGGCTATTAATGCCATGAAGTCCGCGGCACACCCTCATCACCGTTTCGGGGTAGGGAGTAATGGCGCTCCGGCGATGATCACTACCGAGGGCAATTCTGATACGCATCTGGTTTTGCGGGGTGGACGTGGTATCACGAACTATGACAATGAGAGTGTCCGCGAGGCCATGGATGCCCTGTCCAGTGCCGGTGTTTCTGCTTCAGTAATGATCGATTGCAGCCATGACAATGCCCAGAAACGAGCTGAGCGACAGATTGATATTGCGAGGGAAGTAATGGCTCAGAAACGCGCGGGTAATTCACAGATCGTCGGTTTGATGCTGGAAAGTTTTCTCGAAGAAGGCCGCCAGAATGACAGTGACGATTTGCTCTACGGATGCTCCCTGACCGATCCTTGTATCAGTTGGGAGCAAACAGAAGAGTTGTTGCGTAGCCTGTGAATCAGGCACTGGTGCATGCACCGGTCTGTAGGCTTCTTCCAGAACACGCCCGTAAATACGTCCATGTAGGGCTCGGTCGCGCCATCCCTGGCGCTCCACGGTTCTGGAAGAAGCCTACAGACCGGCGCCCGGGACCTGGTCGGTTTGCCCTGGGCATTTCAGGTCACTCTTTAACCTGATTAACCTGAATGCTTCCCTCTCCGGAAACCGTTGAAAACAGCAACTGCCCTGCAAGCACAAGCAATACACCTCCCATCAGCCGGTCCAGCCAGTATCCGAAGCGGTTAAAACCCTTGCGGATCTGCGGCAGCGTGAAGAACACCGCTACCGCCATGAACCACAGTCCCGTTGCTACCGCCATGTAGATGCCGTAGGCGGACTGGATGGCAATCGGTGTACCGGGACTGATGATCACAGAGAACAGCGAAACGAAAAACAGGGTTGCCTTCGGATTCAGGGCATTGGTGAGAAAACCGAGGCGATACGCTGCCAGGCCGGATTGTTGTTCCACATTAGCGGTTTCCACATGAACGCTCCCGGCTTTCGAGCGTAAACACTGGATTGCGATCCAGGTGAGGTACAGGGCGCCCACCACTTTCAGAATGCTGAACAGCACCAGGGATTGCTGGATGATCAGGCCAATGCCAAGCAGGGAATATCCCACATGAATCAGAATGCCGGTACCAATGCCGAAGGCTGTCAGCAGGGCATTGCGGCGGCTTTGGCACAGCGCCTGACGGAGCATTACGGCAAAGTCCGGGCCGGGGCTGGCGACGGCGAGGAAGTGGACAATGGCGACGGTGATGAACTCTGGCCAGTAGTCATGCATGGGTATCGGGTTCCTGTCAGATTTCGGACAGGCGTCAGTCTAAAAGCCGTTGCCTGAAAAGTCCTGTGCAGGATGCAATTATTTGCCAGAGCTGGAATTGACCCGTGACTGGAATTCACTCCTATACTCAGGCAAGACAGTGACAATCAAAGGCGCGCCAGGAGTTGTGAAAGTGGATAAACGAAAGGTAGATATCGCAATTATCGGAGCGGGCACGGCCGGCATGGGAGCCTATCGTGCCGCCCGCAAACACACGGACAACGTGGTGATGATTGAGGGCGGTCCCTATGGGACGACCTGTGCGAGGGTTGGCTGTATGCCCAGCAAACTGTTAATCGCCGCTGCAGACAGCGCTCACCAGGTGACCAGGGCTTCCCTGTTCGGTATTTATCCCGGCGATGTCCGGATCGATGGCAAAGCGGTCATGGATAGGGTCCGGAGAGAGCGGGACCGATTTGTGGGCTTTGTTGTGGACGCGGTGGAAGGCTTTCCTGAACAGCATCGCCTGCGGGGGCACGCGCGGTTCCTGTCACCGCACCGTATCATGGTGGGCAACAGTCTGGAGGTGGAAGCCTCAAGGGTTGTTATCGCAACCGGATCCCGTGCGAACGTTCCCGGTTTCCTCAAGGACGCCAAAGACAGGCTGGTGGTAAACGATGACCTGTTTGACTGGGATGACCTTCCTCAGTCAGTGGCGGTGTTCGGGCCCGGCATCATTGGCCTGGAACTGGGGCAGGCGCTTAGCCGGCTTGGAGTGCGGGTTCGGATGTTCGGTGTCAGTGGTGGTGTTGGGCCGCTGCAGGAGGAGGCCATTCGCAAATATGCGTTAAAGTGTTTTAACGAGGAATTTCCCCTGGATGCGGATTCCAGTGTGCAATCCGTGGAAAGAACGGCTGAGGGTGTCAGTATCCGGTTTACTGATCCTGATCGCGGTGAAATGACGGAAACCTTCGACTATCTGCTGGCGGCTACGGGCCGGCGTCCGAATGTGGATGGGCTGGACATCCAGAATGCCGATATTGCCCAGGATGACCGTGGCTCTCCCCTGTTTGACCCCTACACACTCCAGTGCGGTGACAGCCACATTTTTATCGCTGGCGATGCCAATAACGAGGTTCCTTTGCTCCACGAGGCGGCCGACGAGGGGCGTATCGCGGGCAACAATGCTGCACTTTATCCGGAGGTGCGGGCTGGACTGCGGAGGGTGCCTCTGGGAATTGTTTTTACCGACCCGCAAATTGCCATCGTAGGTATGACCGTCAAGGAAGTCGATGAACGGTGCCGGGGATGTTATGCCATTGGCGAAGTGTCGTTTGAAGGCCAGGGACGTAGCCGCGTCATCGGAGCCAACAAAGGATTGCTGCACGTCTACGGCGAACGGGGCAGCGGTCTGTTTCTCGGGGCGGAGATGTTCGGGCCTGCCGCTGAGCACCTTGGACACCTTCTGGCCTGGGCGGCACAGAAACGCATGACCGTAAGTGAAATGCTGGATATGCCGTTTTACCACCCCGTGATCGAAGAAGGGTTGCGTACCGCGCTGCGCGACCTCAACCGCAAGCTGGATATCGGGCCGCAACCGATCGATCATTGTCTCGATTGTGGCCCGGGCGGCTAGTTGATAAGCGGCTCGTCTTCAGAAGCTTCTGGCCACGGAACGGTCGGAAGCATCCCTTGTAATCTGCTGCTTGCGGGCCCATATCTTCTCGTGGAAGAAATAGGCAACGGTGTTGATCGCCGGTTCAACCATGGCAATCAGGCTACCTATCAGAATGTCGTCGGTGAGCAGATAAGCCACTGTAAACGCCACAGTAAAGTGTGTGATGGCAAAAGTGACGGTTTTCAGCAACGAGTTGTCACCCTTCGAACCATGGTCGTGGATAAACACCTTCAGGGTACTCATGGCCAGCTCCGCGTATTTGATGACTATCGTTCCATTTAATAGCAAGTGAGAATTATTTTTAAATAAATTGTGTGAAGGAATCTAATAGGATCAGGCTATCTGAAAGAAAAGCCTGACCTTATATAAAAGCTATCGTAAACATTTAATCACTAAATTTTATCTATTAGTAATATCTGGCTATGATTAATGTCAGAACATTCAGATAACTGTCAAGGAGACACGTTATGAGCAAGAACTTTATCGGTCTGGATACTGAGAAGACCCAGAAACTCGCGGATTCACTGAACGATCTGCTATCCAACTATCAGATTTTCTACATGAACGTTCGCGGCTATCACTGGAACATAAAGGGTGACAACTTCTTCGAGTTGCACGCGAAATTCGAGGAGCTCTACGACGATCTGCTGCTGAAAATCGATGAAATTGCAGAGCGGGTGCTGACTCTGGGCCACAGGCCGGCGCACGCTTACAGCACTTACATCGAGAAGTCGGAAGTGCCTGAGCGCAAGGACGTCGCCGATGGTAAAGATGCAGTAGAAAACATCGTCGAAAGTTTTGCCAAGCTGATTGGCAAACAGCGCGAGTTGCTGCACCTGGCCGGCGCTGCCGACGACGAGGGTACTGTGGCGCTGATGAGTGACTACATCTCCCAGCAGGAAAAAACAGTCTGGATGTATCGCAGCTACCTGGGTCACTAAGCCCCCGTAACTGAAGCAGCTTCAGAATGGCGACCCCGGGGTCGCCATTTTTTTGGCTTTGACTTTATTGTGAAACAGTTCTGACTTAAAAGAGACGTCTTTCTGTCACCTCTTCTCCATAAAGTGTGTCGTTGACAACCACACGTGTAACCACAGAAGAGGCAACCATGAAACTTCAGAAAACGCTCCTCTCAGCAGCAATTCTTACCACTGTTCTGGGGCTGACCGCCTGTGACGGCGATGACGGCAATGACGGCAACGACGGTGCTGCCGGCACCAGCCAGACCCTGATTGAACTGAACGTCCTTGGCAGCTATGCCAGCGGAATCTTTGATGAGAGTGCCGCCGAGATTGTTGCCCATGATCCGGTCAATCAACGCTTATTCGTTATCAATGCCAATGATTCCACTGTGGATGTTCTGGACATCCAGGACCCGGAGCAACCGGTAAAGCTGGGAACCATTGATGCCACCGCCGAGGGAGCCTCTGCCAACAGTGTGGCGGTGTACGGGGATCTTGTAGCTGTGGCCATAGAAGCGGAGGTCAAGCAGGACACTGGCAAGGTGGTGTTCTACAACAGTACCGATCTGAACAAGGTGGGCGAAGTTGAGGTCGGGGCCCTGCCGGATATGGTGACCTTCACCCGTGATGGCCAGAAACTGCTTGTGGCCAACGAAGGTGAACCGAACGATGACTATACGGTGGACCCGGAAGGCTCTGTCAGCATTATTGATCTTTCTAACGGTGTTGCATCGGCTACTGTCACCACCGCCGGGTTTGCTGATTTCAATGGCCAGCAGACAGCACTGATGGGGAAGGGGCTGCGGGTATTCGGCCCGGGGGCGACTCTGGCAGAAGATATGGAGCCAGAGTATATCGCTGTGTCTATCGACAACACGAAAGCCTGGGTGGCTCTGCAGGAGAATAACGCGGTGGCGGAGCTGGATATCGAGGCAGGTGAAATCACTGCCATCGTCCCGCTGGGATTCAAGGACCACAGCCTGATTGGCAATGAGCTGGATGCGAGTAACGACGACAACCGTATCAATATTCGTAACTGGCCGGTCAGGGGCATGTACCAGCCCGATGCCATAGCCAGCTACGGTTTTAATGGCAAAACCTATTACATCACCGCCAACGAAGGTGATTCCCGGGACTATGACGGCTTTAGCGAAGAGTTTCGCGTTGCTGATCTCACGCTGGATGGTACTGCATTCCCCGATGCCGCAGAATTGCAGAAAGATGCCAACCTGGGCCGCCTGAATGTAACCTCCACTCTGGGCTTCGGTAGCTCCTGTGATCCGTCTGACCCTGCCAATGTAAACCTGGTAGAGGGCGAATACGACAAGAGCTATGTGGAGGACAATTGTATCTACAGCGAGCTTTTTGCCTACGGCGCCCGCTCCTTTTCAATCTGGTCGGAAGATGGGAGGCGCGTGTTCGACAGTGGTAGCGAGTTCGAACGGATTACCGCCAGCCTGATCCCTGACAACTTCAACGGTCAGAACGACGAAAACTCGTTTGATAACCGCTCCGACGACAAGGGCCCCGAGCCGGAAGCCGTTACTGTTGGCATCATCAACGGGCAGACGTTCGCTTTTATCGGCCTGGAGCGTGTGGGCGGCCTGATGGTGTACAACGTCACCAATCCCCAGAACCCGGAGTTCGTCCAGTATCTCAACAATCGTGATTTTTCAGCTTCCCAGGCGGATGTCGAGAATGGTATGGCCGGTGACCTGGGGCCTGAGGGGCTTACATTCATTGCCGCAGCCGACAGCCCCAATGGCAAACCGATGCTGGCTGTTGGCAACGAGGTAAGTGGCACAACGACTCTGTTCGGTATCGATGTGATCGAACTGTCTGCTGAATAGACACACACGGTGTGCGATCAAACCGGAGCAGGCGTATGCCTGCTCCGGTTTTTTGCCTTCAGTCAGCCGCAGTGGCTGTTTCCAGTGGTGGCACCTGTTGATGGAGGAACCATTTCTCGGTGACCACCTTGCGGGTAAACCAGTGTGATCGCATCAGAGTGCTGGCCAGTGGCATCTTGACCCAGTCCGGTACCTGCCAGCCATGATCCTGGGAAACCGCGCGGTTTCCGAAACGGGCCGCAATGGCCTCGCCATAAGGCTGCAGTGACTGGGCGGAATAGTCCTCCCTGTCGCGGATGATGTCAGCGGCCATCAATGCGGACTCGATTGCGGGCCGGATGCCTTCACCGCTCTGGGTATACGCCAGGCCGGCGGAATCACCAATCAGTAACAGGCCGTCATCCACCAGTGGCCGCTCTGCGTGGGCGTATAAAAGATAGGCATGGCCTTTGAACCGTCCGGGTAAGTCAGAGGGAATCCGCCCCTCTGACTTCATCTCCTCCACGAAGGCGTTCAGATGCTCACTCAGTTTGTGATTGTCCTCCCGACCAAGACCGATGTTGAGGAAATTCCCTTTACGGAATACCCATGCGTAGCCTTTGAGATCGCGGCAGAACCAGAGCTCGGGAGTGTCACCGCGGGCCTCACAGACTTCGGCCTGCTGCGGCGTCATCTCGAATTCCACTTCCTTGGCGGCAACCACTGTCTCGTGGCTGCCCGGGCCGTCGCCAAGTAACTTTGCAACCGGGCAGAAATGTCCTCCGGCGCCGACAACCAAAGGCGCTTCCCAGGTGTCGTTGACCACCCAGTTGCCATCCCGGCGAACGATGGACTTGACCGGCGTTTTAAGTTGTTTCGGAGCCGTCACCCGGTCCAGCAGATAGGCATCGAACTCACAGCGCCTTATGCCATAGCTGACGATGTCGCCGTGGTCATTCTCTACGGCCGGTTGCCCCATCATGCCGATGCGAAATTGCCTGATGGGCTGGAGTGTGTGTCTGGCACCGTAATCATCCGTATCAATGTCCAGGCTCTTCATCACCGCAGGGGTGACCCACCCCGCACAGGTCTTGTCGCGTGGAAAGTCCTGCTTGTCGATAATGAGGATTCGTTTGCCACTGTCCTGAAGTGAGTGGGCCAGGGTTGATCCTGCAGGCCCGGCACCTACGATGATCAGGTCATAATATTCCATCAGTACGCCTCCGGGGCAGCGGTGGTCGTGTAGATGTCTTTTCGGCTTTGCGGCAGCTGGTTGTTTTCGCCGTGGGTGAAGAGAACCTGGAACAGTTGCAGTGAGCCTGCCCGAAAGGCTGCAATGGAGCCGGCGAGGTACATTTCCCAAGCACGGGCAAAGTGCTCATCATACATTTCCGTGACCTTGTCCGTGTTATTTCTGAACCGCTCCATCCAGTGAGTCAGGGTCTGTGCGTAGTGCAGTCTCAGATTCTCCACATCCAGCACCGAGAAATCCCCATGCTCGCAAATGCCCATGAACTCCGAAATGCTGGGTGGATAGGCGCCGGGGAAAATACGTTTCTCGATCCAGGCGTTCATCAGCATCGGGCGGTTGCGCCCAATGCTGTGCAGCAGTGCCAGGCCACCTGGTTTGAGCGAGCGGCGAATCAGTTCTGAAAGCGCCTGATAGTTTTCCTTGCCGACATGCTCGAGCATACCTATGGATACGAAGGCATCGTATTGCCCGCTGATATTGCGGTAGTCGTCCTCGACGTAATCAATCAGATGGTCCAGTTGCTGGCGACTGGCTTCTTTCCGGGCATAGGCAAGCTGTTCTTTGGAAATATTGTAGGAATGGACCTTTACGCCATAGTTCCGGGCCATGTAGCGAGCCAGGCCGCCCCAGCCACAGCCGGCTTCAACCACGGTCATGCCAGGTTTCAGCCTCAGCTTGCGACAGACGTGTTCCAGCTTCGCGAGTTGTGCCTGCTCGAGGGTCAGATCCGGTGTTTCGTAATAAGCGCAGGTGTATTGCATTTCTGCCTGATCCAGCCAGAGCTGGTAAAACTCGTTGCCCAGGTCGTAGTGGTGATGAATGTTTTCTTTGGCCTCGGAGAGGCCAGTGGACCGGGGGTTGTGATTGCGCCAAAGGGTTTCCAGCCATTTCGGCCACTGTTTACGCGCTTGATGAACGGAGCGATAGAGCGCTTCCATCAACTCCGGAAGATCGCCGTCCACCTGCAATCTGCCCGCAGCATAGAGGTCGCCGAAAGCCAGGTTCGGGTTGGTAACCAGGGCGAATAGCGCTTTCGGGTCGGTGAGGGTCAGGGTAAAGCGTGCCTGTCCCTCTTCAGGCTCAATCAGCTCGCCATTCCATAACTGAAACCGCACCGGCGGGGAGCCAGCCATGCGCATGAGTTTGGCGACCAGCCAGCGTTCATAGCTATGGGGTTCCCTGTCAGCCTGCTGTTCTTCCAGGGGCAGTGTCAGCAGGTGTGGCCTTTCCTCCCGACGGTCGTCGGTTGGAGCGGAAGTCTTCCTCGCGGTGCTTTGATTCATGGATATATGCCTCCCTTTCGCATCTGGCGAATCACGGGCTCTGGCCGACCATTCCGGTCAACGGTGATTCAGCATCAGGGCGTGTCCCGAAGTCACAGCTGAGAATCGCCTGTCTCCCTCCAGTATAGAAAACAAGTGGATTTTGTCATATCCGGAGGTGAATTCAGGGGGGTAATGGCATTAACGGATGGGAAGGGAAAACGGAATGCCGGGGCGGTGAAGCCCCGGTATAGGTTGCCGTCAGTAGGGCATGGATCAGTAGGACGCACTCATGCCAAACCACCCCGGGAAGATGACAATCATCGCCAGAACGAGTACCTGCATCAGGATGAACGGTAGCACCCCTTTGTAGATATCCGTGGTTCGTACCCCAGGGGGCGACACCCCTTTAAGATAGAACAGACTGAACCCGAATGGAGGAGTCAGGAAGCTGGTTTGCAGGTTCATGGCAATCAGGATAGCGAACCACAGCATGTTGATACCCAGCGCTTCTGCCACCGGGGCCAGGATGGGCACGATAATGAATGAGATTTCTACAAAGTCGATGAAGAAACCCAGCACCAGGATAACCAGCATGGCCAGGATGATGAAGCCCCATTTTTCGCCAGGAAGCTGCAGCAACCACTCTTCCAGCAGGTAATCGCCACCGGTGTAGCTGAATACCATGGAAAACGCGGTGGCACCCACCAGAATTGCGAACACCATCGCAGTAACCTTGACCGTATCCTTTGACGCGTCCCACACCATCTTGAATGAGAACTGGCGGTAGATGATCGCCAATACGATCGCACCAATGCCACCAAGCGCGGACGACTCTGTGGGTGTGGCAATGCCTGCGAAGATGGAGCCAAGAACAACAACAATCAGTGCCAGAGGCGGGATAATCGCAAGCAGGGCCGCGAAGATTTCCCGCTTCCGGGAAAGACCGCTGTCATCCGGCATGGCGGGTGCCATTTGCGGCTGGAAACGGGTCAGCACCAGAATATAGACAATGTACAGCCCTACCAGGACCACACCCGGGATCACCGCCGCCTTGAACAGATCACCCACCGGCAGGCCCAGGACGTCGCCAAGAATAATCAGGATAATCGAAGGCGGAACAATCTGGCCAAGCGTGCCGGCAGCACAGATGGTGCCTGTAGCAAGCCGTTTGTCGTAATCATGGGCGAGCATGACCGGCAGTGAGATCAGGCCCATGGCGACAACGCTGGCACCAACCACACCAGTTGAGGCAGCAAGGAGGGCCCCCACCAGGATGGTGGAAATGGCCAGCCCGCCGGGCAGTCCGCCAAACAGGCGCCCCATGGAGGTGAGCAGCTGCTCGGCCAGCTTTGTGCGCTGCAGGACCACCCCCATAAAGATGAAGAGCGGAACCGCCATCAGGACAGTGTTCTGCATCACGCTCATGATGCGGTAGGGCATGAAGGCAAAAAGATCCATGCCTTCGGAGAACACGCCGAAAAACAGGGCCACACCACCAAAGGTAAAGGCAACCGGAAACCCCAGCATCAGCAGAAACAACGCGGCTACAAACATAATCATACCGATCATGCGAGACCCTCCGCGCCATGCTTGGGTTCGTAAGTCTTCTCGCCGGAAAGCACACGTATGGCGTGGGTCACCATGTTGAGCCCAGCTATTGCCGTAAAGACGGCGGAGATCGGAATCACGCTCTTTATTATCCAGCGGTGGGGGAGGCCGCCCGGGTCGCCACTGCCTTCACCCATCCTGTAAGACTCAACGGCGAAGTCATAGCCGTAATGCCAGATGAGATAGGAGAACGGGATAACAAAGATAACAGCACCAATCATGTTGACCCAGGCCTTGGTTTTGTCGCTCCAGCGGGTATAGAAAACGTCTACCCGGACATGACCATCGGTGCGCAGCGCATAGGGAATCCCAAGCAGAAACACCACCGAGTAAAGGTGCCATTCCATTTCCTGCATGCCGATTGAAACTTCATTGAAAGCGTAGCGCGCCACCACATCATAAAAGACGTTACCGGCCATCAGTATCATTGCGGCACAGGCCACCCAGCCACAAAAGATGGACAGCCATGCCAGGCCTTCGTCCAGCTTGATAATCCAACGCATTGATTGTCCTCCGCCAACTGAGCTGGCGATTTTTCAGTTGCTATAAACGACAAAACCGGGACCACCTGAAGAGCGATCCCGGCTCCGTTTCAGCCTATATCTTACTCGACTTCTGCCATCGTGTTGAGATAGGCGCGCTCTGAAATGTTCGTGTAGGCGCGGCTCTTCTCGAGATATTCTTCCTGGGACTTCACGATTCGTGCTGCCTGCTCGTTCTCTTCGGCAGCCTCGTCCAGAAGTTTCTCGTTGGCTTTATACATAGCCTGGAAGATGTCGTTCGGGAACTGCTTGATCTCCACGTTCGGGTATTCTTCCCTGATATTTGCCCAGGCCTCTGCGTTGGCATGCTGTGAGTGAACCAGCATGTCGTAGGACGCTGTGCGCATCGCTATGCGCATGATTTCCTGGAGGTCTGCGGGCAGTTTATCCCATACCTTCTTGTTGACCAGAAACTGCAGCTCGGTGGCAGGCTCATGCCAGCCGGTGTAGTAGTAATCAGCGATCTGCTGGAAACCAAGGCGCAGATCCAGTGCCGGGCCTACCCATTCCACTGCATCAATGGTGTTGCGTTCCAGAGCGGTGTAAAGCTCGCCTGGAGGAATGTTCGTCGGGTTGACGCCGACTTCCGCGAAGACTTCGCCCGCGAAGCCCGGAATACGCATTTTCAGGCCATCCAGGTCATCCAGTGACTTGATTTCCTTGCGGAACCAACCACCCATCTGGACGCCGGTGTTGCCGCCGGGGAAGGAGAGCATGTTGTGTGGTTCATACACTTCCTGCATCAGCTCCATGCCGCCACCGTGGTAAAACCAGGCGTATTGTTCCATGGCGTTCATGCCGAAGGGCATGCTGGTGAAAAACAGGGTGTTGGGGACCTTTCCCTTCCAGTAGTAGGAAGCGGAGTGCCCCATGTCGTACTGGCCGGCCTTGACCATATCAAACACACCCAGAGGGGCTTTGTGCTTGTTGGCGGAATCAATGCGTACCTTGAGCCGTCCGTCGGACATTTTTTCGACGCGCTCGGCGAAGTTTTTGGTGGTGTCACCAAAGATTGGAAAGTTGGGCCCCCAGGTTTCTGCCAGGCGCAGTGTAAAGGTTTCTTGAGCGAGGGCTTGTGTGGAAGCAAAGGTGGTTGCTACAGCCAGCACAGCCGCGGATAGAACAGAACGGATCTTCATTGCTCTTCTAGCCTCTTTTGTCGTTGTTTTGGTAAGAGCCCCTCCCATTTTGGGATGAGTAACTCTTTACTGTAGGCCAACTTAGCAATAATCGACAGCCAACGGAATGAAAAACCGGTGTCTCTAAGACCTAGGTCTTAGCCCCTGTTGCCGTTTTTTACTACCCCGGTGCGGGATAATGTCAAAACAGAGGTATTTGCTCACCGCCAGGCTTTCGGAAAAGGTCGGTGCGCAGTGGTTCTGCTTCATGCCGGCCGAGCCCCAGGCTTCTCGCTTTCCTGTTGAAGCGCTGACGTACCAGGTCGGCATAGGGTCCGGTTCCAGTCATTCTCTCGCCCCATCGTGACTCGTAACTCTTGCCTCCTCTCAGGTCCCGGATACGGGCCATGACGTGTTCGGCGCGTTGGGGGAAATGCCGTTGCAACCAGTCCTGAAACAGTTCGTCCAGTTCCAGGGGCAGGCGTAGCATGATCCAGCTTGCCCGCCCCGCACCTGCCCCGGCGGCGGCCTCCAGAATCGCTTCGATTTCGTGGTCGTTAATGAATGGAATTACCGGCCCAAGTATGATGCCAGTCGGTATTCCGGCGGCGTTGAGTTCACGAATGATTTTCAGGCGTGTGGCCGGCGCTGCAGCCCGGGGTTCCATTTGCCGCTTCAGGGTATTGTCCAGAGTGGTAAGGCTGACACTGACCGAGCACAGGCCCTGGCCTGCCAGCTCCGATAACAGGTCCAGGTCGCGCAGAATCAGGGCTCCCTTGGTGATAATGGTCACCGGGTGGCGGTACTCGGCCAATACCTTGAGTATGCCCCTGGTGATTTCCCGCTGTTTCTCCACCGGTTGATAGGCATCCGTGTTCATTCCCAGAGCGATGGGTGACACCCGATAACCGGGCTTGTCCAGTTCCTTGCGCAGCTGTTCGGCAGCATTGGGCTTGGCGATCAGGCGGGTTTCGAAGTCCAGCCCGGGGGACATGTCCCAGTACGCATGGGAGGGCCTTGCGAAGCAGTAGATGCACGCGTGCTCGCAACCTCGGTAGGGGTTTATGGACTGATCAAAAGGCACGTCCGGGGATCGGTTCCGGCTGATGATTGAGCGTGCCCGCTCCTCCATCACTTCCGTAACCACGGAGTCGGGACAGGTTTCGTCAGTCGGGTCCTGATACCAGCCGTCGTCACTTTGGCGATCAGTGACGATGGGCTGGAAGCGGTTTTCCGGGTTGAGTGCTGTCCCTCGTGTCTTCATAACGGCATCCGATGTACTGTTTTTATATACAGTACTTCTAATGGTGCGAAAATGCCAGTTTTCCCTGTCAGGCCGGGTAAGCCTCAGACGTCATTCATTCTGCCGATCTGACTGGCCAACCTCATGGCTTCGTGTTCTTCCATGGCTTTCAAGGATTCCACCAGCTCTTTCGCTTCCGGAATCTCTGCTTTGCCGGCAAGGCTGTCGTAAAGGTCGATCAGTTGGTCATGGAATGCGAAGACTTCCCGCTCAATGCTCTCAAAGTCCAGACCAGCGTAATGATCATCGCAGATCTGGTGTGCTTTGATGCGTTTGTGTTCGTTGTCCAGATAATCGTAGATTCTTGTCTTCAGGGCTTTCGGGTCGGCCTGTTTCTCGAATTCGGCAGTAATGCGTGCGAGTTCGGATTCATGCTCCGCCAGGTAGCTCAGTAGCGCACTGGCACGTTCGTCCTGATTTTTCCCGGAACACTCCGACAGACATCGGGAGAGATTGGTATGGAGCTCAAGTGCCCAAGTGATCAGGTCTTCAAAGGTTTTTATGTCCATTTACTGCGCTCCTTCATCGCACATTATCTAGTGAGCTGTTAATAGAATACCGATTATGCGAGTTTAGCGGACATTGAGGGAAGTGTGCGATCATCCTCGGGGTTAATCTCTGCAATATCTGATCTGTGACTGCAGTCGGGAGATGGGAAAGCCAATGTCAGAACACCCACCACTGGGCATTATCGAAGGCTTCTATGGCCCGCTATGGAGCTGGGAGGAACGCCGACAACTCGTGCGGTCACTGGCGCCCCGCGGATACCGGAATTACTGGTATGCGCCCAAGGCTGATGCCTTTCTTCGCCGCCGCTGGAACGAGCCATACCCTGCGCCTGTGGCCCGTGAGTTGTCTGGTTTTGCTGACTTCTGTCGCGAGCAGGGTGTTCGGTTCGGTGTGGGTCTGAGTCCGTTTGAAGTCTTCAACAATTTCGATAATTCGGCAAAAACAGCATTGGCGGAGAAGTTGGCGTCTTTCGATAGACTGGGTATCTCCGATCTGGCCATCCTGTTTGATGACATGAGAAGCGATACGTCCGATCTGGCGGCGCGCCAGGCGGATATCATCCACTGGGTTGCCGAGAGAAGCGGATCAGAACAGCTGACGGTGTGCCCCAGCTATTATTCCGACGATCCGGTGCTGGACCGGGTGTTTGGTGACCGTCCCGCCCACTATCTGGAGGATCTGGGCAGGGCGCTGGATCCGTCAGTTCAGGTATTCTGGACAGGAGAGGAAGTCTGTTCCCGGGAAATAACGCCGGGCCATCTCCAGCGCGTTTCCGAAGCACTGAGGCGAAAGCCGGTGCTATGGGATAACTACCCGGTGAACGACGGTGACAGGATGTCCCGTCATCTGCATTTGCGGGCGTTCACCGGAAGGCCCGCCGCCAACAGTCAGTACCTTGCTGGCCATGCTATTAACCCCGCCCTGCAGCCGACTCTTACGACCATACCTGCGATCACGCTGTCGCGCAGCTACGAGCAGGCGGAAGGATATCAGTATGGCCAGGCATTCTATCAGGCCGCTGAAGAGGTGTTGGGTAAGAAACTGGCGCGGCAGGTCGCTGCTGACCTGCTTGTGCTGGAAGATGCGGGGCTTGCAAGAATCAGCGGTGAACGTCACCAGGCACTGGTTGAGTCCTATTCCCGCTTTGATCACCCGGCTGCAAGGGAAATTCTGCGCTGGTTGGCCGGGGAGTACCAGGTCACCGATGAAATGGTGCAGACGCAGTAGTCCAGGGTTGTCAGTTAAGGTAATACTCAACCGTGGTCACCACCCTGACAGTCTTGACAGGCTGCTGGCCCTCGCTGATGCCGGGTGCCTGGTCCCTGGCGAGAATCTGGAATACCCCCTGGTTGGCCCGTCGTAGCTCACCCAGTTCGGTTCCGGCGTCCCGGGCAAACTGTACGGCGCTTTCACGCGCAGATGCAGTTGCGTCTGCGATCATTTCCGGCTTGATGTCGTTCAGACTGTTGAACAGGTAAGTGGGCCCGCCAGGACCATAATCGGAGGACAGAATGACACCGGAATCTACCAGCTCGCTGACTGACTGTGCGGCCTGACGAATACGATCAACAGCCTCACTGCGCACCATCAGGGTCTGGTTGATAATGAATTTCTGGCCGTTATCGCTGCCCTGGTAGGGGTTGGCGCGGGTGTCAGTTACATCAAGGCGCTGCAGTTCCACCGCGTCGGTATCGATGGCCTGCAGCTTCAGAAATGCCATGATGCTTTCGTTGCTATTGCGAGCGTTTTCCCGGGCTTCATCCAGAGTATCCCCTGTGGCCACGAATCGTAGCGGCCAAAGCGCCAGGTCTGCCTTGACCTCCCGTTCCGCGACACCTTTGACAGTCACAAAACGGTCGCCGGTTCGCAGCCCGGTCAGGCCATCGGCAATCAGTGACGCAGAAATAATGGCGGCAACGGCCAGGATCAGTGTGGGCAGAAGTTTCATCACGGCTTCCTTGTGGGTTAATCCGGGGAACACGATCGCCGTAAATGCCGGGGGCGTCAAGCGCCCCCGTGGAGCGTTAGCTTGTTGCAGCCACCTCGGCCTTTCCCACCTTGATCATTGCGTAGCCGAACCCGATCACCAGTGAACCGATGGCAATGGCTGCCACATAGGGCAGCACCGCGCTGACAGCATTGGGGATGGCCAGTACAAACAGACCGCCGTGGGGGGCCATCAGCTTCACCGCGAACAGCATGGACAGGGCACCGGTGATAGCGCCGCCCACCATGCACACCGGAATAACCCGTAAGGGGTCCTTTGCCATAAAGGGGATGGCGCCTTCCGAGATAAAGCACAGGCCCAATACGAATGACGCGCGCCCGGCCTGCCGCTCGGCCTCGGCAAACTTCGCTCGGGCGACAAAGCTGGCTACGCCCATGCCGATGGCCGGCACCATGCCGGCGGCCATGATCGCTGCCATGGGAGCCGAACCCCCGCTGCCTTCCGACAGCAGGCCGACCCCGAAGGTGTAGGCAGCCTTATTCACCGGCCCACCCAGGTCAAAGCACATCATGGCTCCGAGAATACCGCCCAGCAGGATGGCGTTGGTGGTGCCCATACCCTCAAGGAAACTGGTCAGCCCGCTCATCAGCGCAGCGGCAGGCTCACCGATCACGTAGATCATGCCCAGGCCGGTCACCAGGCTGGCCAGCAACGGGATGATCAGGATGGGTTTGAGGGATTCAATGCTCTCCGGCATTGGCAGTTTCTGGCTGATAAAGCGGGCCACGTAACCGGCGAGGAAGCCTGCAATGATACCGCCCAGGAAGCCTGCACCGAGCGTCCCGGCCAGGTAGCCGCCGATCATGCCCGGCGCCAGGCCCGGCCTGTCGGCAATGGACCAGGCAATGTAGCCGGCCAGTAGTGGAATCATCAACTGGAACGCCGTACCGCCGCCGATCTGCATCAATGCCGCTGCAAGGGTGCCTTCCTCTTCAAATGCGTCAATGCCGAAAACGAACGACAGGGCAATCAGCAGGCCTCCCGCCACCACCATTGGCAGCATGAAGGAAACACCTGTGAGCAGATGCTTGTAAGGGCCGCGACTCTCGCCGCCTCCCGCTGCCGCCCTTTTCTTCTGGTCATCCTCGACGGTGGCGTTGGCAAGTGCCTCGTCGATGGTTGGTCCCGGCTTTTTCAGGGCATTGCCGGTGGAGGTGCGCCACAATGGCTTGCCGGCAAAACGGCTGGGGTCCACTTCGATATCGCAGGCCAGAATCACCACATCCGCCGCCTCGATTTCCGCTGCTGTCAGGGGGTCCTGGGCGCCCACGGAGCCCTGGGTTTCCACGCGTATCTGGTGTCCCGCTGCCGTGGCTGCGCCGGTCAGAGCCTCTGCCGCCATGAAGGTATGGGCAACCCCAGTGGGGCAGGCGGTCACTGCGACGATACGCTTGCCAGCGGACTCCGGGGCAGGGGCCTCCGCTGCCTGTGTTTCTGAAGGCTGATAGGGAACGGCCTGCTGTTCGGCCTGCTCCAGCACACGTGTCGGGTCGGGCAGGGCGGCGGTGACCGGAAGCTGGTAAAGGCGCTTGCCAGCATAGGTGCTCAGGTCTGTGGGCGTTCCCGTGGCGGCGATCACCAGGTCAGCGGAAGCGATTGTCTCCTCGGAAAGCGAAGACGCCGGTTGCTGCTGATTGCGGATGTCGGTGCTGGTTTCCCAGCCTTTCTGGTGTGCCGCACGTTCCAGGGCCCGGGCCGCCAGGAAACTGGTGGCAACGCCCTGGGGGCAGGCAGTGACGATGATAAGTTTCATAATGGCATCTCCCCATTGTTGTTGTGCCCGGGCCAGGGGGTGAAGAGAGTGACGCGGGTTTGCTGGATCAGTTGGGTGAAGTCCGCGGCGTGGGGGTTGCCAACGCCAACGTGTCGAACGCATTCCGCAGAAAGCGCGGTAGCTGTAGCCAGAACCTGTTCGGGCTGATGCCCCTGAAGCAGGCCGTGGATGATGCCGGCCAGCAGGGTGTCGCCCGCACAGACCGTGCTGGAGGCGGATACCGGGGGTGGAAAGGCCCGCCAGTTACCCTGGGGCGACAACCAGAGCACGCCCTTCTCGCCCATGGAAACCACGACATGGGCAATGCCGCAATCCTGAAGCGAGCGAGCGGCTCCAGCGATGGCGTCAAGGCTTTCCAGCGGGCGACCGGCCCATTCGGCCAGTTCATCCACATTGGGCTTGATGCCGTCAGGCAGGGCCTGAAGCCCGGCTTCCAGGGCCGCGCCGCTGGTATCCAGCCAAACGGGAATTCTGGCGGAGCGGGCCAGGATGACCAGTTCAGTCAGGGCGTGGGGCAGAAAGCCGCCAGGGAGGCTGCCGGCAATGGCAACTGCGTCGTATTCGCCTGACAATGAATCAAGACAGGATTTCAGATGTTCAGCTGCCTCAGCTGGAGCAACGAACCCGGTGCCATTGAGGTCCGTTATCCGACCACTGTCTTCGGCAATCTTCACATTGACGCGGTTCTGGCCAGGCACACGCACGAAACGGTCTTCGAGATTTTCCGATACGAAGAGGCGTTCGAAAGGCGCTGCGTTGATTTCGCCCAGCAGGCCGGACACGGCTACGGTATGGCCAAGACTGGACAAAACGCGGCCCAGGTTAATGCCTTTGCCAGCCGGGTCCAGGCGCGTGGTCCGCGCGCGGTTGACGCTGCCAAGTTTGACGCTGTCGGCTTCAACGTTCAGGTCCAGCGCAGGGTTGAGTGTAATGGTGAGTATGCGGGCCATTACAGCACCTCCAGGGTGTCTCGTACCTCTGCCGCCGTGGCCTTGCTCAGAGCCAGTTCTGCCTGCCCCCGGGCATGTTCACGGCTGAGCCCGCGAATGCAGGCTTTTACCAGCGGCACTCGTCGGCTGGTCACCGACAGCTCGTCCACATCCAGGCCCAGCAGAACCGGAATGGCCTGTGGGTCCGAAGCCAGCTCGCCGCAGACCCCCACCCAGCGATGATGGGCGTGGGCCGCTTTCACGGTCATGCGAATCAGTTGCAGTACCGAGGGGTGCAGACCGTCGGATTGCGCCGACAGCTGACCATGGCCCCGGTCAATCGCCAGCGTGTACTGGGTCAGATCATTGGTGCCCACGGAGAAGAAGTCCACTTCCGGAGCCAGGGTGTGAGCCAGCAGGGCGCAGGAGGGCACCTCGATCATCACGCCAACCTGCAGGCCCTGGCAGGGAATCTCGGCACGGACCCGCTCGACGATGGCCTTGGCAGCGCGAAACTCCTCCAGATCCTTTACCATGGGGAACATGATCCGCAATGGACGGTTGTCTGAAGCAGTCAGCAGGGCACGGATCTGGGTTTCCAGAATGTCCGGACGGGTCAGTGACAGGCGAATGCCCCGCAACCCGAGGAACGGATTGTCCTCGTGGGCCAGGGGCCAGTAATCCAGTGGCTTGTCGCCGCCTACATCCAGGGTCCGCGCCACCAGGGGCAGGCCATTGAGGGCATCAAAGGCGTGGCGGTACTCCTTTACCTGGGTGTCCAGATCCGGCGCTTCCGGATGTTCCATGAAGATGAACTCGGTGCGCAGCAGGCCAATACCATCGGCTCCCCGGTCCACCGCGTCGGGGGTGTGAGCGGTGTTGCCCAGATTCGCGCACACGTCGATAGTGTGGCCATCGGTTGTGGTGGCCGGTTCGTTCCGGCACTCGTGGGCCTGTGCCTGCAGCCGGGTCAACTGGTCCAGGCGGCGGTTGATGCGCTCACGACGTTCGGGGCCGGGATTGGGAACAATGCAGCCGCGCTCGCCATCAACCACCACATCCGTGCCATCGGTGATGGTGAGAATGCGATTGCCGGCACCGACCACGGCCGGCAGGCCCAGTGCGCGGGCCAGAATGGCGCTGTGGGAGGTGGCCCCACCCCGCGCCGTAACCAGGCCACGAACCCGTTGGGTATTGAGCCTGGCCACGTCGGAAGGGCCCAGGTCATCTGCGATCAGTACATAGGGCTCATCCGGAGGCGTCGGCATGGCTACGCCGCAGAGGTTGGCCAGCACGCGCCGGCCAACATCCCGCAGGTCTGCCGCACGTTCTGCAAGAAGCCTGTCGGCCAGCGCTTCCTGGGCCCGGGCAGCCGTATCTATGGCACGCCACCAGCCGGCTTCGGCGGAGGCGCCTTCGTTAACAGCTTCCAGCGCGGCCTGGTAGAGGTCGTCGTCCTGTAGCATTTCCACGTGTACCGACAGAATCGGTGCCACTTCGCCACCTTCCGCCTGGCGAATCAAGCTACGTAGCTGCCCATCGGCTTCGTCGATGGCACGGCCAAGGCGACTGGTCTGTTCATCGGCATCGCTGGCGCTTGCCGGATAATCCAGGGTTGGCTGGCGCATCACGAAGGCTGGAGCCAGTGCCAGGCCCGGTGAGGCAGCAACGGCTCTCAGCGCCTCGTTGTCCGCCAGTGGTTCCGGTTCCGGCTCGGATGGTTCCGGCTGTCTCTCCTGGTGGCGTAACGGTGATACGGTTTCTCCGAGGCCGTCACTGATGGCCCGGCACACGGCATTGACTGCCTTTTCTGCCTCATCACCTGTGGCAGAGATCACCAGTGTCTGACCGCGGCGTGCGCCAAGGCCGATAATGCGTGTCAGGCTGGTGGCAGACACAGAGTTACCGTCACCATTTTCAAGACGGATGCGGATATCTGCATCGTGCTGCCGCGCCTCCTGGACCAGTTGCTTGGCGGGCCGTGCATGGAGTCCGTGGGTGTTCAACAGTTGCACCCGCTCGCTGACGGCATTGGCCTGTTCGCCGGAAAGCCTGGAGAGCACGGCATCCACGGACTGGTTTTCCAGGGGGGTGTTCTGGGCCAGGAAGTTATCGATGCGTTCCAGCAGTTCCCGGCAGTCGTCGCCCTGGCCCGCGAGGCAGAACACGCCGGCCAGTTCGCCGGTCGGTTCTTTGGGGGTAGCCAGTGCGAGCGCCGGGCGATGACTGCCAATGCTGTGATGAACAAGCCAGAAGCCCTGACCAAGCGCAACCGGGGGCTGAGCGACAATTTCCTTCATGAACGCAGAGTCTACGCAGCCAAGCCCCTGTAACCTGGCGGCGGCGCTCAGGGCCAGTTCGCTCGTGGCCTGGGTATTGATACCCAGGCATAGCGTCTGCGCATCGCATTTCGGCATCACGGGCTCCCGGGACAACAGGGTCACCAGCGCAGCGGTGTCGTCGGCTTCGGCAAGCTTCCGGGAAAGGCCGGGTTTGTCCAGTACACGGGTCAGGTGGCGCAGTATGTCCAGGTGTTCGTCTGACTGGGCGGCAATGGCTACCAGAACATACACTGTTGTGCTGTCATGCCAGGTAACTCCATCAGGAAACTGCAATACCCGGATGCCAGTGCTGATGACCGCTGAGCGACTTTCCGGAGTGCCGTGAGGAATGGCAATGCCGTTACCAAGTACGGTGGAGGACTGATGCTCTCTCGCCAGCATCCCGGCGTGGTAATCAGAAGTGGTCCTGCCGGTTTCCTGCAGGTCCTGGCTTGCCTGCTTCAGGGCATCCTGCCAGTCGGTTGCGGTGCAGCCCAGGCGGATATCGTTGGCTGTAAGCGTCAGCATGGGGTATAGCCTCGCCTTGTTGTTGTGTGGTGCTGGCAGTGGCATTAGGGGGTTGTCATTGCCAGTGAAAATTCGGGTTGCTGAATCGTGTCAGCAAACATAGAATGAATCATGAAACAGATCTGATCAGAAATCAAGCAATCTGTGACCAGGAGGAAGTGGCCCTATGACCCTTGCAGAACTTGCCCGCCTGGCGGGGGTGTCCCGCACGACCGCCAGTTACGTCATCAACGGCCAGGGGCCGGCCCGCAGAATCAAACAGCAGACCATCGACAAGGTGCTGACAATTGCCCGGGACAGTCACTTCCAGATTGACCCCCAGGCTGCCGCGCTGCGTGGCGGGGCGAGCCGCACCCTCGGGTTTATTCTGCCGGACCTGGAAAATGCCAGTTACGCCCGACTGGCCAAGTTGCTGGAGAAGGGCGCTCGGGCCCGGGGCTATCAGTTGCTGATTGCCGGCTCCGGGGATAACCCGGATACCGAGCGCGAGCTGGCACGGTCACTGAAAGCGCGGCGGTGCGATGCCCTGATCGTGGCCAGCGCCCTGGCGTCGGACGACCCCTTCTATCAACAACTGCAACAGGATGGCCTTCCGGTGATTGCGGTGGACCGGGCCCAGTCGCCGGGGGCGATCAGCTGCGTGGTCAGCGACAATCGCAAGGGCGCGGCCGCACTGACCCGATCCGTGCTGGAGCTGGGTACAGGCTCGGTAGTGTGGCTTGATGCCGTGCCAACACTTGCCATGACTCGCGAGCGGCGCGAGGGTTTTGAAGACGTGGCACGGGCACGCAGCGGCCAGTGGTGGGTTTACAGTGGCGAACACTATGACCGGGCCTCTGGCGCCAGCCTGATGCGGCAGGTGCTGGCGGAGAAGGGGCTGCCAGACGCGTTGATCACGGCGTCGTACACGCTGATGCAGGGTGTTCTGGATGTTCTGATGGAGCAGCCGGATGGGTTGCCGGAGTCGCTCAGAATGGCTACCTTCGGGGATGACCGGTTGCTGGATTTCCTGCCGGTCAGGGTTCACTCACTACCACAAAAACATGAGGCTATTGCCGAGGCGACGCTGGAGCGGGCAATGGCAGTAATCGCGGGTCATGGCGAGCCGCAGACAGTCATCATCAACCGTTCGCTGAAGCGTCGCCGCTGAGGTTATGGCCGGGAGGGTTCTATGGCACAGGTGGAACTGAACGGAAAAACCGTGGAATGCGTTCGCGGCGATATTACCCGCCAGGATGATATAGACGCAGTGGTCAATGCAGCCAACGCACAACTGATGCCGGGCGGCGGTGTTGCCGGTGCGATACATTCCGCTGCAGGGCCGGGGCTGGCGGAAGAGTGCCGGCCGATGGCGCCGATCCGGCCCGGCGAAGCGGTTATTTCAAGTGCACACAACCTGCCGAACCAATACATTATCCATTGCCTCGGGCCGGTTTACGGAGTTGACGAGCCGTCTGACCACTGGCTGACAGAGTGTTACCGCAATGCAATGGAGCTGGCAGACAGCAAGGCCATAGAATCCATTGCATTTCCGGCTATCTCGGCGGGTGCCTTCGGCTATCCGGTGAAACTTGCGGCGGAAGTGGCCATGAATACCGTCAAACAGGTCCTGCCCAGGCTGGAAAACCTGAAGCGGGTGCGGTTTGTGTTGTTCGGAGCGTCCGACGAACAGGTCTTTAGTAGCCGTCTGTTATCGACCATCGAGTAATAAGCAGTTTTCTGGCCAGCGCCTACACTGGAGGGATCCGAATTTGCCTGTCCGGGAGTGCTGTCTTGTCTCGATTGCGTACCTTATTACTCACCACTATTGCCATGATCGCCTTTGCTGGCAATTCACTCCTTTGTCGCGCGGCTCTGCGGGATACCGATATCGATGCCGCCACCTTTACCAGCGTGCGCCTGGTGTCGGGGGCATTGATGCTTTGGCTGCTGGTTAGCCTTAGAGGTAACCGGGCGCCAATGAAACAGGGTTCCTGGGGCTCGGCACTCGCCCTTTTTGCCTATGCGGCCGCTTTCTCGTATGCCTATGGCGGCCTGTCTGCGGCCATGGGCGCCCTTTTGCTGTTCGGTGCTGTCCAGGCCACCATGATCAGCATCGGTATCGTGCGTGGGGACCGCCCGCATCCCTGGCAATGGGCGGGATTTGTTGTGGCGTTTTCCGGTCTGGTGGGGCTGTTGCTTCCCGGGCTTACGGCGCCCCCGTTATTCAGCTCCCTGCTGATGATTGGTGCGGGTATCGCCTGGGGGGTCTATTCGCTGCGGGCAAAAGGTGCCGGTGAGCCCACAGCCGTTACCGCCGGCAACTTTATCCGTGCCGTGCCCATGACCCTGGTGCTCAGCCTCGTTATGGTTGCCACTGCCAATATTGACGGGGCGGGTATGGGCTACGCAGTCGCTTCAGGAGCTATTGCCTCCGGCATGGGCTATGCCGTCTGGTATATGGCGCTGCCACTGCTGCAGGCAACCTCGGCCGCTACGGTTCAGCTCAGTGTGCCAGTGATCGCCGCAGTCGGTGGTGTACTGTTGCTGAGTGAGGCACTGACCCTGAGGTTGGTCGTCGCCGGCATCGCTATTCTTGGCGGCATCGCCATTGTGATTCGGGCGGGGCAGAAAAAGCCGGCGTAATAGGCATGTCTTTTACCTGCTCAGTCGCAGGGAAGTTCAGCCGCATTGCGAAACTGCTCCGCAATGGCATCGCGATGGCGTTCGCGGTCCTGATACTCTTCCGGCAGTGGCTGGATGAAATAAAGAAAATCGCCTTTCTGCCGGTTGGCTTCCACCAGGTTGTCCAGATTTTCACCCGCGCGCCAGAACACCGGACTGACAACGGCAACCTCAAGATCCGGGCGTTTTTGTTCCAGCACTGCGACCATGCCCAGACGATCTTCAGCGTGGAAAGTGCCCGTCACATGGATAACCTGGTGATCAGGGTATTTTTTCAGTGCCCGGATTACCTGATCCGCCATGGTGTTATCCCTTAATAACTGGGCCTTGTAGCTGTTTTCCAGGCGTGTGCTGTTGGTCATTTTGCCGTCACTTCCACCATGGTCGCCACCATGGCCTGAGCCAAGAGCATCAGAAAACTTCTTGCGATAGGCCGAGGTGTCAACAAATGGATCATCCGGTAACTGCTGGCGTTGTGCGGTGTCGAGTGTCTCAAGATAGGACGCCCCCTTTCGACCAACGCACCGAACGATATCCGCGGGTGCATTCGCGGCGATCACAGGCAGGTTCCGGTTCCTGGAGAACTCGATCAGCGGCCGATAGGAAGCCTTGTAGTTGGGCCAGGCGTTGGTATCGGCTATCAGTTCCTCTTCGCCGGACTGGCCGGCGAGATACCTGTCCAGCTCTGGCTGATCATTCAGGGTAAACTGTTCCATGCTTAACACCTGTTGCGGGCGACGCTGGTAGAGTGCCGACTGCACCAGGGATTGCAGCAGATGGGAGCCATGGTGCCCGTGGTACTCTCCGATCACGACTACGTCCGCCGGTGCCAGTTCGTTTGCCAGTCCGTTGATGGAGAGCAAGCTACCCTGGTTGTTGGTAATGATAGAGTCGTACTGCGATTGTGGCCGGACCACTGTCGTCGGGTTGCTGGCGGGCAGGGAAGCACAGCCGGTGATCAGCAGGCAGGTGAGCATCACGAGAGTGTGGGAATAGTTCGTCATAATCGCTTATACGATCACGAAACCTGGTTGGCTGTCAGCCTTTTGTTTTTCTGGATTAATGTTCGGGATGTTCAATGCCTCATCGCGCCTATCTTTTCTCTCTGAGGTTTGCCCACGCCTTCCGTGAGGCCTGTATTGACGAACGCTACACATCCAGGCGTCTTGGCCGCGATGTGATGGCAGGGGTCACGGTCGGAATTATTGCGATTCCGCTGGCTATGGCGTTGGCGATTGCCAGTGGGGTACCGCCCCAGTATGGCCTTTACACTGCGTTTATTGCCGGGTTTGTGATCGCGTTGACCGGTGGCAGCCGTTTCAGCATTTCCGGTCCCACCGCTGCTTTTGTCGTGATCCTCTACCCCATTGCCCAGAGTTATGGCCTGGGTGGTTTGCTGTTGGCCTCACTTATGTCCGGGGTATTGTTGCTCGTCATGGCATTCATGCGCCTGGGCCGGTTCATTGAATACATACCAGAAGCCGTCACCCTTGGTTTTACGGGTGGTATAGCTGTGGTAATTGCGACCCTACAGATGAAGGACTTCTTTGGGCTGGGCATCGAGCAGATGCCGGAGCATTACTGGGACAAGCTGGCAGTTGTCGGACAGTCCTTACCGGCCCTGGACGCCATGACTACCATGGTAGCGATAGCCACGCTGGCGGTAATGCTGCTCTGGCCCCGCCTGAAAACACCGGTGCCGCCCCACTTGCCTGCGGTAATCATTGGCAGTCTTCTGGCGATGGCACTGAACGCCAATGGCTCGGCGATAGAAACCATTGGCACCCGATTCAGTTATTTGCTGGCGGATGGTTCTGTGGGCGCTGGCATTCCGCCCTTCCTGCCGGAGTTTGACTGGCCCTGGAATCGTCCGGATGCCAGCGGAGAACCACTGGGGATAAGCTGGTCCATGGTCCGGGACCTGTTGCCGGCTGCTTTCGCCATCGCCATGCTGGGGGCCATTGAGTCGCTGCTTTGTGCAGTGGTTCTGGATGGTATGACCGGCAAGCGCCACAGTGCCAACAGTGAGCTACTGGGGCAGGGCATCGGCAATGTGATCACCCCTTTTTTCGGCGGCATTACGGCGACAGCCGCCATTGCCCGTTCTGCTGCCAACTACCGCGCCGGCGCGGAATCACCGGTTTCTGCAATGGTGCATGCGCTGGTTGTTCTGCTGGCACTGGTGTTACTGGCGCCGTTGCTGGCCTACCTGCCGATGTCGGCGATGGCGGCATTGCTGGTGATGGTGGCCTGGAACATGAGCGAAGCCCCCAAATCGCTTCACCTTCTGAAAACTGCCCCACGCAGCGACATACTGGTGTTCATTACCTGTTTCTCGCTCACGGTGCTGCTGGACATGGTGATTGCCATCACCACCGGTATTCTGCTGGCGGCGGTACTTTTCATGCGGGAAATGGCCCAGATGACCAAAGTAACGGACATTACCGACAGCAAACGAATAGCAGGAGCCAGCCTCCCGGAAGGCTGGCAGGTTTTCAAAATCAATGGTCCTCTGTTCTTTGCCGCCGCAGACAGGATATTCGGGGAGCTGGCGCAACTGTCCGCCAGTGCCCGTGGCTTTATTCTCTACATGGATGGGGTAACGATTCTGGATGCCGGTGGGCTATCTGCACTGAACAAGCTGATCAGTACCTGCCGGCGAGACGGCACCCAGGTAGTTATCGCTGATCTGCAGTTTCAGCCTTTACGCACGCTGGCCAGGGCGGGGGTGAAACCGGAAGAGGGCGTGGTCCGATTCTATCCAACCCTTGAGGAAGCGGTCAGGGCTGAAAGCCGGCTCGCGGCTACATAGGCCAGTGCAACTGGAGATTACCACCGCCAAACGCGGCTTTGTGCAGGTAGAAGGTAGGAGCAAGGGTCAGTATCGCATTGTCCTGTTGCGAGAGCAGTATCTCGAAGGGCAGTGCAATTTTGCCGATGAAGCCCCGATGATAGTCGTCATCGCTCTCCAGGTAGGACTGATCAATGTCTGCGGCGCTCAGGTATATCTCTGGGCGCAGAGTGACCGCCTTCGCCAGCGGTAACCGGAGACTCCCGGACAGAGTGACCTCCCGCCGGCGTACATCGGCAATGTCATCCAGATTGCGGCCGGTATATCCCTTTTCCCCTAGAAAGAAGAAGTGCAGGCCTATACCCGGCTGCAGATGATGCGATGTGCGCACGGCTTCTGCTCCGGCCCTGATGTGGTCGCGACGCGAGGGTATCCTTCCGGAAACCTCATCAAGATGGTATTGCCGGCGGGTGCGCTCACCGCTCAGTTCTGTCTGCAGTTTCCAGGTTGTGAACCGATACCGGTGGGTCAGGGCGCCTTTGATGGATTCGCTCTCCACGATCAGGTTTTCACGCCTGCTATCGAAGGTTGAGGGGGCAGAGTAAGTCATTGAGGCAGTGGTAGTACCGCGTCGATCATCGCGTGACGGTTGGTGCCACTGGAGGAAAAAGCTCTGCGGTTTCTCCAGCAGAGTGTCATCGCTTCGTGTTTTGCTATTGAAATAGGTGTCGGGCAGAATCCAGCTGCCGTGAAACCAGGATCCGTTGGTGAATGTATGCCGGCCACTGAAGTAGATATCCGAGCGGGATTTATCAGCGAAGACGTCTCCTTGCAGCCAGACCTCCGTGGAGTGGGTGAGCTGATGGCGGAACCCCACGAGCTGTCGGTCATAACTGCCGTCGAAGTCTTCGCTGCGCTGGATGTCCAGCAGGAACCCCTGTCGATCCTGGTTGAAGGCGAAATCCTGGCGAAAGCGGAAATCCAGATAAAGGCGCCGGCTTCCCACGCTGCCACCGGTGCCACGAATACCGTTTTCGATAGCAGATGGGGCGGGCTGACTATGCCGGAATGACAGCTCGTGCAGGTAACGTTCGACATCGGGTGCCTCCTCCTTGCCCATAACAACCGCATCCTGCCGCCAGGGTTGGGGCAGGTGATTGAGTTCGGCCGCCAGTGTCGCTGGCAGCAGCACAACAGTGCCAATCATGATGTTCAGCATCTTGTGCATGGGCAGTTCCCGGCTGGCTGGTCGGGTCTGAACAGACATTTACCCGTATCCGTTTGGCTTAATAGGCTATGCTACGGTCATTTCAGGTTTGTACAAAAGGACCACCATGCTCCCTTTTCGTTTTGTCGACCGCGTCAAATTCATTGTAGAACGCCAGCTGGTCAAGGGCGCCGGTTTTCAACTTTTGGTGGTGGGTGTCTTTATCGGGCTGATTTCCCTGATCGGTGGCCTGCTGGTGATTCCCTTCGGTGAGCCACATGAGGACGTAGGGAGCGCCATCTGGTGGGCCTTCCTGCGACTGACGGACCCAGGATACCTGGGGGATGATGTAGGCAACTGGCAACGGCTGGTGTCCACCGTCCTGACTATCAGCGGTTACGTGGTGTTCATGGGTACTCTGGTAGCCATCCTGACCCGCTGGCTGATTGCCAAGATGGCGGATCTGGAACGAGGCCTGACACCGGTTACCCTGAGAAACCATATTGTGGTGCTGGGCTGGACCAGCCAGACCCTGCCACTGCTGGGGGAGTTGCTGGGATCCTCCGGCCGCATGCGACGATTTCTGGAAAAGCATGACACTAACCGGTTGCGGCTGGTGGTGCTGTCCGAGACAGCCTCCGCAGCACAGGTACATGAATTGCGCAATGAGCCGGGAATTGGCCGCAAGGCGCGCCAGATCATTCTCCGTTCGGGGGCCGCTATCCAGCCCGATGCACTGCAACGGGTGGCCTGTCTGGATGCTTCCGCGGTCATTGTGCCCAGTGCGGCCCATGAAGCAGGAAGTCTGGTAACGTCGGATATAGAAACCGTAAAGGCGCTGCTTTCCATCGCCGCGCAGGCGCGGCACCTGGGTGCCCCCCTGCCGTTCGTGGTGGCCGAAATTCAGGACATACGTAAACACCCGGTTATTGAGCGGGCCTATCCCGGTGAACTGGAAGTGGTTGCCGGTGATGCCACCATCAGCCGGTTGATGGTCCAGAACATCCTGCATCCGGGATTGTCGGAAATCTATAATGAGCTGCTGACCGCCGGGGAAGGCTGTGAAATGTATATCCGTGGTGGTGAGTCCCTGGCGGGACTGACGCTTGGGGAACTGGCTTCCCAGCGCCCCAGAGTCATTGTACTGGGTATTCTGAAGCCGGCAGAAAAGGGATGGGATGTGCAGATGCCGGCCTCATCGGACACCCTGATAGCGGCGGAGGACCGCGTCGTCATGCTGGCGCGGGATTATGATGAAACCGAACCTGATCCCAGAGCCCCGGCACTGCCGGTGATCCGTCGCGGGCAGCCCGTCAGCCAATCGGTTGCCGTTTCTGAACGCGTCCACCGGGTGCTAGTGTTGGGCTGGAATCGCCGGTTGCCAAGCCTGATTGACGAATTTTCCAGCTATCATCAGATGCGGTTTGAGGTGGATGTCGTCTCAGTGGTGCCCGCTTGGGAGCGCCAGCAGGAGATAGATCGTTACCTGGGGCACCAGCGCGATGTGATCTGCCGTCACGTCGAGGCGGATTACATGGTAGAGGGTGAGCTCAGGCGGGTTGGCCCGCTGAACTATGATTCCATCATGCTGGTGAGCAGTGATCGCCTGGCCTCCGGCGAAGAAGCCGATGCCAGGGCCATGGTGGGCTATCTTCAGCTGGAAGACCTGCTCAGTGAGGGGGATGTCCGGCCGCAACTGATTATGGAGTTGAGCGATCCCGATAACCGTAACCTGTTGACCGGCCATCAGAGTGAAATGATGATCAGTCCGATGATTGTCAGCCATGTTCTGGCCCAGGTAGCGCTACGAAGGGAGTTGAGGGTGGTGCTGGATGAGTTGTTCACCGTCGGAGGGGCTGAGATCCAGTTCCGCAATCCACATGACTACCCGCTACCGGCTAGCGCAGACTTTCAGTTGGTGGAAAAAGTGCTAGCGGCAAAGGGCGAGGTGGCACTGGGTATCTGGCGTCATCAGCCTGACAGGCACGGCCACCATGTGAAGCTCAACCCGCCACGAGATGAGTATCTGGACCTGAACACGACCGATAGTCTGGTGGTGCTTTGCCGTTCCTGAAACTGGCCAGGACTCAGTCAATGGTATCCAGCAGAGCGGCCATAATATCGTCCATAACCACGAAGCCCACCAGTTCGTTATCCTGAAGAACCAGCAGGCGTTTCACACGATGCTGGCTCATCAGGCTGGCGGCATAGCGAATGCCAAGATGCTCTCCGACACTGATGACAGGCTTGGCACAGGCATCGTAGACATTGAGCAGGTCGATATCGCCGTCTTCCGCGATCACGGTCTTAAGAATATTGGTGTAGGTGATCAGGCCATAGGCGTCGTGTTCGTTCTGTTTTTCCACCACCAATGACTTTACCTCATGCTTTTTCATCAGCGACAAGGCATCCCGGAGGCTGGCAAACGGGGATACATTGATGGTATCCCGGATCATCACATCCTTTACAAGTTTCATCCTGCTCCTCCGCTTATAGTGAGTCTTTTACGTGTTGTTCGAATTTCTCAACCTGTGACAGATCGATGCCTCCCAGGTGTTCCAGGGGTAGTGTGAACACCAGGCCCTGGGAGTCCTTCTGCTCCGGCATGAGAATGTGCTGGATGGCTTTCAGGATATCCAGTGACAGCCCCTTCTCCAGCACCATTACAAGAACACTCTGGCTGCCATCATAGGTCAGGCCAAAGAAGGTTTTCTTTGCGGTATTGCTGATCCCGCGTCCGGCCAGAACGGTTACCCCCCCAGCGCCCAGATCCCTGGCTGCATCAATGCAATCCTGTTCCTGATCTTCTGGCACGATAGCGACGAGTACGGAGAATTTCATGTGGCTGGTTTCCTTCGTGCAGCGATATGGTCAACGACAATGGCGTAGGTCATAACGGTAATGATGGGGAAAATCGAGGCAAAGGCAATCAGCCCGAAGCCGTCAATGAGTACACTGCGCCCCTCGATGTTGCTGGCAAGGCCGATGCCCAGGGCGGTTACCAGTGGGACCGTAACCTCCGATGTGGTCACTCCGCCCAGATCGTAGGCCAGTGCGATGATATAGCGCGGGGCAATGGTCGTCAGCATGATAACGACCAGGTATCCCCCCATGATGTAGTAATGGATGGAGTCCCCGACAATGATCCGGTGGACGCCGACTGTGATTCCGATAGCAACGCCCAGGGCGACGAAAAGGCGAATGGCATTGCCATTCAATGTACCGGCAGCGGCGTCTTCCGCCTGTTGTCCGATTGCAATCAGTGCCGGCTCTGCCATGGTAGTGGCGAAACCGATCATAAAGGCGAACAGATAAATGAAGACGAAACCATCGAGGGCCACTAACTGCTCCGCCATGCTGGTGCCGATGGGGAACAGGCCGATTTTCAGGCCTACCACGAAAGCGTAAAGGCCGAGAATAACCAGGGCAAAGCCAAAGAGAATCTTGCGCGGGTTGCTCAGGCCACGCCGTAACACAAGATATTGAAAGACAAGAACGGTCAGGATGATGGGCAGTACATCCCGCACCATTTCTACCAGCTCCAGCAGAATGTTCAAAGGCCCGGAAACCGTGGAATCATCATCGCCGGTGTCCATGAGAAAATCGCCTTCCGGCTGTTCCCCTGAATAGACCAGGATGCCGTAGAGCTGAACAGTAATCATGGGCACCATGACCGCCAGAGCTACCAGGCCGAAGCCATCAGTGAGCGGATTCCGGCCGCGAATCGAGACCGCAAGGCCAATGCCCAGCGCAGCAACCAGGGGCACGGTAACCACATTGGTGGTGACTCCGCCAGAGTCATAGGCCAGGCCGACGATCTCTTCCGGCGCGAACCATGTAACGATCACGACCGTTATGTAGCCAACAATCATGAACCAGTGCAGCGGATAGCCCATGATCGTCCTGAACACACCTAGCGCAACCACGAAACCGACAGAAGTTGCCACGAGCAACCTCAGGGTAAGGGCGTCAATCCTGCCGGCGCTGATTTCCTGTGCCTGCAGGGCAACGGCAATCAGTGCCGGCTCTGCCACTACCGCAGAAAATCCGAGGGCGAACCCGAAAGCCATCAGAATGGGAATGGAGCCACGGCGGGCAAACTGATTGGAGAGACTTTTTCCCACCGGAAAGATGCTGAGTTCGAGCCCTTGAAGAAAAAGTGCCACACCGACCGCCACAATAAACAGCCCAAAGGTCATGCCCAGAGTGTTTGCCGGCAACTGTTGCAGAATCGCGAACTGGAAAAACACCACGACTACCACGATAGGCATCAGGTTCTTCAGTGCGTGCAGAAGGGAGTGACCGAAAGCTTGAATGTAAAACACCGGGGACTGTTACCTGTGTCGTAGTCTGGGACGGCTTACTACCTTCACCAGCATGATAGCACCGGTGGTATCAGGCTGCCTGATGCAGCTCAATTCTGAGGCTTATTGGTATTCACCGAAAAAATGCCGAATATAGATAATATAAATTTCAATTATAAAATCAAACCCACTAAAGTAACCGTCAATGTCAGTGGTCTGGTGTTTTTTTGAACGGACGCTGGCTCGCTGAAGTTGCTTTTGTACTTCATAGAAGAGCACCTCAAACCTTAGAAGACAGGACTGAGATCATGCCATACGCAAATGACGTTGATGCCATTGCTTCCATTCTGAAGCAGAACCCTACCTGGAATGCCATCAAGCCCGAGCATGCGGCTCGCATGCGCGCCCAGAACAAATTCAGGACTGGCCTGGACATCGCCAAGTACACCGCGAAAATCATGCGCGAAGACATGGCGAACTACGATAAAGATACTTCCCAGTACACCCAGTCCCTGGGCTGCTGGCACGGTTTTATCGGCCAGCAGAAGATGATCTCCATCAAGAAGCACTTCGGTACCACCAAGCGTCGTTACCTGTACCTGTCCGGCTGGATGGTTGCTGCCCTGCGTTCCGAGTTCGGTCCGCTGCCTGACCAGTCCATGCACGAGAAGACCGCCGTTTCCGGCCTGATCGAAGAGCTGTACACCTTCCTGCGCCAGGCGGACGCATGGGAACTGAACCACCTGTTCCGTGCCCTGGAAGAAGCCCAGAAGGCTGGCGACAACGCCAAGGCTGACGAGCTGATCAAGCAGATCGACAATCACGAAACTCACATCGTGCCGATCATTGCCGACATCGACGCTGGTTTCGGTAACGCCGAAGCGACCTACCTGCTGGCCAAGCAGATGATCGAAGCCGGTGCCTGCTGTATCCAGATCGAGAACCAGGTGTCTGACGAGAAGCAGTGTGGTCACCAGGATGGCAAGGTAACTGTGCCCCACGCCGACTTCCTGTCCAAGATCAACGCCGTTCGCCTGGCGTTCCTTGAGCTGGGTGTGGACGACGGCGTCATCGTTGCCCGTACCGACTCCCTGGGCGCTGGCCTGACCCAGAAGCTGGCCGTAACTGAAGAGCCGGGTGACCTGGGCGATCAGTACAACAGCTTCCTGGATGGCGACTACATCGAGAAGCCGGAAGACATCAACAACGGTGACGTTGTGATCAAGGCCAACGGCAAGCTGATGAAGCCCAAGCGTCTGCCTTCTGGTCTGTTCCAGTTCAAGCCGGGCACTGGTGAAGACCGTGTGGTTCTTGACTGTATCACCAGCCTGCAGAACGGCGCTGACCTGCTGTGGATCGAAACCGAGAAGCCCCACGTTGGCCAGATCGCCTCCATGGTTAACCGCATCCGTGAAGTGGTGCCCGATGCCAAGCTGGTCTACAACAACAGCCCGTCGTTCAACTGGACCCTGAACTTCCGTCAGCAGGTATTCGATGCCTGGAAGGAAGAAGGCAAGGACGTGTCTGCCTATGACCGTGCCGACCTGATGAACGCCAAGTATGACGAAACCGAGCTCGGCAAGCTGGCCGACGAGTGGACTGCCAACTTCCAGCGTGACGCTGCCCGTGAAGCTGGTATCTTCCACCACCTGATCACTCTGCCGACTTACCACACTGCGGCCCTGTCTACCGACAACCTGGCCAAGGGTTACTTCGGCGACGAAGGCATGCTGGCCTATGTTGCAGGTGTACAGCGCAAGGAGATCCGTCAGGGTATCGCTACTGTGAAGCACCAGGACATGGCCGGTTCCAATATCGGTGATGACCACAAAGAGTTCTTCGCCGGTGATGCAGCCCTGAAGGCTGGCGGTAAAGACAACACCATGAACCAGTTCTAAACAGCGGTTCGGTTGTCACTGAATCGGGCCGAGAGGCCCGCTTCGGAATTCGAAACCCCACCTTGTGTGGGGTTTTGTTTTTTTACATCGGCATTTTCACCCAAGTTTCTGAATTCCATTGAGAAACCTCCTTCCTGGCCCGTTCTTCTCGCGGGTTCTGTTTCATTCCTGAAACAGTTCAAAGCCCTCATGAATACTATCTGATCCCCTTCGATAATAGAAAAACTCCGGTAAACAGTACCTTGGGGGTTCCCTGTTAATTCTGGCACGGGAATCGCTCTACTTGTCTAGTGGGTCTGAACCTTGGCTGACCGAAGGCTTGCGGTTTTAGTCGGATCCCTCCAAAAGCCAATAATCGAAAAGGAAGCGACATTATGAATACCAGGAAAAATTTGCTAGCGGCTGCCATCGCAATGAGTCTCGGTATTTCCGGCTTTGCGTATGCTGACCAGGGAGGTGACGGAGATCCAAATACCAATGCGGACGATACCTCCATTGCCAACAATGACCAATCCGGCAACACCAACTCCGGTAACGACAACTCGAATAATTCGGATAATTCCGACAACTCGGACAACAGCACCGATGTGGCAGATTCGTTCAAGATTGCTGACAGCGGCAATGACAGCTCCGACAATTCGGACAACTCCGATAACTCGAACAACTCGGACAACAGCACCGACGTTGCTGATTCGTTCAAGATTGCCGACAGTGGAAATGATATGTCGGACAATTCGGATAATTCGGACAATTCCGATAATTCCGACAATTCCGACAACTCGGACAACAGTACCAACGTGAGCGATTCGTTCAAGATTGCTGACAGCGGTAACGATATGTCGGATAACTCGGATAACTCGGATAACTCCGATAATTCCGATAACTCCGACAACTCGGATAATTCAGACAACTCCGACAATTCCATCAATGTGGCGGACAGTGGAAACGACAGTTCTGATAATTCCACCAACGTTGCAGACAGTGGAAACACCACTGTGTCTGATAGTGGAAACGACAGCTCCGATAACTCCCTGGCGCTGGATCTGGATGTATTCCTGAACAACGCTGATCTGGACGGCAGCGTGTCGGGAAGCTCAACCACATACGGCGATGCCAATGGCAGAGCTTCCTATACCGAGGCTCGTAACCGCAACGAAATCTCCGGTGGCTCAGCAAACTACACCGGTGTAGGGGCATTTGCCCAGAATGCCGGTAACGGCAGCGTTACACAGGCTAATGTCAGTGTAATGTCGAACCTGTCCACCGGTAGCGGTGGCGGCACCCAGTAAGGAATCCGGGTCGCGCCTTGACGGTGCGGCCCGGCTATTCCGGGAGAACTGCCATGGGTTACGTTATCAGATGGAAACTGAAGGCTGCCTTGCTGGCGTTATTGGTCGGAGCAACGGGTTTTGTGTCCGCCGAGGAGTGGATGGATGCCACGCTGTTATCGGCTGATCAGCTGGCAGATTCAAGCGGCCGCCAGGGAATCCCGATGCAGTGGCAGATTAACGATAACCAGCAGAATGCGAATGTGTCCGATAACTTGCTGTCGGGTAATGTTGTCACGGGTGACAATAGTATTTCCGACAATGCGTTCGGCAACATGAGCGGGGTTGCCACGGTTATCCAGAACACCGGTAACCAGGTGGTCATTCAGGACAGTACCCAGATCAACATACTGATCAATCACTGACGGAGGTGGGCCATGGCCAGTAAGGTTCTTGTTGCGATCTGCGCGAGTGCCGGGCTGCTGTGGTCCATTTCCTTTGCCGGCTCGGTCACGGTGCCGGGCATCGGAGGTGATTTAAAGCTGAAGGTAAACAGTTTCGAGAACCGGCGGTTTGACAGTGTCATGCGTCAGCAGTACGACTTCAGTTGCGGCTCGGCAGCGATCGCCACGTTATTGTCCTTTCACTACGAAGACCCGGTATCAGAGCACGATGTCTTCATTGAAATGCTGGCGCTGGCAGACGAAAAAAAAGTGCGCCAGGACGGTTTTTCCATGCTCGACATGAAGCGCTATCTTGAGGCCAGAGGGTACCAGGCTGATGGTTTTCGTATGCCGTTGAGCGGCCTTAAGGAGAAGGTGCGCCTACCCATGATTGTGTTGCTGAGCATTGACGGCTTCCGGCATTTCGTGTTGATCAAGGGGATCAGTGAGAGCGAGGTCCTGGTAGGGGACCCGGCGCGCGGACTTAAGGTTTATTCTTACGCGCAATTCAGCGATTACTGGAATGGCACTGCCTTTGTAATCCGCAGTCATCTCAAGCAAGGGCGAGACGCCTTTCACAGCGACGGAAATTGGCCGCAGGTGGCCAGAGCACCAATACAGAAGGGGCTGGGCGGGCCTTCGCTCGGCCATACCTTGCCCTACTGGCCCTCTTCAAGGGAGTGGTGATGATCATGATGGTCCGGATGCCAGCAATCGCGATCCTGGCACTTTCACTGACAACGTTATCCCCGTCGACACAGGCGGATCTGATGCTTGGTGTCGAGCCCCTGAGTGATCTGGAACTGGCGGAATACCGGGGCGGCTTCCTGATGGATAACCTGGAAATCAGCATCGGGCTCGAGCAGATTGTCGGCATTAACGGTGACACCATGGTGATCAATCGTCTGACCATTCCCAATCTTAACCAGGCCGTCAGCGACCGCCTGGTGGAGCATCATACGGAAACCGTTCTTGAGGTTATCAGCGCGAACCGGAGTGGCGGCGCGCGGGTATCCAGTAATGTGGCAGGACCCAACGGCTGGATGACGGTGATCCAGAACAGTCTCGACAGCACAGTGATACAGAACATGCACCAACTGAATATCGAACTGAACAACCTGGGTGCCAGGGGCCAGTTCCCGGCACGGTTCAGTGATCAGTTGGTCCAGTTGCTTGGTCGCTGACCGGACATCCGGCTTGGCGGCCTAGAGACTGATCGGAAGCTTGAGGGTAATCTCGCTGTTTGGCGCATTCTCCGTAACTCCCACGCTCACCGTCAGGCTCAATGATGTGGACTGGGTCAGACGCTGTGACAGACCAAACGACAGTGAACCAATCTGAATACGATCGAAGTTGGATGCAAAAAGATCGTTATTCCTCTCGAACGTTGTTTTGCGGATGACCGAGTGATCATAGCCCAGGCTGAAAGACGTTCGGTCGTTGAAGGCAAACCCCATTCCGAAGCCGAAACGCACGATGTCGCCCGGGTCGACCGTGCCTCCGTTTTCGGCGCCCTGTTCCTCTTTGAGGGTCCAGACATAACTCAGGTTTCCGAAAAGCACAGCAGGATCGGTTGGATAGATAAATGAGAGGCCAGGTTCAAAGGCCCAGAAACCGGACCCGGTCGGCCGGTTCTCCAGTTCGATACCAATCGGATTGCCCTGGTTATCGCGGATAACCCTCTGGTCAACGTCATAGGGGCCATCTCCGGTTGGCGCTTTCACCCGCATTGCGCCAATCACGTAGGGCCAACCACCCACTCCATCGGTTAGCTGGTAACGAGTGGAGAGTTCAACATCACCGAGGCCCTCGCCTGAGGACTCACGCAAAGTATCCACGGGCGTACCCTGGAAAACCTCTCGCTCCCTCAGGTCCTCATTGATGCTGAGATAAGGGACACGAACCGACGTTTCAAGCCTGCTGGTAAAGCCGTATTTGAGAGATATAGCACCGACGAAAATATCACGCTGGATTTCCGAAATGTTGATCAACCCGATGAGCAGGGCAGGTATCACCGTGTAACCTTCCACTGCCACTGCAGTCGAGTTGCTGTGGGCATGAGAGAAGGATGGCTCAATGGTGAACCGTCCCGGCCGGGTAACGATGCCCCTGTCTGCAGTGATCGAGGCAATCTCCGTCGACGGGTCACGGGTTTCCTCAGGTGCTTTTATTGTTGTGCTGCTCACGCCCGACGCTGCGTCACTGTCCCCTTGTGCCGCCGCCGTTGATAGTGGCGTTGCTAATGCGAACAGAGGGGCGAGCCAGAATATTCTTGTAGTCATGGGAACTCTCCTTTAGTCACGCTTCGAAGGCGGAGCAGGCGTTCTGTGGATGACATGATGTTTTTCCATCAGTCGATAGAGCGAGACCCTTGAGATATTAAGAAGTCGGGCCGCGGCAGAAATATTGTTCTGGGCCAGGGCCAGGCTGACGGAGATTGCCCGTCGGTCTGCCTGGGAGCGGAAGGCATCCAGAGACAGTTCCTGTCCAGAGCTGTGGCTGTTGGCCGGAATCTGTCCGAATCCCATGTCATGCGGCTCAATCAGTGCAGTCTGCCCGAGCAACATAGCCTGGCGCAGCCGGTTCTGAAGCTCCCTGAGATTACCGGGCCAAGGATGCTCGGCAAGGCAGATTGTGGCTATGTCAGACAGCCGTTTTGGCACCACGGAAGCCGGTGCTGCATTGAGGATCCGTGTTGCCAGTATCGGGATGTCTTCCTTGCGCTCCCGCAAAGGTGGTAGCAGCACAAACAGGCTGCCAAGCCGGTAAAAAACATCACTGCGGAACTGCCCCGAAGCCACTAACTGTTCCAGAGGGCTCGTGCTGGTGGCGATCAACCGCACATTGACCTTTATAGGGTCGACTCCTCCGATACGCTCAATCTGGCCCTCCTGAAGGAAGCGTAGAATGGCTGATTGCTGTTCTGGTTTGAGTTCATCAACACCAGCGAGCAGAAGCGTGCCACCGTCCGCGGTCTCGATTCTTCCCTTGTGTGTACATAGGGCATGAGTGAACGCGCCCTTCTCATGCCCGAACAGTTCATTCTGGGTCAGTGAAACGGGCAGGGCGGCACAGTTGACGACAACCAGTGGTTTGCGTTTTCGGGACGAGTGGTTATGGATGAACGTTGCGGCCGCTTCTTTGCCGGTACCACTTTCACCGTAGAGCAATACGGGCTCTTCGGTGTTTGCAAATCTGGAAAGCAGCTCTCTTGTCTGCGTGATGGCAGGAGAGTCGCCTTCCAGGGCAAAATCGCGATAACTCAGTGGTTGGCTATGGAAAATCCGTGCCTGGAGCTCCGCCATGCCCCAGAGATGGCCAAGTGCTACGCGGAGGCGCTCTGGCTGGATTGGTAGGGTGTGATAGTCCCCGCAGTAGCGGTTGATAAGCCTACATACCTCCGGATTATCCGTTTGGTCGGGTTCGAGAATCGCTATCCATTGCTCTACCGGTAGCGCCTCCAGCCAACTGCTGGCCAGCGCCAATTGTTCACCGGAAATATTGCCTAGATCGAACACTCCAACCCATGCGTTGTAACCGGCCAGCTCACCCGGGTTCAGGTCGCCCCTGATGGTTAGAGGCATCAGCTGCCATTCTGGCAGCACGGTATCCTGCTTTGGTGAACCGGATTGCTCCGCCGACAACCAGACAAGCGGTCGTTTCTCCATCATGGCTACTCTCCTTGAGTTCATGCCGGGAAAACTGACTGCGCAATGTTAGTAACTGCTGGTACGGCTTGATCTAGTCGCTGCCCTGTAACCGCAAACGGCTGGGTAGACAGGAGGAAGATTTACATGTTGGGTTATCAGATTGTGTGCCAGGTTTAATACTTGCTTTCGTTTCAGAGGGTTAAGAAGTGAGAGCTCTGTCACAGAACATTTTTTGTAAAGTTTGCCGACACACTGCGAGTGCCAGGCGCGAATGGGGGAGTGGCCTGATCCTGGCCACCGTTCACCGTTCACCGTTCGTTGAGTTTCTTACGGGTTTCCAGCCGTCCCTGCCGGCGAATCTCCGCATTGTTGAAGCGGCGCTGTTGTTCTTCCGTTTCCGGTTTCACTGCAGGCACGTCAATGGGTCTGTCGTTCTCGTCCAGTGCCACGAAAGTGAAAAACGCCGACAATATGTGTCGGCACTGTCCGGTGTAGCTGTTCTCAGCTTCCACTCGCGCTCCTATCTCCATGGACGACCCCCAACTGCGATTGAGCGCCAGGTTGAACAGCAGAGTGTCGTTGCCCTTGGCGGGGGCACGAAAGTGAATGGAATCCACTGCCGCGGTCACGCAGACATGGCCGGAATGTCTTTCCGCAACCACAAGGGCCAGACGGTCGCACTTGGCCATGATCATGCCGCCGAACACCGTCTGGTGGGAGTTCATGTCATTCGGGAAAACCTTGTAGACATGCTTGTCGATGGCGGATGCCGAAACCGGCCTGCTGGGTCTCGCTGGCATGGAGCTTTCTCCCCGTGGTGTATGTACCGCTACTATACCGCTCAGGGGCTCTGTTTAAAGCGCTCAATGCGCTCCCCGGTTTCCGGATGGCTTGATAGCATGTCACGAAGTGCATCCCACCGGCTGCTCCCTTCTTCCGTCTCTGAAGCTTCGCGATTACTGCGGGAGGTCATCAGGCGCTCCATGATGTTGGCGAAGTGGATCGGGTCTATACCGTTCTCTTCCAGGGTTTTGAGTGCATAGGTGTCGGCTTCCCGTTCCATGTCGCGGGAGTAGGACAGGCTCATTAACACGGCCGGCACCACTACCGTAGCGTCAGAAAAGGCGGACAGGTCACCGGTCATCATCACGATCAACCAGAAGGTGAGAGACGACTGCACCATTCCCGTCATGCCATGGCGATGAGCCACATGGCCGATCTCATGAGCAAGAATGGCCGTGAGTTCCTTGTTATCCCGGGCCAGGTTCACCAGGTCGTCGGTGAAAATCAAGGTACCGTCCGGCAACGCCATGGCGTTAGCGCCGATAGCGGGGGACGAGCGGAAAATAACATTGATGCTCTGGCCTGAAACCGTTGTCAGGAAAGGCTGAAAATCTGCCATCAGAGCTCGCTGGCGCTGCTCCGAAAGGCGGGATGGCTCAAGCCAGGTACCGTCCAGGGTGCTGAGTGTGGACTCCCCTACCTGCTCGGCAACGGAGTCCGGAAGTGCATTCGCCACAGCCCTGGCAGCCCAGGGCACACCCCAGACAAATGCTGCGCCGGTGGTTGCAATGGTTATCACGACCGCAACCAGGATCAATCCCAGGTGGTTTTCCAGCTGGTGGAGCAGGCGATTGCCACGCCCATGGCGGGACTGCCTGGCCAGTTGATCCACGCCGTTGTTGTCTTCAGTCTCGAACACACCATCGCCAGGGAGGTGCAGGTAACGTGGCGTGTTGCCAATCCGTGGTGCTATCTCCACATCCCCTGGCGAAAGCTGCATGCGCGCCTCGCCAGCATCCAGAATGATCACTCCACCGGCGGAGCGTAAAACGGCACTCTGCCGGCTGGAGTTCCTGCCTGAGTAGAACTGGCCTTCGATGGTGACTTCAGATGGCGGCGAAGTCGACATCGAAGGCATCTCCCAGTTCCTGGCCCAGAGCGCTGGTGCGGTTCTGTTCTGCGGCCACAAAGTGGTTCAGATCGCCGCGAACCAGCATGGCCGTGCAGTCGGCACGGTACCGTGCCATGCGCACCTTGGCCCAGGGGGTGAAAAGGCCCAGGGTGATGACCACAAGGAAGCTGTTGGATAAGTAGATCCAGATCATTTGCAGAGGTTGCAGTCGCGACTCGAAGCCGTGGCTGGCGAGATGTACCGAGCCAAGGAAAAGGTTGGCAATGCCCGCCATGAAGTAGCCAAACAGTGTCAGGTAGCCGATGGCGGCAATGATGGAGCCGACGGTAAAACCGACGTGGCGCATGGCCAGAAAGGCCGCAACGCCAAAGCCGATGGCAATGAGCAGGCCCTTGCCAAAAAAGCGGTAATAGTCGCCGGTATCAGCTTTCAGTTGGAACTCAGTGGTGCCATAACGGCTACCGTTGGCGATAAACTCGTGGGTCTTCTTCATCACCAGCGGGGTAAGCAGCAGCAGGGTCAGCACGTTGAGCACCGGCCATACGAAGGCCACCATAAAGGCTTCACCGTATCTGCCCTGGAAATCGAAACGGATGTTACGGTAGGCGCTGTTGACCGCCTTGAAGCGAAGGGAGCGGACCATAATCCAGGGTACCAGGGGGATAAAGGCAATGGCGAAGACCACGGCCGCTTCCACGTACATCTCCGAAAGCACAACGTAGGCAACCAGCACCGCAAGCGCGATCAGCCGGCCCTTGAGAATTGTGACGGGGCTGGCAAGGTATTGAAAACTGGCACCGTCCATTCGGGTGTTGCCGTAGAAGTACTGGTTATTGCGCACCGTTGCCCAGGCGGAGTAAATCCCAAGGGTGACGATGGTCAGAAGGATATTGACGATCCAGATGCCAAAATACTCGCGACCGCTGCCGGTAAATTCCAGTGGCGTTTCCTGTTGCGATCCCATCGGACCGGGTTGCGTCTGTCTGTCAGCGGGTGGCGCTGGTGGTGGGGTGCTGGCCTCAGCCTGCGGAGCGACCGTCGCTGTTCGGGGCTGTACTGAAATCTGTACCTCGGCACCAGCTTTTGTAAGCCGGCGGTGGTAAACAAGGGCATCGTTGTGGCTGAGCCCGGACTTCAGCGTTGTGCGGGTACCTGAGAAAAGGCGTGCGGTTCTCTCGTCGGATATCCGGAACAGGGCTTTAACATTATCCCTCACTTCCGTGTTGCTGAATCCTTCGAGAGTCTTTCCGGCAAACGTTATCTGGTAGAGTTCGTTGTAGCGTTCCTTGGTCATGACTTCCCTTAAACCTGTTTTCCCTGGGGTGTTCATGTCACCCGCTTCTGTGTGAAGAACTATGAAAGAAGTGCTTCCGTGCTCGCACAGGTGCGCTCACAGGGTGAAAGTTACCAGAAATTCATGGAATATGCGTGACGATAGGCACAACTGGCGTCATTCAAAGCGGCAGTAAACCGTCACCAGTAAGATTCAGGAGAAACCGCAGTTGACCACCGAACAGGGAGTTGTTTTTGCCGTACTGGCGGCCACACTGGCACTGTTTGCCTGGAACAGGCTACGGTTCGATGTGGTTGCCATGCTGGCATTGCTCGCCATTGCCATCGCCGGGCTGCTCCCCCCTGAGCAACTATTTGCAGGGTTCGGGCACCCGGCCGTGGTTACGGTGGCGGCGGTTCTTGTGGTCAGCCAGGGCCTGGTGAACGGTGGCGTTGTGGACAATATCGCCCAGTTCCTGGGCAGGGTGGGGCATCGACCGACATTGCAGATTCTCACCCTCACTGGTGTAGTCGCCCTGTGTTCAGGATTCATCAACAATGTGGGCGCACTGGCCCTGTTGATGCCGGTAGCGGTGTGGATGTCCCGGGAGGCGGGGCGGTCGCCGTCACTGCTGCTGATGCCGCTGGCTTTCGGTTCGCTTCTTGGTGGCACCATGACACTGATAGGCACGCCTCCCAACATTATCATTGCCAGTTATCGGGAAGGTCCCGGCTCATTCGGGTTGTTCGATTTTGCGCCCGTCGGTGCGGCCATCACCATCGCCGGCATTGCTTTTATCGCGCTGGTGGGATGGCGTCTGACACCGCAGCGGGGCGATGAAAGCGGAGATGATGAAAAACTCTTCAGTGTTGGCGACTATCTGACGGAACTGAAGATTCCTGAAGGTTCGTCCTTCGCCGGCTCCACCCTTCATCACCTGCTTTCTGAGAGCGGGGAAGACAAAGACGTGGTAGTGCTGGCACTGATCCGTGACGATAAACGTCAATTGGCACCCTCGACTTATAAGGTACTGAAGGAAAATGACCTGTTGCTGGTGGAGTCGGATACCGAAAGCCTGCAGGCGTTCCTGGATAATACCGGCCTGGAGCTGGGTGGCCGGGAAGATGATGAGTCGGATGCCAGTGAGGGAGAAAAGCAGGCTGAATACCGTAAAAAGGAGCTCAAGGAAGGTGATGTTCAGCTGACAGAAGCTGTGATCACACCTGAGTCTTCCCTGATAGGACAAACCGCGAACCGGCTCAATCTCCGGGAGCGGCACGGCATCAACATTGTCGCCGTGGCCCGACAGGGACAACGGCTCAAGCGGCGGCTGGGCGATATCCGTTTCAACGCCGGCGATATTCTGCTGGTTCAGGGTGTGGAGGATACTCTTACCAGCACGCTTTCCAGCCTCGGCTGCCTGCCGCTTGCAGAGCGAGGTCTCCGCCTCGGGTCACCCCGAAAAACCGTGCTGGCCGGTGGTATTTTTATCGCCACTATCGTCGCCATTGTCAGCGGCTGGCTGTCAGCGCCGGTCGCACTGGTTGCTGGCGCCGTTGCTATGGTTCTGACGAAACTGATTGATGCACCCGGAGCCTACAAGGCCATCGACTGGTCGGTGATTGTATTACTGGCGGCCATGATACCGGTGGGACAGGCACTGGAAACGACCGGTGGCGCCGAGCTGATCGCCGGCAGTATGCTCGCGGTCGGTGGCGGGCTCGCCCCGGCGGCTGTTCTGGCCATGGTGCTGGTGGGTACCATGCTGTTGTCGAATGTAGTGAACAACGCAGCAGCTGCGATACTGGTTGCTCCCATTGCCCTGAGCCTCTCGGCGGAGCTCGGACTGGCGTCGGACGCCGTGCTGATGGCGGTTGCGGTGGGGGCATCCTGCGCTTTCTTGACGCCCATTGGACATCAGTCCAATGCTCTGGTGATGGAGCCCGGTGGCTACCAGTTCGGCGACTACTGGAAGCTGGGCCTGCCATTGTCGATTCTGGTGACTGTCGTCGCGGTACCCATGATTTTGTGGGTGTGGGCCTGAGTCGACCCGGTGTTAGTATCTGGAGTGAATGTCAGAGTATTGGGAGAAGACTAGCGTGGACAAGACAACTCTGTTGGCAGAACTGGAAACCGCCCGGCAACGAACCCGGGCACTGATCACCACGTTGCCGGAAGAGAAACTGGACGTGCCCTATCACCCCGGCGTTAACCCGCCGTTGTGGGAGATGGGACACGCTGCTTTCTTCTATGAAGTGTTTGTGTTCAATCTGCTTGATGGCATCCCCAGTTACAACCCGGCCATGGACGACCTCTGGGACTCATTCCATGTGGAGCACCGGGACCGTTGGTGCCGGGACCTGTTTCCCGGGCGCGACGAAACCCTGGCCTACTTTGACACCATCTACGACCGTGTGGCCGAGCGCATCCACAGCAAACCGCTTACGGATGAAGATCTGTACCTCTATCGCTACGCCATCTTCCACCAGAACATGCACATCGAATCCCTTATCTGGTGCCGCCAAACCGTGGGTTATCCGCCAGCGCCGGATTACACAGGTGAACGGCGAGCCCCCGGTGAACCGATAGACGGTGACGCCGTGATCCCGGCCGGGCGCTGGCTGATCGGTATGCCTGGTGAGTCCGAAGATTACGCCACCTCCGATTTTGCGTTCGACAACGAGAAGCCGCGGTTCGAAGTCGAACTGGACTCGTTCGCCATTTCCCGTGTCCCGGTGACCAACCGGGAGTTTATGGCGTTTGTGGACGATGGCGGTTACCGGCGCCCGGAACTCTGGTCCTTTGGGGGTCGTAAATGGTTACAGACTGAGAGGGACGTATCGCTGGTTCACGGCAACTCTGAACCTGTTCTGCATACTCCGAAGCACCCACTTTACTGGCGCTGGCACGATAACCATTGGCAGGAACGGTTTTTCGATCAATGGCTGACACCGGATCCTGATGCCCCGGTCTGCCATGTCACCTATTGGGAAGCGGAAGCGTGGTGCAACTGGGCGGGTCGACGACTGCCGACTGAATACGAGTGGGAAGTGGCGGCCCTGGGCAACAGGGCGGGCGAGCCCTTCCAGCGTTTCCCGTGGGGCAACGACCCGGTGAACCCGGAAAATGCCGATATGGGTGGACGGGCAATGGCCCGAAACCCGGTCAGGGATTTTCCCGCCGGTGACAGCCCGTTTGGCTGCCGACAGATGATCGGCGGTGTGTGGGAGTGGACAAACAGCCAGTTTTTCCCCTATGACGGCTTCTGCATTGACGTGTACCCATTCATGTCGACGCTGCAGTTCGGTGATCACAAGGTCACTCGCGGTGGCAGCTGCGCCACGTCGCCAAACCTCATCCGTGGGACCTATCGCCAGGCGTACCTGGCCCAGAGAAACGACGTCTATACCGGGTTCCGCACCTGCGCGCTCCCGCAAACCTGACTGGATAACCGCTGAGGATCAGCCATGAATGTGTACGAAACCGACGAACTGCTGAGCCAGTATCTGGGCTTCCATTTCGGGGACAGCTACTTCGGCGTGGGCAATTATCCGGCCCGTTGCGCAGGCATCTGCCAGGAACTGATGGCCGGCCGGGACAAACGCAAGGCTCTGGACCTGGGGTGTGCCGTCGGCCGCACGGCCTTCGAGCTCGGCAGGGTGTTCGAACAGGTAACAGGGGTGGATCTGTCCAAAAGTTTTGTGGATGCGGCACACAGCCTCCGGCAGGACGGAGAAATCGATTACTTTCGCCGGGATGAAGGTGAGCTGGGAACCCGGGTCACCGTAAGCCTCGAACATCTTGGCCTGGCGAGAGCGGCCGAGCGGGTATCCTTTTCCACAGGTGACGCCTGTCAACTAGGGGAGCAACACCGGGATTACGACCTGATTTTTGCTGGCAATCTGATTGACCGCCTTCAGGATCCGGGCGCATTTCTGGGTGATATTCACAAGCGCCTGGCCGAGGGGGGCACATTGGTGATCAGCTCGCCCTATACCCTGATGGAGGAGTTTACACCCAGGGCCAACTGGATTGGCGGGTTTGAGCGTAACGGCCAGCCGCGCACGGTTCTGGATGGCATGCGTGAGGTCCTGTCCAGTCACTTTGAAGAAGTCCAGCCACCCCAGGACGTGCCCTTTGTAATCCGGGAAACCCGTCGCAAGTTTCAGCATACAATTGCTGAGCTCAGTGCCTGGCGCCGGGTACGCTGACATTCGCTAGTAAGAAGGCGGAATACCGGTCAGTCTCTGCGGGTAAAGAAGGCTGTCTGGGTGGGGTGGCCAACATCGGGGACAAATTCTCCGATGCCGCCAAAACGCACATCGTAGCCGTTTCGGTCAGCCACACCCCGGGCCCAGCGCTGGAACTTGATTCGATCCCACTCGAACTTGTGGTCCTCCTCGCGGAACTCTCCGGGTGCAAGGTCGAACAGCGGATTGTATTCCCGGTTGGGTGTGGTCATAAACAGGCTGCCTGGCCGGTACTCACCGAACACGGTCCGTTCAACCCGGGAAAGCTGCTCTGGATGAACATGCTCAATGGTTTCCACCATGGCGGCAGCCTCATAGCCCACGAGGTCCGGATTGCTTTCGGCATAGGACCCCCGAATCAGGCGGATTCTGTCGGGCGTTTCGTTCAGATAGTTTGCCAGGACGGACCGGGCCTGGCGCAGGGAAACGCCAGAGTCTTCCAGCCCGGTAACACGCTCGAACTGGCCATCTGCCAACAGCCGGTAAAGCAGGGAGCCTGACCCACACCCCAGGTCGAGCACGCGCCTGGCTCCGGTCGCCTTTATGGTGCGGAACACAAAATCCAGACGCTCCTCATGCAGGGAGGTCATCTGGGTCATGGTGTTTTCTTCAGAACCCCTAGGCTCGTACATCAGGACATCACTGGCTTGATTGATCTGGTACGGTGTAACACCTGGCTCGCCAGCGCAACACCGGTTTCGCTCATGGTCAGGTAAGCCTCATCCGCGCCAGCTTCCCGAATCTGCTTGGCTTCATCGGCGTACAGAGTATGGGCCACAATAAAGCCAGTGAAGCCCTTTTTTCGGAGATTTCTGGCGGCAATCAGCTTGCCCTCGATATCACCCATGGCCAGTATGACGGATTCAACAGCTGGCATATACAGACCTTGCCAGAAGGATGTGTCTTCCCCATCCGCAAACACCACATTCCGCCCCTCCCTTTCATGAGTGCGCGCCTTTGCCGGGTCCGAGTCCAGGCCGATAATCAGGGGCTCATCTTTTATCAGTTGATCATAGGCAGCCGTGCCGGTTCGTCCCATGCCCATAATCATGATCTTGGTACTGCCCAGCGATATTGGCTGCTCATCCGGGTGACGGCGCTGGCTTTCAAACCGTGTGAGGCGGGATCCAACGCGCTCATAGATGGTATGTGAAAGCCGGTTAAGAGGGGCAGAAACCACAAAGGACGCTGCCACAGTAATAGCCAGTGGAACCAGCCACTGCGGCAATGCAACGCTGGCCACAATAAGCCCGAACTCACTGTAATTGGTAAGCGACAGCGCACTCAGGAAGCTGCTGCGGGCCCGTAAACGGAAGGCCAGCAGCACAAAGAAGAACAGGGCCCCCTTGAGAGACATAACCAGGATAGCAACGGCTGCAAAGATGAGCGCTCCTTGGTCCGGCAACCCGCCTATGCCGATCTGCAGGAAGAAGCCCACCAGGAACATTTCTTTTACGCTCCAGAGAGACTTTGCCAGCTCCTGGGAGCGGGGATGGTTGGCCAGCATGGCGCCAAATATAAGAGCCCCAAGTTCCGAGCTGAGCCCGACGGCTTCAAATCCCAGACCGCCGAGTACCAGCGCCAGGAGAAGCCCCAGAAGCACCAGAAGCTCATCGTGACCACTGGCATCAAGAAGTCTGAATAGCAGAGGTCTCAGCAACGGCAGGCCGAAAACGATCAGCGCCCACTGTGAGGGAGTCTGGCCAGCCGCAATGCTCATCACGACCAGCGCAATGAGATCCTGCATGATCAGGATGCCAATGGCGACACGGCCGTGAAACGCTCTCAGTTCCCGCTTGGTTTCCAGTACCTTGGCCGCCAGTACGGTGCTGGAGAATGAAAGGGCAATCGCGAGAAGAAACGCGGTCTGCCAATCCAGCTCCATCAGCATATGGAGCCCGGGCGTGAAGACCGCACAGGTGATACCGAAATGCAGCAGGCTCCCACCAATGACTTCCGGGCTGACAATGGAGCGGAGCTTCAGTTTCAGGCCCACGGTAAAAAGAAGCAGCAGAACGCCCAGATGGGCGATGTGGGCAAGGACATCGGTCGCTTCAATGGCAATGTTGGTGGCGGCCGCGATACCACTTAGAACGAATCCGGCGGCAAGGTAGCCCACTAGGGGAGGCAGGCCGACAGCCTTCATCAGCAGGCCCAGGACAAAGGCAAAAGAAATCCAGATGGCTTCAGGCATGGTTTACTTCACGGTTTGGAAACAAGGCTACGGCAAGGCTACCTCGTTTCTGCCAGAAACTCACGAAACAACTCTGCGGATTCCTCTGGCACTTCTACCATCGGAGCATGGCCCACCCCGTCCAGCAGAACCTTGCGGGCCCTGGGAATCTGCTCAACGAACACGTCGGCATTACGGTAATTGATAACCCGGTCTTCCTTGCCCCAGACAACCAGTACTGGCGCTTTGATACGGGTAATAGTCTCGCGGAAATCCGGTTCGTACCCGGAGTCCCGGATAGCTGCAAAGATCACCTCGTTGACTTCCCGGTTGGCGATGGCCTTTTCTTCCATCACGTCATAGATGGGCCAGGGTACAAAAGGTTTTTTCTCCAGGGCAAAGTCAATCAGGCGCTTGAAATCCCCCTCCTTAGAGGGAATCAGGGGGTTATCGCCACCCATTACCAGCTCCACCAGTTCGCTGTCGTATTCAAAGATGCCGGCGGGGTCGAACAGCACGGCGGAACGAACCTGTTCCGGGTAGGTGGCCGCGTAAAGTGCGGTAATCGCGCCGCCCATGGAATTTCCCATCATGTGGGCTTCATCAATATCAAGGGTTGCAAGGATTTTCGATACGTGTCCCACCTGGTCCTCAAACCGGTACCCCAGATCCAGCGTCTTGCTGCTGTCGCCGTGGCCAGGGAGGTCAATGGCGTAGACGTTGAACTCGTCGGTCAGTTCCCGCGCCAGTCGGGTCCAGTTATCCTTGTTGGCCCCGAACCCGTGGATGAGCACGATGGTTTCACCGTCCACGGGATTGATGTTGCTCAGGTACGCAATGGTCATGTTATCTACCTGAACAGTAGACGCCTCAAGTCCGGCGCCGGAGCGCTCCCAGTCTATCGCGTTATCGTAGAGGGTATGACGGGAGCAGGCACTGACAAGCAGTGTGCTGACTAGCAATGCGATGATGGGAAAGATGGGGCTGGCTTTCATTCAGGTCATGCTCCTTGCGGAAGGGTTTCAAACGTCCGTTTACGGAAGCGCTTACACTACCCCAAAAAAAGACCCGGTCAAGAACCGGGTCGAAGGAATGCCGAGTTAACCTGTCCGACGACGGGAGTTGTCCCTTTCAGACATCAGAAGTCGACGCTGATACCCACGTAAGCCGTGCGGGGCAGGTTGGGGCGGGCGCCATGGGGGCTGCGGGAAACGATTTCCTGGTCATCAAGAACGTTGTCCACCTTGGCATAAACACGGGTAGACGGATTCAGGGCGTAGCTGCCGGACAGGTCCACCACTGTGTAGTCGTCGGTTTTGCGGAAGGTGTTGTCAGTGCCGGAGCGGTCGCAGGTATTATCGGTGCAGGTTTCATCAACATACGAGACATTCACATAGGCATCCCAGAGTTCACCGTCCCGCAGGCCTGCACGCACAGCTGCAACATTTTCTGGCAGGTCAGCCAGGTTGTCTCCCTTCAGAACGCTGCCATCATCGCTGTCTTTGGTAACTTCGGCGTCGGTGTAGGTCCAGGTGGCCTGTACTGGAGCAGTCAGGCCGTTGGACAGTGTGAACTCATAGGAGGCCAGCAGTTCAAGGCCCTGGATCTCCGATTCGCCTTCACTGACTGTTCCGGAGTCGATGGAACCGGTGCCCACGCTGCAGGGGTTGGCGATGGAGCAGTTTCTTACGGTGTTCTCGTAGTCGCTGTAGAATGCGATGGCTTCGGCACGCAGCGCGCCGTCGTTATACCGGGCCCCGGCCTCGAAGTTGGTGCTCAGTTCCGGCTCCACATTGGTGCCGCCTGAGCCGGCAGGAGCCATGCCGCGGTGTACGCCACCGATCAGTGTAACCGTCGGGGTCAGGCGATAGGTTGCGCCGAGGCCGGGCAGAACTTCGCTTGTGTCGTTGCTGGCGGTTTCGGTTTCACTGGCGGAAGTTCGTTCTGGTGTGCTCCATCGAGTCTGGGAAGTTTCGATATCCTCGTAGCGCAGCAGTGCGGTGATGGTAAGATCCGGGTTAATGGCGATCCTGTCTGCCACGAACAGGTTAAGGGCTTCGGCCTCGTCAATACGGTTGTCACCGCCGGTGGGCGCAATCTGCTCGATGAACTCAAAGGCCGGGCGGCCATTGTTGATGACCTGTTCATAGCGATCCTTGGGCTGGAAGCGGTCCGCTTCGTCCTCGTGCACCCGGGCGCCAACGGTAATGTTGTGGCGCACGCCCGCCAGTGTAAGGCCATAGTCGACTTTCACTTCGATACCCTGGGACAGGTATTCCCGTGCACCATTGGTCAGCGTGAAGGGACCAACCGGTTCGGTACCCTGAAGCTGGTTGTAGGCGGTCTGGTCGCCGTTGTTGGCCGCTTCGATCAGGCTGTTGAAGTTGCCCTTGAACCAGTTGCGCTTGAACTCGTTGCGGTAGAGCGTGGTGGTCAGTGACAGGTCTTCAGTCAGTTCCACCAGATGCCTGGCAGAGTAGCCCTTGTGGCGGTTGTCCATGTTATCGAGCCGTGACAGGAAATAACGCTTGTTCGGGTCACGTCTGAAGTCGTCGTCGGTCAGACCAAGGTAGGTTTCGTTGCTCAATTCCTCGCTGTACTGGAACTTCAGGTCAAGCTGATGATAAACGTCAGCGGAAGCATCGGAGTTGAAGCGTGCCTTGGCGACGTAATCCTCTTTTTCGAAACCGGTATCACGGCTGGATTGCTGCAATTCCTTGAAGCCGTTGGTTTCTTCCTGGAAGGTTTCAATGAGAAAAGCGGCATTATCAGTACTGTTGCCGAACCAGCTGTGAATGCGCTTGCCTGCGTTCTCCGAGACCTCTGCCGTTACATGGCCGGCTTCAGACGCAGGGATCGGTGTCGACCGCAGGTTTATCGCCCCGCCCACTGTGTACGGGCCGTAACGCAACAGGTCCGGCCCCTTCAGAACCTCTATGCCGTTCATTCTGCCGAACGTTGGTGAGTAGTACGCTGCCGGCGCGGAATAGGGCGCCGGCGCAATCATCACGCTGTCCTCCATCAGGGTAATCTTGGACGAGCGACCGGAACCGGAACCGCGAATACCAATGTTCGGGCGCAGACCGTAGCCATCTTCCTCTCTGAGATAAACGCCTGGAACCTCACGTACGGCCTTGTGAATATCCGTGTACTTCATGGTTTCCAGATCGTCGCTGGAAACCACGTGAGCGGAACCCGGCAGGGCGGATGCGGAGGCATCATCGCCGATGATGACGAGTTCGTTCAGGGTCTGTTCCTGGGCCATGGTAGGTGCCGAGGCGGAAAGGACCGCCAGGGCAAGCAGGTTTCGGGAAAATGGTGTCGGCATATTGCTCTCCTGTTACAGCGTGTGTAGATGAGGAGGGCAACTATACAAACGATAATCATTAACAACAAGCAAAAATTATCATTTATATTCAGATATTGAAGGCGGTATGAGTGTTTGTGAAATCCATCAAAGCATCTATTCTGGTTACCGTTTGCCGATAACAATCATCATGAGGTTGTCATGAAACCCAGGTTCAGTCTGGTTGGCCGTTATTCGTTCATTTCCCTGACCCTGATGATTGGTTCTGTCGCGGTGCTCAGTGCGCTGTATACGGCAGTGTCGGATTCGGTTAACGAACGGCTCGCTGGCGAGCGTCTTGAGGCACAGGTTGCCGGTAACGCTAACCGGCTAACCAATTTCATCGAAAATCGGGTTTATCAGTTGGAAACACTGTCTACCCACCCATCCATGCCACTGTATCTGGCCTACGGCGACGGGGTTCCTGAAGGAGTCAGGGAACTGGTGCGGGTAGAGGCTGACTCACCAGATCTTTATGGCATCCTGTTTTTTGATAGTGGCAATAACTTGCTTGAAGTGGTTCCGGGCCAGGCTGCTTCCGGAAGCCCATACTGGAACCGTGAAGGCTGGTCGCTGGCGGGGTTGCCCGTTGTGGATTTCGGCATCAGCGAGATTATCGGGCCGCAGCTGCCGGATACCGGCGGCCCGGCCTGGCTGCTCATACGCCAGCCGCTACGGACCGGGGCAGAGCAGGCAGTGCAGGGCTCGATTGCCCTGCATGTGCGGCTGGCATCGCTGACCGAACTGATGCGTACAGAAAATCTGGCCGCGGTGTTGAGGCCGTTCCTGCGTACGCCCACCGGCGAACTGCTGGATGCCACGGGTAACCTTCAGGCAACGGTGCCCAAAGACCTGCGTACCGGTCCGGAAGTGTTACCCGGGTGGCGCATTGACTATGTGGTTTCCGCGGGCGAGATCCTGAGTCCGTTGCGTAACGCCCAGTTGGGGCTATACGCCCTGGCCGGGGTATTGGCCCTGGGAACGGTGCTGCTGTTCTGGGCCCTTGCCAGAAGCCTGCGCCGTCGGGTCGCCCGGTTGACGGAGGGGGCCGAAGCCTTTGCCTCGGGCGACCTGCACTTTCGTTTGCAGGCTCCCAAAAATGACAAGGACGAAATCGACGTTCTGGCACACGCCTTCAACGCAATGGCAGACCGCTTACAGGACATGATCCAACGCACCGTCCAGGCGGAGAAAATGGCTGTGCTCGGGGAGTTTGCCACGGGTGTAGCCCATGAGGTGCGTAATCCGTTGGCCACCATCAAGTTGACGGTTCAGGCTCTGGAGAAGCGCGAGCCAGACAAGCAGCGCAGGGATTTGCTGGTTTCAGTCGAGGATGAAATTGATCGCCTTAATCGTGTCGTCGGAGACCTGCTGGATTATGGCCGGCCGGTGCCAGGGGAGGCCCAGCAGGTGGAGATCCGCAAAATTTTCCACCATGCCTCGGTACTTACCTCCGGGCTGGCGGACAGTCGCCAGGTGACAGTCAGTGCCACAGGCGATTCAAGCTTTACGATTCATGCCAGTCCGGACCAGATCATTCAATGCCTCGTTAATCTAGTGGCCAATGCGGTTCACGCCTGTAAGCCGGGAGGGATGGTGCACCTCAGAGCCTATCGCAATGGTCATCGTCTGACGGTGGAGGTCACCGATAACGGTTGCGGTATGTCCCCGGAAACTCTCAGGCGTGTAACCGAGCCGTTTTTTACTACCCGTTCCGACGGTACAGGGCTTGGCCTGAGCATTACTCGTCAGCTTATCGAGATCAATGAAGGGGAAATGGATATTCGCAGCCTGCCGGGGCAGGGAACAACGGTGTTTGTAACCCTGCCTGCCGCCAAGAGTGGTAACCTGACAACAGTCCGTTAAAAGAGACAGACCAATAAAAAGAGAGAACGTGAAAACCATTATGCGCCTGAACATCCTGATCGTTGATGACGAAAAGAGTTTTGTGAGGTCTTTGACCTTCGCACTGCAAGAAGCCGGGTACAGTACCAATTGTGCTCATACCGGCGAGGAAGCGTTGGCCATCCTCGAAGGGGGTCTCCCCGACCTGATGCTGCTGGATTTGCGGCTGCCAGGAAAGAGTGGCATGGAAATTCTGGACGAAACGGTCTGCCTGTACCCGGATGTGCCGGTGGTGATGATTTCGGCCCATGGGGATACCCGGGCAGCTGTCCAGGCAGTGAAAACCGGGGCTACGGATTACCTGACCAAACCATTTGCCCTGGATGAGTTGCTGCACCTGGTTGACTCGGTCACTGAGCGCACCCGTATGCGTGATGAGCTGGCCTACCATCGCAGCCGGGCTGCCTCGTCTTCCGGCCTGATGGGCGATAGTGACGCCATGCAGCAGCTCTGGCAGAAGGTGCAACGGGTATCGGCCAGCAGCGCTGGCCGGATTCTTTTGCTGGGTGAATCAGGAACCGGTAAAGCTCTTGTGGCGAAGGCCATTCACGAACACAGCCCGCGGGCCTCCGAAGCTTTTGTCGAAATTAACTGCGCGGCCCTGCCAGAGCAGCTCATTGAGGCAGAACTCTTCGGCGCGGAAAAAGGGGCGTACACAGGCGCCCACCAGAAGCGGGCCGGTCTTGTGGCTCTGGCGCATAACGGCACTTTGTTCCTGGATGAGATCGGGGAGCTACCGCTCTCTCTGCAGGCCAAGTTCCTGCATTTCCTTGAAAACGGTGACTACCGCCCTGTGGGCGGCGGCGCCAGCGCAACGTCAGATGTCCGGGTGATTGCGGCGACCAATCGATCGCTGGAAGCGGAGGTCCGTAACGGGCACTTCCGCGAGGACCTGTATTTCCGGTTGAACGTTATCGAGCTTACCATTCCGCCATTGAGGGACCGGGAGGACGATGTTTGTAAACTGCTGGAAATGTTCATCGAATCCCAGGCCCGGGAAGAGGGGTGCCGACCTATCACCATGCTGCCTGAAACGCTGGCCCGCCTGAGCGCCTACAACTGGCCAGGTAACGTACGGGAGCTGCGAAATCTGGTAGAGCGACTCACCATTCTCTATCCGGGGCAGTTGATTCGCCCCCATCAATTGCCCGGTGAATTTCTGGCCGCCAGCACACCACCGGCCGATCAGCATCACGCCAGTGCATCTTTTGATCAGCAGTTACAGCAGACCGAGCGTCAGCTGTTGCTGGGTGCCCTTGAGAAAAACGGCGGCCGCAAAGGAAAAGCCGCTGAACACCTGGGGTTGTCCCGGCACGCATTCAAGCGTCGTTTGCAGAAGCTGGGCATGGATTGATGAGCGTTATCCGCTCATCCTTACTGTCAAAGATGAGCGGATATCGCTCATCTTTCCTGTTTTTACCGCTCAATAGCGAAGTGGAAGGCCTTCCAGGCCAGACTCCGGCCCCGTTTTAGTGCATTGGCCTCACTCTTGCTACACACCCTTGTGAATGGTTTACAACAATAATCCAAAACCATACGCCGGATACGACCGGCTCGGGAGGCTGACTTGCCGGGACTGAACACCTGCCTGTACCAGACAGTACCGACTCTTTTGCACCGCTTCTGGTCTTGCCAGCGGCCATGGCAATTCTGGTTGGCAGCGATTGTGTTGCTGGCCAGTAGCGCCCTCCGTGCAGAAGCGCCGGCCCAGCCATCGACTCCACCGGTGGGCAGGGTAGAGCTTGGGGCGGAAGACAGCCATGCCGATGCCACCGTTGCCTGCATGTATCCGATGACCGGCCGTTCTGCCAGCTTTGGCCGGGACAGCATCGTTGCCATCCAGCTTGCTCTCGAAGAACTCTCTTCTGACCCCGATGCTCCGCGCCTGCGGGTGATTGTGGACGATTCCCGCTCCAAGGCATCGTTCGCGGTGCGGATGGCTGAAGACTTCATTCAGAACGACGATGCGAATATTCTCTGCGGCATGGTCAGCTCCGGCGTGGGGATGGCCGTCAGCCGCTTGGCGAAACAGCGCAAGATCATAATGGTGGGGACCGACCACGCGTCTTCACGAGCCTCCCTCGAGGAGGGGCATCGCTACTATTTCAGGGTGTCGAGTGACACCTGGTATTCACATGCAGCGGGCGCCCGTTACCTGGCAGAACTGCAGGAGAAAAACGGTTGGCAGAAACTCGCCTTTCTGGGGCCTGACTATGAGTACGGTCGGGTCGCGTGGCGCGATCTCAGACAAGCCCTGCATCAGAACGACATCCGCTACGAGGTAACCGGTACCTACTGGCCCAAACTGTATGAGCCGGACTATTCACTTTACATTCAGTCACTACTGGAGTCCCCGCCGGATGTACTGGTGGTTTCTCTCTGGGGCGGGGATTTCATTGCTTTTCTGGAGCAGGCCCGTACCACGCAATTGTTCAGCCGCATGCGTGTGGCCAATTTTGATGCTGGTGGAGATTACGAAACCCTGGTCAGCCTGAAGGATGATCCACCCGAAGGGCTCGTTCTGTCTGCACGTCACCACGTGAACTGGCCGGATACGGAACAGAACCGCCGGTTTGTTACCCGCTTTCACGAGTTATCCGGCCGTTACCCGAGCTATTCTGCCCAGGGGGCCTACGCTGGCATGTTGGCCATAGCCCGGGCGATCCGTATTGCCGGCGATGTGACCGATACCGACGCCATGATCGAGGCGCTGGAAGGGCTGGAAATACCCCTGCCTAAAGATCCCGAGGGCTACGTTTCCTACATCGATCCGGATACCCACCAGATAGTTCAGGCCCAGGCCATCGGAACGCCTGTGGCCAATGATCAATACCCTCCTGCCCGCGTCATGTTGGGCAACTGGGTTGTCTACGATGCTGAATCCCTGAAACCGTCCCCCGCTTTGGTGAAAAAGCGACGCGGTGAACCCGGTGGCTGACCGTGACTGGTCACTGCCCAAACGATAGAAGGCAACGCACAAGCACAACCTGAAGTACGACAGAAAACAACAATCAAGGAGAACAAAATGAAAAAATCCAATCAACGTCCCATCTGGCAGAAGACGCTTCTGGGCACCGCAACCTCCGTGGCCATGGCATCGGTCGGTGTCATGGGTATGGCAGCAACCGCCAGTGCCGAAGAATCCTTTAAAGTGGGTTTCGTGACCTTCCTCTCCGGTGGTGCCTCGGGACCGTTTGGTGTGCCTGCTGCCCAGGGAGCGGATATTGTCATCAAGGCGATCAACGAAGGCAGTCTGCCAGCGCCTTATAACACCAAAGGCGTTAATGGCCTGACGCTCGAATCCGTGGTTGTCGATGAAGCGGGTGGCCCGACCAAACAGGTTGAAGAGTACCGGAATCTGGTCCAGCGCCAGGACGTTAATGCAGTGATCGGCTATATCTCATCCGGCGACTGCCTGGCGATTGGCCCGGTGGCGGAAGAAATGAAGATGTTCACCATCGCTTTCGATTGCGGCACGTCACGCCTGTTCCAGGAGATTGAAGATCCCCAGTACATGTTCCGCACCGGCCTCGACGCGGTTGCGGACAATGTGGGCGCGGCACGGTACCTGGCCGAAACCCGCCCTGATGCCGTTCGGATTGCTGGTATCCAGCAGAACTACGCCTGGGGCCAGGATTCCTGGCAGGATTTCACCCTCGCCATGGAACAGCTGATGCCCGAAGCCGAAATCGTCAATAACCAGACGCCACAGCTCTTCCAGGGCAGCTACAGCACTGAGATTTCCGCACTCCAGACCCAGCGTCCGGATATTGTTCACTCTTCCATGTGGGGCGGCGATATGGAGTCTTTCACCGCCCAGGCAAACGTCCGTGGTCTGCTGTCGCAGGCAACCGCGATTCTGACCACCGGTGAATCCGGCCTGCACCGTTTTGACGGCCAGGCACCCAACGGCACCATTCTGGGTGGGCGCGGGCCCTTCGGTGGTTTCATGCCGGAAAATGACCTGAGCGAATGGTTTACCGAAGCCTATATCGCCGAGCATGGCACACCTCCAAGCTATCCTGCCTCCAAGGCGGCTCAGGCTGTCCTGGCCCTGAAATTCGCTGCTGATAACTCCGGCACCGATGGCGTGCCCAGTTCAGAGCAACTGGCAGAAGCGCTGAAAGGCGCCGAGTTCGAATCCGTTAGCGGCACCGTACGCATGGCCCTGGCTGGTGGCCACCAGGCCCTGCAGCCCATGTCGTATGGCGAATACCATTTTGAAGATGGCGAGGCTGAGCTGCGCAACGTCCGGTCTTACCCGGGTGAGTGCGTGTCTGCTCCGGATGGGTACAACGCCCAGCAATGGATCAAGGAAGGCTTCCCGGGAGTCGACTGTAACTGATCCATTGATCAACCGCCGTCGGCCGCGAGGCTGACGGCGGTCCGATAGCAGGAGTAAACACTGATGTTAACGGTCTGGGCAATACTGATCGACGGTTTCATCTACGCGTCCTGGTTGTTTCTGGTTGCGGCAGGTTTAACGGTCATCTATGGCGTTATGCGAATTCTCAACATGGCTCACGGCAGCCTTTATGCCCTCGGGGCCTATGCTGCTGCTTCGGCGCTGGGCTGGTATTACGCCGGCGGCGGAGACCAGCTGATCATGGCTTTTGTCATCATTGCAGCCTCTGCAATAATGGTCGGTGCACTGACCGGGCTGGTGATCGAAAGGGGCCTGCTGCGGCTTATGTATGGTCGCGATGAGGTGCTGATGCTGATCGTCACATTCGCCGTACTGCTAATCCTCGAAGACGTCATAAAGCTGATCTGGGGCACGACCCCCTATTCTGCCTATCAACCCTATGCAGCGATGGGGCGCATCAACATCGACGTACTGACGGTATCGGGCTATGACCTGATGGTGCTGGCGGTTTCTTTGGTGATCGGCGTAGGACTGTGGTTCTGGCTCGAGCGTACCAAGGTGGGCAAAATCCTGCGCTCTATTATCCACGATCGGGAAGTATCCGAGGCCATGGGCGTTAACGTGCGCCGCATGTTCACCATCACCTTCATGATTGGTGCAACCCTCGGCGCTATCGCCGGTGGTATTACCGCCCCAATCATCTCCGTTGTGCCCGGGCTCGGGGTCGAGGTCATCGTAATGGCCTTTGCAGTTGTGGTGACCGGAGGCCTGGGCAGCATCACAGGCGCGGCAGTGGGTGCTGTCATTGTTGGCCTGGCGCGAGCGACGTCTATTCACACTATGCCCGAGTTGGAGCTGTTCATCATTTACGCTGTGATGGCGACGGTGCTGATCTTCCGACCCAATGGCCTGTTTGGCCAGGTGATTGCGAGGAAAATCTGATGACCCTGGAAAAAACTGAAGTCTCCCTGATCGGTGTCGCTGTGGCCCTTGCCCTGCTCTCCCTGGTGGCTCCGAACTGGCTTATCTTTACCACTACTCTGGCTATTTCCACCGCACTGGTGGTGATGGGGGTGGTGATGCTTATGCGGGCGGGCCTGGTGTCGTTCGGCCAGGGGCTGTTCTATTGCCTTGGCGGCTACGCAGTGGGCCTGGGTGGCCGTTTTTTTGGCATAACGGATGCCTTGCTGTTGATTGTTCTTGGCGTTGCGGTAACGGTTGGCGTTGCCATGATTCTGGGGCTGCTTGTTACGCGATATCGGGAAATATTCTTTGCGATGTTGTCCCTGGCTTTTTCGATGATTCTCTATGGGGTTCTGGTGAAAAGCCATGGGCTCGGAAGCACGGACGGCTTCGGCGTGGTGGACTGGACTATTCTGGGATTCCTGCCCGGTTCGGGCGAGAGCAGTTCCAGGATCGCATTGCTGATGGCGCTTGCGCTGGCGCTGGGGGTGGCCCTGTTTCTCAATCGTTACTTCCGCTCGAGCATCGGCCTGGCCTGTGAGGCAATCCGGGAAAATGAGGTACGGGTAGAGTACATGGGGATATCCCGCAAACAGGTGCTCTATATCAACTATGTGATCGCGGCCGCCGTCGGTTCCATTGGCGGCTCACTGACCGCATTGGCTGCCGGCCATGTGGACCCGACCATGGCCTACTGGACCGTATCAGGTGAGTTTGTATTCATCGCCATCCTTGGCGGTACCGGGCACGTGGCAGCGCCCTTCATCGCAGCATTGATTTTCACGCTGGTACGGACCTACGCCATTGAACTGGCACCCAATGCCTGGCAAATGATCCTGGGTATCGTGCTGCTGCTGATCATTCTCTTCCTGCCGAAGGGGATCTGGAGTCTGTTTACCCGCAAGAAAAGGGTGGCCTCATGACCGAGATTCTGAAAACCACCGGATTGTCCCGTTATTTTGGCGCGGTGACAGCCGCAGAAGACATCAATGTAACCATCACCGAAGGTGAAATTGTCGGGGTAATCGGGGCTAACGGCGCCGGGAAGACCACCTTTATCAATATGGTGACCGGCTACCTGGCCTCGTCCAGCGGCACCATTGAATTCGGGGGTAAACCCATAAAGGGCCTCGGACCACGCAAGCTGATGAGAAAGGGATTGACCCGGTCCTTCCAGATTCCGCAATTGTTTCTGGAACTTCCGGTGATCGACAACCTGGCCATCGCCCTGGCGGCGGCTGACCATCAACAGTTCCAGATGATTCGGCCGGTGCACACGACAAAGCGGCTGGAAGCGGCTGAAGAAATTCTGGCACAGATGAACATCGCCCAGTACCGTAATGAAATGGTTACCGCCATGCCTCAGGGGGCACGCAAGCTGCTGGACATTGCCATTGCCATGCTGGGCAGTCCTCGGATGTTACTGCTGGATGAGCCCACCAGCGGTGTCAGCATGGAAGAGAAATACACCCTGATGGACACGGTGATGGAGGCGGTTCGCCAGCGGGGCCTGACGGTATTGTTCGTTGAGCATGACATGGAAATTGTTCAGCGATACGTTACGCGGGTACTGGCCTTTGCCAGTGGTATTGTGATCAAGGACGGCCCGGTGGACGAAGTGCTGGCGGATGAGAAGGTCCAGGAACTGGTGACCGGCAAGCCGAAGACGCCTAAAACCGAAGGAGGCGCCTGAAATGAGCCTTGAAATTGCTAATCTCGACGTTTCCATTGAAGGTATCAGTATTCTGCGGGACATTAATCTGAGCATTCCGCAGGGCCAGATGGCAGGTCTGATCGGCCACAACGGCGCCGGCAAGACCACGCTGATCCGTGCCATTATGGGCCTTCTGTCTGCGACCCGGGGATCCATTGCTTTCAAGGGCCAGGACATCAGCAAACTGCCGTCCCACCGACGGGCCAATCTGCGCATCAGTTACATGCCGGAGGACCGCAGGCTGATACCGGACCTGACTGTGTCGGAGAACATGCTCATGCCGGCCTGGGCCAATAACATCAAGGATGGTGAGGAGCGACTGAAATGGGTTTATTCCCTGATGCCGGAAATTGCCGACTTCGGTGAGCGCAAGGCGCTGCAGTTGTCCGGCGGCCAGCAGAAGCTGGTGGCCCTGGGCCGGGCGCTGATTCCGGGAAGGGAACTGATACTGCTGGATGAGCCGTTTGAAGGTGTCGCGCCGGTATTAGCCCGACGTTTATCGGAAGTCATTGCCGACCTGCGAGCGGAGGGCCTGACGGTTCTGATTGCGGAATCCGATGACAGCCACTCTGCCGATCTGGTGGATGCCACCTGGCGCATTGAGCGCGGATCCGTATCTGCTGGGCGCAAGGATCCGTCTGCGTCGTTGGCATGACCATAGAACAGAAATCGACTGAGGAAATACGCCATGAAAATTCGAGCCGCAGTTTTGCAAACCATTGGAGCGGAACGCCCGTACCAGGACACCAGGCCCCTGGCGATTGAGGAACTGGAGTTGTCTCCCCCTGGCGACAACGAGGTGCTGGTCCAGATCAAGGCGGCCGGCCTGTGCCACTCTGATCTTTCCGTTATTGACGGCAACCGCCCCCGGCCTGTGCCCATGGCACTCGGCCACGAGGCGGCCGGCATCGTAAAAAAAGTTGGCAATGGCGTCCGCGACCTGAAGGCAGGCGATCATGTGGTTGCCGTGTTTGTGCCCAGTTGTGGACACTGCGCACCCTGTGCGGAGGGGCGTCCGGCCCTGTGTGAACCAGCGGCAAAAACCAATAACGCGGGCACTCTGGTCAGTGGTGAGCACCGGCTACACCGTGCGGACGGCACTTCGGTAAACCACCACCTGGGGGTGTCTGCCTTTGCGGACCACGCGGTCGTGTCCCGGGATTCGCTGGTCAAGATTGATGCTGATCTGCCACTGCACCACGCGGCCCTTTTCGGTTGCGCCGTACTCACCGGTGTAGGGGCGGCAATCAATTCCGCAGACATCAAGGCCGGCCAGACGGTTGCTGTCATCGGCCTCGGTGGCGTCGGCCTGAACAGCGTGCTGGGCGCACTGGTGGCCGGCGCCGGCGAGGTGATTGCCATTGATCTGGATGACAGCAAGCTGGCGTTGGCCAAAGAGCTGGGTGCAACCCACGCCTTTAATTCCGGGGAAGAAGGGTGTGTCGATAAGATCAAGGCATTGACGAACGGCGGCGTCGATTGTGCCATTGAAATGGCCGGGTCTGAAAAGGCGCTGGAGTTCGCCTACCAGATCACCCGCCGTGGCGGAACCACCGTCACCGGTGGCCTTGCCCATCCCGAAAAGAAAGTGTCTATCCAGCAGGTCAGCCTGGTAGCGGAGGAACGCACCCTCAAGGGGAGCTATGTGGGCAGCTGTGTGCCCGTACGTGACCTGGCCCGTTATGTCACACTGTTTCGCCAGGGAAAGTTGCCGGTGGACAGATTGCTCAGCGATACCCTGACACTGGATGAGATCAATGACGGTTTTGAAAAACTGGCCTCGGGTAAAGCCGTTCGTCAGGTTGTGTTGTTTGATTAGGGCACCCGGAAACCAGGACAACTCCCACCTGTTAAACAGAGGCACAGTATGTCCGTAAATCTGACAAAACCGGAACTTCTGCGGGAGCAGGGGTTCATCAACGGTCAATGGGTTCCGGCCAGGTCCGGCCAGACGTTTGCTGTCGTGAACCCGGCCAACGGCGAGCGCCTTGCAAACGTTCCTGATATGGGGGGCGACGATACCCGTCAGGCTATTGACGCCGCAGCGACCGCCTGGCCGGCCTGGTGCTCAACTGTGGCCAAGGAACGGGCCAATATTCTTCGCAAGTGGTTCAACCTGGTGATGGCGCATCAGGAAGATCTTGCCCGTCTGATGACCGCAGAACAGGGCAAACCACTTACTGAATCCAGAGGCGAGGTCGCCTACGGTGCCAGTTTTATTGAGTGGTTCGCCGAGGAGGCAAAGCGCGCTTATGGCGATGTCATCCCCGGGCATGGCAGGGACAAGCGCATTATCGTGATCAAGCAGCCGATTGGTGTCGTGGCCGCCATTACGCCATGGAACTTCCCGATCGCGATGATTACCCGCAAAGTAGCACCGGCCCTTGCGGCGGGTTGTCCGGTTGTGGTCAAACCAGCGGAGGATACCCCGTTGTCAGCACTTGCGATCACCTTCCTGGCAGAACAGGCTGGTGTGCCTGCCGGACTGATCAATATCATCACTGCAAGTAAAGGGCATGCAGCGGAGGTTGGTGGAGAACTCACGGCTAACCCGGTGGTGCGCAAGGTATCCTTCACCGGTTCAACCCCTGTCGGTAAGTTGCTGATGCGCCAGGCCAGTGACACGGTGAAGAAGGTCAGCCTGGAACTGGGGGGCAACGCGCCGTTCATTGTGTTTGACGATGCCGATCTGGACGCTGCCGTTACGGGTCTGATGGCATCGAAATATCGCAACACCGGGCAGACCTGTGTCTGTGCAAACCGGGTGTATGTCCAGTCTGGTGTGTATGACGCTTTTGTCGAGAAATTGAAAGCAGCGGTCAGCAGGCTGGTTGTCGGTGCCGGCCTGGACGTCGAGGCTCAGCAAGGCCCATTAATCAACCGGGCCGCGCTGGAGAAAGTCCAGAGGCACATTGAAGACGCCACTTCCAGGGGCGCCAGCATTGCCCTTGGCGGCAAGCATCATGAACTGGGTGGCACCTTTTTTGAACCGACCATTCTCACCGATGTAACCCAGGATATGCTGGTTGCCAGGGAGGAAACCTTTGGGCCCGTCGCACCGCTGTTCCGCTTTGAAACCGAGGACGAAGTCATTGCAATGGCCAATGACTCTGAATTCGGGCTTGCGGCCTATTTCTACAGCAATAATATCAAGCGTATCTGGTATGTGGCGGAGGCATTGGAATCGGGGATGGTAGGTATCAATGAGGGCATTATCTCGACCGAGGCGGCGCCGTTTGGAGGCGTTAAGGAGAGCGGGCTCGGACGCGAAGGTTCGCATTACGGACTCGATGAGTTTATTGAGCTGAAATATCTGTGCCTTGGTGGTATGAAATAAAACCGGTAAGTGGAGAAATCTGTGGAACGAGGTGAGTTCGATGTGCTGTACCCCATCACAACCCGGTGGATGGATAATGATATCTACGGCCATGTGAATAACGTGACCTACTACTCCTACTTTGACACCACCATCAACCGCTACCTGATCGAGGTGGGCGGGCTCGATATCAATGATTCTCAAGTGGTTGGATACGTGGTCAGCTCCAACTGCCAGTTCAAGAAACCGGTGGCGTATCCGGATACACTGGAAGCTGGGCTCAGGGTGGTCAGGATTGGAAACAGCTCAGTGACCTACGAGCTGGGCCTGTTCAGGAGTGGTGACGCGGAGCCGGCTGCGCTTGGTCAGGTTGTCCACGTGTTTGTTGACCGTGAACAGAATCGCGCAGTTGCGATTCCTCAAAATATTCGCGGGGCGCTTGAGCGCATCCTGATTTCCTGAGGCGCCCCGGGTATCAATCACTAATAAGCCCGGCAAGTAACCGGGCTTATTAGTGATAATACAACATCAGTCACTGGCTGAGTCTTCCCGGGCAATGGCCCGGTAAGCGATGTCCTTACGGTAGAAGACACCCTCCCACTGGATTCTTCCAGCAACCTCGTAAGCACGCTGCTGGGCTTCCGTAACGGTCTGCCCGAGCGCAGTGGCGCATAGCACGCGGCCACCATTGGTAAGGACCTTCTCGCCGTTGAGCCGGGTTCCCGCATGGAACACTTTCTCACCGTCTATTTCCGCTTCCGCCTCAGGCAACCCGGTAATAACATCCCCTTTGTTGTAACTGCCGGGGTAGCCGCCTGCTGCCAGCACAATACCTACGGCAGGGCGGTCGTCCCAGTCCGAGCTGCACTGGTCAAGTTTGCCATCAATTGCCGCACCGCAGAGTTCGACCAGGTCCGACTTCATGCGGAGCATGATGGGCTGGGTTTCCGGGTCACCGAAGCGGCAATTGAACTCAATTACCTTGGGGGCGCCGGAGCTGTCAATCATCAGGCCGGCGTAGAGGAAGCCCTTGTAGGGATGGCCCTCTGCCGCCATGCCACGAACGGTCGGATAAATCACCTCGTCCATGATGCGCTTGTGGACATCGGGTGTGACCACCGGGGCTGGTGAGTAGGCGCCCATACCTCCGGTGTTGGGGCCGGTATCGCCGTCGCCCACACGTTTGTGGTCCTGGGAGGTGGCCATGGGTAGCACGTGCTCGCCGTCCACCATGACGATGAAACTGGCTTCCTCGCCTTCAAGAAACTCCTCGACAACCACGCGGCTGCCCGCGTCGCCAAAGGCGTTGCCCGCCAGCATATCGCGGATCGCGTCTTCTGCTTCCTGGAGGGTCATTGCAACGATGACGCCCTTGCCTGCAGCCAGGCCATCGGCTTTTACGACAATGGGCGCACCCTGCTTGCGCACGTAGGCCAGCGCCTGGTCGACATCGGTGAAGTTGCCGTAGGCGGCTGTTGGAATCTTCTGGCGCTCGAGAAAGTCCTTGGTAAAGGCTTTGGATCCTTCCAGTTGGGCGGCGCCGGCACTGGGGCCGAATACCCGCAGGCCACGTTCTTCAAACAGATCGACAATGCCGGCAACCAGTGGCGCTTCGGGCCCGACAATGGTCAGGCCCACGTTGTTGGCAGCGGCAAAGTCTGCCAGACCGTTGAGGTCCATGACGTCGATGTTGACGTTTTCCAGGCCCGGCTCGCGGGCGGTACCGGCATTGCCCGGGGCCACGAAGACCCGATCAGCCTCAGGGGACTGTGCGGCTTTCCAGGCGAGGGCGTGTTCGCGGCCGCCGGAGCCTATTACTAGAATGTTCATAGTTATATTCCTGGTTGTCGGATTACGCCTGCGGCTAATCCGACCTACGGTCCAATTCTTAAGCTACAGTAGGTCGGATTAGCCGCTGGCGTAATCCGACACTGGGCCTACTCCGAATCAATGCCTGAAATGACGCATTCCGGTAAACACCATGGCAATACCATGCTCGTTGGCGGCGTCGATAACTTCCTGGTCGCGCATGGAACCACCCGGCTGGATAACGGCGGTTATGCCAGCCTCAGCGGCAGCATCGATGCCGTCCCGGAACGGGAAAAACGCATCGGAAGCCATTACCGACCCCTTCACTTCAAGACCCTCGTCAGCGGCCTTGATACCGGCGATTTTTGCACTGTATACCCGGCTCATCTGGCCTGCGCCCACGCCAATGGTACGACCGGCCTTAGCGTAGACGATGGCGTTGGATTTGACGTATTTGGCCACTTCCCAGGCAAACAGCAGGTCGTTCAGTTCCTGCTCGGACGGCTGGCGCTCGGTGACAACCTTGACGTCTTCCATGGCCACCATGCCCAGGTCACGATCCTGAACCAGAAGGCCGCCGGTGACGCGCTTGTAATCCATGGATCTGGCGCGCTCGCCATCAAACTCGCCGCAGGCCAGCAGGCGTACGTTCTTCTTGGTGGCCACCAGTTTCACCGCTTCCGGCGCGATGGTGGGAGCGATAATCACTTCCACAAACTGACGGTCGATGATGGCCTTTGCGGTGTCAGCATCCAGCTCGCGGTTGAAGGCGATGATGCCGCCAAATGCGGAGGTCGGATCAGTGGCGAACGCCAGGTCATAGGCCTGCTGGATGTCTGCGCCAATGGCCACGCCACAGGGGTTCGCGTGTTTGACGATAACGCAGGCCGGGTCGGCGAAAGGCTTTACGCACTCCAGCGCGGCGTCAGTATCCGCGACGTTGTTGTAGGACAGTTCCTTGCCCTGTAACTGTTTGGCGGTAGCAATACAGGCTTCCCGCGGATTGCGCTCGGTGTAGAAGGCAGCCCGCTGGTGCGGGTTCTCGCCGTAGCGCATATCCTGAACCTTGACGAACTGGGCATTGAAGGTACGGGGGAAATCGGCGTTGTCGTTGTCTGCGGTACGGCCACCGAGGTAGTTGGCGATTGCGCCGTCGTAACCGGCAGTGTGTTCAAAGGCCTTTACGGCAAGGTCAAAACGGGTCCTGTAGCTGAGCTGGCCATCGTTGGCCTCCAGTTCCTTCAATACCCGGCTGTAGTCAGAAGCATTTACCACAATGGCGACGTCGTCGTGGTTCTTGGCGGCAGCGCGAACCATGGTCGGCCCGCCAATATCAATGTTCTCGATGGCTGTGGCCAGGTCGCAGTCCGGTTTGGCGACGGCCTCCTCGAAGGGGTAGAGGTTCACAATCACCATGTCGATCGGAGTAATGCCGTGCTCTGCCATTACTTCGTCGTCAGTGCCGCGTCGCCCCAGAATACCGCCGTGAATTTTCGGGTGCAGGGTTTTTACGCGGCCATCCATCATTTCGGGGAAACCGGTGTGGTCACTCACCTCGGTCACCGGTACCTGGTTTTCTTGCAGGAGCCGGAAGGTGCCGCCGGTGGAGAGCAATTCGATACCGCGTTCAGTCAGCGCACGGCCGAATTCCACGATACCGGTTTTATCGGACACGCTGATCAGCGCGCGACGAACGGAGGTATTAGCCTGATTTGCCATGGGTCACTTATTTCTGCTGGATATGAACGAATGAAGGCCTCGCGAATGTTGTCCGGGAGGCCCTCGTTTCAACCGGGTAGCTGGATTATAGCAGACCGTACTGCTTGAGTTTCTTGCGCAGTGTGCCTCGGTTCAGGCCCAGCATCGTCGACGCCTTGGTCTGGTTGTTGCGTGTGTACTTCATCACCTGCTCCAGCAGTGGCGCTTCCACTTCCGACAATACCAACTGGTAAACCTCGGTTACGGGGGCGCCATCAAGCTGGGCGAAATAGTTTTTCAGAGCAACTTCCACGCTATCGCGCAGGGTAACGGTGTTGCCACTGCTATTCACTGTCTGCAACTGATGGATATCATCGTTGGCGGGTTGAGTCAGGTTGTCTTTAGCCAAAGTCTCAGCGGTCATGCTGCGAATACCTCTCCATTTCGTAAGCCTGCAAAGTACTGTTGAATGCTGTCTTTCTGCTCCAGCGCGCAATCAATGGCGTTGAAGCGTTTGCGGAATCGTTTGTCCTGATCGTGGGACTGCAGATACCAGCCCACATGTTTTCTGGCAATACGCACGCCCATGGTTTCGCCATAGAAGGCGTGCAGGGCGCTCAGGTGTTCGCTGAGCACCTGTTCCACCTCGTCGACCGGTGGTGCCGGCAGATGCCTGCCGGTTTCCAGGAAATGCAGGATTTCCCGGAATATCCAGGGCCGGCCCTGGGCACCGCGACCAATCAGCAGGCCGTCCGCCCCGGTGTGGTGCAGCACATGTTTTGCCTGCTCTGGCGAAGTGATATCGCCGTTCGCAAACACGGGAATGCCAACCCGTGACTTCACCTCGGCAATGGTGTCGTACTCCGCTTCGCCCCTGTAAGCGTCAGCGCGGGTGCGGCCATGGACGGCAAGAGCCTGTATGCCGGCGTCTTCCGCCATACGGGCAATCAGCGGTGCGTTCCGGTGTTCGCGGTCCCACCCGGTGCGCATTTTGAGCGTTACCGGTATGTCCACGGCAGCCACAACAGCTTCCAGGATCTCCCGTACCAGTGCTTCATCTTTCATCAGAGCCGAGCCGGCGGCCTTGTTGCAGACCTTTTTGGCCGGGCAGCCCATGTTTATGTCGATGATCTGGGCGCCAAATTCGGCGTTCAACCTGGCAGCGTTGGCCAGCATGTCCGGATCACCGCCGGCGATCTGCACTGACCTGGGTTCCGGTTCCCCCTCATGGTTCATCCGGGTTTGTGACTTGCGGGTGTGCCAGAGCTTGCTGTCCGCAATGACCATTTCCGATACTGCCAGCCCTGCACCCATGCGCCGGCAGAGAAGCCGGAAGGGGCGATCAGTCACACCAGCCATGGGTGCAACGATCAATGGATTGGGCAGGGTGTACGGCCCGATGTTTGCCGTTGGCAGCATGATCTGAGTCCGAGTCACAGCGGGTTAAGCGAACGCCGGATGTGAACGGTTGCTCAATAAGTAACCGATTCTGATCCGAAGGGCGGTAATGATACCGCCGGGAGAGATGCTATTGAAGGGGCGAGGCCATGAAAAAGTTGATTATTTTTCGTTCTGTCTGGTTGACTTTCAGGCAATTCGATGGCGGTCCCCACTGTTTTGCAAGTGAGGGCTTGCTTACTCCTGATTGGCGCGGAAGGCGATATTGTAGTTCACGGCATCTCTGCCCGGGTCCCGTATATTGATGGCGATCCTGACCGGAGTGTCCGTAGGCATGGCCTCCATTTCCCTGCCTTCCCCGGAAAGATATTCGTCCGGTGTGAAGATGCTCTGGGCGACCACGTCACCGTTCAGGTTGGAGAAGGTCAGCGCTATGGCCGGGAATGGTTGCTCAAATGCCGCACGGTTGATGATGACAGCGTCGACAACCAATTGACTGCGGTTCTCGGGATTTGTTCTTACCACCAGTTTGCGGCTCTGGATGGCGTCTACGTCCACCAGTGGCTGCAAATCGCAACCCACGATTTCGCAACCTTTCTCATAGAAGGGGCGCAGCTCTGGTATGGAGGACAGTCGGTCAAACTGGAACCAGATGACCTGGGCCACCAGAACACCAACCAATGCCAGTACCACCAGGGTCCACAGGGCGGTTCTCAGACGCCCCCCTCCATTGCCGGCAACAGAGACAGGCTCCCTGCGGAGATTGTTGTAGGGTGAACTGGCAACCATGGGCTCGCTGTCGGATACCGGGCCGGTATCGTAGTCGAACGAGGATGATGGGGGCTGGTCAATATAGAATTCATCCGAATGTTCTGTGGGCCCGTGCGTCAGGTCCTCCCGCTCCGCTGGTGATGCCTTGGCGGGCTGCTGCGGTGTTTCCTCTTCGGTGTGCCCGGCAGAAAGTGGTGGCTCCGTTTCCGCCTCGGATCCGTGTGGTTTGGGCGGTTCCCCGGTTTCCTGTGTCGAGTGAGCCGGTTTGCGTGACGGCTCGTCTTCGGACAGTATTGCTTCTGCCCAGCTTTCGTCTATTTTTTCGTGATTCTCGTCATCTTCGGCGTCGAAGCTGCCGCTCCCGCGTTCCTCAATGGTGCGGAAGCTGTCGCTCAGTTCGTCCTCAGAGAAGGTCAGTCTGGTACCGGCATAGGGGCCTTCAGCGGCATCTTCTTCGGGGTTGTCCGCAAAGATCAGATCGTCGTCCGAGGTGAAATTCTGGTCAGCCGGCTTGTCCTGCTTTTCCGGTGTTGGGGTGGAGGGCTGGCTCTTGTCGGACGAAGTGCTACCTCTGACCTGGTGTTCGACCGCGTTGAACACTGCCATGCAGTTGCCGCAGCGCACTTTACCCCCGGCTACGCCAAGCTGGGCGTCTGTCACCCGGAAGCGGGTTTCGCACTTCGGGCATCGTGTCTGCAGGCTGCTCTGGGTCATGCTTCGTTCCTGTAAGCGACGTCGACTACGAGTCACGGAGTTTAGTCGGTTCAGCGGTTTCCGTCACCTGTCATTGCGCCGTCCTGTGAGTCGTATCCACTCTTCACGTTGCTCCGGTTCATCCATGATAAACCAGGGCTCGTAGGCTGCCATTACCTCCCGGGCCTGATTGGAGAGTATGCCGGACAACACAATGTCACCGCCCGGTTTCACCTTTGCAGCCAGCCGGGGCGCGAGGCTGATCAGGGGCTGGGCGAGAATGTTCGCCAGCATGATGTCAGCCATGGTGTCCGGTTCATCGGCAGGCAGGAAAAGATCAAGTCGCTCTTCCTCCACCCGGTTGCGTCGAGCGTTCTCACGGCTGGCCTCCAGGGCCTGGGGGTCTGTGTCAATGCCGATGACGTGATCAGCGCCCAGCAGCAGGGCGGCAAGGCCGAGAATGCCGGAGCCACACCCGTAATCAATCACCTGTCGCGATGACACATCATGCCCATCCAGCCACTCCAGGCACAGTGCGGTAGTGGGATGGGTGCCGGTGCCAAACGCCAGCCCCGGATCCAGCAGCAGGTTGGCTGCTTGCGGGTCCGGTGCATCGTGCCAGCTGGGTACGATCCAGAGCCTCTCGCCAAAGCGGAGCGGCTTGAAGTCGTCCATCCATTCCCGTTCCCAATCCTTGTCTTCCACCAGGGTAACGTCGATGTCCGGCAGGGACTGCTGTGTCTGCTGGTGCCAGGCGTCCTTGACCGCAGCACAAAGCTCTTCAATATCCCGCTCCGCGCCGAACAGTCCGGTTACGCTGGTCTGGTGCCATAGTGGCGTTGTGCCCGGGTCGGGCTCATACAGCGGCTGGTCAGCGGCATCTTCCATGGAGACGGCTTCGGCGCCCATTTCCATAAGCAGATCCTCAAGCTGGTCCGCATTGTCGGGATCAGCCGGGATCTGTAGTTGTATCCAGGGCATGTTGGTGTCCTGTCAGGTAGACAAATTGACTGTACGGGTCAGTCCCGTATCAGTTTCTCCAGATAATGAATAGTGAAGTCTACCTGTTTAAAGCCGCCATCGCGTACCAGTTTCCTGTGCAGCGCCTGATTGGTTTTGATGCCTTCAACCACCAGCTCGTCCAGCGCATTCTTCATGCGGCGGCGAGCAATCTCCCGGTCGTCGCCCCAGGTGATCAGTTTGGCCACCATGGAGTCGTAGAAGGGGGGCACGGTGTAACCGCTGTAAAGATGCGAGTCTACCCGTATGCCGTTGCCGCCAGGGGCATGGAAATGCTTGACCTTACCCGGACTTGGCACAAAGGTTTGCGGGTCTTCGGCGTTGATGCGGCATTCCAGGGCGTGTCCGGAGATCTTGATCTCGTCCTGGGTGTATTGCAGCGGCAGGCCGCTGGCAATCCGCAACTGCTCGCGCACGATGTCCACGCCCGTCACCATCTCCGACACCGGATGCTCCACCTGTACACGGGTGTTCATCTCGATAAAGTAGAAGGCGCCATCCTGGTAAAGGAACTCGAACGTGCCGGCCCCTACATAGCCAATTTTTTTACAGGCATCGACGCAGGCCTTCAGGGTCACTTCCCGGGCTTCGGGATCAATGTTCGGTGCTGGCGCTTCCTCCAGTACTTTCTGGTGTCGACGCTGCATGGAACAGTCCCGGTCGCCCAGGTGAATCACGTTGCCATGGGTGTCGGCCAGCACCTGAACTTCAACATGCCGGGGCCGTTCCAGGTATTTCTCCAGATACACTGTGGCATCGCCAAAGGTGTTCTTGGCTTCGCTCTGGGTGATCTGCACACTTTTCAGCAGGGCTGCTTCGGAATGGACAACCTGCATGCCGCGACCGCCACCACCGGATGCTGCCTTGATGATCACGGGGTAGCCGATTCTTCTGGCGACTTCCAGGGTGCGCTGGTCATCGTCCGTCAGCGGTCCATCGGAACCAGGAACGGTGGGAACACCGGCTTCTATCATGGAGTTGATGGCCGAGACCTTGTTCCCCATCAGGCGAATGGTTTCAGCCCTGGGGCCGATGAAGCGAAATCCACTTTTCTCCACCTGCTCGGCAAAATCCGCGTTCTCGGCCAGGAAGCCGTAACCCGGATGAATACCGACGGAATCCGTCACTTCTGCCGCACTGATAATCGTGGGGATGTTCAGGTAGCTGTCAGCGGCACTATTGGGACCAATGCAGACAGACTCATCCGCCAGGCGCACGTGCATGAGGTCGCGGTCAACCTGCGAATGGACGGCCACGGTTTTGATTCCCAGCTCCTTGCAGGCACGCAGGATGCGCAGGGCGATCTCGCCGCGATTTGCGATCAGAACTTTTTCTAACATAGCCATGAGGATATCACCGGGTTCAGGAAATGATGATCAGTGGCTGGTCGAATTCGACCGGCTGCCCGTTCTCTACCAGGATCTCGGTGATGGTGCCGCTCTTGTCCGCCTCGATCTGGTTCATCATCTTCATGGCTTCCACGATACAAACCACATCACCAGCTTTTACTGACTGCCCCACTTCTACGAAGGCCTTGGCAGTTGGTGAGGGCGAACGGTAGAAAGTACCCACCATCGGCGACTTCACGGCATGCCCCGAAGGCTCTGCTGGCTTGGCGGGTTCATCGGCGGCCGGCGCAGCTGGCTGTGAGGATGGCGCTGGCTGGTGTGCCGGTGCGGGGTACTGGGCCATATACTGCGGTGCGGCCAGTTGCTCTCGACGGCGGGAAATGCGCACCGAGTCATCACCTTCGTGAATCTCCAGCTCCTCGACGTCGGATTCCTCCAGCAGCTCGATAAGTTTCTTGATCTTGCGAATGTCCATAGTCAGTCCGATCCCGTTTAATCAGTTCTATCGATGAATTCGTTGCAGGGCGGCTTCGAGTGCAAGGTCGTACCCTATGCTGCCCAGCCCGCAGATAACGCCTTCGGCGATATCAGAAAAATAAGAGTGATGGCGGAAAGCTTCCCGCGCATGCACGTTGGAAAGATGTACTTCAATACACGGAATGCCCGATGCCAGCATGGCATCCCGTAGTGCAATACTGGTGTGGGTGAATGCCGCCGGGTTGATAATGATGAAATCCACCCCTTCTGATCTGGCTTCATGTATCCGCTCAATCAGTTCATATTCCGCGTTTGACTGTAAATGTAGCAGGTGATGACCACCTTCGGCGGCTTTCCGGTGCAATCGCTCGTCAATGTCAGCCAGCGTCTCATGGCCATAGACCTCTGGCTCGCGGGTTCCGAGCATGTTCAGGTTGGGTCCATGCAGGACGAGGATGGTCGCCATGATTGTATCTGCCTTGCTGACTTGTCTACAGGATCGCCGACTTTAGCGACATTTTCACCCAATGGTGCGTGCTTGAGGCCTTCAGATCAACACTTTTTGACATTCTGCCGTGTGTCAAAAAGTATCCTGGCGATACCCGCGCGATTTTTGCCGATTACGTGGCTATTGTCGTGAACGACGAGAAGGAGCGCTATAAGACGTTGGTTTCATGTTCGGTTTTTGCCGTATGCGAACAAAGTTGCTCTCATACCAGCCCGGTACCCCGGATTTACTCCCTAAGTTTAATCGGATCAACGCGATGGTGGTCTGTCCGTGGCCGTCGATCCGGCAGAGACTGATGATCTCAGAAGTCTGCGAGTCCAGGGAGGAATCATGCGAGATACCGAGATCTGCCGAAAATTACTGCAACTGGAAGAACCATGGAGCGTTGACCGGGTGAAGGTCGACGTGGAGACCAGGGAACTTCATGCCTACCTGGTGGCCGGCAAATCGTGGTTCGGCCGGCCCACGTTCGTGCGCCCTAAAATGCGCTGGCGGCATGCCAATATCGGCGCTTTCAAGACGTTTGTTCACGCGACATTGCCGGATGATCAGGCACAGCGGCAGAACTCGCCTTTTCTGGGGGAGGTAGACAGAGACTTTACCCATGGTCTGGCACAGCGAGTCGTTGAGTGCCTCAAGGCTGGCCTGGGTTATCGACAGGTCTGCAATCTGTTGGAGATCGACGTCTACCTGGCATGGCAGATACGCCATGCCATCAGCGAAGGTCAGTGGGGTGGTGATGAAAACCTGGTCGAGAGGAGCATGGAGCCGTCCTCGTCGAGACAGATTCCACCAACTGGCGACCCGGTCTGGTTGCGATTGCTGGAATCAGAGGAGTCCATAGATATCCGTTTGCTGGGTCTGCGACTATTGCTGGCGCGGTGTCGTCAGGAATTCCCCACCCTTTCCAGTAATGACGCCAGAATCATGAGAGTCAACACCGTGCGTCGATTCTTCATCAAGCATGAGAAACAGCTCGCCCACGAAATTTCCCAACTACTGGAATTGAGACACGGCGGCCCGGCGGGGGCAGAATCATGAAAGGCGAGAAAAGGAATGGTTTGATGTCCGTGGAAAGTGCCGCCGTGCTGATCGAACGGGGGCTGGGGCTGACCATCGCCGGTGATGAATCACTCCTGAAACAGTTGCCCCGCGGTCAGTGGATCGGTGGCACCACTCCCTATTTCATGACGTCGGAAGGTGGTCAGTGCCGCAGGGATGTGGTGTTCGTGCAATGCCTGGATACCATGGACGTCGCTGTCGCCCGCTATGATGTGGAGATCCTTGCGAATGTGCTGGAGGATGCGCCGGAGAATGGGTATTCGATCATAATCCTTCCTGCCGGAAGCCCAGTGCTGGAAGTCTACGCCCACCACGCTCCCGATTTCCCTGATATGTTCATCAAGCCTATTGTCGGATGGGTCTCCGGCGTTCACCTGGATGACTTGGGAAATCGCAGTGCTGCAGTGCTCGATGGCTCCAGCGGGGAGCTTCATACCGACCAGGCGGTGGTGCTGCACGTGCGCTTACCGGAAGGTCGTTCAGCCATGGTGCACACGGTCAATCTGTTCGAGGCGGGCTTCGGGCCGGAGCTGACCTTTGGCGCAACTGGCGACGCCCCGGGCGAGTGTCGCGTGGATGGTGTGGTTGGCAATCTGGCGGAAGTCATAGCGGCTCAGGAAATTGGCCCCGAGCTGCCCCTGGTGGCAGATTACTGTGGGGCGGTGGTCAATGTGAGCATTCAGTCGATAGATGAATCGGCAGGCAGGGTGAATCTTTATGCGCCGGTATTTGAGGGTGTTCCTTACCGTTTTGCGAGGCCGGTTGCAGATTACCCGGCCAAGTTCATTGCCGCCATGCCCAGGCATTCCGGAAATCTGGTGTTTGGTTGCAACTGTATCCTGAACTACCTGCATTCCGGTCTGAAGGGAAGAAAAACGGCACAACTGACAGGTCCCATTACGTTTGGTGAGGTGGCTTACCAGCTAATGAACCAGACTGCCGTTTTCCTCACTGTCGAAGGTGACGACTGAGCCGGAACAGCTCAGTCGCCAGCCGCTGTCACACAGTTTCTGCCCTGCTCCTTGGAGCGGTAGAGTGCCCTGTCTGCCCGCTCGCACAACGCCTGGGATGTGTCACCCTTCCAGGCGGCAACACCGCAACTGAAAGTAACGTTGAATTCCCTGTCGCCGGCAGGCTGCAGTAGTTCCGAGAAACGCTCGCGGATTTCGTTCAGCACATTGCGGGCATCGCTTTCGCGGGTATCCGGCAGGATGATGGCAAATTCCTCCCCCCCGTACCGTCCTATGTGGTCGGTCTTGCGCAGTCGCTGTTTGAGGAACATGGACAGGCTTCTCAGAACGCGGTCACCGATAGGATGACCAAAGGTGTCATTCACTTTCTTGAAGTAATCGATGTCGATCATCGCGAAGCAGAGCGGCTGGTCTTTCTGTCGGCACTTTACAATCTCCTGGTCCAGAAGATGCAGCGTGTGGGTGTGATTGAACAGGCCAGTCAGGCTGTCACGAATCATCAGTGCCAGCAGCGACCGGGCACGCCTGCCACGGTTATGGATAGTGGCAATCAGGTGTTTGGGATCGATAGGTTTGGTCAGGAAGTCATCGCCCCCGAGGCTCATGGCGTGGAGCTGCTTGCTGACATCTTCCTCGGCAGAAAGATAGATAATGGGGACGCTGTGGAAGCGGTCCTGCTGGCGGATTACACGGGCGATCTCCATGCCGGTACAACCCGGCATGTACATATCGAGGATGATGATCTCCGGAGAAAAGTCTTCCAGCGCATGAATGATCTGCATGGGGTCGGTGATGATGTGAGCGGTCATGCCGGCCTTTTTGAGCACCGTCTCCATGAACTTTGCCTGGGCCCGGGAGTCATCCAGAACCAGCACTTTGTAGGGTTCCACCGTATTGCCGTGGGTGTAGGTCTCGATTTTTTCGATCAACTGGCCCGGGTCTACCGCCGGATAGAAAAACTCCTCGCCACCACAGCGGGAGGCTCGCAGTCGCGTCTCAATGGTGCCGTCCTCATCACTCATGAAAATGATCGGGATAGGCGTATCGTGACGTTCCTGCAGGCGTTCAATCGTGGCAATGCCACTCAACGGTTCTCCACCATAGTTGACGTCCATCAGGATGGTTTCGGGCTTGTGCAGAGCGCAGGCTTCGATCAGTTTCTCCGCCGTATGGAAAGCTGATGCACGGAAGCCGAAGAATTCCAGTTGGCGAATAAGCCGGCTGGCCATTTCCTCGCTGGACAGCGCAATGTAAACCGGGGTGCGTCGATACTGCTGGGGCGTCTCACTGGTTGTCTGGTCGGTGCGCCGAAGGGTGCATCGGGAGAGCTGTTCAATGGCATCCTGCAGTTTGCGGTCGAGGCCGTCTGGCAGAGCCTCGCCTTCGGGCCATTCGCCAACCAGATCAAACACTTTTTGCCCGGAGTCGGCATGGGTTTCCATCTCGAACCGTCTGGCATAGCGGACCAGCTTGTCGGCAGCCCTGGCAAAATCACTTCTGAATGCGGCGGATTGGCTTGCGTCTTCGTGGATCTTCTGCCATGTATCCAGGACAACCCTCGCCTGGGTGGTGACACGGCGAGCGAAGTGCTGCCTGAGTTTGTCTTTCTGGCTTTCGTCGTTCATTGTGCTCCGGCCTGTATTTTTTTCGTTCCTTGCCGCACATCTCCGTCACGGACAGATATTTTCAACATTAGTCGTTTTGGAGAGTCTATAGTGTTTATTGTTGTCGGCGTAGGTGACTCTATGTAAATGTTTGTCAACTATGCGGTGCAGGTCACATCAGCTCCCCGGTAACCGTTCCTTCAGTCAGGGGTTGCCAGTTATGGCACGGATGCAAAAAACACTTCAATTTCCCCGACAGCGGGGTGTGATTACCCTGCGTAGCCTGTTGTTGCTGTTTGCCGGGGGGCTCTTGCTGTTGGTTCTGGTTGCCGCCATAAGTGTGAGCTTTGACCGGTTCCGGGATTACATGACAGACCAGCTTCGCGGGCACTCACGGGATGGTGCCACCGCGATCGGTCTGTCCCTGTCCAATGCCATTGACGGTCGCGACCCGGTGGCTGCCTCATCGCTGATTGACGCGGTATTCGACAGTGGCCGGTACCTGTCTGTGGTTTACCTTGACAACAACGGTGAGGAAATTGCCGGCAGGGAGGCATCACTTAAAGAAATAGATGTACCGGACTGGTTTGTTTCCCTGGCTGACCTGCCCTTGCCTGTGGGGGAGGCAGAAGTAGTGCGAGGTTGGAGCCGGCTAGGCAAGGTACGGGTGGTGAGTCACCCTGGCCGCGCCTACGAGGATCTCTGGAAGGTCACCGTGCGCACAGCCGCCGGCACCACACTGATAGCCGCTGCTGGGCTGGTCGGCCTGTTCTGGACTATTACCCGCCTCCTGCGACCACTCAGGGCAGTGGAAAGGCAGGCCCGAGCCCTCGGTCGGCGTGATTTCCGGCGTCGGGTAGACATCACCTCCACCCGCGAACTGAACCAGGTCACTCACGCCATGAACCAGATGGCAGACGACCTTGGCCAGCTGTTCGAGGGCCAGGCCAAGCTGATCCAGCACCTGCGGAAGATCAACAACGAGGATAGCGTGACCGGTCTTGCCAGCCGCAGGGCATTCGAACAGCGGCTCAAGGTGGAAGTGGAGTCCGAAGAGCGGGCAGCGCCCGGCGTTCTACTCCTGATCCAGTTGGCGGATTTTGTCCTGTACAACCAGACCTATGGCCGTGAAGAGGCCGATCGCCTGTTGGTTCGCATTGCTGCTGCAATTGATTCCTTTACCCGTCAGCATAGCGACTCCTTTGCGGGGCGGTTAACCGGCGCCGGATTCGGTGTGTTTCTGCCCGGTGTTTCGCGGGCAGATGGCTTGATATGGAGTCGCAATCTGGTTGAGGAACTTGACGGTATCTACTGTGACCTGTCAGCCCCGATGGAGGTTTCGGTCCATGCAGGTATTGCCCAGGCTGCGGGGAATCGCAATGTCCGTGACCTGATGGCAGCTGCCGATGAGGCCCTTCGCCAGGCCCAGGCAGAAGCATCGTCCGCCTGCCATGCCGCTGATACCGAGAGGCATGAGCACTACAATAGTGAAACCTGGCGCACAATCATTGAACAGTCCATCAGGAATAACCAGTTGTCGCTCTGGCTGCAGCCGATGGTTCGCGAGGGTGACGGTGAAGTGCTTTTTCATCAGGTGTTCTCCCGGATGAAAACGACCGATGGATGGATCAAGGCGAGCATCTATGTGCCCATGGCCGAACGCTTTGGCATGATTCCTGATATTGACCGCTGGGTGCTGGAGCACTCTCTGTCGATGCTTCGGGCCCAGCCCGGGATACGCCTGGCCATGGCCCTGGGGGTGGTCTCGGTCGCCAGCGACGAGTTTCGTCAGGAACTTCTGGAGAAATTGGCGACGTCGGGCCCAGAGCGCCAGCGGTTGCAGATCGGGATCTCCGAACAGGCCATTCATCATCACCGTGTTCAGGTGGGGCTCTGGGTGCGTGCCCTGAATCGATTGCAGGTGCCGGTGATTGTCGACCGTTTCGGGGTTGGCGGCGTGCCGTTCAGTTACCTGAGGAATCTGAGATTCCAGGCACTGCGTATTGACAGCAGCTTCATCCACAACATTGACAGCCACGAGGACAATCGTTTTTATCTTGAGTCCGTCACCACAATTGCACACAGCCGCGGTGTTCGGGTGTACGTCACGGGCGTAGAGGCCGAGAGTGAATATTCGGCCCTGCGCGGTATCGGTATCGATGGCGCAATGGGGTACCATCTCGGGCGGCCGTTTGAGGCGGGGCAGGGAGGTCGTTCGCAGTGACGTCGCAAATTGCATAAAACCTGCCTTTGCGTCATGGTAATTGACGATCGCAGACGGAAACAACGGACAGACAGGGGAAAAACAGCCAATGCCAGGAAACATCAGACAGTATTTCAGTGATCGCAAAGACGACCTCCGGGATTTTTTCGGCGGTGGTGGGGTGGTCGGAAAGTTCATCCTGGCTGTTCTTGTTGTTTATCTGCTGGTTGCAATTGTACTTGGGATGATCTGGAGCAGTGAGCCGGAGATATTCTCGGTTCGTGAGCACACCCGGGCGGTTGCCAGCGAGATGCAGCGTGAGCCGGTCACTGGCTTTGCTACCACGGTAACCATGATCCGGGTGGCTGAAACGCTTCTCGACAAGCCTGGGGGCTATATTTCCAACGATATTTTCCCGCCGGGAGTCTGGCTGGATAACATGCCCAACTGGGAATACGGCGCGCTGGTACAGCTTCGCGACTTCTCCCGGGCAATGCGCAAAGACATCAGTCGTTCTCAAAGCCAGTCCGCCGAAGATCCCGACCTGACGATTGCCGAGCCCCAATTCCACTTCGACAGTGGCAGCTGGGCGATTCCGTCCACAGAGGCGGAGTATCGTCGGGGTATCAAGGCCCTTTACAGCTACCTTGACCGGCTTTCCCGTCCTGACCAGCCCGATGCCCAGTTCTTTGCCAGGGCAGACAACCTTGCAAACTGGCTGGCGGACCTGGAAACCCGATTGGGAAGCCTTTCCCGCACGCTGGGGGAAAGCGTTGGTAAGGCGTCGGTGTCTGATGCTGTTGCCAATATCAACCCCAACGATCCGCTGTCAGAAGATGTATTGGGTAAAGAAGTGAAAACCCCCTGGACAAAAATAGACGATGTGTTTTACGAAGCCCGCGGCAGCGCCTGGGCTCTGTTGCACATTTTCCGCGCCGTCGAGGTGGATTTCCGCAAGGTGCTGAGAGACAAGAATGCCCTGTCGAGCGCCAAGCAGATCATTATCGAACTGGAAGGTACACAGGGAGAAATGTGGAGCCCTGTGATTCTTAACGGTAGCGGCTTCGGTGTGCTTGCCAACCACTCCCTGACCATGGCGGCGTACCTGTCCCGTGCCAGCGCTGCCATCAGCGACATGCGTGACCTGCTGACCCGGGGTTAACGTCAGCAAAGCACTCTGCCATAAAAAAACCGGGCCAAATTTCAGCCCGGTTTTTTTATCTTCGCCTGAAGGCGATGGATTCAGCCCTTGTAGGCGTTCACGGCGTCTTCAATAGCTTTTCTGGCTTCTGCTGCATTGCCCCAGCCCTGAACCTTGACCCACTTGCCTGGCTCAAGAGTCTTGTAGTTTTCGAAGAAATGATGGATCTGGTCCCGCAGCAGTTCCGGCAGGTCATCAATCTCCTTCACGTCGTGGTAGGAAGTGGTCAGTTTGTCGTGGGGAACCGCAATCAGCTTGGCATCGCCACCGGCTTCGTCTTCCATGTTCAGTACGCCGACCGGGCGGCAGCGGATAACGGAGCCGGCCTGTACGGCGTATGGAGTGACGACCAGTACATCGATAGGATCGCCGTCATCGGCCAGGGTGTGGGGGATGAAGCCGTAGTTGGCCGGGTAGAACATGGGGGTGGCCATGAAGCGGTCTACCAGCAGGGCACCCATGTCCTTGTCCAGTTCGTACTTGACCGGAGAGCTGTTTGCCGGGATTTCGATGGCCACGTAGATGTCTTCTGGCGGATTCTTGCCAACCGGGATGTTGTCAAAGTTCATGGGTGATCCTTATCTGAAGTGCGTTTGACTGCGTTTAAAAAGTGGGCGCAATTATACGGCACAATGGTATGGATCGAAACTAAACGTTGGTCTCGCTTTGGGGTGTTGCAAGCTTCGGTGCATGCCCTCTGGTGGGGACAGGCTTCCAAAACACGCCGCAAGTACTTCCATGTAGGCTCGGTCGGGCCATCCCTGGCCCTCCACGGTTTTGGAAGCCTGTCCCCACCAGAGGCCTCAAAGCTCCGAGTCGCCTGCCGGCAGGTTAGTTTTTTACGTAGGCCGGATTAGCCGCAGGCGTAATCCGACAAGAACAAGCGGAAACACTACAATCGCATCTGCTTCGCAATCAACTCCTTCATAATCTCATCGGTACCGCCACCAATCGACAAAATCTTCGCATCCCGGTACAGCCGCTCAACCACCGATTCCCGCATATACCCCATACCACCATGAATTTGCACCGCTTCGCGGGTGACCTTCTCGCAAACTTCCACCGCAAAGTTCTTCGCCATCGCCACCTGTTTGATCGGGTTCTTGCCCGCCTGCATCAGCGCTGCGCAGCGGTAGGTGTACTCCCGCGCCACATCCACCTGGGTAGCCATGTCCACCAGCTTATGGCGTGTTACCTGGAAGCCTTTGACCGGGCGACCAAACGCCTCCCGCTGCCCGGCCCAGGCCATGGCTGCTTCCAGGGCTATTTCGGCGGTCATGTACGCCATAATCGAGAGGCTCAGGCGCTCCGCCAGAAAATTGCTCATGATGGCAATAAAGCCGGCGTTTTCGGCGCCGATCAGGCGGTTGGCCGGTACCCGGCAGTCTTCAAAGAACAGTTCCGCCGTATCGCTGGCCCACCAGCCCATTTTGCGAAGCTTCTTGCCCCTGGAGAAGCCCGGCATGTCGCGGTCAATCAGCAACAGGCTGACACCCCCGTGACCTTCGCCACCGGTGCGCACTGCCACCGTGTAGTGATCGGCACGAATGCCGCTGGTGATAAAGGTCTTGCTACCGTTGACGATGTAATGATCGCCATCCCTGACCGCCTTCGTCTTGAGGCTGGCCACATCGGAGCCACCACCGGGTTCGGTGACCGCCAGCGCGGCGATCTTCTCGCCGCGCAACACCGGCGGTACGATGGCTTCCTTCACTTCCGGCCGGGCCCATTTCGCCACCGGCGGCAGACCGATATCCAGCGACCCCAGACCGGCCACCAGCCCCCCGGAGGTCGAACGCATCAGCTCCTCCGAAACAGCGACCTTCATGAACACATCGCCTTCCCCGACACCGCCGAGACTTTCCGGAAAACCGACCCCAAGAAGTCCCGCATCACCAGCCTTTTTATAGAGCTCCCGGGGAAACTCACCGGCCTCTTCCCAGTCGTCGATGAAAGGCAGGACATGCGTGGCAATAAACTTGCGGGCACTCTGACGAACCTGCTCATGGGTATCGTTGAAATAATCGGACACGGTGATGCTCCCTGTGATCAAAAACCATAGAAGCAGTCTCACCCAAATTGAAAAACCAAGCAAGCGCTTGGTTCAGGCAGGCCCGAAAAGAGTCTGGGCCGCAAAGGGGTAGGGCTGTCAGGGGACGTCAAAAACATGGATGTTTTTGTCGAGCGTACAGGGACGTATTTACAGCGTGCCCCTGACAGCCCTACCCCTTTGCGGCTTCCCGGAGCTAGCCGTCCTGGCGGGAAATGCTTTTAACGCCATCTGCAGTACCGAGCAACAACAAATCCGCAGGCCGACGGGCAAACAGCCCGTTGGTCACAATGCCCACAATGTTGTTCAGCTTCTCTTCCACCTGGATCGGCCGGGAAATATCCAGGTTATGGATATCGATAATGATATTGCCGTTATCCGTAATGAAACCCTCGCGGTAAACCGGATCACCGCCCAGCTTCACTATTTCGCGGCCAACATAGCTGCGAGCCATGGGCACCACCTCCACCGGAAGCGGAAACTCACCCAGGATACCCACCAGCTTGGACTCATCGGCAATGCAGATGAACGTCTTGGATACCGCCGCAACGATCTTCTCGCGGGTCAGGGCACCACCGCCTCCCTTGATGAGTTCCAGGTGTTCATTGGTCTCATCGGCACCGTCCACATAAAATTCAAGCGGTGCGGCACTGTTCAGGTCATACACCGGAATACCGTGACTCTTCAGGCGCTCAGCTGTGGCGTCGGAACTGGCAACAGCGCCATCGAAATCATTGCGAACGTTGGCCAGCAGGTCGATAAAACAGTTGGCCGTGCTGCCGGTACCCACGCCAATAATGCTGTCCTGGTCAAGATGGGGCCTGATATAGTCCAGTGCGGCCTGGGCGACGGCTTTCTTCAGTTCGTCCTGATTCATCGAGGGAACTCCGTTATATTTTGCGGGAAATGGTCACAGTGGCTGTCATTATAGCGCTTCCGGGCGACCTGCTTATAGACGGAACCCCGCCAAAGTTTCTACACTGTGCGTTTTTCCAACAAAACATCAACCTCCGGACGGAACCATGCCGCAACGCTACATAAAGAAAATCCTCGACGCCCGCGTCTACGACGTGGCCATCGAGACACCGCTGACCGAGGCCCGCAGCCTCTCAAAGCGCTTTGGCAACAATATTATGCTCAAGCGTGAAGATCTTCAGCCGGTGTTTTCTTTCAAGATTCGTGGCGCCTATAACCGTATTGCACAGCTTTCGGAGGAACAGAAAGCTAAAGGCGTGATTTGTGCCTCAGCCGGCAACCATGCCCAGGGTGTTGCCCTGGCAGCCAAGAATCTCGGCATCAAGGCGGTAATCGTGATGCCGCAGACCACACCGGAGATCAAGGTGCGTTCGGTACGGGACCATGGCGCCAGGGTGGTGCTGAGAGGCGACGCCTTCGACGAGGCCGCTGCCCACGCCCAGGAGCTCATCCAGAAGCATGGCTACACTTACATTCCGCCCTACGACGATCCGGATGTGATCGCAGGTCAGGGCACGGTGGCCATGGAAATCATGTGGCAGTTCAGCAAGCCCATCCACGCCATCTTTATCTGCGTTGGTGGGGGCGGGCTGATTGCCGGCATGGCAGCCTACATCAAGTACCTGCGCCCGGAAATCAAGGTCATCGGCGTCGAGCCGGAAGACTCCAACTGCCTGCAGGCGGCCCTGAAGGCAGGCAAGCGGGTGATTCTGGATGAAGTGGGTATCTTTGCCGACGGCGTGGCGGTCAAACAGATCGGCAAGTACCCGTGGGAGATCTGCAAGGACCATGTGGACGAGGTGATCACCGTCTCCACCGACGAAATCTGTGCTGCCATCAAGGACGTCTTTGAAGATACCCGCTCCATTGCCGAGCCTGCGGGCGCATTGGGCGTGGCGGGCATCAAGAAGTACATCGAGCGTGAGCAGATCGAGAACGAAAACCTGATTGCCACCCTCAGCGGTGCCAATATGAACTTCGACCGCCTGCGCTACATTTCCGAACGCACGGAAATTGGTGAAAAACGCGAAGCCATCCTGGCGGTGACCATCCCGGAGAAGCCGGGGGCGTTCAAGACGTTTATCAACGCCCTGCACAAGCGCAGCATCACCGAGTTCAACTACCGCTACGCCGATGCTACCAACGCGACCATATTTGTGGGCATCCAGATCCAGGCCGGCGGCCACGGTCGCGAAGACCTGATCCAGGATCTTCGTGAAACCGGTTATTCGGTGATTGACCTGACCGACAGCGACCTGGCCAAACAGCACATCCGTCACATGGTCGGCGGCCACGCGCCCACTATCACCAACGAAAAGGTCTTCCAGTTCGAGTTTCCGGAACGCCCCGGCGCCCTGCTGAAATTCCTGATGTCGCTGGGCACCCGCTGGAACATCTCCATGTTCCACTACCGCAACCATGGTGCTGCCTACAGCCGCGTTCTGTTGGGCGCTCAGGTAGAAGACGACGAAGTAAAAGACTTCGAGAGAATGCTGGACAAGGTTGGTTTCCGCTACGAAAACATGACTGATAACGAGGCTTACCAGCTGTTTTTGGGAGCTGGTAACACAAAGTCTGAATAATGCGGATCAGAACTGGGTGCGGGAACAGGGTAGGGAGGCCCCTCCCGAAACACGCTCAAGCACATCCATGTGACGCTTGAGCTCCGCCATCCATGGCTCCGCACAGTTTCGGGAGGGGCCTCCCTACCCTGTTCAGCAGACTTTGAGAAACCTTACAAATATTTAACCTGTGAAAAATTGTAAAATGCAGGATAGGTGTTAGTCTTTCGTCTGATTCTTTAAAACAAGAATAGCTCCCTGATTTAGATCAATTTTACTCTTTCGGATACCGGAGATTCCCACATGGGCCGCAAGCCTGACATTATCCGGACGGTTGTGCTGATTTTTGCCGTTGGCCTTGTTATTACCGGCTTTACTTCGCTTCAGGCGTCTGATGACGAGCCAACAGCTTCCGGAAGCGAAGCCGTTATCGTGTCGTCCGTTCGGGACTGAATCTTACAACGAATGTTTCACCTTCACCCGGTAACGTTTCCTGTCAGTCACCACGCCGTGCAGGGGAATGTCCCAGGGCTCCAGCGGTAATTCCGATACCTTCTGACATTCATGGGCCAGCCCGATCAGCTTGGGCGCCAGCCGTGGTCGTACTCGTGTGAACGCGAAGGTACGGTCATAGAAACCACCCCCCATTCCAAGCCTTCCTCCGAACTCATCGAAACCGACCAATGGAAACAGAACCGCATCCAGCGCCCATGGCGGCCGGCGCAATCCCTTCCGGAAGGGTGGCTCGGGAATACCGAAACGGTTGGCTGTGAGCACTGTGTCGTCCGTGTAGTGGCTGAAAACCAATCGTCCATGATGAACCGGGTGCAACACGGGCAGATAAAAGCGGATGCCGCGCTTGCGGGCAATATGGGCGTAGACCCGGGGATCGATTTCGCCGTCGTTGGGCAGATAGATTGCCACATGGCGCGCCCGGTAAAGATCGGGATGTCGCAGCAGATTCAGGGCAAGCTGTTCGGCAGCTACCTGCTGTTCTTCCACAGACAGGGACTGGCGTTTTTTCCGCAGGGTCTTGCGAAGTCTGGTGCGTGATCGGGTATCAGGATGGTCTTCAAAAGGCTGGGGGGAGATAACGTTGGTCAAAATAAGCTTCCCGGGCTGCCGTTATCGGATGTGGCCCTTGAACCCAAAGTTCAAGGTCGGTGGCCGCTGTGACATATTAGGCTTTCCCCGTGAGGGGACGTGCTCACAATGCCCTAGAGTAGCCACCTGGGTAGTGCGCATCGGCTCGAGGACGAATCCGACCAGCGAACAGCCCAGGAAGTTGTTGTCATTATACGGGCATTGCCGGGGCTGATTGCAACACCTGAATCGGATCCTTGTGTAATGCTTAGTTACCAGAGGATTCGTTCAGGGCCGTATCGAGCTTCTTGTCCATGGCATTGAGGATCGAACTGGCGGCGTCCGACATGGTGTCCCGTTCCAGCAAATCGTGGGTGATGTTCAGGGCGGCCATTACCGCAATGCGCTCGGTGCCGAAGACCTTGCCACTGGAGCGGATTTCACGCATTTTGATATCCAGGTGTCTGGCGGCCTGCAACAGGGCGTCCTGTTCTTCTTCAGGGCAGGCGACCAGATATTCCTTGTCGAGAATCTTTACTTCGACGGTTGTCGGCTGCTTTGGCATCAGTGGTGCTCCAGGGCCCGCAGGCGTCCTATCATGGCTTCGATCTTGTTTTTGGCAAGATCATTCTTGTGCATAAGTTGCGCACGCTCACGGTTCCAGTCGTCCTGCAGCTCGCGCAGCATCGCGTTGTCACGTTCCAGTTTCTGACAGTGTTCGATCAGTCTGTCGAGTTTGTCCGCCAATGCCTGTAGTTCGGACTGTTCCATGAGTCGTCCAACGCCTGTATCAAAGAGGTGAACTAACTATAAGTGTGGACTGCAAGTTGGTCAATTTACAGGGATGTCATGGCCCGTGATGCGTGATTGCCATCACTCCGGCATCACATGGCCCAGCCCCTGTTTACGACTGCCGCGCCAGGCCAGGAGTGCCGGAGCCAGGCCCACGATCAGTGACGCCAGGGGCACACTGGTGATGATCAGCCATTCTGTCTGGTTCAGTGGCCTCAGGGTCACCTGGATGCCCCAGGTTTCCAGCAGCCAGGGGCTGAGCCCGGCAATGCCCGCCGCCCCAACGATCAGCGCAAGCCCGCAAGCGGACACGGCCAGTATCACACACTCGATCACGTGAAGAGAGGCAATCAGCATGGGGGAGGCGCCGGTGGCCCGGAGGATGGCAATTTCCTGTCTTCGTTGCACCTGGAGTGTCAACAATACCGCAATGAGCCCGATCAGGCTGATGATCACCACAAAGCCGGTGATGCCCAGAAGGGCTTTTTCAAACTGGCCCATAATGCGCCATAACTCGCTGAGTGCCACACCCGGAAGAATCGCTGACAGTGGTTCAGCCTGTGACTCGTTGATCTGTCGCTGGACCTGGAAAGTCAGAACCTTGCGGTCGATGCCAACAAGTGCAGCCGTTATGGCGTCCGGTGTCAGGTCCCGCTTCCTGGCCTCTTCGGGGGTAACCGTCCGCCCGGGGATGGCAACGCCGGATTCCCAGCCGATATGAATGGCTTCCAGGCCTTGCAGGCTGACGTAAACCGCCTGATCCACTGGTGTGCCGGTGGGTGCAAGTATACCAGTGACCCTGAAGGGAGTGTCCTTGTGGTTGGAGAAGCTGGTTTTGCCGCCGCCGTGGGAAAGAATAATGTCATCACCCGGCTGGTGGTCATGCTGGTCAGCCACCCTGGCTCCCAGCACCACTTCGAATACATCGCTGAACCATTCACCTGCGAGCAGCTCGGGTTTCTGATCGCGACCGTAACGGAAGTGTTCCGGGAACTGATCACTGGTGCCGACAACCCGATGACCGCGATAGCTGTCACCGAGTGAGATGGGAACCAGCCAGTCTATACGCTGGTCTTCCTGCAGTTTCTGGTAGGTGCTCCAGCGAATGTTATTGGTGGCGTCGCCAATATGGAAGATGGTGTACAGCAGCAGATTTAACTGACCGCTTCGGGCACCCACGATCAGGTCGGTGCCTGATATGGTGTTGGAGAAGGACTGTTTGACCTCGGTGCGAAGATATTGAACGCCCAACAGCAGGGTAATGCTGAGGGTGAGGGTCAGGGTGACCAGAGCCAGCACCCTGCGCCGGTACCAGAGACTCGCCATAGCCAGTGAAAATGCCAGCCTTATACTCATTGTATCGTCTCCAGTGCGATCTGGTGATCGAACCGCTTCGCCAGGCCCTGATCGTGGCTGACAAAGACGACTGATGACCGTTTCTCAGCAGCCAGCCCGAGCAGCAGCTCTATGAACCGGTCGCGGTTGTCGCTGTCCAGGGCGGAGGTGGGCTCGTCTGCCAGGATAAGTTCCGGGGCTCCTGTCAGGGCCCGCGCTGCCGCAACACGTTGCTGCTGGCCAACGCTGAGGCCGGTGACACGGCGATGCCAGTGGCTCTCGGGAATGCCCAGTTCGGTCAGCAGGGATTCCGCCTCCTTCGCCGGGGTAGGCAGGGCTTGCGCCCGACGCTTGCGGGAAAGCCGGCAGGGCAGCATAACGTTGTCCAGTGTGGTCAGGTAGGGCACAAGATTGAACTGCTGGAAGATCACACCCATGTGGTCGGCCCTGAAGCGGTCCCGTTGGCCACTGGTCAGGCCGGCCAGTTCAGTGCCCAGCAATGTCAGCGTTCCCGCATCGGGCACGATCAGCCCGCCCAGCAGGCTCAGAAGTGTGCTCTTTCCGCTGCCGCTGGGGCCTCTGAGGAACAGGTGTTCGCCGGCATTCAGCGTGATGTCCGGGTAGCTCAGTGGCGGCTGGGTCTGATCCCAGCGAAAGGCCAGGTTACTGATGTGGAGCGCCTGTTGCCGGGGTGTGGAACTATCCCCTTGTACGTCTGTCTTGCTGGTCATGTCAGGCATTGGTCATCCGGTGTATGATTCCTGCAATGTCACAGGAGTAGTCAGTTTTATGTCAAAGCCTTTGGAGTTCCGTTTGCAGCCGCGCCGCTTGTCTGGTTCCCTGTCTGTTGTGGTGCTGGTTGCGGTTTTCAGTCTGTTTACCTCAGCCAACGCAAAAGAGGCATCAGAGGAGATCGACTGGCTGGAGCTGATGCCGGCAGAGGATCTCAATCTGCTCGAGAGTATGCCAGAAGTCACCCACGAAGGTGATGGTCCCGCTGCACTGCCAGACGAAATCATGACCGGCCGTGTGGTGCCTGAAATGGATGGTCGGTCGGGCCGGATCCCGGGCTTCGTGGTGCCACTGAAAACCACCCAGGATATGCGTATTCTCGAGTTTTTCCTGGTGCCCTATTACGGTGCCTGTATCCATGTGCCACCTCCGCCCCCGAACCAGATCATCCATGTGAAGTACAAAGAGGGCTTCAAACTGGAAGCCCTGTACGATCCGGTCTGGATTGAGGGCACGCTGCAGATTCAGCGAACGGAGAACGATATCGCTTCGTCTTCCTATTCCATCGTTGCGGACAACGTCACGCCCTACGAGGAGTGATTCCGTCGCGGGGCGCCGCCGGTCAGTTGCTGATGCTAAAAACCGGGTTGGAGGAAGTCAGCCGCGCGCTGCCCTGACCGGATGGGCTTACCCACTCAATTGTAAGCTCTTCCAGTTCCTGGAACCGATCCAACAGGGCCGAGGTAAATGCCTGTTGGCTGGCAATGCGGTCGCATACCAGCAGCTGTGATACATCGTAGTCCCGATGGGTTGTCTCCTCTTCCTGGTGGTGGTCATGGTCATGGTGGTCTTCGTCGTGATGGCCATGATCATCATCGCCGTGCCCATTTTCATTCCCTCCCAGTTCAACTGTGGCGGCGCTCACCCGGCAGTCGCCGGTATCCGTATTGATCAGTGGTGTGCTTTCCAGCCAGGCCCTGACGTCAGCCAGCAGGTTTCTCTCGTCTTCCGTGCGTGCCTCATGCTCGAATCCGGCCAGGTTGTGGGTCGGTGAGCTGAACATCAGGTCAATACGGTTCTCTTCCACGGCCATTTGCAAAAGGGCATGGCCATGCTGGTGGGCGCCGGGGTTGTTGGCAGCCAGGAGGTTTGGTGCCAGGGTGCTGGCTGTGATCAGGCAGCCAAGCGCCAGAAATTGATGGGTTCGGCGGGTATATTGGGTGCGATTGATGGATATCCGGAAGGGCATGGGTCCGATGCTCTCGTCAATTTTGATATGTTATAACATAATTTACTCTTTCCCGGCCCGGAATCAAGAGGGCAAGTGCCTTAAACGTGGCTGAATGCTAGGATAGGCCCTTCACTCATTCATACAGGATCGTCCCGTTTCATGTCCGAAACCGACACCTCCAACGCCCGCGCCGTAGCCTTTGAGCGCTGGGCAAATGTGTTCACTGCCCACAAGGCTTTCAGTCATCCGTCCGAGCTTCACGGGGTCCTTTGTGGCCGACTTGCCGCCGGCGACCGTATCAATGAAGATGAATGGTTGGCGATGGTCTGCGAACACATGGGCCTGCCCCCGACTGCGACCGATGAGTCAGACGACTTGCGGGATTTCATGGTCGCCGCCTACGAGCAGACGCTGGAGCTTCTGAAAGCGACGGATATGAGCTTTCAGCCTTTGCTGCCCGATGACGATTACGCCATCGAACAGCGCCTGGAGGCCCTTACCTCCTGGGTGCGGGGTTTCCTTGAGGGTATGGCCCTCTCCGCCGGTGAATCCCTGGGTGAGGCACCGGACGAGATTCGCGAGCTGATTGAAGATATGGTGGCCATCAGCCAGGTCGCCGACGATGACGAACCGGACGATGAGAGCGAACAGCAACTGATGGAAATTGTCGAATATGTTCGGTTGGGTGCGCTTGCGGTGTTTACTGAATTCAACCCGCCGGAGAAGCCATCACCGAACACCCCGACGCTGCACTGAGCAACGCTACAAACCGTGGGAGAGATCATGGCCTCACTGATACCTGTGAAGGAATTCAACGACCGCCGGCGCCGGCTGATGGAGCTGATGGCACCAGACAGTATTGCCATCCTGCCGGCCGCCCCCGAGCGGGTGCGTAATCGCGACGTGCTGCATCCGTTTCGCCAGGACAGTGACTTCCATTACCTGACCGGTTTTGGCGAACCGGAAGCGGTACTGGTGCTGATCCCGGGCCGGGAGCATGGAGAGTCAGTACTGTTCTGTAAGGAACGTAACCCTGAAAAAGAGCTCTGGGATGGTTTCCTTGCCGGTCAGGAAGGTGCCATTGAGAAGTTTGGTCTTGACGACGCGTTCCCGATTTCCGATATCGACGATATTCTGCCGGGCATGATCGAGGGCCGAAGCCGGGTGTACTACCCGCTGGGAAAGGACCACAGCTTTGACGCCAGGGTGATGGACTGGGTCAAGGTCATCCGTAGCAAGGTTCGCTCCGGCGCCCATCCTCCCGGTGAGTTCATTGCCCTGGAACACCTGCTCCATGATCTGCGCCTCTACAAGAGCGCGGCGGAAATCCGGGTCATGGCAAAGGCGGGCGAGATCAGCTGCGAGGCTCACAAGCGGGCCATGAAGCGTGCCCGCAAGGGCGGTTTTGAGTACAGCCTGGAAGCCGAACTGATCCATACGTTTATGGAGAACGGTGCCCGTTCTACGGCTTACCCCTCCATTGTTGGCAGCGGTCAGAACGCCTGTATCCTGCACTATATTGAAAACAGTGCGCCATTGAAGGAAGGCGATCTGGTTCTGATCGACGCCGGTTGCGAACTGGAGTGCTATGCCTCCGATATTACCCGCACCTTCCCTGTCAGCGGCAGGTTCAGCGACGAGCAGCGTGCCCTCTACGAGGTTGTACTGGCAGCGCAGTACGCGGCCATTGATGAAGTGCGTCCCGGCAATCACTGGGACCATCCCCACCAGGCGGCACTGAAAGTGCTAACCCGGGGGCTGATCGATCTTGGCCTGCTGAGGGACACAACAGTGGAACAGGCCATTGAAGATCAGGCATTCAAGCCTTTCTTCATGCACCGCACAGGCCACTGGCTGGGCATGGATGTGCACGATGTGGGTGACTACAAGGTAGGCGATGCCTGGCGTCAGCTTGAGCCCGGCATGGTGTTGACCGTTGAGCCCGGACTGTATGTGGCGCCAGACAACACCGATGTAGATGAGAAATGGCGTGGTATCGGTATCCGTATTGAAGACGATGTTGTGGTTACAAAGGAGGGCTGCCGGGTATTGACCGATGCTGCTCCCAAAACTATCCACGACATTGAAGCGTTGATGGCCGACTGACCGTGAATCAGCACGATACTGACATCATCATCGCCGGTGGCGGTCTCGCGGGAGCAACCCTGGCATTGGCGCTGGCGAGAACCCTGCCACAATTACGGGTGACCGTTGTTGAGGCGTTTCCGCTGTCTCCGGACGCGTTACCGGAGAGCTACCAGCCCAGCTACGATGCCCGTTCCACGGCGCTTGCGTGGGGTTCACGGCTGGTGTTCGAAGAGCTGGGGCTGTGGCAGCGCCTCTCGGAACACGCAACCCCGATTCGTCACATCCATGTATCGGATCGTGGGCATTTTGGTGCCACACGTCTGAACGCGGATGATCATGGCCAGGAAGCTCTGGGTTACGTTGCAGATAATCGCTGGATGGGATTGTGCCTGATGCGGGAGCTGCTGCAGACCAGCGTGATCTGGGAAGCGCCTGCGGAAGTTAGGGACATGCAACCCTTGCCCGACGGCGTTCGCGTGACTCTGGGCTCTGCGGACAGCGAGCGGGAGCTGACGGCACAATGCCTGGTGGTGGCTGATGGCGGCCGCTCCGGACTGCGAGAAAAGCTGGGTTTCCGGGTCGATGAACAGGCCTACGATCAGCACGCGCTCATCGCCAACGTGTCCACCTCCCACAGCCATGACTACACTGCCTTTGAAAGGTTCACGGACGCCGGCCCCATGGCATTGTTGCCCCATGGTTCAACAACCCGCGCGGGAAACACGGCTGCGCTGGTATGGACACTGGACAGTAACGCCCTGGACGAGCTTCTGGCGCTGAGCGACGACGACAAGTGCCAGCGCCTGCAACATCGGTTTGGCTGGCGGCTGGGACGATTTACCCGCATTGGCGAGTGCAGCCATTACCCCCTGACCCTGAAAACAGTGGATGAGTCTGTCCGCCCCGGTGTTGTCCTGGTCGGTAATGCTGCCCATGCCCTGCACCCCGTGGCCGGGCAGGGCTTTAACCTGGCCCTGCGTGGGCTGATGGCCCTGGTCGAGCAGTTCCGGCTGGCAACAGAGCGCCAGCAGGCCCTGGGCAGTCTCCCGGTGCTGAAAGGCTATCAGAACCGCCATCGCCAGGACTGGCAGCAGACGGTACGCTTCTCCGATTCCCTGATTCAGCTCTTTGGCACCGACCTGCCGCTGGTGACCACCGCACGTGATGCCGGCCTGATGGGACTGGACCTGCTGCCCGGCGCCAAACGCTGGTTTGCCCGTCAGGCCATGGGCCTGGGTGGTCGACGTGCTGAAATCCGATCGCCCGGAACCACATCAACGGAACGTAGCAGCCATGAATGAACAGGCATACTTCGACATCCTTGTTGTAGGGGGCGGCATGGTCGGTTCCGCTCTGGCACTGGGGCTGTCACGGCAGGGCTGGAACGTCGGGCTGGTAGAAGGCAGTAGCCGCAACGCATTGCTGCAGGAGGCAGCCGAAGCCTTTGACGTGAACAGTTTTGACCCGCGGGTGAGCGCCATTTCGGTTGCCAGCCAGCGCCTGCTCCAGCAACTGGATGTGTGGTCGGATATCACAGCCGGTCGGCACTGCCCCTATCAGACCATGACCGTATGGGACGGCGACGGCACCGGCCGTATCCAATTTGAGGCTGCAGAGCTCAGGGCTCCGGCGTTGGGCACCATCATTGAGAACCGCCGCATTGTACGGGCATTGTTTGCCGCCCTGGCCGACAGCAGTGTTGAGCTGATTGATGGCGTCAAGGTTTCTGGCTGGTGGCAGGATGGCAAGGAGCGGGGCATTCGCCTTGAAGATGGCCGTGTGGTGGCTGCCCAGCTGGTGGTGGCTGCCGATGGTGCCCATTCCCGTCTGCGCCAATGGGTGGGATTACCAACCCGGGAATGGGATTATGGCCAGCAGGCGATTGTATGTACGGTACAGACCACCCAGAGTCACCGTTTTACCGCCTGGCAGCGGTTTTCGCCTACCGGGCCGCTGGCGTTCCTGCCGCTAATGGCGGAGTCCGGTGACGAGCATTTCTGCTCGATTGTGTGGTCTCAGGATACGGAAGAGGCCCGCCGCCTGATGGCGCTTGATGACAACGCCTTCAGGGCAGAACTTGAAAGAGCCATTGAGCGCGAACTGGGATCGGTAGAGGCGGTCTCGCGCCGATTCGCGTTTCCGTTACGCCAGCGCCACGCCAAGGATTACATCGCTGGCGGATTTGCGCTGGTGGGCGATGCGGCTCATACCATCCATCCCCTGGCGGGGCAGGGTGCTAACCTGGGTTATGGTGATGTGCGCGCCCTGCTGGATGAGCTTTCGCGGGCCAGAAAAGCAGGCATTCCCCCTGACAATGATCTGGTGCTGGCTCGCTACCAGCGTCGCCGCAAAGGTGAGAATCTCGCTATGATGGCAGCCATGGAAGGCTTCAAGCAGCTGTTTGGCCGTGATGAGCTCTCCGTGCGTTGGCTGCGCAATACCGGAATGCGCTGGCTGAATCAGCTTGGCCCTATCAAGAACCGCATTGCTGCAGAGGCCATGGGACTGGACGCCTGATAAAGGATTTCATGGTTACCCCCGGAACAGTTGAATCACAAAGGAATGGAATATGGCTGGCAGCAGTCTTCTGGTATTGATTGATGACATTGCAACGGTCCTGGACGACGTTGCGCTGATGACCAAAGCCGCTACCAAGAAAACCGCTGGCGTACTGGGGGATGACCTTGCGCTCAATGCCCAGCAGGTGACCGGTGTGAAACCTTCCCGGGAGCTGCCCGTCGTGTGGGCAGTGGCCAAGGGCTCCCTGATCAACAAGGCGATTCTGGTTCCCGGGGCGCTTGCTGTCAGTTTCTTTGTGCCCTGGCTGGTCATACCCCTGTTGATGCTGGGCGGCGCGTTCCTGTGCTTTGAGGGCTTCGAGAAACTGGCCCACCGGTTCCTTCACCGGCAGCAGGTCGAGGAACACAACGCAGAATTGCATGAAGCCCTGAAAAACCCCGACGCAGACCTGAAGTCCGTTGAGAAGGACAAGATCAAGGGGGCCATTCGCACAGACTTTATCCTTTCCGCCGAAATCATTGCGATCACCCTGGGTACGGTCAGCAGCCAGTCCATTGGTATGCAGTTTCTGGTGCTGACCGTGGTGGCCGTAATGATAACCATCGGTGTCTATGGTCTGGTGGCTGCCATCGTGAAACTGGATGATGGAGGCCTTTACCTGAGTCGAAAAGACAGCCGGTTCGCTCAACGGATGGGGCACGGAATCCTCCGGTTGGCGCCATGGATGATGAAAACCCTGTCTGTACTGGGCACCGTTGCCATGTTTCTGGTGGGGGGTGGCATCCTCACCCACGGGCTGCCCCCCCTGTATGACGCCATTCATCACTTTGCCGAGGGCATGGGCGAATTTGCTGAGGCCATCGTCCCGGTGGTAGCTGATGGCCTGTTCGGGGTGGTGGCGGGTGCGCTCCTGGTGGCAGTGATCACGCCCCTTGTGAAACCCTGGAAAGGGCGTTCAGCCTGAATTATCCACAGGCATCGAACAGGCGGCTGAGCAGCACCGGTACCGCCGTTTCCACTCTCAGAATACGCCGGCCGAGGTGTACCGCTTCGCAGCCGGCCTCAACCAGCTTATCCACCTCATAGGGAATAAACCCGCCCTCCGGCCCGATACATAAGGTGACGGGCTGATTGATGTGAACAGGGCAGGGGGTATTGGTGCCCGGGTGGGCGACCAATGCACGGGTGTTTTTCAGCAACGCCGGCAATTCGTCTTCCACGAACGGCTTGAAAAGCTTGCGGATGTGGACCCGGGGCAAGACGGTATCCCGTGCCTGCTCCAGACCAAGTACCATGTTCTCCCGCAGGTTTTCCGCTGACAGCCAGGGCGTCTGCCAGAAGCTTTTCTCCACCTTGTAGCTGTTGATCAGCCAGATGTCCTTGGCGCCGAGCGTGGCGCAGGTCTGCAGCACCCGGCGGAACATTTTCGGCCTTGGCATGGCCAGAATCAGGGTAAGGGGGAGCGGCGAGGGCGGTGGTTCGGTCAGTTCCACCTGAAGAGTTGCCCCCGTGTCGGTGAGGTGCAACACGCGGCCGGTGCCGATATCGCCGTTTACCAGGCCCACCGGTAACAGGTCTCCCTCGGCAGCCTTCAATACAGAATTCAGATGGGCCAGCCGGCGCCCGGTCAGTACCGCCCGGTCAGCGGAGACAAAATCCTCCGCGAACAGTAACGCCAGGTTCATTCGCCGGAGGCTTCCGTGGTGTTCTCGTCTTTCACTTCGCGTCTGGCCAGCCGGCCGAACAGAATGCCCAGCTCGAAAAGCAGCCACATGGGCAGCGCCAGCAGAGTCTGGGAGATAATGTCCGGCGGAGTCAGCAGCATACCGATCACGAAGCAGCCCACCACAATGTATGGCCGCTTGGCGGCAAGGTCTTCCGGGGTGGTGGCGCCGCTAAGAATCAGCAGGATGGTGGCAATGGGTATCTCGAAGGCAACGCCGAAGGCGAAGAACATCTTCAGGACAAAGTTCAGGTAACTGCTGATATCGGGCAGTTCCACAATCCCTTCCGGACCGATGGCGGTGAAAAAGCCGAATACCAGGGGGAACACCACGAAGTAGGCGAAGGCGGCGCCCAGGTAGAACAGGATCACGGAAGTGAACAGCAGCGGAAACGCCAGTTTCTTCTCATGGGCATACAGGCCTGGCGCGATAAAACTCCAGAGCTGATAGAGAATGACCGGAATTGCCGCAAAGACCGCCAGTACCAGGGCGAGTTTTAACGGCGCGAAGAACGGCGATGTAATGTCCGTGGCGATCATGGTCTGGCCGACTGGAAGCAGGTCCCGCAGCGGCTGTGATACCAGCAGGTAGAGTTCATTGGCAAACGGGTAGATAGCGGCAAAGCAGATGATGACTGCCAGCACCATTTTCAGCAGGCGGTCCCGCAGTTCCAGCAAATGCTCGACCAGTGGCATTTCCGGTTGCGTGTCGTCTGGGCCCTGGGTGTTTTTGCCGTCTGGCTGGGTGGTCATGAACGGTGTTCCGGCGTGCTGTCCTGTTGTTTCGGGGTCTCTTCGTTCTGATCTGTCTCGGGTTTTTCCGGTTCCGTCGACTCAGCGACGCGCCGGGTAGCGGGTGCGGGCCGATGCTTTGGCTTGTCTTCGTCAGAAAGGACCATGTGCTCGTATTTCTTGGCCTCGTCCAGAGCGCCACGGACTGACTTCTGGACATCATCAAGGCCCACGTCACCAGCCTTGCGCAGCTCTTCACGGAGCTCTTCTGCCTTTAACTGGCGATCAAGCTCCGAGGAAAACTGGCTGACCATACGCCGGGCACCACCGATCCAGCGCCCGGCTGCCCGGGCCGCTGTTGGCAGCCTCTCGGGGCCGAGAACCAGTAGTGCGATGACGCCGCAGATCAGCAGCTCGACAAAGCCGATATCAAACATTCAGCCAGTCTCAGCTGTGGGACTTGTCCCGTGGTTTTTCTTCGGTGCCGGCCTCATAGGGCTTGGCCTCGGCATTTTCCTCAATAGCGTCCGGGTCTGAGTCCTTCTTGTCTTCGTCACTCATTGACTTTTTGAAGCCACGAATGGCGCCGCCCAGGTCGCTGCCGATGTTGCGGAGCTTCTTTGTTCCGAACAGGAGAATAACAATGCCAAGTACGATTAGGAGTTGCCAGATACTGATGCCCATGCCGGGACCCTCGTTTCACTGTTTCTGTTACGGTTGATTGTACGCCACATCGGGGGGCATCCGGAAACCCTCTTCAGGGGTACTCCGGTCACTGGCCCCTGGAGGCCTTTTCTTCAATGCCTGACAGGTCGAAGCGGCTGGCCAGTTCATCAAGAACTTCTTTGGGCCCCAGGCCCAGGCGCGACAGCATGACCATGCTGTGGAACCAGAGGTCGGCCGTTTCATAGATCACGTCCCGGGTCTCTCCGGAGTGCTCCGCGTCCTTGGCGGCAAGCAAAGTCTCGGTACATTCTTCGCCGACCTTTTCCAGAATCTTGTTAAGCCCCTTCTGGTGAAGGCTGGCCACGTAGGAGGTTTCCGGATCGGCTTCTTTACGGGCCTCCAGAACCTGGGCCAATTGTTCCAGAATGTCACTCATTGCCGCTACCTTCCTGCTTGTTGCCGTAGATTGATTCCGGGTCCCGGAGTACCGGATCCACGCCGGTCCACTCTCCGTTTTCCAGCCTGCGGTAGAAACAGCTGCGGCGACCAGTGTGGCAGGCGATACCGCCTTTCTGTTCGACCTTGAGAAGAATCACGTCGTCATCACAGTCCAGCCGGATTTCCGAAATTACCTGCTGGTGTCCCGAGGTTTCACCCTTGCGCCATAGCTTACCCCGCGAGCGGGACCAGTACACCGCCTGGCCTTCTTCGGCGGTCAGTCTCAGCGACTCGGCATTCATCCAGGCCATCATCAGGATATCACCGGTGCTGGCGTCCTGGGCGATGGCGGGCACCAGCCCGTCTGCGTTCCAGCGGATTTCCTCCAACCAGTCAGGTGAAGCGACTGTAGCTTTTGAATCTTGCATTTGTATGACGTCCGTCAGTTGTTTCGGCTGCTGCCGGCAATCAGCCAGGCAGCCGCCGCCAGCAACGCCCAGCCGTGGGCCGGCATGGTCTGGGCCAGGGTGGCAAGGTCATGGTCGATACTCAGCCAGGCCACTGTCACCAGTGCCGCTGCCGCCAGCCCCCTGCGCCAGCGCCGGTCGGCACGGGCGCGGTTTTCACGAATAAGTTCCAGTGTAGCGCGGCTGGGCTGGTCATTGGAGCCCGAATTGCGAAGTTGTACCAGCGCATCGTGGACCAGTTGCGGCATTTCCGGTGATTGCTCCAGCCAGGCCGGCAGGTGGGATTGCAGGGACTTGATCAGGCCGGAAGGTCCGATGCGCTTTCGCATCCAGGTTTCCAGGAAGGGTTGCGCGGTGCTCCACAGATCCAGGTCCGGATAGAGCTGCCGTCCAAGGCCTTCCACATTCAGCAGGGTTTTCTGCAGCAGGACCAGTTGCGGCTGTACTTCCATATTGAAGCGTCGTGCGGTCTGGAACAGCCGCAACAGGAAGTGGCCAAAGGAAATGTCCTTGAGCGGTTTCTCAAAAATGGGCTCGCACACGGTGCGGATGGCAGCCTCGAATTCATTCACCCGGGTATCCGGAGGCACCCATCCGGACTGAATGTGAAGCTCCGCCACCTGGCGGTAGTCACGGCGGAAAAACGCCAGCAGGTTGCGGGCCAGGTAGCTCTGGTCATCCGGAGCCAGGGTGCCGACGATACCGAAATCAACGGCGATGTATCTCGGGTCCGCAGGGTTGCTGACATCCACGAAGATATTGCCTGGATGCATGTCGGCGTGGAAAAAACTGTCCCGGAAAACCTGGGTAAAAAAGATCTCAACACCTTTTTCAGCCAGTACCTTCAGGTCCACGCCGGCTTCCCGCAGTGCCGCAACATCCGCTATGGGGATGCCATGGATACGCTCCATGACCAGCACCGACTTGCGGGTATAATCCCAGTCAATGGAGGGAATATAGATCAGCGATGAATTCTCGAAATTGCGACGGAGCTGGCTGGCATTGGCGGCTTCCCGCTGCTGATCCAGTTCGTCGTGGATAGTGGAGTCGTAATCCGCCACCACCTCTACCGGATGCAGTCGCCGCCCCTCGGACCAGTACCGTTCCAGCAGGCCGGCCATCATGTACAGCAGTGCCAGGTCCTGGCGGATAACCCGCTCGATGTCCGGGCGTATGACTTTGACAACGACTTCCCGTCCATCCCGCAATGTGGCGGCGTGGACCTGAGCCACCGAAGCGGAAGCCATGGGCTCTTTGGAAAACTCCGCAAACAGCTCTGCCACCGGTGCGCCGAGGGATTTCTCGATGATGCCCTGGGCGACCTCCCCGGGGAAAGGGGGTACCCGGTCCTGCAGGTTCTTGAGGGACAGCGCCATGTCGTCCGGCAGCAGGTCCCGGCGGGTGGAAAGAATCTGGCCGAATTTGACGAACACCGGCCCCAACTCCTCGAAGGCCAGGCGTAACCGGTCCCCACGATCAAGCTTTGGTTGCGGGAACAGATGCCAGGGTGCCAGGAGGAAAAACAGCTTCAACGGGACGGGCAGTTCCGCCAGTGGCAGAAAGATATCCAGCCGGTAACGGCAGAATACCCAGGCAATGCGGAACAGGCGTTGCAGGCGCGTCACGGCGTCTCCGGTTGGTCTGATCTGTTGGGTTTTTCCAGCTGCTCAATCCTGGCTTCCAGGCGCTCGGTCCGCAGCGCAAGCCGATCAATATCCGTGAAGGTGGCTTCCAGTTCCCGGCGCCCGGGAAGGCTTTGGCTTTCTTCGTGGATATACTCTTCGACATTGGCGTTCAGGGATGTGAAAGCCTGCCGGCTCCACCCCAGGGCGCCGCGAATACGCTGGCCGATGAAATGGGCCGGCACGTCGCCAACATAGGCGGCCATGGCCGCTTCCCAGTCCGGGTCGAGCTGATCGATGGCGCGCTGGAACTGGTGCGCCATAGCCGTATCACCGGTGACACGGATGCGTCCTTCGCTGAACACCCGGCCATCACCGGTAGCCAGGGCGGCAAAGGCCATGGGCCGCCCGGACAGCACCAGCGCCGGAGATTCCGCGGGCTGGCCGGCGACCTGAACCCGGCCCCCAGCCTGTTGCAGCACCAGTGTGAGGTTGACTGATTCGAAGGAAAACTGCACGGGCCCTGTCAGCGCCGACGTCATTGCCTGCTTTCCCGCCGGATCCAGTTCCAGGGCGCGGTTGAGGGCGCTCTCGACGATGGCGGTTACGGCGGACATCAGGGTGGGGCCAGGAAACATCAGGGCTTGATTCCCACATGCAGGGCGACCACGCCCCCGGTCATGTTGTAGTACTTGCAGTTTACCAGGCCGGCCTCTTCCATCATCGCTTTCAGGGTGTCCTGATCGGGATGCATGCGGATAGACTCGGCCAGATATTGATAGCTGTTGGAGTCGCCGGCTATCAGTTGGCCCATCAGCGGCAGGGCGTTGAAGGAATAGACGTCGTAGGCTTTGCTGAGCAGTGGATTCTTGGGTTTGGAAAACTCCAGTACCATTACCTTGCCGCCAGGCTTCAGTACCCGGGTCATGTCCCTCAGTGCCTGGTCCTTGTCGGTGACATTGCGCAGGCCGAAAGCAATGCTAACGGCGTTGAAGCTGTTGTCCGGGAATGGCAGGTGTTCAGCGTCGGCCTGCACGTACTCAATGTTACCGGCGTAACCGCGGTCCATTAGCCGGCCCCGACCAACCTGCAGCATCGAGGCATTGATGTCGGCAAGCACGACCTTGCCGGTAGGGCCGACCAGATCGGAAAACTTCATGGTCAGGTCGCCGGTGCCGCCTGCAATGTCCAGTACCTGGTGGCCTTTGCGTACACCGGACAGCTCGATGGTAAATCGTTTCCAGAGGCGATGGATCCCCATGGACATCAGGTCGTTCATCAGATCGTATTTGCCGGCCACTGAGTGGAACACTTCTGCCACCTGGCCCGCTTTCTGGCTTTTTGGCACATTGCGAAAGCCAAAGTGCGTGACGTCGTCCTTCGGGGCCTCTGATCGGGGCTGGTCGGCAGACGGTTGTTGCTCGCTCATGACTTTTTCCTGGTGTTCACTCATGGCTGGGTCCTGTCAGAATCTGAACCCCGTATTCTAACGCCTGCAGGGGTGGCTACAAGTTTAATGGCACCTTACACTATAAAACGTCCCCTATTTCCCGGAGAAACCCGATCCATGTCCGTTATTGATGTCCATCGCGCCCATTCCCTTGATAAAGATCATGCTCGCAAGGCGGCGGAGACCCTGGCCCAGGACCTGTCGAAGCAGTTCGATGTGAATTATCAGTGGGAGGGCGATCATCTGAAGTTCAAACGCAGTGGGGTGAAGGGGCACCTGAATCTTACTGATAGCGATCTCCACATTCATCTGGAGCTGGGGTTGATGCTCCGGCCGTTCAAATCCCGGATCGAACAGGAGATTCATTCCCAGCTGGATCAGATTCTCACTGCCTGAGCCGGGTTGTCCCGTTTAAAGGTCATCCGGCAGGTCAAATGGCTTCGGGTGGCCTTTCAGAATGTTGTCCATCACCTTTTTTTCCCGCGTGATCAGGCGGTCGATCAGCAGTTCCACATCATCCATTTTACGGAATGCGGAATAGCCCCGGTGCAGGAAGCTGTGGAGGTCACTCAGGTCGGCCATTTCCGCGGGCGCGCGGCTCATTGTCAGCAGCCAGCCGAGAGTGCGGTTACGTACGTAGCGATCCAGTTGCTGCCCGACTTCCGCTACCAGTGTGATCTGCCTCTCGCGGTGCTCCATGCGCTGGCTGCGGCGGAAGACCTGGCAATAGTCGTCCTGGGTAAGAGACGCGGGCGAGAGCCCCAGATGATGGCACAATTCGGCCAGTTCCAGGTCCAGTTGCTGGGTAATCAGGTTGAGTTCCACCAGACCGGCAAAGGTGTCCAGGAGATTGTCCGGTAGCCACTTCACCATTTTCGGGAATACCCGGTCGATGTTGTCGTCACGCCGGGTCATGCCGGCAGGAGCGTAAAGATCTGTCAGCAGGAATTCCAGGCCAGTGTGGTATCCGGGGTGCCGGTAGAGATCTGCATGAGTGGCTTTCAGCCGTTCCGCCTGCCAGTCGGCGATCAGGAAGGTATGTTCCAGCAGAGGGTGGGTTGCCTTGTGCTGGCGGAAATCATGGTAGTCCAGTAGCAGTTGCTGCAGGCGGCGAGCGCTGTCGGAATGGACGTTGGTGGCGACAAGGCGCTCACGATACATGGGAATCTGGCTCCGCTAAACCTGCAATGGAAGCGGGCCAGTTTAGCGGAGCTGGACTGTTTGTGCAGCCCTGTTAACCATGCGCGGCGGTCGGCAGGCTCTCAAAGCCGGGTACCCATTCCTTGCTGTCGAGGGTAATAAAGTGGCTGGGGGCCTCGGTTTCGATAATGCGCATGGTAGTCGGGCTCTGTCGCGCACTGGCCAGCATGGCCTGCCGGTCAAGGATACGATCCACCGCGGGGATCAGAAAAGTGCCATAGCGGACCCTGCTGTAGACGCTGGCGTCGGTTCGCTCCATCCAGGCCATCAGATTCTCGATGTTGCGGACAATGGTCAGATGGTCCTTGGTGGCGGAAAACAGCTTGCCCAGCAATTGCTTCTTGCGCGGATTCATTTTACCGAAGAAGGTCTGGCCATAGGCGGAAGAAGGGGCGCTGTTGATCAGGCGGATCAGCCAGGGCCACATGCCGTGGCTCACCGGTTCCAGTACCGCTGTTACCAGAGCAGAGAGCCGACCATTGGGCAGCACGGGGGCTTCCAGCACCACCTCGATGTTTTCGTACAGCTCGGGCCATTGATGGATGGCTTCCAGAATCACTGCGCCACCACGTGAATGACCGTGTACTCGGATATTTTCAGTGCTCGGCAGGTTTGCCAGAGCCTGGTTCAGAATACAGGCGTCGTATTCAATGGTGCCTTCCAGGTGCCTGATGGGCACTTCCCAGTCCGGAGACTCGGGCGTGACACCATTGACCGGAATGTGATAATTGCTGCAGGTCAGCAGAATCAGTTCAGTGGTGGGTGCTTCGTATGCCTGGGTAAAATAGCAGTGATTTTCCAGAAAGCCGTGAACACCGACAACAGTCTGCTCCGCCTTGCCGCTATGGTTGCGCACAGAGACGGCGCCGGTGCCTACACGGTAAACGCGCCCCGAAAACATCTCGGAATAGGCGCTCTCAATCGGTTTTATCAGTTTACGTACATGGCTCGCTTTCATAACTGCTCTCCTCCAGCACCCGGTGTTTACCTTTTATTGGTCTTTGTTGGTGCTGGTAATGCCAGTTGTACCGCCATATGTCGCTACATATATTGGCACTGGTTACCGTTTTTACGTTCAGTTACGGCCAATAGACTTTTGGCGCACAGGACGTAAAAGGCACATCTGGTGCCTAATAACCATTTCATTAATCCTTATTCCCAGTATAGAGGGGATAGGTTACGCCCGTGTAACTTTTTGTAAGTGCGTGATGCGAGTCCTTATATGGAGCCATCCGGGCTTGTCTGGCACAATGCGGGGTCAACTTTCCATTTCTTGCAGCATTTACCCGGGGACAGACAGGTTTGAGTCAAAAGGAATCGCATCTCCTGTTGCCTGTGGATTCAGCCTGGCTGGCCCTGGAACGCCCCGAAAACACCATGACCATCACAGTCATGCTGCGGGTTGAAGGGTTGACGGAAGCCCGGCTAAGGGAGTTTCTGCGTATCTATTGGCTGGCCTGGGAGCGTTTCCGTTTTATGCCGGTGCGCCACACCACGGGCTGGTGGTGGGAAGAAGATCCGGTGTTCTCCCTCAATCATCATCTTGAAGTGGTTCCGGGTGAGTTGGGCCGGCAGGCATTACAGGGCTGGGCGTCCGCCCGACTGAACCAGCCCTTGCCCACTTACCGTCCCCTGTGGAAGTTCTGGCTGGTTCCCGATGCCGAGGGCGGCGCCGCACTGCTCTTGCGAATGCATCACTGCTATGCCGATGGGCTGTCACTGCTGGGCATATTCGAGCGCCTGTGCCCGCCTTCTCCCCAACAGGCCCCAGTGCTCTATGGTGCGCGGGAGGAAGCAGACACCGGTCGCTGGTCACGAGCTGCAAACGCCTGGCTGCGTGAGCTGACGGCGAGCGAGCTACCGCAGACCGACATTGCAGAGAGCGGGACCAATTCCCGTAACGGTGGTTCTGCTGGCCGCAATGCCCTGGAGCGGGCGACCTGGAAAAGTCTCAGACTGGTGAATGAACTCAGTCAGTTTCTGGTGGAACCGGAAGATACGGTTTCATGCCTGAAGCGACCACTGCTGGGGCGGCGGCAATGTCGATGGTCACAGCCGGTGGCGCTTGAGCGCTTCCGCTGCATCGCCACGACCACCGGCGTAACCATCAACGATGTACTGCTCAGCTGTGTGGCCTCGGCGGTTCGCAAGCGGCTTGTGGCAGACGACACCGACATCGACGAGGCAGTGCTCCATGCTGCGGTGCCCGTGGATATACGCAGTCGTCTGCCGGAGGAGATAAAACCCGAACCAGGGACCCTGGGCAATTACTTCGGTACCGTTTTTGTTTCTTTGCCGGTGGATGGCGAAAGTTCGCTGGAACGGCTTTTCCGCATCAAGCATGAAACCCGCAAACTCAAGAAGAGCTGGCAACCGGGACTGTCCTGGGCATTGGCTGGCAGCGCTTCCCTTATCCCGGAAGCCTGGCGTCAGCCTGTTGCGGATCTGTTCTATCGCAAGGGCAGTGCGGTGGTGTCGAATGTACCGGGTACCCGGGATGAGCGCTACCTGGCCGGTTGCCGTATCCTGGAGCAGATGTTCTGGGTGCCCCAGGCAGGTGATATCGGGCTTGGGGTCAGTATTGTCAGCTATGCCGGCCAGGTACAGTTCGGTGTTGTCGCTGACGAGGCCGTTATGGCTGACCCGGAAAGCTTCCTGGACGACTGCCTGCAAGAGCTTGAGCTCTTACCCTCCTGACTGGTAGTAATCCCAAAGTTCTGTTTCCAGAGCCTCCTAAAAGATCAGAAAACCTGCCCCCTTGGCGCATTTTCCACTCCCTCCGCTTCGCCGACCATGGAATTCAGGCGAGAGAGTGCGCCTGAGACACGGGTAATCACCCGTTGCTCAACACCCAGATTCAATAAAAACCGGGGGAGTTATGAACAACAACAATTTCAGAAAGTCAGGGTTGGCAGTTGCTATGGCTGCAGCCATGGGAGCAAGCGCCGGCGCCAATGCAGCCATTGAAGTGTACAGCGAAGATGGCACCAGCTTTTCGGTGGATGGCTATTTCAACGCGTTCTATGTAAATCGCGACGACAAGCTGAATGACACTCGCAATTCGGACGTCAAGATGGGATTCCTGCCCAACACGATCGGATTCAACTTCAGTAAAGAGATGGGTGATCTGACACTGGGGGGACGCTCGTCATTCTGGTCCACCATCAACGACAGCCTGCAGTCACCCACCGATACCGCCATTGACGTGCGCCAGCTTTATGCCACCGTTGACGGGTCTTTCGGCCAGGTCCTTATTGGTAAGGATTTTGGTCTGTACGCCCGCTCCAACATATTCCTCGATGAGGTTCTGATGGGCTTCGGCTCCCCGGGTGCGGCAACCGGCGTTTCCTTTGGCAACATCCGCACTGGTTATCCGTATCCGAATCCGTCGGCCCAGATTACCTACCGGACTCCGGATATGGGCGGCCTCAAGGTGGCCGCTGGTATCTTTGAGCCTGCCAATACCACACCTGGCGCCCAGTCCGAGCAGTCAGCACCGCGTTTTGAAGCAGAAGTGACTTATGGTGCAGACCTCAACGGGGTATCGCTGACCGGCTGGGTAAATGGTCGTCACCAGAGTTCCGAGAATGCGACCACTGAAATAGACAGCCAGGGCCTTGGCTACGGCCTCAAAGCAGCGGTGGCGGGTTTTTCACTGACCGCATCCGGCTTTACCTCAGAGGGTGATGTGCCAGTGTTGATCTCGGACGCAGCTCTTGCCTCGGAAGAGGATGCGGACGGCTATCTGGTTCAGGGTTCCTACACCCTGGGCGCCAATCGCTTTGTGGTTTCCTATGGTGAAACCGACTCTGATCAGGGTGATTTTGAGACCGAGAACACCTCCTTTGCGGTTTTCCATGATGTAAACAGCAACTTCAAGCTGGTTGGCGAATACAACATGTTCGAGCAGACCACAAAGTCGACCGGAGCGGATGCTGCGGAGTTCGACACGCTGGCGCTGGGTGCCGTCATCACGTTCTGACCGTACCTTCATGAAGAGGGCTCCAGATGCCGGCACGGAATTCCGGTGCTGGGGACCTCTCTTAAGACTAAAGTGCCGCTTTGCTTTCCCGCAAACCGGCAGCGCCGGCAGGCATTGATTCTGGAGGTAGTTTAATCAATGGCTTACGATCATTTTGGCGCGCCTATCAAAAGCACTGAAGTCGCATTGGCTGCATTCGCAAAAGCCGTAGAATCGGTACAAAGCCATCCGGTTTCGGAGCGCCCATCCATGAAGCCAGCCACAACACTGCCTGCCGTCAGGGTAGCCAGTTCCTATGTACGTGATCCCATGCTGGCCGCCACCAATCTTGCCAGTCAGCTAAGCCATGAGCATCTCGGCTGCGTGCTGTTCTTCTGTTCTGCGGAATACGATCTTGGCCGCCTGGGCATAGCACTGGAACATGTATTCGATGGAGTTCGTGTCAGTGGCTGCACGTCAGCCGGAGAGATTACACCGGATGGTTATGGCCGTGGGTGTATTACCGCCATCGGCTTTGATGCTCGCTATTTCTCCATCGACTGCGCACTGATCAGTGAACTTGAGAGTTTTACTCTGCAGGACGCCCAGGACGTGATTGATGGCCTTCTTTCTACCTGTCGGGATGCCCGGCTGGCCCCCATCAAGGGCAACACCTTTGCCATTACCTTGCTGGACGGCCTGTCGAGCCGGGAAGAGCTCGTGCTGGCCACACTCAATGCTGCTCTCGGTACCATCCCCCAGTTCGGCGGTTCCGCCGGGGATGATGAACGCCTGGCCAATACCCACGTGTTCTTCGACGGTAAGTTCCACACCGGTGCGGCCACGGTGATGCTGGTGAACACACCCCTGGATTTCCGGGTGTTTTCCACCCATCACATGGAGGCAGGTAACGAGAAGCTGGTGGTTACCCATGCCGATGCCAAGAGCCGCACGGTTTACGAGCTGAATGCGGAGCCGGCGGCAGAAGCCTATGCCCGTGCCGTGGGTGTGACGGTGGAAGAACTGGACCGCAAGGTTTTCGCTCTGCGACCCATGGGGGTCCGAATTGGTGGCCACTATTTCGTGCGATCGGTGCAGCGGGTAAACGCTGACATGAGTCTGACTTTCTACTGCGCTGTGGAAACCGGCATTGTGATGACAGCCATGGAGCCAGGCTCCCTGCTGGACAGTGTACGCACCCAGATTGAAGCTTCCGAGCGGGTTGTGGGGCCGCCGCTGGTGACTATTGGTTGTGACTGTTTCCTGAGACGCCTGGAGGCGGAATTGACCGGCGTGGCGGACGAGGTTTCGGATTTCCTTCGTCATCATCGGGTCATCGGTTTCAATACCTACGGAGAGCAGTTTGACGGGATGCATATTAACCAGACATTTACGGGGGTGGTGATTGGTCAGCCTGATGCCGGTTGTGGACACAACTGACGCTGACCCTGAAAATCGCAGGGAGCAGCGTATTGCCGAATTGGAGGCTGAGAACGAACGCCTCCGGAAAATCCGGGACGCCCTGATTGTACGGGTAGAGTCAGGCTCGGCCCACAAACCCGAGCCTTACGCAGTGTTTGAGCATTCGGTGGTGCTGGCGGAACAGGTGCGTGAGCGGACTGAAGCCCTCAACCAGACCATGGACGAGCTCAAGGGCAGCAATAAGGCTCTGAACCGCGCCCGTGAAGAAGCCGAAACCACTCGCCAGCGCCTGGTGGATGCCATTGAAAGTATTGCTGACGGTTTTGTGCTTTTCGATCACCAGCATCGCCTCATCCAGTGCAACAGCCGGTTCCGCAGTTACTGGAAACACTCCGGCCTTGAGGTGCCGCCGGCCGGCACTGCAATCAGCGACGTGAAGGAGCATGCGGTCAATTCCGGACTGATTGTTGAGGAACATGCCAATGCCTCTTCTGAGGGCACGGTGTTTCTGTTGTCCAATGGCCGCTGGGTCCAGATGACAGAAAGGCCTACCCGTGAAGGGGGGCTGGTGGTGCTTTACTCGGATATCACCGACGTCAAGAACAGCGAAATGGCCCGTCGTATCAGGGCGCTGGAGGAAAGTGAGCGCTGGATTCGCGTGGTGACAGACCATGTGCCTGCCTTGATTGCCTATGTCGGCGCGGACATGACCGTGCAGTTCTGCAACAAGGTCTATGAAGCCTGGTATGGTCGCAATGGCGAATCGCCATTGGGGAAACATCTGCAGCAGGTCCATCAGCCGGAGTTGTACCGGCGCCTCATGCCCCATGTTCAGAAGGTGCTGAAAGGCGAAAGCGTTAACTTCGAGTTCGAGGAAACCAACGACACCGGAGAGACTCGCTACATGCTGCGGGCCTACGTACCCAATGTGGACACCGAAGGCGAGGTGACGGGTTTCTTTGTATTGATCCGGGATATCACTGACCGCCGAAAAACCGCCCTGGCGCTGGAACGGGCCTACGATGACCTGGAGCGGCGCGTCAAGGAGCGCACGGCAGCCCTGACCGGGCTGAACAACCAGTTGCGTCAGGAAATTGATGAGCGTGCTGCAGTGGAAGCGCGACTCAGGGATGCCAAGATGGATGCCGAACGTGCCAATCTGTCCAAGACCAAGTTCCTGGCGGCGGTCAGCCACGATCTGTTGCAACCCCTGAACGCGGCGCGTCTGTTTACCAGTGCCCTGCTTGAGCACTCCTTTGGTCCGAAGGCTGAAGCCCTGGTGCGGTCGGTCAGCACGTCCCTGGACGATGTAGAAAACCTTCTGGGCACCCTGGTGGATATCTCCAAGCTGGATGCAGGGGTTATCAAGCCGGATATCATGGCGTTTGACCTGCGGGACTTGCTGAACAATATCGCCCGGGAGTTCCGTCAGATGGCCATGGCGGAGGGCCTGACTCTGGATTTTGTGCCGTCATCGGCGATCGTGGAGTCAGATTCGCAGCTGCTGGCGCGGATTCTTCGCAATTTCCTGACCAATGCCATTCGTTACACCGGCTCGGGACGAATCCTGCTGGGATGTCGCCGCCATGCCGATTATGTGCTGCTGCAGGTCTGGGATACCGGACCGGGTATTCCCCAGGACAAGCTCACCGAGATTTTTCAGGAGTTCAAACGCATCCGCCCGACCGGCTCGCAGCCGGACAAGGGCCTGGGCCTCGGCCTGGCGATCGTGGACAAGATTTCGCGAATTCTGGGCCACGAGGTGACCGTATCGTCCATTGAGGGCAGGGGGTCAGTCTTCAGTGTGAAGGTGCCCGTGGGGCGACTGCAGCCCAAGAGGCAAACCCAGGAGGAAAACCGGATCGTGTCAAACGACAGTGGCCTGGGCGGCGCCAGGATCTGGGTAATTGATAACGATCACGCCATCTGCCAGGGCATGCAAACATTGCTGGAAGGCTGGGACTGCCAGGTGATTTCAGCGGTTTCCCTGGAAGACCTGGAGCGCCAGGTGGACCCGGCCTCAAGCGAGGTGGATCTGATTCTGGCGGACTACCACCTGGATAACGATGAAAACGGGGTAGACGTAGTGGCCAATATCAACGGCCGCCGGCATTGCCCGGCACCGGTGGTGATGATCACCGCCAACTATACCAACGAGCTGAAGCAGCATATCCGCGAGTTGGGATACGTGTTGATGAACAAGCCGGTGAAGCCGTTGAAGTTGCGGAGTGCGTTGAATCACCTTTTGAGAGGGTGAGGATGTTCGGGGTTTTGTCGGATTACGCCTTTGGCTAATCCGACCTACGGAGAGTAAGACCGTATAAATGTAGGTCGGATTAGCCGAAGGCGTAATCCGACAAACATGCGCAGGCCGAAAAATTACCGTTTCAGATACTGACTGAAATCCACATCACTCGCCGAAAGAATCGCCTGCACGCGGTTGTGAACCCCAAGCTTGCGCAGTATCGCCGACACATGGGCTTTCACCGTGGTCTCGGCGATATTCAGGTTGTAGGCGATCTGCTTGTTGGACTCGCCCTTGGACATGCGTTCCAGCACCAGCAATTGGCGGCGGGTGAGGGAGTTCAGCAGTTCCGGTGAAATCGGGTTGTCCTCATGCCGGCTGCGGCGGCTGGTGCTCTCTTTACCGGTGCGGATGATGTCCGATGGCAGATAGACATTACCGTTGAGAATCTGCTGGATGGCTTCAGTCATCTGGGCCCGGGGCGAGGATTTGGTGATAAAACCGCAGGCGCCGTAAGTGATGGCCTGGAGCACAACCTGTTTGTCTTCCTCCGCGGACACAATCACCACCGGAATCGTGGGTGCTTCGTTGCGCAGGGAAATAAGCCCATTCAGACCGTGCATGCCGGGCATGTTCAGGTCCAGCAGAATAAGGTCCAGGTCATCATTTTCGCGGGTAATCTCCAGTGCACTGTCGAGGTCTGCGGTTTCAATAATCTCACTGCCGCTGAATCCCGATGAAATCACACTGCTGATGGCTTCACGGAAAAGAGGGTGGTCGTCGGCGATCAGAATCTTGTATGCCGGCTCCATGGATGGTTCCACCTGTTTGTTTTCATTATGTGGGGTTGTTTCCGATGCATGATAGCGCTTTTCGGAAGAGAGTGCGGCATCGAGCTCATTAAGCATGGCGGCCTCCTGTGCAAAGGGTCTCCGGAATCGGAACAGACCCTCTGATTATTATTGTGATGATTTCATTACACGCTATCTGCGCTTCAGGTTGAATGCGACCATCGCACCAAAAAACAGGCACCAAAGTACTATTCTTGCCCGGCGGCGGGCTTCGTATCGTGTAAGGATGAACCGACAACCAATAACAAAGCCTGTTCCTGACCAATTTGCAGCCAGTGCCCGGTCCCTCCGGCTGGCGATGCCGGCTCTTCTGCTCGTATTTTTGTTGGCGGGACTCGCCCGCGCCAGTGATGAAGCTGCCACACCTTTACCCGTGCTTTCCGTCAGCGTGCTGCAGTTCGGCACCGCCCACTGGGAGCTGGACCACATACTGCACCGGGGGCTGGACCAGAAGAATGGCTACCACCTCGAACTGAAACTGGTGGCCAATCTTCCGGCCTCCCGCCTGGCAGTGACCAGTGGCTCCGTGAACGGCGCGGTGGCCGATCTCCTGTGGGCACAGTCCCGGTTTCAGGCAGGTACCCCCTACCTGTATGTGCCGTTCTCGTCGCGGATTGGCGATATCGTGGTGCCGGAAGATTCCTATATTCGTTCCGTTGCCGACCTTGCCGGTAAACGGATTGGCGTGGCGGGCGGCCCCGATAGCAAAGGCTGGATACTGCTCCAGAAGGTTGCAGAACAGCAGGGGGGCAGTCTGACTGAATCCGCCGATGTTCAGTTCGCTGCGCCGCCACTGCTGAGCCAGGCCCTGAAGCGGGACCAGGTGGACGTGATTGTTACCTACTGGCATTTCGCCGCCCGGCTGATGGGGGAGGGCGGCTGGCGCTCCGCGTTCGGAATGGCTGACCTGCTCACCGCCATGAACCTGGACCCGAACCTTCCGGTTTTGGGGTATGTGTTTCCGGCAGACTGGGCTGAGGACCATCGCTCCCTGGTTGACGATTTTGCTGCGTCCCTGCGCCAGGCCAAAGCCGAATTGGCGCAAGACGAATCACACTGGCAGCGGCTGCGGCCATTGATGGGCAATCCGCAGGATGGAATATTCCAGGCCTTGAAAGAGGGCTTCATAGCGGGCACGCCTGCACCCCAGACCGACCAGCGGATTGCCGATCTGCATCGGTTGCTGACCCTCACCGGCGCCGATTCAGACAACCTGATGTCGGCAGAGCTGTTCTACCGGAGCCAGCCGTGAGCAGTCACTCCGGTCGCCCGCCGGCCTGGAGCTACTGGGTGGTCCTGCCTTCTTTCGTCCTGTTCTGGGCACTGGTTGCCTGGTTTCTCAAATCACCTTTACTTCCCACGCCACTCAATGTGCTCGACACCCTGTTACGGGAGTCCGCCTCCGGCGAACTCTGGCACCACCTGAGTGCCACCCTTGCCCGTGTCATCGTGGCCTTTGTTCTGGCGATGTTGCTGGGCACCGCCATTGGCATCGTCATGGGCCGGTCAAGAACCACCAATGCATTGTTTGACCCCATGCTGGTGCTACTGCTCAACCTGCCGGCGCTGGTCACCATCATTCTGATGTACGTCTGGTTCGGCCTGGTGGAAGTGGCTGCGGTCATGGCCGTGGTCATCAACAAAGTGCCCAATGTCGCGGTCACCGTCCGCGAAGGCGCACGCAGCCTGGATTTCCGGCTTGAAGAAATGGCCACGGTATACGACTTTACCCGCTGGCAGCGGTTCCGTGAGGTCTGGGTGCCGCAACTCTTCCCCTACCTCATGGCCGCCACCCGGGGCGGGCTGGCCCTGATCTGGAAAATCGTCCTGGTCGTGGAACTGCTGGGCCGTTCGGATGGCATCGGCTTCCAGTTGCACATGGCCTTCCAGGTATTCGACGTGGCTGCCATCCTTGCCTACAGCCTGGCCTTTATCGCCGTGGTCCAGCTCATCGAACTGGCCATCCTGCAACCCCTCGAACGCCACTCCAGCCGCTGGCGCCAGCCGGAGACCGCCCATGCTTGAACTGCAGATCGCCGGCCGCAGCTTTGGCCAGCCAGTGCTGGGGGAAGTGTTTGCCACCATAGAGCGGGGCGATCGCATTTGTCTGCTGGGCCCCTCCGGTATTGGTAAAACCACCTTGCTGAACGCCATCGCCGGGCTGGATAAAGCCATTCCGGCGGAAGCCATTATTGGTCGCGAGAAACTCCGGGTGGGTTACCTGTTTCAGGAGCATCGATTGCTGCCCTGGCGGACTCTGAATGCCAATCTACGGTTGGCGGGAGCGAACCATGAGGAAGCGGAAGAGCACCTGGCCAGTGTGGGGTTGAAGGGCTATGGCCACTATCTGCCGGACCAGCTGTCTCTGGGAATGGCCCGGCGGGCGGCGTTGGCCCGTTGCCTGGCGGTGAAACCTGACCTGCTGTTGTTGGATGAGCCTTTTGCGTCACTGGATCCGGTGATGGCGGGCGAGCTGAAAGCACTGATTGCGGGGATACTGGATACCAATCCCGGGATGGCGATGATTTGTGTCACCCATGATGGAGGGGATGCGGAGATACTGGCGAATCGGTTGTGGTACCTGAATGGTCAGCCGGCGCGGTTGCAGTGGGATGATGTGGTTGGCGAACCTCGCCTGATCAACGATCTCCTTGGCAGGTTGCGAAATTCCGAGGGATTTGACCTGGTTTGATAACAAAATCGTGACGCTCGAATTGTTGCCTTCGTGAAACATCGGCTAACATGGCCAGCCTGTCTTTTACCGTCAACAAGGAGTGCTGACGATGGGCTTTATGGACCTGGTCCTGGTATGGGACCTGAAGGCCTACCACCTTCCCCGTATTGAATCCCCCTTTATTGCCGCCAGTATGGCCAGGCGTCTTGTTCAAAACGATGGCCATGTTCCCTCACACCTGGCCTCGGCGCTTGGGGCCAGCACCCGCGACAGCCACGAACTTGCGGAAGCGGTCTACCAGGCAGTCAGCGAATGCAGGTTGATGCTTGTCCATACGGGCTCGGACAGGCCCCTGTCCCCCCTGGTGACCTGGCAGCCGGACGGCAGCCTGCTTGCTGGAGCCCGCTGGCGGGTAAGTGGTAGCGGGATGAGTTCCCTCTATGGAATTAAAAAGGCGGTGGCAGAACTGAACGATTGCGGGGTCACTCAGGAACAACTTCGCCAGTATCGACCCCAGGGCGTCGGTGGGCTGGGAGTAGGCCTTTTTTCGGCGAACTATCGGCAGTGGCGGCAATCAGAACGGGAGGCGCAAGGCGGGGCGGAGTATCACCGTTTGACCTTGCCACTGGGGGCCTCGGCACCGCTGAATGCCGCAGCAGCGTCCGCAACCGAAGAGACCCAGGCCGCCCCTTTCCCCAGAGTGCATCTGGAGGTTGGCGTGTTTACCGACGGCACCATGAACAATGCTGCCAATGCACGGTCTTTTGCAGAGCAACTTGAACGGGATTGTCTGATTCCCTATGAAAACGATGAGATTAGTCGGGAGGAGTGCGAGTGGCGACTATCGATGTTGATGGGCGGGAGTTATGCCAATGCGGTCAGCAATGTGGCGAAGTTGTGGGACCTGTATCCGGAAAATGAACTTGAGTCCGACGGCATCATTACCTACCGCCGCACCGCATATGCCCCTGGGGCAGGTACCAAAACAGGTGATAGTGATGTGCTGTACGGGGCGGCCACAGGCATGGGTGAGGCCGGTGTCATCCAACAGGTAAAGCACGCTTTTGCGCAACTGGCCTTACGATTACGGGAGGACTTGCAGGGCAGAGCGATTGATCGGCTGACCCTGGACTTGTTTGGTTTCAGCCGGGGCGCGGCGGCGGCCCGCCATGCCGCGCACGAAATCAATTTGGGGAAGAGTGGCCTACTTGCGAAGATCTTGTTGGAGAACGGCATCCTATGGCCAGAGCATGTCGAGATCCGATTTGTCGGGGTGTTCGATTCCGTGGCAGCCATCGTTAATCCGCTAGCAGGTGACCTTTTAGCCCACAACGACCGCAACCATCCGGTGAAGCTGTATCTGGATCCAGGCAAGGTAGGCCAGGCCGTGCACCTGACTGCAGCCCACGAACACCGTAAGAATTTTGCCCTGAACAGCATCAGAAACCGGGACGGAAGCCTTCCGGCCAACTTCAGGGAGATTACGCTACCGGGCGCTCACTCTGATATTGGCGGTGGTTATGGCGACAGCCAGAGGGAAGAGGTGCTATTGAGCCCGATGCTGCAGATACCTCGAAACCGGATGCGCTGGCCAGAGAGAACTTCACAGTGGGACAACCTGGAAGTCCAGCGGCAACAGGTGGTGTCCGAAGGTTGGGTGGGGCCCTATAACCTGCCGGTGCAGCAGTCGGATCAGTTGCAGGCGCGGCCGAATGACCTGGGTTCTGAAGGGCCTGCCAGCCTGGAGATAGTCACCCGGTCTCATGAGCATCCTGCACCGGATGGCCGCATAGAGTTGGTGTTGCGAATGCTGCGACAGGTTAGGGGTGATTACTCGCGGGTGCCCTTGAGGTTGATGCATCGGTTGGCAGTGGAGCAGCAAGTGCCTTTAGGTAAAATTGATCCCACCGAGGAAACAGTATCGGTGCCGGATGAGCTGGAGCCTGTGCTACAACAAATCCTGGGGCAGATTGGCCAGGGCTCTGATTCGCCTTCCCTTGTCAGGGAACATCAGGAACTGTTGCTCCAACGCTATATCCATTATTCAGCGCACTACAACGGTATCGAGACTCTTTTAGCTGGTGATCCATCCAAATTTGAGGGCATATATCCTCACGCGCCGGTACCCTCCGGGGAACGTCTAGTTTATCCACAGATGAAGGGCGAATAATGATTAAGAAGGTTTTAGTCATAGGTATGATTTTTGTTGCCGCCCTGGCCAGCGGCTGCGCTTCATCGCCTAAGGAGGACGTGCCCTGGAGCATCAGAATCGCCGCGCCCAAGCACTACGAGGTGTGGGTTGAGGAAATGTTCCTGGAAAAGACTGGCGAGCGCAGTTGGCGCCAGCCCATTGGCTCAGTAGGGTGTTGCTGGAGGGGCGAACGTGGTCCATCTGGCAAGGGCGCGGGTGTTGAGCCTTTCCCCGAGCTTATCTTTCTGCATTGGTTCTCTTTTGCCGAACAGGAATACTACACCAAGCTGATTGAAGTACCTCCTGACCTTCAGGAACGCATGCGGGCGCCTGCGCCCTACAAGACACAAGTCGATGTACGCTCTGGTCCAAGGCATTCCATGGTTATAGGCCTGGCCCCCGGAGGCACCGTGGTGGTCTGGATCATGAATCAGATTGGCAACGAGATTGAGGTGATGCGCATGCAGGCGTCAGAGGGACCAGGCGATCCTTCCGACTTCACTGAGCGCACCAAGGAGTACCTAAAACGGCACGGCGACTACCTAAAAGAACACGGAATCCCAACGGATGGTTGGTAGGTCGCCGCAGGCGTGATGATGAGTGCTCCGCTTCCCGACCACTTCTCAATCAGGCGGGTTTGGTCCCCAGTATCTTCGTCCGCTGAGGCCGGAACCCGGCTGTGGCCAGCAATGCCAGGACGACCGTCACACTGGCGGTGATGCCATAGGCCACCGGGCTCCACTCCAGGTAGAGGGAAAACCGGATGGCCTCCACCGCGTGGGTGAAGGGATTGAACTGGCAGATCCAGTACAGCCAGGGGCTGGCTTCGTTCATGCGCCACAGGGGGTACAGGGCGGAAGACATGAAGAACATGGGGAAAATGACAAAGTTCATTACTCCGGCAAAATTCTCCAGCTGTTTGATCCAGGTGGCAATCAGCAGCCCAAGGGCTCCGAGCATCAGACTGGTTAATACCAGCGCGGGCAGCACGGCCAGATAGCCCCAGGGCGGTGGCTCTACGTCCACCAACAGTGCCAAAAGCAGGAACACGTACACCTGTCCAACAGACACCACACCCATTGCTAACAACTTCGTTACCAATAGAAATGGCCGTGGCAAGGGGCTCATCAGCAGCACCCGCATACTGCCCAGTTCCCGGTCATACACCATCGAAAGCGCCCCCTGCATGCTGTTGAACAGGATGATCATCCCGCACAGCCCGGGGGCGATGTAGGTCTCGTAGGTGATGTAGGTCTGGTAGGGCGGAATGATGGAAATGCCCAGCACCGCCCGGAAGCCGGCGGCAAACACCACCAGCCACAGCAGTGGCCTTACCAGGGCGCTGGCGAAGCGGGTACGCTGCTGCCAGAAGCGCAGCCATTCGCGGGTCTGGATGCCCACGAAACAGTGCCAGTAATGGGCAGCTTTCATATCAACCGGCTCCTGTCAGGGTGTGGAAGGTTTCCGCCAGGTCACGTGTGCCTTCGGCTTCGCAGATGTCATGCCCTGCGCCGTCTGCCAGCAGCTTGCCTTCATGGAGGATCAGCACCCGGTCTTCCGGGCGAACCTCCTCGATCAGGTGCGTGGCCCAGAGTACGGTCAGGCCATCGGAGTCACAGAGCATGCGTACGTGATCATTCAGCCCCCGGCGGCTGGCCACATCCAGCCCCACCGTGGGTTCATCCAGCAGTAAAAGCGAGGGTTCGTGGAGCAGGGCGCGGGCGATCTCCACCCGCCGCCGGTGGCCGCCGTTGAGTTTTCGCACCGGTTCGTTGGCCCGTTCGAGCAGTTGGAAACGTGTCAGCTCGCGGTCACCCCGCACCCGTGCCTCTTTGCGTGAAAGGCCATGAAGCGCAGCGTGATAGAGCAGGTTCTGACGTACGGTCAGGTCCAGGTCCAGAGCATTCTGCTGGAACACCACTCCGATTTTACGCATGGCCTCGGCCGGCTGTTTTTTCAGGGATTGACCGGCCATCAGGATATCGCCCTGTTGCAGCGCGAGCAGCCGGGTCAGCAGGCCGAACAGCGTGGACTTGCCAGCGCCGTTCGGGCCCAGCAGGGCATGAAAACCGCCAGAGGTCAGCGTGAAGCTGACCTCCCTGAGCACCGGCTTGTCGCCATAGCGAAAGCTGAGGTTGCGGGCTTCAATGGTCATGAAGTGGGATCAATGACCACACCCCACGGGAAGCGGCCCACCTTGATGGATTTGATCACCTTCAGCTCTTCCACATCAATGACCGATACGTCGCTGGAAACGCCGTTGGTGGTGTAGAGAAACTTCTCATCCTTGTCCAGATCCAGCTGCCAGACACGGGCGCCTACCAGCAGATAATCCAGCACTTCGTAGGTCTGGGCATCAACCACCGCAACGTGGTTGGAGGGGCCGAGGGCTACGAAGGCGTACTTGCCATCCGAGGTGAGCTCGATGCCAACCGGCTGCACCCGATCCTGGGGCACGCCCTTGATCCTGAAGTCGATCTGTTTGATCTCCTCTATGGTGTCCACGTCGAAGATATGTACGGTTCCGCCTATTTCTGCCGAGGCCCAGGCAATCTTGCTGTCTTTGGTGAACTCCACGTGACGCGGGCGCTGACCTACCACGGTATTCTTCTCGATTTCGAAAGTTTCGGTGTTGATCCAGTGCAGCATGCTGGAGGTTTCACTGGTGTTTACCGCCCACTTGCCGTCCGGGCTGACCGCCATGCCTTCCGGCTCCACACCAACGTCAATCTGGGCGAGGACGTCCTTGGTTTCCACATCCACCACCGTCACGATGGCATCGTCTTCATTGGCGATGTACAGGTGGCGATTGTTGGGGTGCAGCGCAAACTGCTCGGGATCCTCGCCGGAGGGCAGGGTGTCAGTGATCTTGCGGGTGGCCAGGTCCAGTACCTGGACGGTGTCGTCATCACTGGCGCAGATATAGAGCTTGGTGTAATCCCTGGACAGCAGAATCCCCCGGGGCCGGGCGCCCACGTCAATGGTATCCACCACTTCATTGGTTTCCGTGTCGATCACGGATAGGGTGTTGTCCTTCTCGTTGGACACGTAGGCCAGGCTTGCCAGCGCCGGGCCGGAGAGGCCAATGGCGGCGGCCAGGGTGACGATCTTGTAAGCATTTTTCATGGTCGGTATTCCTTCTTGTTCTTTAGTGGCGTCAATTGATCCGACAGTCACTCTCCGGCCTGTCATAGCCGAGGGTGTCCAGTTCGGAATCGGGATGCAGGAAGCCTTCCAGTGGTGGCGTCGCAACCAGTCCCCGGGGATGAACCAGAGGGATTGGCTGGCGAAGCTGCCCGTTCCAGGGCCGGTAATTCAGCTTGCGGCCCTTGAAGGCGGCGAGCTGGAAATCGTCGGAAAACAGGTACTCGCGAATATTGGAATGGCCTGCTTCACTGATCCCGGTCACAGTGGTGCCAATGGAGCGGATGGCGGCCCAGGCGGCATAATCCTCGCTGTTCATCTCGCGACCTGCCAGTTCCCGGAAGCGGTTCTGCAACTGCGCCGCACCCCAGGCTTCCACCACCCGGTGCCAGGCTTCCGGGCCCATGCCCTGGGTGCCTACCACCGGGCGCGGCAGCCAGGTGTTGAACGGCACGTATTCCCCGAAATCACCACGCACATCAGCGACCACCACGGCATCGTAATCACGGGCCTGGGTGAAGGCGGGCAATTCTTTGGACGCCGTGCGGCGCAGGTCCGAATCGAAGGTCCAGGGTTTGTCGGCAATGATGTCCAGGCCGAACCGCTTGCTGGCGCGGCGGAAGGCATCTGCCCAGGCCTTGTCCTGATCGGTGGGGCCGGTAATCAGGAACACTTCCTTCCAGCGGCGCATGCTCAGCCACTGGGCAAGGGCGTCGGTCAGCATGGCGTAGGAGGGAATGGTGTGCAGGACGTTGGGCCGGCATTCGCTGATCCGCAGGTTATCGTCCGAGGCACCGGCGTTGAACAGTAACGCTTTACCGTCAGCCTTTTTGGCCATCGCCCGCAGTGTGTCTGCCGGAACGCGGGTCACAAGCAGATCAATGCCGTTCTTCAGCATGTCGTCGAGGGCGGCCAGGGCGCCCTCTTCATCGCTGGCCATGACGGACTCAAGGGCATAGTTCTGGTCGAGGAACTTGCCGGTGGCGTTGTTGTCGGCGATTCCCAGCTCAGCGCCCCGCAGGCCGGCGTCTTCCGGTTCCGGAGTGACATTGGATAGCACCGGGCCCTGGTCGGGTACCCAGTGAATGTAGCCGATGGTCACATCGAGAGCCACTGCAGAAGTCGGCGCCAGCAGCCAGCCACAGAAGACTGAAGCAATCAGTAGCCTGCCTTTAAGATCCATATTGCCGTCCCCTCTCTGCATATTTGTTGTTGAGTCCAGCTTAGAGAAGGTGGAAAGGCGCTGAAATATTCAGAAAGTAGGAAACTGCCGGTACTAAAGAACTATTCCCGGGAATTTTTACACCGTTAGCATGAAGTTGAGGCAACTTTCTTCAGGCAGAACGGGATTCCAATCATGAGGGCATACAGCCGGGTGGCGTTATTGATGCTGGCAGTATTTGCCCTGGTTTATGGCGCCGGGGCTTTTTTCTACCTGAAACAGGCGAGACTGGATGTGGCCCGTGAACTGGACGGGATATCGACGCTGGCGGGTATGATTGGAGCGCCGGAAGAGGTTGGCCCGGAACTGATTGCAGGCCTCCGGCACTTGCGCCCATTGTCGGATGAGGGCGTTGCCGATGGCGGTGGCGACGTCCCTCTCTGGTTTATTCGCGCCCTGGGGGCCGACCAGGCAAGTGGACTTCCGGTCATCGGAGGCTGGCAGGTTGACCCGTACGACGAAGTAGAGGAAATCTGGGAAAACTTTGTTCTGGTGTCGCTGGCTTTCGGCATCGGTATGCTGCTGTGTTTTTCAGCGCTATTTCTGGCCATACGCCGGCTGACAGAGCCGCTGCGGCGAATCGGCAAGGCCATGGATGACATCGGTGAAGGGGAGCCCTCTCCGCGCCTGCCACGGCAGCCAATAACAGAACTGGATCAACTGGTGCACCGGTTCAACGCCATGGCAGAAGCGCTGGAGACCGAGCAGAAAACCGTTGCCAGATTACTGAACGAACTTCTTGAGCTTCAGGATCGTGAGCGGGCACACATTGCACGGGTGCTTCATGATGATCTTGGCCAGTATATTACCGGCATTCGTGCCCAGGCTCGCGGCTGGCTCTATGACCCGGAACTGAATGAGCGCCAGAAGGATCAGGCGAAGGAACTGGCCGAACACTGTGAGACCGTGCAGCAGCATTTTCGTCACCTGTTGCAGGACCTGCATCCTCTGGTCATGGAGCAGCTTGGACTGGGGTCTGCCATTCATCATCTGGTGGATCAGTGGCAGCAGCTCAGTGGCCTGACCTGTGAACTCACGGTGGATGAACACCTGCCGGAACTCACCGGTGATAAACAGACCCACCTGTACCGGTTTGTGCAGGAAGCACTGAATAATGTCTCAAGACATGCGGCCGCAACCAAAGCCATATTGGGTGTGACTGCGAAGCCCCGTGTGCTGCAGGTCGAGATTCGTGACAACGGCATTGGAGCCAACAACCTCTCGGCCAGAGCTGGCCTCGGGCTCCGGTCCATGTGCGAAAGAGCCCGCAGCCTGGGCGGTAAAGCCGAGTTCTTCAGCCGTTCAGGTCAGGGCACCAGGGTGTGTCTCACCATTCCCCTGAGCTGACAACCCGAAGCCCGGAGAAGCGCCGATGAAGCTGATCATTGTTGACGACCACCGAGTGGTAAGGCAGGGAATCTCCACTCTGCTGCGGAGCATGATGCCCGGCCTTGAGATAGTCGAGGTCGAAACCGGCCAGGCTGCCATCGCCGCCTGGGCCGAACACCGCCCGGACCTGATGTTGCTGGATATGGGGCTGCCGGATATCTCCGGGCTGGAAGTGGCGCGGCGGATTCGTCAGCGCTGGCGTGGTGCCGGTATTCTGTTTTTTACCATGCATGATGAACTGCCGATGGTGAAACAGGCGCTGGAAGTTGGCGGCATGGGCTTTGTGTCCAAGAACTGCGCGCCGGAGGAGCTTGCCGAAGCGGTAAAACGGGTGGCTGCTGGTGAGCCCTACATTGAACATCCGATTGCCACTCGCGTGGCAATGAACCAGGAACGTCCAGTGGATCACCGGCTCAGGGATATGACCCAGCGGGAAATGGAGGTGCTGCTGATGTATGCCCGGGGCGAGGATATCCAGGGCATTGCCAGCCGCCTCTGCGTCAGCAGCAAAACCGTCTCCAATCACCTGGCGATGCTGAAGGGCAAGCTGCAGGTGAACTCTTCCGTTGAGCTTATCCACCTGGCGGTTGATGCCGGGCTTGTCCGCTACGGCCAGTTAGCGGAGCGCCCTCGGGCCTGAGTTCACCAGTCAAAGGGGCAGGCGGTGCAGCCTTCCATAAAGGTGTTCACAAAGGTTGCATAGTGAATGCGGGTGCCTCGCATATCGGCATCCGCCAGGTTGGCATTACCGAATTTGGCCTCCTGAAGGTTGGCACCTACGAGACTTGCACCCTCGAGATTGGCCTTGGGCAGCCAGGCGATCTCGAAGGTTGAATAGTCCAGAATCGCCCCTTTCATGACGGCCCCGGAAAAGCGCGAGAAGCCGAAGTTGCCGCCACTGAGATCCGACCCCGAAAAATCCGAACCCTGCGCGAACAGGTATTCTGCCTGTGCACCACGCAGGTCCGCCTCGGTAACATTGGCGCCGCGCATGGAGGCACGATAGAGGTTTACTCTCAGGCCGGTTACCCTCTCCAGATTGGCACTGTCGAGCTGCGCGCCCCGCAGGTTGCTGTGATTGAGTGTGGCCCCCTCAAGATTGGCGCCTTTGAAGTTAGCGGAATGCAAATCCATGTTCGACAGGTCTGCACCGCGCAGGTCAGCACCCGGACAGGTAGCTTCGGGTTGCAACCTGCAGCCGTTGATAACTGGTGCATCTTCGGCATCCGCAAGATAGTCGGCGGCCGCCAGTGGCAGGCTTACGGCCATCAAACTGATAAGCAGTTGTGTTTTCATCATCGAGTCCCTCGAAATACCCATTTTCAGGATGGTGAAAAAGGCCCGGCGCAGGGCACCGGGCCAATACCGGGCAGTTTTAGCGGGAGGCTTGCGACCAGGAAGGCAGTTTGAAGGCCCAGAAGGAGCCGCCCTGGGAAATCGGCTTGGTCAGCTCCGCCATGTCGCCGCCCCAGAGTGGGACTGCGCCGCCATAGCCGGAGACCACGCCAATGTACTGCTCACCATCCATTTCCCAGGTGATCGGCGATGAAATAATCCCCGACCCTGTCTGGAACGACCAGAGTTCCTCGCCGGTCTTTGCGTCAAACGCCTTGAAATAACCATCACCGGTGCCGGTGAAGACCAGGCCGCCTTTGGTGGCCAGAACGCCTGCCCAGAGTGGCAGCTTTTCCTTGTTTTCCCACTGCACTTCGCCGGTAAGCGGGTCCATGGCCCTGAGGATACCAACGTGATCGTCGTACATGCGTTTGATCCGGAATCCCTGTCCGAGATAGGCGGCTCCTTTTTTATAGGTAACCTCTTCCGTCCAGTAGTCTTCTTTCCAGTGGTTGCCCGGAATGTAGAACAGACCGGTGTCCTGGCTGTAGGCCATGGGATTCCAGTTTTTGCCGCCCAGGAAGGGTGGTGAAACCTCAATGGCTTCGCCCTGGGTCTCGCCCGGCTCAAGGGGTGGTGGGCGCTGGCCCTCTGCTTCTACCGGGCGTCCATCCTCGCCAATACGTTCCGCCCAGGTGATGTTGTCTACGAACGGAAAGGCGTTGATATACTCACCGTTTTGCCGGTTCACCAGGTAGAAGAAGCCATTGCGGTCGGCATGGGCGGTGGCCTTGACGGTTTCCCCGTCATCCTCGTATTCAAAAAGCACCAGCTCGTTATTGCCGGAAAAATCCCAGGCGTCGTTGGGGGTGTGCTGATAGAACCACTTCACTTCTCCCGTGGAAGGGTCAACGCCGACCTGGCCGGAGGTGTAGAGGTTGTCGTAATCCCGGGGGTTGCCGCCGGGTGAGGTGCGTTTCCAGGTGTTCCAGGGAGCGGGATTGCCTGCCCCGATAATGATGGTGTTAGTTTCAATGTCAAAGCTGGCACTCTGCCAGGGTGCGCCGCCACCATGGCTCCAGGCTTCCACCTTCCCGGTTTCGGTGTCGGGATCGTCAGGCCAACTGGGGGCGTCAGGGTCGCCGGTCGGAGTACTTTTCTCGCCGTTGAGGCGGCCATAGTGCCCTTCCACGAAGGGTCGCATCCAGACTTCCTCACCGGTGTCCGGGTCCCGGGCAAAGAGCTTGCCTACAACACCGAACTCGTCGCCGGAAGACCCGTGAATCAACAGTACCTTGCCGGTCTCCTGATCCTTGATCAGCGTCGGTGCACCGGTCATGGTGTAGCCTGCCTGGTGGTCCGCGAACTTTTCCCGCCAGACGACTTCACCAGTGTCCTTGTTCAGGGCCACGATGCCGGCATCCAGGGTGCCGAAGAAAACCTTGTCACCGAAAATGGCAGCGCCGCGGTTTACCACATCGCAACAGGGCCGTATGCCTTCGGGAAGTCGGTGGCTGTAATCCCACACTTTCTTGCCCGTTCGGGCATCCAGGGCAAAAAGGCGGGAGTAGGAGCCGGTGACGTAAATCATGCCGTCGTGAACCAGCGCCTGGGACTCCTGGCCCCTTTGTTTCTCGTCGCCGAATGAGAAGGAGTAGGCGGGCACCAGGCGCTCAACGTTGTCGGTATTGACCGTTGTCATCGGGCTGTACCGCTGTGCCTTGGGCCCGATGCCGTAGCCGAGAACATCTCCGGTGGTTTCGGCGTCGTTCTTGATGTCCTCCCAGGTAACGTCTTTGGCGTTGGCCTGCAAGGAAAGGCTTCCGGCAGTGCCCACTATCACTGCCAGGCTAACCGCTCTGGCAATGGCCGACTTGTGATGTCTTGGTTTCATGTTCATTTCCCCTTGGTTTTTGTTGTCATTCACGCGTCTGAGTCGCGTTGACGGTCAGAGTATTAGCCCGCAGCGAACACGAAGGCGACGGAAAAAATCATGAAAATATCGGGAAAAATCCGATAAAAACCGGGAAAAGTTCCCGCCAGGCACGCGGGTGGTTGAAACGGGGCCAGTTTTTCACGACCGCTTCATAGCCTCGTGCTTTGGCGCCGCTTCTGCACGCCTACTACCAAGGAACTAGAACGAAGGCGCCAAAGTGGCATTCTGATCGCTATGGCGTGTTCCTAGACTTGAATGAGGTAGCTGGCAATGCATTTACAACAAACAGCCAGCGCACGGGGATTCAATACAGAGGTATAACAACATGTCAGTTTCTTTTTCATTAAAGGCTTTTGTGGCTGCGGGTTTGCTGGCCACTGCCGGTCTCGCCATGTCTCATGGAGACGTTACTCCCCAGGAAGTGGATACCGGCGATCTACCCGATCTTGGCAAGGAAGCGCTGACAGAAAACCCATTCCGAAAAGGCAATGAGCATGGCGACAAGCATGCCGAGGCCGTCAAGGTGGGCAAGAGCGGTTACGCCGGCAACTGCGCGGTCTGCCACGGCATTGAGGCCATGTCCGGAGGTCTGACTCCTGACCTGAGGGAGTTGACCGAGTGGGACGACGAATACTTTATTGGTCGTGTCATGAACGGCACCGGGCGAGGCATGCCATCGTTCAAGGACAATCTGGATCAGACCGCCATCTGGGCCATCAAGACCTACATTGAATCGGTCCCCCAGCCGGAATGAAGCGTGAACCGTATTCTTTGCGGCTGGATTTTCCGGGAGGTGATTTTATGAAGTCAGTTTTTCACGGCTTGATGTTCGTACTGCTTGTTGCAGTTACCAGCCAGGCCCAGGCCCAGCAATCCCGCACCCTGATTCCGGACCGGACGCTGGACATCGTGCAGGACTCAGGCTATCTGAATGTCGGCATGTATAAAGACTTCCCGCCATACTCCTATGAGGCGGATGGCGAGGCCAGAGGGGTGGACGCAGACCTGGGGCGCCGCATTGCTGAAGGGCTGGGCGTGGAGTTTCGGCCCTACTGGATTATCCCGGATGAAAACCTGGGTGACGATCTGCGTAATCATATCTGGAAGGGACATTATCTGGCGAAAACCCGCATAGCGGACATCATGATGCGGGTGCCTTACGACAGCACCTTCAAGTACATGAGGGATTCCACCGGTGAAATGATCAACGAGCAGGTGGTTTTCTTCGGCCCCTACCAGCAGGAGCGCTGGCAGATTGCCTTTGACAAGAGCCGACTGGACGGCGTTGAAACGGTTGCGGTGTTTCAGTATCACCCGATCGGTGTGGAGATCGACACGCTTCCTGCCACCTATCTGACATCCGCCTTTGGTGGGCGGCTGAGGAATCAGGTGCATCATTACAGGAACGTCGGAGAGGCATTCCAGGCTATGGAGCAGGATGAGATTGCCGGCGTGATGGGTATGCGGGCGGAAATCGAGCACCAACTGGAGGCCCATGAAGGTAATGGTTTCACCAAGGCGGGGAATGGCTTCCCCGGGATGACAAAGCAGGTGTGGGACGTGGGCCTGGCCGTGCGCCACACACACCGGGCACTCGGCTATGCCATCGGAGCGATTGTGGATGGCATGGTCCGATCCGGAGAGATGGTCGAGCTCTATGCCAACCATGGGCTTTCCTACAGTCGCCCCGGGTACTACGACGAAATTCTCGGCCCCGAAGAGAGTGGGGAATAAACCTATAGTGCCTTTTGAGCCCGCCATGTGCGGGCTTTTTTATGGGGGGTCTTACTACCAAGTGATGAGAAAACCTGTGCTGGCGATTAATTGTTGGGATTGCTGCTCAGGCCAAGAATGTAGGTTAGAGGCGGGAAGAGTTCCCGGTTCGCTGCACACACTGACAACAAGAGACTTTGGAGAGCGCAACCATGAGATCGAATCCGTTCGGTAAACAGTTTACCGCCAGTGCCCTGGCGCTGGCTGTATCCCTGGGGGCCCACGCGGTCACCGATGAAGACATCCTGAACGACCAGGATACTGTTGATGACATCGTAAGCTACGGCATGGGTGTCCAAGGCCAGCGTTTCAGCCCAATGGACGCCCTGAACACAGGCAATGTCCAGTACCTGCAGCCGGCATGGGCGTTCTCCTTTGGTGGCGAAAAACAGCGGGGCCAGGAGTCCCAGCCACTGGTAAAGGATGGCGTCATGTATGTGACGGCCTCCTATTCCCGTATCTATGCCATTGATGCGCGCACCGGCGAGGAAATCTGGCAGTACGACGCCCGCCTGCCGGATGGCATCATGCCCTGCTGTGACGTGGTTAATCGTGGCGCGGCCCTGTACGACGACAAGGTGATTTTCGGCACACTCGACGCCAAGCTGGTGGCCCTGAACAAGGACACTGGCAAGCCGGTATGGATCAAAAAAGTTGCTGATTACCAGGCAGGCTACTCCATGACTGCAGCCCCGCTGATCGTCAAGGGCAAGCTGATCACCGGTGTTTCCGGTGGCGAATTCGGTATTGTTGGTAAAGTCGAAGCCCGCGACCCGAACACGGGCGACCTGCTGTGGATGCGTCCGACGGTAGAGGGCCACATGGGTTACGTTTACAAGGATGGAAAGGAGATCGAAAACGGCATTTCCGGTGGCGAAGCAGGCAAGACCTGGCCTGGCGATATGTGGAAGACTGGTGGCGCGGCAACCTGGTTGGGCGGCACCTACGATCCTGACACCGACACCATCTTCTTCGGCACTGGCAACCCGGCCCCGTGGAACTCACACCTGCGCCCCGGGGACAACCTGTTCTCGTCCTCACGCGTCGCCATTGACCCGGACGATGGCAGCATCAAGTGGCACTTCCAGACCACGCCCAACGATGGCTGGGATTATGACGGGGTCAACGAGGTAATCTCCTTCGACTACGAAGAAAACGGCAAGACCGTCAAGGCCGCTGCCACTGCCGATCGTAACGGCTTCTTCTATGTGCTGAACCGTGAGAACGGAGACTTTATCCGCGGTTTCCCGTTCGTTGACAAGATCACCTGGGCTACAGGCCTGAATGAGGACGGCAGCCCGATCTACAATACCGAGAATGGTCGCCCGGGTAACCCCGCCGATGCCGACGGTGAAAAGGGTGAAACAGTGGTTGCCTTCCCGGCGTTCCTGGGCGGCAAGAACTGGATGCCCATGGCTTACAGCCAAGACACCGGCCTGTTCTACGTGCCTTCCAATGAGTGGTCCATGGATATCTGGAACGAGCCGGTTTCCTACAAGAAAGGCGCTGCGTATCTGGGTGCCGGTTTCACCATCAAGCCTGCAAACGATGAGTTCATCGGTGTGCTGCGTGCGGTGGACCCGAAGACCGGTGAGGAAGTCTGGCGTTACAACAACCCGGCTCCGCTTTGGGGGGGTGTACTGGCCACAGCAGGCAACCTGGTCTTTACCGGCACGCCGGAAGGTTACCTGAAGGCATTCGACGCCAAAACCGGCGAAGAGCTCTACAAGTTCAATACCGGTACCGGTGTGGTTGGTACGCCGGTGACCTGGGAAATGGACGGTGAGCAGTATGTGTCCATCTCCACTGGCTGGGGCGGCGCGGTGCCTCTCTGGGGTGGTGAAGTGGCAAAAGTGGTCCGTGATTTCAACCAGGGCGGAACGGTGTGGACGTTCAAGCTTCCCAAAGACCGGGTAGCTAGCAACTGATCCACGGTGATATCCGATAATGCATCGGTTTGAAAGGGGCTGCCTTCGGGTGGCCCCTTTTCGTTCCGGTAAAGCAGCATTGGCTCATGCTGCCTGATGGCGAGCCGTCTGGCTGACGGAGTCATTGATATGGGCCATCAGTTGGCGATCACTTTGCCCAGTGGGCAGATCATAGGTGATGGAAGCGCCGAAGGCCTGTGGGTCATGGGGATCATTACGAACCTTGTCGAACACCAGTAGCCGCGTGCCCAGATAAAACCCCTCCTGTAAATCGTGAGTTACCATGAAAATGGTCGTTCCCGTCTCCTGCCACAGTTTCAGCAGCAGATCGTGCATGTCCTTGCGGATACCCGGGTCGAGCGCGCCGAAGGGTTCGTCCAGCAACAGCACGCGGGGGCGCATGATCAGGGACTGGGCAATGGCAAGGCGTTGCTGCATGCCGCCAGAAAGTTCGTGCGGCCACTTGGTGGCGGACGCTTCCAGGCCAACCGAAGCCAGCATCGTGTCTACCTTCTCCAGAGCTTCGCGCCGGGCACTGCCAAACAGTTTGCCGAGCCAGGGCTTTTGCTCCAGCTCCAGGCTCATCAGAACATTCTGGCGCACGGTCAGGTGTGGGAATACCGAGTAGCGCTGAAACACGATGCCCCGGTTCCGGTCGGGCTCCCCTGGAAAGGCTTCGCCTTCGAGAAGTAACTGACCACGACTGGGGGTTTCCTGCCCCAGCAGCATTTTCAGGAAGGTGGACTTACCGCAACCTGAAGCGCCAACGAGAGTACAGAATTCACCCTGTTTCACGCTAAGGTTCAGGTTCTCCAGTACCACCAGGTCGCCATACTCTTTCCAGAGATTACTAACCGTAATAAAACTCATCAGTGGCCTCCTGCGTTGTACCACGGGAACAGCCTGCGGTTGGCAAGGCGCAGACACTGGTCGATAACGATGGCGAGAATGGTGATCCAGATGACATAGGGCAGGATCACATCCATGGCGAGGTAGCGCCGCACCAGGAAGATCCGGTAACCCAGGCCTTCGGTGGAGGCTATGGCTTCCGCGGCGATCAGGAACAGCCATGCCGGGCCCAGGCTGAGGCGCACGGAATCGATCAGGCGTGGCATTACCTGGGGCAGCACCATGCGGGTAATGACCTGCCAGGAATTGGCCCCGAGAGTCTGGATCTTGATCAGTTGTTCGCCTGGAAGCTCCCGCACCCGCTGAGCCACATCCCGCATCATGATGGGCGCCGTACCGATGACGATCAACATGACCTTGGAGAGCTCTCCAAGGCCGAATACGATAAACAGGATAGGTAATATCGCCAGCGGCGGGACCATGGAAAGTGCTGACACCAGTGGTGCAAGGTTGGCTCTTACCAGCGGCAGGGCGCCATTCAGCATACCGATCACCAATGCCAGGGAAGCTGCGATAGCAACCCCGATCCCCAGTCGTTCCAGGCTGGCGGTGGTGTCCTTCCACATCAGATAATCGCCGCTGCGCCGGTCTTGCTGGAAGGCCATGCGGTCGACCGCGGCGGTCATCTGTTCGAGGCCGGGAAGCAGTTTGTCGTTGGGATTCTCAGCCAGTCGCTCCTGGGAGGCAAGGCTGTAGATCAGCATGATCAACAGGAAGGGCAGTAGGCCAAGCAGGGTAGCCGATACGCGCCCGGGGTGGCGGTTGATCAGTCGCATAGGTTGTCTCCTCTGGTCACACAACACGGCAAGTCCATCGCGGGCAACGGCATCCCTTGCGATTCAGTCTCCCGGGCTTTTGTCCCGCCGTGTAACCTCCCAGAGGTCGGTAACTCTCGGACCAGCCATCCGGGCTGCTGCTGTCACGCCCGGACCGGAACCCTAGTCACCCATTTTTTCGTTGTTTCGCCGCGCGCTTCGCGGTGTTGTCGTGAACGGATCGGGGTTTCTAAACCGTCTGTCCATACCAGTGCAGATGGCGTGCCAGCTTCGTAAAACGGGCACAACCGGGGCGATCCGGACTGATCGGGAGCGAATCGACGCACCATTGATGTGCATGATGCGTGTGAGTGCACAGTCATGGCTCGTTCCTGCCCAGAAGCGACTGCGCAGCGGCAAGAATCTCCTGGTGACTCCGGGTTTCCCTGCCAGCACCTCCGGCAATATGCCCCCAGTCAGAAATGAGAGGGTCAAAGGTGGCTCCCGGCATTTGGCGGGCATCCTGCAGGGCATCCTCGACCGTGAAGTAGAGGTCGGTACTGCCAGGCATCATCCGGGTCGGCATGGTGAGCGAAGCGAGTGCGGCATTGTAGTTGCCCTGGAACACCGGGTTGTCACTGATGTCGCCACGCTGCCAGGTGCTTAGCATCACCAGCAGGTTATTGGCATCCTGGCCCAGGTGGTCATCTTCCCAGTACCGTAACAGAGCCTCGATGGAACCAAATCCCAGGCTACGCCAGAGTTCGTGGCGGAAGAACGCCTGGGAATAGGCCCAGCCTGCATATACCCGACCAAACGCCCTTAACCCTCGTTGTGGCGGGCTCCGGTAATGACCTCCCTGAAAGTTTTGATCGCAGGTTAGGGCGGCTTTTACACCTTCCAGGAATACCCGGTTGTGGGGGTAGCATTGTGCCGTGCAGCATGAAGCGAGAACCGCGCGAACCTTGTCCGGAAACAGGCATCCCCATTGCAGCGCCTGCATGCCACCCATGGACCAGCCCATTACCAGGGCAATGCTGGCACCGCCGAATACGTCATCCACCAGACGCTTCTGCAGCATCACATTGTCGTAAAGACTGACCGCGGGAAAGTCGGGGCCGGCCTGGTGTCCACGGGTATTCGATGGAGAGGAGGACTCCCCGGCCCCCAGCAGGGACGGGATGACGATGCAGTACCTGTCAGGGTCCAGCGGGCTGTCGTCGCCAATCCATGGATGGTTGCCCGAAGCTGCACCACCATAGTACGTGGGTAACAGGATCAGGTTATCTTTTGGTGCGTTCAGTTCCCCGATCTGGTGGTAGTGCAGGCAGGCCGAATTCAGGGTCTCACCGCTGGAAAGGGGCAGGTCGCCTGCCTCGAACTCATCTTTAAGCCACTGCTTTACCGTCATTTCTGACCTCTCTTTCCGTGTAGTGTCCAGGTTCTGAATCGACCCTTTATCAATTATATATACACGCTGGCATGTAAGTTGAATGGCAAAGCCGTAGAAAGAAACGTGCCAGAACTTACATTGATTACCCGCTTCGCCGGGTTAACGAGGGGAAACACAATGACAGACCTGACCGACAACCAGGCCCTGAAACAGAAGCTCGCGGATGCTGGTGTCAAATACGCCATCGCCAGTTACGTGGATATCCATGGCATCAGCAAAGGCAAGTTTGTACCCGTTGCCCACCTCGGCCAGATGATGGAAGGCTCGGAGCTATACACGGGGGCTGCCCTGGACGGCGTGCCCCAGGATATCTCCGACGACGAAGTGGCGGCGATGCCGGATGTCGGTGGCGTCGCCATCTGCCCCTGGAACCGAAAACTCGCGTGGTTTCCTGGAAACCTTTACCTCAACGGAAAACCATTTGGAGCCTGTTCCCGCAATATTTTCCGTCGCCAGCTGGATGCGGCTGCGGGCATGGGCTACCGCTTCAACCTGGGCATTGAAACGGAGTTCTTCCTGTTCCGTGAGACCGAGGATGGCGGTTTCGCCCCGCTGAGTGACCGCGACAGCCTGGGCAAGCCCTGCTACGACCCACGCACCCTGATGGACAACCTGCCCATCGTGGACGAGCTGGTGGATGCGATGAATGAACTGGGCTGGGATGTGTACTCGTTCGACCATGAAGATGCCAACGGGCAGTTCGAAACCGACTTCAAATACGCCGAAGGCCTGACCATGGCCGACCGCCTGGTGTTCTTCCGCATGATGGCCAACGAAATCGCCCGCAAGCATGGCGCCTTTGCCAGCTTCATGCCCAAGCCATTTGGTGACCGCACCGGTAGCGGCGCCCACTACAATATGTCTTTGGCGGACATCAAAACCGGCAAGAACCTGTTCGAGCCTGACGGCGATGACCTGCATGACTGCGGTATCAGCAAGATCGCGTATCATTTCACTGCCGGTGTGCTGAAACACGGTGCCGCCATCAGCGCCGTCATTGCCCCCACGGTCAACAGCTATAAACGCCTGGTTCGCCAGGGCAGCATGTCCGGCTCCACCTGGGCACCTGTGTTCATGTGCTACGGCTCCAACAACCGCACCAATATGATCCGCATCCCCGGTATGGGCGGCCGCATTGAGTGCCGCGCCGCCGATATCGCCTGCAACCCCTACCTCGGCAGTGCCCTGATCCTGGCGGCCGGCCTGGAAGGCATCCGTGAGGGCCTCGATGCGGGCGCTCCCCACCACGAGAACATGTACAACTACAGCGACGCGGAAATCGCCGAACGTGGCATCGAATACCTGCCCCGTAACCTGGGCGAGGCGGTGGAGGCCTTCGAGGCAGATCCGCTGGCTAAAGAGGTGTTCGGCGAGGCTATGTTCAACAGCTTTGTGGAGTACAAGAAAGGCGAGTGGGAAAGCTACCAGAACCATGTGTCTGAGTGGGAAGTTGATCGCTATCTGAAGATGTTCTGATCGGTTATTGGCAGTTTTACTCTGACCGCGCTGGCGGGTGGGAGCCCTTTCAGGGGCACGCTGTGAATACGTCCCTGTACGCTTGACGAAAACATCCCTGTTTTCGACATCCCCTGAAAGGGCTCCCACCCGCCAGCGCTACTTCGGAGTTGCCTGAAAAAGCGAGCAGAGCTTTCTTTCGTTAGTTCTTACCGAGCAATGCCCAGAATTGCCTCTGGAAAAACGGCGTTTCCTGCTTGAGAGAGAAGAGCTTCGGTGCAAACAACCATGTTTGGGTGATACCCATCAGGTAAGTATAGCTCAGCAATCCAAGATCGTTTGGATCTTCCCTGGTCGTTATCAAGCCGTGCTCCACAGCCCGCCCAACCAGATCCTGAAACAACTCGATGATAGACTTCGTTAGCGCCCGTTCCCTTTTCAGCGTGCGGCTCATGGCATCGGTCAGTTCCGTCTTGTTCAGCAGAATCTCGAACGACTGCCGGTATTGCCTGTTATTTGCCAGCAGTCCCAGCCATTGCTCGATAAACCGATCCATCGCCTCAATCGGCGTCTCCCGCATACCTGCGCACTCGGTAACCAGTGTCTCCAACGGTTCCTGGGAATAGGCGAGCACCGCTTCGTACAGGTCATCTTTGTTCTGAAAATGCCAGTAAATCGGCCCACGGCTGCAACCAGCCTCCTTGGCAATACGGCTCAGGGTGGTGAGAGAATAGCCGTCCCGGCTAAACAGCTTTAACGCAGCTTCCAGAACCGTCTGGCGTGTCTTCTCAGCATCTTCCTTGGTACGACGCATAGGGACCATCTATTCCGTCTGGCTTGGGAGTTTCGGGTTGGTATGGGGGAGGCTTTCCAAAACACGCTCCTTACGGCACGTCCATGTGACGCTTGGGCTCCGCCATCCATGGCTCCGCACAGTTTTGGCAAGCCTCCCCCATACCAACCCTTCCGCTAACTCTAAACGAAAACGGGCACGAATGTTCGTGCCCGACGTTTTCAGTGACATAGGTCACGTTGGCTCAGATATCGCCGTCCGACGCCATCTGCATGTAGCTGTCGTTAAACCGCAGCTTCACGTTGCCCTCGTCGCCCATTATCGAACCATCCGGAAACTCGATACCCACAAAGTCCGGGCTCATGGCGCCCTGGCCAAGCAGCCCCTTGTCGAACGAGAACTGGCGAACGCTGTCCATGGCTTCACGGGCCTCATCGCTACGGATGAACTCAACTGAGTTCTCCGGCTTCCAGAACATTTTCATGCCCGCCAACTGAGCCTCATAACCGGCCTGGTCGGTACCGGACAGCTCACCCAGAAAAGCCCGGGCTTCCTGGCCCTCCTCAGAGTCCGAAGCCAGAATGCTCATGGTTTCATACCAGGCGCCGACGAGGGCCTTGCCCAGCTTGGGGTTGTCTTCCAGAGTCTCGGAATTCACCAGGGTCAGGTCCTTAATGTGGCCGGGAATCTGGCTGGAATCGAACAGTTTGGTAGCGCCGGGGTAGGCTTCCACTTCCGCCAGTAGCGGATTCCAGGTAGCGACGTGGTGCACATCGTCAGTCTGGAAAGCGGATACCAGATCCGCATCTGAAATGTTCACCACGCTGATATCACGCTCTTCCAGGCCAACGGTATCCAGCGCCCGCACCAGCAGGTAATGGGAAACGGACAGCTCAACAAGGTGCACGGTCTCGCCTTCCAGATCGGCAATAGATTCCGCATCCTTGGATACCAGGCCATCGTTGGCGTTTGAATAGTCTCCGACGATCAGGGCGGTGGTATCCACGCCAGACGCTGCGGGAATCGACAGTCCGTCCATGCTGGTGGCGACCACCCCGTCAAACTGGCCGGCGGTGTACTGGTTAATGGATTCGATGTAGTCGTTCACCTGCACAATATCCACTTCGATATCGTACTTGTCCGCCCACTTCTTCATGATTCCGTAGTCTTCGGCATACTGCCAGGGTACCCAGCCGGCGTAGATGGTCCAGGCGATGCTGAAGGAATCTTTTTCCTCGGCAAGAGCCCCCATGGACAGGGAGGCGGTCAGCAGGCCGGCCGCCAGATGTTTGCTCAGGTCAGATGTTTTCATGGTGTCTCTCCTCGGGCGTTGCCCGTGTTGGTAGGTCTGGTGTTTTTGATTTCGGTTTTGATATGGGGTTGTTGGCATTCATTGACTGATCTCTTCCACGATCACCACCGGCGTTCCCGGCGAGACCGCCTGGCCTGCTTCCCGTCGCACGTCCACCACGCGGCCAGCGACCGGGCTCAGTAGTTCGATTTCCATCTTCATGGATTCGACGACTGCCACCGGCCGCTGGGCCTCGATGGTGTCGCCAGGCTTGACCAGGCATTCCCAGAGGTTACCTGCCACATGGCTTTCCACAGCGTGCTGGCCGGTGGGCAGGTTGGCGATGTCATCCTCGCCGGTGTCCTCTATGGGCGCCTCGGAACTGAAGTTGATCTGGCCGGACTCGATCCAGCGCTGCAGCTCCTCATCGAAAGCCTGCTTGCGCCTGGACGTGAACGTCTGGATCTCGTTGCTGTTGTCCGCCAGGAACTGCTCGTAGTCCTTGAGGTTGAACCGGGTCTCCTCGATGCGGATCGGGTAGTCGCCGTTGGGGAAATCCCGGCGGATCTGTTTGAGTTCGTCCGCACTTACCTCATAGAAGCGAACCTGGTCGAAGAATCGCAGCAGCCAGGGCTTGCCGGGCTCGAAGAAGTCGGTGGTGCGGTAGCGATTCCACATCTGCAGGGTACGGCCGACAAACTGATAGCCGCCGGGCCCTTCCATGCCGTAAATGCACAGGTAGGCGCCGCCGATGCCCACAGAGTTTTCCGCAGTCCAGGTGCGGGCCGGGTTGTATTTGGTGGTCACCAGTCGATGACGAGGGTCCAGCGGTGTGGCCACCGGAGCGCCCAGATAGACATCCCCAAGGCCCATCACCAGGTAGCTCGCCTCGAAGAGTGTCTTTTTCACCTCGTCGATGCTGTCCAGCCCGTTGATGCGGCGGATGAATTCCAGATTGCTCGGGCACCAGGGGGCGTCCTTGCGCACCGACTGCATGTATTTGGCAATGGCGGTCTGGCAGGCTTCGTCATCCCAGGACAGGGGCAGGTGCACGATGCGTGCGGGCACGTCCCATTCCGGCTGCTTTTCCAGTTCCTTTTCGGCGCTGATCAGCAGGTCCAGCAGGGCCCGCTGGTTCAGCTTCTGGCTGTCGTAATGCACCTGCAGGGAACGGATGCCCGGCGTCAGTTCCAGAATGGCCGGGTGCTCTTGCTCACGCAGCCAGAGCATCAGGGCGTGGGCGCGGAAGCGCAGGCGGATATCCAGTTCCATGGGACCGTATTCCACCAGCACGTAGTTGTCGCCGGCGGCCCGGTACACCACGCCGGTTTCATGGTTGGTGTTGCTGAGCGAATCGAGAATCGGGGTTTCTGGTTTGATGGGCGTGATGTAGGCGGTGGCTGCCGTCAGGGTGGCCACGGATTCATCCAGGGCTTCCCGCAAGGCAACCGCCTGATCCTGGCTCACCGGCACGAACTGCAGCTTGTCCCCGGCCTTGAGCTGGCCCAGTTTCCAGAGGTCGGCGCTGATGACTGTGACCGGGCAGACGAATCCGCCCAGGCTGGGGCCGTCGGGGCCGAGGATTACCGGCATGTCGCCAGTGAAATCCACGGTGCCTACCGCATAGGCATTGTCGTGAATGTTGGAGGGGTGCATTCCGGCTTCGCCACCGTTGCTGCGGGCCCATTCCGGTTTCGGGCCGATCAGGCGCACGCCGGTGCGGCTGGAGTTGTAATGAATCTCCCACTCGCTGGCGAAGAAAGTGTCGATGTCCTGGTCGGTGAAATAGTCCGGTGCCCCGTGGGGACCATAGGTGACGTGGAGCTTCCAGGTTTTGCCAATGGTCGGTTTCAGTTCGTTGGGCAGGGTAGTGGCAGCAACGGTTTTTGCTTCGCTCAGCGCCAGAACATCTCCGGCTCGCAGAGCGCGGCCACAGTGGCCGCCGAACTGGCCAAGGGTAAAGGTGCTGCAGGAGGTGAGGTATTCCGGGCAGTCCAGGCCACCACCGAACAGCACATAGGCCCGTGCGCCGTCGCCGGTGGTGGCGCCGAGCTTCAGGGTGGCACCGGCGGGCACGTCAATCACCTGCCAGAAGCCCACCGGCTCATCGTTCAGGGTGGCGTCCAGCGGTGCGCCGGTGAGCACAATCTGGCTGGCGCGATTAAAGCTGAGCACTGGCCCCTTGAGAGTGATTTCCAGGCCCGGCGCTTTTTCCGGATTGCCCAGCAGCCGGTTACCGAGCCGGAACGAGTAGCTGTCGAAAGGGCCGGATGGCGGCACACCAATTTCCCAGTAGCCGATCCGTCCGGGGTAATCCTGGATGGTCGTCATGGTGCCGCCACTAAGCACATCCACAGTGGCTGGCTGGTAGTCAAATTCATTGAGAGTGCGGGTGAACAGGCGGCCTTCCACAAAACGCGGGTCGTCCAGCACTTGGCGCACGTATTTCAGATTGGTCTCGATGCCGTACAGCTGGCTGTCGTCGAGGGCCTGCATCAGCCGCTGCCGGGCCGACTCCCGATCGGGCTCGTGCGCAATGATCTTGGCGAGCATAGGGTCATACAGGGGTGACACTTCCGTGCCCGGCTGTATCCAGGTGTCAATGCGAAGGCCGTCGTCCTCGGGCCAGGCAACATTGGTGAGCAGGCCGGCTCCGGGCTGGAAATCCTTGTTGGGATCCTCGGCATAGATGCGCGCCTGAATGGCATGTCCGGAAGCAGTGAGGTTGCCACTCAGCCCTTTCAGATCGGGCAGGGTGCCGGCCCCAAGTTCCACCATCCAGCGAACCAGGTCCACACCGTAAACCTGTTCGGTCACACCGTGCTCTACCTGTAAGCGGGTATTCACTTCCAGGAAGTAGAACTCGGTGGTGTCCGGGTCGTAGATAAACTCCACGGTGCCGGCACTGCGGTAGGCAATGCTTTCGCCCAGCTGGCGGGCGGTGGCGTGCATGCGGATGCGGACCTCGTCGCTCAGGCCTGGCGCGGGCGCTTCCTCGATTACCTTCTGGTTACGGCGCTGGGCGGAACAGTCCCGTTCGCCCAGGGCAGCCACCTGGCCATGGCCGTCTCCGAACAGCTGCACTTCGATATGGCGTGCGTGCTCCACGAATTTTTCCAGGAACACGCCGCTGTTGCTGAAGTTATTCTGGCTCAGGCGCTGTACCGACTCGAAAGTTTTGCCCAGCTCCTCGGCGCTGTAACAGCGGGACATGCCAATGCCACCACCGCCGGCAGTGCTTTTCAGCATCACCGGATAGCCGATTGCCTCAGCTGCCTGTATCGCTTCGTCCAGACCCGTCAGCAGGCCGGTGCCGGGCAGCAGTGGTACGCCAGCTTCCTCGGCCAGAGCCCGGGCGGTGTGCTTGAGGCCGAACTGTTCCATCTGTTCCGGCGTCGGGCCGAGAAACACCACACCTTCGGCATCACAGCGGCGGGCAAAATCGGCGTTTTCGCTGAGAAAACCATAGCCCGGATGGATGGCGCTCGCGCCACTCTTGCGGACGATCTCGAAAAGCTTGTCCTGGTCCAGATAGGTGGCTGCGGCCGAGCCTTCACCCAGCGAGTAAGCTTCGTCTGCCTGTCGCACATGCAGGGAGTCGGCATCCGCCTCGGCGTAGACCACCACCGAAGTGATGCCCATTTCCCGCAGGGTGCGGATCACCCGGCAGGCAATGGCGCCGCGATTGGCAATCAGGACTTTGTCGGGGTTATTGAGGGCACCGGTCAGCTCCATACCAGCACCTCGATCGGTGTGGGGTTCCAGCCGTTGCAGGGGTTGTTCAGCTGCGGGCAGTTGGAAATCATTACCAGCACATCCATCTTCGCTTCCAGCTCCACGTATTTGCCGGCATCGGAAATGCCGTCGGCAAACGTCAGGCCGCCGTCGGCGGTAACCGGCACGTTCATGAAGAAGTTGATGTTGTGGGTAATGTCCCGTTTGGTCATGCCCAGCTCTTCATGCTCGGTAACCGCCACCAGCCAACTGTCGCGGCAGGCGTGCATGCATTTTTTTTCCAGGGCATAACGGGTGGTGTTGCTCTCCGCCGCGCAGGCGCCACCCAGGGTGTCATGACGGCCACAGGTATCGGCGGTGATCTCCAGCATTACGTTGTTTTCCGAGGACATCAGCCTGGAACCGGCGGTCAGGTAAACATTGCCTTGCTCGCGGATGGTGTCTACGGCGCTGTAACGCTCGGTGGGGTTGTGGGCGTTGTAGAACAGGGTGTCTGCGGCCTGGTTGCCTTCCAGGTCCAGGATGCGGACGGTCTGGCCGGCCTTTACGACTTTCAGGAAATACTCGCCTGCCGGTACGGTTTCGCGGAAGGCGGCGTTGTCGGGTTTCAATGCGCTTTGCTTGATCATGTCCGGCCTCCGTTACTGAAACAGGTGATAAAGGGCAGTGTTGGCGAAGGCGCGGGTGGCCTCCGGTGACGCGAGCTTGCAAGGGTCGGCATCCACGGGGGCCGCCTTGAACAGCTGGTAACGCACGGGATGGCTGGGGTACTCGCTGGCCGGATTCATTGGATGCGGGCAGGTGTGCAGCACCACGATGGTGTCCATCTCGAAACGCAGGTCCACGGTGGCGCCTGCGTGCGAGTGGTTGGCGTCGAAGGCCATGTTGCCGTCGTCGTCGGTCTGCACCTTGCTGAACCAGTTCAGGTTGGCGGTCAGGTCTTTCTTGCCCAGGCCGTATTTGGCCAACTCGTTGAGGAAGCTGGTAAAGCCGTTGCGGTGATAGTGGTTGTGGGCTTGCTGATACGTTTTTTTGCCCCAGCGCTTTTCGACCAGTTCGGCGTTGCAGGTGCCGCTGACCGTGTCATGCCAGCCCAGGTCGTCGCGGATGACAGAGGCAAACACCCGGCCCATGTCCGAAAGCAATACGTGGCCCCTGGTCAGCAGGAAGGTGTGCTGGTTTTTCAGGGTGTCCGGCATGTTGTACCGCTCGAGCGGGTTCTCGGGGTTGTACATCAGCATGCCGACATTGGCCCCGCCGGTTTCGTCAATCAGGCGCAGAACATGGCCGCGGCGCATGATGAAAGACCAGTGGGATCCGCCGGGAATCAGATCGTCATATAGGGGGGCTGCGCTATTGAGAGAGTCGAGCATCGCCTTTTCCTTCTGGTACGGGGTTCAAAGAAACGAGAGACGTCAGTCACTGAACGATCCTCCCGGGCTTTTGTCCCGCCGTGTAACCTTGGAAAAGGTCGTCAACTCTCGGACCAGTCGCCTGTTTTGTCTCGCTTTTGCATCGCTACAAGGAACAGGCCGGAACCCTAGTTGAACTATTTGTCAGATTGTCGCGCTTTGATGCTGGTTTCGGTAACCGACTTCTCGCTGCGTCATACGGGTATTGCAGAGACTATGCCAATTATTAACCGTCTGGTTTTGTTGGTTTTTTATTTTGACGGCGAAACGCGCTTGCTTTCTGTCAGGGCATGCGCACTGTTTTTGTGCACCAGTGAGGGATTTTACGGTGCAATATTTATTCAGGCAGGTTTGACCAGTACTGGCGCGGCTTTGATGCCATCTACTACTAAGGAACGAGTTTTTCACCTCCATCGAATCATTCACCTATCCGGCGCGGGGGTCTACATTGATTGGGTAAACGCGAAAGGCCGCGTTGCCCTTCGACAAACACAACAAGAGGTCGAGACCATGATCTACGCACAACCAGGAAAGGAAGGCTCCGTCGTCTCCTTCAAACCCCGTTACGAAAACTTTATTGGTGGTGAGTGGGTCGCTCCCGCCAAGGGCCAGTACTTTGAAAACATCACCCCGGTAACCGGTGATGTGATCTGTGAGATTCCCCGTTCCACGGCCGAAGATATCGACCTGGCTCTGGACGCCGCCCACAAGGCCGCGCCGGCCTGGGGCAAGACTTCTACCACCGAACGTTCCAACATTCTGCTGAAAATTGCCGACCGCATTGAGCAAAACATCGAGATGCTGGCGGTTGCTGAAACCTGGGACAACGGCAAGGCGGTGCGTGAAACCATCAACGCCGACCTGCCGCTGGCGGTGGACCACTTCCGTTACTTCGCCGGTTGTATCCGTGCCCAGGAAGACACTTCCAGCGCCATTGACAACAACACCGTGGCTTATCACTACCATGAGCCTCTGGGCGTTGTGGGCCAGATCATTCCCTGGAACTTCCCGCTGCTGATGGCGGTCTGGAAGCTGGCGCCCTGCCTCGCCGCAGGTAACTGCACGGTGATGAAGCCGGCTGAGCAGACCCCTGCCAGTATTCTGATTCTGATGGACCTGATCGGTGACCTGCTGCCGCCGGGCGTGGTTAACATCGTCAACGGTTATGGCATCGAAGCCGGCCAGGCCCTTGCCACCAGCAAGCGCATTGCCAAGATTGCCTTTACCGGCTCCACCCCGGTAGGTGCTCACATCCTCAAGTGCGCGGCCGAGAACATCATTCCGTCAACCGTGGAGCTGGGTGGCAAGTCTCCCAACATCTACTTCTCCGACGTGATGAAGGCCGAGCCGGAGTTCATCGACAAGTGTGTGGAAGGCCTGGTACTGGCGTTCTTCAACCAGGGTGAAGTCTGTACCTGTCCGTCCCGCGCCCTGATCCAGGAAGACATGTACGACGAATTCATGGCCAAGGTGATTGAGCGCACCAAATCCATCAAGCGCGGCAACCCGCTGGATACCGACGTGCAGGTGGGTGCCCAGGCCAGCAAGGAGCAGTTCGACAAGATCATGTCCTATCTGGAAATCGGCAAGCAGGAAGGCGCGGAAGTGCTGACCGGCGGTGGCCGTGAGGAAATGGAAGGTGATTACAACAACGGCTTCTATATCCAGCCCACGCTGTTCAAAGGCAAGAACAACATGCGTGTGTTCCAGGAAGAAATCTTTGGTCCGGTGGTGGGTGTAACCACCTTCAAGGACGAGGAAGAAGCCCTGGCCATCGCCAACGATACCGAGTTCGGTCTGGGCGCCGGCCTGTGGACCCGCGACATCAACCGTGCCTACCGCATGGGCCGCGCCATCCAGGCGGGCCGTGTGTGGACTAACTGCTACCACCAGTATCCGGCCCATGCAGCCTTTGGTGGTTACAAGAAGTCCGGCGTTGGACGTGAGAACCACAAGATGGCGCTGGACCACTACCAGCAGACCAAGAACCTGCTGGTCAGCTACGACATCAATCCGCTGGGCTTCTTCTGAGCCAGTAAATGCAGTGACTGTTGTGCGCGGGCCTATCCACACGGGTCCCGTGGCGAGTAAGCACATGGATGTGCATTTTCTTCCCCCGGTGACTGGCCGGGGCTTTGGGGTTTTCCTGCCATCTTTCAGGCCCTTCCCAGGGCCTTTTTTTGTTTCCTGCCGAAGTTCACACAGATGGTCCGAAAGGATGATTTCCTGCGTCCGGATCGGGCAAAAATCAGTGCCAAAGTACCATATTTGACCATCCGGAGACTGGGTAGGATTGAGAGTGAGTTACCGGAAAACCGGTTAACGGATCCTGAATGCCACAACAATCATCACAAGAGGTAAGCATCATGTGGACCAAGCCAGCTTATGAAGACCTGCGGATCGGTTTCGAAGTCACCATGTACTTCGCCAACCGCTGAGAATTGATGGCCAGCCACTTTGCGCTGGCCATTCTGCTTCCGGAGCTCCCATCATGCAGATTCGTATCCTTGGTTCCGCAGCCGGCGGTGGCTTTCCCCAGTGGAACTGCAACTGCGCCAATTGTGACGGTTTCCGTAAAGGCACACTGAATGCCGTCGCCCGCACCCAGTCATCCATCGCGATCAGCGAAGACGGTGTGAGCTGGATTCTCTGCAACACCTCGCCGGATATCCGTGCCCAACTGGCGTCGTTTGACGCCATGCAGCCGGGCAGGGCCCTGCGGGATACCGGCATTGGCGCGGTATTGCTGATTGACAGCCAGGTGGACCATACCACCGGCCTGCTGATGCTGCGTGAAGGGTTGCCGCTGGATGTGTGGTGTACCGCTCAGGTACATGAAGACCTGAGCAGTGGTTTCCCGCTGTTCCGCATGCTGGAACACTGGAATGGTGGCCCCCAGTGGCGCGAAGTACCCTGCACCGATCAGCAGTCCTTCACCATACCCTGCGCACCGTCCCTGCGACTGACCGCGATACCGCTGCTGAGCAACGCGCCGCCGTATTCACCACGCCGTAACAACCCGCATCCGGGTGACAATATTGGCCTGTTCATCGAAGACACCCGCAGCGGCGAAACCCTGATGTACGCCCCGGGCCTGGGTCAGCCCGATGAGCAGATACTGGAATGGATGCGCAGGGCCGATACCCTGCTGGTGGATGGCACCGTATGGCACGACGATGAAATGCTGCGCTGTGAAGTGGGCACCCGCACCGGCCAGGAAATGGGCCACCTGGCACAGAGCGGCCCCGGTGGCATGATCGAGGTGCTCGATACCATGCCGGCAAAGCGGAAGATTCTTATCCACATCAATAACACCAACCCCATTCTGAATGAGGACTCGCCGGAGCGGGCTCTGCTGGCAAGGCACGACATTGAAGTGTCCTTTGACGGAATGCATCTGGATATGGCAGTGCCCTCATGAATGCAATCGCGACCCCGGTCATGAACCGCAAGGATTTCGAACAGGCCCTGCGGGCCAAAGGTCAGTATTACCACATTCACCACCCCTACCATAAAGCGATGTACGGCGGCGACTGCACGCCGGAACAGATCCGTGGCTGGGTGGCCAACCGTTTTTATTATCAGATCAACATTCCCCGCAAGGACGCTGCCATCATGGCCAACTGCCCGGATGCTTCCGTGCGCTGGTTATGGCTGCAGCGGGTGCTGGATCATGACGGCCACAGCGACGACGAGGGTGGTATTGAAGCCTGGCTCCGCCTGGCAGAGGCGGTGGGGCTAACCCGCGAGGAAGTGATCGACCAGCGCCATGTGCTGCCCGGTGTCCGCTTTGCCGTGGATGCCTATCTGAATTTTGCTCGTCGCGCGACCTGGCAGGAAGCGGCATGCTCTTCGCTGACCGAGCTGTTCGCACCGGAAATCCACCAGTCCCGGCTCGACAGCTGGCCCCAGCACTATCCCTGGATAAAGGCAGATGGGTATGCCTATTTTCGCAAGCGGCTGTCCGAAGCACGTCGCGATGTGGAACATGGGCTGAGCATCACACTGGATCATTTCACCACCACGGCACAGCAGGCCCGTGCCCTGGAAATCCTGCAATTCAAACTGGATATCTTATGGTCGATGTTGGATTCCCTGACTATGGCTTATCAGCACCGGACGCCACCGTATCACACCGTCACCGATCAGCCGGTGTGGCACCGGGGGCTGTGATGGCTGTGTCCCTGAAGCAGGTGCCACGTCTCCGCCCGGGTTTTCGCTTCCAGTGGGAGCCGGCCCAGAACACCCATGTGCTGCTGTACCCGGAGGGCATGGTGCGGCTGAACGACAGCGCAGGCGCAGTCCTGAAAGAGGTGAATGGCCAGAGGAACGTGGCGGATATTGTGGCAATCCTGGAGCAACAGTTCCCGGACGCGGGCTCCCTTGAAAACGATGTCAGCGAGTTCCTGAATGATGCCGAACAACAACACTGGATAATGCTCACATGACCGGCTACCACGCCATGCCCAGCGGCGATCGCCCCGGTATCGGACCGCCATTATGGTTGCTGGCGGAGTTGACCTACCGCTGCCCGCTGCAGTGCCCCTACTGCTCCAATCCCCTGGATTTTGCCCAGACCGAGCAGGAACTGACCACGCAGGAGTGGGTAAAGGTACTTCGCCAGGGCCGCGAGATGGGCGCAGCACAACTGGGCTTTTCCGGCGGAGAGCCCCTGGTGCGCCAGGACCTCCCGGAACTGATTGCCGAGGCCCGACAACTGGGGTATTACACCAACCTGATTACCTCAGGGCTGGGACTCACCGAAGCCAAGGTGAACGCCTTCCGGGACGCCGGTCTGGACCACATCCAGGTGAGCTTCCAGGCCTCGGACCCGGAACTGAACAACGCCGTTGCCGGGTCACGCAAGGCCTTCGACCAGAAACTGGCGATGGCCCGTGCGGTGAAGGAAGCGGGCTACCCCATGGTGCTCAACTTCGTGATCCACCGTCACAACATCCACCAGATGGACGATATCATCAGCCTTTGCGAACGGCTGGGTGCAGATTACGTGGAGCTGGCTACCTGCCAGTATTACGGCTGGGCCTTCGAGAATCGTGAAGGGCTGATGCCCTCCAGGTCGCAACTGGAGAGGGCGGAGGCGGAAGTGAACAGTTACCGCAAACGCCTGACGGCCAGCGGTTCGGCCATGAAACTGATCTTCGTCACACCGGATTACTACGAGGAACGACCCAAGGCCTGTATGAACGGCTGGGGCAGCCTGTTCCTGACTGTGGCGCCGGATGGCACCGCCTTGCCCTGCCACAGTGCGAGACTGCTGCCCATCGAATTTCCCAATGTGCGGGAATCCTCGCTACACTCCATCTGGTACGACAGCCCCGGTTTCAATCATTACCGTGGCGACAGCTGGATGCCGGAACCTTGCCGCTCCTGCGATGAAAAAGACAAGGATTTTGGTGGTTGTCGTTGCCAGGCATACCTGCTGACCGGAAATGCCGACAACGCCGACCCGGTATGCAGCAAGTCGCCCCATCACGACCGCATCCTTGCCGCCCGCAAGGCAGCGGATCACGCCACTGCCGGGCTGGAGGAGCTGACCTATCGCAACGCCGACAACTCCCGGTTGTTCTTCAGGGGCTGAGACAGAAGCTCGGTCGTCAATCTTGCCGCTTTCTGCGGAGCAGGCCTCCGCTGCGTTTATCCAGAGGGGGGCGCTGACGGCATCCAGGGCGGGCATATTCTGGTTGGAGTTTGACCCGGCCAGCGGTGACAACCGGCTCAGAAGAGCCGCCTCCGATGGCGCTCAATGGGTAACTCCCTCACATTTTGCGGTTCGCAGCCAGGTTAATGGGTATGGCGGTGGTGCGCTATGCGCCTCGCCGGACGACTTGTTTGCAGTAGAAGCGTCCGGGCAGCAGATTCATCGTATTGACCCCCGTACCGGTAGCCTAGAAGTGCTAACGCAAGACCCGGACGCCAGCTTTGGCGGGCTGGTGTGGGACCATCGTCTTCAACGTGTCCTGGCGGTTCGTGAAAGCAGGGGGTGTCAGCAGCTGGTGGCAGTCCAGGGCCAGAACCGCCTCCGGTTTCTTCACGACAGCGAGGATTTTTACAGCGCTCCGGCACTGTCCGACAGTGGCAAACGTATTGCCTGGGTGTCCTGGTCCCTGCCAGACATGCCCTGGGTGGCCTCAGTTCTCTGGACGGCGGATGTTGATACAGACGGAGCGCTGGTCCGGGCGCGTTGTTGGCCTACGGCTGAAGATGGCAGCGTTCAGCAGCCTGTTTTTGATGGCGAACAGCTGCATGTACTGTCGGATCATGAGGGCTGGTGGCAGCCCTGGCAGGTTTCCTTTGCGGAAGGCAGAGCCAGCTGGACCTGCCTGGATGCCACGGCTGCGGACCATGCTAGTGCACCCTGGCAATTGGGAGAGCGTCATCATCTGCCTCTGGGAGACGGTGGTTGGGCACGGGTGCGTTATGTTGCCGGAAGAGGAGAGCTGTGGCTGAAACCGTCAGCCGGTGCCACGCCCGGCAGAGTCCGGACAGACCACGCGGACATTCGTCATCTCGCCGTCATCGAAGATCATCTCTATTGCATTGCCCGGTCTGCCACGTGCCTGGACTCGGTGGTGCAGGTGGACATGAAAACCGGTGATGTCATCACACTGGCGGGCGGAGAGCCCCCTTTCGATACGGTCACCGTTGCACCGGAAACCTTTTGGATTCCTGCATCGGACACAGTCGCGGAGGAGGTAAGCGGTTTCTGGTATCCGCCAGCAGGACATTCGCCGGAATCTGCCCCACCACCACTAATCCTGATTGCCCATGGCGGGCCCACCTCCACCGCCTGGCCGGTGTTCAATCCGCAGGTCCAGTTCTGGTGCCATCACGGGTTTGCGGTGGCAGAGGTCAATTACCGTGGCAGCGCGGGATTTGGCCGGGATTTCCGCCTGGTACTGGCCGGCAACTGGGGCCAGGCAGACGTGGAAGACATGGAGCGGGCAGCGGATTACCTGGTGGCCAGCGGCCGTGCGGATGCCCGCCGGCTGTTTATTCAGGGCCGTAGCTCCGGTGGTTACACGGCATTGCTGGCCATGACTCGAAGCCAGCGGTTCCGGGGCGGCGCCAGCCTGTTCGGGGTCAGTGATCCTGCTCGCCTGAGGGAAGTGACGCATCGTTTCGAGTCCGGTTACCTGGGCTGGCTGCTGGGGCCGCCTGATGAGTTTCCCGGGCGCTGGCGGGAACGAACGCCGGTGCTGCAGTCGCACCGTATCCGTGGGCCCATGATCTTTTTCCAGGGCGGGCAGGACCGGGTGGTAGTGCCGGAACAGACCGAGTCAATGGTGCGGGTACTGGAGCAGAACGGGCAGGAGGTTGAACTATGGTGGTTTGAAGAGGAAGGGCACGGTTTCCGGCAGCGTCACAATCAGATTGCGCTGCTTGAAAATCTGCTGGCGTTCTATCAGCGGCATAGCCAAAAGTGCGATGATGGTGGTCAGCACTTGAGGTAAACTCGAGTTTTATATAACAACAACAGTATTGCTGAAGAGAACGCCCATGAGCTACGACATTTCCGCTCTGCGCAAGTTTGTTTCCCCCGAAATCGTCTTTGGTGCCGGTTCCCGCAAGGCGGTGGCCAATTTCGCCAGCAACTTTGGTGCCCGGCATGTGTTTCTGGTGTCCGACCCCGGCGTGGAGAAAGCAGGGTGGGTTACGGAAATTGTGGACATTCTGGTAACGGCCGGCATTCGAGTGACGGTGTTTACCGGCGTATCGCCCAATCCCAAAGTGGACGAAGTCATGGCCGGTGCAGAGCTGTATCGCTCCAGCGAGTGTGATGTCATCGTTGCCATCGGGGGTGGCAGCCCCATGGACTGCGCCAAGGGCATTGGCATTGTCAGCGCCCATGGCCGGAGCATCCTCGATTTTGAGGGGGTGGATACCATCACCTCGCCGTCGCCGCCGATGATCCTGATTCCCACCACCGCCGGTACGTCCGCGGATGTCTCCCAGTTTGCGATCATTTCCGACCCCGACCGGCGTTTCAAATTCTCTATTATCAGCAAGGCGGTTGTGCCGGATGTGGCGCTGATCGATCCGGAAGTGACCGAAACCATGGACGCCTACCTGACCGCCTGTACCGGTGTCGACGCCCTGGTGCATGCTATTGAGGCCTTCGTTTCCACCGGCAGCGGGCCGCTCACCGACACCAATGCGCTGGAAGCCATCCGGCTGATCAACCGCAACCTGGAACCGCTGGTGCGTAATACCGCCGATGCGCACCTTCGGGAACAGATCATGCTGGCGTCCATGCAGGCCGGGCTGGCGTTTTCCAATGCGATTCTGGGCGCTGTCCATGCCATGTCCCACAGCCTGGGGGGCTTCCTCGATCTGCCCCACGGCCTTTGTAATGCGCTGCTGCTGGAGCATGTCGTAGCCTATAATTACACCTCCGCCGAAGAGCGTTTCCGGCGGGTAGCCGAGGCCATGGATATTGATACCCGCGGGATGTCGAAACCGGTCATCAAGCAGCGCCTGATGGAGCGGATCGTTGCGCTCAAGAGCGCAGTGGGCCTGGAAGCAAAACTGGCCAAACTGGGTGTGACCACCTCCGACATTCCTTACCTGTCGGGATTTGCGCTGCAGGATCCCTGTATCCTCACCAATCCCCGCAAGTCTTCACGGCGTGATGTTGAAGTCGTCTATGAAGAAGCCCTCTGATTCCAGCGATGCCGACTACGACATCGGCGACCTGCTCGGTCTTGGCAGCCAGTCGGTACGCAAGAACTATTATCCGGCGTTACAGGAGCGGATTGACGAACTGGAAAAGGAACGCAACCGCTACAAGTGGCTGTTTGAAAATGCCCTCCACGGAATCTTCCAGGCCAATCTTAGGGGTGGTTTCGTGGCTGCCAACCCGGCCATGGCACGCATCTGCGGTTATGACGATGCCGATGACCTGATTGCCCGTGTCATTCGCCTGCGAGAGCAACTTTTCTGCAGTTCCGCAGAGTTTGACGCCATACGTCAGGAATTACTGGATCACGGCAGCCTCAGCGCCCGGGAAACCCGGCTCAGGCGCGCTGACAATACCCCCGTACACGTTGCCATTACGCTGCTTCGGCGTCCGGACCTCGGGCCGGAAGTGGTGGAAGCCTTTGTTGCGGACATTACTGAACGCCACCTGGCTCGGGAAAAGCTGCGAAAGCTCAACGCCGATCTGGAGCGCCGGGTGGAAGAGCGCACTGATGAGCTCCAGAACGCCAATGTGGGATTACGCTACCAGATAGAGCAGCGGGAGAAAGTAGAGCAGGAACTGGTTGTGGCTGTGGATGCCGCACGACAAGCCAATGAAAGCAAGGACAAATACCTGGCGGCTGCCAGTCATGACCTGCTTCAGCCTCTGAATGCGGCCCGGCTGCTGGTCTCTGCTCTGATCGACAGCGACCTGCCGGTGAACGAAAGCCGCCTGGTACAGCGGGTGCAACGTTCGCTGGAAAGCGCGGAGGATCTGCTGGCGGATCTGCTGGATATCTCCAAGCTGGAACAGAAAGCCATGCAGCCTGACTATGTTCATACCGACATTGGTGAACTGATGCGGGGGCTGGCTCAGGAATTTGAACCACTGGCTGAGAATGCGGAACTGAACTTCCGCCTGCGTGCCGGTGCCGGCAGTGTCCGCACCGATCCGCGAATGCTGACACGGATCCTCAGGAATCTGTTGAGCAACGCCTTTCGTTACACCACCGAGGGTGGAGTCCTGTTTGCTGCCCGCAAGCGTGGTTCCAACCTGGAAATCGGAGTCTGGGATACCGGTGTCGGAATCGAAAAGGCAAAGCTTGAGGATATTTTCAGAGAGTTCCATCAGATACTGCCCAAAGGTGGCGGTCGGCAGGGGGTTGGCCTGGGCCTGGCAATCGTTGATCGAATGGCGAGGGTGCTGGGTTGTGAAATTCGGGTGGATTCCGTTTATGGCAAGGGCTCCTGTTTCAGTATTTTCCTCCCGCAGAGCAACGTCAGGGAGTCATCCGCTGGTCATCGGGACAGGGAGGCGCCGGTACCTGTTTCTTCCTCTTTCGAGGGTCTTCGCGTTCTGGTGATTGATAATGAAGAGCCGGTGCAGGAGAGCATGCGGGCGGTGCTGGAACGTTGGGGTTGCCAGGTGGTGACGGCAGGCAGCGCAGTGACTGCCATAGAGTGCTGTCAGGCCGTCGACATAATTCTTGCGGACTTCCATCTGGATGAGAACCTGACAGGGTGCGAGGCGATCCATGCCGTTCGTCGTCACTTCGATCGTGATATCCCCGCTGCGGTCATTACCGCCGACCGCAGCGATGAAACGCGCCGGCTGATCAGTACCCAGTACCTGCCCATTCTGAACAAGCCGGTAAAGCCTAATCGCCTGAGGGCTCTGGTAACCAGTCTTGCGGCCTCCCTTGGCCCTGATCGGGAATGAGCGTCTACACTTCATACTGTCAATAACTGTTTTGTCAGGAGAGAGTTATGTCCGTTCCCGAAAATGCCCTTACCAATCACGAAGTGACCGTATGCCTGTCCGGCGGAGCCATCCTGGGGCCCTATAACGCGACCTGGTCCAGGGACGAGGGGGGCGACGTACGTGAACTGGTGAGGGAGTACGATGGCTACCTGCAGGGGGAAAAGCAGCACCGGTTCAAGTTCCACCTGCACGATGCCTATACCAATACAGTTCATACCCTGATTCTGAATTTTGATCAGGTTACCGGCATTTGCGACCATGTCAGGCTGAAGTCGCCACTTAATAAATGATCGCAGCTGGCTGACGAGGAGGATGTCATGACTATGTTCAGGACAGAAAAGGACAGCCTGGGAGAAGTGCGCGTCCCCCAGGACGCTTTGTGGGGAGCCCAGACCCAGAGGGCCGTTGAGAATTTCCCGGTCAGCGGCTTACCCATGCCGCCGGCCTTCATCGCTGCGGTGGTGCGGGTAAAACAGGCGGCCGCCGACGCCAACGCCAGCCTCGGATTGCTGGACAACGAGGCCCGCGATGCCATTGTGGCGGCAGGGAACCGCATACTGGATGGCGAATGCGCCGACCAGTTCCCCATTGACCGCTACCAGACCGGTTCGGGCACCAGCACCAACATGAATGTGAATGAGGTCATCGCGGCACTGGCAGGTCAGGACGAGGTAGAGATTCACCCGAATGACCATGTGAACATGAGCCAGAGCTCCAACGACGTGATTCCAACTGCCATTCATGTCAGTGCGGTTGCCGGGATTCAGGAGCGGCTGATTCCCGCGCTGACCCACCTTTGCGGAATCATTTACGAGCGTGAAGCCCTGTTCACTGATCAGGTCAAAACCGGCCGTACCCACCTGATGGATGCCATGCCGGTTACCCTGGGCCAGGAGCTGAGAACCTGGCGGGAGCAACTGCTCGCTGTTGAAAAGCGGCTTGAGGCGGCATCTGATGATCTGCTGGAGGTCCCCCAGGGCGGGACAGCGGTGGGTACCGGCGTGAACGCGCTGCACGAATTTCCGGACCAGTTCATCAAGTTTCTCAGGTCCAACACCGGCTACCAGTTCCGTTCCCTGGAGCACAAGTTTGTAGGGCAGAGTGCCATTGACGCGCCGGTGGCTCTGTCGGCACAGCTCCGCGGAATGGCCATTGTGCTCACCAAGATTGCCAATGACCTGCGCTGGATGAACAGCGGACCTATCCATGGTCTGGCGGAAATCAGCCTGCCAGCGTTGCAACCGGGTAGCAGCATTATGCCGGGCAAAGTAAACCCGGTAATACCGGAGTCGGTAGCAATGGTGGGGGCCCAGGTCATGGGCCTGGACAACAGCATTGCCATTGCCGGGCAGTCTGGCAATTTTCAGCTGAATGTTATGTTGCCGTTGGTGGGGGCAAATCTGTTGGACATGATTGAGCTGCTGACCAATGCATCCACCGTGCTGGGTGAGAAGGCAATCCGGGATTTCACGGTGAACACTGATCACCTTAACGAAGCCGTTGGTAAAAATCCGGTGCTGGTTACCGCGTTGAACCCGGAAATCGGTTACAGCCTGGCCTCCGAGATTGCCAAGGAAGCCTATCAGACCGGGCGGCCGGTGATTGATGTGGCGGAGGAACGTAGTGGTCTCGACCGTAACCGGCTCGAGGAACTGATGGACCCGCTGAAACTGACAAAAGGCGGCGTTGCCTGATCTATCTCGAGCTCTTCGTGATGCTGGTGCTGGCAAACGGAGCGCCGGTTCTGGCCGCTCGCCTGTTTGGCAGCCACTGGTCCGCTCCTGTCGACGGTGACAGGCTATGGCGGGATGGCAGGCCGCTGCTCGGGAGCAGCAAAACCTGGCGCGGCGTTGTTTCAGGTACGCTGGCTTGCGGCCTGTTTACGCTGATGACCGGGATGGGACTGCTATTTGGCCTGGTGTTCGGGTTGCTGGGCCTGATTGGCGATATGATCAGCAGCTTCATCAAGCGCCGTGCCGGTATGGCCTCCAGTGCCCGGGCCATAGGGCTGGACCAGATTCCCGAGGCATTACTGCCCATGCTACTGGCGTGGCTCTGGCTCGAGCTGAGTGGCCTGGCCGTAGCAGGCGTGATAGTGCTTTTTACCCTCTCCAATATTCTGCTGTCACCGTTGCTGTATCGGCTGGGTATTCGTCACCAGCCCCATTGAGCCTGGTCAGCCCGGTCCGGCCGTGAGGGTGTGCAGGGTAACTTCAGGCGGGCAGTTCAGGCGGACATTGACCACCGAAGTACCGGTTCCCGGAGAGGTATAACCCTGCATGCCGTTGCGGCGCCAGTAGCCGCGGCCAAGTTCCCGGGGGCAGTCGGAATCCAGGGTGACGGGAATGCCGCCGGGCAGGCAGATCTGCCCACCATGGGTATGTCCGCACAGGAAAACGTCATAGCCGGCATGGGCAGCCTCCCGCCAGATTTCGGGGGTATGGCTGAGCAATATGCTGATGCCGCCCGGTGGAATCCGGTCACCGGCCCTGTGCAGATTGTGGACTTTGTAGAAATGGGCATCATCCACGCCTGACAGGTAGAGCTTGTCATCCCCACTTTTCAGTTCCACGTGTTCATTCATTAACAGGTGATACCCCATGTCCTCGAGGCCGGGCACCATGCGCACACTGTCATGATTGCCCAGAACCGCGTAAGCCTTGCCCCGGATGGCGCCCCGCAGCCTCGCCATTCCCTCCATGGCATTATCAATCGGCCCCCAGGTCAGGCGACGGTAGTCACCGGTCAGCACGCACAGGTCGTATTCCAGAGGCTCGATCCGGTCGATAACTGCCTGCAGGTTGGCCTCATCCATATCGACATGAAGGTCGGTCAGCTGCAGTATACGATAGCCCTCGAACGCCGCCGGCAGGCCGTTGATGTGGAAGTGGTTATGAACGGTGTCCAGACGGCGGCTGTTAGCCTGGCCCCGCCGGAACAGTCCCGCCAGTTTCAGGCAGGTGCTGATAAACCGTGGTGCCGAGGTAATATTCTCGAGATGGAACGAATGCTGGTCCGGCCCGAAAATCTTTGCCTCCGCTTCCCGTTCAATGCCGAGGCGCTGTCGCGCGTGAACCGGGCCAAGCCTGAGGCTCAGGCGATATTCCAGCAGTTCGTCCTGATTTTCTGGTGTATGGGCCCGGGCAGTCATTGCTGATCCTGTTGGTTGTTGTGAGTGTTTCCTGTCACGATCCGGTCAACCCGCCCCCTCATTATGGTCGGGTCTGGGAGTGATGCAACAGGGAAGTCATAATGTGCACTCTTCTTAATTCACGCTGTCGGAGACAGAGGGTTCCATGTCCAAGGATGCCTACCCCGGGTCGTTACCTGTCTGGCACATTTTTCTGTTGTTTCTGCGTCTTGGCCTGACCTCGTTTGGCGGCCCGGCGGCTCATCTGGGGTTCTTCCATGGGGAATTTGTAAAACGCCGGCGGTGGTTGTCGGATTCCGCCTATGGCGAAGTGGTTGCGCTGTGCCAGTTATTGCCGGGGCCCGCGTCCAGTCAGGTGGGGCTGGCGCTTGGTTTCCTGCAGCGCGGATACAGTGGTGCTGCCGCAGCCTGGCTTGGGTTTACCCTGCCATCGGCCCTGTTGATGACATTGTTTGCCCTGGGTCTTGGGTTATGGCCGGATGCCGGAGAGGGTGGATGGATAACCGGCCTCAAACTGTTCGTGGTGGCGGTTGTTGCCCAGGCCGTCTGGCAGATGGGCCGGAGCCTGTGCCCGGACAGCCCGCGGTTATCCATCGCAGTACTGGTAACGATACTGTTGCTGACCGTTGGTGAAACCTGGATGCAGATTCTGGCACTGCTTGTCGCGGGGGCAGCGGGTGCGGCATTGAAGCTGCCCCGGAAACAGTCTGCAGAGGCATTGACCATACCCGTACAGACTCGTCGCCCCATGGCTTTCTTTGCCGTGTTTATTTTGCTGTTGGTGCTGGCATTCATACCGCTGGCGTCGGGCTCCCTGGGCTGGATCTGGGCCGAACTGTATCGTGCCGGTGCATTGGTGTTCGGTGGCGGGCATGTGGTGCTGCCCTGGTTGCAGGAAGGCTTTGTGGCATCTGGCGCCATGCCGGCAGACACCTTCCTGGCCGGCTATGGGGTTGCCCAGGCGATGCCGGGGCCGCTGTTTTCCTTCTCTGCGTTTCTCGGTGGTGTAGAAAATGGTTGGGCCGGTGCGGCAGTAGCCGTTTTTGCTGTCTTCCTGCCAGGAACTCTGCTGGTGTTTGCCGGTCTTCCCCTGTGGTCCTACATTCGCAGCCATGAAGTCGCCCGGTCAGCACTTGCCGGAGTGAATGCAGGTGTCGTCGGGTTGTTGATTGCTGCATTGTATGATCCGGTCTGGACCTCGGCCGTACATGGTTCAGGGTCAGTGGGGTTTGTTCTGCTGGTCTGGCTTGCCCTGGCTTTGTGGCGGGTGCCGGTGTGGATCCTGGCGCCCGCCAGTGCCCTGGCGGGGCTGCTGCTTTTCTGATCGGGTCTGCCGGGGTGGCCAAAACCGTTCAGTAAGACCACACTTGGGCACAAGCGTACGCGCATTAATGGTAATGACTCAGAGGCAAAAGCTGATATGTCGACATCCTGCAATATTCCAGGCCTGAACGTACCGAAAAGCCGTTTTCCGGACCCCGAGAGCGATCTGCCTGCCAGTAGCGACAGGGAGCAGAGAATCGTGCTGGCAGGTGGCTGCTTCTGGTGTGTAGAGGCGGTTTTTCTGGCGGTTAACGGGGTGAACAGTGTTGAGTCCGGCTACGCCGGTGGCAGCGAGGACACTGCAAACTACGAAGCAGTATGCAGTGGCCAGACCGGCCACGCCGAAGTGGTCGATGTGCGATACGACCCGCAAACGGTGAGCCTGGGCGAGATCCTGAAAGTATTCTTCTCTGTGGCTCACGATCCTACCCAGCTCAATCGTCAGGGTAATGATCGTGGTACCCAGTACCGTTCAGCGATCTTCTACGAGACGGAAGACCAGAAACAGGTGGCGGAGGCCTATATCCGCCAGCTGAATGCGGCGGGCGTCTACGATGACCCGGTGGTGACCACCCTTGAGCCACTGGACGCATTCTATCCTGCGGAGTCGTACCACCAGAACTTTGCCGCCCGGAATCCTTATCAGCCCTACATCATGGCTGTTGCAGCACCAAAGATGGAAAAGCTTGTGGACGCATTCGGTGATCGGCTGAAACCCGGTTACTCCGATAACGATATTGCCTGAGGAGGCTGCTATGAGCGTTTCTGCTGCAGGTTACGACCTGACACCGCTGACACCGGAACAGATTGAGAAGAAAGCCGCCAGCCTGACTGATGAAGAGCGCCGCGTGCTGCTGGACCACGGCACCGAACGGCCCTTCTGCGGCACGCTGCTGGATAACAAAAACCCCGGCGTCTATTACTGTCGGTTATGCGAGCTGCCACTGTTCAGTTCGGATTCGAAATTTGATTCCGGCACCGGCTGGCCCAGTTTTTTTCAGCCGTTCGATACCGACCACATTCGTTATATTGAAGACAGCAGCCTGGGCATGACCCGCACAGAAATTCGCTGCCCGCGCTGCGACAGCCATCTGGGGCATGTGTTCCCCGATGGGCCGCCGCCGACCGGGCAACGCTACTGTCTGAATTCCGTGGCCATGGTATTCTGGGAGAATCAGGACTGACCCTGTGATCAGCCGACCACGGTCGATACCAGATAGCTGGCGTAACCGACGTACACCAGCAGCAGGACCACGCCGTCCGGTCGGCCGACAGTACGGGCCTTGCCCGTCAGGCCAAAGCTCATTACCAGCAGACCAATGGTCAGGGCAGCCATTAATGTCCAGTCCCGGTAAAGTACTTCCATATCAACGGTCATTGGTTCAATGGTCGCCGCGAGGCCAACAACAGCCAGGGTGTTGAAAATACCTGACCCGAGGATGTTGCCCAGTATCAGGTCGTGCTCATTCTTCTTCACCGCCGCCAGCGCAGACGCCAGCTCTGGTAGTGATGTGCCTATGGCGACAATGGTCAGACCGATGATCAGATCGCTCACGCCCAGGCTCTGGGCAATGAATACTGCGCCCCAGACCAGCATGCGGGAGCTGACCAGGAGCAAAACCAGGCCAATGGCCAGCCACATCAGCGCGATATTCAGGGGCATCGGGTGGGCCATCAGCTCGGCGTCCGTTTCGCCGATCAGTGAGTCGCCCTTGCCCTGCATGCCCTGATAGATGGACCAGCCCATGACTGCCGCGAAGACAGCCAGCAGCACCCAGCCATCAAGCCGTGTCAGTTCGCCATCAATCAACTGGTAACCGGCAATGGCGGTCAGGACCAGCAGCAGAGGAAGCTCTTTGCGTATGACCTGGGAGTGCACAGCAATTGGAGCGATCACCGCGGTAATTCCGACGATGACCGCAATATTGGTGATGTTTGAGCCATAGGCGTTGCCCAGGGCCAGTCCCGGGTTACCATCCAGCGCGGCCATGGCGGATACTGCCAGTTCTGGCGCGGAGGTACCGAACCCGATGATCACCATGCCGATCAGCAGGGAAGGCATGCCCAGGTGCTTGGCGGTTGCCGCCGCACCTTCGATGAAGCGGTCGGCGCTCCAGACAAGAAGAATCAGACCAGCAATGATTGCTGCAAGTGCCAATAACATAAAGAAAACCTGATGGTGAAAGCCACGCGGCATGAGACTAAAGTGGCGGTGATATCCTTGACCGCAGGCGCGAGAATGATAGTAACCACGTCCGGCGAGCGCATTTTAAACGTTTGACCCAGTCGCGGCCACTGGTCGTAAAGAAATTCAGTACGTTGGCTGGGCGTCAATTGACAATCGCAATTTATTATCCGCTCAGAAAACGGGATAATCTCGCGCGCAATTTCAGAAAGCCCCTCTGCTGATCGCGGATGGGTTACAGGCTTTAAACTAGCTAGGGTGATAACCAATGGCCGTTAGACAGGCAGATGTGGTGCTGGTCGGCGGTGGCGTCATGAGCGCTACCCTCGGCATGATGCTCAGGCAGCTGGATCCTTCCCTGGACATCGTCATGGTGGAACGTCTTGATCACGTGGCCCATGAAAGCACCGACGGATGGAACAATGCGGGTACCGGGCATGCCGGGTACTGTGAGCTCAACTACACCCCGGAAACCGAAGACGGCGACGTTACCATCGAGCGGGCACTGAAGATCAATGCTTCGTTCGAAGTCTCGCTTCAGTTCTGGTCCCACCTCGTGGAGCAGGGCATCCTGCCGGAGCCCAAAAGCTTCATCAACCGTACGCCCCACCAGAGTTTTGTCTGGGGCGAGGATAGCGTGAAGTTCCTCAAGCGCCGCTTCGAGAAACTTAGCGCCCACCACCTGTTCCGTGAAATGGAGTACTCCGAATCTCCACGGGATCTGGAAGAATGGATGCCCCTGGTGGTCAACAACCGCGATCCGATGCAACGGGTAGCAGCCACACGGATCAGGCATGGCTCGGATGTGGATTTTGGCTCCCTTACCCGCAGCATGGTGAAGTTCCTGGAAACCACGCCGAATTTCGAGCTGATGCTCAGTAGCCCCGTGCATTATCTGGCCAAGCGCGATAATGGTCGGTGGAAGGTTCGGGTAAAAAACCAGAAAACCGGCGAGCTGACTAAGCTCGAGGCCGGCTTTGTTTTCCTGGGTGCCGGGGGCGGCGCGCTGCCGATGTTGCAGAAATCCAACATCGATGAGTCGAAGGGCTATGGCGGCTTTCCCGTCAGTGGGCAGTGGTTGGTCTGCCAGAAACCGGAAATCGTTGAGCAGCACAATTCCAAGGTGTACGGGAAGGCGCCGATTGGCGCGCCTCCGATGTCTGTGCCGCATCTGGATACCCGCATCATCAATGGCGAGCCGGCCCTGCTGTTCGGTCCGTTTGCAGGGTTTACCACGCGTTTTCTCAAGCAGGGCTCGGTCCTGGACCTGTTCGGTTCCGTCAGCCCCACCAATCTTCGCCCCATGCTCTCCGTCAGTCGCACCAATATGGACCTGACCCGCTACCTGATCGGCGAAGTGTTCCAGTCACACAGTGACCGCGTGGCCTCCCTGCGCAACTACTTCCCGGATGCGCGCGAGGAAGACTGGCGCCTGCAGGACGCCGGCCAGCGTGTCCAGATCATCAAGAAATCGCCGGACGGTGGCGGCAAGCTGGAGTTCGGTACTGAAATTGTGGCGGCGAAAGACGGCACTCTGGCCGCGCTCCTGGGAGCCTCACCGGGTGCTTCGACAGCTGCCCATGCCATGATCGATGTGATCGAACGCTGCTTCCCGGAGAGGATCAGGACACAGGAGTGGCAGGAGCGCATGAAAGTCATGGTTCCCTCCTACGGTCAGTCCCTGGTTGATGATGAGCAATTGCTCAAAAAGGTGCGGGAACGAACGCTCTCAACCCTGAAACTGGGGTGATATTCCCAAACGATCTAAGGGTGTCAAAAGCGCTGGCAACACTGGTTTTTCCGCCGGTAGGGCCGGCGCGCATCGCATTTCAGGCGCCGGGTTTGGTTGCGATTTGTAACCAAAGCGTTACGTTATAAGTAAACATCCCAAAGGAGAACGCCTATGAGCGAGCACAAGTTCGATCCCAATAAAGGTTATGTCGCACTCCTGGGTTGGAGTCTGAATGCGGTGGAAGCCGCAGACAAATTCGACCGCCGTTACGTGGTGGTGGCTCCCGACTGGGCTGAAGCCTATTGCAAAGAACACGATATTCCCTATGTTCCCTGGAATTTCGAACGTCTGAACGACCGCTCCGTGGAGATTGCCCAGACACTCAAAGAGATGGGTGTGGATGTGGCGATTCCACTGTTCGAAGAGACGGTGGAATGGGCCGGTGCCATCAACTCGGTATTGATGGATCAGCCCAAGCTGTTCGGCCAGTCCATGCTGTTGCGGGACAAGGCACTGATGAAGCGCCGTGCCCAGTTGGGCGGTATTCGCGTCGGTATTTTTGAGGAAGCCCATGACCGGGACGACGTTATTCGCTTCCTCAAGCGTGTTAACCAGACATTGCTCAAGCTGGACGGTGACCCCAACGATCCGATTCACCTGAAGGCCTTCGACAAGGCCGGCTGCCTGGGCCACCGGGTTATCCGCACACCGGATGAGGTGGACACCATCCCCGACGAAGAATTTCCGGTGCTGATGGAATCCCACCTGGATGGCTGGGAATTCGCGGTCGAGGCCTGGATTCATAAGGGTAAGATTGCGTTCCTGAACATCTCGGAATACGTCACTCTGGGGTATTCCGTATTCGTACCGGCTACCCCGGACCTGGAAAAGTATCGCGAACAGATTACCCGCGAGATTGAGAAACTGATCAAGACATTTGACATCGAATTCGGGTTTATCCACCCCGAGTACTTCGTGACCAGCGACAGCACCATGTACTTCGGGGAAGTGGCCTATCGGCCGCCCGGGTTCAAGGTATTCGAACTGCTTGAACGGGCCTATGGTTTCAACGCCTATCAGGCATTGATCATGACGTTCGATCCGAAAACCACCGATGAAGAGGTCAAGGCCTTCTTCCCGAAAGAGGTGGTGGATGCCAAGGGTTATGCCGGCTGTTTCGGTGTCTACCCGCGCCGCCGGGTAGTCAGCAAGCTGGAAATGCCGGAGGAAACCGAGAATCACGAGTACTTCGAGTCTCACGAACTGACGCCACCGATGGAAGAAACAGTCACCAAGCGTACCGCGTTTGGCACACACTGGGGCCTGATTTACTTCTTCGGTGAAGACCCCTATGTGATGAGAGATTTGTTGAAACATCAGGAAGAACTGGATTTCTATGTATAATTCCGCAAGGAATTAACAATAATGGGTCTGGTTCAGACCCTGAGGAAGACAGTTTGAGCAATTCCGACGCCGGAAACCCGGCGCCTGTCGTTAATCTCGAAAAACTGGTACAACGGCTGGATGACGCGATCACGGCTCTCGACGAGAGCCGTGACTTCGCCAAACCCGCCAAGCTGCCCCGCGTATTTGACATAGTTCGCCGGGTACTGCTTCAGCCGGGTGGCTGCCACGCGATCCAGGAGCGCGCCGAATGGCTTGAGAAAGCAGGCGTATTCTGGGGAACCGACTGGGCAGACCCCTCCATTCTTTTACCCTCCCTTACAACTTATTCGCTGCAGAGTCCCCAGGCAGATACAGTCATCATCGAGGCTATGAGCGAGCTGCGCCTGCTGGCGGTTGCCCGTGGTGAGTACCTGCACGAGTCGGTATCGGCGGAACAGGCACACCATTATCTGACTCAGGTGCTGGCCATTAACCTGAACATGGTGTTTGGCGAGTCCGGCGAAGCTGAGCGGGAACAGGGAAAGCTGGCTCTGATCAGCCGTGCGGTGGTGCAACACATTGCTGCGCAAATTGGCTACGAACATGTCATCGACAAGCTGATTGAAGAAATATGGCGCATTCTGCAGCAGCGGCCGATCCAGGTGACCAGTGTCAGGAAGATGATCACCCAGATTGCGTTATGCAGGGTTGACCCCAATGTTGACCTGGGTGGTGCCGGCCAGGGTGCTGAACGCCTGATCTCAAGCCTTTATGGGCCAACCCAGGCCTGCAGGGAAGATCCGGGGATCCTGGTTTACGAGGAGCGCCTGCAGTCCATGGATTCGGGAGCCCTGCAGAGTGAGGCAACGGGTTTTGCCCGCTCCATGCACGACACCGGCCTGGTATCGCCATATCATGCAGCGTTTGTGCGTTACATCCTGGAAAAACAGGACTCAATACTCAGCGAGGCCCTGGGCCTCTCCAGTACCGGCCGTGACTGCCTGTTGTGCTACAAGGACCTGGTTCACGAGCTGGTGATCGAAGGTGTATTCCCCGAGACGGCACAGGGACTCTACGGCCTGTCATTGATGCTGGAGCGGGGCATTCTCTACCAGCCGCCATTGGCGCCCGCTCTCTGGCGACAGGCTCGCCTGTCCATATGCCCGGAGGCTCGTGAGCGCATCCAGTTAGCCTACGGCTATCAACCCCAGCCCAAGGCCTGGCTGATTCAGGGCGTACTCAATATGCTGGGCCAGCCCCTGGGCGTGGGGCAGGGCAACAACCCTACCTGTCAGTCCGCGCGAGCACTGTCGATGTGGGCCTACAATGATCCGGACTACCTGCTGCAGATGGTAGCCTGGGCCGCACGGGACAACGAGATCATCATGCACTTCGAAGGCCAGCCGGTCTCCTCGGCAGCCAGCCGGGGGGGCGTCGCCTCGGAAGTGACGCTGGATCTGGACCCGGTATCGCTTGTCGTGGTGCCGCACCTGGACAGAATCTATGCAGAAATGGGGCGCCTGTGTGTCAACCGGCAGGGCGACCCCCATCAGTGGGTAAACCCGGAGTTCCACGGTTGGTCCGCAGGCCGCGGATTCCGCATCAATGTTGATGTGGCCACCGGCCAGCTGGAGGACCTGGAAACGTTCCTTAGGCATTTCTACGCCAGTTACCATCCGTATTACAACGGCAACCAGCCTTTGATCCACCCGCAACCAGCGGGCGTAGCCGTAACAGATAGTGCCGCAAGATTCATAGGCTGGCACGCCATCACCATCCTCCGTGTCACACTGGACCCGGATGACGTTATGAGGGTGTACTTCTTCAACCCCAATAACGACAGCGGCCAGAACTGGGGTGACGAGGTCGTGGTCAGCACGGCAGGGAAGGGCGAAAGGTTTGGTGAGGCCTCTCTGCCCTTTGAACAATTCGCTTCACGGCTCTATATTTTTCACTTTGACCCTCTTGAACGGGGGGAGCCTGCCGAGGTGGGCGAGGAAGAGCTGGAGCGGGTAATCAGCCGTGTCCACCGTAGCTGGGGACGTGACAGGTTGCCCGCCGATCCATTGCAGGCCGAACCTCCGCAAGAGGGATAGCAGGCTCAGACAGCCAGGTAAGAACAGGAGAGAGAATGACCGCAGAGGCCAGCAATCGCCGGAACGGGGCGAAATTGTTTGTTCGTGCCCTGGAAAATGAAGGTGTTCGTTATATCTTTGCGGTTCCGGGTGAGGAAAACTTGGACCTTCTTGAGGCATTGCGCGAATCCGACATTGAGCTGATCCTCAATCGCCATGAGCAGGCAGCGGGCTTTATGGCGGCTACCTATGGGCGGCTTACCGGCCGGGTAGGTGTTTGCCTGTCTACCCTCGGGCCTGGCGCCACCAACCTGGTAACCGCAGCCGCGTATGCCCAGCTTGGCGGCATGCCCATGATGATGATTTCAGGGCAGAAGCCCATCAAATCGTCGAAACAGGGCCTGTTCCAGATCCTGGATGTGGTGGACCTGATGCGCCCGCTCACCAAATATACCCGCCAGATCAGCAACGCCAATACCATTCCTGCCAAGGTCCGGGAAGCCTTCCGGCTCGCCGCCGAGGAACGTCCCGGTGCGGTCCATCTGGAATTGCCGGAGGATATCGCATCGGAAGTGGCGGAACCCGACACCCACATCTTCCAGCCCAGTGACGCCCGCCGGCCCTCGGCCAGCACCAAGAGTCTGGATGGTGCCTGCGACATGATCAGCAAGGCACGGCACCCGCTGATCATGATTGGCGCTGGCGCCAATCGCAAACGGGTGTCTCAGGCCCTGATACATCTGGTGAATGTGACCGGCATTCCCTTTTTCACCACGCAGATGGGTAAGGGGGTCGTGGACGAGCGCCATCCGCGCTATCTGGGAAACGCTGCGCTTTCTTCCGGCGACTTTGTACACTGCGCCATCGACCATGCCGACCTGGTGATCAACGTGGGGCACGACGTGGTTGAGAAGCCCCCCTTCTTCATGAAACCCGGGGGTAAGCAGGTTATCCACGTGAACTTCAGCGCCGCGGACGTAGACCCGGTCTACTTTCCACAACATGAGGTGGTGGGGGACATCGCCAACAGTGTGGAATACCTGGCTGAACGCTGCGGCCAGTGTTCGTCCCACGACTTCAGCCGGTTCATGGAAGTGAAGGCTGCCGTTGACAGCCATCTGGCGGAGAAAGTTGATGACGGTCGCTTCCCTGTCATCCCCCAGAGGATCGTTCACGACGTGCGCCAGGTAATGCCTGAAGACGGCATCATCGCGCTGGATAATGGCATGTACAAGCTCTGGTTTGCGCGCAATTACCCGGCCTACGACAACAATACCGTGCTGCTGGACAACGCCCTGGCCTCCATGGGCGCCGGCCTGCCCAGTGCCATGATGGCGGCCATGCTGTATCCGCACCTCAAGGTGATGGCAGTATGTGGGGACGGCGGCTTCATGATGAACAGCCAGGAACTGGAAACCGCCGTACGCCTGAATCTCAACCTGGTCATACTGATAATCAACGACAATGCCTACGGCATGATCAAGTGGAAGCAGTCCCAGGAAGGGTTCGAGAACTTCGGTCTCGACTATAACAACCCGGACTTCGTGAAGTACGCTGATGCCTACGGCGCTACCGGCCACCACATCAGCCGGACTGAAGACCTGCAGCCTACTCTGAAGCGGGCTCTGACCGCTGGTGGCGTGCACCTGATCGAGGTGCCCGTGGATTACAGCGAAAACCGCCGGGTGTTTGATGAAGAATTGGTAAAACTGACCTGCAACCTGTAGTCGGTGTAGTATTATTCGCCCTGCATTGACACAGTTTGAGGGTGAGTGGATGAGTTACGCGTGGTTGAAAGTGGCGTTGCTGCCGCTGGTAGTAGCCTTTGTTGCCGGGTGTAGTAAGCCGGAAACGCCGCAGGAAGTGGCCGCAGAGTTCTGGCAGGCCATGGCCGAAGATGATGCGGACGCCGTTGCCAATCTGTCGACTCTTGCCGATCCTTCCGCCTTTGACGGCTATCGCCGCGACTGGTTTGAAACCGTACCGGACTTCGGCAGGGTGGTAATCGAAGAGCGCAAAGCCACGATTGTTACCCGCCTGCCCTCTGAAGACGGCGCCACCGGCGAACGCAGGGAAGTGGTTACCTATCTTGTGGAGCTGAATGGTGACTGGCTGGTGGATTATGACCGCACGGGTACAGCCATCATGAATCCCTCACCCCTGGACGGCCTGATGGGGGAAATCAACAGGCTGGGCGAGCGCCTCTCGGCTACCTTCAGCCGATCCTCCGACGACCTGACCAGCCAGATGGATGCCATGGCCCGCGAATTCGAAGCCTATTCAGATGAGGCGGCCCGTAAGGCAGAGCAGGCTATGGAAGACTACGGCCGCGCACTGCAGGAATTCATGGAAGAGCTAGAGAAGTCCGTCGAAGAGGCTCTGGAGGAGAATCAGCAGGCTCCCGCAAGAGACCGCAGTGCGCTGCAGCAAACAGCTGCAGACCTTCACCAGAGCAGCGACCGGCTGGATGATCCGGACTTTGATGCCTTTGCTGACAGTTCCCGCGCGCTGGCAGAGGCGGGCGCACGGTTCTCGCAGTTAAGCGACGAGTCTTTCAGAAACTACCAGCAGGAATGGCATGCCAGGCTGGAGGAGATCCGTGAGCGCACCAATGCATTTTTCGAAGACCTCGGAAATAGCCAGCGATAAAAGGCGGCTTAGCCTGACAGGCCGGTAATGACAAACCAGCCTGTCAGCAGCGTAAGCGACGTTGCCACAATGGCCAGCAGTCCATCCCGGGCCACAATTGCCAGGCCGAAGGTCATCAGCGCTGCGCCGGCACCATTGGCGCTAAAAGGCACTACCTCCATTGCCGGCATCGCCATGGCAACCAGGATGCAGAGAATCGCCATCACATAGAGCCCGGGCCCGTCCACCAGAAACACCAGGCGCGGCCCTGTCCACCGGTCCAGAAACCGGGCCGGCTTTTGCAGCCAGTCCAGTCCTTTCAAAAGCTTGTCCTGTGGAACCGAGCGCCGGGATATCCAGGACGGTAGCCAGATGGAATGCCTCTGGAACAGTAGTTGCCCCAGCGTCAGCAATACCACCAGCCCCAGAATTGTCGGAACACCCGGAATATCCCCGATCAATGGTGCGACGGTAATCAGCCCGGCCAGCAGCACGACCGGCCCGAATGAGCGCTCTCCCACCCCATTGAGGATGGCGTTTACCGATACCTGCCCGGAATCTGCCGCTGATTCGCGGATCTGATCCAGGAGTTGTTGCATATTGGTGGCGTCGTTGTGTTTTCTCTCCATCTTGTGTCTCTAATCCTCACTACTGATCGCCCGGCACCCTGTATGCATCCCACCACATTAGAGCGGTTCTGTGAATCCATTCAGTAACAAAGTCATTTTCGCCCCCGGCCGCGGTTCCTGATTAAAAGCCGAACCTGCCTGACCTTGACATATTACAAAATAATATAACGATAGAATATAAAGTTTGGTAGGATTTGATGAATCTCAAGCGCCACACGCTCCAAACAAAGACAAGAGGTTCGAGCATGATCAGTAGCACCACAGCACCCCAGGGCGATGTCAAAACGCATACCGTCGTGATCGTAGGCGGTGGAGCTGCCGGTATTTCTGTCGCGGCAAGCATTCACAAGCGTGATCGAAACATTGATATAGCGATTATTGAGCCCGCCGGCAAACACCACTATCAGCCCGGTTGGACCATGGTAGGGGGCGGTGTTTTCCGCCCGGAAGTCACCTCCAGGCCCATGTCAGAAGTGATGCCGGCGTACGTATCCTGGTATCAGAAGACAGTGGCAGCAGTTGATCAGGACAAAAACCAGGTCTGTCTGGATGATGGCTCATCCATTGAGTATACGGCGCTTGTTCTGGCGCCGGGGCTGGAACTTAACTGGGGCGGAATCGAGGGCCTTGAAGCCGCACTGGGCTCCAATGGTGTTACCTCGAACTACCGAGAGGGCATGGCCAGTTATACCTGGGATATGGTCCGTAATCTTGAACGGGGCCGGGCTCTGTTCACCCAGCCGCCGATGCCGATCAAGTGTGCTGGCGCGCCTCAGAAAGCCATGTATCTGTCTGCTGATTACTGGCTAAAGCACGGTATGCTGAAGAACATGGATATCCAGTTCCATAATGCGGGGGCGGTTCTGTTTGGTGTGCCGGATTATGTGCCGGCACTGGAGGCCTATATCGGGAAATATGGCATTGATGTGAATTTCCAGAGCACTCTGGTTGCCGTTGATGGCCCTGCCAGAACTGCGGTGTTCCGCAGCTCCGACGGCGAAGGTAACAGTCAGGACCGTGAAGTCAGTTTTGATATGCTGCACGCCGTACCGCCCCAGCGTGCTCCGCAATTCATTCGTGAATCTGCTCTGGCCAATGAGGGTGGCTGGCTTGATCTGGCGGATGACACACTGCGCCACAAAAACGTGCCCAACATCTTTGGCCTTGGCGATGTCAGCGGAACCGGAAATGCAAAAACCGCAGCGGCGGTTCGCAAACAGGCGCCAGTAGTGGCAGAAAACCTTATTGCCAGCCTGCGCGATGAGCCCCTGCGTGCAGCCTACCTCGGTTATGGTTCCTGTCCACTGACGGTAGAGAACGGCAGGATCGTACTGGCGGAATTTGGCTACGGCGGGGTTCTGCAACCCAGCTTTCCCAAGTGGATCAACGATGGCACCCAGGCCACCAGAGCCGCCTGGTGGCTTAAAGCGAAACAGCTGCCAACGCTATACTGGCACGGTATGCTGAAAGGTCGGGAGTGGCTGGCCAGGCCTGCCCGTCGCTAAAGGGGAAGGCGGAACAGCTCCGGGGCTCAGAAACGGTATCTTGCAGATATCCCTGCCGCATGGATGACGTAATCCGGGCTTTGGAGACCAGCCGTCAGAACGTTATCTGTTGTGTCCGGGGCTACGCCATCGTTGAAAAAGTCTTGCTGCTGGTAGTGCTCAAGCCAGTAATCAAGCCGATAACTCCATCTGTCGGAAACGGAATACTCGCCGTAAATCCGGGTGCTGATTCGGTCAGCTTCCAGTTGGGGGAATCTCTGATCGGATGCCCGTGAATCAACCGATATATTCCCCCTTGACCGCGTATAGGCCAGATCGATTCCCAGTTCGAGGTGGGGAATCAGTTCCCTGGCCTGGACACCCCCTCCGAGCGTGTTGATGGTGTCATCATGCATTGCAAACCAGTCTGGTCTGCCAAAGCTCTCGCTTCCGGCGATGTCTGACACGATGTTCTGGCGGCTAAAATAAACATAGGCGTTCAGGTTTTGTCCGGGAGACCAGGAGGCATCCAGCGTGACCATTCTGTCGACCGCGTTGGTCAGGCCAATCAGGGAGTTGTGATAATCGTCGTCAGCGTACACAGAGTTCAGTCCGAAGCTGAGTTGTTCACTGGCGTAGTAGTTGCCCGATATTCTGATTTCACGCCGATCACGGTCGGCAAGATTGAATTTCCGTAACAGCGGATTTTCCGGCGGAGCGACTGCCAGAGGATCATAGCTGCCATCAATGTCCCGATCCTCCCAGCCCAGGCGAAGCCGGAGCTCGACCCGCTCCCCGGGCCGGGTCCGCAGTTCGCCAAAATACAGATCCGTGTCTGTGGCATCCACTTCCTGGAAAGTAAACTCAGAACGCTCTATCCCATATCCTGTGCTTACGTCGGTGTTGTTGGTCAGACGATAATCCGCACTGAGCTCACCGCCACTCTTTTCAAAACTGTAAGGGCGATTCTCCCGGAGTTCAGCCACGAAAAGATCGGTGTCTACCTGGCGGTAGCTGTCCACCGGCGTGTCGTTGTCCCGTTCATCAAAGAAGCCTTCCGCGTTAAGTGTCAGGCGGCGGGTGGCGTTTCCGGTCAGGCGCAGGCGGGCATTCAGCGTATTCACTTTCGCATCCAGATTCTGGCGTGGGAGGCCAACGGGGCCTATGTCCGGATTAATTGTCGCCGGAATGAACGAGTCATCCTGCTCAAGACGGCCCACCGCAATGTGCCCCGAGCCATTGAGCCAGCGCGTGGGGCGGAATGCCCCGGAAAGCATCAGTCGATTGAAGCTGTTATCCGGCGCTGCCGCTGATCGGCCTCTTGGCGTATCGCCGGGAACAATAAAGGGATTGTCCCAGGTCAGGGACTGGTTATCGTTATCAAAAAATGAGCCGTGATAGGCCAGGCGAAGTTGCCAGAGGTTTGCCAGGTACCCGACCGAGAGGTCGAATCGGTGGGTAATATCATCCACGGGCTCGGGCAAAATGGCCGACCGCAACAGGAAACTCCCGCCCGTCAGCCGGGTGCCATCGCGCTCATCGGCTGTGTACTCGAAGTTATAGTCCCAGCGCTCTCCCTGGAAAAACTGCAGGCCGGTTGAAAGAGTTTTTCGTTCCAGCTCAATATCAATATTGCGCAAAGCGATGTCGAGGTCAGTCAGGTCTTTTGTCGTATCCCCCCGGGTCCAGCCGCCGGGGAGTGTCAGGCGTTCAGTGCCTGCTCCTGAGAACACGGTTTTTGCACTGTCGTACAGATGGTGCTCCCATTCCTGATACTCCAGGAAGTAGTCCACGGTTCCCTGTTTGCCTGCCCGGACTGCCGCATTTCGCGATCCAAGCCCCAGATTCCGGCCTTCCAGGGACCAGTAGGCCCCATCCTCATTGCGATCGATCACATCAATGGCGCCGTTGAGGAAAAAACCGTCCCGGTCAAATCCCCGATAGTCTGTAAATTCAGGCTCGTCGTCCTCCAGCCAGAGAATGCCGGCTTCCACATACCCCCTTGGTTCCCAGTCAAAAGCACAGGATTCGCATTCTTCAGTTGTACCGTCGGTTTCCGCCATCACGCCGCCAGGACTGATCGCCAGTGCAATCCCGAAAGGCAGGATCCATTGTGATTTTAGCGTCAGCATGACTTTGTCCTCCTGTATCCCACCGCTGTGTCAACGGCTCAGGTTGGCTCCCGAAGGATGGTTGGAGCCATGCACTTTCGAATGGCAGTTCAAACAGCTTCCACCAAGCAGGAACGCCGAGGCCCGCCCACCAGGCAAGTCGTCGGAGGTGCGGGCAATGCTGGGGTGACCGGCCCGGGAGTGGCAACTCTGACACAGCAGCGGAGGCCGTTGCTTCAGGAGCGCAGGATGGTTGGAACCATGGGGGCTGTGGCAGTTTGTGCAGTCATCGGCAACGGGGGCATGCTCCCAGAGAAAGGGCCCGCGTTTGTCAGCATGACAGCTGTAGCAACTGTCATTCAGTGTGGGCTCTTTCAGCATGGCGGTGTTGAGAGAGCCGTGGGGCTGATGGCAGTCCGAGCACGCCATGTCGCCGAAACGCATCGGATGGGATGACATCTGGTGAGACTGAACCTGCACATTCCTGTGGCAGTCAGAGCAGACTTCGGCTTCACGCCGGGCCACCGTGACCGGGTCTTCAGTGACATGCACCTGGTGACAGTCCGCGCAAGCTACGTCCTGTCGCTCATGGGTTCCGCCGTCCCAGTGCATGCGCTGATCGCGCTGGTGGCAGTCGAGACAGATACCGTTCTGTTTCTGTTTCGACCAGAGAGCATTGTCGCCGAAGGCAGGAATGGGCGGGCGCTCCTGATTAAAGCGGAGTCTCTTCCCGTGTTCAGCCCCGGGCCCATGACAGGATTCGCACTGGTGCTGTGCAAATGGCGTCCGTGCATCCCCTGGCACTGCATGGGGTGTCTTGAAAATGTCCATAACAGGGACTTCGCCGTTTTCATCATGGCAGGCCAGACAGGTGTCAGCGCCTTCCGCGGTATATTCCAGGGACAATTCCGTTTCGTCCTGCGCCATCACGTTAATACCACCAGAAAACAGGCCGAATAATACAATCACGCCGGCGAGTACCAATGGCGGGCGGTCGTTCTGTTTCCTGTTGCCGGTCCTGATCACGTCTGGCTCCTGTCTGGGATTTCTTCCGTGCATTGGTCAGTCGTCAAGATTGTGAGCCTTGCGAACGTCGGCAATGCTGCCAGGGCCGTGGCAAACGGCACAGCTTTCCTGATTGGCGGTGCCTGCCGGAACGCCGAAGCCACCGCCATTTTGCTCCATGTGGATCTGTGTAGTGCCATCGTCATGGCAGGCAGAGCAGACCGACGCTGTTGCCGTTATAACCTCGTCGTCGCCCTGATCAAGCGCGGCTGCAAGTGTGATGAAATCACTGGTTCCAAAAGGCGAAGCGGTGGCCACTGTTGCCTGGGTATCGATGGTTGTACCGAGCACTCCTGCCGGCAAAGGTAATTCGAAGGTGCCATCGCCGTGGCAGGCCATGCAGTCACCGGGGTCGCGAGGGTAACGCACGTCGCTGAAGTCATGGGGGGTGTTGCCGAAACCATAGACAATCAGATCACCGGAGCGTTTGTCAGCACCATGGATTGCATGGATCATCCGCTTGAAATCAATGGGCGACTCTTCAGCGCCATCCACGGCGTTCTGATTGGTTTCGTCGTCACTACCATCCGGGTCTGCCGGGCGCTGGGCAAGGTCGGTGGCGCGAGGGTTATGGCACATGACACACAGCTGGACATTATCCGTCCGGTTGGAGCCATGGAGCGAGAGCCCGTCATTTTCGCCATGACAATTCTGGCAGCTGGCCAGCTCAACAACTTCGCGGCGCGCCTGGGCCTCGGTGTCCGTAATGGGGAAATAGTCCACGGCGCCAGTCACCTTGACGGCTACGTCATAGGTGCCGTCACCATCGGGATCAGCAGCCGGGTGGCCTTCAATGGCAACTGCGCCCGAGCCGGTTACATCCGACGGTATGGCGACGGGGGAATTCACTGTGAATATGCCATTGCCGTTGGCGGTAGGGGCAGCGAGAGCATTGATTGAAACGACCTTGCCGGGCGCACTTTCACTTCCCTCATTGGTGTAGTCACCGGTGTCCCATGCCAGAATCACCGCTAGCCGGCTCTGGCTGCTGGTGAATTCCGGATCATTCTCCAGATCATAGGGTTCATCATTGTTGGTCGGGTCTGTGACTGAAAAACGGATGCTTGGCTGTTCATCCGGCCCGGTATTGATTACCTCAAGGATGTTGTAGCTGAACCGGCTGGCGGCAACCTTCGCCGGAATGGCATGGGATTCCAGCACGGATCCGGCAATTTTGTTCTCTGCGTGGCAAACCGAACATTCGCTGTTGTCTGTGACGACTCCACCGGGGTGGCCGCCCGCCATACCCGCGCTGAAATCGACGTCGTCATGGCAGGAGCCACAGGATGCAATGGTCGGGCGAGTGACAATATTGCTGGCGTCCGGTGTTGCCGCATCGGCAGGGTCATGGCATTTAACGCAGGTCTGCGGGCTTTGGGGAAAGGCGACATCGGAGAAGTCATGCCGGGAATCCCGGAACCCGTAAATGACATATTCGCCGCCGCTTTCAACGCTCGGCAATTGCTCGCCCATGTGGATTTTATGGGTCAGCACGCGGAAATCCAGGCTGTTACCACTGTTGGCGTCTGTGCTGCCAGGATTATGGCATGTCACACAAAGGTCCACGTCCTGGCGGCCATTACCATGCATGCGTAACTCCCCATGGCAGGAATCGCAGGACGCCTGCGCGACAATTTTCCGTGTGGGTATGTTATCAGTCAGGCCGCTGGACGGCTGAAAGGTGAAAACGGCATTGGTCAATGGCAACGATTCACCAAGAAAGCTTCCCCGGATTTCGAGCCCCACTCGGTGCGTCAGGTCAGGCTCAAAAGCTACTGTGACTGGATCCGTAATGGAGTCCAGGTCAGCGGCGAACGTATATTCGTAGGTGCCATCGCCATTGTTGACCAGGGTGCCGTCACTTTCCGTTATGGCCTGAACGGCATCCTCGGTTCCCGGGCCGACACCGGTTGGTTCTATTTTGTTCAAGTAGCTCTGCCAGTGGTCGCTGTCTCCCCCCGTACCCGGTACCAGCTTGGCAATGGTAAAAGACGGTTGCCCCTGGGCTAACTGGTCGAACGGAAATCCGAACTGGTCTGTGGCCTCAAACTTGACCACGGGCGCACTATTGATGGTGACGTCGGTTATACGGATCTGGAGTTCTTCGGGAACCTGGTTATAGGATCCGGGAGAACCGGGGGGGCCGGAAGGCCCTGCCGGGCCGATGTCTCCGGTGTCGCCCTCGCAACCGGCAAGAACGAGAAGAAAGATGAATCCCCAGAGCAATCCCCCCGTTCGTGCGATAGCGCGAAACGACTGGTTGACTGGCACGCAAGGTTTACAGGTTTTTGTTCCCCTGGCCATGCTCATTGTCTCCTTGCCGGAAATACCACCGGACCCGGTGGTCAATTTCATGCTTATAAAATAAGACTATTGCTGTCGGGTAGATCCCGTCATCTTTCGGCAGGGGCTACCTGATTAAAAGTAGTTCCTCTGGCGGGATAGTTGCACATTGATTTTCAATAAACCTGGTTATTATTTGACCTGTGTCAAAGTCAATTCAATACTCAAGATGCTAGTAATTGAAATACCCGGGATGGGCGAGCAGGCTAAAGGTAAAACAATCCCAACAATAATCCGGTGTGGTTGATTTCAAGCACGCAGTCACCACGGAACCTATGTCCTATGTAAAGGAGCTCGCGATGCATTCAACTACTTCTCTTTTTCTGGCCACCCTGGTCGCTCTTGCCATGAGCGCAGGTGTATTTGCCAAGGCCCCGCCAGCAGCCGAAGACTGCGCAAGCTGTCATAACAAAGACGGTATCAGCGAAGACGAAGACATTCCCATCATCGCCGGCGCGTCCGCCTTCTTTCTGGAAAATCAGATGTTTATTTTCAAGGAGGGAGCCCGCCCCTGTGCAAAGGAAGAGTTCGGTGAGGAGGAACATGACGGTATTGCCGAGGATCACTGCGACCTGGCGAAAGCGCTAAGCGAGGAGGAGATTACCGAGCTTGCCGCCTACTTCGCCGAACAACCCTTCAAGAGTGCCGACCAGACCGTTGATGAAGAGCTCGCGGGCATGGGGGCACAGATCCACGAACAACGTTGCGAAAAATGCCATTCCGACAGCGGCAGCCTGGCGCTGGATGACGCCGGCATCCTGGCCGGTCAGTGGAAGGCCTACCTGGCGCGCACCATGCAGGATTACAAGAACGGTGACCGCTGGCAACCAGAGAAAATGCAGCCTGCGATGGAAGCCCTGAGCGAAAAAGATATCCAGGCCTTGGCTGAGTACTACGCCAGAGAAGGTAAGAAATAGACCGATGGTGATCCATGCCGGGTCACGTCGACAGCCTACCATTCTGAAGGAGCGGGGCCATGGCAGCGGGAAAACATTCGGATCCGGAACACAAGGGCTGGTGGCAACGTCTCTGGCAGTGGCCGAAAACAAAATACCTGCTGTGGATTCCTGCGGGCGGCTTTGTAATGTTGCTCACAGGAGCCATCCTTCTCGGTGGCGTCAATTTCGCCATGGAGGAAACAAACACCCTGGAGTTCTGTACTTCGTGTCATGAAATGAATGCATTTGTTTATCCAGAGTATGAGCAAAGCGCCCATTTTTCCAATCAGAGTGGTGTTCGGGCGGTATGCTCCGACTGTCACGTTCCAAAGGACTGGTGGGGCAAGGTCGTTCGCAAGACAGAAGCGACGTTTAACGAAATCCCCTCATGGATTACCGGGAAGATTGACACGCCTGAAAAGTTCGAGGCCCACCGCAGGGAAATGGCGGAGTCGGTATGGGCAAAAATGCGGGCAAGCAACTCGGCCACCTGCCGCAGTTGCCATAGCTACGAGGCGATGGCTCTGAGCATGCAGGACCGTTATGCCAAGCGCAGGCACTCGAGGGAATATCGCGAGGCGACGGATAAAACCTGCATTGACTGTCACCAGGGCATCGCCCATAACCTTCCTGAGGTTACCGCAGAATAGGCGGCTTTCACCCAGCCGGCCATATACCGGCCAGTGGCTTCCATGAATGGACCGGTGGGAAAGGGCACAAACAGTGCTATAACATCCACCCTGTCAACAGCGCCATTGCCTTTGCGGGTCTCTGCGAGCTGTGGGACTTTCAGGGTGAGGTTGTGCCATCGTTCACCATCATTACACTGCCGCCACATCCCCGGTTCAGCCACATTCATCCGAAAAGTATTCCCCTGATGCTTAAAGCGGAAGATTTCGATATGTGGCTGGACCCGCACCTGACCAACACCGACCCGCTGCAACATCTGCTCGGAACCCGGATCAGGGAGCCTTTGCTGGTGGAGCCGGTAAAGTCGCCCGGGAGCCTGGAGAAGGCGGGGCCGGGGGAGGAGATTGCAGCGGACGAGTTGTGATTCAGAGTGGGACACAGGCATAAAAAAACGGTTGGTTGGTGGAGACGGCGGGAGGGTTTTGTCTCTCTATCGGGTCCAGTTCTCAATGGTCACGTCAGGGTAACGGTTAAAGTCATCCTCGTTGTTTGTAACCAGAACCGCACCCAGGGCGACCGCGTGACTCGCTATCAGTTTATCCAGTGCGTCCTTGCGGCGTTGATCACGGGGAATACCTGCCCTCAGCCGGCCATAAGCAATGGCTGCATTGTCGTCGAAGGGGGCAACCACCAGGTCTGCCCGTAGTCGCTCCAGGGCCTTCTCGTTCTGCTCCTGGTTCTCTGGCTTGCATTCAATACCGTACTGCAACTCGGCCAAGGTAATGGCAGAGATGGCCACATCGCCATAGAAACACTGTTCAAACCGCTCTTTCGCCGCGGGGACCTCATGCTTCATCAGGTAAATACAGATATTCGTGTCCAGCAGGTACTTCATAGTCCCTCACGCTCCTGGTCTTCCTCGCCTTCCCGATCCTCCATGAAATCAGCTGAAAAGCCGTGGAACTTGTCGGCGAGCCCGGTCAAACGACGTGCTGGCCGAATACGGATTTCGTCACCGACACGTTCAACAGTCAGCTCCACATCCGGGCGGTCGTAAGCCATATCTGCGGGAATGCGCACAGCCCAGGAGTTGCCGGACTTGAAGATTCTTGTGGTTGCCATGGTGCTACCTCCACGATCATTTTTACCAAGGTATATACAGTATATACAATCTGTTTTGAGGTGTGAACTCCGGAAAAAGGTAGGGATGCCAAACGCCGTAAACGCTGCCTGGAACAGTCGCCGACTTTATGGGCGACCCTGTTGCCAAGGCAGTAAAGCCGGCAGCATTCCTGGCATACGGTGCCCACAAGATCCAGAACCTTCTCAAAACCATCGAGGATTTCAGTCAGAATCCACACGTTCATCTACTTACCCGGATCTGCCTGGCAACCGGTGCCAGGTGGGGAGAAGCAGAAAATCTGCAGCTACGTCACGTCCAGGAAGGAAAGCTCACGTTCGTGAACACTAAAAGCGGGAAATCCAGGTCTGTGCCGGTAGCACCTGAGCTATTCGAAGAAATCCAGGAGCACCTGAAGCAACACGAAAGTTTCAGCTTCTCGCTCTCTGCATTTCGCCGTGCCTTGGATAAGTCGGGAATTCAGCTTCCAGCAGGGCAGTCTGCGCATGTGCTGCGACACACCTTTGCCAGTCACTTTGTCATGAACGGCGGTGATACTCTCACTCTTCAAAAGATCTTGGGGCACTCCACGATAACAATGAGGGTGCGATATTAGCACCTCTCGCCGGATCACCTCAGGGATGCGGTTTCTAAAAGTCCGTTGAACGAATTTTTGTAACTTAACTTGAAAAACTTTCGGTTCTACTCTTTAATTACCAGCCACCGGGCGGCCACCCGGTGGCTAAGTAACTCCTTACAAAGTTGCTCTAGTTCGGGGTAGAACGGTAATGCTCAGGCACCTTGACCTTTTTGCCGTTCTTCCCTTCTCTTTCATGTGCAGGCACATGAACCTTTTTCTTACCTTTATCTGTTTTGGCCATAATTTCCTCCTAAGCGTACGCTTTTTCAGATATGTGCGTGTGCAGCCAATCCCAGGCACTCTTGGGTAGCCATCCTTGGTATTCATCGACCACGCGAATAATCAAAAAATGATCATTATGGTCAGTATGTTTCAGCATTCGCTCGCTCATTTGATTGGCGTTGAGCTGACTGCTAACTAGCCAAGTTGAGTCAAGGTGATGCCAGTACCCTCCGAAGCTTTTTATCTCCTCATACAAAGCCTCGTAGTTCTGACCTGGTCTATTTAGGTCGTACGATATTGAGTATACAGCCATGGTGTTACTCCTATTACAAAAGTTTACGCATCCTTGCTGAATACTCCTTGAAACCCCATATATCGTAGGTTTCTGATCATATGATAACAGGATATAGTGGTCTGAGAATAAGGGGACAACTATGGATTGCGGCCGATAGCGTAAGAAAATCAATGATCACAGCCTTGAAAAAGGGGAAACTCGCGACAGCACAATGCGTTGCGGGTGATTGCAAGAAACCACTAGATGTTGTGGTTAATTAAGGTGTTGTGATTAATTAATCGGCCGGGTGGACAGTTAGTGGACACAAAGGTAGTGGGGGAATTCTAGATGACCTGCCCCCAATCACTAAACCACTCACTGCTTAGTAATGTCGGTTAATTTCGGCCCTTTTCCCGTAGTCCGGTAGCCAGCGGCAAACTCCAGTGGTGTCTGGTAGCTCAACGCTGAATGGGGCCGGTTTTCATTATAATCTCGTCGCCAGTTACCGATGATCTCCCGGGCATGAGCCAGATCCCGGAACCAGTGCTCATTCAGGCATTCATCGCGAAAACGTCCATTGAAGCTTTCGATGAAACCGTTTTGGGTAGGCTTCCCGGGCTGGATCAGCTTTAGCTCGACACGGTTGTCATAAGCCCATTGGTCCAGGGCCTTGCTGGTGAACTCCGGTCCCTGATCTGTCCTGACAGCCTGAGGGTAGCCCCTAAAAGCTGCTATGGCATCCAGAGTGCGGGCAACCTGGTTGCCAGAGATACCGTTTGCCACGGGGATGTCGAGGCACTCCTTGGTGAAGTCATCAACAATGGTCAGGCATTTAATCCGCCGACCACACGACAGTGAGTCCATGACGAAGTCCATGGACCACGTCTGGTTCGGAGCTTCTGGCAACACCAGTGGCTGACGCTCCATGGCGATACCTTTGCGACGCTTGCGCTTTGGCACGGCCAGACCGGCTTCCCGATAAAGCCGGTAAACCGTAAGCGTCCGCCCATCACACCTTGTCAGGTATAGCCGGCTTCCAGTTGTGGGGCAATAGCTCATCGATGGCGTTGT
>NZ_JASSVS010000040.1 GCF_030250645.1 Marinobacter azerbaijanicus
CCTTGAGGAAGGAGGCACGGCGCTGTTCGGCCTGTCTCGGGCTTACCGTAGCGATGCGCAGCGCGGCTTGCTGTGCGCCGCTACCCTGGTGGAGCAGGGGGTGGCCCGCGGCGTGTATCTTCAGGCCGGCCATTGGCCTACGGCTACGCCGCTTTCCATCTTGGGAGAGCAGAGCGGCGTGTGGGTCGAGCGTGGCGTGGCGGTGCAGTTGGCGGAGCTCTTCGTTTTCGATGATGAAGGCGGGGAGTGGCTGCGCTATCGCCAGCCCCGGGACGAGGCTCATGACGCTCGCTTCGAGCTGGTGGGGCGCCGGGTGCAGTTGGGCCAGCTGCAAGCCATCCTGGAGAACACCCAGGCCTACCAGGCCGGTCATCTGATCTATATCCGCGGTGTGGCGGGTATCGGCAAGACGCGCCTCAGCGCGGAATTTGCCGAGATGGCCGCGGCCCATGCCGATCATCACCAGGCCGAGGTGCTGGACTTCGGTACCCGCGCCGATGAAGGCCCGCTGATGCAGCTTGCACGTTCGCTGCTGGAAACCTCCGCCGAGGCGAAAGCGGAAATCCTGGACGAGGCTCTCCTGCTGGCCCGTCTATCGGCGCTGCGCCTGCCGATGGATCACGCCATGCTGCTGCGCCCGCTGCTGGGCTTGCCTCAGCCGGAGGAGGCGCAGTCGCTCTATGCCGCCATGACCCCCGCGACCCGCAGCCAGCGCCTGGTGCTGGCACTACGCGACCTGCTCCTGGCGCGCTCCATTCATCGCCCGCAGCTGGTGGTGGTGGAGGACCTGCACTGGGCCGACGAGGCTCTGCTGGCCACGCTCACCGGGCTGCTGCAGGGCACCCAGGAAGCGCCGGTGATCTGGCTGTTCACCTCGCGTGTGGAGCAGGACCCGCTGGAGACCCGCCTGCGCCCGCAGCTGCCGGAGCTGCCGCTCACGTTGATCGAGCTGCCGCCGCTGCGCCCCCAGGAGGCCGAGGCACTGGTCGCCAGCTTCGGCACGGTGCCCGCCGAGCACGCCGCCCGCTGCGTGACCCAGGCCCAGGGCAACCCGCTGTTCCTGACTCAACCGCTGTTGTTCCATCCTCATCGCAGCCTGCCGGCCAGCCTCGCCAATCTGGTACAGAGCAAGCTGGATCAGCTCACCGATCTGGATCGTCGGGCCATGTGCATCGCCGCGGTGATGGGGCAGCGCTTCTCCCTGGCTGCGCTGCAGGAAGTGCTGGGGCAGGCCGATTATCAGCCCGAGCTCCCTCAGCGCTACAGCCTGGTGCGTCCGCTGGAAGAGGGCAGCTACCGCTTCGTGCATGACCTGATCCTGCAAGGCATCTACGAGGGCATTCCCAAGATCCAGCGCGACCGCCTGCACCTTCGGCTGGCCGCGCTCTACGGCGAGGCGGAACCTGGCTTGCGGGCGCGCCACCTGCACCGCGCGCGCTCGCTGGAGGCGCCGAATGCCTTCCTGCAGGCGGTGGCGGCGGAAATGGCCCGCTATCACCATGAGGAGGCGATGGCGCTGCTGAGGGATTGCCGCGCCATCGACTACGCGCCGAAGGATGAGTACCGGCTGATGCTGCTGCAGGGCCAGGTGGCGATGGCCACCGGCCAGGTCCAGGCGGCGCGGGAGCACTTCGAGGCGGCGCGCAGCTTCGCCCGGGAGGAGCGGCAGCGCATCACGGCCGATCTGTGGCTGGCCCGGGTGCTGAACATGCTCGATGCCCTGGCGGCGGAGGAGGCGATACTCGACGGCCTGCTGCCCCTGGCCGAGGCGCTGGAGGATCCCTTGCCCTTGGCCGAGGCGCTCTATCTCAAGGGCAATCTCTACTTCCCCCGGGGCGATTTTGCCACCAGTCGCGCCTATCACACCCGTGCCCTGGAGCAGGCCCGCCGTGGCGGCAACGTGCGCACCGAGATCCAGGCCCTGAGCGGGCTGGGCGATGCTCACTATGCCGAGGGGCAGATGCTCAGCACCCTCGAGCTATTCGACCACTGCGTAGCGCTGTGTCGAACCCATGGCCACGCCGACCTGGAGGCCTCCAACCTCTTCATGCTGGGTACCGCCCGCATCTACGCCAACCAGACCGAGGCGGCGCTGGCCGACTGTTTCGATGCCGCCGAGCTGGGCAAGCGGGTCGGCAACCGGCGTGCCGAGGTGGTGGCGCGGCTCACGGCGTGCTGGATTCTGCTCTCCCAGGGCGAGCCTTATGCGGCGGACGAGCAGATCGAACAGGCGCTGACGGTGGCGCGTGGCCTGGGCTCCGGTCGCTTCGAGGCGTTCCTGCTGGAGAGTCGCGCCCGGGTCGAGCTGATCACCGGGCGGCTTGCCGAAGCCCGAGCCAGCATCGAGCGCGCCTGGCTACTGGTGGAGCAGCATGCGCTGAAGGCCTTTATCGGCCCCTGGGTGCTGGGCACCCGGGCGCTGCTGGAAGAGGAGCCTGAGGCCCGCCTGGCGACCTTGCAGCAGGGCGAAGCGCTGCTGGATGCCGGCTGCGTCGGGCACAACGGCTACCGCTTCCTGATCGCGGCGGCGGAGGTCAGCCTGCTCGACCAGCGCCCCGATGCGGCACGTCACTATGCCCAGCGCCTGACCCAACTGATGGGGGCGGAGCCCTGTGCCTGGGGCGAGCACCACCGTGCCCTGATCGAGGCCCATGCCGATTGGCTGGAGAACGGAGCGGGGAGTGAAAATGAGGGCGGCGAGGCGCACGCCCTGGAGACCCTACGGGCGTGCTGGCACCGAGGCGAAGCCGCCGGCCTGCGGATGACGCTGCCCCGCCTGGCTGCCAGTCGGCACTAGCCGCAGGACTTTCTCGTTCTGGCGCTCCGCTGTGCCCAGCAGCAGTTCGACGAGATGTTCCGATTGCTCCAGGCACTGCTCCTGCAGGCCGGCGCCGCGCGTCCAGCCGCCGGCGAACAGCAGCGGGCAACCCTCTTGGCCCTCGGCGCTCCGTCGGGCCGTGGCCTGGTTGTAGCGCTCGATCTCCGCCTGCGCCTCCAGGCAGTTGGCATCCAGCACGTTGTGCTTGAACAGGGTCCAGGCCTTGGCTTCCAGGGCGGGGTCCAGCGGCGGCAGGCGGTCGCGGTAGCCTGCCTCGCCGGGGGCGGTGTTCGCCAGCGTTGCGGGTGCGTCCAAGGGCGAGGATTGCCGCTCGAGCATTTCGCTGCGGGGAATCCGGTTGAGGTCGTCCACCAGGGAGACGAAGTACTGCGGCAGGCCCGCCTGATTGTAGGCGGGGTTCTCGGCATCGTTCTGGTGGCGGTTCGCCACGTAGTCAATCCGGTAGGGGAAGAAGGTGTCTTCGGGGTTACGCACCTCGATGTTGTAGGTGCGCCACAGGTTGCGATTGGGCGGCAGGCGGGCGGCGGCGGTGTGGCAGACGCCGAAGCTGCGGGTGTAGCGCACCTTGCCGAGGATATGCTGCAGCTCCCGCTGGGTGTCGCTCAGGCCGTCGCCGAACGTAAGTAGCGGCAGGGCATCTTCGGCATGGGTCGCCATGAACAGCAGGTCGGCCTCCCAGCGGCGTTCGCCGGGAGCACGCTCCGCCAACGTTACGCCTTGGGTCGAGAGTTTGGCCTCGACCTCGATGCCGCGCAGGATCTGAATGCGGGGGCCCGGCGTATTCGGATTGACGATATGGGCGGCCAGCGCTTCCAGCCAGTGCTGGGCGCCGTGCTCGAAGTAGCGGCGGTCCGGCGGCGAGCCGCCCTCCTGTATGCGATAATACTCGAAGGGTGCCTGGAGCGGCATGCCGCCGGGGCCGCGATCGTCGGCGAAATACATGGCCGAGATGCGGGGGTAGTAGACGGTGTGGCGGATACGCTCCAGCCGCGCCGGCAGCTCGGGATCGTGCCAGTCGATGTTGACTCTCAGCCGGTCCGCTGCCGCTGCCAGCATCTCGGCGGGCGTGGCAACGCAGGCATCGAAGAAGTCGTCGACCGTGTAGCGCGGCGTAACACGATGGTTCTCCACCAGGTTGATAGCGCTGCGATGGACCACGGCGATCAGCAGCGCCAGGCGGCCGCCCTCGAGCTGGTTCAGGTCGTGGGCCGGGTCGCTGACGCCGCGGAACAGGTCCCTGTCGTCGGTCAGGGCGATGCTTCCATCACGGCTGAAATAGCTCTCGGTATTCTCCAGGGGTTTCATGCGCTCCAGCTCACCAATCTCGCCGAGTATCGTGCGCAGGCGGTGGTAGGTGGCCAGGTTGACGTCATTCACGCCCAGGTCGGCCCAGCGACGGTAGGGGGTCTCGGGCATGCCCGGATGACGCCGGTTGCCCAGGTCGACCCACACCGTCTCGGCATTGCCGCCCAGGCTGGCCTTGCGCTCGAAGAGGGTGACCTCAATCTGCCGGGCCGTCTCGTGCCCCAGCTTCTGGCAGCCGAGTTTTTGCAGATAGTAGGCCAGCGACAGGCCGGAAACCCCGCCGCCAATGATGGCGATCCGCAACGGTGCATGGTCCATGATGGTGCCCCCAGTCGTTGTTTTCGCAAGGATCCACCAACAGGACGGCGTGACCAAGGGGGTAAGATAAGGTGATACCGAAGTGATCCGCTGCGCTTCGTGGGGTCGTTTCCAGCGTTCGTGGGATACCGAGGTGATGCGGTGGGTATGAGGTTTCTCAACTGGAATGCTGAGGCTCTATCTGAAAAGTCGGCGAGCGAAGGCCGGACAAGGCAAAAAACGGCGAAAAGACGGAGTTTACGGGGTACTGTTCTTCGACAGCCACAGCAAACTGCTGGGCCACTTCCAGTCGGGGGCTGTCTCCACCGTCATTGGTGTAGGAGGTGGCAAAGGAAAGTGGCGTTGAGTTGAAACATTGGACTTCTGTTGCCTATCCCCCGGGGACGCTTCGGTGCCCCCGGACCATGAGAATTCCTTTGGAAACTGCACGCCCCCTTGCCGCCGGGGCATGGAGCGGTTGGCAGGTACTGATTCCATTTATCCATTGAGACAAGCATGACACTTGACTACCGTTGGCTTTACGACACCGTGCGCAAGCGTTTTGAATCTGACGAGGCCATGGAGGCCTTCCTGCCCGAAGCGCTGACTCCTGATGAGTTGAAGCAGAAGGGGGATGATCGCTACCTTTCTGCGATGAGCCAGCGGGTATTTCAGGCCGGTATGCAACATTCTATGGTCGACGCCAAGTGGCCTGCCTTTGAAGAAGCCTTCTGGGGCTTTGAACCCGAGAAAATGGTATTGCTCAGCCCAGAGCAAATCGAAGGCTATATGAAAAACGATGGAATCATCCGTCATCTCACTAAGCTGCGGACCATCCCCAAGAACGCCCGATTCATTCTGGACATTCGCCAGGAGAAGGGCTGCAGCTTCGGTGAGTTCATCGCCTGTTGGCCGAGTGCCGACATCATCGGCTTGTGGCGTTTACTGGCCAAACGCGGCGCTCGCCTGGGCGGACGCTCGGCTGCTGGATTTTTACGTTTGGTCGGAAAGGATACGTTTTTATTGACCAGTGATGTGGTTGCACGCCTGATGGCCGCCGGCATTATTGACCGGGCTCCAACGAGTCAGCGAGACATGCAAGTCGTACAGGACGCTTTCAATGAGTTGCAGCAGCAATCAGGAAGGCCATTGAGTCATCTATCGGCCATGCTGTCGCTGAGTATCAATCCCAGGTTTTAACGCCTGCTGGCGGATCGTTGTTCTGAGAAACTGGAGGCTGCCGACTGTGAGTGGCTACCAGGCGCAATCACGACGCTGACGTCGGCGCGAAACCACAAAGCCCCTGAGCCAGCCGTCTGGCTCTGGGGCTTTTCGTTTCTATCACCTGATTACTTAGCCGCCAGCGCCACGCCGACCTTGGAGCGGTTCGGTCGGCCGATGGTCTGG
>NZ_JASSVS010000041.1 GCF_030250645.1 Marinobacter azerbaijanicus
CGAGCGGCTCACGACGCGATTGCGGCCTACGTCGACTGACCGCGCGCTGAGCACCGCGGGAGCGGACCACGGAGGGTCCTCTTTCCTTCCTGCTTTTTTCTCCGAATGCCTACCTCACGCTTTCTGTGCATGACCCAGTTCCCTCCTTCATTGCCATCGTGCCGGTGGTCGTGTTATGGGGGAAACGTCAAGAGGGCTATGGCGACCTAAGATATGTGCATGTCGTTATTGATAAAGGCTCTCCCAACAGGACCGTGGTAGCCTGCTTTCACCTTAAGCTAATTCCTCGTCAATATAAGAGCTGGGAGCTTTCATTTCGCACACTGCCAACGAAACTAGGGTATGTAAGTTTTGTGCTGAAAAATAGATCAGAAAATTAAAATAAAAAAACTATAATAGTTTTTTGGTAAATAGTTTTTTGTTTAAAAATATTCAAACAACGAATGGGAACATAGAAACCATGTTGACTAAAAAAAAGCCATTTTCAGCTGTCCTGGCTTGTGTAACAGCCTCCACACTGATGGCCAATGCCGCCATGGCAAGCAACGATACTCACCGTTTCAGGATCGTCAACACGGATGATACTGCGGATTCCACCGTGGGGCGCTCCGTGCAGATGTGGGCCGACCTGATCGAAGAACGCTCCGATGGCCGCATGACCGCCCAGGTGTTTCACCAGGGCGCGTTGGGCAACGTCAGCGAAGTGTTCGACCATATGCTGATGGGCGGCGTGGACATGGCCATTACCGTACCGCAAACCTCCTATGACAGCCGCGTCGGCGTGATGTCGCTGCCCTACCTGTTCCTGAACTGGGAGGAAGCCCAAGCAGCCTGGGAGCGCGGCGGTTGGATGAATGACATCGTCGAGCCGATCTTTGCCGACATGGGCCTCAAGATATTTGGACTTTATCCGTATGGTTTCACGGGTGTTGCCACGCGCGGCGATCATGCGGTAAACCTCGAGGAGGCTCAGGAGAAAAACCTGAAGGTACGCGCCATCCCTGCCTTCCCCGTGCCGCAGACCGTGCAGGCGATGGGCTATCACTCGGTGCCGTTGGACTGGAACGAGGTGTATACCTCTATCCAGACAGGGGTCGTGGATGGCGATGCCGGCAACGTCATTTACTGGGACTACGAGTTCTTCGGTGAGATCCTCGATTACTTCGTGCATACCAAGCACTTCTTCAGTCACGCCGCGCTGCTGATAAACCAGGACACTTGGGAGAAACTGGACGAAGAGGATCAGCAGATCGTGGCGTCCGCGGCCTATGATGTGATCGACAAACAGTTCACGGATGCCCAAACCGAGGACGAGTACTGGATCGCCACGGCGCAGGAAGGAGGCATGGAGTACATCGAGCCGTCCCAGGAGGCTCTGGAGGAGATGGCACAGCACGTGCGCGATGCGGTCTGGCAACAGGCGGAAGATGAATTCGGCACCGAGCTGATTCAGGAAGTCCTGAGTCACACTCGGCTGAACGATTGATCGCGAGGGCAGGGTCCGCCAGGAGTCTGCCCGTGATATTTCCAGATCACTGGTGAGGAGTGACGTAGCAATGCGTGTCTTCAAACTTCTCGACTGGCTGCTCGAACGGGTCGTGGGGGCCATCGCGGCGGTTGCCGGGCTGCTCGTAGCGCTGGGTTTCGTGGTTGGCATCACTGCCCGCTCGATTCTCGGCATCGCCCTGTTCGGGGTGGAAGAGCTGATTCTGCTGGCCGTTGTCTGGTTCTACATGCTCGGTGCCATCTTGGCCTCCAAGCAGCGTGCGCATCTCCAGGCGGACTTCATTCCGGTGGTGGTGAAGAACGAGACCGTCATCATCGTGGTTCGCCTCGTTGCTACCGCGATTTCCATCGTGCTGGCCGGCCTGTTCGTCATGTGGAGCAATGAGCTGCTGCAGTGGGCGCTCGCCCGCGGACAATCGACGCCGGTGTTCTCGATCCCGATATATTTTGCACAGGCCAGTCTGCTCACTGCCGCCATTTTCATGACGCTATACCTGGTCAGAGATCTCATTGACGATATCCAAGCACTGCGTCACAGACAAGAGAACAAGACACTGGCACAGCGGTAACTATGCCATCGTGGGCTCGGAGGGTGTTTACAAAAGTCACGAGCGACGGCCGGGCAAGGCGGAATCAATCGAAAAAGCGGCGTTAACGGTGTATTTCGAGATGAATTACCACAGGCATGGGCGGGCGCAGTCGTGGGTAAATACTCTCTCGTGAAGTAAGGGGAATCATTCATTATGGGTGCTTTAATCGCCATTGGCGTGGTGATCGTGCTGATGCTGATCGGCGTGCCGGTGGTCTTTTCCTTCGCCGCCATGGTCGCCACGTTGGCTTTTTTTCATGACATCGATATCGCCTTTCTCGCCACCACCGGCTTTTCCTCCATCAATTCGATCATTCTCATTGCCCTGCCGCTGTTCATCATGACCGGCTACCTGATGCAGTCGGGTGGCCTGGCTGCGCGGCTGGTAAGTTTCGTCGAGGCGCTGACCGGACGCTCGCGCGCCGGCATGGGGTCGTCCATGGTCGTTTCCTGCGGTATCTTCGGGGCGATTTCCGGCACGGCCTCCGCCGCCGTGGCCTCCATTGGCTCCATCATGGTCGGCCCCATGCAGAAGCATGGCTACGAGCAGCCCTACATTGCCGGGTTGCTGGGGATATCCTCGCTGCTGGGGCTGCTGATACCGCCCAGCATTACCATGATCCTCTACGCCGTGGTGACGCGCCAATCGGTTGCCGCCAGCTTCCTGGCGACCATTGGCCCTGCTATATTGCTGATCCTATTCCTGTGCGTGTACAACGCGATAAAGGTGCGCCTGTCACCCGGCGTCGTCAGCGCCAGGATGCCGCTCGATGAGCGGGTGAAGGCGATCGGTGAGACCGGCTGGAAGGCACTGCCGGCGCTGATGCTGCCGGTGATCATTCTCGGCGGTATCTATGGCGGCATCTTCACGCCCACCGAGGCGGCGGCGGTCGCGGTGGTCTATGCCATTCCCGTGGGCATGTTCGTCTACAAGGGGTTGAATCTCAGGAAGGTGCTGCAATGCATGATGGCTGCCGCCACGACCTCGGGGGTGATCATCATCATTCTGTTCTTCTCGTTCATCGTCAGCCGCATTCTCACCCTGGAAGGGGTGCCCCAGCAGTTGACCGACTTCCTGCTGAGCACTTTCGAGAACAAGATCGTCATTCTGTTGATGGTGAACGTGTTCTTGGTCCTGATCGGCATGATCATGGACGATGTGAGCGTGATCGCGATTGCCAGCCCCCTGTTGGTACCGGTGGTAGCGCAGCTCGGCATTGACCCGATCCACTTCGCGGCGATCATCGGCACCAGTGTGGTGATCGGCTGCAACAGCCCACCCATGGCACCGATCCTGTTCATGTCGTGCCAGGTCACCGAGGTCGGTGTCTCCAAGGCGGTGCGCCCTGCCTTGAGCCTGATGCTGTTTACCGCGCTACCGGTGATGCTGATCACTACCTACTGGTCGCCGCTGGCGCTCTACCTGCCACGGCTGCTCGGCTATGTGAACTGACGCGTTCGAGCAGCTCACGCTGCTGCTCGTCGGGCTCGCAGGATTCCCGTGCCTCTTGGGCGAGGGCCGACATGCTGTGTACCGCCAATGTCAGGCAGGTCGCGAC
>NZ_JASSVS010000042.1 GCF_030250645.1 Marinobacter azerbaijanicus
AAATGGTTGCTCTGCCTGGGGATGCTGCTGGGGCGGCTCGAGATTCTCACGGTATTGGTGCTGCTGACGCCGATGTTCTGGCGCAAATGAGCGGACTGCCTATGGCCGCCTTCGCAGATCGGAGCATCGCCGGAGCGGCCTCGGCCGCCCCGGCGATAACCCAGACCCTTACAGTGTCATGAACGGCATCGATTCCTGATCGGTGAACTGGTAGACATTCCAATCCTCCCGCTTGGGTCCGGGCATACCCGGGGTGCCGATAGGCATGCCGGCCAGCCCGATGCCATCGACCTTAGGCCGTTGCTCGAACAATCTTTCCACCGCTTCGAAGGGCACATGGCCCTCGAGGATATAGCCACCCATCTGAACGGTGTGGCAGGACCCCAGCCCGTAGGGCAGGCCGGCCTCTTGCTTGATCTTGCCCATGTCCTGATCGTCGACGATGGTGACCGAGACCCCACGCTCCTCGAGCTGGCGGGCGTACTCGTCACAGCATCCACACTGCGGGTTCTTGTACAGGGTGGCTTCCTCGGGCAGGGCGGCGTGAACGGTTGAGGCGGCACCCAGCAGCAGGCTGGCGGAAAGTAACAGGGATGTGGTGCGATGGTTCATGAGTCGGCTCCGTGGCCAGGCGTGGAAGACGAAGAAATGAATAGATATTTGAGCAGGGCGGCGATCCCTAATCCCAACAGGGACAGGACGGCCAGCGGCATCAGCCAGCCAAGCCAGCTCATGTTGCCCATCAGGGCAAGGCAGTTAGTCATCATGACGGTATCTCCTGACGAATAAATGTGTCGTCGAGCCGCATGGGCTCGTCGTGCATTCGCTCAGGCCTTGGGAGGGCGCCGCGGAGGCGGCATCCTGTGGTCCGTCATGGCCAGTGCCGGGGCCACGGTCGGGAAGAGGGGCTCGACGGCGCTCAGGCTGCCGAGATGGGGCACCATGCTACAGGCCGAGCAGCGCGAATCGTCCGAGGCATCGTCATCGAACTGCTGCATGGACGAGGCAACACCGCAATCGGCCTGGTGGGTATCCATCGCCGCGTGAGTCGACAGGCTGTTCAGCGCCAACAGCAAGGCGATCAGCAGCACCAGGAAACGAATGCCCTGGTGGTGTCTGCTCGGAGTCGACCTGGCGACAGCTCTCATGGAATGCCCTCGCAATGTTGCCCTTTCATTGAAACCTATTCTGTTCGCCCCTTTCAATGACCCAGCGCAAGGAGCAGAGTTCCTTATTTCCTGTATTACCGTCATTGCTTTGGCCTGAGTAAAGAGGGAGGTTAGTCGGTCCCGCACTGGCGGTCTGCGCTAACCTCGAAGCTGGGGACAGGTCTTGCTTCAGCTTCCTCTGCGGTGGATGCAGGGCCGTTTTGTTTGATGTCCTCGATCAGCCAATCCATTTCCAATATCTCACGCCGCTGCGCTTCGCTAATCTCAACCGCTAGCTTGCATACTCGTAGATCCGACATTTCTGCACGCTCGGATCGCAGGATAGCCATGGAGTGGTGAGGGATCATCGCGCTCATAAACGAGTTGTCCTCCACGGTTACCTGGCTCCGGTCCAGGAAGACGGCTCCTGCGAGTAGCAATAGACTGATTGCGACAATTAAAAGATTGATTTTGACATTTTGGTACATGTTGAGCATCCAGCCCAGCATGACTAACCCCATGGTTCCCCCCATTGACAAAGCCATGAAGAGACGACTCTCGCTCCACCGCACATGACTCCACTCCCAAGCACTCACGAACATCATGGCATACATGACTACCATCGCCGTTAGAATCATCGCCCCAAAGCGCAAATACATGGAACAAATATGAGAGCCATCTGGCTGCTTATCTCCTTGCTTCATTTCGTTACTCATTTTTTCCTCTAATATTTAAGTTCGTCCAGCCTGTAGCTTCAAAAGAGCGCAGGTACTCCTAAACTTTTCCACATAAGAATAGGCGAAAAGTGCCGATGGCATTTTATCCTGAGGAATGCGCTGTTGATTGGTCATGTCGGGCAACTGGCACAGACGCCCTGGGGTGGAGCTACTGGACTGACAGACGTTGGGTTTGCCGCCAGCCCCACTCGGCCTGAGTCTATCAGACGCCGATGAAGGTCGAACTTGCAGCGGCGGCTTGGAAAAAGCCCACGCAGGCTTGGGCACAATACGGTGTAGTGGTTTGGAAAAGGCGCTTCGGCTGGCTCCAGAGGCCACGCCGAAGCGCTACCGCTTTTAGCTAGCCATCGCGGCGCACTCGTCAGCGCAGCGATGACAAGCCTTGGCGCACTCCTGGCAGTGGTCCGCTTCATGCTTGGCACATTCATCACCGCATTTACGGCAAATATCGGCACAGAGACGGCAAATTCCTTTGGCATGCTCACTATTCTGTGCCATGAAGGAAGCCGCTAGGCGGCAGATCTGCGCGCACTGAATGTCGAGGCGGATGCACTCCGCCATCATCTTGACGTCATCTTCCTTGAGGCACTCTGTAGCGCACTTATCGCAGTAAGCGGCACAGACGTGGCAGGCTTCGATACATGATTTGAAATTACCAAAGTCCATCTCGGCACTCCTTGATTGCGGTTCATTGGGGTAATGCTGAGGATCGATTTCTAGCTCGATGCTAGGGAAGCTAGTACCCCATTAAAAGTCCGTCAATATGATCTTGTTGAGATGTTGGATCGCACCATCCGGATCGAAGCCAGCGAGATGATGTTCGATCCCCAGGCATTGGCCATCCAGCCGGCGAAACGGTAAAATTCGAGATTCACAACAGCGGGGCCCTGGAGCACGAGTTCGTGATCGGCGCTAGTGAGGCACAGAAGGAGCATCGTTGGATGATACAGGAGATGGATGGCCACGATCATGCGCATGGCGAGCACGGTGGACACGACATGGCCGAGGGTGAGCATGGCGGCCGACTGATTTCCGACTTCTGGGAGCTTCACGGCGGCATCGGTTATCTGGGAGGTGTCGGCAATGACGATCATCCCGAGCGTACCCACGCGGTTATCGGCTTGCAGGGGCTGGCACCCTTTTACATCGAAACCGACCTGGCCCTGCGAATCACGGAAGAGGGCGCTGAGCACGACGTTCGCTTGACTCAGAATCTCTATCTGCAGCCGAGAGCGGAACTGATCGCCGCAGACAGTGATGTGGCAGAGTTTCACATGGGTGAAGGGGGTGAATTCTGTGAATGTCGGTTTGCGGCTTCGCTACGAGATCACGCGCAAGTTTGCGCCCTATGTTGGCGCCTATTGGGAGAAGCGCTACGGCAACACCGCCGATATGGCGCGTAGCCACGGCGAACCCACCGAGGATACCGGTCTGGTGGCAGGTATCCAAGTCTCTTTCTGAGCGTCGCTGTCTGTCGAAACAATGCCGTAGGAGCGATCGCCATTGCATGATCAGTTAGCCTGTGTCGTGCGGAGGCGATCAGCGAGAGGGGCTGCTTGCCGGGGTACGACTTGAGTGCCTTGAAGTGTCATGGAACACTGTTCGTTTGAGGCGGGTCGGAGAGCCACAACATGACGCACGAACGGTGCGAGGCGCATGGGGACGGAAAGGTCAAGCGTCGCAAGTGGGGCG
>NZ_JASSVS010000043.1 GCF_030250645.1 Marinobacter azerbaijanicus
GAAACACCGCCGGCTTCACGCTGCTCGAGCTGATCATCGCCGTGGCCATCATCGGCATCCTGGCATCGATCGCCGTGCCGAGTTATCAGGGCTACGTAGAGCGAGCAAGGGTCAGCGACGGGCAAGCGGGGCTCATGCAGGCTGCTTCTGAAATGGAGCGGTGTTACACCGTGTCGAATAGCTATCCTGCCAGCGGATGCTTACAGACGACCGAGTCTCCTGATGGAGTTTACGGCGCGATAGAGCTTATCAACAATGGTACATCTTACCGACTTGAAGCCAAAAGTCCGACACGGAATGTCAAAAATGGTTGTGAAATTTTATGGGTAGAAAGCAATGGAACTCGTGGGCCAGATTCGTGTTGGGGTCAGTAAGGCAAGGTTTCAACTTGGCTTCTCGCTAATCGAGCTGTTGGTGACGCTCGTTGTAATGGCAATCATCGCCACCATTGCCGTGCCCGGTTTTCAGAACATGATGGCGAGCAATCGGTTGGCAGCCGATTACAATGTAGTGCTGACAGGGCTCAATCTGGCGCGTAGTGAGGCGATCAAGCGCAGGCAGGAGATGTCATTCAAGCTTTACAAGGGATCGCCCGGGGAATATCGCCTCTATGTCTCCGAGGAGGGCGAGGCCAATTCGCTGCGTATACGGCAGATGTCGAGTGGTCAGGTAGATGTGACAAGCGATGCGGGCACCGCTAACGAGGTCATTATTGAATTCAACCGCCTGGGTAGGATCGCAGATGACACGCACTGCGCAGATGGCTGCACGCTTACACTCACACACGACACGGGCTCCAGCCATCGCATTCAGGTCAGCCGGTTTGGCAAGGTAGGTCGAAGCGCAACATGATAATAAATAGTCGGCAGCGCGGCTTCACCCTGATCGAGGCCCTGGTTGCCCTGGTCATACTCTCCTTCGGTCTGCTAGGCGTAGCGGCGATGCAGCTCAAGGCGCTGCAGAGCGCACACATGGGATATCAACGCGCCGTGGTGAGCCTGGCGGCGATTGACGCCCAGGAGCGCGCCTGGGCAATTATGGCTCAAGATTCCAAGAAGAAATGCCCAATCGACACGGGTCTGAATGGCTGGAAGGCGCACTGGAACATTCTGTTACCCATCGCTTCGCATGGAAGCACCCAAGTACAGGAAGTGGACGCTTGTGAATACGCAGTAACGATCGGTTGGGCCGAGGAGCGTTTTTCTGATCCTGATGAGCAGGTGGTACCTTTCATTTATTCCTTTCGCCTACCCCAACTAGATTGATATGGAGTCACAAGCTGATGTCACCATGGCCCAGTATAGAGAACGGCCGCCGGGGGAGACTGCGACAGTCGGGATTTACTCTCATCGAGCTAATGGTGGCGCTGGTGATTGGCCTGGTCATCATCCTTGGCGCTGGCCAGCTCTTTTTGGTCGGCTTGCAGAATTTTCGCCAGACCGAATTCTTGGGCAATAAGCAGGCAGCGTTGACTTTCGCTTCAGAAATGCTAATTCGTGATATTCGCCGAGCCAACGTCGATGCATCGGGTACCCCTAAAATCAGCTTTTCAGACACAGAGCTTCGGATCGAGATCATCAATAACGGTGATACAAACGCTTGTAGCGACGGGAACAAGGTGGTCCGCGTCTACCGCTTGAGCAACACCGTCGTCAGTGCTAGCGAGGGATGGTCATTGGATATGGGACAGAACTGCAATGATGCCCCCAGCGGTTCTGACTTCGAGCCGCTCGTTGCCGGTTTTGCAAAAGATGGCTTCGTCAGTAGCGAGACAGATGAGGGCAGCGGTATCTGGGTGATTCGATTTACACTTTTATCCAATCGAGACGGTGATACCGACAATATTGAGTTTTATGCCACCAATCGAACTGCTGCTGTGGCTAACATAAACTGAGGCGAAGAGCATGGAAAATCAGCGTGGTGCCGCGCTTGTCATCGTTCTCTCCATGCTGGCGATGACGCTGGTGCTTGGCCTTTCGGGTATGCAATCCTCATTGGTGGAAGAGAGGTTGGCCGGTAATTATAAGGCGGCAGTTGAAGCGCAAATGAACGCAGAATCAGTAGCGTCTGAAATTTTTTCTATCATCAATGAAGGCCGGAAAGACATCTTCGTTACAAACGGTGATGTTTTTCAAAGCGAGCTTGCCTGGGCAGAATTTTCTGCATTGGCTGAAAGTAATTCAGGTTCATGTCAAAGCTACAGCAATCGTGTGGCTTGTTATGTGCGTCTCACTGAAGCTGCGCTTGGTTTGTCTGGCGGGGATTATATTTTTGCAATAGGTAGCGTGGTGAATGATGATGTTGTTGTTTCTGAAAGCCTTCCCGTTGTCGTTGAGGTAGAGAGTCGAGGTCTTATAAGGGATGCAGAGGCGGCTGTTACATGTGTTGGGGCGACATGTGAATTTTTCGCTAAGAATCCTCCGACAGTAATTGATGGGAGGGACTATTACGCTAATGTCGATACCAAAGGTAGCATAAGCTCAAATGATGTAAATCCCAGCGGATTTAACAAGGCCGCTTACATCGTTCCTGATGGCAATGTGGCACTTGGTAATTCCAGTGTCACAGGTGAAAAGATAGAAAGCGCCGAAGACTATGAAAATTACGAAGGGTTGGACGAAAAATGGAGCAGTGCTGAGGCTAGAGTGAAAGAGGATATAGATAGGTTAGTCCAGTTGGGTAAGGAGGGAGATGGTAGGATTACTTATTTTGGACAGGATTCGGGTGGTGGGGTTGCAATGCCAAGTTCCGGCATTGTCGTTGTAGACAATGTTGACCTTTTTATGGATGTGCCGGGGAATTTTAAATTCACAGGTCTTGTAGTCGTGAGGCATGGTTCTCTTAATTTTAGCGCACCTCAAGGTGCTGGAACGATTGCGGTGGTGGGAGCGGTTATAGCTTATAACTCGACGGTCAACATGCAGAACGGAAACCCTGCTGTCTTATATAGCTCGGAGGCTTTGAACAATGTAGGAGCAACCTCGGGAAGTGACGGGTTAAGCATTCGGCGGTGGCTATGATTTCTTCACAACTTACGACTTTTGAAATGAATATGGGTTTAGGACATACGTTAAATATTTCTTTTGGGGAGGACGTTTTCTAGGAGGTGTGGGCTAATTTAGCCATTTAATCTATGCAAGTAGCTTCCTGTGTATAGTAAGGAAGCTGTGTTTTATCTTGTCTATGAAACTGCCGCTCTATTTTTATTACCACCAAACAGAACGTAAACATCGCCGCGATCCGCGCGTAGCACTGGCGACGAGTCTCCTGCTGGAGGAGGCTTAAGCTTAGGCCTCGGAGGGCTTTCGGTAATGACCGGGAACGGTAACTCGCTCACCATTGGGGAGCTGGCGCACGTAGGTGGGAACGTAGATACGCTTGATGACGCTTTTGCGGGA
>NZ_JASSVS010000044.1 GCF_030250645.1 Marinobacter azerbaijanicus
GTTTCCTTAAGAACGCGTCTCATCGCACCGCCCGGCCAGCAATGGCCGGGCTTTTCATTTCGACACGCTCTAGCGGTAGCCAATATCTTACGCTACGAGTGGTCAATCTCTTACACAGCGCATAACCCAGGTTATGTCGGGAGACGATAGGAGGTGGCACTTTGAGCCTAGAGCAAAGGAAAGCTCTTGAGGAAAACGAGCAGGACGCTCGAGTAACCAAGGATGCACCGACAGGATGTCAGTGGAGCAGCTAGCAGGGAAGCGCTGTTCGAAGGCCCGGCCGCCATGGCTGGGCCTTTTTTCATTTGCGCGTAGACAGCTCAACGCATCGCACCAATCAGGATAAGGTTTATTCAAGTCTTGAACGGAGAAAGGCCCCGGTCACAGGACAATATGCATACCATGTTGAAACCGGGGCAAGGTCCGATCAGGTCGGAATGGAGGGAGCACGCACAAAAACACGTTACCAATAGGAATGTAGGCATGAGCCAGGAAACCGTGGGAAAAGAAGCGTGTCGATGAGTATAGGCTTATGGTTGGGACTGTAAACACTAACCGGAGGTACTTCTCATCTCATCTTCACTATTGGCAACTCATCCCACCTGGTAGTGTATCGTGGCGTGCGCCGCTGCTTCGAGGTGTAGCACTCGCTGCTCAGGATGACTTGGGCCTTGCAGTCGCGTGATCGATTCGGTGAAGATACTAGTGCCGCTCCGCGCGGCGTCCCTTGGCCACCAAACGAGATCCCATGCTGCTGCTTGTTGCGTTCGCGACACTCTCTATCGCCGTTTCCTTCCTATGCTCGCTGCTTGAAGCCGCTCTGCTATCCATGACCCCCAGCTATGTGGCGCGGCTGAAAGAATCACGCCCCAAGCTGCATGAGCGGCTTGCTCGCCTGAAGCACAACATTGATCAGCCGCTCGCCGCCATCTTGACGCTCAATACCGTCGCCCACACCGTGGGGGCCACAGGCGTCGGTGCCCAGGTTACTGTGGTCTTTGGTGAGGCCTGGCTCGGTATTGCCTCGGCAGTAATGACACTGCTGATCCTCTTCGTTTCCGAGATTATTCCCAAGACCATTGGTGCCACCTACTGGCGGCAACTCTCTACTGTGATGGTCCCCATGCTCGACGGCATGGTGTGGATCTTGAAACCGTTCATTTGGCTCTCTGAGAGAATCACTAACCGCATCGGTAAGGGGGCTCTCGACACAGACATGCGTGGCGAGATTAAGGCACTGGCTCAGATTGGTCAGGAGGAGAAGGCGCTGGACCCCGAAGAGACGCGTGTCATCGTCAACATCCTCAACCTTCACGACATCCTTGTTAAGAATGTAATGACGCCGCGTACCGTATCGGTCACCGTCAAGCCTGGTATGACGGTGAACGAATTTGATAAAGAGTTGGGTCGTTCTCCCTTCACCCGCTTCCCGATGATGGACGGTGGCGAGCAGGCGCTGGGCTACGTGCACAAGGCTGACACCTATCACGCCGAAGACGACGCTGACCTCAAGTCTCTGATGCACCCGGTCAAGACGGTACTCGCCGATGACAATGTCGAACAGGTGTTCACCATGATGGTCCTGGATCGTCAACACCTCTGTGTGGTGTATGACGATCTCGGGACCTGGGTGGGTCTCATCACCTTGGAGGACATCATCGAGACCATCCTCGGGCAGGACATTGTTGATGAGACCGATAACGTCGCCAACCTGCGCAAATACGCACGGCAACGTTGGACGAAGAAACTAAAGAAGGAGGAGTAGCGCCCCCTCTCCTCTGGTGTCGTGAGGGCGGTTAGGTGTACAGCACATATGGCGCTAGCGAGGGATCTTCAACGGCTGACGCTGCGAACCGTTAGACAATCACTGGTTTGTCAGACAAGCTGGGGCGTAGTGCGCTGATAACAAAGAGAAACTGGCGCTGGTGCAGCTCTACCATTGAGCTACGCCCGCTTACCTCGCCTGGCGATACTTCCGTATATCAAGCATGCTTTGGGTAAGGGAAAGTTCATCAAGTCAGGCGAGCGAAGACACAGTTAAAAAGGGCTCCAGTCCTGCTCAGTAAGGAGTTCATGCATGAACGCAAGCCCTATTTCCCCAAACACCCTCATGATCCGCAAGCTGGAAAGCAGCTACTCCCTCGGCGATGAGGAAAAGCAGGCGCTCCAGCAACTGCCAGTGCAGATAAAATCCATCAAGCCCGGTGCAGACATCGTTCGCATTGGTGATCGCCCGACCCGGTGCTGCTTGATCCTGGAGGGCTTCACCTGTGTGTACAAAGTGACCTCCGAGGGCAATCGCCAGATTCTGGCATTGCATGTTCCCGGAGACATGCCGGACCTACAAAGCCTACACCTGATGGTGCTGGATATGAGCATTGCCTCGGTCAGCTCCTGCAAGGTCGGGTTCATTCAGCATGACGACATACGCCGTATATGCGAGCGCTACCCACGCCTCACCGCCACCTTATGGCGCGAGACTCTCATACACGCCTCGATCCTCCGAGAATGGACGCTGAATAATGGGCAGCGGGAGGCCTACACCCGGATCGCCCATCTACTCTGCGAACTCGTGTTTCGCCTGAAGGCGGTGGGGCTTGCTGATGGCGGCCCCATTCACCTGCCGATAACACAGTCTGAGCTGGCAGACGCGACTGGTATGAGCTCGGTCCATATGAACCGGGTCCTCCAAGCTCTTCGTGCCAATGGCCTGATCAAGAGTAAGAGGGCGGAGCTGGTCGTCCCTGACTGGGAGAAACTACAGGAAGCGGGCGAGTTTGACCCTCTGTACCTACACATGGAAGAGAGCGATGCTTCTTAACCATTCCGTCGAATAGGGTCGTAAAACCTCGTCGGAACGCCAGCAACCACGCGGAGCGTATCTGCTGTATATGTTTCCAGTCGGCAGGGTGGGTTTTGCTTTATCAGCAGCACATTAGACAATCAGCTATGCAACACTGGCAGTGTTGAGGTCAGCGGTTCGATCCCGCTAGGCTCCACCAACACGTTTTGAGAATCAGCCGCTTGGCGCATCGCGCCAGGCGGCTTTTTCGTGTGCCCGAAAAACTCCCGAAAAATTCCATGCTCTCAAGAGCGCTGCCAGCAGCGCTTCCATTCTCCTGGATGACCGCTCGAGCTGTGCCATCACCACCGACCCCGCCCGCGGCGCCGCCCAAGCCATCCGCGCCCCTTGACGGA
>NZ_JASSVS010000045.1 GCF_030250645.1 Marinobacter azerbaijanicus
CCTTCGGCGCTTCCGGGCGTGACGATATAGGCATCGATGGTGCCGTCGGCGGCAGCGATTTCGATAGCGCGAGACATGAGCGGACTCCGGGTTTCGAGAGGGTGGGATGCGTCAGGGACGTCTGTCACCAGAGCCAAATCTAACCAGAGTCGGGCGCGGTTGACGAGGCCATGACCCACCGAGCGCGGCCTTCACCCCGTCTCCCGGCGCCTCATGCCGGCAAGGCTGTCTCGTGATGGACCAATGCTCTTCCTTTACCGGGGGGCGCTGACCTAGGGTGGAATCGATGAAAAACGCCAGAGCGTTCTGGAACAAAAGTGCTGCGCGCTATGCCAAGAGCCCCATTCGCGACGTGAGCGCGTACGAGAAGAAGCTGGCCATCACCCAGAAGTACCTGCACCCCGATAGCCGCGTGCTGGAGTTCGGCTGCGGTACGGGGAGCACGGCGATACGCCATGCCCCCCAAGTCAGGGAAATGGTCGCCATCGATATCTCCGACAAGATGCTGGAGATCGCCGAGCAGAAGGCGCGGGATGCCGGTATCGAGAACCTCACTTTCCGGCAGGGCACCCTGGAAGAGGTGGAGCTGGAAGAGACGAGCTTCGATGCCGTCCTGGGGCTCAACATCCTGCACCTGCTCGAAGACCTGGATGCGACGCTGGCCAGGGTGCATGGCTTGCTCAAGCCTGGTGGGGTATTCGTTTCCAACACCGTCCTGATCGGCGACATCAACGTCCTGTTTCGTATGGCGATTCCCCCCATGCAGGTGCTGGGGCTCGCCCCCTATGTGAACCGCTTCGACAAGCAGACGCTGGTCGATAAACTGATCGGCGCGGGATTCGCCATCGAGCGGGAGTGGCAGTCCGGAAAGGCGACGGTGTTTATCGTTGCCAGGAAGGGGCGACGCAGCTTTCCAATAAAATCCAGACCAGGAGGCCGCAGATGAACAAGGCCGAGCTATCGAACGTCTACCGAGACTATATCGCCTGTTTGAACAGGCAGGATTGGCCATCGCTAGGGCGCTTCGTGGATGAAAACGTCCGGCGAGCGTCTCGGGCTATCAGGCTACCGAAGCATGTTGCTGAGAGACTTTGCCGAGATTCCGGATCCAGTGGGCTGCGCACGCCATGGAAGCGAAAAGTAGCGTATCCCGTAGCAGTAGGTTTTCTCGGTGCGTGAACTTTAGCGCTTCACCTGCATGGTAGCTTTTACCCGATCCAACAGCTTTGGCGGTCTGTTGTGCGTATTCATTTGGCAGCTCCTTTGTGGCTTGTATAAACATACAGCGTGATTGTTTCTGGCGAAATGTACAAGCGCGTGAATTCTACATAGGTGGCCGAGCTATACTTAGGTGTCAGCGAAAGCAACGAGTTGGAAGAAATGAGGAGCGTCAGATAATATTGTTGAACGCGCAAGATGTCATTCAATATTACGACGTGCAGTCCAATCACTGTTAAGCAAAGGAGAGTTGGTCATGAGGTTGATGGTCGTTGGAGCGAGTAAAGGTCTAGGACGAGCTTTTGTCGAAGGGCTATGTGCTGCCGAGGACCATGTTATTGGAGTTTCTCGCGCCCGGCCGAATGACCTGAGATTGCCGAATTCCGTATGCCTCGACTGGATTGAAGCGGATCTAGCAGATCCACTAGAAGCAGCTATGCAGATTGAGCGGCAGGTACCTCCAGAATTGGATGTGCTCATATACAATCTGGGTGTATGGGAAGAAGCGGCATTCACGGATGAGTACAAGTTTCTTGATGATTCTGATGAAAGTATTGTTGCAATGTTGAACATCAACATCACTGGCATCATTCTGCTGCTGAAAAGGCTAATTCCGAAGCTTCTCTGCACCAGTAACCCAAAGTTGATTCTAACTGGCTCAACGTCTGGGCTTCGCCAGAGTGGGCGGTCAGAAGTTACATTCGGCGCTTCAAAATTTGCTCTGACGGGCATAGGTGACGCGCTGAGGGAGAGCTTTAGAGACGATGGTCTGGCGGTTACGTGTTTGCAATTGGGTTACCTGAACACAGAGGATGGGCTGGCTGTACCTCTAGACGAGGCCGCTCTACGAGGTGATGGGCAACTTGTGCCGGTTCATGATGTAGTAAACATTGTCAAAACGCTTCTTAATTTGTCTGGCGCATCTTATGTTCGTGAACTCGTGCTGCCTGCGATATGTGATGAAAGGTTTTGAAGTTTCTTTGATCCAAGCCTTACAATCGCAGTCACGGCGACGGCTTTTTCCATCGCGGCTTCGCTTCATTCCAAGCCGTGCGTGCTGCGGGGAACAACTCCAGCAACAACAGATAGCGACACGGGGCCATCACTCTACAGACACAACAGCAGTATCATTCGGCTGAAGTTGCCCGCATGGATGCAGTCCTTGAGAAGATCGAGGGCAACCACGATAAAGCCGATCTGTTTAATCGCTGCCTTTCAAAGAAGAAGGATCATATTGAAAGTCTCAGGGCGATCCATGAGCAGTTCGATAGGGTAGCGCCCAACAAGGCGCCGGATCCGATCGGAAAAAAGCCGTGCGGCGGCTTTCGGCCCTCTCGCGATACTGGTTTCGGCACGCTAAGCAAGCATCTTAAATCGCGTGGTATCAAATCCAACGTGAAAGAGACTTGGCAGAAATTCCCGTAGTAAGAATGTCTATGGCTACCTCTACCGTCGAAATGATCTCCGACATCGTCAAAAATTTGGCTGGTCGGGGGCAAGCGCGGCCTCCCACGGTCAAGACACTCGCCAAAAATATCAATTTTTTGTTTACTGAGAAACTGTCGGAGCAGCAGCTAAGCTCAATTGTGAAAGATTTGGAGCAGCGCAAGTATATAAGGGTTAATAATGCTAATGTCTCGTACCAGTTGCCACAGTAGTCTTCACAAATCCAGGCAAGGGATGCTCCTGCCGACGCGCTTCTGCTGTAAAAAGCCTGGCGCCATCACCACTGTCGATTTCGGTCAGCTCCGTTCGACGTTAGGTTGCCACTCACAGCAATCACCTACAGAACGGAGCTGATCATGAAGCACATGGCAAAGAATACGATCTGCCTTTGGTACGATGGT
>NZ_JASSVS010000046.1 GCF_030250645.1 Marinobacter azerbaijanicus
AGCAACCAGGTGGTGGTCTACGACACCCGCACCTTCGAGGAGCTAGCCAGACTGCCGGCCGAATCACCCAGCGGGATCTTCTTTACCCATCGGGCCCACCAGATCGGGCTATGAACGATGCCGATCGGCCGGCCACAGAGGACCGGCCGATGATTCAGCGCGTCACCCTGATGGGCACCGATGAGTAACCACCAGCGGGAAATCTGGCCCGAACCGCCGGTTTGTCGGCTATCAAGGCCAGGTGGAGGGTACCGGCGAGAAGCGCCTCCATGATCAGGCGCAGTTCCATACGTGCCAGCGGCGCGCCGGGGCAGACATGGATGCCGGCACCGTAGAGCAGGTTGGTCTGGGGGTCCCGATCCAACCGAAGCTCATCCGGATCGCCAAAGACCGCCTCGTCTCTGTTCGCCGAGCCCCACAGAATCGTCAGTCGCTCTCCGGCGGGTATCTGCCGCCCGCAAATCTCTACCGGCTGCCTGGTCACGCGCCGATTGGATATCAGCGGTGCATCCAATCTTAAGATCTCGTCGATGGCCGTCGGTAACAGTTCCGGCTCTTCGCGCAGCCTGGCCTGCAACATTGAATGTTCAGCCAGGTAGCGCACCAGTATTCCCACACTTGCAGCGATGGTACCCAACTCACCCACCGTCCAGTTGCGAATGATACTGACGATCTCTTCATCAGCGAGCGGTCGGCCCTGTACCGTCTCGTTCATGATGCACGAGGTGACATCATCCGGCGCAGCCTCACCGGCCGTCCGACGCTCAGCCAGCAGGTCGCGAATCACGCTATCGAACTCCAACGCCAACTCACCCAGGGCCTGGCGATCACCTGCCAGGGTTGCCGCTTGCTGGCGCTCCACCCAGTCACGCAATGGTTCATGCAGGCTCTCGGGCCAACCCATGTAGGCACACTGGATCTCCAAGGCGAAGTCCTGGCCCAGCTCGGCCATTGCCTCGATCTCACCCGTTTGCGGCAGCCGTGCCACCACGCGCTTGGCGATTTCTCGACAGTGCGGCTCGAACGCCGCCATCGCCTCAGGGAGAAAATAAGGCTCGATGAGCTGCCGAAAATACGTGTGCTCGGGCGGGTCCATGGCATTGGGCACGGAGAGATGGTGACTGGCAGCGTTGCTGAAGGTTTCGTGATCCAAGAGCACTCGCATTACATCTTCGTGGCGAAACAGCGACCACTGCAGGTAATCGCTGTAGGCCACCGGGCAGCGGCGACGCATGCTATCGTAGGCGGTTATTTGATCTGCAAGCACTGACTCGGCGCGGGGGTCCCAATCCTGACGTTGGCTGTCATTCATACTCTCTCCTCAATACAAGCAACGGACCATGTACCGGTATCGTCAGCACGCTCTGCGGCACATGAAAACGAAACGTGATTTCAGCACGATGCTCTAAACTGACTCCGACCAGCCGGGCAGTTGGAACTCCTCCTGCAAGTGACGCAACTCCGGCTGATGCTCGCTGGCAACCTGTTCGACGATCAGCGCCCCCTTCGGCAGCAGGTGCACTTCGCTGCGCCGCCGGTCGTTGCGTCCGGGGCTTCGCTGCACCAGGCCGAGCTGCTCGCAGCGATCGACCAGCATCACGGTGCCGTGATGCTTGGCCTGGAGCCGTTCGGCGAGCTCCCCCACCGTGGCCCACTCCCGCCCCGTAAACCCCTTCAGGTGCAGCAGCAGCTGATACTGCAGCGAGGTGAGGCCATGCTGCTGGCAAATATCTTCGCTGACCCGCAAGAAACAGCGCAGCTGGTGGCGAAAGTGGGAAAGCCGCTCGAAATCCTGCTTGGTCAAAGGGCTGGATACCGCTTCAGATGAATCATGCTCGGACATCGAGCCGCTCTCCTGACAGGTGAGTCTTGACATATTGCGATTTGGCGCATAAACAATATCATAGCATGATATAAAAATCTCGACTGGGGTGTCCGCCATGAATCTCGCGATAATTCTGCAGCTCCCCTTCACCCGCGCAGGCGGCTGGCAGCAACTGCGTCAAGGACGCCCCTCCATTCCGAAGTTGGTCTGGCTGGTGGTATTGCCCATGTCACTGCTTCCCCCCGTGCTGCTCTATTACGCCGGCACGCACTATGGTGACACCTTCATTGCTGGGTTCGGTGAGCGTCCATGGCGTTACATCACCACGATCCTGTTTCTCGCCGAGCTGCTCACTTTCTTCGTAATGGGGTGGCTGATTCATGCGGTGGTCAATAGCGATGACATGTCAATCGATTACCACGACGCTTACTTGCTTGCGGCCCTGGCGCCGTTGCCGCTGTGGTCCGCCTCGCTGGCCCTGCTGATTCCTAGCGTACTGCTCAACACGCTGGTGGCAATCGTGGCCCTGGGGATTTCCTGCAGCCTGATTTACCACGGCCTGCAGGCCCTGTGCCATCGCGAGGATAGCGATGTCGTGGCAATGTCTGCGACCTATACCGTCATGGCTGGCGGTGTTCTGGCCTGGGGACTGCTGATGGCCATAGTCTGGGCGTACTGATTCCTCTTCAGCGAATGAGCAGCACTGCATGTAACAACGACACGGCATAACACTGGCAAAGGCAAAACCATGAACATTTCCCTGATTCTGCAGCTTCCCTTCACGCAAGAGGGAGGCTGGCAGCAACTGCGACGCGAGCGCCCTTCTCTCAATGCCTTGATCCTGCGCGTGGTACTGCCGCTGTCGCTGCTGCCGCCGGTCATGCTGCACTACGCCATCTACCGGCATGGCGATGCCCTGCTGCCCGGCCTGGCCGATCGCCCCTGGGCAATTATCGCGCCGGCCCTGTTCACCGCCGAGCTGCTCACCTTCCTGGTGATGGGCTGGCTGATCCACGGCGTGGCGCGCGCCCACCGCCTGCGGCTGAGCCACCGCGACGCCTACTTCCTCGCCGCCAT
>NZ_JASSVS010000047.1 GCF_030250645.1 Marinobacter azerbaijanicus
CACGGTGTGGTTCATGACTGGGGTGAAGTCGTAACAAGGTAGCCGTAGGGGAACCTGCGGCTGGATCACCTCCTTAAACGAAGCCGAACGCTTCGGTCAGAGTCCACACGAATTACTTGGTTAGCTTCTAAAGAGAGCAAAAGGGTCTATGCAGACCCGATATCGGTTTGACCAGACCTCAGGGTTTGGCGCCGGATTCGGAGCGGCTGGCAAGGCGCAGATTGAGTGAAGGCGGGAGCGTACATCAGTACGTGACCAACTGAGCGAGGGCTGCAACGCAGTCCAGGCGGTTCGAAGACAAGCGAAACCGGGTCTGTAGCTCAGTTGGTTAGAGCGCACCCCTGATAAGGGTGAGGTCGGTGGTTCAAATCCACCCAGACCCACCAAAATTGCGTGGCTCGTCGTTGCTTCCAGGCTCATGTGCTATTCGCACACGTCGCCCGAAAGCGCCTAGATCCACACAATTTTATAGCCTGAGAGTCCAAGCGCGATCGGGTTTGGAAGATAGCTTGAACGGGGCTATAGCTCAGCTGGGAGAGCGCCTGCCTTGCACGCAGGAGGTCTGCGGTTCGATCCCGCATAGCTCCACCAAAACTTTACTGACTAACTCCGGTTAGCAGTGTGCAGAAACAAGCATTTCGGTTTGATGACAAGGGTTGTTAAACGGAAGTTCTTCTTTCTGATCACTGGGTCAGATTTGCTCTTTAACAAATTGGACGAGATAGAACACGAAGCTATTTTTCTCATTATCTCCGAGAGAAATAGGTTCAATGTGATAGCGATTTCAAGCGTTATCCGGTGTTGTCGTTGAAGTGATTGTGTATGACTTCAGTCGACTGTCTCTGAGTCTCATCCTGGATGGGAAGGTGGTGTTCACTTCGGTGAGTGCGACGTTCTTGTTGATGGTGAGGCACAGATCAGTTGTCTTGGGGTTATATAGTCAAGCAATTAAGCGCATACGGTGGATGCCTTGGCAGTCAGAGGCGATGAAAGACGTGGAAGCCTGCGATAAGGCTCGGGGAGCTGGCAAACAAGCTGTGATCCGGGCATCTCTGAATGGGGAAACCCACCGACTTTCGGGTCGGTACCGTACAGTGAATACATAGCTGTGCGGGGCGAACTCGGGGAACTGAAACATCTAAGTACCCGAAGGAAAAGAAATCAACCGAGATTCCCTCAGTAGCGGCGAGCGAACGGGGACCAGCCCTTAAGCTGGACAACTGGTAGGAGAAGGCTCTGGAAAGTGCCGCCATAGTGGGTGATAGCCCCGTATCCGAAACCTGAGTCCAGTGAAATCGAGTAGGACGGGACACGAGACATCCTGTCTGAACATGGGGGGACCATCCTCCAAGGCTAAATACTCCTGACTGACCGATAGTGAACCAGTACCGTGAGGGAAAGGCGAAAAGAACCCCTGTGAGGGGAGTGAAATAGATCCTGAAACCGTATGCGTACAAGCAGTCGGAGCGGACTTGTTCCGTGACGGCGTACCTTTTGTATAATGGGTCAGCGACTTATGTTCAGTGGCGAGGTTAACCGTTTAGGGGAGCCGTAGGGAAACCGAGTCTGAATAGGGCGATTTAGTCGCTGGGCATAGACCCGAAACCGGGCGATCTATCCATGAGCAGGTTGAAGGTTGAGTAACATCAACTGGAGGACCGAACCCACTGTCGTTGAAAAGCCAGGGGATGACTTGTGGATCGGAGTGAAAGGCTAATCAAGCCCGGAGATAGCTGGTTCTCCCCGAAAGCTATTTAGGTAGCGCCTCGGACGAATACCACAGGGGGTAGAGCACTGTTTCGGCTAGGGGGTCATCCCGACTTACCAACCCGATGCAAACTCCGAATACCTGTGAGTACTATCCGGGAGACACACGGTGGGTGCTAACGTCCATCGTGAAGAGGGAAACAACCCAGACCGCCAGCTAAGGTCCCCAAATACCAGTTAAGTGGGAAACGATGTGGGAAGGCTCAGACAGCTAGGAGGTTGGCTTAGAAGCAGCCATCCTTTAAAGAAAGCGTAATAGCTCACTAGTCGAGTCGGCCTGCGCGGAAGATGTAACGGGGCTCAAACTGGTTACCGAAGCTGCGGCTGCATACGCAAGTATGCGGGGTAGGGGAGCGTTCTGTAGGCCTGCGAAGGTGTGTTGAGAAGCATGCTGGAGGTATCAGAAGTGCGAATGCTGACATGAGTAACGACAATGGGAGTGAAAAACTCCCACGCCGGAAGACCAAGGTTTCCTGCGCAACGCTAATCGGCGCAGGGTGAGTCGGCCCCTAAGGTGAGACCGAAAGGTGTAATCGATGGGAAACGGGTTAATATTCCCGTACCTTGGATAGCTGCGATGGAGAGACGGAGAAGGCTAGGTGAGCCGGGCGACGGTTGTCCCGGTTTAAGCGAGTAGGCAGTGGGGTTAGGCAAATCCGGTCCCACAATGCCGAGACGCGACGACGACTGCCCTTTACGGGCGGGAAGTCATTGATGCCCTGCTTCCAGGAAAATCTTCTAAGCTTCAGGCTATTCGAGACCGTACCCCAAACCGACACAGGTGGTCAGGTAGAGAATACCAAGGCGCTTGAGAGAACTCGGGTAAAGGAACTAGGCAAAATGGTGCCGTAACTTCGGGAGAAGGCACGCTGGTGGTAGGTGAAACTCTTTACGGGTGGAGCTGACGCCAGTCGAAGATACCAGGCCCCTGCGACTGTTTATTAAAAACACAGCACTGTGCAAACACGAAAGTGGACGTATACGGTGTGACGCCTGCCCGGTGCCGGAAGGTTAATTGATGGGGTTAGTCCTCGGACGAAGCTCTTGATCGAAGCCCCGGTAAACGGCGGCCGTAACTATAACGGTCCTAAGGTAGCGAAATTCCTTGTCGGGTAAGTTCCG
>NZ_JASSVS010000048.1 GCF_030250645.1 Marinobacter azerbaijanicus
CACGGTGTGGTTCATGACTGGGGTGAAGTCGTAACAAGGTAGCCGTAGGGGAACCTGCGGCTGGATCACCTCCTTAACCGACGTATCGCCGCCTCGCGGCAAGTGCTCACAATGAATTACCTGATCGACCAGAGCAAAGACTGTTTGGGTATGGACCCAGCGCGACCAATGGGTCTGTAGCTCAGTTGGTTAGAGCGCACCCCTGATAAGGGTGAGGTCGGCAGTTCAAATCTGCCCAGACCCACCATTCTCGAGCTTCGGCCGGGTCTGTCGCTCAGTTGGTGAGAGCGCACCCCCGGAAGTTCTGTAAGAGAAGGGTGAGGTCGCCGGGTTTATTTCAAATCTGCCCAGACCCACCAATTTTATCCAGTCCTGCGTTATTTCGTGACTCACATAGCAGGCTATGCGTCGCCACGAAATGCCTTGGTCTGAATAAAATTAACCGAACCGTCCCTTAAGGGAAGGCCGGAATCAGTGGGGCCATAGCTCAGCTGGGAGAGCGCCTGCCTTGCACGCAGGAGGTCAGCGGTTCGATCCCGCTTGGCTCCACCATACTTCTCCAAGCCAGTCTTTTATCTGCAGAGACCAGCGGCAAGTCGTAAGACTTCCCACTGTTCTCTGAACAGTCCGCTCTTTAACAATGTGAATCATGCTGACAGCTCTTTCCGCAAGGAAAGAGCAAAAGTGATACGTCTCAAGCGTATCCGGCAATTGTCGTACGTGATCGCAGACCAGACCCCTTCGGGTTATATGGTCAAGCGATTAAGCGCATACGGTGGATGCCTTGGCAGCCAGAGGCGATGAAGGACGTGGTAGCCTGCGATAAGGCTCGGTGAGGTGGCAAACAACCTGTGACCCGGGCATTTCCGAATGGGGAAACCCACCCTGCACCAGCAGGGTATCCCACACTGAATCCATAGGTGTTGGGAGGCGAACCGGGGGAACTGAAACATCTCAGTACCCCGAGGAAAAGAAATCAACCGAGATTCCCCCAGTAGCGGCGAGCGAACGGGGACTAGCCCTTAAGCGACACAACCGATAGGCGAACAGGCTGGGAAGCCTGACCATAGCGGGTGATAGTCCCGTAGCCGAAATCCGAGAGTCGTGAAATCGAGTAGGTCGGGGCACGTGAAACCTTGACTGAACATGGGGGGACCATCCTCCAAGGCTAAATACTCCTGGCTGACCGATAGTGAACCAGTACCGTGAGGGAAAGGCGAAAAGAACCCCGGAGAGGGGAGTGAAATAGATCCTGAAACCGTATGCGTACAAGCAGTGGGAGCATGCCAGTCATGTGACCGCGTACCTTTTGTATAATGGGTCAGCGACTTATTTTCAGTGGCGAGCTTAACCGAATAGGGGAGGCGTAGGGAAACCGAGTCTTAACTGGGCGACCAGTCGCTGGGAATAGACCCGAAACCGGGCGATCTATCCATGAGCAGGTTGAAGGTTGAGTAACATCAACTGGAGGACCGAACCAGGATCTGTTGAAAAAGATTTGGATGACTTGTGGATCGGAGTGAAAGGCTAATCAAGCCCGGAGATAGCTGGTTCTCCTCGAAAGCTATTTAGGTAGCGCCTCACGTATCACCACCGGGGGTAGAGCACTGTTTCGGCTAGGGGGCCATCCCGGCTTACCAACCCGAGGCAAACTCCGAATACCGGTGAGTGCAAGCGTGGGAGACACACGGCGGGTGCTAACGTCCGTCGTGAAAAGGGAAACAACCCAGACCGTCAGCTAAGGTCCCGAAATCCTGGTTAAGTGGGAAACGATGTGGGAAGGCTCAGACAGCTAGGAGGTTGGCTTAGAAGCAGCCATCCTTTAAAGAAAGCGTAATAGCTCACTAGTCGAGTCGGCCTGCGCGGAAGATGTAACGGGGCTAAACCAGGTACCGAAGCTACGGGCTTGCCGAATGGCAAGCGGTAGAGGAGCGTCGTGTAAGCCGATGAAGGTGGATTGAGAAGTCTGCTGGAGGTATCACGAGTGCGAATGCTGACATGAGTAACGACAAGGGGAGTGAAAAACTCCCCCGCCGGAAGACCAAGGGTTTCTGTTCGACGCTAATCGGAGCAGAGTGAGTCGGCCCCTAAGGCGAGGCCGAAAGGCGTAGTCGATGGGAAACGGGTCAATATTCCCGTACCTCACTGTATTGCGATGGGGGGACGAAGAAGGCTAGGTGGGCCAGGCGTTGGTTGTCCTGGTGAAAGCCGGTAGGCTGGGATCTCAGGCAAATCCGGGATCCCAAGGCCGAGAGGCGAGACGAAGGCACTACGGTGCCGAAGTCATCGATGCCACGCTTCCAGGAAAAGCCTCTAAGCTTCAGATACAGTGGGACCGTACCCCAAACCGACACAGGTGGTCAGGTAGAGAATACCCAGGCGCTTGAGAGAACTCGGGTGAAGGAACTAGGCAAAATGGTGCCGTAACTTCGGGAGAAGGCACGCCGGCGTAGGGTGAAGGCACTTGCTGCCGGAGCTCGAACCGGTCGAAGATACCAGGTGGCTGCAACTGTTTATTAAAAACACAGCACTCTGCAAACGCGCAAGCGGACGTATAGGGTGTGACGCCTGCCCGGTGCCGGAAGGTTAAGTGATGGTGTTAGCCCTCGGGCGAAGCTCCTGATCGAAGCCCCGGTAAACGGCGGCCGTAACTATAACGGTCCTAAGGTAGCGAAATTCCTTGTCGGGTAAGTTCCG
>NZ_JASSVS010000049.1 GCF_030250645.1 Marinobacter azerbaijanicus
TGCATATTCCGGCGAACGTGAACGCCCATTCTGGCTGAACGTGAACACCTTTTTTCTTAACGCATCACCCACCGGAGTTTGTACCCCGGGTGTTCACGTTCAGTCAATTTCTTGAAGTCGCTTTCTCATCGATTCCCCTTTCAGAGCCCAGCGGTGAGCGTTGTGCATCAGCCGATCCAGAATGGCGTCCGCTAGAGTGTTATCGCCGATGGCGGCGTACCACTGATCGGTGGGTAGCTGGCTGATGATCATGGTCGAGTGAGTGCCGTGACGGTCATCCATGATCTCCATCAGGTCGTTCCGGTGTGCCGGTTTCAGAGCTTCCAGCCCCCAGTCGTCCAGGATCAGCAGCTTTACTTTGGCTAGTTGGCTGAGGTTTTTCTGGTAGGTGCCATCGGCCTTGGCCTGGGTCAGTTCCAGCAGTAATCGGGAGATCCGGTAATACCGGGTGCTGAGGCCGTTGAGGCAGGCCTGATGCCCCACGGCGCAACCCAGATAGGTCTTGCCACTGCCGCAAGGGCCGGTAATCAACAGGTTCTGGCCCCGTTCGAGCCAGTCGGTCTGGGCCAGTTGGGCTACCTGTGTTTTCTTGAGATTGCGCGGGTGCTGGTAGTCAATATCCTGAACCGAGGCCCGGAGTTTGAAGCGGGCCTGGCGAACCAGACGATCCTGCTTGCGGTGGTCCCGGGTCTGGAACTCCCGGTCGAGCAACAGCTCCAGGCGTTCGGTGAACGACAGCTCGTCATAAGTGCCCGGCTGGTTTTGTTGATGTTCCAGGGCGGCAGCCATGCCGCCGAGCTTCAGGTCTCTCAGTCGTGTCAGGGTTTGCAGGGTGTTCATAGGGTTGTCCTAGTGGAAGCTCTTCGGGCCACGGATATTCTCGTGGTGCTGGGGCAGTTCGGTGTGCAAGGGCAGCTGTTCTGGCAACTTGTCCCGGTTACTCCGGAGAATGGCTTTGATGTGTTTCAGCCGGTCCAGGCCTTCGCGGTTGGCAATGCGGCAACCGGCATTAAGGCGCTCGCGGGGATATTCTTTGCTCAGGTTGAGTAGCCCAAGACAGACCCGGTAGGCCTGTTCCGGATGTTCCCGCTCATCCAGTCGGTCACTGACCCAGATCAGGGTGTCCGGCCCGATGTCACGGGCCCAGTTCTTAAGGCGTCCGGGGGACCACTGCTGCTGTTTTTGATGGCGGGTGGGCATGTGCCCTGACTCGGTCGTGATGCCGTACTGATGACTGCGTGGGTGGCTGGCGATCAGTTGCTGTCGGAAGTAGATCTGTACCAGTCGCTCACTGGCGTGGAGGTCCACCTGCTCGCCGACATACTGGTGTGGCACCGAGTAGTGATGCTGTTGGAACTCGATGTGGTAGTCGATATTGACCCGGCAACGCCGGATCTCGACGTACTCATAAGGGTGTTTGGGTAACGCCCTCAGGGCGGGCTGGTCGAGCGTCTTGAAGGCCTCCTTCCGGTTGCCTGGCAGCGCTCGGAATGATCGGCTGTTCAGGTCGTCCAGCAAAGCCCGGATACACTGGTTCAGGTCGGCCAGGGTGAAGAAGGTGTGGTGGCGTAACCGCGCCAGGATCCAGCGCTCAACGATCTGTACGCCTACCTCCGCCTTGGCTTTATCCTTGGGCTTGTAGGGCCGTGCCGGTAGCACCGCGACCTGGTAATGCGCCGCCAATTGCTGGTAGCTGGGATTCAGGTCCGGATCGTACCGACAGGCCTTGCTGACACCACTCCGGAGATTATCCGGGATAAGCATCTCCGGAACGCCCCCAAAAAATTCGAAGGTACGCACGTGACTCATCAGCCAGTCCTGTAATACCTGGCTCCAGGTGGCCTCCGCGTAGGTGTAATTCGACGCACCCAGCACGGCGACAAACACCTGAGCCGTGCGGATTTCGCCGGTTTGCGGGTTAACGATTGGCACAGTGGGGCCACAGTAATCAATGAAGCACTTTTCACCGGCCTTGTGGATCTGGCGCATAGAGCGCCTTTGCTGCTTTTGCCAGTGCCGGAAGCGGTCACAGTATTGAGAATAACTGTAACAACGGTTGGGGTATTGGGCGGTGTATTCCTCCCACAGCAGTTGCTTGGTAACGCCCTTGTGTTTGAGGCTCTGATGGACGGTCAACCAGTCCGGTACCTGATAGCGGCTAGAGCTGGTGGGGTCAGCACCGGGATAGAGCATGGCCGCCAGGCGGCCATCGTCCAGATCCTCGGGTAAGGGCCAGGTGATCTCTAAAGCCTGGGCTCGGGTCAGGAGCTTCTGGATAGCCCCGACACTGGTCTTGGTGCTGGCGCTGATCTGCCGGATCGAAAGCCCGGCTTCCAGCCTCAGGCGAAGCACTTCTCTGATTTTGCGCATTGTATTTCTCTTTGCTGCCATGACCCTGATTCCCAAAAAAAGAAACCAGAGTAGCAAGCGGTTGAATAAACAATGCGTTAAGAAGGATTCTGGTTGAACGTGAACACCGATTCCGGGAACGTGAACGCCAATTCCGGCATGGTGAACACCGATTCCGGAAAATCCGGGAAAGTGTTCACCTTCAATCGGAATGGCTGTTCACGTTGAACCAGAATAGGTGTTCACGTTCGTCCGGAATGGGTGTTCATGATGGGCCGGAATATGCA
>NZ_JASSVS010000004.1 GCF_030250645.1 Marinobacter azerbaijanicus
AATGGCTGTTCACGTTGAACCAGAATAGGTGTTCACGTTCGTCCGGAATGGGTGTTCATGATGGGCCGGAATATGCACTTCCATGAAGCGGTAAAAAATGTTGCTACTCAGGGGTTAGAAAACATTATAGAAACTGGCCTGGTAGAGAACCACGAAGTTTTTAAAGATAGAATAGATGAGATATCATTCGCAAGAAAACTTGTTAAAGCCGCAAGTAAATCACCAGTATTGGGACAGATACCAAATGAGCAGGTAATAAGTTTTACAAACAACCATCCTGCTTTGAAAGGAAAATTCAAATACAGTTACGATGGGAGCCAAATAAATTTGGGAACGAAAAAATCCCAAGATCTATTTCTTAAACTTATAAATGACGACTTCTTGCAGTCAGAACTCACAAAGCTATATTATGAAAGTGTAGCTAAAGACAGCATTGCAGAATCCGAAAAGACTCAGCAACAATAAAACGCCTAAATCAGGTGCGCCATAGGCGTCACCTGGATTTACTTGTTAGGCAATTATTTCACTATGCTGACTCGTGAGCGAGCTTGGCACGTTGGATGCAGTATCTTTGAGTTCTTATTAAAATATCATGTTTTTCCAAGTGTTCTTGGTCCTTGTCTTCCATTACTCCAGTTTTTTCAAGCAACGCCTTGTAATCGTTCATCTGGGACTCTTTTATCTTTAACATCATTTCAGCTGGTTCCGTAGCCTCTTTAAAGTCTGGCAATTCTTCAAGTTGCGCTGCTTTGGCTGACATGAGCCTTGCTCTCAAGCAGTAAGCTAAGTACATAACCGCTTCTTGATAGATCTCTCTTGGGTTGTTTACGTCTGCTTTTTTGATTTCTGGCAAAGGGACTTCTTCACCCTCTTTTGAGGGTATTGGAATATCGAATGGCATTAAAAGACTTTTTTCTATTGAAAGATTTTTTGATCTTTGCGACAGACTGTCAATTGAAAAGTCTGCCTTAGAGAGTTTATGTGCAAATTCATTTCTAATACTTCTGACTCCATGCAGCAATATTCTCTCTTTGTTAGAAATGAGACCTAAGCGATATGACATATTAATCTTTGAGCTAAATGTGCTCAAAGGTCCATTACCGCTAAATATTTCTTTATTGTTCTTTTCTTTGTCAGAAACTAAGTGGCTTAACAATATTTCTCTTAGCATTTCGTCTAGGAGTGATGCTCCTACAATTACTGCAGCTCTATCTGATGCTTCTGAGAACTCAAATTCCATTGTTTTTTGATCTTCGAACATAAACTCCTCATTCGATTAAATACCTAATTGGGGCTTTTCAGCCCCCTGAAAACTATTGATAGATGCAACATGACGGGTTTCTGCCTTTTACATAAATCTATCCCGGGTTTTAAGCACCCCCATGTCCCCATGGTTGCCTTCCCATCTTTCTTCAATTCTTCCGAAGTAGCCAGCTCAAGACCAAAGGGGCCGCTCCCTTTTCCATGGTGTGGGATTCTGTAAGGTGTTGCCCCCTATTACAAGAAGCCATTAAAACAATTCGGGCTGTGCCTTATGCCCGTTGCCCGAGCTTCTAGCGGTAACTGTCTCAACCGGTTTACCTAGTAGCATGAAGTTGGGAATACCGAGTGGGGGCACCGTCTTCATTACACCTTCCCGATCACCTTTGAGTTTCTCTCGCAATTCCATCAGAAGCCTACCTAGCACGTTCTGCCCGACCAACAAATCGCCAGCTTCGTCTGCCAACTTGGCTCCCCAAAAGTCATCCTTGCGTGATTGCTCGACGATTGGCTGATCACAAGTTGAAAGCAGCAGTCGACCGAATTCATCGTAGTTCTGCGCAAGCTTCACGCGCAGGCACCAACGCATGACCTTATGTCTGACCTCTTCCCAATCTGGCCTTGACTCTTTCCGATGTGGTTTGCTCTTCATCTTAGCGGTCATCGGGCTGTGCTGCCCGATGATTTCCCGCTGGACATCCGGCATGTGAGGAAAGCGGCAGGCTTGATACAAGGCCTCCGTCGTCAAGATGCGAACGCCGTTGATCTGCAAAGGGAAGCCCGACGCCATGTTGGACAGGCCACCAAAGGCCTCCCTCGTCTTATAGAAAACGACAACCTCGCTGCGGACGTATGTCCGCAGGAGGCTTTTCTCAGGTTGGTCTATGCTAGAGCGTAAGGTCATCGAAGATGTTCCTCGCGGAGGAATAGCCCTCACGCTGTAGCAGCGGATACCAATGCAGGGCGCCCGAGGTCGCCTCCGGGTCTCCCCACCACATTGCAAGTGGACAATTGTTCGGGCAATTCCGGTAGGTGACGATCATCGAGCCGAAACCCACGCCGAACGGGCTGAAGCCGAGAGGGCGCATGGACTGCTTCGGGTTCTCACTCTTCGCCCTGATCTTAGCGCCCGCAATTAGGAACTCGCTCTCCAAAACTTGACGGCCCGATTCAGAGGAAAACGGCTGGATAGCTGCTGCGCTAGCCTGTCGAGGCTCGAAGGGGAACTTCGTCGGCAGAGCCATGTAGTCTTGAACCTCAGCGACGTTTGGGACCATAGTGGGCCAAAGCACTCCTGAACTGTTCTTGAACCACTTGCGGTTCTCAATCTCGAGGGCACGCCAATAGTTGATGGCGATCTTCTTTCCAGATTGCGCGATCACACCCTTGAGCCTCTTATCGACAAAATACCAGCCTCCCGAGTGAAGAGCAGCGACGATGACATGAACAGTAGCCGATTGAGGCGCTTCCTTGACAATCCATGGCTCAAGGTCATTCCCCACGCGATTGCCACTAAACATCGCGTCATCAAGGTAGATGAAGTCGCCGCCATCTTCTCCGCAGTCATCCAGGTCGAGACCGCATTCGTCTTCAAGGCACTTCGAGAAGAGCTTGAGCATCTCCTTCTGGCTCTGCCCGTTCTGCTGGATGCTCAAGAAGTTCGCGGACGACCAGTACAAGGCGGGGTTGGCACCAGCCAGCTTCGCGTTGGTCACGAGGGCGCGGAGGAAATCCTCCACGTTTCTTCGTGAGAAGAAGGTCTGCTTGATGACGTGCTCAAACTCGCGCAGGAATGGCAGCTGCTGGGAGGGCGTGAACTGATGAAGCCAACGGTCGACATGCTCCGGCGTCGGTTCGAGAAAGTCATCTTTCCTATAGGTCCTGATCTCTTTCGCGACGGAAACGAGCAGATCGTCACGTTCGCTCATCTATTAGTCTCCTGCCAATTGACGAATCTCAAAGTGTCGCTGTATTTATACCAGACGTCCGCACTATAATAGACTCCACGCCTGCACGTAACTAGCATACGCCCTAGCAGTTACAGTTGCAGTTCCAGTTGCAGTTGCGGAGATACAGAGCGCAGTGGAGTACCTTGCCGACAACCTACTTTTATCAAATCATCCTTTGGAATCAAAGAATCCACCTTGGATAGCTCTCATTCCTGGAATGACTTCATAAACCTCAAGTACATCGTACCAGACATGAACTATTTCCCCCTCGTAACCAAAAGCAATATCTTCTTTAAGCTCAGCTCGAATAGAGTCTCCAGGGTTTACAGAAATATTTCCGCTCTGGAAATCGACCAGCCATGGTATATCTGAAATCTTCGCCTCAATGGCATGGCCATTGTATCGAAAAGCCCACTTTGACTTACCCAAATAATCGGGCTTTTTGACTTTCAAAATCCTTGGGCCTTGGGTCGTATGTACCTCTTTCGTCAGCCAATCAGAAATAACTTGTGACGAGATGGCTAACTGACCGTTGAAACGAGCGTCACCAACAACTGAGCGATATTCAATAGAATCAAATTCTTCGAGAGGGCTCATTGCGTTCTGAATGCGTTTTATATGATTCAAAAGATCTTTTCGGTTGATTGAACTGTATGCAGGTATTCTTTTAACATTCGTGGATTCCGCAGCCTCTTCGATCTGACTCTCCAGCTCCTTAATATCATCCATATCGTCGATAGCTTCCTTAGCTTCGCACCACTTCACGATTAGGTATTTTGTTTTAAGAAGAAAATGCCCAAGGATCTTCTTTAGCTCGAAGTCTTTAAGCGCATCGTCAGGTATTTCCCTCAGAATTTCACCGAGTTTTGCGCGTAGCGATCCCGTGTAAATGTTCTCAAGGATTATTTGGGGCTCATAATATGGACTAATTAATTTTCCAAGATCGCGATCTAAATTATTAAGCGCATCAATCATTCCACCCATTGCATGAAAGACTCGTGAGGGATCACCTTCAGATTTTCGAAAATCTAGGTAAAGCTCATAGTCGTAGTCGCTTGCCGATGAAGTCACCTCACAGTCCCTCTATATGAATGACCTTTCGATTTCACACTGATAGGCCTGAATAACGCTAATTGATTCATCGGCCGTCATCCCTAACTATCAGTGTGTGCGTAGCATATGGCTACCTACATTAGCCCATCTTGGCGCCGTTTTCCTGCTGAGGTTAAAAAACAAAAACTCCGCACCAAGGATCGCTCGGCACGGAGTTCTGATAGGTAGGGCTTTAAGGCCTATCAGGGCATGGGGGCAACTAAGCGGCTAAACGGTCAGGTGCTTCTTAATGAGTTCGTCGGTCAGCCCTGCAATCTCGTCTTCCGCCACCCTCCGCCCCCGATCCAAAATCGCAAACCGATCCGCATACTTCCGCGCAAACGGCAACTTCTGCTCAACCAGCAACACCGTCAGCCCGTCTTCTTCGATTAGACGGCGAATAACCTCCCCAATCTGCGCCACAATATTCGGCTGAATCCCCTCCCCTGGCTCATCCAGTATCAGCAGCCTGGGCTCAATCACCAGCGCCCGGCCAATGGCAAGTTGCTGTTGCTGCCCACCAGAGAGGTCACCGCCTCTGCGGTGCCGCATTTCCTTCAGCACCGGGAAAAGCTCATACACCCGCTCGGGGATTTTCTTGCTGCCATCGGCCCGCACGGCCAGGCCGGTGCGCAGGTTTTCTTCCACGGTCAGCAGCGGGAAGATTTGCCGTCCCTGGGGCACGTAGCCGATGCCAAGGCGTGAGCGGTCTTCGATTTTCTTCTTGGTCAGTTCCACATCCTGTGCGAATTCGATGCTCCCGCTTTTGGTGGTTTCCTCGCCCATAATGCATTTCATCAGGGTGGTTTTGCCCACGCCGTTGCGGCCCATTACGCAGGTGCACTGGCCCTGAGGTACGTCCAGGTCCAGGTCCCAGAGGGTGTGGCTTTCGCCGTAGTATTGGTTGAGCTTCTGGATCTTCAGCATTACGCCTCCTCCCCCAGGTATACTTTGATCACTTCCGGGTCGTTGGAGACCTGGTCCATGGTGCCTTCGGCCAGCACGCTGCCCTGGTGCAGCACGGTCACGTGGCGGGCGATGGAGCGCACGAAGCCCATGTCGTGCTCCACCACCACAACGGACTGTTTGCCCGCCAGGCTGGTGAGCAGTTCGGCGGTGCGCTCCATTTCCTGTTCGGTCATGCCGGCTACCGGCTCGTCCACCAGCAGCAGCCGTGGTTTCTGCATCAGCAGCATGCCGATTTCCAGCCACTGTTTCTGGCCGTGGGAGAGGATGCCGGCGAGTCTGTCCCGCAGTTGTTGCAAACCGATGGTTTCCAGCACTTCGTTGATGCGGTCCCGGTATTCCGGTTTCATGATGGCGGTCAGGGTGGGCAGGATGCGTTTGTCGGCGGCCATGGCCAGTTCCAGGTTTTCGAACACGGTGAGGGCTTCGAATACCGTGGGTTTCTGGAACTTGCGGCCGATGCCCAGGCTGGCGATGTCCGGCTCGCTCTTGGTGAGCAGGTTGTGGCGGCTGCCGAACCATACGGAGCCGGTATCAGGGCGGGTTTTGCCGGTGATGATGTCCATCATGGTGGTTTTGCCCGCGCCGTTGGGGCCGATGATGCAGCGCAGTTCGCCGTCGTCCACGGTTAGGTTGAGGTTGTTGATGGCCTTGAAGCCGTCAAAGCTCACGTTCACGCCTTCCATGTACAGGATCGGGCCGTGGCGCACGTCGACTGGCGAGGCCACGGGTGCGAGGAAGTCGAACACGCGGTCGCGATGGGTGAGTTGCTCCAGCATGCTCATGCGGTGGCCTCCTGTGTCTGGGGTTGCTTCTGGCGTTTTTTCAGCAGGCCGGCGATGCCCTTGGGCAGGAACACGGTCACCAGCACGAACAAGCCACCGAGCATGAACAGCCAGGCGTCCGGCATTACGCCGGTGAACACGGTTTTGGCGTAGTTCACCAGGATGGCGCCGATCACTGCGCCGTAGAGGGTTGCGCGGCCACCGAGGGCCACCCACACCACGATTTCGATGGAGAACAGCGGCGAGAATTCGCTGGGGTTGATGATGCCCACCTGCGGCACGTACAGCGCCCCGGCCACACCCGCCAGCATGGCGGACACCACGAACACGAACAGCTGCACCCGTTCCACCCGGTAACCGAGGAAGCGGGTGCGGGCTTCGGCGTCGCGGCAGGCGATACTCACCCGGCCAAGCTTGCTGGCCACGATGGCACGGCAGATCACGTAGCCGATGGCCAGCGCGATGCCGGTAGCAATGAAAAGCCCAAGCCGTGTGGCGTCGGTGCGCAGGTTGAAGCCGAGGATGTCGCGGAAGTCGGTCAGGCCGTTATTGCCGCCAAAGCCCATTTCGTTGCGGAAGAAGGCCAGCATCAGGGCAAAGGTCAGTGCCTGGGTGATGATGGAGAGGTACACCCCGGTCACCCGCGAGCGGAAGGCCAGAAAGCCGAACACCAGCGCCAGAATGCCCGGTGCCAGCAGCACCATGATGAAGGCAAACCAGGCCATGTCGAAGCCCAGCCAGTACCAGGGCAGTTCGCCCCAGTTCAGGAACACCATGAAGTCCGGCAGTATCGGATCGCCGTAGGTACCGCGGTCGCCGATCTGGCGCATCAGGTACATGCCCATGGCGTAGCCGCCGAGGGCAAAGAAGGCGCCGTGGCCCAGGCTGAGGATACCGAGGTAACCCCACACCAGGTCCACCGCGACCGCCAGCAGCGCGTAACAAAGGTACTTGCCCAGCAGGGTGACGGTGTAGGCGCTGACATGCAGGGCGCTGTCCTGGGGCATGAACAGGTGGAGGAAGGTGACCACCACCAGGGCCGCGAACAGTACGCCCAGGAATATCTGTGTGGAACGCTCCTGAAAAGGCCGGAGCAGCCAGTTCTGTGATACCGCCATAACTCAGCCCTCCGCTGCCCGGCCTTTCTGGGGGAAGAGCCCCTTCGGCCGTTTCTGTATGAAAAGAATGATGAACACCAGCACGATGATCTTGGCGAGTACGGCACCGGCCCAGGGTTCCAGCAGCTGGTTGATGGTGCCCAGCGACAGCCCGGCAATCAGGGTGCCCCACAGGTTGCCCACGCCACCGAACACCACCACCATGAACGAGTCGATGATGTAGTTCTGGCCCAGGTTGGGGCCCACGTTGGTGAGCTGGGATAGCGCCACACCGGCCAGGCCGGCAACGCCGGAGCCGAGGGCAAAGGTCATGATGTCCACGCGGGTGGCGCGGATGCCCATGGAACGGGCCATGTTGCGGTTCTGGGTCACAGCGCGCACTTCCAGGCCCAGGCGGGTCTTGCGCATGATCAGCATCAGTGCCGCGAAAACCACCAGCGCAAAGCCCAGTACATACATGCGATTGAGGGTGAGGGAGAGCGCGTCGTTGATTACCAGCGAGCCACTCATCCAGTCCGGCGTGACCACGGTGCGGTTCTGGGGGGAGATCACGGTGCGCACCAGTTGCTGCAGGATCAGGCTGATGCCGAAGGTGGCCAGCAGGGTTTCCAGTGGGCGGCCCTTCAAATACTGGATAACGCTGCGTTCGATGATGATGCCGGCGGTGGCGGCCACCAGGAAGCCGGCGGGGATGGAGAGTATCAGCGCCAGGCCGGGCTGGCCCGGCAGCAGTTGCTGCATGCCCCAGGTGGTGTAGGCCCCCAGCATGATCAGTTCGCCGTGGGCCATGTTGATCACGCCCATCACGCCGAAGGTGATGGCCAGGCCAATGGCGGCCAGTACCAGCACCGAGCCCAGGGAGAGCCCGAAGTACAGGGTCTCGGCGGCGCGGTTCAGTTTCAGTTTCTGTTCGATGGTGCCCAGGGCCTGCCCGGCCTTTTTCGCCAGTACCGGGTCGTCGCTGCGCACAGCCTGGTTCAGGGCGGCCCTGGCCCGGGGGTGCAGGCTGCCGGCCAGTACATCCACGGCTTCGATATCACCCTCGCCCACCCGGTAGATGGCCAGGGCTTCTTCAATTCGGTTACGCACATTTGCGTTTTCTTCCAGTTCCAGCCGCGCTTCCAGCGGTTCTACCAGTGAGGCATCCACTTTGCCCATCATGTCCTGTGCGGAAGCTTCACGCACGTGCGGGTCGGCGGCGTTCAGGTCCAGCATGGCGAGTATGCCTTCAAGCTGGCCCCGTATGGCGTTGTTGATGGCAACTCTGTCCAGCTCCCGGCGGGACATGTCGCCCATGTTCTCTCCGGTCAGCGGGTTGGCAATTTCCCAGTCCCGGCCCCGGTTGTTCAGAACCACAACAACCTGGCCGGTGTCTTTTATCCGGCTCAGGCGGTTGTTTCCGTAGGCTTCAAGCCAGCCCCTGGCTCTTGGATCACCGCTGCTGACGATGGCGTTGATGGCCTCTTCCACGTTGCTGGCTGGCGCTTCGGCAAGGTTGGCCAGCAGCGCCTTGCCGGGATCGTCATCCTGCGCGCTGGCAGGAAGCGACCACAGGGAAACCAGGGCAATAAGCAGCAATGTGAGCGATCGGATGATGCTCATGAGTGTGTCCTGTCTGTTGAAAGCGGGTTGCGGGTGCGGCAACCGGGAACAGTGTGTCTGCCCCGGTTGCCTGTCTTGCTCTGCTTCCTACACCTTATTCGGCTTCTTCCGCCGCCATCTGGCCGGCGGAAGCGCCACACTTGCCGGTTACGGTGTTGAAGGTTCCGCAGAACAGCGGCTTGCGCCAGTCGGCGATCAGGTCCCGCGAACCGGGCAGGTAGTCAGACCAGGCATCGCCGGCCACGGTGGATGGGGTCTCCCAGACTACGGAGAACTGGCCGTTGTCCTGGATCTCGCCAATCAGCACCGGTTTGGTGATGTGGTGGTTGGGCATCATGGCGGCGTAACCGCCGGTGAGGTTGGGCACGCTTACGCCGATGATGGCGTCTTTAACCGCATCCACATCGGTGGTGCCGGCTTTTTTCACCGCCTCGACGTACATGTTGAAGCCGATGTAGTGGGCTTCCATGGGGTCGTTGGTGACGGCTTCCTCATCGCCGGTGTGGGCAACCCACTGGTCGATGAAGTCGTAGTTGGCGTCGCTGTCCACGCTCATGAAGTAGTTCCAGGCGGCCAGGTGGCCAACCAGCGGGCCGGTGTCGATACCGGAGAGCTCCTGCTCGCCCACGGAGAAGGCAACCACAGGGATGTCAGAGGCAGAAATGCCCTGGTTGCCCAGTTCGCGGTAGAAGGGCACGTTGGCGTCGCCATTGATGGTGGAGACCACAGCGGTCTTTTTGCCGGCGGAACCGAAGCTCTTGATGTCAGATACGATGTTCTGCCAGTCGGAGTGCCCAAACGGCGTGTAGTTGATCATGATGTCTTCCTTGGCCACACCCATGTCCATCAGGTAGGTCTCAAGGATCTTGTTGGTGGTGCGCGGGTACACGTAGTCGGTACCGGCCAGTACCCAGCGCTCAACACCGATTTCGTTCATCAGGTAGTTCACCGCAGGAATCGCCTGCTGGTTGGGGGCGGCGCCGGTGTAGAAGACGTTCTCGGAAGACTCTTCACCTTCGTACTGGACCGGGTAGAACAGCAGGCCGTTCAGTTCTTCCACCACCGGCAGTACGGATTTGCGGGAAACCGAGGTCCAGTTGCCGAAGATGACATCCACTTCTTCCTTGGCCAGCAGTTCGCGGGCCTTTTCAGCAAACAGAGGCCAGTTGGAGGCCGGGTCGACCACCACCGCTTCCAGTTGACGGCCGAGCACACCGCCTTCGGCATTCTGCTTTTCGATGAGCATTTCCACGGTGTCTTTCAGGACCGTTTCACTGATGGCCATGGTGCCGGAGAGGGAGTGAAGGATACCGACCTTGATCGGGTCTTCGGCAGCCATTGCGTTGAGGGATACAGAGAGGGCCAGCGCTGAGAGGCCCAGTTTCACGTGTTTTTTGATGGTCATGTTGTGCGTCCTTGTTTGCAGGTTGGTTCGTGCCATTCGCTTGAGTAAACGCACTGCTGCCACTGCATCTGTCGTTCCAGCTTTCACCAATACCCATACACAACAACGACTTATCTAGTATACAAGCTATCAACGCCTGCCCTTGCCCCGTGGAAAGGCTCGCAATTCTCCGTTTTAATAGCCTTTTTATGGTGCACCCGCCCATCAATAGTGCGGCCCTCAGAGACGGTCCTTGTGGTTGCATTTACATATCTCACTGTTTTTACTGACTATTTTTAAATCCTTCCCGAATGGCACGGGCATTGCCATTGCTCATGTATACAAGTTGATAACGCACATGAGGACAAACCATGCCCGCAACATTCGGATGGACCATTGAGGATTGGCAGAAGGCCTACCAGTCGGGCGCCAGGCCCGAGGATCTTATCGGCGAACTGGTCGCCAGCCTGGATACAACCGACAACGCCTGGATTGCACTATCAGAAAGCACGCAGTTACAGGCGGCCCTGTTCGACCTGGCGGGCAGCCTTAACAAGGTAGGCGGCGATATCAGCCGCCTGCCACTCTATGGGGTTCCGTTTGCGGCCAAGGACAATATTGACGCCGTCGGGTTCGAAACCACCGCCGGCTGCCCGGCCTATGCCTATTCGCCGGAAGAGGACGCCACGGTGATTGCCCGGCTCAAGGCCGCGGGCGCGGTGCTGATCGGCAAAACCAACCTCGACCAGTTTGCCACCGGGCTGGTGGGTACGCGCTCTCCTTATGGGGCGGTTTCTAATGCCTTTAGGCCGGAGGTGATCAGCGGTGGCTCCAGCTCTGGCTCGGCTTCCGTGACAGCGCGCGGCCTGGTGCCCTTTGCATTGGGTACCGACACCGCCGGCTCTGGCCGAGTGCCGGCCGGGCTGAATAATCTGGTGGGTCTGAAACCCACCAAAGGGCTGTTCAGCATCCACGGCGTGGTGCCCGCCTGTCGCTCGCTGGATTGCGTGTCTGTGTTTGCCCTGACCGTGAACGACGCCGGGCGTGTGGCCGATGCCATGGCCGGGTTTGATGCCGATGATGCCTTCTCCCGCAAGGCGCCCTATGCCCTGCCTCTGGATGGCCCGGCCATTCGTCGCCCGGGCCCGCTCAAACGCCTGGCCATTCCGGAGCACCCGCAGTGGTTTGGCGACCAGCAGGCAGAGGCGGCCTGGAATACCGCCATCAGCCTCTGGCGGCAGCAGGATGTGGAGCTGGTGTCGCTGGACTTCACCCCCATGCTGGAACTGGCCGCCCTGCTCTATGAAGGCCCCTGGGTAGCAGAGCGCCATGCTGCGGTGGAGTCCTTCATGGCCAGCCATGGCAGTGACATGAACCCGGTGGTGAGAAGCATCATTGCCAACGCCGGCAAGTTTACCGCCACCGATACCTTCGGGGCCCAGTACCGCAAGGAAGAACTGCTGCGCCAGATCGATGAACTGCTGGCCGATGTGGACGCCCTGCTGGTGCCCACTGCACCCACGGCACCCACGATTGATGCGGTGAACGAAAACCCGATCACCCTCAACAGCCAGCTGGGCACCTACACCAATTTCGTGAACCTGGCGGACTTCAGTGCCCTGGCCATTCCCGCCGGCTTCCGCGACGACGGCCTGCCGTTCGGCGTGACGCTGATCAGCGGTGCCTGGAAAGACACCGAACTGCAGCACCTGGCCTGTCAGTGGCTCAATGCCCATCCCACACCGCTGGGTGCCACCGACAAACCCCGGCCTGAAGAATCACCGGGCGCGGCCATTTCCACACCCACGGTGCAGGTGGCTGTGGTGGGTGCCCATCTCAGCGGCATGCCCCTGAACACCCAACTGACCGAACGTTATGCCGTCCTGCTGGAGCAGACCACCACATCCGCCAATTACCGCTTGTACGCCCTGCCGAATACAACGCCGCCGAAACCCGGGCTGAAGCGGGTAGCACCGGGCGAAGGTGAGCAGATCATCGTGGAAGTCTGGGAGATGCCGGCCTCGGCCTTCGGTTCCTTCGTGGACCTGATTCCCGCGCCCCTCGGTATCGGCAAGGTGGAACTGGCGGATGGGCGTTGGGTGAATGGGTTTATCTGTGAGGGGTACGGGTTCGAGGGGGCTCGGGATGTCACCGAATTCGGCGGCTGGCGCGCTTATATGCGGTCTGACTCCGGGGTCTGACCCTACGGGTCTGACCCCACAACATCTGACCAGGTCAGATCAACCTCCAAACTTTGGGTAAACGCCTCTTGGTCAATTTGTATGGGGTCAGACCCGCAGGGTCAGACCCCCGCAGACCCCTCAAGCTCCACAGATAGGAGATACCAAAAATGTTCAAAAAAGTCCTAATCGCCAACCGAGGCGAAATCGCGGTCCGCACCATTCGTACCCTCAAGGCCATGGGCGTTGGCAGTGTCGCTGTCTATTCCCACCAGGATCGCCACAGCCTGCATGTAGCCCAGGCCGATGAATCCGTGGTCCTGACCGGTAACGGCGCCAGCGAAACCTACCTCGATAAGGCGCAGATTCTGTCGGCGGCCAAACACACCGGCGCCGAGGCGATTATTCCCGGGTATGGCTTTCTTTCCGAGAACGCTGACTTCGCCGAAGCCTGCGAGGCGGATGGTATTGCCTTTATCGGCCCTACACCTACCCAGATGCGCGAGTTCGGGCTGAAGCACCGGGCCCGGGAACTGGCGGAAGCCGCCGGCGTGCCCCTGGCTCCGGGCAGCGGCCTGCTGGATACCCTGGGCGAAGCGGTAGCCGTGGCTGACAGGCTGGGCTACCCGGTGATGCTGAAAAGCACTGCCGGCGGGGGCGGCATTGGCCTGACCCGCTGCAACAGCGAAAGCGAACTGCGGGACGCCTTTGAAACCGTGCGCCGCCAGGGCCAGAGCTTCTTCAACGACAGCGGGGTGTTCCTGGAGCGCTTCATCGCCCGCGCCCGCCATGTGGAAGTACAGATATTCGGTGACGGCGAAGGCAATGTGGTGGCCCTGGGCGAGCGGGACTGTTCCCTGCAGCGCCGCAACCAGAAGGTGGTGGAGGAAACCCCGGCACCGAACCTGCCGGCCGCCACTCGCCAGAAGATGCTGGATGCCGCCGTCTCCCTTGGCCAGTCGGTCAATTACCGCTCGGCAGGTACCGTGGAATACATCTACGACGCCGACCGGGACGAGTTCTACTTCCTTGAAGTGAATACCCGCTTACAGGTTGAGCACCCGGTCACCGAGTCTGTCACCGGCCTGGACCTGATCGAGTGGATGCTGAAGATCGCCGCCGGCGAGAGCCCGGACCTGGCCGGCTTTGAGCCGCAATTGAACGGGGCATCTATGGAAGTGCGCATCTACGCGGAAGACCCGCTGAAGGACTTCCAACCCTCCCCCGGTGAACTGACCGATGTGCACTGGCCGGAAGACGGCGTGCGAATCGATACCTGGGTGGAAAACGGCAGCGAAGTCTCCGCCCATTACGACCCGATGATTGCCAAACTGATCGTACACGGCAAGGACCGCGCCGATGCCCTGGCCAAACTGAAAGCCGCCCTGGCGGAAACCCGGCTGATGGGCATTGCCACCAACCTGGATTACCTGCGTCAGGTGGTGGCCCAGCAGAGCTTTACTGATGGCATTGTCTCCACCCGCGCACTGGAAAGCTTCGAGTTCAAACCCTCGGTGGCAGAAGTGCTCAAACCCGGCACCTACACCACGGTGCAGGATTACCCCGGCCGCGTGGGCTACTGGAACATCGGCGTGCCCCCCAGTGGCCCCATGGACGACTACGCCTTCCGCATTGCCAACCGTATCGTGGGCAACCACTACGAAGCCGCCGGACTGGAAGCCACCCTGATCGGCCCCAGCCTGAAATTCCACAAGGACTCGGTCGTTGCCCTGACCGGTGCATTGACGGAAGCAACGCTCGATGACAAGGCGGTGGAATTCTGGAAGCCCATACACGTGAAAGCCGGCCAGGTTCTGGCGGTGGGCAAGGCCATCAAGGGCTGCCGCACCTACCTGGCGGTTCGCGGCGGGTTCGATGTGCCGGTTTATCTGGGTAGCCGCTCCACCTTCGCCCTCGGCCAGTTCGGCGGCCACGGCGGCCGGCCATTGCGCCCCGGTGACATGCTGGGCATCAGCCAGGTCAGCCTGCCAGCCTGTACCACCACTGCCCCGACCCACGACCCGGCCCCGGCCGATCCCGATTTGATTCCGGACTACCCGGACCACTGGGAAATCGGCGTGCTCTACGGCCCCCACGGTGCGCCGGATTTCTTTACCGAAAAATCCATCGAGAAGTTTTTCGAGCAGGACTGGGAAGTGCACTACAACTCCAACCGCCTGGGCATCCGCCTGAACGGGCCCAAGCCGGAGTTCACCCGCGCCGACGGCGGCGAGGCTGGCCTGCACCCCTCCAACATCCACGACTGCGAATACGCCATCGGCTCCATCAACTTCACCGGCGACATGCCGGTGATTCTGACCAAAGACGGCCCCAGCCTGGGCGGCTTTGTGTGCCCGGTGACCATCGCCAAGGCCGAGCTGTGGAAAGTCGGCCAGGTAAAACCGGGCGATACGATCCGTTTTGTCGCAATAGACAACGACACTGCGGTGGAGCTCTCCAAACGCCAGGAACTGGCCATCAAGAGCCTGATGGCACCGCCGGTGCCAGAGCTGATGGCTCCGGAACTCGCGCCCCTGAACGGCCTTTCTGCCACCGTGCTTGCCCACCTGGAAGAAACCGATGGCCGCCCGGAAGTCACCTACCGCCAGGCCGGCGACCAGTACATCCTGATGGAATACGGCCCCAACGTGATGGACCTGGGCGTGCGCTTGCGCATTCATGCGCTGATGGAAGCCATTGCCGACGTACAGCCGGCCGGATTGCTGGAACTGTCCCCGGGGGTACGCTCGCTGCAACTGCGGTACGACGCCCGCATCCTGCCGCAGGATTCACTGATGGAATACCTGCTGGACCTGGAAGGCACACTGCCGCCCACGGATGAACTGAAAGTCCGCAGCCGCGTGATCCACCTGCCCATGGCCTTCGAAGACAGCGCCACCCTGGAAGCCGTGGACAAATACCGCCAGTCCGTCCGCGACACCGCGCCCTGGTTGCCCAACAACGTCGACTTCATGCAACGCATCAACGGCCTGCCCAGCCGCGAAGCCGTCCGCGACATCCTGTTCTCGGCTCGTTACCTGGTGCTGGGCCTGGGCGACGTTTACCTGGGCGCCCCCTGCGCCGTGCCCCTGGACCCAAGGCACCGGATGCTCACCTCCAAGTACAACCCGGCCCGGACCTACACCGCCGAAGGCACCGTGGGCATCGGCGGCGTTTACATGTGCATCTACGGTATGGACTCCCCCGGCGGCTACCAGCTGGTCGGCCGCACCCTGCCGATCTGGAACAAGTACCTCAAGAACCCCCAATTCGCCGAAGGCGCCCCCTGGCTGCTGCGGTTCTTTGACCAGGTGTGCTACTACCCGGTGACCGAAGCCGAACTGGACGAAATGCGCGATCAGTTCCGCGCCGGCCAGCTGACGGTGAAAATCGAGGAAGAAACCTTCGACCTCAAATCCCACCAGGCCTTCCTCGACGCCAACGCGGATTCCATCGCCGAATTCCGGGAACTGCAGCAGGCGGCCTACGCCAAGGAAGTGGCCCTGTGGAAAGACAGCGAAGCGGAAGAGCTGGATAAACTGGCCAAGGCGCCGCCGAAGCCGGATGTGTCTGACCTGGCGAGATTCGGCGAACTGGTGAGTGCCGAGATTGCCGGGAATATCTGGAAGTGCCTGGTAAAACCCGGTGATACCGTGGCAGAAGGTGATCCATTGGTGATCGTAGAGGCCATGAAAATGGAATTCGAGATAAATGCCACGCTCGCCGGTCAGATCAGCGCCATGCATGTTGAGCCCGGCAAGGCCGTTACTCCCGGGGAGCCTCTGTTGAGCATCAAGGTCTGAGTTTGGGAGTTTGGCCGCACTGGCCTCTTAATTTGGAGTATCGCCGCTGGGGGAAGGCCTGTCACAGACACGCCGTGAACCCATCCATGGGGGCTTGAGCGCAGCATCCCTGCTGCGCACAGTCTGTGACAGGCCTTCCCCCACCGGCTTCTCCAGGCTTGGGTGACTGCGGTTTGAAGAAAAACAATGTTTGGAGCGGGGACAGAAGCCTAACCCTGGCCAGGCTTCAACCCGAGTTTTGAACGAAAGGATCTCGCATGCAAAGGGAGTCGGGGACGGCTGTTGGGAGGGGCTATTCAAAAGTGTGCGCAGCAGGGATGCTGCGCTCAAGCCCCCATGGATGGGTTCACGGCGTCTTTTGAATAGCCCCTCCCAACAGCCGGCCCCAAAGCCGAAAACCAACCGGTGAGGCCCCTGAATAAGAGGGAACCAAAGGGAATCAGAAAAAAATGGCAACAAACACCAAAAGAAAAGAGTCCATGGCAGACAGGGTTTACGAAGCCCTGAAGGACGACATCTTTGAGTTTCGGCTGATCCCCGGCGACAAGTTCAGCGAGGGAGACGTGGGAACACGCCTGAATGCCAGCCGGACACCCGTGCGGGAAGCCCTGTATCGGCTGCAGCGGGAAGGCTTTGTCGAGGTGTTATTCCGCAGCGGCTGGCAGGTGAAGCCGTTTGACTTCCAGCAGGTGGAAGAACTCTACGACCTGCGCATCACCCTTGAACGGGCTGCGATGCACAAGATCTGCCAGCAGCCGGAGTTACCCCAGACCGTCAGAACCCTCACCGCCATCTGGAACCCCGACCACCCGTCCGAGCGCGCCGTCGGCAGCACTGTCCGGGCACTGGACGAAAGTTTTCATTGCGACCTGGTGGCTGCCGCCGGCAACCGGGAGATGTCACGGATTCACCGGGAAATCACCGACCGCCTGAGAATCATACGCCGGCTGGACTTTACCCGCGACGACCGGATAGACGCCACCTACCGGGAACACGCCGAGATACTCGAAGCCCTTCGTGCAGGCCATGCCGTGGAGGCGGCGGACCGGCTGACAAGTCATATCCGTATCAGCCAGAAGGCGGTCAGGGAGATTACCATGGAGAAAATCCGTGAGGCGGCGGAAGTCCATAAAAAACTGTAAAAACGTGAACTTACATTCATTTGTATTGCGGTCGTATTGATTACAAACCTGTAAGAGATATCGCACAGTCGACGGAGCGATTGTCCGATTTGCCGAGAACCGATCCCAAGTAGAATGGTCAGTGTCAAGGATGAGAAGCCGGCAAGGAAAGCTGGCTCAGGGAAGCTAAATCAGGGACGTTAGTTCAAGGAAGAGTGTTCCACGGATCAGGAGTTGCCCAGGGAATCAGGGCTTACAGGGACGACTCACAGGGAAGACGCGCACAGGATGTTGCGCAGCCTGAAGGATCAGGCATGGGGTCAGCCACGGGTCAGGATCACATGGAATGTGTTCCTGTCCGTGCACTTCCAACCTCTCCGGTTCCTGTTTCTTTTCCAACCAGCTCCGCTGCTTTTACGTCCTGACGAATAATCAGACACGTAAATTCACTTTCAGGAGCCAAGTAAAATGAAGCGCACCCCTTTCATGGCCATGATGGTCCTGCTGTTCAGCCTGTTTGCCGGTTTCGCCCAAGCTGAACCCGCCGCCATCAACATCAACACCGCAGATATCGAGACCCTGGCCAGCCTCAACGGCATCGGGCAGAGCAAGGCCGAAGCCATCGTGGCCTATCGTGATGCCAATGGTCCCTTCCAGTCCAGTGAGGACCTTGCCAACGTCAAGGGCATTGGCGAGCGCACGGTTGAAAAGAACGCCGACCGCCTGACTGTCAAATAAGCCTGCCGGGCAGCGGCCTGGCGCCGCTGCCCGGCTCCCGGAGAACTCCCCCTAAAGTCGCCTGGCAACACCTGGCCTGCCGCCCTATCATTGTGGGTCATTAACAATGATAACGATGAGCGGTGGCACTATGGTTGATCCCATCAAGGTTTACCCGGCCAAACCTTCCAAAGTCTATTTTTACGGCACCTGCCTGGTGGACATGTTCTATCCGGATGCAGGCATGGCCGGCATTCAGTTACTGGAACGGGAAGGTATTGAAGTCATTTACCCTGAGGACCAGACCTGTTGTGGCCAGCCCGCCTACACCTCCGGCTATCATGATGAGGCCCGTGCCGTTGCAAAGGCACAGCTCGGGCTGTTTCCTGAGAACTGGCCCATCGTTGTGCCCTCTGGTTCCTGCGGCGGAATGATGCGCAAGCACTATCCCGCCCTGTTCAAGGATACCGCCGACGATGTGAAGGCAGCAGAAGTTGCCGGTCGGATCTGGGAACTGACGGATTTTCTGGTGAACGTGTGCCACATCAAACTGGACGACCTGGGGGAGCCCACTACCGTAGCCATGCACACCTCGTGTTCTGCCCGCCGGGAAATGGGCGTTGCGGAAGTTGGCCCCAAGCTGCTTGGCCAACTGAAGAACGTGAATCTGGTAGAACAGGTGCGGGCCGAGGAATGCTGCGGTTTTGGCGGCACGTTTGCAGTGCGCCATCCGGAGATCTCCGGTGCCATGGTGAGTGAGAAAGTGGATACCCTGGTCGATACCGGCGCCAAGGAATTTGTCACCACCGACTGTGGCTGCCTGATGAACATAGACGGCTACGCTGAGAAAAACCAGAAGCCTGTTTCCGGACAGCACATCCTGAATTTTCTCTGGGAACGCACCAACGGCGACGGGGGCAAGCAATCATGAGCGAAACGGCACAACACTCAGCCCATCACATTGATGTAAAGGAATTCCACCCGCGCGCCCGGGCGGCCATCCATAACCCGCAGATTCGCCAGAACTTCCGCAAGGCGATGGACGGGCTGATGAGCAAGCGCAAGTCGGCTTTCGAAGGCTGGGACCTGGAAACCCTGCGGGACCTGGGCGCCAATATCCGCATGCGGGCCCTGGCCAACCTGCCGGACCTGCTGGAGCAGCTGGAACAGAAGCTGACCGAGAACGGCATTACCGTGCACTGGGCCGCCGATGGTGACGAGGCCTGCGAGATTGTGCGGGACATCTGCGTGGCCCGGAATGCCAGGAGCGTGATCAAGGGCAAGTCCATGGTGTCCGAGGAAATGGAACTGAACCATTACCTGGAGGAACAGGGCATTGAAGCCCTGGAGTCGGACCTGGGCGAATACATCGTTCAGCTGGCCGAGGAAACGCCGTCTCACATCATCATGCCGGCGATTCACAAGAACACCGAAGAGATTTCCCAGCTGCTGCACGACAAGACCGGCACCGACCTGTCCCACGATGTGGAATACCTGACCGCCAACGCCCGTTTGCAGTTGCGCGAGAAGTTCATGAACGCGGATGTGGGTGTTTCCGGTGTGAATTTCGCGGTCGCTGAAACCGGAACCCTGTGCCTGGTGGAGAATGAAGGCAACGGGCGCATGACCACCACGGTGCCGCCCTGCCATATTGCGGTCACCGGCATCGAGAAGGTGGTGCCCAACCTGGAAGATGTAACCGCCCTGCTGGCACTGCTGACCCGATCCGCCACCGGCCAGCACATCACCACCTACTTCAACATGATTTCCGGGCCCCGCAAGGCCGACGAGCTGGACGGCCCGGAGGAAGTCCACGTGGTGCTGGTGGATAACGGCCGCTCCACCATCTACCAGGACGACGAACTGCTGGACACCCTGCGCTGCATCCGTTGCGGCGCCTGCATGAATCACTGCCCCGTCTATACCCGTGTCGGCGGCCACGCCTACGGCACCACCTACCCCGGCCCCATCGGCAAGATACTGATGCCGCATATGGTGGGCCTGGACGAAGGCCGGCACCTGCCAACCGCTTCCAGCCTGTGTGGTGCCTGTGGCGAAGTCTGCCCGGTGAAGATTCCCATTCCCGACCTGCTGGTGCGCCTGCGCCAGGAAGCCGTGGACGGAGATAAACTGCACCCTGCCAAGGTTCGTGGCCATGGCGCCAAGCGCGGCAAAGTGGAAGCCATGATCTGGAAGGGCTGGAGCTGGATGCACGCCCGGCCCGGTATATACCGCATGGGCACCAGCCTGGGCGCGCGCTTCCGCAAGCTGCAACCAGGCAAGCTCGGTGGCTGGACCCAGTACCGCACGGCACCGAAACTGGCTGCCAAAACCCTCCACGAACGGATGAAGGAGCGTAGCCAGTGAGTTCCCGTGACACCATCCTCCAGCGCCTGCGCCACCGCACCGGCGGCGAACTGACCTCTCCGGAATGCGACTTCTCGGTGCTCAACCGGCCGGAGTGGAGCACCGCCGAAAAGCTGGATATGTTCGAGCAGACCATTGAATCCGTCCATGGTGAGGTCCACCGCACCACCGAAGCCGACTGGATTGACCGCCTGGCCGAAATTCTGCAGACTCGGGGCGCCGAGACATTACTGATTGCAAAAGAGCACGAGATTGGCAAGGCGTTGCAGAGCGCCACGAAAAGCCGGGGCGACCTGCCGCAACTGCTGATCTACGACGAGCCGGTGGAAAGCTGGCAGGAGTCACTGTTCAGTGAAGTGGACGCCGGCATCACCTCTACCCGGGGAGGCATTGCGGAGACAGGCTCGCTGATCTTGTGGCCATCGGTGGATGAACCACGGCTGATGAGCCTGGTGCCACCTATCCATATTGCGGTGCTGAAAGCCAGTGAGCTTTACACCACCTTCCATCAGGCCATGCGATCCCAGAACTGGGCCGCTGGCATGCCGACCAATGCGCTGTTAATCTCCGGGCCATCCAAAACCGCCGACATTGAGCAGACCCTTGCCTACGGCGTCCATGGCCCCAAGGAACTGATCGTATTGGTTATTGAATGATCCGCGGCGCACTACTGATCGCCCTGGCCGCCCTGCTCTGGGCGACCACGGGTATTGTTGCAAAATTCCTGTTTACCGGCTCTGAGCTGCAGGCAGTGACACTGGGCTTTCTACGCCTGGTGGTGGCGCTGCCTTTTTTCTTTGCGCTGATGCGCCGGGAACAGGGTGCACTGGCCCGCAGTTCCACACCCCTGCCGAAGTTTACCCGCAAGTCACTCTTGCCGTTGGTTGCACTGGGATGCTTTCAGGCGGTCTATCAGGGCAGTTACCTGCTGGCAGTAGACATGACCGGCGCGGGTATTGCCACGCTGATTGCCCTGTGCCTGGCGCCGGTGCTCGTTGCCATTCTGGCGGCGCCGCTGCTGGGTGAGAAACCGGGACTGGTTACCATACTGGCCCTGGCCGCAGCCATTGCCGGTACCGCCATGCTGGTGGTCAGTGATATGGACAGCGCCGGCTCCCTTCGCCTGGGCGGCATCCTGATGGCGGTTCTGGCCGCCTTTGTCTATGCCGGCTTCACCCTCACCAGCCGCCATACGTCCACCGGTACTCCCGTGTTCACCACGGCGTTTATCTGCTTTTTTACCGCGGCACTGATCCTGTTACCGGTAGTGGCTCTGAGCGGCGGTTTTGAAGGGCTGCATAGTCTGGGCATCGGTCAGTGGCTGATGGTGGCCTATATCGGCATTGTGCCCACCTGCCTGGGCTACCTGAGTTTCTTCAGCGGAATGAAGACCACACCGGCAACGTTGTCCAGCATTATCGTGACACTGGAGCCTCTGTTCGTGGCGTTGCTGGCGTGGATTTTCCTGGGCGAGGTACTGGGCGTGGTGGGGATCACCGGCGCGCTGGTGCTGACCGCAGCGGTGATTGTCGCGTCCAGAAGCAGTGCCGGGAACCGGCCCGACACTGCCTGATGCAGCTTACGCCTCTTCTGCTTCCCGGCGCTGTTTTTCCAGCATGTTCGGCTGCAGGATTTCGATCCAGTAGCCGTCCGGGTCCTTGATAAACGCCAACCCTTTCATCTTGCCGTCGTCCGGTTTCTTGGCGAACTCCACGCCCATATTTTCAAAGCGGGCACAGGCGCTGTAGACGTCTGGCACGGCAACACCAATGTGGCCAAAGCCCTGGGGCTCGTCATTGCCATTGTGGTAGCTGAAATCTTCGTCGTTTTCGGTTCCCCAGTTGTGGGTCAGTTCCAGCATGGCTTCGCGGCCGAAGATGAAGGTGGTGCGGTGGGCGTCGTCGTTGGGCACCATGTTGGCCTGGCGGTCGTCGAGGTAGGCAAGAAAGTACAGGGTGAACTTCATTTCCGGGAAGTCGAGTTTCCTGACCAGGCGCATGCCCATTACCCGAGTGTAGAAGTCCATGGAGCGCTCGGGGTCTTTGATGCGCAGCATGGTCTGGTTGAAGACGTAGCCTTCGGTTTCCGGGACTGTGGCTTCGTGCAGGCCCGGGGCTTGTTCGAAGTGCTTGGGCATGGGGGGCTCCCTTATTTATGCGTTCAGGATTCAACCTCTATACTTGCGCGCCTTGAGGGGGAATTTCAAGGGCGGGAACCTTTGTGTCTCTTCCAACAAAAAGACCCCACAGTCAGAGACACAAACCTGTGGGGCCGTAAAACCTGTAAATGATCGCTTTCTGTTTAGACCAGCTGGTGCTCCTCACCTTCGTAGTAAGCCTCAACTCTCGGGTTCATTATCTTCCTCCAGAGTGGCGGGATCATCGCCACGACTACCATGGCTGCGTAACCGGCGGGTAGCTGTGGGGCCACCTCGTGGTGACGGAGGACCTGATAGCGGCGCTTGGCCCAGGCGTGGTGATCGCTGTGACGCTGGAGGTGGAACAGGAACACGTTGGTGAGGAAGTAATTGGAATTCCAGCTGTGTTCCGGACCCGTGCGTTCGTAGCGGCCGTTTTCCAGCTTGCGGCGGTGGAGGCCGTAGTGTTCCAGGTAGTTAACAATTTCCAGCAGGTTCAGGGCGATGAAGCTCTGGCCCAGGAAGAAAGCAGCGCCAAGCCAGCCAAAGGCGACGGTGAAGGCCACCAGTGCCAGGGCGGAAATGCTGTACCACCAGATCAGTTCATTGCGCCAGCTGAAAGCACGGCAGCCTTTCTTCTGAAGGCGTTTGGCTTCCAGTTTCCAGGCGTTCATGAAGTTACGGGCATACGCCTGTGGCAGGAAGTTGTAGAGGGACTGGTTGTAGCGCGACGACGAAGCGTCTTCCGGGGTGGAGACGTGTACATGGTGGCCTCGCAGATGTTCCACCTTGAAGCCGGCGTAGCAGACCAGTGACAGCAGCAGGCCGCCAGCCCAGGTTTCGAGCTTGCCGTCTTTATGGATGAGTTCGTGGGCGACGTTAATGCCCAGGCCACCTACGATGCCGATGGAGAAGATCCAGCCGATGCCACCGGCCACGCTGAACGTGCCCGAGGCCAGCACGAACATGCTCCACCCCAGCAACATCACAAAGCCGGCAACCCAGCCCAGGGTGATGAACTTGTAAAAGATCTCAGAGTTCATGCGGGGGGTGTCGGTTTCCTCATCCGGGTTGAGGGCGTCTTTGCCCAGCAGCAGGTCAAGGATGGGGATGATGCCGAACACCACCACCGGAACGCCCCAGGCGAACAGGTTCACCCAACCGGTGGCCTGCCCGGCCGCCAGTAGTAGAGGCGGCAATGCCAGAGGCACCATCGCGATCAGGTAACTGTACTTCTTGAGTGTCAGCAGCACCTTCCGGCGTGCGGATTCGGAGCTCAGGGTCATTGGTCTGGTACTCACGGGACTTCCCTCATTGGCTGTTGCATTGGATCTTGATGATCACTTGTTGTTGTCTGCATTATTGTCCTACAATATGACATCCGTCAAGGCGCAAATATCATTTTTTGATCAATATCAGGTCCTGCTGGCAGTAACTTCCTGACAATCCAAGGCTAAATGGCTGTGATAAACTCATTCCGCATGTCCCCTGTTCAGAGAGCCCTTATGGATTTTCAGGTTCCCAACACCCTTGCCGAGCAGATTGCCAACTATCTGGCAGAACGCATCATGACCGGCCAGATCAGGCCCGGGGAGCGTCTGCATGAGGCGACCACGGCCAACGAGCTCAAGGTGAGCCGGGCTTCGGTCAAGGAGGCTTTGTACACTCTGGAGCGCTGGCACCTGATTGAGATCACCCCACGCAAAGGGGCATCCGCCACCCGGCTGGACGCGGTGCATGCGGCTGAGCTTTATGATGTGTACATGCATCTGCTGATTATGCTGGCGCGCCGCCTCTGTGAGCGTTGGCGGGAAGACCACAAGGCAGAGCTGTTGCAGGCGGTTGAGAAGGTGACAGGCCAGATGCAGAGAAAGGACGCCAACATCACCGCCATTGTGGAAGCCAGCTTCGGAGTGATGGAGGTTTGCTGTCAGGTAGTGGGTAACCCCTACCTGACCGAGGCACTGACCAACTTCAAACCGGCGGTGAGCCGTGCCTATTACCTGAGTGCTGACCGCTACCGGCAGGATCTGGACCGGACCGGGCTGTTTTTCACCCGTCTGACCAGGGCTATTCTGGCCAGGGACGCCAATGAATCCGAATCCCTGGTGGCAGAATTTGGCGCCCATCAGAAAGAACTTATCCAGCAGGCGCTGGCCTCTACTGCCTGACTGTGGGCAACCCATGACCAATATTCCGGATAAAGATTATCAGCAGCGCGCATCCTGGCGCAGGTTGACGGTTTTCAGCCTGATTTTCATTGCCATGACGGCGGCCGGGCTCTATGCCGTTTACGACCAGTTTGCCGGGCGCAGTGTTACCTTCGATGATCGCCTGATTTCCCCGCAAGCCGCTGTTTCCATTATTGCCCTGTTGATCGTTTACTTCGGGGCTGACGGGTTGCGGCTGCACTTCACCTTGCGTGCCCTCGGGCACCGTTTACCCTTCCCAGTGGTTTTCAGGCTGGTGTTCATCAACCTGTTTTTCTCCAACGTAACGCCCATGGCCACCGGTGGCGGGTTCGCGCAGATCTGGTACCTGCACCATCACGGTGTGCCGGTGGGCCGTGCCACCGCAGCAACAACCATTCGCACCGTGATGGCGGTGATCTTTATCTTTTCCCTGACGCCGGTCTTTCTGCTTACTCTCGACGCCCTGGACAACCAGCCCCTCGTTGGCAGCCTGGGGCCGATACTGGCGGTCCTGATCCTGCTCTACCTCGGTTTTTTCATGGTGGTCCTGTTTCGCACCCACTGGCTGATATCCCCCCTCGCGCGGCTGCTGGAGTTGTTGCACCGCTTCCATATCATTGGTGAACGTCGCCACCGGCGCTGGCACTTCAAAGCAAAGCGAGAAATGCTTCGTTTCTCCTACAGTTTTGGTGTGTACATCAAAGGTCCGAAACGTTTTGTGGCGCTGTCAGTGATATTCACCTTCATCTTTCTGCTCAGTCTGTTCAGTTTTCCCGCACTTCTGATATCGGCCCTGGATTACGAGGTAGACTACCTGGTGAGCACCGGCCTGCTGGTGGTAACCACCTTTGTGATGTATTTTTCACCAACCCCCGGCGCGTCCGGCATATCGGAAGGTGTATTCGGCAGTTTCTTCCGGGACATACTCACCGCCAACCACCTGGTGCTGATAACCATCAGTTGGCGGTTTATCACCATTTATCTGGGTATGCTGGCTGGGCTGGTGATTTTACAGCGGGAACTGGTGAGGAATCGAAGGGAAGCCCAATGATGCCGCGTCATCCGTTAAAAATCCTGTTCTACGTCAATCTTGCCATTGTCGTGCTGCTGGTCGGGTACAAGGGCTATCTGAACTATTTCGAGCCGGATTTCGAGGCCCTTCACACAGAGCAGGTGGCTCGTATCAACGACACGCTGTCTGGCGCCGGGGGCTTCAGTTTCGCGGTAGTGGGCAACATCAACAATTCCGTTGGTGTTTTCGAGGAACGGATGATCCCGGCGCTCAACGAAGCTGACCTGGACTTCATGGTGTCCGCCGGCAACGCCGTCAGCGGGGGCGGCGAAGACAAATACCGGGCCATCCAGGGTACCCTGTCCCATCTGGACATCCCCTACCTGTTAACCTTCGGCGAGAATGAGTACAAGAACTTCGGCAGCTACCGATTCTATGACCACTTCGGCCCCCACTTCTTCAGCATCAAGGCGGGTGGAGCCCGGCTGATTTTCCTCGACAGTACCGGTAAAACACCCTGGCAATGGCAGATCCGCTGGCTGAATGATCTGTTGAGTCAGGAAGCCCACAGGATCCGCTTTCTGTTCATCGGGCACCCACTGCTGGATCCGGACCAGAAAGCCCCGTTCGAACAGGCTGACGATTTCCTGCAACCTCCGGAGTTCCGGGAGGCCCTGCTGGAGGCCATCGACAGGCACGGTGTGGACATGGTGTTTTCCGCGAACCTGTCCCTGTATTCGGATCAGGTACGGGGTGATACGCACTTCATTACCACGGGCGGGGCCGGTGGCCTGGTGCTTAACGATGACACCAGCTTTTACCATTACGTGCGGGTTGATGTGAACGAAGAGGGCGAGATCAGCCATTCACTGGAGCGACTGGAAGTCGGGCAGAATCCGGTACTGAGCACGCTGGAGTCGCTCTGGTTCTTCATCTACTCATTGTTCTATGTGGGTTATGTGAACTTCATCCTTCTGGTGGCGGTGTTTGTGCTTATAGGCATCAAACTGTACACCGCCATCTTTGTGGAAAAGGACTATTACCCGGACTACGATCTGGACCCAGAGCCCTGGCTGTCACAACCCTTGCGGGTTGCCATGTTCACCAACAATTACCTGCCATTCATAGGTGGTGTTCCCATCTCCATCCAGCGCCTTCGAAAAGGCCTGGAATCCCTGGGCGATGCCATCCTCATCGTATGCCCCCGGTACCGGGACCAGCCCCGGCAGGAGAGCAACGTTGTGCGGGTTCCGTCCCTGCTCGCCATGGGGGAGAAACGCGAATTCCGCCTCGCCAATATCTTCCTGACGCGAATCCGCCGGCAGGTCAAGGCCTTCAAGCCCGACATCATCCACGTACACCACCCTATCTGGCTGGGGTCGCTGGGGCTGTTCATGGCATGGCGCCTGCGGGTGCCCGCGGTGTACACCTATCACACGCGCCTGGAGCATTACGCCCACTTTGTTCCCCTGCCGGGCAACCTCTTCCGCAACCTGATCTCCCACGAACTGGTCAAACGGTTTGCCAACCGCTGCGACGGTATCATCGTGCCCACCTACTCCACCGAAGAGTACCTGCGGATGATCGGCGTCAAGAGCCCCGTGTTTGTTCAGCCCACAGGTATCGAGTACCAGCGATTCCAGGAAGTCGACGATAAAGATGTCCGCAAGCTGCGGGAATCCCTGAACCTCGGTGATGAGACCATATTCATCAGCGTGTCCCGACTGTCCAACGAAAAGAACATCGATTTCATGATCGATGCCATTGATGCTCTGCGCCGGCGGACTGACCGCCCCTTCCGCTTCCTGATGATTGGCGAAGGACACCAGCATGAGCGACTGCAACAGCGTATCGATGAGTTGGGGTTGCAGGAGCACTTTACGCTGGTCGGCTCGATCCCCCCCGATGATATGGCCACCTGGTACCACCTGGGCGATGTCTTCCTGTTTGCCTCCAAGTCGGAAACCCAGGGTATGGTTATCCTGGAAGCCATGGCGGCCGGCCTGCCTGTCGTGGCGGTGCGTTCCAGTGGCATTGACGATGTGGTTCGAGACGGCTACAACGGTTTCAAGACACCGGAGAAGCAGGACCAGTGGTGTGAGCGTGCGCAACAGTTGCTGGAAGATACGGCTTTGCGCAAGGAACTGGCGGCCCATGCCCTGGAATTTGCGGCCGATTATTCGGTGGAACAATTTGCCCGGGATGTACGGGAAATCTATGCCCTGACTCTGGCTCGCTCGTCCTCCCGGTAAGGGGTTTAATGCGACTCTTTCAACACCAGATCTGATCGGTTTAGACTGTGAAAACGTACCTGTAAGGTACCTTTTCAACTCGGAGATTAACTGTGACTGGCATCCCCGTTGGTATCAGTACCTGCCTTCTGGGCAAGGAAGTCCGCCATGATGGCGGACACAAGCATTCCCGTTTCTGCACTCAGGTGCTTTCCCGTCATTTCGACTTCCGGTCCATCTGCCCGGAACTGGAAGCAGGCCTGGGCGTCCCCCGTCCGGCTATCCATTTACGGGAATATCACGATGGCCTGAAACTGATCGAGACGAAAGGCACCGCAGACCATACCGATGCCATGCAGGGATTTATTGACGAGGTGATTCCCACACTGGCGGATTTGCGAGGCTATATCCTGATGGCCAAATCCCCGAGCTGCGGCATGGAGCGTATCAAGGTACACAATGCAGACGGCAATGTGACCCGCCGCGATGGCAGGGGTCTGTTTGCCGAAGCGTTGATGCGACACTATCCGCTGATGCCGGTGGAAGAAGAGGGCCGCCTGAACGACGACACCTTGCGGGAGAACTTCATCGAGCGGGTATTCGCCTACGACGACTGGATGCAGAACGTTGCCGGTCAAAACCTCACCGCCCGAGCACTGATCGAGTTTCACACCCGCCACAAATTCCAGTTGCTGGCCCACTCCGAGAAGATCTACCGCCAGCTGGGCCCCATGCTCGGCGATCTGAAATCAGAGCCTCTGGAAGACATTGCCAGCCGGTACATATCGTCCTTTATGGAGGCGATGACGTGTAAGGTCAGCCGCGGCTCCCATGTTAATGCCATGCAGCACCTGATGGGTTACCTGAGGGACTCCATGGCGGATGAGGACCGGAAAGTGCTCATGGAGCAGATTGAGGCGTACCACCGGGGCGAGGTTCCCCTGGTGGTGCCGATGACGCTGCTGAGAATGGCCCAGCGGCGGGAGCCGGTGGACTACCTTCACAGCCAGAAGTACCTGACCCCCTACCCGGACGAACTGGGGCTCAGGAACCGGGTCTGATCTCAGAAGCCATACAGCAGCGACAGCGAAACTTCGGTATCGGTGTCGTCCGAGCCTTCGGGCTCATCGGAAACGTGCTGGACCCGATAGGCCGCTTTCATTGAAAGGTTACCAACCACGGTGGCCTGCACCGAGGTTTCAGACTCTGTAATGGTGTTGTTCTCATCCAGGCCTATTTCCGTACTCAGCTTCTGGCGGAAAAGGGCGTTTTCAGACAGCGCGTAATCGAACTGGCCCGCCAGCCGGGCAATGGCCTCTTCTTCATCCCGGTTGCCGTTCTCATCCGGTTCCTCCAGTTTATTGAAGCGATAACCAAGACCCGCCGACAGATCCAGGAAGGAGCGCTCGCCCCGTTGCCAGACCCGGTTACCGTAACCGGTGGTCAGGGACGACTGGAAGTCATACCCGGAGAAGCGGTCATCCTCGTAGGAACCACGGAGAAACAGATACTGGCTGCCCTCAAACTTGTAATCCGACTGGATTGAGGCCTGGTACTTCTCCGATGTGGTGACATCATCGGTTTCCGAATAGGCCGAACGAAACTCGCCATTGTTGCGCCATTCATCGATCTCATGCAGCAAACCGAGACGACCATTGATATTGGTCTCCTCGGTATTACCGGAAGTGATCAGAACACCGAGTTCAGCCTCCCCCTCCCAGTCTTCGAATTCCTCACCGGACACCATCGGCGACACGGCCAGCGAGACAATAAGAAAGGTTGCTCTGAACTGCATGGGGTCTCCTTGTTTGTACTATCTGTTGTCAGGATTTCGCACGTTGCTCACCCAGGGCGCTTTTGCGGGCCTGCTGTTCCCGCTCGGCTTTTTTCCGGGCCTTTCGCTCCGCAATAATGCGTGCTGCTTCGCCGCCCACATGAGCTTCTCCGCGCTCCTCCGCCAGTCGCATCTGTCGCTCACGCTCGGCAAAACGGGCTTTCTGCTCTGGCGTCAGCGAGTCGATACAACGATGGCAACTGACCCCCTGCTCATACTCGGGGCGCTGCTTGTCTTCATCCGTGATCGGCCGGCGGCAAGCGTGACACTGGTCATACTCACCCCGCTCCAGCTTGTGGTTCACGGTGACCCGATCATCAAACACGAAACACTCGCCCTTCCAGAGGCTCTGTGATTCCGGAACTTCCTCAAGGTAGCGAAGAATGCCGCCTTTGAGGTGATACACCTCATCAAAGCCCTGCTCTTTCAGGAATGCCGTGGATTTCTCGCAACGGATTCCACCGGTGCAGAACATGGCCACCTTTTTGTGCTTCGACGGATCCAGGTTCTCTTTGACGTACTCGGGGAACTCGCGGAACGTATCCGTGGCCGGGTTCCTGGCGTGCTGGAAGGTTCCGATTTCCACTTCGTACTGGTTACGGGTGTCCACTACCAGTACGTCCGGATCGGAGATCAGATCATTCCATTCCCGAGGCTCCACATAGGTGCCCACGATGCGTTTCGGGTCAATGCCTTCCACACCCATGGTGACGATCTCTTTCTTCAGCTTTACCTTGGTGCGCTTGAAGGGCTGGATATCCACGAAGGATTCCTTGTAGTCGATGCCATGGAACCGTTCGTCGGCATCCAGCCAGTTTCGGATTGCATCGACCCCCTCCCGGCTGCCGGCAATGGTGCCATTGATGCCTTCGCGTGCCAGCAACAGGGTGCCGTGCACGTCTTTCTCAAGCATCAGGTCCAGTAGCGGCTGGCGAAGGGTTTTGTAATCATTCAGAACTGCGAACTTGTATAGCGCGCAGACAACAACATCCTGGCTCATGAGTCTGGTTTCTCCTGCGGGCCGGACCGTAAATCCGGAGCATGTTCATAATCGCCAAAAGGCGCGAGGCCGCCATTCTAACGAATCCGGGCGCAGGAGAGTATTACGGGAAGTTACGGCCCTCAGTCCGCCAGCTCACGTTCCACCACTGCCGACAGCTGCCCCCATCCCGGACGGGTCAGGCGGACATTGTCTACCAGTACCGTTGGTGTGCTGGTTACCCGAAGCTGCATGGCCACACGACGGCTCTGCTCGATGTCTTCGATGTGCAGGTCGGTGGTCATGCAACGGCGGAAACGGCGTTCATCCAGCCCCAGATCGTTGGCGTAGCGGCTGAAGGTATCCACCGGGCTGCCGGAGCCGCTCCACTCGGTCTGCATGTCGAACAGTTTGTCATGCATGGCCCAGTAGGCATCCTGATCACCGGCGCAGCGTGCTGCCTGGGCTGCGGGCACGGCGTTGTCGTGTTGCTGGAGCGGAAGGTCAAAGTAAACAAAGCGCACCTTGCCGCTCTCAACGTACTCTTCTTTCAGCTGCTGGCTGGCGTCTGAAAAACGGGCGCAGGCGGGGCACTGGTAATCGGCAAATTCCCGCACCACCACAGGGGCATCATCGTCACCCATTGAGACCCCGTAACGATCCAGTTCAGCGGGAAAGGGGGTAGCGTTGGGCGCTGCAACCGGCAGCTCATCGGACGTCGGATCCGGGCTTGAAGTGAGGAAAAAGACACCCACCGCAACAAACACCAGAACAATAACGCCAAGGCCGGCATACATCGGCTTGCGATCTTTCTGCTTGCGGGGCGGCGGGGCACCGGTTTCTTTTCTTCTTTTTGCTTCGCCCATGAGGGAACTCCTTGTTGTTTATTCGTTTCTGATCATTTTCAGGAGGTAGTGAGCACGCTAAGATCCCTTATACCCTACAAAGGTTCAACAAACATTAAGGAATCCTCATGGCGTTACCTGAATCACTGAAGACTTCGCTGAACCTCCCCCTGGTGGCAGCGCCCATGTTCCTGATCTCGGGCCCCGAGATGGCCCTTGCATGCTGCAAGCAGGGCATCGTCGGCAGTTTTCCGGCCCTGAACCAGCGTACCAGCGAAGATTTCGAGAAATGGGTGATTCAGATGAACGAGGGCCTGAACGATTTCCGCCAGACCCACCCGGACCAGAAAACCGCGCCCTATGCCGTCAACCTGATCGTTCACCGCACCAACCCACGCTGGGAAGCTGATCTGGAACTGTGCGTAAAGCACCAGGTACCTATTGTGATCACTTCTCTTGGCGCTGCAACCCGTGTGACCGAGGCGGTGCACAGCTATGGGGGCCTGGTGTTCCACGATGTGACCAACCAGAAGCATGCCCGCAAGGCAGCGGAAGCGGGGGTGGATGGCATTATCGCCGTGTCAGCAGGCGCAGGCGGGCATGCCGGCACCATCAATCCGTTCGTGCTGGTGCACGAAATTCGCGAGGTGTTTGATGGCATCATCCTGCTGGCCGGCGGGTTATCCAAAGGCGAAGACATTCTCGCAGCCCAGGCCATGGGGGCCGATCTCTGCTACATGGGCACGCGATTTATCAACACCTCCGAGTCCCGTGCGGAAGCCGCCTACCAGAGCATGATCATTGAGGCGGTATCCGGCGACATCATCCACACACCAGCGGTTTCAGGCATCCCTGCCAACTTCATGCGCCAGAGCCTGGAAGCGGCCGGCTACCCTATGGATAAACTGGACCAGGCCGGCAAACTTGATTATGGCGAGAAGCTGAAACCTGTGAACGACGAGGCCAAGGCCTGGAAAACGGTCTGGTCGGCTGGCCAGGGAGTTAGCCAGATTACGGATGTGGTTCCGGTCAGTGCGCTCGTGGCACGTATAACCGACGAATACCGCCAGGCCCGTTCGCGGGTTTGTGGTTAGAACTGCCCGGGATAACCGGGTGCCCAATTGCGCACCCGGTTGATGCTACTCCCGGTCAGTCGTCGTCATCTGCTTCAAGTTCGATTTCATCTACAAACAGAATGCCACTGGTGTTTTGCCGGTATTCCACCTCTACCAGCGGGTTTTCTCCACGATCCACCAAATCCTGCAGTTCATCACGACTGGTATCGAAATCGGTATCGGGGTCAAACCGAATGCTCACACCCAGCACATCAATTCCGTTGACATCCATACTGCGCAAGCGGCCGACCAGCTCGAACCCGTCCTCCGCAAGCTCGTCATCAACTTCGACCTTGAATGCCTCCAGGTAGACAGCGCCATTGCCATCGACCCGCTCAATGCCACTGACTTCCACTTCCTCCGGCCCGCCAAGTTGCTGGAAACTGATGCCGGGATCATTTTTACTTATCAGGGCCGTCAGCGGTGTTACCTGGACCAGGACCCCGCCAATGCGGAACGTTTGATCCGTTGAGTTGACGCTGTTGGTTGCGACACGACCCTCAACTTCGGACTCGCCTTCGCGCAGCTCGATTTCCTCAGCGTCTACCGTGCCGTCGTTGAGGAATTCACCTTCCACCTGAATCAGAAGATCCGGCACAAGGTCTGTTTCCGACAGGCCGTCATCAAACTCGGTTTCGCTGCTTACCCGAACGACCAGACCATTGATTTCAAATGTTCCGTTACCCGAGTCAAAGGCTCGGCTGACAGGGCCGGCAAATTCGATATCGTCGTCATCACCCCGCCGATAGCGACGCAGATCGTCCTGCTGGATTTCCCGGGCAGACAGCACACTGCCGCTGACATCCCCCTCTACTTCGATGAAGGGATTATTGGCAAGATCCGCCAGGGCGATGCCATCAAAGTCGGTGTTATCCGTATCACACTCAACCGTAAGATTACCGATTTCGAACGTGCACAGATCGGCATCAAAATTCCTGACTTTCCCTTCGATTTCAATGTCGTTATCCGGATCAAACTCAACAGACGCCAGGTCATCCCGAACGCGAACCAGGCTTGCCCGGAACTCTCCGTCGGGCAACCTCCAGGCACTGACCCTGACGAAGTCACCATCCGCAAGTTCGACCACGTCCTTGCCCCGGATCACTGTCTGGTTGTCGATATGAACAGTGAGCCCGTAGACGCTGAGGATGGCCGTCTTGCTTGCCAGGTCCCAGGGCTGAATTACGACCACTTCGCCTCTGAGTGTATCGTCGTATTCAACGCGGTCGGCCGTACCCTGACCATCATCCCGCCATTCACCATCAACCCGCAGGATCATGCCTTCGTCCAGTTCGCTTTCGGCGGTAATGCCGTCATCGCTCTGAACCTGGCCATTCAGGCCTTCGGTACTGAACCGCACACCATTGACAAACACACTACCAAAACCGGAAACCGGGCCTACGCTGGAGCCTGTTCCACGAATGCCGCCATCGGCGATATCAAGACTATCGCTGCCGCCGCCACCGCAGGCAGCCAGGATACCAATGGCCAGCCCGCTCAACGAAAAGCGGGTAGCTAACCGGACTGATCTGGGTTTCATGCATGCGTCTCCCTGGCCAATAACGGAGCTAACAATGGCGTACAAAAAACTGGTTGTTAGTTCCGTTCTCTTTCAATATCTGGCTGAAGTGGGTCTTCAAAGTAGAAAACGCCTACTCCGGTTCGTACTGAATCCCCCGTGACTTTGCCTGTGCCGTGGCTGGCAATGTCCCGGTCATGGGGCCCCAGCCACCTGTCCAGCTGCTCCAGCATGGTCTGGGACTGCTGCGCGGCGTATTTGCGCCAGCGAGCCATGATTTCCGGGGGAATGTTGTTGTACACCAGCGTTCTCTGGAACAGGGGCTGACTGTTGTGCTCGCTCCCCACCAGATTATGATCAATGGTCGCAATGAGATCAGATACGTCTTCGCCGAAGATCTGGAGCATTTCTTCGCTGTCACCCGCCGGCACATAGGCCCTTTGGCGCAACACCAGTTCTCCGGCATCCCCGACTGCCACAACACCTACCCGTTGCAACTCTTCCAACACCGCACGCGGCGTCATATCGCCGCTGTATCGCCTTACCAGCTCACTGAAGCTGAGTGGCCCATCAAACGGCAGGGCCACCGGCTGGCCTTCACTGTTCTGGAAAGCCGGGTCGTGCACCCAACCTGAAACCACCCGGGATGCCCGGTTTTCCTGCCTTTTGCCAGGTGCTCCCTGGTGCTCCCCTGCCAGGATTTCCCGCTGTTTCTTCACTTCCTTGCGCGTGAGCCCTGTCATCACCGCTGCGCGGGAGTCCGTGGGCTTCTTGCGCTGATCGGTAAAGTCTTCCATTGCCGCGTCCACATAGGCGCGCTTGACCAGTTCGGCAAACTCAGCGAACGGAATGCCGTTGCGGAGCAGCAGGCGCGCCATGGGGCGCAGAATGCGATACAGCGCCCGGTGCAGGGGGTTGGTGTTGAAACTTTTCATATTTGGGATTGTATTCCCATTATGATGTCAAAAGCCAGAATTCCAGGCCGGCAATACCCGGCCTGGCCAGGCGGTCCATTGATCAATCGTCATCATCATCGTCGACTTCGACATTATCGGTCAGCGCGTACTGACCGCCCGCGGTCTGGCGATACTCCACTTCGACTTCGTCGCCAACCTGCGCTCCGGAGAGACTGTATCCATTCAGCAGGATCTCGAGGTTCATGAGGGTGATGGAACTTTCGCCAACGGCGTTCAACCTCGCGTCAAGTTCGTAATCATCATCGTCGTCATCATCTTCACGCTCAATGCTGTACGCCTCGAGGTAGCCTTCGCCGGTACTGCGCTGGCGGCCTTCAATTTCCAAGTAATCACCAACTCTCAGGCTTTCCATATCCTGGACGCGGCTTTGACGATCGTCGTCATCATCATCGTCGTCTTCAATCAGAGTATTGGCCGTGAGCTGCACCAGCACACCGCTTACGACCAGGGATTCATTACTCAGATCAATGGATTCGATACGGCCGTCGAGCTCGGCATCCGAGTCGCGGCCCTCGATTTCATCAGCCACCAGCACACCGTTACGGAAGTCACCTTCGACTTTCACAAACAGGCCATCTGCCAGGTTACTTTCGCGGATATCATCAAATTCGGTGCCGCCATCGATCTGCACCGATACGCCGTTGAGGGAGAATCGACGGTTCCCGGCGTCATAGTTGTAGACAGTGCCGGAGATTTCGACATCATCATCGTCATCGAACCAGTCGTCCTCGTCGTCGATTTCTTCGGCAATGATGATGCCACCGCTGAGGAGGCCTTCCACTTCCACTACGAGACCATTGGCCAGATTATCCAGGGAGAAGTCGTCATCTCCCTCAGCGCTTGTGTAGTCAATCTGGAAGCCATTTATGGTGAAGGTTTCCGCACTTTTGTCCAGGTTGGCAACGACGCCTTCAATTTCGACTTCGTTGCTGTCATCAAACTCCAGCCCGATGGCGCGGGCGCCTACATAACTGGCGCGGAAGCTGCCATCTTCCAGGCGCCAGGCACTGACGCGTACCCGATACCCTTGAGGGTTGCCGGCAATTTCGGTCGGCGTGGCGCCGCGAAATACAGTCCGGCCGTCCAGCTCGAGGCTCTGGCCAAGCATGGTGAGAGTTCCAGTACGCGCGACGTCATCCCAGCTCATGGCGGAGACGGGGCCCCGGAGTGTGTCGTCATAGCTGACCAGATCTGCACGGCCCTCGCCGCGGTCGTCCCAGTCACCCTCAACCCGGAGAATCATGCCTTTTTCAAGTTGCTCCTCCCGCTCGACACCATCATCGCTGTCAACACTGCCGTTGGTTTCAAAACGGGTACCGTTTACATACACACTGCCAAATCCAGTGACTGCACCGACGCTGGCGCCGGAGGAGGTAGTGTCACTGGCGGACGAGCCCGAACCACCGCCGCCACACGCCACCAGAGAGCCTGCCAGTGCTCCGGTTATGGCGAGCCTGATTGCTGTTACCAAAGGATTGCGCTTCATCGTTTTTCTCCGTCCCTTTCATTCCATAATGCCAGCCACGTACTCCACCAGGCTGGCACCCCTTTTCTAATTGGGATTATTTTCCCAATATCTTATTTGGGAATATTATCCCAAAAAATAACATTGTCCAGTTTCTGATCATGAATATTTTGTGAACTTTCCTGTCTGACAGGCGTAAGCTACTGAACACATGAATGAAAACAGGTGAAACAATGCTGGGATTTCTGAAGGGCAATCCGAAGAAAAAGCTACAGAAAGAGTACGAGGCCAAGCTGCAAAAAGCGCTGCATGCCCAGCGCAACGGCGACCTGCGCACCCATGGCACACTGATGGAAGAAGCGGAAAAGATTTACGCGGAACTGCAGAAGATGGATAAGGAGTAGAACTCCGGGTTTGGCGGGAGGTCCGGCTGGTAACCTCTGTCCAAAACCGTGGAGCGCCAGGGATGGCGCGACCGAGCCCTACAGGGACGTATTTACGGGCGTGTTTTGGGCAGGGGTTACCAGCCGGACCGGGACTAGGAGTCTCCCAGAAACTGCCTGAGCTGCCGGTTAAGGCGATCGACTTCACGGCGCATTTCCTGGACCTCGTCGAGAAGTTCCAGGGACATGGCCAACCCGGGCAGGTTCATTTTCAGGTCCCGCTGCAAACGCTGGGCCTTGCGTAGACGAGCCAGGGCGTCGAGATCAAACTGCCATTGCCGTGCCTCTGGCGAGTCCTCCACTGGAGTGATCACACCGTAGTTCACCAGTTTAATGACGAACTCGGCATGACAATCCCCGCGTTCACAGATCTCCCGCAGGGTGAATGTAGCGGTGGGCTCCACCAGTTCGACGCTCAGAATCCGATCTTTGTCAGTCATCCTTCACCCCGCTCACACATGCAGTTTGCTGCGTGGATTAAACCCTTTTTCTGCCTCGGCCAGCTGTTTGTACAGCTCCTCGGCTTCTTCAGAGTGCCGTTCGGGCATCACGACCTGCAACACTACGATCTGGTCCCCCGGATGTTTTCCGGGCAGCCCTTTACCTTTGAGCCGCAGCTTGCGACCGCTGGAAGAGCCCTTGGGCACTTTCACGTTCACCTTCGACCCTACGGTGGGAACCGTGACCGAGGCACCAAGGGCAGCTTCCCAGGGGGCTACAGGCACTGTTACCAGTATATCCTTGCCTTCCACCGTGAACAGGGGGTGCGGCGCGTATTCCACTTCGATAAACAGATCGCCGTTTTCCGCACCCCCGATACCTGGCGCGCCCTGGCCCTTCAGGCGGATGTGCTGTCCTTCTTTCATGCCGGCGGGTATTTTCACGTTCAGGGTTTTCTTGCGCTGCACGATGTGACCGTTGGCGTCAGGCTCCTGAACATTGAATGACACCTGCTTCTCACAGCCGTGGAAGGCCTCTTCCAGGAACAGTGCCAGACGAGCATGCACATCTTCACCCCGCATGCGCATGGAGTGCCGCTGACCGCCAAAGCCTGCCCCAAAACCGCCACCTGCGCGACGGCCACCACCGAAGATTTCCTCAAAGAAGTCACTGAACTGCGAAGCATCGGCGTCGGTAAAACCTCCACCACCAAAGCCGGACGCACTCTCCCAGCCGGGAGGACGCTCGAACGAACCGTCCCGCCGCGCGCCATATTTTTTCAGCTCGTCGTATTCGGCTCTCTTTTCGGGGTCTTTCAGTACTTCGTAGGCCTCACTGACGTCCTTGAACTTGTCGGAAGCGTTGTCTTCCTTGCTGACGTCCGGATGGTATTTCCGAGCCAGTTTCCGATAGGCCTTTTTGATTTCCTCGGGAGAGGCAGACTCGCTCACACCAAGTACGGCGTAATAGTCTTTGAAGTCCATTCTTTTCCTCACACCTGTTTAGAGTACTGGGCATTGTTTACCCGGTTATTACCTCTATATTTGATGGGAAAGTGGAAATTACAAGGTGGTAGCGTATCAGAATTGATGCGTATCAGCTTTTGGCCCTGGTGTGGGATTTGATCTCAGCACTTGGCCTATCCTAGGCTGTATGTGATAAGGGGATATCCCATACCGTTCACTTTCGTCTTCACGGCAGGAGGACGCCCTCCATTATGCAAGAAGCAAAGCAGGAGCGAAGAGCCGGCTGGAAACGATCTCCCATTGTGGGGATGCTGGCCAGCATCGCTTTTGTCGGTGTTATTCTTGCCATCCTTTATTCTATGGGCATCCACGAACGGGTCGTGGACATGCTCCAGTGGTTTGAAGCCCAGGGAACCTGGGCGGCACTGTTATTTATACTGCTGATGACCGTAACGGTGGTGGTCTTGCTGCCAGGCTTTCTGTTCACCACCGGTGCAGGCTTTGTATTCGGGGTGCTGGAAGGCACCATCTACGTGGTCACCGGAACAGTGCTGGGTGCGTCCCTGGCTTTCCTGATCGCCCGGTATCTTTTTGGCGAACGGGCAAAAGAATTCGTCATGGCCAGATCGCGCCTGCGACTTATGAGTGACGAGCTGACGCCCCATGGCTGGAAAATCGTGCTACTGACCCGGCTGATTCCGTTTTTCCCCAGCAAGCTTTCAAACTATTTTTTCGGCCTGACCCGGTTTTCGTTCCGCGGTTTTGTTGGGGGCTCCGCCATTGGCTTTACCCCCTTCTCTCTTCACAACGTGTATCTGGGGTCTATCGCAGCCGACCTGACTGTACTGGGCGTGCGGGAGACAGGCCGCTCTCCTCTTGAGTGGGCCATTTACGGCATTGGGTTTGCCGGCACCGTGGCCGCTGTCATTTACCTCAACATCCTCGCCCGTCGTGCTCTGACCAGATACACAGAGGAAGACCACAGCCTGGAGATCAAACAGTGACCTGGATGAAATGGCTACCCTGGCGTTTTGTGGTAAAAAGCGTCGCCCGTAAGCATGGCTTTCTCGATCCCATTGCCCTGCTCGCCAAACTCCATGGTTTCGCCCAGCCCTCGGAAGTTGGCGAACCCATTGAGCTGCTGCGCGCCGGTGTGGTTTTTCACGCCCGGGGCCTGATCAACAGCCGGGTCATTCAGCACAACCTGGACTGGGTCTGGCCCTACTGGATTGAACGGCAGTTTGACCCGAAAGACCCTTCGTTCATTCCCCGGGCGTTTTCCATTACCCATATCAACCTCAGCAACCGGAACTGGACCGCTGTGGGGCACCCTGACTGCGACGAACTGCCAATCGTGGACCCGAGAGGCCTCCTGACACCGTTTTTCGACAGCTGGTCGCTGGATGGCTGGCTGCTGGCCGAAGATGGCCGCTGCCTACTGCCCTCGCGGACGAAGGATTCCCTCCAGTGGCAGGAACTCGGGGATGTGATCAGTGTGGATACAGAATCATCCATGGATGGGCTGGAGCTGAGTAGCCGCTCCTGGGTGGAGCTGGAAGACGGGGTGCCGGTCTGCAAATTCCGGGTGCGGGCAAAGTCGGAGGTGGCAGGCTCACTGGTACTGGCCCTGCGGCCTTCCAACCCCGAGGGGGTCAGCTTCATCAACAGCGTCAGACTCTCCGACGAACGGGATGCCTGGACAGTGGATGGCAATCGTTCAGTGACCTTCAGCGCCCCCGCCGAGCGGCATCATGTTTCGGACTACCGGAACGGCGATGTGCACATTCATCTGACTGATCGCGAGGATCAGAAAGACGGTGTCTGTGACGTAGGCATGGTAACGGCGGCCGCGCTGTTTTCCGTCGAGGCCGGAAAGACCCGGGAAATCACCGCCAGCATTCCACTCAGCCAGAGCCCCGCGCGCCTGCCGGAGGCCGATGCCTGGAAGACGGAGCGGGAAGGTCTTGCCCGCCTGGTGTGTCCGGAACCCCGGTACCAGTTTCTCTACGATGCCGCAGTCGCATCCCTGATCCTCCACTCGCCGGACGATGTCTATCCCGGCCCCTTCACCTACAAGAGGTTCTGGTTCCGCGATGCGGCTTTCATCATCAATGCATTACTGAGCATCGGGATGACAGCCCGGGCCGGAAGAGCGCTGTCACGCTTTCCCCAGCGTCAGACCAAAGGCGGTTATTTCCGTTCCCAGGAAGGCGAGTGGGACGCCAATGGTGAAGTGCTGTGGATACTCAAACGTTTTTATGACCTCACCGGACGCCGCCCGGAAAAACACTGGCATAATCCCATAGCCCGTGGCGCACGGTGGATCACTGACAAACGCCTGCGCAAGGAAACCGAAACGCCCCACGCCGGGCTGCTGCCAGCAGGTTTCAGCGCTGAACATCTGGGCCCCAATGACTACTATTACTGGGATGACTTCTGGGGAATCTCTGGCCTCCATGCCGCCGCGGACATGCTGGCAGAAGACAACCCGAAAGACAGCCAGGCTTTCCGGCAAGATGCCGTCGATTTCACCAGGGCCGTCGACCGCAGCCTTGAAGGCTGCCAGCAGCGCCTGAAACGGCCGGGTATGCCGGCGTCCCCCTACCGTCGCCTGGATGCAGGCGCCATCGGCTCCCTGGCCGTGGGTTACCCGACCCAGCTCTGCGCGCCTGACGACCCGCGCCTGCTGGACTGCGTCGAGTTCCTGCTGGACCGGTGCTTTGTCGACGGGGCTTTTTACCAGGATATGATCCACTCCGGCCTGAACGCCTACCTCACCCTGCATGTGGCCCAGGTGCTGCTGCGCGCCGGGGACCCCCGCTATCTGCAGCTGATGGATTCGGTGGCCGAACTGGCCTCACCCACAGGCCAGTGGCCCGAGGCCATCCACCCCGGAACCCTTGGCGGGTGCATGGGAGATGGGCACCACGTGTGGGCATCGGCTGAATGGGTGCTAATGGTGCGTAACTGCTTTGTGCGGGAGGAAGGTGAACGCCTGGTGCTCTGCGGCGGCATACCCGAGCGCTGGCTGGAACAGGACGAGACCATCAGCTTTGGACCAGCGCCGACAGCCTTTGGCACAGTCTTCGTTAGCATAAAGCCCGACTCCGAGGGGGCTCCAACAGTAGCGTGGACTGCCGACTGGCACTCGGAAGAGCCGCCCATTGATGTGAAGCTGCCAGGATACGAGGCAGTAGTGGCGAGCCCGGGTACGGGCTCGGCCACACTGGAAAGAGTCTGACTAAAAGGTTTACCTGACCTTGGGGTCCAGCTCTCCGGAAGCGTACCGCTCAAACATGCGCTCGAGGTTGACCGGCTTGATCTTGCTGGCGTTGCCAGCGGTTCCGAAGGCTTCGTAGCGGGCAACGCAGACTTCCGTCATTGCCTTCATAGTCTCTTTCAGGAACTTGCGCGGGTCGAATTCGGCCGGGTTCTGCGCCAGGAATCGACGGGTTGCACCAGTGCTGGCCAGGCGCAGGTCGGTGTCGATGTTGACCTTGCGAACACCATGCTTGATGCCTTCCACAATTTCCTCAACCGGCACACCGTAGGTCTCGGGAATTGCACCACCGTATTCGTTGATGATCTTCAGCCACTCCTGGGGAACGGAGCTGGAGCCGTGCATGACCAGATGGGTATCCGGGATACGGGCGTGAATGGCCTTGATCTGGTCGATGGCCAGGATGTCACCGGTTGGCGGACGGGTGAACTTGTAGGCACCGTGGCTGGTACCGATGGCGATGGCCAGGGCATCCACATGGGTTTTCTTGACGAAATCCGCCGCTTCTTCCGGGTCGGTCAGCATCTGGCTGTGATCCAGCGTGCCTTCCGCGCCAATACCGTCCTCTTCACCGGCCTGGCCGGTTTCCAGGGAGCCCAGGCAACCTAGCTCGCCTTCCACGGAAACACCACAGGCATGGGCCATTTCCACGGTGCGGCGGGTGACATCGACGTTGTACTCGTAGTCCGTCGGAGTCTTACCGTCTTCACCCAACGAGCCATCCATCATCACCGAGCTGAACCCCAGCTGAATGGAACGCTGACACACGGACGGGCTGGTGCCATGGTCCTGGTGCATAACTACAGGAATGTGCGGAAACTCCTCAATGGCCGCCAGAATGAGGTGACGCAGGAACGGCGCACCGGCGTATTTGCGGGCGCCGGCAGAGGCCTGAACAATCACCGGAGAGTCGGTCTTATCAGCCGCCTCCATGATTGCGCGCATCTGCTCAAGGTTGTTCACGTTGTAAGCCGGCACACCGTAACCATGCTCCGCGGCGTGGTCCAGCAGTTGCCGCATCGAAATCAGGGCCATGGGGGTTGTCTCCTCGATTAATTAAATGTCTCTGGCAGACTTTTTGGTTTGGAGTCTGCTGCGGAGGGCCGAGAAGCTCTTCCGGGACACGCCGTGAATACGTCCCTGTAGGCTCGTAAAAAACATCCCTGTTTTTTACGGTCCCGGAAGAGCTTCTCGGCCCTCCTTGCGATTCAAAACTTGTGCTATTCGCCGCGCTCTTCTAAAACGGCAACTGCAGGTAGCGTTTTGCCTTCCACGAACTCCAGGAAAGCCCCGCCACCGGTGGAAATGTACGAGATTTTGTCACTCACACCGTACTTGTCAACGGCCGCGACAGTATCACCACCGCCAGCCAGGGAGAAAGCGTCGCTTTCGGCGATGGCTTTCGCCAGAGACTCGGTGCCGTTGCCGAACTGGTCGAACTCGAAGACGCCGACCGGGCCATTCCACAGGATGGTTTTGGAAGACTTCAGCAAGCCGGCGAATTTGGAGGCGGTTTCCGGGCCGACATCCAGGATCATGTCGTCTTCAGTGACCTCATCGATTTTCTTGATGGTCGCTTTTGCTGTTTCGGCAAACTCGCTGGCAACCACTACGTCCACCGGCAGCGGGATTTCAACGCGTGAGGCGATTTCCCGGGCGGTGTCGATAAGGTCGTGCTCGCACAGGGACTTGCCCACCGGGTGGCCGGCCGCCGCCAGGAATGTGTTGGCGATGCCGCCACCGACAATGATGGAGTCGCAGACTTTTTCCAGGGCGTTGAGTACGTCCAGCTTGGTGGAAACCTTGGAGCCACCAACAATGGCCACTACCGGCTTGGCGGGGTTATCCAGGGCCTTGCCGAGCGCTTCCAGTTCCGCCGCCAGCAAGGGGCCTGCACAGGCTTCTGGAGCGAAGCGGGCAACACCATGGGTAGAAGCCTGGGCGCGGTGGGCGGTGCCAAATGCATCCATCACATACACGTCGCACAGTGCGGCGTACTTTTTCGAGAGTTCTTCGTCGTCTTTCTTCTCGCCCTTGTTGAAGCGAACGTTTTCAAACAGGACCACTTCGCCCTTGGCCACTTCAACGCCGTCCAGGTAGTCTGTGATCAGGCGTACTTCCTGGCCCAGCAGCTTGCCCAGGTGCTCAGCCACCGGCTTCATGGAGGAGGCTTCGTCATAAACCCCCTCTTCCGGGCGGCCCAGGTGGGACATCAGCATAACGCGGGCGCCGGCGTCTTTTGCAGCCTTGATGGTGGGCAGGGAGGCGCGGATGCGGGCGTCGCTGGATACTTCGCCATTTTTTACCGGTACGTTCAGATCTTCACGGATCAGTACCCGCTTGCCGGCGAGGTCCAGATCGGTCATTTTCTTGATGGCCATAACATTTTTCCCTTGATCAGATCTTGTGCACTTGAAGCGGGTCTGGGTGTCGGATTACGGCTTCGCCTAATCCGACCTACAACTGATTGTCGGTTGTCGCTACGCTCGAACCGACCTACGGGTGGTCGGTCGTAGGTCGGTGGTAGGTCGGATTAGGCGAAGCCGTAATCCGACAATCCGACAATCAGCCACTGCCTGTCTCTAACCAGCACTGGCTGACGTCCAGCATCCGGTTTGCGAACCCCCACTCGTTATCAAACCAGCACAGCACCTTTACCATGGTGCCGCCGGTTACACGCGTCTGGCCTCCGTCCACGATGCCGGAATGGGCGTCGTGGTTAAAATCGGAGCTGGCCAGAAGCTCGTCGGTGTAGCCCAGAATGTGCTTCAACGGGCCACGGGCGGCGTTTTTTAATAAGTTATTCACCGCCTCCACCGAGGTGTTTTCCCGAACATTCACCACCATATCGATCGCCGACACGTTCATGGTTGGCACGCGCATGGCCACTGAGCTGAATCGCCCCTCCATGTGGGGAAGCAGGCGTTCAATGCCTTTGGCAAGCCCCGTGTCCACTGGCACTATGTTGTGCAGCGCACTGCGGGTTCGGCGCAGGTCCTGGTGATGGTAGGCGTCAATAACCGGCTGGTCGTTCATCGCCGCATGGATAGTGGTGGTACTACCCTGTTCCACGCCCAGCGCATCATCCAGTATCCGGATCACCGGCACCAGGCAGTTAGTGGTGCAGGACGCTGCTGCCACGATCCGGTCCGAATCGGTCAACTGATCCTGGTTCACACCATAGACAACGGTCCGATCGACATCGGATTCCGCAGGCTGCGAAAACAGCAGGCGTTTGGCGCCAGCCTTCAGATGCAGCTCCGCTGTCCCACGATCGGTGAATGCGCCGGAACATTCCAGCACCAGGTCGACGCCCAGTTCACCCCAGGGCAACTCCGATGGATCGGCATGGCGGACCACCCGGATTCGGTCACCATTCACCAGTAACGAATCTCCCTCAACCCTCACATCACCCTGGAACCGGCCATGGGTGGAGTCGTAACGGGTCAGATGGGCAAGAGTGTCGATATCGGCCAGTTCGTTAATCGCGATCACCTGCAGGCGATCGCGAAAACCGTTCTCATAGAGCGCGCGCAGGACGCACTGGCCAATACGGCCGTACCCATTGATGGCGATGCGATACGGGGCAGCTTTGCTCATCAGGCTTCCAGCAGTTCCCCGGCCACGGCAAGCACATTGTCCACCGTGAAGCCGAACTCCTTGAACAGTTCGCCCGCCGGCGCGGACTCACCGAAGGTGCTCATGCCCACCACGCGACCGTCCAGACCAACGTACTTGTACCAGTAGTCTTCGACACCGGCCTCAATGGCAACGCGGTTGGTCACTTCCAGCGGCAGCACGTCCTGCTTGTAGGCGGCACTCTGGGCATCGAAGGTGTCGGTGGATGGCATGGAAACCACACGGACTTTGCTGCCTTTCTCTCGCAACGCTGCCGCGGCATCTTGTGCCAGACCCACTTCCGAGCCGGTGGCTATCAGGATCAGGTCCGGGGTGCCTTCACTGTCTGACAGGATGTAACCGCCTCTGGCAATGTTCGCCAGCTGCTCAGCGTTACGTTCCTGGTGTGGCAGGCCCTGGCGCGAGAACACCATGGCCGTGGGGCCGTCCGTGCGTTCCAGCGCTGCTTTCCAGGCTACCGCAGATTCCACCGCGTCCGCCGGACGCCAGGTGCTCATGTTGGGAGTGGTGCGCAGGCTGGCCATCTGCTCGACTGGCTGGTGGGTGGGACCGTCTTCACCCAGGCCGATGGAGTCGTGGGTGAACACATAGATGGAGCGCTGTTTCATCAGCGCCGCCATGCGAACCGCGTTACGGCAGTATTCCATGAAGATCAGGAAGGTGGCACCGTAAGGTACGAGGCCACCATGCAGGGCGACACCGTTCATGATCGCGGCCATGCCGAACTCGCGAACGCCGTAGTACACGTAGTTACCGCTGGCATCGTCTCTGGTCAGCGGCTTGCTGTCCTTCCAGATGGTGAGGTTGGAGCCGGCCAGGTCGGCGGAGCCACCAAGCAGTTCCGGCAGCAGCGGGCCATAGGCATTCAGGGTGTTCTGGGAGGCCTTACGGCTGGCGATGGTCTCGCCCTTGTCCTGGCATTCCTGGATGTAAGCCTGGGCCTTTTCGGAGAAATCCGCTGGCAGTTCGCCGGCCATGCGGCGCTTGAACTCGGCAGCCAGTTCGGGTTCTGCCTTTTCGTACGCGGCAAATGCCTGCTCCCACTCAGCCTGGGCAGCTGCGCCCTTTTCGCGGGCATCCCAGCCGCTGTAGATTTCTGAGGGAATTTCGAAGGCACCGTGGTTCCAGCCCAGTTTCTCACGGGTCAGGGCGACTTCATCTTCGCCCAGAGCCGCGCCGTGGCAGGCTTCAGTGCCCTGCTTGTTGGGGGAACCGAAACCGATAATGGTTTTGCAGCAGATCAGCGTGGGTTGGGCGGTATTTGCCCTTGCCGCCTCAATGGCACTGCGGACGGCTTCCGGGTTGTGGCCGTCAACCTCGGGTACAACCTGCCAGCCATAGGCTTCGAAACGCTTCGGGGTATCGTCGGTGAACCAGCCATCCACTTCGCCGTCGATGGAAATGCCGTTGTCGTCATAGAACATGACCAGCTTGCCAAGGCCCAGGGTACCAGCCAGGGAAGCCACTTCGTGGGAGATACCCTCCATCAGGCAGCCGTCACCCAGGAAGGCATAGGTGTAATGGTCAACAATGTTGTGGCCAGGGCGGTTGAACTGTGCCGCCAGTGTTTTCTCCGCCAGCGCAAAACCAACCGCGTTGGCAATCCCCTGCCCCAAGGGGCCAGTGGTGGTTTCAACGCCTGGTGTGTAGCCATACTCCGGGTGACCGGGTGTCTTGGAATGCAGCTGACGGAAGTTCTTGATGTCTTCGATGGAGACGTCATAGCCACTCAGGTGCAGCAATGAATACTGCAGCATGGAACCATGGCCGTTGGACAGCACAAAACGATCGCGGTTGGCCCACTTGGGGTTGGCCGGGTTGTGGCTGAGGAAATCATTCCAGAGGACCTCGGCGATGTCTGCCATACCCATGGGGGCGCCCGGGTGGCCGGATTTGGCTTTCTGAACCGCATCCATGCTCAGCGCGCGAATGGCGTTGGCGAGATCTGTGCGAGACGGCATTGACGTTTCTCCAGTTTTGGTCGGCAAAAAGGTGAACAGATAAAAAGAAGGCGCGTATTTTCGCCGATTAGTGACCACCGGGGCAAATCGGCGTCACTCTTTTTACATCTCTTTTCAGGCACGGATTTCAATCACAGGAATTTTGGCTGATTTTTCAAATAGATCTATCTCTATATCAATTTATTTTGATATAGATATTGAATGCCCGGCCAGACATCCTTAAACTTTCCTCCCATGACATCCATGACCACACACGCAGATGAGCTGTCCTCCGTGGACGCACTGGCACCGATCTTCAAGGCGAGCGGCGACCCTTTGCGCCTGGAGATTCTGCGGGTGCTGCGCCGGGATACCTTCGGTGTGCTGGAACTGAGCCAGCTTTTCGATATGCGCCAGTCCGGCATGAGCCACCACCTCAAAGTGATGCACAAGGCCGGGCTGCTGGAACCCCAGCGCGAAGGCAATGCCATTTTCTACCGGCGCCCCCTCAATCTGGAGAGCGACAAGCTCACCGACCAGACCATCCGGCAGGTGTTTGAAACCGTGGACCGCATTCCCCTTCCGGAACATCTGCGGGGAAAGATAGAGGCTATCCGCAACCAGCGAGCCGATCAGTCCCAGGCATTTTTTGCGCGCTACGCGGAAAAGTTCCGCGAGCAGCAGGAACTGATTGCAGCATTTGAGCTTTACGCAGAACCGGTGGCAGACCTGATCCGCAATCGCGCTACCCGACATGACTGGAAAACGGGCCTGGAAATTGGTCCCGGCGAGGGGGCATTTCTGCCGGTGCTGGCGGAAATCTGCGAGCATGTTGTAGCGCTGGACAACTCCCGCGACATGCTGGCCAAGGCCACACGCACCTGCATCGACGAAAGACTGAACAACGTCGACCTGATAGAGGGCGTAACCGACAACCTGCTGGCCCGGGGTGACGATTTCGATCTGGTGGTGGCCAATATGGTACTGCACCACGTGCCCAGCCCCGCTGACATCTTTCTGGACGCTTCGGCACTGATGAAGACCGGCGGCTGTCTGGTCATCAGCGACCTGTGCAGCCACGACCAGGACTGGGCCAAGGAAAACTGTGGCGACCTCTGGCTGGGCTTCGAACCGGAAGAGCTCACCAGCTGGGCGGCCGACGCCGGGCTGGTGGCTGGAGAGTCCCTGTTTATTGGCCTGCGCAACGGATTCCAGGTACAGGTAAGAGAGTTCTGGAAAAACCCGGAGCCTGCCTGACAGCAGAAATGAAAACTGTATCAATTTTTTTTGATATAGAATTGTGCAGACTCTGACAACTGATTTACGATACCGACATCAAAACAGCCGGCTGAAGCCAAAGATCCACCGCCGGCCCGAATTTGCAACGCTCACAGAGGAGCAACCCTATGTCTGATTACAGCGTCTTTACCTCCGAATCGGTCTCAGAAGGCCATCCCGATAAACTGGCAGACCAGATTTCCGATGCCGTGCTTGATGCCATACTGGTAGACGACCCACATGCCCGGGTTGCCTGCGAGACCATGGTAAAAACCGGCGTGGCGATCGTGGGCGGTGAAATCACCACCAGTGCCTGGGTTGACCTGGAAGATCTGGTTCGGGACGTGATCAAAGACATTGGTTACACCTCCTCGAACGTGGGTTACGACGGCGACACCTGCGGCATCATCAACATCATCGGCAAGCAGTCCGTGGACATCGCCCAAGGCGTCGACCGCAAGAAGCCGGAAGACCAGGGCGCCGGCGATCAGGGCCTGATGTTCGGCTACGCCAGCAACGAAACCGACGTACTGATGCCGGCTCCGATCACCTTCTCGCACCGCCTTGTCCAGCGCCAGGCCGAAGCACGCAAGAGCGGACTGCTGCCATGGCTTCGCCCCGACGCGAAAAGCCAGGTCACCTGCCGCTACGAAAACGGCAAGGTAAGCGGCATCGACGCCGTGGTCCTGTCCACCCAGCACGACGAAGACGTGTCCCAGGCCGACCTGAAAGAAGCGGTGATGGAACTGATCGTCAAGCACGCACTGCCGGCGGAACTGCTGCATAAAGACACCCAGTTCCACATCAACCCCACCGGCAAGTTCGTGATCGGTGGCCCGGTTGGCGACTGCGGCCTGACCGGCCGCAAGATTATCGTGGACACCTACGGCGGCATGGCCCGTCACGGCGGCGGTGCTTTCTCCGGAAAAGACCCGTCCAAGGTGGACCGTTCCGCAGCCTATGCGGGCCGTTACGTGGCCAAGAACATTGTTGCCGCTGGCCTGGCGGAGAAGTGTGAGATTCAGGTGTCCTACGCCATCGGCGTGGCGCAGCCTACTTCGATCTCAGTGAATACCTTTGGCACCGGCAAGATCAGCGACGACAAGATTATCGAACTGATCCGCGGAAACTTTGACCTGCGCCCGTATGCGATCACCAACATGCTGGACCTGCTGCACCCGATGTACCGTGCAACAGCGGCCTACGGCCATTTCGGTCGCGAGCCGGTTGAGATGACGGTTGGCGGCAAGACGTTTACCTCGTTCCCTTGGGAGAAGACGGATCGGGCGGACCTTCTTAAGGATGCCGCCGGGGTTTGATTTCCGGCCTGATCCTGGGCTTGGGTTTGGACTTGGGTTAGCCCGTCACTGTGGGTGGGGGCGGCGCTGAGGGACCCCCTTCATGGACACGCTACAAGCACGTCCGTGTGCGCTTGGGGTCGGCCATCCATGGCCTCCCACAGTCCATGAAAGGGGTCCCTCACCACCGCTTCGCATTTTGGTGAGGGCTTCTCAAGGCAAGTTGATTGGAAATCTGGCGTTTCCAGCACGATTTAGACGGAGACATTTTAGAGGCCAGATTAGCAGTGTTGATCGTACAAAGACGGCGATCACCAAAATTTGAACGAGGCGGTGGGGGGATTCTCTCCCCGGAATGTGGGAGGCCAAGGATGGCCGACCTCAAGCGCACATGGATGTGCTCGTAGCGTTTCCGGGGAGAGAATCCCCCCACCGCCGATACACCAAGATTGAGAGGCCACGGGAAAAACCTCCGAGGCCAACGGTTAACAAAGGAGAACACCATGAGCACTCCAGCAGAAAAATTGAATCAATTCGACGACTACAAAGTTCGCGATATTTCACTGGCGGCCTGGGGCCGTAAGGAAATCAACATCGCCGAAGGCGAAATGCCCGCCCTGATGAAGCTCCGCGAAAAGTACAAAGCCGAGCAGCCGCTAAAAGGCGCCAACATCATGGGCTGCATTCACATGACCATCCAGACTGCGGTGCTGATTGAAACACTGATCGAGCTCGGCGCCAACGTACGCTGGTCCTCGTGCAACATCTTCTCCACCCAGGACCAGGCCGCAGCGGCCATGGCTGAGCGTGGCGTGCCGGTATTTGCCTGGAAAGGCGAAACCGACGAGGAATACGACTGGTGCCTCGAGCGTACCGTCGGAGCCGACGTGGAAGGCTGGGAACCCAACATGATTCTGGACGACGGTGGCGACCTGACAGCGCTGCTGCACGAGAAGTACCCGGAAGTCCTGGCCAAATGCCACGGCGTGACCGAAGAAACCACCACCGGTGTACACCGCCTGCAGGAAATGATGCGTGACGGCAAGCTGAAGGTGCCGGCCATCAACGTCAACGACGCGGTGACCAAGTCCAAGAACGACAACAAGTATGGCTGTCGCCACAGCCTGAACGATGCCATCAAGCGCGCCACCGACCACCTGCTTGCCGGCAAGAAGGCGCTGGTGATTGGTTACGGCGATGTGGGTAAGGGCTCTGCTGCTTCCCTGCGCCAGGAAGGCATGATCGTGAAGATCACCGAAGCCGACCCGATCTGTGCCATGCAGGCCTGCATGGACGGCTTCGAAGTGGTGTCTCCGTACCTTGATGGCGTCAACACTGGCACCGAAGCCGGCATCGACAAGGCGCTGCTGCAGAATACCGACCTGCTGGTGACCTCCACAGGCAACATGAACGTGTGTGACGCCAACATGCTCAAGGCCCTGAAGCCCGGCGCCGTGGTGTGCAACATCGGCCACTTCGACAACGAGATCGATACCGCCTACATGCGCAAGAACTGGGAGTGGGACGAGGTCAAGCCGCAGGTGCATGTGGTGTATCGCGACAAGGCCACCAACGACCACCTGATCCTGCTGTCCGAAGGCCGCCTGGTGAACCTGGGTAATGCCACAGGCCACCCGTCACGGATCATGGACGGTTCTTTCGCCAACCAGGTGCTGGCGCAGATGTATCTGTTCGAGCGCAAGTTTGCCGACCTTCCGGAAGACGCCCGCGAGAAGGGCATCTATGTCCAGGTTCTGCCCAAGCATCTGGACGAGGAAGTGGCCCGCGCCATGGTGGAAGGTTTTGGTGGCGTGATCACCAGGATGACACCGGAGCAGGCAAGTTACATTGGTGTACCGGTCGAAGGCCCGTACAAGCCGGAAAGTTACAAGTACTGATCAGGTAGCAGCATGGAAACCCAGAAACAGTTCAAACGCCGCTTCAGCTTTGAGTTTTTCCCGCCCAAGACCGACAAGGGCTGGGAAAAGCTGCAGGGCGTTCGCAACACGCTGGCCGAAGTTGACCCGGATTTTTTCTCGGTCACCTTTGGTGCTGGCGGCTCCACCCGGGACAGGACTGTGCAGACAGTACTGGACCTGCACAAGCGGGGCGTGTCCACTGCACCGCATCTATCCTGTGTGGGCGCCACCCGCGACAGCATTGCGGAACTGCTGGACGTGTACAGGGAAAATGGCATCAACCGCATCGTCGCCCTGCGGGGCGATATGCCCTCCGGTATGGGGGCGGCCGGTGAACTTCGCTATGCGAATGAGCTGGTCACTTTCATTCGTGAGCATAGCGGCGACGCCTTCAACATCGAAGTGGCGGCCTACCCGGAGTTTCATCCCCAGGCCCGCACCGCGGAAGACGACCTGAAGAACTTCGCCCGCAAGGTTGAAGCCGGCGCCAACAGTGCCATTACGCAGTACTTTTTTAATGCCGACAGCTACTTCTACTTTATAGACCGGCTGGAAAAGATGGGCGTCACCATTCCGGTGGTGCCGGGCATCATGCCTATCGTCAACTTTTCCAACCTGACCCGCTTCTCCGACATGTGCGGCGCGGAAATCCCCCGCTGGATCCGCAAGCAGCTGGAAGCCTATGGCGACGACAGCGACAGCATCCGCAAGTTCGGCGAGGAAGTGGTCACCCGCATGTGCGAGAAGCTGCTCGCCGCCGGAGCGCCCGGGTTGCACTTCTATACCCTGAACCAGGCTGAGCCCAGCCTTAGCATCTGGAAGAATCTGGGTATTGGTGAGCGTGAGAAGATTGCGTTTTGAAGGCGGTTTTTAGTGTCGGATTACGGCCCTGCGGGCCTAATCCGACCTGCAACTGATTGTCGGTTTTCGCTGCGCTCTAACCGACCTACCGTAGGTCGGATTAGGCCCGCAGGGCCGTAATCCGACAACTCCACCTGACTCCTCCCTCACCCCCTCCTCCAACCATTTGATTTCCTGCATTTCTCCCGTTAATGGTCTAGAGTGTAAAAGTTGCAGTTCCATTAACTGCCCCCGGAAAGAACAGGCTTGATCAGCCCGCATTTTCGGAGCACTCCACCAGGTGCACGGGCAATAAAAGCAAAAACAGGAGATTGTATGAGCACTAAATGGATTAAAACGGTTGGCGCAACTCTGGCATTCACTGTTGCTGCGGGAACCGTCAGCGCAGAGACCCTGCGCGTTGTTACCGACCCCAGCTTCGTGCCTTTCGAAATGATGGATCAGGAAACCGGAGAGATGATCGGGTTCGATATGGAGATCATCCGCGAAGTGGCAGATCGTGCCGGCTTTGAGATCGACCTGAACACCATGGACTTCAATGGCATCATTCCTGCCCTGCAAACGGGTAACGTGGATATCGCCATCGCCGGCATTACCATCACCGAAGAGCGTGAGGAAATCGTCGATTTCTCTGACCCGTATTACGATTCCGGCCTGCGGATTATGGTGCGCCAGGACAACGACAATGTTGAAGAGATTTCTGACCTCGAAGGCAAGAAGATCGGCACCAAGATCGGCAGCACCAGTTACGACTACCTGATGAAAACGCTGGACGAAGACGACGGTGTCACCCCGTACCCGGGCAGCTCTGACATGTACATGGCACTTATGTCCGGCGCGGTTGATGCAGTGTTCTACGATGCGCCAAACGTAGGCTACTTCGCCAAGACCCGAGGTGAAGGCAAGGTCAAGACCGTTGGTAAACTTTACGAAGGCCAGCAGTACGGCATCGCCCTGAAAGACGGCAGCGAATGGGTAGACGACGTGAATGACGCCCTGGCTGAGATCAAGGAAGACGGCACTTACAAGGAGATCTACGAGAAGTGGTTCGGCCCCATGCCGGAAGACAAGTAAAACTGAAAACCACAGCCGGGGCGTACAACGCCCCGGCTGGCAACTCCCCACTCAACGGAGACATCCACTGTGGAATTCCAGTTTCAGTTTGACTGGCAGGCAGCCATCAACTCGATTCCCTACCTGCTTAAAGGTATTCCCTACACCCTTCTTATTTCCTTTGGCGGCCTCGCCATCGGCTTTGTACTCGGCATCATCTTCGGCCTGCTGAGCATCAATAAAAAGTGGTTCTTTCGCTGGCCTGCCACGGCGTATATCGAAATTTTTCGCGGCACCCCGATCCTGGTACAGGTGCTGTTCATCTTCTACGGTCTGCCAGATCTGGTGGGCGGCCCCATTGATCCGCTGACAGCCGGTATCGCAGCCATTGCCCTGAACTCCGGCGCCTATATCTCCGAAGTTGTCCGTGGCGGCGTGCAGTCCATCGACAAGGGGCAGACCGAAGCGGGCCTGTCCCTCGGCCTGTCACGGTCCCAGACCTTCTGGTCGATCATCTGGCCCCAGGCCTTCCGCCGCATGATCCCGCCACTGGGCAACCAGGCGATCGTGAGCATCAAGGACACCTCGCTGTTCTCGGTGATCGGTGTGGGCGAACTGGTTCGTCAGGGCCAGGTGTATATCGCCAATACCTTTACCGCCTTCGAGGTCTACTTCGTGGTGGCACTCATGTACCTCGCGATAACCCTCTCCCTCTCTCTCGTGCTCCGCCTCATAGAGCGGCGCGGACTGGCTTCTGTCTGAAGGATAGGTACCCATGACACAGATCGTGCAAATGCGGGGCATGAACAAGTACTTCGGTACCCTGCATGTCCTCAAGGAAATTGACCTGACCGTTGACGCCGGCGAAGTGGTGGTGATCATCGGCGCCAGCGGTTCCGGCAAGTCCACCCTCATCCGCTGCGTCAACGGCCTGGAAGAATTCGAGTCCGGCAAGCTGGTGGTGGACGGCAACGAACTTGCCCCGAAAGGGGGCAACCAGAAAGCCCTGGCGGAAATCCGCAAGGAAGTGGGCATGGTGTTCCAGCAGTTCAATCTCTTCCCTCACCTCACGGTGAAAAAGAACATCATGCTGGCACCCAGGAAGGTCAAGGAAGCCCCCGAGCCCATCGCCAGTGCCACGGCGGACCGGCTGCTGAACCGCGTGGGGATTGCCAGCCAGGCCGACAAATACCCCTCTCACCTGTCCGGTGGCCAGCAACAGCGGGTTGCCATTGCCCGCGCCCTGGCCATGGAACCCAGGCTGATGCTGTTCGACGAACCCACCTCAGCCCTGGACCCGGAAATGATCGGCGAAGTGCTGGACGTTATGCGGGAGCTGGCCAAGGAAGGCATGACCATGATGGTGGTCACCCACGAGATGGGCTTCGCCCGGGAAGTGGCCGACCGCGTGATCTACATCCACGAAGGCCAGATTGTCGAGGAAGGCAAGCCTGCGGATGTATTCGACAACCCGCAGAATGAGCGGACCCAGGCGTTCCTGAGCCGGGTGTTGGCGCACTGAGCCATATCCCGGCTTATAAGCCAGCTAGAGCAACTGGCGGGTGATCCTGTACTCGTTCTCGATCTTGGTATGGGAATCATCCGTCAGAAACCGGGCGATCTTTTTGCCCACCAGTGGCACTTGGCAATCAACATTCAGCGTCACGTAATTGATGCAGTCCTCATCCGTTCCCTGAAGCCTCATATTGCCCTTGATCTTCGCCGGGACACCTTCAATCCGCACCCGGAATTCGCAGTGCCACTCACCGTCGTCCTTGCGAAACCAGTGCTCTTCCTGACGTACCTGGTTCCACTCCCTGTGAAAACTGGCCAGAATACCGGGCACGTCGGTGGAAGCCATCATCTCCCGTTCCACCACCACCTTTGCCGACAGTTCGTCGCGGGTCAGTTCCGGCACCCGCACGTTGCGGGAACCCAGTCGCTGATTCTTCTCCCGGATATGGGCCTCGTCGAAGAAAGCTCCCAACACCTGCTCCAGGCTGGCATCGTAGAAATGCTCAATTTCCAGTTGCATGAATCTTCTCCTGCATGTTTTCAGATCATTCTGGGGGGCGCTGCACCGGCGAACATTGGCCCATGAGTCGATGGCGGATGGCATAGTGGTCAGCGGCCGCTGTTAACTGTAATATCCGCACAGGTTAACCGCCGAGAATTCACAACCTGAGCGTCTGACGGAGATCTATCATGCGCAATGCCGACCTCGTCGCCCGCGGCCTGAAGTCCGTGTGGCATCCCTGTACCCAGATGAAAGACCACGAAGGAGCCCTGCCACTGGTCCCGATCAAACGGGGCGAAGGCGTCTGGCTGGAAGATTTTGAGGGTAACCGTTTCATCGACGCCGTGAGCTCCTGGTGGGTTAACCTGTTTGGTCACGCCAACCCCAGAATCAACGCTGCTATCCAGGAACAGATCGGCCAGCTGGAGCACGTGATCCTGGCGGGATTTACCCATGAGCCTGTGGTAAACCTGTCAGAACGGCTTATCGAAGTTACGCCTGAAGGCCTCAACAAGTGCTTTTACGCCGACAACGGCTCTTCGGCGATCGAAGCCGCACTCAAGATGAGCTTCCATTACTGGAAGAACCACGGCAAACCGGCCAAGAAAAACTTCGTGAACCTGAGCAACAGCTATCACGGAGAGACCCTGGGTGCCCTGGCCCTGGGTGATGTTTCCCTCTACAAGGACACCTACCAGCCGTTGTTGATGGAAGTGCTGACAGCCCCCTCCCCGGACGCCTTCAACAAAGAACCGGGTGAGACTGACGAGGAATATGCCCTGCGCCAGTTCGAGGCTATGGACGCGCTGCTGGCGGAAAAACACGACGAAATCTGCGCCGTGGTGGTGGAGCCCCTGATCCAGTGTGCCGGCGGTATGCGCATGCATCACCCTGTTTACCACACCAAATTGCGTGAAGCCTGTGACCGCTATGGTGTACACCTGATCGCCGACGAAATCGCCGTGGGATTCGGCCGCACCGGCACCCTGTTTGCGTGCGAGCAGTCCGGCATAACCCCGGATTTCATGTGCCTGTCCAAGGGCCTCACCGCCGGCTACCTGCCGCTGTCCGTGGTGCTCACCACCGATAACGTCTATAACGCATTCTACGACGACTACGAAACCCTGAAGGCCTTCCTGCACAGCCACAGCTACACCGGCAACCCCATCGGCTGCGCCGTGGCACTGGCGACCCTGGACATCTTCCGCGACGACAACGTCATCGAGAACAACAAACGCCTGAGCGCCTGCATGGCAGACTCCGTGGCCCACCTGGCCGATCATCCCAACGTCGGCGACATCCGCCAGCACGGCATGACCCTGGCGGTGGAGATGGTAAAGAACAAGGCCACCAAAGAGCCCTTCCCCTGGCAGGAACGCCGGGGCATCCGGGTGTACCAGCATGCCCTCACCCGCCAGTCGTTATTGCGCCCACTGGGCAACGTGGTCTATTTTATGCCACCTTACGTGATCACCGAAGAACAGATCCGCCACCTGGCCCAGGTAGCTACGGAAGGCATCGAAATCGCAGTACAGGACTGACGGACACACCATGCGCATCCCTCGTATCTACACGGACTCTCCTCTGAGCGAGGGAGCCACCACTGGACTGGATGACAACGCGGCGCACCATGTTGGCCGCGTATTGCGCATGCAGCCCGGCCAGGAACTGCTGCTGTTCAACGGCGACGGCAACGACTATACAGCCGCCATCACCGAGTCGGGCAAGAAACGGGTGGAAGTCCGGGTCGGCCCGCCAGTTGAAAACACCACTGAGTCCGCTCTGGAGATAGTCCTCGGCCAGACCCTCTCCAAGGGCGACCGGATGGACTACGCCGTGCAGAAAGCCGTGGAAATGGGCGTCACCCGTATCGTGCCCCTCACCACCGAACGCTGCGACGTAAAACTCAGGGGCGACCGCGAAGACAAACGCCTGCGCCACTGGCAATCCGTCGCCATCAGCGCTGCCGAACAATGCGGTCGCGCGCGGGTACCGGAGATATTACCGGTTATGACACTGACGGACTGGTTCCACCACACCAGCGACTGCGACCTGCGCCTGGTACTCCACCATCGTACAGAACAATCCCTGGACACCATGACCAAACCCACCCGGGTTGCCCTGATGATCGGCCCCGAAGGCGGCCTCAGCCAGGAAGAAATCACCGCCGCCGAAACCGCCGGCTTCCTCCCCGTCGCCCTTGGCCCAAGGGTCCTCAGAACAGAAACGGCGCCAGTAGCGGCAATGACCCTGTGTCAGTGGTTATGGGGAGACATCGGAAGCTGACAACTTCCGACCGTGCCGCCGTCGCATGCAGGCAGCCAAGTCATTGACAGCAGCGGTGCCTGACAACATTATCCCTGTCGGGTAAAAAGAGCGTTTCGGACAACTCCGTAGTCGGGGCTGCATTACGGGGAGGCGTTTCCAAAACTGTGCGGAGCCATGGATGGCGGAGCCCAAGCGCCACATGGATGTGCTCGAGCGTGTTTTGGAAACGCCTCCCCGTAATGCAGCGAACTCCAGAACACAAAAAGCGAACACCGGATGACAAGCCTGCTAAGCACCCCAGAATTCTGGCAATACCTCAGTATCCCGGTTATTGCCGCCCTGATTGGCTGGACCACCAACTGGCTGGCCATCAAGATGACCTTCTACCCGCTGGAATTCGTCGGCAAACCGCCACTGCTGGGCTGGCAGGGAATCATCCCCTCCAAAGCCCGCAAAATGGCCGCCATCAGCGTCGACGCCACCATCTCCAAGATCGGCACCGTGCGGGAGATCTTCCAGCAGATTGACCCCGAAGTACTCGCCGCCCACATCATTTACACCGTCGAACCCCGCACCGAAGAATACGTCGACGAACTCATGCTCAGGGAATACCCCACCTTCTGGGAAAACCTGCCATCCTCCGCCAGGAACATGGTCTACGACCGGGTACGCAAAGCCACCCCGCAACTGGTGGACAACCTGGTCGGCGATGTCTCCGACAATATCGAAGACCTGCTGGACATCAAAAGTATGGTTATCGAACGCCTGGCCAAAGACAAGCGCCTGCTGAACCGGATCTTCATCGAATGCGGCGAAGTGGAGTTCCGCTTTATTATCAACTCCGGCTTTTACTTCGGCTTCCTGTTCGGCCTTATACAGATGACTGTCTGGTATTTCTACCAGAGCTGGTGGGTACTGCCCTTCTTCGGCTTGCTGGTGGGGTGGGCCACCAACTGGATTGCACTGAACGTCATCTTCCGACCGTTACATGAGAAAAAGATCGGGCCGGTGCGGCTCCAGGGACTGTTCCTGAAGCGCCAGAAAGAAGTGGCTGAATCCTTCTGCCATATCGTTACCCATGAAATCCTCACCGTCGGCAATATTGTAAGCTCCATACTGGAAGGCCCGAAGGGCGACCGGGCCCGCAACATGGTGAAAAAACACATCAAACCACTGGTGGACGAAACCGCCGGTATGGGCAAGGCCCTGACCCAGATGGCTTTTGGGCCCACCGGATTCGCCACCCTGAAGAACCAGGTGGGCCAGAAAGCCATTGAGATTTCGCAGACCTCGTTCAACAACCCCGTATTTGAAACCGATCGCGCACGAGCGGTAGAGAGCATCATGGTCGAACGCATGATTGCCCTCTCCTCGGAGGAATTCCAGGACCTGCTGCGACCCTGTTTTCAGGAGGATGAGATCAAACTGATTCTGGTGGGAGCCTTCCTGGGCTTCGCTGCCGGTATCGGCCAGCTGGTGTTTGTGTTCGGCGGCTCCGTTCTCTGACCGTTAATGCCGGGAAAACCGGCAGTTGTAGCGCTTTACGCTGGGAATAACGGCTGCTGGGCTTTATACTCGTCGGACACGGGTGTGTATTTCCCGGCGACTATTCTATTCCCGGAGGCATTGGATGCCAGGCTTTCTTTCCTGGATTTCAGGATTATTCTCTCCCAACAAGACAGCAACCCTATCAGCACCCGAATCCCGCCTGCTCAATCCGGTTGCTTTGCCCCAGGACAACGCGGAAACAAACCCCGCCCTGGTTGATCAACTGGAAGAGCACCTGTTCTGCTGGCTGCTCGACTCTTCCCCCACAACGCTCAGAGCCGAGACCGGCCAGTGGGAGCATGTACTGGAAAAACTGCGTTGGCGAATTACTCATCAGGAGCTCGACGAGCTGCCGCGCCAGCCAATGGCCCTGCCAATGTTGATGCAGGCGCTCTCGGACGAGACATCAGATCGACATCGCCTGACCAACATCATCCTTAACGATCCCGCACTGACTGACCAGTTACTCCAGATTGCCAACAGCCCCTATTTCCGGCCCGGCGACCAGTCCATTGACTCCGTCGATCAGGCCGTTTTTGTGCTGGGCCTGGACGGTATTCGCAACGTGATTTCTGCTGCCATCATGCGCCCGATGATGGCGGCACGAAACAGCCGGGAAGCCCTTTTTGCCCAGAGGGTGTGGCGCTGGGGGCTGACCTGTGCGCGCAGTGCCGAGCTGATTGCAAAGATTCAGGGCCAGGACGCCAGTGTCTATTTCATGGCAGGGCTGTTGCCAGCACTCTCCTATATTACCCTCAGGAGGGAACTGCAGCGGATCTGCCGGGCGGAACCCGGGATGACAGAACCGCCTCCCTCTCTGATACATGATGCCCTGTCCCGCTACCAGTGGGCCACATCCCAATTGCTCGCCAACGCCTGGAACCTTCCGCCCAAGTACCATGCGCACCTGATGGCGGCGGAACGGCCTGCGCCGAAGCAGAAGCATACCCCCCTGAACGACGGCATTATTGTGGGAACCAGAGAAGTGCTTCGCCATGCCCACCAGCGCAATATGCCGGAGGAGGACGTCCTGCGCATCATTCACCTTTCGGGCCCGCAGTTTACCCGGGTGCGTAAAGTCATCCTTGACGTTCTGGAGGCAGGCGCCAAAACCAGGGCCTAGCGTTTTTTCCCGGCCTCGCTTTCCTGCCTCAACAGTTCGGCAAAGGAGACGGAGTCCCCTTCAGGGGTCTGGGCCAGAAGGTGTTGAGGCACCAGGTAAGGCAGCCGGTCCACCACACGATCCTCGTCGTGGCGAATGGCTTCCAGGACACCGCCAACGGTAATCCTGTCCAGTGACTGCCCGGGGAGCAGGCAGTCACCATTACGACCCGCCAACTCCAGCAGACGTGCACGAATGAGTTTGTCGCTGACACCTCGTGTCACCTCTCCTGGCACCCTCAGCTTCTGCTCAACCTCTTCCTGCTGAGGCGCTGGCCGGCCCTCACTGAAGGGTTTTGCCACCAGCCACATCAACGCCAGAGCGGTTTTCTCCTGCAGTTCTGGAGACAGCCTTACCTCTCTGCGCTTGGCCACTGCCCCGGGGTTCTGCAAATAGAACGCGATACTGGAGCCCAGTAAAAGGATGATCCAGTTCAGGTATAGCCAGATCAGCAGGATGATACCGATGGCAAAGCTGGAATAGATGGCGGCATACTTCGCCGAACCTGCCACAAAAGAGGCAAACAGCATTCCCGCCGCCTGCCAGGAAATGCCCGCCACCAGGCCACCAATCAATGCGTAGCGGAGCTTCACTCTGGTATTGGGAATAAACACATAGACGAAGGTGAACGCCCCGACCACCAGCATGAACGGTGTGAAGCGGGTGGCGAAGACAACCACTGACCCTAGCGGCTCTATTTCCATCAACGCCTGGACAAACGCCGACGAGAAAATGGTGGCGCTGATGCCGATGGCCGACACCATCAGCAGCGGGCCAACCATGATAACGCTGAGGTAATTGCTGAAGCGCTGAGCCATGGAACGCATGTCCGGCACCCGCCAGATCATGTTGAAGGAGCGCTCGATCTTCTGGACCAGTGAAATCACGGTGTAGACCAGCAGAGCCAGGCCTACGGAACCCAGCACACCGACCTTCATGTTATCCACAAACCCGAGAATCTGCTCGGCCAGCTGCACGCCCTGCGGGCCCATGGGCTCAAAGAACTGGTACAGGAAAGGTTCCATGCGCTGGTGCACTCCCAGCGCCTTGAGCACCGAAAAGCTCAGCGCCAGCAACGGCACAATGCTCAACAGCGTGGTATACACCAGACTCATGGCGTGCAGAGTCAGATTGCCGGCAATAATGTCCCGCACCAGGGCATAGGCGGTACGACCGGTCTTGTATAACCAGGTCCATGGCCAGCTTTGCGGTGGGTTGGGGTTGGCCAGTATCCAGGTTTCAGCGTCCTGGAGCCGGTCCTTGAATTGGAAAGAAGCCACACAACATCCTGTTTGCCAGTGTTTTGTACAGATTATCAGTCAGATACCAAATCACAACAAAGTATGGCGTATTGTGTGGCTTTTACTAGCGGTTTCGGTTCAGTGGCGCTGCCCCCTCGGTTCGTTACAACGGAAGGAGTACCTGAAAACCAAACCAGGTCTGGCCACTCACTCTAATGTCACGCTCAAGGCCATTGCTGGCCACGCCAGACTGTCGGCCATCAATGACCGTGTGGCGCAGGAACAAGCCCACCGACAATGGTCGGCCGTTGGAACTGGGCGCAGAGCCCAGTGTCGTCAGCGCCCCCATTTCGGCGCCCCAGGCAAACTCCGTATTGATGTCGTCGGTGATGTCATCACTGAAGCGAACTGCCCCGACCCTTGGACCGGCATATACAACACCACTGCCATCAGCCTGCCGCCAGAGAAAGTCCACTCCCCCCAATGCTTCCAGCGAGCGCGCGTTATCCCATTTTGCATGGCCCAGGGTTCCGGTTATCCGGTAAGCCCGATCGCCATAGCTACCTTCATAGCCAGCCAAAACCGAGCCAGACAGCGTCGTGCCATGATCAAAACTGGAAAAGGCCGCGCCAGGCCCTTCGGTATCCGCAGCGAGGGATGAACCGCCCAACTGGGTGCCGACTAATACATCACCACTGGCTGCTGACACACTGGACGGAGCCAGAATGGCCCCAATCAGCAGGGACCCTGTCAGCCACTGCCATCGATTACTGCTGTGCATAGTAGTCTCCCCTGACCAGTTCCGCCGTTCCCGCCAGCATGGTTACAAACTTGCGGTCACCCTGTTGTTCATGGCGTACCGCAATCCTCGAATCCTCTGACGGGCTCGTCAGTTCATCACCCCTGAAGACTTCCACTTCATCCCCTTGTTGCAGGTACAAACGGGTGCTGCTCTGCTCCTCATCAAAATCCCCGCCACAAGCGGATAGCAATACCACCAGGGCCAACGCACTGGTGCGGAACGCGTGACGAACGGACTTACGGGCTACTGTATACATCATCATCTCCTCAGAACCGGATCGGCCGCGTCACGCGGGTTTCGATGGTAATGGTGTGCTCACCAGACTCGCTCTCAACAGCGACGGAGTTGCCCGCTTCAAACAGGCTTTCAAGGCTTGTGGGTCTTTCCACGCCCTGACAGGCCAGTGTATCGGGGTCGTAGGTCCCGAATCCGGTGCCGGTTTCACCGTTACCAAAGGTTTCCACCCAGGCACACACATCACTACCCTCAAGCCTCACTCGACTGCGCAGGTTGCCATCCTCGTTCAGGCTGGTGAAGGCGCCGGGAACCCGGATATCCGCCGCGGAGCGCTCACCCAGGCGATTGATCAACCGGTGGCGGGCACTGCCGTCGGCATTGGCGGTTGCTTCCAGGGAACGGCCGTTTTTGGCTGCGCGGGTCACTACCCTGGCAAGACCATCGCCGTCCCGCTCCATGACCGTGGATGAGCCTGGCAGGTAGCTGAAGGCACGAGTGGACTCACCGCCCGTGGCCACCTCGTGCCGGACCTCACCATTGTCCAGTAGCTCAGTCAGCATTGTGGCGTCAATTTCGTCAGCCACGGTCACTATGCGGTCGTTGAAGAACAACGACAGGCTGCCGGGAATCAGGGAGCGGGCCTGGTTATCCCGCCTGCCATCACGCCCTGACCGTCGATGGACCGATGTGCCGTCGAGGCGAATCCTGGCCGACAGTTCGCCCTCAGACAGCGAGCGGGATGCATTAATACCATCACCGTCCGCTGCCGGACTGACGAAGACCGACTCGTTGCCATTGGAAACGTCAGTCACCTCTAGCCGGCTGATGGTAGGCTGGCCGCCATCCGATCCCGAAATCTCACCGGCACGGTTCAACCCGTTGCCATCAGGGTCCAGATCGCGGTCGCCGGTAGATGCCTGATCGCCATCAATGACGAGAATCGAACCGGCTGGCAGATTGGTGGTATCGTCGCTACCATCGATATACTGCACCTGACCATCACGGGCCACGCTGGCCTGGTGCTCGGCACCACCGCCTGTATAGGGCTGCTCAAGGGCGATGTGCCCATCGGCCATGACCATGCCCACCGAACCACCTTGACGAACCGTCACACCAGATGACACCGGCGTGCTGATGCCATCCGCGTATTGGCTAACAGCACTGACCGTTCCGGCGGGCGTCACACGATACTCTACAGCAGTCGTGTCGCTGCCACTGGTCACCTCACCCCTCAGTGAAACCGTGCCGTCGGCAGCCAGCTCAATATCAGCGGGCACCATATCGAACTGGACGGTCGTGGTTTCAAGCACGGCACCGTCGGCCGAATAGCGGGTTCCGGACACCAGTACCCCGCCCTTGGCTGACTGGACGACCGTCATTTCGCTGCTGCCACCGCCACCGTTTTCGATGACCACTGCGCTGCGCATGTCGCCACCCGCCAGGGCCGTGACACTCAGTTCGGCGACATCGCTGGTCAACCTGCTGGCAGGGTTGGCATCACCGGCCTGCGCGAACACGGCGATCGTTGTCTCGCCCGAGGGCGACACGGCAACGGTTTGTTCACTGCCGTCGGTTTGCGAGAAGGTCAGTGTCTGCCGTCCGGACCCGTCGGGCGATTCCGTCGCAGGCAGCGGCGCCTGGGGATCATCCACGAGGATCGACACACTCCGCTTCTCGCCTGCCGCGTCCACGAAGGTGGTTTCATACCGGGCCTTCGAAGGCTGATCGTCGGTGTAGGAGGGCCATTGGTGGTTGCCTACCTCAACAGCAGGGTTGTCCGGGTCGATGAGCGGAATGTCCGCACGCTCGTCCGACCCTGGTGCTACAGGGCTTTCAGGTTCGCCCTGACCACCGTCGTCGGAACCGCCGGAATTGTCGGTTACCCGAACGCTGAAGGCAGCCAGTTCCGAAGATTCGTCGCCGTTGCTGGCGCTTATCACGATGTCACCGTAGCTACCCACGTCGTCCAGCTCCGGCGTGCCGCTGATACGTCCATTCTGCACATCGAACGTTGCCCAGTCCGGCAGGTTGGCCACACTGAAGGTCAATGGATTGCCGTCGATGTCGGTCGCCACGGGGGTGAATCGATACGCGTTACCGGCTGGAACGGTCGTGGTTGGCGAACCGGAGATCTGTGGCTCATCCGGAACCGGCGCCACCACCAGGCGAACCACGGCCAACCGGGATGTACGGCCAGTGTCGTCTGCCACGGTGTAGGTAAAGCGGTCCTCACCGTAGAAATTCTCCCCTGGCGTGTAGCTGAATGCGCCACTGGCACCTAGGGTCAGGGTGCCATTCAACGGTTGCTGCTCAACCTGCAGTGACGCCGTATCCAGGGTGCCGTTGAGGTCCTGGTCATTGGTCATTGGTGACACGCTGGTTTCGCTGTCCTCGGCCACCGTCAGGGCAAGATCGTTGGCCAGGGGCCGGTTATTGCCCGGCTGGTCGGTCACTGTGACCGTGGCTGGGGCGGATACCTGGCCATCCTCATCCTGGACGGTATAGGTGAAGGTATCGGTTCCATCGAAGGTATCATCAGGGGTGTAGCGGAAAACGCCGGCCCCGATGTCCAGTGCTACCAGTCCCTGGGCGGGGTTATCCACCACACTCAGGGTTGCCGGGTTCAACGCCACAGCCAATCCACGGTCATTGCCCAACACGTTGATTGCGAGGGTTGCACCGTCCATGGCCTGAACCCGATCGTCTTCAGCCACCGGCACACCCGCAAGACCGACGTTGATCGTGACAAGCGCTGATTCCGACACCAGGCCACGGTCATCACGGACGGTGTAGTGGAAAACATCCTCGCCCCGGAAATCCGCATCCGGCGTGTAAGCAATTGCGCCGGTGGCTGCGTCAACCTCGGCCACACCGTGGCGCGGCAGGCTGGCAAGTTCAACAGTGCCACTGGCAAGTGCGCTACCCGTGGCTTCGTCATTTGCGAGCACATCCACCGCAACCTCAGCAGCCATCTCTGTGTCGGCGGAGTCATCCCGCGCAAGCGGAGCGGCGGCGCCATCAGCCACGTTGATAAACAGATGAGTTACTGCGGAACGGACACCATTGGCATCCGCCACGGTATAGGCGAGGCTTTCGACACCCTGAAACTCTTCAGCTGCGGTGTAGGTCAGTTCACCATCCACCCACTGGACCGTGCCGAAATGAGGACTGAGGACGAGTTCTACGCTTTGCAGGTTCAGCGCCACGCCCAAAGCGGCGGCGCGGTCATTGGCCAGCGGCGCGAGAGCCACCGTGCCACCGGGCGCTACCGTGGCGACATCCCCACGGGTGACCGGCGGAAGGCCGGCCGGCCCAACGCTCAGGCTGACCGTCGCCGCATTGGATTCACCACCGAATTCATCCTCTACCACGTAGGTGAAGCTGTCCGGGCCGGTGTAATCCGGCTCCGGCTCATAGGTTACAGCACCCGTGCTGGTCTCCACGGACGCATGGCCGTGGGCCGGCTGGGTAATAACCCGCACACTGGCCGGGTTCAGGCGCCCTTCCTGGTCGAGGTCGTTTGCCAACACGTCCAAAGCCACTCGCGTATTCTGATCCAGGGTCGCGCTGTCGTTGTCGGCTTCCGGTGCCTGATTACCGACGGTGAAACGGAAGGCGGTGCCACTCAAGATGCCAGCCCAGCCATTACCGGCTGCGTCTTCCAGGCTGTTCGCAGCGAAGGTAACGTAGTACTCGTGCGTTGGCACCAGAACCTTGTCCAGGACGATGGTAACCTGCGCATCGTCTATGGAAATCTGTGAGTCAGTCACGGAAAGGCGCGTGTGCTCGACGCCTTCGGTGGCGTCCTGGACCACCAGCTCCCCGGCGCCTGCAAACACTGGCTCGTCGAACGTCAATGTCAGGTCGCTTTCATAGGGAACGTCGCTGGCGCCTGGCGCCGGCACGGAGCTCTGAAGAACAGGGCCAGAACCGTCGAAAGCAATAACCAATGGATCAGAGGCTTCACTGGCATTACCCGCCTCGTCCTCGGCAACGCCCGCCAGCAATTCAATGGTTACATCGCCCTCACCGGTCGCTTCAACCGTCAGTGCAAACAGGCCGTTACCCGAGTCGGTGAACCCGGTAACCGAGCCGTTATTGACGGACAGATCTCCAGACACAAAGCCGGTAACGGTTTCACCGAAGTCGACCGACAATCCGATTGGCGCATTGGTGACGTCTGCCGTTACATCCGTTGTGATGACGGGCGCCGGCGCCGTGCCGTCGTATACCCGGGAAAGCTGAGTCGCGGCCGTAGAGGGGTTACCCGCTGCGTCCTGTGCAACACCGGAACCAACATCCACGGTGACAGTGCCATCGGCGGTGGGTGTTATCGTGGCCGTATAACTGGCCCCGCTACCCGCGAAACTTCCCACAGTGGCATTGGACACAGTGATGTCCCCCACCGCGAAACCACTGACCGGCTCATCGAACGTGATGGATACAGTAAATGCCGCGTTGGTCACTGCTTCCGCCGGCGAATCCAGAGTGGTAGAGGCCGCCGTCGCATCCAGCGTGGCCGTTGCGGTGACTGGAGAGGACTGGTTACCTGCCTCGTCCGTCAACTCAGCAGACAGGGTAAGAGTCCCATCGCCAAGACCACTGACATCCACGCTACTGATCTGCTGGGAGCCATCAGACAGGGTACCCATGCCAGTGACCGGCGTGCCGCCGCCGTTACTGGAAATGCTGTAGCTGAAGTCCGCACCCACTTCCGCACCATTGAAAGTGAAGCTCACAGAGGTTGCTTCAGCGGCACTGATATCGGTTTCATCGAAACTCACGCCCTGGCCTGCAGGCGCCGTGGTGTCGAGGATAGCAGTATCTGTTACCGCTCCGGCGCTGTTTCCAGCGGTGTCCGTCAGGGTTACAGACAGAGTCAGGGTACCGTCAGACAGCCCGCCAAGATCGATACCGCTGATCTGCTCTCCGTCGCTGGCAACAGTGCCGCTGCCGGTGACCGGCGTGCCGCCGCCACTGCTGGATACGGTGTAGCTATAATCCGCAGCCACTTCCGCGCCATTGAAAGTGAAGCTGGCAGCACCTGCTTCGGTGTTGTTGAACGCATCGTCATCGAAACTGACCCCATGACCGTCGGGAGCAGCGGCATCCAGCATCGCTGTATCAGTGACCGCGCTGGCGCTGTTGCCGGCCGCGTCCGTGAGGGTCACAGCCAGGATCAGGGTGCCGTCACTCAGACTGCTGAGGTCGATACTGCCGATCTGGTCAGTGGCGCTGGCAATCGTGCCTGTGCCAGTGACCGGTGTACCACCACCGCTGCTGGAAATGGTGTAGCTGTAATCCGCACCCGCCTCAGCGCTTGCAAAGGTAAAACTGGCGGAACCGGATTCGGTGCTGTTCAGGGTTCCGTCATCGAAGCTGACGCTGTGACCACTGGGAACAGTGGCATCCAGCATTGCCGTGTCCGTCGCCGCAGTACCACTATTGCCGGCGGCATCGGTCAGGATCAGGGTCAGTGTCAGGGCGCCGTCACCGAGACCTGACAGGTCAAGGCCGGTAATCTGGTCGCTGGCACTGGCAATCGTGCCGCTACCCGTCACCGGTGTACCACCCCCGCTGCTGGATACGGTATAGCTGTAGTCGGTCTCGATCTCAGCACCGGCAAAGGTGAAGCTGGCAGAGACCGATTCGGACGCGTTCAGCATGCCATCGTCCATGCTTACCGAGTAGCCGGCCGGTGTCACCGCATCCACGAGGACGTCATTGGTGCTGCCCACCGAGTTCAAGGTGGTCGCCAGGTCATTGCCCGCACCGTCTTGTAGCGTGCCGCCATTCGGATCGACCGCCGCAGAGACGACCACGCCGTCTGCATCTTCATCTCCCGCCTGCACGGTGTATCGGAAGGCCAGGGCGGAGGTTCCACTGCCACTGATATAGCTGGCATAACGGGTGGTACTGCCTACTGACAGAGGAATTTGGGGTGTTCCGCCGGCGGTATTAACCGTCACGTTCTCGCTCGCATTAACGGTGAAGTCCAGGCTCTCGCCTGCGACATACCGGTCGTTTGACGGCACAGAGACACTGCTGACGGTTGGGTTCACTGCATCCACCAGAACTGAACTGGTACTCCCTACTGAATTCAGTGTTGTATCCAGGTCGTTACCGGAGCCATCTCGCAGGGTTCCGCCATTGGTTTCCAGGGCATTGACGCCGATGCCATCCGCATCAAGGTCGCCCGCCTGAAGGGTGTACCGGAATGTCAGGGCGCTGGTGCCGCTACCGGAAACATAACTGGCGTAGACGACCGAGCCGCCCACCGTGAGGGAAAGACGTGGAGTGCCACCCACCGTGTTCACGGTCATCGGCTGGCTGGCATTAACCGTGAAATCCAGATTCTGCCCGGCCACATACGTACCATTGGACGGAACGGAGACGCTGCGGATGGTGGGGGTCACGCTGGCGGTTAACTCGGTGCTGTCAGCAGTAGACAACCCACCAGACGAGGCCCGTAAGTTGAAGGTTTCATTGCTCGAACCAGACGCCGTGTAAACGGCCTGCAGGTCCGTAAAGGTCGCAGTGCCTGAAACGGGCGTCAGCGAGACGGTAGCGCCGTTGCCATCAGTGTCGCCCGTTGCCGTCAGGCTGGCGGTGCCGGCGCCGTTGACTTCCGCAAGCGTTATGTCAGTTGAGTAGCCGGTATCCGGGAGGTTATTGCCGTCAACGGCCGTGACCACTGGAACTGTGGAAAACGCTGTAGCCACGCCACTGGAGACTGTGGCGGGTGCGGGCTGAGTATCAAAGATCAGCTTGGTGGCCACCACATCGGTAGTCACCGCATTGGCATCTGCTGTCGACAGATTACTACCAACGCCATCCTGGTCATTTGCCGTCAGGGTAAAGCTCTCCTGATCCGCTGTGGCGGTGTAGGTAAGCCCAGTAAACGTCGCAACACCGCTGGCTGCTGCCTGGGTGTTGTTTGTCAGTGATCCGGCGCTAGCTTCCGTCAGGGCGACGGTTTCGGTGAAATCGATATCGGTATTGCCGAATCCATCCTGGGCGGTCACCACAGGCTGGGTGATCAAGGCACTGCCGGACACCGAGCCTGAAGGCTGGGTGGTAAACGCCAGCTGCGAGGCCACCACATCAACGGTCGTGCCCGAGCCATTACTAACGGCAGAGGTAGCCCCCATCTGGGTACCGGAGCCACCCACCGTCAGGTCGGTATCGCCATCCACCGACAGGACGATCGCATGGTCTTCGGTCAGGTTGGTGTTGTCGTTGTAGTAGGCGTTGACGGTGTAGGTTTCGTTGCCACCATTTGCAACAGAAACAGCCAGCGAAGAGAAGGTGATCGTATTAGTGGCCGCGTTATAGGTACCGGTCACGTTGCTGGCATCCGGCCCGTTAAGCCGCCAGGTAATATTGGAGCGTTCTGTATCCGTGCTGGTTCCGGAGACGTTGACGGTCACCTGTGAGACGTTCATGGCCAGGCCGTCGCTGGTGCCGCCATCGGTGAGAGTGAAATCGAAGACATCAACGGCCTCGCCAACTGTATCCGCCGTCGTGGCAAGAGCCACTGGCTCCACTACCGAAGCACTGGCCGTCAAGCTGCCATCGCTGTCCGGCGAGGCGGTGGAAAAGTCTACCTTCGTTGGCGCGCTTTGAAGATTGGCAGGACTTTCAAGATCTTCGGCCACTGCGTACAGATCATAAGCCGTGCCTGGTGCCAATCCGCTGAATGCCTCACTGCCTGTGGTACCCACTGTGCTAAAGCTGCCACTTATAAGCGCGGCGGATCCCGCCGAGTTCTGACCTGACTTTACCTGAGTGGCACTCGGCACCCCGTCCCCATCTGCAACGATGACATAGTAAGCGGTCCCGTCTTTATCCAGGTCGACAGAAAGAACCCCACCTGAAAGGTCGATGCTCCCTACCAGCGGCGTACCATTTTCGTAGGAAGGGGGCTCAGTTACCGTGGCCGCGACAACCGTCATGCTCTCCAGATTGGTGTAGGTCAGAATCGCATTCGAAGACCCCAGCCAGGAGTAATAACCTCTCACTGTATCGATGGTCGTGCCTGAGAAGGCACTGTAATCCAATGGGTAGGCTGTTTGATAGACACCGGAACTGTCGTGTAAGCCAGTTGAGGCAACCTCCAGACCGTTCCGATAGCCAACCAGGCGTACATTGTAAAAATCGTTGCCGTCCGGGGTGGCACTTCCAGAATACTCGCCCAGAACTGCGCCAGTAATCTGAAAACTCCCACCACCCGCTACCTTCACTTCAATATAAGCAGTCCCTGACACACTCCGCGCTGTCGCATCATTGATAAAGGCTCCATAGCCATCCGCCTGGATTCCTTGTGGGTCATCCGTCGATATTAGAAAAAACTCGTCGGCAGTGGTGAACGTACCATCGCCATTGTCCGTGGCCCCAGCGAATGAATATACGCCATCAGGCGGCGGTGCTCCGATCGCCGGGACGCTTATCCCGGCAGCACAGAATAAAAAAAACAGGCATACAAGCACGCGATTTTGACGCAGTGAGGGCTTCATATTTTAGGCAATCTCTTCTTGGGAAGGTCTCAGCGGTAATTGGCTATCTGCCTGTCGGCACTGAACAGAATGCAGGCACGTCAGCACCAATGTGTCCCAAATCTGGTCCTGGAGGGCACGTCGATACCAATACCAGAAATAGATCATTAACATTCTGTTAGTGATGAATATGAACCAACAGACACAAGGAATCCTGGCGTTAATAGTTACATCAGGTAAACACTTGTTACCGCTGGAAGTGGCCAGGATGAGAAAGCCAGCTTCAGGGTTACTGTGCCAGGTTCTCCGCGGTGATTTGCACAATCCTCTGCCGAGCCTCCCGGCTCGCCCAGGCCGAATGCGGCGTCACAATCAAATTGGGAATATCGTCCGCCAGCAGCGGGTTACCGTTGCGTGGCGGCTCTTCCGTCAGCACATCAAAACCGGCACCGCTAATCGTCCCCGCCCGCAGGGCGTCGGCCAAAGCTTGTTCATCCACCAGCCCACCACGGCTGGTGTTGATCAGCAGCGCCTCCTTTTTCATCATCTTCAGTTCGCGGGCGCCAATCAGGTTGCGGGTCTCGTCGGTCAGCAGACAGTGGAGTGACAGCACATCCACTCTGGGCAGCAGTTCATCCATGGGAATCCGTGGATAACCGTCCACCTCTCCGGTCGCCTGGCCGGGTCGCGCACCGAGCAGGATATTCATCCCAAATGCCTTTGCACGCTCAACAACGCCCTGCCCCAGGTCGCCATAACCGACAATTCCCAAGGTTCGCCCTTCCAGCTCCATGATCGGATGATCCATCAGGCAGAACATCGAACTCTGCCCCCAGCGCCCGGCCCGCACATCCCGGTCGTAATCCAGCAGGCGCGTGGCCAGCGCCAGCATCAATGCCATGGTGTGCTGCGCCACGGTGGAACGGCCGTAGTTGGTCACATTCATCACCTTGATGCCATGATCCCTGGCAGCCTCCTGATCAATGTTGTTCAACCCCGTGGCCACCACCGCAATGGTCTTCAGCTCCGGGCATGCCTCAAAATGCTCCCGCGACAACACCACCTTGTTCACCAGCACCGTATCAAATCCCTTTATACGCTCCTGCACCTGCTCGGGAGACGTTCGCGGGTGCCTGGCCAACTCACCGGTCACTGCCTCAATGGGCGAAAGGTCCACATCGCTACCAAGTGTGTCTGCATCCAGAAATACGGCTTTCATTAGTCCATCCCTATTCGTGATGTTTTTGGTCAACCATCAGCCCCCAAGATTAAGTTAGACTGAACAAAACCTCCAACCGGCGAAAAAAGGGGAACACACATGGAACACGAATTCTGGCACGAGCGCTGGGCCAAAAAAGAAATCGGCTTTCACGAAGGCACCGTGAACCAGTACCTCCACGACCACTGGCCAGAACTCGCCGGCAATGGCGTCGGTGCCGTCTTCGTCCCTCTGTGCGGTAAAGCCCACGACATGTGGTGGCTTCACGACCGCGGCCACCCGGTCATCGGTGTGGAACTGAGCGAGATTGCCTGCAAGGACTTCTTCGAAGAAGGTGGCGAAAAGGCCAGTGTTCATCCCGGAGAGCCCTTCATCACCTTCAAACATGACAACCTCGAACTCTGGTGTGGCGACTTCTTCCAGCTGGTACCGGAAGATCTGCAACACGTACGGCTGGTCTACGACCGCGCTGCCCTGATTGCGCTGCCACCCCACATGCGCAAGGACTATGTGGATCACCTCACGGCGATCATTCCGGACGGCACACGAATTCTGCTGATCACGCTGGACTACGACACTGAGATCAAGGGCCCGCCCTTCAATGTCAGCGACGACGAAGTCCGGGAACTGTACTCCGCCGATTACGAAATAGAACACATCCTTACCAATACCCTCGCCAAGGATCACCCCTTTACCAAGCGCAAGGGCCTTGCCGGAGCGACCGAAAGCGTGTTTCGGCTCAGGAAACGCTGATACACAATTTAATGAACCTTAACCTTTCTACCGCTGTCCAAGTCCGGAAGCTTGAACTAAGCTCAAAGTAACCAGACCGCAATAAACGCACTAGCGTAATTCGGTCTGGTGCTTCCTATACTTCCACCCATAACCATATAAACCGTCCGGAGCGGCGGATCCAACAGCAACGGGGATATTGCGTGAATTGAAAGCTGTCTTTAAACGGTAAGAGAGCAAGCGAGGGGCCATCTATGAGCATCATGCAGCACTTCAAAGACCGGTATGAATCAACTCAGGAGGAAGAATACTCCCTTGAGGAATACCTGGAGATCTGCAAAAAGGACCCGGCGGCCTATGCCACAGCCGCAGAAAGGATGTTATTGGCAATCGGCGAACCGGAGCATATCGACACATCCCGTGACTCCCGGCTCTCCCGAATCTTTTCCAATAAGGTGATCAAGCGTTACCCGGAATTCTCCGAGTTCTATGGCATGGAAGAGGCCGTGGAAAACATCGTCTCCTTCTTCCGCCATGCCGCCCAGGGCCTGGAGGAGAAAAAACAGATCCTTTACCTGCTTGGTCCCGTTGGCGGCGGTAAGTCCTCACTGGCTGAAAAGCTCAAATCTCTGATGCAGAAAGTGCCCTTCTACGCCATCAAGGGCTCTCCGGTGAACGAGTCCCCACTGGGCCTGTTCGACCCGGCGGAAGACGCCGGCATCCTGGAAGAGGAATATGGCATTCCTCCCCGCTACCTCAAATCCATCATGTCACCCTGGGCGGTGAAACGCCTGCATGAGTATGGTGGCGACATCAGCCAGTTCCGGGTGGTGAAGAAATATCCATCGGTTCTGGACCAGGTCGGTGTTTCCAAGACCGAACCGGGGGATGACAACAATCAGGACATTTCCGCACTGGTGGGCAAGGTGAATATCCGCATGCTGGAGGATTACTCCCAGGATGACCCGGACGCCTACAGCTTCAGCGGCGGCCTGTGCAAGGCCAACCAGGGCCTGATGGAATTCGTGGAGATGTTCAAGGCCCCCATCAAGGTTCTGCACCCGCTGCTGACCGCTACCCAGGAAGGCAACTACAACACCACCGAAGGCATGGGCTCGGTGCCGTTCGACGGCATTATCCTGGCTCACTCCAACGAATCGGAGTGGCAGACCTTCCGGAATAACAAGCATAATGAGGCGTTCCTCGATCGTGTCTACATCGTCAAGGTGCCCTACTGCGTGCGCGTTACCGAAGAGATTGATATCTATCGCAAACTGCTGCGGGACAGCTCCCTGTCCGGCGCCCCCTGCGCCCCGGACACCCTGGATATGCTGGCACAGTTCTCCATTCTGTCGCGCATCAAGGAGCCGGAAAACTCCAGCATCTTCTCGAAGATGCGGGTGTATGACGGCCAGAACATCAAGGATACAGACCCCAAGGCCAAATCGATCCAGGAATACCGGGATGCAGCCGGGGTAAACGAAGGCATGGACGGACTGTCGACCCGTTTTGCCTTCAAGATCCTGTCCAAGGTCTTCAACTTTGACACCACTGAAGTGGCTGCGAACCCTGTCCACCTGCTGTACGTACTGGAAAAACAGATAGAACAGGAGCAGTTCCAGGCGGAAACCCAGGACCGCTACCTGCGGTTCATCAAGGAGTTCCTGGCACCCCATTATGTGGAGTTCATCGGTAAGGAAATCCAGACAGCGTATCTGGAGAGCTACAGCGAGTATGGCCAGAACCTGTTCGATCGCTATGTCACCTACGCCGATTTCTGGATTCAGGACCAGGAGTACCGCGACCCGGAAACCGGGGAGATTCTCGACCGCTCAGCCATTAACGACGAACTGGAGAAAATCGAGAAGCCCGCTGGCATCAGTAACCCGAAAGACTTCCGCAACGAAGTGGTCAATTTCGTGCTGCGGGCGCGGGCGAACAACCAGGGCCGCAACCCCTCCTGGCTCAGCTACGAGAAGCTGCGCAGTGTGATTGAGAAGAAGATGTTCTCCAATACCGAAGACCTGTTGCCGGTCATCTCCTTCAATCCGAAGGCCAGCCAGGAGGATCAGAACAAGCACAAGCAGTTCGTCGAGCGTATGGTCGATCGAGGCTACACGGAAAAACAGGTCCGCCTCCTTGCAGAGTGGTACCTGAGGGTTCGTAAGTCTCATTAAGTCAGCCACTCAGGTGCTGAAAACGTGCGCTGAACTGGAGTAACGCTATGGGTATGACCCACGTAGTCGACCGGCGACTGAACGGAAAAAACAAGAGCGCAGTGAATCGCGAGCGGTTCCTGCGCCGCTACCGCCAACATATCAAAAAGGCAGTGGCGGATGCGGTTCACCGGCGCTCAATCACCGACATTGAGCGCGGTGAGAACGTCAGCATCCCTTCGCGGGATACTGATGAGCCCATCTTCCACCATGGCCAGGGCGGCAAACGGGAAATGGTCCATCCCGGGAACAAGGAGTTCGTGACCGGCGATACCGTCCCCAAGCCCCCGGGTGGCGGTGGTAAAGGCCAGGGGCAGGGCCAGGCCAGTCCGGATGGTGAAGGCATGGATGAGTTTGCCTTCCAGATCACCCAGGAAGAGTTCCTGGACTTCCTGTTCGACGATCTGGAACTGCCCAACCTTGCCCGCAAGAAGCTTAAGGATACCGAAGCGTTCAAGTATGTTCGCTCCGGTTTTTCCACCGACGGCGTGCCGGCCAAACTGGATGTGGTGCGCTCGTTGAGAGGCGCCCATGCCCGCCGTCTTGGGCTCAGTGGCGCTCGCCGCAAGAAGATCCGCCGGATGGAGGAAGAGCTCGCCGCGCTGAAGAGTGCGCCGGCGGATCTGGATGCTGCCTTCAGCCATGAAGACCAGATCAAGGCCCTGGAAGAAGAAATCGCAGAACTGAAGGCCAACGTTCGTCGCATTCCGTTTATTGACGAGATCGACCTGCGTTATCGCCAGCACATCAAGAAGCCCCAACCGGCAACCAGTGCTGTCATGTTCTGCCTGATGGACGTATCCGGGTCCATGACCCAGATGCACAAGGACATCGCCAAACGCTTCTTTATCCTGCTGTACCTGTTCCTCAAAAAGAACTACAAAAAAATTGAAGTGGTGTTCATCCGCCACCACACCAGCGCCAAGGAAGTGGATGAGGAAGAGTTCTTCTACTCCCGCGAAACCGGGGGCACTATCGTTTCCAGCGCCCTCAAGCTGATGCACAAGATCATTGAGTCCCGCTATTCCCCCGCGGAATGGAACATCTACGCGGCCCAGGCCTCGGACGGCGACAACTGGAACGATGACTCCCCCATTTGCAGCAAATTGCTGGCCGACAGCATTCTGCCGTTGGTGCAGTACTACGCCTATGTGGAAATCACGCCCCAGGATCACCAGATGTTGTGGTACGAATACGAGAAGATTCAGGAGCGGTTCCCCCAGAGTTTCGCGCTGCAGCAGATATCCGATCCCGGTGAGATCTATCCGGTCTTCCGCCAGTTGTTCGAGAGGAAAGCCGCATGACCGACATCATCGACAGACCCAACGAGCCGAGAACCCGGGAACCCATTTCCACCAGTTCGGAGTGGACCTTCCCGCTGATTGAAAAGTACGACGAGGAAATCGCCAAGTGCGCCGCAGAGTTCGGGCTCGACACCTACCCCAATCAGGTGGAAGTCATCAGTGCCGAGCAGATGATGGACGCTTACAGTTCGGTCGGCATGCCCGTTGGTTACCATCACTGGTCGTTCGGCAAGCAGTTCCTGTCTACTTCCAAGGGGTACCAGCGGGGCCAGATGGGGCTGGCGTACGAGATCGTGATCAACTCCAACCCCTGCATTGCCTACCTGATGGAAGAGAACACTCTGCCAATGCAGGCACTGGTGATTGCCCACGCCTCCTACGGTCACAACTCGTTCTTCAAGGGTAACTACCTGTTCCGCACCTGGACCGACGCGAGCGCCATTATTGACTACCTGGTATTTGCCCGACACTACGTGGCCGAATGCGAGGAGCGCTATGGCGTGGACGCGGTGGAAGAGATCCTGGATTCCTGCCATGCCCTGATGAACTATGGTGTTGACCGTTACAAGCGCCCTGCGCCCATCTCGGCAGCGGAAGAGGCTCGCCGGCAGAAAGAGCGGGAGGAATACCAGCAGCGAAGGATGAATGACCTGTGGCGGACAATTCCGAAGATGGGCGAGGACGAAGACCCGGTAAAACGCAAACAGCGTTATCCGGAAGAGCCCCAGGAGAACATTCTCTACTTCATTGAAAAGAATGCGCCACTGCTGCAGACCTGGCAGCGGGAAATCATCCGTATCGTGCGCAAGCTGGCCCAGTATTTCTACCCGCAGCGCCAGACCCAGGTGATGAACGAAGGCTGGGCCACCTTCTGGCACTACACCCTGCTACACCGGATGTATGACAAGGGTCTGGTCAACGATGGCTTTATGATGGAATTCCTGCAGAGCCATACAGCGGTGGTTTACCAGCCACCCTTTGACAGCCCCTGGTATTCAGGCATCAACCCCTACACGCTGGGGTTCTCGATCTTCACAGACCTGCGGCGGATCTGTGAAAATCCAACCGACGAAGACCGTCAGTGGTTCCCGGACTTTGCCGGTTCGGACTGGCTGGAAACCCTGCATTTCGCCATGAAAAACTTCAAGGATGAAAGTTTCATCCAGCAGTTCCTGTCGCCCAAGGTAATGCGGGATCTCAAGCTGTTCGCCATCCAGAATGACGACCAGGAAGACGTTTACCGGATCACCGCGATCCATGACGATCCTGGTTATCGCATCCTTCGTGAGAAGCTGGCACGGCAATACAACCTGAGCTATCGCGAACCCAATATCCAGGTCTGGAATGTGGATGTCAGGGGTGACCGGTCGCTGACCCTGCGTCACATCCCGGTAGACCGGGTGCCACTGGGCGACGACACGGATGAGGTGCTGCGCCATGTGCATCGGCTATGGGGGTTCGATGTACATCTGGAGAGTGTGGATGACGGCCTGGTAGTGGACGAAGCCCACTGCCCGCCGAAAGACCTGGATGAGGAGTGACCGCGAGGCCACTCCTCATCAGCCTCTGATCAACCCGAAACCGATGGCAATCCTGACAGCGCCATGGCCAGTTCCTGCTCGTCGTATTCGTAGTCACTCAGGTCACCGGCGAAATACGAGGTGTAAGCCGCCATATCGAAATGGCCATGGCCACAGAGGTTGAACAGGATTACTTCTTCCTTGCCCTCCCTCTTGCAGCGCAGCGCTTCGTCGATGGCTCCCTTGACCGCGTGATTGGCTTCCGGTGCGGGCACGATGCCCTCGTTGCGGGCAAACAGCACGCCGGCCTCGAAACATTCGCGCTGGGTGTAAGACACCGCTTCAAACAGCCCCAGTTCTTTGGCGTGGGACACCATGGGCGCCATACCGTGGTAGCGCAGACCGCCGGCGTGGAAACCCGGCGGGGTAAAGTCAGAACCCAGGGTGTGCATCTTGGTGAGCGGCGTCATATGCGCGGTATCGCCGTAATCGTAGGCGTATTTACCACGGGTCAGTGTCGGGCAGGCTGATGGCTCAACTGCAACAATCCGGGATTTCTGGCCACCGCGCAGCGCATGGCCCATAAACGGGAATGCGATGCCGGCAAAATTGGAGCCACCACCGGTACAGCCAACAATGACATCGGGCCAGCAATCCGCCATTTCCATCTGCTGCATGGATTCCAGGCCAATGATGCTTTGATGCAGCAGGACATGGTTCAGTACAGAGCCCAGAGCGTATTTGGTGTTGGGGTCCTGCACGGCCAGTTCAACCGCCTCGGAAATGGCAATCCCAAGGCTGCCGGTGTGATCCGGATTCTCCGCCAGTACCTTGCGCCCGAACTCCGTCAGCTCTGAGGGCGAGGCTACGCATTTCGCACCGTAGGTTTCCATCACCGCACGGCGATAGGGCTTCTGATTGTAGGAAACCCGAACCTGAAACACGGTCACGTCCATATCGAACAGGGAACCGGCGAACGACAGGGAGGTGCCCCACTGGCCCGCCCCGGTTTCCGTGGTGAGGGTGCGAATGCCCGCTTCACGGTTGTAGAACGCCTGGGGAATAGCAGTATTGGGCTTGTGACTGCCCGCCGGGCTCACCCCTTCGTACTTGTAGAAGATTTTCGCCGGCGTACCAAGGGCCTTCTCCAGACCGTGAGCACGATATAACGGTGCCGGCCGCCAGAGTTTATAGACATCACGCACAGGTTCCGGAATTTCGACTTCCCGCTCTGTGGTCACTTCCTGTTCAATGAGTGACATGGGAAACAGCGGCTCAAGGTCCGACGGTCCCACCGGCTGCTGCGTTCCGGGGTGCAAGACCGCTGGCAGCGGCTCGGGGAAATCCGCCTGCAGGTTATACCAGTACTTCGGCATCTGGCTTTCTTCGAGAAGAAACTTGGTTTGCATGGTTATGAATATCCTGAGTTTCGTGTTGTTATCAGCTCTCAGAATACCCATTCCAGGCCGGCATAAAAAGTTCTTCCTGGTGCCGGCTCGAAGTAGCCACGCTCTTCCACCGGCCGGTCTGCGTTGGCATTTATCCGGATATTGCTGAAATAGTCCTCATCCAGAAGATTGCGGACACCGGCATACAGGTTCAGGCTCTGGCTACCCAGGTGAACGGTGTCACCTGCCCGGGCGCCCAGCAGCCAGTAGTCGCTGACTTTTGTCTGGTTGCTGTTTTCGGCATAGAGATCGCCCACATACTGCCATTCAAGTGCAGCAAAACGCTGACCCGCACCTCTCCATTCCACCTCGGTTACCCATTGTTCCCGGGGCAATCCTGGCAGGCGGTTACCATCAGCATCGTTGCCCTGCTCGTCCTCGAAATCCTCAAGGGTGTAATCCGCCAGGGTAAGGGCACTGGTTATCCGCCAGGCATAGGAGATGTCCCAGCCGACCCCCAGCTCGACACCGTTACGCCGGGTCCTGCCGGCATTCTCAAAGAATGTGCGGTCATCAATCTCCTCCGGCAGAATCTCATCATCCACCCGGATCGAAAAAAATGCCAGGTCATAGCTGCCCCCCTGTCCGAAACCACCACGGATGCCGATTTCCCTGTTGAGGGCCCGTTGCGGCTCAATGTCCGGGTTCAGGCCGCCGGTGCCGTCACGCCTGGCAAATTCCGTGAAGGTAGGGGATTCAAAAGCGGTACCAATCGTCGCATAAACCTGCTGGCGCGGGGCCAATCGGTAGCTGACACCAGCAAAACCGCTGAACTCGTCATAGGTCCGGCTACCGGAATCGTCACCATCGCCGAGGAAATCGTCATCTACCGACAGCCGAAGGCGGTCAAACCGGGTTCCGAGGGAAAAATTGAGGCGGTCGGTTATCGCCAGGTCGCCCTGGGCAAATACGGCGGCAGTGGTGCCTTTCTGGTCTTCTTCCTGAATCAACCGTTTTACACCGTCAAAGAGCACGAGATAGCGACGTCGCTCATCAACCTGGCGGTGAAGATCCGCGCCCACCATCCAGGTCAGCTGGCGTCCGGCCACTTCACTGCCCTGCTGATAACCAGAACTGATGCCGTAGAACTGGCGATCATAGGCAATCCCGCTGGGGCCGGGAAACGGTAGCTGCTGGGCGAAATCACGACGTGTAAAAAAGGTGCTGACGGTCAGATCACCGTCACCAAGCGAAGGGGTTTCGTATAACAGCCCCAGTGTCTGCTGATCGACTTCCTGCCCCGAGTCCAGCCTTTCGGCATTAGGGGTAGCCTGACTGCGATCTTCCTCTACCTGCGCGGCCGTCAGGCCGGCGGGGTCTTCCGCTTTCGGCGTGTGCAGGGCGTTGAAAGTAGCCGTCAGCCTTTGTCCGTGCTCCCACTGATGGGAGAGGCGACCATTGAAAAGGCCCTTTTCAACCTCGCTCTGGTCCCGGTATCCGTGATAGTTCAACCACGACATGGTCGCGATGCCGCTGGTCGCTTCCCGGCTCCCGTTGGCCTGAACGGTGGTCTTGTAGTAGTCGTCGCTCCCCACGTCCTGGCGCAGCCGTGACCCTGGGGGCTGATCACTCCCCCTCGCGGTGGTTATATCAATCACGCCGCCGGCAGCATTGCCATACTGGACCGACGATGGCCCGCGTATGACCTCAATACGCTGGGCTGAATCCAGGTCCACCGCGTCAATCTGGGACTGCCCGTCCGGCAGGGTGTAGGGAATACCATCCACCTGGATTCGGATGCCACGGATACCAAACGGCGCACGGGCGCCGAAGCCGCGGGTGGACAGGCGCAGGTTCTGGGCAAAGTTGTAGCGGTTCTGGAAAAACAGGCCGGGTACAGTGTTCAGGGATTCATCCAGTTGCAGCCGCTGCTGGCCTTCCTGAATATCCGGGGTATCGGTGACGGAAACGGCTGCGGGCGTATCGTAAAGATCCCGCACCAGCCGAGGCGAGGTCACTTCGATGACGACTTCTGCAGCACTGGGGTCATCCTGAGCCTTTGCCGCCGGACAAGCGCTGGCCGCTGCCAGCCCGGAGAACACCACACCCCATGATTTTGCCACTTTCCTACACGTTGAGAGTACCACTACGCTGCCCCTGCTCCCGGTGACTGTCATCTCCATTGGATACAAGACCAACGGACTTTTGTATGGCAGTTTCCGACTAACAGAATGGCACTTTGGTGCCGGGCCGAGGGTGCCGTTCTGCTATATTCCGACCAGATCCACTAGCCAGGGTACAATTATGGCTGTCGCAAACGCCGACAGTGCCATCGCCAATCCGGAAAAAGCCCCCATCTGCGAACTTACCTGGAACGCCCGCGCCGTGCCTATTCCGTGAGCGGCCACGCCCATGGCGATCCCTTTGACGCTGTCATCAGTGATACGCATCCATTCAAACAGCTTGGTGCCGAGCACTGCACCCGTGATACCGGTTGCGACCACCAGAACGGCCGTCAGAGAGGGTATGCCGCCGATGGTTTCCGAGATACCCATGGCGACAGGTGCGGTTGCAGATTTTGGCGCCAGTGACATCTGGATTTCCGTGGAGCCACCCAGCAACCAGGCCAGACCAATAGAGCTTCCTGCGGCAATTACCACCCCGCATACCAGCGAAATGGTCACCGGCAGCCAGAGTTCCCGCAACCGCGAAAACTGCTCATAGAGAGGTACCGCCAGCGCCACGGTGGCGGGCCCCAGCAGGAAGTGAACAAACTGGCCGCCCTCAAAATATTCATCGTAAGAAGTACCCGTGACCATTAACAGAGCTATCAGCATAACGACGGAAGTCACCACCGGATTGGCCAGCGGGCTGGAATTGGACTTCAGGTACAGACGATAAGCCAGGCCATAGGCCACCAGCGTTATGGTCAGCCCCAGTAATGGTGAGGCGGAAAGGTATACCCAGATATCCCGGATAGCCGGCTCATTCATCCGCCTGCCCTCCCCCTTGTTCAGGCCGGGCAAACCACCGGGAGGTTACCTGCATAATGCCAGCGGTTGCGACCATGGTTATAATTGTGGATAAAAACAGTGCCAGGGTAATCGGCAGCCATTCGTCTGCAATACGGCCAAAATGCGCCATCATGCCGACACCGGCTGGCACAAACAGCAACGACAGGTGACTGAGCAGAGCGGTTGAGGCATTCTGCAACGGTTCCGGCGTATAGCCCCGGATCATCAGGGTCAGAAACAACATAACCATTCCCAGAACAGGCCCGGGGATGGGAACAGCCAGGAGACGAACGGTGACTTCGCCTATCAGCTGATAGACCAGCAGCAGGGTTATTCCGTTGAGAAAATTCATAACGCAGGTTTTGCGATAATTGGGGCCGGAATGATCTTCCGTCCGTAAGCCGCCAGCAAAAAGCCGATGGGAAACATCAATACCCCGTAAACAGCGGCGGGAATAGACATGGCGCTGGATTCCAGCAGCGTCAGGGTTACCAGCAGCGCGATGGTGCTGTTCTTGATGCCGAGTTCCACGGCAACCGCAATGGATTCACGCTGGGTCAAGCCGGCCACGCGGCCCGTCAGAAGCCCCAGGAAGATACCGGACAGGTTCAGCAGAAGCGTCGCCGGGCCAGCCTGGCGAAGCAGGTCCCATATCTGATCACGCACTCCCCAGATCAGGCCGACCACCAGCAGCGCCAGAACCACGCCCCCAAACACACTCACCGCACTTTCGGCGCGGCGGGACAGCTCCGGCGCGCGGATACGAAAGACCATGCCAACGGCAACCGGGAACAGCACAATGCCAATCAGCATTCCCACGGTCCGCCCTACTGGCAGGGTGATGGACTCTTCCGTGCCGGCATAAACCTGCAGGGCGTAATTGGTCAGCAGAGGGAGGGTGACAATAGTGATGAGACTGGCTGTCACTGTCAGCACAATCGACAGGGCAATGTTTCCCCGTGCCAGTAACACAAACAGGTTGGAGGTGGTGCCACCCGGGCAGGCGGCGATGATCACAAGGCCCACGGCGATGGCGGGGGAGAGACCCAGCATGGAGGCCAGCGCGAAGGCTATCAGCGGCATCAGCAGGATCTGGGCAACCGTCCCCACAATCATGCCTTTGGGGTAGACAGCCACCTGGCGGAAATCCCGGACTGTCAGGGTCATTCCAATACCGATCATGATAATGAACAGGGCGATCGGTAACCCTGCGGAAATCAAGGGACTGGACTCCACAGTGCCTCCACGAATTGTTATTTTAATGACGTTAGCCAGCTAAAGAAAATAGCACAAGCGAAAAGAAAGGAGTGAATCCCGATTCGCAAAAAGATGTAATCCCGGCGCCTCCATCCGATGATGGTGCATGATGCAAAAAAGTGAAACCTTTCTCTTCGTCCATCGTGTGATTAGCCCTGTTGTTGCGTATACTTGCGATCAATAACTATGCGAATCCAAACGCAGTCAACGACGCGCAGTTTGGCAGCTCAAAATGGAAGAGGACGAGTAATGAAACGCCTGGGAACACTGGACGCATCCTGGCTGGCGGTAGAGTCAGAAGATACGCCAATGCATGTTGGCAACCTGCAGATTTTTTCGCTACCGGAAGACGCACCGGAGACCTTCCTCAGAGACATGCTTGCCCGCATGAAAGCAGATGCCGATGTTGCACCACCCTGGTGTTACAAGCTGGCGTTTTCCGGCTTTCTTGGGCGCCTTGTCGCACCATCCTGGAAGGTCGACAAGAAGCTGGATCTGGATTACCACGTGCGCCATTCGGCACTGCCCCGACCTGGTAGCGAGCGGGAGCTGGGCATCCTGATATCCCGGCTGCACTCCAATCCATTGGACTTCGCCCGTCCTCTGTGGGAATGCCACGTCATCGAGGGCCTGGAGAATAACCGCTTCGCCCTCTATACCAAGATGCACCACTCAATGATTGACGGCATTAGCGGCGTCCGTTTGATGCAGCGTGTACTGAGCAAAGACCCAAACGAAATCAACATGTTGCCACCCTGGTCGGTGCGACCGGAACGCACCCGTGGCAGCAAAACCGACGAAGAAGCCAGTGTCACTGCGGCATTGGCCCAGGCGAAGGACGCACTGAAGCTTCAGGCGGATCTCGCACCACGCCTGTGGGACGCCATGACCAGGCTGATCCACTCGGCCAGGCATCCTGAAGACGGGCTTACCGCACCCTTCGCTGGCCCCCTGTCGCCGCTCAATCACCGGGTGACCGGTCAGCGCCGTTTTGCCACCCAGCATTACCAACTGGAACGGATCAAGCAGGTCTCCCATGCCACGAACGGCTCCCTGAACGATATCGTACTGTACCTGTGCGGCACCGCGCTGCGTCGTTTTCTTCTGGAACAGGACGGCTTGCCGGACACCCCACTGACAGCCGGTATTCCGGTTAATATCCGACCGTCGGATGACCAGGGCACGGGCACCCAGATCAGCTTCATGATCGCCTCACTGGCAACGGATGAAGCCGACCCTCTCACCCGTTTACAGAACATCAAGCAGTCCACACGCCGGGCCAAACAACACCTGCAGAAACTGCCCCGCAAGGCATTGACTCAATACACCATGCTGCTGATGTCACCTTACATACTTCAGCTGATGTCGGGCATGGGCGGGCGTATGCGCCCGGTCTTTAATGTCACCATCTCCAACGTACCGGGGCCAGAGGAAACTCTCTATTACGAGGGGGCACGCCTGGAAGCCATGTATCCGGTGTCGCTGATTGCACACGGTGGCGCACTTAACATTACCTGCCTGAGTTACGCAGGATCTCTGAACTTCGGCTTTACCGGCTGCCGCGATACCCTGCCCAGCATGCAGAAACTTGCGGTCTATACCGGCGAGGCGCTGGATGAACTTGAAAGCCTGGTACTGCCTCCACCCGTGAAGCCTGGTGCCGCCACCAAGGGAAAGCCCGCCACCCGGGTACGCCGGGCAACCCGCAGGAAAACAACCCCCAAAACCTGACAACCCGCTAATCCGGGTTAATCGGGGTGGCTTTTCCAGTTGGCTGCGCCGACAAATATCAGTTGCAGGAAGCGTGCAGTGCGCTTCCTCACCTGCTCTTCCTGGTATTCGTCTTCTGGTGAAATCACAAGAATGTCCGTGAGACTGAAGGCCACGCTGCGCACCACCAGGTCACAGGTCATGTCCAGATCGGCATCGCTGAGGTGATCGGCGAGCTTCAGTCGCCGCAGGTCGTTGGCAAGCTCGCTGGCAAAATAGCGCATCTCACTGCGAATGCCTTCCTGAACTGCCCGGCTTTCTCCCGCCAGCCCCTGGGCCATGAACATGAAGAAGCTGCGGTTATTGCGGGCATGGGCGATAAAAATGCCCACCGACTCATCAATCAGTTTGTCTGCCTGTAGCACGTTGGCGCGGGCTTCACGCATCATTTTTCGCAACACCAGCCCCAGCTCATCCACCAGTTGCAGACCCAGGTCATCCATATTGCGGAAATGCCTGTAGAACGAGGTGGGCACCACACCGGCCTGCCGGGTGACCTCCCGTATGCCCAGACTGGCAAAGTGTCTGCCCTTGCCCACCAGGGCCAGTGCCGCGTTCATCAGCTTTTCACGGGTTTCACCCGGCTTGCGTCGTTGTTTATCTGCCATAGCCCCGGTACAGCTCGCCTGTTATCAACAAGTCAACAAGTGTACACATCCGCGAATCAAAAATAACCCGGACTTGTCATTATAGGACAATGTTATTCGTCTGATTGCTGCCCCATCTCTCTGTGTGTACAGTCGTACACATTAGTGAACACTTGTACACATCAGTACAAAGGAGAGCAACCATGATATCTGTACTGGAAAAGTCATCCACCCTGCACTGGCTGGGCAGGCAGCTTTTTAACCGGGATGACCCGGCTGCCTTTTTTGACCCCCTGCTGGAGCGCATCAACCCAATGTGGGTGCAACAATACACACCCGCCAGGGTGACTGCGATCTACAACGAAACCGCAGACACAAAGACTTTCGTGCTGGCGCCCGCAAAGCGCTGGCAGGGATTCGAGGCAGGCCAGCACGTCAATATCTGTATTGATATTGACGGCATACGCCGCAATCGCACATTCAGCCTGTCCAGCTCACCAATTCAATGGCGCACCGATGGCACTGTCACCCTGACGATCAAGCGTCTGCCCGGCGGGCTGGTGACAAACTGGATGCACGACCACCTGGAACCGGACACGGTAATCGGCCTGGGTGAGGCATTCGGTGATTTCCGCGTTCCCGCCCCTCAGGAACCGGCCCTGTACATTGCCGGCGGCAGCGGTATCACGCCGGTACTGAGCCAGCTTGAAACCATGGCGGCATCAGATTACCGGGCACCGGTTACCCTGCTGTATTTCGTACGCACCCAGGCAGACGTGATTGCGGCAGAAAAACTGCATGCTCTGGCCGAGCGTTGGCCGGCGTTTACGCTGAAGGTATATGCCACCAGTGAAACAGAAACCCCGCAGTTTCTCAGCGACCTGCACCTGGATGAGGTGCCCGGGTTACCAGCAAGGCGATGTTACCTCTGCGGGCCCAAAGGGCTTATGGACCTGGCAAACGACCTGCTGTATCGCCGGGGCATCACCGAAGATCGCATTCACAGCACTTTCTTCTCGGTACCGGCAGCGAGTCTGGATACCGACACCCTGGGCGGCGCGGTGCACTTCGAACGTAGCAACCTGGACGTCTCTTCCGAGGGCGACGCGGTTCTGCTGGAGATTGCCGAAGCGGCGAAGCTGTCGCCACGGTATGGCTGCCGTATGGGAATCTGCCATCAGTGCAGCTGCCGGAAAACCAGCGGCACAGTCGTCAATCGCCTGACCGGAAAGGCGTCCGGACCAGGAGAGGAAACCATTCAGCTTTGTGTGTCTGTTCCAAGCGGGCCGGTGTCTATCGATATCTGACTGGCCTTGACTACAACGCCTGAACCCACTATTCGCAGGGCCGCACTGACGGCTCTGCAAGGAGTAAACCATGAAGACGATGAACGAAACACAGTTGAAAGAACTTGAACAGGATCTGGACACCATCCGCGATCAGGTGATCGCCGACCTTGGCGAGCGGGATGCCCGTTACATCCGCAGGATCGTGCGGCTGCACCGTTCCCTGGAAGTAGGCGGCCGGGTGCTGATGCCCTTCGGCTTTATTCCTCCGGTATTTATCGCGGCCACCACGGCGCTGGGCCTTTCCAAGATCATCGAAAACATGGAAATCGGCCATAACGTCATGCACGGCCAATACGACTGGATGAACGATCCATCCCTCCATTCCCAGACCTACGAGTGGGATACCGTGTGCACTGGCGACTCCTGGCGCCGCACTCACAACTACGAGCATCACACCTACACCAACATCATCGGCAAGGACCGGGATTACGGCTACGCCCTGCTGCGGCTGAGCGACGACGACAAGTGGAAGCCTGCCCACAGCCTGCAGTTCATCAACTATGTGCTGCTGAGCGTATTTTTCCAGTGGGGCGTGGGTCTGCATGAGCTGGAGTCCGAGCGAATCCGTCGCCGGGAGATTTCAGTGCGGGAGAAAATCCCGTTCCTGAAGGACTTCTTCCGGAAGGGCGGTCGCCAGGCCTTCAAGGACTATGTGTTTTTCCCGCTGGTGACCTTCCCGGTGGCACCTGTGGTGTTGGCCGGCAATATTGGCGCCAATCTGATCCGTAACCTGTGGTCATCTACGGTGATCTTCTGCGGTCACTTTACCCAGGATGCGGAAACCTTTTCCGAGGAAGAATGCGAGGGAGAGAGCAAGGGACACTGGTATCTGCGCCAGCTGACCGGCTCGAGCAACTTTACCGGTGGCAAGTGGATGCACGTGCTGAGTGGTCACCTGAGCTATCAGGTAGAACACCATATCTTCCCCGACCTGCCGGCACACCGGTACCCGGAGATCTCGGAACAGGTGCAGGCAGTGTGCAGGAAGCATGGCATACCCTATAACACGGGCACCTTTGCCAGACAGTATTCAACCGTTCTGAAGCGGATCATCGGGTATTCACTGCCGGACCGGATGCGGAGCCGCCTCTTGCCGGAATTCAGCAGTGCCGGCGCTCAGCCCTGATGGGGCGGGGGCTGCATGCCGGCACCATGGCCGGCGCAGTCCCTGTACCTGACCGTATTTCGCCCACCCTCCTTGGCGTCATACAGGGCCGCGTCTGCGGCACCAATCAGGTCATCGGGTTCAACCCGCTGTCCGGCCGGTACCGTCGAGACACCCACGCTGACGGACACTGGAACCGCCTGACCATTCCAGGTGAAACCGAGCCTATCGCAGATTCCTGTACGGATCCGCTCGGCCATCGTCCTTGCTCCCGCCAGATCCGTATCGGGCAGAATAACCACAAACTCTTCCCCGCCGTAGCGGGCAACAACGTCCGCCCGGCGATTCACCGAGCCCGAGACGGCATTGGCCACCGCTTTGAGGCAGGCGTCACCGGCCTGGTGTCCGAGGGAATCATTGAGTGGCTTGAACCGGTCGACATCAATCATGAGCAACGAGAGTGGCCCACCGCGACTGCAGCGTACACTCTCTTCGGACAACTTCTCATCGAAATAGCGTCGATTGAAAACCCCTGTCAACCCATCGGTTGAACTGAGTGCCTCCAGTTGCCGATTGGCTACTTCCAGCTCTGATGTCCTCTCCACTACCCGTTGCTCCAGGCGATGTGTCATTTCTTCCTGGATCTGCTGGTTTTCCAGCATCAGCAGCCTCATCCGGTCAGCCAGTGCCAGCGACAGCAGAATAACCTCGAAGGCCGAACCAATCTGGATGCCGTACTCGGTAATAAAGTTGGCAGGTATCAGACCAAAGGTTTTCAGGGTATACAGAATCATTCCGGCCAGGAGCGCAGACCAGGCAATCATGAAATAGCGGGCGGGCTTGAAATTCCGGTAGAGACATATAGCGCCGGCAACCAGAATAAAGAGTACTGACACTGACGCCATGAAGGTGTTCACCCGTATGACCGGGCCGTAATCGGGCCAGAACAGGGAAGCCAGCGCCATAAACGGGAAGAACATCATAAAGCCCAGGAATATCCGCTCCAACTGTGGGGCATTTACCTTCAGGGCAAGAAACGACTTGGAAAAGCCAAGAATACTGAACATCCCCATGGCAATGAAAAAAGATACCGCGCGGTTATTCCACCAGGTGGAGTCGGGCCACAGATGCTCAAATGCAAGTCCGTTGAGCGTAAACTGGAGCAGCCCGTAGAAGACAATGTAAGACACGTACCATAGATAGTTCCTGTCACGTATCGAGAAAAAGATCAGCAGGTTGAAAGCTGCCATACAGAAAAGCAGGCCATAATAGATACCCAGGACGAAACGCTCCTGATGGTCTGCCCTGCTGAAAGCTTCGTTTTCCCACAATATCAGTTGCATCTGAATCGCACCGGACGTGCGAACGCGGAAAAACACATCGGTGGCTTCGCCTACCCCGAGATCAAACGCGAAGTTTATATTGTGGTGGGTACGTCCGCGGGTGGAGAAGGGAACCGTGTCGCCGGCCTTCTGATGCTCAATGCGACCATCTTCCCTGAGGAAGAACACGTCCATCCGGTCAATGATCGGATAAAGCCCTTCTATTACCCAGCGCTCGTTGGGGTTGCGACGGTTCTCAATTCGGGTGTGAAACCAGTAGGTGGAGTCAGTGAAGCCAAAATTGTAAGCTTCGTCCGGCTTTTTAACGGAGGCAATTGCTGGCCAATCGGCCAGGATATCTTCGATGCGATAGGCGCTCGAAACATCCTCATAGAATGACAAATGACGCGAGATATCCACACGTTCGCTGTCCTCGTCCAGAATCACAGGACGAGGATCTATTATTCCGGTACTCGCGAAAGCTACCCCCTGTACCAGACACAGAAGCAGCATTAGAAACATGGACAGCCGCAAAACCCACCTTTTTGTTATGTAGTAGTGACCAGGGCTTTTCAGTTTATGTTACTGGACCAGGCAGGGAGAGAGTAACCAAAGATGTCTCAAAACTGTAAGTTTTTGTTCCCGCTGCAGCCGGCCGCATTTTGCGGCCGGCTGCAGCGGGACGTTACGCGATCTGCAACAATCTGAGCAGTTGTGGCCTATGCTGGTCCTGAATTACATCAGCCAGGGTATACTTGTCCAGCGTTTCCAGAAAAGCTGTAAGTGCTTCGCCGAGCATGGACTTCAACCCACAAACAGGGGTAATCCGGCAGGCATTCTTCGAGGAAAAGCATTCAACGATATTGAGATCCTGCTCGGTTTCCCGCACGAGAATGCCAACGTTGATATCTGCGGGCGCCATCTGCAATCGCATACCGCCCTTCTTGCCACGAACCGTCTCGATATAGCCTTTCTTGTTGAGCTGATGAACCACTTTCATCAAATGGTTCTTGGAAATATCGTAACTGTCCGCGATTTCCTGAATTGTTGCCAGTTCGTCACCCTGCACTGCCAGGTAGATCAGAACTCGCAGTGAGTAATCGGTGTAACGGGTGATATGCATTCATCAACTCCAGATACTTCAGATGCCTCGTCAACACGAGGCACGCGTTAAGAGATAACAGGCGAGGCCAAGAAACATCAGACCTGTCGCTACCAGAACCACTGTGGCCGCACCGCCCATGAACAGTGCAGCCCAACTCACGCAAAGCATTCCGCAGGCAAGCCACTTTGCTTTTACAGGAATGGCGCGCCTGTCACGCCAGTTCTCGATTGCCGGGCCAAAAAACTGATGGTTTTCCAGCCAGGCGGCAAAAACGGGCGACCCCTTGCTTGCCGACCAGGCGGCAAGCAGAACAAACGGTGTCGTCGGCACCAGTGGCAACACAACACCTATAGCGGCCAATGCGATACTTGTATACGCAAGGAGTCTGAAACCAGTTCTTCCGGACCAAGAAATCATTGGCATATTCTCTCACAGACGACAGCAATACCTGTCGCTATTCTACCTGTAATCAGTGCACGGGTCTTCCCAGTTGCTTCAGTGACACCAGCCTGGAGATGTAGGAAATCTTGATCCCGGTTGCAAATATCAGTGTTCCGATGTGAGCTACAATCTGCCCCGCCATAGGCAACGCACTGGCAAACGGGTAAGCGAGCAGAATCGTGGCCAGCAATCCAACTGTCGAAGCCAGCAGAGCACCATTCGAGAATCCGAGCAGCTTCTCCATCACCTTCCCTCCAATAAATTATTTAATATACATCTTTAATATATTCCCGATTGATCACAATTTCAACAGCCTGATTAAGAACCTTCATGGCAGCTTTTTTTTACCGCAACCATCATGATGAATACCACTCCATGGTTACCTCTCAGAAAATGGTGCAACCCCGTTACTTTTTATTTTTATAGATGTATTATACGTACATCTTTAAACCAGAGAGGAGCTGACCATGGCCAAATACCGTCGTCTATGGTTTCTGTTGATTGCCATCGTGGGGGTTACCTTCACGTTACTGGGCTATTTCGGCGCGGAAGTCTACCGCGCCGCGCCTCCCATTCCTGACCAGGTGGTGTCTGCCAACGGCGACACCCTGATGACCGAGGAAAGCATCCTCGACGGCCAGACTGCCTGGCAGTCCGTCGGCGGCATGCAGCTTGGCTCCATCTGGGGCCACGGGGCCTACCAGGCACCGGACTGGACGGCCGACTGGTTGCACCGGGAACTGGAAACCTGGTTGGAAATCGCTGCTCAGGAAGAATACGGGCAGGACTGGCACAGCCTCAGCGGGCAGCAGCAGAACGCCCTGCAGTACGACCTGAAGACCGAGTACCGCACCAATACCTACGAGGACGCTACCGGCACCCTGCACCTGTCCGAACGCAGGACCGCTGCCATTGCCGAAACCGCTGACTACTACAGCCGGCTGTTCAGTGATGCGCCCGAGCTGCAGTCTACCCGCTCAAACTACGCCATGAAGGAAAACACCCTGCCCAGCGCCGAGCGCCGCGAGCGGATGACCGAGTTCTTCTTCTGGACCGCGTGGGCCGCCGCCACAGAACGGCCAGACAGCGACGTTACCTACACCAATAACTGGCCACACGAGCCACTGATCGACAACAAGCCAAGCGCGGAGAATGTGGTCTGGTCGTTAATCAGTGTGGTGCTGCTGATTGCCGGCGTAGGTGGTCTGATCTGGGCCTGGGCCTTCCTGCGCAAAGAAGATGAGGAGCCGCAAGCCCCGCTCAAGGATCCGCTGAGCGCCGTTGGGCTTACGCGTTCCCAGAAGTCATTGGGCAAATACCTGGTACTGGTCGTTGGCCTGTTCACCTTCCAGGTGATGCTCGGCGGCTTTACTGCGCATTACACGGTGGAAGGCCAGAGCTTCTACGGTATCAACACCTCCGAATGGTTCCCCTACTCCCTGATGCGCACCTGGCATATTCAGGCCGCCATGTTCTGGATCGCCACCGGCTTCCTGGCCGCCGGCCTGTTCCTCGCTCCCATCATCAATGGCGGCAAGGACCCGAAATTCCAGAAACTGGGTGTCGACGTGCTGTTCTGGGCCCTGGTGGTTGTGGTTGCCGGCTCATTCATCGGCAACTTCCTGGCTATCGCTCAGATCATGCCAGCCAACCTCAGCTTCATGCTGGGCCACCAGGGTTATGAGTATGTGGACCTTGGGCGCCTCTGGCAGATTGGCAAATTCCTCGGCATCGTGTTCTGGCTGGTACTGATGCTACGCGGCATTGTTCCCGCCCTGCGCCAGCCCGGTGACAAGAACCTGCTGGCCCTGCTGACCGCTTCTGTGGTCGCCATCGGCCTGTTCTACGGCGCCGGCTTCTTCTACGGCGAGCGCACTCACATCTCCATCATGGAGTACTGGCGCTGGTGGATTGTCCACCTGTGGGTAGAAGGCTTCTTTGAAGTGTTCGCCACCGCAGCCCTGGCATTCATCTTCTGCAGCATGGGCCTGGTGTCCCGCACCGTGGCGACATCCGCCAGCCTGGCCTCTGCCAGCCTGTTCATGCTCGGTGGTGTACCGGGAACCTTCCACCACCTGTACTTCTCCGGCACCACCACACCGGTGATGGCAGTGGGTGCTACCTTCAGCGCCCTGGAAGTAGTGCCACTAGTTGTACTCGGCTACGAAGCCTGGGAAAACTGGCGTTTGAAGTCCCGCGCACCGTGGATGGAAAACATCCGCTGGCCGCTGACCTTCTTCGTGGCTGTGGCTTTCTGGAACATGCTGGGGGCAGGCGTTCTCGGGTTCATGATCAACCCACCGATCGCGCTGTATTACATCCAGGGCCTGAACACCACGCCCACCCACGCCCACGCAGCTCTCTTTGGCGTCTACGGATTCCTGGCCCTGGGCTTCGCCCTGCTGATTCTGCGCTACATCCGCCCACGCATCGTCTTTGACGAGCGGCTGATGAAAGTAGGCTTCTGGTGGCTGAACATTGGCCTGGTACTGATGCTGTTCACCAGCCTGCTGCCCGTCGGCATCATCCAGTTCGTGGCCAGCGCCAGCGAAGGGCTGTGGTACGCACGTAGTGAAGCCTTCATGCAGAGCGATATCCTGCAAACCCTGCGCTGGGTCAGAACCATCGGCGACGTGGTCTTTATCGTCGGCGCCCTGGCAGTGGCCTGGCAGGTAGTGAAGGGGGTCTTCTTCCCGGATCTGGAGCCGGTTGTCCTCGAAACTGACGAGCAAGGCGCAGCCAGCGAGCTCAGCGCCTGATTCAGCAGAGCCCCGGCCAGGGATGGCCGCTCTGCGCAACCCAAACCAAGGAGTGCTGTCATGACAATTGCTGAAACTATGACCCAGGCATCCAACGAAGAACTGATCGAACATATCCTGACCCGTTACCACGACACCCACCGGGAGCAGTTGCCGGAACTGATCCAGCTGTCCGAACGGGTAGAACGGGTCCACGGCGGCCATACCGCCTGCCCGGCCGGCCTTTCGGCCCACCTTGCGCAGATGGCTGAAGAGCTCGAGACTCATATGGCGAAAGAGGAGCAGATCCTTTTCCCCATGATTGCCCGGGGAATGGGCGCCATGGCCAGTGGCCCTGTGTCCGTGATGCGGCATGAACACGAAGATCACGGCACCGCGCTGGAGGAACTGGAGCGCATTACCAATGGTCTGACCCTGCCAGAAGGTGCCTGCAGAAGCTGGCAGCGCCTCTATCAGGGGCTTGAATCGTTCCGTGATGACCTGAAAGCCCACATACAGACAGAAAACACTCTGCTTTTCAGCCGCATCGATGGCGGAAGCTAGCAAGGGATACTCCCGCGGGGGTATCGGATTTGCAGGGCTGATTTGCCATAATCAGCCTATGCTCTATGCTTATTGGCGAGAGTCCACACAGTAAAGGACAGGAACGATTCACATGCCCCACGCCAAGCTGACAGACCGATTTGGCCGTACCGTCAACTACGTGCGCCTGTCCGTTACTGACCGCTGCGATTTCCGCTGTGTCTACTGCATGGCCGAGGATATGACTTTCCTCCCTCGCCAGCAGGTGCTGACCCTGGAGGAGATCGCCCGCGTGGCCCGTAACTTCGTGGCTCTGGGCACTGAAAAAATCCGCCTCACCGGTGGTGAGCCTCTGGTGCGCAAAGACATCCTCGAGTTGGTCAAGGAAATCGGCAGCTACGGGCTGCGCGACTTTGCCATGACGACCAATGGCAGCCAGCTGACCACCATGGCTGAGCCCCTGCGCAAAGCCGGAATGCATCGCCTGAACATCAGCCTCGATTCCCTGGACGCAGAGAAATTCCACAACATTACCCGCACCGGCAGGCTCAGCCAGGTGCTGGATGGCATCGATGCCGCCCGTGAGGCCGGTTTTCGGGGCATCAAGCTCAATACGGTGGTGATGAAGGGCCGCAACGATGAGGAAATTCCGGAGCTGATAGAGTTTGCCAGAAAGAAGCAGGTAGACATCAGCTTCATTGAGGAAATGCCCCTGGGCGAGATCTCCGAGCACGATCGTGGCCTGGCCCTGTGTACCAGCGAAGAAGTGCGGGACATCATCCGTCAGCACCATGAACTGGTGCCCGCCACTGAGGACTCCGGTGGCCCTGCCCGCTATTACCGGATGCCTGGCAGTCGTACGCGGGTTGGCTTTATTTCCCCCCATTCCCACAATTTCTGCTCCACCTGCAACCGGGTCCGGGTTACCGTTGAGGGCCGGCTACTGCTCTGTCTTGGCAATGAGCATTCGGTGGATCTGCGTCGTGTTCTGCGTGGCAATCCGGTGACGGACGACAAGCTTCGGGAAACCATCATCAATGCAATGGACCTGAAGCCGGAGAAGCATCACTTTTCCACTAACGGGGATGTCCAGATTCTTCGGTTTATGAATATGACCGGTGGTTGATGATTCTCACACACTGATGCCATTGTGTTCCTGACACTGCCCCAACTCATTCTGTTCGGCGTCATCTCCCAGTTCCTGTTCCTGATTCTGCTTTGCATCGCGCCGCTGAAGGCGCGACGTCTACCCCGGCAGCTCCTGGCGCTGATGCTTGCCGGCATGGTGGGCACTTTATTTGAGGTATTTCTACACACCACCGGCCTTGCCTCCAGATACCCGGATACCGCCTTTACCGGCACCATCCTGGGAATGCTGCAGCCCGGAGCTATTTTCTTGTACGCTCAATCGGTCATGTATCGTGATTTCCGGTTGAGGTTGCGACACCTGGTCCATTTCCTCCCGGTTCCGTTCGCTGCTGTGGTATTCGCGATGGGTTACTACAGCCTTCCCGAGGAAGCCCAGGTAAGGATGTTGTCGGACAGCCACTACCCAGGCGTCATGAACTCTATTGTCCTGGCAATTGTCCTTCACGGCATCGTAATCGGGTACTTGGCTGCAACACTAAAGAGAATTTCGCATTTTGGTGTCGAACTGCGGAATATTTTCTCGGACCTCGGCAACAAGGAGTTGGCATGGCTCCGGAATTTACTTTTTGCCTACGGAGCAGCCTGGTCACTCAGTCTTGTTTACTGCCTTCTTGCCCATGTGATGCGGGTAACGGGCAGCCATCAATCGCTGACCATTGCCACAACGATGGTCAGTGTCGCAGTCCTGCTTCCAATGTCGGTGCTGGCATTTCGGCAGCCCGCCGTCTTTGCCGGTATTGGTCAGTCTTTGATGAATACCGGAACAAGCTCTGCAGTCAGCACTTCAGACCCGTCTTCAGAGTCTCTGGCCAGCCGAATAGAACGGCTCATGAAAGAGCACCAACCCTACCTGTACTCGAACCTTACCGTAGATCGGCTGGCCCGCCAGGCAGAGCTTTCGCCCCGGGAACTGTCGCAATTCCTCAATCAACAGATGGGCAATAACTTTTACGAGTTCGTGAACGGGTATCGAATCGAACATGCGCGGCAACGTCTGGCAGATCCTGCAGACACAGGAACCATCACGGATATCATGTACGAATCCGGGTTTAATTCTAAGTCGGTCTTTAACACTCTTTTCCGTAAAACAAACGGCAAAACGCCTTCGCAGTATCGCCGCACACTCCGTAAAAACAGCTAATCGGCGTTCGGCGACACATCCAAACGTTCGTATTCCTGTATCCGAACGCCAGGACTCCCCCTTTCGGACATAGTGGATTGGCAACCGGCAGCCTCCGGGCTTTTCCCGGGCTGCCAAACACTTCCTGAGAATACCGAGAGGATAGTCATGAAATCATTCGGCAAAACCAAACGAATCGCCACACTTGCAATGATCAGCGGGAGCCTGCTCTGGAGTTCCGCCAGCTTTGCCCACTGCGACTCTCTGGACGGTCCTGTTATCGAAGATGCCAGGACCGCATTGAACGAACAGTCCCTTAAACCGGTCATGAAATGGATAGCCCCCACCAATGAAAAAGATCTCACTGCCGCGTTCAACGATACTCTGGAGGTTCGAGGGGAAAGTCCCCAGGCCCGGAAACTGGCTGACAAGTACTTCTTCGAGACGCTCGTGCGCTTGCACCGGGAAACTGAAGGTGCGCCCTACACCGGGTTAAAGCCGGCAGGCAGTGCTTCAGCAGCAGCCAAAGCTGCCGACAGAGCACTAGCCGAAGGTAATGTGGATGCCTTGGCACAAAAACTGGGTGAGAATGTCACCAACTTTGTAGTGAAGCAGTTTCGGGAGACCATTCAAGATGCCAACGCCGAATCAGTTCCAGACGGGCGCAAATTTGTCGGCAACTACGTTCGTTATGTCCACGCCATTGAGGAGATCCATAACATCATCGCGGGCACTCATGACGAACACTGATTCCCATCCTGGTACGTGATGCCAGCGATGAAATCAGTGGTCCATGGAATGCTCAGTTTCTGAACCTTCCGGCTCATGCATCTCGGGCATTCCATCCATCTCTCCCGATGGACCACCAACGTTCAGGTGGTCCATGGTGACGTTGTTATAGCTCAGCACCTGGCCGCCATAGTTCATCGCAAACTCCCTGGCGGCCTCTTCGGCAGCGAACGAGGCCAGGGTTGGACCCATGGCTCCGGTGCGCTTGGATCCCACCACAAAGAAAGCTTCCCGGGCATCGATCAGGGCGGTATCGTCCGGGTGCTCCCAGTCGGTCTGGGCCATGTCGTGAACGTAGAGGGTGTGCTCACGCTTTGCGTTTTCGGGCTGCAGTGCCCAGGAGAACATGTCGCGGGTTGAACAGAATTTGTTCACCTGCTGCTCTCTGGCGGTTATGGCTTCGCCTTTCGGGCCCGGGAAACGGGTGATGGCCATGCCGCAGACGTGGCACTCGTCGCCGGATTCGATATGGACCGGGTCGGGCTTTTCGGTGACCTGCTCTTGTGACTCGGAGCAACCGGCCAGGAACACGGCGAGCACGACCGCGGTAGACAAAGCTTTGAAATCAACAGTACGCATGAATATCTCCATGTCAGATTCGGCGGCTACGGAACAGGGCCCAGGCAGCAGCAAGGGGAATAACAAACCAGAGCACCAGGGCGAACCACAGGCCTGCCGCGCCAATGGGCAGATCTGCGCCGAGGCTCAGAACGCCGCTTAGCTGGGCACCCTCGCCGAATGCGACGATGTTGAGCAGGCGGTAGATGTCGGTGGGGTTGAGCATCAGCAGCCAGGGCAGCAGCTCGGGGCTGAGTTTGCCTTCACTGGCCACCAGGATCCCCAACAGCATCAGGTCGAAAACCAGCACAAAGAAAAACCAGATACCCAGGGCCAGGCCGGCCGCAACAGGCTTTTCGCTGACCCGCACGCTGATCATGTAGGCCAGCGCAATGAACCCCCAACCAAGCAGAATGGTGGAAACGATAAAGCGGGACATGGCGGCGGCCAGGGCGCCAACAGCCACGTCTTCCACCAGCAAGGCGATGGCAATGCCGGCAACACCGAAGCCGATCAGGGTTGCAAACGCCAGTGTCAGGCCATGACCGAGGAACTTACCGAACAGCAGCTGGCCACGGCTCAGGGGGTAGGTCATTAACAGAAGCAGCGTGCCGCCTTCTTCCTCACCGACGATGGCGTCATAGGCCAGCAACAGCGCGATCAGGGGGATCAGGAATATGCCCAGGCTGGCAAGGCTGGCGATCGTTGCCGGCGTGGAGGCATAACCCACCTGCCCCGATGCCGCTGCTCCAAACCAGGCAATGCCCAGCGCCAGCACGGCAAATACCAGCGCTATGGCAATCAACCAGCGGTTACGCAGGCTGTCACTGAGTTCCTTGCGGGCGATGGTCCAGATGCTGTTCACTGGGCACCTCCACGGTGAGCAAGGCCACCGGAGCCGATGAAGTGGACGTACACATCCTCCAGTGTGGGCTGATGGATGCCCAGATCCTGTACCTCACCGGAATTCAGCAGGGCCTGGATCAGGGCCATTTTTTCAGATGGCCGTACGTCCACCTGCAGGCGTCCGTTATCTTTCCTGATCATCAGGCCATTGCTCGCTGAAGCACCGGCAATGGCTTTCTCCAGTGCTGGCGTACCATTGGCCGGTTCGATGGACAGAGTCACCGGCATGTTCGCCTGCCGGCGCAGCGCAGACAGGTCACCCACGGCCTTCAAGGCACCATCGGTGAGAATCGCCGCACGGTCGATGTAGGGTTCCACGCCCGGCAAAACATGGGAACAAAGCACAATACCCGTGCCTTCATCCCGCAGTTTACGCAACAACCGGTAAAGGTCGGCCGTGGCCACCGGGTCCAGCCCCACCGTGGGCTCATCCAGCATCAGCAGTTTCGGCTTGCCCAGAAGTGCCTGCGCCAGCCCAAGGCGTTGGCGCATGCCTTTGGAGTAGGTTTTAACCCGCGCATTCATGGCATCGCCGAGACCCACCTGCTCCAGCAGCTCAGGCACCTGCCTCAACGGCGCGCCCTTCAGGCGGGCAAAGTGATTCAGGATCTCCCGCCCGGTCAGCTGTGGGTAAAACATCACGTTCTCTGGCAGGTAGCCAATGTGTTGAGTGACATGGGGATCGCCTGCCTCACCGCCGAGTACAGACACCCTGCCCTGGGACGGCGTCATCAGCCCCAGAATCAGTTTGATAGTGGTGGTTTTACCGGCACCGTTGTGGCCAAACAGTCCCAGAATCTCGCCGGATTCCAGACGCAGATCAACCCCATTCAGTACCAGTGCCTTATCGTACCGATAACTCACATTCTCAAGACGGAAACAGCTCATCAGGACTCCGGTTGTATAGGTTCGGGCAGACTCATCAGCGGGTGGGAATCGCTGACGCCGGCGGCTTTGACCACAGGAAACGCGTCCTGCACCCAGCGCAGGGTGTCCACCGCAGGGCTATACATCAGCACCTTGGCTTCCGGATAGGTCCACAGCAACCGGTCCACATTGTCATTGGGTTCATAGGCCACATCGCCGATGCCATCCTGATTACGGTCCCACCCCAGATAATCACTCCAGTAATTGCCCCGTCCCTCCTTCGACCACTCCTGGGTGCGGGTTGCCACATACTTTACCTGGCGCTGGTTGTTCACGAACGCATTGCTGAACACCTCGTTTTCTTCCGACCCTGCCGTCAGATGGATACCGATATTGCTGTCCCGGAACACATTGTTCTCGAAGGTGTTGTACAGCGAGTTATAGATAAACACCGCCTTACCCTCAGCACCGGAAATAACAGCCCCGGCGGTCTGCCCCTGGGATACACCAGTCACCACGTTGCCCCGGAGTTCGGAGTTGGTAATGAAATTCATCAGAATGCCGTAATTCTCATCATTCTCTGAGCGGTTGTTGATCACCTTCAGATACTTGCTCTGCATCAGCGCATACCCGGTTCGGGTTCCCCGGGTAACATTGCCTTCAAGCACGTTATGCATCGAGTACATGTAATGAATGCCATAGCGCAGATCCGTGATCAGGTTGTTGCGGAGCTCGTTATTGTTGGCCGTCTCGATATAGATACCGTCCCGGGTCTGACTGATGTCATTCCCCTCAATCAACGCCCCGGTGGTGTTGAACATATGAATTCCGTTCCCCCGATCCTGCGACCGGATGGACGCATCCCCGCGTACTTCGTTATTGCGGACCGTTACATCCTTCGTCGCATCCAGCCACACCCCGAACGCCGGCCCCTGCAAACGGTTATTCTCGATAACAGCACCCCGAGCCTCCGGCGCCACAAAAATCCCCGCATCCAGCTCATTCAGATCGCCACCCCAGTTGCGCACCCGGCAACCGGAAAACGACACCTCCTCCGCCAGGATATCGATCGCATTACCCTCACCACCGCCGTCGATTACCGTATCGGCATGACAGGACACCGTCACACCAGGCACGCGAAAATCCAGCGACGAAACTTTCTCAGGGGGAAGCTCAAAGACAGCACCGGGTTCCAGTGCATCAAGCTGTTTTTGCAGGTCCGCATGAGCGGTCAGCGATAACAAGGCGACTGTCAGGGCCACCCCATAACGCATGAATTCTTGCATCAATACATCTCACAAAGGTGAAACAGACAGCGGCCTGCTTCCAAGTTTGGCAAGCCGAGAGGAAAGCCCTTTCCAAAACTGTGCGGAGCCATGGATGGCGGAGCTCAAGCGCCCCATGGACGGGCTTGAGCGTGTTTTGGAAAGGGCTTTCCTCTTGGATTGCTTCTCCCAAGCCTGAAAGCCGGGACTCCCGAAGGAGCCCCAGCCCAGGATCAGGCAAAAGAAGGTCAGGCCTTCTCCACCAACATGCGACCACCCATCTCCATGTGCAGCGCATGACAGAACCAACTGCAGTAGTACCAGTAAACCCCCGGCTTACCCGCCGTAAAGGTCACCGATGACGTCTGTTGCGGACTGATCTCCATGCTCACACCATGGTTCACCATAACGAACCCATGAGACACATCCTCAATGGAATCCAGATTGGTCACATACACCGTAACTTCGTCGCCCTCCTTGACTCGGAACTCCGTAGTCCCGAACTGCGGCGCCACAGAGGTCATGTAAACACGCACCTTGTTGCCGTCACGGATCACCTCATTGGAAGCCTCCAGAGTGACCCCGTCCTTCTCAGCCTGGGCACGAGCAGTGGCGAACAACGGATCATCACGGTCGTAGATCTTCTTGGTCTTGATCTGGTCACGACGAATCAGGATACAGTCGTGTGGCTCCGCAAACGCCGGACCATCGTGAACCAGCTTCATCTCCTCACCGGAAATGTCAATCAGCTGATCATTTTCAGGGTGTAGTGGCCCCACTGGCAGGAAGCGATCCTTGGAGAACTTGGACAGAACCACCAGCCACTTGCCGTCCGCATCGCGGGACTCAGTCAGGGACGCATGGTTGTGCCCTGGCTGGTAGTGCACATCAAGCTTCTGACGGATGTAATTGGTCTTCTCACCGTTGTAATCCTTGATCGCATCAGCGATGTTCCACTTACACACCTGACTGTCGATGAACAGGGTGGTGTAGGCGTTGCCACGACCATCATAGGTGGTGTGCAGGGGGCCGAGGCCCAGCTCCGGCTCGGCTACGATAGCATCCCGCGGCCCGATCTTGTCATCAAACACATCATCCAGCTTGTCGATCTGGATAATGGAACAGGTCGGTGACAGCTTGCCGTTGGCAATGAAATACTTGCCATCCGGTGATGTATTCAGACCATGCGGGTTCTTCGGAACCGGGATGTAGCGGGTCAGTTTCGAGCCTTCACGCCCGTTAACTACCGGAACATCGGAGTCACCAATGGTCTTGAAGTCACCGTTCTTGACAGCGGCTTCAATGCGCTCGACGTTGAACACCACAACCCAGTCGCGGTCGTTGCGCATGGTGCCAGCGAGATCTGCCGCTTTTTCAGAGTTGTAGCAGGTGGAAGCGGCATATTTGCCGGTGTAGTCGGCGTCGGTGTTATCCAGGTTGCCGTCCACAATCACCTGCCAGGCCACTTCCATGGTGTCTGCATTAACAGCACTGAACATGGTGTAGCTATTTTCCAGGCTGAAATCGCTGCCATCATTCGGGTGTGGAATCACAAATTCTGCGTTACAGAACACGTACTTGGTGCGCGGTACTTTCTGCAGTCGCAGGCCGTGAATCGCCTGTACATTCGGGATATGTGTGATTTTGTCCGTCTTCATGATGTCGAGACGGATACGGGCAATGCGGCTGTTGGCCTTGTCGTTGATGAACAGGTATTTGCCGTCGTAACGCCCGTCTTCCATGGAAATGTGGGGGTGGTGACAGTCACCATTCAGGTACTGCCGATCGCCGCCAAGGATCTCCTTGCTTTCATTGGTGATACCCCAGCCGGTGGCGGAGTCCACGTTGAAAACCGGAATACGCATCAGCTCACGCATGGAGGGCACGCCAAGGACACGCACCTCACCCTGATGACCACCGCTCCAGAAGCCGTAGTATTCGTCCAGCTCGCCGGGTGCAACGTGATACTTGTTCTGGGCGTCCTTGACTGCAGCAGCCCATGACTCCCGGGTCATCACGGCGCCACCCAGGCCAGTGGCGCCTACGGCGCCTGCCAGTGCGGTTGCACCCAGGAATTTACGGCGACTAAGACCGCTCTCTTCCGGTGCAGTGTTACCAAGCTCTTCTTTCTTTTTCATAGCGTCCAACTCCGTTGTTGGTAATGGCGGTATTGATTTTTGGTTTACTGCTTTTTTTGTTATGTCACCTGGGTGACCGGAATCTGTTCCGGATGGCCGGGTGCGTTATGGCCACGGCGTTTGCCGCGTCGTTTTACAATCAGTGGTGGGCATTTGTGGTCATCGAAATAGGTCATCTGGCAGTCCAGGCAGTAGTGGCACTCCTGATAATTGATGGTGCCGTCGGGATGGATTGCCTGCACTTCGCATTCATGCTCACACAGCCGGCAGGGATGCCCGCATTCTTTGCGCCGCTTCAGCCAGTCGAACACTCTCAGTTTGGTGGGGAGCGCCAGCGCCGCCCCCAGAGGGCACATATAGCGACAGAAGACTTTGCGGGTGAAAAGATTCACCGCGATCAGCAGCAGAGCATAAGTGACGAAGGGCCAACTGCGGTCAAAGCGCAAGGTGATGGCGGTCTTGAACGGCTCTATTTCAGCCATTTTTTCCGCTGTTGCAAGCGAATCCAGTGAAACGCCGAATAGCACCAGCAGAACGATGTATTTGATGGCCCACAGGCGCTCGTGAATAGCAAAGGGAACGGTGTATTGGGGCACTTTGAGCTTGCGTGCGATCTCGTTCACCAGTTCCTGCAGCGCACCGAAGGGGCAGAGCCAGCCACAGTAAACAGCCCTCCCCCACAATAAAACGATACCAGCGACCGTGGCCCAGAGGATGAATATCACAGGGTCAACGAGGAAGGTCTCCCACTGGAATCCGCTGATCAGGCTATTAACGAATGTCAGTACGTTGACGATGGACAGTTGCCCCAGGGCATACCAGCCAATAAAGAACAGGGTATAGGTCAGAAATGCATGGCGTATCCAGCGTGTTACCTTGGGCTTCTTAACCAGCCAGTCCTGGAAGAACAGAATGAACATGAGCACACCGATACCAATACCCAGAACAATGATCTGGAACTGGCGCTGATACCACACCTGCACCCACATGGGCTGTGTTTCCAGCCACTCCTCCTCGGACAGCTCAATTTCTGGCCGGGTGTAGTACTGATCCGGCAGCTGATATTCCAGCGGGAATACGGCAAACTCGCTGTCCAGCGGTCCGGTCTGGCGCTTGACGGATAGCTCCAGCGACCAGGGCGTGCCCGGATCGAAATTGTATTGCTGACGAATGATGAAGATCGCCATTTCGGAGAAATCAGGCATGCCTTCGGCATAAACGTCACTCAGCCGATAGAAGTCCAGATCCCGGAAGTTGAAGGTATCGCCGAACTGGCGAACCTGGATGCGGTCGAAAATACCGCCACGCACATAACCAGAGCCCTTGAAGGAGTATTCTCCGCTCGCCATCACTGCGATGGCGTGCTCACCCTCTTTCAGCTCTGACATCAGCCATTGGTACTGGCTTTCACCCAGAAGACTCCTGCCAATAGCGGGTACATTCAGATAGCCGGTGTAAAGATCGATCAGCGCCTCGTTACGCTCATCCGGAGCGGCCTCGTCAATACCTTCTGCCTCCGTGCCCTCGAATGCATCGTCCACCTGGCCCCGGGTCACCAACAAGCGACGGACCGAGCCATCACCAGTCAATTCTTTCCAGCTTTTTTCCTCGAATTCACTGGTCTTGAGTTCCGCGACCGGTGGCCGGGAATCGCTTCCACCTTCAACCAGCCCCAGTTCGGCGCCTATGCGATGAGCAGTTTTCATGATGACTTCGTTGATCACCATCACCGTCACTGTAGCCCCTGACAGGCCATCCACGGCAATTCGGCGTTCGGAGGATTTGCCGCCCACCGTGACCCTCTGGTCCGCCTTGAGGCCGACGTACTGGTCAGTAAACTCGTGCATCTTGATTTCGGGGATGCCGATCAGAAGAATCGGCTCGTCGTGGTGTATCACCTTAGCGCCCTTGATCTCGCCGTCGGTGTCAAGCACCACCATGGCGTTCAGGGGTTTGCCGGAATAGGCGGGCGTCTGCACGAAATCGAGAGTCTGGTAGGCGTATCCCAGAAGCTTGTCACCTCGACGAAGCTCCTGAATTGCACGGTTATCTTCCCTGGGAGATATATCGTTAACAGTGGGGAAAGCCTTTTTGATTACCTGACGTGCCGCTGCAGGCTCATAGTGTCTTGGAGCGGCTGCGGTGGCCGTGGTCACTGGAATCAGGACGAGGCAAGCCATGGTAATAAATGATATGGCTGCACGCTTAATCAAAGTCACGATACCCCCTGGGGACAGCTGCATGGAGAAGAGACGAGCGACAGCGGCATACTATTAGCCTGGCGCATTGGGATATTTGACATTTCTCACTGGTGACGGGCTGCCCTGTAAAAGCTAGTCGACAAAACAAAAACTTCAAATGCATCATTTAGCAGGATTAACCCAGGGACACGGCCTGGCCCTTTTGATCCAGTGGGAGATAGTTTCCCACGTGGCCCAGGCGGATAGATTCCACCATCATGGTGAGGGGTTGCTGTGCTTCATCCGAAGAAGGTTTCATCCCGCCACGGCCAGACATCGCAGCAACAAACACCACATCCCAGTCCTGACCGGTCTCACGTGACTCTTCAACAAGGGCGCTGAAATCACCGACCTCATCGGGCGATTTGTCAACGCATACCACGGGGGTCAGGGCGCCACCCTCTCCGTTGGCAAAGGCCGCCTTTTCAGCTGCTGAGGCATCATCCGGGAGCTCGGCACGACAGAACACGAACAAGAAGCGCTGGGGATCGGGTTCCGCATTGGCGGCTTTGAGCAGATCGTTATAGCTGGAGATCATTGAGTGTTTCCTGCATTAAGCATTTACTGGCTGATCTGGATCAACCGAGCGGGGTCGGAGATAAACAACCGGCTACGGTTAACCCTGACCAGGCCGTTCGATTTCAGGTCTGCCAGGATCCGCGAGAAGGTTTCCGGCTGCATGGCAAGCCGCGACGCCACCAGGCATTTGGGCAGGGGCAGCTCCACTTCGCCGCCTTCTTCGCCGCCACTGGGCAGCAGGTCAATCAGGTAACGGATCAGCCGGTCCCGGGCGCTCTGGATGGTCATGATTTCCAGATCGTGAAAGCGGGCCACGGCACGTTTAGCGTAATGGCGCAGTGCCGCCTGGGTGTATTCGGGCTTTCTTTCCAGCAATTCCTGATAGACCTTGACGGGTATCATCAATACTTCACTGGATTTGAGTGCTTCGGCGTAACAGGCGTATCTGGCCGGGTCTGCGTAGATCATGACTTCCGCAAAGCAGTCGCCGGGAGCGATACTGTCCAGTGTGCGGTCTATGCCCGAGGCGTCGAGGCGGTATAGACGGAGCCGGCCAGAGACCACGAAGAAGAAGTGATGGGCGGGCATGTCCTGGCGGTAGAGAAGCTGGTGGTGGCCAAGACGCAGGCGCCTGGACTGTTGCATCAGGTCTGACAGGTCGTCTTCGGCCAGTGATGAGAAGAGCGGATGCTCACGCATCGGGGCCAGGCGGTCATCCTCTTCCACGGGTTTGTTGACGGCAACCAGTACCGGTTTGCTGTAACGTGTTTCGGCAGTCTGCAATAGTGCCATGATATTTCCCCCTGCATTAATAATGCATTTCAGATCTGGTTTTATATTAGTGTGGCTGGAGGGGAAAATCGCTCCCCCGATGGGGGTATATGGCGGGTTATTTCTGAGTAATTGACTTGCCTCAAAGAAGGGACCTTGTTGCCCGGCTCTTTTCTTTACTTGGGAGCACAGGCCAATGGGTCCCTTCTTCCCAAAACACGCTCAAGCACATCCATGTGGCGCTTGAGCTCCGGTGCATAGCCTGGCGGGGGACCTCTTTCCAAAACACGCTCCTTGCGGCACGTCCCTGTGACGCTTGAGCTCCGCCATCCTTGGCTCCGCACAGTTTTGGAAAGAGGTCCCCCGCCAGTCTCCAGAGTTGTCGGGTGCCCGCTTTACTGCATCAGTGGTGAGTCTGGCAGCTCGAGGTCTACACCTTCCACGCCGGTTTCCGCAGCCAGAACCTGCAGATATTGCCGGAATGCCCGTCTTGTGACGCTTTCGTTCAGGTATTGCCGTATCTGGGGCTTGACGTGTTCGTATGGCAGCTGTTCGCCGTCGATGCGTTGGTCGACGCGGACGATGTGCCAGCCATAGCGGGTTTCGATCAGTTCCGGGTTGAGGCCTTCCTGCAGGGACAGCACCGGGCGCTCGAATTCTTCTACCGTCTGGCCTTTGCTGATCTGGCCGAGGCTGCCGCCCTGGTGGCGGGATTCGCAGGCGGAGTACTGTTTGGCCAGTTCTGCGAACTGGGCGCGGCCGTCAAGTAAGGATGACAGCAGTTGTCGACCGGCTTCTTCCTGGCGGATGCGTTCCTGGACGTCGTCCGGGGCGGCAGCCAGGAGGATGTGGCTGACGGCCATCAGGGTCGGGCTGCGGAAGCGGCCGGGGTTGGCGGCGTAGAAGCGTTCGCAGTCCTCTTCGCTGGGGTCAGGAACGTCGAGTTCCTGCTCCAGTACACAGGCGATGCGGTCTTCTTCGTCGGCGATGGTGTCCAGGTTCAGGCGCGTGGCCTGTTGCAGGAGGAGTTCGCGGATAACGAGGCTTCTGGCGGCGTCATGCCAGGCATCAACCACTTCTTCGGCCGGGTGGTGTTGCATTTCCCGGGCAATGTCGTCCTCACCGATCAGGGTTTCTCCCACATAGACCGGCGGAAACTGGTTTCTGGGTTTTTCGGCGTCGCCGACGGGGATGAGTTGCATGGCATTCACCTTTTTGATCTGGATGTCGGATTACGACTTCGTCTAATCCGACCTACGTTTGGGGTTTCGGGCTCTGGTAGGTCGGATTAGCGTGGCCCCGCCACGCGTAATCCGACATTTCTAACGTTACCCTCCGATCAAGCGCGCTTGCGCACCACCTGGTACTTGCGCCCGAAATACTCCACCGGCACGCTCAGCATGTGCACCAGCCGTGTGAACGGGAACAGTACAAAGATGGTCAGGCCCAGGAAGATGTGGGTCTTGTAGATCCAGTGCACGTCCGCAATGTAGTCGGCCACGCCGCCCTGCAGGGTGAAGATGCCTTGTGCCCAGGCTGAGAACTTGAGCATCGTGCTTCCATCCAGGTGACCCAGCGTAGGCAGGATAGTTACCAGACCAAGGCCAACCTGAGCTACCAGGATCAGGATGATCATGTTGTCAGCAAAGGTGCTGCTGGCCTGGATCCGCGGGTCGGTCAGACGCCTCCAGGCGAGCATGGCGCCACCGATCAGGCAGGCCACCCCGGCGATGCCGCCAACAACGATGGCCAGGACCTGCTTGGTGCCGGGCGTCATGAACGGCTCGTAGAGGGCATGCGGCGTCAGCAGGCCAACCAGATGGCCGAAGAAGATCACCAGGATACCCACATGGAACAGCACGCTTGCCATCACCATGTTCTTCTTGCGCAGCAGTTGGCTGGAATGGGCCTTCCAGGTGAACTGACCGTGGTCGTAACGCGCCCATGTGCCGATCACCAGAATGGCGATGGCCACATAGGGGTAGATTCCGAATAACAGTGTATTAAGATAGGACATTTCAGTTTCCTCCCGCGCCTTCAGGCGCCTCCTGCCTGACGGGGCATGGCGTCCGTCATCAGCTGATCGCTCAGGTGAATGGTCTGGGTCTGCTCCAGTTCGCGACGGCGCTGGCCGACAACGCCGCCGGTAGCGCAGGAACTGCCCTGATCGTCCACAAACTTCACCATTTCTTCCTCCCAGACCTTGTCCAGGGCTTCCGGCGTATCGTCACGCTCTTCTGCGGCCACAATCTGTGCCAGCTCCTGGCGATTGGTCTCGCGGCCGGACAGAACCAGCAGAGAATCCATCACAACGTGATAGAGGCTCTCGCGCTGGTAGAGTCGTTCGCCCAGCAGGCCAAGAATGTGGTGGATATCCTCCAGCCAGTTCCTGATCTCTTCCCATGGTCTGGTGGAGAGATACTCCAGGAACAACGGCAGGTAATCCGGTAGCTCTTTCGCATCGATTTCCAGACCATTGGCGCGGTACTGTTCCATCAGGTCCACCATGGCCTGGCCTCGGTCGCGGGATTCGCCGTGCACATGTTCGAATAACAGGAGGGATGTCGCCCTGCCCTTGTCGAAGGTGCCTACGTAGTTTTCCTGCATATCCAGCAGATCACCGTCGCACACCAGATCGATACACTGCAGCAGTTGTTCCTTGTTCTGCCTTGGCAGCCGGTTGTCCTCAAGGACAGCGGCTACCAGTGCATCCCTGGACTCCTGCAACTCGGCGGTGGGGTATTCCAGCAGCCTTGCCATTACTTTGAGTGTTTGCATGATAGCCTCCTTATTCCTGCAGCTGCTTGGGATCTACCTGCTTAACGGTAGACAGTTTCTGAACCATGCTTGTGGTCTGCTTGCGGCCTCCAAACATGTTGAACTCGCTGTCGCCGTTGCAGCCGTCGCCGAAGCTGAACCCGCAACCGCCGCGCTCGCCGTGAGCATCGGGGAAAGCTTCCTTCGCCAGCTCGCGATGGCTGGTGGGGATCACGAAGCGGTCCTCGTAATTGGCAATGGCCAGGTAACGGTACATTTCATCGGCCTGGGCCTTGGTCAGCCCGGCTTCCTGCAGTGCCCGGAGGTCTTCCTTGCCTTCCACGGTTTCCGCGCGTTTGTACAGGCGCATAGCCATGATCCGCTTGAGTGCACGGACAATCGGCTTCTCGTCGCCAGCTGTCAGCAGGTTGGCCAGGTACTTGACCGGAATCCGCAGGCTTTCGATCTTCGGCAGGATGCCGTCAAACTCGACCTTGCCGGCTTCCGCCGCAGACTGGATCGGACTCAGTGGCGGCACATACCAGACCATGGGCAGGGTGCGGTATTCCGGGTGCAGTGGCAGAGCCAGTTTCCAGTCCACTGCCATCTTGTAGACCGGGCTTTGCTGGGCGGCTTCGATGACGTTCATCGGGATGCCGTCCTTTTTCGCCTGCTCGATCACCTTCGGATCGTTCGGATCCAGGAAGATTTCCAGTTGCTTCTCGTACAACTCGTGCTCGCCCGGCGTGCTGGCTACTTCTTCGATGCGGTCAGCATCATAGAGCAGCACACCCAGGTAGCGGATGCGGCCGACACAGGTCTCGGAGCATACGGTGGGCAGGCCGGCTTCAATCCGCGGGTAGCAGAAGATGCACTTCTCGGACTTGCCAGTTTTCCAGTTGAAGTAGATCTTCTTGTAGGGGCAGCCGGACACACACATCCGCCAGCCACGGCACTTGTCCTGATCGATCAGCACGATGCCGTCCTCTTCCCGCTTGTAGATGGCGCCGCTGGGGCAGCTGGCCACACAGGTGGGATTCAGGCAGTGCTCGCACAGGCGAGGCAGGTACATCATGAATGTATTTTCGAACTGGCCGTAGATGTCCGCCTGGACCTGATCGAAGTTCTTGTCCTTACGGCGCTTGGCGAATTCGGTGCCCAGAATTTCTTCCCAGTTCGGGCCCCATTCGATTTTCTGCATGCGCTTGCCGGAAATCAGCGAGCGGGGCCGCGCCACGGGTTGATGCTTGCTGTCACCGGCGGTATGGAGGTGCTGGTAGTCGAAGTCGAACGGCTCGTAGTAGTCGTCGATCTGCGGCAGATCCGGATTGGCGAAGATGTTCGCCAGAATCCGGAAACGGCCACCGATCTTCGGGCGGATCTTGCCGGAGCTGTCACGCATCCAGCCGCCCTTCCACTTGTCCTGGTTCTCCCACTCTTTCGGGTAGCCGATACCGGGCTTGGTCTCGACGTTGTTGAACCAGGCGTATTCCATGCCTTCACGGCTGGTCCACACGTTTTTGCAGGTCACCGAACAGGTATGACAACCGATGCACTTGTCCAGGTTCAGTACCATGCCGACTTGGGAACGGATTTTCATTTTTTCGCCTCCTGAACAGTGTCATTACCTTCGCCATCGAGCCAGTCGATGTTGTGCATCTTGCGCACCACCACGAATTCATCGCGGTTGGAGCCTACGGTGCCGTAGTAGTTGAAGCCGTAGGAATACTGGGCGTAACCACCGATCATGTGGGTCGGTTTCGGACAGACCCTGGTGACCGAGTTGTGGATGCCACCACGGGTGCCAGTGATCTCGGAGCCTGGAATATTCACGATCCGCTCCTGGGCGTGGTACATCATCACCATGCCGGGCATCACACGCTGGCTTACGACCGCCCGGGCCGCGATGGCCCCGTTGGCGTTGAACAGCTCGATCCAGTCGTTGTCCTCGATCTCCATCTCCTTGGCGTCGTCTTCGCTCAGCCAGACGATGGGGCCACCGCGGGACAGGGTCAGCATCAGCAGGTTGTCGCTGTAGGTGCTGTGGATACCCCACTTCTGGTGCGGCGTGATCCAGTTCAGCGCTTTTTCCGGGTTACCGTTGCTGCGCTGGTTCAGCATGCTGCTGACCGTCTTGGTGTTGATAGGCGGCCGGTAGACCAGCAGGCTTTCGCCGAAGGCCCGCATCCACTCGTGGTCCTGGTAGAACTGCTGACGGCCAGTCAGCGTGCGCCAGGGGATCAGCTCATGGACATTGGTGTAGCCAGCGTTATAGGACACGTGCTCATCTTCCAGGCCAGACCAGGTCGGGCTTGAGATGATCTTGCGCGGCTGCGCCACGATGTCCCGGAAGCGGATCTTTTCCTCTTCCTTGTTCTTTGCCAGATGCGTGTGATCCAGGCCGGTCATTTCCGACAGCGCGGCCCAGGCTTTCACAGCAACCTGGCCGTTGGTTTCCGGCGCCAGGGTCAGAATCACTTCGGCGGCATCAATCGCGGATTCGATCTTCGGCCGACCGTCATTGGCACCCCCGATATGGGTGTAGTTCAGCTCCTTCAGGAAGTTCACTTCCTTCTCGGTGTTCCAGTTGATGCCCTTGCCACCGTTACCCAGCTTTTCCAGCAGCGGCCCAAGGGAGGTAAAGCGTGCATAGGTGTTCGGGTAGTCCCGCTCCACGGTGATGAAGCTGGGTGCGGTCTTGCCTGGAATCAGCTCGCACTCGCCACGCTTCCAGTCCTTCACATCAAAGGCCTGGCCCAGTTCCGCCGGCGCGTCGTGCAGCAGCGGCAGGGTAACCACGTCTTTCTCGACACCCAGATGGCCTTCAGTAGCCTTGGAGAACGCCTTGGCAATACCCTTGTAGATTTCCCAGTCACTGCGCGCTTCCCAGGCCGGATCAGTAGCGGCGGTCAGCGGGTGAATGAACGGGTGCATGTCCGAGGTATTCAGGTCGTTCTTCTCGTACCAGGTGGCCGTCGGCAGAACGATGTCGGAATACAGACAGGTGGTGGACATGCGGAAGTCCAGGGTCACCAGCAGATCGAGCTTGCCCTCAGGCGCCTCGTCGTGCCACTTGACCTCTGTTGGCTTGACGCCACCTTCGTGGCCAAGATCCTTACCCTGCAGGCCGCTGGTGGTGCCCAACAGATACTTGAGCATGTACTCGTGGCCCTTGCCGGAGGAGCCCAGCAGGTTGGAGCGCCACACAAACAGGTTGCGCGGGCAGTTCTGTTTCGCTTCCGGGTCTTCGCTGGCGAACGCCAGGGAGCCGTCTTTCATGGATTGGGCCACGTAATCGGATACTTCCATACCCGCTTTCTCGGCTTCCGCGGCAATACCCAATGGGTTGCGGTTCAGCTGCGGTGCGGAGGGCAACCAGCCCATGCGCTCGGCACGTACGTTGTAGTCGATCAGGCTGCCACCGAATTTGGACTTGTCCGCCAGCGGCGACAGGATTTCGTCCACTCCCAGTTTCTCGTAGCGCCACTGGCCGGAGTGGGCGTAGAAGAAGGAGGTGGAGTTCATGTGGCGTGGCGGACGCTGCCAGTCCAGACCGAATGCCAGCGGCTGCCAGCCAGTCTGCGGACGCAGCTTTTCCTGGCCGACATAATGGGCCCAGCCGCCGCCACTCTGGCCGATACAGCCACACATGATCAGCATGTTGATCAGGCCACGGTAGTTCATGTCCATGTGGTACCAGTGGTTCATACCGGCACCCACGATGATCATGGAACGGCCCCTGGTCTTGTTCGCGTTGTCGGCGAACTCGCGGGCAATGCGTGTCACCTTGTGGGCGGGAACGCCGGTGATCTTTTCCTGCCAGGCCGGGGTGTAAGGCTTCACTTCGTCGTAGGAAGTTGCGCCGTCATCCTCGCCCAGGCCACGACTGATGCCATAGTTAGCGATCATCAGATCATAAACTGTGACTACCCTGCCTTCGCCACCATCAGCCAGCTGCACTTTGCGGCTGCCCAGCTTGTGAGTCAGAGTGTCTGAAATCTCGACGCTCTTAAAATGAGTGTGTTCAATACCACCGAAGTACGGGAAAGCCACGTCCACCACTTCGTCGTGTTTCTCGACCATCGACAGTTGCAGTTCCACATCGTTGCTGCTTGCGGTCTGCTTGAGGTTCCACTTGCCCTTCTCACCCCAGCGATAGCCAATGGAGCCATTGGGTGCTGTCAGCTGGTTGGTCTTCTCATCGATAGCAATGGTTTTCCACTCGGGGTTGTTCTCTTCCCCGAGGCCATCCACCAGGTCACTGGCACGCAGGAAGCGGCCCGGCACATAACGGCCATCCTCGCGCTGCTCCAGCATGACCAGATACGGCATGTCGGTGTAGCGACGCACATAGTCGGTAAAGTACTCGCTGGGCTTTTCAATGTGGAACTCTTTGAGAATCACGTGACCCATGGCCATACCCAGCGCGGCGTCGGTGCCCTGCTTCGGGTTCATCCACTCGTCAGACAGCTTGGAAACTTCCGCGTAATCCGGAGTAATGGCAACGGTCTTGGTGCCCTTGTAACGCACTTCGGTAAAGAAGTGGGCGTCCGGGGTCCGGGTCTGGGGAACGTTGGAACCCCAGGCAATGATGTAACCGGAGTTGTACCAGTCGGCTGATTCCGGCACGTCAGTCTGCTCACCCCAGGTTTGCGGGGAAGCCGGCGGCAAGTCGCAGTACCAGTCGTAGAAGCTCATGCACACGCCACCGATCATGGACAGGTAACGGCTGCCGGCTGCGTAGGACACCATGGACATGGCTGGAATCGGCGAGAAGCCGATAATGCGGTCAGGGCCGTACTGCTTCGCTGTGTAAACGTTGGAAGCGGCGATCAGCTCGTTGACTTCGTCCCAGCTGGAACGCACAAAGCCGCCCATACCACGACGGGGCTTGTACTCGGCGGTCTTCTTGGGGTCTTCCACGATGGAAGCCCAGGCGTCCACCGGATCGTTGTGCTGCATCTTCGCGGAGCGCCAGAGCCTCATCAGATGCTTGCGCATCAGCGGGTACTTGAGGCGGTTGGCGCTGTACATGTACCAGGAGTAACTGGCGCCACGGGGACAGCCGCGTGGCTCATGGTTGGGCAGGTCCGGGCGGGTACGGGGATAGTCGGTCTGCTGGGTTTCCCAGGTAACCAGGCCGTTCTTGACGTAGATTTTCCAGCTGCAGGAGCCGGTGCAGTTAACACCGTGGGTGGAACGCACAACCTTGTCGTGCTGCCAGCGCTGGCGGTAGCTGTCTTCCCACTCGCGGCTGACTTCATGGGTTTCGCCGTGGCCGTTCGCGAACGGCTCGCGCTTCTTTTTGAAGTAGCTCAGTTTATCGATCAAATGACTCATGGTCTCTCTCTCCATCAACCCGTCGTCCGGATCATTGTTCCGATTTGAGACCATTGTGTGGGAGAAAGACCCTGAAATCTGCGTGGTTACCCCGTCATAACCGGGTTCTACCACCCAGGGGGTAGAGCGGCTATACACCCTTGTGTAACAACGCCTGACGCTCACTGCGACGGTTATCCCGGGCGAACAGCAACAGGCTGCCGGCCAGCAGCAGGAAAACAATCATAAACATGGCCGTACCAACACCAACCATATGAATCAGGGCACCGAATAGCACCGGCAGAAGGAAAGCAACCAGGCAGGCGCTGAACAGCAGCATGCCGGCTGCGAATGCGGCAATGCCGCGGTTTTCCGCAACCACCATACGCTGAAGACCGCCCATGGCAGACCCCAGAGCCACACCGAGCAATACAATGAAGGTGCCTTCCAGGAAGAGCGGCAGGGCAAGCTCCAGAGCGATGACCGACTCTATGCCACGAATAAACAGAGTCATTGGCGGGTACGACAGCACAAACAGCGCAACAAGACAGGCCGCGAGCGACCTCACCACCACCCTCCTGGCACCATAGCGGTCTGACAACCCTCCTCCCGCAATCTGGGCAAGGGCGCCGGGGATCACAAACCACAGCGCCAGTCGTGCACCTGTCTCTACGGTCAGCAGGAAACGGGACGATATGAAATCCGGTAACCATAATGCCAGCGAGAAAAAACTTCCTGCCACCACACCGAAATAAAGGCACTGTCGCCATACCCTCAGGCTCTTGAGGCGACGCACCAGCTGCTTTGCGCTCGTTTCAACATCGGGATCGCCACGGGAGTCCGAGTCATCCGTCAATAACACCAGCAGGGAAGCCACCAGTAGGAGAACAACCAGATAGGCAAGTGGGACGCCCTTCCATGAGAAGGCCTGCAGGATCAGGGGAACCAGGTAGTAGTTAAAGCCAGCGCCGGTGACTCCGGCCCCGAATATACCCAGCACAAGTCCCATATGTCGCGGAGAAGCATGACTGGTAACAAACTGCAGGCCAGCGCTATAGAATCCTCCCGCCAGGCCCAGACCAGCGGCAACCAGCAGGTAACCGACAAAGGAGTCAACCAGCAGCAGAAAAACCATACAGGCGGCAAGCCCAAGCAGACAGGCAATCATTACCCTTCTTGCCCCAACCTTCTGGGCAGCGATGCCCGCAGGTACCGACAGCAGGGCTCCAGCGGCCATGGGCATCGCCAACAACAGACCAAATTCCAGGCTGCCCAGCGCCAAGGCATCCCGCAAATGCACGCCCGCCACCGCGAAAATGGTCCAGCAACCGGCCGCAGCCACAAAACCGGCCAGCGCCAATGGAAGCACCACCGCCAGCGAGGTCAGTCTATCGTGATCATCGTCATCGCGGATGGAAAAGGGTTGCATTGCGTTGCCCACCAGAAACCAATTTTCAGTTTCATGCTTTGCCCTGCAAAGGGTCAAAGACTATGATGGGATATCGCCTATTGGGGTAATTAAGGGTAATTGACTATCCTCAAGGAGGTACACTCTGGATGAAAAACCGGAGAGAATACCCCCGAGCTGCCCTACCCCCCAACGAAGAGACCAGATGACACGCAATAGCCCCCTCGTCAAACGTATCGCCATTGTTGTGGGCGCCGTCGTGCTTACGGCCATCGTCAGCATGGCGACAACACTTGCGGTATCCCGAAGCATCGAGGGCAATGCCACGGCGATCAACATCGCCGGTTCATTGCGTATGGGCGCTTACGAATTGCTTGCGCGCTCCGCTGCTGACCCGGCAGGGGACCAGTCCGCCACTTTCATGGCCCGGCTGGATGCTTACGAGGCTCGCATGGCTCACCCGGGGTTCAGCCGTGCAATTCCCGAGGCCAGGGACCACCCGTTGGCCAAACAGCACCAGACAATGCAGTCACTTTGGCAGGAAGACCTCCGGCCAGCACTGATTGCCAACGCGCCCAGCAACACACGCGTGACCGGCGAGCTCATCTCCGCCACGGAGCATTATGTAGATGAAGTGGACAGACTAGTGAGCATGCTGGAGCACCGGACTGAAGCCCGTATCGACCTGCTGCACCTGATCCAGATTATCAGCCTGGTTTTCTCAGTAATCATTATTTTTGGGCTGTTCCTGGATCTGAAAAACCGCGTGCTGCGTCCATTGCGTAAACTGGTCAATATCGCCGTGGCCGTTGGCGAGCAGGATTTCTCACACAAGGCCAACCTGAAAGGCTCGGATGAGCTTTCACAGCTCGGCAGTGCCTTCGATCAGATGACCAGCGAACTGGCCCTGAGCTACCACGAACTTAAAGAAGACGCCATAGCAAAAACCCGTGAACTGGAGAAGAGCCACGCTGCCCTGGAGTTGCTCCATTCGTCCAGTCGCTCCCTGTTCGCCAATCACGACCTCTGCGACGGCGCCATCCCCATGCTTCAGGATCTGGAGCAGTTGCTTGGCATCGGCCCCATCCGGCTGTTCCTGCACGACAAGAATTCCAGCGAGCCGGTCGAAGCCATTACCACCTCTACCAAGGATCGACCGTTCTACTGTAAGGACCATCACTGCAATGCCTGCCTGGTAACGCCGGAAGTGTTTGATGAGCTGCCAAATGAGGGCAACGACGGCCGAAGACTGCTGTTGCCGATTCGCACATCGGGACAGCTTCTGGGCACACTGGAAGTCTGGTACCCCGCCAGTAAAGGGCTGTCCCAGACTGCCCGCCGCCTGCTGGAGACCCTGAGTGATCAGCTTGCTACGGCCATTTTCCTGGAACGCCAGATTACCGAGGAGCAACAGCTCACCCTGGCAGAAGAGCGCACTGTGATTGCACGGGAACTCCACGACTCCCTGGCCCAGTCCCTGTCCTACCTGAAGATGCAGGTAGCAAGACTGCGCCGTCTCGACATTACCGGTGAACACGAAAAGATTCACAACGACATTCTGGAAGAACTCAGCACCGGCCTCAACAGCGCCTATCGCCAACTCAGGGAGTTGCTGACCACCTTCCGGCTGAAACTTGACACCCCCGACCTGGCCACCGCCTTACGGCAAACGGCGCAGGAGTTCTCTGATAGGCTGGGCAGTGAGGTGAAACTGGAATACCGTTTGCCACCGCAAACACTGTCTCCCAACGAAGAAATCCATACCCTGCAGATCGTTCGCGAGGGTCTGGCCAATGCGGTAAAACATTCCCAGGCTTCGGAGGTTCTGGTACAGGTGCTGTTTGAATCTCCACGGGTACGGGTCAGAATACTTGATAATGGTAAAGGGCTGCCGCCAAGTGACCAGCCTTCACAGCACTACGGTCTGATCATCATGCAGGACAGGGCTCGCACCCTTGGGGGTAAGGTCAGCATCCACAATCGCGACAGCGGCGGAGTGGAAGTGGCACTTAGCTTTGTACCCAAGAGCAGGCACCTGATTACATCCGAAGCTGCTGGCGGCTGAGCGTTGCAACACTAACTTCAAATAATGAGAGGAACCATGTCTGACTCACCAGCAAGCATTCTGTTGATTGATGACCACCCTTTGCTTCGTCAGGGCATAAAACAACTGATCGAGATGGAAGACGACATGCAGGTGGTTGGCGAGGCCAGCAACGCCGCTGACGGTATTCGCCTGGCACAGGAGCTGGAGCCCGACCTGGTACTTATGGACCTTAACATGCCGGAAATGAACGGTATTGAGGCACTGAAAAAACTGCGCGAAGGAAGCATCAGCTCCCGCATCGTGATGTTTACGGTGTCCGATCATGAAGACGACGTGGTGGCGGCCCTAAGAGCCGGCGCTGATGGTTATCTGCTCAAGGATATGGAGCCGGAAGACATGATCCGACAGCTGCACGACGCCGCCGTAGGAAAGATGGTCATCAGCGACCGCCTGACCGCCCTGCTGGCCCAGGCACTGAGATCCCAGAAGCCCCAGCAGGCCTCACGCCCGGACTTTGACAGCCTGACCCCACGGGAAAAGGATATCCTGCGACTGATTGCCGAGGGCCTGTCCAACAAGATGATTGGCCGCAAGCTGGACATCAGTGATGGCACTGTAAAGGTTCACGTAAAGCACCTGCTGAAAAAGCTCAACCTGCGTTCCCGCGTGGAAGTCGCCGTTTGGGCCGTAGAGGAAGGCCTGCACAAGGGCTGAGTTATATCAAATTACTATGTCATGGTTTCGGTTACTCTGGGCAGGTTTCTGACCGTCCGGAGTAAGCCATGGCATTTTCCCTGCCTCCCATTGCATCGCTGAACAGCCCGCTTCTCGACCAGTCCCTGGCCGTTATCAGGGAGTATCTGCCCTCGCCTTTTCCGGTGCTTGAAGCCATAGACCGCCGTATCCCGGTTCCGTTCAAGCAACTGGCCGCTGAAGCGCCACTCAACCGACTATTTGCAACGGCCATCACCGATGGTGAGTTCGATGATTTCGAAGGGCGCCGAATCCGCCTGGAAGCAACGGGGGGCCAGCCAGGCATCACCATCGGCTTCTGGGCCGGTCGCCTGCGCGTCCTTGAGGGTCCGGGAGAAGCCACTATCCGGGGCTCCCTGAACGCCTTCAAGACGCTGGCAGAGCGCCGGCAAGACCCGGACCAGCTCTTCTTTCAGCGCCAACTGGTTATTGAAGGGGATACGGAACTCGGATTGGGACTGAAAAACCTGCTCGACAGCCTGGAGTGGGATCTTGTCATCCGCCCGTTTACGTTCAGTCGAAAACGGCGCTGACATCCTTCTTGATAACAATCAAAAAAAATACTTCTAAAAGCGCCGTCTGATACGGCGCTTTCCACGCTTGTCCGACACTTCACCAAGAACCCACATAATTGGTACCAAAGCGCCAGATAATTAGGCCAAAGGTACCATTTATCCATCAGTTTCGTGAGGCCTACAGTGAATGTGGCCGGCAATACGATTGGCCATAAACATTCATTACAGATACTGGAGATCAATATGAAGTGGACCGACCCTGAGTTCAAAGACCTGAGACTGGGCTTTGAAGTAACAGCCTACGTTTACGTTCGCTGAGCACCGTGCTCTGTTCCCGTATGCCATCCCTGGTGCGGGAACAGTTACCAAGAGCGACCCATTCAATCTGTGAGGCATCCGATGGCTGATTCAAACAATCACAACAGCCTGTCCCGGTTCAGAATCGCGCCGGTTTTCCTGTTCCGGTGGGAAGAATCCCAGCAGGCCCATGTGCTGATGTACCCCGAAGGCATCGTGAAACTGAACCCCACCGCCGGCGAGATCCTGACCCGCTGCAACGGAACAAACACTGTCGGCGACATCGTTCTCCAACTATCGGTGCTGTTCTCCGAACAACCTGAATTCATCGAACCCCGCGTTCACCAGTTTCTGGAGGTGTGCCATGGCAAAGGCTGGATCCAACCTCAATCTTGATGGCCAGGGCAACCCCGTATGGCTGCTTCTGGAACTGACCTACAAGTGTCCTCTCAAGTGTGCCTTCTGCAGCAACCCGACTGATCTCGATGCCCATGAGGAGGAGCTGACTACCGCGGAATGGAAAAAGGTGATGCATGACGCCCGCAAAATGGGGGCCATGCAGATCGGGTTTTCTGGTGGCGAACCCACCTTGCGCAAGGATCTGGAAGAGCTGGTATCGGAGGCCGACGATCTGGGGTATTACACCAATCTGATTACCTCCGGCATCGGCCTTACCCGCAAGCGGCTGGAGAACCTTAAAAAAGCCGGTCTCCGCCATATCCAGCTCGGCTTCCAGTCAAGCGACCCGCAAACCGCCCACTGGCTTGCCGGTGTCGACTGCTACGAGAAGAAAATCAACATCGCCCGGGAGATCAAGGCCCTTGGTTTTCCGATGGTTCTCAACGTTCCCATCTCCAGCGTCAACATTCACCAGGTGCCTGAAATCATTGAGCTGGCCGCTGATATTGGCGTTGAATACCTGGAGCTGGCCAATGTGCAGTACTACAACTGGGCACTGGTGAACCGGGACCAGCTGATGCCCACGCGGGAAGCGCTGGAAGCCGCAGAGGCCCGGGTTGCCGAAGCCCGCGAGCAGCTAGGCGACAGGATGACCATTTTCTTTGTTATTCCTGACTACTACGAGGGCCGCCCCAAGGCCTGTATGAATGGCTGGGGCAGCATTCACCTGACCATCGCACCGGATGGCGTGGTACTGCCCTGCTCACAGGCGCGCTCACTGCCAGGGCTCGACTTTCCCGGTGTTCGCGATCACGACCTCAGCTGGATCTGGCACGAGTCCGAGAGCTTCAACCTGTACCGGGGAGACAGCTGGATGAAGGAGCCCTGCCGAAGCTGTTCCGAGAAAGAGCAGGATTTCGGCGGCTGCCGCTGCCAGGCCATGCTTCTGACCGGCGATGCCGCCAACGCAGATCCCGCCTGCAGCAAATCACCCCATCATCATATTGTTCAGGAAGCGGTGACCAGGGCACTTGCCACAAAGCAGGACCACAAAAAGCTTATTGCCCGCGATGTGGGCTGGGTGTCAACGGAGGTTTGATATGAGCTGGACATTGATGGATATCGCCCTGCGCTGGCTCCATATCGTGTTTGCGCTGGTCTGGATCGGCCATAACTACGCCAATGTGGTCAAAACGCCAAGATTCATTCCCTTGCGTATAGATCCCGATGAAGGTAGCGAACAATCCTCCGACCTGACCCGACGCATGCGCCTGGAGCACGGCACCTTCCGCTACGCGTCCCTGGTTGTATTGGCATCTGGCGCCCTGCTGCTCTGGAACCGCGGCATTCTTGCCGACTCCCTGATGCTTCAGGGCCACCATGCGGTTATCGGGATCGGAGCCTGGATCGGTATCATCATGGTGCTGAATCTGTGGTTTGTACTCTGGCCGCATCAGAAGAAAGTGCTGGGTTTTGTGGCTGCACCTGCCGCAGAGCGCGTCCGCTGTTCACGAATCACATTTTTATCGTCCCGGACCAACACCATCCTCTCTTTCCCGCTGATTTTCTTTATGGCGGCCGGGAGCCACGGGCTGGCGCTGTTCTGATGATCTGCAGGGAAGGCGTCTATAACTTTGCCGCCGGGCCGGCTGTTCTGCCCCCAGAGGTACTGGAGCGGGCCCGGGCAAGTCTTTCCGAGTGGCAGGGGCTGGGCTATTCGCTACTGGAGGCGCCATTCACCGGTGATGAGTTCAAGACCCTGATGGACGCCACCCGGCTTCAGGTGAAATCGGCCCTGGCGGTGCCGGACAACTATCAGGTGATATTTCTGCAGGGTGGCGCATCGGCTCAATTCTCGCTTGTACCGCTGAACCTGTTACCACCCACGGCCACGGCAGGCTACGTGGAGACAGGCCACTGGTCGGCAAGAGCACTTGCGGAAGGCCACAGGTACGGACGAAGCCACCTGGTTGCCAGTACCCGGGGAAGCGGTTTTGATCATGTGCCTGCGGTTTCTGAATGGGCGTTGAATAACGATCTCCACTATTGCCACATAACGCCCAACGAGACCGCCAATGGCGTCCAGTTCCCGGAAGACCCGGATTGCGGTGATATCCCCCTGATCGCAGATATGACGTCCGAATTTCTGTCGCGCCCTGTCCACATCGAACGTTACGGCATGATTTACGCCGGAACCCAGAAAAACCTGGGCCCCACCGGCCTGGTGATAGCCATCATCCGCAAGGATCTGTTAGGGCAGGCACGGCCGGAAACCCCGACGGTATTCAACTATCAGGCACAGACTGAACGCCAGAATCGGATCAACACCCCACTGACGTTCGGCATTTACCTGGTTCACCTGATGCTTGACTGGCTTGAAGAGCAAGGCGGTGTCAACGCAATTCATCCCCACAATATTGCCCAGAGCCAGGTGCTCTACCGGATTATTGATGAAGACGACTTCTTTTACTGCCCGGTGATACCGGAATACCGCTCCATCATGAACGTGTGTTTTGGCACCCGGGATGAAAACCATCAGCAACGGTTTCTTGCCGAGGCTGAGGCAATGGGGCTCATGAACCTTGCGGGGCACAGCCACGCCGGTGGGCTTCGCGCCAGCCTCTATAACGCCCAGTCGGATGCCGCAGTCGCAGCTTTGGCGTCATTCATGGCCGATTTCCGCCGGCGCTATGGCTGACCTGCCCACCAGACCGGCCGGTGCCCGGGAACAGGCTTTCGCGAACGTCTGCACCCAGGCCAGTACCCCTTTGCCCGCATGGAAGCGCCTGGCGCAGGGTGGGACTCCCATCAACTGTATGGGGCTTTCCTTCCCCAACCGCCTGGGTATTGCCGCGGGTTTTGACCGGACCGGAAAACTGGGGCGGCGTGCGGGCAACCTGGGGTTTGGTGCTATTGAACTGGGAAGCTGGACCCGGGAGAGCTGGCCCGAGAACCACCCTGTCCAATGCTGCGACGCAGTACTTGATGCCCGGCTGGGAATCCGGCTGGCAGCAACAACTCCAGGATCTCCTGATCACGAAACCCGGCAACTTGTTCGCCTGGTTGAGCGTGCCTGGTTAACGGCAGATTACCTGACCCTGGCTCCTGACTGGCTTCAACAGTTCGTTCCCTTCCAACAGCTGCACACCAATCTGTCGCGATTACAGGAGGCCCAGCAGAAGCTGGAAAATCAGACCCGGAAATTCTGCCCTATCGTTTTCAAGCTCCGTGTAAAGCCGGGGAATCAGGATGCCTGTAATCTCGTGCCATACCTGGCCTCCCAGGGCGTTGATGGCATCCTGGTCAGTTTCGACTTCGGCAAACCGGTCACCGATGTCCATTACCGCCAATGGCAGGACCCTGGACTTCAGGCCACCACCTGCCGCACCATTGAGGCCTGCCGGCGGCATATCAAAGGGAGTTCAGCTCTGCTGACCAATGGCGGCGTGTTGTCACGCCAGAACTATCTGGACCGGCTCAGTGCCGGTGCTGATCTGGTACAACTGCACAACGCGCTTGTTTTCGAAGGGCCTGACATTGGCTGGAAACTCAGTCAGTAACCCGAACCAGAGGTTCACCCGCACCCTGCTCCTGCAACTGGCCAAACGGATGGAGGGCAAGCCCATGTTCCCGGCCTTTTTCCTCGAAAACCTTCCGATCCTGTTCAGCGACACAGACCAGGAGGCCGCCGCTGGTCTGGGGATCACAAAGCAGTGTCTTGTCCTGGTCTGTCAGGCCCTCGAAGTCGTTGCCCAACGATGCGGCATTCCGATGGGTGCCGCCGGGAACACAGTCCGAATCAATATAGCGCGCGAGATTCGGTAGCTGCGGCACTGAAAGACGTTTAATGGTGGCGCCTACACCGCTCCCCCGGCAGATCTCCAGCAAATGGCCGGCAAGACCAAAGCCGGTCACATCCGTCATGGCGTGTACGCCGTCCAGTGACGCGAAGACTTCACCTACCTTGTTGAGGGTGCACATGGTGTCAACGGCGACAGCCAGATCGGCCTCGCTGATCCGGTGCTTTTTCAGTGCACTGGTCAGAATACCCACGCCAATCGGCTTGGTCAGGTACAGCAGGTCACCGGGCCGGCCAGTATCGTTACGCACGATTCTGTCCACTGGCACCTGACCGGTCACGGCCAACCCGAAGATCGGTTCCGGCGAGTCGATGCTATGCCCTCCCGCCAGTGCGATCCCGGCATCGGTACAAACCGCACGCCCGCCTTCGATTACCCGGGAGGCGATTTCCGGTGCCAGCTGATTTACCGGCCAGCCCAGTATCGCAATTGCCATTAATGGCTTTCCGCCCATGGCATACACATCACTGATGGCGTTGGCAGCGGCAATCCGGCCAAAGTCATAGGCATCGTCCACCACCGGCATGAAAAAATCGGTGGTGCTGATAATCCCCAGGCCATTACCAACATCCATGACCGCAGCATCATCCCGGCTGGCGTTACCAACCAGAAGTCGCGGGTCATGATAATCGGGGGTCGTGGTGTGAAGAATGCGGTCCAGAACATCCGGCGCAATTTTACAACCGCAGCCGGCCCCATGACTGAACTCGGTAAGTCGAGTGGTCAAAATACGGTCCTCTATCAGTTGGGGTCTATTGAGACAGTGTTGAAGTTACTGTCCATTGGGGGAAAGGCTTCCAGTCGGCGAACCAGTCCGCCAATCTGTCCGCGGCTATCGGTGGCGATATCCCATAGCCCTGGGCGAAGTCACATCCCAGACTCAGCAGCACTTCGCCCTGTTCTACGGTTTCCACACCCTCAGCAATCAGCTCCCTGTCAAAAGCCTTGGACAAACCGATGATCCCCCTCAGAATCGACAGGTTCTCCTCGGTATCGCCTGCACCACTTACAAATTCACGATCTATCTTGAGGGTGTTCACAGGTAACTGTTTCAGATAAGACAGCGATGAATACCCGGTACCAAAATCGTCCAGTGAAAAGGTCACACCGAGCCGCTTGCAATCAACAATGATACTCACAGCCCTCTCGAGCTCGCCCAGGGTTGCCGTTTCCAGTATTTCAAGGTCGAGTCGCCTGGGGTCCTGTTCGGGAAAACCGGCCAGTATGTCCTGTAGCCGTTCGGCAAACTCTGGTGCCAGCAACTGAATTGCCGCGATATTCACGCCGATATTCAGATATATTCCCTGTTTGTCCCAGGCCTTCATTTGCGTCAGCGCCTCAAACAGTACCCACTCGCCCAGCTCGATCATCAAGGGGTGGTATTCAATCGCTGGCAGAAAAGCAGCCGGGGACAACAAACCTTTATCCGGATGCTCCCAGCGAATCAGGGCCTCAACCCCTTTAACCTCGCCATTCCTCAGATTTACCTTGGGCTGGTAAAAAAGCCTGAACTCGCCGTTTTCGAGACCTTTCCGGATGTCTGAAAGCAGCAACTGCCGTGACCTGTTGGCTTTCTTTTCTTCCACATCCAGGAATAGCCAGCTGCCTTTGAGCTCATGCTTGGCCCGGAAAAGGGTATTGTCAGCCTGACGCAGAAGTGTGTCAGCATCTTCTGCCAATTCCCCCATGCCCTTGTCGGGGAACAATACGATACCCGCCGAGAAGGAGACGAACGCAGACCCTCCACCCAGGTCGAAGGGCAGGCGACCCGTCAGCTGCAGGGCATGAAGCCTGGACTCCACCTGGCTGGCATCCGGCAGAAGAAGCACGAACTCATCTCCGCCAATCCGTGCCAGAGCCGCATCGGGAGGCAGTGCATCCAGCCATCGCCGGGCCAGTAGACCCAGCATACGATCGGCCGTTTCTTCACCGAAGCGGCTGTTAATCTCGTAGAAATTGTCCAGATCAATGGAGACCAGTGCCGCCGAGTCTTCTTCCAGATCTCCACGATCAAGCAACTCGCGAATAAACCGGGTAATACCGTTACGGTTCCACAACCCTGTCAGCGCGTCTGAATAGGCGAGAAACTCCACCTGTTTCTGATGATCACTTGCCTGAGCTTCCAGAGCCTGGTGCAACCGCTCGTTCTGCAGACGATGCAGTTCGTCCTCGGCTTTCTGTCTGGCCATCTTCTCTCGCATTAACTGAATCGTGCTGTCCGACAGTTTGCCGTATATCTCCAGCAAAGCGGCTACGAGAACGGAGACAGAACCACTCAACTCTGACTCCACATACTCTCTGGCTTCCTTCAGAGGCTTGCCTGCCTCCAGGGCTTTCACAGTCAGTGCCATACGCCGGTCTGATTCCAGGATGTGAAAGGCAAGCCACCGGGTCAGGTAATCGAACAGTTCAGCCAGTACATCCTCCTGCGGAGCCTGGCTCTGGCGAAAGGTCTGGATCCGTCTAAAAAACATCTGGTGTGAATCGTGGTGGTTCCGGGATATCACTGACGCGCCAAGACTTTTCTCCCAGACACCCTCTTCGTATTCGAAATGATAGGAGGCGTAGGCGAGAAGCTCGTCAAGCAGGTGTGAGCCATCCTCCTCCGAACTACTGGAAGCAAAATGCCAGGCCAGACGGTTCAGTATATTCACCAGCACTCGATGCTGGTCATCAATATCTTTCAGTCCGGTTTCAAAGTTACAGTTCCAGGGAAAAATCTCAAAGGCATCCGACTCTTTCGCCCGGTTCGTTGTCACGTTTCTCGGACTCCCATGTGAAAAGACAATCATTAACAGCATAGCGCAAATTGTCACATGAGATTTCTCAATTAACCCGGCAGAACCAGACCTGCAACCAGACGCAGGGACATAACGGCTCAGATCAGCCCCAACTCCAGCCGCGCTTCCTCTTCCAGGTTGTCGTAGCTCCAGGGAGGATCAAACACGATATCCACGGTGGCGTCCTCGACGTGGGGAACCTGTAACAGCTTGCCCTTCACGTCGCCGGCAATAATGTCACCCATGCCACACCCCGGCGAGGTCAGGGTCATCTCAACTCGCACGAAATGCCTGTCCTGGTCAATATTCAGTTTATAGATAAGCCCGAGAGCGACCACATTGACCGGAATTTCCGGATCATAGACCAGCCGCATTGCATCCCAGCATTGTTGCTCACTGATCTGGCCATCCTCCGGCGGTTCGAACATGATGGCGTCTGAATGGAAGCCCAATTGTCGCGTGACTTCCGGAGAAAGACGGTACAGGTTGCCCTCGTAGTTAACCGTGAAGCTTCCACCGAGGGCCTGGGTTATCGAGACGGACGCCCCTTCCGGAAGGGTGACAGAGTTTCCGTATGGCACCCGTAAAGCTTCACACGTTTGCGACAGAACGAAGGTTTTGGGTGGTTTTGCCGGCTGCTTCGAATTTGGTGCCTTGATGGTCAGGCACTGGAGCTTACCCTCTCCCTGAACACCAATCTGCATATCCTGCAAGTAAGGCACACTTGCCTCATCGAAATACAGCACCAGTTCATCAAACTGCCGACGGACATCCCCCGGGGAGTTCTCGCCAGGCGGACAGAAGGCCAGGCAAGTCTCGGCATGCCGGGTGCCGGCCTTGTCCACATAAACACGAGCCGCCATTCCCGGCACTTCCTGCTTCGTCAGCAGAGTGACCAGATAGTCACGGGCTTCCGGTGTCACTTCAGCATTGATATTCACGAGCTATTAACCTTTCCTTCTGCGTTTTTCACGTTCCCGCTTGAGCTGGTTGGATTTGCACTCATTACTGATAAGATCCAGCCATCTCAGATGCTGATCCCAGATCGGATCTTTAGTTTGCTCCGGTTTGTCGTTAGCCATCGTTACCCCTCCATTCACCAAAAAATGAGAACAGTTTCTGACCACCATTAACAGGCATTCAATATACATCTTAATGCAAGAAAGATGTTCCAGCAACGCACTATCAACTAACACCGACCGAGGGTCTGCATACACGGGTATCCTGCTGGTTGATAGTCTGGATCGGTTGAGCCGGTTGACGGAGCGTAGATGTCATGTTTAGGTGAAATTGAGTTTGTTGAACTCAGGCTTTAAAAGGAGGCGCTATGAAACGCAACGCAAGTGCACACTGGGAAGGCAGCCTGAAGGAAGGCAAGGGTACGGTCTCTACGGAAAGTGGCGTGCTTTCAGAACAGCAGTATTCCTTCAAGACCCGTTTTGAGGATGGCAATGGGACCAACCCCGAGGAACTACTCGGAGCTGCCCACGCAGGCTGTTTTTCCATGGCATTGTCCATGATACTGGGTGAATCCGACCATGTGCCTGACAGTATTGACACCAAGGCCAGCGTCACTCTGACCGAGGCAGACGGCGGTTTCGAAATATCAGCCATCCATTTTGACGTAACGGCGACAATACCAGGTATTGATCAGGCCAAGTTCCTGGAAGCAGCGAACACCGCCAAGATGAATTGCCCGGTATCGAAAGCCCTCAAGTCAGATATCACCATGGACATTCACCTGGAAAACTAGCGGTCTACTGAGCCCCCGAACTTCCCGGGGCTCAATCTTTTTGCTCCAGATATTGCCGGTACACCCGGATGGAAGCCAACAGACTTTCCCGGTAGGCGGCACCATACCCATTACCTCCGGAATCAGCCTCCCGAATGGCGGATTCATACTGACCAACACCCTGCTCGGCAAAAGCACGGGCTGCCGGAATACCATCGCGGTCGGCCACAAAATTGATTCGGTCCCATTCCCTGCGTTCGGTCAGATCCATCAGTATCTCCTGAGCTGTTTCAGCACTTCATAACATCCTCTCAAGGAGCACAATACGCTGCAACGCGGTGGATGTGGAACCCGTTGCTATCGCAACCCCATTTTGACAAATACAGTGGTTATCGCCCTTACTGAAAAGATTGTGGCATAGAAGCGTAATCCCGAATTTTCGGTTTGGTTGCACGGGTCGCCTGCTAACCTTCATACTGAATGCGTTTTTCGGGCTCACCAGGTGAATGCATGGGAGAACATTGCCATGAGTGGTTTTATCGTCAGGCTATACCGCTACAACCCGGAACAGGATGAAGTCCCCTACAGCCAGGATGTTGACGTTGACGATGGGTTCCGGAACCGCATGGTACTGGATGTACTGGAACACCTGAAAACCCGGGACCCGACCCTGACCTTCCGTCGCTCCTGCCGCGAAGGCGTCTGTGGCTCCGATGGGCTCAGCATCAACGGCCGCAATGGCCTGGGCTGCATTACCAACGTATCAGATGCCTTGGGCAAAAAGGACATTCTGGAAATTCGGCCACTTCCGGGCATGCCTGTAATCCGGGACCTGGTGGTTGATCAGTCACTGTTCTTCAAACAGTACGAACGGGTTATGCCCTGGCTGATCAACGATACGCCTGACCCGGCAATTGAAAGGCTGCAAAGCCCGGAGGAACGCGCAAAGCTGGACGGGTTATACGAGTGCATTCTCTGCGCCTGTTGCACCTCCGCCTGCCCGTCCTGGTGGTGGAATCCCGAGAAGTACATCGGGCCATCGGGACTGTTGCAGGCATACCGGTTTCTGTCAGATTCCCGGGACACCGCCACACGCGAACGCCTGGAGAAACTGGAAGACCCGTTCAGTGTGTTTCGCTGCCGCGGCATTGGCAACTGCACAGCGTACTGCCCCAAAGGGCTCAATCCGATGAAAGCCATTGGTCACATCAGGGCCATGCTCGTTCGGGAACAGGTCTGATCAGCCATGGCCACTGATCGTCCAGAAGGTCAATCCACGCGCATCATCCACAATCGCCACCACCGGGACGCCTTTGGCAGCCCGTATTCGCCGATCTATAACACGACCACCTATCGCTTCCCGGATACCGAAGCACAACTGGACGTTATTGAGGCGAGAAAGCCAGGCTACCTCTACACCCGATGGGGCACCAACCCGACGATTCAGGAGCTTGAGCAGGGCCTCGCAGCACTGGAACAGGCCGAGTCAGGGCTGGCTTTTGCTTCAGGCATGGCAGCGATTTCTGCAACAATCCTCGCCCACGGTCAACGGGGCGTTGTCTGTGTTGGTGATATCTATGGAGGAACGCAGGAGCTACTTGCCAATCATTGCCTGCCATTGGGCATTCCGGTCACCTTTCTTCTTCAGACCGATGCGGGAGCTCTCGAGGCTTCGTTGACCAGACCCGACATGCTCGTGTTCTGTGAAACCCCAGCCAACCCCACCCTTGCCATCGCTGATCTTCGGACAATGGCCAGGATTACCCACGGAAAAGGGGCGTTGCTGGCAGTTGACAACACCTTTGCCTCTCCCATAAACCAGCGTCCACTGACGTTGGGTGCAGACCTGGTGGTTCACAGTGCTACCAAGTATCTGGGTGGCCATAGTGATCTTACCGCCGGCGCCCTGATGTCGTCGGCACCATTGAGTGAAGCTGTTGCCCCCTGGCGTAAAAACCTTGGCCAGTTACTCTCACCCGAGACTGCAGCCCTGCTCTCCCGGAGTCTTCGCACCCTGCCCGTGCGAATCCGGCAACACAATGAAAACGCCATGACTGTCGCGCAGGCTCTGGACGGGTACCCCGGCGTAACCCGTGTTCTCTATCCTGGTCTGCCATCCTTCCCGGGACACCAACTGGCCGTCGAACAGATGAGTGGCTTCGGCGGAATGATGACCATCGAAATCACTGGCGGAGGGGGAACTGCCACGGCCGTTGCCGATAACCTGAAAATTTTCCTGTTGGCAACCAGCCTTGGTGGTGTAGAAAGCCTGGTCAGCCAACCTTCCGTTACCAGTCATCATGATATCGGTAAGGAAGAGAGGGAGAAACGAGGGATCAGCGACGGCATGCTCCGATTATCCATTGGCCTTGAAGATCCGTCAGATCTGATTGCGGATATGCAACAGGCGATTGACAGGGCCACTGCCAACAGCATTTTGCCGCGTTGATTCAAATCATTACATCGGGCACCAATTGACTTATCTTCAAGAAGACAATCCGGCGCCCTGTTAATCTGAAGAAACACATTTTTGTTTCGAGGATTAGCAATGGCAGACGATCCCCGCAAAGCTGACTGGAACCCCCGGGCCGATGAGGTCCTGGGTGACCAGATACGGGCCTACGATACCATGCGCGTTCAGTGCCCCGTTGCCTGGAGCAACTACCAGCACTGGACGTTATTCAGGCATGGCGATGTAATGCGAGTTCTGGAAGATCACCAGACATTCAGCAGTGCGGCATCCAGCCACCTTTCGGTCCCCAATGGCATGGACCCGCCCGAACACACGCCCTATCGAAAGGTAATCGAGCCCTATTTCTCTCAACAGGCAATGAGCCAGTTTGAACCAACCTGTCGCAATATCGCCCGCAATCTTGTCGATAGCCTGCCCGACGGTCAGCCATTCGATGTGGTCGAAAAATTCAGCAGAGCCTTTGCCCTGCAGATACAGTGCGCTTTTATGGGGTGGCCCGGCTCCCTTCATGAACCATTGAGAGAATGGGTACTGAAAAATCACCGGGCCACCCTGGCCAGTGACCGGCTGGCCATGGCTGAAGTTGCCCATGAGTTCGACGGCTATATTCACGATCTGCTGGAAACCCGGCGCCAGGCCGGAGCCAATGCCCCGAGAGACGTCACCACCTCGCTGATGGAAGAGACCGTCAATGGCCGCACCATGACCGATGAAGAGCTCACAAGCCTTCTGCGGAACTGGACTGTCGGTGAACTGGGCACCATCAGTTCCAGTGTATCGATTCTCCTGAGTTACCTGGCCGAACACCCCGACCTTAAACAGAGCCTTGCCAACGATACCATTGCCCTGCCGGACGCTATCGATGAAATACTGCGCATCGACGCGCCACTGATGTCCAATCGCCGGGTTACCACGCGGGATGTGGAAATTGGCGGAAGACCTATTCCCGCAGGCGAGAAAATCACCATTCTGTGGGCGTCCGCCAACCGGGACGAGAAGGTCTTCGGCGACCCCGATGCGTTTTGCCCACAGAAGAACCGTGACCATAATCTGCTTTACGGCGCGGGCGTTCACGTTTGCCCGGGGGCGCCCCTGGCCAGGATGGAGCTCCGGGTGCTGATGGAGGAATTTCTTTCCGCTGTCGACACACTGGAACCGGCGCCCGAGGATCGGCCTGAACGGGCGGTTTTCCCGACCGGAGGCTTCAGTTACCTGCCGATGACTATTAGCAAACGATAAGGGCCGCCCCGTTCAGGAAGTGGCGGCCCTGTTGGCCGCCATAGTCAATATCATTTCCAGTAGTTGTTGGCCGCGGCCACGGTCTGGAAATGGACAGCAACCACCTCGGACGCATGGATAAGTGCCTCACCATCCTGCGAGTACTTTGCACGCTCAACACCAGGGCTGCACAAACTGCCAGAATCTGTTTTCTTGGTTTTATCATTATTATCTCCTTGGCTCTCATCAGTTTATGGACCTCTTCAGCGAGGCTCCTGCAGTAATGAACCAAATTAGATTTATTGTAAATGAATCTTTAAGATTACAATTCTACTGCCAAAGATGCAAAACCCGATCTGGCAGAAGCAGAATGCAGCCGCCACATTTCCCACGAGGCCACTCAGTTAACCGGTTTTTCCTCTTTCAGGCCCATCTTTTTCAAGAGCATCATTGCTGGACACCATTTGGTGAACGCAGACTGAATAAGATTAAGGGCAATAAAGCCGGTAAACAGCAGCCAGTAGGGACTTACATAGTGGGCGAGCAGAATGGATATCAGGGTGAACACACCTGCCATAAGGCGGAGACCTTCATTAATTGTCATAGCGCACCTCCTTGAGGGAATAAGGATATACCATTTACCCATTACCCTTTTTTGGCAATGACACAAATCACTTTTCAGGAACATCAAACATGACACTGGCCGAAAAACTATGCCTGAGCGCCGCATTCCTTTTCTTCATGACCGGACTGTTGACCGGTATCTGGAAGTATTGGTGCATGGCCAACAGCCCGAAAGCCGCTGCGCCCCGCTATGTTGACATCGCCCACCGAAGCTCACTGATGTACAGTTTTGCCGCCATTCTGCTGGGCTGGTTTGCCGGTTACAGTGTTTATCCCGAGTGGCTGAATTCACTGGCCGCGTTTTCCGCCCTTGGTTTCTTTGCCCTGGCCATCGGCACCTACATCATTCACGGCTTCCTTCAGGACACCAGCAACCAGCTGCGCAAACCGCACCGGCTCGGCAGCACCACGCTCCCACCGTGGTTGATTCATGGCTTTATGATACTGCTGATTGTTGCTGAGGTAGGCGGCTCTCTGGTTCTGGGATCAGGCGCACTGATGGGCGTGTGGTGGTAGCCACCTGGGATTACCAGGCGGCTAAAGGAAAGGATGGATTGCCAGGGTTATACATCGACCCTGAGCAGCGACCCAACCCGGAACGGCCCCTAATTAACCCGGCCAGTATACTCTTCGCCCGCTGCAAACAGCTTGTCTATGTCTTTTGTGAGCATCGGGCGGTAGAACAGGTACCCCTGGTACCGGGTGCACTCAACGGATTCCAGAAACGCCCGTTCCGCCTCCGTTTCAACACCTTCGGCGATCACCTTGAGTGACAGCGACCGAGCCATACTGATCATCGCCCGGACCAGGGCCTGTTTTTTACTGTCTGCGTGAACATCTTTGACAAACGCAATGTCGATTTTCAATACATCAACTGGAAAATCCCGGAGATAAGCGAGATTGGAGTGCCCGGTACCAAAATCATCAATCGCCAGACCAACCCCCATCTCTTTAAGCTTTTTCATGGTTTCCAGGGTATGGCGATAATTCTCCATAGCAACATGCTCTGTCACCTCAAGCTCGATAAGCCACGCAGGCACCGCCGTCCTGCTTAGCAGCTCTGCCATACCTTCAACAAACCCATCCAGCGAGAAAAGACTCGCAGAGACATTGACTGAAACCGGCAGCGTTGCCTCCTCGTGTCGCCGGTACCACTGCCCCAACTGATTCAGCACCTGCGCCATGACCCACCGGTCAATATCGGCAATCTGGCCGTTCTCCTCTGCTGCAGGAATAAACTCGGCTGGAGATACCAGGCCTTTTTGCGGATGCTGCCAGCGAACCAGTGCCTCAACCCCCACCACTTTCAGCGCGCCCCCCACGCACTGGACCTTTGGCTGAAACATCAGGAACAACTGATCCTGTTCAATCGCCTTCTGCAGGTCTCTGCGAAGCATCAGCTTGAGTTGTGCGTCCTCCTTCATGGCGGGAGAGTAGAAACAGTGCCGGGAGCCACCCGTGGCTTTTGCAGAATACATAGCTGTGTCGGCAGCCTGAATGAGCTCATCCAGATCTTTGCCATCCGTACCAGCGACCGCAACGCCGACGCTCATATTAATCTGAATGTCATGGTCACCAATCTGATAAGGCCGGCCTACACTTTTTACAAAGCGATCGATTAGATGCTCGGCATTGCGCTTGTCTCCATCCACAAGAACGACAAACTCGTCGCCCCCGAAGCGGCAGAGCATATCTCCCTGCCTGATGCAATTTTTCATGCGGCCGGCAACGCACTTTAGCAATTCGTCCCCAACATGGTGACCCAATGCATCATTAACATGCTTGAATCCATCAAGATCCACGAAGATGAGCGACCAGTCACCAGCAGAATCCGCCCGGGCAACTTTCTGTTCATACTGATTGCGCAGGTACACCCGGTTCGGCAGCTGCGTCAACGAATCGAAGTTAGCCAGTTTCTCAATGCGTTGCTCATATCCGATCTGTACTGAGGCGTCCTCCATGATTGAAATCAGATGCTGGAGCTTGCGAGAGCCATCAAATACCGCCGAAATGGTCCCCCGTAGCGGCACCGCCTCCCCGCCTTTCGCGCGCTTCCAGGTCTGCCCCGACCAAAAGCCATCAACCGCCAGACGATCATACAGATCCTTGTAAAAAGCCCGGTCATCCTTGCCACAGCTCAATATGCGGGCTTTTTGTCCAACCAGTTCATCTTTTTCGTAGCCGAGCAGCTTGGTGAAGGAACCATTAACATCCATGATTATGCCGTTGTTATCCGTAATCATTATGGCTTCTTTGCTGTGCAGAAATACTTCTGAAGTTTGCATCATGCGCGCCTGCGAATCGTACATCGCCAGGGCAAAGCCAATATCATTCAACATTTCACAGATTAGTTGGGCCAGTGCGGGCTCGAACATCCGCGCATCTTCTGCAAACAGGCTCAGCGTGGCAATCACCTGCCCCTGTTTCTGTAACGGGAAAACTCCGACATAAATCACCTGCTTGTGTCTGCCATCTGCGCCGAAGTCATCCAGGCAGGAAAAATAAACAGGTTCATCCAGGCTGGCTTTGTGACCCATGAAGCAGTCTGGGGTACTTCGAGCCACCTCCTGGACGTACTCACCAGTATGGCTCTGCATGCACGTGGCCGCACCAGGAGGCTCTGCCGCATTCGGGCAGGTCTCTTCGATACAGGCCCGCAAAAACACGCCGTGCTCCACCAGTATTCCGCAGGCTTCCCTGAAAACATGAGCCTGACTGCCGCCTTCCTTGATCAGAAATTCGTTCAGGCGACTTTTCATGCTGTTGACGGCGTTCTGTCTCGCCAGCTTCCGGTACGCACCTTGGCGCTCCCGGATCAAAGCACCCAGCATCCATACAATAATGGCGTTGATCATCAGGTACAAAGACAGAACCAGCATGCTGCCTATACCCTGGCTAGCCCCTATGCCTTGCGAGTCAACCAAGTAGGCGACCATGGTAACTGCCAGCACGACCATCAGGCTTTTTTCGAGTGGAAGCCAAACGGCAATGAACAACATCAGAGGAATCAGAAGGTAACTGTGGGTTGGCAGTGCCTCACCACCGGTATTGTCAGTGGCGAACAGGATCGCAGATAGCACCGTAGTGAGAACGAAAACCGCCAGGAACCGGAGATCCAGATACCGGTATGCTTTTTCGTTGCTGACCAGCCGACCCAGTAGCAGAAGCACCAAGGGCGCAATCAGCACCAGAGATGTCATCCGCCTCACCCACCACCAGATCCAGAACAGCCAGCCGTCCATTGGCTGCTGGACACTATCTATACCCGTCTTGAACAACGCGAGCATGATAGCCGCTGAAATAAGTGAAGGAATCGCAGCGCCATAGAGCAGAAAGCTGATTACACGAGCCAGGCTATTCGGGAGGATGGATGCTGGAGCATTCAGAAAAATCAGCCAACAGCCGGCCCAGGCCTGGAATATCAATGTCAGGCTGGCCACAATCGCCGTTACCAACGGCTCCTGTACAACGTAAACCTTGATGGCCAGGTCAGACAGTGCCGCCAGTAATAAAAAGTAATGGAAACCACTACGCCCGTGGTCAAACAAAACCACGGAACCGGCCAAGAGAAAACCACCATTTACCAGATACAGGGCAAAGCCATAGGTGGGGTCCAGAAACAGGTGACCCAATAGTGAGAAAACAACGTAACACGGAAGCCAGAATTTCCACTCTGCCTGCCAGCGAATTTGCTCTGGGAACAAGGCACTGTCACCGGATGCCATTATCGCTTTCACGGGACTACCACGCCTAGGCCTGGAACCGGGCAACCTGCCCAGACAGGTTCTGGGCCAGCTCGGAAAGGCTTTCACTAGCTTGCGCAATCTGACCTGAAGAAGTCGACGTCTGCTCTGCTACCTCTGCAATTTTCTCAATATTGGCATTCATTTCTTCAGACACTGAAGATTGCTGCTCCGTGGCACTGGCAATCTGGACACCCATGTCAGAAATAAGATCGACACTGGCCAGAATCTCCTCGAAAGCCGCCCGGGTTTTGCGAACCATCTCCACCGATTCGTCACTTTCTCTCAGACTGTTCTCCATACCGGACACAGCCTCACCAGAACCAGACTGCAATTGCTGAATACTCTTATGGATCCGAGAGGTAGAATCCTGGGTACGCTTGGCCAGGGAGCGCACCTCGTCAGCTACAACGGCAAAGCCCCGACCACCTTCACCGGCCCTGGCTGCTTCGATGGCCGCATTCAGCGCCAGAAGATTGGTCTGCTCGGCAATATCATTGATGACATCCACTACTGAGCCAATTTCCTGGCTGTATTCATTCAGAGAATTCACAGAATCGGTAGCTTTTCGCAGTGCCTCGGCCAAACCACTGATCTGGTCGGTGAGACGGTTGATCAACTGCTGCCCCTCTGTTGCCTGTGCGTTGGCCCTGGTAGCTGCTTCTGCGGCTTTGACAGTATTTTCAGCCACTTCCCTTACCGTTGCCGAAAGCTCCGTCATGGCGGAAGCAACCTGCTCAGTTTCCCGCTTCTGCCGGCCAACCCCTTCTGCGCTTTCCTCTGTCACTGCCGACAGCTCTTCAGCAGACTGGGCGGTCTGTTCAGCTGACTCGGAAACACGCCGGATAATACTCTGGAATTCATCCGCCATAACATTCAAAGATGTGGCCACCTCAGCGAGCTCGTCCTTACCATGGATGCTCGCTCGGGAGGTAAGGTTGCCCTCGGCGAGGGCCCTGGTGGCTGAGCTCAGCGCAGACAGGCTATCCCGAACATTGACGTAAAATGCAGTGAACAAATAAGCCATTAACAGCAACACAACTGCTAGAGTGGCAAGTGTCAGATTAAAGACTATGGCGGCCCCGGACTCCCGTTCGGCTAATGCGCTATCTACCAGTGGCACCAGTCGATCAAACTGCGCGTAGACTGTATTAATCGCGTTCGTTGCGAGGCGAATAATCTCGTCTGGGGATGCCAACTGGTTGCCCGGCCGAATGACGCGGCTCTCCAGCAGCTCAATATAACGACTGATTGCACTGACGGCTTCGTGGGCTAAATCATTCAACTCAGTCTTTTGGGACTCGCGGAAGTTGATCGCCCTCTGTAAATTATGATGAATGTCCTTCTCCCCGCGCTTAATCTGGCTACTCAGTGCCGCAAGGGTAATCTGACTATCATCCCCGTGACGACCACGAGCAGCGACACCCACACCGACTCCCCTGGCTTGCCCCATCATTTCCACAACTTCCGGATAAACGGATGTTACAAGGGTGATCAAATAATAAGTCTCGGGGGAGTGATCCAGAATCAGATTTGATTGCTCTCCAATTTGGTCGATGATCACAAACAGATTGTCTACAAGCGCAGTGTGCTTGCGGAAGCTCTCATCTGGAGCCATTTGCTCAAGCCCTTGCCTCAGGCGGCCCCAGTCACTCTGAAGGTCAGCCAAAATCTGCTGATCGGTAAAGGTTAGCTGCCCCAATTGCGGCAGTAACTCGTTTACTCTGGCCTGGAGGTCCTGCAATGGGCGTGCAAACTGGGAAGCACCATTCAGATAGGCTGCCGACATGCCACGGTGCTCCTGAATCAGCTCCAGCACATTCCGGACCTCAACCAGATCCTCAAGACCGGACCTCTGGGATGCCGTAAAGTGCATCGACTCTGACGACTCCCGGAGCAGCAGCACACTGATTGCGAGCATGGGAATCAGAAAAACCAGACCAATCACCAGAAATTTTTTTCTGAAGGTGAGAGAACCAAGAAAACTCGTACCCGGGCGTAACACATGCTTAAACATCAGCGCGCCTCACAGATTTGTAATTTTTATTGTAGTTTTAAACAAAGTTCTTATTGACTATTGCAAACCAAGCTACTCGATTTCTGCTCCCGGGCATTTGATAAATATCAGCGGACAGGACCTTTTTGAAGGCTGAACCAATTAAAGCAGCACCGGCCAAGCCGAAATTCGGTTTCCGATGGCATGGTTCAGCGGTGCACTCTGGTAATCAGCAGTGTTAACGGACAGGTTCAAAGCTGTTCGTTCAGCACAAAATTCCGAAGCGCCACGGCATTGTTGTTCTCGGTATCCTTCGCAGCAAACACCAGCGTTATGCGCTTGTGTTCATCAAGCAGTTGCCGGAGCGTATTCAGGTCCTCAGCGGCCTCGTCGGATTTGAGCTCTTTCAGATAGCGCTCACAAAACTCCGACCATTTGTCCGGATCATGACCAAACCATTTGCGCAATTCGGTAGACGGCGACAGCCCTTTCAGCCAGTGGGCAATGTCAGCATCTTCCTTGGCCACACCCCGTGGCCAGATGCGATCCACCAGTATGCGGGGGCCGTCTGAGCTGGCGGCGGTGTCATAGGCTCTTTTCAGGCGGATATCCATAGTCCCCTCGCTATCTTGACATGGTATCTCCGACCCTACTCCCTGAGTTTTGTGCTTGCAAAATGAGTCAAGGGTCAGCCTGCCACCGTGAAGGATCACCCGCTGCCCTTCGCACTTCACAGACCGACAAACCAATACGCTCAGGTTGCAAACCTGCCTTCTTGCAATCAGAATAAAGTAATTAATTACTTTCTTTTGAGAGGCGCTGATGACAACCACCCCAGAACCCGGGAAACGAGCCTACCAGAGCACTGAGCAACGCCAGTCCGAGACCATTGAGGCCGTGGTGCATCTGTGCGCGGAGCAGGACCCATCCAGCCTGACCACGGCCCGCATTGCTCAAAAGGTGGGAGTGTCTCAAGGAGCTCTTTTCAAGCACTTTCCCAACAAGAGCAGCCTGTGGGAGTCAGTAGCTGGCTGGGTAGCGGGCCAGCTGACAACGCGGGTATTCAGTGTTGCAGAGCAGTACGAACAGGCAGACAAAGCACTGGAAGCCATGTTTCTGGCACATATCGGTTTTATTGCCCGCCATCCGGGCATCCCGAGACTGATGCTCGGTGAGCTACAGAAACCCGGCAACCAACCCGCCAAGCGCATTATCCGCCAGACCCTGGCCTTCTACCGCCAGAAAGTCATTTCGCTAATGCAACGTGGAATTGAACAACAATCCATCAGCCCGTCCATCGACATTGAAGCCGCCGCAGTGCTCTACATTGGTGCCATCCAGGGCCTTGTGGTACAGGCCATGGTGGGTGGTGACATTGCCTCTATCGAGCAGTCGGCGCCCCGCATTTTCAAACTGTTCAGAGCCAGCCTCCGGGAGACCAGCCATGACCCGAAGGAATAAACTTACCCTCGCCCTGACTCTGATCGCCGGCATTGCCTTCGTGGCAGTGATGGTGAAACTGAAACAGCCACCAGAACGCACAACGGAAGAGGTAGCTGCAACACCGGCAAGAGTCCTGGAAGTCACCCCCCTCACCGTCCGCACCGAAGCCCGTGGTTATGGCCAGGTACTACCAGCCCGGAGCTGGAAGGCTGTGGCCAACGTGGGCGGCCGCATCACCTGGAGGCATCCGGATCTGGAGAGCGGCAATCTGATCTCCGCAGGTACCCACCTGCTGCAAATTGACCCTACCCGTTACCAACTGGCCGAAGCCTCGGCCAAAGCGGATATCGCCGGCCTTGAAGCGGAACTGCGGCAACTGGATCAGGAACAGCGGAATACGCGGGAGCTGCTGGTACTGGAAAACCGTCGGCTGGACCTGGCCCAGCGGGAACTGGAACGGGCCAGAACCCTGGTGAGTCGTGGTGCCCTGTCGGAAACCCGGCTTGATGAACAACAGCGGGCCACCCTGCAGCAACAGCAGGCGGTGCAGTCTCTGCAAAACCAGCTCAACCTGATTCCCGTGCGCAAGGATACCCTGGCCGCCCGCCTGGCCCGCAGTGAATCCGCCCTCGCCAATGCTCGGGAAGACCTTGAAGACACTCGTTTCGAAGCCCCCTGGGATATGCGGGTTCATCAATCCGACATCGAAACCGGCCAACAGGTGAATCCTGGCCAGACCCTGTTCGTGGCAGACGATATCACCGCAGCAGAAGCCACCGTGCAGCTGGAGATAGCCGAGCTTCGCAACGTGCTGTTCCAGCTACCAGGTGTTCCTGAGCTGCCAGATCACAACCGGGCTGCTCCGGGCTTTACCGACTTCCACCAGCAATTGCCCCTGGAGTCCCTGACTGTCTCGGTACAGCCTACCGGTGTACCCGACAGCCACTGGCCCGGTAAGTTGACCCGTATTACCGGCAGCCTTGACCCGGCCACACGCACCGTTCAGGCCGTGATCACGGTGGAAGAGCCATACCGTGATGCCAGCCCGCCGGCCCGGCCACCGCTGGTACGAAACATGTTTGTTCAGGCGACGATCACTGTGCCGACGCCCGAGCCGGTGCTGGCGGTGCCAGCCAGCGCCATTCATCAGGGCGTGGTGTATCTGGCCGACGATGATAACCGCCTGCAACGACAATCGGTCACTCTGGCCTGGCAACAGGGTGAGCTTGCGGTGGTCAGCGGCGGGCTGGTACCGGGCGACCGGCTGATACTGGACGACCTGATTCCCGCCATTGAGGGCATGCTGCTGAGCCCCCGGGCCGATGAACAGAGCCGTCAGTGGCTGGAGAAAAGGGCCGCAGGAGACCAGCCATGATCCGCTGGTTTGCCGGCCACCCTACTGCGGGCAATCTGCTGCTGATTCTGATTCTGGCGATGGGGCTGTTTGCCGCGCCCAACCTGACCCGGGAAACCTTCCCCGACTACCTGCCACCGGAAGTCAGTATTACCATGGAATACCGGGGTGCCACCGCAGCGGATGTGGAGGAAGCCATCTGCCAGCGCCTGGGTGAAGCATTGCAGCGTGTGGACTACGTGGAGGAAATCTCCTGCACTGCACGGGACAACCAGGCCCAGACCATCGCCAGCATGGCGCCCCAGGGCGATATGGGCCGATTTCTGGATGATATCCGCACCGAAATCGAAGCCCTGACCGATCTGCCCGAGGAAGCCGAAGACCCGATTATCCGCGAGCTTTACCGCACCAGCCTGGTAGCTGCCATCGCGGGTTACGGGCCCATGAGCTTTTCCCACCTGGAGGCTTATACCAACGAGCTGGAAGACCGGCTTTTCGCCATGGATGGCATCGCCGATGTCATTCCGGTTGGCCTGTCCCAGCGTCAATGGCACATTGAGGTCTCCCGTGATCTGCTGCGACAGTATGGCCTCGGGGTGCGCGACATTGCGCGCGCCATCTCCAGCCAGAACCTGGACATGCCGCTGGGCAACATTGAAACCGATCGCCAGGACATCCAGTTGCGGTTTGTGGATGAACGGCGTTCACTGCAAGCCCTGGCCGAGATCCCCATTATCGGCGGCGAAGCCGGTGCCGTGCTCACCCTGGGCGATCTCGCCACCATTACCGAAGCCCATGAACGGGAAGAGGAGCGGGTGGAATTCAACGGCCAGCGGGCCATTATTCTGGAGATCCACAAGAACCGGCACGACGATGCCCTGCGGGTAATGGATTCGCTACAGGCCTTTGTTGAGGAAGAAAAGGCCCGCCGTGGTGGCACTGTGGAACTGGAGATTACCCAGGACATGACCTCCATCGTCCGGGACCGCTTGCAGATGCTGGTGGGCAATGGCATCACTGGCTTGCTTCTGGTGGGCCTGGTGATGGCCCTGTTCTTCCGCCCCCGCCTTGCATTCTGGGCCCTGTTCGGCCTGCCCTCTGCCTTTGCCGGTGCTTTTCTGGTGATGGCTCTCACCGGGCTGTCCCTGAACATGATCACCCTGGTGGCTCTGCTCATGGCCATTGGTATCGTCATGGACGACTCCGTGGTGATCACCGACAACATCGTCCAGAGCTCAACCCAGGGCTGCAGCCCGCTGGAAGCGGCGGTCAAAGGCACACAGCAAATCCTGCCCGGGGTGCTGTCGTCATTTCTCACTACGGTTTCCGTGTTCATCCCGCTTGCGTTTCTTTCAGGGGAACTGGGGGCGGTGCTGGAGGTTCTGCCGGTGGTTTTGATTGCCGCCCTGGCGGCCTCACTGATCGAAGCATTCTGGATACTTCCCCACCACCTCAAAAGTGGTCTGGGGAAAAAACGCGAGAAACCACCTTCCCGCTTCCGCACCGCGTTCGACAATGGCTTTGAAACGGTTCGTGAAAAAGTCGGGCAATTGGCGGACAGGGCTATCCGTTTCCGCTACGTGGTATTGGCGGCCATGCTGCTGATAATCCTTGGTTCAGTCGGGCTGATGGCCGGCGGCCAGGTGCGCATGGAGGCCATGCCGGAGATTGAGGGCGATGTGCTGGAAGCCCGGGTACTGATGCCCCAGGGCACCCCCCTGCATCAGACGCGGGCCATTACCGACCGCATCAGTTCGGCCATGCACAGCCTCAATGCGGAATACACTCCGGAACAGCCCGACCAGCAGGCCCTGGTACAGAACATTCAGACCCGCTTCAACGAGCACGTCGGGGCCGGCGAGAAAGGTGCCCATGTGGCAACCGTCATGGCTGATTTGCTGACCGCAGAGCAACGCACTGTGGATCTGGCCACTCTGACCGACCGCTGGTACCAGGAAATCGGCGAAATTCCGGGGCTGATTGCCCTGAACATACAGGAACCCGGTTTCGGTCCGGCGGGCGTTCCCATCGAAGTCCGCCTGCAGGGCACCGATCTCGACGAACTGAAAGCCGCGGCCCGTTTTCTGGGGGATGACATCGCCAGCTACAACGGCACGTTCAACGTGTTGGATGATCTCCGCCCCGGCAAGCCCCAGCGGATTCTGACGCTGAAAGACAGCGCCCTGTCCCTTGGTCTGAATGCTGCTGAAGTCGCCAGCCAGATTCGCACCGGCCTGCTGGGAGATATCGTGGATACGGTCCAGATCGGAGACCAGCACATTGAAATCCTGGTGCGCCAGACCAGCGCTGAACGCAACACCCGTCAGTTCCTGGAAGATACCGTAATCACCACCGGCGAGGGCCAGATGGTTCCGTTGCGGGAGGTGGCCACCATCACCGAGGAACGGCAATGGTCACAGGTCACACGCATTGACGGCCTGCGCACTGTCACCGTGTCGGCCGATGTAAACGGACGGAAAGCCAACGCTGATGCCATCGTCACTGACCTGCAGGAGCGGACATTCCCGGAGCTTCTTGATCGATGGCCAGAGATCAGCCTGCAGGTGGAGGGACAGACCGCCCGCTCGCAGGAAACCGGCCAGTCCATAGCCAGAGGGCTGTTGATCGGCCTGCTGGGGATCTTCCTGATACTGTCGTTCCAGTTCCGCAGTTACCTGGAGCCGGTCATTGTCATGCTGGCGATCCCGGTGGCCTTTATGGGAGCTGTCTGGGGCCACCTGCTCATGGGTTATAACCTGTCCATGCCCTCACTGATCGGCGCGGCCTCTCTGGCGGGTATTGTGGTCAACAACGCCATTCTGCTGGTGCAGTTCATCAAGAGCTACCGGCAACAGGGCATGAGTGCCGGGGAAGCCGCCGGTGCTGCCAGCCGGGCCCGCTTCCGGGCTATTTTGATCACCACCAGCACCACCGTGGCCGGCCTGTTGCCCCTGCTGGCTGAAACCAGCACCCAGGCCATGGCCGTTATTCCACTGGTGATATCCGTGGTATTCGGTCTGTTGGTATCCACCGTTGTGATACTGGTGGCGCTGCCGGCACTTTATGCGATTCTCGAAGATCTTGGCTGGGCGAGAGCGCCCAGCCCTGACAGGCAGTAACTTCACTGCTAAGGTACTTTAAACCTGCAAATAAAAGGAATCATTAAAATGACAGCGAGAACCGGAAAATTCCTGGCGACCCTATTATTGGGCCTGGCAGTTTCAACCAGTTCACTGGCGGCGGAACCTGTCACCCCGAAACTCACCGACAAACTGAGCCAGTTGCTGCAGAAGGAAATGAGGGCTGTGCAGGGAGGCATGGCCTCTATCCATTCCGCCATGGTCATGGGGCAACATGAGAGCGTTGCTGAAAATGCCCAACAGATCCATGACAGCTTTATCCTGCAACAGGAACTGACCGAGCAAGATCGCAAAGACCTGATGTCAGCTGTCCCCAAGGGATTTATCAAGCTGGACAAGGAGTTTCACAAACTCGCGGCTTCACTGGCAGAAGCGGGCAGAGACAAAGACACGAAAAAACAGCAAAAGCTGTTCAACAAAATGACGGGTAACTGCATTCAGTGCCACAGCAAGTACGTATCTGACCGTTTCCCTGGCGTTAAATCCTCCGGGAACTGATCGGCCCTAGCCGACCAGGTCCATCCCCGGCTTGCCATACCAGTATCCGTTGCAGGGTGGCGCCTCCACCAGCTGCAACGGATCGGTAGCCGGGACTTCGCCGCGGCGCACCTGGTCGAAGCGTTTGACTACCTCGTCCATACCGAGGTGTTCCGGGCTCAGGCGCACCGTAGATACGCCCATGCGCTCCATATCCGGCAGTTCCCGCATCAGGTCATAGCGCGAACCAGACAGGGTCGAAATACCGTTCAGGCGAAACAGTTCCTGGGACTCCCGGGAACGCAACTCCATACCGTCCGGATGCTCCAGGCATCGGAACTCGCAATTGTCTTTGGGCAGATTGTAATGCCGTGCGGTAAAGCAGCGTGAGGACCAGGCCAATGGCAGGAAGCCCCAGGCAAATACTTCCGCGGGTAAGTCCAGGCCCTCTTCCTTCAGCCCCCTGATGAGCTGGTCCAGCGTTTCCCTCCCCAGCTCCACCGGCAGGTTCCAGCCCTTCAGACCCTGTCGTGCCAACACCTTGAGCGTGGCTACGTTGTAGATGTTCATGGACGGCCCGGAGATAAACGGAATCCTGTTCCGAACGGCCACCTGCAGGGCACTCTGGTCGTTGGCTTCAACCGCGAACTCATGCTGATCACAGATCCTGCGCAGGCGGCGTAAATCGGCTTCTGACTCGATCAGGGTCTGGGACGACAGCACCACCTCCTTTCCGCAGGCCTTGAGATCACGGGCCAGATCAAACCAGTCATCTGGCTTCAGTTCCCGCCGGCGGGAGCACACGGCCTCGCCCAGATAGATGGTATCTACCGGCCACTCGGCGGCCTTGCCATAGAAATCAAAAACACTTTGCTTGGACCAGAACCACAGAATCGGGCCCAGGGATAACTTCATCATAATCGGAAGAACCTATTTCCACTTGCGATGGTAAGCGCCCAGGGTGGTCAACCCACCCTCGGACAAGCCCGAAAGGGTGTTTCTCCAGGCCGGATCAACTTTATAGTCGTTCTGCCGGGCTTCCAGGTTATCCAGGGCATGGCGCCAGGTGCGGGCTACATCGGCAATGTAAGCTGGACTGCGTTGACGGCCTTCAATTTTCACCGCGCTGATACCCAGTTCCTTCAGTTTCGGCAACATATCCAGAGTGCTAAGGCTGACCGGCTCTTCGATGGCGTGATAAACACTGCCTTCAACCTCGAATCGGCCTTTGCACAAGGTGGGATAACCGGCAGATTCTCCCGGGCCGTAACGGTCAATCAGAACATCGTTCAGACGCGACTCCAGCCCCTGCGGAGTCTCCTGCCAGCGCACAGCCTTGGCCGGCGAGCAGGCACCACGGGTATTGGGAGATTCGTCCGTCAGATAGGAAGAAAGGTAACAACGACCTTCCGCCATGATGCACAGGCTGCCAAAGGCGAAGACTTCCAGCTCAACCGGGCTGCGTTTTGCAACACCGCGGACCTGGTCCAGGGAAAGCACCCGGGGTAACACGGCCCGGCGGATATCAAAGTTGTCCTTGTAGAACGACAGGGCTTCATAACTGGTGGCGGAGCCCTGGACAGACAGGTGCCGGGGGATATGCGGGTATTTGTTGGCGGCGTAGTCCAGCAGGCCCATATCGGCCAGGATAATGGCATCCACACCCAGGGCCGCCGCGCGGTCTACTGCCCCTTTCCATTGTACCCAGCCATCGGGTTGCGGATAGGTGTTGATAGCACTGAACACACGGCAGCCACGCGCATGGGCGTATTCAATGCCTTCTGCCGCGCGCTTGTCGTTGAAGTTAAGCCCTGCAAACTGGCGGGCATTGGTGCTGTCGCGGAAGCCGAAATAGACCGCATCCGCCCCATTGTCCACGGCTGTTTTCAGAGCCGGAAGGCTGCCGGCCGGGCATACGAGTTCCATGGCATTCTCCACTGCAAGGGTGCCGCTAGCTTACCGCTACACCTGCGGGAAGTGCCTTGACCTTTATCAGCGTGAGATTCGTCTCCGGCTAGCGAACCTATTTCTTGCCGAAGAATTCCTTGACCTGCTTTTCAGCCTCATCGCGGGTGACGGCGTACCGCTCTTGCACCAGGCCCACAAGTTTTTCCTGTCGCCCTTCTGCCTCTAGCAACTCGTCTTCAGTCAGTTTTCCCCAGTATTGCTTGGCTTTGCCAACCTGTTGTTTCCACTTGGCTTTCATTTCGTCTGCACTGAACAAGCTCATGATCAAGACTCCTTTGTTGGTGGTTTCACAGAAGAGACTAACGTGCGACAAAATACTGGTCTGTTCACTAACACGCTAAAGGTCGAAATACCTCTGTAGCGGTACTTATGGCGGGACTGATAATGGAATAAAGCTACCTATTCTTCTATTACTTTAAGGCAATAGTACACTTTCTGCACACCATTATAATTGTTGCTTTCCCTAACTAACCAAGTGGCAATTATGAACCTTATCAACAATCTTTCAATGCGAGGCAAACTTGTTACTTTGGTGGTGCCTGCGCTGCTTGTCATTATGTACTTCGCCTTTAAGAGCATTGAACTGAACTACAGCGAACTGAGCGACATGCGCCAATTGCGCTCCATGGTAGAACTGGCGGAAGCTGGTGATCCCCTGACCGAGACACTGCAGAAGGAGCGCGGTCGATCTGCTGTATTCTTTGCTAGCCAACCAGGTAGTGATGCCGCCCGCCAGGCCAAGGGCAAGTTGGAAGAGCAACGGCGGCAAACTGACACCCGTATTTTGGACTATCGCAAAAAAATCAATGCCCTAATGGCTGAAACAAGCTTTGATAGCAGTGTCGAAGCAAGCGTGCAGTCTGTCAGCCAGGGACTGAAGAATCTCGAGTCCCTGCGCAGCTCTGTGGACAGCCGGAGCATAACCGCCGGTGAATCAGCCTCGCGATATACCACCATGATTATGGCGATGGTTGATCAGATTCCCCTAATCATTCGCCATTCAACCGATGCAGGGTTGACCCGCGAAGTAAACGCCTACTATGCACTTTCTGGAGTTGCCGAAATGGCCGGCCGGGAACGCGCGACAGGCGCCTCATTGATTCGCAGTGGCGACTTTGATCTGCCCTACGTGCGCCAGGTTGCCAATCTTGGCGGACAACAGGAAGCCTATTTCGCGCAAGCCCTGGCGATGCTTCCGTCCAATTCTTCCCTGCGCGCGACTATGGAAAAGCAGACATCTAACCCTGTCAGTCAGTCCCTGGAAGAAAAACGCAGAACCCTGTTCAGCAACCCATCCGGCATGCATGCACTGAGCGCGGCAGACTGGTTCACAACCACCACCCAGCGCATCGGGAACCTGAACCAGGTGCGGACGGAAATGCTGTCTCAGGTTAGGGACGTGGCTACTGAAGGCGTTACCGATGCCCGTAATAGCCTGATAATTGCATCGGGAATTGCCGCAGCCGCAGTCTTGACCGTTCTACTGCTGGTGCTGTTCATTATCAGGGCCATTAACCGTCAGGTCGCCGAACTTCTTGCAGCCGTTCAGTTTGTGATGGATAACAAAGACCTAACTCGTCAGGTGTCCATTTCCAGCGACGACGAAGTAGGCGTTATCGGCAAGGCCATCAATGAACTGTTCGGCCGTTTCGGCAGTGCCCTCCAGCACATTGACAGGGCCAGCATCCAGTTGGCAACAGCCACCGAAGAGACCAGTTCCACGGCGGACCAGAATGCCCGCCAAGTAAAAAGTCAGCAGCAACAGATCGAGCAGGTTGCCGCTGCAACCGAGGAGATGTCTGCCACTTCTGAGGAGATATCCCGCAATACCCAGCAAGTCGCCGATGCCGCCAACAGCGCAATGGAAAAGAGCAGAACCGGCGAGGAGGTATTGCACGGTAGTGTGAGCAGAATTCGTTCCCTGGCCACCTCGGTGCAGGAAGTGAACAAGGTGATCGAGGAACTTGAACGCCGCGGCTCCACCATCAGCGATGTGGTGGATGTGATTCGCCAGGTGGCGGATCAGACCAATCTGCTCGCCCTGAATGCCGCCATCGAAGCCGCCCGTGCAGGAGAGCATGGCCGTGGTTTTGCTGTGGTCGCCGATGAGGTGCGTACTCTCGCCCGGCAAACCCATGAGTCCACCACCAAAATTGAAGATATCATCAACGGCTTCAAGGATATCACTGATAGCGCCAGCCGCTCCATTACCGCCAGCCACAAACTGGCCAGTGAAACCAGTGAGCAGGCCTCGGAACTGGAACAGACGTTTGCTGACATCCTTGGCGACATAAGCCGTATCTCTGACATGGCTTCCCAGATTGCCACTGCCTCTGAGGAACAGGTGTCAGTGACACGAGAGCTTGCCGGCAATATGGAGTCCGTCAGTGAATCGGCCATTCTGACGCTGACCGGTTCTCAGGAGATCACCCAGGTAACCGGCGAACAGGCGCGGCTCGCGCGCCAGCTTCAGGACTTGGCTAATGAGTTCAGAGTCCATGAGCTGGCCTACCAAAGTTGAAGAAGCCAAGCCACCTCGCAGAGAAACTGCTGGAGGAATTTGACCGGCTGCCGCTGTCTGTCAGATTCCTGCTGGCACTTATACTACCGGTGATCGCCATCATCTGGATGTCCGTCTCTCGTGGGATTGATCTTTACCAGACAGTCGACAATATGAAACAACTGGAGCGCAATACCAACCTTGCTGTAGAAGCAGGCCTGCTGGTTGGATCCGTGCAGAGTGAGAGGGGCCTCAGCGCCATCTATCTTGATGGACTTAATGCCATTCAGGTACAGCAGTTGGAGCCTGCCCGCAGGGAAACTGATAAATTCCTCGGCTCCTTTCAGAGCACGCTGACCGCCCCCATGAACCAGCAGCAACCTTCCGGTTTTGCTCTTGCTTTCAGTGACATCGGCCGGAGTCTTGCAAAGCTTCCGGAGATCCGGCAACGCATTGATTTCCGGCAGGTCTCCGCTGACGATATGCTGCTGTATTACACCCGGCATATCGAAAGAATCAACGGACTGATCACGCGACTATCAGGTCAGGCCGATAACGCCCAGATAGCGAGAAAGCTCAACGCCTATTTCATTCTCATCCGGTTAAAGGAGCTCCTTGGAAAGGAGCGGTTAATTATATCCCGGGCACTAGCCACCACAAAGCTAACAGAGGAACAGCTAGGGACATTGCACCGTCTCTCCGGAGGGCAACAGACTGCATTGATCAGCTTCCAAAGTCAGGTCAATACAGCTGACCTCGCCTTGTCCCTATCCCTTGAATCAGCTGCGAAAGATTTTCGTGATCAGCTCTTCAGTCCAACCGGCAGGCAACTTCTTATGGCAGGGACCTCGCCGGAACGATGGTTTAACTGGCAGTCTGAACGGATGCAGAAAATTGGCCCGGTCGAGAACGAGCTTGTCAAGACCATTCTGACAGACACCCACGAAAAACTGGCCGCGGCACAATATGAGTTGTGGCGATATGTCATCATTTCGCCGCTGATACTAATGGCCGCGCTTACCCTCACTTTTCTCATTTTTCGGCACATCAAGGCCCGTTTTCAGCTTACCGAGGCAGTCTTCGAACACACCAACGACAGTATTATTGTTACCGATGCCCGGGCACGGATTGTAGAGGTAAACAATGCGTTCAGCCGTATTACTGGTTATACCCGCGCCGAAGCCTTGGGTAAAAACCCCAGCATACTGAAATCAGGGCGGCAGGATCATAACTCCTATAAAACATTCTGGCGTGAACTGAAGCAACACGGAACCTGGCAGGGCGAGCTCTGGAATCGCCGGAAAAACGGCGAGCTCTATGCCGAACTCACCACCATCAATGAAATCAGAAACCGTCATGGAAGCACTCGCTACTACGTTGCCGTCTCTTTCGACACAACTGATCGGGCATTCGAGCATCAGCGGCAACTGGAATATCGATCCTATCATGACCCTCTAACCGGGCTACCCAACCAGATGTTGCTCAGAGACCGCCTGGAGCATGCTCTTCATCTGTCAAAGCGGGAAGACAAGCAGATTATTCTGGCTTGTCTCGACTTGGACCATCTCAAGCAGATTAATGATCAATTCGGGTATGCCTTCGGTGATGAGGTGCTGGTGCTTGTAAGCAAGCGCCTCCGTTCGCTACTCCGGGACGGTGACTCGCTCGCTCGTACTGGAGGCGATGAATTTTTTCTGGTGATTGAAGCACTCGACGCGCCAGACCAGGCAGCTCAGGTGCTTGAGCGAGTAGAGCAAGAGCTATCTGAACCGTTTGTGCTCCACGGCCATTCTGTGACTCTGACCGCCAGCATCGGTGCTACGGTCTTCCCCTCAGACACAGGTGATGCTGACGCTCTGATTCGCCATGCAACACAGGCGCTCCACCAGTCCAAGCACAATGGCCGTTCTTGCCTAAGTTGGTATGACTCGCAGAACGGACATAATCAAAACCTACTATCTCTATTAATCCGGCGACTTGAGAGAGCTATCACCAGCAATGAACTGCGCCTTTACTACCAGCCTAAAGTAAACATGGTGACCGGCGAACTGCTGGGACTGGAAGCGTTGCTTCGCTGGCAAGACCCTGTTCGAGGCCTGGTGCCACCGGGAGAATTCCTGCCACGCATTGAACAGCATCCATTCTCCATCATGATAGGAAACTGGGTAATTGAAACTGCCATCTCCCGGATTGAGCAATGGAAATCCGCAGGTATTAATGTAAAAGTAAGCGTAAACGTAAATGCACTGCAGCTGCTTGACCCGGGGTTCACTGAATCTCTGGATGCGTGCATCCGGCGGCATCCCGGATTTGACCCTGGCAGCCTGGAGCTGGAAATTCTTGAAAGCGTTGCGATAAACGATATCCAGCGGGCGGGAGAAGTACTGAGCGAATGCCAGAACCTGGGTGTCAGCATTTCGCTGGATGATTTCGGTACAGGCTTTTCGTCTCTCGAGTATCTCAAGCGGTTGCCGGCAGATAGCCTGAAAATAGACCAGACCTTTGTTCGTGATATGGAGAATGATGCAGGCGACAGGGCGATCGTCAGAGGCATTATCGGCCTGGCAACCGCTTTCAGCTTCGACGTCATTGCAGAAGGCGTTGAAACTGAGGAGCAGGGCAGCACCCTGATCTCCATGGGCTGCATCAACGCCCAAGGCTTCGGGATTGCCCGGCCCATGCCTCCAGAGGAGTTCGTGTCGTGGATGGAGGCATGGGAACCACCGGCAACCTGGCAGGTACGGTAATCCCGGCTTCACCGGCGCGTTTCAGATGATCCGCGAGAATCGCTGACTCGCTCCTTCCTTCCGGTACAGATCAAAGATCTGGCAGATAGCCCGAATCAGCAGGCGGCCTGCAGGCTGAACCTGGAGCGCGTTACCATCATCGGCAATCAGCTCATCCTGAATCATCGGCTTGAGGCGGCTCAGTTCATCGCTGAAGTAGCGATCCAGGTTCTCTCCCCACTCGCTGGAAAACTGCTGGCGATCCAGCCGGAACTGGCAGATCAGCTGGCCGATAACCCAGCGGCGGATGCGATCATCCCGGGTCAGGTTCACGCCCTTGGTGATGGCGAGCTGTCCGGCATCGATAGCGGCTTCCCAGGATGGCAGGTCGTGGTTGTTCTGGAAGTAGGCATCATCGGTCTGACCTATCGCGGAAACACCGAGAGAAACCAGGTCACAATCGGAATGTGTGGTATAACCCTGGAAATTCCGGTGCAACCGGCCTTCCTGCTGGGCCACCGCCAGGCTGTCGTCGGGCTTGGCAAAATGGTCCATGCCGATGTATTCGTAACCTGCCTCCAGTAACCGGTTGATGGTGTTATGCAGAATGGTTAGCTTCTGTTGTGGCGTGGGCAGGGTATCCGACAAAATCCGGGTTTGCGGGTAGAAACGGTCCGGCAGGTGGGCATAACTGAAAACCGAGAGCCGGTCCGGGGACATCTCGATCACAGCCTCGAGGGTTTCTGCAAAGCTCTCCGGTGTCTGGTGTGGCAGCCCGTAGATCAGGTCCAGATTGATGGAGCGGAAACCGAGTCGCCGGGCTTCGTTCAATACGGCCTCGGTCATTTCCCTGGGCTGGATGCGGTTAACGGCTTTCTGCACCTTTGGATTCACATCCTGCACCCCAAGGCTGATGCGGTTGAAGCCCAGATCCCATAGTGTCGGTAAAGTGTCCTGGTCCACTTCACGTGGGTCGATCTCTACGCTGTAGTCCCGGTCGTCACCGGTCTGCAGGTTGAACAGTTCGCCGTAGCCTGCCATCAGGTGCTCCATAACATCCTTTGGCAGGAAGGTGGGTGTACCGCCACCCCAGTGCAGCTGTTTCACCGGTCTGTCTGCGCCAAACAGGCGGGACTGGATCGCGGCTTCCTTCAGCACCCGTTCCACGTAGGGCATGGCCTTGTCGCGCTTCTTGGTGATCACCTTGTTGCAGGCGCAGTAGTAGCAGAGGTGCGCGCAGAATGGCAGGTGCGTGTATAGCGACAACGGCCGGTTGCTCGCCTTGCTGCGGGCGGCTGCCTTTACCATGTCTTCCACCGGGTAGTTCTGGTTGAATTCCACCGCGGTTGGATAGGAGGTGTAGCGCGGGCCGCTGAGGTCGTAGCGGCGGATCAGTGCTTCGTCCCAGATGAATTCCGGGAGGGTGGATTCGTTGGTTTGGAGTGGGGCGGTGGAAGTCATAATAGAAACTCTGGTGTCGAAAACGGGGTCATCCGGGATTTGCCGGTATTCTAGGGCATTCCAGCATTACGCCGTTTGATGCGGGTCAGCTGACCGATGTTTTCAGTTTACCAGCCCATTGTATGAACCACCCTTGGGCTCTTGGCGTACTTTTGCTACCCCTTATGGGGAATGATCGGTGATTGCCGCCCGGCAAGCGGAGGGAGCCCCTGGCAAAATACGCTGTGAATACGTCCGTGTACGCTCGGCTCCGCCATCCATGGCTACGCACGATTTTGCCAGGGGCTCCCTCCGCTTACCTCACTACGCTGCTCGCCTGCAAACCAATTAACGGAGCCTACCTTCTGCCATGGCAAACCTGATTTTAGTTCTTGGCGACCAACTGACCACCGACATCAGCGCCCTCGAAAACGCTGACCAAAAAAGGGACAGGATCGTGATGGCGGAGGTTCATGACGAAGCGAGCTACACCAATCACCACAGGAAAAAGCTGGTGCTGCTGTTCAGCGCCATGCGCCATTTCGCCCAACGCCTGGAAGCCGATGGCTGGCAGGTTCACTATCAGGCTTACCACCCGGAAAACGAGGCGAAGAGTCTGGAGGCGGTTATCGCCAGCCAGCTCAGAGAGACCGGCGCAGGCAGGGTGATCACCACGGAATGTGGCGAGTGGCGTCTGCATGATCAGATCAGCCAGTGGCACGAACGGCTTGGGGTCCCGGTGGAGATCCGCCCGGATTCCCGTTTTATTGCCAGCAAGCAGGAATTTGCGGACTGGGCGAAGGGGCGTAAACAGGTGCGAATGGAGTTCTTCTACCGGGAAATGCGGCGGAAAACGGGGTTGTTGATGACTCCCGATGGCAAGCCAGAGGGTGGGCAGTGGAACTTTGATGCGGATAACCGGCGCAAGTGGACGGGCAAGCCGGCGGCTCCCGCGCCCTTTCGGGTGGAACCCGATGAGGTGACGCGGGAGGTGATTGAGCTGATAGAGGAGCACTTTGCCGATCATTTCGGCACCACGGAGGACTTTCACTTCGCTGTGACGCCGGAAGGCGCGGAGCAGGCGCTGGATTATTTTATCGATTTTGCCCTGCCCTGTTTCGGGGACTTTCAGGATGCCATGTCCGATGACGAGGACTGGCTGTTCCATTCGATTCTTTCGCCTTATATTAACTGTGGTCTTCTTGATCCGCTGGCGGTTTGCGAAGCCGCGGCGCGAGCCTGGCATGCGGGACGTGCGCCGATCAATGCGGTGGAGGGGTTTATCCGACAGATTCTGGGCTGGCGTGAGTTTGTGCGGGGCATCTACTGGATGAACATGCCGGCGTATGCCTGGGAAAACCGGCTCGGCAATACCCGCGCCCTGCCCTGGTTCTACTGGACGGGGGAAACGAAGATGCGCTGCATGCACAAAGCCATTGATGCCACTCGCCGCAACGCCTACGCCCACCACATTCAGCGGCTGATGGTCACCGGCAATTTTGCGCTGCTGGCCGGCGTCAGGCCAGAGGAGATCTGTGACTGGTATCTGGCGGTGTATGCGGATGCCTACGACTGGGTGGAGCTGCCCAATGTGCTTGGCATGGTGATGCACGCGGATGGCGGCTATCTGGGTTCGAAACCCTACGCTGCCAGTGGCAAGTATATCCAGCGGATGTCAGACCACTGCAGCAACTGCCACTACAGGGTGAACAAATCCACGGAAGAGGATGCCTGCCCGTTCAACGCCCTGTACTGGCACTTCATCGATCGTCACAGGGACGATTTTGCCAACAATCCACGTATGGGCATGATGTACCGGAACTGGGACAAACAGAGCCCGGAAAGACGGCAAGCGCTGCTCCAGCGTGCCGAGGATCTGTTGGCAAGGCTGGAGCAGATCTGACTGCCCCTCATTGCGGGCGGATACGTTTCTCGCTCTGCGGGTCGAAGAACACGACCTTTCTCATGTCGAACATGAGTTCGGCGTCTTCGCCCCACTCCACCGGGTGTTCTGCGTCCAGCCGGCACTGCACGTCAATACCGTTCAGACGGATAACTGCGATCACATCCGGTCCGGTCGGTTCGGTGACCTCCACCGTGAACCGGCCTTCTTCCACCATCATGTTATCCCTTTTCTGCTCGTCAGGCTGGCTTATGTGTTCCGGGCGAATACCAAGCACCACCCGATTTCCTGCCCAGTTCTCGAGATACTCTGGTACCGGCAGCGCAAGTGTTCGGCCGTCACTGCCTTCAACCGTAACCGACAACCCGGTGTCGGACCGCTCAACCGTCACGTCAATAAAGCTCATGGAAGGCGAGCCCATGAAACTGGCAACGAACAGATTCTCCGGTGTGTCGTAGACTTCCTTGGGTGTCCCAAGTTGCTGCAACTCACCGTCCTTGAGCACGGCAATCCGGTCCGCCAGGGTCATGGCCTCGATCTGGTCGTGGGTGACGTACACAATGGTGGTTTTGAGGCGCTGATGCAGCTTCTTGATCTCGGTGCGCATCTCCACCCGCAGCTTGGCGTCCAGGTTTGAAAGCGGCTCGTCAAACAGATAGATCTTTGGCCGGCGAGCCAGCGCACGCCCCATGGCCACACGCTGCTGTTGCCCACCGGAAAGCCGGGAGGGCTTTTTATCCAGCAAGGGGGATATCTGCAGCAGGTCTGCCACGCGTTCCACTTCCTGGCGAATTTCCTCTTTCGGCATGCCACGGATCTTGAGGCCGAAGGCAATGTTCTCGCGCACCGACATGGTGGGGTACAGTGCGTAGGACTGGAACACCATGGCGATGTCCCGGTCCTTTGGCTCCATGCCGGATATATCCTTGCCATCCACCACGATGGACCCGCCGGTAATGGTTTCCAGGCCGGCGATGCTGTTCATCAGCGTGGATTTACCACACCCGGATGGGCCCACCAGGGTGAGAAACTCACCGGATGCGATGTCTATATTGATGCCCTTGAGCGTCTCGTCCAGGGCGCCTGCGTAAGTCTTGCGGATGTCCCGCAGTTCGAGTTGTGACATTGTTGTTTTACCCTTTAACCGAGCCGGCCGTCAGGCCGCGTATGAAGTACTTGCCTGCCACGATGTACACCACCAGTGTCGGCAGCGCGGCGATCATGGCGGCGGCCATATCCACGTTGTATTCCTTCACCCCGGTACTGGTGTTCACCAGATTGTTCAGGGCCACCGTTATCGGCTGGCTGTCGCCGCTGGCGAAAACCACACCAAACAGGAAGTCATTCCAGATCTGGGTGAACTGCCAGATCAGTGACACCATGAAAATCGGTGTGGACAGGGGCAGCAGGATGCGGAAGAAAATGGTAAAAAAGCCGGCGCCGTCGAGCCTGGCCGCTTTCACCAGCGCATCAGGAACGGCCACGTAGTAGTTGCGGAAAAACAGTGTGGTAAACGCCACACCGTAGATCACATGCACCAGCACCAGCCCGGCCGTGGTGTTCGCCAGCCCTAATTTACCCAGCGTGGCTGCCATGGGCAGCAGGACGACCTGGAACGGCACAAAGCAGCCGAACAGCAGCATGCCAAACATCAGGTCAGAGCCCTTGAACTTCCACTTGGACAACACGTAACCATTGAAGGCGCCCAGCAGTGTGGAAATCAGCACCGCCGGTACCGTCATCTTGAACGAGTTCCAGAAAAACCCTCTGACCCCTTCACATTGCACACCGGTACAGGCTTCGGACCAGGCCTTGGTCCAGCCCATCACTGTCCAGTCCGTCGGCAAAGCCAGCAGGTTGCCGGTACGGATATCCATGGGTGTCTTGAAGCTGGTGATCAGCATGATGATCAACGGAATCAGGTACACCAGGCATGCCAGTAGCAGCACCCCATAGATGGCAATGCGGCTGGGGCGAAAGCCGGTACGAACCACATCAGTCATGGCGCTTCTCCCTCAGTTCGGAGTACAGGTAGGGCACCAGCAGGGCGAGAATGGCACCCAGCATCAGCATGGCGCTGGCAGAGCCCAGGCCCATCTGGCCGCGGGTAAAGGTGTGGGCGTACATGAACACCGCCGGCAGGTCTGTGGAGTAGCCCGGGCCACCGGAGGTCATGGCCATCACCAGGTCAAAACTCTTGATGGCAATGTGCGCCAGCACCATCACAGAGCTGAAGAATACCGGCCGCAGGGAAGGCAGGATGATTTTCCAGTAGATCACCGGCAGGCTGGCGCCATCCACCCGCGCGGCACGCATAATGGAGGAGTCCACGCCACGAAGACCGGCCAGGAACAGGGCCATCACGAAGCCGGAAGCCTGCCAGACAGCAGCCATCACAATGGTGTAGATAGCAAAGTCGGAGTCCACCAGCCAGTCAAAACTGAAGGAGGTCCAGCCCCAGTCGTGCATCAGTTTTTCCAGTCCCAGGCTCGGGTTCAGAATCCAGCGCCAGACTGTGCCCGTTACAATCATGGACAGCGCCATGGGGTAGAGATAGATAGTCCGGATCGCACCTTCCTGGCGGATGCGCTGGTCCAGGAAAATAGCCAGCACAACTCCGATCAGCAGGCAGATGCCGATGAACAGCCCCCCGAAAATCGCAAGATTCCGGGAAGCAACCAGCCAGCGCTCGCTTTCCATCAGCTTGGCGTATTGGGCAAGACCGACAAAATCATAGCTGGGCAGGAAGCTGGAATTGGTGAACGACAATACGCCGGTCCATAGCATGTATCCGTAGATACCAATGCCAATCAGTATGAACGTTGGTGCCACCACCAGTTTGGGGAGCCAGCGCTGAAGGCCATCCATCAGGCCAGACGATGCCCTGGCCACCCCGGTGGGGCGACGTTGAATATGTTCCATGGGAAATCCCCCGAATGAACCCGAAGGCCGCCCGTCAGGCGGCCTGATACGGCATTACATTGCGGACTGAATGGCTGCCGCCAGTTGGTCCGTGGTTTTTGCCGGGTCCGGGTTGTTGGAGTTGACGAAGTTGGTGACCACATCGAAGATCTGGCCCTGGATGTAGCTGGTGGTGGCCAGCCCATGGGAGAAGCTCGGCACCAGTCCGCCATCCTCGGCGCTCGACCTGAAGGTCTCCATGGATGCCTGGGCACAGGTGTCAAAAGCCCCCATATCCATGTCAGTACGTACCGGTATGGAGCCCTTGTTCTGGTTGAACAGGGTCTGGAATTCAGGTTCCAGAATGGTACGTGCCAGATCCTTCTGGGCTTTGATATCTTCGTCTTCCGTCAGGCTGAACATGGCAAACGAGTCCACATTGAACGTGAACTGCCCGGCAGTGCCTGGCGCCGGCGCGCACAGATAATCCTCACCAGGTGTCAGCTCCGCAGCCGTGAACTCACCCTTGGCCCAGTCCCCCATGATCTGCATGGCGGCCTCACCGCGAATCACCATACCGGTTGCGGTATTCCAGTCCCGGCCCGCGGCATCGTCGTCCACGTAGCTCATTACTCTGGCAAATTGAGAGAAGACCTCTTCCATCTTTTCGCTGTTGATCACGTCCATGTCATGATCGACAAAGGCCTTGCGGTAATCCTCGGGGCCAAGTTGTGCAAGTGCCACCGCATCGAACACGGTCGCGTCCTGCCAGGGCTGCCCTCCATGTGCCAGGGGAATGTACCCCTCGGCCTTGAGCTTGTCGGCCACTTCGAAGAACTCGTCCAGAGTGGTGGGGATTTCCACGCCAGCATCTTCCATGACATCCGGGTTCACCCATAACCAGTTCACCCGATGCACGTTCACGGGTACCGCCACGTATTCACCTTCGTATTTCATGACGTCTGAAATCATGGGCGGAATGAGCTGGTCCCAGTTCTCCGATTCGGCAACACTGTCCAGGCTGGTCAGAAAGCCGAGCTCCGCCCATTCACGGATGTCCAGCCCCTTGATCTGGGCAGCAGCAGGGGGGTTACCGGACACGGCACGGGTTTTCAGCACAGTCATGGCGGCTTCCCCACCGCCACCGGCCACCGCGAAATCCTTCCAGGTGTGGCCCTGCTCTTCCATCATCTGTTTCAGGGCTGCAGCGGCCCGCGCTTCACCACCGGCGGTCCACCAGTGCAGAACTTCCACTTCACCGGCCTGAACGGCCGCTGTCGGCATTAAGGCGGCAGATACCGCCAGGGCTGTGAGATGACGCTTGAAAATATTCATATTGACTCCTTGTTTTTGTAGTGGAGACGTTTGTGAGTATCAGAACCAGACTTCCATCTGTGTGCCAAAGGTCCACTGGCTGCCGCCAAAGTCTTCCTGTCCCAGGGCATCGCCGCCGTCATAACGGTTCAGTTCATCGTCCCAGGTGGAGTAGCTGGCGAACACACGGATCTCCGGGCGATTCCAGAATCCACCAACCTGCGGCTTGAAGGTCGGTGCAATGGTGAAACGGGCATAGTCGCCATCGACATCACCACGTCCCTCGTAGCCTTCCGTCTGCAGATCCATGATCTGCCACGAGGCCTCGTACTGCATCTCGAAGTTGGCCCCCAGTTCGTTGGCCAGGCGGGTGTTGAAAGTCAGCCACTGGTACTCATCCCCTTCCACATAACGGTCCTTGCTGGTTTCCGCCATGATGGCCGGGGCAATACGCCAGCTATCGCTCAGCCGGGTGGTACCGTAGGCAGCTATGCGGGTGCTGACGGCGTCTTCGTGCAGGTTGCCATCAGCGCCAAGATTCTTGACCTCCGCACCCAGGCCCTGACCATGGAGCAGTGCCACCTTGAAGCTGCCGTCAGACACACCGAAGAAGCTGGCACCGTGATAAGCCAGCATGGTTTGCACACCGGTGTCGGCAGCTTCCATAACGCCCCCGACCACACGCTCATCGTTATCCGCCGCGGACATGCCGTTGATCAGCCACTGAACGTTGCCGAAATAGTTATTGGCAGTGAGGATCAGGTTGTCAGTGTCCGAGGTGCCTTCGGTGGTGTCGGGGTCGGACGGAAAATCCAGGAAGCTGCGGCCGTAGAGTGAGAAGTTGGACTTCACCGACTCGCTGAAGGTGACGTCGTATAGACCAGCACCAGTGCCCCCCAGGAAGACGATATCGCTGTCGAGCCAGTGGATGTCAAAATCAAGGTCCCGGTCAAAGCGCTTACCGGCCCAGATGGACGCATCCGCAAAAATACCGGTGAAGCTCGCGAGGTTGCTGAATTCCACATAGGCCTGGCGAACGTTCAGGGCGCCATCGCCAGCGGTCCAGTCGTTTGAAGAGGTGGTGGAGTCGGCGATCATCAGGCGGTAATGGGCCTTTGTGCCGTTATCCGCCACGGTCTTGTAATTGAGGATGGCTTCCAGGTAGGTGTCCGGCTCGTTACCCAGCCGGCCAACCGCCCCGCCGACAGAACCGGCCGGTGTGAGATAGGGGCCACCGGGCGCGCTCTTGCCTTCGTTGTTCAGTAGCAGCCCGGAACGTGCGTAGGTATTGAAGGAGAAGCCCTCTTCACCCCGGGCATGGGGTTCTACCTCTGCCAACTGCTGCTCCAGGGCTGACAGTCGGTCTTCCACGCTTTCCTGGGCCTGTGTGTGGCTGGCAAGCAGCCCCAGTGAGGCCACACTCACGGCAAGCGCCAGTCGGCGACCACTCAGGGCATCACTGGTCCATACAGAACGATAGGGTTTACAGGTATTCATCATGACTCCTTGTTTTTGTTGTATTGGCAACATCAGAGTCTATGGCAATACCCGGAGGGGATAAGTATCAAACTGAAAGGCCGATGTAACATGATTGTTACATGGAAATTTCAATGTCGTGGCAGCGTGAGAGTCACGTCCAGGCCACCACCAGACCAATTGGCTATTTCGAGGTCGCCACCATGGCTCTGGGCAATGTTGCGGGCAATGCCCAGGCCCAGACCATGCCCTTTCCTGTGCTCCTGACCAAGGCGGTAGTAGGGCTCGAAAATCCGGCCGAGCTCTACCTCGGGAATACCCGGCCCGTGATCCCGGACGTGAATGATCAACTGTTCGGGAGAGTCTTCCACACAGATGGTCGCCGACTCTCCGTATTTGACCGCATTATCCACCAGGTTGCCCAGGCAGCGCTTGAGTGCCAGGGGCTTGCCACGGTATGGGGCACAGCGTCCATCCACTACAACACGAGGGCTGTCACCGGTATACGCTTCCGCCATTCGACGTAACATACCATCGATATCAACGAGCTCGACATTCTCGTGAATGTCCGTGTCCTTCATGCTCTGCAGGGCACCTTTTACCAATAACTCCAGCTCCTGCAGATCACTCTCGAGCCGTTCGCGGATATTGTCATCATCAATCAGATCGACACGCAGGCGCAGCCTAGTAATAGGCGTTTTAAGGTCGTGAGAGATGGCCCGGAACAACTGGTCCCTGTCACTGATATAACTTTGCAGCCGCCTGCGCATGGTGTTGAAGCCGCGGGTAACCGCGACAATCTCGGCACTGCCCTGTTCCCGCAGTGGCGGCTGGTACTCGTCCAGTGGCAGGTCCCGCGCTGCCCTGGCGAGTTTATGCAGTGGTCGTGTCTGGCGACGCACCAACCACGCCAGCACAGGGAAAAGCACACCAATCATCACCAGGATAAAAACAATCTGCTGGCCGGGTATGCTTTCGTCATCCAGTGACACGTAGGGCGCTGGTAACAACGAAGCCAGATAAAGCCACTCGCCCTCGGCCACTTCCACCTGGGTCACGAGAACGGGCGGCTTGATAGGCTCCAGGGTCAGGGCATAATGGGCCCAGGATCGGGGAAGCGCGTCCAGCGGCAGCTGGGTATTGAGGATTCGCAGGTCATCGGGGTGAACGAATTCAACATGCAGGTTGCTCGCTTTGCCCAGGCGGCTTCTGAGCACCGCCTTCACTTCCTCTGTGACCAGTTGCTTGCGCTCACTATCCGGCAGTGCGCGCATCTCGATGCGCTTGTCGTTGAGGGAGACAAAAAATCGTGACCCGCCCATGTCCCTGAGCTGATCCAACACAATATGCCGGTATTCCAGCGGCAGGGATTTGAAAAACTGCGTGGTCGCGGCGGCTGAAGCAGCGAGATTCCGGGTAGTATTAACCAGCCCTTCAACCTGCTGGGCACGAAAGGTCCCGACCCAGATCACACTGGATACCACCTGAGCGACGCCCATCGCCAACAGCGTTAGCAGCAGGATACGACCGAGAAGCGACGAAGGGACAAGACGCCAGACCTTGCGCCCGGTATCAATCGCACCTGACTCATTCCGCGACATGGGTCACCGTTGCCGCCAGCAGATACCCTGCACCACGCACGGTCTTGATCAGCCTGGGGTTACGCCCCTGATCCCCAAGGCGCTGGCGCAGGCGGCTGACCGCCACATCCACAACCCGATCCAGCGGCATGGACTCCCTTCCACGGGTAACCCCCGATATGGTGTCGCGGTCCAGCACTTCGTTGGGGTGAGCGAGAAAAAGCTGCAGCAGGGCAAAATCGGCACCGGACAGAGGCGTAGCCTTGCCCTGCTCGGAGATAAGTTCGTGGGCCAGGGTATCCAGCCGCCAGCGATCAAAGCGGACAAACCTGGGATTGTCTGCCCGGGTGAAACTCGATCGCCGCAACAGTGCCTTTACCCTGGCCTGCAGCTCTCGCGCACTGAACGGTTTGGCCAGATAATCGTCAGCGCCGATTTCCAGGCCCACAACCCGGTCGGTTTCATCGGAGCTTGCTGTCAGCATGATAATGGGAACCTGGGAGTGCTCGCGGATTTCACGGCAAAGCGTGAAGCCATCGTCCCCCGGCATCATGACATCAAGAACAATCAGGTCCACTGGGGACTCCGCCAGCCGTTGACGCATGCTATCCCCCTCCGCAGCCGTCGCCACGTCGTAACCAACCCGGGAAAGGTGTTCATGCAGCAACTCACGAATGGCCAGGTCGTCGTCCACGACAAGAATTGATGATTTTGCATCAGACATTTGAAGGCCTTTATTGTTATTCATGGGTGCAAGCATATGTCTAAAAGTCGTGAGGCAAAAGCCCCACGTCAGTGCTAGGCTGAGTTCAGCCTCATTAACGGAATGGATGCATCGGTCACCATGGATCTTCGGCCTTTGGCACTGGGTGTACTCGGTATAACGACGGCTTCTGTCTGTCACGCGCAGCCCGCGGTGCTCAATCTCTATACCTTTGATTCGCCACCTTACCAGGCATCTGTCCTGGCTGGTGCCGGCATTGCAGAGGTTATTGGTGAAACTGTCGACACTGTGAACTGCGCGGCCAGCCAGGCGGGCTGGTCAACACGCATACGGGTCATACCGCAGAACAGGGCCGAACACTCATTACGCCGGAACCTGATCGACGGTTACTTTGCCATTGACCCCTCCACGGAACTTGATGCCACCGCGCAACGAAGCAGGCCCGTGACTCTTGAGAAATGGTATTTTTTCACATCTGGATCAGGGGCGGTGCCCGAATCCGCGCGAATCGGTGTTGTCGACGGCAGCAGCGAGGAAGCCTGGCTTGAGGCGAACGATTACAGTGTTTTCATGAGCGTGTCATCGCCGAGCCAACTCCCCGCTCTGCTGGAGCGGGGACGGATCGATGCAGCCCTCATGGACCAGCGAGCCATGGGCAACCTGCATGATAAAGATAGATCCACCATCGGCAATCTGAACGCACACTTTCTTCGCTACGCTCCCCTCTATCTGTATCTGAGCGAGAATTTCACTGCCAACAACCCCGACTTCCTGCCCAGCTTCAACCAGTTTCTGCCGTCCTGTATGGAAGGCCAGATCACACTCTCTGTTGATGAAGAGGCGCGCATCAGAAAGCTGGCCGCGCGATTATTCAGCGAAATCAACAGCATGATCAACCTGCAACAGGCCATCGACGCCGGTCCGCGTGTAGAAAGTCTGACGGCGGTGCTGAACTTCGACACCAAATGGCAGGCTCTTGCCCCAAGGCACGCTACGGAACTTGCCAAAGCCATTCTTGAATTGCCTGGATCACGGGCTCTGCACGCCTGGAGGCTGACCCACAAGGAAATTGTCACCGAGGCTCTGCTGGCCAATAACCTGGGGACAGTGGCCGCCATGAGCCAGCTTACGTCTGATTTCTGGCAGGGCGACGAACCCAAGTTTATCCGCGTTATGGACAACCTCAAGGCCGGTTTGACCGGGCACGATGCAATGTACGTGTCAGACATCCGTTACGATGCCTCAACCTCCCGCTTCCAGGTAACCGTGAGCGCACCGGTTGGGCCGGTCAACCACAGTCTTCCCCAGGGGATCATCGTGTTGGGGCTGGACATAGAAAATGTGCTGGTGACCGACAAAACAGACTGACCTTACGGGGGCCCGATTTCACAGGCCAACACCAGTGCCCAGAACTCCGAAAAGTCATTGACCACCACATCCGGTTTGTCCGGATGCTTGTGCGTGCCGGGGAAAATCCGGTTCAGCCAGGGCAGGTCCCACTGTGCACCGTTAAAAAACACGGCTGTCATGCCAGCGCGTTTGGCAGCAATCACATCCGTGGTGCTGTCACCCACATACCAGACACTTGGGTCCGGAGGGTAATCCAGTTTTTGCACAGCGAGGTAAAGCTGGTCGGGATGGGGTTTCCTCAAGGGAGTGTCATCACCGCACACATCCACATCAAACAGGTGTGTCCAGCCGGTATCTTCCACTGCGGCCAATTCATGCTCGAAGAACTCCCGATCGCGGTTGGTAATCACCCCCACCTGAATGCCAATACGCCGCAGGCCCTCAAGCACCGCCCGCACCTTGGGTTCGAAAGCTTTCACCGTACCGTAATGTTCACGGTAGTGACGGTTGAATACTTTATGAGCCACCTGTTTGGCATCCTGGTCCTCACCGAACAGCACTTCAAAAATATCCGTGCGTGAGATCTTGCGGTCCGCCCGCACCTTGGGATGCAACCTGGCGAACTCACGCACATAAGCCACCAGGCGGGCGTCCTCGGGGGTTTTGCTGTCTTCCGGCGCCAGCATGCGATCAATCAGGCCCAGCTCCTCGAACTCAGGGAACATGTCGTCCACTGCGTGGTACATGGCATCCAGAGTGTCCACCAGGGTAGCGTGCCAGTCGAACAGCACCACCGAGGGACGAATCAGGCTGACAACCGCCGGGTGCCAGTCAGGTTCAACCCGTGGCTGCGGTGGTTCCGGGCGGGGGTACGGTCGTGGCCGGACTTCGGCAGGGGTTGCCTGAAAAGCCTCAGGCTCCCGCCTCTCCAGCAGTGCCAGCAGATTGATCAGGTCCTCAAAGCTGTCGAGAATGGCTGACGGGGCATCGCGATGGCTGAACCAGCTGTCAATCCTTCCGGATTCCCAACAGGCACCGTTGTAGAACACTCCGGAGACACCAGCACGGTTGGCGGTGAGCATGTCCACGTAACTGTCACCCACATACCAGGCACGTTCATCCGCGGGTAAATTCAGCTTCTCCAGGGCACGAATGATTACCTCGGGGTCGGGTTTATATTCGGTCACATCATCAGCACAGACCGTGGCGTCAAACAGGTTCTGCCACCGCCCCTCATCCACCATTTGCAGTTCCTTGTCCAGAAACTCCCGGTTGCGGTTGGTGGACACCGCCAGACGAATACCCATCGCTTTCAGGGCCGTCAGATACTCGTAAGCGCCCTGCTGGAAGGGCTTCACCTTTCCAAAATATTTTCTGTAGCAATTGTTGTAGGCGTCGTGGGCGATCAGTTTGGCCTCTTTGTCGTCACCAAAGATGGCATTGAATATTTCGGTGCGGGAGACGCGACGCTCCGCCAGAATGCGCGGATGCAGGCGCCGGAATATGCGGATGTAACGCACCAGACGGGCATCATCAGACGTGCGGCACTTATCTTCGGGTAACAACCGGTCCACCAGCCCCAGATCTTCCAGTTGCGGCAGCATCTCTTCCATGGCGCTGAACATGGCATCGTGGGTATCCACCAGGGTGCCATGCCAGTCAAACATCAGCACCGACGGTGCGGGCAATCCATCGCTGAATCTGGTCATGAACTTTCCTCCGAAACCGAATCAGGTACCTGCTTGGTTCAGTTAAAACCATTTCCAGCCTGACTACAAAAAGCGCGTCTCACTTCCCCATTATCGCAGTCACTTGCATTACTTGTTATAGCGACACGAATCCCTCCTGCGCCTTCCTGGCCCCGCCCAGAGCCCTTCGCACCAAACACGGGCGCATCTGTGTTTCGCTACTTTCCGCCTTTCTTCCACTCATCAAAATTTAAACCCTAATAAAAACAGTCATTTTGGAGGCCTGTTCCGGTTTCTGGCACAGCAGGTGCAGCACTCAAGGCAAGGGTCATGACCTGTTAGTACAAGTCAATCACATGGGAAGCGAATACGATGAGAGAACCAAGAACCCTTGCAACCTTAACACTCTGTGGATCGATGGCCCTGTTTGCCACCGCTGTCTCTGCAGAAACCATCCGCGTCGGCATCGGCCACCAGAGCATGGTAACCAATACCGTATCTGGCGGCATTGTGCTGGAAAAGCTGGACTTGCTGGAAAAGCACCTGCCTACCAGTGGCAAATACGAAGGCGTGGATTACGAAATAGTGTACCGGGACTACGACTCCGGACCACCCATCACCAACCAGATGCTGGCTGGCAAGCTGGAATTCGGAGTCATGGGTGACTATCCCCTGATTGTGAACGGCGCCAAGTTCCAGGAAACCGGCAAGCAGGAAACCCGCTTTATCGGGGTCACCGGCTACAACCTTCGCGGTACCGGTAACGGCATCGTCGTACCCATCGACTCCGATGCCCAGAGTCTCGCCGACCTCGCAGGAAAAACCCTGTCTGTACCGGTGGGCAGCGCCGCCTGGGGCATGACCCTTAAGGCATTGAGCGAAGCCGGCCTGAGCGACAAGGTGCAGATTGTTAACCAGAGCCCATCGGTGGGGGCGGCAAACATCCAGGCCGGACGCATCGATGCCCACGCCGATTTCTGCCCCTGGTCAGAAATCATGGAGTTCCGGGGCACGGCTCGCAAAATCTACGACGGTAGCGAAGCCGGCATTCCCACGTTTCACGGCATCGTGGTGCGGGAGAGCTACGCCAAGCAGTATCCGGAAATCGTTGAAGGCGTTCTGAAAGCCACGCTGGAAGCCCAGAAATGGATCCAGGAAAACCCCATGGAGGCCGCGATTAAAGTCTCCGAGTGGACCGGTGTAGAGAAAGAGGTGCTTTACCTCTACTTCAGTGAAGGTGGGATCACCACCGCCGAGGCCAGCATCAAGGACGTATGGGTCGATGCCATGAAGTATGACCTTGATCTGCTGAAACGGGAAGTGGGCGTGCCTGACCTGGATTTCGAACGCTGGGTAGATGATACATATCTACGCACTGCCTATCAGGCCATGGATATGGACTACGACGCACTGGTGAACACAGTGGTCACTACCGAACCCAACAATCCTGCCCTGAAACCTGCTGAAATCTGGTTCGAAGACAAAGGCATTGTCACCTACGACAGCGTTGCCGACATGCTCGCTGCCATGGAAGAGCCGGGAAGCGCCATCAATGCTACCTACGTCTACGACAACCTCACCGGCCTGAAGCTGTTCGGTAAAGCGGCCTACCTGGTGCGCGGTGACGACGGCGAAGTGGTGGCCTTCCTCAAGAAGGCAGACTCCGAGAAACACATTGCCAATCACGGCGGTACCCCGGTCACCCCGGAAAGCACTGTGGCGATGGCTTACTGAGTCCTTGCGGTGCAGATGCCAGATGTCTGCACCGCAACGACCTGAGGAGTGAGAAAGATGGATAGCAAAAGCAATGTAGCCATGCGGACAACCGAACCCCTGGTCGAGGCTGAAACTGATCCGGCCATGGCACAGGCCGCTCGGGAAGAGACGGGGGCCGGCGTGCCAGCCGGGGAGAAAAAAGCAGATAATGACTCCCGCCCGCCCGCCGGTGTGTGGTTTAAAACCACCGGGACCCGCTACCTGGTACGTATCATGGCCCTGGTTGTCGCGGTTGTGCTCTGGGAACTGGCATCCACCAACGGTTTCCATTTCTACATCAACTTCGACAACATCCCGGCACCGTCTGTAGTCGGCGCGGCTCTGGTAACGGAACTGACCGGCAAGGAATTTTACCTGCACATTCTCCATAGCCTGGAGCGCGTCGCCATCGCCTACGTGATCGCCGTGGTTGTAGGAGTGGTGCTGGGTGTCGCCATGGGACGTTCCCGCTGGGCGGAAGACATCATCCTGCCCTATATCGAACTGCTGCGCCCCATTCCAGCGGTCGCATGGATTCCTCTGGCGATTCTGATGCTACCCACCGAGCAGTCCAGCATTATTTTCATTACCTTCCTGGGCGCACTGTTTCCAGTGATTCTCAACACTGTCCACGGTGTTGAACAGACCAACAGCGTGCTGGTTCGCGCCGCCCGAAGCCTGGGTGCCAGCCGCACTGCCATTCTCTGGCACGTTGTGCTGCCCGGCGCCATGCCCTCGATCGTGGCTGGGCTGGCCATAGGCATGGGCGTGGCATGGTTCTCGCTTCTGGCGGGGGAAATTATCAGCGGCCAGTACGGCATCGGGTACTACACCTGGAACTCCTACACCCTCATTCAATACCCGCAAATCATTATCGGCATGCTCACCATCGGTGGTCTCGGCACATTGTGCACCCTGCTGGTTCGCAAGGGCTGCAACCCTCTGCTGAAGTGGCAAGCCAAAGGAGGCCGCTCATGAGTGACGTCATTGTAAATGACAATCGTCTTGCTGTGCTGGATCACAGCCGGTTACGGGCGAATTCCGGTAAGCCGGGCGCGGAACGTGGCCGGATATCGGTCAGGGATGTGGATATCGTTTTCGATACTGCCAGCGGCCCCCACGTAGCGGTTCAGAATGCCAGCCTCACGGTTCGCCCGGGCGAGTTTGTCTGCCTGCTGGGCCCCTCCGGGTGCGGCAAATCCACGCTGATGAACAGCATTGCCGGTTTCGTACCACCCACGCGCGGCGACGTCACAGTAGACGGCGAAGCAGTGACCGAACCCGCCCCCGATCGCGGCATGGTATTCCAGCAACACTCCCTGTTTCCCTGGAAAACCGTCAAGGAAAACGTGGCCTTCGGTCCTTTGATGGCCGGTGTAGGCCAGAACGAGGCGAACGGTGTTGCCCGTACATTTCTCTCCCTGGTGGGCCTGGCCGCATTTGAGAACACCTACCCCAACACCCTGTCCGGAGGGATGCAGCAACGGGTGGGCATAGCCCGGGCATTGGCGAACTATCCCAGTGTGTTGCTGATGGACGAACCCTTCGGGGCCCTCGATGCGCAGACCCGCATCATGATGCAGGAGAACCTGCTGGATATCTGGCGGGAGTTCCGCAACACCGTGGTGTTTGTCACCCACGACATCGACGAAGCCGTGTTCCTGTCGGACCGGATTGTAGTGATGAGTGCCAGCCCCGGCCGGATCATTGCCGACATTGATGTGAACCTGTCTCGCCCACGGGAACAGTCCCTGCTTACCAGCCCCGAATTCATGGCCCTGAAACGCCAGTGTCTGGATCTGATTCGCAAGGAAACCCTCAATGCATTTCAACAGCAGAACAAGGCGGGGTAACCATGAACGGTCTGCTCGCAACGTCACCTGAACTCGCCATGACCTGTCATAACAAGCAGAGGGATGCACGATGACCAATGCCACCCAAATGATGGCAGGGAAATCACCTCTGCCTCTATATGTCCAGATCCGTGACAGCCTGCGGCGTCAGATTCTCGATGGCACTTACCAGGTCCATGAGCGTCTGCCGTCAGAAAACGAAATGATGAGTGTTTTCGGTGTCAGCCGGATCACCATCCGCCAGGCACTGCGGGACCTTCACAACGAGGGCCTGGTATTCAGCGCCCAGGGCAAGGGCACCTTCGTAAGCAAGCCCAAGGCGGTACAGAACGTCCAGCGCCTGGAGGGCTTTGGAGAAGCCATGGCCGCCCAGGGCTATGAAGCCTCGGCCCGGGTGCTCAGCATCCAGCAACTGAAGGCGCCCAAAGCCGTTGCTGCTTCACTGGACCTGCAGTCCGGTGACGAGGTGATCGAAGTCAAACGGGTGAGATATCTGAACCGCTCGCCGGTGTGCATCGAGAACAGTTACTTCCCCATGGACATAGGACGTCGGATGTTCGGCCTCGACCTGTCCGGTGACATCTTCCCCATGCTGGAAAACCTGTTTGGCATCCCACTCGGCGGTGCCGACATCAGCCTCGACTCCATCCTTGCGGATGACGAAGCCCAACGATACCTGAACCTCAAAGCCGGTGAAGCCATTCTCCGGGTTGAACGCCTGACCCATAACCGGGACGGCCGTCCCATCGATTTCGAGTATCTCTGCTACCGCGGTGATTCATTCAAATACCAGTTCCGGATTGACCGGAAATAGGAGCGCACCATGAAAATCAATGACATTCCTGTGATCGAAACCGATGTTCTGGTGATTGGCGGAGGCACTGCCGGCCCGATGGCCGCGGTCACCGCCAAGGAGCAGGACCCCAGCCTCAATGTCATGCTGCTGGAGAAAGCCAACGTCAAGCGTTCCGGCGCCATTTCCATGGGCATGGACGGCCTGAACAACGCCGTTGTGCCCGGCCATGCCACGCCGGAACAGTACGTGAAGGAAATCACCATTGCCAATGACGGCATCGTGCACCAGCCCGCGTTGATGGCCTACGCCACCCGTTCATTCCCGATGATCGAGAAGCTGGATTCCTGGGGTGTTCACTTCCAGAAAGACGAGACCGGCGACTACGACATGAAGAAGGTCCACCACCTGGGCACCTACGTGCTGCCCATGCCGGAGGGCCACAACGTCAAGAAGATTCTGTACCGCCGGCTGCGCCGCAACCGGGTGCAGATTGAAAACCGCTTCACCGCCACCCGACTGCTTAAGGATCCGGACGGCCGGATTGCCGGCATGATCGGCGTTAACACCCGCACCGCGGAACCCATCATCATCCGTGCCAAAGCGGTGATCATGGCCACCGGTGCCGCAGGGCGACTGGGCCTGCCCACATCGGGCTATCTGTTCGGCACCTACGAGAACCCCGCCAACAACGGCGACGGCCATGCTATGGCCTACCACGCGGGGGCAGACCTTGCGAACCTGGAATGCTTCCAGGTGAACCCACTGTTGAAGGATTACAACGGTCCGGCGTGCGCCTACGTCACCGGGCCGCTGGGTGGCTTCACCTCCAATGCCTTTGGCGAACGGTTTATCGAGTGCGACTACTGGTCGGGACAGATGATGCTGGAATTTTTCAAGGAGCTGGAATCCGGCACCGGCCCGGTGTTCCTCAAACTGGACCATCTGGCAGAGGAAACCATCGAGGAAATCGAGACGGTACTGCACACCAACGAGCGCCCCTCCCGCGGCCGTTTCCACGAAGGCCGGAAGGTGAACTACCGCGAGCGCATGGTGGAAATGCACATCTCTGAAGTGGGCTTCTGCTCGGGGCACTCCGCCTCCGGCGTATGGACCGATGAAACCGGCGCCACCACGGTACCCGGCCTCTACTGCGCCGGCGATATGGCTAGCGTGGCTCACAACTACATGTTGGGCGCCTTCGTGTACGGCCAGATCTGCGGCGAAAGCGCGGTCGAATTCGTGAAATCACGCAGTGAGCCCAAGCTGGACGAGGACTTCATCAAGACCGAGCTGGAGCGCATCCAGGCGCCGATGAAAGTCACCGACGGCATCCCGCCGGAGCAGATGGAATACAAGGTGCGCCGCCTGGTGAACGACTACCTGCAGCCACCCAAGGTGACCAGGAAGATGGAAATCGGGCTGGAGCGGATTCTGGCCGTACGTGAAGACGTGCCCCAGCTCTGCGCCCGTGACCCCCACGAACTGCTGAGGGCCATGGAAGTGCAGTCCATCATCGACTGCGCCGAAATGGCGGCGCGCGCTTCCCTTTACCGCACCGAATCCCGCTGGGGGCTTTACCACTACCGCGTGGACTTCCCGGAACAGGACGACAGCGAGTGGTTCTACCACAGCCGCCTGTTCAAGGATGAAAACGGCCAGATGGCCAGCGGCAAGCGCCCCATTGCGGATTACCTGGTCTCTCTGGGTGAAGAGAAAGACGCCTACCGGAAGATGCGTGTGCAGAAAGCAGCCAACGCCTGACACCGACAGACAGGGGCCCGGGTGGGCTCCTGTACTAACGAATTCTGTGACGAGAGAGGAACACCAACATGCCTATCGCCAATCACCACTCAAGCGTTCCCGTCATTGTAGACGAGGACAAATGCATCGCCGACAAGGGCTGCACCGTGTGCATAGACGTGTGCCCACTGGATGTGCTGTGGATCAACGAGGAAACCGGCAAGGCCCACATGAAGTACGACGAATGCTGGTACTGCATGCCCTGTGAGGCGGACTGCCCCACTGACGCCGTTACCGTCAACATTCCCTACCTGCTGCGCTGAGGTAAGCCATGAAAACCTACGACGATCCCGAACTGCAGGCCATTGCCGTAAAACTCACCTCCGACGATCCCGGCATCCGCCGGGTGGCGGTCATGGACCTGGTGGACTCCGGCGAACCGGAAGCCGTGGAACTGGTCATCCATGCCCTGAACGACCCGGACACCAACGTACGCCAGGAAGCCGCCAAGGTCGTGGATGAGTTTGAAGCCGCTGACATGGCAGACGCGCTGATAGCCGCGCTCAGCGACGGCGATGAGGTGGTACGCAACAGCGCCGCCCACGCCCTGGCAGACCTGAAAGACCCGGCCGCTGGCGAGCCCCTGCTGGAAGCCCTGGAAAACAGCACCGATGGTTTTGTGGTGTCCGGAATCCTGCGGGCCCTGAAGCCACTGCGCCTAGCCGGCGCCCAGCGTCCGGCCCTCAAGCGCCTGGGTGACAGCGATCCCCGGGTTCGCCGCGAGGCGGTGGCAGTGATTGGCTGGCTGAAACAGCCTGAGAACCTGCCTGCATTGGTGGAAACCGCCCAACACGACGCTGACCCGGAAGTGCGCCGGGCTGCCACTGGAGCCCTGGTTTATGCAACTCCGCACCAGGTGGGGCAGGCACTGATCAGCCTGTTGAAAGACCCAAACTGGCAGGTGCGCTGCGAAGCCGCCAACAGCATCGGCAAACTGGATCATCAGGCGGCCGCACCCGCCCTGATGGAATCCACCACCGATGAGCTTTGGCAGGTGCGTGAAAAAGCGGTGGATGCCCTGGGCAAGCTGGGGATTATCGAAGCCATACCGGTGCTGGGCAAGTGCTCGAAGGACGCCATGAGCAACCTGCGCAAGGCCGCCATCGGCGCACTCGGCGCCATCGCCCACAACGACGGCAGGCCCTATGTGGTGACCGCCCTGGACGACCCGGATCCAGACGTGCGCAAGCTGGCTCGCTGGGCCATCTCGAAACTGGACGCTGCGGCCTGACCAATGGGCCGGCCCGTCGCATAACGGGCTGGCCATTACCCGCCGAGCCAATGCAAGTTGCAAGGAGACTGCCATGACCTTTGTTGTCACAGAAAACTGCATCCGCTGCAAATACACCGACTGCGTCGATGTCTGCCCCACGGACTGCTTCCACGAAGGCCCCAATTTTCTGGTGATCAATCCGGAGACCTGCATCGACTGCAGCCTGTGCGTTGCCGAATGCCCCGCCGATGCCATTTTCGATGAAAAGGATCTGCCGGAGGATCAGCACCACTTCATTCAACTGAATGCCGAGCTGTCCCAGATGTGGCCTGTTATCGACTCGACCTCCGCGCCCATGCCGGAGGCGGAGCAGTGGGTCGATCAGCCGGACAAGATGCAATACCTGGAGCGCTAAAAAATGCCCCAACTTGTCATAACGAGTTGCTTGCGGACGCTGTCGCTGGCCTTGGTGGTGGTTTCTGCCGCAGCTCTGGGCAGTACCCGCCCGATGGAATTGCCTGATCGCCACATTCCGCTACCAGAAACACCGGAACTGGTAATCCAGTCCCTGATGGAAGGAGGCCGTTGTGTCTAGACAAACCCTGGTAGAACCACCCAAGGAAGTTCGCCTGAAACGCAAACTCAATGAGCTGGAACTGAGCTGGCCCGATGGCCTGACCACCAGGCTTAGCTGCCTGATACTGCGCAAGTCCTGCGCCTGCTCCCATTGCACCCAGGCCAGACGCACCGGCCGGCTCAGCCTGATTGATGCCGACATCCGCGTGGACCGTGTGGAGCTGTCCGGTGTCAGTGGGCTGCAGTTTTTCTTCAGCGACGGTCATTACCGGGGGCTTTACCCCTGGGCCTTCCTGCGGGAACTGAGCGAGCAGGTATCATGAACCAGACTCTCCGCACTCTGGACACCCACTGGTGGGCACCGGCACGGCTGCGATATCCCGGCGCCGCCTTGTGCGGGGTGCTCGCCCTGGCCGGCAGCTTCCTGGCAAACCACTATGGTGCCCCGGCATTGGTACTGGTACTGCTGCTGGGATTCGGCTTTGCCAGTCAGGCGGCAGACACCCGACTACAACCCGGCGTGGAATTCTGCAGCCGTCAGGTATTGCGTGTCGGCATCGCCCTGCTTGGCGCCCGAATCGGTGTGGAACAGCTGATGACCGTCGGCAGCCTGCCGTTGCTGGTGGTCCTGACCTGCACGCCCATCATCATCGGCTCCGCGCTTCTGCTTGGGCAGTGGTTTGGTCTGCCCCGTATGCAGAGCCTGGTAGCCGGCGTGGCCGTGGCGATCTGCGGTGTGTCTGCCGCAGTAGCGGTGGCTGCCGCTATCCCCCAGGGCAAACTGGAAGACCGGCGGCTACTGGGCGTTGTGGTGGGCGTTACTGCCCTTGGCACCCTGAGCATGCTGGTACTGCCTCCGCTGTTCGCCATGCTGGGCTACAGCGAGCCACAATCCGGACTACTGCTGGGAGCCAGTATCCACGATGTTGCCCAGGCGGCCGGGGCCGGTTATCTGGTCTCCGATACCGCCGGCGACATTGCAACGCTCACCAAACTTTTGAGGGTAGCCCTGCTGGCACCACTGGTGCTGTTGCTGGGGGCACTGCTCAACCGCAACAGCGCTGGCAAGGCGGAACATCCCTGGTTCCTTTTGGGCTTCGTCACCCTGTTTGGCATGAACAGCCTTGGCTGGCTGCCAGAAAACCTGCGCCAGGCCCTGGCCACCACTTCGCAGGCTTGCCTGCTGGTGGTCATGGCCGCCCTGGGCATGCGCACCAGCCTGTCATCCCTGATTGCCCAGGGATGGCGGCCCTTTGCCTTGCTGGCCCTGCTCAGCGCCCTGCTTGTTATCACGGCCATGGGATCCATGGCCGTTTACTCACTCTGAACCGATATACAACCGGCCAACACGGAGGACTACCCCATGGCTGCACTTGGAACCGAAAGCGTTATCAGCGTCCATCACTGGAACGACACCCTGTTCAGTTTCAGAACCACCCGCGACCAGAGCCTGCGCTTTGAGAACGGCCACTTCGTAATGATCGGCCTGCCGGTGGATGGCAAACCCCTGCTTCGTGCCTACAGCATTGTCAGTGCCAATCACGAGGAATACCTCGAGTTTCTCAGCATCAAGGTTCAGGACGGTCCGCTGACCTCGCGCCTGCAGCATCTCCAGGAAGGCGACTCGCTGTTCGTCAGCCGCAAGCCCGTGGGCACTCTGGTAATGGGGGACCTGAACCCGGGCAAGAATCTGTACCTGTTCGGCACCGGTACCGGGCTGGCGCCTTTCATGAGCATCATCCGCGACCCAGAGACCTATGAGCGTTTTGAAAAGGTCGTGCTGGTGCACTGTGTACGGGAAGTCAGCGAACTGGCCTACCACGACTACCTGACCAGTGAACTGCCAGGCCACGAGTTCCTGGCGGAGATCATTGGCGACAAGCTGATCTACTACCCCACGGTTACCCGGGAGCCGTTTCGCAACCAGGGACGGATCACCACCCTGATTGAATCCGGCCAACTGGCGAAGGATACCGGCCTGCGACAACTGAACCCGGAAACCGACCGGGCCATGCTCTGTGGCAGCCCGGCCATGCTGAAAGACCTCTCCGCCATGCTCGACGGTCTCGGTTTCGAAGCCTCTCCCCACCAGGGCGAGCGCGGCGATTACGTCATTGAACGTGCATTCGTGGAACAATAACCGGAGGTATTGCCATGTCCAGCCCAGTTTCCTATCTGCCAGCCCATCAACAGAAGCGCCAGGGGCCGGAACAGAAAACGGTTCCCGGCGTAAAACACCTGATAGCAGTGGCTTCCGGCAAAGGCGGCGTTGGCAAGTCCACAACCACCACCAACCTTGCCCTGGCACTGGCAAGCAGTGGCGCCCGTGTGGGCATACTTGATGCCGACCTCTACGGCCCCAGCCAGCCCCGCATGCTTGGGCTGAAGGGCATGCCCGACAGCCCCGATGGAAAAATCCTGGAACCCATGATCGGCCATGGCATTCAGACCATGTCCATCGGCTTTCTGGTGGACGACGAATCCCCCATCATCTGGCGTGGCCCGATGATCACCCAGGCCCTCACCCGGCTGGTGTACGAGACCCGCTGGGACAATCTCGATTACCTGATTGTGGACATGCCGCCGGGCACCGGCGACATCCACCTGACCATGGCCCAGCGCATGCCGGTTTCCGGCGCGGTCATCGTCACCACACCCCAGGACATCGCCCTGCTGGATGCCCGCAAGGGGCTGCGCATGTTCGAGAAGGTAAACGTGCCGGTACTGGGCATTATCGAAAACATGAGCACCCACATCTGCACCGAATGCGGCCATGAGGAACACATCTTCGGCGAAGGGGGTGCAAGGAAAATGGCCGGGGAAGCTGGCACTGAACTGCTTGGAGAGTTACCTCTGGATATCCGCATCCGTACCGGCTCTGATTCGGGCCAGCCGATCATGATCAGCGAACCCGATGGCACCCTGGCCGGCGCCTACCGGGAGATTGGAGCACGGATTACCAGGGAGATTGAAACGCTCGCCGGTTCGGCGCAGAGCGATGCCGCCAGGCAGAATATGCCAAAGATCATCATGGAGTAGATACTGGAGCCCCAAGCATTATCGGGGCTTTTCCCCGGTTTCCATCTGAGTGATACGGCCAATAATCAGGTCCAGCGAACAGGTTTCGGCGTAATTAAAGTCCGACGTACCTATTACTGGCTATTGCCATGCACAGGAAACCAAACCTTCCCGAAAAGATCTGCCCTGTCTGTGAACGCCCCTTCTCCTGGCGCAAGAAGTGGGCAAGGAACTGGCATCACGTGCGCTATTGCAGCGAGCGCTGCCGGCGCTCCGGGAGAAGCGGTCGATGACCACCGTTGTCTGGTTCAAGCGGGATCTCAGAACCCGGGATCAGCGAGCGACAGTGGGCAGTTATCGCTGTTTGACTAGCCGGCTTGCCCACAACGTCAACAGGGCCAGACCAAGTGCAATCAGCATCGGCCATACCAGTGCCCATAGCTGATACGGCGCTGGCAACCAGACCGGTGATTCCACCAGCCCACCGGCCTCCCAGGGCATCCACCAGAAGGCCACAAGACTCACCCCAACAGCTGCCAGCCATCCGGCCACCAGCATTGGCGGGTTGTGGCCTGTGCCGAGCTTTGCTGACAGCGTCCACAAGTACCGCAGGATCAGTAACAGAGTGGCCACGGCGCCAGCCGTCATCAGGGGAGACAGGTAACCGGCCAGCGCAAACTCCAGCCGGTTTTCCAACAGGCCTTCTTTCATCGCCAGTTTGGCAAGCGCACCGCTGGTGAACGGCAGCCCGGCCAGGGAAAGACCGGGCAACGCAATCAATAGCCAGACAACCGCACGGCGCATTGCGCCTGCTGGCAATGACACTCCTGCAGAGAGGAACAGGCTGCCCTTGGCAAGTCCATGATGAAGGGCATACAGGGCAATCACTGAAAACAACACCGGAGCCCGCCCGGAGTCAGCCAGTGCGACACCCACCATCAGCACCATCAGCCCCATCTGGCTGATACTGGAATAGGCCAGTACCGCCTTGGGCCGCTGCTGGCAGACTCCCAGCACAGCGGCACCGATTGCGCCCACTGCCCCTGCCACTATCATCAGAGCCCCCCACCCCGGCATGGCAACCTCTCCAAATGGCAGTGTAACCAGCCACCCCAGCAGACCGGCCTTGATCATGGCACCGCTAAGCACCGCACTGGCAGGTGTTGGAGCCACCGGATGGGCCAGTGGCAGCCAGAAATGCAGCAATGGCAAACCGGCTTTAACACCGAAACCAGCTATCAACAACGCCATGATCAGATCCCTGCGGGGGGATGCGGCGATGGCTTCGGGCAGGTCCGCAAGCATCTGACTGCCGGCGGCAGCAGATGCCAGCAGTAACCCCGTCAGAATGGCCATTTCCCCCAGCACCGCCATCACCAGATAGACTCGCCCGGCGCGGATCGCCTCGTTCGTTCCCTCGTGCACCACCAGTCCATAGCCGGCAAACGTCATTAACGCGAAGAAGCTGTAGAAGCTGCCAATATCCACGGCCACCGTCAGGCCCAGGTTGCCTGCCAGGGTCAGCCCCCAGAACACACAGAATCGCCGCAGGTGGTCGGGCCTGAGGCAGCCCACCGCGTAGATACCCGCCACCATCCAGAGCACCGCGGTCAGCAGCAGGAACAGCCTGCGCACCCCGTCCACTGCCCATAGTCCGCCGTTGAGCAACCACGGCATTTCCAGTTGCCAGCCAGGCTCGCTGCCAAGTGCCAGAACCAGGGCAGGCAGTGGCAGCACAGGCAGGGCGTACCGCATCGCCCTCTCCCACGCCGCACGCAGAGCCATCGCTGGATACAGCAACGGCAAACACACCGCCATAATCACCAGAAGCGGCTCAGGAAGCATCATGGTGAATACTCCCGCAACACAATCAGTTCGGCCCAGGACAGCGGGCTGAACGGCAGCGATGCCAGCACCCCGACCATGACTGTCATTACAGCTGTCAGTAGCGGCGGCCAGAACAGCCAGGCGCTGGTTTCCAGGCGCCCCCACTGTCGTTCGTGGGGCCAGTGGGCTGCCGGCTTACGGAACCACAATCGGTACAGGACAGGCAGGAAGTAAGCCGCGTTAAGCAGGCTGCTCGCTACCAGCACGACTACCACCCAGTCCATATTCACCGCCAGCGCCCCGCTGCCCATGGTCCACTTGGTGATAAAGCCGGCCAATGGCGGCGCGCCAATCATGCCAAAGGCACCGATGGTAAAGGCCACCGAAGTACCGGGCATACGCCGCCCCGCACCGTCCATTTCGTCGATGCGGTGAATACCCAGTGTTTCGGCGTAGTTGCCGGCACAGAAGAACAGTGTGATCTTCATGATGCCCTGGTGCAGCAGGTGAACCAGGCCGCCGACAGCGGCAACCGGCCCGAAAATCGAGACCCCGAGGATGATGTAGGACACCTGGCTCACGGTAGAAAACGCCAGCCGCCTTTTCAGGTCAACCTGCCATAGCGCCCGGACTGAAGCGTAAATAATGGTGAATGCCGCCAGCCAGGCCAGCGGTTCCAGCAGACCTAGCGCGGAAGACGCGTCAACGCCATAGACATCGTGAACCACTCGCACAATGCCGAAGGCCCCGGCCTTCACCACCGCCACCGCATGCAGGAGCGCACTGACCGGCGCCGGCGCTACCATCGCCTGGGGCAGCCAGCCATGAAGGGGGAAAATCGCCGCCTTTACCCCCAACCCGGCCACAAGCAGGATAAATATCAGGGTCAGCGAACGGTGGATATCCGGATCGGAGCCGGTGAAATGACCACCTTCACGGAATGGAAGATCTCCCACCACGCCGTGAAGCCAGGCAATCGCCAGCAGCAATACGGCACCTCCGGTGAGCGTATAGATGACGTAGGTCCGCCCCGCTTTCAGGGCCTTCTCGGTGCCCCGGTGCACCACCAGCGGATAGGTGGACAGGGTCAGCATTTCGTAGAACAGGAAGAAGGTGAACAGGTTACCTGCCAGGGCAATACCCATGGTGCTGGCCACGCACAGGCTGAAAAAACCGAAGAAACGGCTGCGATTGGGCGAGTCCTCGAGATAACCGACCGCGTAGATGGTAGTCAGTAACCAGAGTACTGCCGATAACCCGGCAAACATCATGGAGAAGGCATCGGCTTTCAGTACGAACGTCACACCCGGCACCATGGTGAAGCTCACTCCATAGCCCACACCACGGAAAACGCCCCAGACCATCACAACCACCAGCCCGAGTTTCAGCAGAGCGGCACCCAGGTTCACCGCTGTCCGCAAGCGGTATCCCTTTTCGGGCAGGGCAAAGATCACCAGCGAGGCAATCAGCGAGGTCATCAGGGCAAGCACCGGTATCCAGGTGTTCAACGTCATGGCGAGCCCTCCTCTTCGAACGGCAACGCCATCACTGACAGCACCTCCGCCGACACCAGCCCGAGCCCAAGAGAAAGCAACGCCAGAATCATCGGGATGATCTCCAGGCTCCTCGGTGGGTGGTAGAAATGATCCGTCTCCGAGCTTTCGAGAAAAGAAGCTCGGTAAATCCGGAACACATAGGCCGCAGAAAGCAGACCGCCCACCAGCAACACCAGCACCCACCACCACTGGCCACTGCCGAGGCTGGCCTGCAACAGCAGCCATTTGGCAGCAAACCCGCCGCTCGGTGGCAGGCTCATCAAGGACACCCCGGCCAGACCAAAGGAAAACAGGGAGAACGGCAGGAAGCGGCTGACACCTTTCAGGGCATCCACGCGACTGCTCCCCGTGGACAGGATCAGGTTGCCAGCCGCCAGAAACATTGCTGCCTTGGCCAGGGCATGGCTGATAACCTGAAGAGTGATGCCTTGCTGGGCCTGTAACGTGACAGATTCAGAGACCGAATACGTCAGTGGGAACAGCAGAAACAGATAACCGATCTGGGCCACCGAGGAATAGGCCACCACCTGTTTCAGTTCCAGTTGGCGGCATGCCAGCCAACTGCCCCACACGATAGCCGCGCTACCCAGCAGCCCCACCAGTTGCGCCGCGGCCAGGTTACCCAGCGGCTCGCCCAGTTCCAGCCACAATCTGGCGGCGATGTAAAAAGAAGCCTTCACCACCAGCGCCGACAACAACGCACTGACTGGCGATTTGGCAATGCCATGGGCCGGGGGCAGCCAGCGGTGAAGCGGAAACAGGGCCGTTTTCAGGGCGAGACCGGTAACCATCAGTGCAAGCGCCAGGCTGGAACCTGCCGGAACAGGATGTTCCTCCAGCCAGAACACCACACCCGCAATGGACAGGGTGCCGAACTGCCCGTATATCAATGCCACCCCGAGCAGATAGGCCAGCGAACCCAGCAGGGCCGCCAGCAGATATCTGATTGATGCCCGCAACGCCCCGGCTTTGCCGCCCAGGGCCACCAGGCCCACCGCAGAGAGACTGATCAGTTCCAGCCCGACATAGAGGTTGAACAGGTCACCACCCAGCCAGACGGCGTTCAGCCCGGACCAGAGAAACCAGAACAGGGGCCAGAAATACCGGTGCCAGGGTTTATCCGCATCGATATAGACCCCCGCATGCCACCCGCAAGCGCTGGCTACCACCGCGGTAAGCAACACGAAGGTGACCGCAAGCCCATCCACTCGCAGCTCGATCCCCAACGGCGCTTCCCAACCCCCAAGGCCGTAGTAGAACCCACCGTCGCGGGAGACAGCCAGCCATAGCCCCAGCGATACCAGAACCTGAACCACAATGCCGACCCAGGTAACCAGGCGGCCCCAGGTAAAGTTCATCAACAGCGTCAGTACCGCCCAGGCTAACGGAGTAAACAGCAGGCCGGCCATCAACCACAGCGTCATTCCGGATCATCCCCCCGGGGCGAAGGCTCGTCCTCAAGGCTCGACATACCGGAAAGGTGGTAATAACGCCGTATCAGCACCACGGCCAGTGCAGTGGCGGCAATCGCCACCACAATGCCGGTGAGCACCAGCGCTTGGGGCACCGGATCAGGGCCGCTCTGGTGCTGGGGCAATCCCACCATCACCAGAAACACACCGGACCCCATGATATTGAAGGCCAGCAGCTTGCGAAGCAGGTGCCTCAACCACAGCAGCCCGAACAGGCCGATACCGCACAACAGGGCCCCCGCCAGCGCATACAGCAGCGGCGTCGTCATGATGGCGCCCCCTCTTCAGGGTCCTCGGCATCATTGACCGGAGCGGACACAAACAAAGCCAGTAATACCATGGCAATGGACAGGGTCAGAACCGTTTCGATAACGACAATCAGTGCTTTGGTCATGCCGGGCGGATACGCCAGGAAGGCATCACCCCCGATGGCACTGGCCACCGCCACCAGCAGAAACACCGTAAAGCCCAGGGCCAGGCCCAGTCGCAACATCAGGCCTGGGCGGAGAAACTCCATGGGGCTGCCACCAAGTCGCATCAGCACCCCGGTGGCGGCAAGCACCGCGCCGGCCTGAAATGCGCCACCAGGGCGGTCTGCTCCTGCCCACAACAAATACCCCGCCAGCACCAACATCAACGGCACGAACCAGCGTTGCAAGGCATAGAGCAGCGAGTCCGAGGTGCGCATCGCCGGGTCCTCGAGCGATGCGGTTTTTGCCATGGAGATACCCGCAATGCCAGCAATCACCAGCACACCGATCTCAAGCAGGGTGTCGTAACTGCGGAAATTCAGCAGCACTGCCGTGACAGGGTGCTCCACGCCACTGCGGCCCATGTTTTCAGTCAGCAGTTGCGTCAGGTTCACCGGGGTGGGGTTGCCGGAGATGGTCCAGATGCTGGTCGCCAGAACTCCTGTGAATGCCAGACACGCCAGGGCCATAACAAGTGTTTGTAGAGCCCGCATCATTGCCTGTCGCCTCTTTGCTTTTGAACCTCAAGGGAATGACTGCCAAGATGGCTGACGGCGTCCAGCAAGAGCACACCGGTAAGCCCGGCACCGATCGCCGCCTCGGCCAGGGCAATATCAGGCGCATGCAACCGCACCCACGCAACTGCCATCAGCACCCCGAAGGCCATGAAAACCACCACCGCCCGAAACAGATTTGTGGACCACAGGGCCGCCACGGCGGTGACCAACAGCGCCAGTACCAGCAATCCATCCAGTAACCACTCAACCATTACGGTTGCCCTTCTCCATCCTGGCCCTGACCCCGGACCTGACAGCCCTCGCCACCAGATGCGCCGAGGTGGCACTCGCCGCCAGTGCCACCACCCAGATCAACACCACCTTGAGGCCTGCCGCCATTGACGGGGCCAGGGGCAACAGGGCGAGGACAATAAAACCGAGCCCGAGATTGTCAATCTTGGTGAGTGCGTGGATGCGGCAGAGGGTATCCGAAAACCGGAACAGCCCGAGGGTGCCCACGCCGAAGAAAAAGCAACCCGCCAGCATGAGCAACACCTGGGTAATCAGGACAAACGATTCAATCATGGGCGCTCACTTTCTGGTCTGGGCCGCTCTGACCGGGCTTTCTCTTCACTACTGTCTATCCCCACCACCCGGGTAACAAACGCCACAACGGCAATAACTGACAACAGGGCCAGAATGAGGGCCACATCCCTCAGCGAAGCCATGCTCTGGGCCTGGGCCAATACCAGCATCAGGGCCACACCCGTGGTCCCGAACAACTGGGAAGCCAGCATTCGGTCGGCAGGTTGCGGCCCCCGCCAGATGCGCACCAGCGCCACCAGCAGATTCCCCAGAAGGAATACCGCGACCATATTCAGCATCAGGGTCATGAGGGGCTTTCCTCGGCACTGGTTTCACTTAAACCAAACACCCCCGCGACTCTCCGCTCGGCCGCGCGAACGTCTTCATCAATGGGCAGGTCCAGATCAAGGCAATGAAGTTCCAGGCTGGCACCCTGTAAACGCACACTGAGCGTGCCGGGCATCAGTGACAGGGTGTTGGCAAGAAGCCAGCGGGGACCGCCCTCAGGCAGGCTGGTTTTTACCAAAAGATATCCCGGATTAAGCGGGATGGAGGGCGACAGCAGACGGCGGGCAACGTCCAGGCCCGCAGTTACAGAGCGCAGGGTAAAATACCCGGCGAAAGCCAACGCCGCGGCCGGGCGGAGGGCATGGCTGGACGGCGGATACAGCGTGCATGAAAATAATGCCACTATCAGCACAATCACTGCACCGGACCACAACCCGGATGGATCGCCTTCAGTCAGCACCCACCACACGAGGAAGAAGACGCCCGCACGTAGGCAAAAGGCTCTGAGTAAAGCCATAAACACTCCCTGTGGAGTTTGCAGCAAGCCGGTCTCCCGGCTTCCTCCCAATAGCTCACAACATCTGCGGTAGGAACTGCTCACGCCGGCTGATGACCTTACCTGCCACCATAAACACACCGTCGCCGGTGTAATGAAGGGTTTTGGGGTATTCCGGTGAGGTCGCAGCCTCCGCGTTAACCACTTCCCATACAAAGAAGTTATACCGGTCTACCAGGCTGTCATCCACCAACCGGCATTCGAAATTCGCATAACATTCATGGACTAGTGGAGCCGACACTTTCATTGCAGCCCCGGCAGAGAGACCAAACTGCTCGAACTTGTCGATCTTGGCGCCACTGCTGTTACCAATCCCGATCACCTGGTCTGTCAACTCCGTCGTGGGAAGGTTTATCACACATTCGCCACTACGGCGAACCATGTCAAAACTGTGGTTGCCTGCGGCAATAACGCAACCCAGCAGCGAAGGTGAAAAAGCCAGGATCGTGTGCCACCCCATGGTCATGATATTGCGTTGCCCCTCCCAGGCCGAGGAAACCAGTACGATAGGCCCCGGCTCCAGGTACCGTCGCACCTTATCGAGGGGAACAGGTTTTTTCAGGGATGAAGATGTCATCTTCTGACTCCTGTGAGTTACTTCCAACCCAGCACCAGGTCACCCGTGGCATTGATCATGCAATGAGTACCCAGGTCTTTGCCAATCCGGCTGAGGGTAGCTGCCATCCACTGGCGATCTTCCTCCGTGGCATTATGCAGCTGCAACCGACGCAGCTGCATCGCCACCATGTTCAGAGAATGAAGTTTGCCGGTTTCGCGGGACACCGTGGGGAAATACATCAGGGTAAGATCGCCCCGGAAGTCCTCATGCCCGCTTATGCCTTCATAATCATTGATAAAGTCACCGCAGCCGTAGAGGATCAGCTTGCCCTGGTAGACTTCAATCCCTCGCGGGTGATGGGAAGAATGGCCATGGATCAGGTCAACGCCGGCCTTTTGGATCAGCGCATGGGCGAACGCCCGCTGTTCGGGCTCGATCCGATAGCCCCAGTTGCCTCCCCAGTGGATAGACAGCATGACAAGGTCACCCGGATTGCGTACCGCGCGAATCCGGCCTGTAAGGTTTTCCAGCGACCGGTCGGACAGGTCCGGTAAACGATAGACTCCACCGTGGGTTGCTGTGGCGGCCCAGTTTGCGGGCACGCCGCTACTCTCAAGACAGCACGCGAACACCAGAATGCGCCGACCACCTGCCAGGGGAAATACGCCAGGCTGGGTAGCCTCCTTTTCGTTTCTCCCGGCACCTACCGGTGTAATATCTGCCCCGGTCAGCGTTTCCAGGGTGCTGTCGAGTCCGTCAAGGTCCCAGTCCAGTACATGGTTGTTGGCAAGGCTGCAACCATCGGGCCTGGCAGCTTCCAGGCAGGCAATGTTATCCGGATGCATCCGGTAGTGAATTCCCTTGCCTGGCCAAGGGGTCGGGCTGGTGGTGATACTGGTTTCGAGGTTGATAAAGCGAAGATCTGGCTGGCGTCGGTCCAGCTCATCCAGGGCATCCCCCCAGATATAACGATTGCTGACCGGTTGCCTGACCGGCCCGCTGTGCCTTTCAGCCAGAGCCACATACTCAAGGGCATTCTTGACCCAGGGTTCATAGAGCTCTGGGGAACAGGAACTGGCAAGTATCTGATCGATGCCTCGGCCGGTCATTACATCACCACACAGAAACAGGGTTGCCGTTTGCTGTCTGTCGGTCATGACAGAGTCTCCTTCTTGCCTTGCACGCTGACACCAGGCCTGAAGCAGGCCGCAACGCCATCGTCAGTCCGGGCTGACATACCATGGCACTCCGGCCCGCTCACAGCGCTCCAGCTCTGCAATAACCTGAGCTCCCAACAAGAGGATAATGGAGCCCACCTCCAGGCTGATCAACAGCACGATAATGGTTGCCAGTGACCCGTAGATCACGTTGACGAATGAGATATTGAGAAAGTAGTACATCATGACCAGTCGGGTTGCCTCCCACAGGATAGCCGCTACCAGCCCTCCAACCACTGCCCGGCGCGGGGATATACGCAGGATGGGCAGCACCTTGTAGATGGCGCTGAACATGATGAAGACACTGACAAAACTGAGCAGGTAGAGAATCACCCCCGGTTCCTCGTAAAGCGTATTGATGAACGCAAACAGCAGGGTCAGGGTAAGCAGGCCGGCTCCCAACACCAGCATGAAGGCATAGGGCAGCACGGCTGAAAGCCAGAAGCTGCGACGGGGAATGTCCGGGCGGTGAAAGATGATGGCAATCGAATCTTCCAACATCCGGAAAGCAAATGAGCTGAAGAAAAGCAGGACCGGGATACCTGCAATTCCAATGATATCCCGCGACTCCATGAAGGCACGTACGGCATCCAGCCAGAGGTCAGCGTGAGCAGGCGCAAAATGCTGGGCCTGGATCGCCATGACCTTCAGCAGTTGCTCTTCTTCCACCACGCGGGTGAGCAGAACTCCGAGCAGAGCCAGCAGGGGTACCGCTGACAAGAGGACGTTGTAACCAACTCCCCCTGCCAGCAAGACCCCATGATTGCGGAAAAAGTCGCGCAGAACACGACTCGAGAACAGCCAGAGCCGCCGTATCAATACAGCCGGGGAACCGTCTCTTTCGGTCATATCAGTCATGGGCCTGGTTTAGCTGTCGCGCCTGACCTCGATATCAAGCAGTGAATCAATGTCGCTGGCCTCGAGGGTTTCTTCCTCAAAAAGCGTATTGGCCAACCGTTCCAGTTGGTCACGGTTCTCTTCAAGCCGTTTGTTCACCTCTTTTTCAATGCCGGTGATGAGCTTCCTGACTTCGTCATCAACTTTCTCGGCGGTCGCTTCGCTGAAGTCGCGCTCCCGGGAAATTTCATGGCCAAGGAACACTTCCTCCTGGCTTGAGCTGACCGACATGGGGCCAATAACCTCACTCATTCCCCAGCGGGCAATCATCCGGCGCGCCAGTTTGGTGGCCTGCTCTATGTCGTTTTCAGCGCCACTGCTCACCTCGTTGAAGATCAACTGCTCAGATGCCCGTCCACCCAGCATGACCGCGATCCGGTCGCGGGCGTAGCTGGCACTCATGTTCAGGCGATCTTCATCCGGTGCCTGCTCGGTCATACCCAAGGCACGGCCACGGGGAATGATAGTGACCTTCTCAAGCGGATCTGCCTTGGGGAAAAGCAGCGCTGTCAGCGCGTGACCGGACTCATGGAAGGCAATCACCCGTTTCTCCTCATCACTGAGGTTCTGCTCTCGCTTGCCACCCATCAGCACCTTGTCCCGCGCCATGTCGAAGTGCCGCATACAGACGACCTTGCTGTCGTCGCGACCCGCGAACAGGGCCGCCTCATTGGCGAGGTTTTCCAGGTCGGCACCGGCAAATCCCACCGTTCTGCGTGACACAGCCGCCAGGTCCACATCATCCCCCAGGGGCATGGCTTTGGTATGGATTTCCAGTATCTTTTCCCGTGCCTGCCGGTGCGGACGGTCCAGCGTTACCTTGCGGTCAAAGCGCCCCGGGCGCAGCAAGGCGGGGTCGAGGACATCGGGCCGGTTAGTGGCGGCGATAACCACAACGGTTTCATGGGGAGAAAACCCATCCATCTCTGAGAGTATCTGGTTGAGGGTCTGCTCACGCTCGTCATGACCGCCGCCAACACCTGCTCCCCGCGACCGGCCGATGGCATCGAGTTCATCAATGAAGATGATGGAAGGCGACTCCTTCCGGGCTTCCTCGAACATATTGCGCACCCGGGACGCGCCCACCCCCACGAACATTTCAATGAACTCGGAGCCGGAAATGGAGAAAAAAGGAACAGCTGCTTCACCAGCCACCGCCCTTGCCATCAGGGTTTTACCGGTACCGGGCGGCCCTACCATCAGCAGCCCCCGGGGCAGCTTGGCGCCCAGACGCTGATAAAAGGCTGGATTTTTCAGGTAATCGACAATCTCCGTCAGGTCCTTCTTGGCATTGTCCGCCCCGGCAATATCATTGAAGGTCTTGCCGGGCTCGTCCCTGGAAAAGCGCTTGGCTTTGGACTTGCCCATGTTGAACAGCCCGCCGCTCTGTTGGCCGCCCATCTGGCGCTGCATGCGTTGCCAGAAGAAAATAATCAGGCCGAGGATGATCAGCCAGGGCAGAAAGCTGACCATCAGACGGGACAATACGTCCGGGCCGGATTCCTTGGCAGTAATGGTGACGCCATTCTGCTCCAGCAGTTCCACTATCCGGGTATCACCAACCTCGGGAATATGGGTGCGAAACATCTGCCGGCCCGTGGGATCGTCTGAATCTCCCGCGGCTGACATAGTGCCTGTTACCTGGTGCCCCTCGATCGTCACTTCCGCCACTTGCCCGGCGGTTACCCTTTCCTTGAATTCATTGTAGGTGATCTCCGGGGAGCCCGATTGCGAGACCAGCTCAATGAGATAGAAAATCACAAAGGCCAGTAGCAGAACATTCAGCACCCGGACCCATTGGGGTGGTTGGTTCTGTTGCCCGGTTTCATTCATCGGATCAAGGGGCTTACGCTGACGCTGATCGTCTCGCTTCTGATCGTTTTGCCGATCAAATCGCCCTGCGTCATTAGACATTAAAGGTTCCTCAGTTGTGGATGCTCTTGGTAATAATCAGTTTTTGTCGGTCCAACCCTGGTCGGGCCTGAACCGGTTCCCATGGGTACTGGCCAGGGTTTCCAGGGACCTCCCGATATCGTCAAAGCCCCGTTCACGGGCGTAATTCATGGGGCCGCCACGGAACGGGGCGAAACCGGTGCCGAAAATCATCGCACCGTCCACCAGGGCTTCATCCTCGATCACGCCCTCACGCAGGCAGGCCATGCAGGCATTGAGCATGGGCAGCAGCAGACGGTCGAGGGTGTCGTCCGGGGCTGCGGCTGTCTTGTCCTGCTTGTCGGCCTTGCCTTTTTTCCAATGGTACAGGCCTTCACCGGATTTCTTGCCCAACTTGCCGTCTTCAACCTTCTGCCTGAGCCAGTCCGGTGCCGGCGGCAAGTCAGTATCCAGCCGGTCACGCAGCATCTCAGCCACACTCAGGCAGATATCCAGGCCGACCTGGTCGGCCAGCTCTATCGGCCCCATGGGCATGCCGAACTCTTCCGCCACCCGGTCGATGCTTTCCGCGGCAACGCCTTCATCCAGCATGACCATAGCTTCCACCAGGTATGGCGTCAGCGCCCGGTTCACCAGGAAGCCGGGTGCGGTTTCAACCGGTGCCGGCAGCCTGTCAATCTGGCCAACGAAGGCATGGCCCCGATCCAGCACTTTTTTAGCGGCCTTGTCATGGTTAACCACTTCAACCAGTGGCATCAGGGCAACCGGATTAAAGAAGTGCAGCCCAAGCAGGCGTTTCGGGTCCTTGAGTTTCTCACCCAGGGTTTCCAGGGGAATGCTGGACGTGTTGGTGGCCAGGATAGCGCCCTGCTTCAGCCTGGGTTCTACCTCTTCATAGACTTTCTGCTTGAGATCCACCTTTTCGGGCACCGCCTCGATCACCAGGTCGGCGTGTTCAACGCCCCGGTTGGCAAAATCCGGTATCAGGCGATCCAGGATATCCCGGCGCTGGGACTCGGAGCGGTGCTTCTTCTCGCACAGGTCGGCCAGCTTTCTGACCGCCTCCGCCAGCTTGTCCGCTTCCATGTCAAAGAGGGTGACCCTAAGCCCCTGGAAAGCACACCAGCCGGCTATATCTGCCCCCATTTCGCCGGCACCCACCACGTGAACGTGGCTGACCGGTTCCGCCTTGGTGCGGGTCAGGCCTTTCATTTTCTCACGCAGGAAGAATACCTTGACCAGATTACGGGAGGTGTCAGTCATCATCAGTCTGGCAAATGAGGCAATTTCCTCCTTGCGCATGGATGGACCGGAATCACCCCCGTACTGCTCCCATAACCCGATCAATGCTTCGGGGGCGGGATAATGCTGAGGGGGTGCTTTTTTCGCCGCCTGTGCACGCATCTGGCGGGCTTCCAACTGCCGTGCCGGCTTTGTGGTAAGCACCCGACCACGCACGCCATTGCTGCTCTGTTCAATATCGCCGGCAATGGCTGCCGCGACCGCTGCTTCAACATGACGCTCCTCCAGTACCTGGTCTACCAGCCCCAGTTTTCTGGCCTTGAAATCGGGGGCTGTCTTGCCGGTCAGCATCATGGTCATCGCTTCAATGGGGTCTGCCAGCCGGGTAAAACGGGCGGTTCCGCCCAGGCCCGGATGCAGGCCCAGTTGAACTTCGGGGAATCCCAGCTTTGCCCCCCGAATGGCAAACCGGTAATCACACGCCAGGGCCAGTTCCAGACCACCACCCAGGCAGGAGCCATGGATAACGGCGATGGTGGGAAATGATAACGCCTCCAGCCGGTCAACCACCTCGTGGGCGCGGGTCAGTTTCTCCACGACTTCCGACTCGGACTTGAGATCGGAGAATTCAGAAATATCCGCCCCCAAACAGAAGCCTGTGGATTTGGTGGAGCGTAACACCAGCCCCTTTGGCGGCTTGCTCTCGAGTTCGCTGATAATCCCCTCAAGCTCTTCCAGAACCTCGGCCGAGATGACGTTTGCGCCGGCATCCTTCTTGTCAAAAATAAGCCACGCAACGTCATTACCGTCGCGATCAAGGTGCCAGTGCTGCCAGTTTCCCGCCGGTACCTCGCTATCTGTATTCTCGAACGGGCCCCGGGCCATTTCACGGGTACTCAGTGCTTTCAGAATATGACCTGTCATTGCTGCCTCCTGAATCTTGTGGCTGAAGCGTGGTTGCTGCTGCGATGGGCGCTACACTGCCTCGATCAGCATCGCCCCGGACTGACCACCACCAATGCATTCGGTGGCTATGCCCCGCTTGAGGCCCTTGCGATGCAGGGCATTCATCAGGTGCAGAACGATCCGGTTGCCACTGGTACCGACCGGGTGGCCCATGGCTACAGCACCGCCATCAACATTCAGCCGCTCGGGATCCAGTTTGCCCATGGGCTTGTCCAGCCCCAGGGCCACCTTGCAGAACTCGGGGTCATCCCAGGCCCTGGTACAGGCCAGTACCTGAGCCGCGAACGCTTCGTTGATTTCCCACAGGTCGATATCATTAAGGCCGGCCTTGTGCCGCTTCAGCAGGGCGGTGGAACTGAGAACCGGTCCAAGCCCCATGATTTTCGGGTCCAGAGCGGACCATTGACTGTCGACCAGGACCGCCTTGGGTTTGAGGCCGTACTTCTTCACTGCGTCCTCGGAGGCCAACACCAGCCAGGAGGCCCCGTCAGTCACCTGCGAACTGTTACCGGGAGTCACCTGCCCGAAAGGCGGTTCAAAGGCGGCCTTGAGCTTGGCCAGGGCCTCGGCGGATGTATCGGCGCGCACACCATCATCCTGCCGGAACAACTCCCCTTCCGGCGAGATGGCAGGCTCTACTTCGTCGTCCAGCCAGCCTTCTTCCTGGGCTCGGGCAAGGCGTTGATGGCTTGATACAGCATACTCATCGGCTTCCTGCCGGGTGATGTTGAATTGCTGGGCCAGCACCTCGGCAGTCTGCCCCATACTCAAACCTACAATGGGATCTGTGAGCCCTTTGGCCAGACTGATTTCCGGCTTGAAGTCCTTCGGGCTGAACTGGCCGAGCTGGCGGGCATAATCCTGGGGGGAAGAAGCAGCATTGAGCCCCGCCAGCCATTCCACCGCCTCCGTTTGCAGAACCATCGGGGCGTGGCTGAGGGCATCGGTTCCGCCAGCAAGGATCAGGTCACTGTCACCATCGCGGATGTATTTGTACGCGGTATCGATGGACTGCATACCGGAACCGCAGTTGATCTGTACCGTAAATGCGGGCATGGCTTCTCCCATCCCCAGGCGCAGGGCGGCAATTCGTGCCGGATTCATCTCTGATGGCACAACATTCACGCAGCCAAGAATGACCTGATCATAGGCATCCACGGGTATTGGCTGGCGCAGCAACAGAGGTCGCCCACACTGGACCGCGAGATCGACCGGTGAAAACGGGCCGGGACGCCCCCTGGCTTTGAGAAACGGGGTGCGTGCGCCATCGACCAGGTACACCCGGCGCGACGATGAGCTCCCGCCCGGGCCTGTATTGCCAGTGGACGTTTTCGAGGTACGTTGCGTCATTGGGGTCCCTCCGTTGGCTCATTCTAAAGTTTGGTAAACCCAGTACTTACTTACCGACTTGGACTCGTTCTTCAGTGTTTCAAGGGCCACCTGCACCAGAGCCCACTGTTGAAATCGGATAATTCATCTACAACTGTAGTAGTGATTACCCGAAAAGGAGGACATGTATGTCACGCCCACAAGATCTTTTCCCGACCCGTCTCGAGCGCAAGCTGGGGATGTTTGAAAGGCTGGACCCCGTCGTGCACACGCCCGACGAACGGATCTCTGACGGCCCGTTATCCACCGGGCAGGTGCGCGAATTCGATGAGAATGGCTTTCTGTTCTTTGACTCGTTCTTTTCCAAAGATGAGATGGACGGGTTCATCAAAGAACTGAAAGATTACGAGGAGGACGATGATCTCAAGCTATCGGAAGGTACGATTCTTGAGCCGGGAAAGGAAGAAATTCGCTCTATCTTCGGTATTCATCAAATCTCCGAACGCTTTGACCGGCTGACCCGGGACCCGCACCTGCTGAACATAGTGCGCCAGTTGCTGGACAGCGAGGTGTACATCCACCAGTCACGGATCAATTACAAACCGGGGTTCAAGGGCAAGGGTTTCAACTGGCACTCTGACTTCGAAACCTGGCACAGTGAGGACGGCATGCCGCGAATGCGATGCCTGAGCTGTTCCATCGTGATGACCGACAACAACGAGTTTAACGGACCGCTGATGCTGATTCCGGGGTCCCAGAAGTACTTCATTCCCTGTGTTGGTCGCACGCCGGAAGACAACTACAAGGAATCCCTTAAAACCCAGAACCTGGGTGTTCCTGATGCCGCCAGCCTCACCAGGCTGATGAATGAGAACTCCATACAAGCGCCCAAGGGGCCACCGGGGTCGCTGATCATATTCGAGTGCAACACCCTGCATGGCTCCAACGTGAACATGTCATGCTGGCCACGGAGCAACCTGTTCTTCGTATACAACAGCGTACATAACACGCTTGAAGAGCCCTACTGCGGCAACAAGCCCCGGCCCGAGTTCCTGGCCAACCGGACAAACTGGGAACCTCTGAAGCCCTTATGATGGAGTAATCGCCAGCCGCGCTAAAGATTGGTCAGAGCACTGCTCTGACCAATAACGACTCTCCGTTCAGTCATTCGCTTCCTTCCACCTTTGTCTCCGGCCCTGACTTTTCCAGAGACGGCAGCACGAGCACCGGACACGGGGCATTCACCGAGACATACTCCACAGTCGCCCGACGCAGAGGCCAGTGACCAGTACTGCCCCGGGATACCAACAGCATCAGGTCGGCACAGATCTGGCCCGCCAGCCCCACCAGTTTTTCGCCTGCGCTTCCCGCCACCACATGCAGATGCGCGCCACGGTTCAATGGCAGGTATTTGCGAACGAGCAGATCCAGCATTTCACGCACCTGGGCCTCTTTCTGGTCCGGCGCCTCTTCGGTCACATGGGGGAAGAACCCACCACCGCCCGGACTGAAGACACTGGCTAGGTGGAGCTCGCCGTCCTCGTCGAGCAGATCCATGGCGGCCTCCAGAGCGCGCTTGCCCTCACCGTCGTCTTCCGGATCAATGGCGATCAACAGTTTCCGATACATACCCGTTCTCCTGTTTTGTTTCGGAAGTGGCCTCCACTTCCGGGAAAGCCCTTCCATGCACCAGCTCATCCATACTGTAACCACGGTAATCCGCCCGAAGCGCCCGGAAGAGCGCAACTGCCATGAAAATCAGCAAGATACAGAATGGCAGCCCCAGGGAAGTAATCACGTTCTGCAGCGCATCCAGTCCACCGGCCAGCAACAGCGTGGCGGCAATGACACCCTGGGCAGCGGCCCAGAAGATCCGCTGGCGTACGAGAGAGGGCTGATCATCACGCCTTGTCAGCATGTCGATGACCAGGGAGGCAGAATCGGAAGAAGTGGTAAAGAAGATAATGATGATCACAACGCTCAGCGCCGATGCCACTTCGGCAAGCGGAAAGGCGTCCAGAAAGGCAAAAATGGCAACGGAAGGGTCCTCGCGCACCTGCTCAGCCAGGGCTACCTGGCCATTCATTTCCACCTGGATGGCCGACAGGCCAAAAACTCCGAACCACACCAGGGTGAAGGCTGTGGGAGCGAACAGAACGCCCGCTACAAATTCCCGGATGGTACGCCCCCGGGAAATCCGGGCGATGAAAATCCCCACATAGGGCGCCCAGGAGATGGTCCAGGCCCAGTAGAAGAGCGTCCACTGCCGTTGCCAATCGGATTCGCTGAAGGTCTGGGTCCAGAACGCGAGCCAGGGCAGGGCATCGAAGTAATCGCCCACGCTCTGGACCATCCCCTCGGCAATGAATACCGTCGGGCCGACGGCAAACACGAACCCGAGCAGTGTCATGGCCAGAATAATGTTGAGCTGGGACAGCCTGCGTATGCCCTTGTCCAGCCCCAGGGCTACGGAGGTGGCGGCGATACTGGTGATGACAACAATCAGAACAACCTGAACCGGTCCGGTGGTAGGCACACCAAAAAGGTAATTAAGGCCGCTGTTCAGCTGCAGGGTCCCCAGGCCCAGTGAAGTGGCCACACCAAAAAGGGTTCCCAGCACGGCGATCACATCCACCGCCCATCCCCACGGGCCAAATGCCCTCTCTCCGAGGATCGGATAGAACAGGCTGCTGATCCGCATGGGCAGATTGTGACGGTAGGCGAAATAGCCGATAGCCAACCCGGGCAGGGCAAAGATGGTCCATGTGTGCAGGCCGAAGTGGTATAGCGCCACAGTCATGGCGTCGCCGGCAGCCTGCTCGGACCCGGCCTCTACTCCCTCGAAAGGTGGGCTGGCGAAATGGGAAATCGGTTCCGCCACACCCCAGAACATCAGTATTGTGCCGATGCCGGCGGCGAACAGCATGGTGAACCAGGTCAGGTTGGAATAGTCGGGCCGGCTGTCATCGGCTCCAAGGCGAATGGCTCCATAGCGGCTGACCGCCAGACCCAGCAGAAACACCAGCAACGAAGTAACCGCGAGGATATAGAACCAGCCCAGGTTGCGGGCCACCCAGCCGGTCAGCAGGCCAAAGCTTCTGGCAACGGTTTCGTCAAAAGGGACGGCCAGGGCAACAAATAGAGCAGCCACCCCGGCCGAGGTAAAAAACACCCCTGGTATTGTCTGCAGTCCCAGTTGGCGTTGCAGCCGCTCCAGCACAAGAGCCTCCATTCCTTTCAGAAAAGATAAAAGAAAGGCCTTACGCTAACATACACGCCAACCCGTTGTAGGACTGAGATCAATTTCAGTCAGTTCTGATTCAGCTGCCGCTGATGTTCCAGCATCTGCTCCATCATGAGCTGCATCTGGTTCATACGATTTTCCATCATATTCATGCGCTGCTCATAATTCATACCCGCGCCATCAGAGCGGTTACCCTGGCCACTGCCATTCTGTTTTTTACCCTGGTTGCCCTGGTTATTCATCATTCCCTGGCCCTGGCCCTGGCCCATCATGCCTTGCCCCATCATTCCCTGGCCCATCATTCCCTGGCCCATCATGCCGCCACGCATCATGTCCATATGCTCCTGCATGTACTCCATATGCCTTTCCCGGATGCGCTGACGCTCGGCATCTGATGTAGCACTGCGCATCTCCTGTCTCATGGCCTGCATTCGCGCCATATTCTCTTGCATCTGCTCCATCTGTTCTTCGTTCATCATGCCTCCGCGGGGCATCTGCCCGGAGTTACCCTGGGCAAAAACCAGCAGGGGCGCAGACACGAGTACGGAACACGCAATCAAACGGGTAAATCTGTTCATTAGATCCTCCTTATATTCTGCAACAATCTGCATCCTGTTCAGTAAAGACCATGAAACTGAATTCAGGCTGAAAGAACGTTCCGGTACATACAAGTATTCAGTCATCCTTGACCTGGGTCATCGAATGGCCTTCAGAACATAACCCGCGCACCAATCACGGCGAACCAGTCCTCTGTACTGCCACCGGAATCTTCGGCCAGATCTGCGGTATCACCATACTTACGCTCGTGAACCACACCAACATACGGCGCAAAAGAGCGGCCAAGAAGATCATAGCCCAACCTCAGCCCTACCTCAGTGGAATTCAGCCCCTTACCGACACCAATTTCCCTGTCCTCGGAGAACGCCACCAGGCTTTCAAACGTTGCAGACATAATCCAGTAGTTGGTAATCAGCAATTCATACTCGGCCTCAAAGTCCACCGAAGTGTCGCCTTCATCACTGACGTAAAGGTTCGTGTCTATTTCGAACCAGTAGGGCGCCAGGCCGGTAAGCCCGAGCACACCGTATACCCGATCCGGACCTTCCGGCGTATCGACGCGGATACCCCCCTTGGCATCCCAGAAGTCATCCACCGGAATCTGTGCAACAAACTGGTTCTCCAGGGTTTCCCAGGCGTTGTGGGCTTCTTCCCATTCGCCTTCGAACAACCAGCGGAACTTCAGTTCATCGGTGCCATAGAAGGCATCGCCTTCAATCACCGCCAGCTCTTCGTCTGAATCACTGTAGCGGTACTCCAGCTTTTCGGCAGACACACCCCAGAAGGTCTTGGCGGTCTGGGTTTTCTTGGCAGGATCTTCCTGGGCGATGGCCGGAGCGTTCAATGCGGTCGCTGTCAGAGCCAGGACACACATGGATGCCGTTAATCGACTCATGACTCACCTCCCTGCTGACCATTCTGCGTGCCTTCGGCCATGGTGGTGTCCGGGCCACCCTCCACCACAATCTTGCGGAACATGCCGGAGGCGGCGTGGTAAGACAGGTGACAATGGAAAGCCCACTCACCCGGTGCATCTACTTCGGTTTCCATGTAAACGGTGGTTGCGGGTGCCACGCTGATCACGTGCTTCAGGGGGTTCCACTTGCCCTCGCCGACGTCAAGGATTGACCACATGCCATGCAGGTGCATGGGGTGGGTCATCATGGTTTCATTGACGAACTTGAAGCGAACCCGCTCACCGTATTGCAGCACGATGGGGTCGGCATCCTCGTACTTGGTGCCGTTGATGCTCCACTCGTAGCGCTCCATGTTGCCCGTCAGACGAAGTTCAATTTCACGGGTCGGTTCGCGGTCTTCGTACAGCGGGTTCTGGGCCTTAAGGTCCGCGTAGGACAGGAATTTTCCGCCATTACTGGCAGTGGGAATCAGCCCGCTACCTTTGGCATAGAAAGGGTCTGCAGGCATGGAAGCCCCATCACCCTGATCCATACTGTCGTGGCCCATGGCACTGTGATCCATGCCGGCCATGTCATCACCGTTCATATCAGCCATGTCGTCATCGCTCATGTCGCCATGATCCATATGTCCGCCCATATCAGACATGGTCAGCAGGGGAGCCTCTCTCAACTCAGGCACTTCTGCTGTCATTCCTTCCTCTGGCGCCAGAGTACCTCGGGCAAAACCCGAGCGGCCCATGGATTCGGCGAAGATGGTGTAGGCTTTTTCGTCCTTGATGCGAACGATCACGTCATAGGTTTCCGCTACGCCGATGCGGAATTCATCCACATTGACCGGTTGCACATTGTTGCCATCCGCCTGCACCACCGTCATTTCCAGTCCCGGGATCCGAATGTCGAAATAGGTCATGGCGGAGGAGTTGATAAAACGCAGGCGAATCCGCTCTCCCGGCTCGAACAGCCCGGTCCAGTTCTGCTCCGGCCCCTTGCCGTTGATCAGCCCTGTGAAGCCCTGCACGTCTTCGATATCCGCTTTCATCATGCGCATATCGCCCCACATCATCCGGTCCTGCAGCGCAGCCATGAACCCCTTCTTGCTGGACTCGGCAAAGAAGTCGCTCGCGGTCTGCTGCTGGCGATTGTAATAATCAGCGGACATTTTCAGATTACGCATAATGCGGTCACCGGAGTGGGGATGCTTGTCGGTAAGCTGCACCACGTATTCCCGGTCGTAACGGAAGGGTTCACGGCCCTCCGGCTCGATCACAATCGCGCCATAGGCACCATTGGGCTCCTGGAATCCGGAATGGCTGTGGAACCAGTAGGTGCCAGCCTGAACAATCGGGAACTGATAGGTGAAGGTTTCCCCTGGCTTGATGCCAGGAAAACTGATGCCCGGCACGCCATCCTGTTCAAACGGAAGAATCAGTCCGTGCCAGTGGATAGAGGTCATCTCATCCAGATTGTTGGTGACATTGATGGTCACCTCTTCACCCTCCTTGAACCGTAATACCGGCCCCGGGGAGGCTCCGTTGTAACCAATGCCTTCCTTGACGAAATCGCCGGTGTCAATCTGGACCCGGTCAACAGAAATATTGTATTCGGCGGCGTTGACCACCACGGTGAAAAGGCCGCCGAAAACGGCGGCCAGAAGTTGTCTTTTCATGGAGTAGACCTGTTTATTCAAATTCAATATCACCGTACATGCCGGCCTGGTAGTGGCCCGGCACGTTGCAGGCAAACTCAAGGTCGGCGGCTTCAGTGAACGTCCAGATAATCTCTTTGTTGTCGCCCGGCTCCAACAGGACGCTGTTGGGATCGTCGTGCTTCATGGAATGGCCGTTACCCATGTCCATTTCCATCATCTCGTAATTGATTTGGTCGCCCTTGAGAACCCCATGCTCCACCATCATCTGCATTTCTTCCTGGTGTGCCTCATGCATTTCTGCGGTACCAATGTTGAACTCGTGTACCAGAGAACCCTCGTTTTTGACGTGGAAACGGATGGTCTCGCCGGGCTCGACATTGACGGACTCAGGCTCGTAGTAATTGTCCCGCATGGTCACCTCAATGGTGCGGGACACATCTTCCGCCTTACCGGGCTCACCCACGGCGTTGCCGCCGTGATGGCCACCAGAGTGTTCGCCAGCGGCAAAGGCACCTGATGAGACAGCCAAAGCAATCGCAGGCAAAAGTGCATTCTTGAGTATCGTATTCATCGGTTTCTCCTGAAACTGTCGGGTCCGTTGGATTTTGATTCATACTCTGCCCCAGCAACCTGAATTCTTGCTGAATTTTCCGATTAACACTTTTTCAGGTTACATTCAGCAAACAGCCCTACACTACCTCATTAACTTCAAAGGCCAGGAACCTGCATGCGAATGTTACTAGTGGAAGACGATGCCCTCATCGCTGAAAGCCTGAACCGGCAACTGACCGCCGCCGGTTTTACCGTCGATGAAGCAGGCACCGCAAAACAGGCGGAGCGTCTCGGCAAACAGGAAGACTACCGGGCTGTGGTGCTTGATCTGGGATTGCCCGATGGCAACGGGCTGGATGTTCTCAAAAGCTGGCGCGCCGACAAACTGACCATGCCCGTGCTGATCCTGACCGCCCGGGGAGACTGGCAGGACAAGGTAAATGGCCTCAAGGCCGGAGCCGACGACTACCTGGCCAAACCATTCCAGACCGAGGAACTGCTGGCGCGGCTGAACGCCCTGATTCGCCGCAGTGAGGGCCGGGTGGAGGCTAAACTGGCAGCCGGAGGCTTCGAACTGGACGAGTATCGTCAGTGCCTGCAAACACCCGATGGCCAGGAACATTCCCTGACAGGCACCGAATTCCGCCTGCTGCGCTGCCTGATGAGCCGCCCGGGGCAACTGTTCTCCAAGGAGCAGTTGCTGGAGCAGCTTTACAACCTCAACGACAGCCCCAGCGACAACACCATTGAAGCCTATGTGCGCCGCCTGCGGAAAATTACCGGAGCAGAAGCCATCACCACCCGGCGGGGCCAGGGATATATCTTCAATGCACTGGATTAACCCACGGCGCTCGATACGTAAAAGCCTGCTCACGCTGCTGCTACCCGCTGCCATTGCGCTCATGGTTTCCGCGTGGATCGTCCACGGCCTGTTGCTGGAGCGAATGGCCAGGGGATTCGTTGAAGACCGCCTACAGGACGAAGTAGCCTTCCTGGAGCACCAGTTGCGACGCTCCGGCCCTGAGGAAATCCGCGACATTGCCGAAGGGGACTACTTCGAGGAGGTCTTTCATCATGCCTTTGCCCTGCGTACAGGAAACCAGGTTCACAGCTCTCCGGCACAATGGTCGAAAGTACTCGAACCCCTGCTGCATGAAGCAGGAACCGGTTTTATCCAGAATGCCGACCCGGAGTCCGGAACTTCCAATTCCGACTTCCTGGCCTACCGAAAGGTTCTGACTCTGAACGGCGAGCCTGTCGTTATTGTCGTGGCAGAGGATCTGGGCAACCTGAAAAACAGCCAGCAGGAGTTGCATCTCTGGACGGGGATCGTGTCCGCTATCCTTCTGGCTCTGCTGATAATGGCTATCTGGCTAGCCATCCGGTTGTCTTTGCGCCCGGTCGGCCGGCTTCAGAGCGGCCTGACGTCCCTGCAAACCGGCGCCAGCAATCGGCTGGATGTTGACGCGCCGGCCGAGTTCCGCCCCCTGATCCGCCAGTTGAATCAGCTTCTGGACACCCTGGATCAGAGGCTGGCCCGCTCACGGGACGCCCTGGCCAACCTTTCACACAGCGTGAAGACGCCGGTTTCCGCCATCCGCCAGGTCCTTGAGGACGATACCCGCGCCCTGGATCCGGAAATGCGACAACAGCTCGCCCAGCGCCTGTCTGACATCGACCGACAGCTGGAAAGTGAAATGCGCCGCAGCCGGTTCGCCGGTCCCCAGGCAGGTAAAGCCGCCAAACCCGTCAGCCAGGCCCGCGATCTGCTGTGGATGCTGGGCCGGCTGTACCCCGAAAAGAACTTCGAACTGGAGACAGAACTGGGCCCGGAAACACGCTGGCCCATCGAAGAGCATGACCTGAATGAGATTCTGGGCAACCTGGTCGATAATGCTGGCAAATGGTCCCGGCGCAGTTCGGTGCTGTCCCTGACCGAAACCGGTGATCAGATGATCATTGCCGTTGAGGATGATGGTCCAGGCGTGAACGCCGATGCCCTTTCGACACTGGGAACCCGAGGCGTGCGACTGGACGAACAGACGCCGGGCCACGGCCTGGGGCTGGCCATCGCCAGAGAGATCACGGAGCGCTACAGTGGTAGTCTGACATTCAGCACAGGATCGCAGGGAGGCCTTAAAGCTACGGTCTGTTTTCCAGGGATCGGCAGGGGGTAAAACTCCTGATGAGGCACCGGAATCCATTGTTTAAGGGGTTGATTCTGAGTATTTCCACTACTGTTCTGGACGTAAAAGTAAATCCCCGTCTCCCCTCTTGGCAAAGTCCTAGAGTTCAACTGGTTGTCGCTATCGAAAGTCACTGTGAGCAACTTTCGCGCAGATGTTAACCAGAACCGGCTCAATGCAAGAGTGCGTGGGGCCATACCTAATACTTCCCACCCAAAGAGAGTTGCATAACATCATTCGCTGACTTGCAGCATTCCAGTGCTCAAAACATTCTCTGTCTGTAAAACCTATTTACATATCTAAATGATAATCATTTAATTTTAAATTCCAAGATTAGATAATTGGCGTGCTGACAACGTAAAACCGCGTTGCTGGCACAAACCAACATCAGAAGGAAAATCGATATGGAAATCAAAAAGACGTCTCTTGCAGCTGCACTATTGCTAACGGCTCACGCAAACGCAATGACAGCCAACCCTGACCTTCGTGCAAACGGAGAGGAAACCACAAACCAACCTAAGGTCACGGTAGGCGGCCAGGATATACATTATTTCCGCCCCAGCTGTTCCTTTGGGCCTGTACCACTTCCTTCCTGTAACTGACTGCTACTGCAGCATCACATGCCGGCACTTTAAAGTGCCGGCTTTTCAATCTGACTATTGGATGAGCTTTATGACCTCATTGATGAACACCTTAAGTCAAGGGAGTGAACGGGTAGAGGGTACAGTTGTCTACATTGAAGATAGGGCTGTAGGTCTTATTCGACCCTCTCTTGTTGAAGGAATCGATAGCGACAACTTTCATTATTTTGGCGGACCCTCCGGCATTTCAATAGTACACGACCCGGATAAAAAGGAATGCATAATAGAATCACTGATTGAGGCCGGCGGTATTATTTTTGGCGATCAATCTGAAATTGAACAAGTCCAAAGTCTATTTATTAACGACACAACCAGCAGGACTGCCTCCTACTTTTGCTGCATTGCAAGGAACTGTTCCGCTCTGATAAATGCATTCAGGAATATCAATAGCTCCAAAGTACTTATTCTTGGCTGTGGTGGAATTGGATCTATGACTGCCTTGCAGTTGGCCGGAGCCGGCATCGGAAGCCTTACAATGATAGATGATGATGTAGTGGAAAAAAGCAATCTCAACAGGCAGTACGTATGGACTAACAGTGACATCGGAAGAAACAAGGTGGACATTCTGGTTAAGGCTATCAATGATCGATTTCTGTCAACATGTGAAGGCATAAATGAAAAAGTCAGCACTACCTTTTTTGAGGAACTAGATCAGAGTTACGACGCCATAGTTATCTCGGCTGACGAGCCTTTGGGCTTGGCCGAAGACCTGCTGTCGAGAGTGGGAGAGGCAGAATTACCCCTTATTGTATCGTGCGGCTACTTCCAAGATAGAGCAATTGTAAAGTTATGGGATGAAAAATCGGTTAAGAAATGTCGAGCTGAAGGAAAATATGTCAACGGGAGGAGATATGAAAACTTCATTGGTCCAAGCTTCGGCCCAATGAACATGGAGATTGCTGCGATAGCCGCATCGGCAGTACTCCATGGAATTGCATTTTCTTCAGAGTCCCGGTTAACTGAAGAGAATAAGAGCAAAGAGTACTCCTGGAAACCTTGTTATTACGCTTAACCCGGCAGAGTGACTATATGGACATAGTGACAATCGGCGGTGGAGAAATCGCCGACTATGAAACCTACAGGATTGATGAGTTTATTAAGAGTCTGACAAAGAAGCACAGGCCCAATGCGCTTTTTATTCCGACAGCGAGCGGAGATGCACCGGGCTACTGTCAGAATTTTTCCAGGCTATATGGGGAACAGCTGGGCTGTGAAGTTGACTTTGTTCTTGCTGCCGCTGCTGATTTCGACATCAGAAGAGCGCAGAAGAGCATCGCCGACGCGGACTTGATATATGTCGGTGGCGGAAACACTCAGAAAATGCTCAGTCGCTGGCAGGAAACCGGAATTTCGGAGGCGCTGATCAACGCAGGGGAAAACGGGACAATCCTCTCCGGCATCAGCGCGGGAGCCATCTGTTGGCATGCAGCCGGATTGAGTGACTCAGAGAAATTCAGTGGTGATACAAACTGGAAGCTCACTGTAGTGAAAGCAATGAATCTGCTTCCCGGAATGTTTTGCCCTCACCTGAATGCGGAACTCCGCCATGGTGCTCTTATCGATAGTGTTATTGAAACCCAGGTACCCGCTATTGCATGTGACAATGGTGCTGGGGTCCACTGGGACGGGGAGCGTGCGGTTGCTGTAACTTCACTGGCCGGCGCCTATGTCTACGTGTTTCACCCCTCGGGCCCGCACACAACTATCCACCGCTTTGCGGACATGGATCAGGTGCCACTTCACTTGCTGCACCATGACGGGCTGGCTCAGAGTGAGAGCACTGATGCCCAGAGGTAATCAACCATGAAAATCGGTGAAATTTCGAAAGCCACCGGTATTCCGGTGGAGACCATCCGCTACTACGAAAAAATCGGCCTGGTGCCGGAACCGGAACGAGAGGCCAGCGGCTACCGACACTACCGGCAAAGCCACCTTGACCGGCTGCTCTTCATCAAACGCTGCCGCAACCTGGACATGGCCCAGGATGAAATCCGCGAGCTGATCCGCCTGGCTGACCAGCCGGATGCAGACTGCAGTGAAGTGGACGCCCTGCTGGCGCGTCATCTCAGCCATGTGCGGGAGCGCCTGCGGGAGCTGGCAAACCTGGAAGATACCCTGGAGCAGCTCCAACAGGCCTGCTCAGAAGGCCGAACCGTCAGCGAGTGCGGCATTCTCGGGGGGCTCAGCTCGGAATTCGATGCCCCAGAACCGGAAGACCGCCACAACCATGTTCCCGGCACCCATCGCCCGGGCCAATCCTGAGAGCCCGGAACATCTCATCGCCATTCAGGTAACAAACCCGGCTTTTTCTCTTCGCGGCACAATTTCAAAAAACTCTGGCAGCCATTCAAAAGCTACCCGTCTCCGGGAATGATATTCATACACCTACTGATAGCGGAGTTGGTCGCGATCTGTACTGCAGGCGCAGATATAGTATCGCTGACTGCTCTGAACCGTCTTTCTCGTACGTTTAAACACTACCTGGAGCCATCATGTATAAAAAGAAGATCGCACTCTCTGTAGCCCTTGCCTCCTCATTGTTACTTTCCAGTCCAACCACCCTGGCCCATGGCGGCTCGCCAGATTATCTCCCGATAGCGGAAGCGCTCACATCCTCGGGTGCCAGCTATGAGATCAGCAAGGATCAAAGTGAATTGCTGATTCGGTCCGGGGATGCGGAAATCAGAGTGCCGTTTGGAGAAAACCAGGCTTTTTATAACGGGAAGCCCATAAAGCTCTCAGCCCCGGCAAAAATGCATGATGGAGAGGTGTTCGTCGAGCGGGCGTTTACTCACGAGGTGTTCAGGGATCAGGTCCAACAAAACATATCCACTGGCAATGCGAGCCACCCGCTCGATGCATTAACAGCAGAAGAAATCACCAAAGTTTCAAACGCCGTCAAGGCCTCCAAACACTACAAGGAAAACATTCGCTTCACAGAAATACGACTGGCGGATCCAGCCAAAGAAAAAGTCTGGAAATGGTCTTACGGCGAATCCCAGGACTTCGAGCGCCTGGCCAACTTTACTGTGGTCGATGGCAGAAAGGTCATTGAGGGAACGGTTGATCTTGCTTCGGAGACCGTTCTGGGCTGGGAACATATCGAAGGCGCCCACGGTATGGTGACTTTTGATGACTTCATCGCGGTGCAGGAGATCGTCGCGAATAGTGACGCGTACAAAGCTGCGCTCAAAAAGCGCGGCATTGACGATGTTAGTAAGGTCGTTGCAACTCCCCTCACGGTGGGGTATTTCGGCGGTGACGATGGCCTTGAGCATGAGTTAAAGCTGCTAAAAGTGGTTTCCTACCTCGACGTAGGCGACGGTAACTATTGGGCCCATCCGATCGAAAATCTCGTGGCCGTTGTGGACCTGGAGAAAAAGAGCATCTTGAAGATTGAGGACGACGGCGTCATACCCGTACCAATGACTCCTCGCCCTTATGATGGACGTGATCAGGATAAAATTGCCGATGTGAAACCTCTGATGGTCGTGCAACCGGAAGGAAAGAACGTTTCCATGTCCGGCAATACCATTAACTGGCAAAACTGGGATTTCCATCTCAAGCTGGACGCTCGCGTCGGGCCCGTCATTTCCACGCTGACCTACGATGATCAGGGTGACAAGCGCAAAGTCATGTACGAGGGTTCCCTCGGAGGCATGATCGTGCCCTATGGTGATCCGGATGTCGGCTGGTACTTCAAAGCCTATCTGGACTCGGGCGATTACGGCATGGGCAACCTGACCTCCCCCCTCGAGCTTGGAAATGATGTACCCAATAACGCCACCCTGCTACCTGCAACCCTAGTAGACAACAATGGTGATCCGTTCACCATCCCCAATGCCATCGCGGTATTCGAGCGCTACGCAGGACCGGAGTTCAAACACAATGAAATGCTCGGAAGCAGCCCCGGCAATGAAAGTCGCGAACGCCGTGAACTGGTTGTGCGCTGGGTCAGCACTATTGGCAACTACGACTACATGTTCGACTGGATCTTCATGGCCAATGGCAACATCAAGCTGAGCGTCGGAGCATCAGGCATTGAAGCCGTCAAAGCTGTGAAATCTCGTACCATTCATGACGACACCGCAGACGAAGATACCCGTTACGGCACCCTGATTGACCACAACATCGTGGGTACCACCCATCAACATATTTACAACTTCCGCCTGGATATGGATGTCGATGGCATGCAGAACAGCATGATGGAGATCGACCCCGTGGTTGCGGAGAACACCGATGGTGGCCCACGCAAGAGTGTGATGATCACCAAGGAGCGACTCGTACCAACGGAACTCGACTCTGTACAGAAATTCGACCCATCAACCATCCGCCTGCTGACCAACCCCAACAAGGAGAACCGTATGGGTTACCCGGTTGGTTATCAGGTCATCCCGTTTGCGGGCGGAACCCACCCGATTGCCAAAGGGGCTCTGTTCAGCGAGGACGAGTGGCTGTACAAGCGCGTTCACTTCATGGACAAGCAGATCTGGGTAACCCAGTACAAGGCGGACGAACGTTTTCCGGAAGGAAAATATCCGAACCGGGCAAAAACCGACACGGGGTTGAAAGTCTTCGTCGAGGATGACGAGTCCATTGAAAACGTCGACACCGTGTTGTGGATGACAACAGGCGCAACGCACGTCGCCCGTGCAGAGGAGTGGCCGATGATGCCAACCGAGTATGTCCACTCAATGCTCAAGCCGTGGAACTTCTTCGATCAGACACCCACGCTGAATCTGCCCGAATAGGAGCAACCGGGAAACTGATCGACACAGGACAAGCACGTTCCGGGCAGGGAAGCTTGACCACAAATTCAGATGCACGGGAATCAGAAGCAATGAACAAGAATCGCATTACACAAAGCCTGGTTTATCTCACTCTGGTCGGGCTGTCGGCACCGGCCTCCGCCTATAATTTCTACAAACAGGATGGAACCGAGCTGAACCTCGACATCGAGGCAATGCTGGGCGTTTTCTCCAGCCAGGAAGCTTACAATCTTGGCGCCAAGTCCGAGGCTGGTGAAACAACCTGGCAGGAAGGCTTCATTAAGTACGGGCTATCCGGAAGTCATATCATCGGCGCAAACAGCAGTGTATACGGAGCGCTGAACCTGGTCTCTTCCGGGACTTGGGGCGATGGGGACGCAGGCGGATTTTCTTCAGGCAATGAACGCAGAACCGCACTGGAAGACGCCTACGTAGGCTGGCGCTCCGGTGATCTGATTCCGGCGCTTGGACAGGATGGTCTCGACGTTTCCGTGGGGCGACAAGCATTCACCATCGGTGATGGTTTCCTCATCAATGGCGACTCGCTGAACTTTGGCGATGCCCTGAATCCCCTGCTGGGGTCCGACCTGGATCGGGGCGGCGCATACTGGCTTGCCGCACGCAAAGCCTTTGATCAGACGGCCATTGCGCGTATTGGTGGAGCCGACGGACTGCGCGCCGACCTGTTCTGGCTTGACTCCGACAATAAAGCCCAGGCGCAGATGGAACTGGCAGGCGCCAACGCAGAGTATGTGACCCCCAAAGGCACCTTTGGTTTGGCGTATATTGAAGGGCTGGACGTTGACGACAACGTCGCGCCATTGCTGGGTTACAGCTCACGGGACGGCCAGCAAACCGTAAGCCTGCGATACCAGGGCAATGCCGGTATCGAGAATCTGTTCCTGTCCGGCGAGTTTGTCACTCAGGAGCCGGGGGACAGTTCCTTCAACGATGCCAAAGCCTGGTACGCAGAAGCAGGATGGACCTTCAGTGATGTCACCTGGTCACCCAGCGTCAACTATCGCTACTCAAGCTTTGAAGAAAACTTCGACCCGCTCTTTTTTGGCTTTAACCGTGGCTATGGCACCTGGTTCCAGGGCGAAGTCGCCGCCAATTATGCAGGGCCGTTCAACTCTGACGCGGACGTGCATCATGTGGGCGTAAAGGCCACTCCGTCAGAAACACTCAGTGTGGGCGCCCTCTTCTTCAACTTCCGTGACACTGCGGCCGGCAGCGGCAACCTGAACGCACAGGAGATTGATTTCTATGCCGAATGGGTGGCAGCCCCACACCTGATCATCAGTCCGCTGTTAGGCGTCTATACGCCAGATAACAGCGCTGCCGAGGGTGGCAGCCAGATCGGTAATGATGACACCAATGTCTATGGTCAGATCATCGCCATAGTTCCGTTCTGACCAGGTAAAACATTCAGCTTCAAGAGAGCACAAACATGCAGACTTACAGTAATTCGGTGAACGGCCAGGCTGTCGAAGCAGCCGATCACCAGGAAATCCTCAATCCCGCCACAGGGGATTCCATCGGGCTGGCCCCGATAAGCACTGAGTCCGACGTAGGTTTCGCTGTAAACACCGCCCGTAAGGCACAGCTCAACTGGGCCAGGGTCAGCGACCAGGAGAAGCGGGACACGATCGTCCGCGTCACCCGGGTGCTTGAAGAAAACTCGGAGTACCTGGCCGAACTCATCACCCGCGAGCAGGGCAAGCCCCTATCCGGCCCCGGCTCCCGGTTCGAGATGCAGGCCTGCGTGGGCTGGACACAGGTGCCAGCAGCGCTGGAATTACCACCGGAGATCGTATACGAGGACGAGGAGCGCAAGGACGTCCTGCACCGCGTTCCCCTCGGTGTGGTGGCTGCGATTGCGCCCTGGAACTGGCCCCTGATGATTGCCATCTGGCAGATCATTCCCTCCATCCGCATGGGCAACACGGTAGTGATCAAACCATCCGAATACACCCCGATCGCAACCCTGGAAATGGTACGGCTGATCAATCAGGTATTGCCGCCTGGGGTTCTCAATACCGTCTCCGGAGATGGCCGTATCGGTGCGGCTCTGACCAGCCATCCAGATATCGACAAAATCATGTTCACCGGCAGCGAAGCCACCGGTAGGCGTATCATCGAGGCTTCCACCAGGAGCCTTGCACCTATTACCCTTGAGCTCGGAGGCAACGATGCGGCCATCGTTCTTCCCGGTACCGATGCCGACGCAATAGCCGAAGGGCTGTTCTGGGGAGCATTCCTGAACATGGGCCAGACTTGCGCCTGCATCAAGCGTTTGTATGTGCATGATAGCGACTATGAGGCCGTGGTTAATGCTCTCAGCAACCTTGCCCAGCAGATGCCCATCGGCGATGGCATGGACGAAAAGAACCTGATCGGTCCACTACAAAACGAAATGCAGTACAACAAGGTGAAGGACCTGGTTGCTGATGCCCGCGCTAATGGCTGCGAAGTTATGGAATTCGGAACGATTCCCGACACCGGCTACTTCCTCCCGCTCACGCTGGTAGGGAACATTCGCGACGGCCAGAGACTGGTGGATGAGGAACAGTTTGGCCCTGCCCTGCCTGTTATCCGTTACCAGAGCCTGGACGAAGCCGTGGCTTCAGCCAACCGGCTGGACGCCGGCCTTGGTGCTTCTGTGTGGGCAGATGATCTCGAACAGGCACAACAGGTGGCCGTTCGCCTGGAAGCAGGCACAGTCTGGATCAACCAGCATGGAGCCATACACCCCATGGTGCCCTTCGGTGGCAACAAGGCCTCGGGCTACGGCGTAGAGTTCGGCCTGGAAGGCCTGAAAGCCGTTACCCAACCCAGGGTTATCAGCATCAAGAAGTGATGTTCAGCTCTGGAGTCTGTCAGATATAAAGGTCTGGCAGACTCCATTTCAGGTCGCACAGCTTTTACAATAACCGGAAGGGGTTACACCAAAGTACTGTTTGAAGGCCGTCGAGAACGCGCTTGGACTGGCAAAGCCAAACCTGTATCCAACTTCGGTCAGATTCAGCTTACCCTTTGATGTTTTCATATAATCGGCACACATCTCCATACGCTGGGTTTTGATGTATCCGGAGACTGTAAGGGATCGAACGGCAAAGGCTCGATATAGACTACGCACTGATGCGCCTGTCGTAGTCGCCACCATTCGTGCACTCAAATCAGGTTCGCCAATATTGTTCTGAATAAACGAGACAGCTTGCAGGAAAACCCGCTCGTTGGGGTTGCTGTCCGCCAGACTTTTAATCACAGAAGGTTTGATTAGCATAATCAGCGAGTCAACGATAGCCGAGCCTTCCTCCTCGTCCAGGCTGTCATAATGCGCTGCCTCTGCAATCAATCGGTTGGCCACACTGGCAATATGACTGTGAGACGGAATCCGAACGCCGAGCTCAATACCTGACAGATTCAGGATACGCTCAATTACACTACGGGGCAGAATCAAGGAAATTTGCTGGGATTCATGATCGTAGGTAAAACTGAAGGGTAGTGCCGAATCCACCAGAACTATATCCCCGGTCTTGAGGATAGAACGGTTCCCCGCCTGCTCAACACGTGATGTCCCATGAAGCTGGAAAACGCAAAAGAACTCTGGCGTCCCACAGCGACGTATCTCGCTTCGACCCCGAACAAGCTGAGCTCCACGAATCGACACCCGCGACATATCTATGGCGCCGCCGCCCATCTTGTGAATATCACCAGAAAATGTTCCTTCGAGGGGCTCTGCCGAAAACGGACCGCAAATCTGGTTAACATCACTGATCCAACGGTCAAATTCCTCCGCTGCGAAAGAGCTTCGAACCATGGCTAGTCTACCGAAGTGAGTTTTTATGATTGTCGGTTCAGAGATTGGCCAGTTTCTTCGTATATGTCAAGACCACCTATATAGGGCGGTATGGAGCAGTCAATGCAACTCTCGATACACGCAAAGAACGACTGTATTGTTTTTTTGAATCGTATATCCGGCGTACCGGAGTGGCTGCTCATCCCAACTATCTTCCTGCCCTGACAGGTCCGGCCAGCTCCGACATAAACCAGAAATGCAGCAAACCTGTTGACCCTGTAGCTACTCTAGGGTTTTCAATATGAGTATCTGAGAACAGGAGGTATTCATGGCGTGTAGCTGCTCTGGCCCCGAACCCAAATCCCCTGCCCCGGGCTTTCGCAAAGCCTTGTGGATTGCCCTCTGGGTTAATCTGGTCATGTTTCTGGTAGAAGGCTTTGCCAGCCTCCAGTCCGGCTCTGTGTCTCTGCTCGCCGACGCCATCGACTTCTTCGGCGACAGCGCCAACTACCTGCTGTCGCTGTCGGTGCTCTCCATGGGCATGCTCTGGCGCGGCCGGGCCGCCATGGTGAAAGGTATTACCATGGCCCTATTCGGCATCGTTGTGCTGGGCCGTGCCGCCTGGGTGATGCAAAGCGGCATTACTCCGGAACCCCTGACCATGGGGGTGGTTGGCGCACTGGCTCTGGCGGCCAACCTGGGCGTCGCCATCGTGCTGTTCAAGTTCCGGGAAGGCGATTCCGACATGCGGTCGGTCTGGCTGTGCAGCCGCAACGATGCCATCGGCAATATAGCGGTGATGGTTGCCGCGCTGGGGGTCTTCGGCACTGGTACCGCCTGGCCCGATCTTATCGTGGCCACGATTATGGGGTCCCTCGCGATCACCGCTGGCATCAGTGTTGTGCGTCATGCACGTAGCGATATAGCCCAGGGAAAAGTCTCTGAAACGGCTCGCACAGGCTGAAGCCGACCCCGCTGCGGGCCGGCTTCAAAGCGGTACACTGTGCAGGGTTTCCGTTCCAGTGCTAAGGTTATTCTGTCAAGAAAGAAAGTGCTGCAAGTCAATCGACAGAAGGAGTTGTACATGAGTACATCGAAACATACCCCGGCCAGCAACAAGCAGCCGTTTCTGTCCGACATCAAAAAGATCCGGGAACGCGCCCGTCAAAATATGCGTGACGGTGCAATCACCGAGGGATACAAAGCTGACCGCGAAACCGTGATCAGGATTCTCAATGAAGCACTCGCCACCGAGATTGTCTGCGTGCTGCGTTACAAGCATCACTACTACGCCGCTAACGGGCTCAACGCCGAGGCCGTAGCGCAGGAGTTTCTCGAACACGCGCAACAGGAGCAGGATCACGCCGACCAGATTGCCGGGCGCATAGCCCAACTGGGTGGCAATCCGAATTTTTCACCGGACAGTCTGTCAACACGCGCCCACTCGGAATACATTGAGGGCAACACGCTCAAGGAGATGATTGAAGAGGACCTGGTGGCGGAACGCATCGCCATCGACAGCTACCGCGAGATCATTCAGTACCTGGGCGACGATGACCCGACCACGCGCCGTATGCTGGAAGAGATTCTTGCGGTGGAAGAAGAACACGCCGACGACATGGCCGGCCTGCTGCAGGATTATGATTGAGCACCCGCTTATTGCCCGAACACCCAGGCAATCATTACCGGGATAAACAATAGGGCAAACAGCGTGCTGAGCAAAGCCGTTCCCGCTGCCTGTCGCGGGGCGGTATCCAGCAGTGTGGCGATTACGACGGTATTGGCCGCAATCGGTGTTATGGAGATCAGGAAAATTGCCTGGTACACCGCCAGGTCGTAGATACCCAGAAAATTGGCGTCCAGCCACCACAACGCCATCGCCACTGCCGGCCAGGACACGAACTTGCCAACGAAGGCCAGGCCAGTGAAGCGAAGGTTACCCGCCAGCCCGCGAAAACTGAGGATGCCCATGCCGATGATCATCATGCCCAGAATGCTGTATGCCCCGCGCAGGTTGTCGAACAGGGGCGTGAAGACCTCAGGAATGGAAAAACCGGAGAGGTTCAGCACGACCGCGAGCGCAAAAGCGTAGACCGAAGGCAGTCGCACGACTCGTACCAGGGCATCCCTCAGGCTATAGCGCCCCCGTGCGGCCAGATAGAAGCCCAGGGAATTCTCGAATAACGTGGTGCCCAGCATACACACGATGTAGAGCGCCAGCCCCTCCTGACCAAACAGCAGCAATGCCACCGGTATGCCGAAGTATCCCGTGTTACCGGTTCCCACCGACAAGGGAATGAGGCTCGCACTACCGTCGGTGATTATCCGCCTGGCCACCGCAAGGTGCACAAGCCCAAGGACCGAGCACAGGGCGAAAGTCAGGAATGGCAGCAGGATCACTTCCATTGACAGGGGGGCTGCCATGACGCCCGAGAACACCACCGACGGCGTTACGATGTAAAGCATGATGCCGGCAATATGTTTACCACTGGCATCAAGGTACCGCCGCGCAATCCAGCCCAGAGTTACCGTCACATAGAGCGGAATCAGTTTTAGAAAAAGAGCAAACGCAGCAGCCATCGGCACTCCGGACAGAGGGAAATTTCTGGACAGACAGAGCGCGGAGTTTATCACCTACCCCTCTGGAGGTAACTCCCCGGCGCAATGGTGAAAACTCCCGTCATGCTTGATAATCATCAACAGCATTCTGGATGCATCTTTATATCCTAGTCGGGCAGTCAGGTATTCCATAAAACCAAGGAGAGAGACCCATGGCCGAGCGCTTTACCAAAAGCATGGCCAGGAACATATATCTGGGAGGAAGTGCATTCTTCGTCCTGCTGTTCCTGGCCCTGACTTTGGACACTCAGGTGCGGGCAATGCCCGAGCGGGACAACCGCGACCAACTCACTGACCAGGTGGTTCGTGGCAAACATGTCTGGGAGAACAACAACTGCGTAGGTTGCCATTCCATCATGGGCGAAGGCGCGTACTTTGCGCCGGAACTTGCCAACGTATTTGACCGCCGCGGTGGTGGCGACACAGAGACCTTCAAGGCATACATGAATGCCTGGATGAACGCCATGCCCACCAATGTGCCGGGTCGCAGGCAAATGCCGAACTTCAATCTGACCGATGAAGAGATTGATGACCTCTCTGCCTTCCTGGAGTGGACATCGAAGATCGACGACAACGACTGGCCACCCAACATCGAAGGCTGAGGGAACCCACATGAAATATGAATCGCAACGGGTAGCAATGCCCTACTTCATCTTTGCCCTGGTTCTGTTTGTCGGCCAGATTGTATTTGGCCTGGTGCTGGGTCTCCAGTACGTGGTCGGAGATTTCCTGTTTCCGGAAATACCCTTCAACGTCGCCCGCATGGTTCATACCAACCTGCTGATTGTCTGGCTTCTGTTCGGCTTTATGGGCGCCACCTACTACATGGTTCCGGAAGAGGCGCAAACCGAGTTACACAGCCCGCTGCTGGCCTGGATACTGTTCTGGGTTTTTGCTGTCGCCGGTACCCTGACCATCCTTGGTTACCTGTTTGTGGACTATGCCACCCTGGCTGATGTGACCATGAACAAGTTGCTGCCCACGATGGGAAGGGAGTTTCTTGAGCAACCCACCATCACCAAGATCGGTATTGCTCTTGTGGTCGTCGGTTTCCTGTACAACATCATGATGACTGCCCTGAAGGGCCGCAAAACCGTCGTCAACATCGTGCTGATAACCGGTCTGATCGGCCTGGCGGTACTCTGGATGTTCTCCTTCTACAACCCCGGCAACCTGGCCACCGACAAGTACTTCTGGTGGTTCGTGGTACACCTCTGGGTTGAAGGCGTCTGGGAGCTGATCATGGGTGCCATCCTGGCCTATGTGCTGATCAAGCTGACCGGTGTTGACCGGGAAGTCATCGAGAAATGGTTGTATGTGATCATTGCCATGGCACTGATTACCGGCATCATCGGTACCGGGCACCACTTCTTCTGGATCGGTCCGCCCGAATACTGGCTATGGCTGGGTTCCGTGTTCTCCGCCCTGGAGCCGCTGCCGTTCTTCATGATGGTGATCTTCGCCTTCAACATGATCAACCGGCGCCGTCGCAACCACCCCAACAAGGCCGCCCTGCTGTGGGCCATGGGTACAGCGGTAATGGCATTCCTGGGCGCCGGCGTGTGGGGTTTCCTGCACACCCTGGCACCGGTCAACTACTATACCCACGGCAGCCAGATTACCGCGGCCCACGGTCACATGGCGTTCTACGGCGCCTACGTAATGATCGTGCTGACCATCATCTCCTACGCAGTACCAATCATGCGCGGCAGACCTTATGGCAACAGCAACACTGCACAGATAGTCGAGATGTGGGGCTTCTGGCTGATGACGGTTTCCATGGTATTCATCACTCTGTTCCTGACCGCCGCTGGTGTTCTGCAGGTGTGGCTGCAGCGGATCCCGGACAGCGGAGAAGCACTGTCGTTCATGGCTACCCAGGACAACATCGCATTGTTCTACTGGATGCGCTTTGTCGCAGGCGCTTTTTTCATGGCCGGCCTGATTGTTTACCTCGGCAGCTTCTTCATCAAGGGGCAGGCATCCCCTGCTGAAGAGGTCCGCGGCCCTGCAACCCAGGACGCGTAAGCACAGCAGGCCGGGAACCGGCTTCCCGGCCTGCTCAACCCTCTACGGACCTTCACCGTGCATGCTCAGACGCAAAAGGACAATGACACCCTCCAGCAGAAGCGGCTACTGACACGAGCCGCGTTCTTTCTGCTGTTTCTGCTTGCACCGGTGCTCAATATTTTCCGATACGATCTGACAGAAACCCATTTCGTGCTTTTCGGATTTCCCCTGTCATTCAATCTTGAACTGGCCTGGGTCACCCAGAGCTCACCGGCGGAAGTAGCCGGGCAGATCCTGTTCTGGTTTGTGCTGCCCATCACCCTGCTCGTTCCGCTCGTACTCTGGATAGCCTGGAAATGGGGGCGGATATATTGCGGATGGTTATGCCCGCATTTCTCGGTGGTGGAAACCATCAACCATCTGATGACCCGAATAACCGGCCGCCCGACCCTGTACGAAGCCCTCAGGAGGGGCCGCCGGGGGAAGGCTCTGCACTGGGCAGGACTGGCGCTGGTCTGCGCCCTGATCGGCTTTTCCTGGGCACTGGCGATGCTGTCCTACCTGCTGCCGCCGATCCCCTTGTATACCGACCTGGTTACCGGTGAACTGGCAAAGTACCCGGCGATTTTCCTTGCGGTAGCCACCTCACTTTTTACCCTGGATTTTCTGTTCGCCCGGCATCTGTTCTGCAAATACGGCTGCGCCTTCGGGGTCGTCCAGAGCATTGCGTGGATGACCAATGGCAAAGGGAAAGTGGTCACCTTTGATGCCAAGCGCGCCGCTGCTTGCCGGGATTGCACAAAGGCCTGTGATGAAGCCTGTCCCATGCGCTTACCGACCCGCAGTCACAAGCGGGCCAAATTTACCTGCACCCAGTGCCTGCAGTGTGTGAGCGCGTGTCGCGAGGTACAGAAGAACAACCCGGAAGGTTCCCTGCTGAGCTGGGAACCGGGTGAACCCGGTAAACAGACCATTCTGATTCCGGTTCGCCAGGTCAATCCACCACGCCAGCAAAGCGCCAAATCTGAGGAGTTGAAATGGAAGAGTGGGTAGGCTTCAAATGGCACGAATACATCACCCGCCAGGCCATGGGCGAGTTCCCGGAGCATGCGGTTCATCTCAAGGATGAAGCCCGCACCCTGGGTGTATTGTTCCGTGCCATGGGAGGCGACCCCGCATTAAGCCTGGTTACTGCAGAGCCCCGCCACTTCCGCACCCGGCGCCGCTTTTTGCAGAAACTGGCAGGTACCCACAAGAAATTCGAGCTGGCCTGGCGGGATGAACAAAGCCTGCGGCTACCGGAACGCCTGGCGCTGTTCCCCTCAAAGCAGGTCAACCGGGATCTGTACCTCTGGTTGGCAGCACTGGCTTCCCGTGGCGAACTCACGGATGCCGACTGGCTCACCGGCAACCAGGCCATGGTTCAGACCCTGCTGGCGAAATGGCCGGGGATGGAACCGGTCTATCAGCGCCTGGTGCGCCATACCCTGCAATGGCGTCCGGATCCGGAGAGTTTACCCCCAGCGGAGAGTCGCCGCGAGGAGGCCATTCGCCAGGCGCTGATCTACCCCGGCAGCGTAGAAACACTGCCGCCAGCAGAATCAGACCCCTGGCCGGTTGTGATCTGGCTATACCCTACGGTCGCTCTGGGCAAGGTGACCGGCCAGATCATCGGCGACGACAACCTGACATCAACGCCCGGCGGCCTCGCGAAGAAGCGCAAGCGCCGCCGCGCTGAGCGGGTGGACGCATTCGATAAAGACCAGGGCCTGATGCTGTTTCGCCTGGAAAGCCTGTTCTCATGGAGCGAATTCATTCCCGTCGACCGGGCCGGTGACGACACAGAGGAAGACGATGCCGACTCAGTAGCGGATGACATGGACATGATTTCTGTCTCCAAGGACCGCAGGGAAGCCTCTTCCGCCATCAAGTTCGACCTGGACCTGCCATCGGAAGAAAACGACGACCTGTACCTGGGCCCGGGCATTCACTTGCCGGAATGGGACTGGCGCAGCAAGAGTTACCGGGAAAAGTTCTGTTGCCTGCAACCCATGATGAGTAAAGATTCCATGCCGACCGGGCTGCCAGAACACTTGTCCAGGTCTGCCATGCGGTTACGCCGCCAGTTCCACGCACTGAAACCCATGCGACAATGGGAGCGCCGGCAGACCGAGGGCGAAGAACTGGACCTGGACGCCTGCATGGAGCGGGAAGTCCAGCATCGCAGGGGCACCGGCGTGATCAACCAGAAGTTGTTCCGCCGCTGCAAGCAGAATCAGCGGGACCTGGCATGCCTGATCCTGGCGGACATTTCCATGTCCACCGATACGTTTATCAACAACAGCCAGCGGGTGATCGATATCGCCCGGGATGGCTTACAGCTGCTCAGCGAAGCACTCCAGGCCAGCCGCGACCCCTTTGCGATATTTGCATTCTCGTCACGCCGCCGGGACCATATCCGCTTTCATCACATCAAGTCCTTCGATGAACCCTATAATGATGTCAGCCGGGGCCGTATCCAGGCACTGGAACCGGGTTACTACACCCGAATGGGTGCCGCTATCCGCCAGGCAACAAATCTGCTGAAAGGTCGCCACGAACATCAAAAGATCCTGCTCCTGCTCACCGATGGCAAACCCAATGACCTGGACCTTTATGAAGGCCGGTACGGCGTGGAAGATACCCGGATGGCCGTCCAGGAGGCCCACAAAGCCGGCCTGACCCCCTTCTGCGTCACCATCGACGATGATGCCAACGAATACCTGCCCTATGTCTTTGGCAGCAACCATTTCGTGGTGATCAAGGACCCGACGCAGTTGCCGTTGCAGCTACCCAAACTCTACATGAACCTGACCCGCTGACACTCATGCAGACATCAGCCCAGACACGCCACCACCTCCCCGGCGACCTTGCCGTCTGGTTCTTCATTTTCGCGGAACTGGCAGTCTTCGGCATCCTGTTCATCGGTTTCGGCGTGGCCCGCAACCTCGACCCGAACACCTTCGCCGCCGGACGCCAGGTATTGCACCCCTGGACCGGACTGATCAATACCATTGGCCTGATCACCGCCAGCTACCTGGTAGCCGTCGCCGTCCACCGCCTGCGCCACCGCCAGACGGGCGTTACCCCGCTGCTATCGGGCGCCATCGCAGCCTCCTGCATCTACACCTTCGGTAAACTGTGGGAATACGCCGACCTCTACAGCAACGGCTACAACCTGGGCACCGACACCTTCTTCATGTTCTATTTCTTCCTCACTTTCTTCCACTTCATGCATGTGATATTGGGCCAGATCATCCTGGTGGTACTGGCGGTGAAGGTTAAGCGGGGTGACTACAACGGTGATGACATGAACGGCATGGAGTCCGGCGCATCCTACTGGCACATGGTGGACCTGGTGTGGCTGGTGTTGTTTCCGATGCTGTACGTTCTGGCGTAAGGAGAAGAGCAAATGCTGGCGGTATACATTGCCCTGATCGTCTGCACCATGACGCCGGTGATCGCCATGCAGGCCGGCGCCGACGCGTCTGTTCTGGTGGGGCTGGTGTTTGCGCTGATTATCGTGAAAGCGATTCTGCTGGTGGATCACTTCATGGAAATGCGGCACGCGCCCTGGGGATGGAGACTGGCGTCGCAAGCTTGGGCAGTAATCATTATTACTGCCCTGGCAGCAACCCGCGGAATCCACTGAAAAGAGTAGCAGGAGCGGCCGGGCAGGCCTTTGCAAAACTGTGCGGAGCCATGGATGGCGGAGCCCAAGCGTCACATGGATGTGCCGCAAGGAGTGTGTTTTGCAAAGGCCTGCCCGGCCGCTCCATCACCAAGCTCAAAGATTCAACTGAAACGTCGCGGAAAATAGGGAGGCTTGTCACCAATAGCCTGGGCCAGCGCAATCATTCCCCAAAGAACAAACGACGTGTGCAGAACGATGGACCAGACAATAGCACTGGTCCAGAAGTCACCGCTGTTGCCGAAAACCAGCCAGAACACAGCCACGCCGCCGCCAATAAGCGCCGCTCCCAGTAACGACATACAGACTGCCGCTTTGGCATGCAGCTTCCGCAAGGGTGACGCATTCTCCGAAAGGAGATAGACACAGAGCAAAACAGCAAACCCGACAAACGGCAGTAACAACAGATTCAACAGGTACCAGGCGACCGGCACCACGGCACCGCTACTGGTTTTCATCTGACTTCCTGAATACGGCATACACCACCTCCATGAGTGCGCTGACGGTTGCTTCGTCATCGGTCAACGGCTCTATCATCCCGGCCCGACAAGCCTCAGCAACCGGCACACCGGCGCGAACCAGGTGAGCGGTGTGAATCAGAAGACGTGTCGATGCCGCCTCCTCCAGATCATGGTCTTTGAGATTACGCACGGAGCGGGCAAGGCCCACTAGCTGCTCCGCCAGCTCCCGGTCGCAACCGGACTCCTCAATCACAATGGCCTGCTCGGCCGCCGCCTCCGGGTAATCAAAGCTCAGTGAAACAAAGCGCTGACGGGTACTGGGTTTCATGCCCTTCAGCAGACTCTGGTAGCCCGGGTTGTAGGACACCACCAGCATGAAACCGGGTGCAGCCTGCAACAATTCACCCGTGCGCTCGATTGGCAGCTCCCGGCGGTCGTCGGCCAACGGATGCAGCACCACCGTGGTGTCCTTGCGAGCCTCCACCACTTCATCCAGGTAGCAGATACCGCCTTCACGCACCGCCCGAGTCAATGGCCCGTCCTGCCAGTAGGTGCCGTCGGGGCCGATCAGGTGTCGGCCCACCAGGTCGGCAGCAGTGAGATCGTCGTGGCAGGCAACGGTGTACACCGGTCGCCCGAGTTTTTCTGCCATAAACCGAACAAAACGGGTCTTGCCGCAGCCGGTCGGCCCTTTGATGAGCACAGGCAGGCCATTGCCGGCCGCTGCCTGAAAGAGTTCTATCTCATTGCCTACCGGTTGGTAAAACGTCATCGGCTTACATCCTCTGAATACAGACTGTCGGGTGAGGCAAAGCCAAACACCCATTCGGGGAACACCGCAAACATCTGCGGATCGTCTGGCCGCCGTGGTCTGGTCAACGCCCTCTCACAAGCTTCCGCTTTCCTGTTCCAGGCGGCCTGGCGATACCATCCAGCCGCCTTTACCGGCTCGCCAGACCAGCTCACCACAAGGCTGTTCCTGGCCAGAAACGGCCTCACAAAACCCCGCTCCGAAACCGCAGCGTAGGTATTGTTATGGAGCAACAACCCGAGCGCAGAGCTGTAATCACCAGCTTCGTACAACTGCCCGGAGCTGGGTGTGATGCCCTGTTTCCGCAGCGCGGCCAGCGGCAGGCTAGCTCCCAGGGGGTCACCGCCAGCAACGGTGGCGAGGTCACGGCCTTCCAGCTCACTGATATCCCTCACACCGGCCGTTCTGCGGGTAATCCAGACTGGTACCGGAAGCTGTCCGACCCGGTTAATCGCATCCAGATCGGGCTGCGTTGCTGTCTCTGGCGGAGTTCCCGGCAGGAACACCAATGCAAGCCCCGGCGTGCTGGTTTCGAAGCGGATATCAGCTTCACAACCCTGTGTCCGCAGATACTCTGTCAGCCGGTGGCGGGCAACCGTGGTAGCACCGCTCGCAGACTCAATCCCGATCAGTACCCGGGTGCTGTCAGCTCCGGCGTTCGTCGTCGCCAGAAAACCCGCCAGCATAGCGCCCAACAACGACGCTCCCGGCCTACAAACCGAGCGCATGAGCACGGCTGGTAAAGAAGATGCCGCTGGGTTTTTCAGCATTGATGGTCGCAACTGGCTCCAGCGTGCGGGTGTTGTATACGGTTACCCGGTTACTGTCCCGGGCAGAGACCCAGACTTCTTCGCCCCGGGGCGTGAATTCCATATGCAGCACCGCGCTGCCGGGTTCCAGGGTACGGACAATGTCGCGAGTCTGTGAATCGATCACCTGCACCACATCGTTGTTCGGATGGGCAAAGCTCACCCATATCTGGCGGTTGTCCGGGCTGGCCATCACAAACACCGGTTGGCCCTGCACCGGAATTCGATCCACCAGCGACCAGTCGTTCATGTCTGCCACCAACACCTGATGGTGGCCCACCGCCGGTACGAAGGCCCGTCCATCGGCGATGGCCCAGCCTTCCAGATGCGGCATTTTATACACTGGCAGTTTCTGTTCACCCTTGCCATAGCCCGGAAGGATTTCGGTAACGCCCTGTGCCGGGTTCCACAGGTCCAGCAGTGACAGCCCATCTTCACCAAAAAGGCCGGCAATGTAATAACGGCCATCCGGTGTAATGAGGGCATCGTAAGGGGACTCGCCAGCCTCGAAACGGGTGACTTCAGCTGAGTCGTCGCTCATGTCGAGAATCCAGATCTCTCCGGCCTCGAACAGGCTGAACACAAACAGGTTCCCCGGCGCATCCACCAGACCGACGGTCTTTGACTGACCGACCTGACCTTCCCCGCTGGTGTAAGTGGCGGGAATTTCCGCCACCAGCTCCAGTGTCTGGCTGTCAAAGACTTTCACGCCGCCAGGCTCGTAATTGGAAACCGCCACGTAGCGACCATCCTGGGAAATCGCCCCGCCGATACTGTTACCGGACTGAATCACACGGTCGACAACGGATTGACTCAACAGGTCCACCTTTGTGAGGCCGCCATCCCGCCCGAAGACATACCCGTACCGGGCATCCCGCGAATAGACCACCGAGGCATGTGACAGATCCCCCAGCCCGTCAATACGACCCAGCACTTCGTGTCGGGATGTGTTGATGACCAGTACCGAGCCGCTCGCCCGCTCGATAATCAGGCCCAGGTCACCGGTGCCCATCACTTCGGAACGGCTCTGTGTTTCGGTGAACACCTGACAACCGCCCAGGACAAAAGCAAGAAGCAGCGCCGCTATCAGCTTACCGGGCAGATTGAATTCAAGCTTCATTATGGGTCATTCCTCCAGATTGGCGTTCAGGGCGAAACCAGTGCGCCGGATTTCAGTTGGCGGCTGATCCAGTGAATCTCTTCGGGAGTCAGCAGAGGCTTCCAGGGTGGCATTGCGGAACCGGGAACACCTTCCCGGATAATGGCGGCGATGGCCTCCACCGGCAGACGCTCCAGACTCTCTGGTCGCAACGACGGGCCGAGGCCTCCACGCAGGGTCAGGCCATGACAGGAGCCGCAGTCCTGGATCACCAGGTTGGCCAAGCGCGCCTCTTCCACCTCTTCAGTGCCAACCGCGGCGGCCGGGGCGATGAGCAGCCCGGACAACAGGGCAACCACGACAGGACTTCGCCTTTTCCTCTCCAGCCAGAAACATTTCAAGCGCTGTGCCCTCCCCATTGATACCAGCATCGTGACGCCCCCAAGAAACCTCATCCTTGATATTGGTTAAAACCGAAACCCAATGCCAGGACTCATTGGACATACCCACGTGTGGGTATATGTCTGACTAATTTCATTCGTCTGACATTAATCAATGTTCATGGAAGGGAAGAAGAGAAACCTAGAGGGACTCTTGAATCCAAGGAGAGAACCTGATGAGAGTAACCAACCTGTTGTTTCAGCCTTTGGCATTGGCCCTGGCCATTGCATCACTGGGCGTCATGTCAGCACATGGCGCCCCCAAGGATCCCGATCCATCTTCAACGGCGTACGAGGGTACCGCCAGCTCGGTGGACCCGCAATCTGCCAAAATCGTCCGTAGCCCTGGCGCGCCGGACCTTACAGATGCCGAATTCGAAAAAGCCAAGCAGATCTACTTCGAACGCTGCGCCGGTTGTCATGGTGTGCTGCGCAAAGGCGCTACCGGCAAGCCACTGACCCCTGACATCACTCAGGAGCGGGGCATCGACTACCTCAAGACGTTTATCAGTTATGGCTCGCCGGCAGGCATGCCGAACTGGTTAACCTCCGGTGACTTCACCGAGGAAGAGGTGGATCTGATGGCGAAGTACATCATGCACGAGCCGCCTCAGCCTCCAGAGTTCAGCCTTGAGGACATGAAGGCCACCTGGGAAGTAGTCGTCCCGCCGGAAGACCGCCCCACCAGACAGATGAACGACCTGAACCTCAAGAACCTGTTCAGTGTGACACTGCGGGATGCCGGCCAGGTTGCCCTGATTGATGGCGACACCCATGAGATTGCCCATATCATCGACACGGGCTACGCCGTCCATATTTCCCGCATGTCCGCCTCCGGTCGTTATGTCTTCGTGATCGGCCGGGATGCGCTGGTCAACATGATCGACCTGTGGATGGAAGAACCCGACACCGTTGCCAAGATCAAGGTCGGTATGGAAGCCCGCTCGGTGGAAACCTCCAAGTACAAGGGCTGGGAAGACAAGCTCGCGATTGCAGGCACTTACTGGCCACCACAGTTCGTGATCATGGACGGAAAAACCCTGGAACCGAAGAAAATCGTCGGCACCCGGGGCATGACGGTAGACACCCAGGAGTATCACCCTGAGCCCCGGGTCGCCGCCATTGTGGCCTCCCACAAGCATCCGGAGTTCATCGTCAACGTGAAGGAAACCGGCAAGATCATGCTGGTGAATTACGAGGACCTGGACAACCTGTCCATCACCAACATTGATGCGGCCCGGTTCCTGCACGATGGCGGCTGGGACAGCAGCATGCGTTACTTCCTGACGGCCGCCAACCAGTCCGACAAGATTGCAGTGGTGGATTCCCTGGATCGCAACCTCGAGGCCATGGTGGATGTCGGCAAGATTCCCCATCCTGGCCGCGGTGCCAACTTCATAGATCCGGAGCACGGGCCGGTATGGGCAACCAGCCATCTGGGCGACCCGACCATCCAGATGATCGGCACTGATCCCGAAGGCCATCCGGACAAGGCCTGGAAAGTCGTCAGAACCCTGGACGGCCAGGGCGGTGGATCGCTGTTCATCAAGACCCATCCGAAATCCGCCAACCTGTGGGTGGATACTGCGCTGAACCCTGCCGAGGCGATTAGTCAGAGCGTTGCCGTATTCGACATCAACAATTTCGAGGCCGGCTATGAAGTGCTTCCGATTGCTGAATGGGCAGAGCTTGGTGAAGGGCCAAAACGGGTCGTGCAGCCGGAGTACAACGTTGAGGGCGACGAAGTCTGGTTCTCGGTGTGGAACACCCAGGACAAGAAATCCGCCCTGGTGATTGTCGATGACAAGACGCGCGAGCTGAAGAAGGTGATCACCGACGAGAGGCTTGTCACACCAACAGGCAAGTTCAACGTCTACAACACCCAGCACGACGTGTACTGATCGGTTCCGGCCCGGAGGAGAGCACTGATGAGACTGGATAACACTGACAGACAGCTGATCAACCTTTACCAGCGGGAACTGCCCGTCTGCGAAAGGCCTTATGAGGAGATGTCCCGGAAACTGGGTATTGCCGAAGGGGAGGTCATCGAGCGGCTGCAGTCGCTTCAGGACAGTCAGGTTCTCAGCCGGGTCGGACCGGTCTTCGAACACAGCCGGGCGGGCGCGAGCCTGCTGGCTGCCGTGGCGGCACCGGAGGAACAGATGGATCTGGTCGCCGCCCGGATCAACCGTGCCCCGGGAGTGAACCATAACTATGCCCGGGAACACACCTACAATCTCTGGTTCGTCATGACCGCGCCTGATGAAGATACTCTGGAAGAGCGGCTTGACGATCTGGAACACAAACTCAGGCTTCCCATGCTGCGCCTGCCGATGGTGGAGGGTTACCACATCGATCTGGGCTTTGATATTGACTGGGAGGCCCTGCCGTGACTGTTTCTCCTTCCACGGACTATCTGGCTGGGATCCCGGACATTGCCGGCCCCGGCTCAGTCAGTGCCTGGGGATTGTTACGCCTTCGGCGGCAGCTGGAACTTGGCATTCCCCTGACACAGCGCCCTTATCAGGCGCTGGCAGAGATGACCGGGCTGTCTGAACAGGAGGTAATGGCTGCCATCAGGCAGTGGCAGGCCCAGGGGCTTATCAAGCGATTCGGACTGGTAGTGCGGCATCGGACGCTGGGTTACACCGCCAATGCCATGGTGGTCTGGGACATACCTGATGATCAGGTCCAGAACCTTGGCCGGAGTTTGGCACGTGCGCCGTTTATTACGCTCTGCTATCAGCGCCCGCGCCGGCAGCCGGACTGGCCCTACAATCTGTTCTGCATGATCCATGGTGTTGACCGGAAACTGGTTTTTAGCCAGCTGACAACCCTGATTACAGACCATAGCCTGGAACAGGTGCCTCATGCGGTGCTGTTCAGTACCAGAGCTTATCGGCAAAGGGGAGGACGTTATGTCAGCCATGACTGAACACCAGCCGGACCTGGCGACGGCGCCCACGTTCAGTGAGGTGGAGCGGTCCGTTATCAACAGGCTGCAGACAGGGCTGCCGATGGTGCACGCGCCCTACGCGGCAGTAGCCGGTGAACTGGGACTGACCGAGCAGGAGCTTCTACACACCCTTCAGGACCTCCTTGACCGTCGCATCCTCACGCGCTTTGGCCCGATGTTTCATGCCGGAGAAATGGGGGGCGGCCTGTCTCTGGCAGCCATGCGCATCCCGGCGGAGGAATTCGAGACGGTCACGCAGCAGGTAAACCGGTTCAATGAGGTGGCCCACAACTACCGCCGGGAGCATGAACTGAACATGTGGTTTGTTGTGGCAACGGAGAACCCTGATGACATAGCTCGGGTCATTGCCCGGATCGAATCCGCAACAGGGTATCCCGTCTACAACATGCCCAAAGAGGAAGAGTTCCATGTCCATCTCCACTTCCCGGTCTGAGCCCGGTTACGTGCTCTGCAAACTCGATCGGCAACTGATTCTGGCCACCCAGGGCGGTTTGCCTCTGGTACCGGATCCCTGGGGCACGCTGGGCATGGAGCTGGGACTGCCGGCAGACGAGGTGCTGGCGCGTTTCCAGCGCATGCAGGATGCCGGGGTTATCCGCCGTGTTGCCGCCGTGCCCGATCACTACCGCCTGGGTTATCGCTTCAATGGCATGACGGTATGGGACGTCCATGACGACGCCATATCCGACATGGGGCGGCGGGTCGGCGAACTGCCGTTCGTAAGCCACTGCTACCGACGCCCGCGACACCTGCCCTACTGGCGCTACAACCTGTTTGCCATGGTCCATGGCACCAGCCGTGAAGAAGTTGAAGACAAGGCATCACAGATCAAGGCCGTAATCGGAGACACCAGCGAGGGCCACACCATTCTCTACAGCTCGGCCATTCTCAAGAAAACCGGTCTGCGGCTGCGGAAATCATGAGAGAGGAAGCACCATGTTCAGAATGACCCGCTACATCAAGAGCCTGATGAATCCGGCTCCGGTGCGCCCGATTCCGAAACCGGCCGGCCCGGTAGTGATCTGGAACCTGATTCGCCGCTGCAACCTCACCTGCAAGCACTGCTACTCCATCTCCGCCGATGTGGACTTCAAGGGTGAACTGAGCACCGATGAGGTCTACACGGTGATGGATGACCTCAAGGCGTTCGGTGTCCCCGTGCTGATCCTTTCCGGCGGCGAGCCGCTGATGCGTCCCGATATTTTCGACATCTCCCGTCGCGCCAAAGCCAAGGGGTTCTACGTGGGCCTTTCCACCAATGGCACACTGATCACCGAGGAAAACATCCGGCAGATTGCTGAGGCCGGTTACGACTATGTCGGCATCAGCATCGACGGTCTGGAGCGGACCCACGACGAGTTCCGCCAGAAAAAAGGCGCCTTCGCCGCTTCCATGAAAGCGGTGGAACTGTGCAAGAGCGCCGGCATAAAGGTTGGCCTGCGCTTCACCCTTACCCAGGACAACTTTCCCCAGTTGCCGGACATGCTCAGGCTGCTGGACGAGCACGACATCGACAAATTCTACCTGTCGCACCTGAACTATTCCGGCCGGGGCGGCCGCAACCGCAAGCGGGATGCCTGGTACGACATGACCCGCGAGGCCATGACCCTGCTGTTCGATCACTGCCACGATGAGCTCCAGCGCGGCATCGAGCGGGAATACGTAACCGGCAACAATGACGCCGACGGCCCGTTCCTGCTGCAGTGGGCCGCGGAACATTACCCGGACCAGGTTCCGGCCCTGGAACAAAGGTTGAAGTACTGGGGAGGCAATGCGTCCGGCGTGAACATTTCCAATATTGACAACCTTGGGGAAGTACATCCGGACACCTTCTGGTGGGACTACAACCTGGGTAATGTCCGCAATCAGCCTTTCTCCCGGATATGGTCCGAGGCCAGCGATGCGCTGATGGCTGGCTTTCGCCAGAGTCCACGCCCGGTCAAGGGGCGCTGCGCCGACTGCCGGTATCTGGCCATCTGCAACGGCAATACCCGTGTCCGGGCCTACAACATTTCCGGTGACTTCTGGGAAGAGGACCCCGGTTGTTACCTCACCAACGAAGAGATCGGTGTCATCGACATGCCCCGGCGCGTAGCCGCTCCGGTGACCGAGATTCCGGTTCACAACCTGTAAGGACAAGCATCATGACAACCAGCCAAAGGAAGAAGTGCCTGGTGGAGTTCCAGTTGGCGGGACAACCCTTACGGGTGGGAGAAGTTGCCATTGTCGGAGCCGGTCCCGGTGACCCGGGCCTGCTGACGCTGCGGGCGCTGATGCTGATCCAGCAGGCCGACGCCATTGTGTATGACCGTCTGGTGTCGCCACAGATTATGGAACTGGTGAACCCTGCGGCCGAGTGCATCCATGTGGGTAAAGCCAGCGGTTGCCATTACGTACCCCAGGAGGACACCAATGAACTGCTGGTGCAACTAGCCGTAAAGCAGCGCCGGGTTGTGCGCCTGAAAGGTGGGGACCCCTATATTTTCGGCCGTGGCGGCGAGGAAGCGGAATTTCTGGTGGATAATAACATTGATTTTCAGGTGGTACCGGGCATCACCTCCGCTGCTGGCTGCGCCTCCTACTGCGGCATACCACTGACTCACCGGGATTACTCCCAGAGCGTGACCTTCGTCACCGGCCACCGTAAGTCTGATCAGTCCCTGGAGCTGAACTGGCGCGTGCTCGCAGCGCCGGGGCAGACACGGGTATTCTACATGGGGCTGCATAACGCTCCGACCATTGTCCGCGAACTTATCGCCCATGGTCTGCCCGGAGACTGCCCGGTTGCGTTGGTGGAACGGGGAACCACGCCGCAACAGCACATGGCAGTGACCACACTGGAAAACCTGGAAGCCACCATCGTCAGTGAAGGTTTCCAGCCGCCCACACTGATTATCGTAGGTGAGGTTGTCCGCCTGGCCGACAAACTGGCCCAGCCCACTGCCGCCGGGTGGCAGTCCGGCCACAACTCAGCCATTGCAGCCAGTGCGGGAGGCCGGCCGGCATGATGATCCGCAAACAGACACTGCTGGTTCTGGCCACCAGCCTGCTGCTTCCTGCCGCGTTACAGGCCGACTCCGGGACTGAAGCGCTCTATCAGCAACACTGCGCCAGCTGTCACGGCACTGACCGCCTGGGCGGCATGGGCCCGGCCCTGCTGCCGGACAATCTCTCCCGGCTCAGGAAAACTCAGGCGGTGGACGCCATCAGGGACGGCCGGCCAGCAACCCAGATGCCGGCCTTCGACGATATTCTTGACTCAGAATCGATCACCGCACTGGCAGACTACATCTACCTCCCCCCTGCAAGCATACCGACCTGGGGGCAGGTGGAAATTCTCGACAGTCATTTATTGCCCCACTCCCACGGCACCCTGCCCGATGAACCGGTTTACCAGGCCGATATGATGAACCTGTTCCTGGTGGTGGAAATCGGAGACCATCACGTCACCCTGCTTGATGGTGACAAGATGGAACCCATCCACCGCTTCCCGAGTCGCTACGCCCTGCATGGCGGCCCGAAATACAGCCCGGATGGCCGCTATGTCTATTTCGGCTCAAGGGATGGATGGATCACCAAATACGATCTGTACAACCTGAAAGTGACAGCGGAAGTCCGCGCCGGCATCAACATGCGCAACATTGCCGTCTCTGCTGACGGGAAGTACGTGATGGCGGCAAACTACCTGCCTCATACCCTGGTGCTGTTTGGCGCCGATAACCTGGAACTGATGGACATCATCCCGGTAGAAAACGGCGCTGGCGACAGCTCACGCGTCAGCGCCGTGTACGCTGCGCCACCCCGGAACAGTTTCATTGCCGCGCTCAAGGACATTCCCGAAGCCTGGGAAATCACGGTGGAAGACGGCAAGCCCAACGTCCGCCGGATGCAGACAGACACCTGGCTGGATGACTTCTTCTTCGACCCGGGCTACGAACACGTCATCGGGGCTGCCCGAGATGGCAAACATGGCCTGGTAATCAACCTGGACACCGGCAAAACCGTCGCTGACCTGCCCCTTCCTGGCATGCCGCACCTGGGCTCGGGCATCACCTGGGGGTACCAGGGCACAAGGGTGATGGCCACCCCCCACTTCCGCACCGGTGCGGTTTCCATTATCGACATGGACAACTGGCAGGTGATCAAAACCCTTGAAACCGAAGGCCCTGGCTTCTTCATGCGCAGCCACGAGAACTCCCGCTACGCCTGGGTGGATGTGTTCTTCGGCCCCAACAAGGACAAGGTCCACGTCATCGACAAGCAGACCCTGGAAATCGTCAAAACGCTGCAGCCCGCTCCGGGCAAAGTCGCTGCACACGTGGAATTCGACCGCTACGGTGAAAAGCTACTGCTGAGTATCTGGGATAACGACGGCGCGGTAATCGTCTATGACGCCGATACACTGGAGGAGGAAAAGCGCATTCCCATGAACAAGCCTTCTGGCAAATATAACGTCTGGAACAAGATCAACTATGAGGAAGGAACCAGCCACTGAGGGAGTTGGCCTCCTCAGCCTTCGCCGCTCACCTGGAGATTAGGCCCGGGCGTGGGGGTATCTTCCGAAACACGCTCCTTCGGCACGTCCATGTGACGCTTGAGCTCCGCCATCCATGGCTCCGCACAGTTTCGGAAGATACCCCCACGCCCGGGCCTCCCGCTAACCTTCTGCATTAATCGACTCAGTGAAAAAGGCTTAATGATTTAAGTCATTTTAAAAGATGTTTTTTTGATACCATAATTAATGAGACATTCATCAACGGATCAATGACATGAACAGTCAATTCAGGCCTGTCGTGTCTTCCGCACCTTGCATGCTGGGAGACAACAATCCAGACATAATCCAGCAGGATGCCGCGCCAGAGTCGACGGCGCTCCTCAACGGCCTGAGCCGTATATTCGGTATTCGCCTGGCAGGGCATGAAAACGAGCCAGATGCACGGTTTCTGGCAGACCTCGCCCGCCTGTTCCACCAGCGCAGAGTGGATGCCGAAACCACCCTGGAGAAACATGACACCCCCTGGGCCAACGTTTACCTGATCCAGTACGGCATCATGCGACTATTCCGGGAAGCACCAAGCGGCAAGGTTGCCGTGCACCATTTCTTTTCCGAGGGCGACATGGTCTGGCCGGTTTTCGGCCGCAGCCGCACGGTGCGAAATACCCTCTGCCTGACGAGCGTAACCCCGGTCACTGCGTGGGTGGCTGATTTTGCTGCCTTCCGCTCCGCAATCCAGTCTCACGGGGAAGGGCTATGGCCGCGATTCGCGCTGGTACTGACCGAGGAAATGGCGGAACTGACCAGTATGAGGGAGTTCCGGAAACACACCATGTCCGCCGGCGAACGCTACCAGTTGCTGCTGGAAGAATATCCGGAGCTGGTCAAACGTGTGCCCGACAATCAGCTGGCTTCCTGGCTGGGCGTAGTGCCGGCAACCTTTTCCCGGCTCAAAACCGGCGCGGTGAATAAACCGAAACAGGGCACAGCAGAGGCGCGGAGATAACGCGCAAAAAAGGGCAGCAAACTCTCGCCTGCTACCCTGGAAAACGCTCAACGCTTGATCAATGCAACAACTATCAGCCGAACAGCTTCACTGCCAGTTCCGCCACATGCCTGCCCTGATAGCGGGCAATGTTCAGTTCTTTCTCGCTGGGCTGGCGGGAGCCGTCACCACCGGCGATGGTCGAGGCGCCATAGGGCGTGCCTCCGTTCATCTCCGAGACATCGAAGAAGTCCGGAATGCCATAACCAAGGGGCACAATCACCATGCCGTGGTGGGCCAGTGTGGTCCAGAACGAGCTGATGGTGTGTTCCTGGCCGCCACCGGTTCCCGTGGACGTGAACACGCTGGCCAGCTTGCCGTGGAGTTTACCCTCTGCCCAGAGGCCGCCGGTCTGGTCCAGGAACGTGCGCATCTGACCGGACATGTTGCCGAACCGAGTCGGCGTGCCGAAGATGACAGCATCATATTCCGGCAACTCCTTCGGGTCCGCTACGGGTGCCGCCTGGTCGGATTTTCCGCCAGCGCCCAGGAATGCCTGGTCGGACATGGTTTCCGGAACACGCTTGACGGTCACCTCAGCACCGGCGACGCCTTTTGCGCCTTCAACGACGGTGCTGGCCATAGTCTCAATATGCCCATACATGGAGTAATAAAGAACAAGTACCTTTGCCATAGTTCAGAGCCTCCTGCTTGTTGCAGTTAATGAATGTGCCAAGGCTACTCCAAGGACAGGTAACGAAAAATCGGAAGATTTCATTCGGCTTGTTCAGAATTTCTGATGATCCTCACAGAGATGCCACGCTTCTCCCATTGCGTACACGTGTACGCTGAAGTACCGTAGCACTATGAATGAAAAGGGAAACGACACTGATGAAACCTAGCGGCACTGCCACGGAATCCACCCACCACCGCATCGAAGAATGGCTGAACAGCGCTACCCACGGGCTGGGAGCCTTTTTGAGTGTTATCGGGACGATCGCCCTGGTTGTTGCAGCCAGCCAAATGGGCGACGTCTGGAAGATTGTCAGCTTCAGCATTTTCGGTGCTTCACTGATCCTGCTTTACGTGGCATCGGCGCTTTACCATGGCACCCGCCACCCGCGGCTGCGGGCACTGTTCAAAACCCTGGACCATTGCGCCATATTCCTGCTCATCGCCGGCAGCTATACACCTTTTCTGCTGGTCAACATGCGCGGCACCACAGGCTGGACGCTGTTCGCCATCATCTGGTCGCTGGCGCTCACCGGCGTGGTGCTCAAGATAATCTTCAAGAATCGCTTCAAACTCGCCCGGGTAGGCATCTATATTGCCATGGGGTGGCTGATCACCTTCGCCTCGTCGGATCTGGTGGCCAGCCTGAACGAAACCGCGCTCTATCTGACCATAGCCGGCGGCGTGGCCTACACCGCCGGCGTCGTTTTTTACCTGGCCGATCGCATACCGTACATGCACGCCATCTGGCATCTGTTTGTAATAGGCGGCAGCGCCCTTCACTTCAGTGCCGTTTACTACGGCGTACTTCCATACACGGCTTGATCAGAACGCCCAGACCATCGCCATGAGGATGCCCCAGGCCAGCAGCGCTGCGGCCATCACGGTATAGGTTGCAGACATGGCAACCACATCGTTATCAGATCGGTGACACAGGGAACGGACTCCCTGATAGATCAGAGCGCAGGACAGGAACATGCCTACCGCGACGGCTACCACGCTTACCGCCAATACCGGCACCAGCAGCGCCAGGGAAGACAGCCACAAGGGTATGGGTGCCACTGTGGCCAGAAGGTACGAGTCCTGATAACTGATTTCCATCTTGTAGCCATCAAGAACGGCGCGGATAAGCCAGCCCATTACGAAAAACGTCAACAATTCCGCCAGGAACAGGATGGTCGTTATGAAGCGCCATTCCTTGTCTGCAAACCCGGCCAGAAAGGCGTCGCCGTAATGGGTGCCCGCATAATAGAGCATTACAGGCGGTAAAAATGACATGGGCACAACCACCACCCACGCCAGGAAGGGAATCGAGAAGTTCTGGCGTTTGAGCTCCAGCCATACGCCGTTGCCCGAGAATGGCAAATGAAACAACTGAGAGATAGTCATAATGCACCTCTTTCGTCGGTTCTTGTACTTCAGTGATAGCCGGGTCAACCTGTATGGTCAATATCCAGTCATGACCTCGGACAAGTCGACACACCGCTATCGGTAACAGGCTAATGGCACGGACACAGGCAAAACCATTTCATTCGTTCTGGCTGTTTTTCCCTGCGGCAGCACTATGGGCAGCCGTGGTTGTGCCCTTGTCTATCCTTGCGGTGCTGTCAGGTTCGGCCTGGCCACCAGGGCTGCTCGGCGCTGGCCATGGCCACGAGCTGGTGTTCGGTTTTGCCCTGGCCCTGATAGCCGGCTATACCCTGGGCCCCCAGCCCTGGAAGGTACTTGCACCCCTGTTTCTGCTGTGGCTCGTCGCACGCCTTTGTTGGACACTGGCACCGGCGAGCCTGGCATCACAGCTGTTGAGTCCAGCCTTTGCCCTCTTGCTTGCCCGATACGCTGTGCCCAGGTTTCAGGCTGCCAAAAAATGGCGCAACAGAATTGCTGGCCCGCTGATACTGGTTCTTTGTCTTCTGCCGGTGGTTTTCTGGATTGCAACTGATCTCCGGAATGCCCCGATGCTTCCCGTGCCAGACACCCGACGTGTGTTGATAACCGCAATTCTTGGTCTGTTACTGCTGATGGCGTTCATGGGTGGCAGAATCATTGCTCCGGCGGTGGCGGGCACAATGGACAAACATGGCATCCGGCTGGAAGCAAGAGTGCAGCCACGGATTGAAGGTGCGCTTCTGCTGATTCTTCCGGCGGCAATGGCGCTATCGCTCATGCCTTCTTCAGATCCGGTCACGGGCATACTTCTGGTTATTTCGTCCCTGCTGATAATGATCCGAACCATGCGCTGGAAGCTCTGGCATTGCATGAACCGGCCCGATTTGCTGGTGCTTGCGGTTGGCTATCTCTGGTTGGCGATTGGGGCCGGCATTACGGGCATTTTTCTCTTGCAGGCAACCGACCCACTGCCAGCACTTCATGTCATCACCATTGGCGCCCTTGGCACACTGTCTACCAGTGTCATGTTGCGCCTCGCCTGGCAACGCGCCAGGAGAACCTTTCCCCCAGCATGGCAGGTTCTTGGCATTGCCATTGCAATGTCAGTTGCGGTGCTGGCGCGGCTCCAGGCGGGCACTACCCCGTTTGCCCACCCCAGTCTGCTCTGGTTGTCCGCCCTGTGCTGGTCCTCCGCCTACGGGCTGGTCGCCATACAGCTTATTACCCTGTTTCGTGACAGCCAGAAGCGCCGGAAATGATTGGCTACCTCCACTGCGCCAGGAGCGGCGCCGACTACTCCATAAGGTATATAACCAACATAACCAATTGATTTAAAAACCAAATAAAGGCCTCACTGCTAGCCTTAAAACCGTCAAAAAAACAAGAACCAGCCGACCCATCCTGTCCTTGATATTTGTCATGATCAACCAACACCTTCCGTTTGCAGAATGGCTCCCATAGCCCATACGCCATCATTGCCGTGGCCAAGGGTCAGCAACTAAAGGAGCAGTTAACATGGCTAAAACCAACGCCGACATCGAACACTGGGATGTCGAAAACGAAGAATTCTGGGAAAGGGAAGGCAAGCGCATCGCTTCCCGCAACCTGTGGATTTCCATCCCCAGCCTGCTGATGGGCTTCGCCGTCTGGCTGATGTGGGGCATGATTACCACCCAGATGAAGAACCTGGGTTTCCCTTTTACCGTTGATCAACTGTTCACTCTGACAGCCATTGCCGGCCTTTCCGGCGCGACCCTGCGGATCCCTGCGTCGTTCATGATCAAGATCGCAGGTGGCCGGAACACGGTCTTCCTGACCACTGCCCTGCTGATGCTGCCCGCCCTGGGCACCGGCATCGCACTGATGAACCCGGATACCCCCTTCATTGTTTTCCAGGCGCTGGCACTGCTGTCCGGTATCGGCGGCGGCAACTTTGCCTGCTCCATGAGCAACATCAGTTCCTTCTATCCCAAGAGCAAGCAGGGCTACGGACTGGGCATGAACGCCGGGCTTGGAAACTTTGGTGTTACCACCATGCAGGTGGTGATTCCCCTGGTAATGACCGTGGGAGTTTTCGAAGCACTCGCAGGCGGCCCCCTGGAGCTGCAGAGCCCGAGCGGCACTCTGATCGGTCGCATTGAGGCCGGCACGGACACCTGGATCCAGAACGCCGGCTTTATCTGGCTGGTGTTCCTGATCCCATTGGCCTTCGCTGGCTGGTTCGGCATGAACAACCTGCGCACCATCACTCCGAACCCTGGCAGCCCTGCGTCAGCGTTTGCAAAGATTATCGGCCTGTATACGGTTGGCCTTGCCACCTCATTGGTCGGGGTTTATGCGCTTGGCATCCTGAACATGTGGGTGGCGCTGCCCCTCACCATCATCCTGACGCTTGTTCTCCTGCGCCTGATCCCGGGCGACATCAAGCCGAACATTCAGAAGCAGTTTGCCATTTTCAACAACAAGCACACCTGGGCCATGACGGTACTGTACATTCTTACCTTCGGCTCATTCATCGGCTTCTCCGCTGCACTTCCTCTGTCCATCAGTGTTATCTTCGGCAACATGATGGAAGTGGCCGCAGATGGCACCGTGACCCGCGTCACCAATCCTGACGCCCCCAGCGCCCTCACCTGGGCCTGGATCGGTCCCTTCGTAGGCGCCCTGATCCGTCCGGTGGGTGGCTGGATCTCCGACAAGATGGGCGGTTCCATCGTCACCCAGATCATCTCAGTGGTCATGGTGGTGGCATCGGTGGCAACCGGCTACGTGATGATGCTGGCGTACAACTCAACCGACCCCAACAGCTACTTCGCGATCTTCCTGATTCTGTTCATTGTGCTGTTCGCCGCCAGCGGCATCGGCAATGGCTCCACTTTCCGCAGCATCGGCGTAATCTTCGACCAGCAGCAGAAAGGCCCGGTACTTGGCTGGACCTCTGCCGTCGCCGCCTATGGCGCCTTCATCGCACCGCGAGTGATGGGCCAGGAGATCCAGGCCGGAACTCCGGAAGTGGCCATGTACGGGTTTGCGGTGTTTTACGCACTGTGCCTTGTGGTGAACTGGTGGTTCTACCTGCGCAAGAATGCGTATATCAAGAATCCATGATGTGACAGCAAAAGATTCACGAATCGATTGCCGGCCCGCAAGGGCCGGTTTTTTTTCGTTGTAACGCTCCCAGGCCCAGCATACCGGACAAAAATAGCAGCGCCGCCCCGGGCTCCGGTACCTCGTGTGCCACCGACGCAAGGTTGAACGAGGTGATCACCACTGAACCATCAGCCTGCTCCAGAACTCCGAGATCGTCATCTCGCCACAGGTACTGATAATCAAAGAGTCCATAATTGTTGTCGACTGTTCCGGAGACAGAGTCACTCCAAGTAATTGACTGCTCGAGAGTATCATCCGACAGGAAGTCCAGAAGCTCGGAATAGATGCTGAGCTTCTGCCGCAAATAGACCCGTGCGTTGATTGATGTGCTCTCACTGACCCTATCCTGCACCGTCAGCTTATCAGGCGAGCCCTCATTAAAGATCCCGACCGAATCTTCCGTAAGGTAACCTGATTGATCATCCGGCAAGCCAAAATCAAACCCGTCAATAGACAGGGAAACCCAGTCCAGGGAGGATGCGTACTCGCCCTGGTCAGGATTTGCGAGGGCGTCGACTGGCGCAGTGGCAAGATCAATCATCAACGTGCCGTTCACCTCACGGCCTTCATTAGCTCCACTACCGCTATTTCCTGTCACCGCGCCGGTCCGGTCGTAATCTCCATGGCTGATATAACCACTGAATGTTCCGGTAATAACATTCGCTCCCGCGGCAAACGGCAGGCAAGACAGGCCAGCCATCAGAACTGCTTTCGAAATTGTTGTTATCACGATCATTTCTCCTTGTGTTTCAATCGCTTTGTTATCCTATCAGCGTGTAACATCATGTAACGGAACTGTGTCAAGTTTATGGGCACATTGCTCGTCCTGAACGCAAAAAGCCCGCCGGGATTGCTCCGGGCGGGCTTCTTCGCAGTTTTCGGGGGGTGACTAGCCGGAAGCTGCAGCGGCTGCGGCAGCCTGCTTCTTGCGCTCCTCCTCTTCGATCTGAAGGTCAACAGAAGACACCTGATATTCTTCGGCGAACCCGGACTCAGGCTCTTTCAGCCACATCAGGCACAACACCCAGCTGATGAAGGCGCCCGCGGCAATGATATAGAAGAACTGAGTGGGGGTAACGAAGGTGAAGATGGTGAGGTATACCACGGCACCGACATTGCCATAGGCACCGGCCATTCCGGAAATCTGTCCGGTAAGACGGCGCTTGATGGAAGGGATAATACCAAAAGTGGCGCCCTCAGCCCCCTGTACGAAGAATGAGGTGAAGACGGTAATCGCAACGGCGATGATCAGCGGCCAGCTGGAGTTCATGAAGCCCATCAGCGCGAAGCCAATGGAGATGCCGAACATGTAGCTGAGCATTACGAACCGGCGGTTACCCATGCGGTCAGAGACCAGGCCACCCATGGGGCGTGCCAGCAAGTTCACAAAGGCAAACGAGGCCGCGATCAGGCCTGCTGCAGCTGCGTTCAGGCTCCAGGTTTCTTCAAAGAACATTGGCAGCATGGACACCACCGCCAGCTCGGCACCGAAGTTGGCGAAATAGGTGCTGTTCAGGGCCGCGACACTGTTGAACGGGTACTTGTCATCCTCCGGCACGCCTTTTTTGAGGATGGGGATGTTCACCCGCAGGATCTGGATGATTTGGTAAACCACAATGGCAGCGATGATGCCATAGCAGATGAGCGCGCCGGTCCTGCCGATGTACCCCATGCTTTCGATGCGCCAAACCAGGATACCCAGCACGCCGACCAGAGGAATGGTCCACAGGATAAGCTTGACCATGTCACCCCAGCTGCTGACTTCCAGCGCGATGGCCTTGCGGGGCTTGCGGTGAACGGTACCCACAGGGCCGTCGGTGATGGCAAACCAGTAGTAGACACCGTAAGCCGCCATGAAAATCGCACTCTGGGCAATGGCCCAGCGCCAGCCGTCTTCACCGCCATACATGTGCAGTGCAATAGTAGGCAGAGAGATGGCCGCGGCGGCCGAACCGAAGTTACCCCAGCCAGCATAGAAACCCTCGGCGAAGCCGATATCCCTGGGCTTGAACCACATGGCAGTCATGTGGATGCCCACCACAAAGCTGGCGCCGATAGAGCTCAGGACCAGACGGCTGACGAGCAGCTGCATCATGGTGGTACCGAAAGCAAACACCAGTGCGGGGATGGCCATTAACACCATCAGTACCGAGAACACCCGGCGTGGGCCAAACCGATCCAGAGCCATGCCCACGATAATGCGGGCGGGGATGGTCAGGGCGACGTTACAGATGGCAAACAGCCGGATATCATCCTTCGTCAGCCAGTCCACACTCTTCAGCATGCTGGATGCCAGCGGCGCCATGTTGAACCAGACATAGAAGGTAATAAAGAAGGCAATCCAGGTCAGGTGCAATGCCCTGATTTCCGGATTGCGGACGCGGAACACATCAGCGACTTTCATTTCAGCCTCCGGGGCTATTCAAGGGTTATTAAAGGCTGGGGAGAATGAGCAGCGGGCACTGAACCCGGCGCGCGAGAAATGAACTCACGCTGCCAAAGGTCATGTAATCCAGCTCATCCACGAAATAGGTGAGGGATCGGGCAATAAAGCCGCCATCGGGCTCGTGGCTGTGGCGTGCTATCACCAGCATGTCAGGGCGGATTTTCTTCTCTGCCGCGAACAGCAGCATCTTGCGGGCATCGCCCTCCAGCATCATGGTTTCAGCAGCAATCTGTTCTTTCTCGCAGACGTCCATCGCCTCCGCCAGGTGCTGTTTGAGCTCGTCCACTTCTTCCTGGAAGAAGTCTTCGTTTCCCGAGGTGATGTCACGGGGGTTTTCCGCCACCGCAACCAGCGTAATCTGCGGCTTCAGATCCCGAAACATGGTGATGGTTTGCGCCAGAGCCAACCTGGCATTTCTCGAACCGTCATAGGCAATCATGATTTTCATCGTAAACTCCAGACCCGTTATGCCAGCACACACGCATGGCAGGCTTCATATTTGTCAGCATTAGCCCACAATCACCCATTGCCCGGACTTGATATGCGTCAAACCTGCAGCCGGGTACCCCACCAGAGACACAGAGCGGATATCACCTTCGCCCGAATCAACCTGCAAATGCCTACCTCCCCCTGCCTTGAAGGGGTACCTCCAATGCCACGGCGGCATAGCGACCTTTCTTGATATTGTTCAAGTAGCGTCACCGGGCTGTCGGGATACAGTCGAAGGCAGGTATTTGCAGCTTGCTGCGGGAGGGTATTAATTATGGAAAACAGCGTATCAAAACCTGAACAGTACCGGGCGCTGGGCATCTCCACGTTTGCCTTCACGCTTTGTTTTGCGGTCTGGACCATTTTCTCCATCATCGGCATCAAGATTAGCCAGGACTTCGGGCTGTCGGATACCCAGCTGGGACTGCTGATGGCCACGCCTATTCTGACCGGCTCCATCAGCCGCCTCTTCCTTGGCATCTGGACAGATCGCTTTGGCGGCCGCTGGGTGTTTGGCATATTGATGCTCACAACATCTGTCTGTGTTTACCTGCTTACCTTTGCAAACAGCTATCTGATGTTGCTGGTGGGTGCGTTGGGAGTTGGCCTGGCGGGTGGTTCATTTATCGTTGGGGTGACCTACACCGCGGCCTGGTTCGAACGGGAGCGCCAGGGGACAGCCTTGGGTATCTTCGGGGCAGGTAACGTCGGGGCTGCAGTGACCAATTTCGGCGCGCCCTTTCTGCTGGTGGCACTCGGATGGCAGGGGACCGCACAGGTCTATGCCACGGTACTGGCTGTCATGGGGGTGCTGTTTATCCTCCTTGCAAAAGAAGATCCGATGGCGAAGGAGCGCGCCAGTAAACAGTCCCAGTCCTTCATGGAACAGATGGCCCCACTGAAGGAGCTTCGGGTATGGCGCTTCGCGCTTTACTATTTCTTCGTGTTCGGGGCGTTTGTGGCCCTGGCCCTGTGGCTGCCCCACTATCTGATTGGCGTTTACGGCCTGAATGTTAAAACCGCGGGTATGATTGCCGCGCTCTATACCATTCCCGCATCGCTGTTTCGTATTCTTGGCGGCTGGATGTCGGATCGCTACGGTGCCCGTCGTGTCATGTACTGGACGTTCACGGCCTCCGTTGTCTGCACCTTCCTGCTCAGCTATCCGCCAACCGAATACGTGGTGCACGGCATAGATGGCGACATCCGCTTCTTCCTGGAAGTAGGACTGATACCGTTTGTGGTGCTTACCTTTATCCTTGGTTTCTTCATGTCACTGGGAAAAGCTGCGGTGTACAAACACATTCCGGTTTATTATCCCACCCACGTTGGGGCTGTTGGCGGTGTTGTCGGCATGATCGGCGGCCTCGGTGGGTTTCTGCTGCCGCTGATGTTCGGTGTGCTGAATGACATCACCGGTATCTGGCAAAGCAGTTTCATGCTGATGTTCCTGATCGTGGCTGCCGCTCTGGCCTGGATGCATTACGCCATCCGCTCTGCCGAGAGGGTGGAATGGGCTGCCCAGGAAACCAAGACGGATTTGCCGGAACTGGCATCACCACAGCTGTTCTATCCACTGAACCGGCCGCCCCGTAACGACAAGCAGTCACTCAATGGCCATCCGCCCCTGAAGTGATGCACCGGAACTCCCTGCTTCTGTAGCTTTGACCTGCGCTACCACTGCCCCCGCCTGCCGGGGGCTTTTTTATGGGGACTGTATCCAAGTCGCCCAACTCGCTTTAGAATTCAGGCTCCACGAACTGTCTGGAGCTGTTGTTTTCCATGCCTCCCCAATCAAGTCCTGCAACCGGTTTTGAGCGATTACGACAAATCGAGTCCAGCCGCATATTCCAGAGTGTGGTCATTGGCATCATTATTCTTTCGGCACTGACCATCGGCGCCAAGACCTATGAACTTCCGCCTCTGGTGGAAGGCTCACTGATCGTAATGGACAACGCCATCACGGTGTTCTTCCTGCTGGAAATCCTGTTCCGGTTCGCCGCATGTCCCAACAAGAAACGCTTTCTGATGGACGGCTGGAATCTGTTCGACACCCTGGTTGTGGTTGGTAGCCTGATTCCGCTGGACAATTCCGATGCTGTTCTGCTGGGCAGGCTGTTGCGGGTATTCAGGGTTCTGCGTCTTATCTCGGTAGTGCCGGAATTGCGGTTCCTGATCAACTCCCTGCTTAAAGCCATTCCCCGCATGGGCTACATTGCGGTGCTGATGTTCATCATCTTCTACATCTATGCAGCTATGGGCTCCATGTTCTTTGCAAAGGTGGATGAGGAACTGTGGGGAGATGTCGCCATCGCCATGCTGACGCTGTTCCGCGTGGCTACGTTCGAGGACTGGACAGATGTCATGTATGCCACCATGGAGCAGTATCCGCTGAGCTGGATCTACTACCTGACGTTCATCTTCCTGACGGCGTTTGTGTTTTTGAACATGATGATCGGTGCGATACTGGAAGTGATGAGCGAAGAGCAGAATGCCAAACAGGCGCAGGAGGCCCATGATGAGAGGGATGAGATTGCCCGCCAGCTTAAAGCGGTTCAGGAACAGCTGCAGGAACTGACCAGACAGATGTCTGAGAAGGCCGGGGGGCGATGACCCCCGGCATTTTGCGCGTCAGAAGGGTTTGGCGATAGCCAGGTGGAAAATGGCCATGATCTGGACAAAAGCAAGTACCGTGGCGATCAACCGCACCTGCAGGCTACGGGTTTCCTTCAATGCAAACACGCCAGCCACAATGTAGCCGACCAGCAGAACAATCTTCGCTGTCAGCCAACCGTGCACGAATGGCATCCAGGGCGTCACAAACAGCAGGCTGATGGCGGCCAGCAACAGAATCGTATCGTTGGCGTGTGGGATCCAGCGCAACGGTGTTTTCCGCCAGTCAGGCTTGCCCACTGCATCCAGCAGCAGACGCAGGGAAAACAGCACCACCGTCAGGTAGGCAGCAAACATATGGATGCTTTTCAGGATCAGATAGCTACTCATAAATTAATCCATTTGGAATCAAGTCGATAGCGGCATTGTACGCAAAAGTACCGCCTGATGGGTATGTTATTTCATAAAACATTTATTTAAGATATAAGTTATATCCAGGCAGCCAGTGGAGTTACCGTCATGCAGGCTATTCCAACATCCGAATCTGCGGAGAGTGCAAGCATCCGCCAGTTGTTCGGCTACCCATTCCGTATTTTTTTCCTTTCCATGACCGTGCTGGCCATGCTTTCCATCCCTGTTTGGGTGCTACAGGTCAGTGGCGCTATCCAGCTGCCACTGGCGATGCCGGGCCTGTTCTGGCACCAGCACGAAATGCTGTTCGGTTTTCTCTCGGCAGCAATTGCGGGCTTCCTGCTGACAGCCGTGTGTGTATGGACCCAGACCAACCGGACCCATGGCGTGCGCCTTGCTCTGTTGTGGGGCGTGTGGCTTGCAGGTCGCCTGTTGCTGGCGTTCGGCGCTGACCTTCCGGAATGGCTGGTGCAGGGGGTTAACCTTGCCTTCCTGCCCCTGGTAATGCTTGATGCCGGCTGGCGCGTATGGCACGCCAGGCAGAAACGTCAACTGATGATACTGGTGGTCCTCGGGCTGCTCTGGCTGATGCAGATCGGCTTCGTAACGCGACTCGACCCCGCCTTCAGTTACGGAGCCCTGATCATGGCGATGGCACTGATTAGCATCATCGGGGGGCGCATCACCCCTGCCTTCTCTGCCGGCTGGCTCCGTCAGCGTGGGCTTGACGCAACACAGGTCAGGATGGTTCCGGCGCTGGACATGGCTGCCCTGTTCATTATGGTTCTGCTGATGGCGTCACTGGTTTCTGACTGGCAAACGGTAACCGCCGGTCTTGCGATTATCGCTGCCGTTCTGATGCTGGTGCGCCTGGCAGGCTGGAAAGGCTGGCTGTTCCGCAAAGAGCCACTGTTGTGGGTGCTGCACCTGTCGATTCTGTGGGTGCCGATTGCACTGCTTCTTCTCGCCGGCTCCATTCTCGCCGACTGGCCCACCAACGCCTGGGCACATGCCGCCGGCACCGGTGCCGTTGGCTGTCTGATCCTGGGGGTCATTGCCCGGGTTTCCCTGGGCCATACCGGCCGTCCTCTGATCCTGCCACAGGGCATGGTGGCCGCGTTCGTGATGATTCACCTGGCGGCACTGGTGCGGGTAGTCACCGCGTTCGAGGTCCTGCCCTGGCACGCGGGCGTAGGGATAAGCTCCCTGCTGTGGGTGCTCGCCTTTGGCATATACCTGGTGCGCTACACAAGGATACTGGCCTCGCCAAGGCCGGATGGTAAAGAAGGCTGAGTTTCAGGAAAAACCGCCTGGGGAAGAGCTGGTCACGCTGCCAACTCTTCCTCGACGATTGCACTGAATGCTGCCCGCGCTTCACGGAAGCGATCAGCAGGGAAGTGAATGTGAATGCCCTCCAGTGACGCCATCAGCATTTCAAGATGCGCGTCCCAGCCGGCGCAGGAAATCGAAACCCGGTGGTCGTCCGGCAAAAGCAATGTGAGTTCTACGGTGGTTCCCTCCGCATCGGGAATCAACGTCCAGCGTACTGGTCGCTGCGGCTCATCGCCGGTACTCCAGGAATATTCCAGTAGCCGCTCGGGTTTGATAGCGCGAACATAGCTGTCTATCGGCGAACCACTCTGTTCAAAGTCGATTTTCACCGAACCGCCCTGCCACTGTTCAACCGTTCCCGGTGCCAGCCAGTTGGCAAGATTGGCAGAACCGGTCAGCATCGACCATACCCTCGCAGGACTATGGTCCGTTCTGCGTTTCAGCTTCGCAAAAACCCGGCCATCCCTGCGGCTCAGTTCACCCCAGGCGTTTCTCGTGGCTGACATGACGACTCCTTGCATCTGTTCAGGATCAGCCTGAAAAATAACCAATTACCCCGAAAAGCACCTTGATGACCATCAACCCCCTGACAGCCACTTCTCTGAAAACTGCAACCAATGGTCAATAGCCATACGGCGAATAACAGCTAAAGTATAAGAAACCATTTTGTAACAGGGATAATGGCATTATGACCCCCGATCATTTTGACAAGGCGGATTTGATCGCCTGTGGGCACGGCACGCTTTTTCCAGGCAAGATGCGGCTACCCATCAATGAAATGCTGATGATGGACCGCGTAACCCATTTCAGCGAAACCGATGGACTTTATGGCAAAGGCAGCATCGTTGCCGAGCTGGACATCAATCCAGACCTCTGGTTTTTCAAGGTTCATTTTGTCGATGATCCGGTCATGCCGGGTTGCCTGGGGCTGGATGCCATGTGGCAGCTGGTAGGTTTTTTCCTGGCGGCAACCGGTGGCGAAGGCAAGGGCCGGGCACTGGGTTCAGGTGAGGTAAAATTTTCTGGCCAGGTGCTGCCAACCAACAAGCTGGTTCGCTATCACCTCGATATCAAACGGGTAATTCGCCGCAAGCTCACCATGGCGATCGCCGATGCCCGCATGGAAGTGGATGGCCGCGAGATATACACCGCCAAGGACCTCAAGGTTGGCATGTTCAATTCTACGGATGACTTCTAGGAGCCATTAAATGCGTCGTGTAGTTATTACCGGCATGGGGATTGTCTCCAGCCTCGGAACCAATAAAGACGAAGTGACCCGGTCACTGCGGGATTCAATACCCGGTATCGGCTTCAGTCAGGAAGCCAAGGATAATGGCCTGCGTAGCCATGTCTGCGGCCAGATCGACCTGAACCTGCCGGATCTGATCGACCGCAAGCTGATGCGCTTCATGTGCCCGGCCTCCGGTTATTCCTACCTGGCAATGAAGGAAGCCATTGAACAGGCAGGGCTCACCGATGAGCAGATCCGCGCCAACTCGACCGGCGTGATCATGGGCGCCGGTGGTGCATCAACGGTGGAACTGATGGACGCGATTGATACCCATCGCGCCAAGGGCATCCGCCGGGTTGGCCCTTACCGGGTGCCACGCACCATGGGCAGCGCCATCAACGCCTCCCTGTCTACTGCATTCGGCATTACCGGCGTCAATTACGGCATCACCTCCGCCTGTGCCACCAGCGCTCACTCCATCGGCCATGCCGGTGACCTGATTGCTCTGGGCCGCCAGGATGTGATGTTTGCCGGTGGCGGCGAAGACATCCACTGGACCCTGAGCCTGATGTTTGACGCCATGGGTGCATTGTCCACCAAGTACAACGACACGCCGGGAAGGGCGTCCCGCACCTATGACAAGGACCGGGATGGCTTTGTTATATCCGGTGGCGGCGGTGTGCTGGTACTCGAAGCCCTGGAACACGCAGAGGCTCGTGGCGCAACTATCCTGGCCGAACTGGTCGGTTTTGGTGCCACGTCTGACGGCGCCGATATGGTCGCTCCCAGCGGCGAAGGCGCGATTCGCTGTATGCAGCAGGCCATGAAGAATGTGGACGGCGAGATCAGCTACATCAACACCCACGGCACCAGCACGCCCGCAGGTGATGTCACCGAGCTGAAAGCACTGAAGGAAACCTTTGGTGACAAGATACCACCACTGAGCTCAACCAAGCCCCTGTGCGGCCACGCTCTGGGCGCTGCAGGTGTGCACGAAGCTATCTACAGCCTGATCATGCAGCGGGGGAACTTTATTGCCCCGTCGGCCAACATCGAGAACCTGGACGAAGGCGCCGAAGGCTACCCCATCGTGCGGGAACGGCAGGACAACGTGGACCTGCCCCTGGTGATGAGCAACAGCTTTGGCTTCGGCGGCACCAATGGCACCCTGATCTTCAAGAAGGTCTGATACCTTCAGGAAGGCACCGGGGCATGCGAGTTCGCTACCCCGGCTGCCTGGTCAGGCTTTATGCCGCCATTGAGCGGTAGGCCCCCGGCGACTTACCCATCCAGCGCTTGAATGCACGGCTGAACGCACTGAGCTCAGAAAACCCCAGTTGCTCCGCGATTTCCACCAGGGACTTGCTACGGTCCTTCAGGTAGGCCAATGCGCGTTCGCGCCGAATTTCCTCCAGCAGAGCCGCGAAAGTCAGGTTCTCCTGCTTCAGCCTCTTATGAAGTGTGTGCCGGCTCATGTGCAGCTGGGAGGCAACGGCTTCCACCCCCACACGACCACGCTCCAGGTGCCCGGCAATCAACGAAGCCACTCGCGCACTGAAGGGTGCTTTTGGCGCAAGTGGCCCCATCGGATCTGATCGCATATCACTTTCTCCTGATAGTTCAACGCAGACATCGAATGCCCGCGCCAGTCAGCGTACACATGTTAGCCGAAAATAACCATCTCCAGCCTTGAGCCGCATCAAGGTAAAAACCCGGTCAATAAGACACCATCGGCAACCAAGACTCTCCGAACAACCGATGACCCTATCCGGAGCCCCGATGCACACCCCAGAACTGCTCGCCCCCGCCGGCACCGCCGAACACCTTGAGACAGCCTTCGCCTATGGCGCCGACGCCGTCTATGCCGGCCAGCCCAGATACTCTTTGAGAGTAAGAAATAACAGCTTCAAAAACATTACGGCTTTGGGCGAAGGCATCACCCGCGCCCACGAACTTGGCAAGCAGTTCTACCTCGTATCCAACATCGCCCCCCACAACGACAAGGTGCGCAGCTATCTCCGGGATCTGGAGCCGGTACTGGAATACCGGCCGGATGCCCTGATCATGTCAGACCCCGGCCTGATCATGCTGGTACGGGAAAAATGGCCAGACCAGCCCATACATCTGTCAGTACAGGCCAACGCCGTAAACTGGGCCACAGTCGAGTTCTGGCGCAGGCAAGGCATCAACCGCGTCATCCTGTCCCGGGAACTGGCCCTGGACGAGATCCGCGACATCCGCGAAAAAGTTCCGGAAATGGAACTGGAAGTCTTCGTACACGGCGCCCTCTGCATGGCCTATTCCGGCCGCTGCCTGCTGTCCGGCTACATGAACCACCGCGACGCCAACCAGGGTGCCTGCACCAACGCCTGCCGCTGGAACTACAAGGAAGTCAGCCACAGTCACGACCAGACCGGCGACCTTATCGCCACATCAAACAGCGCCGAAGCCCGGATGGCAGAGCCGAAGGAGATCCTGCTGGAAGAACCCAACCGCCCAGGCAGCTACATCCCCGCCTACGAGGACGAACACGGCACCTACATCATGAACTCAAAGGACCTCCGCGCCGTCCAGCACGTCGCTCAACTCGCGGAAATGGGCATCCACTCCCTGAAAATCGAAGGCCGCACCAAAAGCACCTACTACGTCGCGCGCACCACCCAGGCCTACCGCCGCGCCATCGACGACGCCGCAGGCGGCAAGCCCTTCGACATGAACCTGATGAAACAGCTGGAAGCGCTCTCCAACCGCGGCTACACCGAAGGTTTCCTCCGCCGCCACGTGCCCCAGGAATACCAGAACTACGAACAGGGCTCCTCCCTGAACGGCAGCCAGCAGGTGGTCGGCACTATTACTGACGTGGATGACCGGTGGCTGACCATCGACGTGAAAAACAAGTTCGCCCCCGGTGACGCCCTGGAACTGATCACACCGGCCGGCAACCTGCGGTTCAGTGCGGAAACCATGGAAAACCGGAATGGTGAAGCCATGGAATATGCCCCCGGCAGCGGCCATGTCGTCCGCATCCCCAAACCCCACTCGCTGCCCGATTCGCTTGATTTCAGTTACCTGACCCGAATCCTGCCATCATCTACATAGCAGTTTGTGAGTCGGTGGAGACCAGCAATTAGTCGAAGGCGTCAGGCGGGGCTTCCTCCCAAAACCGTGCATTGCCATGGATGGCAATGCCGAGCCCCCATGGATGGGTTCACGGCGTGTTTTGGGAGGAAGCCCCGCCTGACGCCCGCCACCGCAACATCCAGTCTTACCCCAAGCCAGACCAAAGCTATCACCACGATTGCCAGCCCCTTAGTGCCCCAAGGGCCGAATAAGGTATAATCACGACACGCGCAATTTAATACCTGACTATTTTACTCTGGTATTGTATACTCGCTCACCAGAAGAAACGGATTTTGCCCTTGGTTATCAACAGGGCAACACCAAATCCGTCATCCAAAAACCGATTGCAGGGCGTACTCATTAGTTGAGCGACCACTGCAACGCCGAAAGTTTTACATCCGCCCGGCGGCCAGCAGATGCCGCCACCGGCGACACCAGGGGCTGAAAAGCCCGAGATGAGAGAATACGGAGCGACGATCATGGCGACCACCGACAAAGAGGTGAACGAGCTGATCAAACGGGAATACGAACACGGATTCGTAACAGAGATAGAATCCGACACGTTCGAGCCCGGCCTGAACGAAGACGTCATTGCGCGCCTTTCCGGCATCAAGAAAGAGCCGGAATGGATGCTGGAATGGCGCCTGAAAGCCTACCGTCGCTGGCTGGAAATGGACGAGCCGGACTGGGCCCACGTCGGGTACCCGAAGATCGACTACAACTCGATTTCCTACTACTCCGCGCCCAAGCGCCCGGAAGACATGCCCCAGAGCCTGGACGAAGTGGACCCGGAGTTGCTCAGAACCTATGAGAAACTGGGCATCCCCCTGCACGAGCGCGAAAAGCTGGCAGGTGTAGCTGTCGATGCGGTATTCGATTCCGTCTCCGTGGCGACCACCTTCAAGGAACCACTGGCCAAGGCCGGTGTGATTTTCTGCTCCATCTCCGAAGCGATCCAGGATTATCCGGAACTGGTCAAAAAGTATCTTGGCTCTGTGGTGCCTGCTGGCGACAACTTCTTCGCCGGCCTGAACTCCGCAGTCTTCTCCGACGGCACCTTTGTTTACGTGCCCAAGGGCGTGCGCTGCCCCATGGAATTGTCCACCTACTTCCGCATCAACGCGGCCAACACCGGCCAGTTCGAGCGCACCCTGATCATTGCTGAAGACAGCAGTTACGTCAGCTACCTGGAAGGCTGTACCGCCCCCATGCGGGACGAGAACCAGCTCCACGCTGCCGTGGTTGAACTGGTTGCCCTGGACGATGCGCAGATCAAATACTCCACCGTCCAGAACTGGTATCCGGGCGACGAGAACGGCAAGGGCGGCATCTTCAACTTCGTCACCAAGCGTGGCGCCGCCATTGGCAAGAACTCGAAAATCTCCTGGACCCAGGTAGAGACCGGTTCTGCGGTAACCTGGAAGTACCCGAGCTGCATTCTGCGCGGTGACAACAGCGTGGGCGAGTTCTACTCGGTGGCGCTGACCAACAACTACCAGCAGGCCGATACCGGCACCAAGATGATTCACCTGGGCAAGAATACGTCCAGCACCATCATCTCCAAGGGCATTTCCGCGGGCAGGAGCTCCAACGCCTACCGCGGCCTGGTGAAGTTCGGCCCGGGTGCGGAAGGTGCGCGTAACTACACCCAGTGCGATTCGCTGCTGATCGGCGACCGCTGCGGCGCCCACACCTTCCCGTACATCGAGAGCAAGAACAAGTCGGCCATCGTCGAGCACGAGGCGACCACCTCCAAGGTCAGCGACGAGCAGATGTTCCTCTGCCGCCAGCGTGGTATCGACCCTGAGCAGGCTGTTTCCATGATTGTGAACGGCTTCTGTAAAGAGGTGTTCAAGGAGCTGCCTATGGAGTTTGCCGTGGAAGCTGGCAAGTTGCTTGAGGTTAGTCTTGAGGGGTCTGTTGGTTAACTGATTGGTTTGCTGATCTCTGCCCCGCTGGTTTGGGTGGAGGTCAGCGAGCAGGTTGGGCCTTCCGGAACACGCCGTGAATACGTCCATGTAGGCTCCTAAAAAACATCCTTGTTTTTTAGGGTTCCGGAAGGCCCAACCTGCTCACTGCCCCAGACATCTTACGGGCACGAACATTTGGTCTTCCGACAGAGCGTTATTTTGCCTCGGACGGCAAACACAAAAGTATGCGGAAGCCATCGGGCAGGCCCTTCCGGGATCGTAAAAATCAGGGATGATTTTTCCGAGCGTACATGGACGTATTCACAGCGTATCCCGGAAGGGCCTGCCCGAGGGCTGACTCCTCCACAGTTGGCAGTCAGCCCAAGGCAACAGAATTCAGACGGTTAAAAGAGAGAGAAGCCTACAAATGCTGAGTATCAAGAACCTGCACGCATCCGTTGAGGGTGAAGAGATCCTCAAGGGCATCAACCTGGAAATCAAGGCCGGGGAAGTTCATGCCATCATGGGCCCGAACGGCTCAGGCAAGAGTACGCTGTCCCAGGTGCTTGCGGGCAATGAGACGTTTGAGGTGACCGAAGGCGAGATTACCCTCAATGGCGACAACCTGCTGGATCTGGAAACCGAAGAGCGGGCCCGCGAAGGCATCTTCCTGGCGTTCCAGTATCCGGTAGAGATTCCCGGCGTCAGCAACCTGCAGTTCCTGCGTACCGCCGTTAACGCCATGCGCACACACCGTGGCGAGCCGGAGATGAACGCGGCTGAGTTCATGAAGCTGGCCAGGGAAGTGTCCAAACAGGTGGATCTGGACCCGGCCTTCCTCAAGCGCGGTGTCAACGAAGGCTTCTCCGGTGGCGAGAAGAAGCGCAACGAAATCATGCAGGCGCTTCTGCTCCAGCCCAAGCTGGCGATTCTGGACGAGACCGACTCGGGGCTTGATATCGATGCCCTGCAGGTGGTCTCAAAGGGCGTGAACGCCCTGCGTGCCGAAGACCGCGCCATTCTGATGGTGACTCACTACCAGCGTCTACTGAATCACATCGTGCCGGACTACGTGCATGTTCTTGCCGGCGGCAAAATCGTGAAATCCGGTGGCCGTGAGCTGGCGCTGGAGCTTGAAGAGCGCGGTTACGGCTGGCTCGGCGTGAAAGACGAAGAAGCCACACCCAGTGCAGCCAGTTAAGGAGGCCGTGGAATGAAACCAGCACCAACGCTTTCCAGCGCCTTCCTTGAGCCGCGCGGGCATTCACTGCCGGCGCCACTGCTTGAGCTGCGCAAACAACGGGGTACGGCACTGGTGGACATGCCTTTGCCAACCCGCAAAACCGAAAACTGGAAGTACTCCAGCCGGCATCTGAAACTGACGGATGATCTGGCCACCACCCTGCCCGCTACCGGCAAGGACGGCTACAGCCTGTCGTTGCCCGGTTACCGGGTGGTGTTCCACAACGGCGTGATGATTCCGGAAGCGTCTGATTTTCCGGACCTTGATGGCGTGCGCATCCAGAATTTCGGCGATCTTGACGACGACGATGCAGCCGCCCTTGCAGAACGCCTGGACAACACCCTGGACACCCGCGCGGTGCAGATGGCGAGGCTGAACTCTGCACGATTCGAAGACGGCCTGTACATCCGCCTCGACAAGGAAGTCGTGCTGGATCAGCCGCTGTTCATTGTGCACGAAGTAACCGGCACCGCCTCCGGCTCTGCCTATCCGCGTATCTATGTGGATGCTGCGCGTCACAGCCAGATCACACTGGTGGAGGAGTACCTCTCCAGCGGCAACGAGCCGGTCATGGTCAACGCGGTCACCGAGTACATGCTGGAAGACGGCGCCAACGTCACCAGCGTACGGCTGGTCATGGAAGGTGAGAATGTCCAGCACATCGGCGCCACCGGTGTTCGCCAGGCCGCCAACTCCCGCTTCGAAAGCCATTGCGTGGGCTTCGGCGGACCTCTTCGCCGGCACGACCTGATGGTTCGTCTCGAAGGCGAGGGTGGCGAGTGCAAGCTGAACGGTGTGGTCGTTACTCAGGGCAAGCAGCATTACGACAACCACACCTCCATTGAACACGTGGCGGCTCACTGCAACAGCGAGGAAACCTATCGCAATATCGCTGCAGACGAGTCCCACGCTGTGTTCAATGGCCGCATCCATATTCATGAGGATGCCCAGAAGTCGAACGCCAACATGAACAACAAGAACCTGTTGCTCTCCACTGGCGCCGAGATTGACACCAAGCCCGAGCTGGAAATTTACGCAGATGACGTCAAGTGCGCCCATGGCGCGACCATTGGCCAGCTGGACAGGACATCCCTGTTCTATCTGGTTTCCCGCGGGATCGGGCGCCGTGAAGCCAATACCCTTTTGACTATGGCCTTCATTAACGAACTTGTTGAACAGATTCCGGTTCAGGCAGTCAAAGACGCTGCACAGCTTCGGCTGAATGAGTTTTTCGATCAGACATTTGAGGAGGCCTGACCGGTTATGACAGACCTTTCCGTGGCAAACAAGGCTGGCAGAGCGACGTTTGATGTCGATGCTGTCCGCCGGGACTTCCCGATCCTTGATCAGCAGATCAACGGCAAGCCCCTCGTATATCTGGACAACGGTGCTTCGGCCCAGAAGCCGATTGCCGTACTGGACGCCATGGATCGGTATTACCGGGAAATGCACTCCAATGTTCACCGGGGTGCCCACACCCTGGGGGATCGCGCAACCAGCGCTTTCGAGGGCGCTCGCGAGAAGGTACGGTCATTCCTGAACGCCGGCAGTACCCGTGAGATCATCTGGACGCGGGGCACCACCGAAGCCATTAATGTGGTCGCCAACGGGCTGGCCGGCCGCCTGAAGCCGGGCGACGAAATTCTCGTCAGCCATATGGAGCACCATGCCAACATTGTGCCCTGGCAGATGGTGGCCGAGCGCACGGGGGCGAAGGTGCTTCCTGTGCAGGTAACACCGGAAGGTGAGCTCGACCTGGAATCGTTCACCAGCCTTTTGGGCGATCGCACCCGCGTGCTGGCACTGACCCACGTCTCCAACGTTCTGGGCACGGTTAACCCGGTTGCCCCGCTGATAGAACAGGCCAAGGCCAGGGGTGTGATTACCCTGATCGACGGCGCCCAGGCGGTGCCCCACTTCCAGCCGGACGTACAGGCACTGGGTTGCGACTTCTATGTGTTCTCATCCCACAAACTGTTCGGTCCTACTGGCATCGGCGTGCTCTACGGGAAAGCCCAACTGCTCGAGGAAATGCCTCCCTACCAGGGCGGTGGGGAAATGATCGAACGGGTATCCTTCGAGCGCACCACCTGGAACGTACTGCCCTATAAATTTGAGGCGGGCACCCCACCCATTGCCGAAGCAGTCGGCCTGGGGGCTGCCATCGACTATCTGGACAGCCTCGACCGCAAGGGCATGGAAGCGGCCGAAGCGGCGCTTCTCACCCGGGCAAACCAGCTGGTTGAAAGCGTCCCAGGCATGGAAGTGATTGGTACGGCCAGCAATAAAATGCCGGTTATGTCCTTTAAAATTGCTGGCCTGCACCCCAGTGACATAGGCACCCTGCTGGACCAGCAGGGTATCGAGATCCGCACCGGCCATCACTGCGCCATGCCACTGATGGACTTTTACGGGGTTCCCGGTACAGCACGGGCGTCCTTTGCATTTTACAATACGCTGGAGGAAGTGGAACAATTGTTCACTGCCCTGCAGAAAATCCAGCGTCTGTTTGCCTGATGGAGGTGGAAACATGACAGCCGAAGTCTTCACACCAACCGTAGCCGTCACCATGACGCCCACTGCGGTGAAACACGTACGCAAACAACTGGACAAAAAGCCCGAGGCGAAAGGTATCCGCCTGGCCATCAAGAAAAGCGGCTGTTCCGGCTTCAAATATGAAACCCAGTGGGTTGAAGAAGTTGGCGCGGATGACAAGGTGTTCCACATTGATGGCGTGGACCTGTTCGTTAAGGAAGAGCACCTGCCGCTGGTGAATGGCATCGAGATCGATTTTGTGACTGAGGGGGTGAACTCCCTGTTCCAGTTCCGGAATCCGAATGCCACCGCTGAGTGTGGATGCGGGGAGAGTTTCACGGTTGCCTGAACCTGAAACTGTGGTGTCGGATTACGGCTTCGCCTAATCCGACCTACAAAGACAACCAATGTAGGTCGGATTAAGCGCAGCGCAATCCGACAAACCAGCTAGAGAGAAAACGAGGCCCCAGACGGCATGCAAGAACGGGAAGTGGTCCTGACCAAACGCGAAGTAGAGGCACGACTGGTGCCCACCGGCACGGAAATCATGATTCCGTCGGATACCTTTGTGACCATCACACAGTCACTGGGGGGCAGCTTTACCGTTGCCGTGAATGGTAATCTTGCTCGCATTGAAGGCCACAACGCCGACGCCCTGGGCAAGAAGCCGCTGGAAAGCAGCTTCGAAACCCCCAAAGACGGCACCGTGAACGAAAACCAGGTCTGGGAAGCCATGAAAAACTGCTACGACCCGGAAATTCCGGTCAACGTGGTGGATCTTGGCCTCATCTACGACTGTAAGATAGAGAACGACCCTGAAAACGGTAACCACGTTTACGTTCTGATGACCCTCACTGCCGCCGGCTGTGGCATGGGCCCGGTGATCACCGAGGACGTCAAGACCAAGCTCGAGCATGTACCCAACGTCGACAAGGTGACGGTTGAACTTACCTTCGACCCACCCTGGAACAACGACATGCTTACCGACGAAGCCAAGCTTGAACTGGGGATGCTGTGAATGACTGCCTCTGAACAGGATTTTCTGAATAACCCTCTGGGAAAAGACACCACCCTGGAAGATGTAGTGGATGGCTTCGAATTCCTGGACGACTGGGAAGAACGCTACGCATTCATTATCGACCTGGGCAAGCAGCTACCGCCATTTCCGGATGACGAGCGCACGGAAGAGAACTACGTGCACGGGTGTCAGAGCCAGGTGTGGCTGATACATCATTATGATGAAGAAAGCGGCAAGCTTTACCTGCTGATTGATTCCGATGCCATTATCGTGCGCGGCCTTGCTGCCATCATCCTGGTGGCGCTGAACGGCAAGACACCCAGGGATCTTCTGGCCACGGATATTGACGAGCTGTTCGAAGAGCTCGACCTGTTCCGCCATATCTCCCCGACCCGGGGCAACGGTCTTCGCGCCATGGTGAGCAAGATCCGGGATATCGCTGCGGAAACCGCCGCAGCCTGAGGGCTCTCGCAACAACATTTACCAGACGATTGCCACATCATCCCGCTGGATATTGATCTGCCCGCCTGAGACCGGAATATTACCGTTACTGAAGTCCGGGTGGACATTGTTCAGCGTCATGGTTGTGCGGCTGTCCTGCAACTCTGGGGTTGCACCCGGCGAATCGAAGAAACTGGCACTGCGGTAGAGTTTCAGCTCATCTCCCGGCCTCAGCCCTGCGGTTGCGCCGGAATCCAGAGTCACTTTGCTGCCATCCACCCGGGTTACCCGGGTGATAAAAGGCTGACATGCCAAGGCATTGTTGATTGCGGTTGTCATATCCCTCATCAGGCCGCCAACCGCCCTGCCATAACCGGTTTCCTGGAAGCCGGCGGAACCAAACCCGTCAGCAGAGCCGGGGCCGGCGTCCCAGCGCGCCTCGGTCGCGAAACGCTCCTGGTAGATGGGCGAACCACTGAATCCGTCGTAAATCATCAGATCCGCCACAAACCTCCGATTCTGGTTCACGGCACCAATCCCCCGCTGCATACGGTCGATTATGGAACTGCCCCAGGCATCCGGATCAGACACACCCACATCACGGATCACGCCGGCAACAACAAACTGCACACCCAGTTCCCGCGCCACCTGGATTACGTTGGTAAGACGGTTATTGAACTTCTGCTGGGTTGGCGCGTTCAGAAGATCGCTGAACAGGCGCTGGGTGGTGGCACCAAATACCTGAAGATTGCCGGTGCTCCGAAGCTCCGCCTGCAATAATTGCGGCAAGATCTCGCCGGCATCATCGATACGGCCAATTCGCGCCTGGTCCGGATACACCATTGGGAAGCCGGTTACCGCAACGCGTTTTCTCAGGCCACTTGCCTCTCCTGCACTGCAACTTCCGCTTTCGGACATATCGGCCCGCACGGTTACCCGTAAAAGATTGCCCCGGCGATACTCGTCCACCACTTTCACGGATCTGGCCCGGGATGAGGACGCCACCTGCAGGCGGGACTCTGTCACCACACCGTTTTCGACGGTATCGCGACTGCTGATTCTGGCCTCGTATTGCAGGGACACATCCCTCAATGCTGCTTTTCTGGCCTCCTGCCTGGCGCCATCCACATCATCACCATGGATAGTGGCATGCCCCACACCCTCCAGCACCACGGCCTGGGCATTGGACGCAAGAATCAGCGCAGTAAAAAAGAAAATTGCCAGCTTCATGGAGAATGAGTCTCTCAATCCAGGTAGTAAAGGGAGTCCACGCCGCGGCTCTGGACATCGCCAGCGCTGTCATTGCCCCTCGGCATGGGAATCGGACACAGGTCCTGAACTTCCGTGTCAGAAACCCGGGAAACACAGGCACGGAATCTGGGCTCCAGTTTCAACTCCATCACGGTTTCCACGACGCCATCACTGTGCTCATTCACGGCCACCATTTTGGCGCCGCGGATATAGCTATCGACATAGGTGCGGAACATATCGTTCTGCAATACGAAGTCGTTTACCGTTGAACTACCGTAAATCACCGTGCCATAAACCCGCTCCGCCAGGTTGCGGTAGGCATCCAGCTGCGAGGCCCGGCGGGCAAGCAGGCGTTTACGGGTGTTCAGGCGATCTTTCGAGACTTCCTCATAGGTACCAAAACCGCTGACTCGAACCGTGATCGGGTCGAGGTTGGTCTGTTGTTGTGAGGCGCCCGAATCCCGCTGCTGACCGACCGGGGCACAGCCGACTATAGTCACCACAAGCGCAGGTATCAGTATCCACCGCAGGGTCATGTTGATTCTCCGAAAAGTATCCGTTCGCCATTTCCATGAAAAATTCAGGCCAACCTTTGTAACTGGCTGAAATCTATCGCTGCACACCGGACAGCACTGTTTACATCCCGCCAGAGCGGCAAAAAACCACCGCCATTTACACTAGGAAAACAAACCGTTACCGCATCACCGGTGTGTCACCGGCCGAACTGGATTAGTCTGAATCCTGCGCAAACTTAAAACCGATAATACAGATGCACAATCAGGATCCATCATGACCGAAAACCGTCTGACAAAACTCTCCCTGGCCATCGGCCTATCCATCGCCACCACTGCCGCCATGGCCAGCCCGCAAACGTTTATGTCGTCGCGCTCCTTTGCGATGGGCGGAACCGGTGTTGCCATCGCACATCCGGCAGCAGCCGGTGCTTCCAACCCGGCCATGATGGCAGCCGAGCAACACGAGTGGTCGGATGACTTTGGCCTGATCCTTCCCTCCGTCAACGCCCGCTTTGCTGACGAAGAAGAAACCATTGACCAGATCGATGACATTCAGGACACCATTGACCGCTTCAACGAACTGGACAAGAACTCCAGCGAGGAAGAAGCCCGGCAGACGGCCGGCGAACTGCGGCAGCAGTTGAATGACTTTGATCGTGACACCGTCCGGATTGATGCTGGCCTGGGCATTGCGCTGGCCGTACCCCTGGATTCCCTATCCGTCGGCTTTTTCACTAATGGCAGCCTGCGCGCCACAGTAAGGGGTGAATTCGACCAGGATGACGACCAATTCCTGGCCGACCTGGAAACTGCGAGCACAGCCGAGCTGTTGACTGCAAACCTGGATCGTGACCTGCAATCCCGCGGCAGCGTCCTGGCCTCTGCCGTTACCGAAGTTGGTATTTCTCTGGCCACTTCCATTGACCTCCAGAACGACTCGCAGCTGCAGATCGGGGTTTCGCCCAAATACGTTCAACTGCGCACCTTCCAATACACTGAGACAGTATCAGGCTTCGAGGACGACGACTTCGACAGTGACGAGAATGAAACCGACAAAAGCGGGCTTAACCTGGATGTCGGCGCCGCCTATGCTTTCGGTTCCCGGAACCAGTGGAACACCGGCGTTGTAGTCAAGAACCTCATTCCCATGGAGCTGGATTCAGCAGCAAACCGCCCCACTGAAGAGAAGCGAACTCTTGAGCTGAACCCCATGGTCACTGCCGGCATCGCCCATAAAGGCGACTTCCACGTTGTAACCGCAGAAGTGGACCTGACCAAGAAGGAAGCTTTCGGCTACGAGGATGACACCCAGTGGCTTGCCCTCGGTGCCGAATTCGACGCCTTCCGTTATGCCCAGCTCCGCGTTGGCGTACGCCAGAATCTCGCCAGCAACGACGACAACGATGGCATTGAGGAAGATACCCAGTTTACCGCCGGTATTGGCCTGTCGCCGTTTGGCGCCCGCCTGGACATCGGCGCACTGGTCAGCGATGCGGATATCGGCGCTGCCATTGAGCTTGGGGCTGCGTTCTGACCCAACCCTTTTAAAAACCCTGCTAATGCCCGGCCCTGTGCCGGGCTTTTTTGTGGGCGGCCGGTTTGCCAGTAACGGGCCTTACCCTGATAATCCCCTGAGTAAATTCTTCAAGGAGCAACACCCGATTCATGAAAACCTACCTGGTTGGCGGCGCAGTACGTGACGAACTTCTTGGCCTGCCGGTGAAAGACCGGGACTGGGTGGTCACCGGCGCAACGCCGGACGAGATGCTTCAACGGGGCTTCAAACAGGTGGGGGCTGACTTTCCGGTGTTCCTGCACCCGGATACCCGCGAAGAATACGCATTGGCGCGGACGGAAAGGAAACAGGGGCGAGGCTATCACGGCTTTACTGTCTACAGCGCACCTGACGTCACCCTGGAGGACGATCTCAAGCGTCGGGACCTCACCATCAATGCCATGGCAAAATCCACGGACGGCGAACTTGTTGACCCTTTCGGAGGCCGTGAAGACATCCGCACCCGCAGCCTGCGCCATGTCTCTGACGCCTTTGCCGAAGACCCCTTGCGGATTCTCCGCACCGCGCGTTTTGCGGCACGCCTTCAGCCCCTTGGTTTCGCCGTGGCGGAACCGACCATGGCCCTGATGCAGCAGATGGTCAAGGACGGCGAAGTCGGACACCTGGTGCCGGAACGGGTCTGGCAGGAAATCCAGCGGGCACTGCACGAAAATGAACCGGGCACTTTTTTCGAAATACTGCGTGATTGTGGCGCCCTGGCACGTCTTATTCCGGAACTGGACCAGGAGGAGGCCTTTCCAGCGGCCATTCAGGCACTTCGCTGCGTGCACAAAAGCGGCGGCGATACCGACACCCGCTTTGCAGCGCTGATGTCGCCACTGACGCCAGAAGAAGCCCGTAACCGCGCCGCACAACTGAAGGCTCCGAACGACTGCCTGAACCTGGCCCGCCTCACTACCAGCCTCGCACCGCAGATTGTCGCAATGACAGACTATCGGGCAGAGGTGCTGCTACAACTGCTGGAGGAGGCCGATATCTCGCGGCGCGCAGAACGATTTAACCGGCTACTGCAGGCCCTCAAGTGTGCCCTGCCAGATACCGAGATAACAAAACTCGACTGGCTGATTTCGGCACAACACGCCGCACTCAGTGTTGAAGCGAAGGAATTGCTCGCACAGGGGTTCAAGGGTAAAGAACTGGGGGAAGCAATCCGCAATGAGCGGTTGCAGCGTATCTCTGCACTTAAGCGGACACAGTGAGACACGCCATGGAATCAACAACACCTGTAGTGCTTATCACCGGAGCAGCACACCGGTTGGGCGCACACACCGCCAGACACCTGCATCACCGCGGCTGGAACCTGATCATTCATTACCGCTCACGAAAAGCCCAGGCCAACGCCCTGTGCGAGGAACTGAATAGCATCAGACATGGTTCGGCCGTATCTCTCCAGGCCGACCTGGCCATTCCCGGTGAAGCAGAGTCGCTGGGCGCAAAGGCCATTGCCGCATGGGGCCGTCTGGACGGGCTGGTCAATAACGCCTCCGTGTTCTACCCCAATCCCACAGTCGGGGCAGGCGCCGATGACTGGGACATCATCATGAACACCAACCTGCGCGCGCCCTTCTTTCTCGGCCAGGCGTGCCTGCCAGCGCTGAAACAGACCCACGGAGCGATCATCAACCTGGTTGATATCTACAGTCAGCGTCCACTGGCCGATCATCCGTTATACTGCGCCAGCAAATCCGGCCTGGCGTCGCTAACACTTTCCTGGGCAAAGGACCTGGCACCGGAAGTCCGTGTGAATGGTGTTTCACCGGGCGCCATCCTCTGGCCGGAGGGTGATGCAGCCGTTGATGAGAGTTACCAGCACAGCATACTGACCAGAACACCCCTGGCACGCACTGGCATCCCGGAAGACATTGCTGGCGCCATTGCATTCCTCCTCTGTGATGCGCCTTTTGTGACCGGTCAGATACTGTCAGTGGATGGCGGGCGCAGCCTGAATATGTAACAGGACTGCATCTACCCGCTTTGGCCCACTCCGGCTTTCCGATACAATGCAGGTAGCTTTTAAAATCCTGCCTGAAAACCGGAGAGACTCCATGCGTGATGTTGTTATCGTAGCCGCCAAACGTACCGCCGTCGGCAGCTTCGGAGGTGGGCTTTCCAGCCTTCGTGCCGACCAGCTCGGCAGCGCCGTTATCAAGGCCCTGCTGGAAGAGTCCGGTGTTGCTGCCGAGCAGGTTAACGAGGTCGTCCTGGGCCAGGTACTGACTGCCGGTTGTGGCCAGAACCCCGCGCGCCAGGCTTCCATCAATGGGGGCATTCCGGCGTCGGTACCCTCCATGACCATTAACAAGGTATGTGGCTCCGGCCTGAAGGCCGTGCACATGGCGGTGCAGGCCATCCGTTGTGGTGACGCCGAACTGATGATCGCCGGCGGCCAGGAAAGCATGAGCCAGGCGCCCCACGTGCTCCCCAACAGCCGGAATGGCCAGCGCATGGGTAACTGGAACATGGTGGACACCATGATTTCCGATGGCCTGTGGGATGCGTTCAATGACTATCACATGGGTGTGACCGCAGAAAACATCGTGGAGAAATACGGTATTAGCCGCGAAGAGCAGGATACCTTCGCCGCCGCCTCCCAGCAAAAAGCCGCCGCCGCCATGGACGCCGGTTATTTCGACGGCCAGATCGTTCCCATCACCATCCCCCAGCGAAAAGGCGACCCACTGGTCGTGAACAGGGATGAGACTCCCCGCGCCGGCGTTACCGCCGAGGGGCTCGGCAAACTTCGCCCCGCATTCAAGAAGGATGGAACCGTCACCGCCGGGAATGCATCTTCCCTGAACGACGGTGCGGCAGCGGTGATTGTCTGCAGTGCTGACAAGGCAAAGGAGCTGGGCCTCACGCCGCTGGCTACCATCAGGGCTCATGCCAATGCAGGCGTTGATCCCACCATCATGGGCACCGGCCCTATTCCGGCCAGTCACCGCTGCCTGAAACTGGCAGGATGGTCAGTAGACGACCTGGACCTTATTGAAGCCAACGAAGCCTTTGCAGCCCAGGCCATTTCCGTGAATCGGGACATGGGCTGGGATACCTCAAAGGTCAACGTGAATGGTGGCGCCATTGCACTGGGCCACCCGATCGGGGCGTCAGGCTGCCGGATTCTGGTCAGCCTGTTGCACGAGATGGCTCGCCGGGATGCGAAGAAAGGCTTGGCAACTTTGTGTATCGGTGGTGGCATGGGCGTGGCCCTTGCCGTGGAGCGCTGATCACAGAATGCTGAACGTGGTGTTGTTCGAGCCGGAGATACCGCCGAATACCGGCAACATTATCAGGCTCTGCGCCAATACAGGATGCCGGCTGCATCTGATTGAACCCCTGGGATTCACTCTGGAAGACAAACAGATGCGGCGGGCCGGCCTGGACTATAGTGAATATGCAACAGTCACGGTTCACGCAGACTACAAGAGCTTTCTGGATAGCGAACAGCCTGCGAGACTGTTCGGACTGACTACCAAGGGCTCCCGTGGACATCATGAAGTGTCATACCAGAGGGGTGATTATCTGATGTTCGGCCCTGAAACCCGGGGCCTGCCAGCAGACATTCGCCAGGCGCTTCCCGAGGCGCATCGCCTGAGAGTACCGATGCGGCCGGAAAGCCGCAGCCTCAACCTGTCAAACACGGTTGCCCTGGTGGTCTATGAAGCATGGAGACAGCTGGATTTTGAAGGAGCTCAATAAACAACGTCGGGCAGCAGAGCTGATATTTGCAGCCATTGTATTGCTGTTCGCCTCAAGGGCCTGGCCCGAGTACAACGGCACCCGGGTTATAACCACCCCCTCGATTACTTCAGAAGTGTCGGTGGTACTCGGCAAGAAGATTATCAGAGAGCTTTATGCCAGTTGTGGGCTCAACATCAGTTACCTGGATGTGCCCGCCGCCCGCGCGGTAATGATGGCGGAAAAAAGCCAGTCCGACGGTGAGCTGGCACGCATCCCCATGGCCGTGAAGGACGAAGCGCCCCTGGTTCCATTACATACACCCATTGAAATGGCACGGCTGGTCCCGCTGTTCCTTGACAGTGAATCGGCTGCTGCCCACTCAGACCTGACAGGCAAACGAATCGGCTTTCTCAATGGCTACCGGATGATTGCTGCCGTATTACCGGATAATGCCACGCAGGTAGCCACCAGCGACACCTTTCAACTGGTCAGCCTGCTTGAGCGCAAACGGATTGATGTCGCCCTCACACTGGAATGGGACGCGCTGGCCGCCAAGCATCAGAACCCGGACATGGTCATCGGCAAACCGCTACTCGAATCCCCCATCTATCACTGGGTCCACCAATCCAGGGAAAATGACATTGCCTGCCTTTCCGAGGCACTCATCGATATGAAGGAAGACGGCGAACTCCAGCGCTTAATTCGGGACGGCATCGAATCAGGCTCACCAGAATGAAAAAACCCCGCTGGCGCGCCAGTGGGGTTTTTCTGCTTGCCAGAAAAGGCAGCGTCAGTGCGTCTGCTCTTCCTTGTTTTCGCCCGCTGCTTCTTCCTGCTTGCGCTTCAGCGCCTGGGCATAGATGGCGTCAAAATTGACCGGCGCCAGCATCAGTGCGGGGAAGCTGCCCTTGCCCACGATACCGTCGATGGCTTCACGGGCGTATGGGAACAGGATATTGGGGCAGTATGCACCCAGCATCTGGCCAAGCTGCGGACCTTCAATGCCTTTCACCAAAAACACACCGGCCTGCTGGATCTCGACGATATAGGCTACTTTCTCGTCGACCTTTGCAGTCACGGTCAGGGACAGAACCACTTCATACTGGTTGTCACTGACCTTGTTGTGGGAGGTGTTCAGGTCCAGGTTTACCTGCGGCTTCCACTGGTCCTGAAAGACGGTCGGAGAGTTGGGAGACTCAAACGACAGGTCCTTCACGTAGATACGCTGAAGGGCGAACTGGGGTTGTGCCTGGTTTTCGTTGCCTGCTGCGGCCTGTTCATTTTCAGCCATTTTACTGTCCTTTCTTCAATTAGTGGATAGAACCGTTACTTCTTGACCAGCGGCAGGTTGCTGCCTTTCCAGTCGGCGATGCCGCCATCGAGACGAACCACATTGGTGTACCCTTCCGCATTCAGCTGTTTGACTGCCATAGCGGAATGCTGGCCCATCTTGTCCGCCACGATAATCTGCTTGTCCTTGAACTTCTTCAGTTCCGACGCACGGCTTTTGATACTATTAAGGGGAATATTGATTGCACCGGTAATCCGGCCCTCGTTAAAATCCTTGCGGTCACGGATGTCGACAACAACAGCTTCATCGCGGTTAATCAGGTTTACCGCACCCTGTGCCGATATTTTCTTGCCACCACGGCGGGACTCCAGCACCAGTATGGCAAGCAGGAAAGCGACAAACAGAGACACCAGAATGTAATGGTTAACCGCAAATTCGAACACCCTTTCCATGAAAACACCTTGCTGAATAGTTTGTGGCGGGATTATACACACCCTTACCCACTGACAGAAGATAACCGAGGTGGCCGAAGGGTGCGGAAATGTTTAGAATCAATGTTCGTTTTAGTAAATTTACCAAACTACCATCGGATTGAGTGATGACTGCCACGCGTAAGCCTACTGCACTGATTATTCTTGACGGCTGGGGTCACCGTGACCCGGCTGACGACAATGCCATCAGCAACGCCAATACGCCTTTCTGGGATAAGCTCTGGAAAAACCAGCCAAAAACCCTGATCAACACGTCTGGAATGTTCGTTGGTTTGCCCCAGGGACAGATGGGTAATTCTGAAGTCGGCCACATGAATCTTGGCGCAGGACGGGTGGTTTACCAAAGCCTGACACGTATCGACAAAGACGTGGAAGAAGGTACTTTTACGCAAAACCCTACTCTGTGTGCGGCCATGGACAAGGCCATCAACAGCGGCCGGGCCGTTCACCTGATGGGCCTGCTCTCGCCCGGTGGCGTGCACAGTCATGAGAACCATATCCTGGCAGCTGCTGAAATGGCAGCCGAACGCGGAGCCAAAGAAGTCTACATCCACGCATTCCTGGATGGCCGCGACATGCCGCCCCGCAGTGCGAAAGCGTCACTGGAAAAAGCCGCCACCAAACTGAAGAACCTTGGGGTCGGCCGGGTAGCCTCCATTGTCGGTCGATACTACGCCATGGACCGGGACAACCGCTGGGACCGGGTTGAAGAAGCCTATAATGTGATGACCCTGGGAGAGGCGGAGTTTACCGCAGCGGATCCGATAACCGCTCTGGAACAGGCCTATGAGCGCGGCGAGAACGACGAGTTCGTCAAGGCCACTCACATTCAGGTCAGCGGTGAACCGGAAGGCACCATCAGTGATGGTGACACAGTGATCTTCATGAACTTCCGCGCGGACCGCGCCCGGGAAATGACGCGCTGCTTTGTCGAGAAAGACTTCGAAGGCTTCGAGCGCCGCAAGCACCCTGAGCTCGCGGATTTCGTCATGCTCACCGAATACGCCGCCGATATCAAAGCCTCCTGCGCCTATCCGCCGGAACAGCTGACCAATGGCCTGGGCGAGTATGTTTCAAACCTGGGCAAAACCCAGCTGCGCATTTCCGAGACCGAAAAGTACGCCCACGTTACCTTCTTCTTTAACGGTGGCATGGAAACGCCATTCGAAGGGGAAGATCGCATCCTGGTGCCATCCCCCAAGGTAGCCACTTACGACCTGAAGCCCGAAATGAGCGCGCCGGAGGTGACCGACAAACTGGTGGAAGCCATCAAGAGCGGCAAATACGACCTTGTGGTGTGCAACTACGCCAACGGCGACATGGTTGGCCATACCGGCAAACTGGATGCAGCCATCAAGGCCGCCGAATGCATCGACCAGTGCGTCGCCCGCATTACCGAGGCACTGGAAGAAGTAGGCGGCGAAGCACTGATCACTGCAGACCACGGCAACTGCGAGCAAATGACCGATCCCAGTTCCGGCCAGGTTCACACGGCCCATACCATTGGCCCCGTCCCCCTGGTCTACGTTGGCCCGCGCAAGGTCTCCCTGAAGAACGACGGCAGCCTGAGCGACGTCGCACCCACCCTGCTGACCCTGATGGGCCTTGAGAAACCGGCGGAAATGACAGGCCACAGCCTGGTGGAGATCGATTGATTGTACGTCACTGGCTGGTGCTGGCACTGTTTGCCGTTGCCGCACCGGCACTGGCGGAGCAACAGGTTACCCCTGGCCAGATAAAAGCTCTCAGGGAAGAGATTGCCGATATTGACGAGTGGCTGGCAGATGCCGAGGAGGACCGCTCGTCGCTGGAGCAACAGCTCTCCGGTATCGAGCAGCAGATCGGCCGGCTTACGCGGGAGCGTCGCGAACTCCGTGAGCAGGCCAGAAAGCAGCAGCAGCGTCTCGCGGAATTGTCAGAGGATGAGGCAGAACTGACCCGCACGCTGGAAAGCCAGCGTGACAGCCTGAAAATGCAGATCCGTGCTGCCTGGATGGAAGGCGACGCACCTGCCGTGAAAGTGCTGCTCAACGAGATTGACCCGGACAAGGTTGCCCGCACCATGACCTATTACGAATACCTCAGCCGGGATACCATTGACCGGCTGGAGGCATTCGCCGCCAACCTCCGCAAGCTCAAAGAAACACAGAGGCAGGTAAAGGCCGGACGACTGCGCCTTGCTGAACTTGAGCAGGATGTTGCCGGACGCCAGCAGAAACTGAGCGCCAGCAAGCAGGAGCGGGAGCAGACACTGGCGGCCCTGAAGGCAGACATCAGTGACCGCAAAGATGAACGCCAGGAACTGGCGGCAGACCGCAAACGGCTGGAAAAACTGCTGAAAGAAGTGGAAGAGGCCATCGCCAACATCCCCATCCCAAACGAATCAGATCCTTTCGGGTCACTCCGGAACAAACTGCCCTGGCCAGCCGAGGGCAAGGTTGCCAGCAGTTTTGGTGACAGCTATGCCAGTGGCAAGCTTCGCTATAACGGGTTACTGATCAACACCGATGAGGGCAGCGACGTCAGGGCGGTTCACTATGGCCGTGTTGTGTTTGCCAACTGGTTACGGGGGTTTGGCCTGATGACGATTCTCGATCACGGCGACGGCTACATGACCCTCTATGGCCATAGCAGCAGCCTTTACACCAGCCCCGGCGACTGGGTTGAGGCCGGCGAAGCCATTGCCCAGGCAGGCCGCACCGGAGGCACTGACAACCCCGCCGTGTACTTTGAAGTCCGTCATAATGGAAAACCGGTTAACCCGCAGCGCTGGCTTGGCAACCGCTGAGCCTCGCTCGTGATACCCTAAAGGCTGACAAATCAGCCTGGTAACGCCATACTGTCCGGCAATACTCGGGAACCCAACAGTCATCGGATTAACACAGGATATGTGAATGAGACGGGTAAGATGTTTTAACCATGCCGCAACCATCAGCGTACTCGCCTTCTGCCTGACCGCACTGCCCGGCCTGATTCATGCCCAGGAAGCTGATGAAGAAACCCGGCGCCTGCTGGAAGGCATTCAGCACGGCGAACAGGTGGAAATCGAGCTCCCGGATCCGGAAGAGCAGCTACCCCTTGACGACCTGCGCAAGTTTGCCGAAGTGTTCGGGCGCATCAAGGACGCCTACGTGGAAGAAGTGGACGATCGTCAGCTTCTGGAGAGCGCTATCAAGGGCATGCTGTCAGACCTGGACCCCCATTCCACCTACCTGGCCCCGAAAGACTACGAACAGTTGGAAGAGAGCACCTCCGGTGAATTCGGGGGCCTCGGTATTGAAGTGGGCATGGAGGACGGCTTCGTCAAGGTCATATCTCCCATCGACGACACACCTGCCCAGAAGGCTGGCGTACAGGCTGGCGACCTGATCATCAAACTGGGCGATCAGCCGGTCAAAGGCATGTCGCTGGAAGAAGCGGTCAAGCTCATGCGGGGCAAGCCGGGCACCGTCCTTACCCTCACTATCATGCGTGAGGGCGAGTCCGCCCCCATTGAGATTGATGTGGAGCGGGACATCATTAAAGTTACCAGCATCAAATCCCGTATTATCGAGAACGGCTATGGTTACGTGCGGATTACCCAGTTCCAGGCAGACACCGGGTCCCAGTTCACCAAGGCGCTTGAAGACCTTGAGAAGGAGCATGGCAGCGATCTGGACGGCCTGATTATCGACCTGCGCAACAACCCGGGCGGCATCCTCCAGGCTGCCGTTGAGGCGGCCGACGCCCTGCTTGATGAGGGCCTGATTGTTTATACCGAGGGCCGGATACAGAGCTCTCGCCTTCGTTTTAACGCCAAGCCCGGCGACATCATGCCGAACACCCCCATGGTGGTTCTGATCAACGGTGGCTCCGCATCTGCCTCGGAAATCCTGGCGGGAGCACTGCAGGATCACGAGCGCGCGGTTGTCATGGGCACGCAGTCTTTCGGCAAGGGTAGCGTCCAGACCGTCATTCCGCTGGATGAAACACACGCCATCAAGATGACAACCGCCCGCTACTATACTCCCGACGGCCGCTCCATCCAGGCCAAAGGCATCAAACCCGACATTGAAGTGAAGCCGGCCGAGCTAACAGAGCTGGATAGTCAGCCGTTCTTCACCGAGGCGGATCTCAGCGGCCACCTCGAAGGACAGGATGAAGGGCAGGAAACGGTCGAGGAAGAGCGCCAGCAAACTTCGCCGGCAAGCAAAGACTTTCAGCTGCGGTCCGCACTGAACCTGCTCAAGGGACTGAGCATCCTCAACCAGCGTAACAAACCAGAACAGGAAAGCGCGGATTGAAAGTCCTGGCAACACTGATTGCGGCTGCTCTTGCTGTATCCCCGGTCTTTGCCGGGGAACGTGGCCAGCGGGTTCCGCCCACAATCGCCATCATCATTGATGACATGGGACACAACCTGGTGGAGGGTAAACGGCTGATTGCCCTCGACCAGCCCATTACACTGGCTTTTCTCCCCTATCGCAGGCATACAACGGAACTGGCAGAGCAGGCGCATCTGGAGCAGAAGGAGATCATGCTTCATGCCCCCATGGCCAACACCCGCAACATTGGCCTTGGTCCCGGCGGCCTGAGCCCGGGCATGAGCAAGAACAGTATGGCGACTACCCTTCGCCGCGCACTGCAGTCCATTCCTCATGTCCGTGGCGTGAACAACCACATGGGCAGCCTGCTCACCCAGCAACTGGAAGCCATGGACTGGGTGATGGCGGAACTTGAACACTACCCGGTCTATTTTGTTGACAGCCGCACCATCGCCTCCTCAATTGCTGGCGAAGTGGCCGCTGCCTATCGTATCCCTACCCTCACCCGTGACGTATTTCTTGATCATGAACAGACCGAGGAGTATATCGACAGGCAGTTCCGGCTTCTGATCAAGAGAGCAAAAGAGAACGGCAGCGCCGTCGGTATCGGCCACCCTCACAGGGTCACCGTGGACTATCTGGAGAAGCGTTTACCGGAACTGGACGAGGAGGGCATCGCCATTGCCACCATCAGCGGTGTTTGGGCCATGAGAAATGGTAACCGGCGGATGTTTGCGGAGGGTGAAAAGCGGGCAATCCGGCCGGCGCTGGCGAAGCAGGAGTAGAACTCAAGCGGGGTGTCGGATTACGGCTTCGCCTAATCCGACCTACTGTGGAGTCGAGCCTTTCGTAGGTCGGATTAGCCGAAGGCGTAATCCGACAAACAAGTTCCCGCCCTACTCCCGAACCACAATCCCCTGCGCCTTCATAAACGCCTTCGCCTCCGGAATCGTATGCTGGCCGAAGTGAAAAATAGACGCCGCAAGCACCGCATCCGCACGCCCTTCAGTCACGCCATCCGCCAGATGCTGCAGCTCACCAACACCACCTGAGGCAATGACCGGCACCGACACCGCGTCGCTGATGGCACGCGTGAGCCCCAGATCAAAGCCCACCTTGGTACCGTCCCTGTCCATACTGGTCAACAGCAGCTCACCGGCACCCATGGCCGTCATCTTGCGGGCCCATTCCACAGCATCCAGCCCGGTTGGCTTGCGGCCACCATGGGTGAAAATTTCCCAGCGCGGCTCTTCACCTTCAGCACTGACACGCTTGGCATCAATGGCCACCACAATGCACTGGCTGCCAAAGCGGTCGGCGGCTTCGCGAACGAATTCGGGATTGAACACCGCCGCGGTGTTGATTGACACCTTGTCGGCGCCGGCATTCAGCAGTTTGCGGATATCATCTACCGTGCGCACGCCACCACCAACCGTTAGCGGGATAAACACTTCGGCCGCCATGCGCTCCACAGTTTCGTAAGTGGTGTCACGGCTTTCATGGCTGGCGGTAATGTCCAGGAAGGTGATTTCGTCAGCGCCCTGCTCATTGTATTTGCGAGCCACTTCAACGGGGTCACCGGCATCGCGGATATCGACAAAGTTCACGCCTTTTACAACGCGACCCTTGTCAACATCGAGGCAGGGAATAATACGTTTCGCCAGAGCCATAATTCGTCTTACCCCTTCAGGCTGTCGCAGAAGGCCTGGGCCTCAGCCACATCCAGAGTGCCCTCGTAGATGGCACGGCCGGTGATGGCACCGAGGATGCCTTTGTCAGCCACGGTTGCCAGGCGCTTCAGGTCGTCCATATTGGTTACGCCGCCGGACGCAATCACCGGAATGCCGCCTTCTTCCGCCAGCGCCGCTGTGGCTTCCACATTAACACCCTGCATCATGCCATCACGACTGATATCCGTGTAAACGATAGCGTCCACACCGTCATTGGCAAAGCGTTTGGCCAGGTCAGTCGCCATTACTTCAGACACTTCCGCCCAGCCGTCAGTGGCAACACGACCATCTTTGGCGTCCAGGCCAACAATGATGTGGCCAGGGAATTTCTTGCACATGTCGGTGACGAATTCGGGCTCCTTGACGGCTTTGGTGCCGATGATCACCCACTGTACGCCGGCTTTCAGGTAGGCCTCAATGGTTTCGGCGGAGCGGATACCGCCACCGATCTGGATCGGCAGGTCCGGATATTTACGGGCGATAGCCTGGACGATTTCGCCATTGATGGGCTCACCAGCGAAGGCGCCGTTCAGATCGACCAGGTGCAGGCGGCGGGCGCCGGCGTCAACCCAGCGGGTTGCCATATCAACAGGATCATCACCAAAAACGGTGGAGTCGTCCATGCGGCCCTGGCGCAGCCTTACGCACTTACCGTCTTTCAAATCTATGGCCGGGATAATCAGCATTTTCCAGTCCAGTTGGTAAAGTTTTTCAGTAACTGCAGACCCGCCCGTGCACTTTTTTCAGGGTGGAACTGCACCGCAAAGATGTTGTCTCTTGCTACCGCTGCGGCAAGGTCGACACCGTAATGGGTACGGCCTGCGATATCGGGGTTTCCGTCCGCTTCGACGTAGTAGCTGTGCACAAAATAGAAGCGGTCGCCGTCTGGAATGTCATGCCAGAGCGGGTGATCCATGGTCTGGAAGACTTCGTTCCAGCCCATGTGGGGCACTTTCAGGCGTTCGCCGTTTTCGGTGAGATTATCGCCGAAGAAACGAACTTCCGCCGGGAACAGGTCAATACAATCCACCCAGCCGTTTTCTTCGCTGCGGGACATCAGGGCCTGCATGCCGACGCAGATGCCCAGCAACGGGCGGTCAGCGGAGACTTCCCGTACCAGGTCATCAATGCCCAGGCGGCGGATTTCCGCCATGCAGTCGCGGATGGCCCCCACGCCCGGCAGGATTACCCGGTCCGCACCGCGAATCTGATCGGCGTTGTCTGTGACCAGCACGCGAGTGTCTGGCGCTACGTGCTCAACCGCTTTGCTGACGGAATGAAGGTTACCCATGCCGTAGTCGATAATGGCAACGGTTTTCATGTGAAGAGAGACTTCCTGAATCGTGGATTCAGGGGCCGCTTACAGCGACCCCTTGGTGGACGGAGTAATACCCGCCATACGCTCGTCCATCTCGATGGCCATGCGCAGGGCGCGCCCAAAGGCCTTGAACACCGTTTCAATCTGATGGTGGGTGTTCTTGCCCTTCAGGTTATCGATGTGCAGGGTCACCATGGAATGGTTCACGAAGCCCTGGAAGAACTCGGCAAACAGGTCGACGTCAAAACCACCCACGGCTCCCCGGGTATAGGGCACATGCATCATCAGTCCCGGGCGGCCCGACAGGTCAATCACCACGCGGGACAGCGCTTCATCCAGCGGCACGTAGGCGTGGCCATAGCGGCGAATACCTTTCTTGTCGCCCACCGCCTCTTTGAAGGCCTGCCCCAGGGTGATGCCAATGTCCTCCACCGTGTGGTGATCATCTATATGCAGGTCACCCCTGGAAACGATGTTCAGGTCCATCAGCCCGTGCCGGGCAATCTGATCCATCATGTGCTCAAGGAAAGGCACGCCGGTGTCGAAACTGGACTTGCCGGTGCCATCGAGATCGATTTCAACGGTGATCTGTGTTTCCAGGGTATTTCTTTCTACCCGAGCCTTGCGTTCGGCCATGGAGACTCCAAAGTCATCAATCGGCAAATGCCGGAAAATTGTCTGCGAGCATTATACCTTTTATCACTTCCTGCGTCCCGCAACAGCCTTTATGGCGATGATAGCCACAGGCATCAGAACGCGTTTTTCAGGTTTTTCATGTAGGTATCCACCAGACTGTTGAACTCGTGCTTGATCACCGGGCTGATTGCCAGTTTCAGCAGGCTTGGCAGCGGCACAGTCAACTCAGCGCTGGTCTGGAATTTCACTGAGGTGGTGTTGTCGTCCTTTGCCTTCAGAGTCCATGAGCCCTTGACCACGCCATTACCCTCGCCTTTCACCGGCTCCCAGGTAATTTTCCCGTTTTCCTTGTCTGCATGGTACTTACAGGCATAGACAGACTGAATGGCGTGCTTGTCCACGCCCACCTTTTCCATTTCCCAGCGATAGGTGTTGTCACCCAGATCTACCAGGTTCTGCACCTTGGGGAAGTGGCTGGCCGATTTCGGAACATCCGCCAGCAGCTCAAAAACTTCGTCATATCCGGCTGGCATATCCAGTTCACGGTTCAGCTCAATAGAGACAGTAATAGCCACTGCTTGCTCCTTTTTATGATTGTAAGACGCGCATTACGTTGCTGTTAAAAAAAGCGTGTGGAAATAAGGTGCCTATTTTGGCTGATCACTAACGTATTGTCATACATCCAGGCTTTTATTTTGTTACCCCTGGGTTATCCTTGGACTAACAATTCGCCCAGTACCCGGACACGAATTAACGGAAGGACGCCAGAATCATGAAAGCTGTTCGCTATGTGGCTCTCGCCATTGTCGGCCTGATCATCCTTGCCATTGCCGCCGTGGCCATTGCCATTGCCGTCATAGATCCCAACACCTACAAGCCGCAAATCGAAAAGGTGGTTGAAGACAGCACCAACCTCGACCTGATCCTGGCTGGAGACATCGGCTGGTCCTTCATCCCTCTGGGCCTGGAACTCAACGATGTTGAGGCAACACTGGAAGAAGAGCGGCTGGTTCGTCTTGACCAGTTGGTGGCGAAAGTCAGCTTCTGGTCGCTGGTAACCATGTCGCCGCGGGTGAATACTTTCATGCTCAGTGGTCTGGACGCCAATCTGTCCGTTAACGAAGACGGCACCGGCAACTGGACACGGATCATGCCGGAGGGCGATGCACAGCAGCAGGAAGATGCGGCCCCCGAGCAAACGGCCGAGGCAGACACTGGCGACGGCGAGCCGCTTGACTTCAATGTGGAAAGCGTCGAAATCAGCAACGCCCGGGTTCATTACGAAGACAAACGCACCGGCCAGGCCTTCACCCTCGAAGACTTCGCCGTTACCGCCAGCGATATTACGCTGGGCTCCAGCTTCCCGCTGAACGTAGCGTTCCGCTTTGCCACCAATCAGCCCCAGTTTGCAGTCAAGGGCGACATAAACGCACGCCTGGCCGCCAACGAGGCCCTCAATGAATTTGGCGTATCGGGCCTCGAAGCCGTATTCGACATGAGCGGTGAACCATTTGCCGGCGAAGCCGTTCGCGCCGAACTGGCAGGCTCACTGGAAGCCAATCTGGAAAATGAAACCGCGACCCTCAACGGCGTCACCGCCAGCCTGGAAGACCTGAAACTGAACACCGATCTGACGGTTAATGGTTTTGGTGACAAGCCGAAAATTGAGGGCAGCCTCAGTATTGATGAATTCTCCCTGAAAGCCCTGCTCGCCGCGCTGGGCCAGCCGGCGCTTGAGACAGAAGACCCGGATGTGATGAAAGCCATTGCCTTCTCCACCAACATTGGCGGCCCTGCTGGCACTGTGGAGCTGACCGCTCTGACCATCAGCCTGGACGACACCACATTCAAGGGCGGGGCAAGCTATGGTCTGGCCAATAATGCCATCGGCCTCAACCTGCAGGGTGATGCAATCAATGTGGACCGCTATCTCCCCCCTGCCACTGACGAAGAACCAGTAACTGCTGAAGAGCAGCCACAGGGCGGCGGCTCTGCAGAAGAAGGCGACCTGTTGCCACTGGAGACCCTGCGATCACTGGTACTGGATATCAATCTGGGCCTGGGCGAACTGATTGTGAGCAATCTCACCATCAATGACATCAAGTCCGCCATTACTGCGCGTAACGGCCTGCTGAAAGTGGAAGATTTCAGTGGCAAGCTTTATGACGGTTCGTTTCGCTCCAGCGTCACCCTGGATGCCCGCTCTGACAACCCCCAGTGGACCATCACCAAGGACATCAAGAACGTTCAGACACTCCCTCTGCTAACGGATCTGGCCGAAGTGGACCTGCTTTCGGGGGGCGCCAACATGGCGGTGAACGTGAAAACCACTGGCAATCGGATCTCTGCCCTGCGCAACAACGCCAAAGGCGAGATCAACTTCAACCTGGCCGAAGGCGAGTTCACCCAGATGAACCTCACCCGTATGGCCTGCCAGGGCATTGCTCTGGTCAACCAGGAAAGCCTGGGAACCTCGGACTGGGGCACCAGTACGCCGTTCAACGACATGAAAGGTACCCTGAAGATTGACGGCAATACTCTGAACAATACTGACCTGGTAGCTGCCCTCGCTGGCATGAGACTTGAAGGCGACGGCACCGTGGACCTGGCTGCCTCCAACCTTGATTACGAAATTGGCCTTCGCATCGTCGGCGAGATCCACCGGGATGAAGCCTGTCGGGTCACGGAATATGTGGAAGACGTGGTCATTCCTGTCGAGTGCCGCGGCGACTTTGCCGAAGACCCTGCAGGCCTTTGCTCCTTCGACGGTTCCCGTTTCCGCGACACCCTGAAAACCATCGCCGCGAATGCTGCAAAAGCCAAGGCCCGTGAAGAAGTCGATAAGGCAAAAGCCGAAGCCACGGAAAAGGCCACCAAGAAGCTGCAGGAAAAACTCGGTGAGCAAGGTGGCGAGCAGGTCAAGGATGCCCTGAAAGGTCTGTTCGACCGATGAGTGACAGTTTTGCCCACAGGCTACTGGCCTGGTACGACACTAATGGCAGGCATGACCTGCCCTGGCATCATGACCGGAACCCATACCGCGTATGGGTTTCGGAAATCATGCTTCAGCAGACTCAGGTCACCACCGTCATCCCCTACTTCGAAGCCTTCATGCGGCGCTTTCCGGATGTGGAAGCGCTGGCCTCTGCGCCAGTGGACGATGTGCTCAGCCACTGGTCAGGCCTGGGCTACTACGCCCGCGCCCGCAACCTGCAGAAGGCCGCCCAACAAGTGGTTGAGAACCACAACGGGCAATTCCCGGAAGACCTGGAACAGCTACAGACCCTGCCCGGCATTGGCCGTTCCACCGCTGCGGCGATAATAGCCCAGGCCTTCCAGCGCCGGGCCGCAATACTGGACGGCAACGTAAAACGGGTGCTGGCCCGCTACCACGCCATTGCCGGCTGGCCGGGTAAAACCAGCGTACTCAACCTGCTCTGGGCGCGCGCAGAAGAACACACACCGAAAGAGCGCATCCGTGACTACACCCAGGCCATCATGGACCTGGGCGCCATGGTCTGCACCCGCAGCCGCCCGGCTTGTGAAAGCTGCCCACTGAGAACCGGATGTGAGGCCTATGCCCGTGGCGAAACCGGCCTCTACCCCGGCTCCAAACCCAAAAAAACCAAACCCGAGAAAACCACCTGGATGGTGATACTGCAAGATCATGACGGGCGCATCCTGCTGGAACGCCGGCCGCCGAGCGGTATCTGGGGCGGCCTCTGGAGCCTGCCGGAACTTGACCCGGCCTATGGCCCGGATGAACTGCCAGAAGCCTGCGAACAGGCCTTCGGCTTCAACTGCGGCGAACCGGCGCTCACCAGCGGTTTCCGCCACACTTTCAGCCACTACCACCTGCACATTCGGCCGGCACGGCTGACTGTTCACAGCTCCGCACAAGTCAAAGACGCCGAAAATCATCGGTGGATTCACCGGGATAAAGCTCTGGCCCTGGGCCTGCCCGCCCCCATACGTACCCTCCTGACATCGCCAGAACAATCCGTCCTGCTTTGAGGCGGACAGTCTTAACACCGGTCAATGCCACCACGCCGCAATCTGTTATCATCCACCGCAGATTTCGCAACTCTACCTCCAAACAGGAGCAGACATGAGCCGCACCGTATTCTGTCGCAAATACCAACAGGAACTCGAAGGCCTGGATTTCCCGCCCATGCCCGGCAAAAAAGGCGAAGACATCTACGAGAACATCAGCAAGAAAGCCTGGGAAGAATGGCAGGCCCAGCAGACCATGCTGATCAACGAAAAGCACCTGAGCCTGATGGACCCCAACACTCGCAAGTACCTCCAGGCGCAGATGGAACGCTTCTTCAACAATGAGCCGTTCGACAAGGCCGAAGGGTATGTGCCGCCCGAGAAGTAGGCGCACCCAACCTGCGGAAGCGCCTATTAAAATTTTCCCGGAACAGCCTTGACTCGGGCAACCTAAACCGGTTTAATAGCGCCCCGTTGCACAGCAGTACCGCAACGCGCCCGGATAGCTCAGTTGGTAGAGCAGGGGATTGAAAATCCCCGTGTCGGTGGTTCGATTCCGCCTCCGGGCACCAAGATTCAATGACTTAGCCCGCCTTGTGCGGGCTTTGTTGTTTCTCGAATTCGGATTTGTAAGCAATATGTAAGCACCTTCATTTACTAACAGCAAAGCCGATCATAATTTCCTCCCCTTTTTGCTAGTTTCGACTAAGAGGTGACTCAGGCGCAGAACGGGGCTGACCAAGAACACACCGGAGCAAAATCAAACGCCCTCGATTCGCGTCAGACAAACGCTCCTTACGACTGGGCGCAAACTAGGTCTTAATTTTAGGCCGTTCAGAATTGCCTATAGTGAACGTAGGGTATACGTTTACCAGCAAGCATACTGGCAGAGACAAAATCCGAAAGGCACCGACGAAACATGGCGAAATATGCATACTCTGATCTCAGTGACGGCCAATTCGAGGAACTGGTTCTTGCCATCTGTCAGCATTTATTCGGGTTAGCAACACAAGGGTTTGCAAAGGGTCCAGATGGTGGACGTGACGCAAAATTCGTCGGCATAGCTGAGAGGTATCCGAGCACGAGCTCACCTTGGCAAGGAACCACAATAATCCAGGCAAAACATACAATTGGATTAAATAAAAGCTTTACCGAAAGCGATTTTTTTAGCAAAGACAATGAAAATTGCGTTATTCAAAAAGAAATCCCTAGAATCCAAAGCTTAATTTCAAAAGGTGAGTTAGATAATTATCTTTTGATTGCTAACAGACGCTTGACAGGAAATGGCGAAAGTCAGATTGTTTCCTATATATCCAGCGCTTGTAACCTGCCCCAGTCCCAGATCAAAGTATGCGGTATAGAACAGCTTGAATCGTGGCTGAAGTTCTTTCGAGAAATCCCTGATCAAGTTCACCTCGATCCTGTTGACGCACCACTCCTAGTCTCACCAGATGACCTCGCTGAGGTGATTCAAGCATTAGATGGCCAAAAGGCGAGCTTTAAAACAATCGATGACACGCCTCCAACCCCCCGGGTCGAATATAAAACAAAAAACAAAATTAACAACTTTACAGTTGAGGGGGCTCGATATTGGCGAAGCCGGTTTTTGAAGGAAACGTCAAAAATTGACTCTTTCCTTTCGGCGCCACAAAATTCAAAATTTGTGAAAATGTATGAGTCAACAGTTGATGAATTTCAGTGTAACATCATCGCAAAGAGGAAAGACCATCAAAATTTTGATGAAGTATTGAATCATATTTTTCGGTCACTGGTGGAGCGCGACCCAGATCTTAGAAGGCACAGGTCTTTGACTAGGGCTATGCTATTTTATATGTATTGGAACTGTGACATCGGTGAGGATGAAGAATGTTGAGGCCAACCAAATATTCACACCCCGACAGCACAGTTATAAGCGCAGCATTGCTTTTGTTAAAAGCATTGAAAGACGATCGAATTATTGAATATTCTGAGCTTTTAAAACTAACTAAAAGCCGTATTGCTGGCGGAGAGAACCTTTACATCCCAGCGCTCAGCTTTCTTTTTATCATGGGGAAAGTTAGGTACCACCAAAACACTGATTCTTTTGAATACATAGACCATCATGAAACTAACTAAAATTTATAGCAATCAAGATGAAATTTTCGCCCCCATTTTTCTTAATGATGGCTTAAATGCTGTAATCGCAGAGATAAGAAAACCGGAGAACAAAGAAAAGGACACTCACAACCTTGGAAAAACCACACTGGCAAGGTTGCTAGACTTTCTTCTGCTTGCTCAACGCAACAAAAAACAATTCTTGTTCAAACACTTATCGATGTTCGAAAGTTTTGTGTTCTTTTTGGAGGTTCAAATTACCTCAGAAAAATTCTTAACAATCCGCCGGTCGGTGTCAAAGCCAAGCAAAATATCCTTTAAATATCACAACGAAAAGCACCAAGACTTCACTCAACTCGATGATGCTCATTGGGATCATGCAGGCGTTACGTTCGACAGAGCAAGAAATGTTTTGGACAGCGCTTTAGATCTCCGTGATTTGTCACCTTGGAGCTACAGACAAATCACCGGATATTTACTTAGAACCCAAAATGATTATACAGATGTCTTTCAGCTCCAGAAGTTCAAAGGCAAGCATGAAACTTGGAAGCCATTTCTCGCCCAAGTCTTAGGTTTTGAATCTGCCTTCATTACCGAACAATATGAAACCGAGAAAAAAGTCGATAGCGCAGAGAAGTCCCTTGAAACTGTCAAGACCGAGCTGGGTGGATTAAACCTCGATTCCGGTAAGATTGAAGGCTTACTACAACTAAAACTGCGTGAATCTGAAAAAAAAGAATCCCTACTATCCCAGTTTGATTTTCGCGAAGAAGATGCAAAGCTAGCCGAAGTCACAATTTCGGATTACGACCGAGAATTGGCGGACTTAACCACTAGAAGATATTACCTTAACCAATCGAAATCTGAGATTGAGGAATCGATAAAGGATAACTCTATACTTTTCGATACGGAACAAGCGAAACAATTATTCGAGGAAGCAGGCGTATTATTTAAGGACCAAATAAAAAAAGACTTCGATCAGCTAATTGAGTTTAACCAAGCCATTACCGAAGAAAGAAAGTCCTACCTCGAAGAAGACCTGAAAGAAATCAACGATGAACTTGGCAACATCAAGGCTCAAATCGAAAACCTGTCAGGTGAGCGATCTAAAAACCTTAGATTTATTAAAGAAGTTGATGTATTTGAGAAGTACAAATCGATCTCTAGAGATCTAGTTAAGATCAAGGCTGACATTGAAACCTTAGAAAGGCAACGGGAGAATTTGAAGCGGCTTCAAGAGCTAAGAAGTGAGCTTCGAAACATAAAGAGCCAGTTGTCCGAAGTCCAAGAGGAGATCGAACATAATGTCGATACCATCAACGGTGACCCTAATAGCCGCTTCTCAAAGGTCAGAGAGTATTTTAGTGATATCGTTGAAAAGGTATTATCAAGAAAAGCTTTATTAAGCGTTTCCGTGAATCAGCAAGGACATATTGAATTTTTAGCAGAGATCCTTGATGACGATGGCAATTCGACCAGTGCTGACCTCGGACACACATACAAAAAGCTATTATGCGTTGCATTCGACCTTTCTATTCTTCGAGTTCATTTAGAGGGGCGGTTCCCGCGCTGGCTTTACCATGACGGTATATTCGAGTCGTTAGACAATCGTAAGAAGGAAAATCTTCTAGAGGTCATCCATGAATATACAGATCTTGGAATACAAATGATTGTAACTGCAATTGACTCAGATCTTCCGGCAAGAAATACGCAGGACTCTCCCGTCTTTAGTAATGCACAGGTTGTACTGAGACTTCATGATGAGGATAGTTCTGGAAGGCTCTTTAGAATGGCCAGCTGGTAAAAGCCAACGCCAAGGTTACACCAGCACTCTGTGCTGTCTCGGCGGGTCCTTCCCAGCCGGAATTCATCACCGCGGGGAACGCTGAGCGCGGTTCGGGACCATCTTCAAACTTTCCTAGACTCCACAAGTTCACAGATTTATTACCGGTGTGTTTCAGTTCGGTTTGCATGTCAGGTACCCCTAAGGGGGGTACATCTGACCCGCCCCCAGTATTTAATCCAACTACTCTTTAGTAATGTCCGTTACTGAGGCTTCTTGTTGGCGCTCTTACCCGGTGACGGAGCATGCCCCACGTCATAAGCGTCGATGGCTTGCATTTCGCTCATCAACCACTCCTTGAAGGCCTTCATGGCCGAGGTTAAAGGGCGGTGTTTCTGATAGACGAGATAAAAAGCCCTGTGCGTATCAAGCGGAATATTGAACGGCACTACCAGATCCCCTGAACTGATTTCTCTGGATGTCAGTGTGGGATCTGCCAGAGCCACACCCAGATTTTCCTGTGCGGCCGCGGTGGTTAGCTGACCACTGGATAACTGAAGGCTGTCCCTTGGGGTAATGAACTCTACGCCAGCCAATTGTAGCCAATCTTCCCACTCCCATTTGCGTTTGCTGACATAGATTAATGTGTGATGACGCAGGTCTTCCGGAACCTCCAGAGGAAGCTTTCCATTTAAAAGCTTCGGACTACACACAGGCACCAGCATAACTTTCTGCAGAAAGTGAACCTCAATGTCATCCCATTCGCCGTGCCCATAGTAGACCGCCATATCGGTGCTCGACCGACTGAAATCGAGCAATCCCATAGAAGCGTTTATCTGAAGCTCAATATCCGGATAGAGCTCCCGGAAACGAGACATCCGTGGCATTAGCCACCGGGTCAGAAAATTGGGTGCCACACTAATCTGAACGACATTGGTTTCCTTATTCGTTGCCAATCGGCGAGTCGCCATCTCAATCTCATCCAGCGCGTGCTTGACGGACATCAGATACTGCTCCCCGGATGGCGTCAGCTCAACCTTCCGCTTGCTTCGGCTAAACAGTCTTACCCCTAAATATTCTTCAAGCGTTTTGATCTGGTGACTAACGGCAGAAGCGGTCACGGACAACTCCTCTGCCGCAGCCGCAAAACTGCTTTTTCTGGCAGAGACCTCAAACATTCTCAACGCATTAAGAGGAGGAAGACGACGCATAGGCGTTACCACTTATGATGAATCATTCTCATCATTATGGTTAGAAAGGATCGCTTTTCCAATAGCCTTGGCCTCATTAGCATAGTCAACATAGAAACTTATAGACGCCACCTGAGAGGATCACACCATGGCTAAGCAATACTCAACTATGCCGAGCAGCACCGAAATTGATTACTATATAAAACTGGCCAAAGCAGAACGCAACCAGTACATCGCGGACAAGACCACAGCCTTGGTGAAAAGGTTCAAAGCTGCTCTTCGTTATCGGTTTCAGATTGTGGCTTCTAAACAGTCCCCGAGTCACTGATTGATCTGATGCCCGTAGTGACTTGTCGGCGAACCGCGCTTTCCACAGACGCGGCGTCAAGTCACTGACCTCACTGGCCGGGTGCTGGCTGATGCGCTGCAGCACGTCCGCCAGATAAGTGTAGGATTGATGTCGTGCAGTCCGCACATCTCTTGAAAAATCCTTCAAAGTATCTACTCATACTAGCCTCTGACTGCCTGCGGAAAAAAACAACAGAACAGCCGCTCAAAAACCAATGAGGAAACCACCATGAGAAGCCTTTTTGCGAGGCTTGCAGCCACCATTTCGGAGTTGAAGGCTAATCCGAATGAGGTGCTCAACCAGGCTAATGGCGAACCGATTGTGATCCTGAGTCACAACAAGCCCAGGGCCTACATGGTACCTGTCGAGACATTCGAACAGATGCAAGAGCAGCTCGAGGATTACCGGCTTCTACAGGAGGCACGCAAGCGTATGGACGACGAATCAGTACCGGTGACTATCGATGAGCTACGAGCTGCAATTCAAGAAAAAAGCGCTCAAGGAGTGGAACAAGCTTAACCCTACTATCCAGGCGGAGTTTCTGAAGATCCTGGAAAACCCAAGAATTCCGAAACACCAGTTAAAGGGTTCCTCCGACTTCTACAAGATCAAACTCAGATCCCAAAAACATTGTTCTTCCACAGCTGCCAAATACGTGAGCACCCCTCAAAATCTCCCGCAAACCCTGAGAATTGACCAGTCCTTCTGAAACCTGACGATTTGAGCTACCCTGAAGCGACAAAACTATTTCAACTCAGATAGTTGCAAACAGGAAGTAACGGCGGCGGGCGCATGGACAAGAAAAAGCTCACAGAGCGGGACATCTGCAGCAAGTTCATCAACCCCGCTTTGGAGAAAGCAGGCTGGAACATGCACAGCCAGGTGAGGGAGGAAGTATCGTTCACCGCTGGCCGTATCATCGTTCGTGGCCGCCTGCACACCCGAGGCAAGCGCCGCCGGGCAGACTACGTTCTGAGCTACAAGAAGAACATGCCCATCGCGATCATTGAGGCCAAGGACAACAATCACAGCCTTGGTGACGGTATGCAGCAGGCACTGGCCTACAGCGATGCCCTCGATGCACCGTTCGTCTTCAGCAGCAATGGCGATGGCTTCCTGCTCCACGACCGTACCGGCCTTTTCGGTAAAACCGAATCCACTCTGAGCCTGGATGAATTCCCCTCCCCAGACACGCTCTGGGAGTTTTACTGCCAGTTCAAAGGCATCACCCAGGCTGGCCGGCAAACCGTCGAACAGCCGTACTACGACGACGGCAGTGGCCGAACACCACGCTACTACCAAACGGTCGCCATCAACCGCGCCGTAGAAGCAGTGGCACGGGGCCAGAACCGAATCCTGCTGGTAATGGCCACTGGCACAGGCAAAACCTTTACCGCTTTTCAGATAATCTGGCGGCTGTGGAAGTCCAAGCAGAAGAAGCGAATTCTGTTTCTGGCCGACCGTAACATTCTGGTGGACCAGACCAAGAACAACGACTTCAAGCCCTTCGGCCAGGCCATGACCAAGGTCACCAACCGAACGGTGGACCCGTCATACGAGATTTACCTGTCCCTTTACCAGGCCATCACCGGCAGCGAGGAAGAGCAGAACATCTACAAACAGTTCTCGCCCGACTTTTTCGACCTGGTGGTTATCGACGAGTGCCACAGGGGCAGCGCCTCCGTGGATTCTGCCTGGCGCCAGATTCTGGAATATTTCTCTGAGGCGGCTCACATCGGCCTGACCGCGACACCAAAGGAAACCAAAGAAGTCTCCAACATCGACTATTTCGGCGAGCCGGTTTACACCTACTCCTTGAAGCAGGGGATCGAAGACGGCTTCCTGGCCCCGTACAAAGTGGTCCGCATCGACCTGGACCGCGACCTGCAAGGCTGGCGCCCGAACAAGGGCCAGACAGACAAGCACGGTGAGCTGATAGACGACCGCATATACAACCAGAAGGATTTCGACCGCACTCTGGTTCTTGAGAAGCGCACCGAAGTGGTGGCACAGAAAGTCACTGAGTTTCTGGAGCAGACCGATCCGTACCAGAAAGCCATCGTGTTCTGCGAAGACATCGACCACGCCGAACGCATGCGCCAGGCCCTGGTGAACCTGAATCCGAAGCGCGTGAAGGAGAACCGCAAGTACGTGATGCGCATTACCGGCGATGAGCAGGAAGGCAAGGCGGAGTTGGACAACTTCATCAACCCGGAAGAGCGTTACCCGGTGATTGCCACCACCAGCAAACTGATGACCACGGGCGTGGATGCGCAAACCTGCAAACTCATCGTGCTGGACCAGCGGATCCAGTCCATGACCGAGTTCAAGCAGATTATCGGCCGTGGCACGCGCATCAACGACGATTACAACAAGCACTGGTTCACCATCCTGGACTTCAAGAAAGCCACCGAGCTGTTTGCAGACCCGGCCTTCGACGGCGACCCGGTGAAGGTCTATGAACCGGGCGCCGGAGACCCGGTTAACCCCGATGACGAACAGACAACGCCTACCACAGATCTGGAGCACGAATGTGGTGAGGAACCAGAAGGCTATGAAGTGGAGCCCGGCTCCGGCTGGGAAACCGACGACCCGACGGGCGGTGATACCGGCGGCCCTGGCGAGGGCGGCGGAACGGGTGGAGGCAGAACTCGTTACGTTGTGGGTGATGTCGAAGTGACCGTTATTGCTGAACGTGTCCAGTATCTGGGGCCGGACGGCAAGCTCATCACCGAGAGCCTGAAAGACTTCACCCGCAAGAAAGTCAAAGAGCAATATGCAACACTTACGGACTTCCTCAAACACTGGAACCAGGCCGAGCGAAAACAGGCCATTATCGAAGAACTAGCCGAGCAAGGTGTCATCTGGGACGACCTCATCAGGGACGTAAGCAAAAAGCTGGGCGCCGAGCCAGACCCCTTCGATGTCATCTGCCACATCGTTTACGACCAGCCGCCCATGAGCCGCAAGGAGCGCGCTGAACACGTGCGCAAGCAGGATTACTTCAGCAAATACGAGGGGGCCAGCAAACAGGTTCTGGATGCCCTGCTGGACAAGTACACCGATGACGGTATCGAACCCATCGAGGACATGAAGGTGCTTACCATTGCCCCCTTCAGCCAGCTCGGTGCGCCCATGGAGCTGTTACAGGCCTTTGGCGGCAAGCCCGGCTACACCAAAGCCGTGAAAGACCTGGAAGACGAGCTGTACCGGCAAACCTCATAATCCGAATGACCACTTAACACCTATTCCGGACACCCAGGAACTGAACACTTATGGCTATCAGCACCACCATCAAATCCATCCAGGACATCATGCGCAAAGACGTAGGCGTAGACGGCGACGCCCAGCGCATCGGTCAGTTAGTCTGGATGCTGTTCCTGAAAATCTTCGACGATCGGGAACAGGAATGGGAACTGTTCTACGATGACTATAAATCTCCAATCCCGGGACACCTGCGCTGGCGAAACTGGGCCGCCGACCCGGAGGGCATGACCGGCGACGAACTGAAAGACTTCATCGACAACACCCTGTTCCCCGGCCTTCAGAACCTGGAACCTGCCGGTGACGACTACCGCGGCGTAGTTATCCGCAACGTGTTCGAGGATGCCTACAACTACATGAAGTCCGGCCAGCTCATGCGCCAAGTTATCAACAAGCTGCAAGATGGCATCGACTTCAACAAATCCGCCGAGCGTCACGAACTCGGCGATATGTATGAACAAATCCTCAAAGACCTGCAGAGCGCCGGCAATGCCGGTGAGTTCTATACACCACGGGCCGTGACCGAGTTCATGGTCAACCGGGTAGACCCGAAGCTGGACGAGAAAGTGATGGACCCTGCCTGCGGCACCGGCGGCTTTCTCACGTGCACCATTGAGCACAAGCGCAAGAACTACGTGGAAACGCCGAAGGATGAACAAACCCTGCAGAAGAGCGTCCACGGCGTTGAGAAAAAGCCCCTGCCGCACCTGCTGGCCACAACCAACCTGATTCTGCACGGCATCGAAGTGCCGGACCAGATTAAGCACGATAACACCCTGGCCCGCCCGCTCATCAGTTGGGGGCCGAAAGAGCGGGTGGACGTTATCGTGGCCAACCCGCCCTTTGGTGGCATGGAAGAGGACGGAATCGAAACCAACTTCCCCAGCGCCTTCCGCACCCGGGAAACCGCCGACCTGTTCATGACCCTCTTCATCCACCTGCTACGGGATGGTGGCCGTGCCGCCGTCGTGCTGCCAGACGGCTTCCTGTTCGGCGAAGGCATGAAAACCCGCCTCAAGGAAAAGCTGCTGGAAGAGTGTAACCTGCACACCATCGTGCGCCTGCCCAACGGTGTATTTAACCCTTACACCGGCATCAAGACCAACCTGCTGTTCTTCACCAAAGGCAAGCCCACGGAGAACGTGTGGTACTACGAGCATCCCTATCCAGAGGGCGTGAAGAGCTACAACAAAACCAAGCCTATGCGCTTTGCCGAATTCCAGACCGAAATCGACTGGTGGGGCAGCGAAGCCGACGGCTTCGCCAGCCGCGAGGAAACCGAGCAGGCCTGGAAAGTGTCCATCGACGACATCAAGGCCCGCAACTACAACCTGGACATCAAGAACCCTCATGAGGGTGAACAGGTCAGCCACGACCCGGACGAACTGCTGGCCAAATACGAACAGCAACAGGCCGAAATCCAGGAAATCCGCCACCAGCTGCGGGACATTCTGGCCGATGCGCTTTCTCACAACAGCACTGAGAACACCGACGGAGGTGCAGCGTGAGTGCACAGGAGCTGATTACCAAGCACCTAGATTTGTGGACCGGTGCGGTTACGAAGAGATCCAGCAGTGGCCGGGGGAGTAATGGCAAGGTTGAGCTGACTGGGGTTGAGAAGCTGCGGGAGTTAATCCTAGAGCTAGCCTTGCGAGGCAAGCTGACGGAACAGCATGCGGGGGATGAGCCTGCGGAACAACTCATTGAGCGCATAGCAACTCAGAAGGCAAATACCGGAAACGGAAAGCGTGGGACTCCACAGCCTCCAAAGAACGAAACACCAATTCCGCAGCCATTTCAGGTTCCTTCTACCTGGGCTTGGGTGCCTCTTCGGGAAACCGGCTTAACTTCTACAGGAAAAACCCCAAGCACTAAGAATGCGAGTTTTTTTTCTGGCGATATTCCATTTATCGGTCCGGGACAAGTCACAGTTAGGGGAAAGATTACCAAACCCGAAAAATCGTTATCAGAGGAGGGGGCAGCGCATACAGAGGAGGCGCTTCCTGGAGATATTCTGACGGTTTGTATTGGAGGTTCAATCGGGAAAACGGCAAAAGTGAGCGAGCGGTGCGGATTCAATCAGCAGCTGAACAAAATTCGACCGATTCTTGTTGAATCCGATTACCTATTTTTTGCGATAAGCGCTAAGTTTTTTCAAAAGGCTATCCGTGAAAATGCCACCGGTTCTGCAACTCCCATTATTAACCGTTCAAAATGGGAGTCTATTTGCATACCGCTGGCCCCTTTCGCCGAGCAGAAGCGAATTGTCCAAAAAGTCGATGAACTCATGGCCCTCTGCGACCGACTGGAACAGCAAACCAGCGACCAGCTCGAAGCTCACGAAACCCTCGTGGACACCCTGCTCGGCACCCTCACCCAATCCGAAAACGCCACCGAACTGGCCGACAACTGGACCCGCCTCGCCGCCCACTTCGACACCCTGTTCTCCACCAAGCAGAGCATCGACAAGCTAAAGCAAACCATCCTGCAACTGGCAGCGATGGGGCGGTTAGTCGAGAAGGGTTCGGGGGATGAGCCTGCCATCGACTTGCTAACCGAAATCCATGCAAGAAAAACGGCGCTTGCAGGCGAGAAAAGAATCAAGCAGCCAAGAGCACTAACTCAACTGGACAATACACAGCACAGTTACACCGCGCCTGCACACTGGGCCTGGGCTTACTTCCAGGATATTGCTGATGAAATATCGACCGGACCATTTGGCTCAATGATTCACAAGCATGACTATGTTGTAGGTGGGATTCCTTTGATTAATCCATCTCACATGGTCAAGGGTCACATCAAAGAAGATTCATCCGTCAGTGTCACCCCGACTAAAGCCGAGGAACTATCCAGCTATCAACTGGCCAAGGGTGACATCGTGATGGCCAGACGAGGTGAGGTTGGGCGTTGCGCAGTAGTAACAGATAGAGAGACTGGATGGCTATGTGGCACAGGCAGTTTCGTACTGCGGTTTCACCCCGCCATTAACAGGCAGTTCATCCTGCTGCTGTTTTCAACGGACACCGTTAGAGATTATCTAACCGGCAATTCCGTCGGAACGACCATGACGAACTTGAATCACGGAATCTTGAAGAAAATGCCGGTTGCCTTACCATCTGCAGAAGAGCAAGACCGCATCGTCCAAAAAGTCGATGAACTCATGGCCCTCTGCGACCAACTCAAGGAACGCCTCAACCAGGCCGGCGAAACCCGCTGCCAGTTGGCCGAGGCGGTTGTAGAGAAAGCACTCACTTAACGAGGAAAGGAAGGCCCGCGTGTACCAGAAGCCATGGCTCAGCTACCAAGAGCAGCTCGAAAAACTGAAAAGCAGAGGCCTTGCTGTCACGGACGAACCAAAGGCACTGGAGTACCTGGAGCGCATCGGATATTACCGCCTTAGCGGCTACTGGCACCCGTTTCGAGAACGTTCTGGCCTGTTCTGCCCCATCGGGAAGGGCATCCGGAAAGGCAAAAAGACAAGGGCTACCAGCACCGTTCTGGACACCTTTAAACCGGGTTCCTCGTTTGAGGCCGCCGTACACCTCTACGTGTTCGACAAGAAACTCCGTTTGCTCGTACTGGACGCTCTGGAGCGCATTGAGGTTGCTTTGCGGGTCGATATCGCTCATACACTCGGCAAGTATGATCCCTTTGCCTACCTGAACCCTGAATTGCTATTCGAAGGTTTCGCCAAAGATGCCGACAGCACGACTGGCCTGCCTCGGCATGTCGACTGGATGAAGAAGCAGGCAACTCAAATCGCCCGCTCTAAAGAAGACTTCATCAAGCACAACAAGAACAAGTACGGGCACCCTCTACCCATTTGGATTGCCTGTGAGGTTTGGGATTTTAACACTTTGTCGGAGCTTTATGATGGCATGCGCCTGGACGACCAGGATGCCATCGCCAACAAATACGGCGTTGAGAATGGCCGAACCTTAGCCTCATGGCTACGGAGTCTGAATTACCTTAGAAACGTGTGCGCTCATCATAGTCGTCTCTGGAATCGCAACGTCATTGACCAGCCCAAAAAACCACCCGAAGGTGTAGTCCCGGACCTTAATAGCGCTTGGAAACCGGGGAATGAGCACATTCCGGCGCGGCCATTCCTGTTGCTATGCATCTGCCAGAAGCTGCTAAGCGCCATCAATCCGGCTTCAAGCTGGTGGCAAAGGTTCTCTGATTTACTCGCGGAGTTCCCGGAAAACGAATCGCTGGGAATTGGCTGGGGTGCTTTTGGCGTAGCGGACGAGTGGGGAGATTGGGAGTGTTTCCCGAAAAGCAGGCAATAAAAAACCCCGCAGCAGCTTCACCGCAAAGCGGATCCACCGATTGGGGCCGTGTTGCGATGAATATTAGACGTGAGAGATAGAATTCTCAAGTGTGGTTTACCACAAAACACAAAAAATAAACCTCGCAAAATCCTGACAGTGTCAAAAGGCAAGTTATGGCAATCGAACAAGGCATCTGGCGTATTGGCGGCGACCAGCCGAAAAAACTAAAACCGGCAGCCCTGGCAGACGAGGCTCTGCTTGAAGACCAGGTTATGAAGGATATCTCAATCCTGAATGCCGATTGGCTACTCATCGGCCGACAGGTGCGCACCAGCTACGACAAACTCATCGACCTGCTCGCGATGGATGCCAATGGTTCCGTCATCATCGTTGAACTAAAGCGCAATAAAACACCCCGCGATGTGGTGGCACAAACCGTTGACTATGCGTCATGGGTAGCTAATCTATCTGATTCCGACATAGTAGATATCTACCTTAATTTTGCCCAAACCTACAAACTGGAACACCAGACGCTCGACGAGGCTTTCGCAACGAAGTTCCGAACACCACTCTCGGATATCACTATCAATGACAGCCATCAAATGGTCGTGGTCGCGACCTCCCTCGACGCCAGTTCAGAACGTATCATCAACTACCTAAACGAGTATGCTCAGATATCCATCAATGCACTCTTTTTCGCCGCCTTTGAGGACAATGGACAGCAGTATTTGAGCCGCGCCTGGATGATTGATCCGGATGAAAACCAGGAACGCGCTGTAACCAAAGGCAAGAAGGAACCCTGGAATGGCGAGTTCTATGTCTCTTTCGGCGACAACCGGCCATGGGAACTGGCACGCGAGCTTGGCTTCATTGCTGGCGGAGGTGCGGACTGGTACTCCAAAACCCTCTCAATGCTGTCTGAGGGCGATCGGTTTTGGGTCAATATCCCCAAAACCGGTTACGTGGGTGTCGGCATTGTCACAGGTGAACGGGAACGGGCCGACCAACACCGGTTCGAGACACCCGACGGACTGAAAACCATCCCAGAGATGGATACCAGTGGGCCCTACGCCCACTTGGTCCATGACGTGGACGACGAAGCAGCAGAATATCTTGTTCCCGTTCGCTGGTTGCACACCGTTCCCAAGGAGAGTGCATTTAGCGAAGTCGGCCTTTTCGGAAACCAGAATACAGTTTGCAAACCGACGACGCCGAAGTGGAGCCACACCGTTAACCGTCTAAAGAGCGCATGGAACATCTTCTAATGGCCTGTCGGGGCTCACTTCCACCTCCGAAGGTTGCCCAGCCCTAGTCGTCCTGGGCTGGCCTATGAGCCGAATATTACCCATATTCGGCTCATGTGGGACTGAGCGGGCGCTGGCGCTGGAGGAACGGCAATCAGTGCGGTTCTATTTCTTGAGTGCAGCCACCATGGCCCACCAAAGAGTCAACCGGGTATTGATCAAACCGAAGACTTCCGTAAAACAGCCCTTCAGGCAGCCTTGCGGAAATCCTCGATTCGTACGGTTTTATCACGCTTGCGCTTGTACTTGCTTTTGTCTTCCACCACCCGCATCTGGTACTTCGGGGTTTTCAGTTCGCGCTGAATAGCGCTGTGTTGTGTGGGCTTCGCCCGCTTCTTCGCCATAGTGGATATCTCCCTGGTTGGCTGTACATTACCAAGGTGATTATACCACGCCCTACCTCACAACACAGGTACCTGCCCTGCGCTCAAGAATCGCCAGCGCATCCTCCAGCTTACCAATGCCACTGATACCACCGCTTTCGGCGAAGTTGCCGGCGGCAGCCATTTTGGGCCCCATGGAGCCGGCTGGCAGGTCCAGCTTGCGGGCTTCATCAAGGGTCAGCTCATGGATGGGTGTGGCGGTGTCCTTGCCAAAATCGCGATAGATGGCGTCCACATCGGTGAGAAGAAGTAGGGCATCGGCACCCAACTGGCTAGCCAGTAATGCACTGGCGGCATCCTTGTCGATAACCGCTTCGATGCCAATCATGCTGCCGTCATCCCGGCGAAGAATGGGGATACCGCCCCCTCCTGCGCAGACCACCACAACACCCTGCTCCAGCAGCAGTTGCAGCACCCGCATATCGGGTATCTCCAAGGGCTTGGGCGAAGGTACCACCCGCCGCCACTTGTCACCATCCCGGGCGATGTGCCAGCCGGCGGCTTCGGCTTTGGTCTCGGCCTCTTCCTTGTCATACACCGGCCCGACAAATTTCGTGGGTTTTTTGAAGGCGGGGTCGTCCTTGTCCACCAGAACCTGGGTCAGCAGGGTTGCCACTGGCCGGTCATGATCCAGGGCATTCTCCAGCTCCTGCTCGATGATATAGCCAATCATGCCTTCTGTTTCCGCGCCCAGTACGTCCAGCGGATAGGCCTCGTCAGGTTTGTAGGCAGCGCCCTGCAGTGCCAGCAGGCCTACCTGGGGGCCGTTGCCATGGGTGACGACCAGCTGGTGACCTGCCCGGACAATTTCGGCCAGTGATTCTGCGGCGATTTTCACGTTGGTGCGCTGGGCCTCGGCGGTCAGGGGCTCACCGCGCCGTAACAGGGCATTGCCGCCCAGTGCTGCTACCACAAGCATGTCGATCTCCTTATCTAGTTTCCAAGAGTGGCAACGAGCACCGCCTTGATGGTGTGCATCCGGTTTTCCGCCTGATCAAACACGATGGAAGCAGGACTTTCGAACACCTCGTCGGTGACCTCCATGGCGTCGATGCCAAACTCCGACTGTATTTCCTTGCCCGCCGTTGTTTCGGTGTTATGGAAGGCCGGGAGGCAATGCATGAACCTGGCGCGGGGGTTGCCGGTTTTCTCCATCAGGGCAGCATTGACCTGGTAGGGCTGCAACAGTTTGATCCGCTCTGCCCACTTCTCCTTGGGCTCGCCCATGGACACCCACACGTCAGTGTAGACAAAATCCACACCCGCAACCGCAGCATCAGTGTCTTCCGTGATCATAATCCGGGCGCCGGTACCGGTGGCAAGGGTCTGCGCTTCCTTCTGAATCGCGTCGCTGGGCCAGCAGGCTTTGGGCGCACACAGGCGTACGTCCATTCCCATTTTGGCGCCGCCGATCAGCAGGCTGTCACCCATGTTATTGGCAGCGTCCCCGATGAACACAAAGGCCACATCCCGCAGCGGCTTTTCCACGTTCTCCTGCATGGTCAGGAAATCCGCCAGTATCTGAGTGGGATGGAATTCGTTGGTCAGCCCGTTGTAAACGGGCACGCCGGCGTATTGCGCCAGTTCTTCGACCACAGCCTGGCCAAAGCCCCGGTATTCGATGGCATCGTAAACGCGGCCAAGCACCCGGGCGGTATCCTTCACCGACTCCTTGTGGCCGATATGGGTGCCGGTCGGCCCCAGATAGGTGACCCGGGCACCCTGGTCGAACGCCGCAACCTCAAACCCCACTCTGGTTCGGGTGGAGTTCTTTTCAAAGATCAGCGCAATGTCTTTGCCCTGCAGCTTTGGCACTTCGGTACCGACGTACTTGGCGGTTTTCAGGTCGGCGGAAAGCTTGAGCAAAAAACTGATTTCCCGCGGCGTAAAGTCCCGCAGGGTCAGGAAATTCCGGTTCTTGAGATTGAAAGCCATGGTTCTGCTCCTTCCTTGTCAGACTGCGTCTCTTATTGTCGGGCAGCTCATGCAGCGCCCACCGCCCCGGCCCCGGCCAAGTTCCGCACCAGGGATGGCGAGAACCTCTATGCCCGCAGCTTCCAGGGCGGCATTGGTGTCGTCATTGCGGTCATAACCAATGACGACACCCGGGCTCAGTGCCAGCACGTTGTTGCCATCGTTCCATTGTTCCCGCTCCCGCTCGGCGGGCGTATCGCCACCGGTTGCGACCACTTCCAGAGAGGGATAACCCAGCACCTCCGCCACAACGTCAAACAAAGGGCGGGGATCCTGGTGAAACGACAGGTGCTTGCCGTCCTTGCCCGGCCCAAGGTCGTAGCACACCACTTGGTCGGCCACTTCCTTGAAGCTGGTCACCACATTGCCGCCACAGAAGGTAAACACCGTATCCAGGTGCATGGCCGAGCGGGTTTTGGGTATCTGGCACGCGATCACTCGCTCTGCAGCGCCACTGGCAAAAAGCGCCCTGGCCAGCTGGCCGATGGCTTGCGGGGATGACCGCTCCCCCATTCCAACCAGCACCACGCCATTACCCACCGGCATCACGTCACCCCCTTCCAGAGTCGCCAGGGCGTGGTCTTCAAGAGGGTTGCCCCAATGCACATTGACTTTGCCGGAGAACTTCGGATGGAACCGGTAAATTGCGCTCATCAGTAGCGTTTCCGGTTTTCGCGCGGCCCAGTACATCGGGTTCAGGGTGACACCGCCATAGATCCATGCGCTGTTATCCCGGGTGAACAGGAAGTTTGGTAGCGGCGGCAGCACGAAGCCGTGATACCCCAGATGATTGCCAAACAGCCCTGACGGATCGAAAGGCAGATCACCGACTTCCAGTCCGCCGATCAGGAACTCTGCCAGGACCTGGCCGGGAAGCTCGTCCATCCAGGCACGTAGATCAGACACCATGCCAACCCCGATATGGTTCCAGGTAATCCGGTTGTCCAGAATCCAGGCCCGTGCTTCGGGGATATCAAGGGTTTCTGCCAGCAGTTCGTTAACGTCAAGCACGTCTACGCCCCGGGCGCGCATGATCCCCGCGAAGACGTCGTGGTCTTTCTGGGCCTGCTTGACCCAGAATACGTCGTCAAACAGCAAAGCATCGCAGTTAGTGGGAGTCAGCCTGCGGTGGGCCAGTCCCGGGCGGCAGACGATGACCTGCCGCAGGGTACCGGTTTCGGAGTGAACTCCAAGTGTTTGTTCAGCCATGTCGCATGTTCCTTTGCTCTGGATTACAGAAAAGCGCCGATACTGATCACCACACTGATGAAAACAGTGAGAATCAGTAACAGGGGCCAGATGAATGCCAACCAGCGGTCGTAAGAAACACGGCCTATAGCGAGGCCGCCAACCACCACGGCAAAGGTCGGGTTAATCAGGTTTACCAGGCCGTTGGCTGACTGATAGGCGGTCACCACCAGGTCACGCCCCACGTTGGCAAAGTCCGCCAGCGGCGCAAGGATCGGCATGGAGAGTACCGCCAGGCCGGATGAAGAGGGCACGAAGAAGCTCATACCCACCTCGATCCAGAACATGAGGTTGATAAAGGCCAGTTCCGGCAATCCTCCCAGGGTGGTTTCCGCACTGTGCAGAATGGTATCGGCAATCATGCCCTGCTCCATGATCACCACAATGCCCCGGGCAAGTCCGACGACCAGGGCCACGCCGAGCAGATCCCGCGCGCCGTCAACAAAGCTGCTGGTCAGCTTTTTCTCGCCCAAGCGGGCGATGATGCCGATCACAATGGCAGCACCAAAGAACAGGGCTCCCATTCTGGCCATCCACCAGCCCTGGGAAGACACTCCCCAGATCATCACGATGAAGGTGAGCGCGAATATGATCAGGGCAATTTTCTGGGTACCGGTGAGTTCGAAATCTTCCAGCTCATCATGGCCCTTGAGGAAAAGCTTGCGATGCGCATCCCTCTGTTTGGCAACCACTGAGCGGGACGGATCCGCCTTGACCCGGTGGGCGTAGCGCATAACGTAAGCCGCACAGATAATGAGGCCTCCCACAAGAAGCACAAATCGCAGCACAATGCCGTCAGTAAAAGGAATTTCAGCGGCGTTGGCCGCAATCACGGTTGCAAAGGGGTTGATAGTCGATCCCAGTACGCCGATACCGGCACCCACCAGAATGATGGCGACCCCGGTAACAGCGTCATACCCTGCCGAGATGATCACCGGAATCAGAATGGCATAGAAAGCCAGGGTCTCCTCTGCCATGCCGTAGGTGGTACCCCCGAGTGCGAACAACGTCATGAGTATCGGAATCATCCATATCTCTCGCCCTTCCAGTCGATGCATGGCACTGCGGATGCCCGTGTCGATGGCACCGGTGGCGTTCATCACCCCCAGAAATCCCCCGAGAAAAAGGATGAACAGGGCCACATCAATGGCATTGGCAGCATAGCTGTCCGGGTCGTAAAAGCCCGCTGTGGGCGCCAGCATCACATCAACAAAGCCCTGCGGGTTCGGGTCGACGGTCTGATAGGTGCCGGGTACGGCAACTTCCCGCCCTACTTCTTCGTTCATTGAGCGATCATACTGCCCCGCTGGAATAATCCAGGTTAACGCTGCGACCAGAATGATCAGCAGGAACAGGATGGTGTAGGCGGTAGGAAATCGTGTTGCCAGATCTTCTTCAGGGTTCGATGAGGGGAGGTTTTCATCAGTCACGTGGCGTCTCCTGTCCATAGTGGCTTACTGATGGTGCTGTCCATCATTCCAAGTATGAACCTCGAAGGCAGTATGGAAAGTGATCAGAATCAACTCCGCATGAGCCAGATATTGCCACTACTACCTATCCGCACATCTGCTGAGATAACAACGCGTAGATTTGCGTTTAGTATTCGCGGGAACCAGACTGGTTCGCATCATTTGTGCCGCCGCCCCCAGCAACACGCATTCAGGAAACCACCATGCTTCTTTCGCTTCTGGCAATTGCTTTCGGTCTTGCCCTGTTGGTATGGAGCGCCGGGAAATTCGTCGAAGGCTCTGCGGTAACGGCAGAACATTTCGGTATGCCGCCGTTGCTCATCGGCATGGTCGTGGTTGGCTTCGGCACCTCAGCGCCGGAAATGGTGGTGTCAGCACTGGCAGCGACCCAGGGCAACCCGGGCCTGGCACTGGGAAACGCCTACGGTTCCAACATCACCAATATTGCGCTGATTCTGGGCATCACCGCCCTGATCAGCCCGATTGCGGTTCACTCCCAGGTGATGCGCAAGGAGCTGCCAATCCTTACGGTGGTAACAGCACTGGCCGCCTGGCAGTTGTGGGACGGAGAGCTGACCCTGATGGATGCCCTGGTGCTGCTGGGTGTATTTTTCCTGTTGATGGCCTGGTCAATCCGCCAGGGCATGACCCGGAAGTCCGATGCTCTGGGCGCGGAAATTGCCGAGGAGATGAGCCATCGCTCCATGCCGCTTCGCAACGCGGTACTGTGGCTGATTGTCGGCCTGCTAGTACTGATTGTCAGTTCAAGGATTCTGGTGTGGGGCGCGGTTGAGATTGCCCACGGCTTTGGGGTGAGCGACCTGATCATCGGCCTGACCATTGTGGCGGTGGGTACGTCCCTTCCCGAGCTGGCATCCTCTGTTATTGCGGCCCGCAAGGGAGAGCATGACATTGCCCTGGGTAATATTCTGGGCTCCAACCTGTTCAACACTCTGGCAGTTGTGGGCATCGCTGGCACCATCAGCCCGATGGCGGTGGCGCCGGAGGTATTCAGCCGGGATATCGCCGTGATGGCGGCACTGACCCTGTCACTTTTCGTGCTGGGCTATGGTTTCCGGGGCCCGGGGCGGATCAATCGCATTGAAGGCGGTTTGCTGCTGGCCTGCTTTGTTGGCTACACGGCGTACCTGATCGCAACCACCTTCACTACCTGAAGCGGCCTAGCCGCATTGTGACGCTCAGCCGAGCATGCATTCCCGCGATAGTTTCTGACTGACTTCCCGGCGCTGCCGCCGCAGGCGGTTGCCCTGGTCGTTGGAGTAACCGGCTCGCAGCTGCTGCTGGATTCGGTCCAGCTTCTGCCGGTAACCCGCGCACCGGGCGTTCTTGCGTTCGCGCTCCCGCGCCCGCTGTTTTTCAGATGATGCCCGCTCGGCCCCGTTACCGGATTCCAGGCTGCGATTAACCTGCTCGTTGATGGTGCTCACCCGCTTGCCCCGGGTAATGTTCTCCCGCATGGGAATCAATGAGGGGCGCCTCAGTTCCACATGTTCGTGCTCGCGTTCGCTGGGCTTTATGTCAGTGAAATGGGCAACGCCCTGCTCGTCTATCCAGGTGTACACTTCTGCTGCTGAAACGGAGGGGATTACGAGAAATGCGAAAACGGCGGCCTGCCTCCATGGCATGGGTTCCACTCCCTGTGGTTCGTTTAATGGCGGGGCATTATAAACAAAACCACAGGCGAGTGAGAGGCACAGGCCACAGATCAGGCGTCCGGTAGTTCAATCCAATGCTGCCCCGGCAGCTTTGGTTCTGTTCGCAATGTGTTACGGCGATGGCCGATCTGACAGGAGTAGTATATTTGATGCACTCACCTAGTGCCCGGACACCTAGTGGCCGAAGAGTCTGGTCTCAGGGAATTTAAACATCCGCGAGATACTTGGTGGCCAGAATGGCCTGTACCCGATTGGTAACACGCAATTTTCGCAGGATCGCCGAAACGTGCCCCTTTATCGTTGTTTCGGCCAAGTCCAACCGATACGCAATCTGCCTGTTCGATTCACCCGCAGCCATTCTGTCCAGAACCAGCAGCTGCCGCCGAGTCAATGACCGTAACCTTTCTGGCTCAATTCCCACTCGAGTTCCGTTTGAAGGAAAGTCTGGCGTCACCTGCCTGTCACGGGCACCGAGACTCACGAAAGGACAGACCTTACCGGTCAGCACTCTGTGGACAGCTTTGATGACCTGTGTCTGTGACGAAGATTTTGCGATAAAGCCTGTCGCCCCGTGCTTGATCGCTTGCAGCGCGACCTGTCTGTTTTCCTTCGCGGACATGAGTATGACCGGCAGGCCCGGGGCCTTGACATGCAAACCAGTCAGACCACCGAGCCCACACATGCCGGGCATGTCCAGATCCAGCATCACAAGACCCAGAGCATCGTCCTTGCTTACTATGTCCGTGACGGCGCCGAAACAGGAAGCCTCAACAATCTCACAGGAGGCGGGGACGGCAGCAAAAACCGATCGCATGGCATATCGGAAAATGGGATGGCCGTCAGCGACCAGAATCTTGAAAGAGGGCCGGCCCCCGGCTTTCGCCCGTCCGAAGTCAAGGTCCGGCATCGTGGGCAATTCCTGCTGGAGGCTCTCACAATGGTGTTGGGCATTGAGTTGATTGAGCATGTTTCTTCCTCCCAAGAGAAGTCTCGACTGGAGCGCATCGATCCGAGGTGGTTAAACACGCCCTTGAATTCGTTCGGATCTGAGCATTGCCCACCGAATCGGCTGGCATACCAAACTACGCTGCCCCCCTTCAAAGCATCCTCCGGAATGCCGCCATCGCTAATCCATTCAAGCTTCATGCCACGGGAAATCGCTGAGCTTTAAGTCCGCTGCGAGTCCTGCCAACTGCATTCAAAATATCGGCCGCCGCCTTGCGCCACTGACCGTTCTGACAAGCTTTAGGCTAAGGCTTGTCACGATTCCAGTCTGAACATTCACCCCGATCATCACGGCGGGTCAGGCAAACAATCTACTCAGTCATGCGACAGTCTGACTCGTAGGAATCAACAGTCTGTAGCGAACACTGCGGATTTACCCGGCGGCAATATGCAGGCCCAACCGGACAACCGACAGCCTGCCCTGGAAAATCTATGATTGGCCCCGAATTTGCTGGCTTTCAGCCTTGTCTCCGCCTTCAGTGTGGGATCTCCCTGAGTTCTGGTTTGTTGCTGCCACTCAGGGCTTTTGAGCGCGGCTCCCGCGCTCTTTTTTTCGCAACTTATCGAGTTGAGCCGAAAATGAAACGACACCCTTGGTAACGCTGTGCATGTGGCCAGATCCTGACCAATTTAATTGACTTTCACATCTATATGAGCTGTACTTTACGGATGCAATAATGAAATCCAGCACGTTCGACAGTGCCTCACTGCCGACCAATTGGGAACCACGACCAGGGAGGGCTAGAGTATTCCGGAATATGAGCTTGAGCTGCATTCCCACTAAAATTGCTCGGCAGAAGGGTCTGATCGGAGAAGATAACAATAATCAAACCATGACCTGATGAGCAATGGCCATGGTGCTAGTGAGGAGGAGAATATGCGCCACACTCGCAAATCTGGCAGTTCATCCAGTCAAGACCCCTTCCTCGACGAGCGAGCCAATGCAAGCTACATCAAGACGTCTTGGGAACGCTGCAAAGACAAACACAGAATCTCTCCTCAGCGAAAGGTTGAACTTCATACCCTTACCGAAAACGAGATCCGGGAAAAACGGGAACCTCTCGAACAATTGTTGTTCGACTCGGCGCCGATTCTAGAGCGGGTCCGCCGAATTGCAAAACAGAGTGGCTACAGCGTTCTGATCAGCGATGCCGAAGGCGCTACCGTCAAAACATTTACCGATTCAGACCTCGCCCTCGAACTGCAGTCCAAAGGTATTCGCCTGGGAACACTCTGGCAGGAAGCTATTGTTGGCACAAATGGATTGGGTACCTGTCTTGAAGAAAATCGCCCGGTCACAGTAGACGCGAGCGACCACTACAGCAAAACCCTTCATTCCTTCAGTTGCTCAGCTGCACCACTCATCGGCGCGGACGGTGCCGTCCTGGGGGCACTGGACATGTCCACTTTTGCCAGTGGAAATCGAATGACCCAGGCGCTCGCCCTCAACTTCGTCACAGAAACCGCTGACGAAATTGAGGCACTCATTTTCCGGAAAGCCTACAGGAGCCAGTATGTTGTGAGTCTCACCGACTCCTTCCACGCTACCACATCGCTGATTGCTTTCAACGAGGCGGGCACGATTGTCGCTGCAACGACCCCAGCGCTACTTCAGCTCAATTGCCGAAACCGGTACGACCTTGTTGGGAAGAACTTCAAGGACGCTTTCAACATCAGCATTGACAAGCTGACCGAGGCCTCCCCCTTGATCCATCGGTTCCTGATGAATGGGCAGGAATACCAGTATCAGATGGCACTGAATGCGACGCCGCTTCAAAGCCAACCCAGACAGCCCTCAATCCTTCATTCGCCTTCGCTACCGCCAGCCAGGTCGGCACTAAACACCAGCCACCAGAAACTGTTTGAAGCGGCAGGAGAGGATCCGGCGTTACTTCAGCAGGCCAAGCGATGCACTCGCATCATTGATAAAGGCCTCAGCGTCTTACTACAGGGCGAGACGGGCACCGGCAAAGAGGTCTGGGCAAGAGCCATTCATGACGCCAGCGATCGCAAGAATAAGCCCTTTGTCACCGTAAACTGCGCTGCCATTCCAGAGTCGCTCATTGAAAGTGAGCTTTTTGGATACGGAGCCGGAACGTTCACCGGAGGGCTGAAATCCGGCAAGATCGGCAAGATTGAAGCGAGTAATGGCGGCACCTTATTTCTGGACGAAATCGGCGACATGCCAACGGAACTGCAAGCGAGGCTGTTACGTGTACTCGCAGAAAGCGAAATAGTACCCCTCGGCGAGGTGAAACCTGTTCCCGTTGATATCAACGTGATCTGCGCCACCCACAGAGACCTGGAACATTATGTGAGTAAAGGAGATTTCCGAAAGGATCTCTATTACCGGATCAGTATGTTCAAGGTTGCGCTGCCTTCCCTGAAGGATAGGGATGACAAGCGCCATCTGGTTCACAAGATTCTGGACGGGCTCAAGCCAGGGGACGCCCCAATCTCCCTCTCACCACGAGCGGAAGAGGCTCTGACCAATTACCCGTGGCCGGGTAACATCCGACAGTTAAAAAATGTTCTCCAGTATGCGGTCTGTATGAGCGATGGCGAGCGGATACAGCTTGATGACCTGCCAGATGAAGTTTTTAAGCCGTGCGACGCAGACATTGTCCCAGACCTACCAGAAGCACATTCTGACCACCCGGGTTCCAGTTATTCCTCTTCTGAGAGGGAGCGTCTCATTGCCACACTAGAGCAGAATCGCTGGATAGTCACCAGGGCCGCCAAGGCGTTGGGGGTAAGCCGATCAACACTGCACCGAAAAATCAAAATGCACGGACTGCTGCTAGAGCCCCAAGAAAGCTAGACAGGGAGCCTCGCTTTCTTTATATAAAAACCCGGCACGATTGTACCGGGTAGGGCGAGCTATGGGTTGACTCGATCTGAACTATAATCCGGCGGGTGTTAAAACGCGAAATTCACACCAACATTGACTAGTGTAGTCTTGTCATTGACCGGGGCCGGATTCGCGACAATCGAAGTGGCATACTGAGAAACAACCCCCATGTCATCGGCATCGACATACGCCATTTGGGCGTAAAGGCTAGTTGAATCAGAAAGGTTATAATCGTTGCTGACAACCAATGACTTGCTTTCGGGGCTGGTGATTGGCGCATTGTCTTCGTTGATGTAATAAGCAACTGTGGCACTGTTTTTGGGGCTCCACTTCCAATCAACACCAAAACTCAGAGCGTCCAGGTCCAGCACTTCAGCGCCGGTCGCATCTTTGTTTTCAGTATTGATGAAATTGACCTTAAAGGTCCAGTCAGCCACGTTGTATGCTGCCCCTGAAGCCCAGCTTGTAACCAGGTCTTCAGAGGTTTGTTGGTCACGCATATTCTGGTAAGAGCCGGATAGCGTAAGGGGCCCGGCAGTGTAGGCGGCACCAATAGATACAACATCTCCCTCGGCTGTAGAGCCTTCCTGCCCCCCAAAAGAATAGAGAATCCCGAAGTCAACACCAGCCAGGTTATTGCGATATTGCACCGCGTTTTTGAAGAAGAAACCGACATCATTGTTCGCGTTCCTGCCCGCTTGGCCCGCCGAATCGTTTACTGTGGTAAACAGTTGGCTGTAGGCCCATGCATAAGTATTCGAAAACTGTTCTTTGAATGCACGTGGTTCGGTTCCAAGATGGGCTAACACGGCGGGACCATACTGACGGCCGATGATAGCCGTACCCCAGTCACCAGAAAGACCCACATTGGCCTGGCGCCGGAAGAGGAGCCGGCCGCTGCCGTCATCAGCATCGGTTTCCGCATCACCGGAACCGTGGAACATACCGGTATCAAGGTCGAAGTGGGCTTCCAAATTGAAGAAGGCGTTCCAACCGTTATCCAGAGTGCGCGATCCTTTGAAGCCGAGGATAGTCGGGGTAAGCCCGCTGGTTTCCACGCCTAGCTTCCTGCCGCCATTGGTGGTTACGTTATCTTGATAGAGTATTCCCGCATCAAGAATGCCGTAAATTGATATTTGAGTACTAGCGACTTCGCCAATTTGAACGTCAGCAATTGCGGTAGTTGCCAAGCCACCCAACAGTCCAACTGCCGCGAGCGATGTCAACGGACGGTGGATATTGTGGCTTATTCTAGACATTTTGTTAATTTTCATTTTTTACTCCTGCTTATTGTTTTAGGCAGAGAGCGCGCCGGCTTATTCCGTATCGCGCCATTTAAAATTTTTAACAATCAACTGTTTAACAGCAATTTATAATGAAATATATTTTTCCATATAAGCCTCTTTTAAACTTACCGCTAATCGAATTTTCAATTTCATTAACAGCAACATCAATGCCAAAACAATTAAATATGCAATTAACTGAATTGAAACAGTATTTTGATATCTTTTATTTGTTATATCCGCTGCATGATATTTATCGACACAGAGTGTTCCAACTCAATGACACAAAATGTAAACCTTAAATTAATAGGTATATCTGAAAACAAAAAAAGCCCCGCAAAATTTGCGGGGCTTTAATTAACAATGCAGTAATTAGAATGATATTAGAAGCATGCAACTTTTATATATTCATTTTCTTCATCTGATCTGCAATATAATCTGCCTGCCGAATAGTCAAAGCAACGATCGTCAGAGTCGGATTCTCTGTTCCGCTCGTCGTGAACTGACTGCCATCAGAGACGAACAGGTTGTCGATATCGTGACTTTGCCCCCAACGATTGACCACACCGTCACGGGCGTGCTTACTCATGCGATTAGTCCCCATATTGTGACTGGCCGGATAAGGCGGCAGATCATTCACTTTGAACGCACCCACCGACTCAAACAGCTCCTTGGAGCGCGCATAAGCGTGATTACGCATTCGGGTATCATTGATGTGGTCGGTTTTATAAACAACTGGCACCGGCAGTCCGTACTGATCCTTTTCTGTCGGGTGCAGAGTGATGTTGTTGGATTCCACAGGCATATCTTCACCGCAGATCCAGAATCCCGCCATGTGGTCATAATTCTCCAGTGACTCAGCCAATTCCCGGCCCCAGCCGCTCTTGCCAGGGTTCATGAACGCAGACATGAACGGCAGGCCCAGATGCAGGATCTCCAGTTCGTAACCTGCTAGATGTCCACGCGTAGGGTCGTTATCTTGCCACTCTGTAACAACTCCAGGCACAACCGTGCTCTTATACATATGGACGGGCTTTTCAAATTCCGCGTAAACGCCGCCAGTTGTATGGGTCATGTAGTTCTGGCCAACCTGACCTGAAGAGTTTGCCAATCCATTTGGAAACATGTTGGAAGCCGAATTGAGTAGCAACCGCGGGGACTCGATGGAGTTGCCAGCGACGGCCACAACACGCGCCTTCTGCAGATGCTTATTGCCATTGGCATCGGCGTAAAGCACGCCATTAGCCTTACCGTTCGCGTCATGTTCAATGCGCAGCACCATAGACTCTGGGCGCACCTCAACGTTTCCGGTGGCCTCGGCTTTTGGAATTTCGGTGTACATGGTCGACCACTTTGCGCCGATACGGCAGCCCTGCATGCAGAAGCCTGCAACCTGACAGGCAGGCCGCCCATCGCGAGGCTGGGTATTGATTGCCAGGTGTGCCTGCTCGCAATGAGCGCCAATCCGTTTCGCACCCTCTGCAACCACTTTGTAGTGGCTGCTCTTACCATGGAAAGGCATGCCGGTGGCCTTGGTACCGCAGACGCCCATCTTTTTCTCGGCTTTCTCATAGTAGGGCTCCAGCTCTTGCAAAGTAATCGGCCAGTCCAACACATTCGCCCCCGGCACGGTACCGTTCGTAGTTTTCATCTTGAACTCATGCTCCTGGAACCGCATCGCAACCCCGGCCCAATGCACGGTGGCGCCACCAACGCCCTTGACGATCCACGCAGGCAAATTCGGGAAGTCTTTCGCTAATCGGGCAGGACCTTCAACGTACCGCTTATCCAGCCAGGAAATCTTGCCAAACATCTTCCACTCGTCGTTCTCGATATCTGACATCTTGAACCGCTTGCCAGCCTCCAGCACAACTGAACGAATGCCTTTCTGTGCCAACTCATTAGCCAGGGTGCCACCACCGGCACCGGAGCCAATGATTACCACCAAACTGTCGTCATTCAAATCAAACTTAGCCATCTGTCTGCCCCCCTCAAATCCAATCGATTTCGTCATAACCGCGGTTGATATAGCCACCGTGCTCCCATGACGAACCACCAAACCCAAACTTTTTCCAGATTTCAGGGTTGTTATAAATTCCCATCATGAGATCGCCTTTGATTTTCTGGAAAAAGGCAGAAGGCTCTATGGCTTTCAGCACGACAACTCGCTCGTCCTCTGTTTCAACGTTGAGGTATGTTGTGCCATATCGGGCTTTCGACTCCTGATTCAGAGCCTCTACCCCGACGGTTAGAAGCTCCATCAGCTTCGGGTCGGTCTCGGCTTTCTGAGCAAGCGGTACCATTACCTGCCGGTAGTACTTATCTTCAAGATCGTCGTGGGGGTAAATATCCCGCGCCATCCGCAGCAGTGTCCGGTTGCTTTCCTCTCCGATTTTCCGCGCCGCTTTGCTATCCGCAGCAAATAGTCCCGTGCCGGACATCAACACAGCACCACCGACCAATGCAGCGCCAGAACCTGCAATAAAGCCACGGCGACTCAGTTGAGGGCTTGCATTTTTCGGGTGGTTTTCCGTTTTTTTGTCATTGTTCATAACCCCTCCGGTTACCTTCTGGTTACTTTGGTTTTATGATCAAACGGTTCCGTTGAACGACAATTTGATCAACTCTTCAGAGCATGGAGATGTGTTGTTGTACAACCTTGTCCAAGTCTCTTATTGCTCTAGTGATAAAAGGCTCACCGTGCTCCTTCGTTATGGCAGACATACAAATATGACGATCGCCAATAATGAACGGTGGAAGCTGGCAAGCTTTGTAGAATTCATTGGAAATTCTCCAGACCCGTTCCAATCCCTCATCACACAGAATGACGGCATGCAGCAGGATCGCTGTGTCCTCCTCCTGGCTGGTTAGTGCAGGAATCCTGAGGCGCTTGCGGCGCTGGGCGGTTCCGGCAATTTTTTTGCCATTGACCACAAGGTTGAAATCGCCGTCGCAGAACGCACCATCGACGTGAGAGCAATATGCATGAATGCCCATCGCAGCCATCCATTGGATAAGCGGCTGGCATATCAGTGCGTAACTTTCACGAATGCCGGTCTTAGCACCGTTGCTACGAACCACCATCGACAAGTTGATGAATCCAGACGTCTGCGGCGTCATCTCCCCACCGGTACTACGCACGACCACCGGCCAGCCCTGAGACTCACAGTATTTGGATGCGTCCTCAAAGCCGGGTCTTTGGGTAGCACTGCGAGGTACAACCAGAGCCTGATGACTTCTCCATATGGCATAGCCATAGCGGCTCTGCCCGGAAGTGACCTGCTCAAGTAACCGTTGCTCGAGCGCCAGCCCGTCGAGGATGGGCATGGGCGCACTGTACGCACAGTTGCCTTGCGTCATCTCCTGACCTGCGTCAAGGGTGTGTTTAATCGCCAACATGCTCAATCACCCCACACAGGTCAGTGAGAAATTCCGCCGCCGGCCCGCCATCTACAGCACGATGATCAAAGGTCAGCGACAGCCCCATGAATCGGCGCACAACCCACTGACCGTCTGAATCCTCGACTGGCCTGGTATATGCCTCACCGATTCCCAGAATTGCCAACTGCGGCAGATTGATGATGGGCGTGAAGAAGCGCACCCGGGACCGCCCCAGATTGCTTAGGGTGAACGTGCCCCCAGTCATTTCGGGTACCGACAGATTCCCAGCCCTTGCACGCTCGAGCAGTTTTCTTCGAGAGTCAGCCCTTTCGGTCAAGGTCTTCTCATTTGCATCGAATACCACTGGCGCAATCAGCTTGTCGCCAGGAAGGGCAATGGCGAAGCCTAAATGAACCTTGCGGTAGAGATGTATCTCTTTATCCTCAAGGCGACCATTCAGTCCTGGGTGCCTTGCCAACGTTCTCACAACGCAATCGGCCAACAAGTCCTCAATTGATACCTTGGTCCCTCTCTCTGCGAGCGTTTTTTTGTAGGTCAGCAAAGCGTCCAGTTCGCATTCAGCCTGATGAGTCAGTTGCGCAGCCTCATCGAGGCTGCGTCGCATGTTGTTGGCTATCATGCCCCGCAACCCTCTCAGGGGGATCACGTTGGTTTTATCGTTATCTGACATGGCGTGAGCTCCAGGTATCTATGCGATGGTCGCCACGCAATCGCCCTTAGCGACCACGTCATCAATCTCTTTCAGGATCGTCAAAGTGCCGGTAGCCGGTGAGAACAATTCATATTGAATTTTCGCTACCATCAGCTCCGCGATCATGTCCCCCTCGGATACGCTGGCACCATCGCTTACCAACCACGACGTAATAACCGCCTCATCATCTTCTTCCCATAAATCGCGCGGAATCAGTACTTCAGTGCTCACTGTTCAGTCTCCTTGATTTTTGAGAACGCATTTACAATTTTCTCCGCACTGGGCAAAGCCCATTGCTCCATTACCGGAGTGAACGGAATTGGTATATCCGGATAGGCAACCCGCTGGGGCGGAGCTTTCATGGGAACGCCCACTTCGGCAACCGAAGCGATGATTTCAGCAGTCATGCCGTAGCTGTGATAATCCTCATCCACAACAATCAGTCGGCCAGTCTTCTTCACGGATTCGAGTATTGTTTCCCTGTCCAGCGGCACCAGCGAACGCAAATCCACAACCTCCGCACTGACGCCCTGCTGCTCAAGCTCTTTCGCAGCTTTCAAGCCATGGTGCACGCCCGAGGTAATACCAACGATCGTGACATCGGTTCCTTCTCGAGTGATGGTTGCTTTCCCCAGCGGCACTTCGTAGGTCCCCTCGGGCACATGGACGATGGCTTCTTTCTCGGTGCCTAACCAGCCCATCCCCTGCAGTGACTTGTGAAACATGAAGATCACCGGGTTCGGGTCACGAATGGCTGCTGTCATCAAACCCTTGGCATCGTAGGCATTAGACGGTGCCACGACCTTCATCCCCGGGAGGTGAGCAAAGGTCGCATGCAGGCACTGGGAGTGCTGACCGCCATCGCTGTAGCCCCCGCCGGTTGAGGTCATCAGCACCATTGGCACATTGACCTCACCACCGGAAAAGTAGGTGTTCTTGGCCATCATGTTGTAGATGGCATCAAAGCAGACCCCGAAGAAATCGACGAACATCAGCTCAACGACGGGCTTCATACCATCCGAGGCGGCGCCGACCGCTGCACCGATAAAGGCTGTTTCAGAAATCGGGGTATCCTTAATCCGTTCGGCACCAAACTCTGTATACAATCCGCGGGTATTCCCAAATACGCCACCTAGCTCACCGATATCCTCTCCCATCACAAACACGGTTTCGTCTTCACGCATCTCCATGGCGATGGACTCGGCCATGGCACGGGCAATGGTTAATTTGCGTTCTTTTTCTTTCACCTGCGTCATTGTTCTTCTCCTGGTTGTTAGCCCTGAATCTCAAACGAACACTTTGTCCAACGCCTCTTCCGGCGCCGGATAGTCACTGTCGCGGGCGTACTTGATGGCAGCGTTTACGGTTTCTCGTGCCTGCTCTCTCAGAGCCTGATCCTCCCGCTCAGTCCACTGGTAACGCTCGCTCAGCCGTTTCTTGAAAGCAGGGATTGGATCGATTTCAGCGAGATGTTCCTTTTCACCGGCGGGACGGTAGGCCTCAGCGTCACCCATGAAGTGACCTGCCAGCCGGGACGTTTCGATCTCAATAAGCGTAGGCCCCTCTCCGTTTCGGGCTCGTTCAATGGCTTCGCCCGCCTTTTCAAAAACCTGAACGGGGTCGTTATCCGGAATATGAACACCAGGCATTGAGTAGGCCGATGCCCGGTCAGAATTGTGCTTGACTGCGGTACTGGCCTTCTTGGCGACCGATATACCCCAGGCGTTGTCCTCAATCACGAAAACAACGGGCAGTTTCCAGACTGCGGCGAGGTTGAGCGCTTCATGAAACGCACCCTGGTTTGCGGCACCTTCACCCAGGTAGGCGACTGCCACACCCGGTTTGCCCTGCATCTTTCGTGACAGCGCCGCACCTGCTGCAACACCCATACTCTCCCCAATAATCCCCGAACAGGAGAAGTTCACATTGGGGTCGAAAATATGCATGTGGCCGCCACGACCACCGCTCAAGCCGGACTTCTTGCCAAATATTTCAGCCGTCATGCGCTTGAGGTCCACGCCCTTGGCAATGGCCACGTGATGGGGGCGATGGGTAGAAACGACGATGTCGTCCTTGTTCAAATGCGCGCACACACCCACGGCGCAGGGTTCCTGCCCGTTGGACAAATGCATCTCGCCGGGAATTGGCCCTTTGGCCATGTTGAACGCTGGAGTTTTGCCCTCCATGTAAATCTTCTCGATCGCTTCCTCGAAGAATCGACTGGTGACCATGTTCTGGTACATCCAGATTTCTTGTTCCTGGGTTGGCGTCATTGTTATATCCCCTTTTGCAGTGATGCGGTGACAGACAGTTGCTTTTAAAACAGTCTGCGCAGCTTTCTGGTCTTGTCTTAAACCTCTTCTGCATCTCTCATGCCATAGGTTAAGTTATTGTTTATAGGCATTTATGTATGCAAGAAACCCCAAGGCTGGAACACTCTGTCGCAACGAGTGCGACACCTTGCGCCAGGTTCGGGGACGGTATGGCTTAATCAAACAGCTGCGCGGTGCATTCCGCCTTTGGTAGACGTTTCGGGACAAGCAGTAATCGATCGAGACCAACAAAACCTCGATTCCAGGCTTAAAGAGACTGACCTGGTTGGGACATGGAGCAGAGGTGTCTTAGTAGGAGTAGGACTAAAAAGCCCTTGGAGGGGCGAAGTCAGAGGGTTATACCCGCTGACTTCGAACGGTGGGCTTACTGATCCAGAAGCTCAATCCAGTGCTGAACCGGCACCTTCGCACTGGTTTCCAGATGCATCTGGCAACCGATGTTGGCGGTAACGATCCTGTCAGGGTTGTCTACCGTCAGAGCCTTTAGCTTATTGTTCAGCAGGCGCTGGCTGAGCTCAGGCTGGAGAATCGAGTAGGTACCTGCGGAACCGCAGCACAGGTGTTTCTCTTTGGTGTCCGCCAGCTCGATACCCGCTTTGCGCAGCACCTGATCGACTACCCCACTCTGCTGCATGGCGTGCTGAAGGGTGCAGGGGCAGTGGAAGGCAACCTTGCCGGCATCCTTCCGGACGTTCAGTTTTTCCAGGTCCTGATCTAACAGGAAGGCGCCAAGATCGATGGTCATATCACTGACTTTCTGCGCCTTCGCGGCATAAACCGGGTCGTCTCGCAACAGGTGGCCGTACTCCTGAACCATGGCACCACAACCGGAGGCGGTCATGATAATGGCTTCCGCGCCAGCGTCGATGGCGGGCCACCAGGCGTCGATATTGCGGCGCATGGCTTCCAGGGCTTTTTCGTGTTCCGACAGATGATGATTCACAGCGCCGCAACAGCCGGCTTCCGGTGCTTCCACCATGGTGATGCCAAGCCTGTCGAGCACGCGGGCAGCCGCTGCGTTGGTGTTGGGCGTGGCAGAGGGCTGAACGCAGCCGGCCAGCGCCAGTACGATGCGTTCGTGGCTGGCAGCCGGCCATGGGCTGGCCTGTTTTCTGGGCGGCACCTTGGTGCGAAGTTTTCCAGGTAATACCGGGCGAAAAATCTGGCCAATGCGCAATAGCAGGCCAAAAAGCCGTCGATTCGGGAGCACGCGGGCCAGGGACCAGCGAATCCAGCGCTCCTGAGGCGGCCGCGGCATTTCCTGTTCCATCAGTCCGCGGCTGATGTCTATCAGTCGGCCATATTTGACGCCGGAGGGGCAGGTGGTTTCGCAGCTGCGGCAGGTGAGGCAGCGGTCGAGGTGTTCGCGGGACTTTTCGGTGACTTCTTCGCCTTCCAGGAACATTTTCATCAGGTAGATGCGGCCGCGGGGGCCGTCGCGTTCGTCGTTCAGTTCCTGGTACGTTGGGCAGGTGGCGGTGCAGAAGCCGCAGTGGACGCAGGCTCGCAGGATGGACTCAGCCTCCTGGCCTTCCGGGGTGTTGGCGAATTGTTGAACTAGGTTGGTTTGCATTGTTTACCTGCTTTCTGAATTTGGAGCACAGGTGATCGGGTAACCCTCTTCTGAAACACGCTCCTTCGGCACATCCATGTGACGCTTGGACTCCGCCATCCATGGCTCCGTACAGTTTCAGAAGAGGGTTACCCGCTCACCTCCCGAACCTTTCGATACTTTACAACCAGCTGTAAAGCCTTCCTGGATTGAAAATACCGTCGGGATCGAACGATTTTTTTAGCCGGCTCTGGATTTCCTTCAGCGCCCTCGGCTGGTGGTGCATCACTTCATCGGTGCGGTCACCGCCTCGGAACAGGCTAACCTGGCCGCCGGCACGTTGGGCCAGGGTTTCCAGTTTCGCCATGTCGGCATCGCCGCGATACCAGCGCTGGGAGCCGGCCCAGTCGATCAGCCAGGGGCCGTCCAGCTCCGGGTTGTCGGCGGTGGAGCCGACTGAGAAGCGCCAGAGTGGTTCGTCGCCGGCAAAAAAATCGTGCTGCATGTGCTGCAGCTGCTGCCAGAACTGGTCGCCCTGCTCCATGACTTCACCGGTCCATTTTTCCGCCGTCGCTTCCACGGCGGATTTGGCGCCTGCCAGGCGCAGATAGACTTTGCCGTCTACCCAGGCGGCGCCGGTGATGGGTTTCGGCTCCTTGGCGCGGCTGTTCATATAGTGAATGACGTCATCCATCGCCATGTCCTGAACCAGGGTCAGGGACATCGCCGGTCTGGGCATGACTTTGAGGCTGATTTCGGTGATGGCGCCGAGAGTGCCCATGGCGCCAGCCTGGAGCCGGGAGGTGTCATAGCCGGCCACGTTTTTCATTACCTGGCCGCCGAAGCGCAAGTGTTCGCCCTTGCCGTTGAGCAGGCGGATGCCCAGCACCTGGTCCCTTACCGAGCCGGACCAGGGGCGTGCAGGGCCGGAGAGGTTGCAGGCCAGGGTGCCGCCGAGGGTGGAACCTTCACCAAACCTGGGTGGTTCGAAGTGGAGGCACTGGCCTTCTTCCGCCAGGGTCGCTTCGATTTCCGCCAGGGTTGTGCCGGCACGGGCGGTCAGTACCAGTTCCACCGGGTGGTATTCAACAATGCCGGTGTGTTCGCCCAGTTTCAGGGTGCCGGCATTGTTATCGGCGGTGCGCCCCATGAATGCCTTGGTGCCACCACCTTCGATGTTGAGTTTCTGGCCGGTCCGTCGGGCCTGGAGAATCTGTTCTTTAAGTGTCTGCGAGATATCACCCATGCGCAGCGTCCACCGTGTCGTGCTTGTGTTGTTTGTGTTCCAGGGAGCGGTATTCCTGGCAGAAACGCAGGGCGGGAACGCCCTTGCCCGGGTTGAGGATACCGGCAGGGTCGAAGGCAGCCTTGACGTCGTGGAACTGCTGCAGTTCTTCGTCGTTGAACTGCACCGCCATCTGGCGGATTTTTTCCACACCGACCCCATGCTCTCCGGTGATGCAGCCGCCGACTTCCACACAAAGATTGAGGATTCGGCCACCGAAGGCTTCGGTACGTTCAAATTCCCCCGGTACGTTGGCATCAAACAGGATCAGCGGGTGCAGGTTGCCATCGCCGGCGTGGAATACGTTGGCGACTCGCAGTCCGAACTCCTCCGACATTTTCTCCATTTCGAGCAATACATGGGCCAGATAACGCCGCGGGATGGTGCCATCCATGCAGTAATAATCCGGTGAGATACGGCCAACGGCTGGAAAAGCGGATTTGCGGCCTTTCCACAGCAGGGCCCTCTCCTCTTCACTCTGGGAGGTTTTGACCGAGGTGGCGCCAAGTTCGCGGAACAATGCTTCGGCCTGGGCGATGTGCTCGTGTACTTCTTCTTCGGTGCCGTCCACTTCACACAGCAACAGTGCTTTTGCCTCCCGCGGGTAGCCCGCCTGGGCAAAGTCGTCAGCGGCGATAATGGCGTGACCGTCCATCATTTCCAGGCCACCGGGAATAATGCCGTGGGAGATAATGCCGCCCACGGCATCACCGGCTTTCTGAACGCTGTCGAAACCGGCCATCACCACTTGGGCCACTTCCGGTTTGGGCAGCAGTTTTACCTTCACTTCAGTGACAATACCCAGTAATCCTTCAGAGCCCGTCATTAGCGCCAGCAGGTCCATGCCGCAGACATCCAGGGCATCACTGCCAATGGTTACCCGCTCACCCTCGGCGGTAATCATTTCCACACTGAGAATGTTATGAACCGTCAGGCCATATTTGAGGCAGTGTACGCCGCCGGAATTCTCAGCCACATTGCCGCCAATAGTGCAGGCAATCTGGGAAGAGGGATCCGGCCCGTAATAGAGGCCGAACTGGGCGGCCTCCTCGCTGATAGCCAGGTTACGGACGCCCGGTTGCAGCCGCGCAGTGCGCGCCAGTGGGTCGATGTTCAGGATGCGGTTGAACTTGGCCAGCGACAGTACCACGCCTTCCTTGTGCGGCATGGCACCGGCACTCAGGCCGGTACCCGCACCACGGGCCACCACGGGCACTTCGTACTCGTTACAGATGCGCATTACCCGCTGCACCTGCTCCGCGGTTTCCGGCAGCACCACGAGCAACGGCATCTCACAGTACATGGACATGCCATCGCACTCGTAGGGCTTCATGGTTTCGTCATCAGTAATGACGAAGTCCGGGTCAATAAACGCGCGGAACTTCTCTGCCAGCTCCGCTCTGCTGGCTTTGGGCTTGGCGATCATATCAGCCTCTGGATGCGAGTGGTTTCAGGTGTGACAACCCTCAGCCACGTTTGGTTTCAAAATAATCAATGCCGGCCTGGGCGCAGTCCATGTCCTGCTGGGGCGTACCCGAGCTGATGCCAATGCCGCCCACAACCTCACCATCGACAACCACGGGCAGGCCCCCGCCCACAGAACTTATGCGGCCACCGACTTCGGTATGGATGCCAAACGCCAGCTTGCCGGGCACATTGACTGCGTTGTACTCATGGGTTGCCTTTTTTGCCGCCGATGCGGTAAATGACTTGTCCTGAGCAATCGTCACACTTGTTATCTTGCCACCGTCCATACGCTCGAACGCAATCAGGTTGCCGGACTCGTCAGTGATGGCGATACACATGGGTACGCCGATTTCCCGCGCTTTTTCCGCAGCCCCTTCAATGAGGAGCCGCGCGTCAGCAAGATCCAGTCGTTTGATCGTCAACATAAAGCATTACTCCTTCGATTTATTAACCGTAAACCAGCCCCGGCAGCCAGGTGACGAGGCCCGGTATCATGATACACAAGAACAGGCCGAGCGCCTGAATAGCCAGGAACACCAGCGATGACTTGAAAATCGTAGCCATGGATATCTCCGGCGGGCATACGCCACGGAGGTAGAACAGGGCGTAACCAAACGGGGGACTGAGGAACGACATCTGCATGTTGACGAGATAGAGCACGCCAAACCAGAGCACCACGTCTTCGCCGGCCACCGGCGGGAACCCAAACAGTCCCTGGAACTCCAACGCCTTGACGATAGGGATGAATATGGGAACTGCCAGCAGAAGAATACCTACCCAGTCCAGGAACATTCCCAGAACCACCAGCAGGAACATCAACAGGAACAGAATGCCATAAGGCGACATGCCCGTCCCCAGGATGGCATCGGTGACAAACTGCTGGCCACCCTGAAGGATGTAGAAGCCAACGAAAACCGAGGCTCCGAACATGATCCACAGCACCATGGCGGAAGCCTTGGTCGTGGTTACCGATGCTTCCCGCAGCCCGCCAATAGAAAACTTGCCATGCATGATGGCTACCACGATGGCGCCAAAGGAGCCGATACCCGCCGCTTCTACCGGCGTTGCGATGCCACCGAACAGCAGACCCAGCACCAGAAACACCAGAATCAGGGGAGCAATCAGGTTCTTCGTGAGAAGGAGCTTTTCTTTCAGGGAAATTCGCTCGTCCACCGGCACGGGCGGTCCCAGCTTCGGATTGATCCAGCTGCGGATCAGCACATAGGCAATGTACAGGGAGGACAGCATCAGGCCCGGGATCACGGAGCCGAGATACAACTCACCGACCGACTGCTGGGCGACAACCGCGTAGAGAATCGCCAGGATTGAGGGAGGAATCAGGATGCCCAGGGTACCGCCAGCCATGATCGAGCCAAGCGCGATCTTCTGGTCGTAACCACGTTTGAGCATCGCCGGCAGAGCAATGATACCCATGGTGACAACGGCAGCTCCGATAACACCCACCATCGCTGCCAGGAGGGTAGAGGCCAGGATGGTTGCTGTCGCCAGACCACCGCTGAGTCCCCCCATCCACTTGTAGACCACGCTGAACATTTCCTCAATCAGGCCTGCGCGTTCAAGCATGGAAGCCATGAAGATAAACAGCGGTATCGCCGCCAGGTCAGAGTTGGTCATCATCGGGAAGATACGACCCGGCACCAGGTTCAGCATCATCGCGTCGCCCACCAGGTAGATGAACATCACCCCGAGACCACCGGTCACGAAAGCCAGCGGCAGCCCCATCATCAGGGCCACGGCCAGAGAACCGAACATCAGATAGGTCAGAGGACCGACCTTGACGTCAGAAAGACTGCCGGAGAGCTTGAACAGGAATTTCTCGTCGCTCCACGGATCGTAGAAAAGAATGTTGATCATTTCGACACAGATGACAAACGCCAGTGCCACTGTGGCGATAATCATCAGCCAGGTACTCAGCTTGCCGATGAGGTTACTACCCGGCACAGTTGTTGTATTTGTAGTCATGCAGTGCGCTCCCGGCCAAGACGGACAAACAGGACAATATCCTTGATCAACTTGGATATACCTGCGAGTAGGAGAAGAGATGAACCCACTACCATCATGCCTTTGGCCGGCCAGTGCTGGATGCCCCAGGTCTCAACCGTGGTTTCATTCATAGCGTAGGAATCCTGGAAGAAGCTCCAGGAGGTAGTCAGCAGGATCAGGGCAAAGATGAAGAAGAACATGGAAGTAAAGATGTCCAGGCCAATTCTTCCCCGCGCCGGCAGCATGTTGTACATCACATCCACACGCACATGGGCGCCATGAAGCATGGCAAACGCGCCGGCCAGCATGTACTGCATCCCCAGCAGCAGGAAGCTGGCTTCATGGACCCAGATGGTCGGCATGTTGAAGATATAGCGCATGACCACACCGAAGAAATAGAAAACAACGGCATTGATTGTCCAGAACGACACGAACAGGCCGGATTTGTCACAAATCCAGTCCACTGCCCTGGTAAACCAGTTCCCCTCGAACTGGAGATAGATCAGCGGGTCATCCTCTTCCGCCTGCAATTCCCCCGGAGTCAATTCCGGTTCGGCAGCCTCGCCTCCATGACCACTGCTCCACTTGTCCCAGGCCATCATGATCAGCGGCATAACCGCAAGCCAGCCCCAGTAGAACCAGTGCGGCATTACGAACCCGAAACCTTCAAGATCAGACATGTTGATACTTCCTCAGCCACAAAACGGGGAAGGCGGGACGCCTCCTTCGGAGTCGTCCCTGACCTTCCCCCTATTTCTTTTTTTATTGGTTCCGCAAGGTGTTACCGGCCCGGCACACCTTCGAGGTCAGACTCCTCGATATAGCCGACGGTCTCGTTCATCATGTACTCGATCTGGATATCGAAGATGGCACGGGCATCCTCGTCCTTGTTTGCCCACTTGTACCAGATCGGAATGGCCTTGCGACGCCATTCATCCACGTCATCCTGGCTCAGACGGCTTACGGTATCGCCCGCGTTCTTGAACTTCTCCATGGCCTCAACGTTGCGCTTCTGGATGGTCAGGTAGTGCTTCTGGGAATAGATCCGCACCTCATCCTCAACCAGTTGCTGGAGTTTCGGATCCAGAGCGTTCCAGGCACGCATGTTCACGGTCAGATCCATCAGGTCCACTGGCTGGTAGATAGACATGACGCCCGGAGGCCCGAACAGGATGTAATCGGTCACCTGGGAGAAACCCAGTTCCCAGTTCACCGCCGGGCCCACATAATCGGCTGCGTCGATGGTGCCCTTTTCCAGGGCCGGGAATATGTCAGAGCCGGGCAGGCTTACGGTGGAAGCACCGAACGCCTGGAACACCTCGGCGACCATGCCACCGGGAACCCGCAGTTTCAGGCCTTTAAGGTCATCGAGGCTGTTTACCGGCTCTTTGGAATGGATGATATTGGCATCGTGCTGGATGGGGCCAACGTAGAACAGACCAAACTTCTTGTAGATTTCGCGGGTCTTCTCCAGCATGCCCATGGAATAGAACATGATATCCCACTGGTGGGGCTGGTCAGGACCGGCCGGGTACGAAGACAGGAACACTGACGCGGGAATCTTGCCCGACCAGTACAGGGTGAACGGGTTCATGCCCTGAAGAACGCCACTGCGAACCGAATCGAACAGGGAATTGTTATCGGCGGCGACAGCCTTGGCAGGGAAACACTTGAAAATCAGCTCACCGCCGGATTTCTCTTCCATACCATTACACCAGTCCTCGAACAGGTCGTAGCCGACGGTGCCAGCATCCCAGACGGACTGGATTTTCCAGGTGGTGGCTGCGTGGGCCTGGCCCGCCCCCATCAGGGTTGCACCACAGAAAGCAGTGGCCAATGCGACTGTTTTGAGAAAACTGCGCCTGGGGACGACGGTTTGCTCGGTATTGTTGTTGGTATTCATCGACACATCTCCGTTGACGTTGTTGTTATCTGCGTCAGGTAAACGCCGACAAGTGCCGGCATTGGGTCGATATTCGTAGCCTGGCGGGGTTTAGTCCAGAGGAATGCCCGGTGGTCCGACCAGTTTTGTGAATGCTCAATGGACGAATGCCCCGGAATAAGCCATATTTACTGGTCCGGGAACAAATTCAGCAATTTGCCGGGAAACAAAAATCACTGGTCAGACCAGTGGCACTGGCAGGAACAACCATGGCGATCGCGCAGGACATTTCCTATCGACTTGAGCGGCTTATTCTGGACGGCGGACTGGCACCAGGACAGAAGATTCCGTCAGAACGACAGCTGGCATCACGGCTTGCCGTATCACGCGCCATCATCCGCGAAGCCCTTCATGAACTGCAGGGCCGCGGAGTGATTGAAACCAAACATGGCAAGGGGTCCTTTGTAGCCCGCATCCTGCCCGGTGGTGAAGAAGACGGCGAAGATAGCCCCCTGCTGCAGATGTTCAACGGCCACCCCCGCACACTTTATGACCTCCTGGAAGTGCGGGAACAACTGGAGGGCCAGGCCGCCTACCTTGCAGCAAAGCGCGCTACCACACTGGACCTGCACCGCATCACCAAAGCCTACGCAGCGCTGGAACAGACTGACCCGCTCACCAACGCCGGACCAGACCACAGCTTTCACCAGGCTATTGTGGAGGCCTCTCACAATCCGGTGCTGGTGCACGTGCTCAATGGCCTCAAGAATCTGATGCTGCTGACCGTCCAGGCGTCGGTGGCCAACCTGAATCCGCGGGAGGAAATGCGCAACAAGATCTCCCGCCAGCACAAGCGCATTTATCAGGCCGTAATGGCAAAAAAACCCGAAACCGCCAGGCGCATTGCCATGGCCCATGTGCGTTTTGTCAGCGATGCCATGCGGGGGCTTGAGCAGGAGGGCACCGCCATTATCCGTGAGCCATTCAACCGGTCGGCGCCAACCATCACCACATCACAGAATGCGTAACTTGCGAAAAGCTTGCATCGTGGCTTCAGTCATCCACAATTAATTGGTATTGATTTTCGGGACCACTGTCCGTAAAACTTGCGCCTTTGTTAAGACAGCCTCAGGAGCCATCTATGGCGGAAACCGCGCCTCTGATCTGCAGGGATATTCACAAGACCTTTGACCAGCTGGAAGTACTCAAGGGTATTTCACTGGAAACAAAAAAAGGCGACGTTGTATCCCTGATCGGCAGCTCCGGCTCCGGTAAAAGCACCTTTCTCCGCTGCATCAACATGCTGGAAACGCCCACTTCCGGCGACATTATCGTGCACGGCGACCCGATTCGGTTCACAACCAATCGCAAAGGCGAACGCATTCCTGCCGACAACAAACAGGTTGAACTGATTCGCGCCCGGCTTTCCATGGTGTTCCAGAGCTTCAACCTCTGGTCGCACATGACGGTTCTGGAAAACATCATCGAGGCCCCAGTTCACGTCCTCAAAGTCCCCAAAAAGGAAGCCATTGAAAGGGCCGAAGCCTACCTGAACAAGGTCGGCATCTACGAGCGCAAGGACTACTATCCCGCCCAGATGTCAGGGGGGCAGCAGCAGCGGGCCGCCATCGCGCGGGCACTGGCCATGGAGCCGGAAGTCATGCTGTTTGACGAACCAACCTCCGCACTGGACCCTGAACTGGTAGGCGAAGTGTTAAGAGTCATGCAGAATCTGGCCGAAGAAGGCAGAACCATGATCGTGGTAACCCACGAGATGTCTTTTGCACGGGATGTGTCGTCCCAGGTCCTGTTCTTGCATCAGGGCGTGATTGAGGAGCAGGGCACGCCAGACAAGGTCTTCGACAACCCGGATTCGGAGCGAATGAGACAGTTTCTGGCCCCCAACTTCTGATGCGCGTGCTATCTTGAAATCAGCAAAAAGGCAGACCACTGCCGATAATAAAGCCCACAAGGCAAATAACGATTGGAGAAATGACTCATGAGAAAAATGATTGTTGCAGCAAGCGTCGCTCTGGCCATGATGGCAGGTGTCGCCAATGCCCAGGAGCGCGATCTTCGCATCGCATTCGATGTGCCCTACGAGCCGTTCGAATACAAGGATGAAAACGGTGAGCTGACCGGTTTCGAAGTGGAACTGGCCGAAGCCATGTGCGAAGAGATGAACGCAAACTGCGAGTTCGTCATCCAGGCATGGGACGGCATGATTCCTGGTCTGCTCGCCCGCAAGTTTGATCTGATCATGTCTTCCATGTCCATTACACCGGAGCGTGCCGAGCGGGTGCTGTTCTCCGAGCCTTACTACAACACTCCGGGCGGCTGGTTCGCACGTGAAGACTTCGATACCGACGTAACCGACATGGATGCCATGGAAGGAAAAACCGTTGGTGTGCAGCGCGGCACCACCATGGACACCTACGTAACCGAGGAGATGGGCGGCATTGTCAACATCAAGCGCTACACCACCGCGGACGACATGGTCCTTGACCTGGAAGGACAGCGCCTGGACGTGGTGTTTGTTGACTATCCGGTTGGCGAGCAGACCATCCTGGGCAAGGAAGGCTTCAAGGAAGTGGGCGAGCCGGTCAAACTCGGCCAGGGTGTCGGCGTTGCCATGCGCAAGCGCGACGAGGAACTGGCTGAAGAAGTGAACGCGGCGCTTGCCACCCTGAAGGAAGATGGTACCTACGACACCATCATGGAAAAGTACTTCGCTTACGACATCAAGATGTAAACCAGGCCGAGGGGCGGCCAGAGTGGCTGCCCCTGCTTACCGGATGTTTCCATGATCGACTTGAAAGGCTACGGCCCGGCCCTGCTGGATGGGGCAGTGGTCACCATTGAGCTGGCGCTTCTTTCGCTTGCCCTCTCTTTGACTCTTGGCCTGATTGGCGCTTCCGCCAAGCTGTCCAGAAGTCGGGTGGCGATCGGGATAGCGACCACCTACACCACCCTGATCCGTGGCGTACCGGACCTGGTGATGATGCTTCTGTTTTACTACGGCGGTCAGGTGGCCGTTAACAACCTGTCTGATTATCTGTATGACGCCTATGGCGTGGATTTTTTCTTCCAGTTTGATCCGTTTATCGCCGGCGTTCTCACCATTGGCCTGATCTTTGGCGCCTATATGGCGGAAACCTTTCGGGGCGCCTTCCTGGCTGTGGACAGCGGCCAGATTGAAGCCGCCCGCGCCTATGGCTTCAGCCGCTGGCGCACGTTCCACCGGATTATACTGCCGCAGATGCTGCGCCATGCGCTGCCCGGCCTTGGCAATAACTGGCAGGTACTGCTGAAAACCACCGCACTGGTTTCCATCATTGGCCTTACCGACATGGTGCGAGTGGCCGAAGAAGCCGCCAAGGCCGAACGCATGCCGTTCCATTTCTTCATTCCGGTGGCGTTTGTTTACCTCAGCCTGACGGCCATTTCCGAGCTGTTTATCAAGTGGCTCACCAAGCGCGCCAATGTTGGCGTGGTACAGGGGAGCTGAACCATGCCTGAATTTATCGCCGAGCTGCTCAACCGGAACGATATCTTTACTGCCTCCACCATCATGGAATACTGGGGCGGGCTGGTCACCACTGTTCAACTGGTCTTCCTGTCGCTGGTTCTCGGCCTCATCCTCGCTATTCCACTGGCGATCATGCGCACATCGAAAAACCCGCTGATCAATATGCCGGTGTGGCTGTATACCTATGTTTTCCGCGGCACGCCGCTGCTGATCCAGCTCTACATCATCTACTACGGCCTTGCCCAGATTGAGGGTATCCAGCAGACGTTCTGGTGGGACATTTTCCGGGAGGCTTTCTACCCTGCCCTTCTGGCCTTTACCCTGAACACCGCTGCCTATACCACAGAGATCATTCGCGGTGCCATCGTGGCTACACCCAGCGGTGAGATTGAGGCGGCAAAAGCTTACGGAATGAGCTGGGCTTTGCGCATGCGGCGCATAATCCTCCCCAGTGCTGCCAGGCGGGCCGTGCAGGCCTACTCTAATGAAGTCATCTTCATGCTTCACGCCAGTGCCATTGCCAGTGTGGTGACCCTGGTGGATCTGACAGGTGCTGCGCGGAATATCTACTCCCGGTTCTATGCGCCTTTCGAGGCCTTTATCTTTGTGGCACTGCTGTATATGGCACTAACCTTTATCCTGGTGTTCGCGTTCCGTAAACTGGAAAACTACCTGCTACGTCATCAGCGACCGGTAAGTGGCTGAGTCCGTTCTTGGTGTAAGGGAGGCACATGAGCGTTCGTGAATTGCTTTTTGGTCCTGGCCGCGACTGGCTATCCCACACGCTTTCGACAGCCGAGCATGCCTCTTCAGAGAAAGTTGTCGTACTTGAAGACGGTACCGGGCTGCAGCTACAGGGGTCGGGGCTGCTTTACCTGGAACCTCCGGCCGATCGCCCCAACCCCAATAACGAATCTCTGATTGTTTCTGCCGGGGTCCATGGCAATGAAACGGCACCGATCGAGGTTCTGAATAATCTGCTGAATGAATTGCTTGATGGCCAATGGACGCTGGCCTGTCCGGTATTGTTGATCCTCGGCAACCCGCCCGCGATGGATGCCGGAGAGCGATTTATTGATGTGAATCTCAACCGGCTGTTTGGCGGCGCTCACCTCAAGCCCGAGTACCAGGGACTTCCTGAGGCGGAGCGTGCCTGGGTACTGGAGCGGGCCTGTGAGGCCTTTGCCACACAGCATTCTGCCAATCTCAGCCACTATGATCTGCACACCGCGATTCGCCCTTCTCTGCGGGAAAAGTTTGCGCTCTATCCATTTGTGGACGGGCGGGATGTGCCTCAAAGCCAGGTCGATTTCCTGCTGGAGGCAGATGTAGACACCCTGCTGTTACAGCATCGCGAAGGCACCACCTTTGCCTCGTTTTCCTCCACCGAGCTCAAAGCGGAAAGTTTTACCGTAGAACTCGGCAAGGTGCGGCCGTTCGGACAGAACGACCTGAGTCGGTTGACCGGGATCAGTAATGCCCTGAGGCGACGAATGAAGGGTGAGTCTGCCCCGGAGCGCGATGGAGCGCAAGACGAGATAACCGTCTTCGAGGTGGTTCATGAGATCCTGAATACCGGTGACAACTTCCGCTTCCACATCCCCGACGATGTCGCCAATTTCACCATGTACGACCCCGGCACGGTGATCTGGGAAGACAATGCCACCTGCTACAGGGTTGGCGATAGCCCCGAAGGCATTGTCTTCCCCAACCCACACGTCCCCGTGGGCCAGCGGGTCGGTCTGATGATCAGGCCCTGCAACTAGGCCGGTGCATTCTCTGGCTCAGCTACTTTGCAACTGATCACGTGGGTACATACCGATGGCACCACCAGCAATGTCAGTACCGTGGAAGCCAGCAACCCGGAGATAATGGCCCAGGCCATGGGTGGCCAAAGGGTTGAACTGGAGAATGCCAGTGGCAACAGGCCGGCAACCGTAGTGCCGGTCGTCAGCAGAATCGGCCGGGTTCGCTGCTCTACAGCCTTGCGAACGGCATCGCGAATGGCATCCCCTTTCTCCAGTTGCCGGTCCATGACATCCAGCAGCACAATGGCGTTGTTCACCACGATACCCACCAGCGCAATCACCCCCAGCAACGACTGAAAGCCGAAGGGCGAACCGGAGAACACCAGCCCCGGGAAAATGCCCACAGTCGCCAGGGGTACCGTCAGCAAAATAATGCCGACGCGGCGGAAAGAATTGAACTGCACCAGCAGGAAAAACAGCAACAGCAGCACACCAATCGGGGCCGTGGTCAGCAGGGCGTTGTTGGCATCGCCTGAGCCCTCGGCATCGCCGCCCATTTCAAGCCGCGTTCCTTGCGGCAACGGATTGGCTTCAAGGGCAGCATCCAGGCCTTGCAGGGCCTGGCTGAAACTGTAACCGGCATGGAGATTGGACCAGACAGTATTCATCCGGGTGCCGTTACGCTGATACCGGGCGGCAGACTCCCATGAGGTTTCCACCGAGGCAATAGCTGACAGAGGCACCGCGTCACCCTGATCGTTGTAAATGTTCACTGACAGCAGTCGTGGCAGCGACAGGCTGGTGCCTTCACGGGAACGCAGTACCAGTGGAATCGGGTCCTTCTCCTGCCGATACTGTTCTGCTACCACACCGAAGCTCTGACCATACAGGCTCTGGGCCACGTCAGACCTGTTGAGGCCATAGCGGGCAGCACTGGCGTCGTCCACATTGATGGCGATACTGGGCACCCCCATATCAAGGTTGTGACGCACATCCACGGTGCCATCAACGCCGCGCAGGGCGGAAAACAGCTGTTCCACCGCCTGGGCACGGACCTCATCGTTGGCGTGGTACACCCGTATTTCCACCGGAGCGGCGCGGGGTGGACCCTGGCCAAGGATGCCTGCGGTTACCTGCAACTCGGGCATTTCCTGCCCGGCGTATTCCCGAATCCACTGCACCAGCCCGGTGGTGTCCTCCAGGGTGGGTGTCGATATCACGATCCGGCCACGGTTTGGCGCCTGGGGTTCCCGCTGCAGATTGTAGTAAAAGCTGGGGCCGGTAAAGCCGGTGAATCGGTGCACCAGGAGCGCCTCGGGGCGGGTGCGAATGGCCCGCTCAAGATCCGCAGCAACAGCGGACGTACGCTCCTGGTCCGTGCCCTCTGGCATATAAAGCTCAACCACCACCTGTGGGCGATCCGCATTGGGGAAGAACTGCTGTTTCATGAATGGCGTCAGCGCCAGGCTGAACACCACAAGCGCGGTGCCAGCAAGAATGAGCGTGCCGGGCCGTGTTGCGACCAGGTTTCCGAGGAACCGGGACAGGCCGATCAACCTGTCCTCGCGGGCGTCTACCTTTCGTGGTTTCAGGAAACGGGCTGCCAATAAAGGCACTGCGGAAATGGCCAGTAGGTAACTGACCGACAGGGTGAGCATGATCATCACTGGCACACCACGGGTAAAATCCGCGGTACCGCCCTTGGAAAGCAGTAACGGCATGAAGGCCGCAATGGTGGTCCCCGTGGATGCTCCCAGAGGGCCGGCAAGCTCCCGAACCGATCGTTTCAGCGCGTCCAGCCGGCGCATGCCCTCGTCCAGGTAACCCTGGATACTCTCCACTATCACAATGGCGTTATCGATCAGGATCCCCAACGAAATCACCATGCCGATCACCGCAATCTGGTGCAGCACTCCGCCACCGAGGTCGTAAAGCCCGATACTGATCAGCGCCACCATGGGCAGGATCGACGCCACCAGGATGCCCATGCGGATACCCATACCAGTGAAGACAACCGCCACGATAATGATGACCGACAACACCAGGCTCCAGGCCAGGTTATCCAGGCGCTCTTCCACCTTGTCAGGCTGGAAGAACATCTCGCGGATCTCGTAGGGAGCAAACTCATCGCGTATCACCGACAGTCGCTCACGAACACGCTCGCCGAACCGGATCGCGTCCGTGCTTCCCTCCTCCATGATCATGGAGACCAGCACCACCCGTTCGCCATCGAACCAGGCCTCGGGCTGCCGGGGTTCAGCCGGCCCCCGCCACACTTCTGCTGCCGCAGCCAGGGGCACCTGGGAGCCATCCGGCAGTTCAATGGGCGTGGCGCGAATGGCCTCTACACTGGTAAATTCACTGTTCGGTAAAACCGACAGGCGGCGACCATCCGCCACGATAAAACCACCGGGTGTGGTCTGGTTACGGCGAGCAAGCGTGTCCAGCACCCGTGCCGGCGAGATGCCCAGCCGGTACATGGCAGCGTCGTCCAGCGCCAGGGTAATCTGCTCGTCTGCATCGCCTTCGAGTTCAATGCGGGAAACCCCGGGGATATCCGCCAGGTTCTGCTTCAGCCGCTCGGCAACATCGCTCAGCTCGGTCACCGAGCCGGAACCACTGACCGCCAGGATGATGGCGGGAATATCAATCAAGCGATCATCCAGCACCATCTGGCCGACATCATCCGGGAAATCCAGGCGCGCGCGCTCCATGGCCTGGCGCACCCGGTCCCAGGCAGAATCGGTATCGTAGATGGTGTCGTTCAGGCGAACATTGAAAATCGCCACGCCGGTGCGTGCGGTGGCCTGGGAGAAATCCACTTCCTCCACCTGGCGAAGTTCATCGGAGAGCGGTTGCAGCACAAGCCGTTCCACCGCCTCGGCACTGGCGCCGGGATAGTTGATGGTGATCAGGCCTGCGCGGTATGGGAAGGAAGGATCTTCCTGGCGGGGCATGGTGCTGTAGGCGGCGATGCCCAGGAGGCAAAGCATGGTCACGACCATGCCCAGCAAGCGCTGGAAATTCAGCAGGCGCAATGACATCAGCGCACCTCCACCGCATCGCCGTCGGAAATCCGGGTCATACCGGCGTATACCACCTGGTCACCGGCGGTAAGGTCGGTGGCATCCACCACAACGCGTTCACCGATGATCCGCTGAACCGTTACCGGCACTCGCCGGGCTATGCCATCAGAGACACGAAACACACTGGCACCACCATTGGATTTCATGACCGCCAGCAGTGGCACGGTGGTGGCGACGGTTTCGCGGGGAGTGATCCCCACCTCTACCGGTTCGCCTGGCTCCAGGGTGTCCGCTGGCAGACTTACCAGCACCGGGTGAAGCTCACCACGAACGCCGCCGGACTGGGCGATTTCCACGATCGATCCGGTTTCCGGGGGTCGGTTGCGCTGCTGCACGGACCACACCGGCAACAACTGCCCCAGCGAAACATGGTTAAGCATATAGGCGGGCACCCGCACTTCCACCTCACGACCGTCAGGGGAAGACAGGCGCATCACCGGCTGACCGGCCGCCACAAACTCGTCCCGCTCTACCAGCAACGCTTCAACCCGGCCACCGAATGGCGCCCTCAACTCACTTTCCTGCAGCAGGCGCGTAGCCTCGGCAAGAGATGCTTCCGCGGTGGCCATGCTTGCCTTCAGGCTGTCCCGCCGGGAGGCCAGTTGCTCCAGCCCCTGCTCAGACACCACACCTCTTTCATGCAATTGACGGGAACGCTCCCATTCGCGCTGGGCCTGCCTGTACTGGGTTCTGAGTTCTTCCAGGCGCGCAGCAGCGGAATCCCGCGCCGGTTCCAGGGCGGGATTGTATACCCGCGCCAGCAAATCACCGGTTTTCACAGTCTGTCCAAGCTCAACCGCCCGCTCCCGCAGGGTACCGCTGACCTGGAACGTTAACGTTGCTCGCTGGGCAGCCCGCACGATACCGGAAAAGCGGAGAGACACGCCCTCCGTCTGGCCGCCGGTCACCTCGGCTGCGCGCACCGTCACGGCGGCAACATCATTGCCTGGCGATGGTTCACTGGATTTACAGCCACTGACAAGCAGAGTCAGAGCAGCTGCGAGGGCAACAATGGTGTAATGCCGGGTGGTACTCATTGAGACGTCCTCTCTTCCATGTTCGCGTTGTATTTTGCTCGCCCATCCGATGGACAAAAATCTATTTTCCGACATAATGTCATTCTTTGACAATTTGTCAATATCAGTTCTCATCGTTTACCATGTATCATGAGAGCGCAGTCTCAATTACCGGAATCCCCTATGAGTGAGCCGTTAAAAACCCGTAGAGAGAAAGAGAAACAGGCCAGGTACGACGCCATCCTGGATGCTGCGGAACTGGTGTTCTCAGAGAAGGGTTACGAACGCACGTCCATGGACGACATTGCCCGCACCGCCGCCCTCAGTCGTGCACTGCTGTACGTCTACTTCAAGGATAAGGCGGCAATCCAGCGAGGTATCATGCTGCGAGCTGGCCACAGCCTTTGCCGCCGTTTCGAGGAAGCCCGCCAGACAGCGGATACAGGGCTGGCACAGATAAGAGCCATGGGAGTGGCCTATTACCAGTTCTACCGGGAAGAGCCGGACTACTTCTCGGCCCTGACCGCAGCGTCTACCGCCATGGCGGAGGCGGACGATGAACTGGCGGGCGAGATGTTCTGCTGCAAGGCAGAAACCATGGATCTGATGGTAGGAGCGATTCACCTGGGCCTGGAAGACGGAACCATGAATCGGGACCGCATCCAGGATCCTGTCGAGACGGCTCTATACCTCCGTGGAGCGCTGCACGGGGTGATCATGCTATGCCAGAGCGAGATGGCAGAAAGCGGGCAGGTGGAGAGTTTTCCGGCCGAGTCCCTGATCCGCCACACCATGGAGATGCTGACTTCCTCGATTGCCTCTTGAGTGATGATTGGGAGTTACCGCATCGGTGGGGGTGGTCTCCCGAAACACGCCCGTGAATACGTCCCTGTAGGGCTCGGTCGCGCCATCCCTGGCGCTCCACGGTTTCGGGAGACCACCCCCACCGCTGCTCGCCAAACTCCGGGCTAATATCCAACACCAAAAAATGTAGGTCGGATTAGCGAAGCGTAATCCGACAAATATTGGCGTCGAAACCGAAATGTCGGATTACGCTTCGCTAATCCGACCTACGAAAGGCGCTATCGCTGAAGCAAGACTGAAGGGGCCAATCAGAGCTGAAAATCGTATATGGACCCAAGCCCCAGAATCCCCGTCAACTCATCAAGCGCCTTACGAACCTCATCTAGCAGCATCGGATCGCCCAGATCATCCTGCGACAACTCCTCCCGGTAATGCGCCTCCACCCAGGTGGTCAGCCGCTCATACAACGCATCGGTGAGCAGAACCCCCTGATGCATGGCTTTGAGCTCGTCATCGTTCAACACCACCCGTAGCCGCAGACACGCCGGCCCGCCGCCGTTACGCATGGACTGTTTGACATCGAAAACCTCCACCGAAGTAATCGACCCCGCATCCTCCACCAGCTCGTCCAGGTAGCGGCTGACGGAGGCAATTTCCCGGCACTCCCCCGGCACCGCCAGCATCATGCCGTCCGGTGTGTTCAATAACTGGCTATTGAACAGGTAGGAAGCCACTGCGTCTTCCAGCGGCACCTGGGAACTGCTGACCCGCACGGCTTCAAGTTCCGCGCCGGTCAGTCTGGAGCGAATGTCGGCCAGAACCCGCTCTTCCTCCAGAAACGCCAGTTCGTGGTAGAACAGAGTATTTCCGTTCCCCACCGCGATGACGTCGTTATGGAACACACCCGCATCAATCGCTTCCGGGTTCTGTTGGGCGTAGACCACGCGGCTGTCTTTCAGTCCGTGCAGTCGGGCGATGGCCTGGGAGGCCTCAAGGGTCTGGCGGGCGGGGTAGATTCTGGGTGCCGGCGCCTGTTCATTGAAGGCGATCTGCCCGTACACAAACAATTCCACACCAGGATCGCCATAGCCACCACACAGGCGGGTGTGGTTGGCGGCCCCCTCGTCACCAAACTGGCTGACCGACGGCAGTGCCGGGTGATGGGCAAACCGTGATTCGTCCGCAAAGATCGATTTCAGTGCCCGACCGGTGACCACATGCTCGATGGAACGATGGAACTTGGCGTTCAGGTTGGCGGGTGTGAAGTGTACGCGGTGATCGGCGGTGTCCGCACTCGGCGAGACAGTAGCAGCATTAGCTGTCCACATGGCCGATGCGGAAGATGCGGCCGCCAGGATGGAGGGGCTGTGATCAGCGGCAGCCCTGAGTACGTCGCTGTCCGACCCACTGAATCCAACTGCCCGCAAGGTGGGGATATGCGGACGCTCATGGGGCGGAAGCACTCCCTGGACGAAACCGCGGTCCGCCAGCCGTTTCATCTTGGCCAGCCCCTGTAGCGCCGCTTCCCTGGGGTTCGATACCGAGCGAACGTTGGACTTCGAAGCCACATTACCCCAGGAGAGCCCGGCGTAATTGTGGGTTGGCCCAACCAGGCCATCGAAGTTGGCTTCTACCGCGTGCTTGGGCATGTTTACCTTTCCGTCAGTCGAAATTTAATCCTGGAGCAAGGCTTTCCGGAACTTCACTCTTTTTTGCCTCCAGAGAGGCCATTGGCCAGGCACAATAGTCAGCGGCGTAATAGGCACTGGGTCGATGATTACCGCTGGCGCCAACACCTCCGAAGGGTGCCGCACTGCTGGCACCGGTCAATGGCCGGTTCCAGTTTACAATGCCGGCACGCACCTCCTCCGCCAGTCGCTCATAGAGCTTGTGATCGTCGGTCAGTATGCCGGCAGACAGCCCGTAACGGGTGTTGTTAGCCAATTCCAGGGCCTCATTGAAGCTTTTATACCGGTAAACCGTCAGCAGAGGTCCAAAGAATTCCTCATCCACCAGGTCAAGGCCCGTAGCGTCTATGATCCCTGGTGACAGCAGGCCGGTGCCTTCCTTCAGCTGTTGCATCTCCAGCAGCGCCTTGCCGCCATGGGTCAGCAAGGTATTCTGGGCCGCCAGCAGCTTGTCGGCTGCTTCGGACGAAATCACAGAACCCATGAACGGCTGTGGGTCGGCATCGAACTCGCCCACTTTGATGCGACTGACCACTTCCGTGAATCGTTCAAGGAACCTGTCACCCTTGGTTCCCTTGGGCACCAGCAGACGCCGGGCACAGGTACAGCGCTGACCAGCGGAGAGAAAGGCTGACTGGAGCGCATGGTGGACAGCCCCGTCCACGTCATCAACATGCTGAACGATGAGCGGGTTGTTACCTCCCATTTCCAGCGCCAGGATTTTCTCGGGCTGACCGCCAAACTGTTTGTGTAACAGGTGTCCGACGGTGGAACTGCCGGTAAAGAACAGCCCGTCCACCCCCGGGTGGGAAGACAGCGACTTACCCGTTGCCGCAGCCCCATGGACCAGGTTCATCACACCGGCAGGAAGGCCGGCTTTCTCCCACAGTTTCACGGTCATCTCCGCCACGCCGGGGGTCAGCTCACTGGGTTTGAACACCACGGTATTACCGGCCAGCAGGGCAGGCACGATGTGGCCGTTGGGAAGGTGTCCCGGGAAATTATAGGGGCCGAACACAGCAACCACGCCATGGGGCCGATGCCGCAACACGGCATGACCGCCGGCGACATCCGACTCAGAGTACCCGGTGCGATCGTGGTAGGCGCTGACTGAGATGCCGATCTTGCCAATCATGGAAGCCACTTCCGTGCGGGATTCCCACAGGGGCTTGCCGGTTTCCAGCCCGATCTGGTGTGCAAGCTCTTCCTTGTGCTCTTCCAGCAACCTTCCAAATTTCTCCACCAGAGCCTGACGCTCACCGAACGGGCGCCTACGCCAGTCAACAAATGAGTTGCGGGCCTCGCGGACAGCGGCGTCCACATCTTCGATACTGGCACCGATACCATCCCAGACCGTTTCCCCAGTAACCGGCTGGAGGGATTCAAACGGATCTCCGTGGCCTTCCAGCCAGAGTCCATCAATAAATAGTTGGCCTGTCATGTTTGCCATAGTGATTACCTCCTTCCGGTATCTTTTAAAGGGGCCAGCCGCACAAGATCCCCGGATTCAATCTCCAACGCTTCTGCCACTTCGGCCGGTATACTGACAGTATCGAGCCCGATACACTCGGCTGGTATGGTGGTTACCCGAAAGTCCCGGAAAGAACGATTGGATATCATCACCTGCTCTTCTGCCGGCACGTTCATGTCCAGCGGTTTCTTGCGGATCATCACGTGGCGGTTAATGCCCTCGCGCACGGTGCGGATGTTGTGTATGAAAGCCTCCACTACCGGACCACCGTCAAAGATATCCACCATGCCGTTAAAGTTGAATCCTTCCGCCTGCAACATGTTCAGTGCCGGCGCGGTGTTTTCATGCACCCGGCCGATCACAGCCCGGGCGGAGTCCGGCAACATCGGCAGGTAAATGGGGTACTTCGGCATCAACTCGGCGATAAACGACTTGTTGCCAAGGCCGGAAAGCACGTCCGCCTCGCTGAACTCCATGTCGAAAAACTGGCTGCCCAGGGCATCCCACAGGGGACTCTGGCCATTACCGTCCGACACGCCCCGCATTTCGGCGAAGACTTTTTCGGAAAAGTGCTTCCGGAAGTCGTCCAGGTACATGAAGCGGCAGCGGGATAACAGCAGCCCGGTGCCACCGCCACGGTGGGAGCCCGATAACAGCAGCGAACAGATCTCTGTGGTGTCGGTCATGTCGTTGGACAGGTGCAGCGTTGGCGTACGCACATGCACGCCCAACTCGCGAGAGGCATTCACGGTAATGCTGAGCCGGTAATTGTAGAACACCTCGTCCAGACCGACGCGCGCCTGGATGCCGCTGATACCCACGCACTGGCCTAGCTCGGTGTCTTCCAGGGCAAACAGGTAAAGCCCGGCTTCCGGGGCACAGCGTTGATTAAACGTGTCCCTGGCATGGGTAATCTTTTTCTGAAGAAGCTCCCGGTCGGCCGGCAGCGTGGTCAGGCCTTTACCTGCCCCCTGCGCCATGGCGTAGAGGGCGTCCAGATCGTTGTCCTGGAGTGGTCGGATCAACAACATACCGGCCTCCTGCGTGCGATCGCCCTGCTCATAATGGTGTGATCCTTACGTCGTCACCGGAGTTCCTGCCCAGACATTTCCAGGTTTTCAGCGGCACCTTGACCTCCTCACCAAGGCTTTCGGTCAGTGACGTCAGCGTGCAGCGGAATTCCTCACCCTCACCGCCGGAAATCAGGCAAAGCTCACCATCGTCCGAATTCGCTGCGTGCAGGGTTTTCGGGCGGCTGGTAACAACGGATTTGACCGTGTCGGTCCGGGCTTCAAGCACGGGGCCGGCATCAAAAATATCCAGATAACAGCCGCCCCAGAATCCCTCATGCTGCAACAGTTCGAAGGTTGCACGGGTCTGGATGTGTGGCTGGCCCAGGGCCTCCCGGGCCGCCTTGCTCAGCAGAGTGACGTAGATCGGGTTTGGAGGCATGAGTTCAGCAATAAAGGTTTTGCTGAGCATGCTCGAATACTGGTCCGCGGTTTCAAAATCCATGTTGAAGAAATGCCGGCCCAGACTGTCCCAGAAAGGCACCTCGCCTTTTTCTGTCTGAACGCCCTGTATTTCCACCACAGTGTGATCGGTAAACAGATGTCGATTGGCGGCAATAAACAGCATTCTTGCCCGTGACAGCAGCTCAAAGGCGTCTGAACCGCGCAGTTCCGGCTTTATGGTGAATGAGCACAACAGGGTGTGGTCTGTCAGGGCATGGGACGGGTAGAGAACCTCCACCCGCCGGGACACGCCCAACTCATGAGACGCATGAATGAGAGCGTCTTTGCGATAGTTGTAGAAAGGCTGTCCATTTCCGGCCCGGGCATCGATACCTGACACACCGTGAACCTTACCGGTGTCGGTATCTTCCAGCACAAACAGGAACCTTTCTGGCTCATCAGCCTTGTTCCTGCCTGCAAACGAGCGGGCGGACTGCTCAATCTTGAGGGACAGAGCTTCTTCTTTTTTGGGCAAGGTGGATGACATCCGGGGGCCCTGCCCGCCAGCAATGTCGAGAATATCTTTCAGGTCACCCGGCTGAGCCGGACGTACCAGCCACATAGGCGGCTCCCCTGGTTATTGTCCGCATACCTTTTTAACGCCGGCTTCAAAGCGTGCCAGCGCTTCGTCTATGTCCGGTTCGGGAATAATCAGCGACGGCGCCAGCCGAACCACATTGGGGCCGGCGATCAGCACCATCACACCTTCTGCCAGTCCGGCATTGAGAAATTCCTTGGCCTTGCCTTTCCACTCTTCGGTCAACACGCAGCCCAACAACAGGCCCGAGCCACGAACTTCGCTGAAAATCCCGTAGCGCTCACCAATGTCCATCATGCCCTTGCGAAGCCGGTCTGAACGGGTAGCCACACCCTTGAGGATGTCCGGCTGGCTGACGGTGTCGATCACCCGCTGGGCAACGGCACAGGCAAGGGCGTTGCCGCCATAGGTGCTTCCATGAGTGCCGACACCCAGGCTTTTGGCCACCTTCTCCGTGGTCAGCATGGCTGCGACCGGGAAACCACCGCCCAGACCTTTGGCTGACGAGAGAATGTCCGGTGTCACGCCGTACATCTGATAGGCATAAAGGTGGCCGGTACGGCCAACACCGGACTGGACCTCGTCGAAGACCAGCAGGGCGTCGTTTTCGTCACAAAGCTGACGAAGCCCCTTGAGAAACTCGGGATCAGCGGGCATCACCCCGCCCTCGCCCTGAATGGGCTCCACCACGACTGCGCAGGTTTTGTCTTTGGATATCAGCTTCCTGACCGACTCCAGGTCATTAAAATCGGCGTGGTAAATGCCGCCCGGCGCTGGCTCGAAGCCCTCCAGATACTTGGGCTGGCCACCTACGCTGACCGTAAAGAGGGTGCGGCCGTGGAAAGAGTTCTTGAAGGCAATAATCTCGTTCTTTATCGGGCCGAAATGCTCCCAGGCGTAGCGACGGGCCAGTTTAAAAGCAGCCTCGTTGGCCTCACCCCCGGAGTTGGCAAAGAACACCCGCTCGGCAAACGTGAGATCGCACAGGGTTTTGGCCAGTCGAAGCGCCGGTTCGTTGGTCATCACATTCGACAGGTGCCAGATCTTCTCGGCCTGATCCATCAGAGCACTCACCAGGCCGGGGTGGGAATGCCCCAGGCAGGTCACCGCAATACCGCCCGCCAGATCGATATACTCCTTCCCTTCCTGATCCCACACGTGGGAGCCCTCTCCCTTTACGGGAATCACAGCCCCGGGTGCGTAGTTGGGGACCATTACCTCATCGAACAATTCACGGCTGACGGGTTCTCTGTTCATCGGTTTCTCTCAGACAAAAACATGAAACGGTACATTCAATCATACGCCACTCAGGGCATGTGCACATCCGGCTGGCCCACCGCGTCCAGCTCAACCACCCTGAGCGAACGTCCATCCTGCCCCATCAGGGCCTTGGCCACCAGCCTGTAGGAGTCCAGATCAAAATTCACGGCCTGCCCCCTTAGCGACAGATCCTCCAACTCATTCTCATCATGCAGCGTGGCAACGTGCATCCAGTTGTAAACCACCAGAATATCCGTCCTGCCGGTTGTGGCATTGTGCTCAAATACCGCCACCGGCCCTTTCCACGGCCAGGTTTTCAGGCGCAGACCATGAAAGGCAATCTGCATCCTCAAGTTGAACTTCACCACATCCTCGCCGCCATCGCAGGCACCCCTGCAGCGGCCGAGTGTGCGCTGAAAGCAGGGGCCGTCGTGTTCCGGCTCCAGCCCCAGCAGTTTGTTGCAAAGATCGTTCTTTGCCGCAATGCCGCTGAGCGCCCGTTCCGCGTCTTTCTTGCTGCGGAACAGTCCGTAATAATCTCCCAGCCGGTGTGGTTCAATTTCCCGAACCAGCCGCGCCTGCAGATACCCGCTGGCATTCCCTGTGAGCTCAATACTCACCAGGTTCTTCGCCGCCCGCGAGCGCCGGTTGAACAGCGGCTTCAACTGCTTTATCTGCCTTAATTCAAGCAGTAACGCGCCCAACTCGCCAGCGGTTTCTGTCCAGTCCACCCGTCGCAGGCTCTCGGACATGCGGATGCCGCGGCTGGAATTGTGGTCTCCAGAGAAGTGGGACGCCACACGCTGGGCGATGTTAGTACTTTTACCTACGTACAGAAGTACGTCATTTTCGCCATAGAACCGATAAACCCCCGGACCCCGCGGCAGATCCTGCAGCACGTCAGCCGGAAGATTGGAGGGAAGGCTTGGCCGCTGCAGCAGTTCTGCAATGGCCGCCTCCATGGTTTGCGCACCCTTTTCCACCAGCGCATGATCAAAGAAAGACAGCATGGCAGACACATCCCCCATGGCCCGGTGGCGCTGAACCTGCGCCAGCCCGTGGCGCTCGATCAGGGCGTCCATATTATGGCGCCGGAAGCCGGGATAGAGCCTGCGGGAGAGTTTCACGGTGCACAGCACTTTCGCGGAAAACAGCACACCCAGACGCCGGAACTCGGCCTTGATAAATCCGTAGTCAAAGCGGGCGTTGTGGGCGACAAAAATGGTGTCCTTCAGCTGGAGCTCCAGTTCCTCCGCCAGGTCGGCGAACACCGGGGCATCCGCCACCATGTCATTGGAGATGCCGGTCAGGCTCTGGATAAACGAAGAAATGCGCGTTTCCGGATTAACCAGTGTCTGCCACTCGCCCACCACCTCACCGGCGCGCCAGAAACGGATACCAATCTCGGTAATACGGTCGTGGGAGGCATTGCCGCCGGTGGTTTCGATATCCAGAAAAGCGAAGGTCGCGGAGTCAAGAATTCGGGCGTTTTTCTTCATGGCTTGTGTTTACGATTTCCAGAAAATTACAGATGTATTTCCCTGCAGGAAATGATGAATAAACACAATTCTCAAAAAGTTCCCCTAACCCGGCGATTTCGTTGCATAGACATTCGTCTAATGAATGCAAAATTTTATTTGAAATGTCATGAATTGGTAACTACTTTGAAGTGGGTCCAACAAAAATAAGTGTGGAGACAACAAAGATGCAAAGCAACAATCTGAGAATGGCAATTCGAGCGACAGCAGCAGCGACGATCTTTGGCCTGGCAGGCCAGGCTGGTGCTGTAGAATTGAGCACCGGTGACTATACGACAAACCTCTACGGTTTTGCTCGAGTAGTCGCGGCCTATGACATAGACGAAGATATTTCTAACGGCGGCCGCGCCGGTAACTTCGGTGCAATCACAAAAGGCGATGCTGATACGGCCGACGGCCATTTCGGCATGGACGCAAACACCAGCCGTGTTGGTCTTTCTGTTGTAAATCCGGAAGGCGTAAAAGCTGTTATCGAATTCGACTTCGACAACAGCGCCAGCCTTGATGCACGTATTCGTCACGCCTATGGCGAGTATAATAATGTCAGGATTGGCCGGTACTGGTCTAACTATAACTCCTGGGTCGGTAACACCGCCAATGTGGACTTCGATGGCGTTCCGGGTACTGCTGGTACACAAGACCGGACCGAACAAATCACCTACATGAGCGGCCCCCTCTCCTTCTCACTCGAGAATCCGATCGACTATGGCGGAGTAGCAAACTCAGGCGGCACTGCCATCTCAAGCTCTCCTGCACTGACTGCAAAGCTTGAAGATTCACAGGGTGGATTTTCTTACGCGGCAGCCGTCATGGCCAAGCAAACAGGTTACGACACAGGTACAGCCGATGATTCAGCCATCGGTTATGGTGCGTTCCTGGCCGGTAAAATTGCCATTACCGATATGATCTCCATCCAGGGCGCGATCAACTATGCAGATGGCGCCAATGCCTATGTATATCGCGCGGGCACCAACTTTGCCGGAGCGGATGCTTACGTAGACACCAATGGCGATCTGGAGACCATAGAAGCAGTAGGCGGTGCACTGGGCGCTAGCTTTGGCCTGGGTGGTGGACGCTCGGTCAACGTAGGCTACGGCACGTCAATGTCAGATTTGGATGACGCCGTTGCAAGCGGAGCAGTGGCAGCAACCGCGACAGAACAGAACACGTCTATGTATGTCAACTACATGTGGAGCCCGGTTGATAGCGTTAACATGGGTGTACAGTTCGAGAATCTGGAAACCGAAAGCCAAGGCGGAACCGACGGCGATGCAAATCGCATCATGTATCTGGCTCAGTACAACTTCTAATCCTTCCGTTAGAAGTTAGTTAACTCAGCAGAAACCCCGGCTCCGGCCGGGGTTTTTGCTTGCGGGTCTCAGAATTACTCCCCTGCCCGCAATCGTGTCCGCACCCCACGGCTGGTCATCACTGCCAGTACTTCCATCAGCGACAGCACACCCCTATCGTGCTTCCTGGGCGCCTTACCCTTACCCATACGCCCCAGTTGCCGGGTGTACCAGCTCACTTCCATCAACGCCATATCGTCAATCATGCGAATGCCCGTGCGTATCGGCCGCACAGAACTGGTGAATGCCTGTCCCTCCATGATCCGCTTCGGGAAATCCGGCTCCACCGCCAACGGCCGGGCCAGCCCCACCAGATCGGTTGCTCCGGACGCTAGGGCCTCCGCCATGCCTAACTCCGTGCGAAAGCCACCGGTTACCATCAGGGGAACATCCACCCGCTTGCGGACCTTCTCCGCAAACTCCAGGAAATAGGCCTCCCGGGCAACAGTGCTCGCTTTATTGCCTTTCGCCATCGCCGGGTTCTCATAATTGCCGCCGGAAATCTCCACCAGATCAATCCCCAGACCCGCCAGGGTGTCAATCACCCCCAGGGACTCCTCCTCGGTAAAGCCACCCCGCTGGAAGTCCGCCGAATTCAGTTTGATGCCAACCGCGAACCTCTGCCCCGTCGCCACCCGGATGGCCTTGTACACCTCCACCACAAACCGCATCCGCTTCTCCGGGCTACCGCCCCACTCGTCCTCCCGCTGGTTGTGATGCGGCGACAGGAACTGGCTGACCAGGTAACCGTGGGCACCATGAATCTGCACCCCGGAAAACCCCGCCTTCTCTGCAATCGCAGCACTGGTGGCAAACCGCTGGATGATCTCCTCAATTTCCGATGCTTCCAGGGCCCTGGGCGTTGCAAACATCGCCTGCAACTCCTTCCGGAACGGCACCGCACTGGGCGACACCGGCGCCTTATTCAGCATCTTGGGGCTCTGCTTGCCTGGGTGATTGAGCTGCATCCACAACTGACACCCGTTCCGTGCCCCTTCCCGCGCCCACTCCTGCAACAGTGAAAAATCCCGCTCATCCTCCAGCACCACATTCCCCGGCTCACCAATATGGCGGCGGTCGATCATCACATTCCCGGTAATGGAAAGCCCGACACCACCCTCGGCCCAGGTCCTGTATAGCCGTGGCAATTCCTTGGTGACACGGTTGTCCATCGTACCCAGAGTTTCACTCATGGCGGACTTGGCAAAGCGATTGGGAATCACCGCCCCGTTTTTCAGGGTCAGCGGTTGCGAGAGAAGTTCAGCGGCGTTCATTGATCGGTCTCCGTAGAATGCCTGGGGATACCAGAAGGCGAGACCCGATCATGGAGAGGAAATACAGCGGCTGCATTGGCCGGAATGCCGCACGAAACACACACGGCGTCCAGCTACATCGAAAATGGAGGCTTACCTGATTGATCTGACTCGCGGCTATCCCGCACTTCCGTAAGCAGGCTGGTAATCCGGTTTAGCAGAAAATCGGAGAACTTTTCTCTCGCTAACGTCCGCTCAATAACATCGGCAGGCAGAAACCGGTTCATTTCATCCCTGAAGGGCTTACCCTCAATGATTTGAGGTAGCCGGCCGATCATAGCCTCCAGCTTCTCGTCATAATTCTCAATTTGGTAATCTCGAACCTTATTTGCCACCAGATCAGCGCGCACGCTTGCCCTTTCCTGTGACAGATATGCCAGGTCCCAGATATCGCGATGGCGGGTATATTTTTGAGTGGCGGGCAGGGATACCAGCTTGTCAGCCATGATCTCACTTCTGTCTTCCGTCATGATCAGTATGTCTTCATACCCATCCGGCAGGAAATCGTAGGTACGGATCAGCGGTTGCGGGCCGGCCGTATACGCAGGAATGTTAGCCACTTCCAGTTTGACCCGCTGTTTCGGCAAATCCGGCCGCTCAGGCGAAGTAGTGATGGCTATCTGCCACATGTCCACATTCCGCTCCGAGTATTGCGGTTCTTTGCGCAATGACTTCGGCTCCTTAACGCTCACTTCCAGTCCGTATCGGGAGCTCAGGTAGTCCAGAATGCACTCCTTCATCCGCCCGAGTTGCTGGGATGAAAAGTCCACGCCACCGGCAAAATCCAGATCCTCACTAAAACGCTTGCCTCCGTAGCATAGTCGAACTGCAGTTCCGCCCTGGAACACCAGACCATTCAGCAAGCCCTCCTGATCTAGAGCAAAAAAGAGATCAAAATGGATGATCTCTTTTTCAATCACGGGTCGCATATTGGCCAGGTTGGGATCCTGCATGGCCAGTGAAACCAGCCGCTGAAAGTTTTCCTGATCGTATTTACGCACGGGCTTCCTCAGGGTCAATCAATTGGGTATTTCGGCCTACACGTTTAAGGTCACGCAACGCTGCCGCCTTGGTGGCAATTCGAAGCGGGCGCCCACGATCCTGCACGCTGGAGAGGATATCGCTAACAGGCCTCTCGGTATGGGTAAACTCAATTACCCCATACGGGGTTCTGTACTCCCCTTTCCGGCCAGTGGTTACAACTGTGATACGGCCAACCGGAACCTGAGAGATGACGCCATATTCAGAAAGTGCTGACTCCAGACTGATATAGTTGTATTCGCCTCGGCGCAGGGTTTTTGCTACCTGTTCCAGAATATCCGGTCCTTTGTGTCGGGACAGGCTATAGACATATACCCCCTTCGATGGCCGCTCAAGGATACCACTACCGACCAAACGGCTAAGCGTGGCCTGCCGGCTGCGTTCGGATTCTCCGGGAAACAGTTTCGGCATATCTTTTGAGGAGTAGACGTAACGCCCTTTCAAGTCGAATTCCGCCAGGCGTTTGATGGCATCTGACTGTTTCATTGCAACCTCTTGCCACACACGAACCACACTAAAAAGTACAGTTATCGTTCACATATTAGATCTATATGGTCAGATTTACCATTTTAAAGTGTCATTAACGTCTACTTGCAAAGGGGTTTTATCGGCGACAGAGAATGACCACAAGGTATCGGCTTAGGCTTAGAAGGAACGATATCAACAAGGCCAGAACAAGCGAGGCCGGTCAGGTTATTCAGAACCGTGGAGCGCCAGGGATGGCGCGACCGAGCCTACAAGGACGTACTCGCGGCGTGTTCTGAATAGCCTGACCGGCCTCGCGACCGCCCTATAACCCGCAGGCTACAGAGCGACCAATCACCAAAAGTCAGAGAAGAAGAGAACGAATATCCCCCAACAACTGACTCAACAGCGAAGTAAACCGGGCCGCATCCGCCCCATTCACCGCCCGGTGATCATAGGACAGAGACAACGGCAGCATAAGCCGCGGCTGGAAATCCTTGCCATCCCAGACCGGCTTCATCGCCGCCTTGGAAACACCAAGAATCGCCACCTCCGGCGTATTCACAATCGGCGTAAACGCCGTGCCCCCGATACCACCCAGACTGGTGATGGTAAAACAGGCACCCTGCATCTCCGCCGGCTTCAGCTGCTTGTCCCGAGCCTTCTGGGCCAGGTCCGCGCTTTCCTCGGCCAGCTCCCAAAGCCCCTTCTTGTCCACATCCCTGATCACCGGCACCATCAGCCCGTTAGGTGTATCCACCGCAATCCCGATATGGATGTACTGCTTGCGAACCACCTCCTTGCGGTCCATATCCAGCGACACATTGAACTGCGGCAGCTGCGCCAGCGCCGTGGCACAGGCCTTCAGCAGGAACGGAAGCGGCGTCATCTTCACGCCTTTCTTCTCGCCGGCCGCTTTCTGCGACTTGCGGAAGTCCTCCATGTCGGTAATGTCCGCGTCCTCGAACTGGGTCACGTGGGGCACGTTCAGCCAGCTGCGCTGCATGTTGTTGGCCGTAGCGAACATCATGCGGGACATGGACTCACGCTCAATGTCACCGAACTGGCTGAAGTCCGGCAGCTTCACGCCGGGAATACCGGCACCACCGCCACCAGCCACTGTGCTGCCCTGCTGGGTCTGCTGCAGCTGGCTCTTCACATAGGCCTGCACGTCGTCCTTCAGGATGCGGTTCTTCGGGCCAGAGCCTTTGATGCGGGCCAGGTCCGCACCAAATTCACGGGCCAGCTTGCGTACTGCCGGGCCAGCGTGGACCTTCGCACCGGGAGTGGGCGGTTCGTAGGTTGCTGAAGCCGGCTCAGGCTTAGGCTCCTCGCGCTCGCCTTTGGACTCAGCTTTGCTTTCCTGTTCCTTCTCGCTGGAAGACTCAGCCGACTCGGAGGATGCTTCTTCCTCGTCACCGCCTTCCCCGCCTTCTTCCACAACGGTCATCTCGAGCAGGTCATTGCCTTCGGAGATCTTGTCGCCCTCGGACACCAGCACCTTGCCGACCTTACCGGCATAGGGAGAAGGGATTTCCATGGTGGCCTTGTCAGACTCGACCGTGACCAGCGGGTCGTCGACTGCGATCTCGTCGCCTTCACTGACGTTGATCTCGATAATAGGCACATCGTCGAAGCCGTCCAGCGCGGGTACCTGCACGGTTTCCTTGCGGGAACCGCCGGATTTTTTCGGGGCCGGCTTCTTCTCTTCTGCCTTTTCCCTGGTCTCCTCTTCGGATTTGTCTTCGGCCTTGTCTTCGGCCTTGTCTTCAGCCTTCTCTTCGGCTTTGTCTTCTGGCTCGGCTTCCGCTTTTTCTTCCTCGCCGGAACTGGCCTCCATCATGCCGATAACGTCGCCTTCCTTGACCTTGTCACCCACCTTGACGGTGATTTTGGTGATCTTGCCGGCACCAGGTGACGGCAGCTCTACGGACGCCTTGTCGGACTCAACCGTCAGTATCGGATCTTCTTCCTCAACCGAATCCCCCTTGCTGACGAGGACTTCGATAACCTCGACCTCGTCTGCACCGCCGAGATCCGGAACCTTTATTTCCTGTTCACTCATGGCGGTCTCCTTAGCTCAGCACCGGGTTCGTTTTATTGCGGTCGATTCCGTACTTGCGCATAGCGTCGAGAACCACGTCATTCTTTACTTCACCATCCCGTGCCAGGGCCGCCAGGGCTGTTACTGCTACGTAGTAGCGGTCCACCTCGAAGTGGCTCCGCAGTTTTTCGCGGGTGTCACTGCGGCCGAAGCCGTCGGTGCCCAGGGTCAGGTAGGTTTTGGGGATGTAAGCGCGCACCTGCTCGGACCACAACTTCATGTAGTCCGTCGAGGACACCACCGGCCCCTGCTGTTTTTCCAGGCACTGGGTGATGTACGACTTCTTGGGCGTGTCGTCCGGATGCAGGCGGTTCCAGCGTTCAATGTGCAGGCCGTCCCGGGCCAATTCGTTGAAGCTGGTTACGCTCCAGACATCACTGGCAACGCCAAAGTCGTCCTTCAGCAGCTCGGCGGCCGCACGCACCTCGTTGAGAATGGCGCCGGACCCCATCAACTGAACTCGCGGGGTTTTCTTGCGACCCTTGGTTTCAACAGAATCCAGCAGGTACATGCCCTTGATGATTCCATCTTCCACTCGCTTGGCGTCCTTGCCTTTCGGCATGGCAGGCTGCTCGTAGTTTTCGTTTTCGATGGTCAGGTAATAGAAGACGTTCTGGTTGTCTTCATACATCTCCTTGATGCCATGCTGGACGACCACGGCCATTTCGTAACCGTAGGCCGGGTCATAGGCCTTACAGCTGGGAATGGTCTGGGCCAGGATGTGGCTGTGGCCGTCCTGGTGCTGCAGGCCTTCGCCATTGAGCGTGGTACGCCCGGCAGTGCCACCCACCAGGAAACCACGGGCCTGGATATCTCCGGACGCCCAGGCCAGATCCCCCACACGCTGGAAGCCGAACATGGAGTAGAAAATGTAGAACGGCACCAGCGGAAAGTTGTTGGTGCTGTAGGACGTGGCTGCCGCCATCCAGGCCGCCATGGAGCCGTCTTCGTTGATCCCTTCCTCAAGGACCTGGCCTTTCTTGTCTTCCTTGTAGTACATGATCTGGTCACGGTCTTCCGGCACGTACTTCTGGCCTTCCGACGTGTAGATGCCCAGCTGGCGGAACATGCCTTCCATACCAAAGGTACGGGCTTCGTCCGGCACGATCGGAACCACCCGCTTGCCAATACGCTTGTCTTTGGTCAGCGCCGTCAGCAAGCGCACGAATGCCATGGTGGTGGAGATCGCCCGGCCATTGGAGCCTTCGATCACTGCCTTGAAGGTATCCAACGGCGGCGCCTGCAGCGGCTGAGAATCTTTGCGACGCTTGGGGTAGAAGCCGCCCAGCTCCTGCCGGCGCTTGTTCATGTAGACAATTTCAGGGCTGTCAGGTGCGGGCCGGTAGTACGGCACGTCCTTGAGCTCTTCGTCCTTCAGGGGCACCGCAAACCGGTCGCGGAAGGCCTTGAGCTGCTCTATATCCAGCTTTTTCAGGGAGTGAGCCGTATTCTGGGCTTCGCCAGCCGTGCCGAACCCGTAACCCTTGATGGTATGCGCCAGAATCACGGTTGGCCGTCCGCCATTATTGTGAATGGCGTGGTGATAGGCCGCGTACACCTTGTAGGGGTCGTGGCCGCCGCGGTTGAGCTTGTTGATGTCCTCGTCGGTGAGGTTTTCCACCATCTTGGACAGCTCTGGATATTTACCGAAGAAGTGCTTGCGGGTGTAGGCCGGGCCGTTACTCTTGAAATTCTGCAGGTCGCCGTCCACGGCTTCGTCCATTACCCGTTGCATCAGGCCGTCCTGATCTTTCTCGAACAGCGGGTCCCACATGCGGCCCCAGACCACTTTCAGCACGTTCCAGCCGGCACCCCGGAAGACGCCTTCCAGTTCCTGGATAATCTTGCCATTGCCCCGTACAGGGCCGTCCAGACGCTGCAGGTTGCAGTTAACCACGAAGATGAGGTTGCTGAGATTCTCGCGGCCGGCCACAGAGATGGAGCCCAGGGTTTCGGGCTCGTCACACTCGCCGTCGCCCACGAAGCACCACACCTTGCGGTCACCCATGTCGATCAGCTCACGACTGTGCAGGTACTTCATCACGTGGGCCTGGTAGATGGCCTGAATCGGGCCAAGCCCCATGGATACCGTAGGGAACTGCCAGTAATCCGGCATCAACCACGGGTGGGGATAAGAAGACAGGCCGTTGCCGTCTACTTCTTCCCGGTATTTGTCCAGTTGCTCTTCGTCAAAGCGGCCCTCCAGGTAGGAACGGGCGTAAATGCCCGGTGAGGAATGGCCCTGGAAATACACAAGGTCCGATTCCCGCTTTTCATCACCGCCATGGAAGAAGTAGTTAAAACCGACATCGTACAGCGTTGCCGCCGATGAGAATGAGGATACGTGCCCACCCAGCTCGCCGGGGCGCTGGTTGGCCCGCAGCACCATCGCCATGGCGTTCCAACGGATCAGCGAGCGAATACGTCGCTCCATGAACAGGTCGCCAGGCATTCGCGCTTCCTGGGTTACCGGAATGGAGTTGCGGAATGGCGTGGTGATGGAATAGGGCAACTCGGTGCCGTCGCGGCTGGCTCGTTCGGAGAGCCTTTCCAGAATGTACTTGGCGCGATCAACGCCCTCCTGTTCGATCAGAGACTCCAGCGCATCCAGCCATTCACTGGTCTCAATGGGATCATCGTCCTGGTACATCAAACCTCCCCTTGGCATAAAAAGTACGGCGTGCGCCACGATCAGCAGCGGGCGCCTTGCAGTGTCGATAAGCTGCGATGGAATGCAGAACGTTTTTTATGGGTATTCGCCTGTCAGTTACCTTGAACAAGCATAGAACACGATTGCCAGTTTTACTGCCTGAAACGTCCCTGCTTTAACGGCTTTTGGCCCGGCTTATTCAGACAGCAACAATACACACGGGCGAAGAAGCCCGAAATTTACGTAGTATTATTACTACATTTCAGTGCCAGAATTCAATTTTTGCAGCAATAAAGCGCTGGCATGCCGGACTATTTCGGTTACTTACGTAAGAATGGCGCTTTTCTGGTCTTCAAACAAGCAATGTCAGACCAATGTCGTAGGATAATTACCCAGAGTGAAAACGTTATCGCGCTAAAAGAATAAGACTCCAGGGCCCTTCAAACAGACCAGAATAATCAACATTTTATGCCTACTTTTCATCTATTTACGAATACCGGTCAAGATTTAATCATGACATTTTTAATTAGACCTGAAAATGCTTTTGGATTTATGTATACTCGCCTGCCCGTTTTTTAACCAGCGGAGCGGTGGCGACCCCCACCCTCCTGAATTGGCGCACAACCCAAGAGGGCGATCTATGAACTCCATCGTCACGTTCCCGAACCGCATCCCAACTGCCGAGTTCGAAGAGCGGCGCTTCAAGGTCTATACGGACCGCCAGCTCGACAAGATTGACGTTATCCAGAATCTCCCTGAAGAGACCCTGTTTGAAATGAAGGTAGTCGCCAGCGTGCTGCCTTTCCGCGTAAATGAATACGTGATCAACGAGCTGATCAACTGGGACAAGGTTCCCAACGACCCGATCTATCAGTTGGTGTTCCCCCAGAAAGGCATGCTGAAGGACGAGCATTACGAGCGCATGGCAAACATGCACCGGGAAGGCGCCGACAAGAAAGAAATCCAGGCAGTGGCGAAGGAGATTCGCGACGAGTTGAATCCGCATCCCGCTGGCCAGATGGAAATGAACATGCCGGAACTGAATGGCGAAGTTCTGGACGGCGTGCAACACAAATACCGTGAAACCGTGCTGTTCTTCCCTGCCCAGGGCCAGACCTGCCATTCCTACTGCACCTTCTGTTTCCGCTGGGCGCAGTTCGTGGGTGACAAAGATCTGAAGATGGCCAGTACCGAAGCCGAGAAGCTTCACGGCTACCTGCAGGAGCACACCGAAGTCAGCGACCTGCTGGTAACCGGTGGCGACCCCATGGTGATGAAGACCAAGAACCTGGTTCAGTACCTGGAGCCGCTGCTGCAGCCGGAGTTTGACCACATCCAGACCATCCGCATCGGCACCAAGGCCCTCACTTTCTGGCCGTACCGCTTTGTGACCGATAAAGACGCCGACGAACTGATTGACCTGTTCGCACGCCTCGTAGACGCCGGCAAGCACGTGGCCATCATGGCCCACTACAACCACTGGCAGGAGATCACCACCGACATCGCGGAAGAGGCCATTCGTCGCCTACGCGCGACGGGTGCAGAAATCCGCGCCCAGGGGCCGCTGATCAAGCACGTAAACGACAACGCCGACGACTGGGCAAAGTTGTGGGACAAGGAAGTGCAGCTCGGCATCATTCCCTACTACATGTTTGTGGAGCGCGACACCGGCGCCAAGAACTACTTTGAAGTGCCCCTGGTGGAAGCATTCCGCATCTACCGCGAGGCCATGAAACAGGTGTCCGGCCTGGCCCGCACCGCCCGTGGGCCGTCAATGAGTGCCGGCCCGGGCAAGGTAGAGGTGCAGGGCATTACCGAGATCAACGGTGAGAAGGTCTTCGTGCTGCGCTTCATTCAGGCCCGCAACCCGGATTGGGTGCAGCGCCCGTTCTTCGCCAAATACAGCGAAACGGCCACCTGGCTGCATGAACTGGAACCCGCCCTCGGGGAGGAAAAGTTCTTCTTTGAGGATGAGTATGCAGAAATGAAGAAGGGCAACGGTTAAGGCCTTCAGCTTTCTCTCAAACGGCCCCTGACTGGGGCCGTTTTTTTTGTGGGATACCCGTCGGGTTTCGCCTGCGGCTCTACCCGACCTACTACCAACTAGTGCATAAGAGTGTAGAGCTTACGTCGGTAGGTGCGCACATCCGGGTTGTTGTTGCCCAGCTTGTCGAACAGCTCAATCAGTGTGGTCTTGGCAACTTCGTCCTTGTATTTGCTATCCACCTGCATGAGTCGAATCAGCAACTCCATGGCCTCGGCGTTGTTTTCCTGCAGGATGTGATGCAGTGCCAACAGGTGGAGGGCATTGGGGTCCTTGGGGTCCTTGTCGAGTGCGTCTTCCAGCTCAGCGACTGGCGGCAGTTCGGCTGAAGCCTTGAGAAACTTGATCCGCGCTGCCAGCTGTTTGGCCTGGTGCTGCATTTTTTCTTCCGGCGGCAGGCTTTCCAGCACCTGTTCTGCGGTTTCCAGATCGCCCAGTTCGGCCTTCAGCTGCGCCAGGTCAATCAATACCCTGAGGTCTTCGGGATCATTACGGTTCATCTCGGTGAGAACCGCCAGCGCCGCTTCCACGTCACCCTCTTCCCAAAGCCGATGGGCCTTGTCATAGGGTGCTTCTTCGTCTTCCGGTATCTCGATGTGTTTGTCGAGTATTTTGCGGATCTCGCTTTCCTGTAGGGCGCCATTGAAGCCGTCGACCGCCTGACCGTCTTTCACCAGGATCACGGTAGGCAGGCTGCGTACGCCCAGGCTGCCGGTGAGCTGTTGCTGCTCGTCGGCATTGACCTTGGCGAGCATGAAACCGCCCCTGTACTCATCCGCGAGCTTTTCCAGCAGTGGCATTAACTGCTTGCAGGGGGCGCACCACTCCGCCCATACATCAATCAGTACTGGCGTTGTGGACGAGGCTTCCATGACATCCTTCTGGAAGTTGTCCATGGTGGCTTCAAAAACGTATGGCGAGTTGCTCATGGGTGGCACCTGAAAGTGGATTCCTGAAATGTCGTAAACGGATTGTTCTTGGTTTTGGGGGCTGGGAGCAGAAATTCAAGACCGCGGACATCACCGCAGCCATATCGGCAAATACCATCACGTGCCTTGAAATAATCGCTGACGCCGCTACATAGGCTTTAGGGCCGGGAGCACTGCTCCCCGGATCAACCTTCCCGGAGGATGCTTGCACGGTATGAACGACGACAACCGCAACGACTCTTTTGAAGCACCAGAAGAAGACCCGACTGAATACATCGGCAAGGATGAGAACAGCAAAAGCCTGGTACTGCCGAAACAGCATATGCCCAGGCGCATGTATGTTCTGCCTGTCTCCAACCGGCCGTTCTTCCCTGCCCAGGTGCAACCGATTGTGGTGAACCAGAACCCCTGGCAGGAAACACTCAAGCGGGTGGGGGAAACCGACCACAAGGTGCTGGGTATCTGCTTTGTGGAAGACAGCGATCCCGAGCAGGGCATTCCCGGCAGCGAGGAGCTGGAAACCACTGGCTGCGCTGTGAGGGTTCATCATGCCCAGGGGGACGACGGTAAGGTTCAGTTTATCGCCCAGGGCCTGCAACGATTCCGTATTACCCAATGGCTGCGGCGTCGGCCACCGTATCTGGTGGAAGTGGAATACCCGGAAGAGCCGGAAGAAGCTGCCGACGAACTGAAAGCCTATACTCTGGCCATCATCAGCTCTATCAAGGAACTGCTGAGAACCAACCCGCTTTACGGCGAAGAAGTGAAGCAATACCTGTCCCGTTTCGGACCAGACGACAGCTCCCCCCTGGCGGACTTTGGCGCCTCCATGACCAGTGCCAAGGGGACAGAACTGCAGGAAGTGCTCAACACCGTGCCTCTGCTACGGCGCATGGAGAAAGTATTGCTGCTGATGGCGAAAGAGCAGGAAGTGGCCCGGCTGCAGAGTGAAATCAGTGAAGAAGTAAACGAGAAGGTGCAGAAGCATCAGCGCGAGTTCTTCCTCAAGGAACAGCTCAAGGTCATACAGCGTGAGCTGGGGATGGCCAAGGACGACAAGACCGCCGATGCAGAGCGTTTCCAGGAACGCATGGAAAAGCTCAACCCCCCGGAGCAGGTGCAGGAGCGCTTTGACGACGAACTGCAGAAGCTCCAGGTGCTGGAACAGGGTTCCCCGGAATACGGCGTTACCCGCAACTATCTTGACTGGCTCACGCAGGTGCCCTGGGGCCTGACGTCGGAAGATCACTTTGATCTTGCCGAGGCCCGCCGCATTCTGGATCGTGACCATGACGGCCTGGAAGACGTCAAAAGCCGTATCGTTGAATTTCTTGCCGAAGGCACGTTCAAGGGCGAGGTCAGCGGCTCCATTCTCCTGCTGGTGGGCCCGCCGGGCGTGGGAAAAACCTCTATCGGCCACTCCGTAGCCGACGCCCTGGGCCGGAAATTCTACCGCTTCAGCGTTGGAGGGATGCGCGACGAGGCCGAAATCAAGGGCCACCGCCGTACCTACATCGGCGCCATGCCGGGTAAGTTTGTACAGGCTCTGAAAGACTCGAAGGTATCCAATCCGGTGATCATGCTGGACGAGATCGACAAGGTCGGCGCCTCCTTCCAGGGCGACCCTGCCTCCGCGCTGCTGGAAACCCTGGATCCGGAACAGAACCGGGAATTTCTTGACCACTACCTGGACGTTCGCATGGACCTGTCCAAGGTACTGTTCATCTGCACCGCCAACCAGCTGGACACCATTCCCCGGCCACTGCTGGACCGCATGGACGTTATCCGCCTGTCTGGCTACATTGCCGAGGAAAAGCTCGCCATTGCCAAGCATTACCTGATGCCACGGCTGCTGAAGCGGGCTGGACTGCTGAAAAAGCAGATGAACATTACCGACGCCGCCATCAAACAGATCATCGACGGTTACGCCCGGGAAGCCGGGGTGCGCGGCCTGGAAAAACTGCTGCACAAGGTCATCCGCAAAGGGATCGTGCGCTTGTTGGAAAACCCGGACAAACCGGTGAAGGTGGGCGTCGCAGACCTGCAGACCTATCTGGGGCAGCCGGCATTCCGTAAGGAAAAGTCCCTCAAAGGCATCGGCGTGGTCACCGGTCTGGCCTGGACCGCCATGGGCGGCGCCACCCTGAGCATCGAAGCCTCACGCATTCACAGCACCCAGCGCGGCTTCAAGCTCACCGGGCAACTGGGCGACGTAATGAAAGAGTCGGCCGAGATCGCCTACAGCTTCGTGTCTTCAAACCTCAAGCGGTTCAAAGGCGACCCGACCTTTTTCGACAAATCCTTCGTGCACCTGCACGTACCCGAGGGAGCCACGCCAAAAGACGGCCCCAGTGCCGGCGTCACTATGGCCACCGCCCTGCTGTCCATTGCCCGCAAGGAGGCACCCCAGCAGAACATCGCCATGACCGGCGAACTGACCCTCACCGGCCAGGTACTTCCGGTCGGAGGCATCCGCGAAAAGGTCATCGCCGCCCGACGCCAGAAAATCAGCAACCTCATACTGCCGGAAGCAAACCGGGGGGATTATGAGGAATTGCCGGATTACCTGAAGGAAGGGCTGACGGTGAATTTCGCGAAGCATTACAGCGATGTGTTTCAGGTGTGTTTCGGGGATAAGCCGAAGAAGGGGGCGTCGGTACATTGATGGAACCGGGAAGATGATGGGGCCTGGTTGTCGGATTACGGCTTCGCCTAATCCGACCTACGGGTGTGCGGGTTGGAGACTCCCCTTTGGATGGGTTGTCGGATTACGGCCCGTTGGGCCTAATCCGACCTACGGGGAACCATCGGCCTCGGGAGTCGTAGGTCGGATTAGCCGAAGGCGTAATCCGACAAATGCAACCCGAAAACCATTGGCCCCGGCAATCGTAGGTCGGATTAGGCGAAGCCGTAATCCGACAAATTCAGGCGCGACCCGCTAAGCCGGAATCGGTCCCGGGGCGGGAGTACCTTTTCTGCCAGAAAAAGGTGTCCGAGCGAAGCGAGTTCTTTTTCCAAAGAAAAGGTACTCCCGCCCCGGGACCAGCCCCAAAGCTCAGGCCTTGGCCTTCCACCCATCCTCACGAAGCACCGGACCCACATCCAGAACCGGCGATGCGTCGATGTCATCCGCGTCCATCATATTGGCCACCCGCTGAAGCGAAGCCAGAATCATCGTCTGCTCCCACTCTGCCAGGCTCTGGAACTTCTTGATGAAATCCTCCTGCAACGGCTGTGGCGCACGGGCCAGTATGTCGATGCCTTCGTTCGTCAGGTGCGCGTGCACCTTGCGCTTGTCCTGGGTACTGCGGACACGATAAACCAGCTTGCGATGCTCCAGCCTGTCCAGAATGGTGGTCACCGTGGCCTGGCTCAGACTGACCTTGTCTGCGATAGTGCCGATGGTTACCTCACCCAGATCACGAATACTACGCATAATCAGCAACTGCGGGCCAGTCAGCCCTGCATGCTTGCTCAGGCGTTTGGAATGCAGGTCGGTTGCCCGGATCACCCGACGCAACGCCACCAAAACCTCTTCATAGTTGTTCAACGCACCACTCCAGCAGTACCTAGTCATCAGATTGTTTATACCACTAACTATTAGAGGTCTTTGTTCCGGATATTGCAAGCTGCAGCCTCCACATCACCGCAACATCTACTACCCTGACCCGCCGGATCTTTTACGATTCTCAGCATTTTTTCCGCCAGCCACTATGCTAAGGTCTCCGGGTTTTGAATTTCCGCGAACGGACATGGCCAGATGACTACCCGAATACAGAGCAACTTCCCACACTTCCCCTCCGGACAACGGCTGACAGCGCTCATCGCCTCATGCCTTCTGACACTGCTCTTCAGTGCCGGAACCATGGCGCAGGAACCCGGGGAGAATCTTACCTCCGAAGACGTACAACAGCGCATCGACACACTGGAAGAGCCCATGTACACACCATTTGTAGAGCTGTACCTGTTGGAAGAAAGCAAGGCTCTACGAAAGGAAATGATGAACACCCGGGCCGAACTGATCGAAAAGGTGGTGGACAAAGAACTATCAGTGGCGGACAAGACCATGTCCTACGCGACCGATACCGTCACCTACTTCTTCTATCTGATTGCCGGCGCCACTTCCATTCTGGTGATGGTTGGCTGGAATTCCATCCGCGACATGCGTAACCAGCTCACGACCCTGGCCGAAAAGCGGGTCAACGAACTGGTGGTGGAGTACGAGAAGCGCCTGGAATTTATTGAGGACCAGCTCAGACAGAAATCCGATATTATCCATCAGAATCAGGCAGAAATTGAGCGTACCAACGAAGTGCACTCCCTATGGCTGAAAGCCAGCCAGGAAACCTCTCAGCAAAACAAGATTGCAGCTTACGATGCCATACTGGACTTGCGCCCGGATGACGTGGAGGCGCTCAGCTACAAGGCCGATGCAGTACTGGAAATGCAGGAGCCCCTGTGGGCAATCAGTCTGTGTCAACGCGCCCTGAAACTGGCGCCTGAAAACGGTCACGCCCATTACCAACTGGCCTGCGCCTATGCCGAGATCGGTCGCTGGGATGATGCTGTGGCAACGCTGCAGAAAGCCATCGACATTTCTGAAGCGTATAAGGACGATGCTTCAGTTGACCCCAGCTTCGAACAGCTTCGGGACCACGAAAGCTTCAAGAAACTGATTTTCCCAGAAGAAGAGGAGCAGACGGACACCTGATTGCTTGACAAGGCAGCATGTGTGGTGTTTGTTTACATCCCTGAGACCATAAGAATAACCCTGAAACAGGACAGACCCAATGAGTACACCAGTCAAGAAACTCGTAACTGCTATTGGTACTTCCATCGCGGTAATGGGCGCAGGCCACGCTGCGGCCGAAATCAAGATTGGCATCGCAGGTCCGATGACCGGCCCTGTCGCCCAATATGGTGATATGCAATTTGCCGGCGCCCGGATGGCGATCGAACAGATCAACGCTGAAGGCGGTGTTATGGGAGAAAAACTCGTCGCCGTTGAATACGACGACGTGTGTGACCCGAAACAGGCGGTAAGCGTTGCCAACAGTATGGTGAATGAAGGTGTTCGCTTCGTGGTTGGTCACCTCTGCTCCAGTTCGACCCAACCGGCCTCAGACATCTATGAGGACGAAGGCATCCTGATGATTACGCCCGCCTCAACCAGCCCGGCCATTACCGAGCGTGGTTACGAGCTGGTGTTCCGCACCATCGGCCTTGACAGCATGCAGGGACCGGTTGCCGCAAACTACCTGATCAGCCAGGAACCGGATCGTGTTGCCGTTGTTCACGACAAACAGCAGTACGGTGAAGGTATCGCTACGGCGGTACGTGACACCCTCGAAGAGGGCGGCGTTGAAGTGGCCATGTTTGAAGGCATTACTGCCGGTGCGAAGGATTTCTCATCACTGGTCACCAAACTCCGACAGGCCGACGTGGACTACGTCTACTATGGCGGCTATCACCCGGAACTGGGTCTGATCCTGCGCCAGGCGCAACAGGCTGATCTGGACGCCACGTTCATGGGCCCGGAAGGCGTGGGTAACAAGGACATCAACACCATCGCCGGCGATGCAGCTGAAGGCCTGCTGGTAACTCTGCCGCCAAGTTTCGACGAAAAAGCGGAAAACCAGGCGCTGGTTCAGGCCTTTGAAGAAAAAGGCGAGGATCCGTCAGGTCCGTTCGTACTGACCTCCTACACCGCTGTACAGCTGATTGCCGATGGCATCGAGGCTGCCGAGTCAACCGACCCGTTCGACGTTGCCGAAGCTCTGCGTGAGGGCACCTTCCAGACGCCAATTGGCACTGTTGAGTACGACAGCAAAGGCGACATGGAATCCTTCGAGTTTGTTGTCTACGAATGGCATTCAGATGGCAGCAAAACTCCGGTAAACTAAGCCGCAATCGTTAACAAACGGTAATTATGAGAACACCTTCTCACCGCGATCCGGGAGAAGGTGTTTTTCTAGGCTCCTGTTGATCCTGTATCCAGCACCCCCGGCACCCCGGACCGTGACTGAATGCAGCGGAAGGGGCAGGCTATCGGAGTCCCACACAGATGCAAGACCTCCTGTATTTTATTCAGCAGCTCATCAACGGGCTGACGATCGGGAGCACCTACGCCCTGATCGCCATTGGTTACACGATGGTTTACGGCATCATCGGCATGATCAACTTTGCCCATGGTGAAATATACATGATTGGTGCCTACACCTCGCTGATCGCCATTACCGGCTTGGCAGCCCTGGGCATAGCGTGGCTGCCACTGGTACTGATCGTGGCACTTATCTGCGCAATGATCGTCTCCAGCTCCATGGGCTGGGCGGTGGAACGGGTGGCTTACCGGCCCGTTCGGGGGAAACACCGATTGATACCGCTGATTTCGGCCATCGGTATGTCGATTTTCCTGCAGAACTACGTCCACCTTGCCCAGGGATCCCGCAACATCGGCTTCCCTGACCTGATCGAAGGTGGTTTCCGGTTTGGCGCTGCCGATTCGTTCCAGACCTCCATTTCCTACATTCAGATCACCATATTCATTACTACCCTGGTGTGCATGACGATTCTCTCGCTGTTCATATCCCGCTCCCGCATTGGTCGCGCCTGCCGTGCCGTCTCACAGGATCTGGGTATGGCCAACCTGCTGGGCATCGACACCAACCGCATTATTTCCGCGACGTTCGTGATTGGTGCCGCACTGGCTGCGGTCGCCGGCCTGCTTCTGGGAATGTACTACGGCTCCATCGACCCACTATTCGGGTTTATAGCGGGCCTCAAAGCCTTTACTGCGGCTGTGCTGGGGGGTATCGGCAGCATACCTGGCGCCATGCTTGGCGGGCTCATCCTGGGCGTTGCCGAGAGTATGACCTCTGGCTACCTCAGTGGCGAATACAAGGACGTTGTCTCCTTCGGACTGCTGATCCTGATCCTGCTGTTCAAACCCACCGGCCTGCTTGGCAAACCGGAGGTTGAAAAGATCTGATGGCTGCTCATAATCTGAAACACGCGCTGTTTTGCGCCATTGTTACTCTTGTCATCTCGTACCCCATTCTGGGTTTCAACCTGGAAAGTCAGGGCACATCGGTCATCCTTGAGGGGGCAAAAACCTCCACGGTCATCGGCGTACTGCTGGCAGCGGTTATCGTCTTCCTGTTCCAGCTGTTCCGGGACAACGTAATGGGATCGTTGCGCCAACTGCCTGCCGTCAATCCGCTTGCCAACCGCAAGCCGATGGAGCAGAGCAGGCGGCTGAAGCTGGAGTCCGCACTTCTCACACTGATGGTTATCGGAGCCCTGATCTGGCCCTTTATCGCTTCCCGCGGGGCAGTTGACCTGGCAACGCTGGTGCTTATCTACATCATGCTGGCCCTGGGGCTGAATGTGGTGGTGGGCCTGGCTGGTCTGCTGGACCTGGGCTATGTGGCTTTCTATGCCGTCGGCGCCTACACCTTCGCCCTGCTGTCCCAGTACTATGGCGTCTCCTTCTGGTTCGCCCTGCCCATCGGTGCCCTGCTTGCCGCTCTGTTCGGGCTGGTACTCGGCTTTCCGGTGCTGCGATTGCGGGGGGATTACCTCGCCATCGTTACTCTGGGCTTCGGCGAGATCATCCGCATCCTGCTGAACAACATGACCAGCCTGACCGGCGGCCCCAACGGTATCGGCGGCATTCCCGACCCCACCCTGTTCGGCATGGAATTCGGCCGCCGGGTCAAGGAGGAGGGCAACACGTCTTTCCACGAAACCTTCGGCATTGCCTACAGCAGTGAACACAAGGTGATCTTCCTGTACCTGATTGCCCTGGTGCTGGCGGTGATCACCGCGATTGCCATTCGGCGTCTGATGCGCATGCCGGTGGGCCGGGCCTGGGAAGCCTTGCGGGAAGATGAAATTGCCGCCAAATCCCTGGGGCTGAGCCGCACCGCCGTAAAGCTGTCCGCCTTTACCATTGGCGCCTTCTTTGCAGGCTTTGCGGGCACCGTGTTTGCTTCCAAGCAGGGCTTTATCAGCCCTGAGTCGTTCGTATTCCTGGAGTCGGCCATTATCCTGGCCATCGTGGTACTGGGTGGCATGGGTTCCCAGATGGGCGTGATCCTTGCGGCCATCGCCGTCACCATCCTGCCGGAACTGGCACGGGAATTCTCCGAGTACCGGATGCTGATATTCGGCGCGGCCATGGTATTGATGATGGTCTGGCGTCCCCAGGGCCTGATGCCCATGCGACGCATCCACATCGAACTGAAACCTCAGGAGTGACGGGTAATGCTTGAAGTACAGAATCTGTCGATGCGCTTCGGCGGGCTCCTGGCGGTTGATCAGGTGTCGCTGGACGTACAGGAACATGAGATTGTGGCGATTATCGGCCCCAACGGGGCCGGTAAAACCACGGTCTTTAACTGCATGAGCGGTTTCTACAAGCCCACCGGGGGCAAGATCCTGTTCGAAGGTAGAGAGATTCAGGGCAAGCCTGACTACAAGATTTCACGCCTTGGACTGGTCAGAACCTTCCAGCACGTGCGGCTGTTCGGTCGCATGACGGTGGTAGAAAACCTGCTGGTGGCACAGCACCGGCATCTCAACACCAACCTGCTCTCGGGTATTCTCAAAACACCGAACTACCGGGAGAGGGAGCAGAAATCCCTGGACCGCGCCGCCTACTGGCTTAATCGGGTAGGCCTGATGGACATGGCCAACCGGGAGGCGGGCAATCTTGCCTATGGGCAACAGCGACGCCTGGAAATTGCCCGTTGTATGGTGACCGAGCCCAAACTGCTGATGCTGGACGAGCCGGCCGCGGGCCTTAACCCCGCAGAAACCAAGGACCTCAACCAGCTGATCATCAGCCTGAAAGAGGACTACAACGTCTCCGTAGTGCTGATTGAGCACGACATGAGCCTGGTGATGGATATCTCCGACCGCATCAATGTAATCAACCAGGGTCGCCCCCTGGCCAGCGGTACGCCGGACGAAATCCGCCGGAACGATGACGTTATCAAAGCCTATCTGGGTGAGGCCTGAGGAATTTCCATGCTAGTACTAGAAGATGTCCATACCCATTATGGCAAGATCGAGGCGCTGCACGGCGTATCCGTTGAAGTCAACAAGGGTGAGATCGTTTCGCTGATCGGTGCCAATGGCGCCGGCAAAACCACGCTACTGATGACGGTTTGTGGTAACCCCCAGGCCACGTCGGGCCGGGTTATCTTTCAGGGCCGCGATATTACCCGCGACATGACCTCCAACATCATGCGCTCAGGCATTGCCATCGTGCCGGAAGGCCGGCGTGTGTTTTCCGGCCTGACCGTAGAAGAAAACCTCCACATGGGTGGTTTCTTCAACACCAAATCGGAAATCAGCAAAAGCCAGGCACACGTCTATGAGTTGTTTCCACGTTTGAAGGAGCGGGAGCACCAGCGTGCCGGCACCATGTCCGGCGGTGAGCAGCAGATGCTGGCCATCGGCCGGGCGCTGATGAGCAAACCGAACATGATCATCCTGGATGAGCCTTCCCTGGGGCTGGCGCCGCTGGTGATCAAACAGATCTTCGAGATCATCGGCAAGTTACGAGAGGAGGGCATTACCGTCTTCCTGGTAGAGCAGAATGCCCACCAGGCACTTAACCTGGCAGACAGGGGTTATGTACTGGAAACCGGACGTATCCGCTTGCACGACACCGGCAAGAACCTGCTGGCCAACCCGGATGTCCAGAATGCCTACCTTGGGGGTTAGCCAGGAGACGTTTGCAACTTGCCTTCCTGATATATGAACTATACTCAGGGTCAACGGTCGACCTGTCTCCACGGGAAATCAGTCAGGGCCGTTAGCGCGCCCGCTCCCGGGACCCTCTCAGGTGGATGCGGCGCGTTTGCGACGACAGCTAAAACCAAAAAGGAGTGGATAATGAAAAAACTCATCGCAGGTGCACTGCTTATGGGAGCCTCTACCCTAGCTTTTGCTCAGCCAGGTTGTGGCGTTGGTGCCATGATCTGGAAAGGACAGTCTGGTATCGCCCCCCACGTTCTGGCAGCGACTACCAACGGTACCTTCGGTAACCAGACCTTTGGCATGACCACCGGCACACTGGGCTGTCAGACCAACCAGTCTGTACAATCCATGGCCATGTACATGGAAAGCAATATCGACAAGGTTGCCCGCGACATGTCCCGCGGCTCCGGGGAAAACCTGGATACCCTGGCGGTGCTGCTGGGTGTTGACGAGGCCGACCGGGATTCATTCCGCAAGGTCCTGCAGGACAACTTTGCGACCATCTTTCCCTCCTCGGAAACCACATCCGGTGAAGCGGTGGATGCGATCGTAGCCCTGCTGGAAAAGGATGAATCACTGAGCAAGTACGTAGCTGCCTGATTCTCGATCCGGAAAAGGAAACAGCGCGCCAGGGACGGCGCAACCATTAACGAGATATCACCCGTCTTCTAACCCGGAACTGATTGACCATCCATGCGCACTTCGCTTCGGTTCGCGCTGGCCCTGCTCTGGCTGGCAACAGGTATTCACGCATACGCCAACCCACTACCGCACACCGGAGATCTCCACCAACACCCCGCATGGCTGACTCTTGTACATTATCAGCCCGACCGCTTCGGTGATGGCTACACCAGCCAGGCGGACGATGACAGTTTTTTCCTCAGTAAGCAGGGCAAAACCTCGCCGGAGGCGGAACTTGACGCCACTTTGAGAGCCATTACCCAACCCGGAAGGGGCGATGACCACGCCCGTTGCCGCTTCCCGGCCAGGGACCGCTGGCTGAGACAGCAACTGGACTTGCCATCAAAGGCAGCCAACTGCCCGGCCTACGACGAATGGGCCGAAGAGCTGAATACCGAAACGGTGACGTTGGTGTTTGCGGCCTCGTACCTGAACAGTCCCTCGTCAATGTTTGGCCACACCTTCCTGCGCCTTGATCCGCCGCGGGAAGATGAGGAAACCAACCTGATCCTGGCTAATACCATTTCCTACGCTGCGGATGCCGCCGCCCACGACAGCGAGATTCTGTTCGCCTACAAGGGCATCTTTGGCGGCTATCCCGGCATCACTTCAATACAGCCCTACTACGAAAAGATCCGGCTCTACTCGGACATCGAGCATCGGGACCTCTGGGAATACCAGCTCAACCTTACCCAGCCGGAAGTGGATATGATGCTTGCCCACACCTGGGAGATCCGCGACCGCAACTTCGATTACTACTTCTTCGATGAGAACTGCGCATACCGGCTTCTGGCCCTGATTGACGTGGCCCGCCCCGGCACCAACCTGCTGGACGAAGTCAGCACCCACGCCATTCCATCGGATACCGTTCGCTGGGTTGTGGACCGGGGGCTGGTGGAGGAAGTCTATTACCGACCGTCTGCCGCAACGAACGTGACCCACAGCATCAACGCCCTGCCCGACGAACACCAGACACTGGCCGCAGCCATCGCTAACGGCTATGTGGACGCCGATGCGCCGGAAGTAAGGGTATTGGGTGATGAAGAGCGGGCACGGGTACTGGACACCACTTACGACTATGTCCGTTACCAGAGCGAGGCTGACGGCTGGCCGCGGGAACATGCAGCGCCCCTCTCCCACGATCTGCTACGGGAACGTAGCCAGATCCGCGGTGTGGCAGCCCGGAAAGGTCCGCCCGAGCCTGCCATCCGTGATGATCAGGGGCACGCCACCTTCCGCGCCAGCATCAGCGGTGGGCAACTGGGGGATCGCAACTTCAGTGAGCTGACCTTGCGCCCCGCCTATCACGATGTTCTCGACCCGCCCGCCGGATATCGCGGCGGTGCCCAGCTCCAGTTCCTGCGTCTGGATGCCCGCCTATACACTGACAACGACGAATTGCAGATCGAGCAACTCACGGGCGTGGAAATCCGCTCCCTCTCGCCCCGCAACCAGTTCTTCTCGCCACTGTCCTGGCAGGTCGGCTTTGGCGCCCGTCGCACAGACACGGAAACCGACCGTGTATTCACTCCTTACCTTGAGGGTGGCGCAGGCGGCAGCTGGCAGCTGGCCAGCGGCACCCAAGCCTTCGCCTTCGCCACCGCCGACCTGGAAATCGACGACGACCTGCGCAGGGGCTACGACGCCGCCCCGGGTGCCGACCTGGGCATATTGCACCAGAGCAACCAGTTCAGCCTGCTGGGGGGCGTGAAGACCAGAGCCTGGATCGTCAGCAGCCAGCATCGACAGGACGAGGCCTACCTGGAGGGCAACTGGCACTTCGGGCGGGAATTCAGCCTGTTCGCGAAATTCAGCCGTGAAGACCACTACGACAGGTACCGCAGCACATGGCAACTCGGACTCCACGCGTACTTCTGAAAACACTGGCCAGCATTGGTGCCGTATTCACCCTGCTGCTGCAGACAGGCTGCAGCAGTGTGTTCTTCTACCCCGATCAGGTCACCTATGTGACACCGGACCGCCTGAATCTCGAATACGACGACGTGTACCTGGACACCCCTGACGGCGAAACCCTTCACGGCTGGTGGTTGCCTGCGCAATCCGAACCGAAAGGCACAGTCTACTTCCTTCACGGCAACGCCCAGAACATCAGCAGCCACATCATGAACGTCGCCTGGCTGCCTGAGAGGCGCTATAACGTTTTCCTCATCGACTACCGGGGTTATGGCCGCTCCACTGGCGCACCGGACATAGAAGGCACCCTGCACGACGCTGAGACCGGCCTTCGCTGGCTGACAGACCAGCCCGACGTACAGGGGCAGCCCCTGTTCCTGCTGGGCCAGAGCCTCGGTGGCGCACTGGGTACCGCTCTGGCCAGCGAATGGGTCGAACGGGACGAACAACCGCCAATGGACGGCGTGATCCTTGATGGCACATTCTCCGGCTTCCGCGCCATCGCCCGCGAAAAACTCAGCGAATTCTGGCTTACCTGGCCCTTCCAGGTTCCCCTGAGCTGGACCATCACGGATGAATACGAAGCCCATGAACGAATTGCCGACATCAGTCCGGTGCCGGTGATGGTGATTCACAGTGAACGGGACGGGATTATCCCGTTTCATCATGGGGAGCGGTTGTTTGAGGAGGCGGAGGAGCCGAAGCGGTTTTTACGGACGGATACGGGGCATGGGTCGACGTTTGTGATTCCGGGGTATCAGGCAGCGGTGCTTGGGTTTATGGATGCTAATGGTGAATAGGGGGCTGGGTTGTCGGATTACGGCTTTGCCTAATCCGACCTACGGGTGAGGAGGTATTTGTTAGCGGTAACGACAGATCTGGGGAGCGCGCCGGGCAAGGCTGTTCAGGAACGTGCGGAGCCATGGATGGCGGAGCCCGAGCCCACATGGACGTGCTTGTGGCGTTTCCTGAACAGCCTTGCCCGGCGTGCTCTAGCACCAAAGTCCATAGTCTGAAAAACGAAAAAGCCCGCCAGACTCGAGAGAGCGGCGGGCTTTTTTGTCGGATTACGCCTGTGGCTAATCCGACCTACGGAAGCAAGAACCTTACAGCGCGGAGAGATCCGTGGGCTGCTCGCCTTCCTTTACTTCTTTCATGGACAGTTTTACGCGTCCACGGTTGTCAACGTCCAGCACCTTCACCAGAACTTCCTGGCCTTCGCTGAGCTCGTCGGTGACGTTCTCGATGCGACGGTCAGAGATCTGGGAGATGTGCACCAGACCATCCTTGCCAGGCAGGATGTTGACGAAAGCACCGAAATCCACAATGCGCTCAACGCGGCCGCTGTAGATCGCACCCACTTCGATTTCCGCGGTGATTTCCATGACCCGCTTCATCGCAGCATTGGCTGCATCCTGGTTGTCGGCATAGATCTTCACGTTGCCGTCATCATCCAGATCAATGGAGGCACCGGTCTCGTCACAGATAGAACGGATCACAGAACCGCCCTTACCGATAACGTCACGGATCTTCTCCGGGTTGATCTTGATGGTGGTGATGCTCGGCGCGCGGCTTGAAAGCTCTTTACGCGGCGCGGAAATCACCTTCGCCATTTCGCCCAGGATGTGCAGGCGCGCAGTGTTGGCCTGGTCGAGGGCAATTTCCATGATCTCGTCGGTAATACCCTGGATCTTGATATCCATCTGCAGCGCAGTGATACCTTCAGACGTACCCGCTACCTTGAAGTCCATATCGCCGAGGTGATCCTCGTCACCCAGGATGTCGGTCAGAACCGCGAACTTGTCGCCTTCCTTGACCAGACCCATGGCGATACCGGCAACCGGTGCCTTGATGGGCACACCCGCATCCATCAGCGCCAGGCTGGAGCCACAGACAGACGCCATGGAGCTGGAGCCGTTGGACTCGGTAATCTCGGAAACCGCACGGATGGTGTACGGGAATTCTTCCATGGAAGGCATAACCGCAGCCACACCACGCTTCGCCAGGCGGCCATGGCCGACTTCACGACGTCCCGGCGTACCGACACGACCGGCTTCGCCGACGGAGTACGGAGGGAAGTTGTAGTGGAACAGGAACGGATCCTTACGCTCACCTTCCAGGGCATCGATAATCTGCATATCACGGGCAGTGCCCAGTGTTGTGGTCACAATGGCCTGGGTTTCACCACGGGTGAACAGGGCAGAACCGTGAGTGCTGGGCAGAATGCCAACTTCCACTTCAATCGGGCGGACAGTCTTGTTGTCACGGCCGTCAATGCGTGGCTTGCCTTCGATAACCTGCTGGCGAACGATGGTTTTCTCAACCTTGGCAAAGTACTTCTTTACGTCATCCGCAGAAGGCTGACCTTCCTCTTCGCCCGCCAGCTTCTCAACCAGCGCGGTCTTGATTTCGCCCAGGCGTGCGTAGCGCTCCATCTTGTCGCGGATGCTGTAAGCTTCCTCGATGGCTGCCGCGGCTTCGGCGTTAACCGCATTGAGAAGCTCCGTGTTCTCAGGCTCCGGCTGCCACTCCCAACGAGGCTTGCCTACTTCAGCAGCAAGCTCCTTGATGGCGGTAATCGCGGTCTGCATTTCCTGGTGACCATAAAGTACGGCGCCCAGCATCTGGTCTTCGATCAGGCCCTTGGCTTCGGATTCAACCATCAGAACCGCATCTTCTGTACCGGCAACGACCATGTCCAGCAGGGAGGTTTCCAGCTCTTCGAAGGTCGGGTTCAGGAAATAGCCCCGCTCGTTGGTGTACCCAACGCGGGAGGCACCAATCGGACCGTCAAACGGAATACCGGAGATGGACAGGGCGGCAGAGGCGGCCAGCATGGCGGCAATATCCGGGTCCTGGTTCTTGCTGGAAGACATCACGGTGGTGATGACCTGGGTTTCGTTCATGAACCCCTTGGGAAACAACGGACGAATCGGGCGGTCGATCAGGCGGGATGTCAGGGTTTCTTTCTCGGACGGACGGCCTTCACGCTTGAAGAAACCACCCGGGATTTTGCCCACGGCATAGGTCTTCTCGAAGTAGTTGACGGTCAGCGGGAAGAACGGCTGACCGGGCTTGGCTTCCTTGGCAGCAACCACAGTGCCCAGTACCGAAATATCATCAACGGTAACCAGCACGGAGCCGGTAGCCTGACGGGCAATACGGCCAGTCTCGATAGTGACGGTCTTGCCGCCAAGTTCAAACGTTTTCTTTACGGGATTAAGATCCACGGTAACTCCTGAATTCATCATTTCAAATTGACTCAGACAACCCGCCCCTGCGGATTATCCGTTTTAAATGCATCAACGCCTGAACTGATGAACTGAAGAGCAACCCGTCTGAAAGCTAACAGGCTGTTGTAAAACCCCGGGCCAGGAAAGATCTCGTGGGGCCGGGCTTTTCAACAACCTGCTATCAATTTCGGCTTTCCAATACGACAGGGAGTTCCTTCAGAGTTCACTGACAGGCACGATGCAGGAGAGAAGCACAACCGGCGGAGCAAATGCCCCGCCGGCCGATAATTACTACCGGACTAGCGACGCAGGTTCAGACGCTGGATCAGCTCCAGGTAGCGGTCTGCGTTCTTGCGCTTCAGGTAATCCAGCAGTTTACGACGCTGGTTAACCATCCGGATCAGACCGCGGCGGGAATGGTGATCCTGCTTGTTGGTCTTGAAGTGATCCTGCAGCTTGTTGATGTTGTGGCTCAACAGTGCAACCTGAACTTCAGGAGAACCGGTATCGCCTTCACCCTGCTGAAAATCCTTAACGATCTGTGCTTTCTCATCGGCAGAAAGTGCCATAACTCACCTCATTGTCGCGATGCTATTGAATTCGGCCGAACCACGCATCTCTACAGCCCGGCTAATCAGCCACAACCATTGTAAAACGGTTGTCAGCTGCTCTTCACCAGACGACGAGGCACCAGTTTGGTGGCCTCCCCTTCCGGGAATCCTTCCGCCAGCCCGACGAAGCGTCCGTTGCCATAGAGGCGAACGTATCCTTCAACTGGCTGACCCGATATTCTAACTGGTTGTCCGTTCAATATCGATACCAGCGCACTGCCTTCCAGTTCCTGTTCCGGGAACATGGACAGAGCCGCGTCCGGGGCCACCAGCAGGCCATCCAGACTCTCACCCTGTTCACGCATGGCCTCCAGAGTGCTGACCGCGCAGGCGTCGGCCAGTGTGAACCCCGACGCCATGGTCCGACGCAGTGCGGTCACATGAGCCCCACAGCCAAGCACCTCGCCGATATCTTCCACCAGCGAACGGATATAGGTGCCCTTGGTGCAACTGACTGCGATGTCGATCTCGGTGTCACGCACTTCCAGTAGTTTCAGTTCGTAGATGGTGACCGGACGGGACGGGCGCTCCACTTCAATGCCTTCCCGCGCATATTCGTACAGGGGACGACCCTTGTGCTTCAGCGCGGAGTACATGGATGGAACCTGCTGGATTTCACCACGGAACTGGTCAAGGACCGGCTCCAGGGTTTCAGCGTCCAGTCCCGTTGGCACCGGCTTTTCAGCCACCACCGCACCTTCACTGTCACCGGTTTCGGTACGGACACCCAAACGCGCAGTGGCGATATAGGCCTTGTCGCTGTCCAGCATCATCTGGGAAAATTTGGTGGCCTCACCGAAACACAGCGGCAATACGCCAGTGGCCAGCGGGTCCAGAGCGCCTGTATGGCCAGCCTTGGCTGCACCAAACAGGCGTTTCACCTGCTGCAGGACGCCATTGGATGTAATATCCATGGGCTTGTCGATGACCAGGATGCCGTTTACATCACGGCCTTTGCGGCGTCGACTCAAGCGTCTCGCTCCGAATCGTCATTGGAGGCGTTGTCGTCATCCGCCTCCTCACTACGGTCGACCGCAGGCTTGTCGCCAACCGCCTCGCGAATCAGGCTGTCCATATGGCGGCTATGTCCGAGCAGCGTGTCGAAATGGAAACGCAGCTGGGGTGTCACCCGCAACTTCATGGCGCGGCCGATCTGGCCACGCAGGAAGCCGGAAGCCTTGTTCAGTACTGCCAGGGAATCCTTTACCTGAGGTGATTCCTCTGTCAGTTCCTCAGTGGTGAGCAAAGACACGTATATATCCGCGTAGCCCAGATCACGACTCACCTTGACGGCATTGACCGTGACCATGCCTACCCGCGGGTCTTTGACCTCCCGCTGGATAAGCTGGGCCAGCTCGCGCTGCATCTGATCGCCTATGCGATCAATCCGGCTGAACTCTCTTGGCATCAGGCCCCCGTAGACTCAAGCTTGCGCTCGACCCGGACGCGATCAAACACCTCGATCTGGTCACCGACTTTCACGTCGTAACCCTTAACGCCGATACCACACTCCATGCCGTTACGGACTTCCGGTACGTCATCCTTGAAGCGACGCAGGGATTCCAGCTCGCCCTCGAAGATAACCACGTTGTCCCGCAGAACACGAATAGGCTTGTTACGGTAGACCGTACCTTCGATCACCATACAACCGGCCACCTGGCCGTACTTCGGTGAACGGAATACGTCACGCACTTCGGCGATGCCTACAATATCCTCGCGGAATTCCGGCGCCAGCATGCCGGTCAGAGCTGCCTTCACATCATCAATCAGATTGTAGATGATGCTGTAGTAGCGCAGATCCAGGCCTTCCTGCTCGACCAGTCGCTTCGCGGCTGTATCTGCACGCACGTTAAAGCCGAAGATAACCGCATTGGTGGCCATAGCCAGGCTCACATCCGTCTCGGCAATACCGCCAACGCCTGAGGACACGATCTTGACCTGGACTTCTTCGTTGCCCAGATCCTTCAGCGACTTGGTAATGGCTTCCAGTGAACCACGAACATCGGTCTTGAGGACCACGTTGAGGGTCTTGACCTCGTCCTTGCCCATGTTCTCGAACAGGTTCTCGAGTTTGGCAGCCTGCTGTCTGTGCAGGCGCTGTTCCCGCTCGCGGCTCTGGCGGAACTCTGCCAATTCCTTCGCCTTCTTCTCGTCGGCTACTGCGAAGAACTCATCACCCGCATTCGGAGTACCGTTCAGGCCCAGGATTTCCACCGGGATGGAAGGCCCGGCTTCCTTGACCTGTTTACCAGCCTCGTCGGTCATGGCGCGAACCTTGCCGAAGAAACCACCGGCGACAACCATTTCGCCCTGGCGTAAGGTGCCGTTCTGGACAAGCACAGTGGCCACTGAACCACGACCGCGCTCCAGGCTGGACTCGACAACCACACCCTTGGCCGGTGCATCCGGAGACGCCTCCAACTCAAGGATTTCGGCCTGCAGCAACAACGCTTCAAGCAAATCGTCGATGCCGTCTCCGGTGTGGGCGGATACCGGAATAAACTGGACGTCACCGCCCCAGTCTTCCGGAATCACTTCCATACCGGCCAGTTCAGTCTTGATGCGGTCAGGATCGGCCCCTTCCTTGTCCATCTTGTTGATGGCGACAACGATCGGAACACCCGCTGAGCGGGCATGGTCCACCGCCTCTTTGGTTTGCGGCATCACGCCGTCATCAGCTGCCACAACCAGGATGACGATATCGGTACACTGAGCACCCCGTGCACGCATGGCCGTAAAGGCGGCGTGACCCGGAGTATCCAGGAAGGACACCATGCCGTGGTCTGTTTGCACGTGATAGGCGCCGATGTGCTGGGTGATACCACCGGACTCACCGGAAGCCACCTTGGTGCGGCGGATGTAGTCCAGCAATGAGGTCTTGCCGTGGTCAACATGACCCATCACGCTCACTACCGGTGCACGCTTGGTCTTTTCCTTGCCTTCGAAGACAAACTCGCTCAGTACCTCTTCCTCGAATGCATCTTCGCTGACGGGGTTCGGCTTGTGACCGAGTTCTTCGGTGACCAGCACGGCGGTTTCCTGATCAAGGGCCTGGTTGATGGTCGCCATTACCCCCATGCCCATCAGTTTCTTGATGACGTCGGCGGATTTAACAGCCATCCGCTGGGCAAGATCACCCACAGTGATCGTTTCGGGAATATCGACTTCTCTTACCATTGGCTTGGTCGGCCTCTCGAAAGCGTGACGCTTCTCTTTGGGTTTCTTTTTCGCACGAAGTGGCTTGCGCAGCGTGGTGTCTTCCTCTTCTTCACTAATAACAAGAGGTTCGTCAACCGGACGGTTCCGCGGGCCGCGATGCCCTGCGGACTTCTTCTTGGGCTTGCCCTCGTCCGGCTCGTCGCCGCGCTCACGAGCTTTTTCTTTCTTTTTCTTCGGCTTGCGATCCTTGCCTTCGCCTTCTTCAGGGGGCGGGATCGGCATGTCTTCCGGTGCGGGAACCGCTGACGGTTCCTGCTCGGCAGCCACCTTCGCTGCTTCTTTCTCTTTGTCGCCCTGTTTTTCTTCAGTTGCCGGCTTCTCTTCGGCTTCTGATGTTTCCGCAGGCGTTTCTGAAGCCGCCGCTTCCGGCTTCGATGTTTCTTCAGGCTGTGCCTGTTGAGCCGCTACCGCTGGCGTTTCTTCCGGTGCTGCGGCAGGCTGCTCCGCTGGAGCCTCTTCCTGCTTGGCCGCTTCCGGCTCCAGCTCGGCACGTTTGATATATGTACGGCGCTTGCGAACCTCAACATTGACCGTTTTTGCACGGCCCGCTTTCAGCGTGGTTGTTGTCTTGCGCTTGAGAGTGATTTTTTTCGGCTCGGCCTCACTCTCACCGTGATTCTTTCTCAGATAGGTCAGCAACTGTTGCTTCTCATCACTGGTGACAGAATCTTCCTCGGAGCGAGCCTTAAGGCCAGCCTCCACAATCTGTCGCAGCAAACGATCCACGGGAGCGCCTACATCTGCGGCCAGTTGTTTTACCGTTACATCAGCCATACTGGTCCTCCTCCCGATTAAGCCTGGTCTTCAAACCAGGGGGCGCGTGCAGCCATAATCAACTGGCCGGCACGCTCTTCTTCCATTCCTTCGATGTCGAGCAGATCATCAACAGACTGCTCGGCAAGATCCTCCATGGTACGGATACCCTTGCCGGCCAGCTTGAATGCCAGGCCGCGGTCCATACCGTCCATTGCCAGAAGATCTTCTGCGGGCTCCGCGCCCTCAAGTGCCTCTTCACTCGCCAGGGCCTGGTTCAACAAGGCATCCTTGGCACGGCGACGCAACTCGGTGACGGTCTCTTCGTCAAAGCCTTCAATAGCAAGCATCTCCTCCATGGGGATGTATGCCACTTCCTCGATGGACGTAAACCCTTCCTCTATGAGGACTCCTGCAAATTCCTCGTCCACATCCAGGTTGCTGGTAAAGTGTTCCAGCAAGGTGTTGTATTCCTGTTCCTGACGCTGGCCGGCTTCTTCCTCGGTCATTACGTTCAGTGTCCAGCCGGTCAGCTCCGTCGCCAGGCGAACATTCTGCCCGTTACGGCCGATAGCCTGCGCCAGATTGTCCTCGGCAACCGCCACTTCCATGGTATGACGATCTTCGTCCATCACGATGGAAGCCACTTCCGCAGGCGCCATGGCGTTTATGACCAGCTGTGCGGGGTTATCGTCCCAGAGCACGATGTCAACACGCTCGCCACCCAACTCATTGGAAACCGCCTGTACACGGGAACCCCGCATACCGACACAGGCCCCAACCGGATCGATCCGGCGATCATTGGTTTTGACTGCAATCTTGGCCCTTGAGCCGGGATCCCGGGCAGCGCCACGGATTTCAATCAATTCCTCGGCGATTTCCGGGACCTCGATGCGGAACAGTTCGATCAGCATTTGCGGATCGGTACGGCTCAGAATAAGTTGCGGGCCGCGATGATCGGTACGAATCTCCTGCAGCAGGGAGCGGACCCGGTCACCCATGCGGAATGTCTCACGTGGGATCAGGTGTTCACGGGGCAGCAGGGCTTCGGCGTTTGCACCCAGATCCACAATGACGTTATCCCGTGTCACTTTCTTTACGGTACCGGAAACCAGTTCGCCGACCCGGTCGCGATAGCTGTCGACAATCTTGGAGCGTTCTGCTTCCCGCACTTTCTGGAAGATGATCTGTTTGGCGGCCTGGGCGCCGATACGTCCGAAGGCAACAGACTCCACTTTCTCTTCGTAGATATCTCCGGGGCGCAGGTTCTCATCGATTTCCTCGGCTTCCTGCATGGTGAGCTCGGTGCCAAGAGCCGGCACAGCGTCGTTATCAACCACCAGCCAGCGGCGGAAAGTCTCATATTCGCCGGTGCGACGGTCGATGGAAACGCGGATATCCGCCTCTTCGTCGTCATACCTTTTTTTGGCAGCGGTGGCGAGTGCCAGCTCGATCGCTTCAAAGATCACATCCTTCTCGACACCTTTCTCGTTCGAGACGGATTCAACCACCAGCAAGATCTCTTTACTCATTGGATTGCCCTGCCCTTAAAAATAAACTTTGCGTCCACTGACTTATTCAAATACTGGAACGATGTTGGCTTTCTCGATGCTATCGAATGGCAGCAGGTATTCATGATCATCAACAACCACGACAACGTCTTCGCCCTCAACACCTTTAATCAGGCCCTGAAACTTGCGACGCCCCTCAAATGCCATCCGTAATTTGATCTGGACCTGATGGCCGGCGAATGCCTCATACTGCTCCAGTCGGAACAACGGCCGATCCATGCCCGGAGACGAGACCTCCAGGGTATATTCTGTCTGAATGGGGTCTTCCACATCCATCACGCCGCTCGCCTGGCGGCTGACTTTTTCACAGTCTTCAATGCCGATGCCGTTTTCGGCATCGTCAATAAAAATCCTTAACAGGGAATGGTGCCCCTGGGACCGAAATTCAATGCCCCAAAACTCGTATCCCAGACCTTCCACGATCGGCCTGAGTATTTCTTCCAGCTGCTTCAACTTGGCTGACAAGGCTATTGCGTCTCCGTTACTCGTTTTTTTCGACCCCAAAAACAAAAAAAGGGCTGTTGATCAGCCCTTTTTATGCACCAGGGCCTGATGCGCCAGGCCCCTTAATCAAAAAGCCCCTGAAAAGTGGGGCCCTTTGTTGCAAGAACTCACAGGGGATAACCACAGTAAAACACCCCCTGCTGACAGACACCTGGCCTGCCAGGAACCGGCAGGGCAAATAGTGCCCGGAGCCTGCTCCAATATCCGCCGGAGTATAGAGATGCCGGCTTTGCTGGTCAAGGACTGACCAAAAAAACGGCCTGGTAAGTCCAAGCCGTTTTTCTACTATATGGTGCCCAGGGCCGGACTCGAACCGGCACGGCTTTCGCCACTACCCCCTCAAGATAGCGTGTCTACCAGTTCCACCACCTGGGCATCACTCTTACTCGAGCTCGGGGAGTTCATTCTCATCCCCGCGCCCGGTTTCGCCTTCAGTCGCTGCTTCACTCTCAGCCTGCCCGGCGTCGGAACGGGATTCCTCAACAACAGGAATACCCGCCTCGCCTGCCACTTCGGCACGCTGCTTGGCAAATACAGCCAGCGAAAAACTTGTCACAAAAAACACAATGGCCAGCAAAGTTGTTGCCCGGGTCAGAAAACTGCTGCTGCCCTCGCTGCCAAATACTGTCTGGGAGGCTCCGCCCCCGAACGCGGCGCCGGCATTCGCACCCTTACCATGCTGGATGAGCACCAGACCCACCAGTGCCACCGCGATGACCACGTGCAGAACGACAACCAGTGTTTCTACCCAATCCATAATGTCTCTCTAATAACTTGTGCTAATGGCTTTTGCGAACCTTTAACTTTCAGGATTCGCCCGGCATGGCCCGGCAAATCCCTACAAAATCTTCTGCCTTTAACGATGCGCCACCAATCAGGCCGCCATCAATGTCCGGCTGACCAAAAAGCGCGGCAGCATTATCCGCTTTTACACTGCCGCCGTAAAGCAGCGTTATCTCTTCCGCCGGAGCTCCGAGCTCTTTCAACACCCCACGGATAGCGGCATGCATGGCCTGGGCGTCGTCAGCAGTCGCGGTTTTACCGGTCCCGATTGCCCATACCGGCTCGTAGGCAACAACAACCTGCGACCATTGACCATTACTGACATCCGCGACAGCCTTGCGGATCTGAGCGGACACAACCTCCTCGGCCTTTCCTGCCTCCCGCTCTTCCAGGGTCTCACCGACACAGATAACAGCGTCCAACCCTGAAGCCAAAGCCTTACCGACCTTGACGGCAACCTGTTCGTCGGTTTCTCCGAACAGCTGCCTGCGCTCTGAATGCCCTACAAGCGCAACACTGCAACCGGCGTCCCTGGCCATGACCGCGGATATTTCGCCGGTGTAGGCGCCTGAATCCCAGCAGGAAACATTCTGGATGCCGACAGTCAGCGCGGCGCCGGCCTGACTCAAAACATCACCGACATACAGGGCGGGAGGAATAATAACAGTCTCCACACCATTATCAAGCGATGCCAACTCTGACCGGATTTGACCAACCAGGCTATTCACAAGGTCCTTCGACCCGTTCATTTTCCAGTTTCCGGCAACGATCTTACGGCGCATAACAAACCCCTGAATCAAGGGAGGGCGAACTATACAGCAGTCTTTTACAGCAGACAACTGCTCCTGTGCACAAATCAGGCCCGGGAATTCTCCACCACAACAGCAAGTTCCTCGGCAATCTTCACAATTTCCGACTCATCCTGCCCTTCCGTCATAACCCGGATCAGAGGCTCGGTACCCGAGGCCCGCAACAGCACACGGCCACCACCACCAAGCCTGGCCTCTGCTGTTGCTACCGCCCTGACAATATCGTCACGCCCGAGGGGATCAAAACGCTTGTCGACTCGCACGTTGATCATTTTCTGTGGCAGCTTGCTCATACCCCGGCGCAGGTCCGCCAACGAACTGTCAGCGTGACTGATGGCCAGCAATACCTGCAGGGCCGAAACAATACCATCGCCGGTACTGGTGCAGTCACGAATCACCATGTGACCAGACCCTTCACCACCCAGCAGCCAGCCTTTTTCGATCAGGCGCTCCATCACGTACCGGTCGCCCACCTTGGCTCGCTCGAACTCGATGCCCTGCTCCATGAGAGCCAGCTCAACCCCGAGATTGGTCATCAATGTCCCGACCACGCCCCCCTTAAGGGTACCGGCAGCATGGCGCTGGGAGGCAATCACGTACAGCAGCTCATCGCCATCCACTTCAGAACCGTCACGATCCACCATCAACACCCGATCGCCATCGCCATCAAAGGCAATTCCCAGGTCTGCCTGTTTTTCCAGTACTGCCTGTCGCAGCGTACCCAGGTGCGTGGACCCCACATTGAGGTTGATGTTCAGTCCATCGGGATCTGCGCCAACCACGGAAATTGTCGCACCCAGCTCACGGAACACCTTGGGAGCAACGTGATAGGTGGCGCCATGGGCGCAATCCAGCACTATGTGCAAACCCTCAAGAGAGAATTCGTTGGGCACTGTACTTTTGCAGAATTCCACATAACGGCCAGGAGCGTCATCCACCCTGAACGCTTTACCCAGTTCCTTGGCTCCACAGACTTCAATCGGCCGGTCCAGCCAACGTTCGATCTCGGCTTCCAGGGCATCATCAAGCTTGGTGCCGTCAGGCGAGAAAAACTTGATGCCATTATCCTGATGCGGGTTATGAGAAGCGCTGATCACAATGCCCGCAGAGGCGCGGAACGTGCGGGTCAGGTAGGCGATAGCCGGTGTGGGCATGGGGCCCAGCAGCTTTACGTCCACTCCGGCTGCTGACAGACCTGATTCCAGGGCAGACTCGAACATGTAACCCGACAGGCGCGTATCCTTTCCGATCAGCACACTGTTACGCTGGCCGTCCCGCTTGAATGCCTGCCCAGCCGCCCAGCCCAGGTGCAACATGAATTCAGGCGTAATGGGGTACTCACCTACCCGCCCCCGGATACCGTCCGTGCCGAAGTATTTTCTGTCACTCATCGTCCAGCTTCCTCCATTGCCGCTACCACTTTGACGGCATCGACTGTTTCCCTGACATCATGAACGCGAATAATGGATGCGCCCTTCATGGCCGATATTGTCGCGGCAGCGAGGCTCGCGGGCAAGCGCTCACTGACGTCGCGGCCGGTGATATGACCCAGCATGCTCTTGCGGGATATGCCAACCAGCACTGGATGTCCCAGCAACTGCAGCTGCTCCAGCGAGACCAGCAACTGTAAATTATGCTGCAAAGACTTACCAAAACCAAAACCGGGATCCAGAATGATGTTATCCGACCGCACTCCGGCCTTCTCGATGATCCGCATCCTCTCGGTAAGGAAGGAGCTGACTTCCCGCCTCACATTGCGATAACGAGGGTCGTCCTGCATTGAATCCGGCTCACCCTGGATATGCATCACACAGACAGGAATATCAGCCCTGGCAGCCATTTCCGCAGCGCCATCTCTCTGCAGCGCCCGGACGTCATTAATCATGCCGGCACCCAGCTTTGCCACCTCACCCATAACGGCCGGTGAACTGGTATCAACCGACACGATCACATCAAGTTCACGGGCAATGGCCTCCACCACCGGGCAGACCCGATCGAGCTCCTCCTCGACTGGCACAGGTGTCGCGCCGGGCCGTGTAGACTCACCGCCCACATCGATAAAAACCGCACCGTCCTCCGCCATTTCACGGGCCCTGGCCAGCGCCGCATCAACCTGGTTAAAACGACCGCCGTCGGAAAATGAGTCAGGCGTTACGTTAAGTATTCCCATAACGTGACAGCCAGACATATCCAGAATTCGGCCCGCGAAGTTCATTTGCATAAGCGACCTTCAGTGCAACCTGCAAAAACAAACGCCGCCCCGGACGGGGCGGCGTATCTGGGTTAGTGATCTCTGACGCGGTGTTACACCCGGTCAGTGCTCACCGGCCGGGCGACCAACGCCTGGCTGACGTCCATCGTCGGAGCCTTTCGGAGCAGGCGCCTGCTCCGGCTCATCAGCGGCAACGCCTCCCGAAGGCCCATTATCGCCCCAGCCTTTTGGCGGGCGAGGCTCACGGCCTTCCATGATGTCATCGATCTGAAAGCGATCAATGGTTTCGTACTTCATCAGGGCCTCAGCCATCAGGTCGAGCTTTTCGCGATTATCAATCAGCAGCTGGCGCGCCGTTTCATAGCAGCTATCGATAATGTTGCGAACCTCCTCGTCAATCCGCTGTGCCGTTTCCGGAGAATACACTGTCTGCGCCTGACCGGCAGAGCGACCCAGGAACGGCTCTTCACTGTCAGTATCGTACTGCAGCGGGCCAAGCTTTTCAGACAGACCCCAGCGGGTAACCATGTTGCGAGCCAGGGTCGTTGCCCGCTCGATGTCGTTGGAAGCACCGGTCGTGACGCCGTCAAAACCAAGGGTCAACTCTTCGGCGATACGGCCACCGAACAGACTGCAGATAGAGCTGATCAGGAAGCGCTTGCTGTGGCTGTACTTGTCTTCCTCAGGGAGGAACATGGTGACGCCCAATGCCCTGCCGCGGGGAATGATACTCACCTTGTAGACCGGGTCGTGCTCGGGCACCAGCCGCCCGACAATGGCGTGGCCGGATTCGTGATAGGCGGTATTGCGCTTCTCTTTCTCGCTCATGACCATGGATTTGCGCTCTGCGCCCATCATGATCTTGTCTTTGGCAAGCTCGAATTCTTCCATGGAAACCAGGCGCTGGTTGCGGCGGGCGGCAAAAAGAGCAGCCTCATTCACCAGGTTGGCCAGATCAGCACCCGAGAATCCGGGCGTACCACGGGCAATCAGCTGTGGCTCCACGCCATCGGCCAGTGGAACCTTCTTCATGTGCACTTTCAGAATCTGCTCACGGCCGATAATGTCCGGCAGACCGACCACAACCTGGCGGTCAAAACGGCCCGGGCGCAGCAGCGCAGGGTCCAGCACGTCTGGCCGGTTGGTGGCGGCGATCACGATAACGCCTTCGTTACCCTCAAAGCCGTCCATCTCAACGAGCAGCGCGTTCAGGGTCTGCTCGCGCTCGTCGTGACCACCACCCATACCGGCGCCACGATGGCGACCGACCGCATCGATCTCGTCGATGAAGATGATGCAGGGGCTCTGCTTCTTGGCTTGCTCGAACATGTCACGGACACGGGACGCGCCCACACCCACGAACATTTCCACAAAGTCCGAGCCGGAGATGGAGAAGAAGGGAACCTTGGCTTCGCCGGCAATCGCCTTGGCAAGCAGGGTTTTACCAGTACCTGGCTGGCCCACCATCAATACGCCCTTGGGAATGCTGCCGCCAAGACGCTGGAATTTGCTGGGATCCCGCAGGAAATCCACCAGCTCCTTGACGTCTTCCTTGGCCTCATCCACACCGGCGACATCGCCAAAGGTGGTCTTGATCTGATCCTCGCTCATCAGCTTGGCCTTGCTCTTGCCAAAGGACATGGGCCCTTTGCCGCCGCCACCGCCCTGCATCTGTCGCATGAAGAACACGAACAGGGCGATAATTATGAGAATCGGGAAGGCAGCCACCAGCAGTTGGGTCCAGAGGCTTTGGCGCTCGGGCTCCTTGCCAATGACTTCGACTTGGTTGGCCAGCAGATCGTCCATCAGCTTCTGATCAGCCAGCTGGGGCCGGATAGTCTGGAACTGGGAACCGTCACCACGGACACCCTGAACCTCCAGACCGTCAATGGTTACCTGACGGACCTGTCCGTCCTGCACCATTTCCACAAACTGCGAATAATTTACCTGTTGGCCGGTGGTGGTGGGAGTAAAATTCTGAAACACCATCAGCAGTACGGCGGCTATAATCAGCCAGAGAACCAGATTTTTTGCCATATCGTTCAAGGATCATCACCTGTGAATTGAAGGATCGCCCCGTCAGGAGAAAGCCTTTTCTGACACCTTACACCAATTGTACGCCCGTCCACCAGATTCGGCCTATCCGTATCGACCACCGCAGGGAATTCCATTCCCATGGCCTTTGCGATCTGGGGCTGCGTCAACCCTTAAATCCCTTACACACCTGGTAGATCTCCCTTGATCGCGCCCGGGAGGAGTCAGGCTTCCTGCTGACAACGGTGCCAAAACTTTTACGCATCTCGGCCAGCAGGGCATCAAATCCTTCTCCCTGAAAGACCTTGGCGACGAACACTCCACCTGGTTTCAATACCTGCTGCGCCATATCCAGCGCCAGCTCCACCAGGCCCATAGCGTTGGGAATATCCACCGCCGCCATACCACTCATATTGGGTGCCATATCTGAAATTACAACATCAGCCCGTCGGCTACCCATTAATTTCAGCAATTCATCCAGCACCGACTGCTCGGTAAAATCCCCCTGAACAAATTCAACGCCTGCAAGCGGATTCATTTCGAGGATGTCGCTGGCAATCACTACGCCCTTGTCGCCAACCCGCTCTACCGCCACCTGGGACCATCCGCCGGGGGCGGCTCCCAGATCAACAACAACCTGCCCCGGACGGAACAGCCGGTCTTTTTCGTCAAGCTCAATCAGCTTGTAGCTTGCACGGGACCGATATCCGTCTTCCTGGGACTTTTTGACCCAGACATCGTCAAAATGTTCCTTGAGCCAGCGATCACTGGTTTTTGAACGGGCCAAAACCTACCTCCACAAAAACAATTCACCCCAGGGCCGGGTACGTGGTAACTGCCATTTCACCGGCCCGGCGATCTGTTACAATCCTGCGATTATACGTAATCGTCGGCCCTTTCGCCGCTGACGTTTTGTTAATCGCATCCATAAAGAGATTACATAATGAGTCTTTCGCCAGAACAGCGCCGGGAGTACCGGGGCATAGCCCACAACCTGAAGCCAGTGATCATTGTTGGCGACAAGGGCCTGACAGAAGGGCTCCAGGAAGAGCTGGAACGCGCCCTGAATGACCACGAGCTGATCAAGATCAAGGTAGCCAGCCAGGACCGCGAGGCCCGCCAGGAAGCGGTTGCCGCCCTGTGTGAAGCCTCTGGGGCCGAGCTGGTGCAAACCATTGGCAAGATTGCCGTTATCATGCGCCGGGCGAAAAAGCCCAACCCCAAGCTCTCCAACCTGCTCCGCCAAAAACACTGAGCCGGTCTCGGCCTACCGACGCGAAAACCAAAAAGCCGGCGGGATCTCCCAGCCGGCTTTTTTGTGGCTCCCGAAGCAGGTCGCGCCTCAGATGTGCTCTACCTGCTCGATTTCATATTCAACAGTGCCGGATGGCACCCGGATTGCCACCACATCCCCCTCGCTCTTGCCCACCAGTGCCCGGGCAATCGGAGAAGATATAGACAACTTGCCGGCTTTGATGTCGGCCTCGTCCTCACCAACAATCTGATAGATCACCTGCTCGTCGGTATCCACGTTAAGCAGATGTACCGTGGTACCGAAAATCACTTTACCGGTGTTTTCAATTGTATGGACGTCAATCACCTGAGCCGCGGACAGCTTGCCCTCAATTTCCTGGATGCGGCCCTCGATAAAGCTCTGCTGCTCGCGGGCGGCATGATACTCCGCATTCTCTTTCAGATCCCCGTGCTCACGGGCGTCGGAAATAGCAGCGATCACCCGGGGACGGTCCTCGGACTTGAGTTTTTTAAGCTCCTCGCGGAGGCGGATTTCACCCGCCTTTGTCATGGGTACTCTGTCAGCCATAGCCTTACTTTCCTGCGTGTAGATCCTGAAGACGGCGTACAGTGCGTTCGGGGCCGAACATAATCGCCCTGCAGAACGCTTCACCACCCGCCAGGGTCGTTGTATAGGTTACCTTGGACTGCAAGGCAGACTGGCGTATCTGCGCCGAGTCGGAAATGGCCTTGCGCCCTTCGGTGGTATTGATAATCAGCTGCACCTGGCCATTCTTGATGGCATCCACAATGTGCGGGCGTCCTTCCCGAACCTTGTTGACCCGGTCAACAGTGATGCCTGCATCTTTCAGTGCCTTGGCAGTCCCCGTGGTGGCAATAACCTTGAAACCGGCATCCACAAGATCCTGAGCCACCTTGGCCGCACCAGGCTTGTCAACGTCACGGACCGACATGAATGCTGTTCCCTTCACCGGCAAACGCTCACCAGAGGCCAGAGCAGCCTTGGCAAATGCCTCATCGAAGCTGTCGCCAATGCCCATCACCTCACCGGTGGATTTCATCTCCGGCCCCAGGATGGGATCCACCGCCGGGAACTTGTTGAACGGGAACACCGACTCCTTGACAGAATAATACGTCGGCACAATTTCCTGGGTAAAACCCTGTTCTGCCAGAGTTTTTCCGGCCATTACCCGTGCCGCAACCTTGGCCAGGGAAACCCCGATAGCCTTGGAAACGAATGGCACCGTCCGGGAAGCCCGGGGATTCACCTCGATAACGTAAATCCGACCATCCTGCCATGCCAGCTGAACATTCATCAGCCCGATCACGTCCAGTTCGATCGCCATCTTGCGCACAGCTTCGCGCATTTCGTCCTGCACGTCTTTCGGCAACGTGTACGGCGGCAGCGAGCACGCGGAGTCACCGGAGTGCACGCCGGCCTGCTCAATGTGCTGCATGATACCACCAATCACCACATCCTTGCCGTCACAGATGGCATCGATATCCACCTCAATGGCAGCATTCAGGAAGTGGTCCAGCAATACCGGGCTGTCGTTGGAGACGAGCACCGCATTGCGCATGTAACGAACCAGCTCTTCTTCGTCGTAGACAATCTCCATGGCCCGACCACCCAGTACGTAGGAAGGCCGAACCACCAGCGGATAGCCAATCTCCCGCGCCGCCAGGATACCTTCCTCGTGACTGCGGACAGTGGCGTTCTCTGGCTGGATCAGTCCCAGGCGGCCGATCATCTGCTGGAAGCGCTCCCGGTCTTCGGCGCGGTCGATGGCATCCGGGCTGGTACCAATGATGGGCACACCGGCCGCCTCCAGGCCCCGGGCCAGTTTCAGCGGAGTCTGGCCGCCATACTGGACAATCACGCCCCTGGGCTTCTCGACGTTAATGATCTCCAGCACGTCTTCCAGAGTAATCGGCTCGAAGTAGAGACGATCCGAGGTGTCGTAATCAGTCGACACGGTTTCCGGGTTACAGTTGATCATGATGGTTTCATAGCCGTCATCGCGCATCGCAAGGGCGGCATGAACGCAGCAGTAATCGAACTCGATACCCTGGCCAATGCGGTTGGGGCCACCGCCGATGACCACAATCTTCTCGCGGTCAGAGGCATCCGCCTCGCACTCTTCCTCATAGGACGAGTACATGTACGCGGTAGAGGAGGCAAACTCCGCCGCACAGGTATCCACCCGCTTGTAAACCGGACGGATATTCATATCGTGGCGCAGCTTGCGCATACTGACTTCGGAGATGCCCAGCAGCTTCGCCAGACGTGCATCGGAGAAGCCTTTCCGCTTGAGACGGAACAGGGTATCGCGGTCGATATCCGCCTTGCCGGTAGATTTGAGTGCATTCTCTTCGCGGATCAGGTCCTCGATCTGCACCAGGTACCAGGGGTCCACGTGGGTATTACGGAATACGTCGTCGACCGTCATACCGGCACGGAAGGCGTCACCGATATACCACAGGCGCTCAGCGCCAGGCACGTTCAGCTCCTGGGTCAGGGTTTCCTGGCCATCAGTGGTGCTCAGGTCCACCTTTTCTTCAAAGCCGTCTGAACCCACTTCCAGGCCGCGCATGGCTTTCTGCAGGGATTCCTGGAAGGTACGGCCGATGGCCATTACCTCACCCACGGATTTCATCTGGGTGGTCAGCCGGGCATCCGCCTGGGGGAACTTCTCGAAGGTAAAACGCGGGATCTTGGTGACGACGTAATCGATACTGGGCTCGAACGAGGCCGGGGTTACACCACCGGTAATTTCGTTGCGCAGCTCATCGAGGGTATAGCCCACTGCCAGCTTGGCCGCGACCTTGGCGATGGGGAAGCCGGTAGCCTTGGAGGCCAGGGCCGAGGAACGGGATACCCGGGGATTCATTTCGATAACCACCACACGGCCGGTATCCGGATTGACACCAAACTGTACGTTGGAGCCGCCGGTTTCCACACCGATTTCACGCAGCACCGCCAGGGAGGCGTTGCGCATGATCTGGTATTCCTTGTCCGTCAGGGTCTGGGCCGGCGCGACAGTGATGGAGTCACCGGTGTGCACGCCCATGGCGTCGAAGTTCTCGATGGCACAGACGATGATGCAGTTGTCGTTCTTGTCGCGGACAACTTCCATCTCGTACTCTTTCCAGCCGATCAGGGACTCGTCGATCAGCAGCTCGTTGGTCGGCGACAGGTCCAGACCACGGGTGCAGATTTCCTCGAATTCGTCGCGGTTGTAGGCAATGCCCCCACCGGAGCCGCCCATGGTAAACGAAGGACGGATAATACAGGGGAAGCCAATGTCATCGGCAACTTCCCAGGCCTCAGCCATGGAATGGGCAATGGTGGCACGCGGACACTCAAGACCGATCGATTTCATGGCCTTGTCAAAACGGTCACGGTCCTCAGCCTTGTCGATGGTATCGGCATTGGCGCCGATCATTTCCACGCCGTGCTTTTCCAGGATACCGTGCTTTTCCAGATCCAGGGCACAGTTCAGCGCGGTCTGGCCACCCATGGTTGGCAGCAGCGCATCCGGCTTCTCTTTCTCGATGATCTTTTCAACGGTCTTCCAGGTAATGGGCTCGATGTAGGTGGCATCGGCCATCACCGGATCGGTCATGATGGTTGCCGGGTTGGAGTTAACCAGGATAACCCGGTACCCCTCTTCCCGCAGGGCCTTGCAGGCCTGGGCTCCGGAATAGTCAAACTCACACGCCTGCCCGATCACGATGGGGCCAGCGCCGAGGATCAATATGCTTTTAATGTCGGTACGCTTTGGCATCAACGTGCCTCCATCAGGCGAATAAATTCATCAAACAGCGGCGCCACGTCATGGGGGCCCGGGCTGGCTTCCGGATGTCCCTGAAAACTGAAAGCGGGCTTGTCAGTACGGCGAATGCCCTGCAGGGAATCGTCAAACAGGGATTTATGGGTGGCCTCCAGGTTATCCGGCAGGCTGGTTTCATCCACCGCAAACCCGTGGTTCTGACTGGTGATCATCACGGTACCGTCTTTCAGGTTCTGCACCGGATGGTTGGCGCCGTGGTGACCGTGGCCCATCTTGATCGACTTTGCGCCGCTGGCCAGAGCCAGCAACTGGTGGCCGAGGCAGATGCCGAACACCGGAATTTCGGTTTCCAGCACTTCGCGGATGGCCTTGATGGCGTAGTCACAAGGCTCGGGATCACCGGGACCATTGGACAGGAATATACCGTCCGGATTCATTGCCAGCACTTCTGAGGCGGGTGTCTGCGCGGGAACTACGGTGATATCGCAGCCGCGGCCGGCCAGCATGCGCAGGATGTTGAGCTTTACGCCGTAGTCCCAGGCAACCACCTTGAACTTCGATTCCGTACGCTCACCATAGCCACTGTCGATGCTCCACTCGCTCTGGCTCCAGGTCCAGGTTTTTTCTGCGGTGACTTCCTTTGCCAGGTCCATACCCTTGAGGCCGGGGAAGGCGTTGGCCAGCTCCAGCGCCCGTTCTGCGGTGGCATCCGCACCAGCAACCACGGCGCCATTCTGGGAACCCTTGTCCCTCAGGATGCGGGTGAGACGGCGAGTATCGATATCGGCAATGCCGACAATGTTGTTGGTCTTCAGGTAATCCTGCAGCGAACCGGTGCTGCGCCAGTTGCTTACAAGCAGCGGCAGGTCACGGATGATCAGGCCGGCAGCCTGGACGCGATCAGATTCGATGTCTTCTTCGTTTACACCGGTGTTGCCGATGTGCGGGTATGTAAGGGTGACAATCTGGCGGGAGTAGGACGGGTCGGTCAGGATTTCCTGGTAACCGGTCATGGCGGTGTTGAACACCACTTCCCCACTGGTTTCCCCTTCAGCGCCAATGGCGGTGCCGTAAAACAGGCTTCCGTCTGCGAGTGCAAGGATGGCTGGTGTACTCAAGGCTTGTATCCTCATCGAGTGGCGTACAGGTTCGTCACGAACAGGAACGCAAGCGCAAATTCAGGTCGCAAAAAAGCGAGAGGGAGTTGAACTCCGTCCCGCTTTTTCTATAGAGCGTTGTCAAAGCTACGCTTGGTGCAGTTAAACCGCGTCATTGTAAGAAATATGAGGCTTTGTGTCCATGCTCATTTGGGTTTGACGCTACACCGGCCGATGGCTGGGTGCCCCCTCCGGGAAACGCTACGAGCACATCCATGTGCGCTTGACTTCGGCCATCCGTGGCCGAAGACATTCCCGGAGGGGGCACCCAGCCACCAGCCTCAGAATTATCCTGAAACCCATGTAGGTCGGATTAGAGGCGCCAGCCTCGTAATCCGACAAACCAACTCAAACCAAACCCCCTACTTCAACCCCAAAACATCCTGCATGTCATACAACCCCGCAGGCTTGCCATCCAACCACAACGCCGCTCGCATCGCCCCTTTGGCAAACGTCATCCGACTACTCGCCTTATGGGTAATCTCGATACGCTCACCTTCAGTGGCAAACATAACCGTATGATCACCAACCACATCCCCTGCACGGATGGTTTCAAACCCGATTTCCTTACGAGTACGTTCGCCGGTAAAGCCTTCACGACCATAGACGGCACACTCTTTGAGATCGCGGCCAAGAGCATCGGCCACTACCTCGCCCATACGCAGGGCGGTACCGGAGGGAGCGTCTTTCTTGTGGCGGTGATGGGCCTCGATAATTTCGACGTCGTAGTCATCACCCAAGGCTGCAGCCGCAGTGCGCAGCAGGTTGAGGGTAACGTTGACACCCACGCTCATGTTAGGGGCGAAGACCACTGGGGTACGTTCGGCCGCCAGAGCCAGCTGCTCTTTTTCGGCGTCAGTGAGGCCGGTGGTGCCGATAACGATCATCTTGCCATTGGCTTTGCAGAACTCCGCATTTTCCAGGGTCAGGTCCGGAAAAGTGAAATCGACAAGTACGTCGAAACTGTCTTTCACCTCCGCCAGGCTGCCGGCCATTCTTATGCCGGTTTTGCCGATGCCGGTCATTTCTCCGGCATCGGCGCCAATCAGGCTGCTACCCGGCTCGACAATGGCGGCTCCGAGCTCAAGGCCTTCCGTACCGTCAACAGCTTCGATCAGCACCTTGCCCATGCGCCCTGCTGCGCCGATGATCGCTACCCTTATGTCGCCCATGTCAGCTGTCCTCAGAATTTCATTTCGTCGAAGAAGTTTTTAACGCCCTCAAACCAGGACGTTTTCTTGGGGCCATGCTTGTTACCATCGCCGCGGTTGAGGGTTTCCTGGAATTCTTCCAGCAGCTCTTTCTGACGCTTGGTGAGGTTGACCGGTGTTTCTACCATCACCCGACACAACAAGTCGCCGGATGGACCACCGCGAACGGGGCTGACGCCCTTGTTGCGCAAGCGGAACAGCTTACCGGTCTGGGTTTCCGGTGGGATTTTCAGTTTCACGCGGCCATCGAGTGTTGGCACTTCCAGCTCTCCCCCGAGGGCGGCGTCCACGATGCTGATAGGGACTTCGCAATAGAGATTACGGCCATCGCGGGTGAAGATGGAGTGTTCACGAACCGCAATCTGCACGTACAGATCACCGGGCGGGCCACCATCGACGCCCATTTCGCCCTCACCAGAGAGGCGAATGCGGTCGCCGGTGTCCACGCCGGGTGGCACCTTGACCGAAAGGGTCTTTTCTTCCTGGACGCGACCAGCACCATGGCAGGTTTTGCAGGGATTCTTGATAACCTTGCCGGAACCGCGACAGGTGGGACACGCCTGCTGGACGGTGAAGAAGCCCTGCTGCATGCGAACCTGCCCCATGCCATTACAGGTGCCACAGGCTTCCGGACGGGAGCCTTTTTCGGCGCCGCTGCCGTCGCAGGTTTCACACTCGGTGTGACCGGGGATACGGATCTGGACGGTCTTGCCTTTTACGGCTTCCTCAAGGTCCAGCTCCAGGGTGTAGCGCAGGTCCGCGCCGCGGGTGGTGCGGCCGCGACCACCGCCACCGAAGATGTCGCCAAACACATCACCAAAGATGTCAGAGAAGCTGGCGCCGCCACCTCCTCCGAATCCGCCACCGGCAGAACCATCAACGCCGGCGTGGCCAAACTGGTCGTAGGCCGCGCGTTTGGATGAATCCGCCAGTATTTCGTAGGCCTCACTGGCTTCCTTGAATTTGTGATCGGCGTCTTCATCATCCGGATTCCGGTCAGGATGATACTTCATCGCGAGCTTGCGGTAGGCTCGCTTGACTTCTTTTTCATCCGCATCCCGGGACACCCCGAGAATCTCGTAATAATCGCGCTTGGCCATGCTCTAAAACCCTGTTGGTAAAACGAGGAAAACGCGGGAGAGCTCCCGCGTTTTCCAACTGCCTGATGATCTTAAGTTTTATCGCTTGTCGTCGTCTTTGACTTCTTCAAACTCGGCATCAACAGCGTCATCTCCAGAACCGGACTGGGCACTCTCTTCACCCCCGGCCTGCTGTGCCTGTTCTGCCTGGTCCGCGTACATCTTCTGGGCCAACTCGGAAGATGCTTCGGTCAGCTTCTGTGTCTTGGCCTCGATGTCCGCCTTGTCGGAACCGGCCAGCGCTTCCTCCAGCTCCTTGATGGAAGCTTCAATAGACTCCTTCTCACTGTCCGTTACCTTGTCACCGGCATCAGCCAGAGTCTTGCGAACGGTGTGAACCATCGCGTCACCCTGGTTGCGGGCCTGGACGAGCTCTTCGAACTTGCGATCCTCGTCGGCATTGGCCTCGGCATCACGGACCATCTTCTCGATTTCGTCCTCGTTCAGGCCGGAAGAGGCCTTGATCACAATGGACTGCTCCTTGCCGGTTGCCTTGTCTTTGGCAGACACGTTCAGGATGCCGTTGGCGTCGATGTCGAAGGTGACCTCAATCTGCGGTGTGCCACGGGGCGCCGGCGGAATATCAGCCAGGTCGAAGCGACCCAGTGACTTGTTCTGCGCCGCCTGTTTGCGCTCACCCTGGACCACGTGGATGGTCACGGCAGTCTGGTTGTCCTCCGCAGTGGAGAAGGTCTGCGACTTCTTGGTCGGGATCGTGGTGTTCTTGTCGATCAGCGGCGTAGCCACACCACCCATGGTTTCGATACCCAGGGTCAGCGGTGTTACGTCGAGGAGCAGAACGTCCTTCACGTCACCGGAAAGCACGGCGGCCTGGATGGCAGCACCCATGGCTACGGCTTCGTCCGGGTTCACGTCCTTGCGCGCTTCCTTACCGAAGAAGTTCTTCACCTTCTCCTGAACCAGCGGCATGCGTGTCTGACCACCAACCAGGATGACCTCGTCGATCTCACCGATCTTGGCACCGGAATCCTCCAGTGCGGTACGGCACGGTGCAAGACTGCGCTCAATCAGCTCTTCCACCAGAGACTCCAGCTTGGCGCGGGTCACTTTCACGTTCATGTGCTTGGGACCACTGGCGTCCGCCGTTACGTACGGCAGGTTGACGTCAGTCTGCTGACTGCTGGAAAGCTCGATCTTCGCTTTCTCGGCAGCTTCCTTCAGGCGCTGCATCGCCAGCGAGTCGCCACGCAGGTCTATACCGCTGTCCTTCTTGAACTGATCAGCCAGGTATTCGATCAGCTTCATGTCGAAGTCTTCACCACCGAGGAAGGTGTCGCCGTTGGTGGCCAGCACTTCAAACTGGTGCTCACCGTCCACGTCGGCAATCTCGATGATGGAGATATCGAAGGTACCACCACCCAGGTCATAAACGGCTACCGTACGGTCGCCGCTCTTTCTGTCCAGGCCATAGGCCAGGGCTGCAGCGGTCGGCTCGTTGATAATGCGCTTCACATCCAGACCGGCGATCTTACCCGCGTCTTTTGTGGCCTGACGCTGGCTGTCGTTAAAGTAGGCCGGCACGGTGATGACCGCTTCGGTTACTTTCTCGCCCAGGTAGTCTTCGGCGGTCTTCTTCATTTTCTTGATGATTTCCGCAGACACCTGCGGAGGCGCCATCTTCTCACCCTTCACTTCTACCCACGCATCGCCGTTGTCTGCCTTGGTGATCTTGTAGGGCACCATCTTGATGTCTTTCTGGACCACGTCATCTTCAAAACGACGGCCGATCAGACGCTTGATGGCGTACAGGGTGTTGTTCGGGTTGGTAACCGCCTGGCGCTTGGCAGACTGGCCTACCAGCGTTTCACCGTCTTCGGTGTACGCAATAATGGACGGCGTAGTGCGATCACCCTCGGCGTTCTCGATAACCTTGACCTTGTCGCCATCCATGATGGCAACACAGGAGTTTGTCGTTCCCAGGTCGATACCAATGATCTTGCTCATGTAAACACTCCAATTCAATTGTTCAATTCAGTTCCGGCTACTTAAAAGCTGTTCCGGGAGCCCCGGTGCGCTGCCTGTTTACTGGCTATATTGGCGCGTTAATCTGCTTTTCAAGCCTGTTCGTCGATTTTTGGTGCATCCTCGGCCTTGGCCACCACTACCATCGCGGGGCGGACCAGCCGATCATTCAGCTTGTAGCCTTTCTGGACCACGGCCACCACGCTGTTTGGCTCGGCGTCAGGCGCCGGAACCATGGACATTGCCTCATGCTGCTGGGGGTCGAATGGCTCACCAACAGGGTTAAGTTGCTCGACATTGAACTTCCTGAGGCTGTTCATGAACAGATTCAGGGTCATTTCAACCCCTTCACGAATAGAGGTCACCAGATCGCCGGCTTCCTCATGCCCTTCGGTGCTTTCAACCGCCTTTTCAAGGCTGTCCGCCACGGGCAGGAGTTCCTTCACAAACTTCTCCAGCGCGAACTTGTGGGCCTTCTCAACGTCAATCTCGGCCCGCCGGCGAACATTCTGCATCTCCGCCTGGGAACGCAGCATCTGCTCCTGGAACTCCTGCGCCTGCAACTTCAGCGCCTCAATCTCACTCTCGGGAGAGTTTTCTGAGGCATCCTCGGCGCCACCCTGTTCCCGGGAAGCCGCCTCAGCAGACTCTTTCAGTTCTTCCTCAACCTGTTCGTTACGCTTCTCGTCAGCGCTCATGGCAACTCCTGCTTGGTCGTCGACGGCCACAACAACGGCCGGTTAACTATGGCTCCCGGCCATACAGAGCCGGGAAAAACGTGTTTGCGAACGGATATGGGGCCCGCAACGAATGTTTCAACCGTTGAGGCCATCATTCATTCACAAATTCTTGTGGGGATGTTTGCAAACCGGCAAATCCCTGTATATATTCACAGTCACTGTATGCATCCACAGTATTCAGGAAACGAGCGGAGGATATCTGCATGCTCACACAGCTCACCGTCTCCAATTACGCCATCGCCGAGCGGGTTGAACTTCAGTTTGGAAAGGGCATGACAGCTCTTACCGGGGAAACCGGCGCCGGCAAATCTATCGTACTGGACGCTCTCGGGCTCGCCATGGGCGGTCGCGCTGACGCCGGTGCCGTACGACACGGCGCCAAGCGGGCAGATATCACAGCCACATTCGATGTATCCGCTATTCCGGAAGCCAGGCAGTGGCTCGAAGAGCACGAGCTGGATGACGACAACGAGTGCATCCTGCGGCGGGTTATCAGCAAGGATGGCCGCTCCCGCGCCTTCATCAACGGCCAGCCCTCCCCGCTTGTGCACCTGAAGGATCTGGGCAGCATGCTGATGGATATCCACAGCCAGCACCAGCACCAGTCCCTGCTCCGCAAGGAGACCCACCGCAAACTGCTGGATGAATTCGCTGGCGTGGAGAACCTGGCAGACCAGACCAGGGAGGCATGGAAAACCTGGCATAGAACTCATCAACGGCTGACCGAGCGCCGGCAGAATGCCGATGAAGCCGAAGCGCGCCTGCAACTGCTCAGGTACCAGGTTGAAGAGCTGGACCGGCTGGCCCTGGAGGAAGGGGAGCAGGAGCAACTGGAGAAAGAACAGGAACAGCTCAGCCACGCAGATGCCGTTCTGCACAGCAGTCACCAGGCCACCCTGCTATGCACGGAAGATGACAACAGCGCGGCGGACCTTGTACGGCAGGCGCTGCAGCAACTGGAACAGCTTCCGGTAGAAGTGCCAGCGCTGGCAGAAACCATCCAGATGCTGAACGAGGCCCAGATCCAGATTACCGAGGCAGGTGATAATCTGCGCCACTTCGTGGAAGATTATGACGCAGATCCAGCCAGACTGGCCGAGGTGGAAGAGCGCCTGAGTTCCATTTATCAGATGGCTCGCAAGCATCGCATCGCACCGGAAACCCTGCCTGAATTCCACCGTGAGCTTAGCGCCGAACTTGCCTCGCTGGACGATGGCGAAGGCAGCATTGAAAAACTGGAAACAGAACTGGAAGAGCAGCACGCCAGGTTCAGCACCCTGGCCACACAATTGTCAGAGTTACGACAACAGGCCGCAGCCAACCTGGACCAGCGGATAGCGGAAGAGCTGGCTCAACTGAGCATGCCGGCAGTTCAGTTTGTCACCCACCTGAACCGCAACAAAGGTGATGAACCCGCCCCTCACGGACTGGAAGATATTGAATTCCTGGTCAGCGCCAATCCGGGGCAGCCGGCGCGACCGCTGGCCAAGGTCGCGTCCGGTGGCGAGTTGTCACGTATCAGCCTGGCTATCCAGGTGGTGGTTGCCCAGACCTCCACCACACCAACACTGGTGTTTGACGAGGTAGACGTAGGCATTGGTGGTGGAACCGCTGAAGTGGTTGGTCGCCTGCTGCGGAGTCTGGGCGATAACGGACAGGTTCTTTGCGTAACGCATCTGGCGCAGGTAGCCGCCCAATGCCACCAGCACCTGTTCGTCAGCAAGTTCACGGAAGCGGACGCCACTTACTCAAGAATCGAATCACTGGACGACGATGGCCGGATAACCGAAGTGGCCAGGATGCTTGGCGGCGTGGATATGACGGAACACACCATTGCCCACGCCCACGAAATGTTCACCAAAGGCCAGGCAACACATCACTGACCGTTTGAGAACCAAGAGAATTCCCCTCTCGATCCTGAGAGTTGTTGGGGCGGGCTGAACACCCGCCCCTTTTTTCTTTTATGGATTCCGGCCCAAACAATCAGGACTTGATGGGTTTGACGTAGAGAATCAGGCTGTGGTCAACAATCTCATAGCCCCGCTCTGCCGCGATCTTCTTCTGCCGCTCCTCGATGATTTCGTCAACGAACTCGATGACCTCCCCGGTCTGCGTACAGACCATATGGTCATGATGGTCGTCGCCGGCCATCTCGAAAACCGCATGTCCACCTTCGAAATTATGGCGCAGAACCAGGCCTGCCGCCTCAAACTGGGTCAGCACCCGGTATACAGTCGCCAGGCCCACGTCATCACCCTGCTCCAGAAGCTTTTTGTAGACATCCTCGGCACTGAGATGATGCTCCTCGGAGTTTTCCAGGATATTGAAGATTTTCACTCTCGGCAGAGTTACTTTGAGACCGACTTTTCGCAATTCGGTGTTTTCAGATGACATGTTACGATTCACTCTTTGGTGTGCCTCACGGCTTCCGGTATGATGAAGCCGCATGTTAACGGTCAGACCGTGTCACACCTGCCCCTGGCAGGCGATTTCAAGATAGAGGATTTCCCCCGGCGATGCAAAAGATCACAGCTCTGATTCTCACTCTCATCCTGACTGGCTGTGCTTTCCCAGGTGTGTACAAAATCAACGTGCAGCAGGGAAACATACTCACCGACGAAGAGCTGACTTCGCTGGCCAAGGGCATGTCCCGCAGCCAGGTTCACTCCCTGTTGGGAACGCCCCTGATGACCAATCCGGCTGACCCTTCCCGGGAATACTACGTGTACACATTCCAGCGCAGCGGCGGTGACATCAAGGAACAAAGGGTCATTGTCTACTACGACAACGATCAGTATTCCTACTACGAAGCACAACTGCTTGAGGAAACACCGGCTTACTGAGCCGGTATCAGGCTTTCTTCTTTGCCCGGTTCAGCCGGGCCTGCTTGGGATCGATTTTCAGGGGCCGATAGATTTCAACCCGGTCACCGTCCCGCAGTTCATGGGCAGACGGGTTTTTTATCACCTTGCCAAAGATCCCCATATCGTCTTTTTCCGGATCGATCTCCGGAAAAACAGCGGTAATACCGGAACGCTTCACCGCTTCCACGGCGGTGGTACCCTCCTCCACCTGCAAGCTGATTATCTCCTGCCTGTCCGGTCGAGCGAATGCTACCTCCACATCGATCACGATACACCTCCCCGATAAAGTTCATCGGCACGGCGGCAAAACGCGTCCACCATTGTGTTTGCCGCCTGGCTGAACACGGGCCCGAATGTCATGCGTGAAAGCGATCCGGAAAACTCGAACTCAAGGGTAAGAATCACCTTGCACGCATTGTCGTCGAGCGACTTGAAGTGCCAGCGCCCACTCAGGTTCTGAAACGGCCCATCCACCAGATTCATTTCAATGGTGTGCGGCAGCAACAACTGGTTGCGAGTGGTCAGTCGGTGACGAATACCGCCCTTGGCGATTTCCATGGAAGCCACGATCTGGTCACCTGTTTCTTCGTGGATTTCAGTCTCTGCGCACCAGGGGAGAAATTCCGGGTAGCGTGCTACGTCATTGACCAGATGGAACATGCGATCAGCCGGATGCATTACCAGGGCAGTTTTATCGATCTGATGGGGCATTGGAAGCGAACGTCCTGCTTGATACGTACTTGTAAAGATGGCACTGCGTGAAGCCTTTCGGGCGAAATCAGCCCTTGTCAGACGCTATGATAAAGGATCTCGTCCTCGTTGGGATCATTTTCCTTTCCCTCCGCACCATCATGCTGGCTTTCGCCCTCCGTTGGCGTGGGCGCAACGCCCTTCTGGTCTGCCCCTTTCTCGTGATTGTCTTCCTCGGTGGAGTGGTTGTCTTCTTCGGTGGAGCTTCCACCAGAGCCTTGTCGGTTTACCGGTTCAGGTGCCAATACCTCATTGCACCAGAGGGCAGCACTGCCATTACTGCACATGGTCGCCAGGGAAACCACCGTATACTGGACACCGATAAACGCAACAACCAGTGGAAGCACCAGCCGCATAACCCAGAACCAGATACTCCGGAACAGGACGGGAGCCCGCCCCAATATGCTGAAAGTAAGATTCCGTGTGAGACACCAGCCAGCGAAAACAGCAATCATGATACTCACCACCGGAATCAGCAGGCCACCCGTGGCAAGTTCGAGCCACCGAAACACCGTCCCCCCTGCAAAACGCTCTTCCGACCATGCATTGAAAGACAGCAGGGACCCCAGACCCACCAGCCAGACCAGCGCCCCCATCACAAACACTGACCAGCCTCTTGGCGCTCCGGTCCACTCCCGGAACCACCCGACCACCGGCTCGAGCAGGGAAAGGGAAGTTGTCCATACAATCATTACAACCACCAGGAAAACGGTCGCAATCAGGAACTGGCTACCCGGCAGGTCCGACAATGCCACCGGCAGGGACAGGAAAAGCAGGGCGAAGCCACGCTCACCTTCCGTGGAACTCCCTCCCGGCACCAGCGAATAAATCGCCAGGCCAGCGACAATGGCGACCAGTGTGTCCATCAATACAACCGCAAGCACCGAACGCTTCAATCGCGTGCCAACTGGTGTATAGGCACCGAACAGGGTCCACACCCCCATGCCCAGCCCAAGGGTGAAGAACGCATGAAACAACGCCGCCTGGAGGCTTTCCGGGGTAACATCTGCGGGGTGGAAGCTGAGCATGAAGTCCGACGCACTGCGAAGCTCCCCCGTCCATGCCGCCAGACCGCATAGCACCAGCAGCATCAGCAGCATTGATGGCGCCACCACCCGCACAGCACGTTCGACACCCTCCACAACGCCCTGCATGGAGACCCAGAGCACCAGCAGCAGAAAGAACCCGTGCCAGGCCATGAACACGCGATAGTCTTTGGGATCCGAGACCAGAGTGGAAAGAATTCCCGCTGCCTCAGCCTCGTCTGCGCCGAGGAACATCCCCATGGCGCCGTAGAAAACGTACGCCAGGGCAATGGCGCCAAAGACAGCAGTAAACGAGAGCACCAGGAATGCGGCCAGGATACCCAGCCGGCCAGCCCAGACCCACCACTGTGAGGCCCGCGCGCTACGCACGTACCCGTCCAGCGCCAGCACCAGACCATGGCGGGAATGCCGCCCCATGGCGGACTCGGTTATCATCAAAGGCAGAGTGACCAGAACCAGGCAGAACAGATAGAGCAGAATAAACAGCCCGCCACCATGTTTGCCCGCCAGGTACGGAAACTGCCACACGTTCGCCAGGCCGAAGGTTGCTCCGGTTGCAGCCCAGAAAAAAGTGGTTGGCCGGGTCCAGGACCCGATAGGTGTTTCGTATGGAGTAGGCATTCCATTTCCTGACGACATCTGAGACCACATTGTAGCGGAGGAATCGCGCCCCATACGACCACCGATACAACCAATCACGCCGATTTCGTGACCAGTCTGGCACTACTGAGCTACAATGCGCGCTTTTCCGGCATGAATACGCCCGGTAAATTCCTTGTCCGACTCCGGATCATCGATTCATGAGCAAGAAGAAACCCGGCGCACCGAGCGCCACCATTGCCCTGAACAAAAAGGCAAAGCACGAATACCACATTGAAGAACGCTTCGAGGCCGGCCTCGTCCTGCTGGGCTGGGAGGTAAAATCCCTGCGCGCCGGCAAGGCGCAGCTGACCGATGCCTATGTGCTGCTGAAAGATGGTGAAGCCTGGCTGCTCGGCTCTCACATCACACCACTGATCACGGCATCCACCCACGTCATCGCGGACCCGACCCGTACCCGCAAGCTGCTTTTGCACGAGAAGGAAATTGCCAAGATCGTGGGCAAGGTGAACCAGGCCGGCTATACCTGCATTCCCCTCGCACTGTACTGGAAAAAGAACAAGGTAAAGTGCGAAATCGCCCTGGTAAAAGGCAAGAAACTGTTCGACAAGCGCGCCACCGAAAAAGAGCGCGACTGGAACCGCCAGAAGCAGCGGATCCTGCGCGACAACAACCTCTGATCACGACACCGCACAGAACTCGAAATATCTGACACCGGTCATGGGCAACACCGGCCGGTGTGTCGCATACTCTCTCTTTGTTCAGATTTCCAAAAGGCCTATACTCGGGAGTCCCGGTGCTGGGCAGAGGGAGAGCTTATGCCGCCTAAACAGACACCCATGTCCGCCGTTGACCACGCCTGGCTGCGAATGGACACGCCCCAGAATCACATGGTGATCTGCGGAGTGTGGATGCTTGACCGCCCCGTTTCCATGAGCCGCCTCAGGCACACGATTGAGGAGCGCTTCCTCTGCTTCGACCGCTTCCGGCAGCGTGTCGTGGAGGTCGGAGACCGGGCCTACTGGCAGGATGACCCACTGTTTGACCTGGATAATCACCTCCATCAGATCGCCCTGCCGGGCAAAGCTGACAAAGCCGAGCTCCAGAAACTGGCCAGCGACTTGAACAGTACTTCTCTGGATTTTCGGCAGCCGCTCTGGCAAATGCATTACATCGACAATTATGAGGGTGGCAGCGCGCTGTTGATTCGTGTCCACCATTGTATTGCCGATGGCATCTCGCTGGTCCGGGTCATGCTGTCACTGACTGATAAAACGCCAGAACCAAAACTCAGCAAAGTGGTGTCAAAGCGCCATTCAAAACCGCGCAAGCGATCCGCAATCCAGCAACTACTCCACCGCACAGTGGACAACCTCCAGACCGCCACGAACCAGGGCAGACTGTTCATTCAGTCCGTTCGGGAAGAGCCTAATTACCCCCTTAAACTGGCGTCGACCGCCAGCGCCGTGGCCCTGGACCTGATCAAACTCGGCCTCGCCCCCATTGAACCCAAAACCGGGTTGAAAGAGGCTCTTTCCGGACGCAAACAGGTTGCCTGGGCAGAGCCTCTGGAGCTGGCTGACGTAAAAGCCTGCGCCAAGGCACTGGGTGGCACCATTAATGATACCCTGCTGTGCACCGTCACCGGCGCTTTGCAGCGGCATTTTGCAGCGCATCAGGAAGCCATCCCGGAATGCGGAATTCGCGTTGCCGTTCCTTTTAATCTGCGGCCTCTTGATCAACCCATCGAAACCCTCGGCAACAAGTTCGGACTGGTATTGGTTACCCTGCCGGTGGAAGTGCAGGACCCCATCATGTGCTTTCGACAGGTACAGGAGAATATGAACCGGCTTAAGCGGTCTTACCAGGCCCAGGTGACCTACAGCCTTCTGGATCTATTCGGCCGCGGCCCCGATGTTATTGAACGGCGGGCCCTGGACCTGCTCAGCAACAAAGCCTCCGCAGTACTGACCAACGTGCCGGGACCAAAAAATGCCCTGTACCTGGCGGGCGGCAAGCTGACACAACCCATGTTCTGGGTGCCCCAAAGCGGCAATATCGGTATCGGTATGAGCATTCTCAGCTACGACGGCACGGTGCAGTTCGGCATTACCGTCGATAAAGCCATCCACGCCGAACCAGATTTGGTGATGGACTATTTTCGACAAAGCTTTGAGGTCCTGAGCCAGGTGGCGCTGGCAGGCCGACAAGGCGGCACGAAAGACAAGAAAGGGAAAGTGGCATAGGTACAACTACCTGCCCTGGCGCACAAAAAAGCAACAAAGAAACCTTGAAGTCCGGCAATTCGGACACATATACTGAGCATAAGGGGACGACATGGCTTCGACGCCGGTGGCGAACCCTTGAGTGCATGTCGAGATGGCAGCGAATCTCGTTAATCCAAAGCTGCAACGCAATAGTCGCAAACGACGATAACTACCAGTCCAACCAGTTTAGCCTAGCGGCTTAACTGTTTTGGTCCGTCCTGACCGGGTCGCCCGTAGCCCGGAAGCAACATCTCAGGACGTCATCGCTTACGGGATGCTCCTTTAACCAGAGCTCACTGGTTAAAGGCTAAGATTCAAAGAGCTCGGTTCTTGCACCCTGACTCTCGGGTCGCTTGAACTTAAATCAATAGAGAGACGCTAAACATGTAGACCTCAAGGCTGAGTACTGGCGGACGCGGGTTCAATTCCCGCCGTCTCCACCAACCAAAGAGAAGAAAGCCCCTGATTTCAGGGGCTTTTTTTTGCCTCTATGACCTGCTCCCCTCTAGCTTAACCGTTTTCAGCTTAGTAATGTTCATCACAGCAGAGGACGATGAACATGAAAAAGCGATTTTCAGAAGAGCAGATCATCAGCATTTTGAAGGAAGCCGAAGCAGGCCTGGCGGTGAAGGAGTTGTGCCGCAAGTACAACATTTCTGACGCCACCTTCTACACCTGGCGCAAGAAGTTTGGCGGCATGGAGGTTTCAGAAGCCCGCCGGTTGAAGGCTGTCGAAGATGAGAACGCCAAGCTCAAGAAGCTATTGGCTGAATCTCTTCTGGACAACGAAGCTCTGAAGGCTGCTCTCAACCGAAAGTACTGACCGTCGAGAACAAGCGCGAGGCCGTGCGGGCGATGCAGGAGCAAACGCCGATTTCCCAACGCAGGGCCTGTTTTCTCGTCGGGTTATCCCGCGCTTCGTTTCACTACCGCTCCACCGTTGCAGCTGGCGACAGTGTGCTCAGCGAACGCATTACGGAACTGGCCCATGAGCGTCGTCGGTTTGGCTATCGACGGGTTCACCAACTGTTGCGACGGGAAGGCGTAGATGTGAATCATAAAAAGGTTTACCGTAAGCGGCCGGTAATCCCATCTTGAGCCTGGCGCTGCTGCCGTCAGGATAGTGTCCACTTATTTTCTAGTGGACAC
>NZ_JASSVS010000050.1 GCF_030250645.1 Marinobacter azerbaijanicus
TCAGCTCACCCTCTTGCGCCGTCTTGTGTACGTGATTCTGCAGGTCGAGCATGGCCTTGAGGCCGGCGGGGCTGGCGGAGTAATAGTTCATGCGCATGGGAGGGTCTCCTGACAGTGAATGACAGGCCCCAGGCTAGCCCGGGCGTTGGGCGCGACATTGTAGATTTTCGACCTGGCTGTGGGAGCTTGCCCCCGACCGGCCTGTGCCTGCGGCAGTTTGCCCCCGGCCTCGCGCTGCGCGACCATGTGCAATGCTTCTGGCACGCCAAGGGTATCGCCGTGCCGGGTGCGGAGGCGGTGGAACTGTTGCACCCCGATGGCGGCATGGGGTTGCTGTTCAACTTCGGCGGTGCCTTGAGCCGCGACGGGAAGGCCGTTGCCGGCGCCTGTTGGGTCGATGGCCCCAAGCTGCGCACGGCGCGGCTGTCGGTGGGCGAGGAACTCGACCTGCTCGGCGTACGTTTCCTGCCGGGAAGCGGGGCGTTGTTCATCGGCGAGGCGCTGTCGGCACTGACCGGGGGGGAGCTGGTACCGGGCGATGCCCTGCGTCATCTGGCGCTCGAGACGCTGCACGAGAGGCTGTGCCAGGCGCCTGACTTGGTTGGGCGCATCGTGCTGCTGGAACACTTCCTGCTTGAGCGGTTGCGCCATGCGGAAGTGGCGCCGCCGGTGCTCTCGGCGTCGCTTAAGTGGCTGCGCCGGCGCACGCTACACGGGCCTGGAGCAGGCAGCATCGGGGCACTGGTCGATGCGCTGCCGATTGGCCAGCGTCGGCTGGAGCGGTTGTTCCAGCAACATGTGGGGCTTTCGCCCAAGCGCTATGCCCGCCTGCTGCGCATCGCACGCAGCCGTGAGCTGATCAAGCGGGGCGGGGCGGCGGTGTCACTGACCGATACTGCACACGCCGCCGGCTACTTCGACCAGGCCCACTTCATCCACGACTTCAAAGCCGTGATCGGCCTGACGCCGGGAGGCTACCTCGAGTATGTGCGGCAACGCTATGGCTAGGTCGCGACTGGCCCGAGCCGGTGGCAGCGCACTATGGCCTCGCGGGTCCTATCTCACCGATTCATATTCGTCGTGGCGTTTCACCCAGTCCATCAGGTTGTGATGGGGACCCGTTTCGTTACGGCCCTTGGGTGTCATGTCGAGCAGCATATAGGTGCCATCGACGAGTTCGTCGCCGCGCCCGTAGGTCGAATAGGTATGGAAGATGTCGCCGTTGGCATCGCGGTAGAACACGCTGAGGCCGCTTAGATCCTCGATCGAGACGTTGCTCGTGGCGTAGTTGTAGGTGACCTCGCCCTTGGCGATCTCCTCGGGCCGGAACGAGACATGGTAGTCGTAATTGAAGTCGCTGCCGTGCGAGGAGACCCACTTCGCACGCCAGCCCATGCGCTGGCGATAGGCTTCGATCTCGCCGAGCGGAGCGCGTGAGACCCGCACCAGACTCACATCATGGTGCTCGAGATGGACCAGCGTGCCTTCGATGTGATCGGCAGCGAAGGAGCAACCGATGCAACCCGCCTCCCAACCGGGGCCGAACATGAAGTGATGGACGATCAACTGGCTGCGTCCATCGAACAGATCGGCGAGCGTCCTGCGGCCTCCGAGCGTATCGAAGACATACGCCTTCTCGACTTTCACCCACGGCAAGGCGCGGCGCTTGGCATTCAGGCCGTCGCGCAGGCGGGTAAGTTCCTTTTCCTTGGCCAGCAGCACCTTGCGAGCGGTTAGCCACTCTTCGCGGGATACGACGGGGTGGGACATTTCAGCATGCACTGACACGAGGCTTCCTCCTGTGCTGACGTTGCAGGAGGTAGTCGTCCCGTGGGGGCTGGATTCGACAGCTGGGCAGAGTGGCACGCGTTGACATGATTGCCTAAAGCAACTAATTGCTTGCTCTAGGCAAGCAATCAGAGAATCTCCCATGAGCGCAGAACAAGACCTACACGAGCGGGCCGGGACCGTACGCAGCTTCAATCGTTTCTACACGCGGCAGATTGGGGTATTGCACGAGCAGCTTCTGGAGAGCCAGTTCTCGCTCACGGAAGTTCGCATCCTGTATGAACTGGCACACCGGCCGACGCTCACCAGCGCCGATCTTTGCCGGGAGTTGGGGCTCAACGCGGGCTATGTGAGCCGGGTGCTGAAAGGGTTCGAAGAACAAGGGCTCATTACCAAGACCCGCTCGTCCGCCGACAGGCGGGCGGCGCAACTGCAGCTGACGGACCAGGGCCTGGTGACGTTCCGGTCGCTGGACGAAGCGTCTCAGAGTGAAGTCGTCTCAATGCTCAAGCGTCTTTCGACGCCGGAGCAGCACCAACTCACCGAGGCGATGAACAAGATCCGGCGGCTGCTCGGTGAATCCGACGCGAGCTACCTGCTGCGCGATCCGCAGCCGGGCGACATGGGCTGGATCGTTCATCGGCAGGCGGTGCTCTACGCGCAGGAGTACGGCTGGAACGCAGAGTATGA
>NZ_JASSVS010000051.1 GCF_030250645.1 Marinobacter azerbaijanicus
CGCTATCGGCGACCAGCACCTCGTGGCGCCCCACCGCGGGGAAGAAGGCCAGGTCGCCGGCCATCGCCCAGCCCTCCAGATGCGGCATCTTGTAGACCGGCAGGCGTTCCTCGCCGCGGCCATAGTCGGGCAGGATGCGCTCCACGCCCTTTTCGGGATGCCACAGGTCGAGCAGGGCCATGCCGTCCTCGCCGAACAGCCCGGCGATGTAGTAGCGCCCATTGGCGGTAATCAGGGCGTCGTACGGCTCGCGTCCCACGTCGCGATGCTTGTCGAGCACCGGCTCGTCGCCGCTCATGTCCAGGGTCCAGATCTCGCCGGCCTCGAACAGGCTGAAGACGAAGCGGTTGCCGGGCGCATCGACCACGCCCACCACCTTAGCCTGTCCGATGCTGCCGTCGGCCTTCTCGTAGTCGGCCGGCACGTCGGCCACCAGCGCCAGCGTCTCGCTGTCGAACACCTTCACCCCGCCCGGCTCGTAGTTGCCCACCGCCACGAAGCGACCGTCCTGGGAGATGGCGCCACCGATGCTGTTGCCCGCCTGGATGACGCGCCCGACGATCTCGCCGGTCAGCAGGTCGAGCTTGGTCAACCCGCCATCGCGGCCGAAGACGAAGGCGTACCTGGCATCGCGAGTGAATTTCACCGAGGCATGGGAGAGGTCGCCGAAGCCGCCGACGTGGCGCAGCACCGTTCTTGCCGTGGTGTCGATCAGCGCCACGCTGCCGCTGGCACGCTCGATTACCACGCCCAGGTCGCCGGTGCCGCGCAGCTCGCTGTCCGTGGCGGTCTCGGCGGCAGCCGGACCGGTGGTGAACAGGGCCAGGCCAGCGGCGGCGAGCAGGCGCGTCATGGGGAGCGAAAGGGGCATGGCGATCTCCAGGGTCAGTCGCGTTGCAGCGTTTCCAGGCGGTTGTCGGTACGCAGATGCTCGGCCAGCCAGCGTGCCTCCGCCTCGCTGAGCAGGGCCTTCCAGCCCGGCATGGCGCTGCCGGGAATGCCGTGGCGGATGATGTGCGTGAGCGCCTCGGGGCTGAAGCCCTGCATGCGATCGCGGGGCAGCGCCGGGCCCAGCCCGCCGCGCAGGGTCATGCCGTGGCAGGAGCCGCAGTCCTGGTAAAGCAGGGTCTCGAGCTCGGCCTGGCGCTCGGGGCCGAGCGCGTCGGCGCCGGCCAAGGCCGGCAGGGCCAGGGTGGTGAAGAGCAGCGACCTCAGGACCGGCGATGTCATGCAGCACCTCGCAGCGTGGCGGTGGGTCAGGCAGGGAGCGGGCCGTCGCCGCAGTGTCCCGCCCCGGAAAAGGGCCCGCCTTGACCGTCATCAAGCTCTCGGCAAGTCGCTCGGGTCTTTTGACTTGCGTCAACGGCATGGCCGATGGCGGCGTTCGGGCCTGATGCGGCATGTAAGATACCGCTTAAGATCATGTCTCCATCGTCCGCCCGGTACCTGCCCATGGCCGAACTCGATGCACTCGACCGACGCCTCATCGATGCCTTCCAGCGCGACCTGCCGCTGTGCCCGCGGCCCTTCGCCGCCATGGCCGAGCGCCTGGGCGTGAGCGAGGCGCAGGTGGTGCAGCGTCTTCAGGCCCTGCAGCGGTGCGAGGTGCTCAGCCGGGTCGGGCCGGTGTTCGACCATGCCCGCGCCGGGGCCAGCCTGTTGGCGGCTGTTTCCGTGCCCGAGGCCGAGCGTGACGCGGTGGCGGCGGCGATCAACCGTTCCCCCGGGGTCAACCACAACTATGCGAGAGAGCACGACTTCAACCTCTGGTTCGTGATGACGGCCGCCGACGAGAACCAGCTCGAGGCACGCCTGGAGGCGCTGGAGGAGGAGTTCGGCCGGCCGCTCCTGCGCCTGCCGATGGTTGAGGGCTACCACATCGACCTCGGCTTCCCGATCCCCTGGGACGAGCTGGAGGCGCCATGACACGGCTCTCGTCGCATCTCCTTCCATCTCACGCCAGGACGGCGTCGCTGCGCCTACGTGCGCTGCTCGAGCGCGGCCTGCCGTTGACCGAGCGCCCGTGGCGCGCGCTCGCCGAGCAGTGCGGCATGAGCGAGGCCGAAGTACTGGCCTGGGTCGAGCGCTGGCAGCGGGAGGGGTTGATCAAGCGGATGGGCTTGGTCGTTCGCCATCACGCCCTGGGCATTCGCGCCAACGCCATGGTGGTGTGGGACCTGCCCGACGCTGCCGTGGCCGAGGTAGGGCGCCGCCTGGCAGCGGAACCTGCCGTGACGCTCTGCTATCGCCGTCGGCGTTGCCCGCCCGAGTGGCCCTACAACCTGTTCTGCATGATCCATGGTACCCGGCGTGAACGTGTGCTGGCGGTGCTTGGCGAGATTATCGAGCGCCAGGCGCTGCAGGACATACCTCACCGCGTGCTGTTCAGTCTCAAGGCCTACAAGCAGTGCGGTGGCCGCTACACCCGCGAGGAGCAGCCATGAG
>NZ_JASSVS010000052.1 GCF_030250645.1 Marinobacter azerbaijanicus
GTAAGCGTCCGCCCATCACACCTTGTCAGGTATAGCCGGCTTCCAGTTGTGGGGCAATAGCTCATCGATGGCGTTGTTCTTTTGCGTCGGCAGTCGAGTCAGCACATCCTTCAGGTAGGCATAGGGATCATGCCCGCTCAGCTTTGCTGACTGGATCAGTGTCATCACTGCCGCAGCACGCTGACCACTGCGCAGTGAACCCGCGAACAGCCAGTTGGAACGGCCCAACGCCCAGGGCCGGATCTGGTTTTCCACCCAGTTGTTGTCGATGGGCACCGCACCATCGTCCAGGTAGCGCGTCAGCGCTTCCCAACGTTTGAGGCTGTAATCTAATGCTTTGGCCGTGCCGGAGCCATCCGGCACTTTCTGGCGATGCGCCAGCATCCACTGATGCAACGCATCGGCAAGCGGTTTGGCTTTGGCTTCCCGGATTTCCTTTCGTTTGTCCGGCGGCAGGTCTTTGGTGTCCCGTTCGATCTCGTAGAGTCCACCAATGTACTCCAGTGCCTTGGCAGCCAGCTCACTCTTGTTGGCTTCGTGCAGGTCGTAGAACTTGCGCCGGGCGTGGGCCATGCAGCCGATTTCGGTAATGCCGTTGCCGAACCCGGCTTTGTAGCCGGCGTAGTCGTCACACACCAGCTTGCCTTGCCACTTCCCAAGGAAGGTGCGGGCGTGTTCACCCGCTCGGCTGGGCGCGAAGTCGTAAACGGTGGCTTTCAGGTCCGAGAACGGTGTAGTGCAGTAAGCCCAGACGTAGGCCTTGTGGGTTTTCTTTTTGCCCGGGGCCAGCATACTGACCGGTGTTTCATCGGCGTGCAGAACGCTGTGCTCCAGCAGGGCGTTTCTCAGCGCATCCACCAGGGGCTGCAACTGCACACCGCAGGCACCCACCCATTCGGCCAGGGTGGAGCGAGGGATTTCCAGGCCAGCGCGACCGAAGATGCGTTCCTGACGGTACAGCGGCAGATGGTCCGCGTATTTGGCCACCAGCACCTGAGCCAGCAGGCCGGCGGTGGGGATGCCCTTGTCGATCACCTGCGGTGGTACCGGTGCCTGGACCAAGGTCTCGCACTTGTCGCAGGCCCATTTGCCCCGGATGTGCCGCTCCACGGTGAACTCGCCCGGGAGGTAGTCCAGCTTCTCGCTGACGTCTTCGCCAATACGCTTGAGCTGGCAGCCGCACTGGCACTGAGAGTTTTCAGGTTCGTGGTGGATCAGGATGCGGGGCAGTTCCGGTGGCAGTGGGGTGCGCTTGGGCTTTTGCTTTGGCCGGGCAGCTCTCTGTTCCTCGGTCATCGCCTGGTCCAGCTCGGCTTCGATGGCCGCCAGGTCGCTGTCGATCAGTTCGTCCAGCAGTTTCCCCTGGACAGCATCGAGTTGCTCACTGCGACGGGCGTACTTGTGACGCTTGAGGATGGCTACTTCGTGGGTCAGCTTCTCGATAATGGCGTTGCTGCGCACCAACGCCCGCTCCTTCCGGCCCAAGACTTGATCCTTGGCGTCCAGAGAGTCCATCAGTTCCGTCGCCAGGGCGCGGAGCTGATCGGCAGAGAGTTGGTTGATGTCAGGGCGCTGAGTCATGCCGCTTAGTATGCCAAGTCCCCGTTCGGCAAGCGATTCGCGGTTCTGGCTATAGCAGCATTACGGCACTTGTGGTTACAGGATGGAGATGACGCCTTCCGCGCCAATGCGCTGCCAGGGCAGGCCCTGAACCAGGGCGGATAACTGTTCCTCGGTCAGGCGCAGTTGGTCACCGCGCCAGGTTTCGCCCCAGTGGAACTTGCCCCGGTTCAGCCGGCGGGCACACAACCAGATGCCAAGACCATCGTGGATCAACACCTTCATCCGGTTGCCCCGTTTGTTGGCGAACAGATAGGCGCAATGCGGCCTGGCTGAACCAAACACCTGGATGACTCGCGCCAGCGCCTTGTCCGGTCCCGCCCGCATATCCAGCGGCTCGGTAGCCAGCCAGATCTCATCGATACGGATCATCCCAACAGGTCTCGGAGCAAAGCAGCACATTGATGGGCCTGCTCCGCAGGCCACTCCACCACAACCGCACCGCCGGGGCGGGGAATCTCGATGCGGATGGTGCTACGCTTGTCCGAGGCCGACGGGTTGCTCGATGCTGAGGTTGCCGCTGGCAGTTTGACCGGTACAAATCCCGGTGTTTTATCCGCTCGCTGCGCTTCACTTATCCAGCGCCGGACCATGTTGGCGTTGAGGCCGTTATCCAGGGCGATCCGGGAAACGGAGGCACCAGGTGCCAGACATTGGGCGACAATCTCGGCTTTGAATTCCCGGGAAAACCGGCGACGGCGCTGGTAGGGTTTGGTTACGCTTAAGTCGTTCATGTTAAGTGTCCACTAGAAAATAAGTGGACACTATCCTGACGGCAGCAGCGCCAGGCTCAAGATGGGATTACCGGCCGCTTAC
>NZ_JASSVS010000053.1 GCF_030250645.1 Marinobacter azerbaijanicus
TCAGCAGGGTTGCTTCCGCCACCGGCAACAGAGCGAGCGATGCGAAGGAGGCGAACATTGCCGCGGCGCCCAGGCCCGAGCGCAGAAGATGCCCCGCGGGCCGCCGGGTGGCAAGGCCGGCAGGAAACGACCCTCTCAGCGCTAGATAAACCACGATGGGCAGCATGGCAAAGGCCGAGCGGAAGAAGACGGTTTGCCCCAGCGGGACTTCGTTGCCCACCGCCTTGATGCTGATCATCATGGCAGCGAAGAGAAGCCCCGACAGAAGCCTGAGCAAAATACCGGCTGTCGGCCTATCCATGTTGTGATTATTCATCCTTGATCAACGCGTCAGAGCGTTCCCCCGAGTTCGATCCGGTAGCCCAGGTCGATAGTGCGCTCTTCCAATGCTCCGCCTTGGATGCGTCGCAGCAGCTCGGTCGCGGCGCGCTTGCCGATCGCTTGACGCGGAGTCACCACACTAGCCAGCCGCGGGGTCATCACCTGGCTCACGTCGTGGCCATGGAAACCGGCGATGGCGAGCTGCTCCGGCACCTTGACGCCGCGCCTCAGACAAGCGAAGTAGGCCCCCACCGCGACATCGTCATTGGTACCGAAGATGCCGTCGGTCTCGGGATGCTCCTCGAGCAGCTCGTTCAACAGCGCAGCACCTACGGAATAGGAAGAGCGCTGGCTGCGCTGCTTGGTCAATGGTTGCAGCCCATGCTCCTCCATGGCCTGGCGGTAGCCCTGCTCGCGCTGCAGGGTTCGCGAGTCGAGCCGCACGGCGAGGTAGACTATCCGGCGCCGGCCGCGGTGAATCATCGCGCTCACCATGTCGTAGGCGGCACGCACGTTATCGAAGCCGATCGCCTGGTGTAGCGGCGAGGTCAGCGAATCCATGATTTCCACGATGGGAATGCCCGCGGTCTCGAGCATGCGGCAGGTGCGCGTGGTGTGATGGCTGTCGGAAAGGATCACACCGTCGACATTGTACGAAAGCAGCGAGGCCAGGCTGCGCTCCTCCAGCTCCTGGCTGTAGCCATAGTGAGAGAGCATCAAATGATAGCCCAGCGGCTCGGTGACCTCCTCGATGCCTACCAGCACGTCGGCGAACACCTGGTTGGTCAATGACGGTACCAGCACACCGATCGAGTGGCTGGTGGCGCGCGAAAGGAGATCAGGTGCCCGGTTGGGAATGTAACCGACCTGCTCCGCCGCGCTGAAGATACGCTCGCGCAGCCCTTCCGATACGGTCGAGGGGTCGCGCAGGCAGCGGCTCACGGTCATCTTGGTCGCCCCAACCCGGTCGGCGATGTCCTGCAGTGTCGGTCGTTTCTTTTTCACGGTGCCCCGCTGGCAGCTGATGATACTGGCGCGTGCCAACGGCACCCGCCAGCATGATACCGGAGTCGCCGCGCCTGTGCCGTTAACGCCGCACGAGGCTCAGGGGTCGTACCGGCGGGAGGTCGGCAACGCCTTCAGGAAGACCTTGACGATCGCATCGGGCGTGTCGGCGATGCTGCACACCACGGCCTCGGCCTCGCCGGGAGGTTCGAGGTCCTGGAGCTGGCTATCGAGCATCGCCTCGCCGCGAAAGAAGTGTTCTTCCCGCGCGGCCAGGCGTTGGCGCAACTGCTCGCGCTGCCCTTCGAGAAACAGAAAGACAAGTTCGGGGTCGCCGCGTCGCAACAGGTCGCGATAGCGTCTCTTGAGCGCCGAGCAGGCCAGCACCAGCGACGCATCGCGCCGCCGGTGGTCGCCGATCAGCCCCGCCAGGGTTTCCAGCCACTCGCGGCGATCGTCGTCGTCGAGCGGGATGCCGTTGGCCATCTTGTCGATGCTGGCCGGCGAATGGTAATCGTCGCCGTCGATGAACGTGACGCCGAGGCGGCTGGCGAGCAAGGCGCCGATACACGACTTGCCCGACCCCGACACCCCCATCACCACGATGCGGTGTGTGCCATCCTTCACGAGACCTCCGGTCGTCAGTTGCCGCACTCAGTTTCCACGGACTGCGGCCATATCCGGCAGCCAGGTCACGATCCCGGGGAAGGCGATCAACACTAGCAGCACCACCAGCAACGCCGCATAGTAAGGCAGCATCGCCCTGACCAGTTGCTCCATGCTGACCCGGCCGACGCCGCAGCCGACGTAGAGACAGGTGCCGACGGGTGGTGTCAGCAGGCCGATGCCGAGGATGAAAGACATCAGCACGCCAAAGTAGACCGGGTCGACCCCCACCGAGGTGACGATCGGGGTCAGCATCGGCGCCATGATCACCATCGCCGGCGTCAGGTCCATCACGAAGCCC
>NZ_JASSVS010000054.1 GCF_030250645.1 Marinobacter azerbaijanicus
GCTCTCGGGATCGCCGACGAAATAGACATTGACGATCTTGACGGTCAGGCCCATGACGTCCGGCAGAATATCGTAGAGCGTACCGCTCTTGGTGGACGTCATCGGCACGTGCACGTGGCGCAAAGTATTGCGAGTCATAGCGAACCTCCCTGGCGTTGGCTTCCATGGGGCAGGACGGCGCACGGCACGATGTACCGTGCATACGGCCTGCCTGCCTGGGAGTCTAGACCTCTCGGCGGCAGGCTTTGGTATCCGCATGTCAAAGCGGCTCGCCCCGGAAGAGCCTCGCCACCAGTCGCGGCGCCGAGGGGAAGTAGCCATGAAAATAGCTGGCCGTCAGCGCGCCCAGGCGATAGACCGGCTCGGCCGGGCTGCCGGCCAAACGCCGGGCATGCGCGAATGGCTCGAGTGGCGTTTCCAGCAGCGAATGGTGATAGGTGTGGCCGCGCAGCTCGCCGGCTTCGGTCGCTAGGCTCTGCAACCCCAGCGCGCTGAGCTTACCGGCCATGCGCGCCCGCCCGGGCAGCAACCCCAGCATGGCGTGTTCGCTCCCCTGCCCATCCACCAGGCGCTCCATGCATACCATGAGCCCGCCGCACTCGGCGAGAATCGGCCTGTCGGCGTCGTGATGAGCACGTATCGCGGCCAGCATCGGTGCATTGGCGGCGAGCCTCGCCGCATGCAGCTCCGGGTAACCGCCAGGCAACCACAGGGCATCGCATTCGGGCAGCACAGGGCCGGCCAATGGCGAAAAAAACCTCAGTTCGGCACCCATGGTATCGAGCAGGTCGAGATTGGCCCGGTAGAGAAAGGCGAAGGCGTCATCCCGGGCCACGGCGATACGCATGCCATCGAGCAGGCGGGGCGGCGACTCGGGGGCCTCGGCTTCGAGAGCCACTCGAGCCGGCAGGCGGTCGAGGCCGGCTTCTTTCAGTACTTCGGCGGCGGCATCGAGCTGGGCATCCAAGCCGGCCAGCTCGCCGGCCTGGACGAGACCCAGGTGGCGATCGGGGATCTTCATCGCCTCGCTGCGCGGAATGGCACCGAGCAGCGAGAGTCCTGCCGGCATGCCCCCAGCCAACAGCCTGCCGTGGCCGGGGCTGCCGACGCGATTGGCGATCACCTCATGTATGGCGAGATCGGGATGAAAGTTGGCCAGCCCCTGAGCCACGGCGCCGAAGGTTTGGGCCATGCCCCAGGCATCGATCACCGGCAGCGCCGGCAGGCCGGCGAGAATCGCCAGGTCGGCGCTGGAGGGGTCGCCGTCGAACAGTCCCATGGAACCCTCGACCAGGATCAGGTCGGCCTCACGGGCGGCCTCGGCCAGGCGCCAGCGACACTCGTCTTCGCCGGTCATCCAGGGATGCAGCTGGTAGACCGGCTGGCCCGAGGCCACCTCCTGCAGCATAGGGTCGAGATAGTCGGGGCCGTGCTTGAACACCCGCACGCGGAGCCCCGCGTTGCGGTGCAGCCGCGCCAACGCCGCGGTGACCATGGACTTGCCCTGGCCGGAGCCGGGAGCGGTGATCAGGGCGGCATGGGCCTCGCCGCGAATCGTCGAAGTCGTCATATCACCTCACGGGTACGAAAACGGGGGCGCCGTCGATCTCGGCGGTGGCCAGGCGTTGACCATAGAGCCGCTCCAGGGCGGCGGGCACCAGCATGCGCTCGGCCGGCCCCCAGCACGCCTCGCCGCCGGGGTAGAGCAGCAGCAGATGGTCGCACCAGCGTGCCGCCAGGTTGAGGTCGTGCAGGCACATCATGACGGCCTTGCCCTGGGCGGCCTGCTCGGAGAGTAGTGCCATCACCGCGGTCTGGTGATGCAGGTCGAGGTGGTTGGTGGGTTCATCGGCAAGCCAGATATTCGGCGCCTGGGTCAGCACCGTGGCAATGGCCAGGCGCTGCCGCTCACCGCCGGAAAGCGTGCTCACCAGCCGCTCGGCCAAGTGGTCGACGTCGAGACGTTCGAGCGCTGCCTCGGCCAGACGCAGGTCCTCGGCCCCCTCCATCTGCCAGGGGGAAAGCCAGGGGTGGCGGCCGATCAGCGCGGTCTCACGCACCGTGGCGGGAAAACCATCGTGGCGCTCCTGGAACACCAGCCCCAAGGTACGCGCCACCTGCCTCCGGCTCAGCGCGGCCAGCGGGCGACCATCGACGAGCACTCGGCCGGTCCGCGGTGCGCGCAACCCGGCCAGGGTATGCAACAAGGTAGTCTTGCCGGCACCATTGGGGCCTAGCACGCCCCATACCTGCCCCGGTTCGACGCTGAGCGACAGCGGGCGACCGTC
>NZ_JASSVS010000055.1 GCF_030250645.1 Marinobacter azerbaijanicus
GTCCCAACGGCAAGCAGGCGATCCAGTTCTGGACCCAGACCAAGACCGTCACCGCGCGCTGGTTCGAACCCGAAAACGTCTCCAACGGTATCAATAGCACGATTTCCTTGAGCTGACCGGAATCGGCTAAGCTTGGCGCCCCCGCCCATCGGTGGGGGCGCTTGCGTTGGTAGCGACCAAGCGTTTTTTGCAGCACGACATGAGCCACCGTGGTATCTAGAGCTGACTGGAACTACCGTGACAGGGGTGACCTGCTGCATGCCTACCCTCCCTGCCTCCGTGATGGGGCCGATTCGATGGCTACTGGCGATGCTGTGTCTCGCCTCGCTCAGCGCTCAGGCCGCCATCGAGGTGGGCACGCTGCCAGATGAGCTGAATCTGGGGCCGCATGTCCAACTGCTCGAGGATGCCGAGCGTGAGTTCGACATCGAGCAACTGGTGGCCCGGGGAGATGCCCTGGCATGGCAGGCCTCGCGGCAGGAAACTCTCAACTTCAGTTTCTCCGATTCCGCCTGGTGGGTGCGGCTGCGAATCGAGAACCAGGCCAGCACCGCGGTGCGCCGTTTGCTGGAACTGGCCATGCCGCTGCACGACTACCTCGATGCCTATGTCGTGGACGAGCAGGGTGGGATAGTGAGTCGATGGCACAGCGGAGATCGTCGTCACTTCGATTCCCGCCCGGTCGCCCATCGCACCTTCGTATTACCCGTCCGGGTCCCTGTCGCCGCGTCGCGAGAGGTCTACCTGCGGTTGGACACGCACGATGGGCTCTACGATGCCACGCCCCTCTCTCTCATGAGCGATGAGGGCTTCCTGGCCAAGGCGCAGCGTGAGCTCATGGCCTTCAGCCTCTACTTCGGTGCGCTTCTGGCGCTGTTGATCTATAACCTATTGCTATACGTGGCGACCCGGGAGCGCTCGCTGCTGCTCTACGTGGCCTATCTCGGGTCGTTCTTCGTCCTGATGTTCACGGCGCGTGGCTTTGCCTTCCAGCACTGGTGGCCGGCATTTCCACAGTTCAACAACCAGCTGGTGCCGATCAACATCGGCCTTTTCGCCGTCACGCTTGCCGTCTTCAGCAACAGCTTCCTGAACCTGCGTGAGCATGCGCCGGGGGCGACTCGCGTGATTCTCGGTGTCGCCGGCCTATGTCTGCTGAGCTCGCTGCCTGCGCTGCTGGGTCATTACGCGCCGGTGTTCCGCCTGATGATCCCTGCTGCCATCGTGCTCTCCGGCCTGTTGCTCGGCGTGGCGGCGTGGCGCAGCTGGCACCACGACACCCTGGCCAGAATCTATCTGGTGGCATGGGGCGTGCTGCTGGTGGGGGTTGCGCTGTACTTCTTGCGGGTGGCCGGCGTGCTGCCGTACAACCTCGTTACCGAGTATGCCGTCCAGGTCGGCTCGGGCATTGAATTCCTGCTGCTCTCCCTGGGACTGGCCTGGAAGATCAATCAGTTCAAGAACGAGAAGCTCGCCGCCGAGCGAGCCACGCTCGAGCTGCAGCGCTCCCTCAACGAGCGACTGGAAATCGAGGTAGAACAGCGCACGCGGGAGCTGGAAAGCGCCAATCGACGGCTCACGGCACTGGCACGCACCGACCCCCTGACAGGGCTGCTGAATCGCCGTCAGTTTCACGAGCTGGTCGATGAGAAGCTGCAGGTACGACGACGCAGCGGCCAGCCGCTGTTGTTTGCCGTGATGGATATCGACGACTTCAAGCTGTTCAACGATACCCATGGCCATCAAGCCGGCGACGAAGTGCTGATACAGGTGTCGACGCTGATGCTGGACCACTTCCGGCGGGCTGGCGACTGCCTGTTCCGCCTGGGCGGAGAGGAGTTCGGCATTTTGCTCGAGGCCGATTCGCTGTCGGCGGGGCAGCATGCCCTGGAACGCTTTCGCCAGGCCCTGGAGAGGCTCAGGATCCCCCACGCAGGGTCGAGCCACGGCGTAGTGACCGGTTCTTTCGGTTTGGTGTACTGCAGCGACTGCCGCCGGGTGCCTTCCGCCATGGCCCTGTATCGCCAGGCGGATCGAGCGATGTACGAAGCCAAGGAGCGCAGCCGCAACCGAGTGGTGACCCGGCCTATGGGCGGAGTGGAGAACGACGCTTAGGACGCATAGCATGCAGAGGTCGCATGGACAGAGGTACGACGTTGACGTTAACTGTACGGCGACAAGAACGACAATGTCCCTGGAGAACGCCATGACAGTTTCGATCAGCCGCTTTCCCGTTCCCGA
>NZ_JASSVS010000056.1 GCF_030250645.1 Marinobacter azerbaijanicus
CCACCGGGCCGACGCCGGTCATGAACGGCGCGAAACGCTGCTTGAGATGCGGGCCGTATTCGACCTCGGCGGCCATCGCGAACAGCACGTTGCAGCCGCCCAGTGGCGTTAGCTTGGCCTCACCGGAGTCATCGACCCGGGAGTAGGAAGGAGTGGGGTTGTTCATCGATGCTTCTTGCCTTGCCATGGGGTACCGCGCACCAGTGTACTCTTGGCGTGCTGGGCTACGTCAGTTTCCGCACCTCGGCCTCGCCGGGCATCAACGCGTCGCCGTTGCCGGCCTTGGGTGCCATGAAAGGGATGGGCTCGCCCGTCTTCCTGTCGACTAATCGAGAGTGTCGCTCTCCCCGCGCAAACAGATGGCGCTCCCCCCATTGGCGCAAAGCCACTACGACGGGAAACAGGCTTTCACCCCGTTCCGTCAGCACATACTCCTTGTAGGCGGTGCCATCCGATGCTGGCCGGGTTTCCAGGATGCCCGCTTCGACCAACTGGCGCAGGCGGTCGGACAAGATGTTGCGTGCGACACCCAGGTTGCGCTGGAAGTCGCCGAAGCGGTTCGTGCCATCAAAAGCATCCCGCACGATCAGCAGTGACCATCGATCACCGATGACATCGACGGAGCGTGCCACGGGGCAGGGTCCGTCATTCGCAGGTTTGCGGCGAGACATGGAGCCCCCTTCGATTTCATGAGCAATGTGGTTGCATTTTAAAACTTGATGGTCCAGCCTTCAATCAGTTTCAATTTAAAACCAGATTGATGGAGTGATGCTCATGAAGGCTCCTTGCATCTCGACCGCATCGCTGTGCCATGACAATGCGCCCGTGCCGCATAGGGACATGTCGCGCGGCTTGGTACTGCTGTTTTCCGTTACCAGTGGCTTGAGCGTCGCCAATGTCTATTACGCGCAGCCACTGCTGGATGCACTGGCCCTGGAATTCCGTATCAGCCACGCGGCCGTCGGTGGCGTGATCACGGCGACGCAGGTCGGGTGCGCCTTGGCCTTGCTCCTGCTCGTGCCGCTGGGAGACCTGGTGGATCGTCGCCGCCTCATGGCCGGGCAGTTGCTGGCTCTGGTGGTCGCGCTGAGCGTCGTGGGATTGGCACAATCCGCCTCGGTGCTGCTGGCCGGCATGCTCGCCGTCGGCCTGCTGGGCACGGCGATGACGCAGGGGCTGATCGCCTATGCGGCCAGCGCTGCCGGGCCCCACGAGCAGGGCCGTGTGGTCGGCGCGGCACAAGGCGGCGTGTTCATTGGATTGCTGCTGGCCCGCGTGTTCGCGGGCGGCGTCAGCGATCTGGCCGGCTGGCGTAGCGTGTACTTCTTGGCCGCCGCGTTGATGCTGGCCCTCGCGGTACCGCTCTGGCGGCTGCTGCCGGCGCTTGCTGCCGCACCGGGCAACATGCGCTATTCGCGCCTGATTGCCTCGATGCTGGAACTGCTACGAGAAGAACGGGCGCTGCAAATCCGTGGCGTGCTCGCGCTGCTGATGTTCGCGGCCTTCAATATCTTCTGGAGTGCACTGGTGCTGCCGTTGAGCGCGCCGCCCTACGAGTTCTCGCATACCGTCATCGGCGCCTTTGGCTTGGTCGGCGTGGTGGGCGCGCTGGCCGCTGCGCATGCAGGCCGGTGGGAAGACCGGGGGTTCGGCCAACGCAGCAGCGCGGCTGCACTGGTGGTACTGCTGCTGGCCTGGTGGCCGTTGTCACTGATGGAGTGGTCGCTATGGGCGCTGGTGATCGGGATCGTGTTGCTGGACCTCGGCGGCCAGGCGCTGCACGTAACCAACCAGAGCATGATCCTGCGCACCCGGCCGGCGACGCACAGCCGCTTGATCGGCCTCTACATGCTGTTCTACGCGGTCGGCAGTGGGTTGGGGGCGATCGGTACGACTGCCACCTACGCCCATGCCGGCTGGCAAGGCGTCTGTGCCCTGGGCGCGGCGGTCAGTCTGCTGGCCCTGGTGTTTTGGGCGGCCACCCGGCAGTACATGCCGGACCCCACGCCACAGCTTGAAACGGGAACCGGAAGGCAATGAGGAACGAAGCGGGCACTGCGTCACGCTCATGCTTCGACCTCATTCGTGCCTCAGGCATCGCTATCGTTGCCGACCGTTTGGATGACTTCGAACCCTTCGAAGTTCGGCGGGCCCAGGTAGAGCCCCTCGCGCTTGCT
>NZ_JASSVS010000057.1 GCF_030250645.1 Marinobacter azerbaijanicus
GTCGAGATGATCATCGGTTTGCCTGTCTTGGCAACATACTCGATCAGTGGCAGGTCCACAGCTTCGAAGGAAGCAATTTTGTAGGCGGGAGCACCCAGGCTTTCAAGCAGGTCGACAGCTGTGCTATCAAAGGGTGAACTGAAGATGGTGATGCCAATCTCACGTGCACGTGCAAAAAGCGGTTTATGCCATTCCCAAGGCATATGGGCTTCTTCATAGAGCTCGTACAATGTCCGGCCGTCCCACAAACCACCTTTTATTTTAAAATCTTCGCTGTCACAGTCGAGGGTTATCGTATCGGGGCGGTAGGTTTGCAGCTTTACCGCATCTGCCCCTGCTTTCTTGGCTTCTTCGATGATGCGCAACGCGGTCTCGAGCTTGCCGTTATGGTTGGCAGACACTTCAGCGATGACGTATGGAGGCTGATCTGCAGCAATTCTGCGCCCGTCAATTTCAATAAACGGTAAGGTCATGATATTTTCGCTCCTTCCCTTGCTGTTCTGTCACTGGCGAGCAGGCCGAATCCGATGACATCGTGAAACGCATTGCCGTCGAAGTGATGATCACGTAGCGTGGCTTCTCGTGTGAACCCTAGGCGTTCGTGGAATCGCACAGAACGCGTATTGAAGGCCAACGCCTCACCGCATAGTTTGTGCAAGCCCAACGTCTCGAATGCATATGCCAATGTGGCATGCCCAAGGCGCTGGCCGCTGCCAGGCAGTGAGTCGGGTGCCAAATAAAAACCCCACTCGGCTCGTCTCGCCGGTACATTAACGATTGAAATATTTGCAAAGCCCATCGGAATGCCTTGCCGAAGGTAGAGCAGCAGATGCCGATTCGGATCTTGCTGTGTTCTTTCGAACCAGGCTCGGTGTTCCGCCGCTCCGATTTCGTGCTGCGTGTACATGTAGCGACGAACGTCTGGATGGTTACGCCATTCGCGCACGACTTCTAGCTCCGCTTTCAGAAGTGGACGAAGCTGATCCTCTTCCTCAACCATGGGGCACTTCCTTCTGATGACTTTCTGTTGTCATCAGTTTGACCAACCGAGTTGACCCATTGCCGTCAACGAGACGAGAAGCAATATGACTCATCTGAGCTAATGTCTTTGGGCGAACGTGCTTTTCCCAGATATCGGGTAAGCGATTCACTGAGTCAGGTTTGCCCACGTTATAAGCCGCACCAGCCTGGTGAAGTGCCTTGGCGATGCCTTTCTGGTTCTCTGCCAGCTCCATCATTAAGGTTGGTACACCGAGGCAGCAGCGCTCCCATGAGGTACTCCCCGCCGCGCCGATGGCAAGATCCGCCTGGCTCATACGCTCGGCCATGTCCGTCACGTTGACCACAACGTCACAATGCCAAGGCAGCTCGCCGGCCTTGGCCCTGACAGAATCCAACCAGGGGGCCGAAGCCCCCATGATGACAGTAACGAGGCAGTCGGCAGGCAGGCCGCAGGACTTGAGCGCCTCCAGCACTGCTCCTGTAGCATTGTTCTTGTCGATGCCTCCCAGACTGATCAGCAACCGCTTCGGCTCAAACGGCTCACGTCGTCGATTCAGGCTCGCCTCACGCAGCTCGGCGAATTCAGGGCGCAGCAGCGCATAGCGCGGTCCAATCAAGCAGCGGCAGCGCGCGGCAATCAGCTTCCCGTAGTCCTTTTCAGCTCGTCCTAGGTTCTGATCCAATAGTATGTCCGCTTTATGCGCTCTATCCGCCAGATCATCAATGGCTAGTAGACGAGTGTCTTGCGGCAGCACAACCCGTTCCCAACAGGCATCCAGCGCATAATGGTCCACTATTAGCCAGTCGGGGGCCA
>NZ_JASSVS010000059.1 GCF_030250645.1 Marinobacter azerbaijanicus
ATAGCACGCCGACTTTCATGATCGACGGCCTGGTGGAGCCCGGCATGGGCAGCGGCGACAAGGTGGCAGAATGGGTAAAGCGGTTCGAATGAAGCCCTAGGGGCGTGTCGTCACGCAACTAACGATTGATTTCATCGCTATGAAGAACGCCAAAAGACGCGTACTGCCCCGGAGTCACCCCATAGGTACGTCGAAAAAGGGCGATGAATGCGCTGACGTTCTCGTATCCCAGCTCCAAAGCCACATACGTCACAGCCTTGCCCACTGCCAACATCTCCAGGGCACGCAGCAGGCGAACCCGCTGGCGCCATTCGGTCAAGGTGAACCCCGTCTCGATGACAAAGCGCCTCGACAGCGTGCGTGGCGCCATGGCGACCCATTCGGCCCACTCCCGTAGACGTCGATCGTCAGCGGGATGATTCGACAGGGCCCTTGCGATCTTGAGCAAGCGCGCATCCTTCGGCATCGGCAATCCGAGCGCTTCGCGGGGAAGGGCGCGGATTTCATCCAGAAGCACGTCGGCCAGCCTCGATTGCGCAGCCTCAGTACTCCCACCGTCAGCCTTGGCCAGTCGCGCCACCACTTCGCGCAACAGGCCGGAAACAGCCAGTATGCAAGGTTGATCAGGCAGATCGGCACAGGCCGATGGCAGAACATAAGCACTCCAACCGGCAAAGGCACCGTGAGAACGCGTGCCATGCACAACGCCAGGAGGCATCCACACGGCGTGGGTCGCCGGCACGACCCATTGGCTATCCTCCGTCTCTACCGATACCAAGCCATTCAATGAGCCCAGCAACTGCCCCCGGGCATGGCAATGACGGCACGTTGTTCGAACGGTACCCGATTTCCGTTCGACGGCAATGACACGCGGCCCAGCCAATGACGAGGCTAGCGCCGTGGAAAGGAAAGGTGACGACATAACATGGCTTCTTTTCGCTATTGCTTGTCCTTTATAGCGCATTCGCGCCTTCGTTATCCCTATAAAGTAAAGTTCCAATCACAGGAGGAACTGCCATGCGAGCCGAAGACATCCTTCCCGATCACCTGAACCAAATCGAGCAGGACGGCATCGTCATTCGTAAAGGGAACGTCGGCGCATTTCTGGCCAATGCCAAATGCTGGAGCGATCCGGCGGCGACACCTCAGGCACGTGACGTTGCCGAGCGCGATATTGTCGAGGCGCTGCCCGTCCTCAGAGCACTGGGATTATTCGAAGTGCTGAGCGTGCGCGATCCGAAGCTGCAACGGCTGATCGAATCACATCGCTAACATTCGCCAGGAACGATCGGTCACGTTGCGGAACTGGCGCTGCCAGGGAGGATGTTCCTTGGCAGCGTCGATCTCGCCGGCGCTCCCGGGAAGAGGATCCTCCCCTTCGTAATAGTACACTTCGGGTTCGCGCCCGTGCGCTTGCAGCCGCTGCTCCAGGCGCCGCGTCATCTCCACCGACCACATGCGATCTTCGGTACCATGAGACAGGAAAAGCGGTCCCAACCACTCCAGGCTTGCTGGCAGGTTTCATCCTCAACGTTTCACTCCCCCCAGCTCTTTGAACGCTTCATCATGCAAAGCCACCAGCAAAGGCTCGCCGCGTTCGTTGACACGGAACCGGCCGTAACGGGCGAGCTCATAGCGCTCGGCATGCCCTTCCTGAAAGAAGAAAGCGTCGGTGGCGAACCG
>NZ_JASSVS010000005.1 GCF_030250645.1 Marinobacter azerbaijanicus
ATGGCTGTTCACGTTGAACCAGAATAGGTGTTCACGTTCGTCCGGAATGGGTGTTCATGATGGGCCGGAATATGCACCAGACAACCCTGTGCCCATAATCGGCTTTAATTGTGCAACTATTGGTTTATAAAGGGTTTTTCAGAAGAGCCCTCGCAACAACTAACTGCTTGAACCGCCTCGTATTACGCCAATCAACACCGTGTTAAAACAGCCCAGATAAGTGCCCTCCGGAGGCAGAGGTCTCAGGTTCGAATCCTGACGGGCGGGCCATATTCCATAGAAGAGCCCACCTCGCGTGGGCTTTTTTATGGAATATTGGTTGCCCGTCGGCTTTGGTGAGAACCTGCGTTCGACAAACTGCGCTAGCAGTTTGGGCGCCGCAGCAAAGCGAAGGCGGGGCGAAGCCCCGAGCAACGCGCACAAAGCGTTGCGAGTCCATCCTGACCTTTCAGGCAATTGCCGAATTTGGCTTTACCTTGAGCCTCTCCCACTAAGTACTGAATAAACTCTACGGGCGGGCAATTATTTTCAAATGGCTCGCGTAAAAACGCAGGCCTTTTAAATAATCCGTAGTTCTTTTCCGAGGGCGTCAGGCACTATTTCCAACCACTCTTGCAGGTGGCTGCGCTCAGAGATTTTGAGTCAATTCCATACATCCGTTACCTCTGAAGCGAAAAGTCCACCAATCAATGCTGAAAAGATATCTGTGGTGGCATTGCCACAGGCATTGCCCGAGTCCCTCACCAGATTGGCCACCAAATCGTCATCCAGCAAGCATTGTAAAAACGCCATTGTTGATTCGCTGGCAATATTTGCAATCTCAGCACCGAGCACGTGAGTTCCTGCCAGCCTCGTGTCCCAGCCATGCGTCTCAAGGACTGCTGCATGCTGTTCGTAAAACCGTTCCATTTGCCCTGGGATGTTCTCGTAATTCGATGCCAGGTAGGCGATATCCGCAGCGTCTTTACGCCTTGTTTGGGCATCCCTTTCTGACCATGCAACCAATTTTAAAAGGGTTAATCCTTGAGGGCTTGCAACAGGTAGCTCCAATTTTGGCTCTTTGTTTACCGTCAACCAGTCAGCATTATCCAGTGCATCCTGAAAACCGACCACGCTCATCTGCACATCCCCAGAAGGCGGCCATGCAATGGTTGAGTTGTCACTTTCAACAGAGCCAAAAGGAAGAATATCAATTGGTGCACCGTGCGGGCCGTGCAAACGATGAGGAAAATTGGTTTTGGTGTAGCCTTCGTGAACCAAGCTGTCTCGAATGCTCTCAAAGCTGGCCCAATCTGGAACCTGCACGGCAAGGTCAATATCCAGTGTTGCTCTTTGGATGGGAGCGCCGTAGGCGTGGTGCATCACCAAATCGCGTGCTGACGCGCCGACAATGATAAATGGCACTCTTTGATCCGAGGCAACACGATTGATGGCTTCGTAGGTATTTAACTGGAGCGGATCAATCTTCCTGGAATCGATCTCTAATCTTGCCATAAAGCCGCTCCGCTGCTTCCAGATTTCGAGGGTCTCCGCTCGCAAGCAGATCTGCATATACAAGAATGTCTGGCGCGACACAGGAATTCTGATACAGGTTATCTGGATCGTAGCGCCAGAACTTCTCGTAAATCTGCAATGTCTCGGACGAATTGACAGTGTTCTCAGGGCTTTTTCGCAGCCTGTGTTCCATCACCAGGTTTTTGAGATTTTGCCGTGGGAGGTAGAGGATGCCTTGTGCTGGAGACAGGTAATTGTCCAATAAAGACGCGCCAACTTCTCCACCCCAGCATCCACCGAAGGCCTCCGGTTTAATTTCCTTCCAGGGCATGTCAGATTTCGCCTGAAACAATCCCATGTCCAGCTCTGGCAGCAATTTTTCCGGGTAAGTCTCAACCCAGCGATCAAGCAACTCCATTGGCGATTCAAGCGACCTTGAGCCTTTTTTCCCATGCTCTCGGACATAGCCCTTGTCTTTCAGGTCGTTCAGAACCCAGCCAATTGCTCCGAGGGAAACATCGCTGGCTTCGGCCATTTTTCGATAGGTTTCTCCAACGAGGTTTGGTTCTATCAGAAAACTGAAGATCAGTTTTAGACCTGATGCGTTGAAGGCTCTGGATATTTTCCGCGGCGAAGTATGGGGAGATGAAGTGCGATTACCTTTTACAAAGACGAAGAAGGTCTTCTGATTCAGGTAGGCATTGCCAGCAGTATCAATGAACTGTACACCAGCATCTCGCAAACGGTCTGCCATATTAGGATTCACGTAGTCAGCAACAAGCAATGCAGGCGAAGGCATTCTTCGAAGCTGAGCAGCAATAGAGCCCACGTTCGACTGCTGCACCCATCGCTTGAACTCGACACTATACTCAACCCCCGTAGAGCCCAACTCGAGAATAGAGCCCTCTGTGTAAGGCATCAGCTCACTCGCGTCACGTTTGTACAGCTCTAAGCCCGTTTCATTATGGAATGCGAGCATGGCCTGATTCAAAAGTTCTCTTTCATTGATTGGTGTTTTCATAGACGCTCCACATCATTGTTCACAAAATAGCACTGTTCATTATTAATGAACAAGAACTTTTGGTGAACATAGATGCAAAGCAGATCTTGCTCGCCCTGTTTCCCAGCCAAACCTCTGCCTTTGCCCATAAATGCAGTGGTTCAATGATTCTGGACACCAACGTAGGTGGTAAGATTGCCACCATAAACGAGGTCTCTGATGACCAGAAAACGACGTTCCTTTACTCCTGAGTTTCTGCCCTATCTCCTCGGCTGTCTTTAATACCTGAAAGCTTATGGAAGTTTGTGCCTTCGGCGGGTTAATCCTGCCCTTCAGCTCTCCAGTAAAACATCCCCGATGTTTTCCCAAGAATGGTTGCCGATATATGCGTGTCACTGGCCCTGTTCGCGAGCCCGTAGCATACATGCAACGGCAGAAGGTGTTCTTCCCGCGGGTGGCAGAAGCGGGCGTGGGGTGCCTGATCCCAGTGAACCAGGCGCTCAGCCCGCTCCGATTCCTTCAGGTTGGTATCGGTGCACGTTTCTTCCAGCCAGTCCTCAAACGCCTGGTTTCGAGCCTGAATCTCCGCCGTGTCTGTCGCGAAAAACGCCTGCATGTTGTGGAACGAAAAACCGGAGCCGATCACCAGCAGGTTGTCGTAGTCCAATGACTGCAAGGCACGCCCAATCGCGAGGTGGGTGCTGGCATCCAGACTGTTGACCAGGGACAGCTGAACGCACGGAATGTCCGCATCCGGATACATCAGTTTGAGCGGCACGAACAGGCCGTGATCAAAGCCCCTTTGCTCATCAAGTCGCGCCGGGATCTCGGCATGCTCCAACGCCTGGCAAACCTGCTTTGCCAGCACCGGCTCACCCGGGCAGGGATACTCTATGGTGTAGGCCTCCGGCGGAAATCCGTAGTAATCGTAGATCAGCTGCGGGTTGGCGCCCGAGGTGACCGTCGGTACTGGTTCCTCCCAGTGGGCGCTGACAACCAGTATCGCCGAGGGCTTTCGAAGCCTGTCGGCAAGCTCCGTGAGACGCTCCACCATTTCACGGTGGCCGGGATCTCCCAGTAGCGGCATTGGCCCGCCGCCATGGGAAATGAACAGCACATCGGTTTCTGTGTTCATGGCGGTTGCTCCTGTGTTCAGAGTTCACCAGGCCCTGCCGGCACAATACCGGTCGGGTTCAGCGCCTTGATGGAGTAATAACCGGCTTTGATGTGATCAAGGTTGACCGTATTGGCAATGCCGTCAAGCGCCAGAATCCGGTGCATGTAGGCGTGCAGGCGCGGCATCGCTCGAAGGGTATTGCGGTTGCACCTGAACAGGCCGTGGTAGGCGGCGTCAAAACGCACCAGGGTCACGAACAGACGTATATCGGTTTCCGTCAGTTGATCACCAAACAGGTACACTCGTCCATCCGCCAGCCGGGACTCCATTTCATCCAGGGCGGCAAACACCCTGTCGTAGGCTTCATTGTAGGCCTGCTGGCTGGAAGCAAAGCCGGCCTGGTACACGCCGTTGTTCAGGTTCGTGTACAGATATTCGTTGAGTCTGTCGATATCCCCTGCCAACTCTTCCGGATACAGATCCGGGCCCTCGTCCACAATCTCTGCAAAGGCATTGTTCAACATCCGCAGAATATCCGCAGATTCGTTATTGACGATGGTGCCGGTGTGTTTGTCCCAGAGCACCGGCACGGTGGCGCGACCGGAGATTTGTGGATCGGCACGGGTATACAGCTCGTGCATATAGCGCGCACCGTTGAGTGTATCCTCCTCCGCGCCGGGGTAGCCGCCAAACTGCCAGCCCTGGTCAGTCAGCCTGGGGTTAACGACGGTAACACCTATCAGGTCCGTGAGGCCTTTTAGTTGCCGGGCCATCAGTGCCCGCGAGGCCCAGGGGCAGATGTACGCCACGTACAGATGATAACGCCCCTTCTCTGCCTTAAAACCACCCACTCCGGTGGGTCCCGGCGCACCATCGGGCGTGATCCAGTTGCGAAAGGGAGAGGCCTGGCGAATAAATCGCCCCGCCTCATCTTTCGCCTGTACCGGCTGCCAGTTGTCTTTCCAGACACCATTTACCAGCATGGTTCAGCCCTCTTTCTGAAACAGATTATCCACTGCAAACCGGCCCGCGCCCTGAATCGCCAGTGCCAAAGAGACCACAAACAGGGTCAGGGCATACTCGTAACCATTGTTGGACATAAACAGACCGTTACCGATGTGAACGGAAAATATGGCCACCAGCATGGTAACGGCCGCAACCAGCGCCGCAGGACGTGTCAGCAGGCCAAGTACCAGTGCCAGACCACCAAAGAACTCGGCGCCGCCGGCCAGTAACGCCATCAGATAGCCGGGCTCCAGGCCGATGCTCGTCAGCCACTGCCCGGTGCCTTCCAGTCCGTAGCCGCCGAACCAGCCAAAGAGTTTCTGTGCACCGTGGGCCGCCAGAATCAGCCCGACCGGTACCCGCAGAATCAGGGCAGCAAAACCACCAGTGGACTGGAACAGCATCTGTGTAATTCTTGAGTTCATGATAGTCACCTCGAATCTTACTCGTTTGGGTTTATCCCGAAGCCTGCGCCTCAGGTGATGGACCTACTGTACTATCACCAAACCAATAGACTAATATGGCTAATGTTGTTTTATTATCAACGTACCATTGATAGTAACCTCGGATACAGGACCAACCAATGGACCGAATCGATGCCATGCGCGCCTTCGTGACAGTGGTGAACGAAGGGACTTTCACCCGCGCCGCAGACCGGCTTGGCCTGTCGCCACAGCTGGTCAGCAAATACGTTTCCCAGCTGGAACAACACCTGGCCGTACGCCTGCTCAACCGCACCACCCGCAGAATTCACCTGACCGAAGCCGGCACCCGCTATCATCAGCGTGCCCAGCAGGTTCTCAACGACATCGACGACATGGAGAACCAGCTCGACGACCTGCAAGCCCAAGCCCAGGGACTGCTACGAGTAAGCGCCCCCGTCTCTTTTGCCATTCGCCACATGGCGCCCCTGCTGAGTGAATTCCAGCAAGCCCACCCGGCCGTCGGCATTGATCTGCAACTGAACGACCGCAAAGTGGATATCGTGGAAGAGGGATTCGATATCGCGCTGCGGATCGGCCACCTCAAAAGCTCCTCACTGATCGCAAAACGACTCGCCCCGGTGAGACTGGTTCTGTGCGCATCGCCGGCCTACCTTGAGCAATACGGCACGCCAGAACGCCCGGAAGAGCTCAGCGACCATCGCTACCTGCGTTACAGTTATATGGACATGGACGCCGGCCACGCGCTTCAGAAATGGCTGCAAGGCAGTGATCGCAAAGACACCGGGGAGATGGTCAGCAACAACGGCGACGTGCTGATAGAAGCGGCGATTGCGGGAGCCGGAATCGCCCTGCAGCCGACCTTCATTGCGGGGGCAGCGATCAGGGAAGGAAAACTGAAGGTTATCCTGCCAGAGCATGAACCAGAGCCCATGGCACTTTATGCGGTGTATGCCCACCGACAATTGCTGGCCAGCAAGGTTCGTAGTTTTATCGACTTTATCGACGGTTTTTTCGGCGAACCGCCCTACTGGGACCGGTTTGAATAACAAACTCCAACGGCAACGCAAGTGAATCACGGCGGGTTATCCGGCGGAGCACCCTCTTCACATTTCCTGCAATCGAGCTCAAACCCCAGCATGGACTTTCTGCCCTCCGCCGAGATGACCCAAGGTCGGTTCACCCAGGGCGGCGTATGGCGCACATGTTGATTGTGGCCACATGCCAGCTGAGCGACCCAGTGATTTTCTTCGTCTTTATGATAGCCAGTGATGGGTTGTTTCATAAGCTCCGGTGGAATTGAAATTCCGGTGAACAGACAGGGATGTGGTTACAAGAAATGTCGCCTAGGCGTCTGTAGCATCTTCGGACGCCACTCCCCTTCCCCGCACCCAGGCAGCCCGAAAGGTCTCAGAAGCCACCCCCGCCAGCAGCCCGAAAAACGGGTCGACCCAGACGGTCACCAGTGCGGTTGCGGCAATGACAGGCCAGCACGATGGTTTGGCGGTCCACAGGCGCTTCGAGAGGGCGAGCTCGACGGCTGCCACGAACAACAGGGCCCCGAGACCGGCCATCGGGATTGCCGCAATCATTGAAAGGCCACCGGGAATAAAGGCGACCAGGAGCAAGCCTGTCCCAAGCAGGACAGGCGCCAGGCCGGTCCGGGCGCCGAACCGGTGGTGCGCGGCCACACCACCCGCTCCGTGGCACATGGGCAATGCACCGAGGGGGACCAAAAAGAGATTGGCCAGGCCCGTGGACACTGACAACCGGGCAGGCGTGACACGGTGTGATTGCTCGCCGAAGTAATCCCCAACCACCAATGCAGTCAGAACGATGGCGTTGGTCAAGGTCAGGGCCAGTTGGGGCAAAACCATCGTGGAAACCGCTTGTTGCCAGTCGTCGATACCTGGTAACTCAGGGAATGAAAATATCACTGAATCAGCGACAGGAAGCATCATTCCCGGCGCCTCCAGCAAAATACCGAGTGCGACAGCGATAATCAGCCCGATCAACGCCGCCGGCCAATTCGGCAACAACTTCAGGGTAATACCCAGTATCGCCAACGTCACTACGCCCAGGGGCAAGGAGGTGTCCATCAAACCGAGACTCATATTCGCCAGCATCAGTCCCAGGCCCAACTGAAGCCCGCTTAACACCGATCGCGGTATAAGACGGGCTGTCCCGTTTATCCAACCGGTCACGCCCAATACCAGCAGTATCACCCCGATCAGCACGCCACTGGCGACCAGGCTCTGGGAACTCACCTGAGTAGTCAGCAACAACGCAGCAACCGCTTTCATGGGCTGCACCGGCACCGGCAGACGGTAATAGAGCCCGGTTGCGATGTAGAACACGGCAAATCCCAGGAGGACCGGTATCGGGGCCAGGCCCGCCAGCCCGATAGCCCCCAGACCCAGCGGGATCAGGGTACCAAGGTCACCCAGTGCTCCACTGGCATCCCGCACCAGATTTTTCTGTACTGAAGGCATGATTAATCCGCCTGTTTGTTGTTATTGTCGCTGTTCAAGCGTTGTAGACGACTTTCCCCAATTCACTGATGTCATAACCGCCAAGCGCCTCGGCGCGCTGGACGAAACGATCACTACCGGCAAACGCCAGCAGCCGCTGCATGGCCGGCTCAAAGTAGTGACGCCGGCGCATGGCCAGATCAAAATGCTCCTGTTGCAGCGGAATAAAAGCCAGGCCCTGGCGCCGCGCTGCAGCTTCGATCCCGACACCGATATCTGCTTCGCCCTGACGAATAGCCAAAGCAAGATCGTCCTCACTGAGAGACGGGTGAGCCGCCCATGCAAGATGCCTGGCGTCGATACGGTGGCGAGCAAGCAGACCCTGCAACAGATGGCTGACGCCGGCATCAGGCTGGCGATGAGCAATACGTATGCCGGGGCTCGCGATGTCCTCAAGTCGTATAATCTGATGAGGGTTATCGGCGGCCAGAAGCAGCCCCTGCTGGCGTTTTGCCCACCGAATCAGCACCAGGTCGCGCATCCCGCTCAACCCTAGCGTAGCAGGATCATTATAGCGCTGGGTTTCCGAGTGCCAGATATGCATCCCGGCGAGCATCGCGCGCCCGTCGACCAATCTTTGCACACCATCGCCGCTGCCCTGACACAGCAAAGCCAGCTCTGCGTTGCTCTCCTTCACTGCCCATTCCAGCAGCGGATCCTGGCTGCCCGCGAGAACCGGCGGAATCGGCGAGCTGACGGCGTCATCGCCCTCCAGATGGTTCATCAACCACAGGTCAATACGCTGGCGGGGAAACAATAGCTTTCCCGTTACCCGCACACAGGGAATAACGCCCTGGCTGACCAGATCATAGACCTTGCGCTCTTTAAGACGCAGATACTCGGCAGCTTCGGCCGTGGTCAGGTAAGCAGGAAGGGGCATCGATCTCTCCTGTGCGGGGAAAGCACATGACTGTTTCTGGCTGCATATATTTCAGCATGCTGTGCAAAGCGTAGTCAGAAACGCCACGATGCTCAATATAAAGGAGGCGCAGTCGTGGAAAAAAATAATAATGCGTTTGATGTGGCGCTGTCGCTACTGTTGAATCTCGACGCTTCGCTCTTTCAGATCGTGGCGCTGTCGCTGCAGGTTTCGATTCTCGCGGTACTGATCGCGGCTGTGCTGGGGTTTCCCCTGGGTGCGGCAGTAGCGCTATGGCGCTTCCCGGGGCGCGGCGCGATGATTGTCCTGCTCAATGCCCTGATGGGGCTGCCACCGGTAGTGGCCGGGCTGATGGTGTATCTACTGCTCTCGCGCGCCGGACCACTGGGTGAGTGGGGCCTGCTGTTTACGCCGGGTGCCATGGTCATAGCGCAGGTGGTGCTGGTGTTGCCGATTCTGGCCGCACTCTCGCGCCAGAAGGTAGAGGAACTTCTGGGTGAATACCGCGAGCAGTTTATTTCCCTGGGCATGTCACGCCCACGAATGATGCCCACCCTGTTATGGGATGCCCGCTTTGCGCTATTGACCATTCTGCTCGCCGGGTTCGGCCGCGCCAGCGCCGAAGTGGGCGCAGTGATGATGGTTGGCGGCAATATTGAGGGTGTTACGCGGGTAATGACCACCTCCATTGTCCTGGAAACCGGCAAGGGCAACCTGCCCCTGGCGCTGGGGCTGGGCATTGTGCTGCTCTTCCTGGTCATGCTGATCAATGCAGGCGCCTACTTGCTGGGCGAACTGACCAGGAGGCGGACCGGATGAGCTCGTTTAACGTTCCTCTACTCGCGTCGTCCACCCTGGTGCCTCCACCGGCGCTGTGCTTTGATGACGTCGCTTTCAGCCACGAGGACAAGGTACTTCTCGGGCCATGCTCATTCAACCTGGATTGCACCGGCCCTACCCTGGTGATGGGCCCCAACGGGGCTGGCAAGAGCCTTCTTTTGCGACTGGCTCACGGCCTGCTCTCGCCCACTCAGGGGCGGGTGGCCTGGTCAGGTCATAAGCGCCCCCGACAGGCAATGGTATTCCAGCAACCGGTGCTTCTGCGTCGCTCGGCCGTGGCCAACCTCACTCACGCGCTGGCAGTGAATAACGTCCCGCGCAGGACACGTGTGAAGCTCGCGTACGATGCGCTTGAGCGTTTTGGGCTCACCGCCTGTAGCAACACGCCGGCGCGCGTACTCTCCGGCGGTGAACAGCAGCGCCTGGCACTGGCGCGCGCCTGGGTGCTTTCTCCGCAGGTGCTGTTTCTGGACGAACCCACCTCCGCCCTCGACCCGGCAGCAATTAAAGCCGTAGAGGCTGCGGTGCGTGAATTCCATCAGCGGGGAACCCGAATCGTAATGACCACTCACGATCTGCATCAGGCCAGACGCCTCGCCGGAGATGTCCTGTTTGTCTCTGGCGGGAAAGTCCGCGAACACACCCCCGCTGAAGCTTTTTTTGACGCGCCCGCCTCGCGAGAGGCGCAGGCCTATATTGCTGGAGAACTGGTCGAGTAAGTCAGCTCTGGACACGACAGGGGACAAACAAAATGAAAAAGATGTTAAGCCTGTTACTCGCCGGTGTGACCAGCATGGGCCTGGCGTTCAACACTTTCGCCGAAGAGTACATCACCCTGGCCTCGACAACCTCGACCGAAAACTCGGGATTATTCGACGCAATTGTACCGAAGTTTGAAGACGCCACCGGCATCAAAGTGCGGGTGGTGGCCGTAGGCACCGGCCAGGCATTTGAAATCGCCCGCCGTGGCGACGCCGACAGTCTTCTGGTGCACGATACCAGCGGCGAGCAACGTTTTATCGAGAATGGTCACGCCAGCGAACGGGCCGATGTCATGTACAACGACTTCGTGTTGATTGGCCCTGCCGATGATCCCGCCAGGATCAGTGGAACGCAAAGCGCCACCGAGGCATTCGCGGCTATCGCCGATGCCGAGGCAACCTTCACGTCACGCGGTGATGACAGCGGCACCAACCGGGCCGAGCTGCGCCTCTGGCAAAACGCCGGCGTCGACCCTGACGGCGACTGGTACCGTGAGCTGGGCAGCGGCATGGGGCCAACGCTCAACACCGCCGCCGCCATGGATGCCTACGTCATGTCGGATCGCGCCACCTGGGTGGCATTTGGAAATCGCCAGAACCTAACGCTGCTTTTCGAGGGCGACGACGTACTGTTCAACCAGTACGGCAGCCTGCTGCTCTCCGAAGACAAGCATCCGCACCTCAAGCACGGTCTGGCCAGGCAGTGGCACAACTGGCTGATATCCGATGATGGCCAGCAAGCGATTGCCGAATTCAGGGTGAAAGGACAACAACTATTTTTCCCGAATGCCAAATAGGCTAATCTCTGACAATCTCCGTAAACATTCCATTCTGCGGCGTCCCTGAAACGGCTATAACAAAAATGATGATTGATCCACTGCTTCCCGATCCCCAAGATCCCCGACTGTCCCGCGCTGTTGAGGGCGTTGATGAACACGGTCAGTCGAAGTCGATCAGCGTTATCGAAGAGCGCCCCCTGACCATCTACCTGAACAGTCAGGAGATTGTCACGGCAATGACCATCGGCGATCACCCGAAATATCTGGCGCTCGGCTTCCTCCTGAACCAGGGAATGCTGAAAGAGACCGACCAGGTCACCGGGATTGATTACGACGAAGAGCTGGAAGTCGTCGTTGTCCGCACCTCAGGTGTCACCAATGTAGAGGACAAGCTGGAAAAGAAAACCCGCACTTCCGGATGCGCCGTGGGCACGGTGTTTGGTGACATGATGGCCGGACTCGACGGATTACAGTTGCCGGACACACCGGTGCACACCAGTACCTTTTACGACCTTTCCTATCAAATCAATCACACCCCCAGCCTGTATATGGAAACCGGCGCCATTCATGGCACTGCCCTGTGCCAGGGGCTCCAGGTTCTGGCCTACATGGAAGATGTCGGGCGCCATAACGCCGTCGACAAGATTGCCGGCTGGATGCACCTGAATAACATCCCCGCAGCTGACAAAGTCCTCTACACCACGGGCCGCCTGACCTCCGAAATGGTCATCAAAACATCCCTGATGGGCATCCCGACTCTGATCAGCCGGTCGGGCTTTACCGCCTGGGGCGTCGATATTGCCCGACAGGTCGGGTTGACGCTGATCGGACGGATGCGAGGCAAGAAATTCACCTGCCTCAGCGGTCAGCACCGGCTGGTGTTCGATCAGGACCTGTCGCAGGTTCCTGATGAAGAAAAGAAAATGCGTCGGAAAGGGGCAGAGCATGAGTGAGTGTGCCGTCATTCTGGCGGGCGGCCAGGCAAACCGTATGGGCGGCGGTGATAAAGGGCGACTGATGCTGGGCGACCGATCGCTGATCCAGCGAGTCATTGAGCGGATCACGCCGCAGGTGGATGCCGTGGTGCTGAATGCCAATGGGGATCTGAGTCGTTTTGATGATCTGGGTTTGCCCGTGGTGGCCGACTCTGTTCCCGGCTATGCGGGCCCGCTGGCTGGCGTTCTGGCGGGCATGGACTGGGCGGCTGAGCAGGGCCATGAGTGGCTGATCAGTGTTGCCGCCGATACGCCGTCATTCCCGCTGGACCTGGCAGAACGCCTGGCCGAAAAGGATACACCGGTGGTGCTGGCCGCCACACCGGACCCGGAACGCGGGAGACTGCCGCAACCGACTTTTGGCCGCTGGCAGGTGGCGTTGCGGCATGAGCTGCGGGCCGCTCTGAACGAAGGCGTACGCAAGATTCGCCAGTGGACGCAGGCTCAGGGTGAGGCGCTGGTGGTTTTTGCAGAGGACGACTTTTTCAACATCAATACACCGGAAGACCTGGCCTGGGCGGAGAAACACCTGAAGTGAACGTCTTAGGCATTGTGGGCTGGAAAAACTCCGGAAAAACCACGCTGGCCGCGGCTCTGATTCGCGAACTGTCCGCCAGGGGATTAACGGTTAACTCCATCAAGCATGCCCACCACACGGTGGATGTGGACCAGCCCGGCACCGACAGTTACAAACACCGGGATGCCGGCGCCCGGGAAGTCCTGCTCGCCGGGGGGCAGCGTTTCGCCATCATGCATGAGCTGCGCGGCGCCAATGAGCCAACGCTGGATGAATTACTGGCCCGTCTGGGGCCCTGCGACTGGGTCGTGGTTGAGGGCTTCAAAACCCATTCACACCCCAAGATCGAAGTGCACCGAAAGGAGAGCTCGCGCGCGCCCCTTTATCCGGAGGACGCGAACATTATTGCAGTAGCGGCAGACTATGCTGCCGATTTTTCGGGGCCTGTTTTCGATGTAAACGACGTTCCCGGAATCGCCGACTTTATTCTGAGCCCAGACAATCATGAACGATACAAACAGCAACGGGATAGCAATGAAACCGCTTCGTAACGACTGCTTTGCCCTGCCACCCGGGGTCAACTGGACGCCGGTGGACGAAGCCCTGGAGCGGTTACGCTCACGCCTGCACCCGGTGGTGGGCGTAGAGCGCGCGGTTCCGCTGTCACAGGTGAATGGCCGAATACTGGCAAGCGACGTTTGCGCACCTCGCGCCCACCCCCCCAGCAACAATTCCGCGGTGGATGGTTATGCTCTCGCGGGACCAATAACCGATGTGCCCTGCGCCCTGCCCCTGATTGATGGCCGGAGTGCCGCCGGGGAACCGTACACCGGCCAGGTCCCCGAAGGACATGCTATCCGCATTCTGACAGGCGCAGTCATACCGGCCGGCACCGATACAGTGGTCCTGGAGGAAGACTGTGAGGTCAAGGACGGGCAGCTGCATCTGAACGGCACGCTGAAAGCGGGCGCTAACGCACGCAAGGCCGGTGAGGACATCCAGGCACAGGAGCGGATACTCACAGCCGCCACCCGCCTGACCCCCACCCAGATTTCCGTCCTGGCCAGTGTCGGCGTCGACTCGGTCGATGTGTTTAAGCGGCTTCGCGTCGGTGTCCTGTCCACCGGTGACGAAGTGAAGCCTGTCGGGTCAGCGGTCACCGATTGGCAGATTTACGATGCCAACCGTCCCATGCTGAGCGCTATGGTCACGCAGCTTGGCTATCAGCTGGTGGACCTGGGCCATGTACTGGACCGGGCCGAGGACGTGAAGGAAGCCCTGGAGCGTGGCGCTGAGCAATGCGACCTGATCCTGACCAGTGGCGGCGTTTCCGCAGGGGACGAGGATCATGTGTCGAAAACCCTCAAAGCCCATGGCGAGATAAGCAACTGGCGCATCGCGATAAAACCGGGCCGGCCGCTCGCGCTGGCCATGTTCCAGGGGACGCCCGTGGTGGGCTTGCCGGGAAATCCGGTTGCCGCCTGGGTCTGCGCACTGCGTTTTGGCGCGCCGGCGATGGCGCTACTGGCAGGGGGGGAATGGTTCGAACCCCGGGGCTATGTCATGCCCGCCAGCTTCTCCAAAAACAAGAAGCCGGGGCGCAGCGAGATGTTGCGGGCGCGGGTCCGTGACGGGCAGGTTGAGGTATTCAGCTCGGAAGGCTCGGGCCGGGTGACCGGCCTGGCCTGGTCCGAAGGTCTGGTGGAGCTGGACGAGAGCGCCCGGCAGATCGAGCCGGGGACGCCCGTGCGGTTTATCCCCTACAGCAGCTTCGGGCTCTGATGCCTTCAGAGATTACTCATTCGTAGCCGCCGTGTACGGCAAAGGCCTCCAGCGAAGCATCTTGTGGAGCGCGGGAGCGGTAGGTTTCCTCAACACCCAGCTCGGTCAGTGAACGGCTGACCATCAGCAGGGTATTTTCTTCGAAGTCCTCGCACATATTGCGCATCTGGTCGATTTCCTCGCAGGCGACGGGGTAGGCAGCGTCGATATCCGGAGCGCCGTAAACCTCGACAAAGGTTTGCGCCAACGTCTGCTGCAGCTGCTCCAGTTCGGCTTCGGTAATGTTACAGACACCCACGAAACTGGCGCGGCCACCCGACTCTATGCTGTACCAACCGTTGGTAAAGGCCTGACGAGCCTTTCCCTTCAGGTCGGCTTCGGTCCAGTTCGAGAACTCGAACCCGCCCGAAATGGCCCATTCGCCGCTGGGGGCAGGCTGTTCGTAAACATTCTCATCGGAAATATCCAGTCGCAGGGTTCGGGCCAGTTTCATGTGTGCTCCACGAATTCAATCAAACTCACTGTTTCAGTCATGACATCCTGGCGCAACAGCATCCGGCCTTTCTCATCCAGCCCGACAAAAATGCCGGGTCTTGGTTGCTCGATCATTTTGCCCAGGGTGTCGCAGCGTGGCCGCCATTCATTGTGTACACGCTCGAACCCGCTGTCCATGAAATAGGTCAGCCACAGAAGCGTGTGTTTGGACCAGCTCTCCAGCAACGCCATGGGCTGGACATCGCTGCACCCTTCTTCCAGCAGACAGGTTTCATTCGGGTTCTGGCCTGGCTCATCATTCGCAGGTAAGAACGGCACTTCGATACCGATAACCAGCCACCTGGGCTGCACTTTGGGATCTGACACATCCGTGGCAAAACGAACGCGACCGCATACCGCACCATTGACCTTGATGCGATCGGGCCATTGAAAGTGCACGGGCACTTCGGGCGGGGCCAGTGCTCCAAGACTCTCGGCCAGACCGATCTGGGCCACATAGACGGCCTGAATGGCTTCTTCCAGAGGCGTTTCCGGCGCCAGCACCAGAGCCGCGCGCAGAGTGTCGGTGGTCTCAGAGTAAAAAATTGTGCCGGAATCGACCCCTGCAATAGCTTGGCTAACGGCCTTGTTAAAAGGGTCCGTGTGCCTGGGCACGGACTGGCCCGACAGTAACGGCGGGAATTGAGGTGACTCGATCATCGGATGGCCTGTGCGTATACATCGGAGGCGACGATTTCATCGGCGATGCGCTGGAAGGATCGCGACTGAGGGCTCTCCGGTTTTGACACCACAATCGGAACGCCGCCGTCCGAGCCAATCCGGATATCCAGATCGAGCGGAATTTCACCCAGGAAGGGCGCTCCCAGCTTTTCTGCTTCAGCCCGGGCACCGCCGGAACCAAAGGGGTGATGTTCTTTTCCACAACCGTCACAGACAAAAGAAGCCATGTTTTCGATCAGGCCAAACAGCGGCACGTCCATCCGGTTGAACATATCAATACCCTTGCGCGCATCCATCAGGGCAATGTCCTGGGGCGTCGAGACCACTATGGCTCCTGCAACGAAGAATTTCTGGCTCAGGGTCATCTGCACGTCACCGGTACCCGGGGGCAGATCCACCAGCAGCACGTCCAGCCGGCCCCAATCCACCTGATTCATCATCTGCTCCAGGGCTCCCATCAGCATGGGCCCGCGCCACACGATGGCTTCGTCATCCGGGGCCATCAGCCCCAGTGACATCAGGGTCACACCGTGATTGCGCAGGGGCAGGATGGTATGCCCGTCAGGGCTGGACGGCCGGCCCGAAACACCCAGCATGCGCGGCTGGCTGGGCCCGTAGACGTCGGCATCCAGCAAGCCCACTTTGAGGCCTTTCGAGGCCAGCGCAACCGCCAGATTGGACGCCACTGTCGATTTGCCGACGCCGCCCTTGCCCGAGGCAATGGCGATGATACGGTCAATGCCCTTCGGGTTTTTGTCCTGCGGCCGGGGCGCGTCGGTACCGATCAGGTTGGATTTTCCGACTTCGGTGTACTGAACCATATTGTGTCCTGCTTGGTTTTTAGCTGTCCAGGTAGTCGTCACTGGTGCGAACCCGGGGGCGCTGGCCCCCGGCCATGGGCGCGGTATCCCCATGGAACTGGGCATTGACGCGACAGTCATCACACATCTTGATGAGCTGGACATTATCAGACTTGCTGTACATCCAGTGCTTGTTTTCCAGCTTTTCAACGATCCGGTTAATAGTGCTGGCGACACCAAAAGGCCTGCCACACTTGATGCACTCGAACGGATCTTCACCGTGCAATGCCCGGGCACTCAGGGCGTCTTTCGACACATCCAGCTGGGGCACCAGGGTAATGGCCGTCTCCGGACAGGTGCTCTCGCAGACGCCGCACTGAACGCAGGCGTTTTCCGTAAACTGAACCTCCGGCCGGTCCGGATGATCACCAAGGGCGCCAGTTGGGCACAGCGATACGCAGGCCAGGCAGAGGGTGCATTTGTCGGGGTCGATCTCAATGGCACCATAGGGTGCGCCCGCTGGCAGGGGGATCGGTGCTTCGAGCCTGTCCTCCATGGCGCCAACGGTGACTCGCGTGATGTCACGGCGGCCACCGACCAGCAAAACCGGTTCACTCACTCGCCCGGCGTTGTCCCCGGCCTCACCAAGCTCCTGGGCTTCGATCACCCGCACCCGGCTGGGAGAGTTTCTGGTACCTGTAAGCATGGCCTGCGCCAGCTCAACTTCCGCAGCAACTGCGCGGCGGTCGATTTCGGTATCCGCCAGGATCAGGACTTCGGCATAACCCGCGCCGAACGCGGCCATAATCTCTGCATGGCCGATACGGTCGACTTGCTCCAGCCCCAGCGGAATCAGATCGTCTGCCAGTCCATCGTGGTACCGTGCCAGGTAAGCAATGGCATCAGCACCGGCGCCCAGGGTATGAATAACCAGGCGCGGGGATTCCCCGGTATGCTCGCGATAGACCCGCGCCATAACGTCCATGGCCTGGGTGATGGCCTCGAAGGGGGTTTCGTTCATAGTGATGGCTGAGGTCGGGCAGACCGCCGCACAGGTCCCGCAGCCGGCGCAAATATCAGAATCGATCTGCACATGCTCCCCGAAAGAAAAAATCGCCTCGGTGCTGCAAACGTCCAGACAGCGGGTGCAACCGGTCTGGTTCGCCCGGGAGTGTGCACACAGGGAAGGTTCCAGGTTGAAATACACGGTTTTCTCAAACTCGCCGACCCGGTCCCTGGCTGTCAGGGCAATACGCTCCAGCTCTCCGGTTTTGGCCGGATCTGCCCAGAAGTAGCCGTTGCGCTTTTCATAGTGGGGAAACGCGGGCGCACCGCCACGCAAATCGATAAACACGTCGCACTCGCTGCGGGCAGTGGTTTTGACCTCACCATACCCAAGGGCGCCACGGCCTGCGGGATTCAGAGCCTGAAGCTTTGCAAACTCCAGGCTGAAGTTACCCAGTGCGCCCTGGGCACCCGTCAACTGGCCTCTGGCCAGGTCGTAATTGGCGGAGGGCAGCTGTATTGGCCCCGCATCATTCACGATACAGGTAACACCCAGTTCGTCCTGTACCAGCTCGGCCATCCTGATGGCCTGCTCGGTGGTGCCGACAATGCAACACACCCCGCTGGACTGAATCGTTTTCACGGGCGCCACGGGAGCCGGCAGCTGAGCCGCGGCCATCAGGGCCGCCTGCTTGGCGTGCAAACGCGCAGGTTTTGCGCTCGATGCACTCCAGCCTGCGCGATCCCGGATGTCGATGGTACTCAGCGGAGCGGACTGCCCGGTTTCGGCCTGGACGTCGTCGCTCAGGCGCTCGAACAACGCGGCCTGTTGGCGGCAGGCAATGAGCACCTCATTACTGCCGCTCAGGTGCTCGGCCGCAATCGTCATATCTGTACCGCACAGTTGATCCACCATGATCACCTGCTCAGCTGCCGCGGCCGTTTGCAGTGCCTCAGGATCAAGAGACTGGGTTTTGTCGCAGGAACATATCAGTAGAGTTTTGTGTGGGCTCATCAGAATTCTGCTCTTCTAGTTATTGTTATACGTACACGTATTCAATGCCGTTCTATCGAGGATGCCACACCCGTTTGTCCTTCGACAATTGAATAATTGGCTAATTGTTGGCGCTCTGCTAGCTTCATAGTAGAGGGAGCCGCCATAAGCCGCATGAAGCGCAGTATAGAGAGCTGTCATGAGTCGTAACGTAGCTAGTTGGAAGCGCGAGCTGAAAGTCGGGGCCGTCGTTCGCCGGTCCCCTGGCGTGACGCAATGGGCGCGTGAGATCTGGAAGCCAGTGGCTGTTATACCCGGCGCTCCAGAGGCATTCTGGAAAGAGCTGGTCCGCGATGGCGAGGTCGTCGATTACCACGCGGGCACTGTGGCGATGGAATTATATCGCGCCGACGTAGAAGGTTACCTGGTATCCCTGAATATGGCCTCCCCCTCCGTGTGGGTGGTAATGGACAGGGACCAGACCAGCCAGTCTCCTTCGGGATGGGTTGTCAGCACCGTTACCGCCAGTGCCCATGAAGCGCTTGACGCTCTGGACAGTGGCGAAAGCATTGTCGAGGCGGTGCCGATTCCCGAGTCCATGGCGGCCTGGATCAAAGAATTTGTCGACATGCACTATGTCGAAGAGCCTTTCAAGAAGCGTCGCCGTGACGAGGTCCGTGTTGATGGTAGCGAGGACGGCAAAGGCGATGCTCGTATTCGTCAGGAAAGCGACGTTTTCCGCGCCCCCTCTGACATGAAAAAACCGAGAGTGCACTGATGGCTGAATCACGATTACAGCGTTGGTCACGCAGAAAAACCGGCGCCAGCAAAGAGGCCGAGCTCCCCCCTCCTTCGACTATTGAGCCCGAGCCATCACCCGAAGAGCAGGAGCTTGCCATCAATGAAGCCCTGCCGGAACGCGAGGTACTGGAAAAGTACGATCTGCCCGACCCGGATGCCATCGAACTGGGTACCGACATTACCGGGTTCATGCGAAAAGAAATTCCGGAACTCCTGCGCCGCAGGGCCCTGCGCTCACTCTGGAAATCCAATCCCGTACTGGCGGTGCTGGATGGACTCAATGATTACGATGAAGATTTCACGGACGCCGCTGTTGCGACCAACGCCATGAAAACCCTGTACAAGGTGGGGCAGGGTTTTGACAGAATACCAGCTGTTGATGACAAAGCTGATGATCAGTCCGGGGATCGGATTCAGAGGCAGGCCGGGGAGCTTGAAGCTGCTGCGCCTGCAGTAGGGGTAGCTGAAAAAGCGCAGGATGAACACGAGCTGGCGGAGAAACCCGAGACCGGAATCGCCGCGGAGGCCACGACCATGGTTGGCCATGGGGACGCCGGGGCACCGCAGGCCGGGACTGAGGCGGAATCGGCGCCACGCTACCGCCCACGAATGCGTTTTGATCATTAGTTTTGGCTATCAGAAGCGATTGAAAGTGTAATTGCCCCCGCACCTGTTTGGGCGTATAAATAATGAACAGGTGTACATAAATTAATGTCGTATCAAGCAAACAACAATAACGTAAAGGACAGAGATTTGAACAACACCGCTGAAGTTCAGTGCCCTCGCTCAATCACCGACGAAGAGCGCGCCCGAGCCCAGATGTATCAGTTGCTCGGTGTCCTGCTGAGCGGCCCGCCTTCAAGCGAGCTTCTTCAGGGGCTGGCATCCCTGCAGGGTGACGACACCACTCTGGGGTCCGCCTCCAGGACACTGGCTGCTCTTGCCGAACGCACCTCACCCGAAGACGTCAACCGGGAATACAACAATCTCTTCATCGGCGTTGGCCGTGGTGAACTACTCCCTTACGCCAGTTATTACCTCACCGGTTTCCTGAACGAAAAGCCACTGGCGGATCTGCGCGGCGATCTGATGGCCCGGGGCATCAAATCCAGTGACGACATCAAAGAACCTGAAGACCATATCGGCACGCTGTGTGAAATCATGGCAGGCATCATTACCGGCGAGTTCGAGTGCGACAGCGGTCTGTCTTCACAAAAAACCTTTTTTGACGCGCACCTGGCAAAGTGGGCGGCGTTGTTTTTTACCGATTTGGAGAGAGCGCAAACCGCGATCTTCTATGCGCCTGTTGGCTCGCTGGGGCGGGCTTTCATGGCTGTAGAGACCGAGGCGTTTGCACTTCAATAACCGGGATCTGCTTGATCCCTCAACCCGGGTGGAGGTGTCCTATGGACAGCCAACAGCGTGATAACAGCCGTCGCCGCTTCTTGCGGATGGCAGCAACAGCAGTTCCAGCTGCCGTTGCCGTGGCAGTAGCACCGAACGCCGCAGCCGAGGTCGTCTCTGAAGACGCCCCCAAAAGCAGCGGTCTACGTGACACTGAACACACACGTAAGTATCTGGAATCGGCTCGCTTTTGAGGAAGCGTGAGTCATTCAAGGTTGCGAAAGGCTCTTGGGTGACCGCATTTCCGGGAAAACGAGAAGAATAAAAAAAGAGAGAGGTACGAGACATGTTGAGGAAGAAAACCAACGGGGTAGCGAAAGGCTCCCGTGCTGGATCTTTACTTTCATCCCTCGCTGCAACGACCATGGACCGCAGGGGGTTTCTGACGGCCTCCGGCGTCGCAGTGGGAGGCCTGGCGGCTTTGTCGCTGCCGTCGACGCGCGTCAGGGCTGCAACCCCATCAACTGAGGGTGGCGAAGTCGTTCGCAAGAAATCGGTGTGTACACACTGCTCGGTCGGCTGCACGGTCGAGGCTGAGGTTCAGAATGGTGTATGGACAGGTCAGGAGCCCGGCTGGGACAGTCCCTTTAACATGGGCGCTCACTGTGCCAAGGGCGCCTCGGTGCGAGAGCACGGTCACGGTGAACGCCGTCTGAAATACCCCATGAAAATGGTCGGCGGCCAATGGCAGAAAATTCCCTGGGATCAGGCAATCAACGAGATCGGCGACAAGATGTTGCAGATCCGCGACGAAAGCGGCCCTGACTCGGTCTACTGGCTGGGAAGCGCAAAGTTCAACAACGAACAGGCGTATCTGTTCCGTAAATTTGCGGGCTACTGGGGCACCAACAATGTTGATCACCAGGCCCGCATCTGTCACTCAACGACGGTCGCCGGCGTAGCCAACACCTGGGGCTACGGTGCGATGACCAACTCGTACAACGATATCCACAACTCCCAGGCGATCTTCCTGATCGGCGGTAACCCCGCAGAAGCGCACCCGGTGTCGCTGCTGCATATCCTCAAAGCCAAGGAACAGAACAACGCGCCGCTCATTGTCTGTGATCCACGCTTCACACGCACTGCTGCTCATGCCGATGAGTACGTGCGCTTCCGGCCGGGTTCAGACGTCGCGCTGATCTGGGGCCTGCTGTGGCACATCTTTGAAAATAGCTGGGAAGACAAGGAGTTCATCCGCACCCGGGTGTACGGCATGGACGACATCCGCGAAGAGGTGAAGCGCTGGAACCCCGAGGAAGTGGAGCGCGTTACCGGGGCACCCGGTGCGCAACTCGAACGTGTCGCACGTACTCTGGTCAACAATCGCCCGGGTACCGTGATCTGGTGCATGGGTGGCACCCAGCACACCAACGGCAACAACAACACCCGTGCGTACTGCGTATTGCAGCTGGCACTGGGTAACATGGGCGTCCCCGGCGGCGGTACCAACATCTTCCGCGGTCACGACAACGTTCAGGGCGCCACAGATCTGGGCGTCCTTGCCGATACCCTGCCGGGCTACTACGGCCTGGCTGCTGGCTCCTGGGCTCACTGGGCCCGCGTCTGGGAAGAAGATCTGGATTGGCTGAAGGGCCGCTTTGCGACCTGGGACAAAGATGGCAAGTCCCGCGCGATGATGAACGAGAAAGGCATTCCCGTGTCCCGCTGGATCGACGGTGTTCTGGAGGCCAAGGAGAACCTGGGACAGCCCGACAATACCCGGGCGATGGTTCTGTGGGGCCACGCCCCCAACTCGCAGACCCGTATGCTGGAAATGAAGGAGGCCATGGAAAAACTGGACCTGCTGGTCGTCGTGGATCCCTTCCCCACCGTGTCAGCGGTGCTGCACGATCGCAAGGAAGGCGCCTATCTGTTGCCTGCAACAACCCAGTTCGAGACCTCAGGCTCAGTCACCGCTTCAAACCGGTCGCTCCAGTGGCGTGAAAAGGTCATGGAGCCGCTGTTTGACTCGAAGGTCGATCACGAAATCATGAAGCTGTTTGCGGACAAGTTCGGTTTTACCGATCGCATGTTCCGCAATATTGCTATTGAAGGCGACGAGCCGGTCATCGAGGACATCACCCGCGAATTCAACCGCGGTATGTGGACCATCGGCTACACCGGGCAGTCACCCGAGCGCCTGAAAAAGCACATGGCGAACCAGCACCACTTCGACAAGACCACCCTGCGTGCAGTCGGCGGTCCGTGCGACGGTGATATTTACGGTCTGCCGTGGCCGAGCTGGGGTACAGCCGAGATGAACCATCCCGGAACTCCGAATCTGTACGATATGTCCCTGCCGGTGTCCAAGGGCGGCCTCACCTTCCGTGCCCGTTTTGGTGTCGAGCGCGACGGCGAGAACCTGCTGGCCGAAGGCGTCTACTCGAAAGACTCGGACATCAAGGACGGCTACCCTGAGTTCACCATGCAGATGCTGATGGACCTGGGCTGGGATGGTGACCTCACGGCCGAAGAGCGTGCCAGTATTGACGCGGTTGCCGGCCCCGAGACCAACTGGAAGACGGACCTGTCAGGCGGTATCCAGCGTGTTGCCATCAAGCACGAGTGCGCACCCTTTGGTAACGCCAAGGCCCGCGCGATCGTCTGGAACTTCCCGGATCCCGTACCGCTTCACCGCGAACCGCTGTACACCAATCGTCGCGATCTGGTCAAAGATTACCCGACCTACGAAGACAAGCACTTCTGGCGCGTCCCGACCCTGTACGAGTCCATTCAGAAGAAGGACTTCAGCAAGGACTTCCCCCTCATCCTCACCTCAGGCCGTCTGGTTGAATATGAGGGTGGTGGTGACGAGACCCGCTCGAACCCCTGGCTGGCGGAACTGCAGCAGGACATGTTCATAGAGGTGAATCCGTACGATGCGAATAACCTGAACATTCGTGACGGTAACGACGTCTGGGTTTCCGGCCCTGAAGGCGCACGCATTAAGGTGAAGGCGATGATCACAGAGCGCGTCGGCAGAGGCGTGGTGTTCATGCCCTTCCACTTCGGTGGACACCTGGAAGGCAAGGATCTGAGGGACAAGTATCCCAAGGGCGCCGACCCCTATGTTCTGGGTGAATCTTCCAACACGGTTCAGACATACGGGTATGACTCGGTCACGCAGATGCAAGAGACCAAGTGCACCCTGTGTTCGATCATGCCGGCATAACAATAAGAGGTGTACAACATGGCACTTGAAGGACAAGCACGAGCAAAGTTTCTTTGCGATGCCGAGCGCTGCATTGAATGTAATGCCTGCGTAACAGCCTGTAAGAATGAACATGAGGTCCCCTGGGGTATCAACCGTCGACGTGTGGTGACCATCGAAGATGGTAAACCTGGCGAGCGTTCGATCTCGGTTGCCTGCATGCACTGTTCAGACGCGCCCTGTATGGCCGTCTGTCCAACGGACTGCTTCTACCAGACCGAAGACGGAATCGTATTGCATTCCAAGGATCTGTGTATTGGTTGTGGGTATTGCTTCTACGCTTGCCCCTTCGGCGCGCCCCAGTTTCCCCAGGCGGGCAACTTTGGCAGCCGGGGCAAGATGGACAAATGCACGTTCTGTGCAGGGGGTCCTGAGGAAGACAATTCGACAGCCGAATTCAACAAATACGGTCGCAACCGTATAGCGGAGGGCAAACTGCCGATCTGTGCGGAAATGTGCTCGACCAAAGCGCTGTTGGCCGGTGATGGCAACGACGTGGCCGATATCTATCGCCAGCGCGTGGTGAACCGGGGTTTCGGTTCAGGCGCCTGGGGATGGGGCACAGCCTACCAGAAGAAGGGCGCTTAGATCGGCCTGATCGTTCCGGGGCCCTTGGGCCCCGGAATTCATTGAGGCAACGAGTTCTTTCTGTTGATTCCGTTGGAGTGCTCTCATGAATTTTAAGATATTCGGTGCCGTCGTCTTTGCACTGACGACACTGATGCTCAACCCTGCCTGGGCACAAGATGCCCCTGAGGTTGATCGGACAAGTACCGGGGGTGCTCAGACCCTGGAAGATATCATGGCCCGTCAGAAGCAACTGGAAGTTGACGAGTCGTTCCGGTCAGAAAACACTGGTGACCCCGCCAACGCTGCTCCGATCAGTGAGCAACTGGGCACTCTTGGTGGACGCTCTCAGGCTGACAGCTGGCGAGGTGTCCGCTACAACGAGATTGACCTCAGCACAGAGGTCAGCGGGCCTGCGGTTGACGTCCTGATCCAGGACGGAGGCATGCCCTGGTACCAGTTACGGGAAGGACCAGTCATAACCTATGGCGGCGGCGCCATCCTGGGCTTTGTGCTACTGCTGGTGGTGTTCTACTTTATTCGCGGCAAGATCAGGATCGACGGCGGCCCTTCGGGCACCAAGATCGAGCGGTTCAAGGCCATCGAGCGCTTTGGCCACTGGTTGTTGGCTGGCTCGTTCATCGCGCTGGCCCTCACGGGGCTGATCACCCTCATGGGACGCAGTTTCCTGATCCCTGTGATAGGGCAGGAAGCCTTTTCCACACTGGCGGTTGGCTCCAAGTGGCTGCACAATAACATTGCCTGGGCCTTCATGTTGGGGCTGGTGATGACATTCGTCATGTGGGTGGCACACAACATTCCCAACAAACTGGACTGGCAGTGGCTTAAGGCGGGGGGCGGTATCTTTACCAACTCCCACCCTTCATCGAAAAAGTTCAACGCCGGCCAGAAGATTGTTTTCTGGACCGTGATGATACTGGGCCTATCAGTCTCCCTGTCGGGTCTGTCGCTGTTGTTTCCCTTTGAGATGCCCATGTTCGCCGGGACTTTTGAGGTCATGAACAGCATTCTGGGAACCGATTTCCCGACCGCCCTGGCGCCCCACGAAGAGATGCAGTATGCCAACCTCTGGCACTCGATTATTGCCTTCGCGATGATGGTGGCCATAATCGCACACATCTACATCGGCACCGTCGGTATGGAAGGTGCCTTCGATGCCATGGGCAACGGTCAGGTTGATCTGGAATGGGCTCGCCAACACCACGATCTGTGGGTGGAAGAGCGTCTGGGCAAACAGGACAAGGGAGAATCATCGTGAAAGTCATGATTGCCGGATTTATCGCAGCCTTGGTGATCGCCGCCCTCGCCCCGGTCGTTCTGAATCAGTTCGGGTGGTCTTCAGCCGAGCAATACAGCAGTGAGAGCGTGCGGCTTGACTGATCATCAATCAGAAGCACATCAGGAGGTATACCAGATTGATGCTGTCGGTCTGGTGTGCCCCCTGCCCATTCTGCGCCTGAAAAAACGCACCCGGGATCTGCCTGGCGGCACGCAGGTCGAGTTTCTCACCGACGACCCCAGCGGCCGCCGGGACTTACAGGTATTGTGTGAACTCACTGGTCACAGGATTGAGTGGGTTCGCGAAGAGGATGCTGGCATTCTCCGTTATAGGATCCGCCTGGCGTAGCGGTCAGCCGAGAAAACCCGGTGCAGTACCCGCCCACCCTGCGGGGTATTTCTGAATCTGAGACATCCGCTTCCCCTCCACGTCATTCCCTATCGCTTCGGCGCTGAGGTGACGAGCCGGGCATAAATATCCCCCGAGGCGATTCCCTCAGCTCCCGCATCAAGCCATTGCCTGAGCGACTCCGGAGCCTGCCATGAAGACCAGATAAACCGGCGTTGCTCGCCGGCAATAACATTGAACTCGTGCCGGCCCAGCCGCTCCATTTCCTCCAGGCATCGCACTGCCTGATCCAAGCTGCCGTTCACGAATTCGAAAGACAGTGCCGGCAGCGGCTGGCTCAACCCCGCCAGCACCTCCACCTCAAAGCCTTCCACATCGATCTTGCAGAAGCTGGGCTGGCCAAATTGACGTATCAGATCGTCCAGGGTGGTAACCGTCACGGTGACCGAGTCCTTCCAGCGCACGTGCCGGAAACCGGCAGTTGTTGTACGCAGGTGTTCGCGCCAGCGGCTGTCCAGTGAGGCCACAGTGGGATGACGCAAGCTCAGCGCCAGTTCGGCGTTGCCCTGGGCCCGCCCCGCCGCCAGTGGCAGGCACACTATTTCCGGCTGATGCCGCGTCAGCCGCCTTAACCAGCGCAGCAATTGTGGTTGTGGCTCCAACGCCACTACCCGCGCCCCCAACTCGGCAAACGCAGAGCTGCGGTCCCCCAGATGGGCGCCGATGTCAAATGCCAGGTCCCCGGGCCGGATGAATTCACTGTAGAGTCGGCGTAAAGACCTCTGGCGCCCAGGGCGTCGATATATAACCAGGGAACGTAGCAGTCCCAGACCGCGGTTCAGTTGATCGGTAATGGCGACGCGCACGGTCACCTCCTTTTGCGTTCAGCCCCGAGGGTGAAATGATCTGGGCCTGTCACATTGGCTTAACCCTTGCCAGTTAACATCCGAATACAATTCTGTGCAAACCTCTGAAACACACCCGGATGGCACACTTACTGGAAGCAACCCATGCGCATCACCTTCCTCGGAACAGGAGCTGCCGGTGGCATACCACTTTTCGGCTGCGAATGCGCCGCCTGTACAACCGCCAGAAAAAACCCTGCCTTTGCACGAGAGCCCTGCTCGGCCCTGATCGAATCCGGAGCCACCCGCATTCTGATTGACGGCGGCCTGATGGATTTACATAAACGCTTTGCCCCGGGCGAGCTTGATGCCATCGTGCTGACGCATTTTCACCCAGACCATGTACAAGGGCTGTTTCACCTGCGCTGGGGCAAAGCACCAAGCATCCCGGTGTTTATTCCACCCGACCCTGAAGGTTGCGCAGATCTTTTCCGCCACCCCGGCATACTGAATTTCCGCCCTCAAAAGGCGTTTTCCGCATTTCAAATCGGACCATTAAAGATCACCCCGGTACCGTTGATTCACTCGAAACCCACTTTTGGCTATGTCTTCGAGCTTTTGAACGGACCTGCTTTCGCCTACCTGACCGACACTCGCGGCCTACCCCGGGAATCCCGGAGTTTTTTACAGACTGTGAAGCCTGCAGGGCTGGCCATCGACTGCTCGTTTCCGCCCTGCGATCAACCTAGAGGCCACAACGACTGGACCCTGGCCCTGGATTGCATTGACGCCGTGGGTCCCGATCGGGCATGGCTGATTCACCTCAGCCACGAGCTGGATAACTGGCGGCTGAGCACGAATCCCGAGTTGCCAGCAACGATCGGGATTGCCCACGACGGTGATCGGGTGGATCTGTGAACGAAGCCGCGCTGGCGCTCACCTGCTGATACTGGGCGCCTGGGCCTCCCCCTCCTCAGTTTCACGTTCTCGTCTTTAAACCTTCAACTGCCTGTCACCTGAGCGACATCGAACGGTCACACCTGCAACAGACACTGTCTATACAAGTTGAAAACACGACAGTGGAGGCGCTTCATGGAGCCCGAGATTCAGATTCAAGGCTTGTCAAAGACATTTGGCAAAAACAAAGCCAATGATAAAGCCCTCAAGAACATCAGCCTCTCTATTGAATCCGGCGAAATGGTAGCCCTCATTGGCCCCTCCGGGTCCGGCAAATCGACACTCCTTCGTCATCTCGCAGGTCTGAGCTGTGGCGATGCCGACAGCGGCGAAGTTCGCGTACTGGGGCAGCCCGTGCAATGCAAAGGTCGACTGTCTGCGGATGTCCGCAAAACCCGGGCACGAATCGGCTATATCTTCCAGCAGTTCAACCTTGTCGGTCGCATGAAGGTCATGACCAACGTACTGGCCGGCGCATTGGGTCGCGTACCCGGTTGGCGGGGCTGTCTCGGTCTGTTCACTGCCGAGGAAAAGGCTCTGGCACTGAAATGTCTGAACCGTGTCGGAATGGATGCCAAGGCAAACCAGCGGGCGTCCTGCCTGTCTGGTGGGCAGCAACAGCGCGTTGCAATCGCCCGCACGCTGACCCAGAAAGCCGAAGTGATTCTTGCCGACGAGCCCATTGCTTCACTCGATCCTGAATCGGCCCGGCGGGTGATGGAAATCCTTGCTGACATCAACAATCAGGATGGTCGCACCGTCGTGGTGACACTTCATCAGGTGGACTATGCCCGCGAGTTCTGTCGCCGTGCGGTGGCACTGAAAGCTGGCGAAATCGTGTATGACGGCCCCTCGGAAAACCTGACGCCAGCCCTGTTAGCCAGCATTTACGGCACCACCTCGTTCGATGTTGATGGCGAACCGGTCAAGAAAAGAAAGATACCCAAAGCCGCCAAAGGGTTTGCCCTGGCACCCGCCAGCTGACCCGGAGAACTGCCCGGCACGTTTGCCAACCCCTAAAACTGAGGAAACAACCATGATCAAGCAATGGATTACCCGCCTTACTCTGGCTGCCGCGGTCACCGTCAGCGCAACCGGCGTTCAGGCAGAAGAGCAGAAGACCCTCAATTTCGGCATCATTTCGACCGAATCCTCCAGCAACCTGAAAAACGTCTGGGAACCGTTCCTCGAGGACATGTCAGCCAAGCTGGACATGGAGGTGAAAGGTTTCTTCGCTCCGGACTACGCCGGCATCATCCAGGGCATGCGTTTCGACAAGGTCGACATTGCCTGGTACGGCAACAAGTCCGCCATGGAAGCGGTCGACCGTGCCGGTGGCGAGGTTGTGGTTCAGACCGTGGCGGCCGATGGCTCCCCCGGCTACTGGAGCCTGATGATCGTTCACAAGGACAGCACCCACCTGAACACCGTTGAGGATGTGCTCGCCAACGCCAAAGACCTCACCTTCGGTAACGGCGATCCCAACTCCACGTCCGGTTTCCTGGTGCCGAGCTACTACATCTTCGCGAAAAACGGCGTGACCCCGAAGGAAGCCTTCAAACGCACCCTGAACTCCAGCCACGAAACAAACGCCATGGCCGTGGCCAACAAGCAGGTAGACGTGGCCACCTTCAATACCGAGAGCATGGAGCGTCTGCAGATCAACTTCCCGGACAAAGCCGACAACCTGAAAGTGATCTGGAAATCACCGCTGATTCCATCCGACCCGCTGGTATGGCGCAAGAACCTGCCCGCGCAAACCAAGCAGAAAGTCTATGACTTCCTGATGAGCTACGGCACCACCGGCGATGAAAAAGAGCTGAAAATCCTGGCCGACCTGCAATGGGCACCATTCCGCGCTTCCAGCAACGACCAGCTGATCCCCATTCGTCAGCTCGAGCTGTTCAAACAGAAAGCGTCCATTGAGAACGACGACAACTATTCAGCGCAGGAAAAGAGCCAGAAGCTGGCTGAAATCGAAGCCCAACTGGCCGGCCTGGATCGCCGCCTTGCGGCCCTCGACGCAGCCCGCAAAGAGTCTGACTAAAGAGCCTCCGGGCTGGCCAAAAAGGCCAGCCCTCTGTGCACCGGGGGCATCACAGCCATTCCAGACGTAAAGGCCACAGGCAACTCTCATGCAGAGCGCATCGACACATTCAAACCTTTCCGACGGTCAAAACAACCTGCTGTCGCGAAACTGGACGAGTTTGCTGGGCTGGGGCATAGCCGGCGCAGTGCTGGCCTGGTCCTGGGGCGGCGCGGAAATGAATCCGGCTGCCCTGTTTGCCGACGGCAATAACATGGCCGTGTTTGCCGCCGATTTCTTTCCACCGAACTTCCATGATTGGCGGCTCTACCTGAGCGAGATGGTCACCACTGTCCAGATCGCCATCTGGGGAACCGTGATGGCAGTCATTCTGGCCATCCCCTTCGGAATCATGTCTTCGGAAAACCTGGTGCCCTGGTGGGTCTGCCAGCCGGTCCGGCGACTGATGGATTCGTTCCGCGCCATCAACGAAATGGTCTTCGCCATGCTGTTTGTGGTGGCCGTGGGGCTGGGCCCTTTTGCCGGGGTAATGGCGCTGTTCATCCACACAACGGGGGTTCTGGCAAAACTGTTCTCCGAGGCGGTGGAGGCCATTGACCCGGGGCCGGTAGAAGGCGTTCGCGCCACTGGCGCCAGCGGGCTTCAGGAAATTATTTACGGCGTCATCCCTCAGGTTCTGCCGCTGTGGATCTCCTACTCGCTGTACCGGTTCGAATCCAATGTCCGCTCCGCCACCGTGGTCGGCATGGTGGGCGCCGGCGGCATCGGCGTCATTCTCTGGGAAAGCATGCGCGGGTTCCAGTTCGCTCAGACCTGCGCAGTGATGATCATCATTATTGTGGTGGTGACCTCACTGGATATCGCGTCCCAGTGGATTCGCAAACGCTTTATCTGAGGTTGCTCTGTTTCTTACCCGGCCTGACACCTCCGGGAACCCGCCCAGGCGGGGTTTTTAATCTGCCAAGTTGTCTAGACAAGAGGAAAACCGATGGCCGTATACGAAGACGTTGCACAGACTCTGGAGCAGGAGATCCGCCAAAACCTGGCTTGCGGAGATTACCTGCCATCCGAGGCTGAGCTGGCGAGGCGCTTCTCGATCAACCGCCATACCCTGCGCCGGGCGGTAGATCAACTGGTGGAGGCCGGCATGTTGCTACGCCAGCGGGGCAAGGGAACCCTGGTGGTCGAGCATGCGCTGGAGTACAACATCGGCGCTCGGGCGCGCTTTAGCGAAGCCCTGGAAGCCCTGGGCCATGCAACGTTCAGTGAAGTCATTAGCCGCCGTGTGCTGTTCGCCGACGAGCGTTTTTCACGCGCAAGCGGTATGCCCGCCGGTACACCCATCCTGCAAGTGGACACCCTGCGCAGTGTGGATGGAAAGCCGGCCAACCTGATCAGTCACTACCTGCGGCGAGAGGCGTTTCCCGGCCTAGAGCTCAATTATCGCGGCGGTTCCCTGCATGCCCATATCGAAGAGCACCACGGGATCAAACTGCTCCGCAAGCAGGCCTTGATCAGCGCAACCCTGCCCAACCAACGGGAAGCGGATTTTCTGCAATATCCCAGACACATGCCGGTGCTGGTAGTGAAGTCCAACAATGTTCGCGCCGGCACGGACGAGGTGCTCGAGTACAGCATCTCCCGCGGCCGCGCGGACTGTTTCGAGTTCAGGATCCAGCCCCGGATCACCGATTTACCTACGGGAGAACCCAGCCCATGACCGATGCCACCCCGGAGATCACCGACCGTCAATTCTGGATGTCGGTCCTGGCAAGGGCTGACCTGAGCGATCTTGAATCCTACTGGCAAAACCTCTCACACCGACCTGAGTACCGCCACCTGCGCAAACCGGAAATCGGTATGGCCATGGTGCGTGGCCGTGCCGGCGGTACGGGTTCGCCGTTTAACCTGGGCGAAGTCACGCTAACCCGATGTGTGGTGGAGCTGAATGCCGGCGTTCAGGGCTTTGGCTATGTCACTGGCCGCAGCCGGCGTCACGCTGAACTGGCGGCGCTGTTCGACGGCCTGATGCAGGAAGACAGCCGCCAGCACGGTCCTGCCCTGATCCAGCCGCTTTACAAACAATGGATGGCACGCCGTGAGCAGGTCTCCCGCAAAGCTGCCGCCACCAAAGTGAACTTCATGACCATGGTCAGAGGGAGCTAGCCAATGACTACGAACAACGAGAGTCGGCCATCTGTGACGTCAGCCCTCTCACTGGCCGGGCTCTGCGCCGGGTTCGACGATCCGGTCCAGCAGTCCCAACAGGTGTTTCGTCGTGCACTCACCGCGCTCTCAGAGCCCGGGACGCTGCAAACCGTTCCCGTGAGCGACGCGCCCGAGCGCATAAACATCGCCTCCTATCAGCTGTGCCTGGCACTACTGGATGCGGAAACCCCCTTGTGGATTGCCCCGCCACTGCGGACCGATGCCCTGGTGAGTGCGCTTCGCTTTCACTGCGGCTGCCGGATTGTGGACCAGCCGGAGCAGGCCGAGTTCGCCCTGACATCACCGGATTTTGACGACGACCTGAGTCAGTTTGCCCAGGGGAGCCATGAATACCCGGACCGCTCCACCACGTTGATCGTCCAGGTGGAAAGCCTGGACGCAACCGCCAACTGGACCCTGAGCGGCCCCGGAATTGACGGCATGCGCAAGGTCGGAATCGCCGGTCTGGACGCGCGCTGGCCAGCCATGCTCAGCGATAACCGCCGTCGCTTTCCCTGTGGCGTCGACCTTCTGTTCACCGCGGGAACTGGCCTGATGGGTCTGCCACGCACCACCCGAGTGGAGATATAACCATGTACGTAGCTGTCAAAGGTGGCGAAAAAGCCATCGACCAGGCTCATAGCTGGCTCGACGAAACACGTCGCGGCGACACCTCCCTACCTGAACTGAGCGTTGCCCAGATTCGCGAGCAGATGGGGCTGGCGGTGGATCGGGTGATGACCGAGGGCTCGCTCTACGATCCGGAACTCGCGGCACTGGCGCTCAAACAAGCCAGTGGCGATGTTATCGAAGCCATATTCCTGCTGCGGGCCTACCGCACCACGCTGCCGCGTTTTCTGGCGTCCTGCCCGGTAGAAACCAACAAGATGGCCATCCGTCGCCGCATCTCGGCCGCCTATAAGGATCTGCCCGGCGGCCAGGTACTCGGCCCCACTTACGACTACACCCACAGATTATTGGACTTTACCCTACTGGCCAATGGCGAGCGCCCGACAACACCGCCGGCGGACGAGACGGTGGGAGATTGCCCGCGGGTGCTGGATTTCCTCAACAGTGAGGGGCTGATTGAACGCGAGTCCGTGGAAACCGAAGAACCGTCCGATCTCACCCGCCAACCGCTGGATTACCCCGCTAACCGGGATCTGCGCCTCCAGGCCCTGGCCCGTGGCGACGAGGGCTTCCTCCTGGCACTGGCCTATTCCACCCAACGTGGGTACGGCCGCAATCATCCCTTTGCCGGTGAGATCCGCCAGGGCGAAGTGGCTGTGGAAATTGCGCCGGAAGAACTGGGCTTCCCCGTGATCGCCGGGGATATCCGGGTGACCGAATGCGACATGATCAACCAGTTCAGTGGCACGGAAACCGAAGCCCCACGCTTCACCCGTGGCTACGGCCTGGCGTTTGGCAACTCCGAGCGCAAGGCGCTGGCCATGGCGCTGGTGGATCGGGCACTGCGGGCACGGGAGCTTGGCGAGGATGTGGTCTCGCCGGCCCAGGACGAGGAATTCGTGCTCGCCCACTGCGATAACCTGGACTCCTCGGGTTTTGTCTCTCACCTGAAACTGCCCCACTACGTGGATTTCCAGTCCGAGCTGGTGTTGTTGCGACGGCTGCGCAAAGAGTTCGAAGAACGCAAATCAGGTGGCCAGGGCCCACATGCCGAACCGACAGCTGAACCCGGTCTCAGTGACGAACCCAACGAGAATACCCAGCAACTCCGGGAGGCTAACCAGGCATGACCACAGCATCCCTTAACCAGCACACTGACACCCGGGCGGATAACACCGGCTACAACTTTGCTTACCTCGACGAGCAGACCAAACGGATGATTCGCCGCTGCCTGCTCAAAGCCGTGGCCGTGCCCGGCTATCAGGTGCCCTTTGGTGGCCGCGAGATGCCCTTGCCCTACGGCTGGGGCACCGGTGGCATGCAGGTTACCGCCACTGTGATCGGTAGCGACGACGCCCTGAAAGTGATTGACCAGGGCGCAGACGACACCACCAATGCCGTCAGCATCCGGCGCTTTTTCGCCCGCACCGCAGGCGTCGTTACCACCGAATCAACGAGTGAGGCCAGTGTCATCCAGACCCGTCACCGGATACCGGAAACGCCACTCTCCTCAGGTCAGATCCTGGTCTATCAGGTGCCGATTCCGGAACCCCTGCGCTTTATCGAGCCGCGTGAAACCGAAACCCGGAAGATGCATGCCCTGCAGGAATACGGGGTGATGCACGTAAAACTGTATGAGGACATTGCCCGCTTCGGGCACATCGCCACCACCTATGCCTATCCAGTCAAGGTCAACGGGCATTATGTGATGGACCCCTCACCGATCCCCAAGTTCGACAATCCCAAGATGCATGGCAGCCCGGCCCTGCAGCTGTTCGGCGCCGGCCGGGAAAAACGCATCTACGCGATTCCGCCCTTCACCCGGGTCGAAAGCCTGGACTTCGAGGATCACCCCTTCGAGATCCAGGGTTGGGATCAGACCTGCGAGTTCTGCGGTTCGGACCACTCCTTTCTCGATGAAGTTGTCACCGACGATGAAGGCGGGCGCATTTTCATCTGCTCTGATACCGACTATTGCAACCAGCGCCTCAATACTGGCGCGAGTAAGGAGGCCGTATGACCAACACCGCATTGGCGGCATCTCACGAGGACCCGGCCGAGCCGTTGCTGACCGTGAGCAACCTGCGCAAACTTTACGCGCCCGGCAAGGGCGTTGACGGCGTTGACTTCGAACTCTGGCCTGGCGAAGTGCTGGGCATTGTCGGCGAGTCCGGGTCCGGCAAGACCACTCTGCTGCAGTGCCTCTCCGGGATGCTGACGCCCGACTCCGGTCGGATCGAATACACCGGCAAGCAGGGCGACAAACTCGACATCTATGGTATTACCGAAAGCCAGCGGCGACTGCTGTTGCGCACGGACTGGGGCATCGTTCACCAGCACCCCCGGGACGGCCTGCGCATGGGCGTCAGCGCCGGCGCAAACATCGGTGAGCGGCTGATGGCCATCGGCGAGCGGCATTACGGCACCTTGCGCTCAACGGGAGAAACCTGGTTGCGTGAAGTGGAGATCGACACCGCCCGCATCGATGACCTGCCCCGCACATTCTCCGGCGGCATGCAGCAGCGCCTGCAGATTGCCCGCAACCTGGTCACTCGGCCGCGGCTGGTGTTCATGGATGAGCCCACCGGCGGGCTGGATGTCTCGGTTCAGGCCCGCCTGCTGGACATGCTTCGCAACCTGGTGGTGGACCTGGGCCTGTCAGTGGTGCTGGTCACTCATGACCTTGCCGTCGCCCGCTTGTTGTCACACCGACTCATGGTCATGCGTGGTGGCAAGGTGATTGAGCAGGGCCTCACCGATCAGATCCTGGACGACCCCCAACACCCATATAGCCAGCTGTTGGTGTCCTCGGTACTGACCCCGTGATACCGCACTCTGATCTAACTGGAGAACTGTAATGACAGTCATGATCCAGGTTACTGACCTGAACAAACGATTCACCCTGCATAACCAGGGCGGCGTTTCCTATCCTGTGCTCACCGATGTGTCCTTCGACGTCAACGCTGGCGAATGCGTGGTACTCGACGGCCGCTCCGGCTCCGGAAAGAGCACCCTCCTGCGCTCGCTCTATGCCAACTACAAGCCCCAGTCCGGCCAACTCCATGTTCGGCACCAGGGCGTGCTGGTGGACCTGGTCACGGCAACACCAAGGCAAATCCTCACCATCCGGCGGCAAACTCTGGGTTATGTCAGCCAGTTCCTGCGGGTGATTCCCAGGGTATCCACCCTTGACGTGGTAATGGAACCACTGCGGGCCCAGGGCGTCGACCGGGATACCTGCCGTGAAAAAGCCTCCGGATTACTGCGCCAGCTGAACATACCGGAAACCCTCTGGCACCTGGCGCCCTCGACATTTTCCGGGGGTGAGCAGCAACGGGTCAATATCGCCCGGGGCTTTGTCGTTGACTACCCCATCCTTCTGCTGGACGAACCCACTGCCTCGCTGGATGCCGACAACTGTGCTGTGGTGATGTCGCTTATCCGGCAGGCCCGGGAACGCGGCGCGGCGATTGTAGGAATCTTCCACGATGCCGGGCTCCGCGACCAACTCGCTGATCGCCGGATACCCCTGACCAGCCCTGCAAAGGAGGAAGCCGCATGAGCGCCATGGACCTGACCCTTGAGCGGCCGCAACTTGAGAGCAATGAATTGCTGCTCACCAATGCCCGCATCGTCACGGAAAAGGAGGTCTTTACCGGTACCCTCAAGGTCCGGAATGGGTTGATCAGCACTCTGGAGCGGGGCAACACTTCCATAACCGGAGCCCTCGACTGCCAGGGGGCCTACCTGATCCCGGGGCTGGTGGAACTGCATACTGACAATCTGGAAAAGCATTTTTCGCCGCGACCGGGTGTGATCTGGCCCAGCCATCCGGCTGTGCTGACCCACGATGCCCATATTGTATCGTCCGGCATTACCACCGTGTTCGACGCGCTGTCTGTCGGTGACGTTGTCGATGACAGCAACCGCCTGGCTCATCTGAGAACCCTCATTGACGCCCTTGCCGAAACCCGGAAGGCGGGAATGTTGCGGTCTGATCACCTGTTACACCTGCGCTGCGAAGTCAGTTTTGGCGAAACCCTGCAGCTGTTCGAGGGCCTGGCCGACCACTCCCTGCTCCAGCTTGTCTCGGTCATGGATCACACGCCTGGGCAGCGCCAGTTTGTGAGGGAAGACAAGTATCGGCAGTATTACCAGGGCAAGCACGGCCTCAGTGATTCCGAAATGGATACCTTCACCCGCAAACGCAAGGAGTCCGCCCTCCTGCACAGCGACCGCAACCGCAAGGCCATCGTTGCCATCTGCCAGGCCCGGGGAATCCCGCTGGCCAGCCATGATGATGCAACCCTGGACCACGTTACGGAATCAGCGGAATTCGGCATGCGTATTGCGGAGTTTCCCACCACCCTGGAAGCGGCCAAAGCATCCCACGACCATGGACTGCGGGTATTAATGGGCGCGCCCAACATCGTTCGTGGCGGCTCCCACTCCGGCAACATTGCAGCCGCCGACCTGGCTGCTGCCGGAGTGCTCGACATCCTGTCATCGGATTACTACCCTGCCAGCATGCTGGACGCGGCTTTTCGCCTTGCCGCCATGGAAGACAACAGTTACGACCTGGCGCGAGCCATTGCCACTGTCACGGCAACCCCGGCAAGATCCGCCAATCTCCATGACCGCGGCCTGATCGCACCTGGCAAACGGGCAGATCTTGTGCTTGTGGAGCCCAGAGGTCAGTTGCCGGTCATTCACAACGTCTGGCGAAGTGGCGAGCGGGTCTACTGAGGAGCTGAAGATGTCAGGATCAAGCAGTCAACGGACCATCGAGGCCGGCTCCGGTCGCCTGTTTTACCTGATGGGAGCATCAGGCGCCGGCAAGGACACGCTGCTGAAAGGCTGCAGAGATCGCTCTGACAACGAGTTCAGCCCGCTGGTGGCCCACCGCTATATTACCCGGGAGCCGGATGGCGGCACCGAAAGTCATGTCTGGCTTTCGGACGCCGAGTTCGAGCAACGGGTGGCAATGAATGCCTTTGCCATGCACTGGTCCGCCAATGGTTTCCGCTATGGCATCGGTCGGGAAATCGATCATTGGCTGGCCGAGGGTGGCCAGGTGCTGGTCAATGGCTCCCGCGGCTATCTCGATGAGGCGCGGTCACGTTATGGCAGCATGCTCATTCCGATACTGATCAAAGTCGATCCGCACCGGCTGCAACGCCGCCTTAGGCTACGGGGACGGGAATGCGCAGAGGAGATCGAAGCCCGGACCCGCCGTGCCCGGGAACTGGAGCAACAGCTTCCTCCGGACTGCCTTGTGATCGAGAACAATGGCAGCGCTGAAGAGGCCATCTCGAGACTGCTGAGAGTAATCGCTGAACAGCAAACCAGCCACACGACTTGCTACGTCCACAAGGCCCCATAACCTCGACAGGAAAATTGGCAACAATAAATATTTACAAAACCAGTCTTTGGCCAATTATAACCAGTAAATTAGGGATTTAGTTATGCAGGACGTCAACGTCACGGTCACCATGGGTCAGGGGCTGAACCGGGCCTGGAAGGAGTACCGGGTCTGGCTGGCGTCGGTGGCGATCATCACGCTGTTGGCCATGTTCGATGCTGAGCAGGCGCTGGATAGCGTCGTTTTTGCGGCCAACGCACTTCTCGAGACGGCGCCTTTCCTCGTGCTTTCCATCGCCGTTGCGGCCTGGGCTTCAGCAACAGGCGCCGACAATCTTATTGCACGAGCCTTCACCGGTGCGCCCGGGATGATGATCCTGATGGCGGCGATAGCCGGTGGCATCTCGCCCTTCTGCTCCTGCGGCGTGATACCGCTGATTGCGGCATTGCTTGCCATGGGGGTACCGCTGTCCGCAGTGATGGCGTTCTGGCTGGCGTCCCCGGTGATGGACCCTTCCATGTTCGTGCTGACCACCGGCGTTCTGGGCCTGGAATTTGCTATTGCCAAAACACTGGCTGCCGTAGGCCTGGGCCTGTTCGGTGGCTGGGTCGCACATCTGTTGAGCCGTGTGGGCGGTCTGGCAGAACCTCTACGTGTGGGCATTGGCGACGGGGGCTGCGGCGGAAGCAAGATTCGAGCGCCCAAACCAGTCGTCTGGCGATTCTGGGCAGAGCCTGAGCGCCGCGCAAGGTTCGGCCGGGAGGCGTCGAACATCACCCTGTTTCTGGCGAAATGGCTGCTGCTTGCTTTCCTGCTGGAGAGCCTGATCCTGGCTTTCGTACCTGTAGAAACCATCACTTCGGTTCTCGGTGGCGCGGGAATAGGACCCATTGCCCTTGGCACTCTTGTCGGGGTGCCCGCGTACCTTAATGGTTATGCCGCACTGCCACTGGTTGGCGGCCTCATTTCCCAGGGCATGGCGCCCGGCGCGGGGCTGGCATTCCTGGTGGCTGGGGGCGTGACATCGCTTCCTGCAGCGCTTGCGGTCTGGGCCCTGGTAAAACCCCGCGTTTTTGGCCTCTATCTCGCGCTGGCACTGATCGGCGCCTTTCTTTCAGGGATCGTCTTCCAGCTATGGAGCATGACATGACGGCTATCATTATCGAGGTTTTGAATGTAATACCAGGCTCTTTCCTGATGGCGCCAGCCGGCATTACGACACGTCACGACACGGTCAACTCGGCCAGCGTAAAAGGCGCGCGAATTGTGAACGTATTGATGGAGCCCGAGCTGGGGTTAGGCGCTCTGCTACTTGAGGCAGAGGGCGAATCTGTCCAGCTTGCTCATCGGGTTTCTCCGGCCCCGCCAACGGCGGCCTACCCCGAGTCAGCGTTTGTACCTCGCCGCAATCGCTACACCGAGGCGTCGGACGAGCTGGCGTTTGCCAGCCGTGAAATCGCGGCCGCAGCCGGTGGCGGTCTCGAGGGCATCAAGGCGCTTGTGGCTGAGGCGGAGTCCCGGTTCACCTACGCCCATCCGGAAATACGGTTCAATGATGGGACAGAAAGGGTTCCCTACCTTTCCTGCGGGCTGACGCCGGGCTCCTGTATCGATATCCACACCTACCTGGTCGCCAGCCTTCGAGCCGCGGGGTTTGAAGCCGGTTACGTTTACGGTTATTTCTTCTCCCAGGAGCGCGGCGGCCTGACCAACGACATGCATTGCTGGGTGATCACCAGGCACAACGGAGAAATACTGGAGTGGGACGTTGCTCACCATATGAAAGCGGGGTTGGGGAAAACCCGCCCTTGCCTGAACCCCCGTCCGGGACATCGGGTGGCTTTCGGCCATTCTCTGGGACATCGCTACACGACAGGCCAGGGCCAGTCGATTGACCTCAAGCTGCTCGCCGGACCGCTTGCCCTTTCGGACGCCGGCACTTGGGATAAATGTCGCCTAAGAGCCCACTCAACACACGATTGAGTGAATAGAGTCGGTATTGATTTCGGTACCGCCAAAACCTCGTCTTAAGGGGACCACCATTCATTAAAGTGCCACACAGTGTTCACATCTTGTTCACCCCTCTGTCATGCCCACTCGCTAGTCTAGACAACTATCATCCAACGAGTGGAGAAGTTACCGATGTTCAAGAACCTGTACCGATGTCTATCCCTGGTGCTGTTATCACTTGCCTTGATCGCTCCAGCGGTCCAGGCACAAACCGTCAAATTGGCTGTAACGGACCTCGTGGGGCTTGAAGAATTACAGCGGGAATTTGGCGCCTTTCGGGACACCCTGTCGAAAGCCTCGGGCTACGACATCGAGTTCCTGCCGGTAACCAATCGCACAGCAGCAGTCGAAGCTCTGCGGTTCAAACAAGTCGACTTTGTCCTCACCGGCCCGGCTGAATACGTGGTTATGCAGAACCGTGCTGATGCGAAAGTGGTGGTCGGTTTTTCCCGCCCTGACTACTTCGCGTTGATTGTGACGCTGGCAGAAAGTGGTTTCACCTCGGTCACTGACCTTGTGGGCGAGCGTGTCGCTATGGGCAGCGTTGGCTCAACCTCTCGCCATCTCGGACCTATCCAGGTGCTGGCCGATGGCGGAATTTCACCAATGGATGATCTGGATATCATCCATACGAAGGTTCCCATCCTGTGGGAATCATTGAAAAAAGGAGATGCTGCAGCGGTTGGCATGAACCACACCGAGTTCCGCAGACTTCGCCAGCAGGAGATGGATAAGGGCGGCTTGCAGCCCGGTGCCTTTCGCGTCATCGCCCGAGGGCGTGACCTTCCGAATGACCTCTTGATGGCGGGCAGCCACGTAGACCAGGAAGTCATCGATCGGATGCGCGATGCCTTCGTCAATCACTCGGACGAGTTGATCAATTCTATCGTCAATGGCGGTGGAACCGATGTCGACAAATATACGGGCATGCGTTTCATCAACAACATCAAGGACAGTGACTACAACTACGTCCGGTCGATGTACTCCACCATAGGTTATCCCGAATATTCCGATTTTGTCGGCGACTAAGAGCGCCTCATCGGAAGGGACAGTGTCTGTCCCTTCCGAACTCAAGGACAACTCGAAATGACCAGTCTTGCATCTCCTCTGTTACAACAGGCAGTTGTCAGTGACCAGTCCACCGCGAGTTCGCTGCAAGTGCAGGGTCTCACCAAACGGTTCCATGGCACTACCGCACCGGTTTTCAAGAACGTCTGCTTCAACATCTACAAGGGCCAGTCGGTGGCGCTAATCGGTGCGAACGGCGCGGGAAAGAGCACTTTGTTGCGCTGTTGCGTCCGGTTAATCGAACCTGACGAAGGCAATATCCTTCTATCTGGCGAAACTCTGTCCAGTAAAAAAGGACGCGAACTCAAGAAAGCCCGTAATCGGGTAGGCTTCGTGTTTCAGAAGCATTGCCTGGTGCCCCGCCTGTCGGCACTTACCAATGTCCTTCATGGCAACCTTGCTCATCGCTCGGGCCCCCGGAACTGGTCGCAATGCTGGGCCCGGCAGGTGGACCGGGATCGGGCCCTCCATTATTTGGACCAGGTAGGGCTGGCAGACCTCTGGCACAAACGTTGTGACCAATTATCCGGAGGCCAGGCGCAGCGCGTTGCCATTGCCCGCGCACTGATGCAGGAACCGAGCATTCTTTTTGCTGATGAGCCTACCGCCAGTCTGGATCCCAAATCCGGTCAGGTCATCATGGAGTTATTCGCAAAGCTATCCAGGGCACAAAATCTGACGCTGTTCTTTGTCTCCCATCATGTTGAACACGCCCTGCACTACGCAGACCGTATTATCGGGTTGCGAGACTCCGAGCTGCAGCTTGATTGCGCAAGCGGAACAGAGACTACCGTCAGTTTGAGAGGCTTTTATGCCTGAGCTACACCTTACCAAAGACGTTAAAGCCTCCTTTCCCCCACGCTTTCAGCGCCCAAGCTGGCTCGGCACTGCCCTGTTTGCGCTGTTCCTTGGTTTTTTCCTCTGGTCACTGGCCGGCGCAGGCATGTCTATCGGCGATCTGGTACGAGGTTTACCCAACATGGGTACGATCGCAGGCGAGATGTTCCCACCTGCCACTGACCGTGCCGGCCCGATCATGGAGGCCATTCTGGTTACCTTTCAGATGGCTCTGGTGGGCACCGTGATCGGCGTCGTCCTGAGCATACCCATGGCTCTTTTGGCCGGCAGGAACACGTCGCCACACCCCTTGGTTCGGCATGTGACCCGTTCAATAATAAGCTTTCTTCGCACTGTCCCGGACCTGGCATGGGCGTTGTTTTTCGTAGTCTCCGTTGGTCTCGGACCCTTTGCCGGAACACTCACGATTATTGTCGATACCATTGGCTTTTGTGGTCGCTTCTTCGCCGAAGCCATGGAGGAGGTCGATCCCGGCCCCTCGGAAGCCCTCGACTCTATCGGTACCAGTCCGCTCGATCGCATTGCTGTCGTCCAGATTCCCGGGGCCTTACCCAGCATGATCAATACAAGTTTGTTTTCGCTTGAGAAGGCAGTGCGTTCCTCCGTTGTGCTGGGCCTGGTTGGCGCTGGCGGTATAGGCGCCGAACTGGCGGTATCGATGGAAATGTTCCGCTACGACCAGGCTGCATACATCATTTTGATGATCTTCATTCTGGTATACGCAGTAGAGCATCTGTCTTCCCGTTTGCGGGAAGGCCTGATGCACCAAAGTAAGTAAAGCATTCTTTATGGAGTTACCCAATGCAAGACTCAAGCAGCGAACCGAGTTCCATGCCCCCAAACACCAGTATGCTGATCGACAATATCAACGTTCTGACCAGTGACGGCTGGCTGGAAAACAGCTGTGTAGAACTGTCTGAGGGCAAGATCCTGGCCATAGGCGCTGACGTCGATGTTTCTGCCAAGGTAATGCTGAACGGGCGTGGGGGCTATCTTCTGCCCGGCATCATAGACCTGCACGGCGACGCCTTTGAGCGGCACATAACGCCGCGAGCCGGTACGGCTTTCCCGCTCGACCTTGCGCTGGCCGCCAACGACGCCAGTCTCATCGCCAACGGCATAACCACTTTTTACTACAGCATCACCGATGGATTTGAACCCGGGCCTCGCAGCCGCGAAACAGTTCGTCGCCTGCTGCTTGCACTGGAGCACTTGATGCCCCGGTTCAGCTGTCAGGCACGGGTGCACATCCGCCATGAAAAGGTGAACACCGAACTTCATGACGAACTGATGGGCTGGATTGCCGAGGGTCGTATCCATATGTTGTCCCTGAACGACCATTTACCCGAACTGGATAATCCGGCCGCCACTGAACGTTATCTCGCCGGGCTTCGGCGACGCGTGACCATGGATGAAACTGAAACAGGGCATTTCCTGGAAAGCCTGCAGAACCGAAGGAACCTCGGCGAAGACCAGGCATATGAGTTGGCACGACAGGCTCGTCAGGCCGGTGTCAGCCTGTCCTCCCATGACGATCATGGCCTTGAAGATGTTGAGCGCAACCGAATCCTGGGGACATCAATTTCTGAATTCCCCATGGACGCAGAAACCGCAAAGGCGAGCCAGGAAGCGGGCGTTGCAGTACTCATGGGCGCGCCCAACCTGGTTCGCGGCGGATCCCATGTCGGGGCCATCAGTGTCAAGGATGCCATCGCGCAGAATCTGGTGAACATTCTGTGCAGTGATTACCATTATCCCAGCCTGTTTCGCGCACCTTTTGTCGCGGCTGAGCATGGGCTGATGCCGCTTGCACAGGCATGGAAAATGGTCAGCGAGAACCCGGCAAAAGCAGCCGGCCTGGGTACAAGCAAGGGGCGCATAGCCCCCGGTTTTGACGCCGACCTGTTGCTATTAAGCGAGCTCGATGGCTCGCCGCTTTCCCTGCAGACCACACTGGTGGATGGGGCACCCGTTTTCCAACGCGGCAAAACCCGATCAAGTGCCCCGCCTGTAGCGGTTCAATGTTAGTCATTGCGAAAATACCGCTGGGTGCCACTGCTGGCGATGGCCTCTGCAATGCGTTCAACACTCTGCAGGTAGGCAGCGACGCGGTAATCGATGTTTTCCTCTTCCGCACGATCAAAGCAAAGCTCGGCCTGACCCACCAGTTGCTCCGCCAGGCGCTGGTTAATATAGCTTTCAGGCCAGTAGTCGCCAGTACGGTTCTGTATCCATTCCAGGTAACTGACGATCACGCCCCCGGCGTTGACCAGAACGTCCGGCAGCACAGTGATTCCCTGACTGGTCAGGCTCTTGTCCGCGTCAGCAGTTACCGGACCATTGGCGATTTCCAGGATGGCGCCGGCACGCACCCGGTCCACGTTGCCAGTGGTAATGGCACTTTCCAGCGCCGCCAGCACCAATACATCCACATCCAGCGCCAGCAGATCGTCCTGACTGATCTGGTCGACATCCGTTTCAGTGCATACTGACGATTCGCAGTAGACCATGCCCTTGAGTTCGCGAGTCTGATTCTTGTGGCGCCAGATGGGCTCGGGATCCAGACCGCCACTGGCGTGGATTGCGCCTTTGGAGTCAGATATCGCCACTACGCGATAGCCCGCTTCCTGTGCCAGGCGCGCGAAGTGATAACCGGCGTTGCCGAAGCCCTGCACCGCTATGGTCATGTTCTCAGGACGCTTGCTCTGGCGTTTGGCCCAGGCCCCCAGAACGTAGAGGGCACCGCGACCGGTAGCCGCGGTGCGGCCTGCCGAGCCACCCATCGTGAGAGGTTTACCGGTAATGATGTCTGGCACTTTCTGGCGGGTGATTTCGAAATACTCGTCCGCCATCCACCCCATGATGGTTTCGTTGGTATTGACGTCTGGCGCCGGAATGTCGAGGTTCGGCCCGATGACATCGTAGAAGGCACGGATGTAGCCCCGGGAAAGCCGCTCCAGTTCCAGCAGCGAGAGAGATTTCGGATCTACCTGGACACCGCCCTTGGCACCTCCAAACGGCAGGTTGACCACGGCGCACTTGAGCATCATCCAGAAGCTCAGGGTAGCGACTTCGTCGGCGTCGACATCGGGATGGAAGCGTATCCCCCCCTTGCTGGGTCCGCGGCACTGATCGTATTGGGCACGCCACCCCGGGAAAACCCGTAAACTACCGTCGTCCATACGAACGGGAATGGCGGCCTGGTGAATGCGCCTGGGTTGCTGGAGTTGATGGCGAACATCATCGTCCACATCAATACGGTCGAAAATATCCACCATGCGGGACTGCGCATCACTCAACAGGCTTTTCTCTTCGGCCATAAAAGGCCCTCCTGAGCTGATAAAAAATTCGCTCTGGCTTCGAGAGCATCTCATGCCAGACAGTATTGTAAGTTTTCCCTCTGCCTCCAAGTCAGAATAGCCCAGTACGTCAACCATATCCCCTGCGACACCGCGATATCGACCAGTCGATGCCGCCCACATCCCTCGGTTTTTTCGATCCATAGCTATTCAAAAACCTGTTCTTTTACGACCTGTCATTAGACTAAGGTATGCCCCCCTTTATCCGGGCACTACCCAAAAGGTCACGATATGGCGAGTCACCACACTGATATCCTGATGATTGGCGGCGGCATCATGAGCGTTACGCTCGCTTCGCTGATCAGCCAGCTGGATAACTCAAGGTCAATCACCCTGGCCGAGCAATCCGGCCAGCTTGGCGAAGAGAGCTCCGATGCCTGGAATAACGCGGGCACCGGTCATGCCGGTTACTGCGAGCTCAATTACACGCCCCAGAAATCGGACGGCACGGTCGACATCGAGCGCGCACTGAAAATCAACGAACAGTTCGAGGTGTCTCTGCAGTTCTTGAGCTCGCTGGTTGATCGCAAGGTGCTTCCCCGGGCGGACCGCTTTATCCGCAACGTCCCTCACTTAAGCTGGGTCCAGGGAGCCGATGCATGTCAGTATCTGAAAAAACGACATGTGGCGCTCCAATCACACCCACTGTTCGCGGCCATGGAGTTTTCCAGCCGGCCGTCCAACTTGTCGGACTGGTTGCCCCTGGTGACAGGCTCGCAATCCTCCATTGTGCCCACCGCAGCCACCCGTGTTGCCCACGGCAGTGATGTGAACTTCGGCGCCCTGACCCGCCTGCTCGGCCATTCCCTTGCGCAGCAGAGCAACACTGATATCCGCCTGAAAACCCGCGTTACCAATCTCACTCGCAAACAGAAGACCTGGATAGTCACATTGCTGGACCTTGAGTCCGGAAAGACAACTGAGCTGACCGCCGATTTCGTGTTCGTCGGTGCCGGCGGTGCTGCGCTGCACTTGTTGCAGAAATCCGGTGTGCCCGAAGCAAAGGGCTACGGCGGTTTCCCGGTTTCCGGACTGTGGCTGGCCTGTGAAGATGCAGCGCTGGCAAGGGCCCACAACGCCAAAGTGTATAGCCAGGCGCCGGTGGGCGCGCCACCAATGTCAGTGCCACACCTCGATACCCGCTTCATTGATGGCAAACCCGCCCTGCTGTTCGGGCCGTTTGCGGGATTCACCACCCGCTTCCTGAAAGCGGGTGGGGCGTTCGACCTCGTCAGATCGGTCCGCGGCCATAACCTGCAGAACCTCATGGATGTGGCCGTAGCAAACTGGCCGCTGACCCGCTATCTGATCAGGGAAGCCCTCAGTTCCATAGACTCCAGGCTGGACCAACTCCGAAAATTCCTGCCGGATATGCAACCGGAACAATGGCGCCTGCGCCAGGCCGGCCAGCGCGTCCAGATCATCAAATCCAACAGTCGTAACCGCGGTACGCTGGAATTCGGCACAGAAGTGCTGACGACAGCCGACCGATCAATGGCAGCCCTGCTCGGTGCATCTCCCGGCGCCTCCACCTGTGTATCCGCGATGCTGAACGTGATCGAACGCTGCCTGCCGGAGCTGGTCACCGGGCCGCGCCTGGAAACCCTGCAAACGCTGATTCCCAGCTACGGTCAGCCCTTACAGGAGGACACCGTGCTGCTGGAAAACGTTCGCCAGTACACCTCCAACACCCTGGGCCTATGGCCCACCCCCTCTCAATTAACCCCTGGACGGAGCATTTCCGCATGATGATTGGTATTCCCCGGGAGAAACTGGCTGGTGAAAACCGGGTCGCAATTATTCCCCCAGGCGTAACGCAACTGATGGAATCCGGCTACGAAGTGGTCGTGGAGAGCGGTGCGGGCCTGGCTGCCCACTTCACGGATGAAGAGTACCGCCACTGCGGCGCCATCATCGCGGATGACGCCGAGGCGCTCTACCGGCAGTCTGACATCATCCTCAAGGTGCGGGCGCCGGAGCCGGATGAAGCTGCCCTGATCCGGTCTGAGTCCACGCTGATCTGCCTGCTCGATCCCTGGTTTAACCGGCCTCTTCTGCAGCAACTGGCTGACCAGTCCGTGCAGGCCTTCGCCCTGGACCTCGTACCACGTACAACCCGCGCCCAATCCATGGACGTACTCAGTGCCATGGCCGGAATCACCGGCTACCGCGCAGTGCTCAGTGGCGCCATGGCTCTGCCGCGATACTTCCCGATGCTGATGACCGCCGCCGGCACCATCCACCCGGCCCGCGTGCTGGTTATCGGAGCTGGTGTGGCTGGCCTGATGGCCATTGCTACGGCCCGTCGCCTGGGTGCCGTGGTAGAAGCCTATGACCTGCGCCCTGAGGTCAAAGAGCAGGTAAACAGCCTGGGGGCGGATTTCATTGAAATTGAGGTTCCACAACCGGCGGCCTCTGGCAACGACGGTTACGCCAAAGCCCAGAATGCCGAATTCTATGCTGCCCAACGGCAGCAGCTCGCTGACTGCGTGGCCCGGGCAGATCTGGTGATCACCACCGCATCGATACCGGGTAAACCGGCGCCAAAACTGATTGATCGCGACATGATCCACCGCATGAAAAGCGGTTCCGTCATTGTCGATCTCGCCGCTGACAAAGGTGGGAACGTTGAAGGTACCGTTCTGAACAAGAAGACAGACCTGGATGGCGTCACCCTGGTGGGTCACGCCAACCACCCTTCGAGGGTGCCGGTGCACGCCTCGCAGCTTCTCACCCGAAACATTACCGGCTTCCTGCTGAATATGACCAGCGAAGGACGCTTTGAACCCGACCCGGAGGATGACATCGTCGCCGCAACACGAGTCGTCCATCAGGGGCAGATCCTGCATGGCCAGGAGCCCCGGAAAACGACTGCTCCGGAAACCACGGAATCGGACGCTGAGGAAACTGCCTGATGGAGATGTTTGTTCTTAGTTTCACTATTTTCATTCTTGCCCTGTTTGTCGGCGTCGAGCTGATCAACAAGGTCCCGCCGACCCTGCATACGCCGCTGATGAGCGGCACCAACGCCATCTCCGGTGTTGTCATTGTTGGCGCCATCATCAGTGCCGGCAGTACCGATCTGTCACCCAGCGTGGCGGGGGCTCTCGGATTTGTTGCCGTTACCCTGGCCAGCATCAACATCGTGGCCGGCTTTCTGGTAACAGACCGGATGCTCAACATGTTCAAGCGGAAGGGATAACCATGTTTGCACTGATCAACTTCTCTTACCTGGCGGCTGCCATCTGCTTCATTCTCGGCATCAAAGGCATGACCAAACCCAGCACCGCCGTCCGGGGTAACCAGCTCGCGGCCGTCGGTATGCTCATCGCCGTGATTGCCGCGCTGCTGCATAAGGAAATCATCAATTACGCGACCATCATTGCGGGCATGTTGTTGGGCGCCGCCATTGGCGTCTGGCTGGCAAAGCGCACTGCCATGACACAGATGCCGGAACTGGTGGCCAGCCTTAATGGTGTTGGCGGTGCGGCTTCCGTCACGGTCGCCACCAGCACCTGGCTCCATGCCCTGGCTACCGACAACCTTGGCACCACCGGCTGGACCGTGGCGATTCTGGTATCCATTGTAATCGGCGCGGTGACACTGTCCGGCTCGCTGGTCGCGGTACTCAAGCTGCACGGCAGTATCGGCGACTCCGGCAGGAACAGGGCCTGGCAGTTGATCGCCCTGCTTGCGTTGATTGCCGTTGTTGGCGGCAGCGCCCAGTTTGCCACCGGCACTGGCGCCCAGCCGCTCGCGCTGGCAGCGCTGGTTGGATTGTGTCTGATTCTGGGCGTTGGCCTGGTGCAGCCGATCGGGGGTGCTGACATGCCCGTGGTTGTTGCCCTGCTGAACGCCTACTCGGGTCTCGCCGGGGCTGCCACCGGCTTTGTACTGGACAACCAGGGGTTGATCATCACCGGCTCACTGGTGGGCGCCTCCGGCCTGATTCTGACGGCGGTCATGTGCAAGGCCATGAACCGGTCACTGCCAAACGTGCTGTTTGGGGGCGCTTTTGGTCAGAGCGGAAGCGGAGCCAAAGCGCAGGATGAGGGAGATTTCTACGCTGGCAAGGTGAAGTACGCCACCGCCGATGAACTGGCTTTGCTGCTGGATAGCGCCCGCAAGGTGGTCATGGTCCCCGGCTACGGTCTGGCCGTGGCCCAGGCCCAGCATGCGGTCAAAGAGCTGGCGTCCCAACTTGAAAGCCGTGGCGCCAGTGTCAGCTATGCCATCCACCCGGTTGCAGGCCGGATGCCCGGACACATGAACGTGTTGCTGGCGGAAGCCGAGATACCCTATGACCAGCTCAAGGACATGGATGCCATCAACCCGGAACTGCCCCAGGCCGACGTGGTCATCGTTCTCGGTGCCAACGACGTGGTCAACCCGGCGGCGGCCGAGGAACCCAGCTCCCCAATCTACGGTATGCCCATACTCAATGTTCACAAGGCAAAAACCGTGGTCGTTGTGAAGCGCAGCCTTTCACCCGGCTTTGCAGGTATCCCCAACAGCCTTTTTATCAAGGATAATAGTCTGATGCTGAAAGGCGATGCCAAGGATGTTCTGCAAGCGACAACCCGGGCCATCAAAGATTTATAGAGGCTGATCATGATTGAGCTAGATGCCGGAACACCAGGTGACGTCGAACACGCCGCCAGCCTTCTCCGCCAGGGCCACATTATTGCCATCCCGACCGAAACGGTCTATGGGCTCGCGGCGGACGCAGGCAACCCGGCAGCGATAAAAAAGGTCTTTGAGGCAAAACAGAGACCGATCGGGCATCCCCTGATCGTACACCTGTCGGACCCTGAGCGGATTCACCAGTGGGTGGATCGGGTACCCGACTTTGTGTGGCCGCTCATTGAGGAATACTGGCCCGGCCCCCTGACCATACTGTTGCCAAAAAAGTACGGTGTGAGTGACTTCATTACCGGTGGTCAGCCCGGGGTGGCCTTAAGAATGCCGGCCCATCCCGTTGCACTGGAGACCCTCCGTCTGTTGGGCGGGGATATTGTCGCCCCTTCTGCCAACCCCTATGGCAGAATAAGCCCAACCTCGGCCAGCCACGTCCTCAGGGGAATGGCCGGCAGAATCCGGGCGGTTCTCGATGGCGGCAACTGCTCCGTGGGCATCGAATCCACCATCCTTGATCTGACCGGCGAAGTGCCCTCCATCGCCCGCCCTGGCGTGATCGGACGAAGCGAACTTGAGCGTTTCCTGGGCATGTCGTTCCCGGACCACGCACCAGCCAAGCGAGCCGTGCCCGGAAACGTCAAACATCACTACCAACCGGTCACCCCCACCATCGGCGTGCCACCAGAGCGTTTTCCAGAGGCGTTGCCCGAGTTAACCGGGAATACCGGACGAACAGGCGTTATCTGGTGGCAATCACCCCCTCCGGAGTCTGCGGTCACCGAGTCAATCCGCCTCGGTGACAATCCCGAGGACTATGCCCGCATGCTCTACACCGCCATGCATGCCATGGATCAGGCGGATCTGGCCCGTATCATTATCGAACTGCCACCAAAGACCGAGCCATGGCTGGCCATTCACGACAGGCTGGGTCGCGCCTGCACGCAAAGCTCGGGCGCCGATTAAGCAACAGCCACATAAGCCATGATTTCCACCGGGAACGACCTGGCCATTGGCATCAATCGGAATCTGGGCGGCAGACAGATTACCCTATGCGGTCGCTATCGCCGTCTGCCCAGGCATTGGAACGGGTTATACTGCAACGTTTAACAGGAGTGACCAATGCCCCCTAAGCTGCCCCCGCTTTCGGAACAACTGTTACGCCCGACCCTGGTGACTCTGCTGAAGAGCCTGACATTCTCCGTATTTGCCGTTACCGCTCAGGCCGACACATTCAACATTGTCTGGGACAATGACCTGTTTACCGGTATGGACAGGGGATACACGAATGGTCTGAAGCTCTCCTATCTCACAGCCACAGCCGATGACCCGCAAAGAAAATCGTCCAGACTTGCAGAAGGGGCGAGAGATTCTTTTGATTTTCTGCCAGGCCTGGATTCCGTGACGCAGGATCATGCGCTTGCCTTCAGCATGAGGCAACTGATGGTCACCCCGGCGGATATCACCGCACGCGAGCCCCGATTGGACGATCTTCCCTATGCGGGCTTCCTGTTGGCCGGCACCACATTATGGAGCTGGGACGCCAGCAATATTACCGGATACGGTGTCCACCTCGGAGTGGTGGGGCCGGAAAGCGGCGCAGAGGCGTCCCAGAAATGGGTGCATAAACTGACCGGAAGTAAAACTCCGAATGGCTGGGACCACCAGCTTGGAACGGATGTGATTGGAGGTGTGCAGGCGGAACACGCCAGAAAAGTCATGCAGAGTGGTTCACCGGACAGTCTGAAGCAGGAAGTCTCAGTCCTGGGCTCAGCCATAGTGTCCAGCTTCAGAACCAGCGGCAGGGTCGGGCTGGTCTGGCGTATCGGAAAACATCTGCCAATGAATTTCGTACCCGATTATGCGGGCACGGCCTCCACCATCGGCCTACCCGGCGCTTTGAACGAAAACAGGCAGGGATGGTCCGTGTTCATTGGCATGGGGCTGGAATATGTACCCTATTCCTATCTGGATAAAAATTCAGCTCCCTCCCAGTTCGACGAAAGCCTGATTCAGGGCCTGGCTGGCATTGGCGGCACATGGCAGTGGAACCAGCTACAACTGGCACTGACTCTACGGGCGACCACCGGCGAAAAAGAGACCAACAAGGATAATTTCAACTATGGCACCCTCTCGGTGACATGGGCTCTGTGATGCTTTCAAAGGATGGTTTTCAGGCATAAAGCGACTCAATCACATCCGTGTATTTTTCGTAGATTTTGCTCCGCCGCACCTTCATGGTGGCCGTCACCTCATCATCGTCATGGTCGAGCTCCTTGGTGAGCAGGTGGAAGCGTTTGATCTGCGCCACCTGGGGCAGTTGCTCGTTGCCTTTGTTCACTTCCGCCTCAATCAGTTCGTTTACCCGCTGCTGCTCGGTCAGGCTGCGGAAGGTGGTATAGGCAATCCGCTCCTGCTCGGCCCACTTGGCAACCGTCTCAAAGTCGATCTGGATCAGGGCAGAGACATACTTCCGGGCCTCACCAATCACAATGCATTCCTTGATGTAGGGGCTTGCCTTGATGGTGTTTTCGATTTCGGTGGGGGAAAGGTTCTTGCCCCCGGCGGTAATGATGATGTCTTTCAGGCGATCAACAATCTTGAGCTGGCCGTCCCGCCATTCGCCCACATCACCGGTGTGCAGCCAGCCGTCTTTCAGGGTTGAAGCGGTTGTTTCCTTATTCTTGTAATAGCCCTTGAACATGCTGCCACCGCGCATGATGATCTCGTTATGCTCGCCAAGTTTCACCTCCACCCCGGCAATAGCAACCCCGACGGTGCCAAGATGCACGTTATCCACTGGTTGGGCGGTTGCAACGCCTGTGCTTTCCGTCTGGCCATAGACTTCCACCAGAGGAATCCCCATGGTCCGGAAGAATTCCAGAATGCCAGTGGAAATGGGGGCAGCACCGGTCATCGCGAGGGTGCACCGGCGCAGGCCAATGAAATTCTGCAATGCCCGGAAGACCAGCCAGTAGCTGAGGCTGTAGAGACACTTTTCTTTCAGGCTCCACTGCGCCCGGGGCCGGGTAGCGGTGGGCGAACATACCCGGATCGCCCAGTTGAACAGCGCCCTCCGGAAGCGTCCGGTTTCCTGGATCTTGATATAGATGGAGGAATGCAGCTTTTCCCATATTCTTGGCACCCCAAGGAAAAACGTCGGTGCAATTTCCCGCAAATCCTCCTGGATGGTTCGCAGGCTCTCACCAAAGCTGACGGAGCTGCCCGCGTAAATCGGCGCAATGTTGGTGACCGCCTGCTCTGCCACATGGCATAGCGGGAGGTAGGAAAGACAGGACCCATGCTCGTCTGCCTGCAACAGCTCAATAAGCCCCGGTGCAGCCGCATGAAGGTTACCCCAACTGATCATGGCGCCCTTGGGCCGACCGGTGGAGCCGGACGTGTAGATCATCAAAGCGGTGTCGTCCATCTGCTGGCCATCCAGCAGTTCGTCCGTCAGCCCGGGGTGCTCTTTCTCGAACTCCCGGCCTCTGGCCTCGATATCCTCGAATGCCGTCGGTGGCTCCGGATAATAACCAAGCCCCTTCATATCAATGGCGATGGTGTACTTCAGCTTTGGCAGGTCGGGCCAGGCTTCCAGTACCTTGTCGGTCTGTTCCTGATCCTCACACACCACGATTTCCGCATCGCTGTGCTCAAGGACGTAGGCCACCTCGTTCCACGGACTGGTGGGATAGACGCCCACACAGATGCCGCGGGCGATACCGATACCCATCTGGGCAATAACCCACTCCACCCGGTTTTCCGAGATAATGGCCACATGGCCACCTTCGTTGAGCCCCAGCGCGCGGAGTCCAAGCCCGAAATGCCGGGCACGCCGATAGTAATCCTGCCAGCTGTAGGCCTGCCAGATGCCGAAGTCCTTCTGGCGCAGTGCCAGCGCCCCGGGCCGCTCTCTGGCGTGAGCCCGCAACATCTGGGTGAGGGTCAGATCAGGTATGGAAGGTGTTGTCATGAAAGCCACCGTTTACGGCGTTTGTAATGCTTGATGTCACGGTAACTGCGGGTTTCGCCTTCCTTGCCTCCCACCCCGAGGTAAAACTCCCGGACATCCTCGTTGGCGGTCAGTTTGTCTGCCGGCCCGTCAATCACGATCTTGCCGTTTTCCATGATGTAACCATAGGACGCGATCGCCAGAGAAACGGCCGCGTTCTGCTCTACCAGCAGAATCGCAGTGCCCTGCTCCCGGTTAATCCGCGCCACGATGGTAAAAATCTCCTCCACCAGCAATGGCGCCAGACCCAGTGAAGGTTCATCCAGCATGATCAGCTTCGGTTGGGCGATCAGTGCCCGGCCAAGAGCCAGCATCTGCTGTTCGCCACCAGACAGGTACCCCGCCAGCTGTTTGCGACGTTCCTTGAGCCGCGGAAAATAGGTGTAAACCAGTTCATAGCTGTCACTCAGGGACGGCTTGTTGCCAGTAAGTGCATAGGTAGCGGCAACCAGATTCTCTTCCACCGTCAGGTCTTCAAACACGCGACGACCTTCCATCACATGAAAGAGTCCGTTGCGCACCAGTTTTTCGGGCGGCGTCCCCTTCAGGTCCTTGCCCCGGAAACGGACTTCACCGGCAGTCACTTCACCGTCTTCCAGGGACAGCAGGCCGGACACACTTTTCAGTGTGGTGGACTTGCCGGCGCCGTTGGAGCCAAGGAGCGCCACAATGGCCCCCTCCGGCACCCGCAGCGACAGGCCCCGGAGGACCTGCACCGACTTATTATAGACCACCTCGATGTTATCGATTTCCAGTAAGGCTTCCATACAGCCCCTCAGTCGAGGTGAATCCAGTCCGATACCGGCTCGTAACGGCCTTTTTCGGCATTGACCCGCCAGATACGGCCGACCGGGAAGGACATGTCCCTGACGGTTACCGGAATACCGATGATGCCGCCGGTGTCCCAGTCCTCGATGGAGGCCAGTGCCTCGGCCATATTGTCACCAGTCAGTTCCTTGCCAGCGTCAAGGGTGCGCTTGACCACTTCGGTCCACACCATGGCGTTGAACCAGGCCTGCATGTAGCCGGTCGGGCGGTAATCAGCCTCCGGGTCGCTCTTCTCGGCCTGAGCCCTGAGTGCGTCCAGCATCGGCCCGCTTTCTTCGCTGTCATAGTAGTTGTAGGGCATAACACCCATGTAGCCGTCCGCATCCGCGCCCATCTTGTCGATGATCAGCTTGTCCGAAGACCAGAAGGTACCCATGAATTTGGTATCCAGCCCCATCTGGCGCATCTGCACCATGAACTCGTTGATCGGCGACAGAACGTAGCCGTGGAACACCACGTAATCCGGGCGGACCCGGCGCAGCTTCAGGATTTCAGAGGACACGTCCACGCTGCCAGGTTTGGTGACGATGTCCTCAACCACCTCGATACCCAGCTCGGCGGCACGGGCCTTGCCATTCTCGATCGGGTCCTTGCCAAACTCGGTGTCGCTGTAGACAAAGGCCACCGTCGGCATGTCCCCACCTTCACCCTGGGAGGCGATGTATTCCAGGATAATGCCGAACATCTGGCTGTAGTTGGGTCCCGGGATAAACTGATAGGGGTATTGCTCGTTATCCGTCAGTGCAGTCGCGAAGGACGCTCCGCTCATCAGGGTATTGCCCTGGCTGTTCAGCTCCGAGGCGATGGCCTTCATGAACCCGGTACTGTCCCCGTAATAGGTGGCCGGTGATTCACTGCCGGAAATTTTCTTGAAGGCAGCCACCGAGCGGTCCACTTCATACGCAGTATCTTCCATCACGTACTTCACCGGATGGCCATTGATACCACCCTCGCTGTTGATCCAGTCGGTGTAGTCGGTCAGCCCCGCATGGATGTGAATCCCGGCAAAGGCAAACACCCCGGACAGCGGAATGGAGCCACCGAACACGATGGGTTCCTTGTCCTGGGCCATGGCCGGAGCCGCCACTGTTAATGCAGCGACCAGGCCGCCAAGCCCGGCAAGCCTGCGTCCTTTGTTAAGTATGTTTCTGAACATGTTTCTTCTCCTTGCTGCTTCTTGTTGTTGGTGATGCATCGGTTCTCACTGAAACACGGTTAATTCCTGAATGGCCACAGGTGAAAGAAACGGCGGATGCGGTGCCATATCTCCGCAAGGCCATGGGGTTCGAAAATCAGAAAGCCCACAATCAGGGCGCCGAAAATGATCTCCAGCATGGGCGACATGAATACAGGGGCGTTTGGATAGAAAGGCGTCAGTGCGGAGGTCAGCAGTTTCAGTGCTTCCGGCACCAGCGTCATAAAGGCCGCGCCGAGTATGCCCCCCAGCAGGTTACCCATGCCTCCCACAATGACTGCTGCAAGGTAGAAGATCGACATGGACAACGGAAAACTCTCCGGCGTTACCACACGGTAGAAATAGGCGAACAGGCCTCCGGCTATGCCCGCGTAGAAGGAGCTCAGCGCAAAGGACATCAGCTTGTATCGCAGCAGGTCTATACCAAGAATCTCTGCGGAAATGTCCCGGTCCCTAATGGCAATGAAAGCCCGACCGATCCGGGTCCGGAATACATTGGCTGCGGCGAGCACCATCAGCACCGCCAGCGGCACAATGACGAAATACATCATGAAATCACTCTGGAAAGACCACCCGAACAGGTGCGCCGGCTCCAGACTCAGGCCACCCATGCCGCCGGTGACCGATTCCCACTCTGCAAAAATGAAATGCAGGAAAACGCCGGCCGCCAGAGTGGCAATGGCCAGGTACAGGCCCTTGACCCGCAGCGAGGGCAGACCCACCAGAATACCTACAGCGGCGGCCATGAACCCGGCAAGCAACAGGGTTACCGGGAACGGCAGGCCGGTATTGACGGAGAGCCAGGCCACCGTATAGGCGCCAACCCCCATAAAGCCTGCCTGGCCCAGGGAAATCAGTCCGGTAAAGCCGGTAAGAATATTCAGGCCAGTGGTGCTGATAACAGCAATACCCACCAGGCACCCCAGGTACAGAAGGTAGGAATCCGCCATAAACGGAAACACCAGCAGAAACAGCAGGAAAAGACCAAACCAGAACTTCTGGGTAGACGTGGTCCAGATCGCCTCATCGGCCTCGTAAGTCTGTTTTGCGTCACCAATCCGCATCTTACACTCGCTCTATTTCGTGGGTGCCGAAAAGGCCATAGGGTCGAATAACCAGAATCACCGCCAGAACCAGAAAAGTAGCCGGCATGCGGTACTCGCCACCGAAATAGGCACCCGCTACGGTTTCCAGCCAGCCAATGAACACACCGGCAATCAGCGCCCCCAGAATGCTGTCCAGTCCACCGACAATGACCACCACCAGCACACTCAGTCCGATGATCCCGAACTGGGGGCTGAGGCCACCGGTGGCCGCCACCAGCACGCCGGCCAGTGAGGCGGCAAGCGAACCGAACACCCAGGCCATATTGAATACCCGGCGTACGTTGATGCCCATGGAATAGGCGGCGGCCTGGTCCGAGGCAGTCGCCCGCAAGGCTACGCCGCCCCTGGAGAAGCGGAAATAGAGCAGATAGACAATCAACACGGCGGCACCGATCAGGAAGCCGTAGGCAATTTTCGGAGCCAAGTAGAGATCACCGATAAACACCGGCTCCCGGGGCAGAAAACTCGGGAGCAGTTGCGGATCGGCAGTCCAGATAAACTCAACCAGCCCCACCAGAATACTGGCAATACCGATAGTCACCATTACCACCGAAATCGGAGACTCCCCCAGCATCGGTCGGATCATGGTCTTCTCGATCACCCCTCCCAGAATGCTGCCGCCGAGCACCGCCAGCGGCAGCGCGATCCAGGCCGACATTTCCATGCCACCAGCAAAGGCCAGGAACAGGTAGGCGGCAAACATCATGATTTCGCCAATGGCAAAATTGATCACACGGGTGGCTTTGTAGATGATGACAAAGCCCAGGGCGATCAGCGCGTATAGCCCGCCCATGGCGAGGCCCGCCAGGCTTATTTCACCAAAGAACATCCAATCCATCAGGCGGCCTCCCCTTCCGGATTGAGCTTCTTGCGCAAACTGTCGATGTCGCTGTTCCCAAGGTAGGCCTTGATCACCTCTGGATTCTTCTGGACATCCGCCGGCAGGCCCTCGGTAATCACCTGACCAAAATTGAGCACCGCAATGTGGTCAGAAATATCCATAACCATGCCCATGTCGTGCTCTACCATCAGTACGGTAATGCCCCACTCCTCCCGGATATCCAGAATAAAGCGGGCCATGTCTTCCTTTTCTTCCCGGTTCATTCCAGCCACCGGTTCGTCCAGCATCAGCACCTTGGGTTGCATGGCCAGTGCACGCGCCAGCTCCACCCGCTTCTGCAAGCCATAGGAGAGACTCGACACCGGTTGACGGCGGATATGGTCAATCTCCAGAAAATCGATAATCCGTCGTTCGACATTCCTGCGGACCGCGATTTCCTCCCGGCGGGCAGGGCCAAAATAGGCCAGTGCACTGAGCAGGCCGCTTTTCATATGGACGTGGGCGCCAAGTTTGATGTTGTCCAGTACGGTCATACCCCGGAAAAGGGCAATGTTCTGGAAGGTTCGGGCCAGGCCCAGCGCGGCCCGTCGCGGCGGCTTGATGCCGCTTGAAAGCACCTGGCCCTGGTAATGGATGGAGCCCTGCTGGGGTCTGTAGAAACCGGAAATGCAGTTGAACAGAGACGTTTTGCCGGCACCGTTCGGGCCGATAATGGTAGTGATGGTGTTCTCGGGCACGCGGAAGCTGACATCCTGCAGGGCCTTTACACCACCAAAAGACAAAGACAGGTTACTGATTTCAAGGATGCTCACTACACCTCCCTGCATCCCTGGGGCCGGGTATACAGGCATGCAAACAGCCCTTGTTGCTACCCGGATTACGCCCAAAGATGATTGTAATTCTTGTTTTTTCTTGTCGCCGGAGTAAACCCCGACCAGATTCAAAGTAGTCCATCCAGGCAACATTAGCCATACCCCGCTATTCTGTTACCGGACAGATCACACTAACCTTACGCAGGGAAGTGACCAACAGATGCACCGCGGCGAGAGAAAGATCAGATATGACAGATAGATTGGTTACCACCAGCTTCGACTCTGGAACCGGCGTGGCAACGCTCACCTTCAACCGGCCGGAAGCCCTGAACGCCATCAACATCCCCCTGGCCGAAGCCTTTCTGGCCGCTGTCCAGGGGCTGAAATCCATGCCGGGGGTGCGGTGCATCGTTCTGACCGGAGCGGGGAGAGCCTTCATGGCGGGAGGGGATATTGCCAGCATGGCGGGGTCTTCGGAGCAGGCAGGTAATGCCATCAACGCCATACTGGATGCGGTCAACCCGGCTATCCTCCTGTTGCGCAGCATGGACGCCCCGGTCATAGCAGCGGTCAGGGGTGTGGCCGCTGGCGCGGGGCTGAGCCTGGCACTGATGGCAGACCTGATTATTGCCCGGGAAGATGCAAGGTTTCTGGTCGCCTACAATGGCATTGGCGCGGTTCCCGATTGCGGTGGCAGCTGGTTTCTGCCCCACAGGATCGGTGCCGGCCGGGCGGCGGAATTAATGTTGCTGGGCCGGACGCTGAGCGCCACCGAGGCCAAAAGCTGGGGGCTGATCACCGAGTTTGCCCCGGAAGAACGTTTTGAGCAGCTACTCGCCACAACCATCGAGAAAACGGCAAAAGGCCCCACCCGCGCCTTCGGGGCCTTCCGCCGGCTCACCGACAGGGCCAATGGCGGTCAGCTGGCCGCACACCTGGAGGCGGAACGGGAGGCTTTTCTGGAGATGACCCGAACGGAGGATTTTGCAGAGGGCGTTTCTGCGTTTCTGGCCAAGCGGCCGGCGCGGTTTCGCGGCCGGTAACAAGTGTGGGCGCCCGGCCGTGGTAACCCCGCGCAGCTGAGGTTCAGGAGATGATACCCCGTTCCCTGAGCAACTGGATCTCGTCGGAAGAAAGACCGGCAATGTGCTGCAGGACATGCTCCGACTGCTCCCCCAATAAAGGTGGTGCCGTGCGGTAGGTTACCGGTGTCAGTTTCAGCTTGATCGGATTGCCGACCATCGGCACCTCACCCAAGGCAGGGTGGGTGACAGTCTGCCTCATCCCCCGTGCCAGAATCTGAGGGTCGTTAAATACCTGATCCAGGGTATTTACTGGCCCGCAGGGCACCCCGGCGCGCTCCAGGACTTCTACCCACTCCCGGGTGGACCGCATCACCGTAGCCTGCCGCAGCTTCGGGATCAGTTCCTTGCGATTGGCCACCCGGGCGCGATTTGTCGCAAAGCGATCATCGCTTGCCCACTCCGGATGCTCCAGCACATCACACAGCCGGACAAACTGCTGATCATTGCCAATCGTCAGTACCATATTGCCGTCGGCCGTGGGAAAGTCCTGATAAGGCACGATATTGGGATGAGCGTTCCCCATCCTTGTTGGGGCCTTACCCGTTGTCAGATAATTCATGGCCTGGTTGGCCAGGCAGGCCACCTGCACATCCAGCAGCGCGGCCTCCACATATTGGCCTTCCCCGGTCCGGTCCCGGTGGCTGAGAGCGGCGAGTACGCCGATGGTGGCGTACAGCCCGGTCATGATGTCAGTCAGGGCCACCCCCACCTTCGTCGGCCCCGCGCCAGGCTCGCTGTCCGGCTGCCCCGTGATACTCATCAACCCTCCCATGGCCTGAATCAGGAAATCATAGCCGGGCCGATTCGCGTAAGGGCCATCCTGGCCAAATCCGGTGATTGAACAGTAAATAAGTTTGGGATTGACGCGTTTCAGACTGTCGTAATCCAGGCCATAGCGCTTGAGACCGCCGACCTTGAAGTTTTCCAGCACCACATCCGATTCGGCCACCAGCTTGCGGACCAGTGCCTGGCCTTCCGGATGGGCGATATCGACCGCCAGGGACTGCTTGTTCCGGTTGGCGCTCAGAAAGTAGGCGGAGAGTTCGGCGCTGCCATCAGCACCCTTAAGATAGGGCGGTCCCCAGAAGCGGGTATCGTCACCGGTTCCCGGGCGCTCGATCTTGATGACCTCCGCACCCAGATCGCCGAGAAGCTGGCCTGCCCAGGGGCCGGCCAGGACCCTGGAAAGATCAAGGATGCGCAGATGGGACAGGGGGCCTGCCATTCGACTCTCCTTGCCAACAAGGGCTTAGCGCATGCCGCCCAGACACAGATATTTGAGTTCCATAAACTCATCCAGGCCATATCGGGAGCCTTCCCGGCCGAGGCCGCTTTCCTTGACGCCACCAAAGGGGGCGGTCTCGGTGGAAATGATTCCGTCGTTGATACCGATCATGCCCGTTTCAAGGGCCTCAGCGACATGCCAGATGCGTCGGATATCATTGCTGTAGAAGTAGGCGGCCAGACCGAATTCCGAGTCGTTGGCCATGGCGATTGCCTGTTCCTCGGTATCAAACCGGAACAGCGGTGCCACCGGCCCAAACGTCTCCTCACTGGCCACCAGCATATCCTGAGTGACATCAGTGAGGATGGTTGGTTCGAAGAAGGTGCCACCCAGCGTGTGTGCATTGCCCCCCAGGACTACCCTGGCGCCCTTGCCGGTGGCATCAGCGATGTGTCGCTTGACCTTATTCAGGGCCGCCTGGTTGATTAGCGGGCCCTGTTGAGTCTCGCCTTCAAGACCAGCGCCCACCACCAGTTTAGCGACCGCTGCTTTGAGCTTTTCAACAAACTGGTCATACACACCGGACTGAACATAGATGCGGTTGGCGCAGACACAGGTCTGCCCGGTATTCCGATACTTGGAGGCCATCAGTCCGGTTACCGCGGCATCAAGATCGGCATCGTCGAACACGATAAACGGGGCATTACCACCCAGCTCCAGACTCACTTTCTTGACGGTGCCGCTGGCCTGGCGCATCAGCAGTTTACCCACTGGGGTAGAACCGGTGAAAGACACCTTGCGAACAACCGGATTGGTGGTCAACTCCTTGCCCACCTCTGGGGCCCGATCCTTTGAGCATGTAATGATATTGAGGACACCCGGGGGGACACCGGCCTCCTCTGCCAGCACCGCCAGGGCAAGGGCACACAGCGGGGTATCCTCTGCAGGCTTAACCACCACCGGGCAGCCGGCGGCGAGAGCCGGGGCCACCTTGCGGGTGATCATTGCCACCGGAAAATTCCAGGGCGTGATCGCCGCCACTACCCCGATTGGCTGCTTGATCACTACAATTCGCTTATCCCTGCCATGGCCCGGGATCACATCACCATAGGCGCGTTTTGCTTCCTCTGCGAACCACTCGATAAAGCTTGCGCCGTAGCCTACCTCACCGCGTGCTTCCGCCAGCGGCTTGCCCTGCTCCGCCGTCATCAGTCTGGCCAGGTCTTCCTGATGTTGCATCACCAGGTCGAACCAACGGCGCAGAACGCCGGCGCGCTCCTTGGCCGGGCGTGAACGCCATTCCGGCCACGCGGCCTCAGCCGCTCCGATGGCAAGCCGGGTATCCTCTGCGCTCATGTCCGGCACATTTGCCAGGTGTTCGCCATTGGCCGGATTGGTTACCGGCAATTGGTTACCCGAACGCGCCTGGACCCATTCGCCGTTCATGTACGCGCTTTCGCGCAAGAGTTCCGGGTTCGTCAATCCTACAGTCATTACAGTCCTCTCGATCCTCAAAAAAAGGAACTGACGTCTTCAGAGCAGATAGCTTTCAATCACATCTCTGACAAACGCCGCATAGTCATCAACGGCAACATTCTGGTCACGGTATTTTCTGCGCTTCAGGTACCAGTCCTGCAACAGGGCCTTGATCATTGAAGCTACAAGGCGGGCGTTCCTTGGCCGGTACACCCCTGCCTTTATGCCGTCCTCAATGACGCTCAGGAAGATATCCTCGATCTCCAGCTCGATGGCCACCGCATCGCGTTTTTCCGGCGCCGGCAGGCTCTTCGCCTCCATGTAGGAGAAATAGAACCAGGCCCGCATGAGCTCGCTCAGGTACAGGTGCGCCTTGATCGCAGAAAACAGCTTGTCACGGACATCATCCACCTCGCCAGTGTAGTGCAGCAAGGTACGGCGGGTAATGGTGAATCCATGGCTCTGGATCAGGTGGATCAAGTCGTCCTTGTTGCGAATGTAGGCATACAGCCCCCCCATGCTCATGCCCGAGTCCGCACACAGGTCTCTCAGGGTCATCGCATGGAAGCCCTTGGAGTTGGCCAGTCTCAACGTTGATTCGATGACCCGGATCAGGTTCTTGACCGCCGTCGCCTCTTTCTTGATGCTGATCCTGTCCTTGTTCTGGCGGTAGACCTCACGGACCACGTCCTCCTTGGACATGCTCAATTCGTCACGGAATGCCTCATAATTTTCAATCATTGGTACCACGCCTTTCTGCTCCTGCGGCGGGGATTATACGTCAGATCATGCCACCGACAGGAACCGGTCCTGGGTGGCCTGGTCAGCCCGCAGTTCATCACTGCTCGCCTCGTGCACCACTTGGCCCTTTTCCAGTATGTAGGCTCTCTGGGCATGCTTGAGAGCGAAACGCACGCTCTGGTCGGTGAACAGGATAGTTGTGGTCTGACTCAGGTCATCAATCAGCTCACCAATCTGCTGAACGATAACCGGGGCCAGACCTTCATTGGGCTCGTCCAGCAACAACAGCCGTGGCTGGATCATCAGGGAGCGCGCCACCGCCAGCATCTGCTGCTGGCCACCGGAGAGGGTGGCACCGTCCTGGTCCGCCCGTTCGCCAAGCATCTCGTATTTCTTCAGGATGCCATCCACCGTCCAGCGGGCGTTACTGCCCTTGCGTTGATAAGAGGCCACATCCAGGTTATCCCGCACTGTCAGCCCGGGAAAGATCCGGCGGTCTTCTGGTACATAACCGATGCCTGCGCGAGCAATCCGGTGGGCCGGCCAGCCCTGGACGGGCTTGCCGTCATAGATGACCTCACCGGATCGCGGAGGCGTCAGGCCCATGATACTTTTCAGGGTGGTGCTCTTTCCCGCGCCGTTCCTGCCGAGAATGCAAACTGTCTCACCCGCTTCGAGCTGAAGGGTAACACCCTGGAGCGCCTGGCTCTCACCATAAAACGTCTGGATATTGCGAACATCAAGAATCATGGTTTGGCCTCCTCGACCGCTTCGTCGTCTTCCTCTCCCAGGTACGCAACACGAACCTCCGGATCGTTCTTCACTTCCTCGGGTGAACCGGCAAACAGCTTTTCACCACGGTGCATGACCAGAATTCGGTCCGCCAGGTTGAAGACAACGTCCATATCGTGCTCGGTGATCATGAATGTGTAGTCACCGCTGTCTGCAAGCTTCTTGATCAGCCGGGTGGTGCGCCGGGTTTCATCGGGGGTCATGCCGGCTGTGGGTTCATCCAGCAGCACCAGTTTAGGTTGTGTTGCCAGCACCATAGCAATTTCCAGCAATCGTTTGTCGCCGTAACTGATGACTTCCGCGCGCTGCTCCTTCAGGCTGTCGATGCCCAGACGCTTCAGAAAATCGACCGCCTCCTGCTGGATTCCGGTATTACGGGAGGCAATATTGAACAGCTTGCGGCTGTGGCCATGATAGGCCGACAGCACGACTTCCACGTTCTCCTGCACCGTCATCTCCGGGAAGATGTTATTGATCTGGAACGAGCGGGATACTCCCAGGCGGCTGATCTTGTGGGGTGGCAGGCCGGTGATATCTTTGCCGTCCAGCATGATCTTGCCCTCAGTCGGCTGCATCCGGCCGGAAACCATGTTGTAAAAGGTGGTTTTCCCGGCACCGTTGGGACCGATGATAGCGATGGTTTCCTTGGGCATAACTTCCAGGTTGATATCGGAGACTGCAGTGACTCCACCAAAACGCTTGGTCAGGTTGGCAATGGTAAGGACCGGGTTACTCATTTCTTCACCTCCATCCACCAGTCAATGGCGGTGCCCAGCAGACCCTTGCGGAAGAAGATCACCATTAACGCCAGGATGATGCCCAGAACCAGCATCCAGGACTCGGTATAAGTAGTGATCCAGGTTTCCAGCAATACGAACGCCGCGGACCCGATGAATGGCCCCAGGAAAAACCCGGTGCCACCGAGAATGGCCATCAGAATCGGTTCGGCGGACATGGACCAGTGCAGGAGCTCCGGGCTCGCCACACGCAGGAACGGGGCGATCAGACCACCGGCCAGACCTGCGAAAATGCCGGCAATAACGAAAGCCACCAGACGGTAAGTACGCACATTCAGCCCGGCGAACGAGACCCGCTCGGGATTCTGGCGGATGGCCTTGAGGATCATGCCGAAAGAACTGCGGCAGATCACGTAAAGCACTATCGCGGCAATGGCCACTATTCCAAGCACCACATGGTAATAGACCGACGGGTTGGCCAGGGTCAGATCGAGGCCGAGCCCGAAGGAGCCCAGGGTAAACCCGGCAAGGCCGTCACTGCCGTTGGTCACCGAGCGCCACTGGTAGGCGATGGCAAAGACCATCATGCCAAAGGCCAGTGTCAGCATGGCAAAGTACACCTCATTGAGCCGGACGCTCAGGAAGCCGATCATCAGCGCCAGCAGTGCGGACGCCCCCATGGAGACCAACAGGCAGGCCAGGAAAGGCCACTCAAGGTGGATAAGTACCAGGGCTGTGGCGTAGGCGCCAATACCGAAGAATGCCGCATGCCCGAAGCTCAGCATGCCGGTATAACCGAAAATCAGGTTGAAGCTGGCCGCGAACAGGCCGAGGATCAGGATTTCGGTAAAGATAAACACGTAGAAATAGGAAGCAATCCAGGGCACAGCAATCAGCCCGGCAATCACCACAGCCAGAATGGCCATCAGAACCTTGGTCTTCATGCATTTGCCCCCTTGCCCATAATGCCGTTTGGTTTGAACAACAGAACCAGCGCCATGCCCACGAACGGCAATAACAGGTTCACTTCCGGCAGGTAGCGGCCACCGAAGCCGTGAATCAGTCCCAGGATGATGGCTCCGAGCAAGGCGCCCGGGAAGCTGCCCAGCCCCCCGATCACCACCACGATAAATGACTCGATAATGATCTTGTCCCCCATGCCGGGGTCAAGTGCCCGCATGGGTGCTGCCATGACACCACCGACAGCGGCCAGCCAGGCACCAAAGGCAAACACACCGGTCACCACCATCCGGGTGTTGATGCACAGCGCCTCGGCCATGTCCCGGTCCAGGGCGGCCGCCCGCATGATGCGGCCAACGCGGGTGCGGTTGAACAGGTACCAGAGACCGGCCAGCAGCAACAGGCCGATGACGATCACAAACAGGCTGTAGGTGGCAACAGAACTGCCCAACAGGCTCACCGAACCTGACAGCAAATCCGGCGGCTGGACCACATGGATGCCGCTACCCCAGATCATCCTCACACTCTCGTTGATGATCAGCAGGATAGCGAAAGTCAGCAGCAGGCTGTCTGCCACGTCACGGGAATAGATAAAGCGCAGCAGTACCCGGTCGATGATGACTGCAAGGATAGCGACGCCGATTGGCGCCAGGATCAGGGCCGCCCCGAAGGGCATACCCGCTATATTGATCAGTGTGAAGGCCAGATAGGCCCCCAGCATGTAGAGTGCCCCGTGGGCAAAGTTGATGATGTTCAGTACACCGAACACGATATTCAGACCCACTGCGATAATGAACAGCAGCAGCCCGATATCGAGACTGTTCAGCAACGCCGCTCCGATGCCAGACATGGATTACCTCATTACGTTAGGGCCGGATTCGCGGCGCCCCGGAGGGCGCCACGGCAAGCAAAAGAACAACAGTCAATTCAGAGCTTGCAGCCGGTCGCTTCGATAGTGCGGGCTACTTCTTCGCCGTCAAAGATCTGCAGGTTGGTTAGCGTGCGGATGCCATGCTCCGGATGCATAGGGCCGGAAACACCCCAGTTCGGGCTCACCATGGCCTGATTATCGCCTGCACGGAAAGTAACCGTTCCGTTCGGGGCTTCCATACTCATGCCGCTCAGCGCCTTGGCAACGGCAGGACCATCGGTGGTACCGGCCGCTTCCATCGCCTGTTTGTAGGCGTAGATGGCGGCATACGCACCCTCAGCGTTGTAGCTCGGCGGGTTGCCGTAGGCGTCAAGGTAGGCTTTCACAAAGCGGTCATTAGTGTCGTTGTCGTAGGCTTCGTACCAGTAACGGGTAGACAGATGCACTCCCTCAGGCATTTCTTCGCCCAGGGCGGTCAGTACTTCAGTCGCGGCGCCCACTGTGAACATCACCTCCAGGTCCTCTTCGAAGAAACCACGGTTATTGGCCTGGCGGATAAAGTTGACCAGGTCACCACCCCAGACGGAGATCAGAACGCCCTCGGCGTCAGAGTCCATTACCCGGTCAATGAACGGAGTGAAATCCTCGGCACCAAAGCGCGGGAAGTTGGTCTCCGACATCAGGTTCACATCCGGATTGATCTCTTTGAGATAGTTACCGAAGAACTCCCAGGACTGATGACCGAACGCATAGTCCGGACCGATGGTGGTCCAATTAGTGGCATCGGTTTTAGTGGCATCGGTTTCTGCAGCCACCATGGCGGCGGCCTTCATGTTCTGGGCCACGTTTACACTGATGCGGTAGGTAAATGCATTACACAGTTTGCCAGTGACATCCGGCGTGGCGGCGTGGGTTATGATCAGGGGTTTCTGCAGCTCCGGCATGGTCGGAACCATACCCTGGGCAACGCCCGAGCTGTCGAGCCCCACGAGAGCGTCCGCACTCTCCGAGTAGACTAGCTTGCGCGCGGCCTGGATGGCCACCGAAGCCTTTCCCTGGGTGTCCTCATAGATCATTTCTACCTGTCGACCCAGGATGCCACCAGAGTCGTTAATTTCATCCACTGCCAGGTTAATGCCTCTCTGGGCAAACTCGCCGTATGTGGCAGCACTGCCGGAGAGAATGTAGAGCCCCCCGATCCGGATCGGATCCTCGGCATAGCTGGTACCGGCGGTACCAAGCGTCGCGGTTGCGGTCATCGCAACCAGAAGATTTCTGATGCTCATTTTTTTCATGGTATTGCTCCTGTGTTCTTGTCTTTGTTGTCACTGGAACTTGTGAGCCCGCTGAATCAGGGCCGGTTTCGTTTTTCTGAATGCGTTATATGCGTTATCGCAACCTCCTGCTGACCATGGTCAGCCCAGTCATCGGGACAGCCCGGTCATCAAAACAGAGAGTCCCGCAGAATGTTTTTGCGGATCTTGCCGGTGGCAGTCTTGGGAAGCTCGCCAAGCACCACTTTCCTCGGCGCCTTGAAGTGCGCCATGTGATCCCGGCAAAAAGTGATAATCTCCTCGGCCGAGAGTTCCTCACCATCGTCGACCGGATTCACAAAGGCGCAGGGCACTTCGCCCCACACTTCATCGGCCATTGCCACCACCGCCGCCTCGGAGACTTTCGGGTGTCGGTAAAGGACCTCCTCTACTTCAAGGCTTGATATGTTTTCGCCGCCGGAGATAATCACGTCCTTGGCCCGGTCCCGGATTTCAACATAGTGATCCGGGTGCATAACGGCCAGGTCCCCGGTGTGGAACCAGCCGTCGCTGAACGCCTTCTGCGTGGCCTCCGCATTCTTCAGGTAACCCTTCATCACGGTATTGCCACGGATACAGATCTCGCCCATGGTCTTGCCGTCGGCAGGTACCATTTTGCCGCTGACGGTATCCATTACCGCGACCTCGTCCAGGCCGTGGGTGGGGACACCCTGACGGGACATTTTCACTGCCCGTTCTTCCAGCGACAGCTGCTGCCATTCCGGCTGGGGCACGCACAAAGTTGAAGGACCGAAGGTTTCAGTCAGGCCATACAGATGGGTAATCCGGAAACCGATTTCCTCTGCCTTGCGAATCACGCTGCTGGGGGGCGCTGCGCCACCCAGGGCAAAGTGGGCCGGGCGGGAAAGCTTCAGGCCCTTGCGCCCCAGCTCCTGTAGCAGCATGTTCACCACCACCGGCGCGCCGCACATGTGGGTGACTCCGTAATCCTCGATCCGGCGGTAGATTTCCATGGCGTCCACCTCCCGCAGGCAAACGTGGGTGCCGCCTACGGCCGTGATCGCCCAGGTGTAGGCCCAGCCGTTGCAATGGAACATCGGCAGGGTCCACAGGTAGACCGTCTCGGCGGTCATATTGAACACCATGGCGTTAGTCATGGCCGCCAGGTAGGCACCCCGATGATGGTAGACCACGCCTTTCGGATTGCCGGTGGTACCGGAGGTGTAATTCAGTGAAATGGCGGTCCATTCGTCGGAGGGAGCTTGCCAGTCAGCTTCGGGGTCGCCCTCCGCCAGCAGGCTCTCGTAGTCCAGGTCCGCCAGGCCTTCGCTAGCCCCTGCCTTGCGTTCGATGGACACCAGCAGCGGCGGCGCCTCCAGCTCGGCTATGGCAGCCCTGACCTGGTTCTCCCACTGGGTGTCGTAGAACAGAACCCTGGCTTCACCATGGCTCAGAATGAAGGTCAACGTTGCCGCATCGAGGCGGATATTGATTGAATTGAGCACCGCACCGGACATGGGCGCGGAATAATGAGATTCGAGCATTTCATGGCTGTTGGGACACAAGATGGCCACCGTATCGCCGGAGTTAATGCCGCGGCGACGAAGCGCATCGCCCATCTGGCAACAGCGCTGGTAGAGCTGCCGGTAAGACAACGTTCGGTCGTCATCGATAACCGCCGGCTTGTCGGGAAAAACCAGTGCCGAGCGCCGCAGCAAGTTCAGAGGCGTCAGGGCAGAGTGATTGGCGGCTGTCTTGTCGAGGCTGTTGTACTTATTCATGGTTCACCGTTTCAGATAGCCAGGGTTATTGATCAGCAACCGGGACTCGGTGAGGGTACGGAGCACAGAACGCAGAGCCGGATCAGTTCCATCCAGGCGACGCTCGCGAATAGCCCGGGCAAGGTTCGCCTCTGCTTCAGCAGCCGTTTCATCAACGGATTGCTCTGAAAGGTATGCCCGCACGGCCCGGTCGGTCTGCTCTGGCTGGCCCTGCTCGCGCTGCTCAAGCTCCCGGATGGCCATGCCCATGGCATTGGCAATCATGAGTGCCTGGTATTTGTGTTCCCCGGCAAGCTCCGGGGCCACTGATTCCAGCAACACCTGGCGAGCCTCGGCAAGTAGATCCCGGGTTTCTGGTTGATTGATCATTGCCCATCCTCCAGTTCCTGAACCTGGTTCAGCAGGTCCAGCTCCATCTGCGCCACCATGCGACCAGTCAGCGCCAGTTCCAGCGAACGCTGTTCACCAGACATGTGTCTGCGCGCCTGCTGCAACGCAATCATCGCCCAACGCACCAGCGCCATGACTTCCCAGTAGCTGACCGTCGCCGGATCAAGGTCGACGCCGCTTGCTTCCCGGTAGCCGTCCAAAAGATCCTGCCTGTCTCCGATCCCGCCAACTTCCCGGTCATCGACTCCGAACCGCCAGCTGCGACTACAGAGCCAGCCCAGGTCCTCACAAGGATCGCTCCAGGCGGTAAACTCCCAGTCCAGGACAGCGGTCAGCTCATCACCGTCCATCATGTAGTTACCGGTCCGGAAGTCACAGTGGCAAAGCACCGTCGGCCCCGGTTCCGGCGCATGATCCTCTAACCAGTTCAGCGCCCACTCCAATACCGGATGAGGTTCACCGATTTCTTTCAGATAGCGGCGGTACAGCGCTACCCGGCTCAGGGCCGGATTGTTCGGATCGGGCATCACCAGGAACTCCAGCGAAGCCTGCGGTGGCCGCACTGTGTGCAACCTGGCGAGCTCAGCGCCCAGCCGGCGCACAATGTTCCGACGCTGCTCTTCGGAGAAATCCGCCTTGACCAGTTTGCGGGGAGACGCGCTCCCCGCTGCCCGGGTCATGACGTAGAACACCTGCCCGCTGACCTCTGGGTCCTCACACAGCCAGAGCGGCTCCGGTGCGGTTACCCCGGCCCTGAACGCCGCCTGAAGAACCCGGAATTCCTCGGGCCTGGACAGGCTTTCTGCGACACCCGAAGGGGCATCCTGCCGGACCACAAATTCCTGCCGGCCTGGCCGGCTGCCGCCCTCCAGTTCCAGCGTCAATCCGAAGTTATCCTGGATGGCGCCGCCGGAGAGCTTGTCGAACTCGATAACCCGCGCAGCCCGGGCACCGGTTTGCCGGGCAACGAACGTGCTGAAGGTGTCGGCAAGCGCGGCCATTACGCCTTCACTCCCCAATGCCAGAAATCGGTACGCTCCGCCAGCAAGGTCTTCGAGAACACCATCTTGTGTATTTCCGAGGCACCATCCACCAGTCTCGCCTGGCGGGCATAACGGTAGATCCACTCCAGAGGGGTATCCTTGGAATAGCCCCGCGCACCGCAAAGCTGGATGGCCGTATCCACCGCCTTGTGCAGGGTGTCGGCCACAGCAACCTTGGCCATGGAAACTTCCTTGCGGGCAAAGTCACCCTGGTCCAGCTTCCATGCGGCATGCATGGTAAGCAGCCGGCCGACCTGGATCTCCATGGCCGCCTCGCCCAGTAGCCATTGCACACCTTCGCGCTGGGCCAGGGACTGACCGAAGGATTCCCGGTTATTGACATACTCGGTGGCAATCTCCAGGGAACGACGGGCCAGGCCCAGCCAGCGCATGCAGTGGGTAAGACGGGCCGTACCGAGGCGGATCTGGGTGAGCTTGAGGCCATCGCCAACTTCCATCAACCGGTTCTCGTCTGGGATTTCCAGGCCATCGAACCGGAGCTCGCAATGGCCGCCGTGTTCTTCCGGCCCCATGATCGGAATCCGCCGGATGATTTCCCAGCCTGGATCATCCTTGTGGAACAGGAAGGCGCTCAGGCCCTTGCGGGTATCGTCGGAAGTCCGTGCAATCAGAATAAAATGCGACGCTTCGGCGGCGCCGGTAATGTAATGCTTGTGGCCGTGTATAACCCACCCGTCGCCCTTGCGCGTAGCAGTAGTCTGCATCATGCCGGGATCCGAGCCACAGCCGGGAGGTGGTTCGGTCATCACAAACGCTGAACTTACTTTTCCCTCCACGATGGGCTTGAGCCAGCGCTCCTGCTGAGCTTCTGTCGCCACCTTCGCCAGCACGATCATGTTTCCGTCGTCCGGCGCCGCGGAATTGAACACCACCGGCCCGAATATCGACCGGTTCATCTCTTCGTAGCAGGCCGCCATACCGGAAATGTCGAGCCCCTGACCGCCCAGATGCTCAGGAATCTGCAGGCACCACAAGCCCTGCTGTTTTGCCTTGGCACGCATCTGATCGAGGCAGTCGCGCGCAATGTTCTCATGTTCATCATAGGCCTCCGGGTTCTGCTCCAGAGGCAACAACTCCTGTTCCACAAAGTCCTTGATGCGTTTTCGGTACGACTCGTTCCCGGGGCTAAGATTGAAGTCCACAGCTTGCTCCTTAAAGCGAGGATTGAAGATGGCCGCCATCCACCACAAGGGTGCTGCCGGTCATGTAGTCGGAAAGGTCTGAGGCCAATAGCAACAACGGGCCACTCAGATCCCCAGCCTGGCCAAGACGGCGCTGAGGTATACGGCGGATCATTTTTTGGCCGGGTTCACTGGCAAAGAAATCACGGTTCAGATCGGTTTCGATGTACCCCGGCGCTAGCGCGTTGACACGGATACCGAAACGGGCCCATTCCAAGGCAAGGGCGCGGGTCAGCTGCTCGACGCCAGCCTTGGCGGCAGCATAGGGCGCCACGTTACCGGCCACGCGATGACCAAGAATGGAAGAAATCATGATGATACTGCCGCCCTGATTGATCGCGGAGAGGCGGCGGGCGGCTTCATTGCACACTAGCCAGCAGCCCTTGAGATTGGTGTCGACCACCCGGTCCCATTCCAAAACGGTCAGATCCAGGGCCTTCTTGCTGGTTGCCACTCCGGCATTGGAAACCACTACATCCGGGATGGCGATGGCGTCGGCCATGGTATCGAACGCTTCGCAGACACTGGCCTCGTCGGTAACATCCATGGTGACAACATGGATCCGATCAGCATATTCGGGAAGGTCGGTCTTGAGGGATTCCAGTACCTCTCGGCGGCGGCCACTGGCAATGACCGTCGCACCGGCTTCAAGCACGCACCGGGTAAAGCTGCGTCCAAGGCCACCAGCAGCTCCTGTAACCAGTACAGTCTTGCCGGCCAGACTCAGCGACCTGTTTGCGCTGCCAAGGTTCGTGTTATTCGAATTGTTCATGTTTGGACCTCCTTGTTCCAAAATAGAACGAGCGCTCGAATTATTCAAGAACAAATTGCAAACTGCCCAACTGGTGACTGTCACCATCAGCCCAAACATTGGAATGGGTTACTCTCAGACGATAGAAGGGAGCGGCTATTTCATGGCCTGGCAAACAGGCTACTTTGACTGATCCGAACTGTCAGACTCTGACTGTCCCTTTCTCTCCGGGCTGAGTTCTGACTCAAGCCAGCGACGGACTTCGTGCCGGTCTTTGCGGCGGGTGAGCTGTTCACTGTGAATGTTCCGGGGATATATTTCCGGCCCTCCTTCGTGCTCCAGCCGGAAACGCCGGCGCACGCCAACCGGATACCGGCTTGGGCCATGAACCACGGCAGCACGGATTTCTACCGCCACGATGTCCTCGAACAGATAGTCGCTGTCGCTCTCCTCGCTTCGACGGCCCAGGATAATATTGCGAAACGAGCCCAGCACCAGGTAGCCGCCGGGCTGCAATGGCCCCTGCCGTAACACCTGGTGGACGTTGCTGTCGTCTGCGCCAACCCGGCGATACTCGGTCACTGTCAGCGTTTTCTCTTCACCAGCCCGTGTATGCAGCACCACCTGAACACACTGCACGTGAACGGTTTCCTTGCCCATATTCACCAGCAGGCACAAGGCGTCGGGATTCTCGTTCTGGGCGTGGTGGATTACCAGATAGGGGCGGTTATTGCGCTGATACTGGATAAAGAACACCTGGAAGTAGACCACCCAGATCAAAGCCATAACCGCACTGCTGACAGGTCCGATGTACTCCATTGTTCCTCCTGATCACGCTTTCGCCAGCGCCACTATGTCCGGGTACTCATAGACCCGAACCACCGGTTTGGGCGGAGTCTCCCGGGCAAGCGCGCTTACCTCATTCACCATTGCCCTTGCCACGGTATCCGCTTCTATGGCCCGGAATCTTTCCAGCGGACCCAGCAGCGCCCGGTTAATAAGGGGCATGGCTTTCATTCCCAGGGCTTCGGCAGTGCGACGTTCCTGCCTGTCACCCAGCAGCAGGCTGGGCTGATATATAGCAAGGTAAGGATAGCCCAACGCCTTTACGCCGTCCTCGAGTTCCCCTTTCACGCGGTTGTAGAACACCGTGGACGACGACGAAGCGGCAATGGCCGACATCAGTAAAAACGCCTTCGCGCCGTTTGCGCGACCGAGCTGCGCCGCTTTCAGTGGATAGCCGTAATCCACTTTGCGGAACTGCTCCCGGGAACCGGCCTTCTTCAGTGTCGTACCCAGGCAACAGATGATGGCATCCACCAGGAACAGTTCGCCGTGTTCATGGATGCGATCAAAATCGATCTCGTGCTGCTCGAGTTTTTCATGGCTCAGCGCAAGTGTACGACGCACAGGCGTAACCACCGACGACACATGGTTACTGTCCAGCAGGCCTTGCAGTACCTTGCCACCGGTCAGGCCGGTAGCACCCAGAAGCATCACTCTCATAAAATCCCCCTCAACCAGGAAACCACTCCAGGATAAGTTATAGTATCCAGTACGAATTCCTGCCCCCGGGACGCGCTCCGAAGCAGGCAATGATCCCCATCCAGGGACCAGCGGGCAAGGTTACTGTGAAAACTCATCGCTGTTTCCGCCGACTCGGGGAAAAAACACGCCGGCAAACGCCATTGCGTTGTGGAGGCGGCATCCGCAGACGTCAGCCGAAGATGATCCTGCATGCTGGCAAACACACCCGCGCCTGGAAGACCCAATGGCTGTCCGTCGAGACGCAGCTGCTCAGAGGCCACATACAGGGTATTACTGCCATCCTCGTGCCCATGAAAATGCGGATGGTAGCGAGCCCAGGGCAAGTCCTCTTCCGAGAGGTCATCGATCCGGTGTACCTCGCCCACCTGAAGCCAGCCCCAAAGCGCATGAAACGGGCGGGCCTGCTGTACAAATCGCCAGGCTCTGCCCCGCTTTTCCACATCACGGAACAGGCCAAAGAAAAGGAACAGGTCACCGACACCAACCCGCTGCTTGCGGAGATGTCCCTGGGCGGCACCGGCCTGACCCAGACAGGGCCGCCAGCCATCATCCCGGGGATATACGTCGGCTATCAGGTCGGGGTCCAGATGGGCTTTTCGGGTTCCACCACGCCGGTTTCCGGTCAGGCTGGCGACCAGGCTGCCAACGTTCAGGCCCTGATAATGGAGATCCCTGTAGGCAATCCGGGAACGGGGATCCGGAATCGGGAGAGTGTAGAACGACCGGTCGGGAAACACCGGGCTTGGGCAGCCGCCGGCGGATGAGTCGAAGCCTTTCCGGCTCAGGATCAGTTTCATAAACGAATGTCGGTGTCATTGAACAGGCGGCAACCATATCACGCTCTTGAAAAGCAGTTTAAACTGACCGCACTCACAGACTGACTCACCCGCTGACCCAATGCCGATCTCCCATGACTGACTTTGACACTCTGAACGCACTACGGGCAGGCCTTGAAGGCTGGTTTCGGCCTGGTGTTACGGCCCTGCTCTCCGCCGTCTTCACCTTCATCCTTTACCAGGGTGTGCTGAAATTCATTCAACACATCACCCGCAGCAAAACCGTTCCCCGGCTGTTTCTCGATGCTTCCGCCACCGCACTGGGATTTGTCATTGCGCTTCTGGTCCTCAACGGAGTTCTGGAAACAGCGCCTCCTGACCTGCCGTTCCTGAGCCATATTCAGCACGGCGCAACCCTGGCGTTGATTGTTGCAGTCACCTGGGCTCTGGTCCGGTGCACATCCGCCATCGGCAATGTCATTGTCGCATTGAACCCGGTGCTGGAAGGACAGTGGAAACGTGCCCGCAAGGTGGAAACCCAGACACGTTTTCTGGTGAGGGTGCTGAACGTCCTCATTGTCATTGTCGGGTTGGGGGCAGCGCTGGTGACCTTTGAACCGGTTCGTCACCTGGGCAGCAGCCTGCTGGCCTCGGCCGGTATTGGTGGCATCATCCTGGGCTTTGCCGCCAAACCGGTACTCGGTAACCTGCTGGCCGGCATGCAGATCGCGCTAACCCAGCCTTTCCGCATAGACGACGTACTTTACGTCCAGGGCGAGTGGTGCTGGGTGGAGGAAGTCACGGCCACCTACGTAGTGCTGAGGGTCTGGGACCTGCGGCGACTGGTTGTGCCATTGCAATGGTTTATCGAGAACCCTTTCCAGAACTGGTCTAGAAACGACACTGAGCTGGCGGGGACGGTATTCATCAACGTCGACTACTCCATGCCCATTGAACCCCTGCGGAAGGAATTCCACAGATTGCTGGAGCAATCACCCGAATGGAACGGGAACATCAGCACGGTACAGGTCACGGATTCCGGAGAAACCACCATTCAGATCCGCCTGTTGATGAGTGGCGCTGATTCCACGGCACTCTGGAACCTCCGGTGCGCCATCCGCGAAGGCATCATCACCTTCATTCAGGAACGGTTCCCGGAACATCTGCCCCGCGTCCGTGCAAGGCTGGTTGAAAAACCGGATCAGTGAGCGGCCGCTTCGGTTACACGGTCTACCAGGTAAACCAGCCCGTGGTAGTCAATTCCGCCGTGGCGACTCAGGCCGATCTCGCAGGTACGGCTGGTTGAGATTCCCTCGGTGCAGCCGTCCACCTGACGGGGCAGCGTTCGCAGGGCGTGGCTGTTCAGTTCAGGAACATTGAACCCCTTGTCACCGGCGAAGGCGCAGCAGTGAATGTCCTCGGGAACAACCACATTGGTGCTGCACCGGCGCGCAATATCAATCAGGCCCTGAGACTCCCCCAGATGCTGGGTGCTGCAGGTAACGTGCACCGCAATTGCCGTGTCTTCAGGCTTGAACACCAGGCGATCAACCAGCTTCTCGCGGATGAATTTCACCGGGTCATACAGGTCCAGCCCCAGCTCGCGGGCCGCTTGCTGAATCTGCAGGGTGCAGGGGCTGGTATCGCAGTACACCGGATCCCTGCCGTTACGGGTGGCGGTGAGTAATGCCTGTAACAGCTCAGACTTCTTGCGATCAGCCTGCTCCGGGTACCCTTTCGAGGCAAAGGGCTGGCCACAACAAAGGGCATCCAGCCCCTGGGGATGAACCACCTGGTAGCCACCCTTTTCCAGTAGCTGACGGGTTTTGTCCTGCAGCGTCGTCTGCTCCGCATCGCCACTGGCAGGCCCCATGACCCGTGACACACAGGCCGGCAGGTACACCACTCTTGGTGCGCCACTATCGGGCGCCTCGGCTGGCGACACAAAACGGATGGGTTGCGGCATGGACGGATCCCACTGCGGCAGCCGCTGCCCGGACACCTTGCTCAGGCCCGCGCTCAGCTTTGCCAGCCTCGGCGCGCCCAGCAGTTTTTCCACCCCGGAAGCCATGGTCAGCACCAAGCGTGTCCCACGCAGCACTGCCTGAAAGTGGTCCGCCACCCAATTGGCTGTGCCGGGGTGGCCGGTTTTCTCCGCACGCAGCTTGCGCACCAGATCGCCCGTGTTGATATCCACCGGGCAGCGCTGGGCACACAGACCCGTGGCCGCGCAGGTATCGATGCCCTGATACTGGTAGGCGGCTTCCAGTTCCGATGTGTCCTTTCCTGCCCGTTTTTTCGCCTGGATATCACGCCAGATCACAATACGCTGGCGCGGCGACAGGGTCAGCCCTTCTGACGGGCATACCGGCTCGCAGAAACCGCACTCGATGCACTTGTCGATCAAAGGATCGGCGGCGGGCAGGGGCTTCAGGTTTTTCAGGTGGATATCCGGGTCATGGGACAGGACCACGTCGGGGTTTAGCAGGTTTTCCGGGTCCAGCAGATGTTTGATTTTCCACATCAGCTGCCAGGCATCGTGCCCCCACTCCAGCTCCACAAAGGGCGCCATGTTGCGGCCGGTACCATGCTCCGCCTTCAGGGAACCGCCGAACTCAACGGCCACCAGTTGCGAGACATCTTTCATGAAGGCGTCGTAGCGGGCCACCTCGTCGGGGTCATCAAACCCCTGGGGGAATACAAAGTGAAGATTTCCTTCCAGAGCATGGCCGAAGATGATGGCGTTGTTATAGCCGTGCTTTACGAACAGCGCCTGAAGCCGTTTTACCCCCTCAGCGAGCTGGTCAAGCGGGAAGGTGACGTCTTCGATAATGACCGTGGTGCCGGTCGGACGCACCGCCCCCACGGCGGGGAAGGTACCCTTGCGGATCGCCCACAGCTGGTCGGAAACCCTGGCATCCGTGGTGAAATCCACTTTTTCTTCCACTGCAAAATCAGCCAGGGCAGCCCTGATCTTCTCCAGTTGCTGCTGAAGCGTTGCCTGGTCAGCAGCTCGCGTTTCAATCAACAGGGCGCAAGCATCTTCCGACAGCCCGTGTATCCATTCAGGGAGTCCGGGCTTGTCCTGGACCGACCGCAGGCTTCGGCGGTCGAGCAGCTCTACCGCGTCAACCGGTTGAGAACGCAGTATCGCCGCGGCACGACAACAGCTGTCGACACCGGTGAACACCAGCAATGCCGTGGCTTTGTTGGGATAATCAGGCACTGTGTCATAGGTGACCGAGCTTACAAAGCCCAGGGTGCCCTCGGACCCCACCATCAGGTGGGTGAGGATGTCCAGCGGGTCGCTGTAGTCCACCAGCGCATTGAGCGACAGACCGGTGGTGTTCTTCAGTCGATACTTATGTCGGATACGGTCCGCCAGTTCAGTGTTGGCCCGGGTCTCGGCGGCCAACTGCTCCAGCTCCTTCAGCAGCCTGGCATGGCTGGCCTGGAAGACCTTCACACTGGCGTGGTCTTCCGTGTCCAGCACTGCCCCGTCTGCCAGCACAAGCCGCATGCTGGCGAGGGTATTGTAGGTATTCTGCGCGGTACCGCAGCACATGCCACTGGCGTTATTGGCAACAATCCCACCAATCTTGCAGGCATTGATGGACGCCGGGTCAGGGCCGATCTTGTAGCCATAAGGCGCCAGCCAGGCGTTGGCCTGAGCCCCGATAATGCCCGGCTGCAGTCGGATCTGGCGGCCGCCGTTACGGATCTCATGATCTTTCCAGTGATCACCCAGCACCAGCAGGATCGAGTCGCTGATGGCCTGTCCGGACAGGCTGGTGCCTGCGGCCCGGAAGGTGACCGGTGCCGAGAAGCGCCTGGCGATCTTCAGCACCCCGACCACTTCATCCTCGCTTTCCACCTTCACCACCACAGCCGGTATCAACCGGTAGAAGCTGGCGTCCGTGCCATAGGCCAGGGTCGACAGTGGGTCATCATAAACCCGTGTGGCCGGGACCAGCGCTTTTATCGCTGCGAGGACGTCAGGTGACATCAGTAACTCCTGGATTATACCAGAGGAACATTTGGATAATTGGTAATACCAATTTATACTGTTTCGGATATTAAGATAGGGAACTTTGGCGACAACTTCAAAGGAAAATGCCTAGACAATGGTCGAGGCAGCCGGAGCAGGACCGCAATGAACATGGGTAAGATTGCACCAAAACGCCTCGCAGACAGCATTGTCGAGGAACTGGAGAACATGATTCTGGAAGGCACCCTGCAGCCCGGGGAGCGGCTGCCCGCCGAACGCACGCTGGCTGAGCGGTTTGGCGTATCCCGCCCGTCATTGCGGGAAGCTGTACAAAGGCTGGCCACCAAAGGCCTGCTGGTCAGCCGCCAGGGCGGCGGCCACTTTGTGGCGGAATCACTGGGGTCAAGCTTTACTGACCCGCTGATTGCCCTGCTGGAGGGGCGCCCGGATGCCCAGCGGGACCTGCTGGAATACCGACGAACCCTGGAAGCAGACTGCGCCTATTACGCCGCGCTCCGAGCAACCGCAGTGGATAAGACGCACCTGAAAGCCGCATACGAAACCCTGCATGCCTGCTATGCATCGGGGAACAGCAGTGACCTGGGCGAGGAAGGATCAGCCGACGCGCGGTTTCATCTGGCCATTGCCGAAGCCAGCCACAATGTGGTTCTGCTGCACACCATCCGGGGGTTGTTCAGCCTGCTGAAAACCAACGTGGTCGCCAACATCGGAGACATGTACGCCAGGGACAGGAAGACACGAAGCGAACTTATGGAACAGCATCGTTTGCTGTTTGAGGCTATTATCGAAGGCCGCGCGGATGATGCCAGACATTTCGCCGGGCATCATATCCAGTACGCCCTGCAGGCGCTATCCGAACAGAACGAAAGTGACCGCAGACTGGAACGCTCACTTCGCAGGAACAGCCAGGGCACAACGGCAATCCCGGGAAAGCCTGCCAGAGAACACTGACACTCAGTCCCGGTCGGCCCCGCGCAGCATGGCGTGCAGCAGTTCTTCCGCGTCGAACTTGGTCAGGGCTTCGTCTGCCCCCACCTGCTTGGCGTAGCTCACACTCATTTCGCTGTTGAGCGAGGTGTGAAGAATGATGTAAGGCTGCCGGAGGGAGCTGCTGTCCCTGACGTTGAAGGTGAGTTCGTAGCCGTCCAGCCCTGGCATTTCGATATCACTCACCAGGATATCTATGGGCCTGCCATCGCTATTGGCATTGATCATCAGATCCAGTGCATCCTGGCCGTTGGTGGTTACAAAGTAGGTGACGTCCTTGCTGTCCAGAGCATCGGACAGCTGCTTGCGTGCCACCTGGGAGTCGTCCACCAGCAGGATATTCAGGCCCTTCAGTGTCTCTCGCTGCACGTCTGTCAACACAACGTCGTGGGGATTGACGGACTCGGGATACACCCGGGCCAGAAGCAGTTCCACATCCAGCAACTGCACAATCTGGTCCTCGATAGTCACCAAACCGGTGATGAAAGCCCGGTCTCCAAGGCTCCTTGGCGGCGGCATCACATCCTTCCAGTCCGTCTCGACGATTTTCCGCACGCTGCGCACCAGGAAACCAATCTCCCTGCGCTGGATGTCGGTCACAATAATGGACGCGGTCTTGCGCTCTTCTGGCGTCAGTGGCTGATAACCAACCGCAGCAGCCATGTCGATGACCGGTACCGCCGAGCCCCGGAAACTCATGGTGCCTACAACCGCTGAATGGCTGTGGGGCAGCTTGGTCAGCGGAACAAACGGCATGATCTCGCGGATCTTGAGGGTGCCCAGGCCAAAAGGCCTATGGCTCGTCAGATAGAACAACAACAGTTTCTGCGGGTGCTTGGTGCCCTCGGCCATAACCTTGTAACCTGTCTGGAACTTTGCGAAAAGTTTAACAGGCCGACAATAACATGCCGGCCCCTCTGAAATTGTAAGATTTTGCAGCCGGCCGCCCTACCCGAGATGAACGCCCGATGAAGAACCTGACCTTCTCTTCCCACTACGCCAGGTCCGTCCTTTACGGCCTTGAGAAGGCGGGCGGCTATTCCGACGAACTACTACGTAATAACGGCATTGACCCGGAATTCATTAACTCACCACGGGCGAGGGTACCTACCGAGCAGTTTATACGTCTGTTCCGCCTGGTCTGGGGCAAACTCGATGACGAATTCATGGGCCGCACCAGGCAGCCCTGTCGCGTCGGGCACTTTCATCTGATGGGTTCGCTGGTGGTGCACAGCGCCAATCTGGAGGAGGTGATCCGCCAGAGCATTCGCTGTTACCGGCTGTTCTCGGACGACATCGTGATTGAGCTGGATACCAGCGGCGAAGAGGTGGAACTGAGCATTACCCACCGCCACCCGGAGCTGGACCCGGACAACTTCCTGGTGGAGTGGCTGCTGATGGTGTGGCATCGCCTGGTCGGCTGGCTGATTGGCCGCAAGATCGTGCTCAGCCATGCCACCTTTCAGCACGGTCTGCCGCACCACTTTGATGAATATCGCTTTGTGTTTCCCTGCCAGTGTTTCTTCAATCGCGACCGCAACAGCCTGTTTTTCAGCCACAACTATCTGGACATGCCGGTGACGCGAACGCCGGAGGAGCTGGACGAATTTATCGCGCAGTCGCCCCGTAACCTGCTGATCTGGACAGATGAGGACGACAGCCTCACCACCCGGGTGCGGCAGATTCTGGAGAGTGTCGAGGACGAGCGGTTACCCACCCAGGAGCAGATGGCCGAACAACTGCACATGACGGCCTATACCCTGTCGCGGAAACTGAAAGCGGAGGGCAGTTCCTACCAGAAGATCAAGGATAACCTGCGGCGGGATCAGGCGGTGATCATGCTCACGCGGCAGAACCTGACGGTGTCCGAGATTTCGTCACAGCTGGGATTTGCCGAGCCCGGCGCTTTTTCCCGTGCCTTCAAGCACTGGACCGGGCTCAGCCCACTGGCCTACCGCAAGCAGGACCAGTAGTTCACTCTGCGATTACAGCAGTTCGATCGCTACCGCAGTTCCTTCTCCGCCACCAATGCACAGGGATGCCACACCGCGCTTGAGGCCACGCTGTTTCAGGGCATTGATCAGGGTGACCATGATGCGCGAGCCGGAGGAGCCGATGGGGTGGCCCAGGGCACAGGCGCCGCCGTGGACGTTGACTTTGTCGGCGTCCAGACCAAGCTCGTTGATGGCCGCCAGGGTGACCACTGCAAAGGCTTCGTTGATTTCGAACAGGTCCACGTCGTCGCGGCTCCAGCCAGCCTTTTTCAGTACCTTTTCGATGGCACCGATGGGCGCGAGGGTGAACTCGGACGGCAGGCGGGCATGGGTGGCGTGAGCCACTATGCGTGCCTGGGGTGTGAGGCCACGCTTTTCGGCTTCTTCACGTGTGGCCAGCACCATGGCGGAGGCGCCGTCACTGATGGAACTGGAGTTGGCGGCGGTCACGGAGCCGTCTTTGGCGAAGGCCGGTTTCAGCTGGGGGATCTTTTCCGGTTTGGCTTTGCCCGGTTGTTCGTCGGTGTCGACCACGGTGTCGCCGCCACGCCCGGAGACGGTCACCGGGGTGATTTCGTCAGTGAAGCCGCCGTTCTTGATGGCCGCCAGCGAGCGCTTGAGGGAGGCAATGGCAAAGTTGTCCATGGCTTCGCGGCTGATATCGTATTTGTCCGCGGTGCGCTGGGCGAATACGCCCATGAGGCCGCCTTCGTAGGCGTCTTCAAGGCCGTCGAGGAACATGGAGTCCATGACCTGGCCGTGGCCCATGCGGTAACCGCCGCGGGCTTTGGGCAGCAGGTAGGGTGCCTGGCTCATGTTTTCCATGCCGCCGGCGATCATGATGCTGTTGGTGCCGGCCTTGATCTGGTCGTGGGCCATGATGACGGCCTGCATGCCGGAGCCGCACATTTTGTTGATGGTGGTGCAGCCGGTTGAATCAGGGATGCCGGAGGCGCGGGAGGCCTGGCGTGCAGGCGCCTGGCCGAGGGCGGCGGGCAGTACGCAGCCCATGATGACTTCCTGGATGTCTGCCGGTTGCAGGCCGGCTCTTTCGATGGCTGCCTTGATGGAGGTGGCGCCCAGGTCCGGCGAACGCACGGTGCTGAGGTCGCCCATCATTCCGCCCATGGGGGTTCTGGCGGAGCCTGCGATTACTACGTCGTTGCTGTTCATTTCTTTAATCCTCTGGTTTCGGTGCAAGACCGTGTGGGTGACCTTCCTCCGGGACACGCTGTAAATACGTCCCTGTACGCTCGACAAAAGCCATCCATGGCTTTTGACGGTCCCGGAGGAAGGTCACCCACCCGGCGCCCAAATTGTGAGACGGATGATCGTCTTGGCTATGCTTTACCCAAGACAGACCGGGCAATAATTTCTTTCATCACCTCGGATGTACCGCCGTAGATTCTTTGTACCCTCGCGTCGATAAACGCACGCGAAATCGGGTACTCGCTGGTATAGCCGTAACCGCCGAACAACTGCAGACAACCATCCGCTACCCGGCACTGCATTTCCGTGGCGCTGTATTTCGCCATGGAAGCTGTCGGGGCGTCGAGTTCGCCTTTCTCATACAGATCGATGCATTCGTCGACGAAAGCGCGATTCACACGGCAGTCGGTTTCCATGCGTGCGATTTCGAAGCGGGTGTTTTGCAGTTGGGCCAGTTTCTGGCCGAACAGTTCCCGTTCCTGGGAATAGGCGATAGTCAGGTCCAGGGCGCCGCGTGCGGCGGCGACGCCGAGAGCGCCGATGACCAGGCGTTCGCGGGGGAGTTCGCGCATCAGGTACATGAAGCCCTGGCCTTCTTCACCCAGCAATGCCGACGCAGGGATACGCATGTCGGAGAAGAACAATTCCGAGGTGTCGCCGGAGTGCTGGCCGATTTTGTCGAGGTTGCGGCCTTTGCTGTAGCCGGGCAACGAGGTGTCTACCAGGAACAGGCTGATGCCACGGGCACCCGCCTTGGGGTCGGTTTTAGCGGCGACGATGACCATGTCGGCGTGCTGGCCGTTGGTGATGAAGGTCTTCGAGCCGTTGAGGATGTAGTCGTCCCCGTCTTTCACCGCGCTGGTGCGGATGGCCTGGAGGTCGCTGCCGGCGCCGGGTTCGGTCATGGCGATGGCGCCGACGGCTTCGCCGGAGACCATTTTCGGCAGCCAGTACTGGCGCTGTTCTTCGTTGCCGATGTGGCTGAGGTACGGCGCGACGATGTCGGAGTGGACCATCACGTTGGTGGAGAGGGCGCCGAAGCCCATGCGGGCCATTTCTTCGCCTACCACCACGGAGTACAGGAAGGGCGCGCCGCAGCCGCCCCAGTCTTCGGGTACGTCGACGCACAGCATGCCGGCGTTGCCCAGGGTGTTCCAGAGTTCCCGGGGTACGATGCCGGATTTTTCCCAGGCTTCGTAGTGAGGTGTTACCTCGGTTTCCAGGGCCTTGATGACGGATTCCCGGAACATCTCGAGTTCTTCTTTATCAACAACGCTGGTCATGGTTGTCTCCTTCATTTGCTCGGGCGCCAGGTTACTTGGGCGCCATTCGCAGGGCGTTGTCGAGGCGGATTACCTCGCCGTTGAGGATCGGGTTGCGCACCATCTGGTCCACCAGCATGCCGAATTCCTCGGCCTTGCCCAGGCGCTTGGGGAACGGCAGGGTGGCGGCCAGGCTGTCCTGCACTTCCTGGGGCATGCCGGCCATCATCGGGGTCATGAAGATTCCCGGGGCGATGGTGTTCACGCGGATGCCTTCCCGCGCCAGTTCCCGCGCGGACTGAAGGGTCATGGCGACAACGCCGCCCTTGGAAGCGCTATAGGCGGCCTGGCCGATCTGGCCTTCGAAGGCCGCCACGGATGCGGTGGAGATCACCACGCCCCGTTCGCCATCGGCGTTGGGCTCGCGCTGGGCCATGTCGGCGGCAGCCAGGCGCATGATGTTGAAGGTGCCAATCAGGTTGACCTGGATAACCTTGTTAAAGTTCTCCAGCGGCATGGGGCCTTCCTTGCCGAGGATCTTGGCGGCAGGCGCAATGCCGGCACAGTTGACGGCGATACCGCACAAACCGTGTGCGTCGCGGGCCGCTTTTACGGCAGCTTCGGCGCTTTCCGCGGAGGACACGTCACACTCGATGAATACGCCACCAATATCTTTTGCCACTGCTTCGCCCTGCTCTTTCTGCAGATCGAAAATGGCAACCTTGCAGCCTGCAGCTGCCAGAGCGCGGGCTGCGCCTTCGCCAAGGCCTGAAGCACCGCCGGTCACAATGGCTGGTACACCCTTAAATTCCATGTTTACCTCCTGATAGCAACGTCACCGGCAAAGCCCAGGGCTCGCCGGCGAACAGTTCGAATTCTGGTATGGGGTCAGTCTGTCTCAGTCACCTCCTGGGCGCCATGACATAACCGGGCAGGAAATTTGATAAAAATTGACACTCCGGAGCCACTTTCCTGTGGGCCCCGGAATCTACCGCTTGCGGTCAGAGCTTTTTGGCGTCGTCCCGCAACACAAACTTCTGGATCTTGCCGGTGGAGGTTTTTGGCAAGTCAGTGAACACAATGGTCTTGGGTGCCTTGAACTTTGCCATCCGCTCCCGACAGAAAGCGATGATATCTTCTTCGCTGACGTCCCCTGCCTCAGGCTTCAGAGTGACGAAGGCGCAGGGTGTCTCACCCCACTTTTCATCAGGCCTGGCCACCACAGCAGCTTCGAGAATATCCGGGTGACGGTAGAGCACATCCTCCACTTCAATGGTGGAAATGTTCTCGCCACCGGAGATGATGATGTCCTTCAGGCGGTCTTTGATTTCTGCGTAGCCATCCGGATGCCATACCGCCAGGTCACCGGTATGGAACCAGCCGCCCCGCAGAGCTTCTTCGGTAGCCTTGGGATTTTTCAGGTAGCCCTTCATCACCGTGTTGCCACGCAGGAAGATCTCGCCGATGGTTTTACCGTCTTTCGGCACGGCCTCCATGCTGTCCGGATCCCCCACCATCATACCGGCGAGGGTATGGTAACGAACCCCCTGCCGCGCCTTGATGCGGGCACGGTCTTCCACCGGAAGTTCGTCCCATTCGGATTTCCAGGCGCACACGGTCACCGGGCCATATACCTCAGTAAGGCCATAGACATGGGTCACCTGGATACCCATACCCTCAATCGCTTCAATAACCTTGGCCGGCGGCGCAGCCCCAGCGGTCATCGCCTGAACCGTATGGCTGAAGCTGGATTTGGAAGCCTCGGAAGCGCCCAGCAGGGTATTCAGCACAATCGGCGCGCCACACATATGGCTGACTTTGTGTTCACTGATTAACTGAAGGATCTTCTCCGGGTCTACCTTGCGCAGGCACACGTGGGTGCCGGCAAAGGCGGTAATGGTCCAGGGGAAACACCAGCCGTTGCAGTGAAACATCGGTAGCGTCCACAGATACACCGGATGCATGCCCATGGACCACACCGCCTGGTTGCCCATGGCGTTTTCATAGGCCCCGCGATGGTGATACACCACCCCTTTCGGATTACCGGTGGTACCGGAGGTATAACACAGCGAAATGGCATCCCACTCATCCGCCGGCATCTGCCAGTCAAACTGCGGATCGCCACCGGCCAGGAAGTCCTCGTAGTCCAGGTCACTCACCTGAGTGCCGCCACCAGCAAACTCAGGATCATTAACATCAACCACCTGGGGCGGGTTATCCAACAGGCCAAGCGCCTCATTAATGACCTCGCCAAACTCCCGGTCTGCAATCAGCACCTTGGCCTCGCCGTGCTCCAGCATGAAGGCGATGGTCTTCGCGTCCAGGCGTGTGTTCAGTGCATTCAGCACCGCGCCCAGCATGGGAACACCAAAATGACATTCCAGCATTTCCGGGATATTCGGCAGCATCGCCGCCACCGTATCCCCCTTGCCCACGCCCTTCGAGGCCAGGGCAGACGAGAGGCGCCGGCAGCGTTCATAGGTTTCCTGCCAGTTACGGCGGGTTTTGCCGTGAATCACGGCCGGATATTCCGGGTACACACTGGCGGTACGCACCAGGAAATCCAGCGGTGTCAGGGCAGCGTGGTTTGCATCGGTGGGCTCGAGGCCCTGATCAAAGATCGAAGCCATACAGGTCTCCTGATGTTGTTGTTCTGGATTGGTATCCTGTCCACATGACTATAGGGCAACGGACTGGTTTTGACACTTCCACCTTACGCTGAACAATTTTTCTGCTCACCACCCTAATTCAAGCCTGAAAATACTTTACGTTTACGTAAACTTTATCTAACCTAAGTCTAAAAAAGGAAACCGCCATGGACATCAAGAAAACTTACAGCATCAGTGAGCTCGCGAAGGAGTTCGATGTCACGACGCGAAGCGTACGTTTTTACGAAGATCAGGGCCTGCTCCACCCCACCCGGCGCGGACAGACCCGCATCTTCAGCTCCAAAGACCGGGTGCGCCTGAAGCTGATCCTGCGCGGCAAGCGCATGGGCTTTTCCCTGGCGGAAACCAAGGAGCTGTTCGACCTGTGGGACGAAACCCTCAGCGGTAACGAAAAACAGCTCCTGCTGATGCTGGACACCCTGGCCCGCAAACGGGCGCAGCTGGAACAGCAGAAAAACGACATTGCCCAGGCGGAAATGGAAATGGATACGGCAGAGGCAAGATGCCGCGAAGCGCTTGCTGATCTACAGAAGAAAAAGCGTCAACAGAACAAGGCACAGGCAGTAGAACCAGAATCACTTGAACAGAAGTAACGGGAATGACAAGGCAAGCGGGCAGGGCTTCCGAAACACGCTGTAGATACATCCCTGTACGCTCGGCTCCGCCATCCATGGCTCCGCACGGTTTCGGAAGCCCTGCCCGCTCACCTTGTCAGCCAACTCTCTGCGAAGATCACAAGATCAAAAGGTAGCCAACAATGAAATCACAATACTCAGAGTTCAACTTCGGCCTCGGTGAAACGATCGACATGCTCCGCGAGCAGGTCAACGGCTTTGCCGCAAAAGACATCGCACCGCGCGCAGAAGACATTGACCGTGAAAACCTCTTTCCCAACGACCTGTGGAAAAAGTTCGGTGACATGGGTCTGCTGGGTATTACCGCCGACGAAGCCTACGGCGGCTCCGGCATGGGCTACCTGGCACACGTGATCGCCATGGAAGAAATCAGCCGTGCATCGGCCTCTGTTGGCCTGTCCTACGGCGCGCATTCCAACCTGTGCGTCAACCAGATCAACCGCAACGGCACCGACGAGCAGAAAGAAAAGTACCTGCCCAAGCTCATCAGCGGTGAGCACATCGGCGCCCTGGCCATGTCCGAACCCAACGCCGGTTCCGACGTAGTCTCCATGAAACTCAGCGCCAAAGACGCCGGCGACCACTACGTGCTCAACGGCAGCAAAATGTGGATCACCAACGGCCCCGACGCTAACGTCTACGTTATCTACGCCAAAACCGACCCGGCCGCCGGCCCCCGTGGCATCACCGCCTTTATCGTGGAACGTGACACCCCGGGATTCAGCCAGGCCCAGAAGCTGGACAAACTCGGCATGCGCGGCTCCAACACCTGTGAGCTGGTGTTCGAAGACGCCAAAGTGCCCAAGGAAAACGTCATGGGTGGCCTCGGCAACGGCGCCAAGGTCCTCATGAGCGGCCTCGACTACGAACGCCTCGTGCTCTCCGGCGGCCCGCTGGGCATCATGCAGGCGGCCATGGACGTGGTGGTTCCCTACATCCGCGAACGCAAACAGTTCGGCCAGGCCATCGGCGAATTCGAACTGGTCCAGGGCAAAGTGGCTGACATGTACACCTGGATGAACACCGCCAAGTCTTACGTCTATATGGTCGCCATGTCCGCCGACCGCGGCAACACCACCCGTAAAGACGCCGCCGGCGCCATTCTGTATTCCGCAGAAATGGCCACCAAACTGGCCCTGGACGCCATCCAGTTGCTGGGCGGTAACGGTTACATCAACGAATACCCGACAGGCCGTCTGTTGCGTGACGCCAAACTGTACGAAATCGGAGCCGGCACGTCCGAAATCCGGCGGATGCTGATCGGCCGCGAGCTGTACCTGAACAATTAAGGGCCAGTATCGGGAGGCCAGCACCCAAGAACGACGAGGGTCTGGTGCCGGGGCTGTCCGGGAATGTCTCCGGCCAAGGATGGCCGGAGTCAAGCGCACATGGATGTGCTCGTAGCGTTTCCCGGACAGCCCCGGCACCAGGCCCGACGCACGGACTAATAAACGGACTAACAAGCCATGACGATACTCCAAAGCAAAGTTAACCCACGGTCCGAAGAATTCCAGGCCAACCAGGAATCCATGGCCAAAGCCGTGGCCGACCTGCGGGACAAAGTAGCTACGATTCAACAGGGCGGCGGCCCCTCATACCAGGAACGCCACATCGCCCGCGGCAAACTGCTCCCCCGCGAACGCATCAACCGCCTCCTGGACGACGGCTCCCCCTTCCTGGAAGTGGGCCAGTTCGCCGCCTACAACGTCTACGACGAAGAAGTCCCCGCTGCGGGTGTTGTCGCCGGCGTAGGCCGGGTCTCCGGCACCGAGTGCATGATCATCGCCAACGACGCCACCGTAAAAGGCGGCAGCTACTACCCGCTGACGGTGAAAAAACACCTCCGTGCCCAGGAAATCGCCCTGCAGAACCGCCTGCCCTGTATCTACCTGGTGGATTCCGGCGGCGCCAACCTGCCGAGACAGGACGAAGTCTTCCCGGACCGCGACCACTTCGGCCGCATCTTCTACAACCAGGCCCGTATGTCTGCCGACGACATCCCCCAGATCGCCGTCGTCATGGGCCTGTGCACCGCCGGTGGCGCCTACGTACCCGCCATGGCGGATGAGTCCATCATCGTGCGCAACCAGGGCACCATCTTCCTGGCCGGCCCGCCGCTGGTAAAAGCCGCCACCGGTGAAGTGGTCAGCGCCGAGGATCTTGGCGGCGCCGACGTACACTGCAAGATCTCCGGCGTGGCCGACCATTACGCCGAAAACGACGCCCACGCCCTGGAAATCGCCCGGCGCTGCATCTCCAACCTCAACCGCCGCAAACCGGCGGACGTGGAGATCCGCAAGCCCAAGGCACCGCTGTACAACGCCGAAGAAATCTACGGCATTGTCGGCACCGACCTGCGCAAACAGTTCGACGTACGCGACGTTATCGCCCGCATCGTCGACGGCTCCGAATTCGATGAATTCAAACGCTACTACGGCCAGACACTGGTTACCGGTTTCGCCCATATCCACGGCTACCCGGTGGGCATCATCGCCAACAACGGCATCCTGTTCAGCGAATCCGCCCAGAAAGGCGCGCACTTCATTGAACTCTGCTGCCAGCGCAACATCCCGCTGCTGTTCCTGCAGAACATCACCGGCTTCATGGTGGGCCAGAAACACGAGGCCGAAGGCATCGCCAAACACGGCGCCAAGATGGTCATGGCCGTGGCCTGTGCCGAAGTGCCCAAGATCACCGTACTGATCGGCGGCAGCTTTGGCGCCGGCAACTACGGCATGTGCGGCCGCGCCTACAGCCCCGACTTCCTGTGGATGTGGCCCAACGCCCGCATCTCGGTCATGGGCGGCGAGCAGGCTGCCGGCGTTATGGCCACCGTCAGGCGCGAAGGCATGGAGCGCAAGGGCCAGGAATGGAGCAGCGAGGAAGAGGCGGAATTCAAGAAGCCCATCGTCGACTCCTACGAACACCAGGGGCACCCGTACTACGCCAGCGCCCGCCTGTGGGACGACGGCGTCATCGACCCGGCCCAGACCCGCGAAGTGGTTGCCCTGAGCCTGTCCGCCACCCTTAACCGCCCGGCCAAGCCAACACGCTTCGGCGTGTTCCGCATGTAACGGAGGAGAACGTCATGACCGATCAGGAATCAGCGGTTCTGCTCAAACAACGCAGCGACGGCGTCACCGAAGTGGTATTGAACCGCCCGGACAAACGCAACGCCTTCGACGACGTGATTATCCAGCAACTGATCAACGCGCTGGAACAGGTCAACGCCGACGACAATACCAATATCGTGATCCTGCGCTCCGAGGGTAAGCACTTCTCCGCCGGGGCGGACCTGGGCTGGATGCGCCGCATGGCGGACAACACCCGCCAGGAAAACCTGGACGACTCGCGGGAACTGGCGCGGCTGATGGACACCCTGAACCACCTTGGCAAACCGGTCATTGGCCTGGTGCAGGGTGCCGCCTTCGGCGGCGCCGTAGGCCTGGCTGCCTGCTGCGACATCGTATTGGCCACGGAAAAAGCCAGCTTCTGCCTGAGCGAAGTGAAGCTCGGCCTGATACCGGCGGTAATCAGCCCCTACGTGGTACGGGCCATTGGTGAACGCCAGGCCCGCCGCTATTTCATCACAGCCGAAATCTTCACTGCCCGGCAAGCCGAACATTTCGGCCTGGTGCACGAAGTGTGTGATGACGTGGCCGCCATGGAACGCCGCTGCAACGAACTGCTTCTGCAGCTTGCGCTCAACGGCCCCGAGGCCATGCAAGCTGCCAAGAACCTGGTGTTCGCCGTCAGCCACAAAGTCATCGACAAAGATGTTATCGATGACACCGCACAACGCATCGCGGACATCCGGGTGGGTGCCGAAGGGCAGGAAGGGCTTACGGCTTTCCTGAACAAGCGCAAAGCCAACTGGGTTCCGGAGGAAGAATAATGTTTAGTAAAATCCTGATCGCCAACCGCGGCGAAATCGCCTGCCGGATCATCCAGACCGCCCATCGCATGGGCATTCGTGTCGTCGCGGTGTATTCCGATGCCGACGCCGACGCACGCCACGTGGCCATGGCCGACGAAGCCTTCAACATCGGCCCGGCCCCCAGCTCCGAGAGCTACCTGAAAGCCGACAAGATCATCGAGGTGGCGAAAGAAAGCGGCGCCCAGGCCGTTCACCCGGGCTACGGTTTCCTTTCCGAGAACACCCAGTTCGCCGAAGCCTGCGAAGCCAACAACATCGTGTTCATCGGCCCGCCCTCCTCGGCCATCGCAGCCATGGGCTCCAAATCCGCCGCCAAGGCCATCATGGAGAAAGCCGGCGTGCCCCTGGTGCCGGGTTACCACGGTGACGACCAGTCCCCGGACACCCTGCGCAAAGAAGCCGAAAAGTGCGGCTTTCCGCTGCTGCTGAAAGCCGTCGCCGGCGGTGGTGGCAAGGGCATGCGGGTCGTGGAACGCATGGAGGACTTTGACGACGCCCTGGCCGCCGCCAAACGGGAATCGAAGAACGCCTTCGGCAACCCGGACATGCTCATCGAACGCTACCTGACCCAGCCACGCCACGTGGAAATCCAGGTGTTCTGCGACAAAAGCGGCAAAGGCGTGTACCTGGCCGAGCGCGACTGTTCCGTACAACGCCGCCACCAGAAAGTACTGGAAGAAGCCCCGGCCCCGGGCCTGAGCGAAGACACCCGCAAAGCCATGGGTGAAGCGGCTGTCAAAGCCGCCCAGGCCATCGATTACGTGGGCGCCGGCACCGTGGAATTCCTCTACGACGTGGACGGCTCCTTCTTCTTCATGGAAATGAACACCCGCCTGCAGGTAGAGCACCCGGTTACCGAAATGGTCACCGGTCAGGACCTGGTGGAATGGCAATTGAAAGTGGCCTGGGGTGACCCGCTGCCGCTGGAACAGTCCCAGGTAAAAACCCGGGGCCACGCCCTGGAAGCGCGCATCTACGCCGAAGACCCGGACCAGGACTTCCTGCCCGCCACCGGCAACCTGCGCTACCTGAGCACGCCTGATGAAAGCGCCCATGTGCGGGTGGATACCGGCGTGACCGAAGGCGACGACATCAGCATCCACTACGACCCGATGATCGCCAAGCTCATCGTCTGGGACGAAACCCGCGACCAGGCCATCAACCGCATGGTCCAGGCCCTGGAGCACTACCGTATCGCCGGCGTGAAAACCAACATCCGCTTCCTCCACGCCCTGGCCGACGCCCAGCCGTTCCGGGAAGCGGAGCTGACCACCGGCTTCATCGACGACCACCGGGAGCTGCTGTTCCCCAAATCCCGCCTGGACACCCACAAGGCCCTGGTATTGGCCGCCGGCTTCGTGCTGGAGCAGCGCAAGTCCCGGGAAGTGATCAGTACCGACCCCTGGTCGCCCTTCGGCCGCCAGAACAGCTGGCGCATGAACTCTGAATACGCCCAGCCCCTGCAACTGCAGGTGGGTGACGAGATTCACGAGCTCAAAGTGCTGGAACGGGACGACCGCTACCAGGTATTCGTCGGCGACAGCGTGTACAACCTCACCGCCCGCCTGGACGACGACTACCTGCAGGCGGTCATCAACGGCCATCGCATCAGCATCCATGGCAACCTGCACAACGACCAGCTGGTGCTCTTCTACGAAGGCGACACCTTCCAGTGCATCCTGTACCGGGAAACCTACGGCTTCGAAGAAATGGCCGGCGAAGGCAGCCTCGCCGCACCCATGAACGGTGCCATCGTGGCGGTTCAGGCGAAAGTGGGTGACAAGGTCACCGCCGGCCAGAGCCTGGTGATCATGGAAGCCATGAAAATGGAACACGCCATCAAGGCCCCGGCCGACGGCGTGGTCACGGACATCTTCTTCGCCGAAGGCGACCAGGTCTCCGAAGGTGCCGAACTGATTGCGATTGAAGTCACCGCAGACGCGGAGAAGGAGGAAGGATAATGGCCTTTCCCGACAAGGTAAGACTGGTGGAAATGAGCCCCCGGGACGGCCTCCAGAACGAGCCCGGCCCGATCATCGCCACCCACATCAAAACCGAACTGATCGACCGGTTGGCCGACTGCGGCCTCAACCACATCGAATCCGCCAGCTTCGTGTCACCCAAATGGGTGCCACAAATGGGCGACGCCGCCGACGTGATGGCCAACATCAGGCGGTTACCCGGCGTGCGCTACTCCGTGCTCACCCCCAACCTCAAGGGCTTCGAAAATGCCCTGGCGGCGGGGGTGGACGAAGTTGCCGTCTTCGGTGCTGCGTCCGAGACCTTCAGCCAGAAAAACATCAACTGCTCCATCGCCGAAAGCCTCGAACGCTTCATACCGGTGATGGAAGCGGCCAAACAGCACCACATACCGGTACGCGGCTACGTCTCCACGGTACTCGGCTGCCCCTACGAAGGCGAGATCACCCCCGAACAGGTCGCCAGAGTCGCCAAGGCCCTGGCCGAACTGGGTTGCTACGAAATCTCCCTCGGCGACACCATCGGCACAGGCACCCCTCTGAAAGCCAAGCGCATGCTTGAAGCCGTCACCGCAGAGGTTCCAATCGAAAAACTCGCCGCGCACTTCCACGACACCTACGGCCAGGCCCTGGCCAACCTGTACGCGGTTCTGGAAGAAGGCGTTGCGGTAATCGATTCCTCCGTAGCCGGCCTCGGCGGCTGCCCCTACGCCAAAGGCGCGTCGGGCAACGTCGCCACCGAAGACGTGCTATACCTTCTGAACGGACTGGGAATCGAAACCGGTGTCAATCTGGACAAATTAGTAGCAACCGGCGAATGGATCAGCACCCAGTTAAAACGCCACAACGGCTCCAAAGTAGGCCAGGCATTAGGCGGTAACTGCAAATGATCGAGGGGGGAGCGAGCGAGGCTTTTCGGGACCGTAAAAAACAAGGATGTTTTTTACGAGCCTACAGGGACGTATTTACGGCGTGTCCCGAAAAGCCTCGCTCGCTCCCCCATGCACTCAACTCTGAAGGCTAGGTGCAACAATGAGCAATAAAAACGTAGTCGCTTTGGATCTCCCAATCCCGGAGATCAAGGACATGCCAGAAGACACCCAGAAGTACTTCCAGATCTGCCAGGAAAAGCTGGGCATGATCCCGAACGTACTCACCGCCTACAGCCAAAACCTCAAACAGCTCGAAGGCTTCACCCGCCTCTACAACGAACTGATGATGGGTGAAAGCGAACTGAGCAAACTCGAGCGTGAAATGGTCGCTGTGGTGGTGTCCTCCGAAAACAAATGTTTCTACTGCCTGGTGGCCCACGGCGCCGCGGTACGGGTACTGAGTGGCGACCCTGTACTGGGCGAGCACATGGTGATGAACTACCGCACCGCCAACCTCGACCAGCGCCAGCGGGCGATGCTGGACTTTGCATCGCACCTGACCCGCTCGCCGGCCACCGTTACCGAAGAACATATCCAGGCCCTGCGGGATGCCGGCCTCAGTGACAGAGGCATCTGGGACCTGAGCAACCTGATCGGCTTCTACAACATGTCCAATCGCGTGGCCATCGCCAGCGATATGCAACCAAACCCCGAGTATCACAGCCAGAGTCGCTAGCAGGTTCGACACTGCTCGCCCTCGACTAAAACAACAATGGAGGCAGAGATAATGAGCATGACTCTTCCAAGCTATACCAGTGGCACATCAGAAAGCCCACTGCTGGGCATGACCATCGGCGACATGCTCGACCGCACCGCCGAGAAATACCCGGACACCGAAGCCCTGGTGTGCCTGCACCAGGACATTCGCTGGACCTACAAAGAGTTCGTTGAAAAGGTCAACGAAGCCGCCCGCGCCTTCATGGCCATCGGCGTCAAGCGCGGAGACCGCGTGGGCATCTGGTCCCCGAACCGGTACGAGTGGACAGTAACCCAGTTCGCCACCGCCAAAGTCGGCGCCATCCTGGTCAACATCAACCCGGCCTATGGTGAGCACGAACTGGAGTACGCCATGAACCTGGCCGGCATCTCCATACTGGTCACCGCAGACAGCTTCAAGGCCTCCGACTACCGCAAGATGGTCTACGAACTGGCCCCCGAACTGAAAGCCAGCCAGCCCGGCAAGCTCAAGTCCAGGCGCCTGCCAGACCTTAAAGGCGTCATCAATCTCGACAAGCGAGGCCACGAAGGCATGTGGACCTGGCAAGACTTCCTGGGCCAGGCCAGCGGAGTCACCCAGCAACAACTGGACGAACTCCAGAGCGTGTTGCAGTTTGATGACCCCATCAACATCCAGTTCACCTCCGGCACTACCGGCAACCCCAAGGGCGCCACCCTCACCCACCACAACATCCTCAACAACGGATACTTTGTGGCGGAGAGCCAGCGCTTCACCGAGAAAGACCGCCTGGTGATTCCCGTGCCCCTGTACCACTGCTTTGGCATGGTGATGGGCAATCTGGGCTGCATTACCCACGGCTCCACCATGATCTACCCGGGTGAAGGCTTCGAACCCAAAGCCGTACTGCAGGCCGTACACCAGGAAAAGGCCACGGCCCTGTACGGCGTGCCTACCATGTTCATCGCCGAACTGGCCGAGCCGGAGTTTGAAAGCTACGACCTGTCCAGCCTGCGCACCGGCATCATGGCGGGCTCCATCTGCCCGGCGGAGGTGATGAAAAAGGTCAACGGCAAGATGAACATGAAAGAAGTTCAGATCGCCTACGGCATGACCGAAACCAGCCCGGTATCCACGCAGACCAGCTCCCTCGACCCGTTCGAGAAGCAGGTAACCACCGTGGGCCGCACCCAGCCGCATCTGGAAACCAAGATTGTCGACCCGGGCACCGGCAACGTCGTTCCCCGTGGTGAGATCGGCGAACTCTGCACCCGTGGCTACAGCGTAATGCTGAAGTACTGGAACAACGAAGAGAAAACCCGCGAAGCCATCGACGACGCCGGCTGGATGCACACCGGCGACCTGGCCACCATGGACGAAGACGGCTACGTCCAGATCGTTGGCCGCATCAAGGACATGGTCATCCGCGGCGGTGAGAACATCTACCCGAAAGAAATCGAGGAATTCCTCTACACCCACCCCTCCATCGAGGAAGTGCAGGTAACCGGCATTCCCGACGACAAGTACGGCGAAGAGCTCATCGCCTGGGTAAAACTGAACCCGGATGCCGAGCCGGTAACCGGCGACGACCTGCGGGAATTCTGCAAAGGCAAGATCGCCCACTTCAAGATACCCAGGAACTACAAGTTCGTGGATGAATTCCCGATGACCGTCACCGGGAAGATCCAGAAGTTCAAGATGCGGGAGATTTCTATTGAGGAGATGGGGTTGAAGAAGTAAGCCCCACCGCTCTTTCATTCCGTTCCTACCGCAAACCCCGGCTATGTGCCGGGGTTTGTGCTTTGTGTACGCTGCGTATACGCTTCAAGAGAAACTCGAACTGTGAAGCGTGCGCCTTTATTGCCCTGTGATATTACACTATTCTCGACTGCTAGCTTTGCAGGGCTATGATTTAACGACCATTTTAGTGGTTAGCTTACAAACCAAGGCGTGATGATGAAGCTATCAAAGTTTTGTCGCCAGTGTGAACGCTATCTAACTGCGGTTTTATTTCTTGGAGTTTTGTGTGACTTGTAGAGGGTGCGGAGAGGATAAGAAATTAATCAAAGCCCATATTATCCCTGAAGCATTCTTTCGCGGACTGCGTTCTGGTGATACTCCGCCTCGGCTGATTACTGATATAAAGGGTGTTTATCCGAGGAAAGCTCCCATTGGTGTTTATGACACCAAAATTCTCTGTAGAGATTGTGAGGATGTCTTCGGAGACTTAGACAATTATGGTCAGGCAGTATTGCTTCAGAGTTCTGACTCGACGAAAGAGTTAAAACGGGGAGTCGAACTTCTCGGTTATGTGATTCCTGATGTCAATCTCGACTACTTCAGAAAATTCTTGATCAGCGTCCTCTGGCGAGCATCAGTTTCAACACATGACTACTACTCGAAAGTGAAGTTGGGACCTTACGAGAAGCGGGCGAAAGCGATTGTGTGGGCTGATGGAGCGAATATTAATCCCTCGGGCTTTTCGTTCGTTGTCTCGAAGTTTGTAGATGATAGGTTCAGCAAGACAATGCTCGATCCACACCCAGAACGCTGGTATGGAATAAATTACTACCGAATATATATGTTTTGGTACACAGTCCACATTAAGGTCGACAAGAGAGCAACCCCGAGTATGTTCAAATCTTTCGAGCAAAGTGGAAGAGGCAAGCTATTCGTTATCGCAAGAGACATGACTGATTCGCGGGAACTGAGCGCAATTATTTCCATTGCAGGAAAAGCAGTATCATAAAATATGACCATGCTAGTCACGGCGACGGCTAAACATTGCTGCTTCGCCGCCATTCAGTAGCCGCTTGTGCAGGGCTGCGTTATGAATTAAGAAAGGTATCGAACCATGAATAGTACCGGAGATTCGCTTGAGAAACTGGCTCAAGCGCAACGTCGTTATGGAAAGTTCAGGGAGCTCTTTCGAGAGTTTCAACAGAACCTCTCTTTTTTTCATGGAGACAGGTTTCCGCTCAAGGGTATAGGTGTTGACCATAAAGATGGTGAGCTCAGCAATCTAAGCTTTCTGAACCGGGATTATTGTATTGAATTCAGTATGGTGTGCATGGACGGTGTGCTGAAAGGGAGCATAACGTTTTATAGACTTATTGATGAGCAGACCAAGAATCTCTTACAGAGAGCAACATTTAATGGTCAGGGCGAATTAGATGTCAAGCCAACTCCAGAAGGAGATCCGATGTCCATTGATGAAGATTCATCCTGTATGGGTCTAGTGCTCGATTGGTTAAGGTCCGAAGTCTATTCATAAGCAGGCCATGCACCGGATGCCAAAATCTACACGTCGCTCCGGTTTTGTCACCGGTGATGGCGAGCGTTAGTCAGAAGGGGCATGATGGGTAATTCAATGTATTTGAATATCATTCCAGAAGAACGTTTAGCTCTTATTCCTGAAGAATACTGGCAAAAGCATGAATTCTGCTTTCATCTTCATGATCAACTTTTGCACCTTCTTAAACAGTATGAGGAAAGTGGCGCTCACAGCATTGTAGAAAACGCATTTCACGAAGCTGCAAGAGGGAAAGAAAAAGAGCTTGAAGATCTAGACATTCTCCAATTTATGAAGACCAATAATTTAATATGGCCTTACAAACATCACATTCTAAGTCATACTATCCTTGGATTGACTTCCGACTTGCTCAACTTTCTATATGAGTCTTTGAGATGTTTTGAAAAAAGAAAATTTTCTGTAGCGTTCTCATTACTTAGAAAGCCTTTAAAAGAGCATTTGCTATTTCTGTCATGGATAATAGCCTACGAAGATGATTTCATATCAAGATTTGAAGAAAATAATCATATTAGTTTTAATGGCATCTTCAAAAAAGAAAAAATCGATATATTTGACAAAGCAATAAAAAAACTTCATTTAAAGGAAGCCTTTGATGCAGAAACCATTTGGAGCATAATTTATTCTAAGACTCATTCAAACGGTTTCGAGCCAACCTGGCAAAGAGCTACGCACCTTACGACCTCTCGAGGCGATCTACTAAAAACAGAAGACTATTCGTTCAACTTCATTTTTGAGAGTCCCTGGGACGACCAATATTACGATTTTGTTTATTGGAAGTTGCCGCTAGTTCTGCTCTTTTTGACCCAGATTTTGTTCGAGTGTTTCAACAGAATCCATCCAACGAACAAGAAAACCATAAGCTACAACATAATAACTGCTATGGGTGCATATGAGGCTATTTTTTTGGATGGCCGCGCCAATGCAATCCGAAAATCACTTCAGAATCAGCTCGGCGACTTGTTATCCTGCGTTCAATGTGATGAAAAATTCAAAATAAATAAAGCGAATGCTGCAGATTTTTTTCTCACAGAGCGAGTGAACTGTAGGAACTGCGGTATAACTTCTCAATTTCCTTTGTACTGGATACTGGCAAAGGCTAATATCTCATTCATAGAAACTGAATAAACCAAAATTTAGAAATCACTAAAAAGTAAATACAGGTGACACCTAAGGCGAACCTGATTTTTACGTTAGAGGTGAGCCATGGATGCCGTAATAGTCGGTCTTTTTACAGCCGTACTGGGATTTCTGGGAGGCTTGCTCACTCCTTGGGTTCGGTGGCAAATCGACAAGAAGAGAGCAGTCCGCCAGGAAAAAGCGGAGCATATTTCAAAATGGCGGGAGATGATTGATCAGTTCGATTTTGACAATGAACCATTTGGAGATACAGCCTGGTATTCAGCGCTACGAGCGCACATGCGGCCAGAGATTATCAATAAGGTAGAGGCTGACCGAACGGTCTATGTCGGTGGCGGTAGAGGGGATCATGTCATCAAACATATGCTTTTAGACGAGGTTGCCAGATTGGAAAAGGGTATGTGGAGTAAGTAAAAGATCCAAAAAAAAATGGTAGGTGAGTTTTTATGCGCAAAATAAGGCGATTGTGGCTTCTATTTCTGATGGCACCCATGTCCTACGGTGCACATGGTGGTTGGTTTGGTCCAGATAATTACGAAGAGTGTGTTCTCGAGAAAATGAAGGGGCAAACTAAAGAAATGATGTGGACTGCACAGACAGCCTGCGAGAAAGAGTTTCCATATGAGAAAGAGTTATATGGCTACAAGGAGAACCTAGAGATTAGTTGGGCAACGGGAGGCCTATCCATCTATCTCATGATCAAGGAGAACCGTGGTGATTATATGGTGACACGGTACAAGGCAAAATTCGCTAAAAAACAATGTAGTGAGGTCTCTAGCACTTCCGATTATTTATTAACAGAAGAATTTCGCTTTCCGCAAGGAGCAAAGCGAGCATATATTTCAACACCTGATGCTGAAAAGTATAAATGCATGCGGACCGAAATTATCTGGGGACAATATCGTAAATGATTGGTGCATCTAACCGATACAGTGACGGCAACGGCTACTCCATTGCGGCTTCGCCTCCATTCTGCAGCGGCGCGTTCTGTTGGCGTTGAGGCTGTAGAAAAACCCCGAAATCCCCGCTCCGGTTTGGTAAGATCAGGCAAACGGACAAGGAGTCGTTGGCATGCCTCGCTTCAAGCATTACAACTACGACCAGAGCGCCATGGTCGTGATCAACTACCAGGAACAGCTTCAACCTGGCACCTTTGAGCACGCGGTGCACTACCTAATCGAACACAAGCTGGACCTGTCAGTTTTTCATCCCAAATACCGCAACGAAGACACCGGCCGCTTAGCCTACGATCCGGCCATCCTGCTGAAGATCATTCTGTTTGCTTACTCCAAGGGCATCACCTCGAGCCGTGAGATGCAGTGGTGCTGCGAGACCAACATCATCTTCAAAGCACTGTCCTGCGATACCGTTCCCCACTTCACCACCCTGGCGAAGTTCGTCAGCAGCCATGCCGCCGAGATTGAGGAATTGTTCGAGCAGGTTCTGCTGGTGTGCCATGAACAGGGACTACTGGGCAACGAACTCTTCGCCATCGACGGCTGCAAGATGTCCTCGAATGCCGCCAAGGAATGGTCCGGCACCTTCAAGGAACTGGGCGAAAAACGGGAGAAGTTGCGGCGATTGATCCGCCACCACTTGAAGGAACATTACGAGCGGGACGAGGCAGAAACCGAAGCCGAACTGGATCGGGATATCCGTCGGGCGAACACTATCCTCTCGCTGGATGAAGCCATGAACAAAGTGGACCGCTTCCTAAAGACGAACCGCCCAAGGATGGGCCGGGGAAAGCGGAGCAAGGAAGTGAAGAGCAACCTGACCGATAATGAAAGCGCCAAGATGACCACCAGCAAGGGCACGATCCAGGGCTACAACGGCGTGGCCACGGTGGATAAGAAACACCAGGTCATTATCGATGCCCAGGCCTTTGGCGAAGGCCAGGAACACCATACCCTGCAACCGGTACTGGAAACCGTTGAATCCCGATTCCGGAAACTGGGCATTGCCGAGAGCATCTACCAACAAGGCACGGTCGTCACCGCCGACACCGGTTTCGCCAACGAAGCCAACATGAAGTACCTGCATGAAAGACAGATCAACGGCTACGTGCCAGACAACCGATTCCGCAGCCGGGATCCGAAGTTCCAGAACCAGAAAGACAAGTACGGCAAGCGTCATCAGAACCTGCCGGACAAGGGTTGGAAAGACACTATTCCGGCGAGTGAATTCCAGTTCGATCCGGTGAAGCTGACCTGCATCTGCCCAACCGGCGAAGCACTTACCTACCGGGGCCAACGGGCAGCCGAGAATGGCAAGATCCGGGTGCACTTCGAAGGTCGATTGCTGCAATGTCGGCACTGCCCCAAGAAACACCAATGCATGCAGAACCCTGCCTCAGCAGACCACCGAAATGGCTCTGGCCGCCAGGTCTCGTTCACCATCGAGAACAAGCGCCTGCCCAACTACACGGACTGGATGAAACACCGTGTAGACAGCCGTCAGGGCAAGAGATCTACAGCCACCGCATGTCGGTGGTGGAACCGGTGTTCGGCAACATTGGTACGACGAAACGGCTAAACCGCTTCAGTCTGCGAGGCAAGAAAAAGGTGCAGGGCCAATGGCAGCTATACTGCCTGGTGCACAATATTGAGAAGCTGGCGAATTACGGGCGGTTGGCGGCGTGATACCGAGAGTGGGCGCCCTGAGGAAGAGGTTGCTGGAAGCCTGCAATACCGGCGCTGACAGCGCCAGATCGGCCGAAACTAATGGCTGAACAGCGGAATCGAGATGATCGGTTAGCGGATGGCCGCTACAAAAAATTAAAGAACCAGGGAGTGGGAACGACTCAGAACCGGGTTTTTCTACAGCCTCGTTAGATTGCCGAGTTACCCACGAACAGTGGACACCTTCTATAGTTAGGGTGGACCTACCCCGGTGCAGTAGACACTCTAGCGTATAATTTGAGCATAGGAGGAATTGCCACGAGCAGCCCACAGCATGAAAGCTTTTCCAGACTGCTACCCGGAGCACTTCATGTCAGAAATCGCCAACACCCCCAAGCCCCCCTACTACGCCGGCATCGTCAGCAGCCACCGCACAGACGGCGACGACGAAATGGCCCAACGGATGGCAGAACTGGCAGCCCAGCAACCAGGCTATCTGGGCATGGAATCCGCCCGGGAGTGTCTGGGCATTACGGTGTCCCACTGGGAAAGCCTTGAGGCCATCCGCAACTGGAAGCAGAACGCTGAGCATCAGGAAGCCCAGCGGCTTGGCCATCAGCAATGGTATTCCAGTTTTCGGGTTCGGATAGCGAAGGTCGAGCGTGAATACGGCATCTAACAACCTACTCAGGTAACGGTGCACTGTTTCCAACTTCGGTTACAGAGGCAGAACCGAAAACTCCCCTTTGGCCAAAAGCTCGCCTTCCTCTGTGACCACCTCAACTCGCCAGTCTCCCACCATGTGTCGGTCGATATACTTGGCTGAGGATGCGCGCATGGGGTCAACGGACGGCCTAATTTCCACCCGCGCAACCCGTTCATCCTCCAGGTACCAGTCGTGAAAGTGCAACTGACCTTCCATGCCCTGGATTTCGGTAAACAGGTAAATTCGAATCAGTCCGTCACTGTGCATCGTCAAAACGTTCGGGATCTCGTCAATTGGCTCTTTTTCCTCCAGGCCGGTACTCAGTTGCGCCCGGATCACGTGATCAGAAAGTAGCTTGATGGAGGCGGGGTCTGCACCGGAATCAGGCGATGCTGCTCCCGATGCAGTTTCGGACACGGCGGCAGGCGTCTCGGCCATTTCAGTTTGAACTGAATTTGTCTGGTCCGGCATGTCAGCGTTTGCGCCAGATTCCGATGTTTCTTGTGATGAGGTCTTCGGTAACTGGATAGCTGCAGGCTCGGCGGACTCGGGCTGGTCGACATATACCGACGGGAGAGAAGGCGACTCCACTTCCTGATTCTCTGCCAGCGCTTCCTTTTGCTCCCCGGTGCCAAAGATCTCTAAAGCGCCCCAGATTATGCCCCCCACCACCAGAATTAATACGAAAAGAGCAGCAAAGATGCGCCCCCAAAGATAAACAACAACCTCTTCGGGCTCTTTGGGCTCAGGTAGCCGGGAGGACTTACCTGAAAAACGTTGATCTTGCGGTCTTGCTGTTTTCACCGGTCGTTCTTCCTTGAAGCGGGAAAAACACACTATAGCAAACTCATGCACGTACAAGGTGGCGGTGCCATAATTATCAAAACCGGGACATATTTATTTTCCGTCCTAATGGAGAGATTTTCATGATCATTGACGCATGGGCCCAACATCCCACGCTCAGGCATTCCCAAGACCCCATTTTCGAGTCCTTGCGTCGCTGGACAAAAATCCCACTGCCTACCGCCGAACTCCCGGTGAGAACTACTCTGGAGATGATGGATCAGGCTGGGGTTGATCGTAGCCTGATATGTGCGTGGTTTGCTCCTCGTAATGTGATGATTTCAAACGACGAGGTTGCAGGTTTCGTCGCTGAAGCGCCAGAAAGGCTTATCGGGGTGGGATCGGTAGACATTTCGAAGCCCATGGAGGCGGTTCGGGAGGTTCGGCGCTGCATCAATGAGCTGGGTTTCAAAGCGATCCGGATTTTGCCTTGGCTTTGGGAAGTGCCGCCAACAGATCGACGGTTTTATCCCGTTTATGCCGCGTGTTGTGATTTAGGTGTTCCGTTCTGTACACAAATTGGTCACACCGGGCCGCTCATGCCGTCAGAGGTTGGGAGACCGATCTATCTGGATCAGGTGGCTTTGGATTTTCCCGAGCTGGTCATAGTCGGCGGGCACATCGGCTACCCTTGGACAGATGAAGCCATTGCTGTGGCTACCAAACATGAAAATGTCTATATCGACACCTCTGCATACACCACCAAGAGGTATCCACAGGCCTTGATCGAATTCATGCGCGGCCACGGTCGTAGCAAGGTTTTGTTTGGGACAAATTATCCGATGATCACGCCGGCAAAGGCACTGGAAAATCTCGACGAACTTTCGCTTGATGACGAGGCACGCCAACTATTCTTGAGCGGAAACGCATGTCGCATATTCAATCTATAATGCGTTGGCAGAGGAATCCCCTGGTTTTGTCTGGCGCCTGCAAACGGAAGTTAGCAATATGCCAACCGATACGTGGGATGGTGAAGGTTGAGCGTGAATACGGCATCCAACACCCTACTCAGGTAACGGCCATGACCTCACAGAACATCATGATCAGGGATGAGAGCGAGACGGACATCCCGGCTATCTCGGCCATTACCCTCGCCGCTTTCCAGCCGCTGGAAATCAGCAACCACACGGAACACTTCATCATTGAAGCCCTGAGAGCCGCCGGCGCGCTATCGGTGTCACTGGTGGCTGAGGTGGACGGGCGTGTTGTAGGGCATATTGCGTTTTCGCCGGTCACCATGTCGGATGGCTCTGAAGGCTGGTATGGCCTGGGGCCGGTGTCGGTGCTTCCGGACTTTCAGCGCCAGGGCATTGGCAAGGCTCTGATCAACGAGGGCCTGGAACGGTTGAAGGGGATGAACGCGAACGGCTGCTGCCTGGTGGGGCATCCCGAGTATTACCGCCAATTCGGGTTTGTGAATACAGACGCCCTGGCCCACGAAGGTGTTCCAGCAGAGTATTTCTTTGTTTTACCGTTCGGCGATTCAGTGCCGCAAGGGAGGGTGGTGTTTCATGAGGGGTTCAACGCCGCTGACTCACGGACAGACGCATGATCATAGCTGAAGCACCCAGATTGTTACTTCGTGAGTTTTCATCGGATGATGTTGGCCCCCTTGCGGAGATTCTTGGTGACCCGAGGGTAATGGAGTTTTCGACGAATGGGCCATGCACCGAGGATGACACCCGGCAGTTTATCGACTGGTGCCAGGGCTCTTACCGAGATCATGGATTTGGTCAGTGGGCAGTTGTCGAGCGTCTTTCCCGAGCAGTGATTGGTTTTTGCGGATTGAGCCACGTCGAGCTAGATGGCGCTCAGGAAATTGAGATTGGTTATCGCCTTGCGCCAAGTGTATGGGGGCAAGGCTTGGCGTCAGAGGCTGCGGAGGCGGCGTTGGAGTATGGCTTCTCGCACTGTCACATTGACTCGATCATAGCGATCATCGCTACCCGCCACGTCGTTTCTGCTTGTGTGGCGGAGAAGGTGGGGTTCAAAATTGATACCCATACGAAATACCGTGGCTGGAACGTTCGCATATACCGCAAACACCGTACGGCGAATGCGGGAGCCGCATAGCCTTTGGCAAACGCACCGGCCACATAACGTGACGCGCCTGGAGTGACCAATGCCCGACATCGCTAATACCCCCACACCCCCATACTACGCCGTCATCTTCAGCAGCCACCGCACAGACGGCGACAACGGCTACGCCGAAATGGCCGCTCGAATGGCAGAATTAGCAGCCCAGCAACCAGGCTACCTGGGCATGGAATCCGCCCGGGAGGGTCTGGGCATTACAGTGTCCTACTGGGAAAGCCTTGAGGCCATCCGCAACTGGAAGAAGAACGCAGAGCATCAGGAAGCTCAGCGGCTTGGCCATCAGCAATGGTATTCCAGTTTTCGGGTGCGGATTGCGAAGGTGGAGCGAGAATACGGTATTTAACCCGACCGTACCGTAGGAACGGCTTTTTGATAGACTGGCAAACACGACACCGTTGAAAATGCGCACCAGAGGTTGAAAGATGGACAGAAAGCGAGCTCTTGAATTGCTGACTCGCAGTAAGCCGGAACTCCAGGCCCGTTTTGGGGTAACCCGACTGGCGCTTTTTGGCTCCACCGCCCGAGATACAGCAACTAGCAGCAGCGATATTGATGTGCTGGTGGCGTTCGACGGCCCGGCAACCTCCAAGCGTTATTTTGGCGTGCAATTTTATCTGGAAGATCTGCTCGGTTGCCCCGTCGACCTGGTTACCGAGAAAGCCTTACGCCCAGAGCTACGTCCGTACGTTGAAAGGGAGCAAGTACGTGTCTGATGACTTCCAGCGTGAATGGCATTTCTACCTGAACGACGTTCCCGAGTTACTTCCAGTGCTTGAGGCATTGAGAACTGAGGCAGGGGAAACCGGTACTGATTTATAGTGTTTAAATGGCCGTCAGGGGTTTAATTCATCTTTTCTGTGGTGGTTAAGCCGAGTCAGATTTATTGTCCTATCAAATCGAAAAGGCTGGGGCATAAAGCTCCGCCCGATGGACTACTGCCCCGCAAGGCCACCAAGAAATTTCTAGGGGGGGGTAGTATGGCCAAGACCAAATTAGATCCTGAAGAACAAGAACTGCTTGAGGCATACGAGTCCGGGGAGTTTGAATCGGACCTGGACGCTGAACGTCGGGAATATCTTACCAAGGCAGCGGAAGATACCTTCCGGAAGGACAAAAGGATCAATATCCGTATCTCCAGTCGGGACCTGGAAGCGCTTCAGCGCCGCGCCCTGGAGGAAGGGCTTCCGTACCAGTCTCTGGTATCCAGTGTTCTGCACAAGTATGTCTCTGGCGGCCTTAAAGATATCACTGCCAACAAATCGGACGAGCAGACTCGATAACGGGCATAGCCGGACAGCCTGCTCTTTGAAGTCGGGACAGGTTTCTTTTCTTACCGCATCAAAAAATTCGCACGATTGTCGAAAATATTTCAGTAGTGGTACCGGAGCTGGGCAATGAGCAAAGCGTCATCCGTGACCTTGTAAACCATGCGGTGTTCTTCGTTAATTCGGCGGGACCAGTAACCGGCGAGGCTGTGTTTGAGGGGCTCCGGCTTGCCGACACCCTCGAACGGCTCTCGTTTGGTTTCCTTGATAAGCTTGTTGATTCGGTTCAGGATCTTCTTGTCGGTTTTCTGCCAGTACAGATAGTCTTCCCAGGCGTTCTCGGAGAAGATGAGTTTCATTCAAGAAGGTCCTTTTCCTGACCACCGCCTTGCTCCAGCTCGGCAACGGATTCCAGCAAACGCCGGGCGTTTTTTGGTGCGCGCAGGAGGTAGGCGGTCTCTTGCAACGCCTCGTAGTCCTCAAGGGAGATCATGACCACGGACTGCGCCTTGCTCCGGGTGATGATCACGGGAGAATGGTCTTCACAGACCTGCTCCATGGTTTTTGCCAGATTGGTTCTGGCAGCTGTGTAGCTAATGGCATCCATAAGGCTGCTCCTGTACAGGATGTTGTTCCTGTGCAGGATATCGTACACATAGATATTTAACAACCAGCTGCACAGCGGCTTGGCCATCAGCAATGGCATTCCAGTTTTCGGGTGCGGATTGCGAAGGTGGAGCGGGAATACGGTATTTAACCCGACCGGAAAACCGGAACAGACCTATTTCAAACTCGATATCGGCGTAGCAACAGGCCGAACAGGCCGAGCATTAACGCTCCCCAACTGGCCGGTTCCGGTACTGAAACCGCCTCGTCAACAATAAAGGCCCCACTGCCAACAATGTTCGCTCCAAACCCGCCCAGGGTGTTGACGCTGGCCCGGTTGGTGTCTGCCAACATGTCGCTCAGGCTATTGTATGTCACGATATCCGCACCAATGCTGGACTCGCCTTCAATGTTGAACACATTCCAGTAGTTTGTGCCGTCGGAACCACTGCCAACAATGTTCGCGCCAAACCCGCTCAGGGTATTGACGCTGGCCCGGTTGGTGTCTGCCAACATGTCCGTCAGGCTGCCGTAGGTCACGATATCCGCACCAATGCTGGACTCGCCTTCAATGTTGAACACATTCCAGTAGTTTGTGCCGTCGGACCCACTCCCGACAATGTTCGCGCCAAACCCGCCCAGGGTATTGACGCTCGACCGGTTGGTGTCTCCCAACATGTCGGTCAGGCTGCTGTAGGTCACAATGTCCGCACCAATGCTGGACTCACCTTCAATGTTGAACACACTCCAATAGTCTGTGCCGTTCGAACCGCCGCCCACCACATTGGCCCCGAATCCGGACAAGGTGTTCACACTGGTCCGGTTGGTGTCCGTCAGCATGTCGGTCAGGGAATCGTATGTGACCAGGTCTGCGCCAATGGAGGATTCACCCTCAATATTAAAAACGTTCCAATAAACGGGGATGGCCTGGCAAGAAAAACTCATCGCAACGCCTGCGATGAATAGCAGATATTTTACGGATTTCATCACTTCTCCCCTCTGCTCCGAGCGATGAATTTATGGAGGCATAGTCCATACCTACCCGAAGAATAACTGCGCCAATCAGGTACTAGGGCCATACAGGCATGAGCGTTGCCCCGGGAAATTCCGGCCCAGGTGCTTTAACTGTAAAATATTCTGACGGCTTGGCGTTAAACCACGATCAGAAGCCTCGAAAACCGGGATCCTTTGCCAACCTATTCATTAAAGCTCACCGGCCTTTGCTGTCGTGTGTTCACCTGCAGTGAGAAGATGTCTGGCCGGGCATAGTGGCCGACGATATCCAGGCTGCGCCTCGCTGCGTTCACGTCGCTTACCTCAATGTCGGCAAGCAGCAGGCCGGTTTCCTTTCGCAGGGGGCCGGCTACGATTTCCCCGGCGGGTGAAATGACGATCGAATCGCCGGAGTTGATCCATTCCTCCTTGTCCGGATACAGGCGGTCGGCCTCCGGGAAGTCCGCAGGCAGGTCGCTCGTGCGCAGCACATTACCCGCGCCGAGAACCCAGCACCCACCTTCCCTGGCAATATGCTGAAGGGTGCGAATCCAGCGGTCGCCGCTGTCGTAGGTGGGGGCGATGTAGATATCGATGCCCTGGGCGAACATCGCGTAGCGGGCCAGCGGCATGTAGTTCTCCCAGCACACCAGTGCCCCGACCCGACCAACGGGGGTGTCGATGACTTTCATCCCGCTGGCATCGCCGAACCCCCATACCATGCGTTCCGGGTTGGTGGGCATGAGTTTGCGGTGGCAGTTTTGCACCGTCCCTTGCGGGCTGATGGTGATTACCGAGTTATAGAGGGTGGCCCGGCTGGTGTCTTCGTCGCGCTCATCGATGCCGCACACAATGGTCACCTGCATTTCTCTGGCAACCTCCAGCAGCGGGCGCAACTGATCAGACCCAAGCTGGACAGCGTTGTCGAGCAGGCGCCCGTGCAACTGCTCCGACAATCCCCAGTCGCCGCCCGGCTTCAGTCGCCATATCCAGGCGGGGTAGCCGGGGATGAAGGCTTCCGAAAAAACAATCAGCCTCGCTCCCTGATTGGCGGCATCCTGAACCAGCTGTACCGCCCTTTCGATGGTCTTTTCCCGGTCCAGAAAGACCGGAGGTTCCTGAACGATGGCGAGCTTGATCATGTTGTTCCCCTTATCAGTGGTTTCCAGAATCACTATCCGCCCGAACGGGTACGGGCGATAGTCCAGAAAATGGAGCGCCATCCGCACTGAAAAGAACTAGGATGAATGAACGGGGCACTAACGCCGCCCAGGGAGCCAAAGCTCATGACCAACTATGGACAGTTCTGCACCGTGGCCCGGGGGTCGGAAATCCTCGGGGAGCGATGGACACCGCTGGTGGTACGGGAGCTACTGTGTGGCAGCACCCATTTCAACGAGATCCGGCGGGGCTTGCCGCGGATGTCGGCAACGCTTCTGGCCCAGCGTCTGAAAAAGCTTGAGGAAGTGGGCGTGCTTCGGCGGGTGCAGGAGGGCAGCCACCAGGAGTATGTACTTACACCGGCGGGTGAGGAGTTGCGCCCGATTATCCTGGCCATTGGTCACTGGGGAGCACGATGGATTGGCAGCCGGTTGCAGGCAAACCAGCTCGATGCTGGCTTCCTGATGTGGGATATCCGCCGCTTCGCGAACATTGATGAATTCCCCCCTGACCGCAAAGTGGTCATCCACTTTTTTCTGAATGATGCCCGGCACCGGGAGCGGCATTGGTGGCTGGTGGTTGCCAACGGGGAGATCGACCTGTGCCGTGAAGACCCGGGCCACGAGCTGACCCTGGTGGTCGAGGCCAGCGTCGCCAGCCTGACCGAAATCTGGACCGGCGACAGTGACCCGGATGCCGAGCAACAGGCGCGTAGGCTGCTTGTGCGTGGCAGTGGGCAGGATTCACGGGATCTGTGGCAGTGGCTGGGGCGAAGTGTGTTTGCTTCCAGCAAAGCCAGCCCCCGGTAGACGCACAGCGGGAAGCCCGCGGCTGAGCCTAGCCGGAAGGCAGATTGCCTCCCAGCATGTTTTCCACCACTGCCGCATTATAGAAGGCTTCAACCGTCTGGATTTTGTCATTCCGGACACGAAACCAGACGGCAAGCCGCACGTCCCCGATCATTTCAAAGTTGGTCCGGTAGTCCAGGATCGCGAACACGTGCTCTCCGTCAGCGCTGAGCTGACGGACGATCAGGTCTTTCTGGATGGCAGCCATACCGAACTGGTAGGACATCATGTCGTCTGGGCGAAGGAAGCGCATGTTCGGCCCCACATATTCAAACCCTTCATCAGCCAGCAAAGCCTTTGCCTCATCAAATCGCTGAGCGTGGATGTCCGCGATGTACTGCGCCACGATGTCTTTTGGCTGCATTATCAGGCTCCGTTTCTGAGATGGGATGGTCAACCCGGTTGCCTCACTGCAGTGGCTGGCAACCACGGACTGCGAGTGCGAGATCGGTAGTCGCCTTGATCTGATCGTAGTACTTGGAGGCGGTATTTACACCCATATCAGCGTAGTTGCCAGCGGTAGGGCTGATCAGCTGGGCCAGCTGGCTCCAGGCCTCCGCAGACTGGCGGTCCTGTTGATAGGCTGTAAAAGCCTGATTGATCTTGCTGCAGGTAAGGCCATCGCCATCAGCAGCAGCTGACGAAACGTGGGACGAGGTCTGACAGCCGGCCAGTGTCGTCGCTGCCAGAAAAAGCATGGCACTTTTCACTTTCACGAATAGGATCTCCCGGGGTTCAATAGTGTGTGTTACAAAGTCAGGACGAGCATGTTGTAACACAACTCGCTTCGAAGCCAGGAAAACGCAGCGATTCCTGCTGACGCCCGGGGGGATTGCCTGCACGAAAGCTCTTCCCACTTTTGAGTTTTACCAGCCTGGCATTCGCGGACGGGCTATGATCATGTCGTTCTGGACTGGAACCCCGCCGGCCACATTCCTGAGGGTGTCTACTCTGTTCCCCATTTTGATGTGCACTTTTATCTGATCAGCCATGGAGAACGTGAGGCAATCACCTTCCAGGGGGAAGGCCGTGACATGGCCAACCCTTCAGCCATAATTTCATTTACGGCTATTACAAGGGTGAGCTGATGTTTGTTGAGCCAATGGTCTCCCTGGCTTTCCTCCAGTCACTTCCGGAGATAACGTCACCGGTCAGGAAGCCGCAGAGGTACAGCTACCCGGCGTGGTACCCGGCGGCTTACCGGATCGGGTTTGATGCCGGCAAAAACGAGTACACCATCGCGCTCCACGCCCTGGAGAGGTACGACTGAGGGCCCGAAAGCGGCGTGTGGAGGGTGACGTTGCAGTCCTGCTTGCACCTTCAGATCGAACGTCGGAGATAACGCCGGTAACGGGGGCGCCAGAAGTTGCGCTCTATGGTCCGGCGGATGGTGTCGTCGTCAGAGCGCAGGACAACGACACCATCCTCCTGCGCCTGCCTGGCCACATCGAAGGCGATGTTGCGACTGATTTGCTGGATATCGCCCAGGGACGGCAAAAGTCGTTCGCCGGTTTGTTGGACGATGGGTGCCTCGTTCGCCAGGGCATTGGCCGCGGCCATCAGCATGGTATCTGTCACTCGTGTGGCGCCGGCGGCGATAACCCCCAGGCCAACGCCCGGGAAAATATAGGCGTTGTTGCATTGAGCTATGGGGTAAGTCTTGCCGTTCAGTTCTACCGGCATGAATGGGCTGCCGGTAGCTACCAGGGCGTCGCCGTTGGTCCAGGCCAGGATGTCGGCGGGTGTGGCCTCCACCCGGGAAGTGGGGTTCGACAGCGGCATCACCAGTGGCTGCGCGCAGCCGGAGTGCATTGTTCTGATCACCTCCTCGGTGAACAGGCCACGCTGGCCGGAAACGCCAATCAGCACCGTCGGTTTCGCGTGTTTCACCACATCAATCAGTTCACGGCCCGACCAGTCTTTTATCCGGGCCGGATCCTGTGCCAGCGCCCACTGGAAATCCTGCAGGCCGTCGATGTCCCTGGTGAGCAGCCCCTCGCGGTCGACCAGGTAAACCCGCTGTCGCGCTTCGTGTTCTGACAAACCCTCGTTGGTCATTGCGACGACGATCTGCTCGGCGATGCCGCAGCCGGCGGAGCCGGCGCCCAGGAAAGCGACGGTCTGGTCGCTGACCTTCTCGTTCTTGGTTTTACACGCCGCCAGCAAGGTGGCCAGGCAAACCGAGGCGGTACCCTGAATGTCGTCATTGAAGCAGCAGGCCTGGTCACGATAATGGTTCAGCAGGCGCATGGCGTTGTTCTGCGCAAAGTCCTCGAACTGCACCAGGACATTGGGCCAGCGGCGCTTCACCGCCTCAAGGAATTCCGCAACGAAGGCGTCGTATTCCTTTTGCCCGATACGCTTGTGACGCCACCCCATGTACATCGGATCATCAAGCAGGGCCTGATTGTTGGTGCCGACATCAAGCATTATTGGCAGTGTGTTGGCCGGGCTTATCCCTCCACAGACGGTGTACAGCGACAACTTTCCGATAGGGATACCCATGCCACCGATGCCCTGGTCGCCCAACCCCAGGATACGCTCACCGTCGGTGACGACGATGACTTTCACTTTCTCCTTGGTGGCGCTGCGCAGGAGGTAATCCATGTGTTCCCGGTCCGGATAGGCCACGAACAGGCCGCGATGGTTGCGGTAGATGTTGGAGAATTCCTCACACGCCTCCCCCACGGTCGGGGTGTAGATAATCGGAAGCATTTCTTCCAGGTGATTTTCCAGCAATCGGTAGAACAGGGTTTCGTTGTCGTCCTGGATTGCGCGCAACGTAATGTGCCGGTCCAGGTCGGTCTGACATAACTGGTATTGCTTGTAGGCTCGTTCCGCCTGCTCTTCGATGGTTTCCACGTTCTGCGGCAGAAGGCCTATCAGGTTGAAGTCCAGGCGCTCCCTCTGCGTAAAGGCACTGCCCTTGTTCAACAGCGGCATCTCCAGCAAGCTGGGCCCCGCATAAGGTATGTATAGCGGGCGTTTATCCATAGTGCTCATAGTCACCTCTTAAATCGTGCCATCTACAAAGGATAGCCGCTAATATCGATTTCAACCTGATATAGATCTGGAGCTGCAGCATTGTGAAAAGTTGGATTTTTCTGGGTATTGCGATTGTTGCGGAAGTGGTTGCAACCACAGGCCTGAAAGCCAGTGAAGGATTTACCCGGCTCTGGCCCAGCCTGCTGGTAATTGCAGGTTATACCGTTGCTTTCTACTTTCTGTCACACACTCTGAAAGAGATTCCCGTTGGCCTGGCTTATGCCATCTGGGCGGGGCTGGGCATCGTGCTGGTCGCGTTTATCGGTTGGGCAGTCTATGGGCAGGTACTGGATGCGGCGAGCGTGATTGGTATGGCATTGATCATTTCCGGTGTGGTGGTCATCAATGTGTTTTCCAAGGCAACGCTGCATTAGCGTCAATAAAACCGGAGGTGGTGCGGAACTTCGTCTTTTGAAAAAAATCCTGTTTGTGTCGATTTTCAACGGTGACATCCGACATACCTGTGACGACACTCAATAGTCACAGGAGACCAACAACATGATCAAGCATCCAAAAAACAGGATTTGCCTTTGGTTCGACGGCAGCGCCGAAGAGGCGGCTCACTTTTACGCGGAAACCTTTCCCGACTCCTCTGTGGGTTCGGTACTTCGCGCGCCAGGAGACTACCCGGCCGGTCAGCAGGGGGATGTGTTGACTGTGGAGTTCACTGTGCTGGGCATTCCCTGTCTCGGGCTTAATGGCGGCCCCGAGTTCAAGCACAGCGAAGCCTTTTCGTTTCAGGTTGCCACCCATAACCAGGAGGAAACCGACCGTTACTGGGACGCGATTGTTGGCAACGGCGGCGAAGAAAGCGCGTGCGGGTGGTGCAAAGACAAGTGGGGACTGTCCTGGCAGATTACGCCGGTGGCTTTGACGGAAGCGATCGCCGATCCCGATCCTGCCACGGCCAAGCGTGCGTTCGAGGCCATGATGACGATGAGAAAGATCGACATCGCAGCTATTGAGGCGGCGCGTCGAGGTGCGCCCCCTCACTGACAGGCTTGGCCTCAACTACTGAAGCCATGCCCTGTTTCTCACAGTTCACCACGGTAGAACCGGGACAGAATCTCTACTACCGCTTCCGGCTTTTCTTCCTGAAGGAAGTGTCCGCAGTCGGCAATACAGTGGGTCGTGGCCTGGGGTATCGCAGCCGCGACCCGTTTCATGGTCTTGGCTACCTCAGGCAGAATCCTGTCCTTTTCGGCGTAGATCAGGCAGGTTGGCTGTTGAATGCCTTCAAGGCTGTCTGCAATGGTTTTGAACCCGTCCACGTGAAGTCTGTGGGCGCTGCGTAACAGGGCCTTTCTTGCTCCCGCGTCGTCAGCGGTTCCCGTGTAGGGAGCCTGATAGCCGGCAAGTACCTCCCGGGTCAGCCTTTTTTTGTTTCTGACTCCGAGCCTCATGGCGAACGATATGCCGGAGGGGCTGCTAAACCACGTGCGCACACCAACTGCCATGGTCATCAACACAAACAGCTTAACCGCCCAGGAAAAGTCCGGATAGACGATTGTGTCCAGCAACACGTAACTGGCGATCATCTGCTGGTTCTGCTGTGCCCACCAGAGGGCGATGGGCCCACCCAGATCATGAACCACCAGGTGAACCTTTTGAATCCCAAGCTGGTCGACGAAGGCCTGGAGGATGCTGGCGTGATACCTGAAACTGAACGAGGCATTGGGGTCTTTGTCGGAGCCTCCGAAACCTGGCAGATCGATCGCGATCACCCGGTGGTGGGCAGAGAGTGGAACCATCATGTGGCGATAGAGATAGGACGAAGTAGGCCAGCCATGGACCAGAAGGATGACTTCATCGTCGCCCTGATTGCCAGTACGGGCTTCAAGGTAGTGAAGGTGAAATTCAGGCTTCTGCAGATAAATCCTGTGGGATGTAATGGGTTGATCCATGACGTCTGCTCTCCTGCGGGTTGTGGCAGTTTCCGTTAATTTCAAAGTTAACACCTGTTAACCTAAAGACAAAAAATTTTCTAGGTGTTGGCAATTCCTGCTAGCAACCGATCAATATCACGCCAATACAGTTTTTCCATTTCCTCTTCTGACCGGGGCAGAAGCCCGGACAAATAAAGGGAAAAGAAACCGATATAGGCACCCAGCAACAGTACGGAGATCTCACTGGGGTTATCTTTACGGAGATAACCTTCTTCCATGCACTCGCTGATCCTGGCGGTATAGAAATCGAAAGACACCTTCGACTTGGCTCTCAGGTCATCGCGATAGACGAGCGCGTCCTTGATATCCGACCTTATAAAAATGAGTTCGAAATAGCGGGGATGATCAAGCACGAAGCCCAAGGCGAGTTCCAGGGTCTTCCTGAAACGCAGTTGGGCCGTGGGCTCCTGAAGTGCGGGGGCCAGGTACCAGGTGTATGTATTGAAGCCTTTTTCCACTACCTGATGGAACAGTTCCTCTTTGTTGTTGAAGTGGCGATAGATAGCGGTCGCGCTAATGCCCGCCTTTTGAGCTATTTTGCGCATCGAAAGCCCGCGGTACCCGTCGCTGATGTACTGGTCCCTGGCACAGGCTAGAATCGTATCTTTGGTTATACTCATGTTAACGCACGTTAACCTCGGAGCAAAAAGACGTCAACCCCAATTCTGTACCTGTCCCCGGATTAACCAAAAGACGTCAACCCCAATTCTGTACCTGTCCCCGGATTAACCAGTGTTCACGGCGCCAGCTTCCTCTTCAATGCCTTGGTAACCGACAACGGCAGGCTGGGCAATGCGCGCAGCATCCACGGCAGTATCCGGCGTTTCACGCCGCTCAGTGACTCAGGAATCATCACTTCGATCAGGTGTGGCCCCGGCATGCTCAGGGCGTATTCCATGGCTTTGTTCATATCTTCCGCGGTATCAACCCTCACCGCATGCACCCCCATGCCTTGCGCCATCTCGGCAAAGTTAAGCACCGGGCCACGCAGGTCGAGCTGGGATTTGGCTTTGGCACCGGCCTGTTCCGCTCCAACCCGTTCGAGTTCTATGTTCAGCACCGAGTAGGAGGCATTGTTGAAGATGATGGTGGTCACATTGAGTTGTTCACGGGCCATGGTCCACAGGGCCTGGATGGTGTACATGGCGGTGCCATCACCGATCAGCGCCAGTACAGGCCGGTCCGGGCAGGCAACGGCAGCACCAACGGCGTTCGGCAGGCCCTGGCCTATGGCGCCACCGGTGAGGGTCAGCAGATCATGCCTCGGCGCTCCTGCGGTCATCACTGACAACATCAGGCTGGAGGTAATGCCTTCGTCCACAAGAATGGCGTTATCCGGCATCAGATGGCCCACCGCCTTGCAGACTTTTTCTGCCGTCAGCTTACCCCTCGGCCTGCCCGGGCGCTGGCTGTTCTGAAGCTTCGGTTCAGCCTGACTGGCGCCCAGGGCGTCATTGAGCTTGTTCAGGCTGCCGGTGATGTCCTGATCCGGCGCCACGAGGGTGTGCACCTTGCAGCTATCCGGCACCAGGTAACTCTGCTTGCCCGGATAGGCGAAGAAGGAAACAGGAGCCTTTGCGTCCACCAGGATGAGGTGATCAATATCGGTCAGTTGCACAGTGGCCAGTTCCGCCAGATACGCCAGGCGTTCTACCGGAGGCAGGCCGGCACCCCTTTCCATACGGGTGGGGAAGGTTTCGGCCATCAGAATAACCCCACTGTGAGCGGCAAGTTTCGCCGCCGCCAGCAGGCTGGGTTCCCGTAGCGAATGCCCACCCATCAATAGGGCGGTTTTCTTGCCGGAGCGAATCGCTGAGGCGATTGCGTCAACGGTGGCATCATCCGCCAGTGCCGGTTCCGGTGGCGCAAGGGGTGCACTGGGAACACCGCCCTCTCCCCAGGAAACGTCCGCTGGCAGAATCAGGGTCGCGACCTGACCGGGTGCTGTGCGCGCGGCCGCAATAGCCTCGGCGGCGTCCTGGCAAAGCGTTTCCGTGCTGCTGGCCGTACGGACAAAACCCGGTGAGACGTTGCGTGCCACGGTCTCGATGTCGGACTGCAACTGGGCATCATATTTGACGTGGTAGGTGGCGTGGTCACCAACGATGTTCAGCACCGGAACCTTGCCCTTGCGGGCGTTGTGCAGATTGGCCAGGCCGTTACCCAGGCCGCAACCCAGGTGGAGCAGTGTGGCGGCAGGCTTGTCGGCCATGCGGGCATAACCGTCGGCCGCGCCGGTGGCAACACCTTCAAACAGGGCGAGTACGGCACGCATCCGGGGCTCATCATCCAGGGCAGCCACAAAATGCATTTCGCTGGTGCCGGGATTGCTGAAGCAGACTTCCACGCCCGCATCCACCAGGGTTTTCATCAAAGCTTGTGCGCCGTTTGTCATTGTTGTTCTCCAGCCTTTCGGAATTCAGGGTTATTGGGTCTATCCAGTTGATCTGTGCCGATTTCGGCAATACCTGTAACACCGGTGAGGGTCATGGCCAGCCGCAATTCCTGTTGCCAGCTTGTCAGCAGTCGGGTCAGCCCGGCTTCACCGCCACCGGCCAGTGCCCAGGCCCAGGGGCGACCGATCATCACGCCCCGGGCACCCAGGGCCAGGGCGCGAAACACGTCCGTACCGCTGCGAACACCACCATCCACAAGGATTTCGGTCTGTGAGCCGACGGCTTCGACAATGTCCGGCAGTTTGCCGGCGCCAGAGGCAACGCCGTCCAGCTGGCGGCCGCCATGGTTGGACACCACGATGGCATCTGCACCTACCTGCGCCGCCTGACGGGCATCTTCCACATCCAGGATGCCCTTAAGCAGCAACTTGCCCTGCCAGTGTTTGCGTATCCATTCAATGTCTGCCCAGGTGACGGTGGGATCAAACTGGGTATCAATCCACTCTTTGAACGCGTCGAGGTTGCTTGCATCCGGTACGGCATCACTGAGGTTGCCAAAGCTGAGGGGGCCGCCGCGCACGGCAACATTCCACAACCAGCCCGGGCGCGAGAGCAGTTGCTGGATCTTCAGCAGTTTGGAGCGCGGGCCGGTGCTGGCCAGGCCATTGCGGAAGTCCCGATGCCGCATGCCCGGCAGTGGCAGGTCGACGGTAAACACCAGAGTGCGGCAACCGGCGTCCCAGGCTTTTTTCAGCAATGCTTCGACCCGGGCACGGTCGCGGATCATGTAGAGCTGGAACCAGGCCGCCTCAGTAGCGGCGGCCTGCACTTCCTCCACCGGGCAGATGCCCACGGTGGACAGAGTAAAGGGAATGCCTGCGGCGTTGGCGGCACGCACTGCTTGCACCTCCCCCCGCCTTGCCATCATGCCGGCCAACCCCAATGGCGCCAGTACCACCGGCATGGAACAGGTCTGCCCCACCAGAGTCGCTGTGGTGTCCACCTGGTCGACATTCACCAACACCCGCTGGCGCAGATGTATGTTTTCCCAGTCAGTTTCGTTGGCGCGGAGGGTCTGCTCGCTGGTCGCTCCCCCGTCGAGGTAATCGAACATAAATCCGGGCAGACGGGCGCGGGCCTTTTCACGGTAGTCTTCGGCGGTGACCGGGTAACCAAACTTCGGGGTCATGGGCGTCAGCCTCCTGCAACAATGGATCGCACCGCTGCTCGGGCCGTCATGATGCAGCCGGGCAGGAAGGTGCCTTCAAGGGAACGTTTTCCGTTGGCACCACCGCCGCCAAAGCCGGCAGCTTCTCCCACGCAGTATAGGCCCTCCACGGGAACACCCCCGGCATCAAGCACCCGGCTTTGCAGATCGGTTTGCAGTCCGCCCAGGCTTTTGCGGGTAATCAGCTGCATGCGGATGGCGATGTAGGGGCCTGCGCCGGGTTTTTGCAGGGGTGCCGGTTTGCAGGTGCGCAGGCGGTCGGGCTTCCATTCCCGGGCATGCTGGATCAGGCGGATCTGCGGGTCATTGTGAAGCTGGGTACCGGCTGTGAAATTGGCATCAAAGGCATCCACGGTGGCCTGGAGTGTGGCGGCGTCGATGTCATGGGAACAGGTCAGGGCGTTCATTTTCCCGGCCAGTTCATTCAGGCTATCCGCCACCAGGAAGTCACGGCTTTCACGCTGCATCTGTCTCACAAGCGGGTGATTCCCGAGCAACAACTCTTTCACAAACAGGGGGAATTGCTTGTCCCTGATCCGTGCATTGTGCTCGGCACCGGAAATGGCAAATTCCTTGGCGGCAATGCGCCAGTTGAGCAGGTGCCAGGTCCAGGGCTTTTCCTGCTCTGCAACACGCTGGCATAACCAATGGGTGTCGAACCCGGTCACCAGAGGCTCCGGGCCAATGCGTTCGCCCCGGTGGTTAAGCCACAGGGCGGATTTACAGGGAATGGTGGAAAGGCCATGGCCGGGAAAGTGTGGGTAAGGATGCGGGAAACCGGCGGCGTAATTCCACATCTCCCCGGCGTGGGTGATCTGGCCACCCAGACGGTCGGCAACCCAGTGATGCATCCGCCCATCCGCGTAAGGATGGGCGCCGTTAAGCATGTTGGCAGGAAGGGGGCGGTCGGTGGGCCAATTGGCGCGGCACTCATCATGACTGCCATTGATGCCACCGGTGGCCAGCACCACCGCCGATGCCGTCAGCCGTACCTCCTCGCTGTTTGCCTCGTTGATTGCCAGGGCGCCGCACAATTTGCCGCCTTCGTGGTCCAGTGCGACTATCCGGTGCTGGTGCAGAACAGTCAGCCTGCCGCCGCTGTTTTCACGTTGCAGCGCCGCCAGCAGGCAGCGCACCAGTTCCCGGGCGGTGCCCCACACCACATGATAGCGGGGCACACGGTTACCATCGCCGAAGCGGCCGCGCTCTACCCAATTGACGGCCGGCAGGAATTTGATGCCCTCATTGCGCAGCCAGTCATAAACCTCAGTGCGGGAATGCTCGACATAATAGCGCGCCCACTGCAGGGGCCAGTCGTCATCGGGAGCCAGCTCTCCGAAGGTTAGCCAGTCATGCAGGGCAACCTCGGGCGAATCCGCTATCTTCATGCGTTCCTGCAAGGGCGTACCCACCAGCATCATCCCGCCAAAGGCCCACAGCGCCAGGCCGCCCATTCGTTCAGCCGTATCCCGGTCCGCCAGGGTAACCGTCTTTCCGGCTCGCAGGGCTTCGAGTGCCGTGACGATACCTGCCAGCCCTCCCCCGACCACCAGAACATCTGAAGCAATTACTTTGGCCATGATGTGTATCCGACTTGATAGCAATGAGTTGTCACGTTCAAAGATATACCGGTACCATGGTTTACAAATTGACTTCAGAGGCCAGCAAAATTGACATTAGAGGCCACCGTTTCCATCGGCTGGGTGAATACCGTCATTGCTGCGGCGCAAAGGCTTTCCGTAGACACGGATACCCTGCTGGCGACAGCCGGTATTCCCGCCACTGCCTGTGAGCATGAACGCTGGCCCATTGATGACATTACGCGGCTCTGGCATGCGGCGGAGCGTTGCACCGGCGACTCTGGCTTTGGCCTGAAGGTGGGGGCCGAATTCACGCCGATGAGCATCAGTGGCGTGGGGTTTGCGCTGCAGTCCGCAGCCACCCTGCGGGAGGCTGTGATCATGGTTCAGCGATTCCAGCGTCTGATCTCCGATGGCGGGCGTTTCCAGGTGCTGCCGGGCAATACTGCCACCTGGCTGGTCTACCATCCGCGACAGGGTCAACTGGCATTCAGCCCTCACCAGATCGAAGCCGTACTCGCGGCGGTTGTGGGCTTCGCCAGCTGGGTAACCGGCACCCGGATGCAACCCCAACGGGTTCAGTTCAGCCAGGCCCGGCTTGGGCCGCTACAGGGATACCAGGCTGCATTTCATTGCCCGGTGGAATTCGAGCAGGCCTTCAGCGGTGTGCTGGTGGACAACACGGTACTGGATCAACCTCTGCCCCAGGCCGATGCCCAACTGGCCCAGGTGCACAAGCGCTACACAAAGGCACGCCTGGCCGCCCTTACCATGAGCAGCGCTTCCGTTCCCGAACTTCGGCGCTGGTTGTCTGCCCGATTGGGCCCGGTTCTCCCACGACGTGCCGAAGCTGCGGATGCATTGGGTATCAGCGAGCGCACTCTGGCTAGAAGGCTTATGGAACAGGGGCAGACGTTCGACGGCCTGCTGGATGAGGTGCGCTGTGAAAAGGCGCTTCAGGCGGTGGCTGATAGCGGCGCAGCCCTGCCCGAAATTGCCGAGTCATTGGGTTTTGCGGAGGTGAGTACATTCTATCGTGCTTTCCGTCGATGGACAGGCTTGCCGCCAGTGCGCTGGCGCAAGCAGCAGGGGGCAGACAATCAGGGCACAGTGACTTCCGTGTAATCACTCCGGATAACATCTAGACTGCTTGCAGCGGATCAATCTCATCGAGCAGGACAGGAGAAACGATATGGGGCCAGAGCATTTTGGTTGGGGCGGCTGGTGGCTGTTTCCCGTTGTCATGCCGATCGTAATGGTCGTTGTTCTTGGCATCCTGATTTACTTTGTGTTCGGGCGGGGCGGCCCCAGGCCACCCTGGTCGAATGACTTTGACGGCTCATCAAGCCATCACAAAGATTCTGAATCCGCCATGGAAATACTCAAGAAGCGATACGCCAGGGGAGAGATCACACGGGAGGAGTTTGAAGAGATAAAAAAGGACCTGCAAAGCTAGGCTTCCCCGACTACGACCCACCACACTGATACATAACGGGACCTTACATGTTTGAGAGCCTGGCCCTGGTGCCTGAAAATTTCTCATTGCCGGACTCCATGCTGAGACTGCTGATCAGCACCGGGCTTCTGATTCTGGCCATCATTATCCTGCGCACTCTGACTGCCCGGTTTATACGGCGAAACGTGGTGTCGTCGGAGTTACGGGGCCGGCTGCTGGTCAACTTCCGCAATGGTTTCCTGTTATTGGGAATATTGGGCCTGGCGTTGATCTGGGGTGACCAGATACGCTCCCTGGCACTGTCCATCGTCGCTATCGCTGTTGCCTTTGTGGTCGCTACCAAGGAATTGATCCTCTGTGTTTCCGGTGCCATCCTCAAAAGCGGGGCAGGCTCTTTCAACCTGGGCGATCGTATACAGGTGAAAGACTTCCGCGGTGACGTCATCGACCAGACCCTGCTGGCAACCACCATTCTGGAGGTTGGCCCAGGCAAGACAGGTCACCAACGCACCGGCCGGATGATCGTCGTGCCCAACGCATTGTTCGTTTCTGAACCGGTCATCAACGAAAGTTTTACCGACCACTGGGACTTCCATGTTTTCACCGTACCCTTCAAACGCGAGGACGACTGGCATGCTGCCCAGAAAGCCCTGCTGGAATCCGCTAATCGTCATTGCGAGCCCTATCTTGAAGCGGTCCGCAAACACATGAACAAGGTTGGCGTTTTACGAGGTCTGGAAGTGCCCTCGGTAGACCCGCGGGTGACCATCCAGGCCCCGGTGGCGAGCGAAATCCACCTCACGGTCCGGCTGCCCACCAAATCCGGACAGCGGAGTTACATCGAACAATCCATTCTGTCAGAAGTCTTTGCCGCTACGGATTTCTCCGGCAAAAATAACCGGCCCTCTGATGACGAACAGGAGGAGAGTGGCGGAAAAGACGAGTAGGAAATGCTTGAGTATCCCCGAAAATATTTACCCGCACCTGCAACTTTATGCCCTCACGGCCCGTAGCTGCTTGTAGCCCATCCGGAAAAACCGAAGGGATGGGGTAAACAGACTGCAAGGAGAAGGCAATGAGCAAGCACACAAAGATCACAGCATTTCTGACTGCCACCCTGATTTCTGCCGCTCTGACCTCGGGCGTTGCCCTCGCGGGTGACCATTCCGGAGTTGGTGTATGGGGAGACGACCAATCGGTGTCTGAAGGCACTGTGACCGCCAAAAAAGTGATGACAGAGGAAAACGGCTGGCTGGTGGTCCACCGCACTGATAAAACCATGAAACCCGGCCCGGTGGTTGGCCACGCGCCGCTCAAAAAAGGCAAGAATATGGACGTAGCCGCCATACTCACCGAAGAAGTCGCTTCCGGTGATATGCTGATGCTCATGGTCCACAGTGAAGACGGCGGCATGAAAACCGGCACCTTCGAATACACCCTGGGCGCCAAGGAAGATGGCCCTGTCCGCATGGATGGAAAGCTGGTCATGGCGACAATCACAGCCAAATAACCACACATGAAATTCGTTTGACAACCCTCCCCATCTCGTGATGTTATCACCTGTAACAATGTTACAGGTGATAACTTATGGTCAGAAACCAGACTCCTTCAAAAGTCACCTACCACCACGGTGACCTGCCCCAGCAGGCGCACCAGTTAGCCCTGAAAACCCTGCGGGAACATGGCGATGCGGCCATCAGCCTGAGGGCCCTGGCAAAGCAGATTGGCGTCAGCGCACCGGCGTTATACCGGCACTTTGTTGATCGGGAAAGCCTGCTCGCTGAGCTGGCCGTTAGCGGGTTTGAAACCCTGCAGGAACGCCTGCTGGCCGTGGACCAATCCAGCCCACGGCGGGCATTGATTGATATTGGCCTGGTGTACGTATCTTTTGCACAGGACGAACCCTACCTTTACCGGCTGATGTTTGGCGGGCGCGTATTACCCAAGGGCGATCACCCACGCCTGGATCAGGCGGGCAAGGGCGCGTTTCAGGTTCTGGAAGACACCATTGCCAGGGCCCAGAAGGTCGGTTACGTGAAGCCTGTTCCCCTGCCACTGATGACAGCTGCCGCTTGGTCCCTGGTACACGGGCTTTCGCAACTGACCATCGACGGTCACCTACCAGGACCAGAAGTGGAACCCCATCTGGCAGAGGGTGTTGTCACCCTGCTTCTGGACGGCTCTCTGGCCAATAATGAACAACCTGACAAGGACACCACATCATGAGTAGCCCCAAACCAAGCACCATTCGTGTCGGCCGTCGTTACCGTGCCAATCGCCTTGAAGGCCCCTACGACGCCATTGTGATTGGCTCAGGCATCGGCGGGCTGACCACCGCTGCCTGCATGAGCAAACTGGGCAGGAAAGTGGTGGTGTTCGAGCAGCATTACACCGCCGGCGGCTTCACCCATAGCTACGACCGTAACGGTTACGAATGGGATGTGGGCGTGCATTACATCGGCGACGTGGGTGCGGACCACACCCTGACCAAGCGCCTTTTTGATCACATCACCGACGGCCAGTTGAAGTGGGCGCCCATGGACAGCCACTTTGACCGTATATTCATCGGCGACCGCCATGTGGACCTGGTGGCCGGGCCGGACAACTTCAAAGCCGAACTGAAACAAGCCTTCCCCGGCGAAGAACAGGCCATCGACACCTACCTGGATTACCTCAAGAAAGTCGCCAAAGCCATGCCGGGGCTGGTTATCGGCAAAGTGCTGCCCGACCTGGCAGCCGGCCCCCTGCGCAAACTGGTAAACCGTGCTGCGCCCTCATTCCTGAACCGCCCGACCCGTGAAGTACTGGAAGGCCTGACCAGCAACCAGGAACTGATTGCCGTGCTTACCGGCCAGTGGGGCGACAATGGCCTGCCGCCAGCCGAGTCCAGCTTTATTATTCATGCCCTGATTGCGCGCCACTATCTCTACGGTGGCTACTATCCCGTCGGTGGCGCTTCGGAAATGGCAAAAACCATTATCCCGGTCATACAGCGCAGCGGCGGAGAGGTGTTCACTTACGCCGATGTGAAAGAAATCCTGATCGAGAAAGGCAAGGCGGTTGGCGTGCACATGGCTGACGGCGAGGAAGTCCGCGCTCCGCTGGTGATCAGCAATGCCGGCGTGTTCAATACCTTCGACAGGCTGCTTCCGCAATCCGCACCACACCGGGACTATTACCAGCAGAAACTGAAAACCGTGGAACGCTCCATGGCCAGCAACTGTCTTTATATCGGCCTGAAGGATACGGCCGAAAACCTGAAGCTGCCAAAAACCAACTACTGGATCTACCCGGGCGCCAATTACGAAAAACAGGTGAGCGACTTCATGGCGGCGCCGGATGAGACCGACATTCCGCTGACCTACATTTCTTTCCCCTCCGCCAAGGACCCGAGCTTTGCCGAGCGTTACCCCGGCAGAGCCACCATCGAGATTGTCGCCCCAGGGCCTTATGAGTGGTATGAGGAATGGGCGGATAAAACCTGGGGCAAGCGCGGCGAAGACTACGAAGCAAGAAAGGAAGCCTATGCCCAACGGCTGCTGGCCAAGTTGTACGAGAAGTTTCCGCACCTGGAAGGCAAGGTGGACTACTACGAGCTGTCCACGCCTCTTTCCACCGACTACTTCTGCCGCTACAGCAAGGGCGAGATCTACGGCCTGAACCACACGCCGAGCCGTTTCGAACAGGACTGGCTGAAGCCCAGAACCCGCATTCCCGGCCTCTACCTGACCGGCCAGGATGTGATGACCTGCGGCGTGGCCGGGGCGATGATTGGTGGGTTACTTGCTACGGTGGCGGTTAGTGGCTTCAAGGGGCTGCCGCTGGCCAGGAAAATGTTTGTGGGATAACGAATCGGGAGGCTCCATGCTCTGCTTCTGCTACGGCTCGAACATGTCACAGCGAAGGCTTCAGGCCCGGGTCCCATCGGCCCGGTTCAAGACTGTGGCAGAGCTGCCCAACCATCGATTGCGTTTCCACAAGGCCGCCATGGACGGCTCTGCCAAATGCGATGCGGAAGAGACCGGCAACCCGGAAGACCGGGTTGTTGGTGTGGTTTACGAGATTGCCGATTCACAAAAGCCTGATCTGGACAAGCATGAGGCGTTGGGATTTGGCTACGATGAGAAACAGGTGGAGCTGGCAGCTCCAGAAGGTAACCTTCAGGCCTGGATGTACTTTGCCACCCGCATCGATGACTCCCTTAAACCTTTCCACTGGTACAAGGACCACGTGCTTACCGGCGCCCGGGAAAACGGCCTTCCGGCGGATTACATTGCCCGGATTGAAGCCGTGGAATCCATCGACGACCCCAGCCCCGAACGGCACGGACGGGAGTTGGCGATTTACAGAAGCACATAAGTTGCCTGTCTACTCACACCCCCAACCGGTCCCGCAATCCGTAATACCAGGCCCCCAGCGCCGTCAGCGGCACCCTGAACGCTCTCCCGCCCGGAAATGGATAATGGGGCAGGCTGGCGAAGGCGTCGAAGCGGTCCGCCTGGCCCTGGATGGCCAGCGCCAGGGCTTTGCCCGCCACGTGGGTGAAGGTAACACCGTGGCCGGAGCAGCCCTGTGAGTAGAACACGTTATCCTGTAGCCGGCCCATTTGCGGCAGGCGGGACAGGGTAAGCAGGAAGTTGCCGGTCCAGGCATAGTCGATTTTCACGCCGGCCAGTTCCGGGAAGGTTTTCAGCATATTGGGGCGGATGAGCCGTTCAATGTTGGCCGGGTCGCGGGCACCGTAGACCACGCCCCCACCATAGATCAGGCGTTTGTCACCGGACAGGCGAAAGTAGTCCAGCAGGTAGTTGCAGTCTTCCACGCAATTGTCCTGAGGCAGCAGCCGTTCTGCGGTGGCTTCATCCAGCGGCTCGGTGGTGATTATCTGTGAGCCGCAGGGCATGGACTTGGCGCCCAGTTCCGGCACCAGGCCGCCCAGGTAGGCGTTGCCCGCCAGCACCACAAACTGTGCCCGGACCTCTCCGTCGCGGGTTTTTACGGTGGCCGGCTGGCCAGGGATAATCTGCGTGACCTCGGCGTGCTCATGGATCACCCCACCCCGGGATTCCAGCGCCGCGGCTTCGCCGAGTGCGAGGTTCAGGGGATGGACATGGCCGCCAGTATGGTCGATGGCGCCGCCAACGTAACGATCGGTGCCAACGCGTGCGCGGATGCCATCCCGATCCAGCAGTTCCAGTTTGTCATAGCCGAACTTTAGCCACAGCGCCTGTTGGGCTTCCAGATGTTTGAGCTGGCGCGGGTTCAGCGCCGCGAAGATGCCACCCTCCTTCAGATCGCAGCAGATGCGGTAATCCCGCACTCGCTGACGAATGATCTGGCTGCCCTCAAAGGCCATGTCTGCCAGCAGGCGCAGATGATCCGGTGTGGTCTGGCGCTCGATATTGTCCAGATCCCTGCTGAAGCTGTTAACGATCTGGCCACCATTGCGACCAGAGGCACCCCAGCCGACCGTTGCCGCTTCGAGCACCACCACCCGGAAACCCGCCTCAGCAAGGAACAGCGCGGTGGACAACCCCGTATACCCGGCCCCCACAACGCACACATCCGCCTGAATTTGCCCCTGCAGCGCGGGGCGTCGTGGCGCCTCATTGGCCGTGGCCGCATAGTAGGAGGGAACCGGGGGGTACTGGGTCATAATAGTGCGCCATCCAGAGTGACGGGTTGATCCGGAAGCGACTGATGACACGGCCGCCGAGGCAAGTCTATGCCAGGACCACCGATTCGTGAAGACACGTTCTTCTACCTATATCAGAAGCCGCGATTGCCCGCGAAAGTGCTGCTATGATTGGCCAATTCCCTTGCCTGAGAGGCAACCATGACTCATCCCGAACGCGCCACCACTCCCACCAATCAGGCCGGATGGCAGGCCCTGGCAGGCCAGCTCACCCATGAGGGCCGCGCCTATGTGAATGGTGCCTACCAATGGGCCAGCAATGGTGAGACCTTCGCCAGTATCAGCCCTTTGGACGGGCGCACGCTGACCAACGTGGCAAGCTGCGACTCCATTGATGCGGACCTTGCGGTTGCTGCCGCCAGAGACGCCTTCAACAGCGGTATCTGGAGCCAACTGGCGCCCGCCGGACGTAAGGCCGTTCTGATTCGTTTCGCTGAGCTGATCGAGGCCCATGGCGACGAACTGGCCCTTCTGGAAACCCTGGACATGGGCAAACCCATCAGTCACGCCCGCGCCGTGGATGTGCCGGCAAGCGCCCGCGCCATTCGATGGACTGCCGAGGCCATCGACAAGGTGTACGGCGAACTGGCCGCCACACCCCACAACCAGATCGGCATGATTTCCCGCGAGCCCATGGGCGTGATCGCCGCGATTGTGCCCTGGAACTTCCCGATGATCATGGCCGCCTGGAAGATTGCCCCGGCCCTGGCCACCGGCAACTCGGTGATTCTCAAACCATCGGAGAAATCCCCGCTCACCGCTATTCGCCTGGCCGCACTGGCGGAGGAAGCCGGCATCCCCTCCGGGGTGTTCAACGTGCTGCCCGGCTATGGACACATCGTGGGCAGGGCCCTGGCCCTGCATATGGATGTGGACTGCCTGGTGTTCACCGGCTCCACCAACGTGGCCAAGCAGCTGATGATCTATGCTGGTCAGTCCAACATGAAACGGGTGTGGCTGGAAGCCGGTGGCAAGAGCCCCAACATCGTCTTTGCAGATGCCCCGGACCTGAAAAAAGCCGCCGCCGAAGCCGCCAGCGCCATCGCCTTTAATCAGGGCGAAGTGTGCACTGCCGGCAGCCGATTGCTGGTAGAAGAAAGCATCCGTGCCGAATTCATCGAGCTGATCCGTGAGGCCCTGAAAACCTGGCGCCCGGGCCATCCGCTGGACCCGGCAACCACCTGTGGCGCAATCGTTGACCAGGCACAGCTGGATCGCATCATTGAGTACATCGGCATCGGCCAGTCTGAAGGGGCAACTCTGGTGGAAGGTGGTCAGCGAGTGATGGAAGACACCGGCGGCCTGTTCGTCCAGCCCACGGTGTTTGATGGGGTGAATAACAACATGCGCATCGCCTCGGAGGAAATCTTCGGGCCTGTGCTGTCGGTCATTGGTTTCAGGACTGCCGAGGAAGCCATCACCATTGCCAACGATTCCATCTACGGCCTCGCAGCCGCGGTATGGACATCAAACCTCAATACCGCTCACCGGGTCGCCAAGGCGCTTCGAGCCGGCAGCGTTTGGATCAACCACTACGACGGTGGTGACATGACTGCGCCCTTCGGCGGTTTCAAGCAGTCTGGCAACGGCCGGGACAAGTCCCTGCATGCCTTCGACAAGTACACCGAACTCAAGGCCACCTGGCTGGTGATTGAATAGTGGTTGTTTAAACGGTGTGCAGGTACCACAGGTATTCCAGGTCCGAAATCGTCATCTCGAACTCATTCAGTTCGTGCTCTTTACAGGCCACGAACACATCCAGGAACTGGCTGCCCAGGTACTCCGCCATCACCGCTGACTGGCCGAGCTCCCGCAGCGCATCCCGCAGGTTGTTCACCAGAGTCGCTTCATGCTGTTCATGGGCATTACCGACGGTGACAGGAGGCGGTTCAATCCGGTTGGAAATGCCGTAGTGAATGCCCGCCAGAACTGCCGACATCAGAAGATACGGGTTGGCGTCGGCCCCGGCGACGCGATGCTCGATGCGCAGGGCATCCGGATCTCCGCCCGGCAGGCGCAGTGAAGCGGTGCGGTTGTCCACGCCCCAGGTGGCCGCACTGGGCACGTAATACTCCGGACTGAACCGGCGGTAGGAATTGATGTTGGGGCAGAACAGCGCCATGGCATCGTTCATGGTGGCCACCAGCCCGCCGATTGCCCATCGCAGAATATCGTTTGGCTGCTCTGCATCGCCGGCAAACACGTTGCGCCCTTCTCCATCCACCAGGCTTACATGCAGGTGCATGCCGCTGCCAGCCTGGTTGTGGTAGGGCTTGGCCATGAAGGTGGTGTCCATTTCGTGGTCGTAGGCCATGTTCTTGATCAGGCGCTTCAAAAGCGTGGCGTGGTCACAGGCGCGCACAGCATCAGCCACGTAATGCAGGTTGACCTCGAACTGCCCCGGGGCAGATTCCGCCACCAGTGCATCCGCCGGCAGTTCCTGCTCATGGGCCGCATCCAGCACATCCGCCAGGAATTCCGCGTATTCATCCAGATCATCAATGGAGTAAGCCTGGGTGCCCGCCGGGCGCTTGCCGGAAATCGGCGACTTGGGGGGCTGGGGACGGCCAGCCAGGTTCTCCTGGTCAATCAGGTAGAACTCCAGTTCATAGGCGGCAACCGGGGTCAGCCCCAGCTCCCCGAAACGCTTGACGATGTTCTGCAGCACCACGCGTGGATCTGCGAAAAACGGCGTTTCCCGATCCAGCTCATACATGGTCAAAAGTAGCTGCGCAGTCGGCCGCTTCTGCCAGGGTTCCATGGTCAGGGTGGCGTCGATGGGCAGGCACACCCGGTCCGCCTCGCCAATGTCCAGGCCCAGGCCCGTTTCTTCCACGGTCGTGCCCTGGATGTTCAGGGCAAAGATGGAAGCCGGCATGGCCACGCCCCGCTCAAACACCTTCGCAAGCGACGACGGGTCCACCCGTTTGCCGCGAACAATGCCATTCATATCCGGAATCAGCAGGTCAACAAACTGCAGCTCGGGATGCGCCTGAAGAAACGCGTTGGCGCTCGCAAAACCAGAACCCATAAGGTAAGCCTTCCAGAACTCAAACAGGCCCGTGGCGACGGGCCGGCACAGGGAGTTTCAAGGCTCCTTTATCCTGCTTTCCGCGGCATTTTGCAAGATAGGGATAAACCACGCTCCAGATTGCCCACCTACGAAACATCCTCATAAGCACAACCCCCGATCCCCACCAATAAAATTTTCGTAGCGCAGCTCGTATTCTCGTGTTACATATCGCGCGAATACCCGCACAAGAACGCGTGCGTCCTGCACGTTTTGTATCCATCCCTTTTCAGTGAGGGACACCACCGATGTTGAAGTTGTGTAAGCCTGCGGCGCTGGCCGCCGCTATTGCTGTGTCATTGGGTGCGCCTTCTGCCTTTGCAGCGGAAGAAGTGCGTGTTTACAACTGGTCTGATTACATTGCCGAGGACACGCTGGAGAAGTTCACCGCGGAAACCGGCATCAAGGTGATCTACGACGTTTACGACAGCAACGAGATCCTGGAAGCGGCGCTGCTCTCCGGCCGTTCCGGTTACGATCTGGTGGTGCCTTCCAACCACTACGTGGCCAAGCAGATTTCCGCCGGGGCCTTCGAGCCACTGGACCACGCCAGGTTGCCGAACATGGCCAACCTGAACCCGGACCTGATGGACGACCTGGAAGAGGTCGACCCGGGCAGCCAGTTCTCCCTGCCTTACCTCTGGGGCACCAACGGTTATGGCTACAACGAGGGCCGTATTAAGGAAATCCTCGGTGACGACGCCCCGACCGACTCCTGGGCCCTGGTGTTTGATCCGGAAGTCACCGGCAAGCTCGCCGCCGGCGGCTGTGGCATTGCCATGCTGGATTCCGGTGAGGAGATGGTACGCGCGGCCATGGCCTACATCGGTCTGGACCCGAACAGCATCAACGCCGAGGACATCAAGAAAGGCGGCGAGGTGATCAAGGCCATCCGCCCGAACGTGACCTATTTCCACTCATCCCGTTACATTGCCGACCTGGCCAATGGTGACCTGTGCGTGGCTGCCGGCTACTCCGGCGACATCCTGCAGGCCGCTGCCCGCGCCGAGGAAGCCGGCAACGGCAATGTGATCCGCTACACCATCCCCAAGGAGGGCGCGGTGCTGTGGTTCGACATGATGACCATCCCGGCCGGTGCGCCGAACGTGGAAAACGCCCACAAGCTGATGGACTTCCTGATGCGCCCGGAGATCATTGCGGACGTGACCAACTACGTGTGGTACGCCAACCCCAACAAGCCGGCCAACGAATTCGTTGATCCGGAGATTCTTAGCGACACCAGCATCTACCCCACCGACGAGGTGATGAAGAAGCTGTACATCATGGAAGGTCGGCCCCAGGACGCACAGCGCCTGATGACCCGCACCTGGACCAACGTGAAGTCTGGTCGTTAAGGGGTGGAAAACGGCAACAACGCCTCCGCGCAAGCGGAGGTGTTACTCAGCATTCAGGGCATCTCCAAGAGCTTCGACAGCACGCTGGCCGTGGATAACGTGAGCCTGGACATCCACAAGGGCGAGATTTTCGCCCTGCTGGGTGGCTCCGGCTCCGGCAAGTCCACGTTGCTGCGCATGCTGGCAGGCTTTGAAACGCCCAACGCCGGTCGCGTTGTACTGGATGGCCAGGACATTACCGCCCTGCCTCCATACCTGCGACCCACCAACATGATGTTCCAGTCCTACGCACTGTTTCCCCATATGACGGTGGAGCAGAACATTGCCATGGGGCTGAAACAGGACAAACTCCCGAAAAGCGAGATTCGCGACCGGGTTGAGGCCATGCTGAAACTGGTCAAGATGGAGAGCTTTGCCAAACGCAAACCGCAGCAGCTTTCCGGCGGCCAACAGCAGCGTGTGGCCCTGGCCCGCTCGTTGGCCAAGCGGCCGAAACTGCTGTTGCTGGACGAGCCCATGGGCGCGCTGGACAAGAAACTGCGCACGGAAATGCAGCTGGAACTGGTGGACATCCTGGAAAAGGTGGGCGCCACCTGCCTGATGGTCACCCACGACCAGGAAGAAGCCATGACCATGGCCAGTCGCATCGCCATCATGGCCCAGGGCCGCATTGCCCAGGTGGGTTCGCCCATCGATATCTACGAGAGCCCGAACAGCCGCATGACCGCGGAGTTCATCGGTTCGGTGAATATCTTCGAGGCCAATATCCTGGAAGACGAATCCGACAGCATTACGCTTAACAGTAATGCTCTGGACGCACCGGTGTTTATCGATCGGGGCGTAACCACCCCGGCAGAGAGTACCGCGACACTCGTGGCCCTGCGCCCGGAGAAGATCTACCTCACCAGCGACAAGCCAGAAGGTGATACCAACTGGAGCTGTGGCACCGTGGACAACATCGCATACCTGGGAGACATCACGTCCTATTACGTGAAGCTGGCCAGCGGCAAGCGCGTTCAGGCCACTATGGCCAACGTGGAACGCCGCGGTGAGCGACCGACCTGGGGCGATACGGTGTTTGTGTCCTGGGAAGCTTCCAGCCCCATCCTGTTGTGGAACTGATGCCATGGCCAACAAACTGATGCCCGCCCCGCTGATGGAGCGGGTACGCTCCGTGGTGTTTCACCGCCGGGTGGTGTTCGGTATCCCGTTCCTGTGGTTGCTGCTGTTCTTCCTGTTGCCGTTCGCGCTGGTGCTGAAAATCAGCTTTTCATCGGCGGTGATGGCTATCCCGCCTTACGAGCCAGTGTTCTCCTTCGTGGACAACACCTTCTCGGTGGTGGTGAATTTCAGCAACTACCTGTTCCTGCTGTCCGACAGCCTGTATATCGCCGCCTACTGGGGTTCGGTCAAGATCGCCTTCATTGCCACGCTGGTGTGCCTGCTGATCGGCTATCCCATGGCCTATGCCATGGCCCGGGCTTCGGCGCGGGTGCAACTGGTGCTGCTGTTGATGGTGATGCTGCCATCCTGGACCTCGTTCCTGATCCGCGTATACGCGTGGATGGGTATCCTCGGCAACCAGGGCCTGATGAACAACCTGTTGATGTGGCTGGGTGTGATCAACGCACCGCTGAAAATGTTGAACACCAACTTTGCGGTGGTGCTGGGCATCGCTTACGCCTATTTGCCGTTCATGGTATTGCCGATCTACACCAACCTGGTAAAGCTGGACGTGCGCCTGCTGGAGGCTGCGTCAGACCTGGGCTGTCGCAGTCTGACCACCTTCTGGGCCATCACGCTGCCGCTGTCGAAAGCGGGCATTATTGCCGGTTCCATGCTGGTGTTCATTCCCGCCGTGGGTGAATTTGTGATTCCGGAACTGCTGGGCGGGCCGGATACGCTGATGATCGGCAAGGTGTTGTGGGAAGAATTTTTCAATAACCGTGACTGGCCGGTGGCGTCGTCCCTCGCCATGGTGATGCTGGCGCTGTTACTGATCCCCATCGTGTTGTTCCACCGCTTCCAGGCCAGGGAGATGGAAAAGGATGGTTAAGTCGCGGCCGTTCAGTTTCTCAAAGGTCATGCTGGTACTGGGCCTGCTGTTTCTCTATCTGCCGATGTTCGTGTTGATCGTCTACTCGTTCAACGCCTCCCGACTGGTATCGGTGTGGGCGGGCTTTTCCACCCACTGGTACGGCGAGCTGTTCCGCGACCAGCAGATTCTGTCTGCCGTGTGGATGAGCCTGAAGATTGCCTTCTACTCCGCCAGCATGGCGGTGTGCCTGGGTACACTTTGTGCCTTCGTGATGACCCGCTTCAAACGCATTCGCGGGCGCACCCTGCTGTCCAGCATGATCAGTGCGCCACTGGTGATGCCGGAAGTCATCACCGGCCTGTCGCTGTTGCTGTTGTTTGTGCAGATGGCACAGACGATCGGCTGGCCGGTGGACCGGGGCATGGCGACGATCTGGATAGCCCACACCACCTTCTGCAGCGCCTACGTAGCGGTGGTGGTCAGCGCCCGCCTGCGGGAAGTGGACCGTTCCATGGAGGAAGCGGCCATGGATCTGGGTTGCACACCGTTCAAGACATTTTTTGTGATCACCCTGCCGGTCATCATGCCGGCACTGGTGTCCGGCTGGCTGCTGGCCTTTACCCTGTCGCTGGATGACCTGGTGATTGCCAGCTTTGTTTCCGGCCCCGGGGCCACAACCCTGCCCATGGTGGTGTTCTCATCGGTCCGAATGGGTGTGTCTCCCAAGATCAATGCGCTGGCCGCGCTGATCATTCTGGCGGTGTCGCTGATTGCGTTTATTGCCTGGTATCTGATGTGGCGGGCCGAGAAGAGGCGTCGAGGGGAAGCATAACACCCCCGCCAGGAGCCCGGCTTTCACCGGGCTCCTGTACCCTTTGCCTTTGCTACGCGTTCTCGGGATTTCGGGCGGTAATACACCAGGAGCTGGACGGCATGACAATCTGCCCGGCGTTGTCCTGATAGGGCGTCAGCGCCTGTCGCAGGGCTTCCTCGATTTCCGGGCGCTGCTGTTCAGCCAGTTCCCCCGCCTCCCGGAAAACCTCGCCGGCCGGCCCGATGGCAAGCTGGAAGTTGATAGCGTCCTGTACCGAATCCCCCACGGTTACCGGGCCGTCGACCTGCTCGAAGTTCACATCCTGGAATCCTGCAATTTCAAGCTGCTGCGACACCACCTCGGTGTTGGCCATGGAGAAGGGCCCCGGGCCACAGGAACGGGCACCCTCGCCCGGCTCCGGCAGAAAACGCAGCACCACCTCCTTCGCCATACCCAGCCAGGGGTTATACTCGCTGCTGCGCCAGACAATAAACATCAACTCACCCCCTGGGCGCAGGGCCCGGCGGATGTTCTTCATGGCCCGCACCGGATTTTCAAAGAACATCATTCCAAAGCGTGAAAAACACAGGTCGAAACGGCCATCAAAGGGATAGCGCTCCACGTCTTCGGTAATAAAACGGATGTTCTCCAGGCCAGCCTTGCGGGCTTCATCCCGCGCCCTGGTCAGGAACTGTTCCACGCAGTCAACGCCCAGCACAAAACCCTCGGGGCCGGTCTTGTGCGCCAGCTGGATTGCGGTGTCGCCCCAGCCACAGCCAACATCCAGGATGCGGCTGCCAGGAGCGACGGTCAGTTTCTCCAGTGGTATACGGCTGTGGTAGCTCAGACCTTCCATCAGGATGTGGTGGAAGCGATCAAATTTGTCCGCCAGGGTATCGTTCCAGAACTGAACATATTCGGTAGGCTCAGTCAGTGTGGCTGCTATCTCGTTCATGGTGTCCTCCTTTGCGCTTTCCAGTCAGTAACCCAAGGACGCATGAAGCCGACATCTTGTTCCCCGGATATTTCGTTTCTTGCTCCGGTGCAACTACACTGGCAATGGCGGTACGCCCCTCTGTCCTGATGGGTGCGAAATAATACAAAGGAGCTGACACTTGGATATTGCCCAGGCCTCAATGCAATTTGATGTCGCCCTGGCAGAGTTCGCCCGTGCCAGGAGTTCATCACCACAGGCCTCCAGCCTCAGCCTGCTCGAGCGGGCTCGAATGCTGATGACGCTGCCAGGTGGCTTCGACGTGATCTATCGCCGGGTTCGGGCGCTGGAGTCGGCGGGCATATTCGGCACCAGTGACTGGTCCAAACCAGCCATCCTGCAGCCTGCCCTGGCCAAACATTCGCTGCGTGAAGCGGGCGCTGTCACCACGGTGGTGGAGGCGATCAGCGAAATCCGCCTGTTGGCTGTCGTCCGTGGTGACTATTTCCACCCCGGCATCTCCTCTGAACAGGCACGGCACTTCCTCACCCAGGTAATGGCTCTTAACCTGGACCTGCTATCCGGCACGCTGACTGAAGCGGACCGCGAGCGACCAAAACAACTCGGAACCATTGTCGAGGGACTTTACCAGTATCTGATTTCCCATCTCGGCTACGAGAGCCTGCTGGACAGTCTGGTGGCGGAAGTCTGGCGACTGCTGGAACAGGGCCCGGTACAGGTCGATAGCATCTGCGACATGATTGGCCAGATCGCCAAGTGCCTGTATGACCCGGAGCTGCAGACCACCGGTACCGCCGATGCCAGCCGCCTGGTGCGTGCCCTGTTCGCACCCACCCCTGGCAGCCGGGAAGACCCGGGCCTGGATGTTTACCAGCTGCGCCTGACCAGAATGGACGATCTCGCACTGTCAGCAGAGGCCACGGAATTTGCCCGCAACATGCACGACACCGGACTGGCATCCCCCTACCATGCGGTATTTCTCCGGTTCCTTCGCACCAGCAACGAAGACGAACTGATCCCCACCGCCCTCGGGCTGACCATGACAGGGCTGGATGATTTCTATTGCTACAACCAGTTGGTCCATACCCTGATTGACGAAGCCATTTACCCGGAAACCTGCCAGGCAGTCTATGGCCTCACCATGATGCTGGAACGGGGGTCGCTGTTTACCCCTGCCGTTGCCCAGGCCCTGTGGAGACAGATCAAGCTCAGGCTCTCCGTGGAAACCGAACAGGCCCTCAAAGAGGCCTTTGGTGAAGCCGTTCCCCCGCGGGTGTTCCTGCTAGCCGGTGTACTCAACCTGCTGGGCCAGCCGCTGGGCGTGGGCCAGGGTAACAATCCCAGTTGCCAGTCCGCCATCGGGTTGTCGATGTGGGCAGCCAACGAGGCGGACTACCTGCTTCAGGTACTTGCCTGGGCAGCCCGGGATAACGAAGTGCTGGGACGATTTGAAGGTTGGGAGGTGTCGTCCAGAAACCTGGAGCCGGGGCTGATCAAGGACACGCCGGTGGATGTGGATCCGGTTTCGCTGATCCTGATTCCCCACCTGGATCGCATCTACGGTGAAATGTGGCGCCGCTGCGAAGATCGCGACGACGATGCCCACCGCTGGATCAACCCGGAATTCTATGGCTGGTGGGTCAGCCATGGCTTCAAGGTGGTAGCAGACATCCACACAGGAGAAGTAAAGGACTATGACGGCTTCATCCGCCACTTCTATGCCAGTTACCATCCCTATTACAACGGCAATATACCGGTGATTCACCACCAACCCGCCGGCATTGCCGTCACTGACAGCGCTGCCCGCTTTGTCGGCCGCCACGCCATAACCATCCAGCGGGTAGCCCTGAGCCCCAGCAACGAAATGCGGGTGTATTTCTTCAACCCCAACAACGACAGCGGTCAGGACTGGGGCCAGGGCATTACCTGCTCAACAAGAGGACACGGCGAAATCCGCGGTGAGGCCTCTCTCCCCATCGCGGAATTCACCTCACGCCTTTATGCCTTTCATTACGACACCCTGGAGTTGGGTGATCTCAGTGCCGTACCGGAGGCTGAGGTCGCCAGGGTTATGGAACTGGGATATGGCAGTTGGGCGGCCAGTGATTAACTCATATTCTTGCGCATAAAGTTCTGGATTTCCCCCACAATCCCCGAGCGGAAGGCCATTACCGTCAGCACGAAGATAGCACCGAGAATGGGATCAACCCAGTCGCCCAGCGGGCCTTGCGAGAGCTGGTACTCCAGGGTCACCACGAAGCCGGCGCCCACCACCGGTCCCAGGAGGGTTCCAGTGCCGCCCAGCAGGGTCATGAGGATGACTTCACCAGACATGTGCCAGTGGGCGTCATTAAGGGATGCCAGCTGGAACACCACGGTTTTCACCGAGCCGGCCAGGCCAGCAAGGCCGGCTGAGAGCACGAAAGCCAGCAGTTTGTAGCGGTCCACATTGTAGCCCAGAGATACCGCCCTTGGTTCATTCTGCTTGATTGCCTTGAGCACCTGGCCGAATGGTGAACCAACGATTCGCTGCACCAGCAGGTAACCGCCCAGGAACACCGCCAGCACAAAGTAATACATGGCATTGTTGTCACTCAGGTCTATCAGGCCGAACAGGTGACCCCGGGGCACCCCGTGCATGCCGTCTTCGCCACCGGTGAAGGGGGCCTGCACGAAGAAGAAATAGACCAGTTGCGCCAGTGCCAGGGTGATCATCGCAAAGTAGATGCCCTGGCGACGTATGGCGACAAGGCCAAAACCAAGGCCCAGCAGCAGCGATGTTGCTGTGCCGACGATGATGCCCATTTCCGTGGTCAGCCCGGGGAAACTTGATAGCAGGTAGCCGGTTGTGTAGGAACCTGCTGCCAGGAACGCGGCATGTCCGAAAGACAGCAGGCCGGTGTAGCCCAGCAGAAGATTCAACGCCACTGCGAACAGGGCGAAACAGAGGATCTTCATCAGGAACACCGGGTACAGGACTGCCGGTGCAAGCAGAAGCAGTGCCAGCAACACCAGGTTCAGTATCTGTTTCTTGCGCTGTTCAGACTTCTGTTGCCTGACGATACTTTGCTGGATATCTGTCTGGGTCGTTGTGGTCGCCATGGTTACGCCTCCTTACCGAACAGGCCCGATGGCCGAATCAACAAAACAACCACCATCACCAGGAAGATCACGGCTGCCGACCCTTCCGGGTAGAATACTTTGGTAAAACCTTCCACAACCCCCATCATCAGGCCGGTAATCACGGCGCCAGCGATGGAACCCATGCCGCCGATTACTACCACGGCGAATACCACGATGAGGATGTTGGAGCCCATCACCGGGGAAACCGAGTAAATGGGCGCTGCAAGGGCGCCGGCAAAGGCAGCCAGCATGACGCCAAAGCCGTAGGTCAGGCTGATCAGCAGCGGCACGTTGATGCCGAACCCCTGCATCAGTTGGGAATCTTCCGTTCCTGCCCGCAGGTAGGAGCCAAGCCGGGTTTTCTCGATCATGAACCAGGTACCGAAACACACCAGCAGGGCAGCCACGATAACCCAGGCACGATAGTAGGGGAGGAACATGAAGCCAAGGTTCATACCGCCCCTGAACACTTCCGGCATTGAGTAGCGCAGGCCGGAAACGCCGTAAATATTGGTCAGTACACCCTGGAGAATAAGGGCGATACCGAAAGTCAGGAGCAGGCTGTAGATATGGTCCTGGCCGGCAATACGCCGCAACAGGAAATACTCCAGCACGATACCAAAGCAACCAACTATCACCGGCGCCAGAAACAGGGCAACCCAGTAGTTGACCCCGAAGGCATCAAACAGGAGTACTGTGCCCATGGCACCGAGCATGTACATGGCACCGTGAGCAAAGTTGATGATTTTGAGCAGGCCGAAGATGACCGCCAGCCCCAGACTCAACAGGGCGTAGAAGGCACCATTGATTACCCCGAGCATTAACTGGCCAGACAGCACGGCCACGGGGACTCCCAGAATCTCGGTCATGTTACAAACTCCAAAAGCAGCGCAACGTTCAACTTACTGAGGCGAAGTGCGATTCTGCAGGTCAGTGGCCGCCCCGCCGGGAATGCGGGACGGCCTGGTCGGTCAGAACATCAGTTTTGGGTTACGAGCTTGCACTTGCTCTCGGACAGCGGACGATAGGCTTCATCCCCTGGAATGGTCCGCACGATATCGTACAGGTCCCATTCGTTCTTGGATTCCTCAGGTGTCTTCACTTCCGCCAGGTACATGTCGTGTACCATGCGGCCGTCCTCACGAATGATGCCGTTCTTGGCAAACATGTCGTTGATGGGTGTATCCATCATCTGCTTGCGTACGGTCTGGGAATCGTCGGAGCCGGTGGCCTTGACGGCGTTCAGATACTGGATGGTGCTGGAGTAGATACCTGCATGGACCATGGTGGGACGAACGCCGGTCTCTTCCATGAAACGGTCTGACCACTCACGGGTTTCATCGTTCATATCCCAGTACCAGCCGGTAGTCAGCTGGATGCCCTGTGCACTCTGTGCGCCCAGCGCATGTACGTCTGTCAGGAACAGCAATAGAGCTGCAAGAGTCTGCCCGGACTGTGTCAGACCGAATTCACCGGCTGTGGTGATGGCGTTGGTGGTGTCGGCACCGGCATTGGCCAGGGCAACCACGTCAGCGCCGGACGACTGCGCCTGCAGGATGAAAGACGAGAAATCGGATGTCGGGAACGGATGACGAACAGTCTGGATGACTTCGCCGCCGTTCTCTTCCACCACACGGGTCACGTCACCTTCCAGGGCGTGGCCGAAAGCGTAATCAGCGGTCAGGATAAACCAGGTCTTGCCACCCTCCTTTACCACAGCGCTGGCTGTACCATTGGCGAGTGGGTAGGTGTCGTAAACATAGTGGATGTGGTTGGGAGTACAGTGCTCGTTAGTGATGCTGGAAGCAGCGGAGCCAGATACGATGCCCAGTTTGTTACTCTCTTCCAGGATGTTGCTCACAGCGATGGTGACTGATGAAGCAACCAGGCCTGCCACCAGGTCCACGTCTTCGTTCTCAACCCAGCGACGGACCGTGCTTGAGGACGAGTCGGGGCTGTTGCGATCGTCAGCGCTGACAATCTCAATCTTGGCACCATTGACCTTGCCGCCAAAATCGGCAACGGCCATTTCCAGAGCTGTGAGGCCATTGGGGCCGGCAAGGTCACGATAGGTGCCTGACATGTCCGCCAGGTAACCGATCTTGACCGTGTTATCGGATATCTCAGCCTGGGCACCGCCCACAAGCAAGGCTGAGGCAACCGCTGAGGTCAGAAGCTTTTTGGTAATTGTCATTGTTGTTTCTCCGCTACTGTCTTTGCGTTGGTTTTCGGGATTCTTTCTTGTTGCTTTTGTTGCACTCTCGAACCCGGACATTAAACGCCCAGGTATCTATCCAGCATCGACTGCTTGCTCTCAAGCTCGTCGGCGCTGATCTCCTCCACAATCTGGCCGTGTTCCATCACGTAATGACGGTCCGCCAGGGGTGCGGCGAAATGAAAATTCTGTTCTACCAGGACAATCGTCAGCCCCTTCTCCTTGAGATGAATCAGCACCTCGCCCAACTTCTCGACGATGACCGGGGCCAGGCCCTCGGTAATCTCATCAAGCAGCAGCATGTTGGCGCCGGTTCTCAGTATCCGGGCCATCGCCAGCATCTGCTGCTCTCCACCAGAGAGTTTGGAACCCTGGCTGGTGCGACGCTCGTAGAGGTTCGGGAACATCGAGAAGATTTCTTCCAGCCCCATACCGCCGCTTCTGACTACGGGAGGGAGCGTCAGGTTTTCCATGACATTGAGTCCGGAAAAAATGCCCCGGTGTTCGGGGCAATACCCGACTCCCAACCTTGCTATGTGGTGAGGAGCACAGGACATGGTCTCCTCACCGTTGATCATGATGGATCCGGTACGCCTGCCCACCATATTCATGATGGCTTTAAGGGTTGTGCTGCGACCGGCGCCGTTGCGGCCCAACAGGGTAACCAGCTCACCGCGCTGGACCTCCATGTCAATGCCATGGAGGATGTGGGACTCGCCGTAAAAGGCGTGAAGCCCGGCAATGCGCAACTGCTCGTATTCTTTGTGGGAGGCCTGGCTCATTCCGCTGTCTCCTGCTGCCTGGTTGCGGTGCCACCCATGTATACCTCTCGCACCCGGGGATCGTCGGAAACTTCCTGGTAGTCGCCTTCGGTCAGCACAGAGCCCTGGGCCAGCACGGTCACCCGGTCACAGAGTTTGCTGACCACGCCCAGGTTGTGCTCAACCATCAGTACTGTGCGGCCCTGGGCTGCCTTACGCACCAGTTCCACGACCTGCTCCACGTCTTCGCTGCCCATGCCCTGGGTGGGCTCATCCAGCAGCATCAGTTCGGGCTCCATGGCCAGGGTTGTTGCCAGCTCCAGAGCGCGCTTACGGCCATAAGCCAGTTCTACGGTAGTCGTATTGGCGAAATCGGCGAGGCCCACGCTGTCGAGCAGCTCCATGCAGCGCTCATTGAGGTTGTTCAGCGAATCACCGGATTTCCAGAAGCGGAAGGAATTGCCTTCAAAGCTCTGCAGAGCCACGCGGATATTCTCCAGCGCAGTCATGTGGGGAAACACCGCGGAAATCTGGAAGGACCGAACCACACCCTTGCGGGCAATGGCGGCCGATTTCATGGAGGTGATGTCCTCACCATTGAACAGGATCTTGCCCCGGGTCGGAATCAGGAACTTGGTGAGCAGGTTGAATACCGTGGTCTTGCCCGCGCCATTAGGGCCGATCAGGGCATGGATATGGCCGCGCTGCACCTTCAGGTTGACGTCGTCGACCGCCACAAACCCTTTGAACTCTTTAACGAGGTTTTGGGTCTCCAGAACGAACGGGTCACTCATGAGCCATCCTACCTTTTGTTATTTTTGTACGTTTAGTCTTCTCACAGAGTAGATTGACGTCTACGTAAACGTCAATCAAAAATCGCACTTTTTTGAGCAATCTCTATTCGCAAAAAGTCGTATACCAGCGACAGCACCCGGTCGGGCTGCTGCAAATGGGGCGAGTGGCCGGTGCCTGGCATAAAAACCGGTGTCGCATGGTGTCCAATGCCCTCCACAATCCGGGTTACCTGCTCAGGAACACCGTATTCGTCGTCGTCCCCCTGAATGATCATAGCCGGGCATTGGATGGCGTCCAGCCAGGGCGCAAAATCCAGCGACTGCTGAAAGCCCTCATCCAGCCATACATCCTGCCAGGCATGGAACAGCGTGTCGGTACGCGCACCATGGTGGCGCAGCAACTTTTCACGAATTCCTTCCTCTGTGTAGCGGCGTCGCATGTCGCGAATGCCTGCCAGGGTCAGGTGATCGGCCCAGGTGTGGGCGGCCATGGTGATCAGCCCTTTCACTCGCTGCCCGAGTGCTGCCGCTGCGATGAGGGCGATGGAGCCACCATCGCTATGACCTACCAGTATCACCTCGTCGATTCCCAGCTCGTCCAGCAGCCGTGGAAGCCACAGTGTGCCCTCCTGCTCCAGGTAGTCATAGGGGCGCGGCAAAGGTTCATCACTGGAGGCACCGTAGCCCCGGCGTTCGTAGACCAGGGCATCCAGGCCAGTCGTTTCGGCCAACCGTCGCGGAAAGTTTTTCCACAGGGCAATATTGCCGAGGGATTCGTGCAGGAAAACCAGCGTGGGCCCACTGTCATTCACGTGGGTCAGGCGCTGAGCCTGGACCCTGACACCAGCCCCGAGTGGAACGGCGATGTTGCTGACATCCATAGCGTCACCGCTTCGCCGGAATGCTGTAGGTGATGGTGGCGTGGGCCACCGGCTCACCCAGGCCATCAGAGTAGACGAAAACCTCGCCCACACCGCTGGCCCTGCCGATTCTCAGCATTTTGGCCCGCGCACGAATCGGGCTGTGGGCCACCGGCTTGCGCAGGAAATTGATGTTCAGGTTGCTGGTGACTGCCAGCGGTACCAGGCCAATCTTGCCCAACAGCGCGGCATACAAGGCAACATCCGCCAGCCCCATCATCGCAGGGCCGGCAACCGTACCACCCGGACGAAGGTGCTCGTCGTCCACATCCAGTTTCATTTCCGCCCAGCCATCGCCCAACTTCTCCAGGGTGCCGTAGCGGGCGCCCTGGGGAAACTGTTCGGCGAGGAAGGCCTGAAGTTCCTCGAAGGTGACTATCATCCCTGCTTCTCTTCCTTGGCCTGATTGCGAAGGACGAAACGCTGGATCTTGCCACTGGGGGTCTTTGGCAACTCATCAACAAACTCGATTTCCCGCGGGTAGGCGTGTGCAGAAAGCCGGTGGCGCACCAGTTCCTGCAGCTCGTCCTTCAGCGCGTCTTCGCTTTCCGGCTCCTGGTCGCCCTTGATCACCACATAGGCCTTGATGATGGAGCCGCGCTTTTCGTCGGGCTTGGCCACCACACCGGATTCGGCAACCGCCTTGTGTTCCAGCAGTGTGCTTTCCACATCGGCGGGGCCTACCCGGTAACCGGCGGTGGTGATGATATCGTCATCGCGGCCACTGAATGAGAAGCAACCATCGCCGTGACTCAACACCATGTCGCCGGTGAGGTAATAGCCATTGACGAACGGGTCTTTCTCACCCCAGGTATAGCCGTCGAAATGGAACAGGGGCGACGCCTTAACGTCCACGGCGAGCTGGCCGATTTCGCCCTCCCCCACTTCTTCGTTTTTCTCGTTCAGGGCGACCACCTTGTGGCCAGGCGAGGAATAGCCCATGGAGCCCGGACGCACCGGGTGCTCAAGGCCGTGGAAGTTGCAGCAGGTCATACCGGTTTCAGTCTGGCCGTAGTGGTCCTTGACCGGGCAGAAATGACGATTCTCGATCCAGTTCACCACTTCCGGGTTCAGCGGCTCGCCGGCACTGCTTGCCACCCGTAAACCCAGGTTTTCTCCCTCTGGCAGCACGTGGTCATTGGCTTTCAGCAGCCGATAGGCCGTGGGCGCCGCCGCCAGGTTGGTGATCCTGTATTTACGGATCATGTCGTAGGTGCTTTCAGGAGTGAATGCGCCCGGGTTGAAGTGGGTCGCATGGCCCATCAGAAGCGGGCCAACCACGGCGTAGTAGAGGCCATAGGCCCAGCCCGGGTCGGCCACGTTCCAGAACACGTCGTCGTCCCGCAGGTCGATGGCGTATTTCATGTATACATAGAACGCCAGCAACGCCTTGGCAGGCACGGCAACCCCTTTGGACTTGCCCACGGTGCCGGAAGTAAACATCTGCAGGAAGGGGTCACTGCCCTTGATAAGCACCGGTTCGAACTGGTCCGACTGTTCTGCCAGGGTTTTGTCAAAGTCGGGAATATCACCACTGACTTCCACCGCGTTCACACACACCACCGGCGCACAATCTTTCACTTCGGTGAGCTTGGGATAGTTGGTGGGGTCTGTGACCACCAGTCTGGTGTTGGCACGCTCGAAGCGATACTCAATAGCGCCGGGGCCGAAGGCCGTAAAAAGTGGCTGATAGACCGCACCGGCCCGCAGAGCGCCGGCGATCACAATAAGCAGCTCCGGACTGCGAGGCAGCAGGGCGGCAACGCGGTCGCCCTTGCCGATGCCACGGGAGCTCAGGTAGTTCGCAAAGCGGGCGGACTTTTCCTTCAGCTCGGCAAAGGTGAGCTTGCCGGAGCCGCCGTCGGCTTTCTCGTAATACAGGGCGACCCGTTGGGGGTCGTCCGCCCACTTGTCGCAGATTTCCGTGCAGACGTTCAGGCCCGCGTCCAGGCTCCCCTCCAGGATCTCGGCTTCGAGGCTGGCGGGATCGAAATTGTCATAGACCGTTTGGTAATCCGGGAGGCTCATGGTCCGTTCCTTTTATTGTTGTGGACGAATTCTGTTCTCAATGTTTAGCACAGGCTTTAGTTTACGTAAAGGTAAACTTTAAGCTAAAAATAAACGCCTTCAGAACCCTTCAGCAGGGGCGAACCTACTGCCCGAATGGTTCGGAAGGCGCCGGGTGCTCAACTCTGCCCGCGGTAATAGAATCTCTGGATGCTGGAGAAGTCCAGCTCTCCGTTGCCCTCGTTGGCGTGCAGAGCAAACAGGTTACGGGCCAGCGATCCCATGGGAATCGGCGCCTGATTCTTGACCGCATTGTCAAAGGCCAGACCGAGGTCCTTGGCCATCAGGTTGACCAGGAAGCCGCCTTCATAATCACGTGACGCCGGCACACCCTCCATTACACCCGGCCAGGGGTTATAGACGTTCAGCGCCCAGTTGCCGCCGGAGCTCTGCTTCATGATTTCCGACAGCACCGCTGGGTCCAGCCCGTTTTTCACGCCCAGAGCCAGGGCCTCGCTGGTCCCCGTCATCAGAATGGCCAGCAGCATGTTGTTGCAGATCTTGGCAATCTGCCCGGCACCGTGGGGACCGGCATGGAAGATGTTCTTGCCCATGCTTTCAAGGATGGGTTTGGCGCGCTCGAAGGCGTCTGCCTCGCCGCCGCAGATAAAGGTCAGCGTGCCTGCTTTGGCACCACCCACACCGCCGGACACAGGTGCGTCCATGAAGGTAATGCCGGCAGCAACGGCCGCCTCAGCGACACCTTTTGCCGTCTCTGGCGCGATAGTGGACGAGTCGATCACCAGTGTGGTGGAGGGCAGCTGATTCAGCAGTCCATTCTCACCCAGATACACCGATTCCACGTGCTGGCCCGCAGGCAGCATGGAAATCACCACCTCTGCACCCTCGACCGCCTCCTGGATTGTTGCTGCGGATTTCGCGCCTTCGCTGGTGAGTGCCTTGACCGCCTCGGAAGACAGATCAAACACCGTCAGATCGTGGCCTGCCTTGACCAGGTTTGTGGCCATGGGGCCGCCCATGTTGCCAAGACCGATAAACGTGATAGTCGCCATGTTATTGTTCTCCGTTGTTTGATCAGGTTTGGTCTGCTCGGTTTAATCAGGATTCAATAAAGAACCGCTCGATCCACTTCGGATCCACGCTCTCCAGTGTGGGGAAATGCCAGCGTGGCTTGAGATCCTTGTCGATCAGCAGCGCCCGCACACCCTCTGCAAACTCGCCCATTTTCAGGCTGCGCTTTGATATCCGAAGCTCCTTGTCGAATACCTCGGACAGGCTGTCATGCAATGTGTCGTGATAGTGTTGCCAGGTCAGGGCCAGGGAAGCCGGTGATGCCGCCGCAACAGTCTTGACCGCCTTGATCAGCCAGGGGTCTTCGCCAGCGTACTGTCCCAGGTTATCCACCACTTCCACCAGGGAATCGCCGTCGGTGAGTGCCTGGATTACGTCAAAGTGCTCGCGCACCACAGACTGGGGCATTGCCTCGCGGGAACCCGCCTCGAACCGGCGCAACACACGGCTTACGGCAGCGTATGCTTCATCGCCAAAGCCGGTCTGTTGCAGGGCCTGTTTGACCTCTTCCCGCATGTCGTGGCGAATGAACCTGTCCGCCAGCCCGGTAAAGATGGCATCGGTACCGTTCATGCGTGCACCGGTCAGGCCAAGGAACAGACCGGTCCGCCCCGGCATCCTGTTGAGAAACCAGCCGGCGCCAACATCCGGATAGAGGCCGATGGTCGTTTCCGGCATCGCCAGACGCGAGTGCTCGGTGACCACCCGGTGGGATCCACCCGCCATCAGGCCCAGACCGCCGCCCATCACAATTCCGTTGCCCCAGACGACAAAAGGCTTGGGATAGGTGTGGATCTGGTAGTCCAGCTCGTACTCGTCAGTGAAGAAGGTCTCCCCTTCGCTGGCACGGTTGTCCGAACGGGGCTCGGTCATGTCCCGGTACAGCGCCACAATATCGCCACCGGCACACAGGGCCTTGTCGCCCTCACCTTCGAGCCACACCGCTGCAATGGCGTCATCAGCTGCCCACTGATCCAGCCTTGCCTTGAGCATGTGGATCATCTCCAGCGACAGGGCATTCATGGCGCGTGGTACATTCAGCCGTGCCACACCAATACGGCGGCCATCGGCGGCTTCCAGTTCTTCAAAAATGACTGCTTGATTGCTCATAATGTTGACTCGGCGCTCCGGCCCGGCTTATCGGTTCTTCCACTCAGGGGTGCGTTTCTCGAGGAACGCATTCACCCCTTCGCGCTGGTCTTCGGTGCGGAACAGATCCACAAACAGCTCCCGCTCCATGCGCCAGCCGTCATCATGACTGCGGCCATCCCGGGCACTCATGACCAGGGTCTTGCAGCGTGCCACGGAGGAGGGACTCTGCTTGCCGGCCATTTGCGCCAACTCCAGGGCCTTGTCCAGAGCGCCACCGGAAGGCACGACCTCTTCCACAAGGCCAATGCTCAGCGCCTTATCGGCCTTGATGCGTTCACCACACAGGATCATGCGCTTGGCCCAGCCCTCACCCACCAGCCAGGGCAGGTTCTGGGTGCCACCGGCACAGGGCAGCAGACCCACGGAAGCCTCTGGCAGGGCCATCTGGGCATGTTCCTCGGCGATGCGGATATCGCAGGCCATGGCGCATTCCAGGCCCCCGCCCATGGCGTAACCGTTGACCGCCGCGATGGACACACCACGGAACCGGCTCAGTGCACTGAATGCCCGGCCGAAGGCCTTACCCATCAGATCGGCGTTGGCGATATCGCCGTCCGCAAAGCTCTTGAGATCGGCACCGGCAGAGAAAAACTTCTCGCCCTGGCCGGTTACCACCAGCGCAAAGATATTGAGATCCTCATTCAGCGCTTCGATGGTGTCTTCCAGCGCTTGCAGGGAGGCCAGCGTCCAGGTATTCGCCGGTGGATTATTGATGGTAATGATCGCGGTGTGATCGCGTTTTTCCAGCTGAATCAAATCGCTCATGTGATTTTCCTTGTTATTGAATGGCCTCGGCGACGCCTGGCTCCAGAAGCCGGCGTGCCACGATCAACCTCATGATTTCGTTGGTGCCTTCCAGGATCTGATGCACACGCAGGTCGCGCACGTAGCGCTCCAGCGGGTATTCGCGGATATAGCCGTAACCGCCGTGAAGCTGAAGGGCGTCGTTGCACACATCAAAGCAGGCATCGGTGGCAAAACGTTTGGCCATGGCGCAATGGAGGGTGGCTTCGGTGTCGCCCTGGTCCAGTCGGTAAGCGGCCAGACGCACCATCTGCCTGGCAGCGACCAGGTTGGTGGCCATGTCCGCCAGCTTGAACTGGAGTGCCTGGAATCCCGCCAGTGGCTGGCCGAACTGCTCGCGCTCATGCATGTAGTTGCGGGCCCTGAGCAGCGCTGCGTGGGCGCCACCAATGGAGCAGGTGGCGATATTCAGGCGGCCGCCGTCCAGGCCTTTCATGGCAATCATGAAGCCCTGACCTTCCTCGCCCAGCCGGTTGTTGGCCGGCACGCGAACGTTCTCAAACGTAATCTGGCGGGTAGGCTGACTGTTCCAACCCATTTTTTCCTCGGCCTTGCCGTAGTGGATGCCGTCGCTGTCGGCAGGCACCACGAAGGCGCTGATGCCCTTAGGACCACTGTCCGGCGCACCGGTACGGGCCATGACCACCAGCATCTGGGTAGCGCCGGCCCCGGAAATAAACACCTTGCTGCCGTTGATCACGTAGCTGTCGCCGTCCGGGGTTGCCTTGGTGCGCAGGTTGCCGGCATCGGAGCCGGCACCGGGTTCGGTCAGGCAGTACGAGCCCAGCCATTCACCACTGGCCATTCGTGGGGCGATCTGCTTCTGGATGTCGGCATTACCGAACTGCGCCACCATCCAGGTGGCCATGTTATGGATGGTGATATAGGCGGCTGTGGAAGGGCAGGCGGCTGCCAGCTCTTCCACGATCACGCTGGTATCCAGCCGTGACAGCCCCATGCCGCCCTGGGCTTCCGGGGTGTAGATGCCACAGAAGCCCATTTCTCCCGCTTCGCGGATCACCTCCACCGGAAACAGATGGTCTGCATCCCATTTCGCTGCGTGGGGCGCCATGGCCTTTTCCGCGAAGGCTTTGGCAGCCTCGCGGAAGGCCAGTTGATCTTCCGTCAGATCAAAGTTCATGGGTTCTCCTTACCGCATGCGGATGGAGAAGTTGGTTTCAGCAACCGCATCGCTGCTGAACCAGCGCGCAGTGATGGTCTTGGTTTCGGTGTAGAACTTCACCGCCTGCTTGCCGTAGGCGTGCTGGTCACCGTAGAAGGAGCCCTTCCAGCCGGTGAACGAGAAGAACGGCAGGGGTACCGGAATAGGCACGTTGATGCCCACCTGACCCACTTCGATTTCATGCTGGTAACGGCGCGCCGCACCACCTGAGCTGGTAAAGATGGAGGTGCCGTTACCGTACAGATTGTCGTTTACCAGAGCGATGGCGTCCGCCAGGGTATCGACTTCCATGCATGAAAGAACAGGGCCGAAGATTTCTTCCTTGTAGATATCCATGTCCGGCTTGACGCCAGAGAACAGGGTCGGGCCAACCCAGTTGCCATCCGGCAGGCCGTCAACGGTACAGTTGCGACCGTCCAGCAGCAGGTTGGCGCCTTCCTGTTCACCGCGGGTTATCAGCGACTCCACCCGCTCTTTCGCTTTCTGGCTGATGATCGGTCCGTAGCTGGCCGACTTGTCGTTCCAGGCGCCCGGCTTGACGGCAGCAAGGGCTTCCTTCACTTCCGGAATCCACTGCTGGGCCTCGCCTACGAAGACGGCGACGGAAATGGCCATACAACGCTGGCCAGCCGCACCTACCGAGGCACCTACCAGGGCTTTGACAACCTGGTCTTTACTGGCATCGGGCAGGATCACCATGTGGTTCTTGGCACCGGCGAAGCTCTGTACACGCTTCATGTTGCGGGTACCGGTTTCGTAGATGTAACGGCCTACCGGCACGGAGCCCACGAAAGACACCGCCTTGATCGCCGGATCGGTCAGCAATACATCCACCTGTTCCTTGCCGCCGTGGACCACCTGCAGCACACCCTTGGGAGCGCCTGCTTCTTCAAACAGTTCGGCAAGGCGCATCGGGGTCAGCGGGTCCTGCTCGGACGGCTTGAGAATAAAGGTGTTACCGCAGGCGATGGCCATGGGGAACATCCACAGCGGAATCATGGCCGGGAAGTTGAACGGGGTGATACCTGCGCAGACACCCAGGGGCTGGGTGTAGGAGTAGGTATCCACTTCACGGGCCACGTTCTCAACGGTCTCGCCCATCATCAGTGAGGGGACGTTGGCCGCGTGCTCCACAACCTCGATGCCGCGCCATACGTCGCCCTTGGCATCTTCGAAGGTTTTGCCGGTTTCACTGGAGAGAATCTCGGCAATTTCATCGTGGTGTTCTTTCAGCAGGGCCTGGTAACGCATCATCACCCGGGCACGCTCGGAAACCGGGGTTTCTTTCCAGGACTTGAACACTTCACCAGCATTGTCGATGGCACGACGCATTTCCGCATCTGTGGTACAGGGGGCGCGGGCAATCACTTCGTTGGTGGCGGGATCGGTAACGTCAATCCACTGGTCGGTCTGGCTATCGACAAACTCACCAGCGATATAAAGGGGTACGTTTTTCATAGCGATGTTCCATGTCATTGTTGTAGGTATTGGGGTCTATGCCCTCAGCTTGTGATCAAGCCTAGCACAGCAATCTGGTGGTTCATGATTGACTAAGTTTCGACCATGATGGACTATATTTCGGAAATGGAACAAAGCAGCCAACCACCATGACCAAAACATCACAGTGGCCCGTACCGCCGGACAGTATTCGCTATGTCATCCCTGACCCGGTAATCCGTACCCTGTCACGACACCCTCTGACCCGCGACCTGTACCCGCTGGCGTTCGGTCACTACCGCCGCGCAGCGGGTCACCACATGCACCGGGAACACCACAATGACGATCTTTTGATCCATTGCACGGAAGGGGAAGCCTACCTGAGTATCGAGGACGAGCCCTGCGTGGTCCGGGCCGGTGACCTGGTCCTGCTACCTGCCGGAGCTGCCCACCGCTACACCGCCGCACCGGAGAACCCATGGACAATCCATTGGGTGCATTACGCTGGCCCACTGGCGGAACCTTTTCGCGAACACATGGGATTTACCGAGGGTGTGCGCATTCAGCACATCGGGCGACAGCCCAGGCTGCTGGTGGACTTCAACGGCCTGCTGTCGGTAAGACAGACCGGCTTCCGCACTCCCGGCCTGGTCCACGTGGCCAACCGTTTGCGGCAGTTGCTGGCGGCGGTTCCTCTGAGCGTAGGCGAAGCCGGCCATGCCCATCAGCCGGACCTGGACTTAATCCACAATTTCATGCGGGAACATCTGGACGAGCGCATTACCCTGAGCCAGCTGGCGGACCTCACCGGCCTGTCGCCCGCCCATTTCGCCACCCGCTACCGGGCCCTGACAGGAGTTTCTCCCATTCAGCATTTTTTGCACCTGAAAGTGGAACAGGCCTGCCAGCTGCTGGACACCACGGACCATTCCTTTACCCAGATCAGCAGCATGCTGGGGTATGACGACAACTACTATTTCTCGCGACTGTTCAAGAAAGTCATGGGCCAGTCCCCCACCGACTACCGGCACACCCACCGCCATTGATAATGGCCTGCCTGCCATCCTTGTTGCCGCTGTAAAGCAAAGTGCATACTGGGCAATCGTCATCTGGTGCCACAAAAATAAACTCAGGAGAGCCCTGTGTCTCACCCACCCGTCTACACTGAAAGCCATGGCGCTGTTCTTACCATCGTCATTAACCGCCCCGAGAAACGGAATGCCGTTGATCGCCAGACCGCCAACGCCCTTCGTCAGGCCTTTACCGAGTTTGAAGAAAATGAGGCATTGAAGGTGGCCGTACTCTGGGGTGCGGGTGGCAACTTCTGCGCCGGGGCGGATCTGGAGGCCATCGGTGATCCCGAGAGGCGTAACGACATTGAAGGAACCGGAACAGCGCCAGGCCCCATGGGGCCGTCCCGCATGGCGCTCTCCAAACCCGTCATTGCAGCAGTGTCCGGATACGCGGTAGCCGGTGGTCTGGAACTGGCGCTGATGTGCGATTTGCGGGTGGCGGAAAAATCCGCTACTTTCGGCGTTTTCTGTCGCCGCTGGGGCGTCCCCCTGATTGACGGCGGGACTGTACGCCTGCCGCGAATCGTCGGCCACGGCAACGCCATGGACATGATCCTGACCGGGCGGCCCGTCGACGCCGAAGAAGCAAAAACCATGGGGCTGGCAAACAGGGTTGTTGCAGATGGGGAGGCTCGCCCGGCTGCAGAAGCCCTGGCAGCAGACATTGCCGGCTTCCCTCAGAAATGCCTGCGGGCCGATCGACTTTCAGCTATTCACCAGTGGGACATGAAACTGTCAGAAGCGTTGGCTGCAGAGGGCGCCGGCGGCTACCCTGTAGTATTCGAAGAAGCCATTGAGGGCGCTGGCCGGTTCGCCAGCGGAGCCGGACGCCACGGGGCGTTCAACAATCCCGACAACCCCAGCGAGCTTTCATGAGACTGGTCTGCATATCGGACACACACAGCATGCACCGCCAGGTTCCGGTGCCGGATGGCGACATCCTGATCCACGCCGGCGACTGCCTCGGCGTGGGCACCCTTGAGGAACTGGAAGACCTGGACAACTGGTTTTCCGAACAGCCGCACCGTCACAAGATTCTCATCGCGGGCAACCACGACTGGTGCCTTCAGGATGAGCCGGAAGAGGCCGAAGCACTGGTCCGCAATGCGATTTACCTGCGGGACAGTGGCACTGAAATTGAGGGCCTGAAATTCTGGGGGAGTCCATGGACTCCGGTATTTTTTGACTGGGCGTTCAACCTCGCGCGCGGCGAGGCCATTGCCGAACGCTGGGCACAGATTCCGGCCGACACCGACGTACTCATCACCCATGGGCCTCCGGCAGGCATTCTCGATGAAGTAATAATGGCGACGCAGTCCCAGCAGATGATCTCAGCCAAACCATCCGAGTCTGTCGGCTGTGAAGACCTGGCCCGGGAGCTGGAGCGGCTGAAACTGAAGATGCACATCTTCGGGCATATTCATGAGAGCCACGGCCAGGAAACCAGAAATGACTGCCTGTTTGTTAATGCCAGCACCTGCACAGCCAACTACAAGCCGCTGAATCCGCCCATCGTGGTGGACTTGTAGTACGGGGAACCATGAAGTCCGAACCAGCCCCGCACTCATCCGTTCCCGGCACCGCCGACCTGGACAATCCGCTGTATTACCTCGAAAACTTCGAGACGGTCGTGCGCTGGGTCCGGCAACACCACAGCGATCTGCTGACTGATGAAGAAACCGGGCTCATTGACAACCTGCTGGCACTGGGCCAGCCGGCACGGGCACTGCTGGCTCGAATGGTCATGCGCACCGGCGAATTGTTCCGGATTGAAAAACTCAACTACCCGGAACTGGGCCAGCCGGTGGCAGACGCAGCGAAAACGCTTTCTGGTGCTGGCTGGATTGAAGGTAACCCGAAAATCCCTCTGGCGGAGGTCTTTCGCCTGTTCACCCTGGCGGAACTGCGCCCTGCCCTCGCGGAGCGGATCTCCGCCGCCGGATTGCCCGCCAGAGCCGCCAAGGGGGTATTGAAAGACACGCTGATTCCACAGCACCCCACCCCCGCTCCCGTGGAACACTGGCTGCCGGAGACCCCGACACAGGTGATCCGACTGAACCACATGGACCTGTTTGATCGCCTTCGGCTGATGTTCTTTGGCAACCTGCGCCAGAACTGGTCTGACTTCGTGCTGGTGGAACTGGGTCACCAGCAATACGAACAGGTGCCGCTCTCCGCCGAATCCCGGGCATTCGATGAGCGTGCAGATGTGGACTGCTACCTGGTCATGCACCACTGCCGCGAGCGCCTGGACCAGGGCGACGCACCGGAAACGGTCTGGCAGGACGTGCCGCCAGCCTCCGACAACCCCTGGCTGGAAAGCCGGCGTGGCCGCCTGCTGTTCGAACTGGGCAAGCTGGCAGAACGTGGTGGCAACACGGATCTGGCGCTGACCGCCTACGGGCAAAGCGGCCACCGTGAAGCGCGACTACGGCAACTGCGCCTTCTGGAAAGGCTTAAGCGATACCGCGAAGCCTGGGATTTGGCCAGAGCCGCCGGAGACAATCCCAGGTTCAGCTCGGAAGAACAGGGGCTTGAGCGCATCCGGTCACGATTGGCCAGAAAACTGGGAGAAACTGCCCCCCAAGCGCCCCAACGACCGGCGCTTGCCACCTTTACCCTGGAATTGGACAACCCCGAGGGACATTCGGTGGAGTGGGTAGCCCTGGAGCATCTGTCAGAACCCGGGGCCCCGGTTGCCTATGTGGAAAACACCCTGATCAACGGCCTGTTCGGCCTTTTGTGCTGGCGCGCTCTGTTTGCCCCGATCCCCGGTGCTTTCTTTCATCCGTTCCAAACCGGGCCAGTGGACCTGTACCGGGAGGATTTCGTCGATCGCCGGCAAGCGCTGTTCGATGAAGCCCTCGGGCATCTGACCAGCGGTCACTACAAATCCGGGATCCGCGACACCTGGCAACAGAAACAGGGCATTGCCTCGCCCTTCGTGCTCTGGCCGGTGCTCTCGGAGGAAATCCTGGAACTCGCTCTGGAATGCATTCCCGCCCGCCACCTGGAACTGGTGTTCCGGCGCCTGCTGGACAATCTTCGGGAACACCGTAGTGGCTTTCCCGATCTGATCCGTTTTCAACCTGGCCACCCGGACCCGAACCGGCGCTACGAGATGATCGAAGTCAAAGGCCCCGGCGACCGCCTGCAGGATCACCAGACCCGCTGGCTGGAGTTCTTTGTCAGCCACGATATTCCGGTATCCGTCTGTTATGTGCGCTGGGCTGGGGCCGCGGAATGAGTGAACTCAAGGTCGCGGCACGAACCCTCTGTGAATTCGCGGCCCGCAAGGGTGACCTGGATTTGCGCTACACGCCCGCTCCCACATCGGAAGAGGGCATAGCCGGTCATGGCGCGGTACAGGCCCGGCGCGGCCCGAGGTACCAGAGCGAGCTTGCCCTGGCCGCCCAGTGCGGCAACCTGATGGTCAGCGGTCGGGCCGATGGTTACGATCCGATTGCCGGGCGCCTGGAAGAAATCAAGACCCACCGGGGCGACCTGTCCCGGGTACGTGAAGCCCAGCGTAACCTTCACCGTGCACAGTTGCGGGTTTACGGTGCGATGCTGTGCCGACAGGAAAAGCTCAAACAGATCGACCTGGCCCTGATCTATTACGACGTGGGCAAGGACAGGGAAACACCTGTCACCGAAACTGCCAGCGCCGACGAGCTCTGGCAGGAACTGGAACAGCTCTGTGCCATCTACAGCAGTTGGGCGCAACAGGAGGCCGCTCACAGAAAGACAAGAGACCAGGCCCTGTCGCGGCTCACGTTCCCTTTTGCTGATTTCCGACCACAGCAACGGCCTCTGGCCGAAACCGTATACCGGAACAGTCTTCGCAATCGCAAGCTGCTTCTGGAAGCCCCCACCGGCCTGGGCAAGACCCTGGGCACCCTGTTTCCGGCGCTGATGGCCATGCCGGCAGCCGGCCAGGACCGGCTGTTCTATCTCACCAGCCGCAACACCGCCCGCCACCTGGCGGTGGATGCTGTCCACCTGCTGCGGGAGAAACAGCCCGGTGCACTGCCATTGCGAACCCTCGAGCTGGTGGCGAAGGATCATGCCTGCGAACACCCGGACAAGGCGTGTCACGGGGACGCCTGCCCCCTGGCCAAAGGCTTCTTCGACCGGCTGCCTGCTGCCCGGGCCGACGCGGCCAGTCACACCGGCGCCCTGACACAGCAAGTACTGGCAGACATCGCCAGCCACCATGGTATCTGCCCCTATTTCCTGGCCCAGGAAATGGCCCGCTGGTGCGATGTGGTGGTGGCGGATGTAAACCGTATGTTCGACCAGTCCGCCCTGCTTCATGCCCTGGTCCGGCAGAATGACTGGAAAGCCAGTCTACTGATTGACGAAGCCCACAATCTGGTGGACCGGGCCCGGGGCATGTATTCGGTGGAATTGAGCCAGGCGCGCCTGCTGCGGATCCGGCGCCAGGCACCCAAAGCCCTGAAATCCCAGCTGGACGGAGTATCCCGCGCCTGGCAATCGGTGATCCGCGACCATGCCCCGGACATCACCCGTGATCCGGTGATACTGGATAACCTGCCCGGCTCACTCACCGGCGCACTGAACCGACTGGTATCCGCGATTACCGACTATCTGGCCGACCACCCACCGGATCTGGCACTGCAGGAACTGATGTTCGAAAGCCTGGCCTTTACCAGACTGGCAGAGGTGTTCGGCGATCACTCCCTGTGCGAGCTGGTCAGGCCCGGCAGAGGCAAGGCACAACTGGCCATCCGCAACCTGATTCCGGCGGATTTTCTCAGCCCCCGGTTCGAGTCGGCCGACAGCACCCTGCTGTTCTCCGCTACCCTGTCGCCCGGAATCTACTACCGTGACCTGCTGGGCATGCCTGAAGACACCTGTTTCCAGTCCTTGCCAGGCCCTTTTTCCGCTGACCAGCTGGAGGTGCACTTCACGCCCCACATCAGTACCCGTCAGGCGGACAGAGAGCGTTCCCTTGTGCCCATTGCCGAACTCATCGCCGGGCAGTACCGGCAGCGGCCTGGCAACTATCTTGCCTTCTTCAGCAGCTTTGCCTACCTCAACCGCGTGCGGGACACCCTGGCTGACCTTGCCCCGGACATTCCTCTGCGGGCCCAGCAGCCAGGCATGTCCGGTGAGGAGCGCACCGCATTTCTGGACGGTTTCCGGGACACCAACTCCGGCGTTGCCTTTGCGGTACTCGGTGGGGTTTTCAGCGAAGGCATCGACCTGCCCGGCGACCGCCTGATCGGCGCCTTCGTGGCAACCCTGGGTCTGCCACCGTTCGACGCGTGGCACGAGATACTGCGTCAGCGACTGGAACAGAGATTCGGTGCCGGCCAGGCTTACACCTACCTGATTCCCGGCCTTCAGAAAGTCGCCCAGGCCGCCGGAAGGGTCATCCGCACCCCGGAAGACCGGGGCGTGATCTGGCTGATTGACGATCGGTTCCTGCAGCCCGACATCCGCCAGTTGCTTCCGGGCTGGTGGATCACGGACAGCAATACCGACCACTCCCTATAAGGGCATGCCCGCCGGTTTTTGTTATGCTGCGGGATAGTTCAGAATCGGAGCATTCAATGTCGCAGTCTTCTAACGTCCAGTTTCCCGCCTACTCCCTTCTGGAGCTGGCCTCGGTTCGCGAAGGTGACTCTGTCGGCCAGACCCTCGCCAACAGTGTGGCCTATGCCAGACATGCAGAAAGCCTCGGTTTCAGGCGCTTCTGGCTGGCCGAACATCACAACATGGAGGGTATCAGCAGCTCGGCAACCGCAGTTCTGGTCGGTCATATAGCGGGTGCGACGGAGACGCTGCGAGTGGGCTCCGGCGGAATCATGCTGCCCAATCACCCGCCGCTGGTGATTGCCGAACAGTTCGGCACCCTGGAAAGCCTCTACCCGGGGCGGATCGACCTGGGCCTGGGCCGGGCGCCAGGCACCGACCCCATTACCAGCCGGGCTCTGCGCCGGGACGGCCTGGGGGCCGAGCAGTTCCCCGAAGACGTGGCCCGACTGCAGACCCTGCTGGGCCCACTTCAACCCGGCCAACAGGTAAAAGCCATTCCCGGCGCCGGTACCAATGTGCCCATCTGGCTGCTGGGCTCCAGCCTCTACAGCGCCCAGCTTGCCGCAATGCGGGGCCTGCCCTACGCCTTTGCCGGTCACTTTGCGCCGCGACTCTACCGGGAGGCGATCCAGACCTACAGGGATAACTTCCAGCCTTCGGATCAGTTGGACCGGCCCTATGTGATACTGGCTGTGCCGGCGATTCCAGCGGATACCGACGAAGAGGCGCAGTTCCTGGCCACCACCAGTTACCAGCGCATACTGTCCCTGTTCCGTGGTCAGCCCCTGTGGATGCGACCGCCAGTGAAGTCCATGGACGGTTTGTGGAACAGTGCCGAGAAGGCCGGCGTGAAAGACTTCCTGTCGCTGCAATTGCTGGGCGGCGAGGACAGCATGCGCGAGCAGTTGCAGCAATTGCTGCAGACCGTGGAAGTGGACGAGCTGATGTTTACGGTCGACCTGTACGACCCGGAAAAACGGCGGCACGCGCTGGACATTCTCGCGGCAACCCGACACTGAACCCGCTCACCAGAGGTGATCATGGCGACATCTGGCATTCACGTATTCCTGTCCCACGGGCTGGAGAGCGGCCCCGGCGGCACCAAAGTACAGGCCCTGAAAGCGGAAGCGGAGACCTTCCCGGGAGTAACCGCAATCGCCCTGGACCATCGCAGCACAAAAGTCCCGGCAGAACGCCTGCAACAAATGAAAGAGGCAATGGCGGATGCCGGAGCCGCGCCTGAACGCACCATCCTGGCTGGTTCCAGCATGGGTGGCTGGGTCTGCGCCCGCACCAGTGCACAAACCCCGGTACTGGGGTGTTTCCTGCTGGCACCGGCATTGGCGATGTCCGCCTATCCCCAGTCCAGCCCGCAGATCCAGGCCCGGCATACCCAGATCATTCACGGCTGGGACGACGATGTGGTGGCACCCATGCCGGTTATTGAACTGGCACGGGAACAGAGACTACCGATACTGATGCTGCCGGACGGCCACCGGCTGGAGAACAGCCTGGAGCGGCTGGTAGGTGAGTTCAGGGACTTCATGGCCACCTGCCTGGCCACCCACTGATCGCTATTTCATCCGCGTGGCTTCGAAAACCGCCAGTTGCTGCCCATCCTCGCCCAGCAACCGCAGTTCGATACCGTCCAGATTGACCCCCACGGTCTTGGCGAATGCGGCAAACAGCAACTTTTCTGTCAGCTTGTCGGGGCAGGCCATACGGGTGCTGCTCATGGAATCGAACAGCAGGTTTTCGCCCCGCACCCGGTAGTTGCCCATGTACTGGTTACAACCACTGAAACCGCTTACCCGGCCATCGTCCAGGAACAGTATGTGGGGCTTCTTCTGATTGTCGGTTTCCGACACCGACTTGCCGGCTACGCTGACCAGTTGCCAGTAGGTGTTCGTCAACGGCATCGCGACAACCTCTCCGCCCGGCCCATCTGTAGCGGGCGAGCTTGTGCAACCGGTCAGCAACAACATAGCCAGCAGGGTTGCCAGATACCACGGGGCCCTCATTATTCCTTTCATACCCTTCCTCCCATGTCATTTCTTTCCTGTCAGAGCAGCAGCCTGGCCAACCCTGACGCCCGGATCACCCCACGTCCCACGGCCTCCTTCAGGACACTCTCCTGACTCACCACCAGGCTCAGCCAGTGGCGGGCACGGGTGATGCCGGTATACACCAGTTCGCGGGTCAGTACCGGGGTCAGGCGGTCCGGGATCACCAGGCAGGCGTGGGTAAACTCCGACCCCTGGGACTTGTGTACCGTCATGGCGTAGACGGTTTCCAGTGACTGCAGGCGGCTGGGGGATATCCATCGGATCGCTCCACTACCATCACTGGACGGAAACGCCACCCGCAGGGTGTCGACCGGCTCGCCGGCCTCATTGCGATCCCAGGGCACGCACAGGGTAACGCCGATATCGCCATTCATCAGGCCCAGATTATAGTCGTTCCCGGTAATCAGTACCGGGCGGCCCGCATACCAGCCTTCGGTGCGATCAATCAGACCGGCGCTGCGCAACCGCTCGGCAACTTCCCGGTTCAGTCCCTCGACCCCGAACGGGCCCTGGCGAAGCGCGCACAGAACCTTGAAGTGATTGAAGCCTCTCAGCACTTCGGTTGCCCAGGCATCCCACTGCTCCCGCGCCTCTGTTTCACCACCGGCGGAGGGCTTGTGGTCCCGGATGATACGCAGGTAGTACCCATAGCCCACCGGCGGGGCGACCGGCTCATGATTGACGACACGCCCCTGACCATTGTTCCGGAACCGTTCAGGGCTTCCGGTGAGGGCATGATCCGCCAGCATCGCCACGCCTGGCTCATTGAGCCACACCACATCCTCGAAACCCTGCCCCCGGCACTGGCGGATCAATGGTCGGTCCAGATTGCCGGCATTGGTGGCCGAGGCCAGAACGCCGATACCGCTGTGTTCGTTAAAGCGATAGCTCTTGCGAAGCATGGCGACCGCCTGATCCAGGGGCAGACCACCGGCGTCGGTCAATTCCGGGGGCAATGGGCATCCCGTCACCGATGCCAGCCATTGGGCCGTTTCCGGCAGGTAATGGGCTTTTTCGGCGCGCTGACAGAGCTCCCCCAATACGGCGCCGGCATCCACTGACGCCAGCTGGTCCTTGTCCCCCAGCATGATCAGCCGTGCCCTGTCCGGTAGCGCTGCAAACACAGACGCCATCAGGTCGACATCCACCATGGAAGCTTCGTCAATGACCAGAATATCCAGTGGCAGCGGGTTGTCCTCATTGTGACGGAAGCTCCGCGAGCCCGGCCGGCTACCCAGTAACCGGTGCAGGGTGGTGACCCGGGTGGGAATGGCCGATTTGTCGGGCCGACCCGGCAGGTTTTCCAGGGGCAGACGGTCAACCGCACCACCAATCGACTCGCTCAGCCTTGCGGCGGCCTTGCCGGTGGGGGCCGACAGACGGATACGCAGGTACGGGGTCGGGCCATCACCATCAGCCGATTCACAGGCCACCGACTGCAGGGCCGCCAGCAGGTTCACAACCGTCGTGGTCTTACCGGTGCCCGGGCCACCGGTGATCACGCTGAAACGGCTACGCGCTGCCAGTGCACAGGCGATTTTCTGGTAATCAGGTTCGGGCCCTGTTCCGAACAGGCCATCAAGCGCCTGAGCAAGCAGACCCACGTCTGCCGGCACGGCGTGCTGATCCAGACGGCCCCGGATGCCGGCAGCAATTAGCTGCTCGTAGCGCCAGAACCGGCGCAGGTACAGCCGCGAGCCGTCCAGCACCAGGGGTGTCGCCTGCTCACCGTCACCGACTGCGGAACTCCGGCTCAGAGTGGCAACCAGTTCCTCCGGGCTGATACCTGCAAACAGATCCGATGGCCGCAGGCTGTCTGCCGGGAGTGATCCCGCGCCTTCTGGCGGCAGCACCAGCGTTGGCTCGGTGGCCTGACAGAGGTGACGTACGTCGAGACAGACGTGCCCCCGCCCCACCTGATGGGAGACCATGGCCGCCAGCAGGGCCAACATGGCCGAGGGCTGTTCGCCGTGTTCGCGAACGATGGTGCAGATAAAGTCCGCAAACGCATGATCCAGGGCGCGGACCCACTCCCGCTCTACCCAGTCGTCCAGCAGCGCCAGTGCTTCCGCGGCGGTTCTCGGTGTCGGCGCTGGTGCAACGTCAAACAGGTCGGCGATGTATCCGCTTTCTCCGGTCATGCTGCCTTCTCCCCCTCACCGCTGAACAGCCGGTCCAGTGCCTCAATCAGGGCCCGTTCCGGGCGCTCGGTAAAGGCTCCCGCACCCGGCGCGTCACATCCCCGCAGGAACAGGTAAACAGCACCCCCAACGTGGGTGTCGTAGTCATAGCCGGGCAGGCGGGACTTGAGCAGCCTGTGCAATGCCAGCAGGTAGATGACGTACTGCAGGTCATAGCGATTCTCGAGGATTTTTTCTTTCATGGCATCGGTCACGTAAGCCTGATCGTCCTCGCCGAGAACATTCGACTTGTAATCCAGCACGTAATAGCGGCCATTATGCTCGAACACCAGGTCAATAAACCCTTTGAGCATACCGTTGAAAGTGGTTTCGTGTGCTTCCGGCCGGTTCTCACCGTTCAGCGTGTGCTTGCGAACCAGTGCGTCCATGACGCGGGTGTTCACCTGGTGGCTTTCAAACCAGAATTCCAGTTCCGGGCGGAAGGTGTTCAGGCCTGCAAGCGAGCAGGCTTCCCCGTTGTCCGGCAGCGGGATGTCCATGGTGACAAGCGTGTGAACCCAGGCTTTCAGCGTGTCCGCCCAGTCGCTCCAGTTGCGCAGCTTGCACCGGCGTTCCAGCAGTTCGTGGAGCTCTTCAGGTGCGTCCGACACGTTACGGAATCCCCGGGCAGCACACCATTCCAGAATATCGTGCAGGAATGTGCCGGGGCCGGCGCCCCTGGGAAAACTGTGCTGGCTAAAGGGCTGCGGGGCTGCCGCATGCGTGCCGGCGGCAGCCATGGTATCAGCCCCTTCCGTCTCATCTTCCTCTCGCAGGTTCTCCTGTTCCGCGTCTTCACTGGCAGCCGTAAAATCGTCACCAAAACCACTGCGGGCGCCATAGGTAATGGCGGAATAGCTGGCAATCCACCAGTTCTCACGGGCTTCCCGCACCGGCTCCAGAGCCCTGCCGAGCTCCGGTTCCGGTTCACCTGCGTAGACCTCATCCCCCGGCTCTGGCACCGGCGCCACCTCAATGGCTGGTTCGCCGGAGGCCATGGCCGCAAGAAACGGGGTCAGGTCCGTGTCCTCCTCACTGGCAGCCCGGCCCACCAGATGCCCAAGCCCACTCTGGCGCCAGCCCCTGATGCCGGCGGCACCGACCCAGGTGGCGTGGCGGGAACGGGTCAGGGCAACGTAGAGCTTGCGTATATCCTCACCCAGCCGCTCGCGATCCGCCCGGGCCAGGGTGTCTTCATCCGGTTCCAGGGAAATCTGCAGTCTGCCGCTGTCATCGTGATACTTGATGAAGGCCTGGTTGGGTTTTTCCTCCCGGAACTCGGTGGCGAAAGGCAGGAAAACCAGCGGGTATTCCAGTCCTTTGGACTTGTGCACGGTGACCACCTTGACCAGTCCGGCGTCACTTTCCAGGCGCATGGTCCGGTGCTCATCCTCGTCGTCGGACTCCCGCAGCATTTCCGTGTAGTGATGAATCAGGGCGTGTTCGCCGTCCAGTTGCTGGCTGTCCTGCTGCAGCAGCTCGGCGATGTGCAGAATATCCGTCAGCCCACGCTCGCCATCCGGCCCGGCCAGTAGCTTGGCGGGCACTTCATAGTCCATCAGCAGGCGCCGCAGCATGGGCAGTACGCCCTGCTGTTGCCAGAGTTCCCGGTAGCCCTGGAAACGGTTGATCTCCCGGTCCAGGGCATTCTCGTCGCTGAGCAGCCGGTCCAGCTCCTGGTAGGCCAGGCCCATGGTGGGTGTTGCCAGGGCGGCGCGAATCAGCGACAGCTGACCGGGCTCGGCACAGGCCTGCAACCACTGAAGCAACTCCAGTGCCTGCGCCGACTGCAGCACGGAATTGCGGTCCGACAGGTACACACTGCGAATACCCCGCGCACTCAGCGCCTGCCTGACAGCATCCGCCTCATCGCGTTTGTTCACCAGAATGGCGATGTGTTCGGGTCGCAGGGGGTCGATGGGCTCGCCCTCGGCAGAGAAGCCGGCTTCACCGGCCTGGCCCAGATTCAACAGGCGGGCAATCTCAGCCGAGCAGACGTCTGCCATGGCTTCCCTGCCTGCCTCCTTGGCGATATGCCGGTCATCCGCCAGGGTCCAGAAAGTCAGTGGCGTTTGCGGCCTGCCCTGCACGCACCACTGCCGATCTGTGCCCCTGGCATTCACGGGATTGAACGGCAACGGGTTATCTTCTCCGGAACGGAACAGGAAAGCCCCTTCCGGAATTGTCTGGTCGGCCTGGGCAAACACACGATTAACGCCATCCACCATGGCAACGGCGGAACGGAAGTTGGTGCCCAGTGTGTAAGTGCGGCTGGCGACTGCCCGGCGGGCGTCCAGATAGGTGTAGATGTCCGCACCGCGAAAACCGTAAATGGCCTGCTTGGGGTCGCCAATCATCAGCAGGCTGGTTTCCTGGTCGTTGCTGGCCACCCGGTAGACGCGGTCAAAAATGCGGTACTGGACCGGATCGGTATCCTGGAATTCGTCAATCATCGCCACCGGGAACTGACGGCGAATGGTTTCTGCCAGTCGCCCACCCTGAGGGCCGCCAAGAGCCTCATCCAGCCGGGTAAGCAGGTCATCAAATCCCATGCTTGCGAGGCGCTGTTTTTCACTATCCAGGCGCTGGGTAATCCAACAGGCGGCATGGTTAAGGATGTCCGGTTTGGCCACCGGCATGGCTTTCAGGGCCGGTTTGAGCTCGGCGATGGCATCCATGGCAGGATGGTGGGGCGGGTCTTCATCGCCGGTCCATTTTTCTGAAAAAGCATCGGCTTCCAGGGAATCAAAGCCCTTGGTGCGCTTGCTGGTGAGAAACTCATGGGGTTCGGCGGCATCAGTGGTGGCCCATTCCCGCAGGTAATCCACCGCCTTCTGGATGGAGTTTTTGGTCGTGCCGTGCAGAGGCTTTGGTTTGCGCTTTGCAGTTTCCGCCAGTAACTCATCCAGCTCATCACACCAGGCGGGCCAGGGTGCTTTCAGTTCCCGGAGTCTGTCCTCACGCTGGGTTTTCGCGTTTTCTGCGGCTGCCACCGGGTCACGCTCCGGCACAGGCAGCGCGTCAACATGGGGCAGCAGGTTACGGACTGACTGGCGCAGACTTTCCGGTGTTTTCCAGTTATCCAGCACTTCACCCATCAGCTCTGGCGACAAAGGGTAGATAAAGGTGCGCCAGTAATCCCGTACCACGTTGTCCAGCAGATCGGTCTGGCTGGTTTCCAGAGTCTGGCGGAACAGGCTACCGCTGTCGAAGGCGTGCTCGCTGAGCATGCGATTACACCAGCCGTGGATGGTGGAAACGGCTGCTTCGTCCATCCACTCCGCCGCCAGCAGCAGTTTCCGGCGACAGGCCGGCCAGTCTGCCTTTGGACAGGCATTGCGCAGGTTAACCAGCGGGTCTTTCGCGATTTCGCTGGTATCAACAGCATCCGGGTCCATTGCAAACAGGGCTGCGGCTTCGGTCAGTCGGGCACGGATGCGGTCCCGGAGTTCCTTGGTGGCGGCCTCGGTGAAGGTGACCACCAGCAGATTCGGCGGCATGATGCCCTCTTCCAGCGGCTCATCGGTCGTGCGATGCCCCAGTACCAGCCGCACGTAGAGCAGTGCCAGGGTAAAGGTCTTGCCGGTGCCGGCGCTGGCTTCGATCAGCTGGCTGCCACGCAGTGGCAGTGTTAGAGGGTCGAGTCTACGAACGCTGCCGGTCATTTCGCGTTCTCCCGTCTACCGCAACCAGACTTCGCCCGGCCTGCCTGCTCTGCGTGCCAGAGCGGCTCATACAATGCGGACACCAGTTGCGGGAACTGCTCACTGGCAAGTAACTGCCCGAATTCAGGGTAAGCCCTGTGCAGGTAGCCGCTGTCCCGGGCCAGAGCCTTGTTGAAGGCTTCCTCTGCTTTCTGTAGCGCCTTGTCTTCATTGCCCTCACCCCGGGCAGGATACAGGCCCCGCAGATAGGCGAACGCAGCCCCGGACTCAACCGGTAATGGTCTGGTCTGGCCCTGCATCCAGTAATCCAGAAGCGTCGCCAGACTTTCACCGGCGGTGGCACTGTCCATGGGCAACAGATTGACCACCCGTTGTTCCTCCTTGGCGATAATCAGAGTATGGAAAGACGCAAAGCGAAGATTGCCCGCCAGGTGTGCTACCCAGTGATCCAGCAGAGCCGGGAATCGCAGCTGGCGGGAGCTCCCGGCGCCTTCCAGAAGGTTGCTGCTGGCAATGACTACTCTGCAGACGCCGCCATCCGGGCGGGTGCGCAGGTTGCCCAGGCGGTCGCTGATGGTCAGGGGCTCCTCGCCATGCTCATGGCAATATTCGAACCCGATCACCTCTTCAATGGCCTCGGGCCAGAGAGCCAGGGCCTCCTGGTAGCGCTTGTACAGGTCCGGCATTCGACTTTCCAGCTGCCGGGTCAGGGCGTACTCCGTCAGCCCCATACCCAACTCGCCCCGGCGGGCCATGCTGGCCAGGGCCGCTTCGATGCGTTGCTGCAGCTCCTCACCGGTGTCGGCTTTCATCACTGCCTGACGGATCAGTTCGTCCTCCAACCGCCAGTGTTGCAGGCCGTCCATGGCGAACGCTTCGTTGTCGGTATCCAGGCTCTCAACATCGGTAAACCGTACCTGCAGACGACGCTGGTAAAAGACTTCCACCGGCCGTTTGAGAAACGCGCCAAGTTCGGCCAGGGTCAGCGGGTCTGCGGGAGACAGATATGGCAGTTCGGACTGCTCCGCTTCCTTGTTCCGGGACTGGTGCGCACTGAGCCATTCACTGTCGTAGGTGAACAGCCGGCGGGCCGACAATACGTCGCTGACATCCACAGAGCCGCTCTCCCCGGCGCCCTTATTGCCTGCAGGAAAGTACTCACGGCTGAAAGGCTGCAGCGGGTGCTCAATGGTCAACGCTGCGGCAGAAGTCTGATCCGGTGCCGGCACCTGCCAGACGGCATCCAGGTGGTCCCGCAACTGGCTCACCAGAACCGATGGCGGCCGCTCCGAATCGTCGCGGATACTGCGCCCCACCCAGCTGATATAGAGTTGTTCCCGGGCCGACAACAGGGCCTCCAGGAACAGGTAGCGGTCGTCTTCCCGGCGGGATCGGTCTCCGGGGCGGTAATCCAGGGCCATCAGATCAAAATCCACTGGTGGACGTGAACGCGGGTAGTCGCCGTCGTTCATGCCCAGCAGGCAGACATGCCGAAAGGGAATGGCACGCATCGGCATAAGGGTGGCGAAATTGACCTTGCCAGCCAGGAATCTCTGGTTGAGGCCGCCTTCCTCCAGGCCTTCCAGCAGGATTTCGCGAACGATATTAAGGGGCAGCTCGACCTGCTCCATGCCGGCACTGTCGCAATCCTGGAGCCACTGCTCTGCCTGCCGGCGCAGGCGATTGACCAACAGCAGCTCGTCTTCCGACAGATCGTCGAAGAAGCGCTCCAGTATCGACTGCAGCAGGTCAAGCCACCCCGCCGGTGTGGCGGTGGCCCGGAGTTCGTGCCAGAGGTCTTCCAGCCGGTCGATAAAGCGGCAGAGGCTGCCCGCCACACTGGCCTGCAGGCCGCCGATTTCCTCGAAGGGTTCGATATCCTGCCAGGGAGCATCGCGGCCGGTGCCATAACCCAGAAGCATCCGCCGCAAGCCGGCCTGCCAGGTGTTGCGTTCCAGGCCATCAGGCAGATCGAGACTACTGCGGTGATCGCCGTGAAGCCCCCAGCGAATATTGGCGCCTTCCACCCATTGGCGCACCAGAGGCAGGTCACCCTCGGCGATGCCAAACCGGCTCCTTACTGACGGCACTTCCAGCAGGCTGATGATTTCGCTGACACCAAACCGGCTTTCCGGCAGGGCCATCAGGGTATCCAGGGCAATCAGAACCGGCTGGCGGTGACGCTGGCCCTGGTCGGAAATGGTGAACGGAATATAGCGACGGGAGGATGATGGGTAGCGCCCAAACACCGCCTGGATATGGGGCGCATAGGTATCCACATCCGGCACCATGACAATCACATCCCGGGGGCGCAGGTCCGGATTGCTGTTGAATGCCGCCAGTAACTGGTCATGGAGAATCTCCACTTCGCGCTGGGGGCTGTGGGCGTTGTGGAACACCACCGAATTGTCTGTGAATGGATCCAGAATACGATCCTGACCCAACATTTCCTGTTGCGAGGTGAGTGTGCGAATGTCGTTCTGGATCTGATGCAGCAGCAGGGGCTGTTGCGGGTCGCCATGGGGCGTAAAGATATCGATGCGACCATCCGGCGTGGCAATGCGGCCCTGGTAGCTCTCCGGGTTATCAAACTCATCCAGCAGACGGATGTAATCCCGCCCCTGCTTGCCCCACGCGGCCAGCAGAGGGTTGGCATGCTGGTGCAGATCATCAGGGTTGGTCAGCGCGGCCAGTTTCGGATGAGCCTGCCCCCGCTTACGATCGGCGTTGAGAAGGTCACGATCGCTGATGATATCGGCCCAGTAGAATTCACTGGGATTATGCACGCAAAGCACCACCTGGCTGACCCGGCTGAGAATCGACAGAGCCTCCAGTGCCTGCTTTGGCAGCGAGGAAACACCAAACACCACAATACGTTGGGGTAGATCAGGCGGTCGGTCTGCTGCCGTCAGCGTCTGCCCCTCATCCATGAATCGGGTGTGTATGCGGGAACGGCTGGTGCCGGCGAATTCACCCACATCGTCCACCAGTTTGCGCCACAGAACCGGTTGCCAGCGCAGCTCTTCGCCCAGTTCCCTGTGTTCGCCCCGGGCCATTTGCAGGCGGTCGTATCCAGCCTCCCAATCCCCCAGCCAGTCAGCGCGAAAGACCTGGTACTGGTCGAACAGATCGGCAATCTTGCCGGCCAGCTGATAACGGCGGGTTTCTGTATCGGCCCCGGCCATGAACCTTTGCAGCGGAGCAAAGACGTCATCTTCCTCGATCAACCGGGGCAGCAACCGGAACAGGCGCCAGACTAGCCGGGACTTGTCAAAGGGAGACTGCTCCGGCACCCCCGCCGGCGTCAGCACCGCACGATAGGCCTGCCAGATAAACCTGGCGGGGAAAAGGAAGTCCATGCCTGCGGCGACCCCCATACCCCCATCCCCTGTGTCGGAGGGATCTTCCGCCAGGGCAAGCTTCAGCCACTGGGCAATGCCATTGCTCTGCACCAGGAAGGTTTCGCTTTCCAGGGGCGGCAGCGGACTCTGCCGGCAGATCCAGACCACTGCCCGTCTCAGGTCCTCCAGATGGTTCGCATGGATGGCGTGAAAGCCGGGCTCTATGGTTGGCGTCGCTGGCATACCTGCCCTGTATTGTTCCGGGGTAAGAACTGAGAGCCTATCACAACTTGAGCAGGCTGCCGGGACCCGTAGCGTTCAGCCCCATGTAAATTTGCCAATTTCTTGCGAAATCGCCATTGTTTTGCCAGTCTAAATAAATGTAACAGATCATTTCAGCAAAAAAATAAGCGGAGACAACGCGATGAGCACCATAAGCAAGTTCAAGAAACTGGCAGGATTTTCTGCGTTTGCATTTGCCGCGATGACAGCGGCAAATTCGGTAAATGCCGCCAACTGGCGCTATGCGCACGAAGAATACGAGGGTGATGTCCAGGACGTATTCGCTTACGACTTCAAGGAATACATCGAGGACAACTCCGACCATACCATACAGGTCTACCGGTTTGGTGAGCTTGGCGAATCCGACGACATCATGGAGCAGACCCAGGCTGGCATCCTCAACTTTGTGAACCAGTCGCCCGGTTTCACCGGCTCCCTGATTCCTGAGGCGCAGATTTTCTTCATTCCGTACCTGATGCCGACCGACATGGATACGGTGATTGAGTTTTTCCGCGAAAGCGAGGCCATCAACGAGGATTTCCCGGAGCTTTACGCTGAAGCCGGCCTTGAGTTGCTGAAGATGTATCCGGAAGGCGAAATGGTGGTTACCGTTGATGAGCCTGTTACCGAGCCGGAGGACTTCAACAACAAGAAAATCCGCGTAATGACCAACCCGCTGCTGTCGGCAACCTATGAGGCATTTGGTGCCACACCAACGCCGCTTCCCTGGGGTGAGGTCTATGGCGCACTGCAGACCAATATGATCCAGGGTCAGGAAAACCCGATTTTCTGGATTGAATCCGGCGGTCTTTACGAGGTATCTCCGAACCTGGTCTTTACCAAGCATGGCTGGTTCACCACCGCAATGATGGCCAACAAGAACTTCTATGATGGTCTGCCCGAAGAAGATCAGAAGCTGATCCAGGACGCAGCCGACTACGCGTTCGAGAAGATCATTGTGCACATTGACGGCCTCGCCGATCGGTCCCTTGAAAAGATCAAGGAAGCCAGCGACGAAGTGACCGTTACCCGCCTGAACGATGAACAGATCGAAGCCTTCAAGGCCCGTGCACCACAGGTCGAAGACAAGTTCATCGAGATGACCGGTGAAAGTGGCAAAGAACTGCTGAACCAGTTCAAGGAAGACCTCAAGGAAGTTGAGAACAACTGAACCTGAAGGAAGCATTCCCGCCGGCTCCGTCCGGCGGGAATCAGTTTTAACCCCGCCCCGCCGGGGACCTCCTACCGGCCGGGAGCGATATGTTCTGGAGCAGAACCCATGTCCGAGAACTCCCCGGATCTAGAAGACGACACCGGTACCTTTGAGTCCGGCCTGCCCGGATTTCTGGGGACCATCGATGTCTTCATCAGTAAAGTAGAAGCCGTCATGCTCGCTATGGGCGTAATTCTCATGGCAACCAACACCTGCGCCAATGTTATTGCCCGGTTTGTGTTTGGCGAAGGCATGTTCTGGTCAGGTGAGGTCAACCGGATACTGATTATCCTCGTTACCTTTGCCGGCATCGGCTATGCAGCCCGCCACGGCCGGCACATCCGGATGTCTGCCATCTACGATGCCATTCCCCCCAAGGGCCGGAAAGTACTCATGATCTTCATTGCCCTGCTGACATCTGTGATCATGTTTTTCCTCTGTTATCACTCGGTTGGCTATATCGAAACCCTGTATAGCCGCGGCAGGATTCTCCCCGCACTGGGGATCGAAATCTGGTGGATTTACATCTGGGCACCGGTCGGTTTTGCGATCACCGGCATTCAGTATTTCCTGACGGCCATCAAAAACATCACCAGTAAGGATGTGTACCTGTCCACCGGTGTGGTCGATGGCTACACGGATACAGAGTCCGAGGTCTGACCCCCCTGAAGTTGCACTAATAAAGGATAGAAACCATGGCAACTATTATGATGGTGATCATGATCGGGCTGCTTCTGCTGGGCTTCCCGATGATGGTTCCTTTAATCGCCGGTGCCGTTGTCGGCTTCGTAATGATGTTCGATGGCTTCGGGCAAATGAACACTTTTATTCAGCAGATGATGGCAGGTATTCGGCCGGCGTCGCTGATTGCGGTTCCGATGTTTATTCTCGCGGCGGATATCATGACCCGCGGTCAGTCCGCTGATCGGCTGATCAACATGGTGATGGCATTTATCGGCCATGTGAAAGGCGGCCTGGCAATCAGCACCGCGACTTCCTGTACTCTCTTCGGTGCGGTTTCCGGTTCTACCCAGGCCACTGTTGTGGCCGTAGGTTCGCCCCTTCGGCCAAAACTGCTCAAGGCAGGTTACTCCGACTCCTTCTCGCTCGCGCTGATTATCAATTCCAGTGATATTGCTTTCCTGATCCCCCCCAGTATCGGCTTCATTATTTATGGGGTTATCTCCGAGACATCCATTGCCGAGCTGTTCATTGCGGGCATTGGCCCGGGCCTGATGATTCTGTTCATGTTTTCGGTTTATTGCCTGATCTACGCTCGCTACAACAACCTGCCCACCGAGGAAAAATCCACATGGGGCCAGCGAGCCGTCGCCATGCGTGAGGCCTTGTGGCCGTTGTTCTTCCCGGTCATTATTGTCGGCGGTATCTATGGCGGCATTTTCAGCCCCACAGAGGCAGCGGCAGTCTGCGTGTTGTACGCCTTCCTCCTGGAGTTCGTGGTGTTCCGGTCACTCAAGTTGCCGGACATTTACCGGATCGCAAAGTCCACCGGCCTCATTACCGCAGTGGTGTTCATCCTGGTGGCCGTGGGTACCGGCTTCTCCTGGATTATTTCCTTTGCCCAGATCCCTCAGGCCATTCTTGACTCGGTCGGCATCAGTAATATGGGCCCGGTTGGCGTCATGATCACCATCTGTATTGCCTTTTTCATTGCCTGTATGTTTGTTGACCCGATTGTGGTAATTCTGGTGCTTACACCCATCTTCGCGCCGGCCATCGAAGCCACAGGCCTGGACCCGGTACTGGTAGGTGTGCTGATTACCCTGCAGGTGGCCATCGGCTCGGCAACACCGCCGTTTGGTTGTGACATTTTCACCGCCATAGCGATATTCAAGCGTCCCTATTGGGAAGTTATCCGCGGCACACCACCGTTTATCATTATGCTCATAACCGCTGCGGCGCTGCTCATCACCTTCCCGCAGATTGCTTTGTTCCTGCGTGACATGGCATTCCGCTGAGGGCTGTAGAGACCGATTTCAGGGAGAAAATCATGTTCAAGAGAATCCTGGTGGCTGTTGACGGTTCCAAGTCGTCCTTCAACGCCGTGGATAAGGCCATTGCGTTACAGAAGCTCACAGATGCGGAGATCTATCTGATCTGCGTTTACAAGCACCACAGCCTTTTTGAGGCATCGCTGTCGATCGGGCGCCCTGAAGGCATGGACATCCCTGACAAGGTTTTGTCTGATTACGCCAAGGAGATCGTCAACCACGCCAAAGAAAAGGCAAAAGAAAAGGGGGCTGTGAAGGTCCGGGGATTCGTGAAAGCCGGGCGCCCCTCCAGTGTGATCGTCAAATTTGCCCAGGATAAAGAAGTCGACCTGATCGTGGTCGGCACCCGCGGCACTCACAGCGACAAAGAAGGCGTGCTGCTGGGCAGCGTGTCGCACCGCGTCGCGTCCAAGGCAAAGTGCCCGGTACTTGTAGTCTGAGGAAGACCGTTTAAGAACGAACAATGACGGCTATCGTGGACTTTCTTAACCCCATTTCTCTGGGGTTATGTTCTGGTATAGGGCACCTAGGCAATCTCTACCCTGTCCCGGCCAGCCTCCTTGGCCCGGTATAGTGCCCGGTCAGCAAGCCCCAGCAGACTATCCGGGGATTCGCTGCACTCAGGCCAGCTTGCTACCCCTACCGAGATTGTAACGTGGTCGAGGTTAGCGGCGCCGTGTTCTACCGCCATTGATCGGATTGCCCGAGCAAGCTCTCTTGCCTTGTCGTAGGCGGCTTTGGCATTGGAGCCCGCCATAATGATGACAAACTCCTCACCACCAAAGCGACACACCACATCGCTGTCGCGGAAGTGCCTGGCCAGCATTCCCGCCACGGCCTTGAGGGCCGCGTCACCAGCCTCATGGCCGTGGGTATCATTGAACTGTTTGAAATGATCAATATCCACAATCAGCAACGACAGTGGCTGACCACTACGCAGAGCAACGGCCGACTCATGCTCAAGCAACTGATCGAAATAACGACGGTTTTTTAGGCCGGTAAGCGCATCTTCATAGGAGTATCTGTGCAATTCCTCCCGCAGGCTGATACTTGAAAGAGCAATACCGATTTTCTGGACACCCTGGTTCAACGCCTGAATCAGCCTGGCTGTGCCGTAATCCGGGCCATCACCTGCGAATTCTTCCGGCACTTCCACAAGCAGGAGTGCCACGGTCACCTGCCCTGCCGTTGCCGATTGGACATTGATCCACATACAAAGAGATCCATGCGGCTCCACCTGTCCCTCAGATCGGGGGTAGTGGAGTTCCGCGCCGGGGTGGGCCGGAAGCAGATTCTGTGGTGGCGGGCCCTCGGGAGTTTCAATTCGGGCGGGCGATTCAGGTTCTCCCCTATAGCCCCAGCGGGTCAGCAATGCATAAGCCTGACCGTCTTCAACCCGCTGGTAGAGGGATCCTCTCAGTGGGCTGCAGAGATCGGGGAGCCGTCGTGCCAGCACGGGGAAAGTCTGATTGAGGGTAATGCAGTCCTGTAGCTCGGAAATAATGTCATTGAGAACCCGGCTTTTCTCGTTCTCAAACGTCAGTAACCGGGCCCTGGCTTGCTCAAGGCGAACCAGGGACTCCGCCTTTTCAGTTCGCTCGGCAACTTGTTGTTCAAGCGACAGGTTCAACTGGTGCAGTGCCTGCTGGGTACGGGCATAGTGCCATAATGAAATCAGCACAACAGCCAGTGAAAAGATCAGCGTGCCCCAGCTGACCGGAACCCGCCACCAGGGTACAACTCCGTGAGCGACTGCCATATCCACCACCAGAAGGGTGCAGAAGACGCCGTATGCCGCAAGGATCACCCGCTGCTCAATTCTCAGATCCCTGAAGCGTCTTGCCACAACAACTGCAATGGTTGTCAATGAAACCAACAGGATCCCGTCAAACACCGGAAACGTTGATGACAGATCAACCACACCTGCCAGCGCCAACCCGATAGCCGCCACCGCATAGATCAGATGTATTTTCCAGACCAGATTGATGATCCTTGGCCGGCGATCACTGAACCATTGTTCCAGTAAGAGCGCCATAGCGACGGGCAGCAGATAGTAGGAACCTGCGGCAAGATAATCCCACACCAGCGGTGCGTTCCAGAGCAACTGACTGGCCTGGCTTTCAGCCACAAGCATTACAGCCGATGACAACGAGAAGAGCGCAATACTGCCAAAACTCTTCTTCTCGGTCTGCAACAGGGCAAAGATCATCGCAAGAAGGGCAATCAGGGCTGAGAAGCCCGCAATAACCAAAGCTTTGAGGGAGTTCTCCAGGATAAAGAGGGTAAGGTCCGGCCGGTCCATGATGGAGACCTCTCCCCAGAGGCCTATATCGGTGTAATCGGAGAATATTCGGAAATAGGCTCGCTTGCCCTCAAACCCCTCTGGCAAAGGAACCGCATGCCAGGGCCAGCCTTCAAATCGCCCCCTGCCCTGGTCGTCAAACGAGCCGTATTGGTAGACCTTCTCACCGTCAAGCCAGACCTGGACAATCAGATCAACACTGAAGATATAGAGCACCGGTTCCTGCCATTCACCCTCGGGCAGGGTGACGCGGTACCACACGTGCTCCCGGCCGTTGCGGTCAGGTGGATTGGATGGAAAATCAATAGCGTGCCACTGCCCGGAGTCCTGCCCGAGAACCCATTCCGGAACGCCTTCTTCAGTGAATGGAGAATCGCCCCAGCGATATTCCCATCCCTCATCCAGATCAACTGCAGCATAAGCCGTCTGTGGAAGCAGAAAGCTGAAGGCAATCAATAGCATCAGCCCTACGGCGTTTGAGGGATACAGCATCTGCATACAGTCAGGTTGCCTGTCGCTAAAAAGTACATCAATATAATTATATACCAGCTATGCCGCCAGGCCCGCGCAATAAATCCTGGCGCTAAAGGTAGGCACAGCGGTATGCTAGGCTAGCTCCATGACCGATACCCACCCTACTTCCTTTAAAGGCACCACACCCACCCCGGCCTGGGCCTTCCGCCAATATGAGCAGATCCGTCGCTGGCTGCCGGATGGCCTGCCAGCAGCGCAGCAACCTCGTCCGCAAGTTCTGGAAAATCTCGCCCCGCTAACCGATCAATTCCAGGTGTTTGTGTTTGACGCCTTTGGCGTGCTTAACGCCGGCCCGAGGGCTTTTGTCACCGCCGTTGAACGGTTCCGGGAATTGCAGAGACTGGGCCGAGAGGTTCTGATTCTCTCCAACGCCGCCACCGCCAGCCACCCCAGGCTGGTGGAAAAATACCTGCGGATGGGGTTCGAGATTACACCGGACCAGCTGATCTCCAGCCGTTGGCTACTGGAGCAGTCCCTCGCCAACCCGGCCCGGCAAGGCACCTGGGGCGTGATTGCTCCAGAGAAGTCAGAGCCGGCCACGTTGCCGGTGGACTGGCACCCGGTCCGGCCACCGGTAACCAGCAGACAGAAACGGGAGCTGAAAGGCTACGATGGGCTCATCATGCTGAGCAGCGAAGACTGGAACGAAGAGATGCAGGCGGCTCTTGAGGCCAGCCTGCGTGAAAAGCCGAGACCACTGGAAATAGCCAACCCTGATCTGGTCGCACCCCGCGGTGACTGTCTCACTCTTGAGCCGGGTTTCTTTGCCCACCAGGCAAGGGAAGCGAGTGGTGTAATCCCGGGTTTTTACGGAAAGCCCTACGCACCGGCTTTCCGGGCAGTGTTGCAGAGGTTTGCGGGGGTACCGCCGGAGAGAATGCTCATGGTGGGAGACACCCTGCACACGGATATCCTCGGGGGGCAAAACGCCGGTATGAAAACCCTGCTGATAACAGCCGCGGGGTCGCTGCAGGGTCTGGATATACCGGCATGCATTGCCCAGTCCGGCATTGCACCGGACTTTATCGCCCCGGAGATCTGACCCCGGGGCCCGTTTCAGTCCCCCGAAACGCTGTTCAGATAGGCCTTGTCGGAAATATTGGTCCACTGGCGTACCTGCTTCAGGTACTCCTGCTGGGAGTTGATGATTTCCCTTGCCAGCTCGTCCTTCTGTGCCTCTTCCGCCAGCAATTTTTCTGTGGCTTCGCGCAATGCTTCAATAACTTCCGGCGGGAACGTCTTGTGGGTCACGTCGGGATAGTCTTCTTTCATGCGGTCCCAGGCCACGCCACTTTCATGGGTGCTCTTGATATACATGTCGTAGGCAGCGGTGCGCATGGCGACCCGCAGGATTTCCTGCAGTTCAGGAGAGAGCTTGTTCCAGGTTTTGTCGTTAATCAGGAACTGCACTTCCGCGCCCGGCTCCTGCCAACCCGAGTAGTAGTATTTTGCGATCTGGTGGAACCCCATCTGGAAATCGAGTGCCGGGCCAACCCATTCAAGAGCGTCGATCGTGCCCCTCTCCAGCGCACTGTAAAGTTCGCCAGGGGGTATATTGGTCACAGCCACGCCCAGCTCGGACATGACTTCGCCGGCAAAGCCGGGGGTACGCATTTTCAGGCCATCAAGGTCTTCCACGGATTCGATTTCCTCGCGGAACCATCCCCCCATCTGATTGCCGGTATTACCGCCCGGAAACGACAGCAAACCATGAGGCTGGTAGACCTTTTCCATCAGCTCCATACCGCCGCCGTAGTAAAACCAGGCGTATTGCTCCGGCGCAATCATCCCGAAGGGTACCGTGGTGAAGTACATGGCGTTGGGAATCGTGCCCTTGTAGTAATAGGACGCGGTATGCCCCATATCGTACTGACCCGCCTTCACCATATCGAAGATGCCAAACGGTGCCTTATGCTTGTTGGAAGAATCTATCCGGAACTGCAGGCGGCCACCGGACATTTTCTCCGCCATGTCAGCCATGTGCCGGGTGGTTTCGCCCAGAATCGGCGAGTTGGGCCCCCAGGTTTCAGCCAGGCGAATGGTGTGGGTTTCTTCTGCCATCGGCGTGGTACTGACCAGGGAGAGCATCAGCGCAAACGCCACAAAGAACGGTTTGCGGATAGTCATCGTTGGCATCTTGTTACCTCTTATCGGTTGTTTTCTGGTAATCCCGACAATAGTAGCGTGCCAGATACCGCTTAGCCAATGCGGCGGCCGCTCATCCCCTGCGACCGCTACATTGAATGCGACTAACGCGCCGGTTCCACCAGGCGATACTCTACGAGTGCCGGGTCACTCTCGATAGCTTCCTGAGTGTAAGGAAAGCGTATCCACTGTTTCCCGGAGTAGGCCTCCGTCATATCCCGGTAGTACGGCGATGCCGGATCGGTTGACTGGGAGTAGGTCACGAACCCTTCAGCAACCGGCTGACCTTCGTCATTCCAGGTCACGGTCTGGATATAGCTGTTGCCGTATTTTACGTCGTATCGACCATCGCTGATATCGTGCGGCCGCGAACTGGCGATGGTAAACGCTCCTTCGAATCCCTCACCGCCAAACAACGGAATTACCGTGTCGTGAATGCCGGAAATCTGGAGATCACCCATAGCGGCCCCCATCGCCATCGGCGAGTCCTGAATGGTTTTCACCCCATCGGCGAACGCCGCCTGGACCAGGGGGCTGAGGACATTGAGGGTGGCCGGGGTGTTGACCGGGTCAGATGGGTCAAAGGGGGTTAACCACTTTTCCGGGGATTCCACCGGCAATGGATCGATATGGCGCCAGAACTCACGCCAGATATGACCGCCCACGGAACCAAGGTTGTGGGTACCATCCCAGCTCCGCAGGATCGAACAGGCCTCGGAGATATCAACCGACTGACCATCGCTTGCCACCGCGACACCGAGCGGGCAATAGGCGTTCAGCACGTCATCACGCGCCAGCTGCTCAGACTGAAGCGAACTGTCGAGGACAATGCCCTGCAGATTGGCCAGGTCGAAGCCGGTACTGCCCGGCTTGCCATCAGAACCATCCAGGCGCTGTATGACCTGCTGCATACATTTACGGGTACGCAGGCTTCGCGGTGTTTCCTCATCACCGATAATGGCGGCGAATCCGGTGAGTGGTTCAGCGGGGTTGGTCACCCAGTAACTGTCATTACAGTTATGCACCCAGTCATCCCGTTGCAGGGACGGCAGATTGGCGCGGCCAAAAATGCCTTCCGCAGGCGCATCCGCATCCGTATCCCACTGGCAATCGGCACGTGCCCCATCCATCAACGGCAGGCCCGGGGCTAGTAGATCAAATACCGGAGATAACGCCGTGGCACAGGCCTGCGCCTTTTCATCCGGCACATTGGGCACCACCGTCAGGTCACCGTAATAGGCCGGTTTTCCCGGTCCGGTTGCCACCGTATTTACCCAGGGCACACCGAGTACACTGCCATGCAACTCCACAAACTCGTCGAAACTGTCAGCCTGGTTCCAGCGAAAAAACTGGTTCAGCAACCGGTCATTCTCGGCATTGGCATCACGCAGGGTGTAAGCCTTGGCGTTTGACCAGTTCAGGATGGGAACACCTGCTGCCTCAAAGGTCAGCATGGGGCCGTACCGGGAATCGTAGAGTGTGCGGGTAACATCACTCACGTTCCCGTTTTCGTCCATTGCCTGCACGGTAATCTCGGTGGCTTCCATATCCACAAACTCACCCTCGTAAAGATATTGGGTGGGATCGGCGGGGTTCAGGGTCAGCTCGTAAAAGCTGAAGCGGAAAGCCGTGGAAACCGTGTGGCTCCAGGCAAACTGATCATTGAAGCCAATCAGTACCGCCGGGAGGCCGTAGAGTGCTGCCCCCATAATCTCCGCCTGGTCACCGACCTTGAGATGGGCCAGGTAAAGGCGTTCGGTTTTCTCCCACGGGAAATGAGGGTTGCCAAACAGGATGGACTCACCGGTTCGGCTGGCCCCGGCGGACAGTCCATACATATTGCTGCCAATGGGCAACTCATCTGCAAACGGGAATGGCAGGTCTCCACCACCCTCAATGCCCACTTCGGCCAGGGCATCCAGAACCTGGTCCGCGGACAGTTCCGGCACGTCTGTTTCTGGCGGCTGAGCCGTGGCCACACCATCAACAAAGACTGATGAGGATGCCAGTACCGCAAGGCGGAGATAACGACGATACATGTCGTCCTCCTCCATTGGCATCAGCCAGGGCTCGTCACGGCAGGCCTCGTGCCGACCCGGGTGTTGCCCGTCGCGCAGCTCCCGCAGGTAGCGGTTAAACCCGGCAACGTATCCACGGGATGCTCCGCCGACCTCAGGATCACTGCCGGTTTTAAGGGGCTGAATGGCTCCGTCCGTTGCGGTTGCCCGCCAGAAAAAATCGGCGTTTAGGTTGGTTGTCGTCGCACCGTTGGACGGGATCTGATAGGTACCTTCACTCCCGAGGAAACGGGCGCGCAGGCCCCGAACGGTCAGGGTATCTTCGGCCAGCAGGCAGAGATTGTCTTCTGCCTGTGCGTAACCATAGGCGTACCCCATGCTGGCGAAGTCATCCGCTTCGATGTGGGGGATACCGAACGCTGTACGTTTGAGGGTTGCTTTGAAAACTTTTTGCCCGGCACCAACAAGAGGTGCCGGAGCCTCGGAGTCATCGCCATTGCCGCCACCGAGGCAGCCGGAAAGGAGGATTGCCGTCAGTGCAATCCCGCCCAGTCTGATTTTATGGGTCATTGTCTCATCCGTCGTTGTTATTGTCGGTCACAAAGCTGATGCTCTGTCACCATCGCACGGACGACGGAGAGAAAGGGTTCCAAATTTATACCTTGAACTGGCCCACCAGAGACCGCAGGCTTTCACCGAGACGCGCCAATTCCTGGCTGGCTTCGTTGGTCTGGGTGACGCCGGTATCGCTGCGCTGTGCCGCATCGACGATGCGCACCACGTTCTGGTTGATCTCCTCTGCCACCTGGCTTTGCTGCTCTGCGGCGGTGGCAATCTGGGTAACCTGGTCGTGGATATGGCCCACCGACTTCTCAATGGTACGCAGGGCATCGTTGGCGTGATTGATGCGTTCAACGGTCTCGCTGGATCGCGTACGGGAGGCATCCATCCGCTCTACAGCTGCGCGGGACTCGGTTACGAAGCCATCGATCATACCGCGAATCTGGTCAGCGGACTCGGCACTTCGCTTCGCCAGTTGGCGCACTTCGTCCGCCACTACCGAGAAGCCACGCCCGTGCTCACCCGCGCGGGCGGCTTCAATGGCCGCGTTCAGGGCCAGCAGGTTGGTCTGGTCCGTCACCGCGTGAATCACGTCCAGAACCTGGGTGATCTCATCGGTTTTCTCGGCCAGGTTACTGATGCGGGTGGAACTTGCTTCGATTTCATCGGACAACTGGTTCACGGAAGACTGAGCATTGGCAATGGTCTCACCGCCGTCCCGGGCCAGCTTGTCGGCATCGGAGGCGGCGCTCTCTACCGAGTTGGCGTTGCCGGAAATCTGCTGGATGGTAGCCGCCATTTCGTTGATGGCGGAGGCGATCTGGTCGGTCTCCGAGCCCTGCTCCTGGACCGAGGCCCGGGTTTCGTTGGCAACACGACTCAGCTCTTCAGCGGCAGAGGCAACCTGATCGGTGGTAGCTCCCACTTCACGGATGGTTTCCTGGATTTTCACCACGAAGGCGTTGAAGCGACGGCCCAGCTCTGCCAGTTCGTCATTGCCCTCTGCCGGCAGGCGGTGGCGAAGATCGCCCTCACCTTCGGCAATGTCTTTCATCATGGCAATAACGCTGTTCAGCGGATTGGTGACGGTGCGTCCGACGAACATGCCGATAAGCAGAGCGATTATCACCACGACCACTGTTACCAACCCAATAAAGCCCAGTGCTTCCGCAATCTCCTCGTCAATCTCAGCATGCGCTGCAGACACTACCCGCTCAACATCGGTAACATACACCCCGGTGCCAATCATCCAGTTCCAATCCGGAATAATGGTCGAGTAAGACACCTTCGGTTCTACCTCACCGGATTCAGGGTTCGGCCAGTCATATCCGAAAAACCCTTCATTTTTGGCCGCATCAAATAGCGACCGCACCAGCTTCTGCACATCCGGATTGGTAGTAGGCCCTTCCCGGGATGGGTCCGGTGCATAAGCCAGATTTTCCAGGTCACGGGCATAGGCGAACACGTAGTTGCCACCTTCAAAGCTAATGGAACGCAAGCGGCTTCTGGCAGCTTCGCGGGCCTCCGCATCCGACAGATCGGGATCATTCTTGGCTTCGAGAACCACAGAGCGGGCTGCATCAACCAGGTTCTTCAAACCTTCCTTTCGGGCCTCAAGCAAGCTTGCTTCCAGGCGTTCCAGCTCAGCCTCACCGCCACTTTTTATCTGAGCGACTGTGGTCCAGGCAAGGGCTACCGCCGTAATAAGTACTGGGATAAGCACGCCCAGCAGAAGACGGGAACGAATGCGCAGCCGGCTCAGTAATGTCATTGGTTTTGTACTCCATGAAATATTGGATAATGGGCGCAATTATCCACAAAGGCGCGCCAGGGTGTGTTCCAGTTTGTAAAACGCATGCATGCAGGCAGACTGCATCCTGGTGGTGCGCATACCTCAACCAGTTAATCTGCCAGCATTTATTGTTTACAGTGTTATCGGCCAGAAGGTCAGGAGCTTGAGCCCACTTAAGACTAAATGGGTAGCCCCTGCCTTGCTGAAACATCAACCCAGACGCCCAAAGGTTTTTTAGAGCAACAGATGAAATACCTCTATCTGATTCGACATGCCAAATCCAGCTGGGCCGACGACAGCCTTCGTGATGATCAGCGCCCCCTTAATAGCCGCGGGACCAGGCAGCTCGGCGCCATGGGCAGAGCGATCCGGGCCGCGGGCGTCCTGAATGGCCCGATATTCTGCAGTAATGCGACCCGGGCCCGGCAAACCCTCGACGGGCTGATACCTGAAGACCTGCGCCAGAACACCCATATTGTCCCGGAGCTCTACACCTTTAACTACAAGACTCTGATTAACTGGTTGCGCAACAGACAGGACGAAGACAGCATTACCCTGATTGGTCACAACCCCGCCCTGGAAGAGCTGGCGAGTTATCTGTTGCAGCAGGCGCCGGATAGCTTCCCCACCTGCGCTTTCATGCAGATCGCGCTGCCAGTAAAACACTGGCATAAGCTGGCACGGAACAAGGGCCGGCTGGAACAGTTCCTCACGCCCAAGGATGTCAGCTACGAGCAATTCAACCGTAAGCGCAAGAAGATGCCAGGCGGCAACGACACCCCCCTTGCCCGGCACATCCCTGAAACATTGCAACACCAATACCTGCGAATGCGGGATCTGGAAACGGGCGTAATCCGAGGCTTTGATAGCGAGTTCCTGCACCAGTATCGCATTGCCATCAGGCGCAGCCGCGCCATCGCCGAATCCGTAAGCGAGATCAGCGGGGATTCCAACCTGCGCAAGGCCACCAGGGCATTGAAGAGGCATGCCCAGGCAACCAGCCAGCTCAGAGACCTCCACGTACTGTTGGCAGACCTGGAACGATGGCAACTGGAGGAAGGTACAGAGTCGGCACTAATCAGCTCCGGAGCGAGAAGCTATTTTGCCAATCTGGCAGATCTTGAGCACCAGGCACTCGCCAAGCGCCTGTGCAGCAGGAAATACCAAAAAGACATGGATGAGTGGTTCCAGCTCATCACCTCCCACCACTTTGAGAAAACAGGCCGGAAACTGACAACCGGAGACATCCGGAAAGCATTGGACAAGCGTATAAAACAGCATAACGCGCAAGCGCGGCAACTGAGCACGCAGTCCCCGGACGATGACTACCATAGCCTGCGAAAGTTGCTGAAACGCATACGCTACCTGGCTGAACTGGACAAACCGGCGTTCCGGGCAATGCTCAGGCAGTTGAAACAACGCCAGCAGCGATTCGGAGACTTTCAGGATCTGCACGTACAGATAGAAATGCTGACAACCTTCCGTGACGGTATTGCCACCGAACCCGATATGTTTGAGCCCGTGGCGGGGCTGAATGACCTGATTGCAGGCCTGGCCTCGGAAAAGGCGGGCGTACGGAATGACATCCTGACTCTTGGAGGTATTGATGGACACCCTGTTCTATGACGGACGATGCCCTTTGTGTGCAAAGGAAATCAGTACCCTGAGAAAACTGCAGCGCGGTGAGCTGGTTTTTGCCGACATCCACAGACAACAGAACCGCAAGGGTATGCTGCCAACCCGGGAAGCGCTGCTGCGCCGGCTTCATCTACTGACTGGCGAAGGAGAGTGGGTGGTTGGCCTGCCTGCCAATGTCCGCGCCTGGTCACATACCCGTGTCGGATTCTTTTTCAGGCCACTGTTATGGCCGGTCATTTACCCCTTGGCAGCTCGCATCTATGAGAACTGGGCAGACAGGCGCTATGAGAAAAAATATGCCTGCGAGACGTGCCAGGTGTAGCAAGAAACATTGGAAGCGGAGTTACGCATAGCGCGCCCGCCCCATCCAGGCTGACCAGGAGTACAGCCCCAGGGCGACCCATATCATCACGAAGCTCAACAGCTTTTCCCCGCTCATCGGCTCATCAAACACAAACAGGGCAATAAAGAACTGCAGCGTAGGGTTGATGTACATCAGAAAGCCAACGGTGGCCAGGCGTAAGCGTCGTGCGGCACCGGCGAAGAACAGTAATGGGACAGCAGTGACGATACCGCTGGAGATCAGCAGCCAGGTGATGATTGTACTGTCGCTGAAATGGGACTGGTCGGCTGCCCCCAGCCATCCGAGAGCCAGCAGGCCTACCGGGAGCAACAACAGTGTTTCCACGAACAGGCCGGACAACCCATCCAGTTCCACCTGTTTGCGTAGCAGGCCATAGGTACCGAAACTGAAAGCCAGCACCAGGGTTATCCAGGGCACCAGGCCCAGCAGGAAAAACTGGTACAGAATCGCGATGGCTGCCAGTGCTACGGCCACAACCTGTAACCGTGAGATGGTTTCCCGCAAAACCAGCATGCCCAGCCCCACGTTCACCAGCGGCGTGAGAAAATAACCCAGGCTGGCCTGGAGCACGTGGCGGGTCTCCACCGCATAAATGTAGACTCCCCAGTTCAGGGCAATAAAGACCGCACACCCAAACACGAAGCCGAGTTTTCTCGGGCGCGCCAATGCGCCTATTATCGGCTGCCAGCGTTTGAGAGCCGTCACCACAATGGCCAGAAAAATGCAGGACCAGACAACCCGGTGAATCAGTACCTCGTAGGAGGGCACCCCTGCGAACAGGGCAAAGTACAGTGGGAAACAGCCCCATATGGTATAGGCGGAAAGGCCATATATAACGCCTTTTGTGGCTTCGGGGGTTGCGGTTTTCATAGCTTCCTCATTGTCCGGTGCGTCAATTTAGCACACTGCTGGTGACGCCTGCCCGACAAATACCTTACCCTCGATGCATCACTTCACCGCTTTGGAGAACGACCATGAAAACAGCCCACGATCTTGTTGCACAGGCCAAACAGGAAATTCACGAAGTCCCTGTGGACCAGGCGGACGATGCCATCAGAAAAGCCGATCTGCTTCTGGATGTGCGAGATGCAGACGAATATCGCGCCAGCCATATTCCCGGAGCCGTGAATATTTCACGAGGCATGCTGGAGTTCAAATTCACCAACGATCCGGCACTGGAAAACCGTGATCTGAAGATTGTGTGTTATTGCAAAACTTCTGGCCGCGCGGCGCTCAGCGCGAAAGCTCTTAAAGAGATGGGCTACCTGCATGTGACATCAATTGCGGGCGGATTTGATGCGTGGCAGGAGGCGGGCAAGGATGTGGTGCAACCGGATCTGCCATCTTTCGACTAGCCTTAGCGTGACTGATCTTACCCTGCTGCAGATTATCCTCGCCAACCTTGCCCTGCTGGCAGGCGCCTGCCTGCAAGGCGTGGCCGGCTATGGTATCGGCACGCTTGCAGCACCGCTACTCTTCCTGATCAGCCCCATACTGGTGCCGGCTCCGCTGATACTCAACGCAGTGATACTGACGATACTGATGGTGGTGAGAAACCGCGGGGCACTGCAGATTCGGGAGGTGCGTTTCGCCATCGGCGGTGGGGTTGCCGGGACGTTGCTGGCAGGGGGGACACTGGTGCTCATATCACCCAAAGGATTCGAGCTGGTATTCGGAATTCTCATCCTGATCGGCGTGCTTCTGAGCGTCGCCGGTTTAAGACCTACACTGAACGCCCGCAACAGCGTCCTGGCGGGCGCAGCCTCCACGTACATGGGCACTATTACTGCAGTGGGCGGCCCGCCGATTGCACTGATTTACCAGAACCAGAAAGGCCCGCTGGTGCGGGCCAACATGTCTGCGTTTTTTCTGGTGGCAAGTTTTTTCAGTATCGCCGCCCTGGTGGCCTCCGGTTACCTTGGACAGCGGGAACTGCAGCTGTTTGCCGTCACCTTCCCCGGTGTGCTCATCGGTTTCTGGCTGTCGGGAAAGCTGGTTAACCGCATGCCCTTCGATGGACTGAAGCCCATCATTCTTGGCATTGCTGCTGTCGCTGGAGCTGCCGCGCTGATTCGCGGCCTGATGTCACTGTAATTCCTTATTCAGCCCACAGACGTGCCCGGAAGCGACTCTGTTTCCATAGTACGGCGATCCAGATTGCATGCAGGTTGATCAGCAACGCCAGCACCCATTCGAAGGCATCGTCTATCTGGCTGTAGATCTCCGGCACCACGGCCGTCAGGATCACCGACAGTATGCCCACTGCCAGCGCCAGTTCGCATAGCCATAGCAGATTCCTGCCACTTCGGTGCCAACGAGGGAGGCCCCTCAGAGCCGAGCTGATCAACAACTGCGCGATGTAGGTGAGCGAGAAGTAAAGCACCACTCCAGTGCGGCGAATGATGTTGAAGCCGTCCCCCTCGTGGCCCAGCGCCAGGGTGTAGGCCGCAAGTGATGCGCAGGCGACAAACCCCAGCCAGGGGATCCAGGGACGACCCCGGGTTGCAGCGCCCAGTTGCAGCAACCAGCGGCCATTCAGGTACCAGAACAGAATACCGAGAAGCGCCGCCGGCAGCATGGTGCCCTTGAAAATAAAGTAGCTGGTACCGTAGCGACCGGTTCGACTGATGCTGGTGCAGCTGTCCCAGTAGGGAATGCACCAGGAAATGTGTCCTTCCAGAATCGACACGGCAAAGGTGGTATGAATGGTTATCAGCGGCGTCAATGCCGCTGCCATGGCCAGCCACCACAGTGGTATACCATTCTTCATGTTGGTCATAGCCTTGTCCCCAATACCCTGGCGCACACGCGCAAGCGGCACGACTATCGGTTTCTGCTACTCTTCGATGATACACACCCGTTTTCGTTACAGCATTTGACAATGTTTTAGAAAGAGGACGATACATTGAAGCCACTTTCACATCATACTTTAGTCTAGGCCCCTGTAACCTGACCCCCTGTGTGATACGCGCTTTGCATCGCGGTCCGAAGAGTACGCACTATGAATCCGGCCCATAAAGACATCGTCGAAACCGAGATTTCTGTCACCGAATTGAAGATCGGTATGCACGTCGTTCGTCTTGACCGGCCGTGGGAGGACACCGACTTTCTGCTGCAGGGTTTCATCCTGCAGACCGAGGAAGACGTTCTTGCTATTCAGGAACAGTGTGACAAAGTCATAGTGTTAGGCAAGGTGGATCGCCCCAGACAGCCCTATGACAAACCTTCGGCCAGCAGAGCGGGGAAGTCACCCCGGTCAGATGCGCCAGCCACAGACCGCCAGGCTTCATCCATTCCCAAGCGTAAAGTCACCTACATCAATAAAATTGACGCCAACCGTGAAATGGCCGCAGCGAGAATGAGCTATTCCGACGCCAAGGCCACCGCAAAGAACATCATGTCCAGCCTGCGGTTGGGGCGAACACTGGAAATGAACCATATTCACAAGGTAGTGGACAGCTGCGTGGACAGCGTGTTGCGTAACGATAACGCCCTGCTACTGCTTACCAAGATCAAGAACAAGGACGAATACACTGCCGAACACTGCATCAATGTATCGATTCTTTCGGCAGCGTTCGGCAAACATCTGGGGCTTCTGGAAGGAGAGATCAGGAATGTCGCCCTGTGCGGCCTGCTTCACGATGTCGGCAAGATGCGAATTGACGATCAGATTCTTAACAAACCCGGTGCCCTGACTCCTGAAGAATTCGCAGTGATGAAAAACCACACCACCTACGGGCGTGACGTGCTGGCCGCCCTGCCCCGGCTTGCCCATTCGGCGGTTGATGTGGCCTACTCGCATCACGAACGGATGGATGGCAAAGGCTACCCAAGGGGTCTGGCGGGGCACCAGATTCCTTTGTTTGCCAAGATCGTGGGGTTAGTGGACACCTATGATGCCATCACCAGCTCCCGGGTTTACGATAAAGGCCGCGCTTCCATGGAGGCGCTGCAGATCATTCACCGTAACAAGGGTTCCCAGTTCGATGCCGGCCTGGCCGTGGAATTTATTCGCATGGTCGGCGTGTACCCACCCGGCTCCATCGTGGAAATGACCAACGGGGAAGTCGGTATTGTGGTGGCAACTCACAGCACCAGCAAACTCAAACCCCGTGTTCTCATGGTGCGGGATGCGAACAAACACCCACTGGCCACCTTCCGCGAAGTGGATCTTCTGAAAGGCATCCTCGACAGCGCAGGACAGCCCTACAAGATTGGCCGGGAAGTGCCGGATGAAAGCTATGGCATCGTGATGAAGGAGTTCATCGAGCAGGGCATTCTCGGCCGCAAGGCGCCGGAGATCTCAGCCCCGGTCGATGACAGCCATGGTGAGCCTTGAGATACAGGTCAGTTTGCCGTCCTCGTCTTCCAGGCGTATTTCCCACACCTGGGTTGTACCGCCAATGTGAACAGGGCGTGCCGTACCATAGACCCAGCCCTTGGTGACCGATCGAATGTGATTGGCGTTGATATCCAGCCCCACTGCGATCTGGCTTTCCTTCCTCAGACAATAGTTGGCAGCCATGCTGCCCAGCGTTTCCGCCAGCACCACTGACGATCCGCCGTGGAGAATGCCAAATGGCTGCACGGTGCGCTCGTCCACTGGAATCCGGCCAGTTACATAGTCATCTCCGATCTCCACGTACTCAATGCCCATGGTCTCAACGGCAGTGTTTCTGCTAGCCTCGGCCATTTGTTCAAGGGTGGGAATGCTACGGGTCCAGATCGCCATGGTGGTACTGCCTCCTGATGCGGGTGAATAAGGTTAGAGCAGGAATGAGTTTATACAGTTAGGCTGCGAACGACTATTGGAAATTTGTTGATGCAGCTCAAATATTAATGATAGTCATTTGCATTTAACCCATGCACTGCTATGCTCGATCAAATCAAGTCAACACGCATCCCTGCCGGGCAGGGGGAGGAGCGCGACAATGAGCAACAGCGCCATTCAGATAGCCGGTTCACCCAGCCATATTCTCAACGCCTGGCGGATTTTGAAGTCATCGAGGAGATCGCCTGAAAGCAGACTGCTCAATCAGCGCCTCAAACGCGGATACGGGCAACGGCCGGCTAAATAGATAGCCCTGAAAGCGTTTACAGCCCATCTGCAACAAACGCTCCCGCTGCCTTTCCGTTTCCACACCTTCTGCCACTGCAGATAACCGAAGCGCGGACGCAAGGGCAAGGATGGTTTCTGCGATTGCCGCATCGTTGGGATCATCAAGGATGTCCCTCACAAAACCCTGATCAATCTTGAGCTCATCCAGTGAGAGGCGTTTGAGATAACCGAGTGATGAATACCCGGTGCCGAAGTCATCGAGAGAGACTCGCACGCCCATACTCCTCAAGGTACGGAGGGTTTCCTCTACTATTGTCAGGTCATAAGCCAGTGCGCTTTCGGTAATTTCAATCTTCAGATTTCGGGGCGAAGCACCAGTTTTTCTCAGGATCTCCATTACTGTTGAACAGAACGAGGGGAGGTGAAACTGCTTCGCGCTCACATTGACCGCGATCGGAAGTTCTGACAACAGATCGCCCCGCAACTGCCAATTGGCAATCTGGAACAGAACATCCTCCAGAACCCAGTAGCCCAGTTGTCCAATCAGTCCACTTTCCTCTGCCAGCGGAATAAACTCGGAGGGCGATACCATGCCGCGACCGGGGCACTGCCAGCGCAACAAGGCTTCTGCACCCACAGAGTTTCCGTCCTCATCCACCTGCAACTGGTAATGGACCGAGAACTGGTTTCCCCGGATCGCTGCCCGTAAGTCAGACTCCAGCGCCAGCCGTTCGGACACTTTCTTCTGCATGGTGCCGTCGTAAAACCTGATGCAGTTCCTGCCGTCTTCCTTGGCGCGAAACATGGCCATGTCAGCCTGGCTCAGGAGCTCTTCAAGGGGAGCGTCATGATCATGGAACAGGGTTATGCCAATACTGGGCGAGCCGTTATATTCAACACCATGAAGGTTGTATGGCTCATTCAGGGCATCACGTAGTTTTTCGCACACCTTCTCGACCCTGGCAGCTGCTCTCGCCGGATCAGAAGGGAAGCCTTTCAGGACAAGAACAAACTCATCCCCACCGATTCTGGCGACGGTATCCCATTCACGAACCGAATTCTGTAAACGTTGGCCGACCTGGACCAATAACTCATCGCCAACGACATGGCCGGCTGAGTCGTTGATAGTTTTGAAGTTATCAAGATCTATGAAGACCAGAGCGCCACTGTTACCCTGCCTTTTGCTTCCCGCGAGAGCCTGCGCCAGGCGATCACGCAGCAAGCGGCGATTTGGCAGACCGGTCAGCGGATCATAGAACGCCAGTTGCTCTATTTCAGATTCCGCCATTTTCTTCTGGGTAATATCGTAAAAATAGCCGTGCCAGACAACACTTTTGTCCGCCAATTCCGCGGGCACTGAGCGCGCCTCAATCCATGCAGTCTCGCCATTGCCTTTGATTGCCTGGAACTGGACCTCAAACGGAGTCAACGTTTGCCACGACTGGTCGATGCCACTGAAAACAGCCGCCTGGTGCTCGGGGACAATGCATTCGAGCAGAGGCGTGGCATCAGGTTTTACACTCGCCTGTGACAGGCCAAACATCTCCTCGACCTTTCGACTGATAAAGGGAAACGTCATTCGGCCAGATGGGTAAACGCGGAATTGAAAAATAACGCCCGGGAACTGCTCGGAATAACGGAACAAGCTGTGCTCGAACTGCTGGTTTCTCACAGATAGTAGCTGCCGGTGAACCGAAGAGCCCAGAATCGCTGCAAGCTGTCCAAGGAACTGTCTCTCAGGCTCACCCGGTGATACAGAGCGGCTGAGGAAATCGAAGCCGAATGCACCCACGACTTCTCCGTCCAGCTTCAGTCCGACCAGCACCAGGCTGCGTATATCCTGTCTCCGAAACTCAGATTGCTCCTCGGCAGCCTCTGCGGCAAGCTCTTCCACCTCCGGAACCGATACCACTGTCATAGCCGCAAGTTGGGCCGCAAGCCAGGGGAAGCGTGCCATAGGCACATTCTGGATTGCCTCTTTCTGGGGGGTTATGCCGGGCGGACAGAATTCGTGGGTAACAGATAGCGTTTGAGTGGCATCATCAATTAACAACAGATAGCTGCGGTCCGCACCGAAGTGGAGTCCAAGCTGGCCTATAAAGCTCTGAACGCTGCCATCAAACTCATCGGTCGAGGCACTGGCCAGCTCCAGAGAAAGCTTGTTAAAGAGTTTGCCCAGGCTTTGAGGCATCTTCTCTGCCATCCATTCGGACTCCTGTCCTGAAGAACCAGATAATCGCCTATTGACCGTATCTCCTCACCAAAGGTTAGTACGAAATGGCAGCAAGGAAAGTTCACGTAACGTCAGTCTGCTCCGGTAAAGGCCTTGCTGTACTCACGAATCAATTGATCGATACGGCCGGACGCCACCATAGTGGCCAACCGATCTGCAATGCGCTCCCTCAACTCGAACGTGTTGCATGGCGACGCCTTGGCAAAAGTGAAGAACAATCCCTCCCTGCTGATCGGGGTTTCCAGGGCTGAGAAATCATCCGCGATACCCATTTTCTCCAGCGTCACCTGCCCCTGCAGGGACTCGTAAAGAACGTAATCGACCCGACCGGCCAGGGCCATCTGAAATGACTGCTCAATACTTCGCACCCCTTCGATATGGAGATTCTCATCAGCGTAACGGTCAAAATTCTGTCCGAAGCTGTTATTAATCAGAGTGCTACCACGCTTTCCCAGCAGATCCGGCCAATGACGGTAAACAAACTCCCCACCCTTCGGCACCCAGACAACGGTTGGCAGGTGGGTTATCGGGGGAAGCAGGTAGTCCATGTAGCGGATTCGCTCCGAGGTGATAAATGCACCGGCCAGCATATCGATGTCACCCAGGCGTGCCACATGCTGGACCCGCGCCCATGAGCCAATGTCCCTGACAACCAGTTCCAGACCCAGGGGCTCGACAATCTCCTTTAGCAGCGTCGGCACAGCACCGACGAGATAACCAGGCGCCTGCGAATCGCGCCACAGTAGCGGCGGGTATTCCGGATTGCCACTTACTGTCAGTGTCTGGCAAGGAGGCGCCGGTGACGCATTCGCGGGAGACAGTACAGACAGTGCCACCACGAAAGGCAGGAACCAAAGATCATTCTTGTCGGGCATCATTTGCTGGCGTAATCCCTGTAACCCCTGACCAGCCTGTCATAGGTACCGTCCTGTCTGATTTGCTCAAACATCTTGTTTACCTGGTCCTGCCGTGAGAGCACTGGGGACTTTCTTGATATGGCAATGTACGAATGCTCACCCGGGACCTGATAGGGGGAAACAGCGACGTCGACACCCAGGTTTTTCACGGTATAACGCCCAACCAGCTCGGGGGCAACAACTACATCCACCCGCCCCATCTCCAGCATTCGCATCAGGTTTTCGTAACGTGCAATTGGCTCTTTAATAAGCTCTTCATCGTTATCGAACTGTTCAAAATAGCTGGCACCGGAAAGCACGCCAATTTTCTTGCCGTACAGATCGTCGTACCCAGTGATCCGGTTTTCGTCGCGATGATAGAAGAACAGTTTTGGTTCCGGCGGGAAGACCGGAGCCACAAAGGCCATCAACTGCTCCCGTTTTTCAGATTTCAGGGGGCCCAGCATGACATCCACCTCGCCCTCTTCCATCATCAGCAGCACACGGCGAAACGGGGCTTCCACATAGCGCACCTGCCAACCAATCCTGCCGGCAATTTCATTGAAAATGTCAACATAAAGGCCGGTTACGCCCTTATCGCTCACCACCCGGTATGGCGGCGCGTGGTTTATCCCCACGGTTACGGAATACCCGTCGTTGCCAGCGGATACCAGCGAAGAAGCCAGTAACAGCCCGGCCATGACGAAAAAAATAAGGTGACGCAAAAGAACAGCCCTTCCATGAGATATTTATCAAGACAGGAAACCGGAACACCGGTTCAGTCTTTTTTCCATCATCGCCCAGAGTATAGACCATGGACAGTAAGGGACATCCCTAGTGTCCCGTCTGGCATCTGGATGTGATCTCCGGGCGTAAAACAGGTCGACGGTTGATTTACCCCACTGTCGCCGCAACAGAGGTGATATGAGGCAGTAACACCGAATTCATTTCTCCAATCAAAAAGGACAGACCGGATGAAAGTACTGATGGTTCTTACTTCACACGATCAGATGGGAGATACCGGACACAAGACCGGCTTCTGGCTGGAAGAGTTCACCGCGCCCTACTACGTATTCAAGGACGCCGGTGCGGACATCACCATTGCCTCGCCGAAAGGCGGTCAACCGCCGGTTGATCCCAACAGCGAGACAGACGATGCATTGACGGAAACCACTCGCCGCTTCCAGGAAGATGCCCACGCCAGGGAAGCCCTCGCCAGTACCAAAAAACTGGCGGATGTGGATATGAACGATTACGACGCTCTGTTCTACCCAGGCGGTCACGGCCCGCTGTGGGACCTGGTAAATGACGACAAGTCCATTGCCCTGATCAGGACTGCCTATGAGCAGGACAAAGTCATCGGTGCCGTTTGCCACGCGCCGGCAGTGTTCAAGAACGTGGAAATCAAACCAGGGCAGAACATTGTTGGAGGCCGGAAAGTCACCGGTTTCAGCAACAGCGAAGAGGAAGCCGTGGGCCTGAGCGGCGTTGTTCCTTTCCTGCTGGAAGACATGTTGAAGGAAAATACCGCCACCTATTCCAAGGGCGATGACTGGGCACCACACATCGTGGTGGACGGCAAACTGATCACCGGCCAGAACCCGGCCTCTTCAGAAGGCGCGGCCAAGGCAGTGGTCCAGACCCTTCAGGAAGGCTGAACGCCCTCCTGACTGTTGTCATTCCCCGGCGTGGCTGATCAGCACGCCGGGTGCTCCCGCCTCAAGCAACTCCCGAATTCTGGCCGGTACCGGCGTTTTTGCCATTTTCGATGGCTGAATCAGTACATAGGTGATATCCGCCTCGGCCACCAGCTGCTCATCCCCATACCGATAGAATTCCAGGTGCACCGTGAATGAGGTGTTGCCAATCCGACCCGCCCTGACCCTGGCCTCCAGCACGTCATCAAAGCGTGCAGGCGCACGATAGTTCACCGTCAGGCTCACCACTTGAATGTCCAGATCCTGATCCAGCAGGTTCTGGTAGTCCCCGAACAGGGTGCGAATGTATTCATTGACAGAAATATCCACGTAATCTGCATAGCGGGCGTTGAACACGACGCTCTGTGCATCGCATTCGCCATAGCGGACGCGGAAACGGAAGCGGAAGGGCAGGTCGGTCATGGGATCACTCTGGTCAGCCGGGTTTCTCCGCCTCAATTGCCAGCAAGGCGGTCACAGTCGAGGTATAGGGTGCCTCGATACCCAGATCCCTGCAACGTCGCAGTACCGCACCGGCAATGCTGTCCAGCTCCAGCGGCCGCCCCTTCTCCTTGTCCACCAGCATGGATGTCTTGATGGCGTTGAACGAACTGATCAGCTCGAACATGTCGTCGAGGTCTGACTGCCCCAGGTTCACGCCATCCGCCCTGGAGGCTGCAACGGTTTCAGCCATCATGCCATACACGATACGGCTGAATTCCGGATGATGAGTAAGGCTGCGGGTATCAAGTCCCGTCAGCGCTGACAGGGGATTCACACCATTGTTAATCACCAGCTTGCGCCAGAGTTCATGGCGAATACGGTCCGAAAGCGTGGTGGGGATGCCGGCAGCGTTGAATTCGCTCACCAGCGTTTCCAGCAGTTGCTGATGGGGGCAGGCTGTGCGTTCGGCGGCAGGCCACTCACCCATCACTATCTGGGCCACGCCTTCAGCTTCAATGACACCGGGCCTGACAATGTGCCCGCCAATCCTGACGGCGAGCCCGCCAATAACGCGGCCGGCACCAATCGCGTCTGCCAGAAGCGGCTCGTTATCAACACCATTCTGCAGCGACAGCACGGGAACCCGCCCCTGGGCCAACCAGTCACCAAGTTCCTCCACCACGGAAGCTGTGGCTGTCGCCTTGAGAGCAAGCACAATAACGTCGAAGTCATCCGGGTGAAATCGGGCAATAAGTTGCTGGTGGTCAGACACTTCTGGCCGATGGACCAGGTCACTCCCGTCGTAGCGAACGGTCAGACCATTTTCCCGGAGGGCAGTAAGGTGTTCGCCGCGGGCAGTCAATACAACCTGATGTCCGGCATCCAACAGCCTTGCTGCGTAGTAACCACCAATGCCACCGGCACCAACCATCAACAGTCTGAGCATTTACGGAATCCTTCGTGTTTTCCGTAGTTTATTGCATCCAGCCATAGCCGGCGAGCGACTGGCTGTTTTCATTCAGTGAAAACCCGAACAAGCGCTGGGGCGCCTTCATTCCGCCCAGACTGAATGCGGTATTGAGCACGCATAATGTCGGATCTGCAACGGGGCGGCCTCTGGCGGCGGATGAACCAGTACCTTTCAAAGCCGAGTTCGACATGGCGTTCGCCCACCGCTGCTCATCAACCCACTGGCGAATCAGATTGCGGATATAGCTGTCGTGGGGCTGGTGATAGCTGGCATTATTGCCATCGGTTTCCAGCCTGTCCAGGCAGATCAGCAAAACGCCCTGATCCCGCAGTGCTTCCAGGCAATGGCCAATGTTCCGATAGTGCTCGCTGGTCATGCCGGTGTTGAGCCGCAGCTCGATCACTTCCTCGGGTACCAGTTGCATCATGCTCTCAGCCAGTTGTTTCAGGCCTTGCTCTCGCGAACCGCTGACAGCGACATCAAACCCGCGTGCCTGCATACTGGATTGCAGGTGCCTGGCGAGGAAGCCCTTTCCACACTGGTGAAAAATTTCCGGCCGCGTGCCGCCCTTTTCAGACGTTATAAATGCCACATTGTTCACGACAATGTCCTTCGGTACCAGACGGCGCAGACTGGATTGGGCTTTGGAGCCGCCCAACGCTTTCGTCTCACACGACAGATACAGTACTGGCAATCTGTTCACAATTTACCCCGGCAATCCACATTGACCTGAAGACCTGTCTAGGGCCTGACTTTACTGGCAGGTTCACCGGCTATTCCGAAATGGTTTTTTGGCATTTCGGTGATGATGACCCGCACACGCTCAATCGGTGAATCGATGGTGCGGGACATGGCTTCCGATACCTCCCGGATAAGGTTCTCCTTCTGTTCATCGGTGCGCCCTTCGAGAATGTACAGCTGTGCTATTGGCATGGTGTTTCCTCAAGTAAGATCAAACAGAAAGTTCCTCACCCGTTCCGGGCTCGCAGATACAAACGCGGGGTGAGCGGCCATGCGCCCAAGCCATTGACGAATGGCAGGAAACTCTTCGGGAACCTCCACATCATTGGCTAACGCCAGCGCAAACCTCGGAAACAGGGCACACTCAGCCAGAGTTGGCTGGTTGCCGGCCAGGAAGTGCTCCGTGCCGAGAGCTGTTTCCAGGGCCGGCAGCCCTTCCATGAATCCGCGGATCCCCGCACGAATTCTGCTCTGGTCCCACTCCTTCTCAGGTTTATCGCGCTTCTCGAACACCACTTCCCGGATACTGCGCCCCAGAACATTATCGCCATATACCATCCAGCTTCGCGCCTCCGCCCGCTGGCGGGGGGAATCAGGCAGCAGCGCCGGGCCCGTTTCTGCCAGATACTCCAGCATGGGCCCGGAGTCCGTCAGCACCAGATCCTCGTCTATCAACACCGGCACAGTGCGATTGGGTGCCAGCCTCTGCCATCGGGCAAGTACATCTGGATCTGACCGGTCCAGGCTGTCTGCAGCTCTTTCCTGCAGCGTCAGGGCAATCCGGACCCGCCAGCAGAACGGGCATTCGGGCTTGTCGATCAGCTCTAACCTGCTCATCAGCGTGCCGCTCCCAGTTCCTGCAGGTGCTCCGCCACGAAGTCCAGTCTGTCCTGACCCCAGAAAATCTGATCGCCGATGACAAATGTGGGGACCCCCAGAGCGCCCTTTTCCTGTGCTTCCTGCCAGTTCCGGTCGATCTGGGCATGGTTTTCAGGATCATCCATTGCCCTGGCAAAGGCTTCCCCGTCCAGTCCGACGCTTTCGGCAACCGAGAGCAGCACATCCGTATCGCCTATGTCCCGGCCCTCTGACCACTCCGCTTGCATCATCGTCACCAGGTAGGGCCTGAGCAAACCTTCCTTTTCTGCCAGCAGGGAGCCTGCACCCGCCCGGGTCGGGTCCGTGGTTTTTGGCGGTGGAGTAAGGGGCATACCGAACCGGCGCGCCCAGCGCGCCACATCCTGCCGGGCAATAGGCATTTTGACCTTTGCGCGATCCGGATCGGACCGACCATGCCAGCCCCCCAGTGGCCGCCAGACAATATTGACTTGATACTGGTCGAATACCTCGAACATGCGACTGCTGACCAGGTAGCAGTATGGGCTGCGAAAGTTGAAATACAGATACAGATCGATAGCCTTATTCATAAATTTCGTGCTCCGGCGGCAGTATTTGTTGAAGGTCTAGATGAACCTCCCGGACACGGTTCCCAGCCCCTGGTAACGCACGGTGATATTGTCACCAGGCTCTACGGCGATGGCGGCGGTAATGCCACCGGTCATGATGAAGGTACCCGCGGGGATGTGTTCGCCCCGCTCTGCCAGCAGGTTCGCCAGCATGGCCACGCTGGAAGCAGGATGGCCCAGCACGGCTGCGCCTGCACCCACGTCTACAACTTCTCCATTCTTCTCGACCACCACACCCAGGGTCTTCAGGTCCACATCCGCAACGTCTGCCATCTGACCACCAGTGATGAAGCGGGTCGACGAAGCGTTATCGGCAACCACGCTCACCAGATCGAACTTGAAGTTCTCGTAGCGGGAGTCGATGATTTCCACGGCGGGAATCACGAAGTCCGTCGCCGCCAGTACCTGGCCAATATGGCAGCCCGGGCCCTTCAAGGGCGCCTTGGTAACAAAGGCAATTTCGGCCTCGATTTTCGGGTGAATCAGCTCCTTGGTGTTGACCACACCGCCATCCGGAACACTGAAATAATCCGCCAGGAAACCGTAAATCGGGGTTTCCACGCCCATCTGGGCCATCTTGGCCCAGGAGGTGAGGCCCATTTTCATGCCCACGATCTTGTTGCCCCGCTCCTCCTTGCGACGGCGGATTTCCCACTGCACGTCGTAGGCATCCTCGAAGGTCATGTCCGGGTAGTCATTGGTGACCTTGGTGATGTCGTGGGCCTGCAGTTCGGCATTTTCCACGTGTTCGGCCAGGGCCAGCATCTGTTCACGGCTTAGTGTCTTGCTCATGCGTTCTGCTCCTTTTGCGCCGCCAGCAGATCCAGCGCCACATCCACAATCATGTCTTCCTGGCCACCCACCATGCGGCGTTTGCCCAGCTCTACCAGAATATCCACGGTCTTCAGGCCGTACTTCTGCGCCGCCACTTCGGAATGGCGCAGGAAGCTGGAGTAGACACCGGCGTAGCCCAGGGCCAGGGTTTCGCGATCCACTCGAACCGGGCGGTCCTGCAGCGGCCTGACAATGTCATCAGCCGCATCCATCAGGGCGTACACATCGGTACCATGTTCCCAGCCCATCTTGTCGAAGGCGGCCACACAGACTTCCAACGGCGCATTACCCGCACCGGCACCCATGCCGGCCAGGCTGGCATCAACACGATCACAGCCTTCTTCCACCGCCACGATGGAGTTGGCCACACCCAGGGCCAGGTTGTGGTGGGCGTGAATGCCGGTTTCGGTTTCCGGCTTGAGCACATCCTTCAGCGCCCGGAAGCGGTCACGGATGTCGTTCATGTTCATGGCGCCGCCGGAGTCGACCACGTACAGACAGGTAGCGCCGTAGTCTTCCATCAGCTTGGCCTGTTCCGCCAGACCCTGCGGAGTCTGCATGTGGCTCATCATCAGGAAGCCGACGGTGTCCATGCCCAGCTTTCTGGCGTGTTCAATGTGCTGCTTCGAGACATCCGCCTCAGTGCAGTGGGTGGCCACTCTGACGATTCTGGCGCCGGCGTTGTAGGCATTGTCCAGGTCGTGGACGGTGCCGATGCCGGGCAGCAGCAGGGTGGCGATCCTGGCGTGTTCAATCACTTCGGACACCGCTTCGATCCACTCCAGGTCGGTGTGGGCGCCAAAGCCGTAGTTGAAGCTGGAGCCCTGCAGGCCATCACCGTGGGCCACTTCGATGGAATCCACCTTGGCCTTGTCCAGGGCCCGTGCAATGTCCTGCACGTTCTTGATGGAGTACTGGTGACGGATGGCGTGGCTGCCGTCCCGCAGGGTCACGTCGGAGATATAGAGTTTCTTGCCGGGGTTATAAGTCATGAGTCAGTCTCCTCACTTGACCAGCGATTCGGCGATGCGCTCGGCAGTACCGAGGGCCGCGGAGGTCATGATGTCCAGGTTGCCGGCGTAGGCCGGCAGGTAATGGGCGGCGCCTTCCACTTCCAGGAAGATGGAGGTCTTCAGGCCGCTGAAGCGGCCCAGGCCCGGGACGTTCATGGGCTGGTCTTCCGGAATCACGTCAAACTGCACTTTCTGCTTGAGGCGATAACCGGGCACGTAGCTGTTGACGGCCTTGACCATTTCTTCCACCGAGGCTTCCACTTCCGCCTGGTCGGCGGCATCGGAGAGCACGTAGACGGTATCCCGCATCAGCAGGGGCGGCTCGGCCGGATTGAGGATGATGATGGCCTTGCCCTTCTGGGCGCCGCCCACCACTTCGATGGCCTTGGAGGTGGTTTCGGTGAATTCGTCGATGTTGGCGCGAGTGCCGGGGCCGGCAGACTTCGACGAAATCGAGGCGACGATTTCGGCGTAGTGTGCCTTGGCCACACGGGAGACCGCTGCGACCATGGGAATTGTCGCCTGGCCACCGCAGGTGACCATGTTGACGTTGCCTTCCTTCAGGTTCTGCTCCAGGTTGACCACCGGGACGCAGTAGGGGCCGATGGCCGCCGGGGTCATGTCGATGATCTTGATGCTTTCTTTATGACCCCGCAGGAACACTTCGTTGTGCATGTGGGCCCTGGCGGAGGTGGCATCAAACACGATGTCGATGTCGGCGAACTCCGGCATCTTCACCAGGCCATCCACGCCCTCGTGGGTGGTGGCGACGCCCATACGCGCAGCACGGGCCAGGCCGTCAGACTCCGGGTCAATACCGACCATGGCGCCCATTTCGATGTTCTTGCCATTGCGCAGAATCTTGATCATCAGGTCGGTGCCGATGTTGCCCGAGCCGATAATGGCTGCTTTGATTTTCTTGCTCATAACGTTGTCCTCATTAATCCCGATCAGGCGAAGCGCACCGAGGCACTGCCGATGCCACCAATATCTACGCGCATGTAGTCACCGGCCTTGACCGGCTCCAGCGGAACCAGGGAGCCGGACAGGATGACTTCGCCGGCCTTGAGGGTGATGCCGAACTCGCCCAGGGTATTGGCCAACCAGGTCACGCAGTTCACCGGGGAGCCCAGTGCTGCAGCACCGGCACCGGCACTCAGCACGCTGCCGTTCTTTTCCACCACCATGCCGCAGGTCACCAGGTCCACCTTGCGGGGAGAGACCGCCTGGTCACCCAGTACAAACAGGCCACAGGAGGCGTTGTCGGCAACCGTGTCCTGAATCGCGATCTTCCAGTCCTGGATGCGGGAGTCGACGATCTCGAAACACGGCATGACGCATTCGGTGGCAGCCAGCACATCGGCATTGGTAACGCCCGGGCCGCTCAGGTCTTTCTTCAGGATGAAGGCGATTTCGCCCTCGGCGCGGGGGGCAATCAGGCGGTCGCTGATGGGCATGACCTCACCACTGTTGAACACCATGTCGTCGGTCAGGTACCCGAAGTCCGGCTGGTGCACATTCAGCATGTTCTGCACGGCCTTGCTGGTGACACCGATCTTCTTGCCGATGATGGAGGCACCATCCGCCAGCCGGCGTTCCAGCATCCTCAGGGAAATGTGGTAGGCGTCATTAATGGTGATGTCTTCGCCGCGGCTGGTCAGCGGAGAAACGGCTTCCCGGCTGAGCATGGCCTGGTAAAGCTCATCACCCAGTGCCTGAATACGTGTCTGTTCCATTATTTTTCTCCTGCAGCCGATTGATCGGCCTCGGTCAGAAAATCGTTCACCAGCCGGGCGAACCGGCTGGCATGTTCAATCTGGGTCCAGTGGCCACAACGGCCAAAGACGTGAAGCTGTGCCCGGTCGATCCAGTCCGCCAGGGTCAGGGACGTCTGCAGGGGAATCACTTCATCTTCCCGGCCGTGGATCACCAGGGTTTCATGGGGCAGTGCCCGGATGTCTTCTTCCGGGCTCGCCAGGTTGTCTACCCAGCGCTGGCGCGGAGCCGGGAACATGGCTGCAAAAGACTCCTGGAAACCGGGGCGGATGCTGGCCTGGTAGCGCATCTCCGCCAGTTCGTCGGTGAGCAGGCCCTTGTTGAAGGCGAACACGTCCATCAGGCGGCGCATGTTTTCAAGGGAAGGCTCGTAACCCCAGACCTCATCCAGCCCTTCGGTAATTGGAAAGCTGACGCCAACCGAGCCCATCAGCACCAGACGACGCACCCGTTCCGGGTGCTCGATGGCCAGGGCAAGAGCCAGGCCGCCACCGAAGGAGTTGCCCACCAGATCCACTTTCTCCAGGTCCAGCGCGTCCATAACACCGATGGCGTGGGCCACCCAGCGTTCACGGTTGTAGGTGTTGTCTTCCGGGCGTTCGGTGTAACCGAAGCCGAGCATGTCCGGCGCCACCACACGGCGGTGCTTCGCCAGCTCCGGAATCACCAGGCGCCAGTTGGCCCAGGCAGTCACTCCCGGGCCGGAGCCGTGGATCATCATCACCGGAAAGCCACCCTGACCATGGTCGTGCACGTTGGTGCGGTAGCCAGCAGCCGTTATCTCACGCCCGATTTCCGGACTGTTTTCAGATGCAGTCATGATCGGCTCACAGTTTCACGCAGATGTTCTTCATTTCGGTGTAGAACTCCAGGGAATGCACACCGCCCTCGCGACCAATCCCGGACTGCTTGCTGCCACCGAACGGCGTCCGCAGATCCCGCAGGAACCAGCTGTTGACCCAGATAATGCCGGCTTCGACCTGGCCCGCCACCCGGTGGGCACGGGTGATGTTCTCGCTCCAGATCGCCGAGGCCAGCCCGTAAGGAAGACTGTTGGCCAGCTCGATGGCCTCTTCTTCGGTATCGAACGGGCAGAGGTGGACACAGGGGCCGAAGATCTCGTCGGTAATCACCGCGGAATCTTCCGGCAAACCGGTCCAGATAGTTGGCTGAACCCAGGCCCCACCGGCAAGCTCTGCCGGCATATCAGGAACACCACCACCGGTGATCACAGTGGCACCGTCATCAACAGCCTTCTGGTAGTAGGAGAGGACTTTTTCACGATGTTTGAGACTGACCAGCGGCCCCAGGTTTGCTTCAGCATCGTCCGGCGGGCCAATTTTCAGGCCCTCGGCAGCCTCTTTGAGACGTGACACAAACTCATCGAAGATGGAACGTTCGACATAGACCCGCTCGGTGCCCAGGCATACCTGGCCACAGTTGGCAAAGGCCGAGCGCATGGTGCCCTCGATCGCCTTGTCCATGTCACAGTCGGCAAACACCAGGCCGGCATTCTTGCCGCCCAGCTCCAGGGAGATGTCCCGGATGCCCTTGGCGGCGGCTTTCATGATGACTTCGCCGGTACCGGTTTCGCCGGTAAAGGTGAAACCATCTACCTGAGGATGTTCAGTCAGGAAAGCGCCCGCCGAGTCGCCACCGAAACCGTGCACTACGTTATAAACCCCATCCGGCACACCGGCCTCTTTCATGACTTCGCCCAGTAGTGCTGTGGTCGTGGGGGTCTCCTCGGAAGGCTTGACCACCACAGTGTTACCACAGGCCAGGGCGGGACCGACTTTCCAGGTCATCAGCAGCAACGGCAGGTTCCAGGGGCTGATGACACCAATCACACCCTTGGGGCGACGTACCGCATAGTTCAGCGCGCCGGTGCCATCCGGTGTCGGCATTTCAAAGGATTCCGTGGGCACGTTCTTGATCATGTCCGCGAACACCTTGAAATTGGCCGCACCCCGGGGAATATCGATATGGCTCGCCATGGATTTTGGCTTGCCGGTATCGAGGCACTCCGCTTCCAGGAACTCGTCAAACCGGGCGTTGATGCCGTCGGCTACCCTGTGCAGGATGCTGGTGCGTTCCTCCAGCGTCATCCTGCCCCAGGGGCCGCGCAGGGCCGCTTTTGCGGCCTTCACTGCGGCATCCACCTCGTCCCGGCCGGCTTCGTGAACCTTGCTGATCAGTTTGCCGTTTGCCGGGTTGACGTTGTCGAACAGCTTGCCGCTGGCGGAGCCAACATACTGCCCGTTGATGTAGTGCTTGATGTCTTTCATTGCTGCCTAATCCTGTTATAGATAGCCCTGTTGAACTGCTGAAAAGTCAGGTCAATACCGTCAGGAACCGTTCATTCAGTACCCGGTCGTGGTAGAAGATGGCCTTGCCCAGTTGCTCGGCCTGCCAGGTAACGGGCTTGTGGTCCGGGTAGTTGTAGTCGCCACCACAGAACACCTCGTTGCGGTTGCCAGACGGGTCAAAGAAGTAAATGGTCTTGCCGTGGGTCAGGCCATGACGGGTAGGCCCGATATCAATGGAGGTATCGGTCATGGAAATCAGGTCCGCCGCCCTCAGCACGTCTTCCCAGGTTTCCAGGTAGAAGGAGGCGTGGTGGAACTTGCCCATTTCTTCGTGATGAATAAAGGCAATGTCGTGGGCCTTTGTGGACAGGCTGAGGAACTGGGCAATACGGGTGCCGTCGCCGTCCAGAACCTGTTCGGCAAGGTAGAAGCCAAGAACATTGACGAACAGATCGTAGGTGGCAGCCAGTTCCGGACCATACATCAGGCAATGGTCAAAACGGACGACCTTCATCCCTTCCAGGTTGCGCGGCCAGGCTTCCGGATTCACCTCGGTGATGCCCCACTTGCCGGTGTACTGCTTGTCAGCGTAAAGCTCGAACGTATGGCCCGAGGGAGCCTTGAACCGGACCCGTCGCCCACAGTCTTTGAGCTCACCTTCGGGGACCTGTTCGATGTCGACACCGTGCTCTACCAGATCCTTCTCCAGTTGCTGCAGGGAAGGCTCATCCACCACCTTGAAGGCCATGAAATCGCAACCGGGTTCATCCGCCTCGCGCAGAACCACGGAGAACTTGTCCACCTCGGTCCAGGCCTTCAGGTACACCCTGCCCTGGTCATCGCGGTCGGTTTCAATCAGACCCAACAGGTCCGTGTAGTGTTTAACAGCCGCATCCATATCGAGTACACGGATCTGGACATGGCCGGGACGCATTACACCTTTTCTCATGACGTTACCTCATCGATTTTGTTGTTGTTTGCTGCCTGGCCGTCTCCACCACTTCGCGGGGACGGCATTCAATTGTCAGGTTGCTCAGAGGATAAATGCGGCAAGCCAGTACCTCGCCACATGCCCTTGATTCCGGTGGTACATGCACCCTGCTCATCTTTCCGCATTCGTAGTCACCGCTGAGCACGGTAACCTTGCAGAATCCGCAGCCGCCGCCACGGCAACCTACCGGAACACACTTCAGGCCCTGCTGTTCCATGGCCTTTAACACACTCTGGCCAGGCTCACAGTGAAAGCGGTTTCCGCTGCACTGTTCGGTGATCTCGAAGCCGTCGCTCATGGCGCCGCCCCGGTCAGATTTTCTTGAACAGCGCCGAGCGCTGGGTTTCTTCAGCCCCGTCGGCTGCGGTCAGGAACTTCTCCATGAAGATGTCCCTCTCGAACAGCCGGCCCTGCATCAATGCCGTGATGGCGGCATCAATCATCGGTGGCGGCCCGCACAGATAGGCTTTGTGGTCGGCAAAACGTCCACCGAAGTGCTCCTTTGCCGCATCGTGGACATAGCCCCTGAACCCCGGCCAGTCGCCATCTTCTTCCGCCTGGCTCAGTGCCGGTACGTAGGTAAAGTTGTCGTTGTCCCGGTCCAGAGCCTCGAAGAGCTCATGGTTGTAGAGCTCCGCCAGGTTGCGGGCGCCCTGGAAGAGAGTGATCTGACGATCGTCGCCCTGCTCCAGAAGATCGAGAATCATCGATTGCGGGCTTGAAAGCCCGGAACCACCGGCAATGAAAATCAGGTTGCCTGGCTGCGAACTGCGCACGAAAAACTGGCCATAGGGGCCTGACAGATGCAGCTTCTCACCTACCTTCAGTTGCTGGTGGATGTAGGTGGTTGCAGCGCCGCCTTCGACCAGCCGCACGTGAAGTTCCACTTCATCGGCCTTACTGGGCGGATTGGCGAGGGAGAAAGCTCTCGGGCCATCAACGCCCGGCAGCTCGACATTGATGTACTGGCCGGCCTGGAAGGTCATCGGACGGTCGAGTTTCAGATGCACGCCCTTGATGGTCGGGGACAGTTCGACGATATCGGTAACCGTCGCCGCATAGTCTTCAACCGGGTAACCCTCAAAATCCTCGTCCACATCAATATCTGCCTCGATGGTGACGTCGCTTTCAACGGTGGCGCAGCAGGCCAGGACCTTGCCTTCGTCCCGCTCGACATCCATCAGTGCAAAAGGTGAGGCATCGCCGATTTCCACATCGCCTTCGATGACCTGAACCTTGCAGGTGGCGCAGGTGCCATGGCCGCAAGCGAAAGGAAGCCAGACGCCCTGGCGCAGGGCAGCCGCAAGGATGGTCTGGCCGTCCTCTACTTCTATCTGTTCGCCGATTGGCTCTACGGTGACGGTATAACTCATGACATTGTCCTCAGGATCCGGAACCGCTGATGCCATCCAGGCCAGGGGTGGTTACTGTCAGCATGCTCTTATGGTCAATTCCACTGTCCTTCATGGTGGCGGACACATCTGGCGTGAACGGTTCGTCGTTCAGCTTCCATTCCGCTTTCAGGAAATCCGCTCTGGCGCTGTCGGGATGGCTTGCAACGGCAGGCTTCAATACCTGCTCCAGGAAGTCGCCGAAGGTCATGTCCGGCGCAACCATCACGGCAAACGGCGAGCAGAACATCAGGTGGTGTGGCCAGTAGATGTAGAGCAACTGCATGCCATGGAAGTTTTCCACGCGGTCTTTCGGTTCGGCCTTGTACTCGGAAATTGCGTTGACACTCATGGTGATCACCTTGTTGTTTTCGTGGTCACTGCGTCCGGGCAGTCAGCGCCCGGACGCGCTACAACTCAAGCTGCATCCTGCTCGCTGCCAGGCTTGCTGGCCCTTGGTTTCAGGCCCTTGATCTCCAGCCAGCGCTGATGATCCGGCGAGCCCAGATACTCCAGATTGTCCTCGCCGAGCTTGATGTGGTAGTACTTCGATACCACTGTCTCGACGTCTGCGCCTTCGCAGTTGCCCTGGTAGATCTGATGTACCGGCAACCAGGCCTGGATGTACTTTTCAGGCTCGTTCTTGAAGATGTCGCAGCAGCCATCGGAGCAGAAGTGATAGCGCTCACCCTCGTGCTGGATCTGCCGATGGCTGAGCATCGAAGGATCATCCTTTTCGGTAAAGATGGTCGGAATCTGGCAGACCTGGCACAGTTGCGGCAGGGTGTTGTTATAGAAGCGCCGACCGGCTTTCTGCTCTTTGTCCCAATGCTCGAAGCGGTCCCGGTAGTACTTGTCGAAAGTTTCCGGGTACTTCTCTGACAACCACTTCATTTCATCCTCTTCCGGCATCCAGGTATGGAAATTGGTGGCCTGGCTGTACTGGTAGAAGGTGCTCCACGCCTGGTGACTGACGTGATTCTTGGCATCGTTGGCCACGTCCTGATACTTGGGCGGGCGAATGCCATAACGTTCAAGGTCCTTGAACAGGGCGCCACCATTCTGCTCGTAGTACACCTCCCAGGCTTCGGCCCAGGACATGACCTTGTTCGGCAGCATGTAGTCCATCATCATTCCCACCAGGCTCAGCAGGCGGAAACCGCGCCAGAACCACTTGTCGATCCAGCGCTGGACAATGGGAACGTTGTCTTCGTGCTGCTCGAGGATGAACTTGATCACCTCAAGGCCCAGGGTCATGTGCCGCGCCTCGTCAGACTGGGCTGAAAAGCCGAAGGTGACGGTCGCCATATCGCCGTTGTAGGCGGCGCCGGACATGAACGGCACGAACAGCAGGTTGGTCAGCACATATTCGAACGAGAATGAAATTGCCGTCAGGAATTCGAACGGGCCGGCGGAACGGGCATCGTCGAAGAACGACTTGGGCACCGACAGGAACCACACCCGGTCGTGCATGTGCGAGGCATCATGCAGGCCGTTGAAGTGCTTGTTGTAGTGGCTCATGGCGTGTTGCTGGGTCTGGGAATGACGCAGTTCGTCAATGGCCTGCATCTGGCAGGCCACACGGGCGCCGGCACCGCTGAACTGACGGCCAACCCGGGCGTATCCCTGGAATGCTGCGTACTCGAGCGGTGATACACCTGTAAGGAACAGCTTCAGTGCATTCACATAACGGGCATCAGAAATGTTCTGGTGGCCGTTGTTCTGGGCAAAGGCGTCAAAGATGGCGTACAGCTTTTTCTCTTTTTCAGCCTGGTACTTCCAGTAGGCGTCCATGGTCAGCCGGAACGGATCTTCCCACTGGGACCAGTCGGTAATCTTGATGCCCTCAAAGTCCTCATCCGGAAAAATGTCTTTCTTTTTCTGGTAAGTGGGCTCCCAGGCCATGTCCCGGGTCAGGTACTGGTATTTGTCTTTAAGATTAAGCTTTTTGTTTTTAACAGCCATGATGTGTCTCCTGATCAGTTCCACTGAAGAATGAAGTGGTCGTCGTCTTCATCGACGTTGCCGCCGATACTGATCACATCGATCAGCATCTCCTGCACGTCCCAATCGCGACCGAGCTTTTCTTCCATTGTTTCCCGGTTGATCACCAGGCGTTTTTCCGCCTGAATCCGGATCATTGCCGGCTGGTGCTGAACTTCCGCTTCAGGGTTGTCCTCCTGGATGGCTTCCACCAGGTACCGTGCGTTGTCGTTGTCCTGGAAGGCGATAAATACGAGCTGGCTCATGCCTGTACTCCCTTGCCCTGTACTCCGAGCTTGTCGAGACGAGTGGCGAACTGGGCGCGAATTTCATCCAGCACCTCAGATCCGGTGGTTTCATTGGCAATCGGCAACAGGGCTTCGTATACCCGTGGTTCCCAGTGATCGATCCAGGCCTGGATCTGCTCCCGGTTGGCGTCGCTCTCCGCGACCACAGTCTTGAACATGGCATTGGTCCAGCGCAGTGATTCCTTGAACCAGTCGCGCATGAACTCGGTCAGCATGGAGACATCCTCCGCGCCCTGCTCTCCCAGCCACTCATCCATCTTTTCGTAAATCAGCGGATAGAGCTGGCCGTCGATCAGCAGGTTCTGAACCACGGTCAGCTCGAACCAGTCGTCAACCACAAGGGTGTCCTCAACCAGTCTGCGCATTGGCTGCCAGAGCTCATCGTCCATCCAGTAGGATTTGGAGTGATCCAGAGCGGTACCGGTACTGCCATCGATCATCAGAGCAATGCGGGAAAGATACTGGCCCATGCCCAGGCGGTCGGTGGCCTGGTAGATGTGCATCTGGGCCACGGTGGTGGCAATGGCGTCGCCTGCAATCTTGCTGTTGTTCATGTTGGCGCCCAGCTCAACATGACGCAGCGGAACCAGCAGGCGCAGAAGCTGCTCCCGAGTCTCTTCGGGCAACCGTGTCAGCAGGTTACGCTTCTCGCAGAAGGAATAACTGGTCTCTGCGGACTCCTGCATCTTCGCGCGATTGCCCACATAAGCGCCGTAATAGAACTGACGCGGGTCGGTCACTGCATACCAGTCTTGCATGCGAATGGCGGTTCTGCGGGGATCGTTCAGAGTGCGCTCCGGGTCCCACAGCGGCCGGTAATGGAAGTTGGTTGTGGCTTCAATATCGAAGCTGGCTTCCTGGTAACGGCTCGCCGGCTTTTCACCAAAACGCCGGGCAATATGTCCGTAGGTGTGGCGGATGGGTTCCACCGAGTTGGTTTTGATCTCAATGCTCATATCAACTTACCGTCTTGTTGTTGTGAGTGAAGATTCGATTGAACGCGGGTTAACGGTGGCCCTTTTCACCAAAGCGCCACTTGACCATGTCGGCATCGATCTCACGGATCATGTCGGAATCCATGTGGATCACCTTGTTGTGCCGGCAAAAGATGTCGAAGGCATCCCGGGGGAGCACCAGCTCAACAAACAGTTCGGGGTAACCGATGGCAAAGTCGAACTCCACGAACCTGTCTTCCGGCCCACTACGCACCCGTATGTAGCGGGGCATATCGTCGAAGCTTATGGCTTGATTGGTCATTGTTGGCACCGTTGTGTTTGTTATCGGTTGCCATGACATGAGCAACGGCTGTGCCAAGCTCTGAAAAAACCTCGCAATGAAGTCTTCACACGATTGTTTTCAATGGATTTTCCGGGATTGTTAGACAACTCCAGGCAACAGGTTCCCTGAGAGTTTCAGAGTATGGAAAGGGATATTTTTCATCATTTGATCAACCTGAAAACCTGAACTGAGCAAATGCTCAGCTCACCGGCCACCAGGGGTTTCGTTCAGGAATTGATCATTTGATTGATCTTTACCAGGGATAGGGTGTTATATAGAAAAGAGCAGCGATTTGCTGCTTTCGCACTGGATGACCTCAACCCGGATGCGACCCCCCATAAAACAACAAACGGGGCTTCCTGAACATGGCTATTACCTATAAACCACAACTGCAGTATGTGGATTTTCAGGATCTCACGGAGCAGATCCGCTTCCAGAGCACGGAGGGCAAAATCTGGTTCGGCGAACAGCGCATGCTGCTTATGCAGGTCAGCGCTATGGCCGCTTTTCGCCGAGAGATGGTGAATACCATTGGCATTGAACGTGCCAAGGGCTTTTTCCTGCGCCTGGGCTACCAGTCGGGACTAAAAGATGCCGAACTGGCCCGAAAACTCCGCCCCCATTGCAGCGAACTGGATATATTCCTTGCCGGCCCGCAACTGCACTCCCTCAAGGGCATGGTCAAAGCCGTTCCCATCGAGATCGATATTGACCAGGATTCCGGCGGTTTCTATGGCGAGCTGGAATGGATCGACTCCTTTGAAGTGGATATCTGCCAGACGGAACTGGGACAGATGGACGAGCCTGCCTGCTGGTCCCTGCTGGGATACGCCTGCGCTTATACGTCTTCTTTCATGGGGAGGGAAATCATCTTCCGGGAGGTCAGCTGCCGCGGCTGTGGCGACGACAAGTGCATGATTGTAGGCAAACCGGCTGAAGAGTGGGAAGACGCCGCCGAGTTCACCAAGTACTTCAAGGCCGATGCCATCATTGAGGAATTGTATGACCTTCAGAGCCAGGTGAGCTCATTGCGCAGCAGCCTTGAGAAACAGCAGGGGCAATACTACGGCATCGGCCAGTCCGCCTCCTACAACAAGGTCTGCAAGATGATCGACAAGGCCGCCATGGGCAAGGTGTCGGTCCTGTTGCTGGGCGAAACCGGGGTTGGCAAAGAGGTGATTGCACGAAGCGTTCACCTTCGCAGCGATCGCGCCGAACAACCTTTCGTGGCCGTCAATTGCGCCGCTATCCCCCCGGATCTGATCGAGGCCGAATTGTTTGGTGTCGAAAAGGGCGCCTACACCGGTGCAAACCAGTCCCGGCCCGGTCGATTTGAGCGCGCAACCACCGGCACCATTTTTCTTGACGAAGTCGTTGAACTGACACCCCGGGCCCAGGCCACATTGCTCCGTGTATTGCAGGAAGGGGAACTGGAACGGGTGGGTGATAACCGCACACGGGCTGTGGATGTCAGGGTGATTGCAGCCACTAATGAAAGCCTGGAAAAGGCTGTTGAGGAGGGCCGCTTCCGCTCCGACCTGTTTTACCGGCTGAACGTGTTTCCAGTGAAAATCCCACCGCTTCGGGAACGACTGGAAGACCTGCCGTTGCTTGCGGAGCATTTCCTGAATAAATTCCATTCAGAATACAACAAACGCACACTCGGGCTGTCTGACAAAGCCCTCGATCTCTGCCAGCACTACCACTGGCCGGGCAACATCCGGGAACTGGAGAATGTCATTGAACGCGGGGTAATCCTGACCGATAACAATGAATCGATCAGCCGCGAATCACTATTTGCCGGTATCCCCGAGCCACAATCGAGCCAACCTCAGGGAGTTCTCGACAGCCAGGGCCAGCTTGTTACAGAGGGCAGTGAGGTGCCAGCCGGGGACTGGGCCAGCCAGATTCTGGGAAATGGTATCGGCCTGGACGATGTGGAAGAAACATTAATGCGCCGCGCCATGGAAGAAGCAAACCAGAATGTTTCCGGCGCCGCCCGTATACTGGGGCTGACCCGCCCGGCGCTCGCCTACAGGCTGAAGAAATCCGGAATTCTGGCTGAAAGCTGACCACCGAAAAGCAAGCACCGACACGGACGTCGCCCCTTCCCCCTACACCCGCTTCACGAAATCAGCAAGTCCCTTCCAGACTTTATCATTTGATGAAAATCAATCGCCGGGATTTCTTCCCAACGCCTTAACCTGCGCTAACACTGATCTGGTTTTTATCTATTTTTCAACACTTTAATAAAAACATCCCGGGCATGGCATAAGCGTTGCTATCTCACCCTCAGTCGCTTTATCCACAAAAACAAAGACGGTGACATAAAATGCGAAATGCCCCCCTGCGCCCATGGCGCACCGCTGGCAAAGCCGTATCGTTAGCCGGACTGTCCACGCTTTTGATGACAGGCTGTGAGGCGTCCCTGAATCTGGAAGCCGTTCGGGAACAGTCGCAACAGGCTGTCAAGCGAACAGACTTTTACCAGGCCATGGCCCGTAACAATGAAGTGATTGTCCTCTCCGGCAACAACGGCGTTGTACTGGTAAGTTCCGACAATGGCGAAACCTGGCGCCGACAGACCCCCACGTCCGACAGCTTTCTTGCCCTGGACGTATGCCCGGACAACAGTTTTATTGCCCTGAGTTTCAATAACGAGCTCTGGCATGGTGACGCCAGTGGCGAGAACTGGACTGCGCATGCTTTGTCCAGTCAGGAACAGATGATGACCGCAGCCTGCGCTCCCGATGGAAGCTGGTGGGCCGCCGGCAGCTTCACCACCATCCAGAGCAGCAGCGACAGGGGTGAGACCTGGACCGAAACCTCACTGAACGAGGACGCCATCCTCAACAATCTGCAATTCCTTGATTCCAATAACGCTTTTATCACCGGTGAGTATGGCCTGGTACTCAGGTCCAGAGACGGTGGCAAAAATTGGGATTATGCCGGCTACCTGCCGGATGAATTCTACGCCCATACCAGCTATTTCAGTTCGCAGGATGAAGGTTGGGTTGGTGGCCTCAATGGTTTCATCTATCACACCACTGATGGCGGTGAAAGCTGGGAGAGATCACCAACCGGAATCAACACCCCTGTTTTCGGCTTTGTCTCCGGCCCATCCGGACTCTATGCCCTGGCGGATAACGCCACGGTACTGAAACACGCCGATGGGTCCTGGCAGAAGATATCCACCTCCGACCAGCCCCTGTATCTGCGCAGCGGACTGTTACTTCCCGATAACCAGCTGCTCGCCGCAGGCGCTCGTGGTCTTCTGCTGAACCTTGAAATTCCCGCGGCCTTCTCGGCCAGCACTGACTGAGGAAATCCGCCATGCCTGGATTGCATCGCTTTACCCATCTGCTCCACATGCTGGAGGTATGGATCTTTAACAACCCGCGCAAGGTGCTGAGTGTTATTGCCATTCTCACACTGGCGTTTGCGCTACGTATTCCCGGACTGAAGATCTACACCGATTTCGCCGATCTTCTGCCCCAACAACATCCCTACATCGAGCTGCACAACAGCATCAAGGACAGTTTTGGCGGGGCCAATGTTCTTGTGGTGGGAGTCGAGTTCGAGGACGGCGACATCTTCACCAACGAAAAACTGGCCAAGATCGACAGGATAACCCAGGCAGTGGATAGCCTTCCGGGAGTCAACCACAACCTGGTTTCCAGCGTGACTCACCGCAACTCCCGCAAAATCTGGCTGACCGAGGTAGGCAGTATCAATTCGGAGCCCTATTACGACTCCACGTCCGGAATGTATTCCGAGGAAGCCTTACAGGCCATGAGGTCAGATGTGTCCGCCAATCCACGGGTTTATGGCCCGCTGGTGTCGCCAGACATGAAGATGGCGCTGGTCAAGGCGCAGCTGATTGAGGGCCAGCTGGATTACGAGAAAACCTTCGCCCAACTTCAGCAATTGCGCGCCGAGGAAGATCAGGCCGGCGTCACGATCTATGCCACAGGCCAGCCTGTGCTGGTGGGCTGGGCCTATACCTACATGGAACAGATTCTCCAGATCTTCATTTTCACCGTGGTCACCATGCTGGCCCTGCTTATCTTTCACTTCCGCAAGGCCTATGGCGTTCTCATTCCTCTGGGCGGGGTGCTTGTCTCCACCATCTGGGGCCTGGGCATTATCAGCCTGCTTGGCTACAACCTTGACCCACTGGGCCTGGTCATCCCCTTCCTGATTGCGGCCAGGGCCATGAGTCATGGTGTACAGCTTGTGGAACGCTACTACGCGGAAACCGTGGAACGTGGCAGTGGGCCAGAAGCAGCAAAAGCAACCTTCGACAGTCTGTTCCGTCCCGGCTCCCTGGGTGTGGTTTCGGATGCCATTGGCCTGTCGCTAATCGCAATCGGGTCCATACCACTGAATACGCACCTGGGCATCTATGCCTCCCTGTGGGCCATCACTGTGGTGTTCACCGTGCTGATTGGTGTGCCCCTGTTGCTGTCGATCCTGCCAACACCAAAGAATCCGGAAATTCGCGAGACTTTCCTGCGCCACATCGGTGCCAGCTGCTCCCGCACCGTCACCAGGCCCGGCGCCGCAAGAGTTGTCCTCAGTGTTGCCGCCCTGGCCATGGTGGCGGGACTGCTGGCGTCATCCAACGTGCAGATTGGCGATTCCGAGCCCGGGTCACCGATCCTGTATCCGGACCATGACTACAACATCTCGTCACGTGTGGTGAACGACCGCTTCCCCGGATCCGAGGAACTCTACATCGTGGCCGAAACTGACGAAAAAGGCGGCCTGAAGCGACCCGAGGTGCTGGCAGCCCTGTCGGACCTGCAGTCCCATATGCTGCAGGATCCCGAAGTGGGCGGCAGCAAGGGCCTGCCGGACCTGGTCAAACAGGTTAACCGCCTGATGCACAACAATGACCCCCGCTGGTACCAGATTCCCCATGATGCCGGTTACGTGGGGGGCCTTATGTTCACTTACATGGCCTCCAGTCCGATTCCCGGGGCTCTTGATGAATTCAACGACACCGACGATCGCATCGCCAATCTGGTGTTCTATTACAAGGACCGCCAGGGCGAAACCATTCGCCGTGCCATTCACATGGCCAAGGAGTGGATTTCGGAAAACGGGGACAGCGTTGAAGGACTGACCATCCGACTGGCTGGCGGCACCCTCGGTGTGGCCGCGGCGATGAACGAGTCCGCCTTTGAAACCAACGTCATTGTGCTGCCACTGGTGTTCCTGCTGATTTTCATCTTCGTGATGCTGTTCTACACCTCCTGGCATGCCGGACTGATGATGCTGCTGGCGATGCTGTTTGCCACCACTCTCACCTACGCCTACATGGGGCTGAACGGCCTTAGCATCGACATCAATACCGTTCCGGTGATTGCCGTGGGCATTGGGGTCGGCATCGACTATTCCATTTACATGATGGACCGCATCCGGGAAGAAATGGCCCGATTCGGCAATCTCCGTGATGCCGTCAGGCGTGCTATTTCCACCACTGGTATGGCGATCAGTTTCACCGCCCTGACGTTGATGGCCGGGATCATCATGTGGGTCATCTTCTCGGACCTGCGTTTCCAGTCCGATGCGGCGCTGCTGCTGTGCGTGATGATTGTGATCAATGGCATGGCCGCCATGCTGCTGGTGCCCTCCTGGGTGCTGGTGTTCAAACCGCGCTTTGTCACCGATGTCTACGCCGACGAAGACGGCATTCTCCACGCCGACCGTCCCAAACCAACACCATCTCCGTCGTCTGCGCCCCCGCGGGAACAGGATGATGGATTCGTGCCGGGAGAACCGTACCGGGCTTAAGCCCGGTATCGAACTCCAATAAAACCTGTATGAGGACCTGCCATGCAAACAACAATAAAAGGCCTGAGGGTCTGGTGCTATACCCTTGCGGGTAGTGCCACCCTGGCGCTGTTTCCGATCAACACGGCCGTAGCTCAGGACGATACCCGGGTTAACGGATTCTACGAGAATGCGACCTATGGCCGGGATGGCATAGGGCTTTCCAAGTTCCGCAACACTCTGCAACTGGAAGCGGAGAAGAGAGCGGGCGATGTTGGCCTATTCAGCAATGTCTCCTTCAACGCCACCCTTCGGGGCAGTTACGACGGTGTTTATGATCTCAACGATGATGAATACGGCCGCAACGCTGGCGGCCCTGTGCAGCTGGAAAACCGGGTAGCCGGTCCCGATGCCACAGTACCCCACGGTGGCGGCCTGAAACTGCCCAATTCCTTCGATGAGTCCAACAACCCCAACGAGGGCATGATCGTGCTGGGTGAAAACCTGCACAGCACGGACGGCGGTGTCAGCTTTGGCGTACCGGTGCGCCCGTGTGACAAGGACGAAAGGGGCTGTATTGACGGTTACCTGGACAAGGACTCCAACGACATGCGGTTCCAGGAATTCAACGACCGTGCCGATTTCATCCGTGAACTCTATGCAGACTTCGATGTGAGGTTCTCCAACGGCGATATCCTGAGTACCCGCCTGGGCAAACAACAGGTGATCTGGGGCCGCACCGACCTGTTCCGGGTTCTGGACGTCATCAACCCGGTGGACTTCTCCCGCAACAACATCTACGACGAACTGGAAGACATCCGCATTCCCATGTGGATCCTCCGTACCGACTATCGTATGGGGCCCACCGAGGTGTTCGACGGCTTCGCCTTTGACGACCTCAACTTCCAGCTGGTGTGGAATTTTGACAAATTCCGGCCCCATGACATCGGCCAGTGTGGCCAGCCCAACGTCATCCTGGATGCCGGCTGTTTCTTCCGCGGCATGAACAGTCTCTGGGAGAACGGCGGCACGGTTTCCAACTTCGCCAATGGCGAGATTGCCACCGACTTTGGCCCCGGCCAGATCGGTATTCGCAAAGCGAATATGCCAAGCTGGAGCCTGTCCAATACCCAGGTCGGCCTGAAGATGGAAGGTGTCTATGGCGACCTGGGCTTCTCGCTGAATGCCCTGACCTATCGTTCCCAGTTGCCATCATTGCGCGGGGGCATCCCGGCACAGAATGGCTTCACCGGCGAGACCGGCGTATGGCCAGCCCTGATTGCCTTCGACATTCATTTCCCGCGAGTCAACCTGTTCGGTGGTTCTCTGGACTACTACTCCCAGGGCATAGATACCGTGTTCCGGGTTGAGGCTGCCTACACCACCGGTGAGGAGTTCGCCAACACTCTCGAAGAGAAGCTGTACTCCGAAAGTGATGTGGCCCGCTACGTGGTCGGTGCTGACAAGAACATCTTCATCCCCTTCCTGAATGAACACCAGGCCTTCCTGTTCTCAGGTCAGATTTTTGGCCAACACATTCTGGAGCATGAACGCGAGCAACGCCTTCTCGGCGAAGCGGGCATTCCTGACTGGGAAGAAAACTGGACCGGCACATTGCTGATCAAGGGCTTCTACATGAACGGTCGCCTGAGCCCGCAGATCATCACCGCCCACGATTTCCGCGCCGGGGCTACCGCCATCGCGCCGTCCATTGAGTGGCTGGTCAACGATAACTTCCGCGTGACGGCAGGTGCGAACATCAAGGTGGGCACCGGTGCCCGTGAATTTGATGACTGTCGCACCTGCAACCCATGGGACCCGTTCACCGCCGCCTATCCCGGGCATCCTGAAGGCGAATCCGCCGGTCTTGGTGGCTACGAGCCTTTGGGCCGCTTCCAGTCAGGCCCCATCGGCATGGCTCAGGAAGAAGACGAACTACAGCTGACCATGCGTTACAGCTTCTGATAACGAGGAAACAAAATGACTACGACAAAGACAAGATCCGTTTTTCGCTTCCTGATGGCAGGCTGCACCGCTGGCCTGATGTCGACAGCGGCTTTGGCGAACGAGACGGTAATCACCGACTCGTTCTATCCCTACAAGACTGAAACACCGAGCTTTGAGGGCCTCGAGCCCGGCATGGTGATCAATCAGAGCAATGTTGCGCAGTTCAAGGACGCCATCGATCCGGCCTTCTATGGATTTATCGAGCAGGGCTGGACCACCATCACCGTTGGGGAGACAACCTCATTCGACCTGCACCCGAATTATGTTGAAGCTAGCCGGGTTGCACTCGGCCAGGTGACTCTTGGTGATGAAGTCGGTGAGATCAGTGGCTGGCGCGCTGGCCGCCCCTTCCCCGAGGAGCCCAGCGCGGATGACCCGCGAGCCGGCGAAAAACTGGCGTGGAACTACAAGTATGGCTACAACTGGGGAGACAGTGCCGCCATCTACCCGTTCTACTGGAAGTACCGGGATATGGATTCAGGCAAAGTGGAGCGGACAATCAAGTTCAACTTCCACTTCCTGAACTACAAGGGCCGTGTGATTCAGGAGCCGACTCCGGAAATCACCCCCAACCCTTCTGACCTGTTCCGCGCCATCTACGTCCAGGTGCTGGACCCGGCCGACGTCCGTAATACCCAGTTGCTGATCCACCGCGCCGCGGACGATCTGAAGCGCGATAATTCCTGGCTATACCTCGGTTTTCAGCGCCGGGTTCGTCGTCTTGCTACAGGCCAGGTTACTGACGCCTTCCTCGGATCTGACCTGATGATCGAGGACTTCGAGGGTTATAACGGCCGCATTTCGGACATGAACTGGACCTATAAGGGTACCCGGTACATGCTGATGCCCTTCTATAACCACAACGATCTGACGCTGGATTCTGAAACCCACAGCGACAGTGACGGTTACCAGGTTGTGGCCTTCAGTGGCCAGGGCGGTTGCTTCCCGGACATCACCTGGCAGCTGCGCAAGGTTTATGAGGTTGAAGCGGTCCCGGTCGATGAAAGCCACCCGCTGTCAAAGCGTATTCACTACATGGATGCCCAGACATTCACCATCCCGCGTACGGTTGCCTATGACCGCAAGGGAAGCCTGTGGAAAACCTTCACTATCGGCCAGGCACACCCGGACCACCACCTGCCGAAGAACAAGGGAACCGGCGTGTCTATCGATGACAGCTTCAGCATGATCGATGTGCAGGCCAGTCACTGCACGACAGGCCAGTTCAAGGGCCAGGTGGATCCTGAGCTGTCCCGCCCCAGCATGTTCAACGTCCAGCATCTCCGCGCAACCGGCAGCTAAGGCTGTTGCTTAGCCCCTTGGGCCCGCTTGCGCGGGCCCTTTTTTCATTTCGGAGGATGAACAAGATGTCCCGATATGAGCGTTTGCCCGACTCCCACCAGGCAGATGATCAGCTTCTTGTGCTGACCGACAGCAACGGCGGCATCACCTACGCCAGCTCGGCATTCTGCCGGATGAGCGGCTTTTCTGAAGAGGAGCTGAAAACCGGCTCCTTCATCAGGCTCAGACATCCCGGGATGCCCAAGGGCCCGTTCAATGATCTCTGGGAAACCATCGGCCGTGGTGAATCGTGGATGGGCATGATCCGTAACAGGACGGCCGATGGGTCTGACTGGTGGCTGGATGCCTTTATCAGTCCCATTACCGACACCGACGGCACCGTACTTGAATATCAGGCCATCTACCGCCTGCCTGATGCTGCCACCATTCAGCGCACTGAACAGGTTTACCATGCCCGTAGCAAGGGCCGGCAGCCTACACCCCTGAGAATCCCCAGGCTTGCTCCAGCTACCCTGCAATGGCTGGCGACCACCCTCTGTTTCGCCCCATCTCTGGCAGCAGGTCTGGTCGGCAAGCCGGTACTGTCTGCCACCCTGTTTGCCCTCGGCAGCGCCGCTTCTTTTGCGATTCTTTACAGCCTCAACCGCCCCCTGACACGGCTGTTCAACCGTTGCCGCGATGTAGTCAACCATCCAATCAAGCAACTGGTCTATACCGGCAATGCCGGTGTAGTGGGCCAGATCGAACTTGCCATGCGACTGGTGGAGGTAAGGCTCGAAGTCATGGTGGCCCGGATCCGCGACAGTGGCCGCCAGATTGAAGACAATGTGCTTCGAGCCAACGCCTTACTGCAGGGAAGCACTGATGCATCCGAGCAGCAGCAATCGGCTCTGTCTACCGTGGCCACATCCATTGAGGAATTTACTGCCACCATCCGTGACGTCTCGGAGAATACCCAGCAGGCAGCAGCCCTCAGCACACGCAACCGGGAGTCCGGAGAGGACAGTGCCCGGTCTGCCGCGGCCGCTCAGGACAGTATCCGCACACTGGCCCACGAGCTTGAAGAATCCGGTCGGATTGTGGAGGTGCTGGACCAGAACAGCCAGTCCATTGGCCGGATTCTGGATGTGATCATTGCCATTGCAGAACAGACCAATCTACTTGCCCTGAATGCAGCCATAGAAGCTGCCCGGGCCGGCGAAAGCGGTCGCGGATTCGCAGTGGTTGCCGATGAAGTCCGCTCTCTTGCCCAACGGACCCAGGCTTCCACCGATGAGATTCAGGAAATGATCACCGCCCTGCAGGAAGGCTCACAACGGGTTGTGGAGTCTATCGAAAAGGGCAAGCGGCAGTCAGCCACCAGTGTCGAGCAGGTGTCCGCCAGCGCCGAAGCAATCAGCAATATCGTGGCGGGCATTACTGAAAGCGACAGCCTCAACCAGCAGATTGCAGCCGCCAGCGAGCAGCAGAGCCAGACTGTATCGCAGCTCAACCAGGAAGTGCACGATATTCATCAGCTTGCCATCAAGACAAGTGAACAGCTTGTGGATACCGTCAAAGCAGGCGAGGCAGTGGGCTATCATGCCGGCCGCCAGCAACTGCTGATAAGACACCTGATGCCTGCCCCTGCCAACAACGTTCGACAGGTACATCTAAAGGAAGGCGAGTCATGACCGAGGACGCAAATGCAGAAATCACTTCTCCCCTGACCGTTGTCGTTTCACGAAGGGTAAAAAAAGGGCAGGAGGCCGAATTCGAGAAACTGAGCAGCCGGATGACCGAAAGAGCGTCGGCTTTTCCGGGTTATCTCGGCGCAACCATGTTTCGCCCTTCATCCGCGGACGACCCGGAATACCGCATTGTGTTCAGGTTCCGGGACAGGGAAACCCTGACTGCCTGGGAAGAGTCCGAAGAACGCGCTGAACTGCTGGAGCAGATTGAGAGCCTGCTGGTCCAGCCCAGCGAACGGGAAGTCACCTCGGGCATTGTCACCTGGTTTACCCTCCCCGGCCAGAACCCGGTGAAGCCGCCCCCCAAATGGAAGATGACCATCGTCAGCTGGTTGGCGCTCTATCCGGCGGTCACCCTGGTGTTTGTGCTGTTCGGAGACTTGCTGGCCGGTATCCCCCTGCTACTCAGGACACTGATTGTCACCGTTGTGGTCATGCTGTTGATGACCTATGTGCTGATGCCGCGAATGACCCGCTGGTTCTCGTTCTGGCTGTTTCCCGAGAAGAACAAGCAGAGCCGTTGAGCAACGGCTCTGGCATGGCCCGGTGCCCCAGGCATCAAGGGCATTTTGCCGTGCTGTCAGAAGTGAATAACCGATCGGATACTCTTGCCCTCATGCATCAACTCAAACGCCTCGTTGATATCCTCCAGGGGCATGTTGTGGGTAATGAATACATCCAGAGGAATATCCCCTTTCTCGGCCTTTTCCACATAACCGGGCAGCTCGGTGCGGCCCTTGACGCCGCCAAAGGCGGAGCCTTTCCAGACCCGACCGGTCACCAGCTGGAACGGGCGGGTACAGATCTCCTCGCCGGCACCGGCCACGCCGATGATAATGGATTCACCCCAGCCCTTGTGGCAGCACTCCAGGGCTGAACGCATCACATTCACGTTGCCGATACACTCGAAGGAGTAATCCACGCCGCCATCGGTCATTTCAATGATGACTTCCTGGATTGGCTTGTCATAGTCCTTGGGATTGACGACATCGGTGGCACCCAGCTGTTTCGCGATGTCGAATTTGCCGGGGTTGATATCAATGGCGATGATACGGCTGGCCTTGGCCATGGTGGCACCGATAATGGCCGCCAGGCCGATTCCGCCGAGACCAAAGATGGCAACCGTTGCGCCCTCTTCCACCTTGGCGGTGTTCAGTACCGCCCCAATACCGGTAGTGACACCACAGCCCAGCAGGCAGACTTTCTCTAGCGGTGCTTCCTTGGGAATTTTCGCCAGGGAGACTTCCGGCAGTACCGTGTATTCGGAGAAGGTGGAACAGCCCATATAGTGATAGATGGGCTCGCCCTTGTAGGAAAAACGGGAGGTACCGTCGGGCATCACACCTTTACCCTGGGTTTCACGCACCGCGCCACACAGGTTGGTCTTCCCAGAGGTACAGAATTTGCACTTGCCACACTCGGCGGTGTACAGAGGAATAACATGATCCCCCACCTCCACGGACGTCACGCCCTCACCAACAGCTTCAACAATGCCGCCACCTTCATGGCCCAGTATTGCCGGGAAGTTGCCTTCGGAATCGGCGCCGGAAAGGGTATAGGCATCGGTATGGCAGACGCCGGTGGCAACGATGCGAACCAGCACTTCACCTTTTTTGGGTGGCTCAACGTCCACTTCCACGATTTCCAGTGGTTTATTGGGGGCAAACGCCACCGCAGCACGGGATTTAATCACTGGCAGACTCCTTCAAAAAGATTGGGGATTAAACGTCTCGGGTTTTACAGGTTTGACGCATTGTAGACGACCGGTCTAATATCACAACCATGACCTCCAACGACACGCGCAATCACATCATTCACACCGGTGCCGACCTGATCGGCCAAAAAGGCTTCGGTGCTACCGGCATCAATGCCGTGCTGACCACTGCCGGTGTGCCAAAGGGGTCGTTCTACCATTACTTTAGCAGTAAGAACGATTTCGGGTTGGCTGTCATCGACACCTTTGCGCAGGAATACGACACCAAGCTTGATCGGATTCTTGATGACCGTAGCCGCTCCTGTGTGGATCGTCTTCGCGCCTACTTTGACACCGGCCTGGAGACCATGACCAGCTGTGAATTCACCCGGGGCTGCCTGATCGGCAACCTTGGCCAGGAATTGGCCGGGCAGAACGAGACCTTCCGCAAACGCCTGGACACTGTGTTCCAGGGCTGGGAGAAGCGCTTCGAACGTTGCATTGAAGAAGCCCGTCAGGCAGGGGACGTGGATGAATCCGTCAACCCCGCCGACGTGGCCAGCTTCCTGCTGTCCGGCTGGGAAGGCGCTATTCTCAGGGCCAAGGTTCTGAAATCCACTGAGCCCATGGAGCGGTTTGTGCGGGTCTTTTTCCATCAATGCCTTGGCATTCGCTGAACACACATCTTTTTTTCCAAAGTCACTAGTAGACTGGTCTAATTACATCTTAATAATCCTGAAGGAGAATGGTTAATGAACAATGTAAACGATGCACTGTTTCAACCGCACGATCTCGGCACCCTAACACTGCCCAACCGTGTGCTGATGTCGCCCTTGACCCGTTCCCGCTCCAGTCAGCCTGGAGACGTACCGAACGACATGAATGCTCAGTATTACCAGCAGCGTGCGGGCGCCGGCCTGATCATCAGTGAGGCCACCCAGGTGTCTCCTCAGGGCAAGGGCTATGCATTCACGCCAGGCATCCACTCAGAAGAGCAGATTGAGGGCTGGCGCAAAGTCACCAGTGCGGTGCATATGGCAGGCGGTCGCATTCATATGCAGCTTTGGCACGTCGGTCGCATTTCCCATACGGCTCTGCAGCCCGACGGCAAACAGCCTGTAGCGCCATCGGCGATCAAACCCGAGGGTGCCAAGACATTCATCAGCGCCGATTCCGGCATGGTGGACGTCCCCGAGCCCCGAGCTCTGGAAACGAGCGAGATGGCAGACATCGTAGAACAGTATCGCCAGGGCGCACTGAACGCCAAAGCCGCCGGCTTTGATGGTGTTGAAGTACACGCCGCCAACGGCTACCTGCTGGACCAGTTTCTCAAGAGCGGCAGCAACCAGCGCAGCGATGAATTCGGCGGTTCGGTTGAGAACAGGATGCGTCTGCCACTGATGGTAATAGAAGCCGTGATCGACGTCTGGGGCAAAGAGAATGTGGGTGTTCGGGTCAGCCCGACCGGCAGTTTCAATGCAATGTACGACGAAGACCCCGAAGAAACCTTTGGTGAATTCGCGAAGCGGCTGAACGCTTTGGGCATCAGCTACATCGAGGTCGTGGAAGACTCCTTCCAGGGCAACCATGCGAACGGCCGCCCGGAGTCAGTGATCGATGCCATTCAAGCTGGATTTCACGGTACTTATATCGCCAACGGCGCCTATACCGCTGAAGAAGCCCGCAAGCGCATCGGCAGTGGCCGTTGTGACCTGGTTACCTTTGGCCGTCTATTTATCGCCAACCCAGATTTGCCAGAGCGCTTTCGCCAGCATGCCGAGTTGAACAAGTGGGACGACAGCACTTTCTATGGTGGCGATGAGCGCGGCTATACCGATTATCCGACTCTGAAAGAGCTTGAAACCATCGCCTGAACATTTTCCCTTTCGCAATGCCGCCAAACGGAAGGCGGCGTTGCGGCATCCGATTCAAAGACTTCCCCTCCTTCCATCGCGACTCTTCGCACACCAAGACTCAATATTCTCCAGGTATGTTTGATTATCCGGTTTGAAATCGTCGGCAATCTGGACTAACCCTTAATATGTATCTGGAATAACTGCATCTCTGATTTTGAGTAACAGCACGAAGTATTCAGATTTACAACAAGCCCCTGAATGCACCCATTAAAGGGAGAGCAGGCTCATGAATCATAAATTTTCCCGCAGGAAGTTTCTAAGGAACTCTTTACTCGGCACCGGCGCAATGACCCTTGGTTTTCCAGCGCTAAACGTTAACGCGAAAGAGCACAAGATTCGTGTTGGTGTCGTTACTTCGTTATCAGGCGCAAATCGTTTCGGCGGTAACCTGACACGCCGGGGATACGATCTCTGGGCCGAAGAAATCAACAAGCTGGGCGGCATCGAAATTGAGGGAAAACGGTATCCCGTGGAAATGTTCTATGGTGATGCCCAGTCTCGACCCGCTTCCGGTGCAGATGCCGCCGAAAGGCTGATCATTCAGGACGAGGTTGATGTTCTGTTCGGCCCCTATACCTCTGGTGTCACCCTCGCAGTGCAACCCATCAGCCAGAAATACAGGGTGCCGATGATTTCCGGTTCCGCGGAGTCTCCGAACGTCTGGCTTGCAAAACCCGCCTTCAACTTCGGCATGATTCCCGCAGTGGATCTCACCACCGATAAATCCATGGTGGTACTGGCGGAAAACCTTGGCGACCGGGCAAAAACCGCTTCGGTTATCGGGGTTGATGAACCCTTCTCCAAGGAAACTGCGGAAGGCTTCCGCAAGGGTGTCGAAGAGTCAGGCTTGGATCTCCTGAGTTACGAGCTGTTTCCCGCCAACTCTGATCTCTCTGCCATTGTATCCAAGCTGAAGTCGAGCAACCCGGATATTGTGGCTGTCGGGGGGCATGAAGATATCTTTATCAATTTTGTGAGTACGGCAAAGGCGCTGAATTACAAGCCCAAGGCCCTCATCATGCACTACGGTGTAACGTCCGCGGCATTCATCAACGAGACCGGACCGGAGTCAAACGGGATTCTCGGTGTTTCCGTGTGGACAGAGGGGTTACCTTACAAGGACGAACTGTTCGGGACTGCAAGCGACTATTCAGAGCTGTCCTTTTCCAGGTGGGGAACACGGCCGGATTACACCGAAGCGGCCTGTTCGGCCAGTGGCCTTGTGCTACAGGACGCTGCACGCCGGCTCGGAAAAGCGCCACCCTGGGATCAGGGAACGCGTGCGGAACTCGCCAAGGCCATTGAAGATACCGACATTGAGACCTTTTACGGCCCAGTAGGGTTTGCCAAGGAAGGAAGTCATTACCACAACAATACCAAGCCGGTGCCGGCTGTCGTCCAGATCAAGAGTGGCGATGTTGTGCCAGTGGCTCCGGAGAATGCGTCCAAGGGAGAGCTTGTTTACCCGATTCCCGGCACTTCGTGACACAGGGCCGGATGTACAGTCGCCGACAGCGCTCCTGAAAGAAAGGCTGTCGGCGACTGTGACAAGCGTGGATGACGAGCGTGGATAAGGAGTACCGACTTGGACCTTTTCCTGCAGACACTTGTAAACGGCATCCTGATCGGCGGCATCCTGATTTGTCTGACCATCGGATTCCAACTGACCTTCGGCGTGCTGCACGTGATCGACTTTGCTGTCGGGGGCTGGACCATGCTCGGCGGCTACACCGCCTATTGGCTGGTAACCCTGGCCGGCATTGACCCCTTTATCAGTATTTTCCTGGTTTTCGCGCTTTTCCTGTTGATCGGTCGTGGGCTGGGCCCGCTGATATACCATGTCAGAACCAGCCGGTATGCCCGACCTGACCTGATGGCACTGGCCTTTACTTTCGGTATATTCCTGTTCATGCGTGGAGGCGCCCTCTGGCTCTGGTCCTACAACAGCCGCAGCGTCGACTCCGTATTGTCGGGTCAATTCCTGAGCCTGGGCCCCGTAACCATACCCTTGATGCGATTGTCTGCCTTTCTCCTGGCGATGCTATTCAGCCTGGGGCTGTTTATTCTGCTCTACCGGAGTCGCTTTGGCATGGCCGTCAGGGCGCTGGCACAAAACCACGACCATGCCGGCTTGATGGGGGTAGATGTAAAGCGGGTTTCCGCCTGGGTATATGGTATCTATACCGCTTTGACCGCATCCGCCGGAGTGCTGATTGCAACCATCTATTCCGTCAACCCCAGCGTCGGCATCCGCTACACACTCTTTGCATTCTTTGTCGCCGTACTCGCTGGTCTCGGTTCGGTTGGTGGCGTTCTGGTCGCCGGTCTGGCTCTCGGCCTGCTTGAAGCCTATGTCGCCACCTATATTGGGGCCCGATATTCCTTACTGATTGTTTTCGGAACCTTGTACCTTGTCCTTCTGGTTGCACCCAAAGGAGTTCTGGGACGTGGCATCTAAACCTGTTCTGACCCCGAAACTTATCGTCCGGGCACTCCTGATCGGCGCCGTGGTGATCGCCCTTACAGTACTGCCCGCCTTTATCGACTCTTACACTCTGAGAATTGCCACCGGCGCGCTTATGTGGGCCGGTCTGGCCTGTGCCTGGAACATTGTGGGTGGCTACGCAGGGTATATCAGCTTCGGGCACTCGGCATTCTTCGGAATCGGCGCCTACACCACGGCCATCCTGATGCAGTCCAATATTGGCGCCTCATTCTTTGTTACCCTGCTGCCTGCGATCATTCTGTCTATCGCCGTCGCTGTGGCCATTGGCGGGCCGACCATGCGGCTCAGGGGTGCCTATTTTGCCATCGCAACCTGGGCGTTCGCCGAAATGCTGCTACAACTGGCCACTGTGCTCGACTTTACCGGTGGCACAGCCGGGCTCTCCCTGCCGGCCTACCTGAATGAATTTTTCTTCTACTACACCATGCTGATCGCATCAGCAGCGAGCTTCATCGGCGTCTGGCTGTTAATCGAACGCTCACGCTTCGGATTCAGAATCAAGGCATTGCGGGATGATGAGCCGGCGGCCGAGTCACTTGGCATCCGGACAAACCTGGTCAAGGTCCAGTCATTCGCACTCTCGGCAGCGATCACCGCGCTTTTCGGAAGCATCTACGCCTACTGGACAACCTATATCGATCCCTATTCCGTCATGGGGCCGGAGATTACCGACCAGATGGTTGTCATGGTGCTTCTCGGTGGACTTGGAACTGTCTGGGGCCCGGCTCTGGGGGGTGTATTACTCTGGATCACCAATCGTTACATCTGGTCGACCTTCGGGGACACCGTCATTTACCTTCCCATCCTCGGCGTTATTATAGCGCTGGTGGTTCTGTTCCTGCCCAACGGATTGATCAGCCTTATCGTGGGACGCCAACGCGGCAAAGAACTTATTTCCCGAATTCTCGGCAAACTATAGGAGAGGGCTTCTGATGTCATCTGCGTCCCATAAAGCCGAGTCACCAGAGTATCCGCCACTGGCCATAGAGTCGGTTAGCAAGCACTTCGGTGGAATTACCGCAGTCGACGACGTTTCGCTCTCCGCCGATGCTGGTGAAGTCGTCGGGGTGATTGGTCCCAATGGCAGCGGCAAATCGACGCTGTTCAGTCTTGCGGCAGGCGGACAAAAGCCTGACACCGGAAAGATACGCTTGCAGGGAATCGACGTTACTGGCTGGCCCACCTGGAAAATCGCCCGTACCGGCATAAGCAGGACCTTTCAGATTCCCTCCCTGTTTCTCAACATGACGGTCAGGGACAACCTGCTGGCGGCCGCCGTCGAAGGGGACTGGAAGCGTGCCCGTGAGAGGATGGAAAGCACTCTGGAAATGCTGGAAATCAGTCACGTGGTCGACAATCTGGCATCGGAGCTTTCCGGCGGTCAGCAGAAACTTGTGGAATTCGGGCGGGTCTGCGTACGGGACCCGAAAGTGATTCTGCTCGATGAAGTCACCGCCGGCGTTCATCCGAACATTCGCCAGATAATTCTGGATGCCATACAGCGATTACGAAAAACCGGCATCACTTTTCTGGTGATTGAACACGACATGGAAATGGTAAAGGAAATCTGCGACCGACTTATGGTGATGGATCAGGGCAAAGTGGTTGCGGAAGGCGATTTCGACACCATCGCCAGCGACAGCAAGGTCCAACAAGCCTACCTGGGGCGCACATGAGCAACGAGCTGAGAGTCGACAACCTGGTTACCGGTTACGGCAAACAAGAGATAGTGCATGACATTACCGTCTCTGCACCGCCGGGGCAGATAACCTGTATTTTCGGCCCCAATGGCAGCGGAAAGTCCACTGTCATAAAGGCAATTGCCGGTCTCCTGCCAGCGTGGTCCGGGCGGATAACACTCGGCGGTACCGAGATCACCGGATTGCCGGTGCACACCATGGTGAGTAAAGGCATTGTGATGATGCCCCAGGGTGGGGGTGTGTTTCCGCGATTTACCGTCATGGAAAATCTCAGGATGGGCGGGTATGCGCTAAACAACAAGCAGCTCATCGAAGAGCGCATTGAATCCCTGATTGCCGATTACCCGAACCTGCAGCGCCGCAGAAATACCCCGGCCGGCTCCCTGTCAGGCGGGGAACAGATGATGGTGGCCATCGCACGGGCCCTGGTAACAGACCCTGCTTTCGTAATGCTGGACGAGCCATCCGCCGGACTCTCACCAGCGCTGGTCCACGAAACCATGGAGAGAGTCGTCGGCCTGAAGGAGCGAGGGGTCGGCGTCATCATGGTGGAGCAGAATATCCGTGAAGCTTTACCCGTCGCCGACAGTGTTTATATCTTTGCGGGCGGTAAACGTAAATTTGCAGGTACTCAAGAGGACATCAGAGACGATAATCATTTGATGTCAATCTATATGGGGGGCACCTGAAGGGAATCACTGCAATCTCTCCGAGACAATCTATTCCCATCAACACAGCGTACCATTCCTCATCCATATCTTTCGGTGAGGTTCTCTGATCTTGTCCACCCTCTACTGGTTTACACGGGACTTGCGACTTCATGACAACGCAGCCCTACTGGCCGCCTCGAAGTCAGACATGCTGCTTTGTGTGTATGTGGTGAACCCACGCTGGTTTAGCCCAGGCCCATTTCAGTGCAGAACCCTGGGCAGTCATCGCTGGCGTTTCATGTGGCAGAGTCTGATGGCGCTGGAGCGTAACCTGCGGCCACTGGGGCAACGGTTGCATATTGCCTTTGGTGATCCTGAAGAGGTGATTCCGGAACTGGTGCACAACCATCGTATCGGACGGGTGGTTCGCTCCCGCCTGCCCGGCACACGGGAAGCCGACCAATGGCGGGCCATCAGGGATAAGCTACCGAAAACCGTCTTCCAACAGTTCGAGACCCTGAGCCTGTTCACCGAAGGCACCCTTCCGATGGATCTGGAGGGCCTGCCGGATACCTTCTCCAGATTCCGCAAAGAGGTTGAAAAGGCCGGCGAGTGCAATTCTGAACGCCTGCGCATTCGCACACTGACAGCGCTGCCACCAGCGCCCGGTTATCCGGAAGACAACCGTGGTGAGTGCCCGGCAATTACCGATCCCCGGCACCCGGTCAGCTTCAGCGGCGGTGAATCGGCAGGCCTGGAACACCTGCACGACTATCTGTTCGTCAACCACCACATCGACCACTATAAGGAAACCCGCAACGCGCTGGACGCGGCCGGGGCATCGTCCCGTTTATCGCCCTGGCTGGCGAATGGCTCACTCTCTGCCCGCGAAGTCGCGGATACCATCAGCGAGTATGAGGAAAACCACGTTAAAAACGAGTCCACTTACTGGCTGTGGTTCGAATTACTGTGGCGAGAGTATTTCCACTGGTATGCACTGAAGCACGGCTCGGACCTGTTTCGCCGGGATGGCGTACAACAGAAAAAGCGCTCTGCTTCCTTCTATCCCCACCGTTTCAAGGCCTGGTGTGCCGGCAGCACGGAATACCCGCTGGTGAACGCAGCCATGAACCAGTTGCGGGAAACCGGTTATATCAGCAACCGCAGCCGGCAGATTGTCGCCAGTTGCCTGATCAACGAACTGGAACTGGACTGGCGTTACGGCGCTGCCTGGTTCGAAGAACAGCTGGTGGACTATGACGTCGCCAGCAACTACGGCAACTGGCAGTACCTGGCCGGTGTCGGCGCCGACCCCAAAGGCCCGCGGCATTTCAACCTGGATAAACAGGCACGCCAGTTTGACCCGGCGGGTGACTTCGTCAGACACTGGCGAGGCAATGCAGCCCAGCCGGTTGGTCTGCACACCGTCGACGCGGCAGACTGGCCCCTTTGATTCTCAGGAATCTAGAACGTGGACTTTACACAGTTCCTTCCGGACTCCTTGGCGTTGTAGAGTGCGGCATCGGCTCGCTGGATCAGCTCATGCGGCGTATCACCGGGCCGAAACGCCGAGACCCCCACGCTGACGGTGACCCGCTCGGGAATCGGGAAACGATGGCTTTCAATGCTGCCTTTCAAGCGCTCGGCAACCGGAACAGCAAGATCCAGGGAGGTTTCCGGCAGAATAATCAGGAACTCTTCACCTCCCCAGCGACCCGCAATTTCGGATTCACGAAGGCCGTTTCTGACCAGAGAGGAGACTCCCGACAGCACCGCATCTCCTTCATTATGGCCGAAACGGTCGTTAATGGACTTGAAGTGGTCCAGGTCAAAAATGATGAGGGAAAAGGTGCTGCCATACCGGGTACAGCGTGCTACCTCCTGGTCCATGAAACTTTCAATCTTGTGGCGATTGTACAGGCCGGTCAGTTGATCATGGACAGCCTGGTAGGTCAGCGAATTCAGCAACTGGCTGCGATCCAGCGCACTGCCAAACAGGTTGGCCATCAGTTCTGCCGTCTGCGCTCTCTGCGGCGTCCATGGGTTGACGACCGCGGTCATCTGAATCCCCAGGATGCCCGAGACCCTGTCGCCCCTGTGTACCACGGCCAGCAGTACCGACTGTTTCTGGCCCAACTCCAGCAGTTCCTGGAGAAACTCCAACTGTGGGGGAATCTCGCTTTCGTCCCGAAGTACGACTGTTGGTCTACCGTCGAAGACCTTATTCAGGCTGTTGGGAATCACCGGATGCTTTCTGACCGCCTCCTGACGCAGTGAACCAAAACCTTCACCTGCCCAATCGTGGCTGATCCAGAGCTGTCGGCTGACATCATCCAGCTGACACAGGAATACCCTGTCTGCCCGGTAGAATTCCCCCAGGGTCCGACAGGTTCTGGTCAGGCCCGTGTCGGTCTTGTCCGGATCCAGGGTCAATAAATCCGTACTGATGCGGCGAACCATTTGCTCGGAAAGCACCATCTGTTCCAACTGTACTTTCGCCTGGTGACGCTCAATGGCCAGACTCGCAATGGCGATAGGATCCGTCAGGGCGTCAATGTCGTCATCTCCCGGGGTCCATGGCTCATCGTGATAGACGTCAAAGGTACCCAGTAACTCGCCACCACTTCCAATAATCGGTTCCGACCAGCAAGCCCGCAATCCTGCGCTCTCGGCCTCTTCACGATACCCCTCCCAGCGGTCATCGGAATAGATATCCCGGGTTACTACCCTCCCGCGGATATACACCGCCGTTCCGCTGCTGGCTGCACCGAAAGCGACGGGCAACCCATCCAGGCTTTCCCGGAACGCTTCTGGAAGTAACCGCCCCCCAACCCAGCGCAGCCGGGCAGCCTCAACGTTATGTACCATGACGCCACAGCGTGCATTCGCCATGCGGGTTTCTGCCATCGCAGACAGGTGATCGAGAGTCACGTGCAAGCCATTGTCGTTGGCCATGGATATCATGGCCTTGTGGCGATAGTGGTCGGCTTTTTCGGCGTGTTTGCGGTCAGTGATGTTCACTCCGGTGAACATCAGTGCCTGACCGCCCTTATAGGAAATGATGGAGAGCGAGCTGTCGAGCCAGACCGGACGACGGCCTCGGGCTTCGAAATACCACTCGAATTTCTGCAGACCGGAACGGTCCGTCTTGTAAATGATGTCCTCGAAGTCCAGCAGGCTGAAGGGAGAACTCGACCAGGCGTCCGGCTTCTGCATCACCTCGGTCGTCAGTTGCTCTTCCGTTTTAACGCCAAAAGCCATCATGGCGGTCTCATTGGCGTACAGGACCGATTTGCTCGTTCTGTCCAGCAGCATTACCGCGATGGCAGACTGATCGAAAAGCGCCCGGAGATCCCGATCCGCATTGCGAAGGGACCGGCTGGCCGAACCCATTTCAAGGTTGAGCCCCTGAACCCGACGATTCAGGCGCCGGTACCCCAACAGGGAAAATACCAACAGCGCTGCCAGAATGGCCGTCAGAAGCAGAAGCGCAACTGCCAGGACATTCTCTGAAAATAGCGTCCAATAATCCGATACCGTTGAGCCCACGCGTGCGCCGTCCGTGCCTGAGAATGGGTTTATTGCTCCACTATAGACACATTTTCAACGAGTTGTGTTGTGTTTTGGTTAGCGTTCACAACCGTCACCGACATGTTGCCGGGATTCACACCGAGGGATGCCAGCAGGGGAGCAACCAGGCTTTCCACAACCTCACTGACAACATCGGTGACCGGTACCAGAAGGGTGTTCATCAGGGTAGTCAGATCACTGCTGCTGTCGCAGGTGAGGCTCAGTGAAGTAACCGTTACATCAGAACTGAACTCATCCGCAAAGCCATCGGATGTGGCTTTGCGGCTGGCACACTCTCCGTCCAGGCATTGAAGAGGATAGTTCTCAATCACCGACGGAGAAACACTCTCACTGTACAGATCAATGGCCAGCCCAACATCGGCACACAGCTTGGCCACAGATACACCAAGCAACTTGGCCTCCAGTATCTCTGCCTGAACCGGCTCGGGGTTCACCAGACCAGTAGCAGGATCCACCCTTCCCGTCTCGACATCCGCTGCGGTATCGATCATGTCAAAACCCAGGGAAACATCGTTGTCGTTGCCTCCAACGGCACACTCTCCGGAAACAAGACTGGCACTTCCGCCACCAGCCTGAACGGCCAGAGGGATAACAATGTTATCCAGAAGGTCGATGTCGACGAGACCGAGAGACAATGTCGAAACAAGGCTATTGATTCCACTCTTGCTCAGCCCTGCACTGACGATGGCCTCCAACCGGATATCCGCGGAACGGACACGGGTAACCCACTGCCCATCCGCGTCCTGGCGCGCCGGGCCGTACACCATTTTCGGGGCATCCGCCACATGCAGGCCCAGATCCACTTCCAGGTTTGCAAGTTCATCGGTTGAACTGACCAGGCCCTGCAACAGGGTCGATTCGGACGTATCGAGATCCAGCCCAAGAAGCGATCCGGAGCCACTCAAAACCCTGGCACTGTTCATGACAGTACTGATCACCAGATCGTACAGCGGGAAGCTGGCATCGGAGGACACATTTGTGCCCTCAACCACTTCAAGCACATCGCTCACATAAAGCCCGCTGATGCCAGCCGCAGCGGTCAGGTCATCCACAAGCATTCCGGCTGGCTGGGCCGACCCGCCAACAAGGCCTGTTACTTCCGTCAACAGATCAACGAGCGGTTCGTCGACCAGGTCAGCAACATCATTAACACCCATCCGTTCAAGCAGGTCTCCCACATTGATCAGGGTATCCTCGAGGCTATCCAGCTGCGTGGGGCTAAGGCTATAGGAGGGGTCGCCCAGCACCGCCCCGATCAGGCCACCCAACAACCCACCTTCTATATCAGCAGCAGAGCTGACTGCGCTGATCATGGCATTCACTTCCTTGCGCACAGCCGCGGACCTTTCCAGGGTAACAGTGCCGAACAGGCCGCCCGGGAAAAGCTTTGAAATGGGCTCCTCACGGGTTATGGAGACCCGGACACCATTGCTGCGATTCAGGGCCGATTCCGGCACACGGCGAAACACAAGATCCGTATTTTCGTCAGTGGACTCCAGCACACCGGGGATGACCGACAGCGCATCATCGGCTCCGTCGTATCCTGCGGCTTTGGCAGCGTCGAGGGCTCTCGACGATATGGTGGTCATTTCTACATCCGGGCCGCCACATGCCTGGGCTCCGTCTGCGGCCGCACTGGCAGCGGCGTTAACCTGGTTCTGCATTTCCGATTGCAGGGCCAGCAGACGAGCGCCATCCACCGCCAGCACCATCATCAGAACGATGACAGAAACAGCCAGTGGGGCGACAAAAATCAGCGCCCCACGCTGGCTCCGAAGGCTGTTAATCCTCACCACGGGCCGACCCCGCTATCCTGTCGGGAATAGCCCGGCGGAAGGTTTCAGCGATCCGTTCCTGGCTGTCCACATAGGACTGGACAGACAGTTCGCTTTCTTCCTGCGCGCCGGATTTTGCCTGGCGGTTCAGCCGGTCACGGGTTTCCGGCACCGGCTCATCCACAATAACAGAGCCAGAGAGACCATACTCCGGCTGGTCCTGGCTGAATACGGACAATGGCCACAACACCAGGCACAGCAATAACAGTGACTTCATTTTTCACTCCTGATTCTGGCGGCAAGTTTTTCAGCATGGGCAACTTCGTCCATGGACAGATCGTACTGATCCCTGAGCATGGCAAGACCAGAGCGGTCGTCGGTAATGATGTAGCCGGCTGCCAGGTTCTGGCGTACCGCCCCCTCGCCATTAGCCAGCTCAAACGCCGTACGCAGTTCGAACACTGCACTGTGGTATCCGCCGGTCAACAGGAGGGCGTATCCATAGTCGTTGCGAACGTCGGGTGATGATGGGCGCAACTTCCTTGCCTTCCTGAGTTCACTGACGCCTTGCTCGAATTTGTACTGCTTCAGGTAGACCAGCCCCAGCCCGTGATGCCCCATTGCGGAGTCACAGTTCGTGGCCAGCGCCTGGAAAACGTCTTCCGCTTCAGCAAGCTGATTGGTTGACGCCAGCAGTTGGCCACGCCTGATCCAGTGTTGCGCGGTCGCCAGACCTTCACTCTCCAGCTTCGCCAGCGCCGCGTACGGCTGGGACCGGGACATCAGGGAATCCACTGCATCCAGCTGCAGCTGGTGCTCCGGTTGCAGTTTTGTGGTGCAACTCACCGGTGGCAGCGAATCTCCGGATGGGCCGCCATCGGGTCCCAGTGTGGCGCAACCGGATACTGCCAGTGAGATAGCCAGCAGCAAGACTCCGCGACTGCTCGTGCTTTTGTGTGTTGCCATAATGTCTCCTGACAGGTTTCTTTTTCGCATTCGTTGAACTCGATCTGTTATCAGCGGTTTAACGTGTCGACTATCGACAGTACGGCCGGCCCGCCAATTAACAGGAACAGGCCAGGCAGGAGGAATACCATCATTACAATTGTCATCTTGGCGCCGACCCTGTTGGTCTCTTCGCTCAACCGGCTGCGTGCGGTCTGTTGCGCTTCCCGGATAATCTGGTCCAGGCTTGAAGTCACCCCTGCGCCCAGAGTTCCGCTCTGTTTCATCAGATTTACATAACTCCGCAACACCACGATGCGCCGGTTCCTGCCCAGCTCATCCAGTGCTTTTGAGCGATCCGCCCCGCTCTCCATCACCCGATTGAAGCGATCCAGCCGGCTCGCCAGATGAGGCATGATTGGCCTCGCCTGAACAGCAACCAGTCGCAGGGCACGCTCAATGGACAGGCCAGCTTCCATGAGCATCCGGGTCATATGGCACAGCTCAATGGCCTCAAGATTCTGTTTCTTTTCCGCGTTGGTCCCCATGGTGCGGATCACTCTGCGGGGCAGAAGAAACGCAGCGGCAGCGATGATCATTCCCGCTGCAGGGCCGGTAATCACAAACCCCAGCACAATCACAATCAAGGGAAGCAGCCAACACAGCATCATATAGGTTGCCTGGCTCTGTTGGCGGTTCCGTCCCGTGGTTTCCAGCGCAGCCTCCATATCCTCGTAGTCACCCTGTATTGCCGCCAGGCCGGTAAAGCTCTCCCCCAGTTCCGCCAGGAAACCGGAGATATCCTCGTCACCCGCCACCTTTACCCCCGCCCCCCGGTTTTTCAGGCGCTCATGAATCCGTGCCCTCAATGCCCAGCGCGGAGCCAGGTAGCCAGCCATCCAGAGCGCAAACAGGGCGGCTGCAGCGGATAGCAGAAACCAGAGATCAACCACGTCCCACCCCCTGTATCATTCGCCAGATCACAAACATGCCGATGAGCTGAAGAGCGCCAGCGGTTAACAGCAGCGAATGGCCGGTAGGCGTGTTCAGCAGCACATCGGAATACTCGTCATTGATCATTACCATGAAAGCCGCCAGCGCCGGAGGCAGAACGGCAAATGTAACCGCGGTAAAACGGGTTTCCGCGCTGGCCGCAAGGAACTCCCGCCTCATTGCCTGTTGCGACCTCAGGGATGCGGACACCTGCTCCAGCACGGGACGGATCGAGGAGCCAAATCGTGATGTGGTACGCAGGGCAATAGCCACCAGTACCATCGCAGGAACCTGATAGAGCTGGGCGAAATCCTCGAACAGGCGGGTGTAGTCCCGACCGGCCTCAACTGCGTTGCGCAGCCGGAAAACCAGGGGGTTGAAAACCGGCGATGATTCGTCGAAGGACGAGATCAGTGCATGCTCCAGGGACCGGCCAGCATCGATGTTTCTCATGACCGCGTCCACCACGCCGGGCAGTTCTTCATGGATGGTCTGGCGCTGCTTCTGGAAACGTATACGCCACCAGGCACCAATCGCAATGGCGACAAAGAAGACCACAACCAGTAACGCCACCATGCCCCGCGACATGGCGACAAACACCAGCGCCAACAGTAGCACCGTCGTCATCATGACCAGGCGCTGCATACTCCAACGGATATCCGCCTGCACCAATAGCCTTTCGACCGGCCCCAGATCCACCCTGGCTCCGCCCAGCCCGGCACTTTCAGTCGCCGGCATCAACCGGTTCCTGATCGCCCGGTTAATCTGCCGGTGACCACGCAGATACCCCCAGGCCAGCTGCACCATCACCAGCAGGGTAGCCAACGACCCCACGAACAGGGAGCCCGCGAACCAGATCTGGCTACTCACCTTACCCCCTCCCCGGTCAGTTTCACCATGCCATCGTCCGTCCCCTCTTCGGTGCGGTAGAGGGTCTCCATTCGGTAGGGATCATCCGGGGTGGCTTTCATCGCCACCACTTCACTGACGAACCGGCGGCCATTAGGCAGTCGGGAGAGCTGGACGATGACATCCAGTGACGAACCAATCAGGCGACCAATAGCCCTCTCTCCTGCGTCATACCCGTTCACCGCCAACAGGGTTTCAATCCGTACCAGCGCATCTTTGGCGCTGTTGGAGTGAATGGTACTCATGGACCCTTCGTGACCGGTGTTCATGGCCTGCAGCAACTCGATGATCTCGCCGGCCCGGACCTCACCAAGAATGATTCGGTCAGGGCGCATTCGCAGCGCATTGATCACCAGGTCCCTCGCGGTGATCTTTCCTGTGCCCTCGGTATTTGCCGGTCGCGTTTCGAGGCGGACAATATGGGGGTGATTGAGCTGAAGCTCTGCTGAGTCCTCAATGGTTACCACCCGCTCATCCCTTGGAATATACTGGCTCAGCAGATTCAGAATGGTGGTTTTGCCCGTGCCGGTGCCCCCGCTGATCAGGATATTCCGGCGGGTCTCAACCAGTGACGTCAGCACATCAAGACACTCCGCGGTCATGGATCCGCTGTTGACCAGATCCTGTGCAGTCAGGTGCTTCTGGGTGAATTTGCGGATGCTGATGGACGGGCCGTCCAGGGCAATCGGGGGAATAATGGCGTTGACCCGGGAGCCGTCCGGCAAACGGGCATCCACCATGGGGCTGGACTCATCCAGACGGCGCCCCAGGGGCGCCAGGATGCGGCGGATGACGCGGGTGACATGATCATCATCGATAAAGCGGGTGTGCGCCCGTTGCAGCACCCCTGCAATCTCAACGAACACGTCTTCAGGGCCATTAACCAGAATATCATTCACGCTGTCATCGGAAAGCAGGGGCTCCAGAGGACCAAAGCCGGCCACTTCGTCGAAGGTTTCCCGGGCCAGCAGAGTCAGGTCCTGAGCAGACAACGGCATCCGGTTCTGGGAAACAAAACTCTGCACATTGTCCTGAACGAAGCCATAAAGAGTTTCACGTCCGGACTTGCCGACTTCGACACCTTCTTCATCCAGCCGCTCCACCAGAAAATAGTGAACGCGCTTCTTCAGATCCTGGTATTCCTGGTCAACCCGGGTAGCCATCCAACCTTCTCCTTAACCAGCTCGCAGGAGCTTTCGTTTCGTAAGGCTTTGACCTTCCCTGTTTTCACCGGTCGCGTATCGCCTCATGATGGCTTCAAGCTGTTTCTGGTACTGGCTTCTCTGGGGCAGCTTATGCAAGGGTATACCGGCGTTGATGGACATCAGCCGGCTGGTCCAGTCCAGGGGCAGGTTGCCCATATAATCCACGCCAACCGCCCGCTCCAGCTCACCCAGTGCGGGGGAGCCTTTCTTCTCATAACAGTCGAGGACCAGCGATTTACGACAGTCCCTGGCCAGATGATCGCGCCAGCCATCCAGTTGCCGGCGCGCCTCGTGGGCCTGTTCGACAATAGGTTGAATAACCATCACCAGATCTTTGGCATGTAGCCCTACCGCACTGACCCAGAAGTCGGCAACCACCGGATCCACGTTGACGACGATGTAGTCGAACATGCTCATCAACTGGCTGACGGCAATGAACAGGTCCGCGTTGCGATCATCACCGAGGGCCTCAGGCGACAGATTGCCGGCCAGTAAACGCAGGTTCGGAGCGTACTCCTCCAGGGCAGTCTCGATCATTGCCTGGTCAAGTGATTCCGGGTTCTGCAACAGACTTTCCAGAGTGACCCGGTTATTACTGTCCAGGTAGAAGGCATGCCGATCCGTTGACGAGGTATCAAGAGCAAGAATGCGGGCCTCCGGAAACAGCTTATTGGTGGTAAAGGCCAGGTTCTGCGCGAAAAACCGTGTATCCACCACCGGGCTGGAGCTGGTCACCAGCGTAATCTTGTTCCGGGCATTTGCCGGCCGGGAATCAGCCGCCACCTCTACGGGTGTGGCCTGCAGGAATTGCTGGATTCGACTACGGAGTTCTTCACCGTCGCTGCTGACGATAAAACAGTCCCGTGCGCCAGCACGCATGCTCCGTAGCAGGAAATCCTGATTCACCCGACGGGCCAGTGAAACTACGGCCAGGTCTTCACGGGATTTGGTGAGAGCACTGATGATTCTGAGGGCTTTCTCAGCGTCATTTTCATCCGCCGCCACCATCACGAAACGACTACCGGTGGCTTCCACAAGCCGGCTGACACGGGAGAGGTCAGATGAAGCAACAAACTCCACCGGCCACATGCCGTCCAGCGCGCGCTCCAGCCAGGTCCGGATGCCAATATCGTCCGCCACACACACCAGAATGTCGTCTCTGTTCATAGGATTACCAGCTCAGTCCGTGTTTGATGGGGCGCTCGCCGGGGCTGGCGTCCGTCGCCATGTCCAGCCACCCGGTGCTGCTGCGATGATAGTCGCGGCCGATGGTTTCCAGCTTGCCACCACCCTGCTTGCCAGGGCTGACCAGACGGGGCGTTACCACCATGATCAGCTCACGATCTTCACGTGATACCCGGTCTGAACGGAACAATGCACCCAGTATCGGCAGATTGCCCAACCCGGGAACGCGGTCGCTGTTATTGAAGGTATTGCGGCTTACCAGACCACTGATAATGAAGGTCTCACCAGACCCCATGGCAACGGTGGTTTCAGTGCGACGAACCCGCAAACCGGGAATGGTGATGCCATTGGCGGTTACACCCGCCGTTTCATCCAGATCACTGACCTCCGGCGCAACCCGCAGAATAATCTGATCTTCGCCAACCACCGTTGGCGTCAGGCTCAGGCTGACACCGAATTCCTTGAACTCCACCTGAACACCGCTGTCGTCACTGCGCACCGGAATCGGGAACTCACCGCCCGAGAGAAAAGTGGCGCTCTGGCCACTCAGGGTGACCAGTGAAGGCTCCGCCAGGGTGTAAGCAAAACCGCCGGACTCCAGGGCATTAATGATGCTGAGAGAGTTTTCGCCAAACCGGAAAAAACTGAAGCCACTGGAGGTGATCGCCTGGCCCCTTCCGGGTATGGGTGCAGCCCTGCCTGTTCCCGCAAAAGACGCCTCAAAACGGCCGCCATCAAACAGTTTGGAGTAGTACATTCCCAGTTCATTCAATTCACTGCGGTTCACTTCCACAATGCGGATATCCGTCTGCACCTGGGTTCCGAACGGCAGCTTTTCCCCCAGGGTGGATGCAACCACAACGACGGAACGCAAGGGCTCAGAACGGCCCTTGAGCCAGACGGACAGAGTCGCTGTGCCCTGTGATTTGGCGGTCAGCAACAATTCCTTTTCTTCAGAAACCGACACACCGGCCACCTCAGGGTCAGACGTTGCCACCTTCGAAAGCACATCCGGAAATCTCAGCACCTTCTGTTCACCGTTACCCAGCTTGATCGGAGCGCCGTCCGCCATCTCATCGCCATGAGCCGCGGCGGGCAGGACCACCGCAATGCCACTCACCAGCAGCGCCACTAACCATACGGCGATCGGTTTACCGTACATAAACACTCCTTGATTGGGTTCCTTCAAAAACCTGTACGCGGGTAGAAGGTGGTGGCGCAGTGCGCCGGGTAGGCGCGGGCTTGGGTGGTGCCGGGAACAGATCTTCCAGGTAGACGGCCTTGATTGTGGAATCCTCTTCCTCTGCCTGTTCTGCTACCTCCTGCCTGGGAGAGACCGCCACAAGCCGCACACTGCCTTCACTGGAAGCGAGCAACAACCGCGATACTTTCGCTTCCGGAACGGATAACACCACCGTATTGTTGCGGCGGGGGTCATTGTCCTCCCCTGCTTCACCGTTATAGGGAACGCCCCTGACCGCCAGAACCAGCACATTACTCAACAGCTTCAGGGCTGCGGGTCTGTCGTTGTCAGCCCGACGAAATGACGCAGTCACGTCCACCCGGTCACCGGGCCGCAACAGGCCGCCCACACCCGACACTTCGTCCACGGCAACGGCCATGGCCTTATGGTCCTGCGGGACCAGGGTTTCCAACACACTGTCATTTCGCATGTTTGCTTCGGTCAGGGTCTGGCCGGCCGCCAGCGAGGTCTTGATGGTCTGTCCGAAAGGGGCGTCATCGGCACGAATGGCATCAGGGACAGGATCCAGGGACGACACCGAAACAAAGCCGTCTTTTTCCATCGTGTCCCCGGGAGACAGGGCCTCTATGGCCACCAGATAGCGATATTCCGGTCTCTCGGGCACCTGTTCCGCCGCGGCCACGGGATTCTGTGTCGGTTTGTCAGGCTGACCCTTTGCCGACAGAAGACCAACGATGGCAAGGCCAAGAGCCACCAACGCCAGTACCGTTGCCGGAAGTGCGTATATCAGTCTTTTATTCATTCTTGTGCCCTGTTAACAGAACTAGAAGGCCATGGTTGCTTCCGCACGCATGGCGTCGGGCATGGGGGGAAACTTGCCCAGAAAACCGAACGTCAACTGCGGCACCATGGGCGCTTCCTGATTATTGCGGGATATGACGCAGGTCAGGAAACTGATGCCGGCTGAGTCAACCACCTCGCAATCCCGGGAATCCGTTCCGGACGTCAGACTCTCGGATTTTGATGCCCAGCCCTGTTCCAGAGTCGCTTTGGCCGTGGCCACGATCTGGCTGGAAAGATCGTTTTCCGAGAGGCGGGATCGATCCACCCGCAATGCGGACGAAGCGGCCTGATCCACAACACTCTGCATTTCGTATTTCCCGAAGAAGAGCATGCCGTAGGCCGCCGCCGCATATAACATGGCTATCACCAGCGGAAAGAGGAACAGAAACTCCAGGGCTATTGCCCCCTTTTCCGATCTCATCAAGACGGCCCTCCAGTCCCGGGAGCTGTGCTCTAATCAGGCCCCGCCAGAGCCAGTGAGGTCATTCAACAGTGTGTCGAAGAAACCGCTCACATCGTCGCCGAACGCGGCAGCAGCAATCGCAATAACGACGGCTATCGCACCGGCAAGAACAATGTATTCAAGTGCGGAAGCGCCTTTCTGCTTCGACTTGAGTGACAATTTCCTGACCTGAATGTGGGCTGCAACGCGGACTGGTAAATCTTTGATGCTCATGGCTGGATTCCTTATATTTGTCTTTTATTTGATTTCAACCTAACGATATATCGCCTTCACAGCGACAGATTTTGTTTTGTTTTTTGTTACTGACAGTCACGTTTGTTTTCGGGCATTGATTAATGCAGTTGAAAAACACCAATCAAATCCGGTACGGGATCTGTCACCTCGCACAACAGTAATACCAGAGAGCTTTCCGAATATGGTTGCCCGAAATGACATGTAAGCTGGATATTCGGGCCAACCGGATGCGGTGGACTTGTGCCGGAAGCTAATGCAACTCCCTGAATGCTCGACTTATTGCCTTTGCGCAGTGGCCAATGGGATACTGGCCTTTAAATCCGACCCGGACCGTCTTATGACTACGCCCCATCAGGCCGTCGCTCGCATAGTGGACGCTATCGAGCCAAATACACTGCTGGTTTGCGGTAACCTGGCAGAAGAGGTGGGAAGGCTCTGGCAGTTACACAATGACACCACACGCCTGACGACCCTGTCAGAAACCACCCTCAGTACCGCATTCCCCCTGCCAGAAGTTCAGGACCTGGCACTGGTTACCGGCGTGCTTGAACAACTTCCGCGGGACGAGGGTGAGCTTCTTCTGGGCCAACTGAGAAACTATGGCACGCACCAGATTGCGGTGTTGGTGGAATCTGACGGGGGCTGGAGTTTTACCGACTTTATCGCCCTGGGCTTTCGCCGTCAGGCTGAGCTGACTAATAATGGCAAAACGTCGACGCTCTATACCTACAATATCGATAACTATAACCACAAACGGGCGTGGAATAATCCGGATAACTGGGCGAACCCGGAGATGTGGGACAAGGCCCGGTGGTAGCCGCCACCCTCACATCGCTTCAAACACCCTCAGATTTCGCTGACAGGCATCGAGGTAGGACGCTCCGAAGAGATTATAGTGATTGAGGGTATGATAGAGGTTATAGACGGAACGCTTGGTGTTGTAGACCCCGGTTCTTGGATAAACCCGGTCATAGGCGCGATAGAAGGCCGTTGAAAAACCACCAAACAGTTCCGTCATGGCAATGTCCGCTTCCCGATCACCATAATAGACCGCAGGGTCAATCAGCCAGGGGCCGGAGTTGTCGAATAGCACGTTACCGGACCACAGGTCGCCATGGAGCAGGCTGGACTGCTCACAGTGCTCGTTCAGGAATTGTCTGAGAGCGGCGCTGCTGCCTGCAAGCACGGCCTCGAACTCTTCCCGTACCTGCCGATCGCGGATCATGCTTACCTGCACCCGCAGGCGGTTTTCCAGAAAGAAGTCGCCCCAGTCGTCTGTCAGGCGATTTTTCTGTGGTGACAAACCGATCATATTGTCACTATCAAAACCGTAGTGCGGCTGACGGATGGCATGCATCCGGGCCAGTCCCTCACCCAGGGCCACCATGGCGTCCTCGCTTGCAGGGCCGGGGTTTATACGGGGAATCACCAGTTCCCGCTGTGACACGGACTTCACGTCCGGAACACGCAACTTGCTGACACCGGCCAGCCTGAGAGTCTCTGCCAGTAGTTCAAGCCCGCGGGCCTCGCACAACAGAGCATCGGGAAAAGACGTGGAATTGTGCTTGATGAAATCAGCCATGCAACCAGTATAACCGTGATTACGAAGCCTTCTGCAAACCCTCTTGGCTTTGTCACCGGCTTAGTGGATCATGGAAACTGCACGGCTACTCAATACGGGAAACAGCCTATGGCAACGTTCAGTGATCGCAAGGCAAACGAACAATTGAAGACCGAAGCCAGCAAGGTCCACGGCGACGATGTGGCGGACCTGCTCGCCCGCCAGAAAGCCATAGAGGACAAAGTCAGGAACAGCGGCAAACTGCGGCGGTTCGGCACGGATATCCGCCTGATGTTTGCCATGCTGCGGGACTACTGGCAGGGCAACTATCGCAACGTACCATGGAAGAGTATCGCCGCCATTGCCGGTGCACTGATCTACGTCCTTAATCCCCTGGACCTGATTCCTGACGTGCTGCTGGGCATCGGTTTCCTGGATGACGCTGGCGTGGTCGCCGCATGCCTGGCCATGGTGGAATCCGACCTGATTCGCTACGCTGCCTGGAAAGATCACGAAACAGCGACACAAACGCCTACGAATAGCGATTGACTAAACAGCAGCCTGCTTTGACAGCCCACCACATTGGTGCGTTTCCACTTCCCGTGCACCATTTATAGGCACCAACTCCCCTCAGAGCACCCACGAATGCCCATCTTTTGGGCAAAAGAATTACCTAATCCATTCTCAGTCCTGGCATTGCCTCAATCCGGAACACTCCTTGCTTATTGTGCACGCTATCAATGCACAACCCGCCCGTGACCGGTGGATAAAACCAGAAAATCAGGAGCAACCAACCCGTGGATATCACGAGTGCAGTACACACCCTGACCGAAAGCGCCAACACGCTGTTCATTCTTATCGGTGCCATCATGGTACTGGCCATGCACGCCGGCTTCGCCTTCCTGGAAGTAGGTACGGTACGCCACAAGAACCAGGTAAATGCGCTGGTAAAGATCATGACCGACTTCGGCATCTCCGCTGTTGCCTATTTCTTCGTCGGCTACTACATCGCCTACGGCAGCCACTTCATGGCCGGCGCGTCAGAGCTGACCGCCGCCAATGGCTACGATCTGGTCAAGTTCTTTTTCCTGATGACCTTCGCCGCCGCCATACCTGCCATTGTTTCAGGCGGCATTGCCGAGCGCGCAAAGTTCTACCCCATGCTGATTGCCTCGGGCCTGATCGTGGCGTTCGTGTACCCGTTTTTTGAAGGCATGATCTGGAACGGCAATTACGGCTTCCAGTCCTGGCTGGAGAGCCAGTTTGGTGCAGCGTTCCATGACTTCGCCGGCTCCGTTGTAGTGCACGCCGTTGGCGGCTGGATCGCACTTGCGGCGGTACTGTTGCTGGGTGCCCGTAACGGACGCTATCGCAACGGTCGGGTGGTGGCGTTTGCGCCTTCCAACATTCCCTTCCTCGCCCTGGGCGCCTGGATTCTGACTGTGGGCTGGTTCGGTTTTAACGTGATGTCGGCCCAGACACTTGACGGCATCAGCGGTCTGGTGGCGGTGAACAGCCTCATGGCCATGGTTGGCGGCGTTCTGGTGGCCATGCTGGTGGGCCGCAAGGACCCGGGCTTTATTCACAACGGGCCGCTGGCTGGCCTGGTGGCAGTATGCGCCGGTTCGGACCTGATGCACCCGGTTGGTGCGCTTATTACCGGTGGCATTGCCGGTGCCATCTTCGTATACATGTTTGAATGGGCCCAGGACCGAATCGAACGCCTGGACGACGTACTGGGTGTCTGGCCACTGCACGGTGTCTGTGGTGTATGGGGTGCCATCGCGGCCGGTATCTTTGGTCAGGAAGCCCTTGGCGGCCTGGGCGGCGTGAGCCTGATGTCCCAGATCATCGGCGCCATTGCCGGCGTTGTGGTGGCCTTTGCGGGCGGCCTGATTGTCTATGGCATTGTCAGTGCCATCTCTGGCCTGCGTCTGACTGATGAAGAAGAGTTCAACGGCGCGGATGTCAGTATCCACCGCATTGGCGCCACGTCGATGGAGTAACTGTTTTCAGTCTCTGGGACATCAGGGAAGGCCGGATACAGTGCTTAATGACTGTATCCGGTCAGTTCCATATAGCCCACGCCTTCATGGGACCCGGTTACCGACACCGGGCTTTCCCAGTATGGGTAAAGGCCGAGGTTCCAGTAAGTACCCGGTGGCGCCTTGATGGTCAGGTCCACCTCACGGGACGGAATGGTCAGTCGCCAGGTCACTGGCACCCTGCCCTGCTGCGTTTTTTTCCAGTTGACTGCGGTCAGGGTCAGTTCGTCATTGCCCAGCACCTCGACCACGCCGCTGGTATTAATCCAGCTGCCGGACAGATAGGTGTCGTCGTCTTCCAACAGCCGAAACGCCATCAGCTTCTGGCCGTCTTCCAGGTGCAGGGCAAACCAGTCCCAGCCCTGTTGACCGGTCTTGAGAAACTGGCTGCTCCATTCCCGGTCAAACCAGCCCTTGCCGGACACGTCCAGGGTCTTTTCCCCCAGCGTCACCGTTCCATCAACCTGTAAATCCACCAGACTGAAATACATGGAGCCGTCACCGCTGGCTGACTTGGCGCTGAAGCCCTCCTCGCCGTGAGCTACCACACCCCCTGTGTTACCCAGCCGCAGGTCATAGGACCAGCCATCCCCTTCCACCTGCAAGCGCCACTCCGCGGATCCCGGCAATGCTTCCAGCCGCCAGTCATCCAGCCACACCCGGAATGGCTCCGCCGTGGCGCCGGCATGACCCACATCGCCCCGGGCAAGCTTTTCGACGAACCAGTGGTCGCCCTCAAATGACACTGCCCCGTGGGCCATCCAGGCAGCGTCCAGCGGCCAGGTTTCCGGATCGGGAGGATCACTTTCAATCGGCCGGGGCTGCAACGCCTGACGGAACTGGGTCCACTGCACGCCCAGCGGGCTACCATCCGCTGTTGTCAGATTGGCCGTCAGATACCACCACTCGATGCGGTGCTGCGGGTGGGGACCCCAGTCTTCGGGGAAATTCAGGGTATCACCGGGCTGCGGCTGCAGGAACCCGGAACCGTCCGCCTCCCCTGCATACTGAGCCAGGCCCGCGAAGCCGGTCTCTGGTGCCGAATCAGAGCAACCGGTGAACGCCGCAGCAACCAACAGTGCAATGAAGCCGGTATGCGTTCTCATGTCTCCACCTGCTTTCTGTCTGCCCTGTGCACCAGCTGCCTGCGCATCAGGTGCGCAACAACCATGCCTGTTGCCGCCGCTACCACACCGAGTTCCAGCCAGAACTGGGGATACAGTTCCATGGGTAACGACCAGCCAAAGGCAAGCGGATTGATGCGGCTGACCAGCACCCAGGTCAGCCAGATACCCAACGGCAGGGCGGCAAGAGTCACCGCCAGTGTGAGCAGGACCGACAGGCGCCGGAGCTGCCCCCTGACCACTCGCGCCGGCAGCCCCCAGATACTCAGGAGCTGGAAATACCAGGCCCGGGTGGTGAAGAAGACCCAGCTCATGATCAGCAGGGCAACTGCAGCCAGCACCAGTGTCAGAAGGCTGATGGCGCGGGTCAGCAGGAAAGTCTGATCGAACACCTGCGAGGCCAGGGCGCGGATGCTGGCGTTATCCCTTATCGTCACCTCGGATATATTCCAGACATCCGCCAGCTGTTCGCTGATGTCAGCCATGGTCAGGTCGCCGGGATTCACCGAAAAGCTCTCGAAACCGGGGCTGAAATTCTCCGGCAATGCAGCCCCGGAGACCATCACCTCCCCCGCCGGGCGGCCATAGTCCGCATAGATGGCCACCACATTCGCTTCGGTTGAAGTACCGCCTATGCCGATCTTTAACGTGTCACCCACTCCAAGCTGGTGCCGTCGGGCAAGCTGTTCATTGATCATCACTCCGCCCTGCTCAAGTTTTTCCCAGGGCCTGCCGCTACTGGCCAGCAGGGACCAGTCCCTCACCAGATCACTGACGGGTGTCAGAGCGAACAGATCCGCCGGAACCTGATCGCTTTCCGGCTCAGCATCCTTGCCCGGCTCACCTGCCCTGATCCGTGCCTCACCACGGGCAACACGGTGCCATGGACCGATGCCTTCAAGTTCCTGCAACCGCTCTGCCGCCAGGCTCGCATCCGCGCCCCGTGGCACCTCGACATAGAACTCTGCCTCCAGACGCTGAGCCAGCCATTCCTCGAAGGTGCTCTCGAACGTTGTCACCAGTGCCTGAACCGCCAGCACGGTTGCCATGGCGAACTGCAGCGCCACCACCGGCAGCGCCAGATGCCGGAACATGGCCGCCAGCTCCCGGCGCCGCCAGCGTGCCAGTGGGCCGGTTCCATCCAGAGCGGCACGCTCGGACAGCGTCTGCGCCGCCAGTGCCAGTAATCCCGGAGTGAGCCAGCCGGCACCGGCGAAAACCAGCGCCGTGCCAGCAAAGGCCCAGGCCAGATCCACCGCCAGCGCTACAGTCGCCAGCCCGACAAACAGAACCAGGGCTGCAATCACTCGCCCATGACGGGAGCTGATGACACCCTGCCAACGCTGTGGAACCAGCCAGTCCACCAGGCAAGCAGTCAGCACCAGCAACAGCATGACCGCGGCGGCCTGCCACGGCAAAGATGCTGCGGAGCCTGCGTAGAGAGTGACATCAAACAGGCTGTCGAGAGCCTGTCCAAACCCACCCCCCAGCATTGCGGCAAGCTGTGTTCCCAACCAGAGTCCCGGAACCACACAAAAACCGGACAGCACCACCAGCTCCAGTGCCAGCAACTGCTGGACCCGACGGCGGGGCACACCAAAGCGGTACAACAATTCAAAGCTCTGCCGGCGCTGAGCGACTCCGAGGCGATGGACACTGCGTACCAGCAATCCGGTGATCAATAGCACCAGCAGGCTCAGGGCATCCAGATTAAGCAGGAAGCTGTCCGCCAGCTCGCCGGTTTCCGGCGCCAACGAAAACGCGCGCAGGGCGTATCCTTCTGGCAGCGCCACACTCTCGTTCGCCGCCAGCAGGTATAGCCGGCTTTCGTATCCCTCGCGGGAGAGCCTTATGGCGTCGCTGATATCAACAAACGGTGAGCCGTCCAATGAACCAGTGGCCCCACCTGGAGCGGATTCCCCAAAACAACCCATGGCCAGGGGATCGATACCGATCACCCGTCCCTCCGGCGGCGGGCGCTGGATTTCCAGCCAGGGTGCAACGCACAGGCCAGCCATACGCAGATCGACAAAGTCATCAACACTGACCCGCTGGCCATCGGCGCGAACCACATGGACTTGGGCCGCTACCGCTTCCTCACTCTGAAACAGACTATGTCGGGCCTGTTCGGTTAGCAGGGTAACACCGGTCCAGAGCATGGTGGCCAGCACAATCATCACCGCCAACGCCGCAAGCTGGAAAGGATGGCGGCGATAATGGCTGACGAAGGCCCGCACCAGCATCATGGATTAACCGGTGCCACGGGCGGTGGAAGCACTGAGATCAAGCAGATGGTCACAGCGGGAAGCCAGCCCGGTATCGTGGGTGGCAAGTACCAGGGCACACCCGGTATCACGTTGCATCGCAAACAGACAGTCGGCCACCTCGTCGGCGGTCTGACGATCAAGGCTGCCAGTGGGCTCATCCGCCAGGATCAGCGCTGGCGACATGGCAAACACCATGGCCAGTGCGGCACGCTGGGCCTGGCCGCCGGAAACCTGGTCCGGATAGCGATCCGCTTCGGCGCCCACCCCGAGACGTTCCAGCCAGCCACGCTCGCCACCGGCCCCACGGCCAGCCAGATTCGCCCGCAGGCGCACATTATCCACCAGTGACAGGGCTGGCATCAGGTTCGCTTCCTGAAACACCACACCGATGGATCGCCTGCGCAGCTCCGCCCACCGTGCGTCGATGTCGTTATTATCAATTCCATCGAACGATTCGCCCATGACCGTGATGCGCCCCTCATCGGGCACCTGCAAACCGCACAGAAGATTCAGCAGGGTGCTCTTGCCCGACCCTGAACGCCCGACAACCGCCAGGGACTCGCCCGGGAAGACGCTCAATGTCAGACCACTGAGCACTGATACCCGCTGCCTACCGCTAGTAAACGCTCTGCTCAACCTTTCGACACTCAGCACCGGACTCGACATCAGACACTCCGCTGGATCGTGGGCTCAGGTTCCTCGCCCCGGCGGTAAGCCCGCCACTCCCGGAACTGCTCAAGGTAGGACAGCAGCGCCGGAATCACCGCCAGCACCAGCAAGGTGGACAATGCAAGGCCAAAGGCAATGGAGGTGGCCATCGGAATCAGGAACTGGGCCTGCAGTGAGGTTTCGAACAGCAGGGGAAGCAGTCCACCGATGGTGGTCAGGGAGGTCAGCAGCACTGCACGCACCCGCTGCACCGCCGCCTCGTTGAGCGCATCGGTAATACCAAGGCCCTTCTGTCGCTGCTGGTTGTAGAAGGCAACCAGGATAATGGCATTGTTTACCACAATGCCGGACAGACCAAACAGCCCGAACAACGAGAGAATGGTCAGCTGCAACCCCATCAACCAGTGGCCGATAAGCGCCCCCACCAGCGCGAAGGGAATAATGGCCATCACGATCACCGGCATGCTCCAGGAAGCGAACACCCAGGCCAGCACCACATACATCAGGCCGAGGCCGATGATCAGGCCGGTTTTCATGTCATCCATGGTTTCTCTCTGGTCGGCGGCCCGCCCCTCGAAGCTGTATCGCAGGTTGTACTGACCGGCCAGTGAGGGCAGCACGTTTTCCTCCAGGCTGGCGATGATCTGGTCTGAGGTACTGATACGGGTATTCAGGGAAGCGGTGACTTCTACCGCCAGCTCTCCTTCAGCATGTCGCAGGGCCTGGAAGCCCTGGCGATGGTCCAGGTTCATGACCTGGGTCAGCGGAACGAAGCGTCCGTCAGGCACCCGCACCGTCAGCCGTGAGAGGGTCTCCATGCTTTCCCGTTGCTCGCGGGGTAACTGCACCCGCACTTCCACTTCATCCCGCCCGTCCTGGTAGATCTGCGCAATACGGCCATCAAAGGCGGCCCGCAACTGACGGCCAAGGTCGTCCGTGGCCAGGCCCAATGCCTCACCATAGGCGCTGACCTGGTAGATGAGCTGTTCCCGCCCCCAGGGCATGTCATCCTCGGTATCCAGCACGCCGGGCAGGGTGCGCAGTGACTCATTGAGAGTTTCCGCAGCCTTCTTGAGGCTTAAGGCATCCTCTCCCGTGAGTCGCACGTTGACATCCCGGCCCGGGGGACCGGACTGGCGCTCGGAAATGGTCAGATTATCGAGGCCGGCTGGCCGGTTCAGTCGATCCCGCCAGGCGGTGATGAATTCAGGGTTGCGAACCGGGCGACGGTCCGAGGGCACCAGCTCCACCATGATGGACCCAAGCTCATCGCCGGTGCGCGTGGTGCCCTCCGCACCCTGGGTAGTGCCATGATTGGCGACAGCGTGCAGGATCAGGTCACCGCCCAGCGCTTTCTCGGTTTCGTTCAGCGCCCGTTGCATCTCAGCGACGAAATCGTCCACCGTTTCCCGGTTGGTACCGGCCACGAAACTGGCATTGGCATAAAGCACAGAAGGCTCCGGGGTAGGAAAGAAATTGAACCCCAACCGGCCGCCGACCAGCAGGCCCACCGTCACCAGGGCCACCGCCAACGCTGAAGCCAGGGTGATACCGCGGTGCTGAAGGGTGTAACGGGACGCTCTGCGGAAGGGGCCTTCGCGGAAGCGGTCAAAGCCTGTTTCAAACCGTTTGCGCAGACGTTCCACCGGCCCTGCCTGTGCCCGTTTGTTCTTACCGGGAGTGAAAGCATGGCGCAGGTGAGCCGGCAGTACGATAAAGCACTCCATTAACGAGGCAATCAACACACAGATCATCACCAGGGGAATATCCCCAAGGATGTTGCCAATCACACCCCCTACCACCAACAGAGGCATGAAAGCGGCCACGGTGGTGAGTGAGGACGCCAGGACCGGCCAGACCATCCGCTTGGCGGCTCCTTCCGAGGCATAGATCGACTCCTCACCCATGCGGGCATGAGCATCGGCGTCCTCCCCCACCACAATGGCATCGTCCACGATGACCCCCAGCGCCATGATCAGCGCAAACAGGGAAATCATGTTAATGGAGCCGCCAATTCCCCAGAGCACTGCCAGTGCCGCCAGAAAGGCGGTCGGTATCCCAATGGCCACCCACATCGCCACACGCCCCGGCAGGAACAGGTAAAGCAGGATAATGACCAGGACCAGACCACCCATACCGTTCTTGATCAGCAGGGAAATACGGTCGTCCAATAGTTGCCAGGTCTCATCGTAGACCTCCAGTTCAACCGAGGGCGGCAGCACGGGCCGGGTATCTGCAAGCCAGCTCTCGAGCACACCTGCGGCATCCAGGGAATTGCCATCCTCCGCTCGCTGGAGCTGCAACTCCACCGCTGGATGGCCATCACGGGTAAGCTTGACCTGGCTTTCCCGGGATTCCTGGCGAATGATGGCGATGTCGCCCAGGCGCAACCGGGTGCGTTCATCACTGAGAACCGGTATGGTTTCGAAGGCCTGTGGGCTGCGGCGCTGCTCAACCGACCGCAGCTCACGGGTGGCATCCTGTTGCCCCATCATGCCGGCGGGCAGGTCACGGGAAACTGACCCCACGCGCTCGGCAATCTGGTCCAGGGACAGGCCCAGGGCTTCCAGGCGTTCGACAGGCACATCAATGCTGATCTGTTGCTCCGGCAACCCCCGGATGGACACCCGGTCAATGCCCCGCGACAGCAGTTCGTCCTCAAACCGGTAAGCCAGCTGACGCAACTCGGAGCGGTCCATGTCGCCGTAGATCAGCAATCGGCCAACCGGTTCGTATCGCTCAAACCGGGTCACCTGCGGCTCTTCCGCCTCCGCCGGCAGGTTGGTGAATTCATCCACCTGCTGCCGCACATCATCCAGTGCCTGGATCGGGTTGGTATTCTCGGTGAACTCCAGGGTGATCGACGATATCCCCTGGGCCGAGGTGGAAGTCATCTTCTTCAGCCCCTGAACACTGCGAAGACGCTGCTCCAGGGGATTGGTGATGCCCTGCTCCACATCCTCCGCGGAAGCGCCGCTCCACACCACCCGTACGCTGACAATATCCAGGGCAAAGTTGGGAAAGAACTGGATGTTCATACGGGTCAGCGCCAGGGTGCCGCCAAGCAGCATCACCAGCATCACCAGGTTGGCAGCTACCCGATGGTGAACAAAAAAACCGATCACCCCCCTGCGGCGCCTCATTCGCCGGCCTCCGGCCCGGTTTCCGCCAGCTCCACCTTCAAACCGCTCATGGCATTGGGCAGATGAGTCGTAATCAGGGCATCCCCCGCTTCCAGGTCCTCAGCCGATACCAGAACCTGGCGCCCACCGTTGGCGTCATTTGCCTCCCCCAGGCGCTTCACCGTGACACGCTGCATGCGGAAGTCATCGGTCATCCGGTACACGCTGTCGCTGCCGTAAAGGGCGCTGTAAGGGATAGCGATGGCGTCTTCTCGTGGAGGTCTTTCCAGAGTGACCGGAAGCAATCCACCCGGGCGCAGGCCACCGGCATCGCCGTCCAGGGTAAGAATTGCTTCAGTGCCTGAAGGATCACTGGTGCCGGCGAAACGGGACAGGATAAAACGGTGCAGGCCGTCTTCGGTCAGTGCCTGCAGATGTTCACCGGCATTCAGGGCATCCAGCAGCTCCTGCCGGAAAACATCCGGAACTCTGGCTCTGAGCTCCAGCCCCTGGTCAGGGTAGACGGAAAGTAGCTGCGCGTTCGGTGACACGCGATCACCCTCCGCCACCCTGATGTCGGTCACGACACCATCGAATGGCGCTGTCACTGTTGCTCTTTCGGCGTCCCGTCGCGCGGAAGCCAGGCTTGCCTGCGCCCCGTCGAGCCGGGCTTCCAGGCTTTGCACGCGGGAGGGGTGTTCGTCCACTGCCCGCTGCCGGGCCGTAACCGTCAGACGGGCGCGCGCCAGGGCATCAGAGGCAGCATCCAGCGCTTCCTGAGAAGACAGGTTGCGACTGACCAGAGACTGAGTTCTCTCAAACTGCCGCCGGGCGTTACTCAGAATGGCCTTCTCTCCCTCTAGCGCCTCCCGGTCGTTCGCATGGCGCACCTGTTCCGCTGCCAACTGGGCCTGGAGATCCTTGACCTCTGCTTCGGCGCGGGTTACCAGCGGCCCGATATCAGCCTCATCCAGAGCGACAAGGAGATCCCCCTCAGTCACACGCTGCCCCTCCCGCACCGGTCGACTCCCGATCCGCCCTGCCAGGGGCGCGGCAATCGTTGTCTGCTCAGGTGCCACAAGCTGGCCATACAGAGACAGCACCGGTGTGTGGACTCCGGGTTCGACGATCATCACCTCAATCAGCCAGCTGCGCTCCTGGGCGCTAACTGCTTCTGGTTCGGGCCGGGTGACCTTGAGCAGAATAAAGCCGGCAACACCGAGTGCGAATATGAGTATGGGAATAATTCGTTTTGACATGGTTCTCTGGCCGCTTGCGGTGTGTCAATCTGGATAGCGTCTGGGTTCTTACTATACAACCCGAACCCGGTTTTGGATCCGGCCAAGGAATGGCGCGTCAATATAACGCATGCCGGATCATTGCAAAAAGACCTACAACTTTAGTCTTAATAGGTATCACTTTCTGTCGAAAACCTGATCTAATTCACACTTCTCTTGTGTTTATCTTGTCTACACATATTACGGCTCGGGCTCAGCCCGTTCATCGCCGACAAAGACCTCACAGCATGGATAGCTATAAAGATTCCCTGAAAGAACTGGCACGGCCTTACCGCAAGGCGGTACTAAAGGCACTGCTGGTGCTGACCATCATTGGCGCCATCCTGTTCTCATCAATGAACCTGCTCAAAGGCAGCTACCCCCTTGCGCTCGTTGAAGTCGCAATGGGCGTCTATTCCATCGTCGTTTACCGGGCAATCCGTCATACCCGGCATCTGGAACGATGGATCATTGCCTACCTGATACCCTTCTTTACCGCCATGATGTTTGCAATGGCCACCCCCCGGGCTACATCCGCTGTACACGCATGGGTGTTGCTGATCCCCATTATCTCCCACCTGCTGATGGGGCGCCGTCTCGGGCTGGCGGTTTCTGTTTTCTACATGGGAGTCGCAGCGGTCATTTTTCTCTACAGGCACCTGGACCAGCCAGAAATGATGCAGGCCCTGCCGATTACCAACATTGCCGTGATTTCTCTCTGCATCCTGGTGTTTTCACATGTTTACGAAGTCACCCGCGAAACGTCCGAGCGCCGACTCATGAAAATGGCACAGACCGACCCGCTTACCGGGCTCGCCAACCGTGCGCGGCTCAGCGATATTTTTGAACGGGAAAAAAACAGGGCGCAACGATACAGCACACCCGTATCTGTCCTGGTCCTGGACCTGGACCACTTCAAGAGCGTTAACGACGACCATGGTCACGAAACCGGCGACCTGGCACTGCAACACGTTGCCCGCATTTTCAGAGAGTGCCTGCGCGCCACTGATCTGCCAGCTCGGCTGGGGGGCGAGGAATTCGGCATCCTGCTTAGCAACACCAATAGCCAGCAGGCTCTGGAAGTGGCTGAAAAAATCCGTCTGGCGGTCGCATCCACTCCACTTGCCATCAACAGCAATGCGGTTCGCCTGACACTCAGCGGTGGCGTGGCTGAACTCGGGATCGACGGTGACACCCTGCGCGACCTGGTCCGCGAAGCAGATACCCGCCTTTACACAGCCAAGGAATCCGGTCGCAACCAGATAGTTCCCGCGCTCTCGGTATCGGCTGCGGCAGCCCGGACCTGATCAGACCCATCGGCAACGGGCAAGAGTATAGTAAAGCAATGGCACCACAACGACCGTAAGCAGGGTGGACATGGCCAGACCAAAGATCAGCGAAATAGCCAGACCGTTGAATATCGGATCGTTCAGTATGAAGTAAGCACCCACCATCGCTGAAATCGCTGTCAGGGCAATGGGTTTTATGCGCACTGCTCCGGCCAGAACCACGGCTCTGTCCAGCTCCATACCCTCATCGATCAGTTGCCGGATAAACACCACCAACAGGATGGAATTGCGCACGATGATGCCCGCGAGGGCAATCATGCCGATCATACTGGTCGCGGTGAATTCACGGCCCAACAGGGCATGGCCGGGCATGATTCCGATCAGCGTCAGCGGGATTGGCGCCATGATAACCAGCGGCAGAATGTAGGAACGGAACTGCGCCACCAGCAGCACGAAAATCATGAATATGCCCACACTGTAGGCCGCGCCCATATCCCGGAAGGTTTCGTAGGTAATCTGCCATTCGCCGTCCCACTTCAGGGTACCTTTTTCCGGCAGCGGTGGCTGGTCAATAAAGTACTGTTCCGGCGCGCCCTCCTGCTGCTTCAGGCGATCCACCATGGCAAACATGCCATAAAGCGGTGAATCAATATCACCGGCCATATCCGCCGTCACATAGGTTACCGGCAGCAGATCCTTGTGGTAGATAGCTCCCATCCAGTCTGCCTCCCGAACCTCGGCAATACTTGCCAGCGGTACAAGATTACCACTACGGCTGCGCACATTAAGGGACAGCAGAACCGATGGCTGGGCCTTGTCGCCCTCGTCCAGTATCACCCGGATGGGGACAGGATACTTGGCGTGGTCATCGTGCAGAAAACTGACGCCGCTGCCACCGAGGGCTGTCTGCAAGGCGCTGACCACCTGTGCCTGGGAAACCCCCAGCCGTGCAGCTCGATCCCGGTCCACGACCACTTCCCATTGCCGGGTTGGAGCTTCCAGGGTGGTATCAATATCCACCAGCCCCTCAACCTCGGCCATGCCCTCGGCCACATTGCGGGCCAGTTCTGCCCGACGGAATTCGTTCACCGCATAGATCTCGGCCACCACGGGCGACAGAACCGGTGGCCCCGGCGGCACTTCCACGATCTTCACGCTGGCACCGTACCTGTCGCCGATTTCCGTCATCGGTGCCCGAAGGGACTGGGCAATGTCGTGGGACTGGCGGTCGCGATTGTCCTCGTGACTCAGATTGATCTGAATATCGCCCTGATAGGGGTCGCCGCGCAGATAATACTGTCGCACCAGTCCGTTGAAGTTGATGGGGGAGGCGGTACCGGCATAGGTCTGCCAGTTGGCCACTTCCTCGACCGTTTCCAGATAGCGGCCCATTTCCATCAGCACCCGCTGGGTCTGTTCCATCGGGGTTCGCTCGGGCATATCCACCACCACCTGCAACTCGGATTTGTTGTCGAACGGCAGCATTTTGAGGATGACAGCCAGGAATACCGGCAATGATGCTGCGGCAATGGTAAGACCAACCACGCCCAGCCCAAGCAGTCGACGTCGCCAGTGGTGATCCCCCAGAAAAGGACTCAGTACCGTCTGGAAAATACGCAGCGACAATGGGCTGACACCGTCTGCGGAACTGGAGGCTTCATCCGCTTCTGCGGCCATCTCTCCTTTCTTGTGCTTGAGTAACCGGAACGCCAGCCAGGGCGCCACTACGAAGGCCACAATCTGGGACAGCACCATACCCGCAGAGGCATTGATCGGAATCGGACTCATGTACGGGCCCATCAGGCCACTGACAAACGCCATGGGAATCAGCGCCGCCATGATGGTCAGGCTCGCCATGATGGTAGGCGTGCCCACTTCGTCTACCGCCAGTGGAATGATGTCTTTCACCGGCAACCGGGAGTTGCGGATCCGCCGGTTGATGTTCTCGGTGATCACGATGCCGTCATCCACCAGTATGCCGATGGAGAAAATCAGCGCGAACAGTGAGACCCGGTTGAGGGTAAAACCCCAGGCCCAGGAAAACACCAGGGTCAGCAGCAGGGTAATCAGGACAGCGAGCCCCACTATCAGGGCCTGGCGCCAGCCCATGGCGGCAAGCACCAGCAACACCACGCACAGGGTGGCGGAGATCAGGTCGGTAATCAGCTTGCGGGCTTTCTGGGAGGCCGTAACACCATAGTCACGGGTGACCAGAACCTCTATGCCCTCTGGTAATGCGCGATTGCGCAACTGCTCCAGTCGCTCTTCAATCGCTGTGGTGATATTGACGGCGTTTTCACCGGGCTTTTTGGCGATCGCCAGGGTGACTGCAGGATAAACGTCACCGGGCTGACCCGCTGTCCCGTCTTCCTGGGCAGGCCCGAAACCGGTCATAACGCTCTGGTCAGGCACGGTACCACCCCGACTGATGTCGGCGACATCCTCCAGGTAAACCGCCGCACCATTATGCATGCCCACCACCAAGCGGCGGACGTCGCCGACCGACTCCAGCAGGGTGCCGGCCTGAACCGGAATAGAAAGATTATCCCGGGTCACCCGGGCCTCCTGGCTGCTGGCATTGGCAGCGGCCAGGGCGTGACGAATATCCTCAACGGTGAGATTGAAGCCTGCCAGCAACGCAGGATCAAAGCGGATATCGACCCGGTCCGGGATGCCACCGGTGGTGTAGATGTCCCGGGTGCCCGGAACCCGCTTGAGGGCGACTTCCAGCATATGGGCAAGACGGGTAAGTTCTTCACCGGTGTGCCCATTAACCGGATCATAGAGCGTCAGAGTCATGACAGGCACATCGTCAATCCCCTTGGGTTTGATCAACGGCTGGGTTGCGCCCAGGTTGGCTGGCAGCCAGTCCTGATTCGAATAGACCTGGTTATAAAGCCGGACCAGCGCCTCCTGTCGTGGAATACCCACTTCGAACTGGACCGTGATGACCGCCTGCCCCTGCCTTGATACCGAATAGACATGCTCCACGCCCTTGATTTCGCTCATCACCTGCTCGGCCGGCGTGGCTATGGCGCTTTCCACCTCGCGGGTACTGGCGCCGGGAAACGCCACCATGATGTCGGCCATGGTGACGTCAATCTGGGGCTCTTCTTCTTTCGGAGTAACGACCACCGCCAGAACACCGAGAATAATCGCCAGAATGCCAAGCAGGGGCGTCAGATGGTTGTTCTGGAAAACACGGGCGATGGCGCCAGACGGGCCGACAGGCGGTAGGTCCCGGCTCACGGATTCGCCTCCCCGCCTGACTCAATAACAGGATTCAGTCGGTCGCTGCCGACCAGCTCCGAAGGGTTGTTAACCACCCGCTCACCCTCACTGAGTCCGGCGAGGATCTCAAGCCGGCCGTTGTCCCGAATCCCTGTGCGCACCTGACGCAGCCGGGGCCGATCCTGATCATCAAGCACAAACACCGCCCTCAGTTCGCTGCGATGAATCAGGCTGCTCACAGGCACCCAGAGAGCCTCACGGCTGGCCACCGGAACGCCGACTTTCACAAGCATGCCGGGAAACAGGGACCCGTTAGGCTCACTCAGGCGCATCCGTAGCCGAAAGGTATGGGTTTGTGGATCGGCGTAGGGGTAGAACGTCATTTCACCGGTTTCCAGCACCCGGCCGTCTGTGAGGGTAACCATCGCCTGGCGCTCGGTGCGCGCCAGTTCTGCGTACTTCTGTGGCAGGTCGACCACAACCCTGAGCTGCTCCAGGGACAGCCCGCTGAGCAGAGGCTGACCGGGGTTTACAGACTCACCCACTTCCACATGGCGTTCGGTAAGAATGCCGCCGTAGGGCGCCACCACCCGGGTGTAGGACAACTGCTCCTGTGCTTCGGAAACCGCACCTCTGGCGCGCTCCACTCTTGCCTGGGCGGCAGCAAGATTGTTGCGGGCCTGGTCAAACTCCTGGCGGGAAACCAGCCCCCGCTCGTGAACCGCCTCGATGCGCTCAAATCGTTGCCGCGCATCCGAGAGCACGGCTTCCGCCTCTTCCAGCCCCGCCTCGGCCTGACGTAACCGGGAGCGTTGCTCACTATCCTCGAGCTGGACAATCAGGTCACCGGCGGCCACCGAGTCGTCAACGTCAAATGGCAGTCTTTGCACCGTACCGCTTGTCTGGGCCGAGACGGTGCTTTGCTGAACGGCTTCAATGACGCCATCCAGATGAACGGTTTCGTGGAATGAGCTTCTCTCGACTCGTTCAAAGACGAGTTCCGCGGCAGCCAAAGCAGGCATCAGGAGCAACAGGGTGACAAAAAGGCGACCGGGATGACGCATGCCGACCTCGCAGAAAGGTTATAAGAATATTCCATTCGTTAATCGAAGTTTAACAGGGAGCCATTGATCTTACATTGAGTAAGGACAAAAAAACCCCGGGTGGAGGAGTTGGTTCCACCCGGGGCAGAATGTCACCCGCCGGCTATGAGCAGCGGGTAACCGCCATAATCATGATTTACCAACGTGCCGTGAGGGCTGCACGAACGGTACGGCCAGGCTCGTTGACCTTGAAGAACTCCTCGCCCAAAGCATCGGACTTACTCACGTGGGGCGCCCAGGTCTTATCGAACACATTGTCCAGGGCCCAGGTAAAACTCAGGTTCGCCATCACAGGGTGGGTCCCGGACAGGTTGAATACGCCGTAGCCAGGAGAAGTCCCGGGGTCAAGGTCTGACTCTTCATCAATACGATCCTGTCGCCGCGCCACTTGCCACTCGGCTGCCAGGGAGTGCCCCTGATGAGTCCACGCCAGAGTCTGAATAAACTGAACCGGTGGAATTCGGGGCAGAGGCTTGTCGGCATCGCGGTTCTCACCACGCACAGACGCCAGCTTGCTGCTGGTGCTCCAGGGGCCATTACCCCAGCCCAACTCACCCTCTACGCCAAACAGCCGCGCACTGATATTGGTGTAGCGATCCTGCGAACGCAGCACGTAGTCATCCACCTGATCCATCCATAGGGCCGGACGCCAGCTCCAGTTGCCTTCGCGACCGGAGACACTGATCTGCAGTTTGTTGTGCTTTTCTGTATCCAGACCCGGATTACCAACCCATTCATCCTTCTTGTTGACGTAGCGTTCCGTCACACCCGGGCTGCGAACACTGTGGCTTGCCAGAACATCCAGGCTTCTGCCCGGAGCATAACGCCACTCGCTGCTTATGAAGCCACTGAAGTTATCGTCCACGGCCTCGGTATTGGTGGTCTGATACTCACTTTCATACCGGTCCAACGCACTGGCCCCGCCCATTGCGGAAAGATGGGCCCTGGCTGCATCCATTTCCACCCGGTCGTATCGGATACCACCACCCAGTTGCAGGCCTGGCTGGATACGGGTGAACTGCTCAAAAAACACACCTGTGCGATCCCGCTTAACGTCGGGCCACAGGTATGACACCACAATACCCTTGCCCACATTGTTCAGTGTCGCATCCCAGTCATTGGTCTCGTGATCAACGCCAAAGGCCCAGTCGGTCCGATCACTCGCCCGCTGATCCAGAGTCAGCCGGACACCCTGGGTACGTGTTTCAGAGGCCGTCAGCATTTTCATGGGCATCCCCATCTTCACCGGCGGCTCGCGAAGGCTGAAGTTGTCCATTACATGATCAACATCCGCCTGCCAGGTCATCAGGTTCCAGTCACCATCAGCAACCGGCCCACCCAATTCCAGGCGATACAGATCCGTGTCGGTTTTCGGCGCATCCATACCCCGGCCCGGAAAACTGACATCCCGCTCTTCCTGCCGGCTGGTCATGCCCCTGATATACAATCCATTATCCGCAGTCCAGGCGGCATCCAGACGACCTTCGGTATTTTCGTAGGAGCTGCGAATTTCCCTGCCATCGCCGTCTTCGTAATCGTCGGCCTGGTCATGGCCGCCAGCCATGCGTATGTATGCGTTCCTGTCACCTGCAGCCACGCTGCCATTGACCAGCCGGCCGTCACCATTATCGGAGCCGCCCAGAGTCAGGTGTCCAGTTGTGCGGTTGTCATCAGCAAAGGAAGGCGCCGCTGTGGTCGACACGATCTGGCCGCCGGCGACTGGTCCCCAGCGCAGGGTGTGGTTACCGGTGCGAACGTCGAGCACGGGAGCCAGTGCCGTGCTCAGACGACTGGTCGGAGGATCCATTCGGCTCGGACAGGCCCCCTCAACGCGCATACCATCGAGCAAAACATCCACCCTCTCTTCACTCTGGCCACGGATCACCGGTTCCAGGCCCCGTCCTCCCATACGGGACAGCGATACCGAGGCGCTGGAAGACAAACGCTCAACCGGTTCAGACTGAACCGCCGCCTCGGACAGCCGGGCCGCCTCAGCTGACTGGCCTTCAGTCACCCGGATCAGCAAAGCGCCGTCTTCTGTGTCACTCTGCCCATAGGCAAGGGAGGTGGCGGCACAACCAGCCAGAGCCAGGCTGATACAACGTGCCAGAGGGTTCTTTATCATGGGGGTGGATCCTTGCTACTGCATTCATCGTTGGGGGTCAGAAACACTGGTGAGAATTGTATGGTGCGGAACCCAGTCTGGCTTGAGACACAATGCCGCACCCACTTGGAGGTAGGCCACACGAGAGCCCTGGCGGCCCGAAGAACTCCCTTGCCAAAATACGCACCTCTGTGGTGCAATCATGGCCCTTTTTTCTTGCTCGCCGTTTTTTTGCGGCATTCAATACGCTTATCCCAAGGGCCAGACTGGCATGACTGTAAAACTCGATGAAAAACTGGAACCGATCTTCCAGGACGTGCTCCACCGCAACCCCGGTGAAAGTGAATTCCATCAGGCCGTCCATGAGGTTCTGGAAACCCTGGGCCCCGTTCTCGTGAAATACCCCGAGTTCGCCGACAAAAAAATCATCCAGCGCATCTGTGAGCCCGAGCGCCAGATTATTTTCCGGGTGCCCTGGCAGGATGACAGTGGCGAGATCCACATCAACCGCGCCTTCCGGGTTGAGTTCAACAGCGCTTTGGGGCCCTACAAGGGCGGCATGCGGTTCCATCCGTCGGTGTACCTGGGCATCATCAAGTTCCTGGGCTTCGAGCAGATTTTTAAAAACGCCCTGACCGGACTGCCTATCGGTGGCGGCAAGGGCGGTAGTGACTTTGACCCGAAAGGTCGGTCCGACGACGAAATCATGCGTTTCTGCCAGAGTCTCATGACTGAGCTGTATCGCCATCTGGGCGAATACACCGACGTTCCGGCGGGCGACATCGGCGTGGGCGGCCGCGAGATCGGCTATCTCTTCGGTCAGTACAAGCGCATCACCAACCGTTACGAGTCCGGCGTGCTGACAGGCAAGGGGCTAGAGTGGGGCGGCAGCCGTGCCCGTACAGAAGCCACCGGTTACGGCACCGTATTCTTCACCCATGAAATGCTCAAAGCCCGGGGCGATTCCCTGGATGGTAAAACCGTGGTGGTTTCCGGCTCTGGCAACGTGGCCATCTACGCCATAGAAAAGGCCCACGAACTGGGCGCCAAAGTCATTGCCTGTTCCGACTCCAGCGGCATCATCGTGCACGAGAAAGGTCTCGACCTGCAGACCCTCAGACGCATCAAAGAAGTGGAGCGTCGCCGCATCAGTGCCTACACTGAGTTCCACAAAGACGCGAAATACGTGGAGGGCGGCAATATCTGGAACGTGCCCTGTGACGTGGCCCTGCCCTGCGCAACCCAGAACGAGCTCAACGGCAAAGACGCCAGGACTCTGGTCGAGAATGGCTGCATTGCAGTGGCAGAAGGCGCCAACATGCCCACCACGCCGGAAGGCATCGATATCTTCCAGAATGCCCGACTCGCCTATGGCCCGGGTAAGGCTGCCAACGCCGGCGGTGTCGCAACCTCTGCCCTGGAGATGCAACAGAATGCCAGCCGCGACTCCTGGAGCTTTGACTACACCCAGAAGCGCCTTGAGGAAATCATGATCGAGATCCACAAGAACTGTCATGAAACCGCCGCCGAGTTTGGTGCGGAAGGCAACTATGTGCTGGGTGCCAACATCAATGGTTTCCTGCGTGTTGCCAGGGCCATGAACGCCATGGGCGTCATCTGATCCTGCCATGACCAGCAAAGAACCTCTCCAGTCCTCAGACCGGGTATCCACCGGACTGCCCGGACTGGATGAGGTTCTGGATGGCCTGCGCATTGGCGATAATGTGGTCTGGCGCGTATCGGACCTCAACGATTATCGTCGCTTCGTGTTCCCCTTCCTGGATGCCGCCGCCGAAACTGGCCGTCAGATCATATATCTCCGCTTCGGCCAGCATCCCCCAATCATCGAGCAGCACCCCGCCGTTCGCACTATTGAGATCGATGCTCTCGGGGGATTTGAGAGTTTTACCAGCCGGGTCTGGCACCTGATTGAACAGCATGGCCGGGGCGCGTTTTACGTATGCGACAGTCTCAGCGAACTGCTTAATGCATGGGCCACCGACGCCATGGTGGGCAATTTCTTCCGGGTCGTGTGCCCGCTCCTGTTTGAACTGGACACCGTGGCCTGGTTTGCCCTGCATCCGGACCGGCACTCCCGCATGACCCTGGACCGCATCCGCGAGACCACGCAGGTCATGATCGACATACATCGACATGGCGAGAACGTCCAGATTCACCCCATCAAGGCCTGGCTCCGGCAATCCCCAACCATGTTCCTTCCCCACCGGGAGCAGGACGGCCAGTTCCAACCCATTACGGACAGCAGCGATGCCACACGGCTTCAGGCCAGCCTGGAGCTGGAACACCTGCATCGCCAGCCACTGCTGGATTACTGGGACCGCCTGTTCCAGGAAGCCAGCCGGGCACTGTCGGAACAGGATGCAGACTGCATTGCCGACCTGCAGGAGCAGGTGTTACAGGTGCTGATCAGCCGGGAGCCACAGATTCTGGCGCTGGCACGGCGCTACCTGTCACTGGAGGACCTGCTGGGCATCCGCAGCCGGCTGGTGGGCAGTGGCTACATAGGCGGCAAGGCTACCGGCATGTTGATTGCCCGCAATATCCTGCTCAAGGAAGCACCGGAGCTGTGGCAGCAGAACCTGGAACCACACGACTCCTGCTATCTCGGAACCGATGCCTACTACGCCTTTCTGGTACACAACGGACTGTGGCCGGCAATCATGCGCCAGCGCTCGAAAGCCGGCTATCTGACAGAGGCCCCGGCGCTGAGAGACGGCATACAGGAGGGCCGGTTCCCCGATGAAATCCGCTCCGAGCTGGAGCGGCTGCTGGATCATTATGGCCAGTATCCCATTCTGGTGCGCTCTTCGAGTCTGCAGGAGGACGGTTTCGGCAATGCTTTTGCCGGAAAATACGACAGTGTGTTCCTGGTTAACCAGGGCGCCCCGGAACAAAGGCTGGAGGCTCTGGAAGATGCCATTCGGCAGGTCTATGCCTCGTCGATGAGCGAGGATGCTCTACGCTACCGGCAACAGCGCGGTCTGGACCAGCGCGAAGAACCCATGGCTTTGCTGATCCAGCGGGTCAATGGTCGCTTTCATGGCCGTTACTACCTGCCGGACGCCGCGGGAGTTGGGGTGTCCCGTAATACATTTGCCTGGGATAGCACCATGGACCCGAAGGCCGGCATGGTAAGGCTGGTGATGGGGCTGGGCACCCGGGCGGTTGACCGGATTGAAGGCGATCATGCCTGTGTGATGGCTCTGGACCATCCCAACCGGCAGCCCTTCCGCAACCAGGACGAGTCCTACCGATACTCCCAACACCTGGTGGACCTACTGGATCTCCAGCAAGGCGCGCTGGAAACACGCCCCCTCAGTGAGGTGCTGGAAAATACAACCGACCTGCCTGTGGAACATCTGGCTGAAGTGGACCGGGCCGCCACCACACGTGCCGAACAAATCGGGCTGAAGGGGCCGGTCTGGCGCCTGACGTTCCGGCCACTGGTGCAAAAGGGGGCCTTCATTTCAAGGTTATCCGATCTGCTACAAACACTCGAAGCTGCCTATCGACACCCCGTGGATGTGGAATTCACCCTGCACCTGGACGAACAGGGCGACCCGGCTTTCAATCTGGTGCAATGTCGGCCGCTGGCCACCGTGGGAGAAGCCGGGCCGGTACCTATTCCGGACAGAGTGCCAGAGGAAAGGATTCTGTTCCGCACGGAAGGCCACTTTATGGGAGGCAATATCAACCTTGCCATTCAGCGTGTGATTCGAGTGGATGCGGCCATCTATGCCACCCTCAGCACCACCCAGCGCTACGAGGTGGCCCGGCTGGTGGGCGAGCATGTCCGCTCATCCAAAACCCCGACAATGCTGATCGGCCCCGGACGCTGGGGCACTACCAGCCCGGAGCTGGGGGTTCCCGTGCGTTTTTCAGACATTGCTGGCGTAGCCGCCCTGGTGGAAGTGTCGGAGAAGGCGGGCCATATGGTGCCGGATCTGTCCTACGGCTCGCACTTTTTCCAGGACCTGGTGGAAACCGGCATTGCCTACGCCGCCCTGTTTCCTGAAAACAGCCATTGCCAGTATCATCCGGAGCACCTGGATAGCCCATCGCTTCCGGCAGGGCAACCCCCCTCACCGGATGCCGCATTGCGGATTCATGATCTCGACCACCGACAGCTTCAACTGAGGGGAGATATCGTCCGCCAGACACTGATCTGCTTTTTCACAGATTGACCCCGGACAATCAAAAACACAGTTTCTGACCGATTTCCGGCGCCTGCTGTTAAAATCCCGGCCATGGAATGGCTCACCCACTCACAAACCGGTTTCCAACAGTCTGCCCGCTATCTGCTGGGGATGCGACTGGCCCTCGTCGCCCTTCTGCTGATTGCGGTTGCCGTTGCTGAAACCATGGTACCCCTTGCACATCGGGCCGAGGCCCTGATCGTGTGCCTGGCTTATGCCGTTGTGGCAACGCTGGGCTGGCTCTGGTTTACCCGGCGGCCACCCCGCTCCGCCACGACGGTCAGTCTGGCCCTGACCACCGATCTGCTGCTGATTGGCGCCTGGCTATACCTCACCGGTGGTTATACCAACCCACTGGTTTCCCTGTTGCTGCTGCCGATTGCCGTTACCATCATCCTTGTACCTCTGGTCCAGAGCATCGCTGTTACCGTTGCCGGAGTAGCGATCTACACCTCTCTGGTAATCTGGCATACGCCGGTTGCCCATGAACAGCATGGTGCCGATCTGGCGCAACTGCATCTGGTGGGTATGTGGATTACCTTTGCCATCACCGCTGCCATTCTACTCCTCGTTGTCGGCACACTCGCCCGGCGGATGCGCCAACAGCAGTCCCAGCTGGCACAGATACGGGAAACCCGACTAAGGGACGAGCAGATCATCGCCCTGGGGCTTTCCGCCGCTGCCGTTGCCCACCGTCTGGGCACGCCTCTGAACACCATGAGCCTCCTGATCGAGGAGATGAAATCCGTCCTGTCTGGCAATAACCTCTGCGCCGACGACCTGTCCCTTATGGAAAGCCAGCTTGGGCTGTGCAGCAACCACCTGCGCCAGCTGTCCACTGCTGCCATGCAGGCCAGGGCCGCCCAACTGGAAACGCTTCCGCTCCATTTCTGGATGATGCGCCTGAGGGAATCCGCCACCCTGCTTTGGCCATCCGCTCCGATTCACTGGCAGGCTCCGTTTCCTGATACACCGGTTGCTGTCGATGCCACCCTGGACCAGGCAGTCCTGAACCTGCTGGCCAACGCTGTCACCGCCAGCCCGGAATGGGTATCGGTCAGTGCCCATGCAATTGCCGGCAAGCGGATCGAAATCGTTGTGGAGGACCGTGGTGACGGGCTGGATATGTCCCTGCAGGAAACCGCTGGCGATCACGTCGTCAAGTCAGAGAGAGGGCTTGGCGTTGGCCTGTTTCTCTCCAATGCCACCATCCAGCGTCTTGGCGGCACTCTGAAAGCCAGTGCCGATGAACATGGCACCACAATGATCATAGAATTACCGGCGGCAAAGGAATCGGAAACACCCCATGAATGACCAACCACCATGGCTACTGATCGACGATGATGAAGCTTTTCTGCAGGTGCTCCAGCGCTCTCTCGGGCGCCAGGGCATTGGGGCTTTATGTGCCCACAACCCCGAAGAAGCCAAAACGGCACTGGACACCCAGACTGTTCATAAATGCGTGCTGGACCTGAACCTTGCCGGGGAAAGCGGGCTGCAGCTGTTGCCGGAACTGCTTTCGCTTGAACCGAATCTGGAAGTGTTGGTACTGACCGGTTACGGGAGCATCGCCACGGCGGTTGAGGCAATGCGCAGAGGGGCTATCAACTACCTCTGCAAACCGGTTACGCTAAACCAGCTGATGGCGGGTTTTGAGCCACTGAACAACCAACCGGATCTACGCAGGAAACCTCCGTCGGTTGAGGAGATGGAGCGAGAACACATTCAGCGGGTTCTGAACGAACATAACGGCAACGTATCCTCAACAGCAAGAGCCCTTAACATGCACAGAAGGACTCTGCAGAGAAAGTTGCAGAAACACTCGCATTGGCGAAACTAGCTGGTGATTATGTCCCGACCCCCTGATACAGCAAATCTGCCGGAACCCGTCGATAATAACCGGCTGGCACTGGTTGCCGCGACTACGCCGGACATGGTTGTGATCCTCGACGAAGCTGGCCGGATTGAATGGGTCAATGCCAGTTTCGAAAAACATACCGGCTACCTGCTGGCAGACGTCCGTGGGCGGATAGTCAGGGACTTTCTGTACGGTCCCGACACAGATCCCGCCACCATCAAGCGGATCAACCAGAACCTGCATCGATGCGTCGCATTCGAGGAAGACATCCTTCATTACGCTCGGTCCGGAATGCCATACTGGGTGCACACCTACTGCACCCCGATCGGTGAAGAACAGGGCGTCGCTCCGGGCTTCATTGCCACCATGACCAACATCTCCGACCGCAAGCATAGCGAACGGGGCCTGCGCATTGCAGCCAGTGTGTTTGATCGTAGTCACGAAGCCATCCTCATTACCGACCGCAACAACCGTATCCTGGACGTGAACCCGTCTTTCTCTCGCATCACCGGGTACCAGCGGGAAGAGGTACTTGGCCTGGCCCCGTCCATACTCAGCTCCGGGCGCCACTCCCGCGAATATTATGAGTCCATGTGGCGGTCCATAGAAAAAACCGACCACTGGCGCGGTGAGATCTGGAATCGCCGAAAAGACGGCGAAGAATATGTGGAGCTGCTGTCCATCAGTCGCGTTCACCTGGATGAGCCGGGGCAGTATTACCACGTTGCCGCCTTCAACGACATTACTGCGTTGAAGAACCACGCCAAAGAGCTGGACCGTGCGGCGAACTACGACGATCTGACCGGCCTGCCCAATCGGCAATTGCTGGAAGAGCGGATGCGCACCGCAAGGGCCCATGCTGATCGCCAGAACCGGGGACTGTCGGTATGCTATCTGGATCTGGACGGCTTCAAGGGTATCAACGACCGGCTGGGCCACGCTGTCGGCGACCAGGCCCTGAAAACCCTGGCGGAACGCCTGACCAGGACCCTGCGCAGCGGCGATACGGTCGCCCGCATCGGCGGCGACGAGTTTGTCCTGTTACTGCAGAGTGACGGCCACGAAGCCGTTTATCAGCGTATTCTGGCTGTCGTTGGCGAACCCATCGCTGCCGACGGTGAAACCATTAACCTGACCGCCAGCCTTGGTATCACCCGCTACCCTGATGACAACACCGATGAGGAAGGCCTGATCCGCCACGCGGACCAGGCCATGTATTCCGCCAAGGAAAAGGGCCGCAACCAGTTCCACTTTTTCGACCCGTCACTGGACGCCCACCGGCGGGAACGCCGGGAAAAACTCACGGCCATAAGCCGGGCCTTGGAGAATCAGGAGTTTGAACTGCATTTCCAGCCCCAGATCCGCATCAGCGACTGCACCGTTGTTGGTTTCGAGGCCCTGATCCGCTGGAACCATCCGGAGAAGGGCATGATTTCTCCCGCCGGATTCCTGCCCACTGTAGAGAACAGCCATCTGGAGGTCCCCCTCGGCCAATGGGTAGTGCGGGAAGCTATCCACCAGCTCAACACCTGGCTACAGGCCGGCGAGAACCTTACGGTAAGCATTAATATCAGTGCCTGCCACCTGATGGACCGGAGCTTTGCTGACTTTCTGACCAGTTATCTGCACAGCCACTCGGAACTGGACCCCGGCCTGATCACCCTGGAAGTTCTTGAATCCACCGCCCTTGAGGACATAAACCGGGCCAGCAATGCATTGGAGCATTGCCAGAAGTTGGGTTTGAAAGTGGCGCTCGACGACTTTGGCACCGGGTTTTCATCACTGACCTACCTGCGAACGCTGCCAGTGGACCTGATCAAGATCGACCAGAGCTTCGTGCGCAACATGCTGAACGATGCCAACGATCGGGCTATTGTGGAGAGCGTAATTTTTCTGGCCCAGCGGTTTTCCTATCCCGTGCTGGCGGAAGGCGTGGAAACCATGGAGCAGGCCCGGAATCTGCGCCACATGGGCTGCAACTACGCCCAGGGCTACGGGTTCGCAAGGCCGATGCCTGCCAGGGAGGTGCTTGAATGGCTCAGCCACTGGAAAAGTAGCACCGGGGCCGGTAGCCGGGCAGACCTTGCCAAGCTGATATCTGCGGCTCAGCGATAACGGCGCTGATCCAGCGTTGTCAGCCGGTCAGGGTGGAACACCATCAGCCCGGTGACGAAGGCACCGTTGACGAATCCCTCGGGAAGCATGAACAGCGGCAGGTACCTCAGGTACTCGTGGACCAGTTCGCCGAAGGTATACACCCCGGCGGACCACAACATCAGACACATCACCACGCCTGCTACGGCAACAGAGATGCCAGCGCCAAAGAATCCGCAGAAGAAGATATAGGCGAAAAAATTCCGAAAATTCCGTTTTCGCTCCCAGAGCATGATGCCATGACTGACCAGGGCCGGCACCATAACCGTCACCAGCCCGTTAGCGGCAAAAGCAATCAGAGGTTCACGCCCGGTGATAACGGTAATCACAAGGGCAAGCAACCCGGACAGTACCGCCAGCCGCCACCCCATCATCAGGGTGATGAGGGTCATACCGAACACATGGATAGACAGCCCGGGAGAGATGCCCGCTCGCAACTGCCAGACAAACCCCAGAACCACGGCAGCCCCGAAGAAGGTATGTTGCAGGGTCTGGTCGCTGCGAAATTCCGACCAGTCGATACCCCGCGCGGCATTAACCAGAATCGCGAGGAATATCAGGCCAGTGACGATCAACTGACTGGCAGAGAGCAGGTTCTCTGTCATTCCCATGGTGTGAATGCTCCGCTTCCGGACGTTGAGCAGGCGTGGCACAGGGTCCGGCCAACGTCTGCCAGGCCTCGTAGGCACTCAGATAAACCTGCCCTCCCAGGTTCGCCAGCAGCTCAGTGCCTCTGAGGCGATCCATAACAGGTCCTTTTACGTCCGAAAGATGCAGGCGGACCCCTGCGTCCGTCAACCGTTCATTGATCGCCTCCAGGCTTTCAAGGGCTGATGCGTCCACCAGGTTGACCGCCGGGCACACCAGCACCAGGTCCTTCAGTTCGGGTTGTCTGGTCACCAGGTCCATTACGGTTTCCTCCAGGAAACGGGCATTGGCGAAATACAGGCTTTCATCCACCCTCAGGAAGGTCACCCTGGGGCACAGCTCCACGTCGTGTCGAAGCACGTTGCGGAAATGCTCGGTTCCCGGCACACGTCCAATTACGGCACAGTGTGGGCGGCTTGTCCGGTACAGGAACAGGCCAATGGACAAAGCCACACCTGCAATAATACCGGCCTCGACACTGTGTACCAGCGTCAGAAAGATGGTTGCAAGCATGGCACCGAAATCCGGGCGGGAATACCGCCACGTGCGGGCCAGGGCAGGAAAATCAATGAGGGTGGAAACGGCCACAATGATGGTCGCCGCCAGAGTCGCCTGGGGCAGGTACGCAATGGCCGGCGTCAGGAACAGGGTGGCCAGGGCAATACCCACCGCTGCGTAGGCGCCGGCTGCCGGGGTTTCGGCGCCAGCGTCAAAGTTGACCACAGAGCGGGAGAAACCACCCGTTACCGGCATGCCGCCGGAAAACCCGGCGCCCAGATTGGCGGTGCCAAGGCCGATGAGTTCCTGGTCTGGATCAATCCTCTGTCGGCGTTTGGCGGCCAGGGTCTGGCCCACGGATACCGACTCCACAAACCCGACCACGCTGATCAGCAACGCACTGACCGCCAGTTGCTGCCATAAGCCCATATCCAGACTGGGCATGGTGAACTCGGGCAACCCCCGGGGCACATCGCCCACCAGGCGCACACCCTGCCCATCAAGCTGGAACTGCCAGGCCGCCAGGGTAGTCACCAGGACTGCCAGTATGGGGGCCGTTTTGGTCAGGATATCCGCCATCCTCGGCGCCAGCCCCGTAGCCATCAGCAGAGGTTTCAGCTGCTTGCGGGCGAGGATCAGGAACAGCAAAGCCCCGGTGCCCACGGCAAGGGTCGCAAGGTTGGTATCTCCGATCGACGCGATCAGGGACTGGCCAATCGTCAGCAGGTTATGGCCGGAGGCCTGGATACCGAAAATATGCTTGAGCTGACTGGCGGCAATAACAATACCGGAGGCTGTGATAAAGCCGGAGATCACCGGGTGGCTGAGAAAGTTGGCAAGGAAACCGAGCTTCAGAATACCCATCAGTGTCAGCATCAAGCCTGACATGACCGCCAGCAGCACCGCCCCGGCTATATATTCCGGGGTACCTGCGTCTGCCAGCGGTGCAAGGGCGGCCGCTGTCATCAGGGAAGCAACCGCCACAGGTCCCACAGACAGTGTCCGACTGGTGCCGAACACCGCATAGATCACAAGGGGCAGGATACTGGCGTACAGACCCACGTGGGCAGGCAAACCCGCCAGCAGTGCATAGGCCAGTGACTGGGGTATGAGCATTACGGTCACGATAACCGCGGCCACCAGATCGCTGGTGGCCTGGCCGTGGCCGTATTTTGGCGCCCACTGCAGGATGGGCAGATAGCGTTTGAGATTCATCAGGAATCTCAGAACAGGTTAACCGGCACTTTGAGGTAGACCTGCCCGTTATCTTCCGCAGGCGGCATGTGCCCCGCCCGCATGTTGACCTGTACGGAGGGCAGAATCAGCCGGGGCATGTCCAGTGTTGCGTCCCTCTCGGTCCGCATCTTCACAAACTCTTCCTCGGATATACCTTCATGAACATGGATATTGGCCTCACGCTGCTCGGCCACGGTGGTCATGTGCTGATATTCATCGCGCCCTGGCGCCTGGTAATCATGGCACAGGAAAATGCGAGTCTCTGGTGGTAACGCCAGGACCTTCTGGATCGACCGGTACAGTGTTCGTGCGTCGCCCCCGGGGAAGTCACATCGGGCTGTGCCGAAATCCGGCATGAACAGGGTATCCCCGACAAAGGCGGCATCTCCGATAACATAAGTCAGGCAGGCGGGGGTGTGGCCCGGCGTGTGCAGTACCCGCCCCTCCAGATTACCAATCCTGAAGCTGTCGCCGTCTTTGAACAGGGCGTCAAACTGGCTGCCATCGCGCGCAAATTCAGTACCGGCATTGAATGCCTTGCCAAAAATTTCCTGTACCTCAACGATGTGGGCGCCTATCCCGGTTTTGCCGCCGAGTTCCGTGTGCAGGTACGGAGCTGCCGACAGGTGATCCGCGTGAACATGGGTTTCGATGATCCACTCCACCTTCAGGTCCTTCTCCTGAATATAGGCAATGATCTCGTTGGCGGAGCGCACATCGGTTTTTCCTGCGGCGTAGTCGAAATCAAGAACAGAATCGACAATTGCACAGGTGTTACTGTCAGGGTCACTGACCACATAGCTGAAGGTATTGGTCGGTTCGTCAAAGAAGTGCTGGACGAGGGGATTGGCCATAGTACTCATCTCCCGGTTATTCACAATTGGTTCTAAGCATATACTAAAAGGAAATATTAAGGGAAATGAAGTTTTGTTATAGCCGTCATTTTCCTGATGCATTAACAGAGCAGTCACGTCTGCAGTACAGACTGGGGGCTGGGCATTCGCCAAAATAACGGCCACAATCACGGCACGGATGTCCCTTGCAAGGATCAGGAGTTCAGCCGAACATGCCACCTCAATTGCCTCCCGCCCAACCCCAGGGCAACCAGGAAGACAAGCGCGCGCTGTGGTCATGGGCCCTTTACGACTGGGCCAACAGTGCTTTTTTTACCATCATTCTGACCTTCGTCTTTGCCCAGTACTTCAGCGTTTCGGTAATGCAGGATGAAGTCGCCGGCACCGAGGCCTGGGGCAACATCGTGGGCATTTCCGGCGTGTTTATCGCTATCCTGGCGCCAATTCTCGGGGCCATTGCAGACCAGTCAGGTCGCCGCAAACCCTGGTTTATCAGCTTCACCCTGTTGTGTGTTATCGCCTGCGCCATGCTCTGGACAGTCACGCCGGACCAGGATCAGTTCTGGAAAGCCGCCCTGTGGGTTGGCCTGGGTACGCTTGGGGCCGAATTCGCTTTCATCTTCTACAACTCCATGCTGCCGGACCTGGCCAGTCAGGAACGCACCGGGCGATGGTCCGGCTGGGCCTGGGGGCTTGGTTACGTTGGGGGCGTTCTGAGCCTGGTAGTGGCTCTGTATGGATTTATCGAAACCGATGCCAATCTGTTCGACCTGAACCGTGACGAAGCAGAGCACGTGCGCGCTACCTTCATTCTGGTGGCCGTATGGTATCTGGTGTTCGCACTGCCAGCCTTCATCTTTATCCCGGACCGCCCACCCACTGGCCTTAACCTGGCCGCTGCCACCCGTGCCGGGTTTGCCCAGCTGAAAGAATCCATCGCCCACGTCCGTCAGTACCGGGATATTGTGCGTTTCCTTATCGCCCGCATGCTTTACACCGATGGCCTGGCCACCATTTTCACTTTTGGGGGAGTATACGCAGCAGGCACTTTCAATATGGATTCCACGCAAGTACTGCAGTTTGCCATCACCCTGAATGTAACGGCTGGGTTGGGTGCCCTGGGGTTTGCCTGGGTGGATGACGCCCTGGGCGGGCGCAATACCATCCTGCTCTCGCTGGTGGGGCTTGGCAGCAGTGCCCTGGCCATCCTTCTGGTGGACGGCGCCACTGCTTTCTGGGTGTGGGGCATGATCCTGGGCATTTTCGTGGGGCCGCTGCAATCTGCCAGCCGGTCACACCTGGCCCGCATTGCGCCACCCCACCTGCAGACCCAGATGTTCGGCCTGTTCGCCTTCTCCGGCAAAGCCACCGCCTTCGCCGGCCCGCTGCTGGTGGGATGGGTCACGGCAATCACCGACAGCCAGCGCTGGGGCATGAGCACCATTCTCGCCTTCCTGCTGATCGGCTTCCTGTTGATGTTGACCGTGCCTGCAACCGAAGTCCGGCAGACACAGAAAGACCCAGGCCTTTCCTGATGACACCAGCACAGGAACGCTGGTCCGTACGCAGCGCTTTTTAAAGCTCAGCGGGCTCCTGATGCAGGAGTTCCCAGAACTGAACCGCCTGTTTCCTGGATGCTCCCCAGCGGTACCCGCCCAAGGCACCGCTCTGCTGGATAACACGGTGGCACGGAATCAGCATCGCAACAGGATTCGCACCAACCGCATTACCGACGGCTCTTGATGCCTTGGGGTAGCCCAGTGCCCTGGCAATCTGGGAATAACTGGCCAGTTTCCCCGGCGGAATTCTCAGCAAGGCCCGCCATACCGCTATCTGGAAGTTGGTACCTTCTACATGAAGTGAAAGGGGACCGCGCTTCCAGTCTGCCGGTTTGCTGAACAACGCATCAATCACATAGCCCGTAGCTTCTTCGCTCCTTGCAAGGTTCCCCCTGGGCCAGTCGCTGCGCAGGCAGGAAACCACTTCATCGGCGCCTCTGTCGTCCGAAAACTCAACTCGGCATACGCCTCGCCGGGTAACCGCCACAAACATTTCCCCGAGAGGCGTGTCGTGAAATCCGTACTGAATAGCAACACCACTGCCGTGGTTCCTGTACTCACCAGGTGTTACTGCCTCCAGTTGCACAAAGTGATCATACAGCCGCGAGCTGCCACTCAAGCCGATGCTATGGGATATATCCATCAGGGAATGCTCGTCTTCCAGCATTCTTTTACCGCGCTCCAGCGTCAGCGCCTGCAGGAAACGCTTGGGCGTCGTGCCGGCCCACTGGCAGAACATTCGCTGAAAATGAAACGGACTGAGGTGAACATGAGCAGCCACCTCCTCCAGGGCTGGCTGCCTGGAAGCATGTTCCGACATGTAGGTCAGAGCCTTTTCGATGCGGTTGTAGTCAGACATTGCCTGCCCCTCATCCTCTGCTTCAGGTAAACACAAACTCCCCAGCCAACAGAGACAATCATAAGAAGTTATTTACCTGATGCCGACCCGGATCTTGCTACATTATGCCGGCGCCACAGGGATGATGCTAAACTGCCTGCGCAACCGACGTGATCCGCAATAGCAGGATAAGCCATTGAGCACTATCAGACCGACCATCGTCAGGGAATGGCAGGCCTTTTGGCTCGCCATCGGATTCCTGACCCGTATTCCCATGCTGGTGCCTATCGACTATTCCCCCCGCCTGATGAATCAGTGCAGTGTCTATTTTCCACTTGTGGGGCTGGTGCTGGGCGTGATCTATGCCGGGCTTTATGTAGCTCTTGCAGAGCTATGGAGCCCGCTGGTATGCCTGGTTCTGGTGACGGGGTTTCACCTCTGGATTACCGGCGCCTTCCACGAAGACGGCCTGGCCGACAGCGTGGATGCGCTGGGTGGCGGATATTCCCTTGAGGCAAGGCTGGGGATCATGAAGGACAGCCGCATCGGCACCTACGGCACCGTCGTTCTGGTGATTGCGCTGGCGCTGAAGGTCGCTTTGCTGGTCGATGCATATCCGGTCTGGCTAGCTCTGGTTCTGGCCCCCATGGTGTCCCGCCTCGCCCCCCTGCTGATCATGGGGTACCTGCCCTATGTGACAGACCCGGACAACAGCAAGAGCAAGCCCGTGGCGGAAGACTTTTCGCGACCCCGGCTTGCCATCGCCGCCCTGTTCACGGCTCTTGCCACGCTTTTTCTGACCGGTCTTCAACTCGGGTTAATGTTGTGGGGTATAACAGCTGCGCTGGGCGTGGCTTTGGTGTGGGGTACCTACCTGCACCGGCAACTGGGCGGCTATACCGGGGACACCCTCGGCGCCAGCGTGGTGTTTGCTGAGCTGGTCATGTTGCTCGGCCTTGCCATCTGAGCCTTTCAGCTTCACTCCGGGATTTTCAGTGCCGTCTTGAGTTGCATATTCTCCAGTGGCTGAGCCCAGCGGTTCCCATGCACAAGGTCCTCCAGCGGCAACCGTGACCGCCAACCTTTGGCCTGCAATTCCGGCTGGTCGAGGAATTCACTGACATAACCCAGGCAAAGGTAGGCGAGAGGATAGACTTGTTCCGGAAGCTGTAGGGTGCAGGCAAGCTTCTGCTGGTCCAGGATGCTGACCCAGCCCACGCCGATGCCCTCTGCGCGGGCAGCTAACCACAGGTTCTGGACCGCCAGGCAGGTGCTGAACAGGTCGGTTTCAACGATGGAGTTGCGCCCCAGTACATGGCTGCCCCCCCGGCTTCGGTCGCAGGTGATACAGAGATTGATGGGGCTTTCGAGGATGCCCTGGAGTTTCAGGCTCTTGTAGCGGGTATTGCGCTCGCCGCTGTAGTTATCCGCAGCCTTGCGGTTCTCTTCCTCGAAGATGTCGAGGACGGACTGGCGCACCTCGATGCTGTCGATGACAATAAAGTCCCAGGGCTGCATAAAGCCCACGGAGGGGGCATGGTGGGCTGCGGTGAGCAGGCGAGCCAGAACATCTGCCGGGATCGGGTCGGGCAGGAACTGGGAGCGGACATCCCGCCGTTCGTGGATGGCACGGTACAGGCCTTGGCGTTCATCCTCGCTGAAGGGGCGATTATGGTCGGTCATTGATTGTGGGGTCCAGTTTGGGTGTCGGGTTACGCTTTGCTAACCCGACCTACGTTGTGGTCAGCCGAGGTCCAGCAGTTTGCGTAGCCAGTCCGTGTCGAGATGGTCTTCCACCAGGTCTGCGAGCCGGTCCAGTTGTTGTTGGCGATGATTCTGGTAATTCACGGCCTCGCCGGCCAGTTGGGTGTCTGCACCCAGGCCGGCCCAGTGCAGAATAGCGCTACAGGCTTCGGGTTCATCGAAGATGCCGTGAACGTAGGTGCCTGCCACCTGACCATCCCCGCTGACGGCGCCGTCCGGTCTGCCATTCAGTTCAGCCATGGGGGATGCCAGAGCTGGCCCAATGGTGACACCGTTATGCATTTCATAGCCGGTGAAGGCGGCTTTATCTGTGCCGATGGTGAGCGTGCCGCTCACGTTCTTCAGCTGTTTGCCGTCCACCATGCGCGTGGTCATGTCCAGCAGGCCCAAACCTTCGGTGCTACCGGCCTCGCCTTCCAGTCCGTTCGGGTCTAGTACTTCGGTGCCGAGCATCTGAAAACCACCGCAGATGGCAAAAACTTTGCCGCCGTATCGAAGGTGCTTACCGATCGCCTCTGGCCAGCCCTGCGACTTCAGCCATTGCAGGTCGTGACGGGTGCTTTTACTGCCGGGCAGGAGAATCAGGTCCGCCGGGGGAATGGGCTGATCGGGGCCGATAAACTGGAGGTTAACTCCGGGGTGCAGGCGCAGGGGATCGAAGTCGTTGTGGTTGCTGATGCGAGGCAGGACCGGGACAATTACATTCAGCGCGCCGGCCTCGCTGCGGCCGCTGGTGCCCACGCTGTCCTCGGCGTCGATCACCAGCCCGTGCAGGTAGGGCAGCACCCCGGCCACGGGTTTGCCGGTGCGTTCGGCCAGCCAGTCCAGGCCAGGCTCCAGCAGGGCGATATCACCCCGGAAGCGGTTGATGATAAACCCTCTGGTGCGGGCCCGTTCGCTGTCGGAAACCAGTTCCAGGGTGCCCACCAGCTGCGCGAACACGCCGCCCTTGTCGATATCGCCAACCAGCAATACTGAGCAGTCCGCCACTTCGGCGAAACCCATGTTGGCAATATCGTTGGCGCGTAGGTTGATCTCGGCGGGGCTGCCGGCGCCTTCGGCGATGATCACGTCGTAACGGGCACTCAGGGCACGCCAGGCGTCCATCACCGAAGCCATCGCCTCTGCTTTGTAGGCATGGTAATCCAGCGCATCCATGTTGCCGTGGACCCTGCCGCGCAGGATGACCTGAGCGCCACAGTCACTCTGGGGCTTGAGCAGCACCGGGTTCATATCGCTGTGGGGCTCCAGGCCACAGGCCAGTGCCTGCAGGGCGGTGGAGCGGCCAATTTCACCGCCATCCACGGTAACTGCGCTATTCAGGGCCATGTTCTGTGGCTTGAAGGGCGCCACGGACACGCCCTGGCGTGCCAGCCACCGGCACAGGGCCGCCACCACCGTGGTCTTGCCGGCGTCGGAGGTAGTGCCCTGGATCATCAGTGTGGTCATGGTTTCCGGCCTTTACAGCTCTACGCCTTTCTGGGCCTTCACGCCCTGGTCCTGGAAGGCATGCTTCACCACGCCCATTTCCGTCACTGTGTCCGCCAGATCTATCAGCTCCGCGGGTGCCGAGCGGCCGGTGACCACCACATGCTGCATTTCGGGACGTCCCTGCAGATCATCCAGCACCCGGTCCAGGTCGATGTAGTCATACTTCAGGGCGATATTGAGTTCGTCCAGCAGAATCAGGTCATAACTATCGTCCTTGAGCATGGAAGCGGCCATATCCCATGCGGCGTTAGCTGCTTCCACATCCTGCTCGCGGTTCTTGGTTTCCCAGGTATAGCCCTGGCCCATTACGTGGTAATCCACATTGGGCAGTTCGTGGAAGAAAGCCTCTTCACCGGTGCTGAAAGCACCCTTGATGAACTGAACAATACCCACCTTCATGCCATGGCCCAGGGCGCGGGCCACCATGCCAAAACCGGAGCTGCTCTTGCCCTTGCCAGGGCCGGTGAGCACCAACAACACACCCTGCTCTTTCTGGGCGCGAGCGATACGCTCCTGCATGATTTTCTGTTTGGCTTCCATGCGGCGGGCATGGCGTTCGGGGTCTTTGGCGCGTTCACGCATGAGATTGCTCCTTCGCAGTCGAGACCGGGGTCAGAGATTCACCCCGGAAAATAGCCGCCACCAGTGTCGGTGCAGACGGAAAATAGCCATGGAAATAGCTCGCCACCAGGCCGTTATGGCAAAACACCGGCTCGGCCTCAGTACCTGCCAGTTTGCGGGTCCGGGCCCACGGGGCCCAGTCGGTGTCCAAGCGGGAATGATGATAGGTGTGGCCTCGCAGTTCGCCCTGCTCCGTTGCCAGGCTTTGTAACCCCAATGCCTGCAACTTGCCGGCCATTTCCACACGGCCGGGCATCAGGCCCAGCAGATGGTGGCTTTCGCCGTCTTTGTCGACCAGGGATTCACAACAGGCCATCAGGCCTCCGCACTCGGCCAGGATCGGTTTGCCAGCGGCGTTATGGGCGCGAATGGCTTCCAGCATCGGCTGGTTGCCAGCCAGGGTGGCACCGTGCAGTTCAGGATAGCCGCCCGGCAGCCAGAGGGCGTCGGTGTCCGGCAACGCCGAATCCGCAAGCAGCGAGAAGAACGACAGTTCCGCCCCCATGGCCCGCAGCAGGTCCAGGTTGGCGCGGTAGATAAAACTGAAGGCCGCGTCTTGCGCGATGGCGATGCGAACGCCTTCCAGTAACAATGGCGGGGGCTCCGGTGTTTCTGCTTCCAGCGTCACCGGCAGCGGTAAGCCGTCCAGCCCGGCTTCGGCCAGCACTTCAGCGGCAGCATCCAGGCGCTGATCCAGATCCCTCAGCTCACCGGCCTGAACCAGCCCCAGGTGCCGGTCCGGGATATTCATGGCTTCGTTACGGGGAATGGCTCCCAGCAGGCTGATACCTTCCGGCAGGCTTGCCCGCAGCATGTCACCATGGCGGGAGCTGCCGATGCGATTGGCGATCACCTGTTTAACCGGCAATTCCGGGTCGAAACTTGCTAATCCCAGAGCCACCGCACCGAATGTCTGGGCCATGCCCCGGGCATCTATCACCGGTAAGGCAGGAATTCCCATGAGTTTGGCCAGGTCCGCACTGGAAGGATCACCATCGAATAATCCCATGGAGCCTTCCACCAGGATGAGATCGGCCTCCTGCGCTGCTTCCGCCAACCGCCATCGACATTCTGCTTCTCCAGTCATCCACGGGTGCAACTGGTACACAGGCTGACCTGAAGCGACCTCCAATACCATCGGATCCAGATAGTCCGGCCCGTGCTTGAATACCCGCACTTTCCGTCCGGCATTCCTGTGTAGCCTGGCCAGGGCTGCCGTCACCATGGACTTTCCCTGGCCGGAGCCGGGAGCGGTTATCATTGCAGCTGCTACAGTTGCTTTCATATCGTTTGTAAATCCAAAGTTTGCCTAACTCGGAATCCGGGCGGCCGGTGGCGGGTACAGCCTTCCGGGACTGTCAAAAACATGGATGTTTTTGTCGAGCGTACATGGACGTATTCACAGCGTGTCCCGGAAGGCTGTACCCGCCATCGGTCGCTACTCCCAAGCTCAAGATTTAACAGGCACAAACACCGGTGCCCCATCCGCTTCCACCGTAATCAGTTTCTGGCCATAGAGCCGCTCAAGTGCTGCCGGCACCAGCATCCGCTCCGCAGGTCCCCAGCAGGCATCGCCATTGGGGTAAAGCAACAGCAGATGGTCACACCACCGGGCCGCCAGATTGAGGTCATGCAGGCACATAAACACAGAGCGCCCCGAGCGAGCCTGTTCGGTCAGCAGTTGCAGCACTGACACCTGATGGTGGAGATCCAGATGGTTGGTGGGCTCATCCAGCAACCAGGTATCGGGCGCCTGCGTCAGTACCGTGGCGATGGCCACGCGCTGGCGTTCGCCACCGGATAGGGTGCTTACCAGGCGGTCACTCAAATGGCCCACATCCAGTTGATCTAGGGCCTGACGTGCAAAACGCTCATCATCGCCGGATTCCATCTGCCAGGGCGACAGCCACGGGTGGCGGCCAATCAGCGCGGTTTCCAGTACCGTGGCCGGAAAACCATCCTGTCGCTCCTGGAACACCAGCCCCAGTTGTTGGGAAATCCGCCGGCGCCGGAGTTCCGTCAGTGAGTGCTCACCCAGGCAAACCGACCCGTGTCGCGGCGCACGAAGGCCGGCCAGGGTGTGCAACAGCGTTGTCTTGCCGGCACCGTTCGGGCCCAGCACGCCCCACGTCTGCCCCGGCTCCACCGTGAAATCCAGCGGCTGTCCATCGTCCCGATCAGGGATATCAATGACCAGTTCGTTCGCCCGTAACGGATTCATCAGCGGCTCCGGTACAGCAGGTAAAGGAATGTGGGTACGCCCAGCAGCGCGGTAATTACCCCCACCGGCAGCTGCTCCGGCGCAATCACCACCCGCGCCAGGGTATCCGCCAGCACCAGCAATGTACCTCCGGCCAACGCGCAGGCGGGCAGGATCAGGCGCTGGTCGTTACCCAGCACCAGGCGCAGCATGTGGGGCACCACAAGGCCGACAAAACCGATACTGCCGGCCATGGTGACAGCTGTCGCGGTCAGCAGGCTGGCAAGGACGTAGATCGTCCACTCCAGTGGTCGCACAGCCACTCCCAAAGCGGCTGCCTGCATGGGACCGCGCGCCAGCACATTGAGGCTACGGCCCAGCGGCACCACCAACAGGCAAACCAGGAAAAGGAGCCCCAGCGCCGGCCAGGGAGAGCGGGCGTAGGACACATCGCCCATCAACCAATACAGCATGCCTGGCAGGCGCTGCGCCGGACTGATGGCCAGCATCAGGGTAATCACGGCGCCCCAGCCGGCGGCCACAACCACACCGGTTAACAGCAATCGGGACGGCGTCCAGCTGCCCGTACCATGAGCAAGGCCGAAGACCATAAGAGTTGCCAGCATCGCGCCGGCAAACGCAGAGCCTGATACGATCAGGCCACCCAGGCCCGCCAACATTGCCAGCAGGGCGCCAACAGCCGCACCACCAGACAACCCCAGAACGTAGGGGTCGGCCAGCGGGTTGCGTAGCAACACCTGCATCAGGGCCCCCGCTACTGCCAGTAGCCCACCGGTGGCAAATGCTGCCAGGGTACGGGGCAGGCGCAGCTCCAGAACCAGGGTCTGCTGCAGGTTACTGCCCTCACCCAGAATCACTGCCAGCACCTGTCCCGGCGCAACACTGACGCTTCCAGTACCTATGGACAATACCATTGCCACCAGACTGGTAAGCGCCAGAACCAGCAGCGGCTTGATCAGGGGCCGGCTCACAGGTGCAGTCTCCGGTCAGCGTTTGGCACGGGCATCATCCAGTTTCTTACAGAACAGCCTTGACCCATCCAGCATGCGGGGTGTGGGGCGCTGCACCAGGGAGGGCGGGATGAAGAAAAGATTATCCTTCGCGGTGGCCTCAATACCCGGGAACGTTTCCCAGTGGGCCAGCCAGTGCCGGTTCTCTTCCCCCATGCCGCCAGCCAGGATGGCTTCCGGGTTGGCACCGATCACTGCCTCGGTACTGATCCGTGGCACGAGTCGGTCCAGGTCGCCGAAAACATTGACCCCACCACACAGGGTGATCACCTTGCCGATCAAGTGTTCATCATTTACGGTCATGAGCGGTTCGTCCCACACCTGATAGAACACCGGCACCGGCTCCGCATTGCGGTATTGGCGTTCCAGTCTGGCGATGCCCCGGCGGAAACGCTCAGCTTCGGCAAAGCCTTCTTCTTCGGTGCCAGCCAGGGTGGCCAGCCGTTCAATGGTGTGGGACACCGCCTCAAACGTACGGGGTTCAATGGAAAACACCGGTAACCCCAGGTCTGCCAATGCTTCAAGCTGCTCCGGCGGATTGCCGGTGACCCAGCCGATCACCAGGTCCGGCTGCAGTTCCATCAGGCGCTCCAGATCCATACGGGTATGGCTACCCACGGAGGGCACGTTTGTTGCGGCTTCCGGGTAGTCGCTGAAGGACACCACCGCGACCACTTTTTCTCCCGCTCCCGCCGCCCAGACCAGTTCGGTGGCGCCGGGAGACAACGCCGCGATACGGCTGGCCGGCTGCTCAAGGCAGACCTCCTTGCCGGTATCATCGACTGCACACACCTCGGCAACAACAGGCGCCTGCCACAAGGCCAGCACGGCTGCGCCGATGATGGTCAATCGTCTGGAGACATTCAGCATGAGGCCGTCCGGCTAAACTGGTTCTGGCAATCATCGTTGGCAGCAGCCCCCAGGGGGTAGGCGGCCGAGCCTCCCTTGCGGGCGGATTCAAAGGCTTCCCGTTGTTGCGGCTCAAGCTGATCCGCCACCCAGTCCATCAGCGGATGATCCGGGCGGGTATGGCCGCTGCCAGGCAAGCCATGGTCGATGATATTACCGGCAAAGTCACGGGCCAGGGCACGACGCGTGAACACATCCGCCTCCCAGAATCCCCGCTTGGCCGCCAGCAACGCGATGGCCTGCATATGGGTCTTGACGTGGACATTGTGCCCCTCTGCCAGGAACTCATCCAGCCCCAGGCCATGACGATCCTGGAAGTACACTTCGTTGATCTCGTCCCACATGCTGGAACGCAGTACCTGGGGGCTGGTGATCTGCCAGCCCCAGAGGTTGTCGAGGAAATCGCTGCCCATGGTACGGGCCCCGGCATAACCATGCCCTATCAGCGGCGCCAGCCATTGGGGGTTGAGATTGCGGGCTCGAAGTTCCACCTGCAGCGCGCGCTGGAGCGAGTCAACCCTCGGGTTCTTCGGGTCGGCGTACTGCAACACGCGGTTCTGCGGGGGCTCGCCACGCAGGTGTTCCACCGCGTTGGACAGACCGCCCTGGAAGTCAAAACCATCGTCATTATCCAGCAGGCCATAGAGATGGCTGGCCCGCCCCAGGTAGGTGTGATTGACCGTTTGCAACTGGCTGTCAAAGGCCTGATGAGCGGGCTCGCCCTGGCTGCCCTTGCCATAGACGTGCCCCATCCGGCGGCGGTAGGCGTCGCCCAGTTGTGGCCGGTCCTGCCAGGCGCCAGTGCGGGTGGCCAGTCGGTTGACGCCGGCGCCGTAGGCCCCCGGTGCGGTACCGAAGACCCGATGGGCGGCCTGGGCACCGGCATCCCGCACGGAGACTCCTGCGGCCATCAGCACCCGTGTGTCCGCAACCCAGCGGGCCGCCACTCCGTTGGTCGACAGGGATTCATCACCCCGTTCACGCATGTCCGCAGGCAACACCGATAAGGCCTGCTCCAGCGCTTCGGCCAACTCGGGATGTTCCGCTTCGATGGTGTTCGCGGCCCCCGCAAGGGCATAGCGGGACGCCAGATCCAGCCATTCCAACTGGCTCTCGTAGAGATCCCGGAACAGCCCGGAGGTGGTGAACACCACGTTGCGCCGAACCGGCGTGTCGGTCTCCGGCCCGCTGGGCAAACGCTCCAGCCCCTTCACGATGCCCCGGCTGTTCCAGACCGGGCGAATGCCCAGCAGTTTCATGCCGAAGGCGATCATCACACCCTCGTCCCGCACGGTATCGGAGGCCCAGAGCACCAGGGCATCACTCTCGCCGGGCTGTTTGCTATTGTCGGCCATGGCTTCTTCTGCCAGTTCGGTGGCCAGGGACCAGGCCACGCGGGTCGGGATCAGGTCATCGGACAGGGCGTGGAAGTTGCGACCTGTTGGCAAAACCGCCGGCGTACGCAGGGGATCATTACCCTGTCCCGGCGGCACAAAGCGGCCCTCCAGCGCAGCAAGAAAGCTTCGGCGTTCCGCAGCCGGTGAAGCCACCAGATTCTTTCGCCATTCCGCCCTGGGAGTGCCGGCCTTACCCGCCATGGACTCCAGCATGGTGTCCACCATATCGGCACTCCAGTCGCGACCAAACACGTGCAGCCCCAGGGGCATGAAGTGTTCCTGCATATCGGTGACGTAATGGCCCGCTTCGTGGACCAACAGGTCGGGGGATAATTCGTCCAGGGACACTTCGTCCTCCGACAGCCCCATCTCGCCAGCGATTTCCCGCTCCAGATCCTCGCCTATGTCCAGTATCCGGATTTTCTCCCGCAGCATGGCCAGGGCCCTTTCCCGGGTCGGGCTGTCGGGCTCGTTGGCAGACTCCCAGGTTTCCACCAGCTGCCGCAATTCCAGAAGCTCATCATAGAGTTCCGTGGCCGCCAGGGGCGGGGTCAGGTGGCTGATCATTACCCCCAGGGCGCGGCGCTTGGCCTGTATACCTTCGCCCACACCGTCAACGATGTAGGGATAGATCAGCGGCAGGTCGCCACCCAGCAGGTCGGGGTAGTCATCACTGGTCAGCCCCGCGCGGCGGCGCGGCAGGAATTCCCGGGTGGAGTGGCGCCCGACGTACACCAGGGCATCCGCCTGATAGTGATCCCGCAGCCAGTGGTAGAAACCCACGTATTGATGGGTGGGCGGGAAGGTGGTGTTGGCATGCAGCAGTTCCTCGTCCACCTCCCAGCCTCGGGGTGGTTGCGGGCCGATAAAGATGTTGCCAAATCGCAGGCCGGGGAAGATCAGTCGGTCGTCCACCACCATGGACTGCCCCGGCGCCTCCCCCCAACCCCTGAGGCCGGGTATGCCGGTGTCGGCCAGGGCATTCCGGCCAGCTGCCAGTTTATCCTTGTGGCCACCCTCGTTCAGGCGGCGCTGCCACAGGGCTTCGTATTCATCCAGCCGGGCCAGGGCATTCTTGCGATTGGGATGTTGAACGTGCTCGATCAGATGGCGAAGGTCGCGGATGCCCCGGTTCAGCAGCCCGTTCGCCAGTTCCCTCTCCCCCAGGCCGTGGGCCTGTTCCAGGCGCTCATGCAGATAGCCCAGGGGACCGTGGGCCATTTCCTGCCGGACCACTGCCGGCAACGTCTCCAGGTAGCGCTGGTAGGTACTACTGCCCATGGAGGCCACCTGGCCGGCCATCTCCCGCAGGGCGCGGGGATCATCCGGCAGGCTCACGCCGCGCTGCTGGATCAGGTCCGTGAGGGCTTCCGGGCTGTCCGGCAGCGGGCCGGTGTCGTAGCCCTCGGCCTTGAGCCAGGTCAGCATTTCGTAGAGGGAGGCGGGCACATCCAGGTTGTCCGCACCGATGTTCTGGCGGCCGGGCGGGTGATTGTAGTAGATGATGGTCACGCGCTTGTCGGCGTTGTCTTTGGTTTGCAGAACCTGCCAGCGTTTCAGGCGGTCAGCCACGGCTGCTACCCGGCCCGCCACCGGTTGTGTCAGAGTCAGGGCGACGCCAGTACGTTCATCGATTATCTGAGGTTCGGCCGTGGCCAGCACCATGGGCTGGCTGACACCCTGGAGTTCGGGCATCGCCAGTTTGTAGTGGACCTTGTCCGCCGGTATGCCGTCCACCGACAGTTGCCACTGGTTAACCGTGCGCGAAGCCAGTCGCAGCCCCTTGATCACCGGCACATCCAGTTGGGTCAGCGCCTCGGTCACCTGGCGCCGCCCCTCTCCGCCGCCAACGGTGAAGTCCTGCAGGCTGATGATGCCGGACAGGGTGGCGGGCCCAATGGTGCTATCCAGGGTGCGGACCGCTTCCAGGCTGGCACCGCCCCAGCGTGACAGAATGGCAAAGCACTGGATCTCCCGGGCTTCCAGGGCGGCACAGGTGGCATCCAGCAGGGCCCGGTCTCCAGGGCGGTCGCCGCTGTCCAGGTCAAGAAGGGTGACAACCGGGCCGGCGGCCAGCTCCAGGTCTCCGGCATCTGCGGTCGCTTCCCCGTTCTGGTAGTACCTTATCAGAGCCCGGGGCGGCAGTTCTGGCACGGTCAGGTCGTGGCCGGCCTGCACCAGCAACCAGCGCAACAGCCCGTCCAGGTGATGCGGTGTCCGGCCCTGATAAAGGGCGCGTCCTTCCAGCCAGGGTGCCTGTTGAGGAAAACGCCGACGCAACTCTTCCCTGTGTGCTGTTACATCTGCCCCCGGGGCCGGGGCTTCCATCAGATCGGTAAGGGCCGAAGCATCCAGCCCCTCCAGCAACGTTCGACCTTCCAGTCGGGACAGGCGGCTCAGCGCCCGGTCGCCGTTGACGGCCAGGATAGGAAACGAACGACCTGCTGCCTGCGTGCGAACTGCCCGCTCGAGCCTGCCCACCTGATCGCCGAAGACGGCCGCCAGTAGCAATGCATCGGCTCGACTTACCAGCTCCTCCAGCGCCCGGTTGTCCAGGCTGGCCAGTTGCTCCGGCGTCCGCAGCACTACCTTGTCATCCGGCCTGGCTGTCAGAAATCGTTCCGCTCCGGCCGCCATTTCAGCCGCCGAACGTTCCGAGACTATGCCCACCACGGTGGCAGCCGCCAACGGCAGTGACACCACCCACCCGGCGAGCAGGAATACCAAAGCAACTGTCAGATAACGCGTGCCAGGTTGGTGCATCCTGCCCTTTCCTGTTTCCGGAGATTAACGGAAGTCGTAACGGACCGACAGGAAGCCAGCCGTGCCGGCTGCCACGTACTTCGTACCGTCAAAACGCAGTGCCGTGGCGTATTCCTTGTCAGTGACATTCTGCAGGGTGAGGCGCGCATTCCAGTCACGGGCAAACTCCCAGCCGGCACGCAGGTTAAGCGTCGCATAGCCCGGCAAGCGGTCTTCATTTGCCGCATCATCGTAACGATAGCCGCTGGCCTGGACAGTGCCGCCAAAGCTCCAGTCGCCCAGCTCCCGATCCAGATCCACACGCAGGGACTGGTGGCTGCGACGACGCAGGCGGTTATCGGTTTCACTGTCCCGGGGATCGAGCAGGGTCAGCTTGACCGCCAGATCCCATTCGTTAACGCGTAAGCCGGAACCCATTTCAATGCCGCGAATCCGCGCTTGATTGACGTTCACCGGACGAAGATCACCGCCCTCCGATTGCAGGTCGATCAGATCATCCACATCCAGCTGATAGAGGGCTGCGTCCCAGTACCAGGTCTCATAGCGACCACTGAAACCGATTTCGACCGAGCTGCCTTCTTCAGGTTCAAGATCGGGGTTGCCGGCGTAGGTACCGCCAAAGCTGAAGGTTTCCAACGGATAGTAAAGATCATTGAAAGTAGGCGCGCGGAAGGAGGTGCCGTAACTCACCCTCACGCGATGGGAGCGGTCGAAAGAATGCCCCAGGGCGATACCACCGGTCTCCTGACGACCATAAGCCTCGTTGTCGTCCCCCCGCAGGGACAGCTGCACATCGCTCGGACCGAAATTCAGGCGCAGCTGGCCGAACAGGGCCGCATTGGTGCGGCTGTCCTCGTCAAAATTGGTGGAGCTGTCCACCTCGTCAGATTGCAGTTCACCACCCACCGACAGCTCATGGACGCCTCCGGTGAAGGTGTTTTCCCATCGTGCCGTGCGGGTTTTGGTATAGAAAAAGGAATCACCGAACTCGCGGAAATTATCCTGCTCATCGGCAGCTTCCGACAACTGGATAGAGCTGCTCCAGTAGTCACTGACTGGTGTGTCGAGCCGGAAACCGATGGTGCGGATCATGAAGTCGGTATTGCCGCCATCAAATTCCGTATTTCCCTCGGATTGCATCGTCACGGCACTGGCTTCACCGCCGTTGGGAAATTCATGGACGATGCGCCCAACGCCGGCCGTATTGCGGAAACCCTTGTCTTCGCCATCTTCGACAATCGCTGTGCCGTCGGTTTCCTTGTGAAGACCGCTGAGACTGAAGCGGGTTGAGCCCGAACGGACGGAGGCACCGGCACTGGTTTTCTGGGTGTTGAAGTTACCAGCCCCGGTCTCCACCCAGCCTTTGTGACCATGCTCAGGGTCCAGAGTGAACGCCTGGATAACGCCACCGACCGCATCAGCCCCGTAGAGCGCACTGCGTGGGCCACGAACGATTTCCACACGCTCCACCAGTTCCGTGGGGAAGTACTGCCAGGGCGCACCGCCGCTGGTGGCGGACCGCAAGCGTACCCCGTCTACCAGGAAGACCGTGGAGTCATTGGTGGTACCGCGGGTATAGACACTGGTGTTCTTGCCGTAGGAACCGTTGGTTACCACGTCAATGCCCGGCTGGCCCTGCAGAAGGTCCTTGAACTCGGGCGGTGCCTGTTGGCGGATAGTCTCTTCTTCCACCACAGTCACCGATGACAGGCTCTCACCCACGGTACGCGGGCCGAGAGTGGCGGTAACAACGATAGGATCAAGCTCCGCGGTGTTTTTGGTATCGGCAGCGGATACCGTGGAAACTGGTAGAAACGTCAGTGGAATACCGGACAACAACAGGACCGGCATGGCCTTTGGCAAACCCATAATCAAAACTCGCTAGCGTCCCATACGCACCCGTATGGTCTGTTTTCATTATGCTGCGGAGCAGGAACGGGGTCTGTTCGGAACGGAGGCGGGCAGAGTCAGGCAGCAATTGAGAACAGGCTGGGATCACCCACCGCCGCTGCCCTCCGCAGCGTTTGGTGTGTTAACAGGCCGGTCTCCGGACTCGTGAGGGGCTCGCACTGCTGGCGAACCTGGACCATCACCTTCCCGTGCCTTGGCACAGTGGCGCATTCGATGGCCTGTAACTCACTTACCGTTGCGGGGGCAGCGCCGGACTTTCACCGGCTTCCCGTTTCACTCCCGTGTGGCTTTACACGGCAGCACCTGAAAACGAGCGGCAAGGCTAGCAAGTGGTCACTCACTGGTCAATGACATTTGACAGGCCGGCCAGTGCGCACGTCAATTTCCGCCATTGATCCTCGCTGCCGGGCAGCCCCAGGCGAAGCGCCGGCGGCGAGTCAAAAAAACGTACCAGAACGCCCTGGCGGGCAAGCTGGTCTGCGATATCCCGGGCTTTGCGATGGCGCTGATAGCGGAACAACAGCGTGCCGGTACTGCCCGGCATGCCCTGCCGGGCCAGCAGCTGTTTCAGCCGTTCACTGTCATGATGCAGCCGCTGCGCGGCGGCTGACTGCCACTCTCTGTCGCCCAGCGCCCTTTTCATCAGGTAACGGGCGGGGCCGCTCAGCGGCCAGGGACCCAATGCGGCGGCAAGATCAGCGGCAATCCTGCCATCACTCAGTACCGCGCCCGCTCGCAGCCCTGCCAGCCCGAAGAACTTGCCAAGGGAACGCATCACCACCAACCCCGGCATACCGGCAAACCGGGCCAGGCTGATGTCATCGCAACCATCGGCAAATGCCTCATCCACCACCAGCCAGCCACCCCGGCCCTGCAACCGTTGGCACCAGCGGGCGAGGCGGTCGGGAGCAATCACCTGGCCATCAGGGTTGTTGGGGTTGATCCAAACCAACACATCCAGTTCATCCAGCCAGCCTTCATCTTCACCAGTCACCTGAGCAGTGGCAAGGGGGACCACCTGATGCCCGGCGCGGGCCCACCAGTAACCATGCTCCCGGTAGCCTGGCGAGGGAACACCCACCCGGCAGGCGCTGCGAAGCCCGGGCAGTGTCATGATCGCAGCCTGGCTACCTGGTACCGGAACACAGTGAGCACTTTCCCCTGCCCCCGCCCATTCAAGCACCGCCTGGTCCAGGCCATCGTCCATTTCTGGTAATCGCTGCCAGACGTCGCCGGGAATATCGGGAACTGGCCAGCCACAAGGGTTGATGCCGGTGGACAGATCCAGCCATTCACCGCGGGGAATGCCCCAACGCTCCGCAGCTGCGTTCAGCCGCCCACCATGGTGGGGGCCGTTGATAAACCTCACAGATAGCCTCCAGCGGCCAGTTTGATGGAAATCGCCACCACCCCCAGCAGGCCGAGCCAGGCCCACACTCCATAATGCACCAGGCCGATGGCCTCATTGACGGTGCCGGCCGTGGCAGCTGGGCCCTCTCCCAGGGTGGGCCGCTGCCGGGTGCCGGATTCATAGGGCGCCGGCCCTCCCAGGGAAACGCCCAGAGCTCCGGCGCCAGCCGCCATTACCGGACCGGCATTGGGGCTATCCCAACTGACAGCCTGAGTTCGCCAGCAACGCCACGCCAGAGAGGTATTGCCGAGCAGGGCGAAAGTCAGGGCGGTGAGCCGGGCGGGCACCCAGTTCATCACATCATCGAGTCGTGCAGCGCTCCGTCCGAAATACAGATAACGTTCATTGCGATAGCCCCACATGGCATCCAGGGTATTGACCATCCGATGTAATAACACCCCGGGGATGCCCGCCACCAGAAACCAGAACAAACTCGCAAACACGGCATCAGCGCCGTTTTCCAGCATGGATTCACTGGCTGCTGTTGCCACACCGTGTTCATCCAGCTCACTGGCCTTGCGGCTGACAATCCGTCCTACCTGTTTCCTCGCGAGCTCAAGGTCACCACCGTGCAACGCATCCGACACCGCCCGGCCGTGCTCGATCAGCCCCCGGATGGAAAGGGCAAGGTACAACACCGCAACCTGGAGCAGCAGGTACGCCCAGCCATTCAACGTCCATCGCAACAGTTCGGTCACCGCAAGTACAGGCAATACCACGGTTAACACACCCAACAGCCCCATGAATACTGACCGGCCCTTCTGCTCCGGCAACCGATTCAACCGCCGCTCCACGAATGACGCCAGACGCCCGAACCCCACCAGCGGATGCCACCGACGCGGCTCCCCGAGCCAGTAGTCCAATAGCACGGCAACAAGGCAAACAGTCACAGAGAACAGAAAGGCGTTCAAATCAGCAGCATCTCTCTTAAGCAGACAAACCCGGGAGCAGGCAGAAGTTTAACCGAGTCACCGTCGGCCTTGACACCTTTTCGGGCCGGGTAGACCATTCCCTGTTTTCACCGGCCAGGACTTTCCCATGTTTTCTCCGCCTCCAAGCTGGACCCAGCAGCTGCCGAAACCGGATGTTCTCAGAATCCGACAAGCAACGGACCGCCAGCAGGTTCTAACCAAGCCACCGGGATCCCTGGGACAACTGGAACAACTGGCCATCCAGTTATCCGGTTTACAAGTGATGGACCAGCCTACCGTAGACCCGATACAGATCACTGTCTTTGCTGGCGACCATGGTGTCTGTGAGGAAGGCGTATCCGCATTTCCGCAGGAAGTCACGGCGCAGATGATCGCCAACTTCGCCGGCGGTGGTGCCGCCATCAGCGTGCTTGCAAAACAGCTGGGTGCTTCGCTGGAGGTGGTGAACCTGGGAACGGTGGGCGATGTGCCAGTGTTAGCCGGTGTCCGGAATGAAAGCATTGCGCCGGCAACGGCCAATCTGGCGATAACCATGGCGATGACCGAAGATCAGGCGTACGCGGCACTGACCAGCGGCGATGCCGTTGCGGAGCGTGCTGCCAATGCCGGATGCCGACTGTTTATTGGCGGCGACATGGGCATTGGCAACACCACCAGTGCCGCAGCTATGGCCTGCGCCCTGCTTAACGAGGCCCCGCAACAGCTGGTTGGCCCCGGCACTGGTCTGGACACAGCGGGCGTTTCCCACAAAAGTACCGTGGTGGGCCGTGCCCTGGAACGCCACGGTGATAATATGGACCCTCTGGCGGTACTGGCCTCCCTCGGTGGTTTCGAAATCGCCGGGCTGACCGGTGCAATCCTGGGCTGCGCGGCGCGGGGCATTCCCGTGCTGGTGGATGGTTTTATTGTCTCGGTCGCAGCGCTGCTTGGCATGCGTCAGCAACCCGGCCTTCGGGACTGGCTGCTGTTTGCTCACCGCTCGGCAGAGCCAGGGCATGCCAGGGTACTGGAAGCCATGAACGCAAACCCCCTGCTGGATCTGGGCATGCGCCTGGGCGAGGGCAGTGGCGCTGCGGTGGCGGTTCCCCTGCTGCGGGCAGCCTGCGCCCTGCACAACAACATGGCCAGTTTTTCCGATGCCGGAGTCAGCAATAAAAACGCGACGTCCTGAAGGAGCCTGATGCAGAACCTCACCACCACCATTGACCTGATCCGCCACGGCGAGCCCGCCGGCGGGCCCATGTTCCGCGGCAACCGGGACGACCCCCTCAGCGACCTGGGATGGCAACAGATGAGATCAGCCATTTCCAAAGCCGATCAATGGGATCTGGTGGTCACCTCACCGCTGCTGCGTTGCCGCCGGTTCGCGGAGCAGCTTGCCTCCGAACGCCAGCTAACCCTGGAACAGGATGAGCGGCTACGGGAAATCAGTTTCGGTGCCTGGGAGGGCATGACCGCGGATGCAATCCTGGCGCAAACCCCGGAAGCACTGACCCGGTTCTGGAACGACCCGGTCGCCAATCCGCCACCCGAGGGAGAGCCGGTAGCCGGCTTCCACGCCCGGGTCCGGGAGGCGTGGAGCCACTGGTGTCGTGAAGCAGCGGGGCAGCATGTTCTGGTGGTGTGTCATGGCGGCGTTATCCGCATGATCCTGGCCGAAGTAATGGGCATTCCTCTGGACCGAAGTTTCTCGGCCCTGGCCGTTCCCTACGCCTGCCGCAGCCGGGTACGCATTGACCAGTCCGAGCACGGCGTTTTCAGTTGCCTGCAAAGTCATGGCTGCTGAAACTCATCACTCCTTGAGCCACAGGGGCAATCCCGCAATGCTCATCACCACCCCATCGCAGCTGTTCGCGAGCGCCTGGTTCAGCCAGCCCAGCTCATCGCAGAACCGGCGTGTCAGGGGGTCCATGCCAATGGTGCCCAGACCCACCTCGTTGCTGACAATAACAACACTGCCGGAATAATCGAGCAGTGCCTTCAGGAACGCCTCACGCTCGCGATTGAAGGTCTCCTCACCGGCAAACAGCAAATTGCTGACCCACAGGCTCATGCAGTCGATCAGCAGGAAAGGTGGGTCTGCCTCCGCACCATAGCTCTCCAGGACACTGGCAAGCCGTAGCGGTGCTTCCGCCAGCCCCCAGTGATGCGGCCGGTTTTCCACATGTTGCTTCACCCGCTGCGCCATTTCCTCATCACCCACGGTTGCGGTGGCAACGTAGACCACCGTGTCGCCGGAAGCATCTGCCAACCGCTCGGCTAACGCTGTTTTACCCGAGCGAATGCCTCCGATGACAAGAGTTCGAGAAATGCTCATGAATGCTCCTTCGGGATCCGCAGATTGATCAAAAAATGGCCCAATGTGACGCAGTTCACATTTATTTAGCATGTTACAAACTGTCACGTTACTCCGGGATTGGGGCCTTCCCGAGGGACAACAACAATAATCGAAATGCCTCAACAATAAAAAATCGATTTACCGGGCTACCGGTAATGACGACGAATGAGAGATTCACATGAACTATAACAAACGATCCATGCGCACAGCGTGGGCCTTTGTCAGTGCCATGCTGATCGCCGGGTGTGGCGGCTCTGAAACTGACAACGACAGCAGTCCGCAACAGGGACCATCAACGCCTTCCGACAACCCCGGCGCCTCCCAGCACAAAGAAACCGCCGCTCTTGATCGCTACAGCTTCGCCAATGGCTGTTACACCCTGGAGGCAAAGGGTCGTTACCTGAGCGCGGATCCGCAATCGGGACAGTACTCCACCACGGGTGATGCCACCCAGGCGGCAGCTTTCCGGATGCGCCCCACCCGCCTCGGGGCCTATCTGATGATGTCCGGTTACCAGCGCAATACCGGGGAGGTGGGTCGCTTTGACTTGCTGGGCATCAGCGATCCTGCCGGCGAATTCCTGGATGAAGCCGGTAATTTCATCGGTGAAGTTTCCTATCTGGTTGCCGGCCTTGGTGACACCACCAACCTGGTCCTGGACCCGGTGGCTCCGCTGGGAGATGCCCTGCGCTCTATTGGCGAGAGCCTGGAGTTCACCGGCGACCAGATCGGTGACACCACCGTCAATCCCGCGCTTGCCATGGTGGACGCTCCCAGCGACCTGTCCGTATGGCAACTGCAGCGGCTGGGTGATCAGCAACAGTATACCCTGGCATCCGATGTTACCGGCCTGATGCTGTCAGCCAGAGAGGACGGCCTTGCCCTGGTATCCCCTTCTGTTATCGATGAGACGGGGGCCTTTACCCTGAAAGAGGCAGAGGGCTGCAACCACTACCCCGAAGCCGAACTGAACGCCGAGGTACTCGACTCGCAGGGCCCTGCAACCTATCTCACGGAAGTAGACCGCTTCCGCAAGGTGAAGGGGATCGACAGGGACGATATCTTCGGTTTTGTCGACACTCACTCCCATATCTCCGCCTATGAGTTCATCGGCGGGCGGGTCAACTACGGCGCGCCATTCCACCGATTTGGTGTTACTCACGCCCTCCATGACTGTGAGGCCGTTCATGGCCCCTGGGGTGCAACCGGCTTTGTGGAGCTTGCCACCAGCGGTATCGGCACCCACGACACCCAGGGCTGGCCCACCTTCAATGACTGGCCTCGCTACAACTCTCTACAGCATCACCAGAGCTATTACCGCTGGATGGAGAGGGCCCATCTGGCGGGGATGAAAATCCTGGTCAACCATCTGGTTCACAACGAGATTCTCTGCCGTATCAATCCGCAGAAAGAGAACGATTGCGACCCCATGGAATCGATACTGCTGCAGATCCAGCGCATGTACGAGATGCAGGATTATATCGATGCCCAGCATGGTGGCCCGGGTGAAGGCTGGTTCCAGATCGTCACCAGCCCGGCCCAGGCCCGCAACGTGATCAAGGACGGCAAGCTTGCCGTGGTGCTCGGCATAGAAATGTCCAAGGTCTTCAAATGTGGTGAATTCCTTGGGGTGGCGGAATGCACTCGGGAACAGATCGTGGAACGGCTGGATCAATTCTATCAGCTGGGGGTTCGCAACATCTTCCCGGTTCATAAATTCGATAACGCCTTTGGCGGGCACCTGCCGGACCTGTCCACCGGCATTGGCATCGGGCCCATCCTTTATGCCGGTAACCTGCTGGAAACCGGTCACCCGGTGGAGTTCGAGCAGTGCCCCGAAAATGTGGAATACACCGGGGGCGAGCCCGACCAGAACGCCAGTCTTCAACCCTTCGGCCTGTTCGATCAGCTCCTGTACCAGATGGACTACCTGGGCGAACGTTTCCCGGAAACACCGGAGGAAATGGCCGCTCTCGACCCCCGCCGGGGCACCGATCAGCTCTGTAACCGTCGTGGCCTGAGCGACCTGGGCGACTTCCTGATTGAGGAACTGGTTCGCCGCAAGATGATGATCGAAACCGACCACATCAGCCGCAAGGCCGCCGCCCGGATTCTGGAGATCACCCGACCGCTTGATTACCCGGTGATCAACAGCCATGGCAGCTGGGGCGGCACCGAGGCCCTGCGGGACCGTATCGCAGCCCAGGGCGGCATTACCGCATCCTTTGGCGGTACCCGTGAAGACTGGGTGCGCAAGCTGACCCGGGACGGCAACCGCCCTCGCCACCAGGACCTCAAGGTAGGCCCATTCGGCGGTGCCGGCTTCGCCTCTGACGTTAACGGCATTGCCCAGCTGGCGTCCAACCCCGGCACCGCCGAGGACGAAGCCGGCCTCTATCCGTTTACCTCCATCGACGGGCGGGTCCGTTTCGACGTGCAAACCACCGGCGACCGGGAGTTCAGCCTCTACGATGGCCGTGGTGTGGCCCACTACGGCCTCTACCCGGATCAGATCGAAGACATGATTCGCAATAGTGATGCCGATCCCGAACAGGTTGACGATGCCATCAATCAGCTCTTCACCTCCGCCGAAGCCTACCTGCGAATGTGGGAACGGATTGAAAGCGCTCCGCTATAAGAACAGGGACAATGACATGAACCACAAGATCTTCTACAACAACCTGAAACGGTGGCAATCGGGTCTCATCCCCTTGCTGGCAGTTACTCTCCTGATCTCCGGGTGCCTGGGCGGCGGCGATGGTTCGTCAGATTCTGCAGTCGCTAATGACAATCCCGGTTCCGAAAATAATAGCAATGGCAGTGGACAGCAGGCCGACCGTTTCAGCGACGGCCGCACTTTCCTGGTGGAACCCGGCCCCGATGCCACCCACGATATGGTCCACGCGATGATTCAGCTGCGGCCCGGTGACACCCTGGAATTCGGCTGTGGCTTTATCGAACTGGATCACGGCCTGTTGATACAGGCCACCGAAGACGTTCTGATCAAGGGCTGCGGCAAGGACAGCACCGTGTTGTCCTTCCGCGACAGTGACAACGTCACCGGCCTGGAAGCGTTGAACGTGCGCGGCATAACCGTGCAGGACCTGACCATCGCCGACTCACCGGGGGACGCTTTCAAACTCAAGGGGGTGAAATGGGGCACACTGCTCAATGTGCGCGCCATCTGGTCCGGCGGAGGCGAGCCAATCACCGCCAGCAACTACACCGACCGGCTCCAGGTACAGTGCACCAACCCGCCGCTGAACGAAGGTGATCCCACACCGGACTACATTCCCAGCTCTGCCAGCGGTCGCTACGGTATCTACCCGGTGGAGTCGGAGAACATCCTGGTGGATAACTCCGAATCCGTGGGCGCGTCCGACGCCGGCATTTACGTCGGCCAGACCAACACCACCATCATCCGTAACAGCCGTGCCGTCTATAATGTCATGGGCTTCGAGATCGAGAATGTGCAGGGCGGCGAATACGACAGCAACCTGGCCGAGTGCAACACCGGCGGCTTCCTGATCTATGATCTGGAGAACATCACCCAGTACGGCGATACCTCGGTGATGCTCAACAACACGGCCCGCAACAATAATACCTACAACTTTGCCCACAGTGGCCTGGTGTCCGCCGTACCCCGGGGGACCGGCTTCATCACCCTTGGCTACGACAATATCGAGATCTACAACAACACCTTCGAGGATCACAGCACCGCAGCTGTGATCTATACCAGCTATGAGCTGATCGACGGCAAGGACAAAACTTCGGACAAGAAACTCGATCCTTATACCGAAGGCCTTCATATTCACAACAACGTGATGAAGAACTCCGGATACGACCTGCCCCCGCCCAACTTTGAAAAGGTGGTACTGGAAGGCCAGGTGGAAACGGTATTACCCACCCTGATCGGCCTGAAAAACATCACCAATCCCGGCAAGGGTGCGCACATTGTCTGGGACGGACTGCTGGATGAGCTGGACGAGGATTGCCCCTATCCGGTGGATGCCAACGGTGATCCGGTGCCGGCCGATGAGAACGGCAAACCGATCCACACCAATGAGCACCCGAACCCGTCGTGCCACTACAACGCCTACAAGTTCGAAGCCAGCGGTGAGCGTAAACTGCCCCAGTGGGGCTCGTGCTTCCATGACAACGAGCTGGCGGCCGACAGCCAGGCCTATATGAACTTCCATGGCACCGAAGGGCTGGAACTGGCCCTGGCGGCTGCCGAACAGGACACCAGCATTCTCACCCTTGAGGGACTGCAATCGGTGCTCGAAGGCCTTGACGGCGTGGTAGCCGACACCGACAAGTCGGTTCACGATTGCCAGGCCCGCTTTGGCAAGGTGCTACCATCACTGCCCAGGGTGGAAATCCCGCCATTCGAGCGCAGCGGCACCATTGATCCAGCCCCCAGCGAGGAATACATCAACCGGCTCTGCAGCAAACGCGTCAAGTCTGGGCGCGTCAACCGGGATGCACTGGAAGTGAACTGCCCGACACTGGAGCAGTACAACCTGTTTGCCGATCCCCACGATCCCCGCAGCACGCCGAATGACGGTGGTGTGCCGTTCGTGCTCAACAGTAAGCTGTTCTCCGACTACGCCACCAAATACCGGGTTGCCTTTGTTCCCCCGGACACCAAAGCGGTCTATATGGACGGCCAGGGCGGCGGCAACGTCAACGGCACCATCCACTTCCCCACCGGCACGGTGATTGCCAAGACCTTTGCCTTTACCGATGAGAGCAAGGGCACCGAGGAACTGGTGGAAACCCGGTTGTTGATCAAACGGGTCAGCGAGAGTGGCAAGGCGTTCTGGGATGGCCCCACCTACATCTGGGAGGAAGACAGTGAAGGTCGCCCAGTGGCGACGCTCGCCATGGGTGGCGGCACCCGCGCGGTGAGCTGGCATTACCAGGACCAGGTTACCGGCGAGCTGCTGGCAGGGAGTACGGATAACTATGCCATTCCAAATGCCAACCAGTGCATCACCTGCCACAGCAATGATGACGCGGAATCCGGCAGCGCACCTATTGGCCCGAAACCCCGCAACCTGAACCGCGCCTACGCGCCGGAATCTGCTTTCATGGGCACCCGTGGACAGGGCGGTTTCCCCCGGGTCAACCAGCTCAAGTACTGGCAGGATCAGGGCATTCTCACCAACGTACCGGACCTGAAGATCAATGGTCGCGGTATTGCCACCAACATCGAACGCCTGCCCCACTGGAACCTGGCTGGTGACAGCGGCGAAACCGCCGGCTCCGATGCCGATGTGGAAGCGCGCCTGCGGGCGTACCTGGAAGTGAACTGCCAGCACTGTCACAACGACCGCGGCGCAGCCTCCAACACCGGTTATTACCTGGATCATTACCGGGAGATCGACGCCGGCTATGGTATCTGCAAGAAACCAACAGCCACCGGAGGTGGCTCCTGCGGTCGCCAGCACATTGTGGTGCCGGGCGATTCCGACAGCTCCATCGTGTCTTGCCGGGTAGCGGACAGCACCGATCCCCAGCGACGCATGCCGCCCATCGCCCGCAGTGTCACCCACACCGAAGGCGTGGAGCTGCTCAGCTACTGGATCAATAACGTCGTGGACAGTGACTATGCCAATGGTGACGCCTGCGGCAACGGCAGTATCTTCCAGTCGCTGGACTGAGCAGGCCGGGGCGGCCAGGCCTGAAAGGCCGCCCCTTTTCTCCCCTGGCTTTCGTGGCCCTCTCCTATCCTCACTGCTATATTGCTCCCTAAGAACGTCATATCCGCCGGCCAATCAGGGAGAATTCATGCAGGCAGAGCTGATCGAAATACGTAACCATCTCGCCCAGCACGCTCCATTCGACGAGATGCCGGAAGAGACCCTGGACAAAGTCGTCTCAAGCATCGAAATCGCCTATTTCCGCGCAGGCGCGGAAATCCTCAAATTCGGCGAACGCAATGCCTACCTGCACTACATCCGCAGTGGCGCCGTCGAGATGTATCGTCGTTCGGGAGAGCTCTACAATCGTCTTGGTGAAGGCGAGATTTTCGGTCAGTATGGCCTGCTGATGAGTAAAACGGTGCGATTTCCGGTCAAGGCGATCGAAGATTCCCTGATATACCTGATTCCTGAAGAAATCTTTCAGTACCTTTGGGAAAATGACGATAACTTTACCGATTTTGTGGAGGTTGAGGACCGCTCCCGCCTGCGTTCGGCACTGTCCCGGCGGGAAAAATCCAACCAGCCCATGACCGCCCGGGTAACCCGGCTGATTTCCCGCGAGCCGGTTACTGCCCCCAATACTGTTCGCTTGCAGGAAGCCGCCCGCATCATGACAGAGCAGGGTGTCTCAGCATTGCTGCTGATGGACGAAAGCAGTGACCAACCCAGACTTTCAGGCATTATCACAGACCGCGACCTTCGCACCCGCGCGCTCAGCGAAGCCCTGCCCTCTGAAACGCCCATCAGCGACATCATGACAGACGGCCTGATTACCACCACCACTAATGCGTTCATCTTCGAAGCGATGCTGACCATGCTGCACAATAATGTGCACCATCTTCCGGTGATGGAAAACGATCGTGTCAGGGGTGTCATTGCACTGTCCGATATCGTCAAACATGAATCCCAGAGCAGTCTGTACCTGGTCAGCAACATTTACCACCAACAGGACGTCAAGGGGCTGAAGCAGCTGAGCAAAGAGGTGCCCAACACCTTTGTACGCATGGTCAATGAGGACGCCAATTCCCATATGATTGGCAGCGCCATGGCCGGCATCGGCCGCAGCTTCAGTCAACGGTTACTGGAGCTGGGAGAGGAAAAGCTGGGGCCGCCCCCGGTGCCTTACTGTTTCATGGCGCTCGGCTCCATGGCCCGGGACGAGCAACTGGTGGTGACTGATCAGGACAACGCCATGGTGCTGGACGATAGCTTCGACCCGGCGCAACACGATGAATACTTCCTGGCCCTGGCGAAGTTTGTCAGTGACGGCCTGGCGGCATGCGGGTATGCCTACTGCACCGGCGACATCATGGCCACCAACCAGAAATGGCGCCAGCCTCTGAAAGTCTGGAAAGAGTACTTTGCCGACTGGATAGAAAACCCCAAGGCCGAAGCCCTGCTGAACAGCAATATTTTCTTTGACCTGGATGGCATCCACGGTCGCACCGATTACACCGAAGAGCTCAAGGGCTTCATCGCCGGGAAAGCCAGTAACAGCCAGCGATTCCTGGCGATGCTGGCACGCAACGCCCTCAACCGGACGCCGCCCCTGGGCTTTTTCCGCACCTTTGTCATGGAGGAAAGCGGCAAGCAGGCCAAGACCTTCAACCTGAAACGTCGCGGAACGGCTCCCGTTTCCGACCTGATCCGCGTACATGCCCTGGCCTGTGGATCGAAAGCCCAGAACACTTTCAATCGCCTCAAAGCCATCGGTGAAACCAAGCTGATCCCGGAGGACGGTGTTGATAACCTGCGGGACGCTTTCGAATTTATTGCTATTGTAAGAATTCGTCATCAGGCCCTGGCAATAGAGGCGGGGCGGGAACCAGACAACAACGTCCGGCCCGAGGATCTGTCCCCGTTCGAGCGCAGCCATCTGAAAGACGCCTTCCAGGTAGTGAGCCAGGCCCAGAAATTCCTCAGATTCCGCTACAACGCACAGGTGGGCCGGAATGTCGGGTGATCAGAAAGCGACCACCACCGATGCCCGGACGGACACCCTATCCTGGCCTGACCGTTTTCGGCAGCTTGCGCAGCAGGCCCGGGACACGCGGCTGAAAGCCTTCTATGAAGCCGGCTGCGTCGCCCCTGAAACGCCCGTAAAAGACGTTCCTTTCGTGGCCCTGGATTTCGAGACCACCGGCCTGGATCCCAACCAGCATTCCATTGTGAGCATCGGCTTAGTGCCATTTACCCTGGATAGGATACAACTGGGAGGTTCCAGGCATTGGCTGGTCAAGCCGCAACTGCCGCTGCACCAGACATCCATTACTGTGCACGGCATTACCCACACGGATATCTACGAGGCCCCGGACCTGGCAGAAGTTCTGGATGATATCCTGGCCAGCCTGGCCGGTCGCATTCCGGTGGTTCACTATCGAAACATCGAAAGGCCGTTCCTTAACGTGGCCGTGAAGTGGCGAACCGGAGAGGAAATCTGGTTTCCGGTAATAGACACCATGGCGATCGAGGCCCACCTGCACCCCAACCGACAACCGAACTGGTGGCAGAAGCTCAGGGGGCAGCAGCCAGTATCCATTCGCCTCGCCGACAGCCGGCTCAGGTATGGCTTGCCGCACTACCCGCCCCACAATGCACTAGTGGACGCGCTGGCGAGTGCCGAGTTACTCATGGCCCAGGTTCAACATCACTTTTCACCAGAGACCCCCATTGGTGATCTCTGGCTGTAAAAGGCCCGGCGTTAGTTGGAAGCGGTGCGACCGGCTTCCTCCACTTCACTGATCAATGCGCCATAGCCCTCTTTCTCCATGTCCTCCAGCGGAATGAACTTCAGCGCCGCGGAGTTCATGCAATAACGCAGGCCGGTGGGGGCGGGTCCGTCGTTGAACACGTGCCCCAGGTGGGAATCCGCATAGCGACTGCGGATTTCGGTCCGTTTCATAAAGAAGCCGTTATCTTCTTTCTCTACCACCATATCCGGGCTGATAGGCCTGGTGAAACTGGGCCAGCCAGTTCCGGAGTCGTACTTGTCACGGGATGAAAACAGCGGCTCTCCGGAGACAACATCCACATAGATACCGGGCCTCTTCTCATCGAAGTACTCATTCCGGAAGGCAGGCTCTGTGCCATCTTCCTGAGTGACGTAGTACTGCTCTTCCGTCAGGCGGGCCTTGAGCGTCTTGTCGTCGGGCTTTTCGAACGTCTGCGGATCAAATGCCTCAACCCTGCTCAGGTCCAGGCCGGACTCCCCGCCCCCGGTCTGGCCTGAATTACTGCTGTTATCCGCGCCGTTCTCTTGTGGGCGGTATTGGGAATAATCCACTTTTTCGTCCTCGCCCCAGACCTCCTCGATAAACTGGTAACGGCCAGAGTTGAAGGTGTAAATCTTGTACCTTATCGGATTCTTCCTGTAATAATCCTGATGGTACTCCTCGGCCTCGTAGAAGGCCTCGAAGGGCACAATCTCAATCTTCACCGGATTGTCATAGCGGCCTGATTCTTCAAGCGCTTTTACCGATGCCTCGGCAGCCCGCTTCTGCTCTTCGTTGTGATAGAAAATGGCGGGCCGATACTGTTTACCCCGGTCTACATACTGGCCGTTCACGTCAGTGGGGTTCGCAGTACGCCACAGCGCCTGAAGCAGGCCTTCATAGGTAATCACATCCGGGTCGTAATAGACCTGAACCGCCTCGGTGTGGCCAGTACGCCCGCCGGCAACCTGCTGGTAGGTGGGATCTTTCTCGTCACCACCACTGTAACCAGACACCGCCTCGACAACGCCCGGCACTTTTTCCTCATAAGCTTCTTCCACGCACCAGAAACACCCACCGGCGAACGTGGCAACGGCCAGATCCGGATCATCGGGAGCGTATTTCGAGTCCACCTCATCGGAAGCGCCAACCTGGAACACGGCCAGTGCGATGGCGGCCGCCATGGAGACAGGTAACAGATACCGTTTCATAACCTTAACCTCTTGCCCTTTGAATACTGTGACCAGTTTGCACGGAATTCGTCACAGCACTTTCTCCAGTTTATTACGTTTGTATAACGCCGGAGAGATCACTACGGATGCTGTCAGCACCGGCACCGGCACATAACCCGGGCCGGAGCATAGGCTCTGGCGCCACTCGGAGATGTCCGGTTAATTCATGGAATCCGACTTGCCCATGCCATCGTCCTTCATATCATCGTGCATGGCCTTGTCGTCTTTCATGTCCATTCCGTCGTCCTTCATCTTCATGCTGTCCCCAGCCATGCCGTCGTTTTTCATACCATGGTCCATGGAGTCGGACATGTCATCCTTCTTCATGTCTTTCTGATCCATGGACTGTTCCATGCCGTCATCCATCATGCCATCGTCGGATGCCATTTCATCCGCGTGGACGGCACTGGCCATCAGACCGAACAGGCACATTGCTGCAATTGTAGTGAACTTTTTCATAGCGATTTCTCCCCAAGGGTTTCAGCCTGCCGGACTGGCAGGTTCGGAACCATCCTGAGTGCGCGCCATCACGGGATAATCACAAAGCGTTAAAGAGTGTATAGCGAAAAGTTCACAAATCTGTCACGGGTGGATCCAGTAACCGCCGGGCTTTGTGACGGTTTTCGATCAGCCGAACGGACGGAAAACCGTCCGGCAACAGCTCTGGGCATCACGGTCGGCTAATGATGCCGCTATCTCCAGATACGCTCGTTTAGAATCAGGCCTGAAAAGGCCTGCTCCAGGGTAGATTTTGCCAAGCAGAGTGTCCAGAAAGCTTTGGCTGCTCGCTGGTGGGGCAGGATTGTTCAGGAAGAGGTAATGTTCTTCGCTTCATCAAAAACGCGGGCTGATCGAGTCAGCCCGCTCTCAGCCTTGCCTCACTTCACAGGAAGCAAGGGGCACTGGAAGTACACTGGTGGGCCATCTGGAAATGATCCCGGAGTAATGACCAAGTGGCCCAAGTTTTTATGCTCCTGGATGTCCTCATAGGAGGTCAGGACCGGCACGATGCCATGATCCATAAACGCGAATCTGGTCCATTCCACGGTATGAGTGAACCAGCGTCCCCCGTTATAGGCCGGATTACCAGGCGCTGCTTCGGAGACTGGCAACTGACCTTCCGGGTTATTGGAATTTGTCACCACGTAGAGGGCGTCAAAGGACTGAACGTTGTTGTCCGTGGGGGCCGGCAGGGTGGTGGTGCCCTTGGTGCCCCAAAGTTCGCCATCACCCCAAAGGGCGGGCATGAAATTCGGCTTACCGGGGTCGGCATGAGCCAAACTGGTGAGAAGAAAACTTCCTAGTAAAAGCAAAGCGATACGTGACATGGTGGATCCTCCTTGGCAGTACGGTTGTTGCTTTTTGCACTCTAGCCCGCAGGATTTCCAACGGGCTAGGTGTAGCATCTACCACCCCCAAAGAGGGTTCTTCACATAACGATAACGAAATGATCAGCATTTCATAAAGACTTTGGTACTTGCGGCACACGAGCCCGGAAAAGGAGATAATGGACAATCAGGACACCACCTGTTCCATCCAGGCCGGAAACCGCTCATATTGGGGATTTGATTTTGCCAACACATGGATTCCAGCCGGGTTAATCAGCGTTTCCTTATGTTATTCTGTTCTTGAAACTCCCTCATTCCCTCTGAGCCAAGGCCATCTGCCCATTTATTGAGTGTCCTGCGTTGACCAATAAAATCATAAAGCGGCACCCCATATCCGCATGATGCCAGCACCATATCTACAGAAAGGTCATGGATTTGTCGCGCACCAGGCGTATCAGATTACAACAGGCTTTTGATGCTCCGGTGCTCTTGCCCCTCGACTCTTTGCCCTCGCTGGAGAAGATTCTGGATCTCCTGTTCGAAGAAGCCTTTGCCGAGCGCTGCGGCCAGCAGACGGCTCTCGATCGACTTTGCGAATTGGTTATCATCCAGCTAGTTCGCCACCTGATGGATCATAAGGGGGTTGATATAGGGTTACTGGCGGGATTAGCGGATCCAAGGCTGGCAGAAAAGGCCGGGATGTCCCGAGCCCGACTTTTCAGCCAGCGGAAAATCCAGGTTACACCAGGTGTTCACGCACAACTCCGACTCATCGTGACGGTCGAAGAACTCGGCGACCAGGCACCTTACACAGTCGAAGCCAATGACATATGACGGGCCTTCTACGTCCTCCCACAGATAACCGGGTTCGCCGAACGGAAAGGAGCGAAAGAGGTCGGTGGCGATACGCAGGCGCTTGGCATGCAGCATCAACTCGCCGGGGAATACAAACCCGTATTTGTAGCCGGCGCGCATCCCCTCAACCCAATCCAGGGTCAACACGCGTACACTCGTCTGCTCCCAGTGAACCGCCGGCAGCCGGCGTGGAGACAGGTAACAGATACCGTTTCATAACCTTAACCTCTTGCCCTTTGAATACCGTGACCAGTTTGCACGGCATTCGTCACAGCGATTTCTCCCATTTATTGCGTTTGTATAACGCCGGAGAGATCATCAAGGATGCAGGCTGTTCAGCCTGCAGGCTTTACCGGTAATCGTATACAGAAGCATGCGCCACCGGCGTTCAGGTTTTCAACATTGATATCACCACCCTGGAGGGTCATGATCCTGCGGGCGATGGCCAGCCCGAGACCAGCATGAGGTTCTGACCCGCCAGAGGATTCACCCCGGTAGAACGGATCAAAGATATGGGGAAGGTCCGGCTCCGGAATGCCCGGGCCGCTGTCCCGCACGCAGACTTCTGGCAGGCCGTCAGCTTGTCTGATCGCCACCTCGATACGACCACCAGAAGGGCTGTACGCAATGGCATTGCCAATCAGGTTATCCAGCACCCGCTCGGTCATGGCCAGGTCCGCGTAGGCCAGCGGCTGGTCGGGGTCACCTTTGACGGTCAGCTCAATCCGCCGGTTCCCGGCTTCCGGCCCATGTTTCTGAACCACATCATGTACCAGCTCCGCCAGGGGAAACGGCTCTGGTACCGGTTGCTTTTCCCTGGCCTCCAACGCTGCCAGCTCGAACAGTTCATCCACCAGGCGGTTCAGACGTCGACCTTCCTTGAGTGCAATGTCGAGAAAGCGGTCCTGCTCTTCCGGGCTCAGACGATCCCGTCGCAGTTTCAGGCTTTCAATGTAACCCTGCATGGACGCCAGTGGCGTGCGCAGATCGTGGGATACCTGAGCAACCAGTTGGCGGCGCTGGGCGTCCTTTTCCGTCAGTTGTTCAATCTGGGACGCAATCCGGCTCGCCATGTCATCAAAGGTGGCACCCAGGTAGTCAATCTCATCGCGGACCACAGGCCGCATGCCACGCCAGGTGCTGGCAGGTTGACGACTCATGTCGCTGTGTTCGAAGTCCTCCACCAGCCGGGTCAGCAAGGTAAGCCGGCGGGTCAGAAGCCGGAATACCGCCAGCCCCGCAATCATCACCACCGCCAGGCTGACAATCAGGGCCCAGGCACTCAGCTCCAGTAGTTGGCCGCCCCGGGCCATGGTTTCTGCAGCGTCGTATTCCTCGCCCCGCAGCACCACGTAGAGATAACCCTCCGGGTTGTCCGCCGATGGTACGGGGGTCACGGAAAAGACCTTCTGCCGGTCGTGGCTGCGCGGGTCATCGCCCAGTACGGGGTAGCGGCTCATGTCGTCCATCAGCCGCTTTATGGGCTCCAGCGACACCTGCTTGCGCTTGATTTTCGCCGGGTCCGCGGAGTACGAGAGGATGGTGCCGTCCAGATCCAGCAGGTAGATTTCGATACTGGGGTTGATGGTCATGTACAGCGCGAAGAGTTCCTTCAGGGCGCTGCGATCAAGCTCCCCTCCGCTGACCAGGTTCCTGTCCGCCACCAGGTTTTTCGCCAGGTCACGGTGCAGCTCCTGATTCACTGAAGCGTTGTACTCCCGCAGCGAATAGAGACTGATAAAGGTGTAAAGCACACCAACGGCCAATAACAGCAGGAACAGGCCAAGAGCCAGCCGTGTGTAGAGTGTCTTCACCATGAATCAGTCCCGAAAGCGATAACCCACCCCCCATACAGTCTCGATAAACTCGGGCCGGGCCGGGTCCCTCTCAATCTTGCCCCTGAGGCGGTTGATGTGGGTATTAACGGTATGCTCATAGCCTTCATGGTTATAGCCCCAGACCTTGTCCAGCAACTGGGCACGGCTGAACACTCGGCCCGGGTGATTGGCAAAGTACCAGAGCAGGTCGAATTCCCTGGCCGTCAGCTCCACCTCCTGCTCCCGTACAAATACCCGGCGGCGGGCCGGGTCAATGCGCAGGCCATCAGTAGTTAGCTCGCCATTCACTTCGGTAGCGTCAGCATCTGCAGCCTGTGCCACTGCCATGGCATCCACCCTGCGAAACAGGGCTTTCACCCTTGCCGACAGTTCAGCCACGCTGAAGGGCTTGGTGAGATAGTCGTCCGCACCCATCTCCAGGCCCAGGACCCGGTCCAGCTCCGTGCTTTTCGCTGTCAGCATCAACACCGGCACGTAACCCGGGCCGGACCGGATCTCGCGACACACAGAGAGACCGTCGACTCCAGGTAACATCAGGTCGAGCACAACCAGATCAATATCCCCCTCACGAAACCGCTCAAGGCCGGTATCGCCCCGGTCACACAGAATAGGGGTCAATCCCAGGTCAGCCACGTGCATCTGCACAAGCTCGCCAATTCCCGGGTTGTCCTCAATAATCAGTACGTTTCGTGTCATTGCTTTCAGACTCTGGCCAACAGGAAAATCACAGTCTCTTGATAGCAGTGTATAGTGGAAAGTTCACAAATCTGTCACGGAAGGGCTGAATGGCAGCAGACGTAATCACAACCAGGGCGACACCTGCGGACGTTATCCGCCGTGCCCGCCGGCTTTGGCTGAAGGGGGAGCGAATTCACCTGGCTTCGCTGTCTGAAGAACTCAGCATCGGGCGGGCCACTCTCTTTCGCTGGATTGGCAACAAGGACCTGCTCATGGGGGAGGTCTTCTGGTCGCTCTATGATTCCCTGCGCCAGGATGCCATCAGCCAGACGCCAGGACAGGGTGTGGATTATGTCGTGGGCGTGTTTCGCCACATCAATTCGGTGCTTCTGCATTCCGAACCCTTGCGGCGTTTCGTCCATGACGATCCGGAATACGCCCTCAGGATCCTGACGTCGTCCCAATCCACTTTTCATAGCCGCACCATTGAGGCGAATACCCGGATACTGAAAGAGCAGGTGGATGCTGGCTTCATCCACCCGCCAATGAACCTGGAAAGCCTGTCCTATTTCATGGTGCGGCTGGCAGAATCCTGCCTGTACAGCGACATCATCTGCGGGCGCGAGCCCCGTGATGAGGAGCTGGAGGACGCCTGTACTGCTGTTCGTATTCTGCTTGGTGGAAAGGTCTGAATCTGGGGGCTACCCCCACCCCGGGACCGACCGGACTTCCGAGTGATTCTGTCGGATTACGCTTCGCTAATCCGACCTACGGGGCGCATGAGGAGTTTATCCTGTAGGTCGGATTAGCGAAGCGTAATCCGACACCCAGCTACTGCCCCATCACAACTGCAACGACCGGACCTCCAGAAACTCCTCCAGTCCCCACTTGCCAAACTCACGGCCGACACCGGAATGGCCAAACCCGCCGAACGGCGCCATGGGATTGAAATCTCCGCCATTGACGAACACCTGTCCGGTACGCAGCTTTCCGGCCACTTTCTTGGCGTGGGCGTCATCTCCGGACCAGACAGCGCCTGACAGGCCATACGCAGTACCGTTGGCAATTTCGATAGCCTCAGCTTCATCCTCATAGGGAATGACACAGAGCACCGGCCCGAAAATTTCTTCCTGGGCGATGCGGCTGTCCGGCTTGACGTTGCCGAAAACGGTGGCTTTGACAAAATAGCCGTGGGCGCAGCCTTCTGGCGATTCCGGGCCACCGGCAATCAGGGTCGCGCCGTCCTGAATACCAAGCTTGATATAGTCAATCACCCGGTCCCGTTGTTGCGCTGAGGCCAGCGGGCCCAGGCGCGTGCTTTCCTCCAGGGGGTTACCCGGGGTCATTTTCGCCACGGCATTGGCCGCCAGCTCGCAGGCTTCGTCGTGCTTTTGGGCGGGCACCAGCATTCGCGTCAGCGCGGTGCAGGTCTGGCCCGAATTCAGCAGGCAGTTGTTGACTGTTCCCTTCACCGCTTTGGCCAGATCCGCATCCGCCAGGATGACCGAAGCGGACTTGCCCCCCATCTCCAGGGCGTAGCGCTTGAAGTCATCGGCTGCGGCATGGGCGATCAGGCTGCCGGTGCGGGTGGAGCCGGTGAAGGACACCATGTTTACGTCGGGGTGCTTGACCAGGGTATCGCCTACGGTATGCCCTTCTCCACACACCATGTTGAACACGCCCTTGGGCAGATCGGTGCCGTCGAGGATATCCGCCAGGATATAGGCGCTCTGGGGTGCGATTTCAGACGGCTTGAGTACCAGGGTGCAGCCAGCGGCAATGGCTGGAACCACCTTGAGGATTACCTGGTGCAGGGGGTAGTTCCAGGGAGTTATGCAACCCACCACGCCCACTGGCGTGTATTGCACCTCGGAATTACCCACCTGTTCGCTGAATGGGAAATCCGGCAACAGTTTCAGGTAGCTCTTGGTGATAGCGGCGGGCATCCCGGCCTGAATGGCGGTTGCCAGTTTAATGGGCATGCCCACTTCCCGGCAGATGGTTTCAGCAATCTCGCCTGCTCGCTCTTTCAGGCCGGCATGAAGCTGTTCCAGAACGTGAATGCGTTTTTCCAGTGTGCTTTCGGACCAGCTTTCGAAGGCGTTGTCTGCCGCAGCGATGGCTTTTTCCATCTCCTCACGACCGGAAGCGGGGACCCTGGCGATAACGTCGCCGGTGGCGGCTTCGTGGACATCAATGGTCTCGCCATTCCAGTCCTGCCACTGGCCGTTGATGTAGTTCTTGCTGAGGTTGTTCATGGTTCTGCTCCTGAATCAGTCGAAAACGATCACGCCACGGGCGTTCTTGCCAGCCAACATATCATCGAACGCCTGTGGCGCGTCATCAATGTGGTAGGTGCGGGTGACAAGTTCATCGAGCTTGAGTTTGCCAGCCCTGTACAGTCCGAGGATACGGGGAAAATCGTACTGCGGCCGCGCAGAGCCCAGCCAGCTACCCTTGAGAGTTTTCTCATCGGCGGGCAGGGTCAGGGTGGTGATGGAGGTTTTGTCCTTCGGGTCCGACACCCCCACCACCACCGCGGTACCACCACGGCCAAGGCACTTGTAGGCCTGCTCAACGACCGGGCCCGCACCCACACATTCGAAGGCATAGTCGACGCCGCCGGTGAGCTTTTTCACGGCTCTGGCGCCATCCTCCACCTCGTTGATATTAATGGTGTGCGTGGCGCCGAATTCCCTGGCCATCTGGAGTTTTTTCTCGTTGTTATCCACCGCAACGATCATTTCCGCACCTGCGGCAACACAGCCCTGGATAGCGTTCAGCCCGACACCACCAATGCCGAAGACGGCGGTGCGGGAACCCGGCTCGACTTTCGCGGTGTTGAACACAGCACCGACGCCGGTCATGACAGCACAGCCTACCAGAGCAGCGTTCTGCATGGGTACGGACTCATCCACCTTGACGCAGTTGTCCACGTGCATGGTGGCGTATTCGGCCATTACGCCGCAGGCGCCGAAAACATTGAGATCCTCGCCATCCGCGCCCTTGGTGCGAACAGTGCCATCCGGCAAGGTAAACATCGCCTTACGTGCGTTTTCACAGAGCACCGGGCGGCCACGTACGCATTGGCGGCACTTGCCGCACATGGAGATGAAGGAACTGACGACGTGGTCGCCCTCCTTGAAAGCGGTGACACCCTCGCCCACTTCGATGACGACGCCGGCGGCTTCGTGGCCAAGGACCAGGGGCGCGGGGTAGGGGATCTTGCCGGTGGTGGCGGAATGGTCGCTGTGGCAGACGCCGCAGGCAGCGATCTTTACGGTTATTTCGTCCCGCTTGGGGCCTTCCACGGTGATGGTTTCCACCTGAACGGGTTGACCCCATTCGCGGCAGACGACTGCCTTTGCCTTTCTGTCCATTTTGTTTGACTCCTTGGTTTACGTAGCCTTGTTGTTTTGGGGCTGGCCGCGAGGTGAGGTACCCCACCCCGCAGCCGTTCTGACAATGTTGGCTTTGTCGGATTACGGCTGCGCCTAATCCGACCTACATGGGGTACCTCACAAGCAACCGTAGGTCGGATTAGCGAAGCGTAATCCGACAAACAAACCCTCTGCTAGAACTCGGAATCCAGCATACCCAACGTCGTGGTATCCACAGCACTCAACAGCTCCGCCAGACTGACAACCTTCGGCAACTCATACCTGGCAAAATACTCACAGGCTTTCACCTTACCCTCGTAGAATTCCGCTGTCTGCTCACCTTTTCCTTCCAGCCCGGCAATGGCCTTGATGGCCTGGCGCAGCCAGAGCCAGCCGACAACGGTGTGACCAAAGGCCTCCAGGTAGAGCGAGGCATTAGCCAGAGCTTTTTCGACGTTACCGTTGGCTTTTTCCGCGTTGGTCGCATCCGTGGCTGCGGCCATGGCTGCCACTGCGCGGTTCAGTTGATCGGCGCAGATTGCCAGTCGTTCGTTCCCGTGGGCTTCGGCGATGGTGGCATTCATACGGTCCATAAGCCCCCGATAAAACTTACCCCCGTCCATGGAGACCTTGCGGCCCAGAAGATCGATTCCCTGGATGCCGTGGGTGCCTTCATGGATCGGGTTCAGGCGGTTATCACGGTAGAACTGTTCAACCGGATACTCGCGGGTGTAGCCGTAGCCGCCGTGTACCTGGATCGCGAGACTGTTGGCTTCCAGGCAGAATTGGGAGGGCCAGGATTTGATGACCGGGGTGAGCAGATCCAGCAGGCCAGCGGCCAGCTGGCGTTGCTCGTCGGTGGCTCCGTGCTTTTTCTCGTCCACCAGCATGGCCCCCTGCAGACACAGGGCCAGCCCCCCTTCCACGTAAGCTTTCTGGGCCAGCAGCATGCGGCGGATATCGGCATGACGGATCAGCGGGACTTGCGGCGTGCCGGGGTCTTTCTCGCCAACGGGACGACCCTGTTTGCGCTCGCGGGCGTAGTCCAGCGCGTGCAGATAGCCGGTATAACCCAGCATGACCGAGCCCAGACCGACGCCGATGCGAGCTTCATTCATCATATGGAACATCGCCGCCAGGCCGTTGTTGGGCTCGCCTACCAGATAGCCCACAGCACCGTCTTTCTCGCCGAAATTGAGCATGGTGGATGTCGTGCCGCGATAGCCCATTTTGTGAATCAGACCTGCCAGCGCCACATCGTTACGCTCACCCAGGCTGCCGTCCTCGTTAACCAGGACCTTGGGCACAATAAACAGGGAAATGCCTTTCACCCCGGCAGGGGCGTCTGGCAAGCGGGCAAGTACCATGTGGATGATATTGTCGCTCAGCTCGTGATCACCTGCAGAAATATAGATCTTGTTGCCGAACAGGCGATAGCTGCCATCGTCCTGAGGCTCCGCCCGGGTGCGCAGATCGCCCAGGGACGATCCGGCCTGGGGCTCCGTCAGACACATGGTGCCGAAGAAGCGGCCGGCCATCATCGGCTCGGCGTACTTTTTCTGCTGATGCTCGTTGCCCTGGGCCACAATCAGATTCGCCGCCGCAATCGTCAGCCCGGCGTAGCCCTGGGTACCCACGTTCGCACCCTTGAGCATGCCTACGCACATCTGGGCCACCGCGGTGGGAAGCTGCATGCCGCCACGTTCATAGTCCTGACCGGCGGCCATCAGGCCGGTTTCCCGCAGAACACCCAGGGCCTTTTTGACTTCCGGGCGCATTGTTACGCGACCGTTCTCGAACCGGGGTTCTTCTTCGTCGACCAGTCTTGCGTGAGGTGCAAACTCTTCTGACGCAACCTTTAGGGCCAGTTCAAGTGCAGCCTGGAGCGTTTCCCGGTTGTGCTCCGAATAGCGCTCGTAGCCCAGGACCTGTTCGACGTCGTGGAGTTCGAAGAGCTGGAAGGCAAGGTCCTGGGTGTTGATGATTTTTTGTTGCATGGCCTCGTTACCTTTGGCATGGATTAGCACGGTAGCCTGCTAGCCTCGAGTCTGGTCCTGCGGTGGGGGTACCTTTTCTTCTGGGAAAAGAACTCGCTTTGCTCAGACACCTTTTCCCGTCAGAAAAGGTACCCCCACCACATGACCGGCCTGGCTGCACAGTTATATCCGGTTTATATAAACTTGCATCCATCGCTGATCAGTTCTATGGGTCGTAGGTCGGGTTAGCCAACGGCGTAACCCGACAGTCGGATTACGCTTCGCTAATCCGACCTACGTGGTAATGGGACGACGTGGCGATAACCGTGCCGTCCGGACGGGCCCGGGGTGGGGTGTCTTTTCTGCCGGGAAAAAGATGTCTGAGCGCAGCGAGTTATTTTTCCCATAAGAAAAGACACCCCGCCGCGGGCCCAGCCCCCAAACCAACAAGCCAACGGAGTTAAACCACTTCAAACAGGCCAGCGGCCCCCTGGCCACCACCGATGCACATGGTTACGACAACGTACTTGGCACCACGGCGTTTGCCTTCGATCAGGGCATGGCCCGTCAGGCGGGAACCCGTGACACCGTATGGATGGCCAATGGAGATGGAGCCACCGTTCACATTCAGTTTTTCCATCGGGATACCCAGACGATCACGGCAGTAGACCACCTGGGAAGCGAAGGCTTCGTTCAGTTCCCACAGGTCGATGTCATCCATTTTCAAACCGGTGCGTTCCAGCAGGCGTGGAATCGCGAAAACCGGGCCTATGCCCATTTCGTCCGGCTCGCAGCCAGCAACCGCGAAGCCACGGAAGATGCCCATGGGTTCGATGTTGTTTTTCTCGGCGTATGTGGAGTTCATCACCGTGCACACGGATGCACCGTCCGAGAGCTGGGACGCGTTGCCGGCGGTGACAAACTGATCATCTCCACGCACCGGATTCAGCCCTTGCAGGCCTTCCAGTGTGGTGTTCGGGCGATTGCACTCATCACGGGCCAGAGTGACATCCTTATAACTGATGTCCCCGGTTTCCTTGTCCTTCACCATCATAGTGGCGTCGAAGGGCACAATCTCATCGTCGAATTTGCCAGCTTCCTGAGCGGCCGCGGTGCGCTGCTGGGAAATCAGCGCGTACTCGTCCTGGGACTCGCGGCTGATGCCATAACGTTGGGCAACAATATCGGCCGTTTCAATCATTGCCAGGTACAACTCAGGCTTGTTCTTCATCAGCCAGTCGTTGGTGGCGTGAAAGCTGTTGAGCTTGTCGTTCTGCACCATGGAAATGGATTCGACACCACCGGCCACCATGGCCGGCACTTTCTCTGACACCACCCGTTGAGCGGCAATAGCAATGGACTGAAGACCGGAGCTGCAGAACCGGTTGATGGAAAGGCCAGCAGTCGTCACCGGCAGACCGGCACGAATCGCCGCCAGGCGAGCGATGTTCTTGCCCTGGGCGCCTTCGTGGAAGGTTGCGCCGAGGATCACGTCTTCAACAACATTCGGGTCGATACCCGCACGCTCAACCGCGTGCCGGATCACATGACCGGCCAGATCCACAGAATGGGTGTTGTTCAAAGCGCCACGGTAGGATTTACCGAGGCCCGTGCGTGCTGTGGAGACAATAACGGCATCAGACATAACAATATCCTTAGTAATCGGTGTACACGTAGGTCGGATTAGGCGAAGCCGTAATCCGACACAGGGTTGGGCGTTTCGACGACGTTGTCGGATTACGCTTCGCTAATCCGACCTACAAGAGCAAGGGGTCAAGCCTCCAGAGTAAGGTCGGTCGTGGGGAAGGGTGCCTTTTCTTCTGGGAAAAAGATGTCTGAGCGCAGCGAGTTATTTTTCCCAGAAGAAAAGGCACCCCTCCCCATGACCAGCCCCCACACCAGCAGGCTAGTCCTTAAAGATCCCCGAACTTCCGACCTTCACCAACCAGCTTCTCCAGCAACCCAGCCGGCTTCCACTGCTCGCCACCCACTGTGTCATGGAAGTTCTTCACCGTCGCCAGAATGGTATCCAGCCCGATCTCATCCGCCCAGAACATCGGGCCACCCCGGTAAGCCGGGAAGCCGTAGCCGTAGATCCACACTACATCGATATCCAGAGGCCGGTCGGCGATACCTTCTTCCAGAATCTTCGCGCCCTCATTGACCATCACGTACATGCACCGCTCCAGAATTTCCTGGTCAGTAATCTCTCGGGGCTTAATACCCTGCTCCTGACGGAAACTGGCAATGATCTCGTCCACTTCCGGGTCGGGAATCGGCTTGCGATTACCTTCCTCGTATTTGTACACACCCGCCCCGGTCTTCTGCCCAAGACGACCCTGCTCCGCCAGCTTGTCCAGCCAGCTTGCAGGCACATCCTCACCAGCCTTGCGGCGTTCCTGACGGATGCTATAGCCAATATCGATGCCGGCCAGATCCGACATGGCGAACTGCCCCATCGGAAAGCCGAGATCGGTCAGTACCCTGTCCACCTGCTGCGGAGTTGCGCCTTCATTGACCAGCGCCATGGCCTCGGCACCACGCTTGTGCAGCATGCGATTGCCAACAAAGCCATAGCAGTTACCCACCATGACCCCGACCTTGCGGATTTTCCTCGCCAGTGCCATGGCGGTTGCCTTGACCTCGTCAGAGGTTTTCTCGCCGCGCACGATTTCCAGCAGCTTCATCACGTTGGCGGGGCTGAAGAAGTGAAGCCCGATCACGTCCTGCGGGCGACTGGTTGCCGCCGCAATGTCATCAATACTCAACGTGGAGGTGTTGGAAGCCAGGATCGCGCCCGGCTTACAGGCTTCGTCCAACTGACCGAAGATTTTCTTCTTCAGGTCCATACTCTCGAACACCGCCTCAATCACCAGATCCGCATCACTGAAATCGTCATAGGTCAGGGTGCCACTGATCAGGCTCATGCGCTCCTCAACCTGGGCCTGGGTGATGCGGCCTTTCTTTGCGGAGTTCTCGTAGTTTCTGCGAATCACCGCCAGGCCCTTGTCCAGCGCCTCCTGTTTGACTTCGGCAATCGTCACAGGAATACCGGCATTGGCGAAGTTCATGGCGATACCACCACCCATGGTGCCGGCGCCAATCACACCCACTTTGCGGATCTCACGGACCGGCGTGTCTTTGGCCAGGCCTTTTACCTTGGCCACCTCACGCTCGGCAAAGAACGCGTGGATCAGCCCGCTACGCTGGGGCGATTCCATACACTCCATAAACAGTTCCCGCTCACGCTTCATGCCTTCGTCAAACGGCAGGTTGAAAGCAGCTTCTACCGCGTCCACACATTTGAACGGAGAAAACAGGCCCCGGGCTTTCTTCTGCAGACTGGCGCGAAACTGGTCGAATACGTCACTGTCTTTGTCCGCTTCAACCCTGTCGGTCAGGTCACGTACCCGGCGGACCGGCCTGCCTTCATCGGCAACCGTCTGCGCGTATGCCAGACCAACCGATTTGATATCCTCGCTGTCTTCAACAGCGTCCAGAATACCCGCTTCGAAGGCGTCCTGGGCCTCCACAAACTCGCCGGTGGTAATCATTTCAAGGGCTTTCCGTGCCCCGGTCAGGCGCGGCAGACGCTGGGTGCCACCGGCCCCGGGCAACAGGCCCAGCTTCACTTCCGGCAGACCAACCCTGGCGCTGCTCAGCGCCACCCGGTAGTGGCAGCCGAGAGCAGTTTCCAGACCACCTCCCAGAGCAGTACCGTGAATAGCGGCCACAACCGGCTTGTCGCAGTTTTCAAAGTGATCGACCACCGCCGCCAGTCCCGGCTCATGCATTGGCTTTCCGAATTCCCTGATATCGGCGCCGGCAATAAAGGTGCGACCTTCGCAGACCAGCAACAGTACTTTGGCGTCAGCGTCTTTCTGGCCCTGCTCCAGCGCAGAGACCAGGCCGGAACGAACCGCATGGCCGAGAGCGTTCACCGGCGGGTAGTTCACGGTGATCACCCCAACGGTGCCTTCCCGGTTGTAAGTTACGACCTCAGACATAATTTCTCCTCGCCTTATATGGAATATGGTTTTAACTAGCGAAACATAGGAACGATTTAATACAAGTTGCCGGCAGGTTTCAACCATCAATTAAAATGCAGGCACAAAAAAACCCAGGACGAATCCTGGGTTTTCTACAAAAGCTTGGAGCAGGGTCCGGGCAGGGATCTCCCTCCGAAACACGCTGTGAATACCTCCCTGTACCGCTCGGCTCCGCCATCCATGGCTCCGCACGGTTTCGGAGGGAGATCCCCGCCCGGACCCCATGCCTGTTCAGTTAAACGCTGGAATCACACGCCGAGCGATTCTATATCGCTGGCCAGCATTGCCAACTGGTGAGCGATGGACTCCCGCAGCTTTTCGGCCGGCACCAGGTAGGAAGGCGCCGCGCAGGTCAGCGCCATGATGGTGCCATCCTGCAGATGAATGGGCACACCCGCGGAATTGATATTGCGATCCCACTCACCAATTGAAAGACAGAAACCATACTTCTTGTAGTCTTCCATCGAACGCATCAGGCCTTCATGTTTCTCAGGCCAGGCGTCACCATACTTGGCTTCCATGGCATCATCGATTACCTTACGGCCCTTTTCAGAGATGGCACAGTAATAGGCGCGCCCCGCCGAAGTGGTGGCCATGGGAAGTTTCAGGCCGATGTCCATGCGCAACAGGGAGGCTTCCGGCGGCAGCCGGTTCTCGACATAGATCATGTGCAGGCGATCGCGGCAGGTCAGGCCAACCGACATGTTGGTCTGGCGGGCAAACTCGTCCATATATGGCTTGGCCAGCTGTCGCACTTTCAGATTGGACACATAGGCGTAACCCAGGGCAAGAACGCCGGAGCTGAGCTGGTACTTCTCAAGCTGCGGGTTGTAGCTGAGGTAACCCAGCTTGGTGAGGGTGTAGGTCATGCGTGAAACCGTCGGCTTCGGCAGGCCGGTCAGGCGTGAAATGTCCTGATTGCCCAGAATGACCGAGCCCTGACTGAAAGCACGAAGCACGTCGAGGCCGCGGGAAAGCGCCTCTACAAACTTGCGGTCTTTTTCTGGCTTTACCGGCTCACCGTCACCGGACGCCGCCATCAGTTCCGGCGGGGTGTTTTGTGCTTTACTCATAATGGGGCATCCTCCAACAGCATTGCCTGAACCGCTTTTACGATACCTCGACCCGGGTTTACGAATCTATTTCGGTATAATATTCTGCAAAGCGAAATATTATAAAGAAAATTTACCCACCTTACGATGCCAGGAGCGCACATGAAGGTTCTTTTCGTAGCCGGAGACCCCAAGCCAGAACGCTGGACCGCACCCATCAGGGAGCTGCTTCCAGAGGCAGAGGTTTACGTGTGGGACGCCAACGGGCCCGCCGTGGACGCCGATTACGCCATTGTCTGGCAGCCGCCTTCGGAACTGTTCGAGCGGGAGACCAAACTGAAGGCGGTATTCAACCTTGGCGCCGGCATCGACGGTCTGCTGGAGATACCCAATCTGCCCCCTCACCTTCCGGTAGTGCGCCTGGAAGACGCCGGCATGTCCGTACAGATGGCAGAATACGTTCTGCACCAGTTGCTGGAAGCCAGCCGTGGCATGGAAATCTATCGCGAACAACAACGGGAGCGCGTCTGGAAAATTCACCGTCCGATCAAACGCAGCGAATGGCCTGTGGGGATCATGGGGCTGGGCCATATTGGCAAACGCGTAGCGTGCACGCTCGCGGACCTGGATTACCGGGTCAATGGCTGGGCGCGCAGCGACCATACTCTGGACAAGGTGAGCACCTTTGCCGGTATGAACGAGCTGCCTGACTTTCTGGGCTCAACCCGCGTACTGGTAAACACTCTGCCATTGACTGATGAAACCCGCGACATCCTCAACCACCAACTCTTCAGTCAGCTGATGCCCGGCGCCGTGGTGATCAATGTCGGCCGCGGCGAACATCTGGTGGAAGAGGATCTACTCAAAGCGATAGATGACGGCCATGTGGCACGAGCCTCCCTGGATGTGTTCCGCCAGGAGCCGCTGCCCGCGGATCACCCATTCTGGCGGCAGCCGGAGATCACCATCACGCCGCATATTTCGGCCCGCACCCTGAGGGATGCCACACTGGAACAGATTACCGGGAAGATTCGCACCCATTACCACAACCGTCCCATCACCGGTATCGTCGACACCAGCCGCGGCTACTGAGCACCGCATCAATGCGCCGGCCACCCTCATCCCCCGGTGGCCGGCGCTACCACGAACAGACCCCACAGCATCACCAGTAATAACGGAATGGACAGCAGTACGAACAGCCCGTTCCAGCCAAACGCCACCACCCAACGCGACACCTGCCCGAAACGCGACAGCAACATGACCGCCGGGCCGAACGGCGACAGCATCATTGCCAGGGAAAACCCGATGACCAGTGCCACAGCAATGGGCAGCGGATCGACCCCTTCCGCAATCAGTTGCGGCATCAGCCCCGCCTGCACGCTCAATACGGTAATCGGAATAATGCCGATAGCTGACAGCATGGGCATCATCAGCAATCCGCAGGCCGCCAGCAGGAACACACCCAGTTCTCCCGACGCCAGCCCCGCCAGTGCATCCGCCGGAATCACCGCCACCAGGGCAGCACCCAGGATGGCGGACCCGGCGAAAATGGACATCTCGTTGTTCATGCCAAGCATGTTGTTCACAGCTTCCCGGGCCACACCGGGCAGTGAACGGTCACGCCACCACATATAGAAAAAGGTTACCACCGGCACCGTGAGCATCGCCGCCACCGAAACTTTAACGCCGGACCACTGCACCAGCGCCGCCATGGCAACGAAAATCACCGTGACCAGCAGGGCCAGCTGGCCGCTACCGGATGGCCAGTGCTCCAGCGCCTCCCGCTCGCTGCTGATCAGCCGGAAGCGTTTGTGCTCAAGGAACCAGCCAACAAGTATCAGCAGCACGGCACTGCCAATGCCGTAAGGCAAAAGACCGGACCAGCTCAGGGTCGGCACTTCACGGGTAATGATCGCCACCGCGACACTGGTTGGCGCGACCAGCGGCACCAGCGCAAACCCGCGCAGGGTACTGATCAACACACTGCGCAGCCAGCGCAGACGTGAGGCGCCGGTAATACCCCGGTCCCGAAGGGTATCCGTCAGGGTGCCGCAAAGCAGGTTCATAACCCCGAAGCTCAGCACCGACGCAATACCGCAGCTGACCACTGCGTATTTCGGATACAGTAGCCCAGGGCGGCCACCCAGCAGAACGTCGTGAATGCGCTGCAACACTTCCAGCCGCCTTACCAGGCACTGCATCATGCCCAGACTGCCCAGAAACGCGGCGTAGAAGGCGGCATTGGAGGCCGCGCGCATAAGCTCCTCGCTCCCCATCCTGCCCGCCAGCGCAAGGGAACCCACCAGCAAGACCGAGACCAGAAAAAGGAAACGGGAATAGACCTGCAGCTGCCCGAGCACAGTGAGGAAGTACAGCACAAACAGCACGCCGGACAGCACGCTGAGCCAGGGACTGGCCAGATACAGCGCCACAAGCTCCAGCAACACGGCAACAGGAACCAGAAAACGGCTCATAGAAAAATCACGACCTTCGGTGGTGGTATCGGTTGCATTTCACACAGACCCGGATTAGTCTTTATCCATCAATATACAAAACTTAATTCCGCTATACGAAACTATAGTAACATTTATGGCGAAATAAGTCCGAACCCTTTCTGCCCTGCAGAGGGAGGACCAATTTTCTGAGGAGATACACCATGGCTTCCGCACCCTGGGATGACCTGCTGCAGTTCGACAAGCAACTGGATGAAACCGAGCGTCAGGTCAGGGACAGTATACGTTCCTTCTGCGACCAGCGACTGATGCCCGGCATTATCCAGGCGAACCGACATGAGACGTTCGACCGCTCCATCTTTACCGACATGGGGGACCTGGGCATGCTCGGGGCCACTCTGCCGGAAGAGTACGGTGGCCCGGGCCTGAACCATGTGTGCTATGGCCTGATTGCCCGTGAAGTGGAGCGGGTAGACTCCGCTTACCGCTCAGCACTGAGTGTCCAGTCGTCACTGGTTATTCACCCGATTCACGCCTTCGGCCAGGAAGCCCTGAAAAAGCGCATCCTGCCGCAACTGGCATCCGGTGAAAAAGTGGGCTGCTTTGGCCTGACCGAGCCTAACCACGGGTCTGACCCCGGCAACATGGAAACCCGCGCCAAAAAGGTCGACGGTGGCTATCTGGTCAGCGGCTCCAAGACCTGGATCACCAACTCACCCATTGCCGATGTTTGCGTTGTCTGGGCCAAGCTGGATGGCAAGATCACCGGCTTCGTAATTGAACGTGAAGGTGCCAAAGGTCTGGACACGCCGAAGATTGAAGGCAAGTTTTCCCTGCGGGCTTCCGAGACCGGATCTATATTCATGGACGAGGTCTTCGTCCCGGATGAGAACAAGCTCGACGTGGAAGGCCTGAAGGGTCCGTTCAGTTGCCTGAACAAGGCCCGCTTCGGCATCAGCTGGGGTTCCCTCGGCGCCGCCGAGTTCTGCTGGCACGCAGCACTCAATTACACCCTTGAGCGCAAGCAATTTGGCAAGCCGCTGGCGGCCAACCAGCTGATCCAGAAAAAGCTGGCGGATATGCAGACCGACATCACCCTGGGCCTTCAGGGCGCGCTGCAACTGGGCCGCATGATGGACACCGGCAATTACTCGACGGACGCTATCTCCATGCTCAAGCGCAACAACTGCGGCAAGGCTCTGGACATCGCCCGGGTGGCTCGCGACATGCACGGTGGTAACGGCATTTCTGACGAATACCACGTGATTCGCCACGTGATGAATCTGGAAGCGGTGAATACCTACGAAGGTACTCACGATGTTCACGCCCTCATCCTGGGGCGTGGCCAGACCGGTATTCAGGCGTTCAGCTGATAGTTGCACAAACGCATACGAGGTTTATCCGATGAACATGAACTACACCGCGGAGGAACTTGCCTTCCGTGACGAAGTCAGAGCGTTTCTGGATGAAAAGCTGCCGGCAGATATCGCCGCCAAGGTGAAAGGATTCCGCCGCCTGTCCAAAGAAGACCATCAGCGGTGGCAGAAGATTCTCTGCAAACAGGGATGGTATGCCACGCACTGGCCGGAAGAGTATGGCGGTGTAAACTGGACGCCGGTACAGAAGCACATCTGGGACGAAGAGTCCTCCCGTTACGGTGTGCCCCGCTCCATCCCGTTCGGGGTGAACATGGTGGCGCCGGTGATCATCCGGTTTGGTAACGAGGAACAGAAGCAGCGATACCTGCCACGCATCCTGAGTGGCGAGGACTGGTGGTGCCAGGGCTATTCCGAGCCCGGCGCCGGCTCCGACCTGGCTTCCCTCAAGACCCGTGCGGTACGTGACGGCGACCACTACATCGTCAACGGCCAGAAGACCTGGACCACCCTGGGCCAGCACGCCAATATGATCTTCTGTCTGGTACGCACCAACACCGAGGTCAAGAAACAGGAAGGCATTTCATTCCTGCTGATCGACATGAATACACCGGGCATTAGCGTGCGCCCTATCATCACCCTGGACGGCGAACACGAAGTCAACGAAGTGTTCTTCCAGGACGTGAAGGTACCGGTGGCAAACCTCGTTGGCGAGGAAGACAAAGGCTGGACCTACGCCAAGTTCCTGCTCACCTACGAGCGTACTGGCCTCGCCGGCATTGGCATGTCCAAGGCCGCGCTTTCCCACCTCAAACAACTGGCCAGCCGCCGAATGAAAAACGGCAAACCGTTGATTGAAGACCCGTCCTTCAGCCAGCGCATCGCCAGGGTGGAAATTGACCTGACCGCAGCCGCCATCAGCAACCTGCGCATCATTGCCTCGGTTGAAGGTGGCGGCGTACCCGGTGCGGAAAGTTCGATGCTGAAAGTAAAAGGCACCGAGATCCGCCAGGCCATCAACGATCTGGCCCGCCGCGCCATCGGTCCCTATGCCCTGCCATTTCTGGAAGAAGAAATGGATCTGGATTACGACGGCGAGTTCCTGTCCGATAAGGACGCCGCACCGCTTTCAGCCCAGTACTTCAACAACCGCAAACTGTCGATTTTCGGCGGATCCAATGAGATCCAGAAAAACATCGTGTCGAAAATGATTCTCGGGCTTTAAGGAGGCGACCATGGATTTCCAACTCAATGAAGAGCAGCAGATGCTGCAAGACACGGTGGCCCGCCTGGTGCGTGGTGAATACAGTTTTGAGAAACGCCTGGCATTCAGCGAAACCGATCTGGGCTTTAGCGCCGACTTCTGGAAGCAGCTCAGCGAACTGGGTCTGACGGCCGTGCCCTTCTCCGAAGAACTGGGCGGCTTTGGCGGCGGTGGCGTGGAAGTGCAGTCGGTGATGACGGAGCTGGGCCGCGGCCTGTGCCTGGAGCCATATCTTCAGTCCATCATTCTCGGCGGCGGACTGATTGGCCAGGCCGGCAACGACAGCCAGAAAGAAAACTGGCTGACCGGTATCGCCAGCGGCGAATTGAAAGCCGCAGTGGGCCTGCAGGAGCCCCAGAGCTTCTATGACCTGAACAATATAGAAACCCGTGCCGAGAAAAACGGTGAGGGTTACGTTCTGAATGGCCGCAAGGCAGTGGTGATCGGTGGCCATTGTGCCGACGTGATTGTGATTTCTGCCCGCACCTCCGGTGACAGCCGCGATACCAACGGCATCACCCTGTTTGCCCTGAGCCCGGAGACTGCCGGCATTGAGCGCCGCACCTATCCCACCATCGACGGTGCCAAAGGCTGTGACATTACCCTGAACAAGGTTCAGGTAAGTGCGGACGCGCTGCTGGGTGAGGAGGGCAAGGCTGCCGGGGTCATCGAATTCCAGGCCGGCCGCGCGATTGCCGCCCTGTGTGCCGAGGCTGTTGGCGTGATGGAGATAGCCAACGAGCTGACCCTGGAATACCTCAAACAGCGCAAGCAGTTTGGCGTGCCTATCGGCAAGTTCCAGGTACTGCAGCACCGCATGGTGGACATGATGTCAGAGTTGGAGCAGGCTCGCTCCATGGCCATTCTGGCCGCCAGCGTTGCTGACGGTGAACAGAATGATGAGCGCCGTCGTGTTCTTGCAGGCGCCAAGAATGTCATCGGGCGCGCGGGGCAGTTTATCTCCGAAAGCGGTATCCAGATGCACGGTGGCATTGGCATGACCTGGGAATACAACTTCGCCCACTACGCCAAGCGGCTGATCGGCATCAACCACCAGCTCGGTGACGACGATTTCCATCTGGAGCGTTACGCCAACCTGCTGCAGGCAAGCTGAACGGCTCAGAACCTGTGAGCCCGAGGAGATTCCATGACAACAAACGAGCTGTCACCACAACAGGACCTGAAGCAGGCCGAATGGAAGGTGCGTACCGAGCTGGCCGCCGCTTATCGGCTGGTGGCACTGTTTGGCTGGGATGATCTGGTGTTTACCCATCTGTCCGCGCGGGTGCCCGGGCCAGAGCATCATTTCCTGATTAACCCTTACGGCCTGCTGTTCCATGAAATCACCGCGTCCTCGCTGGTGAAAGTGGATCGTGATGGACAGGTAGTGGAATCCGGTGGCCTCAGCCGCGTCAACCCGGCCGGCTTTACCATTCACAGTGCCGTACATATGGGCCGTGAAGACGCCGGTGCAGTGATGCACCTGCATGCGCCCGATGGCGTTGCGGTATCCGCTCACCGGGATGGTCTGCTGCCACTGAGCCAGACAGCCATGCTGTGCCTGAATCATCTAAGCTATCACGACTACGAAGGCGTGGCCCTGAATCTGGATGAGCGCGAGCGGCTGATCAACGATCTTGGCGACAAGTCGATGATGCTGTTGCGCAACCATGGTGTGCTGACCGCAGGTAAGGATGTGCCTGAGACCTTCACCTATCTGTATTTCCTGATGAAGGCCTGCGAGATTCAGGTCAAGGCCCAGAGTTGTGGTCCCACCTATATGCCCTCGGAGCAGGCCATTCAGACCACGGCGGATCAATCTCAGGCGCTGGGTAGTGCGGCGGCTTTAACCTGGCCTGCTCTGGTTCGGCTTCTGGACAGCAAGAATCCCGGTTACGCCGTATAGCTTTAACCATCGATTCAAGGATGCAGGTATGCTTTCGGTTGAGCTGAACGATCTGGAAAAGCACAAGGATTCTTTGATTGGCCACAGCCCCTGGAAAACCGTCACCCAGGAGATGATTCAGGCTTTTGCCGATGCCACGGGCGACCACCAGTGGATTCATCTGGATGTCGAACGGGCAAGACGTGAATCACCCTGGAAGAGCACGGTGGCCCACGGTTTTCTGACCGCCTCGCTGATTCCTCAGTTGAATCAGCAGGTGATCAACGTGCAGGGCAAAAGCGCCAGCATCAACTACGGAATAAACAAGCTACGCTTCCCCGCCGCGGTGAAGTCCGGGTCGGCTATCCGGAGCAGAATGGAACTGATGGATGTGACCAGAGTGGACGACCAGCGCACCCTCGCCGCTTACAGGACCACAGTGGAGATTCAGGGGGAGGACAAGCCTGCCTGCGTGGCGGAGATTCTGGTGATGTACGTGGTCTGAACCCTCGCCATTGGCAGCCGGACCGAATTTTTCTGTCTCGAACCTGCCTGTCTGTCTGCATCGCAGCAGACAGGTGCCGCTACCCCTTTCGTGCCGCTGAAGATGCGCCTATGGAGGTAATCTAAAAAACAATCAATTTCTACGAAAATACCGAAAAGAATTTGCCCTGAAAACATATTTAATAATTAAATATATTAAGTAAGAATAAATAATAAACATATAAAACCGCCAACATTAGACATGTAAAATTAAAACCTATAAATTAAAAAACCTTCAATCCTTAGCTAAAACAAATAATCTATTTAGTCTTTTAAAACATAGTCCTAGGGAAAACTGACATCAAAGGCAGTCTAAGCCAGGCGGTACTATGAGAAATTTTTTATTGAACACCTCCGTAAAAGTTAAGCTTTTATCAGCATTCGGATTTACTCTCTCACTCATCATCATTACCTCTTTTTTCTCCTACTCGGCGTTCGATGATCTGTTCGAGCGCAGCGAGAATGTCCGGGCGGTATCCAAGATCAACAACCTTGTCGACCAGGCCCGGTTTAACGAAAAGAATTTTTTCCTTCGCAACGAGCCGCGCTATATCGATGGCACCCTTACCGCCATCGAGTCCGCTAGCGAAGTGGCAGGGAAAGAACAGGACATCCTTGAAAATCCAGAGCAGAAGGATGCCATGGGATCCATTCGCAAAGATCTTGCGGAATACCGTGAAGCTTTCCAGCGAATGGTTGCTCAACGGGCCGAGAGTGAGACGGAGCTGACCGCGATGGAGCAGCGGGCCCGCCAGGCAGTAGAGGGATTCGTGCAGCTGGAGCAGTTTTTCCAGACTCGGTCGCAGGAGCAGCTGAGGGCTGGCCAGGAAGTCGCGGCCCGGGACTCCATGCGCATGGTTCGCCGGTCCGGCGAGCTGGCGCGGGACATGCTCGACGCGCGGCGCATCGAGAAGAACTACGTCCGCTCGGAAAGCGCCGAAGATTCAGCGGCGCTGACCCAACGCCTTACTGAGATCCGAGAGGGGACGAAAGAGCTGGCCGACTTCGCCGATACCCAGTCGGCAAAGGATCGAATCGCTGATCTTGAGGCCGCGCTTGGTGCCTACGAAACGGGATTCTCCAACCTGACACGAACTGTCGCTACCCTGGAACAGGACGACGCCCGTGTCACCGAGCTGGCGCGGAATACCCGGGAACAGGCAGAAGCCGCGCTTGCCCATGAGCGCACCCTCATGAGCAAGACCCGGGACGACGCTTTGCAGATCCTGTTGTGGGCGTCCATCGTGGCCGTCGTGGTTGGCAGTGGATCGGCGCTGTTGATCACCCGCTCCATTGTCCGTCCGCTGGAGCAACTGGCGGCACACGCCGGCAAGGTCGCAGATGGCGATCTGACCAACAACATCCATACCGATCGCAAGGACGACCTTGGTCGCCTGATGATGGCCATGCAGGTGATGACTGAAAACCTTCGCCACATGGTGCAGGAGGTTTCCGATGGGATTGCCCAGGTCGCGAGCTCGGCCGAGGAATTGTCGGCCGTGACCGAGCAGACCAGTGCCGGCGCAGCGCAACAGCGGGACCAGACCGATCAGGTGGCCACTGCGATGAATGAAATGACGGCCACCATTCAGGAAGTGGCTCAAAACGCCGAAGCGGCGGCCAATGCGGCGTCCGAGTCCGACACCAAGGCGAAGGACGGATACGACGTCGTGTCGACCGCCATGAACAAGATTGAAACCCTGTCCCAGGATATTAACCACAGTGCCGAGTCCATCGCCAAGCTGCGGGAAGACAGCGCCAATATCGGGACCATTCTGGATGTGATCCGGGAAATTGCTGAACAAACCAACCTGCTGGCACTGAATGCCGCCATCGAAGCGGCACGGGCCGGCGAGCAGGGACGCGGTTTCGCCGTCGTCGCCGACGAAGTTCGTGGGCTGGCGCAACGGACTCATCAGTCGACCGGTGAAATCGAAAACCTGGTCAATGCTCTGCAAAAAGGCGCAAATGAAGCCGTGGAGAGCATGCACAGCAACAGCGAGAGCGCCGAATCGTCGGTGCAGGTCTCGCGCACAGCCGGCGAGGCGTTATCCAGCATTGCCGATTCGGTGTCCACCATTCAGTCGATGAACCATCAGATTGCGACGGCGGTGGAAGAGCAGACTTCGGTTGCCGAGGAAATTAGCGAAAATGTGGTGAGCATACGGGAGGTTACCGACCAGAACGCAACTGCGAATAACCAGATCGCTGTTTCATCCAATGATCTCGCCCAACTGGGCAGTGATCTGAAACGGGTATCCGAGCGTTTCCGTCTTTCTTAACCGCCGCTAGCGGCACCGACTCCCATTGTCAGGATTTTCCGATGATTAAGAGGCCCGCAAGCAACGCTGATCATTCAGGTAGACCATCAACGCCCCTAGTGGCGGTGATGGTCGGAAACGCAGCTGAGCGTCGGCTTCTTGCGGACAGTGGGGATTTTGAGATCGCCAACCAGGAGGTCTCGGTCTGGCACAAGTGTGGCCTTGACCTTGCCATCCTGGATCTGCCATCGCTGCTTCACCATGAAAGTGAGATTCGCAAGCTAAAGGCGCTGTCCCCGCCCGATCAGGTTCCGGTCCTTCTCGTGGTCAACGACGCCCAGTTGAGGGATTCACAGGCTGTTCTGGGAAAGCTGGCCGACGACGTCATCCGAACGCCGCTTTGCGGGGTTGAGCTCCGGGCACGGATCGACAATCTCTTGCGTTTCCGCAGTCTGCCGGATGCCAGGGGCCTGGATATCGAGCCCTCCGCGCTCGAAGTGAAAGGCGTCGCCATGGCACTGCACGCGTTCAGCGCAGGTAATGACCGGACCATTCGCGCCTGTAGCGAACAGGACATATTATCCAACCTGTGCAAAAGCCTGAGCCATGAAGGCGGCTATCCCCTTGCATGGGTCGGCCAACGCCTGGCCGACAGCGACAAGAGCATCAAGCCGGTCGCCTACTCGGGGCATTACAGCTACCTGGTCCCCCGTGTCGCATCAGCGGGAAAAAGCGAGACGACCGCAGCCGGATTGATGAGCAAAACCTTTGCCTCGGGCGCTGTTACCCAAGCAGATTTACCGGTGGCCACGGAGCGCCCTGCACCCCGGGAATTGGCCGAGGCGCAGCACCCGACATCGATGATTGTGTTTCCGCTCACCAGACGCGGACAACAGCCGTCAACCTGCCTGGCGGTGTATTCCTTCGAGCCGACCGCTTTTGATCACGATGAAACTGAGCTGTTGCAGCGGCTGATTGATAACGCACTGCACGCAATCTATGCCCTGCGCGAAAAATACAGTCAGCGCCGGCGCGAACGAGAAGCCATCAAGCTGGCCTACCGGGATAGCCTGACCGGCCTGGCGAACCGAACTGCCATCCTCAAGGCCCTGGGCAACCGATTGCATAGCTCAGCCCCATACCCGCCCGCCACTGCGTTGCTACACCTGGACCTGGACGGCTTTAAACTCATCAACGATGCTCTGGGCCATGACGTCGGAGATGCGGTACTTATTGAGGTCAGCCGACGACTCCAGTCCGTGGTCCGGGATGGCGATCAGGTCGCCCGCCACGGCGGCGACGATTTCGTCATCCTGCTGGCTCTTGAAACCGACTCAGACCAGGCCCCCACGCCATCCAGCCATGCTTTCGCGACCGTAAGCGCCTTGGCAGAGAAAATTCTGGATGCTCTGCAGGAGCCCTTTCAGATAGAGGGGCGGAACTATCACATTGAAAGCAGCATCGGGATTGGCATGTGCCCTGCCCATGCCAAAGAAGCCTTCAGCCTGTTAATGAAGGCCGACAGTGCCGTGTACGAGGCCAAGAAGATTGGCGGTAACAGCTTCCGGTTTTTCTCGACCGAATTGTCTGAACGCCGGCAAGAACGTCTGCAACTGGAGAGCCGGTTGTATCAGACCGTCGATGCCAGGGCATTTGAAATCGCGCTGCAACCCATCATCGACCTGAAGGATGACCACATCGTTGGTGCTGAGGCGCTGTTGCGTTGGCCCCAAGCCGATGGCAGCTACATCTCGCCCGCGGAGTTTATCCCCATTGCCGAGGAAACGGGCCTGATTATTCCGATCGGCGACTGGGTGATGGAAGAATCCCTGAAAGCCGTGCAGAGATTGAGAAGCCAGGGCTTCCCCGACCTGCAAGTGGCGGTAAACCTGGCCATTGCCCAGCTGTGGCAAACCCATCTGGTCGAGCGGATTGTCTCGCTCATGCGTTCACTCGACCTGCCGGCATCAGCCCTGAAAGTGGAGCTAACGGAAGGCTCCTTGATGAACGATATCGAACGTATGGAGGAAGTGGTCAGGGAATTTCGGGACGCCGGAATCGAAGTTGCAATCGACGACTTTGGCACCGGCTATTCCTCACTGGCGCGACTCAAATCCCTGCCTATCACGACCCTGAAGATCGACCGGAGCTTTCTTAACGGCGTGCCGGAAGAAGAGAACGCCGTCAGTGTTGTGAACACCATCGCCCACATGGCCTACAACCTGGGCATTCAGTCGATCGCCGAGGGCATTGAAACCGAAGCCCAGTGGCAGATCCTGCAGGAGATGGGGTGCCCTCTCGGGCAAGGGTTCTATTTCGCGCGCCCGATGCCCGAGAAAGAACTATTGGCCCTGCTGCTGATGCAGGCGGAAGCCGGACAGCGAATCGCCTCCGGCTGATCGGCCGGCCCGGCCGCAAAAAAACACGGCAGCTTTTCTAGCACGGTCTATTATTTAACCAGGTTCAAGCCCGAGAAAGCGCTTGAAAGCAAATGCCAGGGAGGCCTTTTTCACACACTGTTTATGCGTCTTGTGCACCTTTGTTTGTGGCGATTTTTGCCTGTAATATCATGATCTTGGATAGCAGGTAACTTTGATGAATTTAGGGCAGGCCATCAGGCGTTTACGAAAGCACCGGGGTATAACTCTGGCCGAGTTGGCAAAAAGTTGCGATTCCCATGTTGGCAATCTTTCCAGAATTGAGAGGGGGCTGGCACGGCCCAGCCTGGAACTGCTTTACCGGCTGGCCGGGGCCCTGGGCCTGTCACTGACCGACATCTTTTCGGTGGCGGAACGAAAGCAGCTCGACTCGGAACAGGTCGCGCTAAATGCAGCCTTCATCTCCCTCCTTGAAGATGACCGACAGCTGCTCCTGGAATTCGCCGAACTCCTTCAACGCCGTTCTCCCCACCCCATCGGTAACGTGAGTGTTGGCCAGGACGCCTTACCGGCTAACAAAACCAATGCTGGGCCACCCGAGGAAGAATCGGGAGATTCGTCGAACTGACCGTCAGGCCCGAGCTTCGAGGCTTGCCCGCATTTTCAGAGTGACCAAGACGGTGTTCAGGTGCGGCACGGCAATACCGTGACGTTTGGCGATCGCCACCACATTGCCTAGCACCGCATCCCGCTCGATAGGTCGGTCATTGAGATAGTCCAGCGCCATGCTGTTCTTGTAGGCCGGCATCTTGCGGGTGCCGTCGATATTCTGTTCAATCACGGATTCCTCCATGGGATAGCCCTCCGCCTCGGCCACTGCCATCACTTCACGGATCATAGCCCGGATCAGCGCCTCTCCCCCGTCCGTATCCAGAATGGTTTTGGTGTCGGCACCGTTGGCAATGACCGATAGCGGATTGACAGTTCCCCCAGCGGACTGCCGATGGCCCCGGCACCGACAATCAGAATACTGGGTTTATGGCTCATGCCGTGGGCACCTTGCCCTGCCACTCCTCCTCCTGTAACGCTCGCCACATCAGCTTACCAGTAGGTGACTTGGGTAGCTGGTCAACAAACTCGATCAGGGTAGGAATCTTGTAGGCAGCCATCTGCTCCTTACACCAGATGGTGATATCCTCAGCCGAGGTCTTACCCTCTGCCTCCGGGGTCAGCACGATACAGGCCTTCACGGTCTCACCACGCTTGGGATCCGGCGAGGAAATAATGCAGACTTCGTGAATCCCCGGGTGCCGGTACATCAGGCCCTCAACCTCTGATGGCCAAACCTTGAAGCCGGACGCGTTGATCATCCGTTTGACCCGGTCCACCATGAAGAAGTACCCCTCCTCGTCGTAATAGGCGAGATCACCGGTACGGAAGAAACGTTTGCCGTCGATTTCCACAAACGCTGCTTCGGTTTCGGCCGGGCGATTCCAGTAACCCTGGGTTACCTGTGGACCGTTCGAGACAATTTCCCCCACCTCACCCGGGCCTTTTTCTTCCAGGGTTTCCAGATCGATGATTCGGCTGTCCACATCAAACACCGGAATCCCGAGGCACTGGGGCTTGGGGCGATTCGACGGATTGATGTGAGTGGCCGCCATGGTTTCCGACAGCCCGTAACCCTCGATGTAGTCAAGTCCGGTCATGGCCTTGAGCTTGGCAGCAACCGATTCCGGCATGGCTGCCCCGCCACCACCAATAGTATTCAGACTGCTCAGATCGTACCGGGCAATGTCGGGGTTGGAGAGGAAGTCCACCGCCATGGTAACAATGTTGGTCCAGCCCGTGACCTTATACCGTTCGATCAGCCGCGCCGCGGTGGTCCGGTCCCAGCGGGTCATGATTACCGTGGTGGAGCCACTGTAGATGGGACTGTTCATGGAGCCAGTCATGCCGGTAACGTGGAAAAACGGCAGGGTGGCCAGCTGTACCGTGTTGGCAGTGCTCAGATTCCAGAACGCCCGGTGCACGGCGGTGGCCATTACGCTGCGATGGGTGTGCATGCAGCCCTTGGGAGCGCCGGTGGTACCCGAGCTGTAAGGGATTACGGCGAGATCATCCGGGCCGGCAGTGTGCTGGGATGGTGTGTGCCCCGCCTCCAGCGCTTGCTCCCAACTCACCAGGCCAGCCATCTCCTGCGACCATGCCGGTGCGGCAACTTCCGCTGGCAGGTCCAGATCAGTGTCCGGAGTGATGTAGGTGCTGTAGGAAGCGACCACTATATGATTGAGATCGGTGGTTTCCATCAAGGGAGCGATAAAGCCAGTCAATTCCTGGCCCGCCAGGCAGACACTGGCGCCGGTATCAGCAATGTAGTGTTCCAGTTCAGCCGACCGGTTCATCGGGTTGATCGGAATCACTACGGCATCCGCGCGCAGGATGGCGTAATAGGCAACCACGTACTGGGGCGAGTTCTGCATGTACAGCAGCACCCGGTCACCCTTTACAACGCCCTGCGCCTGCAGGTACCCGGCCATGGTTTCTACTTCCTGGAACAGACGGCTGTAGGTCATCGGCGCATCGTAGAAAATGATCGCGGTGCGATCCGGGTAACGCCACGCAGAAATTTCCAGGTTGGTAAACACGCTGGTACGGGGCAGCGCCATGCTCTTGGGCAGCTCTTTCGGCCAGACGGCGTAATGGCGTGTAAATGTCATTGTTATATTCCCCTTATTCGGTTCAGTGAGCCGCCGCGGCGACCAGATCAAATATGTCGGTGTCGCCGGGAAGGCGTTCCTGATGACGTAATGGCGTAATGGCGACCGCGCTGTCCCGCAGCACACTGACGTCTTCACCGGGCGCCACAATATGGCGAGAGCTGCGATCAAACCCCAGCCACCAGTACGGCAGGCTGCGGGCATCCTGACCCGCCAGCAGGCGCGCTCGCTGGATAGAACCACTGGACTGCCTGCACCAACGCGCCTGGGCTATGCTCGCTGGCTCACAGGCCGGGAAATTCACGTTCCACGCCCAGCTCTGTCCCGGCTGCCACAATTGGCGCACCACAGACTCTCCGAATCGGGCGACTGGCGACCAGTCGACCCCTTCCCGGCTCAAAAAAGCCTGGCTCAACGCAATGGCGGGTATGCCCATATGCTCGGCGCTGAGCACCGCGCCCACGGTGCCCGAGTATTGCACCGAGTCACTGATGTTCGCACCGCAGTTCACCCCCGACAGAACCAGATCCGGCGGCGTTTCCCCGAACCACTGCGCCAGTGAATACAGCACACAGTCCGCTGGTGTACCGGACACCGCATAGCGCTTGTCACCCTGCTCATACACCCGCAACGGATCGTGAATGGAAATGCTTTGGCCGGCGCCACTACGGTCATGCTCCGGCGCCACCACCCAGACTTCCTCAGCCAGATTACGGGCGATCTGCTCCAGCACCTTAAGGCCAGGTGCGTTGATACCGTCGTCGTTGGTGATGAGGATGCGTTTGACCATGGGCTCATTCATGACCGTTCACCCTCACTGGCAATCCGCCAGCCGGCCTCGGCCAGCAAGCTGGCACGTTTCCCGACCTGCAGCGCATCGGCGTTGGCGGCGTTGCCCTGCAACGCACGGGCATAAACGCCCTGCAGAATGGCCGCCAGACGGAACAGCGAAAACGACAGGAATACATGCCAGTCGGCAATGCCGTCACGGCCGCTCTGCTGGCAGTAGCGAGCAATGGTTTCCTGCTCGTCGGGAATACCCAATGCTTCCAGGTCTTCACCCTGTAGCCCTCGCATGCCTTCCATGTCCGAAGGCAGGTGATAAGGCAGACAGAAATAGGCCAGATCCGCCAACGGGTGACCAAGGGTAGAGAGCTCCCAATCCAGAATGGCAATGACCTCGGGCTTGTCGGGGGCCAGCATCAGATTGCCAAAACGATAGTCGCCATGGGCGATGGCACACTCGTCGGTGGACGGCAGATTCTGCGGCAACCACTCCATGAGTTTATCCATGGCAGGCATATCATCGGTCTTGGCCGCCAGGTACTGCTTGCTCCACCGAGCGACCTGACGTGCCACATAGCCTTCCGGACGGCCATAGTCACCAAGGCCGACCTGATGAACGTCTACTGCATGCAGCGCCGCCAGGGTATCAATGGCGGAGTAATGCGCGGACATCCTCTCTTGACGATCCAGCGCCCTGAGAGCCGGGTGGCTAACGATACGGCCCTCCAAATAGTCCATGACGTAGAAAGGTGTGCCGATGATGCTGCTGTCTTCACACAAGGCACGGGTAACCGGGACCGGAACATCGGTGTCGGACAGCGCACGCATAACCTTGTATTCCCGTTCCACCATGTGGGCCGAAGGCAGCGTTTTCCCGGGCGGTTTTTTCCGCAGCACATACTTGTCACTGTCGGTATTCAGCAGGAATGTAGGGTTTGACTGTCCGCCCTGAAATTGTTTTACCTCCAGCCGGGTTCCAAAGTTTGGAATCGCTTTCTGGAGCCACTCCAGAAGCCGGCTCTCGTCAAATTTGTGTGCTGGCAGAACCTCTACCAATTCCGGGCTCATACTCATTATTCATTTCAACCTTCGTTATCTTTAAGCGTCACGGCCTGCAAACAGTTCCGCGGACGGTGGGTGGGGTGCCTTTGTGCAGGGAAAAAGGTGTCTGAGCACAGCGAGTTCTTTTTCCCGGAAGAAAGGCACCCCACCCGCCGGCCTCCCCGCTATTGAAGGCAATCCTCAGCAAATGGTTTCACCACCGTCTGCGACGATCACCTGACCGGTGATGTAAGCACTGGCCTTGGTTGACAGAAAAACTGCGAGGCCGGCTATATCAACTGGATCGCCTATTCGTCTTAACGGAGTCCTGTCTTCCGCACGCTTAACACGCACCGGATCTTCCCACAGGGCCTTTGCGAAGTCGGTTTTAATGAGTCCAGGAGCGATGCTATTGACGCGAATGCCCTTTGGGCCCCATTCCACAGCCAGATTTCTGGCCAGCGCCGCTTCAGCGGCTTTGGATACGCCGTAAGTACCGATAGTGGTGTTTCCCCGGATACCCGCAATGCTGGACAATAGCACCACCGCACCTTCACCTTTTTCAGCCATTTGCGGCAATACCATGTTGGTCAGCCAAAAGGTGCCTTTGACGTTGGTGTCCATGATCTTGTCCCAGGCGTCGTCGGTCATTTCGGCCGTGGTGCCGTAGACCGGATTGGTGGCGGCGTTGCATACCAGTACATCGATGGTGCCCCAGGCTTCGTTGGTCTTGTCCACCAGGTTCTGCAGGTCCTCTTTCTTGCCCACATGACAGGGAATGGCGATGGCCTCGTAGCCCTGTGCTTTCAGCTCGTTGGCCACCTCTTCACAGGCGTCGGCCTTGCGGCTGGAGATCACCACTTTGGCGCCCAGTCGGGCCATTTCTTCAGCGATGGAACGGCCGATGCCTTTGGTGGAACCTGTTATCAATGCGACTTTTCCGGTCATATCAAAAAGCGGATTAGTCATAATTCGATCCTCATGCTCAATGCTTGGGGAACGACCGGGGAGGTACCTGTCGGGACTGTGCAAAACATGGATGTTTTGCTCAAGCCTACACGGACGTATTCACGGCGTGTCCCGGCAGGTGCCTCCCCGGTCGTTCATGCACCCGACGAAGCGGGCCAGGAGTATTCAGCGGTATTGGCGAAGCTCAATCTTGGCAACAGAATCCAGATGCACCTCATCAGGGCCGTCCGCCAGACGCAGGGTCCGCACCTTGGCCCAGGCTTCAGCCAGGAAGGTGTCCTGGGACACACCGGCACCGCCGTGAACCTGAATGGCACGGTCAATTACGTTCAGCGCCATGCTCGGTGCAATCACCTTGATCATCGCGATCTCCTGACGGGCAACCTTGTTACCGACGGTATCCATCATGTGAGCCGCCTTCAGGGTCATCAACCGCGCCTGCTCAATCTCGATGCGGCTGCGGGCAATGTCCTTGCGGATGGAATCAAAACTGGATAGCGGCTTGCCGAAAGCCTCGCGAGAACTGGCACGCTTGCACATCAGCTCCAAAGCGCGCTCAGCGACGCCGATAGTGCGCATACAATGGTGGATGCGCCCCGGCCCGAGGCGACCCTGGGCGATCTCGAAACCACGGCCCTCACCCAGCAGTAAGTTCTCCACTGGTACCCGCACGTTCTCGTAGTGAATCTCGGCATGGCCATGTGGCGCGTGATCGTAGCCAAACACCGTCAACGGACGAATCATCTTCACGCCTGGGGTATCCAGCGGCACCAGGATCATCGACTGCTGTTGGTGTTTTTCGGCATTTGGGTTGGTCTTGCCCATGACGATGGCAATCTTGGCAGTAGTCGTCATGGCTCCAGAAGACCACCATTTGCGACCGTTGATCACATACTCATCACCATCACGGTGGATCTCACAGGCGATATTGGTGGCGTCGGAAGAAGCCACGTCCGGCTCGGTCATGGAAAAACAGGAGCGGATTTCGCCATTGAGCAGGGGCTTCAGCCATTGGTCCTGCTGCTCCTTGTTACCGTAACGGGCAATGGTTTCCATGTTGCCGGTGTCCGGCGCGGAGCAGTTGAACACTTCCGGCGCCATGGCGGAGCGTCCCATCACCTCACACAGGTGGGCGTATTCGTAGTTGGTCAGCCCGGCACCAAACTCGCTTTCCGGCAGGAACAGGTTCCACAGGCCGGCCGCCCTGGCCTTGACCTTCAGCTCCTCGATGATCGGTACCGGAGCCCAGCGGTTTTCCGCCTGTTCGATCTGCTCATGGTGCTTTTGCTCGTTGGGATAAATGTACGCATCCATGAACTCGTTCAACTGCGCCTGCAGTTTCTTCGCTTTGTCAGACAGTTCAAACATGTCCGCTTCCTCTTGGGGTTGGCATTGAGTCGGTGACCGTTCCGTCAGATCGGAACACCCTCCGGTCTGTCGCTGCCGGACCGAATCCGGAACGTACCCTCGGCGATGGCCAACAGATTGCCCTTGTCGTCATGAACCTCGCCGGTGCTGTTGAATATGCGGGTGCCGCCGGCACGCTTGCGGCCAGTGACCGTTATGGTTCCGCCGGAACACTGGCCCGTGAAGGTGGTGGTCAGGGTCAGGGTGATAGCCTTGCGCATCCGCCCTGGGTAAGGGCAATGGGTGCCTGCCTGGGCCAGCACAATGTCCAGCAGGGAGGTAAGCACACCTCCGTGGATCACTCCCCCCAGGTTTAGGTGCCGAGGCTCCAGTGCCAGTTCCAGCACCGCTTCGTTCTCTTCCCAGGACACCTGCCGATAGCCCAGCAGGCTGTGAAAGCCCGGCAGGTTTGTTCCATCGGCAAACAGGGGTTCTTGCTCACTCATTACAGTTTCATTCCCGGCAGATTATGAGAACCAGTGTTTTGTGGCTTATTCGCGCCATCACAAAAATCACGTCGAGGTAATTTGTCACGCCTTCCGGTTTTGAGTCAATATAACGAAAGTAAATTTCACTAGATAAAACACGATAACACCGAAAGGCCAAAAAATGGAAAGTCTGATGCAAATGCCAGTACACGCTCCGGTGGACCCCGAAGAAACCATGGAAACCATCGGTGATCGCATTCAGGATCTGGCTGCGGCACGCCCCCATCAAACCGCGCTTATCGACGATCAGGGCAGCGTCAGCTGGCGCGAACTGGTAAGTCTCGCCAACCGCATTGCCAACCGGCTGCGCGCAGAGGGCCTGAGGGAAGGCGACACCGTCGCATTGCTGTCAGAGAACCGCATTGAGGCGGTGGCTGTGTACCTTGCCACTCTGGTGGCCGGCGGCTGCGTGGTGCCGTTATCAGGCATGGCCAGTGGGGACAGTCTCGCGCTGATGGTCAACGATTGCGCTGCCCGCTTTCTGTTTGTTTCGAAAAAAAATCTGCCCCTGCTGGACACAATGACAGGCAAGCTGAACCAGCTCACAGCGGCGGGATGCATCAGCCTGGACACAGACGACGACAGGCTGAGCGGCCTGAACCAGTGGCTAGGCCAGACAGACTCCGAGGCGAAGCCAGCAAAGGTGACCCTCGACCATCCGTTCAATATCATTTACAGCTCAGGCACCACCGGCACGCCCAAAGGCATCCTCCACGATTACCGATTCCGCCAGCGCCAGATGGTGCGCATGAGCCGCTTCGGACTGGACGGCAACGCGGTGAACCTGGTGTCGACACCGCTATACTCCAACACCACTCTGGTCTCAGTGCTGCCCACTCTGTTCAATGGTGGAACACTGATCCTGATGGCCCGCTTCGATGCCCGGCGGTTCCTGGAACTGGCCGAGCACCACCGTGTCACCCACGCCATGCTCGTGCCGGTGCAATACCAGCGCATTCTGGCGGACCCCGGGTTCGACCGTTTCGACCTGTCGTCTTTTCAGCTCAAACTGTGCACCAGCGCCCCATTACGCGCGGATGTTATCCGCGAGGCCATGGCCCGCTGGCCGGGAAACATCCGGGAAGTCTACGGCCTTACCGAAGGTGGTATTTCCACCTGCCTGGATTGTGCCGCCCACCCGGATAAGTGGGAGTCAGTGGGGATGCCCACGGAGGGCGCCGAGGTGCGGGTGATTGATGAACAGGGCAACGAACTGCCAAGGGGCGAAACCGGAGAGATCGTCGGCCGCGCGATTTCCATGATGCGCGGTTACGTCAACCGCGACGACCAGACCCGGGAGATGCTCTGGACCAGCCCCGAGGGCCAGGTGTTCTACCGCAGCGGTGATATGGGACGTGTGGACGAGGACGGTTTCGTCTACATACTCGACCGCCGCAAGGACATGATTATTTCCGGCGGCTTCAATATCTACGCGACGGATCTGGAGCAGGTACTGCTGTCACATCCGGCAGTGGCCGATGCCGCTGTTATCGGCATTCCCAGCGAGCAGTGGGGCGAAACGCCGCTGGGCCTGGTGGTGCTTGCACCTGGAGCCAAGGGCCGGGAACAAAGTGAGGCAGAGCTGCTGGCCTGGGCCAACAGCAATCTGGGCAAAACCCAGCGCCTGGCCGCCATCGAGGTCCGTAGGGAACTGCCCCGCTCCTCCATTGGCAAGGTACTGAAGCGGGAGCTGCGGGCACCCTACTGGCCGTGAAGGGCTGATGGCTCATGCTTTCTCATGCCAGCCCGCCGGATGACGAAATGGACATGTCCCGCTTCATGTTGAGCGATCCTCACTATACTCATTTTTGTGATATGGAAACCGGTAACAGAATATCCACTTCTATCCTATTGCAAAAAGCAAAGCGTGTGATAGATTCGAATGCATGGATTCATTCTGCAGTCATAGGTTCTGCAGAGCGAAACTAAGCACGGGACGATTAACACAATAATGATCGAGGTCCAACAATGAAGATGCTAACCACCGCCAGAAAAACCCTTACCGTTTATGCCTCAGCACTGACGCTGGGTCTGACGGCAGCGCTGGCCAGCGCGCCGGTTACTGCCGAGGAAACCTTTACCTGGAAAGTTCAGTCCCACTGGCCGGGCGCCAGCTCTTCCTACAAGGATAGCCTGGGCCGACTGAAAGATGTGCTGGAGGAACGCACCAACGGCCGCCTGAAACTCGAGCTGTACGAATCTGGCGCCCTGTTCAAGCCCACAGAAACCTTTAACGCCGTGAGCCGTGGCATTCTGGAGATGGGCACCATTTCTCCGGCTTACGCTCAGAACAAGATCAGCCTGGCCGGCGTTGCCTCAGGTTTGCCGCTGGCGTTCCAGACTCCGGCCGAAGCTGCTTATTTCCATATGAACATGGGTTTCGAGGAGATGTTGCGGGAAGAAGCCGCTGAACATAACGTCTACTGGGCCACCGACAAGGTCTACCAGACCGAGATGGTGGTCAAGGAGCCGATCAAAAGCGTCGAGGATCTGAAGAAACTCAAAATCCGCTCATCCGGCGCATTGGAGAAATTCCTGGATGAAGCCGGTGCAGCCACAACCTACATTACCGGTGCCGAGCTCTACTCAGCCCTGGATTCGGGCATCGTTGACGGCGCCCACTGGGGTGCGGCCCAAGGCGCTTACAGCATGTCTCTGTACGAAGTGGCGAAGTATCACGTCAAGCCCGCCCTGAACGTAGCGGGTACCGACGTCATCATCGTCAGCCAGAAAGCACTCGACGCGCTGCCTGAAAATATGCAGGCCACCGTCAAGGACGCCCTGAAAGAGCAGTTCTGGGTGCGCACCAACGAGTATGAGCACAAGGAAAAAGTAACGCTTCAGAAGGCCATAGCCGAGGAAGGCGTTGAGATCAACACACTTCCGCAAGATGTTCAGGATCACATGCTGGAAGCGGCCCAGAAGTTCTGGGATGAGGAAGCCAAGACCAGCGATAACGCCGCGAAGGCTGTTGAGATGGTCAAGCAATACCTGAAACAACTTGGCCGACTGTAACCGGGCAAGAACAGGACCGGGCGCTACGCCCGGTTTTTATTTGCGCTCAAATTCTTATCAACCAAGCTCTTAAGGCGGAGGGACAAAATGCGTGCTCTAACCGCATTCATGACTGGAGTAACCCGGCTCAATAACCTTCTCGGCCGGTGGTTCTCCTATCTGGTCATGGTCATGTTCCTGTTATTGATCACAGGGGTGGCTTTTCGATATTTGCTCGAGGCACCACTGTCCTGGACGGGCGAGTTGACCCAGTTGCTTTTCGGGATCTACGGCCTCATGGCCGGTGGCTATCTGCTGTCTCATAACGGCCACGTCAACGTGGATCTGGTCTACTCGAAGTTCAGCCGCCGTGGTCGGGCCTTTCTTGACCTGTTTACCTCAATCCTGTTTTTCATATTCACGCTGGCACTGTTTTACTTTGGCGTCGACATGGCCTGGGAATCCTTCAGTGGCCGGGAAACATCGAACTCGGCCTGGAACCCCCCCATCTGGCCGGTCAAAGCCTTTATCCCGGCCGCCACCCTGTTACTGATCCTGCAGGGTATTGTGAAACTGCTGCAGGACATTGCCATTGCTTTCAACCTCAGTTACTACCAGCCCGAACCTGAACCGGAAGAACTGCCGGAGGACCACACATGAGCATTGAAGTGATGACCCTGCTTTTCTTCGGCTCGTTGCTGTTTTTCCTGGTTCTGGGCCTACCACTGGCGTTCGTCCTTGGCGGCGTTTCCGTGGTGTTTCTCTACTTTACCTGGGGCTTTGACTCCTTCTACCTGGTGGCTTCCCAGATCTGGAGCACCATGGGAAGCTTTACCCTGGTCGCCATTCCTCTATTTGTGTTCATGGCGATGATTCTGGAGCGAACCGGAGTCGCCCGGGACCTCTACCGGATGATGCACCTGTGGTTCGGGGGCGTCCGCGGAGGACTGGCCATTGGCACCCTGGTCATATGTGCGATTTTCGCAGCGATGGTTGGTATCAGCGGTGCGGCCGTTGTCGCCATGGGCACCATCGCCCTGCCGGCCATGCTGGAGCGTGGCTACGACAAGAAAATGGTGCTTGGGGTCATCAACACCGGCGGTGGCTGGGGCGTACTCATCCCGCCGTCCATCCTGATGATTCTTTATGCCCTCATCACAGGTGTGTCGGTGGGCAAGATGTTCGCAGCCGGCATATTGCCGGGGATCATGCTGATGATTCTTACCTCGGCGTACGTGCTGATCCGCTGCTACCTGCAGCCGCACCTGGCTCCGGACCTGCCCAAGGAAGAGCGGGGCACCTGGTCTGAAAAATTCGCAGCCCTGCGCTCCGTGGTGCTACCGATAATGGTGGTGTTCATGGTACTCGGCTCGATCATCGGAGGCATCACCACGCCCACCGAGGCGGCTGCTATGGGTGTACTGGGGGCTCTGATCTCGGCCGCGGTCTACCGCGCCCTGAATATTGAACTGATCAAAGATGCGTCAGTGCGGACGTTCAAGCTCACGGGCATGATCATGTGGATCCTGTTTGCGGCACACGCGTTCAGTGCTGCCTACCAGAGTATGGGCGCCCAGCCCATGATAGAGGGTATGATCCAGTCCATTCCCGGTGGTCCCTGGGCTGTCATCATCTTTATGATGCTGATTGTCTTCCTGTTGGGCATGGTGCTGGACCCGGTTGGTATAATGCTGATCACCCTGCCGGTATTCACGCCTATCGTTGCGTCCATGGGCTTTGACCCGATCTGGTTCGGTATACTCTTCGTGATCAACATGGAGATCGGCTATATGACGCCGCCGTTCGGGTTCAACCTCTTCTACCTGAAAGGGGTGGTGCCGCCGGGGATAACCATGGGCGACATTTACCGATCGGTTATACCCTTCGTGCTCATCCAGATCGTCGGTATCGGCTGTCTTATGGTGTTTCCGGAAATCGCGACCTACCTGCCGGATCTGCTCTTCTGAGCCGATCCGGCCTGTCTCTGACTGATGCATTGCGCAAAGGTATTGCGGCCCGGTTAACAGAGAACTACCTTTAGGGGAATTCCCGCCGCTGGAATCGGGAATTCCTGACCACAAGGAGATTCTCTCGTGACGCGATTTCGTCCCGTCTTACTGACGATTATTTGCCTGTTTGCCTTATCCCCTCTCAGTGCCCATGCCGAAACGCTGACCGACAAGACGGTCCGCGCGTTCATCAGTAGCCTGGAAGAGCTTCAGTCGATGGAAGATGAATTTGCTGAACTCACAGAGGACATTTCTGACGAAGAAAGTGCTGCAGAAATGCCGGATCTATCACGTCTGTTTTCATCCTCGGTGGAGCAAATGAAAGGCCATGATGCCTACAACAGGATGGAGGATGTAGTGCAGCAACACGGCTTCTCCAGCGCTGAAGAATGGGGCCGAACCGGTGACCGGATTTTCCGCGCCTGGAGTGCCCTGGAAATGGGCGAGCAGTCCGGGCAGGTGAACCAGGAGATGACCAGAGCGATGGAGGAAATCAACAACAACCCTCACATGAGCGAAGCGCAGAAACAACAGATGCGGGAGATGATGGGTAGTGCGATGTCCGCCTATGAGCAGGCCGCCAATGCGCCGGAAGAGGACAAGCGTGCCGTTCGGCCGCATATGGACGCCCTCCGTTCGGTGACAAGCGAGGATGGCGACTACTGACACATCCAGAGAAAATTCCATACGTACCATTTGTGAACACTGAAACGCTCTTGAGGTAGTCACATGAACAGAGAGAGTACTAGCTACCTTCCCACCATCGAAAATAACCGGTATTCGCAGACATGGTTACAGTTGCCAGAATCGGCAAGGCTACTTTTCAGGTTGCTGACCGTTGCTGCATTCCTGGCCGCGGGTACTTTGATCGTATATTTTACCGGCGGGACCAGCTATGCCTACCCCTATGTGATCCTGCTGCCGGTGTTGTTGTCAGCCATATGGTTTGGATTTGCCGGAGCGATACTCTGCGCGATAACAGGAGGGCTTCTTCTTGGCCCATTGATGCCTCTGGACGTCTCAACCGGCACTTACCAGTCAACGGAAAACTGGTTGGCACGATCAGGCTTTTTTGTACTTATCGGTATTTTTTCAGCCGGGCTGTTCCAAAGCCTTCGACGGGCCAATCAACGGCATTTGCAGGCACTTGAGGTTGACCAGAAAACAGGCCTTCGAACTCAGGCAGCCCTGATACGTGACCTGGACAGATTACTTCGGAAGGCGAGCCGGGACGGCCCGCCCACATCGGCAGTGATTCTGCTTCGTATGCAGGACCTGTGGGAAATTCTGCAGTCAATGGGCGCCGACACAGCCGAACAGGTGGTCAAAGACGTAGCCAGACGGATCAGCCAGAATATCCACATACCTCATCAGGTCTACCGTTTCAGCAAGTCAGAACTGACAATCTTAATCTCCGCGGCCTCCCAGGAAGAGGTCAGCTCCATTTTCGGTATTGCCCAGCAGATTGGTGAAGAAGAAACGGATGTAAAAGGCATTCCGTTACGCGTCCAGATTGTGGCCGGGAGTTACCTGATTAACGCAAACGATGAAAATGCGGAGATCGTCATAAATCGTGCACGGACCGGCCTGTCCGTCGCGATCGAGAATAATGTGTCCTACCGACCCTACGATCCAATGTTCGATCAGAAAACGGCAGAACGCGTACAACTCATAGCGCGAGTCCGCGATGGGCTGGCTCATCAGGAGTTCCAACTGTTTTACCAGCCAAAGATATGCTTGCGCACCGGCCAGCACGTTGGCTCGGAAGCCTTGCTGCGTTGGTTCAACCATGAAAACAGAATGGTTATGCCCGGACTGTTCATGCCAAAGGTCGAAAGTACAACACTCATAGACCCTGTAACCCGCTTCGTGATTGCCAGAGCCTGCGAAACTATCCGGTCGCAGAATCTGATGCCGGTCAGCGTGAATTTCGCCATCAACAACCTTATGAATCCATCTTTGATCGGTGATATGGAAAGAATAGTGAGGTCTTATGGCGTAAACCCCGAATCTCTGGAGATAGAGATTACCGAAGGCGCATTAATCCAGGATCCGACACACGCCAAGGAAGCAGTTAAATGCCTGCGGGATCAGGGCTTCAAGGTCAGCCTGGACGATTTTGGTACGGGGTATTCGTCGTTCCAGTACCTGTCACACCTGCCGCTGTCGGGATTGAAGATCGACCGGGCTTTTGTCACTGACCTGGAGGTCAGCGCCGACGCCCGCACCATCATGGAATCCATGATTTCCATGGCCCGGGCGTTGAAACTCGAGGTTACCGTCGAAGGCATAGAAACCTTGGGGCAACAGGAGATTGTGACCGATCTGGGAGCGGATCTGGCACAGGGGTTTTATTTCTCACGGCCTCTTCCCTTGCAGGAGTACCAACATTGGGCAAGGGATCGTTGACCGGGCTCTTACCTGGAAGACTGAAGATACGAATCAGTATCTGATAACGATTAAGGCCCGGCCATGAATTGCACCGGGCATTTCCTGTTTGCCTGCCTGACAACGGCTCTTGGCAGACTATTACGCCAGCAGGTTGTAAACAAACACAATGGCCACCGCAACCGGAGTCGCGAAGCGAATCAGGTTGTACCAGAGGGTAAAGCTTGCTCCTTCCAGAGCCAGGTCGCTCTTCAGGGACTCCTTGGCCACAAACCAGCCTACGAACAGGGCGGTCAGCAAGCCGGACAAGGGCAGCATCACGTTTGCGGTGAAGAAGTCGAGCAGATCAAAGATGGTATTGCCTTCAAAGCGCTCGAACATGCCCAGGGGCGCAAAGCCGGACCACTCGTTCAGGGAGAGGATGGAAGCAATACCCAGCAGCCAGCAGGCACCCCCCACCAGAATGGTACTGCCCAGCCTGGCGAAGATCAGCTTATCTTCCATCCACTCCACCACTGGTTCCAGCAGAGAGATCGCAGAAGTCCAGGCAGCGAACAGCAGCAGTACAAAGAACAGGGCTCCGAATACACTGCCCAGCGGCATCTGGCCAAAGGCCAACGGTAGCGTCTGGAAAATCAGGCCGGGGCCGGCGCCGGCTTCCAGGCCATTGGCGAACACCAGCGGGAATATCGCCAGGCCGGCCATCAGTGCAACAACCGTGTCCATGATGGATACGGTAACCGCAGTGCGCCCAATCGAGATGTCGTCCCCCAGATAGGAGCCGTATGCCATCATGATGGCCATACCCAGGCTCAGTGTGAAGAAAGCGTGGCCCAGGGCAACCAGCACCCCCTGTACCGTCAGGGCGCCAAAGTTAGGTGTAAACAAGAAAGACACTGCCTCACCAAAATGCCCGGTAGTGGTGGCATAGCCAACTGCGACCAGCAGCAATACAAACAGCGCCGGCATCAGAATGGTCACTGCCCGCTCCAGCCCGGACTTGAGGCCCCGGGCCACCACAAAGACAACCAGCGCCATAAAGATGGTGTGCCAGATCAGCAATGTCACCGGACTGGCAAGCAGGCCGCCAAACAGCTCACCAATGGCATCGGCGCTCTGTCCGGTGAAATCACCCATGGCCGCGTGGCCGACATAAGAGGCTGCCCAGCCACCAATCACCGAGTAGAACGACAGGATAATGAACGCTGCCAGCACACCCACGATGGCAGAGATTCGCCACGCAGGAGAGGCAAGATTACGCTCTGCCACCAGGCGGAAGCTGGTAATCGGATTGTGCCGGCCATTACGGCCGATAAACACCTCGGCCATCATGATGGGAATACCGATAATGGCGATACACAACAGATAGACCAGCACGAAGGCACCGCCGCCGTTCTCGCCGGTCACATAGGGGAACTTCCAGATATTACCCAGCCCGACGGCCGAACCGGTTGCGGCCAGGATAAAGGCCATCCGGGAGGACCACAGGCCGCGATGAGCCGGGGTCGATCTTGAATCAGTCATTTTTTCATCCTGTGCTTTTCGCTGATGAATCAATTTTTAAGAGGTATACCGAAGACCTGCTTCAGCTATTGGGCGGGATTTTGCCAGCAGTTGGCACAGGATGCCACCCGGGCGCGGCACCGGGACAAGCGAATCGCCGGTGCCTGGACATTAACTAACCATTTTTGCTGACAAAGCGGGATACCAGGTCTTCCAGGCCCCGGGACATGTTACTCAGGTGATCGCTACTTTCCCTGGCGGATGCCGCTTTCCGGGTACTGTGATCCGCCAGCTCTGCGATATTGACGATCTGATGGTTGATCTCTTCGGACACCTGGCTCTGCTCTTCGAAGGCAGCGGACATACTGATAAAGCTGTCGGAGATATCCTGGATCGACGACACAATTTCCTGCAAGGATGTTTCCGCTTCCTGCACCTTGCCCAGCCCCTTGCCTGCATCCTGCTCACCCTCACGGGTGGCCTGCACTGCGTCTTCAACCTGGTTGCGGAAGTCGTCGATAACCTGCTGGATACGCACGGTGGAATCCCGGGTGCGACGAGCTAGCGACCTAACCTCATCCGCCACCACGGCAAAGCCACGTCCCTGCTCACCGGCTCGAGCCGCCTCTATGGCGGCGTTCAGCGCCAGCAGGTTGGTCTGTTCCGCAATGTCCGAGATCAGGCTGGCAGCTTCGCCAATACTTTCAGTGGATTCACCAAGTTTCTGAATGGCCGACCCGATCCCGTTGACCCGTTGAACCAACTGTTCAATCGCGGCCAGGGCCTCACCGCTGCGCTCACTGCCGGTGGCTGCCATCCGGTTGGCCTCTTCCGCCACCCTGGCATTGCTGGTGACGGTTCCCGCCACTTCCTGAATGGAGGCTGTCATCTCATTAACCGCAGAGGCTGTCTGGTCAGTTTCTGCCCGCTGTCTGGCAATGGCTTCAGCACCCTCGTTGATGTATCGGTGGCTGGTTCTCGCCTGCTCGTTCAGCAGCTCTGCCTGGTCATCAATACGAGCAAGTGCGGTGCGAATTCTGGCTTTTTCGCTCATGATCACCATGGCCAACTGCGCAAACAGACCGCTTTCATCGCTATAGGTCCGGGCCACAACAGGATCGCGGAAAGCATCGGGGCGCAGATCGAGAATCCCCTGCAGCCGGCGGGTGATCGAGTTCAGGGTCAGGCCGGCAGCCAGCAGATGCGCCACCACAATAGCCGATACTGCCAGCCAGGTATTACCCAGACTGGTTACGGCGCCCAGGCTGAGAACGAGCGACAGGACAAAAGGCCATCCCGACTTCAATACGGAAGCCATCCGGCTCTGGAGACCAAATGCGGAGCCGCCCCTGGAAAGTTTCGAATACAGCTTTTCCGCCCTGGCCACCTGTTCACGGGTGGGTGCAACACGCACCGATTCGTACCCCACCATTTTCCCGTTCTCGAGAATCGGGGTTACGTAGGCGCTTACCCAATAGTGATCGCCAGTCCTGGTTCGGTTCTTCACCACGCCCATCCAGGACTTGCCAGCCTTGAGATATTCCCACATAGCCTGGAACACCGCTGGCGGCATATCCGGATGTCGAATCACATTGTGGGGCGCTCCCACCAGCTCTTCCCTGGCAAAGCCGCTGATCTGGACAAACTCGTCGTTGCAGTAGGTGATGACACCCCTGGTGTCAGTTGTGGTAATCAGCCGGCCATCCTCGGACATTCTGACTTCACGTTGGGTTACCGGGAGATTATTGCGCATAGACGAACCTTCTGACTCAGGCCTGATGGGAATGACAAAAAGCTGGGATAGGAAAACAGGGGTGGAATGATAGCCCCTGGCGAACACTGTTGATATCCGTCAATAGTTACCCAACGTGAAGGAGTGTAACGGCATGAACGCGGTAAACCTCAGTCAGTGCAGATACTTATGCCGAAACCGCCAGCCGCGCCCGCGGGTGGAAACGGGCATTTACCCAGAGTGAGAAGGCAATAACACTACCGCCGAGAGCGAGACGTAACAGATCAGCATCGCGGTTCCAGATCAGCAGGTTGACGATCAGCCCGGCAGGCACCAGGGCATTGTTCATGATCGCCAGGGTACCGGCATCCACATGGCACGCCCCCCGGTTCCAGAGGAACAGCCCAACACCGGATGCAGCGAGCCCCAGCCAGACAAGAATGCCCCATTGCAGGGAGGTGGCTGGCAAACGGCTGACATCCCCGAATACCAGGAAAGACGGCAGGGCAATGATCAGTGCCCCGAAGAAGAAGTAGCCGAAGGTACGATAGGCCGGAATCTCTGTCGGGAACCGCATCATGGTGTGCTTGTAGCCCACCTGGCCTGCCGCGAAGGTAAAGTTGGCAACCTGCAGCAGGATAAAGCCGGTAATAAAGCCCTGGCTGAGCCCGTCATAACGGATGATACCGGCACCAAGAGTGGCAATCGCCGCAGCCATAAGGGCAACCGGAGAGAAACGGCGGTAGAGTGCATCATCAATAAGGGTCACATACAGCGGCGTGAAAATGGTGAACAGCAACACTTCCGGAACAGTCAGGTAACTGAACGAACGATACAGGCACAGATAGGTGATCCCGAACTGCAGCATGCCGGTCACCAGTACTCCCAGCTTCAACCCGCCGGGAACGCCCCGCCAGCGGGTCAATGGCAGAAACACGAGGGCGGCAAGGACCACTCGGGTGAGCACGGCGAAATCGCTGTCCACACGCCCCGCCAGGAACTCGCCGATCAGACTGAAGGAAAATGCCCACAGCACTGTCACAAAAATCAGAAGACCCATGACCACTGCACCTGATGCTGGAATTGATAGGAGCGGCACTTTACCCGTACCCGGTCACCTTGTACAACGGCCACGGAAACACCCTATGCCAAAGGAACCCGGGAATAGGGTAAAATCCGGCCTTCCCGTTCTGTTCTGTTTCATTTTCAATCCAGGCCCGCAATTCCATGGATGAAGTCCATCAGCCATTACCTGAAGCCCGCCAGCCTCTGATTCAGCGCACGCTGATTGAATGGCGCACGCTGGCCATCCTCGGTGGCCCGATACTGATCGCCCAGGTGGCGCAGATGGCCAACGGTGTCATCGATACGGTGATGGCGGGCCATGCCAGCGCCGAAGACCTGGCGGCGGTGGGTATAGGCAGCAGCCTGTGGATGCCGGTCTTCCTGTTTTTCATGGGGCTACTGGGCGCCCTGCAGCCGATCATTTCCGGCTACAACGGTGCCCGCACCACTGAAAAGATCATGCCCGCCACCTGGCAGGGGCTGTACATTGCCGGTGGCGGTTCGGTGATCATGATCCTGCTGCTGACCAATGTGCACCCGGTGCTCAATGGCCTGAACCTGGAAGCCAATACCGCCCGCATCACCCAGGGCTACCTGGACGCCTTCGCCTGGGGCATTCCCGCCATGCTGCTGATGATGTCGCTGCGCGGGCTCACGGATGGTCTGGGCCATACCCGGGTGATCATGGCGTTTTCGGTGCTGGGAACCCTGATCAACCTGCCCCTCAACTACATTTTTATCTATGGCAAGCTGGGACTTCCGGCCATGGGTGGTATTGGCTGCGGATGGGCCACGTCTATCTCCAACGGGGTGGCCGCCATTGCTCTGCTGGTTTACCTGAACCGTAGCCTCGTCTATCGGCGGTTTCATCTGCTTGCAGACTGGGCAAAGCCGGACGCCGACGGCATCCGCTATATCCTGCGCCTGGGCATCCCGATTGGCTTTACCATCTTTGTGGAGGCCAGCATGTTCTCGGTGATCGCCCTGTTCCTGGCTCCACTGGGGCCGATCATTGTGGCGGGACACCAGATTGCACTGAACGTGGTCTCGCTGCTGTTCATGCTGCCGCTGAGCATTGGTATGGCGCTGACCCTGCGGGTGAGCTTTCTTGTAGGAGCCAGGGCACCAGACACCGCCCGGCTGATTGCCCGCAGCTCGTTGATTCTGGCTGCTTCGGTGGCGCTGGTGTTTGCCATTCTGCTGTTTGTCTTCGCCGAGGAAATAGCGGCACTTTACACCGGTGATGCAGATGTGCGGGCGGTGACTGTCACTCTGCTTGTGTACGCCGCCTTCTTCCAGATTGCGGATGTTATCCAGGTAACCTGTATCAGTGCCCTGCGGGGCTATAAGGACACCAGCATTCCCATGTTCATCATGCTGTTTTCATTCTGGGGTGTTGGCTTGCCCCTGGGGTGGGTACTGACCTTTACCGACTGGCTGCTGCCGGTTATGGGCGCTGCTGGCTTCTGGGTGGGGCTGACAGGTGGACTGGCTTCCGCCAGCATCCTGTTGGGGTTGCGACTGTTCCTGTTTGCTCCCGAAGCCGAGAAATAAACCGGTCAGGCCGTCTCGGCAGCCGGCTCCGGGGCAATCAACTCGTCCGCGTAAACAATCTGATCCCGGCCGCCGGCCTTGGCTTTATAAAGTGCCTGATCGGCCCTTGCCAGCCAGTCATCAGGACTCTCGCCAACTTTTAGCAGGGCCACGCCGAACGAGGCAGTCACCTTACCGCCAGGATGTTTGAGAAACTTGTGCATGATGTGTTGCAGGTTATGCATCACTGCCCTGAGCCCGGTCTGGTCCACCCCACTCATCAACAGCACGAATTCCTCACCACCAAACCGGAACAGCTGATCGGATTTGCGAATGTTCTGTTCAATCAATACCACCATTTCAGTCAGCACGTCATCCCCCACACTGTGGCCGTGCTCATCATTGATCTTCTTGAAATGGTCAATGTCCAGCAGCACCAGGCCATAGGAGATACCGGTTCTGGCTGCACTGGCGATTGCCATTGCCAGCTCTTCGTCCATGGAACGACGGTTCTTGACCCCGGTCAGGGGGTCAATAGTAGCCAGGTGCTCCAGGCGTTCCCTCTGGTTCTCATTGTGGTGGGCGAAGGCATAGGAACAGCAACTGACCACAACGGCCGTGGCAGCAAACGACCACATCTGAACCGGGGAACTGAAGGCAACTCCATGCACCATCAGCGCAACCACCGCGGTAAGGTTTATAAATATTGCGTATCGGGGCTCAGTGAGGAAGAAACTGGTCACCAGACAGGGATACAGCCAGAACAGGCCGGGTTCGCCTACCACGGCACCCACGGTCACCGCGCCGCCACAGGCAACCACGGCCATGAAAAACCCACTGCGGGCCGTATCTCCGGTCACCCAGGCATACACCATGCCCGCTGTGATGGAGAGCATGATGGTCAGGTCGACCACACCCGCCAGCATGTTGCCCTGAGCAAATCGCATCACCGCAAACGGGCTGATCCCCAGGATGGCACTGATCGCCAGCAGGGTGATGATGGACAACCGGAAATCAGTTTTCAGACGGTATAGCATAGTGTCCACCGGAACAGGTAGCACCCCGATTGTGACTTCTGAGCTGACCGTCGCTCGGGGCACCTTCCAATCAAATACTCATTAGCAAACTATCATAGCCCAGGATCCGATTGATGAAGGTACGCTCAACAAGATTTAACAAAAGCTCAACACTTTTGCCCATTTTCCGGGCATTCATTCCAGAAACTCCCTGAAACTGTCATCGAGATCTCCTTCGTACTCGTCGAGCGCGTAGCTGACTTCCGCCGCCAGCAGATCGAGGATCACAAAGCTGTTCACTCCGGCATCCTGGTCCTGGCTGGCCCGCAGGCGCCCGCTCATGCCCTGGTTGAGCTGCCGCAGGTCACTGTACACCTGACCAAGCGAGGCCATCTGCCAGTCAGCCTCCAACCCCTTTCGCTGTCTGAGAAATTGCCCCAGAAGGTAGGTGCCGAAAGTCCTGAACAGGGTTTCATCCGGCGAACTTAACGGCAGATGAAACCGCGCCATGGGCCGCAGAATCCGGGTTACCGGGCAGCCGGAAAAGGGGCCCACCAGGCCCAGAAGGGAGCCCATGGCGCGCTGCAGGGTGGTGTCAGCGGTAATGGTTCGTGAGCGGGAGGTAACGGTAATTGTTACCGGCTCATGGGATGGCCGCATCGCGGTAACCCGGGCTGGCTCAACGAGCGCCACCGCATAGGGGCAGTACTTGTGTTCGCGGGTGGAGAGTGGGCAGTGGCTACACTGATGAAAACCCAGGCGTGTCCAGTCCGGCAGGTTATCCGTTAGCGCCTGCTGTTCCGTGTCAACGGAAGCAACATCGCATTCCCAGACCGCATTGTCGACAAATCGGAAATGGTAGTGAACATCTGCATCGGCCATAACTTGTATCCTGATCTGTTCAGCCCATTAACGACCGCATAATATGGATACCAAACGTTACGTTGATAAGCGGTCAAAACCACTATACTCAACCGAGATCCATAATAGTTAACTAACATCTCATTTATGCGCATTGCACACCGCTTTAAGCTGGTTCTTTTCCAGACACCTGGGGCAATTCGCCGAACGGGTTTTCATTATGTCGGACAGCAACGCCAGATCATCAGAACGGGAACAGCTGAACGTCAGGCTGGAGCAGGCAAACCGGCAGTTGCTCCAGTCTGAAAAGCTTGCCGCCATAGGCCAGCTGGCGGCGGGTGTGGCCCACGAGATCAATAACCCTGTGGGCTATGTCTATTCCAACCTGCAAAGCCTGGGCACCTACCTGGAAGATCTTTTCAGGTTGACCGATGCTGTGGACGCAGGGGCATCCCTGGAGGACCTTCGGGCGATAAAACATAATATAGATTACAGCTTCCTGAAAGATGATCTTAAGGATCTTCTCGCGGAGTCCCGGGAAGGAATCGAGCGGGTGAAAACCATCATTTCCGCAATGAAGGACTTCTCCCATATCGATGACGAAGAATTCAAACTGGCGGACCTGCACCGCGGTATTGAAACCACCCTGAATGTGGTCAACAACGAGCTGAAATACAAAGCGACTGTGATCAGGGAGTTCGGCGACCTGCCGGACGTGGAATGCATCAGTTCCCAGATCAACCAGGTCATCATGAACCTGCTGGTAAACGCCGCACACGCTATCGAGGACTTCGGCGAAATCGTCATTCGTACCCGTTGCGATGATGGTCAGGCCATCATTGAAATAGTGGACAATGGCAAGGGTATCGCGGAAGAAAACCTTAACCGTATTTTCGAGCCCTTCTTCACCACCAAACCCGTGGGCAAGGGCACCGGCCTGGGGCTGTCGCTGTCATTCAATATCGTCCAGAAACACAACGGCAGCATCACCGCGGAACACGCCTCTGGCGGCAAGGGCACCTGTTTCCGTATATCACTGCCACTGAAGCAACCAGAGGCCACAGCTGGCAACCAGCGGGGCTGAGCATGGCAGAGTCACTTCCTACCAATGCCAGCCTGCTTCTGGTGGATGACGAGGAAAATATCCTCCGCAGTCTGAAAAGGATCCTTCGCAAGGAGCCCTACGATATCCGCACAGCCACCTCCGGCGATGAGGCGCTGGCGCTGCTCAATGACCAGAAGTTCGACCTGGTGATTTCAGACGCCCGCATGCCGGGCATGGATGGTCCGACCCTGCTGTCCGAGATCAAGAAAAACTGGCCCTGGTGCATTCGCATACTGCTGACCGGTTACGCCGACATCAATTCCACCATAAAGGCGATCAATGATGGCCAGATTTACCGTTACATCAGCAAGCCGTGGGACGATGAAGAGCTGAAACTGGTCATTCGCCAGGCCCTGGCGTTCCAGTATTCGGAACGTCGCCGGCTGGCACTGGAGAAACTGACCCGCAAGCAGAACAAGGAATTACAGGCGCTCAATGCCAGCCTGGAAGAGAAGGTACAGGCCCGCACCGAGGAGCTGGAGGAAGCTGCGGGCATGCTGGAAGTGGCTTATCAGGAACTGAAGCACAGCTATGTCACCGCCACCGAAGTGTTCTCCACCCTGATCAACAAGCGGCTTCCGGCCAACCGCCAGCCCAATGCCAAGGTGATCGCGCTGGTAAAAGCCTACGCCGAATACCACCAGCTTGACGAAGATGTTTCGCGGAATCTGTATATGGCCGCCGCGCTCTACAATCTGGGCAAACTGAGCTGGCCCGACGAATTGTTCAAGGCACCGTCCGACCTGCTCTCGAAGGAACAACGCCTGGAGTACCTGAAATACCCGGTCAACAGTGAACAGCTGTTGATGGCCCTGGAGCCCCTGAAGGAAACCGCACGCATCATCCGCCACCACCAGGAAAAGTGGAATGGCTACGGCGTTCCCGAGAGGCTGGAAGGTGCCGAGATTCCCCTGGGCTCCCGCATCCTCAGGCTGGCGGTGGATTTTATCGAGTTACAGTACGGCCTGATCCTGGAACGCAGGGTCTCACGTGACAATGCCCTGAAACTGATCAAACGCTACCGGGACCGACTTTACGATCCGGAGATTGCGGACCGCTTTCTGGAGATGTGCATTGAGGTGGCGCCCGATGTGGAGCATGAAGACCCCGATATTATCGCTCTCGATACCCTGCGGCTGAAGGCTGGCATGGTGCTGGCCCGTAATCTGTACGCCGCCTCCGGAATGCTGTTGCTGAACGAAGGCAAGGAACTGACATCTCTTCTGATCGACAAACTGGTGGCGTTCGAGAAAGGCGAACCGGACGGTACCCGCTACACGGTGTATGTACACCGCCCGGCCGAGGAAGAAACGGAGAAAACATCATGATCAAAATTCAACTGGTGGACGACGAGCCCAATATTCTCAATGCTCTCAAGCGCCTGCTACGCCCCCATGGCTGGGAAATCCATGCCTATGACAACGTTGAATCAGCATTGAGTGGCTTACTGGAGCACGACTATGCCGTCATCATCTCGGACTACCAGATGCCCACGGCCGACGGTGTGACCTATCTGCAGTTTGCCAAACAGCGCCAACCCAATGCCATGCGTCTGGTACTGAGCGCCTATGGCGATCGCAACTCCATGATAAAGGCCATCAACCAGGCGGAAGTGTACCGTTACCTGTCCAAGCCCTGGGACGATTACGAGGTTGTGGCGGCCATCAAGTCCGCCATTGATATCTACGAGCTGAAGTCCGAAAACCAGCGCCTTCTGGACGAAGTCAATGCCCAGCGCCGGATGATCAAAGCCCGGGAGCAGGAACTGCTGCGCCTCGAGAAAGACAATCCGGGCATTACCCGGGTTCAGCGCGACGCCGACGGCTCCGTGCTGATTGGCGACCAGTGAAGAGGTTCTGATGGCGGATCATAGCCCTGAAGACAACAGGCTGGCCCTCAAAGTGGTGTTCTATGGCCCCGCCCTGAGTGGCAAGACCACCAATCTGATGCAGCTGCACTCCCTGCTGAACCCTCAGCGCAAGGGCGAACTGATGGTGCTGGAAACCCGCGACGACCGCACCCTGTTCTTCGACATGCTGCCCATCGGGCTGAAGGGGGATTCCGGGCTCGACCTGCGGCTCAAACTGTATACCGTGCCCGGTCAGGTCCAGCACGACAGCACCCGCAAGGCGGTGCTATCCCGCGCTGACGCCGTGGTTTTTGTGGCGGATTCCCAGACCAGTCAGCAGGACAATAACGCCACCGCGTTCGGGAACCTGGAAGAGAACCTGGAAAAAGTCGGACTGGATATCGACACCCTGCCCATGGCGGTCCAGTTCAACAAACGGGATCTTCCCGGAGTGGTAGACGAAGCCGAACTCCAGCAGCGCTGGGCCAATACGCCCTGGTCGCCCCTGCAAATGGCGGCAGCCCTTCACGGCAAAGGCGTTATAGAAACCTTCCGGGTACTGCTGGACCGGCTTTATACCGAAGTGGACAGGGAATTCGCACTGGAGACGGGCCATGGCATTGACCGCGACACCTTTATCCGGCAACTGAGCGCTGCCAGCGAGGAAATCCGTGCGTAACTTTGAAGACGACCCCACGCTTGAGGACCTGCTCACCGCTGACCAGCTCCAGCGCCTGAATCGCATGCTCAGCGCCCTTTGCCGTGAACCGGTCGAGATCGGCAGCGCCCGGGAAACCGATGCGGTAGCGCTGGAATTCAACCTGGAGACCGTGGGCTGGCTATCCGGCGGCAGTTCTGAACAGGAGCGTGTTGCCGCGGCGGACCTGGTCGCGTTTCTTATGATGTTTATCGCCAAGTACCGGCTTGCGGCCAACCTGCACCACGACACAACCGAGGCCAGTTACGCGGAGCTGCAGAAACAGAACGAGGCCTTGAGAGCGTCGGAAGCCCGTTACCGGGCGCTGTCCGACCAACTCCAGGACAAGGTGGACGAGCAGGTAGCCGTCATAAAACAGGCGCAGATGGATCTTTACGAGAGTGCCCGGTTGCGTTCAGTCGGGCAGCTGGCAGCCGGTGTGGCCCATGAGATCAATAATCCGATCGGGTTCATATCCAGCAATCTCAAAGTCGCCGGCGATTACGTCAACGACCTGCGGGAGCTGGTACCGGACACCGACCAGAACCGGGAACTGCTGAACGACTTCTCCGATCTGATCGGGGAGTCGTCCGACGGTACCCGCCGTATTGCCAGCATTGTCTCGGATCTGAAAACCTTCTCCAGCATTGATCAGGCCGACTACACCCTTTGTGACGTCAATGAACTGTTGTCCAGCGCCGTACACCTGCTCCAGACCGAATATGGTCACGACGTGGACATACTGGAGAAACCCGGCGAGCTGCCAAAGATTTCCGGCCACCCGTCCCGGCTGTCGCAAACGTTCTACAACCTGCTCGACAATGCGGCGCAGGCGCTCAAGTTGCGGGAAAGCGGGACTGAAAGGGGGCGAATTCTTGCGAAGACCACTGTTACCAGCGACGGCATTCAGGTGGTGATACAGGATAACGGCTGCGGTATTGCCGAAGACATTCGCGAACGGGTGTTCGATGCCTTTTTCACCAGCCGGCCGGTTGGGGCCGGCACCGGCCTGGGGCTGACCGTTGCCCAGGACACCATACGTGCTCACCGGGGCAGCATTCAGATCGACAGCAGGGAAGGCACAGGCACCCGTGTCACCCTTTTCCTGCCGGTCAGTTAAGGATTGATCATGGCTAAACGCTACGCATCACTGTTTTTCAACCAGGATCCGGATGACAAATCACCGCCGGTAACTGAACAGAAGAAAGCGCCTTATCGCCTTCTGCTGGTGGATGACGAGCCCAACATTCTGGCTTCCCTGCGCCGTGTCTTCCAGCGTGAGAACTACGAACTGCTGTTTGCCAGTAACGGCACTGAAGCCCTGCGCATCATGGAAAAGCAGCCGGTGGAACTGATCATGACCGATTTCATGATGCCCGGCATGAATGGCAGTCAATTACTCCGGGAAGTACGGGAACGCTGGCCGAACACCATCCGCATCATGCTCACCGGTCACGCCAATACCGATGCTGTCATGGGTTCCATCAAGGAAGGCGCGGTGTACCGTTTCATCCTCAAGCCCTGGAATGATGATGACATTCGTCTGACCATCGCCCTGGCCCTGGAACAGTACGAACTCATCCAGCGTACGCGGTCGCTGGAACAGCAGACCAAAAAACAGCACAAGGACCTGGAAACCATCAGCAAGCTGACGGCCACCAACCGCAGCCAGCTTGCCATCCTGCTCCACAAGAAAGGCTGGCTGAACCCCCAGCAGATACAGCAGTTGCACCGGGAAATGCAAAGCCATAAGACCCCCGTGGTCCGCCAGCTGCTCAAGCACGAATGGGTCGATTTCCGCAAGGTATTCGAAATGCTGCGGGACGACATGCTGTTTGAGGAAATCGATCTACGGGAATTCCAGCCTGACCCGGCCCTGATGTCACTGGTGCCCCAGAGAATCTGTACCCGCCAGCTGGTAATGCCGCTGCGAGTCCAGGGACAGCGACTGCGTCTGGCCATGGTGGACCCCATGGACGTGAATCTGATTGACGAACTGGGGTTCATGACCGGGTACACCATCCACCCGTTGCTGTGCGAAACCACCCAGATGCAGGCCAAGCTGACGGAAGTTTTCGGCGAAACCAGCGAACTGGACGACATTGCCACCAAGGTCGGCACCGATGATCCCTACGAGGGCATCGAGATCGTTCTGGACGAAGACAGTGACAAAGAGACCCTGGAGCAGTTACTGGGAAGCTCCGAGGAGCCGCCAGCCATCCGCCTGGTCAATGCCATCATCCTCGAAGCACTGCGCCTGGGTGCCAGCGACATCCACGTCCACCCCCGCACCAAGTCGCTGGTGGTGCGATACCGGATTGACGGTGTGCTGCAGGACAAGATCCATATCCCCACTAACCTGCTGATGTCGGTGGTGTCCCGCATCAAGGTGATGGCGGAACTGGACATTACCGAACGCCGCAAACCCCAGGACGGGCGCATTACCGTCAAGACACCGATGAAAATCGTCGACCTGCGGATTTCCACCCTGCCCACCATTAACGGTGAAAAGGTGGTCATGCGGGTACTGGAGCGGCAGTCCTCCGCACAATCCCTGGAAGACATGGGCCTGTCCGAACATAACCTCAAGCGGCTGCTGCACGTCGTCGCCAAGCCCCAGGGCATTATTCTTGCCACCGGCCCCACCGGCAGTGGCAAGACCACCACCCTGTATGCCCTGTTACAGCACAATGCGTCACCGGAACGCAATTACGTGACTATTGAGGACCCGGTGGAGTTCCACGTGGACATGGCCGGCCAGGTACCGGTAAAGGACCGTATCGGCCTGAGTTTTGCCAGTGTACTGCGAGCGATTCTACGGCAGGATCCGGACGTGATCCTGCTGGGTGAAATCCGGGATGAGGAAACCGCCGATGTCGCCTTCCATGCCGCGATGACCGGCCACCTCGTTTACTCCACCCTGCACACCAGTTCCGCCGCGGCTACCGTGGCGCGACTGCTGGACCTCAACCTGAAGCCATTCGTGCTGGCGTCGACCCTCGAGGCCATCATTGCACAGCGTCTGGTACGGCGAATCTGCCGCCACTGCTGCGAAGAGACGGACGCCCCTAAGGAAATACTGGAACAGCTGGGTCCCCAGTTCATGACCCCGGACCTCACCTTTTACCGGGGCCGGGGTTGTGAAAAGTGCCACAAGGGCTATAAAGGCCGGGTCGCTATCCACGAAGTGCTGACCATGAACCAGCAATTACGGATTGCCATCACCGAAGGCGCCAGCGCCATGCAGATCGAAACTATCGCCCGGGAACAGGGCATGCGGGTGCTCCTGGACGACGCCCTGGAGAAGCTCCGGGAAGGCCGGACCACCGCTGATGAAATCCTCAGGCTGCTGGGGCCGCAGGTGTTGAACGAATGAAGGGCGAACGCAACCCGGTTATCGGGCGATTCTGCCTTGTGCTGGCCCTGGCCATCGCCCTCATAGCCATCGGGTTGGTGATCTTCATCGATCATTTCTCCCTGGGCGGTCCTTCCGATGGGCGGATTTCGCTGTCACCCGGCGGCGGGCTGGCCTCCGTGTTGATCGGCGCGTCCTTTCTGGCGCTGGTATTTCACCGCAAACCAGCGGCCACTGTGCTGGCCTGCCTTACCAGTCTCATCGCCCTCGGTCAGGTTGCCTTGCCGCGTCTTACCGCAGCAGAATCACTGGAAGTCCTGGCCATCAATATACCTCTGCTTCTGGTTGTCCTGCTCACTGAGCTGGCCCTGTTGGCGGCACTCTACCTTCGTAAAGGAAAGCGGGCGGGACTGGTATGCGGCCTGGTGGTCGTGATGCTCGGCGCGCTTTCATTCTTTTCCTACTGGTATCCGCAACTGCGGGCTTTCAGCCTTGGCACGATTGCGGAATCCACCATTATTGTCAGCCCACTGGCGATGCTGGTGGGCATGGCTTTGCCAATTCTTCACACCATTCATCGCCGTGAGCTACCGGACTTTTCCACAAGACTGATACTGCTCGGCGTTTTCAGCATAGCACTGACCACCATCACCTGGCATGCCCTGCGCGTCCAGAACAGCAACAGCCTGCAGGCACGTGCGCAGATTCTGGCCGAGCAGTTCAGGGCGTCCAGTACAGCGACCTTCAATGACGACCTTGCAATGATTCGCCGGCTCGCAGACCGCCAGCAACTGCTGACGGGTATGCCGGCGCAGGGAGAATGGCAACAAGAGGTAAAGAGTTACCTGAACGACTTCCGCGAAATCCGGCTTATTGGCATCCTGGACCCGAACCGGCAACCGCTCGGGGTTCACTCCCGAGGGGGGCAATATCAACGCTGGCTCGACAGTTTTCTGCAAACACCGGACAACCAGAAATGGCTGGATCACCTAACCAGCACCAACCGCCCTCATCTCAGCCCGCCCGGGCCGGATGAGAATGGCGATCTATACGCCCTGATCGCATCTCCGGTCAGCGCCGTTGTCGGAGAGCCCTGGATCATCCTTGCCGTTATTGATCTGGAAGACGCCTATAGCAGTCTTCTCCAGTACTACGATGGCGACCTGAGCCTGGGGGTCTATTACGGCAACACTCCGATTTTCGACCTTTCCCCGGACACACCCCGGGGAGCGAGGATTCCGCTGGCAACCCGCCACACGAACACCCACCATGACAGCCAGTGGCGGATTGAAGTTTACGCCCGGGAAGGCGGGCTCCCCGCCACGGTGCTTTATCTCCCCCCCCTGGTCCTGTTTGCCGGCCTGACACTCAGTTTTCTGATGATGCTCAGTCACCTGTTCTGGCGGGAATCAGAGCGACGCTCACGCAGTCTGCAGAAACTCAACCAGACCATGAATGCGCACCTGTCGCGGGAGCGTTCCCTCCGGCATACAAATGAGCGCATCATGGAGTTTTCCTGGGACATCCTGTGTTCAATTGACGCAAAAGGACGGTTCATCTCCATCAACCCCGCTGCGGAAAATGTCCTGGGCTACCGGCCGGATGAGCTGATCGGTAAGCCCTACCAAGTTCTGATTCCCAACGTGGACCAGGATGCAACAGCAGAAGAGTTACGCAGACTCGTCGCTGGCTACCGCCGGTTCAGTGACGGCTTTCGCAACCACCTTCTTCATCGGGACGGCCATATTGTAACTATGCTGTGGACAGCAGAGTGGTCAGAGGAAGACCAGGCATTGTTCTGCGTGGGTCGCGACATGACCAACCAGTTGGTGGCAGAAACACTGATGCGGGAGCGGGAACAGTTCTTCTCGCTATCACCAGATATGTTCTGCATTGTAGACCTGAACAACCACTTCTTTGAACTCAACAACGCCTTTGTGGACGTACTTGGTTACGAGCGCGATGAGCTGCTGGGCGCTTCCTACATGCAATTGATTCACAAGGATGATCAGGCGAGGGTCGAAGAGGCTGTTGCTTCGCTGATAGCCGGAACAACAATCAGGGACCTTCAGATCAGAATCAGGAACAAGAACAATTCTGAACGTTGGCTTGAACTCAGCGCCACCCTCAGCTCAGACGAGCTGATCTACGTAGCGGCCCGTGACACCACTGAAATACGCCACACCCAGGAAAAGCTCCGGGAAAGTGAGACGTTGCTGAAAATTGCCGAAAAGGCCGCCCGTATCGGTGGCTGGGTGCTGGATATAGCCAGCGGGGAAACCCGCTGGTCTCATGCCATGTTCGACATCTTCGAGATGCCGGTTGGTGAGGTTCCAGATCTTGATAAGGCGCTCACCTTTTATACCCCCGACAGCCGGAAAATCATCACCGACGCCGTCAATATGTGTATGCACAAAGGCATCCCCTTCGACGAGGAAGTACAGATCCGAACCCACCTTGGCCGCTTGCGATGGGTTCGGGTGATCGGCCAGGCTGTCAAGGATGAGGACAACCGGATCGTTCAGGTACAGGGCGGCCTCCAGGACATCACCGCTTCCCATCAGGCCATGGAGCAGATCCGGCGGTTTGCGGATCGTCAGGCAAAGATCTTCGAGAGCATTACTGACGCCTTCTTTACCCTCGACCGCGAATGGCGCTTCACCTACGTCAACCGGCGATCCGAAGAGTTGCTGAGGAAAAACCGCGATGTACTGCTCGGCAACACTCTCTGGGAGATGTTCCCGGCCGCAAAGGAGAGCGAGTTCGAGCAACAGTACCGCCACGCCATGACAACCGGTGAGTCCGTTGCCTTCGAAGCCTATTACGCGCCCCTGGACAACTGGCTGGAAGTCAGCGCCTACCCATCGGACGAGGGTCTGGCTGTCTACTACCGCAGCATAAACGCACGGAAGCAGGCCCAGCAGAAACTTGAGCAGACCATGGCAGAGTTGGAGCGCAGCAACCGCGAACTGCAGGACTTTGCCTTTGTGGCCTCCCACGACCTCCAGGAACCCCTGCGCAAGATCCAGGCTTTCTCGGACCGTCTACTGACACGGCCAGACAGGTTTGATGAGCGTGAGCAGGATTACCTGCAGCGGATGCAGTCGGCCGCCAGGCGCATGCAGTCCCTGATCCAGGATCTGCTGGCCTATTCGCGGGTGACAACCAAGGCACAGCCATTGACCATCTGCAACGCCAGTCGCATTCTTGACGAGGTACTGCAGGACATGGAAACGGCCATTTCCCGCGAAAACGCGGTAATTGATGTCCAGCCTTTACCTGCCATTACCGGTGACGCCACCCAGGTTCGCCAGGTGCTCCAGAACCTGCTTTGCAATGCCATCAAGTTCCATAAGCCGGACCAACGTCCCAGAGTCATGGTATACCCTGAATACAGCGCAGAAGACCATTGGACACTGGTTGTCAGTGACAACGGCGTGGGGTTTGACAAACGCTACGCGGAAAAGCTTTTTCAACCCTTCCAGCGTCTGCACAAACAGACTTTTCCTGGAACCGGAATCGGCCTTGCCATCGTCAAGAAGATACTGGACCGTCACAATGCCACGGTAACGGTTGAGAGCGAAGTCGATGAGGGAACGACTTTCCGGATTCACTTTCCAACTATCGATGAACAGAAACGACGCCGCAATGACTGAACCGAAACCACCGCCGATCATTCTTATTGCTGATGATGATCCGGATGACCGACTGATGATGAGAGACGCCTTTGCGGAGCGATGCCGTGACTGTCGGATGTGTTTTGCTCACGACGGCGCGGAACTGATGAGCATCCTGAACGGCAAGGAGCCGCTTCTGGAGGACATTGAGAGCCCCTGCGTCTATCCGGATGTGATCCTGCTGGATCTCAATATGCCGCTGAAAGACGGGCGGGAGGCGCTACGGGAAATCAAGTCCAGCCCGCGCCTGCGCACAATCCCGACAATTGTCATGACAACCTCGGCCGATGAGGATGACATCCGCTACTGTTACCAGGCCGGCGCCAACTCCTACATTGTAAAGCCATCCACTTACTCAGAGCTGCTGGACGTGGTTTCGTCGCTGACAAACTACTGGGCAACGACGGTAACCTTGCCAGGAAGACCGGAACGCCATGACCGAGAATGACCCCTTACTGCACATTCTGCTGATCGAAGATGATGAAGACGACTATCTGATTACCCGCGACCTGCTGCACGACAGCAGCCCGGTCAGCACCAGGCTGGATTGGGTGGATTCCTATCAGGAGGGCATTACCTCCCTTGAGACGGGCAGGTACGCGGTAGCACTGGTGGATCTGAGCCTGGGCCCGGATTCAGGCATCGACCTGATCCAGGAGGCCCGGGAGCGTCGCATTACCACGCCGTTTATTCTGTTGACCGGCCAGGGAGACGAAGAACTGGATGCCCGTGCCGTGGAGCTGGGAGCAGCGGACTATCTGGTCAAAGGCGCTGTCGACGGCCACACCCTGATCCGCAGCATCCGTTACGCCATTGACCGTGCCATGGCAACAGAAAGCCTGGCAAACAGTGAAGCTCACTACCGGCTGCTGTTTGAGAGCAACCCGGCCCCCATGTGCCTGATGGCTCCGGATTCTCTGGTCCTGGTATCCATGAATGAGGCCGCCCGGTCACTCTATGGGTATGGAGAAGATAACATCGAGGGACTGAGCCTGAAGGATCTTCGCGTGCCCGGCCATGAGCCGGTCCGGCTATCCTCCGAAGGAATACTGCTGCGCGAAGGCGGGGTCCTGGAAAGACACTGGCGTAGCGACGGTCACGAGATGATTGTGGAGATGATGAGCAACAGCATGACCATCAACCACCGGCCATTGCAGGTACTGATGCTGACGGACATCACCTCCCAGGTGGAAAACAGCCGTCAGCTTCGGCTCTTCAAGCGCAGCATCGAATCAAGCTCCAACGGGATTCTCATTGCCGATGCCCAACAGGACGATTTGCCCACGATTTATGTTAACCGGGCCTTCGAGAAGATCACGGGGTTCAGTGCCGAGGAAGCAATTGGCAGAAACTGTCGCTTTCTTCAGGGTAACGACTTTGACCTGAGCAATGAGCAGGGGCTTTCAGAGATTCGGCGAGCACTGAAAAAGAAAACAGAGGTTTCAACGGTACTGAGGAACTATCGTAAAGACGGCACACCGTTCTGGAACGATCTGTACATCTCACCCATATTCGATGAAGGCGGTGAGATTACTCACTATATTGGTGTTCAGAATGATATTTCCGATCGCAAATCTGCGGAGCACGAGCTGGCATTCAACGTCAGCCACGACGTCCTCACGGGACTACCAAACCGCAACCTGCTGGAAGACCGGCTGAGCCAGGCCTGCCAGTTATCACAGCGTTATAGCCGGACCGTGGCCCTGCTGTTTATTGACCTGGATGGTTTCAAGCTGATCAACGATTCCCTGGGCCACCGCCTTGGGGATCAGCTTCTGATCGAAGTGGGCAGACGCCTGAAAGCGCTGGTAAGGTCCGGTGATACCGTTGCACGGATCAGCGGGGACGAGTTCATCGTATTGCTGCCGGACCTTGCCCAGGCGGAGGACGCCATACTTGTGGTAGAAAACGTCATCCATGAAATTGCCAGGCCCTATCACCTGGATCACAAAACCATCCATCTCACTGCGAGCGTGGGGATATCCACCACCGACGGCAGTATCGAAAAACCCATGGCGCTGCTGCAACAGTCAGACCTGGCGATGTACCGCGCCAAGCAGCAGGGACGCAGCACTTACCAATGGTACTCCCAGGAATTCAACGAGGAAGCCAGCTATCGCGTTGCCCTGCGAAATGATCTGCAGGATGCCATCGACCAGGAACAGCTTTCAGTCTATTACCAGCCGCTGGTTGATGCCCGCACCGGAAAGACACGAAACATTGAGGCGCTGGTTCGCTGGCAACATCCCACCCGGGGGCTGATTTCCCCCGGCGATTTCATACCGCTGGCGGAAGACACCGGACAGATCATCGCGCTGGGGGAATGGGTTCTGCGACAGGCCTGTCGCGACATGGTCCATCTCCATTCCCGTGGCTTCCGGTATTGTTCGGTCTCGGTCAACGTGTCGCCGGTCCAACTGCGTAAAGAGGGCTTTATTCACACGGTTACCGATGCGCTCAAGGCGTCCGGTCTGCGGCCGGAAAGTCTGGAACTGGAGGTGGTGGAGTCTGCCGTACTTCTGGATACCGATCTGGTGATCAACACCCTCCACGCCATCCGCGAACTCGGTGTTCACATTGCCATTGATGATTTCGGAACCGGTTTTTCCAGCCTGAGCTACATCAAACTGCTGCCGGCCAACAAGATCAAGATTGACCACTCGTTTATCAAGGATGTCATCGAGAACCGCAGTGACGCCGCCATCACCCAGGGTGTTATCTCCATGGCCCATCACCTGGGCCTTGAAGTGGTTGCCGAAGGCGTTGAAACCGAGGCTCACGCCACCTACCTGCGCAAGAACCAGTGCGACCTGCTCCAGGGCTTCGCCTTCGCCCGCCCCATGCCGTTTGACGACCTGCTGACATTCCTCAATAACCAGGTATCCGCCAACACTCCGCAAGCGGGGTCCAATGAGGAGCAAGAGCAAGGGCGTACGCTGCTGCTTCTGGATGATGAGGAGAATATTCTGCGGGCTCTGACCAGAGTACTGCGGCGTGACGGTTATCGCATACTGGCCACAACCAGCGTCAAAGAGGCATTCAGTCTGCTGGCCTCAAATCAGGTACAGGTGATTGTGTCTGACCAGAGAATGCCGGAAATGTCCGGCACGGATTTTCTCAGTGAGGTTAAAGCCATCCACCCGGGCACGGTCCGCATTGTACTCTCCGGCTATACCGACCTGAAGTCAGTGACCGACGCCATCAATGAGGGAGCCATCTACAAGTTCCTGACCAAGCCCTGGGATGACCAGCAGATACGGGAACATATCCAGCAGGCGTTCCTGTATCACAGGGCCACCGTCGGCTGACCGGGTTCTGGAATCCTGGCTGGTCCTTTCTGGAGTTGAACATGGTTTCAGGGTTAGACTTAAGCATTATTATAATAAACATCAGGAACCTACAGAGTGCAGAATCTTGTCCGTATCGCACCCGGCGCCTTGACCATCGGAAAGCCCTTACCCTGGACCGTCTATGATGCCGATGGCAATGTGCTTTTGCGTCAGGGATATGTCATACACAACAATACCCAGCTGGAACAGTTATTCGAGCGTGGCCGGTTCAAACCACGCAAGATTGAACGCCCCCAGGAGGAAGTGCACGAGGACATTCGCGTGCGCAATCCGTTCTCAGAATACCCGGCTTTGCTGCAGACACTGGAATCGACCATCACTGCCATTACCGAACGGGATGAGAGTGCACTGAAGCGGGTGCTGGGCCTGTCGCGGATCATCGACCAGATGTGCCAGGAGGCCCCGGAAGCAAGCCTGGCACTGGTGCACCTGTATTCCATCGAACCCACCATCCATGAGCAGATTCTGTTCTATGCCGTGCTCTGCCAGTTCACCGCACGACGGTTCGGTCTTGATGACAAGCGCACTGCCGTGCTGATCAGTGCTGCGCTGACTGCCAACCTGGCGCTGGTGCCGGTGGCCGACAAACTGAACGCCTCAAACCGGGTGCTGACTGATGAACAGCGTGCGGTCATTCGCAAACACCCTGAGCGCAGCATCCAGGCACTGAAAGAAGCCGACATCACCAGCCCGCTATTGCTGAAAATCATTGCCCAGCATCACGAGCAGGCGGACGGTTCGGGTTATCCAAAAGGACTCAGTGGCACCGATATCCGGGGCGAGGCAGAGATCCTCGCACTGGCGGAACGCTATGTCGCGATGATTACACGCCGCGCCTATCGTGACCGGATGAACGTTGTGGAGGCCCGCAAACTGATCACTTCACTGGCCGACGGCAAGTATCGGCCGGCGATTCCCCGCTCCCTGCTGTCCGTGCTTACCGATTATCCACCGGGAACGCTGGTAAGGCTTGCCAACAACGAGGTAGCCGTGGTTGTAAGGCGGCCCCACCGGCACCGGGGGCCTTTTGCCAAAGCGATCATCGGTCCGCGGGGAAATCGCTACAGTGGCTCGTTCGAGCGGGACTGCAGCCTGCTGGAGTTCAACATCAGGGATGTGGAACAGCCCGAAGTGATGCCCTCCATGGACTTCGGGCTGCTCTGGGGATTTCGCTAGACCCGGCCCCTATCTCAGGCCGAGGGCTTCCGCATGATGTTCCAGATGATCGTCGATAAACGACGCAATGAAGAAATAGCTGTGATCGTATCCGCGATGCATCCGCAAGTTGATATGGTGATGCACTTTCTCGCAGGCGTCAGCCAGCGCATCCGGATTAAGCTGGCTATCGAGAAACTCGTCTGCGGTGCCCTGATCCACCAGCAGCGGTAGCCGCTCCCTGGCAGTAGGGATCAGCAGGGTGGCATCCCACTCCTCCCATGCTCTGGGGTCATCGCCCAGATACCCGCTGAAGGCTTTCTGGCCCCAGGGGCATTCGCTGGGATTGGCAATGGGGGCAAACGCAGACACCGACTTGTACCGTCCCGGATTTTTCAGTGCCGCAATCAAGGCGCCGTGGCCACCCATGGAATGACCGCTGATGCCACGATCTTCCGTTACTGGCAGATGTCCCTCCACCAGCTGGGGCAACTCTTTGACCACATAATCGTACATACGGTAGTGGGGCGCCCAGGGCTGCTGCGTGGCGTTGACATAGAACCCCGCGCCACTGCCGAAATCATAACTGTCGTCTTCCCCGGGTAGGTTCAGGCCACGGGGACTGGTATCCGGGCATACAATGGCCATACCAAGCTGTGCCGCCTTCTTCTGCGCACCGGCTTTCTGCATGAAATTCTGGTCTGTACAGGTCAGGCCCGACAGCCAGTAGAGTACCGGCACCGGTCGCGGACTGCTGCCCAGAGCGGCAGGGGGCAGGTAGACCGCAAACTCCATACCGCATTCCAGTGTCGCCGAATGGTGCCGGTAGCGACGGTGTTCACCGTCAAAACAGACGTTTGTGGAGAGCAATTCCATGGTCACCTCTGGGTCCAGGATATTTCACAGTCCGCAGACTATGCGTATTTCGGAACGTCTATGCCGTAACCAGCTTTTGCCAGCGCTGCAAGAATGGCGGTCCGGGTGACAATGCCAATCAGGCGATCGTGATCAACCACCGGATAGACCTTGGGTTTACCGGCGCCCAGGTTCTGGGCCAGATCCACCACGGCCATTTCCGCCGAAATGGTTACCGGGTTGCGGAACATCACGTCATCTACCGTCGGATCGCCCTCGCGATGGTAGTTACTCACCAGCAGAGCATGAATACAGTCCTGTTCTGAAATGAAACCTATGACTTTGCGGTGATCATCCACCACCGGCAAGCCTGTGACATGGTTGTGGAGCAGCGTTTTAACCACTTTGGTTAAAGGCGTGCCACAACGAACAGGCTCAATGTGGTTCCACATGACATCAGATACTTTCAATGATCGCATTGGCAGGCTCCCTGACCAGTAACTTTCCGGATACGTTCCTCTATAAACATAGGCAATGGGGGCGAAAACTGGAAGTATAAACCCCACAACTGCGACCTGAATCGGTTCAGGACAAAACTGTCACTTATCCATGCGCAGCGTCTTCGCCATTGTTTCAAAGCCAATCGCAGCGAAATGAGGTAACAGAGGTTCAGGCAGGTCATGCCCCATACCCTGGATCATTTCGATACGGGCGTGGGGCATCAGGTAACCCAACTGTTCTGCAGCTACCGGCCGCACCAGCGGATCGTCCTTGCCATGGATCACCGATACCGGCACCCGGATGCGACGTGTCGCCGAAGACAGACTGCCTGTGGCGAGAATGGCACGGGTCTGCCGCAGGATACCCGCAGGGTGATAGCTGCGGCGATAATCCCGCACGACCCGGTCCTTCACTGCCTGCTCGCCGGGCGGAAAACCAGGGCTCTGGATGGCCTTCCAGAAGTCCAGGGAACGGGCCACCACCGAGGCCTCGTCATGGCCCCTGGCGCCAATGCCCGCAAGGCGCCATATCAGCCTCGTTTCGGGCATCGGCAAACGCGGGCTGTTGGTGGACGTCATGATCAGGGTAGCGGAGCGTACCCGTTCCGGGTGGTTCGCGGCCACCAGCTGGCTGATCATGCCACCCATGGAAACACCCACCAGGTGAGCACTGGCAAGACCCAGCGCATCCATCAAGTGACACACATCACCAGCCATGTCATGGAGAGTATAGGGGGCGGCGATCGGCAGCCCCATCCGGTGCCTTGCCATTACCGCAACAGGATGCCCCTCAAGCCGATCCTTCAAATGGGAAGACAGGCCAATATCCCGGTTATCAAACCGGATCACCCGAAAGCCTTCATCGGCGTAGTGATCCAGCAGGGCCTCAGGCCAGAGTGTCATCTGCGCCCCCAGCCCCATGACGAAAATCACCGGTTCGCCATCAGGATCACCACGGGTTTCCACGCAGAGAGACAGATTACCGGCCTGTACATGAAAGCTTTCGGGCATGAATGAGACTCCTGATAAACCAGGCTACAGCTTAACCTGATAGACAACGGATCCAACAGCTTTACAGACCAACATTCCCCGAGAACAGGCAATTCTTGTCGATTAATATTTACAGATGAAAATAAGTGTATAAACTCAATAGGTTATACGCTTCACTCAAGCGAAACATCTTCCGTCCATTGTCACAGCGGGCGAGTCCAAACCATGGCAGAAACACAGGGAGATTCCCATGGAAGCCTTTGAGTCTTTTGTAAGCAGCATCAACGCACTGGTATGGGGTCCGCCCATGCTGGTGATGATTCTCGGGGTCGGGCTGTTTCTCAGTATTGGCCTCAAACTGATGCCGGTACTGAAACTCCGGGCCGGTTTCCGGCTGATGTGGAAAGGTCGCACCGGTGCTGAATCAGAAGGTGAGATACCACCGTTTCAGGCACTGATGACCGCCCTGTCCGCCACGGTCGGCACCGGCAATATCGCCGGCGTCGCCACGGCGGTGTTTCTGGGTGGGCCCGGCGCCCTGTTCTGGATGTGGCTGACTGCCCTCGTGGGCATGGCAACCAAGTACTCTGAAGCAGTACTGGCAGTGCGCTTCCGTGAAGTGGATGAGCGCGGGGCCTATGTGGGTGGCCCGATGTATTACATCCGTAACGGTCTGGGCAAGAAATGGGCATGGCTGGGTGTGCTATTTGCCATATTTGCAGCAGTGGCAGCTTTCGGCATAGGCAACACCGTACAGGCCAACTCTGTGGCCGACGTCCTGAATACCAACTTCAACCTGCCACACTGGATAACAGGCCTCATCCTGATGACACTGGTTGGCCTGGTGCTGGTTGGCGGCATCAAGCGCATCGGACAGGTTGCAAGCGCACTAGTGCCCTTTATGGCAATCGCCTATGTGCTGGTTGGCCTGGTGGTGCTGGCCATTAATGCCAACCAGCTTCCGAGCGCCATCGCCATGGTATTCACCCATGCCTTCAGCCCGGTGGCTGCCGAGGGTGGCTTCGCAGGAGCCGCTGTGTGGGCCGCCATTCGCTTCGGTGTGGCCCGGGGTATTTTCTCCAACGAGGCCGGCCTGGGCTCGGCCCCCATTGCCCATGCCGCCGCGCAGACAAAAAACCCGATCAATCAGGGCATGGTCGCCATGCTGGGCACCTTTATCGACACCATCATCGTGTGCAGCATCACCGGCCTTGTCATCATCAGTTCCGGGGCCTGGACCTCCGGCGAGACCGGCGCTGCCCTGACGTCGCTGGCCTTCGAGACCGGGCTGCCGGGGTTCGGCAACTATGTTGTCGCCATTTCCCTGGCAATTTTTGCCTTTACCACCATCATCGGCTGGTCCTTCTATGGTGAACGGTGTATCGAGTTCCTGTTCGGTGTGAAGGCCATCGTGCCCTACCGTGTTGTCTGGGTCCTGGCGATTCCGGTGGGCGCCACCATCAACCTGGGGCTGATCTGGCTGATCGCCGACACGCTCAATGCCATGATGGCCCTGCCCAACCTTGTGGCCCTGCTGTTACTCAGCCCCGTAGTCTTCAAGCTTACGCGGGAACATTTCGAGAAAGAGCGCTCCCTGGGGGTCAATCATTAATTCGTTGGTGGCGGATGAGGCAAATCAACGCCCCTTGGTTTTTCTCTCACTCGCCACCACAATTTATCGTATAGACTGAACTATTATGCCGGCATTTGTTTGGGCCGGGCTTTTGTATTACCACAGGAGGAGACACCATGAGTTTACGTCTGGGAGATACCGCACCGGATTTTGAGCAGGATTCCAGTGAAGGCAAGATTCACTTCTACGACTGGCTGGGCGATAGCTGGGGCGTACTGTTTTCACATCCGGCCGACTTCACCCCCGTGTGCACCACCGAACTGGGGCTGACGGCCAAACTGAAGAACGAATTCGCCAAGCGTAACGTCAAGGCAATCGCCCTGAGTGTCGACCCTGTGGATTCCCACAAGGAGTGGATCAAGGACATCAACGAAACCCAGGGTTGTGCGGTAAACTTCCCGATCATTGCTGATCACGACCGTAAAGTGTCTGATCTCTACGATATGATCCACCCCAACGCCAATGACACCCTGACGGTTCGCTCGCTGTTCGTAATCGATCCGAACAAAAAGGTCCGCCTGATCATTACCTATCCGGCAAGCACCGGCCGCAACTTCAACGAAGTTCTCAGGGTAATCGACTCACTGCAGATGACCGACGAGCATAAGGTGGCCACCCCGGGTAACTGGGAAGCCGGCGGCGACGTAGTCATTGTGCCGTCGCTGCAGGACGAAGACGAGATCAGGGAACGCTTCCCCCAAGGCCACAAAGTGGTGAAGTCCTACCTGCGGATGACGCCGGATCCACGCTCCAACTGGAGCGGCGAATAGCCACCGGATCGGAAACAGCGATCCGCTGATACAGAAAAGCCGGGCATATGGAGGCTGTGTAAAAACTCAATTTACACTCTCTCCAGGCGAGCGAGCAAAATGCCTCGGACATTGTCCGGGGCATTT
>NZ_JASSVS010000060.1 GCF_030250645.1 Marinobacter azerbaijanicus
GAGGCTGTGTGAAAACAGCCTCCGAAGCTGGCAAAATAGCCGCGACATGGCTCGCGGTTATTTTTTTATGAGACATCTTGAAGGTACCCCCCGAAGTCAGACGCTGCTGCTCCCGCCCAGTGTTGAAGATTATGTCCCCGAAGATCACCCGGTTCGCGTCATTGATGCGTTTGTGGATTCACTGGACCTATCCGAGATGGGATTCAGAAAGGCGCAGACTGCTCACACCGGCCGACGCCCCTATCATCCCGGCGATCTTCTCAAGCTTTATATATACGCTTACCTGAATCAGACCAGCAGCACCCGGCGGCTGGAAAAGGAATGCCATCGCAATCTGGAAGTGCTGTGGCTGATGAAGCAGTTGGCTCCAGACTTCAAGACCATTGCGGACTTCCGCAAGGATAACGGTAACGCCGTCAGGAAAGTCTGCCGTCAGTTCATTGTCTTCTGTAAACAGGCGGGATTGGTGAGTGGTGAGCTGGTGGCGATTGATGGCAGCAAGTTCAAAGCGGCAGCCAGTAAAGACCAGGCCATCACCCGTAAGCAACTCCAGACGCAGCTGGGCAAGCTGGACCAGAAGATCAACAGCTATCTCGAAAAGTTAGCGGCCTCGGAGCAAAAGGGTGAGTCAGATCTGAATAATGAAAAAGTGACAGAGGCCCTGGCCTATCTGGAGGCCCATAAGGCGGAGCTACAGGATGAGCTCAAGACCCTGGTGGAAGAAGGTAAAACACAGCATTGCCGTACCGAGTCGGATGCCAAGCTGATGAAGTCTGGTCGGGAAGGCATGGTGGTTGGCTATAACGCGCAGAATGCGGTTGATGGGGGGCATCAACTGGTTGTCCATCACGAGCTGACCCAGGCAGGCAGCGATAACCGGCAATTGGAGCCTGTCACTCAGGCTACCCGAGAAGCGTTGGACGACGACCTGAAGACTGTTGTTGCTGATGCAGGTTACTCTAATGGTGACCAGATCAGCCGCACCCAGTCTTCTGGACTGGAGGTTGGCATCCCTTCGAATCGAGCGGTCAACAATCAGGGATCCGGAGAGTACTTCCAAAAACGTGACTTCACCTATTTGCCGGATGAAGATGCGTATCAATGCCCTGCCGGAAAGCTGCTTCCTCACAAGACCATCAGTAACAAGGACCGGATGCACCTGTACGCCCGCTCGGGCTGCCATCGATGTCCTCTACAGGCGAAATGCACCAAGGCCGATCAACGCTGGATAACGCGACACTATGATGAGGACGCCCTGGAGAAAGCGAATAAAGCAGCGACTCCAGAGCGGATGATCCGTCGCATGGCGACCGTTGAGCCCACCTTCGCCACCCTCAAGAGAATCCTGAACAAGGGGCGATTCACCTGCTGGGGGCTCAGTTCGGCAAGCAGTGAATACAGTCTGGGGGTTCTGAGTTATAACCTGATGCGGGCAATCAATGTGCTGGGAGTGAAGGCAATGATGGCAAGGCTTGCCTGAGTAGCCTCTTCGCTCTTTTATTGCCTGGAAATGATCACTGGATACAAAGAAAAATGCCCCGGACAATGTCCGAGGCATTTTGCTCGCTCGCCTGGAGAGAGTGTAAATTGAGTTTTTACACAGCCTCC
>NZ_JASSVS010000061.1 GCF_030250645.1 Marinobacter azerbaijanicus
GAGAGGCTGGGCCGGCGCGTTCCCCAGCACGAATTCGGATATCAGCTCGTCCAGCCGCGAGGCGTTCTCGTGCATGGTCGCGGCCAAGCTGGCGCTCTGCTCATCATGGCGGCATTCTGCTGGGTCAACAGAATTTGCGCGGGATACCCCGTACTTCTGGTGCGGGGAGGGATAGTGCATCGCCCGCCAGGGCGACCCTATTCCCGCTGCCTCCTTCTTAGCTGATTGCTATCTTACAGTTTTCTTTGTACTTTGTGAGACATGACGAAACGTGCCTACAAATACCGCTTCTACCCGACGCCTGAGCAAGAGAAGCTTCTTGCTCGGACGTTCGGCTGTGTGCGTTTCGTCTACAATGCGGTGCTGCGGTATCGCACCGATGCCTTCTACGAGCGCCGGGAAAAGATCGGCTACGTAGCGGCGAATGCTGAACTGTCGCGGATGAAGAAAGCCGACGAGATGGCGTTCCTCAATGAGGTCAGTTCGGTGCCGCTGCAGCAGTGCCTGCGCCATCAACAGACCGCCTTCAAGAACTTCTTCGAGGGTCGTACCCGCTACCCGAATTTCAAGAGCAAACGGCACCGCCAGTCGGCGGAGTTCACTCGCTCGGCGTTCAAGTATCGGGACGGGCAGCTGTTCCTGGCCAAGTGCCAGGCGCCACTGGCGATCCATTGGAGCCGGCCGCTGCCCAGCGAGCCGACAACCGTCACCGTTTCCAGGGACTCCGCAGGCCGCTACTTCGTGTCGTGCCTGTGTGAGTTCACACCCGAGACGTTGCCCATTACGCCAAAAATGGTCGGCATCGACCTCGGCCTGAAAGACCTGTTCGTTACCAGCGACGGGGTTCGAACCGGCAACCCCCGCCATACGGCGAAATACACGGCCAAGCTGGCTAAGGCGCAGCGTCGGCTGAGCAAGAAGAAGCTCGGCTCGAAGAACCGCGCCAAGGCTCGGCAGAAAGTGGCCCGACTTCACGCCAAAATCTCCGATTGCCGGAAGGACAACTTGCACAAGCTGTCCCGCAGACTGATTAACGAGAACCAAGTGGTCTGCGTCGAATCCCTCGAGGCGAAGAACATGGTGCGCAATCCTTCACTGGCCAAGTCCATCAGCGATGCAGGCTGGGGAGAGTTCGTCCGCCAGCTTGAGTACAAAGCGGAATGGGCTGGCCGGCAGGTGTCGGCCATTGACCCGTGGTATCCGTCCAGTAAACGCTGCTCCTGCTGTGGGCATGTGATGGACAAGATGCCTCTCCACATCCGCTCCTGGGTGTGTCCGGGTTGCGCGACCGAACACGACCGCGACGTCAACGCCGCGGTTAACATTAAAGCGGCCGGGCTGGCCGTGTTAGCCCTTGGAGAGAATGTAAGCGGCATGGGTCAAGCGCCTATGTCCGGTTCTCGGTGAATTGGGAATCCTCTTCCTTCAGGGAGAGGAGCAGTCAACAATGGGCTCTCGCTAGGGTTCTTCTCGGGTACAGGCAGGTGCCGAGACAGGTTCGCTCTGTTGTTGGTGGGCACGACGAGGAACGGGCGGGGGTACGTGGCCGGAGCCATTC
>NZ_JASSVS010000062.1 GCF_030250645.1 Marinobacter azerbaijanicus
CAGGGCGAAAACGATGAGAAGGTCGGTGAACATGGCGCTCCGTTGCGTCAGATCGCAGGCGATGAAGGAGTATCGCACTCGACGAAGCGAAGCGTGAAGGGGGAGTGCCGGTGAGAAAGCGGCTGCTGGCGTTCCATCGAGAACAGAGCAGCCGTTTGCGAACCTCCGCCCTGGGATGGCCTAGGGCAAGCCGAGCTTACCGAGCCATGCGGGCGCTTGTGTGTAGATGAGTTCTTTGGCCAGGTTCTGTTCCATTTGAAGGGACGTTATCGCATGCTCGAGTGCAGCTTGTGGGTTGATCACCACGCGGCTTAGGGCGCTGTCTAACCCTTTCAGAATAACGCCTTCCCCATACTCCTCACAGGCAATCTCCCAAGCTGCCTCGGGTATTTCTCCCCATTCTCGGCGCATCATGCACAGATCCAAAATATCCTTTCTGTGATTCATGTAACGGTCGGCGTTAGCCGTCAGCTTCGTGGAAAAACATCCTTCTTTCCCAACGAAAGGAATGGGAAAGAGTTGAGACCGTGGATCTGCTTTGATCGCTTCGTTATTGAAGTGAATGATTTCAAGCTTGATGGGATGGCCTGGGCCTTCGAGAAGCGCTCGAATGGCATCTCTATCGGCTCGAATTTCACGGTCGTTAAGGAGAGCTAAGGTATGGCCTGGCCGCAAGAGAGAGCCGAAGCTTCGCGACGTGATGGCGGATCTGGCCGCTCGATAGGCGGATCGGCCAATACAGAAGAGATCGATATCGACTGATTCGCGAAATTCATGCAGCTCAAGAGCGATCCTGGTGCCACCGCCAAAGAGGATGTTGTGAGCGGCAAGAAAATCGGCATCAAAATGCGTGAGTAGCTGAATTACGGCGCGATGGTGTGCTCGGCGGTACGTCATGCTACCAGCATGTGCCCGTGACCATGGGTCTTCTTGAGCTCGAGGATCAACTGTCGCTCGTCATCCTCAAGACGCTCGTGATCAACGAAGCGCCAGCGCTCTTCATACAGCCGAAATGCGACGTCGGGCGCGACAAATGTCTCGGCCCGATCCCAAAGGATGAGATCAAGCTCAGGATACTTGCGTCGATCGATCAGTGTCGTTTCCATGGTTCAGCCGGTCGCCAAGCGTATCTTGCACGATTCTCTAAGGGTAATCGGCAGCACTGGCCGAGTCAAAGCAAGCACTGCCACGGCCGCATTGAGAGGCAGCGGGCCATCGAGACGATGCCAGGCTGGCTCTAATGCACTGAGACATCGAAGCCGACGATTTGCCGCTGATCGCGTGAAACTCGACGCCGATAAGATGGATGGGCTTGCCCGGGGCGGTACTTAGCAAGCGTGTCGTTGCGAGTTCATGCCTTCATCACGCTGTAGGGCGTTCCATGGCCTTCTCCAGCAGCGCCGGAT
>NZ_JASSVS010000063.1 GCF_030250645.1 Marinobacter azerbaijanicus
CAGTTCTCCGACGTGTTCGCCAACTCCAAGGTCGGCCTGGGCACGCGTGTATCGGCCGTGCTGCAGAACTTCAATGAAGGAAACATCGAGTCGACCAGCCGCAACCTGGATCTGGCGGTGGCCGGCGATGGCTTCTTCCGCTACATGGATACCAGCGGTGAGGTGGTCTATTCGCGCAATGGCCAGCTCTCGATGACCGCAAACGGCGATCTGATCAACGCCCAAGGCTTTCAGATCATGGGGTATGGCCTGAACGCACAAGGTGAAGTCCAGGTAGGCGGTCAGCCCCAAGCGTTGAACGTATCGGCGGAAGAGTTGGCGGCAAGTGCTACCACCAATGTCAGTACAGTGCTCAATTTGGACTCGCGCGAGAATATCAGTGACGAACTCAACACTGCCGAAGTCAACGGCACCGAGATCGACTACCACTACGCTAATAACTTCACCGTTTATGATTCGTTGGGCAATCCGTTGAATACCACTGTGTATTACGAAAAGGTGGGTGACAACCTATGGCAGGCCAAGGTTGTAGCAGATGGTGCCTACGATGCAAATAACGATTTCCTGATGCGGTTTAACTCGAACGGTAAGCTGGCTGGCGTTGGTGAACCGATTGACCAGGCTCTGATGGATGCGTTGGCCGATGCCGAAACCAATCTTACCGCTTTTCAGTCCGTGCTTGGCGATTTGCAGGAAATGAGTGAAGACGACTGGAACAATATGGACGATACGGCCGCGCGAGAGGCTTATTTACGCAGTTTAAGTGACAACTCGGAGGTGCAGGAGGCTATTGACGGAATCGCTGATTTCGATGATCTGGCTGGGGTCTTGGCCAGCCTGGAGAGCAGTACTGACAACGCGGAGGATGAGCGCGATCTGGCCAGCCAGAACGTCAATGACGCGGTGGCCGCCTTGACCGGCAATCAAGTGGCGCTGAGCTTTGGCGCTACCAATGGTGCCGAGGATGTCAATTACACCCTCAATCTGGCTGGCTCGACCCAGTTTGGCAATAGCTCTACCGTAAGCAGCTTGACCCAGAACGGCTACACCTCGGGCACCTTGGTGGGCATCACCATCGACGAGGATGGTGTCATCATGCGCAACTACTCCAACGAGGAGTCGCGCCCCGCCGGCCAGATTTCGCTGGTCAGCTTCCGCAACCCCGAAGGGCTCACACCCGCCGGTGACAATGTCTGGCGCGCTTCCAATGCCTCGGGGCAGGAACTGGTCGGCGCGCCGGGTACCGGGCTGCTGGGGGGGATTGTCGCCGGTGCGATCGAGACGTCCAACGTGGACATGGCGGGCGAGCTGGTCAACATGATCGTGGCGCAGCGGGCCTACCAGGCCAACTACCAGAAGATCTATACTCAGG
>NZ_JASSVS010000064.1 GCF_030250645.1 Marinobacter azerbaijanicus
ATCTTCTCTGCGAGTTCCTGCTGCGCCTGAAAGCGGTGGGGCTTGTCGAAGGCAATACCTTCGACCTGCCGATTACCCAGGCTGAGATGGCGGATGCGATTGGCACCAGTGCGGTACACATGAACCGTATTTTTCAGGCGCTTCGTGCCGATGGCCTGATTCAGACCCAGGGAACGCAGGTCACCATACCCGACTGGGGGAAATTGACGGAAGCGGGCGACTTCGACCCTCTCTATTTGCACCTGGAAGGCGGCCAGTAAGCATCCCATTCTTCGTTCCATACGAAAAACCGCCACCCGGCATGATCCGTAAGTGGCGGTTTCTCTGAGTGTTCGTGGTCGGAGCGACAGGATTCGAACCTGCGACCTCTGCAACCCCATTGCAGCGCGCTACCAAGCTGCGCCACGCTCCGACGTTCAGCAGGGAAAGCCTGGCTCCTCACTCCGATGGGTTCGGATTCAGGAGCATTGCGTTTCCTACGCTTAGGACATCCGGAACGTGCCGGCGCCCTCAGAACGAGGCGTATACTAGCGTGTTCGCTGGCAAATGAAAAGCCCCTTTTGTACTTTCCATTCAGGCGCTTGCCTTTCCAGCGCCTGCGCCGATGCTGCATGGTCCGATGGTACGGCCGCCTGCCGGCCGGCGCATTGCATCGGTCAGAGCGCTTCCCAGATTCTGCTGCGTAGGTCATGGGGCAGGGAGGCGACCTGCTTCAGCCTTTCCAGATGCTGTTCGGTCACCTCCCGGGCCAACGCCTGATAGCATTCACCCATCTTGATGGGGTCGTTGCCATGGGTGTCGTAGCATTGCTCGAATCGTTGGCTGACGTTGGCCAACGCTTCGAGGAAGCGAGCCTCCTGCTGCAGCGTTTCGCAGATGCACTCCATCCAGGCGAGCTGGAATCGGGTCAGGGGGGTAACACTTTGCAGGTATTGTCGCGACCACCACTCCATCATGGGTTGTGAGGCTTCCCAGGCGGGGCTGAGCGCTGAGGAGGGCAAGGTAGGGAACATGGTCGTCTCCCATGACGGCTGGCCGGAGCGAGGATAAGACTGAGTGTAGTCCACGGATGGGTCGTCCCCCTGTATTCGGGTGCGTCGCATCATGAAATGTTCTGCGTTTCCGAGGTATGACGCTTTACGCCCCGTTCATGGCATGCTTTGTTGGTACGGTCGAAGCCGCGGGTACGAGCTGGATAGGAGCCTGGCATGTGGGAAGTC
>NZ_JASSVS010000065.1 GCF_030250645.1 Marinobacter azerbaijanicus
CAGCAACACCAGCCACAATACGCTCTGGTGCATCAGCGGCGTCGTGGTCGGCATATCTTCGAGGTAACGCCAGGTGAGGGTCACCACGGCCAACAGGCAGAGCATGCCCAGCAGCGGCGAGAGCAGTCGGTTACGCCATTTCTTCGCGGCGATGAAGCGCGGCACCAGCCGCGAGGCCACCCACAGGGCGAAGGCGCCATCGGCCAGCGAAGAGATTGCCGCACCTGACCAGTCCAGCACGCCCAGCCGGCCTACCAGCCACAGCGTCACCAGCAGACCCAGTCGCCGACGCGGCATGGGGCCCAGCAAGTAGCCGGCGATCACCGCCAGTGCGAAACCGAACAGCATTTCCCGCGCATGGGCGGCCGGCGTCGCCAGTTGCACCGGTATCCAGCCGTGGTAGAGCGCCAGCAACGAGAGCGGCACCATCACGGCGGCATGTATCGCCGCCAGCGGAAACAGCCAGCGCCAGGCGGGTATGCGAGGAGCGGTAATATCGATACCGGACTTGGCAGCGTCTTCAAACATGTATATAAAATACTATTTATAGACGCGACTGGAAACCATGCCACAGCAGTGTATATAGCGAGGTTGCCATGAAAGACCCTTTGGTACGCCTTGGCTGGCAAGCGCTGGCTTACGGCTGCATCGGCCTGGGAACCGCCGGGCTGGTGGTACCGCTGCTGCCGACCACCCCTTTCCTGCTGCTCGCCGCCTGGGCGGCACCCAAGGGCTCGCCGCGACTGGCGCGCTGGTTGTGGCACCATCCTCGGCTGGGCCCGCCACTGCGCGCCTGGCAACGGCAGCGGGCCATCGCCAGGCCAGCCAAGCGTCTTGCCACGGTACTGCTGTTCTTGAGCTGGCTGGTATTATGGCTGGGTGGCGCGCCTGTCCCGGTACTAGGCGTAACAGCAACCCTGTTCTGCTGTGTGGCCCTTTTCATCTGGACGCGACCCGATGCCACACCTTTGGGCAGCGAACGCCACGCTAAGCATACTGCTATGATAAGAAGGACTTAGCGTACATAAATCGTTGCTTATCCAGTCAACGCCGGACTTGCCATGCATCTGACTCGCTACACCGACTATGCGCTGCGCGTGCTGATCTTTCTCGCCGTCAAAGGCGACGAGCGAGCCACGATCCACGAGATCGCCGAGAGCTTC
>NZ_JASSVS010000066.1 GCF_030250645.1 Marinobacter azerbaijanicus
ACCAGGATGAAGAAAGGGATCGCCAGCAGCGGGAAATTGTTGACGCCGCGAATCGACTGCTCGATCAGGATCGACAGCGGAATGTCAGAAAGGATGGCCATGACCACGGCGGCAATGCCGAGGCCGAAAGCGATCGGCAACCCGATGGCGATGGAGGCGAACAGGATACCCAGGAAGATCCACAACATGGCTCAGTCTCCTGCCGTTCGGTGGGCGTGTGCCGGATCGCGGATTAGGCGCAGGCACTGCCAGGCCCGCCATAGCGACACCGCCACGATGAACAGCGAGCAGAGTACCAGCGAGACGTTGATCAGGTTCCAGGGCACGCCAAGGATGGCGGTGCGTCCGGTGGAGCGGGACATCACCAAGTAGCCGCCCCACACCATGATGCCCATCAGCGTGGCGATGATCAGGTGCTGCAGCAGATAGAGCAGATAGGCGGCCCGCGGCTTGAGCCGGCGCACCAGGAAATCCACGGCAATATGCTCGTAGCGGGCGAAGGCGGCCGCCGCACCGACGAAGATCAGCCAGATGAACAGCATGCGCGCCAGTTCATCGGCCCAGGGCAGCGAGCGGTTGAACAGTGAACGGCCTAGCACGTTGGCCGACACCGAGACGACCAGTGCCACCAGGATGGCCGCGATCAGGTGTTCCATGAGACGGGTCAGCCAGCGGAAGACCGCAGGGCCGCGATGCCCTTCGGTGTCGAGCTCGAGCGGCTCGCGCCTGGGATCTTCCAGGTAGATGCTGGCCTCGTCAGGCAGTTGGGTGGGCGAAGTCATGCAGGGCTCCGTGCAGGGCAGGGGAAGCCCCCCTGCCCTGCCAAGTCAGACGGATGGAGGATTACTGGTTGGATTCGACGATGGACTGGATCTCGGCGATCAGGTCCTCGCCGATGCGCGGCGCCCAACGGTCGTACACCGGCTGAACGGCTTCCTGGAAGGCGGCGATCTGCTCGTCGTTGAGACGGGTGACCTGCATACCGCGCTCCTCGAGCTGCTCACGCGACCAATCGTCGTACTCGGTGGCCAGTTGGATCTCGTACTCGGCCGAC
>NZ_JASSVS010000068.1 GCF_030250645.1 Marinobacter azerbaijanicus
ACTCGTCGATCTTGATCTCGCCGTTCATGTAACGCTCCACGTAGCCGGGCAGCTCGCTGCGCCCCTTCACCCCACCGAACGCCGAGCCGCGCCACACGCGCCCCGTGACCAGCTGGAACGGGCGCGTCGAAATCTCCTCGCCGGCACCGGCCACGCCGATGATCACCGATTCGCCCCAGCCCTTGTGGCAACACTCCAGGGCCTGGCGCATCACGTTGACGTTGCCGATGCACTCGAAGGAGTAGTCGACCCCGCCGTCGGTCATGTCGACGATCACCTGCTGGATCGGGTCACTGTGCTCCTTGGGATTGACGAAGTCGGTGGCGCCGAACTGGCGTGCCAGCTCGAACTTGTCCGGGTTGACGTCGATGGCGATGATGCGGCTGGCCTTGGCCATCAACGCGCCCTGGATCACCGCCAGGCCGATGGCGCCGAGGCCGAACACGGCCACGGTGGCGCCCGGCTCGACCTTGGCGGTGTTGAGCACCGCACCGATGCCGGTGGTCACGCCGCAGCCGAGCAGGCAGATCTTGTCCAGCGGCGCCTCGGACGAGACCACCGCCAGCGAGACCTCGGGCAGCACGGTGTATTCGCTGAAGGTCGAGCAGCCCATGTAATGATGCAGCCGCTTGCCGTCGACGGAGAAGCGCGAAGTGCCGTCGGGCATCAGCCCCTGGCCCTGGGTGGCGCGCACCGCCTGGCACAGGTTGGTCTTGCCCGAGCGGCAGAACTTGCACTGGCCGCACTCGGCGGTATAGAGCGGGATGACGTGATCGCCGGGCTTGACGCTGGTAACGCCCTCGCCGACCTCCTGGACGATGCCGGCCCCTTCGTGGCCGAGCACCGAGGGGAACAATCCCTCCGGGTCGGCGCCCGAAAGGGTGTAGGCGTCGGTATGGCAGACGCTGGTGGCCTGGATCTGCACCAGTACCTCGCCCGCCTTGGGCGGCTCGACGTCGATCTCGGTGAGCTCGAGCGGCTTGCCCGCTTCCCAGGCAACGGCGGCG
>NZ_JASSVS010000069.1 GCF_030250645.1 Marinobacter azerbaijanicus
GGCTGCCGTGGCACTCGACCATGGCTGCCTGGGCGGGATGCAGCGCGTCGCCCTGGGCGAGGCCATCCACGGTGACCAGATAGCGTCCGTTGAGCTGATGAGCGGGCGTAATGCAGGCGTTGGCGCTGTGGTAACGCAGCTCGCCGTCGGGGCCGGGCTCGCCGATGGCTACCGTGCACGCACCGCAGTCACCCGAGGCGCAGCCCTCCTTGGTGCCCGTGACGCCAAGCGTTTCGCGCAGCAGCTCGAGCACGCTGGTCTCGGGTGAGGCCTCGCTCTGGCACGGCTGCCCGTTGAGCATGAAGTCGATCATCGCCTTGTCTCTTGTTGACGTTGTGATAGCTGACCCGTCGCCACGCAGCGGATGTCGGCATCAGGCCGTATCGCCACGAGTTGACCAAATGGTCAGGATGATCTCAGCATGGGCCAGATTGTCGCACTTTGCAAGAGGCAAAATGGGTACGGCATGGCAGCGGGCTGAGGAAGAGGGAGCAGGGCACCTGGTGCGCCACCGATGGTCTCATTTGCAGGAACCGCCGCGGTGGGGCACTCTCTTGGCTTTCCCCCATTCACAGGACAGGGGCCCGTCGATGACAGACGTGACTGAAACCGAGACCTTGCAGTCTCCTCGGCAGGGTGGCGAGAGCAATGGCGCCACTCGCGAACGCAACGAGCGTGAGATTCTCGAAGCCGCCGAGCGGGTCTTTGCCCAGTACGGTTACCGCGGCGCCAGCGTACAGGCCATCGCCGAGGAGGCGGGGCTGCCCAAGTCCAACGTGCTCTACTACATGGGCAACAAGCGCGGCCTCTACGTGCGGCTGCTGGAGCGCATGAGGGCGCGCTGGAGTGCGCTGCTCGGCGACATC
>NZ_JASSVS010000006.1 GCF_030250645.1 Marinobacter azerbaijanicus
TGTCCACTAGAAAATAAGTGGACACTATCCTGACGGCAGCAGCGCCAGGCTCAAGATGGGATTACCGGCCGCTTACGTTATTCAGTTACCACGAGTTATATATTGCAGCTTCTTTATAGACACGCACGCCAAAAACCCGACGAAGGCTAAGTCCGCCGGGGTCTCGGAAAGGAAGGGATACAAATCAAGACGAGGAATTTATTCCAAAAGTTTTCTCTTGCGAAACAAAACCAACAAACGCCAGGCATGACTCAACACCCAGTCATACGCTGCAAACGCCACGACAAACAGTGTGAACATTAGCCACTCCGGCATCTGGAAATATTCTCCCAGCAAACCAACGCCTGCAAATACCAGCGACACCACAGTGATCACAACCAACGCTTGGCGGTCAGTAAACCCGGCACGCATAAAGATATGATGCAGATGCTCCCTGTCAGGCATCATCACCGACTGACCCTTACGGGCACGGCGCACCATAATCGCCACCATATCCATCAGCGGAATCGCGATGATCCACAAAGCCGTCACCGGCCGCAGTGCCTGGGTTTCAGGCTGCGTACCTTTCACCAGCAACCACACAATGGAGAACCCGATAAACATGGAGCCGGCATCACCCATGAATATCCGCCTCCTGAAAGGCGGCATCCGTAGGTTTGCTGCAAGGTAAGGCAACAGAGCAGCCGCAATCGAAAATGCCAGCGCCAACTCGAGACTGTTGCCAGGCGCCGACAGAAAAAGAAGCGATAGTGAGAGAAGTGTTACCAGGCTCATGCTGCCCGCCAGGCCATCAATACCGTCGATCATATTGAAAGCATTAGTCGCACCAATGACCGCCGCAATGGTGACAAGCGGCCCTAACCAGCCAAGCTCAATAACGCCCAGGCCAAGCAGATCACCAAAGTGAACTAAAGAAATGCCAGATCCATAGGTTAAGAGCGCCCCCAGTGCTATCTGGGCCCATAGCCTGAACCGGGCAGGCACATCCCGAGCGTCGTCCACAGCACCCAGCACAACCAGCAACAGGGATGCCAGCAGGTATATCCCAAAGCCTCCACCCAACGGCATCGAAATAATCCAGGCCGCAAATAACCCGATAAAGGCGCTCAAACCTCCTGTCAGCGGCACTGCACCAGCATGCACCTTTCGGTGGTCTGGCAAATCCAGCAGGCGCACCCTTACTGCTACGGGCTTTAGGACCAGCAAAGAAAAAAATGCAATAAGACCAGAGTAAAGGCCCAAAAAGCCTGCGGATTCCATGTGCTTCCTTGTATCGAGTAGAGAGGCCTAAAATTAGCAGCAAGATTACATTAAAAACGCATTATGTGACCATCCGCACATACACGTTTAACGTTTTATGACAGTCGACCTTCCGGATTTATCAACGCCCAGCCAAACACCAAACATTTTCCTTGATGGCCCGGCTACTCCCATCAAGAGCAATTGTTCAGAGAAAGAGATTGCGCCACAGAGGCCGGGGCAGCACAACGAGGCATAGAAGGGCACAAATACAACCTATTACTCACCTGAAACACCCTCATCAAGTTTCCCTCGAGAGGCAGTTCAGATACGCTTGAACCACCAAATCCTCGCTGAACCTTTCTTCCATGTGCTTCCGAGCCGCATCCCCTGCCCTCTGCAGCTCAGATGCACCCATCTCCACCACCCGGCGCATCTGCTCGGCCAGAGACTCCACATTGCGAACCTCGCACAACCACCCAGTCACTTCCGGCTCAATGGCATGCCGGCAACCCGGCACATCTGTCACAATCGCAGGACGGCCCATGGCAGCGGCTTCAAGCACAGTGCGGGGCATGCCCTCGCGGTAAGAGGGCAAAACCAACACATGGCTTTCTCGAATAAAGGGCCGTACATCATCTGTCTCGCCCAGATACTCAAGGACGCCCTCGGCTTGCCATGCCTCAACCTCGTCAGCGGTGATGGCTGTGCGATTACTCACCCCCAGCTGGCCCAGCAGTAAACAGTGGGCATCCACACCTTGCTTCTTGAGCATGCTCGCGGCAGCGGCATATTCGCGCACGCCCTTGTCACCCAACAAACGGGCGATCATGAGAAAGGTCACTGGCGGCACCTCTGGCATTGGTGTGGCCTGGAAACGTTTCAAATCCACGCCAGAACCCGGCAAAAGGGTTACAGATGTTTCACCCAGCAAGCCAGAGTCATGAAAAACCGACAAGTCTTCCTCATTCTGGAAAAACAAATGCCTCGCCCGGCGATTCACCAAGCCGTACACCCGGCGAACCTGGCTGAACAACCAGGAGTCGTGGATAAACGCCGTGCCCAGGCCGGAAACATTGTTCGCGAAGGGAATACCCCGCAGCGCGCACACCAAGCCACCGTATATGTTCATCTTTACGGTAAAATTAAACACATATTCAGGCGCCAGCCTGCCCAGCGTGCGATGAATAAACACCAGGCTACGCAACTCCCGCAACGGCCCAACGCTTTTACCCTCCAGCGGCAACGCAATGTGCTGCGCCCCTAACTCGCTCACCAGGCGCGGACTGTAATCATCCAGCGGAGAAATACACACCACCCGGCACCCCTGCTGAACCAGAGCCGTGATGGTACTGCGGCGGAAATTGTACAAATACCAGGACGTATTAGAGGTAAGAACAACGGTAGAGGACAAATCAACCACTCAGGATAAGGAGGAATCACCACCCGAAGGCTCGCGCCTGCGGCCAACCCGCCAATGGGCTGGAGCGAAAGGTTTGAACAGAGACCGAACGTGGCAGTCTGCGCACACAAACAGTACGAAAATCACGATAAACGGATAGCGATAACGGGCTGCGGTACCGTAATTAAAGACCACCAAACCATAAATTGATAAGGCAAAGGCCATAAACAGCAGCCAGAAAATCAGCTTCTTCGGTACTCGACGCCAGGCGGCCCGAACGATGAATACCAGCAAGCCAAATACCACTATATTTTCTGCTGACTGGATAAGCTGCAAGAATCCCGCCGCCTCCCAAGGGAAGGGTTTCAGCAGGAAATATACCCCACTGGTAAGGCCCTCTGCTACAAACTCACCAGGGCCTTCGATCAGCTCAAGCTGATCTCTATCGCCGCCATCTTCCGCATACATTGCAGATCGAAGTAAGTTAATTAATGGCAACGCCATGGGCGAAACTACCACCAAGGCAGCCAAGCCCACAATCATAGTTAAAATGCCACGCCCGACTGAAACTCCTTTATGGCGAATACCGAACAACAAATAAATCAGCAGGATGGGTGCAAGAATAAAAAAGTTCTGGAACTTGATCGCGTATAAGGGCATGAACACCGCTAACATGGGCAACCACCGCCCTTCCCGAGCGAATTGCACGGCCATCACCATAAACACAAAAATGAAAGTGTCGCGCAGCGAAAGGCCCGTATACAGCGCCATACTGGGGTACAGAAGAAAAAACCACATAGAAACGGGCGTAAATACCCGCTTCTGATAGAGCCAGAAAAATAAAGCAGTCCAAAGCAGTGTGTTAAAAAAACCCAGACTAATAGGCGATACCGCCAGGGGCATGGGCATTAAAACAAACAACGCTGCAGCCTGCTCAACGTTTCCACCGTTAACCCAAGCCTCCAGCAACGACAACTCCCCAGCTCGAATGGCATTGAACTGCCGCCAATATCGAAACTGATCCCCCAGGTAACTCGTAGAAAAAAGAAACTCATTCAAGAAAAAAGGTACAAGGCAATGTAACAGCAACAACAGCTGTACAGCGGGCCGAATACGAAAAGCCTTGCAGCCAAGCAAAACGAATAGCAAACAGATAAAAAAATTGGGCAGGTCGTAAAACCGCATGCCTAGAAAGCCGGATGACATTACCCAGTTCAGATCTGTCACGCACCAACCTTCCACTTAGCGAGTTCGGATAAACGGCTGCCAATCAACTTAAATCGCACCCGGAGCTCTCAAAATCTGAACCAACCTCGGAATCTGCGCCTGCATTGAATATGTCTCATGCACTGCAGCCCTCCCTGCAATGCCCGACGCGCGCCGGCGCTTTTCGCATTGCAAAAGGGCCAAGAGCGCCTCCTTCCACTCATCCGGAGTACTGGCCAAGTACCCAGCCCCTGATTCGGTAACGATGCCGACATTAACGCCAACCGGCGACGCAACGACTGGCACACCACTGGCCATGTACTGAATAAGCTTGTAACCGCACTTTCCCTTTTCCCAAGGGCCGTCCACCAACGGCATGATGCCAACATCCATTCTGGCAATATTCGCGGCTTCGGTGTCTTCTCTCCAGGGAACGACCTCAACCGAAATTCCAGATAATTGGTTAACTACATCATCTGTTGCACCGACCAACACCAAACGGGCACCCATCCTATCGCAAACCGCTTTAAGCGCATCCTTTATATCTACAACATAACGCTGTGTAGAAGGGGAACCAATCCAGCCGATAACATAATGCCCACTGCCGGTGTCAACTGAATGCTCATACCGAGTATGGTCAACAACAGTAGGAATAATCTCTACCCGCCTAGCCTTGGCCTGGCGAGCCCGAATGGCCAGATACTCGTTTCCCGCAATGACACAGGTAGCATTAGCCATAACCACGTCAATCTTCCGGCCCAACAGCTTTCGGATCAGGCCACTGCCAGCAAGGTCATAGTTGTGGAAGATGGCATCATCGTAATCAACGACATATTTTACACCCAAAACCGCCAACAACCTTTCGAATACTGCAGGAAAATAAGGGAAGATCTCTTTTTCAACCCAAACCAACTCATACCGAAACACGGTGATCAAAGCTAGGAATCGCTTTAAATATAAAACCAAGGAGCGCACTTTCGAACGACGCCCTTCCGCGTAAAGCCCCTTTAGATATTCATCATCAAACAAACTGCTAACGGTGACCTCTAGGCCCTCATCAACCAAAGCAGGAAGGTATTGCAAGGAGCGCAACCGACTGCTCGCGCCCATGCGAGGGTATTTTGATAAAAGTAAAACTTTCACGCGACGGTGCCCTCCGCTAGTCCCTCTGAGTGACCAACGGCTGCATTCAGGGCTCTCCGATAAGAATCCACGCTTGCCTGCAATGAGTACTGTGTCATTCCAAGCTTTCTGGCGCGAGCGCGAAATCCTTCACGATCACCCAAGACTTTTTCAACAAACCAAGCGGCAGCTTTTTCCAAAGCTTCACTATCGGGATCTTGCACCAAATATCCGACATCCTCAGTGATACCTGCAGTGTTGCCAATTCCTCTCGTCGCAACGACCGGCAGACCACACAAGAGGTATTCCCCTAGCTTAATAGGCGAAACACCCTGCATAGAAAAGGACATTCTACGCAACCCTAGACCGAGATCCGAGATTGCGAGAAAAGAAGCCACGTCAGCAGGTTCAACAGTTCTGACGATAACGTTCTCCTTCAACTCAGCATAGTGATGTATTTCAGCGACAGCGATTTCCGGAGAGCCTGTGAGAAGCAAGAGACGAGCGTCGGATCGATAAGCGAGGACATTCCTGAATAATGCCAACATCTCAGGTAAACAATACTGCTGCCCAAGAGAACCAGCATACACAATCAGGGGAGCTTTCGGGTCAACGCCCAGCTCTAGTCGGGTGCGGGCTATATCATTAGACTCCCGTAGCGAAAATTGATCTGAATCTCGCCCATTAGTTACGCAAAAAAATTTACCTGCCAAAGTCCCGGCACCTGCTCGTGCTTGGAGAATTTCTGCAGCCTTCTCCGTACGGGTTAACACAACCTTTGATTTGCGAACCCCTAGGGATTCAATATCTCGTAGAACACGGTAGGTGACGCCTGTGGACGACGAACCACCAAAGTCCACGCGTTCGTCAATCGGCAAGCCATCTGCATCAAAGACCAAAGGTAGCGAAACATGCCGCAACGCACGCAAAGAGGAAAGAAGCGGTAACGTACTCCGCGGCATTAGGATATCAATATCCCAATCCTTAATCGCTTTGCGTATGTCTCTATGCCCCTTAAACGCAGTAAGAAACGATCCCGCCGACACTGGCTTTCTCCAAACTTTAACAGAACGATACGGAATGCCTGCGGCTTCACAAGCAGCCATATTTTGTCGCACGCACTCCCTGTCACCCCAAGTAAACTGGAGAACATGGAAAGCCCACCCATAACGTTCAAGCAAACAGAATATTGGAAGAAACAGACCCTGCAAATAAGAAACCTGTGGACCATCCCAAGTTACAAACAGAACTCTCTTCATAGAACTTTTTCTCAGCCGGAGTAATTCGCTTTGTTCCTCTTGTCCAAAATCAACTGCCTCCAAAGAATGAAAAGCCCGAATTTTGCCATTATTCACACCTTGAAAACTAAGATAATTCTAGATTGAGCCAAGAACGTCGCCGGAGGTTGGGCACTTAACTAGTCGACAAGTAAATCTTGCGCAATGCATCCAAATAATCCTGAAAGGAAAACCCTGTTTGAATACTCTCTATCGAATATTTAGACATCATGAAATAAGTATCAGAGTCAAGTTTCAAAGCTAATTTAATAGATTTATAAACTTCCTCTGAATCATTACTTTTAACAAGCCAGCCATTAGCTTCCCCGCGAACCAAATCTTCAGCAGAGCCCACCTCAGTAGTTATTGAGGGAAGACCATAAGCTAGAGCTTCAAGTAATGAGTTGGAGGCTCCCTCGCTTACTGAGTTAAGAATAAAAAAGTCGGAGCTCTGGTAAAAATCTTCCACATTATTCTTGAAACCATGAAGTTCAACGAAACCTATCAAGCCTAACTGACCAACAAGCTCACTAAGGTATGATTCTTGAGAACCAGAGCCGACAACATCATACTTAAAACAAAAACCTTCCTCGCGTAAACGAGCAAAAGCATAAAGTACCTTATCGATTCCCTTAACAGGTTCAAGCCTTGAAACAGAAAGGAACTTTTTTACTCCCTTTCCCTGCAGATTCTTCGCGCGCACACCTGGCGGTTCAATAAAATTATTCACAACCTTCAAACGGAATTTAGAATTCCGATAGAAAGCACGAAGGTAACGCGCAACATACCTGGACTCGACAACCACACAGCTTGACACCGAATAAAGCAAAGAAAAGACACTCTTTGCAACCCTGCTCTGGGCTGGGATTCCAATTTCCTCAACAACAATAGATTTAACACCCATCAACTTCGAGGCCACAACACCATGGAAGTTAGCCTCAGCACCAGCGCAATGCACAACATCGGGCTTCTCTGTCTTGAATAACTTACACAATCCGACAATTGCGGCTAAAGATGGTATTCTATGATCTATTCCAAGGCAGATCACGCGCCGACCTTTGGACTTTATTTTTCTCTCAGCTTCGCCACCTCTTCCTAGTGAAACATAAATAAACTCGACATCTTGTGAATCACGTCCGGCTATTTTAACCATTTTGCTTTCAATGCCGCCGTAATCAAGAAATGTAGAAAGCCTTATGACTTTCATCGTACAAACCAGCCTTTCGCAATCCCGAAATAAGCCCTACATAGCAAACTGAAGTAAAAAATCATGCCCACAACATTCCTCCTACTTGCAGAGAACTCTACCATCTTCAGTGCGTACTCTTTCAATACCTTGGGAGGAATTTCATTCTTCCATTTTTTACAAAACTTAAACAATCCATCAAAGTCAACTTTTCTCTTCTCACCCTTAATCCAATTTACAACCACAGATGGCTCGATACAGCAACCCAATTTCACACGCTTTGCGAGCGTCAGGAAGTAATCAAAATCTTGGTGCCGAGAAAGGCTATCGTCCCACCGAACGCTACCAACTATATCTTTCCTAACGACCAAACTGGACGTCTGAGCCCACCCTGAGTTTTTTCCAAGAATATAGGAAAACGGACAACTTATGTACCCTGAATCTAATGGTGTCGCAATACACTTTCGGCGGGTTTCGCCATCGTCGAGATAAAAAGAGCCATAAACCAAACCCAACTCTGGGTTGGCATCGAACAGTCTTAACGCATTCTGAATATGACTCTCTAAGTAGAAATCATCAGAATCTAAGAATGAAACGTAGGCACCTGAGGCTGCCTCATAACCAGCATTTCTAGCTACGTTAGCATTTTTTACATCGCCGAGATCAAGTATCAAAACCCTATCAGTTAGACCGTTATTTTTTATGTATCCCCTTACCAGGTCAACACTTTCTTTCTTACTATTATTAAAAACGACTAAAACATCTAAATTCTCATAGGTTTGAGAAAGCGCAGAGTCTATAGCACTTATAACTCCCCTAGGCCTGTCTTTCGTTGGAATTACAACACTAACCAGATTATTTATCATAGCTTCTTTTTTAAAGAACCGATTTGTTTTAGAAATTCACTTTAACTTGATAACTTTAAAAACAGTAGACTTCTGACGCTTGCCACAGTTCCCTTTCGGTACGACACCATGGGCCAGACCTTTATGGATAGTTTTCGATCATGACAATTCGGGCTTCGTATCCGACCGCCTTTTAGTGAACACGTTACGGCCAAACCCAAGTAAATTTTTTGCGTTAAAAACCATTGAAAACAGGAGATAAAAAATCGCCCCCAAAAGCACTAACACCAGTAACGTAACCACGTTTGATTGCCAATTGAACCAGTCGTAGGTGACGGCTACCACAGCACCCATTGCTCCCGCCGCCAAAGTCGGCTTGGCAATAGTTCCAAAATACTCTTTTGCACAGGGCCCAATCAGACGGCGTACCCAGTAGAAGTAAGCAACCACCAACAACACCAGTTGCGTTAACAAAAGAGCAAGTGCGACACTCTCGATATTACCTGCGAGACTGCTAAGTAAAACAACTGCTGGAATTATGAACAGTAAGCCGAGGTTCCAGTAGAATGACCAGTTCGCTTTCCCCAACCCCATAACCAGAGGACCATTCATATTGCCCAAAGAACGAACGAGTACATAACCACATAGAATACTGAGTACCGGGCTGAGATCAGCCCACTTCTCGCCCAAGACCACATCAACAAAGACCGGAGAAACTACAGCCAGCCCCACAAAGAGAGGGGTCGAAACCAAAAGTACATTTCCAATCATGGCAAGGTAGATACGCTTGACTTCATCTAGGTCGTCCTGACTCTTGGACACGGCAGGAAATGCCACCCGCGTGGCAACACTATTAATTTGCTGCATGGCTTGAAGGGTTATCTGGCTGCCGATACTGTATAAACCCAAGGCCGAGGCGCCCATTGTCTTGCCTATGATCAGCTGATCAGCACGTGAGTTGATCATGTTCATAGACATTGCGCCGGTTTGGTAAAGACCAAACGACAACATAGGCTTAACCGCCTTAAATGAAAGGCCAAAACCGCTGAACAGACTCTTTCGAAGGCCGTAAATAAACGCCAAGCCGCTTCGAGTTGCTGCTGCCAGCAACTGGCCGATCACGATTGACCAAATACCCCACCCCAGACTTACTAAAACGATTGCAGCAATCACATTTATCGTTGATGCAATCATCGAGATCATTGCCATCGCCTTGAAATGCAGCTCTTTCTGAAGAAGTGCGAATGTTTGTTGACCTAATGCGGCAATTAAGACCGATAGCCCCGCAACGGTAATGAGCTCCATCAACTGACTTTCTTCAAAAAAAGCCGCCACGAAAGGAGCCGAAAAATAGATTGCCAAGTAGGCACCCGCCGCAAGAATCCAGTTAACGGTGTAAAGCGTTGCCAGCTGCTCGCTCGTTGGATTCTTGTGATGGATGAGCGCCTGTGTGATGCCCATCTGAGAAAATAACCTGAAAATCTCGAGAGCAACCAGAACCAGTGCTACCGTCCCCATGACCTCCGGGCCAAGGACTCTGGCAACGAACAGAGCTGACAATAGCTGCAATATGCGAGAAATAATGGTTTCAAGTGCAACCCATTTAGTTCCGGAAACGAGCGCACTCATTTACAATTCATATCCTAGCTGACTCGCGCTACCAGCACAGATATCTCTAATAATTTCACAATTCCTTTCGCCAAAGAATTCACTAGGCGATATATCAAGATTTCCTTTTGGTTGGTGCTGAACATCAACAGAAGCGCTGATATCCTTTTGAACCTTCAGCCCTAGCTGGTGCGCTAAATTTTCGATTGCTAACTTCTTGTTCTGTGTAAATTCTTCATATCGAATTGATATGAAATCATCTTTGGCATCGAGATAAGTACGAGCCGCAGCATCCCAGCGGTGGGCCATGCCTTCGATATAGGTGCCCCGGGGTCGACCGAGCCAAGAACTGTCTAACGCCAATCGCCATACAGGCGTTTCTTGCAACTCCGACCAGTCGTCGTACTCGATATCATGGAGGTTTCCCGGAATTTTCAGGCGATTCAGAATGCTTCTGATGTTTTGATATGGGTTTCGCTGAATAAACACAAACTTTGCTTTTGGCATAAGGCCAACCATTTCGTCATAAAAATACGTTAGACTTGGCTCTTTGATAATTGTCCGGGAAAAGTCCTCCTTATATCTGTATGCGACTTCTCCGAAGTTTGTAACACCATACTTGACACAGAGTTGCCAGCCAACATCCTGAATTGCTCGTTGGAGGTCAAGCGTTACCGACTGCGCGGTTGCCTCTGCCAAAAGCGCCGCTATGGCGGTTGAACCGGTTTTTTGATTCCCAAGGACTACGATAGGCTCGGCAATTGCCAATCTACCAATAAAAGCTTCAATATCTCGAGCCTGCTTTTGTTGAAGCCACGAATTTCTTTTTCTATTAACTTTTCGAAGTAGATTAAAACCCATCAAGCAACCTTAAAAAACCAAGAATTATGGTGAGCCGAAAATAATAATCCAGAATTCATCTGGCTTATTCACAGCGGGGGACGCTGCTTACGAAATCAATACATAAAATTCATAAATAGCATCAACAACTTCTTTCTGGATTACCTCATCAATCCCAAACCACATAGGCAGCCGCACCAATCGCTCGCTTTCACTCGTGGTAAAGCAATCTTCACCGTGGAACCGGCCGAATGCTGCACCTGCTTTGGCAGAGTGCAAAGGTACATAATGAAATACCGCCAGAATATCCCGGCTCTTGAGGTGTTGTAGCAAAGCGGTGCGCTCGTCCAGCTCGGCGGTTTTCAGGTAAAACATGTGGGCATTGTGCAGGCAACTGTCTGGAATGGTTGAAAGTTCAATGCGTCCCTCTTCCGCAAGTGGCTGTAGGTGTTGCCAGTAATATTGCCAGGCGTTCAAGCGAGACTCATTGATTTCGGTTGCATGCTCCAACTGTGCCCACAGGTAAGCGGCTTGCAATTCACTTGGCAGGTAGCTACTGCCGATATCCACCCATTGGTATTTGTCTACCATGCCCCGGAAGAACTGGCTCCGGTTAGTGCCTTTCTCGCGAATAACCTCGGCGCGCTCGACAAAGCGTTCGTCGTTGATGATCAGCAGGCCACCTTCACCTCCGCTGGTGTAGTTCTTGGTTTCGTGGAAGCTGAACGCTCCAAGGTGGCCAACGGTTCCCAACGCACGCCCTTTGTAGCTGCTCATCATGGCTTGGGCTGCATCTTCAACCACATAGAGGTTGTGGAGCCCGGCAATATCCATAATGGTGTCCATCTCGCACGCAACGCCAGCGTAGTGCACCGGCACGATGGCTCGGGTGTTGGGGCTGATTGCCGCCTCGATAAGGTTTTCGTCGATGTTCATGGTATCGGGCCGGATATCAACGAACACAATCTTTGCACCACGGAGCACGAAGGCGTTTGATGTACTCACGAAGGTGTAGCTCGGCATGATTACCTCGTCGCCGGGCTGTATGTCGATCAAGATGGCGGCCAGCTCCAAGGCAGCAGTGCAGGAGGGAGTTAGCAATGTTTTTTTTGCTGGAAGGTTGGCTTCAAACCATTCCTGGCATTGTTTGCCAAAAGGGCCGTCGCCGGACAGCTTGTTACTTTCCAGTGCCTGTTTGATGTATTGCTCTTCAACACCTGTAACAGGAGGCTTATTAAACGGGATCATTCTTGCTGCTCTTTGAGAAATTGCGCTTCGAGTTCCAATAAATTCTGCTTGCGATCCTTGATTCTGCGAGCCGGATTTCCTGAATAAACGCCCCATGGCTGGGTACTTTTGTTCACAAGCGTCATGGCACCAACAGAGCATCCTTCGGCCAACTCTACACCGGGAAATACCATCGAACGTGCACCGATAATAACGTGCCTGCCAATTCGAACCTCAGCTTTACGCTCATTCTTGAATTTGTCACTGACAGTAGGGTTGGTTAGCGATCGACCTGAATAGTCATCCGATTGTGAAAATACTTGAACTCCGTATGCCAGTCCGGAAAAGTCATCCATGAAGACACCCTCCTCGCCCCCCGCGACCAAACAAAAAGGAGCAATATGCACATAGCTTCCGATAGCCACTCGGCCCGATATAACGCAAAAATCATCAATCCTTGAGAAATCACCTAGCTCAATCGCATCGGTATTATAAATGCTCGCCTTGTCGCTGACTTTTACGTTTTCACCCACAGCCTTGAACCCCATTGCCCTCAGCTGTTCTTTGGTCAGATAAGCCATTCTATCCCTCGAAAATATCCGTAAGCTGCTTAATCAGCGTTGCCTTTGAAAAATATGAACGAACTACACGGGCATTCCCTTCAGCCTCATCGGGCGCTATCCGGCAGAGCTCTATACTTTCAACGTCGTTTAGCTTAATTCCCAAGCCATTCAGAAAACGCCAATGGCTCACGTCGCTCCGTATAAACACCGTTTTCCCCATACCCAAAAGCGTAATCGTGTTTCCCATGGCCTGCTGGCGCCGATGATTAAAGATCGCGATATCGAGAGTTTCCAAAAACTCCAGATACTGTTCAAACGGCATGAAATCAGTCATAGGTACAAATTTATTTCCGAACCACTCTTTGCCCTGAGTAACTACTTTCTTGGCGTGGTTCTGGTCGCCATAAGACAAAGGCGCAAATATTTTGATGTTCTGATCTTTGAACGGCAGCAGGCGCTCCAGTGCTTCGATGTGGTTGTTGCTTGGGTCTGCAGAGTTGCCGAGGAGTATGTTCAAACCATCATGATCAGGGTTGGGGCTCGTCTCCCATGTCATTTTTGGATCGATCACGTTGCTCAAATACATTATGCATTCGTGGTGAGTGCCCTTGGCACCATACCACTGGCGGGCCAGTTCTACGTCACCTTTTATATAGCTGACCAAATGGCCCACTCTTCGAATAAAAAACCTTCGAAATAGTTCTCTCAGGTTCCTATTCAAGCCAACTCTACGGTCCTGATACTCATACAAATCTCCACCCCAAATTACCCAATAGCATTTTGGAAGTAACCATGGAAAAAAGGATATAACGACAACAAGGTTGTTGTTTAATAAGCTGTGAAGGATAACCTTTTCAGCTTGATGCAACTTCCATAACAACTTCCCGTATATCAGAACCCTACGCCAAAAATTTCGTGTTTGACCGACAATTTCAATACGAGAGCAAGCATCTAAATTAAACCGTTCATCCGCTATTTTTAACCAAAACTGATGCCTCTTCGCTTCAAAGTTATCTTCAATGAAACGCACAAACGGAGGGATAAACTTATCTAAATGTCCAACATGCAGTATCACAAAAAACCTTTAGGTTAATATTTGATGCTCAAATCACCAGAACTAAAATGGGAACAAAGTAAGGACACCAATAAGAGAGTTCCTGTCCTGTTTTAGCGGCCCCAGTCAGTATACCTCTTTGAGTTCAGCCGTGGCCTGTTCCAAGCTTTGGGCTTCTTGGTCTTTGCCGGATAGCAGCAGCTCTTCCGGGTTGGTTAGGCCCCAGTTTACATTCAGGGTTGGGTCGTCCCAACGGATGGAGCGGTCGTGCTCCGGGGCGTAGAAGTCGGTGCACTTGTACTGAAAATCCGCCGTTTCACTGGTTACCAGAAATCCGTGAGCAAACCCCGGCGGCACCCACAGCATGCGGTTGTTCTCTTCCGAGAGGTATTCCCCGACCCACTGGCCGAAAGTGGGCGAGTTGGTGCGCAGGTCTACGGCTACATCGAACACTTCGCCTCGGGTTATCCGGACCAGTTTGCCCTGGGGCTGTTTGATCTGGTAGTGCAGGCCCCGCAGGGTGTTTTTGACGGAGCGGCTGTGATTATCCTGCACGAAGGTGGCGTCGATGCCGGCTTCGCGGAAAGCTTTCTCGTTCCAGGTTTCCATGAAGAAGCCGCGCTCATCTCCGAACACTTTGGGTTCGATGAGCTTTACATCCGGAATTCTGGTTTCGGTAATTTTCATGGGAATCGCTTACTTAGTTTTGATCAATTTTTTCAGGTAGGCGCCGTAGCTGTTCTTTTTGAGGCTTTCGGCCTCGGCCAGCAGTAGCTCTTCGCCGATGAAGCCCATGCGGTAGGCCACTTCTTCCAGGCAGGCGATTTTCAGACCCTGGCGTTTTTCCAGGGTTTCGATAAAGCCGCTGGCTTCATGTAGGGAGTCGAAGGTGCCGGTATCAAGCCAGGCGAAGCCTCGGCCCAGTAGTTCTACGTTCAGGTCGCCGCGCTCCAGATAGGCCTGATTAACACTGGTGATTTCCAGTTCGCCGCGTTCCGACGGTTTTACCTGTTTGGCGATGTTGACTACATCGTTGTCGTAGAAGTAGAGGCCGGTTACCGCGTAGTCCGATTTCGGGCTGGCCGGCTTTTCTTCGATGGAGATGGCGCGGTGGTTATCATCAAACTCCACTACGCCGAAGCGTTCGGGGTCGGTTACCTGGTAGCCGAACACGGTAGCGCCCTTCTCTCGCTTCGCGGCCGCTTGCAGCATCTTACTGAGGCCCTGACCGTAGTAGATGTTGTCTCCTAATACCAGGCATACGCTGTCCTGGCCGATGAAGTCTTCGCCGATGATGAAGGCTTGTGCAAGGCCGTCCGGGCTGGGTTGTTCAGCGTAGCTGAGGTTGATGCCCCACTGGCTCCCATCGCCCAGTAGACGCTGAAAGCCTTGTTGATCTTCGGGAGTAGTGATCACGAGGACGTCCCGGATGCCCGCCAGCATGAGTACGGAGAGCGGGTAGTAGATCATGGGTTTGTCGTACACCGGTAGGAGCTGTTTGGAGATGCCCCTTGTGATTGGATATAGACGGGTGCCGGAGCCGCCGGCGAGGATTATTCCTTTCACTTTGTCTCCTTTAGGTCTGGTGCAGAGGGGTCTGTCCACGCGGGGGCAGACCCCGTCACTAACAGGTACTCGCCCAAAGTGAGCGCCAATTGGCCTTGCCAGTCCGGGAGCTGGAGGTTTAGGGCGTTTTCGAGTTTGGTTAAGTCCATCCTTGAGTTCAGCGGGCGTTTTGCCAGTGTCGGGTAGTCACTGGTAGGGATGGGGTTGGCTTTTGTGTTTTTTTCGGCCAAGCGGAAGATTTCTTTAGCGAAGCCTTGCCAGCTTGTTTCACCGGTTGGGGCCAGGTGGTAGAGGCCGGTTTCCAGTTTGCTGTGGATAGCCAGTGCGGTTACCTGGGCGATGAGCCTTGCGGGCGTAGGTGCGCCGATCTGATCAGCTACTATGTTAAGTTCGGTTTTGCTTTCGGCCAGGCGCAGCATGGTTTTCATGAAGTTTTTGCCGCGGGCACTGTAGACCCAGCTGGTTCGGAAAATCAGGTAGTCCGCGCCGCTTTGCTCGATGGCTTGGTCGCCCTGGAGTTTGGTTTTGCCGTAGTGGCTCAGGGGGCCTGTCGGACTGCTTTCCTGCCACGGCGTTTCGCCATTGCCAGGGTAGACGTAATCGCTGCTGTAGTGGACCAGGCGTGCGTTATTGGCGGCTGCGTATTCAGCCAACTGTTTGGGCAGGCCGGCATTCAGGTACTCGGCTTCGGTTTGGTGGTCTTCTGCTGCATCTACAGCTGTCCAGGCAGCGGCATTTACGATCAGGCTTGGCTGGGTTTGGGTCAGGTAGCTCGCTACCGCTTGTTCGCTGGTTAGGTCTAGCTCTTCTCTGCCTGGGGCGGTTATGGAGCCCAGAGGGGAGAGGGTTCGTTGGAGCTCGAAGCCTACTTGGCCGGTCTTGCCTAAGAGGAGTATTTTCATAGTTTTGGTGGTTGGGGTCAGTCCACGCTGGGACAGACCCCGTCGGTGCCTTGGTTCTTTGGTTTGAAAACTTTTAACTCGCTACGCCCAAGCGTTCGCGTTTATAGCTACCGTCTTGTACCCGTTGGCACCAATCCAGGTGATCCAGGTACCACTGCACTGTTTTGCGGATGCCGGTTTCGAAGGTTTCTTGTGGCGCCCAGCCGAGTTCTTTCTGGATTTTGCTGGCGTCTATGGCGTAGCGCATGTCGTGGCCGGGGCGGTCTTGCACAAAGGTGATCAGGTCCCGGTAACTGCGTTCCTGCGGGCGGAGTTCCTGGAGGATGTCGCAAATGGTTTGAACGACTTCGATGTTTTGCTTTTCGTTGTGGCCGCCAATGTTGTAGGTTTCGCCGGGCTTGCCTTCAGTGACGACTTTGTAGAGGGCTCTTGCGTGGTCTTCCACAAACAGCCAGTCGCGGATCTGGTCACCTTTGCCGTAAACCGGTAGCGGCTTGCCTTCCAAGGCATTGAGAATCACCAGTGGGATCAGCTTTTCCGGGAAGTGGTAGGGGCCGTAATTGTTGGAGCAGTTTGTTACCAGTACTGGCAGGCCGTAGGTTCGGTGCCAGGCTCGTACGAGGTGGTCTGAGCTGGCTTTGCTGGCGCTATAGGGGCTACTGGGGGTGTAGGGTGTTTGTTCGGTGAATAGGGGTAAGTCGTCGTAGGGTTGTCGGATTTCGCTGCGCTCTATCCGACCTACGGTGTTGGTAGCTTCGTCGCCCTTGGGTATGTCATTAGGATGCGGGAGATCGCCGTAGACTTCGTCGGTGCTGATGTGGTGGAAGCGGAAGTTGGCTCTTCGATCACCCTCCAGAGTGTGCCAATAGTGACGGGTGGCTTCCAGCAGGGTGTAGGTGCCTACGATGTTGGTTTCGATGAATTCTGCCGGTCCGTCTATGGAGCGGTCTACGTGGCTTTCGGCGGCCAGGTGCATGATGGCGTCTGGTTGATGCTCTGCCAGCACGCGATCTACCTCGGCGCGGTTGCAGATATCTACCTGCTCGAAGGTGTAGCGTCCGCTACTGCTGACGTCGGCCAGGCTTTGGAGGTTGCCCGCGTAGGTTAGCTTGTCCAGGTTGACGACTTCATCATTGGTATTGGTGATGATGTGGCGAATGACTGCGGAACCAATGAAGCCGGCACCGCCGGTTACCAGGAGTTTCATTCCGGATCTCTTTTACTGAAAAATGAACGAAGCAAGACAACCAGCACCCCGAACAAGCCGCCAGCCATGGTTGCCACGATCACAATGAGCTTGCGCTTTGGTTGGCTTGGCACTTGGGGGACGACAGCCGGATCTATGGTTTTGAAAACATATTCCGGACTGGAGTATGCCAGCATAACCTTTCGGGTTTCGGTTTCTATGAGTTGAAAGAACACCTGCTGCATGCCGGCAATGCTGGTTTCCTGGATTTTGTTTTCCAGGTAATCGATGCTGCGCTCCGCTTCTTCTACATCCAGCTTGCGCATGTGGTCGTTAATGTCTCTTACCAGGTTTTCAACCAGTTCCCGTGCAAATACCGGGGACTGGTGCTGAAAATTCACCATTACCATGCCCGTGTTTTTATTCGAGCTGACTCCAAACGCGCTGCGCAACTGATTCACCAGAGTCCAGTCAGTGGGCTTGAGGGACTGCCCCTGGTCATTCGTCTGCCACTGATTGTTTTCAGGATCAAAACGCTCGCTATCGTATCGGATTTCGCCGGAGCTTGGATTCCACCCGGCCACGGCTGCGAGCTTGGGCGCGTATTGATGTCGCTCGATAAAATCTGACAGGAAGGCACGGCTTTTGAGCACTTCCTGTGCGATTACTGTCTGGTTTGAGCCTTCCCCGCCCAGATTGACGCCTGCAAGACTGGCCAGGCCTTGCAGCCCGCCGCCGCTGTTCGATCCCCCACCGTCTTTTGGCGCAAGTGTCGCGTGAGCGTCGTAGATGTCCGGTTGAAGCTTGGCGTAAACGATGCCCGCTATGGCGCAAGCCACCGCGAACAAAAGGATTATCCACTTGCCCTGCCAAATGGCTTTGAACAGGACTCTAAGGTCGATCTCGTCGTCTGAAGCTTGATAAGCCGTTGGAGTTTCATTCATGGGGAATCAGTCTTTTAGGCCTTGGACCGCCGCGGCACCCAGGGCGACCTGATAGATGATCTGGCTAACATCTTTTGCCAGTTCCATGCTGCTTAGTTGCGAGAGGTTGAGAGGCACGACAACAGTATCACCAGGTTCAACCGGGTCTGTGCTGCCAAACCAGCGGCTTTGGTCAGGCACGGTTACAGAGCCGTCGGCCTTGATGACGTAGATTCGGCTTTCATCGGCCTGAAAGGCAAGGCCACCACTACGATTGATATAATCTTTGATCGAAAGACTTGGATCGTGAAGATGACTGGTGGCGAACTGCACTTCACCCATAACGGTAACAGCCTGGGAGATTTCCGGGATAGCAAGGGTATCACCATCCTGCAGCCTCACGTCGCGAGACGTTTCCCCGGCCAGCAATTCAGGCAAGTCGATCACTAGCCTGCCAACCGCCTGGGCTTCGCCAATGTCCTCTAGCACTCGCACAACGGTTTCCTCGTCACCCTCGATGGTAGACTCCTCACCGGGCGCGTCAGTTCTGGAAGTTGAAATATCCCGCCGCAGGCGACGCTGTGCCTCGTCCAGGCGCTTTTGTTCCTGCTCACGCAGGCGCTCTCGGGTGAAGACGGCACCTTTGGCGTAAGCATAATCTGTCAAGCCCCCTGCCCGCTCAACCACCTGTGACAGCGTCTCTCCGCGCCGAATGGTGTAGCTGCCGGGAAAATTGACTTCGCCCTGCAAGGTGACCGTCTGCTGGAGGTTAAGGTCTGGCAGGCGTTTGATGTGAATACGATCCGTCGGAGCCAACTCTAGACTCTGGTCTTCCGGCGTTTTGAGGCTGAGCTTAATAAGTTCGCTTTCAGCCCGCTGCTGGGTCAAACTTTGGCGAATCAGCTCGGCTTCGAGCGCATAGGAAGCATTGGTGAGTCCTCCAGCATAGCCAATCAACTTTTTGACGCTAGTGCCTGGAAGCAGCGGGTAACTACCGGGGTATTTGACGGCTCCGGTAATACTGATAATCGGTGCCAATTGGCCAGGCAGGAGATCCTCGCGAAGCTCTTCAATGACCGGCTGCAACAGATCCGAGCGGCTGTCATTGCGGTTGAATACCAGGATTCTGTCCAGCTCTTGTAAAGATAGGTTGTCTTCTGAATGCGGCTGATTGAGGGCGCTAACCGGCCTGTACGGAATTGGATTAATCTGTCGACCGAAATCACCCTGACGTCGGATGAGCAACCCAAATTCAAGATCTGCACTGATCAGGGATTGGCCATCTCTGGCAAGCCCACCAGCAAAGTGGATCATGTCGTTAATAGTGTGATCTTCCAGCAGCGGGTAAGTCCCGGCATACCGGACCGCCCCGTCTATAGAAACCAGGGGGGGGAGTTCTTCAGCACCCAGATCCTCGCGGAAAGATCCGATAATGGGCTCCAGCAGGCCAAGACGGGACTCACCCTCTTCAAACAGTAGAATACTGTCCCGCTCTTTGAGGATAGGGTCTGCCTGACTGCCGGGATTGGCAAGCACATCCTTTGGGGAGAAACGTCGCAGCGTGACGTCGTAGTTTTCACCAGTCCGACTGGCAATCAAGCCGAAGTTGAGGTCTGTGTCATCATCAAGATGGTCGTTCCGGTTGTTCAGAAAGCGGGACAGGCGCATGCCCTGGCGCCATTCGTATTGCCCGGTTATCGGGGAGCTTCCGCGGATTTCCACAGCACCGCGCAAACGGTCGTGAATTTTTCCAATCCGGATAGTGTCACCCTGCAATATGTTGAAATCACCAGCGTTTTTCAGCTCCAAATCTATCAGAGTGCGCTTGCTATCGGGCCGCAGGCGGGAAACCTGGATCTTGCCCGGATCTGCCTCGGCACGAAGGCCACCGGCAAGTTTCAATATATCCTGAAGACTGTTTGGGCCCTCGAGTTCATAAACACCGGGGCGAACAACAGCCCCTGTCACCGCGATGCGGTCCTCTATGGCCGGAACGAATATGACATCACCGGATTTCAGTTGGGTATCTGCACTCCGATCTCCGGCAAGCATCAGGTCGTAAAGGTCAAACTGGCTGACAACCTTGCCGTCTCGAATCAACTGGATGTTACGCAGGCTACCACTGAGCTCTATACCACCACTCACGCTTAGAGCCTGGCTGATGGTAGAAAATGCGCTGACCGAGTATACACCGGGGTTGCGGGACTCGCCCGTGAGAAACACGCTAATACTGCGCAACTCACCCAGCGATACAAAACTTTCCACGCCAATAAATTTCTCTTTTACGATTCCCTGTATATAACTTCGAAGCTCTTCCAGGGTCTTACCGTGAACGCTAACAGGACCGATTTTAGGCAACTGGATGGTACCCGAACGGTCTATGGTAAGCGTAAGATCCTGGTTTTCACGACCGGTAAGCAGTATACGAACCTCGTCACCAGGGCCGACACGGTAACCGACTGGAACAGGCGCATCACCAGAGGCCACAAATGAGGTGGGCTGCCCGGCGAACATTTCGTAGCCAAAAGGGAGTAGATCATCACCAGAGAGAGAGGAGGCCTGGCGCCATTCTTTGTACTCTTCGCGAAGGATGTCCTCCGCGGTTTTTTCATCTTCTCCCGAGGTTTTTTCTCCTTCCTGGACACCACTCACGGTCTGCTCGTCTGGTGCACCTCCACCTGTCTCGCGAGACTGGCCTGATGATTGTGCCTGCGCTTCTGCCAGCGGGATGACGCCAGGCTGCTTTCCTCTCTCGTTCTGCTTGCCTTGGTCTTCAGCTTGTTGCGTTTCACTGCCGGCCGAACTGCTGGTAGCTTGTCGGTATTGCTCCATCAGCTGTTGGCGCTGACTGTCGGGCAGGGCCTCTAGCTGGCGCTGCTGTTCGGGAGTCAGGCTCAAAGCATAAGCCTGCTGTGCAGTCACCAGTGCCAGAGCAATGGCAATGGCTTTCATATAATGGCGGATCACGTTCATGCCTCAGCTTACAATCGGTAGGTCCAGCTGGCACCTAGAGACCATTGGTCTTTTTTGCCGCTGATGTATTCAATTTTTTTGTCGGTTGCCTGGAATGTCAGATTAAGCCAGCCATTAAGTGCCTGGACGCCGTAGCCCAGATCAATGATGGCGACGTTTTGGCTATCTGCGGGTACCGTATAGAAGACCTCTGCGTTCGGGATGACAACTCGGTTGCCGCCATCCTTATTGAGCTCGACGTAGCTGACCTTGGCTGTAAAGTTACTGCCGCTGGGCAGGAAATGGTGCGCACCCAAGGTGATGGCCTCGGCGTCTCCATCAAAGACTGAGGCCATATTACGACCATGATAACGAAAACCGGTGCGATACTGAAAATGCTCAAAGCTGATGTTGGGCATAGCGTCGCCAAGAAAATCATCAGCCAAGGTATTCGTGTATTCCAAAAACCACTGCTGATCGCCCTTCAACACCTGGGTGGTCCAGTCCGTACCCAGCAGCCAGGATTTACGGGCGGGGAATGCGCCGGCTTCGTCTTCGCCCATCATCTGGGCGTAGACTCCCATGGACTGGTCGCCGATTGCGAAGCCGTAGCGAGCGTCGATACTACCCAGCTGGTTACCGGGATCATTCTCGGCACCATCCTGGGAGTTGTCCCGGCCGATCAAGGCATCCCAGAGGGTGGAGGCGCTTTCAGATCGGCCTTTACCACCAAACATGATAGCGCGGGAGAAGCCAATATCCAGGCCTTCAATGGGCCTTACGGTCAGGCGCATGCCGATTAGCTTGGCTTCCGGTACAGCGCGCTCGTCTTCCAACTGGCCGGCAAATACGGTGAATTGCCACGGACCAACCCACTTCAGCCAGTCGGATTCCGGGGCGCTGGCATCTTTACGGTTTAGCCAGACGGCAGGCATGGGGCGGGCGTTGTTGGAGAGAATCAGGCTGCTTTGCCAGCCGGGGCCCCACCAACGGTCAATGGTGCCAGCGCCAAATACCCAGTTGCCAGCGGTTGCGGCCAGGTAGGAACCGTCCAGTCGCAGGGATTCGTCATCTTCCGGGTTGACTGCAAGGCCAGGCTTCAGGCCAAAGGCCCAGGACTCGCCCTGCCATTGTACGTTAAGACTGGTTTCGGCATTTTCACGAGGGCCAGCCTGGAAGCCTCTTACAACAGCCGGTTCGCTGGTGGCGCCCAGTTCGTATTCCGCACGCCAGCCCTGTTTGCCCTGCCTGTCCATCTCGAATTTGAGGTAGGCCAGCGGGCCACCAATAGCCCGGGTATCACTGCCCGTTTCCCGGCCCAGGCCACTGTGAACGGTGCCCATCATGACCGGCCAGGTGGACGTGGTGCGATTCAGGTGCCCCCTGTCAGCCAGTTTCTGCAAGGCGAAGCGGGCACGGTTGTCACCGGGTTCCAGCCAGGGGGCGGCGGTGGCGATTGTAGAGTACGCAGAGACGATCAGGCACGCTACCGCCCCACCGACCAGAGTCCAGTGTTTTAAGGTCATAGGTTTATTTTATTGCAGGAAAACAAGACTAGAACGAATACTGCGGCACTTTCGTTCCCGGACTTATTCCCTGTCGGGCTGTGTTTGGCGTGTTTCAGAAGTGTGACGATTCTACGGCATCCCATATGACGCGCAAGTGACAATAACCCTGACAGGCCGGATATCAGACCCGGATAAGGTAAAAAATTGTTAAACGACTTTCGAAGTGTATGTTTAAAGTTACATTTCAGAATCAATTGGGGTCAGACCCCAGTGCAATCTGTCTGGCGAACTGTCTTGGGGTCTGACCCCATGCATCGAGTTGTCGGATTACGGCCTTTGGCCTAATCCGACCTACGGGAGGTTAGGGTTGAGAGGGGGACTTTTACGGTTTGTTGTTTCTGCATGAAGCTGATCAGGACGATGGCGCGTTCTTCGCCGTCGTAGGCCTGGAAGATGGCGCTGATGCCTTTGAAGGGGCCGTCGTCCAGTTCTACGGTCTGGCCGGGCTTGATGCCGCCCTGCTCTGCCACTGTATCGAGGCTTTCTTTTATGTGTTGGATGACGTCGTCTGGAATCGCTGCAGGCTTGTTGGCAAAACTGACTACCCGTATTACACCTCGCGTAGACCGGAGTTTGGCCCACATGGGGTCGGTTTGCTCCAGGTTGACGAAGAGGTAGCCAGGGAACAGCGGTTCCAGTTTTTTGGTGCGCTTGCCGGCCCTGATTTTTTCCACCGTGATTTTTGGGTAGAAGCAGGCGATGTCCTGGTTTTGCAGGTGCGTCAGGGCGCGGTCGCCCTGGGCGGGTTTGTGTTGGAGGGCGTACCAGGTCATTGGGGCCTCTTGTTTGGGGTGTTTTGGGCGGTGTTCGATGGGACTGCTTTAGGCCTGATGGTCAACGCCATGCCGAAGGTGCCCAGTATCTGATTGAGTGTTCTGGCCGTTGCATGATTTGCATCGCGCTCAATGGCGGATATGGTATTGGCAGAGAGGCCTGCGATTTTACCAAACCGGCTCTGGCTGAGCCCGGTCCACTCCCTGCGCATTCGGCGAATAGCCTGCCCTATTGTAAGCTCCCCGGCGTCCAGGAGTTCAAACATTTCCTGGCGGGCAATAATTCTTTGTTCCGTGGATATCGGTTTTTTTAACTTTGGCATAGGGTGAAACCTTATCTGCGCGGTCCAGCAGGCTGCGGCGGACGACTTAGCTGATCCAACACCTTCTCGACTGCATCGAACGCAATAGCTCTGTTTTCAAGCATCTCTGCCGGCGCACCATGTTTTGCCAGCTCTTCTTTCAGGCCTGTCAGTTGTTCCAGTTGGTCAGTCACGTCCCTCGTTACCTCATCAGCGTCGACAGACAAGGCATTGATGATCGTAGGGTAGTCTGGCTCCAGTTTGCCGCTTCTCAGTTCCCTGGGCCACAAGGTGGTCCTGGCAATGGCTTCGGGATCCAACACCATTGGGGCAAGGTCGTAGGCTGGTGATAGTTCGATTTGTCTACCTCGCTTTATAATGGAGGTGTTTCGGCCGTGGTTGTCGCGATTGCCGATTGCGGTATTCAGAATGTCGCGCACCAGATAGTCGGCCAGCAACCTGTCCGGGTTGGCCGGCCTGGTTACGCAGTTTTGCAGCTTTCTGATGACCTCTGCATGATCAAGGCCGGTGCCATCGCCTATCCGGCCCATAATGGAATAGACGGATTCAACACCGTGGCAAACCAACTCACCCTCAACCACTTCCCGGTCGAAACGAGGGAGCCAGAGTGCGAACTGCCCCTCGTGTTCATCAAGGCGTGACCCTTTGATCGTGTTGAAACCGCGAGTCTCAAGTGCCCGGCAGATGGCAGCTTCGCCCTGAAGCACGGCGATATCGGCACGTGTTTTTCGGCCACGGGGAAATTTCACGAGCCAGTGTTTGCGAATCTCGCCTGGAGGCACCGTCCCTTCAAGCGCAAATTGCCCTTCGTGGTTTTCCACTAACAAGAGTTTGGGAGCATCGCCGCCAGCACCGGTCGCACCGCCAATGGCAACGCCCATCGCCTGGACATGCTCAACCAGCTTATCAGCCCGAGTGCAAACCTCTTCAGCGGAAAAATACAAAAGGCCGGCCTGGGAAAGCTTCTCAGCAAAAGCATCGGCCGCTTCCTTGATTCGCAGGTTGCCGATTGGGGCAATGCAACCCTCCGCCAGCAACCGAGTATCAATCGCCTGTTCCGGATCCCGCTCGAATCCAAGCATCTTTAACCAGTGCCGGCGGCCCGCGCCCTGTGGAATGATGTCCCTCAACACGGGGGCGATCTCACCAGCCAGGTAGTCACCGCCCAAATGACAAGGCAGGTTAATACCGACTGCTGTTTTGTCGATGAGCCCCCGCGCCTCAAAGTCACCCAGCCACTCCAGAGCCTCTACTGCGTACTCCGCGCTGTAAGAGAAGATGGGCCTTCCAGACAGGCCTTGCTCCGGCTGTAAAAACCGAATAAGCCCCGCATCATGCCAGCGGTTGTTCCAATGAATCTGGAGTGTGAGCTCCATGGGTGATGCCTTTAATTCCAAGTTCGCTTGGTATTTTAGCATCAACCTGAAGTGTTATTACAAATCTGTTTGGAATTAAAGAATAAATGGGGTCAGACCCCAATGCATTTTGCGAGTTGAAATGGCTTGGGGTCTGACCCCATGCTTTACAGAGGTGGCTTACTTAACAACTCTTCCAAGGATATTGCTTTACCAACGTGGCGTTTGCGTAGCTTATCGTCGTCTGTGACGAGCGTAAATTCGCCTATGATGGCAGTCGCGGAGATTATGCTGTCGGGCAATTTGAGTGATGTGTTCCTGCGAATTTTAATGGCCACATCTTGAATTGACTCGCTAAGCTCTACTATGGCCAAACTCTGCAGAACCGCCCTCAGCTTGATCTCGTCTTCATCTTGCAGTGAAGGCCAGGAAAGCAACTCCATTTTCGTGATAACGGATGCTGCGTAAATATTTCTAGGTAGCGCTAACTTGCGATTGATCGCGTAGATGAAGGTATTGGTGTCCAGCAAATACCTACCATTCATCACGTACTTCCCTCTGTATTTCCAGGCCGTCCCTGCCTTCAAATGCTTTTATTCCGCAGTCAGTGAAATCCAGGGAGGTCTCTGTAGGGTCCTGAGAACCTTGCCCTGACACCATCACAACAATTCTTGCATGGCGATTCTCCAGTTGGCTGTATTTTTCAGGGATTTTCACTACACCATTCTGAATATCTGCTTCGAACTCTATTGCGAACATTTTCGGGGCCTCAATTGCGCTAGGCTTGAAATTATATCAGAGTTGCCGGATTACGCTTAATACCCGGAATACATGGGGTCAGACCCCAATGCATTTTGCCTGATGAAATGGTTTGGGGTCTGCCCCCCCTGGCTTACACTCTATTCATTACCGTTTAGAATGAGGCGGAGTCCGTTTCCTCCCGTGATTTTCCGGCCATCCTTCTCACTCGGTCGTCAGTTCAATAGGGCAGAACGCAGTATCAGGGAAACCTCGATTACTGGATCAGTAATAGTTAATCTTCCCAAAGATCTCTTCAATCTCCTTCGGCCACTTATATTTTAGGGGCGTATACTTCGACCAAATTATGGTCGGCATAAAGAAGAAAAATAGTATATTTCCGAAAATACGACGACCCATTTGGCCGGCCACGTGCTGATTATATGAGTCAAAATTTGCTCCGTAGAGATTTTCCTCATCCTCCTCAACAATCCCCTCGTTGTAATACCTGACAATAAAATTCCATTTCCGATACATATCTTCTTCTTTAAACCCGGAAAAGATCTTCTTGCGTTGCAGCGGCATCTTGGGGCGGTTACCACAAAAATAATGCTTTTCCCGCATAAATAGGTGGGCGTAGTACTGCCGCTCCCACACTACACCAGAGCCCAGATACTGCCAGTTGTAGGAAAAGGTCACCTCCAGCTCGTCCCAGGGAATTCGGTAGAAGGTGCCGCGGTGCCCTATGTAGACGAACCCCTCCTTACGATCGATCCGAACCGGCAGCGTGTACGGAAAGAAGATCTCGAACAGGTAGACGGCCACCCAGACGGGACCGAAAGCGATCAATACTCCAAGCAACGCCTTTGAATAGAACAAGCTAACAATCCAGCCCAATGCCAGGACAATTATCATGAACATACTTACGATGACTGGCATGGCCCTTCTAAGAGATAAGAAGGTCGTTCTGATGTCCATGAACCTTTCGCTGATATAGGCTACACCAGAGTCCATCTCTTCCGAGGAATCAGACACCCTTGCAACCTTCGTGGCCGGCAAGCTGGCGAGCCGCGCACCATGAGTACGGTACAGCTTCTTTTCCAGCTGTTGTTCCAGGTCCGTTTCCGGAAAATCACACTTCAAAGGCGAGTCTTTCATCGACACCCAATTCCTCCACATCATTACCGTCCAGGATGATACGAAGCCCGTTTTCACCCGTGACTTTCCGGCCGTCCTTCTCGTATTCAATCAGCATTTCAAGCTGATCACACTTGTTATGGTTGTAGTGGTCAAACCGAAATAAAACACCCCCAGTAGAGGCGCCTGACTGCTTCCTCCTATGAAACAAGTCTGAGATATCCTTCGGTTCATCTTTCTCAAACCAGTTGGTGTCCACCTCGAACAGCCTGATGGAACACGTGCAACTCCCATCACTGTACCCCGGCAAATACACCATAAAGGAAGTCATTTCCGACATGACCTGATGCTCACCTCGGTTTATATCCCAATGTCGACCGATGTGCTCCGTGATCCTCACAACGGGAGAAAACAGCATGTAATAAAACGCATCCAATTCCGCTTCAAAATAACGCCTGACATCGACGCCTTCATCCTGAGAAATAACGGTTCGGCTTTCCTCCAGCAGTTCCGCGCTCAATGGCCTGGACTGCTCATCCCAGTAACGCAACGTGGGCGCGTTGCCCCAGAATGACATTGATAGGAAATCCTCGATCCGGGACCGGGCGATGTATAGCTGTACCACGCTGATAACGAAGGAGACTGCAATCAGAACCGCGCCTACCACAAGTACAACGGACACGCCTACCCCGGTGGTAATCGCACCCGCCACCGCCAGAGTAGCCAGGTAGGTAATACCTATGCTCAACCCTATCTGGACCCCGGACAGGGCCACCATTGAGTGATGGCCTGCATCCAAGGCCTGGAGGCCCCGCCTTCCTTCCAAACCTATCGACAATAAAACACCCACGTAGGGAAGGGTCTTTGTGGTAATTGTCACGAAGCCCTTTGCAGCAACAGACAAAATCTTCACATCCTTTAAGATACTTAGAGCCACCGACACCCTCGCCCCAGCCGCCGACAGGTTTGCCCCGAGGGCTTTCGCGTACTCCTCCTTGATCAGCAACCCACTGAGGTTCACCACGCCTTCGCCGATGCTCCACAGGCCGGATACAAAGCCCCCCCACCGGTCGATGACGGATCGGTCACCCAGCATTACATCCTGCTGGGCCTCATCCAGGCCTGAGAACAGGCTTGCTACATTAATTGCGTGGAAAAAGGTCACGGCTCCAATGAACTTGCCCCGGTTCTGTTTAATGCTTTCAACCATCGGGTCCAGCCGGGTATGAAGCCAGCCAAATGGGTTGTCCTTGAAATCCGGGGTAAGGTGGAATACTTCAATAAGGGCCCTGTTCAGGTAGTTCCTGATCCTGGCATCCGCCATGCCGGCGGCCAGGGGAGTCATTGCAAGGTCGGACAGGTTATGGCCTGCGGCTTCCAGCGATTTGCGATGGACCGCATGGAGCAGTTCCACCGCAGTATCCAGCGTTATTCCCTGCCGATGGACATCAATGCCATAGCGCTTCTGGACGGCCTTGGTCCACTTTTTCCACTGCGGCCAGGTTTGAGGATCTTTCGCCCAGGCCCCCATCTTTGCGGCGGGGGCGGCAAACTCCAGCATAAGGGCGTCGGTGGCGGTGCCCACGCGCACATACGCCGGCATGTCGAAGATACTTTCCACGATCTTCAGGCTGCCATAGTCAAAACCGGGAAGGTCTTTCAGTTTCTGGGCAACACCGTTGGTGGCAGATGCCAGGAATAGCGCGGTTTTTACCATGTTCCCGACCGTTCCGGCTTCGCCTTCGTCAGTAGCCAACCACTTTTCGGCGTCTTCCTTGCCCTTCTCCGCACCGACATAGCCATCCAGTATATCTGCCAGTTCCTGCTCAACCGCCTCGAAACCTTCCGCACAGTAACAATCGTTGAACTCCAGTTTTCTGGCCAACGGGTCAGAATCAATCCAACGCTTCCAGTCATCAAATACGAATGCCCGGGCCTGGTCATACTCCTCAAGCTTTTTGTGGTAGGTTTCAACGAATGCGTCCTTCTCCGCTGAACGAATTCGTTTTTTCAGTTCCTCGGTGACTTCTTGCTGGTCTTCGTCCGATTCCTTCTTACTGGCCTCGCGAGCAATGAGCGCGTCCACCATCTGGGAGGTGGTGTAGGCGTATGCGTTCTCCTCCGAGTAATTCATAATCAGATTTACATGAAGGGCATGCAGTTGACCTAGCTCGGAGGTGATGCCGATTTCGTCGTCAAGGGCAACGCAGTACGAAAATTCAGTTTCTTTTTTGCACTGCCCCTGCAAATCCGACTCACTGATTCCTTGCGCAAAATCCGTCAGACTCCATTCGAAATCCATTTGCTCTGGCCGAAAATCTTCAACCACTCTGTTTATGGCTTCGGTTTCACTGATATTTACGCCTTGACGACTTCCCGGAAGTCCGCTCAGGTCGAACGACTGCATGTGTTCCTCACGGACCTGTGCGTCCGTTCGTACAAGTTCCTGCAAACGCACAGTCCATCGGTGCTGCACAAATTTCAGAAGCACGGTCCCTTCCGCAGGGTGATGTATGGCGGGCAAAGCGCTTTGAGCGTCGGCATCTGGCAGCAGTACAGAGTTCACACCGGGCCGCACTTCCGCTATCTCGCCTTGCTCGTTCACCTGATATTCATGCAGTGTTCCGAAGACTTCGGAGAACATGTAAACCCAGCCGGGCGTCAGTTTTCGAACACAGTAATGAGCGGTTCCAAGGGCAACGGAAGGCGGACGGAAGTTCGAGGGCAGAGCAACTTCTTCCTGACTGATCGCCCAGCGCACTGGATACAGCGCAACGGTTTTAAGCTGGAGCGGACACATCTGGGCCGCTGAACTGATGTCATCCGCACCCTGTAAAAACGCTGAGCTGTTAGCGCTACCCATGAACCAGTCCCTCCGTTGACTTTTTCTCGGCGAATTCTGCAATTCGCGCTATGGCTTTCCCTGGCGCTGTGGAATTCTGTTTCCATAGATTCTGTACTTCACTGTCTTCGAATGCTTGATGCCCAAGCCAGCCAATCGTATTGATATACAGGGCGATATCGCGGGTACTGTACAACCCCCGCGCTTTTGCCGCGTCGACTATCGCGGAAACCGCACTCCAGTCCTGCACGTTTTTACCTGATTGTTGAAGCAGATGGGGGAAGTAGTCCGCAGTGTGAAGTTCGAGTTTCCGGAGGGCTGTCTGCTCTGCCGCTCTTTCCATGGCTACCTGGTGTTCATCACGAATATTGAATACTTCTGCCTGCCGCTCACCTGACGGCTGCTTACTGTAGAAGTGCTCCCACTCACCCGTGCGGCGATCCTGAATGGCAAACAGACTACAAGGCCCCATCAATCGCCTTGCATCTTCACCTGATGAATCCCGCTTCAACAAATGTCGCGCGATTTCTGGGTCATAAAACCGGAAAACAACTTCATCCCCCGTTACCAGCCTGGCCATAAGCAACCCACGCAAGTGGTCTATTAACTCTTCAAAATCGCAATCGGCCTGCAATACGATGGCTACACCACGGTGCTTCCACTCCTCGAAGCATTTAATCGCCAGTGAACTGTCCATTCCTGCCTCGACCAGCCACGGTGAGATTTCCAACAGGTCAGCAAACTCAGTTCCCCTGTAGAGCGCATCGCAAAGCGGTGTTTTTATTTCGCGATAAATAGCCTGAGACAAGTCATTCACCTTGGCGCCATCAACAAGGAGGAATGTCTTACCGTTGCCGGGAAAGCTCGTCAGATTCCCCATCAGCTCGCACCTTTTGATTCTGGCGAGCAGACCTGGCAGATCCCCTTGCCCTGATTCGCTGCGTTCTTGATGGCGCGTATCTGGTCTGGTTTAGCCATCTGTCTTTGAGGTGCCTCCGGCAATTGTTCAGGCGCAGCACTAACAATCCCGGCCTTATCCACCAACCCCGGCATCCCCGGTACTTGCACCCTCTGCCCGCTTCCCTTACCCGGCGAGCCGCCCGCATTAAGCTTGATGGCAGCACCGCCCATGGAAACGCCGCTTGGGTCGATCTTCACAAAGCTGCCACCGGCCTTGAGAGTGATCTCCGCACCTGCTTCGATGACGGCTTTCTGGCCTGCCTTGATGTGCAGTTCGGTGCCGGAGTCGCTGAGCCAGGCGGTGCCGGCTTTCAGGTGCAGGGTGCCGGTAACATTGAAGCTGTGGTCCTTGCCGGTTTGTTCCCGTTTCTCGCCAGCCACCGTGGCGTGGTCATTGCCCTTGATGTGGGCCTTGCGGTGGTTGTCCACGGTGAGGTGGCTGTCATTTTTTATGACTTCTGTGCGGTTGTTTTCGGTCAACAGGTCCAGGTCTTTCTGGGCGTGGACGTAGATCTGCTCTTTGTCGGCCTCGTCTTCAAACCTCAGTTCGTTACTGCCCTCGCCCTTGTGGGTCTGGGTTTTGAGGGTGGTGCGTGTCTTGTGTTCCGGCAGCGCATAGGGCGGTGTATTCGTTGCGTGATAGGTTCGGCCGGTAATGATCGGCTGGTCCGGGTCGCCGTCCAGAAAAGAGACGATGACTTCGTTGCCGATTCTCGGTAATGCCATGAATCCATACTGGCCGCCGGCCCAGCCCTGGCTCACTCTGAGCCAGGCGCTGCTGTGTTCGTCGTTTTTGCTGTAACGGTCCCACGGGAATCTGACTTTTACCCTGCCGTGCTCGTCGCAGTGGATCTCTTCCCCTTTCGGGCCGGTAACAATGGCCATCTGGGGGCCGTCCATCAAGGGGCGGTGTTCCACCTGGGGGCGCCAGGTGCGGTCCGCGGGAATGGCGTTGAAGGCGTTGTGGTAAGTGGTAGCACCACCGCCGCTTTCTTCTTCCAGGGCCTGGGGCTGTTCGCCGGTGTGGGTGATGCTGGTAAACAGCCACTCCCGGTTCAGGCTCTCGTTGTCGTGTTCGGTGAGTTCGACTTTGGCGCCCACGGTGAAGTCGGGGCGGTTGCTCTGGCCGTTAGCCGTGGTGGCGTCGTTCCTGAGGGCATCCAGGCGGTTTTCGGTGAAGGGCTGGCCACTGGCGTCGGCCTTGAAGCGGCCGGGGTAATCAAAGTGCTGGTAGTCCTCGCGCTGGGCGTCGAGTTTGTCGGCCTGCTGTTCGTGCATTAATGCATAGGCGGGGTTTTTGAAGGTGTAGTCCTTCATGGCCACGGAGGCGGCCCTGACCCGTTCCTGGTAGCTGAACTGGAAGATGGCGCTCTGGCGGGCGCTGCCGCCGGCCCTGCCGTTGTATTCAACCGGGTCGAGCCGGGGGGCGTCGCCGTGGTGGTCGGCAATGATCAGGGCGGGCTGGTCATTACCTTCCAGGTCGCCATGACTGTAGCGGTAATGCCAGCCTTCCTCGGCCGACAGCCGTTCGATAAAGGCCAGGTCACTTTCCCGGTGCTGGACGCAGTATTCCCGTTCTGCGGGCGGGCGCTTGAGATCAAACACGGTGTCGATGATGCCCCGCTCTTCCAGCAGGGTGCGCACGATGGCGTCGGTGCTCCGGGTCTGGAAGATGCGGCTGTTGTGCATCAGGCCCAGGCGCCACAGCGGGGGCTGGACGATGACTTCGTAACGGGTGCGGCGGTAGCCGGTGTCGCCGCGGGCGAATTCGTTGGCTACGCCATGGAAGCGCCGAAGAGGCCTACCGTCCTGCCAGACCACCAGGTCCACCGGCTGTTCCAGCACGTCTTCAGCGGCAACATTTGGCGAGGTACTGGCCAGTTCAAGTTTGCAGTGGCAGAGCTGTGAGAGGGTTTCGGTCAGTTCAAAGCGGACGACCGCGAACAGGTCTCTGGGGAGTTGGCCAAGGGTGGCCGTGAACTGCAGTCCGGTTGCCTGGGGCATGTCTTCGGTCCCTGAAGAAGTAAATGTCTTTCGCTCATCCTGAGCTCAAACGGATTATAACGATCAGCCCGGAGAATGTAACCCCATTCCATGGGGTCAGACCCCGGTGCATTTCACCGCACCAAATGCATTGGGGTCTGACCCCAACTTGAAATTGGTAGCGGAGTGCGGCAGATTGTTGCGTTTTCGAATCAGTTCACAAGGAATGTGACATGGCCCGCCGACCAAGGATTTGCCCGGCCGGGATGCCCCAGCATGTGATTCAGAGGGGGAATAACCGGCAGGTTTGTTTTCAGGATTTTCCAGACAAAGCCGCCTACATAGCCTTTCTGTCCCGCTACCAGAGAGAGCATGGAGTGGACATCCATGCTTGGGTTCTGATGAGCAATCACACCCATCTGCTGGTGACACCGCAAACGGATCAAGCGCTGTCTGGATTCATGAAAGCCCTGGGCCAGCGTTACGCGCAGTATTTCAATTTCAAATACGAGCGTTCGGGCACGCTCTGGGAGGGACGATTCAAGTCCTGCCTGGTGGATACCGAGAGCTATTTTCTGCAGTGTCAGCGGTATATTGAGCTAAACCCGGTGAAAGCAGGCATGGTGCAGTATGCCGGGGACTATCAATGGTCGAGTTACCGGTGCCACGGGTACGGACTAAAAGCAAAGTGGCACACGCCCCACAGTTGCTACCTGGCCTACCAGCCGGACCCGGATCAGCGCCTTGAAAGCTACCGGTCCTTTGTGGCCGGCCCAGCCCCGGAAGGCATGGATGATCTGATCCAATACACCGCAATTGCAGGCAAGCCGCTTGGAACTGAGGCCTTCCAGGAAGAGATGCATACCCGATTTGGGGTCTGACCCCAAGACATTTGATGAGGGGAAATGTCCGGGGGTCTGACCCCGTTATGTTTCAATACCAGTCGCCGGATGCGACGAAATGTGGGTTCAGGAGATCTTCCTTGCCGTATCGCAGGGGCTCGCCATCCAGGGTTTCCACTTTGCCGCCTGCCGCCAGCAACACGGCATGAGCTGCGCCGGTGTCCCATTCACAGGTCGGCCCCAGCCGGGGATAGATATCCGCATGGCCTTCGGCGATTTTGCAGAATTTAAGGGAGCTACCCGCCTGCACCAGTTCATGCTCGCCAAGTTTATCAATGAAAGCCCTGGTTTCTTCATTCAGGTGGTTCTTGCTGGCGACAACGCGCTTGGCCTGTCCGGGACTAGCTACCCGTATCCGCTGCACACGGCCTGTGCGATCCCGTTTATGAGCCCCCTCGCCTTTCAACCCCCAATAGGCTTCCTTGAGGGCCGGCGCTGTCACCACCCCAAGGATGGGCTCGCCGTTTTCAATCAGAGCAATGTTGACGGTAAACTCGCCCGTGCGCTGGGTGAAATCCTTGGTACCATCGATGGGGTCGATCAGCCAGAACCGATGCCAGTGCTTGCGCTCGCTCCAGGGGATCTCTACGCCCTCTTCCGACAATATCGGAATATCGTGACTGAGGTTGCGCAGGCCCGACACAATAATCCGGTGGCTGGCAACGTCTGCTGCGGTAATCGGCGACTCGTCGGCCTTGTAGTTCACCTTGAAGTCCGTCATGTAGATGTTGAGGACTTTTTCGCTGGCTTCGTCGGCGATCTTGAGCACGTCGGGGAGGATCGAGCTGTAATGCATGGGCGCTGGCTTCCTGCGTCAGATCAATAACTTTTAAGCTATTATGGGCGATAGTGACGCAACACATCAAAACAATTGCAAAATGCCAAGGGTCAGACCCCAGTGCAATCTGATCGCTGAAATGTCCTAGGGTCTGACCCCAGCTTTCCCGGCAACTACCCCAGCCTCTCAACTTCCGACTGGGTGTGAGTTTTAAGGTACTCCTGCAACGCCCTATCCATCCGGGTTTGCCAGCCGCTGCCAGTAGCCCTGAACTGTTCAACGACTTCCGGTGAAAGCCGGATGGTTATCCGCTCCTTGGTGACCTCCGCTTTTGGTCGCCCCAGTGGGCGGAGCCGATGAAACTCCTCGTCTGTAAGTTCCCTGGTATCTGGGTCCCCCGCGATACCCTTATTAATATCGGACTCTTCCTGATCCGACGGCAACTCAAACACCCGCCCTGATTTAGATTTTGTCCGCATATAGCCTCACCTCTCGTCTGTTGGCCTTTCGGAAACTGATTATACGCCGAGCATCACCCCTTTCAGTGTAAACAACGCAGTAGACACGACTACCAATAGGCCCATACCCAATCATCCTGCGTTCGCCGTAGTCATTGCGACCATCCTCGACAGCCCATACAAAATCCTACTCAAGCAACGCAGCATCTTCCAATGAAACACCGTGTTTCATGGTATTGAGCGCATCCTTCCCTGGATCAAATTCAATTTTCATGTCCTTTATTGTACATACAGAAACGAAAACAACAAACACCCGCATGCACAGATGTTGTTACAACTCACAACCCACGGGATTATGGATCAAGGCTGTGACCCAGGGTCAGACCCCCGAACATTTTGCCAGCTGAAATGCATTGGGGTCTGACCCCAAGCTTCCTGCGTCAGATCAATAACTTTTAAGCTATGATGGGCGATAGTGACGAAACACATCAAAATTATTGCAAGGATGACTTCATGAAGCTGAAATTCCTTGGCGGTGCAGGCACGGTAACCGGTTCACGCTATCTGCTGTCGGATGACAAACACCGGATGCTGGTGGACTGTGGCATGTACCAGGGCGTCAAGAACCTGCGCAAACGCAACTGGGCGCGCTTTCCGGTTGAGCCGTCATCCATCAATGCGGTCGTTCTGACCCATGCCCATATCGACCACAGCGGCTACTTGCCAGCGCTGGTGAAAAACGGCTTTAAAGGAAAGGTTTACTGCACAAAAGCCACCCACGAGTTGTGCAAGGTATTGCTGCCGGATGCCGGCTACCTGCAGGAAGAGGATGCCAAATACGCCTTCCGCAAAGGGTTCTCAAAGCACGACAAGCCGGAACCCCTGTTTACGGTCAAGGATGCCGAAGAGGCACTGAAGCACTTCGAGTCGCTGCACTATCACGAACGCTTTGAACCGGTTAAGGGAATGGAAGTGACCTTCACCCCAGCCGGGCACATACTGGGATCGTCCTGCGTGCACGTCCATCATCGGGGGAGCGACCGCACCGTCGTATTCAGTGGCGATGTAGGCCGGCAGAATGACGTCATCATGCGGCCACCGGAGCCCATCAACAAAGCCGATGTACTGGTGTGCGAGTCCACCTATGGCGATCGGCTCCACGCTGAAAGCGACCCGGAATCCGAACTGGCGAAAATCATCACCAAAACCGCAGGACGCGGCGGCATTGTGCTTCTGCCCTCCTTTGCTGTGGGCCGCGCACAGATGCTGTTGTACCTGATTCACAAGATCATGGGCGAAGGCCGGATACCGAAAATGCCGGTTTATCTGAACAGCCCCATGGCGATAAGAGCCACCGAGATCTTTTCCCGGCATCACAAGGAACACAAGCTGAGCGCCGGCCAGTGCGGGATGATCGACGAGAACACCGAATTTGTCCGCACAGTGGATGAGTCTATCGAGCTCAATGCCGTACGCTACCCCTGCATTATCATCTCTGCCAGCGGCATGGCCAGTGGCGGCCGGGTGTTACACCATCTGAAGACGCTGCTGCCCAATCCACGGAACAGTATCGTGTTTGCGGGGTTCCAGGCGCCGGGCACACGCGGGGACGCGCTGGTTAACGGTGCTGAATCGGTGAAGATTCATGGCGAGCACTGGCCGGTGAAGGCGGAGGTGCATAATCTGGATTCTCTGTCTGCCCATGGGGATTATAATGAGATTTTGCAGTGGCTTGAGGCTGGCACGTTGAAGCCTGAGAAGGTTTACATCACTCATGGTGAGATGGTTGCCAGTGATGTTATGCGCAAGCGAGTGAGAGATAGGTTTGGGTGGGATGTTGAGGTGGCGGAGTTGTTTGATGAGGTGGATATCTGATAGGGCCAAAACATACGATGATTGTTTGAAGCCCCAGATATCTGAATTATCAGATTGGAGCAACGAATAGTGTTATCGCCTCTCGGCCTGTCCTCCAAGCCTTACTCTAATTCGTTCAACATCGTGTACAACTTTTAGAACAATTGCTACTAGAAAAGCCCGGAGCCTCAAACCCAAAGAGAAGCGGGATGCCTGAAAAATCTTCCCGATTTTCCCGTAAATATCTTTTTCTGGCTCCAGCAAGTCTTTAGGAACAAGCTTATGTTCAGCCAGTATTGTCGATAGCCTCGCACGGCCCCCGGCTACCCGACGTGTCTGAACAAGAGCTTGTGAGAACCGGCGCCTGGGGTTCGTTCGGACAGTCAGCTCGGGATCATATTCGACTTCAAAACCTTTCTGAAAAGCACGCCAACACCATTCTCTATCCCCTCCAGAAAGCAATCTTTCATTAAACGGCCCTGTTTCGAGAAAGGCTGCCCTGCGGACTAACAAATTGGCTGTCGCAGAAAAGCGACGAAATAGAATATTTTCCTTCTGTCCAAAACCTACAATCGCCTGATAGGCCTCGATACCAGAGGGCCTTTCAGACACAATAAAATCAACCTCGCCACCAACGACATCTGGAGCCTCCTGCTGCGAAACCAAATATAGGCACTGTTCAAGCCAGTGAGTATCAGGAACACAGTCCGCATCAAGAAAAATCAGGTAACGCCCTCTTGCGGCATCTGCACCAGTATTCCTCGCAGCATAAGAACCAGGGGTCAGGCAATTGACTACTTTTATCTCAAGTGAGGGTAGATTTGGAAGCTCAATTTTCGTTCCGGGGTCGTTATTGACGACAACGATCTCTAAAGAGTCACAATTGCTCGACGCTTGAGAGATAATCGCGTCAAGGCAGATGTTAAGGTTGCTCTGATCACGGAAGACTGGAACGATTATCGACAAATCATGCACTTAGCCGGACTCCCGGGTTAACGTGAAGAATCTCGGGTTCCCCGCGCAAAACAAAGCGCGAAAAGCAACTTGGCAGTATATTTTCTAAAAACATAAGGAAAAAGCTTGCTATTATAAAAATCAGCCGGGAGTTTTAATAAAGGCTCATATAAACAAAGCATGATGGCAAGACCCGCAACAAAGACACGCCCATGTTGGCGAAAATCGAAATACCAATAGTCTGATTGACGATAACTGGTAGGGAACCTCTCAGCGTAGACACCAGCTGAATATTTCCCTCCAATGTACATCTTCCTGCAAATTGCATCTGGGCCGATCTCTGGCTCATGCCGAACCACTAACGACTTGCACAGAACCGGCTCCAATCCCTCGTTGGCAACTAAACGATTAAATAGGTCCCGGTCTTCAAAGCCATAATATCTGTAACCTTCAAAAAAACCGCCGCAATTCTCAAAATGATATCGCCGAACCATGAATATCTGGGAAGACATATTCGCGCCATCATGCCGGGCTCCAGCTTCACGTGAACGATAAACATCGTTCACGTACCGACTCCAAAAAGTCTGCTCTATGCATTCTACCCTTCCGAAAACAAACTGACGGCCTCTTCTGACTGCGTCCCGTAGTATCCGCACCCAATCCTCACAAGGCTTGCAGTCTACATCCACAAAACATATAAAAGGTGCTGAACCAGCAAACGCTCCGGCATTCCGCGCAACGGCCCGGCCGCCATTTTCGGAAAGCGTAATAGCAATGACACGCTGATGCCTTGTAAGCGCCTCTACTGCACCAGCGAAGTCGTCCTCAGACCCATCATCAACAACGAAAATGCGCAGGTCAGGATTCTTTTCCGCTAACTCAAAGAGCTCCTGTTCTCGGGCCTTCAATAACGCGGCACCGTTATAGACAGGTATAACCAAGTCGATTAACGAACCTTCGCTAGCTTCTTTTGTAGTGTAGTAATTGGAGTCCATCAGCTGACCTGAATGTCTTTAAGAATAGTTGCATAGGTGTCAGCAATTGATTCCCAGTCGAAACGATTAACTAGCCGGGATCGTTCAAAACATCGCAGCTCTGCGCCTCTTTCAAGCTGAAAATTAATGGCAGCGGCTAGAGCGTCTATATTCCGCTGCGGAACGATACTTACGACGCTGACATCGTCCAAACTATCTTTCGTAGCCGGCATTTCAGTAACAACCAATTTGCACCCGCAGCCCAGGGCCTCGACCAATACCAACCCAAACCCTTCTTGGTCGCCCCCCTCTGCCTCAACAAAAGGGGCCACAAAAATATTGGCTCGTTGGTACATTTTTGGCAGGTTTTCATGACTCACTGCGCCACTAAATTCTATATGATTGCTGAGACCAAGTTCAGCCACACGATTGCGGAGCGCCTCCTCCTCTGGCCCATACCCGACAATTCGAAGAAGGGCTTTCGGGAACGAAGCACCAACAGTTACCATGGCCTCCACGAGATACTTAACGCCCTTCTTCTCAACTAATCTGCCGACAAATAAGATTTCAAATTTTTTCTTTGGGTCATTCGAGGGAATAAATACATTGGTCAAATCTACTCCCATCGGCACAACTTGCACTCGTCTTCCGTTGGCCCCTAGATCACGAACTTTTCCTATCATCGTTTGACTAACGACCGTAACGAAACTTGCGTTTCTAACCACCAGGCTCTTTAGCATTTGAAACAGGCGGCCGTTCAAGGCGAAAAGATCAGCACCATGAGACGTAAGCAGAAAGGGGGCTTTAGATCTCGTCAGGACCTTGGCCAAATAGATACAGAAACCTTGAGGAACAATCCAGTGCGCATGTATGACATCGGGCTTATAACGAATCAGTTGCACGAGCGTATAGACAATCTGCATTATTCCAAAAAATGGAAGTAATACAGCTTTGAAGGGATTTTTTTTCAGGTTTTGCAGCATTCCGCCATGATTTACAAGTGTTTCCATAAAGGATGGGGCATAGCGAAAGCGGACAACCTCCACGCCATCCAGATCTTCCCGCACTGCTGCCCATCTGGCGTGGGGACACAACACGCGAACCGTGAAGTGGGGAGTCAATCGCTTGGAAAGTTCGTGGACGAAACCAGGCTCATAATCACCTGCCCAACGGGGGTAGGTTGAAGCTAAAACCAAGAGGCGAGGCTTTTTATCTCTAGTTTGATGCGCTCCGCTAGCCACTTATCAATCACTATCCTTATACATTAAAGTGGTAATCTGCTCCGAAACCAGCCCCACCATAAATACTATCAAGGAGGTCGTGAGCATCAGTGCACTCATGTTGGTAAACCTACCCATAGTGAGGTAAGTAAACCCATAGTAAGAAAGTCCGCAGATAAAGAGAAAAAAAGAAATCGGCACAAACAATTTCAATGGTGAGTAAAGCGTACCAATTTTAAAAATTATTAAAAGAAATCGAATGCCATCTCGAATGGGTTTTATATGACTTTTACCAATTCGCTTAGGAGCATCGATGGGTAGATACCCAACTGCATAACCTGCTCTGAAGAATGCCATTGTTGAAGTTGTAGGATAAGAGAAGCCGTTGGGCAACAAATTCAGAAACTGTAAAAACTTTTCTCTTCGAACGGCTCTAAAGCCTGATGTGAGATCCTGCACCTTTTGTCCTGTCATATAACTGGCAAGAAGGTTATAAAAACTGTTTGCCAAGCCTCTCCCGAAGCTGGCTTGTCCGTCACTGGCTCTGGCACCGACTACCATGTCATATCCGTCACTTAATTGAGACAAAAGCCGCGGAATGTCTTTCGGTTGATGCTGACCATCAGCGTCCATAAAAATAAGAACCTCACCGGAGGCAATTCGCGCACCGGTTTTAACTGCAGCACCGTTACCCTTGGAATAGGGGTGCCAGATAACATCCGCACCCTGCTCCTTTGCAATTGATCCCGTACCATCTGAAGAGCCATCATCAATTACGAGCACTTCGTTCGCCCAACCACCCTCCAGAATCTGCCTGACAAGCCTGCCTATGCTTCGTGCCTCATTTTTCGCCGGAATTACTATCGATACGCTAGATTCCACACTAGTTTCCTATATAGGTGTTAAACTCTCAAACTGCTTCGTCTAAAAAATGTTACCTATATTAACATTCAAAGCTATGCTATCTAACTGACTGTAAATAACCTTTCGCCTGTGAGTAAACAGCTTCCCAACTATCTACGCCACTTTCATCAACCGCTGCATCCAGCTTTTTAATCATGACCTCTGCCCTGTCATATTGTTCATGGCTAAGCAATAGTTCAAACAGTAGAATAGAAGACCGAACATCTAACCGTTCCGCTCTCCACGCTAACATCAAATGTTCAATCCCCCTCAGCCTTTCGTTGCCAGCTAGCATTAGCTCTCCCATACGCTTATGGGTGCTTGCGGGAACCATTGGATTGCCAAGAAATGACCTAGAGAGTGCAACCAGTGCTGACGGCTCGAACGTTGCGCAACGACCAGACTCGAATGCTACTGTCAATGATGAAAGCCCTTGATTGAAATATTGAGATGACCCTACACTAAATTTTCTGTTGAAAAAAGAAACATCTTTCTCAGTTATGGGGAATCGATTAACACAAGTTGCGTATAGTTTTTGGACTTCCACTGCGGCATAAAGGGAAGGACTGAGCTCTTGTATTCTTGCCAAATTTCTTAATGAGGATTCATAGAATCCAGCTTCCGCCTGAAAAATCGCAAACGCAGCGATCGATCTGGGCGAGTCCGGGTGGTTCAATTCACTAAGAGCAATCCCGACATCCGGACTATTCCAGATAATATTTCGTTCCACGGAAATAAATGCTGTAATCGCCAAGAACCCTATAAAGAAAAATGCCACTAATGGCTCTGAATTTATTTTTTTGGATATAAAATAGCCTGAGGCGACCAATGCGATAACTACCCCAACGCTAGGGAGATAGTTTCGATGCTCAAAATAGAGCTCAAGTGGAAGTATGCTGGACTCCAATGCATGAGCAATAAAAAAGAACAAAATCCCGAAGGCTACTATAGAGCGTCTTAATAGCACGCCATATATGGATATCGCTAATATTATTACCACTGCCAAAACAGCATATAAAGTTTGAATAGGCTCAAATAAACTTTCTGACACCGCAATGTCATCATGAAAATATCCAAACCTCGAATTAGAAGGAAAAACTATCTCCTGAAGATACGAAAACAGGATACGTGATTGAGTCAACAGACTTTGATAAGGCAACCGATCCCTGTAATCCGCATTAATGTAACTAACAATCTGCGTCCAGAAGATCGCTAGAAAAATTACCGATATAAAGGCTCCCGCTGTCCAGGCTACTCGTATTCTTCGACCGCTGACACTGGGGTCGTTGCGAAAAAAGGTAATTTCAATTAAAAACATCAGTGGCAAAAGAAGAATCGCGTTTTCTTTTGAAAACAGCCCCAACGGAAGACATACAAGAAGAGCAGTTAAGATAAGAACAATCCCTGCACGACTCCTTCCCTTATGGAGCAGTAAGGTTCGTCCAGCCCCATACAGAGTAAGCCCTAATAAAACAAATATAGTACTGAGCTGCGCCATGCGTTGTACTGGATACATTACAGTTGATACATGGATCGGAAGGATAAGCCAAAAAACAGTAGTACACAGGGCGAGCAGTAAAGAGTATTTTTTTGAAACCGAAAACCATGAAAACAATAGAAAAGAGAGCCACCCCACTAACATCGAATTGATCAAATGGATTACAGCATTTGTAATTTTAAACTGTTTATACGAGAAGTCGAAAAGGAATACGTCCAATCCTATGGAAGCCATTGATACGGGCCGCCCAAGCAAACCAGACTGATTATTTGTCACTAGATAAGCAAACTGAGACGGGTCTTCGTCAAGTGAACGCAAAGGAGCTAGATTCACTTCATCGTCTAGATACGATGTTTCGGAGGGATAAATAAATAAGCTTGACGCAAAGCAAGCTGCCAGAAAAACCAGACTAGCTACGAAAATCCTGAATTTTGTCATAGTCGGAAATAAGAGAAGCCTCTGCTGAGGCTTCTCTTAGATCAACCTGCGCTATTAGCGGCAGTTTGAGGGCAAGTACTTGGTAGCAATCGCGTTACTGCCAGTTGGTGTAGTATAGGTACCACCAGTACCGGCAGCACACTTCCACTGTACAGCGCCCGCTGTGTTCTGCGTCGGATAAAACGAAACGCTGTCCGCAGTGCCCGTCACATCGCCACCCAACGTGTCGTCAAAATTCACTTCCACAACACCACTAGTAACTGTGATGCTATCTACGTAATCTGTTTCGTAGTCGGTAGCGCCGGCCAGGCCTGCATCATCATTGTCAGCAGGCAGAGACCCCTGGGAAGCATAGTACTCCGACACAGCAGTTTTGGCAGCAGAGGCTAACCCTAGCCCTTCTGTAACCTTAGCGCGAATGGTGTAGTCCTGATAAGCCGGAATAGCAACCGCCGCCAGAATACCAATGATCGCTACAACGATCATCAGTTCGATCAAAGTAAAACCCTGTTGAGCTTTTTTCATAATTTATCTCCAAAATTTCGTCAGTCACACTCCGATGGAGCAGCCTGTCCAGAAGCATGCATCGTGCGTGCCAAATGCAATATAATGTTAATTTCTGGTTTCATATCAAGAACCTAAGAAGCCGCATGTCTTCAAAACCTACGTAGCCGATTCAAGCCTGAAGTGCCTTTACTCGTCAGCCAGTGACGCTTTTGGTCACCTCTGCCATACAAAACACCGACTTTCCAAACCCATCCCATCCATCTAAACTCTGGTTAATTCACACCTGACAAAATTTCAGCAACTTAGGCGGCATTCTTAAATCCTCTATGGCTACCAATAATTCCAACGTGACGCTGACAGGGCTCGCCCGGCGCTTTGTCGAAGATGGCCTTCTGGACGAGGCGACGGCGAAAGATGCCTTTATTCAAGCTTCCCAGAACAAGATTCCGCTTATTACCTATCTTGTTCAGAACGAGCTGGCTAACAGCAGTGGACTGGCCTTTTCGGCTGCCATGGAGTTCGGGGTGTCGGTACTGGACCTCAGCGCATTTCTGCCGGAAATGATGCCGGAGAAGGTGGTCGACGAAAAACTGATCCGTAAGCACAACGCTCTGCCACTATACAAGCGCGGGAACAGGCTGTTTATCGCGGTTTCCGACCCTACCAATATTCAGGCGCTGGATGAGATCAAATTCAATACCGGTCTCAGTACAGACGCTATCCTGGTGGACGATGCCAAACTCAGGACCGCCATTGACAAGTACCTCGAATCCCAGGACAGCTCCATGGGCGACCTGGACGATGCCGACCTGGAGGGTGTGGAGACTGAGGGCGGCGAGCAGGAAGACGATGCCGTTGTGGCGGCCACAGATGTCGATGATGCGCCGATTGTTAAGTATGTGAACAAGATGCTTCTTGATGCCATCCGAGGCGGTGCATCGGATGTGCACTTCGAGCCATACGAAAAAACCTACCGGGTTCGGTACCGGACAGATGGCATACTTAAGGAAATGTCCCGCCCTTCCATCAAACTGGCGCCAAAGATTTCTGCTCGTATAAAGATCATGGCGCAACTGGATATTTCCGAACGCCGGGTACCCCAGGATGGCCGCATCAAGATGAAGCTGTCCAAGACCAAGGCGATCGACTTCCGGGTGAATACCCTGCCGACCCTTTGGGGCGAAAAGATTGTGCTCCGGATTCTGGACCCGAGCCAGGCCAAGCTTGGCATTGATGTTCTGGGTTACGAGGAAGAGCAGAAGAAGCTGTACATGGATGCTCTTGAACAGCCGCAGGGGATGATTCTGGTGACCGGGCCAACGGGTTCCGGTAAGACGGTTTCTCTCTATACGGGCCTAAACATCCTGAACACTCCGGAGCGCAATATCTCCACAGCGGAAGATCCTGCTGAAATCAACCTGGAAGGCGTTAACCAGGTTAACGTGAACAACAGGGTCGGGCTGGGTTTTGCGGAAGCACTGAGAGCGTTCCTGCGCCAGGACCCGGACATCATCATGGTGGGCGAGATCCGGGATCTGGAAACCGCCAACATTGCCATCAAGGCCGCGCAAACAGGCCATCTGGTATTGTCCACTCTGCACACCAACAGCGCAGCAGAAACGCTGACCCGCATGATGAATATGGGTGTGCCGGCATTCAACATCGCCACGTCGGTCAGCTTGATCATTGCCCAGCGATTGGGCCGGCGGCTGTGCCCTTCTTGCAAGCAACCCTTCGAGGTGCCCAAGGACGTGCTTTTGGAGGAGGGGTTCACACAGGAACAAATTGATACAGGGTTCACGTTGTACCGCCCCAAGGGCTGTGATAAATGCAATGGAGGATACAAAGGCCGCGTCGGTATTTACGAGGTGGTCAAGATTACTGAGGAACTGGCGAACATGATTATGGAGGAAGCCAGCTCCATTAAAATTGCAAAGCAGGCACAGGCCGAAGGCTTCCCGAACTTGCGCCAGTCTGCCCTCAAGAAGGTGATTGAGGGCGTGACCAGCCTTGAGGAAGCCAACCGCGTGACGAAGGATTAAGCATGGCAGAAAAAGCAGAGAAACTTCAGGCGTTCGTCTGGGAAGGTAAAGACCGCAAGGGCAACAAGTCCAAGGGTGAAGTGTCCGGTACCAACCTTGCACTGGTAAAAGCGCAGCTGCGCAAGCAGGGCATTATCCCGGATAAAGTGAAGAAGAAGCCCAAGCCGTTGTTTGGGGGCAGCAAGAAAATCACGCCGTTTGATATTGCCATGTTTACACGGCAGATGGCGACGATGATGAAAGCGGGTGTACCACTGGTTCAGAGCTTTGACATCGTGACGGATGGATTGGAAAACCAGGGATTGAAGGAACTGATTGCTGCTGTTCGCAACGATGTGGCGTCGGGTACTAGTTTTGCTAACGCTCTGCGTCGCCATCCCAAGTATTTTGATAACCTTTATTGCAACCTGGTGGACTCCGGCGAAAAGGCCGGCGCGCTTGAGCAGATGCTTGACCGCATAGCAATGTATCTTGAGAAAACTGAAACTCTCAAGAAAAAGGTCAAGAAGGCCATGACCTACCCTATTGCGGTCATTGTGGTTGCGATTGTGGTTACCGCCATCCTGCTGGTTAAGGTTGTGCCTCAGTTTGAGAGCCTATTCCAGGGCTTTGGTGCAGATTTGCCAGTGTTTACCCAGTTTATTATCGGGATATCGGAATGGATGCAGCAGTGGTGGTTCATTGTCCTCCTTGGCATCGTCGGCGCGGTATTTCTCTTCAAGGAGGCCAAGAAAAAATCCCTGAAGTTTTCCGATCTTGTCGACAAATATGTGCTGAAGCTTCCCGTGGTGGGCGAAATTTTGGACAAATCAGCCGTTGCGAAGTTTGGTCGGGTGCTCTCGACGACATTCGCTTCCGGCGTCCCCTTGGTGGACGCCCTGGATTCGGTTGCTGGCGCCACCGGTAATGCGGTTTATCGCGATGCGGTAATGAAGATCAAGGACGATGTATCCAGCGGTACCCAGCTACAGGCTTCGATGAAAACCACTGGTGTATTCCCTGTAATGGCGGTGCAGCTTACCGCTATCGGCGAGGAGTCCGGTAACCTGGATGAGATGCTGGAGAAGGTGGCTGACCATTATGAAGGGGTTGTTGACGATATGGTTGATAACCTGACTGCCCTGATGGAGCCGATGATTATGGCGGTTCTTGGTGTGTTGGTGGGTGGCCTCATTATTGGTATGTACCTGCCGATCTTCCAGATGGGTCAGGTGGTTTGATTTGTCTGGTTCTTCTTGTCGGATTACGGCCCTTTGGGCCTAATCCGACCTACGATTCGGCAGCAGCACTCTCACGTAGGTTGGATTAGGCGAAGCCGTCATCCAACAACAAGCCCTCGCTAAACTCCCCAACCTCGGACAAGCAATGCCAAACCTAGCTCCCCTCCTCGACACTCCCTGGCTTCTCTACACCGCGGTTACCCTTTTCTCCCTCTGCATCGGCAGTTTTCTCAACGTTGTTATCCTGCGACTGCCCAAAATGATGCAGCAGGACTGGCGTTGCCAGTGTGAGGAGTTTCTTGAGCTTCCTGACGGGCAGAGGAAAAAAGAGGAAGAGGCGATCACGCTTTCAAAGCCCGCGTCCACCTGCCCTTCCTGCGGCCACAGGATTCGTGCCTGGGAGAATATTCCGGTGATCAGTTATCTGGTACTGGGTGGCAAGTGCGCTTCCTGCAAGGCCGGCATTTCGCCGCGCTATCCGATTATTGAGGCGGTGACGGCGCTGTTTTCCGTGGTGACCGTTCTTGTCATGGGGCCGACGGCTGCGGCGTTATGGGCGTTGCTGCTGGTGTGGGCACTGATTGCGCTGACGGTAATTGATTTTGACACCCAGCTGTTACCGGATAGCATAACGCTGCCGCTGATGTGGCTGGGCCTGGTTCTGAATTACTTTGGTGTGCTCACTGACTTTAACAGCGCCTTCTGGGGCGCTGTTGCGGGTTACCTGTCGCTCTGGTCGATCTACTGGCTGTTCAAGCTTGTGACCGGCAAGGAAGGTATGGGGCATGGGGATTTCAAGCTGCTGGCGGCACTGGGGGCCTGGCTGGGGTGGCAGATGTTGCCTGCGGTTATTCTGTTGTCGTCCCTGGTTGGCGCGGTTGTGGGGATCAGCCTGATGGTGTTCCGCAAGCATGGGCGTGAGGTGCCGATTCCGTTCGGGCCGTATCTGGCGGCGGCGGGGTTGCTTTGCCTTTGGTTTGGGGCGGAGATTTTGGCGGCTTGGTATTCGTATCTGGGGGTTTAGTTGGAGTTGGGTTGTCGGATTACGGCTTCGCCTAATCCGACCTACAGGAACCATGGCGGTAGGTCGGATTAGCGAAGCGTAATCCGACAACCCCGACAACTTGGAATCAATTTCGGAGGTTTAATGGCTGTTGTTGGCCTTACCGGTGGCATAGGCTCGGGAAAATCGACGGTTGCGCGGATGTTCGGCGCCCGGGGTGTGCACTGGGTGGATGCCGATGACGTTGCCCGCGAGGTTGTTGAGCCTGGCACGCCGGCTCTGAAGAAGATTGCGGAGCATTTTGGTGAGGATATCCTGCATCCGGATGGTGGGCTGGATCGGGCTGCGTTGCGGCAGGTGGTGTTTGATGCGCCGGAGGAGCGGGCCTGGTTGGAGGGGTTGTTGCACCCGGTGATTCGCGAGGAGCTGGTTCGTCAGTTGCGCCCGGTGGACTATGCCCTGCCCTATGTGTTGCTGGTGTCACCATTGCTGCTGGAAACAGACCAGCACCAGTTGGTTGATAAGGTGGTTGTGGTGGATGTGCCGGTCGACGTTCAGATTGAACGGACCATGGCCAGGGATGATAATCTCCGTGACCAGGTCCAGCGAATTATTGATGCCCAGATCCCCCGGGACAAGCGGCTGCAGAAGGCTGATGAGGTAGTGGACAATAACCGGCCCGTAAGTGAGGTTGAACACCGCGTTGACGAGTTACACAAGCAGTTCCTGGTGGCCTTTGACCGCTAGCATCCGTCGTTTTTTCCGCAGCCATTTCCGTGTATATGCCGCCCTGCTTGCGGCAGCCCCCGGCATGTCCGCAGCACAGGAAGCGCTGTTCTCCATTGTTGACCCGGAAGTGGAGAGCACGCTGGCGCCTGAAAGCCTGCCACCTTCGTTTTTTACTTTTTCCCCCGACGAATTCTGGGCCGAGCCCAGGGATTCTTACTGGCTGGAGTTCAGCAACTGGGTTCTGACCCAGGAGCGCACCCAGGGCAATAGGGTCCAGGCTCTTGGTGAGTGGGCGGACCGTACGCTGTCTGGCAGCAGCCAGGCGTTGCCGGATAATGAGAGCTATCTTCGGGTGGGTTTTGCCACCGAGTCTGAATATGGCGACCCGGCCCAGTTTGACCCGGAGGCGCGGTTCCGGCTGGATATTCCGACTACAGAGGAAAAGCTGCGGCTGGTCATCGAGAGTGAGAGCGATGAACTGATCCCCCTCTCGGAGCGGCGGCGAAGCCGGCAACTGACGGAGAGTGAGCGCAGCGAGACCCAGGCAACAGGTGCCTTTCGTTATCTGGCCAGCGTCGGTGATGCAATCAATCTGAGCAATGATGTGGGTGTTCGGCTGCGGCTGCCACCGGACGCTTTCTGGCGTGCGAAAGCCGAGAAGAGTTGGCAGCCGGGCGAGGACTGGAAGCTGGCGGTAGAGCAGCGGGTGTATTATTTCCACCAGGATGGCTGGGGCACGCGGTCGTGGTTTGGCGCGGGGCGGGATCTGGGGAATGGCTGGAATACGCTGGTGTCTTCAGAGGTTGAGTGGGTTCACGATGAGCGCAAGTTTGAGCTTTCCCAGACGGCGAATTTTTACAAACGGCTGAATAACCGGTCTACTCTGAATCCTCGGCTGGGTGTTCTGGGGGAAAGCCGGCCCGGCTGGCGGACGACGTCGGTGTTTGCGGACGTGACTTATCGGTATCGGTTGTATGGGGACTGGTTGTTTGGGGAGGTGATTCCGGCGCTGGAGTTTCCGCGGGATGAGAGTTTCAAGGATCGGGCTTCGTTGGTTTTGCGGATTGAGTTGTTTTTTTCTGGCAGTATTGAGCGGCCCTACTGATCGGTGTTCGAGTTTTGAATCTGGTGTTTTTCTGGCCGAGCTTCGCGGGTGGGGGCCCTTGCCGGGAACCGCTACGAGCACATCCTTGTGCGCTTGACTTCGGCCGTCGCTGGCCGAAGACATTCCCGGCAAGGGCCCCCACCCGCAAAGCTCTACCTCGGAGTTGTCTGAAAAATGAGTCGTCATCCTTCTCGTCCTGCCGTTGAGGCTTTAACGCTAACACCCATTGCCATTACCCGTTCCTGTTTCCGTGACAAGTTTGGGGTGCCCCGCCAGCCCGGGCTGACCCGGTTTGCCCATGCCGAGTTAATCATTCAGCCGCCGTTTGACCGGGAGGATGCATTTCGGGGGTTGGAGACGGCGAGTCATTTGTGGCTGACGTTTCAGTTTCATGAGGCGGTACGGGCGGAGTGGCGGCCGGTGGTTCGGCCTCCGCGGTTGGGGGGGAATAAAAAGATCGGGGTGTTCGCCAGTCGGTCGCCGTTCCGGCCTAACAGCCTGGGGCTGTCGGTGGTGCGGAATGAGGGGCTTGGCAGGGATGATGACGGGCGGCTGGTTCTGCGGATCAGCGATCATGACCTGATTGACGGTACGCCGGTTCTGGATATCAAACCGTATCTGCCGTTTGCGGATTCGGTGCCGGAGGCTTCGTTGGGCTGGGCGGATTCGGCGCCGACGGAGCGGTTGCCGGTGGTTTTTCTGGCGGAGGCAGAGCAGCAGCTTTCGGAATTGCCGGCGGCGCGGTATCCCGATTTGCGGGGGCTGATTGAGGATGTGGTGAGTTACGATCCTCGGCCGTCGTTCCGGCGAGGCCGGGATGAAGTGCGGATTTACGGTGCGCATCTTTATGATCTGAATGTGCGTTTTCGCTTTGTTCATGACGATTCACAGGAACGTGTCGAAGTGCTAACGGTCTGTTAAACTGCAGATCGGTTGTTTTTTCGACACAGGGAATGCGTGCCTTGCCTCCGATCCGGTTATTCAGACGAATAGGTGTACGGCCACTGGCTGCCAGGCTGCTGGTTTACGTTCTGTTGTTCAGTCTTATTCTGTCGCTGGCAGCAACGGGCGTGCAGATGATTGGCGAGTTCGAGCGCCGCAAACAGGAGCTTCGCAGTACCCAGGAGCGTGCGGCAGAGCTGGTTTCAGGTTCCATGAGCAACAACCTGTGGCTGATGAACTTCAGTGAGGTGGCCAACAGCCTCGATGACATGCGCGCCATCCCCGTTATCCAGCACGCCCGGGTAATCACTCGCAGCGGTCAGGAGTTCAGTACCGGCACCTATCCGGATGGCCGGGTGATCAGTCAGTCTTTCCCCCTGGTTTTCAACCGTGCGTCTATCGATAATCCCGAGGCTATGGGAACCCTGACGGTGACGTCGTCGGTGGAGACGGTCTACAACGAGCTGATGGATCGTGCGCTGCTGACGCTGCTGTTCCAGTCGATGATTGTGATGCTCGGTACCCTGGGGCTTCTCGTTATCGTCCGGCTCACCCTGTCGCGGCATCTGGAAACCATTTCCGACTATGCCGCACGGCTGAACCTGGATGCGTTGATTGAGCCGCTGAAGCTTCGTCGCAAACCACCCAAGCGCGGGGATGAGCTCAGTGAGCTGGAACAGGCTCTGAACACCATGCGCCTGCAGTTGCTGGAAGATACCCGCTCGCTGCGGCAAACTTCGATTCAGTCGCAGGATGAGCGGGATGAAGCGGTGCGGGCCAACCACGCCAAGAACCAGTTCCTGGCCAATGTCAGCCATGAACTACGGATTCCTCTGCAGTCGGTTCTGGGCTACGCCAACCTGCTGTCAGACACTCCCCTGGACCAGGACCAGCGCGAGTATGTCCACACCCTGCTGAATGCGTCCGAGAGCCTGTCGTCCATCATCAACGACCTGCTGGATATTTCCAGCATGGAGGCCGGCAAGCTGGTGCTGGAGGATATTCCGTTTGACCTGCGGGATACCCTGAATGATCTGGTGCACATGCTGGGCGCCCGGGCCCGGGAGAAAGGCCTGGCACTGGAGCTGCGCATCGACGAGAACCTGCCCTGGGTGTTGAGGGGCGACCCGGTGCGGCTGCGGCAGGTTCTGCTGAACCTGACCTCCAACGCCATCAAGTTTACCGACTCCGGCCACGTGCTGATCAGCATTGAAGTGCTCGGCCGCAGGGATGACAACGTGCGGCTTCGGATCGCGGTTGAGGATACCGGAGTGGGTATAAATCCGGAGGACATCCCTCTGGTGTATGAGCCGTATGTCCAGCTCGGCCAGCGGTTTCAGCGCCAGCTCCCGGGCGCGGGCCTGGGGCTGACTATCTGCCGTCAGCTGGTGCACCTCATGAACGGCTCCCTGGATCTGGAAAGCAAACCCGGCGAAGGCTCCACTTTCTGGATGGAGCTCTCCCTGCCGGTCGCCACGGAGAGCACTGGCCGCAGCCGGCCGGATACCAGCATGATCCGGGGCAAGCGCATTCTGGTGGTGGACTCCTACGAGCTGTCCCGCAAGATTACCCTGGAAATGCTCTCGCGCCACGAGCTTGACATTGAAGCGGTGAAATCCGCCGGCGAGGCACTGACCTCGGTGCGCCTGGCCTCGGATAACCACGAACCCTTTGACGCCATCGTGCTGGACGGATTCGTACCCGATATGGACAGCGATCTGCTGTGCCGCCAGATTCGCAGCAACCCGGAATGGAGCCATACCCGGCTGCTGATTCTGTCTTCCAATCCCCAGCGGGGCGATGCGGAGCATTTCCGGCAGGCGGGTGCCGATGCCTTCCTGAGCAAGTCACTGCGGGAGTCCTGTCTGACACCGATTCTGCATCAGTTGTTTGCGGATGCCGCCAAGGAAGAACGCCGGTTCCTCACGCGTTTTTCCCTGCAGGCGGTCAGCGACAACACCCGACGCCAGGAGCTACCCTGTGGCCGCATGAAAGTTCTGCTGGTGGAAGATAACCCGGTGAACCGCACGCTCTCGCGCAGACTGCTGGAGAAGCTGGGCTGTGACGTGATGACAGCCAATGATGGTGAAGCGGCGTCCAGCCTGTGGCAGTGGCATCCGTTTGACGTGATTTTCATGGACTGCATCATGCCCCGACTGGATGGATTCGAGGCCACGCGGCGTCTACGCCAATGGGAGAAATCCCACAACCGCCCCCGGGTTCCTGTGGTGGCACTGACCGCCAGTGCCATGGAAAAGGACGAGGAGCGCTGTCGCGAAGCGGGTATGGATTCCTTTGTGGCCAAACCTGTCAATATTGAAATGTTGCGGGCGGTTCTGGAACAATACTGCAAAGCGTCCGCATCCACCTGAACAACCCCACAAGGCCACCATGAACGTAGAATGCCCCACCTGCAGGAAATCCGTGGAATGGAATGAGAACAATCCTTTCCGCCCTTTCTGCTCCGAACGCTGTAAGCTGATTGATCTGGGCGCCTGGGCCAACGAGGAATATCGTGTACCAGCCGAGAACGTGTCACCCGAGGATCTCGATCAGGGCGGTGATACCACCACCCACTGAAGGCCCGTATTAACCGCCCCTTAACCCGTTTTAAGTTGAGACACCTGTGCCGGCCCGTTACCATTCGGCCAAATGAAGCCCGATCCGGTTACATTCAATCAATGAGAAGGTAGAAGAATGAAAGCGTACCGTATTCCTTTGATCGTTCTGTCCCTTGCGGCAGCCCCTTTATACGCTGCCGATGCGGATCTGAGCCTGACCAACGACTCCGTCAAGGGCCAGGTAAATTTCTTCGAAACCAATTCTGACATCCAGGTCGGTACCGGCTATACCTACCACGAAGGCAGTCGCCACATCGGCAACGTGGATTTCCACGCCCAGGGCCGCACGGCACTTGGCAACCTCCCTACCACCGCGGGCATTGGTGTGCGCGCCATCGGCTGGGAAGATGACCCTGCTGACGGCGGTGCGGTTGCCCTGGGCGGGTTCGCCACGGTAAATGTGCCCGACGTGCCCGGCCTGTCGTTCACCGGCGGTCTCCATTACGCGCCGAGCATCCTGTCCTTCGGTGATTCCGATGACATGACCAGCTTGGAGCTGCGGGCCAGCTACCGCGTAATCCGTAACGCCGAGCTCTTTGCCGGTTACCGCTATCTCAATACCAACTTTGAGGGCCGTGGCGACCTCAACCTGGATGAAGGTGTGCTGGCTGGTATGAAGATCTTCTTCTGATCCATCCCTGAACACCCTGGAAATCCGGCCCCGCCGCCATGGCGGCGGGGTAACCACCCCACGAATTCGTGCCCTGCCTCACTCTTTGCCCGTTGCCAACTTGATAAACTGTCCGCTCACGCTCCGGGAATGGTTTATCTGGCATGGACAACCTTTTTTTGCAATCAACCAAACGGGCCCTGTTAGCCTTTACAGCTGTCTCCACAATGGCGCTCACCGGCGGGTGCGGAGGCGGGGATGATGCTATTGATGAAGCAAGGAACAGCGAAAACAGCTTCCCACCAGCCAAGAATGCCAACGACGATTTCACCTCTGGCACCACCGGCGACTCCAGTAATTCCTCGGGTCTTGAGCGAAACGAAGTACGGGTCACCATGGAAGTGCCGGAATCGGTGGCACCAGACGGTGAGCTGACCCGTCGCAACCTCCGGATAGTGACACCGGATACTGTCACCGTTTACCGGACAGATCAGTCTCTCCGCAACCTTGCCTCTGTAGACACGCGCTCCCGTACGGAAGAGACCGGGCGCACGGTTATCACCTTTGAGGAAGGCCTGCCCCAGGGTCCGGACGTGCTCATTGAGGCAACCTACGGCAACACCCGCATGCGCGCCCTGGCAGCGGATGCGGACCGGGATGTAAAGGTCAATCCGTTCTCCGAATACCTGGTGGCAAAGGCCCTGGGCAACTATACCTCCGGCGAGTTCGGCCAGATCATGGACTGCGTGAACGACACCGACAGCACCCTGTGCCTGAACAAATATGTCTGGGCCACCCTCGCCGACCAGGTGCATGATTTTGAGATTGATATTGCCGGAAATCTGGGTGTTCAGGGCGCACTGACGGCCCTGGAGGAGAGGGGCGACTTTGCCCGCTATGTGTCCTCCATGGCGAACTATGCCTTGCTGGGCGAGGATTCGTCGGGCAAGATCGAAGCCAGTTCCGCAGATTATCACTCTGTGTTCTGGGGGGTGGAGCTGGGCCAGACCTTCCGGGAGCCCAGCCTTGCCGGCTCCGGCCAATGGGGCGTGCGCATTGCCCGGGAAGAAACAGTTACCGACGAAAATGGCACCGGCTACGTCTATCCCGGCCTGACGCTGACCTCCTTCGATGCGTTCAATATCCGTGTGACCTCACTGGCCAGTGATATTCCCTATGACCGAAAAACACTGGTCCACAGAAACGACAATGAATTTTTCGATCGTTCCGACTGGCAGTTGAACACCCACTCCTCCTCTCCCGGTGCCGCAACCCTGGAAGACGATATCCGGCTGCTGGCCGGACGCGCACTGTTCCAGAGCATTACCGGCCGGGGAAGTTCCGAGATCATCGGCTGGACCCGCAATCCCTATTACCTGGACGCCTATACCGGCGGCGGCAGCGAGCAGCCAGACCGGGTGCTCAGCGGATACTTCACTGCCGGCAAGGCCATTGAACTGCGATCTGAAAGCGGCGAGCTGAAACGGGAACGTACACTGGAAGACCAATACCTGTCGGTGTTTGAAATCAACCTGCTGCGCCAGGAAGGCTTCGACCGGGCAACCCTGGATGGCCGCGACTATAACGTGGTTTACCTGACTACCCGCATGGGTGACGAAACCCGGCCCATGGAGGTGGAAAGCGGAATCGGGAGCTGGCAGATCAGCGGCCAGACGGTTACCCAGGCCATGGCCACAACCACGCTTAGCCGCGGCAGTTCCGGGGCTGTCACCCTGTCCACCCCGGCGGACAATCCCGGCCTGCGGGACGCCAGCTGGGTGATCAGCGAACGCCCGTCGCGGGTCTATGACCCCAACGAGGGCAATGTGATCGTCAATAACGGCCGCCTGAATCTGGACAGGGACAGCGCCTCTGGCACGGATGAAATCCCCGATATCGCCATTGGTGCGTCGACACCGGATGGCACCCTGATGGGCTTTAACCTGGACACCAATGCCATTGGTGATGGTCTGATGCTGGCTGCGGAACGGGCCAACACTTCACCACCAACAAGCGGTCGCTACCGCCTGCAGGGAGCCGGCCTGGCCATGTCTCCCTCCAGCAACCGGCTGGCCCATTTCGACAACGCCCTGCTGGTAATTGAATCCTCAGGCAGTGCCCGCCTGGAGGGCCGCAGGCTGGATGTTATCCATCAGGTGGATATGGAAACCGTCACTGCGCCACAGGCTCAGTCACCGGGTAATCTCTCTCTTGCCTATAGCGCAAGCAACGACGGAACGGCCACGTTTACCGACGGTACACTGACAATGGGTGGTTTTTTTACCGCTGACCATGACCAGTTCTTCCTGCAGCTGCAGCAGACCAATGGCGATGAAGAAATGCTGGGGCTGCTGATGGCTACCCGTCTGCCAGACTGACCAGCACCAAACCGCTCGGGCGACACTGCCGTACAACCTGTTATAATCCCTGGCATGTCGATTAGAACGAGAGGTTTTATGTCTTCTGGTATACGGGCGTTGATGCTGATTTTTCCGATGGTGGTTTTTGGCTTCTGGGGAGCCGTGCATACGCCGGAGCCGGACTCTAACCACAATGGGGATAGCGATGTCGCGCTGTCCGAGCTACCGCCCCTGCCCCGTTGGGCCAGAGAGGATCTACCGGATTTCTCCGCCTACAGTGACACCACTGAAAAGAAGGCAGCGTTTTTCTCGTTTCTTTACCCGCGCATTGTACTGGCTAACTCCCGCATCCTGATCGAGCGTGAGTATTTGCAAAGCCTTTCAGACAAGGACGAACTCACCAGATCCGAGCTCACCTGGCTGGAAAAGCAGGCGGAGCGCCTGCGGGTCGATGAGGAGCCAGGCAGCCCGGACATGTTCCGTCGCCTGGAGAACCGTCTCGATGTGATTCCACCCTCCCTTGTGATGGCACAGGCGGCCAACGAATCCGCCTGGGGCACCTCCCGCTTTGCCCGCCGGGGTAACAACCTGTTTGGCCAGTGGTGCTTTTCCAAAGGCTGCGGCATTGTGCCCCAGAGCCGGATTGAGGGCGCCAGCCATGAAGTGGCGGATTTCGAATCGCCCTTCCAGTCGGTGCGCTCCTACATTCAGAACCTGAACCGCCACTCCACCTACCAGCCGCTCAGGGATATCCGTCTCAAGGCCCGCAACAACGGCGAGCTTGCCAGTGGTACAAGCCTGGCCGCAGGCCTGCTTGGCTATTCCGAGCGGGGCGAGGATTATGTGGAAGAAATCCGGAGCATGATCCGTTACAACAATCTGAACTACTACGACGACAAGTTCCGCAGTGTTCAGAAAAACAGCCAGAAGGCGTTGCACAAGCTGGCCGCCGCCAGTAACGAAGAAGCACTGCTGCCAGATGGTGGTGCGGATGGTGCAGACGCCGACGAAGGCTGACTCCACCCCGGATAACCGCCCTGATTAGTATTGCGGAGATACATCTCAATGCTCAGCCTCTTGCCTGCACCAGTCAAAGGTGTGCTTGCAATCCTGCTTGTTCTACTGAACACCCTATGGCTCTTCCCGATTCTGATGGTTTTCGCCATTATCAAACTGGTGATCCCGTTGGCTCCTGTCCGCAAGGGATGCACCATTGTTCTTAACCGTATTGCCTGGTTCTGGATCGGATTCAACAATGTATTGGCTGATGTTCTCCATACGATTGAGTGGGACGTCCGTGGCGCCGAGGGTCTTAGCCGGGAGCACTGGTACTTCGTGACCTGCAATCACCAGAGCTGGACCGACATTCCCGCCATTCAGCATGCGCTGAACAGCCGCATCCCGTTGCTCAAGTTCTTCCTCAAAAAACAGCTGGTCTGGGTGCCCTTCCTTGGCATCGCCTGGTGGGCCCTGGACTTCCCCTTCATGCAACGGCATACGAAGGAGCAGATCGCCCGCCGCCCGGAGCTGAAGAACCGGGATGTGGAAACCACGCGGGCTGCCTGCGAGAAGTTCCGTTACACCCCGGTGACCATTTTCAACTTCATGGAAGGGACGCGGCTGACGCCCGCCAAACACAAAAGCCAGAACTCACCCTACAAGAACCTTCTCAGGCCCCGGGCCGGCGGCACCGCCTTTGTACTGGAGGCAATGGGCGAGTCTCTGCACACCATGCTGGATGTGACCATCGTGTACCCGGGGGGCAGAGCCGGCATCTGGGACTACCTCTGCGGGCGAGTGCACAGGATTGTCATTGATATTCGAACCAGGGAGATACCAGAGCGGTTCCTGGGCATGGATTACCAGAACGACCGCGACGTCCGGGTGGACTTCCAGCGCTGGGTAAGCCAGCTGTGGGCAGACAAGGACGCCCGGATTGAAGAACTGAAACAGCAGGCCTGACGCTATAGCAGTCCCAGTTCCCGGGCGCGGACGATGGCCTGGGTGCGGGATTTCACCTCAAGCTTGGCATTGATACGGCGGGCGTGGGTCTTGACCGTATGCAGCGAGATGTGCAGGCGGTCGGCAATATCCTGGTTCGACAGACCCTGGGCAATGAGCTCCAGAACCCCCTGCTCACGATCACTGATGGGTTCGGCCAGAGGCACTTGCTCCTTCATGTCGGACAGGCCATACAGCCGGCCTACCGACTCGGTAAAGGGCGTGTCCGGCAGCTGTGACCAGGTTTTCTCCATCAGTTCCTGAAGCTCATTCTTCAGCTCGGCAAAGGGGCTGATGTAGTGTTCGTCCCCGGCCATGGCAATGGCTGTGGCCAGGATCTTCTGGGCAGCGGCGGAGCCTTTCTGGCGCCAACTGACTACGCTTTCCAGCAATCTTGAGTGGATATCCAGACCGAACGGAAGTGTTTCTCCGCCGTTGTTTCGAATGCCCTTCACTGTTTCCGCGGCCTTGACGTCATCGCCCCGCGCCAGCTCGATCCGGGCCTGCAGGCAGTTCAGCATACCTGGCATCATCGGAAACATTTCCGGCACGCAATTCACTTCCCGCCACGGGGCCAGGCGGTCCATGGCCTGGGCTGCGGTATCTGCCTGCGCCAGTGACAGCCAGCCGCTGATCTTGAGTGCCTCGAGGACCGGGACATACACAGCCTGATCCACCTGCCAGGACTGCATGGTACGTTCAGCACGACCAATCCAGGCAAAGGCATCGTCCATTCGGTTCTGGGTGCGGCAGATGAGCACCCTCAGAGCCATTGCCAACAGCAGGCCAAGATCACGGGTCTGCTCCGCATGCCGTATGCAGGTAACCAGCAAGCGGTCCGCTTCTGCCTCCCTGCCCTGATGCCATAGCACCATCACCAGATTGAGCTGGAGTCGGGTTTCGCCAACCCGGGCCGGGCGGGCGGATTCATTCATGGCGGTATCCAGGCCCGTTCTCAGCAGCTGCTCGGCATGTTTCAACGAGCCTTTGCCCAGTTCGATGCGCGCATGGGCATACACCGCCAGGATCTCCGAGCCACTGTCCCCGGCTTCCCTGGCCAGCCTGGCGGCAATGCGGTTGGCTTCCCGCGCGGCACCGAATTTACCCGCGGCACACAGTGCACTGGAACGGACCAGTTGAGTCACCAGCTGGCCCTGGGTGGACAGTTCTTCCGCCTGTAGGGCCCTGTCCGCCACTTCCAGCGCTTCAGTGACGCTGCCTTCACCTCGCAGAATAAAGGCCCTCAGAGCGTCGATACGACCCAGCAGTTCCGGATGGGTTCCATCGTCCAGGTCGTTGATCAGCAGCCGCGCCTGGCTGAACTGGCCGCCGATAGCGTGAACCCAGCCGTACACGATTTTCAAACGGGCACTCTTTTCCAGAAGTCCGGGTGGCAGGGAACGGCGAAGCCGCAGCAGTGAGGCGGTATCCTGGCCAATCAGCAGAGCTTCCGAGCCTTCCGAGGCGATACGCACGGATTCATCCACATCACCGCTTTGCAGCGCGTACCGCAACGCCTCAGGGAACTGGTTACGCTCACTGAACCAGCGGCTGGCCTTGAGTGCCCTTTCCCGGGGACTTTCCAGCGCAGGCGTCTGCAACCAGTCGTGCAACAACGGGTTCAGCCGGAACCAGCGCCCCCTGCCAGGGAGAGGACGAAGCGGTATGCCCGTTTCCGCAGCGGCGGAGGGACGGAAAGCATGGTCACAACCGGCATCCGCAAGCCCCAGAAAAAGATCATCGGAGACAATTTCCATCTCGGCCATGATGCGCAGGGAGCGCTGCTGCCCGGGTGTAAGATGGACCAGCACCGCATCCCTCAGAAAACGCTCAACGCTGAAGGTTTCCTGAATCGGCAGCCGGACCTCTGCGGCAGACTGCAGTTCCCGCTGGTAAAGCGCCAGAGGCGTTATCCAGCCTTCGGTCAGTGAATACAGGTGCTCCACAGCTACCGTGGTGAGCTGGTTGCGGCTGACGGCGGTCTGAAAAAAAGCAAAGGTTTCGGAGCGTGTCAGCTCCAGGAACTCAGTACTGATCCGGTTGAACCGGCCTTCCAGTTCATAGGCGTGGGTTTCAAACGGCAGCGGCTTTCTCGACACCAGCACCAGCGCCAGACCATCCGGCGTATTGGCCACCAGTTGCTGCAACAGGGTAATGGCGGCCGGATTGGCAAGGGTGCCGATGTTGTCGATGACCAGCACACTGTCTGATTCCCGATTGTTCCAGTGGGCATCAGACAGCATCAGGGCCAGCGCATCGCTGTAGCTCGCGGCTTTTTGCTGGCCAGAGGCCTGGGAAGCCGCACCGGGGGGCGTCAGTGCAATGTCCAGAAGGGCCATCAGCCGGCCGGCATCGTTCTCCTGTCCGGTCAGCCCCAGCCACCTGAGGGATTCCGCGCTGCGGCCTGTTTCACGAAAGGCGACACTCACAGCATGGGTTTTACCGAAACCCGACGGCGCTTCAACGAACAGCACCTCTCCCGGCCTGATCGCCGACGTGAGCTTTTCAGTAAGCGCTGGTCTTTTCAGGTAGTTGGGAACGGGCTCCGGCATCCGCACCCGCTGACGCAGTAAATCCCTGATCAACTCGCCACGATGTGCCCCACTCAGTGCCGACTGGAACTCATCGTTGGCCGCACAGCCATCATCAAATGGTTTCACTCTCTGCCCCGTTGAAAACCCGGACTGTTCGAACCTGGCGGCCCGTTATCCGGCAAATGTGATCTCTGCCTTGTCGTTATCATGGCGACCTGCATCGGGTACGCCTTTAGTATGAGTAGAGAGAGGTTAAACCAAAGCGGGGGTGGGCTGCAAAAACAAAAAAAACGGCGGGCCATGGCCCGCCGTTTTCACAACCCGGAATGACTCCGGTAAATCTGTACTCTAGCGTGTACCAGCCCTGCGCAGTGCTGCCGGGGTGTACTCACGGGAAGAGCGCTCAACACCAAATGTATAGGGGTCGGATTCCTCGTTGGTCAGGCCCAGCACCAGGTAGCGGCCAGACAACAGATCGTACAGGGTTTCGATGGCGTACCAGGGTACGTTCTGATCGTAGAACTGCATGCTGTGCGCTTCCGCGACACGCCACAGCTCACCACGGCCGTCGTAATGGTCGATCACTGTTGCCTGCCAGGAATCCTCATCGATATAGAAGTCACGCCGCGCGTAGATGTGGCGCTCGCCATCCTTCAGGGTAGCGCGCACATGCCATACACGGTGCAATTCGTAACGGGTGAGATCCTGATTGATGTGACCAGCCTTGATGATGTCGTCATAGTCCAGGTCACGGTCCACCAACTTGTAGGAGTTGTACGGAATGTACATTTCCTTCTTGCCTAACAGCTCCCAGTTGTAACGGTCAGGTGCGCCGTTGAACATGTCGAAGTTATCAGAGGTACGCATACCGTCGGCGGCAGTACCCGGGCCGTCATAAGCTACCTGAGGGGCGCGGCGTACACGGCGCTGACCGGCGTTGTATACCCACGCACGACGGGGCTCGGCCACCTGGTCAATGGTCTCGTGAACCAGCAGTACGTTACCTGCCAGACGGGCTGGCGCGGTGATTGCCTGCTTGAAATAGAACAGGACGTTCGGATCTTCGCCCGGCTCGTAGTCGGTCAGGTAAGTCCTCCAGGTCAGTTCGTCCTGGAATTTTACAACGCTGAAGGCACCACCTTCGGTCGGTGTAACCTGACCAACATTACGCATGACAGAGCCGCCACGGTAACGTGTGATGTGGTTCCAGATCACTTCCAGACCATTCTGGGGAATGGGGAAAGGTGTCGCGGTCTGGTAGTTGCCCAGTCCGTTGCCATCCTTGATCAGCTCCACTTCGGTGGCGTTCTCCACCGTTTCTTCCATCACGTGATCAGGATAGGCGGCCGTACGATGGGTCTCATACACCGGTATCTTGTAATCATCGTAACGGTTGATCATGGCAACCTGGCCCGGCGACAGTTTGTCTGCGTACTGGTCAACGTTGCTTTGATCAATGGTAAAGATCGGTTTTTCATCCGGGAACGGATTCACATAGATGCCATCGCCCTTGTAGCCTGCTGGTGGTGTGGTCAAACCACCATCCCAAGCCGGGATTTCATCGCCATTGCCAGCCTTCTCTGCGCCAATCGGCGTGAGTGAGTCACCCAGCTTGGCCGCTTCCTCTGCGGAAACGGCGCCAAAGGCACTGCCCGCAAACAGGGATGCGGACAGAATGCCAGTGGCCAGTAGCTTCTTGTTCAGTTTCATTTAAATTACCTCGTTAAACGAATTCGGGCCGAATCAGAATGAGTAGGAAACACTTGCACTCACAAAATCACGGTCGGTCAACTCGTTATACGGCTTGCCACCGAAAAAGTTTGTATAACCGATATTACCGGTTATGCGGTTCTGGTAAACAGCCTGCAGTGAGAGACCAATGGCCTTGTTACCTTCATTGAAGTTACCACCTGGCTGCGGCGCGTAACCCTGGACGTCATGACTCCAGGCCAACTGGGGTGACAGGTTGATGCCTGCAATCGCACTGGGATAGTCCCACACCAGACGGGTACGGTAGCCCCACGAGAAGGACGTGGTAAAGCCTTCGTTGTTACAGTAATTGGTGTTGATGTTGGCGCCAGCCGCACAGAAATCACCGGTGAAATTGGAGCCTTCGACCGGCAGCGTGCCAATACCGAAGGTACCGGAGCGACCATAACGGGCTTCGTCTTCATCGGGAAGGTCGTGCACGTAGGTAGCACCAAATTCCGTGATCAGGGACAGACGGCTTGCGCCCATGACCTGGTCGAAGAACTTGATCAGCGTGAACTGGGCCTGGGATACGTTAAACCTGTCGTAGCCGTCAACTGGCTTGCCGGCCAGGTTCGCACCCGGATTCTCTTCAAGGCGCTGCGCTTCCAGCTTACTGAGGGTCTCGCCGTTCGGGCCACGCTGCTGCAGGCCGCCGAAGATCAGCTCAAATGCGTTCCACTGAAGCGGCATATTGTCCCGGAAGCTGTATTCCGCACCCAGAGACCAGCCACCCGGAGTGGTGGTATTGATACTGATACCGTAGAGGTTGATGTTCTCCGGATACTCGATGAAGTAGCTGGGGAACGATGAAAACGGCTCGTTCGGATCGTTCTGCTGAGTGCCACTCGGTGAGGAGGGGTTGTTCACCAGGCCGCTGACGTAAGGCAGGCGGCTGTTGTACTTGATGTAGTAGAAACCGATTTCCGAATTGTTCAGTTCCGGCACGAACCAGCGCATAGCGACACCGAACTGGTCTTTGGAATCTGCCTCCTCGTCTGCCAGGCGTGGTGCCACGAAACCCTGGGCGAGGGCCTGTGAATCCGGCAAAGTACCTGCCAGCAATACCGGGCCACAGCCGTCTGCGGCGAAGTCATTGGTGGAGAAGAAGGTACCACAGTCATCAGGACGCACCGGCTCCCAGTCTGCCTGGACGAAGGCTTCAACGGTCACGTTCTCGGTAAGACCCACGGAGGTGTAGAACATCTCAACGGGCAGCAGCGCGTCTTTCAGCTCTGAGCCTGGAGCCCGGAAAGCCTGTACATCGATAGGGTTGATGGTGTTTATGCCGCCCTGAATGAACGTGCTCTCACCCCAGCTCAGCACCTGTTTGCCATAACGCAGACTCACCGGCGTGTTGCCGAGCCACCAGTCAGAGAAAACGTAGGCGTCAAGAATTTCGCCGCCGGAGGCATTGTCTTTGGCCTGTTCATTCAGTTCACGGCGCTGACCGACCGGGTCCACCGCCCTGTTCTCGTCTTTCAGCTCGAAGTCATACCAGTAGCGGCCGCGGGTAAAGGCTCCCACACGGTCAAGGTAATCGCCGCCAACGTTGTAGTTCAGGAACAACGAGGTGTTGCCCTTTACGATCTTGGAAACGGTATCCCCTTTTTCGAAGTTGAGGTTACCGTCGTCGTAGTTATTGGTGGAGGCGCCGATGTTTTCCATTGACCCGCCGGGGGCATATTCCGGGCCGAGGTTGCCCTGGGCAATCAGCCTTCTGTCGCGGTCCTGAGTCCGCCAGGTGGCGCCAGCTGACAACGTGGTGTCTAAAGAGGCTTCCACATCCCCCACATAAAACGAATAGGCTGCTGCCTGCCCGGATAGTCCGGCTGCAACTGCTACGGCCAGCGGCAATTTGGTCCACTGCTGCCATTGCTGTGTTTTTCTTGTCATTGGAAGGCTACTCCATTGTTGTTCTGAGTCGCTGCTCTGATTATTGGTGTTCACGATGTTTGGAGGCTTCATGCACAGTGCTCGTGATGTTCGCACTATAGCTAACGCCATCGGACGCTTTGATCAGTCAAAAGTATGATTTTACGATTACACCCCTCTCCGCGGCAGGCTTCCCTCGCACTGAGTCACTATAGTCAACATTTCAGGATGCAACCAGTTGGGCTGATAAGGGATTTAACTTCGGCGGAACGGCGAGAATGTAGGTCGGATTAGCCAAAGGCGTAATCCGACATGGGGAGTACTGCGCTGCCGGATTTGTCGGATTACGCTTCGCTAATCCGACCTACGGTTATAGCAGGACGGGGATCACAGCATTTCGATAGCCATGGCCGTGGCCTCACCACCACCGATACAAAGCGCTGCAACACCTTTCTTCTTGCCATAATGCTTCAGGGAGTGCATCAACGTTACCAGCAGACGGGAGCCGGTGGAGCCGACGGGGTGGCCCTGGGCGCAGGCACCGCCGTGGATGTTGACCTTCTCAGGGTCCAGGCCGAGCTCGCGAATGGGCATCATTGCGACCATGGCGAAGGCTTCGTTGATTTCGAACAGATCCACGTCGTCTTTGGTCCAGCCAGTTTTACCGAACAGGGTTTCGATGGCGCCGACAGGCGCACAGGTGAACTCGGACGGGTGCTGGGACTGGGTGCTGTGGGCAACGATTCTGGCCAGAGGTTTGAGGCCGCGTTTTTCTGCTTCGGATTCACGCATCAGCACCAGGGCTGACGCTCCATCGGAGATGGAAGAAGCGTTGGCAGCCGTGACCGTGCCGTCCTTGCTGAAGGCCGGACGCAGGCTCGGGATCTTGTCGATATTGGCGTTGTGGGGCTGCTCATCATCTTCTACAACCACCTCGCCTTTGCGGGTTTTCACGGTCACGGGGATGATCTCATCTTTGAGCAATCCCTCTTCGATGGCTTTCTTCGCGCGGGTGAGCGAGGTGATGGCGTATTCGTCCATTTCCTCGCGGGTATAGCCCTTCTTGTCCGCCATTTCCTGTGCGAACGCGCCCATCAGGCGGCCGGTTTCTGCGTCTTCCAGGCCATCAAGGAACATGTGATCCTGAGGCGCCTGCCCGGGCCCCATCCGATAGCCACTACGGACCCCCTGAAGGATATAGGGAGCGTTGGACATGCTCTCCATACCACCGGCAACCATGATGTCATTGCTGCCGGCCTTGATCACATCGTGAGCGAACATGGCGGCCTTCATGCCGGAACCGCAAAGCTTGTTGATGGTGGTGGCGCCGGTGCTGTCCGGAAGGCCTGCCTGGCGCATGGCCTGGCGGGCCGGACCCTGCTTGAGGCCGGCGGGCAGGACATTGCCCATAATGACTTCCTGCACGTCCGCCGGCTGCAGCCCGGCACGGCGGATGGCCTCTGCAATGCTGATGGCGCCCAGCTCCGGCGCGGAAACTGCGGCCAGACTTCCCTGGAAGCCGCCCATGGGGGTGCGTACACCGCTTACGATTACGACGTTGTCTGTGGTCATGATTGGGTCTCTCGTATCAATGTTGTTTGGGTGTCGGATTACGCCTTCGGCTAATCCGACCTACGGGTTCGATGTCAAGGGCCGAGTACTTTCGTAATGTCGGATTACGCTTCGCTAATCCGACCTACGGGTTTGGTGTCACGGGCTGAGTACTTTTGTAGGTCGGATTAGGCGAAGCCGTAATCCGACTTATTTCAGGCTCTGTGCGGTGCCTCAAGATACTCCCTGGACTGCATCTCCAATAACCGCGATTCGGTACGCTCAAACTCGAACCCGAGCCGTCCGCCGGCGTAAAGGTCGGTAATTGGCGCCTCTGCGGAAATAATGACTTTCACGTTGCGGTCGTAGAACTCGTCGATCAGGTTGATAAACCGCCGCGCCTGATCATCCTTGTCCTTTCCGAGGATCGGTACGTTGCTGATGATTACCGCATGAAATTCGCGGGCCAGTTCGATGTAGTCGTTCTGGCTCCGGGGGCCGTCGCAAAGGGCTTTGAAGTCAAACCAGACCACGTCGTCGGCGTGGCAGATGGCCCTGAGCTTGCGACCATTGATGTCCAGCTCCAGGCTATGGCTGCCGGCTTCCAGCGCAAGACTGTCATAGCTTTTCTGCAGGCTACTGTCGGCATCCCCGTCCAGGGGATAGTGATAGAGTTCCGCCTGCTCAAGGCTTCTGAGGCGATAGTCAACGCCTCCGTCCACGTTCACGACATCGGTATGTTTCTTGACCAGCTCGATGGCGGGCAGGAACCTCGCACGTTGCAGGCCGTCCTTGTAGAGACCGTCCGGCACAATATTGGAGGTACAGACCAGGGTGACGCCACGGCTGAAAAGGCCATCCATCAGGGTAGCCAGAATCATGGCGTCGCCAATGTCCGAAACAAAAAACTCGTCGAAGCAGATGACCCGGGTCTCATCGGCAAACTGCCTTGCCACCAGTTCCAGCGGATTTTTCTCGCCCTTCAGACCTTTCAGCTCCTTGTGCACCCGCTGCATGAAGCGGTGGAAGTGCACCCGCATCTTGCGATCAAATGGCAGTGATTCGTAGAAGGTATCCATCAGGTAGGTCTTGCCGCGACCAACCCCACCCCAGAAGTACAGGCCCTTGATCGGCTCCTCTCTGCCCTTTTTCAGCTTCAGCCGGAGTTTGACCATCGGTTTTTCCCGATCCCTTTCCGCCGCCACCAGTTTGTCGTACAGTGACTGCAAGCGGCGCACTGCGTCTTCCTGGGCGGAGTCGTGCTGGAATTCCGGCCGCTCAAGGTCTTGCTGGTATCGTTCCCATGGGGTCATATGGATGCACTTTTGGGGTGTCATTAAGGCGTTTCCCGAAGTATGGTCATTCATAACGGCGGCGTATTGTGGCCGATTTTGGCTTTTTTCGCCACGTTCCAGAGCTTTCCGGCACCGCGCGAACAGTAGCGGCAGGCGTGAGATACGTTGCAATACGACGATTGGCGCACGAGTGACTCGTGTGCGCAGAGGCTTTCGGGCGTTATACTCTTATTAACGGCATGGCCGATTCATCAAAAGGGACGACACAGCTTATGACAAACCTGATTCTGGCAGCTATCGCCGCATTGATTGTTGGCATTGTCATCGGGGTACTGGTTGGCCGCTCCGGTCAGGGCTCCACATTGCGGCAGCGCCGGGCTGAACAGCAGATTGAAGAGCTGAGGAACGAGTACACCCGCTATCAGGCCCAGGTCAACGAGCACTTCATGGAGTCTGCTCATCTGCTGCGCCGTTTCAACGACACCTATCGCGACGTGAACCAGCATATGGCCCGCGGGGCCAATCGTCTGTGCAACGACGAGGACTGGCTGCTGGAGCTGGAAAAGGATAATGCCCGCGCCCGCCTGGAAGAAGGTTCCGGCGACAAGGAGGGTGTAGAGCCGCCGAGGGACTATGCTCCCAAGAGCGACCCGAAGGAAAAGGGCACGCTGGCCGAGGATTTCGGGTTGGCTGAGAAGCAGCAGAAAGCCTGACGATTCCTGACCATCAGACGGGGTTTGTCAGACGGGCTAATCAAACAGGGTTATCGCAGTCGATAAACCGGTGGCTTACCCCGAATGTTTTCTCCAGGGCCCGCCCCAGGGCCTGAACGCCGTAACGCTCTGTGGCGTGATGCCCGGCCGCGTAGTAGTGAATGCCGCACTCGCGGGCGGTATGCGTCGTAGGTTCTGAAATCTCACCACTAATGTAGGCATCCAGCCCGGCATCCAAGGCCTTATCGATGAAGCCCTGGGCCGCACCGGTACACCAGCCAACCCGTGATATCTGGGCCGGACCATCCCCCACCCACATGGGGGTGCGGGCGAGCTGGCTGCCAATCAGCTCTGCAAAGGCCGCGGGCGCCATCGGCCTGTCCAGCTCGCCCTGCCAGACCAGGCCGCCCAGTGGCCGGGGGTTACGAATACCGAGCACATCGGCCAACTGGCGGTTATTGCCGTAGTCCGGATGATCATCCAGCGGCAGATGGTAGGCCACCAGATTGATGTCGTGATCCAGCAGGCGCTTGATGCGCTCGCGCTTCATGCCACGGATGGCCTGGTCCTCACCTTTCCAGAAGTAACCATGGTGCACCAGGATCATGTCGGCACCGGCTTCGACAGCTGCGTCAACCAGGGCCTGCGAGGCGGTTACGCCACTGATGATGGTGTTCACCTCTTCCCTTCCCTCGACCTGCAGGCCATTGGGGCAGTAGTCCTGGAAATTTTCAGGGGCGAGCCATTCATTCAGAGTGCGGAGGATCTCGTTGCGCGATGCCATGGGGTCTCCGTTTTCAGTATCTGGAATTTATCGCACTACACCAGTGCCTTCAGGCATTCGATCAGCCGTTTGTTCTGGTCTGCCGTGCCGGTGGTGATACGCAGGAACTCTGAAATTCTGGGTTTGTTAAAGTGCCGAACAATCACGCCCTGCTCTCGCAACCCTCTGGCGAGCGCCTCTCCAGCATGGTGGGGGTGACGGGCAAAGATGAAGTTGGCCCTGGAGGGCAGAACTTCGAACCCCAGGGACTCAAGCTTTGACGTGACCCATTCCCGCTCACCGATCACACCCTCACAGGTGGCGCGGAACCAGGCTTCATCATTAAATGCAGCGATGGCGCCTGCCTGCGCAAGGCGGTCAAGCGGGTAGGAGTTGAAGCTGTTCTTTACCCGGTTCAGGGCTTCGATGAGCTCGGCGCTGCCAATGGCAAAGCCTACCCGCAATCCGGCCAGGGAGCGCGCCTTGGACAGGGTCTGGCTGACCAGCAGGTTGGGATACTTTCCCACAAGTTTAATCGCGCTTTCGCCACCGAAGTCCACGTAGGCCTCGTCCACAACCACAACGCGATCCGGGTTGGCGGCCACAATGGCTTCAACCTTTTCCAGTGCCAGGTATCGGCCGGTTGGTGCGTTGGGGTTGGGAAAGATGATGCCACCGTTAGACTGCTTGTAGTCTTCGGGGTCAATTTCGAAGCTGTCGGTCAGCGGTACGGCTTTGCCTTCGATGTTGTAGAGGCCGCAGTACACCGGGTAGAAGCTGTAGGTAATGTCCGGGTAGAGGACCGGCTGGTCATGCTGGAACAGGCCATAGAAGATGTGGGCCAGCACTTCGTCGGAGCCGTTGCCAAGGAAGACCTGATCGCTCTGGACGCCATAGTACTGGGCGATCGTGCTTTTCAGCGCCTCCCCTTCGGGGTCCGGGTAGAGCCTGAGGTTGTCGTTGAGCTCAGCGGTAATGGCCTCGACGACCTTCGGCGAGGGGCCGAAGGGGTTCTCGTTGGTATTCAGCTTCACCAGATTGGCCATTTTCGGCTGCTCCCCCGGAACATAGGGGGTCAGCTTCGCAACCAGTGGACTCCAGAACTTGCTCATCTTGATGTCTACTCCGTGGAAACGGGCGGCGGGGCTACCCTCCCGCCCTCGCAGTCTTTGGCAGCGGCCTTCTCAAAACGTAGGTCGGATTAGGCCCAAAGGGCCGTAATCCGACAACCCAGCCGGCAACAAGCCAGGTCAAACCCAGCACTTGCCGACAAAATCTGCCTGTCGGATTACGCTGCGCTAATCCGACCTACTCCTACTCCTTGATCCTGTACTCCGCTGACCGTGCATGCGCTGTAAGCCCCTCACCCCGGGCCAACACCGACGCCACTCGTCCCATCCGGTCGGCACCAGCCGCAGAAAATCCGATAATGGATGAGCGCTTCTGGAAATCGTATACGCCAAGCGGCGAGGAGAAGCGTGCTGTACCGGAAGTCGGCAATACGTGGTTAGGCCCGGCGCAGTAATCGCCCAGCGCCTCAGCCGTATACCGGCCCATAAAGATAGCGCCGGCATGGCGAATTTCTTCCACCAGGGCCTCCGGGTTTTCCACGGAGAGCTCAAGGTGCTCCGGCGCAATGCGGTTGGAAACCCGGGCGGCCTCAGACAGATCCGCCACCTGAATCAATGCGGCGCGGTCGGTCATGGAGGTGGCAATAATCTCGGAACGCTCCATGGTGGGCAGCAGTTTGTTGATGCTGGCTTCCACCGCGTCGAGAAACTCTGCATCCGGGCTGATCAGAATGGATTGCGCCTGCTCGTCGTGCTCGGCCTGGGAGAACAGGTCCATGGCGATCCAGTCCGGGTCGGTCTTGCCATCGCAGATCACCAGGATTTCCGACGGTCCGGCAATCATGTCGATGCCGACGGTGCCAAACACTTCACGCTTGGCGGTGGCGACAAAAATATTGCCGGGACCGACGATTTTATCAACGGCGGGGATAGTCTCCGTACCGTATGCAAGCGCGCCAACCGCCTGGGCTCCGCCCACACAGAACACACGGTCCACGCCAGCAATTGCAGCGGAGGCCAGGACCATATCGTTCACCACACCATCCGGAGTAGGAACAACCATGATCACCTCACCGACTCCGGCAACTTTTGCCGGGATGGCGTTCATCAGCACGGAGGATGGATAGGCGGCCTTGCCACCAGGCACATACAAACCAGCCCGATCCAGCGGCGTCACCTTCTGCCCTAGGACCGTGCCGTCTTCATCTTTGTACTGCCAGGACTTCTGGTTCTGACGCTCGTGGTAGTCCCGAACCCGCTCGGCGGCTTTCTCAAGCGCAACACGCTGACCCTGGGGAATAGCCTCCAAGGCCTGCCGCAGCCTGTCCTGACCTATTTCCAGCTCAGCTACTGAGTCAACCTTCAAACGGTCAAACTTCTCGGTAAATTCCAGAACCGCCGCATCACCACGGGTTTTAACCTGATGCAGGATATGACGAACCGACTCATTCACCTGATGATCAACACTGTCTTCCCACGCCAGCAACGCGGCCAGCGCATTGTCAAAGTCTCCTTGGGAAGCGTCTAATCGTTTGATGCTGATATCGGTCATTTCATCTTTCCTGCTGTGCGAAGAATCTATCCGCGGTTTGAAACGTGTTATTGGCCTGAGGATACGGAAAAGGCCCGGGAACGGGTCAGGAAGGGCTTTCCAAAACTGTGCGGAGCCAGGGATGGCGGAGCCCAAGCGCCACATGGATGTGCTTGAGCGTGTTTTGGAAAGCCCTTCCTGAGCCGTTCTTACTCCGAAATCTGCCGGCGTTTTTCAACAGCCGCAGACATCTTCTCAATTATGGGGTTAATACCCGCGTGTTTCATCTTCATGGACGCACGATTAACAACCAGACGACTACTGATGTGCTCAATGAGCTCGCGGGGCTCGAGACCGTTTGCCTTAAGAGTGTTGCCCGTATCAACAATGTCGACAATCTCATCGGCAAGGCCGAGAATCGGTGCAAGCTCCATAGCACCGTACAGTTTGATGATATCGGCCTGCCGCCCCTGAGCGGAATAATAACGGCGCGCCAGATTCACAAACTTGGTGGCAACCCGCAGGCGGCCTTCCGGAGCCTCGGTGTCTTTCTTGCCAGCGGTCATCAACCGACACCGCGAGATGTTCAGATCCAGCGGCTCGTAAAGGCCGTCTCCACCATGCTCCATCAACACATCCTTGCCGGTAACGCCCAGATCGGCCCCGCCATATTGAACATAGGTGGGCACGTCGGTTGCGCGGAGAATCAACACGCGCACGTTCGGGTCCGTGGTGGGAAACACCAGTTTCCGGGACTTTTTTACGTCGTCGACCAGCTCAATGCCGGCTTCTTTGAGCAGCGGCAGGGTCTCGTCGAGGATTCGCCCCTTCGACAGTGCGATGGTGATGGAGTCAGTCATGCGTCCTTCCGGTTCAATGGGTTCAGCCTGGCAGGCGGCGGATACTGGCGCCCAGCAGCTGCAGTTTTTCTTCGATACACTCGTAACCGCGGTCAATATGATAGATACGGTCCACGATGGTGTCGCCGTCAGCTACCAGCCCGGCAATCACCAGGCTTGCGGAGGCCCGCAGGTCGGTCGCCATTACCGGAGCCCCGGTGAGATGGTCCACGCCCTTGATGATGGCCGCATTGCCTTCGAGGGTTATGTCCGCACCCATGCGGATCAGCTCCTGCAGGTGCATGAACCGGTTCTCAAAAACCGTTTCCACGATGGTACCTGTGCCTTCGCCCACAGCGTTCATAGCCGCAAACTGAGCCTGCATGTCCGTGGGAAACGCAGGGTATGGCGCAGTCCGGATATTCACCGCCCTGGGCTGGTTCCCTTTCATGTCCAGGGAAATCCAGTCCTTGCCGGTGTCGATATGGGCGCCCGCTTCTTCGAGCTTCAGCAGGACAGCTTCCAGCAGGTCCTCACGGGTATCCTTGAGCTTTACCCGGCCCCGGGAAGCGGCGGCTGCAACCAGGTAGGTGCCGGTTTCGACACGGTCCGGCAGCACGTCGTAATGACAGCCGTGAAGCCGCTCAACGCCATTGATTTCAATCGTCGCGGAGCCATGCCCCTTGATGTCGGCACCCATGGCAATCAGACACTCGGCCAGGTCCACCACTTCCGGTTCACGCGCGGCGTTTTCGAGAATGGTTTTACCGTCCGCCAGCGCCGCGGCCATCATCAGGTTCTCGGTACCGGTCACGGTGACGGTATCCAGGAAAATGTGGGCGCCTTTCAGGCGACCGTTGGTTTTTGCCTTGATATAGCCGTTTTCCACCTTGATCTCGGCACCCATCATTTCCAGGCCGTGGATATGCAGGTTCACCGGCCGGCTGCCAATGGCACAACCACCAGGCAGGGACACTTCCGCCTCGCCAAAGTGCGCCACCAGCGGGCCCAGCACCAGGATGGAGGCGCGCATGGTTTTCACCAGCTCATAGGGGGCATGAAACTGCTTGATGGTGTTGGCGTGGACTTCGACGCTCATCTTCTCGTCGATCATCAGTTCCACACCCATGCGACCAAGCAGCTCGATCATGGTGGTAACGTCGTTCAGGTGCGGCAGGTTGCCCACGGTCACCGGTTCGTCCGCCAGCAGGGTCGCTGCCAGAATCGGGAGCGCAGCGTTCTTGGCGCCGGAAATCCGGATTTCGCCATCAAGAGGCTTACGGCCCCTGATCAGAAGTTTATCCACAATTAAGTCCTGTTGTTTGCGGGCATATCAGCCCTGGCGCGCGGCCCACTCAGCCGGGGTAAAGGCTTTCGGGTGCAGGGCGTGAATGGTGCCGTCGACAATATGCTGGAAAAGCGCCTTGTTGATCAGCTGTTGCCGCTTGATCGTCGGCAAGCCTTCAAAAACATCACCAACCACAACGACCATGTAATGGTTGCCGTCAACCTGCACCTGAACCTCACAATCGGGCAGTGCCTCTTTAACCAGTTCGGCAACTTCGGTGGCTTCCATAAATAAATCCTCGGGCGTTTTTAAATCAGGGGCGAGATTGTAACCAATTATGGCGTCCGGGTCAGCTCTGGTGCTGGTTTTCAGAGGGGTCCTGCAGCGGGAAGCCCGGCAACTGGCCATCAAGACCGCACAACGCCGCGAGCGAGCCCAGCCTGTCACCGACACCTGCAAAGCGAAGCGTCTGGTTGCGACTGCGGGCCAGTCGCTGCCAACAAAGCAAAAGGGAGAGCACAACGCTATGGGCGGTGCTCATTTCAGACAGATCCACAACCAGGTCCGCTGCGCTGTCCCTGATAAGCGCTTCGCCCTCTTTCCTGAGCGTAACCACGGTCAGCGGGTCAATATGACCACTGACCACCAGCCGGTCCTCTTCAAGGGTGACGGTTGCCTGAGCCGGCGTCATGACTTGTCGACTTCGTCTTCCAGATTCAGGGAGTCAACGGCATCTCCCCAGCCGTCGATCACGGCCTGGATTTCACCGCCATTTTTCTCCATTTCCTGACTGAAGCGGTCACGGAACGCCAGCCCGATGTTCACGCCCTCAACAATCACATTTTCCATCATCCAGCGCCCCTCCTCGGTCTTGTACATGGAATAGGCCACCGGATACCGGTTGCCCGAGGCACTGATTACTTCCATGCGCACAGACGCACGCCCGTCATTGTTCGGATTGATAACGGCGTCCTTGACCTCGATGGTGAAGTCCTCGGTGCTGACCAGTGCCTGGGCATAGCTGTCAAACAGGCTGCGCTTGAACTTTTCCACGAACTCGTCGCGCTGCTCGGGAGTCGTCTGCCGCGCGTAGCGCCCCATCACCCGGGCAGCAATCCGGCGGAAATCAACGAAGTTTTTCAGTTCTTCGTCCATGCTCTGATAGAAAGCTTGCGGGTCCTCTTCATACAGGCCTTTCTCGTCGTGGAGCTTGTCGACCAGCCGCTGGGTGTTTTTATCGACGTACTCGCGCAGTTCCTCCTCCGGGCCGGCGTGTGCCGGGAGCGCCAGAACGGTCATCAGCAATGCAAAAAACAGCAGGCTGTGTCTTATCAGAACCATGGTTATCTCCTGTAAACCACTTGCTTTCGTTTTACTGCCCGGAGGCAAAGTTGGATATCATTCGCTCAAGGTTCATGGCGGACTGAGTGGAGTAAAAGGTGTCCCCATCACCGAGGGATTCCATGTCGCCGCCCACCGATATATCAATGTACTGTTCCCCGAGCAGGCCGGATGTACGTATTACTGCAGCGCTGTCAGCGGGAATGTTATCCACGCTTGCATCCACGTCGATAACCACCCGTGCCTGGAAGGTCTCCCGGTTCAGCGTGATCTCCCTGATCTTGCCAACTGTCACGCCGGCCATGGAGACCTTCGCCCGGGGCGTCAGGCCACCGGCATCATTGAAGTTTGCGTAGAGCGTGTAGGAACTTTCCGGCGCTTTCAGGGTGAGTCCGCTGACCTGCAAGGCCAGGACCATCATGGCGGCAATGCCGGCGACCATGAAAAGCCCCACAATGACTTCTACTGTTCTCTGTGCCATTACGGCCCCCTGTTTCCTGATGTATCAGTATACCGCGATCAGAAGTCACCAAACATGACGGCGGTAAGCACAAAATCCAGCCCGAGTACGGCCAGCGACGAATACACCACCGTTTTGGTGGTCGCGGAACTGATGCCGGCCGAGGTGGGCACACAGTCATAACCCTGGTAGACCGCAATCCAGGTGCAGACAAACCCGAAGACGATACTCTTGATAACCCCGTTCAGAACGTCAGAGGTGAAGCTTACCGAAGACTGCATATTACCCCAGAACGAGCCTTCGAAGACGCCCAGCCATTCGACGCCCACCATCATGCCGCCCCAGATTCCCACCACCGAGAACACTGCCGCCAATACGGGAACCGCAATGAACCCGGCCCAGAGTCTTGGAGCAATCACCCGGCGAAGTGGATCCACCCCCATCATTTCCATGCTGGAGAGCTGTTCGGTGGTTTTCATCAGGCCAATTTCAGCGGTCAGGGCCGATCCTGCGCGACCGGCGAACAGCAGGGCCGTCACCACCGGCCCCAGCTCACGCACCAGCGTCAGGGCAATCATCTGACCAATCGCCGCTTCCGAGCCGTAATCACTGAGAATGGTGTACCCCTGCAGCCCCAGCACCATGCCGATGAACAGGCCGGAAACCACAATGATCGCCAGGGACAGCACGCCAATGGAATACAACTGCCTGAGCAACAGCGGGAAGCCGACCGACGGTTTTGGGACACCGCCCACAACCCCCGCCAGGAAGCGTCCTGAACGCCCCAATGAAGCAAGAATGTCGAGCCCCCGCCGACCGAAACTCGCCAGCTTTTCCATCAATCACCCCTCCCGGCTATACCCCAGTCCTGGCCGGCGTCCGCAGCCGGGTAGTGGAATGGTACCGGGCCATCCGGATGGCCGTGCAGAAACTGCTGGACCCGCTGCGATGGGTGCTCCCGGAGTTCTTCCGGCGTGCCATCACCGATAACCTGCCCGTCAGCGACAATGCAGGCGTAGTGGCAGATGCTCAGGGACTCCTGGACATCATGGGAGACCATCACGCTGGTCAGCCCCATGGAGCTGTTGAGATCCCGGATCAGTTTGATCAGTACACCCATGGCAATCGGGTCCTGACCGGTAAAAGGTTCATCGTACATGATCAGCTCCGGGTCCAGCGCGATGCTGCGAGCCAGGGCCACCCTGCGCGTCATCCCCCCGGACAGTTCTGCCGGCATCAGCTCGCGGGCTCCCCGCAGACCGACTGCCTCCAATTTCATCAGTACGATGTCACGGATCATGTCTTCCGGCAGGGCGGTGTGAACGCGAAGCGGAAACGCCACGTTCTCGAACACGCTGAGGTCTGTAAAAAGAGCGCCGCTCTGGAACAGCATGCCCATTTTCTCCCGCAGGCGGTACAGATCCTTGCGCTTGAGCCGGGGAACATTCTCTCCTGCGACGCTGATGGTGCCGGAGTCGGGCCGCAGCTGACCGCCAATAAGCCTGAGCAGCGTGGTCTTGCCGGTGCCACTCGGGCCCATGATGGCGGTTATTTTGCCGCGGGGAATATCCAGGCTGACCCCATCGAAGATACGGCGATCACCGCGGGTAAAAACCACGTCTCTCAGTTCGATGTACGGGGATGTATCCATACCTGTTTCCAGCAGCCGCCTTGGTGTCAAAATAGTTGGCTACATTATGCGAACCTGCTGACAACCTCAATCCATCCTTCGCAAAATGAACGGATGTCAATGATCAGATTTGCTGAACGTCTTGTCAGAAAGGCAGCCAAAGCCATTGAAGTGATATACTCTCGCCACGATGAAAAGCATTAACATTTTGAACCCGGATGCCAGATGAACACCGAGATCAGTCAGAAGTTCAAAGATTCCGCCCTGCGGGCCATTGAGATCGAGCGCGAAGCCATTCAGGCCCTGGCCGACCGTATTGATGACCACTTCGTTCGCGCCTGCGAGGTTATCATGGCCTGCAAGGGCCGCGTGGTGGTAACCGGGATGGGCAAATCCGGCCACATCGGCAACAAGATTGCGGCCACGCTGGCCAGTACCGGCACGCCCTCTTTTTTCGTGCACCCGGGCGAAGCCAGCCATGGCGACCTGGGCATGATCACCAGTCAGGACGTTGTACTGGGCATTTCCAACAGCGGCAACACCAGTGAGGTGCTCACCATACTGCCACTGATCAAACGCATGGGCGCGCCCCTGATCAGCATGACCGGCAACGAAAACTCGATACTGGCGCGGGAAGCCGTCGCCAATCTGGATGTCAGTGTAGCCCTTGAGGCCTGCCCACTCGGGCTTGCGCCCACCTCCAGCACAACAGCCACCCTGGTAATGGGGGACGCCCTGGCCGTTGCGCTGCTTGAGGCCCGTGGCTTCAGCACCGAAGATTTTGCGCTCTCGCACCCTGGCGGCAGCCTCGGTCGCCGCCTGCTGCTGCGGGTTTCCGACATCATGCATACCGGTGATCGCATTCCCCGGGTGGAAGACACCACCACGCTCAGCGGCGCCCTGCTGGAAATTTCCCGCAAGGGCCTGGGCATGACGACCGTCGTCAACACCCGGGGTGACCTTGTCGGGGTGTTTACTGATGGTGATCTTCGCCGCACCCTGGACCGGTCCGTGGATATCCACAACACACCAATTGCCGACGTCATGACCCGAAATGGCCGCGTGATCCACGAGGATCAGCTGGCAGCGGAAGCCCTGAACATGATGGAGGAGCTCAAGATCAACGCCCTGCCGGTCATCGACCGCAACGACAGACTGATCGGCGCCATCAACATGCACGACCTGCTGCGGGCCGGGGTGATCTGATGGATGATCCGATGACAGACCACCAGCCCCCACAATGGTCGGCAGAGGTGATGGAAAAAGCCGCCGCCATCCGCCTGCTGGCGCTGGATGTCGACGGCATCATGACCGACGGCAAACTGTTTTTCAGTGCCTCCGGGGATGAATTGAAGGGGTTCAATATCCTCGACGGCCTGGGCATCAAACAGGTGATGGCGGCTGGCATTGAGGTCGCTGTCATTACCGGACGGCGCTCACCGCTGAACGAGAAGCGCATGAACGACCTGGGCGTTGCCCATCTGATGCAGGGCCGGGAAGACAAGAAGGTTGCGCTTGCGGAACTGGCCGGCAGACTGGGCCTCTCGCCCCGGCAGATTGCCTACATGGGGGATGACCTGCCAGACCTTCCGGCCATTCGCTATGCCGGGCTTGGCGTTACCGTGCCCAATGGTTATTGGCTTGTACGCCAGCATGCGGATGTCTGTACGGTTGCCCCGGGCGGCAGCGGAGCCGTCAGGGAAGCCTGTGAATTGCTGTTGAGCGCCAGCGGATATCTCGAGGCCAGCCTGCAACCCTATCTGGAGCAGGAGTGATGGCGGCACTGCCCTTTCTTCATCGCCCATGGGTAAGAACCCTGGGCCTGGCAGGCACGATAGTGGCACTGTTTTTCCTGCTCTGGCAAAGTGACGAACCAACGGTGCCGACAGACGCTGCATCACTGCGGGGCGAGTCTGAACCTGACGGCTTTGTGGTCAACGGTCAGTTTCTCTCGTACGACGAAACGGGAAGACTGACAACACGGTTCCAGAGCCCGAGAATTGAACAGTTCGAATCCCGCAACGAAACCATAATGGAGTCTCCACGGGCGACACTGTATGGCGAAGAAGGCAACGCGCCCTGGCAGGTTCAGGCCACAAAGGGGCGTTTTCTCGAGGCGCAGGAGCTGGTGCATCTGACGGGTAATGTGAAGGTCACCAGAGAAGCCGAGGGTGGCCGGCCGCTGATCCTGACCACCACTGCGCTGACGGTGAATAACCGGAATCGCACAGTCTACACGGACAAACCGGTGGAACTGACCGATGCTGTCAGCCTCACCAGAGCTACCGGCATGAAGGCCTGGATCGATGACCGCATTCTCGAACTCAACTCGCAGGTGGAAGGACGCTATGAGACTGGCCAATAAATTCCTGCCCCACAGCAAACGCCACGCGGCTGCCCGGAGTTCCCTGATCCTGGCTGTGGTGTTTCTGGCACTGGGAGCCCCGGCAGCCCTGGCGTTTGACCTGGAATCGGATGAACCTATCAGGGTCAATGCGGACAGTGCACGGCTGGATGACCGCCAGGGTGTTGCCACCTACACGGGCTCTGTAAAAATGTCCCAGGGCGATGCCAATCTGACCGCCGACAAGGTCGTGCTTTACCGGGACGAGAACGGCGTCAGCCGCATTGAGGCGACTGGCCAGCCGGCACGCTACCGCCAGCCCGCCATGGAAGGACAGGGCGAAACCGACGCGCGCGCCCTTACCATTACCTGGTCGGCAGCGGACAACCGGGTCACCTTTGAGCGGGAGGCTATTATCGAACAGGATGGCAACCTGTTCCGGGGTGATGTTATTCACTACGACAGCGCCGAGCGAGTCGTTACCGCGGAAGGCTCCGCTGACCAGGGCGATGGCGGCGGCCGTGTTGAAATGGTGATACAACCACGCAAGAGCTCAAACACCACCCCCGACGGACAGGATACCGATGGCAGTTCTCAGGGCCAGTAACCTGGCAAAAAGCTACAAGCAGAAGAAAGTCGTCATCGACGTCTCCCTGGAAATCCGCAGCGGAGAAATCGTTGGGCTGCTGGGCCCCAACGGTGCCGGCAAGACCACCTGCTTTTACATGATCGTGGGCCTGGTTCCCGCGGATAATGGCCGGATCACCATCGACAACCAGGATATTACCCCGCTGCCAATGCACGGCCGGGCTCGCAAGGGCATCGGCTACCTGCCTCAGGAAGCCTCGGTGTTCCGCAAACTCACTGTACGCGACAACATCATGGCCATACTGGAGACCCGCCGCGAACTCAACCGCAACGACCGGAACGCCAAACTGGAAGGACTGCTGGAGGAGTTTCATATCACTCATATTCGCGACAGTGTCGGCATGGCGCTATCCGGCGGTGAACGCCGGCGTGTGGAAATTGCCCGGGCCCTGGCGATGGAACCGGCTTTCATTCTGCTGGATGAACCCTTTGCCGGTGTCGATCCGATATCGGTAAGCGATATCAAGCAGATCATCCGCCACCTGCGGGACAAGGGTATTGGCGTGCTGATCACCGACCATAACGTGCGGGAAACCCTCGATATCTGTGAGAATGCCTACATTGTCAGCGGAGGCCATATCATTGCCTCCGGAAGCTCGGACGATATACTGGCCAACCAGCAGGTGAAGGAAGTGTATCTGGGCAATGAGTTTCGCCTGTAGTACACTCGGCAAAGAACTTGCTTGGCACGGCAAGTAGCCAGCATACAAAGAGTTTTCGTGCAACCCAAACGCCTGAGAGAGACCGAGTGACGGATTCTGGACCATGGTTATGAAAGCCTCATTACAGTTAAAGCTGGGTCAAAGCCTGACCATGACGCCCCAGCTGCAACAGGCAATCAGGCTTCTGCAGCTCTCCACCCTCGATCTTCAGCAGGAAATCCAGCAGGCGCTGGAATCCAACCCCATGCTGGAGACCTCGGAAGACGACGACAACCAGAATCCCGAACCTGAGACTGCGGACAGTCAGAATGACGCCGCAGAAACATCGTCGGCCGAAGAAGCAAGCACTGCTGCGGAATCTTCCCAGGACTGGGACGAAACTGAAAACGGGCCAGACTGGTCATCGGAAACTGACAGCCCGGACAACATTCCAGATGACCTTCCTGTTGATACTGCCTGGGACGACATCTATCAGTCCGCCCCGGCTTCAGCAGCCAGAAACGACGATGAAAACGACAACGATTTCGAAACCCGCAACTCCCCTACGGAAACCCTGCACGACCACCTGGAATGGCAACTGAACCTGACACCGCTGAGCGAGCGGGACCAGGCCATCGCCCACGCCCTTCTGGATGCAGTCAATAATCAGGGATATCTGACCTCTCCGCTTGAGGAAATCCACTCGGGGATGATGGACGACTCCGATGAAGACCCACTGGAACTGGACGAAGTGGAAGCGGTGCTCCATCGGCTGCAGCATTTCGACCCACCAGGCGTCTTCGCCCGGGATCTGCAGGAATGCCTGCTTATCCAGCTCAACCAGTTGCCCCCGGATACACCCTGGCTTGCCCAGGCGCGGTTGGTGATTACTCACTACATCAACCTGCTGGGCAATCGCGATTACGCCCAGTTGCTGCGCCGCAGCCGCCTCAAGGAAGACCAGTTGCGTGACGTGCTCGCCCTCATTACCGGCCTGAATCCCCGTCCGGGCGATACCCTTGATCAGGCCGAACCGGACTACGTCATCCCCGATGTCATCGTTCGCAAACACAACGAACGCTGGCGGGTGGAACTGAATCCGGAAATTGCGCCGCGCATTCGCGTCAATGCAAGCTATGCTTCATTGATCAAACGCGCGGACAGCAGTGCCGACAACACCTACCTGCGGGACCAGTTGCAGGAGGCGAAGTGGTTCATTAAAAGCCTTCAGAGCCGCAACGAGACCCTGCTCAAGGTAGCCACGCGCATTGTCGAGCATCAGCAGGGGTTCCTGGATCATGGTGAGGAGCACATGAAGCCATTGATCCTGTCGGATATTGCGCAGGCCGTGGAAATGCATGAGTCGACCATTTCCAGGGTGACCACCCAGAAGTATATGCACACACCGCGCGGCATATTTGAACTCAAGTACTTTTTCTCGAGCCACGTCAGTACCGACGAAGGAGGAGAGTGTTCCTCCACTGCAATCCGGGCAATGATCAAGAAGCTTATTGCAGCTGAAACTCCGAAAAAGCCATTGAGCGACAGCAAAATTGCAGCCATGCTAGGAGAACAGGGTATCAAGGTAGCGAGAAGAACCGTGGCCAAGTACCGTGAGGCAATGCACATTCCGCCGTCCAATGAGAGAAAGCGACTGGTCTAGGAAACATTCAAAAACAGGAGACGCCTATGCAACTCAATATTTCAGGCCATCACGTAGAACTGACCCCTACACTGAAAGATTACGTATCAAGCAAATTTGAAAAGCTTGAACGGCACTTTGACCACATCAGTAATTGCCAGGTCACCCTTGAGGTGGAAAAAGTGCGCCAAATGGCGGAAGCTACGCTCCACGTGGTCGGCGGTGAGATTCACGCAAAGGCCGAAAACAGCGATATGTACGCAGCCATTGATGCGCTGGTGGATAAGCTGGACAGGCAGATCCTGAAGCACAAAGAGAAGAACGTAGACCGGATGCACGGCAACGGTGCCCGCTAGGACACCACCTCCTGCATGACAGTTAATCGAGCTGCGGCGCCGGCTTGCTACAGGCACCGCAGCATTTTTTACGGAACTGCAGTCGATTCATGACCGACACATCCCTGACAATCGAGAATATTCTCGCGCCGGAGCTGACCCTTTGCCGGGTGCCTGCCTCCAGCAAAAAGCGGGTTATGGAAACCATTGCCGAGCAGATCCAGCAACACGACGCTACGCTCAGCGAAACCCAGATATTCAATAATCTGGTCGCCCGGGAGCGGCTGGGAAGTACCGGTATTGGCCAGGGCATCGCCATCCCCCACTGCCGGCTTGAAGGGCTGGATCACGTTGTGGGCGTACTGATGACGCTGGAAGAAGGGGTGGCCTTTGACGCCATTGATAACCAGCCAGTGGACCTGATTTTCACCCTGATCGTTCCCAAGGAAGCGACCAGCGAACACCTTGAGCTGCTGAGCCAGCTGGCCGAAAAGTTCAACGAAAGGGCGTTCTGCAATCAGCTCCGCCAGTGTACCGATGCGGACTCTCTCTATCGCCGGATGACCGCAAAGGGAAGCTGAACCACTCCGGATTCGAGGTGAATGGGCTATGAAACTGATCATTGTCAGCGGCCGGTCAGGCTCCGGTAAAAGTACGGCCCTGCATGTACTGGAAGACCTGGGTTTCTATTGCATCGACAATCTGCCCATAGGGTTGCTGTTCCCCCTGACGAGGGAAGCCGCCAACCAGAATTCGCCGGGCCGCCTGGGAAAGATGGCGGTGAGCATTGACGCCCGCAATCTGTCCGGTGAGCTCAGTAACTTTGAAGATATCTACCGAAGCCTGCAGGATACCGGCGTCACCATTGAAATCATCTATCTGGATGCCGACGAACAGTCCCTGCTGCAACGATTCCACGCTACGCGTCGCAAGCATCCCCTGAGCGACGACAAGACATCACTGCGCGAAGCCATTGGCAACGAGAAGAAGTTGCTGGAGCCCCTTTCCAGACTGGCTGATCTTTACATCGACACCACCGGGCTCTCCATGTACGAGCTGAGGGACATGGTCAAGCAGCGGGTGGCCGGACGCCGTCACCAGGAACTGGCGTTACTGTTCCAGTCGTTCGGCTTCAAGCACGGTGTGCCGCTGGATTCAGACTATGTCTTCGATGTTCGTTGCCTACCCAATCCGTACTGGGACACCAGCCTCCGACAGTTCATAGGCACCGACCAGCCGGTCATCGATTTCCTGGAGAAGGAACCGCTGAGCCGTAAAATGGTCGATGACCTGACCGGCTTCCTGGAAAACTGGCTTCCCTCATTTGCCGACAGTAACCGCAGCTACATGACCATTTCCATCGGCTGTACCGGCGGCCAGCATCGGTCGGTCTACATCTGCGAACAGCTGGGCCGGCATTTCTCGGACAAGTACAGCAACGTGCAGGTTCGACATACGGAACTGCCTCACTTGCAGAGCCGGGAAAACTGAACTGTTTATGATCCGCCGCCCTGTAACCATCATCAACAAACTCGGTCTCCATGCCCGCGCCGCAGCCAAACTTGTGGCCAAGGCATCCGAATTCGAATGCAGCGTGCAGATCAGCCGTAACGGGCGCCAGGTTGACGCCAAGAGCATCATGCCTGTGATGATGCTGGCCGCCAGCCAGGGAACAGAGGTTGAACTGATTGCAGACGGACCGGATGAAGCCGAAGCCATTGATGGACTGGTAGCGCTGATTGCCGACTACTTCGGCGAAGGTGAATAACCGACAGCCTGCAGCTGGTCCAACCACGGCATTCACTTATAACTCTTTCTCACCTATGCGACCTAACTCCGCTATAATGCGGAGGTTTTCTGACTGTGGGTGATCCATGACCGATATTCTGGAGAAAAGCCAGGCTCGCCAACGCCTTCGTTCCCTGAGCGAAGCGCTGGATAGTGGCGCCCTGAAACAGGTGGCCCGCATCCTCAATGGCGGCCTGAGCCCCAGTGATATTGCCCACCTGCTGGAATCCTCCCCGCCCCGTCAGCGGGCGCTGCTGTGGAACCTTGTCGACAAACAACTGGAAGGCGAAGTTCTCCAGTACCTCGGTGATGATATTCGTGGCTATTTCCTGAGCCAGCTTAACGCCCAGGAACTCGCCGACATCATTGAAGACTTCGAGTCGGATGACCTTGCCGACTTGCTGCAGCAGCTGCCGGATACGGTGATCCAGGAAGTCCTGGACACCATGGACGAACAGGACCGTCAGCGCGTGGAGGAAGTGCTCTCCTACCCGGAGGACACCGCCGGCGGTCTGATGAATACGGACACTATTACAGTGCGCCCGGACATCAGTATTGACGTGGTTCTGCGTTACCTGCGCCGTCACCGTAACCTGCCCCCCATGACTGACAGCCTGATTGTGGTGAGCCGGCGGGATGAATTCATCGGCATGCTGCCGATTACCAAAATGCTGGTATCCAACCCGGCAGCAACCGTTCGGGAAGTCATGGACACGGACATCGAGCCGATCCCGGTGACCCTGTCTGACACCAAAGTGGCTACCCTGTTCGAGCGCTACGACCTGATATCGGCGCCGGTAGTCAGTGAGGAAGGCAAACTCCTGGGCCGGATCACCATCGATGACGTGGTAGACGTTATCCGTGAGGATGCCGATCACTCTCTGATGAGCATGGCTGGCCTGGATGAGGATGAGGATACCTTCGCGCCGATTTTCAAGACTACCCGGCGCAGGGCTGTCTGGCTGGGCATTAACCTGATCACCGCCTTTACCGCATCCGCCGTGATCGGGCTTTTCGAAGCCACCATCGAGAAAGTGGTAGCACTGGCCGTGTTGATGCCCATCGTGGCCTCCATGGGCGGCATTGCCGGCAGCCAGACCCTCACGCTGGTGATTCGCGGCATGGCAGTGGGCCAGATCAGCGGCGCCAACGTGGGCTGGCTGCTGAACCGCGAGTTTGTCGCAGGCGCCCTTAACGGGCTGCTTTGGGCCGTTGTCGTGGCCTCCGCCGCCACTCTCTGGTTCAAGGACATCATGATTGGCGCTATTATCGCCGCCGCTCTGATCATCAATCTGATTGCCGCCGCCCTTGTGGGTACTGTGTTGCCCCTGTTCCTGAAATCCCGCAACATTGATCCCGCGCTGGCGGGAAGCGTTATACTGACGACCGTGACCGACGTGGTCGGTTTTATGGCGTTCCTTGGCCTGGCCACGATATTTTATGGGTGACGGGTTTGTCGGATTACGCTGCGCTAATCCGACCTACGGGAGGCTTTATCGGTCGCCTGGTGTCGGATTACGCTGCGCTAATCCGACCTACGGGGGGCTTTATCGGTCGCCTGGTGTCGGATTACGCTGCGCTAATCCGACCTACGGGGCGCCTGAGTTTATGTAGGTCGGATTAGCCGAAGGCGTAATCCGACAGAACTGCACCAATACAACAGCACGGACTCCTGATGAACGATACTCAAGACGACTACCCCGAATACTCGGGCCCCAGCAAATCACAGCTCAAACGGGACATGCACCGTCTGCAGGGGCTGGGCAAGCGTATGCTGGATCTGAGTAACGACCAGCTCGACACTCTGCCCATCAGCGGTACCCTGCGTGCAGCCATCGAGGAATCCCGCCGTATTCGCCAGAACGAAGCGCGCCGGCGCCACCTGCAGTACATCGGCAAGATCATTCGTCAGGAGGATGATCCCGAGGGTCTCACCCGTGCCATTGATGCATTCGACGCTGGTAGCGAGGAGCACACTCGCCGACACCATCTGGCTGAGCGCTGGCGCGACCGGATGATCGAAGAAGGCGACTCTGCTGTGGGGGAGTTCCTGGATTACTGCACAACGGCCGATATCCAGCACCTACGCAACCTGGCGCGAAATGCCCGCCGGGACGTACAGAAAGAGAAAAACACCGGCCAGCCAAGAAAGCTCTTTCGCTACCTGCGTGAATGTATTGACGATGTGGAATCGGCTGACAACCAGGCCTAGCTCTCAAGGCCCTCTGCGGCTCAGTAGGTCAACGAATTAACCAGACGGGACACTAGAGCCTGCGGTGCTCCCAGACGGGCATACGGGTGCGTATCCCGCGAAGCCGCTCCGGGTCCAGGTCTGCAGTGACTATTCCCGGCCCCTCGCCAATCTCGGACAGCACACGCCCCCAGGGGTCGACGATCATACTGTGGCCATAGGTGTGCCGGCGCTCACTGTTCTGGCCGCCCTGCCCGGGTGCCACCATCCAGACCTGGTTTTCAATGGCTCTCGCCCGTAACAGGGCATGCCAGTGGGCATCGCCTGTGTTCCAGGTAAAGGCGCTGGGCAGTGATACCCATTCGGCGCCCTGCTCCCGCAACTTGCGGAAGAGCTCCGGGAAACGAAGGTCGTAGCAGATGGCCAGCCCGAGCCGTCCTGCGGGGGTGTCGATCACAACCACGTCTTCGCCGGGCTCAAAGGTATCCGATTCCCGGTACTGCCCCTGGGCGTCCTCCACCATGGCATCAAACAGGTGAATCTTGTCGTAACGGGCGACTTCCTCGCCATGGCTGTTGTAGACAAGGCAACAGGCCCGGACCCGATCCTTTACTGTGGAACCGTCCGGGCGTGACGCTATCGGCAGCGAGCCGCCGACAATCCAGATCCCCAGTCCAGCGGCCTGCTCTGCCAGGAAGTGCCGTATCAGGTTATCCGGGTCGGCCTCGCGGCGGCCGCAACCAATCATCTGCCGGGTTGCCAGCACGGCGAAGTTTTCCGGCAGGACCGCTATGCCGGCACCTGATGCTGCAGCCTCAGCCAGCAGGCGCTCTGCTTCCTTCAGGTTTGCAGCGATGTCGTGGGTGCTGACCATCTGAATAGCCGCCACCCTGGTTTTCTGTCCGTTCTCTGCCTGTTGTGCCTGTGCTGACATTGACTGCCCTCCGGGTAAAATCATTACTGGCCGGTATCGAAGACCCGCCTGAGCCGAACATCCGGTTCGTCCCAACTCCCACTCACACTATAGGTTGCACTGGTCAGTTTACTCAATGGATCGCCCAATACTTTATCCAGAACAAACAGGGCTCCGCCAATGGGAGCGCCGGCCCCCATCAACAATGCAGCCAGCGGCAGATTCTGGGTCAGCGGAAGCACCACCACCATTTTCATATCGAGGGTTTCTTCAATCATGTCAGTTGTACCGGTGAGTTTGAACGCACCGGAGGGGCCAACCACCTGGAGTTCCGGATCGAGCGTCAGCAGCCCATTGATCATGCTTGCCTTTCCGGAAATGGCATCAAATGCCACACCAGCCTCGTAAAGATCGGAAAAATCCAGCTGCAGGCGACGCCACAGCGTGTCGGAGTTCAGCAGATTGAATATACGGAACAACTGCGCCGTATTGTTACCCTCCAGGATGACACCATCATCGAAGCGCGCGCTCACTGACCCGCTGAGTCTCGACAGGTCGAACTCGTTGGGACCGCCCTGCCAGTCGATATCCATATTCACTGCAGTGCTCTCACTGCGAAACGGGATTTCGGTGCCAAACAGGTTGCCCAGGTCCGCCAGGGACTGTCCGGTTATGTCACCGGTGAAGCGGGTGGTCTCGCGGCCTCCTGCGATACTCCAGACCAGTTCCCCACCCAGAGTCAACGACTTCAGGTTACCTGCTATGTCCTGGATGCGGAGCCGTGTTGCTTCCGGGCGAAGCCCCAGGGACCAGGCGCCGGCATCATCCTCACCAAGCTGGAGACCGGCAATATGAAGATCGATATCCGGCCAGTTTTCCATCGATAGTTCACGGAAGGCACGGAGCTGTTCTTCCGGCTCTGGCAGCGGAGGGGTTTCATCGTCCGGAGCGTCATCACTACGAGCCAGCTTCAGCCGCTCAAGATCGACAGTAACCGGGCTGTCATCGCCCGGCCAGAACACACTGCCGGCAAGCCACTCGGATTCAGCGTCAATAACCCACTGTCCGTTGTCCTGTCGCGCAGATATATCGATATCGGTCAGTTGCCGCTCACCCAGAAACAGGCTATTCACCGCAATATCCAGACTATCCGCTTGCCAGGACAGGTCCAGACCAAGGCGGTCCGGCCAGTCAACGGAAACACTCACACCACCCTTGTCGCCGGGTGCGATGGTTGCGCTCAGCGGCGCTTCTTCCCCGGCTTCCTTGGCTAATGGTTCCGGCCAGCTGACCGCAAGTCCGGACAGGTCCGAGTAGAGTTTCACGGCAGAAGCCGTATCCGGGGAAACCTCCAGCGTTGCCTGGTAGCCAAACTCCCCGCTCAGCCCCAGTCTGGTCCCCTCTGGCAGCGCGGTCTCAGCCAACAGCGTGCCTACGTCAAGGCGGCCGTACTGGCGAATGCCGAGCATTCCACCGGTTTCGGCCTCTCGCAACAGCACCGTCACCGGCGCTCCCATGAAACGGGCCCGTAAAGGCTCATCCGAGAAACCCTCCGAGGTACTGTAGTTCAGCTCTCCGCTGATCTGCGTCCATTGCAGATTCGCCGGGGGATAGGTCAGCGTGCCTGCGTCCGCCCGCACCGTGGCGCGAACAGCGGGCGGGGATTCGGAACTCAGCGGCAATTCAAGGCCAAGGTCCAGATGATAGTTACCGTCAAGCCGGATACTCTTGCCAGCTTCCCCGGCCATATCGCCCAGGGGGCTGCTATCCATCCAGTAAGCCACCACGTCACCGGGAACCGGCGCCGCAGCATCAACGAAGACACGGACATCATCCCCGGGCTCCACTCTCACCTGGCCCGGTTCAAGCTCAAGCCCACCGGTGCGGCCGGAATCCACATCAACCCGGGTGCGGCCATTCTGAACGTAAACCGTGCCGGACGCATCGGTGACCTCTGGCCAGAGCTCATCGTAACGCACGGTTGCGTCCTGGAAATGGTAAACCATGGAAGAGACAAAGGAGCCCGGCGGAGCATCACGATTGATCAAACCGTGACCGAAGTACTCACCTTTGGTGACATTCACCTCTGTTATTGCCGTTGTCAGCCACTCATACAGCCCGGGGCTGACGGCTTTTACCGGTACAAACTCCGCAAGCATATCGGCTGTTCCGTCGCGGACACCAACCCTGAGGCCCAGGCTGTCTTCGCCGTGACGATCCATCCGCAAGTCGAATGCGCCGGTCAGCCCGGCGCCACTGCCATGAACCATCCGGATATCATCAGAGTAGACCCGGGTAATATCTCCCTCGAGGCGCCAGGCCACACCGGCCCGGACACCCTCCAGATCCCAGAACCCGCTGTACAGCTTGGGAAAGCCCAATGTCAGCTCGTCACTCCGGGCATCAACGTAGCCCCCGTCGTTGTCCATGACCAGTTTACCGTCCAGGCCCGACACTGCTGGTGCACCACCATAGGCCCGGATGCTCATCTGCTTCATTAACGCGGCCAGCTCAAAACGTCGGTTTCCCTCGCGCGGCAGGTTGAGCATCAACTGGTTAAGTGTTCCGGTTGGCCGGTAGTTTTCAAGTGCCCTTGTGGCCATCTCGGGCAGCAGGCCAAGACTGGTCACCAGCCGCCGGAGCGGCCGTAATGGCAACCCATCGGCGATGATCTGGGGGCCATTATCCTGATGCCTGAATCGAACGCTGAAGGGTGTCACCCGGTCGCCACGCCACTGCCACTCCAGCCCCTTGAGATGGAACTCACCGGTGCTGTACCAGGGCCGATCCGGTGGTTCTGATCGCGGAACATCCTGTCGCCTGCGCCAGCCAAACCGTGCGCTGATGTCCTCCAGTGGCGCCAGGGATTCGCCGCCCGCGCCAATCTGCAGGTAAGGCGTGGCCAGGGTACCGCTGATCTGGTCCATGAAACCATCACGAAACGTCATCCACAACTGGCCGCCCAGGTCAAACCCTTCCACCCGGATATCTCTCCAGGCATATTCTTCAATAAGGCCGTCGAACAGCCGCCCGGAGTTGATATCGGCGTAGATCTGGCCGGTAAAGTCGCCGCGGAAGAAATGACGGCCAACCAGTCCGAAACTGGCCAGCTGCTCTGTGGTGCCGGGACGCATGGCACGACCCGACGCATGAAAGAGCCCCCGCTGGTATACCAAGTCCAGCTGGGGGATTTCCACATGCCGCAACTGATCATTGTTATCGCGGACGCCAAGATCAAGGCGGGTTATCTTTACCGAGGGATCGGAAAGCCAGGTACCTGCAAGGTCAAGCCAGAGCTCGATGTCGTTGGCCACCGGTTCGGGGATATCCATCCCCTCGACCATCACTTCACCACGCCGGGTCTGGTTGACCGTTAACTCCAGACCGTCCGCCTCGAAATTGGTAAACACTATGCGCAAGCGACCCAGCGACGCCAGAAAGTCCAGGCCAATGCGAACGCTCTGCAGGGAGCCTGCCACATCATCGCCTTCACCATCTGACAGCACGAAAATGTCACGGGCAACAATGGTCGGGTTAAGCCAGTTCCAACTGGAGGAGAGGGAGCCAATTCGAACATCCTGGCCAAGCCTGGAAGACAATAACTGCTCAATATTGGGGCGGTAATCATTGATGTTCTGGGTCAACTGCCGGCCCAGGCCGGCATACAGGGCGAGCAGGACGATAACCACCAGCAGCAACCACCAGATCAGGCTGGCAATGCCTGACACTGATCGGACAAGGATATGCCTGGGTTCTTGCTCAGCCACAGTGGGTGCCATCAGGGGAAGCCGCCATGCCTATCCAATACCTGCCGTTCTGGCGTTAAAGCAGCACCACATCATACTGCTCCTGACTGTAGAATGGCTCAACCTGGAAGCGGATGGCTTTGCCGATGAACGTCTCAAGATCTGCAACGTTATCGGATTCTTCATCCAGCAGGCGATCCACCACGCTCTGGGAGGCCATGACCAGGTAACTTTCCGCGTCATAGGCGCGGTTTACCCGCAGAATCTCGCGGAACACCTCGTAACAGACGGTTTCACTGGTTTTCAGGAAACCGCGCCCGTCACAGATCGGGCAGGGTTCACAGAGGATCTGCCCCAGGCTCTCAGTGGTGCGCTTGCGTGTCATCTCCACAAGGCCCAGCTCCGAAACACCGGTAATCTTGGTCTTGGCGTGATCCCGCTCCAGCATCTTCTCCAGCATCCTGTGGACCTGGCGCTGGTGCTCGGAGTCGTCCATATCAATGAAATCAATGATGATAATGCCGCCGAGATTACGCAACCGAAGCTGACGGCTGATTGCACGGGCCGCCTCGAGGTTGGTCTTGAAGATGGTTTCCTCGAGGTTTCGATGCCCCACAAAAGCACCGGTATTGATATCAATGGTGGTCATTGCCTCGGTCTGGTCAATGATCACATATCCGCCGGACTTCAGCTGTACCTTGCGGCTCAGCGCCTTCTGGATTTCATCTTCAACCGAATAGAGGTCAAAGATGGGCCGTTCGCCGGGGTAATATTCAACCTTGTCGGCAAACTCCGTCACGAATTCATTCACAAACTCCATCACCCGCTGGTGACTTTCACGGCTGTCGATACGGACCTTCTCGGTCTGGGGCCGGATCAGATCACGGATCGTGCGAATGAACAATGGCAGGTCCTGATAGACTGCGGCCGGCGCCTGACTGCGGGTAATACGCTCTTCGATTGCCTGGTTGAGCCGGTGCAGGTAGGTCATATCACCAAGGAGGTCTTCCGCGGCGGCCGCTTCTGCGGCGGTGCGGATAATGTACCCTCCGCTGACGTCCGGATCGTTCGCCGCGCCCTCTTCCACCAGGGTTTTCAGCCGCAATCGCTCATTTTCATCCTCGATCCGCTGGGAAATGCCCACGTGACTGACACCCGGCATGAATACCAGGTAACGGGACGGGATGGAGAGCTGGGTGGTCAACCGTGCACCCTTGGTGCCGATGGGGTCTTTGGTGACCTGCACCACCAGCGATTGCCCTTCCCGCAGCAGGGTGCGAATGTCCGGGATTGTCTTGGGACCGTCGGGGGCTTCATTGGGCGGTTGCTGGCTGGGAACCACATCGGAGGCATGGATAAAGGCGGCCCGCTCAAGACCGATATCCACAAATGCCGCTTCCATGCCTGGCAGCACGCGAACCACTTTGCCCTTGTAGATATTGCCGACAATCCCTTTTCGACTTGTACGCTCAATGTAGGCTTCCTGGAGCATACCGTTCTCCACGAGAGCCACCCGGGTTTCCACCGGGGTTACATTGATCAGTATTTCTTCACTCATTATGGCTCTCCTGCCTGCTGTTCCAGGTTTCCCAGACCGGGTATCCGGCATTAGCCAGTAACTCAGCGGTCTCGTGCAGTGGCAAACCGACCACGGCGCTGTAACTGCCCCGGAGTTCCTCTACAAAAATACCACCCCGACCCTGAATACCATAGCTGCCGGCCTTGTCCATGGGCTCTCCGGTGGCAACGTAAGCCTCTATCTCCCCGGTGAACAGCTCACGGAAACGCACATCGGTCACCGTCAGGCGGGATTCGCAGGAGCCCTTGCAGGCAATGGCCACTGCCGTCATCACCTGGTGGGTCTGTCCGGACAGCTCCTTCAACATACCTATTGCCTCTTCGGCAGTGGCGGGCTTGCCCAGAATCCGGCCATTGAGAACCACTGATGTATCGGAACCAATCACCACGCTACCGGGCCCGAACGCACTCCCTGCAAGGGCCTTCTCCCGCGCCAGCCTTTCCACGTAATGTTCTGCTGGCTCGCCAACAGCGGGGGTTTCATCAATATCCGCCGGCCGAACCAAAAACGACAGACCGATCTGCTCTAACAGTTCGGCTCTTCGCGGAGAGGCCGAAGCAAGAACGATAGAATGCATGGGACTCTCCTACCCAAAAATGACGCCAGCCCTGAGCCACTTCAGCCCCCGACCGGATTCGAATCCTAGCCCAGCTTACGGTTCAGGTTGTCGAGCAAAACACAAAGGACTGGCCAGACAACGGCACTGGTCACCGCTGGCCACAAATAGCTGAACCCCGACTCGTCGGCCCCCAGGGTCTGTTTGATAAAGTGCACCAGCATCTGGTTAATACCGAGCAACAGGAAGACCATCAGGCACTGCTGCGGTAAAGGGTACATTCTCAGGCGCTGATGAATGGTCAGCACCAGAAACGCAATCACGCCCATGGCCAGGGCATTGACGCCCAGCGGCGTGGCTTCCAGTACATCCAGCAGCAGGCCCAGGCACCAGGCCAGAAGAATGCCGAACTGGGCCGGAGCCCGGAACGTCCAGTAGAACACCACAAGACCCAGCCATTCCGGCCGGAACTCGAACCAGCCTACCGGGAACAGGGAACTGCTGAGGACCAGGGCAAACAGCACGCTCAGGGCAAAAACGGGATAACTGATTACCGACAGCATCAGCGCACCTCGCCCTGTTCCGAAGGTGCCGGCTCGACAGCGCCGGACTCGCTCCGGGCTTCTTCTGTGACATCCTGCTCCGGGGAAAACACCACCAGTACCAGCCGGCTTCGGTTCAGCTCCGCCATAGGCGTGGCGCGGATTTTGACAAACGGCTCCCCCGCCTCCTTGGTAATCTGGTCCACTTCAGCCACCGGGTAACCCTTGGGAAAGCGTCCACCGAGGCCTGAACTCACCAACAGATCCCCTTCCCGGATATCAGCGGTATCCGGAACATGAACCAGCTCCAGTGCACTGGTATTGCCATTGCCCAGCAGAATCGCCCGCAGGCCATTGCGAACCACTTCCACCGGCACGGCATGACTGCTGTCGGAAACCAGCAACACCCTGGAGGTAAAGCTGCTTGTCTGCTGGACCTGCCCCATCAGGCCATTGGCATCCAGGATAGCCTGGCCAACCTCAACCCCGTCACGACTGCCTTTGTTGATGACAATTTCGTGGGAAAACGGATCCGGAGAGACGGCTACCACTTCGGCAACGATAACGCGATCATCCAGGACTTCGGACGAATTCATCAGTTTGCGCAACTCATTGTTTTCAGAAGCCAGTGCGGCGTATTTGAGGGCACGACGCTCAAGGATCAGCAGGCGGGCGCGCAGCGCTTCGTTCTCTTCCCGGAGATCCTCGCGGGTGGTGAACAGGCTGGCAACCCAGTCGCTGAATTCCGATGGGGCATTGCCCAGCCAGTGGACAGGGGCAAGGCCAGTGCCGATCGCACTCCGCACCGGCGTCAGCTTGTCAAAGCGTGCATCCGCCACGATCATGACTGCCGAGAGCACGAAAACCAGTAACAGCCTGAAGCCGGGAACAGGGCCCTGCACGAAGATGGTTTTAATGGCGAACCCTCCCGCAGCAGCTGCAGGGGGCCATACGACAACCGCCGCCGTGATGTTTCACGAGCGGCGGCCGGGTCAAGGCAGTATCGGGGCGTAAAGCCGGGGTCAAGGTCAGCCCTCCTGGGAGAACATTCCGATTCCGCCACGGTCAATCACTTCCAGCGCCTTGCCGCCACCGCGGGCGACGCAGGTCAGCGGGTCTTCCGCAATAATCACCGGCAGGCCGGTTTCTTCGCTGATCAGCTTGTCCAGGCCCCGCAGCAGCGCACCACCGCCAGTCAGCACGATGCCACGCTCGGCAATGTCAGACGCCAGCTCCGGCGGTGACTGTTCCAGAGCGCTTTTCACAGTCTGGACGATCTGCGCCAGGGACTCCTGGAGGGCGTCGAGGATTTCCTCGCTGTTCAGGGTGAAGGCACGGGGCACGCCCTCTGCCAGGTTGCGGCCACGAACGTCGATTTCGCGGATATCCAGGCCTTCGTAGGCGCAGCCGATTTCATGCTTGATGCGCTCGGCGGTGGAATCACCAATCAGGCTGCCGTAGTTGCGGCGCACATAGGTCACGATGGCCTCGTCGAACTTGTCACCGCCCGTGCGAACGGATTCGGCGTAAACGATGCCGTTCAGGGAGATGATGGCGATTTCCGTGGTGCCCCCACCTATGTCAACAATCATGGAGCCGCTGGCTTCTTCCACCGGCAGGCCGGCACCGATGGCGGCGGCCATGGGTTCTTCGATCAGGAAGACTTCCCGTGCGCCGGCACCCAGGGCGGATTCACGGATCGCCTTTTTTTCCACCTGGGTGGACTTGCTGGGTACACAGACCAGTACCCGGGGGCTGGGTGTAATGAAGCTGTTCTCATGCACTTTGTGAATGAAGTGCTGGAGCATCTTTTCGGTGACCACAAAATCGGCGATCACGCCATCTTTCATGGGGCGGATAGCGGTGATGTTGCCCGGCGTGCGGCCCAGCATGCGCTTGGCTTCGGCGCCCACGGCTGCGACCATTTTCTGGGAGCCACTGGTGCGGATAGCCACAACTGAAGGCTCGTTGAGTACAATACCTCGCTCGCGCACGTAAATAAGGGTGTTGGCGGTGCCCAGGTCGATGGACAGGTCGCTGGAGAATAATCCTCGGAGTCTTTTCAACATTCGTGTAGTTTCAACCTGAGAGTTGCAGTCGCAGAGAAATGATGCGGCAACTTTAGCAGTGAGCACCCCTGCAGGCAAGGCACCATCGGGGCTCCCGTGGGGCCTTTCACGCTTTTCGCCTTTGTTTTGGCCCCTCCCGCGATTGTTCGAATCTGTTACCATAGCTGTTTTGTTCATTATCTGGGTGCAGGGGCACCTGGGAGACTGCTTTCCAAAACACGCTCAAGCACATCCATGTGGCGCTTGAGCTCCGCCATCCTTGGCTCCGCACAGTTTTGGAAAGCAGTCTCCCAGGTGCCCCCATACCTCGTGCGAGTTCCAACTACTGGCTACCGGTTAGCCGGGCTTATAAATTACCCAAACTTCATATTACTGGGAGGCAATGTGACCATTTCCCGTGAGGACATTGAAAAAGTCGCTGTTCTTGCCCGCATTCGGGTGGAGGAAGAGCAGGTTTCGGCGCTGGAGAAGGATCTGGGCAACATTCTGGATCTGGTGGACCAGCTGGGCGCGGCGGATACCGAGTCGGTTGAACCCATGGCCCATCCCTTGAACGCGGTTCAGCGCCTGCGCCCGGATGAGGTAACGGAAACCAATCAGCGGGAGGCTTTCCAGGCGATTGCGCCAGCTACCGAGAATGGCCTTTACCTTGTGCCCCGAGTGATTGAATAACGGGCACTGCGTAAACAGAAGGCTCCGAATGAATCGAGTGAACTGACGAACAGCGACGTAATCAGGAAGTGTCATGCATAACAAATCCGTAGCAGAGCTTTCCCGTGAACTGGAAAGCGGCAAGATTTCCAGCGTGGAGCTGATCCGCGACTACCTGGGCCGTCTGAAGACAGAGGACGAGCAGCTCAACAGCTTTATTACCATTACCGAAGAGCAGGCCCTGGCGGATGCCCACGCCGCAGACGAACAACGGGCTGCCGGCAAAGCCACGCCCTGGACCGGTGTTCCCTTCGCCCACAAGGATATTTTCTGCACCAATGGTGTTGCCACAACCTGCGGCTCGAAGATGCTGGCGAATTTTGTGCCGCCCTACGACGCTACGGTCACCGCCAATTTCCGCAAAGCCGGGGCGGTGTGTCTGGGCAAGACCAACATGGACGAGTTCGCCATGGGGTCGTCCACCGAGTCCAGCTATTTCGGCGCCACTACTAACCCGTGGGGTCTGAGCCGGGGTGAAAAACGGGTTCCGGGCGGTTCTTCCGGTGGTTCGGCAGCGGCCGTTGCTGCGCGGCTGGTGCCGGCGGCGACTGCCACGGATACCGGCGGCTCAATACGCCAGCCGGCGGCGCTGTGCGGTGTCACCGGGCTGAAACCGACCTATGGCCGGGTATCCCGCTACGGGATGGTTGCCTTTGCCTCCAGCCTGGACCAGGGCGGCACCATGGCCCGCACGGCGGAAGACAATGCGTTGATGCTGAACGTGATGGCCGGGTTTGATCCGAAGGATTCCACGTCCATTGACCGGGAGGTTCCGGACTATACCGCGACCCTTGACGAACCATTGAAAGGCCTGCGCATCGGGTTACCGAAAGAATACTTTACCGGCAGCCTCAGTGCTGCAATGGAGGAGCAGGTTCGCAGCGCCATCCGGGAATATGAAAAGCTCGGAGCCACGGTGAAGGAGGTGTCCCTGCCTCACGCCAACCTCGCAATCGCCGCCTATTACGTGATTGCGCCGGCCGAGGCTTCCGCCAATCTGTCGCGTTTCGACGGCGCTCGCTACGGTTATCGCTGCGAGGACCCGAAAGATCTGCTGGACATGTACACCCGCACCCGCGCCGAAGGTTTTGGCGATGAGGTGAAACGCCGGATCCTGGTGGGCACCTATGCATTGTCAGCCGGTTACTTCGACGCTTATTACCTGAAGGCCCAGAAGGTCCGCCGTCTGATCCAGCAGGATTTCATTAACGCCTTCAAGGAAGTGGACGTGCTGATGAGCCCCACTACACCGTCCCCGGCGTTCGTGCAGGGTGAAAAAACCAGCGATCCGGTGACCATGTACCTTGAGGACGTGTTTACCATCGCCATCAACCTGGCGGGCATTCCGGCCATGTCAGTGCCTGCAGGGTTCGTTGACGGCCTGCCGGTGGGCTTGCAGATTATCGGAGATTATTTCTCCGAGGCCCGCCTGTTGAATGCCGCCCATCAATTCCAGCAGGTGACCGACTGGCACCAGCGTGAACCGCAATAAGCCCGGGACAGGAGAATGACTATGCAGTGGGACATTGTGATCGGGCTGGAAATTCACGTTCAGCTCGCCACCAGAACCAAGATTTTTTCCGGCTCCAGTACCGCCTACGGTGCCGAGCCCAACACCCAGGCCAACGCTGTTGATCTGGCGATGCCGGGCACCCTGCCCGTGCCCAACGAGCAGGCGTTCCGATACGCGGTGATGTTCGGCCTGGCCGTCAACGCCGAAATCGAGCGCCGCTCGGTGTTCGAAAGAAAGAACTACTTTTACCCGGACCTGCCCAAGGGCTACCAGACCACCCAGCTGGAGCGGCCGATTGTGGGCCCCGGCTACGTGGATATTGATCTGGCGAACGGTGAAACCAAGCGGGTACGTATTCATCACGCCCACCTGGAAGAAGACGCCGGCAAGTCTCTGCATGAAGACTTCCATGGCATGACCGGCATCGACCTGAACCGCGCCGGCACGCCGCTGATCGAGGTGGTTACCGAGCCGGACATGAATAACGCGGACGAGGCGGTGGCCTGTGCAAGAAAGCTCCACGGCATTGTCACCTCGCTGGGCATCTGCGACGGCGACATGTCCCAGGGCTCCATGCGTTTTGATGTGAACATCTCGCTCAAACCCAAAGGGTCCGATGTACTGGGCACCCGCACAGAAACCAAGAACCTGAACTCCTTCCGGTTCATGGAACAGGCCATTGCCCACGAAGTTGAGCGGCAGATGGATATTCTGGAAGACGGCGGAACGATCATCCAGGAAACCCGCCTGTACAACGGCGACCGGAACGAGTCCCGCTCCATGCGCACCAAGGAAGAGGCCAACGATTACCGCTACTTCCCCTGCCCGGATCTGCTGCCGGTTGTGATCGACGACGCTTTCATCGACGAGGCCCGTAACAGCCTTCCTGAGCTTCCGGACGCCCGCAAGGCCCGCTTCATGGAGCAGTATGGCCTGAACGACTATGATGCCAGCCTGCTTGCCAGTGATTCGAAACTGGCCACCTTCTTCGAAGCCGCCGCCGAGCGCGGCAAGGATGCCAAGCTGGCTTCCAACTGGGTCCAGGGCGAGTTCTCCGCGCGCCTGAATGCTGAGGAAAAGTCCGTTGCCGACTCGCCAATCACGGGTGCCCAGCTGGGCGACCTGGTGGTGCGTATTGCCGATAACACCATTTCCTCGGCTGGCGCCAAGAAGGTATTCGAGGCCCTCTGGACCGGCGAAAACGACAATGTGGATGCCATCATTGATGCCAAGGGCCTGAAGCAGGTGTCTGATACGGGTGAGCTTGAGAAGATGGTGGACGAGGTTCTGGCTTCCATGCCGGATCAGGTTGCCCAGTATCAACAGGAGTCTGACCCCAAGAAGCAGAAGAAGATGCTCGGCGGGTTCATGGGGCCGCTGATGAAGGCCTCCAAGGGCCAGGGGAATCCGAAGCTGTTTAATGAGATTCTTGTTAAGAAGCTTGGGGGGTAGTCTTTTGACACTGGGGCGTGGCGTTTTGCTGCGGCCCCAGCCTGCCTGGATTCGGAGTTAACGGCACGTGGCAGGAAGGGGGCTCCAAAACATGCTCCTTCGGCACATCCATGTGACGCTTGGGCTCCGCCATCCATGGCTCCGCACAGTTTTGGAGCCCCCTTCCTGCCCCGCGCCTGTCTGGCTTCCGACGGTATCCGTAGGTCGGATTAGCGAAGCGTAATCCGACACCATGTTAACGGCCGATCCCATTTGTCGGATTACGGCTTCGCCTAATCCGACCTACGGTTTGACGTTTTTGGCGGTGTCCCGGTGATAGATGGCGTTGGTGGGTGCCTTCTCCCAAAAATGTGCGGAGCCATGGATGGCGGAGCTCAAGCGTCACATGGACGTGCCGAAGGAGCGTGTTTTGGAAAGCCGTCCCCAGCCGTGCGTCAACTCCAGCCCGAGCAGGCTAATAAGCCAGCTCGAGGCCAATCACACCAGCCGACCCCAAAGATCATGCTCATCCGCATGCTCAACCACGGCCTGAACCATCTGCCCCGGCACCAGGTCAGTCTCTTCATTGAGGTAAACCATGCCATCAATCTCCGGCGCATCCGCCTTGGAGCGGCCGATGGCACCTTCCTCATCGACTTCGTCGATCAGCACATCAATCGTCCGGCCAATCTTCGCCTGCAGGCGGGCACCTGAGATCTGTGCCTGTTTTTCCATGAAACGGGCCAGGCGCTCTTCCTTTACTTCTTCCGGCACTGCGCCTTCCAGCTCGTTGGCCCTGGCACCTTCCACCGGGCTGTACTTGAAAGCGCCAACCCGGTCGAGTTGCGCCTCATCCAGCCAGTCCAGCAGGTACTGGAAATCCTCTTCGGTCTCACCCGGGAAACCGACAATAAAGGTGGAACGGATGGTCAACTCCGGACAGATCTCCCGCCATTTGCGGATGCGCTCCAGGGTCTTGCTGTCATGGGCCGGGCGCTTCATGGCCTTGAGCACTTTCGGGCTGGCGTGCTGGAAGGGGATGTCCAGGTACGGCAGGATTTTGCCTTCGGCCATCAGGGGGATGATGTCGTCCACATGGGGGTATGGGTAAACGTAATGCAGGCGGACCCACACACCCATCTCTCCCAGCGCCTCGCAAAGTGACTGCATTTTCGTTTTCAACGGGCGGCCCTGCCAGAAACCGGTGCGGTATTTGGTGTCCACACCATAGGCGGAGGTATCCTGGGAAATCACCAGAAGCTCCTTCACCCCGGCATCCACCAGCCGCTGGGCCTCGTCCATCACATCACCGATGGGCCTGCTTACCAGGTCGCCACGCATCGAGGGAATGATGCAGAAAGTACAGCGGTGATTGCAGCCTTCGGAGATTTTCAGATAGGCGTAATGCCGGGGCGTCAGTTTGATGCCCTGGGGTGGAACCAGATCGGTGAAGGGGTCGTGTTGTCTGTTCGGCGGCACGAACTGGTGCACTGCACCGACGACTTCCTCATAGGCGTGGGGGCCGGAGACAGCGAGAACGCCGGGATGGGTCTCGCGAATCCTGTCGGCTTCCACGCCCATACAGCCGGTAACGATGACCTTGCCGTTTTCACTGATGGCCTCACCAATGGCATCCAGTGATTCCTGCTTGGCAGCATCGATGAAGCCGCAGGTGTTGACGACCACGATGTCAGCGTCGTTGTAGGTTGGCACGACGTCATAACCATCGAGCCGGAGTTGGGTGAGGATGCGCTCGGAGTCTACAAGCGCCTTGGGGCAGCCAAGACTGATAAAGCCGACTTTGCCATTGCCTGGGGAAACGGATGAACTCTTGTCTGTCATAACCTGCACGGAATCATGGCGCCGTATTCGGCCCCAGGTGAATGTTGGCGTGTAGTTTACCTCAGCCGACCTGCTGCCGTAAGCCACTGTGGACAGCGAATTCAGACGAACAGAAATTGACAGGCATCAACCTTGATGACGCCGTGTTCATATTCAGTTCACAAATCTGACAGGTCTGGCGACAGGCAACTTGCTGATCACTAAACAAACAACTAGACTTTCAGGAAGTTAAAGAGTTCGTTACACGCAAAACAATAAAGCGCTTGCCGCATCCCTGCACCTGTCACATGAAACCTGTGACATTTGCCGGGGGTTTCTTGTGGGTATATCAAAGAACGAGTGCAAGTATATAAAGGGACTGAACTATGGGTAAGGCAGCCTCCTTTAAAACCAGAGATGCCAGAAGAGTCACTATGAAACCAGTTGCCGCCAAGCCAAACCTTCGCAACCAGCAGCGTGTTGACGTTGCCACCGAAGTCCGAATCGAGAAAACTGATGGCAGCTGCCTTACCTGTGAGGTTTCCAATATTTCACGAACCGGCATCATGATCCTGTGCGATCAGGAAGCCGTCAGGGAACTGATCCCCGGCCAGAAAACGCCTGCTCCCGGCAACTGGATCTCCGTCACCACCACCTTTTCGGTGCCCGTTGTTGCCCAGCAGCCGGTGTCTGTGATTGCCGGAGGCAATATTGTCCACATGCGCCGAATTGCCCGTGACCAGTTCCAGCTTGGCATTCAGTTTTCTGAATTCGAAGGTAACGGGTATGAATACGTCAATAACTACGTCAGCAAACTGCTCTCTTCTTCGACAGACTGAACGCGTAATTCCTCTCCGGCATACGGCTCCACCGCTATATTGTTATAGCAGCAAACTCTAGTTGCCTGCCTTCTTATGCCATGACCTGATCTGGTATCATTACCGCATTCACACGCCCAGCCTTTAAAGGCACGCAAACGCGGTAACAGGATACGATGACCACTTATAACCTGACGCACCTCAAACAGCTGGAAGCTGAAAGCATCCACATCATCCGGGAAGTCGCAGCGGAGTTCGACAATCCGGTCATGCTCTATTCCATCGGCAAGGACTCCGCGGTGATGCTGCATCTGGCTCGCAAGGCCTTCCATCCGGGCAAACTGCCCTTCCCGCTTTTGCACGTGGACACCACCTGGAAATTCAGGGAAATGATTGAATTCCGGGACCGCAAAGCAAAAGAGTATGGTCTGGATCTGATCGTCCATAAAAATGAAGACGGTATCAAACAGGGCATCGGCCCCTTTACCCACGGTAGCGCCAAGCACACGGACGTGATGAAAACCCAGGCCCTGAAACAGGCACTGGACAAGTACAAGTTCGATGCGGCCTTTGGCGGAGCCCGCCGGGACGAAGAAAAATCCCGTGCCAAGGAACGTGTGTATTCCTTCCGTGACGAATACCACCGCTGGGATCCGAAAAACCAGCGCCCGGAGCTGTGGAACATCTACAACGGCAAGATCAACAAAGGCGAGAGCATCCGGGTTTTCCCACTGTCCAACTGGACCGAGCTGGACATCTGGCAGTACATCTACCTTGAAAATATCGAGATTGTGCCCCTGTACTATGCCGCCAAACGCCCGGTGGTGGAGCGTGACGGCACGCTGATCATGGTGGACGACGACCGTATGCCGCTCAAGGAAGGCGAGAAACCGATGATGAAATACATCCGCTTCCGCACCCTGGGTTGCTACCCGCTGACTGGCGCCATTGAATCCGAGGCAGACACCCTGCCGGAGATCATCCAGGAAATGCTGCTGGCCACCAGCTCCGAACGTCAGGGCCGTGTAATCGACCACGATTCGGCCGGCTCCATGGAACAGAAAAAGCGGGAAGGGTACTTCTAAGATGTCACACCAGTCTGATCTGATTGCCGAAGATATTCAGGCCTACCTGAAGCAACACGAGAACAAGGAACTTCTGCGCCTACTGACCTGCGGCAGCGTGGACGATGGCAAAAGCACCCTGATTGGTCGCCTGCTGCACGACACCAAGATGATCTACGAAGATCACATGGCGAGCCTGAAAACCGACAGCGCCAAGATGGGCACCACCGGCGAGAAGCTGGACCTGGCCCTGCTGGTGGACGGCCTTCAGGCAGAGCGTGAACAGGGCATCACCATTGATGTGGCCTACCGGTATTTTTCCACCGACAAGCGCAAATTCATCATCGCCGACACCCCGGGCCACGAGCAGTACACCCGCAACATGGCCACCGGTGCTTCCACCGCGCAAGTGGCGATTCTGATGATCGACGCCCGCCACGGTGTGCTGACCCAGACCCGTCGCCATTCCTACATCGCTTCACTGTTGGGAATTCGTCATATTGTGGTGGCCATCAACAAGATGGACCTGGTGGATTACAGCGAGGAACGCTTCAACGAAATCAAGGATGACTACCTGGCCTTTGCCAACAAGCTGGGCCTGAAGGACATCCGTTTTGTGCCGATTTCCGCCCTTGAAGGCGACAATGTCGTCAACAAGAGCGAGCACACGCCCTGGTTTACCGGCCAGCCGTTGATGGACATTCTTGAGACGGTAGAAGTCTCCCATGACAAGAACCTGGAGCATTTCCGCTTCCCGGTGCAGTACGTTAACCGTCCAAACCTGAACTTCCGTGGTTTCTGCGGCACTGTCGCTTCCGGTGTTGTCCGCCCCGGCGACAGGGTGATGGCCCTGCCCTCCCGGCGCACCAGCACCATCAAGGACATAGTGACGTTTGATGGCAATCTGGAAGAGGCCTACATCGATCAGGCGGTCACGCTGACGCTTACCGATGAAATTGATGTCAGCCGTGGCGATATGCTGGTGAAGGCCGAGGATGAGCCAGAAGTGGGTAACCGCTTTACCGCCAATATCGTCTGGATGACCGACGGCCCGCTGGAAACCGGCCGACTGTATGACATCAAGCTTGGCCCTACGTTTACTTCCGGTACGGTGAAGACCATTCATCACCAGACCGACGTGAACACGCTGGAAAAGAACGACAATCCTTCTGCGTTGCAGCTGAATGAGATCGGCCTCTGCGAGCTGACCCTGAGCCAGCCCATCGCGTTTGATGCGTACCCGCGCAATCACGCCACGGGCAGCTTCATCGTCATCGACCGGTTGACCAATGTGACCATCGGCGCGGGCATGATTGCCGGCACTGCAGGTACGATTGAGTCACTGGATCCGGTGACCAGCGAGGAGCGTGAGCGTCGTCTGGCCCAGAAGCCCGCCATCATTGCCTGTAACGGCAAGAAAGCTGCGGCGTTGGCGCTGGCGCTCGAGCGTGCGCTGTTCGACCAGGGCAAGACGTCTGTGGTGCTGACCGAGGACAATGCCGGCAATGTGGACGACCGCCGCCGCGCTGCTCAGGTCATCAGCGCCCATGGCCTGGTGGCCATTGCGGTGAACCTGGGTACGGATGTGGCTTCGGCGTCTGTTTCTGCGGATGACGATCAGGAAATCACTGATGCGGTCAATTCGCTGGTTCAGGATCTGATGCGGCACAAACGGGTTTAGTCCGGCGGCCCGACCTTGAGATGCCCCTCTGGTCTGAAGACTTGGGGGCTGGTTCGTTTTGGGGGCTGGTCCCGCGGCGGGGGTGCCTTTTCTTCTGGAAAAAGAACTCGCTGCGCTCGGACACCTTTTTCCGGCAGAAAAGGCACCCCCACCCCGTGACCGATCACACCTGCTTTGAATATCCTCCCGTAGGTCGGATTAGGCCCGAAAGGCCGTAATCCGACAAACCAGTTATGCTCTCCCCCATTCCCCCAAAACCCCAAAAAATCCATTACAATCCCACCCCCTGAAGGTTTACCCTCAGAACCTCTCATGTATTGCCAAGCAAGGACCCGAAATCTCCATGGCCATCAAACAGCTCCGCACCCTCTTCGCCAGTCAGCTTCAACCCGGACAACCGGCGCAGGTTCGCCCTGGCGAGGCCCTGTCCGAGCCAGGCGGCGACTATGAGGCTCTCCACAAGCAGATGAAGCGTCTGTTCAACAGCAAGCCGGGCAAGAAGTACGGTCGTTTTTCCGAAGACATTGGTGAGTCTCCGTTCAGCGCCTGGCTGAAGGACTATCTGGAGGACAGACAGAGCTTCGTTTCCCTGACCGACCGCATTTTTGGCCAGTGGCAGGAGCTGCTGAACGGCAGTCAGGAGGAGCATCAGGGCCATCTGATGCTGGTGCACGAGGCTCTGGCGGATGGCGAGGTAATGTACCTGCTGGTGCTGGAAACCGACAGTGCCTTGCGGTTTGACGGCCAGCAGTCGCTGGATACCACGGATGTGCTCAGCCTGTCGCGGCTGAATCTGGCGGTGCGTATTGAGCTGGAGGACTGGCAGGGTGAGAACGCCGGGGAGAATTACCTGACGCTGGTGCATGCCCGTGGCAGCGGGGAGCCGGGGGAGTTGTTTATCCGGCTGTGCGGCTTTACCAATCAGGTGGATGTTGAGAAGGAAACGCTGACTTTCATGGATGCGGTGGAAGCCTTCGCCAAGTCGTCCGAGCCGGAGGAAGCGGGCAAGATTCGGGCGCGGGCCTATGAATTTTCCAAAGAGCAGCATGCTCTGGGTGAGCCGGTGGCTATTGAGGCGCTGTCGGGTTATCTGGATGAGGACCAGCCGCAGCGGTTCAAGGAGTTTGCCAGTGAGACGGCGGAGCTTCCGGAGAGCGGGGTGTTGCATCCGGATCATCGCAAGGTTAAGAAGTTGGTGAGGATTGCGGGTTCTGGTGGTGGCATGAGTGTGTCGTTTTCTTCGGACCTGGTTAACCAGGCGGTCTACTACGATCGTGACAATGATGCGTTGACGATCACGAAGCTGCCTAAGGCTTTGCGGGAGCAGTTGCAGCGCTATTTGGAAGGCCGTGAGGATTGAGGTTGCTGATCGTCTAGCCTGGTAGTTTAGGGGGCTGGTCCCGCGGCGGGGGTACCTTTTCTTCTGGAAAAAGAACTCGCTGCGCTCGGACACCTTTTTCCGGCAGAAAAGGTACCCCCACCCCGTGACCGATAAAGCTATCACGGTTCATCCTTTATTCCGTCTCGATTGTAGTGACCGGGTTTTTATCGGTCCATCTTGGGCGGTTTGCGCGTAGTTTCCTGACTTCCTGCATCCAGCCTACGCCGTCGACCAGTTCTCCGGTTTCCGGGTCGATGGGTGGGTACGGCAGGTTGCGGTCGTCGCAGTAGCGTTTTACTACCGGCTGGCACCAGCAGAACAGCAGGCGGCTGTACTCGTCGTCCGGCAGTCGCCGAGAATCGAACAATCCCGCCAGTTTCCGCTGGCGTTGTGCCTCGGAAAGGATGATGGCGCAGGCGGAGGACACGTTCAGGGACTCCACCATGCCCATCATGGGTATCACTATGTGTTCGTCGGCCTGTTCGGCGGCGCTGTCGCTGACTCCGTCCACTTCGTTGCCCATGATCACTGTGCAGGGCACGGTGAAGTCTGCTTCCCGGTAGTCGATTGCGCGGTCTGACAGTTGCGCGGCGTAGAGTTTGTGGCCCTGCCCTTTTAACACCGACACCGCCTCATCCATGGTTGGGTGGGTGTGAGTGGTGACCCAGTTGTAGCTGCCGCCGGCGGTTTTGCGGAATGCGCGGAAGCCTTCCCGCGGCCAGACCACGTGCATGTTGGCCAGGCCGAAGGCGTCGCAGGAGCGGATGATGGCGGATAGGTTGCGGGGTTTGTGGACCTGGTCGGTGAGGACGCTGAGGTCTGGTTGGCGGGTGTTGAGGGTTTGTTGGATTCGGGCTAGGCGTTCGGGGGTCATTGGAATTTTGGTTAGTGGTTAGTGGTGTTTCAGGCTTCGGTTGTCGGATTACGGCTTTGCCTAATCCGACCTACGTGGATGAGGTTTTGCACGTCAGCCGGGGAAGTGGTTGGGGCGAGGCTTTCCAAAAACGTGGAGCGCCAGGGATGGCGCGACCGAGCCCTACAGGGACGTATTCACGGGCGTTTTTTGGAAAGCCTCGCCCCAACCGCTTCAACTCCCGAGCCCAGGAAAGCTAATAATACCACAAGCGATTTAGAGGATTGCCGAGACAGAGGTGGTTGCGGATTGATCACCCCGTTATAATGACCAGCTAACTTTTTCGAGCGCCAATGCTGACCTTCCGGCGCGAACCATACACCACCATATACCAAATACGTTGAGACACATGGCCAAGAAGCTGTACATCAAGACCCACGGCTGCCAGATGAACGAATACGATTCATCCAGAATGGCAGATCTGCTAAAGACCGGTGAAACCGTGGAAATGACGGATTCTCCGGACGACGCCGACATTCTGTTACTGAACACCTGCTCCATCCGGGAAAAAGCCCAGGAGAAGGTGTTCCACCAGCTGGGTCGCTGGAAAAAACTGAAAAACAGCAAACCGGACCTGATTATCGGCGTGGGTGGCTGCGTGGCCAGTCAGGAAGGCCAGGCCATCATTGACCGGGCACCCTATGTGGACATGGTCTTCGGTCCGCAGACCCTGCACCGCCTGCCGGAGATGATCACTCAAGTACGCGCCAAGGGTAATGGTGTCGGCGTGGTGGACGTCAGCTTCCCGGAAATCGAAAAGTTCGACAACCTGCCCGACCCCGGCGCCGATGGCCCTTCCGCGTTTGTTTCCATCATGGAAGGCTGCAGCAAATACTGCACTTTCTGCGTGGTACCCTACACCCGCGGCGAAGAGGTCAGCCGTCCGGTGGACGATGTGATTGCGGAAGTGGCACACCTGGCCGGTCAGGGTGTGCGTGAGGTGAACCTTCTGGGCCAGAATGTGAACGCCTACCGTGGTGAGACCCACGATGGCGACGTAATGGACATGGCCGAACTGGTGGCCCTGATTGCCACTATCGACGGTATCGACCGTATCCGCTACACCACCTCGCATCCAGTGGAGTTCTCGGACTCGCTGATCGAAGCCTATGAGCAGGTACCAGAGCTGGTCAGCCACCTGCACCTGCCGGTCCAGAGTGGCTCCGACCGCATCCTGGCGGCCATGAAACGTGGCCATACGGCACTGGAGTACAAATCCAAACTCCGCCGCCTGCGCAAGATCCGCCCGGATATCAGTTTCTCTTCGGACTTTATCATCGGCTTCCCGGGAGAGACTGAGAAGGACTTTGAAGACACCATGAAGCTGATCAACGATATCGGCTTTGATGTGTCCTTCAGCTTCATCTATAGCGCCCGCCCCGGCACACCGGCGGCGGATCTGCCGGATGACACGCCGATGGAGGTGAAGAAGAAGCGCCTGAGCATACTCCAGGAGCGGATCAACCAGCAGGCCATGGACATCAGCCGCAAGATGGTGGGTACAACCCAGCGTATTCTGGTCACGGGCCTGTCCAAGAAAGACCCCGGTGAATACGCGGGCCGTACCGAGAACAACCGTATTGTAAACTTCCGGCATGAGAATCCGGAGGTGGTTGGGCACTTTATCGACGTGGAGATTCGGGAGGCTATGCCCAACTCTCTGCGCGGTGTGCCTGTGGGCTCGGAGATGCATTAAACCTGGGCTCCCATGGGTTTAAGGCTTGGTGGTTGCCGAGTGGTGGGCACCGCCTCCCAAAAAACGCTACAAGCACTTCCCTGTGCGCTTGGGCTCCGCCATCCATGGCTCCGCACATTTTTGGGAGGCAGTGCCCACCACTCTCCGCGAACCCTTTCCGTGTCTGCGGTCCAAACGGGATAAACGTAGGTTGGATTAAGCGAAGCGCAATCCAACAATGGCTGAGAACACGCAAATGGCCCGATATCTGTCGGATTACGACTTCGTCTAATCCGACCTACTTGTATTTGTGCATGCGGGCCTGCAAATAGACTGAAAAGGGCGCTGGCCGGAGGGTCTTTCCAAAAACGTGGAGCGCCAGGGATGGCGCGACCGAGCCCCCCATGGATGGGTTTACGGGCGTTTTCTGGAAAGACCCTCCGGCCAGCGTCCGACAGCACCACCCATGAAATGCCTACTCCCTGAAGCCTTGGGAGTCATTAAAACGGAGCACTTTTGAACGCCAACGATCACAGACAATTCGACCTACACCCGGTAGACCAGCACCGGCTGACCACTCTATGCGGCCAGTTCGATGAGCACCTTAAGCACATCGAGCGGCGCATGAACGTCAAGATTGGCCGCCGCGGCCACCATTTCCGTGTGGAAGGCGAAACCGAGCATGTGGCCGCGGCCACAGAGGTTATCCGGCACCTGTACCGGGAAACCGAGGCCAATGACGACATTTCGCCGGACATGGTTCATCTGTTTATCCGCGAGACCGGCTTCGAGCGGCTTCCGGACGACGTGCCATACAACGGCGCGGTCACTGTTATCAAAACGCCGAAACTGCAGGCCAAACCCCGGGGTGAAAACCAGCAGAAGTATGTGCACAACATCCGCACCCATGATGTGAACTTTGGTATCGGTCCGGCCGGTACGGGTAAGACCTGGCTGGCGGTGGCCTGTGCTGTCGAGGCGCTGAAAGACGAACAGGTGAAGCGCATTCTGCTGGTCCGGCCCGCAGTGGAAGCCGGCGAGAAGCTCGGCTTTCTGCCTGGTGACCTGGCGCAGAAGGTGGACCCCTATCTTCGGCCGCTGTACGACGCCCTCTATGAAATGCTGGGCTTCGATCATGTCACCCGGCTGATCGAGAAAAGCGTGATCGAGATCGCGCCACTGGCGTTCATGCGCGGCCGCACCCTGAATAACTCGTTTATTATTCTGGATGAGAGCCAGAACACCACCCGCGAGCAGATGAAGATGTTCCTCACGCGGATCGGATTTGGCTCTACCGCTGTGATTACCGGGGACACCACCCAGGTGGACCTGCCCCGGGGCCAGAATTCCGGCCTGATTCATGCCGCAGGGGTGCTGAGCAAGGTTTCAGGGATCGGTTTCACGCGCTTTGAAGCCAGGGATGTGGTTCGTCACCCGCTGGTCCAGCGGATTGTCGAAGCCTATGATTCATTTGATGATGGGAGCGCCACGGGCCAGTGAGTGAACTGACAGTGGATCTGCAGCGGACGATCGAGGCGCCAGGCGTGCCTTTGGATGCCGATTTTGAACGCTGGGCGGGCGCTGCCTGGCTGGGGAAGGATCCATCGGAGGTGACGATCCGTATCGTTGCCAGCGATGAGAGCGCCGACCTCAACAGCCAGTATCGTGGGAAATCAGGGCCAACCAATGTCCTGTCCTTCCCATTTGAGTCGCCAGCCGGTATAACGGTTCCGTTAGCCGGTGATCTGGTCATATGCGCCCCGGTGGTTGAAAAAGAATCCGCCGAGCAACAGAAGACCCTGACGGAACACTGGGCCCATATGGTGGTGCATGGCATGTTGCACCTTCAGGGCTACGATCATATTGACGATGACGATGCCGAGGTCATGGAAGCCCTTGAGATCCGGTTGCTCGCGCAACTCGGGTTCAGCAATCCTTACGAGACAGAGGAAACGGAAAAAGACTCATGAACGACGATCAGTCGAGTCGCAGTCAGGGCAGCAACAAGTCCTGGCTGGAGCGCATATCACAGGCCTTCTCCAGCGGGCCTGAGTCCGTTGAGGACGTGCTGGAAATCCTGCGGGACGCCGAGTCCCAGAACATCATCGATGCCGATGCCATGAGCATCATCGAAGGTGCCATGCAGGTGATCGACATGCGGGTGGATGAAATCATGATCCCCCGGTCACAGATGGTCACCGTCAAGGCATCCCAGGAACCGAAAGAGTTCCTGGGTGAAATCATTTCTTCTGCCCACAGCCGTTTCCCCGTGATTGGCGACAGCCAGGACGATGTAATCGGCGTGCTGCTTGCCAAAGACCTGCTTCCCCTGGCACTGAACAACGACCTCAACTGGAACCGGATACGCGAGATCCTGCGCCCGCCCACCTTCGTGCCGGAAAGCAAGCGTCTCAACCAGTTGCTGAAAGAGTTCAAGGAAACCCGCAATCACATGGCCATCGTGGTGGATGAGTATGGGGGGACCGCCGGCCTGATCACCATCGAGGATGTGCTGGAGCAGATTGTGGGCGAGATTGAAGACGAGCACGATTTCGATGAAGAAACCCACATCAAGGCCAGAGGCGACGGAACCTACGCCGTCAAGGCTGTGACACCGGTGGACGACTTCAACGAATTCTTCAATACCGATCTGGATGAAGAGGAGTTCGACACCATCGGTGGTGTTGTTCTCAAGGAGTTCGGACACCTGCCCAGACGGGGCGAATCAGTGGCGTTTGGCGGTCTGCAGTTTACCATTGCCAATGCCGATAACCGTGTCATCCGTCTGCTGCAGGTTACGCGTGGTGATGACCAGTAACACAACATCCCAGGCCAACCTGCCCACCTCAGCCCTTTCGGAACAGCCATGGCTACGAGCTGCTGCCCTGCTGATTGCCGGGGCAATGCAGACCCTGACGTTCTCGCCGTTTAACTGGTGGTTGTTGGGCCCCCTGTCCATTGCACTGGTCCTGCTCTGCTGCTTACCTCTGGCGCCGCAGAAGCTGTTCCGGGCCGGCTGGCTTGTGGGGCTGGGATTGTTTGGTACCGGCGCCAGCTGGGTTTATATCAGCATTAGTGAACACGGCAACACCTCCATCCCCCTGGCTGTTATTCTCACCGTTATCTTTGTAGCCGGGCTGGCGCTGTTCCATGGCCTGGCTTTCTGGGCCTGGGGCAAATTGTCGAAGGACAGCACCATCAGGCGTCTGCTCCTGTTCCCGGCAGTCTGGATCCTCGGTGACTGGATTCGGGGCTGGCTGCTGACCGGCTTTCCGTGGCTCTATCTGGGCACCGCCCATGTCGACGGTCCGATGGGTGGGTTCGCACCGCTGGTTGGTGTCCACGGCGTGACCTTCTGGGTCACTGTGACAGGTGGTGCGGTTATCGCCTGTTGGTGGTTGATCAGAAACACCCGCTATGCCAGTGCCGCCGTTGTAGGCATTGTCGCATTGCTACCCTGGGTCACCGGGCCGGCTGTATCGAATGCGCAGTGGACAACGCTTGAGGAAGAACCCACTACGTTCGCGTCCATGCAGGGCAATATTCCCCAACAGATCAAGTGGGACCCGGATTTCCTCCGGGACCAGATCGTCGCGTACCTGGAGCTGACGGAAGACCACTGGGATACCGACCTGATCCTGTGGCCGGAAACCGCCATCCCCATTACCCAGGACCAGGCCGGCAAAATCATTGACCACATTGATGAAGAGCTGGGGGAAACCAGTACACTGATTACCGGCATTCCCTGGTATGGCTTCAGTGACCGCATTGAAGACTTCACCTTCCACAACAGCATCATGGCCATCGGCAATGGCGGCGGCATCTACCATAAGCAGAAACTGGTGCCTTTCGGTGAGTACGTCCCGCTGCAGCAGTGGCTCCGCGGTCTGATCGGCTTTTTTGACCTGCCCATGTCAAGCTTCAGCCGTGGGCCCGCCAACCAGTCGCCCCTCGATGCCAACGGCACCAACATCATGCCCTTCATCTGCTACGAAGTGGCCTACCCTGACTTCGTCGCCCGCAACGCCCGTAATGCCGGCCTGCTACTGACCATCAGCAACGATGGCTGGTTTGGCGACTCCGTCGGGCCGTTACAGCATCTGCAGATCGCTCGCATGCGGGCGCTGGAAACCGGTCGGTACATGCTGCGTGGCACCAACAATGGCGTGACGGCCATCATCGACCACAAGGGCCAGATCACTGAAACCATTCCTCAGTTTGAACGGGGGGTGATGACTGGTGAAGTCTATGCCGCCGAGGGCAATACGCCTTACATGCTCTCCGGCTCGTGGCCTGTGCTGACGCTGGCTGCGATTCTTATTGTGTTTGGTCGGGTGCGGGTGATTCCGAAGAACTGATCCCGGTTCTCGTCCGGGTAGCCTGCCAGATTGGTGCCTGGCCATGGGGTGGGGGTGCCTTTTCTTTGGAAAAAGAACTCGCTGCGCTCGGACACCTTTTTCTGGCAGAAAAGGCACCCCCACCCCATGGCCGTTCCGGCTCTGGTGTTAACTCCCGTAGGTCGGATTAGCGAAGCGTAATCCGACAAATGGTGTCCGCCTCTGGCTGGATGTCGGATTACGCTTCGCTAATCCGACCTACTCAAACCTACGCTTACTCCGATTTATGGGGCCAGCGGCTGGTGACGCGTTCGTAGTAGTGGGAGCCGCAGGCCTCGCAGGGTTCCAGGTGGCTCGTTGCCGTCAGGCAGCGCATGTGACCGCAGTTGAGGCACTTGAACATGCCGGCGGTTGCCACTTCACCGCTGATGTACTGGCTGGGTGCGTGCTTCTCCAGTTTCTGTGTCAGTTCCAGGGTGTCCACCCTGGTCTTGTCCGCTACCGAGAACAGCATATCTGCCAACTGGTGCTCCAGCAGGGAGATGTCCAGTTGCAACCATTCCTTCAGGCCTTCTCCGGTTTCCCCCACAAAGTGCAGCAGGTGTTCCAGATCCCGCTGCAGATAAGCGCCCAGCAGGTCCGCTTCTTCACGGGTCATTTCTTCCAGTTCATACTCGAACTCCACCGCCCGCTGGATTTCTTCTTCCAGTGTATCGCGGGTGGTTTCCTTCATTTCACTGAGTCGGGCCTGGACCCTTTCCAGCATGCGGTCGTAGGCTTCAAGAGCCTTGCCTGAGAGGTGATTGCGTTCCGGTTCGGTCATGGCCGCTCCCTATTGGTGTACGGGCAGAGTGGGTATGGCTGATCGGGACCGTAAAAAACAGGGATGTTTTTTACGAGCCTACAGGGACGTATTCACGGCGTGTCCCGGTCAGCCGTACCTGCCCGCCTTCACCTCAAGCATGGCACAGTATCGGCAAATTGGCAGACTACCTGTTAAGCCTTGTGTGCGTTAGAATGTCCGGCCGCTTCGCACATCTTTTTGATACAGGGTAACTTTGGTAATGGCAGGAATGGACCAGCAATACAATCCCCGCGATGTTGAACAGCAAGCCCGCACCTACTGGGAAGAAAATAACACCTTCACGGTGAAGGAAGAACCGGGCAAGCCCAAATACTACTGCCTGTCCATGTTCCCCTACCCCAGCGGCAAACTGCACATGGGGCACGTGCGCAACTACACCATCGGCGACGTGATCTCCCGCTACCAGCGTATGCAGGGCAAGAATGTCATGCAGCCCATGGGCTGGGACGCCTTTGGCCTGCCGGCTGAGAATGCCGCCATTGCCAACAAGACGGCCCCGGCGAAGTGGACACACGCCAATATTGCCTACATGAAAAACCAGCTCAAACAGTTGGGCTTCGGGTACGACTGGAACCGCGAACTGGCTACCTGCAAACCGGACTACTATCGCTGGGAGCAGTGGTTCTTCGCCCGCCTGTATGAAAGAGGACTGGTTTACAAGAAGATGTCCACCGTCAACTGGGATCCGGTGGATCAGACCGTGCTGGCCAATGAGCAGGTTGTTGACGGTAAAGGCTGGCGCTCCGGCGCCCCGGTCGAACAGAAAAAGATTCCCCAGTGGTTTATCCGCATTACGGACTATGCGGAAGAACTGCTGAACGATCTGGACAAGCTGGAGGACTGGCCAGAGCAGGTCAAGACCATGCAGCGCAACTGGATCGGCAAATCCATCGGTACCGAGCTGACATTCCCCCTCAAGGGTCGTGACGATGCCCTGGACGTTTACACCACGCGCCCTGACACTCTGATGGGTGTGACCTATATGGCCGTCGCGGCCGAACACCCGATTGCCAAAGCTGCGTCAGAACGTTATCGGGAAGTCGCTGAATTTGTCGAGCAATGCCGCAACAGCAAGGTTGCCGAGGCTGACATGGCGACCATGGAAAAAAAGGGTATTGATACCGGCTACAAGGCCATCCACCCGCTGACCCAGGAAGAGATTCCGGTTTACGTTGCCAACTTTGTGCTGATGGAATACGGCACCGGTGCACTCATGGCCGTGCCTGCGCACGATGAACGGGACCACGAGTTTGCGCTCAAGTATCGCTTGCCGATCAAGCAGGTAATCGCCCCCTCCGACAGTCGCGAAATCGATGTTCAGGAAGAAGCCTTCGCCGAGAAAGGCATCCTTGTATCGTCCGGAAAATATAGCGGTCTCACCAGCGAAGAAGCCTTCGAAGCCATCGCCGACTACCTGGAAGAGCATGGCATCGGCAAGCGTACCGTCAACTACCGCCTCCGCGACTGGGGCGTGTCACGCCAGCGCTACTGGGGGGCTCCGATCCCGATGATGACCCTGGAAGACGGCACCGAACGCCCGGTACCCGACGACCAGCTGCCGGTGACGCTCCCGGAAGACGTGACCATGGATGGGGTGCAGTCGCCCATCAAGGCCGACCCCGAGTGGGCGAAAACCAGTTATGAGGGCCAACCGGCGACGCTTGAAACCGACACCTTCGACACCTTCATGGAGTCGTCCTGGTACTACGCCCGTTTCTGCAGCCCCAACTATGACAAGGGTATGCTGGACCCGGCGGCGGCCAATTACTGGCTGCCGGTCGACCAGTACATCGGTGGTATCGAGCACGCCATTCTTCACCTGCTGTACGCGCGATTCTTCCATAAACTTCTTCGTGACGTGGGCCTGGTGAACAGCTCCGAGCCGTTTAACCGCCTTCTGTGCCAGGGCATGGTCCTGGCAGAAACGTATTACCGTGAAGACGGCAACGGCGGCAAGGTATGGATCTCTCCGGCGGACGTGATCACCGAAAAGGACGAAAAAGGCCAGGTTGTCCGCGCCGTTCACAGAGACGATGGGCAACCGGTCGTAGCTGGTGGTGTCACCAAGATGTCGAAGTCCAAGAACAACGGCATTGATCCCCAGGCGATTATTGATGAACACGGCGCAGACACCGTACGACTGTTCATGATGTTTGCTGCTCCCCCGGAGCAGTCCCTGGAGTGGTCGGACAGTGGCGTGGAGGGGGCTCATCGCTTCCTCAAGCGTCTGTGGCGCATGGTGAGTGAACATACCGCCAAAGCTGCGGCTCCCGCCCTCGACAGCGCCAGTCTCAATGAAAGCCAGCGCAACCTTCGCCGCAAGACCCACGAAACCATCGCCAAAGTCAGTGATGACATCAGCCGGCGGCTGACATTCAACACCTCCATCGCCGCCGTCATGGAGCTGCTGAATGAAGTTGGCAAACTCGACGATGACCAGCCGCAAAGCCTGGCTGTCCGACAGGAAGCACTGGATACCGCCGTGCTGATGCTGTCTCCCATCGTTCCTCATATCTGCCACAGGCTCTGGCAGGCACTGGGTCATAACGAGCCTGTCGTGGATGCCCCCTGGCCTACGGCTGACCAGGATGCCATGGTTCGCAGCGAGATCCAGGTTGTGCTTCAGGTGAACGGAAAGGTACGGGCCAAGGCCGACGTTCCGGCTGATATCGAGAAAGACGCCCTGGAGGCGCTGGCTCTGGAAAATGAGAACGTCATCCGCTTCACCGAAGGCAAGACCGTTCGCAAGGTCATCGTTGTGCCTGGCAAACTGGTAAACGTGGTGGCCAACTGATATGGCATCCGCTGGCGCCCCGCTGGTTCGCTCTCTGACGGTAGGGGCCCTGCTCCTGCTGGTTGCTGGTTGCGGCTTTCAACTCAGGGGCGCACCACCGGTGTCGTCCGTTCTACAGCCCCTGGCTGTCGATTGCTCGGATAATGTGCCTGCACAACTATGCGCGGCAGTCCGGGAGCAGCTGGAGCTGGGCCGGATTGAGTTAAAACCTGCCGGAGAGGCGGATTTTGTGCTCAAGATCGGCAATTTCCGCCAGGAACGGCGCGCGAGCGCGATCACCCTCAGGGCCGCTGCTGCTGAGTATACCTTGCGGCATACCGTCGATATCGAGCTGCTTACCGCCGATAACATTCCACTGATCGCGCCGGCCGACCTCAACAGTAGCGAAACCTATCGCTACGACGAGTCCAATGTGCTCGCCAAACAGCGGGAAGAAGAGGCACTGCGGGAAGAACTCCATAATCGGCTGGCCCAGCAGATCATTTTCCGTCTGGCTCCACTTGATGAGGACCGCATCGCACGGTTAAGAGAGGAAGCGGAACAGGCACGCAGCGAAGATACAGAGCCGTCGTCATGAAGACACAGGCGAACCAACTACCCCAGCTACTGAAGAAAGGCCTGTCACCGGTATACCTGATTTCAGGGGACGAACCCTTGCTGGTCCAGGAGTGCTGTGACCATGTCCGCAAGGCAGCCCGGGAAGCCGGCTTTGAAGACCGGGTTACCTTCCACGCGGATCAACAACTGGACTGGAACAGGGTCGGCGAGGAGCTCGGAGCTCTCTCGTTGTTCGCCGAAAAACGTCGCATTGAAATTCACCTGCCCACCGGCAAGCTCGGAGATGGTCGCCCTGTCCTGGAACGGGTACTGGAGAATCCGCCGGAAGACATTATTCTGTTGTTGATCAGCGCCCGACTGGATGCGGCGGAAACCCGCCGTAAATGGTACAAGGAACTCCAGGGAAAAGGCGTGCATGTGCCGGTATGGCCTATCGATGCAGACAAGTTCCCGGGATGGCTACAACAAAGGGCCCGCAACCACGGCCTCAGTCTGACCCGTGGCGCGTTGGACATCCTCGCGGAACGCCTGGAAGGCAATCTGCTGGCGGCCAGCCAGGAACTGGACCGTCTGGCTCTTCTGGGCTCCAGCACCACCATTGACGAAGAAACCGTGGAACAGGCGGTCCAGGACAGCTCACGGTTTAACGGCTTTGAACTGGTAACGGAACTTCTTGCAGGCAGGGCTACTCATGCCAGAAAAATCATCGGCGTGTTGCAGCAGGAAGGTGAAAACCCCCTGGGCCTGCTGACGGTTCTCTCCCGGGATCTGAACCTCACCATGGAGCTGAACATCGCCACTGCCAAACGGGAGAACACTTCTGGTTTCCTGAAAAAGCGCGGCGTATTCCAGCCCCAGCGAGCAAAGGCTGTAGAACAGGCGGCCAAACGCCTGAACCGCCGCCAGCTGATGGCCGCTCTGGAGCTCTGCAGCGCCACTGACCGTGCCGCCAAGGGCTTTGACAGCCTGTCCCCATGGCATTATCTGCAGGACATGATCACCCTGCTGGCAAGGCCCGCCTGACCCAGGTCAAAACCACAACAATCCCTCACGGCCCTACTTGACAGTTTTTGACGTTCGGTAGCATGGTATAGCTTCCAATCATCAAAGGAGGTGCGTGATATGAGTTTCCAGGACGAACTGAAACAGCTGTCAGAAAAAATCAAACAATACCGCGATGAAGCCCGTGTTCAGCTACATCTGGCCAGGGAAGACGTCAAGGATGAATGGGATGATCTGGAAGAGGACTGGGAGCGGTTCCGCAATAAGCTCGACGGTCTCCTTCACGACGCAGACGATACGTCTAAGGAAGCACGCCAGACTGCCCATAAACTCGGCGAAGATCTGAAAACCGGATACGAGAAAATCCGTAACCGACTGAAGTGAAGTGTTAACCAGTTAACAGAACGCTACAAATACCCACCCCGAGGCTCTGTTCATAAGGGGCCTCTGTGCCATACTTCTCATTATAAGTGAATGAAGCGTCATTTTTCTGTCTGATCCGGCCACAGAGCACTTATTCATGGCCCCATCAGCCAGGGCGTTTCCTTGCACTGAGAGGTATAAATGGCCTATGAGAACCTTAACTGTCATCCTGCTAACGCTGTCAGTACTGCTCGTTTCGTCAATGGTCAGTAGCCAGAATACTCGCTTCAGTGACCCGGCCACGGTTGTCCAGGACGAATTCTGGGGAAAGCTCTATGCCGATGGCGGAACATCCTTCTTCTGTGAGACACCGTTCACCAGCAAGGGCTTCCTGCTGACGGACGGCTACATCTATCCGCTGGCCCAGGTTCGCAGAGCCCTTGAGTGCGGCACCTCCAGCCAGTGCGCCAGCGATGACCGATACCGGCAGATTGCCTCCGATCTTCACAATATCGTACCGGTTCGCAACCGCACCGAAATGAGACGGCGCAATGCGCTGTACGAGGAACTCGGCCCATCAGGCAAGCCGGATGAGTGTGGCATTCGCCAAAGCGCCCAGTTCTTTGAGCCTCCCGAAAAGGTGAAAGGTGATGTTGCCCGGACCGTTGCCTATATGGTGGACACCTATAACCTGCCCTGGGCAGGGGCAACCTCGGTTTTCAAGAACTGGAACCGGATGGATCCGCCGGACGACGGAGAGTTGACCCGCCATCGCCGGATAGCGGAAATCCAGGGCAACGAAAATCCGTTTGTCCTCGAACCGGACCGGATGGAGAATCTCTAACTGGCCCGCTCATCCCTGTATAAAAAAAGGCAGGCTCACGAGCCTGCCTTTTTTGTTTGTGACCAGCGAATCAGAATTCTTCGGCGGTCAGGGCCATCATCGAGCCACTACCGCTGCGAATCCCTTCGGCCAGTGCTACTGTCTTCGGTAGCAAACGATCAAAGTAGAAGCGTGCGGTCTTAACCTTGCCGGTATAGAAGCCGGAGGTATCAGTCTCCGCCTTCGGAGCCGCTGCTTTCACCATTTTCGCCCACATGTAACCAAGGGCGGTCAGGCCAAACAGGTCCAGATAATCGACCGACGCCGCCCCGACAGCATCCGGGTTGTCACCGGCCTGCCTGATCACATGTTCAGTCACATCAGACAGGCGCTCGAAGGCCGCTGCCAGTGGTTCCAGGTAGGGACGCATAGTCTCGTCGTTGCTGTTCTCTTCAATGAAAGCCGCAACGTCTTCGGCAAACAGCTCATACAGCTTGCCCTGACTACCGACCACCTTACGGCCCATCAGATCCAGCGCCTGAATACCGTTGGTACCTTCGTAGATCTGGGTGATACGGCAGTCGCGAACCAGCTGCTCCTGCCCCCACTCCCGGATAAAGCCGTGACCACCGAAAACCTGCTGGCCCATGATACAGGCGTCCAGACCACGGTCGGTCAGGAAGGCTTTCGCCACTGGCGTCAGCAACGCCACCATGCCCTCGGCATGCTTGCGGCGTTCATCATCGTCAGAGAACTTGGAGATGTCCAGCCATTGAGCCACGTAGGTGGAGAAAGCGCGGCCTCCTTCCACATAGCCTTTCATGGTGAGAAGCATACGGCGGACGTCCGGGTGAACCAGAATCGGGTCTGCGGCTTTTTCCGGCTGCTGGGCACCGGTGGGTGCACGGCTCTGGATACGCTCCATGGCGTACTCCCGGGCACTCTGCAGGGAGGCTTCTGCAGCGCCGATACCCTGGATGCCCACACCCAGGCGCTCATAGTTCATCATTGTGAACATGGCTGCCAGACCCTTGTTCTCCTCGCCAACCAGCCAGCCCCTGGCGCCGTCGAAGTTCATGACACAGGTGGCGGAGCCCTTGATGCCCATCTTCTTCTCAATGGAGCCACAGCTCACGCTGTTACGCTCGCCCAGAGATCCGTCATCATTCACCTGGAACTTGGGAACCAGGAACAGAGAGATCCCCTTGGGCCCCTTGGGGGCATCCGGAAGCTTGGCCAGCACCAGATGGATGATGTTCTCCGCCATATCATGCTCGCCCCAGGTGATAAAGATCTTGGTACCCGTCAGGCTGAAGGAACCATCGCCGTTAGGCTCTGCCTTGGTGCGGATAATGCCCAGATCGGTACCGGCGTGCGGCTCGGTCAGGTCCATGGCACCGGACCAGACGCCCGCGTACATGTTGGGCAGATACTTTTCCTTGAGCTCCTGGCTGCCGTGGGCATCCAGGGCGAGGGAGGCGCCGGCGGTAAGCATGGGAGCAAGACCAAACGCCATATTTGCGGCCTGCATCATCTCCTCGAACTGGGCCACCAGGGTTTTGGGCATACCCATGCCACCGAATTCAGGATTGCCGCCCAGGCCGTTCCATCCACCCTCAACGATGGTCTGGTAGGCTTCACGAAAGCCTTCCGGGGTAGACACTTCGCCGTCGTTCCACTTGCAGCCCTGCTCGTCGCCCTCGCGGTTCAGGGGAGCCAGCACGCCGCTGGTAATTTTTCCCGCTTCTTCCAGAATGGCGTCGGCGGTGTCCGGGTCCACGTTCTCCGCCACTTTCGGCAGGGAAGCCCACAGGGTTGGTGCATCAAAAACTTCATTCAGGACAAAGCGCATGTCACGTAAAGGTGCCTGATAATCAGCCATCTAAAAACTCTCCACAATTCAGTCAGTCTGCGAAGCGAACAAACACGGGCCCCTGGCCCTGTCCACTTCCTCGGCTATGTGTCCGCTCAGGTTATTTTTTATGGTGGCTTATTCTACCCTAATGACGCCCCCAACTCATGAGGTCCCGGCGGCCATTTCATGAAAAAAGCCCGCCTCCTGGGAGAGCGGGCTTTTTCGGCTCCTTGAAGCCCGCCTTAGAGGGCGAAGGCTTCTTCCGGCATGTCCATCAGGGTGTCAGCGCCGGCCAGCATGCTCTCTGCATGACCCTTGGCGCGAGGCAGCATGCGCTTGAAGTAGAAGCGCGCCGTCTGCACCTTGGCGTTATAGAACATTTCTTCGGTGGTGCCTTCAACCATCTTGTCCAGTGCTACCTTGGCCATGCGGGCCCACAGGTAAGCAAAGACAGCGTAACCGGAGTACATCAGGTAGTCGACGGAGGCCGCACCCACTTCCTCACGGTTCTTCATGGCGGTCATGCCGACCTTCATGGTCAGGTCGCCCCATTCCTTGTTCAGGGCCGCCAGCGGCTCGATGAATTCCCTGAGCTGTTCGTTGTCGGCATTCTCCTTGCAGAACACGTGTACCTGCTTGGTAAAGCCCTTCAGGGACTCACCCTGCGTCATCAGCACCTTACGGCCCAACAGGTCCAGCGCCTGGATACCGGTAGTGCCCTCGTAGATCATGCCGATACGGGCATCACGAACGTTCTGCTCCATGCCCCACTCGGAGATGAAGCCGTGGCCACCATAAACCTGCATGCCCAGGTTTGCTGCCTCGTAGCCAATCTCGGTCAGGAAGGCCTTGGCGATGGGAGTCAGGAAGCCCAGAGCTTCATCGGCCGCCTTGCGCTCTTCCTCGGTCTTGCCGCTGTGAACAATGTCAGCCTGCTGCGCTGTCAGATAGATCAGAGCACGAGCGCCTTCGGCAATCGCTTTCTGGGTCAGCAACATGCGGCGTACGTCCGGGTGAACAATGATCGGGTCCGCAATGCCCTCGGGGTTCTTAGCACCGCTGAGGGAACGCATGGCCAGACGCTCCTTGGCATAGGCCAGCGAACCCTGGAAGCCCAGCTCCGCTGCGCCGAGACCCTGGATGGCAGTACCAATACGGGCAGTGTTCATGAAGGTGAACATGCAGTTAAGACCCTTGTTCTCAGGCCCGATCAACCAACCTTTGGCGCCGTCGAAGTTCATCACGCAGGTAGCGTTGCCGTGGATCCCCATCTTGTGCTCGATAGAGCCACAGGAAACGGCGTTGCGCTCACCAGAGGCTCCATCTTCGTTGGGCAGGTTCTTGGGCACGATGAACAGAGAGATACCTTTGGTGCCTTCCGGTGCGCCGGGCAGACGGGCCAGAACGATATGGACGATGTTCTCCGCCATGTCGTGCTCGCCGGCAGAGATAAAGATCTTGGTGCCGGTAATGGCGTAGGTGCCATCAGCGTTCGGCTCAGCCTTGGTGCGCAGTGTGCCGAGGTCGGAACCACAGTGTGGCTCGGTCAGACACATGGTGCCGGTCCACTCACCGCTGATCAGCTTGGTCAGGTAGGTCTGTTTCTGTTCTTCGGTACCGTGAGCTTCAATCGTGTTGGTGGCACCATGGCTCAGGCCCGGATACATGCCCCAAGACCAGTTGGCCGTACCGACCATTTCGCTCATGACCAGGCCGAGGGAGTGTGGCAGCCCCTGGCCACCGTAGTTGGGGTCAGCCGTCATGGATGGCCAGCCGCCTTCCACATACTGCTGGTAGGCTTCCTTGAAGCCGGTGGGCGTTTTCACACCGTCTTCACTCCAGGTGCAGCCTTCCTTGTCACCCACCTGGTTAAGCGGAGACAGAACCTGCTCACAGAACTTGGCACCTTCCCCGATAATGGCGTCGACCATATCCGGACTTGCATCTTCGGCACCTTCCAGATTGGCATAGTGCTGCTCGCTATCCAGCAGCTCGGTCATTACAAATTTAATGTCACGCAGGGGCGCTTTGTAGTCAGGCATGGGATCCACCTCAGATTTTCGGTCACAGCTGCGAAACGGTCACAGCACTTTGCCTCGGGGTTTGCTCACACGGCACAGCAATCGATACCGCACCGCTAGTTAAACACTTGTTTGAAACATACGTTTAGAGGCAAGGAATTGTCAATAGCCATGCCTGAAATTTGTGTTGTATTTTGTGGTGAAGTTTTACGCCGGCAGCGGGATAAATGCAGGAAGGAACAGGGTAATGCGCTTTTTATCAGGCGGTTGCCTGAAACCTGGGGGTGATGCCATCAGTTATGGTGTCAGATTCAGAGAAGCCGGAGACCATCTGGTAGGCGGTGGCCGCACTGCGGGATTCAGCAACCCCCGGCTCACCATCATCTGCATCTGCGCTTTCTGAAGGATCGGCGTCTTCAGAGCCGGCCAGCTCCGTGGACAACTCGGACTGGGCCTGCAACATGAGCTGCATGGCCTCGGCAGCAACAGCACGATCCTGGGCAGAGGGTTCCGCAGGCGCAAGCGCTGCCGCCCTGACCACGCGCATCTTTTCAATGGTCGCCTGTGGATCGCCCTGCACCGGGGCGGTGTCAATGGATACTTCGCCACCCACTGCGTATTGAGCACCGTCGGGGCCTCGTTCATACACGAAGGAAATGGACCCGGCATATTGCCCACCCACAGCCTGGTGAGCTGCCTCGTGGGCGCGGACTTCACGGTCTCGGGCTTTCAGGTCAGACAGTTCCTGCAGCTGCGCCTCTTCCAGCCCCTGGGGATCGTCTGAGCCGGAGGTTTGTGGACGTGCACGATCGCCGGCTTCCCTGTCCTCGCTGACGGTTCTGTTTGTGGAAGCTCTATCGGAATCAGCAGAGGAAGGCTCACTGCCCGGCTGCCGGGTAGCTTCGGCTGCCCCGACGCCCGGGAGGGGATACACTGGTGCCACGGAGGGAAGTGAGCCGGAAATCATCATGTCAGCGATTCAGGTAACCGGAACAGGCGACCAGGAGGCCACTGCCGGCGGGTTCAGGCCTTGATATCCAGCAACGTACCAAGGGTTTCATCGGCGGTTTTCACGACCTGGGCCGAAGCCTCAACACTGCGCTCATAGAGCTTGAGATCAATGATGGGCTCAACCAAGCCACCGGCACCATCGGCCGTGCCCTGGGGGCCATCAGCGCCACCGCGGGCGATCTGACGGGCAGCATTTTCCATACCCTGCATGCCGGTCTGGATGCCCTGAATACCAATTCCCAATGTGTTGTTGATCATAACTGCGTTGTCCGATGACCATTAATTGACTCAAGTAAGCCACATTTCTGGTCAATTTTCAAACAAACAATGCACATTGAGACTTGCAGCCAAGGCTCTCGGGTCTGGCGAGTCCTGCCAGGGCAGGATGCCCATACAGGGAGTCTCCAGGTGATTGATCAGGTACTCCAGGGTTTCCTGTTCACAGTCCATCGCCTCTGCCTCCGGTCGGTTGGCTACCCAGCCCGCGACGGTCAGTCCGTCCCGCCGGATGGCTTCGGCGGTCAACAGGGCATGGTTGATGCAGCCAAGTTTCAGGGGCACCACGAGAATGACAGGCATTTGCAGCGCCACTGGCATGGCGGCATAGGTCTCTCGATCATTGAGCGGTACCCGCCAGCCTCCGGCGCCTTCCACCAGCAGCAGATCCGCCGGGCGCATCTGCAGGCCGCGGCAGAATCCCACCAGACGCTCGGCGGTGATCTGTCGTCCTGCCTGGGCGGCGGCCACATGGGGTGCAATGGCAGGTTTCAGCGCCACCGGATTGACCTGGTCGTAGGCCAGGGATTCCGACATGGCCTCCATCAGTATCAGCGCATCCTCATTGCGCAGGCCGTCTGGCGTGTCATCACAGCCAGAAGCCACCGGCTTCATCGCCAGTGTCCGTTTTCCGAGAGACGCCGCCGCCTCCAGGATCGCCGCCGAGACCAGCGTCTTGCCAACACCCGTATCCGTACCTGTCACAAAATAACTTTTTCTGGCCATGGCCCAGAGAACTCCGATAGTCAGTCAGGCAGGCGGCAGGTCAGCCATGCCGCCTGGTAAGTAGCGTGGACCTGGCCATCATCGCCTTTCGGGTAATGATGGCACATGGCCCGTAAACGGCCCGGTGCTGTCGCATTCCGGCGACGGGACGAACCCTTGAAACCGGCCCCGATGGCTTTCAACTCTGCCAGCAGGGCCATTGGTGACGGGTAATCGAGGGCAATGGATTCGGTAGCAATGCGCGGCGCCGGCAGCACTTCAATAGCCTGCGTGCGAAAGGCATCCTCGCTTTCGAATCGGTTAACATGCTCATGCCCAGGATCGGCCCGGTGCCAGGCGCCACGCAGCTCATCCAGCGTGCCCTCCAGCAAGGTTGATATAAACAATTGCCCACCGGGGCGCAGTACCCGGCGACACTCGGCAAGCACACCCGCCGAACCATTGCACCACTGGATCATCAGGTTGCTGAAAATCACATCCAGGCTGTTGTCTTCCAGCGGCAGGGATTCGGCATCTGCGACCAGCCAGCGAATGTCCGGGGCCGCAACCGCACGGGCGTAGTCAAGCATACCCTGCGACAGGTCTGCTCCGGTGACGGAATTCCCGGCACCGCCCGCTATCCCGGCCAATTGCCCGGTAAACCAACCGGTGCCACACCCCAGGTCCAGTATCTGGCAGCCATCCCCGGCTTCCCGAAGACAGCCCTGCTCCGACAACTGGTCGAGCATGACCTGGCCCATGTAACGCTGCAGCCGTGCTGCCGGGTTATAGGTTTTTGATGCCGCCCCGAAATCCCGTGCAACCTCTGTTTTGGCCGCCCCCTGCACAATCACTGTTGCCGGATCTGTAAGCGCTGTCAGATCTCCCACGAATCCCCCTTTCCGAACACAAACTGGCAAATTTCATCCCGGCAAAGGGTGACCGCTTGCTTCCGGGGCCAATGGGTCATTCCGGGTACAGTGACCACCTCGGATGTCACCGCCGGGGTAAAGGTTTCCGCCCAGGACCGGACGATCGCATCCTGCTCCGCCTGAAGGTGAAGCACTGGCACCCGTATTTCCTGCCATAATGACTGCTGATTTTCCGTCTCCAGCCATTCCAGCCCGCGAATCAGATTGGCCGGCGACACCGAGGCTCCCTGTTGCAGCCAGGGCTGAAGTTCCTGGCGGGCCTGGAGATGATCGTCACAGCCCTGAATCAAAAGACGCTGGAAACGCCGCCAGGCCTGGCTGGCCTGGCTGACAACCCCGGCCCTGAAGTCGGCAAAGGTCTCAGGCGACATACCAGACGGCCAGTCGGGGCCGGCGACAAAGCGGGGGAACCCCGCGAGCGTAATCACTCTGCCAACCTGCGGGCCGCCCAGCGATGCCGCTGCCATCGCCACCTGGGCACCCTGGGACCAGCCTGCCCAGACTGAGCGGCCCGGATAGCGATCCAGAAGCTGAGCGGCAACATCGGCCACCGACTCGCACCGGCTCATCACGGCGTCGGTCAATGACACCAGGTGAATTTCACCCGGCCAGCGCTCGAACAGGGGAAGAAGCATGGCGGCATCGACACCCCAGCCTCCGATAAGGACCAGTGGGGTCTGTTGGACCACTCGATTCATACCGCCTCTGCAGACTTCGATTCAAGCAGCGGACGACAGTCCGCGAGTGCGACCAACAGCCTTTCCAGATCCGCCATGGAGTGGGCTGCACTGAGCGTCACACGCAAACGGGCTTCACCTTCCGGAACTGTCGGTGGCCTGATGGCCGTGACCAGCAGCCCTTTCTGCTCCAGCGCCTCGCTGAGCGCCAGGGCGGACCAGTTGTCCCCAACCATGATCGGTTGTATCGGAGTGCGGGACGGCATCAGCCTGAAGCCCAGGGCCGCTGCTTCGCGGCGGAACTCTGCAATCAGTAGCTGGAGGTGGCTGCGACGGCTGTCTTCCCGCTCTATCAGGTCAAGGCTGGTACAGGTCGCCGCGGCAATAGCCGGAGGCATGGCTGTGGTATAGATGTAGGTTCGGGCCTTTTGAACCAGGTAATCCATCAGCAGTTTCGGTCCGGCGACAAACGCACCACTGGTACCCACAGCCTTGCCCAGCGTCCCTATCAGCACCGGAACATCATCCTCGGTAAGCCCCTGTTCGATCAGGCTGCCTCGCCCCTGAGGTCCGAGCACACCCACACCGTGGGCGTCGTCCACTACCAGCAGCGCATCGTGCTTGCGACAGAGGGCCGCGAGCTCCTTCAGGGGTGCAATGTCCCCGTCCATGCTGAACACGCCGTCGGTCACCACCAGCTTGTGACCACCGGTGCTGGCCAGCATATCCGCCAGGGCGTCCATATCCCCGTGAGGATAGCGACGAACCCTGGCACGGCTGAGAATACATCCGTCGATAATAGAGGCGTGATTCAGGCGATCGGAAAAGATGGTGTCACCACGGCCAGCCAGCGCCGATATTGCGCCCATGTTGGCCATATAGCCGGTGGAGAAAAACAGGGCCGAACTGCGGCGGGTAAATGCCGCTAACCGAACCTCCAGCTGGTGATGGGCACTGTGATGGCCGCAGATCAGGTGTGATGCTGCCCCACCCAGACCGGTATGCGGCATGGCATCCGTGGCAGCACGGACGATGTCAGGATGGCTGGCCAGCCCCAAATAGTCATTACTGCAGAATGACAGCAATGGAACACCATCGGAGACCAGTTCTGGCTGCTGGGGCCCACTGATCACCCGACGGGTGCGGTAGAGCCCTGCCTGCTTTCGCTGATCCAGTTCCGCTGCAAAGTCACGCATGGTCGGCCCTTACCGGGGTCGCCTGCTTATGCAGACTCACGGGTGGCGTCGTAGAACATATGACGGGTCTGCTCGTATTCCACCGCCTCGACAATGGCTTCTTCCGCATCCTGCTCCGAGCAGGCCTGCTCACGCATTTCAGGGCGAATGCCCAGGCGTCGGAACAGTTCACGGTCCGCATCCGCTTCGGGATTGGCGGTAGTCAGCAGTTTCTCACCGTAGAAAATCGAGTTGGCGCCAGCCAGGAAGCAAAGGGACTGCATCTGCTCGTTCATATCCTCGCGACCCGCAGACAGGCGCACATGGGAGGCCGGCATCATGATGCGGGCCACCGCGATAGTGCGAATAAAGTCGAACGGATCAAGATCTGCCACGTTTTCCATGGGCGTGCCCGGCACCTTCACCAGCATGTTCACCGGAACACTCTCGGGGTGGTGAGGCAGGTTTGCCAGTTGCACAAGCAGGCCAACCCGGTCATCGGGATCCTCGCCCATGCCCACGATGCCGCCACAGCAGACTTTCATACCGGCGTTGCGGACGTTCTCCAGAGTGTCGAGCCGATCCTGATAGGTGCGAGTGGTGATGATGTGGCTGTAGTACTTCTCGGAAGTGTCCAGATTGTGATTGTAATAATCCAGCCCGGCACTGGCCAGCTCGTCGGCCTGTTCCTGCTGCAGCATGCCGAGGGTCATACAGGTCTCCAGCCCCAGGGATTTCACCTGGCGCACCATATCCACCACATACCCCATGTCCTTCTTCGAAGGGCTGCGCCAGGCCGCGCCCATGCAGAAACGGGACGCCCCCTTGGCTTTGGCTGCTTTGGCTTCAGCAACCACTTTTTCGATTTCCAGCAGCTTTTCTTTTTCCAGTCCGGTGTTGTAATGGCCGCTCTGGGGACAGTACTTACAGTCCTCCGGGCAGGCACCGGTCTTGATGGACAGTAGCGTGCTGATCTGCACCTCATTGGGATCAAAGTGCTCACGATGGACACTCTGGGCGCGAAACAGAAGATCGTTGAATGGCAGCTCGAACAGCGCGCGGGCTTCCTGCATGGTCCAGTCGTGACGGGGTGCGGTGGCAGTCATGATTCAGTCCTGTTAACTTTACCGGGATTCTGGTTTACGGATGAAACAGATGATAAAGGGACTGAGATTACTGTCAACCTTGTTAACACCAAAGGTTAACAGCGGAGAACGGATTCACCATTCTGTGCGGGGCATCCTGTGCTCTGCCGGCGGCCAGTGCGTGGCGTGCCTGGAGCCAAACGCCCACTTTGGCCTCTGCACTCCCTGCCGCCAGGACCTGCCGGCCAATCACTGGCATTGCCGACAGTGCGCCCTGCCCCTTGCCTTCGAGGGTAATGACAGGCTCTGCGGCCAGTGCCTGCAGGACCCACCACCGTTCAGCGGGGTTATTGCACCCTGGCGTTACCGGTTCCCGGTCGACAGCATGATCCAGCGCTACAAGTACAACGGCCAGCGAACGTTTGCCCGGCCGTTGATCAACGATCTCGCCGAACACCTGGTGTCCGTTCTGGAAGCAGCACCGGAACGGCGGCCGGAACTACTGGTAGCCAGCCCCATGCATCCGGCCCGCCGTCGACAGCGGGGCTTTAACCAGGCAGCAGACATTGCCGAACAGATCAGCATACGGTGCGGCATTCCGTGGACGACGGAGCTTGTGATACGGAACCGGCGCACCCGCCCCCAGCGGGGCCTGAGCCGGGAAGAACGCCTGGCAAACCTGACGAGGATCTTTCATGTAACCCGCCGCGCACCCGAGAGAATTGCCATAGTGGACGATGTGGTGACCACCGGCGCCACTGCAAGAAGTCTGACCATCGCCTTACTGGAAGCCGGCGCCCGGGATGTGCAGATCTGGGCGTTGGCAAGGACGCCGGGATAACCGGATACCACTTAATCGCCCAGTTGTGCGGTCACCTCCTCCGCAATCGCCAGGGACGCTGTCAGCCCCGGTGACTCAATACCCAGCAGGTGCACCAGGCCGGGAACACCGTGCTCTGATTCTCCATCAAGCCGGAAATCCGTAAACCCACCATCCGGCCCCGCCAGCTTCGGCCGGATGCCGGCATAGGCCGGCTGCAGACGGGTTTCATCCAGTCCCGGCCACCAACGACGAATGCTGTCTGCAAACAACCCCGCCCGGTCCGGGTCAACCGAGAAATCGATCCCCTCTATCCACTCCACATCCGGTCCGAAGCGGGCCTGGCCGGCGAGATCCAGGGTCAGATGGACACCCAGCCCCCCCCTCTCGGGTACCGGATAGACGAGTGAGCTGAAAGGATGACGGCCTGAATAACTGAAATAGACCCCGCGAGCCAGCCATTGCCGTGGAGTCACATACTCTGGCATGCCCTCCCAGCCCTTCGCCAGTGCAACCGCCCCAAGGCCTGCAGCGTTGACCACCCGCCGCGCCAGAAGCTCACAGGGTGCCTGGCCGCCTATCCATAGCCGATGCTGAGCCCCGCTGGTTACGCCCCGCTCCACTGGGGCATGGCAAATCAGTTGCCCACCACAGCTTTCAAGCTCCGCCAGCATTGCCAGCATCACTCCGTGGCTATCCACAATGCCGGTTTCCGGGGAGTACAGCGCTTCATCTGCGGTGACGCCGGGCAACGACTCCCGCAACACCCTGCTTCCCACCCGCTCGAGGGGAACACCATTACACTGCGCCTGCGCGGCTATGGCGTGGAGTTTCTCCAATTGAGCCTGGCCGCCCGCGACGATCCATTTGCCGGTCTTGCGGTGCCCTATGCCATGCTGACGACAGTAGTCATACAGTAGATGCCGACCTCGAACGCACAAACTTGCCTTTAGGGAATCCTCCGGATAATAAAGGCCGGCATGGATAACCTCACTGTTGCGGGACGAGAGGCCCTCACCGAAGTGAGCCCCCGCCTCCAGAACCAGCACTTCCCTGCCCTGCATGGCCAGCCTCCTGGCCACCGCAAGCCCAACGACGCCGGCACCGATCACCACGGTATCGGTCTGGAACATGTCCCTGGCTGTCATCTGCTTTGGCCCCACCTTTATCACCATCCGGGTCGAAGTCAGTACCACCAATGTACTTGACCGTGAAAAAGCCTTAACCACATTACTGTGGCGCCCCTGAAACGTTATACTTGCCCATGAAATCAGTGCATGGAGCAGGTAAACGATGTCTGACAGGAAGCAGTTTATAATTGTAATGATGGTAGCCGCCATATTTGTCGGCTGGCTCGGGTGGCGTGGTTTTGAGGTTATCAGCCTCAACCAGGACCTCAAAGCGGATGCCATGGTGGCAAACTACCCCTACCAGCACCGCGTACTGAGAGTGGAGGGAAACACCGCCATCATGAGCTCCCTGCGTTCGCACCAGACATCCACCCATGAAGCACTGACCACCATTTTTCCCAGCATGCGCAACCTGGGCGACAACCACAGGGACTGGCAGCGAGCCGAGCGTGAACTGGCCCAGGTTCAGGCCAGGGCAGGTGACATCGTGCTCAGCGCCTCCGGTATTGAACGGGTCCGCTGGGAACTGGACGAAAACTGGTATCACCTTGCCGAGATGCAAGCCCAACAGAATTCGAGGCGCTAAACCTTATTTATGACCGAAATCTCCAGCCATCCATACGATCACCTCAAGCCCGATACAATTCTCGATGCCATGGAGGATGCTGGATTTGTGGTTAACGGGCGACTCTTCGCCCTGAACAGTTATGAAAACCGCGTCTATCAGATAGGCATCGAAGACCAGCCGCCAGTCATCACCAAGTTCTATCGCCCGGGGCGATGGAGCGAAGCCCAGATTCGGGAGGAGCACGAATTCACACTCCAACTGCTCGAAGCGGACATCCCGGTGGTTGCCCCCATGACCATGTCCTCTGGCGATACTCTGGGCAGACACAGCGACTTCCTGTTTGCTGTTTTCCCGCAACGGGGTGGACAGGCTCCGGACACCAGTGTGACCGACACACTCTACCGCCTCGGGCAGTGGCTTGGGCAGCTTCACAATATTGGCGACACCGCCAGCTTCCACCACCGTCCGGCCATGTCCATACTCTCCGGCATTGAGGATAATAACCGGTTCCTGACGGAGAACCGTTGGGTTCCCGATGATCTGCGCCCGGCGTGGGACTCCCTGATCCCTGACCTGGTCAACAACTGTGCCCGCCGGATTGATGAAGCCGGAGAGGTTCATTCCCTGAGACTGCACGGCGACTGCCATGCCGGGAACATTCTCTGCCGCGAGGAACAGATGCTGTTTGTCGATCTGGACGACTGCCGCACCGGGCCAGCCATCCAGGACCTCTGGCTACTGCTCAATGGCGACGATATCGAGCGCGGGCAGCAGTTCGGCGAATTGCTGGAGGGTTACGAGATGTTCCGGGACTTCAACCGCCGCGAGAGACACCTCATCGAACCCTTGCGTTGTTACCGGCAGATCTCTCACTGCACCTGGCTGGCAAAACGCTGGGACGACCCCGCGTTCCCGCGTTTCTTCCCCTGGTTTGCCCAGCCCCGTTTCTGGGCCGACCAGATCCTGTCGCTGCGGGAACAGCTCGCGGCGCTGCAGGCCCCTTCCATTAACGTGCCCGGCCAGTACTGAGGCCGGAAAAACTGAAAGACCGGAGACTGATTGATGAGCCAGAGTGAGGCCAGATTCACCGTACGCAGTCTGATTGCGACAGCCATTGGCACCATAATCGTGACCGTTATCGTGCTTGAAGCCAGCGGCAGAATTGACCATTCAGACAACAAGGATCACGTACCGGTGGGAGAATTTGAGGCGGTTCATATCACCCCGGGCGAGGAATTCCGCATGTCCCCCAAATCGTCGGAGCTTCATGCGGTCTGTGAGCAGGGTTATCTGGCCATCGCTGCCGACGCAGACCCCGATTTCCGGGGCATTCTTGTGGACTACAAGAACCGGGGTGTTCGCTGCAGTCGCGGTCCTGCCTCTGTAGACAGGAGTCAGGAGCCTGCGAACGATGAGTGATCCGAACAAAAAACCGGGACAGGCACTGGACCGGTTGTATGCCAGTGAGCGTGAAAGCGGGGAATTCCGCTTTGATGCGTCGGTAGCACGGGTATTCCCGGACATGATTCGCCGTTCGGTGCCTGGCTACACCACCATCATTCCGATGATCGAGGTCATTACCGAGCAGTACGCCCGCCCGGGCAGCCACTGCTACGACCTGGGGTGTTCCCTGGGCGCCTCCACCCTGGCCATGCGCCACGGCATCGGTGACAGGGACTGCAGCCTGACAGGGGTCGACAACTCGGCCGCCATGATTGAACGCTGTGAACACTACATTGCCCTGGACGACCATCCATTACCCGTCACCCTGCGTTGCGAAGATATTCTGGACACCTTCATCGACAATGCCTCGGTCACCACCCTGAATTTCACCCTCCAGTTTGTGGCGCCGGAAAGACGCGCGGAACTGATGACACGCATTGCCGATGCCACTCTGCCAGGGGGTGTGCTGATTCTGTCTGAAAAGATCCGTTTTGAATCCGATGCTGAACAGGCAATACAGACGCAACTCCATCACGAGTTCAAGCGCGCCAACGGCTACTCCGACCTGGAGATCAGCCAGAAACGGTCGGCGCTGGAACAGGTGCTGATTCCGGAAACCCTGACGGAGCACCGGCAAAGGCTGATGAAGGCGGGTTTTAACCAGGTGCTGGTGTGGTATCAGTGCTTCAACTTTGTTTCCATGCTCGCCATTAAATCGCCCTGAACGGAGCTTTCATGACGACCTTCGACTGGCAGCGGTGTTTTTCCCCGCTGTTTGATGATCTTGACAGCCGTGGCCTGGAGCATTGGCGGCACCTGCTGCAGCAACAGCTCCACAGGCGCTTTGACGAGAACCCCCACGGTGATATCGCCCGCTGGCTGGAGGCGCTGAACACCCTGCCTGACATCCCGGACGCCGAGGCGGACCTGAACCGCTCTGCCATTACCCTTACGGCCCGGCAGCCTCTTTCCGCCACTACAGCCTCGCAACTTGAAGAGGGGCTGCGGGGGCTGATGCCCTGGCGCAAGGGGCCGTTTGATTTTTTTGGCACCTATATTGATACCGAATGGCGTTCGGACTGGAAATGGGACCGGGTATCGCCCTACCTTTCAGATCTGAGCGGCCGTCAGATCCTGGATGTGGGTTGCGGTTCCGGCTATCACTGCTGGCGCATGCTGGGAGAAGGCGCCGGTCGCGTGGTTGGTATCGATCCCGGACTGCTGTTCCTGTTCCAGTTCCTGAGCGTTAAACGGTACGTGGGTGCGGAGTACCGTGTTGACCTGCTGCCGGTGCGCATGGAAGACCTTCCGGCAAAACTGGAGGCCTTCGACACCACCTTCTCCATGGGCGTGCTCTACCACCGCCGCTCACCGCTGGATCACCTTCTTGAACTGAAAGACACGCTTCGGCCGGGGGGCGAGCTGGTGCTGGAAACCTTGATTGCGGACGGGCCGGAAGGCTACAGCCTGATGCCGGAAGATCGCTATGGCCGGATGCGGAACGTATGGTTTCTGCCCAGTTGCGACACCCTGCTGCGCTGGTTGGACCGGACCGGGTTTCGTAACGCCCGCGTGGTGGACGTAACCGAAACCACCATCGAAGAACAGCGGAGCACTGACTGGATGCGCTTTCAGTCGTTGCAGGACTTTCTGGACCCGGACGACCCCGGGAAAACCATCGAAGGCTATCCGGGGCCGACGCGGGCAACGGTTATCGCCGACAAACCATAGGGCCGTCGGCGACAGCCGTCAGTGATTACTCACCAAAGGGGTGGCGGAGGACGATGGTTTCAACCCGATCAGGGCCGGTGGAAATGATATCGATAGGTGCTTCGATCTGCTCTTCCAGGAAGCGAATATAGGCCTTGGCATTCTCCGGCAATTGATCCAGGCCAGTCAGCCCGACGGTGCTTTCCTGCCAGCCCGGCATCTCCGCAAACACCGGCTCAATATCCTTGTAGGTGTCACAACCAATGGGCGGACGGGTTATTTCGCCATTGGGCGTTTTGTAACCGATACACACCTTGACGGTGTCCATGCCGTCCAGCACATCAAGCTTGGTCAGACAGATACCGGAAACACTGTTAATCTGGATGGCATGACGCAGCGCCACGGCATCAAACCAGCCACAACGGCGGGAACGGCCTGTCGTGGTGCCAATCTCATTGCCTTTAACCGCCAGATGCTGGCCCATATCATCGAACAGCTCGGTCGGGAAGGGACCGGAGCCAACGCGGGTGGTGTAAGCCTTGGTGATACCCAGGACATAATCCAGAAACAACGGCCCGAAACCGGTACCCGTGGCGGTGCCGCCCGCCGTGGTGTTTGAGGAGGTAACGAAGGGATAGGTACCCAGGTCAATATCCAGCAACGAGCCCTGTGCGCCCTCGAACAGAATGGGCTCGCCGCGCTTGCGCAGATCGTGAAGAATATCCGTCACATCGGCAGACATCGGCCATATTTCCTTGCCCATGGCCATCAGTTCGTCGAACGCCTGATCAATGTCTTCCGGCTCTTCGCGGAAATACTCGGTCAGCACAAAATTGTGGTAGGACATGATTTCCTGAAGCTTCTCTTTGAAACTTGCAGGGTCGCACAGGTCACCAACGCGAAGCCCACGGCGGGAGACCTTGTCTTCATAGGCCGGCCCAATACCACGGCCGGTGGTACCGATCTTGTCGACACCGCGGGCGCGCTCACGTGCCTGGTCAATACGCACGTGGGTCTTGAGGATGATGGGGCAGGCCAGACTGATCCTGAGCCGGTCGCGTACGGCAACCCCATTACCTTCAAGCTCTCTGACTTCTTTCAGCAGTGCTTCCGGAGAGAGCACTACACCGTTGCCGATGAGACACTGGACATCCTTGCGGAGAATGCCGGAGGGGATCAGGTGAAGGGCGGTTTTCTTACCTTCAATGACCAGGGTATGGCCAGCGTTGTGGCCACCCTGAAAACGTACCACGGCAGCGACCTTGTCAGTCAGAAGATCAACAATCTTGCCCTTTCCTTCGTCACCCCATTGGGTGCCCAGCACTACAACGTTTTTACCCATGACTCTCTCTCAATGCGGCTTCGCCGGTCGACGGAATAACCGCAGATTTACCTGTAAATGAGTAGCCTGATACCTGTCGGCTATCAGCCCAACTGCTCCACGACCCACTGGCCGTCGCGCTTTACCAGAATCCGGTCGCAATTTCGGGACCGAGGATCAATGCCTTCGTCTTCAGGCAGCGCCCTGACAACGGTCTCGGTCATCCGCAATCCGGAGATAACGCCGCCAAGGGCGGGGTCTTCCTCAGCCGGCGCCCAGATCGCTTTGGCGGCCGGCCTGGGTCGCTGCCCGAGAGACACCAGGGCACGGATATCCAGACTGAATCCGGTGGCCGGGCGTGCCCGGCCAAAGTCACTGCCGATGGCGTCGTACCGGCCACCCTTGGCAACCGCGTCGCCATGTCCCGGCACATAGGCCGCGAAAACAAGCCCGGTATGGTAGTTGTATCCACGAAGTTCGCAGAAGTCGAAACCGAAGCTCACCTCCGGGTAGTTTGCGGCCAGCATTCCAGCCACCCGCTCCAGCTGTTCAAGTGCGCGCACGAGTGGCCTTGGTGCCCCCTCTAGAATGCGCCTGGCTTCCACCAGAGCTTCCCTTCCGCCACTGACTCGCGCCAGCTCCCTGAGCATCGCTCCGGAGGATCCCGGAGGGCAGTCTCCCAGCAGTTGATCCAGCTCCGGGACCGATTTTCGCGCCATGGCATCGAAAATCGCTGCGCCCGTCTCACGATCAAACCCGGCTTCACCCACCAGAGTTTCATAGATGGCCACATGGGCCAGATCCAGGTGGATTCGCGGTAAACCGGACACTCTCAGTGTTTCCAGCATCAGACTGATCACTTCCATATCCGCCGATTCGGAAGCGCTGCCAAAAAGCTCGCAACCTGCCTGGATCGGCGTGCGACCGGTCAACATATGTCGCGGCCGGGTGTGCAGGACATGGCCGGCGTAACAGAGCCGGGTAATGCCTTCCTGGCCGAGTGTGTGGGCATCAATGCGTGCTGCCTGGGGTGTCATGTCTGCCCGCAAACCCATCATCCGGCCGGTCAGCTGGTCGGTCAGTTTGAAGGTCTGAAGCTCCAGATCATGCCCGGTGCCGGTGAACAGCGACTCCAGGTATTCAATCAATGGAGGGATAACCAGCTGGTAACCCCAGTGCTGGCACGTATCCATTACATCCCGGCGCAGGGATTCAATCTGTCCAGCCAGTGGCGGGAGGATGTCTTCCACGCCATCCGGCAGCAGCCAGCGATCAGATACTGTCATGAGATTCGGTTGTCCGTTCTGCCCCGGGGCAAAAACTTGAGCCGCGGGAGTGCACAGGATTTAGGGCGATGTTCGGTACCAGATAAAAACCCGAACCAAAACCGGCAGAATTTTACACTGTTGGCAGGCACAAAAAAACCGGAATACCGAGGTATTCCGGTTTTGTCAGTCTGACGCCGACGGTTAACGAGCGCCCTGGGGGTCCTTGAGGAATCTCAGGAAGTCGCTGTCAGTGTCGATGATCATGATGTCATCTTCGTTCGCGAAGGTCTTCTGATAGGCTTCAAGACTGCGATAGAAACTATAGAACTCGCTGTTAGAGCCATAGGCGTCAGCGTAGATCTGGGCTGCTCCTGCATCGCCCTCACCGCGCATTTCTTCTGCCTTGGCAAAGGCTTCCGCCAGGATAACCGTTCTCTGCCGATCAGCGTCAGCCCGGATACCCTCCGCCAGCTCGCGACCACGGGAACGGAATTCCTGTGCCAGCTTTTCACGTTCGGTTGCCATGCGGCGGAAAACATTCTGGCTGACCTGGCCGGGGAATTCGATCGCCTTGACGCGAATATCCACCACCTGGATGCCAAATTCCTTCTGTGCCGTTTCATTCACCCGTTCGGTTAGCGTAATCATCAATTCGTCACGCTGACCGGAAACCACCTCAACCATGGTGCGCACACCGAATTCATCGCGCAGGCCGTTATCGACCCGGGACATCAACAGCTCGGATGCCCGGTACTCATCGCCACCAGTGGCGCGATAGAACTGGTCCACATCCTGAATTTTCCAGGCGATGTACGAATCCACGTCAAGCGGCTTCTTCTCGATGGTCAGGTACTGGCGCGACGGCAGGTCGGTTGTCAGCAACCGGACATCGAACTCCCTGACCTGATCAATGACAGGCACCTTGAAGTGAAGCCCGGCTTCAATGTCGGTTTCGATCAACTCACCAAACCGCAGCAACACACCACGGTGGGTTTCCGGAATGATGTATACGCTGGACAGCGTCACGAGCACTATGATCAGGGCGCCAGCAAGGCCTACTATGCTTTTGGATCCCATATTATCTACTCCTCCGAACGCCAGTATCCTGCCTGCCACGCAGTTCCTGAATTACCTGGTCTGACAGGGTCTTGATGTCGACGTCTCCGCTGCCAGAGCTTCCGGAGCTGCTCTGATTGCCAGCGCCTGCGCCAGAGCGATTCGTCAGCCTGTCCAGGGGCAGATACATCATGTTGTCGCTGCTTTGCGTGTCCACCAGCACTTTACTGGTCCTGGACAGCACGCCTTCAAGTGCCTGGATGTACATGCGCTCACGGGTGACTTCCGGTGCGTTCTCGTACACACCAAGCACCGCCAGGAAGCGTGAGGTTTCACCACGTGCCCTCTCGATTACCTCTTCCTTATAGGCAGAGGCCTCTTCGGTCAAGCGCTGAGCCCGGCCGCGAGCCTCCGGAACCACTTTGTTACGGTAGGTTTCGGCTTCTTCCTTGAGCTGTTGCTCATCTTCTCGGGCGCGCTGCACTTCCCGGAAAGCATCCTGTACCGCATCCGGCGGCTGGGTGCTCTCAACGTTGACACGGACGATTGACAGACCTGTGCCATAATCCTCCAGGAAGGTCTGAAGACGCTGTTCGACACGCACGGCCAGCTCTGCACGCCCTTCAGTCAGAACATCGTCCAACGTCGAACTGCCAACTTCGTGGCGCAGGGCGCTGTCGGTCGCATATGCCAGCGCCTGATTGGAATCACGGACATTCAGCACATAGGCCCTGGCGTCGCCAACGCGGTACTGAACCTGCAGGTCCACAGATACAAGATTCTCGTCCTGTGTCAGCATCTGCCCCGTGGATTCCGCATTCCGCACGCTGGTGACTCTCACCAACCGAACGCTATCAATCAACGGAACCTTGAACCGCAGGCCAGGAGGTTCTGTGCGGCTGAATTCGCCAAAGCGCAGAACAACCGCACGCTCCTGTTCGTCCACTGTGTAAAAAGACTGAAAAACGACGTACCCGACAAAAATGATTGCCGCCAGGGCAAGAATTGCCCCGAATCCGCCGGCGCTGCCGCCACCGGAGGGAGAGCCGCCACTACCACCTGACTTGTTGCCCTTGCCACCGAGCAACTTGTTGAGCTTGTCGAGGCCCTTTTTCAGCGCTTCGTCCAAGTCTGGTGGACCCTGATCTTTGCCACCACGACCGCCACCGGTTCCCCAGGGGTCATTGTCGTTGCGGTTTCCACCCGGTTCATTCCAGGCCATAGTTTTCTCCGTTCCAAACGAGTCGAATGGCTGCAAATACTAGGGATTTATAAGCTCCCCGGCAATAGCACAGCCTGTCTATGTACGTTGATCGTCGAGTCTTACGTCTTTTTCGCGCACGCCGGCGCGGCTGAGGAGCTGTAACCAGTCCCGGTGCTGCAGGCGAACCTCCAGTACCGAATCCCCGCTATCACGGTGATTTTCGGACACCACGGACCCGGCCTGGTGCAGCAGTGCCCGCAGCTTTCCATCCGCTGGCCCCAGCAGCACGAACTGATGAATTACATCTTCCGCCAGGCGCTCCACAATGGAATCGAACAGGCCATCAAGCCCTTCGCCGGTAACAGCGGACACCCAGGCGCGAACCGGTACGCCATCTTCGTTGCGCTCTATTCGCGGCTGAAAATTATCCAGAAGATCAATCTTGTTGAAAACCTGCAGTACCGGAATCTCGTCGGCACCGATTTCCGCCAGCACCTCTTCAACCTGCTCCATGTTCTCTTCCCGCCGATGATCGTGGCAGTCGATTATGTGAAGCAGGAGGGAGGCCTCCGTGGTTTCCTCAAGGGTGGCACGGAAAGCCTCTACCAGCTTATGGGGGAGGTGGCGGATAAATCCCACGGTGTCCGCCATTACGACCGGCCCGATATCAGGAAGTTCCAGCCGTCTCAGGGTCGGGTCAAGGGTCGCAAACAGCTGATTGGCCGCGTACACAGTGGACGTTGTGATGCGATTGAACAGCGTGGATTTGCCAGCATTGGTGTAACCCACCAGGGAAACCGTTGGAATATCCGCACGCTTGCGGGCGCGACGCCCCTGGTTGCGCTGCTTACGGACTTTATCAAGCCGACGGTGAATGGACTTGATGCGCTCCCTCAGCAACCGCCGGTCGGTCTCCAACTGGGTTTCACCCGGGCCCCGAAGGCCGATGCCGCCCTTCTGCCGCTCCAGGTGGGTCCACCCCCGGACCAGGCGCGTGGACATATGTTCCAACTGGGCCAGCTCCACCTGAAGTTTACCTTCATGGGTGCGGGCCCGCTGGGCAAAAATATCGAGAATGACACCGGTACGATCCAGCACGCGACATTGGAGCTCGCGCTCGATGTTACGTTCCTGGCTGGGGCTGAGTGCGTGGTTGAAAAGCACCACATCGGCTTCGTTCGCGGTTACCGCATCGCGGATTTCTTCCAGCTTACCCTCGCCAACAAAAAATCTCGGACTCGGCTGCTTGCGCGAGCCGGTCACAACCCCCACCGGCTCTACTCCGGCGGACCAGACCAGCTCACGGAACTCATCCAGATCCTCGGATTCTTCGTGGGAGGAAAACTCAATATGAACGAGAATTGCCCGTTCACCAACGTCTGGACGTTCAAACAAGTAGCAAAAACTCCGAATCAGTCAGGCCAGGCCTGTCATCAAAACAAACACCCGCGGCCCTGGAAACCTTATCAGTTTCTTCGGGAGCGCGGGTGGCAACGCCGGAATAACCGGGTAAATCAGTCTTCAGACTCTTCTCCGCCCGGAGCCTGTGGCGGGATACGAACATTCCGCGCGGGCACCACTGTGGAAATAGCATGCTTGTAGACCATCTGGCTGACAGTATTTTTCAGCAAAATCACGAACTGGTCGAAAGACTCAATCTGGCCCTGAAGCTTGATGCCATTGACCAGAAAGATAGAAACCGGAATGCGTTCCTTGCGCAATGCATTAAGGTAAGGGTCTTGTAGAGAGTGCCCTTTTGACATGTGTTTTCTCCTGTTTATAAGTAAAGGCAGATCGTCATTTTCAAAGTTTAAATGTGGTGCGAAATTCAATAATTTTCAAGGCAGTGTCTGACATAAGTTTGTTTTCACTGTCCAGCCAGTCCAAACCGGACCATTTTCGCAACCAGGTCAGCTGTCGCTTGGCAAGCTGCCGGGTAGCAGCAGTTCCCTTCTCGACCATGGTGGTGTAATCATAATCACCAGCCAGATAGGACCATGCCTGACGATACCCGACACAACGCATGGAAGGCAGGCCGGGGTGCAAGTCGCCTCTGGCCATCAGCGCCCTGACCTCATCAAGAAAACCAGCATCCAGCATTACCTGAAAACGGCGGTTGATTCTGTCGTGGAGCGTTCGCCTCTCGGCCGGAGCCATCGCTAGCTGCACTACAGTATACGGAAGAGACGGCGTTTCGTCTGCCTGCCATTGAGTGAAATAGGTGTAATCCTCAATACCTTCTCCATTCTCATCGCCGCGCGCATTCTCCCGACCGGATCTGTTCTCCCAGATCGAAGATATCGGCCGGCCGGTCAGACGAATCACCTCAAGTGCCCGGACCAGCCGCTGTCGGTTGTTCTGGTGAATCAGCCCGGCCGCTACCGGGTCCCGCTGCTCCAGCTCCTGATAAAGGGCGCCCCACCCTCTCTCCCGGGCCTCCTGCTCCAGCGCCTGCCGAATGTCGGGGTCAGCGGAAGGCAGGTCAGACATCCCATGCAGCAACGCCTTGAAATACATCATGGTGCCCCCCACCAGCAACGGGATCCGGCCCGCCGAGGTAATCTGCGCCATTTCATCAAGGGCATCACGGCGAAAGTCCGCCGCAGAGTACGTTTCTGCCGGGTCACAGATATCAATCAGCCGGTGAGGTGCCTGGGCAAGCTCTTCCCTGGACGGTTTTGCCGTGCCGATATCCATGCCCCGGTATATCATCGCAGAATCCACGCTGATGATCTCACAGGGAAGACGACGACAGAGTTCAATGGCCAGATCGGTCTTGCCGGAGGCCGTTGGTCCCATCAGGCATATGGCAGGAGGCCTGGCTCCGTGCAGCGGGGTTGCACTCATAAAGGCCCTAACGCCCCCGCAGGAACAGCTTGTCCAGCTCGGACAGTGTGACCACGGTCCAGGTTGGCCGGCCGTGGTTACACTGGCCACTGCGCTCAGTGGCCTCCATATCACGCAACAGGGTGTTCATTTCCGGAATAGTCAGTTGCCGGTTGGCGCGTACCGAACCATGACAGGCCATGGTGCCAAGCAGTTCGTGGGTGACTGCCTCCACGCGGTCACTTTCACCGTTTTCAATCAGATCCGACAGCACATCCCTGACCAGCTGCTCGGCATCCGCGCCCCGCAGCAGGGCTGGAACCTGCCGCACAGCTATGGTTTCAGGGCCGATCCTTTCCACTCTCAACCCCAACTGCAGCAGCTCTTCACCATGGGTTTCAGCCAAAGCAGCCTCTTTCTGGCTGACCGCAAGGGAAACCGGCACCAGAAGTGGCTGGCTTTTGAGATCCTGGGCTTCCAGCGCACGCTTCATGCGTTCGTAGGTGATGCGCTCGTGGGCCGCGTGCATATCCACCACAATCATGCCCTGGCGACTCTGGGCAAGGATGTAAATCCCGTGCAGCTGGGCGATGGCAAAACCCAGAGGCGGCTCGTCGCCACTATCCTGGGGCGGCGTGGGAGATGCAACTGCCAACTCTCCTGTTTCAGCCATGGCTGGCTGACCATTCACACCACCACCCTCATTCAGGGACTGATAGAAGGCCATCTGGTCACGGGCCTGCCATTCGTGCTGCGGCGGCTGCGGACTACCGGAAAACCCGGCTGGCTGCTGGCCACCAGCGGCGGCAAAAGACTCGGGAGCCGGATGGTGGCTCACCCCGGGCATGGCTGACTGGGCGCCGTACCGGTCGGATACGCCAGCCGCCTCACGCCCATGGGACTGGGCCACGGCGCCCCTCAGGTGGTCATCCGGCCGCACATCCGCCAATGCCTTGTGGAGAGTGCGGAAAATAAAATCGTGAACCAGGCGACCATCGCGAAAACGCACCTCGTGTTTGGTGGGGTGCACGTTGACATCGACATTCGACGGATCAACCTCCAGGTACAGCACGAAAGCCGGGTGGCGGTTGTTGTAGAGCACATCACGGTAGGCTTGGCGCACCGCATGGGCCACCAGCCGGTCACGGATCACCCGGCCATTGACGAAAAAGTACTGCAGGTCCGCCTGGCTGCGGGAAAAGGTGGGCAGCGCCACCCAGCCCCAGAGCTTAAGCCCTGTCGCCTCGGCATCGATCACTACGGAATTGTCGATGAACTGCTGCCCGCACAGGGAACCGATTCGCCGTTCACGGTCCAGTGGGTTCTCTGCCGGACGCAGGCTCTGGACCACGCGCTGGTTATGGCGAAGTGTAAACCCGGTATCGAAGCGGCTCAGAGCCTGCCGTCGTACACATTCGTCCACGTGATTGAATTCGGTTTTTTCTGTACGGAGAAATTTTCGACGGGCGGGCGTATTAAAAAACAGGTCCCGCACCTCGACCGTTGTGCCCACCGGATGGGCCGCTGGCAAGATGGTGGCATCCATGTCGCGCCCTTCCACTTCCACCTTCGAGGCCGCTTCCTGGCTTTCGGTCCGTGAGGTTAACGCAAGCCGGGAGACCGAACTGATACTCGCCAGGGCCTCACCGCGGAAACCGAGTGACGCTACCGCTTCAAGATCGTCAAGATTCGCAATCTTGCTGGTGGCGTGGCGGCTGAGGGCCAGGGGAAGATCCGCCTCGTCGATGCCGCTGCCGTCATCACGAATCCGGATGAGTTTGACACCCCCCTGTTCAATCTCGATATCAACCCGCCGGGCGCCGGCGTCGAGCGCGTTTTCAATCAGTTCCTTGACGACCGAAGCCGGACGCTCAACCACCTCGCCGGCAGCAATCTGGTTTGCCAGGCGTGGAGTCAGTAATCGAATGGAGGGCATGTTACCGGGACACCTCGTTTCAGGATGCGGGAATACGAATGGTTTGCCCTACCATAACACGGTCATCATTGAGGTCGTTATACTGCATCAGTTCACTGACGCTTGTCTGGTTCTCGCGGGCCACGCCAGAAAGCGTATCGCCCCGACGAATCCGATACTGACTGACTGTGCCGCCGCCCTGCCCATTCTGCTTCTGCCACGCCAACAGGGTGCCTGGCGGCGGTGACTTCTGGAAATAGTCATCAATGCCCGCGAAAACCGCCCGGGAGATTTTTTCACGATACCAGGAGCTTGACAGATTCTGTTCTTCTTTCGGGTTCGATATAAAGCCGGCCTCAACCAGTATGGAGGGAATATCCGGCGATTTCAGCACGGCAAACGCAGCCTGCTCAACACCCTTCTTGTGGAGCTTGGCAACATTGCCAAGCCTGCCGAGAATGGAGTCGCCGACACCCAGGCTGGAATTGATGCTGGCCGTCATCGACAGATCCAGAAGAACACCCGCCAGCATTTCATCACGACCATCCAGTGACACGCCACCGGCGCCACCAATCAGGTCTGACCGGTTTTCGCTTTTGGCCAGCCAGCGGGCTGTTTCACTGGTGGCTCCCCGTTGCGACAGTGCAAACACCGATGCGCCACTGGGCTGGGGTGTACGGAACGCATCTGCATGGACAGACACAAACAGGTCGGCGTTATGCTTGCGAGCCAGCAGTGTCCGGCTGCGCAGATCAATATAGTAATCACCGGTGCGTGTCAGTTTGGCTGTATACCCCGGCCTGGCATCGACCAGGTCCGCCAGGGTCCTTGCCATTTTCAGCACGACATCTTTCTCACGGGTACCACGGGGGCCGATAGCGCCGGGATCCTCACCACCGTGACCGGCATCAATAACGACAACAATATCCCGCTTACCATTGCTGTTCTCGGTAACGGTTGGCTCGGCGGGTTTCCGGGACTTGAGACCACCCTCATCAATGAGATCCACCACCAACCGATGGCCATATTGCTGATTCGGCTCCAGCTGAAAACTCCGCGGTTTGATATCGCTCTTGAGGTCCAGAACGACCCGCAGATCACTGCCATTTCTGGGCGCACTGCGAATGCGGCGAACAGGGCTGCCCGACAGGTCCAGTTTTTCGAGGTCAGCCTTGAGGCGGGTATTTTTCAGATCGATCACCAGACGTGACGGCCCCGACAGGGCAAACACCTTGTGATCAACCTTGTTGCCGACATCAAGCACCAGACGCGTATGGTCCGGCGCCGGCCAGATCCGGGCGCTCTCGACAGTAACGCCCGCCATTGCTGCTAGCGGAAAGAGCAATGACCACGCCAGGCCCGCTACAAGAAACCATCTGGATAATGTTCTCATAATCATCCTGCACACCTGCATTGATCACACACGATTAATGTCCCTGTCCCTGACGCCACTGCTCACCAATACCGGCCAGCAATCGGCCACCACGGGTTGTTGATGCTGAGATCAGGGCACTGCGCCCGTCGCCACTTTTACCCAGTCGAATCAGCAGATCCGGCACGGGTAGTATGCCCTGGCCGCGTTCAGGCCACTCAATGACACACAGGCTCTCACCCTGGAAGTAATCCCGTATTCCCATGTATTCAAGCTCTTCCGGATCGCCAAGTCGGTAAAGATCAAAATGATAGGCCGGCGGAGTCAGGTGCTCATAGGGCTCAACGATGGTATAGGTCGGGCTCTTGACCGCGCCCTCGTGACCCAGGCCACGCATTATCCCCCGGCTCAGCGTCGTCTTTCCCATACCCAGGTCTCCCTCCAGGAAAACCACCGCGCCCTGACCGCTATCGCTCACCAGGCCTGCCAGTATCCTGCCCAGTTTTTCCGTATCCGACTCGGCCTTCAGGTGCAGCCTGAGCTCGCTCTCTGCAACATTCATTATTCTTCCACTGCCCCCTGTGCAGTCGGAGCCCCCCGCTCTGACTCCATCAGAACCTTCGACAGGGCATCAATGACATCCATCGGCAGCAGGCCCATATAGCCCCGGCTCACCGATGCCCGATCTGCCGCTGCCAGGTGGAGCGAAGCCGCTAACGAGGCCGACAGATGAGCATTTCCCAGCTGCCCATACAGACTGCCGAGTATTCCTGAGAGCACATCCCCCATGCCACCGGTTGCCATTCCCGGGTTACTGCCACTGACTATATCCGGCAGCGCCTCCCCCCAGGCGACAACCGTCCCGGCACCCTTGAGCAGGACCACGCCGCCAAACAGCTTGCGAAGCTGCTCTGCTGCGCCCACCCGGTCACTCTCAATCTCGTCCACCCTGCACTCCAGCAGACGCGCCGCTTCTCCCGGGTGCGGAGTGAGAATATGATTATCCGCCGGTTGCGCAACCCGCGATGCCATCAGGTTCAGTGCATCCGCATCAAGCACCCGCGGTTTTCCGCTGGCCACTACCTGCTGCAACATCTGCTGCCCCCAGGCACCCTGCCCAATGCCGGGGCCGCAAACAATTACGTCCGCTGCACTGATCAACGGTGGCAATTCCGAACCGTGAATCAACCCCTGAACCATGACCGATGGACAACGGGCCAGGGCGGGCGACACGTATTCCGGGCGCGTTGCCAGAGTCACCATGCCTGCCCCGGCTCTGGACGCCGCTTCCGCTGCCATCATGCCGGCCCCGCCAAACCCCCGATCGCCGGCAACGATCAACACGTGTCCGAAACGCCCCTTGTGGGCAACCCGAGGGCGCCGGGGTATCTCGGCCCGGAGGCCTGACCAGTCCACTCGTCGGGCCAGCGGGCGCTGCCCACTCTCCCGGGCCCAGTCGTCGGTACCCAGGGACTCAAACGCAACCTCCCCGGCGTATTCTGCGCCCTGAGCGGTAAACAGGCCTGCCTTGAGCCCGATAAACGTGACCGTTGCCGCAGCCCTGACCGCTTCCCCGGCCACAGTGCCGGTTGTAGCATTCAGCCCGGAGGGCAAATCTATAGCCAGTGTTGGTACAGTGGCGTCATTGCATCGGCGGATCATGTCTGCGAACGGCTCTCTCGGCGCACCAGTGACCCCGGTTCCCAGCATGGCGTCCACAATCAGCCCCGCACTGGCAAAATACTGGCCGACATCAGTGGCAGTTAGCTCCGCCAGCTCCTTCACGTTCACTCCATCCGCGACGGCTTTCTTCCAGGCCCTGCGGGCATCGCCGGACAGCTTCTCCGTGGGGGCAACAGCAAGGCAGCCCACCTCCAGACCATGACGTACCGCATTGGCAGCGACCAGATAGCCGTCGCCACCATTGTTGCCGGCTCCGCACAGCACCAGAATCCGTCCTGGTTCTGGCCAGTATCGCACCAGCCTCCGGAACGCGCTCGCAGCGGCAGACTGCATCAACTCAAATCCGTCGACCCCTTTTTGATCAATCACATAGCGATCAATCTCTCGCACTGCATCGGCGGAGTAGAGGTCTTCTGGTAAACTGTGACCACCAGACAGGGGCATGGAAGTCCGCTCCCGTTACAGAATTCGGATTAAGAAAAACGGCCAGATCTCTGTAAAGAATAGCAAAACAGTGGAAAAGGTCATAACTTAATCAAATTAAACTTCGTTACTGGCATTCAATGACCGATCCAACCGAACAAGAACTGGATTCTCTGCCCCGGCAGATCCGCACCTGGGCCCATGAACTGGGGTTCAATGACGCCGGTATCACCCTGCCGGATACCGGCGTTCACGGTGAGCGGCTCAAAAGCTGGCTGCGTGAAGGGCTTCACGGAGAAATGTCGTACATGGCAGACCATGGCGACAAACGCTATACCCCCACATCCCTGGTGGAGGGAACCCAGCGGGTTATTTCCGTTCGGCTGGATTACATGCCGGCACCGGACAACCCGGGGCAGGTACTCACTAACCGTGAGAAAGCCTATATCACACGCTATGCAGTGGGGCGGGACTACCACAAGCTGATGCGCAAGCGCCTGGCGACCCTGGCAAAGTGGATTGACGAAGCCGTGTCGGGATTCGACTACCGGGCATTCGTGGACAGCGCCCCGGTGCTCGAGCGCGCTCTGGCCCAGCGTGCCGGGTTAGGCTGGATCGGCAAGAACAACATGCTGATTCACCCGAAAGCCGGCTCATTCTTCTTTCTCGGTGAGATATTCACCAGCGCTCCGCTACCCGTTGATGAGCCTTTCGAGAAAGAACACTGTGGCACCTGCGCCGCCTGCCTGGATGTCTGCCCCACCGACGCCTTCGATGGCCCCCACAAGCTGGATGCCCGCAAATGCATCAGCTACCTCACCATTGAGCTGAAAGGCAGCATCCCGGAAGCGCTGAGATCGAAAATGGGTAACCGCGTCTTTGGCTGCGACGACTGCCAGCTGGTCTGCCCCTGGAACAAGTTCAGCAAGCCCACTGCCGAGAAGGATTTCCAGCCCCGCCATGGCCTGGATAACAGTGAACTGGCTACCCTGTTCCTGTGGACAGAAGAAGAATTTCTGAAACGTACCGAAGGTTCCGCCATCCGCCGTACCGGTTACGAAGGCTGGCTGCGGAACCTGGCCGTGGGACTGGGCAATGCACCTTCAACCATTCCAGTGATCGAAGCCCTCAAGCAGAGGGCGGACCACCCATCGGAAATGGTCCGGGAGCATGTGCATTGGGCCCTGCGCAGGCACGGTCTATAACTTGAAGAAGGTTTCCCGGTAGTGACGAAGCTCGTTGATGGAGTCCCGGATATCATCCAGGGCCAGATGAGTGCCCTTCTTCTCAACCCCGTCCAGGACATCCGGCCGCCAGCGCCGCGCCAGCTCCTTGATGGTACTTACATCCAGATTACGGTAGTGGAAGAAGGCTTCAAGCTCCGGCATATACTTCACCAGAAAGCGCCGGTCCTGGCCTATGCTATTACCACAAAGGGGTGACTGGCCGGGTTCGAGATAACGCTGAAGGAATTCCAGGGTTTTCTGTTCGGCATCAATCTCGCTGAACCTGCTGTCCTTGACCCTCTGGGTCAGCCCACTCTCGCCATGGGTTCGCGTGCACCACTCGTCCATTTCGCTGAGCAGCTTGTCGGACTGGTGCACGGCAATCACCGGCCCTTCTTCAATCGTGTTCAATTCAGAATCTGTAACAATGGTCGCAATCTCGATAATGCGTTCTTTTTCCGGGTCCAGCCCGGTCATTTCAAGGTCGATCCAGACAAGATAGTTGGCTTCTGGCATTCAATGGTCTCCAGCCTATAACTCGTGATTCGGGCAACGGTCGGGCAGGGCTTCCCGGGAGTGTCTGAAGCCATGGATGGCTTCAGTCAAGCGCACATGGACGTGCTCGTAGCGTCTCCCGGGAAGCCCTGCCCGACCGTTGTTGCACATAGTCTGCCTATTGTGGATGAATCACGTATGATGTTACAGCTTTCACTATTCTTCACCAGGATCTGACCGACCTACAATATGGCTAAACGTCGACTGAACAAGCAGCAGCAATGGCGCATCAAGAAAGTCCAGCAGGAACGGGCTGCCCGGGCCGCAAAGAAAGAAGAATCCATCGGTGAGAAACTGGATGCTGGCGACCTGGGGCCAGAGCAGCAGGGGCTGGTTATTGCTCATTATGGCCAGCAACTGGACGTGGAAGCGCTGGAGGGTGAGGACACCGGCAAGGTGCTTCGCTGCTTCGTGAGAGCCAATATCGACAGCCTGGTCACCGGCGACAAGGTGATCTGGCGGCCGGGCAGCGACGGCACCGGGGTGATCGTGGCTCGTTGCGACCGCAATACCCTGCTGCAACGGCCAGACAATTTCGGCGCGCTCAAACCCGTTGCGGCCAACATCGACTATATAATCCTGGTCATTGCCCCTGAGCCGGAGCCCCATGACAATCTGATCGACAGATACCTGGTAGCAGCAGAAAGCACAGATATTCCGGTCATCATCCTGCTCAACAAGACCGATCTGATCACCGATCAGAACCGGGAGTCCATCGACAGACTGCTGGCTCGCTATGAAAAGCTGGGCTACCGCACGGAACGCACGTCAGCAAAAACCCTGGAGGGCGAGCAGGCGGTTCGGGTGGAGGACCTGGTGAAAGACCAGACCAGTGTGTTCGTGGGCCAGTCCGGGGTTGGCAAGTCGTCCATTATCCAGACGCTGCTCCCTGACGAGTCGATCCGGGTGGGTGCGCTTTCGGAAAGCACCGGCAAAGGCATTCACACCACCACCACTGCCAGGCTCTTTCATCTCAAATGCGGCGGCGATCTGATCGATTCCCCTGGCATAAGGGAATTTGGGCTGTGGCATATGACCCCACAGGAAATCGAGTACGGCTTCCGCGAAATCCGCGACCTGATCGGTCACTGCCGGTTTCGTAACTGCAGCCATATGGGCGACCCTGGCTGTGCCATTACCCAGGCCGCCGAGGACGGCCGTATCAGTGTGGAGCGCATGAAAAGCTTCCGGCGGATTTTGCAGGATATGGCGGAACAACAATCCCGGGGACTGAAAGCCGACTAATCGGGCTTACCAGTTCAACTCCCCGGGCTCGGGATCTTCCTTCTCCTGCGACCAGTTGCCGTCCTCAAGCCGCTTCATGGCCTCCTGCTGCTCTTCCTCGGAGGGCGCAGTCAGGTCGATTAATGGTTCGTTCGATCTGCCGGCGCTGCTCTGGATGCTTTCTGCCGTCTTCTTGTTCATCACAATGATTGAAATACGGCGGTTGACGGGGGCCTGCGGGTCGTCCTGATCAAACAGCACGGAATCACTCAGCCCCACTACCCGACCAATCTGTTCCTGCCTTACACCACCGGCCACCAGCGCCCTGCGGGCAGTGTTGGCGCGATCCGCAGACAGCTCCCAATTGGTATAGCCGGGACGGCCGCTGAACGGGGTAGAGTCGGTGTGGCCGGTAATGCTCAGCTTGTTATTCACGGTACTGAGGGTCTTGGCAAGCTCGAACAGGATATCCTGGGAGTAGTACTTGAGCTCCGCACGCCCACTGTCGAACATTGGGCGCTGGGAGCGGTCCACAATCTGGATCCGCAGACCTTCACTGGTAATATCGATCAACAGCTGATCCTTGAACTCCTGCAGGGTTTCGTTCTGTTCAATCCGGTCTTTCAGATCCTGGAACAGCTCCTCCATCTGTTGCTGTTCCAGGGTCTGTGCAAGCTCCTCAACAACCTGGTCTTCAATCTGTATGTCACTTCGCTCGATATCCTCGCTGCTCTCGTTGATGACAGACGCACTGCCCTCAAGATCGACGGGATTCGGGGATCCACCCTCGGTAAAGCCAACCGGATCCTTGAAGTAACCCTCCACCGCGAGTTTCTGTTCCGGGGATGCCGTGGCGGTGAGCCATAGCACAAGGAAAAAGGCCATCATGGCCGTGGCAAAATCCGCAAAGGCCACTTTCCATGACCCGCCGTGATGCCCGCCGACAACCTTTTTCTTTCGCTTGATGATGATTGGCTGTTCTTCCAAGAAACTGCTCCAGACGGCTCTTGTTCAGATTATTTCGAACGCACGTGGTCGTTCAGTTCCTGGAATCCCGGCCGCTTGTCCGACGGCAGCGCCTTGCGGCCGAACTCAATGGCCATTTGCGGTGCCTGGCCGGAGACGGTCGCAACAATCGCGGATTTCACACACTCATAAGCCTTGAGTTCATACCGGGCAGAATGCTCCATGGCGATGGAGGTGGGACCAACAAAGCCGTAGCCCATCCAGATACCCAGAAACGTACCCACCAGGGCCGCTGCCACGCTGAGACCGATCTTCTCCGGCCCCTCGCTCAGAAAGTTCATGGTGATAACGATACCCAGCACCGCTGCAACAATCCCCAGGCCCGGTAATGCGTCCGCTATCTTGTTAACGGCATGGGAAGGTTCCTCCAGTTCGTGCTGACGGCTGTCGATCTCGTTCTCCATCATGCCTTCCAGCTCATGGGTCGCCATGTTTCCGGAACTGATAATCCGCAGGTAGTCGGTCATGAAGGCGAGCAGGTATTTGGACTTCATGATGGCCGGATAGCGGGTGAAAATCTGGCTCTCCTGGGGATTATCAATATCTTCCTCAATGGCCATGACGCCCTGCTTGCGGGATTTGTCGAAAATTTCATACATCAGGCTCAACAGGTCCATATAGAAAGACTTGTTGTAGGGGGAACCGGTCAACTGGCTGAGAACGCCTTTACCCACCTCCTTGATGGTGTGCATGGGATTGGCAATGATGAAGGATCCCACGGCTGCACCCCCGATGATCAGGATTTCAGTGGGCTGCCATAACACCATGAGATTGCCGCCGTGAAGGACATAGCCCCCCAGGACGCTTGCAATTACAATTACTGCGCCGATTATAAGTAGCATGGAAAGAGAACATACCTTCTATGGTTGTTATCGGAAACTGCGACAGAGCCCAGGCAGCCATTCCGCTTTGAGCAGATAATAGCAAGCACCGGTCGTAACCGCGAAGGTGTGAAACAATTTCTATACACACCGCGTGGTTTGGTAAACTCTGCCACTTTGCGCGCCAAGGATCACCCCTGATGTACGACAAGCTTTTTGTAACGGGCCAGTATCTGGCACCACAGCTGGCCATTTCACGCCTGGCTGGCCGCCTTGCAGACAATGAAAGCGTTCCGGCGCTCAAGAACCGGGTTGTAAACTGGTTTATCGGCCGTTATGGCGTAGACATGAGCGAGGCACTTGAGCCAGACCCTGACGCATACCCCAGCTTCAATGCCTTTTTCACCCGCGCCCTCAAGCCCGGCCTGCGACCAATGGATACCGACGAGTCAGTGATCGTCAGCCCCGTGGATGGCACCATCAGTCAGTTAGGCGACATCAGCGATGGTCGGGTTTTCCAGGCAAAAGGACAATCCTTCAGCCTCAATGAACTGCTCGGTGGCGAGCAGGAGCGGGCCCGGACCTTTGCCAATGGCGAGTTTGCCACTATCTATCTGGCTCCGAGGGACTACCATCGCATTCATATGCCGTTGGCCGGCACCCTGCGAGAGATGATCTACATCCCCGGCAAGCTGTTTTCGGTCAACCCGACAACGGTGGAAAACGTACCCAATCTGTTTGCGCGAAACGAGCGGGTAGTCTGCATTTTCGACACTGCTGCGGGCCCCATGGCCTTCGTACTGGTCGGTGCCATGATTGTCGGCAGTGTTGAAACCACCTGGGCAGGCATCGTAGCCCCGGGCAAACGCCATGTGGACGTTACACGTTACGATAACCTCAAAACACCGATACGCTTTGAAAAGGGCGAGGAAATGGGGCGGTTCCGCCTGGGATCAACCGTTATCATGGTCATGCCCAAGGGCTCGGTCACCTGGAACAGTGATCAGGTGGCAGGTGGGAGAGTTCGCATGGGAGCTGCGTTCGGACGGATCACGCCCGGTCAGCAGGAAACGCAATAACCCCAGAAAGATCATCCAGCCCCAGCTTGAGCATCAGCAAGCGGTCAAGACCCAGGGCCACGCCTGCACAGTCTGGTATGCCGGCCTGCAGTGCCGCCAGAAGTGCCTGATCAACGGGCATTTCCGGCTTGCCGGCGGCCACACGCGCCTGGTTATCTGCCGCAAATCGGCGCTGCTGCTCTTCCCTGTCAGTCAGTTCCCAATAACCGTTACACAGTTCCACCCCCTGTACATAGAGTTCGAAGCGGTGCGCCTGGCGCAGCCCGTCCTGTTCGGACACCCGTGCCAGCGCTGCCTGGGACTCCGGATAACCTGTAACGAACACCGGCCCGGCTTCCGCCAGCGCCGGCTCTACCTGACAACTCATCAGCAGATCCAGATATTCGTCACGAGTAAACGCCTCCAGCTGCGCCGGCTCCATCCACTTCTCGCAAAGGGCCGACAACTCGCCGTCACTGGCCAGGAACGGATCAACCCCCGCAAAGCGACAAAAGACGTCACGGTAAAGCATGGTCGTTGGCGCTTCACAGCCCAGCCATCCGCACACCAGCTCAGACACCTCGGCCATCAGGTCGGAATCCGTAAAACCAGGCCGGTACCATTCAAGCAGGGAAAATTCAGGATTATGCCTGCGCCCGTACTCACCATCGCGAAACACCCGCGCCACCTGGTAGATGGGACCGGAACCTGACGCCAGGAGGCGTTTCATGTGGTACTCGGGGGAGGTCTGGAGCCAGGCTTTCGAGAAACCGGCAGCCACAGCCCGGGGGCAGGCAGGGATGCTGTCGATGTTGATATCGGTAACACCGCACCGGCCCAGCACGGGTGTCTCAACTTCCATCACGCCACGCTGTGCAAAAAAGCCGCGCACCCAGGCCAGCTGGCGTGCACGGCTTTCAAGAGCAGGCAGGGATGTGGCAGGCTGCCAGGGAGTGGTTGCAGTCACTAAAACAACCGATCAGCTGCTTTTAACGCGGCTGACATATTCGCCGGAGCGGGTATCAACCTTGAGCACCTCGCCAATGGTAATAAACAGCGGCACGTTCACGACAGCCCCCGTAGACAGGGTTGCAGGCTTGGACCCGCCCTGGGCGGTATCGCCTTTCATACCCGGATCAGTGTCCACCACTTCCAGCTCAACGAAATTCGGCGGTGTCACGGTCAGCGGCGCGCCGTTGTAGAGTGTGACGGTATAAACGTCCTGCTCTTTCAGCCACTTGAGGGCATCACCAACGGCCTTCGCATCGGCAGGGTACTGCTCGAAGGAGCCATCGGTTTTCATGAAGTGCCAGAACTCGCCATCCGTGTACAGATATTCCATTTCCAGATCGACGACGTCGGCAGCTTCCAGGCTTTCACCAGACTTGAAAGTGCGCTCCCATTGCCGATTGGTCATCAGGTTGCGAAGCTTGACCCGGTTGAACGCCTGGCCCTTTCCGGGCTTTACGAATTCGTTCTCGAGAATGATACAGGGGTCGCCGTCCAGCAAAACCTTAAGACCGCCACGGAATTCGTTGGTAGAATATGAAGCCATGAAATTATCACCTGAAAAGATGCGTATAAAAATTCGAAGGTCGCTATGATACAGCGAACCGCCACCCGTATAGAAGCCCGCCCACTCGATCGTGACACACGCAGCTGGCAGCAACTGCTGTCAGCCTCTGTCACAACTCCCGAGGAGCTGCTCCGGCGGCTCAGGCTTGACCCCGCCGTCTGGCTTTCCGGTGCCGCCGAAGGCCACCGGCTGTTTCCACTGCGGGTGCCGGAGCCCTACCTGCAACGCATTGTTCCCGGTGATCCTGCGGACCCATTGTTACGGCAGGTTCTGCCACTCTCTGAAGAAGCAGACACCGAACCGGGATTTGTCCGTGATCCACTGCAGGAGGGCGACTCGATGCAGACCACCGGACTTATCCGCAAATACCAGAGCCGGGCTCTGCTGATGGTCACCGGTCAGTGCGCCATCAATTGTCGTTACTGCTTCCGCCGCCATTTTCCCTATGAAGACAACCGGCTTTCACCAGCCGACCGGTCGAAGATACTGACCACCCTGACCGAAGACACCCATATCAACGAGGTGATTCTCAGCGGCGGGGACCCGCTTGTGGCCAGCGACCGGCTTTTGTCGTTCTGGGCCGAAGCTCTTGCGGATATACCCCATATTCGACGCCTGAGAATTCACACGCGCCTGCCCGTTGTCATTCCCCAGCGTGTGTGCGACTCGCTGCTTGCGTGGCTGGCGGGAACCCGACTGCAGATTGTGATGGTGATCCACACCAACCACCCGGCGGAACTGGATACCGACACCCGACATGCGCTAGGACAATTGAAGGCCGCCGGCGTCACCCTGCTTAACCAGAGCGTCATCCTGAAAGGTGTCAACGACACGGTAGGTGTGCTGGCCGATCTTAGCGAGCGACTGTTTGAATGTGGCGTGCTGCCCTATTACCTCCACGCATTTGATCCTGTGGAGGGCGCCCATCACTTTAACGTCAGTGACGACGGGGCAAGGGCGCTGGTTCGGGAACTGATCGGCATTCTTCCGGGATTCCTGGTGCCAAGGCTTGTCAGGGAGGTGCCTGACCGCCCCGGAAAAACACCACTGGACCTGTTTGCGTGACACATTTGGCAAAGTCGGGGCAAATCTACTTGTAAAATATTGTCAACTCGTGCTTTTCTCGCTTTTTGTTGTGGGTTTGCTATTTTAGAGTGCAAAAGAGTGATAACAAAAAAAGCCGTATCTAAGGCGTTTTCCCATTTATTCACGCAGGCGTCAGTAGCTCCGCGCCTGTGGTTCGTGGTGCAACCCGGAGTACCAACCGTGGCCCAGACAATTGGCGTGAACTCATGGAAGGCATGATCCTGAAACCTGACCTCCGTGTTCCTGAACAGAAAACGGCAAGTCTTTCATTTTGCCATACTTCACCAAAGGCCTTCAGGGACTGGGTCAACCAGCTACCAATGGCCAACATTGGTGAGGCTTCGCGGCAGCTATACCATGCCATTATTGAGCTGAATCACTTGTTTATTGCACCGCAGCAGCGGCTACAGCTGCTGGAGCTGATTCGCCCCAAGATACACTTTGTCTGCTCCGAACTGTCCAGGCACTATCTTGGCCTGGCCATTGCGCTGCCCGAAAAACAGCGCAAGATCGCCAACCTGTCCCAGGCGCTCCAGCTCCATGCTGCCAGTGGTTACAAGCTCTGCGTACTGGAGTTTCTGGACAATGGTGGGCTGGACAAGAACCGTAAAGGCCTGGCCACGGCGATTCACCGCGCCATTTCCGAATTGGCCGCTACTATTGTGCGATCCCATCAGCTCTACTGCCCCAGCCCCACAAACAGCTGGCTGGAATGCCATCGCCTGTACCGGTTCGCCCATCGCAACAAACTCCACGGCCTTTCTGTTAACGATGAAACCCTGAACCACCGTCGCACCAGTACAGTAGAAGACAGCTACAAGCGCATACTACTGCTTGGCTGTGCCCGACCCAACCAGTTGCGCCAGACCGAACTGGCCCGGGTTTATGAACTGTTTGAGAACTGGACCCATCTTGTTTCCTGCGGGCCCGAGACAGACAACGACAGCCTGTTTGTGGTCAATATGGAGCGGGATACCGCACCCGTTTACCGCAGCCTGCTTGAACAGAAGCCAGGTAATGACAGTTACAACTTCGACACCCGCGAACTGTCGGAACAGATTACCGAAGCACAACATGCACGCCATCAGAAAGACGGCCACTCCACCAGCGACCTGGAGCTTCCGTCCCGGGTCAGTGACACCCTGCTGACCCATCTCAGCCAGGCGCTGGGAATTCTGGCAAAACGCAACTTCAACCGCATTGCCAGCCAGGGCACCCTGGAAATATGCGTTGGGCTGACCGCCACCCATTTCTTTGTGGCCGGCGCGAAAACGTTCAATGAGTTTGTCAGTGGCAATGACAACGGCCGCCATGATCAGGACAACCAGTTTCTGAAGGCATCACGCCGGAAAGAAGATGCCTGGGCTGGCGCCCATGATGCCGGCGTTGGTGATGATCCGATGCAATCGGCGGACACTCCCATCAACTTTCGCAACAGTATCGGCGCCACACCCGACAGCGAGCAGGACCGCAGGCGCCCGCAGTCCCATCATGCCCTGCTGATAAACACCAGCCCGGGTGGTTACTGCGTGGCCTGGGAAACCGGCGTCCCGGCGTCTCTCCAGGCCGGCGAAATACTGGGAGTACGTGAACAGACCAACTACCCCTGGAGCATCGCGGTGGTGCGATGGATACGCCAGGTTCGCAATCAGGGGACCCAGGCCGGCATCGAACTGCTTGCCCCCAGCGCTGCGCCCTGTGGCGTCAGGCTGATCCAGAAAGTGGGCAACAGCAGCGAATACCTTCGCGGCCTGTTGCTACCGGAAATAAGTGTGGTCAATCAGGCGGCAACCCTTATTACGCCCAGGCTTCCCTTCCAGTCCGGAAGCCGGATTTCGCTTCTCCATGATGGCCGTGAGGATCAGGGCACACTTTCCCGCAAGATCTCCGCAACCGGAAGCATCAGTCAGTTTGAGCTCAAACTGCACAATACCGGTGCTACTGCCACAGCCATGGTCAACACGCCGGCAGCGGCGGGAACCAGCGAAGATGAGTTTGATTCCCTGTGGCCGTCACTCTAGATCATTGTTTCCAACAATCAGCAGCGTTCGGGCCGGTGCCAGGGGTTGTTATTAGCTGTTAACCCCTGCATCATTCAGCGTTAGTGAAAGGCCGGCTCTGCACATTCGAAAGAGTTGGCACAGCCAATGCGTACCACGAGACATCTGACGAATGCAGAAAAAGAACGCAACCGTACACCTGCTCATCCTCGACCCCTCTCAAAATGACGCTGAGACCCTGGTCAGCCTTCTCCGGAATTCAGGCAAGGCTACACGCGCCCACCGCATCACGTCCGAGGAAGATCTTGAGGAAACCCTGAAAGCTGGTAACTGGGACCTGTTGCTGGCACGGGACGACGTCGAGCAGGAATTCGGGCCGGACAGTGCCCTGGCGATGATCCGCCGCATGGACAAAGACATCCCGTTCGTACTGCTTACCCGGGAATTCAACCGTGAGCGCACAGTGGCTGTGATGAAGGCCGGCGCCCAGGATACGGTGCCGTTTGAGAACACGGATCAGCTGGTACTGGTGGTTAACCGCGAACTGGGCGCCCTGGATGATCGCCGGCGGCGCAGAATCCTCGAATCGCATCTGCGCGAGGCGGAGCAGCGCTGCCAGCTGTTGCTTGAGAGCTCCAAGGACGCCATTGCCTACATCAACGATGGCATGCATATCTACGCCAACCAGTCCTACATGGAATTCCTTGGCTACGACGATATCGACGACCTGATCTGCATCCCGGTTCTGGACACCCTGACACCGGAAAGCCAGGAAAAGTACAAAGAATTCATGAAATCCTTCGCCGAGAGCGGGGAGGACGGCATGACCATGAACTGCGTCGCCCGCCGCAGTGATGATCAGGAGCTCAACGTTACCATGTCTGTGTCTGCGGCAACCTATGATGGCGAAGCCTGCACGCAGATCGTCATCCAGCCAGAACATAGCGACGCCGAGCTGGAGGAGAAAATTCGGCAGATCAGCAGCCAGGATCTGCTTACCGGCCTGTTCAACCGGCAGTACCTGATGGATGCGCTGGGCCAGGCCATAGCAACGGCTGGCAAGGACAATCAGACCGGTGCGCTGGCCTACATTGCCCTGGACAACTTCATGAGCCTGAAGGGACAGGTCGGTATAGCCGGTGCGGATCTCATGCTGGGGGACCTGGCCAGCCTGCTGAAAGAACACACCCCAGACAACATGATTCTTGCGCGCCTGAGCGACGACGCTTTCTGCCTGCTTTGCCAGCCCTGTGAAGAAAAAACCATGGCTGAACTGTGCGAGACCCTCTGCAGGAAGGTGGAGGATCATCTGTTTGATATCAGCGGCCGCACCGTCCAACTGACTCTGAGCATTGGGGTTGCAGCCATTACCGAGAACGCACCCAAGGCGCCTGACCTGATGGGGCGGGCCCATACCGCTTCCTCGGAGCTGAAGAAGAAAGAGGGTCATGAGCGTGGTAATGGTGTGATGGTCTACAACCCGGCTGACCACGAGTCGCTGGACGAAAGCAATTCAGCCGACGCCATACAGAAAGCCCTGGACGACAACCGGTTCCGACTCCTGTTCCAGCCCATTATCAACCTCAGGGGTGAGGGTGAGGAACATTACGAAGCCTTCGTCAGGATGCTGAACAAAGACGATGAGGAGGTCTCTCCCTACGACTTCCTGCCGCCGGTCGGCCCCTCGGAAATGGCCATCAAGATTGATCGCTGGGTAATTCTGCAAACCATCAAGCAGCTATCCAGCCACCGTTCACGAGGGCATGACACGCGTCTGTTCCTGAACGTAACGGCAGAAACCCTTGAAGACAAAACCTTTACCCCCTGGCTGAGCGTGGCGCTGAAGGCGGCTCGCCTGCCGGGTGACTCGCTGATTTTCCAGATCCGCGAAGGGGACGCCAACAATTACATGAAACAGGCCAAGGAGTTTGCCAAAGCTGTTCATGAGTTGCACGCCAAGGTCTCCATCTGCCAGTTCGGGTGTGCGTTGAACCCGTTCAACACGCTCAAGCATATCGACGTGGATTACGTAAAGATTGACGGCTCGTTCACCGAAGAAATCCAGAAGAAGGACCAAGCCAAGGAAGAGGTCAAGGAAATGGTCAAGAGCCTGCAAAGCGCCGGCAAACTGACCATCGTACCGCTGGTGGAAAACGCCAGTGTACTGGCAACCCTGTGGCAGGCTGGCGTTAACTACATTCAGGGCTACTACCTGCAGGCGCCTGTTCCAGAGATGAACTACGACTTCGGCGACCACTAACGCCCCCCAGGGGGCGTTATTTTCCCGCCTGCCCTACCTGCAGACTGTCACTTTCCCGGAACCCGATCAGATAGAGAATGGCGTCCAGTCCCAGGGTCGAAATGGAATGACGGGCAGATTCCTTCACCAGAGGCTTTGCCCGGAACGCAACACCCAGGCCAGCCTGGCTCAGCATGGGCAGGTCATTGGCACCGTCCCCCACTGCGATTACCTGTTCCCGTGATATGTGCTCCCGCTCGGCAATTTCCTGAAGCAGTTCGGCCTTGCGCTTGCCATCAACAATCTGGCCGGCCACCCGGCCGGTCACCTTGCCATTCTCGATTTCCAGCTCGTTGGCATAAACGTAGTCAATCCCCAGCTTTTGCTGCAGGTGACGGGCGAAGTAGGTAAAGCCGCCTGACAGAATCGCCGTGCGATAACCCAGTGACTTGAGACTGCGGATCAGGTGTTCTGCTCCTTCAGTCAGGCGCAGGCGAGCTGCGATACCCTCCAGCACCGACTCATCCAACCCTTTGAGCAACGCCAGACGCTCGGCAAAGCTCTGGCTGAAGTCCAGCTCGCCCTGCATGGCACGCTCGGTAATCTCCGCCACCTGCTTGCCCACCCCGGCTTCCAGCGCCAGCTCATCGATTACTTCCGCGTCAATCAGCGTTGAATCCATATCGAACACCACCAGACGGCGGTTGCGACGGAAAATGGAATCTTCCTGAAAGGCGATATCCACATTCATTTCCCCTGCGATGTGCAGGAAATCATAACGCAATTGCTCCAGGTCCGATGGCGTCCCCCTGACGGAAAACTCCACACAGGCAATGCGGTTCTCGGACGGGTTCAAAGACGGGCGGGCCGAGAGCCGGCTGATATTGTCGATGTTCAGACCATGACGGGCGGTGATCGCCGACACCCGCGCAATCTGTTCGGCCTTGATGTCCCGGGACAGCAGCGTGACGATGTAGCAGGCGCGATTGCGCCCTTCCGCCCACTGCTGATACGCCTCGATGGTAATGGGGGCAAAGCGAACCTGAAGATCCAGCGCGTGCAGCCGGAACAGCAGGTCCCGGATAACCGGTGAGGATTTGGATTCGTCCGGGATTTCAATCAGGATTCCCCAAGTAAGGTGGTCGTGAATCACCGCTTGGCCAATATCCAGAATCCGCACATCGTACTGCCCCATGATGCCGGTAATCTCCGACGTCAGGCCGGGCTTGTCGCGCCCCGACACGTTAATCAGTACCAGCTCACTCACTGTCAGGCTGCTCCTCTGAACTGGCGGCATCAGCGGCATTGCTGGCCGACTGGATGACATCAATGGCGTCCACCCGCTGGAGCCCCCGTGGAAGCTTATGGCCGCGGCGGCCGCGCTCGCCCAGGTAGTGCTCCAGATCGGCGAACTGCAATCCCATCTTTCGCTTGCCAGCGCGGATTTCCAGCTGGTCATCCTCGGCAAACACCGCAACTGCTACCACGTATTCTTCCCGGTTCTGCACCCGTGCAGAGGGAATACTGATGATCTTGTTGCCCTTGCCCTTGGCCAGCTCCGGCAGCTCGCTCAGAGGGAACACCAGCATCCTGCCCTCATTGGAAATAGCGCCCAGGTAAAGTGGTTTGTCGGAATCCGGCACCATCACCGGAGGCATGATCCTGGCCCCTTTCGGCACCGATACCACAGCTTTACCATTGCGGTTCTTGCTGATCATGTCATTGAGCGAGGTAACAAACCCGTAGCCACCGTCAGTAACCAGCAGCACCTTGCGGGCCGGGTCACCCATCAGAAGACCTGCAAAAGTGGCCCCCGACGGTGGATTGATTCGTCCACTGAGTGGTTCACCCTGGCCCCTGGCGGAGGGAAACGTATGGGCGACCAGGGAATAGGCCCGGCCGGTGGAATCCAGGAACACGGCCTGCTGGTTATTTCGGCCCTTCGCAGCCATGGCAAAGCGGTCGCCGGCCTTGTAGCTGAGCCCTTCGGGCTCAATGTCATGGCCTTTGGCAGCCCTGACCCATCCCTTCTCGGACAGCACAACGGTCACCGGGTCATTGGATACCAGCTCGGTTTCGCTGAAGGCCCTGGCCTCGCGGCGCTCAACAATGGGCGAACGACGATCGTCGCCAAAGGTTTCCGCGTCTGCCAGCAGCTCGTCCTTGATCAGCCCCCGCAGACGGTCTTCGGAACCCAGAATGGCCTGTAGTTCATCCCGCTCAGCAGCCAGCTCGTCCTGCTCACCACGGATTTTCATTTCCTCAAGCTTGGCCAGATGACGCAGTTTCAGCTCAAGGATGGCTTCGGCCTGCTGTTCCGACAGGCCAAAACGGGAAATCAATTCAGCTTTGGGCTTGTCCTCATAACGGATGATCGCGATGACTTCATCGATATTCAGATACGCAACCAGCAAGCCCTCAAGGATATGCAGGCGCGCCAACACCTTGTCCAGACGGTGCTGTAGGCGACGTGTGACAGTGGTGCGGCGGAAGCTTAGCCATTCCGTCAGCATCTCACGCAGGCCCTTGACGCCCGGGCGACCGTCATTACCGATGACATTGATGTTGACCCGGTAGGTCTTCTCCAGGTCGGTACTGGCAAACAGATGGGCCATCAGCCCTTCCTGATCCACCCGGTTGGAACGGGGCACGATCACCAGCCGGGTCGGATTCTCATGGTCCGATTCGTCACGCAGGTCTGCCACCATGGGCAGCTTTTTGGTCTGCATCTGCTGAGCGATCTGCTCCAGCACCCGGTTACCCGAAACCTGGTGCGGCAGGTCCGTCACTACAATCTCGCCACCCTCGTTGATCCAGCGGGCACGCATCCGCAGGGATCCCTTACCGGTTTCGTACATCTGCCGGATGTCTTTTCTGGGGGTAATGATCTCTGCGTAAGTCGGAAAATCCGGGCCCTTGACGTGTTCACAAAGGTCGTCGGTGGTGGCGTCTGGCTGGTCGAGCAGGCGCACACAGGCTGCGGTAATTTCCCGTACATTGTGAGGCGGGATATCCGTTGCCATACCCACGGCAATGCCGGTTGTTCCGTTCAGCAAAACGTGGGGTAACCTGGCGGGCAACACCGAGGGCTCATCCATGGTGCCGTCAAAGTTCGGCACCCAGTCGACCGTACCCTGCCCCAGCTCACTGAGAAGGACATCCGCGAATCTGGCCAGCCGGGATTCGGTGTAACGCATGGCAGCAAAAGACTTGGGGTCGTCAGGCGCGCCCCAGTTACCCTGACCGTCGACCAGCGGATAGCGGTATGAGAAAGGCTGGGCCATCAGCACCATGGCCTCGTAACAGGCGCTGTCACCATGGGGATGGAACTTACCCAGAACATCACCTACCGTACGGGCGGACTTCTTGTATTTGGAGGTGGACTTGAGACCGAGCTCGGACATGGCGTAGATGATCCGGCGCTGAACCGGCTTCAGCCCGTCACCTACGTTGGGCAGCGCCCTGTCGAGAATGACGTACATGGAGTAATCAAGGTAGGCCTTCTCGGTGTAGTCCCTCAATGAAACCCGCTCAAAGCCTTCATCCGTGGTCTGAAACTCTGGCATGGATGCCCCTTTGTTGCGTGATATGAATTCCGCTGGTTACCCCGGCCGGCAGCCGGAGGGCACATTATATGGAGGCGGGGGCAGATACACCAACACCCTGTCGGATTTCCAATAGCGGAATTCCCGCATGGAGAGAGTTTAACCCTCGCCGTATGCTCGCAATCAGTAAAACGATGATCCGTTTCACGACATCCGAGAGTGGAGAACTATGAGACCCAACCTGAAGGCCTGCGGGCAGGCCATGATGACGGCCGTGGTGAATGCTGTTCTTGCTCTGGCTCTGATGCTGCTGGTGGAGTTTGCCATAAGCGGCAGTTTTCAGCTTGCAGAACCCTACTTATGGGCGGGACTTCTGATCGGGCTGGTGATCTTTTTTGGCCAGTTCTGGCGACAGCGGCACCTTTGCCGCAATGATAGCGGTTCCGGACAACCCACTGACCTGCTTTGATAGCCTGAATGCCTCTGAAGCGGAGGCGATGGGTTAAACTCACAATACCTCCCGGCACCCCGGGAGGCATTGTCAGTTCAGCGTTTACTGGCGAACACCTTCCACAGAGATAATCAACTCCACTGTTTCAGACGCCTTTCCCAAATCCATTGGTATTCCAAAGTCAGTCAGCTTGAACTCTGTTCCAGCCTCAAAGCCCATGCGGTAACCTCCCCAGGGATCTTTGCCGTGGCCCACCATCTCCACATCAAGGGTGATCTCTTTGGTAACTCCACGCAGAGTCAGGTCACCGATGATGTCAGCCTCTCCCTTGTCGTCCACGACAACTTTCGTGCTCTTGAACGTTGCTTCCGGATACTCTCTGACATAGAGGAAATCTTCCTCGCGCAGGTGCTTGTCCCGTTCGGCGTGATTCGAGTCAACGCTGGAGGTATCCACCGTCACTTCCACCGAGCTGTTTTCCGGGTTTTCCGCGTCGTAAACAAACTGCCCGTCAAATTCATTGAAGCGACCGTAAAGCCAGCTATAACCCAGATGGGAAATCTTGAAAGTAATGAACTGGTGATCACCCTCGGTATCAAAGGCATAGGTTCCACTGTGTTCGGATGCCTGGGTTCCACCAACCATTGTGAGTGTCACAGCGGATGCAAGCAGCAATTTTTTCATAGTCATCTCCTCGTTGAAACAGCCCGAAGGCGCGATTGTAGGCGTTGTTCACAGCGGTAATGGCATCAGTGGTGGCGCCGGTCTGTACCCAGCATACGCCGCAAGGTGTCGTCCCGGTCAATCAGATGATGTTTTATCGCGGCAAGACCATGCAGGCTGGCAAGCACCACCAGGGCCCAGGTGGTCCAGTAATGAACGAGCCCGGCGGTATCCTCCATTCCCTTGATCTGACCGGTTACCGAAGGCACTTCAAACCAGTCAAACACACTGATGGACGACCCGTCAGCTGTGGAAATCAGATAGCCGCTGACCATCGCCACAAAAACCAGAACATAAAGCACCAGGTGAGCAACACGAGCCGCTACTACCTCGAAGCGAGTGTGATTGGGCAGCGGACGGGGCACCGGGCTAACAAATCGCCACACCAGCCGCAGCAACATAACCATGAACAGCAGAATGCCGATGCTACGGTGGATGTCCGGCGCCGTGCGATACCAGTCATCATAATAGGACAGATCCACCATCCAGTAGCCAAGGCCGAACAGCCCGAAAACGGCAACGGCAACCACCCAGTGGATACCGATACTTAAAGCTCCAAACCGGTTGGCGGTATTGCGTACCTGCATATCTATCTCCCTGCTTAACAGGCTCCAGCCTGCCGGAAACACTGAAAGCAGTGTAGAAACAGGCGCTCACAAAGCCAATCAAAATGTTTTGCATACTTAGATCAGAAATTCTGACCAAGGGCTTCCCCACTGCGCCGCACGTACTTTCCCTTATACCTTTGGTCTGATACGGGTTCTACGGATTGCAGAAAACGATGATCAGGATAAACTTTGTGTATATCAAAAGCCCCGTTAGGGCTGCTCATTGAACGAGAGGAATAGACATGGAAATTGAATTTGACGAAACTGTTGTAGTTCCAAGCAACAACTGATTTCAGACGGCTCCGACGGGCCGTCTACACTACTCCCTCCAGCGCAATTCTGTGCGTTGTTACCCGAAGTTGCCTGTTTTTACATGAAATAGTGGCAATAATTTGTGGGTTTTGGCACTCTTCTGTCTGCTTTCATTATCCTGTGCGCTCCGAATAGGTTTTCACCATAAATCAGTGGAGTGCGACCGGGATTGACAGATCGGGATGCCACCGGGCGTTGCCGATGTTTTCGTTTATCCGGAACAGAATGGCCTATGTCGCGAACCCTCCCAGAAGAGTTGACCGCACCCGAAGTTGATGTGCTGTCGCCGATGTTGACCAGGGAGGGTGAATCATGGACGGCAGAGTACCAGGGGCTGACGCTGCGAACGGCATTACAACCCATATTCAGCATCTCCCACAAACGTATTGTCGGCTATGAGGCCCTTATCCGCGCCTTTGATACGGATAATGCTGCGGTGCTCCCCCTGCACCTGTTCGAATTGCCATCGTCCGACGCCGAAAACCTCCTCCTTGACCGTCTTTGTCGCTATTTACACATCCGTAACTATTCAGACTTCCAGGATCAGCTTAACTGGCTGTTTCTGAATGTTTCTCCACGTGTGGTATCTGCGGGCAACCGGGCTGACTCATTTTTCGGCGAATTGCTGAAAAAAACCGGGCTCCCCCCTCACCGCATCGTGATGGAGATTGTTGAGCAGCCCACTGATGACGCTGAAAGACTGCGCGAAACCGTCGCTTACTACCAGAAACTGGGTTGTCTCACCGCTATTGATGATTTCGGCGCGGGCCATTCCAACTTCGAGCGGATCTGGAACCTGTCTCCGGATATCGTAAAACTGGACCGCAAACTATTGACTCGGGCCACCAACGATCACAAGGCCAGACAGATACTGAACGGCATCGTATCGCTGCTGCACCAGTCCGGCTGCCTTGTCCTCCTGGAAGGTGTTGAGACTCACGACCAGGCAATGATCGCCATTGATGCGGGCGTGGATTTCGTTCAGGGGTTCTACTTCCGCAGGCCCAGCACGGCACTGGCGGACATCCCGGGAGAAATAACCGATCTGGATGGTTTGCTGAAGGACTACAAGAACCAGAACCGGGTAACCCGGGATCCGACCCGGCAGTTGACGTCCTTTTTCGAGGGATTTTTCCGCAATGCCGTAGACCGGCTCAGCCAGGGCATGTTGATGGGAGAGGCCTGCAATACCCTGCTGAATCACCCGGCAGTCTCACGGTGCTACCTGGTGGATGAAAATGGCGTACAGATTGACGACACCCTGGTGTCAGATGCCATGGCCAGCAGTCTTGACCCCCGCTTCCGCCCGCTGGAAAGCACCACCAGTGCTGACTGGTATCGCCAGCAGTACCTGCGTCAGGCCATCGCACAGCCGGGTTACCTTCAGATAACAGCTCCCTACCTGTGCATCACCGGCGCCTACATGTGTGTCACCCTCTCTCTGGGCTATTACCACCATGGCCAGCTACGGGTACTTTGCTGCGACATTCTGGCCAACCCGACTGAAACCGCAGTCAGGAAAGATTGATCCCGTAAACCAGGGAAATCACCCCGACGGTGACCAGCCCGATAAACAGGTTCATCGGCAAGCCCACTTTCACGAAATCCATGAACCGGTAGCCCCCCGGGCCAAATACCATCATATTGGTCTGATACCCGAGCGGGGTGGCAAAGCTTGCCGAAGCGGCCATCATGACGGCAATCACATAGGGTTCTGAGGCAATACCGAGAGAGGTTGTCATCGACAGAACGATCGGCAGCACGAGCACCGCTGCTGCGTTGTTGGTAATGACCTCCGTCAGCACCGAGACAGCAAAATACACCAACAGAATCGTCAGTAGCGGGTGACCACTGCTGACATTCAGAATCCCCTCGGCGACATAGGCCGCCGCACCGGTTTCCTGGAGGGCCGCACCCAGTGCAAACGAGGCGGCAATGGTGAGAATGACGGGGACATCCACGGCCTTCTGCGCCTGACCAACCGAACAGCAGCCGCTGAGGATCATCAGTGCAGCTCCCATCAATGCGGCATTGAGCATCGTCAACACACCAAGGGCCGCCGCTCCCACCAGTATCAGCAGAATCCCCCAGGACAGGTAGGCGCGGTCATGACGGGGGGTCTCGGTTTCCAGGTCATTGATCAGCAGGAAGTCCTTGGCGTAGCGCTGACGGCTGACAAACGCAGGGCGGGCCTCCAGCAGAAGAACATCACCGGTCTTCAGTCGGATATTGCCAAGGTTGCCGGACACCCTTTCACCACCACGAGCAACCGCCAGCACCACGGCACCGTAACGGTCTCGGAAACGGGCATCACGAATCGTCTGGCCGAGCACTTCCGATTGCGGAGACAGGGCGGCCTCAACCAGCCGGCGTTCTGCCCGGTCTTTGCTCAAACTGGGCTCATCATCGTGAACCGAAGGTACAATGCCATTGATCCGCAGCAGGTCGGAGATGGCCTGGGTATCACCGGCAAATACCAGCCTGTCGCCGCCCCGCAGGCGCTCTTCCGAGGGAACAGCAGTTACCACACTGCCATCACGCTCGATCTCTACCAGATACAGCCGCTCCAGCTCTCGAAGGCCAGCCTCGCCAACGCTCTTGCCGACCAGCGGCCCGTCAAAGGCAACGGCAACCTCCAGGGTAAACTCCCGCATGGAGCCGAACTTCTGCTGGTCCTTGCGCTCCGGCAAGGCCCTGGGCAGCACCAGCAGCATCACAGCCAGACCAATCACGGCGACCGGCAGCCCGACAGCGGTTATCGAGAAAATCGAGAAACCGTCTTCCCCGGTCAATTGCTGATACTGCCCGTTTACCACCAGGTTGGTGCTGGTACCGATCAGTGTCAGCGTGCCGCCCAGAATGGCGGAATAACTCAGGGGAATCATCAGTTTCGAGGGGGAAATACCGATTTTCCGTGACCAGGCGTGAACCGCCGGGATCATGGTGGCAACCACCGGGGTGTTATTGAGAAATCCGCTCAGCAACGCCACTGGAAAAGCAATGCGGGCCTGGGCTGAGCGCACAGTGCGGGGCGAGCGTAGAAGATGATGAACCACCAGATCCACACCACCGGAATGATGGATGCCAGCGGCTACCACGAACATGGCAACCACGGTAATCAGCCCCGTGTTACTGAAGCCGGCGAGCGCCTGATCGGCGGTGACAATACCGCTGGCACTCAGCACGACGAGCACGCCCATCATGACGAGGTGCGGGCCAAACCGCCCAACACTCATCAACAGTAACGCTACTCCCGCGAGGCTTAAAGCAAACCAGCCCTGCCAGTCCATCTGGTGTTCCCTTGGATAAAAGGGGCAGGATAACCAGTTTTATAGAGGCTGAGAAAGAATAAAGGATGCTGCTTAAAGCACTAATAAGAATATAGAGAGAGCTACACCTCAATATCTGCCATATTCCCGTAGGTCTCAAGCCATATCCGGCGGTCAGACGCCCGTTTTTTGCCCAGCAGCATATCCATACGACTGTCGGTATCGTCCCCATCGGCGATGGTGAGCATGACCAGCCGGCGGGTATCCGGGGCCATTGTGGTTTCGCGAAGCTGGAGCGGATTCATCTCCCCCAGGCCCTTGAAGCGGGTAACCGAGATCTTGCCACGGCGGTTTTCCGCCGCCAGGCGGTCAAGGATGCCCTGCTTCTCGTGCTCGTCCAGGGCATAGAAGGTCTCCTTGCCCAGGTCCACCCGATACAGCGGAGGCATGGCAACAAAGACATGGCCGGCAGCGACCAGCGGGCGGAAATGTTTGACGAACAGCGCACACAGCAATGTGGCGATGTGGAGCCCGTCGGAGTCGGCATCGGCGAGGATGCAGATCTTGTTGTAGCGGAGGCCGTCGAGCTTGTCAGAGCCCGGGTCTACCCCGATGGCAACGGCAATATCGTGAACTTCCTGGGAGGCGAGGATCTCACCGGAGTCCACCTCCCATGTGTTTAGGATCTTGCCCCGCAAAGGCATCACGGCCTGGAATTCACGGTCACGAGCCTGCTTGGCGGAACCGCCGGCGGAATCGCCTTCCACCAGGAACAGTTCGGAGCGGTTACTGTCGCTGCCGGAGCAGTCTGCGAGCTTGCCGGGCAGGGCCGGGCCCGAGGTGACCCTTTTGCGGGCGACTTTCTTGCTGGCCCGAAGGCGGCGTTGGGCGTTACTGATAAACAGCTCAGCCAGTGCCTCCGCGATATCCGTGTGCTGGTTCAGCCACAGGCTGAAAGCATCCTTGACCACGCCAGAGATAAACGCGGCGGCTTCCCGGGATGACAGTCGTTCCTTGGTCTGGCCGGAGAACTGGGGTTCCTGCATCTTGAAGGACAGAACATAGGCGCAGCGCTCCCAGATGTCTTCCGGTGACAGCTTCACGCCGCGGGGCAGCAGGCTGCGGAACTCACAGAATTCGCGCATGGCCTCCAGCAGGCCGGTGCGAAGCCCGTTAACGTGTGTACCGCCCTGGGCCGTGGGTATCAGGTTCACGTAGCTTTCCATCACCGCTTCGCCACCTTCCGGCAGCCACTGGATGGCCCAGTCCACCGCTTCCTTGTTACCGGAAAAACTACCGGTAAATGGTTCCAGTGGAACCGCCTCGATGTCTGCCAGCTCCGTACGCAGGTAATCGCGCAGACCGCCCTCGTAGCACCACTCATCTTTATCGCCTGTCTGCTCCTGCAGAAAGGTGATGTTCAGGCCTGGGCAGAGAACCGCCTTGGCCCGTAGGTTGTGGCGTAATCGGCTGACAGAGAATTTAGGGCTGTCGAAATAACTGGGATCCGGTGTGAACTTCAGCCGGGTGCCGGTGTTGCGTTTACCAACGGTGTCCACAACTTCAAGATCGGTCTGCTTGTAGCCATTCTCGAAGGTCATCCGGTGCAGTTGTCCGTCCCGTTTGATCAGGACCTCAAGGTGGGTCGACAGCGCATTGACCACCGACACACCAACACCATGCAGACCACCTGAGAAATTGTAGTTGCCCTGGGAGAACTTGCCGCCAGCATGAAGACGGGTAAGGATCAGCTCAACGCCGGGAACACCATGCTCTTTGTGCATATCCACCGGCATACCGCGGCCGTCATCCTCAACACTGAGCGAGCCGTCGCTGTGGAGAATCACATCAATCCGGCGGGCATGGCCTGCCAGTGCTTCGTCGACGCTGTTATCGATGACTTCCTGGGCCAGATGGTTGGGCCGACTGGTGTCGGTGTACATGCCGGGACGTTTGCGAACCGGGTCCAGGCCACTAAGAACTTCAATGGCGTCTGCGTTGTACTGTTTCTGGCTCATGGGAAGAAAGCGACTCCACGGGTTTGTTATTAAACAGGCCCATAGCTTAGGGATTCGGGGGGAAAGATCAACGGTTGATTTGTGCCGGTGAGGACCAACACCACTGCAGAACGATTACCGCTCCCGTGTAATGGTATCCAGGCCCTCGCCGGATACCCTGAGCCGCTCCCAGTCTTCCGGACTGATGGCAATCACTGCACAGGGGGTGGTCAGGGCCTGGGTGACCATGGCGTCGGGCGACGGTTCCCGGGCTTTGAGAGTCAGTTCCAGCACATCGTCAACGATCTCGGCGGTCTCGAGAGTCACCCCGTAGCCTCCGGTGGACTTCTGACCCAGCCCCACAAGCACCAGATGCTCCTGATCCAGATCAATGGCCCGGAGCTGATTCATGGACAGATTCCCGGATGGCAGGCGCGACAAACTGTCCAGCTCACTGGCGTTGCGGATATAGACCAGCCCTGGCGCGGTCAACCCGCAATGGTCGGACTCTGTTACCTGTCGCGCCAGTGGTGCGCCATCGGCGGTTGCCGAGCGATTAATGGCACAGCCTGTCACCAGTACAATGGACAGGGCCAGTGCTGTGATATCTATGAAATTTCTCGTCAAAGGTCGCTCTCCACGCTGCGGACCGGCTCACTGCCCCGCTCTTCCCCGCTGTCCGATTTCAGGCGATAACCTTCAAATCCGACCCGTGGCAGGCCCAGGGCAGAAATGGTAGGCCGGCGGAAACTGGTGCTTAACCCTACGCCACTGATTGGCTTGTCGCCAATCACGATTTTCTCCGGCAAGCCGTTGACCGGGTACTCGGCACAGGCTTCACCGTTTTCGCATATCAGGCCATTGTTGTCCATGTCCGTACCCGCCACCAGGAAGTATTCTCCCGGCTCCACCTGGTCAAATGCAAAACGGTACTCACCGCCGCTTGCCGAGACGACGACCTGCTCAATGGTATCCTGTTTGTCATCCGCATTAACCAGGAGCACATAGTGCCTTCCTGCATCCCGGTCATCCGTCGAGGTACCGAGACGCAGGGAAACTGGTACTGTAAGGGTGTCGGGATCGCCATTCTGCGGATCGTATGCAATCACCAGCTCGGTGGTGTAGCGGTTGTTGTCTTCAAGCCCTGAGGTATCCACCGACACAGCGAGCGACATTGACGCATCAGCGGGGACCTCTCCCAGCTTCAGCCAACCAGCGCCGGCAGTTGCCCCTGTGATGGTGACAGACTCCCCCTCCGGATAGGCCGAGAACTCAAGCTCCGCACTCAGAACCGCCGAGTTAAACTGCAACGCCGATGGCGAGGCGCCCAGGGTGATGGGGAAATTGCCGTCCAGTGCGGCATCCATGGCCGCCAGAGCGTTGATCAGTCCGGCACCGTATTCGAAGGCAGGACCGACCTCTTCGGTAAGGTCGCCATTTCGCAACAGACTCCGGAACTCTCCCGGCGTGATAGTGGGTGCCTCTCCCTTCATCAGGGCGTAGACGCCAGCCACATGAGGCGCCGCCATGGAGGTTCCCTGCAAGCCGGCGTAACTGGGCTCGAAGGCGCCGCTGTCGTCCCGGCCCCATGTGCTGACAATCACATCGGCAACACCATCCTGGTTGGCGTCCCTGCTGGCATCGCCGCCAGGTGCGACCACATCGACCGATTCACCGACATTGGAGTAGGATGCACGCTCACTGCTCCCATCCACGGCGCCCACTCCAATCACGTTTGCATATGCCGCCGGATAAGTTGGCTCGTCAGTGCCCTGATTGCCGGCCGCAGCCACGATCAACTGTCCATTTCCGCTGTCCCAGGCTGCATCAATGGCGCTTTTAAGCGCATCGCTCGGGCCCAGCCCACCAAGGCTGAGATTGATCACATCGATTTCACCACGGCCTGATGCCCAGTTCAGTGCGGCAATCAGATCAGCGGAGGAGCCCACACCGTCGCGACCAAGAACCCTGACCGGGTAAATCAGGGCGCTGGGCGTCATGCCCACAATACCTATCGTGTTATCCACTGCAGCAGCAATGCCGGCCACGTGGGTGCCGTGAAAATTGCTGCTCCTGGACTTACCATCACCGGGGTCGGCAGGATTGGTGTCACGCTGCCCATCATCCTCTCTGTCGATATCGAGATCACCAGACACATAATCCATGATCTGGCCGGAGACTAACCGAACATTATCATTCAGATCCGGGTGCCAGTTTCCGCCGGAGGTCGGGGTGGTACTGAACATACCGGTGTCCATAACCGCGATACCGATTCCCGCTCCCACCTTCGGAGCGGCCTGCCACGCCATTGGCGCTCTCGCCAGCGGCAGGTTCCATTGTCGGTCATAGAGGGGATCGTTGTCTGGCGATACCTGTTGTGATGAATACAGGTAGTTAGGCTCTGCCATGGCCACACCCGGCTGGCTGCGAAGCTCCCGTATCCATTCGAGAGTGTCCTCACGGGCACCCTGCACCTGCGTGGCAGACATTGCGGCAGGGTGTCGCGCACCGTCCCTGCGCATCAGCCAGGCTCCCCGGCCCAGATCCCGTCGCTCCGCCACTGCCATGGCTGCCGCCATGCCATAGCCACCGGAGACTGGCTCAAAACTCACAATGGCTTCATCCACCATGAATGCCGGATCGGTATAGCGGGTGTTCATGACACTGCCAGAGGCCTGGTCCGCCAGCGTGAGAACGTAACGGAACGGAATACCACTGCTGGTGCTGACTTCAATCAGGTAGGAGCCGGATTCGGCGCCATCCGGAAGAGTGATCATCAGTGCCTGCAGGTTATCGGAGCTGGTATCGCTGTACTGCTCTACCAGATTACCATCCTGCTGCTTCAGAAGACGTAGGGTTCGATCGGGCACTGACGCACTCTGATCCGGCGACAGGAAGACCTGCACGGCTACCCGATCACCAGGCGAGAGGTCCGTTACGTATAAATCAGTGGTGTCCTCAAAATAATCGAATGACTCCAGAGTGCCAGAGTTGTAGGTGCCGTTACTGAAGCTGAGGTAACCGCCCGCGATGGCCCCTGCCGGAAGAGCCTGGGCCGATCCTGGGCTACCATTGTCCACGGCCTCTCCAAGGCGGATATCATCGGAGGTATCGGAATCCACCCTTGTCCCGCTTTCTATATTGATCATCCCCGCCAGATCAGGGGGCGTTTCAGAGCTCCCGCCAGATCCCCCACCACAGCCCGACAACAGCAGTGCGCAGGACATCAGACAAGTAGCGACAGGGACAATTCGGGTCATAACAGGTTCACCAGGGCAACATCATGGAAACGCGAGAACAGCTCCCTCTGTTTTCCAGTATGGTATCCAACTAACGTTGATAAAACCGGATACGTTCCAAACATTCCATCAGATGCAAAAAAACCGCCACCAGGATACGCCGGTGACGGTTTCGTTCTGATGACACGCACTACAGCGCGTAAAACAGCAGCGGCACGAATGCGGAGACCAGCAACGTCGGCCCCATCACCACCAGCGGCAGCAACAGGCGCTCATAACGATGCCAGAAGGAGCCGGTACGCTCGGCGGCCAGCACCTCGGTTTCACCAACCACCTGCCGTGTCAGCAGGTGATTCAGCGCCACCGGCGGGCTCAGGTAGCCCAGCTCAAACGCCACCAGACATACAATCCAGAAATGCAACGGATCAATACCCAGCTGGATGGCCGGCTGCGCGATGGTGGCGGACACCAGAATAACCGCACCGAACGGGTCCATTACCATACCAATGACCGTCAGCATCACCACAATCACCAGCATTGCAATCCAGGGACTGGTGAGATTCTCCGGGAACAATGCGTGAACGATATCCGAACGCTCCAGAATACCACCCAGGCAGATGGAGAAGCCGATCAGTGCCAGCAGTGCACCAATGTGAACAGCAGAATCACTGGCGGCCGCCGTACTACGTACCCAGAAAGCCCGGCCTCTCGACTGCCCCTGCTCATCATGGTCCTTTCCGGCATCCAGATACACCAGCGCCAACATCACCAGCGGCAGGATCATCGGGGCGCTGTATTCATTGAACCCAAGCCCGAGGATCAGCCAGATGGCAGCGATAACCACTGCGGCAACAACCGCGTAGGGCGCCAGCGGCCGAAGCTCTGCCAGAGATTTTCTGAATGCGCCGGGCGCCGGGCGCGGTTTCCAGTTGCCCTGGGTTTTACAGACAACCACGGAGAACAGCGTCGCCGACATAAGGAACACCCAAAAGCCCCAACCATACATCTCGGAGGTGGTGACCTCCTTGTTCAGGGCAGCAACCACCACAATCAGCAGGCAGGGATTCAAAACCACACCCAGGCTGCCGGACATCGCAGTCGTTGCCAGCGACAGCTGACGCCCTGCCCCGCTCTTGCGCATCTCATCGTAGACCACGCCACCTACCGCCAGGATGAAGATCCCGGAAGCACCGGTGAATGCCGTGGGGAACGCTGTGGCGAATATCATCACCGAGGCCAGCATGGGCGCCGGCAGGTGATAGGGTTTGATCACGTTCAGCAGCAGCTCCGGAATCCGGGTCTGCTTCAGCGCCATGCCCACCAGTACGTAGAGGCCGATGTTGATGAACATGGAGGACAGGTTGGTCATCATGCCGAAGTAGATCGCCAGGCCCGAGGAGTATCCGTCTACAAAGAAGAAGTAACTCATGGCAATCAGCCCCATGGCGCAATACAGGGGCAGGACGAGGCCGGAGGAGGCCGACAGGATTCCAGGCTTCATTCTTGTCGGCACTGATACAAAACGAACCACGTTGATCGCCATGAACAGGCCGAATACGGCCGCCCATGCATACTGTAATATCGCAGTGTCTGCAGAGCCGGGGGACGACGACAATCGGTTTACATAGGAGAACAGCGAATACACCATCAACCCGTTCACCACGAACTGCATACCCTGACTGAGTCGCCACTCGGCCCGGTTACGGGGCAGCCGCAGGGCAATATGGTCAGCATCCAGGGCGGAAATCGCTGCAGCCATGGCGAACATGGCAATGAACAGGTACTTGGTCAGTTCAATGTTATCCAACAGAAAGTCCGCAAACCCCTGCTCAACGGCCTTGAACACGGCCAGCGCCTCGGTGGCATGCTCCTGGTTCTGCTTATAGAGAAAATGCTTTTCCTGGCACAGTTGCAGATTCTTTTCCAGGGATTCGCGGATCGCATCCGGATTCGGTGGAGAACTGAAAAGGTCATCCGGGTCGGGCTCATAGGCCTGGACCCGTTTTTCGACCTCGGCATCAATGTCCATGACCAGCGGGCACGTGGGCTCCGTGGCATCCGGGTCAAGCAGGTAGTAGTTTGGCCAGGTCTGCTCTCCCACCCACAACATGCGCGAATGGAGAGAGTTTCCCATACCCAGAAGAAGCGTAAAGATAAGAAGCAGCAGAAGAATAACCCCATGCAGCCTGTGCACGGGGTACAGCGTCTTCGAGCCCGCCTCTGATAATGCTCGCCAGTTCATGAAGGATCAGCCTTTATTATTCGCGATCAGGCGCTGTGCACTCGGAAGCCCCGGGATTGCTGGAGCAACGGACCTTGCTGAGCAGGCTCATCATCTTCGGGTGATAGACCTTGTCAGCGCCATCTGTACCATCCCTGAGCTGAAGACGGTTGTCGCGAAACATTTCCTGGTACCCTTCAATGTCCTTCTCAGGGATGCGTACCCATTTCTCCTCGGGAATCGCCGATTCCTGGCGCTCAATAAGGTCCATGGCCTGACCGAACATACCCCAGGCAACCTCCCGGGATTTCTGGGCAGTTTCATCGCTCAGGACCTCATCCCGTGCAATGATCTGGATGGTCAGCTGCGCGAGCGGATAATCGACAATACCGCCATCGTCACCGATGCCCTTGTAGAGCTCCAGTGCCTCGTAGGCAAAGGCAGGCGCATAGGCAGTATCCACCGAGCCATTGTTGAACTTGCCGGCGAAATTGGTGATATCGGATGGCACAACAGTGGCCTTCACGTGGTTCACCATGTGAATGGCATCCCTCTGGTAATCGAGGGTGGCCATGCGCTTGCCCGCGAGCTCGCCGGCGGTATCAATACTGCGATCGTTGACGAAAAGGTAACCTGCACCCACCGGCACAATTCCCAGCACCTCATAGTCTCCTTCCTTCATCAGCGAAGCCGCTTTGGGCTGAGCCAGGGTTGCCAGGGTTGTCCTGAGGTCGTCATAGGTAGGAATGGCGCCGACCGCACTGATGCTGCCAGCAAACCGGTTGAAGGGCCTGGTGCGCAGATCCGTTGCGGCAACGGCATCGCACTGGCCGGAATTGAAGTCACCAACCGCAACGCCTTCGTCTGTGTAGGGGCGTAATTCAAAATCAACACCATGGGCCTTCATTTCAAGGGCATAGTCTTTGACCATGTTGTACATGTCACCATTGGCACCGATGACGTCGAATACGCACATCTTGACCGGTTCAGCCGCTGCAAAAGGCGCAGCAACAACGAGAGACAATGCAGCAAGGGATTTACGGATCATGAATGACCTCCGGGTTTTTTTGTGTTTGTTGGTTTCTAAGACTGTTGGACGCCCTTCAGAGAAGGTCGTCCAGATCCATGGTTTCCGGCTCTTCGCCTACACGTTCAGGACTCATCCGGCCAAAATAGGTGCGGGGAGTGCGGTACCCATAATTGGCCGTCCAGTGCTTGTCAGATGAGAACTGGATAACGTCGCGGGCAACTTCGTCCACCAGCCGGAATTCGTCCCAGACGACGATGGTGTTGTCGGCCTCGGCAAACCGGGCGATGACATCGGCAAGTACTTCAGGACGACCGAATGTCTCAGCAGCGACAGCTTCGATTGCCATAGAGGCGCGCATTCCCTTGGCGACACCCAGGCGGGAGCTGTCTTCGAGGATTCTCCACGGATCCGGCGACAGACTCGGCTGGGTATCCGGCAGCAGCAGCCAGACCAGACCGCGGATGGCATTTGGCAGCCCGCCCCACTTTTCATTGTCGACGCACTCGGCGGCACGCTCAGCCCGGGGTGCGATGTTGCGGGGTACACCAGCCATGGCACCGGAATTGGCATCATTCACAATGGCCTGCATGCCAGTCAACAAGCCCAACAGGAATGTAATTTCCTCCTGGTCATCAAACAGGAACGGGCACTCAAACTCTTCGGCCGCCGGGTCAAAGTCATAAGCAGCCATGGCGCGCTGGTAGGCTATGTAACGGCGCTTCGCGGTTTCAGCGTTCAGTCGTTTGGCTTTTTCACGGGCATCCTTCGCGGCCGGCACATCACCGGAATAGTCGGCGCGAAGGTAATCAAGTTCTGCCTCCCAGGCTTTGTACTCTGAACAGTTTGCCGCCAGCAGCATCAACAGAGAGCCCGTACTATCAGGCGCTTCCGTCACCCGGGAAAAGGAATACAGTAAGGGATCAATCCCTTCACCCAGGGCACAGGCCATCTCCGGATCGGACATCTGCATGACATAGGGGGTGGCTTCTCCTTCCGAGTAGCTGGAAAGAACCATTCCCGTGGTCGAGTAAATGGGGTTGGCTGAACAACCGACAAGGAGCATCAATGCCAGAAGGGCCAGGCAGCCGTTACGAAGGTGCCCGAAGGATTTCACCAGTGAAGAGTTCATAGTTCGTCCTGTCTTACGTTGTTTTTATAGGTCGGGGATGATCTGTCGACTCCCCGTTCGTATTCGACGAGGGCAAGAATGCTGCGAATCTTGTCAGACAAAAATGGCTGTAATGCCGATTTGGTTATGCCGATCAGGCCAATGGCCCGTATGGACGGGAAGGTTACGGGTTTATCTTGATTTAAAACAATGACTTCTACAATTCATTACAATCGATACATTTGTACCATAAAAAATCTTTCCGGGCCGGAAACGGATTCAGGGAGCTGTCAGCCCCATCATGGCAATCACCTGCTCGGTTAAATCATCCAGGGTCAGCCCCCCATCAGGACGGTACCAGGTCACCGTCCAGCTCAGCGCGCCCGTGAGCATTCGGCGCACAATAAAGGGGTCGGCAACCAGCACGCCATCCCTGCGCAGCGCTTCCAGAACATCCAGCCACAGCTGCTCATAGATATCCCGGAGTTCAAGTACGTAGGCCCGGGACTCCTCCGACAGGCTCCGCCATTCAAACACCAACACCGCCATGGCCTCTCCAGTCTGCCCGTTGATCGACTCCAGTTCGGCGCGGACCAGTGCCTGCAGCTTGTCCCGGTGGGTTTGGGCGGCATCCACCGCCGCCTGCATCAGCGCCGTATTGAGGCGAATGGTTTCCACCATGACCGCCTTGAGAATTTCTTCCTTGGTTGGGAAATGGTGAAACAGGCTACCGGACTGTATTCCCACCGCTGCAGCCAGGTCCCGCACTGTTGTGCGTTCATAACCTTTGTCACGGAACAGCCTGGCAGCTTCGTGCAGCAACCGGCCACGGGCGCTGGCAGGGTCTGAAACCAGGTTATCGGCAACCAGAGAGCGCAGGATAGCATCTTGATTCACAGTATTTTCCAGCCGGGAACAGAAGAACGCCAATTCTATCCTGATTTTGCCTGTTTACAAACCAAGCGCTTGCTTGGTATTGTCAATTCCATTGCTGAGAACCTTCGCATAAAGCGCCCTCCCCGGGACTTTGCGGCTTCCATTTACAAGGTGATGACATGCCAGATTCCGATCCTTCCAGGCCAGAAACCGTCCGCATCGGCTGCTCCGCTGCCTTCTGGGGCGACACTGAAACTGCAGCCGCCCAACTGGTTCGCCACGGCAATATCGATTACCTGGTGGCGGACTATCTCGCCGAAATCACCATGTCCATTATGGCCGGACAAAAAATGAAGGACCCCAGTCAGGGCTATGCCCGCGACTTTGTGCAGACCGTCATGGGGCCATTGCTGGGTGAGATAAAACAGCAAGGCATCCGGGTATTGGCTAACGCCGGCGGTGTAAATCCGGTGGCCTGCCGCGATGCCCTGCAGGCACTTTGTGAAAAGGCCGGCGTGGACATGAAGATTGCTCTGGTGCTGGGCGATGACCTGTTGCCCAAGAAAAAGCAACTGGCGGACGCTGGCATTGCCGAGATGACTACCGGCCAGTCAATGCCACAGATGATGGTGAGCCTGAACGCCTACCTGGGTGCGCCGGGGCTGGTGGCGGCGCTGGAAGAGGGAGCGGATATTGTCATTACCGGCCGTGTTGCCGACAGTGCGCTGGTTCTGGCGCCGCTGGTCCATGAGTTCGGCTGGCAGTGGAACGACTACGACAGACTTGCACAGGGCAGCCTCGCCGGGCACCTGCTTGAATGTGGAGCTCAATCCACAGGCGGCAACTTTACCGATTGGGAGGATGTCGCCGACGGCTATGCCGATATGGGCTTTCCCATCGCGCAAGTTTCGCAAAGTGGCGAGTTCATTATGACCAAGCCGGAGGGTACTGGCGGCAAGGTATCCCGGGGCACGGTAGCAGAACAGCTGGTTTACGAGATCGGCGACCCGCGAGCGTATCTACTGCCGGATGTGACCTGTGATTTTACCGGCGTCACCCTTGAAGAAACGGGAGTGGACCAGGTGCGTGTCAGCGGAGCCCATGGCCTGCCGCCCACGGAAAGTTACAAAGTGTCCGGTACCTGGCCGGATGGATTCAAGTGCACCGTCACGTTTCTGCTGGCGGGCATGGACGCCAAAGCCAAGGCTCAGACCGTGGCCGAGGCGATTCTGACGAAGACATCGCGAATGTTCAGCGAGCGCGGCCTGCCGGACTATACGGAGACCAGCGTGGAACTGCTGGGCACCGAGACCACTTATGGCGCCCATGGCCGCATGGGAGACTGTCGTGAAGTGGTGGTGAAAATCAGTACAGCTCACGTCAAGAAGGAGGCTCTGGTGCTGTTTTCCAGGGAGATCGCCCAGGCAGCAACAGGAATGGCGCCGGGAATTACCGGCATCGTGGGTGGACGGCCCACCGTGTGGCCGAAGATTCGACTGTATTCCTGCCTGGTTCCTAAAACGGAAGTGGCGGTTGCCATTGATGTTGGCGGCAATAAACAGACGGTGGATGTAGCTACTGATGGCGGTTTCCAGCCAGACCAGCTTGAAGAGCAGACTCCCAGTGCGGTGGAGCCTGCTACGGACACCACTGTGCCTCTGGTCCGGCTGGCGTGGGCGCGCAGTGGAGACAAGGGGGATCATACCAATATCGGGGTGATTGCCCGCAGGGCGGAGTTTGTGCCGTTTATTGAGGCGGCGTTGACGGAATTGGCGGTAGCGGAGTGGATGGCCCATACACTGGACCCGGAGCATGGTCGGGTTACCCGTTGGGCACTGCCGGGGTTCAATGCGTTCAATTTCCTGCTGGAGCACAGTCTTGGTGGGGGTGGCGTTGCCAGCCTGCGTATTGACCCTCAGGGCAAGGCATTTGCCCAGCAGTTGCTTGAGTTTCCTGTGCCTGTAAGGGCTGAGTTGCTTGACGCTTGATGCCTATCAATTTGGTGCATGCACTCTGGTGGGAAAACTTGTCCGGGACACGCTGTGAATACGTCCATGTACGCTCGACAAAAACATCCATGTTTTTGACGGTCCCGGACAAGTTTTCCCACCAGAGCGCCCAGAACTTTTAGAGGATTTCTGACATGGGTTATCGATCGGTTTTTCATCCTGATCTCTTTAAAGACCAGGTATTTATCGTGACCGGGGGTGGGTCCGGAATTGGGCGTTGCACCGCCCATGAACTGGCTGCGCTCGGAGCCCGAGTTGCGCTCGTTGGGCGCAAGGCCGAGAAGGTTGAGGCGGTCAAAGCTGAAATTACCGAGGACGGCGGTATTGCCTCGGCTCACGTGTGTGACATCCGCGAGGAAGAGTCAGTCAAGGCGACCGTTAAGGCCATTATTGAGGAACATGGCGGGCTGAACGGTGTGGTGAATAACGCCGGAGGGCAGTTTCCTTCTCCGTTGGCAAATATTAACCAGAAAGGCTGGGAAACGGTGGTCCGTACCAATCTTACCGGCGGTTTCCTGATCGCACGTGAGGCCTACACACAGGCACTGTCAAAAACCGGCGGGGCGATTGTGAATATCGTGGCTGATATGTGGGGTGGTATGCCCGGCATGGGGCATTCCGGTGCGGCACGGGCGGGGATGGTGAATTTTACCCAGACTGCCGCGGTTGAGTGGGGTTGCTCCGGGGTGCGGGTGAATGCTGTGGCGCCGGGCTGGATTGCCTCCAGCGGCATGGATAATTATCCCGAACATATGAAGCAATGGATTCGCAGCCTGGGGGATAACGTGCCTATCAAGCGCATGGGTACGGAGTCAGAGGTTAGCGCGGCGATCTGTTTTCTGTTGAGTCCGGGAGCAGCGTTCATCAGTGGGGACTGCCTGCGGATTGACGGTGCTGCATCACAGGGTGGTCGGGTATGGCCTTTCCCCAAGGCGAAGAACAATGCCCCCTTTAACGGTTTCCATCGGGCGGTCACGCCTAAAGTTCTGAGCGACGACTGAGGAGAATTCGATGCAGGTTCTGGAGTCCACCGTTAACCCCCAGTCGGAGGACTTTCGCGCCAATGCGGAGGTCATGGAAGCCCATATTACGACCTTCCGGGATGTGGAGCGGAAGGTGCTGGATCTGGCGGAAGCAGCGCGGGAGAAGTTTGTCAAACGCGGCAAGCTGTTGCCCCGCGACCGCATCAACCGCCTGCTGGATCGGGGCACTCCGTTTCTGGAGCTGTGTTCCCTGGCCGGCTACAAGATGCACGACGACAAGGACGGCAGCATGGCCGGCGGTGGCATTATCGCCGGCATTGGCCATGTCAGTGGTGTTCGCTGCCTGGTGGTGGCGAGCAACAGCGCCATCAAGGGTGGCACCATCACACCCGCGGGGCTGGACAAGACCCTGCGGCTGCAGCAGATCGCCATGGAGAACAAACTTCCGGTGGTGTCGCTGTCCGAGAGCGGCGGCGCCAACCTGAACTACGCCACCGATATCTTTGTGCTTGGAGCCCGCGGATTCGCGAACCAGGCGCGGATGTCCGCTGCCGGCATCCCTCAGGTTACGGTGGTTCACGGTAATGCTACCGCCGGCGGCGCCTACCAGCCGGGGCTGTCAGATTACGTGATTGTGGTGCGCGAGCAGGCCAAGATGTTTCTGGCCGGCCCTCCCCTGTTGAAAGCCGCCACCGGCGAAGTCGCCACCGATGAGGAACTTGGCGGTGCCCAGATGCACGCAGAGGTAGCCGGCACAGCAGAGTACCTGGCCGAAGACGACGCTGATGGCATCCGCCATGCCCGCAATGTACTCGAAGCCCTGCCCTGGAACGAACAGCTGCCCCCCACCAGGGAACTGGAATGGGAAGAGCCGCTCTATCCTGCCGAGGAACTGCTGGGGGTGATTCCCAGCGATGCCAAGAAACCCTATGACGTTCGAGAAATTCTGGCCCGCATAGCCGACGGCTCGAAATTCATGGATTTCAAGAACGGCTACGATGACCAGACCGTGTGCGGCACCATCCGCATTGAGGGCCATTCAGTAGGCATCATCGGCAACAACGGCCCCATCACCCCGGCCGGCGCCACCAAGGCCGCCCAGTTCATCCAGCTCTGCGACCAGGCCGGCACGCCCCTACTGTTCCTCCACAACACCACCGGTTTCATGGTGGGCACCCATTCGGAGCAGAACGGCATCATCAAACACGGCTCCAAGATGATCCAGGCGGTGGCGAACTGTCGGGTGCCAAAGGTCGCAATTGTCATCGGTGGTTCCTATGGTGCAGGTAACTATGCGATGTGTGGCCGCGGCCTGGACCCCCGTTTTATCTTCGCTTGGCCAAACAGCCGCACAGCGGTCATGGGCCCGGCACAGGCGGGCAAGGTGATGCGGATTGTTGCCGAAGACAAACAGCGCCGGGGCGGCATGGAGCCGGATCCGAAAACCCTGGATTTCCTGGAACAGGCCACCGCCAAGAAACTGGAAGACGGCTCAACTGCCCTGTTCGGTACGGCGCGCCTATGGGATGACGGCCTGATCGATCCCCGCGATACCCGGCGGGTTCTGGCCCTGGTGCTCTCGGTCTGCCGCGAGGCCGAGGCCCGGCAGTTACGGCCCAATTCCTTTGGTGTGGCCCGCCTCTAGGCGGTCTTAGGAGGAGCGCGCCTGTAGGGGAACTGAGAAATGGTGGTTGGAACCGGGGCGGAGGGCTTCCCAAAAAACGCCCGTGAATACGTCCCTGTAGGGCTCGGTCGCGCCATCCCTGGCGCTCCACGTTTTTGGGAAGCCCTCCGCCCCGGTTCCGGTAGACCACCAGTTGTCGCTTTTGGCGAGCCTGTTTATCCGGGCAACGGGTTGCCCTCACGTCGGGTTGGTTTGTCGGATTACGCTTCGCTAATCCGACCTACGTTTCCAGGGCCGCAACCAATGTAGGTCGGATTAGCCGAAGGCGTAATCCGACAAAGAGTGAACAGGAAGCAAAGAACTTAACGACAAAAGCGGCTGTGTGGGCCGGCCTTCAGAAACCGTGCGGAGCCATGGATGGCGGAGCCCGAGCGCCACATGGATGTGCTTGAGCGTGTTTCTGAAGGCCGGCCCACACAGCCGCCACCCAAGCTTGAGAACGTGCACCCGTTTATGAAAGCACGAACAAACATCAGGAGAAAAAAAACGTGAAATTCACAGCCGAACACGAAGCCCTCAGAAAAACCGTCCGCGATTTCGTGGAGAAGGAAATCAATCCCCACTGCGACGAATGGGAAGAAGCCGGCGAGTTTCCGATTCACGACATCTTCAAGAAACTCGGTAACCTCGGCCTGCTGGGCATTCAGAAGCCGGAAGAGTACGGCGGCATGGGGCTGGATTACAGCTACAACCTGGTGGCTGCGGAAGAACTTGGTACTGCCCACTGCGGCGGTGTACCCCTGGCCATCGGGGTTCAGACCGATATGTGCACCCCCGCGATCTCACGTTTTGGCTCCGACGAACTGAAGCGCACCTTCCTGGCACCAGCCATTGCCGGCGATATGGTTGGCTGCATCGGCGTAAGTGAAGTCGCGGCCGGTTCCGACGTGGCGGGGATGAAAACCACGGCGAAGCAGGATGGCGATGACTACGTTATCAACGGCTCCAAGATGTGGATCACCAACAGCCCCAAAGCCGACTTCATCTGCCTGCTGGCAAACACCTCCGACGACAAGCCCCACAAGAACAAGTCTCTGATCGTGGTGCCCATGAACACCCCAGGTATTTCCTTCAGCCCGCACCTGAACAAGCTGGGTATGCGTTCTTCCGAGACAGCGCAGATCTTCTTTGACGATGTGCGTGTACCCCAGCGCTATCGGATCGGCGCCGAGGGCACCGGCTTCATGATGCAGATGCTGCAGTTCCAGGAAGAGCGACTCTGGGGCGCGGCAAACGTAATCAAGGCGCTGGAGCACTGCATCAACAAGACTATTGAGTACTGCCGCGAGCGTAAGACGTTTGGTCAGCCTCTGATCAACAACCAGGTGATTCACTTCCGCCTTGCGGAGTTGCAGACCGAGGTGGAGGCCCTGCGTGCCCTGACCTATCAGGCCTGTGAACTGCACATCGAAGGCAAGGATGTGACCCGGCTTGCCTCCATGGCCAAGCTGAAGGCCGGAAGGCTTGGGCGTGAAGTCACGGACAGCTGTCTGCAGTATTGGGGTGGCAACGGTTACATGTGGGAGAACCCGGTGTCCCGAGCGTTCCGGGATGTGCGGTTGGTTTCCATCGGTGGCGGGGCTGACGAAATCATGTTGGGGATTATCTGCAAGATGATGGGGACTCTTCCTGGCAAACAACGGGACTGATTTCTGAGTTTTGGCATTGGGAGAAAGGGCCGGCACGTGGGTGAGAGGCTTTTCCGGGACACGCTGTGAATACGTCCATGTACGCTCGACAAAAACATCCTTGTTTTTGACGGTCCCGGAAAAGCCTCTCACCCACGCACCGGCCCCCGGACAATTTTCTTGGAGTCGAAAATGGATCAATTACCGCATTGCGAAACGCTAGTTCTAGAAAAGCAAGGACCGGCCCTTTTTGTCACCATCAACCGGCCGGACGTTCGGAACGCCATGAGCCTGCAGATGGTGGCGGAGCTTTCGACGGTGTTCGGTCAGGTTGAAAATGACGCCAGCATCCGCGCGGTGGTTCTTCGCGGTGCCGGAGGACATTTCTGCGCTGGTGGGGACATCAAGGACATGGCCGGTGCCCGGGGGCAAAAGCCTGCTGAGGGCGAGGAAGATCCGTTTTACCGGTTGAACCGGGCGTTCGGCCAGATGATTCAGCAGGTGAACGAGTCGTCGAAGGTGGTGATTGCGGTGACCGAAGGCGCTGTCATGGGCGGGGGCTTCGGCCTGGCCTGTGTGTCGGATGTGGCGATTGCCGGGCCGTCGGCGAAGTTCGGGATGCCGGAGACCACCCTCGGGGTGATTCCTGCGCAGATCGCGCCGTTTGTGGTGGAGCGTATCGGGCTGACGCAAACGCGGCGGCTGGCGTTGCTGGGTTTGCGCGTGGATGCCAATGAGGCTTGCAGTCTGGGGATTGTTCATCAGGTGGCCGAGTCTGAAGTCGAGATTGATGAGCTGCTGGGTCAGGCAGTTGAGCGGGTTCGCCAGTGTGCGCCGAATGCGACGGCAGAAACCAAGGCGCTGTTGCACCGCGTTGGCCATGAGTCCATGAGCGGTCTTCTGGACAGTGCTGCGGAGAAGTTCGCGGCGGCGATTCGCAGTGATGAGGGCTCTGAGGGGACTCTTGCGTTTATGCAGAAGCGTCCGGCTTCTTGGACCGCCTCTGAATGATGGCTTCTGGCTGATGGTGGCAGGCTGTGGCGGGCAGGGCTTTTCGGGACACGCGGTGAATACGTCCCTGTACGCTCCTAAAAAACATCCATGTTTTTTAGGGTCCCGAAAAGCCCTGCCCGCCCCAGCCCCAGACCAGGTGCAAAACGCTCATAAAAAACAGGCATGCAATTACAAAAGCTGGAAGGAGCGTTGGTGCGAGGGGAACCCTGGTTCATGACCGTAAAAAACATGGATGTTTTTTACGAGCCTACATGGACGTATTCACGGCGTGTCCTGAACCAGGGTTCCCCTCGCACCAACGCGACCAACCACCCAAGCAAGAGACCATACCCATGCTAAAAAAGCTTTTAATAGCAAACCGAGGCGAAATCGCAGTACGGGTGATCAAAACCGCAAAGTCACTGGGCTACCGCACGGTAGCGGTATATTCCGAGGCAGACGCCAAGGCGCTGCATGTGGAAATGGCCGATGAGGCGGTGTGTATCGGCCCGGCTCAGGTGTCGGCGTCGTATTTGAAGGCCGACGCCATTATTGAGGCGGCGGTCAGGACCGGGGCGGACTGTGTGCATCCCGGGTATGGATTTCTGTCCGAAAATTCCGGATTCTCGAAGGCCTGTAAAGACGCCGGGTTGGTGTTTGTGGGGCCGCCGGAGGCGGCTATTGAGCTGATGGGCAGCAAGCGGCGGTCGAAGATTGCGATGCAGGAAGCCGGCGTGCCGGTGGTGCCCGGTTTTGAAGGCGACAACGCCAGCGACGAAGAGCTGATCGACGCCGCGAAGAACATTGGCTACCCGCTGATGATCAAGGCTTCCGCCGGTGGGGGTGGTCGGGGCATGCGGCTGGTCGAAAAGGAAAACGAGCTGGCCGACAACATCCAGCGCGCCCGTTCCGAGGCAAAACAGGCCTTCGGAGATGGCGAGCTGATTCTGGAGAAGGCGGTCATTGAGCCCCGCCATATCGAGATCCAGGTGTTTGCCGACCAGCACGGCAACGCGGTTTATCTCGGAGAACGGGACTGTTCAGTCCAGCGGCGGCACCAGAAAGTGGTCGAGGAAGCGCCCTCGCCTTTCGTCACACCAGCACTGCGGCAGGCCATGGGCGAAGCGGCAGTGAAGGCAGCACTGGCCTGTGGCTACGAAGGCGCGGGCACGGTCGAGTTCCTGGTAGACAAGGATCGCAATTTCTATTTCCTGGAAATGAACACCCGCCTGCAGGTGGAGCACCCGGTGACCGAACTGATCACCGGCCAGGATCTGGTGGCCTGGCAGCTGTCGGTGGCCGAGGGCCTGCCATTGCCGCTGGCACAGGACCAGATCCATTTGAACGGCCACGCCATTGAAGTACGCCTGTACGCGGAAGACCCGGCCAACGGATTTACGCCGCAGACAGGGCCACTACACCAGTTCCGGCCTGCGGAAGGCGAAGGGTTGCGGTTTGATACCGGAGTTCGCTCGGGCGATGCCGTTACGCCCCACTACGACCCCATGCTTGCCAAAGTTATCGCCTGGGGAGCCAACCGCAATGAAGCCCGGCGCCGGCTTTTAAGAGCACTGGAAGACACTACGGTATTCGGCGTGACCACCAACCGTTACTTCCTCAGCCGCATCATTGCCGACGACGTCTTCGGCGCAGGCGAGGCCACTACAGCCTTCCTGCAACAGGCCTTCCGGGACGATCCATCCCTGGCCCCCAAAGAGATCAGCCTCCGTGAACTGGCGCTGGCGGCCTGTGTATTCAGCCATGGCAATTCAGGCCCCGATGCGGCTCGTCATGACATCAACAGGTCATGGAGTAATGCACCCTCTACCGTCACCCCCATGAAACTGGAAGTCGGCGAAAAAACCCTTGCACTGCTGGTTCGCCGCGTTGGTAACCACTTCACGGTGACCCGGGGCGAGGAGCAGTACGAACTCAACCTTGAAAGCCTTGGCGATGGCCTGTTATGCATTATCGACAAGGGCGTTCGTCAACAATGCCAATATCACTGCCGGGGCGATCACCTATATTTGCAGGCGTCCGGTCAGGCAGTGGCATTGCGTGACGTCACCCATCAGCCGGCCAGCGGGGCTGCAGCCAGTGGCAGCGGCCGCATCAAGGCCACCATGGACGGCGCCATCATTGACGTTCTGGTAGAAGTTGGCCAGACGGTAAAACGGGGCGATACTCTGGTGATTCTGGAGGCCATGAAAATGGAGCATCCAGTGAAGGCAGACCGTGATGGCACGGTGGGTGAGGTGCTGGCCGCCCAGGGCGACCAGGTGAAACGCAGCCAGTTACTGGTGGAGATCACCACCGCTGAAGCCAATTCTGACTCCAACACTGAGGAGGCCGGACAATGAACACTATGCAGGACAGAACCGTTTTTATTACCGGTGGTAGCCGGGGCATTGGCCGGGCCATTGCCCTTGCCTGCGCCAGACAAGGCGCCAACGTGGTTATTGCTGCCAAATCGGACCAGCCACATCCGAAGCTGCCGGGTACGATTCACAGCGTGGCGGATGAAGTAAGGGAAGCCGGCGGCAAGGCGCTGCCCCTGGTCCTGGACGTGCGGGACGAGAAGCTGGTGCGCCAACGGATCGATGAGGCCGCAAATCATTTTGGCGGTATCGACGCGTTGGTCAACAATGCCGGCGCCATCAAACTGGCTGGCGTAGAGAACCTGAAGGCCAGCCGTTACGACCTGATGCATCAGGTCAACGCCCGCGCGGTGTTTGTCTGCAGTCAGGCGGCATTGCCCTGGCTCAAGGAGTCGGACCAGGCCCATATCCTGAGCCTGTCGCCGCCCCTGAATATGGATACCCGCTGGTTTGCGCAGTACGGGCCGTATACCACCACAAAATACGCCATGACCATGTTGAGCATGGGCATGGCAGAAGAGTTTCGACGCTACAGTATCGCGGTAAACACCCTCTGGCCCAAAACGCTGATTGCCACTGCCGCCATCGAGTTCGAGGTTGGCGGCCCCCAGATGATGGCCCAGGGCCGCAAGCCGGACATCATGGCGGATGCCGCACTGAGCATTCTCAGCCGGCCGGCCGAAAGCATGACCGGGCAATCACTGATTGATGAGGATGTGCTGAAAGCGGATGGCGTCACGGATTTTGAACACTACCGGTACCAGGCCGGCGACAAGCCGTTGATGCCGGACCTGTTTCTGGATTAGCTCCGGGGCCTGTTGTTGTCCCGGGGCAGAAACGAATAACAATGTTAAACACAGACCCTTACGGATGACCTTATGACCCAGGACAACGTATCCCCACGTGATATCGCTCACAGCCTGCCGGGCATACTCCGGCGCTTTCCTGCCATAGCCAGGGGCTACTATTATTACTCGGTGCGCAGTGAAACCAAGAACCTGACCCTTGGCACCCTGGTGGAGCGCAATGCCAGAAAGCACGGCCAGCGCCCCGCCATTCTGTATGAAGATCGAAGCATTACGTGGCAGGAGTTCAACAACTGGGCCAACCGCATTGCCGGCTTTCTGAAAGCCGAGGGGCTGACCCGGGGCGATGCCATCGCCGTGTTCCTGGAAAACCGCCCGGAGCTGTTGGCGGTGGTCGCCGGCGCCGCCAGGATCGGCGTGGCCTGTGCCATGCTGAACACCTCCCAGAAAGGCCGGGTGCTGGAACACAGTATCAACCTGATCAGCCCGAAAATGATCGTAGTGGGCGAAGAACTGGTGGATAGCTTCGCGAGTGTGAAGGACAACATCAGAACCAGCCACCCCAAACCTTTCCTGTTCCTGGCTGACACTAACACCACGAACGTCTTTGGTGACGCGCCTGAGGGTTACGTGAATATGGCGGCAAAGGTCGGCGCCCATAGCAACAGCGCCCCCAAACTGGCTGACCCGCCCACTATGGGCGATACCGCCATCTACCTGTTCACCTCCGGCACCACTGGCCTGCCAAAGGCCGCCCCTGGCAGCCACCGCAAATTCATGAAAGCCTATGGCGGCTTCGGCATGATGTCCCTGGACATGAAGCCTGACGATGTCCTGTACTGCACATTGCCCCTGTACCATGGCACCGCACTGCTGGTGTGCTGGGGTTCGGTCATGGCCGGAGGCTCTGCCATCGCCCTGCGCCGCAGGTTTTCCGCCAGCGCCTTCTGGGACGATGTGCGGTATTTCCGGGCAACCACATTCGGCTATGTGGGCGAACTGTGCCGCTACCTGCTCAACCAGCCTCCCAGCGACCAGGACCGCAATCACAACCTCACCAAGATGGTCGGCAACGGCCTGCGTCCATCCATCTGGAAGGAATTCAAGGACCGCTTCGGCATAGAAACCGTGGCTGAGCTTTATGCCTCCAGCGAGGGCAATATCGGCTTCAGCAATTTCTTTAACATGGACAACACCGTCGGCTTTTCGACAGCGCCGTACAAGCTGGTGAAGTTCCACGACGGCACCCGCGACCCGATTCGTGATGCCAACGGCTTCATGCAGGAAGTGGAAAAAGGCGAGCCGGGCCTGCTGATCGGGGAGATCACCAAGAAGTGGTCATTCGAGGGCTATACCCAGAAAGACGCCACGGAAAAATCGATCCTGCGGGATGCCTTCAAAAAAGGGGACCGGTGGTTCAACACCGGCGACGTACTGAAGGAAATCGGCTGCGGCCACCTGCAGTTCGTGGACCGCATGGGCGACACCTTCCGCTGGAAGGGGGAGAACGTCTCCACTACGGAGGTGGAGAATATCATCGACGGCTCCAACATGGTGGAGGAAGCCATTGTCTACGGTGTGGAGATTCCGGGCACCAATGGCAAGGCGGGTATGGTAACGCTGGTGCCCCATTCCAATGGAAAAGAGTTCGATGTAAACCGCCTGTTCCGTTACCTGAACGACAACCTGCCGCCCTATGCGGTGCCGGTCTTCGTACGGGTTACAAATGCTATCGAGAAAACGGGTACGTTCAAATACCGCAAGGTAGACATCCAGAAAGCCGGCTATTCCATCGACAAGCCCGGGGAGCAGGTTTATGCGTGGTTGCCTGGGACTGAGGGGTATACCCTGTTGACGCCTGAGCTGGTGGCGGAGATTGATTCGGGTGACGTCCGGTTCTGAGTTTTCCTGAATTTAGGGCAATGCCTATATCTCTCGGCCCCAGCCTGGGCGACCTGGTGGCGGCACCGATGGGAACCCCCTCCCAAAAAACGCTTCAAGCACATCCATGTGCGCTTGGGCTCCGCCATCCATGGCTCCGCACATTTTTGGGAGGGGGTACCCATCGGTGCCGGCTAAGCATCGGAGGTATCGCCTTAACGGCATTAAACGTAGGTCGGATTAGCGAAGCGTAATCCGACAAATGGAGGTAACGCCACGAAAAGAGTCGGATTACGCTTCGCTAATCCGACCTACGGGTTCCTATCTACCGGTATATTCCGAGGTCTGCCGGCCGGGGCTGAGGGGCCCTCCACAAAATGTCTCCGGCCAGGGACGGCCGGAGTCAAGCGCACATGGGTTCGGCCGAGCGCTTATGAAGCGAAGCTTCATGCGACAGCCGAACGACAGCAATCTGTGATTGCTGGCCGGACCCCGCAGGGGTGCTCGTAGCGTTTTTGTGGAGGGCCCCTCAGCCCCGGCCATGCACCAACCCAAACAGGCTAGAGCCAAACCCCAGACGTCACCTCAAAAGCCAGTCCTCAAGAACCAACCTTAAGAACAATCTTCCCGGTAGCCGTCCGCCCGGTCAGCGCTCCGAAAGCTTTTTCGTAATCCTCGAAGTCGTAAACCTCACTGATTCTCGGATCAATCTTGCCCTCAGAGAACAGCTTCATCAGCTCCATCATGTTCTGGGCACTAGTCTGGGGTTCCCGTTGGGTGAAACTGCCCCAGAACACACCCACGACCGAACAGCCTTTCAAAAGGGGCAGGTTTGCCGGGATCTTCGGAATATCGCCGGCGGCGAAGCCGATGATCAGATGGCGGCCGTTCCAGGCCATGGCACGCAGGGCCTGTTCCGTGAACTCGCCACCGACCGGGTCGTAGATCACATCCACGCCCTTGCTCCTGGTCAGCCGTTTGACCGCGTCTTTCAGGGGCTCTTCGGTGTAGTTGATCAGCTCATCGGCACCGGCTTCTTTTGCTACTGCCAGTTTCTCGGCCGTGCTGGCGGCCGCAATCACGTGGGCGCCCATGGCCTTGCCCAGTTCCACCGTGGCCAGGCCAACGCCGCCGCTGGCACCCAGGACCAGCAGGGTTTCACCAGGCTGTATGTTGGCGCGCTGCTTGAGTGCGTAGTAGGAAGTGCCATAAACCATGGAAAAAGCCGCGGCCTTTTCGTCGGACATGGACTCGGGAATGGGCAGAATGTTCTGCTCAGGAACCACTACCTCTTCAGCAAAGGCTCCGTAACCGGTGAGACCGGCAACGCGGTCGCCAGGCTTGAAGCGGGTAACCTTGTCGCCCACTTCGATCACCTCACCGGACATCTCGCCACCAGGAGAAAAGGGCATGGCCGGCTTGAGCTGGTACTTACCTTCGATAATGAGGGTATCCGGAAAGTTCAGGCCAGCAGCCTTGACCCGCACCTTGACGCCATGGCCTTTCACCACGGGACTGGCGACATCTTCTATCACCAGTTTGTCCGCAGGGCCGTACTCCTTGCAGAGAATCGCTCTCATGTTATGACTCCGTTAATCGACGGTCGATACAGGATAACTGCAGTTGATGGTTATCAACCTAAACAGAGTCGTGTCATGAAGCAAATAAAGAAATCTTATCCAACCGGATAAACCGGGCTTATTCAGGCTGCGCCCTGCCGCCAGGATCTAAAGCATGGTACTGGCGTAAACCATCGCACCCACCACGACAACAACGGCCACGATGAGTCCTGTAAGGATGCCTCCAGGGATGACCGTCTGCTTTTTTCGGGCACTGCGCACGCCGTTGTGGCTGACCACACGACCATCCTGACTGGAGTCGCGGATTAACCGGATCATTTCCTCACACTGGTCTCGGTTGAACTCCGATGGTCGAAATGCATCCATTCCCTGGCTATCAAGGAACCGATTTACATCGGATGACAGAGGCACATATTTCATGGACCAGTTGGTGAAGGTTCTGGCTTCGATCGGCTCTTCCAGCAGGATCGTGATATTGCGGTGACGTTCATCCCGGGATATGCGGTCATAAAGTTTGCGGACAGCCTCTTCATCCCCTTCCAGATACTGGAAAAACCGGTCATCGCCATAGTAGAGGCCGCCAACAATTTTGTCCTTGGCGTTATTGCGTCGGGATACCATCAGTATCCGGGCAACGTTGGGTTCCACGCCCTTTTCGACCGGCTTTGCGGCAAAGGTGGCTTCACTGGCATAGGCCAGACGCATCAGGGACATAACAGACACTCCGTACAACTGGAAACGGTTAAGGTGAACCTGAAATACGTCTGAACCCCTGAGGATGGATCAATGGGATGAATCCGGTCGGTTTTTCGGCTATCCTGCGCGCACTTCAAACCGGGCTGGCGCCCTTCTCTTGGTTCGCCTTCAGGGCCAGACATGTTCGATATTATCTACATCCTTGAAATGATCGGTGTGGTCGCCTTCGCGATTTCCGGCATGATCGTGGCAAGATCCAAGAACATGGATCCGGTGGGCATTTTCACGATTGGTTTTGTCACCGCACTTGGTGGCGGCACCCTGCGGGACCTGATGATGGACAACCACCCGCTGTACTGGATCAAGCATCAGGAGCAGCCGATTCTGATCCTGGGCATGGCGGTTGTATTCAGCTACTGGCACCGCGCCGAGCGCATCCGTGAATCCCGGATTGTATTTCCCGACGCCATTGGCCTGGGCGTTTTCTCCATCCTTGGTGCCCAGCTTGCCCTGGATCTGGGCCACTCCTGGTTTGTTGCGTCGCTACTGGGCGTAATGACCGGAACCTTTGGCGGTGCACTGCGCGATACCCTGTGCAATGAAGTGCCTTACATTTTCCGCAAGGACCAGATTTACGCCTCCATCTCGTTTGCCGGGTGCTGGCTTTACTTTGTCTGTCAGTGGCTGCTGGAGAGTGAGACCCTGGCCCTGACCGCCGGTTTACTGTTCATTACCGTCACCCGTTTACTGGCTGTGCGCTTTGATATTCGCCTGCAACGGGACAAACATCAGGATTAAGCAGCCTGCCAATGTTGAATCGTTCCTTGGCGTTCAAGGCCCTAGCCGGTAACATTGCCGTTTTTTCACGCAACTCCTGAATCAGATTCATTCAATCCCATTCAGCACCCTGTGAGGCAGGCACCCGTCATGCTCGAACGATTATTCCAGCTCCAGGCCCATGGCACCACCATCCGAAAAGAGGTGATTGCGGGCTTTACCACCTTCCTGACCATGGCGTACATCATTGTGGTCAACCCCAGCATCCTTTCCGCCACCGGCATGGACTTTGGTGCGGTGTTCGTTGCCACCTGCCTGGCCGCCGCCATTGGCACCCTGATCATGGGGTTCTGGGCCAACTACCCGATCGCCCTGGCACCGGGTATGGGCCTGAATGCGTTCTTCTCGTTCACAGTGGTCGGCAGCATGGGCTACAGCTGGCAGGTGGCGCTTGGCGCAGTGTTCATTTCCGGCTTTATCTTTTTCCTGCTGAGTCTTTTCAAGGTACGGGAATGGATCATCAACAGCATTCCCCTGTCCCTGCGTTTTGGCATTTCAGCAGGTATTGGCTTCTTTCTGGCGTTGATTGCCCTGAAAAATGCGGGCGTCGTGATTGACAATCCCGCCACCCTGGTCGGCCTCGGCGACGTTAAGGTAGCTGAAAGCCTGCTGTTTTTCGGTGGCTTTGTGCTGATCTGTGCCCTGTCGTTCCGGCAGATCACTGGTGCGGTAATGATCGGTATCATTGCGGTTACGGTCGCGGCCATGGCGCTGGGCATGGTGGAATATGACGGCTTTGTTTCCGCACCCCCCAGCCTGGCTCCCACCTTTATGCAGCTGGACCTGGCCGGAGCGCTGAACATCGGCATGATCAGCGTTATATTTGCCTTCCTGTTTGTCGACCTGTTCGATACCTCAGGCACCCTGATCGGCGCCGCACAGCGTGGCGGCCTGCTGGACAAGGACGGCAAGCTGCCGCGCCTGGGCCGTGCTCTGATGTCCGATTCGGTGGCCACCATGTCTGGCGCCGCCCTGGGTACCTCCACGACCACCAGTTACATTGAATCCACCGCCGGCATAACCGCCGGAGGCCGCACCGGCCTGACCGCTGTTGTGGTGGCAGCCCTGTTCCTGGCATGCCTGCTGCTGTCACCCATCGCCAGCATCATTCCGGCCTATGCCACGGCACCCGCGCTGCTGTACGTTGCGGTGCTGATGGCCAGCGGGCTGAAACTGATCGACTGGGATGATGTCACAGAAGCGGCGCCCGCGGTCGTGACTGCCCTGATGATGCCCCTGACCTTTTCCATCGCCAACGGCATTGCCCTGGGTTTCATTACCTATGCAATCCTCAAGGCACTGAGCGGCCGCTGGTCCGACCTGAATGCCAGCGTGGTGATCATTGCTATCGTATTCATCCTGAAATTCATCTTCCTGGACGCGGCATAAGCCGCGTTTTCAGACCCCGGACACGCTATGGACTACTTTGCAGAAAGCATCAAGAAAGCCATCCGCACGGTGCCTGACTGGCCCAAGCCCGGCGTTGCCTTTCGCGATATCACCACGGTGTTGCAGGACCGCACTGCGTTCCGCAAGCTGATTGACGCCTTTGTTCACCGCTACCACGGCCACAAAATTGACGCTGTGGCCGCCGTAGATGCCCGCGGCTTCATCATTGGCTCTGCCCTTGCCTACGAACTGAATGCATCACTGGTGCTGGTCCGCAAGAAAGGCAAGCTGCCGTTCGACACCCTGGTGGAAGACTACGAACTGGAATATGGCACCGCGTCGGTGGAACTGCACAAAGACGCCTTCAAACCCGGTGACAACGTGGTGCTGGTGGACGACCTGATTGCCACTGGCGGCACCATGCTGGCTGCAGCGCGTCTGATTCGCCGCATCGGCGCCGAGATTGTTGAAGTGGCAGCAATGATTGACCTTCCCGACCTGGGTGGCTCGCGCAAGCTGCAGGAAGAAGGGCTGAAGGTTTATACTGTCTGCTCATTCGAAGGAGACTAGGGAGCGGGTTGCTCCCTTCACAGCAAATCACGGGAGCGGCCATGCCTGATTATCAGCACCACTGGAAAGACGGGACCCCGGTTCACCTGCCGCTGGGCAAGATTGTATGCATCGGCCGCAACTACGCAGAGCATGCCCGGGAGCTGAACAACCCGGTGCCGGATGAGCCCCTGCTGTTTATCAAGCCGGCAACCTCGGCCGTGCATATTACCCGCCCCCTGGATTTTCCCCGTGACCGCGGCGAGGTCCATTTCGAGACCGAACTGGCGGTACTGATTGGTCGCCCGCTGACCAACGCCTCGGCCAGCGAGGCGGAAGCCGCCATACTCGGTTATGGACTGGCCCTGGATCTGACCCTGCGGGATCTGCAATCCCGGCTCAAGGAGAAAGGCCATCCGTGGGAGAGAGCCAAAGCCTTTGACGGCGCCTGCCCCCTCTCGCCGTTCGTCTCCGTTGACCGCCTCCGCCGTGATCATCTTACGTTTACCCTGGAGATCAACCGGGAACGCCAGCAGACCGGCGACACCCGGGATATGCTGAATCCGATCGTGCCCCTGATCGTACATATGAGTAGCCAGTTCACCCTGATGCCCGGCGATGTGGTTCTCACGGGCACACCCAAAGGCGTCGGGCCACTGGAATCGGGGCAGATATTGTCTCTGGAACTGGAGGATGCCTTGTTTGTTGAGACCACCGTGCTCTAGGGTGGCAATACGGATCGGCAAACCAGTTCAGGTCCATCAGCTTTTCAGGACGACTATCAGGCATGGCAAAGAAACCGGTTACCACCCGAAGTGGACGTTTTTTCAGATTGGCTGGCATGACGGCCTCCGTGGCCGGGCAATATGCCGGGCAGCGTGCGCGCCGGATATTCCGCAGTGATGAAGACAACGAAGGCGCCCGCTCTGAAAGCTACACCCGCATGGCGGACCAGATTGTCGACACTCTGGGTGAGCTTAAAGGCGCGGTGATGAAGGTCGGGCAGATCGCCTCCCAGACCCAGGACTTCCTGCCCAAAGAGTTTTCCGACGCCCTGGAGCGGCTGCAGAAAGAAGCCCCGCCCATGCCCTTCGAGGTGATTGTCGGCCAGGTCGAGAGCGAACTGGGCAAGCCGGTGTCGGAACTGTTCGAGTACCTGCAGGAAAAGCCCTATGCCGCCGCATCGATTGGCCAGGTCCACCGGGCCCGCCTGCACGACGGCACAGATGTCATCGTCAAGGTTCAGTACCCCGGGGTGGACGAATCCTGCGACAGCGATCTGAAGCAATTGCGCATGGCCCTGAAACTGGGCGGTTTGCTGCGGATGCCCAAGGAACACGTGGACCAGCTGTTCGGTGAAATCCGTGTCCGGCTGAAAGAAGAATTGGATTACGAGAACGAGGCCCGCAATCTGGAACTCTTCCAGTCATTCCATGCCAACGATGACTGGGTTGTTATTCCAAAGGTATTCGAAAGCCACTCGTCACGGCGGGTGCTGACCATGGAGCTGGTGGAAGGTGACCATATCAGCGAAGTCACCCCGGAAAAATACGACCAGGACACCATTAACCTGATCGGCCATCGCATCTTCACCATGATGGCGGACCAGCTTTTCCGCTACCAGTGCATCCATGGCGACCCCCACGCCGGCAACTTTGCCTACCGCCCCGACGGCACCATCATTCTGTATGATTTCGGGTGTGTGAAAAAACTGAAGCCGGAGATTGTCGAAGCCTATCGCAACGCCCTCATCTCGGCCCTTGAAGAAGACTACGCCGCCCTGGATCAACACCTGATAGCCCTGGGCGCTCGCGTGGAATCCCAGCCGGCGGTTGACGAAGCCTACTATGCCATGTGGCGGGACATCCTCATTCAGCCGTTCCGTAGTGACACACCCTATGATTTTGCTGACTCGGAACTCCACAAGGACGTCGCCGCCAAGACCACGACCGTGTTCAAGTATCTGGATTATTTCAAGCCGCCGGTGGAGAGCATTTTCATCGACCGTATGATTGCCGGACATTACTGGATGATGAAGCGACTCGGGGTGCAGGCGGCGTTTCGGGAGGAGCTGGAGAAGTACCTTCGGCAATCGCCGGACTGAGTTGTCACCCGGCCCGGCAGAATGGCCGAATAACTATTCAGGTTTCTGTTTCAGTAAATCCCGGATTTCCATCAATAGCTGCTCCTGCGCTGAAGGGGCAGGCGGAGCCGCCGGGGTTTCCGCTTCTTTTTTACGCATGCTGTTCAGTGCCCTCACGGCGATGAAAACTGCAAACGCGACGATGACAAAGTCAAAAACAGCCTGAATAAAGACCCCATAACGCAGCGCGACTGCCTCCGCACCCTCCTCGGCAGCTTTAAGCGTTACAACGAGATTGGAAAAGTCGACACCTCCAACAAGCAGTCCAATCGGGGGCATCATGACATCAGCAACAAACGACGAAACAATCTTGCCGAATGCGACACCGATGATAATACCCACCGCCATATCCATGACGTTACCCTTGACTGCAAATTCCTTGAACTCCTTTACGATGCTCATCGCAACCAACTCCCCGATAGCAGACCTTGTTGGCCCTAAAAGACAGCAGAGGGCACACTCTTACGAGCGTCATAGAATTGTAGCGGAGTTTCGGGCATTTACAGACAAGTATCAGTAGCAACAGTCAGCTGAGCGCGCAGCTCACAATCCGAGGCCGGCAACCCACTCGGCCACCCCTTCACTGGCGCCCCTGCGAATCACCTTCGCCCTGGAGAGGCTTGCCGGCTCGCCAGGGTCAACAACGGTCAGAGGCACATCAGAATCCACCAGATCCACCAGCCCGGCTGCGGGGTAAACCTGCAGGGATGTACCAACAATCAGCAGGTGATCGGCTGTTGGCACAATCTCTGCGGCGGCCTCGATCATCGGAACCTCTTCACCAAACCACACGATATGGGGCCGAAGCTGGGCGCCGCGTTCACAGGTATCTCCCGGCTCGATATCCCGGAAACCAATGTCGTAGACAAGCTCGGGATGCTTTGAGCTGCGGGCCTTGGTGAGCTCGCCGTGCAGGTGGATGACATTCCTGGAGCCGCCCCGCTCGTGCAGGTTGTCCACGTTCTGGGTGATGATGGTCACCCGATAATGCTGCTCCAGCTCCGCCAGCAGGCGGTGTGCAGCGTTGGGCTGTGCCGACTCCAATTGCCGACGGCGCTCATTATAGAAGCGCAGCACCAGTTCCTGATTACGGGCGAACGCCTCCGGGGTGGCAACGTCATAAACGCTGTGCTGCTCCCACAAGCCACCGTTGTCACGGAAGGTGGAGAGCCCGCTTTCTGCACTCATGCCGGCGCCGGTGAGTACCACAATGTGATCTTTCATAGAGCAATGCTTTGATTCTGTGGATGGGTTTACGTCAGAACCAGAGCTTTTCCGGCCTGCGCCGTTTTTCCACTCTGAGCCCCTTCTTTTCAAGGATAGCAATCAGTTCCTCTGTGTCATCAATATTGAGGAATGACGCCAGGGAAATTTCTTCGCCGCGGAACTGCAGATGGAGCTTTGGAGGTGTCCAGGGATGGCGTGGCACATCCTGCCACACACGGGTGTAACGGCGAGGCAGTTCCCACTGCTTCTCCTTGCGGGTCAGACCTTTTTCAAGGCGTATCAGTTCCCTGGAGAAGGTGAGCACCTCCCGCTTCTGGCACTTTCGTGAGGTGTAGTAAAACGCCGCTGCCAGTGCTGTCAGTTCCAGCCCCGCAAACGGCAGCACCGGCCAGGCCCCCGCCAGGAGCATACCGGTGGAGATCACCATTGAGAGGAAAAAGGCGGCCAGCCAGATGCGGATGTTCCCCCTCCAGCTCATGGACTGGTTGGGGGTCAGGAGAAAACAGTCGCCATCACCCTCACCCTGGGAAAGCTGTTCTACCATTGCGGTTACCCCCGGGACTCACCCGCACCGCCTGAACGCCCTCAGTCGAAGATCTTGCCGGGGTTCATTACCCGGTTGGGATCGAAGACCTGTTTGATACCCCTCAGGTAGTCAATTTCAGCGGCGCTGCGGGTGTACTCCAGATACGCCTTCTTGGTCATGCCAACGCCGTGTTCGGCAGACACGCTGCCCTGGTAGCGTTCGACAATCTCGAAGACCCATTTGTTCACCTGCTGGCATTTCTCGAAAAAATCCTCCTTGGCCATGTCTTCCGGCTTGAGGATGTTCAGGTGCAGGTTGCCATCACCGATATGGCCGAACCAGATGATTTCAAAGTCCGGATAATGCTCGGCCACCACCGCGTCGATTTCCTCCAGGAATCCAGGCACCCTGGAAACCACCACAGAGATATCATTCTTGTACGGCGTGCGTGGCGCAATGGATTCGGAAATGCGTTCCCGCAGCTGCCACAAATTCCGGGCCTGGGTTTCGCTTTGGCTGATTACGCCGTCCAGCACCCAGCCATTTTCGACACACTGCTCGAACAGTGTCATCGCATCGTCCATCACCTGATCGGACACCGCCTCAAACTCCAGCAGCGCGTAGTAGGGTGCTTCGGTTTCAAATGGCGCCTGAACCTGGCCGTGGGCCAGCACATGCCCCATGGCCTGATGGGAAAAGAACTCGTACGCAGTCAGGTCGATCTGCTTCTGGAAGGCCTGCAGCACATCCATGGTATTGGTGAGATCGTTCAAACCCAGTACCAGCACGGTCAGGTCGTCCGGCTTACGGGACAGCTTCATGGTGGCCTCGGTGATGAAGCCCAGGGTTCCTTCAGCACCGATAAACAGGTGGCGCAGGTCGTAACCGGTGTTGTTCTTTTCCAGATCCTTGTTCAGGTCGAGGATATCGCCCTTGCCGGTGACGACTTTGAGGCCGGCGACCCAGTCCCGGCTCATGCCGTAACGGATCACCTTGATGCCACCGGCGTTGGTGGACAGGTTACCGCCAAGCTGGCTGGAACCGGCAGAAGCAAAGTCCACCGGGTAATAGAGGCCATTTTCTTCCGCGAAGTTCTGCAGCTGTTCAGTCACCACACCAGCCTGGCACTTGACGGTACGGTCACTGGCACTGAACTCCAGGATCCGGTTCATGTTGTCAAACGCCACCACAACCTCACCATTGGCGGCAACAGCACCGGCACTAAGGCCCGTCCGCCCACCCGACGGCACCAGAGCCACCCGGTTTTCATTGGCAAACTTCACCAGCGCCTGCACCTGCTCGGTGGTTTTGGGAAGGACGATGGCCACCGGATTCGGTGGGTAGATCTTCGTCCAGTCCTTGCCGTAGTTCTCCAGGTCGGCCGGGTCGGTCAATACTTTTCCGGGGGTCTGGCCCGTTTCCACCAGGGATCTGAGGGAGGCAACGATCTGTTCAGAATTCATGGATAGTCCAGTCTCGCAAAGGGTTGTTCAGGGCACCGATGGGCCAGGTTGATTCAGGTAACCTGACGCGCTGTGAAAATCTGCGTTTATGGTATCATACCGCCCCTGTTCTGTGAGCCCGCCCGCCAACAGCGGCGCTCACGGGTCATTTCATGTGACGAAAGGTTCGGAAGCAAGCCCATGTCAAATACGTCTCTTGAAAAGAGCAAAATCCGCATCCTGCTGCTGGAAGGCGTACATCAGTCCGCCATTGATACCCTGAATGCCGCAGGCTACACCAACATCGAGTACCTGACTCACTCGCTGGCCGAAGAAGAGCTGATGGAGAGAATTGCCGACGCTCATTTCGTGGGCATTCGTTCCCGCACCCAGCTGACCGAGAAGGTATTTGACGCCGCCCAGAAACTGGTAGCGGTAGGCTGTTTCTGCATTGGCACCAACCAGGTCGACCTCCAGGCAGCAACCCGCCGCGGCATCGCTGTTTTCAACGCACCTTTCTCCAATACGCGCAGCGTGGCGGAACTGGTTCTTGCCCAGGCCATTCTTCTGCTTCGTGGCGTGCCCGAGAAAAACGCCAAGGCCCATCGCGGCGAGTGGCTGAAGTCTGCCAAGGACAGCTATGAAATCCGTGGTAAAAAGCTGGGAATCATCGGCTACGGTAATATCGGTACCCAGTTCAGTGTCCTGGCCGAAGGCCTGGGCATGGACGTGTATTTCTATGATGTGGTATCCAAACTGTCCATCGGCAACGCCACCCAGGTAGGCACCCTGCAGGAATTGCTGAACACCTGCGACGTGGTCAGCCTGCACGTCCCTGAAACGCCGGCCACCAAGTATATGTTCAAGGCAGAACAGTTTGCCCAGATGAAACCGGGCAGCATCCTGATGAACGCCTCACGGGGAACAGTGGTGGATATTGATGCGCTGGCAGATGCTCTGGGCAGCGGCAAACTGCTGGGCGCTGCTATTGACGTCTTCCCGGTTGAGCCCAAGTCGAACGACGAGGAGTTTGTCTCTCCCCTGAGGGAGTTTGATAACGTCATCCTGACCCCTCACGTTGGCGGCTCAACCATTGAGGCTCAGGAAAACATTGGCCGTGAAGTGGCGGAAAAGCTGGCCATGTACAGCGACAACGGCACCTCCGTTTCTTCCGTGAATTTCCCGGAAGTGGCCCTGCCCTCGCACCCGAACCAGCACCGCCTGCTGCACATCCACGAGAACGTGCCCGGGGTAATGTCCGAAATCAACCAGGTTTTCTCGGAGAATGGCATCAACATCTGCGGCCAATACCTGCAAACCAAGGAAGACATCGGTTATGTGGTGATTGATGTGGACAAGGAATACGGTGAACTGGCACTGGAGAAGCTGCTCAAAGTCAAAGGGACTATTCGCTGTCGCGTCCTGTTCTGATTTCAGGAAATACAGGCAGTACAAAAAAGCCGGGGCCAGTGGTCCCGGCTTTTTTGTGGCAGATCGGGCCATATCCAGCGAATAACGGCTTCGTGATCTTCTTTCAGGCCCTTCACCCTTGAGATGTCGTCAGACGCAGCCATGATGGATGTGTAAGCTTTCAAACCAGATTGCACATTCGCTTCAAGGAGTATCCCATGTCGCTGAAGGACTCATTGCAGAAAAAACTGGAAACCCAGACTGAATACTGGAGCAAGCAGATCAACAGCCTGCAGGCCGACGCTGAAGAGAAAATGGCAAAAGCCGAAGATGAGCAGGCAGAGGCTGAAATCCAGAAGGACTTCTCCGAGCGCATTCAGGCACTGGAAAACCGTGTTGAAGAGGCACGCAAGAAGATTTCAGAAATCCGTGACTCAGGGGAAGATCAGTTGAGGGACCTCAAGGCCAGGATTGACGAGTGGTTACCTGGCGGCAAGAACTAGGAAGGCAGAAACCCCAAGGCCGGAGCGGGAACGCTCCGGCCTTTTGTCCTTGCTATCAATGCGGGACTGCTACTGCGGAACTCTCAGCAACAGATTTGGCGAACCATCCCTGATGCCACCAAGCACGTTCCTGGTAGCCAGGTCTTCCAGCATGGCGTCCACTGACGCAGGTGAGAGAGCAGGATCAGCCGCCAGTATCAGAGCGGCACTCCCTGCCACGTGCGGCGATGCCATGGAAGTACCGCTGATGGTATTCACTTCGTCGTCTTCCTGATACCAGGCCCCGGTAATATCAGAGCCGGGAGCGAACAGGTCCAGGCATGGGCCGTAATTGGAAAAAGACGAACGCTGGTCCTCCCGGGTAGTGCTTCCAACCGTAATCGCGGGCTCGACGCGATTGGGGGACCCCGAACAGGCATCGGCGTCACTGTTTCCCGCCGCCACTACAAAAGTCACACCCCGCTCAATAGCGCCACGCACTGCATTATCCAGGGCTTCGGAATCTCCACCGCCCAGTGACATGTTGGCCACCGCCGGTGCCCGGTGATTCTTGGCCACCCAATCCACGCCTGCAATCACATCGGCGTTACTGCCGGCACCGGAGCAGTCCAGCACACGGACCGGCGAGACCGACGCGCCCTTGGCGACACCGTAAACCGTTCCAGCCGCAGTACTGGCAACATGGGTGCCGTGGCCATTGCAGTCCGAGGTGTCCTCCGGGTCGGATTCGCCACCGATATTGATGACCGGGCCAATCAAGGGTAACCCACCCAGCCCCAGCAATCCGGTATCGTTGACCGCAAAGTTACGACCCTCAATCACCCGACCCGCAAACTCGTCGTGAGTATCGCGTAAACCGGTATCAATGATATAGACATTCACACCGTTGCCAGCAGATGACGGATAGGTATATTGCTCATCCAGGGGCAGCACAGCCTGGTCTATACGGTCCAGACCCCAGGTGGCATCAGTCTGGGTTTCGCTGCTCGCCACGACAACCTGGTCGGGCTCAATCGCCACCACGCCCGGCATGGAGGCCAGCAATGTTGCCTGCTGCTCTGTCAGAGCGACTGCCGCACCGGTTATGGCGGTACCGTACAGATGCAGGATATCGCCCCCACCCACTGCGGTCAGCAGCGACTCAACGCTCGCCTGCAGATCAGTCAGGCCAAGCATATCGGCAATTGACGGGTCCAGGGTCAGGATATAGCGCCCGGTCAGCGTATCCCCCGGCTGAAGCATGAGTTCGGATGTTGCCGTGGAGTCTTCACTCCCCGTCAACCCATCAGAATCTGTCAGGTCTGAATAGACCGGGACCGAGACAAGTAAGCAGGCTGTGAAACCGATTGTTTTTGTGATCGATGCTGTCAAAGCACATCCTCCGTTTGCGGTTTTCCATGACCGAGACTCACCAGGAACGGACAACATAGAGCCTCAGATCTTCTCACGGGAGGAGCTGTCAGACGGTTCCATGCGCTAATGGCTATATCAGGTCAGAAGAGGCCAGAAGCGGCACTTCTGACTAACCTGTAACAACTTGAGGGGATCAGGTGGGGGGGATTTCCGGAAGGATGCGACGCGGCCCCGAAGACTCTTGTGCTCCGAAGCCACTCATTACCCGGCCTGCCTGTTACTGCATGGGGACCAGGGTCAACTCAACGCGGCGGTTCTGCTCACGGCCAGAGGCGGTATCATTGGATGCAATGGGATAACGCGGGCCATAACCTACCGCCCGTGTACGCTTGGGTTCGATTCCCTGATTCAGAAGGAAGTCCCGTACGGAGCCCGCGCGACGCTCGCTCAGCAACTGGTTGTAATCCCGGGAGCCGGTGCTGTCAGTGTGGCCTTCGATCTGGATAATGGTCTTGTCGTATTCGTTCAGCACAAGCGCTACCGATTCCAGCGTATTGCTGAACGATGGCTTGATGGTGGACTGGTTCACATCGAAGGTGATGTTGCCTGGCATGACCAGTTCAATCTCATCACCGTTACGCACTACGCGAACACCAGAGCCCTCAAGCTTGCGGCGCAGTTCCGCTTCCTGCTTGTCCATGTAGTAGCCAATTCCACCGCCAATGGCGGCACCGGAAGCGGCACCAATAAGTGCACCCTTGCCCCGGTCACTGCTGCTGGACGTTGCCGCACCAACAGCCGCACCACCGATGGCACCAATAATACTGCCTTTGGTTGCGCTTGAGGTTTTTTCTTCCCCGGTGTAAGGGTCATATGTCATACAGCCGCCCAAACCAAGGGTGGCGACAGCAAAAGCAACAATTGTTTTCTTCACGGCATTCTCCAGAGTCATTCCAAGGTATTACTGATTGCGGCACATTCCCGCACTGTGTTGTCCCTAACAGGCTTTCGAAAGGAAGCTGTCATGGTCACTTTCAAAGGTACCCACAATGGTATTGAATACGGTTGCCTGTAAATCCTGAGCTTCGTTTACCAAATGATGACGACCATCCGGTATCCGGAGTTCCTCAACCGAGGAAAATTTATTGCGGATGATACGCAGATTATGCTGCCAGTCCACGGTCAGATCCTTCTCCCCTTGCACCACTGTAATGGGGAAATCCACCGGTCGGGCCGACTCGATATGCGGCACCCACTGCCTTAACGCTGAGACCCAGTCCACATGCACGGCCCTTGCCTGGAGGGGATCATGCTCCTTGAGAAAGGTCAGAAAGCGTGAGTTCCCACTGTTGGCAGCAAACACCCGTGCCCACCGAGACATAAAAGGCTTGAACAGGCTGTGGAGAACTTTTGCTCCCAGCCAGCCCATGGGGCGAATCAGGGGGGCCAGCAACACAACACGTCTGAAATCCGACGTTTCAGGGGTATGGTGATTGCTAAGCAGGTAATCAATCAGGATAGCGCCCCCTGTACTCTGCCCCACCGCATACCAGGGGCCCCGCACCTTGCCCCTCACCTTTGCCATCACGTCTGACAGCACCGCCTGGTATTCAAGGAAACTGCCAATCGCTGCAGGCGTTCCGCTGGACAGGCCGTGCCCTGGCTGATCATAAGCCAGAACATCAAAGCCGGCGCCCAGGCAACGGTCTATCAACTGGCTGTATAGGCCAACGTGGTCGAAGTAGCCGTGCAGGATGAACACCGTGCCTTTGGGCCTGTTATTTTCAGGCAAACGGAAGTAATGCACCATCACTTGATGCCGCTCCGCCAGCACATAGCCCTGATGGTAGGAGACATCCGGGTGCTCCACCCATAGGTCCAGCCCATAATAGCGACAATAAGCAACCATATCCTCGTCGAGTGCCTCACCGCGCTGGGGATCGAATGGCTCCAGTCTTTCCAGCAGCGATGCCCTGTTCCAGTTCGGAATTTCTATGGTATCTGTTTTCCAGTACACGTAGAGTTAAACGCCTGTCATCAATAAGTAAGAAAATGGCACGGTGACCGCGATAGAAGCTTGCCGTTAGGTTAGCACACCACAACGTCCTTGCGGCCGTAAAAGCGGTGTCTCCAGCGCCATTGCCGTAGCGGCCATATCCGCCTATGTTTTTTCCAGATCCATTCAGCCCCGGAGTGAGCGATGATTCAAACTGCACTGGAAGCCGGACTGCGCCAGACCATGGCCCGACTGGTTCGGCCGCTTCTGCACCCCTCGGTTCCGGTAAGCATTCAGCGCAGACTTGTCAGCAAGGCTTACCTGACCTCCACTCCCCCACGGGGCACCCGCTTTGAAGAAGTCGAGGCCGAAGGCCTCGCCATGATGCGGGTTTGCCATAGCGACACACCCAGCGGCGTCGTGCTGTATTTCCATGGCGGCGGCTATATCCTGGGCTCACCAAAAACCCATCGGGGCATTACCGGACATCTGGCCAAAACCAGTGGCACAATGGTGATTGTCCCTGACTACAAGATGGCGCCGGAAAACCCTTACCCGGCAGCACTGGACGATGCGGAAACTGTTTATCGAGCGCTGCTGGATGAGGGGCATCCGCCAGCGTCACTCAGCCTTGCAGGTGACTCAGCCGGCGGCGGGCTGGCTATCGCCCTGGCAATGCGCCTGCGGGACAAGGGGCTTCCCCTGCCCGCCTCGATTGTGGTTCTGTCTCCCTGGACCGATCTTTCCAATGCCCACCTGTACTCCCCTGAATGCGAACCGGTGCTGCAAAGGCGCTGGATCGACAAGGCTGCCCGGCTTTACTGCGGCAGTGAGCCTGTCTCCAACCCGTACATTTCACCGGTTTTTGGTGACCTGTCCGGTTTACCTCCCATACTGATTCAGGTGGGCAGCCAGGAAATCCTGTTGAACGATGCCCAGCGCCTGGCGGACGCGGCCGACCGGGACAACGTTGAGGCCCGCCTGGAAATCTACAACAGCCTCTGGCATGTATTCCAGGTGCATGCCGGCCAACTGGACCGCGCAACCGATGCCCTGAAAACCGCAGGGGCGTTCATCCGCCAGCATCTAACAACCTGACTCTGTGGTTTTATCGCTGTCGGTGATGGCGGAGAGTGATACCTCCCCGCGAATCAATGCCTCCTTGTGTTTTCGCGGCCACTGTTTCAACTGCCATTCCAGCTTCGAAGCGGTGGACCTGTCACTGGCGCAGGCGGCAAAGGCCAACTCCAGGGGCCCCTTACCCCGAAGGCTGCGGGCACCCTTTGGTGCACCTGCCTGATGCTCGGCAATGCGTCGCTCTACATCCGTTGTGATTCCCGTGTACAGGGACCCTTTGGCAGTCCGCACCATGTAGATAAACCATTGGCTCATGCAGACGACGCCCTGACCATTTTTTCCCGGGCCTTCCGTTGCTGAATCCACAACCCGGCAACAATCAGTACCAGGCCGACATAGGTGGAAGGCAGAATGATTTCTCCCAGAATGAAATAGATAAACACCAGTGACAGGAACGGGGAGATGAAGATCAGATTGCTCACCCGGGAGGTATTTTCGGCTTTTTTCATGGCATAGGACCAGAGAACAAACGCAACTCCCATCTCGAACACGCCCACGTAAGTGGCGGCAGCCAGCCCCATTGTGGGACTGAAGCTGAGACCATCTGTAAGCCCACATATGACCGCAATCACTGGCAAAGCACAGAGAAAGTTCAGAAACAGACCCACCACTGGATCCCGGGTGTCCCGTGTGGCAATAATCCAGTAGGAAGCCCAGACCAGTGTGCTGCCAATCGCAAACGCCACTCCAAGCGGGTCGGAAAAGGTCAGCGACAGGACATCACCGCGCGTGGCAATGACCACCACACCGCTATAGCAGACCAGCCCCGCAATGATATCCGCACGCCGCAATCGCTGCCCCAGAAACGGCACTGACAGATAGGCCAGTACCAGTGCCCAAGTGTAGTTGAGAGGCTGTGCTTCCTGAGCGGGCAGCCGGTCAAAGGCGCCAAACAGAAGAAAGTAGTACAGGCACGGGTTGATCAGCCCCATGCCCATGGATTGAAGATACTGGGCGCGGGTCAGTTGGAACACCAGGTGCCAACGGCGCTGGGCGACCAGGATCAACGCCATCACCACCACCGATGCGGAACAGGCCACAAATAACATCTGGACCGGAGTCAACTCCCGCAGCGACAGTTTGAACGCCGTCGCCACCGTGGACCAGAGCAACACCGTTCCCAGACCATAGAGCATTGCCTGTTTCTGGTTAGTCACCGGCATTGTCCTTGTCAGCATCCAGCCATCGATAAAGAGTGCGGCGATTCACACCCAGTATCTGGGCGGCACGCCGTTTGTTCCCCTCCACCGCATCAATGACACGTGCAGCATAATCCCGCTGCACCTGGTCCAGCGTGGGCCAGTCCGCCAGGTTACCGGCGGGCAATGCCGGCCTTGCTTCGGCGGTACCTGTCTGGCGTTTGCGCACGCGGGCCGGCAGATGTTCCGGCAGTATGGTATCGCCATCACAGAAGGTTACCGCCCGCTCAATGGCGCTGGCCAGCTCCCGGACATTACCGGGAAACGGGTAGTCGGACAGTATGCGCGACGCCACTTCGCTCAGTTGCAGGAACCCACGGTTGTGGCGCCGCGCCGAATCCCGCAGAAAATGCATGGCAAGAAGATCCACGTCGTCACCCCGCTCCCTCAGTGGCGGCACCAGCAGAGTCAGGGTTTCCAGGCGGTAATAGAGATCCTCCCGAAAACTGCCCTGCTCCACGGCCTTGACGAGATCCTGATGGGTTGCAGCAATGATTCGAACATCCACCGATTCTTCCTGGTCAGCCCCGACCGGTTTGATGGTGCCCTCCTGCAGGACCCGCAACAATTTTGCCTGAAGCGCCAGCGGCATCTCGCCGATCTCGTCCAGCAACAGGGTGCCACCATGGGCTTCCGCAAACAGCCCCCGGCGGACAGACTTGGCACCGGTGAACGCCCCAGCTTCATGGCCGAAGAATTCGCTTTCCATCAATTCCTGGGGGATACCCGCACAGTTTACCGGTATGAACGGCCCCTGATTGCGATCGCTTTCCTGATGGATCGCCCTGGCCACCAATTCCTTGCCGGTGCCGCTTTCCCCGCTCACCAGAACCGCCGCCCCGCTGCGAGCCACCTGCCGGATCTCGGTCCGGAGCTGTTCCATCGCACGGCTTTCACCCACGAGTCCCAGTGACACATCACCCGCACCCTGTGATTTATAGCGTGCCAGTTCACTGGTCACTGCCGCATGGGCCAGCAACCGCTTGATCTTCAGCCGCAGGTGATCGGTGGACAATGGTTTGGTGAGGAAGTCATCAGCGCCGGCCTTCAATGCCTCCACAGCCTGATCAACCGTGCCAAAGGCAGTGATGATGATAAAGGGTACGGAGTGTCCCTCGGCCTGAAGCTGCCGGAGTATCGCAAGACCGTCGCCATCCGGTAACCGGAGATCTGATACGATCAGATCGGGGCGCCATTCCCTCCCCTTCTGGGATCCTTCCTCAACAGTGCCTGCGCAGCGGACCTGGTAGCCATCCACCTCAAGCTCCTCCGACAGGAGCATTCGCAAACTGGCGTCATCCTCAACCAACAGGATTGATGCCGGCCTAGTGTTCATGGTGGTTCTCCTTGGAATGCTCACTGCGCCCGAAGACCGGCCAGAAGGTCGACATGCGACACCCGCCCTGCGGATTTGATCCGATATCGACCCGGCCGCCATGCTCCTTGAGAACACTGCCGACCACGGCCAGCCCCAACCCGGTACCTTCGCCAGCCGCCCGGGTACTGAAAAAAGGCTCGAAAATCCGTTCACGTAATGACGGGGTGATGCCCGGGCCGTCGTCGTCTACTCGCAGCTCCCAGAATCCTTCATGTCCCAGCACCGACACCGTTACCCGTGACTGGGCAGCCTGGCAGGCATTGCGGATAATATTCAGACACGCCATTTCCAGGCGTGTTGGTTCCGCCAGTATCGCTGCTTGATCAAATGGAATATCCGTCCGGATTTCAACTCCCTGACACCGGGGCTCCTCGCCAATACGGCTCGTCAGGTCCCTGACCGTAGCCACCAGGTCCGTCTGCCGCCGGGAGTCTGGCACATGGCGAAAACAGTCAAGCAGTTGCTGGATAATCAGCGTCATCCGCTCGACCTGATGCTCGATATCCTTCAGGTGTCGTCGGTCATTTTCGGCCATGTCCCCCCGCCTGAGGATATTGGCCCGGCCCTGAATGACATTCAGCGGCGCGCCCAACTCGTGGGCAACGCCCCCCGCCACGCGGCCAATCATGGCAACCTTTTCCTGGTATTTCAGCTGCTCCGACAACTCCTGCTCACGCTCTACACTCTCGCGGATTTCTTTTTCCGCAACGGTCATGCGGGCCCCCATATCCTGCAACCCCTCATGGATCTGGCGCAGTTCACGGGGCCCGGCAGGCATGTCATCAACCTGCCAGTGTCCGGGCGCCATCCTTCCCATAATGTTGAGGAGCCGGCTGACGTGGCGGCCTACCGCGCCATAGTGACCCAGAACCACAACCAGAATGACCATCAGGGACACCACCGACCAGATGCTGACCGCCCAGATGCGGCTGGACGCAACCAGCTCGTGAAAATCACTGCGTTTACGGGTTACCTGCAATAACCCCTGGATTCGTCCGTCCGCAGCAACCAGTGGAGTGAATTGCGAGAATACAGATACGCCGTCAACGCGACGAAAAGCACCGTCGAGTTCGCCACTGGCAATTGCCCGTTCGGCACTGTCGCTGCGAGTCACATCGCTATCCGCCACGCCCAGGCTGGCAATATGCTGTCCGGCTTCATCAAAAACAGAAGCACCAAACACACGGCCAATGCGGAATATGGATTTGAGGGATTCTCCCATGACGATCTCATCGCCATCAGACATAGCCTGGGAAAGCGGGCCGCTGACGGCCCGTGCGACAAGTTCCAGATCCTCCCGCAAACGTTCATTCAGGTTCTGTTCCACCGCCCCCAGGCCAAGGTAGATAGCCACACCGCTGAACACCATCAGCGGCACAACAATGCTCAGTACCAGGGTCAGGCGTAGCGAACGGAACATTTCCCGCGCTCTTGATACAGGCGTTTTCATAACCCACTCCGACAAACTGTCACGCAGGTATGCCACATGTGACATTTAGCCACAAGCCACATTACATGCCGGTAACAGAGAATTTCCATAACTCATTGTTTTTGCAATATTTTATCAAATTACAAAAACTGGCACAGACCTTGATTGGTGGTAGATAGCACTCTAGGAACCAGGTTCCTTTTAACGCATGATTGCACGCAAAAAGCCAATGCAATCCCCCAAACCAGAAGGAGAGAGTTATGAACAAGCTTCTCGTTTCACTGACCGCATCCCTGGCACTGCTTGCCGCCGGCCCTGCAATTGCTCAGGAAAGCCAGCAGAACCCTGAGTCTGCCGATACTGATGGTGGTTACAGCGATCCGGCAGCCGCAGGCTCGCAGAGTACCAACTTCTCCGATCAGGAGCTGAAGCAGTTCGTCGAAGCCCAGGAAGGCATCAACGATATCCGGGACGAATACATGGAGAAAATCGAGGCGGCTGATTCACAGCAAAAGGCTCAGGAACTGCAAATGGAAGCCAACGATGAAATGGTGACGGTGATTGAGGATGCCGGTATGGATATCCCCACCTACAATTCCATCGCAACCGCTTACAATAGCGAGCCACAGGTACGTAACCGTGTCGACGCCCTGATGTAAGCACCACCCTGCGGTCGTTTATTGGTAAGGCCCTGCTTCGGCAGGGCCTTTCTGGTTATGGAGGGGGATCGACGTCCATAACAGCCATTGATTGTGGTACCTTGTCTGCATTGTTTTGCAGATATCAACGGAGACAGGACATGCGAAGACTCTGCCGCGGGCTAACCCCATTGCTTGGGATGGTGATGCTTTTGCTGGCAGGTTGCTCAGACAGCCCGGATACGGTAACGGGCAGCGACAGGGATGAAAAATCCTCCTACCCTGTAACCTGGCGCTTCGCGCTTGAGGAAATTGAAGGCAGTGTACAGCACCGTTACGCCCTGGAACTCAAGGACCGGATCGAGAGCATCTCGGATGGCAACATTGTTATTGATATCTTTCCCTATGGATCTATCGGCACCTCCCTTCAACTGACCGACCTGGCCCGGGAAGGCTCGGTTCATCTGGCCTTCGCCTCACCCGGCCACCTGGCCGATGTGATTCCCGAGGTTGGGGTATTCACGCTCCATTACCTGTTGTCAGACGACGAGAATGTAAACCGTGACATTCTTGCCAGTGAAGAACTGGTGCAGCTGTTTCGCGAACCCTACGGGGAGCAGAACCTCAAGCTTCTCGGTTTCGTGCCTGAGGGCTGGATCGTGTGGACGGCAAACAAACCCCTGAAGAGACCTGAAGATTTCGACGGTCTTGCAATCCGCACCATGACGTCGGAAATCGCAGCGGAATCCTATAGGGCCTATGGCGCAACCCCCACCCCTACCCCGTTTTCCCAGGTATACAGTGATCTCCAGTTACGCCGTATCGACGGGCAGGCCAACCCGGTCTTTGCCATTGAGGAGATGGGGTTTTACGAAGTCCAGAACACCATGACATTCGCAAGACCGGCCCAGTTCGTTACCTCGGTGGTTTCAAACAGGAGCTGGTTTGATGGCCTTCCCGAGGATCAGCGGGAGTGGCTGGAAAATGCCCTTGATGAGGTTGCCCCCCTGGCTTACGAGGTACAGGCGGAACTCAATGCCCGACGCCTTGAAACCATCAGGGAAAACAGCAACATCAACATGGTTGAGCTGACGGAAGAGGAGCGCGAGCGGTTTCGCAAGGCAAGCCTGCCAGTTCGCGACAGCTATGCCCGTATTGCGGGTGAGCGCGGAGAGAGGATTCTCGACCGGCTTCTGACCCTGGTCCGCGAAGCAGAAGCGAAAACGCCCACACCCGCTTCAACAGACCAGTAACATTACTCGGGCACCAGCCATTCCACCGTTGACGTAATACCCAGGCACTCATCATCAGAAATGGCCTGCATCATCGCGGCAAGTCGGCCATCAAATCCCCAGGGCGGATTAACCACTAGCATTCCCGACCCGGACATGCCACGTTCAGGCGGCTGATCCAGCGTAATTTCATTACAGAGTACCTTGCGGACGGCACCCTCGGATATCGCACTCTTCAGCCGCTCGTCAGGCCTGCCCGCCAGTATCGGATACCAGATCAGGTACACCCCGTGCCGACATTTCTGCCAGGCCCGCGAAAGTGTCTGTGCAACCTCCTCATAATCGCTCTTGACCTCATAGGAGGGATCGATCAGCACTAACAGTCTTGGCTGCCTGGGCGGCAGGTGGCGGAGTAATCCCTTCAGCCCGTCTTCCTGTAGGACCCTGATGCCGGAACGTCCGGCAGCCCACCGGGCCAGGGTATCGCCCTCTGCAGGATGCAGCTCAAACGCCGTAAGACTGTCCTGCTGACGAAGGTAACGGCATAACCAGCGCGGTGAACCCGGGTACTGCTGCAGTTGCCCGTTTGCACCTTCACCTGAGGCCAGTTCATCCAACATGGCCTGCCAGTCGTCAGACCCCAGATGCGCACGAAAGGGCCAGACCCGCTGGACTCCAGAGGCCGCTTCCCGCGTCTTCAGCGCCCTCTCGCTGTCAAGGTCATAGCTGGCACTGCCCGCATGGGTATCAAAGCAGGCAATAGCCGAGGGTTTGGACTGCATCATTCGCATTGCCAGGACCAATGCAGAATGCTTCTGGATATCGGCAAAATTACCGGCGTGAAAAGCGTGGAGATAACTCAGCATTCCAGACTCCTGAACATTGAAAAACCATTAGGCTACAGGTCCATCCTCCATGGCAAATATTTTCGGTCTTCGAGGCTGCCCGAAGTTACTGGTATCCTTGCATTAAATATTTTCCGGAGGAAAGTACCTTGGCTGGCAACAACCGCAACAGGGACACTATTGATCAGCTCTATCGCCTGATTGCAAATGAGGAAGACGCACGGGTCTGCAAGGATATCCCGGCGGAGGCCTGCCAGGAGGTGCCCCGTAACTTTTTCCTGATTCTGGGTAGCAACGTCCTGACCAAGCTGGGCGATCTGCTGATCAGCCCCAAAACCGTGCTGGCCTGGCTTCTGAGCGCGATTGGCGCCCCTGCGCTGGTTGCCTGGCTGGTACCTATCCGGGAATCCGGCTCCATGGTGCCGCAAATGGTTATCGCGGCCTGGGTCCGGCGCCAGGCCGTTCGCAAATGGTTCTGGACCCTGGGAAGTTTTGGCCAGGCGGCCAGTGTCGTAGCCATGGCAGCAAGCGTGTGGTTCCTGGAGGGGTATGCCGCCGGAAGTGGCGTCGTCGCTTCACTTATTGTGTTTTCACTGGCCCGCGGATTCTGCTCCGTGTCCATGAAGGACGTTCAGGGTAAATGTATTCCGAAAACCCGTCGTGGCCGGCTCTCCGGGCTGGCCTCCACGATCGGAGGTAGCGCCACCGTGGTTCTGACGGCCCTGCTGTTCTGGGACCGTGGAGATCCCACCATCGCCTTTTTTACCGTCCTTTTGCTTTTGGCAGCCGCTCTCTGGGTGATCGCCGGCGTGCTCTTTGCCGGGGTAAAGGAATACGAAGGCGAAACCGGTGGTGGTGGAAATGCCATGGAAGAAGCGTTAAGGAGCCTTTCCCTGCTCCGCGATAACGTGCCGTTCCGGAACTTCGTGATTACCCGGGCGCTGCTTCTCTCTTCAGCCCTTGCCTCACCGTATTTTGTGGTTCTTGCTCAAAAAGAGTCTGATATCGGCTGGATGCTGGGTTTCTTTCTGCTGGCCAGCAGTCTCGCCAGCTCGCTCAGTGCCAGTTTCTGGGGTTGGGCTGCAGACACCTCAAGCCGGAAGGTCATGATTCGTGGTGCCGCCATAGCCAGCGGGGTTTGCCTGGTGGTGGGCACCACTGCAACGATCTTCGGAACTGGAATAGGCAGCGTCTGGTTCTACCCGGTCGCTTTCTTCGTTCTGAACGTTGCTCATGCTGGTGTTCGGCTGGGCAGAAAAACCTATCTTGTGGATATGGCGGGAGGTAATAAACGAACCGACTATACGGCTGTAAGCAATACCGTAATCGGCGGCCTGCTCCTGCTGGTTGGTGGCCTCACAGCTCTGGTCTCACTGGTATCCGATGTGGCGGTCATTGTAGTACTGGGCCTTATGGGGTTTGCTGGCATGCTGAGTGCGCTGCGGCTGAAGGAAGTGACTTCAGATTGACCTGCACGACTGAGACATGCGTCACAAAAAGCAATGTTATTGGAACCATTCTGGTGCATCTTACGTGAAGTGCCATAATCACCAACACGGAAACCTGGCACCGGGATAATAAAACAGGGACGTGTCGTTCCACCACTGCGCAGTCGTTGCAAACAGAGGCAGAGCTATGCGAACAGACACACCAATACCCAGTAAACACCAGGGCCGGCTGATCCATACCTTGTATGGTTGGTACGCTCTGACCCGCGAACAGTCAGATCTTGGCCCATTCGACACACCCGAGAAGGCCTCCAGGGCTCTCAATGGCCACATCAAGGTCTTCAAGGGTCTAAATTCGCGGCTTCCAGGGCAGCCGGGGCGGATGCACCTCCACGACGCAGCCCAATGCAGCAGGACGAACTGCGGTCTCTGCGTTGAAGCCAGAATTGTTGAGCAATCGTTGATGGTGGCGACATCATGAACGGTAGGCGCGAACCCGGAACTGCTCACGGCAACAACCTGGTGCCACCCCATCGCCGGGCCAGGGTGGCCTTCGCATTGATTTTCTTCTCTCTGAGCCTGTCTTTCCTGAACTACGTAGGCCCTCTCTGAATGCACTTTCTGTCCCGGCGCGCCAGGTGCCGGGACAGAAAGGAGCCATTGCCGGTGACCACTACAACGGCGCTTTCCCATCGTTCAGTGCCAGGGCGCCTTTGACGATGCGGTAGATTATCCAGATGGATATACCCAGCAACACGAACCACCCGATAATCAGGGGGGTAGTCACAATGCCGACGACGGTCCACAACAGCCCTATCCAGAACGTACGGATCTGCCAGCGGAAATGTGGCTCTATCCAGGTGTCCCGGACGTCGTCAAGCTTGACGTAGTTGATGATGACGCCAGCCAGGCCGGTAATGCCTCCCACAAAAAACGATAGTGCCTGAAGGATATAGACCAGAACGGCCAGGTTGCGCCCCGGCTCCTCACGGCGGTCCAGCGGGTCCTCATTGGCGGGAATGTATTCAGACTCGGGCACGGGATTCTCCTTTAACTGGGCACCAAAAGTGTACCACAGCAACCCGGCCCGAAAACTGAGGCCAATCAGCGACTGTTGGGCTTATAACCCACACGGAAACCACCCCAGTGCTTACCGTTTACGTAAATCGGAACCGACAGATCATGCATGATCTCCCCGGTGTCCCTGCGGTAGGTCTGCAACAGCATGCTCTGGGTGTGATTGCCACAACGGGCGCCGGTGCGGTCGTTGAACAGGCGCTTGCTGCGACTCTTTACCAGATCGATTTTCGGGTCACCGGTTGGTGCATGGGCAAATTCACGGTTATGAGTAGGTACATAGCCATCGGGCGCTATGGCAATTGCATACACCAGGGCAGGATCAGCTGACTTGACCGCCTCCTGTACAGAGGGAAGCTGCTGGTCAGTAAACCGGTCAAAACTGCTGGAGTACTTCTGGGGATCGGTATTCGGGATAGGCTCTCTTTTCTTGTCGAACAGGGCACTCTCTGACAACTGTCCGTCACGAACGGCCTGTTCGAAAAGTTTGCCAATCCGGTCTGCCCCCTCACGTGCCTGATCATAGAAGGGCCGGTGATAGCTTTCATCGCTGTTCAGCGCAAACGCGGCATTGGCTTCTTCTGCCAGCTCCATCAGAGTCGCCGCCTGTTCGGCAAGGGAGGTCACACTGGAATCGCTTTCTGTGATCTGGTCTCGTACCGTTTCAATCGCCGAGGACACCTGTTGCAGACTCTGCTCATTATTCTGGTCAATCTCGGCAATACGTGCCACCTGTTGCTGGACACGATCGGATTGATCGCGGATCTGATCCAGGCGTTCGCCAACGCTTTCAACGGAATCCAGGCCAGCCTCTACGCTTTTGGCAAGGTCCTCGATCCGTGCGACGATCAGCGAGGTGTCTGACCTCACTTCCTGGAGTGTTTCGGCAACTTCCCCGGTTGCCTGTGCGGTTCGACCGGCCAACTGCCTGACTTCATCGGCAACCACGGCAAACCCGCGCCCCTGGTCGCCCGCTCGGGCTGCTTCAATTGCCGCATTCAGGGCCAACAGATTAGTCTGCTCTGCAATTCCCTGAATAGTGGTGGTCACCCCCTGAATCTTGTTGGATTTTTCATTCAGTTCCTGGATCAGCCGCAGGTTCTCACTGGACTGCTCGTGCACGGCCCGAACGCTGTCAATGGCAGCTGTCAGCGCTTCTCGACCTTCCACGCTCACCTGACGATTCTGCATGGCCATAGTGGCGGCATCGGTAGCCTGCTGGGCGGACTCACGGACACTCTCCGTGATCTGCACCGCATACTCCGACATCTGTGCGGTTTCAGTGACCTGGCGATCCAGACGGACCTTTAACTGATCCGCCGCAAAAGACACCTGGGCCGCTGAAATGGCGCTTTTATCCGCACTGCCGGACAGCGCCTCAATCAGGGCACGGCCGGCCCTGGCCTCGGCAAGAAGCCCCTTACACTGTTGACCCAGGGGACTGTCATCAGCCAACTCCCCTTCATTCAGCTGCTTGATAGAACGCTCGACTGGTTCAAGTACTCGCAATACCAGATAAGCAGTGGCGACGATCAGGCCAAGAACCAGACCCGCCAGAACCGAAGAACCATCCAGCCCTATCAATGGCGCCCCCAACGCCGCTGTGACGGCAACGGCCACTGCAACTGATACCCCCATGAACAAAACAGGTCGACTGAAAAAGCCCATAGCCACCTCGTTGTTATCATTATTAGTGAATGCATCTTTTATTGAATGCCATTGGTGAGAGTAATGAATTGATCTGTATTAATAACTGCTACTTTAGTTCACTCATCATTGTTTTTCGGCAGGTTGCTACAAATCTGAAACAAAAAAAACGCAACCCGGAGACTTCCAGCAGAAGAATCCGGGTTGCGTTCAGGTACTGCCAGCAAACTGCGTGGGTCAGGCGCCGACAACACCTCCGTCATCTCTGGTGACGATCACTGTCGCATCTCTGGGGCGGTCCTCGGATGGATCAGGCCAGTTCCCCCGCGGATGCTGGATATTCACAAACATGGTTTTCACGTCCGGGGTTGTCACAACACCCGTCACTTCACAGTTCTGGGGGCCAACAAAGAATCGCTTGATCTCACGGGTAACCGGATTGGCGGCCAGCATCATGTTGTTCTCATACGGCGGTGCCCAACTACCATCGGTCTGAATCCACAGGCGTCCGTTGTAGTCGAACCAGAGACCGTCCGGGCTGTTGAAGATGTTGGTATCGTCCAGCGTAATAACGGCCTCTCCGTCAACCACGGTTTCTGTTCCCTGCTCCCCGGCGAACACGAATATGTCCCAGTCGAAACTGGTGGCGGTGTGATCACTTCCAGCCTCTGTCCAACGGATAATATGGCCAGTGGCATTTTCAACGATCGGGTTGGCGGCATTAACATCGTCATAGCCTTCCTTGCCACGATTGCTGTTGTTGGTCAGCGTGAAGTAAACATCACCGGTTTTCGGATCGATAGCACCCCACTCAGGGCGGTCCATTGTGGTAGCTCCGGCGATATCCGCGGCGAGACGGGTATTCACCAGAACGTCAGCCTGGTTCTCGAATCCGTCAAACTGGATGTCGCCCACCATGGTGCCTTGCGCCGCAGAAACCTTACTGGCAAATTCTGCGTCCTTGAGATCCAGTGCCAGCCAGTCACCGGAACCGTCGTCGTTGAATCGGGCTACGTATAGCGTACCCTCATCCAGAAGGTACCCTCCTGCCGTTGCCGCATGATAGGACTTGGAAGAGACAAATTTATAGATGTATTCGAAACGGGAGTCATCACCGGAATAGCAGACCACCGGCTCACCCTCTTTTGCAGGCGCGAAGATCACACCCTCATGGCCGAAACGGCCCAGAGCGGTCCTTTTCTGAGGCTTGCTCTCGGGAGTGAAAGGATCAATCTCAACCATGTAGCCATAGGTGTTTGCTTCGTTCCGATAATCCTCGGCGGCAGAAGCACCCATGGTTGAAACGTTGAAGCGCATGTATTCGTCAGCATCCGTATCAGCCAGTTCCCAGTCATAGCGTGAGTTGTCGTTTACGCCATGTCTCTCATATTCACGGGGGCGCTGAGCATCGGCAGTAGCAAAGTAACCATGCCAGTTTTCCTCCGCCGTGAGGTAGGTTCCCCACGGTGTCGGACCCATCGCGCAATTGTTCAGAGTACCGCGTGTTTCGGTGCCGGTCGGGCTGTAAACGGTGACCAGCTTGCTGTAGCCGCGGGCCGGGCCACGAATATCCATTTCGGTGTTACCGGTAATGCGTCGATTGAAAGGGCTGCCAAACACGACATCCCACGTGCCGTTGCTGTCACGCTTGATGTGAATCACTGAAACACCGTGCGCTGCAACTTCCTTGCGAACCTCATCTACCGGCCGAACGCCGCCGTTATCAACAGCTTTAGTCGGGCCATTGGCATGCAGTGCACTCTGGTTGATGTACTCGTGGTTCATCACCAGCAGGCCTTCCGTTGAGCTGTTACCACCAGCTCTCTGGTCGATCGGAAAAAAGTGCAAACCGTCGTGATGCATGCCGACCTGATTTTCCTGATCAGCACCGGTATTGGTACCGTCAGGCCGGTATTCCGGATAGTCTCCGGTAATGGGCGTTCCCCAGGGCACAAAGGTCTGGGCAGAATAACCTTCCGGAACCACAACACGGTTTTCGTTGGAAACCGCAACCGGCTTGAACCCGAGTTCGGTGTCTGACTGGGCGCTGCCGCCAGCACTGCCGTTATCATCATTGTCGCTGTCGGAACAGCCTGCGAGCCCCATGCCCATAACACCAGCCAGGGCTGCGCCAACGCTGCCTTTCATCAGGGTACGTCGCTGCATCCGTGCCTGCAGCACATGTGCAAAGGAAGTATTGTCAGAGTGGTTTACAACTGGCTCGTAATTGGGATCCAGATAGTTCGGATCCAGATCATGCTTTGCCATGGTCCTGTCTCTCTCGGGTGGTTTATTGGTATTTCCGAGACACCATTGTTGATGGCATAAGTGACAGATTGCAGACAGCCAGAAGTCAGTTCCTTTAACCTTTTTTTACAGACAAAAAAAGAGCCTGCCCGGTCAGGGGCAGACTCTTCTGGCGACCATGTGCGTCGTCGGGGACAATCAGTTTACCCCGGATGCGTCCTAGTAACCGCCGTTCATGGAATCACCTGCCTCCTCGGCAGCTTCTCCCATTTCTTCACCGGCTTCTTCAACGGCCTCGCCAGTTTCCTCACCGGCGTCTTCGGCAGCATCCTTGGTTTCATCCCAGGCGCTGTCGTTCTGGCCAGTGGCGTCTTCATATGTCTCTTCTACGGCATCGCCGGCATCGTCCGCCATTTCTTCGATGTTATCGCCGGCTTCCTCAAAGTCTGCTCCTTCGTTGTCGTCCTGGCTGCAGGCGGCAAGGCCCAGCGTCATCAGCAATGCCAGCGCACTCAGTGTCAGCTTGTTCATAACCACGTCCCTATTCTGGTATGTATTTACGACGAGGCACAGAGTAAGGCCGGGGCCAGCGGAAACGCAATTACCGGGGTATTAAGCTTTGGTTAGCCAGCATTGTCTGCCAGCAACTGGCCATCAATGGTGATGACGTGATCAAACGACAGCATGGTACCTCGGCCGAGCAGCAAAAAGTCCTGCCCGGCCCGGCTGAAGAGATCGCGAATAACATCATGCACCATGAAAATCTGGCCGGCACTGTCCCGATAGACCACTTCGGTCAGCTTGCCTGAACCCAGGTACTCCCGAAGCATTCCCTGAACCCGGCACGAGGCCGTAGCGGAGGATGGGGTCGACATGACTGGTGGTTCCTTGTTGTCAGCTTCTTGCCTTTCGTGAAGTGTGGCTCAGAAAACGGGTTTTCGCCAAAGGCGAGCGCACTTGTCATTTTGCGCCAAGCTGCTTCACTCATACTGCCGCCCGTTGCATTGTCCGATTGTCCGACATAAATTTCAGGTACGCGCATTAAATGGGAGAAAACCATGAACGCAAAGACCCGTGAAAACCTGGAATCGCACAGAGTCACCTCGCCGGCAGAAGAAGCTCAAACCAGAACCTGGAAGGATCCCAAGCGGTACATGTGGCTTCTGGGCCCTGCCCTGCCAGGCATCGGGCTAGCTGCCCTGACAGGCTACGCCCTGGCCCCGAAAAAGCTCAAAGCCCTGGCCTGGACCGGCCCCGCACTGGTACATGGCGTTATCCCGGCACTCGATCGGGCCATAGGCGAAGACCAGAGCAACCCACCAGAATCTGCCGTGAAAACTCTGGAGCAGGACAGGTACTACGACAGGATCGTGAAGGCTTTCATTCCCACCCAATACGCCATGACTTTCATGGGCGCCTGGCTGGCCAGCCGCAAAAACACGCCTCTGGAGGACAGAATTGGCCTGACGCTTACCGTTGGCGCAATCAATGGCGTGGGTATCAACACGGCCCATGAGCTCGGACACAAATCCAACAGGCTGAACAAACTGCTGGCAATGGCCGCCCTGGCGCCAACCGGATACACCCACTTTGTTGTCGAGCACAACTTTGGCCACCACAAGAGAGTAGCCACACCGGAGGATCCCGCCAGCAGCCGGATGGGTGAAAGTTTCTGGAAGTTCCTGCCCCGTACTGTGGTGGGAGGCATCAAGTCATCCACCCAGATTGAGAAGGCAAGGCTTGCGCGGAAAGGCAAAGGTTTCTGGAGCCTGGACAATGAGCTGCTTCAGGGCTGGGCCATGAGCGCCGGTTTCTTTGGCGCAACGACCCTGGTCTGTGGGCCACGGGCTGTGCCGTTCCTGGCCGCCCAGGCGGTGTATGGCGCCAGCCTGCTGGAGAGCGTGAATTATATCGAGCACTATGGCCTGTTGCGCCAGAAAGACAGGAACGGCAAGTATGAACGCACCCAGCCGGAGCACAGCTGGAACAGCAATCATATTGTAACCAACCTGTTCCTGTATCAGTTGCAGCGGCATTCGGATCATCATGCACACCCTCAGCGCAGCTTCCAGGCGCTCCGTCACTTCGAAAAGGCACCTCAGTTGCCGGGCGGTTACGCATCGATGCTGCTGCCGGCCTATCTGCCGCAGTGGTGGTATGAAACCATGGATAAGCGGGTGATTGATCACTACGAGGGTGACCTGAGCAAGATCAACTGGGACCCTGACCGCAAGGAGGAGTTGATGGCCAAATACGCCGATTACGCGGCCGAGGTAGCCGCTGAGGCAAAGGCGCGGCGGGACGGCAGCGACTCTGAGGCTGCCTGATCTGTGGTGGTTGTCTGTATCGGGCACAAGCTTCCGGGCCCGATACAGACCACCAACCGGATGGCACTGCTATCCGTTAGAGTGCATTTTCACTGGCACAGACGGCGATAACACCTAACTGAACCAGCACATCGATGCCGCCGACACTCACGGTTACCTCATTGAAGTCCTCCACAGTATCGAACACCAGAAAACCTGCATCGCTGTCGTTCAACTGTCCAAGCAGATCCAGGTCCGCGAGCGTCAGATCCGTAAAGCTCTCCTGCTCTGTGCCATTCAAACCGGTTGTCACGGTAATGGTGCCAAGCAGGCTCAGGCTCAGAAGCTGGTCTGGCTCAGTGATTGCCACACCCAATCTGTTGGGCCCTTCATAGGTTTGTCCGTTGTCGACGACGTCGAGATCAACCGTACCGACAAGGTTAAGCGGCACATTGATGGTGGCGGAGTTAAGGAAATTGCTGTCAACCACATTCCCGGGCTCGTCGACACAGCCGTTCAGACACAGCAGCGAGGTATCACCAGTTGCAATCGCATCGGGCGCCTGAAGCGGCTTGAAAGGTGCACTTGCCGCTGTTCCACAGGCATACGCGGTGGCGGGATCGCTGTCGTCCACAGGGTCACAGGCATCACCGATACCATCGCCATCGGTGTCAGTCTGACTTGCGTTGGCTGTGTCAGGACAGTTGTCTTCACTGTCAGGAACACCGTCGCCATCGCGGTCGTTTGTGTCCTCACAAGCATCACCTACGCCGTCACCATCGCTGTCTTCCTGACCCGGGTTGTAGGTATCAGGGCAGTTATCATCCAGATCCCTTATCCCATCACCGTCGGTGTCTGCATCAGCGGCAGTACAGTCCGGGTCGGGATTGCGCGGGCAGACATCACGGGAATTGTCGACACCGTCACCGTCAATATCCGAATCGCACGCATCACCGAAGCCATCGCCATCCATATCCTGCTGGTCGGGGTTAGGCACCAGGGGACAGTTGTCATCACTATTAACCACGCCGTCGCCATCCTGATCCAGTTGGCCAATGTCACCATCCAGTAATTGTTCGGAAATGCTCCCCCCATCGGATCTGCAACCAGCCAGCGCCAGCAGAGTCATCACCAAGGCAGCCATGTACCAGTTAACTCGGTTTGTTTTCATTGTGTCGCTCCTATTACTACTACAGCTCAGCGTGACAGCACGTTGAATTCAACGCGGCGATTCCGCTCCCGACCTTCTTCGGTTTCATTACTGCGCACTGGCTCTGACTCGCCATAGCCTGTTGCAGTCATCTGGTCAGGCGATACACCGAGGTCAATCAGATAGTTGCGCACTGATTCCGCCCGCCTCTGGGAGAGTTCACGATTGTATTCCTCGGCTCCGACACTGTCGGTATGGCCGGCAAGCTCCACTTTCAGCCCTGGCTGACCTTTCAGAGCGTCCGCTGTACGAACCAGCAAGTCCCGCGCGTTGGCTGTCAGTCGATCGGAGTTGAAGTCAAAGGTAACCCCCAGCAGAACCACTGACTGCTCCTGGTCAGTCTTGACGCAACCTACCGAGTCCACTTCCAGGCCCTCCAGGGTATTCGGACACTGGTCAACACCATCGACCACACCGTCATTGTCGGAGTCTGCGAAGTCTTTCTCTACCACCACTTCGCGTTCAACCACTCTCGTCTTCTCAACAACCTTTGTACGGGTGGCACCAATCGGGAATGTGAGACCTACGCTGAACTGGATATCGGACTGACCATCGTCAAAGGAGTCGTAGAAATAGCGGGCGTCACCGCGGATGCGGAGCCCGGATTGCGTCAGGGCAGACGTCATGATGCCAAGGCCAACATTGGCAAAGCCGCCAAACTCATTTGAAGGGTTGTTCGCCACGTCGTTCCTGGAGACACCGCCGCCAATCAGACCGTAGGGAGTGAATTCCTCACCATCGAAGAATCGGTAGCTCAGATCCGCTCCCAGGCCCTGCTGATAGTAATCCGTGGCTCCTGATTTACCGGTTTCGATGGTACCGGCAAAGCCCTGGGGCTCAACCCACCAGTGTCTGTCCAGCCGTATGCCGTAGATCAGCCGCACTGCAGAGCCATATTCATCGGTCCGGTCGTCATCGGGCTCAATATAGGCCCCCATGACCGACAATTCCCGATCGTACCGGACACCGTCAGCATTAACGATTCCCGAAGCCAGCATCGCCATCAAACCTGACGCTACCAGTGGCGACATATTCCTCAGCGTACTCATTCCGTTAAGTCTCCCTTGATTTGAGGTTACGGTCCTCTGTGTGACGTGAGTCACACATTCGCCGCCGAGATTACAGAACCCAACAATGGCCTTGATTGGCTTTGCCGTCGGCTAAAGTGGCCGAAAATGCCATGTCTTTATCTGGTGAAACCAACCAGCCAGGAGTAAACAGAATGATCATGTAGAAAGAGAAAGACACTGGTCCCTGTATGTACATGACCATGAAACACTTTTGTAAGCGCCAGGCATGAAACTTCAGGAAAAGTGGGGTGTGGGGAGAGGGAGTTTCCGTTAACCGCTGACAATGAAAGTTGTCTGTTGGATGGTTTTTTTATTGCAAAACATTCTATAAAAATGAATGGCGGCATTGCGCCCCGGCACAGCGACGGCAACCGAGAGCAGGCCAACGCTGCCCTGCCCCCGGTGAACCGTGCTTGCCGACTAGTACGACCTCAACACTAGAACCACTCGGGCTTCATGTTCATGCAGGTGTCGTCCTGATTCCTCAGCAGCACCAGGTCCTGGGCCACGGTTGGCAATTCCCAGTGGAAGAAATACTGGGCTGCCTGGAGTTTGCCCTGGTAGAAGCTGCGTTCGTCATCACTGTTGGCTGACCCCAGGGCCTTGGCGGCGGCGTTGGCCTGGCGTAGCCACATCCAGGACACAATAATATGACCGAACAGGTGGAGGTAGCAGGAGGCGTTGGCCAGAACCCGGTCCGGATCTTCCGACATCAACGATTTACCAAGGCTCTGGGTGACCTTGACCGCCTGCTGCAGGGTTTCGCTCAGGGACAGGGCCCACTGCTGACAGCGGTCGGTAGTGGCCGCTTCCAGATCCACTTGCATTTCCTGCATCAGCAGCTGCAGGCCGTGACTCTGGTCCTGCCAGATCTTGCGCCCGAGCAGGTCCAGCGCCTGGATGCCGTTGGTGCCTTCGTGGATCGGATTCAGGCGGTTGTCGCGCCAGCACTGCTCCACCGGATATTCGCGGGTGTAGCCGGCACCACCATAGACCTGGATCGCCAGGTCGTTGGCTTTCGGGCCGAACTCGGATGGCCAGGCTTTGATGACCGGGGTCAGCAGATCCAGCAACTTGCCGGCCTCCACCCGCTTCTGCTCATCCGGATGGGTGTGCTGGTCATCCATAAGCCGTGCGCCATAGAGGCACAGGGCCAGGCCGCCTTCACTGTAGGCTTTCTGGGCCAGCAGCATGCGGCGCACGTCGGCGTGCTCGATAATGGGTACCTGGGGCGCTTCCGGGTTCTTTTCCGACGGCTTGCGGCCCTGCAGGCGGTCCTTGGCATACTCCAGGCTATGCATGTAGCCGCGATAGCCTATGACGGCGGCACCAAAGCCAACGCCAACGCGGGCTTCGTTCATCATCTGGAACATGTACTTCAGGCCCTGGTGGGGCTCGCCAACCAGGTAACCATGGCAGGGAGCGTCGTCGCCAAAACTGAGAGCGGTGGAGGTGGTGCCCCGGTAGCCCAGCTTGTGAATCAGGCCCGCCAGGTTCACGCCGTTGCGCTCTTTGGCATTGCCTTCTTCGTCAACAATGAATTTCGGCACGATGAACAGGGAAATTCCCTTTACGCCCGCAGGTGCGCCCTTGATCTTGGCCAGCACCATATGAACGATGTTTTCGGTGATGGACTGCTCGCCACCGGAGATGTAGATCTTGGCGCCCTTGATCAGATAATGGCCTTCATCCGTTGGCGATGCGGAGGTTCGGATGTCCGCCAGGGAGGAGCCGGCATGGGGTTCGGTCAGGGCCATGGTACCGCTGAAGCGGCCGCTGAGCATGTGGGGTAGGAAGGTGTTTTTCTGCTGATCATTGCCGAACACGCGTATCAGGTTGGCGGCGGCGGTGGTCAGGAACGGATAGCCGGCTGTGCCGGGATTGGCTGCGGTGAAGAACCCGTTACAAGCAGCCATAACGGATTCCGGCAGTTGCATGCCACCAAGGTCATAATCGTAACGGCCGGCAATAAAGCCGGCGTTGGCGTAAGCGTCGAAGGCTTCTTTTACCTGGGGAAGCATTTCTATCTGGCCATCCACGAACTTTGGCTCGTCTTTGTCGGCGGCACTGTTGTGGGTGGCGAACTTTTCCCGGGCCATTTTATCCGCGGTTTCGATGACGGCGTCGAAGGTGTCGCGGTTGTGTTCGCTGAAGCGTTCGCGTTCGCTGAGGCTTTCGGTGTCGAGTACTTCGTAGAGTTGGAACGCCAGGTCGCGGCGGTCAATCAGGGTGTCTGTCATTGGGGTAGTCTCCTGTTTATGGTGCATAGCCTCTCATACGGTTGTTTTTGTTGAAACCGGCGTTAATGACATAATCATGGTTGATATCGCCATTTTTTGATTCCAGGCGGCCGGGCAATCACGGGGGAAGGTTGTCCGGGACACGCTGTTAATACGTCCATGTAAGCTTGACGGCAGCATCCCTGCTGCCGACAGTCCCGGACAACCTTCCCCCGCAATTACCCTGCATCGGAGCGAGCATGCGAACGGTTTCTGTTATCGGGTTTGATGGCGCGCTTGCCAGTGCTATTACCGGCATTATTGATCTGTTTCGGCTGGCAGGTGTGACCTGGGCACGTATCAATGACGTCCCGCCAGAGCCTGAGTTTACGACGCGGCTATTGACCGACGGTGGCAAACCCTGCCGGTGTAACAACGGGATTACACTGCTCGCGGACGGGGACTGGCGGGACTACCCTGCCGGCAACCCGCAGGCGGATCTGGTGATTGTGCCGACCATTGGGGCGCCGATTGACCGGGTGCTGGCAGCCAATTCCGGGTTGATTGACTGGCTCGGCGGCTTCCGGGAGGCAGCGACCGGGCAGGTTCGTGTCGCCAGTAACTGCACCGGCGCGTTTCTGCTGGCCGAAGCCGGGTTGCTTGATGGGCGGCAGGCGACGACGCACTGGGGGTTCAGCAATCAGTTCCGGCAGCGTTTTCCGGGGGTGGACCTTCAGCCGAGCAAGCTGATTACGGTGGATGGGCATGTTGCCTGCGCCGGTGGTGGTATGGCCTGGTGGGATCTGGGGGTTTATCTGGTGGAGCGTTTTGCCGGGGCCAGGGTGGCGCGGGAGCTGGCTAAGGCGTTTGTGATTGATGCCGGGCGGACCAGTCAGGCGCCCTACGGTGCCCTGCAGGCGCGCCGATACCATTCGGATGCCGCGATTCTGAAGCTGCAGGACTGGCTGGATGCGAATTATGCCGAGCCGGTAACACTGCAGAAACTTGCAGAGCTGGCGGGGTTGACGGAGCGGTCACTGATTCGCCGGTTCAAGGCTGCGACCGGGGACACACCCACCGGTTATCTGCAGGTTCTCAGAATCGAGGCGGCACGGCAGCATCTGGAGAATTCACGGGCGGCAGTGGAGGAAGTGACGAGGATGGTGGGTTATGAGGACGTCAGCTCGTTCAGCCGACTGTTCCGAAAACACACTGGCTTGGCACCCGGTGTTTATCGCGCCCGGTTTGGTCGATAGCGCACCGACACGACGATTTGGCCCGGGTTATGCTTGGTTTACAGTACAAGGCCGAAAGGCTGCGTCAAACGTAAAGTTTTTTGACACAGGTTATTTCCCGCGGAGGGTAATACCATGACAGCACTACAGAAAAACCAGCAGTCCGATCTGTTAAGCCGCCTCTACGACATGAAGCAGAAACAGCTGCTACGGGCCAGCCAGCAGGCAGACAGCCTTCGCTACCGCGTTCTGTCCGCTGAAGCCGAAGCAATCAGCGAGGCCCTGAAAGCCATTCGATAAGGGCGGTCAGCAACTGTAACAGTAGCTGACCGCCTTCAGAGACTGACTGATCAAGGCGATCACTTTGTGACCAAATTTGTCGCCCCCGGTCAGATTCTGGCAGCCACCTCCGTACCCTGGCGGATAGCCCGCTTGGCATCCAGCTCTTCCGCAACATCGGCTCCGCCAATCAGGTGAGTCTGAATCCCGCGATTGACCAGATCATCAAACAACGTGCGGAACGGCTCCTGTCCTGCGCAAATAATCACATTGTCCACCGCCAGCACCTTGCTCTCAGTGACCTTGCCATCCTTGTCCGACAGGGTGATGTGCAGACCCTCATCATCAATCTTTTCATAGCTGCAGCCCCGGAGCATCTCCACATCGCGGTGTTTGAGACTGTTGCGGTGAACCCAGCCAGAGGTTTTACCCAGGCCACCGCCCACCTTGCTGCTCTTGCGTTGCATCAGGTAGACCTTGCGCGGTGATGATGTCGGCTTGCGCTCCGCCAGCCCACCCGGCCCTTCAAATTGCGGGTCCACACCCCATTCCGCCTGCCAGTCGGCAACGCTGACCTGCTCTCCCTCCGGATGATGGCTGGCGTCGTGGGTCAGGAACTCGCTGACATCGAAACCGATGCCGCCCGCCCCAATAACGGCCACAGACTGGCCAACGGGCTTGTTGTGGCGGAGCACGTCGAGATAACCCAGTACTTTCGGGTGATCGATACCCTCAATCTTCGGCGTCCGGGGCCTAACACCTGTCGCGATGATGACGTCATCAAACCCCGCTTCACTGAGTGAATCCGAGTCCACACGGGTATTGAGTTTGAGCTCGATGTCCAGAATCTCGATCTGGCGCTGGTAGTATCGCAGTGTCTCGTAGAATTCTTCCTTACCGGGAATGCGCTTGGCGTAGTTGAACTGACCACCAATCCTGTCGTCCGCCTCGAACAACGTCACCTTGTGCCCCCGTTTGGCGGCGGTGGTAGCCGCAGCCAATCCGGCCGGGCCGGCACCCACCACAGCAATACGACGGCTGATCGGCGCCACTGTAAGAACCAGCTCGGTCTCATGGCAGGCGCGCGGGTTTACCAGGCAGGATGCGCGCTTGAGCTGGAACACGTGATCCAGGCAGGCCTGGTTACAGGCGATACAGGTATTGATTTCGTCGCTGCGGTTCTGCTCTGCCTTGCGAACAAATTCCGAATCCGCCAGGAGTGGCCGTGCCATGGATACCATGTCGGCCTTGCCGGCTGCGAGAATTTCCTCGCCCTTCTCAGGAGTATTGATGCGGTTGGTGGTGCATACGGGAATGTCCACTTCACCATAGAACTTGGCGGTAACGTCGGCAAAACCACCCCGCGGCACAGAAGTTACAATGGTGGGCACCCGGGCTTCGTGCCAGCCGATGCCCGTGTTGATAATGGTCGCACCGGCCTTTTCAATGGCTTTGCCCAGTTGTACCACCTGATCCCAGGTCTGCCCTCCTTCCACCAGGTCCAGCATTGACAGGCGGTAGATAATGATGAACTCGGGGCCCACCGCTTCCCGCATCCGGCGGACAATTTCCACGGGCAACCGCATACGGTTCTCGAACGGCCCACCCCACTTGTCAGTGCGCTTGTTGGTGCGCTCGCACAGGAACTGGTTGATGAAATAGCCTTCAGAGCCCATCACCTCAACACCATCGTAGCGCGCCAGTTTCGCCAGTCTGGCGGCACTGACGAAATCATCGATCTGCTTGTCCACGCCTTTGGTGGACAGGGCCCGCGCCTTGAAAGGCGTAATTGGCGCCTTGGTTGCCGATGCCGACACGCTGAAGGGCTGGTAACCGTATCGCCCGGCATGAAGCAGTTGCAGACAGATTTTGCCGCCAGCATCGTGGACTTCATTGGTAACATGGCGATGCAAGAGGGCCGTACCGCGATGATTCATGGTAGAGGCCAGGGGTGAAAGCTGGCCAACAAAGTTGGGCGAGAAACCTCCGGTAACCATGAGCCCGACGCCGCCCTCCGCGCGCTCGGCAAAATAACGGGCGAGCTTGTGAATATTCCAGAAGCGGTCTTCCAGACCGGTATGCATGGAGCCCATAAGCACGCGGTTTTTCAGCTCGGTGAAGCCCAGGTCCAAAGGCTTGAGCAGATGGGGGTAAGCTGCAGTCATGTGATCTCTCTTTATCTCGTCATCTCGTCTCTGGCGGACGTTCTCATAAGGAGGCAACATGGTAGCATAGCGCTCTACGACTAATGTATGACACGGAACCGACGATATGAGCGCAAGCGATTCTGAAAGGGTACTGATCGATATTGAAAACGGCATTGCTGTCGTAACTCTGAACAGGCCGGAGAAATACAATGGCCTGGACATGCCCATGTTCGAGGCTATCACCAGGGCCGCCAAAACCCTCAGGAAAGACCGCAGTGTGCGCGCTATCATCCTCCGCGGAGCCGGAGAAGCCTTCTGCTCGGGACTGGACGTGAAAACCGTGTCGAAGAATCCGGTGAACTTTCTCAAACTGTTGATCAAGCCAGGCCGCAGGATCAGCAACCTGGCCCAGGATGTGGGCTATCTCTGGCGGGATGTACCTGCGCCGGTTATTGCCGTCACCCATGGCTACTGTTTCGGCGGTGGCTTCCAGGTGGCACTGGGTGCCGACTTCCGGTTCTCCACGCCGGACTGTGAGTTTTCCATTATGGAAAGCAAGTGGGGCCTGATCCCGGACATGAGCCTGACAGTCACCCTGCGCGAACTGGTTCCCATTGACCTTGCCAAGGAACTGACCATGACTGCGCGGCGATTCAATGGCTCGGAAGCAAAAGCCATGGGCCTGGTCAGCCGTTCCTGCGACGATCCGATGGCAGAAGCCATGGCCTTCGCCCGGGAGTTGGCCGCGCGCTCACCAGATGCGGTGGCGGCCAGCAAATTGCTGTTTAACCGAAGCTGGAATGCCACCGACAAGGTCGCGCTGGACTGGGAAACGAAACTGCAGAAAAAGGTGCTGGGCCGGGCCAATCAACGTATCGCCGTGGCCCGGAACTCCGGTTTGCCGGACAAGCCCTATCAGGACCGCCGTGATTTCTGAATGCCCCAGGATAGTGTGAGTTTTTACTGGTCCAACAACTCTGCAAAACCGTATCTGGGTGTCTATCCTTTTACTGTGGCGGCCTGCAACCTGTCTTGCCTTTGATCAAGGTGTCGGATAGTCTCTCAGGCGTCTGAATAAAGGGTAACGATTAACATTTCCTGAGGATCAGTCTCCAGCCCCGGAGCGATCCAGCCGACTTTTCAAGGGCCTGACTGGAGCGCAATCTCAACATGCTACTGGCTGTGTTATCAGGGTTTCTGCTGGCAATTGTGGCACCGGCACTGCATCGGATCAGCGGCAGATATATTGGCTGGGTGCTGGCCATCCTGCCCGCAAGTCTCACGGTATACTTTGCCAGCCTGATTCCGGACGTCCGGGCCAATGGATCGCTGGTGCTGGAGTACGCCTGGATGCCCGGGCTGGATATCTCGCTCAACTTCCTGGTCGATGGTCTCTCCCTGGTATTTGCTCTGCTGATCAGTGGCATCGGCACCTTTATCCTCATTTATGCGGGCGCCTATCTTGCAGGCCACAAATATCTGGCACGTTTCTTCGTCATTATGCTGTCCTTCATGGCGTCCATGCTTGGGCTGGTGCTTTCAGATAACCTGATCACCCTGTTCGTATTCTGGGAACTGACCAGCATCACCTCCTACATGCTGATCGGCTTCAATCACGAAGACATGGAAGCGCGCAAATGCGCACTGCAGGGCCTGTTTGTAACCGTCGCGGGAGGCCTCGCTTTAATGGCGGGCCTGGTACTGCTGGCGATCATGAGCGGCAGCTATTCACTGTCAGAGATTCTGGCGTCGGATATGGCCCTCCATGAGCATGCGTTCTACACGGCAGCGGTCATCTGTATTCTGGCGGGTACGTTCACCAAATCGGCTCAGGTACCCTTCCATTTCTGGCTGCCTAACGCCATGGCCGCACCCACCCCGGTTTCCGCGTTCCTGCACTCGGCCACCATGGTCAAGGCCGGTATTTACCTGATGGCGCGCCTGAATCCGTCCCTGGGTGAAGGTGAACTCTGGAGCCAGGCACTGATGCTGTTTGGCGCAGCCACCATGTTTACCGGTGCCTATCTGGCATTCAGCAGCACCGGCATCAAAAAGGTCCTGGCGTACTCAACCATCATGGCCCTGGGCACCCTGACCATTCTGATTGGCGTCGGCACCGAACTGGCCCTGACCGCCTTCATCTGTTTCCTGGTGGCGCACTCTCTGTATAAGGGCGCCCTGTTCATGATCGCCGGCGCCCTTGATCACGAAACCGGCACCAAGGACATCAGCCGCATGGGCGGACTGAGAAAAAGCATGCCTGCGACTGCCGTGATTGCCTGCCTGGCAGCATTGTCACTGGCGGGGCTGCCACCAGTATTCGGGTTTATCGCCAAGGAACTGCTGCTTGAGTCGCTGCTGGAAGCTCCATTCTGGTCTGTGGGCCTGACGGTTGCAGCCGTGGCATCGGCAGTCCTGATTGTTGGTGTCGCTGGCTTGGTGGCAATCAAGCCTTTCTTTGGCAGTACCGCAAACACTCCGAAAACGCCCCACGAGGCACCCTTCGGGATGCTGGTGGGCCCCGGCGTGCTGTCATTGATTGCTCTTTTGTTCGGGCTGGCTCCGTTCCTGCCCGAGGGCGCCCTGTTGCAAACAGCGGTGGGTAGCGTCAACGGCTCGCCGGTGGAAACCCACCTGGCCCTCTGGCATGGCGTCAACGTACCCCTGGTATTGTCCATGGGCAGCCTGGCGCTGGGTCTCAGCCTTCTGGCAGGATGGCGCCGAATTCAGCCCACGCTCTACGCCATCAACACCTCGGGCGCCAGGTTTGGCCCCGAAGCCGGGTATTTCCGCCTCATGGAAGGCATAACCATTGTTGCCGCCTGGCAGACCCGGGTACTGCAGAATGGAGTGCTCGGATTGTACCTGCTGCTGCTGGTAGCAGTGACCTTTGGCCTGACGGGGTACACACTGCTGACCAAACAGGGCATCACCCTGGCGCTGGACCTGACCGACAGTCACTTCTATGAGTGGGGAATTGCCTTACTGCTGCTGGCTGCCGCGGTTTTTGCCAGCGCGACCCATTCCCGGCTGGGCTCCGTCGCGTCCATGGGGGTGCTTGGCTTTGGCGTTGCCCTGACCTTCATCCTGTTCAGCGCACCAGACCTGGGCATCACCCAGTTGCTCGTGGAAACACTGACGGTCATCCTGCTGGTGCTGGTGCTGTTCAAGCTGCCCGAGTTCGTCAACCTTTCATCACCATTTGAGCGCTACCGGGATCTCGCTGTCGCCGCGTTCGCCGGTATCGTAATGACACTCCTGATCCTCGCATCCCTCGATGTGCAGTACTTCGAGACCATTTCGAGCTACTACGTCGAGAACAGTGGGCCACTGGGCCATGGGCGCAACATCGTTAACGTCATTCTGGTGGATTTCCGGGCACTGGATACCCTGGGCGAGATCTTCGTTCTGTCGCTGGCTGCCCTTGGTGTGCTGTCAATGATCAAACTGAAGGCGGAGGATCAGCACAAACCATGAAATCCAATACCCTCATTCTTCACACCGCGGCCCTGTTCATCATGCCCCTGCAGCTGATGTTCTCGGTTTTCCTGTTGTTCCGCGGCCATGACGAGCCCGGCGGAGGGTTCATCGGTGGGCTCGTGGCGGCAGGCGCCTTCGTTCTCTATGCTTTTGCCTTTGGATCGGAGGCAACCCGCCGGATCCTTCGGGTTGCCCCTCGGGACCTTCTTGCTGCGGGATTACTGTTTGCCATCGTCTCCACCATTCCCGCATTCCTGTCCGGGCAGCCCATGCTGACCGCTCACTGGTGGGAACTGCCGCTGCCCGGCGAAAATTATCTGAAACTGTCAACGCCGCTGATCTTCGACATCGGCGTCTATGCCACGGTTCTGGGCACCATCATGACCTTCGTTATCAATCTGATGGAGTCGGATGAATGAACCAGAGTTTGCACTCCCGACACCCCAACCCGGAAGGAGGGCCGTTATGGAAAGCCTGATGGCTTATGTCGTCGGCATCCTTTTTGCGGCGGCGATTTACATGATGCTGCGCCGCTCTATCGTCAAGCTGGTTATTGGCCTGATGATACTGAGCAATGCCGCCAACCTGCTCATATTCGTCGTTTCCGGCATGACCCGGGGTGCCCCCCCGCTGCTTCCGGAGGGTGCCGACGCACCTCTGGGTATCGTTGCTGACCCGTTACCACAGGCATTGATACTGACTGCCATCGTAATCGCCTTCGGCGTTCTGGCCTTCGCAGTGGTTCTCATTCGTCGTGCGTATGAAGTGGTGGGAACCGATGACCTCGACCAGATGAAGGATACGGACACTTGAACCTGGAGCTTGCCCTACCGATTCTTATTCCGCTGATTTCCGGCGCCGTGTCCGTGGCTCTGTGGCGCTCCGTTCGCTATCAGCGCATTCTGGCCGTGGTGGCGACCGCCCTGCTGCTGGCAGCCAGCGTCTGGCTGCTGCGCTCGACGGTCGACCAGGGATTCCTGGTCATGGAAATGGGGAGCTGGCCCGCCCCTTTCAGTATTGTGTTTGTCTCCGACATACTCAGCGCCATCATGATCGTGCTGACGGGCATCATCGGGCTTGCCATCGCCATCTACTCCCTGGCCTCCACGCCCAGCGGTCATGAAAAGTTTGGCTATTACCCGCTGATGCACCTGCTGCTGGCGGGGGTGTCCGGCTCCTTCCTCACGGGCGACATTTTCAACCTGTTTGTCTGGTTTGAGGTCATGCTGCTCGCCTCCTTCGCCCTGCTGACACTAGGTGGCGAACGGGCGCAGATGGAAGGCGCCATCAAATACGTTACCCTGAACCTGTTTTCGTCCGCGATTTTCCTGTCAGCAGTGGGCCTGCTTTATGGCACCGTCGGCACACTCAACATGGCAGACATCGCCCAGAAAGTGGCATCACTGGAAGATGCGGGCATGGTTACCGTGGTGTCGATGATGTTCATGGTGTCCTTTGGTATCAAGGCAGCGGCCTTTCCGCTGTTTTTCTGGCTGCCCGCTTCCTACCATACGCCCCAGGTGGCGGTTTCCGCCCTGTTTGCCGGGCTGCTCACCAAGGTGGGGGTTTACGCCCTGTACCGGGTCTTCACGCTTATCTTCACCCAGGATGTGGAATACACACACACCATACTGCTCTGGGCCGCTGCCCTGACCATGCTGACCGGCGTTCTCGGTGCCGCAGCACAGTTCGAATTCCGCCGCATCCTGTCGTTCCACATTGTCAGCCAGATCGGCTACATGATCCTTGGGCTTGCCCTGTTCACGCCGCTGGCGATTATCGGCGGGGTGTTTTACATCATGCACCACATCATTGTTAAGACGAACCTGTTCCTGGTCAGCGGCATCACTTACCGGCTGCTGGGCAGCTATGAGCTGCAGGACCTGGGCGGCGTCTACAAGGAACGGCCAATGCTCGCCCTGCTGTTCCTCATCCCAGCCCTGTCACTGGCAGGCATCCCGCCACTGTCGGGATTTTTCGCGAAGTTTGTTGTGATCCGGGCGGGCCTGGAGGCGGAAGCCTATGTGATTACGGGTATTGCCCTGCTGGTCGGCCTGCTGACACTGTATTCCATGATCAAGATCTGGGCCGAAGTGTTCTGGAAGGAAACACCGGAACACACCAAGTCCCTCAGTCTCCTGAAGGGCGACATGAAAAAAAGCCACGCGTGGGCTTACTATGTGCCAGTCGTCGGTCTTGCAGCATGTACCCTGTACATCGGTCTTAACGGCCAGCCTATCTATGAACTGGCCGAGATGGCGGCCGACCAGCTGATGAACCCCGAGCTCTACATAGAAGCGGTTCTGGGAGGTGCGCAACAATGATAGGTTTCTTCTGGAACATCATGCTGGCGCTTGCCTGGGTGGCGCTGAGCGGCAAATTCACCGCTTTGAACTTTCTGGCCGGCTTCTTCTTTGCTTACCTGGCACTGATGGTCCTGCAAAGACAGGTGCCCGTTCTCAAGGGTTACTCCAGGCGTATTCCGCGGGTGGTGGCGTTCCTGGTGTTTTTTGTCAAAGAACTGGTAAAAGCCAACTTCCGCGTTGCCTACGATGTTGCAACGCCAGTCTGGTATATGAAACCCGGCGTCATCGCGTTTCGCCTGGAGGCACACACCGATGTGGAGATCCTGTTCCTGAGCAGTGTGATTTCCCTGACGCCCGGGACGCTGAGCCTGGACGTTTCGGACGACCGTCGGGTGCTTTTCATACATGCAATGTTTCTTCAGGATGAGGAACAGTTGCGGCAGGATCTCAGGGAACTTGAGCGCCGAATCCTGAAGATCTTGCGCTGAGGAGCTACCACGTGATTCCGATAGTAATTAACATCGTCTATTTTATGCTCTCGTTAGCGCTCCTGTTGGCGTTCATCCGTCTGACCAAGGGGCCGTCGCTACCGGACCGGGTTGTGGCCCTTGAGCTGATAGCATCCATCGTCGTTGGTTATGTGGGCGTCCATGCCATTGACACCGGTGTTTCCAGCCTGTTGGACGTGGCCATTGTTATCGCCCTGACTGCCTTCCTCGCAGCCATCGGTTTCGCACGCTTCCTGGAACGGGGGGGACGCAGAAATGATTGAACTGATCGTGGCATTGCTTCTACTGGCCGGCGCTTCCTTCATGCTGCTGGCGGCCGTTGGCATTGTTCGATTGCCGGACCTGCCTACCCGCATGCATGCATCCACCAAAGCCGGTGCCATGGGAGCGATGTTCACCATGGGCGGTGTCGCCTTCTACTTTGCAGACAGCGTTGTGTTCGCCCGAGCCTTTGCCATCGTGGTGTTCATCCTGATCACATCTCCGGTTGCCGCCCACGTAATCGGTCGAGCCGGTTACTTCATGGGAACCTCGCTATGGGACGGTACCGTCAAGGATGAACTGCGTGACAATTATGATCCTGACACCCACAAGCTCCGCAGCGGTTACGATGGCAGCCCGGAGAGCGTCACCCCGCCACCGGAGCCGGACTCTTCCGACCAGCGCTGAGCGTCTGGACCAGACCGGCGGCCACTTTTTTCACACCATGGCAATACAATTTCGCGTATAGTCCACTCCCCCATTTTAAGGAGACATTTTCATGTTGAAAGTAAATGAATACTTTGATGGCAAGGCCAAGTCCATTGCCTTCCAGACCTCGACGCTGCCGGCAACCGTGGGCGTGATCAGCCCTGGAGAATACGAGTTTGGCACCAGCAAGAAAGAGACCATGACAGTTATCAGCGGTGCACTGACCGTTCTGCTGCCAGGCATGCAGGAATGGATGACCTACGGTTCCGGTGAGTTTTTTGAAGTGGCCGGGCAGGCCAGCTTCAAGGCAAAAACAGACATCGACACTGCCTACCTCTGCACTTACGAATAACCCTCACCAGGCTCGGAACAGGACAGGTGGGCCAATCAATGGCGCCCACTGGCCCTGTTCTTTTTTTTAATCTCCAGAGGTTTCCGTTCACGCCAATCTGTGTCAGATTTAGGCTTCTTCTCGTTATAAAATAAACAATTGAGAAAGAGGCATCGAGTTATGGCACAAACCCGCATCCTGGAACCGGCAAACAACGCCCATCAGTATCCACTGCTGATCAAGCAGCTGCTATTGTCCGGCCCCCGCTACAACCCGGACCAGGAAATTGTTTACGCCAATCGCAGCAAGTACACCTATACCGATCTGGTGGATCGCATTCACCGCCTGGCCAACGCCTTGACCGATGCCGGCGTCAAACCCGGTGATACCGTTGCGGTCATGGATTGGGACACACCCCGTTACCTTGAGTGTTTCTTTGCCATTCCGATGATCGGAGCCATTCTGCACACCATTAATGTCCGGTTGTCACCCGAGCAGATCGTTTACACCATGAACCACGCCGAGGATGATGCGGTTCTGGTACACGACGATTTCCTCCCGATCATCGAAGGTGTGAAAGACGAGATCAAAACCGTCAGGACCTGGATTCAACTGACCGACAGCGACACAGCAAAGGCGGCACCCGTGGATACGGTTGGTGAGTATGAAGCCCTGCTGGCCAAAGCGGACAATCAGTTCGACTTCCCGGACTTTGATGAAAACAGTGTAGCGACCACCTTTTACACCACCGGTACCACCGGCAATCCGAAAGGCGTTTACTTCAGCCACCGACAACTGGTGCTGCACACTCTGGCCATGACAGGAACCATTGCAGCATTTGATGAAATGCCGTTACTCCGTTCCTCATCGGTTTACATGCCGCTGACCCCGATGTTCCACGTTCATGCCTGGGGCGTGCCCTACGCGGCCACCATGATGGGCGTCAAACAGGTCTATCCGGGTCGCTACGAACCGGAACTGCTTGTCGACCTGTTAAAAGAACACAAAGTCACCTTCTCACACTGCGTACCAACGATCATGCAGATGATGATGGCCACCGAATCCATCAAGACGGCCGATCTGAGTAACTGGCACGTGCTTATCGGTGGTAGCGCACTGACCAAGGGACTCTGCGATGCGGGGGCGAAGCTTGGAATCAGGATGTATACCGCTTACGGAATGTCTGAAACCTGCCCACTGCTCAGTGCGTCTCACCTCAAGCCGGAAGACATGGAGTTGCCCCTGGAGCAGCAGACAGCCATCAGGGTAAAGACCGGTATTGCGGCACCAATGGTGGAACTGGAAATTGTGGACCCGGACGGCAAACCTGTGCCCCATGACGGGGAAGCCAAGGGCGAGGTGGTTGCCCGCGCTCCCTGGCTGACCCAGGGTTATTTCAAACAGGCCGAGAAAAGCGAGGAACTCTGGGAAGGGGGCTGGCTGCATACCGGCGATGTCGCCAGCATGGAGCCTGACCATACCCTCACCATCAAGGACCGCATCAAGGATGTGATCAAAACCGGCGGCGAATGGCTCTCCTCGCTCGACCTGGAAAACCTGATCAGTCAGCACCCGGCCGTTGCCGGCGCCGCAGTGGTCGGCGTGCCCGACGAGAAATGGGGCGAACGCCCCCATGCCCTGGTTACCCTGAAACCTGGTGAGGAGGCTACCCTTGAAGATATCCAGAATCACCTGAAGAAGTTCGTGGATTCCGGCGAGATCAACAAATGGGCCATACCAAATCAGATTGATTTCGTTGAAGATATTCCGAAAACCAGTGTTGGCAAGATCAACAAGAAACTGATCCGGGATCAGTTGAAATAAGGTTCATCAGTGTAAGCCGGACCCTGGTGTCAGATGATTTTTCATCTGACACCAGGCCACAATCACAGGGTATTGGGCAGGATCAGTTCATAAACCATTCCCAGCCCATTCGTGAACCCGCCCGCGCCATTTCTGCCGCCTCGATCAGAGGTAAAGTACATCCTGCGGCCATCTGGTGAGAAAGCAATACCGGCTATTTCCGAGGCATCCTGCCCGACAACCTGCAGCAGCGGTTTGAGGGTACCGTCCGGTAGAATCACGACAACCTGCATGTCACCGCCATCTTCCGCCACCAGGATGTCGCCCTGGGAAGTGACGAACAGGTTATCCACACCAGACAGAATGTTGTTAGGCGCAACGGCAGTGGCGCGGTCATAAATGACCTCGATGGTCTGAGACAGCGTATCTACTGCCCAGATCCGATCGTCGCCCTTGGTGGCGAAATAAACCACACCCTTGAAGAACCAGACACCTTCTCCTCCATCGAACACTGTAGAGGCGGGTAACCGGTTCTCGTGCTGCGGCTCATGTGGATTCCGGACGTCCAGCCACTCAATCGCCTGGGGACCATCCAGAGCTGCATCCACGCCCTCTCCGCGCACTGCCAGCACCTGGAGGCGCCCCGATTGCAGTGCAGCCCGGTCACTGCCCTCCGGCCAGTCGGAAGGGTCTGGAATCCAGCGGTAGAACCGACCATCCGGCATATCCTCGGTGAGATACAGCATGCGCTCATCCGGGTCTATGGCAATCGCCTCATGGGAGAAAAAGCCCAGCGTCGGTCTCGCCAATCCTTCACCGGGCTGGTATGGATCACATTCCCAGACCTGCCCGTTGGGAAACTCCTCGCACGACAGCCAGGTATTCCAGGGTGTTACGCATCCCGCGCAATTGAACGTGGTGCCGCTGAGAATTGTATAGGAGTCGACAATCGTGCCGTCGGGATCGAACACCAGCGTACCCACCTGGGCAAGCCCCGGTGTGAACTCTTCAATAGCGGTGGAAAGTCCCGCCAACTCCGGGAAGGTAAAACCCAGCGTGCCAGCGCCGGGAACCTCACTGTTACTGATGTAGATCCAGCCGCCGTTCTCACGGGGCACAACGCCCCCACCATCCGGGAAAATATGCCAGGGCCGATTACCGATGCCACCCGTTTGCGGCGCGCTAGCATCCATCCCTTCGGGCTGGGGAAGCTCACTGTTGATGGCGACAATGCGTGTCGCAAAGCCTTGGGGGGATCGCACGCCATGGATGTCGGCATCCTGCAACGGACCGATATCCGCAAAGCGGCCAAGGAGTTCATCTGCAATCTCGGGAAGCTCCTCGCCATCGGGCATATCACCGATACCAGGGGTAGGTGCAGCGGCGGTGGAATCCGAGCCACCACAGCCGACCAGCCAGGAAGCAGATCCTACCGCGCCGGCGGTGAAGAAAAGCGTCCGTAGAACATCACGGCGTTTCCACCGGTTAGCTTCCGGAAAGAATGATCGGGACATCGGGGGCTCCTTAACTGACCGCATTGCGTACAGGCGGGTGAAACAGTGCGGTGCGAACCGCTCGTGGCTGGGAACGGGGGCGATCCTCGTAAATACGGGCATTGCCATCGTCGACACCGACAACCTTGGTCATCGCGGGATCCACCTCCCCCAGTTGGTCTGCACTGGAGATACTGCGAACGTAGAGGAACTCCGCCTGGGTACGCTCCGCCGTTACGTCAACGAGAATGAAACCGGGCGACTTGAGCTCTACGTACTTCATGTGTGAATTTGCCACTTTCACCGCCTCGGCGGCGATATCGGCAAACTCTTCCGGAAACCCCGGCGAGGTTACCGAAGGCGTGACAAATTCGGCCGCCAGGGGGCCGACAGTGGCATTCTCCAGAAGGTTGCCCGAGTCCGCATACACTTCGTTAGCCCAGGAGGTGTGAATATCGCCGGTAAAGAACACCGTGTTATCGATACTTTCCTCGGCAAGCGATCGCAGAATGACCTCTCTATCTGCGACATAACCGTCCCACTGGTCCACGTTCAGCGCCAGCAACTGGCCGTTGAATGTGGTCAGATCCTCCATGCCAAGGGTGCCTGCGGCATCCAGGGTGCGAACAATATTCAGTTCTGCAAACATGACCTGCTGGCCGATGATCCGCCAGCTTGCCCGGGACGAGGACAACCCGCCAACAAGCCAGTTCATCTGCGCATCACTCATGATCCGCCGCTCCTCGTCGAAACGGGCCGGATCCGAAGGAGAGGACGCCTGCAGGTCTCGCCCCTCAAGACGGGTATCCAACATGAAAAGGTCGATCAACCCGCCAAACTCGAACTGTCGCCAGATCCGCCCCTTTTCGGTGCCCACCTCACGAATCGGCAACCATTCGAAATAGGCCTGGACTGCCGACCCGCGACGCTCGGTCCAGGCGCCCTCTGTCGCCTCGTCATGATTCTCAGCACCGCTGCGGTAGCTGTCGTTGGCAGACTCGTGGTCATCCCAGACGCAGATCATTGGAAACTGCTGGTGCACCGCCTGCAGGTTGGTGTCGGTTTTGTATTGGGCGTGACGCTGCCGATAGTCCGACAGTGTCAGTATCTCATGGGCGGGCAGAGGGTCGCGGCCAGGAAAACTGCCGTACTCACCGGGTCCGTACTCATAGATGTAGTCACCCAGGTGCAGGATAAAGTCCAGGTCGCTTTGTTCGCTTACGGCCTTATAGACGGAAAACAGGCCGAATGCATAGTTTGAGCAGGACACAACAGCGAATCTTGCCCGTTCAACCGGCATGCCCGCAGCCGGAAAGGTTCGGGTTCGACCAACCATGGAAACCTGTTGACCGACGGCAAACTGGTAGTAATACCAGGTATCGGGCTGCAATCCCGTCACATCCATTTTCACGCAGAAATCCTGCTCGGGCCCGGTCGTGGTGCTGAACCGACCGACCTTTTCCCGCATGTCACGATCCCTTGCCACTGTTACCAGAACCGGGACTGTTTCCACATCCCTGGGAAGCGATTCTGTCGGGGTTACCCGGGTCCACAGAATGACTCTGTCTGACAGTGGATCACCGGAAGCGACGCCATGGTTAAACTCGATCCCGGGGATACTCTGGCTATCACCTGCCGACGTAGTGGAGCCTGGCTCATTCGTGCGGGCGGGGTTCGAAGAACTGCCTCCACAGGCGGTCAAGGCAGTAAAAGAAGCAGCAGTGAGGCCCTTCACCACCGCACGACGTTGCTTGTCCATTCTGCTCTCCAATAGATCGGGGCTGGGTCGACAACCTTCGACCACAGTTAGTTAGGGAGGTAACAGACTGGAAAAAGTTTATGAATGAATCGTGACAATAGCCAGGCAGATCAGGCCAACCAGGTAACGCCGCTGCCTTCTTTCAGAAACATCCATGTCATCGTGCGGGCTGGAGACCTGTGAAAGTGAAATCCACGTCAGGCTTTCGCCCAGCCACGATATCGGCCAGCGCGGCTGCAGAACCGCAGGAATGGGTCCATCCGAGGGTACCGTGGCCAGTATTCAGATAAAGATTTCCGAAGTGACTCTTGCCGATGTAGGGCACATTGGAAGGGGTTGCCGGCCGCAATCCGGCCCAGAACTCGGACTGTTCCCAATGCCCGGCCTCTGGCATCAGTTCTGCGGTGCGCCGGACGATCGCCCGGCATCGGGTAAGGTTCAGTTCCCGGCTGTAACCGCTCAGTTCCGCCGTGCCTGCAACGCGAATGCGGTCACCAAGTCGTGAGAAGACCAGCTTGTATTCATCATCAATAAGGCTGACATTGAATGCGGCATCCTCATTCTTCACCGGCACCGTTATGGAGTACCCTTTGGCCGGGTAGATGTTCAGGAACAGGCCAAGCTTCCGGGCCAGTATGGCACTGAAGCTGCCAAGGCTCAGTACATAGCTGTCGGCACGCAGGGTCTGGTGCCTGCCTTCACGTATGACTGTCACCCCGAGAACCCTGTCACGGGTGTTTTCGAAACCCAGAATTTCGGTACCGTACAGAAACTCCACGCCGGCTTCCTGAGCTTTTATGGCCAGTGCCTGTGTAAACCGACGGGCATCTCCGGACTCGTCTTCTGCGGTGTAGGTTGCCCCGGCAATCCGTTGTCTGACCGGTGACAGAGCGGGTTCCAGCTCAACCGCTCGATCTGCATCAATCACCTGGCGGTCACATCCCAGTTCCCGCATGATACGGGCCGGCTCCAGAGCCGATTCGAATTCCCCGGGGTTGGTATATAGATGCAGAATACCTTTCTCGAGGTGATCGTACTCGATTTCGATGTCTTTTCGCAGTGCCTGCAACCGCTCACGGCTGTAGATGCCAAGGCGTACAATCTGGCGCATGTTGCGGGCGGCTCTGGCAGAAGTGCATTCCCGCAGGAATGAGATGCCCCAACGCCATTGAGCAGGATCCATCCGGGGGCGAAATAGCAGGGGCGCATCTGGACGGGCGAGCCATCTGAGCACTTTCAGAGGCGTTGAGGGATTGGCCCAGGGTTCAGCGTGTGATACGGAGATCTGCCCGCCATTGGCGTAGCTGGTTTCGGTGCCTGCGTTACACTGTCGGTCCACAACCGTGACGTCGTACCCTTCCTGCCGCAAATACCATGCGGTTGTGACACCAACAACACCTGCACCGAGCACCAGTATGTGCATTCATGTCCTCTCTTGATCTACGACTGAATCGGGTCACTATTGTAGCGCCTGGGTTGACGGATTACGTGTCAGACCATTTGCCACTTTCGGGGGGATCATGCTCAGCCACCGGCCTTTTTCACCGTCCAGCCTTTCTCCTGCAGCAGCGGAACCAGAATATCCCGCTGGTCACCCTGGATCTCAACCACGCCGTTCTTGACAGTACCACCGGTTCCACACCGGGCCTTGAGTATCTTGGCGAAGGCCTTCAGTTCCTTTTCGTCCAGAGGAATACCGGTGAGCAGAGTAACGCCTTTGCCCTTGCGCCCTTTGGTTTCACGGCTGACCCGAACAACACCGTCGCCTGCCGGGCGTGACGGCGCCTGACAAATACACTCATCGACAGGGTGCCGACAACCGGGGCACATACGCCCCTGTTCTGTGGAGAACACAAGTCCTCCAGACCGGTCCTTCATAACGTCCTCTTATTCGTTGCGGTGTCCACCTGGAGCGTCAGACGCCCGGAGGATACTTTTCAAACATGTCGGCCACGATTTCATCAATCAGCTCGCGCCGTGACTCGGACGACTGATTTTCATTAAGGTAACGGCGGCTGGCTGCGCGCCAGACCACGCGATCAGTCTCGGTATCAACCAGTTCCACCACCAGCTTGCCTTCCTCAATTTCCCTGACCGGAGGCGCCGACGCCAATCCCCAGCCAAAGTTGCCACTGCCGAAACCAAAGCCAAACCCGACTCCGCTGCGTTCGAGACGCTCCTCCTCAACGATCTGCCAGGCCACGAGCAGATCCGCCTCCTCAGGATCAACCTTACGCATGGCCTTGCGATTGAGCTCCTGCTCAACCGCCGACTCAATACGGCCACCATCAAGTGAGGTAAAATTCTGGCCCTCGCCCTTTGGCGCAAATGCCCATGACCCATAGTTGCCAAAGACCACACCGGAATCGTAATCCGTAACAACGTTACTGGCGCATCCGGTCAACACCACCAGAATCAGGGATAAAAGGATAATTCTCATAATCGTCATTCCCTCTTTCTCAAATCGCATTTACCAAGTATACGCACAGTAGACGCGTGGAGTTTCGGTATCCGTTCCCTAGCTTTCAAAACTGTAATGCATTCCCCGGGCATTACAAAATGCGCACAGTCCGTCAGCCTGCTCGACAGGTATGGTGATATCCGCCCTCACATCTGAACCGTAATCTACGTGTTCCACTTCAGCACCGTTCTGGTCGCACCAGTGTCGGAGCGGCTGTTCATCCGCGAAGGTCATGGTGACTGCCACCCGCGAGAGTGGCTGCTGTATCACCCGTTCCACTGCAGACAGCACCGCCTCGGTAGCGCCCGCATAGGCTCTGACAAGGCCACCAGCCCCGAGTTTGGTACCACCAAAATATCGGATAACCAATACCAGCACATCCCCCATGTCCTTATGCTGGATCACACTCAGAATCGGCTTTCCGGCCGTCCCCGACGGCTCGCCGTCATCATTCATGGCAGCCTCTGCTGCCGCGCCTGGCCGGCCAATCTGATAGGCCCAGCAGATATGACGGGCGCCGGGATGGTCCCTGTGAGCCTGCTCAAGCCAGGCCTTGACCTGATCCCTGGACGAGACAGGCGCAACCCGGGCAATAAAGCGGCTCTTTTTGACTTCAATTTCCCGTTCCAGAAAACCGGCCGGGACTGGATAATCCTTGGACATGAGGCCCCTGTTCTGTAACGTTTGTCTTCGTGTAACTCTTGTAAGTGATCATCTGGGCGAATCTGGCGTATGGTAGAGATAAATCACGGAGAGCTCCATTCAATGCCAGACCCCCTCACCCCTGAACTGACAGTCCGAACAGTGCGGTCCATCGGTGACATCGAGGCAAACGTCTGGGATCAGCTCAGCGGCACACACAGCCCCTTTCTGCGCCACGATTTTCTGCTTGCACTGGAAGAGTCCGGTTGTACATCCGCTGCCACGGGATGGCGTCCATCTCACCTGACATTCTACCTCAATGGCAGGCTTGCCGGTGTCGCCCCTGCCTACCTGAAAACCCACTCCATGGGCGAGTACGTTTTTGACTGGGCCTGGGCCGATGCCTATCGGCGCCATGGCATGGACTACTACCCCAAACTGCTGATCGCCATTCCCTTTACGCCCTGCCAGGGGCCACGACTGCTGTTCTCCGAAGAGCTTCGCGAATGGATGACGTCAGAGCGAATCCACAAGGCGCTGGATTCAGTCACCGACGACCTGGCCGCCCATTCGTGGCACCTGCTGTTTCCGGATAAACAGGATCAGGAACTGCTTACCGGGGAGGATCAGCTTCATCGCCTTGGCTGCCAGTTCCACTGGTATAACCATGGCTACAGCACGTTCGATGACTTCCTCGCCAGACTGACTTCGCGAAAACGGAAATCCATCCGCAAGGAGCGAAGGCAGGTGACTGACCAGGGCATTTCCTTCCATCATTTTTCCGGTAATGATATGCCCGACCACATCATCCCGGCATTCTATGTATTCTATCAGGCCACCTACCTGAAGCGCGGGCAACGGCCGTATCTGAACGAGGACTTCTTTCATCAGCTCAGAGAGAGGCAGCCGGACCAGCTACACATTGTCATGGCCGTCATGAACGAAAAAATGATTGCCGGAGCCCTGTTTCTGCTGGGCGGGGAGACCCTCTACGGTCGCTACTGGGGATGCCTGGAGGAATTCGATCATCTGCATTTTGAAACCTGTTACTATCAGGGCATTGAGCTGGCCATTCAGCAGGCACTGACAAGTTTCGACGCCGGCGCCCAGGGAGAGCATAAACTGGTTCGGGGGTTTGAGCCGGTAATTACCCATTCTTGGCACGGCATACGGCATCCGGGGTTCCGAGAGGCCATCGCGAGGTTTACTGTGGAAGAAGCCGAGCATGTCATGGCCTATGCCGGGGAAGCGCTGGATGCACTACCCTTCAGGCAGGTGGAACCGGATCAATAGCACAGACCCAACTTCTAACCGACATTAAGCAGAGTGGGCAGCCATGGAACTGGACCATATTTTCGATCTTCTGAGCGCCGACTACTTCATCCTTGTGATCGCCGCCACGGCGCTAATTGTGGCAATCATCGCCGCTGTTTCCGGCGCCACTGCCAGACGAAAAATGTCTGAGCAGAACGATACTGTAAAACAGCGGGTGGACAGCCTGTGGCTGGATATGGATGAAATGCGGGTCTCACAGTTCAATGGCCCCTCAGGGGGCCATGAGAGCAGGGAAACCGCCGACAGCGAGCGGTTTCTGGCAGAGAAATCTGCTTACGAAGCCATCTGGCCGCAACTCTGGACACTGCACGACAAACTCGGCATGTTTCTTCGGGCAGTGGAGGCTGACGAGCAGGCCGGCGAACTGCGGGTTGAGGCGCGCAATGCAGCGCTGGATGCCCGCAGCACACTAAACCGTGTACGCCCCTTCTGCCATGGGGATGTTGATGAGCTTATTACTCAACTGATTGATAACCATATAAAGGCACACCTGGCCGCCTGCCATTATATGGATTTGAGAAAGGACTCTCTGTCGTCCGGCTCCAGCCACGACAGGGCAGTACAGAAAGAGAAGTTCCACATGCTCTATGATGGCCAAACAAAGGAAATGCTGAACCAGCTCGTTATCATTATCAGGCGCAGAATACTCCGCTAGGGTATCTCCAACCGCCAGCTCACTTCTTGCTGACCCTCTCCAGGGTGTCACGCTGCAGCGCTCTGAGAAACTCACTGATAACAACCGGACTCTCGTTAACCGGGTCAAGGGAACGGAATCGCTCCGGCAGTGTATCAATTGACTTGCTTGCCGCCTTTACCTGGTCATCCAGCGGGGCAATAGCACCTTCGATAATCCTCCCTTCCTTCATCACCGGTCTCAGCAGAGGCGTGCCGTCAAACACCTCGTCCCGGCCTGAAACAACGTCCTCAGCAATACGGCCATCTGTTCCCAGGCGCCGGTAAACCTGCTTTGGGCCGGGGAAGGACTGCTTGCCCGGAGAATTTTTCATCCGCGGAAGACTGGCATACTCCGTCAGTTTGAAGGCAAGTTCCAGTGCCGGGCCGTCCTTTGCCACCCCGATAGCAGTACCCACACCAAAACCATCAATGGGCGCTCCGGATGAACAGAGCTTTGCGATCCTGTACTCATCGAGACCGCCACTTGCCATTATCTTGATATCAGTCAGGCCGGCTTCATCCAGCATTTTTCTGCAATCCACAGCCTCGGCCGCAAGATCCCCGGAATCCAGACGGATGCCGCCGACGCTCACTTCCGGCTCATCCTTTAACCACTTGATGATGCGGTCTACCGCAGAGCGGGTATCGTAGGTATCCACCAGTAGCGTTGTCCCCGGATACAGGCTGGCGTAGATTCGGAAGGCATCCATCTCGTCCGGGCAGGCCTGCACAAAGCTGTGAGCCATGGTTCCATAAACCGGCATATTGAAATCCAGGCCCGCCAGAACATTGCTGGTACCGGTCAGCCCCGCCAGCCGATAGGCCCTTACGCCCCGGTGGGCGGCATCCAGCCCGTGCGTCCTTCGCATCCCGAAATCGACAACCGGCCGTCCCCCGGCAGCGAATGTCAGGCGAACAGACTTTGAGGCCAGGGCTGACTCCAGATGGACGTAATTCATCACCAGGCTTTCCAGAAGCTGGACCTCCGCAATCGGCCCTTCAACTTCCAGCAGCGGCTCCTGGGGGAACAGGGGCGTCCCCTCAGGCACCGCATAAACCGAACCACTGAACCGGAAATCCCGCAGCCAGTCGAGAAACTCGGGCTGGAACCGGTCAAGGGACTCCAGGCGCTCAATATGTTCATCGCTGAAGGCCAGCGATTCTATGATGCCGACCACGTTCTGCTGGCCACAGGCGAGGACGAAATTGCGATTCTCCGGGAGCTCGCGAAAGAAAAGACTGAACACCGCAGTGTCGTCCATGCCTTCGGACCAATACGCCTGGGCCATCGCCAGTTCGTAAAGGTCTACCAGCAGGGATAAGTCACCTTCTCTTACAACCGGCGGTTGTTTCAGCACAGTTCGGCGCCCTCCTCTTTCAGTTGTTCAAAAACGGCCGGCGCCTCGTCCGCCTCAACAGCGCGGGTTCCGCTGGTAATGAGTTCAACCTCAAAACCGAGTTTCAGTGCATCTTTGACTGTTGCCTGAACGCAGACATCAAGGGCCAGGCCGGCCACAAAGAGCCGGTGGATACCATGCCGGCGAAGGTAGCTGTCGAGCTCGGTTCCATCGAATGCGGAATAGGCGTCGGTATCGAATGCGGTTCCCTTGCTGACGCGGATAGCGGAGTCGGGAAGCTCCATCTTGGGGTGAAATTCAGCTCCCGGGGTATCCTGAACGCAGTGCACCGGCCAGGGGCCGCCACGATCCTGAAAGCTGATGTGATCCACGGTGTGCCAGTCACGGCTGGCGAGGATCGGCCAGCCGGCTTCCTGCGCCTTACCGATCCACTCATTGATAGCCGGAAAGATCTCGTCACTTCCGGGAACCGCCAGACTACCGCCTTCGCAGAAGTCGTTCTGAACATCTACCAGCAACAGGGCATTGGATCCAGTGTTCATAAGAATACCTCCCATGCTTCCATCGAAAGTTCATTCAGATCACCGGATGTCAGCTGTTCTCTATCCTGAAACCGATTTTGAGCACGACCTGGTAGTGTCCGACTTTGCCGTCAACCACATGGCCACGCGTTTCCTGTACTTCAAACCACTCAATCTTGCGAAGGTTCTTGCTGCATTCGGCAATCGCATTTTCAATGGCATCCTCAATACTCTTCTTCGAAGAGCCAACTACTTCCACCTTCTTGTAAACATGATGGTCGGACATGAAACCTCCTTTCCAAGGTCGTATGTAGTCGGGCAAACCTTTTGCATAAGTCTACTTTCAGCCTATACCAGTAATCAGTCACCATCAAACAGGGGGAACTTTCGGCCCCGGATGAACTCACAGGTTTCCGCCATCGTAAACCTGGTATAACTTTTCAACACCGGCATCCTATGAAAACCATCAAACGCTGTTTTTTCGGCTTCACCCTGACGTTGGCCCTGTTACTGGCCGGCCCACTGCTACTGGCTGCCTGCGCGGGCTTTCAGGATTCCGGGAGCTGGCGCACCGCGGACAGGTCCAGTGCCGGAATTGCTCCCACGCCTGAACAGGAGGCCGGCGCGGTGGTTCAGGTCTATGGCGCCCGCGCCTACAACTGGCGTGGCTATTTTTCACTGCACACATGGATCAGTACCAAGGAGGCCAATGCCAGCCGCTATTACGTCCATGAGGTAACCGGGTGGCGCCACTATGTGGTCCAGTCCAGGCCTGATAACCCGGACCGCGCCTGGTACGGCGCCCGACCGCAATTGATTGCGGATATCCGTGGGGAACAGGCAGAGCGGATTATCAGGCAGCTTGCCGGTGTGATTGAGGAGTATCCCTACCCAACGGAATATGAGGCATGGCCCGGACCCAACAGCAATACGTTTGTGGCCTGGGTAATCCGGCAGATTCCGGAGATGAATGTTGCCCTGCCAAATCATGCCATCGGCAAGGATTATCTGGGTAATGGCGTGCTGTCAGAAGTGCCTGGCGGGAGCGGGTATCAATTATCGCTTGGCGGTTACTTTGGTGTGTTGGCCGGGGTTCGGGAGGGCTTTGAGCTCAACATCCTGGGGCTGTCTCTCGGTATAAACCCGCTCGGGCTTGGCATCAAACTGCCAGGCATTGGCGAGTTGGCATTGCGTAATACCAATCCTATGCCTGATGCCGCCGCATCGAGATCTGAGCTGGGTGATGCTGAGACGGCCTTATAGTGCCGTGATTCCTGCATAACGGACCAAACCCGCTGCTGCAATACCTGCTGCGATGGCGGGTAGCGGCTTTTTGATAGCCAGCATGATAACCGCCGTAACAACCAACGCTGCCAACGAGCCGGCATCACCGCTGAATGCCATGGGAACAATAATGGCGATCAACACTGAACTGGCCATGGTGTTGATGAAGCTCTCGATACGGGGGTTGATCGTCACAAAGGACATCAGGAACACGCCACCAAAACGGGTCACCAGGGTGACCAGGGTCATCACCGCAATCAGCGCGAGGATGCCGGTGGTAGTGGTTTCGACGGTCATGTGGAGGCTCCCTCCTCTGCGCCTGCTTTATCTTCAGCACCGGGTTTCTTTTCCAGCCAGAAGAAGCCAATAGCCCCGCCAGCCAGAGCGCCGACCACAACGTGGGTATTGGGCGGCAGCCACTTCCAGGCGGCCAGGGATGACATCGCGGCCACGGTCCACGCCACCAGTGTTCGTGGTGATTTTTTTCCGCCCAGAGCCATGGCCAGCAGAAAACAGCCGAGAACCATGTCCAGGCCCAGAGACTGGGGATCCTGCAGCAGGCCTCCGAAGTACACGCCGAGCCAGGTTCCGATGATCCACGCTATCCAGATGGCGAGACCGCCGCCGAGAATAACCTCCAGGTTACGTTTTCCATTCTGGTAATCCTGGGCGGACACCGCCCAGTTGGCGTCGGTCAGAAACAGCAAAACACCGTACCGTCGGCCGGGGGACATGTCCCTGAGCATGGGGTAAAGCGAGGCGCCCATCAGCAGGTGCCGGGAGTTGATGGCAAACACCACAGCAATCAATGGAATCAGTGATACCTCGCTGCCCCACATATCCACAGCGGCAAACTGCGAGGCCCCGGCAAACACGGTGGTGCTCATCAGGATGGCCTGCAGTGGCTCAAGCCCCTTCTGCACGGCCGCCAAACCAAAGGCAGCACCGAATGCCACCACGAATAACGAGATGGGAAGTAGCCGGAAAAATTCGGAACGGACTTTTTTGGGCTGAAGCTGGTAGGAATATGTGCTGACGTTCATCTAAGCAAGCTAATGAAACCGCCGTCAGATGCGTATAGGTAGATGCCGAAGGGTGCGCAGCATTGCCCTGAAAACGACCGATGACCGGCACTTGTCCCCTAATGACAGGCCAACCATGCAGGGCAAGTCGTACCTTAACCTCGTAGGACAATCCATCAACGAGGTTCCGCCATGTCAGCAGTCACCGCTTCCTTCCCTGTCCGGCGACAGGATTTCGGTTTTGATGAAGTGCCGCGGCACTGGGTCGACACTGATCCGTTCATGACTCATCTCTTCAATGCGCTCTCGGCACTGTTTCCGGATGGCGAGCGCTTTTTCGTTGCCAGTGTCCGCGCCGTGCGGGATCAGGTGAAAGACCCTCAGCTTCAGAAAGACATCAGCGCCTTTATCGGGCAGGAGGCCATGCATGCCAAGGAGCATGGCCACTTTAACGAGGGGGCGATTCATCAGGGCTTCGACATCAAGAAGCTGGAGGGCTGGACCCGCGGTTTCCTGTCCGCGAAAAACCTGCCCCTGTTGAACAGCAAACGCACCCACCTGGCGGCTACGGTTGCACTGGAACATTTCACCGGGATTCTGTCCGCACAATTGCTCAAGCGTGAGGATCTGGTACACCAGATTGATTCGTCGATGCGCAATCTCTGGGCCTGGCACTGCATTGAGGAAAACGAGCACAAGGCCGTTGCTTTCGACACCTACCGTGAAATCTACGGCGATGGCGCACTGGACCATGCCATCCGGGCCGGCGTTATGGTACTGGTTACGGTTCTGGTCCTGACCGCCATACACAGCTTTGTCGTGGAACTGATGCGAGAGGATAAACAGCTCGCCAACGTCCGCTCATGGACCAGAGGCCTTGGTCGGGTGTGGGGGCGTCGGGGCCTGTTTACCGCCATCATTCCGGAGTATCTTGATTACTTCAGGCCGGGCTTTCACCCCTGGGACCACGACACCAACTTCCTGCTGCGCAAATGGCGCAAGGAAATCGGCATCATGTAATACCCCCTCAGAGCTGGCCCAGCGAGACGGCCAGGGTTTCGCTGATCCCCGCATTGAGCTTCAGGTCCACCAGCGAATCAGCCCGGGTACGACCCAGATTCAATGTCGCTATGGGCTTGCCCCATTCCCTGGCATACCGACAGAAGCGGAAACCGGAATAAACCATCAGCGATGAGCCGATCACCAGCAGGCCGTCGCTGGCTTTGAGCGTGTCCAGCGCTGAATACACCCGATCCCTGGGCACATAATCGCCGAAGAACACAACATCCGGCTTGAGAATACCCTCACAGCGTGGGCAGTCGGCAATGCGAAAATCCGAAAAATCCACCTCAAGGTCGGCATCGCCATCCGGTGCAGCACCTGCTGTGTATTCCCGGGTTCATGTCAGCACAGCGTTCATGCACCTCGTCCCGTTTGCACCGGTATTCGCAGCTCATACAAACAACCTCATCCGCCCTGCCATGGAGGTCCGTTACAGAGCGGCTACCAGCCTGCTGATGCAGACGGTCGACGTTCTGGGTGACCAACAGCCGGCTGTGGTTGCGCAATTCCAGCTCAGCAACAAGATGATGAGCGCTATTGGGCCTGGCATTGCGGATGACTGGCCAGCCAATAAGGCTTCGGCCCCAGTATCGTCTTCGCACAGTCAGGCTGGTCATGAAATCCTGGTGCTGTACCGGTTGTTTCCGTTTCCAGGCGCCATCGCCATCCCGGTAGTCGGGAATGCCCGAGTCGGTACTGACGCCAGCGCCGGTCAGTATCATCAGGCCCGGGTGCCGGTGAATGAACTCCGCCAGCATCGCACCCGCCTGTTCGGGGCAATGCTGGACCAGCGGCTGGTCGTTGACCGGCATGGTTATAGCCCTGGTGGGCGGTGGAGCTGCAGACATCAAAATCACACCTGTTTGAATATCCCTCTACTTTAAGGAGCAAACTCTGCGTTGCCAATGGCATTGATGGAAAACAACCATACCCGGCAGGCCCTTGGTCACCGCCCCTGTCCCCGGGTTTTCCAGAATGGCTTGAGTATCTCAGCCTGTCGCTGAGCTTCAGTCAGCCCGATGTCGGCCAGCAGATGATCGCTCAGCTGCGCCAGTTGCCGGCGGCTGCGATGGGTCCGAACCATATGCATCAGCCACTTTGCGGAAATCACGGCCATGACGGCTTTCTGCGCTTTCGCCACGGCATTAGCCTTGCGAATAATCCCTGCGTGGGTCAGCGATTGGGTGTTTGCAGTGGTCATGGCCGTTCTCCTTCATGTTCTGTTTATGAGCCAGTTCATCCTAAACCGCTCAGTGCAATGGTTGCAGATTCACTTTGTTGGGTTTTTGACCAGCACAGATGCCATAAACCCATCACTGTCATGGTCAATTCTGTTCAATCTGTACTGGTGCGTGGCGAAAGTGACGAGAATGGCGAGAGTGAAGGGAGTAAAGGGAGTGGCGGTGATTCAGACCTTCGGGGAGTGGATTCGGGAAAGCCTCCGACCCATCTCATCCGCGCCCAGGCGATTCATCAATGCGATATTCTGCTCCGGTATGAGTTCCGCTCCCGGGTAGCCGTCAATGGCCCGCTCAAGGCTTGCTTCCCGCAGCAGGTGCAACATGGGGTAAGGTGATCGATTGGTGTAGTTCTCGGCGTCTTCCGGTTCGGTGCCACCGAACTGGTAGTCGGGGTGGAAGCTGGCAATCTGATAGATTCCTTCCAACTCCAGGTGCGCCAGAAGCCCGTCGGCAACGGCAAGAAATTCGTTGTATGCCATGAAATCCTGCAACACGGAAGGATGCACCAGCAGAGTTGTTTCAACGTCCGGGTGCTCATTCAGATACAGCAGTTCGTTCTGCAGCGTTAGCAGCAGCGCTTCTTCCGAGGTGGCATCGGTAACCGTAAAACGAATTTGCTCCTTCACCATTTCCCTGCGGGCGAAAGGGCACAGGTTCAGTCCAATCACCACATCCGAAACCCATCGGCGGGTGGCTTCAATAACAGGATTGTGCTCCACGTGGACACCTCCACATTCTGAAAAAAGGGACCGACACGCCTGCGGCGAGTCATGATATGTTAAGCAAGCTTACAATAATTCCATTACCGATTCCGGAGAATAATAATGGACATACTACGAACACCTGACGAACGATTCGAGCGGCTGTTGGACTACCCTTTCAATCCCCATTACGTTGAGCTTGATGGTCTGCGCATGCATTACGTGGACGAAGGACCGGAAGACGCAAAGCCCATACTGATGATGCACGGAGAGCCGTCCTGGTCCTATCTTTACCGCCACATGATCCCGATCTGTGCTGCTGCAGGGCATCGCGTCATCGCCCCGGATCTGATCGGCTTCGGCAAGTCCGACAAACCCTCGGATATCAACGCCTACAGTTACCAGAACCATATGGAATGGATGCAGTCGTTCCTGGAGCAGACCGATCTGCAGGACATCACCCTGGTCTGCCAGGACTGGGGCTCGCTGCTGGGCCTGCGGCTAGCTGCAGAAAACCCGGACCGGTTCCGTGCCATCGTCGTTGGAAACGGCATGCTGCCAACCGGCGATCAAGCGGTCCCCAAAGCCTTCCAGCTATGGAAGAACTTCGCCCTGTACAGCCCCTGGTTCCCCATCGCCCGCATAATCAACACCGGAAGCTTCCGCACCCTCGGCCCGGATGAGCGCCGTGCTTACGACGCGCCCTTCCCCGGCAAGAAATACAAGGCCGGTGCCCGCGCCTTCCCGAAACTGGTCCCCGTAAAGCCGGACGATCCAGCCAGCGAGCCCAACCGCAAGGCCTGGAAAGTGCTGGAACAATGGGACAAGCCGTTCCTCACCACATTCAGCAACGGCGACCCCATTACCCGGGGTGGTGACCGCTACATGCAGGAGCGGATTCCCGGTGCCCAGGGCCAACCCCACGTCACCCTGACCGGCGGCCACTTCCTGCAGGAAGACTCACCGGTGCAGTTTGCAAATGCAGTTAACGACCTGCTCAAGCGAATGGATGGCGAAAATTCCTGAGATCTGAAAGAGCAAGGGGACAGGCCTTGCCAGAATCGTGCGTAGCCATGGATGGCGGAGCCGAGCGTACAGGGACGTATTCACAGCGTATTCTGGCAAGGCCTGTCCCCTTGCGATCGCACCGATACTCAGTAATAACCCTGGCTGCGCAGATAGTCATCGTAGCTGCCGCTGAAATCGGTGATGCCATCGGCCTTCAGCTCAATGATGCGCGTTGCCAGCGATGAAACGAACTCCCGGTCATGGCTGACGAATACCAGCGTGCCCGGGTAGTTCTCCAGGGCCAGGTTCAGGGCCTCGATGGACTCCATGTCCAGGTGGTTGGTGGGTTCGTCCATCAGCATCACGTTGGGCTTTTCCAGGATCAGCTTTCCGAACAGCATGCGGCCCTGCTCGCCGCCTGAAATCACCTTGACCGACTTGCCGATATCATCCCCGGAAAAGAGCATGCGCCCCAGAGTGCCACGCACCAGTTGCTCCCCGCCGGTGGTCCATTGCGACATCCAGTCAGTCAGGTTCATGTCCTCATCGAAATCGGACGTGTGGTCCTGGGCGTAGTAGCCAACCTGGGCACTGTCCGTCCACTTAACATCGCCGCTGTCAGGGGTCACGGTGCCTGCCAGACACTGCATCAGTGTGGTTTTACCGATGCCGTTGGGGCCGATGATGGCCACCCGTTCCCCGGCCTCAATCTTCAGGTTGAGCTTGTTGAACAACTTCTCGCCATCAAACCCTTTGGTCAGATCCATCAGGGTGACGGCCTGGCGGTGCAACTTTTTGGTCTGTTCAAAGCGGATAAACGGGCTCACGCGGCTGGAAGGTTTCACTTCCTCAAGCTGGATCTTGTCGATCTGGCGGGCACGGGACGTTGCCTGCTTGGCCTTGGATGCATTGGCAGAGAAACGGCTGACAAACTGCTGCAGTTCGGCAATCTGGGCTTTCTTCTTGGCATTATCCGACAGCATGCGCTCGCGGGCCTGGGTGGCGGCGGTCATGTACTCGTCGTAGTTACCCGGGAACAGCCTCAGTTCCCCATAGTCCAGGTCCGCCATGTGGGTGCACACACTGTTGAGGAAGTGGCGGTCGTGGGAAATGATGATCATGGTGCTGTCCCGCGCCACCAGAACGCTTTCCAGCCAGCGGATGGTATTGATATCCAGATGGTTGGTGGGCTCGTCCAGCAGCAGGATGTCGGGGTCGGAAAACAGCGCCTGGGCCAGCAATACGCGCAACTTCCAGCCTGGTGCAATCGCACTCATTGGCCCGTTATGCTGCTCAAGGGGAATGTCCAGCCCCAGCAGCAGCTCGCCGGCACGGGCATCGGCAGTGTAACCGTCCATCTCGGCAAACTGGACTTCCAGGTCGGCCACCGCCATGCCGTCCTCTTCGCTCATCTCTGCCTGCGAATAGATTCGGTCCCGCTCGGCTTTCACCCGCCAGAGTTCCTCATGACCCATGATCACGGTATCGATAACCGTACAGTCCTCGTAGGCGAACTGGTCCTGGCGCAATTTGCCCAGGCGCTGGTTCTGGTCCACCATGACCTGTCCGGCAGAGGGCTCCAGATCACCCCCGAGAATTTTCATGAACGTGGACTTGCCAGAGCCATTGGCGCCGATAAGGCCAAAGCGGTTGCCGTTGCCGAATTTGACGGAGACGTTTTCAAACAGGGGCTTGGCCCCGAACTGCATGGTAATGTTTGCGGTGGAAATCAAGAAGAAGCCTATCGATAGTGAGCACCGGGCAAGGGCCGGTTGGGAAAAGCCGGCATTGTACAGGTTTGTCAGCAAAATCGTCAGACAGCAGAAACACGGATAAAAAGCGCTTGCCTCAGCAGCCCGGGGCGGGCAGCATTTCAACCTCGGCAACACCAACACACTCTTTATCACCCCATAAAAGGAATCCGACACAATGACACAGGCAACTGCGCGCCACATACTGGTAGACAGCGAAGCAAAATGCGAAGAACTGAAAAAAGCCATTGAAGACGGCCAGGATTTTGCCGAAGTGGCAAAGCAGCACTCCTCCTGCCCTTCCGGCCGCAACGGCGGCGACCTTGGCTCCTTCGGCCCGGGCCAGATGGTTCCGGAATTCGACAAGGTGGTGTTCAACGGTGAAGTGAACAAGGTTCTCGGCCCGGTGAAGACCCAGTTCGGATATCACCTGCTGGAAGTCACCAGCCGGAGCTGATGGGCATATACGTGCCAGCTCGCAACGCCCGGATATGGCAATATCTGGCCTTTACGGGCGTTGTTCTGATAACACCCTTTTTCTTTGTTGGCGGCCCCGGATGGGCCGATGGGCCGCTCTACAAATCTGCCTGGAACCTCGGGCATATCCTGTTCTTTACCCTGCTGACCCTTGCCGTGCAGCCCTGGCGGATCTGGGCTGGCTGGACGCTCTGGGGTGTCTCCACCGTGGCGGTGCTCATGCTTGGCGTGAGCATTGAGGTTCTCCAGTACGGATTCAACCGCCAGGTGGACTGGCAGGACATCCTCCGCAACCTGCTGGGAGTGTGGGCGGTACTTGCTGCCCGGCCCCAGGCTGGCCATTCACCAGTGGCCCTCTGGTCTCTCAGAATTCTTGTTGCGGTCCTGCTGATTACCGAGATCAACGCGACCACAGCAGTGGCCATTCGACAGTACAGGGTTAGCCAATTGCTGCCGGAACTCTACGATTTCAGTCAGCCAGATCCTTCACCCTTCTGGAATGGGGTGGTCACTCCCGCTGATGCAGCAGCCAGCGAGCAAAGCGGTCTCAGACTATCCCTGACAACGGCCCGTTATTCTGGCGCGTCCCTGCACAACTTTCCCGGTGACTGGCAAGGGTACGACCAGCTGGTAATTTCGCTGTACAATCCCGACGACCGGCCTCTATCTTTAACCCTGAGAATCAACGACCTGGAACACGATCAGGGTGACAACGCCTACACCGACCGATTCAACACCCGACTCACGCTGGCCCCCGGCCTGAACAACTTCCACCTGGACCTTGAGCGTATCAGGAAGGCACCGGCGGACAGAACCATGAACATGCAGGAAATAAGACGATTAATGCTGTTCACGGCAGGCCTGACGGAACCCAGAACCGTTTATCTGCGTGTCATCAGGTTGGAATGATAAATTCATGCCCATGGACCAGTATTGATGAATGTGGAATACATAAAAAATCTTTCTGTCTGTCGAATATTATCCTGGTCTGCGGGCGATTACATGACGCTTATTAAGGCGCAAATGGTCGCGCTTGTTATTGTTTTTTCAAGTGCGGCGTTAGCAGCGGATGACAGGACGCTTACTATCAGCGTTGGCGATTGGCCTCCCTTTTTTGTGGAAGATGAGCCTGGGCAGGGTAGTGTTGCCCGACTGGTCACCGATATCTTTGCAGAAGCAGACTACGACGTGGAGTTCCACTTCCTTCCGTGGAAACGGGCCTACCGGGAGGCGGCGAATGGCAAGCACGATGCTACCGCAATCTGGATGTATGCCGCTGATCGGGAACAGGACTTCATCTTCAGCGATCCGGTGATGAAAGAACGTTTCGTGCTTTTCTTCCGGAAGGAGACCCCGGTCAAGTGGGAGCGCATGTCGGACCTCTCAGGCCTCCAGCTCGGAGGCAGCATTGGCTATAGCTATGGACCGACATTTGACATTGCTGTTGAGAACGAGGTCCTGGACGTGGAATGGGTAGCTTCTACGGAGCTGAATTTCCGCAGACTGCTGTTTGGTCACATAGATGCCTTTCCCGAGGAAATAAACGTTGGCTACTACATTCTCCGACGGGAAATGAACCAGGATGAAGCCCGAAATATTACCCACCATCCGGAGCCCATTTCCGAAAATGAGAGCTTCCTTCTATTCCCGGTAAACCAACCGGAAACAGACAGGCTTCGGAAGATCTTTAACAGAGGCCTGAAAGCGTTCAGGGATGACGGCCGTTATGACGCGTATTTTGACAGCCGGCCCCAGGCTTCCCTGAATAGAACGGGTGGGTAACCGAGCGTCTCAATCCAGTTTCCAGGGATTGGCCGTCAGCGGCTCGCTGCCATGCTCTTTCACCACAACAGTATCGCTGCAGCCAATGCCCCATTGACCCGGTATCCGCAGACACAGTGGCAGGTGGAACACCATGCCGGGCTGGAAAACCGCAGTCTCGCCGCGGGCAATAAACCCTGAACCTTCCACCCAGGAAGGGGGAAATTGGGCTCCCACGGTATAGCCAAACACGCCGGAGAAGAAAACCTCGCCGGCCAACGGAGCCATGGCCTGCTCAGCTGCCCTGGCGGCAGAATCAAAGGTTCTGCCCGGCACCATGGCCGCCTGTAGCGCATCCACAACACGTCGACACCCATCGAAAACAGTGCGCATTCTTGCGGAAGGCCGACCCGCCACGACGGTACGCATCATCGGGGCCGTATAACGCTGCCAGACAGCACCGAACTCGAGGAATACCACATCGCCGTCTTCAACCCTGCAGCGCTTATGGTTGGTGTGAATCACGCTGCTTCTCTGCCCTACTGTCACGATGGGCTGCATGCTCATGAACTCACTGCCACCCTCGAGCAGGGCCCGGGCACCCACGGCTGCGATGTCGTTGTCGGTCATGCCAGGGCATATGGCCGCTACCGCTGCATCGATACCCTGCCCGGTAATGCGGGCGCTCTGTCTCAGGCAGTCAATTTCCGCTGGTGATTTCACAATGCGGATACCCTTGAGCATGCCCGAGACATCCACAAACCGCGTGTCTGGCAGCCGCTGCCTCAACCCCTCTACAACACCCTGACGGAGTGATCCATGCCAGTAATCAATACCAACCGTTGTTCCATGACCGCTCAGAGCCCGGGCCAACGGATCCAGCACATCACCAATACCCTCCCAGCGGTAGCCAATAACGTTATCAACCCGCGTGGTAATCATGGCGGGACCGGTTTCGATGGAAGGCACCTGCAACGTCAGTGTATCGCCTGTGACCACCAGCGCTACGTGAACGGATACCTCAAAGGTGCTGTAACCGGTCAGGTAGAAAAGATCGGAAGGATCCGTAAGCAGCAGTGCCCCGATATCCTCAGCTGCCATACTGGCTCTGAGTCGCTCAAGCCGTTGTTCATATTCGGCCTCGGGAAAAGGGCATTCCCGCCCCCTGAGTTCATTGGCCAGGGTTTTCTGGTAGGCATTAAAGTCCATGGGGCAGTCTCCAGCGCGGAAGGTTCCTGTTAGAGACTGGACCCAAACCGGGTGCTTTTCAAACCCCGGATGATTTCAGCCCGGATTGAAAAACCGGACCAACTGGCCACCGACCGATTCCACGGGTTCGGTAATGGAGCGCTGAATGCTGTTGGTAACCACCCGTGTGAAAGCCGAGCCGGCATCGCTCTCAAGGAACTCAATGTACTCTTTCAACTCGGATGGGCTGAACTGCTGATAGGTATAAAGGTAGCCGTCGTAGACCTGCTGGGCGACCATCCCTCGCAACAGACCGCGCTGGCTTTCGATTTTCTGTTGCAGCTGCTCAAAGGTCGGCCCCTTGCTGCCGTTGAAAGCTGCCATCGCGGAGGCGAGCCCAAGCTGAACGGCTACCGTGGTATCTACGGCGCTCTCGGTGGCGCGGGCTGCCCGGTCAAAACGGTCAAACAGCTTGGCGCGCTCACTGCCCTTGTATTTCTCCTGCAGTGTTGACGCTCCGGCTTCCACTTTCTTCCAGGCAGCCGGGCTGGAGGCAGCCACTTCAGCCTGCGAGATCTTCTCTGCCAGGGGTGTCTCATACCAGGCTAGCACCCTGTTCAGTTGCTGGTCGCTCAGGCCCTGTTCCAGGTCTTCAACAACCCGTGCCCGGATCTCGGCAGCGCTGAATGCATTGCCCACGACATTGCTGATGGTGTTGGCGACAAAGGGCTCAACCCGGCCGCTCTGCCTCAGGCCCTCACGAATGCCCTGGCTCATCATCGCCGGATACTGGGCAACCACTTCGTCGACAGGCGACGCCCGGAGCACCGAATCGGCCAGCGGGCTGGCCGTGGCGGAACCACATACCAGCAAAAGAAAAAGTAAAGCCGGTTTAACTTGGGATAGTGCGCGCATGAACCTAGTATCCTGTGTTAACGAAGGCTTCTTATGCCATGGAGCCGGCGAGGCCTGCAAGCAAACTCGGCCGGTGTTTGATGACCATTTTGTAGTGTGGAGCAAAAGAGCGCTGTCCCGCCCATGAAAAAACGTCGTAACCGACTGAAAATCTGGCAATCGCGTCTGCGATGGTATGGCCTGCCGACGCTCGGCCTGGTCATAGCGATAGTGGCGAGCCTGCGGTTCAGCCTGCTGGAACCGGACCCGCCGGCAAACCCGGAAAACGTCTGCGAGATTTTCCGGGAGCATCCGGTCTGGTACGACTACGCCAGCCGCTCGAAAGAGCGTTGGGGTACGCCCATCGCCACACAACTGGCCTTTGTTTACTATGAGTCGTCATTCCGCAGCCATGCCCGGCCGCCCCGTACCCGGCTGCTCGGATTCATCCCCTGGACCCGGCCAACGTCTGCCTATGGCTACGCCCAGGCGCTGGATCCGGCATGGAGTGAATACCTGGAAGCAAACGGGGACGGGCTATCTGTAGTGAGAACCAACATGAAATACGCGCTGGATTTCGTAGGCTGGTACAACCACCTGACCAGGCGGGAGGTAGGCATTTCACTCAGCAGCCCGGAAAAGCTCTATCTCGCCTACCATGAGGGCAGAAGTGGCTACCAGAGACAGAACTACCTCGCCAAGCCGGCGGTGATGTCACTGGCCAAACGGGTCGAGACCAGAGCCTTTCGCTATCATCGTCAGTTACAGACCTGTGAGGAAGAGTTCCAATGCTGGCGTTTCTACCAGTTCTGGCCATTCTGCGGCGATTGGTAAGGCAATTCCGAACCCGCTGTCAGCTTTCGCCTTCAACCCTTGGAGTCAGCTTGTTCAGTCTGTCGGTCAGGAACTCCATGACAATGCGCACCCTTGCCATCTGCTGGGTTTCGTGGTTAACCATCAGCCACAGGTCCACACCCTCGCCCTCCAGGGGATCGGACAACCGCTTCAATTCTTTGGTGCTGTCGCCCAGATAACAGGGCAATGCGGCCAGGCCGGCGCCAGCACGAGCCAGGGCGTGCATGGCCTGGAGACTGTTGCAGCGGATGATGGAGGAAGCCTGCTTGAGATGCTTTCGATACCAGCGGCCGGTTGCCAGATGGCTGAAGCTCTCATCCGGCAGTATCCACAGTGCCTGCTCCGGAGAATTGTCCAGATCCAGTTCGGGATGTCGCTTGCAGTACTTGGCCGAGCCATAAACCGCGGATTCGATAGTGCCGATGCGTTCGCCTTCCAGGGTGGCCTGGGGCTTGTTCACCGGCCGCAGCGTCAGGTCAGCGTCGCGGTGACTGAGGTTCAGCACATCGTTGTCGGTGAGTACTTCCAGTTCAATGTCCGGATACTCCCGGACCAGGTCAGCAATCATCGGACTGATCAGAGCATTGATCATGGTGTCCGTGGCGGCAAGCCGAACCTTACCCACTGGCGCGGAATCCTGCCCTATCAACTGCCTCTCAAGGTTCTCCATGTCCGCAGCGAGCCGTTCGGCTTCACGGAAGGCCGTTTCACCCACCGTTGTGAGTTGCAGACCGTCCCGGTTGCGTTCGAAAAACTGAACACCCATCTGCTCTTCCATCTGGTCCAGGCGACGAAGCACCGTTGTCTGATGCACGCCCAGTATTTCACCGGCTTTAGCGAGGGTTCCACCTATTGCCAGCGCGTGTATATATCGAAGATAATCCCAGTCCATAGCTACTGCATATTTGCAACGTGAGTACGGAGTTTAACGTATTTAAGCTGCAAAATAGAAGCCGTATACTTTTATACATAGTCAGCTAACCAATATTTTTCAACTCACCAGATAAGGAGGAAGGCGCTATGACTCAAGACCATATCGCAACCGTACACCCGCTGCCGTCCAGTATCCTCCACAACAGTACTGAGGTCAGGCGCCAATACACCCGTGCAGCCGCAAGGCAGGCAGCGCAGGTGATCAGCCACAAAATGAGTTCCTGGAGAAAGAAGGCAGCTACCGCGTCAACGGAGATGCCCCAGATGATGCAGGGCGAGCACTAAGCCCGCCTCTGTAAGGGAAGACAGATTTCATCAGCACCGGTGGCCCTGAATGATCAGGCCCACCGGTGTTTTCGTTTACTGGCTCAGAACTCCCAGATAACTTTCTGCTTCTTGCCGAACCACTCGTCCATCTTGCGGTTGTAGTAGTCCTCGATCACGTTGCGCTTGATCTTCATGGTGGGCGTCAGCATTCCGTTTTCCATGGTCCATGGTTCTTTCACCACCACAACGAAAGCCAGCTTTTCGTGGGCCTCGCTTTCTCTGTTGACGGCATCCAGTTCCACCGCCAGTTCCTGTTCCAGCTCGTCGCGACTGGCGCCAGCTTCCAGCTCTTCCCGGGCCTCTTCCGATAACAGCACCATCAGGCATGGCTGAGGCTGATTGGCACCGGCCACACAGACAACTTCCGCTTTCGGATGGTTGAACCGGTTCTCAATCGGCACCGGTACCACGTATTTGCCCTTGGAGGTTTTGAACAGATCCTTTACACGGCCAGTTATCCGCAGGAAACCCTCGCTGTCGATCTCCCCCATGTCACCGGTTTTGAGAAACCCATCGTCGGTAACGTCTTCGCGGGTTTTTTCCTCGTTCTTGTAATAACCCAGCATCTGGCCAGGGCTTTTCACCTGAACTTCCTCACCCTCGGCCAGACGGTGCTCCACACCGGGATTGGTGACACCAACGGTGCCGGGCTTCGCCGCGCCGGGACGATTGGCGTGGGAATATCCGAAGTTCTCGGACATGCCGTACACCTCCAGCAGCTCAAGACCCAGATTGCGATACCAGGCAATGATTTCGCCAGACAGGGGCGCAGCGCCTGTCAGGGCCGCACGACAGTGGTCCAGCCCCAGCTGCTTGAGCACCTTCTTTTTTACCAATCGATTAAGCAGTGGGATATTGAAAAGCACTTTCTGCTTTTTCGGTGGCAATTTGTTATTGATACCCAGATAGAACTTCATCCACAGCCGCGGCACCGAGAAGAACAGAGTCGGACGGGCCCGCTGCAGATCTTCCTGGAAAGTGTCCAGAGAGTTGGCGAAATAGAGATGAAAGCCGTAATACAGCGACTGGGTCTCTACCGCCGCCCGCTCCGCCACGTGGGCAAGGGGCAAGTAGGAAAGCATGCGCTCATCCTGATTGACAGGGAAAATCTGCTGCAGGCCGTCTGCTACGGAAATCATGGTGCGGAAACTGTGCATCACGCCTTTCGGGCGTCCAGTACTGCCCGAGGTGTAGACGATCGTCGCCAGATCATCCGGGTGCGGCAGTTTTGGCTCGGCCGGCTCCTGACTGGCAATGATGTCCATCCATGCGGGAGTATCGTCACGGGGCGACATCGGCAGAGAGATTATTGGCAGGTCGTCGGGGATGTGGCCCTTGATGTCATTCCAGCCGTCAGCAGTTCCATCAAGCTTGCCCAGGAAAAGCAGCTTCGCCTCACTGTGCTCAAGAACATAGGCCGCCGTGTCGCCGTTCAACGTAGGATAAAGCGGAACTGAAACGTGTCCTGCCGCCCAGGTGGCCAGATCGCAAAGAATCCAGTGTGCGCTGTTCTTTCCCAGAATTGCGATATTGCTGCGCTCGGGAATATCCAGGGTACCAAGGTGTGCTGCCATCCGGGATACCTGGTCTGCCGCCTGCTTCCAGGTAATGTCTTCGGTGGTTCCATCCGGGAAAGGCTGGGTCAGATAAACCTTGTCGGGCGTGTGCTCTGCCCAGAAGTAAAGGCAATGAAGAGAGGTTTGCTTTGCACTGTCTACAGCCATCGACGGCTCCTTATTGTTATAGTCTGGACTCGCTTTGTTTTTATAAGACTAAAGCATAGTACCTGTATTTGTGGTTTCCTCAAGCTCTCCCCGCTCTCCCCACTCCAGGATTACCTCAGCGTCAGACTGAACAAATGCGACCTGCAACACATTTCACCTGGTGACATATGTCAATTATGGTCTAGAGTGTCTTTGTCGACGTAGAAAACAAAAACAAAAAGGTTACTCTGGAGGTACCTGTGAGAACAACGACCCGCTCATCATTGATTTTTCCCGCCTGGGCACTCATCTGTGCAGGCGCTGTCGCTTTCCTCTATTGCGCCTCAGCAGGGCTCCTGACCGCCTGAGTGGCCCGACCGGACAACCTCCGGGGCTTCCGCCCGGGTGCATTGCAGCGTACCCTCCTTTGACTTGTCAGATAACACCGTCAAAAGGAAGGGTTCGCCCCCATGCAAGACCTCATTCTGTACCACTATGCCATGTCGCCCTTTTCTGAAAAGGTCCGGGCGATGCTCGGCTATGCCGACCTTTCCTGGCAGTCCGTTACCGTCAAGGAGATGCCGCCAAGGCCTGAACTTTCCATTCTCGCGGGCGGCTACCGCAAGGTGCCGGTGGCCCAGAATGGGGCTGATATCTTTTGCGACAGCCGTGCCATTGCGGATGAAATCGCACGCCTGAGTGGCAAGGATGAACTGAGCCTGGCAGGCCAGCCACAGGAAGTGATCGATTTTGTGCGCACCACGGATCTGGAGGTGTTCCTCGCCTGCGTGATCGCCGCCAGCGACGGCCGCATGCTGAAGAAACTGGTCAAGGAAACCTCACTGCTCCATACCTTCCGCTTTCTGAAAGACCGCATTACCATGGGCAGAAAATCCAGGGTAAAAGCACTACGTGGCCCCCAGGCCAAGGAAAAGGTCATCCGGCATATTGCCACCATGGAGTCCATGCTGGACGCAGAGTTTCTGTTCGGCAGCATCCCCTGCATTGCCGATTTCTCCGCATACCATGGCCTCTGGTTCGTAACCGATCTGGCTGGCAAACCCTGGCTCAGGGACTACCCGAAAGTACAAGCCTGGATGGGCCGGATGAAAGCCTTCGGCCACGGCGATTTCCGGGAGATTACCGCCGACCAGGCTCTGGATATTGCCCGCAACGCAAGCCCGAGGACCATTGAGTCTTCGAGTGATGACACTCTGACCGGAAAAAGAGTCGAGGTTGCTCCGGATGACTACGGGCGGGAGCCTGTAACCGGGAAGCTGGTGTTCGCAGACGAGCACGCCCTGATACTCGAGCGTTCTCACGCCCGAGTGGGCGAGGTTAATGTGCACTTCCCTAGACAGGGTTTTGCAGTTAAATCGGCCTGATCCCTCAGGCCGGCGTTCTTTCAGTGCCGGTACGTTCGAACGCTGCCAGGACAGAGTTCAGAAACTCATCCATCAGCGAGCGTGGCGGCGCACTGTTCCCGCCGCGCTGCTTTTCCTGGAGCGCCTGCACGTCATCCATCAATTTCTGCATCAGGCTCTCAACCGTTGCCAGAGCCAGGCCTTTGCCCGCTGACTCCGCTGCAACCTGCTGAATGTCCCGGGCGAGGCCTCCCAGCGGCCGCAACTGGCTGCTGGCGGACGGTTCACGGGAGATGGATTCGTAAGCCGCAGCTGACACCATTCGCGTGGCCGACAGGCTCAGGCTGAAGCTGGCGAGCTCGTCACCGCCCAGGCTCAGCGATTGCGCAGCACGAAACGCCCCCTGAACATCACCATCGAAAAACTGCCGGGATACCTCCTGCACATTTGCGAACAGCTCTGTGAGCGCCTGTCTCTCACCCTCATCGATATCACCTTCCACAGAAAACGAGTAGCGCCCGGAAAAGAAGCTGGCGGAGCTTTCTTCTGCAGACCGTGTGCCATCACTCTCAGTGTAGCTTGCAGCCAACCCGGAGTATCGCTGCTCTTCCATACGAACGGTCACGCGGTCACCATCAAGGGTGGTGACTTCGAACTCAAAGCGGTCTCGCGATGCGCTCTCGACTGATACGGCCGACGTTATGCGTTCCGCTGACAGGGAAGCCGGCGATTCATCCTTCAGATACCGGGATTCCAGCTCCGCCAATCCGCTCTGAATACGGCTGAAGCTGTCATCAATATCACTGTTCAACTTTCCGCTCATCAGGCCAAGGGCTTCGATCTGCTCCCGGGCTTCAGAGAAACCCTGCTCGACGCCAAGGCGGGCATCGGAAAGCAAGCCTGCCAGGCGTTCGGGGTCAGCCCCGGCTGCGGCTTCTTTTTGCAGACGCTGCTGGACAAACCCCAACACACGGCTGGCGACATCTGCGGCGGTTGGCGGCTCGAAGCGATTACGCGAAGAGCCATCGGCGTCAGGGCCAGCCGACCCCAGTCGCTGCTCCAGCTGCTGTTCCAGCCTTTTACGGAGCACGTTGATGGCATCTTCGGGTGTCCGGATGGGCGCCTTGTCCTGCCCCTTGACGGTTACAGGAACAGGCTTTTCACCTGTTGACCGGTTCCCCTGCAGCTCCGCACCGGAACGACCGGGTATGGCGGATCCGAGGATATTAATTGGAGAAACCATATCGTCTACCTTCACAATCAGTGGGACAGGACATGGAATCTTTCCACAACCTGCCCACGTTTATCGGCAGGCGCGGAGCCGGCGTTAAGATCGTTTTGGTATTAACACCAGGTGGTTAGGCAATTCATTTTTCTCATGGGTGACAGGCACCTGTTCACGGAGGTGTTCGCCGCAGCTTTCGATGCATTCCAGAAAACCTTTCAGGGTATCGCCGCTGCGCACCCGGTCGGTAAAGGTTTTGACAATGCCTTCCCATACCTCATCGCCAACCTTTGAGGCGATTCCCTCGTCTACCAGGATTTCCACATAGTGCTCGGCTTCCGATACGAATATCAGCATGCCTACACCGCCCTCGGTATGATGAAGATTCTGCTCCAGGAACTGCCTCCGGGCCATATTGGAAGCTCTCCAGAAACGGACAGGCTTCGGGATCAGATGGTGTCCCACGCCCGGAAACTGGAACAGCAGGCAAAGCACGATGAAGGTCGCCCACTGGACAACCAACAACCAGTCGGCACTCAGGGAGCCGGTAAAGTAATTGATGGCGCCGGGGACCAGTAATGCGAAGATCCCCGCCCAGAGCAACGGGATATAGGAGTAACTGTCGGAGGCGTCAGCCAGGACGGTCACCAGTTCTGCGTCGGTTTCCCGCTCAACGTCTGAGATGGCCGAAGCCACCTGCTGTTGTTCCTTGTCTGTTAATAGCGTCATGTTTGTTCCGAGTTTGCTGAATCAGGAGTTCCATGTTTTGCGCTCTGCGATAACACAGCGCTACCAGCCACCAGAGGCTCCGCCGCCGCCGAAGCCGCCGCCTCCGCCACCGAAGCCACCACCGCCGAAGCCGCCGCCACGACCTCCGCCAAGCCCTCCAAGAAGAGCACCTGCCAGTATGGCACTACGCCCGCGTCGGCCGCTCCCGAAAAACGCCAGCAAGACAATGATGAAAAACAGGATGCCCAGCGCCGGGTGGGGCTTGCCTTCTTCGGCCCGGGTACCCCGGGACTCCGGCACTGCCAGGGGCTCTCCACCAAGCACCTGAACCATGGCAGCGGCGCCGTTGGCAATACCGGTGGCAAAATCACCCTGCCGGAATGCCGGGGTAATGATCTGGTTGATAATAGTGGAGGAGTTGGCGTCAGTAAGGCGGCCTTCCAGCCCGTAGCCCACCTCGATACGGATCCGTCGTTCATCCTCCGCAACAATCAGCAGGGCGCCGTTATCCTCGCCTTCCTGGCCAATACCCCAGTGCCTGCCCAGTTGATAGCCATAATCCTCGATGGCATAGCCCTGGAGGTCCGGAAGAGTCACCACCACTACCTGCTCGGTCGTGGATTGCTCATGGGCCTCAAGCATCTCGGTCAGGTCGGCTTCAACCTTTTGCGGAAGCATGTCGGCCTGGTCCACTACACGCCCCGTCAGCTCAGGAAAGTCAGGAGTAGACTGGGCCAAGGCAGAGGCCTGGAATAGCAGGCCAAAGGCCACCAATACAATTATCCGGTGCAACATGACAGGCATCAGAATTCCACCTGAGGTGCGTCTTCCGCATCCGGGGAGGTGGCTTCAAAGTTGGCCCGCAGCTCCATGTCGCTGTACAGGAAGCTGTGCCACAGACGACCCGGGAAAGTGCGGATCTCGGTGTTGTAGCGCTCGACTGCCTGGATAAAGTCACGCCTGGCCACGGCAATACGGTTTTCGGTGCCTTCCAGTTGGGACTGGAGCGCCAGAAAGTTCTGGTTCGACTTCAGGTCTGGATATCTTTCGGACACTGCCATCAAACGGCTCAGTGCGCTGCTGAGCTCACCCTGGGCCTGCTGGAACTGCTGGAGTTTTTCAGGGTTATTGAGAATGCTCTCATCCACCTGGATGGATGTGGCCTTTGACCTGGCCTCAATGACTGACGTAAGGGTCTCCTGTTCCTGCTTGGCAAAACCCTTGACGGTTTCGACCAGATTCGGGACCAGGTCTGCCCGCCGCTGATACTGGTTTTCCACCTGCGACCAGGCCGACTTCACCTGCTCATCATAAGTAGGGATATTGTTGATGCCACATCCGGTCAGTAAAAGGGCCAGCAGCGACATGGCCGCCAACTGGAATACGATTCGGCCTGGCATGGCCGCATTCATGTTTTGCATAGCTTATCGGTTCCTTGATGAAGAACGGGGGCAGTTGCGTGAATCCAGTGACACTAACATACTTCGCCCTATGCATCTGCCAGTAGCCGTCACCGCAACTACTGTATACATATACAGACCTCTTCGATATACTCGCTCCGACTCAACGAACCCCACCAGACACGAAAACGTGCGGGAACACACTGGAGAACATCATGGCCGTACAAGCGCTGTATTACTCGGAGAGGGATGGACTGGAGATGGCACTGAAACACCCCGACACCATGCTTTTCTCGTCCAAAGCCGAAGCCGACGCCCGGGACAAGGTACTGGAACTGGCCGAGGAAATTACCCAGTTCCTCCAGGCGCGGGTGGAAGGAATGGATGAAGCCATGGCTGAAAAGGCTGCATTGGCGATTGCTGAAGAGAAAGACCTGTTCGGCAAGGCACTCAAGAAACCTTCCCTGTTGAACGAGCAGGCACGCCCGGATTCCAACTGACACCTGCCAGCCCCCTGGCCACTCAGCGGCGGAACCGTGTTTCCAGCACCACCGCTGAGTTGGTCCGCTCCACCCCTTCCAGATTACCTATCTGGTCCAGGACTGCACTGAGCTCTTCCAGCGACTGCGCCTGAACAATGGCAATCAGGTCATACTCACCGCTTACCGAATACAACTGCGAAACCTGGCTGATCTGCTCCAGCGCAGTGTTTGTTCGCGCCGTCAGTTTCTGGAAAACCTTGATCGACACATGGGCCTCCACCTGCCCGGCGGAATATTCCTCCCCGAGCTCAACGGAATAGCCGCGAATAACGCCGCTCGCCTCCAGCTTTGCAATACGGTTCTGAACCGTCGACCGGGAGATGTCCAGAGCCCTGGCCAGATCCGAGATGCTGCAGCGAGCATTCTGTCGAAGCTGCAAAAGCAGCTTCTGGTCCTGCCTGCTGATCATATTGATAAATGCTCTGATCAAATTGATAGATCAAACTATCATTCTTTTATTTTTGACGCTACAAAATGACATTCCATCTCATCATACTGACACTGCCACTCCCCGCCATCAGGCGGCCAGCTGATGAGGACGCAGTGATGATTATTCGCCCGGTTGCCATGACAGACCTTGCCGCGCTGCAGCAGATCGCTGTTGAATCCGGGCCGGGTTTTACCTCACTGGTCGATGACCGCGATTTTCTGATCAAGAAGATCCATCGTTCCATCGAAAGCTTCGGTCGCAACCTGAACACACCCGGCGACGAAAGCTATCTGTTTATTCTGGAAGACCCGGAAACCGGAGAGGTCATGGGAACGACCGGTATTGAAGCCTCGGTAGGCGTCCGGCGTCCGCTTTACCATTATCATCGTAGCCAGGTTGTCCACCATTCGCCGGAACTGAACCTGCTCCGGCGAATGGAAACCCTGAACATGTGCAACCACTACACCGGCTGCAGTGAAATCTGCACACTGTTCCTGCGACCGAAGTTTCGCAGGGCGCAGGCGGGCAAACTGCTTTCCCGTGTTCGCTTCCTGTTCATGGCACAGCATCCTGAGCGTTTTGCACAGACAGTCATTGCGGAAATGCGCGGCGTTTCGGATGAGCGCGGGCAATCCCCGTTCTGGAACTGGCTGCGGGCACATTTCGTAGATCTCGAGTTCGACACGGTGACACGCATGGTAGGTACCGGCGACAACGGCTTTATTGCGGATCTGATGCCCCGACACCCGCTCTATACGCACCTGATGGATGAAAGTGCCCGTGCGGTTATCGGACAGGTGCATGACAATACCCGCCCTGCCCTGACCATGCTTGAGGCCGAAGGCTTCCGCCATAACGGATACATTGACCTGTTCGATGGCGGCCCCACTGTTGAAGCAAGACTGTCTGATATCCGTTCTGTGTCAGCCTCCACCGGATGCCACATTCAGATTGTTGATGATGTTCAACCGGCGCTCGAAACGTGGAACCACGGTGGCAAGGGCCGGACGCTCGCCATCACCAACACGGAAACCGCAGATTTTCGCGCCACCGTCACCACGGCCGCCAGGTACCTGCCCGCCCGCAATCTGCTGCAGATACCGGCAGAACTGGCAAATGCGCTCTATCTGCGTAACGATGGACAGGCCCGCTTTATGGAACTGGCACCCGCAAACGCGGCCAGGCAACCGGCGGCCATACCACTCCGGCAACAGAAGGAGGCTATCCATGCACACCGATAGAGACACATTGTTCAGTCGCCTTTGGGACAACTATTGTGAAGTGACCCCCTCCGCAGAGGATATCCATCGGTTGCTGGACGACACCCAGGGCGGCGAGATTGTGAACGACCACATTGCCCTGCGCACCTTCAATCTTGAGAAGGTCAACCTGGACAAGCTGGCAGCGCACTTCCTGGCGCTGGGTTACCAGGAGGGGGGCGACTATCATTTTGAAGCCAAGAAGCTGTTCGCCAGGCATTACGAACACCCGGACCCTTCCGCCCCCAAGGTATTTATTTCCGAGCTGCTGGTAGAACAATGTTCCGAGCCGGTGCAGGCCATCATTCATCAGCTGATAAGCCAGATGGATCCGGCCGCCGTTACGGCCGACAATTTCCTGTATTCCGGCCGCCACTGGGATATCGACTACCCCACCTATCAGACCCTGCTGGAAGAGAGCGAGTACGCGGCCTGGGTGGCTGCCTGGGGCTTCAGGGCCAACCACTTTACAGTGAGCGTCAACGCCCTCAGTCGCTTCAGGACAGTAGCGGAGATCAACCAGGTTCTGAAGGACAATGGTTACCGGGTGAACAGCTCCGGCGGTGAAATCAAGGGGTCGCCGGAAGAGCTGCTGGAGCAGTCTTCCACCATGGCAGACCGGGCCGACGTGCAGTTCTCCGATCAGACAGTGGCCATCCCCAGCTGCTTCTATGAATTTGCGCTCCGTTACCCGAAACCCGACGGCCAGCTTTACAGCGGATTTGTCGCCGCCTCGGCGGACAAGATCTTTGAAAGCACCGATAGCTGCTAGTATTCAAATATCTGCGCCTAGACAGAAAACGTGTCATTCACATGATTAACGCTTAATTTCGTCGTAACACCCCCTTCAGACGAAATCTGGACGTTAAAGGAGGCCAATGCTGGAAGAAGCCAACGTGGTCCTGCTCGGAGCGACAGCCAGCCTGTTGGCAGGCCTGGGCACCGGCGTTGGTGCGCTGGGTGTCTTTCTGGTGAGAAAGCTCACGCCGCAGTTGCAGGACGGTATGCTCAGCGCGGCCGCGGGCGTCATGCTGGCCGCGTCGTTCTTTTCGCTACTGCTCCCCGGCCTTGAATATGGCGAAGACCTCACAGGGGAAACCTGGAGTGCTGCCCTGATGGTGATTGCCGGCCTCCTGATGGGGGCAGGGCTGCTTTTCAGCATTCACCAGCGGTTACCACATGAACACTTCACCCTGGGCCGCGAAGGGCCGGACAGTGCCCGCATCCGTCGAATCTGGCTATTTATCATTGCAATCGCCCTGCACAATTTCCCCGAGGGCATGGCCGTAGGTGTGGGTTTTGCCGGCGGCGACATCGGCAATGGCACCGCTCTGGCGATTGGTATCGGGCTCCAGAATATTCCGGAAGGCCTGGCAGTGGCGGTATCGCTGCTGGCCATTGAGCACTCGCGGTTAAAATCCTTTGTCATCGCCGTGCTGACGGGGCTCCTGGAACCCATTGGCGGTCTTTTCGGGAGTGCCATGGTGTGGCTTGCCGAACCCCTAATGCCCTGGACCCTCGGCTTTGCGGCCGGTGCCATGCTGTTCATTATCAGCGATGAAATCATTCCGGAAACCCACCGCGGACAATTCAAGACTCTGGCCACCTTCTCCCTGCTGGGCGGCTTTGTCGTGATGATGTTTCTGGACGCCTCGCTGGGCTAACCGGGAAACAGAACCTTTACCATGCCGATAGTGCTGACAATCAATAGCACCACGCCGAGGACACGAAAAAACACCGGCGTCTCAGCCTTCAGCATCCGGTCATGGACATAAAGGCCAATAACGTGGCCCACGGCAGCACAGGGTAGCAGCCACAGATGGTGAATCAGCTGCAGGTCGACCCCGACCCAGATAAAGGCCGCCATCTTGATGACCACCAGAATGAACCAGAGCGCGAACAGGGTATCCCGCAATCTTTCCTTTGGCAGATGCTGGGCAGCCACGGCAATGATCAGGGGAGCTCCTATCAGTGATGTACCACTGATATACCCGCCAATCATCAGGAAAACCGTGTCCACTGCACGGCTGCCACTGCGAAAGGGACGGTCAAGAATGTAAGAGACAGAGTAAAGGGACACAATGACAAAAATGATCGTGCTCATGACATTCGACGGGAGTGTAATAAGCCCGAACACGCCGATCAGTTTGGGCACGATCATGATCGCCAGAATCCGCCAGAGGTAGCGCCAGTCCACTGTGCCCGCAACCATTTGCCCCTGGTCATCCGTTCTGGAAGATTTGCGGTTGTTCATCCAGATGGTGAGGGACGAGAACACCAGAAGGTGGACGGCGATGATGGGCAGGAACACCAGCGGTTCATCCAGTACCAGCAGCAGAAATGGTAACGACAGCACCGCCCCGCCAAACCCGAGCCCGGAACGAACAAAGCCGCTCCAGACGAAGATCAGGCCAATCAGAAAATACTGGTACAACGCCAGCTCAGACATAGTGACTCTCAGTTTCCGGCAGGTAAGTTCGCGAATACAAAGGCGTAAGAGGATACCCGCCCATCCCCCATTACTTCCAGTAACAAAGGGGTACTTTTCTACAACGGAAGAAACGCCCGATAGCGCCTAATTTTTAACCAACGGGTCGGATTCTTTGCTGCCCGGAGCTATTACAAAAACAACAACCAGGAAGGGGTGCTCAGTCCTTCCCCTGCCTGTGGTAAAAGGGAGAATAACTATGTCAGCAGCGGTTGAACATCTGGACGAGCGGCTTCAGGACAGCGGCGAGCTACTTGAGGAAATCATGCCCTCAGCCATCACCCTGGCCATGATGCTCCGTCAACGAACCATGGCTGCCTGGATGCGAACGGAATTCGACGGCTACAGCAACCCTTCTGAACTGCCCCCTTACCGACGTGACGTGCCCGGCCATATTGTTGCCCGATCGCCCCAGTATGGCTGGATTCCAGCCCCGGTCGACGAGAGTCAGAAGCAGGACTTCGGGCACCGGGATATGCTGGAGGGCATCAAATCACTGGAGAAAACCTGTCTCAACTGCAAAAAAGGCACCGGCAACCGCATTGTATTCGACAAAGAGGAAATGGCCACACTGCAGTCCCGAATCAACCTCAGCGCAGAGCTGGCAATTACCATCAGCAGGGACAGCTATTGCAAACTGCTCCGGGTTATCCGCTGTGCAATGTACCTCTGGTGCCAGGAACTGATGGAAGTGGGCATCGGCGGCGATCACAACTCTTACAGCGACACAGAACGCAAGAAGGCGGCGCACCTGGATGACCCCGAACGCTTCTGGCGACAGGCTCTGGAAAGCAACAGCGACCTGCCGGTCCCGGATGTGCGAGAGGCAGGCTTCTTTGAGCGTGTCTTTGGACGGGCGGGCTGAACCGCTCAGCGATCAGTCAGCTTGATCTCGATACGGCGGTTCCGTTGCAATGCTTCAGCGGAACTGCCTTCGTCCACCGGAAAGAATTCACCGAATCCGGCGGCCACCATGCGGTCCTGGGGCACGCCCTGGGACGCGAGGTAACGGACCACTGCCACCGCCCTGGCGGTGGACAGCTCCCAGTTCGAAGGAAACTCTTCGGTATTGATCGGAATGCGGTCGGTATGGCCATCAATACGCAGAATCCAGTCAATATCGTCCGGGATGGCGGATGCAACATCCAGAAGGACGTTCGCCAGTTTGTCCAGTTCCCGCTGACCTTCCTGCCCCAGGCTGGCTGAGCCAGACGCAAAAAGCAGCTCGGAGGGCAAAAGGAAACGGTCTCCAACGATTCGGATATTCTCGTTATCCTGAAGAATCTCCCGTAACCGCCCGAAGAACTCGGACTGGTAACGTTCCAGTTCATTGACCCGCTCGGCCAGCAGTGTGTTCAGGCGTTTACCGACCTCTTCCAGTTCGGCCTGTTTCTCTGCAGTCAGGTCTTCCTGCAATCGCAATGCAGCGGTGATGTGGCTCAACTGATCCTGCAGGGCTGCAATCTGGTTCGACAGTTGTTGAATGATGGCGCGCTGGGAGGCGGTCAGTTGCTGTTCGTCTTCCAGTTCGGCCTCGGCGCTGGTTACCGCCTGCCGCAGATCCTCAACCCGCATGGCCTGAGCCTCCGCGTTGTACTGCTGCGCCAACCGTTGTGCTCTCTCCTCCTCAAGTTCCTCGCGAAGCTCGTCGTTCAGGGCAAGACTTTCACTGTAGCTGCTCTGGACGGCAGCCATTTCCTCTTCCAGTGCGGCTGTCTGTTCCCGCTCCAGCCCCAGCAGCCGGGAAATTTCCTCAAGCCGGCTGTTCAGCCTGGCCAGCTCTGAATCCCGATCTGACAGTGTTTGTGACAGATAGAGCTGGCTGACCACATAAATCAGCAGCATGAAGATGATCAGCATCAACAATGCCGACAGGGCATCCACGTACCCGGGCCAGACGTTGATGGTGCTGCGGGTGCGACGTCTGGAGCCAATCATGTCGCCGGCCTTTGATTACGGCGCATCGTCAACCCGATCCACCAGGTTGGTTACACCAGTCAGCCATTCCTCCAGACCATCGTAAAAACGGTTCTGGGCATGTCCTGCCTGGATATCAAGAAAGCCGAGAACCAGCGAGCCACCAAGACCCAGCAATGATGAACTGAACGCAGTGCCCATGCCTTCCAGCGGCTTCAGAAGCCCTGACTGGAGCCCTGCGAACACCTCGCCGAAATCTTCCTGACCCATATCGAGGTTAACGATCACCTCGCCCACAGAATTGATAGTACCCAGCAGTCCCCAGAAGGTGCCCAGAAGGCCCAGAAAAATCAGCAGACTAATGAAATAGCGGGTGATTTCACGCTGCTCGTCCATGCGGCTGTGAATGGCATCCAGAACGGTGCGCAATGACATGGCGGACAGGGAGAAGCGGTCTCTTTTGGAATCGTCGTCAAGCTGGCGAGCCAGCGGCTTCAGCAACCGAGGCTCCTGCAACACTGAAAGCCCGGCATGGCCGGTACGGAACTGCGCAATCCAGCGCAGTTCCGGGAACAGCACAAACACCTGTCGATAGGTGATGGCGATGCCGATCAGAAGCACACAGACGATCAGCAGGTTGAATACCCAGTTCGCCATAAACGCGGTCTGAAGTGGTTTGTAGATCAGGGCACAAACCACCACGACCACTGCCAGGAACAGCGTCATCCAGAAAAGGGTATGCTTGGGATTACTCATTAACGCCACCGGTTTTATCGGGAAACACGTTAAAAGCTAGCACAAGCCCCGGGCGCCTGCTGTACTTAACCCCATTCTGATTGGTTAAGGATTTGTTACCCCGTTAACCTCAGGGCTGATAGCGGCTGACAATACTGTCCAACGCTCCACTACCACGGGCCTCATCCAGCCCCCGCTGCAGGTCTTGCACAATCCCGGGGTCGGTCTCGGTGCTCACGGCCAGGTACATCGGTGTTTCCCGGAAAACCAGAACCGGCCTCAAACCGGTAATACCGTGCTCCTCTTCGGCCACCAGTGGGCCCACAAGTCCATCCGTCACCCAGAGATCCGCCTGGCCCAGTGTCAGCCTGCGTGGATTCTGTTCACCGGACACACCCATGATCACATCAAACCCCTCACTCACCAGGTAGTCCGACATCACATCACCCTTGTAGCCGGCAATCTGGTACTGTTTCGCCTCTTCGAGGGAACTGAGTTCGATATCAGAGTCCGGCGCTGCGAAAAGTGTCCATTTGATGGGCGCCAGCGGCCCTACCCACTGGAATTCATCTTCCCGTTCATCGGTCCGCGCAGTGCAGAACAGCGCATGGTTCGCGCGGCCCTGAACCCGGTCATAGGCAAGGCTCCAGTCACGCATTTTCATGACGTACTCGTAGTTCACCCTCGCCATCATCTCCTTGACCATATCCGCACAGATACCTGATATATCCTCAGCGTTATGGGCAAAACCCTGGCCAGTGGTTGAAGCATTGTAGGGAGGGTAATTCTCGGTATAGATGTACAGCTTTTCGTCAGCAAAAGCCGCCGGCACCATCGCCAGCAACAACAGGGCGTGGGCCGCACGTCTGATAACTGTCAGGGGGGTTGGAACTCCGGGGCCTGGGATGGCTGGCATTCTTGTATCCTCGTAGCAATGGGTCGTTTCAAAACCCTTTCTGGAACTTTAGGCTAATAGCTTTGAGCAATTATGCCAATACGACCATCATTGCGGTTCCGATGCAAAATGTCAGTGACAAAACGTATCTTTGTTTCAGAGAATGACGTGCATCAAAACCCATGCCCGAGCACCAGCCCCATCAAGTTGACAATTGTCAGCGGCGTCGATGATTTTTATCGACACCTGGTCTATCGTAATGAGCATTAACATGTAAACTATGAACACAGGTTCAGGGATCCCAAAAGCTCGCTGACACAGGGAAGCCGTCAATGGCAGATAGTTCTACAACAAACACCGGTTTCCATCATCGCGCTCTTATTGTTGTGCGCGGGTTTACCCCCTGCGCCTGTTTTGTTACCGCAACAGCCAGCACTGCTGAGGGCGTCGCCTTCACCCTGACACACCTGACGTCAACAGCCACAGGTAATCACCTGACCCTATCCAACAACACTTGCGCCGAGCTTTTCCTGTTTGGTGATAGCAATGCCCCCATCCGGCTGACCGGCCACGCCCAATGGTGTGACAACGTCACCCTGCGCCTGACCTGCGCCCCCTCAAAGACCGACATGGAGGAGCTTCAAAATGCCCTCGCGGAGATTCGGGGCAGAAACGAGGCCCCGGGCATCCTGCCTCCTTTGCGGGCGCTGTACCACAAGCACACCCATCGCCTGCTGAATACTCTGGTTGCTGAATTTATTGCGCAGGCCTGTGCCAATATTAATGACGAACTGGACAAGGCAGCAGAGGTCCGCGAGATAACCCGTCTAAAAGACATGCGTTTCATTTTCAGCAGCCGACAGGAACAGATATGCCGGGATTTCACACTGCAGTTTCGGGCATTTGAGCATCAGCTTAACCCTGAACCGGCCGTTGAAAGCCAGGGCGAGTTACGGGTCGTAGAACAGCATGTGTTTGAAGACTGGCTGGAACTACAGATGGTGGCATCCTCTCTCGCCAGCAACCATACCAACACACTGTTCGTACTCAACCAGCTGTTGAACCAGCTTTTCCATGTCGACATCAATGATCACATTGACCCGCTGTCACCAATGGCGCTCTGTACCTGCCTGCAGTTCACCATTGACCGGCTGGGTATAGCCCGCCCTCACCGCCGAGTGTTGTATCAGGCCTTCGAAGGTGTGCTGACTGACATATGGCCGAAAGCCGCCAAGGCGCTGAACCGAGACCTGTCCGCGGGTGGGCTGCGTGCCATCGACCTGACCGACATGCCATCCAATTGGGCAGCCAGGGAGTCAAAGCTCCCCCTGAAACCCACACAGCCAGTTTCACCGAGCGACTCGGCGTCCTATCACGAGCCAGAGCATGCCCCCACCAAGGCGCCGGGCCGGTCAATCCTGCGACTGATGAGCCTGCAACAGGATGGTGGCAGCAGGCGGGAACCCTGGCCTAGCTCCAATCCCCGCCTGGTGGCCGAGCTGCGTCCTCACCGTGCCGGCCTGCGTGAAACCCTGGGCAAACAAAGCCCCAGCATGGAAGCGGCCATGCGAGCCCTGGCTTCGTCGAATCCGGAGCTGGAGCAAACCCTGGATCAGGGCACCTGGGAGAAAGTAACGCTTGTTGATCGTCTTTTCGAACCGCTGGAGCAGGAATACGGTTTAAATGAGACATTGCGGGAACAGCTTGAGCAGCTGCGACTGCCGGTTTTTGAGGTCCTGCTGGAAACGTCGGAATTCCTCGACCAGGACAACCATCCGGCCCGCACCATCATAAATGACCTCATGCGGCTATGCCTGGCAGAACGGAGTTCAAGCCGCCACCTGGAAAAAACCGTCACTGGTATCATCGATGAGCTTGTTCAGGCAGATGAACGGGATGAAGCCCTTTATCACTCCATTGGCACAAGGCTGCGAGGCCTGGTGGAGCGCCAGGAACAATCGTTCCAGAGAAATTCAGAGCGCATTGCCAAAACCCTGGAAGGCAAGGAGCGCTTGCGCCAGACCCGGCTTGGCGTTCAACGGCGACTGAACATGCTTTTAGCCGGCAGACCGGTTCCAGAGGTAGTGCTTGAATTGCTGGACGCCGGTTGGGAACAGTTAATTGTGCTGGCGGTGCTGCGTGAAGGCCCGGACAGTCAGACGGCCACAAGCTTTATCAATATCGTGGAACAGATCCGGCTCTGGCTTTCAGGAGACGAGGCGAGCCAGGATCTCGCCTTTGAAAGAGAACTGGAGAGCAAGGCGCTATTACAGCTCATTGACCGGGAGCTACGAACCATTGGCGATGTCTCGCCGGTTCGCGCCGTTATGGCACGACTGATCAGCGAGCTTCAGCAACATGAAGCCATTGAGTCCAAAGTGCTGAATTCCTATCCACTTGACGCTGAGGAGGCAGGGGAAGACGTTCGCCCGGAACTGGAGGATACCCGCTGGACAAGGCGCGCGCAGGAAATCGAGGTGGGTGATTGGGTGGAAATTGTCCTGGATACCGGTGAAAAGCGCCGCATGCGCCTGGTATGGGGAGGCCAGGATGTTTTCCGGTTTGTTTTCCTCTCGCCCCAGGGACTCAGTGAAGTCAGTTACAATTATTCAGAATTCGTTAGCAAACTTGCCAGAGGTGAAGCTTGGCTTGTCGGCCAGGGCGAGGTTCCCTTTGTTGACCAAAGCCTGTTCGACATTGTTCAGGGGGTCTACAAGCAACTGAATTTTGAAGCCACACACGATGCACTGACGGGCTGCCTTCACCGCCACGATTTCGAGAAACAGCTGGTGCAGGCCCTGGCCGGCATTGGTGACCCGCCCGAAAGTCATGCGCTGATGGTGTTCGACATCGACGAATTCAACATCATTAATGCTACCTACGGGACAAAGACCGGTGATGCTCTGCTGAGGTATTTCGCCCAATTGCTCCAGGACCATGGCAGCTTTCATACAGGCGATTGTCATCTCGGCCGGCTAGGTGGCAACGAATTTGCGATTCTCGCCAACAATATGCCCGCTGAAGAAGGCCTGGACTTCTCGGAACGGCTACGCGCCGCCTTCAGAGAAAAGCCCCACACCATCGGCAACGCCGAATTCTCTGCCACCCTGAGCGGAAGTGTCTGCCCGTTCGAAGACACGAGCCTGACTGCCGGCGAGCTGCTTAACCAGGCAAACCTGGCGCTGAAGATAGCCAAGCGCCGCGGAGGAAACAGCGTGGAGCTGGCCAGAATCCAGGACAGGGGAACCACCACTGGGCCACAATGGGTACCCGAGATAGACCGGAGTATCCGGGAAGGCAGCCTTTACCTGCGCGCACAGAAAATCATCCCCCTCTCTGGAAGCAACGAAGGGGATATGTACGAGCTTTTACTGGGGCTGCAAAACTCATCTGGCCAGGAAATATCGCCCCTGGGCTACATTGAGGCAGCGGAACAGTTCCGACGTAGCTCAAGGGTCGACCTCTGGGTCGTCAACGAGACATTGGGCTGGATGGACCGCAATCCCGACACGGTTGCAGGGATACACACCCTCAACATCAATCTGTCCGGCGCATCCCTGAGCGATGATGCCTTCCTCCTGAGTCTTGAATCCAAGCTGAAGCAACACACCGACCTGACAGAAAAACTGTGCTTTGAAGTCACGGAAACGTCTGCGGTTTCAAATCTTCATTACGCCGCGGATTTCATGAACGAGATGAAGCGCCTGCGTTGCCGTTTCGCGCTCGACGATTTTGGCACAGGTCTGTCTTCGTATGCCTACCTGCAGAAACTGCCGGTTGATTATGTGAAGGTGGACGGCGTTTTCGTCCGCGATATGGCAACCAACCTGACCAACTACGCTCTGGTAAGATCGATCACCGAGCTGTGTCACTTTCTCGACATAAAAGCCATTGCCGAATACGTGGAAGACATGGAAACCCTGGAGCTTCTCAGGGAGATCCAGGTAGACTATGGTCAGGGGTTCTGCATTGCCAAACCCCGGCGCCTGGACAGCCTGATGGCTGCTGCCAGGGAATGACACCTCCTTTTAATCCCTGCAGAAACGCCGCAACTCTGTGGCTACCTCCGCTGGAGCCTCCTCAGGCAGAAAATGCCCACAGTCCAGCATTCTGCCCTCAACCCTGTGGGCGTAGGCTTGCCATACCGACATGACATCGTAGGTGCGGTTAACAAATCCCTGACTGCCCCACAACACCAGCATCGGGCACTCTACCCTGCGATCACGGTCATGCTCATCATGGTCAAGATCAATGCCAGCCGCAGCGCGATAGTCTTCGCAGGAGGCATGAATCACCTGCGGATCACGAAAGCAGCGCAGATACTCCTCAACTGCATCGGGATCAAAGCGGGCATCCGGCCCGCTCCAGCGATTGAGCTTTTCCCTTAGAAAGTAATCCGGGTCAGCGCCGATCATGTGCTCGGGCAAACCATCGGGCTGAATCAGAAAGAACCAGTGGTAGTAACCGGTCGCGAAGTTCTGGTCGGTGTGTCTGAACATGTGCAGGGTGGGTGCAATATCCATCACACAGGCACGGGACACCTGCTCCGGATGATCAAGAGCCATGCGATGGGCCACACGGGCGCCCCGGTCATGACCTGCCACGGCAAATTGCTGATAGCCAAGGGTCGCCATCACCTTCACCATGTCAAGAGCCATTGCACGTTTGGAGTAGGGGCCATGGCTGGCATCGGATGGTGGCTTTGAGCTGTCTCCGTACCCCCTCAGGTCGGGGCAAACCACGTAAAAATCCCGGGCCAGTTCAGGCGCCACCCGGTGCCACATCACGTGGGTCTGGGGATAACCGTGCAGAAGAAGCAGAGGCGGCCCCTTGCCCCCGTGGGTAAGGTGGATATCGGCACCTGAGGTGCTGATGCATTCGGTTTTGAATTCAGCGCCAAAGTCCATCATCCGGCTCCGTGATTCGCGCTTCGTGAATATGTGGGCCTAGTGTAGCCAATTACCACCAACGATCGAATTGAAAGCAGCCCGGCCATAAGGTCAGAATACCTGTTTTTTTCCGTTTCATCTTAGACATTGGTTTCGTTGCGTCTTGCTGCAGAGCGCTTTTAAGGCCACTATCGTAACCATCCATATTTGCGATAACGAAAAGGCACCGCATGTTTCTCGAACGCTACCATTCAATCCAGGACGGACACGTGCTGATCAGTGCGACCCAGGCCAGCCGATTTGCCAAGGAAGTGGCGGGGGATTTCAACCCGATTCACAACCCCGATGCACGGCGTTTCTGTGTGCCCGGAGACCTGCTGTTTGCCCTGCTGGTATCACACTTCGGCCTGTCCCGTCACATGACATTCCACTTCCGTAGTCTGCTTGGAGAGAATGTCCCCCTTGAGTTTCGTAAGGACGACGATGGCCTGATTCGTGTCTACGACAACAAGGGCAAGGTGTACATTGAAGTTGAACGCAGTGGTGAGTGCACCCATGATAAGACAGTCATCGAGAACTTCACCCGCTGCTACGTTGCAGCTTCCGGGAAGAACTTTCCTCATACTCTGAAACCGCTGATGGAAAACGAAGGCGTGATGTTCAATCCTGACCGGCCCATGATCATGTATCAAAGCATGAGCCTGACACTGGATACCCTTGATGCCCCCCACCCTGATCTGGAACTTCATAACGCAGAGTTGAAGCCGGATGGAAAGCGAGGCAACGTTTCGCTGGACTACCGGCTGATATCAGGCGGCAAGACAGCGGGCGAAGTGTCCAAGAAGCTGGTTGTCAGTGGCCTTCGGGAGTACGACGCAGAGGCAATGGACGCGGTCGTTGAGGAGTTCTACCGGCTCAAGAATAAATCCTGGGATTAATGGAAAGGTTTTTATGGCAAAACCGGCAAGCCGCGAGGAGAAACAGGCGGCACTGGCCCGCCTCGACCGGTTCAGCCGAATGGCCGACAATGCCATTGGCATACCTTTCACCCGCTTTCGGATCGGCTTCGAGCCCCTCATCGGCCTCGTTCCCGTGCTTGGTGATTTCGCCGGCCTGATCATGTCCGGTTATGTGCTTCTGGAAGCACAACGGGCCGGCGCCAGTAGTCGTGTCAAAGTCCAGATGGTCAGGAATATGCTGATCGACTTTGTTGGTGGCCTTATACCCGTTGTCGGAGATGCCTTCGATTTTGCCTGGAAGGCCAACGCCCGCAATGCCCAACTTCTCCGTGACTACCTCGAAACCGAGCTTGATGTGAAGCCCACACCCGCCTTTCCGTGGAAACAGTTCCTCACCATCATTGCCGTTCTTTCGGCAGTGACGGCCCTGATTGTTGTGTTCGCACTCTGACCCGGGATCACTCCGGATTTGTGCCCCGCGCTCATCAAGGCTTAACCTTGAAACAGACACATTCACCAATTCAAGGGACAATCACCATGGCAAAGAACATCTGCTCCAACTGCGGAACGGACATTCCCCCGCGCAGTAAAAAGTGTCCGGAGTGCGGCAGCCTTCAGACCTCCAAATTCAAGATGATTCTGGGTGCTACGGCAGTACTGATCGGAGCCCTTGTGATTGTCATCGGGGCCATATTCATCATCGTGAAAGACGATCCCGCCAATCCGGCTGGGGACACCACCGAGATAAGTCCCTAGCCAGATCCTCTGGCACTAGCCCCCTTACCATGAGGGGGCTCATGGAAAACCTGAACTTGACGTCAAGTTTGATATTTGTCTACTCTTGACGGCATGAATGGGAACCCACGATGAAACCAGCACCCAGACAACAACGGGCGATCCGCAAGCGCAATGCACTGCTGGCCGCTGCGTTCAACGAGTTTTCCACCAAAGGCTTCGAGGCCACGACTGCGAAGTCCATCGCCGAGCGGGCCGGTGTTGCCACCGGCACCTTCTATCAGTATTTCCACAACAAGGATGACGCCCTGCGGGAGGTGACCCGTCAGCGGTTTGAAGAACTGCATGAACACATTCGGGTGCCAGAAGCCCGACTTGGAACAGTCCGCGATGACGACATCAGCATACGCGACGTGTTTCGCCAGGCCCTCGGTTTCGTTTACGACTTTCACCAACAGGAATCAGGCCTTCACGAAGCCCTGGAATACCGACGAAGGGTGGATTCCGAACTGGACGCCCTGATGAATGAGGGTGAGACAGTCCTGATGGAACGGGTACGCGCTTTTGTCGCCCGCTACGTGTGGGACGAAGTGGAAACCACCGCGTTCTGCCTCTTCTCTATGGCCGAAGGCATGGTTCACCGACATGTATTCCAGGGGCACCAGGACGTTCATCGGGACGATCTGATTGAAAGGGGTACGCAAATACTGGCGGCTTACTTTGAAAACCAGAATAACAACAGGTGAGACATTCATGAGCGACACAACCACTGACACTGCCTGGGATTACCTCATCCAGGGCGCCAAAGTCTTCGACGGCAGCGGCGAACTGCCGGTATATGAGGATATCGCCGTTGCCGATGGCAAGATAGCCGCACGGGGAGCCAACCTCGACACTAAAAACGCCCGGAACGTGATTGACGGCAGTGATCGATGGGCCATGCCGGGGTTGTTTGATATTCACACCCATTACGACCTGGAACTGGAAGTTGCTCCCGGCCTGCCGGAGTCCGTACGCCACGGCACCACCACGGTGGTGATTGCCAACTGCAGCCTTGGGCTGGCTTTTGGCTCCCAGCGCAAAGACGGTACCGACCCGATTGTGGATTGCTACGCCCGGGTGGAAAACATTCCCAAGGATGTACTGCGGGCAACGGCCGACCGGGTAGACTGGCACAATCCGAAGGAATATATCCGGCACCTCAACAAGCTCAGCCTTGGCCCCAATCTGGTTACCCTTGTGCCCCACTCCATGCTGCGCATTGAGGTAATGGGGTTTGATGCCAGCATCTCCCGGGATCCAACGGAAGACGAGCTCCAGGCCATGGAGTCACTGCTGGAGCAGGCGCTGAACGAAGGCTATGCGGGTTTCTCCACCGATGCGCTGCCCTTCCATTACCTGGCCAACCAGCCCAACACCCGCAAGACCATACCCACCCAGTTTGCGAAATACCCGGAGATCAAGCGGCTGACAGACGTGGTCCGGCGCAAGGGAGGTGTCTGGCAGGCCACACCGCCTAAAGACAGCACCATTGGCACCATCAAGACATTCCTGCTCAGTTGCGGCCGCCTCCATGGCAAGCCTCTGAAAACCACGGTTGTGGCGGCGCTGGATGTGCACAGCAATCGCAAGATCGTACGGCTGGCCCGGCTGTTGGCGCGGGCCCTCAACTCCCGCCTGTTGAAAGGTGACTTCCACCTCCAGGCCCTGGCGGCACCGTTCAAGGTGTGGTCCGATGGCGCGGTAACGCCGCTTTCAGAAGAAATCGAAGAGCTGCGTATTCTCAATGAAACTGAACTGGAAGATCGCGAGGGCAGGCTCAAAATCCTCAATGACCCGGACTACATCAGGCAGTTCAAGGCCATGTGGATGAGCGGAAAGACCGGTTTCGGTCTCAAACGCCTGAAACGCCTGGTTCGGCTCGAGGATTACGCCTTCAACCGTACCCTCGAAGACATGACCATCGACGTCTGCCCCCTGAAGGACTGGGAAGGCAAAACCTTCGCCGATGTGTTCGCCAGGGTCAGAGCGGCCAATGCGGGCAAGCCCCTCGAGTGCAGCGATGAGGAACAGGCCGTGCTGAACGACTACTTCGCCCAGGTGAAGGATGAAGGCGATTTCGTGCTGGCCATGCTGCGAGCCTTCGACCGCGACCTGAGCTGGTACACGGTTTCCGCCAACCGGGACGAGCGCGTAGTGCGCAACCTGCTGATGGACCGCCAGCTATTGCCGGGCTTCAATGACAGCGGCGCACATCTTACCAACATGGCCTTTTACGACGGCAACCTGCGGGCACTGAAACTGGCGTCGGACGGCGGCGATATGGACGTGGCCTACATGGTCCGCCGACTCACCCGCGACCCTGCACGGGTCTTTGGAGTCAGGGGGGGCAGCATCGAGGTGGGTGATCAGGCCGACCTGATCCTGGTGGACCCGTCCGCGCTGCGCCGCATGGACCATAACAAAACTGTTAAGCGGCAGTACCGGGAGGAGTTCCGGCACGAGCAACTGGTTAACCGCACCGATGGCGTGGTGCCCCTGGTGATGATTGCCGGCCATCCGGCCTGGCAGGGAACGGATTTCCACGAATCTCTGGGCCAGAAGAAAATGGGGACTGTACTGGAAACCACCTTTTAGCCGCAAAACCATTAACACACCAGGATGACTGAAACCAGGCGGCTGAACACCTCGAAGCCGCCCATACTTAGTGTCAGGGTCAATTTCAGGGCACCGCCCTGACCCACGCACCAAATTGAACCGCATGCGACCTGGCAGGCTCACCCCCTCATCCGAAAATGCCCTCCAACTCATCACAAAAAACTCGTTACCCAACTGATATTAAAAGACTTATCTCGTCAACCGACATTCGGGCACGGGTATTGCATTATTAAAGGTGACATTAACCAGCGATTGTCGGGCCACTGCTGGCCCAGAACATCGAACACTACCCGGGCAACGGCGTCCCCACAAACCTGACTTTCAGGCTTTCGTGTGCGCGCCGTTTTTTTGTGCCCGGAAAATTCCATCGTAAAATGAGGTAATAGAGGATGTCCTATCTAGTTCCATCAGAATTCGTCACCAAAATGGTGGACGCCGGTGAATCCAAAGTCCACATGTCCACCCGCGACACGCTGATTCGCGCCTTCATGGCCGGCGCCATTCTCGCCCTGGCGGCTGTATTTGCTGTTACCGTGGCGGTGGAAACCGGCAGTTTCCTGCTGGGTTCCGTGCTCTTCCCGGTCGGGTTCTGCATGCTGTACCTCATGGGGTTTGACCTGCTCACCGGTGTGTTCATGCTCACCCCCCTTGCCCTGCTGGACAAGCGACCCGGGGTTTCCACCAATACCATCCTGAGAAACTGGGGCCTGGTTTTTGTCGGCAACTTCGCTGGTGCACTGACCGTCGCCTTCATGATGGCCTTTATTTTCACCTACGGGTTCAATGTTGAACCTGGCGCTGTCGCAGAAAAAATTGCCGGCGTCGGTGAAGCCCGCACCCTTGGCTATGCGGAGTATGGCGCAGCCGGCTGGATCACCATTTTCATCCGCGGCATGCTGTGCAACTGGATGGTTTCCATGGGCGTGGTGGGCGCAATGATTTCCACCAACGTTGGCGGCAAGGTACTGGCGATGTGGATGCCCATCATGCTGTTCTTCTTCATGGGCTTTGAGCACTCGGTGGTGAACATGTTCCTGTTCCCCTTCGGCATCATCGTTGGGGGCGGTTTCTCGGTGATGGACTACCTGATCTGGAACGAAATCCCCACGGTGCTGGGCAACCTTGTTGGCGGCCTCGCCTTTACCGGCCTGACCCTCTACACCACCCACATCCGCACCGGTGCCAAGCGTAACTTCTCCAAGCGCGCCAGCGCTGACCGTGTACCGGCATAACTGACCAGGATGGAAGACCCGGCGCTCTCAAGAATGACAATAGCGCCGGTTTTCTGTCGTTCACTATGAGCAAACGCCTGAAAGTTTCTTGCGGACAATACTCTGACAAGGGCCGGAAACCCTCCAACCAGGACTTCCATGGCTGCACCATGCCTGCGGAGCCACGCCTGGGAATGAAGGGCATCGCCTTTGCCATGGCCGATGGCATCAGCAGTAGCGACGTCAGCCAGATTGCCAGTGAAACCGCGGTAAAAAGCTTTCTGGACGACTACTTCTGCACCTCGGATGCCTGGTCCGTTCGCAAATCTGCCGAACGGGTGCTTACTGCCACCAATTCCTGGCTTCACGCCCAGACCCGCAACAGCCCCTACCGATATGAAAAAGACAGGGGGTATGTGTGTACCCTGAGCGCCCTGGTAATCAAGTCCTCCATGGCATACCTGTTTCATGTGGGTGACACGCGGATATACCGGCTGCGCAATGGTGCCCTGGAACAACTCACCAACGATCACCGGCTTTGGCTATCCCAGCAGGAGAGCTACCTAAGCCGGGCCCTCGGGGCAGATTCACTGCTTGAGATTGACTACCAGTCCCTGGCGCTGAGAGAGGACGACATATTCATCCTGGCGACGGACGGCGTTTATGAACACGCCAGCGCGCAGCAGCTGATCAGTAACATCAGCCAGCACACGACCGATCTGGACGGTGCCGCCAGATCTATCGTCAACGCCGCCTACGAAAATGGCAGTGACGATAACCTCAGCGTACAGATTGTACGTGTTGACCAACTGCCGGAGCAGAAATCCGCAGAGCTACAGAGACAGGTGGAAGACCTGCCGTTTCCACCCATTCTGGAAGCCAGGCAAACTTTCGACGGCTACACCATTCTGCGGGAAATACACGCGACCAGCCGCAGCCATGTGTACCTCGCGCTGGATGCCGAAACCGGCACCCAGGTTATTCTGAAGACACCATCCATCGACCTGAGGGGAGATCCCGGCTACCTGGAGCGGTTCCTGATGGAGGAGTGGATTGCCCGGAGAGTAAACAGTGCCCATGTGCTCAAAGCCGGGCTGCAGGACAGACGACGCAATTACCTCTACACCGTGTCCGAGTACATCCAGGGCCAGACCCTGAAACAATGGCTTATCGACAACCCCCGGCCAGACCTGGAAACCGTGCGCGACATCGTGGTCCAGATTGCCCGGGGCCTGAATGCGTTGCACCGCATGGAGATCCTGCACCAGGACATCCGGCCCGACAATATCATGATCGATACCAACGGCACGGTGAAAATCATCGATTTCGGATCCGCACGAGTGGCCGGAATCGTCGAATCCGCCACCCTGGAACCGAATGAAATACCGGGTACGGCCCTGTACATGGCCCCGGAATACTTCATGGGCGAGACCGGCACTACCTGCTCGGACATCTACTCACTGGGTGTGCTTACCTACCACATGCTTTCGGGCAAGTTTCCCTACGGCACCCAGGTCGCCAAATCACATACCGCCTCTGCCATGCGCAGACTCACCTACGCTTCGGTTCTGGACGACGACCGGGAAATCCCTGCCTGGGTTGACGAAACCATTAAAAAGGCGGTGCATCCGAACCCCGACAAACGTTACCAGGAACTCTCCGAGTTCACCTTCGATTTGCGCCACCCCAATCAGAGCTTCCTCAACAAAACCCGCCCGCCACTGCTGGAACGCAACCCTGTCGCTTTCTGGCAAGGTGTCTCTGCCCTGCTGGCCTGTGTGGTGGTCTATCTGCTTGCCAAATAAACCGCTCCGTATGCCACTTTATCGCTCCAAGCAGGCGGGGCGAAACCGCGTTACACTGTTCAACGCTGAAATGGTTCAACATGGGTGAGGCGCAATGACCAACACAACCGCCCGAATGGGCTTCCTCTATCCCGGTCACGCCGCCGAAGATGACTATCCGCGGCTGGCGAAGATGATCACACCGGCAGCAGAGGTGACGGTCGTTCATACGGAATTCAACAAAGATGCCCACACTGTAGAGGCACTCAGGGAGATGGGAAGCCCGCAACGCCTCAGTGAAGGCGCCCGGCATCTTGAGAACACAGACCTGGAAGCCGTTCTCTGGACGTCCACCAGCGCCAGTTTCGTTCGCGGCATGGACGGCATCCGGGAACAGATCGAAACACTGGAAAACCTGCTTCACATACCCGCGTCCACCACTGCCATGGGGTTTGCGCGAGCGATTGCCGCGATCAACGCAAAGCGTGTCGCCATCGCGGCCACCTACCCGGAGAATGTCGCTCTGCTGTTCACCGCGTTTCTGGAGCATTTTGATATCGAAGTCGTACACATGACCAGCCATGGCATTGTCACCGCCGCAGAAGTGGGCACGCTGGAGCGAGAGGCGGTAATGAGGTTTGCAACGGACAATAACCATCCAGACGCCGATGCCCTGCTGGTGCCGGACACCGCACTACACTCCGCAGCCTGGCTGGAGGACCTTGAAGTGGCAGCCGGCAAGCCGGTGCTGACGGCCAACCAGGTCAGCTTCTGGGAGGGGCTCAGACTGTGCGGCAAACTCACGCCCCAGCAGGGCCTTGGCACACTCTTCCGGGTAGATCCCTGGAGCTAGTGTCCCGTCTGTTTGCGCTGGGTTACCACCAGAGCAACGCCGGTAATCGAAATGGCGCCGCCGACCATCGCAAGCACGCCCAGCGTTTCGTCGAAGAGCCAGTAAGCTTCCAGTGCTGTGACCGGAGGCACCAGGTAGAACAGACTCGCCACCTGTGAAGCCGCACCACGGCGGATCAGCCACATCAGCAGCAGAATGGCGCCGATGGAGACCCCGAAAACCAGCCAGACCATCGACCATATCAGCGGCTGGGCCCATTCCACCTCTCGGGTCTCGAAGAGAAAAGCGCCGACCGCAAAAAACGTGGCCGCTGCGCTGTACTGAATGAAAGTGCCGGCGACAAGATCCGCCTGGGTACCATTACGCTTCTGGTACACGGTACCCAGGGAAATGCCACCCAGCGAGAGCGCCGCCCAGGCCAGCGTCCACAATGGGAATGCCGTTGTGGATGTGCCGCCACCGAACTTCTCCAGCAACACCAGGGTCACCCCTACCATGCCCAGGGCCAGCCCCAGCCATTGCCGGGACGAGACACTTTCCTTGAGCACCACAATAGCCACTGCCGAAGTCACCAGCGGCTGCAGGCCCACGATAAGCGATATAATCCCCGAAGGCATGCCACCCTGAATGGCGTAATACACACCACCCAGATAACAGCCATGAACCAGCAGTCCGGTTACTGCCAGATGCCCCGCCCCACGCCAGCCGGGCCAGCGGGTTTTCATGAACCATGCAAGCACACTGAGCAAGGCCAGCGTGAACAGCATGCGTATCAGCAGGAGTGTAAAAGGCTCGGCAAACGGCAAGCCGTATTTGGCACCGATGAAGCCTGTGCTCCACAACCATACGAACAGAGCGGGCACAAAAAACGAATAGAAGATCGGGGGCATACGGCAACCGTAGGGTAGACGTGAGTGGGCGCGGATCAGATACTGTCTTTTTCTGTATCCGATTCTTCTGTCAGTTTGCGTTCTGTTTCATTCCACTGCTCGGACAGTGCCTCATAGGCATTCGAGAACCCCTTCTTGGTACGCTCCCAGGCAGATGAGGAACTGGCCTGGAGGTCATCATACCAGCTCTGGACGCGCTCTCGCTGTTCCCGTAGAGACTCCAGGCTCTTCTGCGACCGCTCGCGGGCCTTGTCACTCATGTCGTTCCAGTTCTGATCCAGTTCCTGCTGAAGTGTTTCAATCCGCTTGTCCAGCGCCGAAAGCGTACTTTCAATGGAGGCTTCCGCTTCTTCTTTCTGGTCCGCCCCAAACTCTTTCAGGGCCTGGCCAAGCTCCCGGGTTTCCTTCTTGAGGGACTCAACTGACGAATCATCTGATGGTTCCGCATGTAGAGAACCGGAGACACCAAACGCAAAAGCAAGCACCAGACAATAACCGAACTGTTTCATATACATTATGATTTACCCCCTCGAAATTATTGAGTAAACAATAGCAGTCTTTACCGGGACTGCCTGCACCTTAGCAAAGCTTAATCAATCGACAATACAAGGAAATATTTCGGTAAAACAGTCCCTTGAGGTATTTAATACTTACCGGCCTGGCGCTTCTACACTGCCACTATTTGTGCCGTTACGATGCATGTGCCACGTTTAAACACGAAGCCATCTAATAGGAGAAAGGATATGCTCTATTGGGCTGTTGTGTGTCTCATCGTCGCGATAATCGCCGGCGTACTGGGTTTTGGTGGTATCGCCGGAACAGCTGCAGGGTTTGCAAAAGTTCTGTTCTTTATTTTCCTTATCCTGCTTGTTATATCGCTGGTTGCCAATGCCATGAAAGGCAGGGGGCCAAAACTCTAGTAGCAGGCGGCCCCGGGAGCAAGGCATCAGTGGCCCTCCCGGGCCTTTGCCAGCGCAGCCAAAACTGCATCGCAAACCTCCTCCTGGTTTCTGCCAACGCAATCTACGGTTATATCAGCAAAGCGGGAGTAAAGTTCAAAGCGTTCCGCAAACAACTCTTCCAGTGACTGGTCCGGCCGGCGTGATATGCCCCTGGCACTGTAGTCACCGATACGTTCAAGCACCACTTGCAGCGGGATATCCAGAAACACCACAAAGGCACCGGCTTTTAGGTGTTGCATCGCCGGTTCACTGTATACGGCACTGCCACCGGTAGAAATAACCTGTTGCTGCACGTCCAGTTTGAGCAGCACCCGCTCTTCTATGTCTCTCAGCGCCCGGTAGCCGTCACCATCAACGATTTCCTGCAGGGTACGGCCGGTTTCCTGCTGAATCAGCAGGTCCGTATCAATAAACCCGAGCCCCAACCGCTTGGCCAGGAGCACCCCGACCGTGCTTTTACCACTGCCCGGCATACCGATTAGTACAACATTGCTTGACGTTTTATCCGTGGACACCCTGCCTCCAAAATCTGCCAGGAGTGAGAACTGGCCGGCTATACTGAAAAAAGTAACACTTTTCCGACAAAGACTGCGCTTTTTTCACCGACTCAAGCCCGTATAATCTCGGGTGTGGCAGCTTGATGGCAGGCAGCCAGTCACTGGTTACGCGCTCAAAGAGTGAACAATGACAAGCGGCAAAACCCTTTTCGCCTCATCGCTGACAGTTCTGCTACTGGCCTTCTCTGCGCCGGTAGTGTCGGATAATATCAAGCGCATCGTCCACCCGGATGGAACGGTGGAGTACACCAACGTGAAAGACAGCGGTCAGAAACGGGCCTCTTCAAAGGACGAAGTCGTTTATCGTTACCGGGACGATAACGGCGTGGTTGCCTACAGCGGTGTCCAGCCCGCAAGTACCGATTTCGATGTCATTCGCTTCCACTGCTACGCCTGTAACCCGGATTCCAACGTGAACTGGCGCACCACGCCTCTGTTCCTGAAACCCTACCAGGACGAGATCAGGACCGCCGCCAGCGAGTTCAATGTCGACCCGGCGCTGGTGCGTGCTGTTATTCACGCCGAATCTGCGTTTAACGACAAAGCCCTGTCACCCAAGGGCGCCCAAGGTCTCATGCAACTTATGCCTGCAACCGCACAGGAGCTGGGTGTTCGCAATGCCATGGTTGCCCCGGAAAACATCCGCGGTGGTGTCAATTACCTGGCCCGCATGCTCAAGCGCTTTGATGGCGATATCAAGCTGGCGACGGCGGCCTACAATGCCGGCCCCGGGGCTGTTGGACGTCACGGAGGCATTCCCCCCTACGCCGAAACCCGCGCCTATGTAGAACGGGTGGGGATCCTTCACGAACGGTACGCGAGCAACTGACCCAGTGTCCCACCCCGCTAGCCAAATGCCAGCCAGGCGCCCACCAGTATCATCAGGCTACCAGCCACCCGGTTGACCGTACGGACGCCGCCGCCCTGTTTGAGGGCCTTGCGCAATGTCTTGCCACCATGCGCATACAGCTGCAGACAGAGGAATTCCAGACCCAGGATAATCAGGATCAGCGCGGTCAGTTGCGGTAGCATCGGCAGCTTATTGTCGATGAACGGTGGCAGCAGCGCGATGAAGAAAGCCCAGCCCTTGGGGTTGGCAATGGCGGTCACAAAGCCCTGCAGAACCAGTTGCAGGCGTGAACTTTCAACTGGTCCTGCGTCTTCCTCCGGCATTGCCATTTTCCCCCGGGACCGCCACATCTGGATGCCCAGCCATGCCAGGTAGGCACCGCCGGCGTATTTGAACACGGCGAACGCTGTCGGGTATTTCAGCATGAAGGTCGCCACACCCACCGCCGCCGCAGTAGCCACCAGAGCAACACCAACCAGCTCGCCGGCCATCATCCACAAAGCCCGCTTTACGCCAATGGTAATCCCCAGTGACAACGCCAGGGTCATACACATGCCCGGCGTAATAGACACCACAAAAAACGTCGGAATAAAGGCAGACAACAAGGCCAGATTCAGTGACACCACAAACAGACTCTCTCATTGAAGGGGGCGAAGCCGTTAATTATACAACCCCTGCAGATAACGCAACCCGGAGAGCTGCGCCATCTGACCGCGAATCCATGCCACTCTTTCCCACACGTAAGCCGAAGGGCTGGCGGCACTGAGAACTTTCGGGTTGGGAAGAACCGCCGCAAGCGTTGCTGCCTGTATCTGAGTCAAATGGCTGGCAGGAATTCCAAAATAGGCCCGGCTGGCCGCCTCAACACCGTAGACCCCCGGACCAAACTCGGCAATATTCAGGTATACCTCGATAATCCGCCGCTTGGGCCATGTCGCGTCAATCCCCAGCGCCAGCCCCGCCTCAAGAGCCTTGCGTATAAAGCTGCGCCCATTCCACAGGAACAGGTTTTTTGCAGTCTGCTGGGTAATGGTGCTGGCGCCTCTCAGGCCCTGGCCCGCCTGGTACTCCGCCAACACCTTACGAATGGCGCCAAAGTCCACTCCGTGATGATAAGGAAAGCGCTGATCCTCGCTGGCTACCACGGCCAACGGCATCCAGGGTGATATATCATCCAGGCTTACCCACTCCTGCCTGAGTTCGTAATCGGAGCCGGATAACAAATGCCCCACTATAAAGGCGGAAATGGGCGGATTCACGAAGCGGAAAAGCACGATCACTGCAATCACAAGCAGGAATACCGCGGCAACGGCCCAGACAAGTGTACGCAGGGATTTTCGGATCAGGGACTGACTTGCCACAGTGCTATCATCAACCAGTAGTGGGTGCATTAATAAAATTGGACAAAGCCTGACCGGACTATACCATTGCCCTCATGAAGCTTTCCCGAATTCTCAGTAATCAGAACGGCGTCAGTCGCAAACAGGCCAATGCGTTGATTGCCGGCGGAACCGTCATGGTGGACGGCGTTGTCTGTCGCGAAGCCGCACGGGAAGTAGACCGTTTCTCAACGGTAACCAGCCAGGGCAGCATTATCCAGGCGGGAGAATCTGCACACTACCTGATGCTGCACAAGCCGGCCGGATACCTCAGCGCCACCACAGACCAGGTTCACAAAACCGTAATGGAGCTGATCGCCCCCGACCTTCAGAAAGACCTCCATATCGCTGGCCGACTCGACCGGGCCAGCACCGGACTGCTGATTCTGACCAATGACGGCAACTGGTCGCGCCGACTGACCGAACCGGAAATCAGAATACCCAAGGTTTACCAGGTCGCCACCGCCAGTGCGATCACTCCTGTGACAGCCGAGCGTTTTGCTGAAGGTATCTGGTTCGAGTTCGAGCAACTCAGGACATCATCGGCCCGGCTCGAACTGCTTGGCGCGCAGGAAGCAAGAGTGACCATCTACGAGGGCCGCTACCACCAGATAAAACGCATGTTCCATGCAGTAGGCAATCGCGTCACGGCTCTTCACCGGGTAAGCATGGGCGACATTCACCTTGATGGAAGCCTTGAACCGGGCGCCTACCGCCCGCTGGGAAAGGCCGAGATCAACTCCGTCTGAAGAGGCCCTGACGTGACAGACATTGAAAACTCGAGCTATTACCCCCGACCACTGCGGCATCTGAGCAGCTACCTGTCCGGCCTGGTACAGGGGCGACTCTGGCTGAAGGTACTCGTCGGCATGTTTCTGGGCCTGGTAACGGGCACCTTGCTGGGCCCCTCGGTTGGCCTCGTGGAGCCCGCGACGGGCACCCTTATCGGTAACTGGCTGGCATTTCCCGGGCAGCTTTTCCTGGCCACGATACAGATGATCGTCATTCCCCTGGTTATTGCCTCCGTTGTACGCGGCCTTGCCGCCAGCGAGGACCTCGACCAACTCCGCAAAATGGGGCTGCGGGTCACCGCATTCTTTATTATCACCACTGCAGTCGCAGCCTCCATCGGATTATGGGTCGGCAGCCTGATGAACCCCGGCGGCATGATGACCAGCCTGGCAAACACGGTCGAGTCCGGTGAAAATATGACAACTGCGGCCACCATGCCCAGTGTGGACGAACTTCCCGGAACTCTGATTGGCCTGCTTCCCGGCAACCCGCTGGATGCCATGGTCGAAGGTCAGATGCTGCAGGTGGTGATCTTCTCGATCATCGTCGGCATCGCTCTGGTGAGCATGGCCCCGGAAAAATCCCGGCCCTTGCTGGATCTGCTGGACTCCCTTCAACAGGTCTGCATGACGGTGGTGCGCTGGGCCATGCGGCTGGCACCTTACGCGGTATTTGGTCTGATGGCACAGCTTACTACCACTATCGGCTTCCAGGCCATGGTAGGCATGGCGTCCTATGTAGCAACGGTACTGGTGGGGCTGCTGCTTCTGCTTGGCGTATATATGCTGATATTGAAGTTGCTGGCCGGCCAACCGCCGATACAGTTCATCAAGGACAGCCGCGATGTACTGTTGCTCGCATTCTCCACCTCAAGCTCTGCAGCGGTGATGCCGCTGTCGATCCGTACCGCTGAAGACAAGCTCGGGGTGCGGCCCTCGGTGTCCCAGTTCGTCATTCCGCTGGGTGCCACCATCAACATGAACGGCACGGCGCTTTACCAGGCTGTGGCGACGGTCTTCCTGGCGCAGGTTTACGGGATCGATCTCAGTATGGGCAGTATGGCGCTGGTGGTGGCCATGGCGGTGGGCGCGTCCATCGGCTCGCCGGCCACGCCCGGCGTTGGTATCGTCATTCTGGCAATGGTTCTGCAGACCGTGGGAATTCCACCCGCGGGTATTGCGTTGATCATGGGCGTGGATCGGATTCTGGATATGTGTCGCACCGCCATCAACGTTACCGGAGACCTGGTCACCTGCCGCCTGATGGAAAACTGGTCCGGCAAGCGGCTACCTTCAGAGCCGGAGTCCCAGGAGCAGTGACGGAGACGCACCGGAGCGCTTTCTGGTAACCTGACGGCAGAAATGTCCAATCGGGAGCTTCCATGAGTAGTCTAGAGATCGACATTGTTTCCGACATCGCCTGCCCCTGGTGCGCCATTGGTTACGCCCGCCTGGAAAAGGCCATGGAGGCGCTGAAGGACGAGATGTCGTTCAGTGTGGAATGGCATGCCTTTGAGTTGAACCCGGACCCTTCCGGGGACGGCGAACCTATCCTGCCAGCCCTGAGCAGAAAATACGGTCGCAGTGAAGACGAGATGAGGGCCAGCCAGGCGCAGATGATTGAGATCGCCACGGGCTTGGGGCTGAACTTCGAGAAGCTCCAGGAACGTTATACCCGTAATACCTTTGATGCTCACAGGCTGGTGAAGTGGGCTGGTGAACAGGGTAAACAGACCGCGATGAAGATGGCCTTTTTCGAGGCCTACTTTGGCCGCGCAGAGAACATCTCAAACCCGGACGTACTGATTCAGTGCGTAGAAGCCATCGGGCTGGACGGGGACAAAGCCCGCGAGGTACTGGCGTCGGACCAGTATGCGGATACTGTGCGGCAGGATGAAGCCCAGTACCAGCAGGCTGGCGTTTCCGCAGTACCTGCATTCATCATTAATCAGAAATACCTGATTTCCGGAGCTCAGGAACCGGAAACACTGATCAAGGCGTTCCAGGAAATCGCTGAATCCGCCTAAAGGCCCGGCTCAGAGAACCTGGCGGACAGCCCCTTCCTTGGGGGCTGTCCGCCAGACTAACCGTTACTCCGAAGCTGCAATCAGGCTGGCGTTGCCGCCGGCTGCGGTGGTATCCACACACAGATGACGTTCAATCACGAACCGCTGATCAAGCTTGTGCTCGGTAATCAGCGGCAGCAGTGGACCTTCCCGCTTTGCCAGGGCCTGGCGGTACTGTTTCAGCAATGACTGCTCGGCACAGCTTACAGCGGCATGGAAGCCACGTGCCTGGGCAAGTGCCTCTGGCTCCAGTAGGCCGTCAATTCCCGCCACTGGCAGGCCAGCCTTGGCGGCACGACTGACGGCGTCTTCGACACCCGGAGCTATCATCACCACCTTGTTGCCCTGGGACAAGGCTGTTGCCGCCTGCTCAAGCGCCGTCTCACTGTCCGGCCCAAGGCAGAGCACCACCCCGCGGGCGTGATTGGACAGACGGTTCAGCTCGCCGGTTGGCCCCGGCAGTTCTTCTGCATGGGCATCCAGCGGTGCCGGGACCTCGCCGAAGATCGGTTTCATGGCCTCGATCCTTGGCTCCGGTGCGAGCGCTTTGACACTATTCACCTTACCAATGAGGCCTTCAAGCTTCTTGATATCCACCTGCCTGGCACCGGAGTCCGCCGGACGTTCAACGGTCTCACCCTTCAGGAAGCGGCGTACGTACTGAGGGCCGCCGGCCTTGGGGCCGGTACCGGAAAGGCCTTCGCCACCAAATGGCTGGGAACCGACAATGGCACCGATCTGGTTCCGGTTCACATAGGTGTTGCCAACCTTGATGCGGCTGGAAATGCGATCCACACGGCGATCCACACGACTGTGAATACCGAAGGTCAGTCCGTAGCCCTTGGCGTTGACGTCGTCGACCACTTTGTCGATGTCCTTCGCGGCAAAGGTGGCAACGTGCAGCACCGGCCCGAAGATCTCTTCTTCCAGCTCCTCGATGCCACTGACACTGATAACGGCCGGCGAGACAAAGTTGCCTTTATCCGGAACCGGTAGTTTCTTCATCAGCCGCCCTTTGGCTTCGTATTTGTCGCAGTGATCGACAATCTTCTTCCGGGCCGCGTCATCAATCACCGGCCCAACATCTGTGGACAGCAGCCAGGGATCGCCGATGCCCAGTTCATCCATGGCGCCATAGAGCATTTCCAGCAGGTGGTCGGCGATATCTTTCTGCACATACAGCATACGCAGTGCGGAACAGCGCTGACCTGCACTCTGGAAAGAAGAGGCCAGCACATCCCGCACCACCTGCTCCGGCAGCGCGGTGGAATCCACGATCATGGCATTCAGACCGCCGGTCTCTGCCACCAGTGCGGCATCGGGTGCCATGTTCTCACTCATTTTCCCGTCAATGCGCTGGGCGGTTGCGGTGGAACCGGTAAAACACACACCTGAAACCCGGGAATCGGAAGTCAGTGCCCCACCGACGGTAGCGCCCGTGCCGGGCAACAACTGGATGACGTTCTGGGGAATACCTGCCTCGTGCATAAGCTCTACGGCCCGCACCGCAAGCAGCGAGGATTGCTCGGCCGGCTTGGCCAATACGGTGTTGCCAGCCACCAGGTTGGCAAGGATCTGGCCGGTGAAGATTGCCAGCGGGAAGTTCCAGGGTGAAATACACACCACCACCCCGCGCGCGTCACCACTGCCCTCATAGCGAATGCCTTCGTTGGCATAGAACAGGGCAAAATCCACGGCCTCCCGAATTTCTGCAACGCCATCCAGCAGTGACTTCCCGGCTTCCCGGGTAGCCAGAGCAAAGAGCTCATAGGCGTTCTCCTCGTAGAGATCAGCCACCCTGCGAAGACACGCCGCACGCTCTTCGGCCGACCGGGCAGACCAGGCCTTGAAGCCTTCCTGGGCGGCTGTGATTGCTGTATTCACATCGTCTTCGGAGGCCTGGGTCACATGGCCCACCGTGTCTTCGGGGTCAGCCGGATTGCGGACCATCTGGACCTCTGCACCAGCCACTTCGCCGGCAATGATCGGCCCGCCTTTCCAGCGATAGTCGCGGTAGGCGTCACGGCCTTCATCAATTTCCTTAACGGTCACGGGGTCAGTAATATCCCAGCCCTTGGAGTTGCGGCGCTGCTCACCGAAGATTTTGTAGGGGTGCACAATCGCCTTGCTGGAGATGTTGCTGCCCATCTCCTTGACCGAGTCGATCGGATCCTTTGCGATTTCCTCCGGCGTGATCCGCTTGTCCACGATCTGGTTCACGAAGGAGCTGTTGGCGCCATTTTCCAGCAGGCGGCGCACCAGGTAGGCCAGCAGATCTTTATGGGGGCCCACCGGCGCATAAATGCGACAGGGCACGCCACTGATCTTCAAAACTTCGTTGTGAAGGGATTCACCCATGCCATGCAGGCGCTGGAACTCGTAGTTATCCTCCCCCCTGGCCTTCGCCAACTCCAGAATCGCCGATACGGAATGGGCATTATGGGTGGCAAACTGCGGGTAGATCCTGTCTGTCATGTTCAGCAGCTTGGTGGCGCAGGAGAGGAACGACACGTCGCTGCAAGCCTTGCGGGTAAACACCGGAAAGCCGCTCAGCCCCATCACCTGGGCACGCTTGATTTCAGCGTCCCAATAGGCACCCTTGACCAGGCGCACCATAAAGCGGCGATCGTATTTATCGGCCAGGCCATACAGCCAGTCCAGTGTATACGATGAACGCTTACCATAGGCCTGCACCACAACGCCAAAGCCGTCCCAACCGGACAGCTCCGGATCAGACACCAGGGCCTCGATCACATCCAGCGACAGGTCCAGCCGGTCCTGCTCCTCGGCGTCGATATTGAAACCCATATTGGCAGCAGCAGCCTTTTTGACCAGCTCTTTCGCACGGGGAAGAAGTTCATTCATCACCCGCTCTTTGTTGCCATACTCATAACGCGCCAACAGCGCTGAAAGCTTGACGGAAATGCCAGGGTTCGTGCGCACATCGCCCTTACAGAACTTGGCGATACTGTCGATGGCGTTGGAGTAGGAATCATAATAGCGCTTGGCGTCAGCGTCAGTGCGTGCTGCCTCGCCCAGCATGTCATAGGAATAGGTGTATCCCTTGGCGACGTATTCCTTGGCTTCGTCCTGGGCTTCATTGATATCACGGCCCAACACGAACTGGCGGCCCATCTCCTTCATGGCCTGGCCAGCAACGGTACGAATAACCGGTTCACCGAAGCGTTTCAGCAGCTTGCGCAGTGTATCGCCCACACTGTGGCGCTCAGAATCCTTGAGCAGGTTGCTGGTCATCAGCAAGGCCACAGTCGCCGTGTTGATCAGGGGTGATGACGCCCGGCCCACGTGGGTACCCCAGGCGCCGGACGTGATCTTGTCCTCAATCAGTTCGTGGATGGTCATGTTGTCAGGTACACGCAACAGCGCTTCTGCAAGACACATCAGTGCCACACCCTCTTTGGTGGTGAGGCCATATTCCGCCAGGAACTTTTCCATGATGGTGGACTTGGCGTTCTTGCGGACGCTACGGACCAGGTCGGCAGCGCGGGCTGAGATTGCGTCACGTTCGGCCTGGCTCAACTGGGCGCCAGCAATCATCTCACTAATCACCTTGTATTCGTCCGCCAGATAGTAACTGCGGATGGCCTGTCGGCTGTCGACCAGTGTGGGAGTCTCTGACTGCTGCGGTCTCATAGTTGAACCCTCTTAGTTGTTTGTCTTTCCCGCATTCTACCGGGAACGACAAAGACTATTTGACTGTAAAAACCAGGCGGACGCGACTTTCAGTCTTTTTTAGTGAACAAAAATTTATATTTTACCTCTCAATTGACTATTTTTAAGGCCAACTTCCTAAACAGGGTTGTCAATCTGCCTTCGCGGCCAACTCCCGAAGCACGCCGTGCGCCACGGAGAAGACCGCGCAATCCACTTCACTTGCCGCCTGCATATCCGCCAGCATCCGGTGCCATCTCTCCAGGAGCGCCTGCTTGTCGTCGCGCCAGGCTTCCAGCATCTGCTCCGGAGACATGCCCGCTTCCGCAGGCGCTGCGGAGAGCACGCTCAGCGTGAGATTCCGCAACTGGTGGTCCAGCTCGTCCCGATAATGGAGTGTCGCCAATACCTGCCAGTGGCCACGGGCTCTAAAGGCCCGCATCTGCCGGTCCAGCCAGACCAGGTTAAGGCCTTCGCCCAGACTGAAATACACCCAGGCGACCGATGCCAGATCCCGCCCAAGCCGACGGCCAATCTCGATGATGTCCATCAGCCAGTACCGGCTCTCTGCAGACGCGCAATACGCGGCCAGACCTACCGGAACGGTTTGCTCACAGTATTTATCATAGCGTTCCTGCCAGCGACTTGCAGGAATCACCGATTCCAGGCTCTCTGTTGAAGCCAGTACCTCGGCCAGGGGCCGCTGATAATGAGCGACACAGGAGACCGGATCCAGGCTGCTCCGGCGGTTGTGCAGCAACCAGCTGGTACTGCGGGTAACCAGACGAATCACGTCACTGAATAATTGCGTTTGCACGCCAGAACTGATTTTTCCATCCAACCCTTCTATGGCCTTCCAGTGTGTCTCTACGTCATGGATCTGGAGGGAGATCAGGTAAGCGGCGGCAATCCGGCCATAGTCCGCACCCGTGGCGTTACGGAGCTTATCTGCCCAACTGATGCCCATCCGGTTGACCATATCGTTGGCGAGCTGGGTGGCTGAAATCTCCGGGCGCAACGGATGTGCATCAATCGCCTCAGGGAACCGTTCGAGTAACGATGCCGGAAACGCCGAATAAAGCGCCTGGGCAAAACGGTTATCGTGAACAATGGGTGTGGTAAGCAGTGCCTGCTTGAGTTCTATCTTGGCATAGGAAATCAGCACGGAGAGCTCCGGGCGGGTGAAGCCGCAGGAGCGCTCACGCCGCTCCCGCAATTGTTCATCGTCGGGAAGAAACTCAAGACTCCGGTCAAGCCTGCCTTCGGCTTCCAGCCGCCGCATCAGGCGCTCGTACTCGTCCGTGGTGGCAACTACACCGGTCTGGGCAATGCTCAATGCCATGGCCTGACGATAGTTGTTGCGCAGCACCAGCTCCGACACCTCGGGAGTCATTGCCCTGAGCATCTGGTTGCGCTCATCGAGTGTCATCCGCCCGCGATGCACCTGTTCATTAAGGAGAATCTTGATATTCACCTCATGGTCCGAACAGTCCACACCGCCTGCATTATCAATAAAGTCGGTATTGGCAGCCCCACCGGCCAGGGCGAAACCGATCCGGCCAAGCTGGGTGATACCGAGGTTGCCGCCCTCGCCAAGAACCCGGCACCGCAACTGGTTGCTGTCTATCCGGACGGCGTCGTTGGACTTGTCACCAACATCCTCATGGGATTCCCCGGCCGCCTTGACATAGGTGCCAATGCCACCGTTCCAGAGCATGTCCACCGGTGCTTTCAACAGTGCCCTGATCAATTCGTTGGGCGGCAGACGATCAGCATCGATACCCAGGCGAGCCTGCATTTGTGGTGATATCGGAATCCACTTCGCAGCCCGGGAAAAGACACCGCCGCCCTCGCTGATATATTGCTCGTTGTAGTCCGTCCAGCTTGACCCGGGCATCTCGAAAAGGCGCTTGCGCTCGGCGAATGAAGCCCTGGCATCCGGCTCCGGATCAACAAAAATGTGCAGGTGATTGAACGCGCCGATCAGGCGGATCCGGTCCGACAACAACATGCCGTTGCCGAACACATCGCCCCCCATGTCTCCAATGCCGACCACGGTGAATTCATCAGCCTGGGTATCGATGCCCTTCTCCAGGAAGTGCCGTTTGACCGACTCCCAGGCTCCCCGTGCGGTAATCCCCATTTTCTTGTGGTCATAGCCCTCGCTGCCGCCGGAGGCAAAGGCGTCCCCGAGCCAGAAGCCATAGTCATGGGCCAGTCGGTTGGCGATGTCGGAAAAGGTTGCGGTTCCTTTATCGGCAGCAACAACGAGGTAGGTATCGTCACCGTCATGACGAACCACATCGGCCGGTGGCACCACCTCCGCCTCATTCAGGTTATCGGTCAGATCCAGCAGCCCGCGGATGAAGGTCTGATAGCAGGCAATACCTTCCTCCCTCAGGGCCTCGCGAGAGCCGTCTTCCGGTGGATGTTTGACGATGAACCCACCCTTGGCCCCCACTGGCACAATCACTGAATTCTTGACCTGCTGAGCCTTCACCAGCCCGAGAATTTCCGTGCGATAGTCCTCGACACGATCGGACCACCGAAGTCCACCACGGGCGACAGGGCCCGCCCTGAGGTGAACCCCCTCCACCCGCGGCGAACAGACAAATACCTCGAAATGCGGGCAGGGTTTGGGAATATCGGGAATGGAGGAGGGGTCGAGCTTGAGGGAGAGATAACCCTTGAACTCGCCGCTGCTCTGGCGTTGGAAGTAATTGGTTCTCAGCGTCGCCTTGATCAGCACATAAAACCGCCTGAGGATTCGGTCATCATCAAGGCTTTTCACCGCCTCAAGGGCATCGAGAATCTCGTTCTCGATTTTCTCGGACTCCGTTTCCCGGCTTTGCGCCAGGGCATCATCGGGATTGAACCTGGCATTGAAGAACGCCACCAGCATGGCGGTAATATCCAGGTGCCGGGCCAGTGTGTCGGCAATAAATGGCTGACTGAACCCAAACCGCAACTGTTTGATATAGCGGGAATAGGCGCGCAGGATGCTGACTTCACGCCACCCCAGACTGGCGGCCATCATCAACTGGTTGAAGTCGTCGTTCTCCGCGAAACCATTCCAGATTTCGCGGAATCCCTCCTGCAGCAGGGGCTTGGCCTTTTCAATATCGGCACCACGGCAACGGGAATGAAACTCTACGGTGAAATCACTGACTCCGAACTGCTCGCCGTCACGACGCCGTATACGATAAGGATGCTCCCCGAGAACCCGCATGCCAAGGTTTTCAAGAATCGGAATCACGTCCGACAGGATCACTGATTGACCCTGGCTGTAGAGCTTGAAGTTCAGCTCCTGCTCTCCCTGCTCCACCGGCTGGTAAAAGCGCATGGGCACATCGGAAGTCAGGGCAATGGACTGAATCTGCCGGATATCCTCAACGGCGTCCTCAATGGAAAATTTCGACCGGTAACTGGACGGAAAGCCACCACTGAACATGTCCGCGCAGCGCCTTCCGGAGGTGTCGCCCAACACTGTCACCAACCTGCTGAGCAGTGCATCGTCCCAGGCCCGGGCCTCCTGCATCATCGTCGCCACGATATTCCTGAGATGTCGCGAATCGTCCGGATCGTAATCCTCGCCCTCCAGGGCCTCGGAAAGCTGTTCCAGCAGAGTCTGTTTTTGTTGGGAGTCAGGCTGGGGCATCGGGAATCTCCGGAATATCAACTGGGGCATGTATGACTGAGCACAGTATAGCCAACTCAGGAAAGTCTCTTTGCCCGTATAGTTTTAAAATGCAGGTATTTTGATTATATTCGTGAGCTCAAATAGCCGTTAATCAAGCCTGGAAATCAATTTATGGTCGAACTGGACAGAATCGATCACTCCATCATCCGCGAACTGCAGAAGCATGCGAGGATCACAGTAACTGAGCTGGCCTCACGGGTGGGATTGTCAAAAACACCCTGCCAGGTCCGCATGCGGCGTCTTGAAGACCAGGGTTACATCACCGGCTATACGGCCCTGGTCAACCAGACCAAGCTTGGACAGAGCCATATCGCCTTTGCCCAGGTCACCCTTGACGACACCAGCAGCAGTGCCCTGGCGGCATTCAACACTTCAGTAAAGCAGATTTCGGCGGTGGAGCAGTGCCACATGATCGCTGGCAACTTCGATTACCTGCTGAAAGTGCGTACCCGGAACATGGCCGAGTACCGGCAGGTTCTGGGGGAACAGATATCAGCCCTTCCCCACGTGCTGCAGACAAGCACGTTTGTGGTCATGGAGAGCGTCAAGGATGCGGGGCTCTGATCAACCCTGGCGCGCCCCTTATAAGAAACGGGCATAGATACGCCCGCAATGCTCCCAATTCAACTAACCACCCTGGTTATCTGTTGCTACTTTTCAGGAGGGTATGGTCAGGAAGTCCTACCCACTCCGAAAAACAACACTCGTAACAGAGGGACCGTCATTCGCTGACGCCCTGTCAATCAAGCCGTATGACGTCACGGATGGCGCGACCGAAAACAGGGATGCATCATGGCTATAAACAGACTCTGGCAACCACTTATGGTGGTTGCACTCTCCTCGGCATTACTCACTCCGGCAACAGCAGACCAGGAAGCGGTCGCCGATGGCTCCAGGGCAGACAACAAACATCTGCTTCACGATACGCCGCTTCCCGATGGGCACGTGCCGGCCAACGTTAACTACGGTTTCAATGTGATCGGGCGGGATACCCTAGGCGGTATTTCCGACGGCCTCTACACCGATGTGTGGGCCCATGATGGCTATGCCTACGTGGGCACATTCCAGGAACCGGACTGCACCCGCGCAGGTGTCTACATATCCGACATTCGCGACCCCTTTAATCCCACCACCGTCGGAATGATCAAGTCACCGCCGAATACACGCATCAATGACGTGAAGGTGACCCGGATTGATGACCGTACCGTGCTGATTCATTCCCTCGAGCCCTGCGGGCCACAGGTAGGTAATGGACGAGCCGTTGGCGGGGGCAACGGAGGTCATCAGCAGGGCCAGTTTGGCGTTTCACTGTGGGATGTCACTGACCCTGCAAAACCTCATGCACTGAAACAGAACTTTCTCGACTTTCCGGTTCACAACGTGTTCCCGTGGACCACGGCCGAGGGTAATACCTATATGCTGGTGGTGGACGACATCGCTGCCAACGACCTGAAAATCGTAGACATTACCAAGCCCCAGTCCCCCAAACTGATTGCGACCACAGGCATTGAAACATGGCTCGCGACCAACCCGGAGATTGCGGCTGACGGCCAGTTATTCATGGGCAGCTTCGCTGCATCACTTCTGCATGATGTCTGGGTCAATGACATGAACCCCGGCCCGGGGGAAAACTGGCAGGCAGTGCTTCCTTACTGGGATGCGGGCTTTATCACGATCGATGTCAATGATCCCTATAACCCCGTCTTCCTCGCGGATTCCACCTATCCCGATCCGGACCCGGTGCACAACATATCGCCTCCGGAAGGCAACGCCCATGCAGCTGTTTTCGCCGGCCCCAACTTCGACAAGATCTTTGCCGGAGATGAAGATTTTGACTCTCTTTTCACAGCTGTCACGGTAGAGGGTGAAGATTATCGCGCAAGCCAGGGCAGCGATGTGCCGCAGATTGGTCCGGGTGCAGATATCGAAGAAATCGTGGACCAAACCGCTTACGTGGGGCTGGCTTGCGACAGTTCGGTACCGCCAGCCGCCGGTACCGGTGCGAGCATTGCCGTTATCGAGCGCGGCGCGTGCGCGTTTACAACCAAGGCCCAGGCCGTCCAGGCTGCGGGCTACAGCGCCGGTGTGGTCTTTAACTCGGCCGCAGAGGGCAACTGCGAGGCCACCGTTTCAATGCTCGTTGAGGCGGACATCCCGATGTTGTTCGTGCCCCGTTCCGCAGGCTTTGCAATGCTGGGAATCGATGGTTATGACCCTGCGCTGTGCCCCGACAATGAAGCATCCAACCCTCCGCTACCGACACCCTCCTCACTTGGTCTTGTGGCAACCCTGGGGGCGGCATTCGACGGCTGGGGATACCTGCATACACTGAACAACGTCAACAGCCAGGTCACTGTCGAGCGCGGTATGGGTGAAGATGCAGAAACCGTGACGGTGGATTACCTCGGCGAGATGGGCTACTACGCGCCAGCCGAGGTCACTGATCCGGAGCTTGCCACCGGCGCGGGCGACCTGACCATGCATAACCTGGAAATTGACCCCACCAATCCCGACCGGACCTTCATCAGTTGGTATTCGCTGGGTATGCGTGCCGTGGAATGGCGTGAGGGGCATCTGCATGACAACAGCAACGGTGAGGGTGTTGTGTCCTGGAACATGCACGAAGTCGGTCGGTTTATCGCTGGCGAAGAGTACGGTGACTCTGCCGGGTCCAATTTCTGGGGCGTCCACGTTACGCAGATAGGAGGCGAGCAGTATATTCTGGGTTCCGATCGTAATACCGGGCTGTGGATCTTTCAGTGGAACTGTGAAGACGCAACCGATGTGCTCTATTGCGAGGCCCCCGCTTCACCCTGAAACAACCCCCAACCGGACGGCTCCTGCCGTCCGGTTGGGGCCTGCCTGTTCCCGGCCAACAAACAAACCCGATGTTGTATGCCCGGTGCTTTCCATGGATTATTGAACCCGGACATCGCTTTTACAGGCTGGGAGCTTCATGAATATCCGAACTCTGGAAACCTTTGTCTGGATCGCCAGGCTGGGTAGTTTCCGTGCTGCCGCCAGCAGGGTCTATGCATCACAACCCTCGGTATCGGCTCGCATTGCCGGGCTGGAAGACCAGCTTGGAATAGAACTGTTTGATCGTTCCGGCAAGAAGATCACACTGACAGCCAAGGGTCGGGAATTTCTGGTGTACGCCGAGAAAATGCTGAGCCTGCATGGCGAGATGTTGCAAGCCGTCGCCAAACCATCGTCCATCCAGGGCACCATTCGCCTTGCCGTCTCGGAAACCATTGCCCATACCTGGCTGCCTCAGTTGCTGGAACGTGTGAGCGAAGCCTACCCGGCTATCAACCTTGAACTGGACGTGGATATCTCCGTCAACCTGGCGGAGAAACTCAAGAACCACGAAATCGACATCGCCTTTCTCATGGGCGGCGTCAACCAGCCCGGCATCATAAACCGCGACCTGTGCCGCTACTCACTGACCTGGGTTGCGAGCCCACAGCTGAACATCCCGGAGCAGGCCATGTCTCTGGCGGAACTCGCCACATGGCCAATCGTAACCTACCCAAGACAGAGTGAGCCCTACATTGCCATCCGCTCACTGGTGGACCCCATGAACCATTCCACCCGCATTCATTCCTGCTCGTCACTTTCAACCATCATCCGCATGACGGTGGACGGCCTCGGGGTCAGCGCCCTTCCCCGGGAAATCCTTCAGCGTGAACTGGACACTGGCGTGCTGCGGCAATTCAAGGTTGATGCCACTGTGCCGGATCTCACCTTCATTGCAGCCTACAGGGCAGCACCAAACAGCAGTGTCGTACACGCAATCGCAGAACTTGCACTGATAACCGCAAAAGAGCGCACCGGATTGGCCAGATAGTCCCCGCAGAGCGTTGAAATACCTGAGTGATCCATTTTTTCTATCAAAACTGATACCAAATTTCGATTTGTGTTAATCATTACTTCTGCCTTAAATGTAAGAAACTCATCTATCGGGCAGAAACATGACAAGCATCGCTCAGCTGGACGCACACTCAACACCCCAGGCTGTTCGCAAAGCCGCGAGAGAAGGCAGCCTGACCGGGCCAACATCCGGGCTTGCCAGCGGTTATGTCCAGGTCAATCTGGTCATCCTGCCGGAATCCCAGGCTGCGGGCTTCCTGCGTTTCTGCCAGGCCAACCCCAAGCCATGCCCTCTGCTGGCAGTCAGTGAGCCTGGCGCTCGCACCTGCACCCTTTTAGGCCGTGATCTGGACATCGCCCGCGATGTGCCAGCCTATCGGATCTACCGCCATGGTCAGGTGAGTGACACCCGTACGGATGTGGCGGAAGACTGGCGGGACGACCTGGTGACCTTTGCTCTTGGCTGCTCCTTTACCTTCGAGCACGCTCTGATCAGCGCCGGGATTCAGGTGCGCCACATAGACGAGGTCAGAAACGTGCCGATGTACAACACCTCTGTACCACTGACTCCGGCAGGTGGTTTTGGCGGCAACCTGGTTGTCTCGATGCGACCGTTTGTGGCCGCTGACGCCATTCGCGCCATCCAGATTACTACCCGTTACCCGCAGGTACACGGGTCTCCCGTGCACCTGGGCAATCCATCACTGATCGGCGTTTCCGACCTGAGCGCGCCGGATTACGGCGACTCCGTTTCCGTGGGCGCCGATGAGATTCCGGTATTCTGGGCCTGTGGCGTTACACCGCAACAGGTTCTGATCGATTCCGGTGTCGAGTTTGCGATCACCCACAGCCCGGGGCACATGCTGGTCACGGATATTCCTGACAACAGCCTGGCCCTGTTCTGACCAGAACCAACCCCGACGAAGACCATGAGGAAAATACCATGAATACAAAAACAGCCCTCGTTTCAGCCTCCCTGATTGGCCTGGCCTTTGCCAGTTCACCTGCGCTGGCGCAGGACCTGGACAAGACCAGCTTCAACTATGTGGGAAGCTGGAGCAGCCTGTCCCTGTACCAGAACTTCGAGCGCCCATTCTGGGAGAAACACGTTCCGGAAGCCTCTGATGGCCAGATCACGACTGAAGTCACCACCTTTGACCAGATGGGCCTGGGCGGTGGTGAGGTCTACCGACTGATGAGCCGCAACGTCATCGAAGTCACCTCGACAGTGGCCGATTATGCGGTCGAGGATGCCCCGGAACTGGAAGGGCTGGACATGCCCATGATCGCTCCGGACGTGGAGACAGCCCGTAAAGTGGCAGAAGCCTATCGCCCGGTTCTCGCCGATGCGTTTGAACAGCGTTACGACGGTGCCCATCTGCTGGCCGTTGTGCCTTACCCTTCGCAAATGGTGTTCTGCAACGCCGACATCGACGGCCTGAGTGACCTCAAGGGCATGAAAGTTCGCGCCAGCGGTCGTACCACTGCCGAATTCCTTCAGGCTCTGGGTGCCGAAGGCATCACACTGAATTTCAGTGAAGTACCCGGCGCGTTGCAGCGTGGCGTTATCGACTGCGCCGTGACCGGTTCCCTCTCCGGTTACAGCTCTGGCTGGCACGAAGTATCCACCCATCTGTACCCGCTGCCGGTCGGCGGCTGGGACCACGTGGTTACTGCCATGAATGGCAAGAAATGGAACTCACTGTCAGAAGAAACCCAACAGTGGCTGACTGCTGAAATCAAGGAAAACTATGAAGACCCGGTCTGGGCCTCTGCGGTAGAGGAGACCAAAGAAGGCATCGCCTGCCTGACCGGCAACGGTGAATGCTCCCGCGGTGACGCCGGAGACATGGTACTGGTGGAAGCCACTGATAATGACTTCACCGAAGCCGCCCGCCATCTGGAAGAAACCCTGTTGCCTAACTGGGCACAGCGCGTCGACCAACAATGGGTTGATCGCTGGAACGAAACCGTAGGTGAAGTAACCGGACTGAGCGCGTCCAAGTAACACGCCTCTCACCCATAACGGCGACCGGGGTGGTCACACTGCCCCGGTCGGTCTGGAGAATAACATGTTGCAACAGGTGAACTCGTTTCTCGACCGCGTGCTCGCGGGCGTTAAAGTCGGCTCGCTCTGGTTTGCCCGGGCAGGGGGCGTGATGATCCTGCTGACTGTGGCCCTGGTTACTATCGAAGTGGCCTCACGGGTATTCATGGGTCGCTCAGCGGTCCATGCCACTGAGCTGACCGGTTACATCATGGCCATCAGCGCCAGTTGGTCCTTCGCCTACACTCTGATGTGCAAGGCGCATATCCGCATTGATGCCCTGTACCTGACTTTTCCCATGAAAGTCCGAGGCGTGCTTGACCTGGTCGCTCTACTGGCACTGGCGATGTTCTCCATTCTGGTGGTCGACGCGGTTTTCTCAGTCCTCAGCCACTCCTATAGCGGCGGATCGACAGCCAACACGCCACTGGGCACCCCGTTGTGGATGCCACAGGCGTTGTGGTTTGTGGGATTGGTCTGGTTTGGTTTTGCCGTGTGTGTAGTTTCCCTGAGAGCCTTTTTCGGTTTGCTCAGCGGCGACACCGAAGGTGTGCAGAAGCTGGCGGGCAGTCCGACGCTGGACGAACAGATTAGCGATGAAAACAGGGAAGCACGTTCATGATTATCACCGCTCTGGTTATTCTGATGGTTCTGCTTCTCCTGAGCGTTCCTGTCGCCGCCACGCTGATTGCTCTGGCCCTGGTCCTGGCGGAACTGTTCTCGCCGTTCCCGCTGCTCAACGCGATGGGGGACGTGCTCTGGTCTGCGTCTGACAAATACCTGCTGATAGCCATACCCCTGTTCATCCTGCTGGGGGAGATTCTGGTGCGCACCGGCATTGCCCGTGGCACCTACCGTTCCCTGGAAAGCTGGATGTCCTGGCTACCGGGGGGCCTGCTGCATGCAAACATTGGCACTGCAACCCTGTTCTCGGCCACCTCTGGCTCCAGCGTTGCCACGGCGGCCACGATCGGTACCGTGGCGCTTCCGCAGGGCAAGGAAATGGGTTACGACCCCAAGCTGTTCACCGGTTCCATTGCCGCTGGCGGCACCCTGGGCATCATGATTCCGCCATCGATCAACCTGATTGTCTATGGATTTCTGACCGAAACCTCGATTCCGCAGCTGTTTGCTGCCGGTCTGATACCGGGTCTGCTGCTTGCTCTCATGTTCGTTGTAGGCACAGCCCTGATCTGTATCTGGAAGCCGAGTCTGGGTGGGCCCAGCGTGTCACACAGCTGGGGGGAGCGGTTTTCCGGTCTCAAACACCTGGTGCCGGTGTTGACGCTGTTCGGTATTGTGGTCGGGTCCATCTATGCCGGCGTGGCAACACCTACCGAAGCGGCCTCCCTGGGTGTTCTGGGCGCCATGATAATCGCCCTATCCATGGGCAAACTGTCCGTTAACGTAATTGTCCAGGCCCTGGACGGCACCATGAAGACCACCGGCATGATCATGCTGATCATCATTGCCTCTTATTTCCTGAACTTTGTACTGGCCTCAGCGGGAGTAACCCGCGAGCTGACCGCTTTCCTGGAAAACGCCGGTCTTGGTCCCTATTCCACTCTGGTGCTGGCCATCCTGCTCTACATCATTCTCGGGTTCTTTATTGAAACCCTGTCGTTGATGGTCATCACCATACCCATTGTCGCCCCGATCCTGATCGGCCTGGGTTTCGACTCCGTGTGGCTTGGCATCCTGATTATTCTGCTCATTGAAATGGCACTGATCACACCGCCGGTGGGGCTCAACCTCTACGTAGTGCAGGGTGTCCGAAAGGGCGGGCCGTTCAGTGATGTGATGAAAGGCGCCATGCCCTACGTCGGCATCATGTTCCTGATGGCGATCCTGCTGGTGCTGTTCCCTCAGGTGGCCACGTTCCTCCCGGAGCTGATGAAGTGAACGACCATGAACCCCATTGACGGAGTGATCCAATGACAAACTTCCAATTTGCAGACAGCCAGGAAACCATTGCAGTTGATGTACGCCAACTTGTCATCGCCGGCTGGGCAGGACGGGTGCAGTCGGCCATCGACGAACACATCGAAGAGCTGAAGGAGATCGGCGTAACCCCGCCCTCCAGCACCCCGCTGTTCTACCGCGTGGCAGTAAACCAACTGACCACGGCTCCGGCTATCCAGGTGCTGGGTGAGGCGACCAGCGGCGAAGTGGAAGTGGTTCTGATCGGCAGCAACCAGGGTACGCTGGTCGGCATTGGCTCCGATCACACCGACCGTGAGGCCGAAGCCTGGTCCGTAGCCCATTCCAAGCAGGTATGCGCCAAACCCGTCAGCCCCCAGGTATGGCGGCTGGGGAGTGTCATCGAGCACTGGGACCAGCTGCAGATGGCCTCCTACGTCACCATTGACGGCAAGGAAGAGCTTTACCAGGAAGGCCCGGTGACCGGCCTGCTGCATCCTGCGGAGCTGTTGCGCCGCTTCGGGCTGGACACAGCCGAGCTGGCTCCCGGTCAGGCCATGCTCTGCGGCACCCTGCCAGTCATCGGTGAGCTGCGACCCGGTAACGCCTTCCGCATGGTCCTGAAAGACCCGGTTGCCGGGCGCGAGCTTCGGCACCGGTATGACATCCACACCCTGCCGGTGGTCGCATGAATCAGCCTACCCCACTTGCCAAACTGCTCGACGACATGAACAGTGGCCAAAAGCGGGCCACGGAGCTGCTGGACAGTTGCCTGGCCCAGACCGACACCTACGACGATGCCAAAGCCCAGGTCTACACCAGGCGCTTTGATATAGCCGCGCGCGCCGAGGCCGACGCCACTGACCGCCTTCGCCATGCCAAGGTGCCGGTTGGACAACTTGCCGGGCTGCCCATTGCCCTCAAAGCACTGTTTGACGTGGCCGGCGAAGTCACCCATTCGGGGTCCCAGGGCTGGCAAGCACCGGCAAAATCCGATGCGGTCATTGTTTCCCGTTTGCGGCGTGAAGGCGCGGTGATCACCGGCCATACCAACATGACCGAGTTTGCGTACTCCGGCGTGGGACTGAACCCCCACTACGGCACACCGGATAACCCTCTGGCGCCTGGTCGCATTCCCGGCGGCTCGTCCTCTGGCGCTGCAGTGGCGGTAGCCCGGGGAATGGCGAGGGGGGCGATCGGAACTGATACCGGCGGTTCTGTGCGCATTCCGGCAGCGTTCTGTGGCCTGGTGGGTTTCAAACCCTCCCAGTCCCGCGTTCCCCGCGAAGGCACTTACCCACTTTCCGACAGTCTCGATTCCATCGGCCCTATCGCGCCCACAGTGGACTGCTGTGCCCGTCTCGATGCGGTACTGTCCGGACGCCGATACCAGCCACTCAGGCCGTTTCCACTGAAGGGCCTGCGCTTTGTGGTCCCCACTGATTACATGCTGGACGGTCTCGATGAGACCATTGCACAGGCATTTACCCGCAGCCTGACTATTCTGCGCAACGCCGGCGCCAGCATTATTGAAGCGCCTGCGCCAGTACTTGCTGCAATCCCTGAGCTCATGGAGGGCGGAGGCTTCACTGCTGCCGAAAGCTACTTCGTTCACCGCCAGTCTCTGGCTGACCACGGGGACCAGTACGACCCCCGCGTGCGTAGCCGGATAGAACGTGGCGCTGCCATTACCGCCGCCGATTACCTGGAACTCTGTCGCCGACGACAGCAACGCAAGCAGGAGGCGGACGAATGGCTGCAGGATTACGATGGCCTGCTGGCCCCCACGGTGCCGGTGGTCCCCCCGCGTTTCGAGGAACTGGCTGCTGATGAGGATTACGCCCGCCTGAACCTGCTGGTCCTGCGTAATCCCACCGTGGCGAACATGCTGGACCTGTGCGCCATTACCCTTCCCAACCACAAGCCCGGTGACCTGCCTTGCGGGCTGATGCTGATTGGCCGCAATGGTGCGGATGACACGCTGTTGCGGCTGGCGCAGGGTATTGAGCAGGTGTTGTAACGATCATGCTGACCGTGCTGCTGACCAAGCTCATTGCTACCGCACTGGTGGTCATCGGTGTCTCGGTTGCAGTAGGCAGGCTGGGCCCCAGACTGGGCGGCATTATTGCCGGAACGCCCATTATCCTGGGCCCCGGCTACTTCTTCCTGTTACAGGAGTGGCCCACTGAGTTTATCCAGGACGCAGCACTAGCAACCCTGCATGCGCTGATTGCCACCCTGTTGTTCAGCATCAGTTTCGTATTGACCGCCGAGCGGTTGGGCGCCCTGCCCAGTCTTGGCCTGGCGACCCTGATCTGGATTCCGGGGGCGTATCTGTTTTCCTTCATGCCCGGCGGCGTTGCCGTTGCGGTCGCACTCTATGGTGTGGTGCTGCTGTTGGCGGAAGTCATCAAACGTACACTCGACCTGACGCAGCCCAAAGTAGTGGCAGTCTCCGGGTGGTCTGATGTCGTGCTACGGGGCCTTCTTGCCGGGGTACTCGTGGCTGTCGCCACGACTCTGGGCGCCCACTCCGGCCCTCTGCTGTCGGGCATATTGGTGGGTTTTCCCGTGGGTCTGTTCACAATTGGCTGGACACTCCATGACCGTTATGGCCCCGAGGTGGCAAGAGCCACCGTAGCCGCTGCACAACAGGGCATGCTCAGCCTGGTTGCCTTTGCCCTGGCAACGGCGCTGCTCGCCGGGCATGTGGCACCGATGGTGACGTTCCTGGGCGCCCTGCTGGCATCCATTGCCGTCAGCGCCGCATTGTTCACCATAAGTCAGTGGCGGGTGCGACGCGCATACGGGCACCTGCTGGCCCCGGAATCAACAATCAAAGGAAGTCACACCCATGAGTGACAGAAACACCGAGCCCGACACATCCGTTACTGATTCCCGTTCCGGCGGAGAAAATGCCCGCCGCATCCTCCGCCGGGACCCGAACCCTCACATGTTCAGGCAGATCAGTTTTCGATCAGTGCAGGCGCGAAACCGCATCATGCTCTCCCCCATGTGCCAGTATTCCGGCGACAACGGGCTCTCCAATGATTGGCATTTTGTTCACCTGGGAGCGCGGGCGGCCGGCGGCGCGGGCTGGGTATTTACCGAAGCCGTACACATCGAACCCCGGGGGCGGATCACGCCCCACTGCCTTGGGCTATGGAACGATGAGCAACGGGACCGCTTGGCACGGATTGCCCGTTACGTGTCGGATCAGGGCGCCGTGCCCGGCATCCAGCTTGGCCATGCCGGCCGCAAGGCATCGGTAGGGCGGCCATGGGAAGGCTCTCACCCCCTGAGTGCCGACGCCGGCGGCTGGGAAGATCTGGTGTCTGCATCCGCCCTGCCCTATGCCAGCGGGTGGCAGGTACCGGCAGCGATGACAGACCATCAGATTGGCGAGTCGCTGCAAGCCCTGAAATCCGCCACCCGTCGTGCGCGGGAAGCTGGCTTCAGAGCCCTGGAACTTCACGGCGCCCATGGTTATCTGATTCACCAGTTCCTGTCGCCGCTAAGTAATCAGCGTACCGATGCCTACGGCGGCTCATTTGAAAACCGTATCCGCTTCCTGCTGGAGTCCATCGCGGTAGTTCGCGAGGAATGGCCGGACGACTTGCCTCTGTTTCTGCGGCTGTCCTGTACCGATTGGATCGAAGGTGGATGGAACCTCGACGACACTGTGCAGCTGGCCACCCTGTTACAGTTTCAGGGTAATGTAGACCTGATAGACTGTTCCTCAGGAGGCAACGACCCGCGACAGAAAATACCCATTCACCCGGGTTATCAGGTGCCGCTGGCCCAGGCTGTGCGTTCGCGGGCCAACATCGCGACCGGCGCGGTTGGCCTGATTCACAGCCCGGATCTGGCGGAGTCGATTATCGCCAATGGGCAGGCTGACCTGGTGATTCTGGGGCGGGCGCTGTTAGCGGATCCGGCCTGGCCGCTTCGTGCTGCCGCGGCGCTGAAAGCCGAAAACGTTCAGTGGCCCAGACAGTACGAACGCTCAAATATTTTCTGAGCCACCACGCAGGTTTATGCAAAGAGAGGTCACCATGAAATCTTTACTGCTGAACGCCGACATGGGAGAAAGCCTTGGCCCCTGGGTAATGGGGCTGGATCACCAGGTTATGCCCCACGTGGACCTGGCCAACATCGCCTGCGGTTTTCACGCATCGGATCCGGATGTCATGCGGCGCACGGTACGCATGGCGGCGGAACATTCCGTGGGGATTGGCGCCCACCCGGCCTACCCGGACCTCATCGGTTTTGGTCGGCGCTCCCTGGCCTGCTCACCAACAGAAATCGAGAACCTGGTGCTCTATCAGGTGGGCGCCCTGGCCGCCATTTGTCGCGCCGAAGGCACGGATATCCGCTACGTGAAACCCCACGGCGCGCTCTACAACGATATGGCCCGCAAACCGGAAATCTTCAGTGCGGTGGCGCGGGCGATCAGAGCCTATAACCCCGAACTCCCACTGATGACCCTGGCAAGCCGCGACACCAGCGAAATACAGAAACTGGCCCGTACGCACGGCCTCACACTATGGTTTGAAGCCTTTGCCGACCGCGCCTACGACACTCACGGCCACCTGGTTTCCAGGGCGCAGCCGGGCGCGGTGCATCACGATTCTGATGTTATTCTTGACCAGGCCCAGCGCATTGCCACAGGACAACCGCTGACCACCAGCGATGGCAGTGAGCTGATCCTGACCGCGGACACTCTGTGCGTGCATGGGGACAACGAAGAGTCGGTGGCTTCGGTGCGCGCCATTCGCCAGATGCTCAACGCACTTGGCAGGCAGGCATGAAACAGGCGCAGTTACCAAGCCTCGAACGGGCCGGCCTTGACGGCTGGATGGTGAGGCTGTTCGACAGCATTGAGGAAAACAACCTGTTATGGCTGACCGCCCTCGCCGAGGAATGCGAAGCAGCGTTTGGCGACGCTTTGATCGACCTGGTGCCATCCTATACTACGCTGCTGGTTGTTTTTGACCCGCTTCGCATCTCGCCTTGCGCGGCCCGGACACAACTGATTGACATACTGGCCCGGCTCAGGCCTGTGGAAGCCGGCACCAGCGGCACACTCCATGAACTGCCCACCTGGTATGACCCGCATGTGGGCCCTGACCTCCAGCGAGTTGCTGATCTCTCGGGTGTTTCCGTTGAGTCGGTCGTCGAAGCCCATAGCAGCCGGGAATATCGGGTGTTTGCCCTAGGCTTTGCTCCCGGTTTTGCCTTTATGGGACTTCTGGATGAAACACTGACCTGCCCCCGCCTGGATACCCCGCGTCAGAAAGTCCCCGCTGGCAGCGTAGCCATTGCCGGCCAGCAGACCGCCGCCTATCCGGTCGTTACACCGGGCGGCTGGAACCTGATTGGCCGGACACCCACACGGCTGTTTGACCGCAATCGCGAAGGGTTCAGTCTGCTGCGGGTGGGCGACCGAGTGCGTTTCGTGCCAGTGAGTCGGGACGAATTCGAGTCACAGGGCGGCGACGCCACACCCACTGAAGGGGAATCGACCAGATGAGCGAGAGCAACCTGATCGGATTTCGCGTGTCCCGCGCCGGCCCGCTTGCCCTGTTGCAGGACGCTGGCCGCTTTGGAGTCAGGCACCTGGGCGTAACCCAGGGCGGTCCCGCCGACCTGCATGCCTGGGCCTGGGCTAACCGCCTTACCGGCAACGCCTGGGGGGCAGCAGCCCTGGAAATCACCTTCGGCGGGCTGGAACTGGTGGCGGAACAGGATCTGACCATTGCGCTGACGGGCGCCAACCTTGGCACCAGACACAACCAGAAAACGGCTCCCATGTGGCGAACACTGGCCATCAGCGCCGGCGACACGCTGACCTTTGGCACACCGGTCAACGGCTTGCGAGCGTACCTTTCTGTTGCGGGAGGGTTCTGCGGCGATACTGTGCTGGGGAGCGCCGCCTGCGTGGTGCGTGAGCAGCTCGGTGGGTTTGACGGCCAGGGAACCACCCTGCAAGAGGGTGACACCCTGGCCGTAAACCGGACTGCAACCACCCCGGCTAGCCAGGTTGCACCGGATTCGGAGCAGCGTGACTACCGCCAGGCACCGATACTGGAACTGCTTCCAGGCGCCCAGATAGCGACGTTCACCGGCAAAAGCCTGTTTGAGGCATTCAATGCCGAATGGCAGGTGGACCAGCGCGCCGATCGCATGGGGGTCCGGCTTACCGGCCCCAGGCTGCAGTGCTCCATCGGATCGCTGGTATCAGAAGGTATTTCACTGGGGGCGGTGCAGGTGCCGCCTGATGGCCAGCCCATCGCGCTGCTGAACGACCGGCAGACCATTGGCGGCTACCCGCGCCTGGGCAACCTGACACCCCTGGCGGCCAGTCGCCTTGCCCAATGTCTACCAGGTCAGACAGTGCGCCTCAGGGCTGCCGGTATCGATAGCGCGCTACGGCAGCACCGGCAGTTCCTGGCCGCGTTCCGCTAGGGCAGCCTTCTCAGGCCCGCCCCAGAAACCGCCGCTCTTCCACGTTGATCTTGATCCGGTCACCCGTGGAAATATGCTCCGGTACCTGAACGACCAGCCCTGTTGTGAGTCTCGCCGGTTTGGTCCGGGCGGTGGCAGAGCCACCCTTGACCGAAGGGTCGGTTTCCTCAATAACAAGATCCACCGTAGGGGGTAAGTCCAGCGCCACCGGTGCCTCGCTTACAAGAATCACCATCAACCCCTGGGTCTCCTCGTTGATGAACAGGAGCTCATCAGCAATGGCCTCTCGGTTCAGGCTGTACTGGGTGTAGTCTTCGCTGTCCATGAAGACGTATTCGTCACCATCGGAATAGGAAAAGATCGCCGGCCTGCGAACCAGATCCGCCAGATTCAACATGTCGGAATCTTTAAAGGTCTGATCAATCTTGTAACCGGTTACCACATCGTACAGGCGCATACGATACAGGCTTCCACCGGCTCTCCCCTGCGGCACGGACCGCTCGATATCCTTTACAAAATAGACACCACCTTCGTACTCAACCGCCGAATTCTTCTTGATTTCACCTGCTTTTGGCATTGCTTCTTTTTCCGCAATTAAAGTGGGACATGGACGGCAAATCAGGTTCCGAATTGTTATCCCTTCAGACCCAGGTTCTCCGCGTCCTTAAGGATACAATCATCCAGACGTTCGAGATACTCAGCCTTGGCTTTGCGCTTGGTCTGTTCGTGGGCCTTCATGTTCAGTTTCCGGAACTGCTGAGCCAACTCCTTCGCCCGCTCCATAAGCTGTTCAGGAGATACGACTTCGTCCAGGAAACCGGCTTGAACAGCGCCGGCCGGGTTGAAAATCTCAGCGTTGATCACTGCGCGATAGAAATGGGCCGGCGACAGGCGGTGGCGCGCAATCTCGATACCAGCATGGTGCATTGTCATGCCAATGGCGACTTCATTAAGACCCAGCTTGAAATCGCCCTCAATGCCAATACGGTAATCAACCGACAGGAGAACGAACGCGCCCTTGGCAATGGCGTGGCCACTGCAGGCCCCGACGACCGGCAGAGGGAATGCCGCCAGTCGACGTGTAAACCTTGATCCGACCGTAACCAGGGCGGCAGCTTCCTCCGGTCCCTTCTGCATTTCCTTCAGGTCGTAGCCGCCGGAAAGTATGCCGGGCTGTCCGGTCAGGATGACCACCGCCCGGTCTTCCTCGGCCCGGTCAAAGGCATTATTCAGCGCTTCAAACACTTCATGGCTCAGCGCGTTTGCCTTGCCGTTGCTGATAGTGATGGTCGCAACACCATCTTCCAATTGGTAATTTACAAGGTCCGTCACCGGAATATCCTCTTACTGAAGTTGTCTTTCAAGGTGGTGAACTTTGCCACCTTCTGCCAAAACTAGCTACCCTCTCAGAAGCTCGACATCTCGTCCTGCAGGTCGCGTTTCAATTCCTCCGGCTCGGTAATCCACAGGGTGTCATCACGGCCGGGGAACACGCCCACTTCGAGGCCGTCCCGGGTCAGGCCAGGCACCCACTTCCTGAAAAAGTCGGGCAGCGAGATACTTTTCGGTGACAGGTCACTGGCACCTTTTGCATACTCCACCGCAAATGCCGACCCTGGCCATACCGGCAGGTGAGCCAGAGCACCATCGTCCGACTCGATCTTCAGGAAGCGGTTATCCTCATTGACCAGAATCCAGATCTCGCGCTCTTCACCAACCACGCTCAGGAAGTAGTCGTATCGCTCCTCGCCATTCAATTCGAGGATCTGGGTCAGTTCGTCATTGGTCATCGCAGTCATTAACAGTTTTACTCCCGTAAGAAACCTTGCCCATTCACCTGCTACACTGGCATATCCAAGGCTACTTTGAGTCTTGAGAATGGGTTCCACAAGCACACTATAAGGAAATTGGAATGGGAAGCACGAAAGTCATTGGCCTCGTTCTGCTCGTGGTAGGCGTTGCCTTGCTCTTTTTCGGGTATCAATCCACACAATCCGTGGGGGACCAGATTACCGAAACGCTCACCGGCCGCTTTACGGATGAAACCATGTGGTACCTGATTGGCGGTGCAGCAGCCGTTGTCGCAGGTGGATTCCTGGCATTTGTCAGAAAATAACCGTTACAGGAGATCGTCCTAATGACACTTCACCTTGAGCTCGCCCCACTGATCAGTCTGGGCGCAGGCATAGGCATACTGGTATTTCCAAAACTGCTGAACTATATCGTGGCAGGTTACCTGATCGTTCTGGGTGTTCTGGGATTGCTGGGGCATTCCTTCTAGTACTAGTAACAGACAGATCCCGGGCCTCAACGATCCACGTGACCGAGTGAGCGCTCAGGATCTATTTCATCCCGCACCAACTGCTTGAGCACCTTGATCTCCGGAAAGCCCTGCTGCTCCTTCCGGGACCATATCCGTTTGCCATTAACCCAGATCTCGAAAATGCCGCCAGTTCCCGGATGCAGGGACAGCGACTCCAGCTCGCCTTCGAAAGTCGTTAGCAGTTCCTGTGCCATCCAGGCCGAGCGAAGCAGCCAGCGGCACCCTGTGCAGTAATGGATATCAATTCTGTTTGTCATGGGACACTTCTTTTCCGAGGCAATGGTGCTCTGTGATGTTCGGGACACTAGAAGCGCGTCCTGCCACGCAACAACACCTGTAGCGGATCAATGCTGTCATCCCCGTCCAGCGGGAAAGCAAAGTCCAGATGCAGCATTCGCTGGACCTCAATCCGGCTCGAAGCCAGTCTGATGCCGAAGCCTACGTCTTTCAACACCCCACCATCCGGACCGTTGTTACGACCATCATCAAACCAGGCTCGCCCCACATCGGTGAACAGGACACCGCCCACGCGGAACAGCTTGAACGGATGCCAGTCAGGAAAGTAGCGCCGCTCCAGTGTCCAGAGCGCCCGACGGTTGCCCTGCTGGTAATCACTGGGATAACCACGGAGGCCGCTCTCACCGCCTATCAGGAGCTGCTGGTCTGCGGTCAGGTTGCGAGCCGCGGTAAACGACAGACTGCTATACCAGCTCTTCCAGCGTACCGAACCGCCGTGAAAATACTCCAGGTTGAATGTTCCCTGAAGATTCTCGACGCGGCTTTCATCCAGCCGGTAGGTACCGCTCTGGCTGAGCCCGTAGCTGGCGTAGTTGGTGTCGGTAGCCAGAAGCGCATCCTGAAAGTCCATATTCAGTACAATGCGGTCCTCGGTGGCACCAAGCCCGGGAGAGGAATACCCCAGCTCTGTGCGCCAAACGAAGCCGTCCCGTACATCCTCCACCCTCTGCAGGCGGGTCAGGTTTACCATCTCCCGGAAGCGGTTTTCACGGTAGTCAAACCCGACCCACGGGTAGCTCAGGGTTCGGTCTTCCGGAAGCACGTCCAGAGCGGTCTCATCCGGCAGCCGCTCGAAATCGAGGGCGTCATAACGGTAGCCGGCAAGCAGGCGCCATTGTCGGTCATCGCGCTCCGCCAGCCGCCATCCCACATCAACACTGGCAAATTCCTGACTACGACGGTAATCGGCAATCTCCTCGGCACCGACAAAGCGGGATTGTTCACGCACGTCGTCCACGCCGCTAAGCCCGAAGCGCCAATCTGAGCGTTCGCTGTAGAACGGACGCTCCAGATAGGCACTGCGGCCACGGCCATCGCTACGCTTGTCGTAGGAAAACCCGGTCTGCCAATGAGAGCCGAGTAGATTAGGATCGTCAAAATAGACGCTGGTCTCGGTACGGTCCGGATCCCTGGTGAAGGAAATCCCCACGCTCTTGCCTGAGCCGAGGAAATTGGGGTCAGACAACCCGGTATTCGTGGTGTTCTCACCACCCGACCTGGAGGCCCCGACAGTGGGCAGCAGCGTCCAGGTGTCCCGGGCCAGGACACTCACTTCCACCTCATCCCCACACACCCGGGTCACACCAACCCACGCGGCGGTCAGGTACTCGCGCTGGCGGAGTATGCGTTCTGACTCCGCAATCAGACCGGGCTCGTAAACATCGCCCGGCTCGAACACCAGTTGTGCTCGCAGAGCCGATTTCCAGGTGGGCGTATTGAGCGCATTCAGGGTGCGATAGAAAAAATTGTCCTGCTCCGGATCACTGACATCAAAAATGGGCCGCCGGACGATGCGAATCTGGCCAATGCGGGCACCTTCCGGAATCACCAGATCGCTCTGGCGTGCCAACTGATCGCGGGGCTGATCAAGGTCAATGGACTCCGGCTGCACGTCGCTGACAGTACAGCGGGCAGTATCCAGCTCTGCCCCCTCAGCCGGGACCAAGAGGGGTAATCCAAAAAAAGGCAGTGCGCGCCCCAGAGCTATCACCGCGGTGCGGATCATGGTTCCCCCGGGACTATCGAATACCCTGCGACTGCAGCCACTGGCTGATCTGCGACTGATTCATGGCACCACTCTGGCGAGCCAGTTCCCGACCATTCTGGAACAGGATCAGGGTTGGAATACTGCGGATGCCGAACTGGCCGGCGGCGGCCTGTGCCTGTTCGGTATTCAGCTTCGCAAAGCGGACTTTCCCCCGCCATGCTTTCGCCGCCTGCTCGAACTGAGGCGCCATCGCCTTGCAGGGTCCACACCAACTGGCCCAGAAATCCACCAGCACCGGAATATCACTACGCCCGGTATGGACGGAGAAATTCTGATCCGTCAGATCCAGAACCTGATCCGGCCAGAGCGGCTGCTTGCAGGCACCGCAATTACCACCGGATGCCAGCCTCGCGGAGGGTACCCGGTTTACCTTATGGCAGTGAGGACACACCAGGTGTCGGATATCGGTTGTCATTGGTCAGCCTTTTCTTGATGTATTCAGTCACCAGCCAGAGGCACCAGGACGCGTCTACTTCCGCGCCCTCGTGATCCGGAACAGCGCCTCCGGTGAAACCCGCTTGATCCAGAGTGCGGCCATTTCCTTACCCTTGCCTACCGGAATTTCCCGTTTCTTTGATCTTAAACCTTTAAATATCACCTCTGCACATTCGTTTACATCCATGCCACCGGCTATGTCCTCGTCCACCTCACCATAGGCCGATCCATCACCCGCCAGAGCATTGCGGGAAATGTCAGTTCGGATAAAACCCGGGGTAATGGTGGAGACGTACACACCCTGCCCTTCGACTTCGGCCCGCAAGGCATCAAAAAAGCCCATCACGGCGTGTTTGGCGGCACAATAACCGGTTCGCAATGGCACGCCCACTTTGCCGGCAACGCTGGAAGTCACCGCAATATGCCCGGCACCACGCTCGAGCATATGGGGCAGTACCGCCTTGGTCAGCGCAATCTGACCCATCACGTCCACATCCATCAGCTTCTGGTAAACCGCCAGATCCGTGTCCTTGCACAACGAGCGCTGTGAAACACCGGCGTTGTTCACCAGCAGATCAATGTCGCCGAAGGTATCAAGCACGGTCTGGACTGCGACGGGCAGTGACTCCCAGTCTGTCACATCCAGCGGTAACACCAGCACCTGATCCGCCGCAAGCCCCGCTTGACGGCAGCGTTCCGCAACGCGCTCCAGTTCGTTCTCACGCCGGGCGGAGAGAACCAGCCGGGCAGCATCCTGCGCGAACTGCAAGGCAAGCGCCTCGCCAATGCCTGCGGATGCACCGGTGATCCAGACAGTTTTTGTAGACATAACCAATACTTCCCTAACGAATTTGTGGACAGACTACCTCAGCCACTCCCTGAGTTCACGCAGTGGCAACGGGCGGCATAACCAGAACCCCTGGAGCCTGTCGCATCCCAGTTCCGCCAGCAACCGTGCGGCCTGATCACTCTCAACACCCTCCGCGACTATGTGGTAATCGAGACTATGCGCCATATTAACAGCTGTCCCGACAATCACCCTTGAACTCTCGCTGGTCTCGATATCCTCGATCAGTGACCGATCCAGTTTCAGCTCCGTCGCAGGCAGTTGTTTCAGATAAGACAGCGAGGAATAGCCGCTGCCGAAATCATCAATGGAGATCTTGAGCCCCATCGCAGCAAGCGCTTCCAGCGCCATCAGGCCTTTGCCGGGATCTTCCATGGCCGCGGTTTCAGTCAGCTCCAGAATGAGGCTCTGCACTTTGACGCCATGGCGTTGGAGAGCAGAGGTTATCGCCTCTTCAAGCTCGCCCGCCGCCAGATCCCGTGCCGAGATATTGATGGACATTGTCAGGTCCGGATAAACGTCCATCAGGCTCGACAGGTCACGGATACTTCGTTCAATCGCCCAACGTGTCAACTGGGTGATCACGCCGGTTTCTTCCGCCAGTGGAATGAAATCGGCAGGGAAAACCCAGCCTCGGTCCGGGTGATTCCAGCGAATTAGCGCTTCGAGCCCGATTACAGAACCACTGGCCAGGCAGAGTTTCGGCTGGTAGTGGAGCTCGGTACGATCTTCCTGAAGGGCTTCCCTCAGGTCCGACATCAGCGTCAGCCTGCTTTCGCTGTAAATGTCGTACTCCTGGGAATAGAACCCGGTTTCATAGGGGCCATGGGGAGCTATTTCCATTCCAACGTGAGCGTTGCGGATCAGCATTGCTGCACTGTCCCCATGCGCAGGATAGCTTGCGGCACCAAACCGGGGATGCAGCTCAATGGCGAGATTATCCAGCACAACCGGCTCAGCCAGTTGTTTCAGCACCCTGTTCAGACCCGCAAAGTTGTCGCTCACTTCATCGGCATTGACCAACAGACCAAATGTATCACCCGAAAGCTGATATACCAGTTCCTCTCTTCCGTGGCTGTCCGGACTCCGGTGAAGAAACGGGAGCGTCCTGGCCAGCTCAGTCATCTGATTCGCCAGGCTATGGAGCAACCGGTCACTGCGGCTGAGACCAAGCGTACGATTAATTTCATCCAGTCGGGTAATTCGCGCGACACCCACCATGTAATGCCCATCGGGGTCCCGCTGCAATTGTTCGTTTACCATGCGCTCGAAACGGTTACGATTGGGAAGCCCTGTGACCGGATCATGGGTCATCGCTTCATTCAGCCGGTTCTGGGCCTCATTTCTGGCTTTCTCCGTGCGCAAAGCGTCGGCCTGAGCCCGGATTTTCTGCTCGCGCTCACGATACAGACGATCCGCCAATGCCAGGGTCAGGATAAATGCCTCGAGGCCAGAGCCGATCTGCATGGCATGTTCGGTCATGAAGTTCTCAGGAAAGAACCCCAGTGCCCGACCGGCCGTTGCCAGCACTCCAACCGTCAGCGGTGTCCAGGCAATGGTAAAGAAGGCACCGGCCCGAACACCCGCTGCCCAGGTAATGGGGCCCGCCACAAACAACAATGAGAAGAAGCACAGCGCGGAAACGGCAGACAACACAACCGCCGCGTTATAGCTCAACGTGAGCGCAGCAACGAAGTTGATGACCTCAAAACCGATCATGATCCGGATGGCGATATCCAGCCTCGGGCTGTGGGAAGGGATCCTCAGCAACGCCCGACAGAACAACACCGAGAAAAGTGCCAGGACGGGCATCGACACCAGCAGGGCGCGGGCGTGGATATCCGGGAACTGGGGGTAAAGAAGCTGAAAACTGTATCCCTTGATGGACGCGAAGAACAGCAGATAGCCGGCAATCGCCAGAGCGTAATAGAGGTACAGTTTCTCCCGAAGGGTCAGAAACACTGCCAGATTGATCAGGATAATAACGGTCAGGCTTCCATAATAGAAAAAATGGAGCTTCTGCTCATTTGCGGCTGCACTAAAGAATTCACTCTCACGCCAGATCTTGAGCGGAAGAATCATCGACCCGGCAGTTTCTACCCGGATATAGATCGTCTTTGCCTGCTGCGGCTCCAGATCAAACCGTAACAGCATGTTGGGATGGTCAACCTGCCGGGGATAGAACGGTCTTGTATCGCCGGTGCGGAACTCGTCAATGCGCTCACCATTGGAAAAAACATGGAAAACCACATCGTCCAGCTGAGAATAGGCCAACTCGACAATCAGATTCAGAGAATCCGGTGTCCGGTTTTCAACCGCAAAACGTAGCCAGTAAGCGGACGAAGTGATGCCGAAGGTTTCACTACCCGTTGGCACCTCCTGCCAATCGTCATCGGGTAGCGAGACAACCTCTTCGATATCCGCCTTACCTTCAGAGTCTTCCCAGGCCTGGAACTGCGCCTGGATCGGTGAGGCGTCAGAGACTGCAATGGTTTGTGTCTCTGCCAGACCAGTGTTCCAGAAGATCAGAATCGACAGCGCGACAAGCCAGCGCCAAACCCGCGAAATAATCATGACCAGCCAACCACCGCGTCGGTCACTGAGAGGTCCTCTTTTCTTATTAGTCTGTTTCCAAGCTTAATCCTAGTCTCGAAAGCAATGCTGGTTGAAAACCTTTCGTGTAGAAAATTGTGTACAGAGACTTCACAATCACTGCTGACTCTCGAGCAGAAGAGGAGAACGGAGGGGATACCATGATCAACGAAACCGATATAAAACACCTCGACCGCTGTATTGAACTTGCTACCATGGCTTTGGAAAGCGGCAACCCTCCGTTTGGTTCGGTGCTGGTGGATCAAACCGGCGCAGTGAGGTATGAGGGCCATAATGAGACAGCAGGCGGGGACGGGACCCGTCACCCGGAGTTCGCCATCGCGCGGTGGGCCGCTGCCCACATGACGCCTGAGGAGCGGGCGGCAGCGACTGTCTATACCTCAGGCGAGCACTGTCCCATGTGTGCAGCAGCCCATGGCTGGGTAGGCCTGGGCCGGATTGTCTATGCAAGTTCCTCGGAGCAGCTCTCAACGTGGCTGGACGAGATGCATGCGGAGCCATCCCCCGTGGCAACCCTGCCCATCAACCAGGTGGTACCCGGTGTGCCAGCGGAAGGGCCGTTCCCTGTGCTGGCAGAAGCCGTTCGCGACCTGCACAGGCGGTTCCATTCAGAACACAAAACTGGCAACAGAGCCTGAGGCCCATGCGCATTCGCGTTACTCACCAACGAATCACCATTGCCCTGCAGCTGATACTGCTTGCCGAAACAGTGTTTGCCATATGGGGCCAACGCTGGTTTACCGCCTTCCTGACCGCAATGATCATTGCCATCACCTTCTTCCCGATACTGTTTGAGCGCCGGTTCCGGATTCACATCCCGCCGGAATTGCAGCTTGCGGCTATCGGCTTCGTGTTCGCCTCCCTGTTCCTGGGCGAGATTCGCGATTATTACACCCGGTTCTGGTGGTGGGATATGGCACTGCATACCATGTCCGGTTTTCTGCTGGGAATCCTCGGCTTCCTGCTGGTCCACATCATGAACGAAACCGAAAAAATCCATGTCCATATGAACCCCGGTTTCGTGGCCTTCTTTGCCTTCATGTTTGCGCTGGGTGTAGGCGCGCTGTGGGAGGTTTTTGAATTCACCATGGACTCTTTATTCAGCATGAACATGCAGAAACCCATGCTCGGTGACCCTTCCGGACTGACGGACACCATGTGGGACCTGGTGGTTGATGCCCTGGGCGCACTGGTGATTTCAGTACTGGGCTGGCGTTATCTGAAAAACCCCGAAGAAAGGTCATTCCTGGAGCGCTGGATTGATGCATTCATCATGCGCAACCCAAGATTCTTCAAGCGCTGAGGGGCAGGAGTTCAGCCAAAATAGTCCTGTATCCATTCAAACAACATTGTGGTGTCCACATCGGATAGTGCCATCTGTTTGAAATCGTCACCCACCTCATCCTGGATGGTTACAAACTGGTAAAGCAGGACTCCGGGCTGTTCATCATGCAGGATAAGCGTAATGCGCCGACGGGTGCGGAGGCAGTCGATGGTCATCACATCGGCAGGAATACCGGCATCACGCATGCCACGGCGAACTTCCACCACCGGGTTGATATGCTCGTGGGCTGCCTGGATACGGGCATGGGCATCGCTCGCCATGTCTGACAAGGCCTTGAGGGGATCTTCTGACATTCTATTCAACCATTCCTGATCTGGGAACCAGACAATTCATCGCCGTTATAGACAGGTCCCGAAACACAGTTTCTGAGGCAATCACGCTCGGAAACCTGTCATAGACTGACCGCCGGCACGAGGATGTCCGGGCTTCACTTTCATTCACACAATCCGAGTAGACTTGTGCCCCGCGGCCCTGCCCGGTGACATCCTCACACAGTACAGGGATCTGAGTAACCACCCAGTCCATGGCAAGACTGCGCTCGACAGGGTTCGTAGCAAGGTTGGCGAAACGGCTGGCCTCTATCGGCTCCGGCTGTTCCCGGGTCTGCTCCCAGAGAACAAACAGCAGGGCTGCCGATACCAGTACAATGGTGACCTTTGGTAACTTCATGGGCGCCTTATCAATACGCTGGATCAGGCAGTGGATGATAAACGCTCGGGAATGTGCTGTCTCGGTTTGCGCGGCTATACTGACGGGGACTTTTCCATATCAGGGCCACTCATGGACAACGGCCCGACCACTCAAAAAAAGAAGGAGTCTGGCAAATGACCACACTGATCGTTGGTCTGGTTCTGTTTTTCGGCGTGCACTCACTTTCCATCGTCAACGAACCGATGCGTAATCGCCTCCACGCCTCCATGGGTGAGATACCCTTCAAGGCCCTCTACTCACTGGTCTCTCTCGTGGGCCTGGTGCTCATCATCTGGGGCTATGGGGCTGCCCGTATGGACCCCACCGTCATCTACACACCCCCGGGCTGGCTCAGGCATCTGGCCATGTTGCTTCTGGTCCCGGTTTTCCCGCTCCTGTTCGCCACCTACTTCCCTGGCAAGATCAGGGCAAAGCTGGGACACCCGATGCTGGTGGCCGTCAAACTCTGGGCGCTTGCGCACCTGCTGGCCAACGGGATGCTACACGATGTGCTGCTGTTCGGCGCTTTCCTGGCGTGGGCGGTGGTCGACCGGATTTCCATGAAGCGCAGAACCCAGCGGCCAGTCCCCACTCTGCCGGCCAGCAAGGCGAACGACGCCATTGCGGTTGTTGGGGGCCTCGCTGTCTATGTAGTAATGGTTCTCTGGGCTCACCAGTGGCTCTTTGGTGTGGCACCTGTCTGATTATCAGCGGGGCCCTCAGGGTGTGACGATATTGAAACGGCCGTCTGGCTTGTCGAGCATGCTGAAGAACCCGATCAGATCCAGCTTGCTGCCCTCAAAGCGGATATCATCACTGAACAGCAGCTCCTTGAGACCGGCATCGCCTATCAGAATGTCCACAAACATGGGCCGCGTCAGCAGCAGGCTGGCGTCCGCGGGCGTATCGTCACTGGTCAGCCGGTGATGCAGTACTGAGTTCTGAAGGGTCAGCAGGTAACTCTGCTGAAGGTCGGTGAAGGTCACCTTGATGGTTGTGGATTTGCCTTCCGCATCGGCAGCATTCAGGCGCACAGCCATGCTCTCGAAGAACAGCGATACCGGTGTATGAAGCAGGATTTCCCGCATTACGGCCGGCTTGAGACCCTCTTTCGGCGCCCCATGCCGCAATTCATAGGCACCGGTAAGATAGAAGTCGCGCCAGGGCCCTGACTCTGCCTGGTACCCCAGCTGGTCGTAGACGTTTGCCAGCAATGCCCTGGCGTCCCCGTTGTCCGGATCAGCAAAGACCACATGATTCAGCAACTCCGCCAGCCAGCGGTAGGTGTTCCGGCCCTCGGTGGCATCCATATCGGCAGCGCCACTGAATTCCCGGAGGGCCTGGTCCAGAACCTTCTCGGCACCGCCCATCATCTCGACAGTCCGTTTTGCCGACTCGCTTTCTGGCAGAGGGTTGAGCTGTGCGGGATTGGCGGTAAACCAGCCCATATAGTACTGATACACCGCCTTGGCATTATGGGAAACCGTGCCGTAATAACCCTGGTTGTGAAAATCTTCATTCAGCGCAGGTGGTAACTGCAGGTTCTCAGCAAGCTCACGGGGCGTGGCGCCCCGGTTCATCAGGCGCACGGTCTGGTCATGGATGAACTTGTAGGTATCACGCTGCTTGGCCAGGAATTCCTGAATCTTGTCCTGACCCCACAAGGGCCAGTGGTGGCTTCCGAAATACACATCAGCTTCCGGGAAGAGGTTCCTTGCCTCCTCGATGAATCCACTCCAGATTCTGGCATCGCGGACCTTTGCACCCCTGGGAGTGTATAGGTTGTGCATGTTGCGGCTGACCAGCTCCGCGCCACAGAACGCCTTGTGCTCCGGCAGGTAGAAGGTGAATTCGGCAGGTGCCTCAGAGCCGGAGACGATCTGGAAAACCATCGGCACGCCGTCAACGGTAAGCTCGGTTCCGGTTTCACTGACCATGTCCGTGGGTGTTGCGAAACCGAATGTGCCAAACGCCGGGCCCTTGCCCAGGCCGGTACCCACGTGGCCACGGTCGCCCCGTCCAAGCTGCTTGCCGTACATGTACATTGCGCGTCGGGTCATGGCCGGGCCGGCGATGATGTTCTCGCTGGTGGCTTCCTCCTCAAAGCCTGCCGGTGCAATGATGCGCAGATCAGCTTTCTCCTCGTCCGACAAGTGCTGAAGAATACCCTGGACACCACCAAAGTGGTCGATATGGCTGTGGGTGAACAGGATTGCCCGCACCGGCTTTTCTCCCAGGTGTTCCCGTGCGAACAGAAAGGCTTTGCTGGCCGTTTCGCCGGCGGTTAGCGGGTCAACCAGTATCCAGCCAGTATCGCTTTCAATGATCGACATATTGGCCAGATCGTAACCCCGGATCTGGTACAGCCCTTCCCTCACCTCGAACAGGCCGTGGATATTGTTCAGAGCGGCCTGGCGCCAGAGGCTCGGGTTAACCGAGCTGGGGGCATTTTCACCGTCACTGTCAATAAAAGCATAGTCCTGCATGTTCCAGATTTCGCCGCCATTGACACTATCGACCACCAACTCAGCATCCTGTGCTATCAGGCCGCGGCGTGCGTTCTCAAAATCGTCACGGTTATCAAACGGCCGCTGCTCCAGCACCTGACTATTGGCTTTGCTCGTGCTGGCCGTCGGCGCACTGTGCCCGGCGTCATTGGCTCCGGAGGCGCGCTCGGGGCCGGCATCACATCCGGCGATTGCCATAGCAAACAGCGAAACAAGGAAAATATTGGAACGTAGGAACATAGTATGCCTCCAGGTCTGTTGTTATTGGTTAAGTGGTGGCGAACTCAGCCCGGTCCCTACCCTTCGCCTTGGCCTCATACAGGGCATCATCGGCCTCTGAGATCATTCTGTCGAAGCTGGTGCCGTGCCATTGTGCAATGCCAATGGAAACCGTCATGGAAATCTGGTTATCCTCGACCGGCACCGCCAGGTTACGGACATGGTCAAGAAGTTTTTCGCTCAAGGCCAACAGATCCACATGCTCCGAGTCGGGAACGATAATGATGAACTCCTCGCCGCCCCAACGGCCGAAAAGATCCACCGATCTGAGAACCGAATCAGTGGCCCGGGCAAACGCTTGAAGGCAGCGATCCCCAATGTCATGGCCATACAGGTCGTTGATCCGCTTGAAGTGATCGATATCCAGTAACAGAACGCTGAAGGGATGCTGGCTACGGTCACTACGCCTTACTTCCTCTTCTCCGTGGGTCCTCATCTGCCGCCGGTTGGCGATTCCCGTCAGTTCATCGGTCAACGCCAGCGTGGTCAGCCGCCGGTTAGCCGCGAACAGCTCGCTTGTACGCTTCCGGACCCGGTCTTCCAAGGCTGCATTGAGCAGCTTCACCTCCGCCAGAGCCTTGCGCAACCTGTAGGATTTTCTGCGGTTCTGGTGCACAAACGCGGCAAGGTATAGCACCATCACGATAAACAGCACCACGAACTCCTGAGTCAGCAATGCGCTGCGTTCCTGCTGCTCCCGGATAAAAGGGCCGACGCCTGCGGCAGTGGCAAAAGAAACATAGAGCGCGACCATCGTAGCGAGAAACGAACCTGGCATGGGGCCAAAGCGAACGGCCACCCAGATCGGGGCCAAAACAACGATCAATGGCGTCAAAGCCAGATATTCCTCCGAATGCAGGCCCCAGGAGAACACCAGGTAGCAAGCCATAAGGCTGAAAATCCCTGCCATTATCAGTTCCGGATAGTAAAACCAGGGCGTCCTTGCCATTTTCCGTAGCGGGCCGGCGTTGAACAGCATATGGATCAAAGGTGTCAGGATGACAAGGCCGGTAGCATCACCAATCCACCAAAGCCGCCAGAAAGTAAGGAAGGGCGTTTCGTCGGTCACCAGTAGTGAATAGACAGAAGCACCACCAAGCGCAGCAATGGGCGAAGCTATGAAAAACACCGTGACCAGAAAGACGCTGAGGTCTTTGAGCCTGTGCCAATCCATCTCCTGCCCAAGAAAAAAACGCATGAGACCGGCAGCCAGCACGCACTCGGTTATGTTAACCGCACCGAACAACAGAGCCTGAGTAATGGTAAAGACAGGTATGTCTGCGGCTACCTCTGCGGCCAGGACGACCATTGCCAGGGGCCACCAGGAGCGGGGAGGACGACTGAGGAGCCCCGCGAGCAGAACAGCATTTGGTGGCCAGAGAACGACGATACCGCTGTCCAGTGCGGCAAAGTGAACACCAACGTAGGCACCCAGATAATACAGCGCCCCGATAAGGAGGGGAAACAGAACGGCGTGATGGTGGCTGTACAAGAGAAACCTCTTATTAACAGTCCCTGTTCAGTAAATATCAGGGACCGGAAATTCCCCATCAGGCCCTATCAGTCAGCTTTACGCACTTGGCATACAGGCTTCCCTGCGTTTTTATCCTATCAGACATCCCCTCCGGGAAAAGCTGCCGGGAGATCTTTTTGACAGAGAATACTGGCCATTGCATTCCCGGAAAAAAGTCATGACAGGCCATGACCAGAATTACGTGACCGGGGGTTATTTACTTTCATGAAGGCTTGCTCTACCTTAAGTAACCATCGTTCACTTATAAAGGCAGAGAACATGACTTATGTACTCATTACCGGCGCAAGCGCCGGGATCGGCGAGGTGTTTGCCCGGACACTCGCAGCCCAGAAGCAGAATCTGATTCTCGTGGCCCGCCGCGAAGACAGGCTGGTTACGCTAGCCGCTGAGCTTTCTGAGCAACACGATGTGAAGGTCGAGGTTCTGGCCGCAGATCTGGCCACAGCAGACGGCACTGAGAAGGTTTCCTCAACCGTGGCCGCCTCCGGCTGGAAGCTTAATGGGCTGATAAACAATGCCGGGTTTGGTGACCGAGGCGCCTTCACAGAGCTGTCTCTGGAACGTCAGCTCAGTATGATCCAGGTAAACGTCACCTCATTGGTGTCACTCACCTGGAGACTCATACCCAACCTGCAAGAAAGCACGGGTGCCTTCATCATCAATGTCGCCTCCACGGCAGCGTTTCAGGCAGGGCCCAAAATGGCAATCTACTACGCCACCAAGGCCTTTGTCCTTTCCTTGTCCGAAGCGCTGCACGAGGAGCTGAAGGACGCTGGCGTTGCAGTGAGCGCACTCTGCCCCGGCGCGACAGAGTCGGAATTTGCGGCCGAAGCCCACATGACTGATACCCGATTGTTCAAGGCGGGCACCATGCCAGCAGAAGCAGTCGTGCGGAAAGCACTGGCAAGGCGACGCACTGCCATTGTCATTCCGGGACTGCGCAATCTATTGATGGTATGGTCGGGCAAATTCTCTCCCCGACTCATTACCCGACGCCTTGCGGGCTGGTTACAGGCATAAGGAAAACATGAAAAACAGGCTTTGTGGTGGCAAACAGCGGGCCCGCACTGACGCAGAGAAAAGCACCCGGGAACAGCAGATCCTCGATGCAGCGGCGGAGCTGTTCACACACCGCCGCTATGGACAGCTGACACTGGCGGATGTCGCCGCAGCAAGCGGTCTGACCAAGGCGGCACTGTACCGCTATTTCAGAAGCAAGGAATTACTCTTCATTGCCATCTACCGGCGGGCCTTCAAAGCCCTGGTGCAAGACATGCAAACCCGAGAATCAATAGATCTTCCCGCAGAATTTGCTGACATTCTGGTTGCCCATCCGCTCTTCTGCAGCCTGACCGCCATTTTGCACACCGCACTGGAAACGGGGCTGACAGAGCAAGAGGCTCGGGATTTCAAGCTGTTTCTCCTGGAGCAGTCCCGGTTGCTTGCCGCGCCTGTCAAAGCGGCAAGTGGCCGTGATGATTCCGCCTGTTTCGATTTTCTGATGCAGTGTCAGCAAGCACTCATCGGCTGCTGGCATATGACCCATCCGCCGGAGGCCGCGCGCAGGGCCATGGAAAAAGCGCCGTTGACAGTCTTCAAAATGGAGTTTGCACCAACATTGCGACGCCACCTTCAGGCCCTGACTCTCGCGTTCAATGCCGGTGACACCAATGGCTCGCCATAAAAAAAGGACCCCGAAGGAGGCTGTGTGAAAACAGCCTCCGAAGCTGGCAAAATAGCCGCGACATGGCTCGCGGTTATTTTTTTATGAGACATC
>NZ_JASSVS010000070.1 GCF_030250645.1 Marinobacter azerbaijanicus
CGGCGATCAGCACATGGCCGCCCGCGCCGATGGCCGGCCAGGCGCGCGCCTGCACCTCGGTGGGCACACCGAGGGCGCGTGTGAACCACTGGCTGACGGCGGGATGGAAGACATCGAGCGGCATGGGCGCTCCAGAAATCGCTTTTCTACAACGTAATCGAGTGCGGGGAGATACGCGATGTTCCCGGAGCGAACGCCGGTTACCGCGACGGGAGCATGTCGTTCAGCTCACCCTCGAGCCATTCGATGAGCCGAGCGCTGTACCCTCGATTGTTAGTGGATGAAAGCCACAGGCATAGCCGGGCGGGCGTCTCGACGAAGCCCCAGGGAGCGATCAGTCGCCCCTGACGCAGCTCATCCTCGACCAACAGCCGAGGCGCTATCGCCACCCCCAATCCGGCCACTGCCGCCTCGATCAGATAATAGAGATGATCGAAGCCCTGCCCTTCGGCCAGCGCCCGATCGAGACGCGCCGAATCGAGCCCATGCGCACGCGCCCAGTGCGGCCAGGCCTGCGGCCGCGAGGCGGTATGCAGCAGCTTGGCGTCAAACAGCGTCGCCGGTCGCTGAGGATCGAACCGAGCGGCCAGCTGCGGGCTCACCACCGCGCCGATGTGTTCCGCTGTCAACTCGATCACCTCCAGGTCGGCCGGCCATGGCGGTTCGGCAAACGTCAGCGTTGCGCTGACCTCGTCCCTTCCCGGGGTAGCTTCGCTCTCGCTGGCGACGACATGCAGCTTGAGTTCCGGCAGCGCACGATGCAGGCGATCGAGCCGTGGAATGAGCCAGCGTGCCAGGAGGCTGCCGGGGCAGGCCAGAATGAACGGCGCCGCCTCGACGTCACG
>NZ_JASSVS010000071.1 GCF_030250645.1 Marinobacter azerbaijanicus
GCGCTGGCGGTGCCGCACCACACCGCGGTGTTCTACATGGGCCTGGCCAACGCCGCGTTGATCAGCACCGGGCTGCAGCGCCACGGCCTGCCGGCGGAGCATCCGGTGGCGCTGGTGGAGCGCGGCACGACGCCCGGGCAGCGCCACGTGCTGACCACCCTGGGTGAACTGGTTGAGACCATCGAGCGCGAGGCGCTCAAGCCGCCGACGCTGATCGTGGTGGGCGAGGTGGTGCGCCTGGCCGACACCCTGGGGCCCGGAATGATGACGATGGCACGCCACGGCGTGGCGCCGATGGATGGCCGGAGGCTGGCCGTATGAGGCGCGTTCTGCCGCTGTTCGCCGCTCTGCTGGGCCTGGCACTGCCCGTTTCGTCGCCGGCGCGGGCCGAGGCGCCGGACCCCGCCATGCTCTACCACCAGCACTGCGCCGCCTGCCACGGTGTCGATCGGCTGGGCGGCATCGGTCCCGCGCTGCTGCCCGACAATCTCTCACGGCTGAAGCCGGCCGAGGCCGTCGAGGTGATCCGCGACGGCCGCCCGGCCATCCAGATGCCGGCCTTCGGCGAGATGCTCGGCGAGGCCGAGGTCGGCGCCCTCGCCGAGTGGATCTACGCGCGGCCCGAGGTCGAACCGAGCTGGAGCGATGCGGACATCCTGGCCAGCCACGTGGTCAACCACTACTACGGCACGCTGCCCGACGAGCCGGTGTTCGAGGTGGAGGATCTCAAGAATTTGTTCATCGTGGTCGAGATCGGTGACCACCACGTCAGCCTGCTCGACGGCGACCGCTTCGAGCGCATCGCCCGCTTCCCCAGCCGCTA
>NZ_JASSVS010000072.1 GCF_030250645.1 Marinobacter azerbaijanicus
CTCGTGGCGCTGGTGCTCTCCGTCCCCGGGGCCTTCCTGGCGCTGTTCGTTTCCCAGTTCCCGCACTGATCGGGCTGGTCATGCTGATGGGCATTGCCACGAAGAACTCGATCCTACTGGCGCCTCATTACCCAGCGGATTAGCCTAGCCGTGCTTGGGGTTGCGATAGGCGCTTGGCGGGATGCCCACTGGCTCGAATAGCCAGCCTCCATCCCGATATCGATGATGCTGCGGTCGGTTTCCATCATCACCCATATCCTCAACGATGTCATGGAAGACGGCCCTGGCTTTCTGGCCCAACACGGTGAAGGCGCGCCCATTGGTCGCGCAGCACAACCGGAAGAGAGCGCCGAAGTGGTCGCCTTCCTGGCCTCGGAGCGTGCCAGCTTCATGGTCGGTTCTGTCGTCATGGCCGACGGCGGCATGACCGTCATGGCAGGCTGAGCGAGGGGTCGCCCAACGGCGGCGCCGGAGGCGCTGGCGGTTGGGCTGCCCCGCTCTGCATTGAGAAAGAGCCCCCGTGGACCCAGGCCTCCTTTAGCAGGCCGCGGGCCTCCCTTGCCCTGAATTCCGGTATTGTTGAAGACACCCTCGATCTGGCCGAAGCGGTCCAGGGACCTGCCCACGCCCCCTTCAAGTGGTTTCGGCAAAGCGGTCCGATTCCGCCTTTACCTTCATCAGGTCCTCCCGTGTATCGACGTCAAGCGCCCAATCCGCGGGGATGGCCACGGTGGCCGTATGCGCCAGTGACTGAAATAGCTGGCCGGCACCGGCATCGCCCGCCAG
>NZ_JASSVS010000073.1 GCF_030250645.1 Marinobacter azerbaijanicus
AGGTGGCCGACGACTATCCCGAGGTATGGCGCGCCTTCGCCTCGCTGGGCAAGGCATGCGCCGAGTCCGGCCCGCTGGATGCCCGTACGCGTCGTTTGGTCAAGCTGGCGCTGGCCGTGGGCGGCGGCTCCGAGGGGGCCGTGCATTCCCACATGCGCCGCGCCATGGAGGAGGGCATCGAGCCCGAAGCCTTGAAGCAGGTGGCCATGCTGGCGATTCCGACCCTGGGGCTGCCGGCGGGGGTGGCGGCACTGACCTGGATCGAGGACATCACTGACGCCAGGCGCTAGGGAGCGCTAGCTAAATGCCTTGCCGTTCGGTGGATGTCTCGGTCCGCTGCCTGCGTCATTCGGACGCAGGCGGGACGACCCCACATATTTCGCCACTTTCCGCTCTCTTCATTGGCGTATTGATTGACGTCAATGTCTGGTAAGGTCCAGAGCTGTTAATCTGAAGAAGCATAACAGATGCATCTTTTAAAGGGTGGGACGCCGGCCTTGGTCGCAGGTCCCGTAGGCAAGCCAAAAACTAGTAAGGGGGATGGCCATGACCGAAGGCCTCACAAAGGCGGCGGCCCGCAATATCTTCTATGGCGGTTCGCTGTTCTTCTTCCTGTTGTTCACCCCACTGAAGGCCCACAGCCCCAGCTACATCGTGACCAACTCCACCGACACCGAATGGCACACCGACTCCGTCGAGCTCG
>NZ_JASSVS010000074.1 GCF_030250645.1 Marinobacter azerbaijanicus
GCAGCAGCCAAGCGAGGCCAGGGCGGTTTTACCCTGATCGAACTGCTGATCGTGGTAGCGATTATCGGGATTTTGGCGGCGATTGCGATTCCGCAGTATCAGAACTATTTAGATCGTGCTGCTATAAGCGCTTGTGCGCAGGAAATGTCTGCTGCTAGGACACCAATTTTGGCGCAAGCACAAACGTCAACTACCAGCCTTTCAGATCTAGTTAGTGGTTATGCTGGCTGGAATGCCTGTTCTTCTGTAAGCTTGAGTGATACAACAATGACTGGCACGCCGGATAGAGCGGGTATAGCTGAAACAGATAGGCCAACAGTCGAATTTGGAGCCATGGTTGACGCTGACGATCTCTTTGATTGATTCACGAACAAAGTGCCTGCCTAGTGGTGGGCATTTTTTATAAAATAAAATTAAGACTATTTATGTTCTTAAGTGACATAAGTTTATGCTGATTTCGGCTTGGTGTTAAGATTGCTTGTTTATAGTCAATTGTCATCATTATTTTAATGATAAGGCTGCCTCTGAGTGTAATTTTTAGTCAAAGCTATGATGCATGCTGGAGGTGGCGAGTGAGGTCGCAACGACAGCAGGGTGCCGCACTGGTTTTGGTACTGGCACTGCTTAGCGGCTCGCTGATGCTGGGCCTTTCCGGCATGAGCGGCAGCTTGGTCAACGAAAGGCTGGCCGGG
>NZ_JASSVS010000075.1 GCF_030250645.1 Marinobacter azerbaijanicus
GCCATGCTCGAATTCAACCAGGTGCACAAGGCCTACGCCACGCCCCAGGGGCCGCTCGAGGTGCTCACTGCCATCGACCTCGAGCTGCGCCCCGGCGAGAGCCTGGCGCTGATGGGCGAGTCCGGCAGCGGCAAGTCGACGCTACTGCACCTGGCGGCGGGGCTCGACCTGCCGGATAGCGGCGAAGTGGTCGTCGCCGGCCGTTCGGTCTCTACGCTGGACGAGCCGGACAGCGCCCGGCTGCGCCGCGAGACCCTGGGGCTGGTCTTTCAGCAGTTCCACCTGGTGCCGAGCCTGAACGTAATCGACAACCTGCGCCTGCAGGCGCGGCTGGCCAAGCGTGAAACGCCGGAGTGGTCGGCGCATCTCATGGAGCGCCTGGGCCTTGCCGGTCTGGAACGACGCTACCCCGAGCAGCTTTCGGGCGGCCAGCAGCAGCGCCTGGCCATCGGCCGCGCGCTGGCGCCACGCCCCGCCCTGCTGCTGGCCGACGAGCCCACCGGCAATCTCGACGAAACCACCGCCGGCGAAGTGCTGGAGCTGCTGCTGGACCTGGTTCGCGAGGCCGGCAGTGCCCTGCTGATGGTGACCCACAGTCTCCGGGTGGCGTCCCCGCTGGACCGCTGCCTGCGGCTGACCCTTGGCCGGCTCTAGCCGCCTTCCGGAGCGGAAGCGAGCCACCG
>NZ_JASSVS010000076.1 GCF_030250645.1 Marinobacter azerbaijanicus
CGAGCAGCCACTGGGCGTCCGCCGGCGTGGAGACCACCCGCGGCAGGCCGAGCAGCGGGCGAGGCGGATCGTCGGGATGGATCGCCATGCGCACGCCCGCCTCCTCGGCCACCGGAATCACCGCCCGCAGGAAAACCCCCAGATGCTCGCGCAGCCGCTCGGCGTCGATCTCGGCGTACTGCGCCAGCACGCCGCGAAACCGCTCGAGCGTGTAGTGCTCTTCGGCCCCCGGCAAGCCGGCAATCAGCGTATCGACCAGCCTGTCGCGCCCGACCGGGTCCAGCCCCTCGAGATAGGTCCTGGCGGCGGCCTTCTCATCCTCGCCGTACTCCGCGTCGGCGCCGGGGCGCTGGAGCAGGTAGAGGTCGAAGGCGGCGAAGGCCGTCTGGTCGAAGCGCAGCGCCAGGGCGCCGTCCGGCAGCCGCCAGGCCAGGTCGGTGCGGGTCCAGTCGAGTACCGGCATGAAGTTGTAGCAGACGGTGTCGATGCCGCAGGCCGCCAGGTTGCGCAGGGTCTGGCAATAGGTGGCGATCAGCGCATCGCGCTCAGCCAGGCCCTGCTTGATCGCCTCGTGCACCGGCACGCTCTCCACCACCGACCAGGAGAGGCCCACGGCCTCGATCGTCGCCTTGCGCTCGCCGATGGCCTCG
>NZ_JASSVS010000077.1 GCF_030250645.1 Marinobacter azerbaijanicus
CACCCCTGATAAGGGTGAGGTCGGTGGTTCAAATCCACCCAGACCCACCAAAATTGCGTGGCTCGTCGTTGCTTCCAAGCTCATGTGCTGTTCGCACACTACGCTTGAAAGCGCCTAGATCCACACAATTTTAAAGCCTGAGAAACCGTGCGCGGCCGGGCTTGGGTGATAGGTTTAGGGGCTGTAGCTCAGTTGGGAGAGCGCCTGCCTTGCACGCAGGAGGTCAGCGGTTCGATCCCGCTCAGCTCCACCAATGCCCGGACAGATCGACGATTAACTGACGAAAGTCAGTGTACAGAAACGAATGTTTCAGAGTGATGAAGCCTTCCTTTCTGATCACTGGGTCAGATTTGCTCTTTAACAAATTGGACGAGATAGAACACGAGTATTGTTTCTCATTATCTCCGAGAAGCAATATTCAATGTGATAGCGATTTCAAGCGTTATCCGGTGTTGTCGTTGAAGTGATTGCATATGCTTCAAGCGACTGTCTCTGAGTCTCATCCTGGATGAGAAGTAGATATTGGCCTCGGTCAGTATCTGGTTCTTATTGAAAGTGAGGCACAGATCAGTTGTCTTGGGGTTATATAGTCAAGCAATTAAGCGCATACGGTGGATGCCTTGGCAGTCAGA
>NZ_JASSVS010000078.1 GCF_030250645.1 Marinobacter azerbaijanicus
GTGGAAACCTGCACGGCATTGGCATCAAAGTGGGCGCGGTGCACCTGCTGGGCTCGGAACAGCAAATCGTTGAAGGGGAGCGCGAACAGCGCCTCGATTTCGGCCAGCGACCAGTCGTGACGAATCGGCGCTTGATGGAAGGCTGGGGCGTTCGGGCCAGCCTGCGAGGCATCGGTCATGGTAGGCTCGTCTCGGTCAACTTGGGGGTGTTTCTGAGTTGACTGTGAGCGTACGTGAAATCGCTTTTCTGTCAACCAGGAAATGCCGATGGGTTGACTGTGGTGTGAGCGGCCATAGCGACCATGGCGGGTAGAATGATGGTTCTCGCTCCTGAAGTTATGAAGCGTAAGTTGTGGGGCATAAGTTGTGAGGCATAAGTTGCGAGGCACCGTTACATGGAACAGATGCGAGCACGCCCCAAGGGGAAGCATGACATGCCTGGGCGCATGCGATCAGGTGATTGGCTGCGCTCGCTCTGGTATGGCCTCGACGCCACGCTGCGCCAGGCGCTGCCAGGGCGTTGCGGTTTCTGCCTGGCGCCGGCCGAGCGGAACCGTCCCTGGTGTGCGCCCTGCTTCGAGGCGCTGCCGTGGAACCTGC
>NZ_JASSVS010000079.1 GCF_030250645.1 Marinobacter azerbaijanicus
CAAGAAGGTGATGGCCGCGGCAGGCGGCTCGACGCTCAAGGACGTGACCATGGAGCTGGGCGGCAAGTCGCCGCTGATCGTGTTCGCCGATGCCGACCTGGACCGCGCCGCCGATGCGGCGATGATGGCCAACTTCTACTCCAGCGGTCAGATCTGCACCAACGGCACGCGGGTCTTCGTCGAACGCACGGTGAAGCAGGCCTTCGAGGAGAAGATCGCCGAGCGCGTGGCACGTGTCCGCGCCGGCGCCCCGCTCGACCCCAGCGTCAACTTCGGCCCGCTGGTGAGCTTCGAGCACCAGGCCAAGGTGCTCTCGTACATCGAGCAGGGTAAACAGGACGGCGCACGCGTGCTGGTCGGCGGCGAGCCCTTGGCCGAGGGCGATTTCGCCCAGGGCGCCTGGGCCCCGGCCACGGTGTTCACCGATTGCAGCGACGACATGCGCATCGTGCGCGAGGAGATCTTCGGCCCGGTGATGTCGATCCTCGTCTTCGACGACGAGGAGGAACTGGTCCGCCGCGCCAACGACACCCACTACGGCCTCGCCGCCGGCGTGTTCACCGAGAACCTCTCCCGCGCGCACC
>NZ_JASSVS010000007.1 GCF_030250645.1 Marinobacter azerbaijanicus
CAACGCCATCGATGAGCTATTGCCCCACAACTGGAAGCCGGCTATACCTGACAAGGTGTGATGGGCGGACGCTTACGCTCATTGGTGACGATGAGCCGCGGTTGCTTAACAGTTTATGCTCGATATTGCGTGACAAGGGGTTCGAGGTCGACGGGGCCGAGGATGGCGACGCCGTCTGCCAGCGATTACGAGAGAATGCCTATGATCTGGTTTTGTTGGATATCCGCATGCCTGGGAAGAGCGGTTTAGAGATCATGGCCTGGTTGAAAGAAACGGGTGTTGACGCTCCGGTCATCATTATCAGCGGGCGTTCCGATTATCGCATCGTCAGGCAAGCATTCAAGCTGGGTGCCTGCGATTATCTAAGAAAGCCCTACGATGTAGATGAATTAATTCGGGCTGTCGGCGGCAAGGTTTTGGAACGAAGGCAGGCCCGCTCTCAGGCGACTACGGGTTGGTCTAACTCGCTAACGGTCGAGTTTTTTAAGCACACACTTGATCATCTTCCGGATCTGGTTTTTTCACTGGATGACCGCAAGTGCATCAACTATCTCAATCATCACTCCGAGAGTCTCTTGGGATTACCGACGGAGGAGCTGATTGGCCAACCGTTTTCTCAGCTCGTTCATGAGGGTGACATCGCTAAGCTTCCACTGTTATTTGGTAAGAACGAGGTGGGAGAGCCAGTAACCCAAGAGATCAAGCTTAAAACTTACCATGGAGGGATCGGTTACCTGGATTGTGACATTAAAGTTGTCTCTCCGCGTGAGGCGAACACCACGCTAACTTATGCAAAGCCCCCTCCAGCGAGACCTCCTTTTTTGGGCATTGTGCGGGACATCACGGAGCACAAACGGACACTGGCATTGATGGAGTTTCATGCTTCTCACGACACACTGACCGGGCTGCCGAATAGGCGCCTGTTTATGGACCGACTTACCTTGGCTGTCAGTCAGGCGAGCCGAAATGGGCAGAAGCTTGCCGTGCTTTTTATCGACCTGAACGATTTCAAAGCGGTAAACGATACCTACGGGCATGGGGTTGGCGATGAGCTGTTGCAAAAAGTCGCCGCCGGTCTGACACATTCTCTGCGAGAGGGGGATACCCTTGCCCGCTATGGTGGCGATGAATTTACCGTCCTGTTGCCCTCGCTTGACGAAAAAAAGGATGCCGCAACGGTCGCACGCAAACTTCTGAACTCGCTCGAAACCCCTTTTCCGTTTGAGGGCACCGACCTTCGTGTCTCTATCGGAACCAGCATCGGGATTGCAATGTACCCTGTAGACGGGGCGGGGGCGGAAACACTGGTAGAGCGGGCAGACATGGCCATGTATGCCGTGAAACAGAGGAAAAAGAACGACTTTTATTTTTACAGCTAAGCATGATGGACAACAAAAGACCGGACAACACGTCGCCCTAAACCCGTCATCCAAACCACTCGGGCTCACCCAATGAAAAACACCTGAGACTTGAGCGACAATAGCCTTGCAGTAGGCTTTAAAACATAGTCTCGAGGAATTTCAAGAAACTCTGTTCACCTCGTCGGAATTGTTGCCAGCGCTCAAGCGATCCAACAGCTCATTCTTCACGCTCAGCTCGGTTTCAAGCTGCTGCACCTTCGCTTTCAACTGGTCGTTCACGCGCTGCTGCTTTTCAAAGGCAGCCTTTCGTTGGCGTAACGCCACGACTTGCTGCTCTAGCCGCCGCTGATCCTGCTCGCGCTGCTCAATCCACCCACTGTACATCCAGCGCAGGGCGTAAAGTGATAAGGGTGGAATCAGCGACCACTGCAATAACGGAGCCGCTCCGGTTCCAGTGATTGGTAGCACCGGCATTGATTCACTGTATTGCCAGCGGTCACCTGTGCCGGTAGCCCAAGCCTCGAAAAGCACGGTTATCAGTAAGCCGGCTGCCAGAAAGGTCCCCAAAGTACGGCCCCGCCAGGGGCCCTGTATCCAGAAGCCATCTTTCGTTACTAAAGCAGCAGCGCCATAAGCCAAAAGCGCAATATTAGCATCGCCCACGGTAGCCCGGGTGCATAGCCAAACTACGTCTCCATGAGACGCCTCAGCCATCCCTATAAATAAAGGCACCTGGATCATTTCCCAGAAAAAGTGCAAAAAAAAGCTGACGGACCAGATCATCATAGCGAGAACCCAACCCCTGCACAGCAAGCGACTTGAATGCATTATGGAGCCCCCTGTTATTTTCCGGTCAGTCAGACTTTCCGGCCTCAGTAATCTTTATGTTCGCGGAATACGCTTTGCTGCCCGTTGTTGGCACGGAAGGCAATCACCTGGCAATCGTTCTTGCGACCGGTCCCCGTACGGGGCTGCCTTGCCATTAGAAGCCAAAGGGACTAATGACTCGGAGGATTCGTTGACCTATACCCTGGTTTAAATGCTTTTTGAACCCAGGAAGGACGGCAAGCAGAGCATCGACCTTGATCATGTTGGTCATTATGAACCCTTTGAACAAGTCGTACGTCAAGCGACGGCATTGTTATTTTTTGTTGGGTGATTGCGGGTTTGATTGAAATCAACGTGCGGTCCGATCCGCTCCAATAATTCAGCTTGAATTCAGCTTGAATTCAGGTGGCTGTGCTTTGCTTTGCTGGCGTGCTCCTATGCTATCCGGGTGCGGCCCTGATCTGGAGCACAACCAGGCTGGATTTTTGTGGAGGATCTGATCTTGAAACAGTCGGTGCAAGCGGAAAAAAGCAGTGTCGAACCGGCCCCGTTGGCGCCGGACGAACTCCACAGAATGGACGCCTACTGGCGGGCCGCCAACTACCTGTCGGTGGGGCAGATTTACCTGCGCGGCAACCCGCTGCTCACCGAACCGCTGACTCTGGAGCACGTCAAGGCGCGACTGCTGGGGCACTGGGGAACCACCCCGGGGCTGAACTTCATCTACGTACACCTGAACCGGCTGATCCGGGCGCAGGATCTGAACATCCTATACATCACCGGCCCCGGACATGGAGGGCCGGGCCTGGTTGCCAATACCTGGCTGGAAGGCAGCTACAGCGAGCTTTATCCGAACATTCCGCAGAACGTAGCGGGCATGCAGCGGTTGTTCAGGCAGTTCTCGTTTCCCGGTGGCATACCAAGCCACGTGGCGCCGGAAACCCCGGGCTCCATCCACGAAGGGGGCGAGCTCGGTTACTCCCTGTCCCATGCCTTCGGCGCGGTATTCGACAATCCGGAGCTCATCGCGGCGTGTGTGGTCGGTGACGGCGAGGCCGAAACCGGCCCGCTGGCCACCGCCTGGCACTCCAACAAGTTTCTCAATCCTGCCCAGGACGGCGCGGTACTGCCGATTCTGCACCTGAACGGCTACAAGATCGCCAACCCTACCGTGCTGGCGCGTATTCCCCGTGAGGAGCTGGAGAGTCTGTTCATCGGCTACGGCTACCGGCCCTATTTCGTCGAGGGCGATGAGCCCTCGCGGGTGCACCAGCGTATGGCGGCGACCCTGGATACGGTCATGGCCGAGATCCGCGCAATCCAGCACGAAGCCCGCACCAGGGGCACCGTCGGGCGCCCGCGATGGCCAATGATTATCCTGCGCACCCCAAAGGGCTGGACCGGCCCGAAAGAAGTGGATGGCCTGAAGAGTGAGGGGACCTGGCGCTCGCACCAGGTACCTTTCTCAGCGATGGCAGGCAAGCCGGAGCACCTGAAACTGCTTGAAGACTGGATGAAAAGCTACCGCCCTGAAGAACTGTTCGACCCGAACGGGGCCCTGAAACCGGAGCTGGCAGCCCTGGCGCCGAAAGGTGAACGGCGCATGGGCGCCAACCCGCACGCCAACGGCGGGCTGCTGCTCAGGGATCTGCAACTGCCCGACTTTCGCGAATTTGCCGTTGCAGTCACCAGCCCAGGCACGGAACAGGCGGAATCGACCCGGGTAATGGGCACTTACCTGCGCGACGTCATGCAGCTGAATAAAGAGACGCGGAACTTCCGCGTGATGGGGCCGGATGAGACCAACTCCAACCGCCTTGGCGCCCTGTTCGAGGTGACCAACCGCGCCTGGATGGCCGAGACCCTGCCGGGAGACGACCACCTGGCGCCCGACGGCCGGGTCATGGAGATCCTCTCCGAGCACACCTGCCAGGGCTGGCTGGAAGGGTATCTGCTGACCGGCAGGCACGGGCTGTTTTCCTGCTACGAGGCCTTTATTCACATCATCGATTCCATGTTCAACCAGCATGCCAAATGGCTCAAGGTTGCCGGCAGCGAGGTCCCCTGGCGTCGCCCCATCGCCTCACTCAACTACCTACTGACGTCCCATGTCTGGCGGCAGGACCACAACGGCTTCTCACACCAGGATCCCGGCTTTATTGACCATGTGGTGAACAAGAAAGCCGACGTTATTCGCGTCTACCTGCCGCCTGATGCCAACACCCTGCTGTGTGTAACCGACAACTGCCTGCGTTCGCGCAACTTCGTGAATGTGATCGTGGCCGGCAAGCAGCCCGAGCCACAGTGGCTCGGCATGGACGCGGCCATCAAGCACTGTACCGCGGGTATTGGCATCTGGGAGTGGGCCAGCAACGATGAGGGCAGCGAGCCGGATGTGGTCATGGCCTGTGCCGGCGACGTGCCCACCCTGGAGATTCTGGCGGCGGTGGATATCCTCCGCCACCACCTACCCAAGCTCAGAGTGAGAGTGATCAATGTGGTGGATCTCATGACCCTGCAGGACCAGGCGGAACACCCGCACGGGCTGTCGCACAAGGACTTCGACACCCTGTTCACCACCGACAAACCGATCATCTTTGCCTACCACGGGTATCCCTGGCTGATCCACCGCCTGACCTACCGGCGCACCAACCATAAGAATCTCCATGTGCGTGGCTATAAGGAGGAGGGCACCACCACCACACCCTTTGACATGGTGGTACTCAACGACATGGACCGCTTCCATCTGGCGGCGGACGTTATCGACCGGGTTCCGCAATTGGGGGCTCGGGCTGCCTATCTCAAACAGTGGCTGCGGGACCGGCTCATTGAACACCAGCATTACATCACCGAGCACGGCGTGGATATGCCGGAAGTAACGCAATGGCAATGGGGGACACCGGCCGGCTGAGGACGTCTTCATGGCACGTCAGATTGGTCGGATGGACGATCTCTGAGAGTTGTTGATCCGGCAAACAGTTGTCAGTTTTACGCAGCGAGGGATTATGGGTTCAGCCAAGCAACTAAAAGCCTTCCTGATCGGCATTGATACTCCGGTCAACGACGTCGGTGTGTTTGCACGATCGTTGTCGCGCCATATCGGCCTGAATGAGAGGTCTCGCAACAATTTTAATCCCTCTGGTGGTTTAGTGCTAGAGTGGATGAGTTCTTCGGCCGGAGTGGCTGGAGTGTGGGGCATTGACTCAGGCGCTGGTGCCAACCCGAACAATAATGTCATAAGGAGTGTTTGGTGAAATCCCAATCCTGGCTCTGGTCTCTGATAGCGGTGTTGGTGCTCGCCGGCGGCTCTTATGGGGTTTTTGTTCTGTTCGGGGAAGAGCCCTTACCCCAGGGAATCGTCTATGGCAATGGCCATATCGAGGGGCGGGAAGTGCGAATTGCGGCCGAAGTGGCCGGTCGGGTCATCGAGCACCATCTCACGGAAGGCAGCAGGGTTTCGGTCGGCGACACGGTCGCCGTGATCGACCCCGCCGATGCCAGAGACCGCCTGCGCTCGGCACAGGCTGAGCTGGCCGCCGCGCGGGAAGTCCGTGACGGCTTCGACAGCCAAATCACCACCTGGCGTCATCATCTCAAGACTGCTGAGAAACAACGGCAGCGGATCCGTGACTTGCGGTCCCGCAACCTGGCCAGCTCGATTGACCTGGACCAGGCGGAAAATGCCGTCAGTGAGGCCCGGGGCCGACTTGAGTCTCTCCAGCGGCAGAAGGATGCCGCCGAAGAACAGGTGGCTGCAAGGGCGGCGCAGGTGGCGCTGGCTGAATCGCAACTGGAAAAAGCGGAGGTTGCCGCGCCGCTCTCGGGAACCATACTGATCCGGGCAGTGGAGACGGGAGAGGTTGTCGATGCCGGCCAGCCGCTGGCCACGATGGTGGACCTGCAGCAGCTCGAACTCAAGGTCTATGTCCCCGGCGGCATCATCACCCGGATCAGTCTCGGGGACCCGGCCAGAATCCGCGTGGACGGTTTGTCCGGGGACTTTTCCGCCAAAGTCGGCAGGATTGACGATTTCGCCCAGTTCACCCCCCGTGATGTCCACATGCCCGACGAGAGAGTTCGGATGGTCTATGGGGTTACCTTGGTGCTGGATAATCCGGCCGACGCTCTGAAACCCGGTATGCCGGCGGATGCCTGGATTCGCTGGGATCCGGACGCCGAGTGGCCCGCGACCCTCTCGGTTCCGGCGCGCTGAGCCGTCATGTCTTCCCCGGAACCCATCGTCGCCAAGGGCCTTGGCCGCCAATTCGGAGACAATGTTGTCATCGAGCCACTGGATGTTTCCGTTGATCGCGGCCAACGAGTGGGCATTGTCGGTGCTGATGGCGCTGGCAAGACGACGCTGTTACAGATGTTGGCCGGCATCCTGGACCCCACTGTGGGGGAATGCCGGGTCCTGGGTTTCGATACCCGTCAAGGGGCCAAGCAGATTGCTGCCCGGATTGGCTATATGTCTCAGGGATTTACGCTTTACGATCGACTCAGCGTCAAGGAAAACCTGAGCTTTGCCGCTCGCATCCGGGATGTGCCCGACGAACTCTATCGCGAGCGTTCAGAAAGGTTGCTATCCATGTCGGGGCTTGGCCGCTTTACCGACAGGCCCGCCGCCAAGCTGTCCGGTGGCATGCGGAAAAAGTTGTCGCTATGTACCAATCTGGTCCATGAACCGGAGCTGCTGATCCTTGACGAACCCGGACTCGGCGTCGACCCTCTGTCCCGGCGCCATCTCTGGGCCATGCTCGACCGCTTCCGGGCGCAGGGCCTGACCATGGTTGTGGCCACCTCCTACATGGATGAGGCGGAACTCTGTGACAGAATACTGCTGCTGGAACAGGGCCGCGTTCTCGCGGATGGCTCGCTGAAAGAGCTGCTGAGGCCCGCCGCGGGAAGGGTGTTCACCGTAAATACTGGAGATACCGGGCGGGGCTTGCGGGAGTTGTCCGGCATCCTGGCTCAAATTGAAAGCGTCCATTCCGTACAGTGGTTGCCGGATCACCTGCGACTGGTGATGAACGCGGACATCGCTGAAAACCAGCTTGCCGACTTATTGCCTGAGGGAGCCCACCTGGCGGCGGCCGAGCCCCGGCTCGAGGACCTGTTTGTTCTGCGGACGGAGAAGGTGACCGGCGAGCAGCAGTTTCCGGAATTGACCCGGCAAGACAGGGGAAAAGAGGAAGGGCTGGTGGTCACCGGTCTGAGCGTCCGCTTCGGCCATTTCAAGGCCGTTGACCGGGTGAGTTTCGAGGCGCCATCGGGCGAACTGCTTGCGTTGCTGGGGCCCAACGGGGCGGGCAAGACGACCCTGATCAGGGCCTTGTGCGGGCTTGTTGCCATCGATGAGGGCAGCGCCCGAGTGGCCGGGGTGAGCTCTGGTGGGGGTAGCACCGCATTGCGCCGGCAAATTGGTTATATGTCACAACGATTTTCGCTCTACCTGGAACTGACCCCCTGGGAAAATCTCCGCTTCTTTGCCAATGCCTACGGCCTGGCCGGAGGCGCGGCGCGGGCTGCGATCGACTGGGCCAGGGAAGTGACGGGGCTGACAGATATTCCCGACAAGCTCACCGGTGATCTTTCAAGTGCCTTGCGCCAGCGTCTGGCGCTGGCCTGCAGCCTGCTTCACCGGCCCCGGGTGCTGTTCCTTGATGAGCCCACCTCGGGTGTCGATCCCATCGCCCGGTACCGTTTCTGGCGGGTTATCCGTGAGCTGGCCGCCAGTGGTATGACCGTGCTGGTCACTACCCATTACCTGGAGGAAGCGGCCTACTGTGACCGTCTGGCGTTAATGCTGGACGGGCGGCTGCTCGCGCACGGTAGCAGATCATCGCTGAATCATTCGCTCGGCCTCGACGCCGACGCCACGGTGGAGACGCTCTTCACGGCGGCCATAGAACAGGCGGGAACGGCCAACTCCCGGGCGCTGGGACCATGAAGGCTCATCGGCTTGGAGCCCTCATCGTCAAGGAAAGTCGCGAGCTGATTCGTGACCCGGTTACCGTTGCGCTGGCCGTGATCATGCCGCTGATCATGCTTTTTCTGTTCGGCTATGCGGTCAATCTGGATGTGGAGCAGGTTGCCGTGGGCATTTACGATCTGGACAACACGCCGGCAAGCCGCGAACTGTCAGCCCGTTTCGACAGCTCGCGGTATTTTCAATTAGAGCAGAAAACGACCGATCTCCACGACCTGGAGTCGGCATTGCAAAGCTCGACCATCAGCATGGGCGTGGTGATTCCAGCCGGCTTTGCCCGGCAACTGCTCAGGGGCGACGAGGCGCCTGTCCAGGTGATCGTGGACGGTGGCTATCCTGTTTTGGGTCGATTGGCATCGGCCTATGCCGAGGCGGTAATCACAAATTTCCCCGCCCCGCGTCAGAGCGCCATTCGGGTCCAGGCCAGGGTCTGGTTCAATCCCTCCCTGCGCAGCGTCAATTTCGTCATTCCCGGATTGTTCGCTGTGATACTGATGGCGTTCCCACCCCTGCTGACCGCTCTGGCGATCGTGCGTGAGAAAGAGACCGGTACGATTGAGCAGATCTATGCATCGCCGGTCACCTCAACCGAGTTTGTTGTCGGCAAGCTGGTGCCCTACGGTCTGGTGGCTTTCCTGGAGATTCTTATGGTCATGGTAGTAGGGTTTGCCTGGTTTCAGGTCCCTATTGCCGGCAGTCCGACACTATTGCTGATGTCCGCTTTCGTTTATGTGCTGACCACGGTGGGTATCGGCCTGCTGGTCTCATCGCTGGTACGTACCCAGTTGGCAGCCATGTTGATAACGCTGATTGTCACCTTGATGCCGTCGTTTTTGTTTTCCGGTTTTCTGTTCCCCTTGTTCACTATGCCTCTTGCCCTGCAACTGTATAGCTGGCTTTTCCCTGCCGGTTATTTTATGGAAATTTCCCGCGGCATAGTGTTGAAATCAGCCGGCCTTGAAGCCGTTCTGCCGAATCTGATGATGTTGATCGTCTATACGGCCATGGTATTTGTTTTCGCCGCCTGGCGAATGAAGCAGAAGGTGGCCTGATGGGAATTGCCTTATTTGGTTTGTTGCGCAAGGAGCTCGTGCAGTTCTTTCGTGACCGGTTGATACTGACCCTGATACTTTGGCTTTACACCATTGAAGTCGTCATTTGTGCCGTTGCGCTCAGTTTTGATGTGAGCCACCTGCCCCTGGCGGTGGTGGACGAGGATCGCAGCGCCTTGAGTCGCTCGTTGATTCAGAAATTTGCGGTGAGCGAAACCTTCGACCTGAAATTTCAGGAAATCCATGTGGCAACCGCCACCGATCGCCTGGAGAAAGGCGATGCCACCGCGGTGTTGGTCATTCCCGCCGGGTTCGAAGGTGCTCTTCTCGCTGGCAAGAGTGCTCAGCTCCAGTGGCTCCAGGACGGTACTAATTCCAACATTGCCGCCAATGCCGTCAATGATGCTCTGCAGATCGTCCAGCGCCAGGAACGCGAAGCGCTCCTTCCGGCCGGGAAGAAGGGAGGCGCAGTACCCCTGATCCGTATCTGGTATAACCCAGACCTGACAACATCGGGTTTTATCGTGTTATCGATGATTGCCCTGGCGGGCATGATGGTGGGCGTTATTCACCCTGCAGCCTCTATTGTCCGGGAAAAGGAGCGCGGCACCATCGAGCAGCTGCTGGTGACGCCCATCTCCACCCTGGAACTGTTCCTGGCCAAGGTCACACCGACACTGATCATGGGTGTACTCTCTATCTTCCCGAGCCTGGTAATTGTCAGAGCTTTCGGTGTGCCCCTTCAAGGCAGCCTGCTTTTATTTCTGGTGCTGACGGCCATCTTTTTGCTCAGTGCGATTTCGTTGGGTGTTCTGATTGCCGCCTACAGCCGGACTCTTCAGCAGGCGCTACTGCTCTCCTTTTTCGGACTTTTCCCGCTGATGTTCCTGTCGGGCAGTTTGACGCCGGTAGAAGCCATGCCACCTTTTCTGCAAGGACTCTCCTTGCTGAGTCCACTGCGTTATTACATGGATATCATCGTCGGTATTTTCCTCAAAGGCGCCGGCCTGGCGGTTCTCTGGGATGAGGCTCTCGCCTTGCTGGTAATCGGTGTGACGCTGTTTATTCTCTCCCTTTGGGTCTTTCGACGCCGGGTACAATGAGATCGGTTGGGTGAGTGCCTGACGTTTGTCGCTACACGGCCAACAGGATACGGCGCATAGGCATCAGGATTACCGTGATTATTCATTTTCATCAGCAACCTGAATCAATGGGATGGACTCCTCCTCACCTCACCGGCATCTACGTGCCAAAATGGTGAGTGATTTGGCGAGAGTCAGTGGGGCGATTTCATCCATGAACTCAACCATCATCCCTGTGTTGATTTTGCCGAGCGCAAACCGAACAACCAGCTGCATGTCGTCTACGATGGAACCCATTGGTCTCTTGACGAGTTACTGGAGCTGATCAAGACCCACGGAGGCGGGTTGCAGGCCGGGTGGTGGACCCAGCGGAAACTGGCGTGGTATCGGTTTACAGACGACAATGTTCGGGCCAACGCAAAACATGATTCGTTTTGCTGTTCCAAAATCCCACCTATGAAGCGTAAATAGAAACGACAATAACCGGAGGTTGAATGAGCAGGGAGCAAGACAGAACCACTCGCTATCAGGAAGGCAGTCTCACCCTGCCAGGAACCGTCATGCTGGGTACCGGCGTCATGATAGGCGCTGGTATTTTTGCGTTGACCGGACAGATGGCACAGATGACGGGCGTTCTGTTCCCCCTGGCGTTTCTGGCGGCCGCCGTGATCGTCAGCTTCAGTGCTTATTCCTACATCAAAATTTCCGATGCGTACCCGTCTGCGGGCGGTATCGGCATGTACTTACACAAGGCCTACGGAAACCGGCTGCCGACCGCATTTAACGCCTTGCTGATGTACTTTTCCATGGTGATCGCCCAGAGTTTTCTGGCCCGCACGTTCGGCTCCTACACCATGCAGCTCTTCGGTGGCGACGAAAGCGGGCGAATGGTGCCCATTCTCGGGGTGTCACTGATCCTGGCAGCGTTTCTCATAAATCTGCTGGGTAACCGGATGATTCAGGGTGTGGCCTCCTTCATCGGGATCCTGAAAATTGGCGGCATACTGATTTTCGGGCTGGTGGGGGTCTGGGTTGCCGACTCCATATCGGTTGACTTCTCGAACCCTGGAGAGGCCGGAACTGTGGGCAACTTCCTTGGCGCAACCGCGCTTGGCATTCTGGCCTTCAAGGGCTTCACCACCATTACCAACAGCGGCTCCGAAGTCATAGACCCTAAACGGAATGTGGGCCGGGCAATCATTATTTCCATCGCAGCCTGTGTGGTGATTTACACACTGGTCGGATTTGCCGTTGCCAGCAATCTGTCGCTGGCTGAAATTATCGAAACGCAAGACTATTCCCTCGCCGCTGCTGCGCGCCCGGCACTGGGTGAATACGCTGTCTGGTTTACGGTTGCCATTGCCATGATGGCGACGGCAGGTGGCATTCTGGCCAGTATTTTCGCGGTATCCCGAATGCTGGCAATGCTTACCGAAATGAAGCTGGTCCCTCATCGGCATTTTGGCATGCCCGGCGACATCCAGAAGCATACCCTGGTATACACCGTTGTCCTGGGACTGATCCTGACAGCATTCTTTGACCTCTCCCGAATTGCCGCGCTGGGCATCGTGTTTTATCTGGTGATGGATGTTGCCATTCATTGGGGTGTATTGCGCTATTTGCGCAAGGACATAAAAGCCAATGCCTGGGTGCCAGCCATAGCCATCATTCTTGATCTGCTCGCGCTGGGTGGTTTTGTCTGGGTCAAGCTCAACACCGATGCCTTCGTGATTGGCGTGGCCGTGGTCACGATGATTGTGATAGCGATTGCAGAGCTGATCTTCCTGAAGAAAACAGCGGGTATCGCGCCCCCCAATACTGAGCAATCTCATGCCCACCACCACTGAAACCAATCGTTAAAATGGAGGCTCATACCATGATGGGAGATAACATGTTCGGGAATACCATGTGGGCAGGGCACTGGCTATGGATGCTGGTACTTGCCATTGTTGTGGTAATTCCGGCTTGGCGCATTTGCCAGCGTACGGGATACCCGGGTTGGATGGGCGTTCTGATACTGATTCCCGTCGTCAATCTCTTCTTACTTTATTTTATTGCGTTCAGTGACTGGCGTATCGACAAAGACGGCGAAGGGAGATCTTGATGGACAGTCCGGAAAAACAGGCACGCTTGGAGCCACGAGAGTTTGAGTTGATCGTGCCGGGAATGGGGTCAGACCACTGCGCCGGTATTATCAACAAAACGATTGGCCGCCTGGATGGAATCGACAAGATAGAGACTAACATTGCCAAACATAAGGTGAGTGTTCGCTCCCTTGCGTCGGGGCCAGACGGGGAAGCCTTAAAACACGCTGTGGAGGGTGCCGGTTACGATGTGGCCTCGGTCAGGGAGGTTGGCGCCACGACTTTCAGGGTGACTGTTCCCGGAATGGGGTCCGATCATTGTGCGGGTATTATCAAGAGTACGCTTGCACGACACGACGGCGTGCAGACGACGTCAACCAACATTGCAAATCACACGGTAAACGTGGTGGTCGGCTCGGATGGGCCGACAGAAAATGAGCTGAAAAAGCTGATAGAGGGCGCCGGATATGATGTTGCTGCCGTGGCTCTTGAGGGAGATGCCAGTCAGGAGGAAGACTCGGCCGTTGAAGAGGCCTATCTGAAGCTTGCCTTACGCAGGTTCTGGATCGCTGCGGTACCGACAACACTGATCATGGTGTTGATGATGTTTCATATGTTCTGGCAGCCCATTCCGGGGTATTTGGCTATTATTGCAGTGCTCGGCTTCCCGGTAGTGTTTCTTTATGGTGGTGCCGCTACCCACAAGGCTTCCTGGCGTTCACTGAAGAATGGCACCTTCAACATGGATGTGCTCATTTCCATGGGCAGCCTTCCCCCCTACCTGATTGGTCTGGTGGGCTTTGTCTATCCGATGACCTCTTTCATCGAAATGGCCGTTACCATCATGACCTTCCATATGCTTGGTCGGTACCTGGAAGCAAAAGCCAAGGGCAAGGCCTCGGAGGCCATCCGGAAATTGCTCACCCTCGGCGCTAAGACCGCCCGCGTGGAAAGGGAAGGGGAGGAAGTCGAAATTCCCGTGAAGGAGCTGGCTCCAGGCGACATCATGGTTGTCCGGCCCGGCGACAAGGTGCCCACTGATGGTGAAGTGGTGGATGGCGAGAGTCATCTGGATGAATCCATAGCCACCGGCGAGTCGGTTCCGGTTTACAAAAGCACGGGAGACACGGTTATTGGGGCCACCATCAACAAGGAAGGTCGCCTGAGAGTCAAGGCTACCCGTGTTGGCGGTGATACCTTCCTGGCCCAGGTGGTGAAACTGATCGACGAGGCTCAGGGCTCCAGGGTGCCAATCCAGGAGTTTGCTGACCGCATGACCGGTCGCTTCGTGCCGCTGGTGCTTGTTATTGCCCTGGGCAGTCTTGTGGTCTGGCTGTTTGCAGGCGATACACTCCGACCAATCCTTGAATGGGGCGCCTCTTTCCTGCCGTGGGTGGACCCGACGGCGGCCACGCCGGTGCTGGCTATCCTGGCGGCTATTGCTGTGCTGGTCATTGCCTGCCCCTGTGCATTGGGGTTGGCGACGCCGACTGCGCTGATGGTGGGTTCGGGCATCGGCGCCGAGCGGGGCATCCTGATTCGCTCCGGAGAGGCCATCCAGACCTTCAAGGACGTCAAGGTAATGGTCCTCGATAAAACGGGCACCATTACCAGAGGTGAGCCGAAGCTTACCGATGTAGTACCCGCTGACGGCGTTTCAGAGACCGAACTGCTGGAGCTTGCCACCGCGGTAGAAAATGCGTCTGAGCATCCCATCGCCCATGCCATTGTGGACGGTGCCCGGGATCGTGGTATCAAACCCGGGAACGTTGTTGATTTCCGCTCCACCGGCGCCAGAGGTGTTTCGGGAAGGGTCGGTGAGAGCACCGTGCTGATTGGTAACCGCCTCCTGCTGGAAGAGCAGGGCGTTAATGGACTGGAAGCCCTGGACAAGAGTCTTTCCGACCTTGAGGATCAGGGCAGAACCGCCGTTATTGTTGCCCGTGACGGCAAGGCCTACGGCATTGTCGCGGTAGCCGACACGCTCAAGGACGAATCGGTGGCCGCCATTCGGGCCATGCACGAGCAAGGACTGTATGTTGTGATGATTACTGGTGACAACGAGCGTGCAGCCAACGCCGTTGCCCGTGAAGTGGGCATCGACGAGGTTCGCGCCGGGGTGCTGCCGGAAGGCAAGGTAGATGCCATTCGGGAACTGCAGGAAAAGTACGGCAATCATGTTGCCATGGTGGGTGATGGTATTAACGACGCCCCGGCACTCAAACAGGCTAACGTAGGCATTGCCATAGGCGCTGGCGCGGATGTGGCCATTGAGGCTGCAGACGTCACCCTGGTTCGTGGGGAACTGTCGGGCGTTGTCGATGCCATGGTATTGTCACGTGCGACCTTCAAAAAAATCGTTGAAAATCTCCTATGGGCCAGTGGATACAACGCTGCGGCTATTCCTATAGCTGCGGCGGGGCTGCTGCACCCGATGATTGGTGTAGTGGCGATGACTGTCAGCTCGCTCTCGGTCATTGGTAATTCAATGTTACTGCGTCGGCGTTACGAGAAGGATCACCGGTAGGCCGGATGAGCCCTCGAAAAACGGCCCGATCGGTTTGGGTGCGGGTCGTCTGGGTAATTTCATAAACCATGAGCTACCGGGACGGGTAACTGATGTACCCTGGGGCAGGGCGTTCCCGCACATGGGGCCAGAGCCACGGCATCCTTCAGCGCTGTACCAATTCGGGCTGGAGGGCGTCGTATTGTTTATCGCATTGTGGTGGTTTACTAGCCAGCCTCGTCGAACTGGGGCCGTGTCCGGATTGTTCCTGTTGCTTTACGGGGTTTTCCGTTTTTCAGTTGAGTTTGTTCGTCTCCCCGATCCGCAGCTGGGGTTCATTGCCTTTGGATGGTTGACTATGGGGCAGTTGTTAACTCCGCCAATGATCATTGGCGGACTTGCCCTGACTGGGTGGTCCAGATTTCAGCCAATTGGCTCGACGAAGGCCTCGACAGCCTGACATCGCCCTAACTGCGAAATTAAACGGGAATCACTGTCTCCGGGTTCGGGGTGTTTTAAAGACGGGCGTTGGTTCCCGAGTGTTTACAGTCTCGGAAATTTGCAGCAATCCATATGAGATCTATGCTTACGGCTGAAGTTAATTAACAAGGAGAAAGTTATGGGTAAAGCTATTAATGGCAAGTTCCAGAGCATGGATCAGGCACGCAATACGCGAGACGACCTTATAGGCAGCGAAATTCCGCAGGATCGGATCTTTATTGATAAAGATGAGCAGATCATCCGGGTGATGTTGCCGGCGGAGGAAGCCAGAGAAGTCTATGAGATCTTCGACCGACACGGCGTCACTTATAACTGAAGGCTCGTTAACACAGGTTCTTCCTGGCCTTCATGCCCCCCGCTTTCGACTTAATTCCACTTGCATGACATTAATACCGCCGGCGCGAAACATGCCGGCGCAACTGGCCAGGTAAAATCGCCACTTGCGCATGAAAATTTCGTTGTACCCCAATGCCCGTATCGCCGATACCTGTTCGTCGACGTTCGCCAGCCATTTTTCCAGTGTAATGGCATAATCCTGCCCGAATTCGAACACATCGTTCACCACCAGGTCGTTATCAGCGGCAACAACCTCAAAACGCTCTCTGGAAGGCAACATGCCACCGGGGAAAATATGCTTCCGCAAAAAGTCGTTGCCGGAGCGATACCGCTCAAATCGCTCCTCGGCAATGGTAATGGTTTGTATCAGTGCTTTGCCGCCGGGTCTCAGATAATCGTGTACATCCTTCATGTAAGTGGGCCAATAGGACTCGCCCACGTGTTCAAACATCCCGATTGATACCACGTAATCAAACGGCCCCGACAGTTCCCGGTAGTCCTGTAAACGCACCTCGGTATTTCCCTCCAGTCCGGCGGACCGGAGTCGTTGGCGGGCACAATCCGCCTGTTCGCTGGACAAGGTTGCCCCGGTTACATGGCACCCGTGTGCAGTTGCCACTTCCATAAAACCGCCCCAGCCACAGCCTATTTCCAGGATGCGGCTTCCGTGACCCGGTGCCAGCCGCTGAAGGATCCGCTCATATTTCGCTTGCTGTGCCTCGTAAAGTGAGAGGTTCGCGTCGCCACCAAACAGGGCGCAGGAGTAAGTCATGCTCTTATCCAACCAGAGCTGATAAAAATCGTTGCCTAAGTCGTAGTGCTCATGGACGTTCTCACGGCTGCGCTTAACCGTATTGGAAAACAACCGATGTTTGCACCAATGCCATACCACGCTGGAGCGTAAAGCGCGGTCAAAAACGACTATATTGGCTGCGGCAAGGCGCATCAGGGCAAGCAAGTCGGGTGTCGACCATTTTCCTGCCATGTAGTCTTCTCCCAATCCTACATCCCCGTGGGTGATCAGACGATCAATGACATCCCACTTCAGTATTGTCATTTCTGCATGTATACCGTCTTGCTTGCCTTCATGGCGCGTCTTTTCTCCATCTGGCCATGTAAGCAATAACGAACCGAATTGGAGAGATCTCAGCGCCTGTCGAAAAAGATTGAGGTGAATGACGCCTGTTTTCCCCGCGGGCTTTTTCTGACGCTCAAGGTATGTGCTTTCCGAGAAAGATTCTTTGCTCATGCTTTTCTCTCCTCAGAGTGTTCCTTGAAAACATGTTTCCAGTAAATTCAGTAACCGGCAAGTGCGGGCGTCATCAATTTCAGGGCATTATTTTTAATTTGATCGAGATCAAAGCCTGATTCGGTTCGAGTCTGTAATTCAGTTTGAATTCAGGTAGATGTGTTTTTTAGTGGGGGACTATGAACTTGGAGCTTGGGCAAGGGTGGGGTAAGTGACAATAGCACTCTGAGTCCCCGTCTGTTGATTGACATAGCCGAAACATAATTGCTGGCGAGCAAAAGGAAGGCTGATATGACCGAAGAAACCAGATCCACAGACACTGAAGAGCAGGATCTCGCAACGCGATTCCCAACCGCTTACACCATTCTTTTTCTGCTGATCATTCTGGTTGCAGCGCTAACCTGGATTATCCCTGCAGGTCAGTACGAGCGTTCCATGAACGAAGAGGTAGGGCGGGAAGTTGCGGTGCCTGGCACCTACCAAACCGTGGACCCCAATCCCCAGGGCTTCGTTGATGTGATGCTGGCACCTACGGCAGGCTTTTACGACCCTGACAGCTATGTGGCGAATGCCATTGATGTGGCGTTGTTCGTGCTGTTCCTTGGCGGCTTTCTGGGTGTGATGAACGCCACCGGTGCAATCGACACCGGCATCCGCAGCGCCATGCACCGGCTGGAAGGGCGGGAGATATGGATGATCCCGATACTGATGACGCTGTTTGCGCTGGGGGGTACAACCTACGGTATGGCAGAGGAGACCCTGGCTTTCTATGCCATTCTGATTCCGGTCATTATCTCGGCGGGGTATGACGCCGTCACCGGGGTTGCCATCATTCTGGTGGGGGCCGGTATCGGTGTGCTGGGGTCAACGATCAACCCCTTTGCAACGGTCATTGCCTCCAACGCTGCCGATATTCCCTTTACGGACGGCATTGTGCTTCGGTTCGTGCTGCTTGTAGGCGGCCTTCTCATTTGCGCGGCGTACGTTATGCGCTATGCCCACCGAGTCAAGGCGGATCCGTCCCGCTCCGTGGTTGCCAAACAGAGGGATGCGCATCGCAAGCTTTTCCTCAAGGGCCACGATGAGCTGGAAGATTTCGAGCTCACTGGCACCCAGAAAATTGCCCTGATCATATTCACGCTTACCTTCATCGTGATGATCTGGGGTGTTTCCTCCCAGGATTGGTGGATGGCCAGAATGGGGGCGCTCTTCTTTGGTTCGGCAATCGTGATCGGCATCATCGCCCGGCTGGGTGAGAAAAAGCTGACCAGCAGTTTTGTTGACGGTGCACGCGACCTGCTCGGTGTGGCCCTCGTAGTCGGTCTGGCACGGGGCATTGTGGTGATCATGGAGCAGGGCATGATTGCGGACACCATCCTCCACAGCGCGGAGACCACCCTGGGCGGATTGCCGGAATTGGCCTTTATCAACCTGATGTTCTGGATCGAGGTGGGTATGAGCTTCTTCGTGCCGTCTTCATCCGGCCTGGCAGTACTCTCTATGCCGATCCTTGCGCCGCTGGCTGACTTTGCCAACGTGGGGCGTGACCTGGTGGTCACTGCCTTCCAGTCAGCCAACGGCCTGGTCAACCTGATCAACCCGACCTTTGCCGTGGTGGTTGGCGGCTTGGCCATCGGCCGTGTTTCTTACGACCGCTGGCTGGCATTTATCTGGCCCCTGTTATTGATTCTCACTATTTTTATCAGTGTGGTGATCAGTATCGGCGCGTTTCTGTAACCCTTTATTTAACCCCAGGCAAAGGAGCATGCGACATGGCTGAGCACACACTCCTGGATATGTGCGAAGCAGAGTCAACGGTGGATGACGAAACAGCCGCTCTGAAGCGCGCGGATGTGGGCATCGCCATGGGCGTCAAGGGCTCTGAGGCGGCACGGGAAGCGTCCTCGGTGGTCTTGCTGGACAATGACTTTGCCAGCATCGCCGCTGCCGTGCGCTACCTGGACACACCGTCCATCACATTCCGCGGTGTTCTGGGAACACCGGTGGTGCTTGGGGCCGTGGCGGCCGTTGTCTTCCTGCAGTTACTGTTTACCTATCTACCGTGGTTCCAGGGCACCTTTGAAACCAGCGCCCTGTCCCTGGAGATGTTGATTTTCGCCTGTCTTGCCGGGGTAACGGTGCTGGTGATCCTGGAGATTGAAACCCGGATTCGCAGGCGCTGGTGGCCGGTCAGATTGAGCTAGCATGAAGGAGTGACAATAACGGCACATTTGCCAAAGTCGGCGGCAGCAGTATCGTAAGAGTATCTGGCGCGACTTCAATGAAACCTGACTTTTTGCAAGAGGTAACTCTGTATGGATATCAGAACATTTCGAGAGCTGATTGAATGGACACGGGATCTGCATGCCAACCTGGCACGTTGCATGTCCCATTGCGCGACAAAGAATGAAGAGGAGCGAGCAAAGGCGTTGTTGGACTACCTGGCAACCCATGAGTCCGAAATGGAGCGCATCGTCAATGAATTTGGGCGGCAGGGAGATACCAAAGCCCTGGAGACCCGGGTGTACGATTATCTGTCTCATAACCCGATCAAAACCCACCGAACCTGCGACGAGCCATACGCGAAGCTTGATTTTGCTGGCATCTGCCGTGAAGTCTTCGACTTCCATGATCAGATTCTTGATCTCTATAAAACCATGGTCGGAAAAGCCGAGATTCCTGAAGCAAAGGAGCTGCTTCAGTCGCTCCTGACCATGGAGCAGAATGAATCCATGCGTCTGGCCCGTCAGATTGGCCGGATGGACGATCTCTGAGAGATATCGATATCCAAGGTTGTATTCGGTGTTACCTAGCGAGGGATTATGGATTCTGCCAGTCAACTAAAAGCCTTCCTGATCGGCATTGATACGCATCAAGAGCCCATCATCTACATGCGGGACGATTGTGATGTGTGCCGCTCGGAAGGATTTTCCGCACGGTCGAGGGTGAGGGTCACGGCAAACAGACAGTCTGTAATCGCGACCCTGAATGTGGTCCATGGTGACACGGTTCCCGAGGGCTATGCGGGGCTGTCCAACATTGCCATGAAGCGGTTGGGGGTGTCGTCTGGTGACCCCGTTTCTGTGCATCACGCCCCGGTTACTGAATCACTGAGTCTGGTGCGCAGGAAAGTGTTCGGCCACGAATTGAGTCAGGACGAGCTGACCAAAATCGTCTCCGATATTTCCGAACATAAATACAGTGATCTTGAAATCGCCTGTTTTTTAAGTGTTTGTGCGGGCGGACGTTTAACTCTGAATGAAATCACAGGTCTGACCCGGGCCATGGTGGCCAGCGGAGAGCGCCTTCATTGGGAGGGCGCTGCCCGGGTGTTTGATAAGCATTGTGTGGGTGGCCTCCCCGGAAACAGAACCACACCGCTGGTGGTTGCCATCGTCAGCGCGGCAGGACTGGTAATGCCCAAGACGTCCTCCCGCGCAATCACCTCACCTGCGGGTACAGCGGATACGATGGAAGCGTTAACAACCGTCAACCTGAGTCTGGCTGACCTTCAGCGTGTCGTCAGGAAGACGGGCGCGTGCCTTGCCTGGGGAGGGGCCATCAACCTCAGTCCGGCGGATGATCTGTTAATCCGTATTGAGCGGGCACTGGATCTCGACGGAGAAGGGCAACTTGTGGCCTCGGTTCTATCGAAGAAGCTTGCCGCGGGTTCAACCCACGTGGTGATTGATATTCCAGTGGGCATCACAGCAAAGGTTCGAAGTCATGAAGAGGCTGATCGACTTTCCTTTTTGTTTTCTGAAGTGGGCGCTGCCTGCGGGTTGGTCGTCCGTTGTGTTCTGACGGATGGCAGCCACCCGATCGGCTCGGGCATAGGGCCGGTGGAGGAGGCTCGGGATGTGATAGCGGTACTTCAGGGAAGGCAGGAAGCTCCGGACGACCTTAAAGAGCGAGCGTTGCTCCTGGCAGCTCATGTGTTCGACATGGCGGATGGCTGCGGAATTGAGGAGGGGCAGCAGAAGGCGCGGGATATACTGGAAAGTGGCAGGGCTTGGGAGCAGTTCAGGCGCATTACTGAGGAGCAGGGCGGGCTGAAGCAGTTGGGGAGTGCCAGGTTCAGATACCGACAGCTCGCCACCGACCCGGGGACAATCCTGTCTGTTGATAATCGCCGGCTGGCTCGGCTGGCCAAACTTGCTGGTGCACCGGAGAGCCCTGCGGCGGGGTTGCGGCTGTTTGCCAATGTGGGTGACACCGTTGCTGTGGGGGATTCGCTCTACGAACTGCTGAGTGACAGCACCGGCGAACGGGATTACGCCCTGGCCTATATCGCGGGTGAAGCACCTATTTTTACCCTTCAAACGGAGAGTTGACCGTGGGCAGTAGCGAACGAGCAGTTCTGTTTTGCCTCGAAAACCATCCCCTACGGGAAAAGCTGTGTGATCAGCTTGGTCTGGAGCAGGGGCATCAGGAGTTTCGCAGGTTTCCCGATGGTGAGTCATACCTGCGAATTCATACACCGGTCAGCGGTGCCCACTGTGTTGTACTGGCAGACCTGTCCAACCCGGACGCCAAGTACCTTGCCCATCTGTTTCTTTTCGAGACTCTGCGGGAACTCGGTGCAAACTCGGTGGGGTTGGTGGCTCCTTATTTGTGCTATATGCGCCAGGACCGTCGCTTCCGGGACGGGGAAGCGGTCACGTCCCGTGTGTTTGCACGATCGTTGTCGTCCCATGTCGATTGGTTGATTACGGTTGATCCGCATTTGCACCGATATCACTCCCTTGGCGAGATATACAGCGTACCCACCCAGGTTGTTCAGGGATCACCAGCACTGACGGCGTGGCTTCGGGGTCAGGATGAGATTTTACTGGTGGGCCCGGATGCCGAGAGTGAGCAATGGGTTTCAAGTATTGCACAGGCCAGCAATCATCCTTATGTCATCGGTGCCAAGCAGCGCCTGGGTGACCGACGCGTTGAGGTTTTATTGCCGGATATTTCCCGGTATCGCGGCCGTAAAGCCATCATCATCGACGATGTTATTTCCAGCGGTCGTACCATTGGGGAATGCGTCAGGGCGCTCAGAGCCCAGGGCATGAACGCTGTTCTTTGTGCGGCGGTGCATGGCATTTTTGCCGAGGCTTCGGATCAATACCTTTTGGGCACCGGCTTACAGGCTTTGGTGACGACCAACACCATTCCGCACAGTACCAACGCAATTGATGTCAGTGAATTGCTGGTTCCGCCTATCAGGCGTTTTCTCGATCAAGACAGGAGTAAGAGCTGATGAATATTACATTTCTGGGCGGTGCGGAGACTGTTACCGGATCCAAGTTCCTGGTCGAAACCGGTCAGACGCGGGTTCTGGTCGATTGTGGCCTGTTCCAGGGTTACAAGTGGCTGAGAAAGCGCAACCGGGAGCCATTACTGTTCGATATAGCATCACTGGATGCAGTGCTTTTGACGCATGCACACCTGGACCACTCGGGCTATATACCGGTGCTGTACAAGCAGGGTTTTCGTGGGGCCGTATATACTCATCACGCAACCCGCGAGCTGAGTGAGATACTGCTGGCGGATAGCGGCCATCTCCAGGAAGAGGAGGCGCATTATCTCGGTCGCCACAAACTGAGTAAACATGAAACTCCGGAGCCTCTGTATAATCAGGATGATGCGGACGCCTGTATGGAGTTGTTTCAGCCGGTAGACTTTCATGAAGAAGTCCAGCTCGGTGATATACGCTTCCACCTTCGGCCAGTTGGGCACATTCTCGGTGCTGCCTGCATCATTATTGAGACGGAAGGTAAACGCATCGGTTTTTCCGGCGATGTTGGGCGCCTCAACGATATTTTCATGAGGCCACCTGCGCCTCTGCCGGCTCTGGATATGCTGATGCTGGAGTCAACTTATGGCGATCGTCGCCACGACGACGTGGACTCGCTGTCACAGTTGGCAGACATCGTCAACGAAACCGTTAACAAAGGGGGCAATATACTGATTCCGGCCTTTGCCGTGGGCAGGGCGCAGGTGTTACAGCATATGTTCACTATCCTGATGAAGGCAGGGCGAATTCCAACGTTGCCAATTTACCTGGATAGCCCCATGGCAATCGATGTTTCCGAGATTTACTGCCGCTACGAGGATCAGCACCGATTGAGCAGTTCCGAGTGCCACGAAATGTGTAGCACCGTTCATTACAGTCGCAGTGTTCAGGACTCCAAGGCGCTGGCTGACCAAGCATACCCCCACGTAATTATTGCCGGAAGTGGCATGGCAACGGGCGGACGTATACTTCATCACTTCAAGCGCCTCTTGGGCAAGCATCGCACAACTGTCATCTTCGCCGGTTATCAGGCAGGGGGGACAAGAGGCGCCAAGATGGTTGGCGGAGCGGAAAGGATCAAGATCCACGGTGACTGGTTTCCTGTCAAGGCCAGACTGGAAGTGTTGAGTGGGCTTTCCGGGCACGGGGATTTCGCAGAGATTGAACAGTGGCTTGCTCAGAGTGACCTGGCCCCCGAAACGCCGATCAACCTGGTTCACGGTAACCCGGAGGCGCTGGAGGCCATGCGAGATCACCTGCGCATGAATACCCGGTTTGCAGTAGACGTGGCGAGCTACCGTTCGATTCTGCGGGTCTGAGTTCGCAAGAATCAGCCGTGTGCTATGGACAGTCATCCTGTTGAGGAATTTGCACTGGCTCCAGCAGCGAGGCAGTGACTGGGCCACCCGGTGGTAATAGCCAATGGCAGGCGCATCGACCAGCGTTCGAGCATATTCCAGCAGGGGGGATGCAGTGTGGTAAGCCTTCTTGAGCCCGGTCGTTTTCGCAGTCCCCGGGACAGCATGCAAGCCGAGCACCGATTCGCTACCCGGGGTAGCAATGAGGTGTTTCCCCGCGATACCAGATTGAGGGTGTTTGTGTGCCATATGCGGCCGGAGGAGTTGGTGGGTGTCTGTCGACCGCTGGATTTGGGGCTGGAGCGCACGCTGGCGTTTGGCTACACGAATCATGGTGGCACCCTCGATACAGCGGGGCTGCTGACTCTTCATGAAAGCCTGGGAGAGTGAGAGGTGTTATTATGCCACTGTGGCTCCGGGTCGCCCCGTATTCTACAACCACCGGCGTAGAAGTCTTCCCAGCATATCGTAAAGGTAATTTATAGCTGCACGGTCTCTCCAGGCTTCGCCGGTGACTTCATGGCAATCCTGAAGATCCCTCAGGACTTCGGACTTTAACTGCCTGTTGAGCGTTCTGTTTCCCGAGACCAACGTCAGCTCGTAGTTAAGGAACATGCTCCTGTAGTCGAAATTCGCTGTTCCTATGTTGGCCCAATCCTCGTCAATGAGCAGAAGTTTGGAGTGCAGTAACCTGGGCTGAAACTCGAATATGCGAATGCCATTCGCCAGTAAGTCTCCGTAAATGCCTCGGGCAGCCCATTGTGCCGGGGGCGAGTCGGTTTTGCGGGTGGTCAGGATACGTACATCGACACCCCGCTCGGCCGCGAGAATAAGCTGTTTGCGTAAGCCCCGATCCGGAATGAAATAAGGACTCTCCAGCCAGATGCTCTCTGATGCTCGGGCCAACTGGGCTTTAATGGTACATCGCAACAGAATTCGGCAGCCACGTGTTGTATTTGGGATGATCCGGTCATTGCTGCCTGGCTGCCTGCGTGGACTCCAGTCGGTGAGCCCGCACCAGGATGCGTTGAACAGCCCCTCAGCCTCCGCGGCCAGTGGCCCGGTAATGTACACGTGCAGGTCACGCCACCGAGTTTCACCGTATACTTGCCTTGAGGCCTCTCGATGAATGTTGAATCCGCCTAGATAGGCAGTTTCACCATCAATGACCAGCAACTTACGATGATCACGGCGATTGTAGCGCATGGGTTGACGCCAGCTCCAGCGGTGGAAACGCTTGAGGCGTACCCCGGCAGCTGTGAGAAGGCGACTCTGAGATCGTGTGAGCACTCTGCCAGAGCCCATGGCGTCAATGTGAATGCGTACGTCGAGGCCGCGTCGGGCCTGATTCATCAGCTCATTGAGTAATGCCCAGCCCACTTCATCCCCGGCAAGGATATACGACGCCAGCACTATGCGCTGGGAGGCAGCGCGGATAGAGTCGATCATTGCCTCGTAAAGGTCGTCCCCCTCTCCAAAAATCCTGAAGATGCCAGTCATATCTCGCCCTTTGTTCCCGGCTGACCCAAGCCCATGGCTTACCGCGTGCATCTACAGGTCGAGCGAGCCTATACCGAGGCTGTCATTGGTGGCTTTGATTGACTTTCCGGCATCAGGCTCGACCCGGGTGAGTGCGCGAATGGCGTCAATGGTTTCCGGAATGACGATTGCCTGGTTATCGACCATGTAAGCATAGAACAGTTCACTGCCCTGGACCTTGAGCATGTCCTCCCAGAGCGCGACCTCATACAGGCTGTCATGAGGCCGCCCCAGGTCCGCCATGAACTCCTTGATACTGTTGATGGCGGTGAACCCGTCGCCGGTCCTGATAAGGGAAATGCGAGAGGAGGAGCGAAACGCATCGAGAACCTCGTCTTTACTCGCTTCCCGCGTCATCTGCACCGACCAGTAATGAATGTGTGCGAGCGTTTGCGGGATCTTGACAGCCATGGTTACGACATCCAGGTCGGGGTCAACCGTTTGTGCGTCCGGCCCCTGATGGCTCGGGATCTCTGGTTCCGGAACGACGGTATTCATAATTCCACCCATGTGACTTTCCCACGGGTCGGTGGCGCGCCGCAAAAGCGTTCCTCGTGCACGCAATAACAGTCCATGCCGCTTGAGTGCCGTCAGGGTCCGGATAATGGACGTTGTATTGCACGACACAATGCGCGTGCAGTCACGACCGACGGCACTGTCATAATTTGACTCGGCAACGAAGGAGTGGGATGTGCCTTCATGGGGTTCGCCACCCTGGACAATATACTTCAGGCCCCGCTGCCGATAGGTTTCCATATTCTTGCTCGCCAGGTGCTTTGGCGTGCAGTCGATGACGATATCTGAGATTTCAAGCAGGTTATCAAGGGTGCCTGCAACGTCCATTCCGGCGGCGCGCATGCTAGCAACGTGCTCCTGCGTTGCGCCGAAAAGTGGATAGCCCTTTCGCAGGGCAGCCCGCGGTCGCCAGTCTTCGGCAACGTCGGCTACGCCGGCCAGTATCATATCCTGCTGCACTGCGACCGCATCGGCCACTCGCTTTCCAATAACGCCATAGCCATTGATGGCGACCCGAATGGGTGTCTGAAGTGACATTTCGGTCCTCCGATGCCAGAGCCTGAGAAAAAGGCAATTTGCTTACCAGGAATGATGAGTATAGTAGTGGAAACTGAATTCCGGCTGAACCGCACGGGATGAGTGAGCTCCGAGTGTGTCCGCAAAAGGCCGGAACCATTTCAGGGGGGGGATTATGAAGATCGTGTTTTTATCGGGCCGGGAGTTCGCCAAAATGAAGCCCGGCGTGGTACTCATTAATACAGCTCGGGGGTCAATTCTTGATACCCAGGCCCTGCTACGTGACCTGGCGAGTGGGAAAGTGGCCGCTGCCAGGACAGTTTCATGTCGATGACTTATACATATCTGGTGTGGAGTTTATTGTTGGTGCTCGTGTGGGGCGTGGTTTTCATCTTTACCGGCAATAGAAGAAAAATGCTGAAAATAAGCCTTGGTACAGCTCCCCTTGGCCTGACCGAACCCTTCTTTTACCCGGAATACTGGAGCCCTCCTACCTTATTTGCACTGGGTGAAAACTACGGTTTTGATGTGGAGAGTCTTTTTTTCTCCTTTGCGGTGGGCGGGTTGGCCTGCTCACTCTATGAGCTTGGTTCGCGTTCGACAACACAGCCAATGCCAGCCAATCACAAACAACACGTAGGCAGGCATCGTTTCCATGCCCTGGCATTGGTCTCGCCCGCGTTTGTTTTCGCTTTTCTGGAACTGGCCACCGGCCTTAACTCAATATACACGGCCTCTCTCGGCCTGTTGTTCGGAGCGATTGCCACAGTTATATGTCGAGTCGATCTGCTCGGCAGTGCAATTAAAGGCTCGGCTGTATTTACCCTGTTTTATTTCGTCTTTTTCAGCGCAATGAACTGGTCCCACCCGGGTTACGTCGATCTTTACTGGAATAACGCAGCTATCAGTGGGCTCCGGTTTTTTGGGGTGCCAGCAGAGGAATTACTCTTTGCTGCCACGCTGGGAGCATTATGGAGCAACTTTTACGAGCATCGCTACTGGCAGGTAAAGTCGAAGCATCCCCACGCTCACACCTGAAAGATCGGGGCAAACCCGCCTCCGGGCGTTCGAAAGTTGGTGGTCTGCCCTTTGTAGATGCGGGCAGCGGTAAGCAGCGTTGTTCCATCGTAGGTGTACAGGCGAATATCGACCTTTCCGGTCGTTACCGTGTCATCAATTTTGAGACCTCGCTCCCCCGGAGGGACGAGGTCCTGCGCAATGTAATCGCCCTCGAGAATGTTTTCGAACACGCGACGGGTCAGTTTTTCGCCCCGGTACACACCTTTACTGCCATGGCCTGAAAAGGGCTTGAAGAAGAGCCTGCGGCGATCTCGCCATAGCTCGGTCGCGTCATCCCTGGAAACCAGCCTGGTCTTTGGAACAGCCCTTCCCAGTAGCTCCACGTCCTTCGTATCCAGTCCCCATTCGCGCAAAGTCTGTGAGTCTGACAAGAGAGTCAGGTTCCGTTTGTCGGCCAGCACTGCGTGTGTTCGCGGGTTGGGCGTTACGACGACGGCGCCCTCGAGATAGGCCCGTCTTAACGTCGCATGGTTCGGCGCTTCCAGTGCGAAATCCACCAGCCTGTTGTACACCATATCAATGCGTTTTCCACCGTCGGTAAGCTCTCCATTGGCATACTCGAACTCGGCAGGGTCGAGGACCAGGGTTTCTATTCCCCGGGCCATAAGGAGTCGCTGGGCCAGTTGGAACTCCGGGAAAAGAAACTGACTCTCAGGGGCGTCATCAACGATGGCCAATCGCTGCGGCATCGACTCCCCCCGCTGCCTTTGCCATTCAAGTTTAAACATCTGGAACGCCGCATCATCGAACCTGTCCAGCGCCGGGCTGATGGCGGGCGCGTGTTGAGGTGGCTGGCAACATCGGCTTTGAGCCCGGGCGAGCACAGCGTTAAGAAAAGCACCGCCGGCATTGGTGTTGACCTCGATCAGTTGAGGGCCTTCGGGCCCCAGGTGAAAGTCATAGCCCATAAATGCCCCGACAGGGCCGGGATCGAACTGTGCGATGTCTGGAGCCCAGGACAGGACTTGTGTCAGGTAAGACGGAAGTTTGCTCGCTTTCTCGATCGCCTGGACGACTCCCTCCATCGTCAAAATATCTCTCTCGGGGACAAAAACGGCGGTATCCGAGAAGAAATGATCAAGCTCCGGGATCGCTGTTGCCGGGAAATCGATGCCAGCGTTGGAAAACTGGTCCCGAAGATTTGAGTTTAGGGCGTCTTGATCAAGGGTAATGCAGTAACAATGACGATTGAGTAGAGCTGCATTGGTACTGGCTGTTTGCTGGCTATTTCTAGTTTCGTCGTGCATTCGGACACCCCTGTCAGGGAGTTGCTTTGCTAAATGGGTGAAATCTGAGTCCTGGTCTAAAGCCGGGCGTTTGCTAGTGATACTGATCCATGTCAAATAGATGCATCATCCGGAATGGTTTACAGCTATGATTCAGCTTGGCATGTTCAACTCGGATTGAAGCAATCTTTTTGTTCGCAAGCGTGCAAACGTCGCTTATCTGGCAATTAAGAGCCATTCCGCCGTTTCGATCACAAGGTGGTTTTATTGTGGGTAGTTTGACAGCCCATGACAATCAGGAACCGCCCCTTCGTCCCGGGGGCTGACGGAAGATGAGCATGGTTCGCACCATGGGCAGTTGAAGTTTTCGCGACTGGCCCTTCTCCCAACTACATAGCGACGACGGGCAACGGCCAGACATTTGACGCGTGATGAAGACTGCGGGTTTGGTTTACTTACACAAAGGAATAGTGATGGATCGGCGCTTTAAAATTACATTGGCAGTATTCGCGGTCATAGCTCTGTTTTTGCTTTGGGGCGAGCACAGGGTTCATCTTCTCGGCGCCTTGCCCTGGCTGATACTTCTGGCGTGTCCGTTTATGCACATATTCATGCATGGTGGGCACGGTGGTCATGGCCACCACAACCAGCACGGATCACAACACGGAAAGACTGGAGATCAGCGAGATGAACAGTGAGTTACCGAATTATGGCCTATGGGGGCTGGTGGTACTGAATTCGGCAATTTTCATCTTCTTTGCCTTCAGTTTTTTCAAACCTCAGACAAAACGGGACTGGCGCTCGTTTGGTGCGTTCAGCGCCTTTCTTGTTGCCTTGTTCACGGAGATGTACGGCTTCCCGCTGACGATCTACTTTCTCTCGGGTTGGCTGCAGTCACAGTACCCCGATGTGAACTGGTTTGCTCATGACAGCGGGCACTTGCTCGAAATGTTGTTTGGCTGGCAAGGCTCCCCGCATTTTGGACCCTTCCACCTGTTGAGCACGGTGTTTATTGGTGGAGGTTTCTACCTGATCGCAGCAGGCTGGCGCACTCTGTACGCGGCTCAGAAAGCGGGGAAGCTTGCCACAACCGGACTCTACGCCTATGTCCGCCACCCTCAGTACGTGGGTTTTGTTCTGATTATGTTTGGCTTCCTCCTGCAGTGGCCGACGCTACTGACCCTGGTGATGTTCCCGGTGTTGCTCTGGATGTATTCACGGTTATCCATCGGTGAGGAGCGGGAAGCCGAAAAGACGTTCGGGGAGGCCTGGCGACATTATGCCAACAACACGCCGAGGTTTTTCCCGCGATTGCGGGGATTGGGGCGCCAGGTTTGAATATAAGCCATACTTCTCAGAGGAGTAGGCCAAGGAGCTGTTGGTGGGCCAGTCACTATCGATACGTACAGTAGCCGGCATGATGCTTGTCGCCTTTCTCTGGGCGATTTGCTTTCCCTTCATTGTGGTGGGCTTGCCAGATGCGCCACCTTTGCTTTTTGCCGCTTTACGGGCATTACTGGCGGGCCTCTGCCTGATTCTGATCGCCGTTGGAAAGGGCAGACGAATTAGTTTCTCGCCTCGAAGATTTCTCATGTTGACTGTGATTGGCTTCAGTTACACCGGCATGGGCCTTGGAGGAATGTTTCTCGGAGCTGGCAAACTGGGCCCAGGACTTGCAACGGTGCTGGCAAACGCACAACCGCTTTTTGCAGCGGTTCTGGCGCTGTTCATTTTTAGGGAAGTGGTCACCGGGCGCGTGTTCGCGGGACTGATCGTTGGCTTTATCGGGGTTGTGGTACTTGCGACGCCAGAGATGGAGTTTGGTAACGCCAGGTTTACAGGGGCGGTCTATGTTCTGGTCGGCGCCATTGGAACCGCCTTCGGGAACGTGCTACTCAAATATCAGGCCGGCAGCGATGATATTTACTGGTCCATGGGTATTCAGCTTGTCATCGGTTCGGCATTCCTGGGCATCGCGTCCGTGGGTCTGGGTGAGGGCATGGCGATTGACTGGACCTGGTCGTTTTCCTCCGCAATCTTCGTTTTGGCTATTCCAGCGACGGCTTTGATGGTTGTTCTGTGGTACTCATTGCTGGCAAGCGCTCCTTTGAACAGCCTGAATTCGTTCACCTTTCTGACGCCTGTGTTTGGGCTTGTTATTGGCATACTGCTGTTTGGCGAAACCTTTAGCTTCGTGGAGATCATCGGCATAGGAATCACAATTGTGGGTCTGGTTATCGTTGTGAAGGCCCCACGACGTCCCGCCGTCGTTTCCGAACGTCGGGAACAGACGAAGGTAGCCGGCCACATCTACTGAGAAAGAACCTGGTCTATGAAACTCTGGATAAGCGCTCTTGTTTTGTTTGCCATATCGGCTCGTCTTCTCGCGACTACTCCCTCGGCTGTTTCCTTGATCGAAGGCATGGAGCAGACTCTCTGGTCAGAAGTAACCACGGCCGGTACGTTATGCGTATCGAGAGCGAGTACTGGACCCGGGAGCTGCAGCTGGAAGCCTGGATGGATCGGCCCGATCACACCCTGATCCGCATTCATCCGCCGAAAAAGGAGGCGGGCGTGGGGTCGCTGAGGATCGGCGATGCTATGTGGAACTCCCTTCCGAAAGTAGATCGCACCATCGCGATCCCGCCGTCGATGATGCTCCAGCCATGGATGGGGTCCAACTTCAGCAACGATGATCTGGTCAAGGAAAGCTCCTTCGTTGACGACTACACCCATGAGTTGGCCGGGGTCGATGACTCTGGCGAGGTGACTGTCTACCGGGTCGCAACGGTCGCACGCAAACTTCTGAACTCGCTCGAAACCCCTTTTCCGTTTGAGGGCACCGATCTTCGTGTCTCTATCGGGATCGGAACCAGCATCGGGATTGCAATGTACCCTGAAGACGGGGCGGGGGCGGAAACGCTGGTAGAGCGGGCAGACTCCGCCCCGCCGCGCGTGCATCTACACGGTAAAGGCGATAAATGGCGCATTTGCCCATTGTGGGAGGAAACCAGCCAGCTACTGCGACAGCTGCTGGAGCAAACGGGGGCGATCATGCGTCCGCAGAAAGCGGTCTTCACTTCCGCCCTGGGACAACCATTAACCCGCTTTGGAATCTATAAGATCGTTCGCAAGCACACGCAGTATCTGCGGGAGCAGCAACCATCAACACCACGGCGAATTTCTCCCCATTGTCTGAGGCACTCCACAGCGGTTCACCTGCTTGAAGCGGGTGTCGAGGTTAACGTAATCCGGGCCTGGTTGGGGCATGTCAGCCTGGAGACCACAAATCGCTATGCCGAGCTGACCTTGCGCATGAAGACCGAAGCTCTGGCGCAGTGCGAACCACCGACACAGCCATCCGACTCATCCCTCGGAAAACCACACTGGCGCGACGATGCCGATTTGCTGAAATGGCTCGATTCGCTGTGAACATTATGTTGCCAAAAACCAGAGCACCACCTTGTGCCGGCTGACTTCCGAGTCTGTAGGGCACATAACGCGGGCGGCAACATTACATGGATAACCTCTTCGCTGGCATCTGGCCTTCTCCGGATGAAAAGGATCAGAGTACCGTTAAGTTATCCCGCGCCGGACGATTTTGACGGCGGTTCAGGCAGCCTGCCGGGGTGGCAGCTTTCGCGTGGAATGGGTGGCAGGCTTCGTCTGGAATCAGTGGCAACCTTGGTCTGGAATACGCACATTTACTCAAAAACTCAAATAAGTAAAGATGCGGCCTAATCACAGCGGATTATAGTCCTCGACATGGGCATACTGAGTAAAGCGCTCTCCGTCCCACTGCACAACATAATGACCGGCCTGGATAACCGGAGTGGTCGCAGATGGTCGTAATAGCGCAACGGCTTCAGCTCCTGGATTTCTCACGGAACTATATAGGATCCCGTATTCATCGGCGTTCAACAGGTCAGCAGCGGTTTTTTGCCCCGGTGCATAGTTGGTATCGTGCATGAATTGTGGCTGCTTCCGAAGATCAACGAGTGGTTCGGCTGTGTGCCCCGTATAACAACGTACGATGGCCGAATAATCGTTGGTAACTCCAAATTCCTGCCAGACTTCGCCTGTGTGAAAAACCCATTCCCGAAGCGCTGTTTCCAGAGAATCTACAGCATAGTAAGCCCCCCGGGCAGCCGTGTTGAACCGTCCCTCCGAGGGGTAACAGAAAGAAGCCATAACAGCTCCCCAACCTGGTCCGGCCCGATAATCTTTCTCATCGACATACCGGGGCCAGTGAACAACACGATCGCTGGTCGCAGATTCCAGCTCCGCAAGTATCATGGAGTCTGGACTCTCAAAGCAGTCGATTGGAGGGTATTTGCTGTGAATGATCCGGTGATGCTTCCATACAGGCTTTACTCGATCCAACTCATACTCCTTGTACTGCTTCGACGACTTTAACCTCGCATTGCATCCAGGTTGCGACGAACATAGTAGAGGGCATCCATAGAGCCTTGCTCAAGCAAATAGTCCCGGATCGACTGACCCTGCAGACCCATCAGATCGATGGGTTTTTGGAACCACTCAAAGGCCATGCTTTCATGTCCTGACGGTGTGATCAGCACGAGCGCCTTATGGATACCCAAGAGCAGACTGATTCGCTCCATGGTATCGCGGGATACTTCCACTTCCTGTCCATTGTTTATCCGTTTTTGCCAGTCGGTCAGTGTCCTCCGGCGTACGCCACCTAAAAGCACCCCTAGATCGTCCATAGTCAGTTCCCAGCGATCACGGCGCTCAAGCAACCAGCGAAGGCCTGCGGTACTGTGTTTGGCGGTCAGTGTAGGGCCAAATTGAGTAGGTGGGCTGGTATCGACCGGTTGATGTTCTTTCAAACCGAGCATAACTGCCTCCCATTGTGACTCCGTTCTTTCTTATCGTTTTTGATTTTTTCGATTCTGAGCGAAGTATAGGCACTATTCTGCCGGCGCGCAATATTGCTCAATTAATTAATATTTAGGCGATAATGCTCATAACGCACCAAGATATCTGTAGTTTTAAACGGGTGGTTAACGTCAACAAGTTCTTTGAGATAGGCAAAACTAGTACAGTATTCACCCGGCCTTCACAGCTTGTCAGTCACAACCGGTATCCAAATGTGCGGCAACAGTGTTGGACCCGCGTTCAAAGAGAGCGTTTTGCCAATGACTTCGTCAATCTGTGGCCTGTCGACTAAGGCTTAACAGAAGCAAAGGCGCTCAACCTCCGAACGAATGGCTACCCCCCGACGGGTTAGTGCGAATACGTGGCGAGATTTTTCCGTATCGTGAGGCAGTATGATTTGAAGCCGTCTCCGCCGGAAGCCGCGTGGTTAAAATCGTTTCTCGATGGCTGCCGCAGCTGGCCGACTGCTAAACTGATCGGTGACGTGATGCTCTCCGATGATTAAGGAAGTCCTCCATGGTAAAGAAAATGTTCACCGAGCAGGAACTGCTGGAGGGTCTGGAGCCCACACAGCCCATGCAGACGAGCTTGCTGAGCCGCTATCTCATGAGATGACGCCGCTGGAACGGCTAAAAGGGTCGGTCAAGCGCTATGAGAGACCTACAGACCCTGTCTGGGAAGAGTGGTTCGATTCTGACGAAGGCGTGACTGAAGATTTCATGGAAGATCGGGGGCAGCCCCGGAGAGACGAGAAATAAGCCCACCCTATAAGGTCTCCTATTGAATTGGAATTCGGATCGATAATAGCTTTCGCTATTCGCCGGCTCGCGTCAGAGCCTCATCCGCTCGCGTCCAATCCACACAGGAAAGCAGTTTGGCCGTATTCTTCGCGTCATCTAGCCCGCTGTGTTGATGCCCCTCGAATGAAAACGCGTGGTAGTTCAAAGCGTCTCTGAGGCTGTTTTTCTTGCGTTGTTTGGTGGTAAGTCGCCAGAGTTTGCGGAGATTAAGATGGTCATACCTCAGAAGTTCTGGAGTTGCGTTCCGCTTACTGCTATCGGCCTCCAAATGCAGCCTGTCGTAATTGCCCCAGCTTGCCCAGATAAATGAACTGTTTTGCACGCCGATCCAGTCGTTCAATCGTTGGATGGTGTCCTTGAAAGGCGTGGCCTCGCTGATCGTTTGCTGGCTGATACCTGTCAACGATTGGCAGAAATCCGACAAGCTCGGATGATCAATGGGCTTAACAAGGAAGGATGCACTATCCAGTAGCTGCCCACTGCGATCACACATCACGCAGCCCAGCTCAATAATCTCCATGTTCTCGACGCCCTGGCCTCGGCCATCCGGAAGCATCGAGCCCTCCCAGCAGGTTGATTCAACGTCTACGATCAGGACCTTTGGTGTCATCGGCATAGTGTAATTTGGAGTCAACAGAATGTGGGATTGATTGCCCTGGGGATCGCGCCTGCTTTCGACCTGGCGCCCATGGTACTCGACCGGGAGGCAGTTACCAGAGCGACAGTATGAAACAATTTCAGCAGCCACGCGGAGTGAGTTATGCCGCAATCATCAAGTGCCTGGCGCATGATCCCGAGGCGGCAACCAAAGCTCTGATAGACCGAGTTGGAACTTTGGCTAATTTCAGGGAGCGGGCCATCCGAAAAGGCCTTCCGTCATTGGTCAATAACAGCCAACTAATCCACCTGGACAGTTTCAGCTCAGTAGCAGGCGCCATTCAGGGTCAGTGGAGTGAGGTCAGGACTGCCAGATGATGATGCTCTCCCGGGCAATGTTTAGCAGAATAGTCGGGTTGGAATAGGCTTCTGGCTTGTGCCACTCGGTTTCCCAAATCGGGAATAGCTGAATCCGGACATCGGTCTGCAGCAGCACATCGAACGCAACCCCCGTCATGGCCAGCTTCGTTTCAACAAAATCCCCAGGCTCGTCACGCAGCATCACAGCTACATCAGCATCGCTATCCGACTGGTAATCGCCCCGGGCCCGGCTGCCGAAAAGAATCAGTTGGGCGACTTTGTATTGATCACTTAGCTTCTCGCCAAATGCCAGAACAGCCTCTTGGATATCAACCTGACCTTCCATCACGGACTGCTCTAGGCCCACGGGCTCCGCCTGCTGCCATTCCAGTAGCTCTGGGGGCATGGGCGAGCCAGGGTCGCATTGAGCAATCAGCTCTTCGAGCGTGTACGCGTTTCTTTCGGACATAGGTTTCTTTATCTCAAATTTCCACGCCGCCCGAGAATCACCGTGACAGGCATTGTTTTGCCTCTCTCCCCAGTGAACTTATCTACTGTAGAGTACTCGCCATCCCATTCCTGAGCGTTTCTATACCGAACCACGTCCAAAGCTTTCAGCTCGACAATGTCGTCATAACCCGTCTCATAGCCTTGGACAAGAACAATTGATTCCGGTGGTAGCGTTCTAAGTCGCTCTATCAGTTCAGCAGCGGTCATTTTTTCCTCACGGGCCTACCCATCTTCATTATCAAGAATAACCGCCGCTTTTCAGGTGGTCCAGGTAAGCTCGTACCTCATCGCCTCGGCCATTTGCGACGAGATCTTCCGCCGTTAAGTTACCAAGGGAAGGGATCTCTGTTGAGCGATACCAGGCCCAGGCCGCACTTTCTGAACCGGTCCAGGGCTGTGCTCGCTCAATAATGTCTTTCGCTTCCAGTTCCAGAAAATCAGATGACATCCTTCGATCTTCCTACTCATCAAGATCCAGCACAATCGGTGGGTTGATGGGTTTGTATCGAACAGTGCAGGTGCTGGCGTTGATCAGCCGCATTGCGCCTCGCACATACTCACCGTAACCCTCGTGAATGTGTCCAAAAACATGCGCCTTTAACGATAGCTGGTCGATTCGATGCAACAGATCCACGCACCCCGCGTTGTAACAACGAAATCCCAGAGACGCCTCATCACCGATGTTTTTTGGTGGTCCATGGGTGATCAACACATCGGTGTTATCCGGAATAAGATTCCATTTTTCACGCAATGGCTGACCCCTATCCAGCATAAACCACCAATCCATAAATGGCGGAGTCCAGGGCGAGCCCCAGAATCGGACGCCCTCAAGTTCAACGCCAGAGTCTTCCAGGTAGATCGCATTGTTCAAAGCTTCCCGCGCAAGATCCGGCGTTTCCTGAAAAGCCGCGTCATGGTTGCCAGCAATCACGATCTTGTGACGGTGGGGCAAGGTGCCGAGCCAGTGATTCAGGTCCTCGATGTCATCCAGATTACCCGCACCCAGGCAATCACCGGCGTGGATCAGAACGTCGCCGTCCGGAATCTCCGGGATTCGGCGGTGTAAAGAATGAGTGTCGGATATACAAACAATTTTCATTCATCTAAATCCAGATCCCGAAACAAGTCCTCAACGCTTTCAAAGCACTCACCTTTTCCATCCTCCAGTTCACGCATCGCCTCGGCCGTTTCTTTATTTGGTATCCGAGGTTTTTCGGGACTGGTTAACAACATACCCCCAATTGAGCAATCAATGTTCGGTGAGAGCCGGATAATATGCATGCAGGCTTTCCTTTCAGGCCATTAAAATTTTTCTATTCACCAAGATCAATCTATTCGCTAACCAACTCTAGAATAGCTGCTTTAGGCTTTCTCATCCCGGATTGAGCGTTCTGCTGATGTATAAACAGATCATGCAAACCACAGTTGTCGTCTCCCCAGTGGTCAGATATCTGGGGCTTTCGGCGCAAACAGAAAGGAATTAGTGGCGATCACAGTCAGCTTTCTGAAGAGGGAAGTGTGATCGCCCCGCACTGATCTTCGGTCGCAGCATACATTTCACCGATGCCCCCAACCCGTGAAGTCCATTTTACTCGTCGGGATCTCTCCTCACCGTCATTAAAGTCAATCAAAAGTTTCCAAAAAGCTACAACCTTCGGTTTTTCAGCCCTCGTTCCGAGCATTGTGACCCTTGCCCCTGTTTGGGTGTGTTACACCTAAAAACATGTCGCCCAAGTCAGCGCGAGAACGAGAGTGATCGCTCCGGCGCTAGCGATTTCGTTTTGTAAGATTTTTAGCTGTGGAGTGAAACAGATGGCAGTAGGTTTACCAACAGTCAAGCTAAAGCAAGTTAAGGTGAAAAAAATAAAAATATCTGCCCGAGTCCGAGGCGATCGCTGGGATGTGATCCTCGGTCTTAAATATGCGATGAAAAAGCCGGAGCTTTTGTCAGACGACTCGCTCATCGCGCTTGCCCGTATTCACCCGGTTCATGTGGTTGCTGAAGGGTCGGAATTTTCCGTAGTGGGCAACAATCGCATTGCATTGCTGTTGAAGCGCTTGCCCCCGGAAAAGGTCGTTCCGATATTGGTCTGGCCTCAAGGTCAATCCATTGCTACACACATGAGCTCATTTCTATCAGTCGTCGCTTTTGGTCTGGATTCAGGGCGGCAGTTTGGGGTCCTGAATCTTTACGGAGCCCTGTCGGACGAAGAACGACGTTGGATTGCCCCATGCCTGACTAGCCGCACGGGCCTTGAGCGCCTCACCGGCGTGAGTCGAAAACTCAAGGCAGAAGATCCCTTGATCATCAACTCAAAAACAGAGCAGCTTACTCTGGGTTGGGAGGGGCACGACGATGTTGCTGAATGAGCTGACGATCGCCACGGAGAATCCCGAACAACTGTTAAATGAACTGGTACAACCCCGTGAGGACTGGTTCGACATGGAAGTCATTGCAGGTTTGCTTCCGGGCCTGCTAAGGGCGCTTGAATCTCTGTCAGTTACGGTCACCGGCGCTGAGAAATTGTTGGAGTGGCTCAGCTCGGGTGAGATTGAAGTACGAGTCCGCGAGAAGAAACAGCCAGGCCGCGGTGTTAGTGGTCTCAAGACAGGTCATCCTCAGCATGCTGGCCTCCGTGAGTTGGCACAAAAAGAGACCGGCGAGGTCCGCCTGCAAATGGCCGCACTTGTCATCGTCCTCGCCTATCAGTGGCGGCATGACGTACCGGATGACGAGCAGAATCGTTTTAGCTCGCGGCTTTACGAAGCGTGGCGGGCTCTCTGGTTAATGGGTGACACAGCCGTAAACTGCATTCCCCGAATATCCGAGCATCTGGAGCGGTTTGCGGCCACTTTCGCGCGACGAAATGAAATGCTGGATCGGCGTAGATTGAGTGGTAACGACATACGGTACCTTGTCGAGTTGCAGCGCTTTTTTAAGCATTTCCTCGGCGACGGACAGATTGTGAGGAGGCATCGGCGCACATCTGCTGACCGTCAGGTGTGGTCTTTAACCAGCGACTGGGAACCGTTGGACAAAGACAGCGATACCGAGGTTGACCAAAGCAAGACGGTACGGATTCATACCACGCGGCCATCTGAGGTCAAGACCACGAAACATTTCCTGGCGGGAAACGCGCCTGATGAGCTGGACGATGCGACGCTATTGTTAGAAACCGGCGAGCAGGCGAAGCCAGAGTTGGGGGAGCGCAGCGACGCCTTACTTCGAAAACTTCAACCGCAGCGAGCGGCTTGCCGCCGAGTAAATTCAGTCCTGCCAGGACGATGGGAGAGTCTCAGCGAATATGAGTTGAACTTGATTCTAGAGTCTCTCGTTTTCAGAAGATCGGGCTTGCCGACGGTTCGCCTGTTTATTTTGCTGTTGCTGCTGACGGGGCGTGCGCCAGAGGTGGTACTTCGAGCCCGAGTCGTCAAATCGCGAGATCAGTTACCGCAAGACTTCAAGAACTCCGAAGATATCTATCTGGTAGCGGACGAACGCACTTGGGTCTGTGGCACCTTGAAACCTAAGGATCGGCGTGAATTAAAGAGTGGTTGGCATAAGTATTTTGAGGAATCCCGACAGGAACTAACGTTCCGAATTCCAGATCAATTTTGGCAAGTCATGGCGCTCACGGTCAAAAGCGCCGGAGGGCGTGCGACTTCAAAATCTGCTGCGTTGTTCTCTCGTCGAGTCAAACTCGACGGCATCATCAACCGAGTTAATTCTCGGCTTAAAGACCTGAAAAGGTCCACCGGAAGCCGACTGACGGTAAAACGGATTCAAAACCTCCTGTTCGATTCGCTGATGAACGTGTCGACTGATCTGATCGATGTGTGCCTGATTACCGGTAAGCATCCGCCATTCGGGCCATCGGCGGCGATCTATTATCACACCAGAGCCGCTGAGCAACTGGCTGAATACTATGACCGAGTTGTTGTCTCATGGGCCCGCGCCATGGGCGGTGCCACTCGACCCGACCAACCAGAGCTGTCAGGTGCCAGTGTGTCGCGGGTTGGGTCGCCACTCTCGATTCGTAGTGATGTGATGAGGGCAGTCGTGGTTAGCCTGCAGGAGCAGCTGCAAGAGTATCGAAAGGTGATCGACCAGCCGTCGTACCTCTGGCGATTTCACAATCTTTATACCGCGTATGTGAACCTGATGCTTCTGTGGGCAACCGGCTACCGAGCCGTTCGCGACCCGATTGCCGATCCCTCCGAACTGAACCGAAAGCGCGGTTTTGTGGTCATCTCTGACAAAGAAGGAGATGACATGGGACATTCACGAGTGGTTTATCTGCCCGAGCGAATGATCCGACAGCTGGATTGTTACGAGGCCCATCGATTGGCTCTGTCCCGACGTCTGCAGATGGCGGGCTGCAAGGTCACGCTGAGTACGTTTCTCTGGTTCCTGACCAGCAAGTACGAAACCGTCCCTGCGACCCCCAAGGAATTGGCCGCCGAAATAGTCTGGGTCTTCCCCTGGCCACTCAACACGAGTCGACACACGTTACGTGGTTATCTCCGGGATCGCGATGTACCCGGGGACCTCGTCGACACCTTCATGGGGCACTGGGGGATTGGGACCGAGCCGTGGGCCCGGCACTCGGCCCTCGACCCTTATGCGTTCAAAGAGGCCGTCGGGCCGGTGATTGACGAGTTACTGGAATCGTTGGGGTTTGACGTTCTGGAGGGCATTGATGGCTGAGTCAGACAAGGTCTGGGAAGAGTGGCAAAAGCCACTCGACAGGCTCCAGAAAAGCCTGGACAGAGCTGAAAAGTACCAGTTGGCCGGTTCGGAGAGCCGAAGGGTCGAGAGAGTACGACACAAGCTCGACCATCTTAACGCCGCGCTTGGTTACCTTTGCAAGCATTACCCCGCATTGGCCGCCGGTGATCAGAGGGTTGAGATGAGTGATGCTGCCGTTAACGAACTGATCAACGATGCGTGTCAATCGGGAACCGGGGAGACGATCAAAGATAAACAGCGTTACCTGTTTCTGGGTCTCACGCAGGGTGTTAAAGAACGGGATTGGCAGTTGTCTGCACCAGCGCCGATTCTGTCGGTACGAACAGCTCCCTCAATGTTTTCGACAGCAATGGTAGCTCGGTCGATTGACTATGATGCGCTGAATGAACAATTCATGGCGACGTTGTCTGAGGAATCGGGTACCAAATGCAAGGAGCAGGATGCGGGGGAACTGCTTTTCAGCATGGTGTTTCACAGCACAGTGGTGTCCAAGCGAAGGTTCCGGCGAGTCAGTGCGGCCATTCGCGCCGGTATCGCAATGGAAGGTGAACTGGGTTGGCTGGAGCTGGAACAAGCGCCAGGCGATAACTCAGGTAAGAACTCCAGGCAATCCGGTCGTCGGGTTTTTCTGGCGCCGGTCACGCAGCTATTGCTCCGGCGTTGGTTTTTGCGGTGGGGGAAAGATTGGCCTGAGATCGAGGACGAGGGGCGAACCTCTGCAGATGAGCAATTACTCAATGCCTATGTCGACGGGTTAGTTCAATCTACTGGAGATCGATGGCACCGATCCAAAGACGTCTTTGCGCTGGCGGAGGCCAATCTTGTGGAATTGGCGCCAGGATTTCTCGTGCACTACGCGCGCACGCCGGATTTGGGCGTGTCCTTGCCACTGACCAACTGGATGCGGTTGGTAACCGGTCAGGTGGCTGTCCCCGTTCAGAGCACCGGGCCTGCTCCTGAGCAGGAAACGCATCTGATCAATGCAGCAGAGATCCACAGTCCGGAGTATCCGCTGAGTGATCAGCGTCCTGCATTCAGGGAATTGAAACACGCGTTGAGAAGGTTCGAGCGTCAGCTTGAGGTTATGGGAAAAAAACGAGGGCTTCGGGGCCCGGGAGATGGTCCAAAAGGATTGTTTGACGCTCGGGGGAACGCCTCAAAGGCCATTCGCAAAGTAGCTTCCAGTCCCAAAACCTCGGTTGTCTTGCAGCTGATGTGTCACTACGCCCAATTCCTGATTCGCCAGGAAGGGCTTCCCTTCGCCCATTGGCGGGAACGAATTCGCAATGTCGCTCGTCTCATGCCGCTGCTTGACTATGACGCCGAAATTCAGAGCGAATTGAGCTTGGAGACGGATGAATGGCAGGCGATGTATGAAGCAGTGATTGCCAGGACGCCTGGCGACAATGCTGTGCTTCAGGCGACCTTGTCAGATTGGCATGAATTTCTACATGCGTTCTATGGTGTAGAGCGTGTGCCTTTGGATGGGGGACCGAGCTATGGCGTTGACGCCAACATCGTGACGCCTCGGGAATACCTGCAGGCGAAGCAGCACCTCATGAAACAGGCTGGCGATGAGTTGGCATCTTTGCAGCTTGCCTTGCTGATTCTGGGGTACCGTTGCGGATTACGTCGGACCGAAGCATGGGCAAGACAGTTTGGCGATTTCCACGGTCTGGATCACGCGTCCGTGATGTTTCCGGAAGTGCTGGTTCGACCGACCAAGCTCGCCGGGGTGAAGTCGGATTCGGCCCTCCGAAGGTTACCTCTTCGGTTGTTGCTGACATCCGATGAGCGGATCTGGCTGGCGGACTTTTTACGTGACCGCAAACAGCGTCGCCACAATGATGATCCTCGCGTGCCGCTGTTTGCCGACCCGGTTAGTGGCCATTTCAGGATAACCGAGCGAATGGCGTTTGAGGGGCTGACGCTTCTTATGCGGGCGGTAACGGGCGACGATAATTTTCGCTTCCACCATTTGCGCCACAGTTTTGCCACCATCACGTTATTTCGGTTGATGGAAAGAAAGCCGTTTGAGCTGCTTCCTGCTAACTGGTGTCCTGATAACGATGCAATGTTAAACCCAGGTGATGAGTCAACACCGCTTTGGAAACAGGCGGGGTTGGGCGACCCTTGCCGCGGCCTGGCACTGCTGACTCAATGGATGGGGCATTCAAGCGAGAAGGTGGCGCTCAGAAGTTATGCGCACCTGCTCGATTACCTATTGGGATGGTATGTGACAAACAGGATCAACCCCAGGTTGTCGCTCGACCAGCAGGCGAGTTTGCTTGATAAATCGGCGGTCGCGCTGGAGCGCTTTCGGCATCGTAACGGATTGGCCGACCGACAAACGCCCGCCAAACGCCTGGCTGAAGTTGCCAGAATGCCCGCAAAAGCGCAGTTCGAGCTGCCACGAATGCGCAACGCCCCTGAGAACATTCATGTGCCGCCAGTCTATGGGAAGCAGGATATTAATCCTTTGTTGCCGTATCGGCTCGAACTTCAGACCTTTCGCCGGCAAGCGGCACCACAGAATGAGACGGAAGAGACGGCGCTACGAAATGCGGCGGCTCAACTGGATATTGAGCCGTATATCGCTCAGCAGTGGCACGAGCGAGCTCGACTACTGATGGATGAGGAGACGGCTCGTAGGAGTTCAAAGTTTAGCCTCGCCTCAACCGCCCAAAATCCGACTGGGTTAGCTGAGCACTTTACGCTCATATCTCGAGCTCCGGAGCTGAGAACCTACCCCTGCCCTCCGCAATCCAGAAGCGCATTCGAAGGGGTCATGAACGCTTTTAAGCGGTTATCGATCTGGGTATCGGAGGAGCCGGATACTGCCAGGAGGGCATTGTTGATCTGCAAAAAAGGGATACAGCGCAGTCATGCCGAAGTCAGGCTTCAAGGAACAGACAACATTCCATTCATGAGGTTGATGAAGGCATTGAGACTGGCATCCTGCCTTACCATTGAGGTCAAAACGCTCGCAGACAATGAGTCTCGATCACTGGGTTTCTGGGCGCATCATCTCTGCGTGACGAAGAAAAGTATCAATGTGAAGGTGATGGCTGATCAGAGGATACCGGCTGATGGGAATGTCTCACTGCGAGTGACAAAGCCCGGTGAGTTACGCTCGCTCTTTTGGTTCTGGTCCTCGTTTCGGTTTCTGATATTTACTGGCTGCGTACTTTACGATGCCGTTGAACGAGATGATGAGAGAAATATTGGAGATGTCGATTCCTGACAGGGCGCCATCCCTGGCGCTCAGTGTGATGAGGGACGCTAGATTCGCTCCATTGACTGGACCATCATGTGTGGTTGCTGAGGATAGTTCAGAATCCTCAGCTGCGCGGCGATGCGCTCACCCGGCAGGGGTGCGCCGCTGCAGGGCACTTTTGCCTCTCGCAGAAATACCGGGATCTGGCGTCCTTTGCAGAAGAGGAAGAGACGGAACACTTTCTCACCAGTGCGGGATACCTCTAGGCGCTGCACACTGAGCACGGTAAACTGGTCCCGCCAGTACGCCAGCCGCGGCTTGATCGAAGGCATGTCAGGCATCAGTTGTACCTCCATTGCATTTCCAGGTGTTCAAGACGATGGATGAGGAGCGCCAGCGTGTCCTGACCCGCCTCCAGATTCTGCTTCACCAGTTCGCGGTACACCCAGCTTTCCATAGCTTCCTGATTGCACCGCTCGCCACCCAGGCCGAGAATGGCAACCAGGTGATGATCTTCCCGTGTAATGCCCATCGCCACACAAAGGCTGCTAGCCATATTACGGATCGTGCGCCGCTCCGAAGGGATCAGGCGAGTGAGCGGTGCGGCTTCCAACAACATCAGGTCAGACCTCATCGTAGGCCTCCTTATCCCGGGTAGGTGTTTTGGCGTCGAACTCTGTGAGCAGTAAACGCTCGAATGCCGAACCATCACGGCGAGTAAGATTGGGTACATAACGGCTGTAGACCCGAAACAGCATTTCCGTTGTGGTATGTCCCATCTGCCGCGCGATCCACTCCGGGTTTTCCCCCGCTGCCAACCACAACGTGGCTGCCGTGTGCCGTGTTTGATAAGGGCGTCGTTTGCGTAACCCCAGGTGCCGGAGCAGGGGATACCAGACCCGCTTGGTCACATTGTTGTGGGAAAGTGGACCGCCGGTCCGGCTGGAAAAGACAAAGTCCATGTTTCCCGTCGCTGTCTTCTGCTCGTTCAGCGCATCCACAACCAGCTGGGACATCTCAATGGTTCGGAAGGAGCCATCGTTTTTGGTGTATTCCAGTCGCCCCTGGACCAATGCCTGACGAACCAGAATCTGGCGACGCTTGAAATCCACGTGCTCCCATTGCAGCCCATCGATCTCACCCGTGCGCATCCCCGTGAAGAAACGAACGATGTAGTAGTTCCTGAAGTCCGGACGAACCGTATCGATAATCTGTTTGACCTCATCAATACTGAATGGCTCGACATCCGTTCGCGGGACCTTCAGTGATTTAATCCCGTGATAGGGTGAGCTAAACTCAAAGCGGTTGGCTGCTTCGCTAAGGATCATGCGCAATGGCGTCATGATTCGGTTGATACGACTGGCTGAAAGACTGCTTCCGCTCCGGGTTGTAACTTTGGCGAGTGAGGCCCGGAATTCGAGAATGTCTTTCTTGGTGATGCGGCCAACCTCTTTTTCCCCGAAATGGGGGTTGAGGTAGTTTTTCAATGTTCCCTCCACTGTCTCGATGTGTGACTGGCGCCACTGGATTTTCATCTCGTTCAGCCAATCACCGGCGAAATCCTGGAACAGCTGAGTTTCTTGATATCCCACAGCGGCATCGCGGGAGGCAGTCGCAAACTTTACTATGTTGGGACTGTTCGGAAAGTAGTTTCCGTACTCGAATGACCCGAGAGTGATTTCAGCCTCAATCCTCGTAAGGATCTGTTCGAGCTGTTTCCGATTCTTTGGGGTGTCTGGCAAGGCAGTCTGTTCCCTACAGCGTTTTCCCTGGAATCGGAAGTCGAAGCAAAGCTTGCCGGTTTCCCGCCTCGTAACGATCTTACCCACGGCAGACCCCTCCCCGAGCCATTGGCACGGCAAAAGCAGCATTACTGGCTTGGTCGTACATGTCTTTTTCCACCCGCTCCCAGATATAGAGAATTTTTCGCCCACCGAAAGGACGGATGTAGTGAATGCCCTCTAGCAGCACGCTATCCTTCAAACGCTCGCGGATCGTGCGAGCGTCATATTTGATTCGCTGGGACAGTTCTTCGGTAGTCAGATACTCCTGTGACATAACTTTTCACCTCTGCTATCGTTTAGTGCTGGAGGACATACCGCATGACTAGCGCCTCAAAATGTCCTCCTGTAGATCATTATGCACTCATAAAGACCTTTTGCAAGTCTTTTTGATCTCCTGCGGGTTAATTTGTTCTTTGGTGGGCCAAATGATTAAGTGCCATCTGTCCAAACTGATGGGTGAGAAGAAGCTCAAGATTGTTGATGTGGCGAGAGAGACTGGGGTTAACCGGGGCACGATTACCCGGCTTTATCACGAGACGGCGAGTCGCGTAGAGCTCGAAACGATCGAAGCTCTGTGCCGTTATCTGGGCTGCGACGTTGGTGATTTGTTTGAGTTTGTGGATAAGCAGTAAGCAAAGTTCTGGCAGGGAGTAGTGCAGGCAATGGCAATACCTGATTTCCAATCAGTCATGCGTCCGGTCCTTCAAACAGTCAGCGACGGACATCCCCGGTCGTTGGCCGATGTGCGCGAGGCCGTGAAAGAAGCTTTTGAGCTGTCAGAGGAAGAGCGGAAAGAGCGTCTGCCATCCGGCAATCAGACGGTAATCAACAACCGGGTGGGTTGGGCAAGGACATACCTCAATAAAGCTGGGCTTCTTACAATTCCGGAAAGAGGCATGGTGCAGATCACCGAACGCGGCCAGGATGCGTTATGCAATGGACCCGATCGCATCAGTGTTGCATGGTTAAAACAGTTCCCCGAGTTCCATGATTTCCATACCCAGAAACCGAAACCTGTCACTGATGCCTTTAAGCAGGTGGACGACACTATTGAAGAGGCCACGCCCGACGAGCAGCTTGCATCGGCTTACCAGTCTTTGAAGGAAAATCTCGCCGACGAGGTTCTTGATAGCATCCGCAAAGCATCACCATCGTTTTTTGAAAAACTGGTTGTCGACCTGATGATCTCAATGGGCTATGGCGGCTCCAGGAAAGAGGCGGGTCAGGCAACTCAAACGACCAACGACGATGGAATTGACGGCATCATAAAGGAAGACAAACTTGGCTTGGATACCATCTACCTTCAAGCCAAGCGCTGGGCCAACACGGTACATCGCCCCGAAATCGACAAATTTATCGGTGCTTTGACTAGGCAGCGTGCACGCAAAGGTGTGTTTCTGACTACGTCTGATTTTTCCGCGGGAGCCCGAGAAGCCGCGGCTGGCCTCGACATGAAAGTCGTCCTGATCGATGGCCGGGAACTGGCTCAGTTGATGATTGAGAATAATCTGGGCGTCAATGTGAAGGACGTCTATGAGGTTAAGCAGGTTGATATCGATTATTTCATTGAGGAGTGACGCTCTGTTTTCAGCGACTCCACCCGCCGCAATTTGGTTAAAAAAAGGCAGATGCGTCGCTCGTATAAGTGCAGCTGGGGTAGCACGCGGGCCATGCTCATAATCATCTTGCGCGGCACGGGTAAGTAAATAAGGAAGTACGCATGGTCAATCAAAACCCGGAACAAAAAGCCCAAGACGAGATAGATCAGCTCCTCGTAAAGGCTGGCTGGGCTGTGCAGGACAAGAAAAAGATCGATTTTTCTGCCTCACTTGGTGTGGCTGTGCGCGAGTACCAAACTGATGTTGGTCCGGCCGACTATGTTCTCTTCGTGGATAAACAAGCGGTTGGTGTAATCGAAGCCAAGCCGGAGGCTTGGGGCGAAAAAATCACCATCGTTGAAGACCAGTCCCAGGGCTACGCCAACGCCACACTGAAGTGGGTCAACAAAAGCCAGGCTCTGCGCTTTGTGTATGAAAGCACGGGCGTGATTATCCGTTTCACTGATGGCAAAGACCCGCACCCCCGCTCCCGCGAAGTGTTCAACTTTCATCGGCCCGAAACATTGGCAAAATGGGTACAGGAGCCAAAAAGCCTTCGCGCCCGCTTACAGGATTTTCCGCCGCTGAAAACAGCCGGCCTGCGGGACTGCCAGATTACCGCCATTACCAACCTGGAAGAGTCATTGAAGCAGGATAAGCCTCGTGCCCTGGTGCAAATGGCCACGGGCTCCGGGAAGACGTTTACCGCTATTACTTCCAGCTACCGTTTATTGAGAGAGCCGGTTAGTGCCAACCGAATCCTGTTCCTAGTAGACACCAAAAACCTGGGCGAACAGGCCGAACAGGAATTCATGAGCTTTCTGCCCAACGACGATAACCGAAAGTTCACCGAGCTCTACACCGTCCAGCGCCTGAAAAATCAGTTCATTGCCAAAGATGCCCAGGTGTGTATCAGTACCATTCAGCGTATGTACTCCCTCCTCAGGGGCGAACCGCTGGACGAATCACTGGAAGAGCAGAACCCGGCAGAGCAATTCACGCGGCCTAGGGAACCCTTGCCGGTGGTCTATAACGCCAAGATCCCGCCTGAGTTCTTCGACGTTATCATCATTGATGAATGCCACCGCTCCATCTACAACCTGTGGCGCCAGGTGTTGGAATATTTTGACGCCTATCTGGTGGGGCTGACCGCCACACCTGATAATCGTACCTTCGGCTTCTTCCGCAAAAACGTAGTCAGCGAATACGACCACGAAAAAGCCGTGGCGGATGGCGTTAACGTTGGCAACGAAGTTTATGTGATTGAAACCGAGAAAACCCGGCAAGGCGGCGAGATCACTGCCAAACAGCAGGTCGAAAGGCGCGAACGCAACACCCGTCGCCGGCGCTGGGAAACCCAGGACGAAGACGAAACCTACTCCGCCAAGCAACTGGACCGGAACATTGTTAATCCCGACCAGATCCGCACGGTGCTTCGTGCCTTCAGGGATGCCTTGCCCAGCATTTTTCCCGGTCGCCAAGAAGTCCCGAAAACGCTGATTTTCGCCAAAACCGACAGCCACGCCGACGACATTATCCAGACGGTGCGAGAGGAATTTGGTGAGAGCAATCAGTTCTGCAGAAAGGTCACCTACCGGGTAGGCAACGACAAACTGGATGCCGACGGCGAAGTGATCGAAAAAGGTGAAGACCCTAAATCCGTACTCGCCCAGTTCCGTAATGACTATTACCCGCGCATCGCCGTGACAGTGGATATGATCGCCACTGGCACGGATGTAAAAGCTCTGGAATGCCTGCTGTTCATGCGGGATGTGAAGAGCAAGAACTACTTCGAGCAGATGAAAGGCCGGGGCACTCGTACCCTGGATAAAGACAGTCTGAAAAAAGTCACGCCATCCGCGCAAAGCGCCAAAACCCACTACGTGATTGTGGACGCCATCGGCGTGACCAAATCTCTGAAAACAGCCAGCCAACCACTGATTACTAAACCCAGCGTGCCCATGAAAGACCTAGCCATGGGCGTAATGATGGGCGCCTGCGACTCCGATACCGTATCCTCTCTGGCCGGACGCCTGGCACGGCTGGACAAACAGCTGGATGACAAAGAGCGCGCCCGCATTGCCGGGAAAGCGGGCGGTATACCCCTGTTGACGATTGTGGGTGAACTGTTGAATGCCATTGATGGCGATCGTGTGGAACAAAAAGCCCTTGAAGTCGCGGGCCAGCCAGAGGGAACGGACCCTGGCGACAGCGCTCGCGATCAGGCTCAAAAAGAACTGGTAAACCAGGCAGCGAACGTGTTCAACGGCGAGTTAATTGATCTGATAGACAGCATTCGCCGAGACAAAGAACAAACCATTGTCCACGACGATCTGGATACCGTCATCACCGCCGAATGGGCCGGAGAAACCACCGAGAATGCCAAAGCGTTGACGCAGGAGTTTGCCGACTACCTGCAGGAGCGGGCAGACAACATTGACGCTTTGAGCATATACTTTCATACCCCTGCCAGGCGCAGCGAAGTGACTTACCCGCAAATCAAAGCCCTGCTGGAGCAGCTCAGGCAGGACCGGCCAAAGCTGGCGCCACTGCGCGTCTGGCAAGCTTATGCCTACCTGGACAATTACAAAGGTGAGAACCCATTGAGTGAGCTCACCGCCTTGGTGGCACTAATACGCCGCGTATGCGGCATTGACCCGGAAATCCGAACCTTCGGCAGCACCGTCAGAAAGAACTTTCAGGACTGGATCATGAAATACCACGCCGGTGGTAGCGACAAATTCAACGAACAGCAAATGGCCTGGCTGCACCTGATCCGTGACCACGTTGCCAGCTCATTCCACGTGGAGCGGGACGATCTGGATATGGCACCGTTTGATGCTCAGGGTGGGTTGGGACGCATGTATCAGTTGTTTGGTGAGCGAATGGACTGGGTGATGGGTGAGTTGAATCGGGAGTTGGTGGCGTGACTTTTTTTTCAGATTCAGAGCTGCCGCCAAATTGGGAGCTATTGCCAATCTCTGAAGTGGCTGAAGTTAACCCAAAATTTGATAAGCGAAGTATCGCTGATGATCTTGAGATAACTTTTATCCCGATGCCTGCCGTTGAGGCAGAAACTGGCTATATCGACGTATCGGGAGTCCGCTGTTTCGGAGAAGTTAAGAAAGGCTACACGGGTTTTCTTGAAGGTGATGTGCTCTTCGCAAAGATTACACCTTGCATGGAAAACGGAAAAATGGCTGTCGTGCCAACGCTGAAAAATAGTGTTGGCTTTGGCTCTACAGAGTTTCATGTATTAAGGCCTGGGACGAATCTCGATCCGAAATTTCTTTATTACTATGTCTCTTCCCAGCAAGTCAGGTTTGATGCTGAGCACAATATGAGTGGAGCTGTTGGGCAAAAGCGTGTTCCTACCGCTTACCTCGCAGGATACCGGATTCCCGTTCCTTCTATAAATCAGCAAAAACGCATTGTTTCGAAAATCGAAGAAATCTACTCTGAATTGGACAAGGGAATCGCCGCGCTGAAAGCAGCACGCGAACAACTCAAGGTCTACCGCCAGTCTGTGCTCAAACATGCTGTTGAAGGCAAGATTACTGCTCGGTGGCGAGAAAAAAACGCTACTGTGTCATGGCGGCTAGAAAAGCTGGGAAATCTGCTCGTATTGCTGACGTCAGGATCTCGTGGCTGGGCAAAGTTCTACTCGGACTGTGGCGATACGTTTATACGTGCTCAGAACTTGAAGCATGACAGGCTAGATTTAGATGAGAAAACCTTTGTTGCTTTGCCTAAGAAGGCTGAAGGGCGGAGAACTCAAGTGCAGGTTGGTGATGTTCTTGTCACCATTACAGGTGCCAATGTAACCAAAACAGGATGGGTTTCTGCCGACGTCGGCACTGCATACGTAAGCCAGCATGTGGCTCTTTGTAGGCCTACAGAAGATATTAATTCAGAATTCCTTTACTGGTTTTTGGTGGCAGAGGCAGCTGGCAGAAAGCAGTTATCGAAGTTTGCTTATGGAGCTGGAAAGCCGGGTTTGAACTTGGACAATATTCGCTCAGTCGAGATCAGCCTGCCTTCGCTTGAAGAGCAATATGAAATTGTAAATAAGCTAAGAGAACTGCTTTCCATCGAAGAGAACGTCTCTTCGATCATTGAAACAGAGCTGCGTCGTGTTGAATTAATCCGCCAATCCGTTTTGAAAAAAGCCTTCTCCGGCCAACTGTTCCCACAAGATCTCAACGACGAACCGGCCAGCGAACTACTGGATCGAATCAGGGCAGAGACACAAAAGGGAAAAAAGACGAGTAGAGCTTCGGCGCACCGCCATGGTTCCAGTCCTCGGGAGACGACCTGATGTTTATGTTTCAGCCTCCTTGGCCTGATGCGTACAATAGTGCTCCGATAAGAGGTGCTATCTAATGGCCAGTGCAGATCAAGTCAAAGCGTTACTCCGATCCCATCTGGAGGGTGACGACACCCGCTTCTATTCCATTGCGATGCAGGTGGCGGCCCGCGAGGCCAAGATGGGCCACGGAAAGCTCGCCGAGGAACTTCGCGCCCTGATCGATCAGGCTAAGGCCCGCCGGGTTACGTCCTCGGACGGCCAAGCCGTGCCCATAGGCAAGCCGCGCGGTGAGTTGGCCAATCTGTTAACGGTCAGCTATCCGAAAAATCGTCTGGTAGACATGGTGTTGGCGGATGATCTGGAGCAACAGCTTGAGCGCATTATTCGGGAACAGCGTCATGCGGCTGAAATTCTGTCTCACGGTCTACAACCAAGGCGTAAATTACTTCTGGTTGGCCCCCCAGGAACGGGTAAAACCATGACAGCATCAGTGCTGGCCGGCGAGTTAGGCCTGCCGTTGTTTGAGGTGCGCCTGGATGGGTTGATGACTAAGTTTATGGGTGAAACCGCAGCAAAGCTTCGGCAGATTTTCGAGGCAACCCAGCAGGCGCGAGGTGTTTACTTCTTCGATGAGTTTGATGCCATCGGCTCACAGCGTGGGCTGACCAATGATGTGGGCGAAGTCCGGCGAATTCTGAACAGCTTTCTTCAGATGATCGAGCAGGATCAATCCCAAAGCCTGATTCTTGGCGCCACAAACCATCCTGAAATTCTGGATAACGCGCTTTTTCGCCGGTTTGATGATTTGTTGCACTATGAGCTGCCCGATGAGAAGCATATCTCCAGTGTTTTAAAGGCCCGGCTACAGCCTAAGGCCGTGAAAAGCATCTCCTGGAAAAGGCTGGCATCAAAGGCTGTTGGCTTGAGTTATGCGGAGCTCACCAGGGCGGCGGATGAAGTGTTGAAGACCGCGCTGATTGACCGTAAAAACCAGATTTCTGAAAAAGATGTTTGCCTGTCTCTTGAAGAACGTAGGAGCCTATCGAATAGGCTGGGTGGTGAAAGCTTTTAAAAATAAGGATGTTGCATGCCGGTAAACGAGGGGAATAACCGCCCACATTTCATTTTGCAGAATAATGGTAAGTCAGAAAGCTTTACTTCTCCTGGTCAGGGAGGAGGCGGAGTACCCGTACCGAGTCGTGACCGTCAGGCTCATGGCAATGTCTTGCTGGGTAAACTTCAGAGTCTTCACCCAACCATCGCAGATGCCGTTGAACAACAACACCGTGCTGGTATAGAGGAAGGTGTCGGTTTACAGATCGAGTTCGAAGGTTTTCCTGATGTTGAGCTGGCTTTTGAGTCTTTGGCGCGTGAAAGGTCAGGCATTGAATTACGAAATGTCAGATATGAAGAAGATAGGGTGTTCGCCACTGTTTTCGTGCCGGAGGGTAAGCTGGAAGTCTTTGAAAAGCTTGTTGCTGATTATCTGGATGAATCAAAAGACACAAAAAATGGACCAAAAAGCAGTAATTTGCTCAATACAATTGCGGAGATCCGAGCAGCTACTTTGCAGGCGTTATGGACCGATACGCCTGAGGCCATGCCGACATCTGATGAAGATTATCTCTGGTGGGAAGTCTGGCTTCCCGTGCGTAAAAATCGTCAGGCCGTAATCAGTCAGTTCCGGGAAATGGCTGCTGGGTTGCGCTTTAAAGTTGCCTCGGGAGAACTCTATTTCCCCGAGAGAACTGTTTTGCTGGTCTTTGGTTCAGTGGAACAAATGAAACGCTCGATTATGACCCTCAATATGATCGCCGAGTTGAGACGGGCCAAGGAAACCGCCGACTTTTTTGATTCATTGCCGCCACCTGAACAAGTGGAGTGGGCGAGCGAGTTGAATGAGAGGTTAACTTTGCCGGGTGAGGATACGGAGGCTCCTCACATTTGTCTGTTTGATACCGGAGTGAACAATGGTCACCCGCTGCTTGCCAGGGCATTATCAAACGCTGACACGCACAGTGTAGAACCCGGCTGGGGCTTAAACGATCACGATGGGCACGGGACAGGCATGGCCGGAATTGCCTTGATGGGTAATCTCACGGATGCCTTGGAGAGTAATCAATCTCTTGTTGTCAAACACAGGCTCGAGTCTGTGAAGTTGATTCCGGTAGACGGAGCCAATGGCGGTGACCCGGAGCATCATGGCTATCTAACAGCAGAAGCAGTTGCGCGCCCGACTATCAGCGCAGCGAGGCGTAAACGTGTTTTTAGTATGGCCATTACCGCTGAAGATAACCGGGATCGTGGTCGCCCGTCGGCCTGGTCTGCGACGCTAGATCGGCTGGCCTGCGATGCCGATGAGCAAGGCGAGACACCAAGGTTGTTCGTTGTCTCTGCCGGAAACATTCAGGATCCAAACGCCTGGATGGAATACCCAAATAGTAATTCAACCGATGCGATTCATGATCCGGCACAAGCATGGAATGTGCTCACTGTTGGCGCTATGACCCACCTTGTTAACATTACCGAGGGGGATGCCAGCGACTACGAGCCGATTGCTGAGTTGGGCGCCCTCAGTCCGTTTAGCACCACGTCTCAATCCTGGCAGCCGCACTGGCCACTGAAGCCCGACGTCGTTTTTGAAGGTGGAAATGCCGCAAAGGATGGGCTTGGTGCGGCATGGATGCCAAGCCTGAGTTTGCTGACCACGAACGCTCAGGTCAATGAACGGATTTTTACCACAACCAATGCAACAAGCGCCGCATCAGCTTTGGCGGCCAGGATGGCGGCGCAGTTAATGGCTGAATATCCGGAGCTTCGCCCCGAGACGATTCGCGGTCTGATTGTGCATTCTGCCGAATGGACAGGTGGCATGAAACGAATGTTTCTGCCAGTTCGTGGTAAACCGACCAAAACACAGGTGGCCAGCCTGGTGAGACATTGTGGGTTTGGCGAACCTGATTTGGCCAGAGCGTTGTGGAGTATCGATAATTCGTTAACGATGGTTTCCGAGGAGACACTTCATCCGTTCAAGCGGAAAAAAGGGAGCGACCCGCAACTCAGGGACATGAATTTGCATCGTCTACCGTGGCCACTTGCGGAGCTTGAGGCTTTGGGCGAAACAGAAGTTGAAATGAGAGTGACCCTTTCGTATTTCATCGAGCCCAACCCCTCCGCACGTGGCGTAACCTCTCGTTACCGGTATGAATCCCACGGCCTGCGCTTTGATGTGAAGCGTCCGCTGGAGAGCGACGATGATTTCAGGGCCCGGATCAATGTCGCCGCAAGGGAAGCCGAAGAATATTCGAGCTCGGGCCAAAGCGATTCTGCCTGGTTGCTTGGCAAGAGCAATCGCCATAGAGGTTCACTTCATTCTGATACATGGAAAGGCAGCGCCGCTGAGTTGGCTAGCAGAGGTGTGATTGCGGTTTATCCTGCCCTTGGCTGGTGGAAAACCAGGCCCGCATTGGGCCGCTACAATCAAGCAGTGAAGTACTCACTGGTGGTGTCTATCAGGGCACCGGAAAGTGATGTTGATTTATATACCCCAATTGCTAATCAGATCGGTGTGCCGATAGTTGTATAGCAATGATCCGGCGGTTGATCACTCACGTTGCCAATAGAGTCAGCGAACACGTAAATAATCCAAGTAGGGTTCAAGCAGGGCCTAAGTAAGAATCCGGCATACCGACTCACTGAATCAGGCAGGCACGTGCCTGCCGCCAAGGAACATCATTAATGAATACCTCGTCTATCGTTTCCCGTGTCTGGAGCTTCTGTACCACACTGCGCGACGACGGTGTGGGTTACGGCGACTATCTGGAACAGCTGACCTATCTCATCTTCCTGAAAATGGCGGACGAGTACGGTAAACCGCCCTATAACCGTGATGTCGGCATTCCGCAGAAATACAGCTGGCAGGTTCTTACCAGTAAGAAGGGGGCAGAGCTGGAGGTTCTCTATATTGAGCTGCTACGAGAGCTGGGGAAGCATAGCGGTATGCTGGGGCAGATTTTCACCAAGGCTCAAAACAAGATTCAGGACCCGGCCAAGCTTTACCGGCTGATTGATATGATCGATAGCACCCAATGGGTGATGATGGGGTCCGATATAAAAGGGGATATCTACGAGGGGCTGTTGGAGCGCAATGCGGAAGACACGAAATCCGGTGCGGGCCAGTATTTCACGCCACGGCCACTGATTCGCGCCATGGTTGAGTGTTTGCGACCGGAGCCGGGTAAAACCATTGCTGACCCTTCCTGTGGCACCGGAGGCTTTTTCTTGGCGGCCTATGACTTTCTCACCAACCCGGAAAACTTCCAGCTCGATAAAGATCAAAAGCAGTTTTTAAAACACAATACGTTTTTGGGTAATGAAATCGTCGCAAATACCCGTCGTTTGTGCCTGATGAACATGTTTCTGCACAACATCGGAGAGATCGACGGCGATAGTCTGGTTTCCCCGAACGATGCGCTCGTCGCAGCAAGCCCCGTCAATGTGGATTACGTGCTAGCGAATCCGCCTTTCGGGAAGAAAAGCTCCATGAGTTTTACCAATGAGGAAGGCGAGCAGGAAACCGATGAACTGACCTATAACCGTCAGGACTTCTGGGCAACCACGTCAAATAAGCAGCTCAACTTTGTTCAACACATCCGCAGTATGCTTAAAACCACCGGCAAGGCGGCTGTAGTTGTGCCCGATAACGTACTGTTTGAGGGCGGTGCCGGTGAAACCATTCGCAGGAAACTTCTGGATAACACCACGCTGCATACCATTCTGCGTTTGCCCACGGGGATCTTCTATGCTCAGGGCGTGAAAGCGAACATTCTGTTTTTCGATAATCAGCCCGCTAGTCCCGATGCCTGGACGAAAGAAGTCTGGTTCTATGACTACCGCACCAACATCCACCACACCCTCAAGAAAAAGCCCATGCGATATGAGGATATGGCTGACTTTATCAAATGCTATAACCCACAGAATCCCAGAAAGAGAGTGGAAACCTGGCATCCGGAAAACAATCCGGACGGCCGCTGGCGCAAATATGATTATGAAGAGTTGGTCGCACGGGATAGAGCCAGCCTGGATATTTTCTGGTTGAAGGACAAAAGTCTGACTGACTTGGATAACCTGCCGGAACCAGATGATCTTGCTGAGGAGATAATTGAAAATCTGGAAGCTGGATTAAACAGCTTCAGAGAGGTTCTCAGCGGGCTTTCGAAAGCATAAACATTGAGCGGTAGACTGATAGGAATCAAGGGCTCTGTTAGGTCTGGGTGATTGCATGTGACCTTCGAGGCGGTGAGAGACCGATCGCTTTCGACTGTTTTCTGTGTCCAAGTCATTATTTTTTGGTTTCAGTGCAAAGGTCACAACTCTCAAGCTGAGAAAAATGTGCCAAAAGGTGTGGACACACCATGTGACCCTGACCCAGAATTCTTAACCGTTTAAAACTGGAAAATCCGGCATGATAGACCCTTGAACAGGAGATCATGCCATGAAGCGATCCCGTTACACCGAAGAGCAGATAGCGTTCGCCCTGAAGCAGGCGGAGTTGGGGACGCCGGTCCCGGAAGTGTGCCGGAAAATGGGCATTTCTGACGCCACGTTTTACACCTGGCGCAAGAAATTCGGCGGACTAGGGCCTTCCGAACTCAGACGCTTGAAGCAACTGGAGGAGGAAAACCAGCGCCTGAAACGGGTGGTGGCGGATCTGAGCCTGGACAAGGCCATGCTTCAGGATGTGCTGTCAAAAAAGATCTGAGACCGCCTCGCAAGCGTCAGCTGGTCGATGATCTCCAGAAGCGATTCGGAGTCAGTCAGCGGCAGGCTTGTGCGGTCTTGGGACTCTCCAGAGCCTCCTATCACTACAAGTCGGTGGCTCGTGACGCCTCTCAGCTATCGATGCGGATCCGGGAGATCACCCAGGTGCGGATCCACTATGGCTACCGTCGTGTTCACGTGTTGTTGCAGCGTGAGGGATGGCAGGACAACCACAAACGCGTGTACCGGCTGTACCGGGAACAAGGCCTGTCGCTGCGCCTGAAACGGCCCAGGCGGAATAAGGCTGCGAAGAATCGGCAGCCAGTGTCTCAGGGCGAGTTTCCCAATCACATCTGGGGCATGGATTTTGTATCGGATGCCCTGTTTGACGGCCGCCGGCTGCGGTTGCTGACCATCATTGACCTGTTCACTAGGGAGTGCCTTGGCATCATCGTCGGACAGAGCCTGAAAGGCGAAGACGTCAAAGAAGCACTGACGCGGATCGCACGTTTCCGGGGCAATCCGAAAATACTGAAAGCGGACAACGGCTCCGAATTCGCCGGCAAGGTCATGGACCGGTGGGCCTATGAGAGACAGATAGAAATCGATTTCTCTCGGCCCGGCAAGCCCACGGACAATGCGACGGTGGAGTCATTCAACGGCAGACTCCGCCAGGAATGCCTGAACGAGAATTGGTTCCTGTCACTGGCTGATGCCGAGCAGAAGATTGAGACCTGGAGAACGTTCTATAATCAAGTCAGACCCCACTCCGCATTGGGGTGGTCGACACCCTCTGACTACGCCCGAAAACACGCTGTTTCAGGTCATCTGGAACCGCAATTAGAGCCGGATTTTTCTGACAATGAGCGGTACTGAAACGGGGTCAGGGTCAGTAACGGACATTACTAGGGAGCAGTTGGATTAAAGACTGGGGGCAGGTCACATGGACACAATTTGGACACAGGCTCGAATTCGTGTGCCAAACGGCACAATTTCAGACGCTGGGCAGCGGTCATCGCGTAGTTTGAAATTAGACTGGAAGAAATTTGCGAGAGTGTGGGGCTTTCAAAAGGCTGGAGCATCTAACTTGCTGAAATGCCGATGAAATGGCCCGCCCGAGAGGATTCGAACCTCTGACCTCCGCCTCCGGAGGGCGGCGCTCTATCCAGCTGAGCTACGGGCGGTTTTCAACAAAATTGGCATGTTTGACCGTTGCCTTCGGTTCCGGACTTTTTCAGTGACCCTTGCCTCCGGAGGGCAGCGCTCTATCCAGCTGAGCTACGGGCGGTTGTCGGAATCAATGCGATGACATCAATTTCGAGTGCGCAATCTTACGTGTGATGGGGTGTTCTGTCCAGTCCTCTTGGCGCCCGTTTAGCACAGTTAAAGGGTTCAGGCGGAATCGGCTTCGGCTCTGGGGTTCCGGGGGTAGTACCGTTCTGGCAGACGCTCGATGTGGGGGAAGAAACGGGTGTCCTTGTAGGGCATTTTCATGAAGCCGGAAACGCCCAGCCCGGTGATCTGATCGACCGAGGAGAGAATTTCGTCCAGCAGGCGGGAGAATTCGCCTTCCCGCGCGGGGTCCAGCAGTCGGTAGTGGCTGTGGATCTTGAGGTGGCGGGGCAGGGCTTCGAAGATGATCATGCCGGTGTGGTGGATGTCATTGAGGGACTCCAGTGCATTGATGATGGTCTGAGGCAGTACCAGGAACTCTTCCGGGTCGGGACCGTCTTCGAAGTAGGAATGCACCCGGGATTCGTCTTCCACCTCCGGCGCCGCGCTCACCTCATAACGCAATCGCATGTCGGGGTCCGGCACGAAGGGCTGGTCCGGTTCGTCGCGGTCGATGTGCAGGGTGTTGCGGGCGTTGAACAGGCAGCTCTTGAAGATGCCCTGGCGGTAGATGGCCTGGGCCAGGTAGACCATGTTGTTGACGGCCCTCACGAAGGCGGTCTTCAGGCTGGGATCATGCAGGTTCAGGGAGGTATCGATATAGACGCCGTCGGTCTCCCAGCGCACGGCCAGACCACCCTCGACGGGGTAGCGTCCCAGCCGGCTGACGCTGGCCAGGAAGGCTTTTTCCGTTTCCCCCATGCCCTGCATGAAGTTCTTGTAGTAACGGTCCAGCTGCACGTCGTTGACGTCGTTGAGGGTCTCCGGCGCTCCCTCCTGCCTCAGGAAGGATTTTCGTGAGCTGTATACAACGGTGTCGATCTCGTGGTCCGAGGCTCGTGTCCAGACCGGCACCAGAGGGTTCACCGGTGGCTCTGGCAGATCGATCATCACCGTGCGGGCCATTCTTGGCATTTCACTCAGATAGTAGTCGCCGGCCTTTTGGCGGGTTTCCGGGTCCGGTGCCAGCATGCCATCCAGCATTCGGGCGAACTCCATGGGCAGGCCCAGGGAAGTGGCCGGAATCGCCTGGTGCCCGAAGCGGCACGACTGGCCTGATGCCAGCGCGTAGAGAGTGCCTGCCGCGCCCTGTTCATCAAAGCGGGGAGACGACAGGCCGCCGTTCAGCTGTTCTTCGCCGATGAAGTACACATCGCCCAGTCTGGCGTTGGTCTGCTGAAGGTTGTCGGACATCAGTTCCATGACATTGCTGGTAATGAACTGCTGGTTGGCGTCGAGTTGCGCGAACACCGACGAACCCCAGTCGATCAGGGCAATGTTTTCGGTGCTGGCGTCGAACACCAGGTTGGAGGGTTTGATATCGCCGTGCACGATGGGGCGCCCGGCAGGGCCGTTCTCGCGGCGCAGATTACGCAGGATATCCGCAAGCTGGTCGGCGATTCGCATCACCACTCTTGGCTTCAGGCGGCCCTCACGCAGGGAGACTTCTTCCAGGTTGAGGCCGGCGGCCCGCTCCATCACCAGGATGGGCTGGTTGTGCGCCCGCTGATAGGCGATCAGCCGCGGTACCCTGGGGTGGCGGACCTGCTCGAGGATGTAGGCTTCGTCTTCCAGCCGGTCCTGCAGGTGTTGTGGAAGGTTGATGCGGGTGAACTTGAAGACGTGCTCGGGGCCGGTGTTGTCGGGGTTTGGAAGACGGCCTGCGAACACAAATCCGTAGGCGCCCTTGCCGATCAGTTCGATATCCAGGTAACCCAGTTGGCGGAGCTGGGCGGCGCAGAGCGCCACCCAGTCCTTGAGCTTCTTGGCATCATCATGGCTGAGCAGGTAGATTGACTGCTCTTCAGGAATGTAGAACTGCTGGAGCTGTGTCTTCTCCGCCATGATGCCCCGTCAGCCCAGATGCAGCAGCATCGATTGTGGCGATTCCAGATAGCCTTTCCAGCGATTGCAGAAACGCGCAATGGTACCGCCATCGATGATGCGATGATCTCCCGCCCAGCTTATGGTCATGATGGCCCGCTCCACAACCTGCCCATTGGCGTCAAAGCGCGGCAGTTTCTGGGTGCGGCCGAGGGCCACAATCGCCACTTCCGGTGCATTGATAATGGGTGCGGCATAGGTGCCACCCAGTGCGCCAATGTTGGAGATGGTGATGGTGCCGCCCTTGAGATCCTCCTGGCTTACCCGGCCGGAGCGGGCTGCCTCGGTGAGGCGCGCCACTTCGTCGGCAATGCCCAGCAGGGTCAGGTTCTCAACGCCCTTGACGTTGGGAACCATCAGCCCCGCTTTGCCGTCCACGGCCATGCCGATATTGCAGTTGGGCTGGTAATGAATCTCCGTGACATCGTCGTTGATGCGGCTGTTGAGTATCGGAAATTCCTGAACCGCCAGGGCCATGGCCTTCATGATGAATGGCATCAGTGTCAGCCGTGAGCCCCGTGCCTCCGCCTCTGGCTTGAGCTGCTCACGCAGACGCAGAAGCTCAGTGACGTCAATATCTTCGCTGTAATTGAAGTGAGGTATCGTGGTGGCTGACGTGACCATGCTGCGGGCCATTGCGGCTTTCATACCCCTGATCGGCTCAACCCTTACTTCCTGCTCACGCTCCGGCATTCTGCGTCCGCTGCCCTGACTTGCCTGCGGCGATTCGTCAGCGCGCTCCTGGCTTTGGGCTGACACAGTCGGCTTGTCGAGGTGAGCGAGCACATCGGCCTTCAGTACACGGCCGTCCTTGCCGGAACCGGCGATATCCGCCAGGTTCAGGTTGTGCTCCCGCACCAGGCGGCGCACGGCGGGACTGGCGGGAATCCGCTGCCGCTTTCCGGTTGCAACCGGTTTTGCGGTGGCAGGAGAGGGTTCCGAAGCCGGCTTTGATGTAGCTTTTGCCTCGGTGGGCTCGTCCCGGTCGCGGGGAACAAACGCAAACAGCGGGGAGTGTACCCGGGCCATCTCCTGCTGCTTGTGGTAAAGCTTCGTGACGCGACCAGCCTTGGGCGCGGTAATCTCCACCATGGCCTTGTCCGTCATTACATCGACTACTGGCTGGTCTTCCTCGATCTCGTCACCCTCGGCGACGCGCCATTCCACCACTTCACACTCAACGATGCCTTCGCCGATATCGGGGAGGATAAAGTCTTCGGTCTCATCGTCATTGGCTGTGGTGGTGCCAGAGGTTTCCTGTACAGGGGCTGCTTCCTTGGCGTCAGTCTCGGCTTCAGCGGGCTGAGCCTGCGGCTTCTCGTCTGGTTCGGCGTCGCCACCTTCCTCTACCAGTTCGAACAGCGGAGCGTGAACCTTCGCGATGTCGCCTTCCTTATGATAGAGGCGGGTCACCCGGCCCTTGTAGGGTGCTGGAATTTCCACCAGCGCCTTGTCGGTCATTACCTCGGCGACCGGCTGGTCTTCTTCGATGATGTCCCCTTCGCTGACCAGCCACTTGACCAGTTCGCACTCCACGATACCTTCGCCGATATCGGGCAGTATAAAATCACTCATGATTGCTCTCCTGTCCTGATATCAACCTAGAATTCCACGCTCGACCTGATGGCCTCATAGACCTTCAGGTGATTGGGCAGGTGCTCTTTTTCCAGCACCAGCGGGAAGGGAGTGTCCATCCCGGTCACCCGCGCGATCGGGGACTCCAGGTACAGGAAACAGCGCTCCTGTATCGTCGCCGCAATTTCACCGGCGAATCCGCCGGTCAGCGGGGCTTCGTGGGTAACCACCAGGCGCCCGGTCTTGAACACCGAGTTGGCCACGGTTTCCACATCCCACGGCAGGATGGTTCTCAGGTCGATGACTTCACAGGAAATGCCTTCTTTTTCCGCCATTTCGACGGCGTGTTCAATCACTTCCATTTGCGCACCCCAGCCCAGCACAGTGACATCCGTGCCTTCCTTGAGTACCTCGGCTTCGCCCAGTGGCAGCCGATAGTCTTCGTCCGGCACGTCGCCCACGGAGGCGCGGTACAGCCGTTTGGGCTCGAAGAACAGAGTCGGATTCTGGTCGTGGATGGCGGCCAGAAGCAGGCCCTTGGCCTGGTGCGGGTTACGTGGCACCACGATCTTGAGGCCCGGAGTGTGGGCAAAATAGGCTTCCGGTGACTGCGAGTGATAGAGCCCACCGGCAATGCCGCCACCATAAGGGGCGCGAATGGTGAGCCCGCCCACATTGAACAGGTTGCCGGAGCGGTAACGGAACTTGGCCGACTCGTTCACGATCTGGTCAAAGGCCGGGAAGATGTAATCGGCAAACTGTATCTCGGCGACCGGCACGGAACCCTGGGCCGCGAGGCCGTTGGCGAAGCCGATGATGCCCTGTTCCACCAGTGGCGTGTTGAAACAGCGGGCCTTGCCGTACTTTTGTTGCAGGTTGCTGGTGGCGCGGAATACGCCGCCGAAAACACCCACATCCTCACCGAAACACAGCACCCGCTCGTTGGCAGCCATGGCGGTATCGAGAGCATTGTTGATGGCCTGAAGCATGTTCATATGTGTCATCTCAGGCCTCCCTCTTTGCTTGTTTGCTTAGCATGTTCGGCACTCTTCGGGTACGCGTCCGGGTGCCGCCGGATATGCGCCTTGAGCTTGTCGAACTGCTCGGCCAGAGCCGGCGGCACTTCGTCATAGACGTCGCTCACCAGGGTATCAAGCGCAGGTGGTGGCCGTTTCTGCGCTCGTTTCATGGTCTCGAGAACCTCGCGGCGCATGTTTTCCTGCAACTGTTTCTCATCGTCTTCGGTCCACCACTTCTTGCGCTCGAGCCAGAGCCGCATCCGCAGGATCGGATCTTTCTCACGCCAAACGGCTTCCTCGTCCTTGCTGCGATAGCCGGACGGGTCGTCGGAGGAGGAGTGGGCTGCCAGGCGATAGCTCATGGCTTCAATCAATACCGGGCGATTGTGCTCCACTGCCAGGCTACGGGCCGCTTTGGTGGCCTCGTGCATGGCTAGGATGTCGTTACCATCGACACGGATCACGTCCATCTTGTAGCCGTAGGCCCGGGGCGCCACACCATCAGCGGCGAACTGCTCGGCGGCCGGCGTGGAAATGGCGTAGCCGTTGTTGCGGCATAGGAAAATGACCGGCACACGGTGGACGGCGGCCATGTTCAGGGCCGCGTGGAAGTCACCTTCCGAGGCAGCGCCTTCGCCGAAATAGGTGACGGTGCAGTGACCCTCGCCTGCCATTTTCTGGCCGTAGGCGTAGCCTGTGGCCTGGGGAATCTGCGTGGCCAGGGGCGATGAGATGGTCATGTAGTTCAGCTTGCTGGAACCATAGTGAACGGGCATCTGGCGCCCTTTGCCATAGTCCAGTTCGTTGCCGAACAGCTGGTTCATGAACTCATCGATGGTGAAGCCGCGGTAGACCAGGGAGCCCTGTTCCCGATACTGCGCCATGATCATGTCGCCGTCATCCAGTGCGGCGGTACTGCCGATAACGGCGGCTTCCTCACCGGTGCACTGCATGTAGAAGCTCAGGCGTCCCTGACGCTGGGCGGCGAGCATGCGTTCATCAAGAATCCGGGTGGTTACCATTGCCCGATAGATGCGCAGGGCTTTTTCTTTATCGAGCTCGGGGGCCTTGGCGCCCTTATAGAGCGAGCCGTCCTGCTTCAGTAACTTGAAGGTGGGAATACGGAATTCCGCACCGTCGGTAAAAACCGGAGAATAAACAACTTTGGCTTTTGTTGTTGTCATAATCCTCTTCCTGGGGTAGTGGCCTGAGGAACAAAACACCCCTTGTGAGGGTGTCGATGTTTTTTTGAGTATAGCCAATCTCACAGAACCTGGTGCGGCCCCGTTCAATATCGGCTAAAGTTTACCTTAACGTAAACTGTATCATTCTGGTAGACCTGAAAAGGTGATTTTTTATTCAGGGTAGAGCGGTTCCGGCGTCAGGGTGACGAGCGTTTGGTCGTTACCAATATTCACTGTCCCGTCCTGGATAGTGCATTGCAGGTTCATGCTGCGTTCTGCCAGGTTGGCAAGCGGCTCGGTGGCCTCCGGCGGCAGGTTAATGATGGTGAGGTTATTGAAGCGGGTCAGTTTGCCCTGGTGTTTTTCCCACCACAGCGGCACGGCGCGGCCGCCATAGGTATACAGAATCACCTGGTCCGCCCGGTTGCAGGCTTTACGCAGGCGGCTCTCGTCCGGCAGGCCCAGTTCGATCCACAGCTCAATTTCGTCGCTCAGGCTTTTCTGCCACAGGTCCGGTTCGTCGTCGGTGCTGATGCCCTTGGTGAATTCAAGGCTCTCACCGGCGTTCAGTATGAACGCCAGCAGGCGTATCATCATGCGCTCGTCAGTCTCCGACGGGTGGCGGGCGACGGTGAGGTGGTGGTCGGCATAATAATGCCGGTCCATGTCCGCTATGTTCAGCGTTGCCTTGAAGATGGTTGCCTTGAGAGCCATTGGGCGTCCTGCGTTGGTGTGGCCGGGATGCTAGTGTAGATCAAATACTCCGCAGAGAAACAATTCCCATGTCGATGTTGTACGGTTTTCTGGTGTTGACGGTGTTCTTTATCGCCGGTGAGGCTGTCCGGGTGCTACTGGCTTTGCCGGTGAGCGGCGGAGTTATCGGAATGATATTGCTTACCCTGTTGCTGATGGGGAAGGGGACCATCAGTGACAGCCTGGCGGGAGCCAGCCAGGCGCTGATTTCGGTACTGGTGCTGCTGATTATGCCGGGGGTGGTGGGGGTGTTTTTTGTTGTCGGGGAGTTTGCAGGGCAATGGTTGGCGATTGGTGTTGCCTTGGGCGTAGGCACCCTGCTGAGCGTGCTCACAACCCTATGGCTGATGAAGCGTTTCGGTGGCAGGGAGGTTGGTGGCCATGAGTGATCTGCCCGGCCGCTTCGAGGAACTGCTCGGCCTTCTTTCCACCAGCCCGGTGTTGGCGATTGTACTGACGTTGGGAGCATTTTTCGCCGGTAATCGCCTTTTCAGGATGTTGAAGCAACCGGTGTGGTTACCGCCGATCCTGATTTCAGCCATGCTGGTCAGCGGGATGATTGTGATTCTGACCATGGAATACGCAGAATATCGCGAAGGCTCGCAATGGCTCTCTGTGCTGCTGGGCCCGGCGACGGTGGCGCTGGGTGTGCCCCTGTACCAGCAGATGCATCATATCCGGGCGTTGTGGCGCCCCATCCTGTTCACCTTGCCGGTGGCGGCTACCCTGGCTGCAGTCTACGCCGTGGTGATCGCCGCCGCGCTGGGGGCTTCACCGGAAGTGCTGGCGTCGCTGGCGCCGAAGTCGGTGACGGCACCTATCGCCATCGGTATCACCGAGCAACTGGGCGGCTCCGTGTCCCTGATGATGGGCGGGCTGCTGATTACCGGCATGTTGGCTACGCTTTTTGTGGATCTGATCGCCCGCTGGTTCTCTATTACTGACCAGCGCATTCTCGGTTTTGCCCTGGGATTGAACGGCCATGCCCTGGGCACCGCCAGGGCATTTGAGCTGGGCCCCACTGCCGGGGCCTTTGCTTCCCTGGGAATGGGGCTGACGGGTATTTTTACCGCCCTGATACTGCCACTGGCGTTCCGCCTCACAGGCATCTGAAGGCTATGGAAACAATTAATTGCACAAAAAACGCTCGCAGGGGTTGCAAAGCCGCATGCAAATGACAATAATTATCAGTACCTTTCATTGGTCCGGTGAGAACCCGTATGTACGTATGTCTTTGCCATGGTGTAACCGACAGAGAAATCCGCGAAGCCGCTGACAGTGGCGTCAGTTCCATGCGCCAGCTTGGTAAGGAGCTCGGCGTGGGTACGCAATGTGGTCGCTGTGCCTGTACTGCGCGAGAAATACTGCGTGAGAGCCGTGCCCCGGATTATATGGCCATGGCAAACCTGCTTGCCCAGCCAGCCTGAGCGCCCTGCAATTCATCTGCTTTCCATTTGCGACCTTTTCACAGGTGTGATTTTTTATCGCGGATAAACCGTCTATCCTAGTGGGTTAAGGTAATCACTAAAAAGGATTCGGGTTATGAAAGGCGACAAAAAGGTCATCCAGTACCTCAACAAGGCTCTTGCAAGCGAGCTGACTGCCATCAACCAGTATTTCCTGCATGCCCGGATGTACAAGGACTGGGGCATCACCAAGCTGGCGGAAAAAGAGTACGAAGAGTCAATCGATGAGATGAAACACGCTGATCAGTTGATTGAGCGTATTCTGTTTCTCGAGGGATTGCCCAACCTGCAGGACCTGAACAAGCTACTGATTGGCGAAAACGTGGAGGAAATGCTCCAGTGCGACCTGAAGCTTGAACGGGCAGGTCACGCCGAATATGTGGAAGCCATTGCCTATTGTGACCAGATCAAGGACTACGGCTCACGGGAACTGTTCAGGCGTATTCTGGAAAGCGAAGAGGAGCACATTGACTGGCTGGAAACCCAGCTGGATATGATCTCCAGGATGGGCATCCAGAATTACATACAGCTTCAGTCTTCCGGAGGGGAGTAAACACCAGTGGCAATGGATTTGTCCTGCTTTAAAGCCTATGACCTTCGCGGCCGTGTGCCGGACCAGCTCAATCCTCAGCTGGCAGAGCGTATCGGCCGTGCCTACGCGGAGGTAACCGGGGCGAAGCGCGTGATTGTCGGCTACGATATCCGTCTTTCCAGCCCCGAAATTGCTGATGCGCTCAGTTCCGGCCTGATGGCCGCCGGGGCCGATGTATTCGATATCGGTCTGTGCGGCACCGAACTGGTCTATTTCGCCACCAGCCATTACAAGATGGATGGCGGCATCATGGTAACTGCCAGCCACAATCCCCGTGACCACAACGGCATGAAAATGGTGGGGCCGGACTCGCGCCCCATCAGCTCCGATAACGGCCTGAACGATATCCGCGACCGGGTGCCAGAGCCCTTTGGCGACGCGCCGAAGCAGGGGCGATATGAACCGCTGGAAGTCATGACCGCCTATATTGACCATCTGTTGGGCTATGTGGATTCAGGTTCACTCAAGCCAATGACCATCGTGGTCAATGCCGGTAACGGCGGGGCGGGGCTGATTATCGACGAGCTGGAACAGCACCTGCCGTTCGATTTTGCGAAAGTGCATCACGAGGCCGACGGCAACTTTCCTAACGGCGTTCCGAACCCCATTCTTGAAGAAAACCGCGCCGTAACAGCCGAAGCAGTCATCGAACACGGCGCCGCCATGGGCATCGCCTGGGATGGCGATTATGACCGTTGCTTCTTCTTTGACGAAAACGGCCGTTTCATTGAAGGCTACTATATTGTTGGCCTGCTGGCAGATCAGTTCCTCCGCAAAACCGGCGGCGGCAAAGTCATCCACGACCCAAGGCTGACCTGGAACACCATCGATCTGGTCAAGGCCGCTGGTGGTGAAGCCATCGAAAGCAAAACCGGCCACGCCTTCATCAAACAGCGCATGCGCGACGAAGACGCGGTGTATGGGGGCGAAATGAGCGCCCACCACTATTTCCGTGATTTCGCCTACTGCGACAGCGGCATGATCCCCTGGCTGCTGATTGCTGAACGCCTGTGCCAGTCCGGCCAGACGTTATCGTCCCTGATCGACGCCCGCATAGAAGCCTACCCGGCCAGCGGCGAAATCAACCGCACCATCGCCGACCCACCCAAGGTCATTACAGCCATCGAAGCCAAATACAGCGTGGGCGCCAAAAACGTCTCCCATGTGGATGGTGTAAGCATCGAATTTGACGACTGGCGCTTCAACCTCCGCATGTCCAACACCGAACCGGTGGTTCGCCTGAACGTGGAATCGAGGGGGGATATTCCGTTGATGAAAGAAAAAACTGCAGAACTGCTTGCAGAAATGGAGCGATTGAACAAGTAAGGCTGCCACAGAAATATGGGGTCAGTCAGGCGGATAGTGGTGCCAGAAACTGTGCGGAGCCAGGGATGGCGGAGCTCAAGCGTACAGGGACGTATTTACAGCGTGTTTCTGGCACCACTATCCGCCTGAGTGGCCTTGCACCAAAAGTTCAAAGCCAGTCGTTCAGCATAATCCCGATACCAATCCGCTCAATCCGCTGATTGTAGTCAATCAGACTCTCCCCATAGCCATTGTAATACTGAATATACCCCTTGATGGTATCCCCCATGGGAAAGCTATAACCCAGCTCAACAGACGTCCTGTTATCCTCGGTCCGTAAGTTATTCTGCAGTGTCAGTGACAGTGTCCTATTCTCGCTCCACTTGTAGATTGCCCTGTAATCGGCATGCCCCAGATACCGCTCGATATCCTCGTTGTCATCCTCACTGTCCGGTAACCGGTACCATGGCTGAACCATGAACAGCCAACGGTCATAACTATAGGCCACCGATGCCATAATCCGGTTCCAGCTACGGGAACGGGGTTCGGACTGTCCATTGGACTGATGGTTCAGACCCAGCGTGACACCGTTCAGGGTGCCCGGGCCGATATCGTGATCCATGGCATATCGCAGGAAGATTTCCGGCTCGAAGTTGGTTTCACGAAACGGCGCGGAATCATCCTTATTGTAAACCTGCCAGAACGACCTCTGGGTATATCCGAACCAGAGCGTTGTGCGGTCGTCGAGCCAGCCGGTGAGCAGAGGCACCTTGAAGCTGATCTGGTATTTGGCTTCCTGGTTGTCAATGCCATAATCATAACGGGTGGGGCCCAACCTCGGGCTGCTGGGGGTTCGGTTGGCATTTCTCATGTAGCTGACAGGCAGAATGTACATTGGCCGGTGACCGACAAAACTGCCGGAAAACGAGAAAATCGCCTTTTCCGCCTCTACGTAACGGTTAACAAGAGCAGACATCACCCCGGAGTTCTCGCCGCCCGCTTCCAGATTTTCAACGGCCGGATCGTCTTCTTCCGCATCAGCCAGCTCTTCATATGCCAGTGCATCGAGCGATTCAGAGCTTTCCTTGAGTTTGCCCTCCGACGCCTGCTCGCGGGCCGCTACCGGGTCGTTGATCGCGTCATAGCAAGCCAGGCGCTGGACCCCGTCCTCAATCAACGCACAATCTTCCAGTGACATATCCTCGAAGCTCGCTTCTGTTTCTGTTTGTTGTTGCGCCACACTGGCCGATGCTGCACAGAGGCAGAGCACGAAACTGGTGGATTGCACGGGCCTTAAGTTGAAAATGACTGGCATTGCCCTGTCCTTATGGGTTGGAGAGACTGATCCATGTATTGGCGATACCGTAAGCCCAGACGCCGAGCAGGGTCACCACCAGCAGTGAAAATACAATCTTGTGGCGGGTTCTGCGCTCCGCAGCGGCGGCAACCACCCAGCGTAGATACATAAGGCCGATAAAGCTGATAAACACTGCCAGGCTGGCTGCTGCAGGGATCAATAGCCAGGCAGGGCTGAGCTCGGCCCCACTTTCGGAGCGGCTGGAAAACCACCCCATGGACACCAGCAGGATGGCCAGCGCTGTGAACTCAGTGATCAGGAGTGGTTTGCGCCAGGGATGGGGGTGCGTTTGATTCGCATCAGACATAAATTGCGACCCTCGGGATGTGTTTTGTGTATGGTACCCGGAATAGGCGGGCAGGGCCTTCAGACTTACGAAATGGCAACGAAACCGATTGAAAGCGGGCGTTCATTTTGCACTTTGGTTTTTTTGCCCCGCCGCAGTCGCTATAATGCGTCCACTGATTATTATAACGCCCAATTGCGAGGTGCAATGTGAAGATGAAGAGAGTCCTGGCTGCCGTATTGCTTGGCTTCGGCCTGACAACAGGTGCCGTAATGGCCAATGTTGAAGATGAAATCCGCTCCCGTATTGCTCCGGTCGGCGATGTTTGTGTGCAGGGAGAAGACTGCGGACAAGAAGCAGCGCCTGCTGCATCGGCCAGCTCGGAGCCTCGTTCCGGCAATGAAGTCTACGACGCAGCCTGTGCTGCCTGCCACGCTTCCGGCGCCGCTGGTGCACCCATCGTGGGCGACTCGGATGCCTGGGGCGGTCGCATTGATAAGGGGCTTGAGACTCTGGTGAGCCACGCCATCAATGGCTTCAACGCCATGCCTGCCAAGGGCGGCTGTTCAAGCTGTTCAGACGAGGAAATTGAAGTGGCCGTCGAGTACATGGTTGAGCAGAGCGAGTAATCAAACGCTGTGCTACCGCAGAATCGAAAAGCCCCGCATTGCGGGGCTTTTGTGTAATAAGTGGAACACTTTCAGGTTTTATTGAAGCGGAGTGAAGGTCAGTCTGCCCCCAATACGATCGGTGCCGCCGTCTGCAGTTCCGATTGTAATGGACCAGGTTTGAGTGCTGTCCCCGCTGTGTGCATCCTGCAAGGCGTTGAGGCGGGGGTCCATCCAGCCAAAGCTGCCGGATCGGGACAGCGTCATCCAGGTGGTCTGTTCTGACTCCTGCCCATCACTCGACCCGGATTCGGGCATTTCTGACCGGCCCGGCAGTGCCTCCCAGCTCGGGCTGTGGATATTCACCGCCACTTCCGTTCCTGTGAATCGCAAGAACGCCTCTCCGTCCATACCCAGCACGGTCAGAGGGTTTTCACCCTTGTAGCGAAACATGATGCCGGGCCGCGGCGCGTCCAGAATCATGGCGCTGAGTCCCTGAATGTCAGGGTGGTCGGTGATGCGGGCCTTAACGATACCCTCCGGCACACCCTCTACATCAGGTGCACCGTGGGCCCCAGCAAGCCCGGGGGCTGACAGGGACGCCAGGCCGAACAACACCAGACCCGCTACGCCGGTTCCGGTTTGTCCGATGGTCATAATGCAACTCCCCTTGAAGACCTACAGAATCTCGAGCGTTGACTCGATGATGCCATCTTCAGTGGTGGTGTCGCTGGCCACCTCGGCGGGTGCCATGCACTCGAGGCTTTCATTGACCACGGTAATGGGTGCGGATACTGACGGAACCCGACCCTCGGGCGTGTCCTTGCTCACAAACAGCATGTATTCACCTGCCGGGACGACGTTGTGGTTATCTGGCATGGTCAGGGTCACTCTGTTGCCCGGACGCTTCTCAATCATCAACTCAATGGCACGCTGATCGCCGTCAATCACGTGGGTCATCACGGTGCGCCGAATCAACAGTGCCTTGTCGATCTCGTCTGCCTGGTCAACCTTGATGTTGAAGCGGTCGCCTATGGTCAGATTGCTCGGAGCGCTTTTGATCTCCGGGCGATCGTTGCGCATGGCGTAAGGTGGCGTGTAGATCTCGAAGCTCGGATCGCGGCCGTCATAAGGGGCCAGTCCGAAGTCTTCCAGATTGACGAAAGTCAGGTATGCGGTATTGATGGGTGAATGCCCGGCGATCATCACCCGGCCATCTTCCATCAATACCGCGGTATTGTGGTAGGTGCGGGCGCGATGGCCAGTGGCCATCTCGGTCCAGGTGCCGGTTTCCGGATCAAAGCGCTCGGCTGTCCTGATGGGGCCTTCCAGCCCTGGTGCGACTACACCGTCGCGGTTGCCGCCACTGAAGACCATCACGCTGCCGTCCGGCATGACCACGTTGGTTCCGTACCAGCGTGGCTGGTTCAGAGAGCCGGTCAGGCGTGACTCGTAGCCAATCTCATCGCCATTGGTAGAGATTCGGTCGATCCGGCTCTGGTCCGTTGGCAGATATCCCCCCGGATTGGTAAGCAGAGCGTAGCTGGGTACACCGCCCGCGGTCAGCAGTTCAACATCTGTATATTCACCGCTGGCATTCGGTCTCAGTGGCAGCATGGTGGAGGAAGTAGAGCCGCGCATGCCACCGGCAATAGCCATCTTCAGTTGCTCTTCGGAAACACCGAGATCGGCACCGCTGTTGAGCAGATCCGTCGGTGACTCAAGAATATCCCCAAGCAGGGATGAAGCCTGTTCAAGGGAGGCATTGGTGATGTTCAGGGTGCTGCTGAGCTCAGCCAGCCCCGCTTCATCCAGGCGCAGGGGCAGGCCGGCATAGCCGATGTCTGTCCAGCTCTGTGTGTCCGGATTGTAGCTGGCGGTGATGTTCCACAGCGCCTGATCGTAACCCTGACCGAACGGATTGAACGCCTGGCCGCCGGCATTGTAGAAGACATGGCCGTTGGGCAGCAGGTGCATCCGCGGATAAAGGGGAAGTGACCGATCCGCCGTTGAGGGGTTTTGCGTCCAGGTGCCGGCACAGGGGTTGTAGGTCTCGGTCTGCACTACGTTGCGACCACTGTTGAGGGGATCTTCCGGATATACCGGTTTCAGCAACTTGGTGACACCGCTGGCAACAAAGATATCACCGTTGCCCATGGTAACGAGCGAGGGATACCAGCGGCCGTAGGTCATGTCACCGCTCTGGCGCCAGGTGTTGGTTTCCTCATCGAATATCCGGGAGTTCTTGATGCCTTCCAGCTCGGCGACGCCCAGCGGGAGACCATCGACGCCTGGCTCGGAGTAATAATCAGTGCCGCCAACGGCCATGACATCGCCATTGGCCAGGCCGATAACGTCGGAGCAGAACAGGGCGCCATCGTTCTTACTGGTATTGTCCGCGGTATCAAGCGCGCCATCCAGCTCTGTGCCGCTCAAAAGGGTTTCGCTGTCATTGCCGTCCGGGTTGGCGCCTGCATCCAGCGGCGAGGGTTTGAGCCAGGAGGGGTTGTCATTCTTGTCCAGTGACAGTACCCGGGTCTGGTCGTTGACGGACACCTCTCCGAACTCGGCGACGATTGACAGCTCAACGTTTTCAGTGCCTTCCAGAGCATTCAGGTAGAGCAGTCGCCCATCCTTGAGCAGAGCCAAAGTGCCCGCCGCCGGCTTGCACTCATCCATGCCATCGGCGCGGGTGATGCATTTTTCGTCGGTATCCACGGCCTGGCCATCGACAATGATGGTTGGTTCGGCGAATGGCGCGCTAAAGCGACCCTTTGGACTGTAGCTGTCCGGAAGGGTGGGTTCGCTGGATTCAACAGTGGTATCGTCTGACGATCCGTCCAGCAGGCCCCCAAGAAGCCCTGCGCTCACTGTGGCCGGCCCGGCCGTGAGCAGCAGTAAAGAGCCGGTTGCGGTCAAGAAACGATTGGGTAGTCGGAACATTATGTTCTCCTGATCTTGTTGTTGTACAGGTGGAAACCGCAGTTCCCGTTACCAAGACGGATCAGGATTCGATAAAGATGCAGTGAATGTGAAAAAAAGTGAAATTCAGTTTCCGAGATCTCCAAGCAGGGCGCTCAAGGTTGCCTTGCCCCGCTGCTGGTTGGCTTCCACATCCAGATCACCGGTACCTTCCCAGCGCAGGTCATCCTCGGGTAGCTCATCCAGAAACCGGCTGGGGATGGTCTCCAGCTTCTCTCCGTACTGTTTGCGCTGGGCAGCGAAAGTCAGGGTAAGGGTTTCCCTGGCGCGGGTAATGCCTACATACATCAGCCGCCGTTCTTCCTCGATATTGCCCTCTTCAATGCTGGAGCGGTGTGGCAGGATCTCTTCTTCCAGGCCCATGATAAAGACATGTGGGAACTCCAGGCCCTTGGAGGCGTGCAGGGTCAGCAACTGGACCTTGTCGCTGTCGTCTTCCTCTTCCCGCTGCTCCATCATGTCCCGGAGGATCAAACGGCTGATGGCGTCTTCGATGCCCATCTCGTCGGCGGTGCCCTTGCCATCATCCAGCATGCGCTGGATGGATTCCACCAGGTACCAGATGTTCTCCATGCGCCGCTCCGCCTGTTTCGGTGAGCCGGAGTGCAGATGCAGCCATTCTTCGTATTCGATGTCGGTGAACAGTTGCTTGATCACCGGGATCGGGTCTTCCCGGAGCAGGCGTTCACAGGTGTTGTCCACCCAGTGGGCGAAGCGGCGCAGGCGGTCCAGGCCCTTTTCCGTGACATGGGTTTCGGCGCCCATGTCGCCGAGCGCGCGGAACAGGCTCACGTCGCGGGAGCGGGCGTAATGGCTGAGCTGCTCCAGGGTGCGGGGACCGATTTCCCTGCGAGGCACGTTCACAACCCGCAGGAACGCTGCATTGTCATCCGGGTTTACCATTAGCCGGAGGTAGGACATGGCGTCCTTGATCTCGTTCTTGGAAAAAAACGACTGGCCGCCGGAGATACGGTAGGGAATCTGGTAAGCCTGCAGCTTCATTTCCAGCAGTCGGGCCTGGTGATTACCGCGGTAAAGCACGGCGAAATCCCGGAATGCCTGGCCCTTCCTGAGTTTCTGATCGAGGATTTCCGTTGCCACGCGTTCTGCTTCCGCATCCTCGTTGCGGCAGCGGACAATGCGCAACTCATCCCCGATGGTGTGGTCACTCCACAGGGCCTTTTCGAACACGTGGGGATTGTTGGCGATCACCGTATTGGCACAGCGAAGGATGCGCACAGTGGAACGGTAGTTCTGTTCCAGCTTGACGATTTTAAGGCTGGGGAAGTCTTCCTTCAGTTGGGCAAGATTCTCCGGCCGAGCGCCACGCCATGCGTAGATGGACTGGTCATCGTCGCCCACCACCGTGAACGCGGCGCGCTCTGCGACCAACAGCTTCACCAGTTCGTACTGGCACACATTGGTGTCCTGGTACTCGTCCACCAGCATGTAGCGGATCTTGCGCCGCCATTTCTGCAGTACTTCCGGATTGTTGCGGAACAGCTGCACCGGCAGCAGGATCAGGTCGTCGAAATCAACGGCGTTGTAGGCTTTCAGGTATTCATTGTAGTACCGGTAGATAATGGCGATGCGTTGTTCCCGCTCGTCCGCAGCGCGACTCCAGGCATCCTGGGGGCTGCGCATGGCGTTCTTCCAGGATGAGATGGTCATCTGTACGTCGGAGAGCTCATCACCGGCGTCCGCGCTGGCCTCGCGCATCATCAGGTCCTGCAGCAGGGCCTTGGCATCTTCGGCGTCGAAGATGGAAAAGCCTGGGTGGTAGCCCAGGTGCTGGTGTTCTTCACGGATCATGTTCAGGCCCAGATTGTGGAATGTGGACACAATCAGGCCCCGGGTCAGCTTGCGGTCCACCAGCCGTCCGACCCGTTCTTTCATTTCCCGTGCGGCCTTGTTGGTGAAGGTAACTGCAGCAATGTGTCGCCCCGGAATACCCAGGTGCTCAATCAGATACGCCACCTTGCGTGTGATTACACTGGTCTTGCCGCTGCCGGCACCAGCCAGCACCAGCATGGGGCCGTCCGCGTATCGAACGGCTTCACTCTGTCGGGGGTTGAGCATGTTCACAATAAGGGCGCCAGATAGGAATTTCGTGAGTGAACTCTGAAAGTCTATATTCTACACCAGCGGGACTTGCTGTACCTTGGGCATCTATCAGCTATTCTTGAGGGAACGGAGATGATTGACCACCAGGAACGGGATGCTTTTTGATGACCCTGGCAGTAACCTCGCTTAATTCCGGCCGTATACGCCTTCTGGTACTGACTCCTGAGTACGCGGATTTTTTGTGGCTGGGTGCATTGCTGGCAGGCGACAGGGAAATGGAACCAGACCTTATCTGGTGTCCGGACCTGATTGACTGTGACGATCTGATTCGCAATACCCAAGTCGATGTCATCCTCTGGGACTGTGTGTTTCACGGTGGCTCCGAAGATGCCTTTCTGCAATACCTGTCGGTATCCAGCAATGAGAAACCGGTGCTGGCGATGAGTGCGGAGCCGGCTGCCGAACGGGCGCCGGCATTGCTTGCCAATGGTGCGGCGGATTATCTGTCGCGGCAGGTGCTGGACGAATGGAGTCTGTGCCGGGCCGTCCGGTGCCTCTGGTACCGTCAGCAGCTGGCTGAGTCCGCCCACGGCCAGTTAGGGAGGGAGGTGGCCAGCGGTTTTATCAACCGCGATCTGTTTTTCGACCGCCTGCAGCAGGCGCTGTTAAGAGCAGAACGGGCCAATCAGCGCCTGGCGCTGCTGCATATCAACCTGGACGATTTTCGTAGCTTCAATGAATCCTTTGGCTACCAGAAAAGCGACCAGATCATGCTCAGGCTGGCAGAACGTCTGCGCATGAATCTGCGGCGGGTGGATTCACTGATGCGTATCGGTGGTGATGAATTCGCCATTATCGTTGAGAAGGTGGAAGACTCGCTGGATATCACCCAGATTATACGCAAGGTCGTGAATGCCATCGGCGAACCGTTGAGTATTGATGGCCAGAATGTGGTCGTCAGTGCAAGCCTTGGGGTTGCCACCTACCCGGAAGCCGGTGACAGCCCGGAAAACCTGCTGCGACGAGCCAATCGCGCCATGTTCGAGGCCAAGCGCGATCCGGGAACCAGTTACCGGTTCTATGATCGACAGTTGCACATCACGGCCGGCTACCAGTTACGGCTTGAAGCGGATCTTCGCAACGCCCTGCGGGGTAATGAACTGGAAGTGTATTACCAGCCGCGTATTGACCTGGCATCCGGGGAAGTCCGCGGCGTGGAATGCCTGCTTCGATGGAATCACCCGGAACGGGGGCTGGTGGGCCCCGATGAATTCATCCCCGTGGCCGAGCGCAGCGGGCTGATCGTGCCGATCGGTTACTGGGTCATCGAACAGGCCTGCAAGCGTCTGCAGGACTCGTCGGAACTGGGGCATCCGGGACTGGTATTTGCGGTCAATCTCTCTTTCCGTCAGTTTCACGACCGCAAGATGACCGAAACCATATTCCGCATTATCTTCAACGCCAATGTGGACACCAGCCTGCTGGAACTCGAGCTTACCGAAAGTGCCATGATGCATGACCCGGAATACGCCCAACGCTGCCTGCGTGAGCTCAATCAGTTGGGCATCAGTTTTGCCCTGGACGACTTCGGTACCGGGTTCTCTTCCCTCAGCAATCTCCAGCACCTACCCATCTCTCTCGTGAAAATCGACAAGTCCTTCGTTCAGGAGCTGGGGCAGTCAGCGGATGCGGAGCACATTATCCGCGCTATCATCAGCCTGGCCCACAGTCTTCAGATCAGTGTTGTTGCAGAGGGCGTGGAAACCGAAGGCCAACTGGAATTCCTGCGCCAGCACCACTGTGATGAAATTCAGGGTTATTACTACGCCCGCCCCATGCCCTGGAACGATCTTGTGCAATTCCTGGACAACCGTAGTCGCTCTGCTTGCCTGTAGCAATAAGCCGCTGTACCTTTGCGCTTTGACTCGTAAGCATCAGATGAGGTTGCATGAACAGTATCATCAGGCGCATTGCTGACGAACTGGGCGTTCGTGAACAGCAGGTTAATGCCACCGTGGAAATGCTGGACGGTGGCGCCACCGTTCCCTTTATTGCCCGTTACCGCAAGGAAGTCACCGGCTCGCTGGACGACAGCCAGTTGCGTAACCTGGAGGATCGCCTGCGCTATCTGCGGGATCTGGAAGACCGCCGATCCACCATCCTCAAAAGCATCGAGGACCAGGGCAAACTCACCGATGAGCTGCGCGCCAGCATCGATGCAGCGGACACCAAGAACCGCCTTGAAGACCTTTACCTGCCGTACAAGCCCAAGCGCCGTACCAAGGCCCAGATAGCCCGCGAGGCAGGGCTGGAGCCTCTGGCAGATGCGCTGTATGACGCCCCGACGCTGGAGCCGGAAGCAACAGCGGAAGGCTACCTGAATACAGATGCCGGTATAACAGATACCAAAGCTGCCCTGGATGGCGCCCGTTACATCCTTATGGAGCGGTTTGCCGAGGACGCCGAGCTGCTGGGTGAGCTGCGTGATTTCATCTGGCAACAGGGCCAGCTCAAGGTCACCGTGGTGGAAGGTAAGGAGAATGAGGGCGCCAAGTTCCGTGATTACTTTGACCACGTGGAGCCGCTGAAGAAAGTGCCGTCTCACCGTGCCCTGGCCATCCTTCGCGGTCGCAACGAAGGTGTGCTGACCTATTCCATTGTGGTGGGTGACGGCGAAGACGACCGGCGCCAGCCGCACCCTGCAGAACACCGTATTGCCGCGCGCTGGCACATTCGCGACAACGGCCGTGCAGCTGATCGCTGGTTGGCGGAAGTGGTGCGTTGGACCTGGCGGGTAAAGCTGTCTACTCAGATTGAAACCGACCTTATGGGTCAGGTGCGGGAAGCGGCGGAAACCGAAGCCATTAACGTGTTTGCCGCCAATCTCAAGGACCTGCTTCTGTTGGCGCCGGCTGGCCCGCGCCCGACGCTGGGGCTGGACCCCGGGCTGCGTACCGGTGTGAAAGTGGCCATCATTGATGGTACCGGTCAGGTGGTGGGCCACGGCGGAATTTTCCCCCATGCGCCCCGCAACCAGTGGGACCAGTCCATCGAGCAATTGGCCCACTGGTGCAGGCAATTCAGTATAGAACTGATCGCCATTGGTAATGGTACCGCTTCCCGCGAGACAGAAAAGCTGGTGGCGGACCTGTGCAAGCGGTATCCGGAACTGAAGCTGGCGCGGATTGTGGTCAGTGAGTCCGGTGCTTCCATCTACTCCGCCTCTGAGTTCGCATCCCGCGAGCTGCCCGATCTGGACGTCACCATCCGGGGCGCTGTGTCCATCGCTCGCCGTCTTCAGGACCCGCTGGCGGAAATGGTCAAGATAGAGCCCAAATCCATCGGTGTGGGCCAGTACCAGCACGATGTTTCACAGGTGCAACTGGCCCGCAGCCTGGATGCGGTGGTGGAAGACTGTGTGAACGGCGTCGGTGTGGACCTCAACACCGCCTCCATCCCGTTGCTGGCGCGTGTTTCTGGTCTGAACCAGAGCATCGCCCAGAATATTGTCGACTTCCGTAACCAGAATGGGGTATTCCGCGATCGCAGGCAGTTGCTTAAAGTGTCGCGGCTGGGGGAACGTACGTTCGAGCAGGCGGCCGGTTTCCTGCGGATCGCCAGTGGTGATAACCCGCTGGACCGTTCTTCGGTGCACCCGGAAGCCTACGGTGTGGTTGAGGCCATTGCCCGTAAAAATGACCGCAAGGTTGAGGGGATCATTGGTGATGCTGCCTTCCTTCGTTCACTGAACCCGCAGGACTACGTCACCGAGCAGTTTGGTCTGCCGACCATTAAAGATATTATTACGGAACTGGAGAAGCCGGGCAGGGATCCTCGGCCGGAATTCCGTTTTGCCAGCTTCGAGGAAGGTGTGGAAACCCTCAACGACCTGAAGCCGGGCATGGTACTGGAAGGTTCCGTCACCAATGTCACAAATTTCGGGGCATTCGTGGATATTGGTGTTCACCAGGACGGGCTGGTTCACATATCGGCCTTGTCCAATACCTTCGTGAAAGACCCGAGGGAAGTGGTCAAGGCCGGGGATATCGTCAAGGTGAAAGTGATGGATGTGGATATACCGAGAAAGCGAATTGCCCTGTCCATGCGTATGGATGACCAGCCGGGCGAAAAGGCCGACAATCGTGCCGGAGCCGGAGGCAATCGAAAGGCTGGTGGCGGCAGGCCTGCCGGCGGGAATGATCGTCCGAAGGCTGCGGGCAGCCCGCAGAAGGGGGCCATGGCCGGAGCATTGGCCCAGGCGCTGGCGTCGGCCCGCAAAGACGGTCGTTAACCCGCGCTCTCACACAATATACTCAGGATGGCCGGTTGGTCCGGCCTTCAGCCAAGCAGGAGTCATTCATGGGTGAATCCCGCCATCAGCTCTTTCAGCAGTTCACCGCCAGCCAGTGGAGCGGGTTCAGAAAGGGCGTGGAAAAAGAGGGCCTGCGGGTCGACCGTAATGGTTTTATTGCGCAGACCCCGCACCCGCGTTCCCTGGGCTCAGCGCTGACTCATCCACGCATCACCACTGACTACTCTGAAGCTTTGCTGGAGCTGATTACGCCGGTATTCGATACTACCCGTGGCATGCTTGATTCGCTCAGGGACATTCACCGGTTTGTGCAGATCAATCTGGGTGACGAGGTATTCTGGGCTGCCAGCATGCCCTGTGAACTGGATGGTGACGAAAGCATTCCCATTGCTGAATACGGCACGGCCAATATCGGGCGCCTCAAGCATGTTTACCGTCAGGGGCTGGCCGTCCGTTACGGTCGAATGATGCAGAGCATCGCCGGCGCCCATTACAACCTGTCGCTGCCGGACAGTTTCTGGAACCTCTGGCAGCAGGCGCTGGGAAACCAGCAGAGCCTGAAAGACTTCAAGTCGGACCAGTACTTCTGGCTGATCCGCAACTTCCGCCGCCGCAGCTGGTTGCTGATGTTGCTGTTCGGAGCCTCCCCGGCTCTCGATGCCAGCTTTGTGGCAGGCGTGCGCCACGACCTCTCCAGGTTCAACGATGACACCTGGTACGGCCGCACGGCCACATCTCTGCGCATGGGCGACCTGGGTTACCACAACAATGCCCAGGCCTCCCTGAACATCTGCTTCAACGAGCTCAAGACCTACACAGACACCCTGTTCCGGGCCATCCATACCCCGTGGCCGCCCTATGAAGAGATCGGCACCCGGCGCGATGGTGAGTTCATCCAGATCAACACCAGTGTGCTGCAGATCGAAAACGAGTACTACAGCGCCGTGAGGCCCAAACGCACCACCGAACGAGAGGAAAAGCCGATACAGGCGCTGGAATCCCGTGGTGTGGAATACATCGAGGTGCGCTGCCTGGATCTCGACCCGTTTTCGCCGGTTGGCGTCAATGAAAGCCAGGTCGACTTTCTCGATCTGTTTCTGCTGGACTGCCTGCTGACGGACAGTCCGCGCATTGACGATGACGAGTGCGACCGACTGGATGACAACTATCAGGATGTTGTGGCCCGTGGCAGGGATCCGGAACTGACTCTTTGCCGCGCCGGCGAGCCTGTTGCCGTGGGTGAGGCTGCCAATGCCTTGCTGGACAGGCTGGAGCCGCTGGCGGAGCAGTTGGATGGATGGAACGGCGACCGGACCTATCAGCGCGCCCTGGATGACCAGAGAGCCAAGCTGAAGGATCCGCTTCAGGTTCCTTCGGCAAGGGTGCTGGACGAGATGGAGCGTTCCGGAATGGGCCATCGCGAGTGGGGCATGGAGATCTCCCAGCGCCACCAGCAGACATTGCGGGATGAGGGGCTGCCAGACGAGGTGATGGTTGCGTTCCGCAAAATGAGCAGTGACTCACTTGCAGAGCAGGCTGTCATGGAGCAGAACGACACCCAGCCTTTCAGCGAGTTTCTCGAGCAATACCAGCAATCGTAGGCCGGTATTGAGAGCATCCTCCCGGTTTCACATTTGCTGCGGACCTGTCGCACAGAAACGTAACAAAAGTTTGTCAGGTTCTACCTGCACTGTTAATTTCTGTAAACAGAAAGGCACCGTTTGGTGGTGGCTGCACAGGTAAATGGAGAACCGACATGGCCAGAGACATCAAGCTGGGATGGGATGTGGAATCCCTGAACAAAGCCTACCGCCAGGGCTACATGGCTGCTTCCATGGGGATGGAGCGCAGCCGTTGTCCGTACCGTGGTGATGTGGTGATCGCGGCCTGGGAGGCAGGCTGGGAAGACGCCGAACAGGTGGCCGGGGAGGCGCAGCCCTCGAATGACCTGTTCTCCAGAATTGCCTGATCAAAGCCGCTTTGCCGGCAGCTATTTCTGAACAACAAACTCGGTAAATAACACCCCGGTGATGCTTTCACCGGTCTGTTGTTCCTCCAACACTGCATTGATCCTGCTTGCAGCCGCTTCCCGCAATGCCTGTTGCCCTTCGTTGCTCGACAGTCTGTCGGTGTCGGTCTGCTCACCGAAAAGCATGACCAGTTCATGGCGTAGTCTTGGCATATGGGCTTCCACTGCCGGGCGGGTGGTTTCTCTGGAGGCCCGTATCGTGACGGCTGCCTTGAGGTAGGTCAGCTTGGTGTCGGGTTCTCCGACATGAGTCACGAATGGGGGCTCCATTTCGATGTAGTCAGTTATGCCCGGTTCCTGCTGTTGTTCCTGCTCCTGGTCCGCTTCTCCATCCTCCTGGGCAAAGGTCGTGGAGGCCAGCGGCAGGGCCATCATCAGAGCCAGCAAGAGGTGCTTTGGCTTAAGTGTCATAGGCTTGAAGTTCATATTGGTTTAAGGTTAAGTGGCTGGGCGCCTGCAGGCACCACCGATGCTGGGAGAATAGCAGGGTCAATGCGGGGTTGCAGCATCTGGTGGTTCCACCGCCATGGTGGAATGAACTATCTGGCCCGACTGTTTCTCAGAGGTGTGCATTTGAATTCCAGAGCCGTTTTTTTCCTGATATTCCTGATTTGTGCCGGGTTGCTTGGCGTGGCCTTTTACATGGAGCATTTCATGGGGCTGGAGCCCTGCCCGCTATGCTGGTTGCAGCGGTTTGGCTTTATGGGTGCCGGCCTGGTCAGCCTGCTGGCAGCTCTGCATGGCCCCCAGGGTTTTGGGGTCAGGGTCTATGGTTTCTTCCTTGTGGTAACGGCCGGAGCAGGACTGGGTGTGGCAGGACGACAGCTCTGGCTGCAGAATCTGCCGGCCGATCAGGTTCCGGCCTGCGGGCCATCTGTGGAGTATATGCTGGATGTACTGCCCTGGATGGAGGTGCTTGCCACGGCTCTTCGGGGAACTGGTGACTGCGCCGAAGTGGTCTGGCGTTTCCTTGGGCTCAGTATTCCCGGGTGGACCGCTGTGTTTTTCACTGTGCTGGTGATTACCGGGCTGGTCATGCTGTTCCGGCCCCGCAAAAAGTCTGACTGGATACAGGGCTGAAACGGTTGCGACAGACTGCCGGCATGGGGTAACTTGAGTCTCGACATAAAAAAATCAAACCAGAAGCCGGTAACCGGAGATAGGCGTCATGTTGGAGAATTGCCGTAATGCCAGGGAGCGTTGGGGTGGTGTCAGCGAACTGATTGACCGCTGGCTTAAGGAAAGGCAGGAACTGCTGGTGCACTACTGTGAACTGTCGGGTGCCACGGACTATTCGCAAACAGATGCACTTCGCACAAAGTTCGTGAAGCTCTGCGAGGTGCTGGTGGACTATGTGTCGGCCGGGCATTTCGAGATTTACGAACAGTTGGTGCAGGAGGCCAGGGAATTCAATGACGGCGGCCTGGAACTGGTGGCAAAGCTGTATCCGAAGATTGAGCAAACCACGGAAACGGCACTGAACTTCAATGACCGCCTTGACGGCCAGTCACTGACTGAAGGCGAAATTCGGGAGTTGTTCGAGCAGCTTTCTGAGCTGGGGGAAACCCTCGAGAGCCGTTTTGAGATGGAAGACTTCCTGATTGAACATCTTCACAATGCCCACGCCGAGAAGGTCATGTCTTCGGCCTGATCGGGGATGGCTGGATACTTCCCCCGGCCTCACCGGATGAGGTGGGGGGAAGCGAGTGCTCCGGAGTGATTATTCCGGGTTGATTTCCAGCAATTCCACGTCAAACACCAGCGTTTCATTAGGCCCGATTCTCTGGTTTCCACCCGGGCCATAAGCCAGCTCTGCGGGAATGTAGAGTTTTGCCCTGCTGCCTTCAGACATCAGCTGCAGGCCCTCTGTCCAGCCCGGGATCACCTGGTTCAGGCCGAAGGTGACCGGCTCGCCGCGTTCGCGGGAGCTGTCGAATACCTCACCAGAGATCAGTTCGCCGGTGTAATGAACCCGGACACGGTCTTCGGCAGTCGGTTTCTCTCCGTTGCCTTCCTCAAGTATTTCGTACTGCAGGCCGGATTCGGTGGTTTCAACCCCTTCACGTTCGGCGTTCTCGGCCAGGAACTGTTCTCCGGCTTCGAGATTCTTCTGGGCCAGCTCTTCGGTCTGGGCTGACTCCTGCTCCTGGAGCTGGGTCTGGTAGGCCATCAGGGCTTCCTGAATTTCCTCCCGGCTCATGCGAGTCTGTTCTTCGTCTCCGGCATGGCCGTGCTGGATGCCTTGGAGAAACTGTTCCATTTTCAGATCCGGCAGATCGTTGCCCATCCGCTCACCCATGACCAGACCCATGCCATAGCTGACCTTTTCATCAGTGGATTCCAGTGACGGATTTTCCGGGGCGGCATCCTGCTGGGAAGAGCAGCCTACCAGTGCGCCGGCAACTGCCAGTGCGATCAGGGTTTTGTTCATTGCCTGTTCCTTAAGTGTGGTTACTGTTGAATGATTATGGACGCCCAGAAGGTAACGGGTTCTGTTGCCAGATGCCACTGAACATGTGTTAAGGGAGGAATAGTGGCAGCATTAGCTGCCGTTGTTTGCGGTATCCGGAGACAGCGAGAACGGTGCCCGGTAGGGCGATTGCCAGTCGGTTTCCGGGTCAGCCACCGGCGGGCGCACGGTTTCGCTGTCACTGCGTTCAATGGCAAGCGCATTCCACGGTCCCTGGGGGGGCGGGGAGTCGGCGTAATGCCAACTGCCGTCGCTGTCCTGCCACTTGAAGACGATGTCAGGGCCCTCAGTGGGCACAGGGGAAGGTACCAGCCCCTCAAAAGAGGGAATGTCCGCGTTTGCTTCTGTTCCGGTGGGCTCGGTGGTCGTATCCGTAGGATCGTTGAGGCCAAATATCATCAGCGCAACAAGAACGCCCAGTGCAGGAAAGGCCAGCCGGATCAGCCATTTCATCAACATGGCCTGTTATCTCCCTTTACGAGTGTCGACAGCTCTCTGGCAAGTGTGTCCAGCAATCTGCCGGTCCCGTTATTCATTATCGTCTCCGGTGCCGCAGCGAGAAGGTTATTCCGGGCCAAGCTGGCCAATGTCTTCCCGCCGGTGCCTGTTTGTGTTTCCGAGGTCAGGGCCTGGTAAGCCAGGGCCAGCTCAATCCGCTCAGCCTCAAGTTCGCTTCGGGCAATACACTCCCTCACAGTAACAGTGCAGGGATTGTTTTTCGTAATGTATTTTCTTGCCGACCTGATTGGCTCTGTAACCTGGCATCGCCATTCGGTTACCCTGTCGTTCTCCGTGCCGGAAAAGCTGTGTCCTGATGAAGCAAGCCAGGCCGCACAAAGGATCCTGGTAACACTCCAGCCTCGGTCCTGTAGCTCCAGGCATGCGTCCCGTGACTGTGGAGACTCCCAGAATCGGCAGGCAAAACGCCATAACGGGTTTTCCGGATCAATGTCCTCAGGTATCTTGCTCCCGCTACACGACATAGGGCCCCTGCCGGTTCCATATTAAACGTTCCCTGATACCATTACGCTATGCTAACGATAACCGATCTCAGTTTACAACGTGGTGGCGTCTGGTTGCTAGAAGCCGTCAACCTGACCATCCAGCCCGGCCAGCGGGTGGCAATAGTTGGTGCCAATGGTGCCGGCAAGTCCAGTCTGTTCCAGTTATTGCTGGGGCAATTGTCACCAGAGCAGGGCAGCGTGTCCTTACCCGGCGGCTGCCGGATTGCCCACATGGCCCAGGAAGTGGCGGCTTCGTCCCGCAGTGCCCGGGATTTCGTACTGGATGGTGATCACGACTTGCGCAGAATGGAGGCGGAACTGGCTGCGGCTGAGCAAGCCGGGGACGACCACACGGTTGCCCGGATTCATGGCGAGCTGGACGTCCACGAAGCCTGGTCCGCGCCACGTAGGGCCGAAATCCTGCTGCGCGGGCTCGGGTTTTCGGATGCTGATGCCGACCGACCGGTATCTTCGTTTTCCGGCGGCTGGCGAATACGCCTGAACCTGGCCCAGGCGCTGATGCGTCCCTCGGACCTGTTGTTGCTGGACGAGCCCACCAACCACCTGGATCTGGACGCCTGCCTCTGGCTGGAGAACTGGCTGCGGCGGTACGAAGGCACCCTGTTGTTCATCTCTCACGATCGGGATTTCATGGATCGTGTCGCGACGCACCTGGTGCATTTTGATCAGCGCCGGCTGGAACTCTATACGGGTAATTACTCATCATTCGAAACGCAGCGCAGTGAACGCCTGGCCCAGCAGCAGGCGGGTTATGAGCGCCAGCAGGCCAGGATCGCCGAAATCCAGCGCTTTATCGACCGGTTCAAAGCCAAAGCAACCAAGGCACGGCAGGCACAGAGCCGAGTCAAAGCGCTGGAGCGCATGGAAAAAATCGCTCCCGCCCACGTAGACTCGCCATTCAGCTTCGAGTTTCCCGTGGCCGACAAGGTTTCCAACCCGTTGCTTTCTATCCGCAACGGCGCAGCCGGCTACGGCGAGACAGTTGTCCTCGAGGGTATCAATCTCTCCCTGCTGCCGGGCAGTCGTATCGGTTTACTGGGCCCGAATGGCGCCGGCAAATCGACCCTGATGGATGCCCTTCGCGGTGAGAGCACGCTGCTTCGCGGTGAGCGGACAACCGGGGAACACCTGGCCATCGGCTATTTTGCCCAGCACCAGTTGGAGTCCCTTGATCTGGACGCCAGCCCCTTCCTGCACCTGCAACGGCTTTCTCCCAGAGCATCGGAGCAGAGCATCCGTAACTTTCTGGGTGGCTTCGATTTCCACGGAGATGGCGCCCTCAGTGCCATACGCTCGTTCTCCGGCGGGGAGAAGGCCCGGGTGGCCCTGGCCGTCATTGCCTGGCAAAAGCCCAATCTGCTGTTGCTGGACGAGCCTACCAACCACCTGGACCTTGAAATGCGCCAGGCCCTGACCATGGCGCTGCAGAACTTTGACGGCGCCATTGTGGTGGTCTCACACGATCGCCACCTGCTGCGTAATACCGTGGACAATTTCTGGCTGGTAAACGACGGTCGGGTGGCCGAATACGATGGCGATCTGGAAGACTACGAACGCTGGCTGGCAGACCGGCGCAAGGATGAAACGGAAGCGCCCCGGCGCGAGTCTGCCGGTACTCCGGGGGGCAGTGACCAGTCCTCAGTTGCGGGCAATCCGGCCAGCGGCACAGGTGAGAATGCGGATGATCGGAAGTCCCGTAAGCGGGCCGAAGCGGCGATTCGCCAGAAACTCAGCCCCTATCGCAAGCAGCAGGCGGCTCTGGAGAAGGAAATGGACAGGCTTCAGTCAACGCTGGCAACATTGGAGCAGGACCTCTCGGATCCTGACCTCTATGCGGACCAGGGCAAGCAGAAGCTGAAGGAGCTGCTGGGGCAGCAGGCGACTGCCAAAAGCCGGCTCGCGGAGGTGGAGGCGGAATGGCTCGAGATCAGCGAAACCGTAGAAGATCTGGAAGCGGAGCTGGCGACCTAGACCTTTACCTCAAGCCTGAAATCCTGTTTGTCCAGGTACTCGCGCTCGTTTTCGAGGTCGGCGAGTGTGAGAGGGCGGTCATCAAGCCAGCCAGAGGTGAATTCCACGGCCAGACCATTGCTTGACGGGTACAGGTGGAACTCTGGTGGTTGCTCATGGTTTCGGGGATGTTGCAGCAGCACGGCCAGCCGAACGAGCACGCAGAGGTAACGCAAGCGGGGAATGTCTTCCGGGTCCAGCCCTTCAAAAATGGCGGAAGAGAATTTTCGCCGGTGGCCGCGGACCAGCGTCGCCAGATCGCGTTGGAACTGCTGGCTGAAGCCGGGCAGGTCAGAATAGCGCAACAGGTAAGCGCCATGTTTGTGGTACTGGCTGTGGGAAATGGTCAGGCCGATTTCGTGCAGCCGGCAGGCCCAGCGCAGGACCTCCTCATCAGCCGCCGTGTTCAGTCCCCAGGCATCAGCGACCTGCCGCCAGGCAGCGATAGCGGTTTCCTCCACGGCACTGCCATGTTCCTGGTCTACGTGGTAACGCTCCTGCAGGGCTTGAATGGTCCGCTCCCGCACGTCTTCATGCTGAATGCGCCCGGCAATATCATAGAGCAGGCCCTCCCGCAGGGCGCCATCCGCAAAGGCCATTTCCGTGATCTGTAACGACTGGAAAGCCCCCATCAGGATCGCGAATCCGGCCGGGAAAATGCTCTGGCGGTCGGCGCGCACGCCAAGGTCACCAAGCTTCTCCACCTTGCCCATATCCACCAGCCGTTTCCTGAGCTCGGTCATTGCGTCGGCGGTGATGGTGCCATCAGTAATTTTCAGGCTGGCCAGCACACTGGCAATAGCCTTGATTGAGCCGGACGAACCCACGGCACTTTGCCAACCCTTGTTGCGGAAGTGCTGGCGGATGTTGAGCAGCTCCTGCTCAGCGTGGGTAACGGCCCTGTCCATCTGCTTGCGGGTAATTCTGCCATCCGGGAAGTAACGGTTGCGGAACGACACGCAGCCCATGTGCAGACTTTCCAGATCCTGGGGCTCGAAACGCTCCCCGATGATGAACTCGGTGCTGCCGCCGCCGATATCAATGACCAGGCGCCGGCCGCTGTCATCCGACAGGGTGTGGGAGACGCCCAGGTAGATCAGGCGGGCTTCTTCCCGGCCGGCAATGATCTCCACCGGATATCCCAGCACTTCTTCTGCCCGGGCCATGAATTCCTGGGTGTTGCGCGCCACCCGAAGGGCATTGGTGCCCACCACCTGAACGGCTTCCGGTGGCATGCCCCGCAGTCTTTGGGCAAACCGGCTCAGGCAGGCAAGGCCCCGCTCCTGGGCTTCCTCGGTCAGACGGTTGTATCTGTCCAGGCCGGCACCAAGCTGGACCTTCTCGCCCATCTTTTCCAGGGTTCGTATTTCTCCGTGAACAAGGCGTGCGACCACCATGTGGAAGCTGTTGGAGCCCATATCAATTGCTGCGAGCAGTTCTGGCGATGTGGCGGGGGAGTTGGCCGTCACGTGTATTGAATTCCTTATGCCAGGCCCTGAATAGAGGGAAGGGAGCTTGATAAGTCGTGCGGGGAAAACCCCGACAACTGTTGCGTTATAATCAGTGCCAACGGGATGGCGGGGGGGAAACCGCCAAACCTGGTGATTACTATAAGCGATATGCCGTGTAACGCAATGGTGCACCACTGGTCAGTGTAATCCGAAGTGTCCGGCAGGCAGGAAGCGCTTCACATCCGCCTGACCAATCGCGTAAAGTATTGCGTACAATGATCACGGTGAACGGTTACCATGCACCTGCGCGGTAACCGCCAACGACAGTCAACAACATCAGCCGGGCGGTTAACGCCGGCAGATGCACGAATCGGGAAAATGAAATGAGCGGAAATATTGTAAACGTTACAGATGCCTCCTTTGAGAAGGAAGTGCTGCAGTCAGACGTGCCGGTACTGGTTGATTACTGGGCCGAGTGGTGCGGCCCATGCAAGATGATTGCACCGGTGCTGGAAGAAATGGCTGAAGAGTACGAAGGCAAACTGAAGGTCTGCAAACTGAACATCGACGAAAACGAGCAGACACCGCCCAAGTTCAATATCCGCGGTATTCCCACGCTGATGCTGTTCAAGAACGGCAACGTGGACGCCACGAAAGTGGGCGCACTGTCCAAGTCGCAACTGGCTGCTTTCCTGGACAGCAATCTCTGATAGCTGCCAACGGCCAGAACCGCCCCTGAGCAAACGCTCACGGGCGGTTTTTTATTGCCGCAAATTACTAAGAACGATCTGGAAGGCAACTCTGGATCAGGCAGGCAATGCCACCCTTCTTCCGAAAATGTGCGGAGCCATGGATGGCGGAGCCCAAGCGTACAAGGATGTATTTACAGCGTTTTTCGGAAGAAGGGTGGCATTGCTTGCCGTCTGGTCAAAAGGTTCCGAGGACTACTCCCAGCTCTGACTGCGATCCAGGTCAGCAGCCTTCTGCTCAACCCAGTGCTCGCTGTCGCTGGTAATTTCCTTCTTCCAGAAAGGTGCAGACGTCTTCAGAGCGTCCATGATGAACTCACAGGCCGCAAAGGCATCCCCGCGGTGGGCACTGCATACCCCGACAAACACAATCTGCTCCGCCAGTGCCAGCAACCCCACGCGGTGAATAACCCGGGCTTCACGCACGTCCCAGCGCTGTGACGCCTCATTGACCAGCCCCTCGATAACCTGCTCTGTCATTCCCGGATAGTGCTCAAGAAACAGCCCGGTCACGCCTTTCATGTCGCCGCTGTCACGGACCAGACCGGTAAAGGTCGCAATTGCTCCGGTACCGGAGCCGCTATCGCGAAGTGCACGGTATTCCTCGGCAGGATCAAAATCCTGTTGCTGGACACGAATCACATCAGCCCCCTGTTACCGGCGGGAAAAAAGCCACCTCGTCACCGGGTTGCAGCTCTCTGTCCGGTTTTGTCATTACCTGGTTCACCGCAATCATCACTGGTTGCGCGCCATCAAGTTGTGTCCAGTTTCCGCCCCTGGCGGCCAGTTCATGCAGTAGCTGACCGGCCGTAAGCCCGGGCCTGGCATCCACATTCAGCGTGGCAGTGTCCAGCTCTTCCCGCAGGCGGGCAAAAAATTTCACGGTAATGGTGTTGTCCCCGGCCATGTTCACTCCAGCAGTTCTGCAAACGAGTAGTAGGTCACCGAATCTCCCAGACCAATGATCTCATTTTCCGGTACCACGGCCAGCCCGTCGGCCCAGCATGCGGAGCTCAGCACGCCGGAGCTCTGGTTGGAATAGGCGGTGACCACCGGTCCATGATCGCCCATGCTCTTGCGGGCACGAATATACTGCCGACGAACCGATGTGCTCTCTGTTGAGAAGCCGGCAGGTAAGCGTTCGCCAAGGCCTGTAATGACGCCCCGGCCCTGACAGGCACGAATAAACGGCATGCCCACCACCAGAAAGGTGACCAGCACGGCCGCCGGGTTACCTGGCAGGCCCAGCACCGGGGTCCCGCCGATCGAACCGAAAGCCATGGGTTTGCCGGGTTTGCTGGCCATGAGCCACAGAGACAGCTGGCCAGATTCCTCCAGTACGGCTCTTACGTGGTCTTCCTCACCCACCGATACGCCGCCGCTGGTGATGATCAGGTCGGCTTCGGCCGCGGCCCGCTCGAGTGTGCTGCGAGTCGCTTCGCGTGTGTCCCTCAGAGTTTCACAGAGGGACACCTCGCAGCCTGCTTTTGCCAGTAGCCCAAGCATTGTAAAACGGTTGGAGTTGTAAATCTGTCCGGGCCCCAGTGGCTGCCCGGGATCCACCAGCTCGTCACCGGTAGTGAGAATGGCAACTTTCAGCTTTTCGTAAACGGAAACCTCTGCCACACCGATGGAGCCCAGCAGGCCCATCTCCTGGGCGCGGATCTTTGTGCCCTTCGCCAGCGCCAGTTCGCCCCGGGTCAGATCCTGACCCTGACGACGGATGTTCTGGCCTTCGCTCACGGGAGCATTGACGGTAATACCATCATCGGACAGGGTGATGCGCTCCTGCATGATGACCGAATCCGCGCCCGAGGGAATTTCCGAGCCGGTAAAAATACGCACCGCTGTACCGGGCTTGAGGTCGCCGGGGGCTTCGCCGGCAGCGACCCGTCCGGACACCGGTAACGGACCCTCGCCGGAAAGATCGCCGGCACGCACAGCGTAGCCATCCACAGCGCTGTTATCTGCCGGCGGCACATCTGCCGGCACCATATAGTCTCTCGCCAGAACCCGGTCCAGGCTGTCCGCCAGCGCCACCGTTTCCGTACGTGCAATCGGGCGGGCCTGTCCAACGAGATGGTCAATGGCATCATCAACGGGTGTCAGGTCTGAACTTACCATGGATTATCGCTCCGAACGCTCGCCAATGACGTCGTTAATCCGGCTGAAAGGAAGCTCCGGCTTTCTCAGCGCCAGGGCCGAGAAATTGCAGGGGCCGTGGCGGCTGTCCAGCTGCGAGCTCAGAATTCCGTTCCAGCCCGTGCGGCAGGCGCCGGTGGAGCCAGGCAGACAGAAAATAACAGTGTGATTGGCCATCCCACCGAAGGCCCGGGACTGAATGGTTGAGGAGCCGATTTCGCTGGCGGACAGGCGGCGGAATTCCTCGCCAAATCCCTCGATGACCTTGTCCAGCAATGGGGTAACGGCTTCCGGTGTACTGTCCCGCTCGTGGAAGCCGGTGCCGCCGGTAATGAGCACGGCGTTGATGCCCGGGTCTGCAACCCAGCTGGATATCAGTGCCCGCACCAGGTAAACATCGTCCGGCAGGATGCGGCGCGCAACCAGTTTGTGGCCTGCTTCAATCAGGCTGTTCTCCAGAAACTGTCCCGATGTATCCTCCGCCACTCCACGGGTATCAGACACGGTTAACAGGCCAATATTCAGGGGTTTCAGCTCACTTGTGGTGTCGCTACTCATGGATGGTCTCCGGCGTCTTATAAAGTCACCATACTAGTATCGGGAACTGTGCTGCGTAATGGAAGGGGAGTAACCCTTCAGGGGGAGGGGAACCTGCGTCCGGGGCCGCGGAGAAGGCCTGAAATACGCAAATCGTTTCAAAAGTGGCCGACATCACTTGACATTGGTACGCAAGGTGACTGATGATCCGTCTTGCCCGGCGAACGGTTGTTCTTCCTGTCTCTGGCTTCAGTTTTTTCCGGACTTCATCTACACCGGTTGCTCCATCTGGCCAGCACCAAGTTCAACGTGTACCCGATCAATCCGTTCAGGGGCATCCCTGTCATTCCAATATCCGTTTACTTCCATTCCTGACAATCTAATAAACTATGAATCTTACTGAACTCAAGCAGAATTCCATGCCCGAATTGCTCGAAATTGCGCAAGAGATGGGCCTCGATAACCTGGCTCGTTCGCGCAAGCAGGATGTGATCTTCACCATCCTGAAGAAGCATGCCAAAAGCGGCGAAGACATTCACGGCGACGGCGTACTGGAAATTCTGCAGGATGGCTTCGGCTTTCTGCGTTCCGCAGACGCATCCTATCTGGCCGGACCGGACGACATTTATGTGTCGCCCAGCCAGATCCGCCGTTTCAACCTTCGTACCGGTGACACGGTTGCGGGCAAGATCCGGCCGCCGAAAGACGGCGAGCGTTATTTCGCTCTGCTGAAAGTCAGCGAAATCAACTTCGACAAACCGGATAACGCCCGTAACAAGATCCTGTTTGAGAACCTGACCCCTCTGTTCCCTGACGAGCGTCTGATGCTCGAGGCGGGCAATGGCAGCACCGAGGATCTCTCCTCACGGGTGCTCGACCTGGTTTCTCCAATTGGTAAAGGCCAGCGTGGACTGATTGTATCGCCACCCAAGGCCGGTAAAACATTGCTGATGCAGAGCATCGCCCAGTCCATTACCCGCAACAATCCGGAGTGCCACGTGATGGTGCTGCTGATTGACGAACGCCCGGAAGAAGTGACCGAGATGCAGCGCACCGTGCGCGGCGAAGTCATCGCTTCCACCTTTGACGAGCCACCGGCCCGTCACGTCCAGGTGGCGGAAATGGTCATCGAGAAAGCCAAGCGTCTGGTAGAGCACAAGAAGGACGTGGTGATCCTGCTGGATTCCATTACCCGCCTGGCCCGGGCCTACAACACCGTTATCCCTTCTTCCGGAAAAGTATTGACCGGCGGTGTTGATGCCCACGCTCTGGAGAAGCCCAAGCGTTTCTTTGGCGCGGCCCGTAACGTGGAAGAAGGCGGAAGCCTGACGATCCTGGCGACGGCGCTGGTCAGCACCGGTTCCAAGATGGACGAGGTGATCTACGAGGAATTCAAAGGCACCGGCAATATGGAGATCCACCTGGATCGCAAAATTGCCGAGAAGCGTGTCTATCCGGCGATCAATATCCGCAGCTCCGGCACGCGCCGTGAGGATCTGCTGATGAGCGAAGCGGATATCCAGCGGGTCTGGATTCTGCGCAAGCTTCTCCACTCCATGGACGACGACACCGCTGCCATCGAGTTCCTGTTGGACAAGCTCAAGGAAACCAAGACCAACGCCGAGTTCTTCGACTCGATGAAGCGTCGGTAAGTGCTGGCTCTGGCCCCCTTTGCGCACTGGCCTGGGGGGCTTGCAACGCCGGGGATCTTCTCCCCGGACACGCCGTGAACCCATCCATGGGGGCTCGGCATTGCCATCCCTGGCAATGCACGGTCCGGGGAGAAGATCCCCGGCGTTGCCGATCCGGCTCTTTGCGCGCCCGTACTGATTACCCCGCCCTGTTCCTGCGCCCAAGCCGAACCAAAACCACAGAATTCGCGTACAATGCCGGAATCAACCGGAGCAGCCGATGAAATACAACGACCTGAGAGACTTCATAGACCAGCTTGAAAAGCTCGGTGAGCTGAAGCGGGTTTCAGTAGAAGTGGACCCCCACCTGGAAATGACCGAAATCTGCGACCGCACGTTGCGGGCAGGTGGCCCTGCGCTGTTGTTCGAGAACCCCAAAGGTTATGACATGCCCGTGCTGGCCAACCTGTTTGGTACGCCAAAGCGCGTGGCCATGGGAATGGGGCAGGACAGTGTTACCGCACTGCGGGATATCGGCAAACTGCTGGCCTTTCTGAAAGAACCGGATCCCCCCAAAGGCTTCAGGGACGCCATCGAAAAGCTGCCTATGTTCCGGCAGGTGATGCGCATGAGCCCCAAGGTGCTTCGCTCGGCGCCCTGCCAGGATGTCGTCATTGAAAAAGACCAGGTGGATCTGTACCAGATACCGGTGCAGCATTGCTGGCCCGGGGATGCCGGGCCTCTGGTGACCTGGCCGCTGGTGATTACCCGCGGGCCGAACAAGGAGCGCCAGAATCTGGGCATTTACCGGCAGCAGGTAATCGGTCGTAATCGTTTGATCATGCGCTGGCTCAGTCACCGTGGCGGCGCACTCGACTTCCAGGAGTTCCAGAAAGCCAATCCTGGTAAACCCTATCCTGTGGCGGTAGCCCTGGGCGCAGATCCTGCGACGATTCTGGGGGCTGTGACGCCGGTGCCCGACACGCTCTCCGAGTATGCCTTTGCAGGCCTGCTGCGGGGTGGTCGAACGGAGCTGGTGCAATGTGGCCTCAGCGATCTGCAGGTGCCGGCCAGCGCCGAGATTGTGCTGGAGGGCTTTATATACCCGGATGACATGGCGCTTGAAGGGCCGTTCGGGGACCACACCGGCTACTACAACGAAGTGGATCAGTTCCCGGTGTTTACCGTGGAGCGGATGACTCACCGCAAGAACCCGATCTACCACAGCACCTATACCGGTCGTCCGCCCGATGAACCGGCAATTCTCGGGGTGGCACTGAATGAAGTGTTTATTCCCATCCTGCAGAAGCAGTTTCCCGAGATCGTGGATTTTTACCTGCCGCCAGAGGGTTGCTCGTACCGTCTTGCAGTGGTGACCATCAAGAAACAGTACCCCGGCCATGCAAAGCGGGTGATGATGGGGGTATGGTCGTTCCTGAGGCAGTTCATGTACACCAAGTTTGTGATTGTCACCGACGACGACGTAAACGCGCGGGACTGGAAGGATGTGATCTGGGCGATGACAACGCGCATGGACCCGACCCGGGATACAACCCTGGTGGAGAACACCCCCATTGATTATCTGGATTTCGCCTCGCCGGTGTCAGGGCTGGGGTCGAAGATGGGTATGGACGCCACCAACAAATGGCCGGGTGAAACCGACCGGGAGTGGGGCACACCCATTACCATGTCAGACGATGTGAAGAAGCGTGTTGACGACATCTGGGACAGCCTGGGGATTGAAGTTTCGCCCGAACGCCCCGACTGATATGGCCAGCGATGTGTTTCGTATTCAATTGGCGCCGGCGGCCTTATCGTATACCGCCGCTGCCGGTGAAACACTTCTTGCGGCGGCTGGCGGCGCAGGTATCGCCGTCCCAGCGGCGTGCCGAAATGGTGTGTGTGAACTCTGTGAGGCACGCCTGCTAAGCGGCAAAGCCCTGAACACCCGCAATCAACATACAATTCCGGTCACCGGGCGCCTGATGATGTGTCGAACCCTTGCGCTCAGTGACCTAGAACTGGAGATAGAAGCCGTTATGGCCCCCGGAGACAACAAGCCCCGCAAGTTCCAGGCAAAGGTGGTGGACGTTCGCTCCATCAACCACGACGTATATTGTGTGGAACTGCAACTGCCCCGTCGCCGGGAGCTGTCGTTCCACGCCGGACAGTACCTTTCTGTGAACCTGCCGGATGCTGATCCCTGCTACTTCTCCATTGCCAGCAGCCCCACGGCAGAGTTGATCGAGCTGCACATCCAGGCCACGCCGGAATGGGTCTCAGCCCAGAAGGTGATTGATGCGCTCACGTCCGGCGGCGAAGTCACCGTTGAATTACCCCATGGCCGTGCCTGCCTGGCCTCGGCTCCCGACAAACCTTTGTTGCTGGTAGCGGCCGGAACCGGTTTTGCCCAGGTAAAAAGCCTGGTGGATTATCTGCGGGAAACTTCCTACGACAAGCCGGTAAAGTTCTACTGGGGCGTTCGTCGCCACGAAGATATGTATCTGCGATCTCTCGCCCAGACGTGGGAGGAAGAATGGCCACCGTTTACCTTCCTGCCAGTGGTAGGGGATGACGAGGATAACGAGTGGAGCGGACACCATGATCAGTTGGTGCGCACGGTGCTGGCTTCAGGCCTGGACTGGAATAACGTGGAAGTCCACGCCAGTGGTTCGCCGACGATGGTTTATACATTGATGGATGCGTTGCTTGAAGCCGGGTTGCCGCCGGAGGCGTTTTTTTCTGATGTGTTGGAATACGCGCCCAGGGGGTGAGTAGGTGTAAGCCTGAGTTCAGGTAGCCTGCTGAGTAGGGGGCGGGTCCCGAGGTGGGGTACCTTTTCTTATGGGAAAAGAACTCGCTTCGCTCAGACACCTTTTCCCGCCAGAAAAGGCACCCCACCCCGTGCCCGATCTGATACCGCCGTTATCGGATTTTGCGACGAACCTACGTAGGTCGGATTAGGCGAAGCCGTAATCCGACAAATGGCGGCAATATCCGAATATGGTGTCGGATTACGCTTCGCTAATCCGACCTACGGGTGTTCCCGGTGACTTCAAGCCTTGGGCATCGGCAAGTCCGGCAACCCACTGTCCTTGACCAGCCCCTGCATCAACAGCTTCACACTGTTCTCACCTTCCCCCATGTGGGCATTCAGACGACTCAGCTCGGCCATGGTTTCACGGCTGCGGCGTAGTTTCAGGCTGGTTTCAAAGTATTCCCGGGCCTTGCCCCAGAGCTCATTGCGCAGGCTCAGTCGCCCAAGGGCCAGCAGTAGTTCCGGATTATTGGGGCGGTCTTTCAGCCACTGTTCAGCAACCAGCAGTTGTTCGTCGGGTTTCAGCCCTTTCACGCGACCGTACAGGTTGATCAGGTCGTCACCCCAGTGATTGCGCAACACCTTCCGCAAAAGCGTTTCTGCCTGGGCTTCGTCGCCCAGTTCCGCCAGAAGGCGTGCGTATTCGCGGATAGTGTGCTCGTCGCGGCGGAGAAAGCCGGGCAGTTCGTCCCATAACCGGGTCAGTGGCTCCAGGGACGCAGTCGGCTCACCGGAATGCCGTCGGCACTCCTCGGCTGCACTCTGCAGCAGGTTGTGCCAGACCCGTCGTTCCAGATCGCCCAGCTCTTCGCTCTCCATCAGGTTGCGCTTGCGGATTTCCGGGAGAAGGCGGGAAAGTTCACGCCAGTCTTCCAGGCGCACGTAGGTATTTTTCAGCAGCTTGAGCACGAACGGGTGATGGGGGGCCTGCTTGCGCAGTCTCAACAGTGTCGCCAGGGCCTGCTCCAGCCGGTTGCCGGCCAGTTGCAGCTGGGCCTGGGTAATGCCCACGGCCATGTCGGAGCCGGGAGTGCTCTCGAAAGCTTTACGCAACAGTTCGTCAACGGCTTCGTGATCCCCTGACTCGAACGAGGCCTGGGCGGCGGCCAGGTAGTTGATCAGTGGGGTGTCCGCGTGTTCCGCGGATGAGGTCAGTAATTTGCGCGCTCGGGGCCAGTTGCCTTCTGCCAGGGCCAGCAGGCCCTGGGTGGTGCGGCGGCGGGCACGGCGCTCGTTACTGCGGGCCAGCCAGTTGGCGACCATGCCAGTGCCGTGGCGTAGGCGGCGAAACATGTTGATGACCAGCACCGAACCCACAACGAGCAGCACCAGCAGTGCCAGGCCAATCCAGAAGTTGGTTTCCACCAGGTAGTTGCCCAGACTGATGCGGATATAGCCCAGGTCGTACTGCAGCCCCATGGCAAGGGCGGTGCCCAGCAACAGGGCAACCAGGATGATCAGCAGGATGCGGATCATGAGGCATCTCCCTGTTCATCGCTGCTGTTGTTGTCCCGGGTCTCTTCATCGCCATTGTCGAGCCGTCCGGCCAGCCGGGCCTTGAGCAATTGCAGCGACTGGCTGATGTCTGGCAGTTCCGGGTCAACATTCTTTTCGGACAGTTCTTCCAGGGTCCTGGAAAGGGCGATGATGCGGGGGTTGCTGCTGTCGTACCAGTTGTTGATGGCGTTGCTGGCCTTGGTGAGGGCCCGGCTATACAGCTCCTGATGGCCGCGCAGCACCGCCAGCTCCGCCTCTTCGAGCATCAGCTGGATATTGAGCCGGGCATAGGCACTCTGTTCCGGGGAAAGAAGGGGTTTGACCGGCTCATCCATCCTGCGGACCACAACCACCTGTGACAGGGTTTGCTTGACCTCATGCCATGCTTCAGCGACCAGCCCCGGCTGGGTGTTTGCGCTTTCCTGGCTGTCGCTGCCGCCAGTAAAACCGGGAGCACGGTCATGGACAAGGGCGTTGTCGGTTAGCTGGTGGATGCTGTCGATAGCCGCCTCCAGCTTCAGGTAGAGCCCGGTGCGGTCGACATCGGCAAGGCCCTTGAGAGCGAGTATTTCTTTGGCCAGCTGTTGGCGAACGGGATAAACGCCGATATCGTCAGATTCTGTCAGCACTTCGTCAGCGGACTCCAGTGCTGCCAGCGCACCGCGGATGTCTTTCTCAATCATCAGGCGCTGGTTGGCGATCCGCAGCAGGTATTCTGCTTCCGCCAGCAGCCAGTCGGTGCGGGTGCGGTTGCCGGCTTCCAGCAGTTCGCGGGCATTGTGGTCAATCTGGCGCTGTTGGGTGGCGATCAGTTCACGCTGTTCCGAGAGTTTTTCTTCCAGGGTCTGCAGGCGCTGGCTCTGCTCGTTGCCGGACTGGCCGTACATGCGGTCCAGTTGCTCGGTCTCGCTTTCCAGGCTGGTGATGGATTGCTGAAGTGACTGGTAGTTGTTCCACTGCTGCCAGCTCCATAGCGCCAGTGCTATTGCCAGGGCAAGGGCCAGCAGGGTGATAATCCAGAGGGGCCACAGCCGTTGCCGTGTTTGCTGGGGCTTTGCGATCGGGGCGGGCAGTTGAGCTTTTGATTCTGTCACGGGCATCCTTACTTGGTGTTTCCGGAGCCACCGTCCACGCTGGCAAGTTGTCTGGCAACTGCAGCCACAATTGTGCTATCGGCAAGGCTTCCTGGTATGCACGTTCGCCGCAGGCCGGCCTGACGTGCTTGTTCGGCAATCCGCTCGACGGGGACAACCAGCAAAGTATCTTCAAGATTATGGCCGGTATTTTCACTTAGTGCGATGAGATTGTTCAATGTTTCTCCCGACAGTGTGACGATGGCCTCGGGGGAAAAATCGTTCAGCATCGCTTTCAGCGTGTCTTTATCATAGTTGGGGCAGTACCGGCGATAAAGTGGCAGCATGGTCACTCTCGCCCCCCTGTTTTCCAGAGTCTGCGGGATTAGCTCGCGACCTTCCTCGCCCCGCACTACCAGAACCTTCTCATGGTCCAGCGTGGCCAGCTCCGGCAACTGTAGCAAATCTTCGCTGGTATGGCCGGTTTCCGGCTGCAGGGGGTTCAGTCCATGGCTGGCCAGCACCGCAGCGGTCCCTGCTCCGACCCCATACCAGTGAATGCCTGCAGGCGTCTGTGGCCACCAGGTATCCAGCCACTCCAGCAGCAGGTTGGCAGCATAGGGGCTGACGGCAATCACATGGCTGAACTCATCCAGGTTCAGGATGAGTGTGCGGGTGGCGGGGTCTTCCGGAAGAGGTTCCCGGGTAATAAGCGGAAGCGCCCGTGCGTCTGCACCGGCATCACGAAACGCTGTGGCCAGTCGGTCCGCCTCGGGCTGTGGCCGACAGATCAGGATCCGCCGGCCTTCAAGGGGCAGGGCGTCAGGTTGGCGTGTGGCCATATATTTCAGCCAGCACCTTGTCTGCACCCAGGGCAAGCAGGTCTTCTGCCAGCTCGCGGCCAAGGCGTTCGCCTTCGCTGCGCGGAGCCCGTCCTTCCACCCGGAACACCTGGGTGCCGTCCACGGCTCCTACCAGGCCCCGCAGCCAGAGGGTGTCATCGTCTTCCAGCAGCGCGTACGCGGCAATGGGTACCTGGCAGCCACCCTGCAGGCGACGGTTCAAAGCCCGTTCGGCCTTGACCCGATCCGAGGTGTCCAGGTGATCGAGGGGTTCCAGCATGCTGATCAGTTCGGCGTCGTTCAGTCGGCATTCGATGCCCAGTGCGCCCTGGCCCACGGCGGGCAGGGATACGCTGTCCGGCAGGCTGTAGCGGATACGATCGTGGAAGCCGAGGCGCTTGAGTCCGGAGCTGGCCAATACAATGGCGTTGTAGTCACCGGCGTCGAGCTTCGCCAGACGGGTGTTGACGTTACCGCGCAGGGTGCGGATTTCCAGGTCTGGCCGGTAGGCACGGAGCTGGGCCTCCCGGCGCAGGCTGGCAGTGCCTACAACGGCGCCATGGGGGAGCGCATCCACGTTTTCGTAGTCATTGCTGACGAAGGCGTCAGTGGGATCTTCCCGCTCACAGATGGCTACCAGCCCAAGCCCTTCCGGAAACTCCATGGGGACATCCTTCATGGAGTGCACGGCCAGGTCGGCCTGGCCGGCCAGCATGGCCTCTTCCAGCTCTTTGACGAACAGGCCCTTGCCACCGATCTTGGCCAGCGGTACATCCAGGATCTTGTCGCCCTGGGTTTTGATCTTGACCAGCTCAACCTCCACGTTGTCGTGGAGCCGCTCCAGTTCAGACTTTATGAATTCCGCCTGCCACAGCGCCAGGGCGCTGCTGCGGGTTGCAATACGAAGGGTTCGTTTTGACATGGTACTCATTGCCGGATGATAAATGGTTTGCCAAGGGTAACCTTTGTGGGGGCAATTGTGGAGCCAAATGTCCCCTTCAGCGAGGCTGGAAGGACTACCCCGGGCGGTGTTCCTTCAGCCACTGCCGGACAGAGGAGGCGTGCCTTCTGCTCACCGGCAGCTGACCGTAATTTTCCGTCAGACTGATTACATTCTGACCGTCACGGCTCCTGAGCAATGCCTGGATATACCTGACTCCCACCAGGGTGTGGCGGTGAACCCTCAGGAGGTGCTCGGGATAGGTGCTTTCCAGCTCCTTCAGGGTGTAATCGGTAACTGTCTCGCCACGGACATGGTGGATGGTGACGTATTTCTGGTCGGCCTCGCAGTACAGGATTCCCCCGATATCGATCAGCTCGGTGCCCCGGTGAGTGCGGATGGCGAGCTGTTCATCCGCGCCCGACTCCTTTCCCGCCAGCGCCTGTAATTGCACACGATTGATATGGCCTGCGCGCTTCAGGGCATCAGCCAGCGCTTCCCGGCGAACCGGCTTGAGCAGGTATGCAACCGCATGAACGTCGAAGGCCTGGATGGCGTAGTGGTCGTAAGCCGTACAGAAGATAACGGCCGGGGGCGCCTCCAACGTCGTGATTCGCTGAGCCGCTTCCATACCGTCCATTCCCGGCATGCGGATATCCAGCAGGAGTATGTCCGGAGCCATTTGGGCTATTTTTGCCAGTACCTCCTCGCCGTCGCCGGCTTCACCGGATACCTCGTAACCTGGCAGGGCTTCCACCAGCCTGCGGATGCGTTCACGGGCCAGAGGCTCGTCGTCGGCAATCAGTACGCTGCGGCTGTTTGCGTCGGCCATGTGTGCCTATTCACTCCTTGCTGGGGGTTTACCGTTGCCACTCGCCTTTTGCCAGGGCAGCCGGAGAGTGACGGTATATATATCATTCTGGTGGCTGTGTTTCAGCACGGCGGGTTCTCCAAACAGGGCGTGAAGGCGTGACTGAATGTTGGCCAGCGCCATGCGGTTGCCATCATGGCCGCCATGGTCCGGAGCCGGTCGCGGATTCTGCACCATCAGGTAAACTGACTGCCCCCTGCGATAGGCCTCGATCTTCACCGTGCCGCCGTTCGGACGGGGCTGTATGCCGTGATAGATGGCATTTTCCACCAGCGGCTGCAGCGTCAGGGGTGGAATGGCCTGCTGGTCGAGGCCGTCTTCAACCTGCCAGTCCAGTGTCAGCCGGTCTTCCAGGCGCAGTTTTTCGATGGCCAGGTAGCGCCGGCACAGGTCAAGCTCCGCCGATAGGGGGATCAGACGATCACCGGTGCGAAGACTGGCGCGGAAGAGTTCCGACAGATCGAGCACGGCATCCTCTGCCCGTTCCGGGTTTACCGATATCAGGCTGGCAATGGTGTTCATGCTGTTGAACAGGAAGTGGGGGTGGATCCTGGCCTGCAAGGCTGTCAGTCGCGCCTGCATTTCCGATTCCCGTTGTTGTTGCCACTGGAATTGCAGATAAAAGTAGCGCAGCACCATAAGTGTGATCAGCAATGCCAGTAACAGTTTCTTGGCTACACCCTGCCAGGCCACGACGCCGGGCCGGGGATGCAGGACACTGTCGGCGAACAGGCTGAAGGCCAGTACGTCCAGCAGCACGATGGCAACAATCACTGTGGTGGCGCGGGGGATGGTCAGGCGCGAGAGCCAGCGTCGCAACAGGCAGATCAGGGCGGCACTGGTCAGCACCGTCCATTGCACGAAAAGGGACAGCAATCCAAAGTAGTTCCAGTCAATCCAGTGATTTTGTGCCTGGACGATGGACAGCACCAGAACCAGCAGTTCACTGGTCACTACCAGCATGAAGACCGCCCGTACCCGGCACAGGTCCGGGACATAGAAATCGGCGTCATTCATTGTGGATACCTGCACCGGGCGTTCCCTGTTTTGTCTTGCTGCCATTGGACCTGTTCCTGGAACCCTTCTTCTGAATCCCATTTTCCTGAATCAGAGAAGGGCAACTGTGCGCTGCAGAATGCTATAATCCTGCGACATTTCATTTACCCATTCCCGCAGAATGATGCCGGGCTGTCAGCAGGAAAGATAGACCATGACGGATCAGAACAAGAGCGCCGAAAAACCCTGGGGCGGTCGTTTCACTGAACCCACCGATGCGTTTGTGGAGCGTTTCACCGCGTCCGTGGGCTTTGATCAGCGCCTTTACCATCACGATATTACCGGTTCCATTGCCCACGCGACCATGCTGGCGGAAGTTGGCGTGCTGACCGGGGACGAGCGCGACACCATTATTGAAGGCCTCAAAGCGGTCAAGGCAGATATTGAAGCGGGCACCTTCGAATGGTCTGTCAGTCTTGAAGATGTGCACATGAATATTGAGGCGCGCCTGACGGATCGTATCGGTATTACCGGCAAGAAGCTGCACACCGGACGCAGCCGCAACGATCAGGTGGCCACCGATATCCGTCTTTATCTTCGTGACGAAATCGATGTTATTGCCGAAGAGCTCCGGCGCCTGCAAGCTGGTCTGCTGGACCTCGCCGAACGTGAGGCTGAAACCATCATGCCGGGGTTCACTCACCTTCAGACCGCACAGCCGGTCACATTCGGCCATCACCTGCTGGCCTGGTACGAAATGCTTGTCCGGGACGCCGAGCGCCTGCAGGACTGCCGCAAGCGGGTGAACGTGATGCCCCTGGGCGCGGCAGCACTGGCGGGTACCACCTACCCGATTGATCGAAACATTACGGCAAAGCTGCTGGGCTTTGACCGTCCCAGCGAGAATTCCCTGGACTCCGTCAGCGACCGGGATTTTGCCATCGAGTTCTGCAGTTTTGCGGCCCTGTTGATGACTCACCTGTCGCGGTTCAGTGAAGAGCTGGTGCTGTGGACCTCCGCCCAGTTTGATTTCATCGACCTGCCTGACCGGTTCTGCACCGGGTCTTCCATCATGCCCCAGAAGAAGAATCCGGATGTACCGGAGCTTGTGCGTGGCAAGACCGGCCGGGTAAACGGTCACCTGATCAGCCTGCTGACCCTGATGAAGAGCCAGCCGCTGGCCTATAACAAGGACAATCAGGAAGACAAGGAGCCGCTGTTTGATACCGTGGACACCGTCAAGGGATGCCTGAAGGCGTACGCTGACATGGTTCCCGCCATCGAAGCCAGGGCCGACAACATGCGGGTGGCTGCCAAACGGGGTTTCTCGACCGCCACCGATCTGGCGGACTATCTGGTGAAAAAAGGGGTGGCTTTCCGTGATGCCCACGAGATTGTCGGCAAAGCCGTGGCCTTTGGCGTGGCCGAGGGGCGTGATCTCTCAGAAATGACAACGGAGGAGTTGACTCGCTTCTCGGACGTTATCGGTGAGGACGTGTTTGATGTGCTGACGCTGGAAGGCTCGGTGCAGGCCCGGAATCACCTGGGCGGCACGGCGCCGGAACAGGTCCGCGCCGCCGTGGCCCGTGCCCGGAAGGTGCTCTAGCCACCGATCTTTCCCGTGGTCAGGGCGACCTCTGCCGGCGCCAGTTCCTCCAGGGGGCGGGGTCGGTAGAGTCGGAATCCCTGGCCATAGTGAATGCCCAGGGTTCGTACCTTGCGCAAGGTGTCATCATTCTCGATGAAGGTGGCCACGGTCACCTTGCCCGCAGCCGCTGCGATCTTGTGCAGTGCCTCCACCATTACCTGCTGCACCGGATCATCGTTCAGGTGCTGCATGATCTTGTGGTCGAGTTTGATGATGTCCACCGGCAGCTTTGCCGCGAGGCTGTAGCTTTCCACCGATGCCCCCGCGCCATCCAGTGCCACCCGACAGCCAACCCGATGGAGGGTGTCGCAGAGTACCGCTACGTCATCCGGGTATTGGGTTGCGTGGGCTTCCCGGATCTCCAGGCAGAAACATCCGGGCGCAAATGGCGAGTCCTTCAGTATGTCTTCCATAAAGTCGGCGAAGGTGTCGTCCAGCACGCTGGCCAGGGACAGGTTAAAGCCACAGTATTTGAGGCGTGGTTCCAGCAGCCGATGTTGTCCCATCCAGGCCAGGGTCTGGCGAATCACCTGGCGGTCCAGGCGTTTGGCGAGGTCGAACCGCTCCGCCACAGGCAGGAAGGCATCCGGTGTCAGGGGCGGGCTGTCCGGCGTCTCTCCGGGGATCCGTGCGAGTATCTCAATATGGTCACCCCAGGTGACACTTGCCACCGGTCGCATTGACTGGAACTCAAGGCGGACCTGGCCATTATCGAGAGCCTGCCGGATCTTTTCCAGGACCTCGTTGGTGGATCCTTCGTCCATTGACCGGGACATGGCCGGGCCCGCATGGATACGGTTGCGCCCCGACGTTTTCGCGGTATGGCACAGGTCCGCTGCCTGGGCCAGCAGTTGTTCGGGGTTGGCGGGTGAATCGCCGTCGAGGAAGAGTAGGCCGCCACTGGCCGTCGTCTGTAGATTTCTCTCCTTCCAGTGAAATACAAACCCCTCTATCAACTCAAGGATGCTTTCGGCAATCTTTCGGGCTCGCGCTTCGGGGCAGTTCTCGATCAGCAGGGCAAAGGTGTCGCCGGCAAGCCGGGCCAGGGCATCCCTCTGCCGGACCTTGACTCCCAGGTTGCCGGCCAGCTCGCGCAGATAACGGTCGCAAGTGCCACTGCCGGCGATCTCATTGAAGTGATCGAATCCGTCAAGGTCCAGGTACAGGAGGCTGTCGCCACCCTCACGTCTGGGTTTGTGTTCCAGGGTTCGCTGCAGGCGTGCCAGAAAAGCCTTCCGGTTCATCAGGCCGGTCACCGGGTCATGCTGGATCCGGTATTCGCTGTTGGAGGCGTTCTGCAGCCGCTCGCTGATGTCACGGGCGACATGCACGGCGCCAATGACCTCGCCCGTTTCGTTGGTGAGCCGCTGATAATGAATCTCGTACAGGGGGAGCTCGCGGTTTTGCTGGGCCAATGGCATTTCCACCACAAAGCTCTCCCGCTCAAAGGCCCGGGTCCAGAGCCGTTCAATCAGTCGCCGTTCATTCGGGTAGTCCTGTAACAGGGTGTTCAGATTATTGCCGTGTTGCGGCTTCTGGCCAAAGGTGAGCTCGAACTGGTTGCAAAATGCCTGGTTGAAATGCATGAGGTTAAGGGCGCGGTCTACAGCGACCACAAGGTCGCTGGTGGCGCTGGTGGTTGCGCCCAGCAACTGTTCTGTGCGCCGTATGGCCAGTTGCTGGCGTTGTTCCTGGGTCTGGTCGATCAGGGTTCCACCAAGGCGTTGAATCCGTTCGCCGGTTTTCAGGGCACGGCCGGTCAGTTTGACCCGGCGTATGTTCTGTCGGGCCGTCAACAGGTCCAGTGTCAGGGAAAAAGGCTGGCCGCTGCGGATGCAGCGCCGGAACCGCGCACGGATCCGACCCTGGCTGGACTGGCAATAGAACAGCGCCTGCTCCGGAGTGATCTCGCTGCCAGGCCGTAACTCCAGCAGGTGATACATGCCATCTGTCCATGTCAGTTCATTGTTGTTGACGTCCAGTTCCCAGAGCCCCAGATTCGCAGAGGTCTCCATCATTCGGATCAGGCGCTGGTCCACTGGAGAGTGGTCTCGCTGACTGATGCGGGCACTGGCGGCCTGATCAGAATCGCGGATGTCCATGCGCAGGCTGAGATCGGCAGTGAAGAAAAAACCTTCCTTGTGACGGAAGGTAATCAGGATCGACTCACCATTTTCAATGCGATGGCGGTGGGACGGTGCAAACGGATCGTCCTGGCGGGCGGCAAGAATACATTGCACCTTACGCCCTTCCAGTTCGCTGGCATCATAGCCCAGCACCGCCTCTGAATGGTGGTCAGCAAAGACAATGACGCCCTCATCGTCAATGCGGATAAGGGTTCGGCGCTCGCTGCCCGGGGGTGCGTCGGAGCGGTCTCGACGGATAAAAAACTCTTTCACGAGAGAATAACCTCAACCAGATTTGGCGGGGTGTTATAAAGTAGTCCCGCTTTTATTTTTTTGCCGGTTTTGCCACGATGCGTCCATCATACTGATAATGATATCGGAAAGAACCTCTCCCTCGGAGTCACCTTGACCATTCATACCGCTCCCATTGCCCTGGACTTTGATGAGGGTATCGACCGAAAAACGCTGCGTCAGCTGCGGGACCGGTTCATGGCTGTCAATCAGCAGCGCTGGGAGCGCGCCCGTTCCGCCCTGACCTATCGTCAGCAGGCGGTCCTGGAGGTGTTGCCGCTGGTATTCCACCTTAATCACCCGTCGCTGCCCGGCTACCTCGACAGTGACTGCCCTTACGGATTGAGCCATTACCGGCCCACGGAGCCCACCCTGAATGCGGCCAGGCGCCTGGCCAGAACCTTTTCGCTCAAGGATGAGGGGCGCCGGAAGCCTGATCTGGAAGCCCTGTTCCTGATGGGAAGTCCCGGTACCCTCGGCCATTCAGTGGCCAGCGATCTGGACATCTGGTTGTGCCACCGTCCGAATCTGTCCGAACGCGGTGTCCGTTGTCTTGAACGCAAGGCGGAGAATCTTTCGGCCTGGGCGTCGACTCTGGGTGTCGAGCTTCATGTATTTGTTTTCTCGGCCGCAGACTGGCGGGCAGGGCGTCAGCGTGCGGAAGTCACCGGTGAGAACTGCGGTAGCGCGCAGCATTATCTCCTGCTGGATGAGTTCTACCGCACCAGCATTCATCTGGGTGGCTGCTATCCCCTGTGGTGGCTGGTTCCTGTGGAAGACGAGGGGCGTTACGACGAGTGCGCGCGGCAACTGATTGACTGTCGTTTCATTCGTGGCGATGAGTACATCGATTTCGGGCCGGCGCTGTCGATACCGGAAGAGGAGTTTCTCGGCGCCGGCGTATGGCAGCTGTACAAAGGCATTGATGCCCCCTGGAAATCTATTCTCAAGCTGCTGCTGATTGAGTGTTATGCCCGGGGCAACACCCAGCCACTGCTGTCCCGGGTCTTCAAGGCTGCGGTCTATGCCGGGGCTACAGATCCCGATCGGCTTGACCCTTATGTGTTGCTTTACGAACGGCTGGAGCAGTGGCTGCTTGAGGAAGATGCTCCCGAGCGTCTGGCACTGGTTCGCCAGAGCCTTTATCTGAAAGCCGGCCTTCCCCTGACCCGTTCCGGACAGGTGATTTCCGGCTGGCGCACCGATCTGCTACGGACACTGGTTGAAGGCTGGGGCTGGTCTGCCGCAGAGGTCGAGAATCTGGATAACCGGAGCCGCTGGCGTGCGGAAGATGTCGTGACTCTGCGCCGGGCCGTAGTGGCGGAACTTACCCACAGCTATCGTCTGCTGTCGCGGCTGGCCCGTGATCATGGTACCCGTGCCGCTATCAGTAGTAACGATATGAACCTGCTGGGGCGTAAGCTCTACGCCGCTTTCCAGCGCAAGGCCGGCAAGATCGAACAGATCAATCCCGGGCTGGCACCCTCTCTTGTGGAAGAGAATCTTGCATTTCATCACCAGTCGGAGCAGGGCGGAGCTGTCGGGGCTGAGGGCTGGTTGTTGTACCGGGACCTTGAAGACCCATCCGATGCGTTCTGGCAACCGGTCATTCGCCGCTCCGGAAACCTGACAGAGCTGATGGTGTGGTGCTACTGCAATGGCCTGCTGAGCCGGTCTACCCGCTTGAATGTGCGGGCCGGCAGTAGCACTGCGTCAGTAGCAGAGCTGCGGGAAATGCTGGACGCACTTGGCTCCTTTCTGTCCATCCCGGTGGAGCCCGCCAGTCGGGAGGCCCTGTCCAGGGGCGTGCATCCACTGCGGAATCTGCTGTTCGTGAATGTGGGGCTGGACCCACAGGCCCATCTGACCGAGCGTGGCCTGCACAAACTCAGCGCACGGCATGATTCTCTGGGGTTCAGCGGCGGTCGGGAAAACCTGGTAAGCACCATTGATCAGGTTACCTTCAACAGCTGGCATGAAGTCAGTCTGCAGCACTATGCGGCCGGCGACACCCTAATCCAGTGTCTGAAAAATGTGCTGGCTTCGGTCGCCGGCACGCCGGACCGATTGCCCGACATTATGGTCCACAGCCACAATAAGGGGCATGGTGCCACCATTGCGCGTCGGGTGCGTGAGCTCTTTGCCGATGTCATGCGCCACTTTTTTGCGGGGGGGGCGGGCCCTCATCCGCTCCGCTATGTCATTGAAATGGATCGGCGCTTTTTCGTCTTGCGCTTTAATGGCAACGAGCCGGGGTTTGTCGCCCTGGATAGCAGTGAATCGCTCATGGATTATCTGGCCAAGCCCCAGGAGTCCTATGTACCGGTGGTGTTTGACCGTCATGCGCTGCTGGATGACCTGCCGTTGCGAGCGGTCTGCCACGCCAGTGAGCCGGGGAATATACAGGTGTTCTACAGGGTCACCGGTGACAGAGCCCGTGTTTGGGTAGTGGATGAACTGGGATCGGTATTCTCCTGGCAGCAGGGGTATGTCAATCGTCGCTATCTGTTGGTGCCCTTGCTGCGATTCCTGGAAAACCTGACTGAGCGACGCCAGTTGCGGCAACTGGATGCGGTGGCGGATATTGCCGGGACCCGGTGTTATGAGGTGCTGCTCCGTGGCGGCCAGTGGCTGACAGAGCGCCGCCCGGATGCCGACAGTCATGTTCCTCTACCGGGGCTTGAAGTGCAGGCGATTGGCATTCAGGAAGGAGGTGCCCGGGTCCGCTTCGACATTTTCTGTGGTGATCAGGAATTTACTGTGCAGGAATATGGAAACCAGCTGATTCCGGCGGTGGCGCATTACATCCGTTCCCAGCGTAATAGTCCGGAGCGGTATCCGGTATACCTGACCGATGTTCATTTGCCCCACGATCTGGATCCCCAGGTTTACCAGCAGGATATTCAGACGATCCAGTACCTGTATTATCGCTCTGAACTTGAAAATGCCCTGAATCAGCACCTCTGACCTGCGGAATCGTTGCCTGAGGCATCTCGCCGCGCATGGGCTCACTCAGGTATACTTTGCTCATACAGGTAACAGGGGCAGGTAACCATGAAGCCAGGACAGATAATCATGTTCCTGCTGGTGATAGCCGGGTTTATTGCAGGCTGTGGTCAGAAAGGACCGTTGTATCGTGAGATACCTTCTGATAACAACGCGGCCGCCGAACAGGCCGGCGACAGCGAGCAGAGCCGGGACGAAGACACCGGTGACCGCTAGACCCGGTTAGCTGCCCCCAACAGACTCAGGATTTACATGGATCACTTTAACTACCGTAACGGCGAGTTGTACGCCGAGGACGTACCGGTTTCGGCTATTGCCGAGCGGTTCGGCACGCCAGCCTATGTGTACTCCCGCGCCACCCTGGAGCGGCATTACCATGCCTATGATGATGCCCTGGCCGGTCGTCCCCATCTGGTCTGTTATGCCGTCAAGGCCAACAGCAATATTGCGGTATTGAACGTGCTGGCACGGCTCGGTGCGGGTTTCGACATTGTCTCTGCCGGGGAACTGGAGCGAGTGATCCGTGCCGGTGGCGATCCTGCAAAAACCGTGTTTTCCGGTGTGGGGAAGCAGCGTTGGGAAATGCGCCGGGCGCTGGAAGCCGGTGTTCGCTGTTTTAACGTGGAATCCGATACTGAACTGGACCGGCTCAACGAAGTGGCGGGCGAACTGGGTACCAAGGCACCGGTTTCCCTGCGGGTGAACCCTGATGTTGACGCCGGAACCCATCCGTATATCTCCACCGGACTGAAAGAAAACAAGTTCGGGATCGACATCGCTGAAGCACCTGCGGTCTATGAGAGCGCCGCCGCCATGCCCAACCTGGATATACAGGGCGTGGATTGCCATATCGGTTCCCAACTGACATCGGTAACACCGTTCCTGGACGCCCTGGACCGGGTACTGGTGCTGATCGACACCCTGGCGCAAAAGAACATCATTATCCGCCACCTGGATATGGGCGGCGGCCTGGGTGTTACCTACGACCGGGAGCAGCCACCACAGCCGTCGGACTATGTCACGGCGCTGGCTGAACGCCTGGGTGACCGTAAACTGGAGCTGATTATGGAACCGGGCCGGTCCATTGCGGCCAATGCCGGTATCCTGCTGACGCGGGTGGAATTCCTCAAGTGCACGGAACATCGTAATTTCGCCATCATTGATGCGGCGATGAATGACCTGATCCGTCCGGCGCTCTACAGCGCCTGGCAGTCGATCATACCGGTAACACCCCGTAATGAGGGTGAGGAAAAAGCCTGGGACCTGGTGGGCCCGGTGTGTGAAACCGGCGATTTTCTGGGCAAGGACCGCAAACTGCGGCTTCAGGCGGGCGACCTGCTGGCAGTTCGCTCCGCTGGCGCCTATGGTTTTGTCATGAGCTCCAACTACAACACCCGTAATCGTCCGCCGGAACTGATGGTGGATGGCGACCAGGTCCACGTGGTTCGTCGTCGGGAAACCCTGGAAGAGCAGCTTGGCCCTGAAAGCTGTTTGCCGGAATGAGTGGGGATGATGCTATGAGTCAGCCTCGACGCGGGCAGGGGCCCATGCTCAGTTTCACCAAAATGCACGGTCTGGGCAACGACTTCATGGTGGTGGACGCCATCAGTCAGCCGTTCCGCCTGCGCCCTGATATGATCCGTGAGCTTGCCGACCGGCACTTTGGCATCGGCTTCGATCAGTTGCTGGTTGTTGAGCCCCCGGGGCTGCCGGACGTGGATTTCCGTTACCGGATTTTTAACAGCGACGGTTCGGAAGTAGAACAGTGCGGTAATGGTGCCCGCTGTTTTGCGCGCTTTGTCCGTGACCAGCGCCTGACCAACAAGAAAGTGATCCGGGTGCAGACTGCCAAGGGCGTGATCGAACTGAGGGTTGGCCGTGGTGGTATGGTGACGGTGGACATGGGTGTGCCCGAACTGAACCCCCCGGCCATTCCTTTCGCAGCCGATCGCCGCAAGGATGTTTACACGGTAGAGGTGGGTGATGAAACCGTGGAACTCAGCGCCATATCCATGGGCAACCCCCACGGAGTGCTGGTGGTGGATGATGTGGACGCTGCGCCGGTGGGCGAGCTTGGTCCCCGGCTGGAAAGTCATCCGCGATTCCCGGCGCGGGCCAACATCGGGTTTTTGCAGATTATTGACCGCTCGCATGCGCGGCTGAGGGTGTTCGAACGCGGCTCCGGTGAAACCATGGCCTGTGGCAGTGGCGCCTGTGCAGCAGTCGTCGCGGGTTGTCTTCGAGGACTGTTGGACAGCCGGGTGGATGTAGAGCTCAAGGGCGGCCATCTGGTCATTGAATGGCAGGGTGAAGGGGCCCCTGTTATGATGGAAGGCCCGACCGCCAGCGTCTTTGAGGGTCAGCTTCGCCTGCCGGGAGACCAGTCCCCACGACGTCGGAAAAGTACACGGCAGGGCGATACCAGACCGGGCCATAACCGGCAGCAGAATCGCCATCGCCAGCCAGCAACATCAAAGCCCTGACCATCAGGAGAGCAACATGACAGATCAAACGGCCCACAAGAAGGCCGGAGAGCTCACCCCGGAAGCTGTTGCGGACTATCTGCGCGACAACCCCGATTTCTTTGTTGATCAGGACGAACTCCTGCGTAGCCTGACACTGCCCCATGACAGCGGCCGTGCAATATCGCTGGTGGAGCGTCAGGTACATCTGTTCCGTGAGCAGCGTGATACCCTGCGTCGCGAGCTGGTGGAGCTGGTTTCCATTGCCCGGCATAACGACCGCCTGTTTGAGAAAAGCAAACGGTTGTTGATGCAGGTGATCGAAGCTCGCAACCTGAATGATATGGCGGCCGCCATAGATGACAGTATCCGTGGTGACTTCGGCCTGGATGCAGCTTCGGTCATTCTGTTCACTGACTCCGAATTGCCGGCGGCTGCCCAGGGTGCTTTGCATGTGGTGTCACCGGAGGCGGCAAAAGCGCGCCTTGGCGGTTTGCTGGAAGGAGACCGTGCCGTCTGTGGCCAGTTCCGTGAAAGTGAACGAAGCTTCCTGTTCCCTGACCGGGAAGAGCCGATAGCCTCTGTCGCACTGGTGCCGCTGCGCCATGATGAGCTGGTAGGCGTGTTCGCCGTAGGTAGCTGTGAACCCGGGTATTTCGACCAGAGCATGGGCTCGCTTTTCCTGACCTATATCAGCGATACCCTGAGCAGGCTACTGCCCCCCATACTGCAGCGCCATACGGCCGCAGTGCCGGTCACCGACGTGGTGGCGGAGTCTCGCTGAGCATGAGTCAGGCCATTGATGAAACAGGCCTGATTGCTGCGCTCTATGAGCCATTGGAAGGCTTTTTGCGTTACCTGGCATCGGAAAAGCGGCATTCGCCGCGCACCTGCAGCAGTTATCGCGACGACCTCAAGCGCTTTCTCGCCTGGACGCGGGAGCAGCAGGCTCCGGACTGGCGGGCCCTGACCAACCATGATCTTCGGCGGTATGTTGCCCTGCTGAGCCGGGAGGGGCTTGGCGGGCGCAGCATTGCCCGGCACCTTTCTGCAATTCGTCGGTTCTACGAATACCTGCTGCGGGAACATCTGGCCACGGATAACCCCGCCCTGGATATCCGGGCTCCCAAGGCCGGTAAGCGCCTGCCCAGGGTGGCGGACGTCGACCAGCTTAATCACCTGCTTGATGCGACTCCTGACGATCCACTGGAAATTCGTGATCTGAGCATGTTTGAACTGATGTATTCATCAGGTCTGCGGTTGTCGGAACTGGCCGGCCTGAATCTGCATTCCGTGGACCAGCGTGGCGGAGAGGTTCGAGTGCTTGGTAAGGGCAGCAAGGAGCGAATTCTGCCGGTCGGGCGTAAGGCGCTTGATGCGCTTGCCTGTTGGCTCGAGGTTCGCGGGGTAATGGCGCCGGAGGCCGAGAGCGCATTGTATGTGAGCCGTCGCGGAGACAGGCTCAGCACACGCAGCATCCAGTCACGGCTCAGCCGTTGGGGGCTGACAAAAGGGGCCGATCAACGATTGCATCCGCATTTGTTGCGACACTCGTTTGCCAGTCACATGCTGGAATCCAGTGGCGACTTGCGGGCGGTTCAGGAGCTGCTGGGCCATGCGGACATAGCAACAACACAGGTCTATACTCATCTCGATTTCCAGCATCTGGCAAAGGTTTACGACCAGAGCCATCCCCGTGCCCGTCGTGGCCAAAAACAAGGCAGGGAGAGCTAAATGCCATCGGATTCATCCTGGAAAGCCAAGTACCTGAAGGCGCTTGAATCATCGGAAGAACGCGAGTCCCAATGGAACACCGAGAAAAACCAGCTCCAACGCATGCTGGTTCGAACGAGCCTGGCCTCTGAAGGGCAGAACCGGGAGCTGGATCGTCTGCTCGCCCATTTGCGCAGCGAGTTACGGAAGGAATCTCCCGACTCCGAAAGCTGGCGCAAGTTGCAGGATCGCATTGATCGCCAGGTGTCGGTACTTGATGAACAGAAAATGGAATCCGCGCGTCGCATCAGTCTCACGTTTGAACAGCTTTTGTCCGAATTGCGTGCCCACCCTCTGTTTGCCAACGGCAAGGACCGCCTTCGTGATCTGGAAAAACGGCTTCGTAAACCGGAAACGCATCAGTTGCACTTTACTGAGTGGCTGTCTGATCTTGCGGGGGTTCTGGAAACCGGACTGATGGGAACCGGGGAGCAGGGACCAAAGCCCGGAATATTTGGCCGGCTGTTCGGTGCCCGTGATTCGCTGCCGGAAAAGACGGAGGCCGACACCTCGGATGTCCGGCCTGCCCCGGCGGGATCGGAGCTGGATCAGGGGGATGCGGAAGAAGCCAGCCAGCGCCTGAGAATTGCGCGGAGGGTAGGTGAGTTGCTCGGGCACCTGCTGGGGCAGGTATCCCTGGAGCCCGTCTCGGAGGCCCGGGCCAGGCGGCTGCAGGAGTCATTGCTCAATAGTGATAACTGGGATGAGCTGCGCGAAGGGCTGAACGGCGTAGCGGAACTGGTGATTGCGGCGGTCACAAGAAGCCAGAGGGAGTTTGAGGCATTCCTCAGACGCCTGGATGAGAGGCTGGAGTCATTACGGCAATGCTTTTCCGAGCAGACAGCCGCGCAGACCGGTCGCCTCGACGCGTCTGAGGCGCTGGATCGTGAAATCCGGGATGAACTACAGGTGTTCGGCGCGCAAGTGGAGTCCAGTGCGGATTTTGGCCAGTTGAAGGCCTCGGTCGGGCGGCATCTGGAGTCGATAAGCGGCGCTGTGGAACGCTTCCGCACCCAGGAGTCTGAGCGTGAGAAGAACCTGTCGCAGCAACTGGAGTTGATGCACGAAAAGCTGGCAGCGGTGGAAGCACAATCGGAGCAGGTGCGGGAAGAGCTCGCGGAAGAGCGCCAGAAGGCGCTGAGGGATGTTCTTACCCAGCTGCCCAACCGGGAGGCATGGCAGGAGCGCCTTGCGTTCGAATGTCAGCGTTGGCAGCGCTATCGCCACCCCCTGACGATTGGCGTGCTCGACATCGATTTTTTCAAGCGGGTGAATGACTCCTACGGTCACAAAGCCGGTGACAGGGTGTTGCAACTTGTGGCCAAGGCGCTGAGTGAGCGGCTCCGGACAACGGATTTTATTGCCCGCTTCGGTGGTGAGGAGTTTGTCATTCTTTTGCCCGAGACCCCATCAGATGTCGCAAAGTCGGTGCTTGATGGCATGCGGGAGCATATTGCCTCATTGCCGTTCCATTTTCAGGGGAGTCCCGTGTCCGTGACGTTTTCCGCCGGGCTTGCAGAGTTTACTGACGGGGACGATGAGGACGAGGTTTTTGATCGCGCGGACAAAGCTCTGTACCTCGCCAAGGACTCTGGGCGCGACCGGGTGCTGATCAGTGGGGGCAGCCCCCCTGCAACCTGAGTCAGTGACGCATCAGTGCGTCCAGCTCGTCGATAATTTCCGCCCAGTCGGAGTCGTCCTCCAGGCCTTCCTCCAGGAAGTGGGATTGGCTCTCGGACCAGAAAGGCGCGTCCTGCAGGGCGATTTCCGAAGGAAGGGGTGAGTGTTTTGCAATGAAATCCTCAATACTGCGTTTGTCAGAGGGCATGCCCAGCTGTTCAAACAGGGCGCTGAACGTGTGTTTGCTGGTATCCATTGTAATGGCTCTCCCCGGGGCGTTCCCCAGTTTGTCGATGAATGCGAGTCAGGTCACGGTAAATCGGGTAACCCGCTGAATGCAATCAAAAGAATTTACGGGTATGGTTCCCTGAACTGTAGCCAAACCGGTGAGGATATCCAGTGAGGGCCGCTTTTTATTTTCTGTGGGCAGTCAACTGCCTTCTGGTGTCCGGCATCTCCATTGCTGAGCCGCCCCAGCCGTCGCCAGCTCCGGTCCTGGGCAGCGACGACCTGCGTTGGTTGCATGACCGAGACGCTTTTCGCATCGGTGTTCGTGATGGCCAGGTACCACTGGCGTTCGACACCGGGGACGGAGAGTTGGCCGGCATCTTCATTGATTACCTCAACCGGATATCCGAGAAACTGGATGTGCCCGTTGAGCCAGTTGCAGGCAGTGAAGCGCAGCTGGATGAGTGGCTCCGGGATGGCAGTCTGGATGCCCGGCTGAGCACCCGTCTGGCGAGTCAGCCGGCGCCTTCGGATGTGGCTGTGTCGTCACCACTGATGAGCGTGACCTACGGTATTTTCGTGAATTCCGGGGATGCTGGCATACGCAAACTCTCGGATCTCGAGGGTACTCGTTTGGCCCTTGTCACAAATGACCCCAATCAGTTCGCCCTGCTTGATCCTGTTGACGATTTTTCCCCCGTACCAGTAGCCAGCATCAGTGAAGCGGTCAGCATGCTCCTGTCCGGTCAGGCCGATGCGTTCCTGGGTCCGGTTCCTGTGGTTTCGGATTACCTTCAGTCCGCCATGGTGAATGGAGTGGGGATGGCCAGGCTACTGAGCCAACAATCGGCGGATGTTGTGCTTGAGGTCAGCGCCGGGGAGGATCGGATATATCGGGCGCTTAATCAGGCAGTGCTGGCCATAGACCATAACGAGCATCGTGCAATTCGGCAATCCTGGCTGCAAACGGAGTTGCCGGAGCAGGACTCGTCCACTATTTCACTGACAGCCGACGAGAGTGAATTCCTGAAACGCAATCCCAACCTCCATGTGGCCTTCCGGCCAGACTGGCCACCGTTCGAGTTTGCTCAGGATGGCCAGCCCACCGGGCTTGTGCCAGATCTGGTTTCCCGTCTGGAAGAGCAGCTCAATATTCGTTTCAGCCGTGAGCTTCTATCCGACAGTGCCGATGCCGAATCCGCCCTGAGCTCAGGCAGGATCGACGTATTGCCAGCTCTTTCCCGCACACCGAAGGTGCAGGACCGGTTCCTTTTCAGTCGGGCCTACCTGACGGTTCCCATCGCCCTGGCTATTCGTGATGACGGGCGGTTTGTCGGCGAGCTGAGGGAACTGAGGGAGGAGCGGGTGGGCGTCGTGAACCGTCAGGCCGGGCACGATTACCTGCTGATCAATCACCCTGACCTCAATCTCTACCCTGTCACCTCAATCGAGGAGGGGTTGCTGGCGTTATCAAACGGGGACCTTGATGTGATGGTAACCCATATTCCGGGGGTAAGTTATACCGTGGCCAGGCTGGGGCTTTCCAACCTCAGGATTACCAGTATCACTCCCTATCAGTACGAATTGAGGTTTGCTGTCAGTAAGGAGCAGCCGGAACTCCAGCGCATCCTGAACAAAGCCCTGGGCAGTCTCGACGCTTCTGAAACCGAAGCGATCTACAACCGCTGGATTCACCTGGATATTGAACAGGAGACGGACTACACCGTCGTGCGCCGCATCGTGCTCATCGCCATTGTGGTGGTGCTGATCTTTCTGTACTGGAACCGCAAGCTGTCGCGGGAGGTGGACGAACGTATCCGATCGGAAAATGCGCTGCGCAGAAGTGAAGATGAACTACGGGCAGCGAAACTGGAAGCAGAGCGACTCGCGCGCGAGGCGGAGGCGGCGAGCCTGACCAAAAGCGAGTTCCTGGCCAATATGTCCCACGAGATCCGCACGCCGATGAATGCAGTGATCGGTTATAGCGATCTGCTGAGCAACACCGTCAGGGACCCCCAGCAGCGGAATTATCTGGATGCCATCCGTGCGGGGAGTCGCAGCCTGCTGATGCTGATCAACGATATCCTCGACCTGTCCCGCATTGAGGCCGGCAAAATGCGGCTTGAGTATTCGGCAGTTTCAATGCGTCGTCTGCTCAGTGATGTGCGGCATATATTTGACCTCAGGGCCACCGAGCAGGGAATTTCACTCGAAGTCAGTGTTGACTCCAAGATGCCGGCGGCGATGATGCTGGACGAAACCAGGCTGCGTCAGGTTCTGTTCAATCTGGTGGGCAATGCCATCAAGTTTACCCACGAGGGTGGTGTGACCGTCCGTGCCACAGCCACGCCCCGAAAGTCAGGAGGGGGAGGGCCTGCTGCCGACGGCAGTACCGATAAACGCAGATGGTATCGCCTGGTAGTGACGGTTGCGGATACTGGCGTGGGTATACCTGTTGAGCAGCAGGAGCAGATTTTCGAGGCCTTTGAGCAACAGGAAGGGCAGAACAGCCGGCGTTATGGGGGGACCGGTCTGGGCCTTGCCATCAGTCGCAAACTGGTACGCATGATGGGAGGCGAGCTCACCGTTGAAAGTGAGCCTGGAGCGGGCTCCACCTTTACAGTCACACTGCCGCGGGTGGAAGTGACGGATGAGCAGGCCGAGGATGAGGGTGCGCCCGAAGAGTCCGAGCGTCTGCTGGCCCAGACCCTGAGCATGCAGGAGCGCGGCTGGCTGCGGGAGCAGCTGGCCAGGGACTTTGGCGATGAGTGGCAAACAGTGCGGGAGAGCGGTGACCCGGAACAGATGAAGGATTTTGCGATACGCATACTGGAATGGGGCAAGCGCTTCAGGTCGCCGTCGGTTACCCGCTACGGTGAGAAGCTGCTGGCGGATGTGGAGGCGTTCAACCTTGATTCTGTCAACAGTGCGTTGGAGGCCTTTCCGCGACTGTTGGGCCGTGACCAGTAAGACTGCTGTCAGAGGCAGTCGTACTGGGACTTTCGGTCAAAGGCAACCGCGACCATGTCATACCCGGAATCGGACAGGGACTGGATCAGCTCCCGGTCTTTCAGCAGCGCCATGCAGACTTTATGAACACTGGCCTGCAACTGGTCGGCGGCCGGGTCGGATTCGAAACGGAAGTCCACAATCAGGTATTTGCGCTCAATAGGGGAGGTGTCGGGGATATCCTCGCGCTCAACGCTCTCATACCCGATGTAGGTTGCTTGCTGATCAGGAAAGACACCGCTGAGCAATACGTCCAGATTGCCTGCCGTTGCGGGCTTTATAGCCAGGACCAGCAAGAGGGCGAAGGCGCCAGCGATACTGCGGATAGTCATGGAGCCACTCCTGTGATGTGAGTCCGTGGAGGTCTGTAAATATATGTAACATTTAGTTACTGATCATTATTGCAGAGTCCTGGCCGTTTTTCCTGATTTGTGCACACATTTTTCAATTGTTTGCAGTTTCCGGCAGAACTGGACCGGACAGCCGCGAATTTCCCGGGCCGCCGGGATCAACTATGATGAAAGAATCAGGTACAGCTAGAGGCAGAATCATGTTCCAGCTCATTTTTAAAGGTGAATGCACGCCAGGGACCGATCCGGCAACGGCCCGAAACAATGCCAGAGCCTTGTTCAAGGCCACGTTGGAGCAGGTAGACCGTATGTTCAGTGGTCAGCCGGTGGTGATCCGCAACAAGCTTGAAGAGGTGCAGGCGGAAAAGTACCGGGCCGTCTTGCAGAAACACGGCATGGTGGCCTATGTAAAGCCCATGGAAGGGGCGGCGCAACCTGCGGCATCCAGTCCGTCGCCAGCGCGGGAGCCCTCAGCGCAGTCGCAATCCGAGCAGACGGCCAGGCCATCAGTGGCGGAACAGGCTGCGCCTGAGCAGGGTTCCAGTTCTGGCAAGCCGGCCTCGTCCGTTGCCGTGGAGCCGGGCGATCGCCTGCCGGTGGCGGGCGAGAAGGTCGACACGATTCTTTCCGGGTCCGGGCTGAGTCTCGACCCGGTCGGTGTAACCCTTGAGGAGCACAGAGACGCTCCGCCCCCCATGTTTCAGCACCTTGACGACTGGACACTGGCACCACCAGGAAGTGAGCTGGGGGTAAAGCGGGATATCCCGCCCCCCGTCGTGCCGGATGTCTCCCATTTGTCACTGGCTGAAGAAGACGGCAAGGAAAATCAATAGCATGCGGGCAGGATGATGTCGGCACGGGGATTACTGGTACTGACGATTGCGGTGCTGGGATGCATTCCGGCAGTGGCCGACACCGGACGGCCAAAAGTAGGGCTGGTGCTCAGTGGGGGAGGTGCCAAGGGCATGGCCCATGTCGGCGTGCTGCGTGTGTTGGAAGAAATGCAAATACCGGTCGATGTGGTGGTAGGCACCAGTGCAGGTTCTGCGGTTGGTGCACTCTATGCCTCTGGCATGGAGGTTCCTGAAATCGAAGAGCGCTTCATCGAGATGGACTGGGTCTCGAGTTTTCGCGATGACCCGGGTCGTGCCTATAAACCGGTTCGTCGCAAGCGCCAGGACTGGCGCTTCCCGGTTTCACCGGGCATCGGTGTTCGTGCGGATGGTCTGCACTTGGGCGGGGGTATCATCGCCGGCCAGAATCTGGGGTTTATTCTCAACGAGCTTACCCGCGAAGCTTCTCTGGTGGAGGATTTTGACAGGCTGGCTATCCCCTTTCGCGCGGTTGCCACGGATCTGGAAACCGGCGAGGAAGTGGTTATCGGTAGTGGTAATCTGTCCGATGCTATTCGCGCCAGCATGAGTATTCCCGGTGTCTACGCTCCGGTCACGCTGGACGGGCGCCTGTTAGTGGACGGTGGCGTTGCCAATAACCTGCCGGTCAGTGTGGCCAGGGATCTCGGCGCTGAGATCATCATTGCTGTGGACATAACGGACCCATTGCTGGAACGTGAGGAGATCCGCGAGGCGTTTTCTGTAGTGGGCCAGCTGACCACCATGATGACCCGCAGAAACACCGAGCAGCAATTGGAGTTGCTGACGGAGGAAGACATTCTGATCCGGCCGGATCTGGAGGGGCTTTCCTCGTCGGACTTCTATGAGGCCCCAGCGCTGTTTGAGCTGGGTGCCAGTGGCACTCGAAAGCATGCCGGTGAGCTTCGTCACCTGAGCGTTAGCGACGATGAATGGAACCGTTTTCGTAGCGGTGTTAAGGCACATTCATTCAGTCCCGGTCTGATTACCGCAATCCGTATTGACGACAATTCCCGCCTGGCGGGGGATTTCCTGCGTCAGAGGATAAGCCAGAAAACCGGTGAACCCTTGGATGTCGAAGCGCTTGAGGAAGATCTCAAGCGCATCTATGGACTTGGCTACTATGAAACGGTTTCCTATTCGCTGGCGCCTTCGGATACGGCTGGCACGGAGCTAGTTGTCAGGGTCCGGGAGAAAAGCTGGGGGCCCAACTACCTTTCATTCGGCCTTCACTACGAGGACAACTTCGAAAACGACACCCGTTTCAATGTGGCAACGTCGTTGCGTATGACGGGTCTCAATGCCCTGGGTGGCGAGTGGGCAACGGGGCTTCAGCTGGGTACCCAACCCTGGATCCGCACCCAGTGGTTCCAGCCCCTGGACTATGGGTTCAAACGCTTCCTGACTCTGGGAGGCGAGTATGACAGGGAGAGTCTGAGTGCGTTTGATGGCGAGGGCGAGCGTATCGCCGAAGTGGATGTTACCAACCGACAGGTGGATCTTGCCATAGGCACTGAACTCGGGGCGAACGGAGAAATTCGCCTTGAGTATATGCGAGGATATGCCACTGTTGACGGGCAGGTGGGACAACCGGTGGCGCCCTCCGGCTCCATCCAGAGTGGCAGTCTTAATCTGCAGCTGGTCCACGACTCCCTGGATGACACCTTTCTTCCGGAGTCCGGCGCCTTTGCCGGTATTCGCGGCCGGGTCGAGCGCCCCGGCCTGGGGTCTGACCGTCACTTCGATTCTGTGACCATCATGACTCTGGGCACCGCCAGCTGGAAAAAAACCAGCATTACCGGACTTCTTTACGGAAGAGCAGTGACCCGTGGAGAAGCCGGGGTCGAGAACTCGGTGCTGCTGGGCGGGTTTCGTCGGCTGTCGGCCTACAGTAAGGGTGAGATAGCGGGCGAGGATGCAGCACTTGCCGGCGTCTTTGGCCGTCAGGAGTTTGGTGGGCCTTTTGTATCCTGGTTTGCCGGAGCCGGTTTCGAAACCGGTAACGCCTGGCCATCGCTTGGAGATGCCAGATGGAATGACCTGCTGTATTCAGGCAGTGTATTCGCTGGGGTTGAAACCTTCCTGGGGCCGCTTCAGGTGGCCACTGCCTACAACAACGAGGATGACTGGAGTGCCTACCTGAGCCTCGGGTTCTCGTTTACCCGTCTGTTTGACTGACTGCATCGATTCACGCAGTGGCAGGCGTGCTTCCGATGGCGTCGAGGACCTGTCGGCACTGCTGTTCAGCGTATTTTTCCAGGATATCGGCCAGACGCTCCTCGTCGTGCTCCCTGATGGCATCAATGGATTCACGGACGTGTTGCAGGTTGTCCTCCAGCACCCGATTGCCCCCGCGCTGAAAAGCGACGAAGGCACAGCGTTTGGCTGAGGGCCAGAGATCCTCTATGGCGGATACAATGAAATAGTTGTCGGCGTAGGCCAGTGACGCCTGGGTATACTCGATGCCCAGCTCCAGGAAAGCCAGCAGGTCATTTTTGTCGTGACAGGCTTTCATGCGCTGATACAGGGACTCAAGCTTTTCCATGTCCTCGGCTTGCCACTGCCGCACCAGCTTACGGCCGGTATGGGTCAGGTACAGTTGCAGCACCTCGTAAAGACTGCGCACAAAAAACTCGTCCAGCGGTGTAACGAAGGCCCCCTTGCGCGGAACGTTCTGCACCAGGTGGCGCTTTTCCAGCAACAGTAAACCCTCGCGGATGGAACCATGGCTGACGTCCATCTGTTTCGCCATGGCGCTTTCGTAGATCCGCTCTCCAGAGCGCAGTTGGCCGAAAGCGATGAGGTTTTCAATGTGGCGTGCAACCTGTTCAGTCAGGGTTTCGCGGGGCTTGAATGTGGTCATGGTCCTGCTTCGTTACAGCGTGCTGGCTCAATGGTTCTGGCATACTCTCACATTCTTTACGTCCGGAAAATGGTCACACTGAAAGCGGTTCCGCTGTCGCGGTGTGTTTCAGAGCAGGGGAGCCATCAGGCGGGTGGCCCTGCAGGCGAGGCGGAATGGAATTGAACGGTCCCGGTAATCCCGCTCTGTCATCAGTCGGCAGCTACTGAGGTCTTGCTCCAGCATCTGTTCGACACCGTCTACAAAATCTCCGGCTGTGCTGATGGCGGTAATCTCGAAATTCAGCCGCATTGACCGGTTGTCCAGATTGGCCGTGCCCACGGCAGCGTAGCGGTGATCCACCAGCACCATTTTCTGGTGCATGAAGCCGGGCTGATACCGGTAGATCCCGATACCGGTCCGGCAGGCCTGGACCAGGTAGGAATAGGCGGCAAGCCCGATCAGCCGGCTGTCGGATTTCTCCGGAATGATGATTCGCACATCCACACCCCGGAGCGCGGCCAGCTGCAGCGCATTCATGATCTGGAAATCGGGCACGAAATAGGGCGAGGCAATCCAGATCCGCTCCCGGGCGTTGTTGATGCAGTTCAGGAAGAACAGCGTGCAGGTTTCATAAGGGTCTGCCGGGCCGGTGGGAAGGATCAGCACTTCCTGATTGCCCCGAGCCGGCAGGGAGGGGGTCCAGTTGAGAGTGGGGAACTCTTCGCTGGCCCAGTTCCAGTCTTCCAGCCAGGCCAGTTGCAGGCCGGTCACTGCCGGCCCGGTGATGCGGCAGTGACTGTCACGCCAGGGTTCTTCGTCCATGGCGGTGCCCAGGTACTCGTCACCGAGGTTAATGCCCCCGACAAAACCCACCTCGCCGTCGCAGACCAACAGTTTGCGGTGGTTGCGGAAATTGACCTGCATCCGCATGCGGCGAAAATTGCCGTCTCCGAACGAAGCAACTTTTGCCCCGGCTGCAGCCAGTTCCCTGAGGTATTTTCTGGGTAGCCAGACACTGCCGATATCGTCAAACAGAAACCAGACTTCCACGCCCTGGGCCAGTTTGCGTTTCAGAATCGACTTGATGCGCTGGCCCACCTTGTCGGATCGAACAATATAGAATTCCAGGAGAATATAGTGGCGGGCGTTCTCCATGGCGTCGAACAGTGCCTCGAAGGTTGCCTCACCGTCCTTGAGCAGGTCGCACTGGTTGCCCCTGGTGAAAGGTTGCCGGCCCAGCTTGCAGAGTACCTGGAGTTCATCGTGAAAATGCTCGTGGTCCCGCTGGTTGATGGCCTCGGTCTGCTGTTCGAAACGGTTGAGCAGGGCGGTGAGTGCTGCATCTCCCGTTCGGCGGGTCCTCAGGTAGCCTCCGAACCGGTTGCGGCCGAACAGCAGAAACATGGGAACGGCGATGTAGGGCAGGCCGATCAGTGCCAGGACCCAGGCAAGTGCGCCCTGGGCCGTTCGGTAGGTCATCAATATCCGGTAGATGCAGACTGCTGCCGCGGCATAGAGCAGCCCGATGGCAATCGCGAGCCAGGGGATCTCTGCCGGGCTCATTCTGACGCTTCCCCGGTTTCGTTGGCCTGGTGACGGGCCCGATACTGGGCCGGGGCCATGCCGGTCCAGCGTTTGAACGCCCGGCTGAAGGCGCTGAGTTCGGAGAAGCCCAGCAGGAATGCAATCTCGCCCAGCGCGTAATGGTCTGACGCAACATACCTCAGGGCTTTATCCTTGCGTACCTCTTCCACCAGTTCGTGGAATCCCAGACCTTCCTTCTTCAGGCGCCGATACAGAGTCTGTCGGCTCATGTGGCACTGCTTCGCCAGGGTGTCGGCATCAATACGTTCAGTAGCCATCTGGCGGGAAATCAGTCGCCGTATCTTGCGGCCAAAGGTGCGCCGGCCCTGAAGTCGCGCAAGCAGGCTATTGACCTGTTTGAGTACCGCCGAATAGACGTAGGGATTGCGGTGTGGAATCGGGTGGCTCAGGTGCCGGCTGTGGAATGCAAGACGGGTGGTGCCGGAACCGAAATAGACGTGCCCGCCCAGTAGGCGGGGATACTCCGCGGCATAGGACGGCTCCGGGTGGGCAATCTCGGTCCACTCGGCAACAATGGACGGGTGGATGAAATGTCGCGTCCGGCAAATAGCCGCTGCCAGGGTCCGGTCCATATCCTGGCGGCAGTAATGCCCGGGTGAATCCGCCTGCCAGGTGAGAATGGCCTGCTCGCCGGCCTGCTCGAAACTCAGTATGACCGACTCATTGATCAACCGGTGCAGCCGCACATACTGGGTGACTGCCTCGCCGAGGGTATCGCAATTGAAGAACACATGGCCCACCAGTCCCATCCGGTCAGGATCCACCACCTGGCCGGCATGAAGTCCTACGGCAGGATCACCGGTGACTTTCTCCGCATGTTGCCAGAGGCGGTAATGGTTTTCGGCGGGAATGCGAAGATCCGGGTCGGTCAGTTCGGTGCGGGTGTAACCGGTGATCTGCTCAACAACAGGAAGGTCCAGTACCCGTTGCCGGTCAAGATAATGAACCAGTGCCAGCGTGCTTGAAGCTGCAACCAGTGGCGATGTGGTGGCTTCTGCCTGTGGAGCGTTCACGGTCACCTTTGTTTGATGGTTAACAGGAATTCATCGATGCTGATACAAAATGTCAAGCCTGTGGGACAGCCTGTCAATGGTATATCCCCGTAACAACGATAGCATTAAGTTATTGAGGATTCTCATCCGCACATTATGAATCAGGAGGTGTTTTCATGGAGCTTGAAATTTTTGTACCCCATAACGAGCTGGAGCGTCGCAACATTGCCGAGCTGGCTGAGTACCTGAACAGCATGTACTACTGCTGATCGAAAGGTATCAGAGTTCATGACCTGAGGCCGGGGGAACCCCCGGCCTTTTTTTGTCTGAACGATCCGTTTGGCCCGCCTCGTCAACCGGTGCCGACTTGTGCCTGTAACGATCGATGGTAATGTAGACGGTTTACCGGCTTATAGGAGGCTCTGGCCATGAGTGTTGAACTCAACTACCGGATTACTGGCGAAGGTCCGCCGGTGATCCTGCTGCACGGCCTGTTCGGGTCACTGGAAAACCTGGGGGGCATCAACCGCCGGTTGCAGGATCAATGGCAGATTCATGCCCTGGACCAGCGCAACCACGGCAGCTCCCCCCATACGGATACCATGGACTACCCCGCAATGGCCGAGGACGTCCTGGCCTACATGGATGCCCGGGGGCTGGACAAGGTTTCCATTCTCGGCCATTCCATGGGTGGGAAAACGGCGATGCAGGTTGCGCTGCAGGCTCCGGAGCGGGTCGAACGGATTATCGTTGCGGATATCGCACCTGTGACCTATCGCCCCCGTCATGACGCTGTACTGGAGGGCCTGACCTCTCTGGATCTTGGCTCGATCCGTTCGCGGCAGGAGGCTGACACGGCGTTGGCTGATTACGTTGAGGAGCCGGGTGTCCGACAGTTCCTGTTGAAGAACCTGGTTCGGGTCACGGAGGAAGAGCGCAATGATTATCCCGGCGTTTATCGCTGGCGGCTGAATCTGCCGGTAATTGAGCAGTGTTATTCGAAGCTGGCCCAGGCGCCGGAAGGTGAGGGGCCTTTTGAAGGGCCGGTGTTGTTTATCAAGGGTGCCGACTCTGCCTATATTCAGGAGAAGCATCGCGACGATATCCGTCGCCTTTTCCCCAACGCGGATCTGCGTATCATTTCCGGCACCGGGCACTGGTTGCACGCTGAAAAGCCCGACAGTTTTGCAGCGCTGTGCCGCAGGTTCCTTACAGGTTGACTGTATCAGCGAGAGAGTCTGGTCGGCAGCACGCGCCAGTTCAGCCCGGAGCGGCTGTCTGATAAGGTGGCAGGATTGTATCTGACAGGAACAGGCATCATCTATGAAGTGGCTTCTGGCAGCTTTGCTGATTGGTTTTCTGGCGTTGGGCAGTTTTCTGCTGTCGCCTTCGCCCATAAACAGTCAGTTCTGGAAAGCGCCGTCGCCCCGTCCGCTGACCGGTGAGCTGGCCCCGAACGAACGCTTGCGGTTGGCCGATCTGATCGCCAGGGGAGAGGTCTACGGCCCGGAAGACACCACTGTGGATGAAGAGGGCGTGCTCTATACCGGCACCCAGGATGGCTGGATTGTCCGGGTCTGGCCGGAGGACGGCCGGGTTGAGAAGTGGCTCGAGACCGGGGGTCGCCCCCTGGGTATGGTGTTTGACCGCCATGGTAATCTCATTGTCGCGGATTCCTGGAAGGGGCTACTGTCCATCGCTCCGGACAAGTCTGTCACCCTGTTGACGCGGGAGGCGGAGGGTCTGCCCTTCCGTTTTACGGATGATGTGGATATTGCCCCGGATGGCCGGATTTATTTCACCGACGCCAGCTCACGTTTCCGCCAGCCGGACTACCTTCTGGATTTGTTGGAAATGCGGCCTCACGGTCGCCTTCTGCGCTATGATCCAGACACGCAGAAAACCGACGTGCTACTGAGCAACCTGCATTTTGCCAACGGCGTGGCCGTGTCACCGGACGGCGAGTACGTGCTGGTGAATGAAACCTGGAAGTACCGGATTCTGAAGTACTGGATTGGAGGTCGCACCCCTGGTCAGGCGGAAGTGTTCGCCGACAACCTGCCAGGTTTTCCCGATAACCTGGCGGTCGACAGCGAAGGCCGCTACTGGGTTGCGTTTCCCACCCTGAGAAATGCCCAGGTTGACGCCATGCATAGGCAACCCTGGCTCAAGGACCTGCTGGCCAAACTGCCGGACTACTTTCTCCCGAAGCCTCAGGAATACGGCCTGGTGGTGGCAATGGACGAGCAGGGAGGGGTGATTACCAGTCTTCACGATACCCGCGGTACCCATCTGCAGGAGATAACTTCCGTCAATCCTCACGATGGCTACCTTTACTTTGGTTCGCTTCATAATGACCGCATCGGCCGGCTGGCGTTATCGGCCATTCCCGGCCTGGGAGACAAAAACGATGAGTGATGGCAACACGGTGAACTGGGACCTTCCCGAACCGTTCACCATGACCATTGAGGTGCGTGATGAGGATACTGACAGGCTGGGCCACGCCAACAATGTGGTCTATATACGCTGGCTTGAGGAAATCAGCTGGCAGCATATCGATAGCCTGGGAATGACCTGGGAGCTGCATGAAAAAACCGGCAAGGCCATGGCTATCACCCGCACTGAGATTGATTACCTGGCTGCTGCCAACTCCGGTGACCGGCTGGTGCTTGGCACCTGGTTAACCGGATTCGACGGACGTTTTCGTTCGGCGCGCCAGTTCCAGCTGGCGCGTGAGTCTGACGGCAAGACACTGGTGCGGGCGGTGTCGACCCATGCCTGCGTCAATATGAAGAGCCAGCGGCCTACTCGTATGCCCGCCGAGTTCGCTCAGATTCTCGGTGGAGCGATTGTCCCGGGAGGTCGCGGCCTTGATACCACAGGCTGAAGTTTCTGCTAGTCTGAACAATGATTCTGTCCTGTCCCTGAAGCTGTCTGGAGAACATCATGGAAAACACTGTTGATCCGAATGCTGGCAACGCCATGCGCCATGTGGTTTACGACCGCTTTGGTGATGCTGACGTACTCCGGATGGAATCCTCTGCGATCCCCGAACCGGGCGCCGAGGAAGTATTGTTCAGGGTAGCCGGTGCCGGGCTCAATCCTATCGACTGGAAGACCCGTAAGGGGTTGGGGTTCGTCGCCCGGCAGATAGAGAGTGATCTGCCCTGGACGCCGGGTTTTGACGCCGCCGGCGAAGTGATTGCTGTCGGCCGTGATGTTACCACCCTGGCACCCGGTGACCGGGTCATGGGTATGGTCGGCTTTCCCACTCGGGGCGGGGGGTATTCAGAGTATGCCGTTGCACGTGCCGACGAGCTGGCCATTGTGCCCGAAGAACTGGACCTGGTAACCGCCGGTGCCCTGCCCCTGGCGGCACTGACTGCATGGCAGGCGCTGTTCGAAGTGGCCGAGCTGGATGCGGGCCAGAAAGTTCTGATTCACGCAGGTGCTGGCGGGGTGGGTCATTTTGCAGTGCAGTTTGCACTGGAGCGCGGCGCCCACGTGATTGCCACCGCCTCTGCCGGCAATCGTGATTTTCTCGCAGCCCTGGGTGTCCATGAAGTGATTGATTACCATACCACTGATGTGGTGGATGAATGCTACGGGCTGGATGTGGTGCTGGATCTGGTGGGCGGCGAAGCGGGGAAGCGTTCCCTGCATACCCTGAGCGAGCATGGTGTACTGGTGACCATTCCCACGGTAACGGCAGACGAAATCATTACCGCTGCGGAAGCCTTGGGCCTGCGGGCCCACGGCATGACCGTCCGCCCCGATGTCTTTCACCTTGATGAGATTGCCGAACTGATCGAGGACGGAGATGTGCGGGTTCACATCGATGAGACTTTCCCGCTGGAGAAGGTGGCGGACGCCCACCGCTTGCTTGAGGGTGGGCACGTCAGAGGCAAGCTGGTGCTCGACTGCCGAGGCAGTTGAGCAGATCAGGCAGGGGCGGGCTCCGGTGACTCGCCGGTATCCCTCTCCTTGCGCTCCTTTCTTGCCTGGGGTGGTACCAGGCTGACAAGGGTCCAGTCCTTCTCTGGCTTGATGTCGTCCACGCTTTTGACCGGGGAAATGTGCTCGCGGTTGTCCAGCACAAACAGCACTATGGCCTGACGGTCGTATTTCTCCAGAAAGTCGTCGAAGGTGAATTCTTCACTGAGCTGGGTGGTTTTCACCGAATACCCCTGGCTTGCCAGGCTGGCAAGCTTGGCATAGCTTACACCGCCAAATAGCCCCCTTGTCAGCTGAATTTTCTCGGCAGTCTGATGCCTGGCTTTCTGGTCCTGGTCTCCCTCGGCCAGCGTCAGCACCGAATCCTTGCCGAACCAGTCGAGGAAGTGGTACGTGGCCAGTGAATTCATGTGCTTGTAAGGGGATATCACCAGCAGGTTACCAATGCCGGTCAGATCAAGATGTGTGGAGGCGTGCTCGGAAACCGGGTTGCCGAAATACACCTGCAGGTCGTCCATCCGCGCCTGTTTGACGTTCTCCCAGTTGGTGTCCGCCAGAGTGACCGGCACCTCCAGTTTCTTCAGGGCCAGAGCGATCTTCCGTGCAACCGGGTTGGCACCAAGGATCAGGAAGCCGTACTCCGCGGGTTCGGCCACATTCAGCAGCTTGGCCAGGGGGCGGGCGGTAAGACTCTGCAGGGTTACGGTGGCAATAATCAGCATGAACACCAGCGGCACCAGGGCTCCGGCACTCTCATAGCCCAGTTTCTGCAACTGGAAGGCGAACAGGGCGGAAACCGCTGCCGCAACGATACCCCGGGGCGCAATCCAGCTCAGGAACAGCTTGTCCCTCCAGGTGAGGCTGGTGCCCACAGCCGACAGGAAAATACTCACTGGTCGCGCCACCAGCATCAACAGGGCCAACACGGCCACCAGGCCCCAACCCAGTTGGGCTATGGCCTCAAACTCCACCCGTGCGGCTAGAATGATAAACAGTGCTGAAATCAGCAGTACGCTCAGGGATTCCTTGAATTCCAGAATGCTGTCGATGGGAACCTGTTTCATGTTGGCCATCCAGATTCCCATCACGGTCACTGTCAACAGGCCTGACTCATGAGCCATCTCGTTGGACAGGGCGTAGACTCCGAGCATGAAGGTCAATGTACCGGCGTTGTGCAGATACTGGGGCAAAAGGTGTTTGCGCAGTGCAATGCCATTGAGCCACCCGGCAACGGCACCAAGGACAAAGCCTACCGCAAGGGTTTTGCCGAAAATGTACATGGAATGGCCGAACACATTGCCCTGTCCCCAGGATATGATGCCCTCAAACACCAGAACTGCCAGCAGGGCACCAACCGGGTCAATGATAATGCCTTCCCAGCGCAGAATGTTGGCAAGTTTGGCATCCGGCCTGACTGAGCGCAGTAGTGGTGCGATGACGGTCGGCCCGGTGACAATGGATATGGCCCCGAAAAGCAACGCCACCTCCCATGACACGTCAAGTATCCAGCGCGCAGCCAGCGTACCGATAAAGCAGGTAACGATCGAACCCACGGGAATGAGGTTGCGAACCATCTTGCCATGGCCGCGGATTTCGTCGTAACGGAGGGTAAGGCTGCCCTCGAACAGGATGATCGCCACCGATAGCGAGATCAGCGGGAACAGCAGGTCTCCGAATACGGCTTCCGGATCCAGGAATCCCAGTAGCGGGCCTGCCGCAATACCACCAGCCAGCAGGAACAGAATTGCTGGCATACGAACCCGCCAGGCGAGCCACTGGCAGAACAGGGAAAGTACACCAATGCAGGCAAGTAGGAAGACAGTGCTGACGGTCATAGTGGAGTCAGTTCCATTGATTCATGGGTTTAGTTCTGTTGCCCGGCCGGGGAGGCTGCAGAGGTGTCTGACTCCGCCTTCCGCGCAAGCCTTGCCAGTAGTCTGGCGGCTGCAAAAAAACCGAAACTGGCGGTAACCGGGCTGGCGGCGCCGAACCCGGAGGCGCAATCCAGTCGCACCGGGCCTTCTGTGGCGGGCTTCTGGAGGCAGACCTCACCATCCCCTGCAGGATACGTGAGCTGTTCAAGGGAGTACACGGCTTCAATGCCAAAACGTCGTTTGGGGTTGCGGGAGAAGCCATACTCCCGTCGCAACAGATTACGTACCTTGGCGAGCAGTGGATCCTGGGTGGTCTTGCTGAGATCGCCGACGCGAATCTGGGTCGGATCCATCTGGCCCCCTGCACCGCCGGCACACACCAGCGGAATTTTCCGCCGCTGGCAGTGAGCGATCAGCGCCGCCTTGGCCTTGACGCTGTCAATAGCGTCAACCACTCCGGACATCTCCGGCGTGATCAGTTCACTGACATTCTTGGTGTTCAGAAATCCGAAATGGATATGGATATCGGCCTCCGGGTTGATTCCCCGCAGGCGTTCCGCCATGGCGTCGGTCTTGGTGCGGCCATACTGGCCTGCCAGGGCATGGAGCTGGCGATTGGTGTTGGAAACGCAGATATCATCCATGTCGATCAGCGTCAGTGTGCCAATGCCGGAGCGGGCAAGGGCTTCGGCTGCCCAGGATCCTACACCGCCGAGGCCGACAATGGCGATGTGGGCGTGACGAAAGCGCTCCAGAGCCCTGCGGCCATACAGTCGCTCGATACCGCCGAAGCGGAAGTGGAAATCGTCGCCCGTCATTCTGCATCTCCGCGCAAAAGCCCCGATTGTAACCCAGTCGCGCCGGCTGTCTCTAATCATTGGTGGAGCAGGGTGTCGGGAGGGAGCGATTGCCGGGCATAAAAAAAGGCCATGCAAACGCATGGCCTGTAAGCAAATGCCCAACCCGACGGGGGGTGGGCCGGACTAGTTCAGAGACACTAATCAACGTAATCAGTATCGTCTATTCACCTGTTCTCCGGAAGGTCATTAATTGACAATTGTCAGTCATTTCCGGCCAAGTTCCGGGTTGGGCCGGAAAGCAGGATTATGCGGCCCAATGGTTGTCATTGAAGGCCATGAGCGAGTCCTTTCCGCTCTCAATGTCCTGCAGTAGCCACTGAATCTCCGGTAGCAGTTTCTCGAAGTAGAAGCGGGCCGACACCAGCTTGCTTTCCAGCAGCGGCTTGTTGCCTTCGCCAGCGTCCAGTTGCGCCTGTGCTACGCCTGCCATGCGTGACCAGAGATAGGCGATCACCGTGAGAGCCATCAGGCGCAGGTAAGGCGTGGCTGCGGCCCCAGCCTGTTCCGGATCCTTGGGGGCATTGCCGGCAATCCACATGGTGGCAGACTCAAGCGATTTGATGGCCCTCTTCAGCTCTTCCCGGTGCGGTGCTTCCGGGTTTTCCTTGAGGTAGCCGGTCAGTTCCGCAAACAGGGTGCGTACCAGCTGACCGCCCTTCAGGCTGAGCTTGCGGCCCACCAGGTCCATCGCCTGGATGCCGTTGGTGCCCTCGTAGATGCGGGCGATACGACCATCCCGTACCAGCTGTTCCAATGGCCAGTCGGTGGTGAAGCCGGAACCGCCCAGTACCTGCAGGCCGGTGTTGGCATTGTTGAAGCCTTCGTCTGTGAGGAAGGATTTAACCACCGGGGTCAGCAGTTGAACCAGGTCATCTGACGATTCACGAACTGCCTCGTCGTGGTGAGCCACGGACAGATCCAGTTTGTGGCCGGTAAACAGAGCCAGGGCGCGCATCCCCTCATTGAGTACCTTCTGGCGCATCAGCATACGGCGAACGTCCGGGTGCACGATGATCGGGTCTGCCGGGCCGTCGGGGTTCCTGGCCCCGCTCAGGGCGCGGCTCTGCAGGCGCTCACGGGCAAAACCGAGACTTTCCTGGTAGGCCATTTCCGCCAGCCCCAGGCCCTGCATGCCTACCATCAGGCGAGCTTCGTTCATCATGGTGAACATGGCGCGCATGCCGTCATTGGGCTCGCCCACCAGCCATCCTTTGGCGCCTTCGAAGTTCATGACGCAGGTGGCGGAACCCTTGATCCCCATCTTGTGCTCAAGACCGCCACAGAAAGCCGGATTGCGCTCGCCGGAATCCGGCAGCACCTTGGGCACTACAAACAGGGAAATTCCCTTGGTGGTATCCGGCGCGCCGGGCAGTTTGGCCAATACCAGGTGCACAATGTTGTCCACCAGATCGTGCTCGCCGCCGGTGATCCAGATCTTGGTGCCTTCAATGGCGTAGGAGCCGTCATCATTCGGCGTGGCGCGGGTGCGGATCATGCCCAGGTCAGTGCCGCACTGGGGTTCGGTCAGGCACATGGTGCCGGTCCACTGGCCGGAGATCAGCTTTTCCAGGTAGGTATCTTTCAGTTCGTCGGAACCGTGGGCATAGAGTGCGCTGATGGCGCCGTGGGTCAGGCCGGGGTACATGCCCAGTGACAGGTTGGTGGAGCACACCATCTCATCCACTACGAACTTCAGTGTGTGGGGCAGGCCCTGGCCACCGTACTGCAGTGGTGCGTCCAGTGCTGTCCATCCGCCCTCTACGAATTTGGTGTAGGCTTCACGGAAGCCATCCGGCGTGGTCACGTCGTGGGTTTCCGGGTTGTACTGGCAGCCCTGGCGATCGCCTGTCTGGTTGGTGGGCTGGATCACTTCCGCAGCGAGCTTGCCGGCCTCGTCGATGACCGCCGAAATAAGGTCAGGTGTAGCATCTGCATACTTTTCAAGTTCATGGAGCCTGTCGGCGCCGAGGACATCAAACAGCAAAAAGCGAAGGTCGTTCGCTGGAGCCTGGTATTGCATGGAAGTCTCTCCTCAATGCAGCGGGTTGTGCCAGCAATGCCCGAGGCCTGTCAGATCGGTCGGGTGGACATTGCAGATTGTGTCAACGCCTCTATTCATACGGTCGTTTTAATCCCTGGTTCACCAGAAAGGCCGGTCTGATGAGGAGAATTTTCGTATTGGTTCAATGAATTCATTTAATCGAGGGGCCTGGCCCCGCAAGGCGGGAGTTTTTTGATGAAACAGGTGTTGATTGCCGGGATTTCGGGGGCCATTGGTGGCGCTCTGGCCAAGCGAATCCTGAAGCAGGATTCGGAAGTGTCGCTCATCGGGTTGTGCCGTGATCCGTCGTCCGTGGTCCTGGGTGAGGCACCGGATGGCCGGGTCACACTGATTCCGTGGGATGCGGTGGAGCACGGAGGCGCCGGAGCGCTGAGGGAGAGACTGAAGCAGGCGCTGTCGGAGGAGTCAGGGCTGGATACGGTGATCTACGCAGCAGGGATACTCCATGGTGCAGGAATGACTCCCGAGAAACGGCTGGAGGACCTGGATGCACAGGCATTCGCCCATGCCTTCGCCGTCAATGCCACCGGCTTTGCGATGCTGGTCCAGGCGATCTCTCCGTGGCTCCTTCACCGGCGCTGCAAACGCATTGTGGCGATATCTGCCAAGGTCGGCTCCATCACCGATAACGGATTTGGCGGATGGTATGCCTACCGAAGCTCAAAGGCAGCGCTGAATATGCTGGTGCGTAACCTGTCTATTGAGCTGCCCAGGAAATACCGGCCACTGGCCTGTGTCGCCGTGCACCCGGGCACCACTCTATCCCCATTGAGCAAACCTTTTACCCGGTCGCTGGCCCAATTGCAGGTTCATGAACCAGGGGAAACAGCGGAGAATATCCTGCGTGTGACAGAGGGGCTGACGGAAAATGAAAACGGAACCTTCCTGAGTTGGGATGGTTCCGCTATTCCATGGTGATGGGCAAAGCGCTGAGACAGCAGTGCTGTCTCAGCGAATGAAGGGGTTCAGTAACCGGGTGAAGGTTCCGGTGAGTTTGACCGGTGCGCTCAGTACCGACAGCGTAATGCAGTCTTCACAACCGACGGCGACAGGTTTGTGCTCGTCTTCCTGGTTAAGAACGACAAAGTCCCACTGGTTGAATACGCCCTTCTGATCGGCAAAAGCCCCCTGCAGGACAATCGTCGTCTCGTCTCCCCGATGGGTGTGGGCTGGTGCCTTGCCGCCTGCCGCCAGCTTCTGCAACACCACCTGCTCACTCTGGCCCGGAAACTTTTCGCTGATATCCAGCACACTGACGTCGCCCAGCTGGCGCTTCCAGGGCAGGTCATTCAGATCGTCGCCAAGAAGTTTCTGTAACGGGCTCATGCGCCTGGCCTGTGCGCTGATGTACTTCTCGGTTATGTCCGGCTCGCTGTCAATGCGAGACAGGATGGAGTCAAACATATCCGAAGAAACATCCACCTGTGGCTGGCTTTCCATCATTACAGCACCCAGGCTGTCGAGCGTATCAACACGGCTACGGCAGTGAGGACACTGGTCCAGGTGAAGTCGGATACACAACGCATGAGGCTCGCTAAGATTGCCTGCACTGTATTCCATCAGAGTTAGCGTATCTGGATGATGCCGTGTCATACGTTCTGGTCCTGCAAAATCACTTTCAGTTTGTTCAGTGCCAGACGAACCCGGCTTTTGACGGTACCCAACGGGATGTTCAGCTCGTCAGCCACCATCTGGTGTGACTTGCTTTCCATGTAAACCTTGGCAATGACGGTAATCTGCTCCTCCGGAAGATGACTGAGGGACTCACGAACCCGTCGTTCCGACATCAGGCGGTGCAACGAGGTGACCGGCTCGTCTTCGTTTTCCCCGGGAATCTGCCACAGGTCTTCAGTTTCCACTGGCATTTCCGCGCTCGTACGCTTCATCTTGCGAAGCATGTCGATACGCTGGTTCCGGGCAATGGTGAAAATCCAGGTGGAGGCAGCAGCCTTGCGCCAGTCGTAAAGACAGGAGCGCCGCCAAATGGAGACGAACACTTCCTGGACCAGTTCTTCCGCATGACTGGCCAGACCGTTGGCCATGGCGTAATACTTGATCTGCGGGCCAAAATGCTCAAACAGAGCATGGTAGGCCTGGCGGTCCTGGTGCTTACCCACCTTTTCCAGCATCTGGCTCCAGGGGTCCTTACGGCCCTCTGCCCGTGCCGGCTTCTGATCCAGTGTCGTCACCGGATGCTCCTTGACTGTCGCATGATTGGAAATTGTTCTATTGATCATTCTATGCACTCGCCCCGGCTTTGTCAGTGACGGTATGTACGTGGAGCGCGCATAGCTGGATCAGCCAGGATGTGTTTTTCGTGAATTTCCTGTTCCTGTCCTTTCTAGTCTTCCAGATAGGTGTAGCCTTCAAGGCCGTTGCCAAGCTCCTGCAGCAGAGTTGCCTGCTCTTCCGCAGGCAGTCCGCTGGCAGCGAACTTTTGCTGGTAGGCCCTGAGCAGGGCAGCGGGCTCAAAGTTCACGTACTGCAGCACCTTGGACACGGTATCTCCCTGTATAGGCTCACTGATGGTATGGCCGCCACCCGGATGACGCCGCACATCCACCGAGTGGGTATCGCCGAACAGATTGTGCATGTCACCGAGGATCTCCTGGTAGGCGCCGGTCATGAAGAATCCCATAAGCATGGGTTCTTCCGGCCTCTCTTCAGGCAGGGGAAAAGTGGTCTCGATACCCTGGCCGTCCACATAGCGGTCAATCCGCCCGTCAGAGTCACAGGTAATGTCCTGGATCACCGCGCGCCGGTTCAGGGGGCGGTTCAGCCCGTTGATAGGCATGATCGGGAAAATCTGGTCGATCCCCCACACATCCGGTAACGACTGGAACAGAGAAAAGTTCACGAACAGCTTTTCCGCCAGCTTTTCGTTCAGCTCATCAATAATTTCCCGGTGTGCGCGGTTAGCTGAATTCAACTGGTCCCTCAGAATCCTGCAACCGGTGGTGTAGAGCGTTTCTGCGTTTGCGCGGTCGGCCAGGGATAAAAGACCGTGAGCAAACTGGGTGTGCACATCCGCCATGGCGTGGAGCAGGTCATGGTAGATCTCAGCGAGGGACCTGGGCGACCCCTCGTCCTGAAGGCTTTCCAGATCTCGCCACAGATCCTGGAGAGGTGCCGGAGCATTGCTGGCCGGCTGCCTGGGCTGGCGATTGTCTGGCACCTCCCTGTCAATAACATTGGTGACCAGCACCGAATGGTGGGCCGTCAATGCCCGTCCTGATTCGCTGATCAGATCGGGGTGGGGGATGCCGGCACGGTCGCACTCTGATTGCAGAATATGGACCACGTTGTATGCATATTCATGCATGCTGTAGTTCATGGAGCAACTGCTGCGGGACCGCGTGCCCTCATAGTCCACGCCAAGCCCCCCGCCGATATCCACGGTGCCCACCGGTGCCCCCATATGCCGCAACTCGCTGTAGAAGCGCGCGCACTCTCGCAGCCCGGTCTGGATGTCGCGAATATTGGCAATCTGTGAGCCCAGGTGGAAGTGAAGCAGTTGCAGGGATTCCAGAGCACCCGCATTGCGCAGGGTTTCAACCACATCCATTACCTGGCTGGCGGACAGTCCGAATTTTGACTTCTCGCCACCGGTATTCTGCCAGTTCCCCTTGCCAATGGTCGCCAGACGCGCCCGCACGCCAATCAGCGGTGTCACCCCGAGATGGCGGGCCTCGTCCAGGATCAGCGGCAGCTCGGATTGTTTTTCCACGACAATAAATACCCGGTGCCCCAGCTTCTGCCCAATCAGAGCCAGGCGGATGTATTCCCGGTCTTTGTAACCATTGCAGATGATAACGGAACCCGATTGCCGGGACAGTGCCAGAACTGCCATAAGCTCCGGCTTGCTGCCAGCTTCCAGGCCGATCTGGTTGCCACTGGCTGCCGGCTCGGCGCAGAGCAGCTCCTCGACCACCCGCCGCTGCTGGTTGACCTTGATGGGATAGACCGCGGTGTAACCTCCCTGATAGCCGTGTTCTGTCGCGACTTTGTTGAAAGCGCCGCAAAGCTTGTTCACCCGGTCGTGGAGAATATCGGTAAAACGGATCAGAACCGGCAGCTGCACCCCTTCGCTGACCAGGGATCGGGTCAGGTCCGGCAGGTTGATGTCCTCACCACTGCGGCCCCGGTCTGGCCGAATAAGTACCTCGCCGCGGGGATTCACATCAATATAGCCGTCGCTCCAGTGGGCGATGTTGTACACCTTGTGGGCGGCACTGCCAGTCGGTTCATTCATCGTGCTTTCCTGTGCTGAATCCGGAGCCGGCAATCTGCCGGCTTATGGCGGTCATTGTATGGATTCCACCGGTCTGCTGAAAGAACCATGTCGGAAAAACCGTGGCCAGACGGGATGCCAGGCACCTACAATACCTTCAATACGATCAGGCTCGACACGCAAATCCGGAGACACGAAATGACTGTACTGAACGACGGCTGGTTTACCGAGGTATTCCAGGACCAGGGAACCGCATTTTCCCTGCAGGTCAAAAAGAAGTTGCACGAAGAACAGACCGAATTCCAGAAGCTGGAAATCTGGGAAACGGAAACCTTCGGCAACCTGATGGTACTGGACGGCTGCGTGATGCTGACCAGTCGTGACAACTTCCTCTATCACGAAATGATGACCCATCCGGCCCTGTTCACCCACAGGGACCCGAAAAAGGTTGTCATCGTCGGCGGGGGTGACTGTGGCACTCTGAAAGAGGTGCTCAAACATCCGGGCGTGGAAGAAGCCTGGCAGGTGGAAATCGACGAGCGTGTTACCCGCTTATCGGAACAGTACTTCCCCGAGCTGTGCGAATCCAACACCGACCCTCGCGCCAACTTCTTTTTCGGGGACGGCATCCAGTGGATCCGCGACGCGGTGCCGGAAAGCCTTGACGTCATCATCATCGACAGCACGGACCCGGTGGGCCCGGCTGAGGGGCTGTTTGCGCTGGACTTCTATCGCGACTGCATGATTGCGCTGCGCGAAGGCGGCATCATCGTCCAGCAGAGCGAATCACCGCTGCTGCACACCAACACCATTATCAAGACCATCCACGATGATATGAAAAAGGCCGGCTTTGACCACGTCAGAACCCTGCCATTCCCGCAGCCGGTTTATCCCACCGGGTGGTGGAGTTGCACTATGGCTGGAAAGGAAAAGCCGGTGGTGTATTTCCGCGAGGAAGACGCCGATCAGCGGCCGTTTGTGACTCGTTATTATAACGCGGATATCCACCGTGGCGCCTTGGCGATGCCGCAGTTTATGGTGGATGTGTTGGAAGATGAGGTTATGTCGAGCGAAAGATAAGAGTTGGCGGAGGAGGTGGGAGGGGGCCTTTCCGGGATCGTCAAAAACATGGATGTTTTTGTCGAGCGTACATGGACGTATTCACAGCGTATCCCGGAAAGGCCCCCTCCCACCTCCGGCATGCTCTCAGGTCTGCGTGTCGGATTACGCTTTGCTAATCCGACCTACTAAGTCAAAAAAAGGGCGCCCGCGGGCGCCCCTCTTTCGATCCAGTGTCAGCCGATGTTACTTGCTGCTGACAAACTCCGGATAGGCTTCCATGCCACACTCGGACAGATCCACACCTTCGTACTCTTCCTCTTCGCTAACCCGGATACCCATGACCGCCTTGAGGATGCCCCAGACAATCAGGCTGGCTACGAAGACCCAGACGAAGATGGTGAGCATGCCGACCAGCTGGCCCATGAAGGTTGCATCCGCGTCGGACAGAAGTACCGCGAAGATACCCCAGATGCCAACCACGCCGTGCACCGAGATGGCGCCCACAGGATCATCGATACGCAGCTTGTCGAGTGTGACTATCGAGAATACCACTATGATGCCGCCGATAGCGCCGATGATGGTGGCCAGCAGGGGCGAAGGGTCAGCGGGCTCGGCAGTGATTGCCACCAGGCCAGCAAGGGCGCCGTTCAGGGCCATTGTCAGGTCGGCTTTGCCGAACATGATGCGGGCGACGATCAGCGCACCGATCAGGCCGCCGGCCGCGGCTGCGTTGGTGTTCAGGAACACGTTGGCAACCTCGTTGGCCACACCGATACCACCCAGCTTCAGGGTAGAACCGCCGTTGAAGCCGAACCAGCCCATCCACAGAATGAACGTGCCGAGAGTCGCCAGCGGCAGGTTGGCACCCGGGATAGCGTTGATCTGGCCCTTCGAGCCGTACTTGCCTTTACGGGCACCCAGCAAAAGAACACCTGCCAGGGCTGCCGCAGCACCAGCCATGTGCACGATACCGGAGCCGGCATAGTCGCTGTAGCTGAGCTCGTACAGGCCGAAGACCGCATCGCCGTTCCAGGTCCAGGAACCCTGCATCGGGTAGATGAAACCACACATAACAACGGCGAAGGCCAGGAAAGCCCAGAGCTTCATACGCTCGGCCACGGCACCGGAAACGATGGACATGGCTGTGGCGACGAATACAACCTGGAAGAAGAAGTCAGAAGCACCGCTGTACTCACCCATTTCACCGAAGCCGGACTCGGTAGATGCAGCAATAACACTGGCCACGGCTGCATCGTCCATTTCAGCAACGGTGGTGATACCGCTGAGGAAAAGACCGCCTCCGTACATGATGTCGTAGCCGACGATCAGGTACATGGTGCAGGCAACGGCAAACAGGGCAACGTTCTTGGTAAGGATTTCGGTGGTGTTCTTGGCACGCACCAGGCCTGCTTCGAGCATCGAGAAACCCGCAGCCATCCACATGACCAGGGCGCCGCAGATCAGGAAGTAGAAGGTATCCAGTGCATACTGGAGTTCAAAGATATGATTAAGATTGCTTTCCATGTGAAGCCCTCCGCACGAGGCTTTTCAAGTTATAGATTTTTGCGTTGGCTGTCTGGTTGATCAGGCCGTGATCAGACCGCTTCTTCGCCGGTTTCCCCGGTTCGGATTCGGATGGCCTGTTCCAGTTCGGTCACGAAAATTTTGCCGTCACCAATTTTTCCGGTGTTGGCGGCCTTGGTGATGGATTCGATGACCTGGTCCAGCAGGTTGTCGCCGATAGCAACTTCAACCTTGACCTTGGGTAGAAAGTCCACCACATATTCTGCGCCGCGGTAGAGTTCGGTATGACCCTTCTGGCGACCGAAGCCTTTGACTTCAGTGACCGTTACGCCTTGTACGCCAATCTCGGATAGTGCCTCACGGACATCATCCAACTTGAAAGGCTTGATGATCGCTGTCACAAGTTTCATTGCTTTCTCCTTGGTAAAGCCGTCTCAACGCCTGGAACTCTTCGGCCCGTTGTTGAGGTCGGGATGCTGCCACCTCGCACACCAATTGTGCGGATTGCGTACAAGGCTTTTAGCATCGGGTGTGCCAACGCAAAAAATAACAATAGTATCAGTATCTTGAGTATATGCTGATCCAAAATGGATCGTCAGGCCGCACCATTTCGGGGCTTGCCTGTCTGAGGTGAACCATAATGATGCACCAGTCATGTGCAACCATTAACAGCTGCCACAGCCGCATTATACTGCTGATAGGGTACAGTATGGCAGTGCTGGCAATGTGTTACACTTCCGACCTTCGTACCGGTGCCAGAGCGGGACCGAATTCAAGAGATTCAAAGCCAACGAGGTGATTTGTGAAAGGTCCGCAGGATTTCTTTACCCAGCTTCAGGGTCAGTTTGGCCAGTTTGTTCCCGATATGGCCCGCGCTGCCCGTGAGGACTTCGAGGCTCAGGCCCGTGCAACCGTCATGACTGTGCTGTCGCGCCTTGAGCTGGTGACCCGTGACGAATTTGATGCCCAGCAGGCGGTTCTGATGAAAACCCGTGAAAAGGTCGAGGCGCTGGAAAAGCGCGTGGCCGAGCTGGAGCAGCAGTCCCCGAAGAGCTGACAGGCAGGAAGCCAGTCGGGCGGCCGAGCCGCCAATACCCATAACCATGGAAGGTTGTCATGTTTGCCGTCGTCCATACCCGCGCCAGTATTGGCGTATCCGCTCCGTCCGTTACCGTTGAAGTCCACCTGTCCGGAGGCCTGCCGGCGCTTTCCATTGTCGGGCTGCCTGAAACAGGGGTTCGCGAAAGCCGGGAGCGTGTCCGCAGTGCCCTGCTCAATGCAGGCTTCGAGTTTCCCGCCCGCAGGATAACCATCAATCTGGCTCCCGCCGACCTGCCCAAGGAGGGAGGCCGCTTCGATCTGCCTATTGCTCTGGGCATCCTGGCTGCATCCGGGCAGATTCCTGCGGAGAGCCTTGCCCAATATGAGTGTGTGGGAGAGTTGTCCCTTGACGGCGCGCTTCGTCCCCTCAAGGGGGTTCTCCCCGCTGTACTGGCAGCGCGCAAAGAAGGCCGGCAGCTGCTTGTCCCCCAGGCCAACGCCCGGGAAGCGGCGCTGGCCAGCCAGGACGATGTGCTTCCTGCAGGCCACCTGTTGACAGTGTGTGAGCATCTGTGTGACCGGGCCCGTATTTCTCCGGTGCCTGCTGCAACGCTGGAGGGGAGTGTGAGACCAGGTCCTGATCTGGCCGATGTGCGGGGACAGAATGTGCCGCGCAGAGCGTTGGAGATTGCAGCGGCTGGCGGACATAACCTGCTGATGTTTGGCCCGCCGGGCACCGGGAAAAGCATGCTTGCGAGCCGCCTGCCCGGTATTCTGCCGCCGCTGACCACAGAGTCAGCCCTGGAAGTGGCCAGCATTCATTCCGTGGCCGGATTGCCGGTCCAGGATGGGGACTGGTGCCGTCCGCCGTATCGGGCGCCACACCATACCGCTTCGTCCGTTGCCATGGTTGGAGGGGGAAGCAGCCCCCGGCCCGGGGAAATCTCCCTGGCCCACCGTGGCGTACTCTTCCTCGATGAATTGCCGGAGTTTGGGCGCCGTGTACTGGAAGTGCTGAGGGAGCCTATGGAGTCGGGTGAAATCGCCATCAGCCGTGCCGCCAGGCAGGTGACCTTTCCTGCCCGATTTCAGGTCGTGGCGGCCATGAACCCTTGCCCCTGCGGCTACCTGGGGCATCCCTCGATCGAGTGCCAGTGTACGCCGCAACAGGTGCTCCGTTATCGGGCAAAGATTTCAGGGCCCTTACTGGACCGCTTTGACCTCCATGTAGAGGTGCCGGTGCAGAGCGGTGAAGTACTGATGCAGCGGGAAGGCGATGGCGAGTCCAGCGCCGTCGTGCGTGAGCGTGTTAACCGGGCCCGTCAGCGGCAGATTGAGCGTGGAGCCGTGAATTCCGCCCTGGGCGGAAGTGATCTTCATGACCACTGCCGGGTGGACCAGGCCGGTGAGACCATGCTGTCCTCGGCCATGGAGCGCCTGGGCCTGTCGGCCCGGGCTCTGCACCGCATTCTCCGGGTGGCGCGAACCCTCGCCGACCTGGAGGGTCAGCAACGTATTGGTAGTGGTCATCTGGTGGAAGCTCTGGGTTATCGCAAGCTGGACCGGCAGCAGACCAGGAATGCGCAGGTGTCCCTGTGAGCCATTCGTGGCTGGCAAGGGGCTGACGGGCACAGAAACCTGGCGGTATAGTGGCGTCTGCAGCAATTCACTCTGATAAACTGTCGATATAACCCATTGAAGATGAGCCGCGAAAGGGCGGTTGAGGACGTCAGATGACCGATCAGAATGATGTTTCCGGCGATTCCCCTGTTACCACACGCCGTGGTGTGCGCAGTTTTGTATTGCGGCAGGGTCGAATGACAGAAGGGCAGAAGAAGGCCTATGAACGCAGTTGGCCCAAGTATGGCCTTACCCGCGAGCAGGGTATGATCGACCCGCGGGAGGTGTTTGGCCGGGACAATATGCTCAACCTGGAGATCGGGTTCGGCATGGGCAAGTCCCTGGCGGATATGGCGGAGGCAGCTCCGGAACAGGACTTTATCGGAGTGGAGGTGCATCTTCCGGGTGTCGGTGCCCTGCTGAAGGAAATAGAAGACAGGGGGCTGGAGAATATCCGGATCTACGCCATTGATGCCAATGATGTGATTGATCTGTGCCTGCCGGATGCGGCCCTTGACCGGGTGATGGTGTTTTTTCCGGACCCATGGCACAAGAAGCGCCACCACAAGCGGCGGCTGATTCAGCACGATTTTGTCCAGCGCCTTCGTCACAAGCTTCGAGTGGGCGGTATCCTGCACCTGGCCACAGACTGGGAGGACTACGCGGAATACATGATGGAAATCATGAGTGAGTCGGAAGGTTTCGCGAATGCTCAGGAGCCAGGCCAGTATTCCCCCCGCCCGGAGGACCGCCCTATTACCAAGTTCGAGCAGCGCGGCGAAAACCTGGGGCATGGGGTCCGGGACCTGGTGTTCTACCGCACAAACTAGAGACCTGTTCTGTGGACGTTATCCGTGCGCCAGCGGATGACGTCTGGCAGCGCGGATAATCACCAGCCCGGCAGCGCCCAGCATAAGCCCGGTAAACTTGATCAGCGCGCACACGGTTGCGGACAGGCTGATCAGATCTGTGGGCGGGTCCATGTTGTTGAGCAGCAGGATATTTTCGGCCATGTCCCCGGTGCCCGCAGCCACAAACAGGGCCTTGACCCACCGCGCTACATTACGCTCCCGCACGCCCGGTCTGTCGCGGCTCAGGTGATTGGTCAGGAGAATCAGGGTAACCAGGTAGGCAGGGACGAACAGGAAGTCCAGCCACAATGAAATCTGGGCCCATAGCAGGCCCTCCTGCCGCCAGCTCCGGATGATGGCCATGGACTGGTCGGCCGTAGCCGCCATCTGGAAGCTGACAATACCCTGGGGCGCCGAGCCTGTCTGGAGTGGCTGGTTGACTAGCAGCAGAATAAGCAACAGAGCTGCTGTTACCAAAAGGCTCAGGTTGAGCCTCTTGGGGAGCAGGGTCAGAAGGCGCGGCAATGGCATCAGAGGAAGCGCTCCAGCAAGCTGTTCAGATATCGCTGACCGAGTTCCGTGGTCTGTATTCGCCCCGGTACCAGCAGGTTTTCTGTTCTCAGTTCATCAAGTTTTACCGCAACTGTGCTCAGGGGTAAACCTGTACGCTCTGTAAACAGGTTTTCCGGCACCCCGGACGTCAGGCGCAGGGCGTTCATCAGGAATTCCAGGGGGCGTTCGTCAGGCTCGATGTCCTGACTGCCCGCGGTGCGGCTGCCGATCCGGTTCAGGTAGGCTTCGGGTTGCCGGGTTTTCCAGAAACGCCGCATGTCGCCGTTGCGCAGCGTAACCTTTCCGTGGGCTCCGGCGCCAAGGGCCAGGTAGTCGCCAAACATCCAGTAATTCAGGTTGTGGCGGGACGCCATTCCCGGCCGGCTCCAGGCTGACACCTCGTAATCCGCGAAACCCTGTTGGTGCAGAAAATCCGCGCCCTGGCGATAGATCTCCCACAGGTGGTCCTCGTCCGGCAGGGAGGGTGGGCGACTGTAGAATTCGGTATTGGGCTCAAGGGTCAGCTGGTACCAGGACAGGTGTGGAGGCTCCCACGCCAGGGCTGCCTCCAGGTCGGCAATGGCCTGTTCAGGCGTCTGGCCCGGCAGCCCATGCATCAGGTCGAGGTTGAAGTTCTCGAAACCAGCGTTGCGGGCCGCTTCAATGGCCCGGTGGGCTGCCTTGTCGTCGTGGATGCGTCCCAGTGCTTCCAGACGCTGCGCATTGAAGCTCTGGATTCCAATGGACAGGCGGTTGATCCCTGCTGCCCGGAAACCCTGGAATCGGCGTTGTTCAACCGTGCCGGGATTGGCCTCCAGGGTGATTTCGGCATCGTCAGTAAAGCACAATTGTTCCTGTAGCTGGCGGAACAGGCCTTCGTAGAAGTCCGGCGACATCAGGGAGGGGGTGCCGCCACCAATGAACACCGTCTGAACGCTGCGGCCCTGAACCAGGGGAAGGTCGCTGGCAAGGTCCTCCATGATTGCCTTCAGGTAGCGGTCTTCAGGAATCTCGCCGGTCAGCGCGTGAGAATTGAAATCACAATAGGGGCATTTCTTCACGCACCAGGGAACATGAATGTACAGGCTCAGCGGTGGCAGTTCCCCATGCTGCCAGGCACTCGCAGTGTCGATATTCACGCCGCCCCGGTACCCAGTTGCTCAAGGAGTTGGGCGAGAGCTCGCCCGCGGTGGCTGATTCTGCTTTTGTCTTCGCGGGACAGCTCAGCCGCGCTGGTTCCTGTTTCGGGTACCCGAAACACCGGGTCGTATCCAAACCCGCCTTCGCCCCTGGGCTGTTCGAGGATATGTCCGGGCCATCGGCCATGGCAGATGATGGGGGTCGGGTCATCGGCATGACGCAGGTACACCAGGACGCAGTGGAATTGAGCGGCGCGTTGTCCTTCCGGAACCCCTTCCATGGCGGACAGCAGCGCACGGACGTTGTCCTGATCGCTCGCAGATTCGCCGGCATAGCGTGCCGAGCGTACACCCGGTTCGCCGCCAAGTGCGTCGACCGCAAGCCCGGAGTCGTCTGCCAGGGCAGGCAGGCCGGTAATGCGGGCAGCGTGCCGAGCTTTGAGGATGGCATTTTCCACAAAGGTGACGGCGGGCTCCTCTGCCTCGCCAACCCCCAGCTCGCCCTGGGCGACCGGTGTCAGTCCCAGGGGCTTGAGCAGGTCAGCGAGTTCAGCGATTTTTCCCTTGTTGTTACTGGCAATCACCAGTGTGTCAGTGGTAGCCATCAGTCATTGAACAGCGTATGGGTGAACCGGACAGGAAGGTCCTGTTGGGCGCCAGTGGGCCTTGCGGTTATCTCAAAGGTCATCAACTCGGCGTCGCTGTACTGGTATTCCGCAATAAAGTAGACGGCATTGCCTTCCTGAATACGGCGGAAAGCCAGAAATTTTGGCTGCTGTACCTCATTCAGGACCTTGCCTTCTACCTGGCCGGATACAGGCTCCAGGCCACCGTTGTCGGTTTCCTGCATGATGGATATGTTAACAATTCCAATGCTCTTGCTGCGATTCAGGTTGTTTTCGCGAGCAACCTCAGGCGCAAGGAAAGTGCTGGGGAAAACACTCCAGTGTACCTGGAACTCGCCGAAGTCCTTCGAGCCGGCATGGCTCTGGGCGGAAAGTAAAGTCAGGCATGCCAGCGACAGCAGGGCAAGCCAGTGCGTGAGAATCTTCTTGGTCATGAATCCTCCCGGGTTATCCGATAAATGGCAATCTGTCCCAGCATGTTGGGCCATAGGCGGCTGAGCCAGCGATCCTGATGCTCACCATCCACCACCGTACGGGTAAGGATGCGGTAGCCTTTGCGGTAACACAAGGCCTCGAAATCCTTGAAGGTGCACAGATGAATGTTTGGTGTGTTGTACCATTTATACGGCAGGGTTTCGGATTCGGGCATACGGCCTCGACGCATCAGGTACCAACGCAGCTTCCAGTAGGCAAAATTGGGGAAGGTGACGATGCCCTCGCGGCCTACCCGAAGCATTTCATCCAGTACCATGTCCGGGCGGCGAACCGCCTGTAATGCCTGGGTCATCAGTACCGTGTCGAATGTCTCGTCCTCGAAGTTGCCCAGCCCCTGCGTGTCCAGGTTCTGCTCAATGACGGACACTCCGCGTCCCATACAGGTGGTGATATGGTCGGGATTGATTTCGAGGCCAAATCCGGTGGCCTGTTTCTCCCGCTGGAGGTAGTCAAGCAGAGTGCCGTCGCCACAGCCAAGGTCGAGCACGTGACTGCCGGGCCTGATCCACTGTTCGATAATTTTCAGGTCTGTTCTCATGCGCCCACCTCCCGCGCGACCCTATCCATATAGGCCTCGAAGATTGCAGTGTACCTTGGCGTTGGGATCAGGAAGGCGTCGTGGCCCCAGGGGGCGTCGATTTCGGCATAACTGACCCTGCGCCGGGCCGCGATCATGGCGTTCACCAGTTCCTCCGAGCGTGCCGGAGTAAATCGCCAGTCGGTGCTGAACGACAGCACAAGGAATTCGCAGCGGGCGCGGAGCAGGGCTTTGGCCAGATCGTTATCGTGCTCATAGGCGGGGTCGAAATAATCCAGTGCCCGGGTCATCAGCAGGTAAGTATTGGCATCAAAAGATTCCGAAAAGCGTTCACCCTGGTAACGAAGGTAGCTTTCCACCTGGAACTCCGCGTCATATCCGAACTTGTAGGCCTGATCCCGCAGTTCCCGGCCAAACTTCTCGCCCATGGAGGCGTCTGACAGGTAAGTGATATGCCCCACCATGCGTGCCAGCATCAGACCACGGCGCGGCAGGGTGTTGTGTTCGTAATAGCGGCCGTCATGGAACTCACGGTCAGAAGTGATGGCCTGCCGTGCCACCTCATTGAACGCGATGTTCTGGGCGCTGAGGCGTGGAGTGGAGGCGATGACGACGGCGTGTTTCAGGCGGTCCGGATAGTCCAGGCTCCATTGCAGCGCCTGCATGCCGCCCAGAGAGCCGCCTACCACTGCCGCCCAGCAGTCTATGCCCAGCCGGTCGGCAAGCAGGGCCTGGCTGTGCACCCAGTCCCGGACCGTAATAACGGGGAAATCTGGCCCATAGGGCTGGCCTGTCTGGGGATTGGTGCTGCCGGGGCCGGTGCTGCCATGGCAGCCACCCAGGTTGTTCAGGCTGACCACAAAGAAGCGGTTGGTGTCTATGGGCTTTCCCGGGCCTATGCAGCTGTCCCACCAGCCAGGCTTGCGGTCATCCTCGCTGTGGTAGCCCGCCGCATGATGATGGCCGCTGAGCGCATGGCATATCAGCACCGCGTTGCTGGCATCGGCGTTGAGCTTGCCATAGGTCTCGATCACCAGGTCGTAGCTTTCCAGCGTCCGGTTGCAGGCCAGGGTAATTGGCGTGTCGAAGTGCAGTGTCTGCGGGGTGACTATCCCTACAGAATCCGTTGGCAAGGGATCGGGCATTGGCGCGACAGGTTCCTGATTCGGTCCGGTTTATCTGCAATAACATGGAGGCAATGGCCGCGCAGGAGAGCCCCGGATGAAGTTGGGCTCGATCGAGAGCCAGGCTGATTGCCAGCCAAGCAGTTTAAAGGCCGGCCTGCCAGGCTGCAACCGCCATCTCCGGCGCTGCTCAGACAGCGCCGGAGATATTGACCACTTTCTGCTGGATCAGGGTTGGTGCGGGTTTGCGAATCTGGCGCTGCATGGCATCCGCCAGTTCCAGCTGCCGCTTCAGGTCAGAGATGGTGTTCTGCAGTCTTTCCCGTTCAGCGCGGCTATCCCGGTCGCTGCGTACCATATCCCGCAGGCGGCGGATCTGGTGCTCCAGCAACTGCTTCTGCTCCATGGAGTACTGCATGATGGGTAGCAAAGCTTCCGAGGGCCAGCGTTCGACGTCTGCCCGGACCCGCTGATGCAACGTGCGTGCTTCACCCACCATGACATTGAAAAAGCGACGCACCAGCAGTGACTGTTCCGTCAGCAGGTTTTTCGGGCTGATGCGGAAACGCCTGGCTTTTTTACGCAGTTCGCGGACGGCGATGACATGACGTCCGGCCCGCAGAGGTATCGGTTCCAGATGGCGCGCCCGGGTGTCTTCGTTATAGCGTCGATAGATTGCTCCGACCATTTTTTCTGCAAGGCGCCCCTCGCTGAGGAGATTGTTCAGGTCGCTTTCCAGTAGCTCGAAGAAATGATCCATGCTTTGGTTCATGCCGGCGGTCGTCCAGCTTTTCGACATTTTCTGGCGGATCTTCTCGGCATGGGCTTCAAACCGGTCCTCGCCCACCAATCCTTTGAGCATCTCGCCCTGTGACTCCATCAGTCTGCGGCTGGAGCGCAGGGTGATCAGTTTCTTGTAGTAAAAGTCGTAGTCCCGCTGTGCGCGGTCTGCCAGACGGCGCAATGCATCCTTGTCCATGGTAACGCCGGAGCATGCTTCCAGCTCTTCCTCCAGGGCACCGAGCCGGGTCTGCATGGCAGCCTGACTGTTCTGAAGCATGCCCAGCAGATCGTTGATCAGGCTCTGGGTGATCAGTTGTTCCTTGTGCATCAATATGCGCTGGATAATCAATTGTTCCAGCTGGCCAAGGTTCGAGCGCCCAAACAGTTCTTCATCGCCCTTTACACGAGCCAGCAGGCCCTGTTTGGCAGAGAGAGGGATCACGTCGTTCTGGCGCATGCCAAGATGGTCGGCTGTGTAGCCACGTACCCGATCGATGGCTTCCTGGGTATGCTTCTCGCCCTGAAGATCGTCCCAGAGCACATCAATCTTGTTCAATACGGCAAAGCGGCCTGCGCGGTGGTCCGCGTGCTCGGTATCGATATGCTCTTTCCAGATGGTCATGTCGCTGGCGGTGACGCCGGTATCGGCGCTGAGCAGGAATATGATGGCGTGTGCCCGGGGCAGCATGCTGATGGTCAGTTCCGGCTCCGAGCCCAGCGCATTGAGGCCCGGGGTGTCCAGAATCCTGAGGCCGCGCTCGAACAGAGGGTGGCGGATGCTGACCTGAGCGTTCCGCCAGGCCGGGACCAGGACGTTGCCGGGCCTGTTACGATCATGCTCCAGCATGTCTTCGTCGAACCCTAGGCCGCGCGCTTCCTGGGGGGTAACACTCTTGACCCGAGCCACTTCGGCCAGAACCTCACGCATGATTTCCGGGTCGCGCTCATCGAGATCATGTTTGACCCAGCGCTCGGGTTGCTTGCGTAGCTGCTGAAGGGACAGCTCGCCGGTGCGGGTTTCGATGGGAAGGAGTAACAGGTAATTGCTGTTTGATGTGCGATCAAAAAACAGCTCGGTCGGGCACATAGTGGTGCGACCAGCCTGGGACGGCAGCATGCGCTGGCCATACTCGGAGAAGAACAGGGCATTGATCAGCTCGGTTTTGCCACGGGAATACTCACCGACAAAGGCAATGGTAAGCTCATCTTCAATCAGCAGTTCCAGCCCATGGCGGATGCGATTGCTGACATCATCCGAGAACAGGTTGTTGTCCTGAAGCCACAGGCGATACCGGCCGATCTGTCTGATCAGTTCCTTTTTCCAGCCATGGTAGGCTTCGACCTGCTGCGACAGGGTACCTTGCTTGTTCATCGGACCATCCTTCTGCGCGACTTCCGGGCGACTGCGTTGGCTATTGGTTGGGTAAAGCTGTGTCAAAAATATAGTTAATGTTACCGCAACTGCTGGGAAAATCTGCGAGGCGGGTCACGGGTCTGTATGCCAATGCGACGGTGGGCTGCAAAAAAATGCAGCTGATTCAGTCACATGAATCAGCTGCTCGGGACGGTAGCATTATTGTCCTGATGTGTAACGGAATGTGTTTCTGGGAGTTGGTCTACATTCCGACGAGCGATCCCATGCCAGCGGCGACCTTCATGTGATCAATCACCACTGAAATCACGTTGAGGATCAGGAACACGATAATGGGGGAAAGATCCAGCCCGCCAAGGGATGGCATCACGCTACGGACCGGCCGCATCACCGGCTCGGTGATCTGTGCAACCAGCTGTATGGCTGGATGGTTGCTTTGCGGAGCGATCCAACTGACCACCACAACAGCGATGACGGACCAGAAGTAGATCTTGACGATCAGATCCAGCACATTGAGTATCGACCAGCTCAACAGGGTGAGCGGATTGATGGCAGGAATGCTGCTGTTCAGGGCAACCAGTATCAGGAAAAAGGTGATGGCCTGAATGATGACCGCCAGTACCAGGGCAGCGCCATCAATGCCTCCCCAGCCGGGAATGAAACGGCGAAGAGGGCGTAGCAGAGGATTGGTGGCCTTGACCGCAAACTGCGAGATGGGGTTGTAAAAGTCTGCCCTTGCCAGTTGCAGCAGGAAGCGTAGCAATACCACCGTCAGGTAAAACGTCGAGGCAATGAGCAGGATGGTGATCAGAATGTCAGCCAGCATGAAGCCGTGTCTCCCGTTATCGGTTACTGTTTCTTGGCAAGTTCTTTGGCCATTTCCCCGGACCGTTTATAGGCTGCGGTATAGGCTTTCTTCACCAGGTCCCTGAGGCCACCTTCTTCAAAGGCCTGGATGGCCCGCTCGGTAGTACCCCCCGGTGACATGACATTGCGCTTGAGCTGGCCAGGATCATGTTCGCTACGCCCTGCCATTTCGGCGGCGCCTGCCATGGTCTGGATGGCAAGGGCGCGGGCGGTTTCACTGGCGATGCCTGCGTCGGTTGCGGCTTCTTCCAGGGCTTCCAGCATCAGGAAGAAGTAGGCCGGGCCACTGCCGGAAAGGGCGGTGACCGCATGCAGCAGAGATTCGTCCTCTACCCACAGGGCGGAACCAATACTGTTAAAGACCGATTCCACCATGGCCTTCTGCCTGTCCTTTACCTGGTCGTTGGCGTAGAGACCGGCCGCTCCCTTGCCCACCAGAGAAGGGGTGTTCGGCATTACCCGTACCAGAGGCAGGCCGCCACCCAGCCATTCATCCAGGGTCGATGCTTCCAGGCCTGCGGCAATGGACACCATCAGCGGGCGGGTATTCTGCACCACTGGTGCAATGTCCGAACAGACGTCAGCCATAACCTGAGGCTTGACCGCCAGTACCACCATGTCCGCCTGCTGGGCGCAGTAGCGGTTATCGGTAGTAACGCTGACGCCAAACTGCTTTCGGATGGATTGAAGGTGGTTGTCGTCGGGGGCGCTGACCCAGATATTGGCAGCCTGAAAGCCGCTGTCCAGCATGCCACCGATGATGGCGCTGGCCATGTTGCCGGCGCCGATAAACGAAATCGTTGGTGATGTGCTCAAGGTTCACTCCACGTTTGGATCAGTAGTGGTCAGTTGTCGATCTGCTGCTGATGATAACAGGATCTGCAGCCATCAGCCTCCGCTTACCGTGGCCCGAACAGGGCTGTTCCCACCCTGACCCAGGTAGAGCCCTCTTCAATCGCCATCTCCAGGTCGCCGGACATCCCCATGGACAGTGTGTCCAGTGGGCCGGAAGCCGGTGCTTCCTGCCGGAGTTTTTTCAGGGCGTTGGACAGCTTGCGGAAACTCGACCGTAGTTCCGCCTCTGGCTGGTCCGGGTCCGGAATTGCCATCAGGCCCCTGAGCGAGAGGTTGGGCATCTCTTCTATGGCGTCCGCCAGTTCAGTGAGATCTTCAAGTGAGCAGCCGGATTTGGAGTCTTCGTTGTTGATATTCACCTGAAGACAGATGTTCAGGGGAGGGAGTGCGCGGTTTCGCTGATCATCCAGTCGCTGGGCAATCTTGACACGGTCGACGCTGTGAACCCAGTCGAATGCCTCGGCAATCTGGCGGGTCTTGTTGGACTGGATCGGCCCTATGAAATGCCACTCAATGTCCTTCAGGTCGGCAAGGGCATCAATCTTGTCCAGTGCTTCCTGCACATAGCTTTCACCAAATGCGCGCTGGCCGGCGTCATAAGCGGTACGAAGGGCATCTGCGGACTGTTTTTTGCTAACAGCCAGCAAATGTACCGATCCTGCCTTGCGGCCGGCCCTCAATGTTGCTTTTTGTATGCGTCGGGTTACGGTCCCGATGTTGTCTGCTATGCTGCTCATAGTGCGAATCCGCCGACTCCGGTCTGTCACTGATACGGTGACACGTTACCCGCAGGTCACTGAAATGCCAAGTGAAGCTGTTCGGGGCCTGCTGCCGGAAGACGGCGCATACCGGGATAAAAGAAAAACGCCTTCCGAGGACCCCTATGGATATTACTGAACTGCTTGCCTTTTCGGCCAAACAGGGCGCATCAGACCTGCACCTTTCGGCCGGCCTTCCTCCGATGATCCGTGTTGATGGTGATGTTCGTCGTATCAACCTTCCGCCCATGGAACATAAAGAAGTCCACGGGCTGATCTACGACATCATGAACGACAAGCAGCGCAAAGACTACGAAGAGTTTCTGGAAACCGACTTCTCGTTCGAGGTTCCGGGGGTTGCCCGCTTCCGTGTCAACGCGTTCAACCAGAATCGGGGGGCCGGCGCGGTCTTCCGGACCATTCCGTCAAAAGTGCTTACCATGGAAGACCTGGGCATGGGCCAGGTGTTCAAGGATATCGCTTCTGTACCTCGTGGCCTGGTGCTGGTCACCGGCCCGACGGGTTCCGGTAAGTCCACCACGCTGGCGGCGATGATCGACTACATCAACGACAGCCGCTACGAACACATCCTCACCATTGAGGACCCGATTGAATTCGTGCACGAATCCAAGAAATGCCTGCTCAACCAGCGGGAAGTACATCGTGACACCCTGGGCTTTAACGAAGCCCTGCGCTCGGCGCTGCGGGAAGACCCGGACATCATCCTGGTGGGCGAGCTGCGGGACCTTGAAACCATCCGCCTGGCGCTGACGGCCGCTGAAACCGGCCATCTGGTATTTGGCACCCTGCACACCACCTCGGCGGCGAAAACCATCGACCGGGTAGTGGACGTGTTCCCGGCGGAAGAGAAATCCATGGTCCGTTCCATGTTGTCGGAATCTCTGCAGGCGGTTATCTCCCAGACCCTGATGAAGAAAATGGGCGGCGGCCGGATTGCGGCCCATGAAATCATGATTGGTACCTCGGCGATCCGTAACCTGATCCGCGAGGACAAGATTGCGCAGATGTACTCCGCGATCCAGACCGGCGCTTCCCTGGGCATGACGACCCTGGACCAGTGCCTGGAAAAACTGTTGAAGAAAGGCCTCATTTCCCGCGAAGCGGCAAGAATGAAGGCGAAAATGCCGGACAACTTCTAGATTTCATCGAAGGCTGGGCACACTGTTCGGGGGGTGTCGGGCAGGGGCTGTTCCAGGGACGTCAAAAACATGGATGTTTTTGTCGAGCGTACACGGACGTATTTACAGCGTGCCCTGGAACAGCCCCTGCCCGACACCCGGACACCGAAAGTCAGAAAAATAGGTAGAAAATCATGGAATTCGAAAAACTGCTCCGTTTGATGGTGGAAAAGGGCGGCTCCGACCTTTTTATAACAGCCGGCGTGCCACCCTCCATGAAGGTGAATGGCAAGGTGTTACCGGTTACAAAAAACGCCCTGACCCCGGAGCAGACACGGGAGTTCGTGTATGGCGCCATGAACGACAAGCAGCGGGCCGAGTTCGACGAAAGCCACGAGTGCAACTTTGCCATCAGTGCCCGCGGCATTGGCCGTTTCCGTGTCAGTGCGTTCTTCCAGCGTAACCTTTGTGGCATGGTGCTGCGTCGGATTGAGGTGAAGATCCCGCAGATTGATGACCTGGCGTTGCCGGAGATCATCAAGGATCTGGCCATGACCAAGCGCGGCCTGATCATGTTCGTGGGTGCTACCGGTACCGGTAAGTCCACCTCGCTGGCGGCCATGCTCGGGCACCGCAACCGCAACAGCCGCGGCCATATCATCTCCATTGAAGACCCCATCGAATTCGTCCACCAGCACCAGGGCTGCATTGTTACCCAGCGGGAAGTGGGCATTGATACCGAAAGCTTTGAAGTGGCACTGAAAAACACCCTGCGCCAGGCGCCGGACGTGATCCTGATCGGTGAGGTGCGTACTCGCCAGACCATGGAATACTCGGTGCAGTTCGCCGAAACCGGCCATCTGTGTCTGGCCACGTTGCACGCCAACAACGCCAACCAGGCGCTGGACCGGATTATCCAGTTCTTCCCGCCGGAGCAGCACAATCAGATCTGGATGGACCTGTCGCTGAACCTGAAGGCCATTGTGGCCCAGCAGCTGATTCCGACACCCGACGGCCAGGGCCGCAAGGCGGTTATCGAAGTTCTGATCAATACGCCGCTGGTCGCAGACCTGATTCGCAAGGGTGAGGTCCACCGGCTCAAGGAACTGATGTCCAAGTCCAACGAGAGCGGCATGCGCACCTTCGACCAGGCTCTGTACACGCTTTATGCCGAGGGCTCCATCACCTACGAAGACGCGCTGGCCCATGCCGACTCGGCCAACGATCTGCGCCTGATGATCAAACTGGGTACTGACTCGCAGGGGGCGGACAAGCTTGCATCCAGCGTCGACAAGTTGTCGATTCAGGATGATTGATCAGGAATTGGACTAAAGTCGTAATCGGTTAGCTTTCTGAATCAGTAGTCATGGTAATTGAGGCCGCTGACTCCTGATGCGTATACTCCTCCCGACGATCAATAGGGAGGGGTTATGTGCAAAAACAAGGTATTAGCAAGATCAGCCGTCCGAGTGGCTGTTCTTTCGACGCTGGTGGCACCCGCCGGGGTCTGGGCTGGCGGTTTTTCGCTCAATGAACAGAGTGCCAGCGCCATGGGCGTTGCGAATGCGGGAACCGCAGCCAATCCTGAGAATGCCACCACTGTATTCTTCAATCCGGCTGGCATGAGCCAGCTGTCTGGTACCAATCTTTCGTTCGGCGCGGCGGTGCTTGATATTGATGCTGAGCTCAAGGAAGGCACCGGTAGCGCAGTCCGTGATGACGGTCGCCCTGTTAACGGTGGAACCGGCGGTGACATTGCCGACCCGGCTGTACTTCCGAATGTCTATATGACCCATGAGGTGAACAGCTGGCTGGATGTGGGCTTTGGTCTGCATGCACCCTATGGTCTGGCAGCGGACTACGGGGATGACTTCAAGGGCCGTTTCTTCGCTGACGAGACAGAATTGACCGCCATCGCTTTCAGCCCCTCCATTGCCGTCAATGACGGCAATGGTTTCTCCATGGGCGCGGGCATCAATGTTATCTACGCTGAGGGCAAGCTCACCAAGTTCCAGGACTACAGTGGCACTGAAGCCCGCTTCGGCCTCCCGCCGGGATCATTTGACGACGGATATGCGGATGTTGAAGGTGATGACGTTGCACTTACCTTTGCGTTCGGGATGCTGTGGGAGCTCACCGACCGAACCCAGTTTGGCTTGTCTGCCCAGACCGGAACAGAGCTGAACCTTGATGGCGATGCGGAAATCAGCAACTTCCCGCAGGGCAGCGCGGGCTCCGGCGGCCTGACGTTCAGCCAGTCCACAGTGACTGAAAAGGCGACGGTGCCGTTGGAGATTCCGGAGAGCATTACGTTCGGTGCCCGCCACCACCTCACGGACAAGGTGACTCTCCTGGCCGGAGCAACCTGGGCGAAGTGGAGCCGCTTTGAAGCGCTGGATATCGTCAGTCGAGAGGACAATGGCCCTGTTTCTTCCCGCACCGGGCCGGAGCTGGGCGATGACAGCCTGATCGCCCATGTGTCGGAGAACTGGAAAGATACGTGGCAAGCCAACGTCGGTGCTATCTGGCAAGCGACACCGGAATGGGCTCTGAAAGCGGGCTATGCCTGGGATGAGTCGCCGGTGAACAACGACTTCCGCACAGCACGGATTCCATCCGGCGACCGCGACTGGCTGACGCTGGGTGCACAGTATGCTGATGCCCGTTCAGGCTGGACGGTGGATGTCGCTGCTGGCGTATTGCTGTTTGACGATCAGGACGTTGACGAACAGAACTACGACGTCAATGACGAGCCGATGCCGGGCGCAGCCCGTTTTCAGGGTACTTACGAACTTGATGCCTGGAGTGCAGGCGTCCAGGTCAGTAAATCGTTCTGATCTTTTCTTGCTGAGGCTGGCCGGGTTCTCCGGTCAGCCGACCACCTGCCCGCGATAGATCCTTCTAGTGTGCTTCGTCCCAGTTATTGCCGACGCCGGCTTCCACCAACAGGGGAACATCCAGCCTGGCAGCGGCTGACATGCGCTTCTCCAGGCCTTCGCGGATACGGTCTATCGCTGACTCCCGCACTTCCAGAATCAGTTCATCATGCACCTGCAGGATCATGCGGGCATCTTCCCTGTGGTTGTCCAGCAGCCAGTCTTCCACACTGACCATGGCACGCTTGATGATGTCTGCGGCGGTTCCCTGCATGGGGGCGTTGATGGCGGTACGTTCAGCGGCTTGCTGCATCTGCTTGTTGCGGGCGTTGATCTCCGGCAGATACAGGCGACGACCGAACAGCGTTTCCACATAACCGTCATCGTGAGCCTGCTTGCGAATGTTATCCATGTACCTGAGTACGCCAGGGTAGCGCTCGAAGTAACGATCGATGTATTGCTGGGCCTGGTTGCGGCCTACATCAAGCTGGCGGGCAAGGCCGAAGGCAGACATGCCATAGATAAGCCCGAAGTTGATGGCCTTCGCGCTTCGGCGCTGATCTCCCGATACATCCTCTACGGCTACGCCAAACACTTCCGCTGCTGTGGCCCGGTGAATGTCCTCGCCCTTCTCGAAGGCATCCAGCAGACCCTTGTCTCCAGACAGGTGCGCCATGATGCGCAGCTCAATCTGGGAATAGTCTGCCGCCATCAGCTTGAAGCCGTCCGGTGCTATGAATGCCTGGCGAATTCGCCGGCCCTGTTCCGTGCGGATGGGGATGTTCTGCAGGTTGGGCTCTGACGAAGACAGTCGCCCGGTGGCCGTTACCGCCTGGTGGTAGGATGTATGGATCCGGCCAGTACGGTGATTGATCAGCTCCGGCAGGGTGTCAGTGTAGGTGGATTTGAGTTTGCTCAGGCTGCGATGTTCCAGGATCAGTCGCGGCAGGGCATAGTCGTGTGCCAGTTCCTGCAATACGGGCTCGGCTGTGGACGGAGCGCCTTTCGGGGTTTTCTTCACGACCGGCAGCCCCATCTTGTCGTAAAAGATGGTTTGAAGTTGCTTGGGGGAGCCCAGATTGAAGATTTCGCCGGCCTCTTCGTGAGCTTCCTTTTCAAGCTCCGCCATGCGTTCTGCCAGTTCCTGGCTATGCCTGCGGAGGGTGCTGGCGCTGATCATGGCGCCCCGTTGCTCCATTCTTGAGAGTACTGGCACAAGTGGCAGATCAATGTTTTCGTACACCTCCAGAAGACGGCCGGTTTTCTCAAGTTGCGGTCGCAGCACCTGGTGTAGACGCAGGGTGATGTCAGCATCTTCCGCGGCGTAAGGGGCTGCCTGCTCCAGATCAATCTGGTTGAAAGTAAGCTGTTTCGCCCCCTTGCCGGCAATGGACTCGAAGGTGATGGTCTGCTCGCCCAGGTACTGCATGGCCAGGGAGTCCATGTCGTGGCGCGAGCCCACCGAATTGAGAACGTACGACTCCAGCATGGTGTCCTCGGCAATGCCTTCAAGGTCGATGCCATGGTTGGCCAGAACGTTCTTGTCGTACTTGAGGTTCTGGCCCAGTTTGGGCTTTTTCGGGTCTTCAAGCAGTGGCTTCAGCTGGTTCAGCACGGCATCCCGGTCCAGCTGCTCAGGTGCCCCCATGTAGTCATGCCCCAGTGGAACATAGGCAGCTTCACCCGGTTCGATGGCAAAGGAGACGCCGACGACTTGCGCCTCCATGTACCTCAGACTGGTGGTTTCAGTGTCGAACGCGAACAGGGTTGCCTTGCTCAGCCGCTCAATCCATTGATCAAGCTCTGTCTGGTCCGTGATGACAGAGTACTTCTTTTCTTTCAGGGTCGTTTGTCGATTGCTGTTATCGTTGCCATTCCCGGCACGCTTGGTGTCGGAGGCACCGTTGGCGCCATTTTCGAGCTCTGCAATCCAGGAGCGGAGTTCGTACTCGCGGAACAGTTCAAGCAGTTTTTCATCGTCCTGGGTCCTCAGCTTCAGGTCTTCCAGTCCGAATTCGAGGTCCACATCAGTCCTGATGGTGGCCAGTTCCCGGCTCAGTGGCAGGGTTTCCCTGGCTTCGCGCAGGTATTCGCCAATCTTGCCCTTGACCTCATCAGCGTGCTCGATAATGTCATCCAGGTTGTCCCAGGTCTGCAGCCATTTAACCGCCGTCTTGGGACCACATTTGTTCACCCCGGGAATGTTGTCTACCTTGTCGCCCACGAGTGCCAGGTAATCCACAATCTGTTCCGGTGCAATGCCGAACTTTTCAATCACGCCCTCCCGGTCCATGTGGGTGTCAGTCATGGTATTGATCAGGGTGACATGGTCGCTTACCAGCTGGGCCATGTCCTTGTCACCGGTGGAGATCACGACATCAATGCCTTTACTGGTAGCCTCTTCTGCAAGAGTGCCAATCACGTCGTCGGCCTCCACACCACTGACGATCAACAGTGGCAGACCCATGGCACGAACCATGTCGTGGATTGGCTGGATCTGCACAGCCAGATCGTCAGGCATGGGGGGACGGGTGGCCTTGTAGTCTTCGTACAGGTCGTTGCGGAAGGTCTTGCCCTTGGCGTCAAAGACCACCACCATCTTTGAACCAGGGAAGTCCTGCTCCAGCTTCCGGATCATGCTGATAACGCCCTTGATGGCTCCGGTTGGGTGTCCTTTGCTGGTCATCAGGGGTGGCAGGGCGTGATAGGCACGGAAAAGGTACGATGAACCGTCTACAAGAACCACGGGCGGGGTTTGCTGTTGTGTCATATCAAAACGGATCCGGATTCTGATTGAAGCGTTGAATGGCTTGTGCAACTCTGACACTACAGTGGCATTTGTTCACAGTGTCAGGGCGGCTTTGGGCGTCCTTAAACAGAATGGAAGAGTAACATGAAAATGAAGCGTATCGCCTGCTCGGCTCTTGTCTTGGGTGTGCTGTGGGGGCCGGTGACGGCTCAGGACGACATGGATGACAGTGATGTTGTAGAGACGCCCCGGGAACCCCTGGTGGTGTCCGACTACCAGCCATCCAGTGAGGGCCCTCAGGTTGTCATCCGGCCCGGTGAGAATGAAGTGTTCTATGAGTACCGGGTTAATGGCCAACTGATGGAGATCAAAGTGGTTCCGGAGGTTGGGCCGGAGTATTACCTTGTGCCTGCTGATGGGGGTGGCTGGATCCGCGAGAACGAAACCGACATGCTGGTACCCAGCTGGATTATCTTTCGCTGGTAATGATTCAGATCAGATCAACCACAACGGCATCGGATCGCCGGCTCTCCAGGCCATTGTCGTCAAGAGTGGTGATGCTGAACTCGTAGGCGCCGGGAGGGAAATCCTCCAGGGGGTATTCGGTAGCAGCACTGCCAGGAAGTGGAATGACATCGAAGTCATCTTCATGCCGCAGTCGGTAATAAATGCGGTAGCCGCTAATGTCACTTGAATATAGTCGAGAGCCGTCTTCCCTGGTAAGCGGAGCTTCCCAGCGCAACGTAGGTGGCGTTGCCAGGGAGTCCTGGCCGGCGGATCCGTAACGCTCTCCAGATTGCCCCAGTGTATCGCGGAAACTGGAGACGGCATTATCGAGGCGCTTCGCTGACACTTCATTGGCCTGGCTGGATGCCGCTCTTGATGCTCCGGAATCTTCCTGGCATCCGGCCAGCCCGGCCAGCAATAGTCCGAATATGAAAAATTTCCAGGGCCGCGCGTGGCCCGCAGTCCCTTGACTGAGTCTCTTGCCTGGCATGGTATCTCTCGCAATCCGGTTGTCGGCGCAACCCTGTTTTAAGTCACGGTGTCGAATACTGCAGAAGCGAGGCCTGAATAAAGCGGGGAGACCGGCCATCTCATTTCAGGGCCGTGATTATGCCCAAACCCGGGAAATCATCAAGTGAACAATCGGCAAATTCCGAAACGAAAGTTCCAGGCGCCTGAAAATAACTGAAGGATTCGGGGTTTAGTATGAACATTCTAATTTTTGACCGTAACCTTACCCATGTAATCACAAGTCGGTACAGATTCACTGGCCGCGACGATGCAACTTTCAAACGCTATGCATCCACAACCTAAGGAGAACCATCATGGGTAAACTCAAGAGCTATCAGGAACAACTGCAGGACATCGTAGAGAAGGGCATCAACGCCGCAGAAGAGCAGCAGAAGAAGCTGTCTTCCAAGCCTTTCGAATACGCTGAAAAGCTGGAGTCAGAAGCGCGTGAATACAGCGTGAAAAACCTGCGCACCCGTTACTACGGCTACAGTGAAAGCCTGTTTGACCAGCTGCGTAACCTGAACAGCCGTGTCGGCAGTTTCGCGGCCGATCTGGTTGCCAAGCTGGAAAAAGAAGCAGCTGAAGGTGCTGATGCGGTTTCTGAAACTGCGGAAGACGTTGCTGAGGCTGCCCAGTCAGCCAAGAAAAACGTCGAGACCGAGGCGAAGAAGCCTGCTGCACGCAAGACCACTGCGCGCAAGACCACCAGCACTACCAAGAAAGCATCTTCCGCCACTGCCTGATGGGCAGCCGGAAACGCTGAAACAAAAAGGTCACCTCTTGAGGTGACCTTTTTTTGCCCGGAAGCCGTCAGCCAACGGCTATTTGTCTGCTTCGTCGGGGTCCAGCGGCACAGTCCTCTCCTTGCCCGTTATTTCCTCTAATCGCCGGATATCCTTTTCAAACTGCTCTCGCAAGGCCTTGATGTCGGCATTCTGTGAGTTGATTTCCCGTTCGATATCCCGAATCTGGGACTCCAGGCGCCGTATTTTCTCAAGTGTTGCTTCTGGAATGTCCCGGCCAGCACGCTCAAGATCCGCCGCACGGCTCTGCTCGCTATCCAGCTGACTGTTGATGACCGAGATGTTGCCACGTTTGAGCTGGTTCAGCCCCTCCAGTTCACGGATTTTTCTGTGCATGGCGCGTACAGCTTGATCAGGATGGCTGAAGCGCTCCAGCAGCTTGCGGTCAAGCTCCCTTTGCCGCTCCTCTTCAGCCTGACGCCGCTCTTCCGCTTCCCTGGCGGCAATTTCCTCTTCCGTTGGTTCGGGGTCAATTGTCTCAATAACACGACCGCTCTTGTTGAGGATGTCGTAGCCGCGCTTGGTGGCCTCCTGGGGAATCGTGTTGCCAATGACAACCTGACCGTTTTCATCCGTGTAACGGTACATCCTGGCTTCCACTAACGTGGCCGACATCAGTGCGGCCACAGCAGATACAGCGATTGAAAACCTGGTCAGACGGTTCATGGTGGAAAACTGTCGCTCCGCGAAAAACGAATTGTGTAGGGAAGCATAACAAAAGCTGGCGGATAAACCATGGCTGGTATCAGATGCCGTACTTATCCCGGTATTCGGCAACTTTCTGGGCGTGTTCTGCGAACTCTGGCCTGTTTTTCAGGTAATCGAGAACCTGATCAAGCCTGATAATGCTGACGACCGGGATGCCATATTCCTGAGTGACCTCCTGAATGGCAGAAAGTTCACTGCCGCCCCTTTCCTGTCGGTCCAGTGCAATCAGCACGCCGGCGGGTTCCGCCCCTGCACCACGGATCAGCTCCATGGATTCGCGGATGGCTGTTCCGGCGGTGATGACATCGTCGACAATCAGTACCTTGCCTTGAAGGGGGGCGCCAACGATATTGCCACCCTCGCCGTGGTCTTTCTTTTCCTTGCGGTTGAACGCGAAGGGCTTGTTGTGCCCTTCCGAGGCCAGAGCCATGGCTGTGACCGTTGCCAACGGTATGCCCTTATAGGCAGGACCGAAAATAATGTCATAATTCAGCCCGCTACGCTGAAGTGCAGCGGCATAAGCCTTGCTTAGTTCAAGCAGATCCTCGCCTGTATTGAACAGCCCTGCATTGAAAAAGTAGGGGCTTGTCCGGCCGGATTTGAGGGTAAACTCGCCGAAACGAAGTACATTGCGGCGGATGGCAAATTCAATGAACTGTTGCTGATAGTCTTGCATGACAGGGCTTCTGGCGGGTGTGGATCTTTAATTAAAGCGTAAAACCGGTATCATACACACAAACCGAATCAGGGAACACGTATGCGGGTAGTATCAATCAGCGTCAATGGTCTGGCACAGGCTGTTGAAAAAGGTTTCTTTGAATGGCTGGCCAAGCAGGACGCTGACGTGGTTTGTGTTCAGGACCACCGCATGCGGGCCTACGAGATTGAGGACTACAATCTTATCCCGGACGGCTACGAGGCCTACTTCATTGATGGCGAACGCAACGAGGATGGTGGCGTGGGCATCTATACCCGTCATTTCCCCAAGGCCATCATGTACGGCTTCGCCAATGAGCAGGCTGATCGCGAAGGCCGCTTTATCCAGGCGGATTTCGACAAGGTCTCCGTTGCCAGTGTCCTGTCTCCCTGCGCCCTCGGTCGGGAAGAAGAACTGATCGGCGACGACGACCTGACCGTCCTTGACCATAAAGACGACTTCATGGAAGCCTTCGGCCTCCATATGCAGAAAACCCTGCGCAAACGTCGCCAGTTTATTTTCTGTGCCAATCTGCAGACAGCCCACCACGTCACCGACGCCAGCCCGCTTTATCACAAACTGGACTTCTCCGGTTTTCTGCCCCATGAGAGAGCATGGCTGGACCGCCTTTTCGATGAAATGGGCTGTGTTGATGCGTTCCGTGATATCAACAAACAGAGCAACCAGTACACCTGGTGGCCCGAGCAGGCCGAAGGCTCCCGCAAGAACGCCGGGATCCGCGTGGATTACCAATTACTGACACCGGGCATCCGCAAGACCGTCCGCGATGGCTGGATTGATAACAGCACCCGGTTCTCCGATCACGCACCGGTGATCATGGATTACGATATCGAGATTGGTCTCTGATTTGAACTTTGTTTGCAGGCTTGCTGGAGATTAGCGGGTTCGGAGAGGATCTCTTTTCCGGAACGTCTCCGGCCAGGGATGGCCGGAGTCGAGCGCACAGGGATGTGCTTGTAGCGTTTCCGGAAAAGAGATCCTCTCCGGACACGCGGGAAGGCTGCACCTTTTTTTAACTGGCTAACGCTGCCTTCTGCGCCTCAAACAACTGCGAAATGCCCAGCTTGGCCAGCTTCAGCATGCCATCAAGCTCTTCCTGCTCAAAAGGCTCGCCCTCGGCCGTGCCCTGAATCTCAATAAATCCGCCCTTGTCCGTCATGATCACATTCATGTCAGTCTCGGCTTCGGAGTCTTCCGGATAATCCAGGTCCAGCACCGGCGTGCCCTTGTAGACACCAACCGAAAACGCCGCCACCATTTGCTTCAGTGGTGACTTCTTCAGCCGGCCTTCCTTTACCAGGTGATTCAGCGCGTCTACAAGAGCCACGCAACCGCCGGTAATGGCCGCCGTACGGGTGCCGCCGTCTGCCTGGATGACGTCGCAGTCGATCGTGATGGAGTGCTCCCCAAGGGCGCTCAGGTCTACTGCAGCACGCAGGGATCGGCCGATCAGGCGCTGGATCTCCACGGTGCGGCCACCCTGTTTGCCACGGGCCGCTTCCCGGCCCATACGGCTGCCAGTGGAGCGGGGCAGCATGCCGTATTCCGCAGTGATCCAGCCCTTGCCTTCGCCGCGCAGAAACGGCGGCACCTTGTTTTCGATGGACGCAGTGCAGATCACCTTGGTGTCGCCGAACTCTACCAGCACGGAACCTTCAGCGTGGCGGGTGTAGTGGCGCGTAATGCGAATTTCTCGGGATTGTTCCGGCGTTCTTCCGCTCGGTCTCATAGTCATTCCTGGTGTCAGTAGTGAGTGTCCGGGCTAGTGTCCCGTCTGGTTAATGAATTAGCCAGACGGGACACTAGCCCGGTCGATTGCAATGTTGAAAGACTGCGGAGTATAACACGCCCTTTGAGGCCCCTGTTCGCTGTGCAGGCCGTCACCCTGCTAAACTTGGGGTCCTGTTCCTTTGCAAACGCGGAGTCACCATGATCAGAAGTATGACGGCCTTTGCCCGCCAGGACACCCAGGGGGACTGGGGCACTCTCACCTGCGAGATTCGCACGGTCAACCATCGATACCTGGAGCCGTCCTTCAGACTTCCGGAGGCGATTCGTGAGCTGGAGAACAGCTTCCGCGAGCAACTGCGCAAGCAGTTGCGGCGTGGCAAGGTGGACGTGGCCATGCGATTGCAGGCAGCGGAAACGGCATCTCAGAGGTTCGAGATAAACGAGGAAGTGGCCCACGCAGTGAACGAAGCGGCCAATCATATCAACAGGATGCTTGATAATCCGGCACACGTCAGCGCCCTGGATGTTCTCAAGTGGCCCGGAGTGCTGGCCTCCACCGAGCAGGATTTTGGTCCAGCCCGCAAGGCGGCGGGAGAGCTGTTCGAGCGTACCGTAAGTGAGTTGGTGACAGTGAGGGAGCGGGAAGGGGAGCGTTTGCGTCCGCTGTTTGAAGACCGGCTTGCCACCATGGGCAAGCTGGTTGCCGAAGTGCGCGAGCGCATGCCGGAACTGATCCGTGCTCAGGAAGAGCATCTGAAAAATCGCTTTGAGCAGGCCAGGGTGGAAATCGATCCCGATCGCATTGCCCAGGAAATGGTCATGCTGGCCCAGAAAAGTGACGTGGCCGAAGAACTGGACCGGCTCGAGGCCCATATTTCCGAGGTGTCGGAAACTCTCCAGGGTGACGAGGCGATTGGCAGGCGGCTTGATTTCCTGATGCAGGAGCTTAACCGCGAGGCCAACACGCTCAGCAGCAAGAGCATTGATGCGCGAGTGACCAGGGCCGCCGTTGATCTGAAAGTGCTCATCGAGCAGATGCGGGAGCAGGTGCAGAACCTGGAGTAAAAGCCGTATAATCCCGCGCTTGCTAATATTGTGCTGGCGGGGATGTTCCCCCAGTTGAAATCAGTCAGGCTGCGGAGTTGTTTGCCCCATGAGCCAGGAATCAGAACAAGGCACGCTTTATGTGATTTCCGCCCCTTCGGGTGCCGGTAAAACCAGCCTGGTGGCGGGAATGCTGGAGCGGGACGAGAAACTCGGCGTTTCGGTGTCCCATACAACACGGCCCATGCGTACCGGCGAGCAGGACGGCATTAACTATCATTTCATCAGTCGGGATGAATTCGAGGCGATGATTGCCCGGGGTGACTTTCTCGAACACGCGGATGTTTTTGGCAATTACTACGGCACCTCCCAGGTCTGGGTTCAACAGACTCTGGCCAGGGGCCAGGATGTGATACTGGAAATCGACTGGCAGGGGGCGGAACAGATTCGTCGTCTGATGCCGGGCTGCGTGAGTATTTTTATTGTGCCGCCGTCACCGGAAGCGCTCAGGGAGCGGCTTTCCGGGCGTGGTACCGATTCCCCTGAAGTGGTTGTGCGGCGCCTGAAAGAGGCATCGGATGAATGCAGCCACGCCCTGGAGTTTGACTACCTGGTGGTCAACGACGATTTCCAGACGGCGCTTGACGACCTGTTGTCCATCGTCCGTTGCCAGCGGCTGCGCATGCAGGTCCAGCAGGTAAGGCATGCCGTTTTGCTTGCGACGCTGTCTGACGGCTGAGCTGGGTGCTTTTGCCTGTATACAAATTGAACCAGTAGGATTAAACTACGCGGTCTGCTGAAATCAGTCATTATTGCTATTGTCGGGGAAGTTATGGCACGAGTTACCGTTGAAGATTGCCTTGAACACGTTGATAACCGCTTCCAGCTGGTTATGCTGGCCACCAAGCGAGCTCGCCAGATCGCAACCAAGGGTTTTGAGCCGCTGGTTGCCGAAGAAAACGACAAGCCAACTGTTATTGCTCTGCGCGAAATCGCCGAAGGCAAGATCAGCCGTGATCTCCTCAAGGAAGATGACGAAGATTAAGGTTGAAGCTGGCTGAAGGCCGGAATATTTCTCTGGTAAGCCGGCGAAGGCATTGAAATCTGTTCTTGCGGTTTTATAGTGTAACTATAGGCATTACCGGAAGAACGTCGGAAGGACCCGAATGCACGCATTCGGGTTTTTTTATCCCTGGAATTTATGATCCCCCACGGAGGCGCGGTGTCGGCAGAGGCAACGGTTGATGTGCTGGCCAGTGAGCTCAGCACCTATCTGGATACCAATCGCATCAATCAGGTGCGAAGAGCCTACTATTATGCCGAACAGGCCCACGAAGGGCAGATGCGCAAAAGTGGTGACCGATACATTACCCATCCCCTGGCGGTTGCCCGGATTCTTGCCGGCCTGAAACTGGACCATCAGAGCCTGATGGCGGCCATGCTCCATGATGTCATTGAAGACACAGGCATCCCCAAGGATGCGCTGTCGGAACAGTTCGGTGAGGACGTGGCCGAGCTGGTGGACGGCGTCAGCAAGCTTACCCAGATTGAATTTCGTTCCCGTGCCGAGGCCCAGGCAGAGAACTTCCAGAAGATGACCCTGGCCATGGCCCGGGATATCCGTGTAATACTGGTCAAACTGGCGGACCGCCTGCACAACATGCGCACCCTGGGGCCCATGCCCTACGAGAAGCGCCAGCGCATTGCCAATGAAACCCTGGATATCTATGCTCCAATTGCCAACCGGCTGGGCATGCATTCTATCTGCACGGAGCTGGAGGATCTGGGGTTTTCCTCGCTGTATCCCATGCGGTCAAAGTACATCAGCAAGGCTGTGGCCAAGCTACGGGGCAGTCACCGGGAGATCATCGACGACATTCGTGGCAAGCTGCAGGAGAAGCTGGAAGAGCGCAGCCTTCCTGGGCGGATTCTGGGCCGTGAGAAGCACCTGAACAGCATCTATAACAAGATGAAGTTCAAGCAGAAGTCCTTCCATGAAATCATGGACGTGTACGCCTTCCGCATCATTACCGACACCGAGGACGACTGTTATCGTATTCTCGGGGCTGTGCACAGTCTCTACAAGCCATTGCCCGGACGTTTCAAGGACTACATTGCCATGCCCAAGGCCAATGGCTATCAGTCTCTGCACACCACCCTGTTCGGTATGCATGTGAACATCGAGATCCAGATCCGCACCGAAGAGATGGAGCACATTGCCAACAACGGTATTGCAGCACACTGGATGTACAAGAACGAGCCATCCAGTGTCACCAGCGTCAACCAGTCAAGGGTAGATCGCTGGGTGCAGGGCCTGATGGAAATGCGGGAGCGGGCGGATGACTCCCTGGAGTTCATAGAACACGTAAAGGTGGATCTGTTCCCGGATGAGATCTACGTGTTCACCCCCAAGGGCAAGATCATGGAGCTGCCCAGCGGCGCCACGCCGGTGGACTTCGCCTATGCCATCCATACCGATATAGGCAATGCCTGCGTGGCCTGCAGGATTAACCGCAATCTTGGCTCCCTGAGTCAGCCGCTGCAAAGTGGCCAGACCGTCGAGATAATTACCGCCCCCGGTGCGCGGCCAAACCCAGCCTGGCTCAGCTTCGTGGTCACCGGCAAGGCGCGCAGCAGTATCCGTCACGTGCTCAAGAACCAGAAACGGGCCGAGTCCCTGGACCTGGGCAAGACCCTGCTCAAGAAATCCCTCAAAGGCTTCGGCACCAGTCTGTCGAGTATTAGCGAGCAGCAGATCCAGACAGTCGTCAGTCACAACCAGGTGAACAGTTTTGAAGACCTGGTCAGCGACATCGGCCTGGGCAACCGCATGGCATATCTGGTAGCCCGTCAACTGGTCAGCGGGAGCGCCGAGGGTGAAGGCGAGGAAACCTCATCGGCAACGGTCATGGATGAGGCCGACAACACCCCGGTCACGATACGTGGCACCGAAGGTCTGGTGGTGCGGTTTGCCAGCTGTTGCAAGCCCATTCCCGGGGATCCGGTTGTTGGTGTCATGGACTCCGGCAATGGCATGGTCATTCACTCGGATACCTGCTCAAGGTTGCCCGAAGACAGTGAGGGCCGTGCCCGCCTGACCCATCTTAAATGGGCCAAGGACATTGCCAACGAGTTTTCCGTTGAACTGAGGGTAGAGCTGGAGCGTCAGCGTGGCGTGATTGCGGAGCTGGCCAATGCGGTGGCAATGGCAGATGGCAATATTGAGCGTATCAATGTAGAAGAACAGAACGCCAGACTCGGCATTGTCAGCCTTGTGGTGCATGTCAACGGCCGCAAGCACCTGGCCAGGGTGATGCGGCGGATCAGGAACATTCGTGCGGTTACTCACATCAATCGGGTGAGGCACTGATGCTGTTCCCGGGCAGCTTGCCAGAGGCGCGACTTTCCGCGTGTTGACAGGTTGGTTGCCAAGGGGAGACGATTGGCGTTTTAAAACAGAGGGCCCAAGGTCATGACCAATAAATCCGTAATCCAGACCGACAGTGCGCCACAGGCCATCGGCACCTACTCCCAGGCCGTCAAGGCTGGCGACACCGTGTACATCTCCGGCCAGATCCCGCTGGTGCCGGAGACCATGGAGGTCGTGGCAGGCGACTTCGCCGCCAAGACCCGTCAGGTGTTCGAAAACCTGAAGGCCGTTTGTGAGGCCAGTGGTGGTGAGCTCAAGGACATCGTCAAGGTCAACATCTACATGACGGACCTCAGTAACTTCGCCACGGTCAACGAAATCATGGCCACCTATTTCCAGGAACCCTATCCGGCCCGCGCAGCCGTTGGCGTGGCAGCCCTGCCCAAAGGCGTTCCGGTGGAGATGGAAGCGGTAATGGTGCTGAGCTGATAGCGGCACCAGCGAGTCAGTAAGGCGGCCCTGGGGCCGCCTTTTTCATTGTTTCCGTGCGATCAGTTCCTGGTAACCGGCACGAAAATCCGGATAACGGAAATGGAATCCGGAATCCAGCAGCCGTTTGTTGCTGCAACGCTTGCTACCCGCACGCCCACCTTTGCGGGCATCAGGCTTCGGAGCCGCACAGGGCAACTGCTCCCTCACCCAGGCCACGACTTCGTCCAGTCTTACCGGTTCACAATCGCTGGCGAGATAACACTGATCCAGTGGCTTGCCTTCCAGTGCGCGGTTCACCAGATGGCTGACAGCTGCTGCAGCATCGAATTCGTGAATCCGGTTGCTGAATGGTGCGGGGGACACGGGGTCCATCCGGCCGTTGATGACGGCTTCCAGAAACTGTTGGCGAGAAGGCCCGTATATGCCGCTGAAGCGGATAACCGTGGCAGGTATACCGCTGTTCAGGGCCGTCTGCTCACCCTCAAGAACCATCTGACCGCTGAACCGGGCAGGTTCCGTGGGGCTGGTTTCATCAACCCAGGAATCATCATCCTGGGAATAGACACTGCTGCTGCTAACAAAGATCAGACGTTTAAGTGGCTGTGGACCAAGGGCCGCAATAAGGTTTTCAAGGCCTCGGACATAGGCGTTGCGATAGCCCTCCTCGTCATAACTGGAAGGGGTCAGGCAATAGATCACGATGTCGAGATTATCCGGCAGTACTGACTCAACCTGTTCCCGTTCCATCAGGTCAGCACCAAGAGGATGAATTCCCTCTGGAATCCGGGCTGGATTGCGCCGTAAGCCAAATACCTCGGCGTGCCGGGAAAGCATTTCTGCAATGGCTCCGCCCAGTTTTCCGCAACCGGCTACGAGTATGCGTGGCGTTTGCTTGTGTTCAGCGATTGCCATAGGCAATATCAATCCTTATGCTTTGGGTAATAAATTAAACGGGTGCCTGAGCGCGCCCTGAGCTGGACGACATCTGACCGGAGCCCGCCATGACTCTTACCGAGTTAAGATACGTTGTTACCCTCGCACGGGAAAGGCATTTTGGCCGCGCCGCTGAGCGTTGCCATGTAAGCCAGCCCACCCTCAGTGTGGCCGTCAAGAAGCTGGAAGACGAACTGGGTATTCCCCTGTTTGAGCGCAGCAAGAACAGCATCCGTGTTACCGAAACCGGCAAGCGGATTATCGAACAGGCGCAGCGGGTTCTGGACCAGGTGGGGGTCATCCGGGACATGGCCCAGGATGGCAAAAACCAGCTCAACGCGCCATTGAAAGTGGGCGCCATCTACACCATCGGGCCCTATCTGTTTCCGCATCTGCTGCCGGAATTGCGCCGTGCCGCACCGGAAATGCCTCTTTACATCGAGGAGAACTACACCGCCACCTTGCGCCAGAAACTGCGACAGTCCGAACTTGACGCCATTATCATTGCGCTGCCTTTCGAAGAGTCCGAAGTGGTGACTCTCCCACTTTATGACGAGCCCTTCGTCGTGCTTCTGCCAGGTGGCCATCCGCTGACAGAGCGGGAGAGCCTGACTGCTGAGGAGCTGGCCCGGGAGCAGTTGCTTCTGCTTGGACCGGGGCACTGTTTCCGGGATCAGGTGCTGGAGTCCTGCCCGCCACTGGTGGATGCGGTGACCCGTAACCCGAACAGTAGCACTTCTCCGGCGCTGGTCACCGAGGGCAGTTCTCTGGAAACCATTCGCCATATGGTGGCTTCCGGGCTTGGTATCACTGTGTTGCCGCTTTCTGCTGCAACCGCCATGCAATATGACGAGAGTATTCTCGCGGTCCGGCCGTTTGCGGCACCGGTTCCTTTCCGGACGGTTGCGCTGGCCTGGCGGGTGACCTTCCCTCGCCCCAAGGCGATTGACATGCTGTCGCTGGCAGCCAGCCAGTGTCGGGTGATCGAGAAGGCAAAAATTGAAACCCCGGCTGCTGCCGCAACTGCCTGAGCCAGGATATGACGTCACTGGAAGACATCCCGGTCACCACTCTGAAGGGCGTCGGCAGCGCCCTGGCGGACAAGCTCGCGAAACTGGGAATCCAGTCGCTTCAGGACCTGCTGTTCCACTTGCCACATCGGTACGAGGATCGTACCCGGATTGTTCCGATGGGGAACCTCCGCATTGGCGATGTCGGCGTTGTGGAAGGTGAGGTGATGAAGGCTGACCTGGTAATGGGGCGCCGGCGAAGCCTGCAAGTAACGCTGAAAGACAGCAGTGGTTTCCTGGTCATGCGGTTTTTCCATTTCAATGCAGCCCAGAAGAACCAGCTAACGGAGGGCGCTCGGGTTCGGTGTTTCGGGGAGGTGCGGCCTGGCCGCGCCGGTTACGAGTTCTATCATCCTGAGTACCAGGTGAATCCCCCGCCCATGCCGCCACCGGGGGAAGCAACACTGACACCCGTCTATCCGCTCACCGAAGGTATTCAGCAGCCCCGGGTACGAAGCCTGTGCCAGCAGGCGCTGGGTTACCTGAAACGTTACCCGATTCGCGAGTGGCTCCCGCCGGAGTTGCTGGCAAGCTACCAGCTGCCGGGCATTACAGAGGCAGTAGAGCTGGTGCATTCCCCTCCGGCAAGCGCTCCGGTTCATCTGTTGGTGGAGGGACGACATCCCGCCCAGCAGCGATTGGTGATGGAGGAGCTGCTGGCCCATCAGCTCAGCCTGTTGCAGGTTCGCCAGCAGGTTCAGGCGCGGGAGGCTCTGCCACTGCTTCCCAGTGGCGATCTGCCGGAGCGCTTTCTCGACCTTCTTCCATTCAGTCTCACCGGCGCCCAGCGTCATGTCATGAGCGAGATACGTCAGGATCTGAGTCAGCCGGTCCCGATGTTGCGACTGGTCCAGGGGGATGTCGGTTCCGGTAAGACGGTAGTCGCTGCCCTGGCCGCTCTTCAAACGATTGGCGCCGGTGCCCAGGTGGCTCTGATGGCGCCCACGGAAATACTGGCTGAGCAGCATTATCAGAATTTTCACGGCTGGCTGGAGCCTCTCGGTATCCGTGTGGCGTGGTTGTCTGGCAAGATCAAGGGGAAGGCACGCAGGGAAGCTCTGGAGGAAATCGGCAGCGGTGATGCTGAGGTGGTCGTTGGGACCCACGCCCTGTTTCAGGAGGATGTTGCCTTCAGCCGACTGGCCCTGGTGATTGTGGACGAGCAACACCGCTTCGGTGTGCATCAGCGCCTGGCCCTGCGGGAGAAGGGTGTTGGTGGCACCATGGCGCCACACCAGTTGATCATGACGGCGACGCCGATTCCCCGTACCCTTGCCATGAGTGCCTACGCGGATCTGGACACATCGGTGATTGATGAATTGCCTCCCGGCCGCAAACCGATTGAAACCATCGCTATTCCTGACAGCCGCCGTGATGATGTGACCGACCGGGTCCGTAAGGCCTGCAGGGAAGGCAGGCAGGCGTATTGGGTATGCACACTGATTGAAGAGTCCGAAGCGCTGCAATGTCAGGCGGCGGAAGTGACTGCCCAGGAGCTGGCGGAACGCCTGCCGGACCTGAAGCTGGGGCTCGTGCATGGCCGTCTGAAAGCCGCGGAAAAGGCCGCGGTTATGGAGCAGTTCAAGAGTGGAGAGCTGGATCTTCTGGTGGCCACCACGGTGATTGAGGTGGGGGTGGATGTGCCCAACGCCTCGCTGATTATTATCGAAAACCCGGAGCGCCTGGGCCTGGCTCAGCTACACCAGTTGCGGGGTAGGGTTGGCAGGGGCGAAGAAGCCAGTTTTTGTGTGCTGATGTACCATCCGCCGCTGTCTCTCAATGGCAAGGCGCGGCTGCAGGCACTGAGGGATAGCCAGGATGGCTTTGTGATTGCAGAAAAAGATCTGGAGATACGTGGGCCTGGCGAAGTTCTGGGTACCCGCCAGACCGGTATGATGCAGTTTCGATTGGCCGATTTCGAACGCGACAAGGGCTGGATTGAGCCAGTGCGGAAGATGGCTCCGGGCCTGATGAAGCAGCCAGCCGTGGTTAACGGTCTGATTCGGCGCTGGCTGGGTGAGCGAATTCGTTATGGTGACGTATAACAGCAGTTGCGAGGTTCGCGTCAAAAGCTGGCAGAAACTAAGCTGAAGTCAAAGTTGGGTCGCTGTTTGTACCCTATAATGAGTGATAACCAACGTGCCCGAGCTGGCACTATCCATATTTTGGGAGAAACTTATGGAGCTACCTGTTGCGGTCCGACAGGCACTGGGCGATTCGGCTGACGGCGTTTCCCTGCGTGATGTGACTCAGGCAAGGGACAATGAACTCCTGCGTATGGTGCTGCTCAGCGACGAACAGGGAAATCTCCAGGCAATCTGTCGTCAGGGGGACCTGCTCGATATCAATGCACTGAATAAAGACCTTGGCCGTGACCTGCGGGTGATGAAGCGGCGGGAACAGATCCGGGTACGGGAGCGTTCCGGCCTCACCGAGTTACCAGCGTTGCCGTCATTGACAGGGTGGTCCGCTGTCGTGGATACCACCGTTGATGAACTGGCTCAGGTGGCACTGGTTCTGGGTGAGCAGAATCTCTGCATGGTCATGCCCGGGGACGAGTTCAGGGCGATTACCGCTGCCGCCAGGAGGCTGTCTTTTTCCGTGGCGCCAGAGTCCATTGCGGTCAATCTGAACAGCCCGGAACGGGACCGGGACCAACTGCATTCCGCCATCCGTCGTTTTACCACCTTACGGATTCAACAACGCCTGGAAGACACCCTCGAGTTGCCCCCGCTACCCGAAACCGCGCAGCGGATCATCCATTTACGGGTCAACCCCAACGCCGTCATGGGTGACCTGGTGGACGTTGTGGAGAGCGATCCCAGCCTGGCAGCCCAGGTTGTCAGTTGGGCATCATCGTCTTTCTACGCTGCCGCCGGACAGGTCCGATCGGTACACGACGCGGTCTCAAGGATTCTGGGCTTTGATCTGGTGATGAACCTGGCCATGGGTCTGTCCCTGGGGCGCGCCCTGAAGCAGCCCCAGGATCATCCCGAGGGTTATGTGGATTACTGGCAGCAAGCTATATGGCAGGCCCAGTCCGCCGGTATTCTGGCCAGCATGATGCCCCGTGGTGAGCGCCCGATATTTGGCCTGGCCTATCTGTCGGGATTGCTGCATAACTTTGGTTATCTGGTGCTGGCGCAAGTGTTCCCGCCCCACTTCAAGCTGGTGTGCCGGTCCCTGGAAGCCAATCCTCATCTTGACTCGTCGCTGATCGAACACTTTCTGCTCGGGGTGACACGGGAGCAGATCGCGGCGGAGCTCATGCAGAACTGGGGCATGCCGGACGAAGTCTGCCTGGCCATTCGCAACCAGAAGAATCCGGAGTATGAAGGTCCTCACGCGGTTTACAGCAAATTGCTCTGGCTGAGCAGGCAACTGTTGACCAGGCGCGGCGTTGCACTGGGAGCCGGGGAGGAAGTGTCGGATGATTTTTATGAATCCCTCGGGCTCGACAGGGCAAAGGTGGAAGAGCAGTTTGACGAGCTTGTGGGTAACAAGGACAGCATCATGGCAATGGCGGGGATGATGAGCCAGTAATTATCCATTCCCGGTCAGTCCGACCCGCAAAAAAGCCGGCCCAAGGGCCGGCAAGCTCACCCGCTTGTTGCAGATCAAACCAAACGTGTTCAGGAGAAAACAATCAGAGCCGTTGCAGGGTCAGTAATGGCAACGGCTCTGATATAAACTTAGCCAATCTGGGCGGAAATAAAAGCGGGCGATGTCAGGATTTGGTAAATGAATGAAGCGTCACAAATCTGCGAGGCCTGAAGGGGTTGATTTGTAAAGCTAATCATATTCTAGCGGTGAAGGGGCCTTACAAAAAGTTACAAAAAGGCGCCCATAATCGCTATCACGTGTGGGGAAACGCCTTCAGGTCTGGAACTGATGGTGACGAATGGCAGTAGCTGCCCGCCTGATGGCATCGGCATGCTCTTCCTCAACGGCCAGCCTTTCCCGGTCCATCTTTTCAACAAACCGGGTTTCGGTTTCCTGGCGTGCACGATGGGTGGGCATGTGCTGGATCAGGTCATGGACTTCCTGGAAAACGCAGAATGGCTGCTGTTCCAGAAGTTCCGGGTCCACATGATCCAGCAGGCCCTTGATACGCAGGCAGGCCTCGGAGTATTCCACCTGGTCCTCTTCCACTGCCATCGCCAGGACACGAATGCTTTCCACCATACTTTCCCGCCGCTCCTTCTGGAACGCTTCGGTTTTGGCCTGCCGTTTCCTGCTTGCCTGCAGAGCACGGTACTGGCGGAGAATAAACGCCACGAGCAAGGCGATGGCCAGAAGGCCAGCAATAATAAGAGTCCATTGGAGCCATGGGGGCATATATATCTCCGTTCAGAGTTTCAGGCCAGTTTTCGGTGACGTTCGGCACGCCAGACTTTCACTTTTACTGTCTGTCCGTTAAGTACGGATGTACCAACCAGCGGATCTGTTTGCTGGTCGCTAATGACGTCATTGATGCTCGCCCCGGCATGGGCAACAGCGACAGACTGCCGAGTGCCGTCACGATGATGGCCCCAGCCGTGGGGCACTGAGACCACGCCGGGCATGATGTCGTCGGTGATTTCCACTGGCAGCACTATCTTGCCGACAGAAGAAGCAACTTCCGCGGAATCTCCCGCCTGAAGCCCGCAACGGGACGCATCCTGAGAATGAATCATCAGGGTACAGCGCTCTTTGCCTTTTACCAACCGCTGGCTGTTGTGCATCCAGGAGTTGTTGCTGCGAACGTGGCGGCGCCCGATCAGTAACAGGCCATCCGCGGGAGGCGCAGACAACATGGCATGCAGGCGATCCAGATCCCGCAGATAGCGTCGCGGGGCAAGGTTCACCTTGCCATCGCGGGTAAACAGCCGGCCAGGCATACATGGGCGTAGGGGCCCCAGATCCACCCCGTTGGGCAGCTGCTTCAGGGCACTGATCGAAAGCCCCTTGGGCAGATCCTGCCAGTGGCGGTTAAGGGGGCTGAGCTTGGCGAGGCCTCGCAGTGGGTGACGCTCGGGAAGAATGTCCATCACCAGGTCAATGGCCGGTTGAACCAACCCACGGACACGGCCAATGTCGGCGCCATAGGGCCCGGCACGTAGCATCATGTCCAGTATCGGGTCGGGCCCGATCTGTTTGAAGGCGCGCCAGCCCATTTCCGCCCGCACGGGTAGGCGTCCGCCTTTCCGCTTTTTCTCCAGACGATGGGCCAGTTCAAGCAGGATCTGCCAGTCATGGCGGGTATCCTCACCAGCATCGAACAGGGCCGGGCTGTACTTGGCGGTGTTACGAACGGCGAACATGCTGAAGATCAGGTCGTAGTGGCTACGCTCAAGGCCTGCCGTTGGAGGCAATATGACATCTGCATGGCGGGTGGTTTCATTGAGGTAGTAATCCACCGACACCATGAAATCCAGCCCGCTGAGTGCTTCGTCGAGACGGCCACCGTTGGGGCTGGACAGTACCGGGTTGCCAGCGACTGTTACAAACGCACGGATCTGACCCTCACCTGGCGTCTGTATTTCATCCGCCATGGTGCTGGCAGGGTATTCGCCGGCAAACTCTGGCAACTTCTTCACCCGGCTGAATCGCTTGGCGAAATGCCCGTTCTGCCCGGACATGGCGCCCAGCGCCACAAGATCTATTGCAGGCTGGGTGAACATCACACCACCAGTGCTGTCCAGTTTCCCGGTCAGGATGTTCAGCACATAGGCAAGCCATGTGGCGACACCCCCAAAGGCCTGGGTGCTGGTACCCATGCGGGTGTAGAGGGCTGCTCGCTGTGTAGTGGCAAGCTGGCGTGCCAGGTTGCGGATGTCCGCCGCGGGCATACCGGTCTGGTCACTCACTGCTTCCGGTGTGAACCCCAGGGAAGCCAGCCGCACCAGGTCAACATCCTTGGTCCAGGGTTCCGCATGGCCAGGATTCACCAGGTCTTCTTCAAACAGTGTGTTCACCATCGCCATCAGCAGCAGGGCGTCGGTACCCGGACGGATAAAATGAAACTCGTCGGCGAGCTTGCCGGTTTCGGTGCGGCGAGGGTCCACCACGACCATTTTGCCACCACGGCCCTTGAGAGCTTTCAGCCGGCCGCGGAAGTCCGGAACGGTCATCAGACTGCCGTTTGAGGCCATGGGGTTAGCGCCGATGCAGATGAATAGGTCGGTGCGATCAATATCCGGTATGGGAAACAGGATCTGGTGCCCGAACATTTCCAGGCTGGCCAGCATATGGGGTAACTGGTCGTTGGAGGTAGCGGAAAAGCGGTTCTGGGTACCCAGTGCTCGCAGGAACGGCATGGTGGCCACCAGCGAGCCGTGGTTGTGAACGTTGGGGTTGCCCAGGTAGGCCCCAATGCTGTTGCGGCCATGTTCTTTGCGCACGCGGTGCAGGCGGTCCGCCACCAGGTCAAAGGCCTCGTCCCACTCCATCTCCTGCCAGCCGTCAGCGGTTCGGCGAACGGGTTTGCGCAACCGTTCAGGGTCTTCATGGAGGTCCTGAAGGGCCACAGCCTTGGGGCAGATGTGGCCATGGCTTAACGGGTCGTCCTCGTCGCCCTTGATGGAGGCGATATGACCATCCTTTACCTCGATCGCAACGCCGCACATGGCTTCGCACAGGTGGCAGGTACGATAGTGGGTGCCGTTTTCCATGGGTCTCTCCGGTATTTTTATTGACTATGTGCCTTGGCAATCGGGCAGGCTATTCCGAAACACGCTGTAAATACGTCCCTGTACGCTCGGGCTCCGCCCTTTGTTGCTTACTGCTCCTGCGTCGCCCCAAAGGTCCTGGGCAAGCCATCCCTGGCTTGCCCGTGAAGCGCTTCGCGCTTCACCCATGGCTCCGCACGGTTTCGGAATACCCTGCCCGATTGCCAGTCCAACTTGGGGGTTGGTTTCAATAGAAAACCAGATTAGCAGGAAATTGATAAGAGGGGAAAAGGGGTTTTTGGCTTTACCGGCCATAAAAAAGGCCAGCCCGAAGGCTGGCCATAAGTAGCGGAGCCTGAAGTTAGTACTCTGCCGGGATTTCTTTTATCGGGTTGGAAATGAAGTTGAGGTAAACGCCCTGTTGGGGAATGAATAATGGAATTTTGACTGTGGCAATACCAAGAGCCACCGCTTCCACGTTTATTTGTGGCACGTTGAGGGTTCGCTGTTCTACCTGCATTCTCCCGTCATCAAAGAATTTGACCGGTCCCTCGAGCTTCAATGTAAACGGATAGCTGTACAGGTTGTGCGTTGCTCCCAAAGGTGCCACCAGATCTGGGGCATCAAGGAAAAGCTCCGCTTCGGTCTTGAAAACAGGACCATCAACCCCCTCGACAATGATGCCCGGAATCAGGCTGTTACGGGCGCAGTTGCTGGTGCAATCAGGATCGTCTTTAGCATACCGCATTCGAAGAATTTGCGGACCGGTCGTCGAGGTCTGTTCACCCCCGAGCAGAAAGGGAAGATCAATGTAGACATCCGTCGAGGTGGTGGCGAGCATGGTGGGGTAAAGCAGAACGCCAACGCCCTCCTGGCCCGTCTCGGGGTCTGTAGCCGGACCTGTAACTTCTGTATTGAGGGCGTAAGTCTGGTAGATAAACTTGTTATGTGGGCAATCCGGGCCATCGGAGCTGCAGCCAACGCGAGCGTTCAGGTCGCCGAGTACTCCGCCATCGGCCGTCTGTCCGTCAACCAGTAGCTTTGCCGCGTTAGCTGAAGGCAAAAAGCCCTCTGCCTCACTACCATCGTGGTTGAACGGCTCCAAGCAGTTTTTTCCACCTAATGTAGGGCAGTCGACTACGTAGTTGGAGTTCACGTCGCGAATAGGAAGATTACGTAGTGGAGTGAATACCGTCTCCTGGGCCTCTGATCCCTTGAAGTAGATGGTCATGTCGGGCCCACCAGCATCGGTAGAATTAGTCAGCATGTCTGTCTGCAGCGGGTAGTTCTGCACCGAACAAATGGCATTGCTACAGTTTCCTGCACCGCTGGCGGACCTCATGGTATAGCGATAGAAGCTACCGTCTGCCGTATCCCATGGGTTTTCTGGATAGAAGCGGATGCGCTGGTTGTTTTTCTCGATCCGGCCACTGACGATTTCCCCGGAGCCAATGGGGGTGGATGAGTCAGTAACTTTCTCGACGATAAAGGTACCGTCATTGATGGTACTCAGGTTCATGGACTGGGAGAACACCACCACAATGGGGCGATCCTCGGGTAGCTCAGTTACGGGCAGTACATCGCCGGCGGGGCCACCTTCGGCAGCATCGTTACATTGTCCGTGAGTTCCCTGGCTCAGGTTGACGCCGGTAGTGACACAGGGATAGCCGGGATAGGTAGTCAGCGCGAGCGGCGAACTCTGGGTGACCGAGTCGCCAAGATCCGGCAGCGTAAATGTCAGATCTTGCGGGGTAATGCCATTGCCCGCAAGGTCGGTCAGTGCATTGCCGATCTGTACGGTGTAATTCACACCGTGCTTAAGGCCACCTTCCGGGTTCAGTACCAGAGCTGTGCCGTCCAGTTTTGCTTTGAGCTTGCCATCGCTCGTGCGCAGGCGGGTATTACCCTCGTACAGCGCAATACCGTCGGCTATGGTTTCTGCGTCCAGGGGTTCATCAAAGTTCAGCACAACGGGGTCGCCCGGGCGCTGCATATCCTGGCGGGTGCTGGGCACGGCGTCTACCGGCCCGGGCATCCAGCTCACCAACTGCGGTCCGGTGTTATCGGCAAACTCGTTATCGCGCTGATCTGCTGCGTCAAGCGCCGACTTGGAATCCGTCGCGGCTTCGATGCGGAAGGCGATGGTGGAGTCGGTAAACTCCTGGCCCAGGAGGTTGGGTTCTACCATGCCGATGGCGTCGATGGTCAGCACGCCGTCTTCCACAATGGCGATACCGGTAAGCTCCACGCCGAGCAGGTCCTGGGACAGTGAGGCGTTAGGCTGCGCCTCTTCCGTGTTCATTGAGACGTCCATGAACAGTTTGACGTGACGGGGAGCGCTCATGTCATCGGTATAGGGGTTGGGCATCAGGTAACCCGTGGCATCCGACAGCATGGTGACCTTGATATTGCCGGTCTGCTGGATCATTCCGGTGCCCGGGTCGATAACGGGCACGGTGCCATTGATTCTGACATCCAGGCTGCTGCTGTTCAGTACGCTGCCTTTAGGGACCCGCAATGGCAGGGGCTCATCGGCCTCAAAGGCTGGAGCATAGGCCAGTTCTGCAAACAGGCCGCCGGTCTGTTGTGACGGCCCAGCTATTCCTTGCAGTACCGAGTTCAGGGTTACGCCATTAATGATCTGCCCGTTGAGTCGGGAGCGGCGGGCGCTGCTCTCGTCTTCACCGGCGTTCAGTCCGGAATCGATGACTTCCTGGAAAAGCACGACCGTTGGCCCGGTATCCCGTGGCGTGATCTCTTCACTGAACTCGGCCAGTGTGTCGCCATTGATGCCGGGCAGGTTCCGGATGGAAACGGTGTAGTTCTCACCAGAATTCAGAACGTCGCCTTCGCGGCCACATAGTTCCGGGCTGTCCGCAATGCAAGGGTCGATGGTGATATAACGGCCATTTACCAGTACGGTTGCGGGTACGGTTTCGCCATTACTGTCGGTTAGCTCAATGATGCCGCCACGCTCTTTCCACTCGGGGTGTGCCGGCTTTGTCAGGCGCAGCCGGAATGTGGAGAAGTTCATGGGCCGGAATGTATTGCTCTCAGACGGAATCATCTCCGCCACGGCAAATCCGTCGCCAAGATTGTCAAGCGCTGCAATGCCGCTGAACTCCCCTCGGGTCGTGAACTGTATACCTTCCGGCCCAATGGCATTGGGCGTTGCTATAATGCGGCCACCGTCGGCTTCAAGCTCCTCGCTGAAATCGATGGTGTACTCTGTGGCTGGGCTGAGCCTTTCATCCAGTAGGATTCTCAGGCTTCGACCCTCATCAACGGCTTCTGTCGAAAAAGCTATGTCATTTTCGCCATCGCGGATACGCACCTTGCCCTCGATGTCCTCATCGGAGAGGGCGTGCGAGAATCGCAATACCAGGTCCGCTTTCGGGCTGACCTCGCTCTGCCCATCGGCGGGATAGGAGTAAACGACGGAGCCAGGAGTTACCGGCTCGTTGATAGATTGGTCATCACCCCCGCAAGCTGCAAGCAGCATGGCGGGAATCAGTGCCAGTGTCTTGTTGTATTTCATGGCAAACCTCTCCTCAGAACTTCAGGGTGATGGAGCCGCTGATTACATGAATATCACCGTCGGCGGTTGCCTGCTGCTCGTTGCCGTCAAAGTCGACGATGGTGAAATCCCGTTCCTGCAACTGCTGGTACTGGTAACCGATATCCAGACGAACCGGGTAGGCCAGTAGACGGGTGCGATGATAAGTCGCGCTTATCCCCAGCCCGGCCACGATCTTGTCTGTATCCAGATAGTTGAGTTCCGGGTTGCGGGTGGTTTTAAGCGGGGACTCCTCGTATGCCAGGCCGCCGCGGAGAGCAAATGTGCGGCTAAGCTGGTATTCAGCACCGATGCGCGGTACCAGAATGTCGTCAAAACCGATTCGGTTGGCGGCGCTGACATCTTCCTGATCCTTGATGGTGTCGCCTGCGAACTCGTCTTCCAGTTCTGACCAGTTCTGTTGTTCGATGCTGCCCCCGACGCGCCAGCGATCACTCTTGTACTGGGTGCCGATAGCAATCGTTTCCGGCTGGAATGAATCAATGGTAGCAACCGAAAGGCTCAGGCCCGGGTCCGGGATGGTCTGGGTTACGATAATATTGGAGTCCACCGCAGTAGAAGCAGAAGACTTGGTGCGATAGGTGAAAGCTGTTTCCCAGCCGTCCAGAAAGCAGCTGCTGTCAGGGCAGATGGTATCGCCCCATTTGATGGTTGTACCGAGAATGGACTTCAGGGAAGGCTCGGCATTGACGGCAAGCCGTTCACGGCTGGTTTCACCGCCAAGGGTAGAAACGGCATCCAGCTGTGCGGCTGCTTCCAGGGTTACGCGTACTGAAAATCCGCCTGAAATGCCACGCCAGAGTGGGGTGGCACCACCAATATTCAGGAACAGGGGTTCCTTTCCGTATTGCAGGTACTGGCCGGTCTCGGAGGTCTGGGATGAGAAAGCCAGCATTTCCTTGCCGTACTTTTCAACGCCGGCAATAAAACCCAGGTAAATCGGGTGCTTGAAGCGGGTCAGGGAGGCAAGATTGGTTTTCATGCCGATCAGCACATGCTGACTCGGTGAGTCTGAGACAATATCGCCATCCGCATCAGACCGGGTGGAACGCAACTCCTGCTCGGCGTGGAGAATGCCGCCGGTGAGCTCGCCGCGCTCGTCGCTGGTCAGGTAAGACGGGTTGTAATAGGTGGCTGATACCTGCTCGTTGAACATGGACAGGGACTGGGCCGTGGCCACATCCACCGGCATAACCCCATAGGTGGTGCCAATGTTGCCCATACTGGCCGAGGCGCTGAGTGAAAGGCCGGCGGAGGCGGCTGCAACGGCGAGAGTCATTGCACGCAAAGAAAAGTGGGAGGTTGGAACCATGAAACACACTCCAGTTGTTTGTCTTGTTATTGGCCTTCGCCGTGCCCCCGGCATCGGGTGACAGGCAAAAATTATTGTTGGTACGTTTGTTCGAAAAGCAGTGTAGTGTGCTTGTCTTATCGGGACGTTGGCCTTCTTGACAGTTTTTGATGTCGAAATGACCACTCCAAAAAGGAAGATGGTTTAAAGGTGAAGGAAATACAGAGTCTTATCAGGCCGAATGCTGTGTTGTTTTGTTACCGGTTGTTGTGGCTTGTTGCTGGGGGAGGGGGTAAAAAAGGCTCCTGGTCAGGAGCCTTGAGAAAGGGACATCGGAATACCGGAGGGGTTTGTCAGTTGCTGGACAGTACCGATAATACTCTCTGAACCTGTTCTACCACCTCACTACCCAGGCTCGTCAGATAACCACCATCCTTCTGAGTAATCAGACCTTTGCGGTGGAGACGTTCAGCCGCAGCAACCATTTCCGGCGCAGCTGAATGCTGGTGAACCTTGATGCCTTCCTGGGCGGAAGACTGGTCGAACATGGCAAGCAGGTTGAGTTCATCAATGTGGTCGGACGAAAAGGGCATGGTAGCTTCCTTGTGTTATTTTAAGGGACTTACAGTAGTTGTATACGAAGCTGGAGCATTCAGCAAAGCGATTTCGGGGTGAGGCAAACAATACATGATCAGTTGGGAAGATTTTGAGAAAGTAGAACTGCGAATCGGTACCATTATCGAAGCGCATGAGTTTCCGGAAGCACGCAAACCGGCCTATAAACTGAAAGTCGATTTTGGTCCCGAGGTGGGTGTCCGCAAATCCAGTGCCCAGATCACTGACCTGTATGATCCTGAGACGCTCATAGGTAAGCAGGTGCTCGCTGTGACCAATTTCCCGCCGAAACAGATTGGTTCATTCATGTCTGAGTGTCTGGTGACGGGTATCAGGACGGAGGAAGGCTCAATAACGCTCGTTGGCACAGATCATAAAGTCAGCAATGGACAGCGCCTTATCTGAAGGCCAGTGAAGATTGGCGTAGCTATGCGTTGCTGTGTGACTGTACTTGGTGAAACTGTCAAAAAACCCGACACTGAAGAAATAAACCTGTATGCCAAGAGGTTTTGACCCGGGCTCTATTTGTTTGCACTGCGGATGCTTGTTGGGGAAATGAAAAAGGCTCCTCATGAAGGAGCCTTTAACCAGGAGCCTGAATTGCAGTCTATGCGGACTTCCTCCTGCGGAAAAGTCCAAGGCCAACTAAGCCCAAGCCAACCAGCCCAAGCGTGCCTGGTTCCGGAACCGTTACGGTGCCGCCATCAAGCTCAGTAAGGTGGCTGAGTTCCATCTCTTCGAGTTTTTTGGTTCCGAAGTAGTCTTCAAGGCTGAATACCGCCCAGTCAAGGCTGGCCACGTTTTTGAAAAGTACACTGGTTGTGGAATCCTTCACCAGGAAGTAACCCGGACTCGTCAGCAGTTCAACAGCAATGACATTGACATCCTCATCAGTCGACTTGAACGAAGCCGGATCCGACTTATAAGAATACGTTACGGTAAAACCGAGGACAGAAGACGCCCAGGTTGCCTCGTCTTCCGGGCTTCCAAGAACGCCGGTGTCATTCACGTAAGTGTCGAGATCCCCGACATTAGTGGCGCCACCATCAATATAGTAGCCGAACGCCGAGCCGCTCAGAGTCAGAGCAACGGCCGAGCCGAAACTTATCAGCAGTTTTTGAAGATTCATTTGTGAAGCTCCCTGTTCTTTCAGTGGTTCTGCCAGTGGTTCTGCGCCACTATTAACTCAAGCCTCTCGGCCCGAGAATTTCGCATGAGCAAATTGCCTTTTGCTTGATTATTAGGTAGCAAGAAGCGGGCCGAAATCGCAGTAGACTGATAAAGTTATGGTTTTTTTGGGAGGTCAGTGGTTATTGCTGTATCTCTGTAAAAATTGTCGACACGGTCACAAAAGGTTTTGCTGCACTGATCCTGATTCTCTCAGTATCACCAGGTACTTTCGCCCAGTCAGCGGGGAAGCAGCTCATTGACGGCATTGTCAACGATGTCATTAATCGAACCGCGGAAACGGCAAGAGAAGAAGTTCGCCGGAAAACGGGAATTGACCCGTTGGATCGTGGTTGCGAAGACAGGAGTGATTACCGTCCGGCCCCTTCTGATCTCCGAGAAGAGTCAATCGATGAGCTCCGCCGCCTGGATATCGAATACGATCGCAAAGTTGCAAAACTTGAATCGGAGCTTCAGCGAGAGCTCAAGAAGTCAGAGCGAGAATTCCGTCGCGAGGCTGAGAAAGAAGGCAAGCCAGAGAAGATAAGGGATAAGCGAAGGAAGCTCGAGAAGAAAGTTGATAAGGCACACGCGAAGTTTGAGGAAAAGCTGCGTAAAGAGAGTGATCGGTACGATCGAAAGCGCGAGCAGATTTTATCAAAGCATTATGAATGAGGTGATCGGTTCACTTGGATAACGGGGCGGGTACCAGCCCGGCATCCTGAATCAGTCATGCCGGGCCTCATAAGAGTGCTACTAAGCGCGGCGGCTTACACCGAAATCCCATGTTTGCGTCGTCCGGCCAGGACACCCAGAACCAGCAGTCCGAGCGATAACGTCGCCAGGCTTGACGGCTCGGGAACGGTCGCTGGATCATCTCCGGGATCGGAGGCCCCGATTTCCTCGTAGGCGACAGCTGTTCCGTTACTCGCGATTGCTACGGGTTGGCCGCCCGAAAGGGTGTTGTATTGCTTCACCCGGAATCCACCTGAGTCGCTGTCGGAAATGGGTGTATCTTCCAGCGGATCTATAAACTCCCAGTTCGGATACCGTGAGCCCGTGAACTCAATCGAACTACCGAGCGAGCTGAGGAAGGCGTTATAGTTGCCGTATACCGAGGCGCCGTCCTCGCCCTCCAGAATGGTGAGAATATTGCCGCCGTCTTCCAGGAACGATTTCGCGGCTGCAATTTCGCCGCTGGTGTAGGCGAGCGGTGCGTTGAACGTCTGCGTGACGACCAGCATATCGACACTGTCCAGCAGGCTGTTTGTCAGTTCGGCCCCGGATTCAGTCGGAGTGATCCCCGCTTCGCTGTTGAAATGGTTGAGTAGGGTTTCCTGAAAGAAGGCTTCCCTTGAGAACAGCACCTCGCTGCCGCTGCCAAGCAGGTTCTCATAGATCGGAAAATTGACCTCCTGATCGACACTGATGTCGCCCACGACCGTGATAGCGCCGGCATGCGCCTGGCCAGTCCAGAACATGGCCATTCCGGAAACCAGTAATCCTGTGAGCAGTCGTTTTAGGCTGTGTGAGCCAGTTGTCTCTTGATGTTTGGTGAGTACGTGTTCCATTTCGCCTCCCTTAGAATGCTTGCGTGTGTTTATTGCAGTGCATGCGCCAGGGTGGCTGGCTCAACCATAGATCAAGCAAACATCATGCGAACCAGGCTAGAGCCCTGATTTTTAAACCTGCGTCCTTGTCAGGCCCTCTGGAGAGTTCGTAAATCGTAAATTCAGTCGACGCTCAGAAGAACAAAACGGTGGGTGTGGGCTGAGTTTGTGAGATCAGAAGTGTTTGGGGAACCGATGAGGTGCGAGGGATTTCAGCAACTGATTGCCGATCGGTAAGAATGGTGGGCCCACCTGGACTCGAACCAGGGACCAAAGGATTATGAGTCCTCTGCTCTAACCAACTGAGCTATAGGCCCTTTTGTCAGCGGATGCTGCTTAAAGGTTTGTTTTTCGGGGTGTTACTCCCGGCGGGAGCAACAAAGCGGGCGCCATTATACCGGTGAGGGGTGGCGCCCGCTACTGTTGTGGTGTTATCCGTTACCCTGATCGTCAATGAAGCCGCGCAGGTGGTCGGAGCGGGAAGGGTGACGCAGTTTGCGCAGGGCCTTGGCTTCGATCTGGCGGATTCGCTCACGGGTTACGTCGAACTGTTTGCCCACTTCTTCCAGGGTGTGGTCGGTGTTCATTTCGATACCGAAACGCATGCGCAGCACCTTGGACTCGCGCGCGGTCAGGCCGGAGAGCACTGAGCGGGTGGCTTCGCGCAGGCCTTCGGCGGTAGCGGAGTCGACGGGCGACAGAGCCTGGATGTCTTCAATGAAGTCCCCCAGGTGGCTGTCTTCGTCATCACCGATCGGCGTTTCCATGGAGATCGGCTCCTTGGCGATCTTCAATACCTTGCGGATCTTGTCCTCGGGCATTTCCATGCGCTCGCCCAGCTCTTCCGGAGTGGGCTCGCGGCCCATTTCCTGCAGCATCTGGCGGGAGATGCGGTTGAGCTTGTTGATGGTTTCGATCATGTGCACCGGAATACGGATGGTGCGGGCCTGGTCCGCGATGGAGCGAGTGATGGCCTGACGAATCCACCAGGTGGCATAGGTGGAGAACTTGTAGCCACGGCGATACTCGAACTTGTCGACGGCCTTCATCAGGCCGATATTGCCTTCCTGGATCAGGTCCAGGAACTGCAGGCCGCGATTGGTGTACTTCTTGGCAATGGAGATAACCAGACGCAGGTTGGCTTCCACCATTTCCTTTTTGGCGCGGCGGGCCTTGGCTTCACCGATGGAAACGCGGCGGTTGATTTCCTTGATGTCGGAAACGTCCAGATCCACTTCAGTCTGGATGTTGGCAATACGCTTCTGCAGGCGGACGATTTCGTCGATGCGCTCGGCAATCAGCGGTGCGTAAGGTTTCTTGCTCTTGGAGATCTTCTCGGCCCAGTCCAGGCTGGTTTCGTTGCCCGGGAACGACTTGATGAAATCCTTGCGTGGCATCTTGCATTCGCGCACGCAGATTTTCATGATCGCGCGCTCATTTTCACGCACCAGGTCGTTGGTGGAGCGGACCACGTTCACCAGTTCATCGAATGCCTTGTTGCCCAGCTTGAACGGCGCGAACACCTGTCCCAGCTCATTCAGGGCTTCCTGGGTTTTCTTGTGGCTACGACCATATTTGGCCAGGCACGCATCGGCGGCATCGAGCTTTTCTTTCAGCAGCTCGAAGCGCAGCCGGGTTTCTTCCGGATCAGGACCGCTCTCGGTTTCTTCTTCGCTGTCGTCATCGTCATCGTCGGTGGATGAGTCGTCAGAACTGCTGGAAGTGTCCGGCGTGTTGTCCTCGTCCATGAACGGCTCGGCGCCGTCAGGGTCGAGGAAGCCGGATACGATGTCACTGAGACGGCCTTCGTTCTCGATGATCCGGTCGTAGGCCTGGATAACAGTGCCGGCGATGCCGGGGAAGTGCGCCACAGCAGCCATAACATCGCGGATACCTTCCTCGATGCGCTTGGCGATGACGATTTCGCCTTCACGGGTCAACAGCTCCACAGTGCCCATTTCCCGCATGTACATGCGGACGGGATCTGTGGTGCGGCCGGCGTCGGATTCTACGGCAGCGAGTGCGGCGGCGGCTTCGGCGGCAGCAGCTTCGTCGGCGGTGGAATCGCCGTCGGTCATCAGAAGCGTGTCAGCGTCCGGTGCAACTTCGGACACCTGAATGCCCATGTCGTTGATCATGCGAATGATGTCTTCGACCTGATCCGGGTCAGCAATGTCTTCCGGGAGGTGGTCGTTTACCTCGGCGTAAGTCAGGTAGCCTTGTTCCTTGCCTCGTGCAATGAGGTCTTTCAAACGTGATTTCTGCGAATTGCCTGACATAGACACCCTGTGAACTCGCTGGTAAAAGTAAAAAAGTTAAACAGCCATTATAGCTGTCGTGCGGTTGCTCTGCCACCGGATGGTTAGATGGTGATCAACACTGCAAGTTTCAAGTGCAGTGTCCTTTCCGGCTTCAATTATTGCGCGTTTTGGCCCGCCGGCCCTGTGCTGCTCAATTATCGTTCTGACCGGTCAGTGCCTTCAGTTCCTGCCGCTCTTCGGCAGTGAGGTCCGCGAGGCTGCGTTTTTCCGACAGCAGGGACGCCAACCGTTGCTTGCGAGCGACTTCCTGGTTCGGATTAAGCATCTCCCGGGCGCCTGCCAGGGTCTGTTCCCGTGCCGGCACGTGTTCAATGCCGTCGAACAGGCTGTAGAACTGTTCCCTGGCGCGGTTATCCGTTGCCAGTTGGCGAATCAGAGAGCGCCGGTCAGCGATGGCGTTCTCCAGAATCCAGCTTGCAAACTGGCCAGCCTGCCTGAACTGGCGGCTGCTTCTGCACAGCTCCGATATTTCGCTCGCCATGTCCGGCGCTTCCAGCAGGGCCAGGCAAAGCTGGGTATCCTTGCTGAGTTTTACGTCAATCCGTTGTTCCTGTACCCGGCGCTCACCATAGCCGCCCCTGCCGTTCTGCTGGCGGCGGCTTTGCCAGTCACCCCGGTTGGTACCACACAGCCGAAGCATTTCGTGCCACATGGCATCCCTGAGGGTGCTCCTGGGCATTTTCTTGAGCAGTGGCTCTACCCGTGCCTTCAGCTCGCCCCGGTCTTCCGGCAGCGTCAGGTCCAGCCCCTCGCTCTGCCGGTTGAACAGGTAGCGGGACAGGGGCGTGGCACCGTCGATGCGCTTCTGGAACGCGTCTGCGCCTTCCTTGCGTACCAGCGTGTCCGGGTCTTCACCGTCCGGCATCATCAGGAACTGCAGATGCAGCCCGTCAGTCAGCAACTCCAGGGCGTTTTCCATCGCCTTGTCTGCCGCGCGATATCCTGCCTGGTCGCCGTCGAAACAGAACACCAGATGCCGCACCTGTTTCAACAGGGCTGACAGGCTGTCCTGATTTGTCGCCGTACCCAGCGTCGCCACTGCGAAGTGGATGCCGTTCTGTGCCAGGGCAATGACATCCATATACCCTTCCACCACCAGCAGTCTGTCCAGCTGGCGGATCGACTGTTTGGCTTCATAAAGGCCGTAAATCTCGCGGCTTTTATGAAAGACATCAGACTCCGGAGAGTTGATGTACTTGGCCTTGTCGTCACCCAGTGTGCGCCCGCCAAAGGCAATGGTCCGGCCGCGGCTGTTGCGGATAGGGAACATCACCCGGTTGCGGAACAGGTCCCGTGGCCGCCCGTAGCGGTCAGACACGGTGCCGGTTTCGATGAGCGGCCCCTGCAGATCCTTGCTGGCGCTGTCGAACAGGGCCGTGCCAGTGCCGGGAGCATAGCCCAGCTGGTACTGTTCAATAATGCTGTCGTCCAGGCCCCGCTGTTTCAGGTAGTCCCGGGCGAATTCGCCTTGCTGGCCCCTGAGCGCGCTCTGGTAGAAGCGGCTGGCATAGTCAAGGGCGTCTGTCAGGGTTCGCGCCTGCTGCATTTCCTGGCGCGCGCTCTGGTCATAGGGCACTTCCATGCCGGCTCGGCGGGCCAGTTCTTCGACAGCGTCGGTAAACCCGAGGCCGTCAAACTCGCGAACAAAGCTGATGGCATCGCCGTGGGCGCCACAGCCAAAGCAGTGGTAAAAGCCCTTGTCTGGCCGAACGTTGAAAGACGGCGTTTTCTCATCATGGAAGGGGCAGCGGGCCTTGTAGTTGCCGCCGGCCTTTTTCAGGGTGATACGTGATCCGATCAGCTCGGCCAGGTCTATCCTGTCGAGCAGGTCTTCAACAAAACGTTGCGGGATCAGTCCACTCATGATGTCTCCGGTCGCACGGCAAATACCGGGCATGCAAGTACAGCCAAAAATGCCGCCGAAGCCAGGCCTCGGCGGCATTTTTTATCGCTCTGTGCAACCTGCGGCTATACAGGCGAATATAGGTTTGCAGTCAAGCGGCGTCCGGATAAAGCTTAGTACAGACGCTCGAACTTGCGCTGTTCCCGCTGAAGCTTCTTGAGATGACGCTTGACGGCGGCAGCTGCCTTGCGCTTGCGTACGGCTGTCGGCTTCTCGTAGTGCTCGCGGCGACGTACTTCCGACAGAACACCTGCTTTCTCGCAGGAGCGCTTGAAGCGACGAAGGGCTACGTCAAACGGTTCATTCTCTTTCACTTTAACAGCTGGCATTCGAAAATCACCTACCTGATTGATTCGGTTTCTGTTTTGTCTGATCGACCTGTCTGTCAAATCGACTCGATACCTGGTCAGATTGGCTAAAACTCGACCAGTGCTTATTTAAGGCCGGCAATGATAGCGTCTGCCCATGCCCAAGGTCAATGTTTGTTCGATGAAACTGACTGAGGGTTTCGGGTTTCTGCTAAAATGATCCGCTGACTTTAACCAGCCTGGAGTTGTGGCCCTTATTTATGCTGATTCTCGGTATTGAAACCTCCTGTGATGAAACCGGCGTTGCCCTGTATGACAGTGACCAGGGGCTGCTGGCGCACGCCCTGTTCAGCCAGATTGCCATGCATGCGGACTACGGCGGGGTGGTACCGGAGTTGGCTTCCCGCGACCATGTGCGCAAGCTGCTGCCATTGTGTGACCAGGTGTTGGCGGAGGCTGGCAAGGTCCGCGGCGATATCGGGGGAATTGCCTACACGGCGGGGCCCGGTCTGGTGGGTGCTCTGATGGTGGGTGGCTCTGTGGCCCATGCCCTGGGATTTGCCCTGGGAATACCTGTGCTGGGTGTCCACCACATGGAGGGTCATCTGCTGGCGCCCATGCTGGAGGACAATCCGCCGGCGTTTCCGTTTGTCGCTCTGCTGGTCTCCGGCGGACATACACAACTGGTGCTGGTCAACGGCATTGGCGAGTATGAAATGCTCGGCGAATCCGTGGACGACGCCGCCGGTGAGGCCTTTGACAAAACCGCCAAGATGCTTGGGCTGGATTATCCGGGCGGCCCGAGAGTGGCAGCGCTTGCGGAAAAGGGCACACCGGGGCGCTATCGGTTTCCGCGACCCATGACCGACCGGCCCGGGCTGGATTTCAGCTTCAGCGGTCTGAAGACATTCACCCTGAATACTGTCAACGCAGAGGAAAAGGCCGGTGGCCTGGATGATCAGACGCGCGCCGATATTGCCCTGGCCTTCGAGGCTGCGGTGGTGGATACCCTTACTATCAAGTGTCGCCGCGCCCTTGAGCAGACCGGTAGTAAACGCCTGGTGATTGCCGGTGGTGTGAGCGCCAACAAACGGCTGAGGGCCGGTCTGGAAAAAATGACCGAAAAGCTGCGGGCTGGCGTGTTCTATGCCCGCCCTGAATTCTGCACCGACAATGGTGCCATGATTGCCTATGCCGGTTGCCAGCGCATGAAGGCCGGGCAGCAGGATGGCGACCGGATTGTGGCGGTGCCGCGGTGGCCCATGAGCACCCTGCCGTCTGTCGGAGAGCCGCGGGCCAATGGGCTGGTGGACTAGGCGCTAGAAGCCTGGCTCCCGGCCCTGGGCCATACGGATCAGGTTGTTGCGGTGTCGTACCACAATCAGTATGGCCAGGAGGCCGAACAGGGGCATGGTGCCAGGCTCAATCAGGGCGCTGATGATCGGGCCGCTGACAATCGCGATGATCGAAGCCAGTGCGGAAATCTTCCAGCGCCACATCACCAGTGCCCAGATGGCGGCCAGCATCAGTGTGGTAACAGGCGCCAGTGCCAGCCCGGCACCCAGTGCCGTAGCCACGCCTTTGCCACCCTTGAAGCGATAGAATAGCGGAATCATGTGCCCGGTCACCGCGCACAGTGCCACCATGGCCTGGGAGAGGATCGTCAGGTCTGCCTGGTGGGCGAGCCATACCGGAAGCCATCCCTTTGCTGCATCCAGAGCCAGCGTCACTGCTGCTGGTGGCCAGCCGCCGGCGCGGTAGACATTGGTGGCGCCGGGGTTGCCGGAGCCCAGTGCTCGTGGGTCGGGAAGATGCCAGGCACGGCATACAGGAAGCGCAAACAGCACTGACCCTGCCAGGTAGGCCAGGGCGCAGAGCAGAACTGTCATTACCGGGTCGCTCAGGTAGCTCATCAGCGTTGTTCGTTCGCAAAGTGGTAAAGACGCAAAGACGCGTGCTGGTCATTTATGAGAAAATGCCGGCCCCGCGAAACGATGCAGGTCAGGCATTACACAGTATCCGCTGCCTGTACGTTATTCAATCAGCAAAGAGTGTAAGCCCGGGAGTACGATCCGTTGACAGATAGTGTACTGATCGAAGGTCTGGCCGTTGAGGCAATCATCGGCGTGTACGACTGGGAGCGGGAGGTCAGCCAGCGCCTGCTGGTGGATCTCGAGCTGGCCTGGGACAACCGGGTGCCGGCGGCTTCGGATGATGTCAGCGATGCGCTGGACTATGCTCTGGTCAGTGAACGGGTCTCGGCCTATCTGGTGCAGGCTCGCCCGCAGTTGCTGGAAACCGCCGCCGAAGGCATTGCCAGCCTGTTGCAGGAAGAGTTTGGCGTGCGCTGGTTGCGGCTGGCCCTTCGCAAACCCGGCGCGGTGCCCGCTGCGGCCGCCGTTGGTGTGAAGATTGAACGGGGGAGCCGGTGATGGCACGGGTGTATATCAGTATCGGCAGCAACATCGATCGCGAGCGCTATATCACGGCGGCCCTGGATGCCCTGGGCAACTGGTTTGATGAGCTGCTGACCTCATCGGTCTACGAAAGCGAATCCGTGGGCTTTGACGGTTCGCCCTTCTACAACCTGGTGGTGGGCGTCGACACGGGCCTGACCGTGGCAGAGCTGTCGGCCCGCTTCAAACAGCTGGAAGCGGACAACGGCCGGAGGCGGGGTATGCCCAAGTTCAGCGCCAGAACCCTCGACCTGGATATTCTCACCTACGACGACGAAGTCGGCAGGATCGATGGCGTGGAGCTACCCCGCGGTGAGATTCTGAAGAACGCGTTTGTGCTGCTGCCATTGGCGGAGATCGCGCCGGACGACGTTCATCCGGTCTGCGGCAAACGTTACGAGGCTTTGTGGCAGGCCTATGATCGGGACCAGAAACTGTGGCCGGTGGATTTTACCTGGCAGGGCCGGCTCATTTCGCAGGCCGCTACCGGGTAACCGGTTCTATTCCCCGACCAGGTGCTTTTTCTAGGAGCCGTGGTGCGAGCGGAATAGCCGGATAAGGCCGTCCGTTGAGCTGTCGCTGGGTGCGTCACTTTCCGGGGTGTCGCCGGTGAGACGGTCCAGAATACCCTTTCCCATCTGTTTGCCCAGTTCCACACCCCACTGATCGAATGAATCCACATCCCAGATAATGCCCTGCACAAAAGTGCGATGTTCATAGAGCGCTATCAGCGCACCAACGGTTTCCGGTGTCGACTTGTCCATCAGCAGGGTATTGCTGGGCTTGTTTCCGGGAATCACCTTGTGGGGTGCCAGTTTGTCGATTTCGTCAGTATTCATGCCTTCGGCTTTCAGTTCTGCTTTTGCCTCGTCCAGAGTCTTGCCGGACATAAGTGCCCGCGACTGGCTCAGGCAGTTGGCAAACAGGGTAACGTGGTGGTTGGCCACTTTGTTGTGTGTTTCCAGCGGGATAATGAAGTCGGCCGGAATCAGTCGGGTACCCTGGTGTAGCAGTTGGTGAAATGCGTGCTGGCCGTTTGCACCCACGCCGCCCCAGATCACTGGCCCGCTCTGATAGCTCAGCGGTTCACCGTTCTGGGTGACGCTCTTGCCGTTACTTTCCATGTCCAGCTGCTGAAGGTGTGCCGGCAGGCTGCGCAGGTAGTGGTCATAGGGCAGGATGGTATAGGTTTCGGCGCCCCAGAAATTGTTGTACCAGATCCCCAGCATGGCCATCACCACCGGCAGATTCTCCTCCAGGGGCGCGTCACGGAAGTGCTGGTCCATCGCGTTGGCGCCGGACAGCAGGGCGCGGAAATTGTCCATGCCGATCGTCAGGGCGACTGGTAAGCCAATGGCGGACCATAGTGAATAGCGCCCGCCAACCCAGTCCCACATCGGGAAAATATTGTTTTCGGAAATGCCGAAGTTCACCGCTTCCGGCGTGTTGGCGGTTACTGCCACAAAGTGCCGGGCGATCTCATCTTCACTGCCGCCGTTCTCGAGGAACCAGGCCCTGGCCACTTTGCTGTTCTCCAGGGTTTCCTGGGTGCGGAAGGATTTGGACTGGATCAGGAACAGGGTGGTTTCGGGATTGACCCGGCGCAGCACTTCGGCAATCTGGGTGCCGTCAATATTGGCTACGTAGTGACAGTTCAGCTGGCCATGCCAGTATGGTCGCAGGGCTTCCGATACCAGTTTGGGGCCAAGGAAAGAGCCGCCGATGCCGATGCTGACAACGTCGGTAAAGGCTTTGCCGCTGCGGCCCTGCCAACGTCTACTGAGCACGTCCTCCACAAACTGCCCCATGCGATTCAGCGTGGTTTCGACTTCTGGCGTAATGTTGGTGCCATCCACGTGAATGGGCTCGCCACTGCTGTCCCGCAGGGCCACGTGGAGCGCGGGGCGCCGTTCCGTCACATTGATGGGGTCGCCGCGAAACATGGCGTCGGTACGTTCGGGCACACCGCAGCTTCTGGCCAGTGCCATCAGCTTTGCCATGGTGTCATCGGTCATGCGATTGCGGGAGTAATCCAGGGACAGGCCGCCGCCGCGGATGAAAAAGCGGCTGGCCCGGTCCGGGTCGCTACGGAACATGTCCCGCATGTGGGTGTCAGCCAGTTCCTTCTGATGCGTTGTCAGTGCCTGCCACTCTGGCCGGCTGGTGAGTAGTGCAGAGCCCTGGGGCATAGTGGAATCCCTTCGTCAGTCTGTGTGGTTAACGGGTGATTGACAGGTTGTCGATCAGTCGCGTGGTTCCCAGAAATGCCGCCACCAGCAGCGTCAGCTCGGAGTCATCGGGGCTGGCCGGCTTCAGGGTCAGGCTGTTGGCAATGTTGAAATAATCCGGGCGCAGCCCTGCTTCGCTGAGAGCTTCATTGGCCTCCTGCTCGAGCGTTGCGAAATCGGTGCGGCCACTGCGGATCTGTTCCGCCGTATTTTTCAGGGTGCGATAGATGATCGGTGCGATGACGCGCTCATCCTCCGTCAGAAAGCCGTTGCGGGAACTCTTTGCCAGCCCGTCGCCTTCGCGCACAGTCGGGCTACCGATGACTTCTACCGGTATCATCAGGTCCCGGGTCAGTTTTCGTATGACCGCCAACTGCTGGTAATCCTTTTCGCCAAACACGGCGATGTCAGGCTGTACCATGTTAAAGAGCATGGTGACGACCGTTGCCACGCCTTCAAAGTGTCCGGGACGACTGGCGCCGCAATGGCCTTCACTGGCTTCCGGTACGATGACGCGAGTGTGCCGTGCCAGCCCCTGAGGATAGATTTCATCATTGGAAGGGGCAAACACCAGGGTGCTGCCCGCCGCTTCCAGCCGTTCCTGATCTTCTATCAGCGTGCGTGGGTAGGTGTCCAGGTCTTCTGTGGCGCCAAACTGCATGGGGTTTACAAAGATGCTGGTCACCACGATATCAGCGGCTTCCCGTGCCTTGCGGACCAGTGAGATATGGCCTTCATGCAGGTTGCCCATGGTGGGCACCAGCCCGATGCGCTTGCCCTGCTGGCGAAAGCCACGAAGCATGGCGCGCAGTTCTTTAAGTGTATGTACGGTTCTCATGCCTTGAACGTATGCTCCTCGGCGGGGAATGAACGGTCACGAACAGCGGCCACATAGGCTTCAATAGCACCTTTGACAGAACTGGCCTCAGCCAGGAAATCCTTTACAAAGCGTGGTTTGCGGCCGGTAGTCATGCCCAGCATGTCGTGAACCACCAGTACCTGACCGTCGGTCTCGGCGCCAGCGCCAATGCCGATCACCGGTGCCTGCACCGCCTGTGTGATGCGGGCTGCCAGTGGGGCGGGCACGCATTCAAGCAGGATCACGTCCGCACCGGCAGCGACCAGTTCACAGGCGTGTTCGATCATTAACTCTGCGTGTTTTTCATCCCGGCCCTGGACCTTGTAGCCGCCAAATTTGTTGACGAACTGAGGGGTAAGTCCCAGGTGAGCGCATACAGGAACGCCCCTTTCGCTGAGTGCATGGATGGTATCTTTCATCCATCCGGTGCCTTCCAGCTTCACCATATGGGCTCCGGCACGCATTAGCTCGGCGGCATTCTCCAGGGCAGCTTCGGTGGTGCCATAAGTCATGAATGGCATGTCTGCCATGATCAGTGAGCCGCGATTGCCCTTGGCCACCGACGAAATGTGATACACCATCTGGTCCATGGTGACCGGCAGCGTACTGTCGTGCCCCTGAAGCACCATGCCGAGGGAGTCGCCAATCAGGATGACGTCAACACCGGCTTCGCTGACGATCTGCGCAAAGGTGGCATCGTAGGATGTCAGGACAGAGAAGGCTTCACCCTTCTGCTTGTATTCCCTCAGGGTATTGATGGTAACAGCCATAGAATCCTTGCCTTGTGGGTGGATGGGCCAAAACCGGGCCGGGGTATGCCGGCAATCAGGTCTTAAGGGTAATCCGGGGGTGTGTCTGAGGCAATAGCCGCACACCGAACCGTTTGCATCAGCTTGATGGGAACGGGGGCCGCGATACCGGTTTGAGTCTCTGTAGCCTATTATCCGGGCATCGGCGTCTTAAGTCCGCGAGGCGCCGGCCATCAGGCAGACTTCGTTCAGGATCCAGGTCCAGCAGTGGTTGTAATACGAAGTCGCGGTTGGCAAGTTCAGCGTGCGGAACGGTGAGACGTTCGCTGGTAATGGTTTCATTGCCGTACAGAAGCAGATCCAGATCCAGTGTTCGGGGGCCCCAGTGCTGAATGCGCTCGCGGCCATGGGCCTGTTCGATAGCCTGTAGCTGGTCCAACAGCTCAAAGGGGGAGAGTCCTGTGCGCAACCAGACTGCGCCATTGACGAAATCGGGCTGGTCCTGGGGGCCGACTGGCCTGCTGCTGTAGAACGGGGATTGTGCCACCAGTTCGGTTTTCGGCAGCGCAGCCAGCCGGGCCACAGCTCCGGCCAGTTGGGCAGACGGGTCCGCCATATTGCTGCCAAGCCCGACGAAGGCATCTGTGGCCGCCATGATCAGGACTTCTTTGCAGGCTTCTTGCGGCGGCGCTTCTTGGGGCCGTCAGTGCCAAGCTGGGTCAGCATGCGTTCCTGGCCGCGCTCGTCCGTTTCCTGGAATTCGGTCCACCACTGGCCGAGCCCGGGCTCGATTTCACCGGATTCTTCTCTCACCAGGAGGAAGTCATAGGCAGCGCGAAAACGTGGATGGGACATGGTGACAAATGCCCGCTTACCCTGACGCCTCGGCAGGCGCATCTGCAGTTCCCAGATTTCCTTCATGGGCCCGGAGAAGCGTTTGGGGATGGACGTGGCCTGAACCTGCCTGCCAATCACTTTGGCAATGGCCTGATGCAGGGCCGGCTGCACTGGCTCGCCGTTGTCCTGGCGTTTGCGCCATTCTGCCTGCAGCGCAGGCCAGAGCATGGCAGCGAACAGGAAATAGGGGGTAACGGACTTGCCCTTGGCAATGCGGGCATCGGTATTCCGCAGAGCCTTGCGGATCAGCTCATCAGGCTCGCCATTGTCGATGGCCTGAACCGTCTCGGGGAAGAGCGGCGCCAGCAGGTTGTACTCGCTGAGCAGGTCATAGGTGGCTTCACCGTGCCCGGCGGAGAACAGCTTCAGGACTTCCTCAAACAGGCGCGCCGGCGGAATGTGCGTCAGCAGCGGTGCCAGCTCCCGGATTGGAGCCTCGGTTTCCGGTTCGATATCGAAGCCGAGTTTGGCAGCAAAGCGCACGGCGCGCAGCATGCGCACCGGATCTTCCCGATAACGGGTTTCCGGGTCACCAATCAGGCGCATCTGGCGGTTTTTCAGGTCTTCAAGGCCGTTGGCGAAGTCCACCACGGTGAAGTCACGGATGCAGTAATAGAGCGCATTGACAGTAAAGTCGCGGCGCAGTGCATCTTCCTCCTGGCTGCCATAGACGTTATCCCGCAACAACAGGCCGTGCTCGCTGGTTCGGCGGTCGTCGTCATCATCACTGTCGTCTTCCGCTTCCGCGGCGTTACCGCGGAAGGTGGTGACTTCAATGACTTCACGTCCGAACAGAACGTGGACAATGCGGAAGCGCCTGCCAATCAGCCTGGAGTTGCGGAACAGGTCATGCACCTCTTCCGGCGTGGCATTGGTAGCGATGTCAAAGTCTTTGGGCTTGCCACCAAGAAGGATGTCCCGAACACCGCCGCCGACCAGATAGGCTTCGTAGCCGGCATTGTTCAGACGGCTGAGCACCTTCTTGGCAGGCTCGCTGATGGCGGAGCGAGAGACATTATGCTGATCCCGGGGGATTTCCCGGCGCTGGTAGGTGCGGGCTTTTTTCTTCCCGTTTCCTGACACGTATGACAATAGTCGTTTAAACATTGAATTCCGTTATTGCGGTGAGCAAAAGCGAGAGTTTAACGGTTTGGGCGGGATTTGCACATGTCTGGCGACATAAGCCGGTTAAAACAGCTGATGGAAGGGTGAATTCGGCCAGGTTGAAAAACCGTTGGGCTAGATAATCAAAAGGCGGATCCGTTTTCACGAACCCGCCCTGAAAGCGTTGACGATCTGCATTGTTTTTGTTTTTACCGGGATTTTTCTTGATTTTTCTACCCCACTGTCAATCCCCAAATACAGGGACTTCAGTAGTGCAAACGGAAAGCTTTGAATACACAGAGTAGTCAGAGACACCGGGCAGGCCTTCAAGTAAACGTAGTGCCGTCTGGACGACGATTCTTCTCCACATCTACAACCCACACGTGCCATGGGACCACTAAAAAGCAAAGTACCCAAAACACTCAGTTCGCTCACGTTCTGTTTTTGTTTTTGTTACCGAACGTCTTCTACAGCTTTTTGTTTTTGTTGTTGGCGCTGCGTTGTCACTGTTGTTTTTGTTGTTGTGCGCCCTATAGAGTGCAGTCCGTGTGCCAGTTTTTGAAAAGTGTTTATTAACAGTGAGTTAGTGTTTTGCAATCTTTCTGAAGGGGTACGTATAAGTCCGAAGTGTTACTGAGCGCTCAGTTTTTAGATCGTGGGTGTTACCGTGAGGAACACGGGGTAACAAATGAGCTCAGGTTCACAGTTTCCATGGTGCCCCCTCAGGCTTCGATATCCCTGTTTCAGTTGCCGGAGCTCTTTTTGCGGGGAATCCCGAGGCGCTGGCGTCTCTCCCACAGTGATTTACGGCTGATGCCAAGTTTCTGGGCGAGCTCTGTCTCGCTCATGCGGTCCTGGTTTTCCAGCACAAAGTGCTGGAAATAGTCTTCAAGCGACAGGTCACTGGTTGCTTCTGCCTCCCGGGAAAGGGTCTGTTCGTTGTTACCTTCCACCAGGGACTCGGGAATGTTCACGTCGCCACCTTCGCCATCCAGATCCAGCAGGGACGGGGTGATCAGGTCGTTGTCACAAAGGATGGTGGCCCGTTCAATGGCATTTTCCAGTTCCCTTACATTGCCGGGCCACCGGTGTCTTTCCAGTGCCCGCATGGCTTCCGGTGTCAGGTTGAGGTCGGGTTTTCCCATTTTTTCGCCCTGGCGCTTCAGAAAGCGCTGTGCCAGGCCCAGAATATCCGATTGGCGTTCCCTCAGAGGCGGAATGCGAACCTGCATGACATTGAGGCGATAAAACAGGTCTTCCCGGAACTCGCCGGTTCGGGTCATGGCCTTCAGATTACGGTGAGTTGCCGCAATCATGCGCACGTCCACCTGGCGACTCTGGGTGGAGCCTACCCTGCGGATCTCGCCTTCCTGGAGCACACGGAGCAGTCGGGCCTGGGCTTCGGCGGGTAGTTCGCCGATTTCATCCAGAAACAGGCTGCCACCGTCAGCGGCTTCGATCAGGCCAGTGCGAGCGGAAACGGCACCGGTAAACGAGCCTTTCTCATGGCCGAACAGCTCCGACTCGATCAGGCTTTCAGGAATAGCCGCACAATTTACGGAAATCAAAGGGCGTAAAGCACGGGGACTCATGAGATGCAGTGCCCGTGCCGCGAGTTCCTTACCGGTGCCGGATTCGCCCTGGATCAGCACCGTGGTTTCGGTGGGTGCCACCTTGCGAATCAGTGTGAAGACCCGTTGCATGGCATCGCAATGGCCATACATGATAGCTGCCGGGTCGCTGTCCGGATCGCTGCTGGTGCCACTGCCGTTGCCGCGCTCGGGTTTTTCGTCAGTGGCACTGCTTTCCTGGGGCTTTCTGGCCAGAATGCTTTCAACCGCTTCAAGCATTTCATCGTGATCGAACGGTTTGGCAATATACTCCACCGCCCCCATTTTCATGGAGTCCACGGCGGAGCGCAGGCTGGCGTAACTGGTCATGATCAGAACCGGGGTATCCGGCGCGCGCCGGATCAGTTCGGTGCCCGGGGCGCCGGGCAGTCGCAGGTCGGAAATGATCAGGTCAAAGCGGGTCGGGTCGTGGTTCTCTTCGGCTTCCTCGACGGAGCCCGCATCGGCGACTTCATAGCCGGCATGGGTAAGCAGTTTTCGAACCGCTGAACGGATAATCTCTTCATCTTCTACGATCAGAATGCGAGGCATAACGGTTTTACGACCCTTGGTTCTGGCTAATGGTGTTTCCGGTGTCCGGCTCGTAAGCGGGAACCCTCATGCGCACGCAGGTTCCCCGGCCCAGGTCAGCATTTGCCGGACTGTCCACCTGTATGTTGCCGTAGTGCTCTTCAATGATGCTGTACACCAGTGATAATCCAAGGCCGGTTCCCTTGTTGGGTGCCTTGGTGGTGTAAAAAGGCTCGAAGATGTGATCCAGCTGCTCTTTTGGTATGCCGGACCCTTCGTCAGTGACTTCGATAATAGCGGAGTAGCCGTCACGGTTTCCACTGATGCGGACCTCTCCACCGATTGGCGAGGCATCGCGGGCATTGGCCAGCAGATTGATGAAAACCTGAACCAGTCGCTGCTCGTCACCCAGGATCATCAGGTCATCAGGGCATTCGTTCACATAGTGAATGCCCATACCTTTATCGCTGAGCGACAGCAGATTGATGGATTCGTCCACGCATCGTCGAATGGCTACCGGTTCGTAGCGGTTGGCGTGAGCGTGGTTGCCCGTGCGGGCAAAATTCATCAACGACTGCAGGATGGTCGATATGCGCCGGGTCTGTTGCTGGATCTGGTCGGCGGTAGAGAGAATGTCGGGGTCATCCGTTTCCAGCTTGAGGTTCTGGGCCAGTGACGAGATGCCGGTAACCGGGTTGCCAATTTCATGGGCAACACCCGCTGCCAGGCGGCCAACTGAGGCCAGGCGTTCACTGTGCATCAGTTCGTCTTCCAGCAGACGGGTTTCGGTCTGGTCTTCCACCAGGATGATGCTGCCTCCCTCGGTATGGTCCGGGCCGCTCAGTGCAGCCTTGTGGAGGTTTAGCCAGTGAGGCCGGCCTTTCAGATCAAGTCTGTGTTTGTATCGATGCAGCTCCTCGCCACTGTTGAAATCGTCCAGCAACAGGTGCCAGTGCTCTGGTAAGGCCATCAGCCTTGCACCAACCACGTCATCGGCGGTAATGCCGGTGAGTGCCTCCATGGCATTGTTCCACATCAGTATTTCACCATCCTCACCGACGGAGCAGGCGGGAATGGGCAGATTCTGAAGAGTCTGGCGGTAGTGTCGGCGCAGGTTGTCCAGTTCACCGGCGAGCCCTGTAAGACGGTTCTGGTAATCACCCAGCGCGCGCTCGACGTAGCGGATATCCTGGGCAGTACCACCACTTGCCATGGGCTTGTAACCAAGGTGCCTTTTGACAAGATCCCGGGCAACCGCAGGGCCCAGGAGGCCTGAGAGATTCACCTCAACACGGTCGCGAAGGCGCCTGAGCTGGTAGGGGCGGTACTCCACATTGGGCAGTTTCAGTTGGGCCAGTGCCCGCTCCACTTCCCGTCTGGCGACACCAAAACCCAGAGGAACCGCCAGTTGCCGGACAAAGTCCGCCGACGAGGTGGCCAGCAATTCCCGCCGCTGGGGGCGGGAAAGTGCGCCGAGTGAGCAGGCTTCCGCTGCTCCGGCTTCTTCGGCAGTGCTGGTGCTCAGCACGGACAGCAGGGTAAATACGGCGACGTTCACCGTCAGGCTGACGAACGTAAAGATATGCCAGTTGCTGTAGTCCGGAACCAGTGGCGCGCCAAGGTATTCCAGCAGATTGGCGGTGTGCGAAAACGGCAGTACCAGCGTGACTATCCAGATGACCAGCCCGGATGCCAGGCCGGCGATCAGTCCGCGGCGATTGCCTTCAGGCCAGTAGATGACGCCCAGGGCTCCGGGTAGCAGCTGAAGCATGCCGGACAGCGAAATGGCGCCCAGTATGGACAGGTCAAGGTTCTTGCCCAGGGTTTCATGAAACAGCAGCGCTGCAAAAATAATGGCGGCAATCAGTAGTCGCTTTACCCATCTCAGCCAGTGGTAGATGTCGCCTTGATCTTTCGGTGTGCGAAGGGGAAGCACCGCGTGGTTCAAAACCATTCCCGCCAGTGCCAGGGTGGTGACGATCATCAGCCCGCTGGCAGCAGACAGGCCGGCGATGTACATCAGCAGTGTCAGTGCGGGGCTGCCCAGTGCCTGGGCCGTGCCAATGGCGTAGAAGTCGGGGCCGGTGGTCGCAGACAAGGCCTGGCCACCCCAGAGAATCAGTGGCACCGGCAGGCCCAGCAGCAGCAGGTAAAGGGGCAGGCCCCAGCTTGCCTTGGCCAGTGCTTTGGGGGAGGGGTTTTCGGCGAAGGTCATATGGTACATGTGGGGAAGTACCAGGGCACCGGCGAAGGACATCAGCATCAGTGCCCGCCAGCTGCCGTCGTCAATGTTCATGGTCATGGAGCTGACGGGGGTGTTCTGGTCCGCCAGCCAGATTTCCAGCCCCCCCAGGCCATCAAAAACGCCGAACAGGATCACGCCACCGAGGGTTAGCAGGGCAAACAGTTTGACCAGAGAGTCGAAAGCGATTGCGAGCACCAGGCCCTGGTGATTCTCCGATCCCTGGCTGCGCCTTGTTCCGAACAGCATGGCGAATAGCACAACGATGATGCTGAACAGTACGCTGATCATCCGGGGGGATGTGTCTGGCGCCAGCAGGCTGGCGGACGTGGACACCGCCTGGATCTGCATGCTCAGAAGGGCCATGATGGCCGTGCCGGAACAGAGGGTAACGAGGGTTCCGGCCCACTGACTGCGATAGCGATAGGCGAACAGGTCGGCCAGGGATGTGAGCTGGTAGGCGCGGCCAATTCTCATGATGGGGTTGAGCAGTACCGGGGCCAGCAGGAAGGCGCCACTGATGCCCAGATAATAGGCCAGGAAGCCAAAGCCGGATTCCGCGGCCATGCCCACGGCGGCATATACCGCCCAGATGCCGGCATACACCCCCAGGCTCAGTGTGTAGACCAGGGGGTGTCTTACCCAGCTGCGGGGCAGTACGCCCTTTTCGGTAATCCACGCGATGCCGAAGAGCAGCACCAGATAGAGCAGGCTGGCCAGTAACAGGCCGGGAGCACTAAAATTCATTGGGATCCCGTCGCCATTCCAGCCAGAAGCCGATGGCAATCAGGCCGGCCCAGATGATGTATGGGCTGTACCAGGCATTCCCGGGTGACGTCCACCAGTCAAGAATGTTGGGTGAGAATATGTAGATGGCCAGAACCAGAAGGAAGACCAGACGGTAGATATACATCAGGCATGATATCCGCACTGTCGTTTGTGAGAGGGTTTATAACACGTCGTTCACCGGGCTGTCAGGTGAATCCGCTCCGGTGCCCAGTTAGCTGCAGCCCGGCTTAGCAGGGTATCGATGTCTGATGCCCCCGACAACAAACCGGGGTCCTGCCCCAGGGCAGCCAGTGCCTTTCTCAGGTTATCCTGCGCTATCCGGTCATCCAGAGCCGGGGCATGATTCTGCTTGCTGAGCTTCTGTCCCTCGGCATTGAGAATCACCGGAATGTGCATCCAGTGGGGCGGCTGGGCGGCCAGGGCGCGGTAGATCTGCTGTTGCTGGGCGGTCATGTCCAGCAGGTCAGACCCCCTGACCACGTGAGTGATGCCCTGGTCGATGTCATCGGCAACCACCGCCAACTGATATGCGAAGAATCCTTCCTTGCGCAGAATCACCGGGTCATCCAGTTCAGCGTGTACGGTCTGTGTTTGCGGGCCCAGAAGCTGGTCCCGCCACTCGCTGAGTTCATCGTAAAGTTTAAAGCGCACTGCAAATGGGCGGCCGTTAGCCTGGGCATGGCCTTCACGACAGTGTTCCGGGTGGCGGCCATTATGTTCCCGGAGCTGCCGGCGCGAGCAGGCACAGCGATAGGCCAGCCCCTTGTCCAACAGTTGGTCAATCAGCTTGCGATACCGGGCGTGGTGTTCCGACTGGAAGCGTACCGGCTCGTCGGAATGCAGGCCATGGGCGTCAAGGCTTGCCAGGATCTGCTGCGTAGCTTCCGGGGATTCCCTGAGAGGATCGAGGTTCTCAATCCGCACCAGCCAGGTACCGTCACGGCTGCGGGCCTCCAGAAAACTGGCAACAGCGGTTACCAGCGAACCGAAGTGGAGTGGGCCGGTAGGCGAGGGCGCAAAACGGCCCCGATAACGCGATGCTGTCATGGTCTGACGACTGGCCCCGGTTCAGGGGCCAGTATGCTCAGGGGGCGGGCATTAAATGCCAGTCTGGCGCTCGCGAATTTCGGCGAGGGTCTTGCAGTCGATGCACAGTGTAGCGGTAGGGCGTGCCTCGAGGCGACGGATGCCGATCTCAACGCCGCACTGGTCGCAGAAACCGTAGTCGTCCTTGTCAATGCGATCGATCGTCTGGTCAATCTTCTTGATCAGTTTGCGCTCGCGGTCACGGGTGCGCAGCTCCAGGCTGAATTCTTCCTCCTGGGTTGCGCGGTCGCTCGGATCCGCGTAATTTGCGGCGTCTTCCTGCATATGGTGCATGGTGCGATCCACTTCTTCCATCAGCTCCTGTTTCCATTGCAGAAGCAGATTCTTGAAGTGCTCGAGCATGTCGGCACTCATATACTCTTCACCCTTTTTCATTTCATAGGGGGTGAAGTTGGTAAAACGCTCGCGTGTTTGTGCTGCAGTATCTGCCATGAATACGGCCTCTTATAATCCTGAAAAGCACTCGTCCTGAAACGGGAATTTGCGGAAAATAGCAGATTAGTCCCGGGGGTGCCAGCCTTGTGACAACAACTTTAGCATGGAGTCATAGATGAAGTTACCCGCTCCGCTCATTGAAGGCAGGTTGATCCGCCGCTACAAGCGTTTCCTCGCAGACGTATTGTTGCCGGATGGCAGCGAAGTGACCGCTCACTGTCCCAACACAGGCTCCATGCTGGGTTGCCAGCCAACGGACGCCCGGGTGTGGTTGAGCGCCAGTGACAACCCCAAGCGAAAGTTGAAATACACCTGGGAACTGGTTGAAACCGCCCCTGAGGAAGTGGCCTGCATCAATACCTCGCGGCCGAACAACCAGGCCCGCAACGCCATAGAGAAGGGTGTTGTATCTGAGCTTGCAGGCTACGGGGCCTGCCGGGCAGAGGTTCGGTATGGCGCCGAGAAGAGCCGGATTGACCTGCACCTGTCAGGTCATTCCAGCCTTGCGGATGCCTGGGTGGAAGTGAAGAACGTTACCCTGTCGGAGGACGGCCGGGGCTATTTCCCGGATGCGGTGACGACCCGGGGGCAGAAACACTTGCGTGAGCTGATGGCCCAGGCCCGCGCGGGCGAGCGGGCTGTGCTGTTCTTTGTGGTTAACCACACCGGTATCACCAGCGTGCGGCCCGCGGATCATATTGACCCGGCCTACGGTAAACTGTTGCGTGAGTCAGCCGCCGCGGGCGTTGAGCTATTGGCCTACAGGGCTGCACTGGCGGGACCGGAAGGGCCGGATGGGGATATATCCCTGGTGGAGGCTGTGCCGGTTATTCTGGAGCCCTGACAAGGATCGCGCCGCCGTCCTCCGTTACCTCAAGCGGTGTCAGGGCGTCGCCCTGGCAGGGGCCGGCGATGCACTGACCATTCTCGGGAATGAACAGTGCAGCGTGGTTGGCGCACTGGATAAAGCAGTTGTCCAGATCCATAAAGCGCCCAGGCATCCAGTTCAGCTCGATTCCCAGGTGAGGACAGCGGTTAAGATAGGCGTAGAGCCGGCCCTCCCGCTCGAATGCGAAGCCGCTCTGTTCGCCCTCTGCCCCAGTGTCGTCGGTGAGGCTGAATTCCACGAACCGACCCTGGGCAAGGTCGGCATGTTCACAGACTGTCTGCCAGTGGCGCGTCATTGTTCCTCCGGCGTCATGCGCCAGGCAGCCCGAAATGCTGGCGGATTCGATCTGCAACGGCTTCAGCCACGTGCTCCTGGTCGGTGTGCAGGTGAACTGTGTGAGTTTTCTCCTCGGTGGTCAGCGGCTCAAACCAGGTTTCCTGGACTTCAAGCAGTTCTTCGGTGGCTTCGGAGGCATCCCCAGAGCGTTTGCGGATCCATTCCCGGCGGCTCTCAAGCGGGGCTTCGCAGTGAATCAGGGCAAACGGCATGCCCCGGCTCTCGGCAACATCTGCAAGCATTTCCCGCTCCGCCCGTTTCAGGCACGCGGCGTCCACGATGACCGGCATTCCGCCTGCCAGCAGTTTACCGGCAAGGTCAGCCAGGCGCTGATAGGTTTTCTGGTTTGCTTCTTCCGTGTACAGATTCTCACCGGTTCCCGACTTGCTCTTGTCCAGCGGTCCCAGCCCAAAAAGCCGCTTGCGTTCCACATCCGAACGCAACCGGATCAATCCCAGTTCCGCCGCCATGGAGCTGCTCACCAGGGATTTTCCGCTGGCGGAAAGCCCTGTGGTGGCCAGCAGGTATGGGTTGGGAATGGTACTGTAATCCTCAGCCAGTTGGGCGTAATCGCGATACCGCTGCATCAGGCCTTCCCGGTCGGCGTCGGTCAGCGACGGATTGCTCATGGTAAACAGCGCAATCTTGGCCCGCACCATGGCGCGATAGGCCTTGTATAACGGCAGTAGCGGCAGGGCATCGAAATCCCCCCGGTATTCCAGATAGGTGTTCAGTACCAGATTGGCCAGTTGCGGCTCCCGGCGGGATTCCAGGTCCATCAGCAGGAAGGCCAGATCGTTGATGACGTCGATCCAGCGGAACGGCTCGCTGAACTCAATGCAGTCGAATACCGTCACTTCGCCGTCATACACAGTGATATTTGCCAGGTGCAGGTCGCCATGGCATTCGCGAACAAAGCCATCTTCGTAGCGCTGGGCAATCAGGGCGGACTGGCGTTCGAAGGTGGTTCGTGTCCATTGCTCAAGATTGTCCAGCTGCAGTAACAGGGCCTTGTCGTCAATCATCGGACGGATCTGGTCAAAGTTTTCCTGCATGCCGGCATAGACTGCGTCCGGCGTTCCCAGGGGTTTGCCCGGAGTAACCGGTGGCTGCCTGTCATGAAAATCCGCCACCTGGCGGGCCAGGCTGGTTAGCAGGTCTGGTGTCAGTTTGCTGTGTTCCTGCCTCACATCGAACAGCTCGTTCTGGTCAAACTGGCGCATGCGGATGGCGTATTCGAATGCCTCACCCTGGCCGCCCAGCTCAGGCGCATCGGCCGACCCGGTAATTGGCAGAACCTCCAGGTAGAGATTTTCGGCAAGACGGCGGTTCAGACGCAGCTCTTCTTCGCAGAAATGCTTGCGCCGCGCCAGTGTCGAGAAATCCAGAAAGCCGAAATCCATAGGCTTCTTGATCTTGTAGGCGAAATCGCCAGTCAGGATTACCCAGGAGATATGCGTCTCGAGAACCTGAAATTCCTTCACCGGGTGGTCATAAAGCGCCGGATCCTGTAGTGCCAGAATCAGGTTGTCGGAAGTTGCATCGCTCACGGCTCTCTCCTTGGGTTCCTCGAACTCATTGATTTTTATCGCGCCTATCATAACGGGCAGATTACAGAAATAACACATGGATGACCTGCCTTACCGATGGCTGGATTGGTTATAATCCCGCCATGAAAAAATCTGCCTCTCCCAGAAAATCCCCGAAAAAGAGCAACCGCAAAGGCAAGAACGCGCGCAAGCCCTGGTTCTGGCCCCTGTTTTTCCGTGTGTTTTTTATTGGTGTGGTGTTGCTCGCCGGCTGGATGGTCTATCTCGATGCCGTGGTGACATCCCGCTTCGAGGGTCGCCGCTTTGAGGTGCCGTCGCGGGTCTATGCCAGGCCGCTTGAATTGTATGATGGCGCCAGTGTCAGTTCGGGGGCGCTGCAGCGGGAGCTTGAACTGTCCGGCTATCGGGCCGGAGATGGCAGCAGGGCCGGCACCTATCGTCGAAACGGCGGGCATTTCAACATCAGCACCCGTGGTTTTCTGTTTACAGACGGGCTGGAACCCCGCCGGAGACTGTCGCTGACCATATACGGGGACAGGGTACAGGACTTCAGAGTGCTGTCGGGTGACACTTCACCCATCGTTCGTCTGGAACCGGCCCAGATTGGCGGCATCTACCCCGCCCACAAGGAAGACAGGGTGCTGGTTCAGCTGGATGAAGTGCCGGAGCTTTTCACCGATACCTTGTTGGCGGTGGAAGACCGCAACTTTCATGACCATTTCGGCATCGCCCCGCTGTCCATTGCCCGGGCGATGTTGGCCAACATTCAGGCAGGCCGGATTGTGCAGGGTGGTAGCACACTGACCCAGCAGCTGGTAAAAAACTTCTTCCTGACCCGTGAACAGACACTGCTGCGCAAAGGCAACGAAGCGCTGATGTCGCTTCTGCTGGAGCTGCATTACGAGAAAGAAGACATCCTGGAAACCTACCTTAATGAGGTCTACCTGGGGCAGGCGGGAACCCGGGCCATTCATGGTTTTGGTCTGGCCAGCCAGTTCTATTTCGGTGAATCCATCCGAGACATCGGCGCCCATCAGGTGGCGTTACTGGTAGGAATGGTAAAAGGGCCGAGTTATTACAATCCCCGGCGCCATCCCGAGCGTGCGCTATCCCGCCGTAACCTGGTGATTGATGTAATGGCGGAAACCGGCCTCATGAGCGAAGAAGATGCCGCGAGGGCCCGTGCCCAGCCCCTTGGAGTGACCGACCGGGCCTCGTACTCGGAGAACCGTTACCCCGCCTACATTGATCTTGTGCGGCGCCACCTCGCCAGGGATTACAAACAGGAAGACCTGCAGAGTGAAGGCCTGCGCATCTTCACCACCCTGGACCCGGCTATCCAGTATGCAGCAGAGTTTTCCGTCAAGGACATGCTTTCGCGCATGGAAGGAAGTTCCGACACCCCCCTGGAGTCCGCGCTTGTGGTCACCTCCCGGGACAGCGGAGAAGTTTTGGCGCTGGTAGGCGGCCGCGATCCACAGTATGCCGGCTTTAACCGAGCGCTGGATGCCCGTCGCCCTATTGGTTCGCTGATCAAACCATTCATCTACCTGACGGCCCTTCAGCAACCGGACCGCTACAACCTGATTACACCGGTGGAAGACAAGGGCTTTTCACTGGTGTTCGATGACGGCCGGCGCTGGGAGCCAAAGAACTATGACGGAGAGGAGAGAGGGCTGGTACCACTGCATGAAGCCCTGTCAAAGTCATACAACTTCCCGGCCGTCCGCGTGGGGCTCGACGTGGGAATCGATGAAGTGAAGTCGACGCTTGAGGGCTTCGGAGTGACCAGTGGTATATCCGAGTACCCGTCCATGCTGCTGGGTTCGGTGGCCATGACACCAGTAACCGTGGCCCAGATCTACCAGGGGCTCGCCACGTCTGGCTTCAACACGCCGTTGAGAACCATCCGGCAGGTAACGGACGCGGAAGGTGAGGCGCTTTCCCGCTACAGTCTGAAAGTGGACCAGGTGGCAGACCCTGCCGCCGTGCATCTGGTCCAGTATGTGATGCAGGAAACCATGCAGGAGGGCACCGGCCGGTCGGTATACCGCACCGTGCCCCGTGAGCTGACGCTTGCAGGCAAGACCGGAACCACCGATGATGGCCGCGACTCCTGGTTTGCTGGCTTTAGCGGGGACCTGCTGGCGGTTAGCTGGGTCGGCAGGGATGACAACGGGCCCACCTCACTGACTGGCGCCACCGGGGCGCTGCCGGTCTGGTCCCGGTTTATGAGCCAGGTGCCCCAGCACGGATTTTCGCCAGTGGTGCCGGATGGCGTCGAGTACCACTGGGTCAATCCCGCAGAAGGCGCCCTGACCGATGAACACTGTAACAATGCACGCCTTGTGCCGTTCATAACAGGTAGCGAGCCCGACCGGGAAATCTCCTGTGGCGGTAACCTGGAGCGGCGCGTACGAGGCTGGTTTGAAGGACTCTTCCAATGAAAGCGAACACGTTCAGATATGTGGGTTTGATCACGCTGGCACTTGCGCTGGCCGGCTGTGCCTCCGGCCCGGGTGGTGGCTCCATTTACGTACCGGCCGGCGGCGCCTCCTCCCGTGACGAGGCGCCGGAGCCTCCGCAGACCAGCGACAGGGATGAAGAGCCAAGGGTCGAGCGCAAGAGTGAACAGCCCGAAGAACCGGCCCGGCAGCAGGAGTACAGCTCGCCCAGCTATCAGGATGAGGGCGATGCGCTCTCGCCAGCCGCCAGGAGTCTGATTCAACGCGCCGACAGCCTGATGGCTGCTGGTGACACCCAGGCTGCAGTGGCACAACTGGAGCGGGCACAGCGAATTGCTCCGCGTTCTGCACAGGTTTACTTCAAGCTGTCGGAAGCCTATGTGGCGATGGACCAGTTGGGTTCAGCGGAGCAGTTCACCCTCAAGGGACTGTCGCTGGCGGGCAGTGATTCGTCATTACAGCGTGCGGGGTGGTTGCTGCTGGCGGACATTCGTCGTGCCCGGGGAAATGTAGCGGGGGCGGATCAGGCTGAGGCTCGGGCCGGGGCCCTGTAAATGAAAAACCCCCGCTGCTAGGCGGGGGCTCTTCTTTGGCGCTGGCTCGATATTACTGAGCCAGCGGGATGGTTTCCGCTTCGGTTTCAACACCAGCTTCCACGGCTACAGTCTGCTTTCCGTCGAATTCCAGTGTATCGTCCTGCTCGTTGTCATCCAACTGACAGGAGTAGGCGACGGTGTAGTTCCCCTCGGTCAGGAATGCGGCCTTGTAACTGTAAAGGCCGCTTTCACTATCCGGCTCGACAGGCACGACCATCAAAGGGTTGCCTTCCTCGTTGTTCACATTCAGGTCCGAAAGCTCTGCATCTGCCCCTTCGAAAACATACACTGAGCCTTCATAGTCGCAGTCAGCCAGTGCGTCTTCTGTATCGTCGCTTCCACGGGCCTGGTTGATGGTAGCGTAATCCACCTGGCCGGTGATTGAACCGACTTCCAGGTTGTCCACGAGGCGCAATGCCGGCTTAAGGAAGTAGTCTGCAACGCCCTTGCCTTGCGGATTAACGATGGATTTGCGCACATCAAAGTCGATGGTGAAGTTGTTTTCGCCACCCTGGGCAATGGTAAAGCCACTGACAAGCTTCAGGCCCGTCTGGGCGCCTGATGGAACGAAGAGTGTAAGAGGCGCGTCCGGGTTCTCGGTTTCATAAACGAATGAGTTATCGAGATCCAGGGTCAACCGGATCCACTCGTATTCACCGGCAGGGAGTTCCTGATCTTCCAGCAACGGAGCGCTGTCACCGCCCTGCAGGGTCAGAAGATCCAGTGTTTTGGCTTCATCAAAGGTGAACTCGATGGCTTCGCCGTCGGCTGGCTTCACAGAAAGCCCGGTAAAGGTAATTTCAACCTTGGCCAATTCCATTGTCGGCGCGTCGGTCACGTCAAAGGACGCGGTTCCGGTTGCCGTGTCGTCGCTTCCACTTCCACCACAGGCTGCAACAGCTGCTGCCAGTGCAGTGATACCAAAACCCTTGATCAATGCGTTGTTCATAAACTATCTCCGGGTACTGTCTGTTGAATGAACTCTTGTCCAACTTTGTTGGTAGAATAACGGGCTTCCTTTACCCTCAAGCGGAGTCCGATGCCTGGGGGTACAACGCTGGGTTTCGGTCACAGGTTCCGGTCTGTTGTGTTACAAAGCGTTCAGGTTGGAATTTCGGCATCAGTGGTCGGGTTCAGCGCTTTGCGGCACTTTTTCTGGTATAAGCCAGCTTTAATGAATATCCACGGGTTCGTATTTTGGTATTGATACCTTTCAGAAGGCCTGCAAGGCCCGCGCGATTCGAAAAGCTGGTCCAGCCGCATCTCGAGGCCATGTACCGTTTTGCCTTCCGCTTGGCGGGGCAACAGCAGGATGCGGAGGATCTGGTGCAGGATGTCGTGGTCAAACTCTATCCCCATCTTGACGAACTGGAGGGCATAGAACAGCTGCGGCCATGGCTTAACCGGGTGCTGTACCGGCACTTTATTGATCAGGTCCGGCGCAAAGGCCGCCGCGCGGACAGGCCGGTGAGCGATGTGGCCGAGCCGGAGCAGCAGGCCACGTTTCTCGATTCCTACGCGGCGGATGTGCCGGAGCTGGCAGAACAGATCAGCGCCGAACGCCTGAAGCCGATCATGGACTCTGTCATCCGGGAACTGTCACCGGATATGCGCACGCTGATGCTGCTGCACGATGTGGACGGCTGGAGCCAGGAGGACATTGCAAGGGTGCTGGAAATACCGGTGGGTACGGTCAAATCAAGGGTTCATCGTTGTCGGGCGTCGCTCAAGAAAAAACTGCTGGAGAGACCGGAACTTTTTCAGCAGACCGGGCGTGTGGAACAATGAGGTGATGGAAATGATGTGTAACGAGTGTAAAAACAATCTGCGTTCCTGGGTCAGGAACGAACTCTCTGCGGCCCAGGCCAGCCGCATGGAGCAGCATATTGCCCGGTGTAAAGATTGTTCCATTGCCGCGTACAATGAACAGGCAATTTTCGACTCGTTGCACGAGAGCCAGTCTGTGCCGGCTCCATCGCCCGGCTTCGAGGAGCGGGTCCTGGGCGCGGCGACCGGCAGGGACGCGCGAGCGAGAGCTGGATCTCACAGCTCTGGCTGGAGCACGCCCATGGCCGGAGGCGCCATTGCAGCGGCTCTGGTGGTAGGCATTGCGCTGGGCTTCGGGTGGAATTCAGGCCCGGGGGGCGAGGCTGATCTGGCGCTCTCCCCAGCGGAACAGGCAGCCACTGAGGCTACCCTGGTTGCCGAACCGGTTGCCCGCAATGTCCGGCTTGCATTCAGCGCCACGGAAGCGCTGGAAGGGGTGACTCTGACGGTGGAGTTGCCGCCTCACGTGGAGGTTTCGGATTACCCCGGGCATCAGAGGCTGAGCTGGAAAGTGGACCTGGATAAAGGGGAGAACGTGGTAAACCTGCCACTCAATATCCTGTTTTCGGGCGAGGGTGAGCTTGTGGCCCATCTCGACGACGGACGCAGAAAAAAGACCTTCCGCACTAACCTCACTGGTATGGGCGTGAATGCAAACCCGGAGCCCTCATCATGACACCCGGTATCTGGCGCGGCATTGCTGTTTCTGGTTGCCTTGGATTGCTGATGGCAGCGCCTTCCATGGCCGTCGCAGAGGATGATCTGGGGGTCACCATGCGGATGGTCACAGACGATGCCGACCTGACTGAATCCGTGGTCCGCGAGATTGAGCTGCGTGAACCGGTAGCCCTGGAGCGCCGGGAGGGCAAGGTAAGGAAGCCTGCTGGTAACGGCAGCGCCCGCGAGGCAAGGGAGGCAGGGCGTGAAGCGGCCAGAGCGGCGGCAGAGCGGGCACGGGAGGTTCGCGAGCGCAACGAGGAGCGCGGGCGCCCTGAGAAACCGGAACGTCCTGATGTATCCCAGCGTCCTGAACGGCCCGAGTTACCCTGACCCGGGCATCAAGCTTCAAGGTTAAGTCTCACCCTGCTACGAATGAGCCCGTCCCTTGCTATACTCCCTGCTTTGTCGTTCCTGTGCGGACATCACACGGTATGCTCGGAGTAAGGCTTGCAGCTTTCACGGTTTGTTATTTTTATTGCCCTGGTAATCTGGGCACCTGCTTTAATGGCGAAGGATTCAGCCGAACACCCGGACTTTCAGGCCGGCGTGGAGGCATTCAGCAAGGGCGAGCTGGCTCAGGCCAGGGCTTATTTCGAGCGTGCCAGGGCTGACGGGCTGAGCAACCCGTCGCTGCTTTATAATCTTGGTGTTGTCTACTTCCGACTGGGGCAGTATGGGCCGGCCGAATCCGTTTTCAGGGAACTGCTGGACACGCCCCATGGGCCACTGGCGAAGTACAACCTGGGCCTGGTCAAGCGCGCGGCAGGGCAAAACCGGGCGGCCCGTCAATGGTTTGAGCAGGCGGCTGGCCCGGATTCCCCGGAAAAAGTCCGGGCGCTGGCGCTTCGCCAGCTTGATGAGGCTGAACCACGCCGCCGACGTGATGTTAATTATGGCAGTGGCTATTTCTCGGTTGTTGGCGGCTATGACGACAATATCGCCGGAACACCGGATGATGCCTCAAGTAATCAGGCTGGCGGTTTTGTGGACCTGCTGTCCGTCGGAAACCTTCGCGTGGGAACCGGCGGAGTGAGCCTGCACGGTGTTGCCTATACCCGCCAATATCCCAGTCACGACGAATTCGATAATAGCTACCTGAGCACGGGCGCCTCCTGGTTGAAAGAGGTTGGAGCGGGCGAGCTCACCTCTACCGTGAGTCTGGCAGGTTCCTGGTTTGGGGGAGAGGTTCTTGAGCGTCAGATCCGGCTGGAAGCGGCCTATACCCTCGATAATTGTGTTTTGAACACTGGTGCCTCGGAATATGACTGCACGGTGACCGGTTCGGTGTCTGCCATTGATGGCGGCAGTGGCTTCAGCGCCTATGACGGCAAAATGTTGCGAGTGGGTGCCAGCGCCGAAAAGGGTATGGGGAGCTGGGTCTTCCGTGGTCAGTATCAGCTTGAGGTCAACGACCGCACGGATCTGGCAACCCAACAGGAGTTCTTCAGCGTGTCACCCATACGCAACCTTGTGTCAGCCGAGGCCCGTTACTATGTCTCCACCAGGTTATCCTTTGCAGCCAGGGCCGATGTCCGTTATTCCCGTTACAGGGATGATCACCTGCTGTTATCGGGTACCGATGTGAATTCCGAACGCCGCACAGACCGTCGTCTGAGGGGGCTCGCGTTGGTGGAGTATCGCCTGGCCGGCCGGTGGCGGGTGCTGGCGGAGTGGAGCATGCTGAACAACCGCAGCACTATCGAGCGATACGATTACAGCCGACGCGAGGCGATGGTTGGTGTTGAAGTGGGGTTCTGATGGCATGGCCGGGCATCCGTTCCCGGCCGGGATGGTCAGGAATCAGAGGCCGGCGTTTCTGAGCCGGTTGGCCTGTTGCAGGTACACTGTTTTCGGATCCGTTTCGAAGAGACTGTGCAGACCCAGCGCCTGATTCACTTCGTCCAGATGGTTCATGAAGTAGTTGTCGCGGATCACCTTGCCAAAATGGTTACTGCAACGGCCTACCAGGCCGTCATTGGCGCTGAAACCGAAGGCCAGGCTTGTTGTGCCCAGCAGGGCATCCGAGGGGTCGAGAACGTTGGTCAGCACGCCGGTGCCGCCCCAGGAATAGAAGCGCACGCCGTTCGCTGAATAGGCGCCTTCACCACAAGCGGTGGCGGGTACTCCAGCTGGTGCAAAGTTGTTGAATTCGGCGCTGCCTTCGGCGGTCAGCGAGTAGAGGCTGGAGCGCAGATCCTGGTTGTAACCGCCGCCAGACAGCAGGTCGATCAGCCCGCCGAGGGCGTTGCCCAGCGATGCCGCCAGGCTTTCAGCCGGGGAGCCGTAGATCAGGTCCGCTACCGGCGACCCTTTGTGGGGTGAGCCAACAGACGTCACCGATGCCACCAGATCAGGCCGTACCCGGGCGATGTAACGCGCGGTCGGTCCGCCATGGCTGTGGCCAATCAGGTTTACCTTGCCGTGAATGGCTGCAATCGATGCGATCTGGGGAAGTAATGCCTCGCCTCTGGCGATGGTGCTGTCCAGCGCGGGTACCTGGGTGGTATAGACATCAGCGCCATACTTGCGCAGATCTTCGGCGATGCCATACCAGTAATCCACGCCGGCGATCGAATCGAAGCCGAACATGCCGTGAACCAGCACCACAGGATAGCGGGTGTCGGTATAGTCGGACGGGGTGGAATCCCACCACCAGGCCATTGAGGGCGCCGACCATGCCAGCACGATCAGCATGGCCAATGCTTTGGTCCATTGTTTCATTGTTGCACCTACAGTTTGCTGTTGTATTTGTTGTCAAACTGCGGCTCGACCTAACAGGTTGTGCCGATTACTGCATCAGGGGCAGTCCAAGGCAGTACTGCATGGCTTCCGTGCGCTGACTTCTGTCTTGTGATTGTTAGATGGTCGCAGTCAGTGCATCTCTTTGTATGAGATGTGAACATAATTCGATCAGGGGTGGGCATAAGTCAACGGCAGGAGAGGACGGGGCAGGGTAGTTGGTGCAGAAGTGTGACGCGGTTCATGTGCGTGGCCCCGAAAGACATGTCTTTCAGGGCCACAGATTGAGGATCAGAGCGTGGCCATGACCCTGCGTGCCGCTTCAATGGTCTGGTTGATGTCTTCATCCGTCAGGGCCGCGCTGGTGAAGCCAGCCTCGAATGCAGACGGTGCAAGGTAGACACCTTCTTTAAGCATCCCCTGGAAAAACTTCTTGAACCGTTCCACGTCGCACGCCATCACTTGGTCGAAGCGGGTAATAGCAGGTGCATCGGTGAAGAAGAAGCCGAACATGGCGCCAGCGCTTTGCACCGCCAGGGGAATGCCGGTGCTGTTTGCAGCTTCCTTCAGCCCGTCACGGACGGCGTTGGTCTTTTCGGTTAACCGGTCGTGGAAGCCGGGTTCCGAGATGGCATTGAGTGTTGCCAGTCCGGCGCACATGGCCAGCGGGTTGCCACTTAGTGTGCCAGCCTGGTACACCGGGCCTAGGGGCGAGATGTGTTCCATGATCTCCCGCTTGCCCCCAAAAGCCCCTACTGGCAGGCCGCCGCCGATCACTTTGCCAAGCGCGGTCAGGTCAGGGGTTACACCATAGAAGCTCTGGGCGCCGCCGAGGGACACCCGGAAACCGGTCATGACTTCGTCGAAAATCAGTACCGTACCATGCTCGTCACATACTTCCCGCAGGCCTTCCAGGAAGCCGGGCACTGGCGGTATGCAGTTCATGTTGCCGGCAACCGGTTCCACGATGATGGCAGCAATCTCGTCGCCCATTTTCGCGAAGGTTTCCCGCACGCTGTCGATATCATTGAAGGTCAGGGTCAGCGTGTGTTCCGCAAGGCTTGCGGGAATTCCCGGGGAATTGGGCACGCCCAGGGTAAGGGCGCCGGAGCCGGCTTTCACCAGCAGTGAATCCACGTGGCCGTGGTAGCAGCCCTCGAATTTCACGATCTTGTCGCGGCCGGTATAGCCCCGTGCCAGGCGCACCGCGCTCATGGTGGCCTCGGTACCGGAGTTCACCATGCGCACCAGGTCGATGGACGGCACCAGCTCACAGACCTTCTTTGCCATTTCGGTTTCCAGGGCGGTAGGGGCGCCGTAACCAATGCCCTGATCCACCTGGGCGTGCAGTGCATCCTTGATGGTCTGGTTGCCGTGGCCTAGGATCATCGGGCCCCAGGAACCGATGTAGTCAATGTAGCGACGGTCGTCTTCGTCGAACAGGTAGGCGCCTTCAGCGTGCTTGAAAAACAGCGGGGTACCGCCGACTCCCCTGAAGGCTCTGACCGGAGAGTTGACCCCTCCGGGAATGTATTTCTGAGCCTCGGCAAATAGGGTTTCGGACTGGGTCATGGTTCAGGACTCCTGGTGTACGGAAGATGGAAAAAGTGGATGATGGGCGGCAAACAGCCTGCTAAACAGGCGCGCGCGCTCCTCAATGGAGGCCGGGTCACCATCGAAAAGGCCGCCGACCACTGCCAACAGGTCGGCACCGGCGCGGATCAGGCCTTCGCCGTTGTCCGTGGTAATGCCACCAATGGCGGTAACCGGCTTGCCGAAATGCCTGGCCCGGGCCAGTACCGAGACGTCCGCGACGGGGGCGTCCGGTTTGGTTTTCGAGTTGAAGAACCGGCCGAACGCCAGGTAATCGGCGCCGTCACGATCTGCAGTGGCAGCCAGTTCCAGATCGGAGTGACACGTTGCTCCTATGATCGCATGTTCCCCCAGCAGTTGTCTGGCTGAAACCAGGGAGCTGTCCGATTGCCCCAGGTGCACGCCCGCAGCGCCCGAGCGTCTGGCCAGCTCCGGGTCATCATTGATAATCAACGGAACCCTGGCATTATTGCACAGGGCAACCAGATCCCGGGCCTGTCTGAGCCGCTCGGGTTGGGGTGCGGCCTTTTCGCGGTACTGCACCAGTACCGCGCCACCACGCAGGGCGGCTTCCACCGCCGTCAGCAGCTTGTCTGCCGGCAACAGATGGCTGTCGGTAACGGCATAGAGGCCGGGGCGCAGGCCCTTGCTATTCAACTCTCCCATGGGATGCCCCGGTCTGGTACCGGCTGGCCTTCGCCTACCTTGAGTGCGTGCCGAATGGCGCGCAGCACGTAGTTCTGGGCCTGGGCAATAGAGGCGCGCGCCGAAAGCCCGGACGCTCTGCCCGCAGCAATTGAGGCTGCCAGGGTGCAGCCGGTGCCGTGGTATTCGCCTCCGATACGCTCGATGTGGAAGTGCAGCGGATCCTGGTCGCGGTAGTAAAGCGAATTGATGATTTCATCGCCCTCGCCATGCCCGCCTGTCGCCAGTACCGACTCGCAGCCTGACTCCAGCAGATTGTGAGCCGCGCGGGCAGCGTCCTCATCGCCTCCCAGCAGTGCCAGTTCTATGCTGTTGGGGGTAATGATTTCTGCGTACGGGAACAGGCGCTGCTTCATGCGTTCAATCAGCGCCTCGTCCGCCAGATCGCCGCCGCCGGCAGCCTTGATGACCGGATCGGTGATTAGCGGAATGTCCGGATGCCCGGCCAGGAAATCCACAAGTACATCCACCACATCGGCATTGCCCAGGGCGCCGGTCTTTATGGCGTGAATAGGAGAGTCGGCTGCCAGGCATTGCAGTTGCTGACGAACAATCTCCGGGTCCGTTGCGGTGGCATTGTAGACATTCCGGGTGTCCTGCACGGTCAGACACGAGAGCACCGGAAGGGGGTGGCAGCCCAGTGCGGTAATGGCCTGGATGTCGGCCTGAATGCCGGCTCCTCCCGAGGGATCAAGGCCGGAAATAATCAGAACGTGAGGGCGGTGATGAAGTTTGATGGTCAGGCTCCTCAGAATGGTTTTACGGAAGCAAGAATAACAACGGCAACCAGGATCAGGACAGGGACCTCGTTGAACCAGCGATAGAACACATGGCTGCGGGTGTTTCTGTCGTCGCGGAACACTTTCACCAGGTGGCCGCAGTAGAAGTGGTAGCCGATCAGCAGAGCCACCAGCAGCAGTTTGGCGTGCAGCCAGCCCTGGCTCATGTAACCCTGAACATTGTAACTGATGAGCCAGAGTCCAAAAACGACCGTCGCTATCATGGACGGTGTGGTGATGCCCCGGTAGAGCTTGCGCTCCATGATCTTGAAGCGTTCGCGGCCGGGTTCATCATCACAGGCAGCGTGATAGACAAACAGCCGGGGCAGGTAAAAGATGCCGGCGAACCAGCACACCATTGCAATAATATGCAGGGCTTTGACCCACAGCATTGGTTAACTCCGTCGGTATTGGTAGTAGCTTTCGATATCGGATTTCAGAATCACGCCGTATACGCGCTGAATCATGGGAGCGACGTGACGTTGAACATACAGAGCTTCTGCACTGGTGTGCTCAAACTGGTTCAGTGCCTCTTCCAGCGTTGCCTGGTACTGCACCGGAGCAATATCCCGGCGATTGGCGGGGATGTCCATAAGGTCAATCTGCTCCGGAGCTTCTTGTTCATCTTCCCTGCCACTTTCGCCTGACGGCTTGGTATCTTCCAGGTAGCGTGCCAGATCCACGGCGGGTAACAGCGCGGTGGGACCGCTGCTGCCTTCAACCACCAGCCACTTGGGCTCTGATTTCAGGACCTTTACGGCCTCATCCCTGGACAGGAAGCGTTCGGTACGAAGGATGCTCCTGTCCATGATTGCGCCCACCGAGACCCGCCTCAGGGCCTGGATAACCGGGGAATTCTGATAGCTGAGCCCCTGGCTCTTGAGAATGGTCAGGAACAGGGATTTCTTGCCGAATGCTTCGCTGGTTACCAGGCTGGCGGTAGTGATGACCAGCATGCCCGGCAGGATGATGTTCGGGTTTCTGGTGAGTTCCATCAGTGCCATGAGTGCCGCAAGCGGCGCCTGAAGCACGGCTCCCATCATCGCCCCCATGCCCAGCATGGCATAGAAACCCACGGATGAAACCGTATCGGGGAAAACCTGTGCACCAATTAAGCCCATGGCACCACCCAGCGTGGCCCCCATGAACAGGGTGGGGCCGATAACGCCACTGGGCATGCCCAGCCCCAGGGTGACCGATGTGATAATCAGCTTGGCGACGCCGGCACCTAGTAACAGCCAGAACGGCAGTTGATTGTCGATGGTGTACTGGACCGTGTCGTAGCCGATGCCCATAACTTCCGGCACCACCACAGCGAATGGCACCATGAGAAGCCCCGCCACAGTCAGTCGCAGAAGTACCGGGCGGTGGTGATGCCGGCCAGTGGTATCCACCAGTTGTATAAATGCTGCTGCCGCAACCCCGATAATAATGGCGATCACGATGATCCACGGTATTTCCATCAGCGAGTTCATGGTCAGCGGAGGCACACTGAAAGCCGGCTCTGAGCCGTACACCGCCTGGCTCACCACCGCTGCGGTTACCGATGCCAGGATGATAGGCGTAAAGCCGGCGATGGTGTATTCCATCATCACCACTTCCATGGCGAAGATGACGCCGGAAATGGGCGTATTGAAAGAGGCAGAGATGGCAGCAGCGCAGCCACAGGCAACCAGTGTCCGGATGCTGTTGTTGGGTAGTCGCATCCACTGGCCCATGAGACTCGAAAAGGCGGCGCCCAAATGAACTGCCGGTCCTTCCCGACCGGCCGACTGGCCGGTTACAACCGTACTGACACCGGTCACGAACTGAACCAGTGCACTGCGGATGGAAATGTAGCCCTGGTGGTAATTCAGGCGTTCCATGACATGCACGATGCCTACCTTGCGATCATGAGTGGCAAGGTTATGCATCAGGACGCCGAGCCCGACGGCACCGGCAAGGGGCAGGACTGCCCGGGTCAGGATGTGGAGTTCTTCGAAGGATTCGGAGCCTTCTCCCGGCAGGAAATATTCCAGCGGCCATTCGATGGCGAATCGGAATATCAGGATAACGCCCCCGGTAAACAACCCGGACAGCAGGCCCAGAACCGCCAGTTGTGGTAAAGCGTCCACGCCGGAGAGCCGGCGACGGAAAACAGGGATCAGGTTCTCGGTGGTCTTGTGCCAGAATTTACGCATGAACGCCGGTTTTCCGGAGGTGAGTGGTTTTCTGACGATATTGTAACCAGCGTTGGTCGGGCTGCAATAAGTCATTGGTTTATCATGTTAGACTATTGGGCTTTCAGGAACCTGATTTCAGCTGGAGTAACTGGTGATAAATGTAGGCATTGTAGGTGGAACCGGTTATACCGGTGTCGAACTTCTGAGGATTCTGGCGGTTCATCCGGAAGCAAAGGTGAGCTGTATCACATCGCGCTCTGAGGCGGGCATGCCGGTTGCCGACATGTACCCGAACCTGCGCGGCCATTACGACCTGGCTTTCTCAGAACCTGACGTGAAGACCCTGGCAGCCTGTGATCTGGTGTTTTTTGCAACACCTCATGGCGTTGCGATGCGCATGATGCCGGAGCTGATGGCCGCTGGTGCGAGGGTTGTAGACCTTTCGGCAGACTTCCGCCTGAAGGATCTTGACGTCTGGGCCAACTGGTATGGTATGCCCCACGAGAGTCCGGAGTGGGCAGAAAAGGCGGTCTACGGCCTGCCCGAAGTGGTGAGGGGCGAGATTGTCAATGCTCAGCTGGTGGCCAACCCCGGATGTTATCCGACAGCGGTTCAGTTGGGCTTTCTGCCATTGCTGGAGAGTGGTCTGGTTGATCCTTCACGGCTGATTGCCGATGCCAAGTCAGGTGCCAGTGGGGCCGGGCGGCAGGGCAAGATCGGGATGCTGCACGGCGAGGTTGGTGAGAGCTTCAAGGCTTATGGCGCGTCTGGCCACCGGCATCTTCCGGAGATTCGCCAGGGCCTGTCGCAGGCTGCTGGCAGTGATGTGGGTGTCACCTTCGTGCCGCACCTGATTCCCATGATTCGCGGTATCGAAGCCACCCTGTATGCCGAACTGCGTAATCCTGACGACTTTGACCGCTTGCAGGCGCTCTACGAAGAGCGGTTCCGTGACGAACCTTTCGTGGACGTGATGCCATTTGGCAGTCACCCGGAAACACGCAGTGTCCGTGGTGCCAACAACTGCCGTATGGCGCTCCATCGGCAGGAACAGAGCAATATCGTTATCGTGTCATCGGTTATCGATAACCTAGTAAAAGGTGCCGCGGGTCAGGCTGTCCAGAACATGAACATCATGTTCGGTCTGCAGGAAACCATGGGGCTGGAAGCGCCCGCGTTGCTGCCATAGGTCCGTCCAGTGAGTGAATCCAGAAAACCCGCTGAAGAGTACGTCGTAATCAGGCATCGGCCGGGCTACCGGCTCCGCCGTACCCTGATACTGCTGACCTTCTCCATTTCCGCCGCAGTGGTTGGCTATGTGGCCGGCATGGCCCAGGGCGGGTTCCGGTTTTCGACCGCTGAGGAGTCCCGCGATCGCCTGGAAGAGCAGGTAGATCAGCTGCGGGACCAGAACAGGAAAGCCAGTCAGCAGCTGGTGAACCTTGAGCGGGGTCGTAGCATTGACGCCCAGGCGCTCAATCAGGCCCGCAGAACCATCGTTGATCTGGAAACGCAGATTGCATCACTGAAAGCCGACCTGACCTTCTATAAAAACATTATGGCTCCCTCGGAAACCAGCAAGGGGTTACAGGTTGACCGACTCGCTATGCAGAGTGCGCGGCAGGAGGGTGTCTACAATTTCAAGCTGGTACTGACTCAGGTGGGTGATAACAAGAGTTATATTTCAGGTGTGGTGGCGGTGAACGTCATCGGCATACGCAATAACGAAAAGGAAGTGATCGCTCTGCGGGACCTTTCTGACGATATCGACGACCTGGGAGTAAAGTTCCGTTTCCGGTACTTCCAGGATATAGAGGGCGTGCTGCGGGTGCCCGATGGCTTTGAGCCCCTTGAACTGCAGGTGGTGGCCCGTGCCGAAGGCAGCAAATCGTCCCAGGCCGAACGCACATTTGATTGGGATGAACTGACGGAGAACTGACATGCTTGGCAAGAAGAAACAGAAACCGCGTCGCCCCAGCGGGCACTTTGACACCCTTGTCTCTTCCCGGACGACGGTGGAGGGGGATGTGCATTTCTCCGGCGGGCTTCACGTCGATGGTACGATCCGGGGCAGGGTGGTCGCGGAAGAGGGAGGCGACGCGGTTCTGAGAATCTCGGAGGTGGGTTCTGTTGAGGGCGATATTGTCGCACCCCATGTCATTATCAACGGGACCGTACATGGGGACGTCTACGCCTCTACGCATCTTGAACTGGCCGAAAAAGCCTCCATTCACGGTAATGTCTATTACAACCTGATCGAGATGGCAATGGGAGCGTCGGTGAATGGCAGTCTGGTTCACCAGAATGAGCCAGTAGGCCTTCTTGGCCGCGACAAGCGCTCCGCAAGCGTGCGATCTTCCGAAGAAGACAAGGCGGAAGAGCATGACGATGCGGCTGAGCCTGGCAAGGAATAGTTGATTGTTTTAGTCAGGAATATGATAATCAGGTCAGTTATTTTTCTAGCAGACCGGAGGCGGACTTGAGTGTAGTTCAGCAACAGGCAATAACACCGGTGTTTTTCAGTGACAGCGCGGTGTCCAAGGTGCGCGAACTGGTTGAGGAAGAGGGTAACTCTGAACTCAAGCTTCGCGTTTTTGTGACCGGCGGCGGCTGTTCTGGTTTCCAGTACGGTTTCTCATTTGATGAGGCACAGGACGACGAAGACACTGTCATTGAAAAAGATGGTGTGATGTTGCTGGTTGATCCGATGAGTTATCAGTATCTGGTCGGGGCAACCGTGGACTATCAGGAGGGGCTGCAGGGGTCCCAGTTCATTGTGCAGAATCCCAACGCAAGTTCCACTTGTGGCTGTGGCAGTTCCTTTTCCATCTGACGAGGCCTGTCAGGCGTAATAGACCGCGCCCAGAACCCTTTCTCCAATTGCGCCCGTTACCTCTGGCAGGTTTCCGGGTCTCCCTGATAGTGTCTGGCTGGCCAGCCAGGCAAACGCGGCAGGCTCCACCCATTGTGGGTCAAGCCCGAGCTCTGCGGTAGAGGCGATTCGGGACGGGCTGCAGGTACGCTGTAGTTCCCGCATCAGCACTCTGTTTCTGGCGCCTCCTCCACATACAAAGATGGTCATACCCGGAGCGTGTGGAATCTGCTGTGCCACGGACACGGCTGTCAGCTCCAGTAGTGTCCTCTGGACATCTGCTCCGGACAGGTCGGGATGACGCTTCAGCAATGTTTTAAGCCACTCCAGGTTGAACTTCTCGGTACCGGTGCTTTTGGGTGGCTGCCGCGAGAAATACGCGTCCGAGAGCATGTCTCCCAGCAGGCTTTGGTCAACCGAGCCTTCCTCCGCCCATGCGCCATCCTTGTCATAAGCGCGGCCTGTCTGATGCTGGCACCAGGCGTCCATCAGGGCGTTGGATGGTCCGGTGTCAAAGCCGGTAACGACAGCCTCCTCGCTTGCAGGTAAATGGGTGATATTGGCAATGCCGCCGAGATTGAGTATGCAGCGATCTTCGTCGGAGGCACTGAAGAATGCTTTATGGAAAGCCGGTACCAGCGGCGCACCCTGTCCTCCTGCCGCCATGTCGCGGCGCCGGAAGTCAGCAATGGTGGTTATTCCGGTGCGTTCCGCTATGAGGGTGGGGTCACCAATCTGGAGGGAGAAGGCTGCTGAACGATCCGGCTGATGCCTGACGGTCTGTCCATGGCTGCCAATGGCTGCAATCGATGTTAGCGGGAGTCCGGATTTTTCAATCACACTGGTTGCGGCAAGCGCGAACAGGGAGCCGGTCGTATGGTCGAGTTCCCCGAGGTCATCAGGGGTGCCGCGATTCTGGCTGAGGTTAATCAGCCGTCTACGGATATCAGCAGGGTAATCAGTGGTATGGGTGGCGTGGATCCGGATGCGCTGACCCTCAAACGACACCAGTATGGCATCTATGCCATCCATACTGGTGCCGGACATCAGTCCAATCCAGGCTTCCATGTTTTACTCGTCCGCGGCCATGGCCAGTTGCTGGTAGTCCTGCCGGAAAAGCTCAAACTTGGCTACCTGCTGATTAGCAAACTTGCTGAAGCGTGCCATTTCAGACTTCGGTATCGGTTTGGCGTCAGGCAGTTTGACAGTCCGCGAGTTTCGCGGGGAGCCATTCACGCGGAATTCGTAGTGCAGGTGTGGTCCGGTCACCATACCTGAAGAGCCCACATGGCCGATGGTGTCGCCCTGTTTCACGCGTGTTCCGGTGCTTATACCTTTGCCAAAGCGGCTCAAGTGGGCATACAGGGTGGTGATGTTGTCGCCGTGCTTGAGGATGACTGTGCGGCCATAACCTCCTTTCCAGCCGGCAAACTGCACCCTGCCGTGGCCCGCTGCCTTGATCGGTGTCCCCGGGGGGGCTGCATAGTCCGTGCCTTCGTGAGGGCGAACCACATCCAGCACCGGGTGACGTCGCTGAAGGTTAAAGGACGAAGAAACCCGAGCATCGATGGGTGTTCTCAGGAATGCCTTGCGCATACTGCTGCCATCGGGGCTGTAGTAGTCAGTATCGCCATTGCTGTCCTTATATCGTAACGCGACAACTTCCTTGCCCCGGTTAACGAAGCGGGCCGAGATTATGTCGCCGGTACCAAATTTTTCGCCATCCAGGTAGAGCTCTTCATAGACGACTTCAAAACGGTCGCCCTTGCGTACGTCATAGACGAAATCAATATTCCAGCCGAAGATGCCGGCCATTTCCATAGACAATCTGTCGGACATGCCGGCTTCGCGGGCGGCAACATAGAGTGAACCATCAATAATGCCGGAGGCAAACGCAGGTTTTACATCGGGTTCACGTACCACGGTTTCGCCTTTGAAGCCATCTTCGGTCTTTTCGACCCGAAGGGTTTCAAGAAGGTTGCGCTGAAGATCAACCGCAGCCAGTTCACCGGCGTCATCGGTTGCAAACGAGATGGTTTCGCCAGCGTAGAGTCGCTGCAGCTTGTCTGCCTCGCCGTCGCCATGAATCACCGAAAGCATGATGCCATCGTTGAAGCCTGCCCTGCTGAAGAGGGAGGACAGGGTGTCACCGGATTTGATCCTGTACTCCTGCCACTTGAGCTCAGGTTCGCTCGCTTCTGCTATGGCCGCTGCCGTATCAAGTGCTTCTGGCAGTTGTGGCTGGTCAGCAATACTGGCCACAACGTGTGCCGGCTTTTCGCTGCTGGAAGCCTGTTTGGCAGAGGAGTTGCCGGTATCGCCCGTTTCGGTAACGGTGCCTTCATTGAGGTCCAGCGCGTAGGCCATTCGGTTGGCTTCAACGTCGGCACTTGGGCTCATGAGAATGGCAGCTGCGACAACAACACTGGTCGCAGCGGCGATGGTAATATGTGTTTTTGGAAATTTTTTGAGCACGTGTCGCATCCGTTTTGATCGGCATTCCGGTAGGTTGTACTACCTAATTAAAGCTGTTGTTCAGGTATAGTCCAACAGATTACCGTATAAAATGCGCTCAGGACAGCTTCAAACATTACCGTTGCTGGCACGCGGACCGGATTTCCTGGGCCAGGGTTGCTATAATCCCCCGCCTTAAATATGCGGCCCTGTTTAAAAACTGAGCAGGAATACTTTAACAGGGAGGCCGGTAACGCACAGATTTCTTTTGTAGAGGTCTGTAACCGTCTTCCCGCCCAAACCATCAGAATTGAGGGTGTGTGGTTCATGGCATCTATTGATGAGGCACTGGCCGTAGTCAAGCGCGGCATGGATGAGTTGATTTCCGAAGAAGCGCTGATTGAGAAGCTGCAGGAAGGGCGTCCACTCAGGATCAAGGCAGGGTTCGACCCGACAGCGCCTGATCTGCACCTGGGGCATACCGTACTGATCAACAAGCTGCGGCAGTTTCAGGACCTGGGGCATGAAGTCATTTTTCTTATCGGTGACTTTACCGGCATGATCGGCGACCCCACCGGCAAGAGCGCGACCCGTCCGCCGCTGACGGAGGCTCAGGTGGCTGAAAATGCCATCAGCTATAAAGAGCAGGTGTTCAAGATCCTGGATCCGGCGAAGACGCGGGTGGTGTTCAATTCAGACTGGATGAACAAGCTCAGTGCGGCAGACATGATTCGCCTGGCCGGCCAGTACACCGTTGCCCGCATGCTGGAGAGGGACGACTTTACCAAGCGCTATCGCGCCGAGCAGCCGATCGCCATTCACGAGTTTCTTTACCCGCTTGTGCAGGGTTATGACTCGGTGGCGCTTGAAGCCGATGTTGAGCTGGGAGGAACGGACCAGAAATTCAATCTGCTCATGGGGCGGATCCTGCAGAGGCATTATGGGCAGTCACCACAGGTCGTTCTTACCATGCCGATACTGGAAGGACTCGACGGCGTTCAGAAAATGTCGAAGTCTCTTGGTAACTATGTGGGTGTCAATGATTCGCCCGGTGAAATGTACACCAAGTTGCTCTCCATGCCGGATGATCTGCTGTGGCGCTATTTCGAGTTGCTGAGCTTCCGGCCGCTGGCGGAAGTGGAAGAATTCCACGCTGCTGTAGATGAAGGTGCTAACCCCCAGGAGTACAAGAAGCTGCTGGCGGAAGAGATTATCACCCGATTCCATGATGCCGAAGCCGCTGCGACTGCTCACAAGTCGGCCGGTAACCGGGTTGGGCTCGGCGAGATCCCCGAGAATGTGCCGACAGTCGAGGTTTCCCTGGCCGGGCGTGGTGAATTGCACATTGTTTCACTGCTCAAAGAAGCGAATCTTGCAAGCAATGGAAAGGCTGCTAAAGATGTGTTTGGTCGCGGGGCTGTATACATTAACGGTGAACAGGTGACAGACGAGCGGATGTTCACGGCCGGCGATGACTGTGTTGTCCAGGCGGGTAAAAAGAAGATTGCCCGTGTTGTGGTCAAGGATTGAACGGAATGCGGGCTTTTTGAGAAAATATTGAAAAGCGCGTTGACACCTCAAGTGAGCTCTGTAGAATACGCATCTCTTTCGAGGGACACGCCACTGAGGCGGGTCAGAAATTGA
>NZ_JASSVS010000080.1 GCF_030250645.1 Marinobacter azerbaijanicus
GATCCTGAGGCGATACTGGCCGGTGGCATGGGCGAGGAGAATCGCGACTGGCTGACCCACTGGGAACAGTACCCGAACCTGACCGCGGTCGAGCGCGACAATCTCTACTTCGTGCCGCCGTCGCTGATACAGCGGCCCACGCCGCGGCTACTGGAGGGCAGCCGGCTCTTCTGCGAGAAACTCGACGATGTCCGCAGCAAGCGCTGAAGCGATGACGATTCCCCGCCGCTGCTCACTGTGGCTGCCGCTGGGCGTGCTGGCACTGCTGGGATTGGTGGCGCTGCTGCTGTCGGTCACGCTGGGCAGCGCCGCGCTGTCGTTGGGCGATGTCTGGGCAGTGGTAGGCGGAGAGGGCAGCCCGCTGGCGCGCACGCTGATTCTCGAACTGCGCATACCCCGCTCGCTCTCGGCCTTCGCCGTGGGTGGCCTGCTTGCCGTAGCTGGCGCCCTGATGCAGGTACTGCTGCGCAATCCGCTGGCCGATCCCTACGTGCTGGGATTATCCGGTGGCGCCTCGGTGGGGGCGCTGGCGGCGATGCTTGCCGGGTT
>NZ_JASSVS010000081.1 GCF_030250645.1 Marinobacter azerbaijanicus
AGCACGGCATGCCGGCAGGCAGCGGGGTGGCGCTGGGCATCGACCGGCTGATTCAGCTTGCTTTAGGGAGAGCGAGCGTGGCGGAGACGATGGCTTTCGCCACGCCCAATTGCTAGAACCACTGCACAAATGCCTGCGCGAGCGAATCGCTGCGTTGCGCGGTGCCGAAGCGTCGGACCGGCGGATCCTCACCTATACCCATAGGCTCCGGTTGACTCGCAGCCTTCGGCTTCTCGCCCCTTCGGGGCCAGCCTACGGCTGTTTGTCGCTTCGCTCGGTTCTGTGCTCCGAGCGCCTTGCGACCCACAGGGATGTGGGAAGTGCGTTGGTTCGTCGGGAACGAACCTAGCCGCTTCATCTCGCTCGGCAATTTGTTCAGCGGTTCTGGACCTAGACGAACTCGGGGCCGGGATCGGGAAATCCACCCAACGACTGGCCCATGCTGACCTTGGTCTTGGGCGTCAGGCTGGTATCGAAATCGACCTTGCCGGCGAAGGCCA
>NZ_JASSVS010000008.1 GCF_030250645.1 Marinobacter azerbaijanicus
GAACTCAGCAGTGAAACAGACCAGCGCCGATGGTAGTGTGGCTTCTGCCCATGTGAGAGTAGGTCATCGTCAGGCTCCTAAATAACAAACCCCCAGCGGCTACGCCGTTGGGGGTTTTTTATTTGGGATACGATTATCTTCTGTTCACTACAACGGCCCCATGTGACAAGGCATGCAACGCACGCTGTTTCAAGGCAACCAGATCTCAAACACCCCACCCCCCAGACTGCCACCGTTATGAAGCCGAATAGATCCGGTCCGGTCTCCTTCACTGTGCAATTGGGCCACAGACGAGGCAAAGAATAACCCCAGACTGGTACTGCCGCTGTTGAAATCAAGGGATTTGAAACCCGGTGTGCCACTGTGCTGCATACTCTCAGGATAGCCATCACCATCATCCTCGACACCAATAACCAGGAACCCCTGCTGCTCTGACGCAGTGAGTTTGATCCGGCTCTTGGTGTATCGTATTGCGTTATTGATGGTGTTGTTCAGCACGCCTGTCAGCAGGTCTTCATCAAAAAAACCGTTAATCTCATCGGCCTCGATATCCAGCTCGATTCCCAGTCCGTCGAGAAGTGGCGTGTGCCGGGCCATATGCTCGGACAGAAAGTCTGGCACAAAGTGTTCTTCAATGTGCGCCGACAGGTTGTTCTCGCCCAGGCGGTAAATGCCCAGAAGCTGCACCAGGTCATTGTGCATACGCTCGGCTTCGTACTGAAGGGTGTTGAAGCGTGAGGACTCGCCAATGGAGCCGGCCTGTTCCTGGCGTAGCTCATCAAGAGAGTTCAGCAGCATTCCCAGGGAGTTCTTCATGTCATGAACGGCCGATGCCAGAACCATCGAGAAGTCGATACTCTGTGACTCTCGTATTTCGGTAGCGGTGTCGTGGTTCTTGGTGGTCATGACATCATTCCTTCCAGTTTTTTACGCAGGGAAACCAGGCGACGATACTGTCTGTGTTGTTCCGGCAATCCCGAGAGTTTGGCGAGGTACTTTTCACAGCGCGTCAGCAGTTCCCGATCATCCGGTGCCTCCTGGTATTTCTTCATCAATACCTGCACCAGGTTGAGATTGAGTGCTGCGTGGGAGGGGACTATCTCAAGAGCCTGGCTAAACGTGGAAACGGCCTCATCAAGTTGCCCCGCCTCAAACGCCTTGATCCCGTCCCTGTTCAGGGACCGGGCCTGAAGCTTCTGCCGGAAACCTACCGGTTCATCCAGCAGGTTCTCGATCCTCTGCAGTAACGTGGGATCATCATGGTAGCGACTGGCGAGAGCTGTCAGAAGGCTTTTCGCGTCATCATCCTGACCCAGCCTGAACAGTGTCTTGGCATAATCGAGGCCGACCTCGGGGTCCATAAGGTCGGAATCGCCCAGTGCGTCGGCGACGCTCTCGATGGCCTTATGAGCTTCCTTCAATTTGCCCTGACCGGCATGCACGCGAGCCTGAACAATGCGACTCCTGACCTTGATATCTTCCTGGTCAGCGAAGCGCTTTTCCATGCGTCGCAGGATGGTGAGAGCTTCGTCGGCGTGGCTTGAGCCCTCGTCTGAGGTATCACCTTCACTGAGATCCGACAGCGACTGCGCCAATGCCAGGTAGTGCTCCGAGCTGTCGTGAATCGAGTGAGTCCCCAGCGAGACGGTTTGGCGCCAGGCATCGGAAGCCGTTGACATGTCCTGGTTGGAAGCAGCCAGCGCTGCAAGGTGCTTTTGTCTTAATAGCGCATTGGGAGAATGCTCGGCGGCTTTCTCAAGAATCTGCTGGGCCTGGGTAGGCCGCCCCAGCTTTTCCAGCGCTTCGGCCAGAAGATCATAGGCTTCCATGTAGTCAGGATGTTTGGTCACCAGTTCCTTGAGGGTAACAATGGCGTCGTCATAATTCTGGGTGGCGACCAATATTTTGCCGCGTCCCAGCCTTGCCCATGAGAGGTCCCTTTGCGCCAACACGTCGTCATAGATTTTCAGGGCATGGCTGAAATCGCCGAGCTGGTAATAGAGGTCTGCAAGGGTTTTCATCAGCCACGTCTTGTAGCGTGGCTTTGTGGGAAGCGCCTGCAGACACAGCGATATGGCTTCAGGATAGTTTTCCCGGTCGATTTCCCGGTTGATGGGAAGCAGGGCGTTCCTTTGCGCGATAAGGCCGCTGAGCCGTTTTTCCAGCATGGCGCGGTTAATGGGTTTGGTCAGATAGGCATCCGGCTGGTATTCCCTGGCGCCCATCACCATTTCCTTGGACGTTTCGGCGGTGACCATCAGGAACAGGGATGAACGCTTCAGGAGTTTCTTGTGCCGCAGCTCTTCAAGGATGTGCTGGCCGTTTTTTCCCTCTCCCAGATTGTAGTCGCAGAGCACAACATCAACATGGTTGTAGGCGCAGTACTGAACGGCCGTTGAGGCATTGGGGACAAGCTCGATCTTGTCGGCGCCACAGCTGCGCAGCATCTGCCTCATGGACAGGCGGAAATTCTCGAAATCATCGACAATCAAATAACTGAGTTTGGCGAAGGTGCTGCCAACAGCATTGTTTTTGGAATCTGTCATGGACGCTTCTGCTTGAGTAACTTGTTAACCACAGCTCTGAGGGCCGCTGGCTTCACAGGTTTATAGAGAATCTGGTAGCCCCTTCTGATGGCATCCTCCCTGACCTCCGGAGCCATGTAGCCGGTAATAAGTATGCCAGGTATATCATTGGTTGCCTCTGCTCTCAATGAGTCCATTGCATCCAGACCGTTGCGGTTATCATCAAGCTGATAATCCGCCAGTATGATATCGGGTTCAGTACCGTTCAGTTTGTAGCGGGCATCTTCCAGGCTTTCGGCAGTGGTGACATCACACTGCCAGTTGTCCAGCAGCGCGCTCATGCCATGGAGTATGGCCGGATCGTTGTCAATACACAGCACATGCAGTCCACCCAGGCTGGAGACGCGCCGTGATGTTGCCGCGGGTCTGGAGGTACTCTGCTCACTGTGCCCGGCAGGGGCGATCGGTACGGTGATGCTGAACACGCTGCCCAGCCCCTGAACCGACTGGACGTTTACCGGGTGATTGAGCATGCCGCAGATACGATCGACAATGGCCAGGCCCAGCCCCAGTCCCTTCTTGTCGCGGCCCTGCTGAAAGCGGCGGAACTCCTCAAAGATATGGGCCAGCTGGTCATCGGGGATGCCGGGGCCGGTATCCCAGACTTCAATGCGGATATAGCCCTTCAGCCGCCGACATCCCAGCAGGATTTTTCCGCTGGGCGTGTAACGGATGGCATTTGACAGGAAATTCTGGATCACCCGTCTGAGCAGTTTGGAATCGGACCTTACCCATGCACTGCTGGGTACCACGTGCAGATCGAGGCCCTGATCCTTGGCAATGGCAGAGAAATCCGTTGCCAGATGTCGCATGATTTCATTGACCGGGAATACGCCAATATCCGGCTCCAGCGCACCTGCATCCAGTTTCGAGATGTCCAGCAGGGTGCTGATGATTTCTTCGGCTGCCCCCAGCGAGCTGTCGATGTGCTCCACCAGCTCGGTCATTTCCGGATCACGGGCCTTGCCGGCGAGGGCCGACGTGAACAGGCGCGCGGCATTCAGGGGTTGCAGCAGATCATGGCTGGCCGAGGCGAGGAAGCGGGTCTTGCTCTGGTTGGCCTGCTCGGCAACGGACTTGGCCTTGAGCATCTGCTCGTTGATGACCTGCAGCTCCTGAGTACGTTCCTTCACCCTCTGTTCCAGGTAGATGTTGGTTTCCTTCAGCGCCTGTTCGGTGCGGCGCATGGCGGTGATGTCCTGGAACGTGGTGACATAGCCACCGCCGGGAATCGGGCTGCCATCAATCCGCAGTACGGTTCCATCCGGACGCTGCCGCTCATAGGACATGGGCAGGCCTTCCCTCATTCGGTTGCAGCGGTCCGTAATAATCTCGTCAATGCGTCTTGCCGGCAGATTGGCATTGGTCAGGTTGTAGCGCATCAGATCTTCCACCGGCCGGCCAACACGAACAAAACCGGCAGGGTAGTTGAACTGCTCCAGGTAGCGTTGATTCCATACCACCAGCTGTTGTTGATGATTTACCACCGAAACGCCCAGGCTGATGTTCTCGATGGCGGACTGCAGGAGCTCCCGGCTGAATGTCATGGCCTGGGAGGCCTCGTCGACGATACTGACAACGTCCTCAATCTGCATGTCCCGGCCGGTCAGCGTCGACTCAAGTACGACTCTGGCCGTTGATGCGCCTATGACCGAGGCCAGCTGGCGCTCAATGAACTTCATCAGGTGTGATGATGCAGGGCGATGGAGGTGCAGGCGGATGGCGTTGCGCCGTTCGTAATTGCGGAAAATGGCTTCCGCCCGTTCTTCTCCCATGAAACGGTCGGCTATGGCCTGAAGGTCAGAGGTCAGAATCTCACCCTGCCAGCTCTGCTGCTGGGGCGTTTCGGCCCTTGGCTGGGGGTCATGGAAAAACGAGGCGATCTGGATTTTTTCCCGTACCCGCTGGCGAGTGAGCATGGAAAGCACAATGTAGGTGACCGTGTTAATGCCCAGGCTCCAGATGATGCCGTGGCTGATCTGGTCCAGTTCAGAGCCAAACAGGGCGGTAGGTCTGGTCCAGTTGATTCCCCAGATGCCCTGTTCGATGAGCGTATCCGTGAGCCAGCCAGTTGAGGCCAGCGCCGGTAGCAGCAGTGTGTAGCACCACATGAGGAAGCCCAGCCCCAGCCCCCACACCGCACCCGTATGGTTGCCTCGGCGCCAGAGTATGCCTCCCACGAGGGCTGGGCCAAACTGAGCTGCTGCTGCGAACGACAGGAGCCCGAAAGCGGTAAGGCTGTAGTCCTCGCCGGCCATCCGGTAGAAGCCATAGGCGGTGAGCATCACCACGAAGATGGCAACCCGTCGGATGCTCAGCAACAGGTAGCTGAGATCCGAACGCTTGTTCATGCCCGGCCGGAAGAATTTCAGCAGTGCCGGCATGATGATCTCATTGCTGACCATGGTGGCAATAGCTACGGAACAGACAATGACCATCGCTGCGGCCGCCGAGCCGCCCCCCAGGAAGGCGAGGATGGCGAGCCATTGTTCACCTGCCAGGATGGGCAGGTTGAGGATCAGGACGTCCGGGTCTGATGAGCCGGCTTCCGGCGACAGAAGCCCGGCCGCTGCAATAGGCAGTACAAAGGCACTGGCGATGATCAGGTAGATGGGCATGGCCCATCGGGCAGTCTCGAAATCCCGGTGGTCCGTGTTCTCCACCACCATGACGTGAAATTGCCTCGGCAGGCAGATGATGGCAAGCATCGCTACCAGAGTCTGGGTAATAAAGGCGGGCGCCTCGATACCATCGGTAGTGAGTGTACCTACCAGTCCGGCGTCGCGGACATTGGCCCAGAGATCGCCGAAACCACCATAGAGGCCGTAGCTGACAAACAGGCCGACGGCGACGAAGGCAACGATCTTGATCACTGACTCGAAGGCAACGGCCTGAATCATGCCCCTGTGGTGTTCCGTGGACTCGAGGTGACGGGTACCGAAGAGGACAGTAAACACGGCCAACACCAGAGTTATATACCAGGCTGAGTCGGTCCAGGCGGCTGTGCTCAGCTCGGTATGGGTGTTTCCGGCGTCGGAAAGCACGTTGAAGCCCATGGAGATGGCTTTCAGCTGGAGCGCGATATAGGGGACGCTGCCAATGAGGGCGAAGACGGCGACCATCGCCGCCAGGGATTGCGATTTGCCATAGCGCGAGGCAATGAAGTCTGCAATGGAGGTAGTGTTGTTGCGTTTGCTGATAAAGATTATGCGGCGCAGCAGTGGAGCGCCGAAAACAAACACCAGCAGTGGACCCAGATAGATGGGCAGGAAGCCCAGTCCTTCCTGCGTGGCCCGTCCTACAGCGCCATAGAAGGTCCAGGATGTGAAATAGACGGCTAGGGACAGGGCATAGATGTGGGTTCTCGCCCAGCGCCGGCGGTACAGCCCGGGATGGCGGTCACCAGCCCAGGCAATGGCAAACAGCAGCGAGATGTAAGTGATCGAAATGAGGACTAACAGCCAGCCACTGAGCATAAACAGGCTTTCCCAAAATACGATGAACGGACGTCAGGCCTGGAAAACGGATCTACTGGTTGCAGGCAAGCTCCAGTAACTGGTCGTCTTCGGGCAGTGTTCGGAGTGCGCTGGTATCCAGACTCTTTTCGCCCTTGAGGGGGACCAGCTCCCGGGTGTCACAGTTTAGCAGATACATTTTCTGGGATACCGCATCTGTATAGGACTGTTCGAAGCGATAAAGGCTGAAGCGGACGATGTTCTGGTCAGGGTCATCCCTGGTGATACTGTTGGTATCCAGAACGGTGAAGGCGGCGATCTGGGGTACAACGTAGGCCCACGGCCGCCAGGGGGCGCCATATTCCTCGGTACTGACAACAACAGCTTCTTCTGGAAGCTGGGCCTGCTTGAGATCAAACCAGGTGTACTCCATGTAAATCAGGTAACCCAGCATACCGGCTCCGGCGAATGCGGGAATAATCCACTTGGGCGCTTTCTTGCGGGTGATGGCACGTATACTGAGGGCGATGCCTGCAGCGCCGAGACCACAGAATACTGTCGCCACAAAAGTCCAGAACATAAGATTGTTTCCTTGAAAAAAAACGGGCTTCCCCAAGGAGGAAGCCCGTTCAGGTTCAGCCTGTCAGATTCTCATCTGTCTTTGGCTGACGTGTTGCTTAGTGGTCAGTAGCGGTGCCGGAACCACGTGGGTAACGAACGCTTTCGACCAGTTCCTGAATCTCAACGGGCGGCTCTTCGGTCGCATGAGAGACCGCAAAGGCTACCGCAAAGTTGATGATTGCACCAACCGCACCGAACGACAGCGGGGAAATACCCAGCAGCCAGTTATCCGGAGTGTTGGCCAGGTTGTTGGTTCCAGGAATGAAGAACCAGCCCAGGAAGATGAAGATGTAGACCAGGGTTGCACCCAGGCCAGCCAACATGCCCGAGATGGCGCCAACGTTGTTGATGCGCTTGAAGAAGATACCCATCATCAGCGCAGGGAACAGCGAGGCTGCCGCGATACCGAAGGCCAGAGCTACCACCTGTGCCGCGAACCCTGGAGGGTTGGCCCCCAGATAGGTGGCCAGCACAATGGCAACGGCCATTGAGATACGCGCTGCCAGTAGCTCCCCTTTCTCCGAGATGTTCGGATTGAAGCCACCCTTGATCAGATCGTGACTCACCGCGGACGATATCGCCAGCAACAGACCAGCCGCTGTCGACAGTGCCGCAGCAAGACCGCCGGCTGCAATCAGGCCGATGACCCAGCCTGGCAGGTTTGCAATCTCGGGGTTGGCCAGTACCAGGATGTCGTTGTTGTAGGTGAACTCGTTGCCTTCCCAGCCACGGGCTTCGGCTTCTTCAGCAAACTCTGGATTGCCTTCGTTGTAGAACTGGATGCGACCGTCGTTGTTCTTGTCTTCGAACTGGATCAGGCCGGTAACCTCCCATTCACGAACCCACTGTGGCCGTTCATCATACTCAATCGGCTGACTGTCGACACCCTCTGGGTAGATGGTGGTCATCAGGTTCAGTCGGGCCATGGAAGCAACGGCAGGCGCTGTCAGGTACAGCAGGGCGATGAAGACCAGCGCCCAGCCAGCGGACCAGCGTGCGTCTGCAACCTTGGGTACGGTGAAGAAGCGGATGATAACGTGCGGGAGGCCAGCAGTACCGATCATCAGTGACAGGGTGAACAGAACCATGTTCAGTTTGTTGTCCACATCAGCCGTGTAATCCCGGAAACCCAGTTCGGTAATGATCTGGTCGAGCTTCTCCAGCAGCGGTACGCCAGACTCTACGTGGGTAGAGAACAGGCCGAGCGGAGGTAGCGGGTTGCCAGTCAGTTGCAGTGAGATGAACACCGCAGGAATGGTGTAGGCAATGATCAGAACGCAGTACTGGGCCACCTGGGTATAGGTGATGCCTTTCATGCCACCGAGTACGGCGTAGATGAAGATCACGACCGCAGCGATAATCAGACCCATGGTGGCATCTACTTCCAGGAAGCGTGAGAAGGCCACACCGGCACCGGCCATCTGGCCGATAACGTAGGTAACCGACGCCACAATCAGGCAGGCCACTGCCACGAACCGCGCATTTCTGCTGTAGAAACGATCACCGATGAACTCGGGAACCGTGAACTTGCCGAATTTACGCAGGTAAGGGGCAAGCAGCATCGCCAGCAGCACGTAACCACCGGTCCAGCCCATCAGGAAGGTAGAGTTGGCGTAACCGCCGGCGGCAATCAGGCCCGCCATGGAGATAAAGGATGCCGCAGACATCCAGTCAGCGCCGATAGCTGCACCGTTGGTGATCGGGTGAACGCCGCCACCCGCGACGTAGAAATCACTTGTGCTACCGGCCTTCGCCCAGATGGCGATACCGATATAGAGGGCGAATGAACCGCCAACGAACAACAGGTTGATTATAAACTGGTCCATTCGAACTTACTCCTCATGCACGTCGAATTTTTCATCGAGCCTGTTCATACGCCATGCGTAATGAAAGATCAGCGCGATGAAGGTAAGAATCGAACCCTGTTGGGCGAACCAGAACCCGAGGTCGGTTCCGCCAATAGGAATTCCGGCGAGCATGGGGCGAAGCAATATCGCAAACCCGTAAGATACCAGGGCCCAGACGATCAGGCTCCCGAATATCAGGCGGAGGTTCGCCTTCCAGTAATTCACAGCATCGTAGTCATGACCTGACATAGGATCACTCCTGTCTTTTTGTTGTGGAGGTTGGGTGGGTTTTCTGTGAAGTGTTGGTTGTAGAGAAATTATTATTCATATAGTTCTTCTCCGACTTGTTGTCCTCTCCGACTTTACCCGTCAAGCGATATATAGATATTGGCAAAAGGTCTAATTCTCAGTTATTTGCCTCACAAAACGTCCGCAAACGCGACACAGTTCAGGTTGTCAGCCATGCCGATGCATGTTTTTCAATTGCCGGTAGTACTTCAGTTTTCCATTGAGGTCTTTGAGTGTCGTGACGTCGTTTTTCCGTGCCTTGTTTATGACCGCCAGAGTGAGTTCTGCGGTGGCCATGGCATCGGCTGCCGCATGGTGACGGGCACTGACTTCCAGGCCGAAAAAGTCTGCCCAGTTGTCTAGCCCGCGTCCGCCGGTTTTTGCATCCGGGAAGAAAGCCGGGAGCATCTCTGCCACGTCTATCCAGGTATGGGGCTGTGTGTAACCCAGGGTCTGTCGCAGGGCTTTTTCAAGGAATTTCTGGTCGAACACGGAGTGGTAGGCAAGGATGGGGTCACCGTTCATCCACTCGAGCAGATGCAGCAGGGCGTCTTCGGTCTCGTGGCCCCGGGTCAGAGCCTCCGGGCCGATGCCGTGAATCAGGACGGTTTCGCTGATGTCCAGTTCAGGGCGTCTGAGAATCAGGTCGAACTGATCGTCCATGGCGATGGCATTGTTGTTGATGGCCACAGCGCCGATGGCAATCACTTCGTCTTTGGAGGCGTTGAGGCCGGTGGTTTCAAGGTCGAGTACGATCAGCCTGCAATCGGACAGGCGCTGGTCCCCGGCGGTTTTCGGAGTTGGCAGGTGTTCGCGATCGGGTCCGCCCGTACTTCCGGCCCTGAGCCTTTCAATCCAGTCTTTGATCTGCTCCAGCATAACAGTCGGCCCGGTGGTCAGAGTTGATAAGTCACTTCCAGTTTCTGCTGGAGGCGCTGGGCCTGGCGGAAGGATTCGCGAAGAATCCGCCGGTCCAGAGGGTTCAGGTCGTCCGGATCGATGTAGTTGGACAAGGGCTCTTCCCGTTCCAGCATTTCCTGGTGAGCTCTCATGCGGATGGCCTGAATCAGGCTGTAGGCCTCCTGCCAGGCGTTGGCATCCTTGGGGTCGAAGATGCCTTTCTCTGCAAGCCTGTTCATGCGCTCCAGCGTATTGGCTTCGCCAACGCCATTGGCCAGGGCAAATACCCGGACGGCCTCCACGAAGGGGGCTAACCCCTGACGCTTCAGGTCCAGTTTTTTCTTCTTGCCCTCCTGGACGTAGCGGAAGTTGCGGAACATGGTCAGCGGGGGTTTGCGGGTGATGGCGTTGCCCGCAAGCATTTTCTGGAACAGGTCGTTCTTGCGAATGCGAGTGAGGACCTTATCCAGCAGGGCATCCAGTGGCTCCGTGGGGCCGAATACGGCCCTCATGTCGAGGAATATGGACGAGTACACCAGGTTCTGGGGTGTTGATGCATCAATGAAGCGGATAAACCAGTCATCCCATTCCCTGCCGCTGAGGCAGAGCTTGGGGTTGCTGGCCATGATATTACCTTTGCACAGGGTAAAGCCGCATTCTGCCAGCTCGTTGTTGACGGTTTCGGCGAAGGGCAGCAGTTTCTCCCGCACCTGATCCTCGGTCATCCCGTCGGGTGTCTGGAAAAGAATGCCATTGTCCTGGTCCGTCAGCAGGGTCTGTTCCTGTCGACCTTCACTGCCGAATGTCAGCCAGGTAAAAGGTATGCCCGGGTCATTCTTCTTGATGTTGAGTTCCAGTACCCGGCGCACGGTGACATCGTTCAGGGTAGTAATGATCTTTACCACCTGGCCGGAATCCGCTCCGTGGGCAAGCATGGCGTCCACCAGCCTGGAGACATCCGTTCTCAGGCTGACCAGGGTCCGGAGATGACTGGCTGTGCCGATCGTGCGCGCAAGATTCACCAGATCCACCCGTTGCAGGGAGAACAGATCTCTTTCCGAAACCATGCCGATCAGATGGTTTTCGTCGTCAACCACGCAGATGTGCGCAAAATGGTGTTCCGCCATGAGCATTGCAGCCTCGAACGCATCGGCCTGGGCCGTCAGGCAGCAGGGTTCTTTGGTCATGACCTGCCCGATTGGCGTATCCAGAGGGCCTTTTTCTTCCGCCACCATGGTGCGCAGGTCCCTGAGGGTAAAGATGCCCGTCGGACGCCGCTCGTCATCCGTTATCACGATGCTGCCGACATTGTTTTCGTGCATACGTGCGACGGCCTTGCGCACTGGCAGGTCTGGAGAGCAGACAATGGGATTGCGAATGGCGTATCGCTCCAGCGGGGTGTCCAGGGAATTGCTGGAGCCAATGGAGGCCATGGCGCTTGTCTGGATTCGCTGGTTTACCTGATCGAGCAGGCTGCTGACACCGCGCAGGCAGAAATCGCGGAAAGGGTCGCTCTGGGAAAACAGCATCACAAACGTATCGTGTTCGATACTGAGGCAGAAGGTATCCCCGGAGGCGCGGTGAAGGGTGCGGGTAGGGCGCTCCCCGATCAGGGCGGCCAGCGGGAAGCACTCCCCCTGACTGATTTCGAAAGTGGTTTCCGTCTCCCCATCCTTGTCACGGGCCCTTTCGCCGCGAATACGGCCCTGTTTGACAATATAGAAGCGCTTTACCGGGCCATCCTCCGGGGAAAGCACAACATCGCCGTCCCCATAGAATCGCAGGGAGGCGTGTTCAGCAAAATGGGCCAGATGCGCGTCGTCCATGTTTGAAAATGGCGAGTGCTCCCGCAGAAAGGTCATAATGGCTCGGGTATTCTGGGGGCGTTCGCTGTCCTGGGGTGCTGCGGTCATAAACGCTGTCCGTTGTCGTTTTTATGTGCCTGAAGTGTAGACCAACTATGGCTCTGGGGGCGCTAAGATTTTTGTCTGATAGGCATTTACTCCTGCTACTGCAGGTCGGGTTGTATGGGCCCGCTTTATGATGGGGGAGGCCGGTGGTAAAGTCCCATCAATCCGACTGCAAATGATACTGACATGACGACCAAAGATGAGCGCCTTAGCTTTCTGGAGGAGATGAAGGACGTCCGTCGCATCCGGAAGCCCAACAAGGCCGATGTAAAGACCCCCAAGGAGCTCACGCCCGGCCATCTCGAGCGGCAACGGTCAGCCATGGACCAGCCGCTGAAGGACCGCAATCCACTGACTGCAGACATGGTGGAGCCCCTGACCGCCCACGATGTCCTGTGCTGGCAGCGCCCGGGGGTCCAGCACGGGGTATTTCGCAAGCTCCGTCTGGGGCAGTACCCCATTGAAGCGCGCCTGGACCTGCATCGAATGACCGTAGAAGAAGCGCGCAGGGAAGTGTTTGGCTTTGTCACGGACTGTGTTCATTACGGGTTGCGATCCGTCATGATTCTGCATGGCAAGGGTGAGCGTAACCCGGATGGCATTGCCCAGCTCAAGAGCTATATCGCCAAATGGCTGCCGGAACTGGACGATGTGCTGGCATTTCATTCGGCACAGAAACGTCACGGCGGCACTGGTGCCGTCTACGTCATGGTCCGCAAAGGCGATCGTGACAAGCAACGTAACCGTGAAATCCACGGTTCCTGAGAATCATCCGTCACAACCGATCGAATCGGTCCGGAGGTAAGAGTGAAACAGCTGATGTTGGTACTTTTCGTGGTAGCGGCCCTGGCAGGGTGCAAGGACCGTGTTATCTGGGACGACAAAGGCAAAGTGGACGAGGCAACCCAGGACCGCGAGGTCTGGGATTCCAAGGGAAAGATGGAAACAGGTGAAAGAAAGATCTGGACCGACAAGGACGGTGAAGACGTCATTAAATAAGGCCGTTCCGGCTCAAACAGAATAATAAATCAGCCGGGGGCCAGGCCCCGGCGAACACGGGAGAGTATTCATGGCCGTGCGCCTGACTGTGAATGGTATAAAGCACACCGTTGAGGTGGAAAGCGATACCCCGCTGCTGTGGGTAATTCGCGACGAACTCGGGCTCAAGGGAAGCAAATTCGGCTGTGGCAAGGGGCTGTGCGGTGCCTGCACCATACATTTGAACGGGCAGCCGGTGCGTTCCTGTTCTACGCCGGTGGAAATGGCTGATGGTGGGGATGTGACCACCATAGAAGGCCTGTCATCGGATGGTGACCTGCATCCCCTGCAAAAGGCGTGGGTGGAGCATGGTGTGCCCCAGTGTGGATACTGCCAGTCGGGCCAGATCATGAGTGCTGCCCATCTCCTGCAACACAACCCGTCGCCATCAAGGGAAGACATCGTCGCTGCGGTGAGCGGTAATCTGTGCCGTTGCGGCACCTACTCCCGGATAGTTGCCGCCGTTGAGTCCGTGGTTGAAAACCAGGCTGATCATTCCAGCCGTGAGGAGGCGTGATATGTCCATGAACCGACGCGACTTCCTCAAGGTCACTGCAGGTACCTCTGGCGGACTGGTGCTGTCCCTGTCGCTGCCGGGTTGTGCCGGAATACAGACCGGGTACGACGAGAAAAGAGGAGAGTGGAAGCCCGATGCCTGGCTTGAGCTAACAGCCGACGACCGGGTTTATTTCACGCTGGCCCGGGTAGAAATGGGGCAGGGCACCTACACCGGCCTGACCACCCTGATTGCTGAAGAACTGGAGGTGGAGCCCGCTTCCATACAGCCGAGGTTTGCACCGGTGGCTCCTGAGTACCGCAATCCTCTCTATAAGCTGCAACTGACCGGCGGCAGCACCAGCGTGGCGACAAGCTGGCAGCCACTGCGGATAGCCGGGGCCTCGGCCCGGATCATGCTGGTAAATGCTGCAGCGAGTGTCTGGTCTGTCAGCCCCGGGGATTGCCGGGCGGCTGAAGGCAGGGTGGTGCATCCGAACGGAACCGATACCCTGTCCTATGGCCGGCTGGTCGAGCTGGCGGCAAAGCAGTCAGTGCCTGATGATCCTGGGCTCAAACCCCGGAAAGAATGGAAGTATATCGGCAAGAGCCGTGGGCGCCTGGATGCCGAAGCCAAGTCCACCGGCTCTCCGATCTATGGTATTGATGTCGATCTGGAAGGCATGGTTTATGCCGTGGTCACACGCCCGCCGCGCTATGGCGCCCGAGTCCGGTCCTTCGATGATACCGACGTTCGCAAGATGGCCGGCGTGCTGGATGTTTTCGAAATTGAGCGCGGCATTGCGGTGGTCGCCGACAAATACTGGCGGGCCCGTAAGGCACAGGACAGACTGACTGTTGAATGGGATAACAGTGAGGCTCTGGATGTGTCCTCCGATCAGGTATTTTCCTCATATCACAAGGCAGCCGATGAAGACCCGGGCGAGAGTGAGCGCAGCGAAGGCGACTTTGATAATGCGGCCGAAAATGCCGAACGGCTGGTTGAAGCCGCCTACGAGCAGCCTTACCTGGCCCACGCCACACTTGAACCGATGAACGCCACGGCCTGGTACCGGAACAACCGAATCGAAGTCTGGGCGCCGACCCAGGCGCCGGACCTTGGCCGTATTGCCGCAGCCAGGGTAACCGACCTTTCGCCGGACGAGGTGACCATCCATACCACCTTTCTGGGTGGCGGGTTCGGGCGTCGTTTGACCAACGACTATATCGAGGAAGCCGCGGCGGTCGCATTCAGGGTCGGCAAGCCGGTCAAGCTGATCTGGTCGCGGGAGGAAGACACCCGCCACGACTTCTATCGTCCGGCCATGCTGCATCGTATGCAGGCCAGTGTCAGCGACGGCCAGTTGACTGGCTGGCACCACCAGATCGTTGGCCCCCAGATACTGGACTGGTACGTACGCAATGCGGCACCTGCGCAGTATCCCTGGGCGCCGAAATTTCTTTACGACACCCTGGGACGGGTGGGGTTGATGGCTGAGGGCATTGCGACGCCAAAGGACCATTCCGCTATAGAGGGCGCCATCGAGTATCCGTACCGGGTGCCTAATCTGGATATTCGCCACACTCACACCGACCCCGGTGTCCCGGTGTCCTGGTGGCGGTCGGTTGGCTTCTCCCATAACGGTTTCGCGGTTGAAACCTTCATGGATGAGCTGGCCCATGAGCTTGGACAGGACCCATACCAGTTCCGGCGATCGCTGATTGACCATGAGCCCCGGCACCTGGAGGTGCTGGAACGCGCCGTCAGGCTTGCCCGGTGGGAGGAGCCTGCAGCACAAGGCCGGGCTCGTGGCCTGGCCCTGTTCCGCAGTTTTGGCACCTACGTGGCCCAGGTAGTGGAGGCCAGTGTTGATAGCGGAGAGATCCGGGTACACAGGGTGGTCTGTGCCGTTGACTGTGGTCAGGTAGTCAATCCGGACATTGTGCGCGACCAGATTGAGGGCGGTGTGATCTTCGGTCTCACAGCGGCGCTTTATGGCGACATCACGTTCAAAGACGGGCAGGTCCAGCAGAGCAACTTCCATGATTACCCGCTGATGCGGCACGACCAGCGGCCGGAAGTGGTGGTCGACATCGTGGACAGCAACGAAGAGCCAACCGGTGTCGGCGAGCCAGGTGTTCCACCGGTGATCCCGGCGTTGGGTAACGCACTGTTTGCCCTTACCGGCAAGCGCCAGCGCCGTCTTCCACTGAAAGCGCAGGTGTAAACGACCGGATGAGCACAGGCGCCCACGAAACCGTTCTTAACGACGTCCGCAACTGGCTGCTTGCCGGAAAACGGGTCTGGTTGTGTACCATCACCGAAACCTGGGGGTCTTCCCCCAGGCCCGCTGGTTCCTGGCTGGCTGTCAGCAGTGATGGCGACTGGTCCGGCTCGGTATCCGGTGGTTGCCTGGAGGAGGATCTGCTCAACCGCTGCGCTGCCGGCGGCCCCGATACGCCCCAGCTCATTGATTACGGCATTTCCGACCAGGATCGGGATCATTTCCGTTTGCCCTGTGGTGGCCGTATACGCCTGCTGGTGGAGCCGCTGTTCTCGCAGCGGGACCTGCCCCACGTGGAAACGGTGCTGGAGGCTCTGCAAACGCGTACCCCGGTTGCCCGGACAGTCTCGCTGACGTCCGGTCAGGCCGGGTGTGAGCAGGCGGACATCCGGCACTCCGGAGTGAGGGTTGAGGAACAGGTGGTCCGCCACGGGCTGATACCTGAATTCCGCCTCCTGCTTGTAGGCGCGGGGGAAGTGGCCCGTTATGTCGCCGAGTTCGCCGGAGCAGCGGATTTTTCGGTCACGCTGTGCGAGCCGCGCCCGACCTTTTCACAAGGCTGGGGCCACGCTGATCTTCCGCTGGTTCAAGCGCTGCCGGATGACCTCGTCAGTCGTTCTTTCAATGACCCTTGGGCTGGTGTACTGGCCCTGGCGCACGATCCACGGGTTGATGACATGGCGTTACTGGCGGCTTTGAATTCCAGCGCCTCTTACGTCGGTGCCATGGGCTCTGCCCGGACATCAGCCGAGCGTCGTGCCCGTCTGAAGTCGCTTGGAGTGACCGAGGAACAACTGGACAGGCTTAAAGCCCCGATCGGTATCAATATTCCCAGCAAAACCCCTGCTGAAATTGCCATTTCAGTGGTCGCGGACCTGATCACCAGCCGTCAGCATTTGCGGGTGGCCCACCCATCCTTATAATGGAAACCATCAAACGCTGAACCGGCGTGTCTGTTTCGAGGTGCCTTTTGTTTGACGTAACCCGCTACGCCATTGCCGCGCAATCCATTATCGATGCCGGCCGATTTCTTTACGGCCAGGGCTGGTCTCCCGCGACCAGCAGCAATTATTCGGCGCGGATTGATGATGAGCATATTGCCGTCACCGTATCCGGTCGTCATAAAGGTCAGTTGGTGGCTGGTGACGTGATGGTGGTCGATCTGGACGGAAATGCTGTCCAGAGCAATGCCCGGTCATCCGCTGAAACCCGGCTGCATACAGTTCTTTACCAGACGTTTCCTGAGGTTGGCGCAGTGCTGCATACCCATTCGGTCAAGGCAACGGTGCTCAGCCGCCTGCTGCCAGCCGGCAAACCACTGACGTTGCAGGGCTACGAGCTGCAGAAAGCGTTTTCAGGCATTGATACCCATGAAGCAGAACTTACCGTGCCTGTTTTCGACAACACTCAGGACATCGCCGCGCTGGCACAACAGACAGGCGACTGGTTCAGGCAGCATCCGGATCAGCCCGGTTATCTGATCCGCGGGCACGGCCTTTATACCTGGGGCAGGACCATGTCAGACTGCCTGCGCCATGTTGAAGCTTTTGAATTTCTCTTTGAATGTGAGCTTGAAACCATGAGGGTCCGCCGATGACTACCTTGAGTATTTTTGACCAGAGTTCGCCCGAAGCCCCCCGCGTGGTCACCGAAGACGCCGGCAAGATTGCCAACCTGCTCGCCGAGCACGGCGTGCGGTTCGAGCAATGGACCACCCGGGATCTCCCCGCGGATGCATCATCGGAAGACATCCTCGAGGCGTATGCGGATGAGATCCGTGCGCTCAAGGACGAATGTGGATTCCAGGCGGCAGATGTCATAAGCCTCAACCCGGACAATCCCCAGAAAGACGCCTTCCGCAAAAAGTTTCTGGATGAGCACGTGCACAGCGAAGACGAAGTGCGCTTTTTCGTTCGGGGTCAGGGCCTGTTTTACCTGCACTTTGGTGACCAGGTATACGCCGTTCTGTGTCAGAAGAACGACCTGATCAGCGTACCGGATGGCACGCGTCACTGGTTTGATATGGGGCCGGAGCCGGCATTCACATGCATTCGTCTGTTTACCAATCCCGAGGGCTGGGTTGCGGATTTTACCGGCGAGGATATTGCCAGCCGCCTGCCACGCTATGAGCGCCTTGCAGGAGCCGCCGGATGATCCGCGTTATCCTCACTGACATCGAGGGCACTACCAGTTCGATCTCCTTCGTTCATGACGTGCTGTTCCCCTACTCAGCGGAGCACATGGCTGATTTTGTGCGGGAAGGGGAGGCGGACAGCACCGACATCCGTGAGCAACTGGACGCCGTTTCGGAGGCATCCGGGGTAGACAGGGACGATATTGAGGGGCTGATCGGCGTGCTGGATACCTGGATTCGTGAGGACCGCAAGGAAACACCGCTGAAAACCCTGCAGGGCATGGTCTGGGAACAGGGTTACCAGCAGGGCGCCTTCAAGGGACATATCTATGAAGATGCCGCCGAGTATCTTCAGCGCTGGCATGATCGGGGGCTGCGTCTGTTCGTATACTCTTCCGGATCTGTGAAGGCACAGAAGCTGATATTCGGGTTCAGTGAAGCCGGGGACCTGACACCGTTCTTCTCCGGTTACTTCGACACCCGTATCGGCGGCAAGAAAGAGCCGGACTCTTACAGTAACATCATCAATGAGCTGGGTGTCGAACCTCGTACTGTGCTGTTCCTGTCCGATGTGGAGGCCGAACTGCAAGCGGCTGAAAGCGTTGGCATGCAGACGGTCTGGCTGATCCGGGAGGGTGATATACCCGAAACCGGGCGCCCCGTGGCCAGGGACTTTGCGGATGTCGACCGGTTTCTGCTGAAACGCTGACCCACCCTCTGTGCCTTCTTCTCTCAAAACCTCGTGAGCAGGAGGCCCCGTGCCTGATTTTCAAAGACTGTTCCCTCCATTGCTGTGCCTGTTCCTTGTGGGCTGCGCGCCGGGCTCCGGCGTGCAGGACATGATGGACGATTATGTGGCGCAGGTGGCAGATGCCCTGGAGCTGAAACCCGAGCTTTCCGACATTCAGCCAGTCCAGCAGATTCCCCGCCGGCGTGAGCGTGTTCTGGAGGTGCCGGACCTGGATATGGGCATGCTGGATTTCCTGTCCCTGTATGGTTGTGAGCTGCAATACGTGGTTGGTGAGAAAAACTCCATCATGGGCAGGGTGATGCAGCCTCTGAATCGATTGCGGTATGAAACAAGGTTTGTCCGGGCCGCTGAGGACTGCATTGCTGAAATCGATAGGGATGGCGTCAGGGAAGAACTGGAAGAGGCCATTGAGAGCAAATCCGAAACACTCCCCATTGTCATATGGAACGCGACCTGGGGGGTTGAGGAAGTGGAGCGGCTTTTTACCCTTTCCCAGGGGCATTACCCCCTCGAGCATGATGAAAACCCGGTTGCGGATCTGGCTTCCGGCGTCATGCGTCTGAATCAGACAGTGGCGGGCCTGCTGGCCGGCAATCGGGATGAGCCGCTGGATTACGTCGGCGAAGTTCATCAGCGCTGGCAGGCCGAACACCGGGCGGGTCAGTTAATGAATAGTGCCCGGCTGCTGAGCACTCGTATTGACGATGCAACTGCCCTGCTGGTGGAGAGGATTGAAAACGATCCGTTGTGCCCGGAAGAGGGGGATGCCAGGCTGCAGGAGGCCCTCAGGGCAACCTACACCAATGGCTATGCCGATGTTGTCGAGCCCTATCTGGAACGTATCGAAAAGGCGAGAGCGGCCCTCATCGAGCCGCTCGAAAGGCTGGCGGCCCAGCAGGCAGAAACCATGCCGGATGCTTTCCGGGCATGGTACCGGCGGATTCTTGATAGCAGAAACTCCGCAAGCCTCTGGGGCCAGCTGGACCGGGCGGTTGAGTCTCATACCAGGCGTTGGCAGCAGCTTCTGGACCAGTGCGCCGTTTCCCCGGATTCATGAAGAGGGGGCGGTTTAACGCTGGCTCTCGGGGGTAACCCGCAGGATCTCTTCCACGGTAGTGGAACCGGCGGATACTTTCTGGGCACCACTGAGCCGTAGGGATTTCATGCCCCCCTTGTAGGCATCGACCCTCAGCTGTTCCAGTTCGCACTGCTCGGTAATCTGGCGGATCAGGTTACCGGATAGCTGCATGATTTCGTAGACTCCAGCCCGACCATAGTAACCGGTGTTCCGGCACTCCAGGCAACCAACCGGGTGATAGACCTGCTTGGGGGTGGTTGCCTTCCAGGGCCGCGTGAGGCTTTGCCAGGCCTGTTCATCCACCGGCCCGGGTTCCTTGCAATGGGGGCACAGTGTCCTGGCCAGCCGCTGCGCCATGACACCCAGGACTGTGGCACGAATCAGGTAGGGTGGGATGCCCAGTTCCATCAGCCGGGTAATGGCGCTGGGTGCGTCGTTGGTGTGCAGCGTGGTCAATACAAGGTGTCCCGTAAGGGCAGCCTGCACGGCCATCTCGGCGGTTTCCAGGTCGCGGATCTCGCCGATCATGATGATATCCGGGTCCTGTCGCAGGAGCGCCCGCACGCCGGAGGCGAAGGTCAGGTCAATGTTGGTCTGCACCTGCATCTGGTTGAAAGCCGGTTCCACCATCTCGATCGGGTCCTCGATGGTGCAGATGTTCACCTCGGGCGTGGCCAGTTGCTTGAGGGTGGAATACAGGGTGGTGGTCTTGCCGGACCCCGTGGGGCCGGTGACAAGGACAATGCCGTGGGGGCGTTCGGTAATGCCCTGCCAACGTTCCCGGTCCTCTTTTGAAAAGCCCAGTTGCTCGTAGGATTTCAGCAGTACTTCCGGGTCAAAGATCCGCATCACCATTTTTTCACCGAAGGCGGTAGGCATGGTGGCGAGTCTCAGTTCCACTTCACTGTTGTCCGGCTTGCGGGTTTTGATGCGGCCATCCTGGGGGCGGCGCTTTTCCGCCACATTCAGCCGGCCAAGGATCTTGAGGCGGCTGGTGACGGCCACGCCTACCTGGTCCGGGAACTCGTACACGTTGTGCAGCACACCGTCGATGCGGAAGCGCACCTGGGTGACGTTTCGCCTCGGCTCGATGTGGATATCCGACGCCCGCTGATCAAAGGCGTATTGCAGCAGCCAGTCGACAATCTTGACCACATGCTGGTCATTGGCGTCGGGGTGTTCGCTGGCGCCCAGGTCCAGTAGCTGCTCGAAGTTCTGGGCCCCTGAAGGGCTGGCCGAACTGTTGCCGCCGGCCTTGCTGACGGAACTGGCCAGCTGGTAGAACTCAACCGTGTAACGGCGAATGTCCTCCGGGTTGGCCACCACGCGGCGAATATCCTTACCCACTGCCTGTTGCAGGTTGCCCTCCCAGTCACTCTTGAACGGCTCGCTGCTTGCGATCAGGACTTCGTCGCGGCCGATTTCCACGGCAAGGATGCCGTGTCTCTGGGCAAAGGCGTAGGACATCACCCGGGCTATGGCCGGCGTGTCTATCTTCAGAGGGTCGATATGGTAGTAGGGCTGTTCCGCCCATTCCGCCAGCCACTGGGTCAGCTTGTCCAGGTCCAGCGTACGCCCGGTTTTCTGGCTCTCCAGTCCTGCCTTGGCCACCAGTTCCAGCGGGTGGCGCTGGCTGGCGGGCCCGCTGCCGCTGGTCAAAGTGCTGATGTTCGCCGACAGAACCTTCTCTGCGTCCTCCTGGGTGATCTCGCCGCTGGTGACCAGCGCGGTGCAGATGTCCCTCAGGGTCAGCGTGCTTCTGTGGGGCGCGGGTGGATGGGAGCTTTCGGCCATGGTGCGCTTCCTGTCAGGTTTCTGAAACCGGCTGCGGGCGATTCACCTTAAGGTGGACCATGGCCACTGTAAACAGCAGGAAGGTCAGCACAGCAAGCAGCATTGGGGCAATGGCGCCCTCGCTGAGCCAGGCGGAGACAACGTAACGGGTGAAGTAGAAAATAACCACAAAGCTGAGCCAGATGTAGCCCCGGTTATGGCCCCGGAAAACCGGCACGGCAAAGGCCAGGAGCGGGATCAGTTTGATGCTCAGCATGAGAGTGACGGATACGCCCTCCGTCTGCACGGGATAGAAAGTGGTGACAAGCAGTGCCGCCAGGGTTGCAAGATAGAGTGCAATGGTCAGTCGTGCCGTGATGCGTGCTTTCGGATTGTGAAGCATTCAGGGTTCCGTTGTTGGTGATTGGCTGTTAGACACTTAGTTTTACGGCCAGCCGGGCGAGGCGTTCACCAAATGTCTGGCAAATGGCCTTTTCATGCCCGGTCACGGCCTGCGGCTCTCCGGTGCCCGCCCAGTGGGACGGCCCATAGGGTGTGCCACCGGCTGTGGTTTCATTGAGGGCGTTTTCCGAATAAGGCACTCCACATAACACCATGCCGTGATGCAGCAGTGGCACCATCATGGTCAGCAGGGTGCTTTCCTGGCCGCCGTGAAGGCTCCCTGTGGACGTGAAGGCGCCTGCCGGCTTGCCGGTGAGTGTGCCATTCAGCCACAGATCCCCGGTGCTATCGAGGAAATACTTCAGCGGCGCTGCCATGTTTCCAAAGCGGGTCGGACTGCCAATAGCGAGCCCCGAACAGTTCGCCAGGTCGTCTTTGCTGGCGTAAGGCGCCCCGTCGTCCGGGACCGGCGGCAGCGAAGCCTCGGTGTCTGGCGATACACTGGGCACTGTGCGAATTCTTGCATCCATGCCTGACACCCGGGCCACGCCCCGCGCAATCTGGGTGGCCATCTCCGCGGTCTGGCCGGTGCGGCTGTAGTAGAGCACCAGAATGTAGGGGGGCTGGGAAGCCATCGCCTGTCTCCGTTCAAAGAATGTTGAGGACGTTCTCGGGCGGACGGCCCAGGGCCACTTTGTTGCCCTTGATGACGATGGGGCGTTCGATGAGCTTTGGCGTCTCCACCATGGCCTTGATCAGGGTGTCCCGGTCAAGATCCGGGTCGTCCAGCCCCTGTTCCTGGTATTCCTTTTCCCCGGTTCTCATCAGCTCCCGGGGGCCGATATCCAGTGCCTCCAGGATGTGTTCCAGTATCTGCTCTGTTGGCGGCGTTTCCAGGTAGCGTATAATTTCTGGTTCAACACCCTGTTCTCGAAGGAGTTCAAGGGTTTGCCGGGATTTTGAACAGCGCGGGTTGTGGAAAATTCGGGTCGGTTCTGTCATGGTTCTCCATCTTTCCGGGTCAGGTAAACCGCAAGTATGCACAAGCGCCGTAGTCTAACAGGAGGTCTCCCTGTGCAATACCCTGCCAGTGGCACTGCATTGGGGCGTTGTTCCGCCAGGTTGTACAGGATCGGTATTATACTGGGCCTGTTGATGTTGGCGGGATGCGACAGCCACCGGTTTGAAAAGCCGGACGGAACGGTTCTGGAATGGGAGAGTCTCCGTGGCCACTGGGTGCTGGTGAATTACTGGGCAGAATGGTGCAAACCCTGCCTTGAGGAAATTCCGGAACTCAACAGCCTTGACCGGGCCAGCGCCATTGTGGTCCTGGGTGTTAATTTTGATGATATCCAGGGCCAGGAACTGATCGATCTGGGCAGGAGAATGGGGATCGAATACGGCATGCTGGCCGAGGATCCCGGCCCCGAATTTGGCTGGAAAACGCCGGTAGCCCTGCCGGCAACGTTCGTTATTAACCCTGACGGAGATCTGGTGGAAGCCCGTTTCGGCCCCCAGACCGAAGAAGACATCAAAGAACTGATCGGGCGCTGATCCCACCCTGATCCGGAATCAACTAGCAGGAATACCCCGACGCTATGTCACAGACTTTTGTCCACCTACGTGTGCACTCCGAATACTCAATGGTAGATGGCCTGGTGCGGGTGAAACCCCTGATTGGCCGGGTTGCGGAGCTGGGGATGCCAGCGGTTGGCCTGACCGAACAGTCCAACATGTGTTCTCTGGTGCGTTTCTACAAGGCGGCTATGGGCGCAGGGGTAAAACCCATCATTGGCGCCGACCTTTGGATCGAGAACCCGGAAGAGCCGGATAACCCCTTCCGGATAACCCTGCTGGCCCGCAACAATGACGGTTACCTGAACCTGACGGAAATTGTGTCCCTGGGGTATACCGAGGGGCAGCGATTCGGAAAGCCTATTATTCAACGCAAATGGCTGGAAAGCCGCCCTGCGGGCCTGATCGCACTGTCTGGTTCCAGAATGGGCGATGTTGGCAAGGCGTTGATGGCTGGCAAGGCGGACCTCGCCCGCCAGCGCGCGGAATACTGGATGAAGCTCTATCCCGAATCGTTCTACCTCGAGCTTCAGCGCACTGGTCGGCCGGGGGACGAAGACTGCCTGCACCTGAGTGTGGAACTTGCAGAAATCCTTTCCTGCCCGGTGGTGGCCACCAACGATGTCCACTTCCTGCACGCCGACGATTTCGAGGCCCACGAGGCGCGGGTCTGTATCGGCGAAAGCCGCACCCTTGATGACCCGAGGCGTGACCGGCGTTTCAGTGACCAGCAGTACCTGCGCAGTGCTGAGGAAATGATCGAGCTGTTCTCGGACATTCCGGAGGCGGTGGAAAATACCGTGGAAATCGCCCGCCGGTGCTCGGTTCAGGTGCGGATGGGTGAATACTTCCTGCCGAACTATCCCATCCCTGACGGCATGACCATGGATGAATACTTCCGCAAGGTGTCGGAAGAGGGCCTGGAGGAACGGCTGGCGAAAACCCTGAGCAAGGACGACCCGGAATACGACACGAAGCGCGAGGCCTACTACACGCGGCTGAACTTCGAGCTGGATATCATTACCCAGATGGGCTTTCCGGGGTACTTCCTGATCGTAATGGACTTCATCAAGTGGGCCAAGAACAACGGCGTGCCGGTGGGGCCGGGCCGGGGTTCGGGTGCCGGCTCACTGGTGGCCTATGCCCAGCTGATCACCGATCTGGACCCACTGGAATACGACCTGCTCTTCGAGCGGTTTCTGAACCCGGAACGGGTCTCCATGCCTGACTTCGACGTGGATTTCTGCATGGAAGGCCGTGACCGCGTCATTGCCTATGTGGCGGAGAAATATGGTCGCGAAGCGGTGTCCCAGATTATTACCTTCGGCACCATGGCCGCCAAGGCGGTTGTTCGCGACGTGGCCCGGGTTCAGGGCAAGTCCTACGGGCTGGCGGACAAACTCTCCAAGATGATTCCCTTTGAACCAGGCATGACCCTGGAGAAGGCACTGGAGCAGGAGCCGCAACTGGTTGAGTTCCTGGAAAACGACGAGGAAGCCCAGGAAATCTGGGAAATGGCCCTGAAGCTCGAGGGTGTTTGCCGTAACGCCGGTAAGCACGCCGGTGGCGTGGTGATTGCGCCCACCAAGATAACTGATTTCTCGCCGCTGTATTGCGACGACGAGGGCGGCAGCCTGGTTACCCAGTTTGACAAGGGCGACGTGGAGGATGCCGGGCTGGTGAAGTTCGACTTCCTGGGCCTGCGCACCCTCACCATCATCGACTGGGCTCTGAAGATGATCAATCCCCGCCGGGAAAAGCGGGGTGAGCCGGCACTGGATATCAATGAAATTCCGCTGGATGATGTGCCGTCGTTCGACATGCTCAAGAACGCGGAAACCACGGCAGTCTTCCAGCTGGAATCCCGGGGCATGAAGGACCTGATCCGTCGCCTGCAGCCGGATTCCCTGGAAGACATGATCGCCTTGGTAGCCCTGTTCCGTCCCGGCCCCCTGCAGTCAGGCATGGTGGATGACTTTATCGACCGTAAGCACGGTCGCCAGCCCATGTCGTTCCCGCACCCTGACTACCAGTACGATGGCCTGAAGCCGGTTCTGGAGCCCACCTACGGGGTTATCCTGTACCAGGAACAGGTCATGCAGATTGCCCAGGTGATGGCGGGCTACAGTCTTGGCAACGCCGACATGTTGCGTCGGGCCATGGGCAAGAAAAAACCCGAGGAAATGGCCAAGCAGAAGCAGTTCTTTCTCGACGGCTGTGAAAAGAACGGCATCGACAAGACGTTGGCTGAAAACATCTTCGACCTGGTTGAGAAGTTTGCCGGCTACGGCTTCAACAAATCCCACTCCGCCGCATACGCCCTGGTGTCCTACCAGACGCTCTGGCTGAAGGCGCATTACCCGGCCGAGTTCATGGCGGCGGTGCTGACGGCGGATATGCAGAACACCGACAAGGTGGTCACGCTGGTGGAGGAATGCCGCAGCATGGGGCTGGAATTGCTGGTGCCGGATGTCAGCCGTTCCGAGTATACCTTCACGGTGAACGATGACGGCGCCATCGTATACGGACTGGGCGCCATCAAGGGTCTGGGTGAGGGGCCGATACAGAGTATCCAGGCCGGTCGCGCAAACGGTGAGCCCTATCAGGACATTTTTGATTTCTGCCGCCGGGTGGATCTGAAGAAGGTGAACAAGCGGGCCATGGAGGCGCTGATCCGCTGTGGCGCCATGGACAAGCTGGGAGCCGGGCGTGCGCAACTGATGGCAAGCATCGACAAGGCTATCCAGCAGGCAGGCCAGCAGTCCCGCAACGAAACCGTGGGTATGACCGACATGTTTGGCGACATGCTGATGGGCGGAGAAGACGGCGACCCGTATTCCGACGTGGCGAATGTGCGGGAATGGCCGAAAAAGGAGCGTCTGAAAGGCGAGAAGGATACCCTGGGGCTTTACCTCACCGGCCACCCCTTCGACGAATACGAAAAGGAAGTCCGCCGGTTTGTGCGTTCCTCCATTGCCGACCTCAAGCCGGCCAGGCAGCCCCAGAGGGTCGCGGGCCTGGTTGTGGCACAGCGTTCCATGAAAACCCGCACCGGCTCCACCATGGCGTTTATCACCCTGGATGATCGCAGTGCCCGTATCGAGGCAACGCTGTTCTCTGAAGCGTTTTTCGAGAACCGGGAGCTGTTGCAGTCCGACCAGGTCATTGTGGTGGAGGGGCAGGTGAGCCACGATGACTATTCCGGCCAGATGAAAATGCGGGTGAACTCCGTAATGGACGTTGGCACGGCTCGCCAACAGTTCAGCCGTGGACTCAAACTGGCCATTCGTGCGGACCAGCTCCAGAATGGCCTGCTGGACAAGCTGGACTCGACCCTGAGACCCTTCCGTTGCGAGGGTAGCCCGGTGTGGATTGAATACACCAGCGATGATGCCAGTACCCGTATTGAGCTGGGTGAGTCCTGGCGCGTTCAGCCGGATGACGACCTCCTGCTGGAGCTGAAATATCTGGTGGGCGACCAGTCCGTAGAACTGGTCTATGATTGATAATGTCCGGCAAGGTTCATCCCGGCTGTGGCGGGCGTGTTGAAATATTACGTTTTTGTCAGAAAGCGGACTCATACCAAGGTCCGCTTTAGCCATGGCCCGGGCGCTGCTATCTTTGTCCAAAATTCTGGTTTGGCGACTTACATTCTCGCCTTGCAAGCAAATGATGGAACATCATGAACCCTAACTATCTGGATTTCGAACAGCCTATTGCGGACCTTGAAGCCAAGATTGAAGAGCTTCGCATGGTCGGCAACGACACTGACATCAATATCACCGACGAAATCAGCCGGTTGCGCAAAAAGAGCGTAAGCCTGACTGAAAGTATCTTCTCGGACCTCCAGCCCTGGGACGTTGCCCGGCTGGCCCGGCATCCCCGTCGGCCGTACACCCTCGACTACGTCAACATGATCTTCGACGACTTTGACGAGTTGCACGGTGACCGTCGCTATGCCGACGACCAGGCCATTGTTGGCGGCACGGCTCGCCTGGACGGGAAGCCGGTGATGGTAATCGGCCACCAGAAGGGTCGGGAAGTGCGTGACAAGGTGAAGCGGAATTTCGGCATGCCCCGCCCGGAGGGCTACCGCAAGGCCTTGCGGCTGATGGAAATGGCTGAGCGCTTCCGCATGCCCGTCCTTACGTTTATCGATACGCCCGGTGCCTATCCCGGTATCGGCGCCGAGGAGCGCGGTCAGAGTGAGGCGATCGCCTTCAACCTGGCAGTGATGTCGCGACTGAAGACACCGATTATTTCCACGGTGGTGGGCGAGGGTGGCTCCGGTGGCGCCCTGGCGATCGGTGTGTGCGACCAGCTCAACATGCTGCAGTATTCCACCTATGCGGTTATCTCGCCGGAAGGATGTGCGTCGATTCTTTGGAAGAGCGCGGAATATGCATCCCAGGCAGCAGAAGCCATGGGGGTTACTGCTGATCGCCTGAAGGACCTTGGTCTGGCGGACAACGTGATTACCGAGCCCCTGGGCGGTGCCCATCGCAATCCTGAAAAGATGGCCGAATCCCTGCGGGAAACCCTGTCCAGGGGAATCTCGGAGCTCAGCCGACTGCCGCTTGATGAACTGGTGTCCCGCCGCTATGAGCGGTTGACCCGATATGACACGGGCCGGTAACTCCGGCTCCGCATCTGACTGGCCGGAGGCTCTCTGTGCCCCGGTCAGGAACCTGCCTCCCTGTTCACGCTTACGCATCGCGCTCAGCGGCGGAATGGATTCCGTTCTGCTTCTCCATGTTGCTGCCCGCCTCCATGCCGGTTCGGGCCGGTTATCCGCAGTTCATGTGAACCATCAGCTACAGCCCAATGCTGACCAGACGGAGCGTTTCTGCCAGCAGGTCTGTGGTGAGCTCGGGGTGCCCCTCGACATCCGGCGCGTGGTCGTCAATAGTCGGCAGGGCGCCGGCAGCGATACCGGTGGTATTGAAGAGTCTGCGCGGCATGCCCGTTATCAGGTATTCGAGGACCTCCTGGAACCCGAGGAACTGCTGCTGATGGCCCACCATGGTGATGATCAGGCGGAGACGGTACTGTTCCGGTTGCTGAGAGGAACCGGAGTGGCGGGGCTGGGTGGCATGCCTGAGTCAAGGCCATTGGGGAAGGGGCGGCTTTATCGGCCCCTGCTGGGCTTCGGTCGCAGTGAGCTTCGGTCCTGGGCCACTGAAATGGGTATCCACTGGGTGGAGGATCCCAGCAATACCGATGAGCGTTTCGACCGCAATTTTCTCCGTCAGTCCATCATGCCGCGGCTCAAGGCGCGCTGGCCATCACTTGTCAGCCGTATCGGACACACTGCCCGTTCCTGCCGCGAGGGGGATGAGCTGGCCGGAGCGCTGGCCCGGATCCGGTTTCAGCAATGCGCCAATGAACGGGAGGCGCTGAGCGTTGAACGTCTGGGACAGCTGGGATTTGCCGAACAGAAAAACCTGATTCGTTGGTGGATTATTCGTTACCACCATGTACCACCGTCCATTTCCGACTGGTCCCGGGTGATGGCGGACCTGGTGAATGCCCCTGAGGATCGGGAGCCCGAACTGCGTGGTGAGGGATATACGGTTCGCCGGTATCGGGGCTACCTTTATCTGGTTGCGGACAGACCACCGCTGCCATCGGACAATGCCCCCCTGATCCCGGGCCGGGAACTGGTGTGGGGGGAGTGGCGCCTGCAGCTGGTGCCGGCAGGCAACTCCGAAATGCCCGCGCCGGCTATACGAATATCTACGAGGGTAGGGGGTGAACGCTTGCGGCCAGACCCGAAGGGCCCCTCGAAATCCCTCAAGAACTGGTTGCAGGAGAAAGGCATTCCGCCCTGGGAAAGGGCCCGGTTACCGCTGCTTCTGGAGGCGGAGAACGGAAATCAGGAAGTGATCGGAGCTGGCGACCTGTGGCTCGCCGGCCAATACTGTGGCGAGGCCCCGGCCAGTGGCTGGCGCATTGTTGTGGAGCGGGAATGTAATTGAGAAGGTGAGGCCTTTCTGGTAGTCTGGCGTCCCATCTTGAGATGATAATCTCCCTCCTTCACCGAACCAGACAAATCACGGAATCTGCATGACGCGTTATATTTTCGTCACCGGCGGTGTCGTGTCCTCCTTGGGGAAAGGTATCGCATCGGCCTCGCTGGCAGCGATCCTGGAGACACGCGGCCTGAAGGTCACTATTCTCAAGCTGGACCCGTACATCAACGTGGACCCCGGCACCATGAGCCCGTTCCAGCACGGTGAGGTTTTTGTCACCGAAGATGGCGCGGAAACAGATCTGGATCTGGGGCATTATGAGCGGTTTATCCGCACGCCGATGTCGCGCCGGAACAATTTCACGACAGGCCGCGTTTACGAGGAAGTGATTCGTAAGGAGCGTCGTGGTGACTACCTCGGCGGCACGGTTCAGGTGATCCCCCATATTACCGATGAGATCAAGCGTCGTGTGGTTGAGGGTGCTTCTGGCGCTGACGTGGCACTGATCGAGATCGGCGGCACTGTGGGCGACATCGAATCCCTGCCTTTCCTGGAAGCCTGTCGCCAGCTGAAGGTGGAAGTAGGTCCCCAGCGCGCGCTCTTCATGCACCTGACCCTGGTTCCGTACATCGCTACTGCCGGCGAGATCAAGACCAAGCCGACCCAGCACTCCGTCAAGGAAATGCGCTCCATCGGCCTGCAGCCGGACATCCTGCTGTGTCGTTCCGAGCACGAAGTGGACGCCAGCTCCCGCCGCAAGATTGCGCTGTTCACCAACGTGGAAGAGCGGGCGGTTATCCCGCTGCAGGATGCCAAATCGATCTATGCCATCCCTCGCATGCTGCACGAATTCGGCCTCGACCAGCTGGTCATTGAGCGTTTCGGTCTCGACGCCAGCCCGGCGGACCTGAGCGAGTGGGATGCGGTGGTCGAGTCCCTGATGAACCCGGACCATGAGATCACCGTTGCCATGGTCGGTAAGTACATGGAGCTGCTGGATGCCTACAAGTCCCTGATCGAATCCCTGCTCCATGCCGGCATCAAGACCCGCACCAAGGTCCGGATCAACTATATTGATTCTGAAGACATCGAACGTGATGGCACTGGTGCGCTGGACAGCGCAGACGCCATCCTGGTTCCTGGTGGCTTTGGTGAGCGAGGTGTTGAAGGCAAGATTCGCACCGTCCAGTACGCCCGCGAAAACAAGGTCCCCTACCTGGGTATCTGTCTGGGCATGCAGGTTGCAGTTATCGAATATGCCCGCAACGTTGCCGGCCTGAAGGACGCCCACAGCACCGAATTCCGCGAGCACACGCCAGAGCCCGTGGTAGGCCTGATTACCGAATGGCTGGATGCCAGCGGTGAGAAAGAAGAGAGAACCGAGGCATCTGACCTTGGCGGCACCATGCGCCTCGGCGCACAGGACTGTGTGGTGGCTGAAGGCTCCACTATAGCCAACTGCTATGGCCGTAAGACTATCCGCGAACGCCACCGTCACCGTTTTGAGGTGAACAACCATTTCCTGCCACAACTGGAGGGTGCCGGCCTGAGAATCTCCGGCCGCTCCACAGACGGCAAGCTGGTGGAGGTAGTGGAAGTGCCTGACCATCCCTGGTTCGTGGCCTGTCAGTTCCATCCGGAATTCACCTCCACGCCCCGGGACGGCCATCCGCTGTTCAAGGGCTTTGTCGAGGCAGCCCTGGCCCGTAAAAAGGAATCCTGATCATGGCGCAGAGTACGGTCAATGTTGCGGGGATTCAGGTTGCCAATGAAAGGCCGTTCGTGCTTTTTGGCGGCATGAACGTTCTGGAGTCCCCGGAAATGGCCATGGAAGTGGCCGAGGCGTACGTTGAGGCTACCAGTAAGCTGGGTATTCCCTATGTGTTCAAGGCCTCCTTCGACAAGGCCAACCGCTCTTCGGTGCATTCCTTCCGCGGCCCTGGCCTTGAAAAAGGCTTGCAGATACTGGCGGACATCAAGAGCAAGTTCGGTGTCCCCATCATTTCCGACGTGCACGAACCGGCACAGGCGGCGCCAGCTGCAGAAGTCTGTGACATTATCCAGTTGCCGGCCTTCCTGAGTCGTCAGACGGATCTGGTCGTTGCCATGGCGGAAACCGGTGCGGTCATCAATATCAAGAAGGCCCAGTTCCTGGCGCCCCAGGAAATGAAGCACATCATCAAGAAGTGCGAAGAGGCCGGTAACGACAAGGTGATCCTGTGTGAGCGGGGCAGTAGCTTCGGTTATAACAACCTTGTCGTCGATATGTTGGGCTTCGGCATCATGAAGGCAATGAATGTGCCGGTGATGTTCGACGTGACCCACTCTTTGCAGATGCCGGGTGGGCGTGCTGATTCAGCCGGCGGCCGGCGCGCGCAGGTGACCGATCTGGCCCTGGCGGGTATGTCTCAGGGCCTGGCCGGACTGTTCCTGGAAGCGCATCCCGATCCGGATAAAGCCAAGTGCGACGGTCCGTGTGCGTTGCGACTGAGTCAGTTGGAGCAGTTTCTTCAGCGAGTCAAAGCTGTGGATGATCTTGTTAAAAGCTTTAAGCCTCTCGATACCGCCTGATTGGCGGTTTTTGCGTTCCAGAAGGACTATGGGAGTGAGCGGGAACGGCCCTACGAAAATGTGCGGAGCCATGGATGGCGGAGCCCAAGCGCACATGGATGTGCTTGTAGCGTTTTTCGTAGGGCCGTTCCCGCTCGCTCTTACTCCCAAATTTGAAATCAAACTTGGAGACAGAGAAGAATGACCAAGATTGCCAACATTAAAGGCCGTGAGGTACTGGATTCCCGTGGAAATCCCACGGTTGAAGCAGACGTTATCCTTGAGGATGGAACCATTGGTAGTGCCTGCGCGCCCTCCGGTGCTTCCACTGGTTCCCGTGAAGCCCTGGAGCTAAGGGACAAAGATGCAAATCGCTATCTGGGCAAAGGTGTTCTGAAGGCTGTTGAAGCGGTGAACACCAAAATCCGTGACGCTTTGATTGGTAAAGATGCGGCTGACCAGCGTGCTCTGGACAACATCATGCTGGAGCTGGACGGCACAGAGAACAAAGCCAACCTGGGTGCCAACGCGATTCTGGCGGTTTCACTGGCCGCCGCCAAGGCCGCCGCTGCGTCACTGGGCAAGCCGCTGTATGCCCACATTGCAGACCTGAACGGCACTTCCGGCAAGTACAGCATGCCGGTGCCGATGATGAATATCCTCAACGGCGGCGAGCACGCGGACAATAACGTTGATATCCAGGAGTTCATGATCCAGCCGGTGGCGGCCAAGTCGTTTGCCGAGGCCCTGCGTATCGGTGCTGAGATTTTCCACGCGCTGAAGAAGGTTCTCAACGCCAAAGGCCTGAACACAGCGGTGGGTGACGAAGGTGGTTTCGCACCGGACCTGCCTTCCAACGAAGGCGCTCTGGCAGTGATTCAGGAAGCAGTGGAGAAAGCCGGTTACAAGCTGGGTACCGATGTGACTCTCGCTCTGGACTGTGCGTCTTCCGAGTTCTACAAGGATGGCCAGTACCAGCTGTCCGGTGAGGGTAAGTCCTTCGATTCCGCCGGTTTTGCCGATTACCTGGCAGGGCTGTGCGAGCGTTATCCCATTGTGTCCATTGAAGACGGTATGGACGAGAGTGACTGGGACGGCTGGAAAGTGCTCACCGAGAAGCTGGGTAGCAAGGTTCAACTCGTGGGTGATGACCTGTTCGTTACCAATACCAAAATCCTCAAGCAGGGGATCGACAAGAGCATTGCCAACTCCATCCTGATCAAGTTCAACCAGATCGGCAGCCTGAGTGAAACCCTGGATGCCATCAAAATGGCCCAGGATGCAGGCTACACGGCTGTTATTTCCCACCGTTCCGGTGAGACCGAGGACACCACCATTGCCGATCTGGCCGTTGCCACCTGTGCAGGCCAGATCAAGACCGGTTCGCTGTGCCGCTCCGATAGGGTTGCCAAGTACAACCAGCTGCTTCGTATCGAGGAAGCACTGGATGGCAAGGCGCCCTATCGTGGCCTGAGTGAGATCAAGGGCCAGGGCTGACCGTCCCGTTATCAGGTTTGCCTGTCCGGCAGGACGCTGGCAGGTAACAGGCCTCAAAAGGCCATCGTGGTTCTGAAATTGAGAGGCACGATGGCCTTTTTGTACAACCGGTTAGCAGAACTTGTTGCTAATCTACACTAAGGTCTATACTCAACACTCGGTTGGTGTGTCGTAAACGGAATTCGCAATGAAGTTGCTCTGGTCCATCATGATTATTCTCATTCTCCTGCTGCAGGTGCGCCTGTGGGTCGGGGAAGGCAGCTTTGCCCAGGTGTGGGGGCTGGAGAAGGCGATCGCAGAGCAGCGCGAGGAAAACGCCGAGCTGGCAGTACGGAATGAGCGTCTCTATGCCGAAGTCCGCAATCTCCGGGGAGAGAAGGGCGCGGTAGAGGAGCGGGCGCGAATGAATCTGGGATTGATCCGTAACGATGAAACCTTCTTCCTGGTGGTTGAGCAGTAATCAGCCACAAGTCCGACCTGTTAAAGCCGGCCACGTTCATGAGTAAACCCCGCTACTGGCTGATTGTTCCCGCCGCAGGCTCCGGTCAGCGCATGCAGGCTGATTGTCCCAAACAGTACCTCCGGCTGGGCCAGCGTTTTATTGTCGACATCACGCTTTCCCGGTTGCTGGACAACGCTGCTTTCTCCGGATGTGTGGTGGCTACAGGGGCCAACGACCGGTGGTGGCCGGAAACGGACGCCAGCAAGGACCCCCGTATCAGTGCGTGTATCGGTGGGTCAGAGCGTGCAGCATCAGTACTGGCCGCCCTGGATGCGTTGTCAGAACGCGCCGATGATGATGACTGGGTGCTGGTTCATGACGCAGCCCGTCCCTGCCTTCATCCCGATGATCTTAGGCGTCTGTTGTCCGAGCTGGGTGATCACCCCGTAGGAGGCCTGTTGGCAACGCCGGTGGCCGATACCCTCAAACGGACCGGGCCCGGGAGCCGCGAGGTTGAAACAACGGTAGACCGTCGTGACCTTTGGCGCGCGCTTACCCCCCAGATGTTCCGTTTCCTGGCTTTGAAGCGGGCGCTTGAGAGTGCTATTGACGCAGGGTACCCGGTAACGGATGAGGCCTCTGCAATCGAATATGCCGGCCAGAACCCCTGTATCGTGGAGGGGAGACCGGATAACATCAAGGTTACCGTACCCGCTGATCTGGCCCTTGCCGGCTTTATCTTGAAAAGGAAATAACACTATGCGAATCGGGCAAGGCTTCGATGTCCACGCGTTTTGCGAGGGCGATCAGGTAACCCTTGGAGGTGTCCCTATTCCGTTCAGTCAGGGCCTCAGGGCCCACTCTGACGGAGATGTACTGTTGCATGCCCTTGCAGACGCGTTGCTGGGAGCGGCAGCGCTTGGCGACATCGGTCATCTGTTTCCGGATACCAGTGATGAATGGGCCGGTGCTGATAGCCGGGATCTTCTGCGCAGGGTTGTAGGGCGCGTCGCGGATGAGGGCTTTGGGGTTGGCAATGTGGATGCGACCATTATTGCCCAGGCACCGAAAATGGCGCCCCACATTGAAGCCATGCGGCTTAACATTGCGGAAGACCTTGGTATTCCGGCCAGCAGGGTCAGCGTCAAGGCAACCACATCCGAAAAGCTTGGCTTTACCGGCCGGGGTGAAGGCATCGCCTGCCAGGCCATCTGTCTGCTCGAAGCGACAGCCTCATGATTGACACCCCGGACACCACAACGGAGAAATCCGGCTGGCGCACGGACTGGCCGACCTCCGGCGGAGGACGAGTGGCCAGTGCCGTGCTCAAGACCTGCCCCGAGGATTTTCTGGTTGATGAAGACCTGCCATTACCGGAAGCACTGACGAACGGTGGTGAGCATCTCTGTGTGCGGCTCGAAAAAAACGGTGACAATACCGATTATGTTGCACGTCAACTGGCGACCCTTTCCGGTTGCCGCCATTTCGATGTGGGTTTTTGTGGTCTGAAGGACCGCCATGCTGTCACCCGCCAATGGTTCAGTATTTACCGACCGGGCCAGGAGGATGACGACGCCACCTTCCTGAGCGCAGTGGCCGGAAACTGGCGGGTTCTGGCGCACCATCGTCAGGCCCGGAAGTTGCGGCGGGGGGATCACAGCGGCAACTACTTTGAGGTGGTGCTGAGGGACGTGTCGGGCGACCAGGCGGCCGTTGACCAGGCATTGACCCGTTTACGGGATGTGGGATGTCCGAACTATTTCGGGCCGCAGAGATTTGGCCATGGCGGAGCCAACCTGGATCGGGCACTGACCATGGATCCGTCAAGGCTGAATCGTCGTGGCGCCCGCAATGCCAAAAAGCGCGGAAGAGGGCGGTCAACCTCTGGCAGTAGCGACAGTAAAAACGTATTGTACTTTTCGGCGGCTCGCTCGTGGCTGTTTAATGAAGTGCTTGCCTTACGGGTGCGCAATGGTACCTGGCTGGACCCGATGGAGGGTGAACCCGGCACCAGCGATAGTCACGATATAATGGTGACAGGCCCCCTGTGGGGAGACGGTGGAACCGCTGCGGTGTCAGCCCAGGGCGAGCTTGAACGGGCGGTGATTGCCCAGCATCCCCAGCTGGCGGCGGTGTTTGCAACTACCCGCATGCAGCCGGAACGCCGGCCGCTGAAAATGTTGCCGGCAGCGCTCGACTGGCAATGGCAGGGGGGCGATCAACTGCTGCTGAAGTTCTGGCTTGCACCGGGGCAGTACGCAACCAGCTTGGTGAGCGATGTGTTCGAGATAACGGATGCAACGAGGGTTGCCGGGAGGGACTGATGCTTCCCGGTTAAAAAAAGGGGCGCGAGACCCCCGACAATAAAACACCCGGCGCCACTTTCCGGAACGGAAAGGCGGAAGCGGGGAATCAAGGCTAGCGGAGAATATTGTGCGAATTCTGTTGTCCAATGATGATGGCGTTCATTCACCCGGTCTGCAGGCGCTTTATGAAGGGCTTGTCGGAGTGGGGGATCTGGAGGTTGTAGCGCCGGATCGCGACCATAGTGGCGCAAGCAACGCATTAACGCTCAACCGCCCATTAACGGTGGAGGATCACCCAAACGGCTTCCGCTCCGTTGATGGAACCCCGACGGACTGTGTCCATCTTGGGGTGAACGGTCTGTTTGACGAACCGTTTGATCGGGTTGTGTCGGGAATCAATACTCACGCCAACCTCGGGGATGACATCATCTACTCCGGAACCGTTGCCGCTGCCACCGAGGGCAGGAATCTGGGCCTGCCTGCCATCGCAGTGTCACTGGTCAATGAAGGGCGCTTTCACTACGAAACGGCTGCCAGGGTTGTTCGGGTATTGCTGGAGAGCCAGGCCCCGCTGAAACTGGGCCCTCGCTGTATACTCAATGTGAATGTCCCCGATGTTCCCTGGGAAGAGCTCGCGGGTTTCCGTGTAACCCGCCTGGGGCATCGTGATCGTGCCGAGGGAGCGGTACCCATGACCTGTCCCCGCGGCAAGGCCCGTTACTGGATTGGTGCTGCCGGCGAAGGCAGTGATGCGGGCCCCGGTACCGATTTTAACGCTGTCCGTGAGAAGTATGTGTCCATTACCCCGGTCCAGGTGGATATGACCCGCCACGAAGTGCTCTCGTCCCTGAGGGAGTGGGTCGGTCTGCTGTCGGAACGGGAGGGGCGCTGATGGTCGCACAGATCGACGGCATCGGAATGACTTCCCGCAGAACCCGAATGCGATTGATACAGAGGTTGAGGGAAGCCGGCATAGCAGACGAGCAGGTGTTGCAGGCAATGTCGGATACTCCGCGCCACATTTTTCTGGATGAAGCCCTGGCCCATCGGGCCTATGAAGACACCTCATTACCCATTGGCTATAGCCAGACTCTGTCCCAGCCTTACATTGTGGCGCGAATGACAGAATCCCTGTTGCGCCACGCGCCACGTAAAGTACTGGAGCTGGGGACCGGGTCCGGTTATCAGACAGCGATCCTGGCCCGGCTGGTGGATCAGGTGTTCAGTGTTGAGCGAATCCGGCCGCTACAGGACAGGGCCCGGGACCGGCTCCGCCAGCTCGGTCTGCGCAATGTCATGCTCAAGCATGCCGACGGTGGCATGGGCTGGCCAGATCAGGGCCCATTCGACGGTATCATCGTGACAGCTGCGCCGCGGGAAATTCCTTCCGAGCTGAAAGATCAGCTGGCGGATGGTGGCGTAATCGTGGCCCCGATAGGTGAGGGAACCCAGATGCTGGTGGAAATGGTTCGTCATGGTGATCGGTTTGAAACCACAGAGATCGAGCCGGTGCGCTTTGTGCCCCTTTTGGGCGGGGTTGTGCGGTGATCTCAGAGCCCCAGCGACAAGACTCCACAGAACCGGCCCGGAACCACCATCCATTTGCTGTATTCCTCCGGGGCATGGCCATGGGAGCTGCCGATATCGTTCCGGGTGTTTCCGGGGGAACCATTGCCTTCATTACCGGCATCTATTTCAGGCTTCTGGAGGCAATCGGGGCGGCTCCCCAGGCGGTTTACCGGCACCTGTTCCGGGGCCAGTTAAAGGCATTCTGGCAGGCCTGTGACGGCTCCTTCCTGCTGGCATTGTTAGCGGGCATCATTGGCAGCATCGCCACCCTGGCGTCGGCCATCAGCTTTATCCTGGCGGAATATCCCATTCTTATCTGGAGCTTCTTCTTTGGCCTGATCGTCGCTTCCGTATGGCATGTGGGTCGTCAGGTCCGCCATTACAGGCCAGCTCTACTGTTGCCGTTACTTGCCGGGACCGTATTTGCCTGGTGGATCACTACATTACCCGCCAGTGAGCTTGCACCCTCCTCTCTGGTATTTTTTGGCGCCGGTGCCCTGGCCATCTGCGCCATGATACTTCCCGGTATATCGGGCAGCTTCATACTGGTCATTCTGGGTATGTATGTTCCGGTGCTGGATGCCATACGCGCACTGGATATTTCCACCCTGTTGATTTTCATGAGCGGCTGCCTGGTAGGGCTGCTGTCTGTTGCCCGGCTTATTACCTGGGCATTCCGGCATTTTCACGATCCGGTTCTGGCCCTGCTTACCGGGTTTATGGTGGGAGCTCTGAACAAGGTATGGCCCTGGAAAGAAACCCTGAGCTGGCGGACCAACAGCGCTGGCGAGCTGGTTCCGCTTAACGAGGCGAGCATCAGTCCGTTGGGCTATGCTGAGATGACGGGGCAGGATCCACAGCTGTTACTGGCATTACTCTGCGCTTCGGTGGGGCTGTTACTGGTATTGCTGGTAGAGTGGGCCGGCAGTAATAGAACTGCCTGACGGTTGAGGTCAGGAAAGCCGCATCCCGGTCGGATTTGTGACACTGTTCACTGGTGTGTCGGGACAAAGTGTTACTTTTTGCTCATCAAGGGTGTTTCTGGCGGTAACAAAAGCAACAGGCAGGTAACTTGGCTTCCCGTCCAAAATATGCAATAAATTAGTAGGTTACTTACAACACTTTATAAACTGCCGTATTTTTTATACGAATTTTCAATAACGGGCATATTTTTATTCTTTTTAGATCAGTGCGTGGGTTTATTACCGCTGCAAAGGCAGCCCTCCCGCGGCTCCCCTCCGGTGCCCCTGTCCTTTCGTGCTCGAAAAAGCGCGCACGCTACCTTGCCTTCCCCTTTATTCTGTCCTGCCTGTTGTTGATGCCAGTACTGCTGACTGGCTGTAATACCCAGGCCATTTACCAGGACGACCGCTATAACCCGCCTGTGTACTGGGGGCGTCATGTGGTCAAGCCAGGCGAAACCCTCTATAGCATCGCCTGGCGGTATGGCCGGGATTACCGTGAACTTGGTGATGCGAACAACATGACATCTCCCTATAACCTGAAGGCGGGACAGGTGCTAAGGCTTGATGTTCGCGGAAATGTAACATCATCCGGAGACAATCGGAGCAGCAACAGGAAAGCAGCCTCTTCGTCGCCCCAGCGTTCTGCCCCCAGTGTCTCCCGTCAGCAGGAGCCGCAATCGGAATCCAGACCGTCGGTTTCGAAGGCACCGGACAGGTCTTCGCCGATAACCGGACAGACGCAGACAGTTGCCAGTATCGCCTGGCGCTGGCCACACGTTGGCACCGTAATTGCAGGTTATTCGACATCCGGGAAAGTCAATAAAGGTATTGATATTGCTGGAAAAGAAGGAGACTCTGTAAGAGCGGCGGCAAGTGGTAACGTCGTCTATGCCGGAAGCGGGTTACTTGGCTACGGCAATCTGATTATAGTGAACCACAACGAGCACTATTTGAGTGCTTACGCACATAACCGGAAGATTCTGGTGCAGGAAGGGGAGGATGTAAAAGCCGGACAGGTCATCGCTGAACTGGGAACCAGCGGCACGGATCGGCCAAGGTTGCATTTTGAAATCCGGAAAAATGGCAATCCTGTCGACCCCATGCACTACCTCCCATCCCGATGAGACGGACTTGCGACACAAAACCTGAAGCCGGCATCATAGACACTCAACACCAAAACAAGAATTGGTGGTGTGATAATCGCCACAGCTAGCAATAGATGTCCTGAACAAGAAAACGAATAAACAGCAGGCGCTCGCAATAACAAGAATACGTGAGCGAATATCCAGGATGATTGAAAGGCGGGGCAAGAGTTATGTCAGCAGAACATGAAGAACTCATCATCGATCGTGTATCCGACGTCGAGGATGCCGACGATCCACTGTTAGCAGAAGACAAAGTAGAAAAAGAAGCTGCCGAAACCGAGGCGGTCGAAACAGAAGACGGAATTCCGGCCCAGGGCCGTTATTTCACCAGCCAGAAACAGCTGGATGCCACCCAGCTCTATCTCAATGAAATCGGGTTTTCTCCACTACTTACACCGGAAGAAGAAGTCTATTTTGCGCGGCTTGCCCGCAAGGGCGAAGAGTCCGGTCGCAAACGCATGATCGAGAGTAACCTTCGTCTGGTCGTCAAGATTGCCCGTCGTTATGTGAACCGTGGTTTAACGTTGCTGGATCTAATCGAAGAAGGAAATCTGGGGCTGATCCGGGCCGTGGAAAAGTTTGATCCCGAACGCGGATTCCGCTTTTCCACTTACGCCACCTGGTGGATTCGCCAGACCATTGAGCGGGCCATCATGAATCAGACCCGCACCATTCGTCTTCCCATTCATGTGGTCAAGGAGCTCAATCTCTACCTGCGGGCGGCCAGAGAACTCACCCAGAAACTGGACCATGAGCCTTCGGCAGAAGAAATCGCAACCATGGTGGATAAGCCGGTCTCTGATGTGAAGCGGATGCTCGGTTTGAATGAGCGTGTTGCCTCCATGGACACCCCTATCGGTAGCGGCGGAGAGAAGTCACTGCTGGATACCGTTGCGGATGAAGGCGCATCAGACCCGGCCGATCTTCTGCAGGATAACAACATGTGTTCCTGTGTTGAGAAGTGGATTGACCAGCTCAGTGACAAGCAACAGGAAGTGCTCTCCCGTCGTTTTGGTCTGAGAGGTTACCCCATCAGTACTCTTGAAGAAGTGGGGCAGGAGATTGGCCTGACCCGTGAGCGGGTTCGCCAGATCCAGGTGGAGGCGCTCCGCCGCCTGCGGGAAATTCTGGAGAAAGAAGGACTGTCCGGAACCATGCTTTTCAAATAACTGGTTCTGCCCAGCAAAAAAACCGGCCCGCTACGCGCGCCGGTTTTTTTTTGCGTTGCCAAATGAGAACCAGCCGGCGTAAGGGGTGGTTTGCTCCCTGTTAAACTTGCCTGGCCGGGGTGGGATAAGGGTGTCGAACTCCGGCAAATAATCACGAGACATTCAATAATAATGATCAATAAGGAAAGGACGATGAAAAAGGCTCTATCAACAGGATTTGCCTCACTGCTGCTGACCGCAGCCCTGTCAGCCCCGGCTTCCGCTCTGACTATAGAGGGCGTGGACCTGCCGGATACCTACTCGGCGATGGACACCGAGTTGAAACTAAACGGCGCGGGTACCCGCTCAAAGTGGTTTATGGATCTGTACATCGGTGGTCTGTATGTGCCGGAGACCATTGACGATGGCCAGGCCATTATCAATGCGGACGAGCCCCAGGCCATTACCCTTCACATTATTTCCGGGATGATCACCAGCGACAAAATGAAGTCTGCCACCATGGAGGGTTTTGAGAACTCCACAGGGGGTGGCCTGTCGGCAATCCAGGATGATGTGGACGCATTTCTCGACGTATTTTCCGAGGAGATCAATGACGGTGACGTCTTTGATCTGGTCTACCTTCCGGGTGAGGGCGTGCGTGTGCTGAAAAATGGCGAGGAGCGCGCCACCATCGGTGACCTGGAATTCAAGAAGGCTCTGTTTGGTATCTGGCTTTCAGATGAGCCTGCCCAGAAAGACCTGAAAGAGAAAATGCTGGGCCAGCGATAACAGCCCGGTAGAAGCCGGAGCCCCCATGAGTGGGGCCCGGCTTCACTCCATATAGTCTCTTTTGTATTTGTATTCGCAAAGATCCTCGATAATACAGGAGCCGCACCTGGGCTTTCGCGCGGTACAGGTATAGCGTCCGTGCAGGATCAGCCAGTGGTGGGCGTCCAGCAGGAACTCCTTCGGCACCACGCGCATCAGGCGCTTTTCCACTTCCAGAACATTCTTGCCCGGGGCAATACCGGTACGGTTGGACACTCGGAAAATGTGCGTATCCACTGCCATGGCCGGTTGCCCAAAGGCAGTGTTCAGCACCACATTGGCGGTTTTCCGGCCCACACCCGGCAGCGCTTCCAGATCTTCCCGGTTATCGGGAACCTCGCCTCCATGCTTCTCAATCAGCGCCCGACAGGTCTTGATGACGTTCTCAGCCTTGCTGTTAAAAAGCCCGATGGTCTTGATGTACTCTTTCAGCCCGTCCACTCCCAGCGCAAGGATTTTCTCCGGTGTGTTGGCGACCGGGAAGAGTTTTGCTGTTGCCTTGTTCACACCGACGTCGGTTGCCTGGGCTGATAGGATCACGGCGATCAGCAGTTCGAACGGGCTGGAGTAGTTCAGCTCGGTTGTCGGTGTGGGGTTAGCGTCCCGGAGACGGGTGAATATTTCGGTACGTTTTTCCTTGTTCATGGGCAATCCGCTATCTGAAAGGTGGTCACGGGCTGATCAGGAAACATGGCCTGTCACTCGTACTCGCTTGCTGCCGGCCACCACGGGTTCGGCTGCCTTGCGGCGGGCCTTGATATGATTGTCGATGCCGTTCTTGAGGGCAATGAGAAGCCCGAGCCCGACAAATGCACCGGGTGGCAGAACCATGAACAGCACATCCGGATACTGCTCCAGTGGGTGGAAGCCCCAGTCTTCGGCCATGGGGCCCAGAAGCAAGTCCATATCGACAAACAGGGTGCCCTGACCAACCAGTTCCCGCATGGCGCCAAGGAGAACCAGCACTACCAGAAACCCGATACCCATCATGGCGCCGTCCAGTGCCGCAGGCAGGGGTGGGTTCTTGGAGGCAAAGGCGTCAGCGCGGCCGAGAATGGCGCAATTGGTCACGATCAGCGGGATGAATATGCCCAATATCTGGTAGAGCTCATAGGTATAGGCCTGCATCAGCAGTTCTGCGCAGGTGACGAACGAAGCGATGATCATCACAAAGGCCGGCAGGCGTACCGACTCACTGACAAAGTTTCGAATCAGCGAGACCGCCAGGTTTGAGCCTGTGAGTACCAGCAGGGTGGCGAGCCCGAGACCAATGGCATTGACCACGGTACTGGTTACCGCTAGCAGGGGGCACAGGCCCAGCACCTGAACCAGGGCCGGGTTGTTGGTCCACAAACCGTCACGGATGATCTCTGAACTGGGTTTGGTCGCCATATTACGAATGCTCCCGTTCTGGTGTCTGACCGGCGATCTCTTCCGGGGTAAGGGGGTTTTTCCGGGGTGACGCCGGCTCGTTCAGGATGTCGCGAATGTCACTGCGGTGTTCGCGGAAATAGATTAGGGATTTCTGTACGGCCTTTACGACAGCCCTCGGGGAAATGGTGGCACCAGTGAACTGATCGAACACACCGCCATTTTTCTTGACGTTCCAGCGTTTTGGTTCAGGGTTCCCGAGAGAACGGCCGGTGAACGAATGAATCCAGTCGGATTTCTTGGTTTCTATGCGGTCCCCGAGACCGGGCGTCTCACGATGACTGGTGACTCTCACGCCCAGTATTTCGCCCTCCAGATTCACACCAACCAGCAGGTGAATGTCGCCCGAGTAACCGTCAGGTGCCACCACCGGCATGATCAGGCCCGTTGGTCGACCGTTGCGGCGCGCGACCCATGCGGTGACCGGCTCCCCGGAATCCAACCGTTTGTTGGCGGGAAGCTCAACGGTGTCAGTGAGCAGATTGTTGTCATGCTCACTCTCCGGAATGATTTCAAACAGGGCCTTTGCCTCTGCGCGGGCGGCCTGTTCCTCTATGCGTTCGGCCGTCATCACCTGGGTTACCGCAATGGTTCCGCCGGTAATGATGGCAAACAGGCCAAGGCCAATGGCGTTGCGACGGATGGACTGTGCGAGTGCTGCCATGACTTACCCCTGAGACTTGCCGGGAATGCCGCGCCGGGGCTTGTGGTGCCCATAGGTGCGCGGTGGCGTGTAGTGATCGATAAACGGCACGGCAAAGTTCATCAGCAGCACACTGAAAGCCACCGCGTCCGGGTAGGCGCCCCAGGTGCGAATCAGGTAGACCAGAACACCAATGCCGGCACCGTAGATCAGCTTGCCCTGATGACTGGAAGCGGAAGATACCGGGTCGGTGGCAATGAAAAACGCCCCCAGCATGGTACCCCCTGCCAGCAGGTGGATGGACAGGGGCGCGTATTGATCGGCATTACTGCCGAAGGCAAGACTCATGACGACCAGGCCAGCAAGCATACTGACAGGAATGTGCCAGGTAATGATCCTCAGGCCGATGAGAACGAGGCCACCGGCCAGAAAAGCAGCGTTAACCCATTCCCATCCCCGGGCGACGCCTTCGCCAAAGGTGGGGTGCTCAAGCACTTCTGCCGCGGTATGGGTAGCAATCTTGTGTTTGTACTCATCCAGAGGCGTGGCCATGGTGTAAGCGTCCACCACCGTTTGCTGGCTGGAGGCGATCATGCTCAGGGTTTCCCCGAACCCCGGGGCGGTTTCCCACAGCAGGCCAGGCTGGGCCCAGTTGGTGGTCATGGCCACCGGGAAGGAAATCAGCACCAGGGCATAGCCTACCATTGCGGGGTTGAACGGATTGGAGCCCAGGCCGCCGTAGAGCTGTTTGGCCATGACAATAGCCGCAATAACCGCCACGGCCGATACCCACCAGGGGGCGAACTGCGGTAGAGAGAGTCCCAGCAGGAGGCCAGTGACCGCCGCAGTGTTGTCTTTCAGGAAGAAGGCCACTGGGCGCTTACGAATCTTCAGGATAGCGGCTTCGGCGGCAAGAGCCACGGCAATACACCACACCACGTTGATCAGGTTGCCCCAGCCAAAGAACAGGGTTTGTGCAAGCAGGCCGGGCAGGGCGGCCAGTATCACCCACAGCATCACCTGCGACGTGGAGCGGGCATTTCGGGCATGGGGAGAAGACTGTTGAGCAAGTGCCATTAACGTTTGGGCCTGTTCATCATGTGTCAGTCGTTTGGGCTTCGGTGGCTTCTGCGTATCGCCGGGCTTCGGCCAGAGCCTCTTCTGCCCTTTTCACCCGGTCGTGGTTCTTGGTGACGGCCCGCTCCAGTTTCTCGACGTTGTCAGCATTTTCCGCTTTTGCATCATCCAGCATGCTCTGCATGGTGTTGAGCTTGGCCGTGGCCTGGCTGAGCTGTTTTTCCAGCGCCTCTATATCCGGTGCCGGCTGGCTTTCAGTCTCATCACGGCTCTTGCTGTCTGCTTCCGCCGACTGTGGTGCTTTGGCCTTTTTGCGGGCCAGGGCTTCCTGAACCTGAGCTGCTCTGGCGGCGCGTTCGTCTGCAGGCTGGCCCTGGGACTCGGCTTTTTCGGCTTCTGCCTGTTTCTTCGCCTGAGCTTCGGCGGCTGCCTTTGCCCGCTCCTTTCGGCGCTGTTCTTTCTCCTGCTTTTCCCGCTCCAGTCTTGCCTGGCGGGCCTCAAAACGTTCACGGGCGCGGTCGGCCTTCAGCTGTTCGGCCTGCTGTACCCGGATTTCGCCTTTGGCGGCACGGTAATACTGCACCAGGGGAATGGAGCTGGGGCAGACATAGGAACAGATGCCACACTCAATGCAGTCAAACAGGTTCAGATGCTCGGCCTTGTCGAGCTCACCAGCTCTGGAGTACCAGAACAGCTGCTGGGGCAGCAGCTCCATGGGGCATGCTTCGGCGCATGCCCCACAACGGATACAGGGTTGCTCTGGCGCGGGGTCAGGTAGTTCCGCGGCGGTGGCTGCAATCACGCAGTTGCTGGTTTTCACCACCGGAACGGCCGGAGTCTCAAGGGTGTAGCCCATCATCGGCCCCCCCAATACCAGACGGTGAAGCGCATTCTCGTCCAGTCGCGCCTGCGCCAGCAGGTAGTCAATTGGCGTACCAATCAACACCTCGAAATTGCCCGGATCGGCCACCGCCTGGCCAGTAACGGTGGTGACGCGAGAAATCAGAGGCTCACCGTTAAAAACGGCTCTGCCTACAGCGATAGCAGTACCCACGTTCTGACACATCACGCCGATATCGGCCGGTATGCCACCGCTGGGCACTTCCATACCGGTGAGGATCTGAATAAGCTGTTTTTCGCCACCGGACGGGTACTTGGTGGGGATGACTGCAATTTCAGTCTGTGTGCCCTCGGCGGCTTTCCTGAGCGCTGCAATGGCCTCCGGTTTGTTGTCCTCCACAGCAATTACGCAGCGCTCCGGGCGCAGCAGCCATGCCATGATCCGTAAGCCGGCGAGGATCTCGTCTGCCTTTTCCCGCATCGACATATCGTCGGCGGTGATATAGGGCTCGCATTCGGCACCGTTGAGAATCAGCGTGTTCACTTTACGGTCTTTCGGCGGACGCAGCTTGATGCTGGTCGGGAAGCCTGCGCCCCCCATGCCTGATATACCTGCTTCCCGGATCAGGTCCAGAACGGCTTCCCGCTCCAGTTCGCGGAAGTTGGCGACAGGGCTGAGAGTTGTCCACTCATCCTTGCCGTCGGGCCGGAGGGTAATGCACCAGTCGCTCATACCGGAAGGGTGAGGAACCGGTTGCAGGCTGACGGATTCGATGGTGCCGGAAGTGGGGGCATGGACGGGAACACCCATGCCGCCGGTAACGTCGGCAATCTTCTGACCCTTCAGAACCCGTTCCCCCACTTCCACGCAGGCCTCAGCCGGATCGCCGATGTGTTGCTGTAGCGGCAACACCAGCAACTCGGGAATACCCGCCCTGGTGATGGGTCTGGCAGTGGAAATGTGCTTGTTTTCGGCCGGATGGATGCCGCCGGAGAAGTCCCAGAGCTGTGTCATCAGGCGCTGGCTCCCTGGCGATCGGTGGCGATCACGCCCGAACCGGGCGGCGTCCAGGTCCACGAGCGGATGTCCGGCTCCACGGTTACCATGTCGATGCAATCCACCGGGCAGGGTTCCACGCAGAGGTCACAACCGGTGCACTCGCTCTCGATGACCGTGTGCATATGTTTTGCCGCACCCAGGATGGCGTCCACCGGACACGCCTGGATGCACTTGGTGCATCCGATACATTCATCTTCACGGATAACCGCGACGCGCTTGGCCTGTTCCACACCGTGTTCCGCATCCAGCGGTTCGGGCTCCACATCCAGCAGGTCCGCCAGGGCCTTGATGGTGGTTTCACCGCCAGGGGGACACTTGTTGATGGGCCCGCCGTTGGCAATGGACTCAGCGTAGGGGCGGCAGCCGGGATAGCCGCATTGACCGCATTGGGTCTGGGGTAGCAGGGAATCGATCTGGTCTACCAGAGGATTACCTTCAACCCGGAAACGTTCGGCAGCAAAGCCCAGAAGGCCGCCAAAGACCACGGCCAGCGCGAGCAGAACCAGTACGGCAATCAGTATGCTCGTCCACATAACAAAAACGCTCCGTCAGACGCTGACCAGGCCGGTAAAACCCAGGAAAGCCAGTGACATCAACCCAGCCGTTACCATACCAATGGCGGCGCCCCGGAAGGCAACCGGCACATCGGCTACAGCAATACGTTCCCTCATGGCAGCGAACAGCACCAGTACCAGGGAAAAACCCGCTGCGGCGCCAAAACCGTAAAGGACAGACTCCACGAAGTTGTTGTTTTTGTTGATGTTGAGCAGTGCAACGCCGAGAACGGCGCAGTTGGTAGTGATCAGTGGCAGGAAGATGCCCAGTACCCGGTAGAGCAGGGGGCTGGTCTTGCGAACCACCATTTCCGTGAACTGTACCACTACAGCGATGACCAGAATAAAGGTAATCGTTCTCAGAAATGCGAGGTCAAGCGGTTCCAGCAGATAGGTATAAGCCAGATAGCTGCACACTGACGCGAGGGTGAGCACAAAGGTGGTGGCAAGCGACATACCCATGGCGGTTTCCAGTTTTCCGGACACGCCCATGAAGGGGCAGAGCCCCAGGAACTGCACCAGCACAAAATTGTTCACCAGTATGGTGCTGACCAGGATCAGCAGATACTCAGTCATCAGCCCTGCTCCGTCACTTGCTGGAACCCCATCCTGTTACATGATCCGCATGCCGGGGATAGCGCCGGAGTCGGGAGACAGGATAAAGATATCCTTGCCCCCCGGCCCTGCCGCCAGAACCATACCTTCGGACATCCCGAACTTCATTTTCCTTGGCTTGAGGTTGGCAACCATCACCGTCAGCCGCCCTTCCAGATCCTCTGGCTTGTACGCAGACTTGATACCAGCAAACACATTGCGTTCGCCATGCCCCACGTCAAGGGTCAGGCGAAGAAGCTTGTCCGCGCCTTCCACATGCTCAGCTTTGACTATTTTAACAACCCGAAGATCCACTTTCGCGAAATCCCCGAATTCTATCTCGTCGGCGATGGGCTCAAGATTGGCTTCTGGCGCTTTCTGTCCCGTCGCTGCAGGCAATTCTTCCTTCGAGGCGTCAAGCATCTTCTCGATCTGGGTCATATCGACGCGGTTCATCAGTGGCTTGAACTTGTTGATGCCGTGGTTCTCCAGCCGCTCTTCCCGTTTGTTCCAGTCCAGCGGCGCCTTCAGGAACGCCTCCGAGGCTTTCGCGGTTTCCGGCAGTACCGGTGCCAGGTAGGTCATCAGAAGATGGAACATGTTGATGGCATTGGTGCAGATGGCCTGCAGGTTGTCATCCTGGCCTTCCTGCTTGGCAATCACCCAGGGTTGCTCATCGTTTACATACTGGTTGGCGACATCCGCCAGCTCCATGATGCGCCGCATGGCACGGCCGAATTCCCGGCCTTCGTAAAAGTCCGCGATTTCATCGCCGGCATCGATGAACTCTTTCAGCTTGTCGTGCTCGGTTACGGTGCCTAGCTGGCCATCAAAGCGCTTGGTAATAAACCCGGCACTGCGGCTGGCAATGTTCACCACCTTGCCGACCAGGTCCGAGTTGACTCGCGCGGCGAAGTCTTCCAGGTTCAGGTCCATGTCATCGACGCTACCGGTAAGTTTGGCGGCGAAGTAGTAGCGCAGGTATTCCGGGTTCAGATGATCCAGGTAGGTGCGGGCCATGATGAAGGTGCCGCGGGACTTGGACATCTTCTTGCCGTTCACCGTCACGAAACCATGGGCCCAGACCGCACTCGGCGTACGGAAACCGGCGCTGTGGAGCATGGATGGCCAGAACAGGGCGTGGAAGTTGATGATGTCCTTGCCGATGAAGTGGTAGACCTCGGCAGTGGAATCCGCTTTCCAGAAGTGCTCGAAATCAATGCCTTCCCGGTTGCACAGGTTTTTGAAGCTGGCCAGGTAGCCGATAGGGGCATCGAGCCAGACATAGAAGTACTTGCCCGGGGCGTCCGGAATCTCGAAACCGAAGTAGGGCGCGTCGCGGCTGATATCCCATTCCTGGAGGCCGGCATCCAGCCACTCTGCCAGTTTATTGGCTACCTGGGGCTGCAGGGTGCCACTGCGGGTCCAGTTGGCGAGAAAATCCGCAAATGCCGGCAGGCGGAAAAAATAGTGCTCGGATTCTTTTTCGATGGGCGTGGCGCCGGACACCGCCGAGCGCGGGTTGATCAGCTCTGCCGGGGTATAGGTGGCGCCGCAGGCCTCGCAATTGTCCCCATACTGGTCTTCGGTTTTACATTTGGGGCAGGTGCCCTTGATAAACCGGTCCGCCAGGAACATGTTCTTTTCCGGATCGTACGCCTGGGTGATCTTGCGGGTGGCAATGTGGCCGTTTTCCTGCAGCTGGCGGTAGATGTATTCCGAGAACTGACGGTTTTCTTCGGAATGGGTGGTGTAATAGTTGTCGAAGCGGATATGGAAGCCGCCGAAATCCTCCTGGTGCTCCTGTCGTATGCGGTCAATCAGGTTTTCGGACGAGATGCCTTCCCGCTCGGCCCGCAGCATGATGGCGGTACCGTGAGCGTCGTCGGCACAGACGTAGTAGCAGTTCTGGCCTCGCATTTTCTGATAGCGCACCCAGATGTCGGTCTGAATGTATTCCAGCAGATGGCCCAGATGGATGGGGCCATTGGCGTACGGCAGGGCGCTGGTTACCAGAATATCGCGCTGTTGCTTTGAACTCGCTTGCGTCATGTTGTGGTCCGAACCTTCATTCGTCAGGAGTTGGGCGTTCGCGTTTGCAGGCCTTGTTCAGGATCAAAACTCCTTATGGCCAGAAACGGGCACAGATGATACCTTCCAAGCAAAGTTTTTTCACCCGAAACACCTGCTTTCAGCGCTATATCCGGAGACTCCCATGGCACAGATTTCACAGCACGCACTGGAAACTGCGGTAAAACAGTACCGCGACCCATACCTGGGCAAGGATCTGTATGAACTGGGCGCGGTGAAATCCCTGACGACGGACGACAATGGCAAGGTAACCGTCATGATCGAGTTGCCATATCCCTCAAAGGGGATCGCCGGCGCCCTGAAGGAACTGCTCACCAACGCCCTAGACGACGTTGAAGGCGTGGAGAGCGTCGATGTCCACGTGGGACAGCGCATCCACTCCCATAAGGGCCAGAAAGATATCCAGTCCGTTCCCGGGGTGAAAAACATCATTGCGGTTGCCTCCGGAAAGGGCGGTGTGGGCAAATCCACCACCGCCGTCAACCTGGCACTGGCCCTGCAGGCCGAAGGCGCCCGCGTGGGCATCCTCGACGCCGACATCTACGGCCCCAGCATCGGCATGATGCTGGGCGTGCCCGAAGGCAAGCGCCCGGACACCCGGGAAAACAAATACTTCGTGCCCATGGAAGCCCATGGCCTGCAGGCCAACTCCATGGCCTTCGTCGTCACCGACAAAACCCCCATGGTATGGCGCGGCCCCATGGTCAGCGGCGCCGTCATGCAACTGCTCCAGCAGACCCTGTGGAACGAACTGGACTACCTTATCCTCGACATGCCTCCGGGCACCGGCGATATCCAGCTAACCATCGCCCAGAAAGTCCCGGTTACCGGTGCGGTCATCGTTACCACGCCCCAGGACATCGCCCTGCTGGACGGTAAGAAAGGCATCGAAATGTTCCGCAAAGTGGAAATCCCTGTATTGGGCGTCGTGGAAAACATGAGCGTTCACATCTGCAGCAACTGCGGCCACGAAGAACCCCTGTTCGGCCACGGCGGCGGCGAACGCATCGCTGAAGAATACGACACCACGTTACTGGGCCAGCTACCGCTGCACATGACCATCCGCGAACAGACCGACGGTGGCACGCCCTCAGTCGTGGCGGAACCCGACTCGGAAGTGGCAAGACGCTACAAAGACATCGCCCGGCGGGTAGGCGCGGAACTGTCCACGAGAGAGAGAAATCTCACCGGTTCCATTTCCAGTGTATCTGTAACCGAACACTGATCCCGGTAGACAGGCTGATCCACGCAAACTGTCAGATCGCGGCTGCGAAGAGGGCGTGTTTCAAACCCGCCCTCTTCGCAGCCGCAGCCCCCAAGCTAGAGGTGGGATTCAAAAGCCCAAAGCTTCGACAGACAAAAATCGAACAGGTAAACTACCGCCTCTCTTTTTTATGGATACGAGACGTCACCCATGAGCATCAAATCCGACCACTGGATTCGCCGGATGTCCCGGGAACACGGAATGATCGAGCCCTTCGAGTATGATCAGGTCCGCGAAACCGAAAAAGGCCGCGTAATATCCTACGGAACATCCAGCTACGGCTACGATGTCCGTTGCAGCAACGAATTCAAGATCTTCACCAACGTTCACTCGGCCACCGTGGACCCGAAGAACTTCGACGACAACAGCTTCGTCAACTACACCGGCGACGTCTGCATCATCCCGCCGAACTCCTTCGCCCTGGCGCGCACGGTGGAATACTTTCGTATTCCCCGCAGTGTACTGACCATCTGCCTTGGCAAATCCACTTACGCCCGTTGCGGTATCATCGTTAACGTCACACCGCTGGAGCCGGAGTGGGAAGGGCAGGTGACCCTGGAGTTTTCCAACACCACCAACCTGCCGGCCAAAATCTACGCCAACGAAGGCGTTGCCCAGATGCTCTTTTTCGAGTCCGACGAGATCTGCGACATCAGTTACAAGGACCGGGGCGGAAAATACCTGGGCCAGACAGGTGTGACCCTGCCGCGAGCATGAGCGCCCAGGCCACAGACACGGTCCCGGCAAGCAACACCCTCAGGAGAGATCCAAAGTGAATGCCAATCAGTTTCTGAAAGCGGTATCACAACTGCAGGGCTGGCGGGAATTCACCTTCCTGATGGCCCTGGCGGAGCGCTCCTTCCCCAATTACGCCCTTTTTGCGGACGCCGTTGAACTTAAAACCGGTGCAAAAATGCGACAACTGCTAGATCTGGGCTGGGAAATGTTGCAAAAAGACGCCTCCGAGGCGGCCATTCCCCAGCTGCTGGCAAAGCTGGAAGCCCTGTCCCCGGATGTGAATGCCTACGATGCCTATGGTGTATACCCCGCTTTCGATTTCTGCCAGCTGCTGGAGCAGGCGTTGCTGAACCGGTTGAATCCGGGCAAGCATCGCGCGACCGAAGCATCACAGATGGCCACGGCTACGGTGGTGAACTTTATTGAGCTCTCGGAAGGGGAAGATCTGGAAGAGGACGAACTGGTCCGCCTGCTGGAGCAGCATCCGCTGATGAAAGAGGACAAGGTGTTCCAGCGTGAGCTGGTGCTCGCCCTCAAGCGCCAGCGTACGCCCACAAGTCAGTTTGTCGAGCGCATCCGCGCGGATGCCGCTAATGATGGTGTGAGCAATCTTGGCATCTCCCTGAACGACTGACCGGCGGCGATGCCGGCTCTGTCCTACACTGGAATGACAACCCGATTTAACCGATACAGACACGCATCATGAAACTCTCTTCGTTCGGCCGAAAATTTACCGCAGATGCGGGCATCACCTCGTTAATGGATGACCTGGGTAATGCCCTCGCATCCGGCGATGACATGATCATGATGGGGGGCGGAAATCCCGGCCACATTCCGGAGATCCAGGCGCGGGTGCAGCAGATCCTGGGGGATATGGCCCGGAGCGACGGTGACACCCGCCGGTTGGTGGGTATTTACGATCCACCTCAGGGCGAAAAGCAGTTTATCGCCTCGCTGACAGAGCTGCTGAACCGGGAGTATGGCTGGGGCCTGAAGCCGGAGAACATCGCTCTAACCAATGGCAGTCAGGCTGCCTTTTTCATGCTCTTCAACATGTTCGGCGGTGACTATGGTGACGGTGTGCATAAGCACATCCTTTTGCCACTGGCGCCGGAATACATCGGTTACGCCGACGCAGGGATCGAACCCGGCCTGTTTCACGCTGTGCAACCCGATATATCGTTTACTGACGCCCACGAATTCAAGTATCGAGTCGACTTCGATGCGGTTGAAGTTACTGGAGAGACCGGCGCGATCTGCGTTTCCCGTCCCACCAATCCCACCGGCAATGTTGTAACCGACGAAGAGCTGGCCCGGCTGGAAGCCATGGCGCGACAGCACAATATTCCGCTGATCGTGGATGGCGCCTACGGCACACCCTTCCCGAACCTGCTGTTTGTGGACGCCACGCCCCACTGGAATGAGCAGGTGATTCTGTGCCTGAGTCTTTCCAAGTTCGGTTTGCCGGCTGTGCGTACTGGTATCGTTATCGCCGCAGCACCAGTGATCAAGGCGTTGTCAGGCATCAATGCCATCATGAATCTGGCCACTGGCAGCTTTGGTGCCATGCTTGCCGAACCGCTGGTGCGTTCCGGGGAAATCCTGTCCTTGAGCCGTGACGTGGTCTGCCCCTTCTACAAGGCGAAGATGGAGCGGGCTGTTGCCGTATTCCGTGACGCCATGGGCGAAGACAGTTGTCGCTGGTATGTCCACAAGCCGGAGGGCGCCATGTTCCTGTGGCTGTGGTTTCCGGATTTGCCCATTTCCAGCTTGGAGCTTTATCAGAGGTTGAAGGAGAGAGGTGTGCTGGTGGTGTCCGGTCACTATTTCTTCCCGGGGCTGCCGGAGGATGACTGGCGTCATCGCCACGAATGCCTGCGGGTGACCTATTCCCAGGACGATGAGCGGGTTGCCGAGGGGCTGCGCATCATTGCCGATGAAGTGAAGTCGGTCTGGGCTGCTGCCAGGGCGTAGAAGCGTGCTGGTCAATGGCCAATCGTGGCCTCGTTGATGGTCAATTCATACTCGCTGCCATCCGGCTCCACTTGCAGGAAGCGGATCAGCAGGTGGTTCCTTTCCGGTGCGAACCACATCAGCGATTGCCGTTTGCTGCTGCTGTCACGGACTTTCTCTGCCTTGAGGGTTCTTATTTCCTCGCCGTTGGCGTTCAGGATTTCCTCATCAACGACGGCAAAGCGGTCGGTGTCGTAGTCGCCCTTGTCCACCACGCGGTATTCCATTTCACGTTTGCCTGCCTTGATGTCCTGGCTCAGTTGAAGCTGGTAGCCCATTGGGTCAAGGGTGCCTTTCTCCAGCTCCATGGAAAACTTGTCGCCCTCATGGTGGCCGCTGACCACCATGTTGTCCCAGTCAAAGTTGATCGCTTCCTTCCTGTCCCTGATCAGGAAGCCGGACAATTTGTAACGGTAACGCAGAGGGATAACCCGGTTGTTCTCCCAGCGAAAAATGAGGGATTCATCGATATCGGCAATAAAGGAGTCCACGTCGGTGCGAAATCGCCAGGTGCCGTCGTCCTGCTGCTCCAGAATGCGGCGGGCGCTGCCGCTAAGCGAGATGCCCTTATCCATGGATGCGTTGTAGCTGAGTTCCATGGGTTGGAGGGGAATCTCCTCTGTCTCCTCGGTAGTCTGTGTCTCCTCGGCAGTCTGGGCCAGGGCTGCGCCAGAAAGCAGCAGGGCCAGCATGACGAGCCGGGCTGAGGAGCTGTGTTTCATGGGCATACGGTTTCTCCGGTTACGCAATACAGGGATTCCTGTCCCTGGGTAGTCTAGCGCGCCTGAATGCTTCCACAGATGACGATAAGTTTACTTCAGGCGGTGACTGCGGAACTGTCGTCAGGAAGCACCAGAGGTCTGTTCAGGGGCTGGCCGTCGAAAACCACATAGTCTGTGCCCAATTGAATTCGCCCTTCACAGAACCAGCGGACAACAATGGGGTAAAGCAGATGCTCTTTCTGCTGGACCTTCTCCGCCAGGGACTCCGGGGTATCGTCCGGTGCCACGCTGACTTCGGCCTGGGCAATGACCGGGCCGCCATCCAGTTCCTCGGTGACGAAATGAATGGACACGCCATGCACCTTGTCTCCTGCCTCCAGAGCGCGCTGGTGGGTATTCAGGCCGGTATACTTCGGCAGCAGCGAGGGGTGAACATTCAGCATGGTGCCGCGGAGCGCCCGCACAAAATCCGTAGTCAGGATTCGCATGAATCCAGCCAGGACGATCAGGTCCGGGTTATGGCGGCGAATTTCTGCCATCAACGCACCGTCGAACTCCTCACGGGACCCGTAGCGGGTGTGATCTACGGTAAAAGTGTCGATGTTCGCCTGGGCAGCCCGCTCCAGGGCAAAAGCCTGGGGCCGGTTGCAGCCTACGGCCACGATCTGGCCGGGAAAATCGCGTTCCCGGCTGGCGTCAATGAGGGCCTGGAGATTGGTGCCACTTCCCGAGGCCAGAACCAGAATACGGGGTGCGGTTACTGAATCTGCCTTCATACCGACAACAGCCCTGGTGCATAGCGAACAGAGGCCGAGGCGGCTGAGTCGTCTGCGGATTCAATCACGCCAATCTGCCAGACCTTTTCACCCAGAGCGTTCAGGGTGTCCATTGCCAGCTCACGCTGATTGGGAGGCACGCAGACGATCATGCCCACGCCGCAGTTGAAGGTGCGGTACATCTCCTCACTGGCAACTCCGCCGGCATCCTTCAGCCACTGGAATATCGGCGGCAACTTCCAGCTGTCGGTGTCGATAGCGGCGACCAGGCCGTCAGGCAGGACCCGGGGAATGTTCTCTGGCAAGCCGCCGCCAGTGATGTGGGAAAGCGCATGAACATCCACTTCACGGGCCAGCTGAAGCAGGTTTTTCACGTATATGCGGGTCGGGGCCATCAGGGCATCGCCAAGGGTGATGTCACCGATGGTCTGGCTCAGGTTGGCATTGCTGACCTCGAGAATCTTGCGGATCAGTGAATAGCCATTGGAATGCGGGCCCGAAGAGCCCAGCGCCAGCAGAGCGTCACCGGCCTGCACGCGGCTGCCGTCGATGATCTCGCTGCGCTCGGCAACACCCACACAGAAGCCGGCCAGGTCGTAATCGTCGCCTTCATACATGCCGGGCATTTCGGCAGTCTCTCCACCCACCAGGGAGCAGCCTGCCTGTTCACAGCCCTTGCCGATACCCTCAACCACCTGGGCCGCCACATCCACGTTCAGTTTGCCGGTGGCGTAGTAGTCCAGAAAGAAGAGGGGTTCCGCGCCGCCCACGACCAGGTCGTTGACGCACATGGCAACAAGGTCGATACCAATGGTGTCGTGTTTCTGGAGCTGCATGGCGAGCCTGAGTTTGGTGCCCACGCCGTCTGTGCCAGACACCAGAACCGGTTCATGGTAGCCCGGGGGTATGGCAACCATGGCGCCAAAGCCTCCGAGGCCGCCGAGAACTTCGGGGCGGCGGGTGCGAGCAGCCGTGTTCTTGATTCGGTTGACGAGTTCGTTTCCTGCGTCAATATCAACGCCGGCGTCACGATAGGTGAGGGAGGGCTTCTGTTCGCTCATGGTGTGCTTAACCGTTTGGTTTGGACAGTGGGTCAGGCGCCGGATTTTAACAGGTGCGGAGTGGCGCTCCAAATGCAATTGCCATGTTTGCTGTTGTGTGGGCGCTCGCAGGCTGTATTGACTTTCTGCAATCCCGGTTAGCTACTCACACCATGGGGCTTGGTGTATCCTATGCGCCATTCAGACGAATTGCAGGGTGTTTCATGCCAGACTCAGGAAAAATCTCGATGCAGGCAGCGCAAATAATCCGTCGGTCGGTGCGGTTATTCGGTCTTCTGGCGCTGATGGCTGCGCCGGCGGCCGCTGTCACGGTCACCGGACTCTATTCTGTGGAGGTGCCGGTGGCGAGTTCCCAGCCATCGGATCTGGAGCAGGGCTATGCCGACGGACTGAGCCAGGTTTTTGTCCGTGTATCGGGCACCCGCGATGTGCTTGGCAACGAGGGCGTTGAGGCATTGCTGGACGATGCCGAATCCCTGTTGCAGTCATATCAGTTCCTGCGTTCGGATGAGGGCAATCACCGCCTGCGCATGTCGTTTGGCGCGGTGGGCGTCAATCGCGCTCTTGCTTCCGTTGATGCGCCGGTATGGGGTGCTAACCGGCCGCTGACACTGGCATGGATTGCGGTAGAGGAAAGAGGCCGTCGTACCCTGGTTCATGCTGACGGGGAGAGTGCTGCCGAGGATGACGAGTGGCGGGAGGTTTTTCAGGATGCCGCTGTCAGACGCGGACTGCCGGTGAGTCTGCCCCCGGAGGATTTTCAGCAGGAGCGGGAATTGTTGTCTGATATCTGGGGCCAGTTCACCTCCAGTGTCCAGAGGGCTTCTGAAGACCTTGAGCATGATCTGATCTCATTGGTGAGGGTCAGCCGGTCCGGCTCACAGTGGCGTGCTGGATGGGTGTTCGATGGCATGGGGCTGGACAGTACGGAGCAGTCAGTAACCGCCGATACCAAAGAAGATCTGGCCGCGAGGGTTATCGGGCGTTGGGCAGAGATGTTTGCAGATCGCTATGCGGTTGCAGGTAGCGATGTGGGCGAGTCGCCGCAAGTGGACATCGTGGTGCATGGTGTGACCAGCCTGACGGATTATGCACGGGTGAACGGCGCTCTCAAGAAGCTTTCCCCGGTTGTGGAGGCTGGCGCCACCCAGGCCAAAGACGACCAGCTGAAGCTGCGGGTTGTTTTTTCCGGGGAAATGGAACAGCTGAAGCAGTACATTGCCCTTGATCCCCGTCTGGTACCGCTCTCTGATGCGGAAGTGTCCAGGATGCCCGCTGCTGGCGGCGACGACACCACTGAAGACAAGGCTGACGAGCAGGTGTTGGAGGCCCCGGAAGGCGGTGTTGCGCTGGCAGAAGACAGCACTGAGAATGCCGATGCCTCCGCCAACCCCCTGTTTGTGTATCAACCACTACTGGTGGATGAGCAGGAGTCTGAGCAGGCATTCGAGTCGCTATACCAGGTGCTGCATTACCGCTGGCAGCCTTCCCCTATCATTGACTCGGAAGACGGAGAGTAATTTTCGGGTGCTGAAGGTCGAGGGAGGCGTGTCATGAGTGCGCACCGCTGGCGTTGGATTCCCAATGCGCTGACGTTTCTGCGCATACTGCTGATCGCCCCCTTCGCTGCTGCTCTCCTGGCCAAGGAATACCGGCTTGCCCTGGTAATCTTCTTCGTTGCGTCAGCCACCGATGCGATTGATGGTTTCCTCGCCCGCCACTTTGACTGGCGCACCAGGCTGGGCGCCATTGCGGACCCTCTGGCTGACAAGGCGCTGTTGATTACGGCCTACCTCATGCTTACCCTGACCGGCGTCCTGCCGCCATGGCTGTTCTGGCTGGTTCTGGGCAGGGATCTCCTGATTGTGTGCGGTGGGCTGGCGTTCCACTATGGCGTCGGTCGGTTCGAGTTGCAGCCCAGCATTCCCGGAAAACTCAACACACTGATTCAGATATTGGTGGCTCTCGCGATTATCATTCTGCTGGCAGGCCTGCCAATGCAGCCATGGGTAATTGACGCTGGTATCCTGCTGGTAGCGGTTTCCGCAGTGTTCAGTGGAGGGCATTACATCGGCATCTGGAGCCTGAAAGCCTGGAGGATCAAGAGACAGTGAGTGCTTCTCAACTGGTGCTGGGCGTCAAGCTTCGGGACGATGCCCGGTTCGATAATTTCCACGGGGACAGGAATGCGGCGGCAGCGGCGCGCCTGAAGGATGCCTGCGAGCAAAGATCACCGGTGCCCGTTGTCGCGGTCTGTGGCGACGCCGATACCGGCAAGAGTCATCTGTTGCAGGCCGTCTGTCACCTTGCCGAGCGTCGCGGACAGAGTGCCGTGTGCGTCAGTGTGGAGGAGTTATTGCCGTTCGGGCCGGACGCACTGGCAGGGCTGGAAAACCAGTCGGTGATCTGCCTTGACGACCTGGATCTCATTGCCGGCCGGGAAAACTGGGAAGAAGCGGTCTTCCATCTGTACAATCGGGTTAATGATGGTGGCAACCTGATGGTCGTCAGCCTGTCCGAAGTGCCGGGCGAACTGCCATTCCTGTTGCCGGATCTGGTATCACGGTTGCGCCACGGGTTGACGATTCAACTGGGCATCAACCGTGACGATGACCGGCTCCGGATTCTGATGGCCAGGGCCGAGCAGCGGGGGCTGGTCCTCGGTGATGATGTGGCGGCATTCATACTCAAGCGTGCGCCAAGAAAGCTTGCCGATCTTCTGGCGATTCTGGATCGTCTGGACGAAAACTCTTTACGTGCCCAGCGCCGACTCACGATACCGTTTGTGAAGTCAGTGATGGGCTGGTAGCTGAAAAAATACAGGGAACAGGTCAGGGGACAGATATGAGACGAGTCGTGTTCAATCAGAAAGGCGGTGTCGGTAAATCCAGTATCACCTGTAACCTGGCTGCCATCAGTGCTGCCAGGGGCAAACGCACACTGGTCGTCGATCTCGACCCCCAGGGCAATTCGACCCACTATCTGCTTGGCAGGCCGGCAGCGGAGCTCAAGGACACGATAGCGGACTATCTGGAGCAGACTGTCGCTTTTACGGTGTTTAACCGCCGCGCCGACGAGTTTGTTCATGCCTCGCCTTTTGACAATCTGTTTGTCATGCCGTCGAGTCCCGAGCTGGACTTTCTTGAGCGCAAGCTGGAAGCCAAGCACAAGATCTATAAATTGAGGGAAGCGCTCAAGAAACTGGGGGAATCCTTCGACGAGATTTATATCGATACGGCTCCGGCGCTGAACTTCTATACCCGTTCGGCGCTGATCGCCGCACAGCGGTGCCTTATTCCTTTTGATTGTGACGACTTTTCCCGACAGGCTCTCTACAGTATTCTCCACGAAATTCAGGAATTGCAGGAAGATCACAACGAGGATCTGGTCGTGGAAGGCATTGTCGCGAACCAGTTCCAGCCAAGGGCCAGCCTGCCCAAACAACTGGTCCGCGAGTTGATTGAAGAGGGGCTTCCTGTGTTGCCGGTGAGGTTGTCCAGCTCGGTTAAGATGAAAGAGTCCCACCAGAGCCGTCAGCCGCTGATTCACATGGCTCCGAAGCACCCTCTGACACGACAGTATGAAGACCTTTACCGGGTGCTTCACGGAGAAACTGTTGAACTGGAACCACTGGCCGACTGAGAGTGAACCATGGCAAGACGGTCTGACCATACCGCCCGCGTGGCGGACAGCCTGCTGCAGATCGAGATCGAGTTACGGCGGATTGACGCCTGGGAAACTGATCCACCACCTGACGAGGCATTACAGAGTACAAAACCGTTTGCGGTGGATACCCTGGAATTTACCCAGTGGCTTCAGTTTGTATTTGTCAGCCGCATGAAGGTGCTGATTGAAAACGAGCACCCATTGCCAGAAGTATCGGGAATGGCGCCTATGGCGGAGGAGCATTTCCGGGGCAGAACCGAATCCGGTCATCGCCTGATTCGGGAGCTGGCGGAAATGGACCGGCTGCTTTCGGCGCAGTCCTGATCCGTCAGCCTGTTGTTTCAAGCCGCATGGACAGGTCCACGGCGCGCACATCCTTGGTCAGCGCCCCGATGGAGATGTAGTCCACGCCTGTTTCTGCCACCGGCACCAGGGTCTCGCTGTTAATGCTGCCAGAAGCCTCCAGTTTTGCTGCACCGGCGGTGCGGCTGACTGCCTTCTTCATATCGTCGAGCGAAAACTCGTCCAGCATGATGATATCCGCCCCGGCGGCAAGGGCCTGCTCGAGCTCATCAGAGTTCTCGGTTTCTACTTCCACGGGACGTCCAGGGGCTATGCGGCGGGCTTCCTTCACTGCGTTGGCGATCGACCCGCAGGCGGCAATATGATTTTCCTTGATGAGGAACGCATCCCAAAGGCCAATGCGGTGGTTATGGCAGCCACCACAGGTCACTGCGTATTTCTGGGCAAGGCGCAGGCCCGGAAGGGTTTTCCGGGTATCGAGTAGCTGCACCCCGGTATGGGCAACCCGACGGGCGTATCCTGCGCAGGCAGTGGCAACGCCTGAGAGCATCTGAAGCCAGTTCAGAGCCGTGCGCTCTGCGGTGAGCAGGCTGCGGGCCGGTCCTTCCATCGTAAACAGCAGCTGGTCGGGATCGACCTTATCCCCGTCGCTAACCTTCCACGCCAGAGAAACCTGGGGATCCACCTGCCTGAAAACTTCTTCAACCCACGCTCGACCAGCAATGATGGCGGTTTCACGAGTGACAACCTGCCCACGACTTATCCGGTTTTCCGGTATCAGCATAGCGGTGATGTCGCCATCTCCAACATCTTCCCTGAGGCTTTGGGCGACATTTTCGATACGGGACTGGCGGAGCAGTTCGGCTGGGATCATGGTTGGAATTCCGGTCGTTTCTGGGTATGGGTGACGCAATTGATTCGGGACACTGATTCTAAAGCCCGCCAGTGAATTCGCCAAACAGAAGTGAGTCACACTGCTAAACTGTGATGTCCATCACTTAAACACAAAAGGTGACAAATTCTGACACAAGGTGACGTGGGTAGGCCCTAAGATGTGCAATAACACATCTCTTTTGTCACCGTCCGGAGTAGCCGAATGGCGCAGGATAACAAGGTTGTAAGTTTCAATACCCGGAAGCTGCCAGACAGGTTTTCCCTGCCGGGTTCGCTGGTGCGCCTGCGTGACGTATCGGGTCAGTCGCTGAAGGCAGTGATGTCCGGTTTCTTTGACAGAGCCGACGATGCTCTTTTCGAGCTGGCGGACAAAGCCGGCACCAATCAGGACCAGACCGCCTATTTCGACGCGATGCGGGAACTCAGGTTGCGCCGCAAGAGCATGACGGTTTCAGTTCTGCAATACGTCAGTCGTGCCTTCAACGAAATAGGCCGCTTCCGCCCGGGGGGTGGAAGCGGCAGTCTGGATGAAGTCGACCAGGACTCACTGGCGCTGGTGGACCACTCCGAGCTTGAGCAGCAGGTGGCCATAGACAACCTGATCAACAAGCTTCGTAACCAGCACGCCGAACTGATTCGTCTGCTGAATGTCCGGGTTTCTCACCTGGTGCCATCTGTAAAGCTTGATGACAGCCAGATGCCCCTGAGCCCCGAGGTAATCTGCGGTGGCGTTGCGGAAGCCTGCGCTGACCTGGAAATAGACATCCGGGCCAAACTGGTGGTGTTGAAGCTGTTTGACCGTTTGCTGGTGGGAATTCTGGGCGACGTGTACAGGGATGCCAACAAGACCCTGATTGCCGAGGGTGTCCTGCCAGATATGCGCCGCGCCCCGACAGGCGGTCGCTCCCCTTCCGGACGGGCAGCTCAGGGGGCAGTCCAGGGTGGGGGTGTATTGTCAGCGCGACACGGGGATGAATCCACAGGACCTCTGACAGCGCCCTCCGATGATGTCCGCGCCACCTTCTCTGAACTCAGTGCACTGTTGCATCAGGGGCAAGGGCAGGGCGGCGAGGCCGGATTCCCGTCCGGAAGCGCCGGGTTGATGGATACCGGTGTTCTGATGTCGCGATTGAGCGATATACAGGCGCAGTCTGTCCATTGGGGGCAGGGCGAAGTGGTGCCACTGTCTGAGCAGCTGCAGCCAGTTTTCCGGGCGGAAACAGGGGGCAGGCTCAATGTCGGCCAGGTAGACAGCGATGTTATCAACCTGGTCTCCATGCTGTTTGACTTTATCCTTGAAGACCGCCAGTTGCACCCCGTCATGAAGGCAGTCATCGGGCGTTTGCAGATTCCGGTGTTAAAGGTGGCGCTGAGCGACAGGAACTTCTTTAACCGCGGCGGGCATCCGGTGAGGAAGCTCCTGAACGAGCTTGCCATGTCAGCCATTGGCTGGACCGAGAAAAAAGCAGGCCAGCGTGACCCGTTACGGGAGAAAATTGAATCCGTTGTTGACCGCGTCCTCAATGAGTTCACCGACAACGTCGAAATATTCAGCGAGCTGCTGAGTGATTTTGGTCATTTCATGGACCTGGATCGCCGCCGCCGAGAGCTGGTAGAGCAGCGTCTTCGCGATGCGGAGGAGGGTCGGGCCAAACAGGAAAGGGCCTCGAAGGCCACGGAAGCCCTGTTGGCCGAAGAGATGGCTGGCCGTGAGCTGCCGCCCCAGGTAGTCACCCTGCTGAACGAAGCCTGGTCCAAATATCTGCAGTGGATCGTGCTGCGGGAAGGCGAGGACAGTGACCGATGGCAGGCAGCGGCCGCATTGACCCGTCGCCTGGTCTGGAGTGTTGACCCGAAGCCGATTGAAGATGGCACCCGCAGTGAATTGCTGAGGGCAATCCCCGGCATTGTGGACGGGCTGCGATCTGCGTTACAGGAAATAGCCTGGGACCCGTTCGCCACCGATGCGGCCATTCGCGATCTTGAGCTGGCCCATGTGGACGTATTTCAGCGGCTGGTGACAACATCCCGGCGTCCCGCACCAGTCGAAGAGCCGGCACAGACGAAAGCGCCCGAGGTTGAGCATCCAGCGCCCGCGCCGGAAGAGGCACGGGAAAGCGCAGTGCCGGCACCCGCGCCAGCGGCTCCGGAACCGCAACAGGCGTCCACGCTGGAAACCGCCAGTACCGAGCCTGCTGTAGCCCCTGTGGCTGACAGTGAACCTGACCCACAGTGGTTGGCGCGTGCCGAGGGTCTTCGAGTCGGGTCCTGGATTGAGCTGACCCGCGACGGCAGCAAGATTCGCTGCAAACTGGCTGCCTTTATCAAGGCGACCGGCAAATACATCTTCGTTAATCGCAGTGGTGCGAAAGTGGCCGAATACCAGCGTGAGGAGCTCGCGGCCGCCCTGGCTGCTGAAGAAATCACCATGCTTGATGATGGCCTCATTTTTGACCGTGCCCTGGAGTCGATCATCGATAACCTGCGAAGCAGTCGCAAAGACTGACCGTATAGCGCAGCCGGTAAGTTTGTGCTTCAATCACAGGCATAAACCTAACAGAGACGGATGGTTATGAAACATCCGTCGCCGGCCTGCTGGAAACACATTGTCTGAACAAAATACGTCCGACCGTTCCATTGACCCTTCTGAAACTCCGGCTTCAAGGCTGCGCCGCACCGGGCGTGTGACCATGGCCCGTTGGTGCCCTTCACCGAACTTCGGCCCGCGCCCGGATAACGCGCGCATTTCACTTCTGGTGGTACACAACATCAGCCTGCCGCCAGGGAAGTTCGGTGGTGACGCCATAGAGCGCTTTTTCTGCAATCAGCTGGATGCTGCCGAACACCCCTATTTCCAGACCATTGCCGGCATGAGGGTGTCCTCCCATTTGCTGGTGCGTCGTGATGGCTTGCCCGTGCAGTTTGTCAGCCTTTTGGACAGGGCGTGGCATGCAGGTCGATCCTGCTTCCGGGGAGAAGAAGAGTGCAACGACTTCTCAATCGGGATTGAGTTGGAAGGAGCGGACGACATTCCCTATACCGCTGCCCAGTACCAGACGCTTGTGGAACTGTCGCAGCAGATCATTGCGGCCTGGCCGGAGATCACCCCGGACAGAATCACAGGTCATAGTGATATTGCACCGGGCCGCAAAACCGACCCTGGGCCCGCCTTTGACTGGTCCCACTACCGGAAAATGCTGGATTCCCGGCATAACGAAGAGGGGGGCGGCTGATGGTATTGGTGGTGTTTCTGCTGGCGTATCTGACGCGTCGCAAGCTCGATGCAGCAAATCTCTGGTCTGTCGATCCTCTTTGGCGTGCGGCCTTCCGTCGCAGTAGCCAGGTGCGCGCAGGGAAGGAATCGGCGAAGTGGAAAGGGTTGTTCATGGTGGCTCTGCCGGCGCTGTTGCTCGGTCTTTGCGAGTGGTTCCTGGGTGAGCAGGGCTGGAGAGTGGCTGCCTACCCACTGGAGTTTCTGTTGCTGGTCATGCTGATGGGCGCGCCAGGTTGGCGATCTCCCCTGGAAGCTTACAGTGCATCGTGGGCCAGGGGCGACATGCAGGCCGCATGGCACCATATCAAGGACCTGCTCCCGGCAGGAGAGCGCGGAGCCGCGGTCTCGCCAGACGCCATGCACCTGATACTGTCGCGCACCCTGATGGTGACTGTTTTCGAACGGTTTTTCCTGATTGCCTTCTGGTACGTGCTGGGAGGTATTACCGTCGCTTTTTTTGCAAGGGGCGTAATAGCGTTGCGGGACCACTGGCCACAGGCAGCAGCAAGGCCCGGCTTTGCTGCCCTGGCCGAGGTGTTGAACTGGTTACCTTCCCGACTATTGTCGCTCACCTTTGGCGTGGCCGGGGACCTTGCCGGCTGGATGAGTGAAGGCAAACGTACTCTGACCGGTGTGGCGCTGAAAACTGACGAGGTGTTGATGGACGCCGCCAACGGAGCATTGACAGGTTATGCCCTGGATCCGGGGCGATTTTCACGGATTCACCCCGATGAATGGGCGAATTATGGTCGCCGCAGCCTGGATGCCATCCGGGACCTGCTGAGCCGCAGCATGCTGGTCTGGATCTGTGCGCTGGCCCTGCTGGTGATTGCCGGGGTCAGATAGGCCTCGTATGTTAATAAAAGTTACATTTATTCGCCGAAAAATACTCAAGTTTGTAGTACTTTAGTCGACAATATAAACAAATAGAATAAAGTTTCATTCGTTCCATGCCTTTTGTGGGGGTAAACGTGAACCAGCTTATCAAGCCTGCAGTGTCCTTGATGAACCGGCTGCCGATGTTCTACAAGTTCAGTCTGATCAGCGTCCTGTTCCTGCTGCCTATCGTTGCCCTTTCCTGGCTGGTGATCAGTGAGCTGAACCGTTCGGTGGAAACCATTACCCGGGGTGTCGAGGGGCTGGAGCAGCTGGAGAAAGTCGACACTCTCCTCCAGGCGTCTGTTGAATACCGTGACTTCCGGGCACCGGGCAAGATCAAGGATGAGAGTGAATTGCTCTCCAGGTCAGACGAGGCCGCCGACAGGATTGACAGCATTCTGGGCGAGCTGGTCAGTGCCAACGCTCGTTTCGATACCTCCGGTAACTGGTCGGACCAGGTTGCGACGCTGCAGGAAGAGTGGCAGGAATTGAGGGCAACCGACAGTTACCAGGGCAACATCGACCCGCAGTTCAAGTATTATCAGGAGTTTGTCCAGAAGGTCCGTGCCATGCTTTCGGCCACCATTGAGATTTCCGGTCTGGGACAGGATGCCTCGCGGGAGAACCTTCTGTTGCTCGGGCTTGTGCGTGAGGCGCTTCCGGATGCCGAGGGCATTATCGGCAGGGCCCGCTCTTTCGGGATCTATGCCTTGCTGGAAGGGCAGGTGGGTTACAGCCTCAGTGATGTGCTCAACGAAATCTACGATCAACTGACTAATCGATCCTCGCTTCTGGGCCCCGCCCTTTCTGTTGCACTTGATGCGTCTCCGACGCTGGCGCAGGAAGCCGGCAATGCTGTGCAGGGCATTGAGGGAAGTCTGATCGATATTCGCGACGAACTTGATCAAAATGTTATCACCCCCATGCGCCTGGAGCTGCCATGGCAGGATTTCAACAGCACGGTAGAGAGCCAGCTGCTCTACTATGACGCCTTTACGAAGGGCATATTCGACGTGGTCAGCCAGAACCTCAATGCACGTCTGGATGATGAGATTGAACAGCGGCGGCTGATTATTGTTGCTCTGGTTGTCGTGCTGCTGGTGGTGGTGTATCTCTACGTTGGTTTCTTCATGTCGGTGCGCCTTGCTATCAACCGGTTCAGCGAAGCGGCGCGCAGTGTTGCCGCAGGCGATATGACGGCACACATTGAGCTGGATAACCGCGATGAACTGGGTGAGCTGACCACAGAGTTCAACAGTATGACGGACCGCATTGCCGAGCTGATCCGGTCAGTCAGCAGCACTACGTCAGACGTTGATAGCCAGGCAACCCGGGTCAACGACACCGCCGCCGCCAACAGTGAAGCGGTGGCCCGTCAGATGGAAGAGTCCGGCCAGATCAACGAGGCCATGAGCCAGATGGTCGAGGCGGTTAACGAAGTAACGGAAAGCGCCCACCGGGTTTCTGATAGCGCCAGTACGGCGGAGAAAGATACCGAAAAAGGACGCGAAGTGGTCGCTGATACCGTTGAAACCATTAACCGGCTCGCGACCGAAATTTCCGGTGCGGTTGGGGTTATTAACCGTGTTAACACGGATAGCGACAACATCAGCCAGGTGTTGGTGGAAATCAAGGCTATTGCCGAGCAAACCAACCTGCTGGCGTTGAATGCCGCTATTGAGGCAGCTCGCGCCGGAGAACAGGGCAGGGGCTTTGCCGTGGTTGCAGATGAAGTGAGATCGCTGTCCCAGCGCACTCACAAGTCCACGGAAGAAATTGAAGGTATGATTTCCCGTCTGCAAAGCGGCGTGAAAGAGGCAGTGGCGGCCATGACCAATAGTCATGATGTCACCGAAACTACCGTCAGGAAATCCTCGGAAGTCACCGAGGCGTTGGACCGGATAGCCCAGGGCATCTCGACCATCGTGGATATGAGTCACCAGATTGCCCAGGCCGCGGAAGAGCAGTCTGCGGTGGCGAAAAACGTAAATACCAATGTTGAGCAGATCAGTGTGCTGGGCCAGAAAACGGCGGACAATGCAGAGGAGACGCTGGCGTCCTCCCGCGAGATGTCTCAGCTGACCGCCTCGTTGCAACGACTGGTGGAAGCCTTCAAGGTCTGATGGCGACAGGGCCTCCGAACCGGAGGCCCATGTTAGCAGTCTAGATTCCGGACTTTTTCTGTTCCCACAGAATTTCCTCTCCCCCATTACGTCTCGCCAGGCTACGGGCGAACACGAACAGCAGATCCGATAACCGGTTCAGGTAATGTCTGGAGTCGGTATTGATAGAGTCCTCATGGCTCAGGGCAACAACGACCCGTTCAGCGCGGCGGCAGATGGCGCGGGCCATATGGCACTGGGCTGCAGCCGCGGACCCGCCCGGGAGAACAAAGTTCTTCAGGGGCGGCAGGTGTTCGTTGTGGGAATCCAGGGTCTGTTCCAGCCACTGGATGTGGCTGTCACCGATGACCTTGCTGCCGGGAATCGCAAACTCCCCGCCCAGGTCGAACAGGTGATGCTGGATACGGCGCAGGCTCTCCACGAGCTCATCATCGCTATCCAGGCACTCGATCAGCAGCCCGATCTGACAGTTCAGCTCGTCCGCCGTGCCCATGGCTTCCACCCTTTGGGCGTTCTTGGCAATGCGGTTGCCGTCGGCCAGCCCGGTGGATCCGTCGTCCCCGGTACGTGTATAGATTTTGGAAAGGCGATTGCCCATCAGGATGCTCCCGGCGTGATCTGGTTGGTTGGTGTCCCGGCTTTTGCATCAGCCGACAGTTGTTGTACCTGTTCTGTCAGCATTTGGTTCACCGGGACGTCGATTCCATGTGCCTGTCCGCGGTGCGCAATATAGCCGTTGATGAAATCGATCTCGGTGGTCCGGCCCTGTTGCCGGTCGCTCAGCATAGACGAGGTATTCTTTGCCGTGCTTCGGGCCACGCCTTCAATGCGCTCGCGGATTGTGGCAGGTGTTAATGGCTGACAGCCCTCCGCTGAGAGCACTGCCGCGATTTCCCTGCACAGGTCGTCGATATGTTGCTGATAGAACCCGTTACCCAGAATGTCGCCGTTGCGGCAGTTGAGAATGGCGGTAAAGGCATTGATGCCGGCATTGATGACAAGTTTGTCCCAGAGTCTCTGGTGGATGTCGGTGGCAGGGTGAATGGCAAGGCCGCTGGTGGCGAGGGCCCGAACCACCGGCTCCAGAACCGGTTTTGCGCTGTCGGTGAGGGCTCCGACCCAGGTTTGCCCCCTGCCGGCATGGACTGTATGACCGGGCTCCGGGCGATTGGCTCCTTCGGTGGTGCTGGCCGCCAGGACTGGCCTTTGCGGCCAGCGCTCTGCGACGGACTGTTGGCTGCCCATGCCATTCTGGAACAGCACAATGGGTGTGTCTGGGGACAGTTCCGGCACCAGGGTTTCCAGAGCGCTGAGGGTATCGCCCGCCTTGGTGGTGACCAGCAGCAGGGAGGGACTGTCTGCAGGGCTGGTCAGCCAGGGTACGGTGACGGGGATGGTAACACCATCGAACCGTTCAAGCGTGTATTCCAGTGCGGCTTTGCCCGGCCCTCCAGAGGAACCGGGGCGGGGTATAAATGCCACTTTTCCGTCTGGCAGATACCCCGCCCAAAGCTGTCCGAGGGCGCCGGCCCCCAGAATGGCAATGCGGCCGTTCATGGCTTACATGGCCTCGATGGCAGCCCGCTGTTCACTGAGACGGCTCATGCTGCCCTGGGCATCCCGGAGTTTGTCCTTTTCTTTTTCCACCACGTCAGCCGGGGCCTTGGCGGTGAATTTTTCATTGCCGAGCTTGCCTTCCAGCCGGCCCACTTCTTTCTGCAGCCGCTCCAGTTCCTTGTCCAGGCGCTTGAGTTCGGCGTCCTTGTCGATCAGGCCGGCCATGGGCACCAGCACCTCCATCTCACCGACCAGTTGCGTAGCAGACATGGGGGCTTCGCCGTCGGTGAACCACTCAACGCTTTCAAGGCGGGCCAGGGATGACAGGAACTGACGGTTGTCGCCCAGCCGGCGTTTGTCTTCCGGGTCCTGGCCGCGCAGCAGAACCGGGATATGCTTCGCAGGGGAGATGTTCATCTCGCCACGGATATTCCGGACCGCAACAATCACGCCTTTCAGCCATTCGATATCGGCAGCAACGGCGGTGTCCTGCTTGCTCTCGTCCGGCTCGGGGAAGGGTTGCAGCATGATGCTGTCACCGGTTTTGCCGGCCAGCGGTGCGATACGCTGCCAGATTTCCTCGGTGATGAACGGCATGATCGGGTGCGCCAGACGCAGAACCGCCTCAAGCACACGAACCAGTGTGCGCCGGGTGCCGCGCTTGGCCTCGGCACTGGCGTTGTCGTCGTTCAGCACCGGCTTCGAAAGTTCCAGGTACCAATCGCAGTATTCGTTCCAGATAAACTCGTACAGGGCGTAGGCGGCCAGGTCGAAGCGATACTGGTCCAGGTGGCGGATCACGTCCTGCTCACAGCTCTGCAGTTCGCTGATGATCCAGCGGTCCGCCAGGGACAGCGCCACTGGCTCGCCGTTGACACCGCAATCCTCGCCTTCGGTGTTCATCAATACGTAACGGGCAGCATTCCACAATTTGTTGCAGAAGTTGCGGTAGCCTTCCAGGCGCTTCATGTCCCAGTTGATATCCCGGCCGGTGGTGGCCATGGCAGCCAGGGTGAAGCGCAGGGCATCGGTGCCGTGGGCGGTGATGCCTTCCGGAAATTCCTTTTTCGTGCGCTTGGCGATTTTCTCGGCCAGCTTGGGCTGCATCAGGTTGCCGGTACGTTTTTCCAGCAGTTGATCCAGTTCAATACCGTCGATCATATCCAGTGGGTCGATGACATTGCCCTTGGACTTGGACATCTTGTCGCCGTGCTCGTCGCGGATCAGACCGGTGACGTAGACAGTCTTGAACGGAACCTGCGGGGTGCCGTCCTCGTTCTTCATGAAGTGCATGGTCATCATGATCATCCGGGCAACCCAGAAGAAGATGATGTCGAACCCGGTGACCAGCACATCGGTGGGATGGAAGGTTTTCAGGCGCTCGGTGATTTCCGGCCAGCCCAGGGTGCCGAAAGTCCACAGGGCAGAGCTGAACCAGGTATCGAGAACGTCTTCGTCCTGGTTCAGTGCCACGTCAGCGGCCAGATTATGCTTATGGCGGACTTCGTCTTCGCTGCGGCCGACGTAGATATTGCCTTCGGCATCGTACCAGGCGGGAATACGGTGGCCCCACCAGAGCTGGCGGGAAATACACCAGTCCTGGATATCGCGCATCCAGGAGAAGTACATGTTCTCGTACTGTTTGGGCACGAACTGGATACGTCCGTCTTCCACGGCTTCAATGGCAGGCTTCGCCAGGGTCTTGGCGTCGGCGAACCACTGGTCTGTCAGCATAGGCTCGATGATCAGGCCGGAGCGGTCGCCGCGAGGTACGCTCAATACGTGGTCTTCCACTTCCTCAACCAGGCCTTCAGCGTCCATATCCGCCACAATCTGTTTGCGGGCTTCCTCGCGGGTCAGGCCTGCGTAGGCGGCGGGCAGACTGCCGTCCACGTCTGTATTCTCAGTGCCATCGGCGTTGACCACTTCGGCCACATCCCGGATGCAGGCATCCTGGGTCATGACGTTGATCATCACCAGATTGTTGCGTTTGCCTACGGCATAGTCATTGAAGTCATGGGCAGGGGTGATTTTCACACAGCCGCTGCCTTTTTCCGGATCTGCGTGTGTGTCCGCAACGATGGGAATGCGGCGGTTCACCAAAGGCAGATTGACGAACTTGCCGATCAGGTGCTGGTAACGCTCATCGTCCGGGTGCGCTGCCACGGCGGTGTCGCCCAGCATGGTTTCCGGGCGTGTGGTGGCCACTACCAGGTAGTCCTTGCCGTCCTGTGTCTTTTCACCGTCGGCCAGCGGGTAGCGCAGATGCCAGAAGAAGCCCTTTTCTTCCTTGTTCTCCACTTCCAGGTCGGAAATGGCGGTGTGCAGTTTCGGATCCCAGTTAACCAGACGTTTGCCACGGTACACCAGGCCCTCGTCATACAGGCGGATGAAGACCTCCTGCACAGCCTTGTAGAAGCCGTCGTCCATGGTGAAGCGTTCATGATCCCAGTCCACGGAGTTGCCCAGGCGGCGCATCTGTCCGGTAATGGTGCCACCGGAGTGTTCTTTCCAGTCCCAGATGCGCTTGATGAATTCTTCCCGGCCCAGGTCGTAGCGGGTTTTGCCTTCTTCGGCCGCCAGTTTGCGTTCGACCACCATCTGGGTGGCGATGCCGGCGTGGTCGCTGCCCACCTGCCAGAGCGTATTGCGGCCCTGCATGCGTTTGAAGCGGGTGAGCGTGTCCATGATGGTGTGCTGGAACGCGTGGCCCATGTGGAGGCTGCCGGTGACGTTGGGCGGTGGGATGGCGATGCTGAAGGATTCGCCCTCACCTGAGGGGCGGAAGTACCCTTTGGATTCCCAGTTTTCGTACCACTGGCGCTCGATGTTTTCTGGCTGGTAGGTTTTTTCCATGGGTTTCTTCTGGTGACCGTTTGGTTGATTCACAAGGGAAAATTGAGACGCTCGATTATACATGCTCCTTGGGTTCTCGGCGAACCATGGGAGGAGGGGTACGGGGGTGGTTTGAATTTCAGGCGGGAAAAGAACTCGCTTCACTCAGACACCTTTTCTCGCCTGAAATTCAAACCACCCCCATACCCTTATGGAGTCCGAGTTATCTCGACGGTATTCCATGGTTTTACCTGGGTTTGATTGTGAGTCTGTTTTGTCTATCCCTGGTTTGCGGACAAACCAAAGACAGACCTTGCGCCGTTTGAGCGATACCTGTTTGGCCTATAAGAGTGGGGTGGTGATATTTATTTCCCGCCAGGAAAAGGTGTCCGAGCGCAGCGAGTTCTTTTCCAAGGGAAATAAATATCACCACCCCGCTCCTCCCCCAAACGAGCAGTCCTGCAAAAGGCTTAAAATCAGGCAAAAAATCTCACCGCTTCCTCTGATCATGCACCCGAGGCTCAATCCCCAGCGCCCGCAATTGCTTGAAATGCGACCGCGCCTGCGCCAGAACCGACTCGTCATTATGGGCCACCAGCGCCAACCGCTTGAATCGGTCCGCATCCGCCGGCAATGTCTCCGAAAGGATGATCACCGTATCCCAGTCCTCCGCCACCGGCGGGCACAGCAATATCCCAACCGGATCAGTACAGGTGGTGGTGGAATCGGGGACGATGCTGTGGGGAATGAACGCCTCGGGACTGAAATTCCAGAGCAGGTCATCCAGTTCCTGGGCGTGTTGCATGGTGTCGCAGACAATGCCCACGCGATCACCCTGCTGCCGGGCCTTGGCTACCAGTTTGGCGGTATGGAGGTTGCGGGCAGCAGGGGAGCTTTGGGAGAGGATGTGGAACCAGTAGGACTGGTTCCTTTCATCCTGTGCGCCCGGGTTTTGCGAGCTGGAGCTACTTTCCGGCATGGGACATCAGGTAGTCGACCAGTAGCGGCACCGGGCGACCGGTGGAGCCTTTGGCCTTGCCGGAGTTCCAGGCAGTGCCGGCAATGTCCAGGTGGGCCCAGCGGTAATCCTTGGCAAACCGGGACAGGAAGCATGCTGCTGTAATGGTGCCGGCAGGACGGCCGCCGATGTTCTGCATGTCGGCGAAGTTGCTGTCGAGCTGGCTCTGGTATTCGTCCCACAGCGGCAGGCGCCAGGCGCGGTCGCCGGCGCGTTCGCCGGCGGCAAGCAGGTCGTTGGCCAGTTCGTCGTTGTTGCTCAGCAGGCCGGTGGCGTGGCTGCCCAGTGCAATGATGCAGGCGCCGGTGAGGGTGGCCATGTCGACAACCACTTCCGGGTCGAACTTCTTGACGTAGGTGAGGGCGTCACACAACACCAGGCGGCCTTCGGCGTCGGTATTGAGGATTTCAATGGTCTGGCCAGACATGGAGGTGACGATGTCGCCCGGACGTGTGGCGGTGCCGCTGGGCATGTTTTCGGCGGCGGCGATGACAGCGACCACGTTGATCTTCGGCTTGGTCTCGGCGATGGTTTTCATGGCGCCGAAAACGGCAGCCGCACCGCCCATGTCATACTTCATTTCATCCATGCCTTCGCCGGGCTTGAGGCTGATGCCGCCGGTGTCGAAGGTGATACCTTTACCCACCAGTACGTAGGGTTTGTCTTTAGCCTTGCCGCCACGGTATTCCATAACAATCAGCTTGGCGGGCTGAGCGCTACCGGCGGATACAGAAAGCAGGCTGTGCATGCCCAGTTTCTTCATCTGTTTTTCGTCGAGCACTTCTGTCTTGATAACGTCGTTGTCTTTTGCCAGCTGCTCGGCCTGTTCCGCCAGCCAGGTGGGGTGACAAACGTTGGGTGGCGTGTTACCCAGATCGCGGGTGAAGTTCATGCCACGGCCGGTGGCCAGCCCCAGGGTGAAGGCATCCTTCAGTGCCTTGCCGGTGGAGGAGGCGGCAACGGTGACTTTCGAGAGCTTGCGGTCTGACGGCTTCTCGCTCTTGAATTCACTGAAACGGTAGAACTGCTCTTCCAGGGTGCGGCCAATCAGGTTCAGGCGCGCCGCTTCGGAACTGGTGGCGTCTTCGCCGGTCACCAGGGTGTCGGCCATTCCGACCAGGACGTGCTTGGATGGGCCGTCCTTGATCTGGCTCGCCATGGCAATAAGAGCCTTGCGGTAGTTGGCAGGGGTGCGGTCCTTGTCTATTCCGGTGCCGACCACCAACAGGCGCGCCCAGGGCTGGCCCTCCAGCGGAATCTGCAGGGTGGTTGCGTTTTTACCGGTGGCGTCCCCGTTTTTATGCAGGGTCTTGATCAGTCCGCCCAGAGCTTCGTTTGCCTGTGTGGTGGAGGCAGGCCAGTCGCCTTTCTCCGGCAGGGCGACAACAAGGCAGTCCGCTTTGATATCGGAAATGGGCTTACTGCTCAGGGTAAAATTCATGGCAACTCCCGTTGGTTATTCTGATGGAGGACAGTCCCGCCCGGGTTTGCTGTCCGAATGCCTATAGCATTGGGGTTTGGCGTTAAATTATCAAGCACTGACAGCTTGTTAACCGCTGTGCTCTGTCATTCGGTCCCAAGGTTACTTAGAATACGGCGAATCCTGAATTTCCAACGACTCCGGTCGCATCCGGCTCTGAGAGACCGAATTGAGCATCATTTTCCGATACCTAAACCGCCAGGTGATTGTCAGCATGCTTGCCGTTTCCGGCATTTTGCTGATGGTTTTCATGAGTGGCCGGTTTATCAAGTATCTGGCGGATGCCGCCGCCGGCGAGCTTGCCGGAGATGTACTGTTCAAGATAATGGCCTACCGCTTCCCGGGGTTTCTGGAACTGATCCTGCCTCTGGGGCTGTTTATCGGTATTCTGCTGGCATACGGGCGCATGTATCTGGAAAGCGAAATGACCGTGTTGTCTGCCTGTGGCGTCAGCGACAAACAGTTACTGGGCAAAACCCTGATCGGCAGTATTCCTGTGATGCTGACTGTGGGGGCCATGAGCCTTTACGTGTCGCCCTGGGGTATGAAACAGGTAGAGGCTATTTTTAATGAGCAGCGTCAGGCGACGGAGTTTGAAATGCTTGCGCCAGGGCGTTTTCAGTCCCTGTCCTCCGGGGGGCGGGTCACCTACACCGAAGGTCTCAGTCAGGACAAGCGTCGGCTTGAGGGCGTTTTTATTGCCGAATACAGCCAGGATGGCAAGGGTCTGTCGATCATTACTGCCCGTGAGGGCTCGCAACTGGTTGATGATGAGACTGGTAGCCGGTTTCTGGTTCTTGAAGATGGTGCCCGCTTTGAAGGTGTCCCTGGTCGCCTGGATTACGATGTGACCGGTTTTGATGCCTACGGACTGAAGATACGCAGTGGCAATGCCCGTGAGAAGGAACTCGAGGAAGGACTGAGTACCGCAGATCTGATGGTCTCGGACAATCCGGCACACAGGGCAATGCTGCACTGGCGGTTTACCCTGCCGCTGATCGTGCCAATCGTCACATTACTGGCGGTGCGCCTCAGCCGCGTTAATCCACGCCAGGGACGCTTTTTTCACCTGCTTCCGGCCATGCTGGTCTATATCACCTACCTCGGCCTGCTTATTGTCGCCCGGGACGCCCTTGAGAGCGAAAAGGTTCCGGAATGGATCGGCCTGCTCTGGGTTCACGCTATCTTTCTTGTGCTCGGGCTGTGGCTGCAATTCGGACCTGCGTGGCTCTACCGGCGGCGCCTGACCAGGGAGGGCCGTAGCCGTGCGTAAGATTGATCGCTATGTGATGAGCACAGTCGGCGGAGCGATATTCCTGGTGATGGTGGTGGTGCTGTCTCTGGATCTGATCTTTGCGTTTATTGCCGAACTTGATGATGCCAAAAATGATTATCAGACACTGCAGGCCCTGCTATATGTTGGGATGACGCTGCCACGCCGCATCTACGATTACTTGCCCCTGGGAGCGTTCATGGGCTGCCTGGTTGGGCTGGGTTCCATGGCGAGCTCTTCGGAACTGACGGTTATTCGAGCCGCTGGCGTGTCCCTGAAACGCATTGTCTGGTCAGCGATGAAGCCAGCGCTGGTGGTGGTTGTCATTGGTATTCTGATCGGTGAATACGTTGCCCCGCCCGCAGAGCGCATGGCGCAGAGCCGGAAGGCGGTTGCCCAGGGCGCGGGAGAGAACATCGCCTCGGCATCGGGCATCTGGCACCGGGAGGGCGAGGTGTTCATGCACCTTAATGCCGTGCAGCCCAACGGTGTTCTTCATGGTGTATCGCTGTTTCGTTTCGATGAGGAGCGGTGGCTGGTGTCTGTCAGCTTCGCTGAGCGAGGTATTTACCAGGGCGACTACTGGTTGCTGGAAAACGTCACCACCACCAAGCTGAGTGACGAAAGAGCCAGCCAGGAAAAACACCGTGTCCTGCGCTGGAAAACCGGCCTGTCTCCGGATGTGCTCAGTGTGCTGATAGTGAAGCCGGAAGATCTGGCCATCTCGGGCCTGTATACCTATGCCCGTTACCTGGGGGAGCAGGGCCTGAACGCCGCCACCTACTGGCTGGCGTTCTGGAAAAAAGTTCTGATGCCACTGGGCACCGCGGTGATGGTGCTGGTGGCGATTTCGTTTGTGTTCGGCCCGCTGAGATCCGCCACTATGGGGTTCCGGGTGTTTACCGGCCTGATCGTCGGGCTGCTGTTCAAATACATGCAGGACCTTCTGGGGCCCATGAGCCTGGTTTTCGGCTTTAATCCGGCATTGGCCATTATTCTGCCGATTGCCATTAGTGCGGTGGTTGGCGCGATACTGATGAGGCGGGCAGGGTAGCGCTATTTTTTGGGCTCTTTGGGCACGGATGCAACAATGCTGCCGGAAGCCCTGTCTGTCAGGGACATGCCGTTGATGGGATAGAACAGCGCGATAATGGCCGGGACGGTTATGAACAGTGTGGCGGCGTTCAGGTAGTAGGCGCCCAGCAATGCCACGAACAGGATTGCAGCCGCCGCCACGTAACGTTTGAGTGCCTGCGTCCAGGAAACGGACGTGCCGTCCAGGTTTTCAATGCGGATTCGCCACACCTGCATACCGAGTGTCTGGCCGTTTCTGGTCCAGAAATAAGCGAAAAACAGATACAGGGCCAGGAACAGTACGAACGTGAGCAGCGGGTCCGCCTCCAGAGTGCCGGCTTCTGCCATTTCCTCATACTTGTCCCAGCCGGTTATCCAGCCCGCCACGAGGGTGTATGCCCAGGTGGTCACCAACAGCACCGCAACACTGATCAGTGAATCGTAAATCACGGCCATGAGTCGTTTGATGAAAGGGGCGGGGGGTAGCAATTCCTCGGGGGAATGAAAGCGGCGGGGCATGGCGTCTCCTGTGATGTTTCACGTTTTTCCTGTTCTCGGCGTGTGCTAGAGTAGCGGATTTGCACACGCATGTAAGTATGTGTCTTCAAACGTGGACCCAATCGGGTTTATACAAGGGTATCAAAGGGCTATGAAAACCGCAGAGTTGCGACAGGCATTTCTCGATTACTTCAGACAGCAGGGGCATACCGTTGTACCAAGCAGCTCGCTGGTACCAGCAGACGACCCGACATTACTGTTTACGAATGCGGGAATGAACCAGTTCAAGGACGTGTTCCTCGGCCGGGAAGAGCGCGACTATACCCGGGCGACCACATCACAGAAGTGTGTTCGGGCGGGCGGCAAGCACAATGACCTGGAAAACGTAGGTTACACCGCGCGACACCACACCTTTTTCGAGATGCTGGGCAACTTCAGTTTCGGTGACTATTTCAAGCGTGAAGCCATCAACTTTGCGTGGACATTCCTGACCAGTGATGACTGGCTGAACCTGCCGAAAGAAAATCTCTGGGTAACGGTTTACGCCTCCGATGACGAGGCCTTTGATATCTGGAACCAGGAGATTGGTGTTCCGGCAGACCGTATTGTGCGCATTGGTGACAACAAAGGCGCCCCTTACGCCTCCGACAACTTCTGGCAGATGGGTGATACCGGCCCCTGTGGTCCCTGTACTGAAATTTTCTACGACCATGGCCCGGATGTGGCTGGCGGGCCTCCAGGTAGCCCTGAAGAAGACGGTGACCGCTACATCGAAATCTGGAACGTTGTCTTCATGCAGTACAACCGTCAGGCGGATGGTGAGATGCTGCCGCTGCCCAAGCCTTCGGTGGATACAGGTATGGGGCTGGAGCGCATCACTGCCGTGCTGCAGGGCGTACACAGCAATTACGAAATCGATCTGATGCAGGACCTGTTGAGCGCCGCTTCTGACATTCTGGGCGGTGTGGACACTACCGAGGCCTCGCTGCGGGTGGTGGCAGATCATATCCGCTCGTGTGCGTTCCTGATATCCGATGGGGTGATGCCGTCCAACGAAGGTCGAGGGTTCGTGCTTCGCAGGATCATCCGACGGGCCGCACGCCATGGAAACAAGCTTGGTGCAACCCAGCCGTTCTTCTACAAACTGACCGGCGCCCTGGTTGAACTGATGGGCGACGCCTACCCGCAACTGGTCAGTAGCCGCAAGCAGATTGAAAAGGTGCTGTTGCAGGAAGAAGAGCAGTTTGCCAAAACTCTGGATAAGGGGCTGCGCCTGCTGGAGCAGGACATAGCAGAGCTGAAGGGGTCAGAAATACCGGGTGAGACCATTTTTACCCTCTATGATACTTACGGTTTTCCGGTAGATCTCACCAATGACATTGCCCGTGAGCGCGGCCTGACCCTCGACTACGAGGGCTACGAAAAGGCGATGGAGCGCCAGCGGGAACGCGCCCGCGCGGCCAGCAAGTTCGGCATTGATTACAACGCCGCCGGCCTGAATCTCGAGGGTTCCACCGAGTTTACCGGTTACGAACATATTGACGGCCACGAGACCATTCGCACCGTCATTGTCGACGGCAAGGAAAAGAATGCCCAGGCGGGGGACGAAGCCGTGGTGGTTCTGGAGCGCACGCCGTTCTATGCGGAATCCGGTGGCCAGGTGGGTGATACCGGCCTGCTGACCTGGAGCGGTGGCCGCTTCAAAGTGACCGATACCCAGAAGGAAGGCAGCAATCATCTCCACATCGGTACTGTGATTGAAGGCGAACTCTTCCCCGGCCTGGAAGTGGATGCCCGTATCGATCATGCCCGCCGCGAGCGAACCAAGAAGAACCATTCGGCAACGCACCTGATGCATGCTGCGCTACGCAAAGTGCTGGGCGAGCACGTTACCCAGAAGGGCTCGCTGGTGGACCCGGACAAGCTGCGGTTCGATTTCTCCCATTTTGAGCCGGTTACGCCGGACCAGTTGCGTGAAATCGAGCGTCAGGTAAACGAGCAGATACTGGATAACACGCCGGTTCAGACAGAAATTACCGATATGGAGCAGGCCCAGGCCAAGGGCGCCATGGCGCTGTTTGGTGAGAAATATGGCGATACCGTCAGGGTGCTTAGCATGGGTTCCGACGGCTATTCCGTGGAGCTTTGTGGCGGCACCCACGTTGCGCGCACGGGTGATATCGGGCTGTTCCGCATTACCTCGGAAAGCGGTATTTCTTCTGGCGTTCGGCGTATTGAGGCGGTGACCGGATTTGGGGCCCTGGAGTGGGTTGAGGAAACCGAGCAGACACTGCGTGAGGTGGCGAAGCTGGTAAAAGCCTCCCGTGAGTCACTGGTGGAGAAAGTACAGCAAACCCTGGATCGCAACCGGCAACTGGAGAAAGAGGTGAACGCTCTCCAGGCAAAGCTGGCGAGTTCTGCAGGAACTGACCTGGTCGGCTCTGCTGTTGAGGTGGGTGACCTGAAGGTGGTTGCCTCGGAAATGCAGGGCGCTGATCGCAAGGCGCTTATGGAAACCGCAGACCAGCTCAAGAATAAACTGGGTGAGGGTGTTGTGGTGCTTGCCAGCGTTGAGGACGGCAAGGTCACCCTGGTAGCCGGTGTGACCAAGTCCGCTACAGGCAAGATCAAGGCTGGTGACCTGATGAAGCACCTGGCCGCACAGGTTGACGGTAAGGGCGGTGGCCGTCCGGATATGGCCCAGGGCGGGGGTAACGATCCCTCAAAGCTGGCGGATGCACTCGCCGGCGTTCCAGCCTGGGTTGAGAAAAATATTGCTTAGGTAGCTGTCGCGTAAGCGGGCAGACGTTTATAATTCCGCCCGTTTGATCGTCTGAGGCAGGGCCCTGTCCTGCCATTTGTCCACGTTTGGTATCGGGAAAACAATGGCGCTCTTGGTTCAGAAATTTGGTGGTACCTCGGTAGGCACCACCGAACGGATTGAAGCGGTTGCAGAGAAAGTCTGCCGCTTCCGCAGGGAAGGTCATGATGTGGTGGTTGTGGTGTCCGCCATGAGCGGGGAGACCAACCGCCTGATTGGCCTTGCCAATGAAATCATGGAAGAACCCACGCCCCGGGAGATGGACGTGCTGGTGTCTACCGGCGAGCAGGTAACGATAGCACTGCTGTCCATGGCTCTTCAGAAGCGTGGCTGCGATGCGCGCTCCTATACCGGAGCCCAGGTGAGGATCCTGACCGACAGCAGCCATACCAAGGCGCGCATCAAACAGATTGATGAACAGCGCATGAAGGAAGACCTGAATGCCGGCCGTGTGGTTGTCGTTGCAGGTTTCCAGGGTATTGACGAGAACGGCAGCATCACCACCCTGGGCCGTGGTGGCTCGGACACTACAGCCGTCGCCCTCGCTGCTGCATTGAAGGCTGATGAGTGTCAGATCTACACTGATGTGGACGGTGTCTACACCACTGATCCAAGGGTGGTTGATAGTGCGCGCCGGCTTGATCGGGTCACTTTCGAAGAAATGATCGAAATGGCCAGTCTGGGCTCGAAGGTTCTTCAGATCCGCGCTGTGGAATTTGCAGGCAAATACAATGTTCCTTTAAGGGTTCTTTCCAGCTTCCAGGAAGGTGAAGGTACCCTGATTACTTTTGAGGATGAAAGCGCCATGGAACAACCGGTCGTCTCCGGCATAGCCTTTAACCGTGATGAAGCCAAGCTGACCATTGCTGGTGTGCCGGATACACCTGGCAGTGCGTTGCGAATTCTGCAGCCGGTCAGTGATGCCAATATCGAAGTTGACATGATTGTTCAGAATGTCGGCGCCGACAACCGTACTGACTTCACGTTCACTGTGCATCGCAATGACTTCAAGCGTGCCCAGGGGGTTCTCCAGAAGGTGTCGGACGAGCTCGGCGCCCGGGAGGTCAGTGGTGACAGCAAGATTGCCAAGGTGAGCATTGTGGGCGTGGGCATGCGATCTCATGCCGGTGTTGCAACTAAAATGTTTGCCGCGCTGTCCAACGAAGGAATCAATATCCTGATGATTTCGACATCGGAGATAAAAATTTCTGTGGTGATTGACGAGAAATATCTTGAGCTGGCCGTTCGGGCGCTGCATAGTGCGTTCGAACTGGACAAGCCCGGGGTAGAGGAAGCTTGAGGCTTGCAGACGCAAAAGTCGGTTTGCCCGGGGCTTCCGTATAAAAGGGCATCATTTGCGGGCCGTTGAGTTCCAATATGCGTATAAGTGATTATGCGTCTATTGATTGGCAAGTGATCCCACTATAAAAGTAAGCAGTATACATTTGTCGGAACAGGTAGCTCTGGATAAGGGAGTAAAGGACATGTTGATTTTGACTCGCCGCGTTGGCGAAACCCTGATGGTCGGTGATGACATCACCGTAACCGTGCTAGGGGTTAAGGGGAATCAGGTACGTATTGGCGTAAACGCCCCTAAAGAAGTGGCGGTTCACCGTGAAGAAATCTATCAGCGTATTCAGAGTGAGAAAGACTCTGAGGAGCCGGAACCCGGCAATAGCTGAGAGTGATATAAAAGCCGTTCGAGGGAAACCCGGACGGCTTTTTTGTTCCCGGGGGAGCGGGGTTTGAAAAAACTCGTGTCAACCCTATGAAATCAGAAAAATTATGGTAGTATACGCCCCGTTCTCAAGGAGAGGTGGGTGAGTGGCTGAAACCAGCTCCCTGCTAAGGAGCCATACGCATTGCGCGTATCGAGGGTTCGAATCCCTCCCTCTCCGCCATTACTTTTCAAAGAAGAGTAAGGGAACAATACTGAATCAGGAAGACTGGATGCGCGGCTGTAGCTCAGCTGGATAGAGTACCTGGCTACGAACCAGGCGGTCGGAGGTTCGAATCCTCCCAGCCGCGCCACTTCCGGTAAAGATTCAGATTTTCAAGCGGCTGTAGCTCAGCTGGATAGAGTACCTGGCTACGAACCAGGCGGTCGGAGGTTCGAATCCTCCCAGCCGCGCCATATCAAGACCAAAGCGCCTCAGTTTGTGAATCCCACAGGCTGAGGCGTTTTGCTATGTATAGCTGGGAGGATTTGAACCGAAAGAGGTTCGACCGAAGCACACGAAGTGTGCTGAGGAACGTCGGAGCAGCGCGACGACGACCCCGAAGGGGTGAGGGCCGTAGGCCCGAATAATCCTCCCAGCCGCGCCATATAAGACAGAGAACCCCGCCCTTGAGCGGGGTTCTCTGTCTTCAGGTCCCGGCCGCTTTACAGCCTGAAGCGGGATACGAGGTTCTGGAGCTCGCTGCCAAGTCTGGCCAGTTCGTTGCTTGAACTGGCTGTTTGATTGGAGGATGCGGCTGACTGGTCGGTAACGTCCCGGATACGTGTAATATTCTGGCTGATTTCTTCAGCGACCGATGTCTGTTGCTCTGCTGCAGTGGCAATCTGGTTGTTGTACTGCTTGCTGTCCTCAACAGCCCGGGCTATGCGCTCTATGGTTTTGCCCGTTGCCGTGGCACGTTCCAGTGTATTGGAGGCCATGGCAGTGCTTGAGCCCATGGCGGCCACTGAATGGCCCGCGCTATTCTGCAGGGCGGTCACCAGCGTTTCAATTTCCTGGGCGGACGTCTGGGTACGCTGGGCCAGAGAGCGAACCTCATCGGCAACCACTGCGAAACCGCGCCCCTGCTCACCGGCCCGGGCTGCCTCAATGGCTGCGTTCAGGGCCAGCAGGTTGGTTTGCTCGGCAACGGATTTGATAACGTCCAGGACAGTTCCGATGTTTGCAGTTTCCTTTTGCAGCCCCTCAATCGTTTCCCTGCTCTGGCTGACTTCTCTGGCGAGATTGTTGACCTGGTCGACGGTTTCCCTGACCTCACGCTCACCATCGGTTGCCTGGCTGGCAGCGTCCGTTGCCACTTCAAGGGCCTGCTCGGCGCTTTTTGCAATTTCGGCCACGGTCGCGGTCATTTCATTCATGGCCGTGGCGACCTGATCCGTTTCCTGCTTTTGCCGATTGATGCCATCGCTGGTCTGGCTGGTTACGGTTGAAAGCTCTTCGGCCGATGCCGCGATATTCGTAGCGCCGGATTCTATGCTTCTGACCAGTTCCCGCAAGTTCGTCACCATGGTTGCAAGGGCGGCCATCAGGCGACCGATTTCATTGGTTCCGGTGGCATTTATATCGACGGTCAGGTTGCCGGACGCAACCTCCGATGCGGCTGCAACGGCTTCTTTGATTGGGGAGACAATGGCGCGGGTAATCAGATAGGCCATCAGTATGCCAAGCACCACAGCAATACCGGTGGCACCGAATATCAGTCCGGAGGCCTGCTGACGATCGGACTCCATTTTTTCGGACTGGCGTGTCCGGAGATGGTCTGCAGACTTGATTGCGCTCCTGGCGGTGCTGACCATTTCGTCCGATAGCCGGCTTTCGGACTCTGTCAGTGTCACCACGGTCTGGAAATTACTGACGTAGGTGTCGAGCGCTTCGTTGATCTGGGCCTTTTCTTCATCGGTGATGCTGGCGGATTTCAAAGGTGCCTGGATTCTTTTGGCGTCGTCCAGATAGGCCTTCACGCTGGCTTCATCGTTCTCGATAAGGAACTTTCGCTCGGACCGGCGCATATCTTCAAACATCGCTGAAGCAAAAAACAGCGAGCTATGAGCCTTGAGGGAGGATCCAAAGATCCGGGCGCTGGTTTCAAGGCGCGTGAGAGCCTCCTCCCGCACGTTGATATTCTCCTCAACATCTCTCATCAGTCGCTGATACTGTTTTACCTCAGCCTGAATGCTGCCAAGGATGTCCTTGTCCTCGGTATTGGCCAGCAAGGGTTTGATCTTGTTGGTCAGCTCGAGAACGCGATCTCCCTGTGCCCGGGTTCTTGTAACAGCGTCTGCTTCGCCAGTCAGAAGGAAGTTCTTTTCCTCCACACGAGCTTCTGTAAGGCCGGTATTCACCTGCCCGAGCATGGCAACGATGTTTGACCTCTGGCTATATCTGTCCAGAGCCCGGTCACCAACCACACCCACCACAATGGTCAGCAGCAGCAGGATGGAGAAGCCGCCCGCCAGTCTGGTGCGTATAGTCATGTTGGTGAAAAGTTCCGGAAAGCGCATTGTTATATTTCCTCGGATTTGGGATTTGCCAGCCATACCTCTACGCTTGCGGGCCCGGATCAAAAGCGGGGGGCGCTTTTCCGATACGCGATGGAGAGTAAAGGTGGAATTTAATTGACTTATATTAAGGCGGTTTACGGCTGCGTATTCCAGAACTTTACAGTTACAGTTGATTGCGGGATGTTTTATACGTGATACGGAAAGAGGGGCCTCCAGACCTGAGCGCTATCAGAAAGAGGCCAACTGTTTACCACATCAGGTCGTCAGGGATCTCATAACCCGCGTAGGGGTCATCTTCTCCCACATCGTCTTTCTTGCGGTCGTGAAGGACAACCACGGCGCTTTCATCGCGCTCCATGATCTTTCTGGCAACGCCTTCAGCCACGATCTCGTAATTGTCGTTGACATAAACAATCGCCAGTCGACCACGTGAGAGCTGGTCAACCATGGTGTCATCCACAAGGATCTTCTTGATCTTTTTGTCGTGTACAAACTGGTAGGAAGTCTCACCCCGGGCCCGGTCAAGTCGATTGGTCTCCACGAGCTGCCGAATCTGCGCCTGTATGGCCTTTTTCTCGGCTTCTTTCTGGCGCTGCAGGTTGAGCTGCCGGTCGCGCTCTGCCTTTTCTTCCCGTGCCTGACGGGCGCGGACCTCTGCTTCATTGACTTCGACAGTGCCCTTGGGTTGTTGCTTGCGCTTCTTGTGCTTCTCGTTGCGAATGGCCTTGGCCTTTTTTTCATCGGCCAGGCCGGCTTTTAAAAGCTGATCCTGTAGTGATGGCATTCAATGCTCCGTGACGGTTTGCTATTTCTGGTAAACTGTCTTCAGTATACGCCCGGAATCGTCGCGGTCGAACCCATCCCTTATTGTTACCTCCAGGAATTCATATGCCGTCATTCAGTCAGCTGGGTCTTTCCCGGCCAATGCTCGATAACCTGTCGAGACTTGGCTTCGAAAACCCCACACCCATCCAGACCGGCGCCCTGCCTCACGCGCTGGAGGGCCGTGATCTGATCGCTATGGCGCAGACAGGCAGCGGCAAGACGGCTGCGTTTGGTATCCCTCTGGTGGAGAACCTTCAACCTCGCAGGTTTGCAGTTCAGGGGTTGGTGCTTTGCCCAACCCGTGAACTGGCGGATCAGGTTGCCAAATCGCTGCGGGAGCTGGCCGTTGCCCGGGATAATGTGAAGATCCTGTCTCTGTGTGGCGGCGTCTCCATCGGTCCGCAGATCGGGTCGCTCAGCCATGGCGCCCACATCGTGGTAGGGACCCCGGGGCGGATTCAGGATCATCTCCGCAAAGGCACATTAAAGCTGGACCAGCTTAAGACGCTGGTTCTGGATGAGGCAGACCGGATGCTGGATATGGGCTTCCAGGATGCGGTCGAAGACATTATTGGCCAGGCGCCGGTGAAGAGGCAGACCCTGATGTTTTCAGCTACCTGGCCGGAAAATATCCGCAAGCTCAGCGAGCAATATCAGAGCAACCCGGTGGATGTGCGAATCGACAGCCAGGCCGTCGATTCCGATATTAGCGAGCGGTTCTATGAAATAGCACCGGGGCAGCAGGTTCAGGCACTGGCCGCCTTGCTGTCGCTGCATCAACCGGCGTCCTGCATTGCCTTCTGTACCCGCAAGCAGCAATGCGATGAGATAGCCGGCGAGCTGAATGCACTCGGATTTGCGGCGCTGCCCCTGCACGGAGACCTGGAGCAGAGAGACCGTGACAGTGTTCTGGTGCGTTTTGGCAACCAGAGCTGCTCAGTACTTGTGGCGACCGATGTTGCAGCCCGGGGGCTGGATATCAAATCCCTGCCGCTGGTGGTGAATGTTGAGCCGGCCCGGGATCCTGAAGTGCACACACACCGTGTGGGAAGGACTGGTCGTGCGGGGGAGCAGGGACTGGCAGTCACATTCTGTACCCCATCGCAGGCCCACAAGATCAATCGGCTGGAGGCGGCGCGCAAACAGTCCGTAGAGTGGGGCAATACCAGTGAGCTGTTGGCCACCCCGCTGCGGCCTGCCAATCCTGCGATGAAAACCCTGTGTATTGCCGGCGGAAGGAAAGACAAGGTCAGGCCCGGGGATGTCCTCGGAGCTCTCACCGGCGAGGCCGGGCTTCCGGGTAAGGTAGTCGGCAAGATTGATCTCTTTGATTTTCAATGCTTTGTCGCTGTTGAGAAAGATTCAGCGGCTACAGCCCTTAAAAGGTTGGAGCAAGGTCGCATCAAAGGCCGAAAAATGCGTGTACGTTATGCATGAATGAGAATTGATTTTAACTGCCCGGAGCCTGTCAGTATGGGCCGGGGAGCTCGGAAACCACCTATTGAAACCTGCAATTAGGTTGCCCGGTGGTTCGGAAAACGGTAAATTACGCGGGATTTTGTCTTCCGTAACGCCTGCATTGTGGGTTCGCCCCACCGGATATGCCTGGCAAATCGGGAAAATCAACAACTCAATACAGGTAGCTATTCGCTATGAATGAGCTGATGTCACAAGCCGTTGATCTGATGATCGCTGGCATGGGGTTCGTGTTCGTGTTCCTGATTATTCTGGTGTTCGCGACCGGCCTGATGTCCAAATTGATCAGACGGTTTGCGCCGCCAGAGCCGGCAACCCCGGCCAGAACGCCACGTGCCAAGCCGAAGGCGCCCGCGTCGGTTGATCCTGACACCGCCGAGGCCATCAAGAAGGCGATTGCACAATTCCGGTCACGCCACAAGAAGTGACCCGGTAGAAGATTAGAACCTTTAAACAGAAGGCTGACACGATGACTGACACAAAGAAACCGCTGGGGATTACGGACGTTATTCTGCGTGACGCCCACCAGTCCCTGCTGGCCACCCGTATGCGGCTGGATGACATGCTGCCCATTGCCGAGAAGCTGGACAAGGTAGGCTTCTGGTCTCTGGAATCCTGGGGTGGAGCTACCTTTGACTCCTGCATTCGCTATCTGGGCGAGGACCCGTGGGAGCGTATTCGTGAGCTGAAAAAAGCCATGCCCAATACCCAGCAGCAGATGCTTCTGCGTGGCCAGAACCTGCTGGGCTACCGGCATTACGCGGATGATGTAGTGGACCGTTTCTGTGAGCGTGCCGCTGAAAACGGCGTCGACGTGTTCCGTATTTTCGACGCGATGAACGATCCCCGTAACCTGGATCGCGCCATCAAGGCCGTTCGCAAGACTGGCAAGCATGCCCAGGGCACCATCGCCTACACCACCAGCCCGGTACACACCATCGAGATGTGGGTTGAGCTGGCGAAGGAAGTCGCCGACATGGGCGCGGATTCCATCGCGATCAAGGACATGGCGGGTATTCTCAAGCCTTATGTCGCTTTTGATCTGGTCAGCCGTCTGAAGAAAGAGCTGGATATCCCGATTCACATGCAGTGCCACGCGACCACTGGCATGTCGACAGCCACCGCTATCAAGGCAGCAGAAGCGGGTATTGATAACGTCGATACCGCTATTTCCTCCATGAGCATGACTTACGGCCACTCGCCCACCGAGGCCGTGGTTGCGATTCTTGAAGGTACTGACCGTGATACCGGTCTGGACCTGAACCTGCTCGAAGAGATCGCCAGCTACTTCCGTCAGGTACGTAAGAAGTACGCGAAGTTTGAAGGCAGCCTCCGTGGTACCGATTCCCGCATTCTGATTGCCCAGGTGCCGGGTGGCATGCTGACCAACATGGAGAACCAGCTGCGCGAGCAGAACGCAAGCGACAAGTTCGACCAGGTTCTGGACGAGATTCCCAAGGTTCGCGAAGACCTGGGCTTCATCCCGCTGGTTACGCCGACTTCCCAGATCGTGGGCACCCAGGCGGTACTGAACGTTCTGACCGGTGAGCGCTACAAGTCCATCTCCAAGGAAACGGCTGCAATCCTGAAAGGTGAGTACGGTGCTGCACCGGCGCCAATGAACAAGGAGCTGCAGGACCGTGTTCTGGACGGAAAAGAGCCAGTTACCTGCCGTCCGGCCGATCTGATTGAGCCGGAAATGGACAAGCTCACCGAAGAGCTGGAGAAATTGGCTGGAGAGAAGAACATCAGGCTGGCGGAGAACACCGTTGATGATGTTCTGACCTACGCCCTGTTCCCCCAGATTGGTCTCAAGTTCCTGGAAAACCGGGATAACCCGGATGCGTTTGAGCCGGTCCCAACAGCGGAAGATGCAGCGCCCGCCAAAAAGGCTGGTGGCCCTGAGACCTACACCGTTGAGGTAAACGGCAAGAAGTACGTGGTTGCCGTTTCCGAAGGTGGCGAGATCACCCAGATCCAGGGTGAGGGCGGTGCTGCCTCTGCGCCAGCTGCCTCCCCCGCTCCGGCTCCTGCTGCCGGTGACGGTGAGCCTGTGCTGGCGCCGCTGGGCGGCAACATATTCAAGGTTCTGGTTTCTCCTGGTGATGCCGTGGAAGAGGGCGATGTGCTGATTATCCTCGAGGCCATGAAGATGGAAACCGAGGTTCGCGCACCGAAAGCCGGTACGATCGGCGAAGTCTTCATCAAGGTCGGTGATGCCGTCTCCCCTGATGACGAAATGCTGACAATCGCATAAGGGCCAGCATTCCATGGATAAATTAATGACACTCTGGACAGGTAGTGGCCTGTTCAACATCGAGCTCGGCCAGGTGATCATGATCGCCATTGGCCTGTTGCTTCTCTATCTTGCGATCAACAAGAAATTTGAGCCGTTGCTTCTGGTACCCATCGGGTTCGGCGGCATTCTGGCGAATATTCCGGAGGCAGGGCTTGCCCTGACTGCGGCGGAAAATGCCATTCACTTCGCCTTGAAGAGCGAGTCAACGCAGATTCTGGCTGCGCTGGCCTCGCCGCTGGATATCGCTTATCAGGCCGGGCAGGCAGTAACGCCTGAGCTTAAGGAAGCCTTCAAGCAGGCCGTTAAGGAGGCGAGCTACTCTGAAATGGCGATGGCAAATTCCCTAGCCCAGGACTTCGGTTACGGCAATGGCATGCTGTATAACTTCTACTCCGTGATTATTGGCAGCACCGTCGGGCCTCTGCTGATCTTCATGGGTGTGGGTGCGATGACGGATTTCGGCCCTTTGCTGGCTAATCCCAAGACCCTGCTGCTGGGTGCCGCTGCTCAATTCGGTATCTTTGGTACGGTGATTGGTGCCGCGCTGCTGGACTGGGCCGGGATTCTGGACTTCACCATTCTGGAAGCGGCTGCCATCGGTATCATCGGTGGTGCAGATGGCCCCACGTCCATCTATGTATCAAGCGTCCTGGCGCCGCACCTTCTGGGTGCCATTGCGGTCTCCGCCTATGCTTACATGGCGCTGGTTCCGATGATTCAGCCGCCGATCATGAAGGCGCTGACCAGCCAGAAAGAGCGGGCCATCAAGATGTCCCAGCTCCGCCCGGTGAGCAAGCAGGAAAAGATCATCTTCCCGCTGGTGGTTCTGATTGCGGTGGTTCTGTTCCTGCCGGATGCGGCTCCGCTGTTGGGTATGTTCACCTTCGGTAACCTGATGCGTGAGTGTGGCGTGGTGGAGCGTCTGAGCGACACTGCACAGAATGCGCTGATCAACATCGTGACCATTTTCCTGGGGCTGTCGGTTGGCTCCAAGCTGATGGCGGACAAGTTCCTGGATGCTCAGACACTGGGTATCCTGGGCCTGGGTATCGTGGCCTTTGGTGTTGGTACGGCAACCGGTATTCTGATGGCTAAGGTGATGAACAAGTTCACCAGTGAACCCATCAACCCGTTGATCGGTTCTGCCGGTGTGTCTGCGGTGCCGATGGCAGCGCGGGTGTCCAACAAGGTTGGTCTTGAGGCGAACCCGCACAACTTCCTGCTGATGCACGCTATGGGCCCGAACGTGGCCGGCGTTATCGGCTCTGCGGTCGCTGCCGGTGTAATGATCAAGCTTCTGGGCTGATCGTTTCACTTTTGTGAATAAGGAGACCCCGCTTTGGCGGGGTTTTCTTGTTTTTGCAGACTGTGGATTTTGGTGGTGGCGCCATTGCGGAGGCCCTTTCCAGGAAACGCTACAAGCACATCCATGTGCGCTTGACTCCGGCCGTCCCTGGCCGGAGACATTCCTGGAAAGGGCCTCCGCAATGGCGCTTCGAACTCCACAGTTACCGCCTAATACCCCCTCCCTTTATCGTAGGTCGGATTAGGCGAAGCCGTAATCCGACAAACTAATGAAAATCCCGTGAATTAACGGGCAAGGTTTGAATCAAATGACTCAAATCCGACAACCTCCCCGCCATCACATGAACAATATCCCCCTCTCTCTCCAAAACACCCTTCACATGTAACAACCTCGCCGTTATCAACGGTTTCCGCTGCCGCCGTGCCGTTTCCAGCCACACCACTACGTTAACGTTACCGGTTTCATCCTCCAGAGTGACAAAGGTAACGCCGGAGGCGGAGCCTGGGCGTTGGCGGCCGGTGACCAGGCCGGCAACCTGGACGGGCCGGCCCGGCTGGATGGCTTTTAACTGTTCGGCGCTGAGGCAGAATTTCAGGTGCCCCTGTTCGCGGAGCAGGGCCAGGGGGTGGCGTTGCAGGGTCAGGCCCTGGCTGGCGTAGTCGGCGAGTACGTTCTGGCCTTCCGTGGGTTCTGGCAAGTTTACGCAGGTGATGTCCGGCAGGTAGTCGGTGCTGCTTTCGGCAGCTGTTTCAGCAATAAAGAGTTCGGTGGGTTGTTCGTGGCCGAGGAGTTGCCAGTAGGCCTGGTGGCGGTTGGCGGTGAAGTCCGGCATGGCGTTGGCGCCGGCGAGGAGTTCCATGTCCCGCTGGTTCAGGCCCGCCAGGCGGCGGAGTTCGTCGGTGGTGCGGTAGCCCTGTAGCGGGCGCTTTTGGCAGAGTTGTTCAGCGCCTTTGGTGGACAGGCCCTGTATCAGCCTCAGGCCCAGTCGCAGGTGGCGGCCGGGGCCCTCCAGTGTATGGTCCCAGTTGCTATAATTCACATCCGGTGGCAGCACGGTGACGTCATGGCGGCGGGCGTCCTGAACCAGTTGGGAGGGTGAGTAGAATCCCATGGGCTGGCTGTTGAGCAGGGCGCAGTAGAAAGCAGCCGGATAGTGGCGCTTGATCCAGGAGGACACATACACTAGCAGTGCAAAGCTGGCGGCATGGGATTCCGGGAAGCCGTAACCGCCGAAGCCGCAGATCTGCAGGTATAGCCGTTCAGCAAAATCGGCATCGTGGCCTCTTTCCAGCATGCCGTTGACGAGTTTGTCCCGGAAGGGGGTCAAATCACCGTGGGACTTCCAGGCGGCCATGGCGCGGCGGAGCTGGTCGGCTTCACCGGCAGAAAAGCCGGCGGCTACCATGGCCAGTTTGATCACCTGTTCCTGAAAGATGGGTACGCCCAGGGTACGCTCAAGAACTTTCCGCACGGCGTCGTTGGGGTACTCGACCGGTTCCAGCCCGTGTTTGCGCCGTAAATAGGGGTGAACCATATCGCCCTGGATGGGGCCAGGGCGCACAATGGCAACTTCAATCACCAGGTCGTAATACGTTTGCGGTTTCAGGCGTGGCAGCATGTTGATCTGGGCGCGGGATTCCACCTGGAAAACGCCGATGCTGTCGCCTCTCTGTAGCATGGCATAGGTGGCGGGGTCTTCCTGGGGGATATCCTGCATGGAAAAAGGGATGCCCTTTTCCTGGCTGATCAGCGCCAGTGCCTTGCGGATGGCGGTGAGCATGCCCAGGGCAAGTACGTCCACTTTCATCAGGCCCAGGCTTTCCAGGTCGTCCTTGTCCCACTGGATCACCGTACGGTCAGCCATGGCGGCATTTTCCACCGGTACCAACTCGGCCAGCGGACCGGCGCTGATGACAAAACCGCCCACATGCTGGGACAGGTGTCGCGGGAAACCGAGCAGAGTGTTTACCAGGCTAAAGAACTGGTCGGCCACCTTGGGATTGCGGGTGAGATGTTTGTCGAGAATCTGCTGCCGCCAGTCGCTGGCCCTGTCGCGCCAGTCGATGCCTTCCAGTAATTGCTCCACCATGGCCGGATCAAAGCCCAGGGCCTTGCCCACGTCGCGGATGGCGCTGCGTGGCCGGTAGCGGATCACGGTGGCGGCCAGGGCGGCCCGTTCACGGCTGTAACGACGGTAGATGTACTGGATAACTTCTTCCCGCCTCTCATGCTCGAAATCCACATCGATGTCCGGTGGCTCGTTCCGGTCTTTGGAGATAAAGCGCTCGAACAGCAACTCCACCCGTGCCGGATTAACCTCAGTGATTCCCAGGCAATAACACACGGCGGAGTTGGCCGCGGAGCCCCGGCCCTGGCAGAGGATGTCTCTGCTGCGGGCAAAGGCAACGATGTCGTGGATGGTGAGAAAGTAATGCTCGTACTTCATCTCTGAAATCAGGGCCAGTTCCTTGCGGATCAGTCCCTGAACACTCAAAGGGGTACCTTCAGGGTATCGCCGGCATTCACCTTCGCGGGTAAGCCGTTTCAGGTATTGCGCCGGTGATTCCCCTTCCGGCACCAGGTCTGGCGGGTATTCATAACGCAGGCTGCCAGGCTCGAAGGTGCATTGCCGGGCAATAGCCAGGGTTTCCTTTAGCCAGGCATCCGGGAACAGGCGCTTTAGAACCTGTAGCGGCCGCAGGTAGCGCTCTCCGTTCTGGAACAGGCAGTGGCCTGCGTTCTCCAGGTTGGTATGGTTGCGAAGTGCAGTGAGCACGTCCTGCAGGGGTTGGCGATTGCGGCTGTGCATGTGCACCTCACCGGTGGCGACCACAGGGCAACGCAAGTGGTCGGCCAGCCAACGCACGCGGGCCAGTTGCAGTTCTTCCCCGGACTCAAGGGTGCGAGCTGCGGCTATCCAGAGACAGGGGTCAAACAGGCGTTGAAGCCACTCGCCGCAGGCCAGGGCCTGATCTGCATTTGCCTCGCCGGGTGAAGGCGGCAACCAGAGGCACAGGCAGTCGCACAGGGTGTGGGTTTCAATGTCCCGGAAGAACAGATGATACTGGCCTTTTTCCGCCCGGCGGCGCCCTGTGGTGATCAGCTGGCAGAGTTGGCCATATCCCTTACGGGTACGGGCCAGGAGAATAAAACGAGGGACAGCAGCGCCGGGTGGGGCATCTTCCAGCTCAAACCAGCTACCGGTAATCAGCTTTACCTGGCTTTCTTTCAGTGCCGCCCAGGCACGTGGGATACCGGCCACGGAACATGCGTCGGTAATTGCCAGGGCGCTGTAGCCCAGCTTTGCGGCCTGCTCTGCCAGTTCATGGGGGTGTGAGGCCCCGGTCAGGAAGGTGAAATTGCTGAAGCAGAACAGCTCTGCATAGGTAGCCTCGCTCATCAGCCAAACCATCCGTGTACAAACCAGCCATCCCGGACATCCCTGAATACCCAGGCAAGTTGGCCGCTGGCCAGTTGTGCAATGTAGTAATCCCTGTGTACCCGCTGACCATCCCACCAGCCACCGCTGATGCGCTCCGGCCCTGAAAACCATAGGGCTGGAGCTTCGGTAAGCGGTTGCGGGCCTTTAAGTAGCCACAGCGGGCGGCGGGGGAGTTGGGTGTAATCCGGCAACCGGGAGTTTTGTACGCGCAGCACTTCAGAGGCCGACCAAGCCCGCTCCGGCCGGTGATCCGCCTGCGGTGATAGCTGCCGCAGGGCGTTATCACCCAGTCGTGCCTGCAGGCGGCTGACCAGGGTGTGCCAGGCTTCGTTCAGGTCCTGTGTTTCACCCAGCAGATCCTGGCCAGTGGTGGCCTCCCGCCCCAGGAACCGTTTGACTGACAGCACCAGAGAGATCACCGGTGCCCGCAGCGGGTGCTGGTCCAACCGTAAGCGAATCAGGTTCAGGAATGCTTCAGCGCGGTGTTCAGGGCCGGATGTGCGTACCCGCAGGCGGGTAGGTTCCTGATGCCGGTGCTGCAGCACCAGTAACAGGCTGTCGGTATCCTGCTGTCGCCAGCACAGGTCTTCCTCCAGTTCGGAGAGGATGCGTTGCAGTGGAAATAGCAGGCCCTGGGACTGTTCAATTTCCTGCACGAAGTCTGCCTGCTGGCGAAAATAGTGGAGTGGTTGCCAGGGGACTTTGGGGTCTGCCCGGTTGCCCTGGATTTTCTGGACATGGGCCAGGGTTTCCGGCGACAAACGTCGGGCCAGCTCATTGGGGGGTAATGCAAGGACTTCACCAAGGGTGTTCAGCCCAATCCGCTGCAGCCGGATACGGGTTTTATCATCAAACTCCGCACTCAACAGAGACATCCGCTCCAGTGTGCGCAGGATATGACCCTTGTCTGCCGTACATTCACCTCTGCCCGTGCGGGCAATCAGCCGGGCCGCCAAAGGTGTATGCCCGATGGCCATCCAGGCATTAAGCTGGCGTTCATTCAGGCCCTGTTCCACGGTTTGCCAGACAGCGGATAACCCCCCATAAAGCCGCTGCAGGCTGCCCACTTCCGCCAACAGGCCATCCGGTGGCACCAGTACGATATGGGCCGCGTAACGGTACAGCCAGCGGGCCTGGTCCTCCAGTATCCGGGCTTCCTGATGGTGATCCGCCCTTACCATGCCCAGGCCTGGCACCAGGCTGATGGCGGTTTTCAGGCGCATGCCGGCCTTTACTCCTTGCGCCTGAGCTTCCGGACAGGCCTGGACCACCTTCTGGCCAGAACCATCCACAACGGCCAGCGCCCCCTGATTTTCACGGGAACGGCGAACATGGTCCAGCAGCAGGTGAGGAAAGTGGAGGTACAGCCAGAGCATAATGCGCCTTACCTGGCCCGGCCAGACCAGGGGCCCTGAACAACACAGGGTACTTCCCGGAAGGCCAGGTCTGCCCGGTGATTCATGGCCAGTGAGCAGCACTGCCCGGGCCAGCTACCGCGACGCTTCAGTACATTTACCCTGAGATCCTGCTGATCTCCCGCAGCCAGTTCCAGGCGCAGTGCTGCCGGGGAATTTTGCTCGGCGTAACGGCGTTCACGGAACAGCACGCACACATTGCTTCCGGCTTCGGCTGCCAGTTGCAGGCGCCTTATTTCCCGCGCCGCGAGTTTTCCGGGCCAGGCCATTACCAGGCCGGTTACGGGTGAGCGCAGACAGTTTTCCAGCGTCCACAGGAAGTCGCCGTCGTCTTCCGTGTTAATCAGCACCACCTGGTCCAGGTTGACACCTTCCCGGGCCAGGGCAGGGGCGTAAGGCGTGTGTGGCGGGTTCAGCCAGAATACGGTCTTGCCGCCATGGGACAACCGTTGCATCAAGGGGAGCAGCAGGTGCAACTCACCAATGCCGGGCTCGTCCAGCAAACACTCGCTCAATGCGCCCCTGGGCCAGCCAATACCGCCGAGCTGGTTGTCCAGAACCTGGTAACCGGTTGGCTCCGATGGCTGGCTTGTCTGAATATGGCGGTGCCCCTGCCAGACACGGGCATCCTGCATCAGCGTACTCAGAATCTCGCTCATGGAAAGCTCTCATATACTGTTTAAATATACAGTATTCTGAAAGGCAGGTGATTTCAAGCGCCGGGTTGATAATGTCGCTGAATGAACCCACGCTTGTAGGACAGCCATCAACCACGGAGGTTGAAATGAGTGAATTGACGCAACAAAGCTGCGAAGCCTGCAGCGCGGATGCACCCAAGGTTACTGATGAGGAAAAACAGACTTTGGGCAAAGACGTGCCAGAGTGGCAGGTTGTTGAACTGGATGGGGAAGAGCAGCTCCAGCGAGTGTTCAAGCTCAAGAATTTCGCCCAGGCCCAGGCATTCACCAACAAGGTAGGCGACTTGGCCGAAGCCGAGAACCACCACCCCGCCATCCTGCTGGAATACGGCAAGGTGACGGTACGCTGGTGGACCCACAAGATCGGTGGCCTGCACAAAAACGATTACATCATGGCGGCACGAACTGATGCAGCCTACGAGGAAATGCAGTAATTCAACACACGGGTTGGTTGCGCAGGGATAGCTGGCGGGACATCCATATCCATTTCCGTGCCTCTTTACTGTTTTTATATACAGGATATCCGGGTGCACGATCTCGTCAACGGACGCTACATGCCGGAGTTATACGAACCGGTTCGTATAATGCGCTGTAAAGCTTTGTTGTTGCGTGATGCGCAACACGCTACCATTGCCTCATGATTAAATCATTCCGTCACAAAGGACTGAAACGGTTCTACTCGACTGGCAGCACTTCTGGCATCCAGCCGGATCACGCCAAGAAACTGCGTATGCAGTTGGCTGCTTTGGATACCGCCACTTCGGTGGAAGACATGGACATCCCTGGTTTTCGGCTTCATCCATTGAAGGATAAAGACAAAGGGCGGTGGTCGATTCGGGTTAACGGAAACTGGCGCATGACGTTCGAATTTCAGGATGGCAACGCCTACATTCTTGATTATGAGGATTATCACTAATGACTATGCATAATCCGCCGCATCCCGGTGAGTTCATTCGGGAGGTTTACCTTGAGCCTTTCGGTATCAGTTCCCGTCAGCTCGCGTCCAGTCTGGGGGTTTCACCCTCTACGGTGTCTCGTCTGCTCAAAGGGGATAGCGGTGTTAGCCCGGAAATGTCTCTGCGGCTATCCAAGGTTCTCGGGCGTACACCTGAAAGCTGGTTGGCAATGCAGGATATGTACGATCTGTGGGTGGCCCGCAATACGGTCAATCTGGATAAAATTCATCCCCTGGACTTCGATGCAGCTTAACCAGTGGCTGTTGTCGGACGCGCCTGTGCTTGCGCTCCGGCACGCCGCAAAGCCAGGGTGTTATCACACAAGGAGGTGCATTAATGAAGCAAACAGGTAGCTGTCTCTGCGGAGGCATTCAATACGAAATCAACGGTCCGCTGACCGATGTTCTGAACTGTCACTGTTCAATGTGTCGGAAACTTCATGCCTCGGCTTTCAGGACCCGCGCTAAGGTGCAATCCTCAGATTGGCACACCGCCAAAGGTCAGGAGTTGCTCAAGTTCTACGAATCTTCTCCGGGTGAGCACAAAGGTTTCTGCTCAAACTGCGGGTCCAGCCTTTACACTAAATTCGACGCAAATCCCGAAATTTACGGATTTCCTCTCGGAACGCTCGACACCAACCCGGGCGTAAAAGCCGAGCGCCATGTGTTCGTGGAAAACAAGGCGCCTTGGTTCGAGATTACGGATGATTTGCCTCAGTATGCAGAGTACGACTGAGACAGTGATAACAAGCCGCGTAAGGCGATATAGGAGCAATCGATGCTTACGGTAGTCGCTTTAAAAGCATTGGTGATTTGGGCCAGCATTCTTGTTCTAGCTGTTGCCAATGGAGCACTTCGCGAGTCCGTACTTATACCGGGGGTCGGAACACCGGCCGCACTCGTGGTGAGCGGGTTGCTACTTTCAACCTTGATCATTGGCGTGGCGTACTTATCGCTTCCTTGGCTGCAAATTAGCCGCCCCGTTCAGCTCTGGGCCGTTGGGTTGGGCTGGCTAGCACTCACACTCGTTTTTGAGTTTTCATTGGGGCTCTTGCAGGGCAAGTCGTGGCCCGAGTTGCTTGAGGCGTATACATTCAAGGGCGGCAACATCTGGCCTGTTGTTCTCGCGGCAACCGCCCTTGCACCGTACATTGCCGCGCGGCTGAGGGGGTGGGCCTAGTGTGCCTAACCAGCTGCTGCACTCGGATAAATTACTCGCTGCGCTCTCAATTTACCGGTGAGCATAGGTGTTAGGCAAAAATAAGATGAAGAGATTGCCAGCATTTATAGCAATGCTTCTGTCCCTTACAGGCTGGGCTACAGCACAAGACAGCGACGAATCGCTCGCATTGAGAAAAACATTCCCGATTAAAGTCTTCATGGGAGCTTGCTCGCTGGTACTTACAGGGAAATGATGGAGTCGCGTTCAGGGCCGCTTTCGACGACGTCGTACCAGATATTTCGTAAGGGGCAGCTTATGGAGCAATGGGTAATCACTGTTGATGATGAGCCCAACGCGGAGCTTGTCGGGGTAATGTCCTATGATGGCCCGCAAGCCTGACAAACGTGTCAAAGTCCACGCCAACTACGCTTCGCTCCGTTGGCGCCCATTACCACTGGCGTTATGTGGCAGTTCGTGAAGAGATTTGAATGACGGAAAATTTGACTGAAGCGAAGGAAAAGCTTTTAAGCACAGAGTACCCGCGTTGGCGAAATTTGCTGTCTTGCACGATTCTCGTGCTTTTCACGACGGGTATGGTTTCGGGTTGGTGGTATGCCTATCACACCGCCTCTGACATAGAGTGCCACAAAGGCATGTTGTATTTCTCAGCGGTTTGGCTAGCTGTGCAATGGGTGGTCATTGGCTATCTATACCGCTATCAAAATATTCCCAAATTTGCTCGGGAAGCGATCAACCTACTGATATTACTGGGTAATGTATGGTTTGGTTTGTTCATTTTTTCACTGCAACCGTGCACCCAGTAGTCCAAGCACATAACCAGTCATTCAAGTACGTTCCGGCCCTTGCGGGCCTCTACAGGACCGGTTTTCCGGCGCGCAGCAACCTATATCGGTTGATCGACGAGACCGCCGAGTCCCACTAACCAATCGTCATCATGGGTAAGCGGAACAAAGCCGTCCTGGTTTCCGAGGAAGACTGGTCTGCAATTCAGGAAACACTTTACCTGCTCTCCGTACCAGGTATCCGGGAGTCTATTCGTGAGGGGATGGATACCCCTGTAGATGAATGCGATGAGGAGCTGGACTGGTGACATGGAAGTTGGTTTACACCAAGCAAGCCCAGAAAGATGCAAAGAAGTTGGCCTCCAGCGGCCTCAAACCAAAGGCCCAGGAACTTTTAGCGCTGATAGCGGAAGATCCATACCGCAAGCCGCCTCCGTTTGAGAAGCTCATTGGTGATCTTGCGGGGGCCTATTCACGCCGAATCAATATTCAGCACCGTCTGGTCTACCAAGTGCTGGAGGACGAGCAAGTGGTGAAAGTCCTCAGGCTCTGGAGCCACTATGAATAATGCATAACCAGTCGCTGTTGCCGGACAATTTTTCCACCGCTTCGCGGGTGTGTCATGACGAAAGACTCCGGTCTTTCTTGCTGTACTCAAGATGAGGGAAGGCCCCTCGGTCTCGGTGACCAGACACCGGGATCAAACCGCCCTGTGCGGCTCGCATTAAGAGTGCGGGTCGTGAGCGACAGAGGAAAAGGCAGCCGAGAGCTGTCAGGTACGTGCCCAAGGAGATGAACGTAAGTGAACCGCCGATGAGGTGTCGAAACGGTGAATGTTGCTGTCAAAACCGGGGTTCCCGCGATACTCCGGGATGCGCTACGACGCAGGACTGGTGACGGGCGTAGCGGCAGCCGGCATAGAGGCGGCATGACCTGGGTACAGGCTTGAGTATGGAACATGAGAACCTGTCGTCCTGATGTTAAGGGAGAAGCACAAGTGGCAACCCCACGAGGCGAGAGTACCGATGCAGGACACAGGGACGGATTGCCCCGTAGTAGTGTTGAAGCACCTGTAATGGGTGTGGAGCGAAGGGGGCAAATTATCCCGTTGGGTTCGTATGGCCAACCGGATTCCGGGAGGAGCCGTGTGAATTCGACAAAACCGTTTACCATCCCGAAAGGCTTGGTGTATCAAGCCTACAAACGGGTTCGGGCCAACAAAGGTAGCGCGGGAGTAGATCGTCAGAGTCTGGAAGACTTTGATGCTGACCTCAGCAACAACCTCTACAAGCTTTGGAACCGTTTATCGTCGGGAAGTTATCATCCACCACCGGTCTTGCGTGTAGATATTGAGAAAGCAACGGGAGGAACACGTCCTCTGGGCATTCCGACCGTAGCGGACCGTATTGCACAGACGGTGGTTAAGCTGCAAATCGAACCGGAACTGGAACGGCACTTCCACCCAGATTCTTATGGCTATCGACCTGGAAAATCGGCGCATGATGCGTTGAGACAAGTTCAGGCCCGATGCTGGAAGAGTGCCTGGGTGTTGGACATGGATATCCAGGGCTTCTTCGACAACATCGACCACGGCTTGCTAATGAAGGCGGTGGATCGGCATGTGACGCAAGACTGGCAGAAGATGTACATCCGGCGCTGGCTAAGCGCTCCGGTTCAGTTGGCGAATGGTGCCATCGAATCGCGCGACCGGGGCACGCCGCAAGGCGGTGTGATCAGTCCCTTACTTGCGAATCTATTCCTGCACTACGTCTTTGATCGCTGGATAGAAAAGCGCTGGGGCGGCATTCAGTTCGAACGCTATGCGGACGATATTGTCTGTCACTGCTCCAGTGAGCGAGAAGCCAAAGCGCTTAAAGTTGTCCTTGAGGAACGATTCAGGGCTTGTGGTCTGATGCTGCACCCAGAGAAGACGAAAATTGTCTATTGTAAGGGTGGGCAGCATCGGCAGGATTACCCGGTTTTCGCGTTCGACTTCCTCGGTTTCACCTTCCGGCCGCGCTGGATGCGCAACCGGCAGGGTCGCCGTGGAGTGTACTTCATGGGAGCCATTAGCCAACGGGCAGCAAAAGAGATCCGTACGAAGATCACTGAGTGGCCCTGGAAACGGTGGCGTCAGCGGGAGTTTGGGCAATTTGTCCGGTTCTGCCAGTCCCGAATCCGTGGTTGGATGCAGTACTATGGCCTATTTGGTCGCCGCTATATTCGTAATGTGTTGTTTCACTTCGACTTGCGACTAAGCCGGTGGGCAAAAGGGAAGTACAAGAAGCTCAGGGGACTAATACAGGCTGCCCGTAGGGTAAATGCTTTGAGGTGGCGACACCCTCGGCTATTTGCCCATTGGGTGGGATAACAGGTAGCGGTTGGGTAATAAGAGCCGTATGAATCGAGAGGTTCACGTACGGTTCTGTGAGAGGCTTTGGGGGCGGTTCCCATTGCCTACTCGACCTCCAAAATTGCCGCTAAGCTTCGCGTGATGATGCCAGTTGAAATACCGCAAGATTCGGGTCGGCAGCAATAGTTTGGCCTCCTAATATCGAACCTGTTCGGGCATTTGCCCTTTTATAGTGAACAGAGCTAGGAGGAATGAGTGATGACGATGCTTTCCAATAAAGTTGCTATTGTTACTGGCGCCAGCACCGGTATTGGCAACGCAGCCGCGAAACTTTTTGCGAGAGAAGGTGCTGCCGTAGTGGTGGCTGCAAGGAGACAGAAGGAGCTCGATAACCTTACAGACTCAATCAACGCTGAAGGCGGGCAGGCACTAGCAATAGCAGGCGATGTTGGCGATGAAGGTTTTGCCAAAGCTTTGGTTGATAGGGCAGTAAGCCATTTTGGCGGACTGGATATTGCTTTCAACAATGCAGCCACCTTGGGTGCCATGGGTCCTGTCCCTGAGATGTCGCAAAAAGACTGGAATCAAGTCATTGCGACCAACTTAACCAGTGCGTTCTTAGGGGCAAAGTACCAGTTGCCTGCTATGGCAGCCCGAAGAGGCGGCTCATTAATTTTCACTTCTACCTTCGTTGGTTATACCGCTGGTATGCCGGGCATGGCTGCCTACGCAGCTAGTAAGGCGGGCCTTGTTGGGCTGACCCAAGTACTGGCCTCTGAGCACGGATCTCAGAATATCCGGGTCAATGCCCTTTTGCCTGGTGGCACTGATACGCCGACGGGGCGGGAGTTTGCCGATACGCCCGAAGCACTAGAGTTTGTGCAAAATCTGCATGCTCTCAAGCGTATGGCGACGCCAGAGGAAATTGCTCAATCCGCATTGTACCTGGCTTCCGACGCTTCCAGCTTCACTACGGGTTCTGCAATGCTGGTCGACGGCGGTGTTTCCATAAATCGGGTCTGAGAGGCCGCACCATGTCGGACTATAACCGAATCGCAAGCGCTGTTTCCTGTTTGGTCGAACGTGCGGCTGATCAGCCCAGTCTGGAGGAGATAGCCGCCCAAGTGCATCTCAGTCCCTATCGCTTCCAACGGCTATTTTGTCGTTGGGCTGGTACGATGCCAAAGCGCTTTCTACAGGTCCTGACATTGGAGCGAGGTAAAGGGTTGTCGGATAGCTCCCGTTCCCTGCCGCCTTACAGGCACGGTCAGCTTCTGTGCTGAGTCCAGGCCGGTGTGGATTTGGCTGAATTCATACATTTCGGGAGGGCATGGCTATGGCCGATGTAGTCTTGGAATCAACGATCAAGTGTCCAAACTGTGGACACCAGAAAACGGAAATCATGCCTACCGACTCGTGCCAGTATTTTTACGAGTGTGAGTCTTGCCATGTTTTACTGAAGCCCAAGCATGGAGACTGCTGTGTCTTTTGTTCTTACGGCACAGTACCGTGCCCTCCAATTCAACAAGGGGCAGGATGTTGTGCTCCTGACCGATAACAAGTCGCTGCACACGGGGGTGAGCTTCCCCAGTGCAGTGGACGTGCCGCAGGCACTTCATCCCGGATGGCGATATGGTTGGCGGTTCAGGTGAATGTCTGGCCCCTTCATTGCTGTTTTTGCACGGATTATTTCCGTCATGGCTATAGTGAAAATCTGGTTTCATCATTCACTACATCAATGTTTGCCTATTTCATATACTATAGGCGGTAGAAGTTGGCGAGCAAGCCAACATTCAACCGGGAGAACATAATGAGTAAGAAACCCATAAAAGAGACAATCACTACCGCTGCTATAGAGGAGCAAACCGCTGCTTTTTTAAAGTCCGGTGGTGCTGTTGAATATGTGGTCAAGGGTAAAAGTGGACAGCTCGTATCCGCAGGTCCCAAGCAGATTAACCTGAAAAGCCGCTGATATTGAACGAATAAAGATCCTTCTGTTCAGGTGGTAAGGTTCCACATTTGGTGTATGTGGACGACTGACCAAGACGAAGACCGGTAAAAACTGGATAATGGCGACCATTCAAAGCTACGGCTCGCAAAATTCTCCAATCCGGATACTTCGTCATGGAAATCAACGTCAATTTTCTCGACAACCTCAGGCTTGAAGCCAAGTTTGACGATTTCACCGTCGTTACTGATCAGCCAATCCGCTACAAGGGCGATGGATCGGCGCCCAGCCCCTTCGATTATTTTCTGGCGTCCTCGGCACTGTGTGCGGCCTATTTTGTACGTGTCTATTGCCTGGCCCGGAACATTCCCACCGAGAATATCCGCCTGTCCCAGAACAATATCGTGGACCCTGAAAACCGTTACAACCAGATTTTCAAGATTCAGGTAGAGCTGCCGGAAGATATCTCCGACAAGGACCGTCAGGGCATTCTGCGGTCTATTGACCGCTGTACCGTCAAGAAGGTGGTGCAAACGGGCCCGAACTTCGAGATTGAAACTGTCGAAAACCTGGGCGCAGACGCCCAGGCTTTGCTGATGACCAGACCGGAGGGTGGCACCAGTACCTATATCGAGGGCAAGGATCTGCCCCTGGAACAGACGATCGCCAACATGACCCGGATTCTCGAGAATCTGGGCATGAAAATCGAGATCGCCTCCTGGCGCAATATCGTGCCCCATGTCTGGTCACTGCATATCCGTGATGCTGCTTCCCCCATGTGTTTCACCAACGGCAAGGGCGCCACGAAGGAGAGTGCGTTGTGTTCGGCGCTGGGTGAGTTCATTGAACGGCTGAACTGCAACTTCTTCTATAACGACCAGTTTTTCGGGGAAGACATTGCCAATAGCGAGTTCGTTCACTACCCGAACGAAAAGTGGTTCAAGCCTGGCCCTGACGACGAACTGCCCGAAGGGATTCTGGATGACTACTGCCTGGCCATCTACAACCCGGATGGCGAGCTGTATGGCTCCAACCTGATCGACACCAACTCCGGCAAGACCGAGCGTGGGATTGTCTCCCTGCCTTTTGTGCGCCGGTCGGACGGTGAGGTGGTGTATTTCCCCTCGAACCTGATTGAAAACCTTTATCTCAGCAATGGCATGAGTGCGGGTAATACCCTGCATGAAGCAGAGGTGCAGTGCCTCTCGGAAATCTTCGAGCGGGCCGTGAAGAAGCAGATTATCGAAGAAGAAATTGCCCTGCCGGATGTGCCCCGGGAGGTACTGGAGAAGTACCCGGACATCCTGGAAGGCGTGGAGGCGCTGGAAGCGCAGGGCTTCCCAACTCTGGTCAAGGATGCCTCTCTGGGCGGCCAGTTCCCGGTGATGTGCGTCACCCTGATGAACCCGCGAACCGGTGGCGTATTCGCTTCCTTCGGCGCGCACCCGAGTCTGGAAGTGGCGCTGGAACGCAGTCTCACGGAGTTGCTGCAGGGCCGCAGTTTCGAGGGGCTGAACGATGTGCCACCTCCCACGTTCAATAGCCTTGCGGTTACCGAGCCCAACAACTTTGTGGAGCACTTTATCGACTCCACCGGCGTGGTGTCCTGGCGCTTCTTCAGTGCGAAGTCGGACTATGAATTCTGCGAGTGGGATTTCTCGGGTACCAATCAGGAAGAATCAGCCTGTCTGTTCAATATCCTCAAAGACATGGGCAAGGAAGTCTACGTAGCCGTCTATGAAGAACTGGGAGCGCCGGTATGCCGTATCCTTGTTCCCGGGTATTCCGAGGTTTACCCGGCCGACGACCTGATCTGGGATAACACCAACAAGGCCCTGGACTACCGGGAAGATATCCTGAACCTCCATTCCCTGAGCGATGACCAATTGGCCGATCTGGTGGAGCGCCTGGAAGAGAGCCAGATGGATGACTACACCGATATCATTACCCTCATTGGTATTGAGTTCGACGAGAACACCGTATGGGGCCAGCTCACCATTCTGGAGCTGAAGCTGCTGATCAATCTGGCGTTGCAGCAATATGAGGAAGCGCTTGAGAGAGTAGAGGCCTTCCTGCAATTCAATGACAACACCGTGGAACGCAATCTGTTCTACCGGGCGGTCAATGCGGTGCTGGAAATTACCGTGGATGATGAGCTGGAGCTTGATGACTACCTGGTAAACCTTCAGCGTATGTTCGGTGAGGAAACCATGGAAGCCGTGGTAGGCTCAGTGAATGGCAGTGTTCGCTTCCACGGGCTGACACCGACCAATATGCAACTGGAAGGGCTGGAGAAGCATCTGCGTCTTGTCGAGAGCTATAAAAAGCTACATGCGGCCCGCGCAGCAGGGTAGAGCCCAGTCTTCGGAGTAGATACTTATGAAAAAAGCGCTCTTTTTCTCGGCGCTCCTGGCAGCTTCAAGCCTTAACGTGTGGGCCCAGGAGATGGATTATGACAAGCGCAACCTGCACATTTTCTGTGCAAGTCACCTGGCTATTCTCAGTGAGTTGCTTCCCGAGAAAGGTAAGGACTACAAGGCCCTCGTGTTCATGTCGGACACTCACGGCGATGAGGCACGGAAAATGGGCGCCACTGAGAAGCACTTTTCCGATGTGACCAGTTATCTGAACAAGGTACGTAATAACAACAAAGGCAAGTGGAGCAGGCTTTCATCAAGAAGCAGAGAGGTCTGCCTGCCAAACTCCTGACAACCCAGAGCCATGAATTACTTACGAGACGAGGATGATTGAATGACCGACGATACCTACACGCCTCCGAGAGTCTGGAAATGGGACGCCGCGAGTGGTGGAGCCTTCTCGAAGATCAACCGGCCGATTGCCGGGCCTACCCATGAGAAAGAGCTGCCGGTGGGTAAGCATCCATTCCAGGTTTACTCGCTGGCAACTCCTAATGGTGTAAAAGCCACCATCATGTTTGAGGAATTGCTGGAGAAAGGTATCAAAGAGGCGGAATACGATGCCTGGCTGATCCGCATTACCGAGGGCGACCAGTTTGGCAGCGGGTTTGTGAAGGCGAATCCGAATTCCAAGATTCCGGCCATGATGGATCACACCCATCAGCCGGCCGTACGGGTATTCGAATCCGGCTCCATCCTGCTGTACCTGGCGGAGAAATTCGGTGAATTCCTGCCTACCGATATTGTAGCCCGCACCGAAACTATGAACTGGCTGTTCTGGCAGATGGGTAGTGCACCTTTCCTGGGTGGCGGGTTTGGCCACTTCTACGCCTACGCACCGGAAAAGTACGAGTACCCGATCAACCGTTACACCATGGAAGTGAAGCGCCAGCTTGATGTGCTGGACCGCCATCTGGCGGATAATCACTATATCGCAGGGGATGAGTACACCATTGCCGATATGGCCATCTGGCCCTGGTACGGCGCGCTGGTCAAAAACAAGCTGTACGAGGCAGGGGAGTTCCTTGAGGTCCACACTTACAGAAACGTTGTGCGCTGGGCCGATGAAATAGCCCAGCGCCCGGCCGTCAAACGCGGGCTGATGGTCAACCGCACCTGGGGTGACGAGAGCAAACAGTTGCACGAACGCCATGACGCAAGTGACTTCGAGCTTCGTACCCAGGACAAGCTGGCGCCTTCCGGGGAAAAGTGATGATGGCATCGGTCAGCAGGTGGAAAGTTGTTCTGGCCTTTGTCATTGCGCTTCTGCTGGGCTCGGTGCTGGGCAGTCTTGTGCAGACCCAGATCAATCTCCAGGCACTGGCAGGCCTGGGGGTTGAGATCAGCCCGGAAGTCCGGCTGGAAACCACGCTCGCTGACCTGATCAACTTTGCGCCTCTTTACGCCATTCTGTTCGGGTTGAGTTTTCTGGTTTCACAGGTGGCTGCATCGTTGGTGGTGAGGCTGGCAGGGAATTCAGGTCGTCTGTGGTTGCACCCCGTTGCCGCGGCGGTCGGTCTTTGGGCAACCTTGCGAATAGTGGACGCCCTGGCGCCCATGCCCACGTTAATCGCAGCGACTCGTGATACGGGTGGTCTGATGTTGATGCTTCTGACTGCCGCCATATCGGGCTGGGTGTTTACCGTTCTTGCTTCCCGGCTGCCCAACAGGAACGGCAAATCGTCTGCCGTGCCTGTTGTGGCGTTGCTCGCAAGTGCCGGTTTGGCTCTGCCCGAGTCTGAGGCCCTGGCGGATGAGACGTTGGGCTACAAAGTAGAGACAGTCGCCAGCGGCCTCGAGCACCCCTGGTCACTGGCGTTCCTGCCAGACGGGCGAATGCTGGTTACAGAGAGGCCCGGCAGGTTGCGAATGCTGACCGCGGAAGGGGAGCTCATGCCCGACGCGCTGACTGGCGTACCGGAGGTGTTTGCATCTGGTCAGGCCGGCCTGTTTGAAGTGTTGCCCGCAAGGAATTTTGAACAGAGCCGACGGGTCTTCCTGAGTTATGCCTGCGGCACCATGCAGGCCAACCACACCTGTCTGGCCAGGGGCGAACTTGGTGAGCAGGGCCTGGACAATGTGACCGAGATTTTCCGGGTTCAGCCGGCCAAGCAGGGTAATGCCCACTACGGTGGCCGTCTGGCATGGTTGCCTGACAATACGCTGGTGCTGACCCTTGGAGACGGTTTTGATTACCGGGAGCAGGCCCAGCGTCTTGAAAACCACATTGGCAGTATTGTTCGCCTGAACCCCGACGGCACTGCGCCGGATGACAACCCCTTTTTCGGCAGCGACTCGTATCAGAGTGAGATTTACAGCTATGGCCACCGCAATGTTCAGGGGCTGGTCTACGATAGCGAACAGCGCCGGCTCATTGCCCATGAGCACGGGCCCCGTGGCGGTGACGAAATCAATATCATTCGCCCGGGAGCTAATTACGGCTGGCCCATTACCACCCACGGGCTGGACTATACCGGCGCCCGGGTAACGCCATTCCAGGATCAGGAGGGGATTGAGTCACCCCTGCTGCACTGGACGCCTTCTATCGCGCCTTCGGGTATGACGATCTACACCGGGGGCCTGTTTCCCCGGTGGCGAGGTGACTTGCTGGTGGGCGCACTGGTTACCAGGCAGGTGCATCGCGTCAGATTGGAGAACGGTCAGGCAAGGGAAGTGGGAACTCTGTTCGGTGAACTGGGAGAGCGTATCAGGGCTGTTCAGACTGGTCCGAATGGCGCGGTATACCTACTCACGGACAGTTCTGATGGGCGCTTGCTGAGGGTGACGCCTGAATAGGAAAGGTGGTTTTCCCCGCCTTGACAGCAGAGTCAGCGTGGGGCAGCTATAGTTAAGGGTATGAATTTCTGAAATCTGGCTCGCATGGGGGTTATCCAATGACGAAACAGACGAAGAGTCAACCGCGTAATCTTGCCCACAAGCTGATTGAGTCGCACCTGGTGTCGGGAAAGGGCAAGCCCGGCGAGGAAATCGGGCTGCAGATTGACCAGACGCTTACTCAGGATGCCACTGGAACCCTGGTCATGCTTGAGCTGGAGGCCATGGGGCTTGACCAGGTCAAGACCGAGTTGTCTGCTCAGTACGTCGACCACAACCTTCTGCAGACCGATAATCGCAACCCGGACGACCACGTGTTTCTGCGCAGTGCCTGCGAGAAGTTCGGCATCTGGTTCAGCCCCGCCGGTTCCGGTGTGAGCCACCCCGTACACATGGAGCGCTTTGGTAAACCGGGCAAAACCCTTCTTGGTTCTGACAGCCATACCTGCGCAGCAGGGTCTCTCGGCATGCTGGCGATGGGCGCAGGCGGTCTTTCCGTTGCCACGGCAATGTGTGGCGAGCCTTTCTATCTCAATATGCCCAGGGTGATGGGAGTAAAACTTACAGGAAGGCTTCCGGAGTGGGTGAGTGCAAAGGATGTCATTCTGGAAATGCTCCGGCGCCATGGCGTCAAAGGCGGTGCCGGGAAAATCATTGAATACTATGGTCCGGGCCTGAAAGGGCTGTCTGCCATGGATCGCCATGTGATTGCGAACATGGGGCAGGAGATGGGTCATACCGCCACGGTGTTCCCGGCAGATGATGTGGTGCATGATTTTCTCAAGCAGCAAAAGCGGGAAAACGACTTCCAGAGACTGGAGGCCGACAGTGGTGCCACCTATGATATGTACGATGAGATCGACCTGGGTAAACTGGAACCGTTGATTGCGCTACCAAGCAGTCCTGGCAAGGTATTCCCGGTGAGGGAAGTGGCAGGAGAGCCCATCTACCAAGCCTATATCGGTTCTTCCGCGAATCCGGGGCTGCGGGATTTTGCAGTTCCGGCGATGATGGTCAAGGGACGTCAGGTTCATGAGAGGGTCTCCTTTGACATTAACCCCACCTCGCGTCAGGTGCTGGAGAACCTGGTCGAGCTGGGCCATCTTACGGATCTGCTCAGTGCCGGCGCGCGTTTGCATCAGACCGGCTGCAATGGCTGCATTGGCATGGGGCAGGCGCCGGCGACGGACCAGATAAGCCTGCGCACGGTTCCGCGGAATTTTGCGGGTCGGTCCGGTACCAGTGAAGACAAGGTTTGCCTCTGCAGTCCTGAAACGGCGACTGCTTCGGCACTCCGGGGCGTTATTACAGACCCCCGTGATCTGGATATGAGTTATCCCGTCTTCGATGAGCGCACCACCTTTTTCGTGGAAGATCGCAATATTCGCCCACCGGCCAGGCACCCGGAACTGAGCGTGGTTGAAAAAGGGCCGAATATCAGCACACTGCCGACGTTTGAGGGGCTTCCGGATTCGTTGGAGGGGCCGGTTCTGCTCAAGGTTGGTGATGACATCTCCACGGATGATATCCTGCCTGCAGGCTCCAGAATCTTACCGTTTCGCAGTAATATTCCCGCGATCAGCGAGTTCACCTATACTCGGCTGGATCCCACCTATCCGGAACGGGCAAAACAATACCAGGACAGCGGCTCGCTGATTGTTGGTGGTGAAAACTATGGCCAGGGCTCGAGCCGGGAACACGCGGCGCTGGCGCCCCGTTATCTTGGCTTGCGGGCGGTCATTGCCAAAAGCTATTCACGAATACACTGGCAGAATCTATGCAGCTTCGGTGTACTGCCGCTGAATTTTGTGACGCAGGACGACTTTGACAGTATCGAGCAGGGTGACAATCTGGTACTTAAGGGGCTGGTGGAAGCATTGAAGTCGGGAGACAGTATTTTTGCTGAGAACACCCGCACCGGCGAACGTTATGAGTTGACGCACAACCTGAGTGAACGCCAGGTCCGTATGGTCATAGAGGGCGGCCTGCTGAACATGATGCGCCAGGCATTGGCTGCATGAAGCCTGCAGTTAAAGAGAGGCATAACTAAAGGAAGCCCATGTCCGACCTGAAAGACCCGAGAGTTCTGTTTGCTGCCGAACGCACGTTGCTGGCCTGGAACCGCACCAGTCTGTCCTTCATTGCCTTCGGTTTTCTGATTGAGCGGGCAGGGCTGCTCCTGCATGTTCTGGCGCCGGAAAGTGTGGGCGTAATGAACGCGATGCTGGGGTTCTGGATTGGCATCCTGTTTATACTGCTTGGGGCCTTTGCCGCGGTATGGTCGTCACGCCAGTTCCGTGCCCTGCTGCGTACCCTCAGCCCGGCGGAGTTTCCCACCGGATATGGATTTCGCTGGGGCCTGGCGGTCAATATGGTGGTGGCCTTTCTGGGCCTTGTGCTGGTGGGTGCGCTGTTTATTGGCCGCGGGTAGGGCGACTACCCACGGCCCGGTTCGTTGCCTGCCCGGGTGAAGCTACCTTGGCCTGCGGTCGCCTTCCATAATCTTCGCCACGAATACCGATTTGCCGTACTCCTCGAACGACCATTTCATGGTATCGGAAAGCACCCGCATAACCTCATCGTACTCACCGAACATTTCCGTGCTCATGCGCCCGGAATGCACTTCCAGGCCACTTTTCTCCAGCCGTTCAATGACGGCGCGAATCGGTGGTTTATAGTCATCGGTGAGCGGATAACAACTCAACTGTACTGATAAAAACATAACAACCTCCCGGGTTCAGTAACCCATGGCTGACGATGTACTGCGGCGCGGATCCGCACCGCCATGCAGTGTTCCTTCGCTGTCAATCAGTATGCTCTGGATGGCGCCCATCGCGCTACCGGTTACCACTTTGTGGCCTTTACCTTCCAGCAACCGCACGGTGTCGGGACTGATTCCCTGTTCAATGCGGATCTCATCTGGCAGCCACTGGTGGTGAATCCGGGGGGCACTGACTGCAGACTGTATGTTCATATTATGGTCAATCACATTGAGCAGCACCTGCAAGGTGGTGGTGATGATCCGCGAGCCGCCGGGGCTGCCGGTGACCAGGTAGTTGCGGCCATCACGCCTGACAATGGTTGGCGACATGGAGCTCAGCATGCGTTTGCCGGGTTCCACCCTGTTGGCTTCGCCGCCGATCAGTCCATAGGCGTTGGGTTCGCCCGGTTTGGCGCTGAAATCGTCCATTTCATTGTTCAGCAGGAACCCTGCACCGGTAACGGTGATGCCGGAACCGTAACTGAAGTTGATGGTGTAGGTATTGGAAACGGCGTTGCCCCAGCGGTCAACAATGGAAAAGTGGGTGGTTTCCGGGCTCTCATAGGCGCTTGGGTTGCCGGCGCTGATCTCGGAGGAGGGTCGGGCTTTGTCCGGGTTGATGGTTTTCCGCAAAGCCTCGCCATAGGCTTTACTGGTCAGACCTTCAAGGGGAACCTCTACAAAGTCCGTATCCCCCAGAAACTCGGCCCGGTCGGCATAGGCGAGTTTCATGGCTTCCGCCATATGGTGAATGCTGGCAGCGGAGTTGTGGCCAAACTCGGCCAGCGGGTAGCCCTCGAGGATATTGAGAATCTGGACAATATGAGTGCCACCGGAAGAGGGTGGCGACATGGAATAGATGTCGTGTCCCCGGTAGTTGCCATGAACCGGCTGGCGGATTTGCGGCTGGTAGTTTTTCAGGTCGTCCAGGGTAATCAGGCCGTCATGACGTTCCATTTCCTCCACGATCAGTTGCGCGGTCTTGCCTTCATAGAAGCCTTCAATGCCCTGATCGGCAATGCGCTGGAGGGTGTCCGCCAGTTCCGGTTGCCGGAAGCGTTCCCCGGGCTGCCAGGCAGAGCCGTCTTCCTTGTAGAAGGTTTCCAGGGTCGCCGGCCAGCGCGCCAGCCGATCCCGGGCCTGTTCCAGACCTTCGGTAAATCGGTCGGGTACTGTAAATCCATCCCTTGCCAGCCTGATCGCCGGTGCCAGGGCCTGCTCCAGGGAAAGTGTGCCATGCCGCTCCAGTGCCATGGCCAAGCCGGCAACAGTGCCGGGCACTCCCGCCGCCTTGTGGGTGAACCGGCTGCGGTTCGGCACCACGTTGCCGTCTTCGTCCTGGAACATGGTTTCGGTGGCGGCTGCCGGCGCTTTCTCGCGGTAGTCGATCGCTTCAATCGCCTCGCCGTTGCCGGGGGCATAGAGCATGAACCCGCCTCCGCCGATATTCCCTGAGCGCGGCTGGGTGACCGCCAGCGCAAAACCCGCCGTTACCGCCGCATCCATGGCGTTGCCGCCATTTCTGAGGACCTCCAGCGCCACCTCTGTAGCCAGTGTATGGCTGGTGGCGACCATGCCGTTCGATCCCTTGACCGGGTGGTGTCGCTCACCCTCCAGAATGGCATCAGCCTGCGCAGGTTGCAGCGGTAAAAGTAGTGTCAGGGCGACAATCAGCCTGCCGGCCAGTGAATGGCGCAGCACGGCTTTTTTCATGCGTACCTGTAGGGGGTGTCTGTCCATGTTACTGTGCCTCGTTTCTGGTGCTCAGATAGGCTATCATAGCCGGTCATTTTTTAGGGTGTGAACCCGCACGCCCGCTTTCCCGGATCAGATTAAGGAAAGGCTTCCATGGAGCATACCTATCGTCTTGTGATTTCCTGCCCGGATCGGGTGGGGATCGTTGCCAAGGTCAGTAACTTTCTGTCGACCTACAATGGCTGGATTACCGAGGCGAGTCACCACTCGGATACCCAGGCAGGCAGGTTTTTCATGCGGCACGAAATCAAGGCCGACTCGATTCCGTTTGGACTTGAGCAGTTCCGCATTGCCTTTGAGCCTATTGCCCGCGAGTTTGATATGGACTGGCATATTGCTGATTCGGCCCAGCCCAAGAAAGTTATCCTCATGTGCAGCAAGGAGTCCCACTGCGTGGCAGACCTGCTTCACCGCTGGCACAGCAAGGAAATCAACGCCGAGATCGTTGCCGTTATCTCCAACCATGAAGACCTCAGGCGAATGGTGGAGTGGCACGAAATACCCTACCACTACATCCCTGTGAACAAGAACAACCGCGACGAAGCCTTCGGCGAAGTGGACGGTCTGATCGAAGGGTACGAGGCCGATGTGGTCGTTCTGGCCCGGTACATGCAAATACTGCCGGCCAGTCTGTGCGAAAAATACTCGGGCAAGGTCATCAACATCCATCACAGCTTTCTGCCATCGTTTGCCGGCGCCCGGCCATATCACCAGGCGTACAGCCGGGGTGTGAAGCTTATCGGCGCCACCTGCCACTACGTAACGCAGGATCTGGATGAAGGCCCCATTATCGAGCAGGATGTGATCCGCATCAGCCACAGCGACTCCATCGAGGATATGGTGCGCCTGGGTAAGGACGTGGAGAAAAATGCCCTGTCCCGGGGGTTGAGGGCGCACATTGAAGACCGTGTGATCACCTACGAAAACAAGACCGTGGTTTTTGACTGACGGACACTGCCATATGCTCCGCTAAAGGGTTGAATGTGGTAGTATTGGCCGCTTGTTAAAGAATAACTATGGGGTGCTCTGAAGGGCCCTGAAACGACTTCCAGCAAATGCAAAGGAACCTTTCTCGATGGGTGAGTTAGCCAAAGAGATCCTGCCGGTAAATATTGAAGACGAGCTGAAACAGTCCTACCTCGATTACGCCATGAGCGTTATCGTTGGCCGTGCGCTTCCGGACGTGCGGGACGGCCTCAAGCCGGTACATCGCCGCGTATTGTTCGCCATGTCCGAGCTGAACAACGACTGGAACAAGTCTTACAAGAAGTCCGCCCGTGTGGTGGGTGATGTCATCGGTAAATACCATCCCCATGGCGATTCCGCTGTTTACGACACCATTGTCCGTATGGCCCAGCCTTTCTCCCTGCGGTATCCGCTGGTGGACGGCCAGGGCAACTTTGGTTCCATCGACGGTGACAACGCAGCCGCCATGCGTTACACCGAGATCCGCATGGAGAAGATTGCCCACTCCCTGCTGGCGGATCTGGACAAGGAAACGGTGGATTTCGTCCCCAACTACGATGGCACCGAGCAGATTCCGGAAGTGTTGCCCACGCGGGTACCGAACCTGCTGGTTAACGGCTCCTCCGGTATTGCCGTGGGCATGGCGACCAACATTCCGCCCCATAATCTCACCGAGATCGTGAATGGTTGCCTGGCGCTGATCGACAACCCGGACATGACCGTTGACGATCTCATGGGGCATATCCCGGGCCCCGACTTTCCCACCGAAGGTATTATCAACGGTCGCGCCGGCATTGTTGAGGCCTATCGCACCGGTCGTGGGCGTATCTATATCCGTGCCCGTCATGAAATCGAGCACGACAAGAAAACCAACCGCGATGCCATTATTATCACCGAGCTGCCATACCAGCTGAACAAGGCACGGTTGATCGAGAAAATAGCAGAGCTGGTTAAAGAAAAGCGCCTGGAAGGCATTTCCGAGCTGCGGGACGAGTCCAACAAGGAAGGCATCCGGGTGGTGATCGAACTGCGCCGTGGTGAGAATCCGGACGTTATCGTCAACAACCTGTTTGCCCATACCCAGCTTCAGACCGTATTCGGCATCAACATGGTTGCCCTGATCAACGGTGAGCCGAAGACCCTCAACCTGAAGCAAATGCTCGATGCGTTTGTTCGCCACCGCCGGGAAGTGGTTACCCGTCGTACCATCTACGAATTGCGCAAGGCCCGCGACCGTGGCCATATCCTGGAAGGCCTGACGGTTGCGCTGGCGAACATTGATGAGATTATTGCCCTGATCAAGGCTTCTCCGGGAGCTGCCGAGGCAAAAGAAAAACTGATGGCCCAGGGTTGGGCACCGGGTGACGTTCTGGGCATGCTGGAGCGGGCAGGTGAAGATGCCTGTCGTCCTGACGACCTGCCGGAAATATTTGGCCTGCGCAATGGCCTTTATCATCTGTCGCCGGAACAGGCCCAGGCCATTCTGGATCTGCGCCTGCATCGCCTAACCGGTCTTGAAACCGAAAAACTTCAGAATGAATACAAGGAGATCCTCGAGAAGATCGCGGGTCTGCTGGAAATTCTGGGTGATCCGGACCGATTGATGGCGGTGATTCGCGAAGAGCTGGAAGCCATTGTTACCGAGTTTGGCGACAAGCGTCGGACTGAAATTACCAGTTCCAAGCGTGACCTGACCATCGCCGATCTGATCGATGAGGAAGATCTGGTGGTGACGATTTCCCATGGTGGTTACGCCAAGACCCAGGCGGTTGAAGACTATCAGGCTCAGCGCCGTGGCGGTCGTGGCAAGGCTGCAACGTCCATGAAAGACGAGGATTTCGTCGAGAAGCTGCTGGTTGCCAATTCCCACGACACCATCCTGTGCTTCTCCAACCGTGGCAAGGTGTACTGGTTGCGGGTATTCGAGATTCCCCGGGCCAGCCGTGCTTCCCGCGGTCGCCCGATGGTTAATATCCTGCCGCTGGAAGAGGGTGAGCGGATTACCACGTTCCTGCCGGTGCGCGATTATCCGGAAGACCAGTACGTGCTGATGGCAACATCGGCTGGTGTGGTCAAGAAAACCCCACTGCCGAACTTCTCCCGCCCGCGCAGCAGTGGTCTGATTGCGCTGTCGCTGGATGAAGGCGACACCCTGATTGGCGCCGCCATTACCAAGGGCGATGCGGAAGCCATGCTGTTCTCCACAGCTGGCAAGGCTGTTCGTTTCAATGAGGAAGCTGTGCGCCCCATGAGCCGGACAGCCCGCGGCGTGCGTGGTATCAAGATGCCAGAAGGGCATCACGTGGTGTCGTTGATCATTCCCGAGGAAGGTGGGATGTTGCTCACGGCGAGCGAAAACGGCTACGGCAAACGCACTGCTTTCGACGAGTTCCCCACATACAGTCGTGGCAGCCAGGGCGTCATCGCCATGCAGTGTTCCGAGCGTAACGGTAACCTGGTGACAGCACTGCAGCTGTTCGAAGGCGACGAAATGATGCTGATCTCGGACAAGGGTACGCTGGTGCGTACCCGCACCGACGAAGTATCGGTTCTGAGCCGGAATACCCAGGGTGTTCGCCTGATCAAGCTGAGCCAGGAAGATGAGCGCCTTGTGGGCGTTGAGCGTATTGCTGAAACCGATGCGGAAGACGAGACCGTTGTAGATGGTGAGGCCAGCGTAGATGGTGAGGACGATGAGCAGGGCGTATAACTTTTGTGCAGGCCCGGCAACCCTGCCGGAGCCCGTGCTGCAACAGGCACGGGAAGAAATGCTGGATTGGCGCGGCACCGGCATGTCGGTGATGGAGATGAGCCATCGCGGTGATGCGTTCGTGGAAATCGCTGAAACTGCCGAAAAAGATCTTCGGGAACTGGCCGGAGTTTCGGACGACTACGCGGTGCTCTTCATGCAGGGCGGTGCGTCCAGCCAGTTTGCGACCATTCCGTTGAACCTGCTGGGCGACAAGACCTCTGCGGATTACGTCAACACCGGAATCTGGTCGAAGAAGGCGATTGCTGAAGCGAGTCGCTACGGCCAGGTCAACGTGGTGGCCAGCAGCGAAGCCGATGGGTTCACCAGTATTCCTGACCAGCATAGCTGGGACACCCATGCCGATGCGGCGTACCTGCACTACACGCCCAACGAAACCATCGGGGGGCTGGAGTTCGACTTCGTGCCGGAGAGCGGTTCCGTGCCGCTGGTTGCGGATATGTCCTCCACCATGCTTTCTCGACCGGTGGATGTGTCCAGGTTCGGTCTGATCTATGCGGGTGCCCAGAAAAATATCGGCCCGTCCGGCCTGGTGGTGGTGATCATTCGCAAGGATCTGTTGGGCAGCGCCCTGAAGATGACGCCTACCATGATGAACTACCAGGTGATTGCTGATAATGGTTCTATGTACAACACGCCTGCTACGTATTCCTGGTACCTCGCCGGCCTGGTGTTCAAATGGCTGAAAGAGCAGGGCGGTGTCGAAGCGATGGGTGAGATCAATCGTCGCAAAGCCAGCAAGCTGTATGGCTTTATCGACGAGAATGATTTCTACGCCAACCCGATTTCTCCGCGTTTCCGCTCCTGGATGAATGTGCCTTTCACCCTGGCGGATGAGTCACTTAACAGCGCGTTCCTGCAAGGGGCAGAGGAGCGTGGCCTGCTGAATCTCAAGGGCCATCGCTCCGTTGGTGGTATGCGAGCCAGCATCTACAACGCGATGCCAGAGGCCGGGGTTGATGCATTGATTGACTACATGACCGTATTTGCGAAGGAGCGGGGCTGATCATGAGCGGTGATGAGCAGGCCCGTCTCGGGCAATTGAGGGACGAAATTGACCGGCTGGACCGGGAGATCATGGAGCTGATCAGCAAGCGGGCAGAGTGCGCTCAGGAAGTGGCCCGGGTAAAAATGGAAGCCCATCCCGGCGAGGATGTGTTTTTCTATCGTCCCGAGCGGGAAGCGCAGGTGTTGCGGCGAATCAAGGAAAGTAACCCTGGCCCTCTGTCCGGTGAGGAAATGGCGCGGTTGTTCCGGGAGATCATGTCCGCATGCCTTGCCCTGGAAAAACCCATGCACATCGCTTTCCTGGGGCCCATTGGCACCTTTACCCAGGCGGCGGCTCTCAAGCACTTTGGTCATTCCGTGGTCAGCGTTCCACTGCCGGCCATTGATGCGGTTTTCCGCGAGGTGGAATCCGGTGCGGCCCACTATGGTGTGGTGCCGGTAGAAAATTCCACCGAGGGCATGATCAACCATACCCTCGACATGTTCATGTCCTCGCCTCTCAAGATCTGTGGCGAAGTCCAGCTGCGTATCCATCATCACCTGATGGTGTCTCCGCAGAATAAAGACAAAGAAATCGTCCGCATCTATTCCCATCAGCAGTCATTTGCCCAATGTCGGCAATGGCTGGATACCCACCGCTATGGTATCGAGCGGGTCACAGTGAGCAGCAATGCAGAGGCGGCCCGGCGTGCCGCGGAAGAGCCGGGCACGGCCGCCATCGCCGGCGATATGGCGGCGGAGCTTTATGGTCTGGAGATGCTGGCGACCAGCATTGAAGACCGGCCGGACAACACCACCCGCTTTCTGATCATCGGACGCGAGGAAGTGCCGGCCAGCGGCAATGACAAGTCCTCCATACTTGTGTCCATGCGCAACAAGCCGGGCGCGCTCTACCAGTTGCTGGAACCGTTCCACAAGCACAATCTGAGCCTGACGCGCATCGAAACCCGGCCGTCTCCGAGCGGCACCTGGGCCTATGTGTTCTATATCGATTTTGAAGGCCATGTTGATGACGAACAGGTCAGCAGGGTGCTTTCCGAGATTGAAGAAGAGGCGGTGGAACTGAAGCGCCTGGGGTCTTATCCCATCGGGGTTTTGTAACGAATCACGGATTGTTGAGGAAGGGTGAGATGTCGATTGATTACCAAAGTCTGGCAGTCAAAGGTGTGCAGGCGCTATCCCCTTATCAGCCGGGCAAGCCCATCGATGAGCTGGCCCGGGAGCTGGGTCTCAACCCGGACAGCATTATCAAACTGGCCAGCAATGAGAATCCCTTGGGGCCCAGTTCAAAGGCGCTGTCGGCGGTCAGGGACGCACTGGATGAGCTTTGCCGCTATCCTGACGGTAATGGATATACACTCAAGCAGGCGCTGTCCTCGCGTTTTAATGTAAAACCAGCGCAGATTACCCTCGGTAACGGCTCCAACGATGTTCTCGAAGTGATTACCCGATGCTTTGCCGATCCCGCGTCGGAAGTGGTGTTTTCCCAGTACGCGTTTGCCGTGTATCCGCTGGTGACTCAGGCGATTGGCGCCACTGGCGTCTCGGTGCCCGCCAGAGACTATGGTCATGATCTCAATGCCATGGCAGAGGCAGTAACCGATCGCGCCAGACTGGTGTTCGTTGCCAACCCGAACAATCCCACCGGTACGGTCCACGGCGCAGAAGCAATCGAGGCATTTCTGGCCCGTATTCCAGAGCGCGTAATAGTTGTTCTGGATGAAGCCTACTGTGAATACCTGCAGGGCGAAGGGTATGCAGACGGTCTGTCATTGCTTGAACGATACCCCAACCTGATCGTTACGCGGACTTTTTCCAAGGCTTGGGGTCTGGCATCGCTGCGGGTTGGCTACAGTATCAGCTCGCCGGAAATAGCCAATGTTCTTAACAGGGTGCGTCAGCCATTTAATGTGGATACTCTGGCGCTGGCAGCGGCGACTGCCGTTCTGGACGATGAAGACTACCTACAGCGCTCCCGTGATGTGAATGCGGAAGGCATGAAACAGCTTGAGACTGCATTTGACGAAATGGGGCTGGATTACATTCCGTCTGCGGGAAATTTCATCGCGGTAGACGTAGGGGAAAAAGCCCACGACATTAACCAGTCACTGCTGGAGCAGGGTGTGATTGTGCGGCCCATCGCCGGCTATGGCATGCCCCGACACCTGCGGGTTTCCATAGGGCTACCCGGGGAGAACGACCGATTCATTGAGTCCCTGTCCCGGGCGCTGGACAGCCTGTCTCTCGCTGAATCCGGGCGGGGAGCATAAAGTGCCCGAGGTGCAGCCACTGTTCCAGCGTGTTGCTGTCATTGGCCTTGGTCTGATCGGCGGCTCGCTGGCCCGGGCCATCCGGGAAAACGGACTTGCCGTAACCGTGGTCGGTGCCGACAAGCGCGGGGACGAGCTCGCTCTTGGCAGGGAGCTGGGCATTATTGATGAGGCCGCCGGATCTGTCGCCGAGGCAGTGGCCGGCAGCGACCTGGTGGTGCTGGCAGTGCCTGTCAGGGCCGCGAAGTCTGTGTTGGAAGAGATTCGGCCACACCTTGGCAACAACGCCGTGTTAACGGATGTGGGCAGTACCAAGACCAGTTTCATTAACGATGTGCGCGAGGTATTTGGTGAGCTGCCGGCCAGGGTGATACCGGGCCATCCAATTGCAGGTTCTGAAAAAAGCGGTATCCGGGCGGCCAATCCGGCGCTGTTTGTGAATCACAAGGTGATCCTGACCCCACCGGAGAACGTCAGTCAGCCGGATCTGGACAAGTTGAAGGCACTTTGGGAAGGTTGCGGCGCAACGGTGCTTACCATGTCGGTGGCGTATCACGACGAAGTGCTTGCCGCCACCAGCCACCTGCCGCACCTTATAGCCTTTTCACTGGTGGACACGCTGGCTGGTGAGGATGAGAATCTCGATATTTTCCGTTACGCGGCAGGCGGCTTTCGGGACTTCACCCGTATTGCAGCCAGCGACCCGGTGATGTGGCACGATATTTTTCTCTCTAATCGTGATGCGGTGCTACGGGTGATTGATCATTTCACCCACGATCTGGATCAGCTCCGCACTGCCATTGCTGATCAGGACAGCACAACCCTGTTGCGGGTTTTCAGTCGCGCCAAGGCGGCGCGGGAACATTTTTCAAAGATGCTTTCAGGACAGGCTTACGTGACAAACAACAGTCAGAAAAAGGTAACGTTCCGTCTTCAGCCCGGTGGCCGGATTTCCGGCGAGATCCGCGTGCCGGGCGATAAATCCATCTCTCACCGCTCCATCATGCTGGGCGCTCTCGCGGATGGCATTACTGAAGTGAAAGGCTTTCTGGAGGGCGAAGATAGTCTTGCCACCCTGCAGGCCTTTCGCGATATGGGCGTCACCATTGAAGGGCCGGACGAAGGCTTTGTTCGTATTCATGGTGTGGGTATCAATGGCCTGCAGGCACCGCGCGGGCCGCTCTATCTGGGCAATTCGGGTACTGCCATGCGCCTGTTCTCAGGGTTGCTGGCAGCGCAGCCGTTCGATTCCGAGCTTACCGGCGACGATAGCCTCTCCAAACGCCCCATGGGCCGGGTGGCCGATCCACTTCGTGCCATGGGCGCGGTGATCGACACCGCTGAGGGTGGGAGACCGCCGCTGAAGATACGGGGTGGCCAGGTGCTGACCGGTATTCATTATGAAATGCCGGTTGCCAGCGCCCAGGTAAAATCCTGCCTGCTGCTGGCCGGGCTCTATGCTGAAGGTGTGACCTCGGTGACTGAGCCGGCGCCCACCCGGGATCATACCGAGCGCATGCTGGAGGGCTTCGGCTACCATGTACACCGCGATATGGCCACGGCCAGCGTTACCGGTGGCGGGCGCCTGACTGCAACTGCCATCGATGTGCCCGCAGATATTTCCTCGGCAGCGTTCTTCCTGGTTGCCGCCAGCATCGCCCCCGGTTCAGACCTGACCATCCGCCACGTGGGCATGAATCCGACCCGGGTAGGGGTAATCAACATTCTGCGTCTGATGGGTGCCAATATCGAAGTGCTTGAAGAGAGAGTGATTGGTGGTGAGCCGGTTGCCGATCTTCGTGTTCGCTCCGCAGATCTGAAGGGCATCGATATTCCCGAAGACCAGGTGCCTCTGGCTATTGACGAATTTCCGGTACTGTTTATCGCTGCAGTGTGTGCGCAGGGCAGAACGGTGCTCCGTGGGGCTGAAGAGCTCCGGGTCAAGGAGAGCGACCGCATTCAGGTGATGGCCGATGGCCTGGGCGCCCTGGGCGTCGAAACCACGGTCACGCCAGACGGCATTGTTATCGACGGTGGCCAGGTCATGGGCAGTGGTACCGTCAACAGCCACGGGGATCATCGCATTGCCATGGCGTTCTCGGTGGCTTCATTGCGGGCCGAAGGCAACATCGAAGTGACGGATTGCGCCAATGTGGCAACCTCTTTCCCGGGTTTTGTAGACCTCGCCAGGCGCACGGGCATCAATATCCTGGCCGAAGGGGCTGACTGATGGCTGAAGACAAGGCACCCGTTGTCACGGTTGACGGCCCGGGCGGCTCGGGGAAGGGTACCATCACACAGATGCTGGCCCGAAAGCTGGGGTGGCACCTGCTGGATAGCGGAGCACTGTATCGCCTGACTGCCCTGGCTGCAGAGCGCAAGGGTGTGTCGCTGGACGATGAGCCCGCGCTGGTGGACGTTGCCGCCAATCTGGATGTGGCGTTTGAGCCAACGCCGCCGGGTGAGCCGGTTAAGGTGCTGATGGACGGTACGGACGTGACCGCAGATATACGTACGGAAACCTGTGGCGACAACGCGTCGAAGGTCGCCGTGATGCAGCCGGTGCGGGACGCGCTGCTGCAGCGCCAGCGCGATTTCCGCAAGCCCCCGGGGCTTGTGGCGGACGGCCGCGATATGGGCACGGTGGTGTTTCCGGACGCGCCGGTGAAGATATTTCTGACCGCCAGCGCCGAAGAGCGTGCGCAAAGACGTTACAGCCAGTTGAAGGACGCGGGGGTCGATGTTAATATTGATGCCCTTTTAGAGGAGATACGGGTGCGCGATGAGCGGGACATGAACCGCGCCGCCGCCCCGCTCAGGCCCGCGGATGATGCGCAAGTCATTGATTCGACAGGTCTGAGTATAGAAGAGGTGCTAGTCAGGGTTATGGCCGCTGCAGGTCAGGCCTGACTACACCTTTTTGTCGTTGAAATTCCGGATTTGGCGTTATCGGCCAGCCACTGGCTGAATCCGGATCGAAACTAACAGACCGTGTTGCTGGTAGCACGGAGTAAACTTGCGTTGATCACATAGGACACATAATGAGCGAGAGCTTTGCGGATCTTTTTGAAGAAAGCCTAAAAGAAATTGACATGCAACCGGGTTCCATCGTTCAGGGAACCGTAGTTGACGTCGATAACGACTGGGTCACCGTTAACGCCGGACTGAAGTCCGAGGGCGTTATCCCCGCCTCCCAGTTCCTCAACGAAAAAGGCGAGTTGGAAGTTGCTATTGGCGACGTTGTTGACGTAGCTCTCGACGCTGTTGAAGACGGCTTCGGCGAAACCCGTCTGTCCCGTGAGAAAGCCAAGCGTGCAGAAGCCTGGAAGGTACTCGAGAAGTCCTTCGAAGCTGAAGAAGTGGTTAAGGGTGTTATTAACGGCAAGGTCAAGGGTGGTTTCACCGTCGATCTGGCTGGCATCCGTGCCTTCCTGCCGGGCTCTCTGGTAGATGTTCGTCCGGTTCGCGACACTGCGCACCTGGAGAACAAGGAACTCGAATTCAAGGTTATCAAGCTCGACCAGAAGCGTAATAACGTGGTTGTTTCCCGCCGCGCCGTTCTGGAAGCTGAAAACAGTGCCGAGCGTGAAGCTCTGCTCGAAACCCTGACCGAAGGTCTGGAAATCAAGGGCATCGTCAAGAACCTGACTGACTACGGCGCGTTCGTGGATCTGGGTGGTGTTGACGGCCTGCTGCACATTACCGATATGGCCTGGAAGCGCATCAAGCATCCGAGCGAAATCGTCAATGTCGGTGACGAGATCAACGTAAAGGTTCTGAAGTTTGACCGTGAGCGCAACCGCGTATCTCTGGGTCTGAAGCAGCTGGGCGAAGATCCCTGGGTGGATATCAAGGGTCGTTATCCGGAAGGCACCAAGGTTACCGCGCGTGTAACCAACCTGACCGATTACGGCTGCTTTGCTGAGCTGGAAGAAGGTGTTGAAGGTCTGGTTCACGTGTCCGAAATGGACTGGACCAACAAGAACATCCATCCGTCCAAGGTCGTTCAGGTAGGCGACGAAGTGGACGTGATGATTCTGGATATCGACGAGGAGCGTCGTCGTATTTCCCTGGGTATCAAGCAGTGTGTACCCAACCCCTGGGAAGATTTCTCCAGCAGGTTCAACAAGGGCGACCGCATCTCCGGCAAGATCAAGTCAATCACTGACTTTGGTATCTTCATCGGCCTGGACGGTGGCATCGATGGTCTGGTTCACCTGTCAGACATCAGCTGGAACGAGACTGGCGAAGAAGCTGTCCGTGAATACAAGAAGGGCGACGAAGTTGAGACCGTTATCCTGTCTGTTGATCCCGAGCGCGAGCGTATCTCCCTGGGTATCAAGCAGCTGGAAAGCGATCCGTTCGCCGAGTTTGTCCAGCTGAACGACAAAGGCTCCATTGTTAAGGGTACGGTATCCGCTGTTGACGCCAAGGCAGCCACCATCACCCTGAACGACGAAGTTGAAGCCGTTCTGAAAGCCTCTGAAATCAGCCGTGACCGTGTTGAAGATGCACGCAACGCGCTGAACGAAGGCGACGAAGTAGAAGCCAAGATTATCAGCATTGACCGTAAGAACCGCGTCATCAACCTGTCTGTGAAGTCCAAGGACGTTGAAGACGACAAGCAGGCACTGGAAGGTGTTCGTGCGAAGACGGCTGAATCTTCCTCTGGTGCGACCACCATCGGTGATCTCATCAAGGAGCAGATGCAGCAGCAAAACGCCAATAAGGAATAAGTTTTCCGGTTGGTATAAAAAAACGGGCTCTAAGAGCCCGTTTTTTTTGTGTTTTTTTCTGGTTTGGCTAAACTAGAGCGAGGAGCTGGTAACCGGCTATCCAATAATAATGTGAAGAGGGATGAGCCCAATGACGAAATCTGAACTGGTAGAGCTGATTGCGTCCAAACAGACGCAGCTTTCAGTGAAGGATGTGGAACTGGCTGTAAAAACAATAATTGAACACATGTCCCAGTCACTGGCGGATGGCCAGCGAATCGAGATCCGCGGTTTCGGCAGTTTTTCACTGCATCACCGGGCAGCCAGAACCGGGCGCAATCCGAAAACCGGCGAAGCTGTTCAGTTACCGGCTAAGTTTGTTCCGCACTTCAAGCCAGGTAAGGAATTGCGGGAACAGGTTAACGATAGCCTGAAAAAGGGTTTCTGATTACCCTTTCGGGAAAAGATTCTAACCAGGTCCTGGTGTAAACCATCGGGCCCGCGTGGAGCGTTGCGACTATGGCCGGATTACAGAAGGTCCTTCTCATTCTGCTGGTGTTGTTTCTGGTTCTGGTGGCACTTGTTTTTTCCCTCAATAATCAAATGGCTGTCTCCCTCAACTTCCTTCTTTTCGAGACTGCGCCCCACGGCATTGCGGTCTGGATTATTATGTCCTTTGTGATCGGCGCTTTGATTGGAGTTCTGATTACCATGCTTGCAACCGTTCGCACATCGGTTTCCCGTCGCAAACTAGAGAAACGACTTGCTCGCACCGAGCAGGCATTGGAGAAATCCAGGGCCCAGAACGACCGGACGCTTTAATGGATATAGTACTTCAGTGGCTGCTGCTGACCGTTGCAGTGGCTGCAGGTTGGTTTGTCGGGCGTATGGGCAACACCCGGGACAGCTCCAAAACGCCCATTTCGGATGAAGAATCGGTCAAGGACCGCCTGCAATTCCTGTTCACCAACTACTCCGATCAGGCGGTAGAGAATTTTGTCCAGTCTCTGGCGGTCAATAAAGAAACTGTGGGACTTCATCTGTCCATCGGTGCCCATTTCCGCCTCAAGGGCGAGACTGATCGTGCGATCCTGATTCATCAGAATCTGCTTGCCCGTCCCGAACTGCCCGCCCGCTATTCACAGCAGGTCACATACGAGCTGGCCATTGACTACCTGAACGCCGGACTGCTGGACCGGGCGGAAGCATTGCTCCAGCAACTCATGGGAGACAGGGAGTACGGTCGCAAGGCCTCGCTGCAACTGATCGAGCTATACCAGCAGGAAAAAGAGTGGGGCAAGGCCGGACAGGTAGCCCGGACGTTGACCACTGGAAACCAGGATGGCGGCATATACAAGATGCTGGCCTACATTACCTGTGAGCTGGCGGAAGATGCTCTCAAGCATGACGATCGCTGGATGGCCCAGAAACTGGCCAAGGAAGCGCTGGAATACGACAGTTCCTGTGTCAGAGCCACGTTCATCATGATGAAGCTCCTCGTTCGTCAGGGTAATTACCGGGATGCGGCTAATCAGAGCCTGAAGGTTTTTGGTCAGAACCCCGAATTCGGCTCCGAGGCTGTCGACCGTCTGATGAAGCTTGAAAGAGAGCATGGCGATGTGGGGCGGCTGGTCAAGAAACTTGGCAAATTATACGAATCCTGGCCAAGCACCAGTCTGTTGCTGGCGCTGGTGGAAGCGGTTGAACGTACTTCCGGTCGTTCGGCGGCCATTGAGCTGCTCCGTCGTGAGCTGGAGGTTCGCCCCAGCGTTCGTGGTTTGCTGCGGCTGGTGGAGCTGGCAGGCTACGAAAAAGGCATGACGACTGACGAAGGCCGTCTGGTTAGCCGCATTGGTCATCTGATACTGACGAACCGGCCCATTTACAGATGTGTGAACTGTGGTTTCTCCGGGCAGCAACTGCACTGGTTATGTCCCAGTTGCAAGCAATGGGAAACCGTTCGCCCGATCCAGGGTGTGGAAGCCGAATAATCCGATAACACGACATTCTTCAGGAAACCGACTGTGCAAAACCCCGACTCTCCCCAAATCATTGTGGCCCTGGATTTTCCATCAGAGCAGCCGGCGCTGGCCCTGGTTGACCAATTGGATCCGGCCAAATGCCGTCTTAAGGTGGGCAAGGAACTCTTCACCCGTTCCGGCCCGAGCCTGGTCAGGGACCTCCAGGGCCGCTGTTTCGATGTTTTCCTGGACCTGAAGTTTCATGACATTCCCAACACCACTTCGGCTGCGGTGGCGGCCGCTGCGGATCTTGGCGTGTGGATGGTTAACGTGCATGCCTCCGGCGGCGAAAAAATGATGACTGCCTGCCGCGAACGGCTGGAGAGTTTCGGCAAGGAGCGGCCATTGCTGATTGCGGTCACCGTGCTGACCAGCATGGGAGCCGAGGACCTGGCCGCGATCGGTATCGCGGGCTCCCCGGAAGCTCAGGTTTCCCGTCTGGCAACCCTGACCCGTAACTGTGGCCTGGACGGCGTGGTCTGTTCAGCGCAGGAAGCTCCGGCACTGAAAGCGGAGCAGGGCGCCGATTTCAAACTCATCACACCAGGCATCCGCCCACTGACTGCCGAAAAGGGCGACCAGCAACGCATCATGACACCCACGGACGCCCTCAAAGCCGGTTCTGATTACCTGGTCATCGGCCGCCCGATAACCCAGGCTGCAGACCCTCTGGCGGCGTTGGAGGCTATTCACTCTGAGGTGATTGGGCTCTGATTTTGGTTCTTGCCTTTAGTCTGGCCCTAGCCTGATGGTGTGGTGTTTCGGTGCGGTGGGGGCTCCCTCCCAAAAACCGCTTCTAGTACATCCATGTACGCTTGAGCTCCGCCATCCATGGCTCCGCACATTTTTGTGAGGGAGCCCCCACCGCACCGGTTTTGACATCTCTGATATCGCCGTAAAAGGAACGTAGAACGTAGGTCGGATTAGGCGAAGCCGTAATCCGACAAACCGAAGGCACGTTCGATTTGTGAGTGGTCCGCCATTTGTCGGATTACGCTTCGCTAATCCGACCTACCTGTTGAAGACTTCCGACGCGATAACTCCAGAGGTTCAAACAGGTGAGGTAGGGCTTCCTTTCCAAAAATGTGCGGAGCCAGGGATGGCGGAGCCCAAGCGCACATGGGTTCGGCCGAGCGCTTATGAAGCGAAGCTTCATGCGACAGCCGAACGACAGCAATCTACGATTGCTGGCCGGACCCCGCAGGGGTGCTTGTAGCGTTTTTTGGAAAGGAAGTCCTACCTCGCCGTGGCGCCACATTGGAAGGCTGGGGGGCCAGGCTGACGGGTATTGTCGGATTACGCTGCGCTAATCCGACCTACGGGTGCTGGAGGCGAATGAAGTGGTTGGGCTGGAACGAAAAAAGCCGCTAATCCAGAGGACTAGCGGCTTTTCGGAATAGTGGCTCCCCGAGCTGGGCTCGAACCAGCGACAAACGGATTAACAGTCCGTTGCTCTACCAACTGAGCTATCGGGGAACGTCGTCGTGTGACGAGGCGCGTATATTAAGGTTACCCCAACGCCTCGTCAACCCCTTGCTGGAAATTTTAGCCGAGGGCTTTCTGCAGGCGCTCAATTGCCTGCTTCAGGGTGTCCAGGCTGGTGGCGAAGCTCAGGCGCATATGGCCAGGCGCGCCGAAGGCGGAACCGGGTACCAGGGCAACGCCCGCTTCCTTCAGCAGCTTTTCGGCAAACTCCACGTCGTTGCTGACATCGGGATCCGCCTCAATGGCGCCCTGGAAGCTCGGGAATACATAAAAGGTGCCATCGCCGTGCAGGCACTCAACGCCTGGCAGGGCGTTCAGGGCTTCTACCAGATAGTCGTGGCGCTCCTTGAATGCGGTAACCATTTCCTGAACACAGTCCTGTGGGCCATCAAGGGCCGCGGTGGCCGCCGCCTGGGAGATGGAGGCCGGGTTGGAAGTGCTCTGGGACTGGATCTTTTTCATGGCGCCGATAATCTTTGCCGGACCCGCGGCATAGCCGATGCGCCAGCCCGTCATGGAGTAGGCCTTGGAAACACCATTCAGCACGAAGGTGCGGTCGTACAGTTCTGGTGTCGCATTCAGGATGTTGCAGAACGGCTGGCCGGTCCACAGGATTGGCTCGTACATGTCGTCGGTGGCGATCATGATCTGCGGGTGCTTTTTCAGCACTTCGCCAATCGCCTTTAGCTCGTCCAGGCTGTAAGCCATGCCGCTGGGGTTGGACGGGCTGTTGATCACGAACAGGCGGGTACGCTCGGTTATGGCGTTTTCCAGCTGTTCCGGGGTGATCTTGAAGCGGGTGTCGGCGCCGGTTTCGATGATGACCGGCTTGCCTTCGGCGACCAGTACCATGTCCGGATAGGACACCCAGTAGGGAGCCGGGATAATGGCTTCATCACCCTTGTTCAGTGTGGCCAGGGCGAGGTTGAAAAAGCTCTGTTTGCCACCACTTGATACCAGTATCTGGTTGGCTTCGTATTCCAGCCCGTTGTCCCGCTTGAACTTCGCAATGATCGCCTTCTTGAGGGCGGGCGTACCATCCACGGCAGTGTACTTGGTCTGGCCGTTGTTAATGGCCTCAATGGCTGCCTGCTTGATGTGGTCCGGGGTGTCGAAGTCCGGCTCGCCAGCGCCAAGGCCGATAATGTCCTGGCCGGCCGCGCGGAGTTCCGCTGCCTTGTTGGTGACTGCGAGGGTGGGAGAGGGCTTGATTGCCTGTACTCGGCTGGAAAGTTGAAGGTCCAAACTTGCGCTCCTTAAAGCTGCGTCTGATAGGGCTCCGGCGGATGTGAGGTAGTGGATTTCACCATGTTCAGGCCGCCTTGAATGGCACAGATGGTACCATGATGCCTGCGTGACGATAAGTTTCTCTGCAGATTGCAACCTTTGCAACCGGCTATCCAACACAAAATTGATTGAACGGAGGATGTCTCCCGACTATGGCCACTTCAGAAACCGGCGCGCTGATGAAAGACGGTGCTTTCAAGGTGGATTCCCCGTTCCAGCCTGCGGGCGATCAGCCCAAGGCTATTGATGGGCTGGTGGATGGTATTCGCTCCGGGCTGGCGCACCAGACATTGCTGGGTGTGACCGGTTCGGGCAAGACGTTCACCATTGCCAATGTTATCCAGCAGGTGCAACGGCCAACCATTATCATGGCCCATAACAAAACCCTGGCAGCCCAGCTGTATGGGGAGTTCCGGGAATTCTTTCCGGACAATGCGGTGGAGTACTTCGTTTCCTACTACGACTACTACCAGCCGGAAGCCTATGTGCCGTCGTCCGACACCTTTATCGAGAAGGACGCCTCCATCAACGAGCACATTGAGCAGATGCGTCTGTCTGCCACAAAGGCGCTGCTTGAACGGCCGGACGCCATCATCGTGGCAACGGTGTCGTCCATTTATGGTCTGGGTGATCCCAAGTCCTACCTGAAAATGATGCTGCATCTGGACCGGGGTGACCAGATTGACCAGCGCTATATCCTCCGGCGGCTGGCTGAACTGCAGTACACTCGTAACGATGTTGAGTTTCACCGTGCCAACTATCGGGTGCGAGGTGACGTAATTGATGTCTTTCCGGCGGAATCCGAGAAGGAAGCTATCCGTATCGAACTGTTCGATGACGAGGTGGAAAATCTCAGCTACTTCGATCCCCTGACCGGAGAAGTGCTGCGCCGGGTGCCAAGAGTTACGATCTACCCGAAGTCCCATTATGTAACGCCAAGGCAGACGGTTCTGGATGCGGTGGAACACATCAAGGTGGAACTGGATCAGCGCTTGCAGCAACTGCGTGATAACAACCGCCTGGTGGAGGCCCAGCGGCTGGAGGAGCGTACCCGTTACGACATCGAAATGATGCTGGAGTTGGGCTACTGCAACGGCATCGAGAACTACTCGCGCTATCTCTCCGGGCGCCAGCCGGGTGAGGCACCGCCGACACTGTTCGATTACCTGCCGCCCGACGCGTTGCTGGTAGTGGACGAATCCCATGCCACCATTCCCCAGATTGGAGCCATGTACAAGGGCGACCGTTCCCGCAAGGAAACCCTTGTAGAATACGGCTTCCGACTGCCGTCGGCCCTGGACAACCGGCCCATGCGCTTTGACGAGTGGGAACGGATAGCACCGCAGATGCTGTTTGTCTCGGCGACCCCCGGCAACTACGAAGCCGAACATTCAGGGCAGGTGGTTGAACAGGTTGTCCGGCCAACCGGCTTGCTGGATCCGGAAATCGAGGTTCGTCCGGCGTCCACTCAGGTGGATGATCTGCTGTCGGAGATTCGCCTGCGTACCAACGTCAACGAACGGGTGCTGGTGACCACACTCACCAAGCGCATGGCCGAAGACCTCACCGATTTCCTGATGGAGCACGACATCCGCGTGCGTTACCTGCACTCGGATATCGACACGGTCGAACGGGTGGAGATTATCCGCGACCTGCGCCGGGGTGAGTTTGATGTACTGGTGGGCATCAACCTGCTTCGTGAAGGCCTGGACATGCCGGAAGTGTCACTGGTGACCATCCTGGACGCCGACAAGGAAGGCTTCCTGCGCTCCGAGCGCTCGCTGATCCAGACCATTGGCCGTGCCGCGCGTAACCTCCATGGCAAGGCAATTCTCTATGGCGACCGGATCACCGGCTCAATGCAGCGGGCAATCGACGAGACCGAACGCCGCCGTGCAAAACAGGCCGCCCACAATGAAGAGCACGGCATTACGCCACAGGGCCTGAACAAGAAGATCGCCGATATCATGGAAGGTGCCGGTGGTGGCAGTGGCCGCGGTCGCCGCAAGGCCGAGCGTCCCGGCGAGAAGGCTGCCGAGGAAGCCGAGAGGTACCGTGCGAAGACTGGCAATCGCTCTCCGGAGGAGATCCTCAAGGAGATCACCCGTCTGGAAGACGATATGTACAAGGCCGCCGCCGACCTGGATTTCGAGACTGCAGCTCGGTTGCGGGATGATATTTCGGAGCTTAAAGAGGCGGCTTTGCGGACCGGTTAGTTCGTGCTTACGTAGCCTGCTGCATTGGGGAGTTTGCCGCCCGGCCGGTGACCCTTTGCAAAACACGCCCACAAGCACGTCCATGTGGGGCTCGGTCGCGCCATCCCTGGCGCTCCACGGTTTTGCAAAGGGTCACCGGCCGTGCTTGTTTTGGCATCGGCGTTATCGCCCTGGTTCACGTAGGTCGGATTAGGCGAAGCCGTAATCCGACAATTTCTGTGTCCCCTCAAAGGCCATACGTGCCTATGATTTGTCGGATTACGCTTCGCTAATCCGACCTACGTGGAAGTATTCACGGGCGTTTCCTGAACAGGGGTTCCCCACCTTGTGTAACCACCAAACCCTCAGGCTAATTGGTAGCCGAAGAATCCCGCTTAGGCCCAACAATAACCGCAGCCTGCAAAGGCTGGTTCTTGCCATATCGCGACATGCGGTCGAACACGCGGCGGTCTATTGGCAGGTATTGCTTGTCAGCGACGGTTTCACCGATCTCCGTATCAATCTCCGGATCGTGCAGGTACACGAACTGGTCGTCGATGGCGCACACGGTTACCCAGTGGGGAACGCGGCTGCGGTTGAGCTGCCAGGTGCTGATCAGGATCACCGGTATACGGCCGTCATGGAGTGCGGCCTGCATGCCGTCCAGGGTAAGGGGGTCGTGGTGCAGTTCGATGCCAGTCTGGCCGATGTCGTGGAGGAAGCCCTCGTGCACCAGTTCCAGAACCCGCTTCTTATCGTCGTTGCGAACCGTGTCCTTGAATAGCGCGCCCTCTTTGCTGATATAGGCGCTGGCGTGGAACCCCCGGTGCCAGGCAGCCAGTGCCAGGCCGTGGGGGCCGCAGCCGCCGTGGCCGGCGAGCATGAAGATGGTGGTGGCCTCACGCCAGAGCTTCAGCTCTTCCAGTGTGGTCATGGGCTGCTGCTCGTCCAGGGTTGCCATGGCCATGATCAGGGCCGCTGGGCCACATGAGAACTCCGTGGTCTGGGGATAATAGGGCACCGCCGGAAATTCCCGCGATGGAGCGTAGAACAGGATGCGGCGCTCAAAGCGCAGGGCGGTGCCGTGGTCTTCGTAGTAGTCCCGATAGGTACCGAACTGACGATAGCCCAGGCGTTGGTATAGGCGTATTGCCGGGGTGTTATCTTCCCGTACCTCCAGTCGCATCACGATACGGCCGGCTTCAACAGCGGCGGCTTCGGCGTGGCGGACCAATTGTTCACCGATGTTACGTCCGCGTTCCGAGGGGGATACGGCAATGGAATAGATTCGCGCCAGTCGTGTGGCCGCACTCATCAGCACCAGGCAGTAGCCCACCAGTTCCTCACCATCCAATGCAACAATCAACCTGTCCCTGGGCATGTCCAGGAAACGGCGGAAGCTTCGGCGGGAAATGCGGTCCTCGGTAAAACAGCGGTCTTCCAGCTTCACCAGAGCGTCCAGGTCTTCGCTGACGGCGTGACGGTATTGAAGTGATGTCATGGTTACGAGGCTCTGGGTAACGCAAAAGTGGCGGCTTGGCCGGGTTCAGCTCTGTTGGCTATTATGGGGGAGTGCCGACCTCGCCGGAAGCAGGCAATTATGCGTAAAAGCACGCATTTTTTACTAATTGTAGGCCGACGGTTTCCGGCGTATTGTTGCGACATTGTACAGGACCGGGCGCCTTGCGCCCGACCTGTTTACCCTCTGCTATACGGCACTGCCTTCATGGAGGAATGCCTCTGATGTCTCGTTTGCTGATTGTTGTTGATCGTGCCAGGGACTGGGCGCCTTATTACCCCAGCGAAGACGTGCTGACCTTTGACCAGTATCTGCAGTTTACAGCGCCGGCGTCCAGCCGGGTGCGGGTCATCAATCTTTGTCAGAGCGCCCGTTACCTCAGCCGTGGCTACTATTGTTCGTTGCTGGCGGAGGCCCGCGGCCATCATGTTGTGCCATCGGTAATAACCCTCAACGACCTCAGCCGCAAGGGACTGTTCTCCCTGCAGCTGGATGAACTGGATGCCAGTGTTATTAACTGGCTCGAGGCGTCCGGTTCTGAAATTGATCCGGCTTCTGACGAGAAGAACGCGACCCATGAAGTGCGTATCCGCACTTATTTTGGCCAGGCAGAACATGCTGACCTGAAGCCGGTCGCGCGGGCGCTGTTTGACCGCTTTCCCTGTCCGATTCTGGAAGTGGTCTTTCGCCGGGGGAAAACCTGGCAGATTGCCTCCATGAAGCCGGGTTGTCCGGCCGACCTCAAAGGTAAAGAACAGGATGACTTCGCGGCTGCGTTTGACCGCTTCAGCAGTATGGTCTGGCGAAAGCCCCGCACCCGCCGTCGCTATCGCTTTGATCTGGCTATGCTGGTCAATTCCGAAGAGGCAATGCCGCCAAGCGACAGGGAAGCTCTGAACAAGTTCGAGAAAGCCGGTCGTAAACTGGGCATCAATGTGGAGCAGATCAGCCGCCGGGACTACATGCGGTTGCCGGAATACGACGGCCTGTTCATTCGCGAAACCACGGCCATCGACCATCATACCTACCGTTTTGCCCGCAAGGCCGAAGCCGAGGGCATGGTGGTCATAGATGACCCGGTGTCCATCCTGCGTTGCACCAACAAGGTCTATCTGGCGGATCTTCTGAATAACAACCGGATACCCACGCCGAAAACTCTGATCCTTTCCAAGGACCAGAAAGATAGCGTTGAGCAGGTCATCCGCGAGTTGGGCTTTCCTGCGGTTATCAAGATACCCGACGGCGCCTTCTCGCGAGGCGTTACCAAGGCTGAGGATGAAAAATCCCTGCGGGCTGGTCTGAAGGAGCTGTTCAAACAGTCTGCACTGGTGCTGGCCCAGGAATACCTTTATACCGACTATGACTGGCGCATCGGTGTGTTGGGCGGCCGTGCTATCTATGCCTGCAAGTATTTCATGGTGCAGGGGCACTGGCAGATCTACCAGCATGGTGGCGCCGAAGTGGACAGTGGTGGTTTCGAAACCATGCCGACCTATGAGGTGCCCCGGAACGTGATCCAGGCGGCGCTCAATGCAACCCGGCTGATCGGTAACGGGCTCTACGGAGTGGATATAAAGCAGTCCGGCAACCGGGTGGCTGTCATCGAGGTGAACGACAACCCCAGCATCGACGCGGGGGTAGAGGACCGTTTTCTGGGGGGAGAACTGTATACCCTGATCATGCAGGAGTTCCTGTCCCGCATGGAAGACAATCGCCGCCGTTAGGTGGTCAGATGGTTGTCCGTGTGAGCGTGCCAGATTCGCAGGCTGCCAAACCATGGGTAGCGTTCCAGCTCCCGGCTGATTCGGCGAGCATCCGGCAGCTCTTCGGATTCGGGAATCTCCATAAACAGTTCCATATGGACCTTGTTACGCAGATAGTGGAGTCTCAGCCGGCTGTTGGCCGGCAGCTTGTCGATGTGCTGGTCCAACCGCTCCCGGATCTCCTGTCGGCTGGGCAGTTGCTCTGAAGTCTGGGGATGGTCCTCGTCGTTCTCGGCATCAATGTGGAAATTGATATCCAAGATATTGTCCAACTGCTCCCGCATTGCGGCTACTACCTGCATTCCGATCTGATGCCCCTCGGAAACACTGATTTCAGGTCGCACCACCAGGTGAATATCCAGCATTATGTCGTGACCCATCCGCCGGCTACGGAGCTCGTGAACGTTCCGCACACCGTCAATGTTGGTAGCGACTTCCTTGAGCATTCTGGTGTCTTCCGGAGAGAGGCCAGTGTCTACCAGCTCTTTGACGCTGTCCCAGGTAAATTTCCAGCCAATGCGAATAATAATGATGGAAATAACAACAGCAGCCAGGATATCCATCCAGACGTAGCCAAGCATGGCGCCGGCCGTGGAAAACAGCACAATGATGGATGAAAATGCGTCGGTACGGCTGTGCCAGGCGTTGGCAATGATCAGGTCAGAGCGAATTCTGATGCCTACGTGACGGGTGTAGCGGTAAATCCATTCCTTGCTACCAACCGATATCGCAGCGGCCACCAGAACAGGCCACTCGGGAAGGTTCACGGCGCTTTCTCCCATAAGCCGAAGCGTGTTGTCCCACGCCAGGGCTGCACCAACCGCAATCAGAAAACTGCCCAGCACCATGGTGCCCATGGTTTCAATGCGCTGATGTCCGTAGGGGTGGTCAGCATCGGGACCTTGACGGGACACACGCATGACCCCCAGAACCACAATATCCGAGGCGACATCACTGAATGAGTGAATACCATCCACCAACAGGGCCTGGGAATGAAACAGTAGTCCGCCGATTACCTTGATGACGCCCAGAACGGCATCAAGGACCATGCCAATCACGGTCACCCGGGAAGCGGCTCTGAGTTCCGCAGTCAGGTTTTCCTGATGTTCTGAGGCCCGGCTCTGGTGGTCTTTCATTAATTTTCTCCAGCGGCTGAGATAGCCAGTATAACGATATTTCCGATTGACTTTGTAACAAGCCTGGCAAAGCCAACCCTGGATGATTTATGCACATGCCTGCGAGCTGGCTTCAAGGTGACATCTCGTATCGTCTCTGCCGTCACCCTGATAAAAACAAGTTTAACCTATTGAAAACATTGAAAAAATAAACTGGTTAAAAAATGATCAATCTGTAGACTGGCGCGGATATCAAGGGTTCGACGGGGTTGCCCCGCGATTTTCAACAGGGTTATCCACAGATTCCGTGGAAAAGGTCACAACACCTTAACGCTACAGACATTTAGCTGTCATGTGAGTGGTGTAAGGCGATGCTGTGGAAAAGTTCCGGTATACTCCGCGTCATTCTCGATCAGGGAGATTCTGTATGTACGGCATTATGCGTGAACTACTGTTCCGGCTGCCACCGGAAACTGCCCATAACCTGACCCTGTCCAGCCTGGACGTGGCCGGAAAGCTTGGATTGCTCAATACATTTGTGAGCCGGCCGGCGCCGCTCCCCGTGCGGGTAATGGGCCTGGATTTCCCGAATCCGGTAGGCCTGGCTGCCGGTCTGGACAAGAATGCGGATCATCTGGACGCCCTGGGGCAGTTGGGTTTCGGGTTTATTGAAGTGGGCACTGTCACGCCCCTCGCCCAACCGGGCAACCCCAGGCCGCGCATGTTCCGGCTTCCTGAGCATCAGGCCATTATCAACCGGATGGGTTTCAATAACCACGGCCTTGATCATTTGCTGGAGCGTGTGGACAGGCGTCATTACGACGGTGTACTGGGCATCAATGTCGGCAAAAACAAAGTGACGCCCAATGAGGAATCGGAATCGGATTATCGCAAGGGTATTGCGGCTGTATACTCCCGTGCCGATTACATCACCGTGAATGTTTCATCCCCCAATACGCCCGGACTGCGGGATCTTCAATTCGGTGACTCACTGAAAGGCCTTATGTACGCCATCAAGGATGAGCAGGCCCGTTGTGAAAAAGAGCATGGTCGTTATGTGCCTCTGGCGGTGAAAATCGCTCCTGATATGGATGATGATGGAATAGGTTTTGTGGCTGCGGCCCTGAAAGAGTCGGGGCTGGATGGGGTTATCGCCACCAATACCACTATCAGCCGCGAAGCCGTTGCCGGGCACAGATATGCAGACGAAGCCGGCGGTCTGAGCGGTGCCCCGGTGCGGGAACCTTCCACCCGGGTGATCCAGGCGCTTTACGCAGAGCTGGGGGATTCATTGCCCATTATCGGGGTAGGCGGTATTACGGATGGTGACAGCGCAGCTGAAAAGATCCGGGCCGGGGCAAAGCTGGTACAGGTGTATACCGGCTTTATCTATCGCGGGCCGGCACTGATAAGGGAATCGGTTGAGGCAATTCGACGTCTGGGATGAGGGTTTCTGGCAACCGTGGGGGCAGAAATAAGGTGGGCCCGCTAAGCGGGCCCGTGCGGGGAACGAACCCCGTGGCGCTTCATCGCATGGTACGGGTCGGGAGGACCCGTTTGGTTTGCTCTGAGTACTGCGTCAAATTGTGTTGTTGATTATTGAAAGATCAGATTAAAGATTCGGGGCTTTGGCAAACACCGTCATGCAGTTACGTTTGCCAGTTTGTGGATACCGGATACGCCGGTCATGCCCTCCCATTGATCTGTGCGGCCTTCTCGCCACCCGTTGAGCCACTCCTGGCGAACTTCCGGCTGTTCCAACGGGCAGCTGTCTTTTGCTTTACCGGACACGCCGGCCAGATAACCCCGTTTGAATGCACGAGCGTACATATCTCTTTTCTGTCTTTTCATGCCGTTCCTCACTAATGGATTAACAGAACAAGCGTGTACACATCTGCAGTGGCCGGGACTTGGGACAACCCTTCCGGGGTAACCCACTATTGTCACGTGTGGCCAGAGCAGTCAGGATCCTGTTAACAGAGAGCTTTTTTTTCGGCTCCCCGGAACGACGCGTCACCTACAAGGTAAGACTAAGCCAGCGCCCTTGTACACTATTTATTTCATCTAGATGAAGCTTCTCTTATAGTTGTGTGACATAACAAATCCGTGAAAACCGTGGAAATCGCGCTAATCCCACGGCCTTAGCTACACCAGTAACGACTCAGGAGTCGCACGTGTCAGACCTTAACTTTTTCGTAACCTGCCCGAAGGGCCTGGAGTATCTGCTGGAGGACGAACTGCGTACCTTTGGCATGGACCCGGTCCGCAATGCGCCGGCAGGCGTCTGGGCCAACGGCAACCTGGAGAGCGGCTATCGTGCCTGTCTGTGGTCGAGGCTGGCGAACCGCGTCATTCTTCACCTGGCGGATGTAGACGCCACCTCTGATGAACAGATGCTCGGTGGCGTGACCGATCTTGAGTGGCAGCAGCATATTCCGGCAAACGGCAGTTTCCGCGTCAACTTTGTGGGCCAGAATGAGGCCATCCGCAACACCCAATACGGTGCCCAGCGCGTAAAGGACGGCATTGTCGACCGTTTGCGTAGCGCCAGTGGCCAGCGGCCTTCGGTGGATGCAAAGAACCCGGATGTGACGGTTTCCGCCCGCCTCAATCGCGGCAAGCTGTCGGTGGGCGTTGAGCTCAGTGGCGACAGCCTGCACAAGCGCGGCTATCGCACCGAGAAAGGTGCTGCGCCGCTGAAGGAAAACCTGGCGGCGGCCTTGCTGATTCGATGTGGCTGGCCGGACATGGCAAAAGCGGGGGGTGATTTCATCGACCCCATGTGTGGCTCCGGCACGCTGGTGATCGAGGCAGCCATGATGGCCCTGGACCTGGCGCCGGGCCGCAAGCGCGAGCGGTTCGGTTTTGAGCGCTGGCTGGGTCACCAGCCTGATCTTTGGCTGGCGTTGCGCCAGGAGGCCGAGAAGCGTGCCTATGAAGGCAAACAGGGCATCGATGGCCGTATGCCCCTGTTTCTTGGGTTCGACCAGGACAGGGGGGTTGTCCAGACAGCCAGAAATAACCTCCAGCGCGCGGGCCTTGAAAGCATCGTAAAGGTTGAGCAGCGGGCTGTTGATGAGTTCACCCGAGGCGAAGACTGGGCGGCACAAGGTCTGGTGCTGGTGAATCCACCCTATGGCGAGCGTCTGAGCGAACGTAAAGAGCTGGGCAGTCTGTATCAAAGTCTGGGCGAAGCCGTAAAGGCCTCACTGCCCGGCTGGCGGCTGGGGGTGTTCACCGGCGCCCCGGAATACGGCAAATCCATAGGGTTGCGTAGCTACAAGCAGTACCGCCTTTACAATGGCAAACTGCCGGCCCAGCTGCTGCTGTTCAATGTGGACGATGTCAGCGCCATGACGCCGAGGGAACCGGATGTGCCAGGGGAGGTGACGCCGCGGATCGCAAACGAGGAGCGTGCCGCCATGCTGCGCAACCGTCTCCGGAAGAACCTGAAAACGGTGGGCCAGTGGGCCCGCAAGCAGGGCATTGGATGCTATCGCCTGTACGATGCGGATATGCCGGAATTCGCCCTGGCTATCGACATTTACGAGGGCCGCGTGCATGTCCAGGAATACGCGGCTCCCAAATCTGTCGATGAACGCTCTGCCCGGGAGAGATTGGCAGAAGCACTTGCAGTGATCCCGGAAGCGATTGGTGTGGATCGTGAAGCTATGGTCTGCAAGCAGCGCCAGCGGCAGACCGGCACCAGTCAGTACGAAAAGCAGGCGGCCAGTGGTGAATTCTTCAACGTTCACGAGCATGGTTGCGTGCTGAAGGTGAACCTCAAGGATTATCTGGACACGGGTCTGTTTCTTGACCACCGCCCGGTCCGGCACTGGATTCAGCAGCATGCCGCTGGCAAGCGGTTTCTGAACCTGTTCTGTTACACCGGGGCGGCCACCGTTCACGCTGCGGTGGGCGGCGCGACGCGTTCACTGAGCCTGGATATGTCGAAGACGTATGTTAACTGGGCGCAGGAAAATCTCGCACTTAATGGTGCCGATCTGACCCATCACCGGGTGGAGCAGGCGGACTGCCTGGCCTGGCTGGCTGGCAAGCCGTCCGCTGACCAGCGGTTTGACCTGATCTTCATGGACCCGCCCACCTTCTCGAACTCTGCCCGCATGGCCGGGGTGCTGGATATCCAGAAGGATCATGGCCGGCTGATCCGGCAGGCGATGCAGCGGTTAACATCTGAGGGATTATTGATTTTCTCGACCAATTTCAGGCGCTTCAAACTCGATGAAAGCCTGGAGGACGAGTTTGCCATTGAAGAGGTGACCCGCGACACGCTCGACCGGGACTTTCAGCGCAATGCGCGGATTCACCGCTGCTGGCACATCAGAACTCGTATTTGAAACCTGTAGAGAACTGGAAGGTATTGGCGCCGGTTTCGGTATCCTCAAACAGCCGGCCGCCTTCCAGGACGATGAAACCGTTATCGACCACTTCGAAATCCATGCCAAGGATCCAGCTGACGCTGAACGAGCTGTCGGGGTATTCGTCTGCCAGTGAGGCGTAGGGAGAGCGGTCATCCGGGTCGGCTTCGCGCGCCTTGCCGAGGGGAGTCAGAGTGGCTACCCCGTCAATATGGGAAAATCCGAACTGGGCGTAGGCATTGGCGTAGTTGGTGATGGGGTAATGGCCGCCAATGTACCAACTGGCAAAATAATTGATGTCCAGTTCCAGCTCGTTGTCGATTTCACCCGTTGTGGTGCCCGCGCCCGCGCGGATCTCAACATGAAAATGGTCTGAGATGTGTGTCCCCAGTACCATTGAGCCCGTGGAGGACCAGGTTGTTTCAAGAGTACTCTGACCCACGGAACGGTGATTAAGGGCAGTGGCCAGTATCCCGATATAGGTCATGCCTTCGCGCGATTTCTTATTCTGGGCGATGGCCGTTGTGGCGGTCAGCAGGGCTGCCGTTAGCAGGGCAGCCGTGGAGATATGTCGCAACAGGGTGTTCATTGTTATCAGGCTTCCTGGCGTTGTCGGATTCCGACAGATTCTGCCTTCTGTAACTGTTTGTTACGTCGACACAAGTCACAGTTCGCCCTGCTCGCGGGGTTGTACTATTCAGGTCTGGTCGAAGAGTCCCTCTTCGCGGGCGATGAGAAGTAACGCATAGACCCCATTTTCCGGAAGCTGAGGTTCAAGGCCCTCGTCTGACAACAGCTGACGGCGGCGGTCATCAAGGTCTTCCCGGGGCATGGTGGTGATGAGTTCCTCAACGCCGGCGATTTCGAAGGGGGCATCCATGCTGACGGCGGTGAAGATAAGGTCCACCAGAATTTCATCCGGGTCCATGCCGTCAACGTAAACGGTCTGGTCGGGCAGATCCTGGTGGAGCTCCTGGGCCAGCTCGATCAGCGGCACGCCCTGTTCCTCCAGATAAAGGAGGTCAATGTCGCCAAGATCGGCATCTTCGGGAATCCATTCGTCGGCAGGCGCGATGACGACCGTTTTCATCTGTCCGTCTTCCAGCGACCAGGCCATGGCCACGGGAAACAGCACGTCGTCGGTCTGGCAGTATTCGATATCGAGAAAACGTGGTGCGGGCAAGGTACACTCTCCGGGTAGCCGGGCTGCACTCTGGCAGCCGTTTTGTACGGATATGACGTCGGGCGCCATCATGCCATACTGGCGCCGCAATTATCAGTTTATCAGGAACATCATGGAACACGCTGAATTTAACAACCATCTGATTGAATTTCTCAACGCTTCGCCCACACCCTGGCACGCAGTCGCAACCATGAAGCAGCGGCTGGATGAGGCCGGTTTCAAGGCCCTTGACGAAAAAGAGGACTGGAACCTGGAGGCCGGCGAGGGCTACTACGCCATTCGTAATGGCTCCTCCATTGTCGCCTTCCGTACCGGTCGTCGGGACGTTGCCGAGGCGGGGATTCGCATGGTTGGCGCCCACACCGATAGCCCCTGCCTGAAGGTCAAGCCAAACCCTGAGTTGCGACGCAAGGGGTTTTTCCAGCTGGGTGTGGAAGTCTACGGTGGCGTGTTGCTGAATCCCTGGTTCGACCGCGACCTGTCCCTGGCTGGGCGAGTGACTTATGTGGATGGGTCCGGCCGGGTGAGCGATACACTGGTGGACTTCCGCAAGGCCGTTGCATACATCCCCAGCCTGGCCATTCACCTTGACCGGGAGGCCAACAGCAACCGCACCGTCAATCCGCAAACGGACCTGCCGCCCGTGCTGATGCAGGTTCCCGAAGATGACACTACGGCTTTTTCTGACCTGCTTTCGGAGCAGCTTTCCAGAGAGCAGCCAGGTATAGAGCTCCGCAAGATACTCGGCTATGAGCTCGGTTTCTACGATGCCCAGCCGGCGTCATTCGTTGGGCTGCGGGACGATTTTATTGCCTCGGCACGGCTCGACAACCTGCTGAGCTGTTACATCGGGCTTCAGGCACTGATCGACTCTTCGGGAGACGAGCCTGCCCTGCTGGTGTGTAATGATCACGAGGAGGTGGGCAGTATGTCCGCTGAGGGCGCCCAGGGCCCGTTTCTGTCTTCGGTTCTGGATCGCTGGTGCGGCAAGAGCAGGGCGCGGGCCATCGCACGCTCCATGATGATTTCGGCGGACAACGCCCACGGCATTCATCCCAATTACATGGACCGGCACGATGAGAATCACGGCCCCATCCTGAACCAGGGACCGGTGATCAAGGTCAACCACAACCAGCGCTACGCAACCAACAGTCGTTCAGCCGCCTTGTACCGCCATATCAGCGATGAGCTGGATCTGCCATACCAGACCTTTGTGGTGCGAAGTGACATGGGGTGCGGCAGCACGATTGGCCCACTGACCGCTGCCAACCTGGGTGTGACAACACTGGATATTGGCGTGCCACAGTTCGGCATGCACTCTATTCGGGAGATGGCTGGAACCAGGGATGGTGTGACGCTGTTCAGGGTGCTGCGGGCGTTCATGCAGCGAGAGGAAGTGCTTTAGGTGGCTCCCCGAGCTGGGCTCGAACCAGCGACAAACGGATTAACAGTCCGTTGCTCTACCAACTGAGCTATCGGGGAACAAAGTCGGAATGGCGCGCATGATAGGGGCTTTCCCCGGCGGCGTCAACCCCATGAATTGAAAGGTTAAATTTTGTACTACCGGTCTTTGGATTACAAACCACCGCTCTGGCTGCGTAACGGCCATATTCAATCGGTATGGCCGACGCTGTTCCGCAACGTGATAATTGCGGAGCCGGAACGGGAGGTATTGCCCACCGATGACGATGACGAACTACATCTCGACTGGTACCGCCAGGGTAGTGATCGGCTGGCGGTATTGTCCCATGGCCTGGAAGGGAATAGCCAGCGCCCATATATGCTTGGGCTGGCGCGTGCGCTGTTGAATGACGGCTGGGACGTGCTGGCCTGGAATTTTCGCTCCTGTGGCGGGGTGATGAACCTTCAACCCCGCTTCTATCATAGCGGTGCTACCGCAGATCTGGACCGGGTGGTCCGGCACGGGTTGGGCAAGGGCTATAAAACGGCATTCCTCTCCGGTTTCAGTATGGGGGGAAATCTGACCCTGCTCTATCTGGGGCAGCAGTCAGAGCAGGTGGACAGCCGCATTTGCGGCGCCGTCACATACTCTGTGCCCTGCGATCTGGCTGGCAGTGCCGATACCCTGGCCCTGCCCAGCCGTCGTATCTACATGCAGCGCTTTCTGCGGGACCTGCGGGAGAAGATAGAAGAGAAATCAAGGCTTTTCCCCGATCTTATTGATCTCGAAGGTTTTGACAATATTCGCAGCTTCCATGAGTTTGACGACCGCTACACCGCGCCGTTGCATGGTTTCCGGGATGCGCAGGATTACTGGGCCAGCTGTTCCGCACTATGGAAACTGAAAGACATTCGTGTGCCTTCGCTGATCGTTAATGCCGCCGACGATCCGTTCCTGTCCAGAAAGTGCTTCCCCGAATCCCGCCTGCAACTGGGAGCACATGTCCGGCTGGAGTCACCTCGTTGGGGCGGGCATGTGGGTTTTGTCGAGCATGCCCTGGACGGCTATTACTGGTCCGAGCGCCGGGCCGTCGCACATGCCGCGGCGCTACTGGCATAACGCAGGGGCTTACTGGCGCAGCATTGGCTCCAGCACAGGCCAGACGTTGTCCAGCAGCTGACCCTGGGCCTCGGCCGTCGGGTGAATGTCATCACCCTGCATCATGTCTTCCTGGTCGTAGATCCCTTCCAGGAAAAAGGGAACCAGTTCTGTATCGTGTTCCTGCGCCAATTCCGGGTAGATGTCAGCGAAAGCACGGGTATAGCGCTGGCCATAATTCGGGGGAATCTGCATCCCTATCAGCAAAGCCCGGGCCCCTGTTTCATTCACCTGTTCGATCATACTGGCGAGGTTCTTGCGGATGACACCCGGGGGAAATCCACGAAGTCCGTCATTGCCGCCCAGTTCAATGATGACAACATCCGGGTCGTTTTTATCCAGCAATTGGGGCAGGCGACGCAGGCCGCCGTCGGTGGTTTCGCCACTGATGCTGGCATTCACCACCTGCCATTGGTCCAGACCTTCCTCGTCAAGCCGCTCCTTCAGCAGCGTCACCCAGGCTTCCTCGGTCTGCACGCCGTAGGCTGCACTGAGACTGTCACCTACAATCATCAGCGTGTTCCGGGCGGCTTGTGCTTGCACACCGACACAAATTAAAGCGAGGAAAAGTATTGATCTGAGACGTAAAAATACCGTATGCATACAGGATATGTTTCCAATACAACCGTGGTGGAGAGCCCGTGAGCGACCTAAGTGATCACAAACCGGATAGTCAGCGCCCCATGCTGAAGGTCAGTAACCTGACACATAAAGTCAGCCTTGAGACAGATACGCTGACGATCTTGCAGGGGGTCAGTCTGGAAATCAACCGTGGTGAATCCGTTGCGATCGTGGGGCGCTCTGGCTCAGGCAAGACCACCTTGCTGGGCCTGTTGGCGGGGCTGGACACACCCTCGGAGGGGACAGTCGAGCTGGATGGTTCCGTGATCAGCCAGCTCACAGAGGATGAGCGTGCAAAACTCAGATCCCGCAGGGTTGGCTTTGTTTTCCAGTCTTTCCAGTTATTGCCGGCACTGACGGCGCTTGAAAATGTCATGTTGCCACTGGAACTGGGCGGTTTTGACTCACCCAAAGTAAAGGCACGGGAACTGCTGGAGCGTGTCGGCCTTGGCGAGCGGCTCTATCATACCCCGAGACAGCTCTCGGGCGGCGAACAGCAGCGTGTTGCCATCGCCCGGGCCTTCGCCTCGGAACCGTCCATTCTGTTTGCGGACGAACCCACGGGCAATCTGGATAACCGCACCGGCGCGGATGTATCCGACCTGTTGATGACCCTGAACCGGGAGCAGGGGACTACGCTGGTCATGGTCACCCACGATGAGCGGCTTGCGGCCCGCTGTGGGCGGCAGTTCAACATTGAGGCGGGCGTTCTCACTGAGCCGTCCATGGAACAGCAGCCGGAAGTGGTGAACTGATGGCGGCATCGAAGAAACTGATGTCGGTCAAACGTGACTGGCGTGAAAGGGATGTTCGGGTTGTTCTGTCGGCGTTGATTATCGCCGTTGCTACCGTCGCCACCATTGCCCTGTTTGCCAGCCAGTTGCAGCGTACTCTGGTGACATCCGCCAGTTCCTTCCTGGCCGCGGACCGACAACTGGAAGCGGAAAACGGCCGCCCAATCCCTGAAGCCTGGATGCAGGAAGCGGAGGCGCAGGGTCTGGAAACCGCCCGCATGATCGAGTTTTCCACCATGGTCTTTGGCGCTGGCAATTTCCAGCTGGTGTCGGTAAAAGCCGTTAATGACCAGTACCCGCTGCGTGGCGAGGTTGAATATCAGGAAGGCGCGGATGCACCGAGACAGACCGTCGCCCATGGGCCCGGCCGCGGCGAGGCCTGGATCAACCCGCGCCTGTTGCGATTACTGGAACTTGAACTGGGCGACAGCCTGGAAGTGGGTAACCATGAGCTGACCATTTCCGGGCTGCTGGTCCGGGAACCGGATGGCGGGTTCCGCATGTCATCGCTGGCTCCCCGGGTGATGATGCACGTGGACGATGTGGAGCCCACCGGCGTGATTCAGGAAGGCAGCCGCGTGGAGTATGTGTACCTGTTTGCCGGGGAAGAGTCTGTCCTCAACGATTATTACCGCTGGCTGAAACCACAACTGGAACCCAGCCATGAATGGGAGGGTGTGCGCGATGGCGAGACCTTCTCCCGGTCCCTCGAGCGGGCCGAGCGGTTTCTGCTACTCGGTGGCAGTCTGGCGGTAATGCTGGCGGCTGTTGCCGTGGCGGTGGCCAGCCGCCAGTATGCGCTGTCGCAGAGGGATACCGTTGCCCTGCTAAAAACTCTGGGTGTAAGCAGCAAAGGGATTGGCCGGTTGTACCTCCGGCGGCTGGCGCTTTGGGGCATCGTTGGAGCCTTCGGAGGGCTTCTGGTGGCTCTGCCGCTGTACTGGCTGCTGTCCAGTGTGCTGGGTGATGTGCTGGAACAGCAGATCGACTATCAACTGGACCCCAACGCACTGGCACCGGCGCTTCTGACGGCGCTGGTGTCCCTGTTTGCCTTTGCCTACCCTCCGATTCGGAGATTGCGCAACGTGCCGGCCATGCGGGTGTTGCGAAGTCAGCCAGGTGAATCGGGCCGCGAGGCTATTCCCGATCTTGCAATTGCAGTCATAGCGATTTTCGGCCTGGTGTGGATGTACGCCAGGGAAGTTTCTCTGGTGCTATCGTTGTTGGGTGGCCTGGTTCTGTTGCTTGGCACGCTTGCGTTGCTGGGGTGGCTGTTGGTGAGCACGCTGCGCAGAATCAGTGGCGGCGGAAATGCCTGGCGGCTGGCTCTGGTCGGTCTGTACCGGCATCGCCGCGCCAGTCTGTCTCAGATCGCCGTGTTTGCCATGACGCTGATGCTGGCGGCAACTCTGATTCTGGTCAGAACGTCCCTGCTGGACGACTGGCAGGCGCAATTGCCGGAGGATACACCAAACCACTTTCTGATCAATATTTCTCCACAAGCGGTGGATGATGTGGACAGGTTCTGGGCCGAGCGTGGGCATCCTCTGGAGCAACTGTACCCCATGGTCCGTGGCCGGCTTACGGAAATGAACGGTCAGCCAGTGAAAGAAGCGGTGACCAAGGAAGAGCGGGTGGGCGCCCTGAACCGCGAACTCAACCTGACCTGGATGGAGGAACTGCCCGAAGATAACGAGATCGTGGCGGGAGAGTGGTTCCAGGAGGGCCAGACAGACGGTGTTTCCATCGAGGCAGAGTTGGCCGGCAAACTCGGGGTTCAAGTGGGGGACGAGCTTGGATTCACTATCGGATCGGACAAGGTAACGGAGACCGTGACCAGCATCCGTACGGTCCAGTGGGACAGCATGAAGCCGAATTTCTACATGGCGTTTCCGCCAGGTGGTGGGCTGGAAGACATGCCGGCTACCTGGATAACCGCGTTTTACCTGCCTGCAGACAAAAAAAGCGAACTTAACGACTTTTCCCGTCGGTTCCCTACCGTTTCCGTCCTGGAGATTGACCACGTGATTGAACGTATCCAGGAAATCGTGCGCCAGGTAACGCAGGCAATCGAAGCAATACTGGCATTGATTCTGGCGGCAGCCCTGGTAGTGATGGCGGCGGTGGTCAGCGCCACCATGCAGGACCGACAGCGGGAAGGCGCGCTGCTGCGAACCCTCGGTGGCAGGCAGTCGTTGCTGGTGAGAAGCACCATGCTGGAGTTTGCCCTGCTGGGGTTCTTTGCCGGCATCCTGGGGGTTGCAGCGGCCGAAGGTGCTGTCTGGGCGCTGCAGTTCCGGATGTTTGAAGGGGAGTTCCGCTGGCACTGGCAGGCTATCCTGCCTATTCCACTGCTCAGCGCGCTGGTGCTGGCGCTTTTTGGCCGCTGGCAGCTCAAGCCAGTGTTGAGCGTGTCGCCGATGCTTTTGCTACGGCGCCTGGAATAATCATTGTCTGGCCAGGGAGTTAGCGGTAGTTGGCCAGAATCTCGTCCAGCTCGCCGCTCTCCCGCATGGCTTGAAGTTCGCGGTCGAAAGATTCGGCAAAGTCTGCCCAGTCTTTTCTGAGCATCAATCTGAAGCCGTATTCGCTCAGTGCTGTCGACGTGGTTCGGAAGTCGTCCTGCATGCCCTCGTTCAGCAGAATCCATCTGCCGACAAGGCGGTCAGCAACGGCGGCATCCAGGTCGTCGCCATGGAGCACGTATCTGAACATGTCCCTATCCCTGGAAACATCAAAACGGGTGATCCGGCCAGCCTGGAAGTGGGGCTCCAGCGCAGGATAGTGGTAGCCGAGATGGGTGACCAGCGTCAGTGAGAAGAGGTCTTCAGGTGATTCAAATTCCAGGTTCGAGTCCCTGGGCACAAACAATACTTCCTCGATACTCACCACTGGATCGGTAAAGATGAAATTGTCAGCGTTTTTGGTCCACTCCCTGGCCCGGGTTGTGCCGTCGATATAGCCTTCAATAATCATCTGGTCAACACGCTTGCGGGGGATCTTTTCGGGAATGACCCGGTAATCCAGCCGGTCCGCAATCGCGGTGACTACATCCCACATAATGCCGGACTGCTTCCCATTCTCGCTGATCAGATAGGGCGGATAGCCATTGGGAGATACATTGAACCGGAAAACCCGCTCATCTTCCTGTGAGGAGGCCTCCTCTGCGGTGAGAGCGCCTGTTCCGAACAGGGAATAGACAAGGAGTGTCAATGACGCGAGGGTAATCGGCAGTGGCCGGGTGGATGATGCGTTGCGCATAGATGCGAGGCTCTGATTTCAAATAAAGAACTAACCCGGCTACATCCCTGCCAGCAGGAAGAATTGTCACTTTTTCCGGTGTTGATTTCAAGGATTTGGGGAGAATGTTTTGCAGCAAAGTGTCTGAGTTCCCGGAGCCGCTATGGCCCCGACACCCCGACGACAACGGGGGTCGGGGCCATGGGGTCAGGCCCAGGCCTTCTTCAGAACCGCGCGCGCGTCGTCCAAAGTGACTTCTTTCGGATTGAACATCATGGACCCGTCGTCCATGGCCAGTTCGGCGATGGTGTCCAGTTGATGCTCCTCCACGCTACCGGTTTCTTTCAGCGTGCGGGGTAGCTTACAACGCTTGTGGAGTTCGTCACGTAGCTTGCGGAGGGCGGAAATGCTGGCCTCCGCCCGGCGGCTTGATGGTGTGGCGGAATAGACCTCCGGGCCTTCAAGGTAGAGCAGGAGTTCGCCCAGCGGTTGCCGAATGGACTCAAGGTTGTATTCCAGTACATAAGGCAGGTACAGGCTCATGCACAGGCCATGGGGTAGATGGCAGATAGCGCCAGTTGCATGACCAAGCGCATGAACCAGCCCAACCATGGAGTTGGAAAAGGCAATGCCAGCCATGGTGGACGCCTGTGCCAGCTCCAGCCGGCCATCGCTGTCCTTGGGATTATCCATAACCTTCAACAGTGAGCCGCTGATTTTCTTGATTGCTGCGGTTGCGTAGGCATCACTGAGCGGGTTCTTGGCCATGCAGGTGAAGGCTTCCGTGGCATGGGTCATGGCATCCATGGCGGTGGCGGCAGTAATATGCGGCGGCAGTGTCAGGGTCATCCGCGGGTCAATTACTGCAGCGTTGGGCAGTAGAAACGACGATGTGAATGGCAGTTTCACTGACTTGGCAGTGTCGGTAATCACTGCGACGGATGTGACTTCAGAGCCAGTGCCGGCGGTGGTTGGAACCACCAGGAACGGCTTCAACGGGTGCTTGATGATGCCGGCGCCGCTGTATTCGGCTATGTTGTCGCCTCCTTCAGACACCAGAATATTCACAGCCTTGGCGGTATCAATGGCGGAACCGCCGCCCACGGCAATCAGTGAATCGCATTTCTCGCGGCGATAGATCCCCGCAATATCCTTGACCACACCGGTGGAAGAGTCCGGGGGCACATCATCGTAAATGCTGATGATTTCCAGCCCGCTTTCCTCACAGGCGGCAATCACGGGATCGAGAAGGCCGGCAGCACGCACGCCCTTGTCGGTCACGATCATCGGGCGCTTGGCACCCAGGCCGGTCAGTTCATAGGGAATGTGTTCCAGTGCCGCCTTGCCGGCGATTACCTTAACCGGGCAGAAAAATTCGTAGTATTGATTGGTCATTATGTTCTCACCGTCTCGACAAAATTGGTTGCTACCTTGAGGTAAATGCGGGCTGCACTGAGAAGCTTCTCGGGCAGGTGCAGATTTGAGGGGTATTCCTTCACCGCCCGCTTGGCCACGAGCTTGGGAAGAATAAAGGTCTCAAGCCGGTTCAGAATCCGGGTCATCCGGATGGCGTAGCTGATATCCCCGTCCACCAGCATTCTGTCATTGGCAAAAGCCACCGATGTTTTTTCCTGAAAGGAGAGCACCAGAAAGGCATGAACGATGTGCTTGAACTGAATGGACAGGTTCACCGGCCGGGGTGCCGAGTCGCCGTGGTAGTGGAAGCAGCCGTCACCCAGGTGCTCCACAATGAGACGGGAGCCGTTCGGCATCACCATCATCTCAAACAGGAAGCCCGTAGGCAGGGCCCGGGCTTCCTTCTGTACATCAGCGTCAATTTCACTGACGGCCTGAAGCGCACGCCCCATGACCTGGAACATCAGCTCCACATAAAGCCGGCGGGCTTGGAAGACCATCGGCTGGATACGTTTCGCGAGCATGGCAATCGTCCGGTTGTTGTATGATTACCCTGATTTTTAGAGTTATTGCTCTAAAAGTCAATGCGGACGATGACATCAATTCTGCGTCAGTTGGGCCAGCTTCTGTCTCGCCTCCTGTGCAACCTGCCCCTGAGCCTCTGCTGCGGTGCTGTAATACTGGATTGCATCGTTCCGGCGACCCTGTTTCACCGCGATATCCCCGAGGCGTAAATAGGCAATAGAGGTCGGGACTGTTTCATTGGCCTTGTTCAGCCGCTGTCTCGCTTTGTCCAGTTTGCTCAGCTCAAGGGCGTTCAGGCCACTGTAGAGCTGGTAGGTGAACATCTCCGGATAGAGGGATGTGGCCTTGTCAAAGTCGGCTTCGGCTTTCCCCGGATTGTCCTGTGCCTTGTGGATGCGACCGCGAAGGGAGTAGAACGCTGCTTCCTCTGGCTCGATCCTGATGGCTTCGTTTACCTTGGCAAGTGCCTGGTCAAACTTGTCATCGCTTGCCAGCTTCATCGCTTCATCATGGGCATCGTAGGCGGGCTGCCGGCTGCGTAGAAAGGCGAGTTTTTTCTGGTAGGTTTCCCGGCCACGGTAACCGCCAGCGCCGATCTCGTTCACCAACTCCTGATTCTCACGCACGCGCTTCCTGGAGGGTGGGTGAGTGGCGAACATGCCCTCTATAAAACTGGTATTGCGGTTCTCGGAAAGCCGTACAAAGATTTCCTGCAGTTCCACGGCCGCCTGTGGGTCATAGCCAGCTTCTTTCATGTAGCGAATGCCATAATGGTCTGACTCGAGCTCGTCTGCCTGGCTGTACTGTGCAAGAGCAAGCTGGGCGCCCATGGCTGCGCCACCCATGATCAGTCCGGCCCATTCGTTATCCGACAGGGCAAACCCCAGCCCGGCTACGCCGGCGCTGATCAGCATGCCTTGCTGCATGCGCTGGACACTATGGCGTGCGGCGGCATGGACAATCTCATGGCCGAGAATCGAGGCGAGCTGGGCTTCATCATCCAGCTCCATCAGTAGTCCCCGGTTAATGGCAATCTTGCCACCGGGCAGGGCCCAGGCATTGGGCACGCTGCTGTTCAGCACCACAAATTCATAGGGGAGGTCGGGTCGATCACTCACGTCAGCCAGCTTCTGGCCCACTTCACTGACGTACAGGTTCAGTTCTGGGTCCAGGTAAAACTGGCCGCCCTGGGTTTGCTGGGTGGGCTTGTACTGTTCACTGCCGATCGACAGTTCCTGGCTTTCCGGGATCAGCGAAAGCTGTTTTTCTCCGGTAACCGGATTAACGGAACACCCTGAAAGAATCGCGAGTGCAACAATAACGGTGAGGTAACGTAATCCAGCGTGAATGTTCACGGATAAAACTCCTTGGTCGATGTCCCTGGGCGACGTTTTCGATTGCCTTCGCCGCCTTCTGCGAGCGTTGCTACGTTTATACCATATCCCCGTTCTGTACGGTGTTACCACAGCGAAACGCCAGGCGTGTGGAGGCTGCTCCCCCGTTGCGTTATCATCATTGGCTATTACTCTTCTATTGTTCATCAACACCCGGAATCCCTTCATGGGTATTTACCTGGAACTGATTGCACTCGTCTGGTTTCTCATTTGTTGGCTCGGTTACACCGAGTACTCCAAACGCAAGGCGAACGAGCGACCATGCCTGTCAAATACGCTGGACCTGTACCGTGAAGACTGGATGCGGGTGATGCTGAAGCGGGAAAACCGCATCTCGGATGCGTCCGTGGTGGGCAATCTGGAGCGCAACGGTGCTTTTTTTGCGTCCAGTTGCCTATTGATTGTAGCGGGTATTATCACAGCCCTGGGCTATACACAGGAAGTGATGGAAGTGTTCAGCACCATGCCGTTCGGAACCCTGCCCAGCCGTGAAATCTGGGAAATGCGCATGTTGGTGTTGATGGTTATCTTCATTTACGCCTTCTTCAAGTTTACCTGGTCGATGCGGATGTACAATTTCGTGGCGGTACTGATTGGCAGTGCGCCGCTTCCCTCCGACACCAAGGCCAGCCCGGCCTCAAGGGAGGCATTCGCCAGAAGCGCCGGCAATGTCTGCAACATGGCTGGAGATGCTTTCAACCTGGGTCTGCGCTCCTACTACTATGCGCTGGCCGTGGTGTCCTGGTTCATCCATCCCGTTGTGTTCATGGGCGCCTCTACCCTGACTGTGATCATCCTGTACCGCCGGGAGTTCCGTTCCGCTGCCTTACAGGCACTGCGTTCGGGTAAGGTATTCGAGGAACCACCATCCAGGCAGGAAACCGATAAAGAAACCCGAAGCTGATCTGACGAGCCAGACTTTATGAACAATGCCATGAGAATGGACCGGGTTCGCCGTTTTATAGCGACCCTCAACCAGTGTCGTGAACTGGGCCTGACAGTGACGTCGGCAAAGAAGGGACAACTGACTCTGTGCCTGCCGTACAGTGACCGTATTATCGGCAACCCGGACACCGGCGTGATCCATGGTGGCGCCATCACCACGTTGATGGATACTGCTTCTGGTTCGGTCATTATGTGTGCCCTGGAAGATTTCGAGCTGTGCCCCACGCTGGATCTGAGAGTGGATTACATGCGCCCGGCCGAACCCCATAAGCCGGTATATGCCCGCGCTGAAACCTACAGGGTTACCCGCAATATCATTTTTACCCGCTGTGAGGCTTTCCAGGACCCTGGCGAGACCATCGCCAACTGTGTTGGCACTTTCATGAGGATTGGCAAGGAGGCAATGCCCAAGTCTTTCCGTGAGCTGATCGACGGAGACACAAAATGACGAACCCGGAAATCCTTCGCTACACCCAGGAAACCGGTGATTTCTCTCGCATGCTTGAGAGCATTCCCTACGCGCGCTTTATCGGTCTGGAATGCGACCGCTTCGGTGATGATCTGATTTTCCGCCTGCCGAAAAAGGAAGAAAACCTGGGGAACCCGGTACTACCGGCTATTCACGGGGGCGTAATCGGTGGCTTTATGGAGCTGTCCGCAATTATCTACCTGATGATGTCCCAGGAAACCCTGCGTATGCCCCGTATTGTGGACTTCTCCCTGGATTACCTGCGAGCCGGGCTGAACCGGGAAACCTTTGCCGAGTGCCAGCTCACCCGCCAGGGCAATCGCGTGGCCAACGTGATGATCACTGCCTGGCAGAAATCCCGTTCCCAGCCCATCGCAACGGCCCGGGCGCACTTCCTGCTGGAAGACTGAATTCAGCCTGTCGGGGGTTGAAATGCCCCGGTCTAACCCCATTTCTGGTCCTAACAATTCAGGCATTGGTGCAGGCGAGCAGTTGGGGATGGGTTTACGATACACGCCTCGAGACGTCCCTGTGCGGCTCGGGCTCCGCCATCCATGGCTCCGCACGGTTTCGTAAACCCATCCCCAACTGCTCGCCCAGGCTCCGTGCAGGAATCGATATTACTCAACAGTCGGGCGGTGTGGCTGGGTACTTCTTTCCAAAACCCTGCGGAGCCATGGATGGCGGAGCGGAGCTTACATGGACGTATTCACAGCGTGTTTTGGAAAGAAGTACCCAGCCGCACCGCTCCACCGAAGCAAACACAGCAGGAGACAAAATAAGCCATGACGGTTGAATCGCAAAAAGAAACTCTGGGTTTTCAGACGGAAGTTAAGCAACTGCTTAACCTGATGATCAATTCCCTGTACTCCAACAAGGAGATTTTCCTTCGTGAGCTGATCTCAAACGCCTCGGATGCGGAAGATAAACTCCGCTTTGCTGCACTCAAAGATGACAGCCTGTTCGAGAATGATCCGGATCTGAAGATTCGCCTGGATTACGATGCCGACAAAAACACCGTTACTCTGACCGATAACGGCATCGGCATGACCCGTGATGATGTGGTTCAGAACCTGGGCACTATTGCCCGCTCTGGCACCGCTGAATTCCTCAAGCAGCTTTCCGGCGATGAGAAGAAAGACAGCAGGCTGATTGGCCAGTTTGGTGTCGGTTTCTATTCATCCTTCATCGTGGCGGATGCTGTGGAAGTCTTCACCCGTCGCGCCGGTGCGCCGGTTGAAGAGGGTGTTCACTGGGAATCCAAAGGCGACGGTGAGTTCACTATCGAGAACGTGGACCTGGAAGAACGCGGCACCAGAATCGTTCTGCATCTGAAGGACGACGCCAAGGAGTTTGCTGATGGCTTCCGCCTGCGCAACCTGGTGAAGAAGTACTCTGACCATATCTCGTTCCCGGTGGTCATGAAATCAGAATCCGAAGAGGAAGGCGAAAAGGACAAGTACGAGACCGTCAACGACGCCACTGCCCTGTGGACCCTGTCCCGCAGCGAGATCAAGGACGAGGAGTACAAGGAGTTCTACAAGCACATCTCCCATGACTTTGAAGACCCGCTGACCTGGTCCCACAACAAAGTGGAAGGCAAGCTGGATTACACCAGCCTGCTGTACATCCCGGGCCGCGCGCCGTTTGATCTCTATAATCGCGAAGCGCCCCGTGGTTTGAAACTGTATGTGCAGCGCGTGTTCATCATGGATGATGCCGAGCAGTTCCTGCCGCTCTACCTGCGTTTCACCAAGGGTGTGATTGACTCCAACGATCTGTCACTGAACGTCTCCCGCGAAATCCTTCAGAACGACAGCACCGTGGACAGCATTCGCACTGCCGTCACCAAGCGGGTTCTGGACATGCTCTCCAAACTCGCGAAAAAAGAGCCTGAGAAGTACCAGCAGTTCTGGGACGAGTTTGGCACCGTGCTGAAAGAAGGCCCGGCGGAAGACTTCAGCAACCGTGAGAAGATCGCCGGTCTGCTGCGTTTTGCATCCACCCATACCGGTGAACAGGCGCAGACGGTGTCTCTTGACGACTACATCGGCCGCATGAAAGAAGGCCAGAACAAGATCTACTACATCACCGCTGACAACTTCATGGCGGCCAAGAGCAGCCCGCACCTGGAGGTGTTCCGCAAGAAGGGCATTGAGGTACTGATCCTCTCTGACCGGATTGATGAGTGGATGATGGGCTACCTGAACGAGTACGACGGAAAGCAGTTCCAGGACGTTGCCCGGGGTGATCTTGATCTTGGCGAAGTGGAAACCGAGGAAGACAAGAAGCATAAGGAAGAGGCTGCAGAGGAGCACAAGGAGCTGCTGGAGCGCATCAAGACGGCCCTCGGGGATCGGGTGCAGGAAGTGCGCGTCACCAATCGCCTGACTGATTCACCAGCCTGCCTGGTGGTGGCCGACTTTGATATGGGGGCCCAGATGAAGAAAATCATGGAAGCTGCCGGCCAGAAAGTGCCCGATAGCAAGCCGATTTTCGAAGTCAATGTGGAGCACCCGCTCGTGCAGCGCCTTGAGAAGGAGCAGGGCGAAGACCGCTTCAAGGAACTGTCTGCGGTATTGCTGGACCAGGCGACCCTGGCCAGTGGTGAGCAGCTGCCTGATCCCGGTGCCTATGTCAGCCGCCTGAACCGTCTGCTGCTGGAACTGGCTAACTAAAGCAAGGCAGTGTAGGTCGGATTAGGCGAAGCCGTAATCCGACAACCGAGCCGAATGTAGTGTCGGATTACGGCTTCGCCTAATCCGACCTACGACTGTTACGACTGTAAAGGTGCCATGCAGCAGATAATTGTGGACGTCGATATCAGCCCTGATGAGTGGATAAAGCTCTATCAGGGCGTTGCCACTGATGTCCGTACCACGGCCCGGGATGGACGTTCTGTCCGTTTCCCGGCCCGTATCCTTTCACGCTTCTATCTCCGTGATGGTATTCAGGGAAGCTTCCGCATTCTGTTCGACGATGCCGGGAAGTTCACGTCCATAGAAAGAATCTGACCTTTCAGGCCACCCCGGTTGCACCGGATTCTGGCGAATCAGTCCACCGAACCTGTCTGCGCTCCGTAAACGGGAGAGTGGCTTTTGCGGTCTCCCGGAACTCAATAGGCATACGCTATCCAGGACATAATAAATCCTCAGAGCAGAGCAGTTTATTTGACCTATAGTTAGGGTTGCTCACGTAAATGTAGTGTCGTTTTGCCAAACCGAATCAGGAGAGAGAAATGACAGAGAACAATAGCTCAGGCGGAAAGTGCCCGGTCATGCATGGGTCCAATACCCAGGAAAAAGCCGATGTGTCTGCCAACTGGTGGCCGGAAAACCTGAATCTGGACATACTGCATCAGCACGACAGAAAGACCAATCCGCTGGGGGAGGATTTCGACTATCGGGAAGAGGTCAAAAAGCTCGACTACGAAGCACTCGAAAAAGACATGCACGAGCTGATGACCAACAGCCAGGAATGGTGGCCTGCGGACTGGGGGCATTACGGCGGTCTGATGATCCGCCTGGCATGGCACGCTGCCGGTACTTATCGTATAGCTGACGGGCGTGGCGGTGCCGGTACCGGCAACCAGCGATTTGCCCCGATTAACTCCTGGCCCGACAACGTAAGCCTGGACAAGGCGCGGCGTCTGCTGTGGCCGCTCAAGAAAAAGTATGGCAACAAGGTAAGCTGGGCCGATCTGTTTATTCTGGCTGGCAATGTCGCCTACGAATCCTTTGGCCTCAAGACGTTCGGCTTCTCCTACGGCCGTGCGGACATCTGGCATCCGGAGAAGGACATTTACTGGGGCGCAGAAAAAGAGTGGCTGGCGCCGTCTGACAGCCGGTATGAGGATGTCGAGAAGCCTGACACCATGGAAAATCCTCTCGCCGCAGTCCAGATGGGTCTGATTTATGTGAACCCTGAAGGTGTGAACGGTGTATCTGACCCGCAGAAATCGGCCGAGCAGGTTCGCATGACTTTTGCCCGTATGGCAATGGATGACGAAGAGACCGCAGCACTGACCGCCGGTGGGCACACCGTAGGTAAAACCCACGGTAACGGCGATGCGGAAGCACTTGGGCCAGAGCCTGAAGGCGCTGATGTTCATGAACAGGGGCTTGGCTGGCACAACCCGAACCTGAAAGGCAAAGCGACCAATGCCGTTTCTTCAGGCCTCGAAGGCGCCTGGACCACCAACCCGACCCAGTTCGACATGGGTTACTTCGACCTGCTGTTCGGTTACGAGTGGGAACTGACAAAGAGCCCGGCTGGCGCGAACCAGTGGGAGCCCGTCGATATCAAGGAAGAAGACAAGCCGGTTGATTCAACCGACCCTTCCGTGCGCCGTAATCCGATGATGACGGATGCGGATATGGCCATGAAGGTGGATCCGAAGTACCGCGCAATCTGCGAGAAATTCATGGCAGATCCGGAGTATTTCAAGGACTGTTTCGCACGCGCCTGGTTCAAGCTGACTCACCGGGATATGGGCCCGAAGTCCCGTTACATCGGTCCGGATGTGCCGTCGGAAGATCTGATCTGGCAGGATCCGGTGCCCCAGGGCGAGACCAACTACATCGAAGAAGTGGTCAAAGAGAAGATCGCCGAGGCCGGCCTTAGCATTAACGAGCTCGTCTCTACGGCTTGGGACAGCGCCCGTACCTTCCGGGGTTCAGATATGCGCGGTGGCGCCAATGGTGCCCGCATCAGGCTGGCTCCCCAGAAAAGCTGGGAAGGCAATGAGCCGGATCGCCTGGCGAAAGTGCTGAAAGCCTACGAGAAGGTCTCCGCCGACACGGGTGCCAGCATAGCGGACGTGATTGTTCTGGGTGGTAACCTGGGCATCGAGATGGCTGCAAAGGCTGCCGGACATGAAGTTCATGTGCCGTTCCTCAAAGGCCGTGGTGACGCAACGGATGAGATGACCGACGCCGACTCCTTCGAGCCGCTGGAACCGCTGGCCGATGGCTTCCGCAACTGGCAGAAGAAGGACTACGTGGTCAAACCGGAAGAAATGCTTCTGGACCGCGCCCAGCTGTTGGGGCTGACTGCGCCGGAAATGACTGTCCTGATCGGTGGTATGCGGGTGCTGGGCACCAACCATGGTGGTACCACGCACGGTGTTTTCACCGACCGTGTTGGCCAACTGACCAATGACTTCTTCGTGAACCTGACGGACATGGCGAATGCTTGGGAGTCTACCGGAAAGAACTCCTACAATATTGTGGATCGCAAGAACGGCAACACCAAGTTCACCGCGACCCGTGTTGATCTGGTGTTCGGTTCCAATTCCATCCTGCGTGCCTATTCAGAGGTGTACGCCCAGGACGACAACGAAGAGAAGTTTGTGAAGGACTTCGTGTCCGCCTGGACCAAAGTCATGAACGCGGACCGTTTCGACGCTAAATAAACCCTGCCAACGAAAGGGCATCCCGGTGACGGGGTGCCCAGCTACCAACTTCCCGCCAAATTACTTACAATCCGCCTCGCCTGATTTTTGATCAGCCTTGATCTGAACATATCTCGTTTTTGCTGGAGCACTTATGCGAATTATCCTCGCCCCGATGGAAGGGCTGGTCGATGCACCTATCCGTGAAACCCTGACCAGAGTCGGCGGGATTGACCGGTGCGTCACCGAATTCATTCGCGTTACCCACGGCATGCTGCCGCCGCGAGTGTTCTACAAATACGCCCCGGAACTGCATAACCAGTCACTGACGGAAGTGGGCACGCCGGTGGCCGTTCAGCTTCTCGGCTCAGACCCACACCAGATGGCGCGCCACGGAGTAAAAGCCGCCGAACTGGGGGCAACCCAGGTCGACATCAATTTCGGCTGTCCTGCCAAAACCGTGAACAAACACAAGGGTGGCTGCGTGCTGATGCGCGAGCCAGAGCTGATGCACGAAATTGTGGCCGCTGTTCGCCAGGCTGTGCCCGAGAGCGTGCCGGTTACCGCAAAAATGCGGCTGGGCTATGACGACCGCTCCATGGGCGTCGCCTGTGCCCAGGCACTGGAAGCGGCCGGTGCTGAAGAAATTGTCATCCATGCCCGCAGCAAGGTGGATGGCTACAAGCCCCCGGCCTACTGGGAGGAAATTGCCAGGGCCCGGGAAGCGGTTGACACTCACATCATTGCCAACGGTGAAATCTGGACCGTGGCGGACTACTGGCGATGCCGGGAAGTGTCCGGGTGTGACGATGTGATGATTGGCCGGGGCCTGATTGCACGGCCGGACCTGGCGCGGCAGATCAAGGCAAGCCAGCAGGGCGAGACCATAACGGACATGACCTGGCCGGAAGCTGTGGCTCTGGTGCGTGAATATGCCACCGTTCTGCAGGGCTGGCTGGAAGACCGCTATGTAACAGGCCGCATCAAGCAGTGGCTCAACTTCCTGCGCCAGGGTTTTGCCGAAGCCGAAGCCCTCTGGCCGGAAGCTCGCAAGATTCGCCAGGTGGCGCCCATGCTGGCCTGCCTGGAGAAGCCGATAGCGGTGGCCGGGCCCCGCGCAGCCTGAAGGCTGCCCCTTAGGGTCAGCCTTCCATATCCGCTGAATAATGCCCCAGGGTCGCCAGGCTGTTGAGCTTTGCCCGTTTCAGCAGTGCATTCTGGGCAGAGGTCCGGTTAGAGGAAATTCCCGCCCAGGCCTTTTGTGCGGGCTCCTGAAGGGCGCGGCCGTATGAGAAGCTCAGTACCCATGGCAGTGAGTTGCCGCTGTTCATGGCGTTAAGGTTCAGGGTTGCCTCCTCGGGTGTCTGGCCGCCGGAGAGGAAATTGATGCCGGGGACCGCCGCTGGAACCACTCTTCGAAACACCCGCAGGGTGTGTTCTGCCACTTCCTCGGGGCTGGCCTTATGGCCGGTGGCTTTACCAGGAGTAACCATGCTGGGCTTGAGAATCATGGTTTCCAGTTCAACACGGTGGCGCTGCAGGGCCCTGAAGACTTCGCTGATAACCGCCTCACTGACATCAGCACAGCGCTCGATGGTGTGGCTGCCATCAATCAGTACTTCCGGCTCAACGATAGGCACAATGCCGCAGGACTGGCAGATTGCCGCGTAACGGGCCAGAACTTCGGCATTGGCTTCAATGGCTGCACGGCTGGGATTGGTGTCGGTGATATGATAAACGTTTCGCCACTTGGCAAACCGCGCGCCCAACTCCTTGTAATGCTCAAGCCTCTCGGCCAGCCCGTCCAGGCCCTCGGTAATCTCATCACCCGGGGCATTGACCATAGGGCCTTTGCCCTTATCCACCTTGATACCCGGAACAATCCCCTCTCTGGCGGCGACCGATGGCAGTGGCTTGCCATCGTCCGACTTCTGGCCCAGGGTTTCTTCAAACAGAATAACGCCACTGACGTATTCGCCCAGGCCTTGCGTTTCAAGCAGCAGACTGCGGTATTGGCGACGCTTTTCTTCGCTGGACTCAACGCCAACCGCCTTGAATCGCTTGGCGATGGTAGGGTGGCTTTCGTCCGCCGCGAGAATTCCCTTGCCGGGCTGAACCAGTTCCCGGACTGTAGCGTTCAGATCTTCCTGAATGGTCATGGAGAGCTCCTTATTGATCTGTGACGGTCTGAGCGTAATTTGTGCTGTAATCACCATTGTAGACGGAGAATGGCGCTCCGGATTTTGATCTGCGCTAAGGCAAAAACAGATGCCATGATTTAGTCTATAGATGATAACAACAAGGAAGGGGGAATGCCTGAATATGAAAACCGTCGTCAGTATCAGCCAGGGATCCGCCGAATACGATTACGAGCTGGAAACCGAGTTTCTGGGCCAGCCCTTTCGTGTTATCCGTATCGGGACAGACGGCGATCTTGCCAGGGCAGAATCAGTGCTCGAATCGGTCCACTCGCAGGCGGATGCTATCGGCCTCAGCATGCTTCACGACCACTACGAAGTGGGGCGCGAGCAGCTTGAGCACCCGGACACCGCACGGCTGGAGGCCTGTGTCCCGGACAAGTCGGTTACCACCGGCGCCGGTCTGCGTGCCATTCTTCAGGAATGGGCGGTGCGCCACACTCAATCGGAGCTCGGGCATTTTTTCGACAACGCGCGGGTGCTGTTCCTGAATGGCCAGGCAGGTTATCGCATTGCGAAGGCGCTTTCAGAGCACACCGACAATCTGTTGTTTGCTGATCCCTACACTGATTTCGGTGTGCCCAGACTGCTGACATCATTGAAACAGCTGGAAACCTATACTTCACTCACAGCGCCGATAATGTTCCGGCCCGCAGCGGTGAGAGCCGTCGAGACCATCCTGCGGACTCCGTTGTACCGGCTTGGCGAGGGACTGGTCAAAGGGTCTCTGAACCACGCCGTTTCCGAGGCTCACGTTATTGTTTCGGCCATTGGAGATCTGGAGAATTTCACCCATAAGGAACTGGACGGCAAGACGGTAATCACCTCCCGTGTCACTGATTCCGCCCTCGACTGGATGCGTTCCCGGCGTGTCGCCATGGTTGTGGACTACAGCCCCTGGCTGGAAGGCCGGCCGGTCGGTGTCAACGTAATGGAGGCAATGATCAGTGCAGCATTGTCCAGGACTCCGGGACAACTGGGGCCGGACGACTATCTGGATGTCATCCAGAACCTTGGCATCGAGCCCCGCATTCTCTACCCGGACGGCTATCGTCGGGTAAACCGGTTTGCTTTTGTGATCCATCCGCTTTCGCAGCAATACCTCACCAAAACGCCACCTCTGGACTGGATTGCCAATGTGTCGCCGCCCATGGTGATGAACCTGGTTGAAAAGGCTGTTGCCTATACGCCGCCGTTTATCTACTCGAAGGTTTCCGGCGTCCGGTCACCCACGGGTGATGAAGTCGAGGGTTGGCTGATAACCGTGGGAGGCACGCCCCGGGAAATCATGGCTCATGACCCGGAGTTTACCTACGCCAGACTGTTGCAGGCTGCGGAACTGGCGAAAAAGCTGGGGGCCCAGATTATGGGGCTTGGTGCCTTCACCAAAGTAGTGGGCGATGCCGGCATCACGGTGGCAAAGCGGGCACCGTTGCCCATTACCACCGGCAACAGCTACAGTGCCTCGGGCGCTCTCTGGGCGGCTCACGACGCGATGAAAAAAATAGGGCGGGTAGACATCGGCCCTAGCGGAAAAGCCGCCGGCAAGGCCATGGTGGTGGGTGCGACGGGCGCCATCGGCTCAGTCTGCGCGCGCCTGCTTGCCAAGGCTGTGGAGGAAATCTACCTGGCTGCGCCAGAGCCCGCAAAACTGCTGGCGCTTAAAGAGAGCATCGAACAGGAAACCCCCGGAGCGATCGTACACGTTGCCGGCTCTGCAGAACGGGATCTGTCCGAGATGGATATGATCGTCACCGCCACCTCCGGCGCCGGTAAGCGCATTCTGGACATCATGAAAGTGAAGCCCGGCTGCGTGATCACAGACGTCGCCCGGCCACTGGATATTCCCGCAGAGGACGTAGCCAAACGCCCGGACGTTCTGGTGATTGAATCCGGTGAGATCCAGCTGCCCGGTGAAGTCCATATGAAAGATATTGGCCTGCCCAAAGGGATTGCCTATGCCTGCCTGGCGGAAACCATTGTGCTTGCCCTGGAAGGGCGGTTCGAGAACTTTACGCTGGGCCGGAATATAGAGTGGGAAAAAGTAAGGGAAATCTACAAACTGGGCCTGAAACACGGCATGAAGCTGGCCGCCATCTCCGGTGTGAATGGGGTGTTCACCGAAGAGGATTTCGAACGTGTCCGAATCCTGGCGGCCAGAGAAGAGACTCAGGCGGAGGGGTCGACCATACCCGCGTAGCGTACCCCGCTTAACAGGGCCATGTCCCGATGCCAGGTCGACAGATCCTCCCGGTTGAATTTGCTGAGGCTGTCGTGGCCGCAGGCTCTGGCCATGACCTGCATCAGGGACACGGACGCCTCGAGGAAGTTCTTGAGCTGCCTGGACGACGTTTCGATATCAAGCCTCTGACGCAGGTCCTTTCTCTGGGTGGCGACGCCTGCGGGACAGTTGTTGGTGTTGCAGATCCGTGCGGCGACACACCCGATAGACTGGATGGCACTGTTGGCGATGGCAACACCGTCGGCACCCAGAGCCATGGCCTTGACGAAATCAATGGGTAGCCGCAGACCACCGGTCACAATCAGAGTGACCCGGCCGCTGGCCCCATGGTCATCCAGGTAGCGCCGGGCCCGGGCCAGTGCAGGGATAGTGGGGACGCTGATGTGGTCCCGGAAAATCTCCGGGGCAGCACCGGTAGCACCGCCACGGCCATCCAGAATGATATAATCGGCACCGGCGTCGAGGGCGAACTGCACATCGCGTTCAATGTGGTTGGCACTTAGCTTGAAACCCACCGGAATACCACCGGTGATCTCCCGAACCCGGTTGGCGAACTGCCGGAAGTCTTCCACTGACTGCAGATCCTCAAAGGTGGGTGGTGATGTAAAAGGCTCACCCTCCTTGATGCCTCGTACCTCGGAAATCCTGCCAGTGTTCTTGTTGCCGGGCAGGTGGCCGCCGGTGCCGGTTTTCGCGCCCTGACCACCCTTGAAGTGAAACGCCTGAACCTGCTTCAGTATTTTTTCGTCATAGCCGAACTTCGCGCTACCGAGTTCATAGAAGTAGCGGGAGTTCTCCTGCTGCTCTTCCGGCAATATGCCGCCTTCACCGGAGCAGATGCCGGTTCCGGCCATCTCTGCCCCCCGTGCCAGCGCGATTTTGGCTTCTTCAGACAGTGCCCCGAAGCTCATGTCAGACACAAACAGCGGCATGCTGAGAGTCAGGGGCTTCTTTGCTTCCGGGCCAATAACCAGTTCGGTGGACACTTCCGCATCTTCCATCAGCGGCCTGGAGGCCAATTGGGCCACCATGAGCTGCAGATCGTCCCAGTGGGGCAGGGTATGGCGCGGAACGCCCATCGCCGTTGTGGGGCCGTGTGGGCCCATGTTGCTCAGGCCTTCCCGGGCAAGTTGGTGGATGAACGCAACGGTCGGCTCCTCCGTTGTTGCCTTCGCCTTCGGCGCCTTATCGGAATCTCCGTTTTCCCCATTGTCTTCACTATCTTTACCGGGCCCTTCTTTTCCCACCTGGTCTTTGCTGAACCGTTGATGGGTGCCGTCGCAGTAGGGGGCATCGTGAGTGTGTTTGCACTGGCACAGCACGGCCTCCTCGTCTTTGTCGGGGGTAAAACTCTTGGGCGTGAAATCCGTGTCGGCGTGGGAGCCATCACAGAAAGGCTGGTCGTCGGAACGTCCGCAGGTGCAGAAAAGGTACTCCTCGCCCTTCTTTAACGAGACTTTCCTGGGTTTGTTGTCTGCGATTACGGGATTGCTCATAAGCCGACTCCTTGGTTGTTTACAAGAGCTACGCTGGCATCCGGTATGCGGATTGGCTGCCGGGGATGGATGCCCGGCGGGCCAACCGGGTCAGAGTCCCTGGGCCCCCCTGCGAAGCCAGTCGTGCACAAACGAGAGCTTCTGGCGTGCGAAATCCGACAGTACAAAGGGGTACAGGTCTGAAAGACCCATGGACCGATTCACGTGGTTTACGCCCACGGCAATCGATGCGGCAATGTGGATCAGACGCTGGGCATCGGGCTCGGAATAGGGGTCCCAGTTGGTACCCGGAACATCCGGAGAGGTAAGGCCTGCAGCCACAAAGCTGTCGGTCAGATCTGTCAGGTGCAACAGGTGGGCAGCCGTTTCCGCCCAGTCTTCATGGGGATGGGCCGAAGCGTAGCTGGTCAGGTAATACTGCTTCCAGTCCGGCGGCGGGCCGTTTTCGTAGTGGTGTTGCAGCGCCCCGGGGTAGCTGATTCGCTCATCACCAAACATTGCACGGAAGGCATCGAGGAAATCCTCCCGCAGGCTCAGGCGCCACCAGAGCATATGGGAGATCTCATGGCGCATATGGCCAATCATGGTCCTGTAGGGCTCTTCCAGTGCTTCACGGCGGGTGGTGCGCAACACCGGATCCGCCTCGGCCACGCTGATAGTCACCACACCCTGGGCATGCCCCATGGGTACCGGGGTGGGCCCTTCGGCAAGCATGTGGAAAACGGGCCGTGCCCCCGGGTCTTCCGGGCGGAACCAGTGCCAGCGCCCCAGATTGTCGAGCGCCCAACGTTTGGCCGCCTCGGTTTGAGCCCAATTAGGCATTGCGTTGGGAATGGATGGGTCTGGTGCCAATGCCGTCATGGCACAGGAACGGCAGAAAGCCCCTTGCTCAGGCGCAATCCAGTTGCATCCAATCACATCGCGGTTGGCGCAGAAGGGCGGCATGGGCAGAAAGGCCCGTGCCTGTGGGTCGTAAGCAACGGGAGTACCGTCGGCAGTGGCAAGATTATCGAACCAGAGTGAGCCGGAACCGACGGGGTTTGCGAAAACGCGCATAGAATAAGTCTTCCAGCTGAATGAACTTCGAGTATAGGAATCACCGGCGCACAGTGTCCAATTCTCAGCTGGTTGATTTCCGCGAGCGCCAGAAACGGGCAATGGTGGGTTTTACACTTACGCCATGAACCAGGATCGACAGTGCAACCACCACGAAGGTCAGGTGGATCAATTCCAGTGCAATCTCTTCCGGTAGCCCATGCTGGATTGCGTACATCAGGTAGTACAGCGAACCGATGCCGCGAACACCGAACCAGCCTGCAAGGTTGCGCATGCGCATAGGGGCATTGGTTCCGAGCAGGCCGAGATGGACGCTGATGGGGCGTGCGACAAAGAACAGGAATGCGGCAAATCCAACGGCCCGCCAGCTCCAGGAGTCCCAGAAAAGTGACCCTCCGATCAATAGCACCAACACAATTTCGGCCAGCCTTTCCAGATGTTCGTTGAATACCAACGAGCTCTGGTGAACATGGGCAATGGCCTTGGGCGCCTCGCCCGGCTTTGCTTCTCCGGAGGTCGGATCCGAGTACTGCTGCTTGAGACCGCTCAGCTTCAATTCCGTGTGGCGCAATGCCACTGCGGCACTGAATACGGCCAGAAAGCCCCAGGCATTCACCAACAGGCTGACGCCATAGGCGAGCGCAATCAGCCCCAGGCCCAGAAAACTTTCAAGGAACTCGGAATGGGTGAACGTAGTGCGCAGTCTCTGTACTAACCAGCCAACGGCATAGCCCGCCAGAATGCCAATGCCAATTCCCGCGCCGGTGGCCCAGACCACATCAATCACCAGCCAGCGAGAACCATCATCACCGAGGTCATGCAGGCCCAGCAGGCCCAGCCCCAACATCACAAACGGAAATGCGGTGCCGTCGTTCATGCCGGCTTCGCAGGTCAACGCGAACCGCAAACGGTCAGGGTCATCGGCATGGCGAACCTGAACTTCCGTCGCCAGCACGGGGTCTGTCGGGGCAACCACAGCGCCGAGGATGACAGCCGCGCCCAGAGGCAGGGCAAGCCAGTAGTATCCGAAAAACGCGACCAGCCCGACCGTAAGCGTCATCGAGATCACTGCCAGTTGCAGAGGGTTGCGCCAGCGTTTGAAGGTAACGGGTGCCGGCATTTTCACCCCGGCGCAATACAGCGAAATCAGCACTGCGATTTCGGTCAGCAGTTCCAGCAGCGCCGACTCTTCCAGCGGATTGAAGTGAAACAGGCCAAGGCCCATGGGACCGACCACAAACCCGATCAGCAGGTACACGATGGCGGACGTGGCAGGCACGGTCTTGATGTAGGAGGCGGTAAAGCCCACTACCAGCAGTAGTGAGCCAAGCAGTATAAACCAGGTGGCAGTGGTCATAGATAGCTCATCGAAGAATGTCAGTGTGCCGGGAACCTCGGAGGGTTCTGAGCCGCTCACGATGCGCTCTTCAACGGTCCATTGCCACCCCGTGCGTATTAAATCGCAGTAAAAGCGCGTTCGTTTCCCGGCACTGACGCTGTCAGCCTGCCGTTGTCGTAGCTACTGGCCCTGTTGCCAGGATTACTCCACAGTAATTGTGATCTTTTCGGACATGATCGGTGGTTCGTGGGGAACATGCATGTGGTCGCCCAGGAGTAACTGAAGGGTATGTTCCCCGGGCTCCAGTTCCAACTCGGTGGTGGTCTGCCCACCGCCAAAGTGGACCACCTGATCCGTGGACGGCAGCGGCTCGTCCAATGGTGGCAGCTTATCCAGGTCAATCAACAGATGATGGTGGCCGGTATTCTCCTCGTCAGTGCCTGCTTTGGCGACGTCCATTCCTTCCAGTCCGAATTCCACGGTCACAGGGCTGGTTACAGTGGCGCCATCCTCCGGGGTCAGAATGGTCACTTCAGCGCTGGCCGGCGCACTCGTGCGTTTCGACGAGAGGTCTTCCGTTGCTGCTTCTCTTTCGTCCGCAGTCGCCTCACTCTGCGACATGGGCTGTTCCTCCTCACTGCTGTCTGAACATCCCTGCAGCAAAGTGCCTGAGGCAAACAACACGCTGATCAGTGAAACCTTCAATAACGTATCCATGGCGAGTTCCTCCTTGTGCCATTGATGGGTCTGACTTCGATTACACATTCCAAAGTAACAAATAGCAGACGATCAAGAACTGCATAGAATAGCGGCAGGTTTTGATAACAAACACAGTCTTAACAACGGCAACTCGCCTAATTAGTCTGGCAGGTGGATCAATGGTAGCGGTGACAGGGGCTTAACGGTCTGAATCGCAAAGTTGCTGCGAATGTCCCTGATGCCCGGTATCTTGAGCAATGTTCCTGTCAGAAAGTTTTCGTAGGACCGGAGATCCGGCACTACCACCTGCAGAAGGAAATCAGATTCGCCGGAAACCAGGTGGGCCATAACGACTTCCGGTAACACGCTGACCGCCTCGCGGAAGGCTTCCGCTTCTTTCTCGCGATGACGCTCCACTTTGACGCCTACGAAGACGGTAAGCCCAAGGCCCACCTGCTCCTGGTCCAGCACCGCACTGTAACCCTTGATCACCCCGGATTCCTCAAGCAGGCGCACCCTGCGTGAACAGGGGGAAGGTGACAAACCAATGTCTGCGGCCAGGTCGATATTGGGCAAGCGGCCGTTGGCCTGCAGCGCCTCCAGAATTTTCCGGTCGAATCGGTCAAGCTTATAATTTGGCATGCGTGGCTTATAAATGATGAAAAAGTAGTTGTATGTGCCAATGTTAAAGCATTAATTGGCTTGTAAAGCAACCCTTCGCTATCAGGGTAGGGGTATACTCAATGCGTTGATCCAGCAGGAGCAATATGGATGTGAGTGACCTTTTTCTGTTTTTTACCGCCCTGGTAGCGATCTATCTTGCCCCTGGGCCGGACATGATCCTGGTTCTGGGCACAACGGTCAGCGAGGGAGCAAAACACGCCATTGCCACCGCAACAGGGCTTGCTCTGGCCCGGTCCATCCACGTGTTGCTGGCGGCAGTGGGGCTTGCCGCGCTTTTTGAGTCACAACCCTGGACGTACCATACCGTTCGCCTGTTGGGGGCTGGCTATCTGCTCTACCTGGGCTGGCAGTTTCTGCGTAAGGCCAGCGCCTTGCCTACCCGGAGTGTTCTGGCAGCTGCGGGGTTGCCGAGCCGGGGCTATCTGGCTGCCTTCCGCCGGGGCCTGGCAACCAATCTGCTCAACCCGAAATCGCTGATTTTCTGCTCGGTACTGCTTCCCCAGTTCATCCATCCGGAGCTTTCCGGTGTGGCGGGCCAGTTTGCCATTCTGGCGCTGATACTGGTGCTGACCGGGTTTGCCTTCGACGTTGGCTATGCACTGATGGGCCGCGGGTTATGGGCCATTACTGCGGAAAATGCCAGGTACCAGAAGGCTCAGAACAACGTCTTTGCATTGCTGTTGATGTGCATTGGCTTGAAGGTCGCTTTTTCCTAGTGCGCCTTGCTCTCACCAAGGGCCTGTTCAACTGCCTGCGCAGCATGAATCTCCGTTGTATCGTAAAGCGGAACCGGGGTATCGGCCTGTCGGATCAGTAAGCCAATTTCGGTACATCCGAGAATAACCGCCTGGGCACCGCGCTCCGACAGCGAGGTGACGATATCCAGATATGCCTGACGGGATTCCGGGTTGATCGTACCCTGGCACAGTTCCTCGTAGATGATGTGGTGGACCCTGTCCCGCTGGGGTTCATCCGGCGTGATTACCTCCAGGCCGGCTGCCTCCAGACGGTCGCGGTAGAACGCCTGTTCCATGGTAAATCTTGTACCCAGCAGGCCCACGCAATCGATACTGTCCCGGAGCAGAACCTTCGCAGTGGCATCGGCAATATGGAGCAGGGGAATACGAAGGTTTTGTTCTATCTCCGGCGCCACCTTGTGCATGGTATTGGTTCCAATCACCAGGAAATCGGCGCCGGCGTTCTGCACCGAAAGGGCAGCTTCAGAAAGAATCCGTGCAGTGGCCGCCCAGTCTCCGCTGTGCTGAAGCGCTTCAATCTCGGCAAAATCCACGCTGTAGAGCACCAGCTTTGCGGAGTGCAGGCCACCCAGGCGGGCTTTCACGCCCTCATTGATCAGCCGGTAGTAGGTCTGGCTGGACTCCCAGCTCATGCCGCCAAGTAGACCAATGGTTTTCATAGAGACATTCCTTGTTCGAGGCGATTTTCCCGGTGGAAGACAGAAATATGGTAAAACGTTGCAGCCAGGAAAATGCTATGTTCAGGTCAAACGTAACTCTGGACCAACGACTGTATCCGGCTCTCCATGATTGACGCAATAACCAGATCACACTTACGGCTCGTCCTGCTGGTCACCGTTCTCTTTCTCACCGCTTGCGCTACCCGTCAGGAACCTAGCCGGGCTCCGGTGGAATTGCCGGCTGAATATACCCGAACCGGCCACCTGGCTGTTTCCGACACATGGTGGAAGGCGTTTGACGATAGACAACTGGACAGACTCGTTGAGCGGGCCCTGGACGATAACCTGAGCCTTCGTGCCAGCTATCAGAGATTACGTCAGGCCCGGGCTGTGGCAGACAGGCAGGGTGCCGCACTGTTTCCCTCACTGGACGCCACTGCTGGAGCAGAGCGACAGGAAACCGACAATACAGAAACCGATACCTTCAGTGCCGGCCTGAGTGCCAGTTATGAGGTAGACCTCTGGGGGCGCGTACAATCGGTTAGCGAGGCGGAGTCATTTCGGGCCTCTGCGTCCCTGGCGGATTACCAGGCTGCCGCTGTCTCCCTGAGCGGGGAAATTGCCAATACCTGGTTTCAGCTGGTGGAACAACGGGCTCAGCTCGCCCTGGCAGAGAGCCAGCTGGAAACCAATAACAAGGTACTGACGGTGATTGAGTCCCGGTTTGCCATGGGTCAGAACAGCAGTGCCGATGTGCTTCGCCAACGCCAGCTGGTCAGCGCTTCCCGGGAACGTCTGAGTAACATTGAAGGCGAAGCCGGTGTACTGCAGCATCAGCTGGCGGTTCTGCTCGGGCAGTCGCCGGGCCAGGGCAACCTCCCAGAAGACGATACCCTGCCAGCGCTACCGCCGCTGCCGGAAACCGGTGTGCCTGCAGAACTGGTCCAGCGCAGGCCCGATCTGCAGCAGGCCTGGAGAGTGGTACAGGCGGCTGACCGGGACCTGGCAGCCGCCATCAGTAACCGGTTCCCGCGATTTTCCATCGAGGCGTCCATCCGCTCGCAGGCGAATGATGCCGGGGACTTGTTCGACAACTGGCTGTCGACACTGGCCGGCAATCTGGTGGTTCCCCTGGTGGACGGGGGCGAGCGCCGTGCCGAGGTTCGCCGCTCCGGGGCCGTGCTCGAAGAACTCATTCAGGAATACGGGCAGGCCGTTATTGTTGCCGTCCGGGAAGTCGAAGATGCACTGGCCCGGGAACAGCAGCAGCGCCGGCGGTTGCAGAGCCTCAATGATCAGGGCCGGTTGGCTGATACAACCTATCGGCAGCTTCGTAACCAGTATCTGAATGGTACAGTCAGTTACATTGAGGTGTTGACCGCCTTGAAGGACAAACAGGATCTTCAGCGCACGATTCTGAACACTCGCCAGCAATTGCTCACCACCCGTGTGGCGCTTTACCGGGCACTGGCCGGAAGCATCGAATCCGCGAAAACTCCGGAGAACAACGAGGTATGAACCAACCCATTGATGAGAAAGCGGTCCGTCCTGAGAGAGGCAGAGCCGGCCTTCTGAAAACCGTGTTGGTGTCGCTGATGATTGTTCTGGTGGGGTTTGCCCTGATCTGGTTGATCTTCAGCACAGAACCCACTGCCACCCGCAAAGATACCGCCCGTGAGACCGCCATGCTGGTGGATGTCCAGAGTGTCAACCGCGGGCGCTTCACGCCCATCGTAGAAGTAATGGGGCAGGTGGTTCCTTCCCGCCAGATCACGCTGGGTTCCCGGGTGAGTGGTGAAGTTATTCGCCAGACCGATGCTTTTACGCCAGGCAGGCGAGTCGAAGAGGGGACAGAACTGCTTCGGATCGATCCGGCGGATTTTGAAGCCACGCTGCAACAGAGACGCAGTGAGCTGCAGCAGGCAAAGGCTGATTTTGAGCTTGAACAGGGACAACAAGTTGTTGCCCGGCAGGAATTTGAATTACTGGGCGACGATATTGCGGCGGTTAATGACGCGCTGATACTCCGCGAGCCACAGCTGAAACAGGCCAAAGCCCGAGTGGCTGGCGCTGAGGCTGCGGTCAAGCAGGCCGAGCTTGATCTTGCCCGAACACGAATCCGCGCACCGTTTCCTGCCCAGGTGCTCAGCCGGGAGGTGTCGCTGGGCTCACAGGTCAGCACCGGTCAGTCTCTTGGCAGGTTGGCGGGAACCGGTCAGTATTGGGTGGAGGCGACCGTTCCGCTATCCAGACTCCGCTGGCTGACTTTTACCTCTGATCCGGAAACGTCCGGCGCCCCTGTTACCCTGCACCACGACACCGTCTGGCCAGCCGGCCAGACTCGCGAGGGCCGGCTGGCACAACTGGTTGGCGAACTGGACGATAACGCCCGCATGGCCCGGGTTCTTATCACTGTCGAAGACCCACTGGCGCTGGATCGGGCGGAAGGTAAGCCACCGATGATTCTTGGTGGGTTTGTGCGAGCTGAAATACAGGGCCGGCCATTGGACAACGTTGTACGTATCGAGCGAGATCTGGTTCGCCGTAATAACACGGTGTGGGTCATGGAGGAACGCCAACTGGCCATTCGCGACGTTGAAATCGCCTTTCGTGATAATGACTACGCCTATATACAGGCAGGACTGGAACATGGTGACCAGGTCATAACCAATGATCTCTCATCGGTTGTCAGTGGTGCCCGGCTGAGGCTGGAGGGTGACGGCGATGAGTGATTCGCCCAGAGGGCAGGGCTGGGTCGGGCCCATCGAATGGATGGCCCGCAACTCCATCGCCGCCAACCTGATGATGATCCTGTTGCTGGCTGGCGGCTTCTGGATGGCCACGCAGGTGCAAAAGGAGGTCTTCCCGGAATTCCAGCTTGATCTGGTTCAGATCACGGTCAGTTATCCCGGCGCGGCGCCGGAAGAAGTGGAGCAGGGCATACTCCTGCCCGTCGAAGAGGCGGTCCAGGGTATCCAGAGCATTGAGGAAATGAGCTCCACCGCCCGTGAAGGTAGCGGCAATATTCAGCTTGAACTGGTTTCCGGCACCAACCGCATGCAGGCCCTGCAGGATATAGAGCAGGCCGTCGACCGTATCCGCACCTTCCCGGAGCAGACCGAGGAGCCCGAGATCCGGCTGGTGACACCAACCCGCGATGTCATGGAACTGACCCTTTACGGCGATGTGGACATCTGGACCCTGCGCCAGCTTGGTGAGCAGGTGCGCAACCGTTTGCTCTCTGAAGACGCAATCACCCAGGCCGTTATAGATGACGTGCCGGCCTACCTGACCAGTGTGGAAATTCCCCAGGATACGCTACGCAAGTACAACCTGACTCTGTCGGAAGTCGCTAACCGCATCGAACAGTCCAGCGAGGATATACCCGCCGGCTCCATGGCAACGGACAACGGCGACATACTGCTGAGGCTGAAGGAACGTAAACAGTGGGCGGATGCCTTCGAAAGCATTGTAATTCTCAATGCCGCTTCCGGCGGTTCCGTCACCCTGGGTGATATCGCCACCGTTCGTGATGGATTTGAAGAGGGTGGATTTCACTCCCGCTTCAATAGTCTGCCCTCGGTGGAAATCGAGATCTTCCGTACCGGGGATCAGTCGCCCCTGGAGATTGCAGAGTCCGTTGAGCAGGTGATGGCAGAGCTGGAAGTGACTCTGCCCGACGCGGTGAAGTTGCGGATCGACAGTAACCGGGCCGAACACTTTGAAGACCGCATGGACATGCTGCTCGAGAACGGCATCATGGCCATGGTGATTGTACTGGTGATCCTCAGCCTGTTCCTGGAATACCGGCTGGCGTTCTGGATCATGATGGGTATGACCATTTCCTTTGTGGGCAGTGTGCTGTTCCTTCCGGCGATGGACGTCAGCATCAACATGATCTCCATGTTCGGCTTCCTGATGGTGCTGGGGATAGTGGTGGATGACGCCATAGTGGTGGGGGAGAATATCTACGAATACCGGGAACAGGGCATGGGGTTCATGGAGGCGGCCATACAGGGTGCCAAGGACATTGCCGGCCCGGTCACCTTCAGCATCCTGACCAACATAGTTGCCTTTCTGCCGCTGCTGTTCATTCCCGGTGTCACCGGCAAATTCTGGTGGCCGCTGGGCGTGGTAGTCATCCTTGTACTGGCAATTTCATTGATCGAGGCTCTTTTCATCCTGCCCGCGCACCTGGCCCACAGTGGTAAAGGCAGTGTGACCATCTGGGGCCACTGGATGCACAGTGTCCAGAGAGTGTTTTCCCGGGGGTTCCAGTCCGTGGTGGATCGTGGTTACCGGCCACTGCTCGATATGGCCCTGCGTTTCCGTTACATCACCCTTTCAGCGGCACTCACCGTCATGTTGGTGTCCGGGGCTTACGCTGTCAGCGACCACATGGGCATGATCATGATGCCTGAGGCGCCGGCGGATGAAATCGAAGCCGGCCTCAGGTTGCCGGTTGGCACTACCGCCCGCCGCGCAGCTGAAATGGCCATGGCGATCACGGAGGATACCCAGCGGTTGTTTGAGGAAAACAACCTGTCCCGCAATGTGGAGGGCATCAAAACCAACGTCCGGGGTCAGCGGTCCATTGATGTCGAGCTTGTGCTGCTCCCGGCGGACGAGCGCGACATGACCGTTAACGAGATTATTGACCTCTGGCGTACAGAGCTCGGTGACTTCAAAGGTGTCGATCAGATTACGTTCGAGGCGGAGCAGGGCCCCGGTAGCTGGCGCGACGATATCAGCGTGGACCTGAGCCACACCGACATCGACATTCTTGCCCGCGCCAGCCAGCGTTTCGTTGAAGAGCTGAAGCAGCTCGGTCAGACCCGTGGCGTCAATGATAACTACTCCACCGGCAAACCCCAGTTCGACATCAGTCTCACCGACGAGGGCAGGGCGCTTGGTCTGACTGGAGCCTACGTGGGGCGGCAACTGCGGGATGCCTTCTACGGCAGCATTGCCCTGCGCCAGTTACGTGGCATCAATGAAAACGAGATACGGGTACGACTGCCGGAGTACCAGCGGCAGGATCTGCATTACCTGGAGAGTTTTGTCATCCGCACCGAAAATGGACAGGAAGTCCCCCTGATGGACGTGGCCGAGGTCACGATCAACGAATCCCTCCGCTCCATTGACCGGCGTGATGGCCGGCGAGTTATTACTGTAGGCACCGACGTACAGCCCAAATCCGCAATCAGTCAGGTACTGGAGCTGATCCGGACCGATATACTGCCGCAACTGCGTGCAGACTTCCCGGGCCTGACATGGACCTTCCAGGGCAGTCAGGCGGATCTGAGAGAATCTACAACGGCTTTGTGGGGTGGTTTCGGCCTGGCGATGGGGGCCATCTTTGCATTGTTGGCGGTGGCATTCGGCAGCTATCTGCAACCGTTGGTGGTCATGCTGGCCATACCCTTCGGTGCTGTGGGCGCCATCATCGGACACATGATTCTGGGGATGGAGCTATCGCTTGTCAGCATTATGGGTATTGTGGCCCTGTCCGGCGTGGTGGTGAACGACTCGCTGATCATGGTGTCTTATGCCAACCGGCAGCGTGAGCGTCTGGGGCCGGCTCAGGCTATCTACGAGGCCGGCCTGCGACGTTTCCGGCCCATCGTGCTGACCACATTGACCACCTTTGGCGGCCTTACACCCATTATCACCGAAACCTCCCTGCAGGCTACCTATCTGATTCCAATGGCGGTCTCCCTGGGCTTCGGTATCGTCTTCGCCACGGCTTTGATCCTGTTCCTGGTGCCTTGCCTCTACCTGGTACTGGAAGATATGGCAGGGTGGTTCGGAAGCCGGCGAGCAGAAGCCGCTGCAGGTTAACGCAGAACCCGCTTTACCAGCACCGGCCCGATCAGCTCAAAGAAGATGGTAGAGGCAACCACCACTGGAAGAATAGAGCCGCGGAACTCCGGGAATCGCTCTGCTGCCAGCAGCGCCATACCGAGTGCCACACCTGCCTGTGGCGTCAGCGCCAGGCCAATATTCCGGGGCAGCGGCTCGCGTCTCGCGGGACTGAACCGCACTGCAAAATAGCCCCCCAACACCCGGCCAACCAGACGCAGAAGGATATAGGCGAGAGTCAGCAGTATTGCATCATCGGCCCGGTACAGATCAATGCTTGCCCCGGAAAGCACGAAGAAGAACACCAGGAAGGGCCATTCAATGTGCTCGATCTCCCTGAACGAACGGGTATGGTGATAAGACAGGTTCGCGACAAGGCCTCCGGCAATCATGGATGCAAGCAGCGCCGACACACCCAGCAAGGAGGAGAACCCTGCCAGCAGCAGTATTATTGCAATGGCTTCAACCTGAGTGGGTTCTCCAGGCTTGAGGCGGCCGGTCAGCCATGCGGCTGGCAGTCCGATAGCGACGCCGATCAGGACTGCGCCGCCCAGCTCCCACATGGCGTGCAGCAGGGCCAGTTGCCCATCGCCGCCAATCACCCAGCCCAGGACCGACATACTCAGCCCGAAAACGACAATGCCCCAGGCATCATCAATAGCAACAATGCCCAGCAAAACCCTGGGCACCAGCCCGGCACTTCCTTTTTCACGAACAGACTCGCTCACAGCGGCAGGATCCGTCGCCACTGAAATGGCTGCCAGCGATACCGCAACCACCAGAGGAAATCCCAGCACCAGCAGGCCGGCACCCACCAGGACGCCGCCTCCGATAATCACGAAAAGGGAAACAACCAGGATCAGTGGCCCGGTATTGCGCAGCCGACGTAACTCCAGCTCGCTACCCAGCAGAAAAGCCACCATCACCAGAGCCACCTGAATCAGTGGCTCGCTCAGCCCACCAAGCACGTCGCCATTCTGCACACCCATCCAGACCTGTTGAATGAAGGCAAAGCCGATGCCCACCAGCATCAGGATGGAGATCCGGGGAATTCTTGTGCGCTTGGCCAGGGCATCAGCAAAAATGCTGGCGGACAGAATAACGCCCAGCAGAATGATATTCACAGTGGCCCGGGAGGTTCCGACAGGCAACCAGTGTGGGAGGCTCTCAATCATCTGTTTTTTTCACTTTTTCACAAACCACTTACGATAAAAAAACAATCCGGAAAAGGGAAAGGCAAGTCTGGCATCTGCTTACTACTGTAAACAACATTTCATTTATATAAACAGATTCCCGCCATGCTTCGATTACTGCCCCCCGTCTATTTTCCTGACCGCCAACAGGCTGATCAGTGACGGTAGGGGGCATCCCGAAAGGCCTCAAGAGGCCAATCGGGATGCAAGCGACCGTTAGAGGGTCGCGGTGGCTTTGTGGCTGGGGTGATGCGCACTGATGTGGCGGAGAAACTCCATGGTTTCCTTCGAGGAAATCTTCTTGTCACCGGCTTTCCTTGCACTCTCGGCGCCCGTAAAGGAGACAATATCCCCCATACTCACCATGCCGCAAAGCTGGCTGTACTGATTGATGACGGGAAGACGCCTTATTTCGTGTGTTTCCATTAACTGGAGAGCCTCTTTGATACTGTCGTCCGGCCCGCAGCAATACAGTTCCCGATGACTGGAGATGTCCTCGCCCCGAAGTTCCCACAGGGGCTTGTGTTGCAGTGCAGCGCCCATGCAGATATCCCGGTCGGTGATAATGCCCACTGGATGCTCCTGTTCGTCGACCAGTGGAATGGCGCCACAGTCGTTATTCCACATCAGCATGGCAATGTCCTGCAAGGACGTTTGTGGGGAACAGCACGCTACTTCGGTAACCATGACTTCACTGACTTTCATTTGGATGTCCTCCTTATGAGGGGCCCGTAAGAATAAATGCCGACAGCAATACGCCCTTGCGACATCGAATTCTGCAAACCTCATTGGGCTTTCCATCCTGAAGGCAGCGCCGTTTCCACAAACGATCTGACGCCATTTCCAATGTGTGCTTATATTGGGTGATTGTCTATGATGCAGATCAAAGTGAGCAATCCACAGGATTGCACCCTGCTCTATTGGGAGAACAAGCGGGTGATTCATTTCAGGTTTTCGGGGTGGGCAACCTCAATTCTGTTCAATACCCTGGCCGCCGCCCAGAGCACTATGTACCGGTAGCCTGAACGGAGAACACAACCAATGAGCCTATCCCTGATTCTGCCAATGTCCGCCTTTGCCCTGGCAGCTTCCATTTCCCCGGGGCCGGTCAACCTCGTGTGCCTGAGCAGTGGTACCCGCTATCCGGTTTCACGGGGGCTGGTTTTTGTAACCGGTGCCACCCTGGGTTTCATCGCCCTGTTTATTGCCGTGGGCCTGGGGCTGTACTCGCTGCTGAGTGCTGTACCGGCACTGGAAGAATTGCTGCGGTGGGCTGGTGTAGCCTTCCTGCTCTATCTGAGTGTGAAGCTGGCCATGGACAGTGGCCACCTGCCGGAGAACGGCACTGCAAAGGCACCCGGTTTTGGGACTGGCGCACTGATGCAGTGGCTCAACCCGAAGGCCTGGCTTGCTTCGGCTTCCGGCATCGGTGCTTACACCAGCGCAAATGATCTTCAACTGATCATGGTGTTCGCGTCTCTCTATCTGCCCATATGCTGGCTGTCGCTGGCCTGCTGGGTATACGCTGGAGCCTTCCTGCGCCGATACGTTCAGCGGCCAGTGGTACTGGTAACTGTAAACCGAACGCTGGCCTTACTGCTTGCCGTCAGTTGCCTGTATCTCCTGGTCGGGTAGGCAGCACCGGTACTGATTCGGCGTTGCCGCCATCAGCCGTTTGAACGTGCGCTGGAAGTGCGGTTGGTCGGCAAAACCTGCGTTCAGGGCAGCTTCAGCAATCGGGATGCCATTTTGCAGTTGGTGGCGCCCGAGCTGAACACGCCGGTTCACCAGATAAGCATGGGGTGTAAGGCCAAAATGCTGTCTGAACGCGCGAATCAGGTGGCCCGGGCTGTAACCGGAAATTTCGCAGAGAGTGTCCAGTGAAACCTCGTCAGCCGCATGATTATCGAGATGGCGGGCCAAAGCCTCCAGGGACATGGGTGCCCTGGGCTCCTGAACAAACGGCTCCCTTGCCAGTTCATGCATCAGATCGGACAGAAACTCCACCACCTCTGCTTGCTTGTCCAGCAAATCACGTTGTGGATCAAGAAGGCAATCCGCCATGCGGCAATAACGCCGATACCACATCGGCTCTGAAACCCTGGCTGTTGAGATATCCTGCCACTGGGGTTCCGGCAGTAAACCCGCCCGATACCGCAATTCCGTCAGCCACGGGGTATCCACATAAAGCATCAGATAGGCCCAGGGCTGATTGTCGATGGGGTTACAGGCATGAACCCATCCCGGATTCATCAGCACAAGGTCGCCGGCATCCACCCGGTATTGATCATTCCGGTATTGGAAGGTGCTCTTGCCACCGGTGATGGCACCGATCGACCACTGGGTATGGCTGTGAGGGGCGTAGCAGACCTGTCGACCGTCCCCGACCTTGCGCAGCTCCACATGGGGCATGCGGGTATCTCGCCAGAACAGGGGGCTGCTTTCATTGGTTATGGTTTTCATGTGAGATCCGCTGGTGTTCCTTTTTCTTCATTTTCGTTCCAGCTCCCCGAGCTTCTGCCCACTCGGAAGATGCCGGAACATCTGATGGGTTATGAACGGCGCGGAGCCATCAATATCAGGTGCGCCCAGACCAGCAACCATATCACTGCGGTTTACGGTCCGGGTTTCAAAAGACAGCCGTGTCAGATTCGTTGTGTTGGGAACGCTCGCATGCAGATGAGCACCGGAAAAGCACAGCAGATCACCTGGTAAAAGGCTTACCACAAGGGCATCTTCCCAAGCTGGTGCACTGGTTGCCGTTGGCAGAAGAGGGTAGCCGCGGGAACTGTTTGCCCGGTATGCCTTCACCATCTCCTGAAAATCCCAACTGGCGCTGTCGTTCTCCACGACCTGCGTGAATAAACCAGGAAAGATCGCGAGCGTTCTTTCCGGCGTGGTTTCGTAGAGAGGCGCCCACCAGTTAATCTGTGCCGGTAAATTGGAACCCCAGGTGTCCCTGTGGGCGCGAAGCGGTTCGACTCGTTCGCCATGTGCGCCGGAGCATGGGGGTTGGATACGGATCACGGCACCGTCCCCGTAAGTCTCGTCCAGGTCGGTACTGATCGCGGACAGCACCTGGCGCCACGCCGGGTCCAGCTGATTGTCTTTCCTGATTGCCGCACGCAAAGTTTCGGCGGCCTGTTCAATTTCACTGGAGGACATTGACTGGTGGGCGCTGGTGGGATCATTGCCAAGATGGCTGACACAATGCCCACGCAGCAGATCGGTAAGCTCAGCCATTGCATCAAAGCCACGGAAGACGATCAGTTCACCCCTATAGATCCTGGCATTGCGCTCAGTCTCTGGGAGGGGTGTTGCCAGTTGATAGAAAGCGGTCATGTCCCGAAATCCTTCCAGATAAAAGCTGCGGGTGACCCTGATTACCCGTATTTCCGCAAATACAGTCTCAGGACCCCTCGAACGGTAACGTCCAGCTGGCTACCCGTGGAGTAATCGCCCGGCACTACGTAGTTGGCCCTCTCTTCTGAGATCAGCTTCTCGATCTTTTCCTGGGTGTTACGCTCGCCCCATTTTTCACCGTCGAACACCGCCAGGCTGCATCCGCCCTGGGCCTTTACCATTTTCATTGCCGGGATGTCTGTATCGCCGTCACCAAAATAAATCACGTGGTCGAAGGGAAACGGGCGTTCCCGGGGTTCAATGTATTCGTTGATAGTGACGTTATCCCAGCTGTTCTCAATGCCCTTGTTGATACGGAACAGGTACTGGGTCTTGGTGGTGTAGTCGATGGCAACAGCAGGCCATTTTGCGTGCCCGGTGTCTTCATCGTAGTGGTAGCGACAGCCGAAGATTTTCTTGAAATGCTTCGCCACGGGCGTTCCGCGGATCATTTCTTCCAGTCCGCTTGAAACGATGTAATGGCTGAGGGCAATTCCCTGGTCACTGGCAAACCGGTTGATGGCCTCAAACCAGTTCTCCACACCGGGAAACAGGGGGATGGATTGGCCGTGCATTCGGAGACGTTCAGGCGTCAACTCGTCATGCTTGCCTACGTCGCGGGCCCGCTTTGCCAACTCGCCGAGGTAGGTGAGTATCTCGTCACCATCCCGCTCACGGTTCTTCCGGTTCACTTCGGGCCAGAAATCGGATTGCTCACTCAGGCCCAGGGCAGGCATCAGGCCGTGTTCGGCGCAATTGCCGCGGGCGAGGGTACCGTCGAAATCGTAAACCAGAGCGCACTGCATCGTCTGTCTGCCTTGTTACCGTGAATAGGAATGCCAGTATAGTCTCTTGCACAGGGTCGCGCGGTGCGCGCATGATGAGTGTTGAACGCACATAACCCGCAGATCAAAGGGGGCGATCATGAGTATGCACCGTACCTACCGTTCCGCAGTCGCAGTATTCTTTTTCTCCGTCATGACACTGTTGGCTTCTCCGGCAGCCTTCTCGCAATCGGATGCTGTCGCCAAGGTAGCAGGCATCCTGTCAGAAATGCAGCACTTCCCCTCCGATGCACAGAAGGAATCCCTGGCGGCCATCAGTAATGACAGCAGCCACAGCGACGCTATCCGGACAATCGCTACGGCGGTTCGCAATATCCAACACAAAGCCCAACCGGACGATGTAAGCGCGCTGAAGGAAGTAAGGGACAGTGCCTCCGCGAGTGAGGCGGAAAAGCAGTTGGCCTCGATTGTTCTGGACTTCCATCACCAGCCCAGTGACCAGGCGAAGGAAAAACTGAAGAACCTGGCCATGTAGTCACCGACACCTCCCGGCCCGGGCAATGGCCCGGGTCAATCCATCGTTTGTGCCTGATTCAGAGAGCCATTACTTCATCCCTTAATCGCACTCATAACCATGCAATTCGAGCCCCTCACGCAGATAATCGGCCAACAGGGGGTGATCAATGAGGTATTGCGCGGTTTCGGGTGACCATTGCTGTCTTGCCAGTTTCACGGTGCTGTCCCATTCCTCCAGCGAGTAATCGCCCCGGCCCAGCCACAGAAGGGCTACGACTTCGTGTTGCTGATCCGGCTCAAGATCCTTGATGATGGTTTCAAACTCTTCATAGCTGGTGTTGTCCTTGTGGTCATCCAGCATATTCTGTGACCAGTCGTCCACCGTGTTGTTGTCCTCATTCGGGATGTTGGCGGGTTCCCGCACATGGTAGGCCTGAGCCAGTTCAATCAGTCTGCAGACGGTGTCAGGATTAACGTTCAACATATCATTCCTCCCGGGATCCGATTTGTGGTTCTCCTATGCACCTATGCTTGGTGCGGCCGCAGGCGGTTTCAATGGCTGGCCGCAATCTCCCTTTCTGGTTGAAATCGGAGCAGACAGCTCCCGGGTTCCGGATCACCACCCGGACAGGAATTGACGTTAATACACGGGCCACCGAAATCTGGGCCAATGGGCAGCACTCTTCCGTGTGATGGAATTGCATAAAACACGGAGAAATCTGATGCTCAAAAACGCCCTGTCGCTGATCATTCTTATTGTCGCGAGTTCCCAGGTTTTCGCTGAACAAAGCTGGCAACCCTATCCAGCAGACCTTCAATCGTTCAGCTACACAGAACAGGATCTTGCCGAACACTGGCAACACCTGACCGACGGGTTTCGTGGCCCACTGCCAACGTCCCAGAGCCTTAAGGCCGATGCGGAACGTTGGCCCGATATGTATGCCTTCACTCTAAACCATCTGAAAACGACAGCCCGCTCCCACCCGGACCTGGCGTCCCTTCCGGAAGGCGCGCTGAGCAATTCATTCGAGGTGTACGCCAGAGAGTTGCGCCGCGCCTGGGCCCTCCTGTTTAACGGCCAGTTTCGGGAAGCGCGAGACCTGGGGCTGGCTCTGGGGCCGTCTGGCTACTTTCCGGGGCTTTATGCCCAGGCCCTATACGCAACGCTGATTGAAACCGATGAAAACACACGCAGACAACTGCTCAAGGAGGTCATTACCCTCACCGAGGACATCATGCCCATGGCACCTGACCATCCAATGATCCGGTTTGGCAATGCCTACGGCAAGGCCCGGATACTCGAGAGCCTGTCTGCCTCAGAGGCCATGGGAACCGGCTACACCTCAGCAGTCATGGACACACTGGAAGCGCTGCTGGAAGAGGATCCCGACAACATCTATGCCGTAACTCTATTTGGTGGCGTGCACTCCGGCATCATCGAAAAAGCCGGCAGCCTGATTGCCCGCATGACCTATGGTGCAAAAGAATCGTCCATGGAAGAGCTGTTCGGCAAGGCTATGCAATTGTCACCCGATTATCCGGGGGTGTATTACGAGTATGCCAGAGCAAAGCTGAAAGTTGATGAGGAAAAAGAGGCGCTTGCTCTGCTGAAGAAGACCCGGGGCATGACCGCCAAAAGCGCTGAAGAGGCACTGTTGCTGCAGGCGGCGGGCCGGCTTCGGCAATCTTTGGAGTAAAACTGATCAAAGCCCTTGAACGTGTCTGTTACTGTAGATTGATGCAGTCTTACTCAGAGGGGCATCAGAATGAAAGCAGCCGGCCTTCTTCTTATGTTGTTCGTTATCTCCGGATGCTCTGCAAAACCCCATGTCGTTGAGCCGGATGTTGGCGCTGACAGCCCTCGCACGAGCCGGCTGTACGTTGTAAGCCATGGCTGGCATGTGGGGCTTGCCATTGCTGCTGAAGAGCTCAATCCTGTAATCCCGGAGCTCAAGGATCGTTTTGTCGGGGCTGAGTACTACGAACTTGGATGGGGCGATAAGGGGTTCTATCAGGCCGAAGAGATTACCGCGGGTGTAACGCTCCAGGCCATCGTCTGGTCGCGGGGGGCGGTGGTCCACGTTGCGGCACTGCCGGTTTCCCCGGCCCGGTACTTCCCTGTGAGTCGCGTTGTTGACACCTGTCTCACCGCTGAAGAAACCGACTCCCTGGCGCGATACCTGTCCAACAGCTTTGCCCGTGATAGTGCCAGTAACCTGGTTGAACTCAAGCATGGCCTCTATAGTGACAGTCAGTTCTATGGTGGCCAGGGCCGGTACCATTTGCTGAACACCAGTAACAAATGGGCTGCCAAAGCGTTGAAAAGCGCGGGGATGGATATCTCGCCCATGTTCAAGCTGACCGCCGATAGTGTCATGGAGTTTGTTGAAGAAAACCGTAATGACTGTGCCCCCGTAACGGGGGAGTGAATCCTGTATCTGGAGGGGCCATGGCTCAACCGGGAAATCAACGAAGCATGGAAAAAGACATGGCAGACGCCGTGTTGGAAACCATGGCCGAGGCGATGCCGGAACATCGGAAGCGGCAACCCGAAGTCACCATGACCAGCAGGCTCGACAGTGATCTGGGCCTGGACAGCCTGACCCGGGCTGAACTGCTGGTAACGGTGGAACGCAAGTTTGGGGTTCAGCTGCCGGAGCAGCTCCTCAGCGATGCGGACACGCCCGGTGACATTCTTGATGAGGTCATGCGCCTGAAGGGCGCGACGCCAGCGGAGAAGTCCGAAAAAAGCAGGGCGGAAGACGAAGAGACCAACGCCGCTCTCGATGCCGGGGAAGAAAACCGCGAGCACTTCTCCGTTCCCGATTTTGAAACCCTGCAGGAAACGCTCAGCTGGCACGCACGTGAGCACCCTGATCGCACCTACCTGCACTGGATAAAGAGCTACGACGATGTCAGATCCCTGACTTTCGGGGATCTTCACAAAGGCGCTCTGAGAGTCGCCAATGGTCTGTTCCAGCACGACATTGAGGAGCGGGACACCATCGCCCTCATGCTCCCCACCGGTCACGACTATTTCTACGGTTTTTTTGGTGCCCTCTACGCCAACGCCATCCCTGTACCCCTGTATCCGCCCATGCGCGCTTCAGAGATCGAAGAGCACCTGAAAAGACAGGCCTCGATTCTCAACAATGCAAAAGCCCGTGTGATGATCACCGTGCCCGAGGCCAAAAAACTCGCCGCCGTGGTCAAAGGCATGGTGCCGTCCCTTGAACATGTACTGACGCTGGATGAAGTCTGGGCGAAACCCCTGTACCGGCCGGCGGCGGGGACCAAGGGCGACGACATTGCCTTTCTGCAGTTCACCTCGGGTAGCACCGGGGACCCCAAGGGTGTCAGCCTCAGCCATGCCAATCTTTTCGCCAATATAGACGCCGGAAACCAGGTGCTGCACGTGGACCAGGACGATGTGTTCGTAAGCTGGCTGCCGCTCTATCACGACATGGGCCTGATCGGCACCTGTCTCTCCAGCCTCTGGTATGGCATGCATCTGGTCATCATGTCGCCACTGCTTTTTCTCACCAGACCACAGTACTGGCTCTGGGCCATTGACCGGTTTGGTGGCACGCTCTCGCCGTCGCCGAACTTTGGTTACGAGCTCTGCCTGAAACGAATCAGTGATGAAGACATGGAAGGGCTCGATCTCAGCTCCTGGCGGGTTGCCTTCAACGGTGCCGAGGCGGTCAGCCCGGATACGGTGGTGCGCTTTGTCGAACGCTTCAGCAAGTGGGGCTTCCGGCCCGAAGCCATGGCCCCTGTTTACGGGCTGGCGGAAAACTGCGTGGCGCTGACCTTTCCCGAAGAGCCCCGGGAGCCGGTCATCGACTACGTGGACCGGGAGAGATTCCAGAAACACGGGGAGGCAAAACCCGCTCCCCCGGACGACGACTCCGCCCTCAGATTCGTCTCCTGCGGCAAGGTCATTCCGAACCACGACATCCGCATTGTGGATGACGACGGCAACGAGCTGGGCGAACGCCAGGAAGGCAACCTGCAGTTCACCGGCCCCTCGGCCACCAGGGGGTATTACCGGAACGAAGAGAAGACCGAAGCACTCTTTGACGGACAATGGCTTAACACGGGTGACAGGGGCTACATTGCCGACCAGGAACTCTATCTGAGCGGCCGCAACAAGGACCTGATTGTCCGGGCTGGCCGCAATATCTATCCCGGCGAAATCGAAGAGGCCGTAGGCGAACTTGACCTGGTTCGGGCGGGCTGCGTTGCGGCGTTTGCATCGGGCATGGGAGAAAGTGAAGGGGAAAGACTGATCGTGGTCGCCGAGACCACGGAAAAGGACGAGAAAAAACTGGCCGAGGCCAAAGAAAAAATCCACCGGATTGCCATGAAAGCCCTGGATATTGAGGTGGATGAGGTGCTCATGGTTCGCCCCCACACAGTACCAAAGACGTCCAGTGGCAAACTGCGGCGCAACGACTGCCGGCTCCGGTATGAGCGGGGTGAACTTGAGCGCAAAAGAGAGCCCGTGTGGCGGCAGGTGGCCAGGCTGGCACGTGGCACCTGGCGCCAGCAGGCCCAGCGCAGCCTGAGAAGCGCGGCCCGCTGGCTCTACTCAGCCTGGGCCTGGGCGGCGATGGGGCTGGTTTCTGTACCGGTGTGGACTCTGGTCAATATCCTGCCTGGCCTCCCACTGCGTTGGCAGGTTGTCCACCGGGGAGGCAGGTTGTTAGGCCTGCTCACCGGAACCCGGCTCAAGGTGGAGCACGCCGAGCGGCTCAAGGAACTCCCGCAGGGCAGTATCATTGTTTCCAACCACGCCAGTTACCTGGATGCTCTGGTGCTGGCGGCACTGATTCCCGTGCCGGTGAGCTTCATTGCCAAAGCAGAGCTGATGAAAGTTCGCGGCCTCAAGCGCTTTCTGACGCGCCTGGAGGTTGAACCCGTGGAGCGCGCCGACGCACAGCACAGTGTGGGGGATTCAAAGCGGATTGCCGAGAGTGCCGGGGGACGCCGCCTCGTCTTTTTCCCGGAGGGAAGTTTCGATGCCGCGCCGGGCCTTCGCCCCTTTCAGATGGGTGCCTTCATGACGGCCGCCGTGCTGAAACAGTCAGTCATACCCATTACCATGACAGGCACCCGGCGCAAGCTGCCCGCCGACCGCTGGAATCCGAGGCCCGGGCCGGTGAACGTGGTTGTTGGTGAACCAATCGAGCCCAAAGGCGATGACTGGAAATCGGCGGTGCAGCTGCGGGATCGTGCACGGAATACGATACTTGAAACAAGCGGCGAGCCGGACCGGTTATTTGGTTAGGCCCTTCGGATTGTTGGTTGCTGACCAATAGAGCTTGACCGGATCCGCATTGCGCAATAAGATTCATGTAACATGAATCTTAATAGTAGCCGTAGAGGAACTCCAATGACACTGTCCTACCTGCACATCTTCAAGAAAGAAGACACAGAAACCGAGTCCACCGGGGCGCAAGCAGCAGACTCTAACGAGAGCACCGAGACCAGCCAGGATGAAGCCCAGAGCAAGGGTAAGCACGGCGAGGATTTCTGCTGCGGTTCCTGCTCTTAACCAGGCGGATGGAGACTTCCGGCCAGGCGTTGTTGCTGGGCCCGGATGGCCTCCGTGAGAAAGTCCATCAGGGCATGAATCCTTACCACGCCCCGCAGGTCGGGGTGCATCAGAAACCACAGGCCATATTCCAGTTCGGGAATGGGGTCGGTGAGCTGGATAACATCAGGATCCCCGTCTGCCAGATAACAGGGCAGCACGGCCAGCCCCATGCCAGAACGAATAGCGCTGAGAATACTGACCAGGGTATCAACACGGTAAACACAGGCTTCCTTCAGGGAGTTATTGTCCATCCACTGGTCCAGTGCCGAATCCTGTAGTCGTGGCCCGGCACCAATCCAGGGCTGGCTGGCAAGGGTCTCGATGGGTGCACCCGGGGTCAAGCCGAAACTCCGGTGCCCGTAAACAGCCTGGCCAATGGTGGTCAGCGGCCGGCCAATCAGGTTCTCCGGAGGGCGATTTGACGGGCGAATGGCAACGTCCGCCTCCCTCCGCGTGAGGTTGAACAACTGGTTGGATACAGCAACGTCCAGCACGATGCCTGGATATCTGTCCCGGAACTGTGTGAACAGGGGGGCCAGCAGCCCCATCAGCAGCGAGTCTGTTGTGGTGGTCCAGATCTCTCCGCTGGGCTGCAGGTCACGCCCCGCCACTTTACGTTCGGCGGCCAGGGCGGCCTCGTCCATAACCCTGCCAGTGTCGGCAAGCTCCTCCCCCGCAAGCGTTGGCCGGTAACCGGTGCGGCTTCTCTCAAATAGTGCCACTCCCAGGCGCTGCTCAATATCACCCAGTCTCCGGAAAACCGTAGCGTGGCTTACACCCAGCGCACGGGACGCTCCCGAAAGAGAGCCCGCATTAGCCACCGCAAGCACCGTCTCAAAGTCACTCCACGCCAGATGACTCCGGGCTTTCCGGGCAGTGGCAGGGGATTTTTTGAGTTGCTTGCCTGTCCGTTTTTGCAAAGTCTGTACTCGCTTTTAGGGAATAGTTTGCAATTCAGAACAATATTAGCATGGTCCTGAACTCAGAGATAACCAACGCGCCTCACCACCAGATGAGGTGCCAGGGAGGTCAGAGACATGTTGATTTCAGAAGAGATGAAGTACTTTCACAATGGCAATCCCTTAGCCTTCCGCGAGAAGGATGATGCGCCAGGCCGCAGGGTCGACGACTCATTCGAGGGAAGCATCCCGCCGAGGTATCGGGATGGCCTGGGCGGCATTGATATTGAGCAGGTAAAGCGCGACCAGCGTCGGGCCCGGCGGGAGTTTGTCCGTGGAATGATACGCCGCCTGGGGCAATTACGGCGAGGGCATTCTGCACGGCAATGAGGGTGTCAGTTCCGGTTTTTCAGAACCGTATAGATCTGATATGCCGCCCGGTCCTGCGTCTGGTTCTCCACTACGTCTTCAAGCAGCTCCAGAACCCGTTTCTCATCGTTGCTGCGAAGGCCTGGCCAATACACATAGGGCACCAGATCCGGATTCCTGATAAAGAAGAGGGCGGTCTCTTCCGGATCCCTGTCGATGTCTCCGCGCAGGCCCACAGTGAAGCGATCGCCCTCGCTGTCTCTCAGCGTCACCAACAGGGAATTGTCCCGTTCTATGAACCGGGTTTCCTCGATGGAAACAGGTTCTGCAAGATTGGGCACAGCTGTTATGTAGTACTGAAACCCTAGAAATGCCAATAGCACGACAAGCAGTGCCGCCAGGGCAATGGACTTGATCATCAGGAGGAGTCCGAGTTGGTCGAAAAGAGGTTGTATGGTAAGGGATTTACGCTGCCATTGCGCGGACCAGGTATTCTGTACCTGCGCCTGCTTCGTTGAACTCTTCAAAGTTTGAGCTGAATCAAACTCACATCTCAGTCCCGGGGGAAAATGACTTGGCAGCGAACGCATTGTGATTAGAGAAGGGTGGGTATATGAGTATCCTGGCTGGCATCTGGATGGATCATCGGAAGGCTGTCACGGTCATCCTGGGAAGTGAGAACCTGGATATGTCTATTATCGAGTCAAATGAAGAGTCAGTGTCTGAAACCTTAGAGAGGCCGCGGCGAATGGCCCCTCACGCTCGTCACGATGTCGAAATAAATCGGTATTTCGATAAAATTTTGCGACGCATCAAAGCGGCTGATGAACTTGTGCTTATCGGACCTGGCGAAGCGAAGAGACAGTTCATTAGCTTCCTCATGCTGCAGCGCTCGGCGATTAAACTGCGGGAATGCATGCCTGTTGGCTGTATGACCAACAGCGAAGTCGCCCAACATGTCTGTCGGGTTTTCAATCGCTCTTATTACTGAAAGGGTAGCGACAGCGGGAGCGTAATGGATAAACCTGACCTGGCTTGACCAAAACTTGGTCTCAGTCATACTTCTGACACGATTGCTGGTGAATAGTTAGTCACGCGCATCACGGAGTTGCCCAAACAGGACTTCGCAAATCCACGCAACTTACAGTCAGTGGAAGGATTAACAGATATGTTTCGCCATATCCGTAAGCCGAACGCACTAAAAGTGACGAATTGAACAGTCGCGTCTATCCCTGGCTGGGGGAGCACGATGCACGATCGTGCAACCATTGTCGGATCCGGCATTTATGCCTGGGTAGTAGCTGCACTCGACCGCAATTGTTGCATATAGATCAGCAAATTAAACACCAGATCGTCGCCAAGAAAAATGCCACGATAATCGCGCAAAATTCTCTGTTTACCCACTGTTATATTGTCAAGGCTGGTGCTGTAAAAACCGTTTACTTGAATAACCGAGGGGATGAGAAAATCATGCGCTTCTTTTTGCCCGGGGAAGTGTTTGGTTTTGAGGGCATCCTTGAAGGCCGGAATACGTGCTCGGCTATTGCGCTGGAACGGTCGACGCTGTGCAAGATCAACTACAAAAAACTCTATGAGTTTGCAAACGAGGTTCCGATGCTCCAGGAATGGCTGTTGAGGAGTATTCTACAAGAGTTGCACAGCATGGAGGTCCTCACTCGATGGTTAAGCTACACATCAGCAGAGGAACGGGTTATAAGCTTCTTAATGGAACTGTCAGAGCGCCAGAGGCTTCGATCTCCGCACAACGGCGAATTTCACCTACCAATGTCCCGGCAAGACATTGCAAACTATCTGGGGTTAGCATTGGAAACTGTCAGCAGAGTTCTGCATCGATTGCAGCGCGCGGGTGACCTGACTGTCAGAAACAGAACGATCAACTTGCTTCAACTCGACGTTCTTCGAGAACGGGTCGCAACAGTCGAAACCTCATCGGTTCCCGATTTACAGTTGCGGTCTAACTCACTTGTCAGCCCTTTGCATGCTCCTGCTTTTGCCAAATCTCTGGACTCTAACCCGGTACTGTGGGCACTTCTAAAAAGAGGCACGATGGGCCAGGGGAGTGCCCATGACCTGATGAAGAAACTATAACTCCGAATTTAAACACCAAGCCATTGCCCTGAGCCATCTGCATAGAGTTGAACGTCAAGCAGAGAATGGCGGGTGTTTTCTCCTACCGGCTACAGCCCTGGCATTCTGTCTTCACAATTGTCTGTGTCGTTCCTCGGGCGAACGCGGTTGCGGCCTTCAGATTTTGCGGCATAAAGGCACCGATCCGCGCGATTGATGAGGTTTTCCGGGTTCTCGTCATCATCGCCCAGCACCGCCACGCCGATACTCACCGTAATGTCGATCTCACCTTGCGGGCTGTCAATTGTCAGGTCTTCAACGGCTCGACACAGCCGCTCGGCGAACCGGCAAGCCGAGCCCAGACTGGTTTCCGGTAGCAATATGGCGAACTCTTCGCCCCCCATACGTGCAAAACAGTCGTTGACACGAATTTCGGGCAACACGACCCCGACAAACTCCTTAAGTACAATGTCTCCGGTGGCGTGACCGTAACGGTCGTTGATCTGTTTGAAGTGATCCAGGTCAAGCATCAGTACGCTGAGGTGATGGCCATAACGCTTCGCGCGCCTATATTCTTCCTCAAGGGTCCCCATCAGTGTCCGTCGGTTGGCAATTCCGGTGAGTGGATCGGTTTGTGACATGTGTAGCAGCTCTTCGGTCATGCGCTGCAGTTCAGTGACGTCACGGTAGAACCAGATACGCCCCCAATAGTCTCCGTGGCACCCATGCAGGCCCCTTGAATAGCGCTCCAGTACCCGGCCATCCTTCATCTGGATATGGACTCCATGCTCCTCTTCGTCCAGAGAGCAATACAGCTCTCTGACACGCTGCACAAAGCTTACGGGATCATCGAGCTGTTCAGCGACTGACTGCAACGCCGCCTCTCCGTCCCGCGTAACCATTACTTCCTCAGGGATATCCCATATCTCCAGAAAGCGTCGGTTCCATGTCTTGATCTGGTTGTTTGCATCCACCACCAGGATGCCGTCAGTCGACTCATCCAGATAGGCGCTCATCACGGTGGATTGATAGCGTGCCTCGAGTTCAAGATGCACCTGGTTACTGATTTCGTAGGCCGTACCCAGCAACCGGTTAACTCGGCCAGTCTCATCAAAAAAGGGAACGAGGGTGGTCTGCCAGAAAGTCTCCCCGATCGGTAAATCAAGCGTTTCCTGGTAATCAGTGGCGGTCTTCTCCTCAACACAACGACGGTAGTTGGCCTTAACCCTGGCTACCATTTCGGGAGTAAGCAGCTCGTCCACACTGCGCCCGGCAACCTCGTCCAGCCTCATTCCGGTAAGCTGTTCGTGACGGGCATTGTTCGCGGCCAGAAGGAACTCATCGGCGGAGACCACATCAATCACGAAAGCCGCGACACCGAGATAATCCAACATCTTGCGTAGTTCAGCCGGGTCGCGATTGACACTGATCTCTTTCATCTCACTTACTACCCCGCTGCCACCCTTTTTTAAGCATGGCCGACCTTTGACCGTTGGGCAACCGTAAAAAGCGCGATAAGAACAGCGCAAGTATTGCCGTCGTCAGCAACGTATCGGACAAGCTGCGCTGCTGTTGAGCAAGCCCGCATCCCGGCGTACCTGATCCATAATCCGCTGGCTGGCAAGGGTGCGTTCATGGGGCATCACATCGCTTTGCGTCTTTCCCTCTGCGATGCATCTGACCACATGCCGGATCTGGTACTCAAAGCCGTTAACATCGAACGGGCAGTCCACGGTCTGAACGCTGTTGCCATAGCCCACCAGGCTGATCGTTTCCGACTCCCAGAAATTGCTGTGAATAACCAAACGCCCCTTGTTGCCAAACAGAGTCAGTTCGTTGTCGTATCTGTTTTCAAAGCTGCACAGCAGCTGGCTGGCCCTGGCACCGGGATAATGCAGCTGGATGGCACAGGTTTCATCAACCCCGGTTGGTCCGATATGAACCTGGGAAACGATGTCCTCGGGCTCAGCCTGCATGAACCATTGCGACGTGGCGACGGTGTAGATACCCATATCCAGCAAAACGCCCCCGGCCAGGTCGGGGTTCAGAAGACGGTCATGAGGATTGCGTGGCACCACAAAGCCAAAGGAAGAGCGGAGACCGCTGACCTCACCGATTCTTTCCTGGCCCAGCCAGGCGTTGGCCTGTTGATAAACCGGCAGGAACAGAGACCACATCGCTTCCATCACGAACACACCCCTGGCCCTGGCAGCCGCGAAGAGACGCTCGGAATCGGCAGCGGTGACGGTGAGAGGCTTTTCTACCAACAGGTGCTTGCCACAGGCTATCGCTGCCAGCGCCTGTTCCAGGTGGAAGTTATGCGGGGTGGCAATGTAGATGGCATCCAGGCTGTCATCCTGGTACAGCTTTGCGTAATCGGTGTAGACGGTATCGACCTGATGGCGGTCGGCAAACGCGTAAGCACGATCAGCGTTACGACTTGCAACAGCCTTGAGCGTGCCGACCCCTTCGGCTTTCATTGCGTCAGCGAACTTCTCTGCGATCCGTCCTGGCCCGATAAGGCCCCAACTGAAATCCATCATTGTCTCCGGTCAAAAAAGAGCTGCCTACAATATCCTAAAGCCAGCGACGAACCTGCTGTTCATAGGCCCGGAATTCTTCGCCGAACAACGCCCGCAGGGCCCGTTCTTCAGGAACAATCTGAAAGTGATTCATGTACAGCACAAAAAACACCACCCCCAGTAGCTCCCAGCCAGGCCCCAGAAACACACTCCAGGCCAGCAACCAGAGCGCGAACCCTACATACATCGGGTTGCGGGAATACCGGTAGATACCCGAGCGGACCAACGCCGAGCTGGCCTCGGGCGTGCGAGGGTCGACCGTGGTTCTGGCACGCAGGAAGGCCACCACGCCCAACACGGGAAACAGCGCGCCAACAACAAATATCACGATAGCGGCAACCCTGCGGAAGGTGTCGTCCATCGGCACAGGTGAAGTCGGAGCAGAAATGCCCCACATCGCAGCGCCAATGATCAGCACCAGAAGCAGGGGAGGGATCCGTTTTTCAAGCATGGGACTCAGGCCTCTTCCTTAGTATTGCTGACCCAACCCACGTTAAAAACACTGATAACCAGGGACATGATGCAGGACATCAGCAGCGACATGAAAAACGAAAATACGATTCTGTGATATTTGCGGTCAATCATTCTCTATCTCTTCAGGACATTTTCAGAGCCCGGCGTCATCTCCCGCACAGGTCTCTTGGTGCCCGTTCAATTTTTTGTGTGTTCGATGTTTTCCCGCTTGAGCTCAAGCAGACCGGCCCTGAACTCGAAGTGTTCGCCTTCCTGGAAGCGGGACTGTTTGAGCACAACCCCCTCTGAGATCGCAGAGGCGATGAAACTGCTGCCATCGCCTTTCTGAATGTTAACCGCCTCTGTGGAGGCGCAGCCGGCAACAAACAGGAACAGTGCTACTAGAACGGCTTGTTTCATTTCAACGCCAATCTCCCTGACATATCAGCGTTTAGGTATGCGAAGTATAAACATGGCGGCACCGGCGAGCAGCACAACTGCGCCGGCCTCGTAAAGAATGTTCACAGGGTTCATGTCCTTTCCCTGCAGGACGATCAGACGGGCAATAGCAGTGATCGCAATGAAGATCGGGTATATAAAGGGCGACCCTTTGCCGGTGTAGAAAACCGCGACCATGGCAATCACCTCGGTGTAGAGGAACATCAGGAGTATATCCGCCAGTTCCACCGTTCCGCTTCGGTAAACCGCCATGATCTCCATGCCGGCGGCTACAATTGTAAGTAGCGCGGTCAGGATCAGCAGCAGTTTTTCTACGACCCTGAAACCTTTCTCCGCAATCGCCTCCTCCATGTGGCTCATACCGGCAGCATCAGGTTTGATTGGCTTCTCATCCTGGATCGGCCGATCACGATCGAGCCCTGAGTCATGCATAAGTGAACCTTTTAGCGTCAAATCAATGAATTTAGAGGCTTTGTCATGACTATAGTCGTGATATGCCGCCCCGGCACGGATATTTCAGGATTAAACGGGTCCATCCTGGCCTGTCGCCACGGGTTTCATGCTAACGCAGTTGGCTGTCTTTGCTCCCACGGCGATTGATGCCGCCCGATCGGGTTTTCTGTTTTTCGAAAGCGGATTGGCACTCGACGCAAAGCCGGACACCCGGAATCGCCTTGCGGCGGGCCTCCGGAATAGGGCGGCCACACTCCTCGCATTCCGTGGCGCTCTCGCCCCGGTTCAATTGACTGCGGGCTCGCTGAACCTCATCCTCAACGCTTGCGTCAATCTGGTCCTGAACCGCACCATCACGCGACCATCCACCTGCCATAGCGCCCTCCGATATTTGACGAACCGATGCCTGGATGACTGGTTTCATAAAAAGGTACCATTTGAGCTCTTATGCTCAAACGCTGCCTGCAACTTAACGAGGAAACATCATGCCGTTTGATAGCCAATATACACCCGAAACCATCACTCCGGAGGAGGTAGCCCATAGCAAGGGCCCCCTGATGATAGAGTTCGGCACAAACTGGTGTGGCTTCTGCAAGGCAGCGCAGCCGCACATCAGGGCCGCTATGGAGCACTATCCCGGGGTTGAACACGTGAAGGTAGAGGATGGAAAAGGGCGCCGGCTGGGCCGGACGCTCCGTGTGAAGTTGTGGCCGGCCCTGGTCTTCTTTAAGGATGGGCAGGAAATCACCCGCCTGGTACGCCCTGATAACTGCGAGGATATCGAAACCGCACTGGCGCAGATTCAGAATCACTGACGACTAGTCGATAGGGCCTTTATTGATGGTGGATAAAGGAATATTCTGGACTTCCCCCGATACGCACGACACACCCCAGCCTCAAACGGAGGCCATTTCAAAGGCCTCGAGCCGGTGCAGCTCGTTAGCCAGGATTACGTACGTCGCCGTTTCAGCCGGTACATGTTGTCATCAGCATGGTTCAACAGGGTGTCGGCGTCCTCCCCGTCCGTTGGATAACAGGCCACTCCGATACTGCAGGACGGCGTTTTGATATTGCCGAATTCGGCACCAAGGGGCGCGGTCAGGGCTGCGATGATTTCCTCGACCTTTTTGGAAACGGCTTCCGCCGACTGTATGTCCGTCAACAGCACAGTGAATTCGTCGCCACCCATCCGGGCCACCGTGTCCGTTTCTCGAACGCAGCCTTCCAGCCGGCCGGCAATCATGCAGAGCACCCGATCACCCATGGCATGTCCATGGGTATCATTGATGTGCTTGAAGTCATTGAGATCCAGAAACAGCAAAGCCAGGCTGCTCTGGTGACGATGGGCTGCGCGCATGGCCGACTCGAGTCGATCATGGAACAATGATCGGTTGGTAAGCCCTGTTAATGGGTCGTGATGGGCGAGGAAACGCAGTTTCTCCTCGGCCTGCCTCAGGGCCGTCACATCCCGCGCTACACCGATCCGCACGCCATCCTCTTCGGATAAACGGGCAGACCAGAGGACGTATACAATAGTGCCATCTCTGTGGATATAACGGTTACAGAAGTCATTGTGGGGCTGGCCCTCCATAACTCGAACAATGGACGCTCGTGTGTCCGCAAGATCATCGGGATGCACATAGTCGGTGATCGGCGTGCCCACCAGCTCATCGGCACGATACCCGAGCAGTGCCTCACACGCATCGCTCACAAAGACGATCTGGTCGTCCTGATCGACCACGAAGACAGCGTCCAGCAACAAATTGGTCAGCTTGGGATAAAGCGCGTTCAGGTCAACGGGCATAGTTCAGGCGGATATGGTGGTTCATATAGGCCAAGTATAACCCAGCCGATCCAACAGGTTGTCGAAAAACTGCCTGCACCGCCGTATTGCCGATGGTCGGGAGTCAGACGTCCTTTGAATGAGTTTTTATATCGTACCTACAGTAACCACATCGTGCTGGGAACCTCTAAACCAACGCCCCATTAACAATAGCCCGCAATTCCTGGCGGATCGGGTAGGTCGACGAGGGTATCAGTTGCGTCATGAAGACCATCACCAGTTCCTCCACAGGGTCGATAAAAAAGTTGGTACTCGCCAGGCCACCCCAACCATACTCGCCGACCGACCCGTTGATCTGGGATTTGGCGACGTCAGTCTTTACCGAAAAGCCCAGACCGAAGCCACTCCCGGCATACGGTGTTTCGCTGAAAGCGCCCACAGAGAGGCCAGGCAGGTCCTGATTGCCGGGCAGATGATTGCGACGCATGAATTCCAGAGTCTTTCGGCCAATAATTCGCCGCCCGCCAAACTCGCCGCCCTGGCAGAGTGCCTGGGCAAAGTGGAAATAATCGTCAATGGTGGAAACCAGCCCGCCGCCGCCAGACAGAAACCTACTTTTGTCCCGGAAAGGGGACGTCTGCGGATCGTCCTGCAGCTTGAACTGTTCGACAGGATCGTACTGATAGCAGGCGGCGAAACGGTCAAGCTGATCGTCACGAATGTGGAAGCCGGTGTCGGGCATGGCCAATGGCTCAAAGATATGCTCGCGCAGATACTCATCAAATGGCTTATCAGCCAGCAACTGCACCAGATGCCCCAGCACATCCGTGCTGACCGAATAGTTCCAGGCGGTACCCGGTGAGAACTCCAGCGGCAGTTCTGCCAGATGAGCGACCAACGCTTCCAGTGTCATATTGCGGCTGCCATCCAGCTTCAGCTCCCGGTAGGCGGCGTCAAGGTTGGTGCGGTTCATGAACCCGTAGGTCAGGCCTGACATATGGGTAAACAGGTCGCGAATGGTCATGGTGCTGGTTGCAGGTGTGGTCAGGAAGTTGGGATAGACACCACTTTTGTAAACCCGCAGGTTCTTCCAGGCCGGAATATACTTGTGTACGGGATCATCCAGCAAAAACCGCCCCTGCTCATAGAGCTGCATCATGGCGATAGACGTAATCGGCTTGGTCATGGAATAAATGCGGAACACCGTATCCCGGCAGACCGGCTTGTTGCGCTCCACATCCATCAGCCCCTGAGCTTTCAGATAGGCAATCTCCCCACGCCGGGCGACCAGAGTCAGCGTGCCGGGCAATTTCCCCGGCTGGATATAGCGGCGGTCAAGATGGTCTTCAATGTGAGCAAGGTGGTCTGGCGAAAGGCCTGTGACCTGTTTGGATTCCGTCATAGTGATTACAACTCCAGTACAAGATTTCTGCCACCAAGAAAAAGTACCCAAACCGTTACCGCAGCCCAGTGAATAATTACCGGAACCCAGATAGACCGGGAAAGCACATAAGCGTAGCCACAGGTGACACCCATAGCGCCTACGATAACCAGAAACCATGGATTCAGGAACAGAGAAATAGCCGTGGGGTTGAACGCCAGCGCATTGAGCGGATGCCACACAACGAATATCAACGTGCTGATTGCCACACTCCAGGCAGCCTTTGCGTGCCCCGACGCCAATATGTTTCGCGGTATCAGTACGCCCCGGAAGAAGGCCTCTTCGAGCAGCGACGGGAAGACAAACAATAGGATGGGTAGCACGGGCGTGATTGGCGAATCCAGCCACCCCAATTGAAACAAACCGGCGCCGAAACCGACAGACACCGCTATGATTGCGAACACTGGCGCCAGTGCCCACGCCTTCAGCGGGGACTGAAACGGGGAGACTAGAAAACTCTGGCCAACGTTGTTACTGAGGTACTTTACAAGCTTTCTTGAAACCATAGGGTTATGAAATCAGCAAAATATATCTGTCCCGGGTTTTTCAAAGGGCGAACACTGACTTTCCTGAGAAGCTGGTTCGCGTCTCGGGCGCCGGTCTCATTTTTTATGTAGCGCCCTGTAGCGTTCCTCGAGTTCGGCACGAATTGCCCGGCGTTCCTTCCCGTTGGCAAATCGCCGGATCTGATCATCGGTACGTGGAACCAGCTGCGGCACGGCAACGGCTTTGCCGTTGTCATCAACCGCCACCATGGTAAAAAAGCAGCTGTTGCTATGGCGAACCAACTTGTCGCGGATGTTCTCGGCAACCACCTTGATGCCGATCTCCATTGAGGTGCGGCCGGTGAAGTTCACACTGGCAAGGAAGGTGACCAGCTCGCCCACGTGGATGGGTTGGAGGAACATCACCTGGTCGACGGACAGGGTAACGACATACGTCCCCGCGTAACGGCTGGCACAGGCATAGGCGACTTCGTCCAGGTACTTCAGCAGGGTGCCGCCGTGCACATTGCCGGAGAAATTGGCTTTGTCCGGCGTCATCAGAACGGTCATGCTCAGGCTTGTTGAATTGTTTTCCATGGCGTTTCTCTGGTGGTTTGCTATCCAGTATAGGTGCACGGGTGCTGGCAGGCAGGCCCTATGCATTAAACTTCCCGGTTTCTCGACGCCTAAATGTTCCCGCACAGAGCTCTTGGTGCCCGTTCAATCTTGTGTGTATGCAATGTTTTTCCGGCAACGGGTATGATCAAAAAGCCAGTCCCGGCGAAGGCAGTCGATTGGTTGATGCGGCCATGGCCAGAGGTATCCAGCCCTAGGACCGTCTTGCTGGTCACCACACCAATGAAGGGATTGCCAGGCTGCCCGGCACCGGAGGCCACGTATTCTCGCTTCAGCTCAAGCAGACCAGCCTTGAACTCGAAATCTTCTCCTTCCCGGAATCTGGATAGTTTGAGTACAGCACCCTCTGAGATCGCAGACGCGATCAAACTGTTGCCATCGCCTTTCTGAATGCTGACCGCCTCCGGCCTTGCTTCCGAAGTAAACACGTCCGGCCAGAGGATGGAGGTCAGACACACGGGCGCTGAGCCGTCCGATGGGTTGCTGCAGTTCCTGTAACAACCGACGAACGCATCCAGATTGGGCGATTGCGCAAATCCAGTGTCGTTTTCCGTCACTTCCGTGGAGGCGCAGCCCGCTAAAAACAGGAACAGTGGTATAAGAACGGCTTGCTTCATTTCAACGCCAATCTTCGAGTGGGGGTACAGCGCCAGCACAAGATCTCTGCCACCAAGAACGAGCCGACGATATCCAGACGCGGCGCACGGGATTCAGGCTAGCGCAGTTGGCTGTCCTTGCTGCCACGGCGATTAATGCCGCCTGATTGGGTTTTTTGTTTTTCCAGTACGGCCTGGCATTCGACGCAAAGCCGAACGCCCGGAATCGCGTTGCGGCGGGCTTCGGGAATAGGGCGGCCACACTCCTCACATTCCTTGGCGCTCTCGCCCCGGTTCAGCTCACTGCGGGCTCGCTGAACTTCATCCTCAACGCTTGCGTCAATCTGATCCTGAACCGCACCATCACGTGACCATCCACCTGCCATAGCGCTCTCCGATAGTTGACGAACAGATGCCTGGATGACTGATTTCCTTAAAAGGTACCCTTTGGGCCCTAGCTCTCAAACCTTGCCTTCTACTTGCCGAGGAAATATCACGATCGTTAAATGTCTTCAACGATGCGTTTGAGTGATTCGCCATCAAGGAAGTCGGAGTCAATCCTGAGCAGCTTTGCATCTTCGCCAATAACAAAAAGGAAGGCCTTGTTCCCGTGGTCGGAGTAGGCGAGGGAATAGGTATCCTGCGACCAGGTAGCCACGTCTCGGCCAATGACAAAGTTCTCCTGCATGGCTTGGATCAACGTCTGATCACACTCAGCTGCAGCTGCCTCAAAAAAAACCGCCTCAAAGAATGTGCCTGAAGGGCAGCCGTAAGCCACCGTTTGATCGTCAGTCATGTCTGCGAACGCCAGAAATTGTTTACCGGGTTCATCACCATACCGAAATATCAGCATGTTCTGACTGTCGCCAATGTCACCAACAACGGTGAAGCCTGTCGGAATATTGAATCTCAAGCCGGAATAAACGAGTTCGACGTGATCACCAGCCTGAACTCCGAAAGACAGACTCAAAGCAACCGCTACCAATCCAATCTTGAACATATCAAATTCCCTTTAGTGCCATGTGGATTTCAGAGCGGAAGTTCTGGCTCACTTGCAGCTTGCAAATGTAGTAAGTCTGGCTGTTACCGGCAGCAATGTTCTTACCGATGCCAGCCACTTGCTTCACGATATAGGAAAGTCCTGGCTTGCCGCCGCTCGGCCTGGGAACCAGGTCCATGGAAGCTGAGCACGATTGAGACTCGATCACTGCGGTATAGACGACCTCAGCGGATCGCTCATTGACGGATTCAGGTGAGGCAGTGCCATCGCCCCAGAAAAAGTTGATGGCAGCAGAGACGTGCTCACGGTCACTGTGATCCATGATCCAATTCCTTTTGTGGATTGACAGGTAATGTCCTCCTGGACATTTTGCACGTTAGCAAATGATGGTTACCGGCACCAGTCGATCTGAGAGCTCAGCGCCCGTAGCATGGGTGGCGTAAGAATGGAGGCGAAGCTGCAATGCATTGCAAAATAGATCTGTCCCAGTGTCCCAAGTTGTCTGGTCGCTAGTCAAAATCCATTACGATTGATCAAGCTCTTTAATGGCATCCCGTAAACTGCTTCGGCTCCAGCTACTCCGCATGCGTTCAATGAGCTTTTCTGCATCGTACTCAAAATCGACCGCTATAGCCGACCGCTCTCCTTCCAAAAAGTATTCAGCAGTCAATGAAGCGCCTAGAATCGGAGACTCACGCAGCGCTTTGGCCAACTTTACTCGGTCCTCGATATCGCCCTCACCTTCAAGGTGAACATCTAGAATTTTGGATTCCTTTGGGCCAATTTCTGCGCAAGACCCTACTGACTCTCCTGAACCCCAAATCAGCTTTGGTCGGCCTTTCAGTTTTACCCAAGAAGAACCCTTGTTCAAACTGATTGCTATCTTGTCAAGAGCAAGGGCTTTGTCGGCATTATTAGAGACGGATAGCCTGACTGTGAGCTTACATTTCCGGAAAATATTCCCAGTACCCGAGACAAACGTAACAGTGCCTCTGTCCGCTTTTAGGACGAGTGGCTCACCTTCATCCGGTGGCAAGCTTTCTTTGCATATTCCGGCGAACGTGAACGCCCATTCTGGCTGAACGTGAACACCTTTTTTCTTAACGCATCACCCACCGGAG
>NZ_JASSVS010000009.1 GCF_030250645.1 Marinobacter azerbaijanicus
ACATTTTTTTCTGTAAGTTATATACTCTTTTTGTTTGTGGTGTGTGGTTTTTTTTTGTTATGATGCTTTTTTGGTCTTTCCTCAAACTTTAATTAAAAAAAAAAAAAAAAACCCCCCCCCACGCCCCTCCCCCAACCCGACCAGTCTTGACCAAAGCAGAACCAATGCTCCCAATCACCCAAATAATCCCGGACCTCCTGAAAACCCTGGAATCCGAAACCACGGTCCTGCTCCAGGCCCCACCCGGTGCCGGCAAAACCACCAGGGTCCCCCTGGCGTTATTGGATGCACCTTGGCGACAAGGCCGCAGGATTCTGATGCTGGAGCCGAGACGGCTGGCTGCCAGGTCGGCGGCACGGTATATGGCCGGGCAGATGGGGGAGAAACCCGGCCAGACGGTGGGTTATCGAACGCGGCTGGATACGCGGGTGAGCTCCGCGACCGTGATTGAGGTGGTGACGGAAGGCATTCTTACCCGGCTGATCCAGAACGATCCCGTGCTGGAAGACTATGCAGTGGTCATTTTCGACGAATTTCACGAACGATCCCTGCAGGCTGACTTAGGTCTGGCTCTGGTGCGGGAGTCGCGGCAGGCGTTGCGGGAGGATCTGCGGGTGATCGTCATGTCGGCAACCCTGGATACCGCTCCCATTGCACGCCTGCTGGGCGACGTACCGGTACTGACCAGTGAAGGCCGTGCTTTTCCTGTGGAAGTGGCCTATCGACCGCTTCCCCGAAATGGCCGGATGGTAGAGCAGGTAGTGTCGGTGATTCAGGAGGCGCTGGAGGCCCAGACCGGGTCGCTGTTGGTATTTCTTCCGGGTGCCGGGGAAATACGACGGGCCGAAAGACAGCTTCAGGGACAGGTACACAGCAGCGTAATTGTCGCCCCCCTTTACGGCAACCTGAAGAACGACGAACAGGACCGCGCGATTGCGCCAGCGCCCGAGGGTTATCGCAAGGTAGTCCTGGCTACCGCCATTGCGGAATCCAGCCTGACCATCGAGGGTATCCGTGTGGTTATCGACAGTGGCCAGCAGCGCCGGGCTGTGTTCGACGCCAACAGCGGCATGACACGGCTGGTGACCGGCTGGGTTTCAAAGGCATCGGCGGAGCAGCGTAAGGGGCGCGCCGGCCGAATCGAACCGGGTTGCTGCTACCGGTTGTGGAGTGAGTCGGCCCAATTTGGTCTGGCGGAATTCACCCCGCCGGAAATACAGGAGGCCGATCTGGCGCCTCTGGTGCTGGAATTGGCCAAGTGGGGTGCACGGTCGCCGGAACAGCTGGACTGGATTGATCCGCCGCCTGCAGCACACTGGCAGCAGGCTGTGGAGTTGCTGCAATGGCTGGATATGCTTGATGTCGACGGGGCGATAACCGAACACGGCAAGGCAGCGCGGGATATGGGTGTGCACCCGCGGCTGGCCCATATGATTCTCCGGGCTCGTGACCTGGGCCATGGTTATCTCGCGGCGGAGCTTGCAGCTTTGCTCGAAGAACGGGATCTGGCCGGGCGATCAGCCGGAGCGGACATGCAGGAACGGGTACGGATCCTTCGGGGGCAGGGCCCTCGATATGGGATCGATGTGGCAAGGGTAAAAGCCATTGGCAAGTCGGTGTCGCGGTTGGCCGGTCATCTGGAGCGCCCGAACGAGATGCCCGCCGACGACGAAGTGGGTCGTCTGCTTGCCCTGGCCTATCCGGACCGGGTTGCCCGTAAACGCCGCGGAGACGCTCCCCGATACCAACTCAGTAACGGGCGAGGTGCGGCCCTTCGGGACGACGACCCGCTGGCCCGACACCAATGGCTGGCGACGGCCGAGCTTGATGGCGAGGCCAGGGAGGCGACAATCTATCTGGCCGCACCGCTTGACCCTGCGCTACTGGAACAGGACCTTGCCAATCATATTCATGAACGGGAGGAAGCGGCCTGGGACGACAGCCGCGGAACAGTCGTGGCCCGCCGTGTCAGAAAACTGGGGCAGCTGGTGCTGGAAGAAACGGCCTTGCCTGCTCCGTCTGCCGAGCTGGTACAGCAGGGGCTGCTTGCGGCGGTAAGAAAAAAGGGTCTCAAAAGCCTGCCCTGGACGCCCTCTGCAGAGCAGTGGCTTGCCAGGGTCGCCCTGCTGGCCCGTTGTTTCCCGGAAGAATGGCCGGAGGTTGGCGAACGCTGGCTCACGGACAACCTTGAAGCCTGGCTTGGGCCCTTCATGGCAGGAATGACTCGCTGGCGTGATCTTGAAAAGCTCAATCTTTGTCAGGCCCTTGCCAGCCTGCTGGATTACCGGCAACAAAAAGCGCTGGATGAGCTGGCGCCAACCCACCTGACTATCCCTACCGGCCAGTCGGTAACGCTGGACTACACCGGCGAAAGCGGCCCGGTGCTGGCGGCGAAACTCCAGGCCCTGTTCGGCTGGACGGAGACTCCGACTGTGGCCGGTGGTCGGATACCCGTCGTTATCCATCTACTCTCCCCGGCGCAACGCCCACTGGCTGTCACCGCGGACCTGGCCAGCTTCTGGCGCAATGCCTACCCGGAAGTACGCAAGGACATGCGCGGGCGCTACCCGAAACACCCCTGGCCGGAGGACCCGTTTACTGCTGAGGCGAGTCAGGGAACGAAAAAGCGCCCTGCTCGTTGATCCCGCCCGTCACCAGGGATTCCGGAACGGTTTCGAAATAGATGTTCCGGGGGGTAATCCAGTCCCCTTCTGGTGCGTGCAATTCGCTTACCGGCATTTCTTCCAGAGTGACGTCATCACTGGCCTGGTCACTTTTCCTGAAACTGTCTCCCAGCACCCAGAACGGTTTGTGGTGGGCGCGGGCCGCCAGGGCGAGCAGACAGGTCCCACTCTTATTGATGAAGTGCCCATCCGCCAGCCAGGTATCGCAACCGGTTATCACCACATCCGCCCGGGATACGAACAGGCCCATCTGGGCATCGGTAATCAGCGTGACAGCAATGCCCAGATCGTTCAGGGCGAGCGCCAGTTGGTGCCCCTCCATGCCGGGACTGCTCTGGGTGCAGATAACGGAAAACCGGTGCTGCTTCCGGGCAAGCAAACGAAACAGTGCCAGCACAACCGAGCTGGCACTGTGGGTCATGACTACGGCATTGGCGGGAATCTTACTGATGGCATGCCTGGCTATGGCTGAACCGGCGTTGTCCAGTTCACGGGTAACCTGGTTGACTACAGCTTGGGGCATGTCGCCGCCATTTAACAGCGCCTCCACCTTCGCCATGGCGTTACCAATGACAATCATGCTGGGGCGGGCGTTGCGGAGTTCATGCAGCAGAGGGGTGAGATCGGTCGGATGCGGGTCAGTTGCCTCCACATAGGCCGCCAGGCCCCGGAGCGTGTCCAGGGCCAGTGCAGTGGCCCCGGACTCGTAATCCTCCCGGAGCCGGTTCAGTAGTTCCTGTGCTCTGTCATCAAAACGGGTCATCGCTGCTACTCCCTGCCATTCAGGTTCAAGGGTAGCAGCGGGAATACCGGTTGTCCGCGAGGTTTATTCAATCACCGTGCGGCTGGTTTCCAGATACTCTTTGCCATTACTGGCGACGCCTTCGGTATCGGCACTCTCCGAGGCCAGGTGGATCTCTTCCAGCGTTTCCGCCAGTTCGTCAAATTCCTCATTGATGGTGCCGAGGGCGTTTTCCAGCGTGTAGGTAAGCTGATGGATCTCGTTCATGGCTTCTGGAGTCAGTTCTCCGTCCAGGATTTTCTCGAGCTTTTCGTTGTACTCGGAAAAATTGGCCACGGCTTCTTTCAGGTTGGCGGATTCCTTGCCTTCATAGTGTTCAACCTCGTCAGCAAACGAAGACACTGGAAGCGTCAGGGCAACACAGGCGAGCAGTGCCAGGGTCTGTTTTCTCATATCGCTTTCTCCTTGTCGATATCAATAATGATAATAGTTCGCGTTCAAGGTTAGGGTAAGTTTGTTGTGGTGGCAATGATTTCTGTCAGTTTTTTGGGCTCTGGCTTCTGGTAGGACTGGTGATTTTGGTGGGGATCGGGGTGGTGGGGGTATTTTTCCTTGGGAATGGAACTCGCTTCGCTCAGACACCCATTCCTGGCGGAAAAATACCCCCACCACCCCGCTCTTGCTGAAAATGGTGATGTCGTTACTGAAAGCGTTGGTTGGGCTGTGGTTTGACTTCAGATCTTTTCGGATGGACACCCTTGCAGGTGTGGAGATAACAGATTTCCAGATAAGCCCGGGCAAAATCCAGGCAGTTCGTAGCGACAACTGGAGTTACCTAAGGGTATGGGGGTGTTTTATTTTTCAATAAAGAAAATGGTGTCTGAGCGAAGCGAGTTCATTTTCATTTGAAAAATAAAACACCCCCATACCCCTCCTCCAACTCCAACAGTCCTACCAAGCGAATAACCATTGCACCCAACCAAAACCCGTATAAAATGCGACCAACTCAACCAAGCACCCACGCACATGAAACTGGTTTCCTTCGACATATTCCGAACCCTTGGCTTCCCGGACACCAAAGTACTCAAACCCGAACAGTTCCTGGCCCACAAGGAACTGCTGAGAGACGCAGACTGGGTATTGTTCCCGGAATACTGGCAGTTGAACGCCCTGGTCTATGGTTTGAAATGCCGGGTGTTTCCCAGCGTTGCCAGCTATCGCATTGGCCACGATAAGGTGGAGATGACCCGTGCTTTCCAGGTGGTGGCTCCGGAGCACACGCCATGGACATTGATAGAGGCCAATGGCCCCGAGGAACAACAGGCGGTTTGGGATGCCATGGTACTGCCGTTTGTGGCCAAGTTACCGAAGGCGAGCATGGGCGAAGGAGTATGGCTGATCGAGAACCGGGCCGACTGGCAACGTTACTGTGAGAAGACCCCTGTGCTGTATGCACAGGAATACCTGCCGATCGACCGGGATGTGCGGGTGGTGATTGTCGGGGACCGGGTGGTCTCTGCCTATTGGCGGACGCAGGCGGATCAGGGATTCTACAATAACGTGTCGCAGGGCGGACGTATCGATAAGGGCCGGGTGCCGTCCGTGGTAACGGATCTGGCGTTGCGTCTGGCACGGGAGCTGGGTGTGGATCATGCCGGTTTCGACATTGCCCTGGTGGAAGGCTACCCCTACGTGCTCGAGTTCAACCGGTTATTCGGAAACCAGGGGCTGGGACAGGGAAGCGATCTGAAGACTGCAATTCTCGACTACCTGCAGCAACACGCCGAGCCGGAAGATCCCGACGGACCTACCGGGCCGGCGCCGCTTTGGCCGGTTGCGGTGTAGTTCGGGGCGGGCTGAAAGCTGGCGTGGGAGTATGGGTAGATATGCTCATATCCGAGCCGGCGAAAAAGCCCGATGATCGCGCGAATTCACCGGGGAAATCCATCCATGACCGAGTCTGCCAACGCCATCATCGCTGATTACTACGACGCCGAGACCTTTGCCCGTATCAAGGCTTTTGCCGATACCAAGGAAACTCCGTGCGTGGTGATCGACACCGCCACCATCGACCGTCAGTACGACGAACTGGTGGAAGGCTTTCCCTATGCCAACGTCTACTACGCGGTCAAGGCTAACCCGGCCCCGCAGGTTCTGACCATGCTGCGGGACAAGGGTGCCAGCTTTGATATTGCGTCTGTGTATGAACTTGAAAAGGTCATGGGTCTGGGCGTAACCGGCGATCGCATCAGCTACGGCAACACCATCAAGAAGGCAAAGGACATCCGCACCTTCTACGAAAAGGGCGTGCGGCTGTTTGCCACCGACTCCGAAGCGGACCTGCGGAACATCGCCAAGGCTGCCCCGGGCTCGAAGGTGTATGTTCGCATCCTCACCGAAGGCACCCTGACCGCCGACTGGCCCCTTTCCCGCAAGTTTGGCTGCCAGACCGACATGGCCATGGACCTGTTGATCCTCGCCCGTGACCTGGGCCTGGTGCCTTACGGTGTCTCTTTCCACGTGGGTTCCCAGCAACGGGAAATCGGCGCGTGGGACGCGGCCCTGGGCAAGGTGAAAGTGATCTTCGAGCGCCTGAAGGAAGAAGACGGCATCGAGCTGAAGATGATCAACATGGGCGGCGGCTTTCCCGCCAACTACATCACCCGCACCAATGACCTGAAAACCTATGCTGAGGAGATCAAGCGTTTCCTTGATGAGGATTTTGGTGATGATTTGCCGGAAATTATTATCGAGCCGGGCCGCTCGTTGATTTCCAACGCCGGTATTCTGGTCAGTGAAGTGGTGTTGATTTCCCGTAAGTCGCGCACTGCCTTGCACCGTTGGGTATTTACGGATGTTGGTAAATTCGGTGGCCTGATCGAAACCCTGGACGAATCCATCAAGTTCCCGATCTACACCGAAAAATCCGGAGAAGGCGAAGATTGTGTGATCGCAGGGCCGACCTGTGACAGCGCCGATATTATGTATGAGCACCACAAGTACCCGTTGCCGTTGAATCTGGCGATTGGAGACAGAATGTACTGGTTGTCTACGGGTGCCTATACGACCACCTACAGCGCCATTGAATTCAACGGGTTTCCTCCCTTGAAGGACTATTACATCTAAGCTTGAGGTAAGGACGTGGGGTGGGAGGTATATTTTCAGCCAGAAATGGGTGTCTGAGCGAAGCCAGTTCCATTTCCAAGGAAAATATACCTCCCACCCCGCGGCCAGGCACAGCATAGATCAATGGCACCAAACAAAGGGTCAACCCTCGGGTTGGCCCTTTTGTCGTTTCAGGTCCAGGGTAAATGTCAGGGGAAGTACCAGAACGCAGTAGGCGATGATGAAACCCACGGCGTATCGGGCGTCGTTGCCCCAGTCGGCTAACAAGCCGCCAATCATGGGAACTGAAAACGCCAGGGTATAGCCGACCAGGAAGTTTCCTGCTGACAATCTTCCGGTTTCTTTGGATTCCACCAGTACCGGTGGTAACGCCACCAGCAGAATAAGCAGAATACCCGCCGTAAAGCTCATGAACGTTGCACTTGCGATAGCCCACGAGCCGGTAAACAACAGCGTGCCAACTGTACCGATGATGCTGCAACTCGCGGTCACGATGATGGGAAATTTCCGGCCCACCCAGTATCTCGCCATTTTCAGCATAACCAGCGATGCGATCACTTGGGCAAAGTTGTACCAGAACAGGGCGTCCGCAAGCATGTCGAAGTTGCCCTGTTGTTCCAGCAGGTTGCCCATGTAGGCGTTGAGGCCGAAGAACAGGGAGCCGGACAGGCCGAGCAGGAGGCCTATTTTCAGGGTGAGGGGGTTTTTCCAGTCAGGCAGCCATGCGGGTTTTTTTACCGGCCGCGACATTTCTCTTTTGGGCAGGAACAGCGCTGCGGCCACCAGTAAAGCCGGCAATGACCAGGCCAGCAGAGTCGCTCGCCAACTCTCGTCCATCAGCGGCATCAATACCGGCAGGGTGATGCCCGCGCCGATGAACTCTCCCATCAGCATGCCGTTCATGTAGATGGCGGAGCCGATGGCGAGGTGGTGGGGTTCCAGCCATCTGGGTAGCAGTGCGGGCAAAGATGGCTGCATCATGGCAATGCCCAGGCCCATGACGGCGCTGGCCAGCATCAGGGTGACGGTGTCCGGGGAGAGGCCGCGGCCGGCCGAGCCGATGACCATGATCATCATGGCCAGGGCCAGTGTGTTCCGTGGGCCCAGCCGGGCGATGGCCAGGGAGCCGGGCATGGAGCCGATGGCCAGCATCAGTATGGGCAGGGTAGTAAGTGCCCCGGTCAGGGCCTGGGAGAGGCCGAGTTCATCGCTGATGAACGGAGCCAGTGGCGGTGCCACCAATATCGGTATACGCAGGTAAATGCCGGCCAGCCAAAGCAGAACCGCCACCGGGAGCAACTTTGCTACGGGTGGCGGTGCGGTGGTATCTGAGGATTCAGCCACGGTGGCGGGGCTTAAATGTCGCTGGTGTCCAGAGTATAGGCGCCGTCTTCGTCATGGACTTCGCGGCCGGTGACGGGCGGGTTGAAGGCGCAGATCAGGCGCATGTCTTCGGTTCCACCACGGAGAGTATGGGGGTCATTCTTGTCCAGTGCGTACAGGGTGCCGTCGGATATCTCGTGGGTTTCGCCGGTCTCCTTGTCGGTAATGGTGCCGTTGCCCGCGACGCAGTAAACTGCTTCCAGATGGTTCTTGTACCAGAGGTTAAGTTCGGCGCCGGCAGGGATAATGGTCTCGTGAAACGAGAAGCCCATGCCGTCTTTTTTGAGCAGCATACGGCGGCTGGTCCAGCCCGGTCCGGTGACTTCCCGCTCGGTGCCGATGATGTCCTCAACTCGTACAATTTTCATACTTATCCCTCGTTTTTTGGTGGAGCAGTTCTTTAGTATACACGTCCTGGTCAGGTTCGGTTCAACCGCCAGTCGTCGTAGGCGCCCATGGCCTGTTCAATGGCCGTGGTCAATGCCATCCGGGTTCTGTCGTCCAGAGCTCGCTGTTTACGGCAGCGTTCAAGGGCACGGTGAATGATCTGTCGGTTGGCCCGGTCCAGGTGCTCCAGCCAGTGGTTATCTGCCGGCGCCAGGTCCAGCAGTTCGCGACCGGCGTGATTGCGGTGGCTGATATGCCACCAGTGATTGATCGCCCTTCCCAATACAACATAGCCGAACTGGCTGTCCTGTACAGGACCAAAAGTGGCGGTTCTGAGCCCGTTGCTCAGTACACCGGTATTCAGTACCGGTAAAGTCAGGCGGTCGCCATAAAAATAGCTGCCCGCAGCGCCGATCAATCCGCCGACCAGTGTACCGGCTCCCAATGAATGGCCAAGGGCCAGTGCATCCACGCCCGCGCCGCCCACAGCGCCGGCTCCGAATCCGGCTGTCGCCAGGTAGCGGCGGTTAACGCCCCAGGCCTTGCGGCTGTCCTCGCTGAACAGGTCATGCTCATTGTGCCATTCGAGTTCGGCTTCCTGGCGCTCCACGCGGTGATGCTCATAGAGTTTTTCGATGGCAATTCGCAGATGCTGCTCCCGCTTTCGCTGGTTGTGATACCAACTGGCTCGCAACTGCCTGGCCAGTTCCTCATCGGACAGTTCACTGGTCTGTAGTGTCGTCAGCGTTCGTTTCTCGCGGAACGACATCATCTCTTCCAGGGTGCGGGCGATCAGGGCAGCCGCTTCGGTCCTGCGTTGACGCCGCTGGGCCAGGAGAAAGGCGGTTGCCTTCTCCAGGGGTTCTTCCCAGGCGGGCTCAAGCTGGCCAAACGCCCGTAAAAGGCTGATATGTTGCTGAAATGGAGCGCGAACCGCATCGAATTTGCGGACAACCTGGAAGAACTGGCCAAGCGCCATTGTCCAGGTGTCGCTGTAATCATCCTCACCGATGCTGTTGATCAGCGCCAGGCTGGGCCTCCCGGTCCAGCGCAGGATGGTCATTTCGGCTTCATGCTGTGCGCTGTAGGGTACAGAGCCGTCAACCACGTAAATAATGCCCGCGCCCTCGATCAGTGGTGTCAGCAATTCACACTCATCGGTGAATCCGCCATCACCACGATGTTGGATCACAAATGCCCTTACGGTTTCTGCCCGGTCCGAGGCGGTTACGCTGTGGGCTTCCAGCCACTCGAGTACACGGCGGGGACGCTGGAAACCGGGAGTGTCAACCAGGGTGTAGAGGATCTGGCCATCCACTGTCAGCGGGTATTCCTGGCACTGTCGGGTCGTTCCCGGTTCCAGGGCGATTGCGATGGCATCGTTCTGTGACAGGGTGGCGACAATGCTCGATTTTCCCTTGTTGGGATGGCCAACCACGGCAAACACTGGCGCTCTCATGATTGGTATCCGTCCTGCAGAGCGCGGTGTATGCGGGCCTCCGGTGAAGCCATATCAGGAGCGCTGACGACGATCCGGCTGTCTGCGAACCTGTCGACGAAGCGCAGCCATTGGTTCAGTTGATGTTCAGGGGGCGGCTGGTCTGGTTCTGCAGCCACTGGCACCAGGGCAACCAGAGTGGTTGGCGGCCAGGACTTTCGGGCGCCGTGCAGAAAATCCGCCAATTCACCGGTTGGCGGCTCCCAGCTGCGGGTAACGATCACCACCGCCGGTTCGGCGGCGCCAGCAAGCAGTTGACCTGCCTTCTGGATGACATGGTCATCATGCTCAAGGGACGCATTGCCACCCGCTGCGAGCACGTCCTGGTAGCCCACAGTCAGGGCATCGGGAAGTTCGGGTTCACCGGCACCGGCCCAACGGATCAGGACCTGTCCTCCAGGCAGCGGGTGCAACTGCCCATTGGTGCTGGTGTCGGGCTGGTCGGCAGCATCATTATGAAGGTTGCCGGTATCCAGGGCCGGGGTTTCCATACGGTATTGCAGGGCAATCATTCCGGGATGCCGGGCAAGTTCCCTGCGGGCCCTTATGCCGGGATGGATAGTTGCAAGAGCCAGTAGCACCAGCCTTGGCAGGATCACATAGGTGCTCCAGACCATGGCGACAAATGGCCACCACTGGCCCCAGAGTGCGGGATTCCCGGAGCCATCGCTGCCACTGCGGTAAAACCGTGTGGCTTCCACCAGATCCCGGTCGGGAAATGCGGCGGGCCAGAGGTTCTGCCAAGGCTTGGCGAGGGCTGCCAGCAGCTGGTAATAGCTGTCGGACCCCGCCTCGAGGGTCGTACTCCAGCCAAACGCAAGATCCTGAACCACGACAAGTACCAGCAGAGTGAGCAGTCCGGCCAGACCAAACATCAGCCCGCCGGTGTGGGCGGCACGGGCCATCAGCATGGGTTGCAGTGGCCGCAGTACATCGGGTGGGCGGGTCCGGAACAGCTTTCGTAATAACCAGCGCCAGGGCTGCCAGCCGGCAAAGGCCTGCACGGTAGTGATTACGGCCAGCAAACACTGGAGCAGTACGAACGCCAGGATAACCGTCAGGTTGATCCTATTGCCGCCGTCGTAAAACAGAAGCCCAAGCATGGCCATAACACCGGTGATCAGGCCCGCGATGGCAAACCCTGCGGTCAGATGCCGCCACCGGCGCAAGGGGTCTTCGGTCGGTAACGGTGTCCGTAGTCGATGCACATGCTCAAGCCATAGGTCAGGGCTGGGAAGCTGGCCCTTGTCATGGCAGTTCAGTGCGAAACGGCGGTCTCTCCGATGCAGGAACGCCTGCGACTGATCGCTGTCCCGCTGGACCTGGCTGTCAAACTCCAATAATCGTCGAATGGCGCTGTCTGGCATTGATTATCCTGGTGTACTGGGCGGTGTGAGCCGTCCTGGAATGCTAGGATAAGGGTATCCCATAACCTGGTGCCAGACATAACATGACCAACCATCTGATGAACCTGCGTCACGTGCCCGACGACGAGGCGGATGAAATCCGTGACCTGTTCGAGGCCCACAATGTGCCCTACTACGAAACCCCGCCCAGCCGTTGGGGTATCAGCATGGGTGGTTTCTGGGTTAACGATGACGAGGAGGCCCGGCGAGCGAGGGAACTGCTGGATAACTACCAGCGGGAACGTCTGCAACGCCAGCGCGAGATCTACGAACAGGATCTGGCGGCCGGGCGGACAGGCGGGGTCTGGCACCGTTTGCGGCAGAGGCCGGTTACGACCATTGCAGCCTGCCTGGCCATTATTGTCATTCTCGGGCTGACCATAGCTCCTTTTGTCACCCTTTAATTGCCCGCTCTGACTGTTTCCCGGGTGGTCCGGGTGTGCCGAACCAGAAAGCCAGTGGCCTTTTCAACCGCATTACCGGCGGTAAGGAAGCTGGTGACATGGCCCCGCAGATGCATCAGGTAGAGTTCACTCTCAACGCCTTGGTCGGTCAGTCGGGCCCGGAACTCTTTCGCCTGGCTGAAAGGTACCAGCATGTCCTGGGCGCCATGGAAAAGAAAGAATGGCGGCGCGCCGGCAGTAATGTGGGTAATCGGTGAGGCAGCCCGGTAGACACCGGGAATGTCTTCCTGTTCGCCACCAAGAAACTGGCGGATCAGTTTTCCCGAGCCGAAGGCGCGAAGATCGCTGGGCAGTCCTCCCGCAACAACGGCTACTGGCCGGGCATGCTTACCTCCGTAAGGTTGGTTTAACGGGTGTCGGGATTCGGCGACCAGTGCCATCAGGCTGACGAGGTGGGCACCGGATGAGAACCCGAACGCTGTGAAGGCGTCCCGGTCCAGTTGGTAAGTATCTGCCTCTTCATGGAGCCAGTGCATGGCCATCTGCAGATCATACAGTTGAGCGGGAAAGATGTGCTCCGGCGCAAACCGGTAATCAATATTCATGACTGCAAAACCCCTGCCGGCAAGATGCTCGGCAATCCACGTCATATCCTCCCGTGAGCGCCGTTCCCATCCTCCGCCGTGGACAAGAAGCACGGTAGGGAGCGGTTGGTTGCCTTCGGGCAGGTAGAGGTCAGCCTTCAGGGTCTGGGGCCAGCCATCCGGGGAAAAGGTGATGCCTGTTGACGTGTTGAAGCTGGTCTCCGGTGCCTGCTCTACCTGCTCCGGTGCGTTCTGGTGAGAAGCGCAGGCAGTCAGCAGGGCACCAGCGAAAATAACCAGCAGGTAAAGGGGATTCATTCGTTTTCCGTCAGTTTACCGAGCGACACAAACTGATACGGGGAGATGCCGCTGGTGGATGCCTGGCCCAGCGGGAATCGCGCCTATCAAATGTGGACTGTCTGGCAAACAGGACAGTGTTCGGATATCGCTACAGATGCTCGCCGCGGTCCCTGGAGCGCTGAGTGCAGGCTTTTTCGTCTTCTCATCGGGTCTGCATTGTCCGGTTATCCGGAAACCAGCTTCCCGGATTTCAGAAGTTTCTTCATTTCATCTTTAATATCAAAGACCTGCTTTTTTGGCACAGGATACGCATGGCTGCACAACAGGTGCCCGGTGTTCTTCTTGTGCGCCGGGTTCCCAGTGTCAAACAAAAACAACAGGGAATGATCATGAAAACACTACTGCAATGCACGTTAATCGGTGCGGTCACGTTAACCGTGTCTGCCTGCAAGGAAAGTGGCTTACCGTTCAACCAGCTCCCGGACTTCATTCAGGGCGACGTTCAATCAAGTCAGTACGATGGCACTACCAACGACCTGCTGACCGGTGGGCTTGGCGCCAGTGGCCTTGCCAGTGGAACAGCGCCTGCGTTTGACGATCCCATCAATCCAACGGCCGAGGAATTGCGGACGTTGGCTATCTACAATAATTACCGGGCCCTGGTGGACACCGTGCCTGGTGGTGGTTATGGCGAATTCTTCGGACCCCAGGTGGGCAATGGGGGCGAAGGCATGATCCCCGGGGAAGAGCACCTGGCCTATATGTCGGTTGAGGACAGTGATGTACCGGTGACTGTGATGGTCCAGGTTCCGGACAGTTTTGATCTGGACCAGGCCTGCATTGTTACAGCGCCCTCGTCGGGTTCACGGGGTATCTACGGAGCTATCGGCACTGCCGGTGAATGGGGCCTGAAGAAAGGATGTGCGGTGGTTTATACCGACAAGGGTACTGGCACCGGCTCCCATAATCTGGCCACCAATGCCGCGCAACGTATCGATGGAACACTCACCCAGGCCGATGAACCGGTGCAGTTTCGTGCCGATCTGGATGACCAGGCGCGGGCGGATTTCGACGCCACCTGGCCAGACCGTTTTGCCTATAAACATGCCCATTCCCGTGTCAATCCCGAGGCAGACTGGGGTCGGCATGTACTCCAGTCGATCGAGTTCGGCTTTTACGTGTTGAACGAGAAGTTTGGACAGGAAACCGGCATCGGCCTCAAGGTCGTGAAGGTGAAGCCGAAAAATACCCTGGTGATCGCTTCCAGTGTCTCAAATGGAGGCGGTGCGTCCGTTCGCGCGGCGGAACTGGATGATAGCGGGCTGATCGATGGCGTGGCGGTATCGGAACCCAACGTTAACCCGCAGGTGGATACCAGCTTCACCATCCGTCAGGGTGACGGCCCTGTGCTCGCCGAGCACAGTCGTAGCCTGCTGGATTACACCACGGCGCTGGCGGTGTACCAGGGTTGCGCGAATATTGCGCCGGAAATTCGTGATGATGCACCTCTGAACGCTGTGTTCAACAATTTCACCATCGCAGAAAATATCTGTAACTCACTGGCAAACAAGGGTCTGGTTTCCGGTGCTACCACGGATGACCGGGCATCTGATGCACTTCGCATCCTGGAAGAAGAGGTGGGCATCCAGCCCGAACAGAACCTGCTTGCGCCCGTGCACTTCGGCCTGTCGGTGGCTCAGGGAATTTCCGTGACTTACGCCAATGCCTACGGCAAAGCCGGTGTGGAAGACAGCCTGTGTAATATCAGTCTCGCTGCCACGGGAGCCGGGGGAGCGGTTACGCAGCTCAGCGACGCCCAGGAAGCCGCGCTATTCTCGGCAAGCAATGGTATTCCACCCAGTGCCGGGGTGAACCTGGTGTATGACAATGCGGAAGGTCAGCCCACGAACCTCGCAGTCAGCGCCTCGCCCAGTTCCAGCCAGCAGGATTTTGGTCTGGATGCGCTGTTGTGTCTGAGGAGTCTCGCGGTCGGGACGGATGTTGTCTCTGGAGTACCGCTTTCCGGCGCCGCTGCTGACATGTCCGACCGGATTGCCGATGGCATTGGCCAGATTCGCGCCACTGGAAACCTGCAGGGTAAGCCGACGGTTTTCGTAACCGGTCGTGCTGACGCCATCCTGCCCATCAACCATACATCCCGGCCCTATTTTGGCCTGAACCAGCGGGTAGAGGGTAGTAATAGCAATTTGCGGTACTATGAGATCCTCAATGCCCACCATCTTGATGTCCTGAATGGATTCCCGGGACTGGCGGATCGGTATGTGCCCCTGCACCATTACTTCTTCCAGGCGCTGGATCTGGTGTGGGCCAACCTTGCCGACAAGCAGGCATTGCCACCCAGTCAGGTGGTCAGAACAGTGCCGCGGGGAGACATTACGACACCACTGTCGGAGGCCAACCTGACTCCGATTTCGGGCAATCCTGATGTAGGTGACCGCATTGTGTTCGCCGATGATCAGGTAAAGATCCCGGACTGAAGCGCCCTTCAGGCGGCCTGCCGGGGTTGCGGGCCGTCATTATTTGCCCCCGTTCCGGGGGAGCCATATACTTCCGTCACTGCACCCGGTTCGCCGGGTGCCATGGATATTGCCATGAATAACATCCAACCCGGTGGTGCAGGGTACATGACAGAGCTGTTTAGCGAGAATAATAAAAGTGGCCTGACCAGGGACCTTATCGAAGCGCTGTTCCCCATGTTTGAAGAGGCCAGTGCAGGCGCCATAGCGGTGGATCACGAAAGCCGTATTACCTGGATCAATAGCAGTTATTCCCATCTGCTGGGTCTTGGTGACCCTGTCAGTGTGATTGGCAAGCCGGTACGCCAGGTGATTCCCCGGACCCGTATGCCGGAAGTGGTGGAGACGGGTAAACCGCTTTTGCTCGACATCATGGAACACAATAACCAACAGCTGGTGGTAACCCGTTTGCCCTTCTATGACGACGAGGGTCGGATTGTGGGGGCGGTGGCGTTTGTTCTGTATGACGATCTGCAGCCTCTGACGCCACTGGTCGCCAAATATCGACGTCTGCATCAGGATCTGGCAGCGGCCCGCAAGGCGCTGGCGAAAAAGACACGGGGAACCCGCTACAACCTTGCAGACTTTGTCGGAGCCAGTCCCGCGGCTCTGGAGGTTAAACGCCGGGCCCGGTTGGCGGCGGGTCGGGATATGCCTGTGTTGTTGCTGGGTGAGACGGGCACCGGCAAGGAAGTGCTGGCGCAGGCAATTCACGCCGTGTCCACGCGTGCGGAGAAGCCGTTTGTGGGTGTGAACGTTGCGGCCATTCCTGACAACCTGTTGGAAGCGGAGTTTTTTGGTGTTGCGCCAGGGGCCTATACCGGCGCGGACCGACGCACCCGCGAGGGCAAGTTCCAGCTGGCGAACGGCGGTACTCTGTTTCTGGATGAAGTCGGGGATATGCCGTTACCGCTGCAGGCAAAGCTGCTACGGGCTTTGCAGGAAGGTGAAATTGAGCCCCTGGGTTCGAACAAGGTGGCGTCAGTGGATGTGCGCGTCATTGCCGCCACCAGCCGAAACCTGGAGGCAATGATCGCCGAGGGCGAATTCCGCTCGGATCTGTATTACCGGCTGAACGTACTGGAAATACCCATTCCCCCTCTGCGGGATCGGCTCGCCGATCTGGGTGTGCTATGTGAGGCTTTGCTGGGTGAGATCTGTGATGGCCTCGACATGAGGGGAGAGATCACTGATGCCGGTGTTGCTGCTCTGGGCGGTTACGACTGGCCAGGTAACATCCGTGAACTGCGGAATGTTCTGGAGCGGGCCCTGACCATGGGGGAGGATGGTGGTTTGCTGGATGCCGATGCCATTTTCAAGGTATTGCCCCGCAGTGGCAACAGGCCTGCCTCGTCGTTGGTCCCGCAGCCAGTGCGCCCCCTTGCCAAAACCCTGGCTGACGCCGAGGCACAGGCTATTGAGGAAGCGCTGGTGGCAAGCCGTGGCAACCGGACCCGTGCAGCCAAACTGCTGGGTATCTCACGATCAGTGCTTTATGAGAAGCTGGCGAAAATGTCCTGAAACCCGGACACCTGTCCAGCTATCAGCACAAACCCCTACGACTGACGTCTATATGCGTCCGGAAATCCGGACGTTCCTGATTGTTGTGCATTTTTGAGAATTTCTATCTTGCTGATTAATATATTAAAAAAATGATTGGCATAGTGTCTGCTACATCCCGGTTGCAGGACGTCAGAACAACGCAGAAAACAAGACTGGCGCTTTCGTTGGACCCAAATTAAATCTTGTCTGTCTCGTTTCCTGCGATGTCTGACTACACTTGGATCAGGCCCCTCGGGATGCCCCTGTGCGGCCGAATACAACAACAATGTTAGGAGACTTGCCAATGAAACTCTTCAAGGCCCTTACCGGTATCGCCGGTGCGATCGCCCTGACTTCGGGATCGGCTTTCGCGGATGACCTGCGCTGGAAAATGCCGGTCGCCTTCGCCACCAATCTTCCGGGTCTGGGTTCACCTGCCGCCTGGGTTGCCGATAACCTTAACACCGCCTCCGATGGCAGCATCCAGGTTCGCGTCTATGAGCCGGGTAAGCTGGTGCCACCTTTCGATATTCTGCAGTCTGTTTCCGATGGCAAGGTTTCTGCCGGTTATACCTGGATCGGTTATGACCAGGGTAAAGTCCCGGCGATTCCCCTGTTTGCCGCTGTACCCTTCGGCATGAAGCCACCGGCTTACATTGGCTGGTATTACTTTGGTGGCGGTCATGAAATGCTGCAGGAAACCTACGCCAACAAGGGCTTCGATGTGCATGCCCAACTGTGCGGTATTATCGGGCCTGAAACAGCGGGTTGGTATTCAGAGCCAATCGAAACACTGGAAGATTACAAAGGCCTGAAGATTCGCTTCGCAGGTCTGGGTGGCAAGGTTCTGGAAAAACTCGGAGCTTCCGTCACCATGATGCCGGGTGGTGAGCTTTACCAGGCACTGGAGAAAGGCACCATTGATGCGACCGAATTCTCCATGCCTGCCATCGATCAGATCCTCGGCTTCAATCAGGTGGTCAAGTACAACCTGTTCCCGGGCTGGCACCAGCAGTTCACCGCCCAGTACATGCTGATCAACAAGGACGAGTGGAACAGAGCCACTGCTGCGCAGAAAGCACTGGTTGAGGCTTCATGCACCGCTGCTACCACCCGTGGCCTCGCCGAGGGTGAGTACAAGAACGGCAAAGTGCTTGCTGAATTCCAGGACAAGGGGGTTCAGGCTGACCAGATTCCCCGCGATGTCCTGAAAGAGCTGAAGGCGGTTACTGAGGAAGTGCTGGAAGAAGAAGCGTCCAAGGATGCCGACTTCAAGCGTGTTTACGAAAGCCAGCAGGAATTTATGGAAACGTACAAGATATGGGATACACGCGCCTATGTTCCGGCTGATCTGTAAAGTCGGGGGCTGACCTTGAACACCGGAAACAACTCCGGTGTTCTGTGATCAAGTCTGGATGGCCCTTCGGGGCCATCCTTGTTTCACGACAGGCTTTCTGAACGAGGAACTGTTGTATGACAGTGTCTGGAAAAGACTCACCGCAGGATGTGCGGGCATCCGTGTCCGACGCCGGTAAGTTCATTCATCATCACACGGAATTTCCCACAACCTGGCCCAGCCAGGTTATAGACGGTGCAATTTCGGCAATTGGCAAGAGTGCTTCCTGGCTCTGGGTGGTGGTCACCGGCGTGATCATCTATGCAGTGGTGGGCCGCTATGCTTTTGGGCAGGGTTCGGTAATGCTCGAAGAAGTCCAGTGGCACCTGGCTGGTGCCGGCTGGTTGTTGGGGCTGGGCTACACACTGGTGACGGATGATCATGTGAGGGTGGACGTGATTCATGAACGCCTGTCGCTCAGAGGCCAGGCCTGGATCGAACTGTTCGGCCTGGTATTCCTGTTGTTACCTTTTCTCGGGCTGGCGGTTTACGAAATGGTTCCCTACGCCTTCAGTTCCTGGCAACAGGGTGAGACCAGTCAGGCACCTGCCGGGCTTCCTTACCGCTGGATTCTCAAGAGCGTTCTGGCTCTGTCTTTTGTGCTTCTGATCATCGCTGCCCTGTCCCGTCTGCTGAAAGTAACTGCTCTGCTTTTCGGCTTTCCGAAGCCAATCCGGGTCGAGTCCGGCAATAACAAGAAAGAGGATGCGTCCTGATGGAGCTTGAAACCCTATTTGTAATCGGCATGTTCCTGACGTTCGGGGCATTGTTGATGACCGGTTTTCCGGTGGCCTGGGTCCTGGGTGGCACCGCAGTCATCTGGACGGTTGTCGGTGTGGTGGCTGTTGAAAATTTTGGCGCCAATCTGTGGTTTGATTATCCCTCCTCCATGGGGCTGGTGCCTGAGCGGATATGGAAGGTCGTAAACAGCGAGACCCTTGTGGCTCTGCCCATGTTTATCTTCATGGGCATCATGCTTGACCAGTCCGGTGTTGCCGAACGACTGATGAATGCCATGGTAAAACTCTTTGGCGCGGTTCGCGGCGGCTATGCGGTCACGGTCATTGTCATCGGTGTATTGCTGGCGGCCACCACCGGTATCATCGGCGCCTCTGTGGTGCTTCTGGGCATGCTCTCCCTGCCGGTGATGATGGAGAACAAGTACGACAAGGGATTTGCCGTAGGCACTGCCTGCGCCACAGGCACCCTGGGGATCCTGATCCCGCCATCCATCATGCTGGTGTTGATGGCGGACAGGCTGGCGGTGCCAGAAGCATCGGTGGGTGATCTGTTTATGGGCGCGTTCTTCCCCGGTTTAATGCTGGGCGCCATGTACGTGGCCTATGCCATTCTCCGTCCCATGTTGCAGCCTCACATTGCGCCGGTGCCTGAAGGTACCCTGAAAGTATCCTGGAGTATTGTCTGGGAAGTGGCCAAGGCAGTGGTACCCACGGCTGCGCTGATTCTGGGTGTACTTGGTTCCATCTTTGCCGGTATAGCCACGCCGACGGAGGCTTCCGGCGTTGGTGCCCTGGGCGCTCTGATACTGGCGTTGATGGCCAGACGCCTGAACCTGAAAGTACTCAACTCATCGTTGCAACAGACCACTCGCACGTCTGCCTTCATCTTTGCGATTTTCCTGGGTGCGACGGCATTCTCCGTGGTGCTCCGTGGCCTGGGTGGCGACCAGGTGATCGAAGACGCGCTGTTGGGTCTGCCATTCGGACCCTATGGCGTGGTGTTGACCATTCTGTTCGCGGTGTTCCTGCTTGGCTTCTTCCTGGATTGGGTTGAGATCACCCTGATCATCCTGCCGCTGGTGGCGCCAGTGGTTCAGACGCTGGGTTTTGATCTGGTGTGGTTCACCATTCTCTTTGCCATGTGCCTGCAGACGTCGTTCCTGACGCCACCGGTAGGCTTTGCCCTGTTCTACATCAAAGGTGTCGCACCGCCGGAAATCGACGTGATGGACATCTACAGGGGGGTCATACCTTTCATCATCATTCAGCTGGTGGGACTGGCGATCGTGTTCCTGGTGCCCGAGATCGCTACCTGGCTGCCCGGTGTCGCTTACAACTAAGGAGATAATAAAATGCGTCTAGAAAACCGAATAGCCCTGATTACCGGGGCGGGTCGTGGAATCGGCCGGGCCATTGCCGAACAGTATGGCCGCGAGGGCGCCCGTGTTGCCGTGGCCGATCTCACCCTCGAGAGTGCCCAGGAAGCTGTCGACGCTATCGAGCGGGCCGGCGGCACCGCCATGGCCCTGGCCATGGATGTTACTGACGAGAACGCGGTTGACCGGGGGGTTGCCGCCATCGTGGAGAAATGGGGGGGGCTTGATATTGCTCTTGCCAATGCCGGTATCCAGCATATTGACCCGTTGCACAAACTGGCCTTTGCCGACTGGAGCAAGGTGATGAGCGTCCACCTGGACGGTGCGTTCCTGGTTACCCGCGCAGCCCTCAATCAGATGTACGCTGGTGGTGGCGGCACCATACTGTATATGGGATCCGTGCATTCGCTGGAAGCCTCGCCCTTGAAGGCGCCCTATGTGGCGGCCAAGCACGGGATGTTGGGGCTGTGCCGTGCCGTAGCGAAGGAAGGCGCCGAGCACGGTGTCCGCAGCAACATTATCTGCCCGGGATTTGTCCGTACACCACTGGTGGACAAGCAGATCCCGGAACAGGCGAAGGAGCTGGGTATCTCCGAGGAGGAGGTGATCAGCAAGGTGATGCTGAAGAACACTGTCGACGGCAAGTTCACCACCCTGGAAGACGTTGCCGAGCTGGCGGTGCACCTGGCAGCCTTCCCCTCGGCGGCACTGACCGGACAGTCCATTGTGGTCAGCCATGGCTGGCATATGCAGTAAGCAACAGGAGAGACGGATGAGCAACACAGAACAATCACCGGTAGTCTGGTCTCCCTCGGAAGACACACTGAAAAACTGCCAGATGGGTAAATTTCGGGGTTGGCTGGAGCAACAGGGCTTCGGCCCGTTTGCCGATTACCACGCCCTGCACCAGTGGTCGATTGATAACCTTGAGACCTTCTGGCAGAAGGTCTGGGACTACTGCGGACTGGTGTGCGACACCCCGGCCGACAGGGTGCTGGGCAAGCGGGACATGCCGGGTGCGGAATGGTTCCCGGGCATGAAACTGAACTTTGCCGCCAACCTGCTGCGGCTGGCGGAAGGCGAGCACGCCGATCACGAGGCCGTGGTGGCCTACTGCGAAACCCGTCCGGTACTGCGCCGCACCTATGCCCAGCTGAAAGCCGATACCGGTGCCCTGGAAGCCTTTCTGCGCAACAAGGGTATCAAGCAGGGCGACCGCATCGCCGGCGTTGTGACCAATGGCTATGAGGCACTTGTGGGCATGCTGGCGGCCACCAGCATGGGTGCAATCTGGAGCTCCGCCTCCCCGGATTTCGGTGTTGGGGCGATTCTCGACCGCTTCGGCCAGATTGAGCCGGCGGCCCTGATTGTGGTCAACGGCTACGGCTACGGCGGCAAGGTGTTCAAACGCCAGGACGACTTTGCGGGCCTGATTGATGGCCTGCCAACTTTGCGCTGTGTGGTCAGCATCGAACAGTTGCCGGGCGAGCCCGCCATACCCGGTGACAGGGTGACCCACTGGAGCGATGCCCTTGCCGAGGGCCAGGGCCAGGCGCCTTCGTTCACCCCGCTGCCACCGGACCATCCGGTGTATATCCTGTATTCCTCCGGTACCACCGGCAAGCCCAAATGTATTGTCCATGGCAATGCCGGCCTGTTGGTCAACCATGCCAAGGAGCTGATGCTGCACGGTGACGTGGGCCCGGACGACCGCTTCCTGTACTTCACCACCTGTGGCTGGATGATGTGGAACTGGCAGGCATCCGCCCTGCTCACCGGTGCGGCGGTTATAACGGTCGACGGTTCTCCCGGGTACCCGGATCTCAACTATCTGTGGCAGGTCGTGGCTGATGAGAAAGTCACCCATTACGGCACCAGTGCCCGCTTCATTGCCGGCTGCCGCAAGGCGGAACTCGCCCCGGCAAAAAACCTGGACCTGAGCGCCCTGCGTGTGGTGTTTTCCACGGGCTCACCACTGTTGCCCGAAGACTACGACTGGGTCTACAGCGACGGCGCCCCGAACGTACTGCTTGGCTCGATCGCCGGCGGAACCGACATCTGCGGCTGTTTCGTCGGCTCCACACCGCTGCTGCCGGTGCGCAGAGGCGAAATCCAGTGTCGCTTCCTGGGTGTTGATGCCGTTGCCTATGGTGACGATGGCGAACCGGTTACCCACGGTCGCGGTGAACTGGTGTGCCGCCAGCCGCTGCCCTCCATGCCAGTGTGCTTCTGGGACGATCCTGGCGACGAACGCTACAAGGACGCTTACTTCAGCACCTTCCCGGGCGTCTGGGCCCATGGCGACTTCATCGAGTTTACCGAGCACGGCGGCGCCATCATCTATGGCCGCTCCGACGCAACCCTGAACCCCGGCGGCGTGAGAATCGGTACGGCGGAAATCTACCGTCAGGTAGAAACCGTGGCGGAAGTAAAAGACAGCCTGGTCGTCGGCCGCCAGATCGACGGCGACGTGGAAGTGGTGCTTCTGGTAGTACCGGCGGACGGGCAGGCCCTTACCGACGACCTGCGGAAAACCCTCAAAACCCGCATCCGCCAGGGCGCCAGCCCCCGCCATGTGCCCAGGCATATTATCGAGGTGCCGGATATTCCGTACACACGCAGCGGCAAGAAGGTTGAGCTGGCGGTGGCCCGGCTGATCAACGGCTCATCCAAAGCGGATAACCGGGATGCATTGGCGAATCCGGAGGCGTTGGACCGGATTGGTGAGTGCCTTGATGAGGCGGGGTTGTTGCCGAAGGGGTGAGTTCGCCGTTGGGTTGATTGTCGGATTACGCTTCGCTAATCCGACCTACGGTTATTTGTAGGTCGTATAGAGCGGAGCGAAATGCGACGGGGGTGCCGAGTGGACCTGTTGTCGGATTACGGCTACGCCTAATCCGACCTACGCGGAGCCATGGATGGCGGAGCTCAAGCCGCACAGGGATGTCTTGAGGCGGGTTTTGGGAGACAGCCTCTTCACCACGATCCCCCATGCTCCGAAATCCCCAAAATGTCCGAAAGTTTCGTAAAATCCTGCCTTTTCATCGTCCTGTAACGGGTTTTAGCGCATTTTTAGTCGGTTCTTATACTAAGATCGTAACCAGAATTAGCAAAAAAATGCTATCTTAGTAGACCTATCAAAAGTTCCCGAATCAGTCATTGCTCAGGTCGGGCGTTCACAAGACACCTGACCCTGCCATGACCGTCCTGAACTCACCCATTAGCCTGAGGACGAAAATGACATCATCCAAAGCCAAGATCATCTATACACTGACCGACGAGGCCCCCGCCCTCGCTACGAGGTCCCTGCTTCCCATACTGGAAACCTACGCCAAGCCGGCAGGCATTGAATTTGAAACCAGCGACATCTCCCTGGCAGCCCGCATTCTGGCGTTGTTTCCCGATTACCTTGAGGAAGACCAGCGAGTCCCCGACGACCTGAAAGAGCTGGGTGAGTACACCAAGGATCCGGAAGCCAACATCATCAAGCTTCCCAATATCAGCGCCTCGATTCCCCAACTGCGGGCAGCCATCAAAGAGCTCAACGAGCAGGGCTACAAGGTTCCCGAGTACAAGGAAAACCCCGAGACCGACGAAGAAAAGGAAATCCACGCCCGTTACTCCAAGGTACTGGGTAGTGCGGTTAACCCGGTACTGCGTGAGGGCAACTCCGACCGTCGCGCACCGACAGCGGTCAAAGCCTTTGCCCGCAAGCACCCCCACACCATGGGCGAGTGGAGCCCGGCGTCACGCACCCACGTGGCCCACATGCGCGGTGGTGATTTCTACTCCAACGAGCAGTCACTGACTCTGGACAAGGCCACTACTGCCCGCATCGTCTTTGAAAATACCAAGGGCGAGCAGACCGTACTGAAAAGCGAGCTGCCTCTGCAGGAAGGTGAAGTACTCGACGGCATGTTCATGAGTTGCAGGGCACTGCGCAAGTTCTTTGAAGACTGCATCGAAGACTGCGAGAAGACCGGCGTGATGTTCTCCCTGCACGTCAAGGCCACGATGATGAAGATCTCCCACCCGATCGTATTCGGCCACGCGGTGAAGATTTTCTACAAGGAGCTTTTCGACAAGTACGGCGAGCTGTTCGATGAACTGGGCGTGAACCCGAACAATGGCCTGTCCAGCGTTACCGAAAAGATCAAGCAGCTGCCGGAATCCAAGCAGGAGCAGATCCTCGAAGACCTGCACGCCTGCTACGAGCACCGTCCGGAAATCGCCATGGTGGACTCGGTGAAGGGCATTACCAACCTGCACGTGCCCAGCGACGTGATTGTGGATGCCTCCATGCCGGCGATGATCCGTAACTCCGGCAAGATGTGGGCCCGGGACAACAAGCTCAAGGACACCAAGGCGGTCATGCCTGAGTCCACCTACGCCACCATCTACCAGGAAGTGATCAACTTCTGTAAGACCCACGGTGCCTTTGATCCCACCACCATGGGTACCGTGCCGAACGTTGGTCTGATGGCCCAGAAGGCTGAGGAATACGGATCCCACGACAAGACCTTTGAAATCAAGGAAGACGGTATTGTTCGTGTGGTTGCCGAGGATGGCACCGTGCTGACCGAGCACAAGGTTGAGAAGGGTGACATCTGGCGCGCCTGCCAGACCAAGGACCTGCCGATTCGCGACTGGGTCAAGCTGGCGGTAAATCGCGCCCGTGCCACCGGCATGCCCGCGGTGTTCTGGCTGGACGACGAGCGTCCCCACGATGCCGAGCTGATCAAGAAAGTAAATATGTACCTGAAGGACCACGATACCGAAGGTCTGGAGATCCATATCAAGTCTCCGGTACGCGCCATTCGCTGGACCATGGAGCGATTGATCCGTGGCCTGGACACCATCTCCGTGACCGGCAACGTGTTGCGTGATTACCTCACCGACCTGTTCCCGATTCTGGAGCTGGGTACCAGTGCCAAGATGCTGTCCATCGTGCCGCTGCTTAATGGCGGTGGACTGTATGAAACCGGCGCCGGTGGTTCCGCACCCAAGCATGTTCAGCAGCTGCTGCAGGAGAATCACTTGCGTTGGGACTCGCTGGGTGAGTTCCTGGCGACGGCGGTTTCCCTGGAAGAGCTGGGCGAGAAGCAGAACAACGAGCGGGCCCGCCTGCTGGGCCTGACCCTGGACAAGGCCACCGAACGTCTGCTGGAGAATAACCAGTCTCCATCGCGCAATACCGGTGAGCTGGATAACCGAGGCAGCCATTTCCATCTGGCCCGTTACTGGGCGGAAGAGCTGTCAAAGCAGGACGACGACAAGGAACTGAAAGTCTTCTTCGAGAAGCTGTCGAAGCAGCTTGAAGACAACAAGGACAAGATCCTGGAGGAAATGAGCGTGATTCAGGGCCATCCGGCAGACATCGGTGGTTACTACCACCCGCCTGCGGAAAAGGTCTGCAAGATCATGCAGCCAAGCGAGACCTTCAACAGGATCCTGGCGGATGCCCGGGCATCTGTGAAGTAACCCGGTTAGAACAGAAAAAACCGGACAGCCCCCAGGGGCTCTCCGGTTTTTTTGTGCCCGGATTCCGCACTACGCTTTCGAGCGTTGGTCCAGGGCGTTGGTAAAGGTTTGAAGGTCTGCCAGTGACAGGGCCCGCGAGTACCAGAAGCCCTGGTAACCACTGCACCCGAATTGCTGCAGTAACCTGAACTGTTCCTCGGTTTCCACCCCCTCGGCTACCACGCTCATTCCCAATTCTCTGGCCATGGACAGGGTTCCCCGTGTTATGGCGGCATCACGTTCGTTGGAGATAATGCCATTAACGAAGGTACGATCGATCTTGATCCTGTTAACCGGCATATCGCGCATGTAACTGAGGCTTGAGAATCCGGTGCCGAAGTCGTCAATGGCCACTTCGATGCCCATGTTCCTGATCTCCCGTAACTGTCTGATCACATCCTTGGGGTCCTTGAGAAACACGTTCTCGGTTATTTCTACACAGAGCTGGCCAGGCGCCAGCTGATGCCGCCTGTTCAGATCAGCCAGCAGCTTCACCAGGTTATGGCGGTGAAACTGCACTGGTGACAGGTTGATGGAGATGCTCGGCACGCCGAGTTTTGCCAGTTCCCCTGCCCTGGCAAAGGCCTCCTGCATGACCCATTCACTGATCGGGAGGATCTGGCCCGTGCGTTCTGCCAGGGGAATGTACTCCGCGGGTGAAATGTAGCCACGGTCAGGGTGTTGCCAGCGAATCAGCGCTTCGACCCCGATAATCGACAGGTCGTTGTTGAACAGGGGTTGGTAGAAAAGCTCGAACTGGTTCTGGGTCAGTGCCTGCTGAAGCTGCTGGCGCAACGCCACTTCGTGCTGGACTCGACGGTCCAGCGCCTGGTTGAACCATTGCCAGTTGTTCCCGCCCAGCTTCTTCGCCTCGAACATCGCCATGTCGGCGTGCTGGATCAACAGCATGGAGTTGTCAGGCGCATCGGTGCCGGTCGTGATGCCAATAGCCGCAGACAGGGTGATTTCCACATCCTCGTTCAGAAAAGGCCTGGAGAACTGGTCAAGGATCAGGTCGGCAACCCGGCCAACGCTCTGGCTGTCGGTGGGGCCGGGTACCAGCGCGACAAATTCATCCCCGCCAAACCTTATCAGGGTCGCGTCATCCGGCAGGGCTGCTTCCAGCCGTCGCGCTGTCTGGACAAGTATTTCATCGCCAAAGGCATGGCCGAGGCTGTCATTAATGGGCTTGAAACCATCCAGGTCGATGAAAAGGGCATGGATCACCAGTTGCCGGGCCTGGGCCCGTCGACAGATACCCTCGAGGTGGGATTCCAGGTAAATGCGGTTGGGAAGCCCGGTCAGCGAATCATGGCTGGCCTGGAAGGTGAGAACCTCTTCCTGTCGGATGCGGTCACTGATATCAGTCTGGATGCCGATGAAGTGCGTCACCTCTCCAGCGGTGTTTCTAACCGGTGCAATGTAGAGATCGTTCCAGAAGCTGCTGCCATCCTTGCGGTAGTTCACCAGCGATGTGTGGACCTCGCGTAAGGCAGCGAGGCCGGAGCGGATTCTCGCGATGGCAACGGGATTGGTGTCAGGCCCCTGGAGGATACGGCAGTTGCGGCCAATCATCTCTTCCGCGTGGTAGCCGGTCATCCGTTCAAACGCGGGGTTCACGTAGATAAGCGGGAGGTCGGGCATGGTGGCGTCAACAATGGTTACTCCACTCGAAGACGCTTCCACGCTGCGCTCCAGGATGCGCAGGCGGGCCTCTGTTTCGCGCTCACGGGTCCGGTCCCGGGCCTGCCCGTGTACACCGGTAACCTGACCGTCGACGATGATGGGGATATTGAGCACGTCCAATTGCAGAATATCACCGTGTAAATTCTTAATACGGGTTTCGTAGCGCTGATGGTTTCCAGCAAGGGCCTCTTCGAAATGGCGGCGGGTGCGATCCAAGTCGTCGGCCACGATCAGCATTTCATAGTGCTGGCTGATAATGTCTTCTTCTTTTGCCTTGACCAGGTCACAGCCTGCCTGGTTGATCTGCACGAACTCCCCTGCGGGATTCAGGGTAAAAACCGCATCGGGATTATAGGTAAACAGCGAACGATAATGTTGCTCGTTGTAGTCGTGGGAATGCGATAGTGACACCGTTTACCTCTCGGGCTTTGTCAGCGAAGCGTGACGGGATGTCCTGTCATCCTACACCAGGCTGGTTAATGACGAATATCATCTCTGGTGTGTAAACGTAATCAATTGAAACAATACCTCGACGCCCCTCACCTCAGTGACTAACTTCAGGGTATACCATACTCTTGATTATTGATTCCCCCGGTGTACGCGACACCGGGGGCCGAGGCGGAACCCAGGGATACAGACTGAATGGAAAGACTTAAAGGCCGCCTGACGCCGTTACGACGATCCTTGTGGGTTGTGGGCGTCTATCTGTTGGCGGGATGGTTCTGGATCACTTTCTCGGATTATCTGGTCGAACAATGGTTTCCAGATCCGGAAACACTGAGCCGTGTGCAGACATACAAGGGCATACTGTTCGTTCTGGTAACGGCGCTGGTGCTGTTTCTGGCACTGATGCGGCAATTTAGCAGGGATCGGACCCTATTGTCGCTGCATTACCACCAGCGCGAAGAAATCCAACAGCTGAACCAGTTCCGTGAAAGCGTGATCGAGCGGGCCAATGTCTGGATCAACGTGCTTGATCCTTCGGGGCGAGTCGTGCTGTGGAACCGGGCCGCGGAGGAAATCAGCGGGTACCAGCGGGACGAGGTGCTGGGCTCAGACGAGGTCTGGCAGTGGCTTTACCCGGATGAGGAGGAGCGGGCAGGAATCCGTGCCCGTGCCCAAGAGATTCTCCGTGATGAGGGTGAGGTGGTTGGTTATGAAACCTGTATCACCACCAAGGCTGGTCGCAAGCGGCGGGTGTCCTGGAATTCACGCAGCCTGCGGGGTCAGGACGGTGAGATAGTTGGCTCAATAGCCATTGGCCAGGACGTCACTGACATTCGTGAGGCGGAGATCACCATACGCCACCATGAGCGCCAATTGTCCACGCTTATGGACAACCTGCCGGGTATGGCCTACCGCTGCCTTTATGACGAATACTGGACCATGCTGTTTGTGTCCAGTGGATGCCGTGACCTGACCGGGTATGAGCCGGATGAACTGGTCAACAATAAACGGGTCAGCTATGCCGAGCTGATTGCTGACGGCAGTAACGACGAGATCGTGCGTGCCGTGGAGTCGGCCATCGGTAACGCCGAGCCGTTTTCCATTGAATACACTATTATCCGCAAGGATGGTCAGCGTATCTGGGTATGGGAGCGGGGAAGAGCTGTTGAGGACGACGATGGTCTTGTACTTGAAGGCATAATTCTTGATATTTCCGAACGTAAGGCGCTTGAGCAGGAACTGTCCGAGTTGGCAACCAGAGACCCGCTGACAGGCCTGTTCAACCGTCGTGAGATGACCCGGTTACTGGATGAGGAAATAGCCCGGGCCAAACGTTATGACCGTGCCCTTTCGCTACTGTGGATTGATTTTGATCACTTCAAGAGAATCAACGATGAATATGGCCATGCGGCCGGCGATTCTGTACTGAAAGCCACCAGTAAACTGTTGGCGGACAGTGTCCGCAGTGTGGATGTGATCGGCCGTATCGGAGGGGAAGAGTTTGTTGTTCTTCTGCCCGAGATGGATCGGGTCGAGGCAGGGGAAACCGCCGAGCGCCTGCTGAGGCTGATCCGTGAAACGCCGCAACCTCTTGGAGATGGCAGAACGGTGCCTCTGACCATCAGCATTGGTGTGTCAGTATTCCCGGAGAATGGCACTGATTCCGGTGCCCTCTGTGCCGCAGCCGACCGGGCGATGTATCAGGCCAAATCGGGCGGTCGCAACCAGGTGGTCCTGGCACCATTGGCGGAACAGGCCCATAATTCCTGACCAGACACCATTACAAAAAGGTTGATCGATGAATCGAATTGCTCGCCGTGCCCTTCATACCTGTGCTGTTCCCGAGGATCTGGCCTCTGTTACCTGTCGTGATGTGGAAGGTGAACAGCCGGAGCGGGTCGGTGTGAATCCACAGGTAGTCGAGGACGTCTGGCATTGTGTGGAAAAACTGTACCGCACCGGTGTGCACCCGGGGCTGCAGTTGTCAGTCAGGCACCGGGGTGAACAGATCCTGCACCGGGCTATCGGTCACGCCACGGGTAATGGACCCAACGATGGTCCCGATGCGATAAAAGTACCCATGACCACCGACACTCCTATCTGTTATTTCTCCGCGTCCAAGGCGGTTACCGCGCTGCTTATGCATATTCTGGCGGAGCAGGGTCTGGTCAACCTCATGGACCCCGTGTCCTATTACTGCCCGGAGTTTGCCCAAGGCGGCAAACGGACTATTACGGTCCACCAGATTCTTTCGCATCGTGGCGGCATTCCGGCCATTCCCCGGGAAACGCCCATTGAAGTACTCTGGGACAGGGATGAAATCTGGCGGTTGCTGTGCGAGGCAAAACCGGTGGAAGTTGATGGTGCCAAAGTGGCTTACCATGCCATTACCGGTGGCTTTGTGTTGCAACGGGTACTGGAAAAAGTCACCGGCGACAGCATAGAAGCCTTTATTGACCGCTATCTTCGCAAGCCCATGGGCATGCGCTGGTTTACCTACGGAATTGCGCCGGAACATGTCACGGAGCTGGCCAGTAATTACGCGACTGGCCCGACCCCGCGTTTCCCGGTGTCCTGGATCGTGAATCGTGCCCTTGGCGGGGATATCCGCACTGTGGAAAAAGTGGTGAACGATCCTCGCTTCCAGGAAGCGGTGATTCCGGCTGGTAATCTGTGTGGAACCGCAGAAGAGATGGGCCGGTTTTTCCAGATGATGCTCAATGGCGGAATCTGGAATGGCAGGCGGATCTGCAGTGAAATGACTGTCAGGCGCTCGATCCAGCAATTCGGCTCATTGCAGATTGACCGCACCATGATGATTCCCATGCGCTTCAGTGCCGGCATGATGCTGGGCGGTAATCCCATGGGGCTGTGGGGTCAGAGCAGTCGCTATGCCTTTGGCCACGTGGGACTGATCAACAAGCTATGCTGGGCAGATGCAGCTCGGGATATTTCCGTCAGCCTGCTGAACACAGGCATGCCGATTATCGGCCATCATATTCCCGCCCTTGCGCGCTTTGTCTATACCGTCTGCGATCGTTTCCCGCTCATCCCTGAGAACCAGAGGCCGCTGGTAGCGGCCTGACCGACCTTACATTGTGGCCAGTTGTGCCTCAAGTATGCCCAGCACTGACGACAGAATGTCCCGGAAATCTGTCAGTGTCTGGGTCCGCTGAATCACGTCTTCCCGGCTCTCATCCAGTCGCTCCAGCTTGGGCACCACCCGACGTATGCCCTCTGTGATCACCTCGTAGGGGTAGTGGTGGTCCATGATGCTGAGTTTGTTCAGTTCAGCCACTTCCTGGCTGAAGATGCTGATAATGTCGTACAGCATGTCCTTGTGATGTATGGAGCTGGCCTCCCAATAGGCATCATCCAGCAATTCCAGCAGGGAAAGGTATTCCCGCAGTGTATCGGCAACGGATGTCTGGCTCATAAGCAGTGTTCCTGGTCCCTGAATGAATCTGTGCACTGAATGGAACTATAGCAGGGGTTTTTACGTGTAGTTTTCAATGCAGGCCCGTCTTGCAGTCTAAATATATGAAACTCTATTCATTTTTATTGAAGTCTGTCTGACAGTTGTGCAATATTGCGTCAGACCATACACGGTAGCGAGACACTGCTACAGTGAGTGAGAGGGCGACAAAAAGCCCGGCGAAACAAAAGGATGAATTGTTGTTCCGTGATGGCCGAGAAGCCACCCCACCTGATAATGGGCGGAATGAGAAGTTTCGGCGTATTGATCACACATACTCAGTGGAAGAGGACGATCATGGACAAATACACTCAGTCTCAGGCACGCTCAGACCAGCCACGCCCTGTAAAGCTTGATCACCACGACAGTGTTCGTTCCCATGTCTGCCAGCAGATCAGTACGGAAGTGGAGCGCCTGGAGCGTCGTATTGAAACCCTGCGGCTAACCAAAGCCCCTCACGCCGCCATCATGATCTCCACCTATGAGCGGATGATTGATCGCAAGAAGGGCTTCCTGAGGAACTGGAACCTCTAGATCGGTGCCAGTTACTGACGCTGTTCGATAGCCACGGACTCGTAGACCACGGCTTCCTCACCATTTTGCTGGTTGCCGCAGTGGGCCGGATTCGGAGAGCTTGCGCCTGTTTCGCTATCCTCTGTATTGGGTGACTCTCCGGTGGACGTGAATACCCTCACATTGGCCTCTTCGTAATCGATATCCACCCGGATGCAATCGGGTGTTTCGCCATTGATTGTAATCCCCGATGTTTTCGTCAGTGACAGGGTGTCGCTCTTGTTTCCAATGAATTCCTGCCTCAATTCAGCATTGCCGAATTCACGTCCTGTCAGGCTGGTGGCGGCAAATTCAGGCTGGTTGTAACCGCTTACCGAAAAATCGGGGCCGTGAAAGCGCCCACTCCAGAGCGCACTGCGGACTTCCGGAGGGTTGCTGTCGTCCTCTTCCGGGTCTCTGGCGATAAACTGGGCAGCGCGAAAAATCTTGTTCAATTGCGGATTGCTGGTCCAGTCCAACAGTGTGTAGACCCAGAGTTCATCCGGCGCGGGTTCTTCACCGTTGCTGTTGCCGATTTCCGTGAAACGGATCAGCGCATTCTTGTCAGGGGTGTTATATCGTGCGCCTTCATCCGCAGTAATGCTGTCCCGCATCAGGCGTCGCCCCTGGTCGAAATTGTCCACCTGGTTGGAGGCAATCACATTGTGCAGGAAGTCCAGAGGGTTGCGTGCGCTTTTGTAACTGGTGCCGTCGTCGGTGGGAGTGAGCCCCATGAGCAGGTCGAGACGTCCACGCAGCTGGGCTGCCACATCCGCACTTTCGTCGCTCTCCCCTTCAGCCGGCTCGAGCCCGCGGTAGAAATCGTGGAAAATGGTTTGCGGCAATACGTCGGGCAGTCCCTCTACATTTCTGAGTTCGAAGCTCTCGAAAGACAGGGAAACGCTCTCAGCCGGGTTGAGAAAATTACTGCCAGACGATGAGTCCGGCCCGCAGCCGGCCAGAAACAGGGCGAGTAACGGTACGGTGGCGAAAATGCAGGAATGTCTCATTTCATGTCACCCTGAGATGCGTAATGGCCAGTAAGACGCTAAAGTATTTGGCGGTGGTGCCGCTCAAGCCTGTGGCACCCGCGTGACAGCTGACAATAAACCAAAATAAAGGCATCTGCCCTCGCGGAGATCACATTTTGCAGCAATGGGAATGGCATGTCAGATGGCTCAGGAGTCTGTTCCTTGCAGTGCTGGCGGTTGTTATCCCGGCCTCAGCCATGGCACAGGAGCGCTGCCAGGACGGTGAAATCCGGCTGAGTGACGCCACCACCAGTGTCCGTGACCTGGGCAGTTGTATCTGGTACCTGGAGGATCCTGACCACTCGCTGGGCTTCAATGACATCCTGGATGGCAATGCCGGGCCTTTCACCCGTCACCAGGGCGGAGTGCTGAATTTCGGTTACACCGAGTCTGCCTATTGGACGCGATTTGATGTGCAGGTAGGGGCCGGCGCGGCCCTGACGGACTGGATACTGGAGCTTGCACTGCCATTGGTGGATGAAGTGGTGCTCTATGTGGTGCGGGATGGTGAACTGGTGGAGCAGCGGCGGGCTGGCTACGAGGGCGACTGGTCAGGGCGTGACCTGGCGGTGCCCAACCCCACGTTCAGATTGTCCCTGGAGCCCGGTACAGCAACCCGTATCTACCTGCGGATCACCAACACCAATACCTTTCGTCTGCCGATAACTCTGTGGCATCCGGATGCCTATATCGAAAAGGTGTCCGTGGACGAAGCCGTTCGCGGCATCCTGCTGGGAAGCATTCTGGCCATACTTGCCTATAACCTGTTTGTGGCGGTCTCCGTGCGGGAGCGCAGCAACATCTACTACGTGCTCTACCTGGTTTCCGCCACGGTGTTCATCGCCACCGAACAGGTGCATGGTATCCAGTTGCTGGACGAGCGCCCCGCCCTGCTGAACAAGGAGTACCTGCATTACCAGATCATCATGACCTGGTTCTGGGGCCTGTTGATGGCCCGTTCCCTGCTGGAAACAAAGGAGCGGTCGGCGGATCTGGACAAGGTTATCCAGCTTTGCCTGTATTCCATCGTTGTGACGTTTGTGCTGTCACTGTTCCTGCCCTATCACACGGCCATGGAATGGATCGTGTTGGCTTCGATCCTGCTGAGTATGATCCTGATTGTTGTCAGCTATCTGTCATGGCGCTACTACAACCCGGCAGCACGCTCATACTTCTTTGCATGGACTCTGGCGCTGGTGGGTTTTGGCATCTATGGCCTGACGGTGATGGGCTATCTGCCGCTGAATATGTTCACTACCTATGCTCCCCAGTTCGGTCTGACAGCCCAGATTATCCTGTTTTCATTCGCTCTGGCCGATCGTATCAAGCAGGTTCAGGGCGAGGCGTTGGGCTGGAGCCAGCGGGCACTGGCCAACCTGCGCCGCTACCAGTCCCTGTTCGATAATGCCATCGAGGGGGTGTTCCAGATGTCGCTTGACCGGCGGTTTGTCACCGCCAATCCTGCGATGGCAAAGTTAATGGGGTACAGCAGTAGTCGCGAGCTGCTCGATCACAACCCGGACGCCCTGGAAACCTGTTTTGCGGATGAGAGGATGCGCCGGTGGGTTATCAGGCAGCTGGAATCCCGGGGAACTGTCAAGGGCATTGAGGCGCGGTATTTCACCCGTTCCGGAGAAGAGCGCTGGGCTACCATTTCACTCCACACGGTGTATGACAGCGATGGCGAGCCGGCACACCTGGAGGGTACCTGCATTGATGCCACCGAACGGCACCAGCGCCAGCGCATTGAGCGTGAGCGGGAGCAGGAGCGCCTGGAGAAGGAGCTGGCCCGTAACTCGGCAGAGGCGAAAAGTCAGTTCCTGGCCAATATGAGTCATGAGATCCGCACACCGCTGGCGGCGATCATAGGCTATGGCGAAACCCTGCTCGACCCGGACCTTACCGAAAAGGAAAAAAACAGCAGCGCGGAGACAGTGGTCCGCAGCGGTCGACATCTGCTGGACCTGATCAACGATATCCTGGATCACTCCAAGATCGACGCCAATAAACTGGATGTCGATGTCGTGTCGGTGAACCTTCCGGAACTGCTGGACGAAATCCGCGCCTTCTTTGCACCGAGGGCCCGGGAAAAAGGGCTTGAGTTCGATATCATCTGCGAGTTTCCATTACCGGAGAAAATTGCCACGGACCCGACACGGTTCCGGCAGATCATTATTAACCTGTGTGGAAATGCTCTTAAGTTCACAGAAAAAGGGTCGATATCCCTGAATATCCGCTGCGACCGACAGCACCACAAGCTCGTTGCACGGGTTGTCGATACCGGTATAGGAATGAAACCGGAACAGCTGAGCCGACTGTTTGATCCCTTTGCCCAGGGCAGTGCCGCCATCGCCCGGCAATATGGCGGCACCGGACTGGGTCTGAGCATTTCCCGCCGGCTGGCGGAATTGCTCGGGGGTGAGATCTCGGTCGCCAGTACCTATGGCGAGGGTAGCGAATTTGAGCTTTCCATAGATACCGGCCCACTGGAGGATGTCCATTTTCTGCGCGACGCTTCAGAAATGTCGCAGCGCAGGCGCAGTATTCCCATGGTGGTGGCGCCCCGGCTTTCCGGCCGCATTCTGTTAGCAGAGGACAACGAGGTAAACCGTCACCTGGTGTCGCTGTTGGTGAGCCGGACCGGCGCAGAGCTTGTCCATGTGAGTAATGGTGCCGAAGCGCTGGACCTGGCGTTACGGGAATCGTTTGATCTGATTCTGATGGACATCCAGATGCCGGTCATGAATGGCCGGGATGCTACAGCCGCGATCCGGGAGGCCGGCGTAAATACGCCGGTGATTGCCCTCACTGCCAATGTGATGGCCGAGGATATTGCTGATTACCGCATGGCCGGCTGTAATGATCACCTGGCCAAGCCCATCGACAAGCAGCGATTCTACGAGGCTCTCTCGCGCTATCTTTCGGTGGAAGCGCAGAGCGGGCAGGGCTCCCGGCATTATGCCGGCACGGTGCTGGTGGCCGAGGACAATGAGGATAACCGCCGGCTGGTAGAGCGACTGCTTCGCGCCCAGGGTCTGGAAGTCATCACCGTTGCCAGTGGTGACCAGGCGGTTCGCAGCGCGCTGTCGGACTCTGTACAGCTGGTGCTGATGGATCGCCACATGCCTGAGCTGGATGGAGTGGAAGCGACCCGACTGCTCCGCCAGGCGGGCTTCCGGCGCCCGATCATCGGTTTTACCGCCGGCGATCAGTGCGAGAATGAAGCTCTGTTGGAGGCCGGGTGCGATGGTGTGCTCGACAAGCCCATCGACCGCGACCAACTGCTGGCCATATTGACCCGTTACCTTGTTGGTGCGGATAGCGTCGAGAGTGCCGCTGTCGGTGATGAGGATATTGCCCATCTGGTTGAACGCTTTCTTGACGGGTTGGCAAACCGAAAGCAGGTGATGTGTGAGGCGGCAAGCGCCCGCCATCGTGAACGCCTGCAATCCGAGGCCCATCAGATCAAGGGCACTGCAGGGGCTGTGGGCTATCCTGAGATGACACGGCAGGCAGGTATACTGGAAGCCTGCACGAAAGCCGAACAGCCAGATTGGGATCGGGTTAACGGTGTACTGCAAACACTGAATGACATGATCGATATGGCATTACAGGCCCGAGAGATACATTCATGATAAACGGCGCCGCCACCATCAATAACAGGATGTCCCAGCAATGAGCGAAAACCAGCCGTCTAACGAACAGTATTCGCTGAGCATGATGTACGGTACCTATGCCGACATCCTGTTCGTTCTGTTTCCTTTCCTGGTGATCAGTATGCAACGGTTATGGGACGGCCAGCTTTACGAAACGCTGCTGCGACCCGATCTCAGTATCGCCGCAGCCATACTGGCGGGCCTGGCCATCGGTAAGTTCGTGCTGGGTCTGGTGAGTAATCGGGACCTTGGGCGCTACAAGGAGCGTATTGTGTTCTTCATTGCGTTGACACTGTTCCTGGTTCTGGGGCCGGCCATGATTCTGATGCTCAGTATTACCGGGAATCGTGAAGTGCCCGGTTTTGTGGCGTTTGTTCAGCCAATTCTGTTGATCATCGCCATCTCCCTCTACACGACGGCGGTGAGTATCAGTAACATCCTGACCCGGTCCGGGCCGGACGCTGGCGGTACCACCGGTTTGTCCCCGGGCAGTGACCGGCAGCCGGCACCGGCCACCACGGAACACGAACCGCTGGCAATCCCCCGGCGCACCGGCAATGATCCCCTTTGAGGCACAGGGCAGTGCCCGGATATCAAACAGAATCAGGAGGCAGGGTATGAGTGATCTCAGAATACTGGTGGTGGAAGACGAACCGGTCATGAGGGAGAGGCTGGTGGAGATGCTTTACAACGCCGGTGCGACCGCCGTGGTTGAGCGGGAAGACATTGCCGGTGCCAGGACAGCTTTCGCGGAGAGTGAGTTTCAGATCATACTTCTGGACCTGGGGCTTCCGGATGGTAATGGTCATGAACTGATGAAAGAGTTCAAGGCGGCGAGAAAGGACCAGCATATTGTCCTGGTGACAGCGGATGACTCCATTGACAGTATCCAGAAAGCCATCAGCGCCGGTGCCAACGGCTACGTGGTAAAGCCTTACTCCCAGGAAAAGATCCATGACGTGGTTAGTAATTATGCAATGGTGCATGGCGGGGATGCCACCATGCTTCAGGGCCTGAACCGTCAGCATTGACGGTTCGGCCCCAACGGTGTTCCGTTACGCGACCTGGCGAGCGATCCAGGAATTGTAACGGGTGGCAAGAGCCCTGACATAGCGTGCTTCGGCGTCATTCGGGTTGGCCAGTACGCCCTTGAAAATCCACCCCCGCTCGTACAATCCCAGCACCCGTTGTTCATCGTCGAGGTTGACTCGCTGGTTCAGTTTCTTGCAGATGGCATCCAGCAGCGGCAGCTTTTCCGGGCGCCTGATTGGCCCCATGCGGCTGCTGGCCGGCTGGTTCGCTGCTTTTGTTGGATGTCTTTTCATGATCCTCTCCTTATGGTTTTGCGGCTGCAAAAACAAAACCCCGGTGCCTTGGGCCACCGGGGTCTGTCGGAGAAGCTCGCCCGGTCGCTCCAATGGCTCCCGGGACTGACCGAAAGCCGTCAGATATCTTTCACCATGGTGCACGCACACATCCCGTTGTTGCGGCGTGCGAAAGCGTCAATCACTGTATGTTTCTGGTTTTTTGGCATATCTTCTGGCTCTTTGCCGGTGTAACCCACCGGAGTTTTCTGCTTCGGTACTGATATCAGTGTATAGCTTGCCCAAGGCTTTGCAAGAGGCAAAGTGCTTCGGCAAACCCCTACAGACGCAGTCGGGAAACGTGATCATAATTTGCACTGTCACGTGTTTTACGTTGTGCAATCCGCCAGTGTTCACCTGTCATCCGTGGCGCACTGCATGGATCTCTCCTTTATACGCAGCCCAATGGGCTGCGTTTTTTTATGCCCTCCCCTTGTGGAAACTTCGTAGCCACTAGTTCGTACAGACGTGTTTGCGCCTATCAGCGATAATTCGCACACTAATCAATACGTACTGTTGCCAAATACAGGGGTTGAAACCGAACAAAATGTCCGATGTAAACGGATCAGCACAAGCCAGATTCCAGACCCATGCCATCATTGAAGTTTTACTGCTACTGGTGCTGCTTGCCTACATGACGCTCGCCCGGAGCAGGGGTGTGGGAGAGGATTTTTCATTCACGGTAGTTGGGGCCGTACTGATGGCGCTGGTTACCTACTGGACCCTGAATACCCTGCGGGACGGGCTGGAACTGATCGCCATCAGAATTGGCCGCTCAAGGCACTGAAGCTGCAACCCTGAAATCGAACGGGCGGGTTGGCCAGAACTATCGTGCCTGGTCGGGACCTGCTGCTTCCATTGCCAGCAGCTGAATGTCTTCCCAGGTCTTGTGCAGGATCAGGGCATCATTGGCAGCCCTGTGCACAGGCAGTCCCAGTTGGTTGATGACCCGCTGCCGTGAGTTTGCCCAGAGTCTCACCTCATCCGCGTTCAGCAGCATGGAAACGGACTCAAGCTGAAATTCTGCCCGCATGTTGGCGGCGCGGAACAGACGGTGTAACCAGAAGCTGTCGAAGGTCCAGGCGTCGCAGTAAACCGGCCCTGTGAGCAGGCGGTTAAGGGCGGTTGCCACCTGATAAACGGGTGTGCCCTCCCGCTCCAGCGTCTTCCGGGTGATACCGTGGATTTTCTCGGCGCTCTCCGACCAGTCCTGCCAGAGAATATGGGGTTGAATGAGCCAGCTGTGCAGCGTGCCGTCAGGTAGGCAGATGCCGACCTCGATGGGGTAACTTGCGATCAGGTCAAGACTGGAGGCCTCGAAGTCGATAAACGCTGGGCTGTGCTGGGTTATCATTCCATCAGATTTTTTGTTGGTGAGCTGTTTTATGAGTTTACCCGCCCACTCCCGCAGACGCGAACCCATGATTGCATTCCACTGTTACAATATGTCCACAGATGTTAGTGCACTCATGTTACAAATCCCTTGAAGGCCCCTTGGCCACGGGGGACAAGCACCAGGACTCCTTGATGACCGATACCGTTGTTGTGATTTACTCCGGAGGCATGGACTCGTTTACTCTGCTCCACCTTGCCCGTGCTCGCGGGTACCAGGTTCATGCCCTGTCGTTTGACTATGGCCAGCGCCATGTTCGCGAACTGGAATGCGCGCGCCGTGTCTGTACCGAACTGTCGATTCCCCATAAGGTAATCGATATCCGTGCACTTGCGGAGGTGATGGCAGGGTCGGCATTGACTGGTAAAGGGGCTGTGCCGGAGGGGCACTATGAAGAAGAGAGCATGAAGGCCACTGTCGTGCCCAATCGCAACATGATCCTGCTGTCGCTGGCCACCGGCTATGCGGTAACAGCGGGGGCCGTGGCCGTCTGGTATGGCGCCCATGGCGGGGACCATGCGATCTACCCTGATTGCCGGCCCGAGTTTGTGGAAAAAATGGACGCCGTTTGCCGGGTCGCCAACTATGAGCCAGTGGGTATCGAGGCACCGTTCATGGGGTCTGACAAAGGCGCCATTCTGGCGGAAGGTGTGAAACTGGGGCTGGATTACAGCAAGACCTGGACCTGTTACAACGGCCGCAAAAAGGCCTGCGGCCGGTGCGGCTCCTGTGTGGAACGCCTGGAAGCCTTTGCCGCAAACGGCTTGTCCGACCCGCTGCCGTATGAGGTAGAGCGCTGATGTATCGGGTGAAAGAGGCTTTTTACACCCTTCAGGGGGAAGGCGCACAGGCTGGCAGGGCCGCGGTGTTTTGCCGTTTCAGCAAATGTAACCTCTGGACTGGCCGGGAAAAGGACCGGGCCAGTGCGGTGTGCAATTTCTGCGATACGGATTTTGTTGGAACCGATGGCCAGAACGGGGGCCGGTTCGAGACGGCGGATGCCCTGGCCTCCCATATCAGAAGCCTCTGGCCCGATGCCCCGGGGCGGCCTTATGTGGTCTGTACCGGGGGCGAGCCCCTGCTGCAACTGGATGAAAAACTGATCGACGCGTTCCACCGTGCGGGCTTCGAAGTGGGGGTTGAAACCAACGGCACCCTGCCTGCGCCAGCCGGCATCGACTGGCTGTGTGTCAGCCCGAAAGCTGATGCACCGGTGGTATTACGCCAGTGTGATGAGCTGAAAGTCGTCTATCCTCAGCCGCTGGCAATGCCTGAGCGTTTCGCCGATATTCAGGCCAGCCACTATTTTCTCTCTCCCATGGCCTCGCCAACGCTTCCGGCAGGCGAATCTGATCCGGTCAAACAGAGTAATACCCGTAAGGCGACGGATTACTGCCTGGCCCACCCGCAGTGGCGGTTGACCCTGCAGATGCACAAGATTATCGGCATCGACTGAGCCGGTCAGGCCATGACATGGACAGAGCCCCGGCCCGCTGGCGCTTTGTGTGGCCGTGTTTCACGGTGACGATACTGGCTGGGGCTCTGACCGGTCCAGCGCTTGAAGGCGCGGGTAAAATTGGCAGCGTCAGCATAACCCAGTGCATCAGCAATCTGACTCAGGTTCATGGTGGTTTTTTCCAGCAGCTCGCCGGCCCGCTCCAGCCTTACCTGGTCCACCAGATGCTGGAAGCTGGCCTCTTCCGCCTGAAGCCGGCGCTTGAGGGTGCGCTCGGAGACAAACAGTGTGGTGGCAACCCGTGCCAGTTTGGGTGGAAAAGGATGGCTGGTTTCAATCACCCGTCGTACGCGGCAAGCGAAGCCCGCGTCCTCGGTGAGCAGTCTCAGAGCCTCTTCACATTGGGCCTTTGAAGTGGCTGCCAGTTGGTCGTCGGTAAAACGGATGGGTAGGGCCAGCTTCTGACGCGGGATCACAATAGCGTCTTCGGCGGCTCCATAGACCACCGGCACCGGAATCTGCTGGCGGAACCGGTAGAAATACGCAGGTTCCGGACCACGACGGTGGATGGACGATCCGGCCACAGGCGATCCCGTCAGTTGTGCGCCCATGGATGCACAGCCAAACAGCATGGCATCCATGATAAAGCCCTGGAGTGGTCCCAGGTCGATATCACAGGAGATGGCAAAGATGGCGAGGTCTTCCCGTTGACGACGGCTAACCTGCAAGTGGGGAGCTCTCAGGGTCAGGTAGCGGGTCATCAACTCAAGGGCCTCGTCCAGGGTGCGGCTGCTCATCACTGCGGTTCCCAGGGCGCCGTGGAGGGGTAAACGAAGCTCCCGCGCCAGCATGATGCCCAGCCCCGGTTCACCACTTTCGATAATAGCCCGGGTAACAAATTCGCTGGCCTGGGACTGGCTCACCCGCAGATCCGTGGATTTCAGCCTGACCGGGTCCAGGCCAACACGTTTGAGCAGCGCCGTTTCATCAACGCCGATGGTACGTAACAATTCCGCCAGCAAATGCAGGTAAATGGCCGGCATGCCCAGATCCTGAGTTGTAGATACTGAGGCGCGCATGGGGTTTCCTCGTGTTTCCTGTTGTTGTTATGTCAGGGATGAAACTTCTTGCAGGATTATGAACCGAACAACCTCTTCACCCCATGACTTCGCTGACGGGTCAACGGGATATGTAGGCCAATTAGAGATCGGTGACGGCTCGGTCGCTTATGCCGTGGCGCTCCACGAACCCGACCAGTGCGCGGGCTGAAGGTCCGGGGCTCTCCAGCATCGGAAGGTGCCCTACATTGCGGAACAGACGGATGTCGGCATCGGGGGTAGCGTTACGGAACCAGTCCACGCAACGTGTCGGGGTAATGACATCGCGGTCACCCCACTGTACCTGTAACGGTGGCGTATCCGGGCCCAGATAACGCGCCGGCGCCAGAGCATCAGCCAGCATGTCATTGAAGATGTGTCGCAGGGCATCGGTACGATTCATCAGGTCCGGCCCCAGAAGCCCGGTCATGGCCACGCCCATGGCGGTGGGTTTGCCATTGCCCACGCTGTTGAACATGCGGTAAACACCGGCCCAGTCCCTCGGAATCAGGAGTTTGTCCCGGTCTGATTCAAAGGGGGCGTCGATATCCACATCCGGATGTTCGGGAATACCGGCGCTGTTAAGCAGAGTCAGCGATGCCGGTGTCATCTTGTGGGCCAGCACGACGGCGATGGCACCCCCCATGGAGCTGCCAGCAATGTGAACATCACCGGCGGGCAGGGAGGCTAGCCATTCCCTCATCCGTAGCGCCTGATCTTCGTAACGGTAGCGCGCGGAGGGGTGGTAGTCACTTTCCCCGAACCCCGGCAGGTCCGGTACCAGAATATGCCAATGGCTGGGCAGGCGTTGCAGCCAGAGTGCCCAGTTTTCCTTCATGGCGGCAAAGCCGTGGAGCAGCAGCAGGGTGGGACGACCGACAGTTGGCGTGCCCTTTTCCAGATATACCATCCGGTGTCCGTCAACAGTGCTTTCCCGTCGTTTTGCCTGCAGCAGCCAGCGTTGGCCGGTTCTTGCGGCTGGCCATAGATTGGGAGTGGGTATTTTCACAGGATGCGTCCGCTCTGAGTTGATTAACCCAGTGTACCCATTATCCAGTGCCGGGCTTTGGCCTGTCCGCCCTGGCTCTGCGGCAGCGGGGCAAGGTCCGCATCAGAGGGAGAAATCGGTAATGACCGGATCGTGGTCCGAAGAACGCCAGGGCTGATCTTCGGGAGCGGGAACCACCCCCCTGTAGCTCAGAGCTCGGGGCTCGTCGGCGTTAATCGGCCAGGTAGTGGCGCCGACGACTCGCCCGACCAGCTCTGCGGAGACCAGACTGTAGTCGAGTGTGCCAGTGCGGCCCCTGTAGCTATAGCTGGTCCGGTTGCAGGCTGTTTCATTGCAGTTATGGAAATGCCGGACGGCGTTGGTATATCCCGCCTCGGTCATCAATTGCAAAGGCGTTTCCCGGGCATAGCTGTTCATATCGCCGGTGATCAGTGTACCGGCCAGGATGTCAGGTTTCGGCAAAGTATCAATCCAATGGAGCATGGCCCGGGTGGCCTGCTCGCGGCTGTGACTGTAGCAGCCCTGGCCGTCGTTCTGGTCCTGGTTGGGGCCTTTGGCGCCCCGACAGGCTTTGGATTTCAGGTGGGCAACAATGATTCGAACCGGACTGTCGCTGTTTTCCGGTCTGAATAACTGGGCTACCGGTGGTCTGCCAATCGTATGGAGGGTTCCGGAGGCGGGGCGCTGGGCGTTCCCCTCTGGTTCTACCCGGTCGCTGCGGTACAGAAGATCGGTTCGAATCGCGTCATTACCGGTGCCGCCGGGGCTTTTCACATACCGCCAGTGTTCCCCGAGTGCCGAAGCCAGATCGGCGATTGCGCTGTGGTTGTCGTAACCATCGTTTTCCACTTCCGTCACCGCAATGATGTCGGGGTCCGGAGTCCTGAGTGCGGTTGCCAGTCTTGCCAGCTGCTTTTCAAACTCACGGAGGGACTCCGCGCCCCGTTCAGCGGGAAACCCGCTGCCCCGCCCATCACCGTTGAACAGGTTTCCCAGGTTCAGGGTGACGACCCTGAGAGTGGCCGCCTCGGGTCGTATTGGAGTAACAGGCCGGGGATTCGCGTGCTGGAAGATGGGGGGATAAAGTGGCTGCACCCTCCAGGCACCAAACCGGAAGTCCAGCACGCCGGAAAGCTCTCTGACGCGGTCACCGATACGAACCGTATTGTTTGCAGAAAGTTCCGGCGTGGGCCAGGGTACCGGCAGCGGGCCTCGCAGCCCCTTGCCGTCATCAAGCACCAGTCGGTTGTGCTGCTGGAACTGAAAAAGCGCTTCTGCGGCTGGCCCGGGTTCCATCGTTTCCGTGGGTATGGTCTGGACACCGGCTGCCAGTGTCAGCTCACCATAGGGGGCGAGGTTATAGTGATCAATCACCGTTAACGCACCGGATACGGAGACCCGCATGTTCTCAAGGTATTCCGGCTGCCGGTCACCGGGCCAGGGCAGTGAGATTGGTATGGGCCCTGGCAGCTGCGCTTTTCCACATACGGCGATGGCATCAATGTCAGTCATCTCGGTCAGGCCGTGGAATTCCTTGACCCGCCCGGTTACACGAACCCTTTCTCCGCGCTTGCCGACTGAGCGGTTGGTGTAGATAAACAGGGCTTCCGAGGTTTGCGGATTGTCGTCGGTTTCGTTGTCAGCCTGTTGCAGGTAGAAGCCGCGGAATCCGCCCTTATGGCGGGAATCCATGGTAATGATACCTTCCACGGTCACGGACTGGCCGGCGAGCGGAGAGCTTTGTCCCGGCCCCTGAATCCGGGAGATTGTTGTTGCCGGCGTGCCGCAGCCTTCCGCTGCTGCGATGGCGGGCAGCCATAGCAGCAGGAGAAGAAAAGGGAGTCTGAGGGTCGGTGCAGTGGATGTGGTCACCGGCCCAGTCTAGCAGAGGCCGGCTACGGCTTTAATAGCCCTCTCACGAGCGGACTCAGCAAGCCCGAGCTGTTCTTCGTTGGCCAGCTCCAGTTGCTGGACCATCGGATCCGGGTGGCGGCTTTCAGTATTCAGGCCCAGCCGCGAGAGTACGTAAGGAGCCAACGCCGCGCGGGTTGTAAGCTCCAGGCGGTTGTCGTTCATGCCATAATCAGCGGCAACAATTTCCTGCTGGATACTGTTAAGCCGGCTGTCAGGCACTATCGACATGGAAATCTGCCGGTTCCAGTCATCATCCTGATGGATGGTATGGCGGATTCGCTGCCGGATGGTTTCCGGCCTTCCGCGAAAGCGGCTGAGAGCGAAATCGCGGAACTCCCGGTTGGATTCGCACCAGGCGCGGAGATGCCAGCTCTGACCAACGCATACCAGGGTGTGGGGCTCCAGCACACGCTGCGAGGTGCCGGCAGGGCTGAGGGATGCGTATTCTGCTTTCATCACCCTGCCATAGCGGGTGGCAGCGACGGCGGCCCGCATGACTTCCGGCTTGATCACGCGCTGTGGGCCGCGGACGATGGTGCTTTCAGGGAGGCTGATGTCCAGCGACTCGAAGGTGTCACTGAGACTGTCCTGACGGGCCAGCAGGTCCTGATATTCGCTGACGTGGCCGGTAGTGACCATTGGTTTGAAATTCGACGAGGGCACATAGCCCTTCAGGTGGCGATCGTAGACCAGGTTGTCCGGCGCCAGTTCTCGCAGGTAGGTATTTATATCCTTGGAAGCCTGCTGTCGCCCTATGCCGAAACTGTGGCAGATGTGATTGGTGGTGAGTCGTCCTTCCCAGAGGGCGATGATTTCAATCAGCCGGTAGCGAAGCAACAGATCCCACCGAATGGGCCAGTCCGTTTTTTTCATAACCAGGCGCTCATGGTTGGCGTGGATTGCATGAGTTGAGAGACTCGTGGGTTAAGATGGACAGTGATGATAACTATCTCATCTTAACCCCTTGAGTCGTCTGCGTGTGTTACGTCACCTTAATGTAAAATAATGTTAAATCCGGTAACAGTGTTGCTACAAGCCGTTCAGGACTTCGGCAAATGCGTAGTGGTGTCATTGGTGGCGCCCTGTTTTAATTCGTATTCGGCAATGTTCCGGCGTTGCTGCTACTTTTCTATCACACCCCAGCATCAACCGATTCCCTAAACGCCGGAGCCCCTCTGATGACCCGCATGGTCACCTCACTGTCAGCCCTTATCCTCAGTATAGTTCTGCTGGTCAGCGGCAATGCTTTTCTGATGACCCTGCTGGGTATTCGCCTGAGTATTGAGTCGGTATCACCGGACATCATTGGCTGGATTCTGGTCTGTTATTCCATTGGCTTTGTGCTGGGCACGCTTTATGTGCATCACATTATTGGCCGTGTCGGGCATATTCGTGCATTTGCGGTATTTGCAGCGATGGCTGCAGTATGCGCTCTGCTTTACCCGATGGCGGTGTCGGAACCGTTCTGGGCGGTATTGCGGGCACTCTCCGGTTTCAGTGTGGCCGGCGTCCTGGTGGTGATCGAGAGCTGGTTCAGCAGCCGCGCAACCAATGCCAATCGTGGTGCGCTGTTTGCGATCTATCAGATTGTTTTCTATCTCTCCGCTGCCGGTGGCCAGCTGTTGATCAACGTGGGTGAACCCGCTTCCTTTATTCCTTTCTCACTGGCCGCCGTGCTACTGACGCTGGCGCTGATACCTCTATCCCTGACGCGAATGGATGCGCCGGCAATTGAACAGCACCAGCGCCTGTCATTCTTTACCCTTGCCCGGGAATCGTTTACCGGTGTATCCGGGGCGTTGATCTGTGGTGTGATGATTGGCTCCTTTTATGCGCTGGGCCCGGTTTACGCCACTCTGGTTGGACTGGAAGTCAGCCGGGTGTCTACCTTCATGGCCAGCGCCATTGTTGCAGCCATGATTCTGGCCTGGCCTCTTGGACTGGTGTGTGACCGTTTTGATCGCCGCCGTGTGATGTTCTGGGTTGCTGTAATGGCGGGCCTTTCGGCGGTGACGGTTGGTGTATCCGGCGCTGAGCGGATGTGGCTGCTGACGCTGATGGTGGGCTTGTTCACTGGCCTGTCCGCAACGCTTTATCCGATTGCTGTGGCGATAACCAATGATCGCATGGAAAGTAACCGTATTGTCTCTGCCAGCGCAACGCTGCTGCTGAGCTACGGCGTGGGCAGCGTTATCGGTCCTGTTGTCATGGCGGAGCTGGTGGCCATATTTGGTCCTCAGGGCCTGTTCTTCGGCAATGCGGGATTTCTTGCGGTACTCGCGGTTATTACCAGCTATCGTATAAGCCACACTGAAGATGTGGCTGTAGCTGACCAGGAACATTTCATTCCCGCCATGCCTGAGTCTTCTGTGGTTCTGACGGAAATGGATCCGCGCAACGAGGAGTTTCAGGAATCACCGGCGGTGGTGGACATGCACGCAGAGGATCTCCGCCGGACCGGGTGATCAGAGGGCCTCTCGGTTTTCCCCAATTCTGTTTTACCTTTCATATCTGTTTTTATGTCAATGGTTAGCTTACTATTGGTAACGTTTTTTATCACTGTATTGTTCATCGTTTATCAGTGATGCCCGTTATACTTGTAAGCCATTGATATTACTTGTTGGAGTTCCAGACCATGAGAGATCAGTTTCCCTTTGCCGTAGCCAGGGTAACCCGGCGCTGGCGCAAGTTACTTGACGAGCGCCTTAAGGATCTGGGTGTTACCCAGGCTCGCTGGACAACCATGGTCTACCTGCAAAAAGGCGGCGAAGGGTTGACCCAGCGGGAACTTGCCCGCCTGATGGCCATAGAAAACCCAACCCTGGTGCGCCTGCTGGACAGCCTGGAGCAACAGGGGCTGATTGAGCGCCGCCCCTGCCCGAATGACCGCCGTGCCCGCCGCCTTCATCTGACACCGGACGGGACCAGGTTCATGAATGTGCTGACGGAGCGGGCCGCGGAGCTGCGCGAGGAGATGCTGGCAGGCATCAGCGACGAGGAAATCGAAGGCGCCGTGGAAGTGTTTCATAAAATCATGGAGAACGCTGAACGCCAGAAATAACCGTGTCTGTCCGGTTGGGAGGTTGTTGGTCTGAGTGATAACACGGTTGCCGGGCTGAAAGCCCGATACGGTGAACGCTGGCGCTGGCTCGCTGTGGCTACGGTGATGCTGGGGACCATGGCCACTGTGCTCAGCGCCACCGTTGTCAATGTTGCCCTGCATGACATCATGCTGGAATTCGGTATACGGCAGGGTCAGGTCCACTGGCTGGCCACCGGATTCATCGCGGCCATGACGACGACCATGCTGGCCTCCTCATGGCTGCTTGACCATTTTGGTGTGCGTAAGACCCTGGCTACGGCCATGTTCCTCTTCACCCTGATCTCATTGCTCGGCGGCTTTGCGGCCACGCCGCAACAATTGATTGCCGCCCGTATCGGGCAGGGGGCCATGGCGGGTCTCATGCAGCCTATGGGAATGTACCTGGTTTTCAGGATTTTCCCACGAAACCGCCGTGGCCAGGCCATGGGCATCTATGGCATGGGTGTGATTCTGGCGCCTGCCCTGGGTCCGGTGCTGGGTGGCTTCCTGGTGGACCAGTTGGATTGGCGTTTTGTCATGTTTGCGCCGGTTCCGGTTACCCTGGCAGGCGTATTCATGGCCTGGCGTTTCCTGCCGCTTCCGGTTTCCCAACCGGCGCCCTACCGCTTTGACCTGCCCGGACTGGTGTTGCTGGGCGCCACCATCGGATTATCCCTGGATACTCTCAACCGGTTGCAACAGTTTTCCGGTCAGCAAGGGCGAATAATGGCCGAAGGTGCCGTTGCACTCTGCCTTCTGGCCCTGTTTGTGGTGCGGGAGCGAAAAACCCGGCACCCATTGGTGAACATCGGTCTGTTGCGTAACCCGAGCTTTGTTTACGCCAACCTCGGGGCCATGGCCCTGGGGCTTGCGCTGTTTGGTTCCACCTATCTGGTGCCGCTGTTTGTCCAGAGCTCCCTTGGTTTCTCGGCCACCCAGGCGGGCCTGCTCATGCTGCCCGCAGGTATTGTCCTGGGTATTACTTTCCCCCTGGCGGGCCGGCTGGCAGACCGCTTGAGTGCCCGCAAGCTGGTTATCTTCGGGATCAGTCTGTTCGCCACGTCCGCCATCCTGTTTGCCCTGTCTGATCTGGAACTGGCCTTTGGCTGGCTGGCGCTGTGGACGGTGCTTGGGAGAATCGGTATCGGCTTCATGCTACCGGCACTGTCCACTGGCGCACTGAACCCGCTGGCACCGGAACAGCTGGGCGCCGGGTCCAGCACGATAAACTTTACCCGCCAACTGGGCGGTGCCTTTGGCGTGAATATTGTTGCGCTGACGATTGAATTCGGCGATCACAGTGGCGGCATACCCACGATTGAAGCTTTTCATTCAGCCTGGTGGCTGGTGGCCGTCTTCGTGGCGGTGGCAGCGATTCCGGTATGGAAAATGCGGGCATAGTTGTCTTTTCCCCGGCGATTCATTAACATTCCCGAACTCTTCAGGGGAGTAGCCTCCGTGCCGGAGAAGTTTTCACGGCGCGGATGGTAGTCAACATACTTGGAGCCCAATCTCCATGGCTATCATGTTCCATCCGCGCAGCGGTGGAACTGGCAAGACCTGAGGCAGTTTCACCTCCATAGGGCGGACGGTGGACTGTCTCATGTCTGGATGTCCGCCCTGGAGTTTTTCATGGACGCTTTTCTTGCCTCTACGCTTGCCGTCGCCGTTGCCGAAATTGGTGACAAGACCCAATTGCTCTCCCTTTTCCTCGTTGCCCGTTACTCCAGTCGTCTGCCCATCATCCTGGGTATTTTTGTCGCTACAATACTGAACCATGCACTATCGGCTTTGTTAGGGGCTTGGATAGCTGAGTGGATACCTGAAGCATGGCTGCCCTGGATCCTGGCTGTCAGCTTTATAGCCATTGCCTTGTGGTTGCTGATCCCGGACAGGGATGACAGCGAGGATTCCGCTTTCCTCGGTATGGGCGCGTTCATGGCAACGACCGTGATGTTCTTCCTGGCGGAGATCGGTGATAAAACCCAGATAGCGACAGTGGTTCTGGCAGCCCGCTATGCCGAAACCTTCTGGGTCATTATGGGCACCACCGTTGGTATGCTTTTGGCCAATATACCGGTTATCATGGCCGGTAGATGGCTGATGGAAAGGCTGCCATTGGCAACGGCCCGAATCGGGGCAAGCATTCTGTTTGTGATGCTGGCAGTGATTACTCTGTGGTCGGCTGTGATGTCAGTTTGAACAGGCGAGTCAGTAACCTGAAGTGCCAGATACCGGATATTAAACCTATGTATGGTAAACAGCTCACCGTTTTTTTCGTCTCCCTGCTGGCACTGGTGCTGGCCAGTCCCCTGCAGGCAGAGCCCGGGCGACAGGCTGCCGGTGAAGAGCTCAACAGCGAGAAGTCCGGGGATGACATCGCCAGGAAGCCCCGAGTCCCGACGTTTGCCATCGAGGGCGATCTCGCCGGGGAGCTGTCGGTCATCTCTACCCGCTACGAGGATACCTTTGCAGCAATTGGTAACCGCGACAGCCTGGGCTATCTGGAGCTGGTGAAAGCCAATCCGGGAGTGGACCCCTGGCTGCCGGGTGAGGGTACCCGTATTACCCTGCCACGGCACTACGTGCTGCCCGATGTGAAACGGGAAGGCATTGTTATCAACCTGGCGGAGTACCGGCTGTACTATTTCACCGAAAACGGGGTTCAGGTGTATCCGGTGGGTGTTGGCACGGAAGACAATCCCTCACCACTGACGGACGCTGAAGTGACGATGCCACTGGAGTCGCCGGCCTGGTACCCGCCTGCAAGTATCCGTGCCGAGTACGAGGCGGACGGAGACTATCTTCCGCGAATGATTCCTCCAGGTCCGGATAACCCCCTTGGAAGCCATGCCCTGATGCTGAGTGAGAAAGGTTACCTGATCCACGGCACCAACAAGCTGTTCGGGGTGGGTATGCAGGTCAGCCATGGCTGCTTCCGCATGTACAACGAGGACATATCCCGGTTCGTTTACCAGGTAAGCAAGGGCACGCCGGTGCGGGTGATCAGGGAGCCTGTGAAAATCGGCATGAAAGGCAACGAGGTCTGGTTGGAGGTGCACCGTCCGGAAGAGCAATACAGTCAGCAGGACCGTGAAAAACTCTGGCACGAAGTCTCAAGGGCTGTTGAAGAATTCCGCAGCAGAATGCCCGGTGTTGAAGTCCAGCGAATGGCTATCGAGCTGGCTCTTGACCAGGCCGACGGGCTTCCGCGGATGATCGGCGAGCGCGTTACCCGGGTTGCCAATGAAACCACAGAGCCGGCGTACAATACCCCTGATAGTGAGGAAGGCAGAGAACAACGACTCTGGTTCTGAGACTGATTAGGTGCCGACAAGGAGATCCAATGACCCGCACCATACTGATTACAGGCGCCAGTTCAGGCCTTGGTGAAGGCATGGCGCGGGAGTTTGCCGCGCGCGGCAACAACCTGGCGCTGTGTGCCCGTCGTACCGAGCGGCTGGATGAGTTGCGGGATGAATTGCTGGGAAAGCATCCTGGCCTGACCATCAGTGTTCGGGCTCTGGATGTGAACAATCACGACCAGGTATTTGAGGTATTCCGGGAGTTTGCCACGGAATTCGGCACGCTTGACCGTATTGTCGTCAATGCCGGTATCGGGAAGGGGCAACCCCTCGGTACCGGTAACTTCGCGGCGAACAGGCAGACTGCTGAAACCAACTTTGTATCGGCGCTGGCACAGATGGAAGCGGCGATGGAAATATTCCGGGCGCAGAACCGGGGGCACCTTGTGGTCGTATCTTCTGTATCTGCGGTCCGGGGCATGCCCAAAAACGTCACCACCTACGCCGCTACCAAGGCCGGGCTGGCATCTCTGGCTGAGGGTCTGCGGGTAGAACTGGTGAAGACCCGTTCACCGATACGCGTGTCTACCCTCTATCCCGGCTATATTCGTACCGCGATTAATGAGAAGGTAAGAAATGCGCCGTTTATTGTTGACGCGGCGACCGGCTGCAAGGCCATGGTGCGGGCCATTGAGTCCGGTAAAGCGGAATGCTATGTGCCTTCGTGGCCCTGGCGACCGATCGGCTTTCTGATGAGGAGGTTGCCGGTCGCGGCCCTGGCCCGTCTGTTCTGATCCGTCAAACGGATTCGGGGGAGGAATGATGAACGCGAACCGAGCCACCAGATCAATTCCATCCAGCCGCCTGCAATGGTGGCTGGCTACCTTCCTGCTCGGCCTTGCACTTGCGCTGGGCTCACTGACTCATACCGTTTTTGCGCAACAGGGAAACACCAACCCCACCGGTCTTGTACTCACCGTGGAAGGGGCCATAGGCCCGGCTACCATGGACTATGTGGTGCGGGGTATCCGCCGTGCGGAATCCGAAGGCGCCGACCTGTTAATCATCCAGATGGACACGCCTGGCGGTCTGATGGATTCCATGCGCGATATTATCAAGGCGATCCTGTCTTCCCGGGTACCTGTGGTTACCTGGGTGTCACCTGCGGGGGCTCGCGCCGCCAGCGCGGGCACTTACATCCTTTATGGCAGCCACGTGGCGGCCATGGCGCCAGCCACGCACCTGGGTTCTGCCACCCCCGTGCAGATGGGCGGCCTGCCCGGCTCAGAACAACCGGAGCCGAACACCGAAGATGACGCTGGTAGCAGCACCGAGGATAGCGGCGACGGAGAAACAGAGGAAAAAAGCGGGGAATCTGAAAAACGACGCGGTGGTTCGGCGATGGAGCGCAAGGTACTTGAAGATGCGGTCAGTTACATTCGAGGCCTGGCGGAACGGCATGGTCGCAATGCTGACTGGGCGGAAGAGGCCGTGAGGGAAGCCGTTAACCTGGGTGCCACGGAAGCGCTGGAAAAGAATGTGGTGGATGTGGTCGCCGACAACATGACCAGCCTGCTGGAGCAGCTGGATGGCCGAACCGTGAAAATGGCCGAGGGTGAAAAGACCCTGGCCACTGCAAATATGGAGCTGACCCGGGCGGAACCGGATTGGCGAACCCGCTTGTTGTCGGTGATCACCGATCCCAATGTCGCCTATTTCCTGATGATCATCGGGTTTTACGGCATCATATTCGAGCTATCGAACCCAGGCGCTATCTTCCCCGGTGTGATTGGTGCCATCAGCCTGATCCTCGCCCTGTTTGCATTCCAGGTGCTGTCCGTCAATTACGCCGGGCTGGCGCTGATCCTGTTGGGGCTGGCCTTTATTGTCGGCGAGGCCTTTATGCCCAGCTTCGGCATATTGGGGATCGGGGGGATTGTGGCTTTTGTGACCGGATCCATCATCCTGATGGATGGCAGTCATCAGGACATTTCCCTGCCCACCATTGGAGGCACGGCACTGGTCGCCGCCGGTTTCACCCTCTGGACGGTTATCCGTTTTATTGGCCTGCGCCGGAAACACCCAGTCAGTGGCAGCGAACAGATAGTTCACGAACGGGTGACGGCACTTGATGATTTCCAGGAAAAGGACGGGCGGTACAAGGGCCATGTCCGGATGAGCGGTGAACGCTGGAACGCTGTGAGCTCGGCGCCTGTCAAAGAAGGTGACAGGTTGCGCGTAACAGCCATTGAGGGGTTGATGGTCTATGTTGAAGCAGAGTCCTGAGAATCCGTCCTGGAAGTTTATTTCAGGTGTCCGGGTAATAGAGCAACCAAGGAGGCGTTATGAATATTGCTGACCTGATTCCCTACATTGCACCTACGGTGGTGCTGCTGCTGATTCTAGGATCGGCGATCAAGATCCTGCCGGAATACGAACGCGGCGTCGTGTTCTTTCTGGGTCGTTTCCAGGGCGTAAAAGGCCCGGGTCTGATTATCATTATCCCCGGAATCCAGCAGATGACCCGGGTGGATTTGCGGGTGATCACCCTGGATGTACCAAGCCAGGACGTCATTTCGAAGGACAACGTCACGGTGCGGGTCAATGCTGTGCTCTATTTCCGGGTGGTTGATCCCGAGCGGGCGATCATCCGGGTGGAGGATTTCGGCTCGGCAACCAGTCAGCTTTCTCAGACCACGCTACGTTCGGTCCTGGGTAAACATGATCTGGATGAAATGCTGTCGGAACGGGACAAGCTCAACTCCGACATCCAGGAGATTATTGATGCCCAGACAGAAGAATGGGGTATCAAGGTTGCCAATGTTGAAATCAAGCATGTTGACCTGAACGAGTCCATGATTCGGGCTATCGCCCGTCAGGCTGAAGCCGAGCGGGAGCGTCGTGCCAAGGTTATCCACGCCGAGGGTGAACTGCAGGCGTCGAAAAAACTGGTGGAGGCTGCGGAAGTGATGTCGACGGATTCGGGCGCCATGCAGCTGCGCTACATGCAGACCCTGGCTGATATGAGTACCAATAACAGTTCCACGATCGTATTCCCGCTGCCTATGGAAATGCTGTCGGCCTTCACGAGCAAGCATTCACCCAAAGCGCCAAAGAGTGATAACGGCGACAACGACGAAACCTGAGGGACGGTTTTCAGGCACAAAAAAAGGCCGGGATTTCCCGGCCTTTCTGCTTCGCGGCAACCTTACTTCTGGCTGGCACGCTCGAGCATGCGCTTGGCGCGCTCGTTGGCTTCGTCAGCAGCTTTCTGGGCAGCTTTTGCAGCAGCCAGCGCTTCATCAGCAGTGCGCTGTGCAGAGCGTGCTGCGCTGGAAGCGCTGTTGGCGGTGTTCAGTGCATTTTCAGCAGTCTGCTCGGCGGAAGAAGCGTTTGCGTTTGCTTCATCGATAGCGCCCTGGTCAGTAGTCGCACAACCTGCGGTCAGTACGGTGGCCAGTGCAAACCCTGCGATCGTCAGTTTACGCATTGTATATCCCCTTATTGGTCGTTTTATTTCCTGCGTTCCAGAAGTCGTTGGTGCAGAGCTTCTGTCAAAACGGGGCCGCCAGCGATAGCTGACAGCGTCGTCAAACAGTGTAAAACACTCTAGACGGAAATGTTAACTAAGGATACGTAAAAGTACCCCGGTTATGACAACAACTTAATTTTACAGTAACGGTCTACGACCTGGGAAAGAGGATGGATCAAAGGCGTCAGGGTACGATCCTGATGGGGGTTCCGTCGGCGACCAGTTGCCAGATCTCGTCCATCTCTTCATTACTGACCGCAATGCAGCCATCCGTCCAGTCCAGGCCGAGGAAAGCAAATGCCAGGTCTCCGGCGTCGTTGGGCAAGCCGTGGATCATGATGCTGCCGCCCGGGTCGAGTCCCCAGGATGATGCCAGTTCGCGGTCCTGCTGATTCGGATAGGAAATATGGATGGACTTGTAGAAGTCGCTGTTGGGATTGCGCCAGTCCAGCACGTACTCACCCTCGGGAGTGCGTTTGTCGCCTTCGTAGAGCTTATGGCCGAAGGGATTATCGCCAAGGCCGATGCGGTAACTGCGCACGACCTGTTCACCTGACAACAGGTAAAGCCTGCGTTCCTCCTTGCGAACCAGTACCTCACTGACTTCCGGTGCGTCAGCCATGGCGCCCATGGGCAACTCCGATGCCATCACCGGGTTGCCTGCAAGTAAAGCCAGACAGGCGAGAGCCGCCACCAGTGTGTTGAGCCGTGCGATAAAAGAGGACACAAAAGTCTCCAGTGACATGGTCGATCCAATCATTAATCTTTGTACACTTTATAGCACACTGATTTTAGTAACCGAACCAGCGTTTTGACGTGATTTTGTTAACGTTCTTTATTGATTGTCCATTTTCAGGCCCACCTTGGTCACGCTGTCTGCCTCGGTTGCCCTGGCCACCAGTGTAACCGGTCCCAATACCACCTTGTCACCCACCACCGGATGGCCCTTGGTGCGGCGGGCAAAGCACTCTGCAAGCGACAGTTCCGGCGGTAATTCGTCAAACTCGATACCGTAGACCTGCTCCACATCACCCAGCAGGGCATCTCCGTTGAGGACGAAATCGCCGAAGAAAGCCCGCTCTGCAAGATAGCGCGGGGCATGGCGACCGCTGAGAGCCTTGCCCAATTCCGGCAGCACCTCGGGAGTGGCGAACATGGCCAGCACGTCCCCGGTAGATACCTCCATATCCGGGCTGGGTTGATGGCAGGTGCGCTTACGGAAAACACCGGCAATGGCCGTATTGTCCGGAAGCCTTAGCTGACCCAGGGGCTTGGGTGTTTCCCAGGCCTCTCCCCGCAAGGGGAAAAGCATCAGTTCGTGATCACCGGCGGCGGGAACATCCAGTGGCAGGCGCCGGTAGGGGCCTTCGCCAGTTGGAACCTCAAGCCGCAGTTTCCTTGCCAGCGGGGCCATGGTAGTGCCCTGGACAACCAGTGAAACCAGCACGATGAAGAAGGCCACATGGAAAATCAGCTGGGCCTGGGGGATGTCTGCGATGATGGGGAACAGTGCCAGTACAATCGGTACGGCACCCCTCAAACCAACCCAGCTTATGAATCCCAGTTCCCGGCGGTTAAAACCGAATGGCCAGAGTGTGCCCATGACCATAATCGGCCGGATCAGGAATATTAATGCAAAAGCGAGAATCAGGCCGCCGCCGGCCAGGGGTAGAAGTTCCGACGGTGTAACCAGCAGACCGAGGATCAGGAACAGGCACAACTGGGCGAGCCAGGCCAGGCCATCGTGAACCTGCAGAATCATCGGCATCATGCGCACGGGCCTGTTGCCGATAACGACCCCGGTGAGGTAGATCGCAAGGAAGCCACTGCCACCCAGGATATTGGTGCCGGAAAATACGGTAATACCAGCTGCCACTACCAGTAACGGGTACAGGGATGGTGTAAGCCTGATGCGGTTGGCCATTTCCACCACAATGAATCCACCGGCCACGCCCACGGCACCGCCAATGCCGAGCTGCTTTACCAGCATCAGCAGCGCCATCCACCCTTCGGAGGCACCACCGGCTTCGATCATGGTGACCAGCATCAGGGTCAGGAATATGGCCATCGGGTCGTTGCTGCCCGATTCGATTTCCAGGGTGGCGCTGACCCGTTCATTCAGGTGAAGGCCACGGCCCTGGAGCAGAGAAAACACCGCTGCCGCATCGGTAGAGGAAATAATGGCACCCACCAGCAGTGCAGTCAGCCAGTGCAGGTCAAAGACCCACCAGGCCACAAATCCTGCGCCTGCGGCGGTCAGGAATACACCGACTGTTGCCAGGATCAGAGCCGGGCGCAGCCCCACGCGAAAGGTCTCGGCCCGGGTTCGCATACCGCCATCGAGCAGAATGACACCCAGGGCCAGGTTGGCTATCAGGAAGGCCAGCTCGAAGTCGTCAAATAGCAGCCCGCCCGGGCCATCCTCTCCCATCATCATGCCGACGACGAGAAAGATCAGTAGTACCGGCATGCCAAGCCTGCTGGACAACGGGCTGAGCATGATGCTGATAACCAGCATCAGTGCGCCGATAAGGGTAATAATCGGATCCATTCATGCTCCGGGTCGGGATTCTACATATCGATGATAGCAGTTAGAGATCCGTGTCAGTGCAGTTTCAGGCGTGGATGCATGGCGCGGGTAATCCGGTCCATGAGCCAGATGACTCCGGTTCGCAGGAAGCCGTGCAGCGCTACCTGGTGCATACGGTACAGGGATACGTAGAAAAGCCGCGCCACCTTGCCTTCAATGTACATGCTGCGGCCGGAAAGATTGCCCATCAGATTGCCAACTGTTGTGTAGCGGCTGAAGTTGATCAGCGAGCCATGGTCGTTGTAAACGAAGGGCACAGCCTCCCCTCCCTGCAGACGGTTGCGCAGGGTTTTGAACAGTACATCTGCCTGTTGATGTGCTGCCTGGGCACGAGGGGGCACCGGACGATCGGAATCCGGTTGCGGGCATTCTGCGCAGTCACCGAAGGCAAAAATATCCGGATCGGTGGTGGATTCGAGCGTCTGATTGACCTTGATCTGGTTGCCGCGATTGGTCTCCAGGCCGTCAAGCTCTGCCAGGAACGCCGGAGCCTTGATGCCAGCGGCCCATATGGTCATCTCGGACACCAGCTCGGTGCCGTCCTTCATGACCAGACTGCCGCCGCGGATTTCACTCACCGGCTGACCGGTCATCACTCTGACATTCTGATGTTCCAGTTCACGGGTAGCAGCGGCCGATAGGCGCGCCGGAAGTGCCGGCAGAATTCGCTCGGCTGCCTCAATGACGGTAATGGACACATCCTCGGGTCGCAGGTGGTTCATACCGTAGACCGGCAGTTCGCGGGACGCCAGGCGCAGCTCGGCGGCCAGCTCCACGCCAGTGGCACCGGCACCTATAATGGTGATGGGTAGCTCATGGCCGTCACCGGAATAGGCCTCGTGATTCTTGCGCAGGAATGCATTGAGCATCAGTTTATGGAAGCGGCGTGCCTGGTTGAGGCTGTCAAGGAACAGGCAGTGCTCCTGGGCGCCCGGGGTGCCAAAATCATTGGCGTTACTGCCCACCGCGATCACCAGGGTGTCATAGCCAATATGACGTTCCGGCACGACTTCGTTGCCGTCCCCGTCAAGGAATGGGGCAATGACCACTTCCCTGGTCTCACGGTCGAGGCCGCTCATCCGTCCCAGCTGGAACTCATAATGGTGCTTGCGTGCATGGGCACGGTAGTTGATCTCGTTGGCGTTGGCGTCCAGCGAGCCGGAGGCTACCTCGTGAAGCAGGGGTTTCCAGACGTGTGTCAGGCCGGCGTCCACCAGGGTGATACGGGCCTTGCGCTTTTTTCCCAGTTTGTTACCCAGGCGGGTGACCAGTTCAAGGCCACCCGCGCCGCCGCCAACGACGACGATGTGATGCAGGTTTTCCATAACACGGGGTTCCTGAAGTGAAGATAGCCAAAAACTCTCGTTAAAAGCCCTTGGCTTTCCTCACTGCGGAATGATGATACGGGAGCGGCCAATGCTAACGCAGTGCCCTGGCAGGGCACAATTCGCCGTTAGTACCTATGCGGCTCCGGGATTTTGCCGGTGCCCGGTTCAGTGGCGGACGCGATAGTGGTCCAGAGTGGCCGCCATGTCTTCGGCAAGGCTGGTGACGTGTTCCGGGTGCGTCTCCCTCTGCGCAAACGAACGGAGGCCGATAAGCTGGGCCTGGAACAGTCTCGCCAGGCGTGCGCAGTCGGTATCCGCTGCCAGCTCACCCTGCATCTTTGCCTGCTCCAGAAGCTGGACGAGCGACTGCTCTACTGCATCAAGGATCGTGTTTGCCTGTTCTGCCATGGCGGAATTGGAGTTGCTGGCCTCGAGCAGGGTTTTCACAATCATGCATGCCCGTGACGGGGTTGCCTCACCGGGCTTCGACTGTTGGGCAATGCGACGCAGGTACCCCTGCAGGCCATCCAGTACCGACGAATATCCGGCCAGGTGCTCCCGGAGTTCAACGCCACCGCGCTCTGCGTAGGCGGCAAGAGCCTCCCTGAACAAACCGTCTTTGCTGCCGAAGGTAGCGTAAATGCTCCCCGGGCGCATATCCAGGGCCAGCTCGATCTGCTTCATGGAGGCCCCAGCAAAGCCCTTTTCCCAGAACAGGTTCATTGCCTTTTCCAGAGCAATCTGTCGATCATACCGAGCACTTCTGGCCATAGGTCACTACCCACTTACGGTGTTTGAAATATGTTCGATTATAACTTGAGTGAGCGCTCAAAAACAGATACGGTGGAAGTGTAATTGAGCGTTCACTCAAAAAGTAAGACTGGAGGAAAATTCTATGTCAGATTTCCCGGTTCACGATGTGGAATCCGCCCCGGAAAAATCCAAGCCGCTTCTGGAGAATTCCCTGAAGGGGTTCGGCATGATTCCCGGCCTGCACGCGGTCATGGCGGAAGCACCAGGCGTCCTTGAGGCCTATCAGACACTGCATCAGCTTGTGTTGGACAGCAGCTTCGACAACGAGGAGACAACGGTGGTCTGGCAGACTATCAACGTCGAGAATGCCTGCCATTACTGTGTACCCGCACACACCGGCATCGCCAAGATGATGGAGGTGTCGGATGACATCACCAATGCCCTGCGGGATGAAACGCCCCTCCCCAGCGACAAGCTGGAGGCGTTAAGAACCTTCACCCTGGCGGTGATGCGAAAGAGCGGGAATGTCAGCAAGGAGGATCTGGAGGCTTTCTATAGCGCCGGTTATAAACGCCGTCAGGTTCTGGAAGTGATCCTGGTGCTGTCCCAGAAGACCATGAGTAACTACATCAACCACATTGCGGAAACGCCGGTTGATGAGCCTTTCAAGAAGTTTGAATGGAAGAAGAACAGGTAACGGGACTTTTTCACCCCGGCTCCACGGGTGCGGCCTGGCCCGCATCCGTGGCCAGGATATTGGCCTGTCGCTGGCGCTTTTTCTGTAGCAGTTTGTCCACGCACTGATCCTCATCATTCAGAATGACCACACACTCAAGACACTGAATACACTCGTCGTAGTCGATACGCCCGTCCTTGTGGATGGCATTGATACCGCAACTGTTCTTGCAGTGCTGGCAGGGTTTGCCACAGAGCTCTACCCGATCCAGCCAGCTGAACAGGCGCAGCTTGCCGAGAACGGCCAGCCCCGCCCCCAGCGGACACAGATAGCGACAATAGAACTTGTGAATGAACATACCGATGACCAGCAGACCAACGGCGTAGACCACAAAGGGCCAGGAGCGAATAAAGAAGAGTGTGATACTGGTTTTGAACGGCTCCACTTCCACCAGTTTTTCCGCCAGTTCCAGTGAGTAGAAGGCCGTGCCCACCAGTACCAGAAGGATCGGGTACTTCAGCAGGATCAGCCGTCGGTGCCATTTCTCCGATACTTTCACCTGCCGGAATTTCAGCTTCTCCCCCAACCAGGCGGCCATTTCCTGCAGCGCACCGAAAGGGCACAGCCATCCACAGAACAGACCCCGGCCCCAGATAAACAGGGTGATGAACGTATAGGTCCACAGGATGAACAGAACAGGATCCATCAGGAAGACATTCAGGGAAAAGCCCTCCCAGATCGACAGGAACAGGGTGTAGATATTCACCACCGAAAGCTGGCCCTGGGCATAGAAACCAATAAAGAACAGGGTGAAGAAAAGGAAGGCCCAGCGGAAACGGTGCACCAACCTGGGGTGTCGGCTCAGTGTGCGCTGGCGGGCAAAAAAGACCGTCAGAACAGTCAGGCTGATTGCCAGGGCTGAAATGGTCAGCCAGCGCTCTTTCCAGAGCCCGATCCACACCGGCTGACGATTATCTTCCGGACGAGGGGCCACCTCGACAGTTTCGAACAGCTCGTCAGAAAAGCTCACCGGGATATCCAGTTCGGCGCTGTCTGCCACCAGATGGTTCTTGCGCAGTGTGACGCTCATTTTCAGGGTGGATTCGGCGCCGGGATTGAATCCGGCGTTGCCACCCACCCTGAACAGCGATGCCATTTCCACATCCGGCATACCCTCGGCGCTGAGACGTATGTCCTGATCGAACACGTTAATGTCGCGAATCTCCACCGCCAGGTTGTTCTGCTGCAGCCCGAGGCGGCCTGGTGAACTGCCCGGCGTGAAGTCTTCAGAAAGATGTGGATAAAGCCCCCGGGACATGACTGCCAATATCTGGGCATCCGGACCGATACGCTCCTTCAGTTGCGAAAAACCGTCGTCTCCCAGAAGGTTACGACCCACCATGGGCGCATTGATGTAGCCGAAAAACAGTTCCGTAAACGGTTCGCCGGGTTCAGGTTGCGGCATTTCAGGGTAGTCGGAAAGTGGAAGCCCGGTCTTGTGTTCGAACTCGTCGGGGCTGAGATGAAAGTGACCGACATACCCGCGATCAACAAGCTCTGACCACGACAGAGGCTCGTAAAAGCCTGCCCTGGCCTGTGTCGGCGCCTCCTGGGAAAACCCCTCCAGTTTTTCCCTGGCTACTTTCAGGGCGGAAGACAGAATAGTGTCGTTAATGATCAGTACTGAAACGGTCGCCTTGCTCACCCCGTCAAAGCGCACCACATTGCCGTCCGGATCCTTGCCGGAACGGCTGCCGGACGTACTGACTATGATCTGCTCTGTCAGCGAGCGGCCTTCATACTGGCTGATGAACTCGTACAGGGGCTCTTCGCCAAGCCCGTGGAGGAACACAGGCTCGTGATGGTTCAGGATGCGAACACCGGTAAAACGACCGCGGGTATCCAGGCCTATCAGCATACTGATGGGTTTGCCAGCAAAACCCTGAAGCCGACTCAGATCGAGGGATTCGTACGCGTAACCCAGCAACTCCTGGAGCTGATACACAGGATAGACCGGGTAGTCCGGCAACTTGTTCCGGATTTCCGTGGCCTTGGGGAACAGTTCCTGAATCATCGCCCGCCTGTCGTCGTCCAGCGCACCGTGAGTGGTGGAAAAAAAGCAGACAATGACCAACAGCAGCAACAGCCGCCCGGGCATAGCGTTTCTCCAGGTTTTCTTGTTATTGGTTGTTACAATCCTAGAGGTTTGCCGGCCTGGCACAATGCTACCTGCGGGCCAGGGGCTTGCTACTTTGTGAGGAGAAATAGTGGCGTAATGGCAGAGCTTGAAACGGCTCAGGTCAGGCGTGTGACCTTTGCCATAAGCCGGCGCCAGTCGATGGGTAGCCGCTTCTCCAGGGCCATCAGTGCCGGGTCTTTGCCATGCATTGCTTCGAACGGCTGCTTGCTGGCAAAAATCACCGTATTGTTGGTTTTGCTCTTGAACAGTAACAGTACTGCAAACTCACCTCTCAGCTGGCGGAACAGTGGCCCATCGGTGTCGGGTGTCCGGTGATAGTTGATTGAAAGCCAGCCGGTGTCGCTGAGAACCCGGCTGCATTGTCTGATAAACTCACGCTGGGTCTGGGTGGGGCTCATGCGGTCGGAGTTGTACATGTCCGCCAGGACCAGGTTGGTACTGCGGTCAGGCGCTTTGCCAAGGGCATCCCGGGCATCGCTGATTGTCACGGTGAGGTTTGCGGAGTCCGGCAGGCTGAAATACTCCCGCGCCACTTGCAGGACGCTTGGTCGCAACTCCACGGCATGGACCTGACAGCCGGGCAGGAGATGGAGCAGTGCGCTGGCCATCACACCTCCCCCCAGGCCCAGAACGGTCACATGCGAGGGCTGTGCGAAGGCGACCGGTAATAACATCGCACGGCTGTATTCATGAACAGGAAGATGAGGTGTGCGGCGGTCTATCTTGCTTTGCTCAAATACCGAATCAAAGGTCATCACCCGATGTTTGCGATAGTCAATCACCAGAATGCCACCGAGTGCGTCCCGGGTGTAATGGATAATCTCGCCTTTCAAGGTGGCTGTCCTCGTCTGATTTCCGCGCGGCTATTCTGGGCATTTTCCTGCGGCTACTCAAACAGGATGCCATGGCCGGAGCAATCCTGCCTATGAGTGTCCATGCGTTTGACGCCCTTGCCTGCCCCCTGGATGGTGATGCCCTGAGCCTTTCCCAGGCGTGCTGGCGCTGCCCGTCCGGCCACAGTTTCGATGTTGCCCGTCAGGGCTACCTCCATCTTTTACCGGTGCAGAACAAGCGCTCGCTGGACCCGGGTGACAGCAAAGCCATGGTGGCTGCCCGGCAGCGCTTTCTGAATGCCGGTTACTATCAGCCTGTTGCTGAAGCCGTTAACACCGCTGTCCTGCACGATATGCCCAGCCAAACCATCTCGTTGGCCTGCCTTGACGCCGGGTGCGGCGAGGGCTATTACCTGCGGCAACTGGCAGCGGCGGAAAGCGGGGTTCCCCTTTCACTGATGGGGCTGGATATTTCCAAATGGGCGACCCTTGCAGCCGCAAAACAGGATAAGCGGCCACGCTGGGTGGTGGGCAGCAACGCCAATATCCCGGTGTTGCCCGGCACCCTGGACCGACTGCTCTGCCTGTTTGGTTTTCCGGCCTATGCGGAATTTGCCCGTGTGCTGAAGCCCGGTGGGATTCTGGTCCAGGCAGATGCTGGCCCCGACCACCTGCGGGAACTGCGGGAGGTTATCTACCCTTCACTGAAGCCAGGGAAGCCGGCGGCTACAGAAGCGCCCCATGGGTTTTCCACACTGGATACGGAGACTGTCCGCTATCCACTGACTCTGGATAGCCAGGCTTCCATAGCCGACCTGCTGGCGATGACGCCGCATCTGTATCGGGCATCGGCGGAGGGTCGCGCCCGGGCAGAGGCACTCGAAACCCTGACCGTCACCGTCGAGGTGACGCTGCGACGTTTCGCCAACCAGGCAGGCGCTACTTTGACAGCAACCTGATGGTGTCTTCCGCGCCCATGGCTCTGGCCAGATCCAGGGCAGATTGACCGTCCCCGTCCTTCAGGGTTTTATCCGCGCCCGCCGCCAGCAGGCGCTCAGTCATCCCGACACGATTGAGCATGGCGGCCACCATCAGCGCCGTCCTGCCTCCCGCTGGCCGGCTGTCGACCCCCGCACCGGCTTCCAGTAGCAGGTTCACGATATCCCTATCGTCACGATGGACCGCGCTGGTCAATGGGGTCTGCAACTGATCATTGGACAGGTTGGGGTCTGCGCCTTTATCCAGCAGCAGGCGAGCAGTGTCCTGGTGGCCGTTGCTGCAGGCCAGTTTCAGCAGGCTGTCACCGGTATTGGTGCGTATATCTACGGGCACGCCGGCCTCAAGCATGACATTGAGAGGGCCCGTGCCACCATTGCGGGCCAGTTCAAAAAGCCCCTGGGCAAAGGCAATGGCGTCCTCGTCCTGCTGGTTATCGGGCTCCTGGGGCCCGTCCGACTTGTTGTCGCTCATGGTATTCCTGTGATTTTCCGCGAAATTAAGCCAAACCCTACCACGCCTGAGGCAGACAGCGAATTGGACCTGGGTACGGTATGGTTCTGGACAGACCCACGACACCACTGTTAAAAACGTTGTATAAGGTAACCAACAAGCATCAAGGGTACAGGAGGACAGGACAGTGAAAATCAAGGTTCGAGGTATTGAAGAAGGCCAGCCGGTGCCGGAGAAGTTTGCGTTTGGCGTATACAGCGAACAGGACCACATGAGCTTCGGCCCCAATCGCAACCCTGAGGTGACCTGGGAAGACGTACCGGACGGTACCAAGAGTTTTGTGGTTATGATGTTTGACCCGGATGTGCCCAGCGTTGCAGACGACGTCAATCAGGAAGGCAAGACGGTTTCGAAGGATATTCCACGAGTGGATTTCTTCCACTGGCTGCTGGTGGATATTCCTGCCTCTACTTCCCGCATCCCCGAGGGCGAAGACAGTGATGGCGTGATTCCCAAGGGTAAGGAGCCCGGCCCCGGCCCTATCGGGATTCGTGGCGTGAACAACTACACCCAGTTCCTGGCTGGCAATCCGGACATGGCCGGCACCTACGCCGGTTACGATGGTCCCTGCCCGCCCTGGAATGATGAGATCATTCACCACTACCACTACGAAGTGCATGCCCTGGATGTGGACAGCCTTGGTCTTGACGGTGAATTTGATGGTGCTGCGGTGCGTGAAGCCATGGCGGGCCATGTACTGGCAAGTGATCGGGTAACCGGTACCTACACACTGAACCCGGATCTGCGTTAATGCCAACAGCCCGATGACGATACCTTCCAGCTTGCCCTTCAGGCTGGGTATGGCGGCAGCCGTCGCCCTGCTGATGGCGTTGCTCTGGCTGGTACTGCGGGAATTGGGTATGCCTGCAAGCCTGTCTCCTGCTGCCCTGTCGGTTTGGTTGAACGGGCAGGGTGTCTGGGGGCCTGTGTTTCTGTTTCTGATGATGGTGCTGGCAGTGGTGGTGGGGCCAATACCGACCCTGCCTGTCAGCGCCGCATCGGGTCTTGCCTTTGGCATGCTCACGGGCACGCTGTTGGCTGCGGTGGGCGCTTTGACCGGTGCCATGATTGCGTTCTTCGTGGCCCGGGTACTGGGCCGGGAAATACTGCGGGAAAAGCTCTCGAGTCACCCGGTCTTTGCCTCGGACGGGTCCCAGCGCCTGCTGTTCTGGACGGTATTCCTGACCCGCCTGATTCCACTATTCTCCTTTGCCCTGATCAGCTATGCCGCTGGGGTGACCGCTATTCATGGGTGGCGGTTTGCCGTGGCTTCCCTGCTGGGTATGCTGCCGATGACGTTCGTGTTCGCGGGGCTGGGGAATACCTTTGAACTGAATCCGACGTTGACCGTGTCTGCCGCGGCGTTGGTGCTGGTGGTGATGAGCGCCCTCCCATGGTACCTGAGCCGTAAACCACACTCCCGCCTAGCCCGTTGGATCAACCTCTACAGACAGCCCTGAGAACCTTCCGCTGATTTGAAATGTCTTTGGGCAATCAAGTTTTGCATTATAGAATGCGAATCGTTAGCATTTGCGTCTCATTAATTTGAGTTAAGGTCTGTTGCCAACAGTGGTACAGGCGAAATGCATTAACGATTCGAGACCTGCGTATGAAAACCCTGGAGTCACGTTCCCTGCTGCTGGCCTTGGCCATGGCGGTTCCCGGTACTGCCCTTGCACAACCCGATACCAACACCCTGTCAAATCAGAACGTCAAAAGTCTCCCCGGCCTTGTTATCAGCGCCACCCGTAACAAAAGTACGGCCGGCGAGACTCCGCATAAAACAACGATCATCACCCGTGAGCAGATCGAACAGCAGCAGGCCATTTCCAGCGATCCGGGCCAGGTTCTGAGCAACCTGATCCCCTCGTATTCACCCGGACGTCAGAAGCTGTCCAATGCCGGGGAAACCTTCCGTGGCCGGTCGCCCCTGTTTCTTGTGGATGGTGTGCCCCAGAGTAATCCATTGCGGGATAGTGCGCGGGACAGTTACACCATTGACCTGGATATGGTTGAACGTATCGAGGTGATTCATGGTGCCAGTGCCGAGCATGGTCTGGGAGCAACCGGTGGCATCATCAACTTTGTCACCCGCAAACCCGAGAGTGGTCGGGTTTCCCAGTCTGTATCCGCGAGCGTCAGCACAGACGACGATGTGGATTCCGATGGCCAGGGTTACAAGGTTGGTTACCGGGTCAGCGGTCAGCAGGAGCGCTGGGACTATCTGCTGGGCGGGAATTTCCAGGAGCGCGGCATCTTCTACGATGGCAAAGATCGCCTGGTTGGCGTTGCCTACCCGGGAGAGATCCAGAACTCGGAAAGCTACGACGTTCTTGCCAAGCTGGGCTACTGGCTGGATGATGACCAGAACGTGGAGTTTTTCGTCAATCGTTTTGAGCTCGAAGGCAAGGGCGGTTACGTGCCGGTAGCCGGCGACCGCGATAAAGGCGTACCCACTACTGCAAGGCCGGGTATTCCCGACGGAGAGCCCGGATACAACAAAGTCACTACCGCCCGTCTTTCCTACTCTCATGGGGATTGGCTGGGCAACCAGATCGATACCCAGCTCTACAGCCAGACCTTCCGCGCACAGTTTGGGACCACCCCCTACTTTCCCTATGAGGACAGTAACGGCAACACTCAGTTCGATCAGACCCGCAACGAATCCGATAAGCTGGGTGCCAAATTCACCCTGACCCGGGATGGCCTGTTGAATGATCACCTGACTCTCACAACAGGGCTGGACGTACTCGAAGATGAAACCCGCCAGATGTTGGTGGAAACCGGACGAACCTATGTCCCCAAGTCGCGCTTCCGCAATTACGCGGCCTTTGTACAGGGCGATGTCGCCGTGACCGACCGTTTGATGCTGCAAGCCGGTGTTCGCCATGAACAGGCGGAGCTCGAGGTCGACACATACAACACTATTGATCGCAGCAATGTCACCCAGGACAACGTCACCGTACAGGGCGGCAACCCGGACTTCGAGGAAACCCTGTTCAACGCCGGTATTATCTTCCAGGCGACCGACCACATGCAGCTGTTTGCCAACTATTCCGAAGGCTTTGGCATGCCGGATGTCGGTCGTGTGTTGAGGGGTATCAGTGATCCCGGGCAGGATGTCGATAACCTGTTGGAGCTGGAGCCCATTGTGACCGACAACCGGGAGTTGGGTGCTCGTTTCGACTGGGATCGTTACCACCTCGAGGTGAGCTACTACGAGTCGGATTCGGATTTCGGTGAGCGCCTGACCGAGGAGAATGGCACCTGGGTCGGAAAGCGCGAAAAAACCGAGATCAAGGGTGTGGAAATTACCGCCGATGCGGATATGAACGAGGCGCACAACCTTGCGTTCTCCTACACCTATGCGTCTGGTAAATCTGATACCGATGGTGATGGGGGTGTCGACAAGAAGCTGACAGGTATCAACATTGCACCTGAAACCTTTCGGTTGAGCTGGTCTGCGGCCTGGACACAGGCACTGTCGAGCCACCTGCAGTTCAGCCAGTTCCTGGATCGTGATATCGAAGGTGACGACAAGGACTTCGATGGCTACGCATTACTGGACGGCTCCATGGCTTACCAGACACGAGCTGGAAAATTCTCTCTGGGTGTTGAGAATCTGCTGGATAGAGACTATTTCACGTACTACTCCCAGTCTGCCCGGGTCAGTGATCAGTATTATTTTCAGGGCCGTGGCCGCACTGTCACCCTCGGTTATCAGCTCGACTTCTGACTAATCCCCACTCCACAGCCCGGCGCCTTTGCCCCGGGCTGTGCTCTCATCCCGGCTCGTGCCTGAGCCGGTACAGCAGGTACACAAAAAACGGCGCGCCGATACCGGCGACGAAGACGCCTGCCGGCAGATCCCTGGGTATGAAGACCACCCGTCCGATCCAGTCCGCGTACAGAAGAATCAGCGCACCGATGAGTGCTGCAATCGGTAACAGGCCTGTGTGGCCACTTGTGACCAGCCGTCGAGCCATATGTGGTGCTATCAGGCCGATAAAACCGACTGCGCCGGCATAGGCAACAGCGGAACCGGCGAGGGCAACCGCCAGTACCAGAAACAACAGGCGATGGCCCTGCAAGGCGCTGCCGAGACCTCGAGCCATGTCTTCCCCCATTGACTGGGCGTCCAGATGTCGTAGTTTGATGAGCGCAAGAGGCAAGCAAACCGCCAGCCAGGGTGTCAGCGCCGTCACGTCGTGCCATTGTGAGGCGTAGAGACTTCCTGTCAGCCAAATATAGGCGTTCATGGCGGTGGAGTCGGGACTGAGTACTAACAGGAGAGTGGTAACCGCCGTCAGTGCCGCTGCCAGCCCGACACCTACCAGCACCAGCCTGGCAGGGCTGATACCACGGTGCCAGGCCAGGGCGGTAATGCACAGGGCTACGGTGAAGGCACCTCCCATGGCAACCGGCGCCAGTAGTAATGAAGTACCGGTGATGCCACCCAGCCAGAGAAACAGAACAGCCGCTGCAGAGGCGCCGCTGGTAATGCCAATGACGTCTGGAGAGGCAAGCGGGTTTCTTACCAGGCCCTGCAGAATCAGACCAGCCGAGCCCAACGCAGCCCCCACCAGGATGGCCATGATCACCCTCGGCAGGCGGATTTCCAGAATGATCAGTGCCAGGTCTGACCGCGCAGGGGCGGCCAGCGTGCCCAGGACATCCATAAATGAGGTTGGATGGCTGCCGGAGGCCAGAGCCAGAATACTGCTTATGGCCAGCAGTGCGGTCAGAGCCAGCGTCATCTTCAGCACTCTGATATTCAGTTTTAGCGAGTAACGGTCGCCGGGCGTTCTCAGGACAAGTGAGCGGGTCATGACAGCTGCCTTACTTGCCGGGCGAGATAAAGGAACAGCGGTGTGCCAAGCAGGGCGGTCATCACCCCCACCGGAACTTCCTGGGGCGGGATGATCATCCGCGCCACAGTGTCGGCGGCCAGCAGCAGTGTGGCGCCGAGGATGGCGGACATGGGCAACAGCCAGCGGTGATCGGTGCCGAAAATTCCACGGGCCATATGTGGCACGATCAGGCCAACAAACCCGATCAGCCCGGCCATGGCCACGGATGTGCCCGCCAGCACGATAACAGTTAGGCCGACCAACAGGCGTATCTGCCCCACCCTCAGGCCCAGGCCGCGAATTACCTCGTCATCCAGCCCCAACAGGTTCAGTTGCCGGGATAACAGCAGCGCCACAAGCAGGGCCAGGCCGAAGCCCGGCAGGAGTGGAACTATGGTGGCCAGCTCGCGACCGGACACGGACCCAGCCAGCCAGAACAGGATGCTCTCGAAGCGATTCTGGTTGAGGATCAACAACCCTTGAGCAAAGGATACAAACAGGGCGGTGACGGCCACCCCGGCGAGAACCGTGCGCACCGGAGAGATACCGCGCCCCGCCTCCTGACCCAGGAAGTAGACCAGAAAAGCAGCGGTAGCCGCCCCGGTAAAAGCGGCCCAGACCAATTCTGAGGGTGAGGTCAGTGAAAACAGTGTGGCGCCCACCACTACGAAGAACATCGCCCCGGCGTTTACGCCCAGAATACCGGGGGAGGCCAACGGGTTACGGGTGAGTGTCTGCATCAGCACGCCGGCAATGGCCAGGCCCGCGCCCACGATCAGAGCGGTCACAGTGCGTGAAAAACGTTCGGTGCGGATAACCAGGTGTTCCAGCGAGCCGGGGTCGTAATCCAGGCAGCTTGCGATAAGCATATCCAGCGAGACCGGTATGTTGCCAAACACCAGGCTGGATGCCATGGCCACCACGAAAAAAGTCAGGCAGAGCAGGGCCCCTGACGTTCTTGCCAGCAGTGAGGTCAGCATTGTGTGCACCCCTGGCGGTCGGGCTGCTCCAGATTGTAGTGCCGGTAGAGTTCATCAAGCATCCGGTTGGCGGCGATGATGCCGGCACCCATGTTCCAGGTCACCGGGTCCACCTGGTAGACATCATCTTGGCGGACCGCCTGAAGGTTCTTCCAGAGGGGGTGGCTGGACCAGGCCCCGTAGGTGCGCAGCACCGCCGGGTCGTCTTCCATGAAGATAAAGACTGCCTCCGCATCCATTGCGGGGATGCTCTCCTGGCTGGTGAGCTTTATGCCCCAGCCTGCCTTGCGGTGACTTTCCGGAGCAGTAAACCCCAGTTCATCAAGGATCGCACGGGCGAAACCGCCGTAGTAGATTCGGACATGATCCGCCCGGAAACTCAGTATCGCGACCTCCTGGGGCCATTGCTCGCCCAGTTTGCGCTGGATCCTGGCCCTGAAATCCTCCACCCGGGCCCGCCACTGCGCCAGCAGTGCGTCACCACGCGCCACACGACCGGTCGCTTTTGCCATCAGCTCAAGCAGTGCCTTGAAGTCGTAGACGTTACCAGGAATGACGGTGGGGGCGATGCGGTCCAACAGCGGGTAGATAGTGCGGTGGCGGTTGCTGGCCCCGACAATCAGGTCCGGTGACAGCCAGGCAATGCGTTCCAGGTTTGGCTGGGTTTCAAGTCCAAGGTAGGTGACCTCTCCCAGATCCTGCCGCAGATAATAGTACATGGGCTTTTCGGTCCAGGCTTCCACCACGCCGACTGGTTCAATGCCCAGCGCCACGGCGGTATCGGTGGCACCCTGATAGAGCGAAACAATACGTGCAGGGCTGCCCTGGATGCTTGCGCTGCCGAGGGCATGTTCCACCACGGTGGGGGAACCATTGGCACTGGCTGTCGGGGGGCAGGCCAGCAAGGTGGTGATCAGAATGAGGCCAGTGTAGCGGAGCATCATGGCAAATCCGGTTGATTGACGATCGGTACGACGTGCCGATTTGATAATGAGAATGGGAGATAATATCATTTGGCTACACTCAAATGCGACGCCAACATGCCCCTCAACCGACATTCTCCAATACCCGAATCCGGCGACCTGCCCCGATTGCGCGGCGAAGGCCTTTGCGCAGGATACAATGGCCGGCAGGTGCTGGCGGACGTGGACTTCACGGTGCAGGATGGCAGTGTCACTGTTCTGCTCGGGCCCAACGGCTCTGGCAAATCCACCCTGCTCAAAACCCTGGCAAGAACCCTGACTCCCGATGCCGGCCAGGTGATTCTGGATGGCACCGATATCCATCGACAATCCACCAGAGCCGTGGCGCAGCGCCTGGGGATACTGCCCCAGAGTCCCTCTGCACCGGATGGCCTGACCGTCAGGGAACTGGTAGGGCTCGGTCGTTTCCCCTATCAGAGCCTGATGCGCCAGTGGTCCAGATATGACGAAGCCGCCGTTGAAGAGGCCATGGCTGTGGCGGATGTGGCCGCCTTCGCGGAACGACCGGTGGATGCTCTCAGTGGCGGCCAGCGCCAGCGTTGCTGGATTGCCATGGTACTGGCCCAGGAAACGGAGCTGTTGCTACTGGATGAACCCACCACCTTCCTTGACCTGAAAGTACAGGTGGATCTTCTCGAGCTGTTGGTTTCCCTGGCTCACCAGAAGGGAAGGACACTGCTTGTGGTGCTCCATGACCTGAACCTAGCCGCGGCTTATGCCGATCGGCTGGTAATGATGAAGGCGGGCAGGATCATGCACGACGGCACACCGGAGGCGGTTTTTACGGCAGACAACCTTAAACAGGTGTTTGATCTTGATGCCCAGGTTATCCCCGAACCCGTAGCGGGCCGACCGGTCTGTGTGCCTGTCAAGCGGACCCGGTCAGGTAGCGCTGCCCGGTCGCAGGCGGCAGCCGTATGAAGGCTGCCGCTCACCGGTTCTGTTCCGTTGAAAGCGCTCAGGCTGGTGACCCCCTCGCCGGCACCGCCGCCCATGCTGCCAGCAACCTGCTGATTAGTTGGCCGCGACCGAAGTGGTCCCGCAGTCTGCGAACCGCCCGGGACATGGACGACGATTTGGCCGGACGGATAAATCGTCTTGCGGCCAGTGGGCGGCGGGTGAATCTGATTGACCAGCGCGGTCGCCCGGCTTCCCGCCATCGGATCTACCTGCTGCCCGAAGGGCGCTGTTTTGATGTGCCCCGTGACGAGCTGACGGCGTTTCTGAGGGATCTGGAATCCGGTGATGATTTGTCGCGATGGTCTGGTGCGGCCATCACCAAATCGCTGGTGCTGTGCTGCACCCACGGTCGCAAGGACAAGTGCTGCGCCAAATTTGGTTATGCGGCCTACCAGGAGCTCGCCTCAACAGTCACGGACCGGAAGCTTCCGTTTGACGTATGGGAAAGCTCCCATCTGGGGGGATGCCGGCTAGCTGCCAGCGTGATGGTGTTTCCCGCCATGCGCAAATATGGCCGGGTGGCGCCAGAACAGGTGTTGCCCCTGCTTCAGCACGAGGCTGAGGGCATGCCCTACCTGCCCTGCTACCGGGGCCAGTCGCTGCTGACGCCGGCGCAACAGTGTGCCGAGATCGCGGCGCTGGAGTGGCTGGAAGCGAGGAGTATCAGCGCCAGGCTTTCAGTGATGGCCGAATCCGACGGAAGTGAGGGTGGCGATGTCACCGTCCAGGTTCACTGGCATGGGGATGATACGTCAGGGGGGCTGGTAGCACAGTGCGGAACCACGGAACTAATGCGTGTGGATACCTGCGCCGATCTGGATGAAGGGCCCACGACATCAATGTGCTGGGTGGTAAAAAACATCAGGCCGCTTTGATAGCGGCCTGATGTCTGGTTTCTACCAATCCCCTGTTTACCAATCCACACCGTAGGTCAGCATGACGGTGCGACCTGGTGCGGTGGTGTATTGGGTGTCGAAATTGTAGATCTGCGAAATCACCGGGAAGTAGTCTTCGTTCAGCAGGTTGCTGATTGCCAGGGTGATGTCGCCATTACCGGTCCGCCACTGGCTGGTCAGGTCCAGCACGGTGAAGGACTCCACTTCACCTACCCCGAATCCGCTGCCACTGAAGCGGTCCCGGTCACCCACCACCATGGCTTGCAGGCGATTGGTCCAGCGCGCTGTGGTGTCGTGTTCCACGTAGCCGGTTACCTTGAGTGGAGGGATGCGGTTGCCGGCCAGGTAGGTGTCGTAACTGCCGTTATCGTCCGAGTCCACCTTGCCTTCCAGCCAGGTGAAGGTACCACCAGTGCTCAGGTCACTCGTGGGATAGACATTGAGTTCCGCTTCGAACCCATAGATGCGTTCAGGACTTCTGAGCACCGGGATGGGTTCGTCGGCGTTGGCGGCTGCCAGGCTGGTGCCGAGATCTGACTCACTGTAGAACAGGGCCAGTGCGAGATCGGCACGATCCCATACCGCCTCGGTGCCAAGTTCATAATTGTCGACAACTTGAGGTTCAGGACGAATCTGCTCAAGTGAGGTGCCTTCCTGGGGCTGGCGCAGCGTGCGGCCAATCTCGGGCACGGTGAAACCCTGGGAAAAGCTGGCGGTAGCCGCCCAGACATCGTTAACCTGGTATCGGGCACCAGTATTGAACACAGTTTCGCTGTATTCCAGCTCGCCGCCTTCGACATCCGCACCAAAGACTGTGGTGTAGTCGTCTACTTCAAACCAGAATTTTTCGTATCGGACACCGGCATTGACGGTCCATTTTGAATCCAGCCGGAGTTCCGCCTGCAGGAAAGGCGCTACGCTGTTCTGGTCCATCTCTGGCACGAAGGTTCGTCCGTCCTCCAGTGGCTGTGAGGTGGTTTCCATCAGGGTATCCAGTCCCCAGAGCAGTTTGGCTCCGGACATAACGTCAAACGGCGTTTCAAAATCGAGGCGTGAGCCAATGCGCTCGGATTCGGTCAGTGACTGGCCACCACCGGGGTAGAAAGTCGCGAAGTAGCCGAAACGAGTCATATAGTCACGATAGTAAAATTGTGCCCCCAGCGAGGTGTCACCGAACAGCTGACGATCACTGTAGGTCAGGTTCACATTCAGGTTTTCGGTGCCCTGGTCCTTGCCGCCCGGGTCGCCTTTCACGGCGCGGGTCTTCTGCTCGCCATACACGCCAGGCTGGAGGACATAGTTGGTGTCCTGTTTGATGTCGTAGTAGCTGGTGGTCAGTTCCAACCGTTTGTCGGCATCCAGATCAAAGCCGAGCTTGGCCAGAAGATCGAACTCGCGGGAGTCGGCAATACCGCCCTGGCCGTTCGGGTCTGGTGGGATGCGGTCGCCATCGGCATCGAAGAAATTCGACCGCTTCTCATAGGCGCCACGGAACTGGTAGTCAAAGTCACCGGAGCCGCCGGTCACACTCTGGGACAGCCCGAACTGCTCGCTGTCCTTGATGTGCTCGGTTGAGAAACCGCCTTTCAGTTCAGTGCGGTACAGAGGTGCGCCTTTTTCGTTCTTGCGGGTGATGATGTTGATAATGCCACCGGTACCGCCGAAACCGTAAACACCATTTGAGCCCCTGATAACCTCGATGCGCTCAATGGATGACGGGTCGATGGAGTTCAATGAATGCAGCCCGTCACGAAGGCTGATGGTCTGGGGAATACCGTCAATCAGAACAAACAGATTTCGGCCCCGCAGGGTCTGGGCAACGGTGGTTAAACCGTGGGTAGAAGGCGACAGGCCGGGAACGGTCTTGGCCAGGATATCGCCAAGATTACCACCCAGAGAGGACTGCCTGTCGATAGCGTCGCGGTCGACAACAGTGACGGCACCGGGGTTTACATTCAGGGAGTCAAGGCCACGTGTGGCAGTGACTTCAAGGGTACCAAGCGATTGTGGAACCGGATCAGAGCCTTCCTGTGCTGTGGCAGTTGAAGCGCATCCAAGCGCAAGGATCATTGGAACACCTAGTCTATAGATTGGTAGCGGCATGATGGGACACCTGGTGGTTGGTCTCACTAAGAATGCGGAATCTAAACTAAATGTAATCGATTATCAATACGAGTAAAGGTGTAACAAGTTCCCCGTTGGCGTGTCAGGGGTGTTGAAAAGCAAACCTTACACAGCGATCCCTTAAGTAAACGGAGGCATTAGTGATCAAGCCCGGACTGCTTATCCCGTACCTGATGGTATTTGGATGGTTCCTGCCGGTGGCGGCAGTTGCGGATGAGGTTCTGTTCGAGCCATACCAACGATTATTGACACAGCACCTGACCGAAGCCACAACCCCTGGTGACGGCCTGGTATCAGCTTTTGACTATGAAAGCGCCCTGGAAGCACCCCAGACAGGCGACCTGTTGTCGGCGCAACGTGAACTGTTCGCAGAAGTCGATATCGGTGTCCTGGAGGGAAGGGCAGAATCCGTTGCCTTCTGGATAAACGCCTACAATTTCTTCATGCTCGAACAGATTTTGACGGAACGGCCCGATGGAGAGCTTGTTGCGTCGGTCTGGGACTATGGCGGACGTGTAAATCCCTTTGTGGATAGTGTCTTCGACCGCAAGAAATTCGTGATAGGTGGGCAGGAATACAGCCTCAACCAGATGGAAAAAGAGATCTTGCTGGGCGAGGAGTACGCGGACAAAGGCTGGAAGGACGCGCGCGTCCATTTTGCGGTTAACTGTGCCTCCGTTGGCTGTCCGCCTTTACGGGAAGCTGTCTACACTGCCGACAACCTAGAGCAATTGCTGGCGGAAAATACCCGCCGGGCTTTCAATACCGCACGCCACCTGAAAGTTAAGGAGGATGTTCTCCATGTCACAGAACTGTTCAAGTGGTATGAAGAGGACTTTGCAGAGGCCGCCGGTTCAGGGAAAGCCTTCATAAAGGAATGGGCGGATTCATCTGTTGCTGATCGGGTTGTAGAGACATCGGCGATGAAGTTCATTGATTATGACTGGGCTCTGAATAAGCCGGCAAACTTCCCGGAATTCCGTTAGAAGAAAAAACAATAGAAAACCGCCTATGCATTCCGGTTCATTGGTTTCATAATGATCGTTCAAAAATGAGCGCAGAGGAGCAATGTCATGGGCCGTTTATTAGCGATTGTTCTGGTCTTTGCCAGTTCGCTGGCAATGGCCAAAGGTGGCGAAACACCGCCTCTGGTGGATGCTGTCTGGCTGAACGAGAATCTTGACCGGGACAACCTGGTGGTACTGGATGTGCGTTCCGCTATTGATAACGGTGGCGATCGCAGCAGCTTTCAGAAAGCTCACATTCCCGGCTCTATCTACAGTAGTTATACCGGCGATGGCTGGCGGGAAAGCCGGGATGGTGTCGTCGGCTTGTTGCCTCCGGTAGCCAGTCTGGAACGCCTGATTGGTGGTCTGGGCATTGGCAATGACGATACCGTGGTGATTGTGCCTGCGGGCACTGGCGCGACAGACTTTGGCAGTGCCGCCCGGGTGTACTGGACTTTCCGGGTATTGGGTCATGATGATGTGACCATTCTCAATGGTGGTTCCGCTGGCTGGAAGGCCCAGGGATTCGATATTGCCAGTGGTGATGGTGTGCGGCCCGCTGTTACCGAATTCGAGGGTAAACTCCAGCAACACCTGATCGCCTCACTGGAAGAAGTGGAGGAAGCCAGAGGCACTCAGGCCCAGTTGGTGGACGCCCGCCCGTCGGACTATTTCCGGGGTGAGAACCAGTCGCCGGCAGCGAGGGTGCCAGGCACCATACCCGATTCACGCAGCCTGCCCCACGTGGATTTTCTGGGTGAGCGCGATCAGGCCTGGTATCTCAATGAAGACAGCATCACCGCTCAGGTAAACGAGGCTGAGCTGAATCCCGGTACCCGTACCATCGCCTTCTGTAATACTGGTCATTGGGCCGCCACGGACTGGTTTGTGCTGAGTGAGCTGGCCGGGTTTGAAGAGGTTGCCCTCTATGATGGTTCCATGGCGGAGTGGTCCCAGGATAGCGACCGCCCCGTGCAGGTGGCCAAGAAGGGTCTTGCCAGACTCCTGAACCTGTTTAACTGACATCAAGTGGACACGTAATGGTTGATTCCGCAGTTCTCCAGCCCGGGCTTCAGCAGCCCGGCTGGCAGGTGGACCGTTTTATCGTATCAACCGCGCTGGTGGGATTTGCTCTCCTGGGCGGACTCATCTGGCTGGAAACCGCCCCGTTCATGGTGGCACTGTTTGTGATCGGCACAGTGCTGGGCATGGCGCTGTATCACGGTGCTTTCGGTTTTACCGCCGGCTGGCGCAATCTGGTGGTCAAGAAACGCGGCGCCGGCATGCGCGCCCAGTTGCTGCTGTTCGGGGTAACCTCACTGATCATGGTCCCTATGCTTCACAGTGGCCAGACCGGTCTTGTGGGCGCGGTCGCGCCGGTGGGTACGTCCCTGGTGGTTGGCTCCTTCCTCTTTGGTATCGGCATGCAGCTGGGTGGGGGGTGCGGCTCTGGCACGCTGTTCACCGTGGGGGCCGGCAACATTCGTATGGTGGTTACGCTGGTGTTCTTTATTGCCGGTGCCGTTCTCGGTTCCATCCATCTGCCCTGGTGGCTGGATCAGCCCGGGTTTGACCCGGTGCCGCTGGTCAGCAGTTTCGGTATCAGCGGCGCCATTCTTGTTCAGTTTGTCGGCCTCGGGCTGATCGCCTGGTGGGTCAACCGCATTGAGCGTAAAGCCCATGGCAATGTCGAGCGGGATGAACTGCTGTGGAAAAGTCAGGGGCACGGGGTATTCCGAACCCTGATCAGTGGCCGCTGGCCCTTCACCTGGGCGATACTGATCCTGGCTGCCGGCAACGCGCTGACCCTGGCCATCGGCGGCGCGCCCTGGAGCATTACTTTCGCGTTCAACGTCTGGGGCGCCAAAGCCCTGGAGGTGGTTGGCGTGAATATGTCCCAGTTCGAGTTCTGGACCTGGGACTATCCGGCCATGGCGCTGAAAGACTCCGTGCTGACCAATATCCCATCGGTCATGAACTTCGGGCTTCTGCTTGGCGCCATGCTGGCGGCGGGCCTGGCCAACCGCTTTAACGAGGCCAGTCGCAACCGCCCGGAAGGTCGCCAGTTCCTGGCTGCCGTTGTGGGTGGCCTGCTGTTGGGGTACGGCGCCCGGCTGGGCTTCGGCTGCAATATCGGGGCGCTGTTTTCCGGTATTGCCTCTGCCAGCCTGCACGCCTGGGTCTGGTTTGCCAGCGCATTTGTCGGCTCGCTGATCGGTATTGGGCTGCGGCCGTGGTTCCGGTTGCCCAACTGATGTGGGAGGAAACGATGGAGCGACCCTACAGCCGCGCCCGCATTCTGGTGATGCTGGGGATCATTCTGGCGCTGATTATGGCGGATCACCTGCGCAGCCCCACCTTTGCGTTCAACTCAGGTCAGGGTAACGTGGAGACAGCGTTGAGCCTGCGCGATGAAACCGCCTGTGCCCCCTGCGGGGCACCGTGTCCCTCAACACGGGATTGATGGGTTCTGATACTGACGTACAAGCCGGTATAACCGGCGGGAGAGACAGCTGATGAACAAGGTATGTGTTGTGATGGGTGTTGGCCCGGGCAATGGTGAGGCCTTTGTGCGGCGATTCAGCGATGAAGGTTTTCAGGTAGCCATGCTGGCCCGCAGCGAAGATTATCTGAAGCAGCTGGAACAATCGATCGACGGTACCCGCGCCTTTGTCTGTGACATGATGGAACCGGAGCAGATTGCTGCTGTGCTGGCCGCCATTGAGCGCGAGCTCGGGCCGGTGTCGGTGATGCTGTATAACGCCGGTGGAGGGGTCTTCAAAAGCGTGGAAGAGGCCAGCATGGAGGAATTCGAAGCCAACTGGCGCCTCAATGTTCGAGGCCTGGTGGCGGCCACCAAAGCTGTCCTACCGCAACTGCGCCAGCATGACACCGCCAGCATTATCGTTACCAGTGCTTCCGCGGCAACACGGGGCAGGGCCAACACTGCACCCTTTGCCTCTGCCAAGGCGGCCCAGCGCAGCCTGGCCCAGTCACTGGCACGCCAGCTGGGGCCGGAGAAAATCCATGTGGCGAACGTCGTGATTGACGGTGTGGTGGACCTGCCGCGCACGCGGGCGTTGCTTCCGGACAAGCCGGACGACTTTTTTGTCCAGCCCTCGGCCGTCGCCGATGCGGTCTGGACCCTATGCCAGCAGGACCCTTCTGCCTGGACTTTTGAACTGGATATCCGGCCGTTCGGGGAAAGCTGGTAGCGTTGTTATAGCGCCAATATTTTTTTGGTGTCCGCTAGTGGGCAACAATCTCGCCGGTCATGCCGGCCTGCTTGTGCCCGGGAACATTACAGAAAAACGCCAGCTTCCCATTTTCAGGGGCGGTCACGGTCAAGGTATCCGTATCTCCGGTCTGAATGGTTTCGGTTTTCATTCCATCGCCGGCAATATGCAGGTTGTGGCTGAGGCTGCCCTCGTTGATCAGCTTTATTTCCACCCTGGAGCCAGGCGCTACCTCAATTCTCGATGGCTCAAAGGTGAACTCTTTCGCCACCACCTCTACGGTCCTGGTATCACCATCCTTATGCTGATGGGCAGAAACCGCGCCAGGGCTCGCTGCCAGTGCACCAGCCACCAATAGCGCTATATACGAAAACATGCCAAAGAGTTTCATGGGACTCACCTCGATAATGGGCGTTTTACAGACGGAGCCGGGCAAGAGCCCGGACCGTCATTTGAGGACTGACGGGTCTGGAATCAGAGCCTCTCTACCTCATCCTGTTCGAACATGATGTGCAGGAATGGCTGATTCTTACCGTTGGGCAGCTCGAAGGCAGTGGGAACAGGTGAAAATACCGGCCCCTTACTGGTGCCCTTGATAGGTGGCATCATCAGGTGAGTGTGGTGCTCCTGCCCTCCTATATGACGCTCCTCTGGCGCCAACGGCAGATCCCCGGTGTGGACCAGTTCGTAGTCCTTGTTCCGTACCACTTCGGAGGTCATCAGGTGCATTACGCGATGATCGTCCACCAGCTCGCCGTTGATGTGTAGTTCCCCTACACCCCAGAGGGCAGCGACGGTATCGACTTTTGGCATTAGCGGGCTACCTGTGCCGTTGGTACCGTGGTGAACCGAGTCCAGCATCACGCCCCCCTCGGTTTGATAACCGGGAAATGGCGGCTTGACCACATGGTCCAGCACCACTCGGTATTCGTTACCCTGGGGGTCCAGAAATTCCGCCGTAAACTCTGCCGTGTCCGGCGTTTGGCCGGGCTTGCCTGGCGGGTCGGTTTTCACCATGTCGGTGAAAGTGGCTTCGAAGCTGCCCTGAATAATCCGCGCATCGTTGGAAAACGGCGTTGGCTGGGCGAATACGTAATCACCGTCGGGCGTTACCTTTCGGGCCTTCTCCGGGGCAGCCACCATAATCGGAACCTGCTTTAAAAGCTCCGGAACGGTTGCCGGCCCCTTGGCCTGCGTTGCTGCCTTAATCTTGGGCTCAAGGAGCATCTTCGGATTATCCGGCGTGCCAAAAGTTTCGCGGTCCAGTTTTCGGGGCCCAGGTAAAACCCAGTAGGTCACTTTGCCCTCTTCCTGTGTAACCCGCGTTTCGGCAAGCGGTTTCGATGTTTTTTCTCCGGAGTTCCCGGAATAGGCGCAACCTGCAAGAAACGCCGATGCCACCATTGCAGCCAGTGGCAGGGTGACAAAATTGGGTTTGCTGTTGGATTTGCTCATGAAAAACATGGTTGTCTTTCCTCCCGTTGTTACCTTGGAGTGAGCAGCCGCAATCTGCGATCTACGGCCCATGATATTGCCTGCCTTAAGCAGGTTTTATGATAGTGACACTTACCTCTGGCCAGTGTTACAAGTGAATGTAGCTCATGGAAAACGGGTAGTCGTCTAAAGCGCCAGGTGGCCATCGCCCCGGGCGGCGATTGCGGCGAACTGGCGGATTTCCTTCGCCAGTCTCTGGTGATTTTTCAACCCGGTTTGCCATTCTTCCGGCACGTCATGGCTGCCCGCTGCCAGTAACAGTCCCAGCACCATGCCCCGATGCACGCTGTCGCCTCCGGCCTCTGCATTGGCCCTGAGCGTGCCGATGAAATCACAATTCTGCTGATTGCCGAGCGCCGCCATTAGCGGTAGCGCCTGTTCGATATAGCACGCGGTTGCGAAGTACTCCGGGTTTTGCGCTGCGGCGCTCTTGCTCAGAAAGCTCATGTGCAGGCGCCAGATTTCATCCGCGGGAATATTGCCCGGGCCATCGTGGTCACGATATGCTTGGAACAGTGCCTGGCCTGAGACAGCCGGCGCCGGGAGCTGCTGGAGCAACTCCCTGAAGATGGTTTCCGGGGCTTCACCGTTCACCAGTCGTAGTAAGGCAGGCACCAGCAGGCTAAGGCCGCTACTGACCATTTCCGAGCGATGGGTCAGTTGCTGGTGGCCAAGTGCCATGCCAGTGGCCAGATAGGGGTTGCCCGGGTCCAGCAATGCCAGTACCAGTGGTCTTACCAGCCCGCCAACACTGCCGATGGACCATACGCGGCGCTGATGTTCGGCGCAGTTTTCCGGTGCTTCCCCCAGGCTGTAATGCTCGAACCAGCGCCGCAGGTAAATTTCGGTGTAAGGGTCCCTGTTGTCACGGGGTTGGGTCATATACCGGATAAAATCGTCCAGAAACCCGTCCTGGCTGTAACCGCTCCGGTTGATGATGGAGCGCATCAGCACACGGATCAGCCCCGCACCGAGGGTGGATTCCCCCGCCTCAAGGCGGTGGTGATAATGCATGCGCTTATCCAGAGCGGCGGTTGCGTTGCCATGCTCCCCGTCACGGTCTTCAAGCGAGAAGCCGAAGTCACTATAGGTGGTGTGGTAAAAGCGGGCATGCTGATGGAGGATGTCGTAGTTCCGCCCGGCGGCCCTCGCCTTCTCTACGTCCGGCTGATAGCCCATGCCCAGCATGAAAGCGTCCGGATGGGGATGGGGGGCTGGGTAGTAGCGGTCTATGCCTCCGGGGAACTGTTTGCGGATATTCTCTGGGGAATAGAACCAGTGCACCGGCATCGCCAGTGCATCACCGATGAAAGCGCCCCAGAGGGCATTTTCAATTCGCTGGACAACGGAGTGGCTCATTCTGGATATCTCCCTTGTCGATGTGTTGACCTTTACACAGGGTTGGTGGCGAGGATCTTCTTCAGAAAGTCCTTTGTCCGCGGATCCTGTGGGTTGTAGAAGATCTCGCTGGGCGGCCCCTGCTCCACAATGCGGCCGCCGTCGATAAAAATCACCCGGTCGGCTACGTCCCTGGCGAAAGACATTTCGTGGGTGACCACCATCATGGTCTGGCGTTCTGACGCCAGCTGTTTCATCAGCCCCAGTACTTCCTCCACCCACTCAGGGTCCAGCGACGACGTGGGCTCATCGAACAGGATGACCTCGGCACCGGCGGCCATGGCGCGGCCGATACCGACCCGTTGCTGCTGGCCGCCGGACATGGATGCGGGATAGGCATCTGCTTTTTCCCCCAGGCCGATCTGGTCGAGGATCTCGCGGGCTCTTCGGTAAGCCTTTTCTTTGGGCCATTTATCCACCACCAGCAAGCGTTCGGCGATGTTCTGCAGTGCTGTCTTGTTGGCAAACAGCGCATAGTTCTGGAACACGAAGGCGGTTCGCCGCCGCATGGAGAGAATCTCTGCCCGACTGGCTTTTTTCACATCCACGGTGAGGTCGCCAACAGTCATGGTGCCGGCGGTGGGTTGTTCCAGGAAATTGATGCAGCGCAGCAGGGTGGATTTACCGGTGCCCGAAGGCCCGATAATCACGACAATTTCGCCCTTATCAATCGTGAGATCGATGCCGTCGAGTACCACGGTCGTGCCAAAATGCTTGCTCAGTGACTCCAGTTTGATCATCGGCTATAGGCCCTGTTCAGGCGGATTTCCAGGTGGTTCTGCAGCTTGGAAAGCAGTTCAACCACAATCCAGTACATGATGGCGGCCACAATGAACGCCTCGAAGTACAGGAAGCTGCCGGCGGCTTCCTTCTGGGTTGCTCCCATCAGTTCAGTGACTCCCAGGGTAAAGGCGAGGGAGGTAGCCTTGATCATGTCGATGAAGTAGTTCATCAGTGTGGGCAACGCCACCCGTGTGGCCTGGGGCAGCACGATCCGCCGCATCATCTGGCCATTGGTCATGCCGATCGACAGCGCCGCTTCGGTCTGGCTGCGATCAACACCCACGATGGCGGCCCGGATCGATTCGGCCATGTAGGCGGAGAAGTGCATGGTCAGGCCCATGATGGTTGCCGTAATACCATCGATCACTGTCAACGCACTGGCCAGTTGCGGCAACCCGTAGTAGAACAGGAACAGTTGCACCAGCAGAGGTGTGCCCCTGAAAAAGGAGATGAAGACGATGGTCAGCTGGTTGAGCACCGGGATGCGAAGCACCCGGATGACGGCAAACAGGCAGGCGAGAATCAGGGCAAACACCATGCCGATACCGGCCAGTTGCAGAGTGAGGGGCAGGTACCTGAGCAGGACAGGTACCAGCCCAAGCATATACTCGACGTTCAACACGTCCATAGGGAATCAGGCCTCGGTATTGCCCCTCAGGGCCGGGTGATGTCCGTGCCGAACCATTTCTCTGAAATGGACGCCAGGGTTCCGTCGTCGCGCAGGGCTGCCAGGGCTTCGTTAACCTCGTCCCGCAGGGCCCGTCCGGCCTCGGTGTCGCGGAACGGATAGGCGTTGGTGATTTGCGAGAAGGTGGGGCCGGCCAACTCCAGTGGCAGAGGCTTCTCCTTGATGATCTGGCTGGCGCTGACCCGGTCCATCACAAACGCATCAACGCGACCCAGGGCGGTGTCCCGCTCCAGGTTGCTCTCATAGGTTTTGATATCAATCTCGTCCGCGTAGGGTAGCTCGCGCAGCAGTGCCTCGAAGTTGGAGCCGAGGTTTACGGCAACGGTTTTCCCCTTGAGGTCTTCCACGCTCTCGACTTCGGTGTTGCCTTTCTTGGTCACCACCTGGGCACCGTCATAGACGTAGGGCTCGCTGAAAATATACGCCTTCTGCCGCTCTTCGGTGATGGTGATCTGGTTGGCAACGGTGTCGATACGCCCGGATTCCAGCATGCCAAACAGGCCCGAGAAGTTGGCGGTTTCGTACTTGATGTCACGTCCCATCTCCTTGCCAATGGCGTTCATGACATCGACGTCGAAGCCTTTGAGCTCATCCTGCTCTACAAAGGTAAACGGGAAATACTGGCCGGACATCCCGACCCTCAGGGGGCCATCCTGGGCAAGCAAAGGTGCGCTTGCGAATATGGCAATCGTCAATAACGTGTTGATCAATAGTGTTTTCATAATAACCTCCTTCCGACGTGCATCTTACTTGAAGCATAGTCGTGGGTGAAAATTGGGCAATGATGCACGTCACCGGCTGTTAACCAGACGCTCAATATCCGTGAGAATATCAGCGGCATCGGTCACGCGCGCCAGCCAGCTCAGAGGGATGCCGCGTTCTCCACCCACCCCATGCAGTGCCGCCATGGCCGGCCCGATGATCCAGGCCCGACCACAGGAATCGCCGCCGCAATGAATGTTGGCGCGAACGGCTTCGGTATAGCTGGTGGCATGGCTGAGGATGTGAAAGATCACCGGCATGGCTTCGTGCAGATAACAGGTGCGTCCGAAATTGTCGCCGGCTTTGACCGCATCCAGCGAGGAACCGGATAGGGCGTTGTCCAGACTTTCCCGGTCCGGCGCCTCGGCTTTGACAGTTTCCAGGGCTGCCGACATGGGTTTGCCCTGGAAAAGCTGGTCGAGAAGTGTCGCGGCGGATTTTGCCCAGGCTACGGCTTCATCGTTGTGATTGGTTACCCGAACCGCGGCTTCAGTCACCTCCATCAGCCTGTCGTTGCCGCAATAACTGGCTACCAGTGGCGGCAACTTGGATACTGCCGGCAATTGCATGTCGTCGGCACCGCTTTCCGGCAGCAGGTGTCGGTCGATGGTTTCGGCGAGGTAAACGCCTGCTTCCTGTATCTCGGGTTCCTGATAGGTAAGGCTGATGGCCTTGCGAACCGGGTCAGCCAATTGATCGCCACTCAGGCGTCGGGTGTAGGGCAAAACTTTCTGCACCAGTATCCGTTTCTGCTTTTCGGTCAGTTTGGCAGTGGTGCCCGATTGCGCCTGTTCAATGGCATTCTGCTCGATAGTGTTCAGATTGTTGAGAGTGACCCGGGTGGGATTGTCGATATAACCCTGCCAGTGGCCGCCAGGTCCGAAAAACGCCCGGAAGCGCCTCTGATAATCCCGGATATCCAGTTGGCCGTCACTGGCCAGAATACTGTCGGTCAGTACCCCGGTCGCCGCTCCGTAGTGGCTGATGTCCCCTGACTGCTTGCCGCCGTGCGCAAAGTAGCCGAATCCACCTTTGAAATAATCGGCCTTCGGGGCCAGGAATTCCGGCGACTGTCCACCCACCTCATGGATTCGCTGGCTGTCATACAGCCAGTGCAAACCGAGGCTGGCCGCATCGGCAACCCAGCCGCCAGCAAGAGCGGCGATTATGGCGGGTTTTCTTTCGATCGACACGTTGCTGGTCATTGGAAATCCTCGCTGGTCGGGTTTCATGGTTGAATGTCAGGGAATGTACGCCTGATACCAGTCACAGGCTCAGTCAGAGCCGAATCTGAACCTGCCCGTCCCGCACCCGCACTTCAAGCGTCCGCATTGACCTGGTCGCGGGCGCGGCGATGGGCCGTCCGTCGCGAACGTCAAAGGCCCCCTGATGCAGCGGGCATTCGATGACGTGATCGTCGAAATAACCGTCGCACAGATCTGCACCGCCATGGGTGCAACGCGCGAGCGAGGCATAGATCCCGGTAGGCGTATCGTAGACGGTGATGGTCCGCCGGTCGACCTCGACCCGGGTGACCCAGTCCTTCTCCAATTCGTCCACCGCGATCACGTCGCGCCAGGGCTTGTCGCTCATGCCTGCGCCTCCTGGATCTGACGCAGGATGTCCCTGTGCGCGCCCAGATAGCCGCCCGGCTCGACATGAACATGGGCGCGCAGCTTTTTGTGCAGGCGCGGCAGGGTGTGGTAGGGAACCAGGGGCACATAGTGATGTTCGGCGTGGTAGTTCATGTTCCAGCACAGGAACCGCCACGGGGCCGAGACCAGATTGGTGCGGGTGTTCTCGCTCATTTTCGCCACGGTCGGGCGACCCACATGCTCTGTCATCCGGATGAAACGCATCACCGGTTCGCCGAGGAACAGCGGAATGATCCAGTACCAGATCAGCCCCCACCAGCCGGTGACTGCCATGCCCGCGAAGATCAGCCCGTATGTTCCAAGGATGATTCGTGCGTCCCGAAACACGGCGGCATGTTCCTCCTTGGGGATGAAGCGTTTTTCCGCGTCAGAAAGCCGCCCCATGGCGTGGCGCGAAACCTCGGTGAACTTGGTCTTCCAGTAGGGGATAGCGGACAGGTAGAACAGGTATTCACCATAGGTCTTCGGCATCGGGATCAGCTCCGGGTCCTTGCCGTACAGCTGGGTATAGGTGTGATGATCGCAATGCTCATAGCGGAAGAAGCGGTGCGGCAGCAGGATAATAAATCCGCAGATCTGCCCGACGATATTGTTCAGCTTGCGGGTGCGGAACACGGTGTAATGCACGCATTCATGCTGTAGCGAGAAATGATGCACCAGCACGATTCCCTGCAGGAACATGGCGGGCCAGATCAGCCAACTGTTCCATGCAAAGGTAATCAGCGTTGTGGTTCCGGCCAGTACCAGCACCCACAGCGCCAGATGGCGAATAGCGGGCCCGTCGGAGCGTTGCATCAGGACTTTCAATTCTTCACGGCTCAGCTTGCCCTCTGCAAGTGCCTGGGTCTGGGGTGTGACAATGCCTTGCGTCATTGTTGCTAATCCACGAGTTCGGCCAGTTCAGGAACATTTACGCAGGAAACGGCATTGTTTCTCACCGTAGCACGCTCCAATTCGGGGGCCCTCAGTGTAACAATTGATGCCGCTCGTTGGTCTCTTGAACGTAGACCAAGTTACCGGGAAAGGATAAGTACCATGACTCGATCCAAAGTAGAGTTTGCAAACGCACAGGGCCATAACCTTGCCGGCCTGCTGGAGCTGCCGGGCCAAGGCAAGCCCCGTGCAATGGCCCTGTTTGCACATTGCTTCACCTGCGGTAAAGACATCGCCGCCGCGTCGCGGATAGGGCGCGCCCTGGCGAAGCATGGCATCGGCGTATTGCGTTTCGACTTTACCGGTCTGGGCAGCAGTGACGGCGATTTCGGCAATACCAGTTTTTCCTCCAACATTGAGGACCTGCTGTCGGCTTCCGAATACCTTGCCGAACAGTATCAGGCACCCCGCATTATTATCGGCCACAGCCTTGGCGGCGCTGCGGTACTGGCGGCTGCCCAGCGCATGCCTTCCATTGAGGCGGTTGCCACCATCGGGGCTCCGGCCACCGCCGATCACGTCCAGCATCTGTTCGACGCAAAGAGCAGTGAGATCCGCGAGCTGGGTGAAGCCGAGGTAACCCTGGCCGGCCGGACGTTCAATGTTAAGTCGCAGATGCTGGATGATCTGGTGCAGTGGAATACGCCGGACCACATTGGCAACCTGCGCAAGGCGTTGATCATCTTTCACTCGCCGGTTGACCAGGTTGTGGATATCAGCGAAGCGGCCACCATCTATCAGGCTGCGAAGCACCCCAAGAGCTTTATTTCCCTGGACAATGCCGACCACCTGCTTTCAAGAGCTGCGGATGCGGAATACGTGGCGGATATGTTGGTGGCCTGGTCCAGTCGATATCTATAGCTACATTGTGGTATCCGGCATTTGAGAGGCTAGTGCATACGCCAGTTGCTGCAGTTTATCTGCGCGCTCAAGGCCATCCAGGAATCGCTGTGGAATGCCGGCAAGGCCCACTTGCGCGCCTACCAGTGCCCCGGCCAGCATGGCTCGTGACTGGTTCTGGCCACCGCCATTGATGGCGTGGAGTACGGCGCTTTCGAAATCATCGCTGAACCGCGCCGCCAGGTAATATGCGGCCGGTAACTGATGGTAGAAGGCGCAGGGCATGCCGTACAGATGTGAAACCTTCCAGGCGGGCTCGATGCGAATGGCCGGGTCCGTTGCGGTTGTCGCAATGTCAGAGGCGGCATGCAGTGCGTCACGAACAATGTGGCGTCTGGCCCTGAGGGGCATTTCCGGGTGATCCGGTGCTGGTTGGCGGGTGGTGACGGGCTCGAAAGCCATGGCACTCTCCGCCAGCCACTTCAGGGGTTGCTGCGAAATCCGTGCGTCCAGGGCGTCGCCCTGAATCAGCCGGGCCAGAATACAGCCGTAGCCAACGCCCATGGAAAGCATGGTTTCGCTGCTCTGGGTCAGCCCCGTGTTATCGGCGATGGCCTGGGACATCCGGGCAGGCTCGGAGGCATAGCGCACGGCAAGGGCTAGCGTGCGCTCCATGGCCTCGGTGGTGTCTGCGGCACCGCCGATATCATGCCAGGGGCGTTTCTCAACGACCCGTCGTTTCCAGACGTGGCGGATGGACTCGCTGGTGTAGTGGCCAGGACCGCTGCGGGGTTTGCCATCGAGCAGCGGGAAAAGGTCGTTATCCAGGCGCTGGCAGAAATCGGCTTCATCATAACCGTTGCTTTTATCCAGCGAGCGCAGCATCAGCTCCAGAATGAAACCGGCCTGGCTGTTCTGCCCGGCCTTCAGGCCATGGTGAAAACGCCCGGGTGCCGGTGTGGTGTAGTCGTCAATCCACTCACCGTAGGTGCGCCGCAGGTCATTCAGGTCGTAATACCAGTGTGGTCCGACACCCAGGGCTTCACCCACGAAAGCACCCATGATGGCGCCCATGGCGCGGTCTTGCAGGGTCATACTCATGTTGGTTGATGCCTCTCTGCCTTCATCCGAGCGCGAGTATTCATCCTGCGCAACAGGATAACAGGCTTACGTCTTTGGTGAAGGTCTGCGCACAGAGTTTAAGGCCCTCCACCATGGTCAGGTAGGGAAACAGTTCATTGCCGATCTCCTGCACCGTCATACCGGCCCGTAGTGCCATAACCGCCGTCTGGATCAGCTCACCGGCTTCTGCCGTGACCACCTGAACACCCAGCAAGCGACCGGAGTCGCGCTCGGCGACCATCTTTATAAAGCCATGGGTGTTGAAATTGACCAGTGCACGCGGCACGTTCTCAAGTTCCAGTACACGGATATCAACGCTGAAGCCTTGCTCAAGTGCCTGGGCTTCCGTCAGACCAGTGGTGGCAACCTGTGGGTCGGTAAACATCACTCCCGGCATGACACTGAGGTCCAGAGTAGCCTCGCCTCCGGTCATGTTGACGGCGGCCCGACTGCCCCCGGCAGCGGCGACATAGACAAACTGCGGCTGATCAGTGCAGTCACCGGCGGCATAGACACCGGGGGCGGTGGTTTGCAGCTGCTCGTCCACCTGAATCGCGCCACGGGAGGTTTCCACGCCGATGCCCGCCAGGTTCAGGGCTTCGGTATTGGGTGTCCGGCCGGTGGCCACCAGCAATTGATCCGCCCGCAAGGTGTCTGCATTGGTGTCGACGACGAACTCCTTGTCGCTATAGCCCACGCGGCTGGCCTGCGTCTGCCTGAGAACCCTGATACCCTCACGCTTGAACGCTACCTCTATGGCCTCACCGATGGCGGGGTCTTCACTGGACAGCAGCCGGCTGCGGGTCAGCAAGGTGACTTCGCTACCCAGCCTGGCGAAAGCCTGGGCTAACTCCAGGGCCACGAAACCGGCACCGATCACAATCAGCCGTTCGGGTACTGTCTCCAGTACTAATGCACTGGTGGAGGTCAGGTAGGGGGTATCGGCCAGCCCCGGTATCGGCGGCTCTGCCGGACGGGCGCCAGTGCCAATAAAGGCGCGGTCGAAGTGAACAGTCTGCTCACCGCCGTGGTTCAGCCTGACCGTCAGATTATGACCATCGACAAACCGGGCCTCACCGTTCAGGACGGTGATGGCTGTGTGGTCGCGCAGTATGCTTTCGTACTTGTTGTCGCGCAGTTCCTCGACCCGTGCCTGCTGTTGCTGAACCAGTTTCTCCCGGTCCACCCTTGGAGCCTGCTGGGCGCCTACCCCCTCGTCAAAGGGACTTTCCGTGCGCAGGTGGGCGATATGGGCGGCGCGAATCATGATCTTCGAGGGTACGCAGCCGGTGTTGACGCAGGTGCCGCCGATGGTGCCGCGCTCGATCAGGGTAATGCGAGCGCCACGCTCCGCAGCCTTCAGGGCGGCCGCCATGGCCGCACCGCCGCTGCCGACAACGGCAATGTGCAGGTTGTTATCGCTCATAAGGAGAATTCCCTGAATTTGTAGAGGCTTTCTCACAGTTGGCGTCATATTGCCTTTTTCGCCATCCCGCATAGAAGGTCAGGCCAATGAAGAAAGCCAGAGCTGGAAGCAGCACGTAATCGAGATAGCCGGTCAGGCCGGCCAGCCCAACGGTGGCAAACAGAATCACCAGGACTGGGGTGAAGCAGCACAACGCCACCAAGACGGTGCCAATCACGCTCACGCGCAGCAGGGTTTTCGGGTTTTTCATAATCACTCCCGCTCCACTTCCGCAGGCTTCATTGTTGAGGGATAGCCGGCATTGCCTGTGGCCTGGGTCAGCGCTTCCACAGACGTTTGTGTGTCGTCGAAGGTGACTACGGCTTCTCGTTCCGGGTAGCTCACGTCGGCTTGTGAAACTCCATCAACCTTGTTTAGAGCCACCTTGACGGTGATCGGGCAAGCAGCGCAATTCATACCCGGTACTGAGAGTGTCACGGTTTGCATAGCAGCCAGGGCAGGCATGCTGAGCAGGGTGATGACCAATGTGAGGACAAAACGCATTTTCATGGAAAATCTCCTGTCAGTAGAAAAGCGGAAGAGCAGAAGGGAACACCAGAGCGATCAGCACCAGTACTGATATTCCCCAGAACATTACCTTGTAGGTCTTTCGCACCTGGGGTACGGCACATATTTCTCCCGGCAGGCACTGTTCCACTGGCCGATAGATCCGGCGCCAGGCTAAGAACATGGCCAACAGAGCGAGGCCGATAAAAGCCGGACGATAGGGTTCGAGAGCCGTGAGATTACCAATCCAGGCACCGGAAACCCCCAGCGTGATCAGTACCAGCGGTCCGAGGCAGCAGGCCGAGGCGAGAAGCGCCGCGACCCCGCCAGCAGCCAAGGGACCACGCCCTGATCTGGAATTCGACATAACGCCCACACCTTTCATCACTTTGTTCGATCGGATAAGGTTACTTCCGTAGTCAGCTACGGAGTCAAGGCAGATGTCGGATAACAAAAATTCAATGACTATCGGGGGCCTGGCCAGGGCAGCCAACGTTCATATCGAGACGATCCGCTATTACCAGCGGCGAGGGTTATTACCGGAACCTCAACGTCCGCCGGGTGGTATCCGGCGCTATGGCGATGCCGATATCGACCGTTTAACGTTCGTCAAAACGGCGCAGCAGTTGGGATTCAGTCTCGACGAGATCATCGATCTGCTCCGGCTTGACGATGGCACCCACTGCCAGGAGGCCAGCGCTCTGGCCGAGCACAAGTTGTGGGACGTGCGAGAAAAGATCTCCAGGCTGGAGAAAATCGAGAAGGTGCTGGGTGAAATGGTTGATCGATGCCACGCACACGCCGGTAATATCAGCTGCCCGCTGATTGCTTCCTTACATGAAGGGATCAGAGAGAACTAATTCATCAGGAGTAGTGCTTAACAAACCATACAGAGCTGGAATTTCGCTCGGGGGTTAAGTCATTTTATCGATTTCATAACAAACTTCGGCTAGGAATTGAGTTGTTTCACCTTTCGAACGGTGGCATTGCAGATCGTAATCCCGGAACAGAGGTTGCGTTTATCTCCTTATCTTTTCCTTTGTGACAGGCGACCTAGGTTGCCCGGTGCCAAAGATTATTCAGATTGTAACGATGGGTATTGAGTCCGTAGTCGGGTACGGAGCTAGCCTTGGGTGGTGATCCAGACCGACACGATTCCAACGAGGACATCGTCATGATCAAGAAACTTTCCCTGCTTCTGTCGGCCCTGATATTCAGCGTCGCCGTGCTGGCCGTCGACAATCACTACGTATTGGGCGTGGACGGTCTTGCCTGTCCGTTCTGCGCCTATGGCATTGAGAAACGTCTGAACAAGATCGAGGGGGTTACTGACGTGCAGGTCGACGTGGGCGAAAGCGTGGTCCATGTGAGCATGCGGGAAGGTAAAACACTCACCGAGGACAGGGCAAGTCAGGCGGTTGACGAGGCTGGTTTCACGTTGCGCTCCTTCTCAGAGGCCGAGGGTGAAACAGGGGGCAATGATGCGCAGTAACCGCCCCTTAGCTGGTGTGTCAGTGCTGATTGGTGCCCTGCTACTGACTGGCGTGTCTTGGGTGCAAGCTGCCCCCAATACCTTCAACACCGCCCTGCCGGTAGCCGAAGGGCAATACCTCTGGCGCGAGCAGCTGGTGTTGCGTGAACGCTCGGACAACGGGCCTATGGATCGCGAGGTCTCGGTGCAAGCGCTGGGCAGCGTGCTGGGTTATGGCGTTACTTCCAGGTTCGCCGTGTTTGGCATGGTCCCCTACTTCTTCAATAAAGAGCTGGACGTCACCACGCCCATGGGCAGGATCGAGCGTGACACCAGCGGTTTTGGCGATGTTTCACTGTTCGGTCGCTACACACTCTACAAGAAGGATGAGACGGGCAACACTTTTCGCGTGGCACCGGTGTTCGGGCTTACAGCTCCCACTGGCGACGATAGCGACAGCGATCGTTTCGGCGAACTGCCAAGACCTCTGCAGGCCGGAGACGGCGCCTGGGACGGTTTCGCTGGCGTGGTCACCACCTATCAGACCCTCCAGTACCAGGTGGAAGGGCAGTTGCTCTATCGCGAAAACGGGCGCCATGACGGTTTCGCGCGGGGGGACGAGACCCGCTTCGACGCTTCACTACAATACCGGATCTGGCCGCGAAGCATGAAGGGTATGCCTGGCACGCCGGCCTTCGTCTACGCCCTGCTGGAATCCAATGTCATCCATCGGGAACGCGACGAGACGGGCAGTGGCACCGATGCCGATTCCGGCGGTGGCCAGTGGTTGCTGGCGCCGGGACTGCAATACGTCAGCCGAAGCTGGATCGTCGAAGGCACGGTACAGTTGCCTGTGGCCGAACACCCCAATGGCGACGCCATCGAAGACGATTACATTGTGCGCGTCGGCTTTCGCCGTAATTTCTAGTTTCGGGGCAGATCATGAAAGCAATCGGTAAATGGCTGGTTCACGCCGCTCTTACTCTTGCGGCCATGCTGGCATTACTTGCCTGGGTGGGCGGGGCCATTAATTGGAACCAGGAGCCGCCGTATTCCCTGGTCCACAGCTGGGGTGAAAAAGGCAACGGCGCGGGGCAGTTTAACGATCCCACCGGCATTGCCGTAACGAACACCGAAGTCTTCGTATCCGATGCCCGTAATGGGCGAATCCAGGTTTTTGATCACGAAGGGCGGTACAAATGGGAATTCGGCACCACCGGCGATGGCATCGGCGAGCTCGGGCGACCGATGAATCTGACAATCCACGACGAAAAGCTCTACGTTCCCGAATACATGAACGACCGCATTCAGGTATTCAGCCTCGCGGGCAAGTCTCTTGCATTAATCGGCGGCCCCGGTGAGGAACCGGGACAGTTCAATGCACCGGGCGGTGTTGCCCTCGCCGATGATGGCGACCTGTTCGTGGCTGACTTTTACAATCACCGTGTGCAGCACTTGCGGGCGGATGGTGCCTTCGTCAAACAATGGGGAACCACCGGGGAGACGGGAAAGGGCGCCGGGGAATTTACCTACCCTACTGATGTAACGTTTGCCGGTGACGGAACTCTCTATGTGGCAGATGGCTATGGAAATCGTGTCCAGGCTTTCGATGCCGGGGGCGATTTCCTGCACAAGTGGGGAGGGCCGTTTGCCCTGGGCCTCTACGGGCCGTTCAAGGGCTGGCTCACTACCGCGACGTCCGTTGCGGTTGGCCCCGAAGGCAATGTCTTTGTGGCTGATTTTTATAACGATCGTATACAGAAGTTCGCGGCGGATGGGGGCTACCTCACCGCTTTCGGCAGCAAGCCGGAAAACCCCGGCCACACGGCCATGGCCGTCGCCATTGGCAGTGACGGAACCGTGTGGAGCGTGAACTTTGCCGATAATCGGGTCGAGAAGTGGCAACCCGTGAAGTAAGTCGGCAAAAGCGGCATGCCCTGGTGCTAGCCGATCTCCAGCTCTGACCGTGTCGACTGCTTGGAAGATGCAAAGGCGGAGCCGACCAGATAGGCAACGGTCAATGGGCACAGTCGCCCCACGAACATCAGAACCATGATGATTGCCTGACCGGCGCCGGATAGCTCGGCGGTCAGCCCGCGGGTCAGTCCGACCGTGCCGATTGCGGAGGTGGCTTCAAAGGCTACGGCCAGCAGTCCGGCATCCTCGGTCATGGACAGGGCAAGAGTACCCATAAAGATCCCGGTAACCGCCATCACCGCTACCGCCAGAGCCTTGAGCAGAGTGGTGGTCGACACCGGCTGTGAAAACAGCGTGAGGGTCCGCCGCTGGCGAAGGTAGGCCCAGGTTGCGGCCAAAAGGACAAACAGTGTGGCCATCTTGATACCACTGCCGGTACCGTTGGCACCGGCTCCGATAAACATCAGGAACATCAGTACCAGCGCAGTGGCCTGAGTGACGCTGCCAATGTCGACACTGTTGAACCCTGCTGTCCGCGGTGTCGTGGCCTGCAGCCAGGCCGCCCAGAGCTGGTCAGAAAGATTCGGTAGCGCACCCAGGGTAGCGGGGTTATCCGACTCCAGCTGGAAAATCATCAAGGTGCCCACAATGCTTAATATCCCGGTACCCAGAAGCACCACCTTGACGTTGATGTTCAGAGAGCGGGTACGCGGGTAGTCCAGCAACCCCACGATCACGATGAACCCCGCTCCGCCAATCAGGTAGAGGCTGGAAATCACCGCATTGATCACTGGATGGGCGGCGTAGCCCATGAGGCTGTCGGGGGACAAGGTAAAGCCGGCATTATTGAAGGCCGAAACACTGTGGAACAGGGACCACCAAAGCCCCTGCAGCCAGCCATATTCCGGAATCCACACCAGCGCCAGAGGAACCAGTGCGATGCCCTCCACGATCAGGGCCAGCCCGACCACCTCTTTGGCCGTCCGTTTCAGGTCGCGGGGATGGGTTTCATTATAGCCACCGCTGGCGACCAGCTGTTGCCTTCCACGGATGCGCCCGCCTAACGCCAGCAGTGCCAACACAGCGAAGGTCATCAGCCCAAGGCCACCTGCCTGAATCAAAAGCAGAATGATCAACTGGCCCCAGAAACTGAAAGTGGTGCCGATCTCGGTTACCACCAGTCCAGTGACGGTTACGGCCGAGGCAGAGGTAAACAGGGCATCACCCCAAGACAGAGCACCATTCAACGAAAACGGCAGCTTAAGCAGGCCGGCTCCCACCAGGATCAAGACCATGAACCCCGCAGCCAGCAGGAAAGGTGGGTTGATGGGCCAGGCGCGAAGGTGTTTTCCTTGTTCCATGATTCTCCCTCCTGGGTCGCCTGGTAGCTGGAATCCGGTAGTTGCTGTTGCTCAGGCAACAGACCCCCGAGAAACAGGAATGTTACGGAAGCTGGATCCACCCCGGGCGTCGGGGAATTTACTTACATCGCTGATGTAACATTTACAGAGGACGGAACTCTCTATGAGTACCACCATGATGTCGAAGAAAGACATTTCACTTACGCAGGAGATTGAGGAGAGTCACCATGGGTAAAACCTATCAATCAGTTGTGGTTAATGCGCCCGTTGATACGGTCTGGGCAAAGCTCCGAGACTTTCACGACATGAGCTGGGCGCCGGAAGTGGTAACCAGGGTTGATGCTGTCGGGGACAAGCCCGGCGACCAGCCGGGTGCCAAAAGAGTGCTGAACGAGGCGTTTCACGAAACCCTGCATACGCTCGACGACGACAACCGGGAGCTCACCTACAGCATCGACGAAGGTCCTTCTCCGGTTTCCTCAAATGAAGTCAGCAGCTACGAGGGACATGTCGTGGTGCGCCCGGTAACGGAAGGCGACGGCGGCACCTTTGTGGAATGGTATTCACACTGGAAGGGCAATGACGAGTCCGCCGCTGAATTCTGTCACGGCATTTATGCCGGACTGCTGGGTCAGCTCAAGAAAACGCTGGAGCATTAAGCAATTAAGCAGCTGCTGAGTTGTGCAGTTCTCTCCGGTAACAATTGCCCTGTTTGTGTGTCCTGACCATCAGGATACGGAGGCAGGGTACTCATGTTTTCAGTTGTAATCGCATTGACCATTGCCGCGGTGATTGGTTACACCGCCCAGGTAACCGGCCTCTGTATGGTCCGCGGTGTCAGCGACTGGATCAAGGGTCGGCGTTTGCGCCTGACGGCGATTCTCATGGCCGGGTTCTGGATCTATCTGTTCACCCCCCTGATCGACTATAACGACTATTCCTTCCTGGCGGTCTACCCGTTTCACTGGTCTATTCCCCTGGGTGGTTTCGTGTTCGGGGTTGGGGCGGCGGTCAATGGTGCCTGTTCCATTTCCACGGCTACGCGTCTTTCCAGCGGAGATCTGCGCATGGTGTTAACCATGCTGGGCTGGCTGGCCGGATGGGTATTGCTGATCATTGCAGACGTGGAGCCGGACCTGCGAAGAACGAGCTACCAGCTCGGGCTTCTGCCCTGGTTTGCCATGGGCGCCCTGGTGCTGGCGTCGATACTGGTTTACTGGAAGTTTCACTACCGCTGGCGTATGTGGAGCGGCATCATGCTGGTGGGGATTTTTGCCGGCGCCCTCTTCCTGTATGAACCGGCCTGGTCACCCAGCGATTTCGTGCGAGATGCGGGGCTGAATCTGATGACTGGCGCCTCATCAACTCCTTCGCTTTCCCGGGCACTGATTCTGGTCGCCATGTTGCTGGGCATGACAGTCGGTGCCTGGCGTTTCGGGCGTTTCCGCTGGGTGTTGCCAGCTGCTGGCGAAACCGGCAAACACCTTGGCAGTGGGCTCTTGATGGGCATCGGATCAGCGCTTGCGCTGGGGGGCAATGATTTCCAGTTGTTGCTGGCACTGCCCGCACTGTCCCCCGCCAGCCTCTCCGCTCTTGCGGGTATGCTGGCGGGGATCTGGCTTGGTGTCTGGCTAACCCTGCACCGGCCGAAGCGTCGCTTCACTCCCTGACGCTAAGCCTGGCCTCCTTGTGAGCAGGCCGGAAAGGCTGGATCAGCATCCGGTCCAGGCGCAGATCCTGCACCGTGCGAAAGTCCTCGATTCCAATGGTCATGCCCAGGTGGCCCTTTTCCGGCTGGGCTCGGTAGGTGCCAAACAGCCGGTCCCACCAGGGCAGGTTGAAGCCGAAGTTGCTGTCGGTCTCCCGCACGATGACCGAGTGGTGGACCCGGTGCATGTCGGGCGTCACCACCAACAGCCGCAAGTACTTGTCAAACCAGAGCGGTAGCCGCACGTTGCCATGGTTGAACATGGAGGTGGCATTCAGCAATACCTCGAAAATCACCACCGCCAGCGCCGGGGCACCCAATGCCAGAACCACGGTCAGTTTGATGGCCATGGACAGAATGATTTCGATGGGGTGGAAGCGCAGGCCTGTGGTCACATCAAATTCCAGATCTGCGTGGTGCATCCGGTGCAGGCGCCAGAGCCAGGGCACGGCATGGAACAGCCGGTGCTGGAAGTAGATGGCGGCATCGAGCACCAGTACCGATACAATCACCGCAAGCCAGCCTGGCAGCGACACCAGATTCAGCAACCCCCAACCGTTTTCCGATGCCATAAAGGCGGTACCAACCGCCGCCACGGGAAACACCAGGCGCACGGCCAGTGTGTCCAGAACAACGATGAGCAGATTATTGGGCCAGCGGGTCAGTCGGCCGATCTGCTGGGGCCTGCGTGCCGCAAACACTTCCCATAGGGCCATCCCGGCCAGAACCGAGAGGAAAAAGCTCACCCGGATGAGGGGTTCATTGGCAAGCAGTGTGTCGGTCACAGCAATCCCCGGGTTAATGACCGGTAGTCCGGTGGCAGTAGGCAATGATCTCCCTGTCCCTGGGTCAGGATGCCGAACAGATCCCCTCGGGATGTCACTGCCGTTCGACACAGGGCGACTTTATCATACTCGAACAGTCATAGAATGATGGTAAGAAGAGTGGGCCAGCAGGTGGAGCATTGGTGAAGATGTTTCCTCGCCGGTCATATTGATGTGTGTCACCTACCCTCCTGGTTTAAGGGGCCACACTGTAAAGATACTCACCACACAGGAAAGGAGATCCTTCAATGGCCTACCGACATGTCCCCGGAACAGCGCCCTCGAAACTCAAAGCCCATATCGACGCCCTGGAGGCCCAGGGCGTCTGTGTCACCCCCGACGCTTCCTCCCGGCACCTGCACAATGGTATCGATACGCCGCTGCCTCCGGCGGACCTGCACGGTGCCTATGTCAATAATCGCCCACTTCCCACCAAAGGTATCGCAGACCGGCGCGCCTGGATTGTGGGTAGTGGTATCGCCGGCCTGTCCGCCGCTTTCTTTCTGATCCGCGACGGCCATATGCCGGCTGGCAATATCACCTTCCTGGAAGAGCAGGACATTGAGGGTGGCTCCCTTGATGGCGCCGGTAACGCGGAAGACGGCTATATCGTGCGCGGTGGCCGGGAAATGGAAATGACCTACCAGAATTTCTGGGATGTGTTCTCGGAAATACCGGCTCTGGAGTTGCCGGAACCTTTTACCGTGCTGGATGAATACCGCATCGTAAACGATGCCGACAAGAACTGGTCAAAGGCACGGCTGCTGGAGAAACAGGGCCAGATAAGGGACTTTTCGACCATGGAACTGAGCAAACGCCAGCAGCTGGAAGTGGTCAGGCTTCTGCTGGCGCGCAAGGAGGATCTGGACGACATCACCGTTGAGGAATGGTTCAGTGAAGGGTTTCTGAACAGCAACTTCTACACCTTCTGGCGGACGATGTTTGCCTTCCAGAACTGGCATTCCGTGCTTGAAATGAAGCTCTACATGCACCGTTTCCTGCACCTGATGGACGGGCTTAACGACATGACCTCGCTCGTCTTTCCGAAATACAATCAATACGACGCTTTCGTGCGCCCGCTAATGAACTGGCTGAAGGGCAAGGGAGTTAATATCCAGTACGACACGATAGTCGAAAACCTGGAGATGGAAACCTCTGGTGACACCAGAACGGTGACGGCGATCCAGTGTCATGGCAGCGAAGGAGACAAGACCTTTAACATTGGTGAGCGCGACCTGGTGTTCATCACCACCGGCTCGATGACCGAAGACACCGTTTACGGCGATGACGACACGGCGCCGCGACTGAAAGAGAGCGATGAGGCGGGCCCGGGTTCCGGCTGGCAGTTGTGGAAAAACCTGGCGCAGCAATCGGACGTGTTTGGCCGGCCGGAGAAGTTTTGCGGCAACATCCCCGGCTCAACCTGGGAGTCCGTCACCCTGACCTGCAGGCCCTCCCCTTTGATGGACAAGCTCAGGGAGCTGTCGGTCAACGACCCCTATTCCGGTTTCACGGCAACGGGGGGCATCATCACCTTTACCGATTCAGCCTGGTTGATGAGTTTCACCTGCAACCGCCAGCCACATTTTCCGGACCAGCCTGATGACGTGATTGTGCTGTGGACTTACGCACTGCTGATGGACAAACCCGGCAATTACGTGAAGAAGCCGATGCCCGAATGTACCGGCAAAGAGGTGCTGGCCGAGATGTGCTATCACCTGGGCCTGATGGATCAGCTCGATGAGGTGATGGCCGCCACTAAGACCCGGATTGCGCTGATGCCCTACATCACCGCGCAATTCATGCCACGCGCCAAAGGTGACCGGCCCTGGGTTGTGCCGGAAGGCTGCAGCAACCTGGCCTGCATGGGCCAGTTTGTGGAGACCCACAACGATGTGGTGTTCACCCTGGAGAGTTCGGTGCGCACAGCCCGGGTTGGCGTCTACAGTCTGTTGGGTATCAATAAACAGGTGCCGGACATCTATCCGGGCCAGTACGATGTCCGGCGGCTGCTGCGGGCGACCCGTACCCTGAACAACGACGAGGCGTTTCTGGGCGAAGGTTTTCTGCGTCGCATTCTCGGCGGCACCTATTTCGAACATATCCTGCCGCTGGGCCCGGATGAGAAGGCCGAGGAGCTGAGCCGGCCGGGCTTGTTCGAGCAGCAGGTCCAGGCTCTTCGGAGTCTTGTTGAAGACAATCACACACTGGAAGAAGCCAGGGACTGGGTTCAGGGTGTATTGAGCAAGTTGCGCGGGCGCCGCTGACGCCCTAGCCGGTTAATTTTTGAGATACTTGATCAGTGCCAGAACTGCCAACACCAGGAGTGTGATCAGCAGCAGTGGCATGATCATCATGGGCAGCATCATCCAGCCCATGCCTGACATCATGGAATTGCAGAATTCCCAGAAACCTGTCTCCGGGGCCGCCAGTGCGGTTGCGGGGAACAGGAGCAGTGTGGACAGAATTGCGAGTAATAGTTTCATGGTGGATCCTCTTTCAGTTTGGTATTTCAGTTTAATAGTGCGTTGGTTTGCGTGGGTGACAGGGCTTCGTAGTGTGCCCTGGCCCTGAACAGGTCACGGATGACCGCCGCCCGCGTGAGTTTTACTCCGGTGAGCTGTCTTGCGCTGCTGATGGCGTCTTCCAGTCTGCCGGCACCGCTGGCCAGTTCGTTCAGGCTGGCTTCCCAATGCGCACGCTGGTTGGGAATGCGCCGCTCATCAAGGATCTTCAGTCGTCCATGTCCTGACTGTACAGCGGCTGTCATATCGCCGATTGAAGCCAGCAGGTCACGGTGAGTCTGGGTGGCCTGCCACCGATGTCGTGATACCTCGGCGGAAGCCTTACGAACGGCACTTTTCTGTCGCTGCCCGCTCAGCGGAACCTGTACGCCTATGCCCACTATCCACCGTTTACTTTTGTCCGCCCACAGGCTGTTGTAGCCGGCACTGGCGGTAAATACCGGTCTGCGGCTGACTTCTGCAACATCCAGCCGGGCCCGGGCCTCTGCAGCTCTGGCCTTGGCGGCCTGTACCAGTGGGTGATCGATTTCCGCCAGACTGTCTGTCGCCATTGGCGTGCGAGGGGGTATGGTGAGTGTCAGTCCGGCCGGTTGGGGACGGCGGCCGAGCAATGGGATCAGGCTGGCGGAGATCCGGGCCTGGTCGGCTTTCATTCCGACCAGTTGGATGTCCAGTGCGTCCAACTCCGTTTCTATACGGATTAAGTCGCTCTGCGAGCCCTCGCCATAATCCAGTCTCTGTCTGGCAATCTCGGCTAATTGTTCCACCAGGGCGCGGGTTTCGTGATGCAGCTCAATGGCCTGGTTCGAATACCACCAGCGGGCATAGGCTTCCTTGACGGAGGCGGTCAGTTTTCGGGTTTGCCAGAGGCTGTCGTGTCTGGCCGCAACTACGCCAGCTTCCGAGGCTTCGCGGGAGGCCGACAGCTGGTCCGGCCAGGGCAATTTCTGGCTGACCTCAAACCGGTGCCCGACCATGTTCGGGCCCTCCAGGGTTTCGGGAGCCAGGCCATACTTGACAACAGGGTCTGCCCAGGTGCCCGAGCCTTCCACTTCGGCTTCTGCCGCTTCGATGGTTGATTGTAAGGCGCCCAAGGTAGCGTTGTTGGCCAGTGCCTCATCAATCCATTGCTCCACTGTTTCAGGCGATTCGGCCATTGCCGGTGCAGATAGTGTGATAAAGACCGCCAGAACTGCCTGAATTCCGGTATATCGGATCATTGGATCGCTCCTTTTCTGGCGAGATTTTTCAGACGGGCACGCTGCCAGAGATAGAAAATCACCGGAATCAGCAGCAACGTCAGCATCAGGGTGGTGATCATGCCGCCGATCATCGGACCGGCGATCCGTTGCATCACTTCCGAACCGGTGCCACTGCCGAGCATGATGGGAATAAGGCCGGCAACGATGGCGGCAAAGGTCATCATGATCGGGCGAACCCGCTGGGCGGCACCATCGCTGATGGCCTGGCGCAGATCGTCCGCCGACAGCCGCGTTGGCTGATGGTCCACGGTTTCCAGGGCGTTATGCAGGGACTGGTTCAGGTACACCAGCATCAGAACCCCGATTTCCACGGCTACCCCGGCCAGGGCAATAAAGCCCACCGCCACGGCCACGGACAGGTTGTAGCCCAGCAGGTACATCAGCCAGATACCACCGATCATGCCGAATGGCAGGGTGCCGAGGATGATGCCCACCTCGGTCAGGTTGCGGAAGTTCAGGTACAGCAGGATGATAATAATGGCCAGGGTCAGTGGCACCACCATGGTCAGGCGTTCCTTGGCCCGCTGCATGTATTCGTATTGGCCGGACCAGGCCAGCGAGTAACCTGCTGGCAGTTCGACCGTTTCCCGTACCCGTTGCTGGGCCTCCGCTACCCAACTGCCCAGATCCCGGCCCTCGATATCCACCAGGGTCCACCCATTGATACGGGCGTTTTCCGACTTGATCATCGGGGGGCCCTTGTCGATGCGGATGTCCGCTACGTCCGCCAGGGCAATACGCTGACCATTGGGTGTCACCATAGGTAGTAGTCGCATCTGCTCCACCGAATCCCGGTATCCCTGGGGGTAACGCAGGTTGATGGGGTAGCGTTCGAGGCCCTCCACGGTGCTGCCAACGTTCATGCCACCAATCGCGGTGCGAACCACCGACTGGATGTTTTCGATATTCAGTCCGAAGCGGGCGGCGGCCTCCCGTTGTATGTCCACCTTGATGTAGCGCCCGCCGGCGACCCGCTCGGAGAAGGCCGAGGCAGTGCCGGGTATGTCGGACAGCACACGCTCCAGTTCTTCTCCTATGCCCTGGATCACCTCCAGGTCCGGCCCGGCCACTTTGATACCGACCGGGGTCTTGATGCCGGTGGAAAGCATGTCGATGCGGGTCTTGATGGGCATCACCCAGGCGTTGGTCAGGCCGGGTAGTTTGACCACCTTGTCCAGCTCCTTGCGCAGGGATTCCGGTGTTACGCCGGGGCGCCACTGAGCCCGGGGTTTGAACTGGATAAAGGTCTCGATCATGGTCAGTGGGGCGGGATCGGTGGCAGTTTCGGCACGGCCGATCTTGCCGAACACGGTCTCCACTTCCGGAATACTGGCAATCAGCTTGTCGGTCTGTTGCAGAATCTGACGTGCCTTGCCGATGGAGATACCGGGATAGGTGGTGGGCATGTACATTAGATCCCCCTCGTCCAGGGGCGGCATGAATTCACTGCCCAGTTTGTTGGCCGGCCAGAAACCGATCACCAGTACCACCAGGCCGCCCGCAAGCATCAGGGCGGGCCGCCGCAGGGCCCAGCCAATCACCGGCCGGTACATGGCGATCAGCAGCCGGTTGATGGGGTTGCGGTGTTCGGGCAAGACCTTGCCACGGATGAAATAGCCCATCAGCACCGGCACCAGAGTAATGGCCAGCCCCGCAGCCGCTGCCATGGCGTAGGTCTTGGTGAAAGCCAGGGGGGCAAAGAGCTTGCCTTCCTGGGCCTGCAGGGTGAATACCGGCAGAAAGCTCACGGTGATGATCATCAGTGAGAAAAACAGCGCCGGCCCCACCTCACCGGCGGCCCGCGACATCACGGCCCACCGGTTTTCACGGGTCAGCGGGGTTCGCTCCATGTGTTTATGGACGTTCTCCACCATCACAATGGCCCCGTCCACCATGGCACCGATGGCAATCGCAATGCCGCCAAGGGACATGATGTTGGCGTTGATGCCCTGGGCGTGCATCACCACGAAGGCCGCGAGAATGCCCACCGGCAGGCTGACAATGACCACCAGCGAGGAACGCAGGTGGAACAGAAACACCGCGCAGATCACGATGACCACCAGAAATTCCTGCAACAGCTTGCCGTACAGGTTGTCCACCGCGTTGTTGATTAGCGTGGAACGATCGTAGGTGGGTACTACTTCCACGCCGCCCGGCAGGCTGGTCTTGATGTCCTCCAGGCGTTGCTTGACGCCTTCGATGGTTTCCAGGGCGTTCTCACCGAAACGCATCACCACAATGCCGCCGGCCACTTCCCCTTCCCCGTTCAGTTCGGCGATACCGCGGCGGATCTGGGGGCCAAGCTGCACATCCGCCACGTCCTTCAGTAACAGGGGTTTGCCATTGTCGTTTACGCCCAGGGGTACCTGGCGAAGATCATTCTCGTTCTGCAGGTAACCGGTGACCCGCACCATGTATTCCGCCTCAGCCATCTCCACCACCGAGGCGCCGGTTTCCTGGTTGGCGTTGTTGATGGCCGCGTGGATGCGCTGCAGGGTAATGTCGTGGGCCCGAAGCCGGTCCGGGTCCACCACTACCTGGTACTGTTTGACCATGCCGCCCACGCTGGCTACCTCGGATACGCCGGGTACGGTCTGCAGTTCAAACTTCAGGAACCAGTCCTGGATGGCCCGCAGTTCCGACAGGTCATGCTGGCCACTGCGGTCCACCAGGGCGTAGGAATACACCCAGCCAACGCCGGTGGCGTCGGGCCCCAGTTCCGGTCTGGCGGCGTCGGGCAGGTCCCCCGACACCTGGCTCAGGTATTCCAGTACCCGGGAACGGGCCCAGTAAAGATCGGTGTCGTCATCGAAAATAACGTAAACGAAGGAATCACCGAAGAATGAAAAACCCCGAACGGTCTTGGCCCCCGGCACCGAGAGCATGGCGGTGGTGAGGGGGTAGGTCACCTGGTCCTCCACCACCTGTGGTGCCTGGCCCGGATAGGTGGTCTTGACGATCACCTGCACGTCCGACAGGTCCGGTATTGCGTCAATGGGCGTTTCCTTGACGGAATAGAGCCCCCATCCGGTCAGAATGAGGGCGGCAAGCAGCACAAAAAATCGGTTATGAAGCGACCACTGGATAATGGCATTAATCATGGGCTGGATCCGGTCTGGTGACAGTCGGGGGAACGGCCATAACCGCGCCCCCGGGCTATCGCTATTGTTTGCTGATGGCGGTCACTTGCTGTCCTTTCCCCGCCGGTGTCAGGGTGAAGGCAACGGTGTCATCCTTGCTCAGCCCGTCCAGGTTCACCTCTGGCGCCACGGGAAATCCCATGGTCATGCGTGGCCAGTTCAGCTCGGGAATGGGCTCGTGATTCAGGGTCACTTTGCGGTTTTCGGTGTTGATCGCGGTGATCACGCCCCGGCCCTGGACCGGGCCAGCGGACTCTTTGGCGTCCATACCGGTTTCTGCCACTGTCAGCACAGGGGTCAGGGTTAATCCGAAGACAGCAGCCATCATCAGGGTTTTCAGGTTCATGGTTTTCTCCAGTGGTTATTGCGCGTCTTGCGCAGGTTCAATACGTTCAACGAGATAGCCTTCCGGGGTCTCGCGGAATTCAAAGCGGACTGTCTGGTCAGGGGTCAAAGCACCGGTATCCACGGAATCGGCAAGCCCAAACGCCATGGTCATGGCAGGCCAGCTCAGTTCCGGTATGGGGGCATGATCGAGGGTGATTGAGGTGCCTTTGTTATCCAGTTCGGTGATTCGGCCGACGCCTTCGATCAATTCCGACGGCGAGCTGTCTGAATCGGTGTCACCGTCGCTTTGCTGACCCGCTTCAAGCCTTAACATGGCGGCTTCAAGGCTGGTTTCGGAGTCGATCAGGAACTGGGCGGACACTACTACCTGCTGGCCTTCTTCCAGGCCCTCGGTAATCACGACCCGGTCGCCGGCTTCCTGGCCGGTTTTTACGGGCACCGGGCGGAAGTAGCCATCGTCTTCGGCCAACAGCACATGCTGGCTGTCGCTGCGCTGGATCAGTGCCGGGCGTGGGATGGTGAGCAGGTCATCGCCGATGGGCGCGTCCATGGTGAGGTTCACGAACATGTTGGGCCGCAGCCGGCCGTCGGGATTGGGAACGCGTACCCGTGCCCGCAGAGTGCGCGTTCTGGCATCCAGCTCCGGGTAGACGTAGTCAATGCTGCCCTGCCAGCTGGTGCCAGGCATGGAGGGGGTGGTGAATTTCACCGCCTGGTCTTCCGTGACCAGTCCGGCCTGACGTTCGAAGAACTCGGCGATCACCCAGACCGAATCGCGGCTGCCGATGGCCATGATCTCGGTATCCGGGCGCACGTACATACCGGCACGGACTGGCAGAGCGGCCACATAGCCAGAGCCGGGGGCAAACACGGTGATGCGTTCGCGGACCTTGCCGGTTTTTTTCAGGTTGGCGATCTGCGCATCAGTCATACCGAGCGAGCGTAGTTTTCCGCCAGTTGCCGTAGCCTGGGAACCCCGGCCCAGGCGTTCGGACATCAGGAATTCCTGCTGGGCATTGACCAGCTCCGGCGAATAGATTTCATACAGCGGCTCGCCACGGCTGACTTCCTCCCCCAGGGAACGCACGTGCATAACCTCTACCCACCCGGCAATGCGGCTGTGTACGTGGATCAGCCCGTCCTCGTCGTCGGTGACATAGCCAACCGTGCGGACCGGAATGGTGACCGGCCCACGGGAAACAGCCCGGGTTTTGACCCCCAGGTTATTCCTGACTGCAGAGTTTATCTGCACTCCGCCATCATCTCGGCCGGTGTCCTCTTCTTCATAAACCGGCACCAGATCCATTCCCATGGGGGACTTGCCGGGCTTGTCGCGGCGGTAGTCGGAATCCATGGGGGCAACCCAGTACAGGGGGTCTTTCTCTGCTGATTCAGCAGCCTGACTAACGGATCCTGCTGATCCGGACATTGGCATGAGTTGCTGACTGGCCAGCCAGCCAAGACCAAAGGCCATGGCAATCACTATCGCCATCAGGGCAATGCGCATTGATGTTTCCTCATTCAAAGCTTGTTAACGCTCGCTCGGTGCCTACAGGCCTACATGAACGTGCGCAGGAATCGAAAAGACTCGAGTCAGGCTTTTGAGGAATTGGGGGGAGGTGTGAGGGTATCGAGGATGATGCTGAGATAGCCTTCCTGGGGTTGAAGGTGCTTCAGGCTGGTAACCGGTCGCGCAGTCATGGTTGCTTTTTCAGACGCCAGTGCAGACACCGCAGAACCGCAGTTGCCAAGGCTGGCTGAGAGCGCACAATCGGCAGAGGTCAGGTCACCGCAAGTCATGGTCTGGTCCGAACGGCTGGAAGGAGTGTGCAAGCCGCCTTTGCAACAATCCATCATGGTTGCCTGTTCCGCCCGCAGCGGCGTCCCCGCCGGATTTAACGTGACTTGCCCGAATGCCAGCACCGGTTGCATGACCATGATGATCAGCAGCAGATATTTAACAGCTTGGCGGAAGGCATTGTTTGGCAAGTCAGACTGCTCTCGTGAGTTTCTGTGAATGATCAATAGCGGGAGGATGTTAGAACTTGGGTGCTACTCACAGGTCAAGCAAATATTTCATCTGTAACAACGGGCCATGCCGTGTGTCCTGTCTTGTGAGGAAAGAAATTGTCGGAAATCTGTAACACCCGCTGACGTGGTGTGTCCATGCGGGTGTGCAACAGAGAACAAAGACAAGATCCGGGCACAAGGGAGAACAGTTCAACATGACTCGACACTACTGGATGGGCGGCAACCGCACCTACGAGCAGGACCGCTTTTTCGAAGCATCACTGGACAAAGACCGCTGGCAGAAAGGCGACAGCCCGGATAACTGGGACGCCTGCTGGTATACGGGCATGCCCGATCCGGAGTTTTTCCGGCATGTCGGGCCCGAGCGCAAGATCAATCACATTCCCGGCAATAACGCCCTGACCGTCAAAAGCCGGCTTTACCAGAGCCTTCTGACGCTTCGCGATCGGGTGAGCCTCCAGGATAACGGACATGCCGGGCTGGTCGATCGCCTGCAGTTTTTCCCGCGGGTCTACTCCATGCCCGGGGACTATCACGGGTTCCAGCAGGAGGCCCTTGATGAGCCTTCCAGGCGCTGGATCCTGAAACCCAAGAATGCAGCACGAGGTAAGGGCATCCAGCTGGTGAAAGACCCGGCAAATGTGCCCATGGATTCATCGTGGATGGTGCAGGAGTACATCGAGAATCCTCATACCATGCAAGGGCGCAAGTATGTGTTGCGGTTGTATGTTGCGGTCACCTCGGTTGCGCCTCTGCGGGTGTATCTCTACCGCCAGGGCTTCGCCAAGCTGGCATCCGCGCCTTACGACGAGGAAAACGCCGACAATCCATACAGTTACCTCACCAATCCCGATGTTAACGCGCTGAATCTCGATGCCGATGTCCCCGTGGAGTTTGTCGACCTGGACCGCTACCGCGCCTGGTTGAGGGAGCAGGGCCATGATGATGAGGCCCTGTTTGCGCGGGTCGAGGACATGGTCGCCCTGACCTGCCTGTCTGCGGTGGAATCCATGCGCGAGCGCTCCAGAGTGGTGGGAGCCGATACCCGTGGCTGTTATGAGCTGCTAGGCATTGACTGCCTGGTAGACAGCAAGCTCAAACCCTGGGTGCTGGAGTGCAATCTCAGCCCTTCCCTGGAAGTATGTGCCGGGCCTGAGAGCGGCGGTGATATTGAAGAAGGCGTCAAGGGATCGCTGGTGGCGGACCTGGTAAGCCTGGTGGGGCTGAATGGCAAGCCTGAAACCGTTCCCGGTGCGTCTGTGGAGCAACAGCTGATCCTGGAAACCGAAAACGAGCAGGCCCGGGCGGGTAACTTCAAGCGCCTGTTGCCTTCGGAAAACCCTGCGGCCTATCTGCCGTTTTATACATTGCCACGGCTGGAGGACTGGGTTGTCGCGAAGGCTCTCTCCGGTAACGGATTAACCCAGCCAACCCTGCAACGGCGCTGTGCCGAGGATATGATCAGTGAGGATCGGGTGTATGTCTACGATACCCGGTTGGGGCATCTCAGCGTCCTGAACGAAACCGCATCTCTGATCTGGCTGATGGCCACCGATGGCATCGCTCCGGACGACATTGCCGATGCCCTGACCCAGTCGGCCAGGCAGAACGCTGCTGCAGAGCCCGATGCCTGGGCCATTCGGCGGGATGTCTGGAATTCGCTGGCGGACTGGGCCAATAACGGTTTTCTGGTCCAGGCGAACGCTGGGAATGCCTCGGCTTCTGACCTTTCCCCGGCAGGGAATATTCCGCTTCCACAGGTGTCTGAGCCCTATTCGAGTGTTCTCGAATGCGGTGGATTCCACGTGGAGCTGTTTACCGATAGCCCCGCGGTGGTGAGTCGGATCGGCTCGTTACTGGTTCCGCTTGAATCGCAAAGCAGGCCGGGTTCCCGCTCCAGGCTTGAGATCGTGCGTGACACCCCGGGCTATACCCTGATCCTCGACGGGAAGGTTGTGCAATCAAGGCTTGCCCTTTCCCGGGTAACACCGGCAGTTGTGCGTTGCCTCACAGGCCATGCGGCAGACGAAGGCGACATCATCATTGACGCCGGCCTTGTTACCCGGCCGGACGAGCCGTCAGATGCAGTGCTGGTTGCCAATAGCGACCCTGAGTTTGGCGATTCGCCGGCATTGTGTCTGGCCAGCCAGCTGGGCGCGAACTTTGGCCGGGCCCTGAGAATTTCCGCAGAGCCGGACACGGCCCTGTTTGCGCTTGGCCTGCCAGCGCAGCTACCTCCCGCCAGGGCTGAGGACCCTGCGGCCCCGGGCCGCTTTTCCATGCATGCCCCAAAGGATGGCCTTGAAGTTGCGTTGCAACCAGCATCGCTGGGAATGGCTGGCCAGGGGTACCGCATTACTACGGTTCTGATACCTGCACAGTCATCGTCTCAGCAAAAACCTGGCCTGCAAGCTGTGTCTGTGAGTGAAGCCCTGCGTTATCTCATCCCCGGCTGTTGTGGCCCTGACGGGCGTCCTCTGGATACGGCCGGGTTCTCGCGGCTGGCCGAGTGGCTCGAGACAGCAGACCGATACCTGGTGGACGCAGATAATCTTGATGCTGCTGTGCAACAGCTGTCGGGTGCGGACAGGCCAGAGGTAGATCAGGCATTCGGGCAATAGTCCGAAGTTCCGGGCATACCTGTGCCCGGTGTTAACCAGAGAAATGGAAAGGAGATTAAATACCATGTCCAGAGATACTCAGAAAAGACAGTTATTGCGGAAGCTTGCCAGGGGGATCACCTATACCGGGCCAATGCTTGCCGTTGTGGTTGGTGCTTCGGCCTTCGGCACGGCTACTGCTGCTGAAGTGAATGCCGAGAGCGAGTACATGATGCTTGCCGCAGGTGAAGCAGAAGCCGAGGGCGAGGCCAAAGGCGAAGCTGAGGGTGAAGCCAAGGGAGAAGCTGAAGGCGAAGCTGAGGGAGAAGGAGAAGGAGAAGGCGAAGGCGAAGGTGAAGCAGAGGGTGAAGCCGAAGGCTAAGCCAGAATCTGCGGCACCTGAGCAAGGCAGTGGCCCGGCCAGGGGTATCGGATCCCTCCGTAACCCTGGTGCCGGGGCCCACCTGCCGCTCCGTTGCTGCATTCAGTGAACGAATCAACCCAGACGATACGGGTGAAGAAAAATGCCAAATTCAAGTGCCGGGTCTGTTAGTTGTGAAGAACTTGTTGCCGAAAATGCCCACGCCATCAATCAGCTTGCAGAGTTGCTTGTGGTGATGCCTGGGCAGCTGTATCGGCGAACGTTCGGGGCGAAAAAACAGCATGTAATCGGTAAGCATGTGCGCCATATCATCGACCACTACATGGCTCTTCTGAAGGCCGTTAACGGGCGAACTGCCGGGCCGCTCGACTATGAAAAAAGGCAGCGCGAGGAAAATCTCGAGCTGGATAACCACGCTGCCTGCAACAGACTTCTTGCCATCATCAATTCACTTGGACACCTCACTGATCGGCCGCCGAATACACCGCTGGCAATGGAACATCTCAGTGATGATCAGCGGCGTGCCGTAACGACCAGCATTGACCGGGAACTGGTGTTCCTGGCCAGCCACACCATTCACCACATGGCCATTATTGCGATGCTGGCGGAGCAGGGTGGGGTTGAAGTCCGTGACGGGTTTGGCGTTCACCCTTCAACCCTGCGTCATCAGCAGCAGTTGCAAATGCAGATGGCGAGGACCGCGTGAACCCGGAGTTCATGCCAAAAAACAGGAATCAATGACGATTGGAGAATGATCAAATGAATACTGACAGTCATCGTAAAGAACTCCTGCGCAAGCTTTCCCGAAACCTTATGGTGTCGGTACCCGTAATGACGGTAGTGGCTATGGCGGGAATGTCGGCGGTATCGGAAAACGGTCTGGGGCTGATTCCTTCAGCGGAGGCTGCCCAGGGTGAAGCGGAAGGTGAAGCAAAAGGAGAAGCGGAAGGCGAGGCAAAGGGAGAGGCTGAAGGTGAAGCCGAAGGAGAAGGCGAAGCTGAGGGCAAAGCTGAAGGAGAAGGCGAAGCTGAAGGCGAGGCCGAGGGAGAAGGCGAAGGGACTTCCGAAGCCATGAAAGAAGCAGTCCGGCGCCCCGAAGGGTACAAACCCTATGAGGGTGATGCCGAATCCCTGGCCAGGAAAGGGGAGGCCCTGTTCAGCGATACCTCATTGTCTTCCAATGGCCTGTCCTGTGCGACCTGCCATACCAACGGTGCCGGCTACGCCGATACCTTCTCGAATGAATACCCGCATTTCGTGGCCATGGGCAAGAGCGATTTCGGCATGGACAAGGTCCACCTGGATGAGATGGTCCAGATCTGCATGGTTGCTCCCATGGCAGCGGAGCCGCTGGAATGGGATTCCGAAGAACTGGCCGCCCTGACCGAGTACATGCGCATTGAGCAGGAGAAATTCAGGCAACGCTGAGGAATGGTCTAAAGCCCGAACGAATCATTGCGCCGGATCTGTGTGACGCTCTGCATCGTCGGTTGTCTCGACGGCTTGGGTGGAGCCTGTCTCCACCCTTTTTTTGATCTCATCCTCAATCAGCCATAAACGATCCTGGCCCCAACATCCGGTGTCTCCATAACGGAAACTTGGAACGCCCCATAGCCCCAGGTCATACATTGCCTTGCGGTTCTCTTCCGCCCACTCGCGCCAGCCCTGATCTTCCAGCAGGGCCCGGGCTTTGGACCAGTCCAGCCCGGCACGCTCTACGATGGTCCGCAGGCCGGAATCGGTTTCAGAGCGAATGCCCTCGGCATTGACGGCACGTGCATAGGCGCGCATGTAGTCGATTTCCCGTCTACAGGAACGGGCGTATTCAAAGAGCGCATAACACCTCTCTACACCGGGTCCCAGGGGGTCGGCGACAAAGCCATAGGGTATGCCGAGTTTGGTGGCTTCTCGCTTGGTGTCCTGGAATATGTACCATTTCTTGGCATCCGGGACGGATTGGCCGCGCATCAGCATGGGTAGCACCGGGCGCAGCCGGAGTGGTATGTTCCAGGCGCGGGCGAGCAGGACAGCCCGCTCCAGGCCGAGGTAGGAGTAAGGGCTGCGTATGGAGAAGAACACTTCCAGCAGTGCCTGGTCCGGGCTTTCCAGAGGTTGGGCATCCTGGCCGAGAGTTGCCCAGGTCCGGTCCCATGCCGGGGTCTGGTCGGGTTGATGCGCCCGCCCTTCACGAATCAACAGGCGTTCCAGGTGGTCCAGCCTGTCGACGCCCCAGAACCACTCACCCCGGAAATGCACCATGCTGCCCTGGTAGTGGCCAAGGTCAACCAGCCGCTGCTCGTTTGCCCGCAGTCTTTCTGTCAGTTCGGTGTTGCTTGTGGCGGTAATGTCGTCATCTGGCGTTATCTCGCCCTGCCAGACGGCTCTCATCGCTTCTGTCGCGCGGGCCAGGTAACTGTCGCTGCTCTCGAGGGCGAGAAGCTGATCGCGGCAGTGGCTCAGGGCATTTTCGGTGGGCAGGTCGGGTGACTCCGGAGGAGTCAGTCCATAGAGCCGGGCCAGTCTGGCGGCGTCGGTAATGGCCCAGTCAGTCCACATGGCGGGTTCCGGAAACATTTCCCGGGGCTGGTGCCATACGGTGAAAAAGCGGAGCTGGACATCGTATCGGTAAGCCAGTTCCGGCAGGGCCTGCAACAGCACGAAACTGAAAGGATCGCGGGGATTGATAAATACATCAACCACATTGCCCTCCCCCTTTCTGGTTGCCCGTAACCGGTGAATTGCCTGCCGGCAACGTCGTGTCGCAGGACTTGAGATGGTTCTTGCCATCCAGGGCATGATGTCGGCTTTTTCGGGCAACCGCATGTTGGCGATCTCCTGGTGATTGTTCTGTGACGGCGAACCCGCAGATTACTGGTATGTAACAACCATCGTTCCGGGGTGTCGATAGTACGTCGAATCCTTATTCACACCAAACAGGAATGATGGCTCATGAAGTCGCCGGCAGGGATTGATACAGGTCTTGGAGCTGATGAGCAACTCGCCCGTCGTCGCCAGGATTACTGGCAGTCGGTTTCCCAGTGGGGGCGGCAGCTGATCTCCTGCCGTCTTTGCAGAAACCTGACCATGGCTGCGTTTGTGGCCATTCTGCTTATCGAATTTGTCATTCTGATCCCTTCCTACCGTAATTACGAAGAGGATCTGTTAAGCCAGCACGCTGCCATGGCGAGACAGGCCATTACAACCTACCTTGCGACCAAACCGGACGATGTGACTGCTGAGTCGCTGCAGAGGGTGCTGGGCAGCTCCAGAGTGACAGGCCTTGAACTGATGGTGAATGACCGCTGGTTAAGAGTCGGGGAGCCGGTGACCGATGCCGGGGATGCGTCAGGGCGCTTGCGGGACCTGCCAAAACCGGAGAACCAACGGCTGGACCTGGTCTGGGATTCCGGGCAGTGGCTTGGTGACTACCCGGTCAGGGCACGTGTCGATATTACCGGCGTTTCCGGGGAGCTGACGGCGTTTGTTCTGCGGATTCTCGGCCTGTCCCTGCTCATAGCCGTGTTCGTAACAGTGGTGACCATGGCTGTCGTGGACCGCATGATGCTGTCGCCATTATTGCGACTGCGCGCGCGTATCCTGCAGGCCGGTGGTGATGCGGAACACCCGATGATCTATGTTCGCGAACCGGAGCGCCGTGATGAATTCGGTGAGGTGGAAGGCGCATTCAACAGCATGCTTGAGCAGAATGCCTCCTACCTCAATCGATTACAGTCCCTGAACAAGCGTCTTGATCAGCTGCTGATGGAGCGCACGCGCTCACTGAAGCAGACGGAACAGGAGCTCCAGTTACGCAGCCTCTATGATCAACTGACGGGGCTGGCCAACCGGAACCTGTTTGAAGAGCGGCTGACCAGATTCCTGGCGGAGGCTGGTGGCGGGGAAGCCATGCCCTCGGCACTTGTGGTGCTTGGCCTCAATGATTTTCAGGCGCTGAACGGCCTGGCGGGCCATGAAACCGGGGACCGGGTGCTGCAGGAGATTGCCCGCAGACTGGCTGGGTTCAGTCGCGAGCCGGGATATGTTGCACGATTGGGGGGTGACGTATTCGGACTGTTGCTAACACCCCATCAGGGCCTGAAGGAAGATCTGCTCGAGGCCGACATTGCCGCTGTTATTAATGCCTGCATCGCACCGGTTGAGGTGGCTGGCAAACAATACCAGTGCGATGTCAGTGCCGGCGTTGCATTGACACCGCTGGACGGCAATGAGGCTGGCGTTCTGCTCAGCCACGCTGAAATCGCCATGCACCGTGCTAAAAAATCAACGGATTCCAAAGTACAGTTCTTTGCCTCGGACCTCGGTGAACAGATCCAGCGCCGCCAGGATATGGTCAAGGATCTCCGCAGTGCCATTGAGAAACAGCAGTTTGAACTTCATTATCAGCCCCAGTTTGATCGGTTGCGGCGTTGTGTAGGCTATGAGGCACTGCTGCGCTGGCGTCACCCGGAACTTGGCACGGTGTCACCCGCCGAATTCATACCGGTTGCTGAAGAAGCGGGGTTGATAGGCCCTATCGGGTTGTGGGTGATTGAACAGGCCGTCACCACCATGAAGCGCTGGGTGGATCAGGGCTTTTCAGGTCGCATGGCGATTAATATTTCTGCCCGGCAGCTGGCGGACCCGTCGCTGGTGGAGCACATCCGTGGCGTTCTGGGCAGCCATGACCTTGCGCCCGGTTACCTGGAACTGGAAATCACCGAAACCGCCCTGATGGAAGATGTCGCCACCGCATTGGAGATCCTGGAAGGCTTTCGTTCATTGGGGGTGCTGCTGGCAGTGGATGACTTCGGAACCGGTTATTCTTCGCTGGCCTACCTCAAGGCGCTGCCGGTCAAACGCATCAAGATTGATCGGGCCTTTGTGACCGGTTTGCCGGATAACGAGCAGGACGAAGTGTTGTGCCGCACCATGATCACCATGGCTCACAGTCTTGGTTGCGAGGTGATTGCCGAGGGTGTGGAAACGGAGGCCCAGGCCAGTTGGCTGGCAACTTCAGGTTGCGACGAACTCCAGGGGTTCCTGCTGGGGCCGCCGGCGCCGGACGGCTACCGGTCACTCCAGTCAATGGCCCGGTAATCAAAATTGTCTTCCAGCGTTGGCTTGATGATCCGGAAATAAGGCGAAGCGTCAAAATCCCGTGGTGTGAACAGGGAGTGGTGCCGAACCCGGAATTGCTCGTAAACACAGTCCTCACAGTCAGGGTCGTCACTGGGTAGCGTTCTGACAACCGGCAGGATTGGGTAACGCAACTGCTGGAAACCCTCTGCAATGAACGTTGAACAGATAGCCCGTGTGGGGTCGCCACTTCCGAACGCCAGCAACTTGTGCCGGTAGCGCACAGGAACCGGGGGTGTCGGAAACAGGTAACGGGCCAGGTCGAACACGTTCTTCATGTCGTACTGGTGACCCAACCGGCTTTTGGAATAGTCGGCAAGCTGGCGGATATCCTCCTTACTCAGCCCCACCGGGCGGCAGACCCGGGTGTGGGTATGCCGGTAAAACGATAAGGGGAGGGTTCGAATCCCCTCCTCAAGATCTGCCTCCACCAGCACATGAGGTTCGCTGTTTGCCGCTGTTCCAAGGCCTGCCTCCGGGCCCAGGTACAACGCAGCATGGGACCAGGTGGACTGGGTCAGGAACTTGATGGCTGCACTGATCCGAGTATTGCCCTCTACGAGCACGACGTCCCCCGGTTGAAGCGACTTTTCAAGCGCTTTCCAGGTGGATGTGCGTACCGAATGCCGGGTGACCTGTTTCGAAAGGTAGGCGGCCAGCCGACGCGATAGCCAGTTCAGCAACATTATTTCTCCCGGTTGTTATTGGAGCCTCTGTTGGGAGCAGAGACAAACAACCGGGATGACTGTTACAGCGCCTGACCGGGCAGTCTAGGCCGTTGCGGGTACCGGCTGTCTTGAAAGCGTCAGTGTATCGTAGTCACGTAGCAGGAACAGGGCTGCGCAGGCTGCAAGCATGGGCCAGGCCGCGAAGAACATCAGGTTATCGAAGGGCTGCAGGTACTTGGCGAAGGCCGAGAGAGTGGAAACACCGTGAAAGATCAGAATGGCCCCGTAAGTCCAGGTTTTCAGAAGACCAGCCACAAACAGCAGGATCAGCGCCAGCTGTGTAATGCCCATGATGTAGAAGACAGTTTCGCCAAGGCCACCAAGACCGTAGAAAGCACCGAATACCTTGGCGGCATGCTCTGGCTGGACCAGTTTATCCAGAGTCCAGAACAGGAAGACAACAAAAATACCGAGTCGAAGTAGCAACAGGGCGAGGGGTAACTGCTTGGGCATTCCATATCTCCTTCTGAATTTTGAACGATCGTTCCAGAGGCATGGGTCGAGTGCAAGAGTTCTGTGAAATCATTCAGATTCTGTAACGATAGTGCGACAAGGGTGTCCGTTAGCTTGTTGATAAACGCAACTGGCAAGTGTGGAGTCTGTTATGCCAAAAGAAGTCGTTCTGGGCGCGCCCGAGACCGAGAGGATGATCCAGGGTTTCCTTAAATGATGACAGGATTGATCCGGGGTCTGGTCATGCCCTTTTCACGGTTTGCATATCTCTTCCGTCATTGCAAAGAGGCTTGTGAGCTTGCCATCAGCCGAGGTACCCCGGGACGGGCGGCAAAATTGGCTCTGGTTGTTGGTAGCCTGCTTGTCCTGATTAATCAGTGGGAAGCGGTTGTGGGTAAAGCGGCTGTGGATTGGCTGAAGCTGCTGCTGACGTACTGTGTTCCCTATCTGGTGTCCACCTATACCAGCGTGAGCAAGGATCTTCATCTGATGCGCCAGTCCCGTATCGTGGAACAGGAGGTGCATACGGAAGCAGAAAACAAGCGGGCCCGGAAGTCCGCCCTGTAACACTTCTGGCCATCGTTTGTCAGTATTTCTGAAGCACCGCTATTGCGGGCCAGGAATAGGGGTAATGACGATGTTTTCAGTAAAAACAGGATTACCCGTTGTTGTAGGGGCCTTTCTGATAGCCATGCTGCCGGCCTTCTCGGGCGCGGCAGAGGTTTATGATAAGCCTCCGGAGCAGGCTATTCCCCAGGTGGTGCTGTTCTCGCAGCCTTTCTGCCCCGGTTGTGAGGCGGCCAAGGATTATTTCCAGACTAATGAAATTCCCTATGTCGAGTTCGATATAACCGCGTCCACCCAGGCCAGAAAAACGTTCGAGCGCCTTGGCGGTCGAGGAACACCCCTGTTGTTGATTGATGGCCAGCGGGTTCATGGTTTTTCGATACCGGCGGTTGAGCAGGGATTACAGGGGGCAGGTCTCCTGGAGGATAACTGATGACGATGCTAACCCGGGCTCTTATCGTACTGTGTGCATTACTTCTGGTGGCTGCCCGGCCCATGGCCCAGGAAAAGAACGGGTTTGACCTGAGCAATTCATTGATACCGGTGGATGAGATTCTCAGTGGCGGGCCACCCCGCGATGGTATCCCGTCCATCAATGACCCGAAGTTTGAACCTGCGGGGGATTCCCTGCCGTGGCGGGAAGACGACCTGTTAATGACCTATGACCAGGGACCGGCGCGGTATGCCTTTCCGATCGGTATTCTGAACTGGCATGAAATCGTTAATCACGAGTCGAACAGTGAGCCTGTACTCATCACCTTCTGCCCCCTGTGTGGCACCGGTATGGCCTTTGACCCGGTGGTGGAGGGGCGTCATCTGACTTTCGGGGTTTCGGGGCTGCTCTATAACAGTGATCTGCTGATGTACGATCACCAGACCGAATCCCTGTGGTCACAGATCGAAGGGCGTGCAATTTCCGGCCCTATGGCCGGCACAGAACTGGAGCCGGTCGCCATTCGCCATGAGCTGTGGCAGAAGTGGCGGGCCCGGGTTGGCGATAATGGTCTCGTGCTCTCCACCAATACCGGCCATCGCAGGAACTACCGCCAGTCTCCCTACGGCGACTATGACCACACTGAACGACTGTACTTCCCAGTATCCAGTACCAGCCGGAAATACCATCCGAAAACCTGGGTATTGGGCTGGACCCATAACGGTGAGAGCAAGGCCTGGCCTTTTCCGGAGCTTGCTGATCATGATGGCCGGGTGTTGGAGGATCAGATAGGCGGAAAGAAAGTCAGTATTCACTATGATGCTGACGCCCCTTCTGCTGAACTTCGGGACGAATCAGGCGAGTTGCTTCCGGCCACCCGGGCCTTCTGGTTTGCCTGGTATACTTTTCATCCCGAAACGCAAATATTCGAAGCCGAGTAATCTCTCAGACCGATGCAGCGAATCCGGGAATCTCTGCCCCGTTCTGGCGTCATCTGAAATCGTCAGTTTTTCTTTTTTGCACTTAGTGCTTGAGCAACCTGCTCGTCAATGCGGCGGACCAGCTCCGGGTCCTGCTTGCCGGAGGAGTGGGCCCGTATAAGGTCGGTGCTGGCACGAAGGTTGCCGATAAATGAGCGGCAGTCCTTGCACATCATGAGATGCATTTTTACCGACAGCTTCTGCCCTGTGCCCAGCTCGTCATCAATGTAGTCACTGGCGATCCTGGCCAGATCCCGACACATCAGCATTCGCCTGTCTCCTGAAAGGTTTCCACCATAAGGAATATCTTTTGCCTCGCACGGTGTAAAAGTACACGAAGGTTAGAGGCACTGACATCCAGAATGTTACACACGTCATCGGATTTATGCTGGTGGGCTTCGTAAAGCATCAGGGCGGATCGTTGGGTTTCCGGGAGACGGGCCAGATGTTGATCCAGGCAGTCGCTCAGGGCGCCGTTTTCCATGAGTGATTCGGCATCCTCATCGAATCGCAGGGTCGGTGGTGTTGCCCAGCGGCCGTTCGGGCGAAATCGGTTTGCCAGTTCCGGATCGAGGGACTCGGAAAAGTCAGCGCTGACTTCCCGTTTGTTTTTCCTGAGATGATTCTTTGCCCGGTTGGCCACAATCCGGTGCAACCAGGTTTTCAGGCCAGACCGGCCCTCAAATTTCTGTATGGCGTCTATGACGGTTACCCAGCAATCCTGTACGGTCTCCTCGGCAGACGCATTATCAAGGTAATACCTGGCCACGGCCATCATGCCGGGTGTATAGAGTCGGACAGCCTTCTGAAAAGCGGCTTCATTTCCGGATTTCAGGCCCTGAATCAGGATATCTTCATTAGACTGATGCGTTGCGGTTTCCATTCCGTATACCCCCCGGACACCTGCGTTAGAGCGTTGTTATAAAGATGTTATTGGACATCCAGAACTGTCTGGATAATGGTATGTTCCTGCTTGCTGTTATAAGTTCCAGCATTAATGAGTAACTGCTCAAAAAAGTTTAGACGGAAGCAGCTGTAACATCCAGCGCCGTGCAGTGTCTTTCAGGCAACCGTTTTCATTCTTAACCTATGGATTTAGCTATGAACTCCAAAAAGCTCATTCTGCTTCTGGTCATCGGTATTGTGGTTGCACTGTTTATTGGTTTTGGCGGCCACGAAATACTGACCCTGGAAAATCTGCAGAAGCACCAGTCCTCCATTGAGCAATGGATCAGTCAGAATCTGCTGGTGGCAGTTCTCGGCTTTGCCGGCATATACGTGGTGGTCACTGCCCTGTCGCTACCTGGCGCAGCCATTATGACACTGGCCGGCGGTGCGTTTTTCGGCAATGTGTATGGTTTGATCGCAGTGTCCGTGGCTTCAACCATCGGCGCCTCTATAGCTTTTCTGGTGGCTCGGTTCCTGATGCGGGACACCCTCCGCGAACGATATGCCGAAACCGTCGCCAGGATGGACCGTGGCATCAAAAAAGACGGCGCCTTTTACCTTGCGACATTGCGGCTGGTTCCGGTATTCCCCTTCTTCCTGATCAACCTGGCCATGGGCCTGACGGCCATGAAGCTGAAGACCTACGCGCTGGTGAGCTGGGTTGCCATGTTGCCCGGCACTTTCGTGTACGTTAACGCCGGCACACAGCTTGCCCAGATTGAATCCACCGGTGACATTGTTTCCGCCGACCTGCTGCTGTCGTTCGCATTGCTGGGTCTGTTCCCGCTGATTGCCAAGTTCATCGTTGGCTTTATCCGCAAGCGCCGGGTTTATGCCGGCTGGCAGAAACCCGACTCATTTGATTACAACCTGCTGGTCATCGGTGGCGGTTCTGCCGGTCTGGTGTCGGCCTACATCGCGGCGGCGGTCAAGGCCAAAGTGGCACTGATCGAGAAGGACAAGATGGGCGGTGACTGTCTCAACACTGGCTGCGTGCCGTCCAAGGCGCTGATTCGCAGTGCCAAGGCTGCCGACACCATGCGCCACGCCAATCGCTACGGGCTGGAGTCCGTACCGGTGAAAGGATCGTTCAAGAACATCATGAACCGTGTCCAGGACGTGATTGCCAAGGTAGAGCCCCACGACTCGCCGGAGCGTTACCGAAAACTGGGCGTAGACTGCATCTCTGGCACGGCCAGCTTCGTATCACCCTGGGAGCTGGAGGTTGTTCATAACGATGGCCGTACCGAGCGACTGACTGCCCGCAGCATTGTGGTTGCCACCGGTGGTCGCCCGGCGGTGCCACCGATTCCGGGGCTTGCGGAGATGGAGCCTCTGACCTCCGATAACCTGTGGTCGCTGGATACCCAGCCGGAACGTTTGCTGGTGCTGGGTGGTGGCCCCATTGGCTCGGAGCTGGCTCATGCCTTTGCGCGCCTTGGCAGCAAGGTAACCCAGGTGGAGATGGGCGACCGGATCCTGGCCAAGGAAGACAGTGACGTTGCCGAGGTGGTAATGAAACAGTTCGAACAGGATGGTATCGACCTGAGGCTGAATCATGCCGCCAAGGACTTTGCCGTTGAAGACGGAGAAAAAGTGGCTTACTGCGAACACGACGGCGAACGCATCAGGATCCCGTTTGATCAGGTTCTGGTGGCCGTTGGCCGAGCAGCCAACACTACCGGTCTGGGGCTGGAGAAAATTGGGGTTGAAACCCTGCCCAATGGCACCGTGCCGGTGGAAGAGGATATGAGTATGCGCTTCCCCAATGTGTTCGCCTGCGGCGACGTGGCCGGCCCCTACCAGTTTACCCATGCGGCCGCCCATCAGGCCTGGTATGCGGCAGTGAATGGCCTGTTTGGCCAGTTCAAACGCTTCCGGGTGGATTACCGGGTTATGCCCTGGGTGACCTTCACCTCGCCGGAAGTGGCTCGCGTCGGGCTGAGCGAGGCAGAAGCAAAGGAAAAGGGCATCGCCTATGAGGTGACCCGTTACGGGCTTGATGACCTTGACCGTGCCATCGCGGAAAGTGAGGACTACGGCTTTATCAAGGTGCTTACGCCGCCGGGCAAGGACAAGATACTGGGTGCTGTCGTGGTGGGCATGCACGCGGGCGAAATCCTGGCGGAATTCACTCTGGCCATGAAGCATGGCCTGGGCCTGAACAAGATTCTGGGGACCATTCACCCCTACCCGACCTGGAACGAGTCGGCCAAGTATGCCGCCGGTGAATGGAAGCGTGAACACGCGCCGCAGGGCATTCTCAGACTGCTTGAGAAGCTGCATGGCTGGCGCCGCGGCAAACAGCCCCGCAACAAGGCTGTAAAGGAAGCAACGACGTAAAACAAAGAAATGGCACCGGTGGTGTAATGCCGGTGCCATTGGTTTGTCTGTACAGAGAGATTCACCGTAAACACGGAGCAGCTATGCCCCTGACCGAAACCGCCGAAAAACGTATCCCCGCCGTGGAAGTGCTGGAACCCAGGGCCCACGACAGCTGGACCCATACCCGCAACGGCGACCCGCGCGGCTATATTGATTCGGATAGACTCAAGGAACTGTGGATTCACACCGGCACGGCCTGCAACCTGGCCTGCCCGTTCTGCCTTGAAGGCTCGCATCCCGGCGACGGTCGCATCCCCGGGATGAAGCTCAGCGACGTGAAACCCTTCATTCACGAAGCCCTTGATATGGGCGTGGAGCAGTTCTCCTTCACGGGCGGTGAGCCGTTCGTAATCCGGGACTTCATCAATATTCTGGATTACGCCAGCCACCATCGGCCGTGCTTTGTGCTTACCAATGCCACCGATCCGCTGCTGAAACGCCGCCATCAGGTGTTGCCGTTGCTGGACAACCCCTACCCGATCCATTTCCGTGTCAGCCTGGACTTCCCGGACCGTGCCCGCCACGACGTTGACCGGGGCGAGGGTAGTTTCGACAAGGCTCTGGAAGGTATCCGCTGGCTGGTGCACCAGGGCTTCAAGGTTTCCATCGCACGGCAGACTGACCCGGATGAGCTTGTTTCCAATGTGGAGTCCGCGTTTCGCGGCATCTTCCGTGAATGGGGCATCCCGGAAACCCTGGCGTTTACGGCGTTCCCGGACCTGGGTACGCCAGGCTCGGAGGACGGTAGCCCGGAGATCACGGAAACCTGCATGGAGAAGTATCCTACCAAAGAGGCCCGTTCCCATTTTATGTGCACCTATACGCGCATGCTGGTGAAGCGGGGTGAGCGGGTGCGGGTGTATGCCTGTACGTTGGTGGATGATGATCCGCAGTATGACCTTGGCGGAACACTGGCAGAGAGCATGGATGAGCGCATTATGTTGCGGCATCACCGGTGTTTTTCCTGTTATCGGTTTGGGGCTAGTTGTTCGGCGCCTGGTTAGTTTTTTGTAGGACTGGTTGCTGGGGATTGGCGGCCTGGGGGTGGTGTTTTATTTCCTTGGGAAAAAGAACTCGCTTCGCTCAGACACCTTTTTCCTGGCGGAAATAAAACACCACCCCCAGACCGCGGTTGAATCACTGCAATTCGTTGGATTAAAGACAAAGAATTTTTTCAATTGGTTGCTTTCAACGCAAAGTCGGGGACGGCATGGCGACTTTGATGACAGAGGCAGTGGTGGGGGGGGTTCAAAAAATGTGGAGCGCCAGGGATGGCGCGACCAAGCCCCCCATGGATGGGTTCACGGGCGTTTTTTTGAACCCCCCCCACCACTGACTCAGGCACCCAAAGCCCGAAGTAACCGAACCAGCCCCGGATAGTAAATAAAGAACGAGGACAGAACAGACAATGAATTTCACGGAAGCTTCCCTGTTTTGGGGATTTTTGGTGGTTTATGGGGTGGTGATGTATGTGTTGTCGCCCAAGAGCAAGAACGCCAATTCTTTCTACAAGGGAGCGGATGACCAGGGCAATCCGGTGGGTCAGTGGTCGCTGACGGCGAGTATTTTTATCAGCTGGATTTTTGCCAAGTCGGTTACCAATGCCGCCAACCTGGGTGCGGCCTACGGGGTGACCGGCGGGCTTGCTTATGCCAGTTACTGGTTGTCGATTCCGGTGGCCGGTTACATTATCTACCTGATTCGTACCCAGACCGGCGCGCGCAGTCTGCAGGATTTTCTGACGTCCCGTTTCGGTCGGTTTGCCAGTCTGGCGTTTGCAGCGGCGATTCTGATCCGGCTGTATAACGAGGTCTGGAGCAACACCGCTGTGGTGGGTGGTTACTTTGGTCTGCCCGGGGAGTGGGAGTACTACGGTGCTGCCATGCTGTTCACGGTGTTTACCCTGGCCTACAGCCTCAAGGGCGGTCTGCGGTCGTCGATTTTTACTGATGTGATCCAGGCCTTTGTGTTTGTGTTCTTTGTCGGGGCGGTGTTGTTCCTGATTGTGCCGGCCAACGACACCAGTGCGCTGCTGACCAATGGCGAGTTCAAGCTCAATGCCGGTTTTGACCTGCTACTGGTGGCCCTGCTTCAGATGTTCAGCTATCCCTTCCACGATCCGGTTCTCACCGATCGCGGTTTCGTGAACAGGGAGAAGACCATGCTGAAGAGCTTTGTGGTTGCCGGGCTACTGGGCTTTGTGGCGGTGTTTATCTTCAGCCTGGTGGGTGTCCATGCCCGGCTTAACGGTATCGAGGCCATGGGTAATGCGCCGGCGGCGGTGGGTCAGTCGCTGGGGCTGGCGGCGCTGTTCTTCATGAGTGTGGTGATGATGACATCGGCTGGTTCAACGCTGGATTCCACCTTCAGTTCGCTGGCCAAATCCCTGGCAGTGGATCTGCCGCGGCTGGCGAAGCGGGCGAAAGACCGGTTGCCCAGTGTGCGTGTGGGGGCGGTGATCATGATTGCCTTTGCGTTCCTGGGTAACCTGCCGATGTTTGCCGGCACCGACATTCTCAAGGCGACGACCATTTCCGGCACCATGGTGATGGGGCTGGCGCCGGTGTTCCTGTTCTATGGTTTCACTCGCTGGTCGCCCTGGAGTTTTCACCTGAGCTTCTGGACGGGTCTTGGGCTGGGCGTTTTGCTTGCGGTGGGGCTGATCCCATCAAGCTGGGCTATCGGTGACGGAGCGTATTCGATGCTTCTGGGTGTGAATGCCTATGGTTTCCTGATCTGCACTGCCGGTTTCTTCCTGCCCCTGGTGGCCCGCAGGCTCGCCGGGCGCACGCTGGCGACCGGCGAGGCCCAGGCACGGATATGAACGAAGGCCGCAGCTGTCCCCTGGCGTATCGATACAAGGCTGCCGACCTGTGTCGGGAGCCGCGCCATGTGTCGGAGGATGTGCTCTACATCATTGGCGGGCTGTATGGGAATCCGTACGCACTTGATGAAATTGAGCAAATGGCGCTCGCCGAGGAGCGCCGGGGCCACAGGGTAAAGCTGGTCTTCAACGGAGATTTCAACTGGTTCAATGCCAGTGATAGCCTGTTCCGGGAAATCAACAATCGCGTCCTGGATCATACCGTCAGCCTCGGTAATGTGGATTACGAACTGGCCAACCCGAATGATGGCGCGGGCTGCGGCTGTGCCTACCCCGACTTTGTTGACCAGGGTGTGGTCGAGCGCTCCAACACCATCATGGAGCGGCTTCAGGGCGTGGCCGGCGACCATCCGGACATCCAGAAACGGCTTCGCCTCTTGCCCCGCTATCGATGCCTGTTATTTGGAGGACTAAAGGTTTTGGTGGTGCATGGCGATCCTGAGTCCCTGGCCGGCTGGGGTCTGGCACATGAATCGTTCGTGGCGGGCAACGAAGCGCAGTTGGCGGAATGGTTTGCCGGGTCCGGGGCTGATGTGATTGCCTCCACCCATACGTGTCTGCCGGTCCTCTGGGCGGGAACCGTGGAAGAGCACAGCCGAATCGTCGTCAACAATGGTTCGGCTGGTATGGGTAACCTGGAGCAGGACCCACGCGGCCTGATTACCCGAATTGGTCTGACAAGTCCGCGGGCTGAGCCTGTTGCCGGTATCGAGCGGCGTGGGTTGAACGTATCGTTGCTGCCAGTGGCCTATGATCTGGATGCCTGGCTGCCACGGTTCGACCAGCTCTGGCCTGGTGGTTCGGCAGCTGCGGTGTCCTATCGGAGCCGTATAGTGGCCGGGACGCATCTGGGTGCAGACAGCATTGTGTTTCCTTCCACTGTTTCATAGTTCTGTCACTGGATTCCCGCTCAATTCCGTCTATCCTTTAGGTAGGAGGCGGCGTTCCTGAATGTGCTTCCTGTTAAGCCAGACTTGAAATATATTTTGTGGTCTATATAATTTGGCATTAACTTTTTGAGGCGAATCGATCACGTTATGACATCAGAAGGCTCAAATACCACCGCCATCAGCCTCCGGGTACCGGTCATGGATGATGGCTACAGGCTCCACCAGCTGGTTGAGGAATGCCCGCCGCTGGACCCCAATTCGATCTACTGCAACCTCCTGCAGTGCAGCCACTTTGCCGAAACCGGCGTGGCAGCGGAGATAGACGGCGATCTGGTCGGTTTTATTTCCGGATATATCCCTCCCCAACAGCCCGAAACCGTATTTGTCTGGCAGGTAGCCGTTCACGAGAAAGGTCGTGGGCAGGGTCTGGCCAAGCGGATGCTGAAGGCGATTGTGGCCCGGGACGTGTGCAAGAACGTGACCCACATGGAAACCACCATCACTGAAGACAACAAGGCTTCCTGGGCCCTGTTCCGGTCATTTGCCCGTGATATGGGTGCGGAACTCACCTATCACGAGCACTTTGAGAAAGACACCCATTTTGGCGGCAAGCACGACTCCGAGTTCCTGCTCCGCATCGGGCCTTTCACAAAGTCGGCGTAACAGCCTTCCCGAACGACCGATAGATACCCCCTGTTTGGACTGGCCGGCAGATTGCTGAGGTGAATCTGTCACTGCGGCCTCAACCAACGTGCCCCCGCACAACTACCTCGAACCTGACATGCTAAGAGGCAAGACCATGGAACTTTTCAAGTCGACTGAATCCGAAGTACGTGTTTATTCCCGTGCCTTTCCGGTGATTTTCAACCGCGCCAAGAATGCGCATCTCTACACCGAAGATGGCAAGGAGTACCTGGATTTTCTGGCCGGCGCCGGGTCACTGAATTATGGCCATAACAACGACATTCTCAAGAAAGCCCTGCTCGAGTACATTGAAAACGACGGTGTCAGCCAGGGCCTGGATATGTTCACCACGGCAAAGCATGACTTTATAGAGTCCTACAAGAAGCACATCCTGGACCCCCGTGGCCTGAACTACAAAATGCAGTTCACCGGTCCGACCGGCACCAACTGTGTGGAAGCAGCCCTGAAACTGGCCCGCAAGGTGAAAGGTCGCAATGGCATTGTTTCCTTCACCAACGGTTTCCATGGCGTAACCATGGGCGCGGTTGCCGCTACCGGTAACAAGCATCACCGCGGTGGTGTCGGTACGCCGTTGGGCAACGTGGACTTCATGTTCTATGACGGTTACCTGGGCGAGAACGTGGATACCCTCGAGATCATGGACAAGGTGCTGTCTGACGGTTCCTCCGGCTTTGAACTGCCAGCCGCAGTTATTGTCGAGGCGGTCCAGGGCGAAGGCGGTCTGAATGCCGCCCGAGCCGAATGGCTGCAGGGCCTTGAGAAACTGTGTAAAAAGCACGACATCCTGCTGATTCTGGACGATATCCAGGCAGGTAATGGCCGTACCGGTGAGTTTTTCAGCTTCGAGTTTGCCGGCATCAAGCCGGATATTGTGACTGTTTCCAAGTCCTTGAGTGGTTACGGCCTGCCCATGGCGCTGGTGCTCTTCAAGCCAGAGCTGGATATCTGGAGTTCGGGTGAACACAACGGCACGTTCCGTGGCAACAACATGGCTTTCGTGACGGCACGTACAGCGGTCGAGACATACTGGAAAGACGACGCCTTTGCCAATGAAGTGAAGGCCAAGACGCGGGTGCTGGCTGAGGGGCTGCAGGCCATCTGTGACAAGTATCCCGGCGAGTTCAGGATGAAAGGACGGGGCATGATGCGCGGCATTGAAGCCACCCGTGCAGAGCTGACGGACAGGATCACCGGCCGCGCCTTTGAGAAGGGGCTGATCATTGAAACCAGTGGCCCCAACGATGAAGTCATCAAGTGCCTGATGCCGCTGACTACCAGCGAGGACGATCTGCGCAAAGGTGCTAAACTTCTAGCAGAAAGCGTGGATGAAATCATGCAGGACGGACTGAGCAAGGCGTCCTGAGACGCCCGCGATGTCCCCAAATTCATTCTGCAGGATAACGACGGTAACACTATGACTAGCGAACAACATACCGTAGAGAAGATTGGCGGCACCTCGATGAGCAACTATGAGGCGGTGCGCGACAACATCATTCTCGGCGGGCGCGAAAAAGACGACTACTACCAGCGCATCTTCGTGGTCTCCGCCTACGGCGGTGTCACCGACGAACTGCTGGAGCACAAGAAGACCGGCGAGCCGGGCGTCTATGCCCTGTTTGCTGACGCGGAATCCGACTGGGCCTGGGGCGACGACCTCACCAAGCTGATCAAGTTTCTGACCGACATCAATGGCGACCTGTTCCCGGACCCCATGCTCAAACAGCAGGCGGACCAGTTCATTACCGACCGCATTGAAGGGGTTCGCGGTTGCCTGATCGACCTCCAGCGTCTTTGTTCCTATGGTCAGTTCCAGCTGGAAGAGCATCTTTTGACAGTACGCGAGATGCTCGCCGGTATCGGTGAGGCCCACAGTGCCTTCAATACCGCCCTGAAACTGCAGCAGGAAGGGGTCAACGCGCGCTTTGTCGACCTGACAGGCTGGCGTGACAACGAGCTTCTGCCACTGGATGAAAAGCTCAAGCAGGCCTTCGATGCGGTAGATCTGACCCGTGAGCTACCCATTGTCACCGGCTACGCCCAGTGCAAGGAAGGCCTGATGCGCACCTTTGACCGGGGCTACAGCGAGATGACCTTTAGCCGAGTGGCAGTCATCACCAATGCCCGTGAGGCCATCATTCACAAGGAATACCACCTCAGCTCTGCCGATCCCAACATTGTGGGCGCGGACAAGGTGGTGCCCCTTGGCCGGACCAACTATGACGTGGCCGACCAGCTTGCCAACCTGGGAATGGAAGCAATCCATCCCCGTGCGGGCAAGGGTATGCGCCAGAATGAGATTCCGCTGCGGGTCATGAATACCTTTGAGCCGGAACACACTGGCACCCTGATCACCGGCGACTACGTCAGTGAGAAGCCTCAGGTGGAAATCATTGCCGGCAACAAGGGTGTGTTTGCCATTGAGGTGTTCGACCAGGATATGCAGGGCGAGCCGGGCTCTGACCGTCGTATTCTCGAAGTGCTTGGCCGCTTCAAGGTCCGCTTCATGTCCAAGGACACCAACGCCAATACCATTACCCACTACGTGGACAGTACCCTCAAGCATGTCAAGCGCGTGGTGCGGGCGTTGAAAGACGAGTTCCCCAATGCGGAAATCAGTACCCGCAAGGTAGCGATCGTTTCTGCTATTGGCAGCGACATCAAGATGCCGGGAATCCTCGCGCGATCGGTCAAGGCTCTGGCAGATGAGGAGATCAGTGTTCTGGCCCTGCACCAGTGCATGCGCCAGGTGGACATCCAGTTTGTGGTTGATGAAGACGCCTACAAGAAGACAATCGTGGCGCTTCACGCCGTACTGATCGAGCCCTATAACCACGAGTACGCCATCGTTGCAGCGTAAGCCGGACAGGATTCGTCCTGTCCGTAATTGCCGCAACAGGCTCTTACCTTCCCCGTGAAAGGGGATCCATGGCCATTTTCCGGGCGTATCTTAAGTAAATTTACGATCGGAACCTGTGCCATGAATGATGTTCAGAGCCCGGGGCCGTCTCCGACCATAGCCCACTCCGGCGAAACGGAATCCCTGGTGGGGCTGTACTTCAGGGATGCGTCCCGTTATGAATTACTGACCGACGAGGGAGAGCGCCGGCTTTCCCGCAGGTTGTCCTTCTGCTACCGGGTCATTTCCGCAGAATTGGCCCTGCCGGAGGAAACCCCCCAAACCTTCCGCGAAGTGGTTGGCAGCCTGGGCGATGCCTGCGCTTTCTCAACCCGCTGTCGTCGCGCTTACCACCTCGCCACCGCTAGCCGTCAGATCCTGATCCGCAGCAACCTGCGGCTCGCGGTGCATATTGCACGGCGTTACGCCAACCGCGGTATACCGATGTCGGATGTAATCCAGGATGCCAATGTTGGCCTGATCAAGGCTGTGGAGCGGTTTGATCCCACCAAAGGGTTTCGTTTCTCCACCTATGCCTACTGGTGGATCAGCGAAGAGGTCAAGCGTTGTATGAAACGTGGAACCCGGCTGGTACACACACCCGAGAACGTAGTGGACGAAATCCGTCTGCTGCAGAAAAAATCCCTGATTCTTCATCAGACCCTGGGGCGTACACCGTCGCAAAGCGAACTGGCCCGTGAGATTGAGGTGTCACCGTCTCGAATTGGCGAGCTGCGGGCGCTGGCGAGCCTGGAAGTGTCTGTGGATATGCCGGTCACCACCGACGGTGGCATTACTCTGGGCGACAACCTGAGTGCGGGAGAGCAATCCGCACCGGACCATGATATGGCTCACCGTGACCGGAAGCGGGCTTTGGCAGCTCTGTTGTCAGACCTCAGTTCCCGTGAAAAGGACGTGCTGTCCAGGCGCTTTGGCCTGGGTCTGCCGGAGCCGGAGACCCTGCAGGTTATCTCGGACCATCTCGGTATCAGCCGCGAGCGGGTCAGGCAGATCGAAAAAGGTGCCCTGAAGAAACTCAGAAGCCGGGTCGAGGGCCCGGAAAAAACCCTCTGGAGCTAGGCTCCGGAGGGTTGTACCCCGCGACCGTCAGCCGGGGAAGGAAAAGTTCAGCCGTGGGTCATGAAAAACCAGGTGCCCGCCACCACCTGACAGACCAGAACAACGGCAGTCAGTACCAGCCGCAGTCTGAGATACCAGCCGGGCCAGTATCCCCGCATCCAGCGTGCATCGACAATATAGAGGCCGAGATAGGCAAGGGTATAAAGCACGATTTGCGCCGCAACGGGCAACAGAAGCCCAATGCCTGCGGAGACGAAAAACACCTGGCTGAGCAGCATGGTGACCAGGGGTGATATGGGGTAGCACCGGTTTTCAAGCTGCATGGCCAGGGGCCAGTAGATGCCTGCCATGAAGGCGAGGATGCCGGCGCTATAGAGATAGAAATAGCTGATGATGGCCACGCTTTTGGCCGGCATCATGAACAGGCCGATGATGGCTGCCAGGAACGGCAGCAGCCCGGCAATGCCAACGACAATGGCTAGCCTGGCGACGGCAATCACGAGTGGCGCCCCTGGACCCGTATTCTCATGGGCTCGATGTCGGCCGGTTCCATGCCGACCATTTCGTGGTAGGCAGAGGGGTGAACCACGTCAGTGGAAGCAATGTGGAATGCTGCCAGCATGTCCTGGACCTGCCAACTACTGCGGAATAGCTGGGTCTGGCCCTTGGCATCTGATAGCAGATGGTATTCTTCGTCGATCACCAGTCTGGCCATGTATTGCTGGCCCTCCAGGGAAATGATTTCCAGCAGGGCAATGGTCAGGTCTGGCGTCTGCCTGAGTTCTTCCAGGGTTATTCTCACTGTTTCGCTCTCACGGTAGTACTCGGGGATGATGTGCTACCCACGGACTTACGAGTGGCGGTTGGTTTGAGATCATCCCTGAGGGTGAAACAGGCAGGAAAAACGGGGGTTCAACCCTTGCCGGCCAGGTCGCGGCAAACAGGATGTTGTGGACAGTAAGTCAGGTGGTCATTCACCATTCCCACAGCCTGCATGAATGCATAGACAATGGTCGGGCCGACGAAATTGAAGCCGCGTTGCTTCAGGGCCCGGGACATGGCCTCGGCCTCCGGGGTGTATACCGGCACCTCACTTATACTGTTCCAGTGATTCTGTACCGGCTGGCCATCAACAAAAGACCACAGAAAGTCGCTGAATGAATGGCCCTGCTCCGTCAGCTCCAGATATCCCCTGGCATTGCGGATAATGGACTCCACTTTGAGGCGGTTGCGGACTATGCCCCGATCCTGTAACAGGGATTCAATCTTGCTGTTGTCGTAACTGGCGATGAGTTGCGGGTCGAAGTGATCATAGGCTGCGCGGTAGTTTTCCTGTTTCCTGAGGATGGTTATCCAGCTAAGCCCTGCCTGCTGGCCGTCCAGGCAAAGCTTTTCAAACAACGCCAGATTGTCGTACTCCGGCCGGCCCCAGACGTTATCGTGGTAGGCGACATACAGGGGGTCGTCACCGCACCAGGGGCAGCGCTGCTGGTCTTTCATGGTTACTCCTGCTCGCGAGTGATAATAGGGTGGTGAAACAGCCAGTTCACCGGGGACATTCTTTCTGCGGGGTGGCTAACCGGAAGCGTCTCACCAGGGCATTGTAGTAGTGAGCCCGAGGGTAGCGAATTTCCGTGCTGACGGTAAACCAGCGCTACCAGGAAATCGCCAACCTCGCCCGCGGAGGCCATCCAGCCTTCATCCTGGTCGCCAGATAGGGTGAAATCCGGGTAAACCTCCAGTGTCTGCAGGTTGCGGGCAATTCCCCGCCTGGTTGCCTTCAGCCAGGCTTCCTTGAGGGTCCAGACTGTCAGGAAGCTTTCACAACAGTTGGCGGAGAGTAGCCATGCCTGCTCACCGGGCGTAAACCACCGCTCAACCACCTTCTGCCAGTGTGGATGCCTGTGCCTGGGTTCGATATCCAGCCCCAGGCCCGGGGTGGCGGATACAGCACAGGCGGACAGCCCGTGACTGTGGCTGAGGGACAAATGCCAGCCAGGCGGATGTTCGGAGTTAACAGGCCGGCCGTCCACCGGGCAGCAATCCGGGCCGGGAACACCGGACGCTTCCGTCAGTGCCTGGCGAATCAGCCAGCGACTGGAAAGGTACTCCCGTCGCCGGAAACCACTCAGGCCGGCTACCGTTGCCCGCTCGAAGGCAGTCAGCCAGCCTGGTGCCACGTCGCAAGGTGAGGCCGGTTCCTGGCACAACCAGACCCTGGGTGCGAAATCAGGGCTGGAGCCGGTCAATGGTCCACCCGTCGTTCTGTCTGACGTATTCAAAGCGGTCATGGAGTCGGCTTGGCCGGCCCTGCCAGAATTCAATGCGTTGCGGCACTACCCGGTAGCCACCCCAGAAGTCAGGCAGTGGAATCTCACCCTCGCTGAAGCGGCGTTTCATCTCGGCAACTTTTTGCTCCAGCAGCCCGCGAGAGGTGATCGCCCGACTCTGTTCCGACACCCAGGCACCGATCTGGCTGCCCCGTGGGCGCGAGGCGAAGTAACGCAGTGACTCTGACTTGCTGACCTTCTCCACCACACCCTGGATCCGCACCTGGCGATTAAGGCCTATCCAGGGGAACAGCAGGGCCGCTTTCGGATTTTCCGCCAGCTCCCGGGCCTTACGGCTGCCATAATTGGTGTAGAAGACGAAGCCGGATTCATCGAAGTATTTCAACAATACGGTTCGTATGTCTGGCATGCCGTCACTTCCAGTGGTGGCGAGCGACATCGCATTGGGTTCGAGAATGCCGGCTTCGCGGGCATCGCCGAACCAGGTCTGGAACTGCTTGACCGGGTTGTCATCAAGAGCGTCACGATCCAGTCCTTCGCTCTCGAAGTCACGGCGCATATCGCTAATGTCCATCAGGGTTACCTGTCTCGGGAATTTGTCGTTCAATACGTTCACAACAGAATATCGGGTTCACTGCGCCTTGTCAGTCTGTCGGCGTTTCCAGCTGACAAAACCGCTACTTGCAGACTATCCTTGTGGGAAAGGTAGGGGCCGCGCCGTGCCCGTTACGGATAACCAACAAGGAGAACAGGGTGGTTGCAAACCGCACACGACGTCTGTCTGCCAGAAATATCTCGGTAGTTGTACTGGTTCTGGTCGTGATCTATGCCCTTGTGGGGTTTCTGGGACTGCCCTGGTGGCTTGAACGGGCATTGCCGGAAAGACTGGAACAGCATCTGGGATGGCAGGCGCAGATTGAAGAGATTCGCGTCAATCCCTTCGCCATGAGCATAGAGGTCCTGAACCTGGATGCGGAGGACGGGAACGGCGAACAGGTTGCGGCTTTTGACCGACTCTATGCCAATCTCGGGATCTGGCGGCTGGTTACCGGAATTGTTGCTCTGGAAAATATCGAACTGGAGGAGACCTACATCCGGCTCGACCTGCTGGAAGACTACAGCGTCAACTTTGCCCGGGACTGGCAGGCGAACAACCCGCCATCGGGAGACAGCACCACCGATGAGAGCGCGGCCGGAGAACCCGTCCGCCTCTATTTTGACCGTGTCAGGGTATCCGGTGGGGAACTGTTGTTCCGGGACTTCAGTCAGCAGGGGCAAGAGGAGTTCCGGGTCACACCACTGGACCTGGCGCTTAACGATCTGGCTACCTGGCCCCGTGAGGAGGCCGACAGCAACTACTATCTGCTGGCGGCGGTAGGGAGTCAGACCATCGAGTGGGAGGGGGATCTGAGCATCTCTCCGCTGTATTCCAAAGGCTTCATCAAACTCGGTGGAGTAACCCACACCACGCTCCAGCACTTCCTCAAGCCCTTTCTACCATACGAACTCCGTAACGGCAGCGTCGCTCTGAGTTCGGAATACGAGCTGCAGTCCGCCGACCGGCTTTTCCTCTCCACTTCCAATGGCAAGCTTACCGTTGAAAACCTTGACCTTGGCCTGATGGATGATGGTGACGAGATGCTCACCACAGACAACATCCGGGTTGATGATATTCGCTTCGGGTTGAACAGTCGCGAACTGGCCACTGGAACGGTCAGGATTGACGGCGTGGCCCTGTCACTGCACCGGGGCCCGGACGGAATGATCAACCTGCTTGAACCGTTTCAGAGCGGCGATGATGAGGAGCCGGCGGAGGAGTCAGCTGACAGCGACATGCCTTTGCGCTGGTCGGTAGCCGGGGTGGAACTGGATAACAGTTCGGTGAACTGGCGCGATGAACAGGTGCAGGCCGGAGCAGATCTGTCACTGACAGACCTGGCACTCCAGGTTGACAGGCTGTCACACCAGTTGGAGGAGCCCGTCAACTACAAGGCTGAGGCCTCTCTTGGTGACGGAGGGAGGCTGGTGTTCAACGGTCAGGCCACAATCGCGCCTTTCACCCTGGACGCCGGAATTACTGCCTCCGACATTGCTCTGGCCCAGTTCGGTCCCTACGTCAGGGAAGCCGCAAACCTGGATGTCCGGAATGGCCGCCTGAGTGTTGACGGTAACCTCGACCTGGACCAGCAGCAGGACCCCCTGACCGGCACCTTCAGTGGTACCGGAGAGGTGGTGTCGCTGGATCTTCGGCTCGGGGATAGCGATGAAAGCCTGATTGGCTGGCAGAATCTTCGTCTCGAACCGGTGGAATACAATGTGGCACCGGCGCGACTGGAAATCGGAACCATCACGCTGGCTGGTCCCATGGTCAATGTGATTCGGGAAGAGGATGGCGTGCATAACCTTGAGCGCATCGTGCGGTCGACATCGGCTCAGGAGGCTGACGGAGAGGCATCAGCAGGCAGTGATCAGCCATCGGCAGAGGAAAGTGAGCCAGAGTTTATATTCCGGATCGGGCAACTGATGCTGGAGGAGGGTGTCATTTCCTACGCCGATCGCACTCTCGATCCAACCTTCTCCACCCGATTTGATCAACTGCGTGGCTCTGTTACCGGCCTTAGCAACATTGCCCCGCAGCAGGGCAAGGTAACGATTCAGGGCCGCGTTGGCGAGGTTGCCAGCATGACGCTTGATGGCTCCGTAGGTACGTTGGGTAAGGAAGACACCAGCGAGCTCAAGCTGACCATGGAGAATCTGTCGCTGCCCATGTTGTCACCCTACTTTGGCCGTTATCTCGGTTATGGTGTGGATAGCGGCAAACTGAACCTTGATCTGGATTACAGCTTCACCGGCACCAGCATTGATGCCGGCAACAGCGTTATCATGGACCGTCTTGAGCTTGGGGAGCCGGTACCCAGCGACGACGCAGTCAGTGCGCCGGTCAAGCTTGGCCTGGCCCTGTTAAGGGACCGCAACGGGGTTATCGATATTGACCTTCCCATCAGTGGTGATCTGGAAAGCCCGGATTTCAGTATCGGCCAGGTTGTTATGAACGCGTTCGTCAACCTGGTTGCAAAGGCGGCTACGTCGCCGTTCAGCATGTTGGGCTCAATAGTGGATATGGCGGGTCTGTCCGGAGAGGATCTGGGCAGCATCAGCTTTGAGCCTGGCCGGGTTGAACTGGCCGAAGGCGAAAGCGCCAAGCTGGAGGCGTTGGGCAAAGCACTGAATGACCGCCCCGCCCTGGTTCTGAACATTCGCGGTGCCGTTTCACCGGAGGCCGATAGCAGTGGATTGAGGCAGAAGCGGCTGTTCGATCAGTTGGGCATTGCTGAGGCAGACCCGGCATCTACACGTATTGCCAGGCTGGAGCAGGCCTACGCCAGTTCGGATTATCTCGCCTCTGTAGAGGAGTTCAGGAGTGATGCTGCCGGCTCTGACGGGGAGATCAGTCAGTCAGAATGGGCGCAGGCGCTGGTGGAAAGGCTGGTGACCGATATTGACCTGCCACCGGAGGCCCTTGGCAACCTCGCTTCTGCCCGAGGAACCTGGTTGCGTCAGCAAATGCTGGAGAAATACGAGGTGCCAGACAGCCAGCTTTTCCTGCTGGACCCGGTACGCGATGCAAGTGCCGATGAGAATGGCAAGGTCACGGTTGGCTTTGAGCTGGATGCCCGCTGACGTTCTCGCGTTCAGTGCCCGGGCAGGTCAGCCGGTTGCTGAAGTCCGTGATTCCTGACCATTTGCTGGTAACGCCCCTGTTCGATCAACGGTAACAACATCTGCTCCAGCCGTTTGTGACTGATCGGTCCGCCTTTGCGGGCCAGGATGCGGAGTAAATACCTCTGATCGGCCACATCGGACACCAGGAACCGGCCGCTGTCCTCAGGGTTCTGCTCAAGGTACATCCGGAAATAGGAGCGGCTGATGACGGCCACTTCTGCCAGTGACGGACGGTCAGCCTTGATCAGGCTCAGGTTGCGTCGATGACTGTGGGAAAATTCAATGCTGAAGCGCTCCTGGAGCTCCGCATTGTTCGTTGACAGGCCAGCGAAGCCATAGTGATAACCGGAAATGGCGACAATATTCCGGTCGGCTATGTTATCGAAAAAGCTCTGGTCCCGGCCGGGCTTGGTGAGAGCTACATAGACATCCTCGTCTACCAGCACCGGGGCTGTGGCATCGACTGGCCGGGACTCCCAGCCCCAGTCCAGGCTTTCAAAGAAGATGACGTCGTACAAACCTGCTTCAAAATCCAGATACCTGCGCTGGGGGGAGGTGTGTACGATGCGAAAGGTGACGTCCTGATGAGCGGCCTCCAGCTCAGCAAGGAGTTCTCCCAGCAAACCCGCTGCCTCGTTATCGTCGTGTATGGCCGCCACGGGTGGGAAGTGATAGGCGCCGACAGCGATCTCCGTTTCTGATGAAACGTTGGCAGTAAAGCCCAGGGCTATAGGCAGGCAGAGGTACAGGAGGGCCGTTTTCAGTGGGCGTCTGGGATTCAAGGTCGCGGCTCCTCGACAGCAATAGTTGAACAGAGATTCACATTACCATCGTTTAATTCTTGGCAGAAGAGGCCAAATATAAACTCATGCAAAACGGGAGAGTTTCCTTATGAGCCGTCCCCTCAGCCATTTCTTTGCCTACGTCTCCCGGCTCCGCTGGATCAGACGCTGGGGATTGATGCGTAATGCCATCGAAGAGAACGTTGCCACCCATTCCTGGGAAGTGGCAACCCTGGCTCACGCTCTCGCCATTATCCGCAACCGGCATTTTGGAGGGACAGTCAATGTTGACCGGGTGGCGGCCGCAGCGCTCTATCATGATGCCACCGAGGTTATTACCGGGGATATGCCAACGCCCGTCAAGTATCACTCCAGGGTCATGCGGGAAGCCTTCGGGGATATCGAGCACAAGGCGGAAGGGGAGTTGCTGGCGCTGCTGCCTGACGACCTTCGTGACGAATTTGCCCCCTATATTCGTGAGTCCCGGTGGACACCGGAAGAAAAGGAACTGATCAAAGCGGCTGACCGGTTGTCGGCGCTGTTGAAATGTCAGGCGGAAATGCAGGCGGGAAACAAGGAATTCGAGCCGGCGGCGGGCCACATCCTCAAAAAGCTGGAGGAAGATGGCCTGCCGGAAGTACTCTATTTTCTGGAAGTGTTTGCGCCGGGCTACCAGCGGCCGCTCGACAACCTTCTGGGGTAAGGCTGATGGCGGCTGCTGCGGTTTGCGTCCGGTCGCTTCAGCTGTTGCCCGCCGATGCCACCATGCCGCCTCGCAGGCCATCCTGCTTCACGCTCTGGCGTACGATGTCTTCGGGGCTGCCGGCCAGTTCCCGGAACATTCCCATGGAGCCCAGCAGTGCCGAGGATTCGTAGGGCACAAAGACCCGCTCGCCCTCTTTGGCCATGTTCGGCAACACCTTGATATAGCTCTGACCCAGCAGGTAGCCAATAACGGTCTGCTTGTTGTCCTCGGTATCCCCTATGGCACTCAATACCAGCCGGATGGATTCCTGTTCACCCTGGGCGCGCAGGATGGCAGACTCCTTGTCACCCTCAGCGTTGAGAATGGCGGATTCACGCTGACCCTGGGCCATCGCGATGGCGGCGGATTTCTCACCTTCGGCCTCGGTCACGGTGGCGCGGCGCTTGCGCTCGGCAGCCATCTGCAGGCGCATGGCCTCTTCCACTTCCTCAGGCATGCTGATGTCCTGAACCTCAACGCGAGTCAGCTTTACACCCCATTTGGAGGCGGCTTCTTCCATCTCCGCCTGGATGGCGTTGTTCACTTCGCTGCGGGATTCGAACAGCTTGTCCAGTTCCATCTTGCCTACCACTGAACGCAGAGTGGTTTTAGCCAGCACCTCCACAGCCTGACTCATATTGGCGACTTCATAGACAGCGCGGCGTGGGTCGATGATCTGGTAGTACAACGCGCCATTGATATTCACGGTCACGTTGTCGGTGGTCACCACCGGCTGACCCGGAAAGTCCATGACCGTTTCGCGGCGGTCGATGCGTGTTTCAAAGCTGCTGCTGGGGTGGTATTCGTCACCCAGGCGGACATATCGGGTCATGATAATGGCGCGGGGGCGCTCAATGAACGGAATGATGATGTTCACACCGCTTTCCAGTACCCGGTTGAATGAGCCCAGCCGTTCGATAACCATCACCTCGGACTGGCGCACGATAACCAGGCCCTTGGCGATGATGAAAATACCAATGACGACAAAAATGAGGCTGATAACCAGCCCTGGGGAAATAACCGATTCCATGTTTACTGCTCCTTGTGAGTGATCGTGTGAACAACGGCGGTAGTGCCGTCAAAACGTTCGAAGACAACTTCGGTGCCTTCCGGCAATTCGGTCATGCCAGTATCACTGGTGCGCAGGCGATAGAAGTCGCCGTTGACCTTGATGCCGCAGGCGTTGTCGAAATCCCGCTTCAGCGTCCGGTATCGCTCGCCCTGCTCGACGCCCGTGCCCGTTGTTCCGTAAGCAACGCCCTTGGGGGAAAACCTTGGCTTGATCCAGCGAACGGCGACCGGGACGAGAATGCCTGAAAATACACCCATGCCCACCAGCTGCCATTCAAAGGGGGCACCCAGAAAGGTCAGCACTGCCGTCAATGCAGCCGCCATACCCAGCGCCAGCAAAACCAGGACTCCGGATGTCAGTTCCGCGAGGCTCAGTATGAGTGCGAGAATCAGCCAGAAGTGAGTAAGACTCCATTCCATACAGAAATATCCGCTAGTAACCGGTAAATGGTGGGAGTGGGTGATTGTACCCTGTCACCCATGCACGGGTCACCGAAAGTGGCTCTATTGCCCCGCTTACGGGTGTATTATTGCCATATCCACGAGCCCGACACCTGTTAGAGTAAGCAGCACATCGCATAACAAGAGGTCATCGACGATGAAGGATCTGAACAATAAGGTAGCTGTGGTAACCGGTGCGGGTTCGGGAATTGGCCGGGCACTGGCCGTGGCATTGGCGGCAAAGGGGTGTCGACTGGCACTGTCGGACGTTAACGAGGCGGGTCTTGCCGAAACTGCAGAGGAATGCAGCACCGCGGAAGTCAGAACCTATCATCTGGATGTGTCGGACCGGGATGCCATTTATGCCCACGCGGATCAGGTCCTGAGTGATTTTGGACAGGTCAATCTGGTGATCAACAATGCCGGTGTGGCCCTGTCGTCCAGTGTCCGGGAGATGACCGATGAAGACTTCAAGTGGATTATGGATATCGACTTCTGGGGCGTAGCTCACGGTACCCGCGCATTCCTGCCGCACCTGATTGCATCCGGGGACGGCCATGTGGTCAATATCTCCAGTGTTTTCGGGTTGATAGGGGTGCCCAAACAGAGCGCCTACAATGCCGCAAAGTTCGCGGTTCGCGGTTTCACGGAATCCCTGCGCCAGGAAATGAAACTGGAAGAACTGCCGGTGGCGGTGAGTTGCGTGCATCCCGGAGGTATCCGTACCAACATCGCCAACTCCGCTCGCATGGGTAAGTCCGAGAACGCCGAAGCCCAACGCAAGGGCTTCGACAAGATTGCCATGACGACTCCCGCCAAAGCAGCTAACACCATTGTCCGGGGCATCCTGAAGGATGAGTCCCGTATTCTTGTGGGGCCGGATGCATGGGGCATTGATGCCCTGAACCGGGTGCTCGGGTCAGCCTATCAACCGCTGGTTGAGCGTTTTTCCCGCAAGAACCTCTATATCTGATCCGTCCTGCGGTGCCTGCCGTAAAGCCCTGGTCATCAGCCCAGTCGCCGGAGTGATTGAACCCCGGTGACTGGCCCTGTATATTTTACGTACAGGGTTAGCCCGAGGCTCGCTGTATTTCAGGGAAGGAGGCAGCATGAAAGCACAACAGCACCCGGATCTTGGTGCGTCGCTTGAGCAAAGCCGCTCAGGGCTCCGGGACACCCATCGCCGCTCGCTGATGCGGACGCTGTTTCTGGTTACTGGTTCCGCGCTGGTGGTGTTCGGCTGCCTGCAGGTTCTCAACGGCTATCTCTGGCTGGCTGCCGGGGAATTTGTCGCCAGTGCACTACTGTTCCTCGGTGTCACTCGCATCGACCGGACACCCCATCTGCAAATCTGGATATACAGCTACCTGGTCACCGGATTTTCTTTCGCCCTGCTGATCATGGTGGTGCCTGACGCCTCGGTTGCCGCCTTTGTGTGGGTTCTTATGATGCCGGTCCTGGCCTATCTCCTGCTGGGCAAGAAGGAAGGTCTCCTGCTCAGCGCGCCGTTTATGGTGGCGGGGTGTGTTACCTACTACATCCATCTGGAGTTCATCGCCGACGCGGGGGGCATGATTGACCTGTTGAACATGGTGCTTTGCGCTGTGCTGATGCTGGGCTTCATACACCTTTATGAAACCCGCCGTGAGGAAGCTGAGCAGAGGCTGTTCACCCTGGCACAGACCGATGCGCTTACCGGCCTGTCAAACCGGGCCAGCTTCCAGAGTAGCCTTGGAAGGACCATTGCAGAGTCCGCCCGCAGTGGCGCTGGCTTTGCGTTGGTGATCATGGACATCGACCATTTCAAGGTGGTGAATGACACCATGGGCCATGAAGCCGGTGACCGGGTGTTGCGTGATGTCAGTCAGCGTCTTACTGAACGTCTGCGAATCACCGATTCCGTCGGCCGTCTGGGAGGGGAAGAGTTCGGCCTGATCCTGCGGGATGTGAAACCTGAGGACTCCTTTGAACTGATGGACGAGCTGCGTCAGCGTATCGCTGACAGTGAGCTGCAATATGGAGAAGCCGTGATTCGTGTGACCGCCTCTTTCGGTATTGCCCACTACCCTGAGAATGGCTCCGAAGCCGAAACCCTGTTCCGGATAGCCGACCACTGTCTATACAGCAGTAAGCGTTCAGGCCGTAACAGGGTGATCCGGGCGGGCGTCACTGCCGTCAAAAATCCGAGGCTTGCGAGCAGGCAGCATGTGTGAACTTCTGGCCATGAGTGCCAACACGCCGACGGATCTCTGTTTCAGTTTCACGGGGCTGACCCGTCGCGGAGGCGAAACCGGTCCCCACAAGGATGGCTGGGGTGTGGCGTTCTATGAGGGCAAGGGGGTGCGAGCCTTCCACGAACCCGGGGCCAGCGCCAATTCCCGCATCGCGGAAATGGTACAGACACACCCCATCAAGAGCGAAGTGGCTATCTGTCATATACGGCAGGCCAATGTAGGTTCAGTGTGCCTGGCCAATACCCATCCGTTTATCCGGGAGCTCTGGGGACGCTACTGGACGTTTGCCCACAACGGACAGCTCGCCGGGTTTACTGCAAGCCCCGGATTTTACGAACCGGTTGGCGATACCGACAGTGAGGCGCTGTTTTGCGATATTCTCAATCACCTGCGCAGTGAGTGCGATCGCCATGCTCCCCCCGAGCTAGTGGCCGAGACTCTGGTTCGGCTTTCCAGCGGCTACGCCCGCCAGGGTGTTTTCAACCTGCTGCTAAGCAACGGCGACTGGCTGTTTACCTACTGCACTAACAGGATGGCCAGCATTACCCGCCGCGCCCCTTTCCGCCCCGCGCGCCTCAAGGACGCAGACGTCACCGTGGATTTCGAGGCAGAAACGACCCCCAACGACATCGTAAGCGTGATTGTGACCGAGCCACTCACATCCGATGAACACTGGGACATCTACCAGCCGGGTGAGTGGCGGATGTGGCAACAGGGGGTCGTTATCCTCAAGGGTGTTACTGGATCGTCCGGCGGTTCCCACCACGATACTCCGGCGCAATATACTCGTTGATCTGCTCCTTGAAACGGGCAATCAGCTCACTGTTGTCATGATCCCAGGGGTGGAATCCCGGCTTGAAGTATTCCAGCCAGGTGGGAATCAGGCTCGAGAAGGTTCCGTTCCTACCCCACATCCGCCACAGGCTTCGGGCACCGTCCTTCAATGAGAAGTTCTTGCGGTCGTTCAGCATCATTCGCGTGGTGAAGTAACTGGCCATCACGCCCAGTGCCGCGGTGCTGAAGGCCAGGTAGAAGGTGCGCTCTGCGTAGGTGCCGCCGGCCTGGCTGAACACATCGTAGGCCACCGCCTTGTGCTCGGTTTCTTCGATGGCATGCCATACCCAGAGCGGGCGCATGGTTTCGTGCATGTCCTCGCGAACATCGTCCCGCTCCAGCAGCATATCTGCCATCATCGCCGTCATGTGCTCCAGGGCGCAGGTGATGGCCAGCTGGTGGCGTTCAGGCAGCTTTTTGGCAAGGCCCAGCACCACTTCCAGATGTGCCTCCAGTTCCTCCACCGGCATGCCCTGATCCCGTACATGCTGGTTCATGGCCTTGTGCTCCAGGGAATGCATGGCCTCCTGGCCGATGAAGCCGCGCACGTCTTTTTTCAGCTTGGGATCTTTGATCTGGTCCTGGAAGTAGCGGACCGAGTCCACGAAAAACTGCTCGCCCTGGGGAAACAGGACAGACAGCGCGTTCATGGTATGGCTCAGGGTATAACTCTTGTCCAGCCAGTAATGAGGGACTTTTTCGCCGAATTTGAACCCCATGCGCTGGGGTTTGATGGCGACATTCTCCGGTGTGCGTGCAACCGGCGCGGGTTCAGTGGTTTTCGTTCTCAGCATGTCAGTACTCCTGCGCGTTGGCGCTATGGCTGATGTGATGGCATCAGTGTGGGTGAGTCAAGCCAGGCTTGGAATGCGAAAAGGGGACGGCCATCGTGGAGTAGGGGCCAGAGCTGGCCTCAATTGACTGTGCTGACGTGGTTGCAGGTGCCTCCAGTCACAGTGTCGCTGTGCCGGGCTTCTGATAGCATCGGAAGCAATGAGTCCTTCCACAACAATAAAGGTACCTGCATGACGAATCCGGGCCCGGAAAAAGAACGGCAGATGCTGGGACTGTTTCTGGTTCCTGGTGTGTATCTCCGGGTGCTGGCGGACGTAGTGCGGCAACTGGGGTACAACGACCGCGCCCTGTATGAAGGCATGGAGTTCACGCCCCAGGACCTGAAATCGAACGACAGCCGGGTGTTCGTAACCGACGCCATCGTGATGGTAGAGCGGGCGCTGAACCTCGCCGGTAAGGACGGCCTGAGTTTCATGCTGGCGCGGGAGTTAAGGGTAACAATTCACGGCACCCTGGGCTTTGCAGCCCTGACCAGCCCTACCCTTGCCGGCGCCCTGGATTCGGTCCGGCGTTACCTGCAGCTGCGAGTCCCCTTCCTCACCATGGTTCTGACCGACACCGGCGATCATGTGCTGGTGCGATTACGGACGGAATTTGACGTGCCCACCGGCTACCGTTTCCTTGCGGAAACCGTGAGCGCCACGCTGATGATGCTGGCGGAACAATTGATTGACCGTGAGGACGCTGAAAAACAGGGCTTCGCCCTGACGGACGGCAAGCTCCCCGGTGTGAAAGTGCAACTGACCTCGCCGGAACCCTCCTATTACCGGAAGTTTGCCTCCCAGTTGCCGGTACCCTTCGAATACGGTCAGCCAGAAGAAACCATGGTGTTCCCCAAGGGCCTGCTGGACACCAGAATGCGGCTGGCGGACGCGGAAGCATCCCGGATGGCGCGGGACCAGTGCGAGCTCGAGCTGCAGAAAGCGCTGAAGGACCAGGGTGACATCACCTATGCCATTCGCAACATGCTTCACGTGATGCCAGGGCCGTTGCCCTCACTGGAGGCCATGGCGGAACGTTTCTGCGTCTCGTCCCGTACCCTGAAGCGGCGGCTGGCGGAGAAAGACACCACCTATCGGGAAATTGTGGAAGCCGTACTGAAAGACCGGGCCATCCAGCTGTTGCGCTACACCAACCAGTCGGTCAGCGAGATCGCCTACGAGCTGGGGTACGCCGACCTGTCCAACTTCAGCCGCGCTTTCCGCAAGTGGACTGGGAAGTCCGCCAGTGAATTCCGTGAGGGTGGTCCTGATCCGGCTCCTGAGGTTGGGCCTTGAGTTTGGTGCCTCCGGTCCTTTTGCCTCTGGCTTGGGAGCGTGGTTGCGGGGTGGTGGTATTTATTTTTTTCGAAAAATGAACTCGCTTCGCTCAGACACCATTTTTTGCGAGAAAAAATAAATACCACCACCCCACACCCATTTACCATGGAGAAGGCTGTCTTTCGGTTTCGTCACTTTTTTCAGTTTGTAATCGCGGACTATGCCCTAATAGTCTGACGGACGGGGGGATGGGATATTTTTCCGCCAGGAAAAAGGTGTCTGAGCGAAGCGAGTTCTTTTTCCCAAGGAAAAATATCCCATCCCCCCGGCCAGGCACCCTACCCAGCAGGCTGGGGCCAACGATTCAGGCCAAAACCAAAGTCAAAAGGAAACCAAATGGAAACGAACCAGGATACCCACAGCAAACTCATCGGCTACCTGCTCTGGATCTTCGGATTCCTGGGGGCACACCGGTTCTACTATGGCAAACCCATTACCGGCACCATCTGGTTCTTTACCCTCGGGTTGCTGTTTATCGGCTGGATTATTGACCTGTTCCTGATACCCGCCATGGATCGAGAGGCCGACATACGGTACGAAGCCGGTGAGGTGAGTTACAACATCAGCTGGATTCTGCTCACGTTCATCGGGGTGCTCGGCATCCACCGGATGTACATGGGCAAATGGATCACCGGCATTATCTATCTGCTTACCGGCGGCCTGTTTCTGCTGGGCGTGCTCTACGACTTCTGGACGCTCAACGATCAGATATCCCAGCGTAATCGAGAGAAAAGATTCGGTTAAAGCTCAAATACCGGCGGCACTTTCCAGTTCCGCCAGGCCCTCTTCCAGGTAATCCAGCATCCTCTGCAGGCTGGGGAGCGTGCGGCGGCAGCCGATCAGTCCGAACTCTATCTGGTCGCAGTAGCTGGTCAGGGTCATGTTCAGGGCGATCCGGTCCATGGCAATGGACACGGGGTACATGCCTTCCAGTTTTGCACCGTTCCAGTAACTGGGTTCCTTCGGCCCCGGGACATTGGAAATCACCACATTGAAAGTCTGCCACTTCGGTGCCAACCCGGTCAGCAGGTTGAAGCCTGCGGGCGCCAGCAATAACGCCGTATAGTTCAGGATCTCCTCTGGCGACATGCTGGCGTATCGTTCTTTGGAGGCTTTCACATCCTCATGGATATAGCGCAACCGCTCGGCGGGATCGTTCAGATGGGTGCCCAGCGAGGCCAGGATAATGCCCACCTGGTTGCCGCCTGAGCTGTCATCCTTGCGCAGGGAGACCGGCACCATTGCCACCAGTGGTTTTTCCGGCAGTGCGTCCTGGTTCATCAGGTAGGTTCGCAGCGCGGTGGCGCACATGGCCATGACCACATCATTGACCGTTGTCTCGTAGGCCTTGCAGACCGCCCGGATACGTTTCAGGCAGTAGGATTGGGCCGCGAAGCGGCGGGAGCCGGTTATCTTGCCGTTAAGGACACACTGGGGGGCATGGAATATGGAGTCGTAAGCCGGGTCTTTTCGCGCCCGGTTGACCGTGCTCAGCAATGCTCTGGTGACGGCAGGTACCGTGCCCAGCTGTTTACCGGATTCCCCCAAAAGATGGGCGACATTGCGCCACATGGAGGGGCCGCTATCGTCGATGCCGGGGCGGCTGCGAGGCGGTAGAGCCCAGATCGGGGGCATGTTCCGTTCATCCGGGTTTCCGGACAGCATACGCTGGAACAGTCGCATCGCTGACACGCCGTCCACCAGGGAGTGATGTACCTTGGTGTAAACAGCGAACTGCCGGTCTTTCAGGCCCTCGATGAGGTGGAACTCCCACATGGGTCTCTCACGATCCATCAGATGGCTGTGCTCAGCGGAGATGAATGCCAGCAATTCACGAATCCGGCCGGGAGTGGGCAGAGCCTCGAAGCGGAAATGGTGCTCCAGGTCCAGGTGCTCGTCTTCCACCCAGAATGGCTGGCCGAACCGGTTGATCAGTCGCTGGTCGAACGGCGGTGTGACGGTGCTCTGTTCCCGCAACTGGTCCGCCAACTGAGCCACATAGTTATCCGGTGCATCCTCGGGGAAGGAAAACAGCTGCAGGCCGCCGACATGCATCGGCTGTTGGCGCTTTTCCAGCCAAAGAAACACCTGGTCTAACGGGCTCAGTGGTTTCACGGTACAAATCTCGCATTGTTCTGGTTGTTGTCTGGTCGCCAGTGTTGCAGCATTTAAGGTTCGGTGGAAGTACCGGTTGCCGGCTGAACAGGCCTGAAACACCGATTTCGACAGGTCTGGCCGGGAATTCGGGACGTAGGTTTAAATGAATTTCAGGAGACAGAATTCAACGCAGGAATCGCACAAGGATAAAGAGGTAACTCAGTGAAACCAATCGTGTGGCAACTGGCTGTCATGCTCGGGTTGTGGTGTTCTTCGCTATCTCTGCTTCAGGCGCAGGAGCGCCCCGGGGTAGAACTTGAGCAGGTCAGAACCTCAGACATCATCAGCGAAGTCAGCCTGAACGGTACTGTCAACGCACTGCGTACGTCTCTGCTTTCCACGGCGGTAGCCGGGCTTGTGGAGGATGTACGGGTTGAAACCGGAAGCAGGGTTGCCAAAGGCGATCTTCTGGTAGCTCTGGATGATGAGCAGGCGGAGTTTGAACTGGCTAGCGCCCGTGCCGAGGCGGCCGAAGCTCGTGCCCGGCTTGAAGAGGCAGAGCGAAGACTGGCGGAAGCCCGCTCGGTGGGCGCCGGTCGCAATATTGCCGCCACTGAAGTACGTGCCCGCGAGAGCGAAGTCGCGGCCACGGAAGCCACGCTCGCCCGACTGCGAGCCGAGGAGAAACGTCGCCAGGTTGTACTCAAGCGTCACCGCGTCGAAGCGCCATTCGACGGTGTGATCAGTGATCGAGCCAGTGATCTTGGAGAATGGGTCTCCCCCGGCGACGAATTGCTTACCCTGGTAGACATAACCAATCTGCGTCTGGATTTCCGGGTGCCCCAGGATTACTACTACCGCATCAACGATGATTCGCAATTACTTGTGAAGGTGGATGGTGCCGGCCGGGAGTCAGTGCCGGCCACCATTGAGTCCCTGGTGCCGGTCAGCGACCCTCGGGCCAGAACCTTCCTGATGCGGGCGACGGGGCCTGAAGAACTGGCTGTGCTGCCCGGCATGGCGGTGCAGGCAACGTTACGGGTCTCCACGGGTGAACAGGGGCTGACCGTCTCCCGGGATGCCATCAACCGTTACCCCGACGGCCGCATTACAGTCTGGATTGCCGAACCGGTGGACGACGACCTCTACGAAGTCCGGGAAAAGCGGGTAGAGGTAGGCTCCAGCTTTGACAACCGCATGGAAATCCTCAGCGGCCTGGAGGGCGATGAGAAAGTGGTGATCCGCGGTAATGAGTCCCTCGAAGATGGCGCCAGGGTAAGGCTGGCTGAGCGGGGCTCGCGCTGATGTTCGCCGGCGTCATTCGCCACGGCACCCTGGTGACCGTGGTCACGCTGATTCTGGCCATTATCGGTGCCGCTGCGGCGCTGCGTATCCCGGTACAGATGATTCCGGACCTGGAGGTCCGCACCATCACCGTGGAAACACAGTGGCCGGGGGCGACGCCACAGGATATCGAGAAGGAAATCCTGATCGAACAGGAGCGTTATCTCCGCAACGTGCCCAACCTGAGCGAGATGGCCGCCACCGCTTCCAGCGGGTCTGCCGAAATCGAGCTGGAGTTTCCTTTCGGTGTGGATATCACTGAGACCCTGATCCAGGTGAACAATGCCCTGAGCCAGGTTTCCGACTACCCCGCCAATGTGGATGAACCGCGTATTGTGGCGGCTTCCTTCTCCTCCAACGCCTTTATGTATTTCCGGGTATCCACCCTGCCGGACAATCCCCGGGAACTGGATATCGACCTGATGCGGGATTTCGTGGAAGACCGGGTTCGCCCGCGCATGGAGAGCGTGGCCGGTGTGTCGGAAGTCACGGTGGGTGGCGGCGCTGACCGCCAGATGCAGATCACCGTGGACGAAGCAAAACTGGCACAGCGCGGCCTGAGCCTGCTGGACCTGCGGGACGCCATCACCAGTCGTAACCGGGACGTGTCCGGCGGCGAAGTGGACGCGGGCAAGCGCCGCTATCTGCTGCGCACCGTCGGGCGGTTCCGCGATATTGAGGAGCTGCGTAACCTGGTGGTCTCCCGCAGCGGCGACAGCGTGGTCAGGCTGTCTGACGTGGCAACCGTGGCCCAGGACCATTCCCGCATCCGCGAACTGTCATTTATCAACGCCGGCGGGTACTGGGCCTGCAGGTGCGGCGGGAAAGCGGCTCCAACGTCATTGAGATCAAACGTGGCATGTTGGAGGAAGTAGAGAGCATCAACCGGGAAGTCCTGGAACCAGAAGGCATGCAGCTGGCCCTGACTGCCGACGATGCCCGCTATGTGGAAGCCTCGGTCGCCAACGTCTGGACCAACCTGGGTATTGGTGCCGTGTTTGCCACCCTGGTGATGTTCCTGTTTCTGCGTTCATCCAGGGCAACCTTTGTGGGCGTGGTGGGTATTCCGCTTTGTGCCATTGCCGCATTTCTGGGGCTGATGATCACCGGCCGCACCATCAACGTGATTTCCCTGGCCGGTGTTGCCTTTGCCATCGGCATGACAGTGGACAACAGTATCGTGGTACTGGAAAACATCGAACGTCATCGTCGGCTGGGCCTGGACAGGTTCGAGTCGGCGCTCAAGGGGGTTCAGGAAGTCTGGCCTGCGGTACTGGCTTCCACCATGACCACCATCCTGGTGTTCCTGCCGATCCTGTTTATCGAGGAAGAAGCGGGGCAGCTGTATTCCGATGTGGCTATTGCTATCTCGTCAGCCATATTCGCTTCGATGCTGGTGGCTGTAACACTGATTCCAACCCTCAGTGCACGGCTGGATTTCGGGAATGGTAAGGGCAGGATCGATCAGTATGGCAACACCGTGTCACCAGGGTGGGCCAGCAGGGTGGTGGCAGCGGTGCGCTGGATGGTCAGCGGCACTGTCAGACGGTTTGTGGTGATTGTGGGAACCGTCGCGCTGAGTTTCTGGATCATCGTTTTCCTGACGCCGCCTGCGGAATACCTGCCGGAAGGTGAGGAACCGAAAACCTTCGCGTCCATGAATGCCCCGCCGGGTTACAACCTGACCGAGATGGCAAGCATTGCCAAGCAGGTGGAAAACCGCTTCCTGCCCCACGTGCAGGCAGAGCGGGACGCCTATGAGAGCGGCGAAACCCCGATCCCGCCGCTGGCCTACCTGAACATGCAGGTGAGCCCCACCAACGTGCGAATCATCGCGGAGACCATCAACCCCCGTGACATTGAAGTGCTGATGGATGAAATTACCAGCTTCTACGAGCAGTTCCCGGGCATGCGGGCGTTCGCCGCCAAGGGCTCAATCATCTCCAGCAACGACGGTGGCACCCGTAGCATAAACCTGGACATCTCCGGGCCGGATCTGGCCTCCATCTATAAAGTCGCCAACACGGCCTATGGCCGCGCCCAGAAAATCTTCGACAACCCCCGCATCCAGACCCGGCCAGCCACGCTCTCCCTGGCCCAGCCTCTGATCCAGGTGCGGCCTGACTGGGACCGGGCCGCGGAACTGGGCCTTGGCACCGAGGCAATCGGTTTCACTGTGGCGTCACTGACCGAAGGCTCCTACGTGGACGACTTCTTTCTGGACGACGACAAGATCGACATTTACATCTACGGCAGCGAGGGCAGAAACCCGAGCCTGGACGAGCTGCCGGATGTAATGGTCCACACCCCCCAGGGAGCCACCCTGCCGTTATCGAGCCTGGCGACCATCGAGGAAACCGTGGATACCAGCACCGTGCGCCGTCTGGACGGCCGCCGTACCGTCACCCTCAACGTGATCCCACCAGACGATGTACCGCTGGAAGCCGGCGTTGAACGGGTCCGCACGGAACTGCTGGACGCCATGCGCGACAGCGGCGAGCTGCCCACCGGCGTGTCCATAGACATCTCCGGCGCCAGCGACCAGCTCAACGCTACCCGTGATGCCCTGAGCGGCAATTTCATCATTGCGGTGGTGATTGTCTATCTGCTGCTGGTGGCCATCTTCGCCCACTGGGGCTTCCCGCTGCTGATCCTGACAGCCATTCCATTGGGCGTTGCCGGTGGTATCGTTGGCCTGGCACTGATGAACCTGGTAGGCGGCTTACTGCCAAAGATCGGCCTGCTGCCTCTGAGCCAGCCCTTCGACATGATCACCATGCTGGGCTTCCTGATCCTGATGGGCACGGTGGTGAACAACCCGATCCTGGTGGTGGAGCAGGCAAGGCAGAACCTGCGTCATCGGGATATATCGGTGGTGGATGCGGTCATCGGCGCGGTGGAAACCCGCCTGCGGCCGATTGCCATGACCACCCTAACCACCATCTGCGGCCTGTCCCCGCTGGTCTTCCTGCCGGGCGAAGGCACCGAGCTTTACCGCGGTGTGGGTGCTATCGTTCTGTTCGGTCTGGCTGGGGCGGCTACGGTGACTGTTACCTTTTTGCCGGCGCTTACGGTGTTTGTTCTGGGGTGGCGGCGTCGGTGGGCTGGTGGCTAGCCTGGGGGGAGTCGCCGCTTCGGGGGGTGGGGTTATTTTTTCTTTGGGAAAAAGAACTCGCTTCGCTCAGACACCTTTTTCCTGGCAGAAAAAATAACCCCACCCCCCAATCGGCTTTTTTAGCCTTGGCGAAGGCCTACCGGGAGCAACTCTAAGGTTATGCGGCGGCCGATTCTTTGTTGACCGTCGGGACTTCAACCCGGACGTTGTTGCCATCGAGCAGGACCGGGTAGGTTTTAACGGTTACCTCCTCATCTTCCAGGCATTGACCGGTCTGCAGGTTGAAATGCTGCTTGTACAGCGGTGAAGCCACCACCGGCTGTCCTTTCAGATCACCGGTAATACCTCTCGCCAGCACGTTCTTGCCGGTAAACGGATCGGTATGGCTGACAGCAAACAACGCCGGCAACCGATGCGGCAAATAAAACACCGCCACCGGCCCATCCTCGGTCCAGACCGCCACACCGGATTCCGGCACAAGGTCATCAACGGTGCAAACAACATCCCAGGAAATGCGTGCTCTCATAACGTTCTCCAATTTCAATGTGGTTTATTCAAAGTGTTGATTTGGGCTCTGCAGCGTCTATAACCAGCGAAAACCCGCTACTGGATAGGTATTCAAACAGCGAAAACTGGTGACCCGATGAGCGTGGGGGTGCGAAATTTTTTCCGCCAGGAAAAGATGTCTGAGCGAAGCGAGTTCTTTTCCCAAGGAAAAATATTTCGCACCCCCGCGCTCCGCCCCCAAACCACCAGTCCTAAGCAGGCTCCCCCTCAACCAAAGGCCGCCTCTGATCCCGCTCAGTAGTCCATTGTTGAACCGGATCTTTCTTGGACGGCGCATTAACAAACTCCCGAAACCGCTTCCGTTTCTCAGGATCCTCAACGGCTGTTTTCCACTCGCACTGATAGGTACCAACCAGATCCGCCATGTGCTGTTCCAGCTCGTCACAGATGCCCAGGCTGTCCTCCAGAACCACCTGTTTCAGATAGTCCAGACCCCCTTCCAGGTTCTCCATCCACACACTGGTACGCTGCAGGCGGTCAGCGGTGCGCACGTAGAACATCACTACCCGGTCAATGGTGCGTATCAGCTCCTCATCAGACAGATCGGTGGCGAACAGGTCTCCGTGACGCGGGCGCATGCCGCCGTTGCCGCAGACGTAGAGGTTCCAGCCGTTTTCGGTGGCAATCACGCCGAAGTCCTTGCTCTGGGCTTCCGCGCATTCACGGGTGCAGCCGGACACGGCCATCTTCACCTTGTGTGGCGCACGCAGGCCCTTGTAGCGATTCTCCAGGGTGATCGCCATGCCCACGCTGTCCTGCACGCCGTAGCGGCACCAGGTGTTGCCGACGCAGGATTTTACCGTGCGCAGGGACTTGCCGTAGGCGTGGCCGGTTTCGAAACCGGCGGCGATGAGTTTCTCCCAGATGTCCGGCAGTTCGCTCAGGGTGGCGCCGAACAGGTCCACACGCTGGCCGCCGGTGATCTTGGTGTAGAGGTTGTATTCCTTGGCCACCTCGCCCAGCACGATCAGCTTGTCCGGGGTGATTTCACCACCGGGAATGCGAGGCACAATGGAATAGGTGCCGTTTTTCTGCATGTTGGCCATGAAGGTGTCGTTGGTGTCCTGCAGGGGCACATGGTCGGTGGCCAGGATGTGCTCGTTCCAGCAGGTGGCAAGGATGGAAGCCACCGCCGGCTTGCAGATGTCGCAGCCGTGGCCCTTGCCGTGCTCGCGGATCAGCGTGCGGAAGGTGCGGATGCCGTTGACCTTGACGATGTTGAAAAGGTCCTGGCGGCTGTACGGAAAGTGTTCGCAGATGTCCTTGCTGACCTCCACGCCGCGTTTTTCCAGCTCGCTGTCCACCACGTTCTTCAGCAAGGCGGCGCAACCGCCGCAGCCGGTACTGGCCTTGGTCTCGGCCTTGACCGAACCCAGGTCGCTGCAGCCGGCATCAATCACGCCGCAGATATCGCCCTTGGACACGTTGTGGCAGGAGCAGATGGAGGCGGTTTCCGGCAGGGCGTCGGGGCCCAGGGCCGGGGCGCCGCCCTGGCTTTCCGGCAGGATCAGGGTCTCCGGCTGCTCGGGCAGTTCAATGCCGTTGAGGGCGTATTGCAACAGGGTGTCGTAGTGGCTGTTGTCGCCCACCAGGATGGCGCCCAGCAGCGTCTTGCCGTCTTCACTGATCACCATGCGGCGGTAGTGGCCGGCCTGTTCGTCATTGAAACGGATGTTGCGGGCGCCCGGTGTTGTGGCATGGGCGTCGCCAATGGAACCTACATCCACCCCCAGCAGCTTGAGTTTGGTGCTCATGTCGGCGCCGGTGAAGGCCGCTTCCTGGTCGCCATTGAGCACGGAGGCCAGGGTGCGGGCCATGGTGTAACCGGGGGCCACCAGTCCGAAAATTTTCTCGCTCCACAGGGCACACTCGCCGATGGCGTGGATGTGTGGGTCCGAGGTGGTGCACTGGTCGTTAATGACAATACCGCCGCGCTCGCCAATGGCCAGGTCGCAGGAGCGGGCCAGGGCATCCTGGGGGCGGATGCCGGCGGAGAAAACGATCAGATCGGTTTCCAGGTGAGAGTCGTCACTGAAGTTCATCCGCAGGCGGGCGTCCTCACCCTCAACGATCTCGGTGGTGGCCTTTTCGGTGTGCACCTGCACGCCCAGTTCCTCGATCTTATGCTTGAGCAGGGCGCCGCCGTCGGTATCCAGCTGCACTGGCATCAGCCGGGGTGCAAATTCCACCACGTGGGCTTCCAGGCCCAGGCTCTTGAGGGCGTTGGCCGCTTCCAGGCCCAGCAGGCCGCCACCGACCACCACACCGGTTTTGACGCCGTCGGCGCTGGCACGGATGCTGTCCAGGTCTTCCAGGGTACGGTAAACGAGACAGTTGGGATGTTCATTGCCCTTGATGGGCGGCACAAATGGGTAGGAGCCGGTGGCCAGCACCAGTTCGTCATAGCCGTAGTCGCCCATGGGTGTGGTGATGGTCTGTTTGTCGCGGTCGATGCCGGTGACCTGTTCGCCCAGGCACAGGTCGATGTGGTTTTCCGCGTACCAGTCGGCAGTACCCATGGCCAGGTCGGCGTGGGTGGAGCCGCTGAAATACTCGGACAGGTGAACCCGGTCGTAAGCCAGCAGCTTCTCCTCTCCAAATACCTTGATCTCGAAGTCCGCCGCAGCGGGCGTTGCCGCCAGCTGCTCCAGGAAATGATGGCCGACCATGCCGTTGCCGATTACGATCAGGGTTTTCTTGCTCATGGTAATTCCTCTCTCTGTTCCCGGCCGCTTTACGCGGCTTCGCAGTAGTGCTTGCCAAAGGCCAGATGGGCCCGGTAAGGGCTGATGTCATCGGCCTGTTGAATGCGTTCGCTGTACCAGGGGCCGTCGCTGGTTTCGCCAAATAACACAGCACCGGTCAGGCGATGGCCGCGCACCAGTAGCCGGCAGTAGCGATTGGTTTCATAGTCCTGCCAGACCACGGATTCGGTATCCGCGTCCGCTTCGGTCTGGCCGCAGGAAAAAATGGGAATGCCGCTGATTTTCAGGCGTGTGGCAATAATGGATGGCACAAAGGCTGCTTGGCTGTCCGGTTCACTCAACACCTGTGCCAGCACGTCAGCCTGTTGATAGCCTGGCTCCACCAGCCCGAAGGTCTGGCTGCCGACCTGGCAGCACTCGCCCAGTGCGTAGATGTGCGGGTCGCTGGTTTGCAGTTGTGGAGATACCCGGATGGCTCGCGCGTAATCCAGGCCGGCTTCGCGGGCCAGCTCCGTGTTTGGGGTGATACCGGCAGCAATCACCACCAGGTCGGTGCTGATCAGGGTTTCATCATCCAGTTGCACCGCGCGCACCAGGTTGCGGCCCAGCAGGGCAACGGGGGAGGTATTGGTGCGAACCGACAGCCCGCGCTCAGTCAGCGACTCTTCCAGTAATGCGCCACTGGCCTGGTCCAGTTGCCGGTTGAGAAGGTGCCCGTTGCGATGCAGCACGGTGACAGCCATCCCGCGGCTGCGTAAGCCTTCGGCGGCCTCCAGCCCCAGGAATCCGCCACCGATGACCACAGCCCGGCGGTGGCGCTGGCTGATGTTGATAAGCCGGCGGGTATCCTGCAGGTCCCGGAAGCCCATGACGCCTTCCAGATGCTCACCGTCCAGGCCGAGGCTGGCGGAGCGGGAACCGGTTGCAAGCACCAGGCGGGAATAGGGCTGAACCACCCCACCCTCGGTGCTGACGGTCTTCTCTGCGCGGTTGATGGCAACAACCGGATCGCCCTGGTGAACCTCAATGTTGTGCTTCCGGTACCAGTCAGGTTGTTGCAGTTGCAGGCTGTCTTCACTGGCATCGCCCGCCAGTACGGCCGAAAGCTGGATACGGTTGTAGGCCGGCGTTGCTTCACCGTTAAAAACCACAATCCGCTCGAAAGGGCTTTGCGGCTGCTCAACCAGTTTTTCGAGCAGACGCTGGGCCACCATGCCGTGCCCACAGATAACAAGAGTCTGTTCTGTCTCTGCGTTCATAATCGTCATCCCCTGTTCTGCCCGAACAAAAAAAGCCGGAGCATCTCACCCCCGAAGGGGGTCGATGGTCCGGCACCAATGCCAACAACAATGATCTGATGGTCCGGCCGATCCGTGGCCGGGACGTTCTTCCCTATATTTGTAGTAGCGAAGGCCGTGCCAACATAATAATTCTATTATTTACAGCTAGTTATGCTTAAAGCCTTTGAGGCTGGCACGGAATTCATGCGCTTTGACAGGGCGAGTGCACCGGATGAGTGCTTTGAACCGGCGCGAGAGCCCGCCATGCCCCAATGAGCTCAGGCGATGCGGCGAACCGGGCTTTCCTCGCTTTTGTTAACCACCTCAGGCGAGTTGTCCTCCTGAACGGGAACTTCGGCGTCGGCAGTCTGCTTCTCTTGCTCATTCTCCTCTTTGCCGGGGAAACGCTGCTTCTCGTAAAGGAAAGACAGCACCGCCTGGCGGTAACGCACGTACTCGGGGTGATCAGCCAGGGTTACCCGGTTGCGGGGCCGTGGCAGATCGATATGCAGTTCCTCGCCAATGGTGGCGGCAGGGCCATTGGTCATCATCACAATCCGGTCCGACAGCAGCACCGCCTCGTCCACATCGTGGGTGATCATGATCACCGTGCTGTTCAGGTCCTGCTGGATCTTCATCAGCGAATCCTGAAGATGGGCCCGGGTCAACGCATCCAACGCCCCGAAGGGTTCGTCCATCAACAGCACACTGGGCTTCATCGCCAGTGCCCGTGCAATGCCCACCCGCTGCGCCATGCCTCCGGATATCTCGCCGAGGCGTTTATCCAGGGCGTGGTCCATGTTCACGAGCTTCAGATTGTGCAGAATCCACTCGCGGCGCTCCTTTTTACTCATGGACTTTTTGAACACCTGTTGAACTGCCAACTCCACGTTTTCATACACCGTCAGCCAGGGCATCAGAGAATGATTCTGGAATACCACCGCCCTTTCAGGTCCTGGAGTGTTTACTTCATGTCCGTCCAGAACACAGCCTCCACGAGTAGCCTGAAGCAGGCCGGCGACGATATTGAGTACGGTGGATTTACCGCAACCTGAATGACCGATTAGCGATAGAAACTCGCCCTTACGAATTTTAAGATCGACATTTTCCAATGCCACAAATGGCCCATCTTTGGTATCAAAGGCCATCTGTACATTGGTCAATTCAAGATGCGACTTGCTCATGTTCTCTCTCCTCTAGGTTCTGAGTACGAGCTGGCAGGGAGGGTGGTCCGGGGCACGCTGTAAATACGTCCCTGTACGCTCGACAAAAACATCCCTGTTTTTGACGTCCCCGGACCACCCTCCCTGCCAGCTCTATGCCGAGTTCTATTCGTTCCACGCTACTTTTTTCTGTATCACCAGCATGATTCGATCTAGCAGAAATCCTATAAACCCGATCGCTAATACAGCCACCATGATTCGACTCAGGGATTCACTGCTGCCGTTCTGGAATTCGTCCCAGACGAATTTGCCGAGGCCGGGGCTCTGGGCGAGCATTTCGGCGGCAATCAGCACCATCCAGGCGATGCCCAGTGACACTCTTAGACCGGTAAAGATCATAGGAACGGATGACGGCAGCACGACTTTGCGAACGTGGGTCCAGAACGACAGGCGAAGGACCTTGGAAACATTCAGCAAGTCTGGATTTACTGCTGAGACACCCACACTTGTGTTGATCAACGTGGGCCAGAGGCTGCATAAAGTAACGGTGATCATCGAGGTCAGGAACGACTTCTCGAACATCGGGTCGTCACTGACGTAGGTGGCAGAGACCACCATGGTTACCAGCGGTAGCCAGGCCAGCGGGGATACCGGCTTGAAGATCTGGATCAAGGGATTCACCGCTGCCGAAAAATGGCGGTTCAGGCCGATAATGATGCCCAGAGGCACGGCGATAATGGTGGCCAGTACGAAACCCGCCAGCACGGTGCCGAGGCTGGTGAAGATCTGGTCAATAAACGTGGGCGCACCGGGGTAGTCGCGGATCTTTACTTCCGCGTCCGGGTTCTCGGCCAGGATGCGCTCATTGCGTTGTTCCTGCATGGTCACGAACTGAGCCGCCCGGTCCCGCTGGTTGCTGTGCTCCTGCCAGAGCTGGCCGGTCTGCTCCAGCACCTGGGCCGGGCCCGGGAAGGCGCCCAGGGAGGTCTGTACCTGCGGGGCGGCCAGGTGCCAGAAGCCCAGGAACAGGGCAATGCCAATGGTGGGCAGCAGCAGCTGGCGTCCGGTTTCGGCCAGGCTGCGTCCGGACAGTTTTTCAGTCAGTGCACGGAGCCATCGTTGGCCTTGTGATAACGAGTCGGTGTGGCTGAGCGTTGTCATGTGATGTCTCCTGACACTCAATGCTTAGGGGGTTTGCGAGCCTTTCAGGCCAATCTCGAAACTGTCGATGTAGGCGTTGGGCGCTCTGGGAGTGAAGGCCACACCGTCGATCAGCTCGCCCTGGTGAGGGCGGGTGAAGTTCTCTGCATCCAGGTCCGGGAAGTCCTCTGCACTAAGGGTGCCATCTTCGATCAGCGACCGGGCGGCTTCCTTGTAGATGTCGGCGCGGTAGACTTTGGCTGCTGTTTTCATATACCAGTCGTCGGATTTCGGCTCCGGGATCTGGCCCCAGCGGCGCATCTGGCTCAGGTACCAGATGGCGTCGGAGGGGTAGGGATAGGTGGCGTAGTAGCGGAAAAAGACATTGAAGTCGGGCACCTCACGAACATCCCCTTTCTCGTATTCGAAGGTGCCGGTCATGGAATTGGCAATCACTTCTTCGTCGGCGCCCACGTAGCTTGAGCGTGACAGGATCTTCACCGCCTCCTGGCGATTGGCGTTGTCGTTTTCGTCCAGCCAGTGCGCCGCGCGAATCAGCGCGCGCAGCAGTCTCAGGTGGGTGTTGGGGTACTTGTCGGCCCAGGCTTCTGTCACCCCGAACACCTTCTCGGGGTTATTGGGCCAGATTTCGTAATCGGTAATCACCGGCACGCCAATGCCCTTGAAAACGGCTTGCTGGTTCCAGGGCTCGCCCACGCAGTAGCCCTGGATGGTGCCGGCTTCCATGGTGGCCGGCATTTGTGGTGGAGGTGTGACAGACAGGTGAACATCGGCGTCGATCGTGCCGCTGGTATCTCCCCGTTGTGGGGCGTAGAGGCCCGGGTTCAGGCCACCCGCCGCCAGCCAGTAGCGCAATTCGTAGTTGTGGGTGGAGACCGGGAACACCATACCCATGCGAAAGCGTTCGCCTTCATCACGGTACTGCTCGATCACGGGTTTCAGGGCAGCGGCACTGATTGGGTGGGCCGGCTTGCCGTCCTCGTTCCTGTTGATGTGTGGGCTCATCTGTTCCCAGACATCGTTGGAAACGGTAATGCCATTGCCGTTCAAGTCCATGCTGAATGCTGTGATGATATCTGCCTGGGTGCCGTAGCCGATGGTGGCACCCAGTGGCTGTCCGGCCAGCATGTGGGCACCATCCAGGGTGCCAGTCACAACGCCGTCCAGAAGTACTTTCCAGTTGGCCTGGGCTTCCAGCTCCACAAACAGGCCTTCGTCCATGAAGAAGCCCTGTTCCCACGCGATAGCCAGTGGGGCCATATCCGTAAGTTTGATGAAGCCGAGCTTCAGGTCCGGCTTTTCTGCCGGGCCGATCCCGGCCTGTGCTGTGCCTGCCAGTATTAGTAGCGTGGCTGCGAGTGTTTTCAGTTTCATGGTGCTCTCCCGGAGTATGTTTCAGACAAAAAAAAGCCTGCCCCCCGTTTCCGGGACGCAGGCCTCAATGCCTGATGTTCTGTCAGTTTTCATCACTGTCATTTGCCGGAACAGTGAATGCAGGATCGTCTGGTGTCTATTAAGCAGACGGCATGCCAGTTCTGTATGTGTTTGAAATTAAATGATCATTAAGAGTTATTGGTGTCAGTTTCCATGCTCGGGCCCGGTTCTGGTGGCCGTTTTAGTGCGTGATGCATCGTTGTTGGGCGGTCTTGAGGCTTCATGACTGCCTGCCATCCAGTCATGAAGGTGCTCCCCCAGCAGACGGTCGCTGGACACATTGACGGGCCCGTAGTGACCGGAAAGGGTGAACGGGATCTGGTGCCGTCCTTCCGTCTTGCTGTCGATGACCGGTGTGTCGATGCCCATGGAGGCGGCGGCATCCCGGAACAGGTCCGGGCGAACCACCTGGCGCAACATCGAGCCGTTGACCGGGCCCAGTTGTCCGCGCAGAGTCAGCCGAGTGGCCAGCCAGTGGGCCTGCGACAACCAGGGGAAGTTGGCCGAGTGGCGGAAGAAATGCTGTTCCAGCCTTGGGTGGAAAAGGCTGTAGGGGTGGTTATCCAGTACATTGATCTGTTCGCCCAGGTATTCCGGTTTCGCAAGAATTTCCCGTAGCAGGCGGTGGTTATGGGTGTTGTCCAGCCACCGACAGGCGGCGAGCAGGGCGCGTAGCAGACGCCTGTACATGACGCCGTGTTGCGATAACCAGTCAGCTCGCATACCCAGGACTTTTTCCGGAGCGTTCTGCCAGATCTGATGGCCGGAATGAAGGATGCGGCCCAGTTCTTCATACTCCAGCAGGCTGTTCCAGGGCTCGCCCACGCAACAGCCCTCGATGGCATTCGAGCGGAATGCATCCACCATCTGGACCGGTGAAACCGGAATAATCTGGGTATGACTTTCCACCTCCGGGCCTGCGGAGGCCAGCCAGTCCCGAAGCTGAAGATCGTGGCTGGACCACGGCGCCACGGAAGCCAGCCGTATTGGTTTGCCTCTGTCCTTTGCCACCCGGACCAGCTCGCGGGCAGTGGCGATGGGGTTGTCGAGATCGGTGGTTGAACGAACCAGTTGGTGATGAAGCTGATTACCCAGGGTGATTCCGTTACCATTACGGCTCAGTACCATGCCTACCACTATGGGTACCCTGGGCCGGTCGCTGGCCAGGGACATGCTCAGAGGCATGGGAGCCAGCATGTGTCCGCCATCGAGCAGGCCAAACGTGACTTTGTCACGCAGCGAAGCCCATGAGCCCTCTCTAACCAGCTCGACATCAAGCCCTTCGGCATCGAACAGTCCTAACTCGCGGGCAACAATCAGTGGCGCACTGTCGAGGAGTGGTACGAAACCGAGCCGGACATGGAATCCGGGGTGTTTGTGGATTGGCGTTGGCTGGACCATCGTGACTCCGTAAGACCTTGACTGGCGCTGTTACGAGGCTTTCTGCGCCGGCTTGTCGGATCCCTGGCTGCGGCTCTCGATCAGCGATATAACGCGTCCTGCCATGACCGCCAGCCGCTCGCTGTGTTCCATGGCGGAGCTGCGCAACAGACGGTAGGCGGTTTCCTCGTCGCAGTGTTCATGTCGCATGATGAGGCCCTTCGCCTTCTCGATAATCTTGCGGTCCTCCAGCGCCGAGCGGGTTTCCTCCAGCTCGGTGCGCAACGCCTGAAAGGATTCAAACTGGGCCACCGCCGAGTCAATGATCGAGCGAACCCGTTCCGGCTGTATGCCGTCGACGACATAGGCGCTGACACCCGCCTTTACCGCCGCATGTATGGTGGCGCGATCGCCTGGTCGGTCGGCAAAGAAGACAATGGGCCTGGGTGCATGGGTATTGAGCGTGCTCATGTTTTCCAGGGTGTCCCGGTCTGGCGAGTCCATATCGATGATCACCATGTCTGGCTGGTCCCGGGCCACTGCTGCTGTCAGGCCATTGGCATCGGGGCGCTGACGGATCACTTCATGGCCTTCGTGCCTGAGGGCGGCACAAACCTGACTTGCCCGTTCGGGGTCCTTGTCTATCAGAAGGATGCGAAGGGGTTCTGGCGAATTCATGATGGTTACCTCAACTGAATAGTCGTTGACGGTGACTGGCTAACCGTTCAGCAAAGCCTTTCCCGTCCTGGCAGTCGCAGCTGCAATAAATCTGCCAGGGTGCTGCAACGCCTTCTGTCCGTGTTTGTCAGCGAATTCCGGAATGCCTTTGGCGTGTCCCGGTAAGGGAAAACTGCGCAGTTGTTGGGCGTTTTTTGCCGGTGTTGCACCGTTTTGATTCTGAATGGATGGTGAAGCTCCCGGTTTTTAAAGGCTGAAGTGCCGCTGCAGACAGATTGGGCAGGTGATGGCCCTGGATTTGCAGGTAGCCGGGCGTTGTATGAATAGCCCGGGAAGATGAAGGCCCGGTGAATAAATCTGGCAAAGAGGCCCGCCTGCCCCGTCTGTCTGGTCACAGATCCGGGGCAGTGCGGGCCTTTTTTTGTGATGCTCAGGAGATGTCGTGGATTCACTGAAAGCCGGTAACCCCTCTGTCCATACTACCTGCCCCTATTGCGGAGTCGGGTGTGGTGTTGTCGCCAGTCCCGACACCCGACAGCCGGTGGCGGGCGACGCTGAACACCCGGCAAACCAGGGAAGGTTGTGCGTCAAGGGCGCCAGTCTGCACGAGACCACCGGGCACGAAGGACGATTGCTGTTTCCGGTTATCAGGGGCCATCGGGCTGGATGGGATAAGGCCATTGAGGAGGTGGCGAAGGCAATTCGCAGCAGCATGGACGCCTACGGGCCCGAGTCGGTGGCCTTCTACCTGTCCGGGCAGTTGTTGACCGAAGACTATTACGTCGCCAACAAGCTGGCCAAGGGCTTTATACGCACACCCAATGTGGATACCAACTCCCGGCTCTGCATGTCGTCAGCGGTGGCTGCCCATAAGCGCGCTTTTGGTGCCGATGTGGTGCCCGGCTGTTATGAGGATCTGGAACTGGCGGATCTGTTGGTGCTTGCGGGCAGTAATGCGGCCTGGGCCCACCCTGTGCTTTACCAGCGCATGAAAACCGCCGCCCGCGAGGGCCGCCGGGTGGTGGTGATCGATCCCCGGCGCACCGCCACCAGCGAGCTGGCAGATCTGCACCTGCCGCTCCGTCCCGGTACTGATACGGTCCTGTTCAATGGTTTGTTGGGTTGGCTGGCGGACGGGGACGGGCTGGACCAGGCCTACATCGACCATCATTGCCAGGGGTTCGGTGAAGCCCTGGCGAGTGCAAGGGCGGCAGCGCCGGATGTGGCGTCTGTGGCCAAACAGTGTGATTTGCCACGGCAGGATGTGGAAACCTTCTATCGCTGGTTTACATCAACGCCACGCACGGTTACCGCCTTCTCCCAGGGGATTAACCAGTCCGTTGCCGGCACCGACAAGGGCAATGCCATTATCAACTGCCACCTGGCCACAGGGCGTGTTGGCAAGCCCGGTGCAGGGCCTTTTTCACTGACCGGCCAGCCCAACGCCATGGGTGGCCGGGAAGTGGGTGGCCTGGCCAACACGCTGGCCGCCCATATGGATTACGACAGCCCTGATTCCAGGTCAAAAGTGGCCGGCTTCTGGGGCACCAGCTCGGTAGCTGACGGTCCCGGGCTGAAGGCTGTGGATATGTTTGAGGCGGTTCACCGGGGGGATATCCGGGTGCTCTGGATTATGGGTACCAACCCGGCAGTCAGCCTGCCGGATTCGACACGGGTCCGGGAAGCACTGGCACTTTGTCCCACGGTGATCGTGTCCGACTGCGTGAGTCAGACCGACACAACCGCCCATGCCGACATACTGCTACCCGCCGCAGGCTGGGGTGAAAAGGATGGCACGGTGACCAACTCGGAACGGCGTATCTCGAGACAACGCAGCTTCCTGCCCCTGCCCGCCGAGGTGAAGCCGGACTGGTGGATAGTGAGTTCGGTGGCGGGAAAGCTGGGCTTTGCAGAGGCCTTTGATTACGACCGCCCTGCGGACATATTCCGCGAGCACGCCGCTTTGTCGGCTCACGAAAATGGTGGCGAACGAATCTTCAATCTCGCCGGACTGGCAGGCCTGACGGATACTGGCTACGACGCTCTGGAACCAGTGCAATGGCCAGTACTGTCGGGTGCTGGTGCAACTGGCTCGTCCCGCCTTTTTACCGATGGCCGCTTTGTAACCGACGACCATCGCGCCCGGTTTGTTGCCATCAACACGATATTGCCTGAACAGAAAGCCTGCGATGGGTATCCCATGGTGGTCAACACCGGTCGCATAAGGGACCAGTGGCATACCATGACCCGAACCGCCAGTGCGCCACGACTGCTGGCGCACAGATCCGAGCCATTCATTGAAGTTCATCCGCACGACATGGCGAGACTGAAGCTGCTGGAAGGACATCTTGGTCGGCTGACCCTGAAAAACGACCACTTTGTGGGGCGGGTGCGCAGCAGTGGCGAACAGCGACCGGGGGAAGTCTTTATTCCCATCCACTGGAACCGCCAGTTTGCCTCCAGTGCCGTGGCTACCGTGTTGACGGAATCGGTAACGGACCCCGTCTCTGGCCAGCCCGAAGCAAAACACGGCCGCGCATCCCTGACCCCGTTCCGCGCAAGCTGGCACGGACGGCTTCTGGTTCGCCGTAATCGGCCCCGACGCTGGCTGGCGGACTACTGGTGCCATGTGCCGCTCCATCACTGTGACAGCTGGTGGATCGCAGGGGGGCAGCCCGTCCAATGGCAGGGTGCCGTGAGCGACTGGCTTGGAGGGGCCGCCCATGTCGTTATGGCCGATCCGGCACAGGGGTGTTTCCGCGCCGCCCGTATCATCAATGGCCAACTGGAAGCTGTATTGATGGTGGATCATGACCCGGCCAGGATTCCGAAGGCGGGTTGGCTGGATGACTGTTTCTCCGAGCCGGAGTTGTCAGAATCCAGCCGCAGAACTCTGCTGGCGGCCCGCGACGTGGATGTAGAAGACCCGGGGGCCATTATCTGCAGTTGTTTTCAGGTGGGCGAGCGCCAGATCGGGGCTGCTATTGCCGACGGGGTGGAATCGGTGCAGGGGCTTGGCGATCTACTTCGTTGCGGTACCAACTGCGGCTCCTGTATTCCGGAATTGCGTAACCTGATTGACGGTTCAGTCGGCGAGAGGGTGTAGCAGAACGGCTGGCACTCTATACCGCAATCCACGGCATGGCCCCGTCCCTTCGACCGTACAGGTTTTCCGGTTTACCCGGATAATCGTGCCTTGCATGTGCCGCGTACTGGTACCAAACCCAACGCTGTCCCCCACTGACCATTTCGCCATCAACTGGCGCGTATCCGTGGACTGGATCGGCTCATGGGGTAAAGGTATGCCGGCACGCTCTGCCTGTTCTGCCAGGTGGCGCTTGGCAGCATCGGCGCCACCGCTGTCGTGAAGTTCATCCAGTATGCGGTAGAAATGCGGGTTATGGACGGAGCCGTGATAGCGTTGGCCGGCTACATGCTGGAGCAAGTGTGCAAATTCGTGGCAACAGGTGTGCGCCAGCAGATTCAGTGTGGTGACCTCGCCCTCAAAATACTTGCGCTGCCGTATCTCCCGCCCGGAAAGCCAGCCGGCGACAGCATCAGGCTGGTGCTTGGACATGATCATGCGCTTGCCATAGGTAATCTGGTGTTGTTTCAACCGCGGATCAAATCGGTGGTAGGTGGCCTGGCCGGAGCCGACCCGGCAAAGCAGGGTTGTGGCCGGAGCCTGTTTGCGGACCCAGTTCTGCGCGGGGGACCAGAGAACCTCTTGGGTTACGGCGCACATCAGTTCGCCGAGACGAATGGCGTAATTTGTGGAAATGGTCATTCTGGGGGAGCCTGAGTCTGTGTCTTCTACCGCTAATCTGCCTGAACTCGCTAAGGGTACCTTTCGGTTCACGAGTTTGCTATGGCTCTGTTCCGCTGACGACCGATAGAGCTCGCTGTGCCGACGAAGCCGTTGCTTGAATCGGCGCTCTTAATCAGACAAACTGTTACCAGATATAAATAAGTGGTGACAGTTTGTCTGATTCCGGCTCCGCCCGACCTTTCCGGGCACAACTCCAAACCATGTTCCGCCAGCACGGCGGCCAGCTTCGCCTGAGCGAGGCGCTGGCCCAGGGCTTTAGTCGGTACCAGTTCTATCAGCTCCGGGACGAGGGGCTGATTGAGCCGGTCAGCCGCGGTCTGTACCGGCTGGCGGATCTTCCGCCGATTGAAAATCCCGATTTGGTCGCCGCCGTCACTCGTTTTCCCCATGCTGTACTCTGTCTGATCTCAGCGTTGGACTGGCACGGCATCACCACGCAGGTCCCCCATCAGGTGTATCTGGCGGTGGAGCGGGGTGCCCGTTTGCCGGTTCTGGATTATCCGCCGGTGGCCGGGTACCGGCTCTCCGGGCGGGCATTCAGTGCAGGCATTGAGCATGTGGATGTGGATGGAATTACCCTGAACGTCTACAACCCGGAGAAAACCCTTGCGGACTGCTTCAAGTTCCGGAACCGCATCGGCATGGATGTGGTGCTGGAGGCGCTGGAGCTTTATCGCACCCGTAAAACCTTCCTTCCGGGCAAACTGATGGAATACGCCAGAATCTGCCGGGTCGCTAATGTGATGGCGCCCTATGTGGAAGCCAGGCTGTGAATGGAATCAGTCGATCACCGGAATAACCAAAGTGAAAGGAGATCACGATGGCCAAAAACACCACCGCGTCTGTTCGCCAGAAACTGCTGAAGTAAGTCCCGGGAAGAAAAACGCCCCTTTCAGGAGCTGTTGCAGTATTACGCCATGGAGCGGGATATTGAGTTGAACTCGGTGACTGCTCTCTACGAAGCCTGCAAGCCGGAGATTTTCCAACAGCACGATAATCAGCGCATTGCGGCTAGTGGCCGGAAATGGGTAGCTTAACTTTAGTTCCTTGGGCACGGCTCAGATACCAGAAGGCTATGTCATTGGAAGTGCGAAACTCGATGGGTTGTTGGTCGAAAGAAGCGCAACCCGAGATCAGGTTGATCAAAAAAATCCCGCAAGCCATGAACGCTTTCATAAAACACTCTTAACCGGCAAGCTGATGGACTACGCCAGAATATGCCGGGTCGATTAATTCGAAATCTTTGCGCCATTAATGCGTATCGACGCTGAGCTTTCAGTTGGACCCTGGAAGGTAATGAGAGACTGGGCTTGGTTGTCGGGTACGATAAATACGGTTCTAAAATCTCCCTGAACTACTCCAAATACCTGTGCTTCAGGAATCTTCTCTATCCAAACTGGTTTGCTAGAGCCCTGATCGGCGCTTTCAAAGAGAGTCATTGATGTGTCGAGTGCTGAATCCGAGCTTACGGTGCTAGGAATCTCATCGGATTTAACGAAACCTATGATTCGATTGTTTCTCAGAAAAAGAAGTTCACCATCCCTCGCCTTAACAGAGGAGAACATCTCATTTGGCACCTCTATAGATAATTCGCTATATGGTTGAATGATCAGTGAAAAATGGGATGCACAGCCCGAGAGCAAAAGTACAAACGCTAAAGCTAGACCTATCCTTGGCATGGTGGGAGTCTCATCTCAATGTCGTTTCGATAGAGGATCTGAATTGACCAGAACGGACATTCCGACACAGCCAGCTTACCCTCACTTCGTTCTGCAGAAAAGGTTTCCCTGCCTCTCGAATCAGGCGTAAAGCCCATTTTGTGATCCTTCGCGTTGGCCGGAGCAGGTCCTGCGGAGAAGGAACTGCATCAACCCACCTACTGCAATCAACCGTTTCCACGAGCATATGGGCGATAGCGCGCACAGTCTCTTCGGTTACGCTGCTCTCAGTAAAACCCGAAGCAACAGATTGGCCGAAGAACGCCTTCATGATGGCTCTGATTTTATCAATGTCTTCGGCTGACAATTGACTATCCATATTTTCATCCTTGAAAAGCGAAAGGGCCCCACGCAGGAGCCCTTGTTAGGTGATTACCCCTCGATCGGCGAGCGCCAGTCGTCAGCACCGGAAGTACCGGCAACAGCATGCTCCCAGGTTATCTTGCGGTAGGACAGGGAAGCGGTTACCAGCTGGGTAAAGTCGGCGCTGGCAGCGTCCTGGCAGTGCGGCATATTGCAGTTGATGTCGATGATAGTGGCATCTTCCAGGATGGTGGAGAAGAAGTGCTCCTGCTTGCCTTCAACAGAGGTGCGGTACCACTTCAGCTCAACCTTCGGCAGCATTTCACCGGAAGCCAGGGCGTTGTACATCAGCGGTGTTGCCTTGTTCAGTGCAGAGGTGAACTTGAACGGCTTGTGAACGCGCTGGCCTGAAGGCTGGCCGGACTGGGGGTCAGTCGGAACCGTTACAACGTGGCTGAATTCCTGGACAAGCACTTCGTCTTCGTGGCCTTCAACGTAGATGTTGCCTACGGAATCGGACGTGAATGCGCCGGCGGTGATGTTCCCCTGGGTCTGGCCTTCGATGCTGATATAACAAGGAGTTGGCATAGTCTGCTCCATGACGATTGAATGAATAAGTGTCCCCGGGTTTTCCCTGGACACCTACTCATTATCAAAGGTCGTGCCATAAATAAAAAATCTATAAATAACAATGGTTAAGAGGTTTCTGGAGAGTAATTGCGGGGTCAGCCAGGCAATCCGTTGCTGGCTTTGGGGCGAGATCTTGCTGGTCGGGCAAACTATTGCTCAGCGCAGACGGAATCTTACCGGCAGGGCGTAGGTGAACGTTTCGCCTTTCATGGAGTCCGGCACTCTGGGTAGAGGTTCTGCATCCTCAAGCATGTCGAGAGCGGCATAGTCCAGCAGTGAGTGGTCCGAGGACTTGCGCAGGAAATACTGCACCAGCTCGCCATCGCGGTTGAATTCGAACACCAGAACCGGCGAGCCTTCCTGTCCCAGGCGGCGGGCACGGCGCGGGTATTCATAGAACTGGCTCAGGTGCCGGCTCAGCTTGGTAAGGTAGCTGTCCACATCGGAGGAGGCGCCGGCCGTGAGCTCAACCTGCTGGTTGGGGTTTTCTTCCTCGGCGGTATTCTCCGTGGGCGCTTCTGGACTGTTATCACTTTCCGTTGTGTTGACTTCAGCCACCTGCTCCACTATTTCAGGCTCAGGCTCAGGCTCAGGCTCAGGCTCAGGCTCAGGCTCAGGCTCAGGCTCAGGCTCAGGCTCAGGCTCAGGCTCGGGTTCGGGTTCAGGTTCAGGTTCAGGTTCCGGCTCAGGTTCAGGTTCAGGTTCAGGTTCCGGTTCCGGCTCTGGAGGCTGCTCCTGAACCTTTGGTTCGGGGGCGGCGGTTTCCTTCGGTTTTCTGGCCCCGGCCAGGGATATCCGCAATGCCGGGGCGGAATTGACCGCCGAGTCTCCAAGTGGCTTCAGTTCGGGCACACGCTCAGGCGCCGCGATCACGAGGGCGACGGCGGTAATGGCAATGGCGATGATCAGTAGCAGGCCGCGGACGGTTTTACTGGCACCCATCAGTTGGCGGGCTCCGTCAACAGGATGACTTCCTCGTAGCCGATGTCCTCAAGCACTCCGAGCAGGGTTTCCAGGTTGTCCATGGCGATGTTCTGTTCGGCAGCAATTTTCAGGGGGGATTCTCTGTCCGGTGCCGGCAGTACATCGGGGAGACCTTTGGAGGCGACGGTTTGGCCGCCCACCTGCCACTCCCCGTCTGCCGTAACTATGAGGTCGGCATGGGGCTGTTCGCTGGCTGCCTGGTTGCCGGTGCCGGGAAGGTCCGGTAACGGCGTATCCGACAGCTGGCCCGCCACGATAAAAAACATCAGCAACAGAAATACCAGGTTGATGAGCGGCAGGAGGGCATCTTCCAGGCGCTCCATCAGGGACTTCCCGGATGTGACCGGGGGCGGAACCAGATCGCTCATGGTTGCTCCGCGGGCTGTTTTGAGCGTTTCCAGTGGGTAGTGATGCCGCTGTCCGAGAGCTGGCTGAAGGCGGTGGTGAAATCGGTCAGGCGCGTGTTGGGCGCGGTGGCCAGGTTGATTTCGTCGATACCTCGGGCCTTGAGCTGGCCCGCCAGCGCCCCGATGGCGTAGGTGTGGCCCTTCCAGCTTGCTTTACCATCCCGTTCAACCGTGACTTCCGGCAGCGGTTGCCCGGTAATGGGGCTGGTATTGCCGGTGGTGTTACTCAGCTCCATAAAACTCACGGGCAGCAGGCGGCTGGTGAGCATGAAGAACACCAGCAGGATAAAAACCACGTCAATCAGCGGTGTAATGCGGATGGGAACCGGGCGTCCCGGTCTTGGTTCAACCAGTTGCATTGGCCAGGCGGCCCCGATGTTCTGTTCCGGAGTAATCGGCAAATGGACGCGGTGCTTTTGCAGATTCTGCGTCAGGCGTTGTGTCGTCTGCTGTTTCGTGGTCTGACAATGCGGCTTCCGGCACCGATAGCACGGTGACAAGGGCACTGTTTATGGTTTTCTGGATCCGCCGGAGCCGGAATTCGATCCAGGCTGCCAGGGCGGCAAATGGAATAGCAATCACAAGACCCGCCGCGGTGGTGGTCAGGGCTTCGTAGATGCCCCCACTCAACTGGGACGCGTTCGCCCGGCCTTCGGTCGCCGCCATGGCACTGAAGGCTTCCATCATACCCATGACGGTGCCCAGAAGACCCAGTAACGGTGCTAGCGCGGCTATGACTTCAATGATTTTCAGCGGCGCCTCGAAAGGCTCCAGAGCGTCATGGGCATCCTTGGCCACGGACTCCCGTATCTGCTGGGCATCCGTCCCGTTCAGGCGGGCGCTCATGGTATTGACTACCAGATGGTGCAGTGGGTTCAGGCGTGTGTAACGGCCGGCGCTGCGCTGGAGCTGGCCGGGGACCTCGCGTCCGGGCTTCTGTTGCCAGAATTTAATCGCGTTTTTAAGTTTGGCAGTAAATCTGGGCGCAAAAAAAGCCCCGTACAACATGAGGTAAACAAAGGTGACGATGCCTGCGACTGCAATCGCCAGCAGCACCATCATTACCGGACCGCCCATTTCCACCAGCTGGCTGACCGGGCCGGTACTGATTCCGGTGGCGTCAGTGAACAGGGGATCTGACATCTGGAAACCTCGAACAGTAAAGTAGATCTAAATAGTAACGATTATCATTGAATTTGCAAGTCCTGTAACCTCTTAAATCCGGGGTGTCTGTTAAACTGTCCATGGTTGGTCCATTTCAGGAATCGGTGTTTTGCCTTGTGAGTCACACTGCTGGTATTTCCTCAAGAACGTCGGTGCGCTTCGTTAACTGCTTCCGGCGTTCGGGAGCCCTGCCACTGTGTTAATGAAGCGTTGGTTTGCCAGCCTGGTTAACCGGGCTGTTGCCTTTGTGATTCTCGCTATCGTACTGGCGGCACTGGCCGTGGCTCTGGTGAGTTCCATGGTTGCCCGGTCCGAACTTGAGGCCCAGGCCAGGGAGCAGGTTGAGACCATCGCGGATCTGGTTGCCGGGGAGCTGGACGCCCGCCTGTCGCAAAGGCGGGATACCCTTGCCCATGTGGCTGAGGGTTTTGCCATGGAAGAAAACGTGTTGACGTCCCGGGCCCGTGTACTGATCAGGCGCGAAATAGCGCTCCAGCACCTGTTTGACGGGGTCTACCTGTTCGACACGGAAGGAACGGTGATTGCGGAACATCCGCAGCAGTACCAACAGACCGGGCTGAACGTCAGTGAACGGGAGTATTTCCAGCAGACCTCCAACCAGCTCACGCCGGTTATCAGCGAACCCTACGTGTCCAACTACAAGGACCGGCCGGCCATTATGATTACCGCTCCCATTTTCGATCATCGTCAGCGGTTTATCGGGGTTCTCGGCGGCGCAGTCATGCTTACCGGGGACAATTTCATGGAAGAAATCAGCACGGTACGCATCGGCAGGACCGGCTACGTCGGCATCGCTACACGAAGCGGTATCACCCTTGCTCACGGTCGCACCGGTGAGACCATGACGCCACTGAGGCTTGAGAATCCGGTCCTGCGTGATGCCATGTCCGGTTTTGAGGGCACCCTGAGCGCCACTAACCAGGAAGGCACCAATACCATTATGTCAGTGCGGCAGATGTCCCAGGCACCCTGGTTCGTGGCCGCTGTGTGGCCTGCAGACGAAGCCTATGCCCCGGTCAGCCGGCTGACGGACAGTTTCGTGCAGCTGCTGCTGATTGTGATTCTGGTGACGGCGCCACTGGCTCTGCTGGTTTTCCGGCGTTTGATGAAGCCGTTACGCAATCTTGGTTTCCAGATCAGTGAGCGTCATCTGGGCATCCGCACCGAACCGGTGGATGTGGCCGGTGGTTCGGAAATCCGCCAGGTGGCAGAAACCTTCAATACGGTCATGGAAGAGCGGGATGAGGTGATGGCATCGTTGGCTGAGCGCGAGGCTTTCTTCCGTTCTCTTACCCAGAGTGCACCGATCGGTATTATCCAGACCGATGTACTGGGGCGGATTGAATTTGTTAACCCGGCTTTTGAGCAGATTGTCGGTACCGACTCCAATGATCTTCTACACACGCCCCTGCTCGAAGGGGTTTATGAGGAGGACCGTGTCAGCGCCGTAGGCGACTGGAACAGGGCGCTGAGAGAAAACACCGTTTTCCTGGGCCGGTTCCGCCTGAAAACCCGCAAGGATCAGCAACAACTGGTCTGGGCGGACGTAATGACGGCGGTCATTGGTACTGACGAGCGCACCCTGGGGACAATCACCGTGGTTCGCGATATAACCCACGAGCTGGAGATCGAGGCGGAACTGGCCGAGGAACAGGAGCGTGCCGACAGTATTCTTGGTGTCCTCAAGGAGGGCGTGTTAATGCTGGATAACGGTGGGTTTATCCGTTATGCCAACGAGGCTGCCTGTGGTTTCCTGGGGCTTCCTCATGGGTGCGAACAGGCCAATTTCTTTGAGCGGGTCTCGATAGAAAATGAAAACCGCCGTTGGGAGTTGGACGATTTCCTCCGCAGTGCCGATGTGGACAGTCTTTATGCCACCATGAAAAACAGCCGGGGCCGCGCCTTTGATGTGGACCTGGCCATGCTTCACCTTCGCAGGGGCAGTGATCATCACCGGCTGGTGCTGGTGATCAGGGATGACAGCCAGCGCCGCCGTGAAGAAGAGCGGCTGTCCTGGGAAGCTACCCACGATAGCCTCACGGGGCTTCTCAATCGACGTGCTTTCAATTCATCCCTGGTGAAATGCCTGGGCGATGCTGACAAGAAGACAGTTGCCAGCGTGCTGATGCTGATTGATCTGGATTACTTCAAGCCGGTCAATGATGAAGGGGGACACCTGATGGGAGATGATCTGCTGGGGCGTATCTCCGATCTGCTCAAGGCGTCCGTGCGACAGTCCGACACGGTAGCACGCCTTGGGGGTGATGAATTCGGCATCATTCTGCCTGCATGCGGTCTGGACCGGGCCGTCGAACTGGCGGAAACCATTCGTCGGGGGATTGAAGGAATCCGCATCGAGCAGGACGGAAAGACCTTTGGTGTCACCGCCAGTCTTGGTCTTACGGAAATGTCCGGGGCCGACTCTGGCCCGCGTGAGGTGATGGCCAGGGCTGATGAAGGCACATATGCCGCCAAGGCCCAGGGCCGCAATCAGGTGGTTACGGTCCCCCTGCCTCCCGAGGGCCGGCTTGTCTGAGGTGACCCTACCACCAGCCTGCAGAGCCTCCGGCCTGCCAGAGCAGGCGCAGGGCCAGCAGTGTCAGCAGGACATTGAATGCGCGGCTGAAGTAGCGGTTACTCATGGTTCTGAGCACGCGAAGCCCCAGCCAGGTGCCAGCAAAACCGCAGGCGACCATTGCCAGGATAAACAGCACCCAGTCCCGGAACATAAAACCCGCAACCCCGAAAACCAGGGCTTTTGGGGCATGCTGAAGGGTCATGGCCGTGGCAAAAGTGGCCACTGTGGTGAAGCGGTCTGTGTGCATCTGTTTGATGAATGATGCCACCAAAGGCCCCGTCGCGCCCACAAACAGAGTGATAAAGCTGGTGAGGGCGGAGGCGAGAAAAATCCCGGTGGTGCCGAACACCGAGCGGGGCAATGCGGGGCCCCAGCACAGGTAAAGTACAAACAGTCCGATTGTCAGTTGCCACAGGTAGGCAGGCAGGTCCACCAGTATCCATGCCCCCAGCCCTGCTCCCAGAATCACGCCAGGTGCGAAGGCCGCAATGGATTTCCAGTCAGTATGACGCCAGGTCAGTGTTGCCCGCCCTGCATTGGAGCCCAGCTGGATCATGCCATGCACCGGAATAATCGTAGCTGGCGGAATCCAGAACGCCATCAGTACCAACAACAACACGCCACCCCCTGCACCCAGGCTGGCGGTAATCATGGACGTTATGATCGAACACAACAGCAGGAAGCCTGCGCTTGCGGCAGTCAGGCCTTCCGGAATCAGGGCGAACTCCACCGCGGGCTCCCGGCTCTATTCACAGAATGACGTATCGCGAAGGCGTGCGGTTTTGCACAGTGCTTCCGTGGCGAGTTGAACGTCTGCAACATAGTACAGTGACGCCAGGCCCAACCGGTCACGCCCGAGGTTATGAAACACCATACCAAAAGCGATATCGCCTGCGCTGAAATTCTCGTGCTTATCAGCGAAGTAGGCAGCGGGTCTGGACAGGGTTTCATCATCCAGCAGGGCACTTACCCGGCCCGCCCCACCGTGGTAGGCCTGGACCAGCAGTAGAGTAAACAGCTGATCACGTTTGTCTTCGGGCAGGTGGCCAAAGCGTGTGTCAAACGGTTCCTGCAGGTTGCGGGCATTCTGGTCCATCAGTCTGAGGGCGCAGTCGATCTGGGCCAGCCGGTGCCAGTGATTGGCCGGTTTGATCTGGCAGTCGTTGAGTGCCGAGGGTGACAACTGCAGTATACCCTTGGCGTTGGCCACGGAATGCGCCCGTTGCTGGCCACTGCTTTCGATCAGTACCTGCCCGGCAAGGTACTTTGTCAATGTTGCCGGCAGATTGTTTCGTTGCTGTCGCTGGCGTGTTTCATAGACGTACATCAGGGCATCGTGGAGGGGCCCGGGATTATCCTGTGTAGCGAACGTCAGATCGTCCCAGGCGCCCCATATCAGCTCCGTGGGCAGGGTCCCCAGGTAACGGGCCACGGCTTCGTCAATGTTGACGTGAGGCTGGTCACAGGCCAGTGCGAAGGGATAGCCGGTTCTGCCAGGGCCGCCGGCTGCCCAGCTATCCGCGCGGCCGCTGGCAGCCAGGGAACGCCTGGTGTCATTGAGGCGTTTCTGGGTCGCCTCGCGGCTGTTTCCATCGTCAATATAGCCAAGGAACTGACCGCGCATATCGAAGAGAATATGCCGGTCGGTGTCAGAGCAGTACCCGGACTCCTTCAGAACCCAGCGCCGGATGGTAATGATGTTCTGATATACCCCCTGGCTCATCCAGTAAGGCGAGCTGCGGACGATGCTGGTCCAGTTACCCACGGGTTCTGGCGCTTGTTCGCCGGCGCACAGAATTGGTGCAATAATGGTCATGACCATGAAAGCGACAGCAAGTGAGCGACGCCTGGGAATCGGTTTCATAGACGATGGTTCCCTCATTCTTCAGAATTCAGAATAACAAACGGAATCGATCATGAAGCAATCTGAATACCTCCGGTACGATGCGGTAGCGCTTGCCGACCTGATTCGCCGCAAAGAAGTGTCAGCCCGAGAAGTCTGTGAGGCTGCCGTTGAGCGGGCAGCCGCTGTGAACGGCAGGCTGAACGCCATCTGTTATCCCCAGTTCTCTGAGGCGCTGGACCAGTCCTATCCATCGGATGGTACCTTTTCCGGCGTCCCTATGCTGCTTAAAGATCTTGCCCAGGAGCAACAGGGGCATCCCTGTACATTTGGCAGTCGTGGGCTGAAAAACAACATTGCGCCGCAGGATTCGGAGTATGTTCGGCAAGCCCGCGCAGGCGGGCTGGTATTTCTTGGCCGCACGGCAACACCGGAGTTTGGTCTCAAGGCAGTGACTGAATCGCAACTGTGGGGTGCATCCCGTAACCCCTGGAACACTGAACTTACGCCTGGTGGCTCCAGTGGTGGCTCAGGGGCTGCAGTCGCAGCGGGGATTGTGCCAATGGCGGGCGCCAATGATGGCGGCGGATCCATACGTATTCCGGCGGCCTATAACGGACTGTTCGGGCTGAAACCCTCTCGTGGACGGATTTCATCGGGCCCCTTTGTCGGAGAGGCCTGGACAGGCGCCTCAACCGACCATGTGGTGACGCGCACCGTCCGCGACAGCGCCGCCATGCTTGACGTTCTGTCCGGTCCCGCCACAGGCGATCCATTCAATATCGCACCGCCGCCAGCGCCCTATGCGGAGCTGATGCAGCAGGCACCGCGTCGCCTCAGAATCGGTGTGTTTACATCCTCCCCCTATGATACCGATGTAGCGAGGGAGTGCGTGGATGCCGTTGAAGACACTGCACGGGTGCTGGAGACACTGGGTCACGAGGTGGAGTACGCCCGCCCTGAGTTCGATGGCATGGCGCTGGCCCGTTGTTACCTGGGCCTTTATTTTGGTGAGGTATCGACCCTGATGGACAAGGCAAAGGCCGAGTTTGGTGCCCGGGATGAGGATTTTGAGCTCGATACCCGACTGCTTGCCATGTTGGGCCGGACCATGCCGCTGCCGGAATATGTTCGTCGGCGGCAACAGTGGAATGACTTCGCCCGGGCACTCGGGGCATTTTTCCAGGGTTACGATATGTATCTGTGCCCTACTGCGGGGCAGTTGCCAGCAAAGATCGGTGAGCTGGACACACCGGGCCACCTTCAGCTGGCGGCTCGCCTGATGCTGATGCTCAAGGCCGGTAAACTGGTGCACCGCAGTGGTCAGGTGGACCAGATGGCGCTGGAGAGCCTGGCCCGTACCCCCTTTACGCAACTGGCCAACCTGACCGGAACGCCGGCCATGTCGGTACCCATGTACTGGACAGCTTCCGGGCTGCCGGTGGGGGTGCAGTTCGGGGCGCCCCATGGTGACGAAGCCACCCTGTTGCAATTGGCGGCGCAACTGGAAGACGCCAGCCCCTGGTTTGGCCGTTACGAGCTGCTGGAGGCCATGATCTGAAACTACGCTCCGAAACAAAAAATGACGTATTGTGATCCGTGATCACCGCATCCACGTTTATCTTTATGGCAGTAACAGGCTATGCTGTGAGTCAGGGAGAACCCTTTCTCCCTGAAAGACCCTGATGGCATCGAGGAGGCGAGCGTATTATGAACCAACCGATGGCAATCGACGAACTGGTGTCTGTAGCACAGGCTGAGGCCATGGGGGAGCTTGATGCCCCGATGATGGCCATTGTTCTGTCCAGTGAACAAAGCTACGACTTGCCCATTAACTCTCTTGAAACCGATGCCGACAAGGCCCGCTGGGGACTGATCCTCCGCGCCGCCCGCGAGCATGTGGAAGCCGACGCGGTGGCCGTGCTCTATCCGGCGTGGACCACCATTCGCAACAAGAAGCCGGCGAAAGCTGACGCAGGGTCAGAGTCAGCCCGCGCTATTGATGATAACGACGATGAGCCGGTACGGGGTGAAGACCCGGCCGAGCCAATTGACACACTGTTTGTGCAGCTGCATACCCGCGACCGGATATACTGGCGTGGTTTTGAACAGATCCGTGATCCCAAGCACCAGCGGATCATCGGTTTCCGCCGAATCAAGGCCCTTTCAACGGAATACGGCCGCGATGAGGCGCCTTCTGTAACGTCGTGGCTCAACACCCTGTTTGAGCCTCTGCCGGATGAAGGCCAGGAAACCGAGGTGGATATGGAACTGGCGGATCTGTTGGAGGAACCTGAAGTCAGCGCGGCATTGTATCCGCGCCAGCTCAGGGCCCTGCACTGACTGGAGGCCTGGCGAGGTCCCCGGCTATCGCGAGATACCGGTGACCTCGAACCTCAGATCGCCAGTGTTCTTTCAGCAACCCAGTACAGGCTGATTGCACCAACCGCGATCAACATCACCGGCACGGCAGCCCTGCCGTAATGTCTCGTTTTGCCCCACAGATAGAACAGTGGGAACAGGACGACCAGCAGTCCCAGTTGTCCCAGCTCCACACCAATGTTGAATCCGGCAAGGGCAGTGACGGTTTGCGATACGCCGCTGGTAAGGTCACCAAGAACGCTGGCAAAGCCGAAACCATGTATCAGCCCGAAACCGAAGGCCAGCTTCCAGGTCTTTTCCCCCAGTATTGGCCACTTCACGTTAATCGCGGCCACTGCAATGGATAGCGCAATAACGGCCTCCACCCAGGCAATGGGCAGTCGAACGATTTCAAGTGCGGCCAGGACCAGGGTAATCGAGTGAGCCACGGTAAAGGCGGTTACGATACCGGCCAGCTCCGTTAGCCGCCGTTTGAACCCGGCCTGTTCCGTGTCGGTTTGCTTTCGCAGCGTGGCCGGCAGCATCAGAACCAGCAGAAAAAGAATGTGGTCGAGGCCAATCAACAGGTGGATGATCCCCTCATTAACGAAGGTCCCGAACAGGGCCAGGTTGCCTGGCGCTGCTTCCGCCGTCAGCGAAAACATCCTTCTGTCCGGGCCTAGCACCCCGACGGCACTGATTTCGCCGGTTTCCAGACTGACCAGGCCGCGGTGCAGCGGGTCCTGGGCGAACAGAAGATTGTACTCCAGTTTTTCAGGCGCACTGCCGTCGGGACAGTCTATGTGATAGCTGGCCGCAGCGTAGGGTCCGTCGCTGTGACTGGCCAGACCCCATTGTTGCCCCGTCATTCGACAAGCGCCACTGGCATTGGACAGCGTTATTCCCTGTTCCGTCCATCGTGTTATCCGGTCGCGGTTCGCGCGGAGCTCCGAGCCACTGAGTTTCCGGTCGCCATTGCGATCCAGCGGTAGCACGAGGGCCAGGTCCCGTAACGCCACGTCAATGCGCAGAGCGGACTGGTCCTGATCCACGTAGATAAAACTGTCACTGGCTTTATGGGCCCAGGCAACGGCTGAAAACAGCAGCAACAACAGCGTGACCGGTAACGTAATCCTGGCAGCATGCCCTTTGTTTTTCATGATTCCGCCTCCGGATAGCGGGCGTCGGTCTGCCGGTGCTTATCAAGCCAGGATCTGACCTCCTGAGCCAACTGGTTGTCACCCGTGGCGAGGGCAGTACGGAGCAGCAGACGGGTATCCAGGGGTTCGCGCTGCGTACGCCAGTTGCCCCGGGCATACTCCAATGCTGTGCTGGTATCGTTCTCGATATCCAGGTAGAAGCGCGCCATGTCTCGCTGATGAAGAAGGTTGCCGCGCCAGCGCGCCTCCGCGAACCGTTCCCTCAGATTCTCTACCATGATGCTGGCATTCGGGTGACCGGAACGGACCATCGCGATGGCCCTCAGAACGGCGAGGGAATCCACTTTCTCATAGCCTTCGGTCAGGGACAGGGTGGTGTCGGTCTGGTTCTGACCAAGATGCCAGTCAGCCAGTTGGGCACGGGTATAGAGATCGTCGGGGCTCACACTGAGTACCGCTCGCCAGTGTTCGGCCGCTTCCGGCATGCCCAGTTGCGCTGCAATATCTCCCAGGGTGCCCTCAGCCCACAGCCTGTTGGTGATGTCGGCCTTGGCAGAGGAAGTCTGGCGCTTGAGTGCCTGGTAGGCTTTTCGGGGGCTGCCCGTACGGGCGCGTAACTGGGCGAGGCAACTGTCTGCAATCAGTCCGGGATAGCGTTGTTGCAGTTGCCTGCAGTGGGTCTCCGCGGCGTCATATCTGCCTTGTACGGTTTCCATGTTGGCAAGCAGCAGTATTGCCTGGGTTTTCTGTTGTGGGTCGCCGGTTCCGGTGATGACGGTGTCCAGATCGTTCCGGGCATTGTCAAAACGGTGGAGGCTCTGTTCCAGGGTGGCCCTTAGCACCAGGAGCCGGCCTGTCATATCTCCCTGCCACTGCTGGAATGCACCCTCGGCATAGCCAAGAAAACGCGGGTCCCCACTGCTTCTGGCACGGTCGATCTGGCGGCGAACCAGGCCTGCCAGCTGTTCTGGTGAATCCGGAGCTGCTGGAGCGGTAAGCGCCGGCTCCGGCAACTCTACAAGAATCTCGGTGTTGTCGAACTCTGTCTCGATAGGCCCCGGCGAAGCGGTTGCGGTGGCGCAAAAAACAGCCAGCCCCGCCAACATCTTCAGCAATAACAGCCCGGCACAAAAAGCCCTGCCCGACCGGGCAGGGAATGTGTACGCCGGCTTCAGGTGCGCTGAGAGCCGACGTTGGGTCTTATTGCATGAACAGATCGTCGAAAGCCTGTTCATTGTTCTGGTCATTGAAGCTGAACTCCTGATTGTTGATAAGGACCGCTTCACGGGTGTCATCCGTGTTTTCAATCTGTGTCTTCACGAAAGTCGTGAAATCCACAGCGGGGTCCGGCCTTGGCGCCCGGTTACTGCTGGAGTCGTTGGAACAGGCAGTCAGTGCCGCAGTCACCACAACCAGACATGCTGTTTTAAGTAGTAAACCCATCATGGCCTCCTGTTAGCTGTTGGGTGACCCTGCGATCGGGGTGGCCAGGTACGGGAAGGTTTCCCTGAGCTCCGTCGGATCCAGCTGGACGCCGTCTGTGTATTCAAGGTCACCGTCCGGTGCATCCGCGGGATCGGCCAACACGCCCATGGCAACGCGCAACGCGATGTCCACGGTGTCATCCACCGGGCGACGGCCGTTGGGGAAGCCTGCATTATCGCCGCCAAGCACACCCAGGTCGTTCTGACTGCCTGGTGCAGTGGTAGCAATCGCCGGGTTAAGGCGCAGCATCTCCGATGCTGTGACACCGTCGGGTCCATTCAGGTCCGGAACACCGGTCAGGAACGCGCTGACAAGGTCATTGCGTGGGAAGTTGTTGGGCGCCTCTACCGGGAAGAGTATTTCCAACAGTTCAGGCAGCGTGGGATGGGTAACATAAGTGGCAAATTGACCGTCGTCCCTGGGCTCACTGGCGTTGAACCGGTCCTTGTCTTTCAGCCCGATCACCACCTCATTGACAAGCGGCATACCGAGACGGGATACCTGGGTCCAGGCACCGCCTTCGACCGTGGCGCCCTTGCCGTTTGCGGTTGGTGCCGGGTTAAGTACCCGGGCCTGACGAACGCTGGCAGTGGTCCAGCCACCGATCACCGGGTCGCCCGAGGCCGTGGCTGCCGTGCCTGTGACACAGTCTGTGGGCACTTCCAGGGCGAATGAGGTCACGTTCTTGTCGGCGAGATCGCCCGGGCCTTCGCCATCACGGGGGCCAAGGGGGTTGGTGTTGACCAGGTCGAAGATTTCGCCGAGGTTAACAGCGAAGGCTTCCTTGCGCTGCCCGACAAATACCTGACCATTGGTACCGCAGCCGGGAATGGCAATGTCAAAGATATGCGTGTTGGCATAACTTTCGTAGTCCGCGAACGACTTGCCGCCTATATTGTCCAGCGGCTTGGCGAAGGTATCCGTGCCGGTGCTGGCGTTGGTTGCTGTCTGCACAGTGCCGGTGCGACGATCGCCCCGGATAACCTCTACTGTGTACTCCTGGCTGAACTGAACGTTATCACCGTTGCTGGCGTCGCCAATGTTCTTAAGCGGCACGGAAACCATTTCCTGCTCGCCGTCAGGCCCAACGGCCAGCTGTATGTCGTTCAGCGTGTCGGAGAACTGAAAACGGAAGGTGATGTCTTCCTGTGCATTGCCGCTGTTGTCGATGTGGATCTCGTAAGCCGCATCCTCGTCCAGATCGAAGTAGTTCGGCCCACCGTAGGCGTCCTGCAGCGGCAGGTAGTTGGCGATCAGGGTGACGAAGTCTTCACGTCCGGTTTCATAACTGCGGAACATATAGAAATCGGTACCGTCGACTTTTGGAACTTCTGTGATGAAGGGTGCTTCCCGGTGGCTGGAGGCATGCCCCAGACCAGTGGTCAGGCACAGGCCGGCTACAGCTAGTGCGAGGCCGGAGCGTTTAAAGAGTGTATTCATTCCGCTTTCCTCTTCTGTTGTGGGTGTTGCAGAGGAGGGAACGCAGAGGGCGCAGAGAAAGATGCACCCCTGATAAAAAAATTGCTGTTGTCGTATTCAGGGTGCATCGTTCCGGCAATACTGAACGTAAGGTGCGTATAGATCCTGAAAACAGACCATTGGAATTCGGATATGACGGCCATTGATACAGAACAGGATGAGCTCATGGGCCTGCTGGTTGCAGTTGCCCGTGAAGACCGGCAGGCATTCCAGCGACTTTATGAGAAAATCTCCGGCAGGATGTTCGGTCTTTGTCTGAAACTTGCAAATCAGCGAGACCTGGCGGAGGAGGCAGTGCAGGATGCTTTCGTGCAGATCTGGCACCATGCCGGTGAATACCACAATGACCGTGGAGCTCCCCTGAGCTGGATGCTGACGATTGCGCGATACCGTACTCTGGACCTGATGAGGGCCAGAAAGTCGAAGCAGACAGCGGGCGATAGCCACCTTGAACAGTTAGAAGACGGCCGCGAGGGACCGTTGGATGTATCCCTTCGCACCGCAGGGGCCGCACAGCTCACTGGCTGCCTCGAGGAGCTGTCCGAGGCCCAGCGGGACAGTATCCTGTTGTCTTATTACCGGGGCTTTACCCATGATGAGCTGTCTGAGGCATTGAGCTCCCCCATCGGGACTGTCAAAAGCTGGATTCGGCGCGGGTTGATGGCCTTGAAGAGGTGCCTGGAACGATGAAAAAAACACCGGAAAGAATAGAGGCACTGGCCGCCGAATATGTTCTGGGGTCCCTCCGCGGGGCGGCACGCCAGCGCTTTGAACGCTGGATGATGGAGTCGGTCCGGGTCCGTCAGGAGGTCTGGTTCTGGGAGGAAAAGCTGGGATATCTGGGGCAACAGATACAGGAAGAAGCACCCCCGGCGTCGGTGTGGTCTGGTATTGAGCAGCGACTCTGGCCCAGGCGCCAGGCAGCGTTGTCGGCCACAGCGGCCAATGATGGCGCCGGACGCTGGTTGTGGCCCGGATGGAGCCTGGTGGCAACAGCGGCCGCGCTGGTTCTGGCGGTCATCCTGTTGCAGCAGCCGGTGCCCATGGATGACGAGCGACTGTCTGGTGCCATTGTGCAGGCGGAGCTGACCGACCCGCTATGGCTGGTGAGTGAGTCCGCTTTTGAAAGGCGACTGAAGTTGCGTCCCGTTGCCGCAACGGCGGCCGAAAAGGGTAAGGACTACGAACTGTGGATCGTGCCGGAAGACGGCCAGCCAGTGTCGCTGGGAGTAATGCCCGTGGGGGATACCTATCAGGTGACCCTCGACGCCGAAACCCGGGAACTGCTGAGCAGCAGCAGAACCCTTGCCATCAGCCTGGAGCCGGTGGGCGGGTCACCAACCGGCGCACCTACGGGGCCGATTCTGCACGTGGCCAAGCTGTATGAGCTCTGATCCGCCCGTGGCGGGTCAGCTATTGGACAGCAACGTTATGCAAAGCTGGGCATTCTGGACGAAGTGACCAAACGCGCTAAGCTGGTCATCGGATGGCACGTAGTCGGCGGCGGCATTATCGGCATAGAACAGGCCCACAAGCCGCCCCTTTGCCTTTAGTGGGCCCACCAGTGCAGGCACATTGCCCAGCCAGCGATCATAGGGCACAGTTTCCATCCCTGATTTGGGCTGGTAGACGTAACAACTGGCGTGAGGCAGCAGTGCGCCCAGCGGGCCGGTACCGTCCTTGCGGATGGTGAAGTTCTCTTTCCAGCTTTCTGTGCCCTTGCCCCCGAGTTTTCGGGGGATCAGCTGCAGTCCGCTGCGGTCGCTCATCAGTAGCACGACCCGTTGCATGCCCACCGCCCGGTGTATGCCTTCGATCACCAGCTGACACACTTCGTTGATATCCGGTTTGTCAGTCAGGCTGTGGGTCAGGTCCCTGAGAATCTGCAATTGCAGGACAGGGTCTACTTCCGGAGCCTGGGCGGCGTCCTTCCCGGAGTCGCTCTGGCTGCCGGGCATCAGTGCGGTGACCTGGGGGATGCCCAGCGAAACCGCGACCCGGGCCGCTTCACCGGCGTTGATCTTGAGCTTATCCCTGACAACGGCGGGGTTTTCTCCGATGTCCTTGCCCAGCGCCTCCATCACGGCTTCCATGTCCTTGCCGCGCCAGCCGTTCTCGGACAGCTTTGCCATCTCAACGGTGTGTCGTACCAGGCTGGCCGCTTTCGAGTTGGCCTGACCCGGTGCCACCACCTCCTTGATGAACGGGCCCAGTGACCAGGCTTCCACCAGGCCCCGGGTAATTTCGGCAAACGTTGTGTGAAGCACCGCTTTCTGTGACTCTACCGGCGGCTCACCGGCGCGCAGTCTGGCTTCAAGTTCACTGGCCTGATCGGTCTCACAGGACCAGAATGCCAGTTCGCCGATATTCATCAACAGGGCACCGATGAAGACCTCTTCCAGAGCATGCTCGTTACGCTTGGGCAGCAGGCAGCGGGCCTGAACCGCAGCGTGAATGGCGCGGGCCAGGCACCGTAACAGGTGCGGACGGTCGTTACGTTTGAGCAGGGAATCGACAATCAGCGACGAGATGGCCATGGATTTCACGGCATCAAAACCGATCAGGGTGATTGCCCGGCTTACGGTACTGACCTGGGTACGGGTCTGGTTGTAGAACACGGTATTGGAAAGCCGCAGGACCTGGGACGTAAGCTGGGCATCATTGAGAATCACGTTGGCCAGTTCGTTGACAGTACTATTGCTGCTGTCGGTCAGCTCGTCGATTCTGCGGAGTGTATTTGCCAGTACCGGCAGCTCAATCTTGCTCAGGTAGGTGACCCATGCCTGGGTGGAGTTCATCCTTGAGGGCGGAGTCTCGTTTTTTGTGGTCAAAATATCGTGCGCCTTGGAAGGGGTATAAAAGGTTCCTTTGAAGGACGAGTTTAGTCCAGTAAGGCAGTCTGTGTCAGGTGGTGGATGGTGTAAGGGGATCTACCAAGGGCGCGGATTCGGGTTTGATCCCGGATTGGTTTATAATCGTCGGTTTTAACTCTGCGCCCACAAGGCGCGGACAAGGCGCTCACAAGGCAGAGCTGTGATTGTATTTGATGAGGTACAGAAGTCTTACCAGGTAGGCGGGCGGGCGATCCCCGCATTGCACCCCACCAGTATGACCATCGAAACCGGCGAGGTGTTTGGCATCGTCGGCCATTCCGGCGCGGGGAAATCCACCCTCGTGCGACTGATCAACCTGCTGGAACCGCCTACAGGCGGCCGTATCCTGATCGATGATGAAAACATCACCGGCTATAACGCCAGTGAGTTGCGCGCCTTTCGCCGCAAAGTGGGCATGATCTTCCAGCACTTCAACCTGCTATCCTCGAAAACCGTGGCGGACAATATCGCCTTTCCCATGAAGCTGGCCGGCATCTATTCCCGAACCGAAATCCGTGACCGGGTGGATGAACTGTTGCAGCGGGTCAGCCTCGTGGATCAGGCGAACAAGTACCCCTCACAGCTCTCGGGTGGCCAGAAACAGCGCGTGGGCATCGCCCGGGCCCTGGCCTGTCGCCCAACAATCCTGCTGTGCGACGAAGCTACCAGTGCCCTTGATCCGCAAACTACCCAGTCGGTGCTGAGGCTGCTGGCAGACATCAACCGCGAACTGGGCCTGACCATCGTACTGATCACCCATGAAATGGACGTGGTACGCCGAGTCTGCGACCGGGTAGCGGTCATGGATGCCGGCGAGGTGGTGGAAATGGGTGCGGTCAGTGACGTGTTCCTGCACCCCAAACACCCCACCACCAGGGACTTCGTCTTCGAAAGTGAGAATATTGACCGGGAAGAAATGCAACAGGATCTCCAGCACGCCAAAGGACGCATCCTGCGCCTGACGTTCCGCGGCGAGTCCACTTACACGCCCCTGCTGGGCAGCGTTGCGCGGGAATCGGGAGTGGATTTCAGCATCCTCTCCGGCCGCATTGATCACATCAAGGACACCCCCTATGGCCAGCTGACCCTGTCACTGGTAGGCGGAGATCTTGATACCGCCATGCAGGCGCTGGAAGCCGCGGATGTCCATGTGGAGGTACTGCGCTGATGGAAGCCCTGATGGAGAGTTTGTTCACCAACGTCGACTGGACCGAAATAGGCTGGGCCAGTTGGGACACCCTGGTGATGGTGGGCATGTCGCTGCTGTTCAGCGTGCTGATTGGTTTGCCGGTTGGCGTGCTGCTGTTCCTGTTCGGCAAGCGGCAGCTGCTGGAGCAGCCCATAGCCTATGCGGTGCTGTCGTTCGTGGTAAACGTGCTGCGCTCAGTGCCCTTTATTATCCTATTGATCGTGATGATACCGTTCACGGTGATGCTGATCGGTACATCTCTTGGTGTTGCCGGTGCAATTCCGCCCCTGGTCGCTGGCGGCGCTCCGTTCTTTGCCCGCCTGGTGGAGACCTCCCTGCGGGAAGTAGACCGGGGCATCATTGAAGCCACGCAGGCCATGGGGGCAAACGTAAAGCAGATCGTTTTTGGTGCCCTGCTGCCTGAGGCATTGCCAGGGATCATTGCAGGTATAACGGTTACCGCGATTACGCTGGTGTCCTATGCCGCCATGTCGGGCGTTGTCGGCGGTGGAGGCTTGGGCGATCTGGCCATCCGCTTCGGTTATCAACGATTCCAGACCGATGTAATGGTAATTACTGTCGCCTTGTTGGTAATTTTCGTGCAGCTTCTGCAAATGGCCGGTGATCGCCTTGTCTTATATTTCAGCCGCAGATAGCAACAGCTTGATATAGGCAGGGGGTGGGAGGCCGCTTCCGAAAACGTGGAGCGCCATGGATGGCGCGACCGAGCCCTACATGGACGTATTCACGGGCGTTTTTCGGAAGCGGCCTCCCACCTCCTGCCGTACTCCCAAGCCTGAAGACATTGTTTACGGAATCCAACAGGAGAAGACTTATGAAACTCAAGAAGACACTGGTAGCGCTGGCTGCCGTTGCAACATTCTCTTCCGCCGCGTTTGCGGAAAAACTTTCCGTGGCGGCAACGCCGGTACCCCATGCTGAAATCCTGGAGTTCGTTAAGCCGAAGCTGGCGGAACAGGGTGTCGAGTTGGATGTGAAGGTATTCACCGATTATGTTCAGCCGAACGTACAGGTGGACCAGAAGCGGATGGACGCCAATTTCTTCCAGCATCAGCCGTACCTGGACGAATTCAACGATGGCCGCGGTACCAATCTGGTGAGTGTTGTGGGGGTTCACGTCGAGCCTTTCGGCGCCTATTCCAGCAGGATCGACTCGCTGGAAGAGCTTGAAGATGGCGCTACCGTTGCCATTCCCAACGACCCAACCAACGGCGGCCGTGCCCTGTTGTTGCTGCAGAAAGCCGGCCTGATCACCCTGGAAGACGACAGCAAGATCACCGCAACACCCCGTGATATTGCTGACAACCCCAAGAATCTGGACTTCAAGGAACTGGAAGCCGCGACGCTGCCGCGCATCCTGAACCAGGTGGACCTGGCGCTGATCAACACCAACTACGCACTGGAAGCGGGCCTGAAGCCGACAGAGGATGCACTGGTAATTGAAGGTGCGGAGTCACCCTACGTGAACATCCTGGTGGCCCACGAGGATCGTGCTGATGAAGAGGCCATCCGTAAGCTGGCCGAAGCGCTGACCTCTGAGGACGTCAGGAACTTTATTGAAGAGAACTACGAAGGAGCCGTGGTTCCGGCGTTCTGAATCGAGGCGGAAACGAGTATGAAAAAAGCCGGGCATATGAGGCTGTGTGAAAACAGCCTCCGAAGCTGGCAAAATAGCCGCGACATGGCTCGCGGTTATTTTTTTATGAGACATC